>NZ_JBXYYY010000002.1:0-99384 GCF_057401805.1 Sphingopyxis sp. 550B | reverse complement strand
CAGTCCTCAACCTCCTGGTGAAGATCGCGCGCCCCAGCTTCCTCGAACCCCGTCCGTGCCCCCATCTCAGCTCCCATTTCAGGCGCCCGCTTCGGGCGATGCCAGCCGGATCGCGATCCAGCCGTCGTCGACCTCGACACTATAGGTCTTGAGCGGGATCTGGCACGGGAACACCGTCGCCGCCCCGCTCGCAATGTCGAACGCGCCGCCATGGAACGGGCATTCGATCGTGCCGCCGTCCTGATAGCCGTCGGTCAGCATCGCATTGCCGTGCGTGCAGATGTTGTCGGTCACATAATAAGTGCCCCCGACATCATAGACCGCAAACGGCGGCAGCCCGGCGACATGCGCCGCCACCGGCTCGCCCTCCTTCACCTCATCCACTCGGCACAGGCGAATCAGCTCGCTCATATCATCCTTCTCGCAATCGTCGCTGGGACGCCGGGATCATCAAGACCCCGGCGTCCATCGCCCAAGACTTCAAACGCTCGGTTAGAGCTCGATGTCCATCCCGTAGCCGGCGGCCTCGTTGCCGTGGCCGAAAATGTCGCGGCTGTAATATTCCTGCTGGTTGTCCGCCTTCTTGGCACCCCAGCCCAGCTCCCACAGCCAGCCCGACGGTTGGCGCAGTAGAAGGTCAAAGCCTCGTCGGTCGAATGCTTGCCCAGCTGCAGCGCAACGTCGATCTTGCGCTGGCGGATGATGTCGTGCGCCACCCCCAGATCGTCGAGATCGGTATATTCGAGCATCTTGATCCGCTTCTTCATCGGCCCAAGCGCCGAACGCCACCGAATGTTGGCGCCCGTTGACGTGCATGAAATAAGGCTGCGCCACCATGCCGCCGGGAAGCGGAAGCTTGTACTCGACCGAGCCGGTGAGGCCGAGCATCTCGTAGAAGCGCACCGCGGCAGGAATGTCGTCCTGGCGCAAGATTCAGTGGCCGATGCCTTCCTTGGCGGTCATGAACTTGCCGAACATCGGCCGCCCCGGGTGGAACGCACGCCAGTTGTCGACCAGCGGACCATAGAAGATCTCGGTCGGGTTGCCGCCCGGATCGACCGTCTTGGCCAGGCCCAGAACACGCCGCTCGGCGCATTCCTCCTACGACGCCACGCGAATGTCGAGGTTGTTGAGCCGCAGCTTCTCGACCAGCTCGTTGAACTCGGACGGACCCGCAACCGCCAGCCGATATAGGCCAGGTCGTCGCCGCCATCGATGTGCAGCGTGAGGCGGTGATGCCACTTGTCCATCCGCAGATAAATGCGGTCGCCCTCACCCTCGTCGACGATCTCCATGCCGACGATCGACGCCGCATAATCCTTCCACGCCTCAACGTCGATATGGACAGACCGATATAACCCAGCTCGGTCACTTGCGACATCGCGCTCATCCTCTCTCTTGTCTCTACTTCAAGCCCGGCACCCCAGCCCGGTCCCGCCCCCCGCGCCTTAGTCCAACTCGACCACCTCCGCAACCGCATCAGGACAACGGTTTGCACGGGATTCGCCTGATAACGCCCCGGCCCGAACCGCTTTTGGAGTGGTTGAACGACAGCGTAGATCAGCCAGATCGGGAAAAATGTCGAAACGCGGCTTCAGGCTCGGCGCTTGCGAAGCACGCAAGCGCTGATTATCGACGTGTTCGAGGGCCTGAACGGCGAGATTCGCCTTGTAAGGAGTTCCTCTGCGTGTTTCGGAAAGTCCCGGACAGCGATTCCGGTAAGTCGCGGACAGTGATTTCGGAAAGTCCCGGACAGTGATTTCGGAAAGTCCCGGACAGTTTGCGCGGTTGGTCATTGGGTGCGCCGGTTTGGCATGAACGTCCCAGCAAACAGAGCTGGGAGGGACCATGCCAAGGCGGAAGCAACCGAGACGAGCGGACATGAAGGACATCAGATCGATACTACGGCTGACCCACGAGAGTGGGCTTTCGGTGCGCGAGGTGTCGGAACGGCTCGGGCTGAGCAAGTCGACCGTGTCGACCTATCTGCTGCGAGCGCGTGAGGCGGGGTTGGCCAGTTGGCCGATGCCGGAGGGCTGCGACGATGACGCAGCGCTTGAACGCAAACTGTTCCGGCAGATGGGACGGCCACCACGGGATACGACCGAGCCGGACTGGCAGCTGGTCTCGCGCGAGATGAAGCGCAAGAGCGTGACGCTGTTGCTGTTGTGGCAGGAATATCGCGAGGCCCATCCCGACGGCTTTGGCTACACCTGGTTCTGCGACAAGTTCGGCGCGCACGAGAAGCGCACTCGCCCGACCTATCGCCACCGGCATGCCGCCGGCGCGGTGATGCAGACCGACTACGCCGGACAGACGATCCCGCTGATCGATCCGGGCACCGGCGAAGTCCACGCGGTGCAGTTGTTCGTCGCGGTGCTGGGAGCATCGAGCTACACCTTCGCGGTGGCGAGCTTGCACCAGCGGCTGCCCGACTGGATCGAAGGCCAGGTCCGGGCGCTGGAGTACTTCGGCGGAGTGCCCACTTCGATCGTCTGCGACAATCTCAAGGCGGGGGTGGCCAAGGCGCTGTGGTTCGAGCCGACCCTGACCGCGACCTTCGCGGCGATGGCGGATCATTACGACACGGCGGTCCTGCCGACCCGGCCGGCAAAGCCGAGGGACAAGGGGAAGATCGAGGGAGCGGTCTTGATCGCGGAAAGATGGATCATCGCCCGGTTGCGCAACCGGCAGTTCTTCGACCTGGCGGTGCTCAATGCCGAGATCGGCCGCTTGCTCGAAGTGCTCAATGGCAAGACGATGCGTCACGTTGGTCGATCGCGCCGCGAGCTGTTCGACGAGATCGAGCGGGCGGCGCTCAAGGCCCTGCCGGTTGCCCCGTTCGAATACGCTGAATGGAAGACCGCCAAGGTCCACCCCGATTACCACGTCGCGGTCGACCGCAACTTCTACTCGGTCCCGCACGGTCTGATCGGGCGCAAGGTCGATGTACGGCTGACCCAGCGGGTGGTCGAGATCTTCCATGACCACAAGCGGGTTGCCAGCCATGTCCGCAGCTCGCAGCGCGGGTTCCACATCACCGTCAACGCGCACATGCCCAAGGCGCACCAGCGTTACGCCGACCGGACGCCGGCATCGCTGATCGACCGCGCGGCCAGGATGGGCACCAACGTGGCGGTCATGGTCGAGCGCATGATGCGCGACCGGCGCCATCCCGAACAGGGCTATCGTTCGGCGATGGGCATCCTCTCGCTGGGGCGCGGCTATGGCGCTGTCCGCCTCGATGCGGCGTGCGACCGCGCACTGGCGATCGAGGCGACCACCTACGCCTCGGTCCTCTCGATCCTCAAATCCGGGCTGGATCAGGCCAGTCCTGCTCGCGAGCCGATCCGGCCAACTCCATCGCACGGCAACATCCGCGGTGCGGTCTACTACCGATGAAAGGAAACGACGATCATGCTGACACACCCCATGTTGGACCAGATGCAGGCGCTGGGGCTCGCCGGAATGGCGAGTGCCTATCGCGAGCTTGCCGAACAGGCGGGCAGCGAAGGGCTGGCCCGCGATGAATGGCTCGGGCTGATGCTCGACCGAGAGATGGCAACGCGCAGCGACAAGCGGCTTGCCAATCGGCTTGCGGCCGCGCGGCTGCGGTTCAGCGATGCCTGTATCGAGAACATCGACTTCGCCGCGCACCGCAAGCTGGATCGCCGCAACGTTCTCGCGCTCGCGCAGGGCGACTGGCTCAAGGCGCACGAGCATCTGATCATCACCGGGCCGACCGGCACGGGGAAAACCTGGCTGGGTTGCGCGTTCGCCCGCCAGGCAGCACGGCTCGACTACTCGGTGCTCTATGTGCGCATGCCCCGGCTGTTCGAGGACCTGGCGATGGCCCGGCTCGATGGTCGCTTCCCGCGCCTGATCGACAAGCTGACCCGCGTCCAGTTGCTCGTGCTCGACGACTGGGGCAGCCATGGGCTGACCGAACAGCAGCGCGGCGATCTGCTCGAGATCTTCGAGGAGCGCTACAAGCGCAAATCCACCCTGATCACGGCCCAGTTACCGGTCGCTCAGTGGCACGAAATGATCGGCGCTCCGACCATCGCCGACGCCATCCTCGATCGCATCGTCCACAACGCGCACCGGATCGTGCTCGAAGGCGAGAGCATGCGCAAAACCCGCGCAGAGCCCCTCTTGACCAAAGCAGAGAAAGCCGAAATCATCGCAGCCTGAACCACAATAAGGCACCTATGACCAAACTGCGCCAGCTGTCCGGGACTTAGCGAAACGCCTGTCCGCGACTTTGTGAAACAGCTGTCCAGAACTTCTGAAATCCGCAGTTCCTCTATGTGCAACTAAAACAAGAGCGCACAGCCGGTCCTTTCCGGCGAATTCCGTGAGACGACCTCCTGGTGGCGCGCCCTTGTAGGTCAATTCCTGTCATCTCCATGTCGGACGCAGTAATGGAAAAACAAGCTACGATCCCCGAGATCGGCAAGACCGTCTCGGTGAACGGCGTTCGTACCAATTATCATGAGCAGGGCGAGGGGCCGCCGCTGCTCCTGATCCACGGCTCGGGTCCCGGTGTGACGGCGTGGGCGAACTGGCGCGCCAACCTGCCCGAGTTGGCCAAGGACTTCCACGTCTACGCACCCGACATGATCGGCTTCGGCTACACCGACGCCCCGGCAGGCGGCATCAAGGACCGGCAGATCTGGGTCGACCATCTCGCCGGCTTCCTCGATGCGATGGGCATCGAGAAGGCGTCGCTGGTCGGCAACAGCTTCGGCGGCGCGCTGGCTATCGCGTTCATGATCGCGCATCCCGACCGCGTTGACCGCGCGGTGTTGATGGGCGCGGCCGGCGTCGAGTTCCCGATCACCGAGGCCCTCGATTACGTCTGGGGCTACGAGCCTTCGATGGAGATGATGCGCAAGACGATCGCCTATCTCTCGACCGACCCGAGCCGCATCACCGAGTCGCTGATCGAGTCTCGCTACGAGGCCAGCAAGCGTCCCGGCGCGGCCGAACCCTATTCGGCCACGTTCGGCCCGAAACCGCGCCAGAACCACCTCAAGATGCTGTGCAGCAACGAGGAGGATGTCGCGGCGATCCCGCACGAGGTGCTGATCCTTCACGGCAAGCTCGACCAGGTGATTCCGCTCGAAGTTTCTGAAAGACTTGTGAAATTGATCAAGAATTCCGATCTGCATGCCTTCGGCAATTGCGGGCATTGGGTGCAGATCGAGCGGGCGGCGAGCTTCAATCGCCTCGTCACCGAATTTGTAAAACAGGGCCTCAACGGCTAGAACGAGCTAGCAAATTAGGAGAGTTGAACATGGCTGTCACAGGAGTCTTGAGGCCCGGATACGTCCAGATGCGGGTCCTCGATATGGAGCAGGCGATCCCTCACTATCGTGACCGCGTCGGCCTCGATCAGGTTGGCGAGACCGAAGGCGACCGCGCCTTCTTCCGCGGCTTCGACGAATTCGATCGGCACAGCATCATCCTGCGCGAGGCGGACACACCCGGTCTCGACGTGATCGGCTTCAAGGTCGCGAGCGACCGCGATCTCGACGTGTTCAAGAAGCGGATCGATGCGATGGGGGTTCGCACCGAGGAGATCCCGGCTGGTGCCGATCCGGGCGTGGGCCGCAAGATCCGTTTCACGACGCCGACCAAGCATGTCTTCGATCTCTATGCGGACATGGAGATTTCGGACACGGCGCCGATGACCAAGAATCCGGATGTGTGGCATCGCGAGCCGCGCGGTATGCGCGTGCAGCGTTTCGACCATTGCGCGCTCAACGGCACCGACATCGTCGGGTCGACCAAGATCTTCGTCGAGGCGCTCGACTTCGAAGTCTCGGAGACGGTGGTCGACGAGAGCAACGGCACCGAGCTAGCGGTCTTCATGAGCTGCAGCAACAAGGCGGTCGAAGACTTGCCTAAAGGCGTCACCGGCAAGATCGACAAGTTTGCCCTACGGCAGGAATTCCGGAACAATTTGGATCGGCTGCCGTGGACGGTATGAACTCCATGGCGCAGGCGCCGCTGCATGGCACTACGGTCGTCGACCTGACTCGGTTGCTGCCCGGCCCCATGTGCACGCAATACCTGGTCGATCTTGGTGCGATTGTAATCAAAGTCGAGCATCCTGTTGGCGGCGATTACGCGCGCCGCCCGCTCGACGCCGCACCTGATGAGCAGCTCGGGCAATCGGCATTCTTCCGGGCTGTCAATCGCGGGAAGCACAGCGTCACGCTCGATCTGACAAGGGAAGTGGAACGCGAAAGATTGATCGATCTGGTGCGCGAAGCGGATGTTGTGCTGGAGAGCTTTAGGCCGGGCGTAGCAGCGAAGCTTGGAATCGACTACGCGACTCTTTCGGCTATCAAGCCCGCGCTCGTCTATGTCTCGATTACCGGTTATGGTCAGTCTGGTCCCCTCAGCGATCTCGCGGGCCACGATCTGAATTACCTTGCATACGCGGGGCTTCTGGATCAGTTGCGTGATGATACCGGAGGGCCGGTTTTGCCGCGTTTCCAGATCGCGGACGTCATGGGTGGATCTCTTCACGCCGTGATCGCGGTGCTGACCGGCATCGTCGAGCGGCAACGGACGGGCCGGGGACGGTTCTACGGCGTGTCCATGACCGAATGCTGCAAGCCGCTGAACATCGGGCCGCTAACGATGTCGGCCGGCGGGCCTTCGCTTCTCGACGGGAGCTTTGCCTGCTACCAGATATATCAGACATCTGACTATCGCCATCTGACCGTCGGGGCCGGTGAACCCAAGTTCTGGGCGAGGCTGTGTGCGGCGCTGCAGAGGCCCGACTTGCAGCCCTTCCAGTTCGACGAGACTCGCCAAGCCTGGCTGAAGTCCGAGCTTGCAGGAATCTTTGGGTCGCACCCACTTGATCACTGGTGCAACCTGCTGGTGAAGGCCGACTGTTGTTTCGCTCCCGTGCTTAGCGTAGCCGAAGCCATGGCGAACGGAAAGGCGGAAGCGGGCTGTGCCGGGATAGCGTCGTCAGACGTGATATTCGAACTCCCGATACAGATCAGCGGATACACGCCCGACTCCACGGCATCTTCACCCGCTCTGGGTGAGCATAATCATCGCTATTTCGGTGAACCGGATGAAGCGCGGGCACGCGAAGAGACCGGGGTCGGCCGGGCCGCAACGGGAGAGACGACATGAACGCCGTAACTTTTCCGACCGTCGACCTGTGTTTCGATGGAGCGCGAGCAACGATCGCGTTCAATCGCCCCGAAAAGCGCAACGCGATGTCTCCGCAAGTTCATGCCGACATGCACTCCGCGCTGGACGAGGTGGAGCGCCGGGGCGATGTACGGCTTATCGTTATTGTCGGGAGAGGTGACAACTTCTGCGCAGGCATGGATCTTGAGGAGTTCCTGCTTGGGAATTTCGGGGACTCCGACATGTTCATGCGAACGATGGATCTGGCGCTGTCGTGGATGAAGCGTCTTCGCCACTTTAACGGCATCACGATCTCGGCGGTTCAGGGCTGGTGCGTGGGCGGAGGCATTTTGGTCGCGGGGCTCTGCGATTTGTCGGTCGCTGCCTCGAACGCGCGTTTCAGCCTTTCGGAAATCAACTTCGCCGTCATCCCCGGTGCAGGTCTGACCTGGATGGTCGCCCGGCACTTGCCACGCAAAGTGGCGCTCTATTACCTCCTGACGGGGCAGGTGTTCGACGGTCACAAGGCGGCGGAGATCGGATTGGTCAATCATGTGGTTCCGGTTGCAGATCTGAGCGGCGAGATTGACAGGCTGAGCACCGAGTTGGCAGCAAAAGACAGGCACGCGGCTGTCGCGATCAAGCGTGTATTCGAGCGGTCCGTCGAAATGGATTTCGACGAAGCAGTTGAATGGGAATCAGCAAAATTCTTTGAACTTTCGTATACATCGCGTCAGAAATGGCTTGACGTCGCACTTCAGGGGTTCTCTAATCGAAAATTCAAACCGGCGCTAGAAAACTATACGACAATAGGAAATAGGAATATTGAATGAATATCGCGAATTGGTGAATCGAACATATAAAGATATAATATCGGGAGAATGCGCGTGCATCAATCGAGCGGGGAATTTGCGTTCTTTTACGAAGGCCTCGCGCGGCAGGAACTGCTGATGCAACGCTGCTCGCAGTGCTCGTTGATCCGCAATCCCCCTTCGACAATGTGTGGACAATGCGGCAGCTTCGAATGGGCGCCCGTCCGGATGAGCGGGCGCGGCACCGTGTTCAGCTTCGCCGTCCACCATCACCCGCCCCTCGAAGGGTTTGTCCTGCCGCATCCGGTCGGCGTGGTTCAGCTTGAAGAAGGCGTTCGGGTTGTGGCCGGCCTCGACGGCATGGAAATAAACTCGATCGCGATCGACAATCCCGTGCAGGTTGAGTTCATAGAACGAAACGGGCGGGCGTCGTTTCGTTTTGGTCCGGCATAGATCGGGCGGATGAAGGGGACGGCATCATGCTTTCAGACAAGACTGCCATCGCAGGCATTGGCGCTACCGAGTTCTCGAAGAATTCGGGCCGAAGCGAGCTCCGCCTGGCGTCCGAAGCGGTTTGCTCCGCGCTCGCGGATGCGGGCATCGAGGCGTCTCAGGTTGACGGCCTGTGCACGATGGGGGCCGACAACACTTCCGAAGTGGAAATCGCGCGCGCGATCGGCGCGGGCGAACTGACCTTCTTTTCGCGGATACCCTTTGGGGGCGGCGGTGCCTGCGCTGTGGTGCAGCAGGCTGCGCTGGCGGTCGCCAGCGGACTCGCTTCGACAGTGGTCTGCTATCGGGCCATGAATGAACGATCGCAGTATCGTTTCGGCGGGCCGCTGCCGAGCGCACCGACAGCCGAAGGCGAAGTGACCCACTATCACACGCTGCATGGCCTCGCGACGGCCGCTTCGTTTGTTGCGGTGATGATCCGCCGCTACATGCACCAGTATGGCGCCACCAGACAAGACTTCGCCAATGTCGCAATAGCAGCCCGCAAGCACGCGGCGGTCAATCCGGCAGCCTTCTTCTACGGCAAGGAACTGACGCTTGACGATTACCTCGGTAGCCGGACGATCTCCGATCCGCTTCACCTGTACGATTGCTGCATGGAAAGCGACGGTGCGGTCGCACTAGTCGTGACGTCGGCGGAGCGTGCGCGCGACCTCAAGACCAAGCCGGTAATGGTTCGGGCCGCTGCGCAGGGGGCCGCCCGCGGCAATATTCCGCTCATGGGCTTCTACGGTAACGATATCATTCCGTTTGAGGATACCCGCATCGTATCCGAACAGCTTTATGCCATGGGCGGTCTTTCGGCAAAGGACATGGACGCCGCCATCATCTACGACCACTTCGGACCGACCATACTTCCCGCGCTTGAAGCCAGCGGCTTTTGCAATCGTGGCGAAGCAAAGGATTTTATAAGGGACGGCAACATTGAAATCGGCGGCGGCCTCCCGGTCAATACCCACGGCGGGCAGGTTGGTGAGGCCTATATCCACGGCATGAACGGCATCGCCGAAGCGGTCCGTCAGGTGCGTGGCAGCGCGATCAATCAGGTTGTCGGACTCGAGAACATCCTGGTTACGTCGGGTGGCGGGGTTCCGACCAGTGGCCTGATACTGGGAAACTGAGTCCGATACGGAGAAATTAACGCCTTTAACAAGCAAAAGACCAAAGGGGGAAGGAATGCGAAATCATAACATAGCTGCTTTCTTTGCGCTAATAACCACGTTCATTTTCGCGACCGATCCAGCCATGACGCAGGATACCGGAGCGCCCGGGGAGCAATCATCCTCAATTGGGTCGTCGAACCCATCCCCGGCGGAGACGGATTCCGCGGGGCTGGAGGAGATCGTCGTCACCGCCCAGCGCCGGTCCGAAAGCCTGCAAAGCGTACCGCTGGCGGTCACTTCGCTGTCGAGCGAGAGACTTGCGCAGAGCGGCATCACCAATTCCGACCAGATCGCGTTGGTGACCCCGGGTCTGACGGTGTCGACAGGCGGTGGTTTCCCCCAGCCATTCCTGCGCGGCGTCGGCAGCGACCGGACGGCCAATTCCGAGCCGAGCGTCGCAACCTATATCGACGGCGTCTATATCGCCTATTCGGCGGGCACGACGCAGCAACTGTTCGATGTCGAACGGGTGGAGGTGCTTCGCGGGCCGCAGGGCACGCTCTATGGCCGTAATGCCACCGGCGGCGCCATCAACATCGTTACCAAACGGCCGTCCGATGAGCTGTCCGCCACGTTGTCCGGTTCGCGTTCCAAGCCGTTCGAGGTCGCCTATGCGGAACCGGTCTACAGCGACGTGCGGCAATATCGGTGAGAACGAGCTTCGGCTCAACGGCGTCCTGTTCCATACGGACGGCTACAATTTCGAACCCTCGGGCCGCTCGCGCCAGTCGGCGTATGAACTGCTCAATGCCTCTGTCACCTTCGCACCGGCCAACGACCGCTGGGACCTGACGATATGGAGCAACAACCTGACAGATCAGCGCTATTACAGGACCATCCTTCTGACCACGCTCGGTGAAAATGTGATTTACGGCGATCCAATCACGGGAGGAGCAACGCTCACGTTCCATTTTGGTAGGGGAAATCAGTAACAGGTCCCTTGAATGAGGATTTTTCGAATGCCTGTAACGAGTTCGCCAGTTATTGAATATTTTTGCGGCGTTTTGAAATAGTGAGCGGATTATCAGGAAGAAGGCCACAATTAGGTAAAAAATACGCAGTAAATTATAGGAGAAAGGTAATGGGAAGGTCCAATTATTTGTTATTAACGTCCGGCGCTTTTATGGCTGCGTCTTTCGTAGTGCAACCAGCATGGGCGCAAGACGCGGGAACGAGTGGTGAACCATCATCGCCCAACACTCCATCCAATGCATAGCAAGGAGGTGGGATCGAGGACATCGTCGTCACCGCAACGCGCCGCGAGGAGCGGTTGCAGCAAATTCCGGTCACTGTGACAGCTATAACCAGAAGGTCTCTCGCCGGCGCCGGCATCGTCGATGCTCGCAGCCTCACGCAAGTCGTGCCGGGTTTTACCGGCAACAGAACCGCCTCTGTCATCCAGCCGGTGATCCGCGGTATCGGTTCCGGCGGCGTGTCCGTCGGTGACGAGCCCAATGTCGCTACTTACGTGGACGGTGTGTATCAACCCGATGCTTTCTCGAACTCGATTGAACTGGTCGAAGTCGAACGGGTCGAAGTGCTGCGCGGGCCGCAGGGAACCGTCTTCGGCCGCAACGCGACGGGGGGGTTAATCAACGTTATCACGCCCGACCCAAGCTTTACGCCTCGGGCGCGCATTTCGTCGCGCGTCGGCTGGCTGCGCAACAGTTCGAACGATTACAACCTTCGCGCTTATGCGACGACCGGCTTAACTGACAATCTCGCGATCGACTTTGCCGGCATGTACCGGAAGACCGAAGAATACATCCCGGAACTGTCGACCGGAAGAAAGCTGGGCGGTCTCGACGTCGTGGATCTGAGAAGCAAGTTTCTGTTCCAGCCCAACGGGACCACGCAGTTTGTTTTGACCGCAAACTACACCCGACAGAACAGTACCCTTAATGCCACGCAACCTCTGAATAACAATACCGCTGCCTTGCTGGCGCCCGGAGTGATCCTTCCGGACGGCCCGTGGGAATCGTCCTTATCACTTACGCCTAGGATTGATTACGAAAGGTTCAGTACCTCTCTTCGGGCTAAGTTTGAATTCGAAGATTTCAATATCGAATCGACAACCGCTTATATGCATAATACCGGTAGGCAGCACGCTGACGTAGATTCGACTAATATAAGTATGGGTTATATCAAGTTCGATCTTAATATCGAGGCCGAGAGCCAGGAAATTCGAGTATTGTCCACGAACTCCGAGAAGTTCAACTGGCTGGTCGGGGTTTATGCCTTTCACCTCGACGCGACAATCCCAAACATCGATCTCGCCAATGCACGAGGAATCGGCCAGCCGTTGATCAGTACAATACTTAATCCGGCGGTCGAAACCGGTTCTTTGGCGGGCTTCGCGGAGGGGACGCTCCAGATCTCTGATAAGTTCTTCCTGACCGCAGGCGGCCGCTACACGACCGAAAAGCGGGAATTCCAGCAATCCGTGAACGGCGTACAACTGCCGTACGGTCGGGTTGACAAGACTTTCAGTAACTTCACCTACAAAGTAGCCGCCAGGTACCAGATTACTGATACGACGAATATCTTCGCCAACTACGGAACCGGCTTCAAAAGCGGCGTATACAATGTGGCGGCAACTTCTCCGGTGCCCGTGGAGCCGGAGAAGATCAAGGCTGCAGAAGTGGGGGTGAAGTCGGATCTCAGCCGTTCGCTGCGTGCCAACCTTTCTCTTTACTACTATGATTATTCGAACCTTCAGGTGCAGGCGCGTACCCCCGATGGCAACGCTTACGTTCTGCAAAATGCGGCAAGCGCTGAGGTTTATGGCGGGGAACTCGAAATCAATGTCATACCGACCCAGGGCCTGAACGTTCGCGGATCGGTCGCATACAATCATGGAACTTATGATAAATTTCCCGCAGCTCAGGACTTCATTCCCCGGCCGACCGGCGGTAACATCGTCACATCGAACGATGCATCCGGCAAAACCCTTATCAGGGCCCCGCGGTACACGGCGAACCTCGGCGCGGACTGGACCACGACACTGGCTGGCCGGGAATTCGGGGCATCAGCGAATTTCTTCTACAGTTCGCGGGTTTATTATGACTTTCTTAATCGTTTTTCGCAGAAGCCATATACGATGACTAGCGGAGAAATATGGTTCAAGGCAGCCGACAACTTGAAGCTCTCGATCTGGGGGACCAACCTGACGAATTCGAAAGCGGCCCAGCAGATCAGGCAAGGTGCGCTGGCCACGGATATTCTCTATGAGAAACCGCGGGTCGTCGGCGTTGGCTTAGAAGTCGATTTCTAGCTAGAGGGGCGCCGGCAGTACAGGATCGACCCTGCACATCGAACCGGAGGCAACGGCGCCAAACGACGTCACCATGGGAAAGATGGGCACCTCCAAAAACCCCTCGCAAATCGGGGCCTGATCTGATTCATTGTTTCTTCGATCTTTCGAACCGATACGAAGCATTGAGCGCGGCGGGCGATCCGCTGGAGCGTCTGGCAGCGGTCGTGGACTTTGAGGTCTTTCGCGGTCCGCTGGTTGCCGCGCTGCGTCGCAGTCCTCGCGGCAAGGGTGGTCGCCCGCCCTTCGACCCGGTGCTCATGTTCAAGATCCTGGTGCTGCAGGCGCTGTACTCGCTGTCGGACGAAGCAACCGAATTCCAGATCAAGGACCGCCTCTCGTTCCAGCGCTTCCTGGGCCTGGGGCTCGACGGCACCGTGCCGGACGCGACGACGGTGTGGCTGTTCCGCGAGAGGCTGGTCAAGGCCAGGGCGATCGACAGGCTCTTCGCCCGCTTCGATGCGGCCCTGACGGATCGGGGGTACCTTGCCATGGGCGGGCAGATCATCGACGCGACCGTGGTGCCAGCCCCGAAGCAGCGGAATACTGAGGAGGAGAAAGCGGCGATCAAGGAAGGCCGGATACCCGAGCGCTGGAAGGATAGCCCGGCGGGCTCTGTTGCAAAAATCGTGAAGCTTGAGCATGCTTGGCGGAGATTGGACGGACGGAACGATGACGGATTTCAAGTGGCGCCATTTCCAGGGTGATGTGATCCTGTGGGCGGTGCGCTGGTATTGTCGCTATCCGATCAGCTATCGCGACCTTGAGGAAATGCTGGCGGAACGCGGCATTTCGGTCGACCATACGACGATCTATCGCTGGGTCCAGTGCTACGCCCCGGAGATGGAGAAGCGGCTGCGCTGGTTCTGGCGGCGTGGCTTTGATCCGAGCTGGCGCCTGGATGAAACCTACGTCAAGGTGCGGGGCAAGTGGACCTACCTGTACCGGGCAGTCGACAAGCGGGGCGACACGATCGATTTCTACCTGTCGCCGACCCGCAGCGCCAAGGCAGCGAAGCGGTTCCTGGGCAAGGCCCTGCGAGGCCTGAAGCACTGGGAAAAGCCTGCCACGCTCAATACCGACAAAGCGCCGAGCTATGGTGCAGCGATCACCGAATTGAAGCGCGAAGGAAAGCTGGACCGGGAGACGGCCCACCGGCAGGTGAAGTATCTCAATAACGTGATCGAGGCCGATCACGGAAAGCTCAAGATACTGATCAAGCCGGTGCGCGGTTTCAAATCGATCCCCACGGCCTATGCCACGATCAAGGGATTCGAAGTCATGCGAGCCCTGCGCAAAGGACAGGCTCGCCCCTGGTGCCTGCAGCCCGGCATCAGGGGCGAGGTGCGCCTTGTGGAGAGAGCTTTTGGCATTGGGCCCTCGGCGCTGACGGAGGCCATGGGCATGCTCAACCACCATTTCGCAGCAGCCGCCTGATCGGCGCAGAGCGACAGCCTACCTCTGACTGCCGCCAATCTTTGCAACAGAGCCATCAGTCCTGAGGCCGCTCATGCCGCCGTCGGCGCCGCCCTCCGGGCCGGCGCCGACGAAGGTTGTGCGGTGGTGGCGGCCGTGGTCGACGCAGCAGGCGAGCTTGTCGCCTTCGTGCGGGCCACGGGCGCGCCGTTTCATTCGAGCGACATCGCTCGGGACAAGGCGTATACGGCCGCGAGCTTCAAGATGCCGACCGCGGACATCCCGGGCATCGTTTCGGGCAGCGACGCACTTCGCGACGGCATCACGCGGCGCAGGAACATGGTGATGTTCGGCGGAGGACTCCCGATCGTCGTCGACGGCGAGATCGTCGGCGGCATCGGCGTATCGGGCGGCAGCGAGGCGATGGACACGGCTTATGCCAATGCCGGCCTTGCCGCGATCGGCGCCAAACGGTTCGACTGAAGTTTCGAATTAACGGAGAAAGAAGATGGCGCGAGGCGACGAGCCCTTGCCGACGGTGACGGCGGAAGTTTTGAATTATATCGACGGCGCCTATCGCAAGGGCAGCGAAGGCAAGAGCTTCGTCAACATCGACCCGGCGACCGGCAAGGAGATCGGCCGCGTCTATGAGGCGAGCAGGGAGGACGTCGACGCTGCCGTTCAGGCCGCCAAGCGCGCCTTGAAGGGCCCGTGGGGCAAGATGACGATTCCCGAGCGAGTCAAGCTGATCATCAAGGTCGCCGACGAGATCGAGCGCCGCTTCGACGATTTCCTCGCGGCCGAGGTCGCCGACACCGGCAAGCCGATCTCGATCGCCTCGCACATCGACATTCCGCGCGGCGCCGCCAATTTCCGCATGTTCGCGGACGTCGTCTCGACGACCCCCACCGAATCGTTCATGACCCCGACTCCCGACGGGTCGAAGGCGCTGAACTATGCGGTGCGCAAGCCCAAGGGCGTGGTTGCGGTGGTCTGCCCGTGGAACTTCCCGTTGCTGCTGATGACCTGGAAGGTCGGCCCCGCGCTCGCGTGCGGCAACACCGTCGTCGTCAAGCCGTCCGAGGAAACGCCGCGCACCGCGGCGCTGCTCGGCGAGGTGATGGACGCGGTCGGCATGCCAAAGGGCGTGTTCAACGTCGTCCACGGCTTCGGCCCGGATTCGGCCGGTGAGTTCCTGACCAGCCACAAGGACGTCGATGCGATCACCTTCACCGGCGAGACCGGCACCGGCACGGCGATCATGAAGCAGGCCGCGGTTGGCCTGCGCGACATTTCGTTCGAGCTCGGCGGCAAGAACCCGGCGATCGTGTTCGCCGATTGCGACATCGACAAGGCGATCGAGGGTGTTGCTCGCGCCACCTTCCTCAACACCGGCCAGGTGTGCCTCGGGACCGAGCGCATCTTCGTCGAGCGGTCGATCTTCGACAAGTTCGTCGAGCGGCTTGCCGCGGCGGCGCAGGCGTTCGAGCCCGGCGATCCGAAGCATCCCCAATATATGGGCCCGCTGATCAGCGACGAGCATCGCTCGAAGGTGCTCGGCTATTACCAGCGCGCGGTCGACGAAGGCGCGACCGTCGTGACCGGCGGCGGCGTTCCGAAGAACGTTGACGGCGGTTTCTACGTCGAGCCGACGATCTGGACCGGCCTTGCTCCCGATTCCACGGTTATGCGCGAGGAAGTATTCGGCCCGTGCTGCGGCGTCATTCCATTCGACACCGAGGAAGAAGCCATTGCGATGGCCAACGACACGCCCTACGGGCTCAGCGCGACGATCTGGACGCAGGATCTTTCCCGCGCCCATCGCGTGTCGGCCGAGATGGAGGTCGGCATCTGCTGGGTGAACTGCTGGTTCCTGCGTGACCTGCGCACCGCCTTCGGCGGCGCCGGGCAATCCGGCATCGGCCGTGAAGGCGGGGTGCACAGCCTCGAATTCTACACCGAGATCGAAAACATCTGCGTGAAGTTGTGAGCGCCATGGCTGATCAGGAAGTCACATTCGATAGAAGCAACATCGACAAGGCCGCGGCCCAGTTGAGGCACGCCGCCGAGACGATGAATCCTGGCCCGCCGATCCGGGATCTGATCTCGGCCGGCGGCGTCGAGGCCGCTTATGCGGTGCAGGACGCCAATACGACGCACTATCTTGCCAACGGCCGCCGGCTGGTGGGCCGCAAGACCGGGCTCACGTCGAAGTCGGTGCAGAAGCAGCTCGGCGTCAACCAGCCCGACTACGGCATGCTCTATGCGGACATGGACGTGCCCGAAGGCCAGCCGATCCTGCTGACGCGCGTGGTGCAGCCCAAGGTCGAGGCGGAGATCGCTTTGGTGATCGGGCGCGACCTCGACGATCCCGACGTGACCACCGCCGAAATGCTGCGCGCGATCGAATATGTCGTGCCGGCGATCGAGATCGTCGACAGCCGCATCGCCAATTGGGATATCAAGATCTGGGACACGATCGCCGACAATGCGTCGAGCGGGGTGTACACTCTGGGGGCCGTTCCCAAGAAGCTTGACGGGCTCGACCTGCGCACCTGCGGGATGGTGATGGAGCGCCGCGGCGATCCGATCTCGGTCGGTGCGGGCGTCGCCTGCCTCGGCAGCCCGATCAGCGCGGCCTTGTGGCTTGCGCAGGTGATGGCGAAGGCCGGCCGGCCGCTCAAGGCGGGCGACGTGATCCTCAGCGGCGCGCTCGGCCCGATGGCCGGCGTCGCGGCCGGCGACGTGGTCGAGGCGCGGATCAACGGTGTCGGCACCGTCAAAGCCTTTTTCGAAGCGGGCGCCTGAAGGCGCTTTGGGAGATTTACGAATGTCGAAGATCAAATGCGCGATCATCGGTTCCGGCAACATCGGCACGGACCTGATGATCAAGATCCTCAAGGGCTCCGACAGCCTCGAGCTCGCCGTCGTGGTCGGCATCGACGAGAAGTCGGAAGGCCTGGCGATGGCGCGCGAGCGCGGCGTCGCGACCACCCATGACGGGATCGAGGGCCTCAAGAAGATGGGTTCCTATCCCGAGATCGGCGTCGTGTTCGACGCGACCTCGGCTTACGCCCACAAGGTCCATGACGAGATCCTGCGCGCCGACGGCAAGCAGATCGTCGATCTCACTCCCGCGGCGCTCGGGCCGTTCACCGTGCCGCCGGTCAATGCCGATTCGAACCTCGATGCGGTCAACGTCAACATGGTGACCTGCGGCGGCCAGGCGACGATCCCGATCGTCGCCGCAGTCGCGCGCGTCACCAAGGTCCATTATGCCGAGATCGTCGCGTCGGTCTCGTCGCGCTCGGCCGGTCCGGGCACGCGCGCCAACATCGACGAGTTCACCCGCACCACCGCCAAGGGCATCGAAGTGGTCGGCGGCGCCGAAAAGGGCCGGGCGATCATCATCCTCAACCCGGCCGAGCCGCCGATGATCATGCGCGACACGATCTTCACGCTGACCGACCAGGTCGACGAGGACAAGATCCGCCAGTCGATCCTCGACATGATCGCGACGGTGCAATCCTACGTTCCCGGCTACCGCCTCAAGCAGGAGGTCCAGTTCGAGCGCTTCGGATCGAACAACCCGGTCAAGATCCCCGGTTATGGCGAGTTCGCGGGGCTCAAGACGAGCGTCTTCCTCGAGGTCGAAGGAGCGGGCGACTATCTCCCCAAATATGCGGGCAATCTCGACATCATGACCGCGGCCGCCAAGGCCGCCGGCGAGATGCTGGCGGCCCGCATGCTCAATCGGAAGGCTGCAGCATGACGCTCTATCCCACCCAGACCAAGCTCTACATCCAGGACGTGACCTTGCGTGACGGCATGCACGCGATCCTGCACAATTATGGCACCGAAAGTGTCCGCACGATCGCCAAGGCGCTCGACGATGCCGGTGTCGACGCGATCGAAGTGTCGCATGGCGACGGGCTCAACGGCAGCTCGTTCAACTATGGCTTCGGCGCGCACACCGATTGGGAATGGATCGAGGCCGCCGCCGACGTGATCGAGAAGGCGGTGCTGACCACCTTGCTCGTGCCCGGAATCGGCACCGTCGAGGAGCTCAAGCGCGCTTATGCGCTCGGCGTGCGCTCGGTGCGCGTCGCGACGCACTGCACCGAAGCCGACGTCGGCAAGCAGCATATCGGCATCGCGCGCGATCTCGGCATGGACGTGTCGGGCTTCCTGATGATGAGCCACATGCTCGAGCCCGAGGCGCTCGCCCAGCAGGCGTTGCTGATGGAAAGCTATGGCGCGCATTGCGTCTATGTGACCGACAGCGGCGGTGCGCTCGACATGGATGGCGTCCGCGCCCGCCTGCAGGCCTATGACCGGGTGCTCAAGCCCGAGACGCAGCGCGGCATGCACGCCCACCACAATCTCTCGCTCGGCGTCGCCAACTCGATCGTTGCAGCGCAGGAAGGTGCGATCCGCATCGACGCCAGCCTCGCTGGCATGGGCGCGGGCGCCGGCAATGCGCCGCTCGAGGTGTTCATCGCCGCGATCGACCGCAAGGGCTGGAAGCACGGCTGCGATGTGATGGCGCTGATGGACGCCGCCGAGGATCTGGTCCGGCCGCTTCAGGATCGCCCAGTCCGCGTCGACCGCGAGACCCTGAGCCTGGGTTATGCGGGCGTCTATTCGTCGTTCCTGCGCCACGCCGAAAAGGCCGCCGAACAATACGGACTCGACACACGCGAAATCCTGGTCGAACTTGGCCGGCGCCGGATGGTCGGCGGACAGGAAGACATGATCGTCGACGTCGCTCTCGATATCCTGAGCGCGCGCAAGGGTGAGACCGAGCCCAAGGGGGAAATGGCCGCGTGACTTCGCTTGCTGAATATGCCGAGATTCTCGACCGTGCCGCGCACGAAGCGCATGCCACGCCTCAGATCACCCACAGCAATGACAAGCTGACCGTCGCCGACGCTTATGCGATCCAAAAGCTGTCGGTCGAGCGCCGCCTGGCGCGCGGCGAGAAGCGGATCGGCGTCAAGATGGGCCTCACCAGCCGCGCCAAGATGCAGCAGGTCGGGGTCGACGAGGTCGCCTGGGGGCGGCTCACCGACGCGATGCTGCTCGAGGAGGGTGCGGCGCTGTCGCTGTCGCGCTTCGTCCATCCGCGGATCGAGCCGGAGATCGCCTTTCTGATGAAGGCGCCGCTCGCGGGCAAGGTCACGGCGGCGCAGGCGCTCGCCTGCGTCGAGGCCGTCGCCCCAGCGATGGAAGTGATCGACAGCCGCTTCGAGAATTTCAAGTTCGCGTTGGTCGACGTGGTCGCCGACAACACCTCGTCTTCGGGCCTGGTGGTCGGCGGCTGGGGCGATCCGATGCAGGATCTCTCGAACCTCGGCGTGATCCTGGAAATCAACGGCGAGGTCGTCGAGGTCGGCTCGACTGCCGCGATCCTCGGCCATCCGTTGCGCTCGCTGGTCGCCGCCGCGCGGTTGATCGGCGAGGCGGGCGAGACGATCAACGCCGGCGACATCGTCATGGCCGGCGGCATCACGGCGGCGCCGACCCTCAAGGCCGGCCAGACCATCCGCAACACCGTCCAGAACCTGGGATCGGTCAGCATCACGGTGGAAGCATAAATGCCGATCATGGAAGTCACTTTGGTCGAGGGCCGCACGACCGAGAAGAAGGAGGCGTTCATCCTCGCGCTGACCGATGCCGCGGAGCAGTCGCTCGGCGTGCCTCGCGAGTCGATCCGCGTGATCCTGCGCGAGATCCCGGATGCGAATTTCGCGGTGGCGGGCGTGACCTTCGCCGCGCGCAAAACCAATACTTTGAAAGCGGCAAGCTGACCACGATGATCAAGCATCAAGTCCAGATCGTCGATGGCAGCCGCTTCGAATGCCCCAAGGAGGAACGGGTCCTGATCGCGATGGAGCGCTTGGGGCTGAATGACATTTTCGTCGGCTGCCGCGGCGGCGGGTGCGGCGTGTGCAAGGTGAAGGTGACCAGCGGAAATTATCGCACCGGTAAAATGAGCAGGCTACAAGTGAGCGAGGCGGAAGAGGCGGGGGGTTATGCGCTCGCCTGCAAGCTGTTCCCGCTCGACAATCTCGTCATCGAATTGCCCAACTAAAAACTTTTTGTCAGAAGACGGAAAATGCAGCCTAAGCAATCTCGACGACCGCAAGATCGGCATGTTCGATCAATAACGCGTGCCTATCCGGTTAACGCAGACACCCACTACATGTGGGGTGCGCCCAGCCACCGGAATATAGCTCGGCGTAGGTCGAGCTTTCACCTCGCCCGCAATTCCGAGGAGCGAGCGGAAGGCGTTGAACGGGTAGAACCGTCTGTTGAAGCGGAACGTGAACTCGTTGAGGTAGGCCTGCAAATGCTTTGCGCTCACGCCGTGGTGGATGCCGTTGAGCCAAGTCTTCAGGTTGCTGAAGACGAGGTGGATGATCGGCATGAACTCCTCGGCCACCTCGGGGTCGCCACATTCGGCGATTGCGTGGTGGTCATAGCCGCGTGTCCGCAGGTTGCCATAGCCGCTCCAATCGTCGGTGACGATCAGCGACCCCGGCATGACGGCACTCCCTACGAAGCCGCACAGCGAATCGGCGCTGCGGTCGGCGGCGATAGACAGCCGCACCCGACCGGCAAAGCGGCCATCCTTACGCTTGTCCTGGGCTGTACCCGGCTCCCGGTGGCGGACTTCGACGGCGGCAGCCACCAGCGTCTTATGATGAACACCCCGGCCTTCGCCGCGTGTCTTTCCACCGACATAGGTTTTCGTCCACCTCGACATGACCGTCCGTCTTGCCGCCGATCCGGTCCTGCTCGGGCCGTACCATGCCCGCGCGGAGCTTGTGCAGGATTCCGAAGGCGGTTTCGTACCGTGTCAGCCCAAGCTGCTGGAACTGAACCGCCGACATGCCTGCGTCTGGCTGGCGACCAGATAGGCTGCCCAGAACCATGTGCTCAAGGGCGTGTGGCTGCGTTCCATGACCGTGCCGACGGTCAATCCCGTCTGGCGGCGGCAAGCGCGACAGGTCAGGACGCCGGGCCGCGTAGCGATGCGGAAAGGCTCACCCACAATGCCACAATGCGGGCAGGCGAACCCGTCACCCCAGCGAATCCTTTCCAAGTAGGCGGCGCAGGCCCCATCGTCGGGAAAAAGCCGCTGAAACTCGGGGAGCGATTGCGGGAAGGGCAGATCGGTGCGGCCGAGAACGTCCATAACCCACTACCCGCTTCACGCACACAATCTATCCCTAGTGGGTGTATGCGTCAACCGGATAGGCACGCAATAACGATCGTCACGAAAAGCAGAGGAAAGTTAGGCCAATCCCGGTTCAATCAAACCGGGATTGAGTCTAAGTTCGGTTCGAAGGGTACGGAGGCTAATTTATGATCGCTTCGGTTGTGATTGTCGGCGCCAACCTTGCAGGGGGACGCGCCGCCGAAGCGCTCCGGCTCAACGGCTATGAAGGACGGATCGTCCTGATCGGGGAGGAGCGGTGGCTGCCCTATGAGCGGCCGCCGCTCTCCAAGGAATGCCTGTGGGACAGGGACCAGCTTCCCGAGAATTTCTTCCTCCACGACCAGCAATGGTATGAAGACAATAAGATAGAGCTGGAGCTCGGCGTGCGCGCCGAAGCACTGGAGCTTTCCGGCCGAGGGGTTCGGCTGGCCTCCGGCAAGGAAATCCCGGCCGATCGCATCCTGCTCGCGACCGGCGGCAAGGCGCGCTTGTTGCCGCTCGATGGTGCGACCGCCGCCAATGTCCATCATTTGCGGACCAAGGATGACGCCGACCGGCTCGCGGCAGATCTCAAGCCGGGTGCGCGTATCGTCGTCATCGGCATGGGCGTGATCGGCGCTGAGGTCGCCGCGAGCGCGCGCAAGAGCGGCTGTGAGGTCACCGCGATCGAGCCGGCGCCGGTGCCGATGATCCGCACGCTCGGTGCGCATTTTGGCGCCTGGCTCGGCCGCGAGCACGACAAGCGCGGGGTGAAGGCGCGTTACGGCATCGGCGTGACCAGGCTGTATCTTGACGGCGGCCTGGTCCGCACCGTCGAGCTCGACGATGGCACGCGCATCGATTGCGACGCGGTGGTGGTCGGGATCGGCATCGTGCCCTCGACCGAGCTTGCCGCCAACGCCGGGCTAGCGATCGGCAACGGCATCGTCGTCGATCGCCAGGGGCGCACCAGCCATGAGGCGGTGTTCGCGGCGGGCGACGTCGCCGACCAGCCCAATTTCTTCGGCGGCCGGGTGCGGCTCGAAACCTATCAGAATGCCGCCGATCAGGGCATGGCCGCGGCGCAGGCGATGATCGGCCGCGAGGTCGATTATCTGAAGCCCTGCTGGTTCTGGTCCGACCAATATGACATCAACATCCAGGTCTCCGGCCGGATCGACGACAGCCTGCCGGTGGTGATGCGCGGCGAGCTCGACAGCAGCCAGTTCACCGCTTTCTTCCTCGACGGCAACGTCGTCGCCGGCGTGCTGACCGCAAATCGCGCGGTCGACATGGGCGTCGGCAAGAGGATGGTCGAGCGTCGGCTCGAGGTCGACCCGGGTCAGCTCGGCGACGCCTCGATTCCGCTCCGCGAGTTCTTGAAGCCCAAGGCGCGGGCGGCATAGGCCTGCGGTGAAACCCTCTCCCGTACGGAAGAGGGTGGGCGCCTTGGACGCCCCCTCAGATCAGCCTATCCCGCCGCCTGCCACGTACAGCGTCTGGCCGGTGATGTAGGACGCCTCGGGCGAGGCGAAAAAGCAGATCGCGGCGGCCAATTCTTCCGGCGCCGCGAAGCGCTTCATCAAGGTGTCGCGCAACGTCTGCTCGCCGACTTCGCCGAAACCCTTGATGTCGGCCTCGGTCGGCGGCTTGGGATTGCGCGGCGTGACCCGCTCGACATTGACTCCGCCGGGAGCGACGCAATTGACCCGGATCGGCCGGTCGTCGAGGTCGAACGACAGCGCCTGGGTAAGCGCCGACACTCCGCCTTTGGCCGCGGCATAGGGGACCCGGTTGATGCCGCGCGTTGCGACCGGGCCGATGTTTACGATCGCGCCGCTGTTCGCTTCGAGCATCAGCGGCAGCACGGCATGGCAGCACCACATTGTCGGCCATAAGGAGCGCTGGATCTCGGCCTCTCAGGCGCGCCGTATGAAGGATCTGGAGAAGGAGAATCTGCGGCTTGGCCGGGCGATATCCAACCTGACGCTGGATAAGCTCATTCTCCAGGAGGCCGCCCGGGGAAACTTCTGAGCCCCGCGCGGCGACGGCGCTGTATCGACCAGCTGTGGCGAGAGCTACCGGTGTCCGAACGACGGATTTGCCAGGTGCTCGGACAGCATCGGTCGACCCATCGCAAGGTAGCGCGCGGGGCGGACGACAAGCAGGCGCTGACCGAGGACATCATCGCTTTGGCCAAGCAATATGGTCGCTATGGCTATCGACGTGTCACCGCCCTGCTGCGCGACGCGGGGTGGACAGTGAACCGCAAGCGGGTCGAGCGGATCTGGCGACGCGAGGGGCTCAAGGTGCCGCAGCGGCAGCCGAAGCGCGGGCGGCTGTGGCTCAACGATGGCTCCTGTATCAGGCTCCGGCCGGAATATCCGGGCCATGTGTGGGCCTATGACTTCGTTCAGGGCCGCACTCACGACGGGCGCAAGTTCCGGATCCTGACCATTATCGATGGGGCCAGCCGGGAATGCCTGGCGCTCATCGTCGCCAGGAAGCTACGTCACGAGGACGTGCTGGCCGCGTTGGCCGAGTTGTTCGTCATGCGCGGGCCTCCGGCACACATCAGGTCCGCTAATGGTCCTGAATTTATCGCTACGGCCGTCCAGAAGTGGCTCGGCAAGATCGGCGTGAAGACGCTCTACATCGCGCCGGGATCACCTTGGGAGAATGGCTACAATGAGAGCTTCAACGGGTCGCTGCGCGACGAGCTGCTCAACGGCGAGATCTTCTATCCTCCGAGCGCTCCCAGCTGATATAACCTTCATGCGAGCCGGGAATCAGCGCCAACCACTCATCCCGGGCCTTGCGACGACTCCTCGTCCGCAGGGCGGCGCCATCATATCCAGCTACAACGTGGGTTTTACCATAGGCATACAGGATCGCCTTGCGCTCAAGATGCTGGGGACCGATCTTCTCACAGATCATCGCTCTTCTCCTCCCGTGCCGCGCAGGGGGCGCCGGTGGCGTGGTCGAGCAGTAGACGCACGATCAGGGGCATCAACTTCAGCCCGCGAAGGCCGTTCTTCGCCCCTACGTCGGCGAACAGCTTGTCGAGTTCCCGCGCGATGTAGGGCACGTGCGCGAAACGCGCACCGCCCTTGGCGGTGTCGACGGTGCGGTCCTGGCCAGCCCATTCGTAGAGGTCTTGGAAGAGATGCTTATGCAGGGCACGGTAGCCGTCGGCCGTTGCCGGAAAGGTCAGGCGCGCGGCTTCCGCGCCGCGCGCCTGAGTAAGTCGCCGCTCGGCCTCTGTGAGCGTCTTATCATCGGTGATCCCAAGCCGGTTCCGAAGCGTGTCGGTGCCGGGATAGGTATAAGGCCCAGTCGGCCCCAAGCTGCGATTTTGGCCAAGTCGGAGAACGTTTTGGGAACGTGGCATTCGGTATTGACGATGGAAATCATAGAAGAGGACAGTTCGCTCCATCATAGGGAGTGGGTTGATGGATCGGAGTATTCCGGGCGGGGATTTGATCGGACGATGGAGCCTGAGCTTTGCCGATATTGATTTTGTAAATTCGAAGCCGGCCCTGACGCGCCTTGGCCTCGCCGCGCAGCTGAAATTCTTCGCTTCCCTGGGGTTTTTCGCGATCGATCCCGGCTCAATCCCTACCGATGGCCTCTCGTATCTGGCCGAGCAACTCGGTGTCGAGGCTGGCGAGATAGCCGGTTATGACTTTTCCAGTCGGACAGCACGACGGCATTGTGCGGAGATCCTGATCCATCTTGGATATCACCGCATGAAGCGGGTGGATCGCGCGCAATTGACGGAATGGATTGCTGGCGAGCTGTGCCCGGGCGGCCAGTCGATCAATGCCATGCTTGAGCATGTTTTCCTGTGGTGCCGGGACCGGCGTATTTATGGGCCGTCGCGCAAGGAGCTTGAACGTGTCGTTCGCTCACAACGGCAAGATTATCTGGACACCTGGCTGATCGGAGCCAGTGATCGGCTTTCGTCAGATGCGGTGGCGTTATTGGAAGCCTCGCTTGCCGATCCGGACAGCTCGACCGGATTCAACAGGATGAAGGGTGACGCCGGACAGGCAACGCTCGACAACATTCTCGACGTGACCGAGAAACTCGCCTTTATCCAGAGACTTGATCTTCCCCATGATCTCCTGACGGCTACGGGCAAGCCATGGGTCGATCAGATTGTTCGCCGCGTTGCCGGTGAAAAGGCCTCGGAGATGCGCCGGCATGCGCCGGCGCGACAGCTCGGCCTTTATGCGATTTATCTAATGTCGCGGGAGGCGCAACTCACTGACGCGATGATCGACCTGCTGATCGAAACCGTTCACAAGATCGGAACGCGCTCGAAACGCAAGGTGGTGGGCGATATCGCGAAAGACATCGAGCGGGTCTATGGAAAGGAGCGCCTGCTGGTCGAGATCGCCAGCGCCTCGATCAATGAACCATCGGGGCGCATCTGCGATGTCATTTTCCCGATCGCCGGTAAGGCCAAGCTGGCGGCGATCGTCAAGGAGAGCCATGCGAAGGGCGCTCTGGACCGGCGCATCTACAAGGTGATGCGTGGTTCCTGGGCCAATCATTACCGGCGCATGCTGCCAAGCCTGCTTTCCGTACTTGAGTTCCGGTCGAACAACGCGGTGTGGCGGCCGGTCCTGGCGGCCCTCGACTGGATCAGGAGCAAGGTGGATGGCGGATGCCGCTTCGTGCCATTGCAGGATGTTCCGATCGATGAGGTGATTCCAGCGCGATGGCGCAGTTCCGTCATTGATGACGATGGGCGGGTAAACCGGATCAGCTATGAGCTTTGCGTCCTGACGCAACTGCGCGACCGCATCCGCTCCAAAGAAATCTGGGTGGTCGGGGCGGATCGCTATCGCAATCCCGATGACGATCTTCCCAAGGACTTCGAGATCAGGCGAGATGCGTACTATTCCGGCCTCAGCCTGACGCCAGATGCGCAGGCGTTTTGCGCCTCGATCCGGGAGGAGCTTGAACGGGAACTGTTGCTCCTCAATGCCAATATTCCACAAAACGACAAGGTCCGGCTCCTGTGGCGCGGCGACAACCGGATATCGATTACACCGTTCAAGCCCTTGCCCGAACCGAAGGGTCTCGCTTCGATCAAAAGCGAGATCGGTCAGCGCTGGCCGATGACCGGACTGCTGGACGTGTTGAAAGAGGCTGCTCTGGACACGGGATTGATGGATGCTTTCGAAACGTCGGCCTCGCGGGTTACCCTGTCGAAAGCAGCCTTGGCTCAGCGTCTTTTGCTGTGTCTCTATGGCTTGGGCACGAACGCCGGGCTCAAGCGGGTCGCTGGCGCAACACCCGATGTCAGTTACGAGGAATTGCTGCATGTCCATCGCCGTTTCATCCACGCGCCAGCGCTGAGGGAGGCGTGCGCGCGGGTAGCAAACGCGACACTGGCAATCCGCAATGCCGCAGTATGGGGAGATGCGGGCACGGCATGCGCGTCCGATTCAACGAAGTTCGGCGCGTGGGACCGCAACCTGATGACGGAATGGCACGCCCGCTATGGCGGCCGTGGCGTCATGATCTACTGGCATGTGGAGAAGCGCGCGACCTGCGTTTATTCCCAGCTCAAGCGGTGCTCTTCCTCGGAGGTCGCCTCCATGATCGAAGGCGTGCTACGCCATTGCACCGACATGGAAATCCAGCGCCAGTACGTCGATAGCCACGGCCAGAGCGCAGTCGGCTTTGCGTTCTGCCGACTCCTTGGATTTGAGCTTGCCCCGCGGCTGAAAGCAGTGGCACGCCAGAAACTGGCCCTTCCCCAAGCCGGCATGCGCACGCGGCTTTCCAATTTACTGCCGATCCTCTCCAGCCCGATCGACTGGGACGAAATGGTCAAATATGCCGCTGCCATGCAATCGCGCACCGCCGATCCGGAAGCGATCCTGCTCCGGTTTGCCAGAGCCGAAGTGATGCACCCGACCTACAAGGCGCTGAGTGAACTCGGCCGCGCGGTCAAAACAATCTTCCTATGCCGGTATTTGCGTCAGGAGGCATTCCGCCGCGAGATCCACGAAGGGCTGAATGTGGTTGAGAACTGGAACGGCGCTAATGGTTTCGTGTTCTTCGGCAAGGGCGGCGAGATCGCCACCAACCGCATCCATGAGCAGGAAATCTCCGTTCTGGCGCTACACCTCCTGCAAGCGTCGCTGGTGTATGTGAACACCCGCATGCTTCAGACCGTACTGGTTGAGCCGAAGTGGGCGGGGCGGATGACGCCGGAAGATTATCGTGGTCTCACGCCGTTGATCTACAGTCATGTGAACCCTTATGGCCGCTTCGACCTCGACCTGAACGACCGGATTGATTTTGGACGGCTTGCAGCGTGAGGCGGCTGATCGGCCTATAACATTTGGGTACACCCCAGAGTGATAGGGCCGAGTGACACCATTCGTCTGTCACAAAAGGGTGGGTTTGCGCTCAATGTGACGATACACTGCAAGAGCCACCCTAATGTGACGGATTTTGCACTTGGCTCGTATCGGATATGCCCGCGTCAGCACCACGGACCAGGATCTGGATATCCAGATTGGCCGCCTCAAGAATGCAGGTTGCGAAATTATCCGTTCCGAGACCGGATCGGGGGCCTCGCGGAGCGGGCGCACGGAACTGGAAACGATCATGCAGTTTATGCACACCGGCGACGAGCTGGTCGTGCTGCGGCTCGACCGGCTCGGCCGCTCCACGCGCGATGTCCTGAACCTGGTGCATGAGCTTGATGAAAAGGGAGCTTCGCTGCGCATCCTTGAGCCAGAGGTGACGACGGCGGGCGACATGGGGCGAATGGTCATCACCATACTCGGCATGGTCGCCGATATGGAGCTGAAGTTCATCAAGGATCGTCAGCGCGCCGGGATCGAAGCGGCGCGCGCCGAAGGCGTTTACAAAGGCCGGAAGAAGAACGTCGATGACGATGAAATCCGCCGTCGCCTTGCCGCCGGCGCCAGCAAGGCCCGCGTTGCCCGCGACCTGAAGGTCTCACGAATGACCGTCTATCGGGCGCTCGACATTATTCCGTCACAGACCAAACTGCCGGAAAAGCCGCCCACTGCCAGCATCGCCCTGCATCTGATTATCGAGAACTTCAACAAGCGTGGAAGAGGTAGAAAACCCGCTCGGGAGCGGATTGAGGCGATGCTGGAACGCGACTACGCCATGGTAAAAAACGGCAATTGTGATTACAAACTGACCGTCGCCTATGACCCCGATCCGGATGGCATTTCCCTTGATGAGGAAATCCAAAGCCTCCTCTCCGAGATGTTCAACATCGCAGAGAGCTACAATTGCTCCATGGAAGCCGATATCTACGAGGTCGGTGGTCAGCAACGGTCCTGGTAGAATCAATCAAGCGTTCAGTGTTCGTTCTTCAACCTGGCCAAAATCGCAGCTTCGGGCCGACTGGGCCTATAACGCGCTCGTCACGCCAACTTGCGGTAGTGGCGCAGATAGTCGGGATATTCGATCCCGCGTGCTTTCAAGAGATTAATCGTCGCCTCTTCGACCAGGGCGGCAACGGACGTTTGTTCGCGCTCAGCAAGGTTTTTGATCTCTGCCGCCAGCTCGGGTTTCACCGACGCTGCGAGATTGCGCGTGTTCGCGCGGCTCGGCCGACGCCGGGGCAAGGGAACCGGGAGAAGGGGGTCTTCCTGTCTTTTCGGGCGAGCCATAGGTCTAAAACACAAGAGGTTGATGTGGTGCCGGAATAAGCGTGTTGACACGCTTAATGGCTGTAATGTGGTTGCACGGCAAGAGAGGACAAGCCGGGTTGCCCTCGCCGTCAAAGCGAGGATAGACATATCCTTATCGGTAAAAGGGAATAAATCACGATGCCGCATAGCGACGATTGGCAGTATGATCCGATCCTGGAACGCGAACTAACCACCCGCCGCCCCGCTGGGGGAATGATCCAAGCGGTCGAGATTGCGCAGTTGCCGTCGAGTGAATGGATCATCAACGTTAAAGTATCGTGGCATGGCGATAAGTGGCTGAATGTCTGCCTATTCGAGCAACCGACGCTTAAAACATACAAGCGACTGTCAAGTGCCGTGCGGCATGTCGTGCTCGATTACGGATATGAGGATGACCATATCCGATTGGTCCCCGACAAACAATGCAGCAACAAATTGGCGTTTTAGGCTTCCCTTTCCCCCTCATCGTGATATGTGCATAAATCTCGATGACGAGGGAGAAAGCGATGAAAGCTTTTAATTTCGCGCTCGCGGCCGCCTTGGTGGGGGCTGCGGTGCAATCGACCCCCGCTGTAGCGTCGGATAATACTTGGGCATGTGAGGTTGTTCTGTGCATCTCCAACCCGGGTGGTCCGACGCAATATCCAGCCTGTGTTCCACCGATAACGAAACTGTGGCGGGTGCTGGCTCTCGGCGGCAGCTTCCCGACATGCACGGGCGGGGGTATCGCCAAGACAAAATACAAGAAGCCGGATGATGGGAGGCCTGGTCGCTTGACGGTCACTTGGACTGACGGGCGGCAACAGACCTACTATCAGCCGCGCAACTGACCGGGAGCGGGAACGTGTTCCTCGAAACCGGAGCCGTTCTTTCGCTGGCGGCGCAATGCGCCCCAGCGGTAGCGCCGCATACGATCGCCGCGATCGTGGATGCGGAATCTTCCAACTATGTTTTTGCGATCAACGTCAACGGCGTGGCCAGTCAGCCGCGCCGTCCGCGCAATGAGGCGGAGGCTATCGCAACCGCGCGCTCTTATGTTGCGCGCGGCTACAGCGTGGATCTCGGCCTCGGCCAAATCAATTCACGCAACATGGGCTGGCTCGGCCTGACGTGGGACACTGTTTTCAAGCAGTGCGCCAATGTCGAAGCGGCAGGCCGTGTGCTCCTGTCCAATTTCCGTTCGGCCAAGACGGGTCGCACCCCGCAAGAGGCCCTTCGGGTCGCACTCAGCATGTATAACACAGGCTCTCAATCGAGAGGTTTCCGCAACGGCTATGTCGCCCGCGTGGAGAATGCAGGTCGCCGCGTCAGCGGTCGGCCTGCGACCGCAATCCCGACTGTCATCGTGGGCGATCAGCCCGCCAGCGCCGCCGTGAGCGACACTGGCGCCGGTCGTGTGCCGGTGGAGCTGGCGGAAATCGCAGCGGAGAACATGGAGGCGGCTCCACCGCCTGCACCGCCTGCGTGGGATGTTTTCGGCCGCGCCCAACACGCGCGGATTGGTTCGTAAGGCGAAGATAGGAGTTGTCGAATGTTTCGTATCTGGAAGATCAAGGCTGAATCCCGGCTCGACGCGCTGCTCGCGCGTCTCAAGCCCTCGCCGCTCATGGCGCGCGCGCTGCCCCTGTCGCTGCTGGCAAGCCTGCTCATAGCGGAGCCGGCTTTTGCGCAGGCAAACTTTGAAGGCCTGGCCGACAACATTCTCGGCCTGCTGAGCAACGGCTTGCTCCGCACGCTGGCGATCATCGCGATCATCGTCGTTGGCCTTCTGTGGTTCCTCGGCCGCGCGTCGGTGCAGATGCTCGTCACGGTCGTAGTTGGCGTGGTGATCGTGTTCTCCGCGCCGTGGATCGTCGACACGATTACGGGGTGATCGGGGATGGACGGTCAGGAAGAAATGACAAAAGACCCGCTGTTCTTGGCCGTCACCCGCCCCGCTTTGTGGGCGGGTGTTCCCATTGAGGCGGGCGCGCTCATCATCATGGCGGGCGCAATCACGTTGGTTGGTTCGGGCAATCCTCTCTACGGCGGCGCGGCCGCCGTCGCGCTTTATGCGATGGCGCGGCTCATCGTGCGGCATGACGTGAACGCATTCCGGCTGATCTTCCTTTGGGGCCGGACCAAAGCGGCGAACCGGAACCGCGTCTTTTGGGGTGGGTCGAGCTACACGCCGCTACCGCTCTACGGAATCAAGCGAAAGGGATTTGGTCGTGGTGTTCGGTAAGAGCGCGCTCGCGGAGAAGGTGCCTTTTGACAAGGCCAAGCGGGAGGAAATGCCAGAGAAATTCTTGCCGTATTCGCGGCATGTCAATGAGCATGTGGTCGCCCTCGATAATGGCGATCTTATGCTCATGCTCGAACTGGATGGCCGTCCTTTCGAGACTTCGGACGTGCGCGATCTGAACGATTGGCACACGCGCCTCAACGGGGTCTGGCGCAATATCCATGACGAGCGGCTTTCGATCTGGACGCACATGTTGCGGATGCGTGTGCGCGACTATCCGGGCGGCACGTTCCGCTCCCATTTCGCCGCGAAGCTCGATCAAAAATATTATGAGCGGATGACGGCTGAACGGATGTTCCGCAACCGCTTCTTCATGACGGTCGTGATCCGCCCAACAGCAAACGCGACCGACAAGCTGATGGATTTCCTGCGCAAGAAGCAGGAGGACAAGAACGCCAATATCGCGGAAGCTCTAGAGCTGCTGGAAGACAAGGTGCGCGATCTGGAAAAGCTGCTGCTGCGCGTTCGTCCGCGCCGTGTCGGCATCTATGAGCACCGGGGCCTCCTGTTCTCCGAACCGCTGGAAATACTGAACCAGGTGATGACCGGGCGCTATCGGCGCTGTCCTCTGGTTCGTGGTCGCCTCGGATCGGCGCTCTATGCGAGCCGCGCCATTATCGGCGCTGAGACATTTGAGGTCCGCGACGCCGATCATTCGATGTTCGGCGGCATTTTCGGCATTCGCGAGTATCCGTCATCGACAACGCCGCGCCAGTTTGAATCGCTGCTCTCGGTCGATTTCAGCCTCGCCATAACGCAGTCGTTCACGTTCCTGTCGCGCACAGCGGCAACAGAACGGTTCCGGCTTCGCCAGACCCAAATGGCGAACGCCGGTGACAAGGCGATCAGTCAGATGGATGAGTTGATCGACGCGGCGGACGATTTGCAATCGAACCGCTTTGTGCTGGGGGACCATCATTTCACGCTGACGGTGTTCGCGGAAGATTTGAAAAAGCTGCGCGATAATATGTCGATCGCGCGCGCTGCGCTGGCCGATACGGGCATGGTCGCCGCCCGCGAAAGCGCGGCGCTGGAAGCTGCCTATTGGTCGCAGCTGGTCGGCAATTTCGCGTGGAGGGCGCGCCCCGCACCGATCACGTCCTATAACTTCTCTGCGTTCTCGCCCTTCCATACGTTCCCGGCAGGGCACGAGGACGGCAATCATTGGGGGCCTGCGGTCGCGCTGCTCAAGACAAGCGCGCGCAGCCCATATTACTTCAATTTCCATTCGGCGGACCTGGGCCATTCGATGGTCATTGGTCCATCGGGCGGCGGCAAGACGGTGCTGGTCAATTTCCTGATGGCGCAGCTCGAAAAGTTCAACGCGCGCCATATCTTCATCGACAAGGATCAGGGCGCGGAGATTTTTGTCCGCGCCAGTGGCGGCACCTATCTCGCGCTGCGCAACGGGGAGCCTACGGGGTTCGCTCCGCTCAAGGCACTCGACAATACGGCTTCTCATCGCGCGTTCCTCGGTCGCTTCATCCGCCAGCTGGTGAAGCAAGAGGGTGCGCCGATCACGGTGCAGGAATCGCACCTGATCGACGATGGCATTGAAGCCGTGATGAAGCTGCCGCGCGAGCAACGCTCGCTGTCGGCGCTGCGGACCATGCTCGGTATGTCGGACTCGGGCGGCGTCGGCGCGCGCCTGGTCAAGTGGACCTCCGAGGGGAACCTTGGCTGGGTTTTCGATAATGAGGAAGATTCCATGTCGCTCGAAGCCCGTTTCGTGGGCTTCGATATGACCGACTTCCTCGAAAACGCGGAAATCCGCACGCCGGTCATGCTCTACTTGTTCGAGCGGATAGACGCGCTCCTGACAGGCGAGCGCATGGTGATTGCGATTGACGAATTTTGGAAGGCGCTGGCCGATCCGGCGTTCACAGCATTTGCGCAGGATGGCCTCAAGACATACCGCAAGCGCAACGCGTTCCTCGTCTTTGCAACGCAGTCGCCTGCAGACGCGCTGCGGTCCACGATCAGCCATTCGATCTTGGAGCAGGTCGCGACGAAAATCTTCCTGCCCAATCCGTTCGGCCAGCGCCGGGATTACATCGAAGGCTTCTCGCTCTCGGAGGCGGAATTTAAGCTGGTGCGCGAAGAGCTGTCGCCGGAAAGCCGCAAATTCCTCGTGAAGCAGGGCCATGACTCCGTTGTGGTCGGCCTGGATCTCATTGGCATGGACGATGAACTCGCCGTGCTGTCGGGGCGCGCTGAGACAACGGGCGTGGCCCGCGAAGTGATTGCCGAACTGGGCAATGATCCGAAGCTCTGGTTGCCGGAATTTCACCGGCGCCGGCGCCCAAGCTGAAAGGAGTGAGACTATGAAGCAGCTTTTCTTGGCGGCTGTGTCGATCGGGAGCCTTGCGGCCGCGACGCCAGCCAGTGCGCAGGGTATCCCTGTGTTCGATAGCACGTCCGTGCTCAAGCATATCGAACAAATCCAGAAGACCATGCAGATGATTGAGCAAGGTCGCCAGCAGATTGCGGAAGCGCAGCAGCTCTACCAAGGGCTGAACCAGCTGACCGATGTTTCCTCGATCGCCAACCAGCTCAAGACGGATTCGCTTCGCACGCTCGGCGTCGATGTGAACTCCCTCGAACGCATGGCGCGCGGCGATTTCAGCGGCGGCGGCGGCTACGGCGGCCGTTCCGATGCGATCTATCAGGACATGCTCGAACGTCTCGGCGTGTCCGCGAATGGCGATCAAACCGATGTTCGCTACCAGACAGCTCGCTCGATCGCGATGGACAAGGCCATGGCCGAAGGCATGGGCGAAGCGGCCACATCGCGCGGCGAAGGTCTGGAAGAGCTGCGCAATCGACTTGCGACCGCATCGACCGCAAAGGAAGTTGCGGACCTTCAAGCCCGCATCCAGCTCGAAAGCGCGTCGATGATGAACGATCAACTCCGCGTCGAAGCGTTGGAGCGAGCGCGCAGAGCAGAGGCCGCGGCGCACACGGCCGAAGCTTTGCGGACAGGTCGCGCAAACGCGATGAGCAGCGTGCGCGAGCGCGCGCGGCAGCTGGAATCTGACATGAAGAAGATGGTCCTTCTTGCGATCAGCGCAGCCGGCTTTCTCGCCGGCTGCGAACGCGCGCCCACATTTCCCGAGATTCTGATGACCTATCATGATGTTGATTGGCTCAAAACTCATGAGGATCAGATTCCGGTGATCGTCGCTGAGTGCGACAAGATCGTGAACAGCGAACTCAAACAGTCGGACCTCCCCATGCCAGTGGCGCGCAATTGCGGAGGCATCAAGAACAAAATCGCCTCCATTGAAAGGTCGCGCAAACGCGATGAGCAGCGTGCGCGAGCGCGCGCGGCAGCTGGAATGTAAGGCTGAAAAAACAGCTTGAATTACACCTAATCGGAGCGGGCTGGTGGAATACGATCTCTTTACGAATGCCTATCAGGGCTTCACCAACGAACTCAATTCGGTAGTTGTATCCAACTATGCTGGGTTTGTTGGGTGGATCGCTGGACCGCTCCGCACTGGCATGATCATTTACATAATCTTGCTAGGCTACGCGATCATGCGCGGGGCGGTGCAATACCCCTTCCGCGAATATGTCTATCGCTCGCTGATGCTGGCCGCGCTCTATTATGCTGTGACAAACCTCTATGGAGCATCGCTCGCACAAATGATCGTGACCGGCCTACCGCATGAGTTTGCCTCGATCGTAGGCGGCTCACCGGAAGGCGTTGGCGGGTCTTTCGATGGGATGTGGGCGCGGGTCGATGATGCACTGCTCGCGATGCAGGATGCGACCGAGAAATACGCAGAGGAACACGCCTCACTGACTGATATTCCCGGCGCTGCCGCCGCAATTATGCTGTGTATCGGTGCCACTATCATCATTCTTTTGACAGCGATCGCGGCCCTGTTCGCCCTGGCCGTTGGCTTCGTAATCGTGCTCTACGCGCTCTTTGCGCTTGCATGTCTGGCGGTGGTCGGGCCGATCTTCGTAGCAGCGCTGCTGTTCGATTCCACCAGAAGCTATTTCTTCTCGTGGCTCGGCAGCGTCCTCAATTTTCTGATGTTGTCGCTATTTGCGATGCTTCTTGTGCTGGTTGTGGCCAATGTCGCTGAATCCGCAACAGCAACATTCGATGGCGATTTTGACAACATCTGGAGCACCTGTATCCGGATCATCGCGTTCTACATTCTCGCCTGCTTTTTCTTCATCCAAATCCCCGGAATTGCTGCCTCGCTGGGTGGCGGCGCGGCTGCAATGGTGACGCAGTTCGGCAACGCGGTGACGAAGGGTGGCGGCGCGATGGCAACGGGCGCAGGCCACGCGGCCAGCGATGCCCGCGCCATGGGAGCCAGCATGGGACGGGGCTTCTCGTCGGCGGTTCGCCGTTGGCGCAACCGAAACACAATCACCAGAGCTTGAGGGAACGAATATGCGCAAGTTGCTTGGACTCGGAATCTGCCTGGCGCTGGCGGCCTGCGCAGGTCAGCCCGTAAAAAGCCAGCCAAATGTGAGGGGCCGATGCGGCCTGCCAATCCGCATGGGCTTACCCTCCCCTCAATCCCGGATCAGGCCGCACAGCGAACCGCGCCGGCAAATGTGGACGTGTTCAATCAGGGTGCACCGGCAACGCCGGACGCGGCCCCGGCAGACCCATCCACTCCGGGCAATGAACAGTCGGACGCATCGCGGGCGGTCGAAGTGCCGCGTCTAAGCGCCTCGCTGCGCGGCCCGATCTACTCGAATTGCTGAGGTGTTACGATGGCAGTTGGTATTCCAAAGGACGAGCTGAAAGCCTATTTTGAAGAGGCTGCAAGCTGGGAACGTGACAAGCTTGCGGCGGCCGAGCGCTCCAAAAAGCTGGCGTGGGCCGTCGCTGGCGTTGCTGGCGCGCTGGCGACTGCTGGCGTTGTGGCCGTTGCAGCCCTGACGCCTCTGAAAACGGTCGAGCCATATGTTATCACGGTGGACCGTAACACGGGCGAGGCGTCGATCGCCGCCAAGCTCCACGGTGACGCGACGATCACCTATGACGAGGCGGTCCGTAAGTATTTCCTCGCTACCTATGTCCGCTATCGCGAAGGCTGGATAGCGGCCGCTCGCGAAGAATATTTCGATGCGGTCATGGTCATGTCGGCGCGGCCCGAACAGGATCGGTGGTCACGCTTCTACAAGACCGACAATCCCCAAAGCCCGCAAAACATCCTTGCGAACCGCACTGATGTTTTTGTCGAGATCAAGCGGGTGTCGTTCCTGGGCGGCAACGTCGCGCAGGTCTATTTTACCAAGGAATCTGTGACCGGCTCGAACTCGACCAAAACCGATGCCGTCGCGACCATCAAATACAAGGTCGATGGCACGCCGAGCAAGGAAGTGGACCGCTTCAAGAATCCGCTTGGCTATCAGGTCGAGAGCTATCGCGCTGACGTGGAGGTGCCCCAATGACCGTGTTGAAGTGGAGCGCCCCGTTTGCGCTCGCGATCGCGCTGGCTGCGTCGCCGGCGATGGCCGAAGAAACGCCCCATGCGACTGTGCTCGATCACCGGGTTCGTGAAGCGAACTACAATGATCGGCAAGTCTATGAGATTCCGGGCGTGTTCCGCATCGCCACGGAAATCGTCTTCGCCAAGGATGAAGTGGTCGAGCATGTGGCGCTGGGTGATACCGTGTCCTGGGAAGTCGCACCGGCTGCCAATTCGCTCTTCATCAAACCACGCGAGCGAGCGGGTCGCACGAACCTGACAGTCATTACACGTTCGCGCTATGGCCCGCGCAGCTATCGGTTCGCTCTGTCGCCAACGCAGCGGGGCAGCGGCTTCTATACGGTCGTTTTCCGCTATCCTGAACAGGAAGCGGCCGAAGCGCAGGCGCAAGCCGCAATGGCCCAGCTGGCCCAGCTGAAAGCCTTGGAACGCGGCGCGGTGAAGTCCGCGCTACATCATGCAAGGATCGACCGCCATCCAGCCCTCCGAAGTGTCTGACAACGGACAGTTCACGGTAATGCGCTTTCCCAACCAGCGTGAGTTGCCGGCGTTCTTCATCGTCAATCCTGATGGATCGGAAGCCATCGCCTCCTTCGATGTGCGCGATGAATATGTGGTGCTGCACGGGGTTTACGGGACAATCCGACTGCGCCGGGGCCTCGAAGTGCTCTGCATCCACAATCAGAAGACTGACTATTACGGGCGCGATCCCAAAACTGACACGGCCTCGGGGCTGGTCGAGCGAACCACAGGGGTTGAGTAAGATGGCTGCGAACGATCATGACAATGCGCCGCATGGCGACAACATCATTTCGCAGGGCGAGACGGTCGAGAACCGGCCCCTTGCGTCGGAGCCGGTGCCCGATCCGGAAGACATTGAGCGGCAAAGCGAGCGCCAGGCGAAGATTGCCGCCCTGCCGAACAGGTCGATCGACCCCAAAAGGCGGTCGTTCTCGCTGCGGTTGCCTGCGGCGCGATCGTGCTCGGTTTTAGCACCATCGACGCGATGCGGAGCGATCCAACCGAAAAGGCCGAGAAAGCGGAAAAGCCGGATGAAAGGCAACTCGCCAACTACGATCCGAAGTCAATCATAGCCCCAACGCTTGCCGATGCGCCGAATGATCCGAACGCCCCGGTGCCCATGACGGAAGTGCCGGCGCTTGATGGAAGCCAAGCGCCCCGCACGGGCGGCGCGAATGGCCGCCCCCAAAAGTCTGAGGGACAAGTCATCGCTGAGGCCCAACGCCGCGCCGGGATCATGGCCTATGGCGGCGAAAACGGCGGCGGGGTCGGTGGAGCGGTGGCAGCTGCCACCGGCCTGCCCATGGGCGGCGGCGCAGGAGGACAGGGCGCGCAGTTAATTGGTGCGTCGGCCGATGGGGATGGGCAAGGTGGATCGCGCCGGACCAATCTCGAAAACATGCGCCAGACCTCGCAAATCGATCGGGTGTCAGGCCGCGACATTGGCAACCGCGATATGCTGATCCTTGCGGGGTCGTTCATTCCGTGCGTGCTGCAAACCGCAATGGATTCCAGTCAGCCCGGATATGTCAGCTGCATCATTCCCCGCGACATTTATTCGGACAACGGCCGCGTCGTCCTGCTGGAAAAGGGAACGCGCGTCTTGGGCGAATATCAAACCGGCGTCCAGCGCGGCAAATATCGTCTCTTTGCGGTATGGAACCGCGCGGTCACGCCTCGCGGCGTGGCGATCGACGTAGGTTCGCCCGCCAGCGATGCGCTTGGCCGTTCAGGTATGGCAGGCGGCGTGAAGAACTTCTTTTGGGAACGCTTCGGGGCCGCGCTGTTGTTCAGCTCGCTCAACGATGCCGCCTCGATCGCCGCCTCGGAAGTCTCCGACGCGGATAATGTCACACGGGTTCCCAGCCAAGCATCGGACACGATTTTGCGGGACACGATGCAGATTCAGCCGGTGCTTCGCATCAATCAGGGCGCGGAAGTGGGGATCATGGTCGCGCGCGACTTCGACTTCTCCAACATCTACGGCCTTCGGCTTCGGCGCGGCCAATGAGCAATACGGCTGTCCTCGAAAACGCCTTGCTGCCGCTGCGCCCTCTGCTCGCGCGTGAGGACGTAACGGAACTGGTGATTAACAAGGCTGGCGAGGCGGCGATTGAAACGCGCGATGGGTGGTCCTGGGAGACATTGCCTGACCTCAACGAAAAGTCGCTGCTCGCGCTCGCGCGGGCAGCGGCGGCTTTCACGCATCAGGACATAAGCCAGTCCACACCAATCTGCTCCACAATCCTCCCCAGCGGTGAGCGTGTGCAGCTGGTTGTGCCGCCTGCTGTCCCTGCCGGCACGGTGTCCATCACCATCCGCAAACCGTCATCGGTGACGTTGACGATGGAGGACTTCGAGCGCGGTGGGCTGTTTAGCGAGACAAAGATCGCAACCCGGCAAGTCTCACCGCTCGATGTTGAATTGCGCGATCTGCTCGATGCAGGAAAACATGTCGAATTTTTCCAAAAGGCAGTTCAGGGCCGCAAAAATATCCTGATTTCGGGCGCTACCGGCTCGGGAAAGACGACGCTCTCTAAAGGGCTGATCCAGCTTATTCCGCCGCATGAGCGGCTGCTGACGATCGAAGACACGCGCGAATTGGTCGTTCCGCATCGCAACGTGGTCCACATGCTCTACGCGAAGGACAAGCAGGGCACCGCGAAAATCTCTGCAAAGGATCTTCTGGAATCGGCCCTGCGTATGCGGCCTGACCGGATACTGTTGCAGGAGCTGCGCGACGGCACCGCGTTCTTCTATCTCCGCAACGTCAACTCAGGCCATCCCGGCTCGATCACGACGATCCATGCGGACTCGGCCGAACTCGCGTTCGAACAGCTGACATTGCTGGTCAAGGAAAGCGAGGGCGGCGCCGATCTGGCCCGTGACGACATTCGCAGCCTGCTCAAGCTGCTGGTGGATGTGGTCGTGCAAACCAAGAAGGTCGAAGGCCGCTTTCGCGTGACGGAGATATATTTTGATCCAGAAAACAGGCTCTAACAGGCTCGCGCTGGCCCTTGTCCTCCTTCCGATCACACTGCTGCTGATCGGCCTGCTGACCGGGACGGTGGCGTGGTTCTTTCTCAAGATGCCCGCCGCGGCTTATGATCCGCTCAGGCTCCCCGGCTTCTTCTGGTATTACCGCCATGATCCTGTCGTGACCGAAGCGCTCTGGCGAGGCGCGGTCATAGGCGTGCCGCTGCCGGTGTTGCTTATGGCGATCGTCCTGCGGCCGAAAAGGAACCTTCACGGTGAAGCCCGCTTCGCGCGCGAAGGCGAAATCCGCAAGGCGGGCCTTCGCGCGAAAAAGGGCATTGTGCTCGGCCGCGTCCGCAACCGCTTCCTTATGGTGGGCAAGATGGAGCATGTATTGCTCGAAGCGCCTACCGGATCGGGCAAGGGCGTTGGCATCGTCATCCCCAATCTGTTGCAATGGCCGGATTCGGTTGTCGTGCTCGATATTAAGCGCGAGAACTATGAAATCACGGCGGGTTTCCGCCGCAAGGGCGGCCAAAAGGTTGTGCTGTTCAACCCTACGGACAGAGAAGGCCGCACAGCCCGCTACAATCCGCTTAGCTACATCAACAGGGCCGATCCAATTGAGGTCCTGGTCGAATTGCAGAAGATCGCCACGATGCTCTTCGTGCCCCCGGAGAAGGGCGAGGCATTCTGGACGGAATCAGCGCGCACGGCCTTTGTCGGCATTGCATCGTGGATCGCGGCCAAGCCTGAACGTCCCTTCTCGTTTGGCGAGATATACCGGACCATCACGATGCCGGGGATGAAGGCATTCTTCACCAAGGAAGCTGGCGATAGTGCACTATCGGAAGGGTGCCGCGCCGCGCTGAGCGATTTTACGTCCAGCGCGGACAACACATTCACCGGCATTATCCAGACCGTCACCTCCAAGCTCAATCTCTGGATCAATCCAATTGTCGATCGCGCGACGGCCGAAAGCGACTTTTCCCTGACGGACCTTCGCCGCATCCCGACCTCGATCTATCTCGGTGTCTCGCCGGATGAACTCGATAGGGTCGCGCCGCTCTACAATCTGTTTTTCCAACAGCTGATCGACCTCAACACGCGGCAACTGCCCGACGATGGTGAAAAGCTATCCGTGCTGCTCATTCTGGACGAATTTGCGCGGCTCGGCCGCGCCCAGGTCATTGCCAATGCGTTCTCCTATGTGCGCGGCTATGGGCTGCGTCTGCTCCCCGTCATCCAGTCCCGCTCCCAGCTGCGGAATGTCTATGGTGAGCATGGCGCGGACGAAATCGTATCAAACTGCGGGGTCGAAATTGCTTTCACGCCGAAGGAGCTGCGGGTCGCAAAGGAACTGTCCGAACGCCTCGGCTATCTTGGTCAGGATGCGGAAAGCCGGTCCCTGACGATACATGGATTGCTCGCCAATCGAAGCAAGACGATCTCCGAACAGCGCCGCGCGCTGATGCTCCCGCAAGAGCTGATGCAGCTGCCCGAAGACGATATACTCGTCATCCGGGGCGGCATCCCCGTCATTCGCGGGAAGAAAATCCGCTACTTCAAGGATGCCGTGTTCCGCTCGCGCTTGACGCCTGCGCCGGAAGTGCCGGCGCTGCCCAAGCCGGTCGCGCCGATCGCGGCCGTCGATGATCTGAGCGATGAAGAGCTGGCGGCTTTCAATGATTATTCCGCACTGGCCGATGACCAGGTGCAGGACATTCCCGAAGACGTTCTCGCCCTCGATCGCGATATGCCGAACCTGACAGTGAAGGACGGCAGCATGGCTTTCGATGAAATCAACTTCGACGACATTATTGGTCCCGACCCGACGAAAGAGGAGTGGGAAGGTCAGCGCCGGGATCTAGTTCTGAGTGAAGGAGAAGAATATGGCCGATAATGACAACAGCGAACGCCAAGCAAAGACGCCGCGCTCCTACGAAATTCTTGGCCCTGGGAACAGCAAGGAAACCTTTGCGAGATTCCCCGATGCCATGAAGGCATTTGCCAAGCTGGAAAACCAATATGACCACGCGCTGACGATGCAGAAAGGCGGAAAAACCGCTTATCTGGCGTCCACGGATTGGCGCAATGATGGGTCCACGCCGGTTGCGCAATATCTGACGCCGGCTGTCGAAGAGTATAATAAGGCGCTGAAACGCGGAGCGCCTGCCGACGAATTGCGCGGACACGAAAGCAGAGTGCGGGCCGACCTTAATGCGTGGCCCCGGCAAGCGAAGCGCGAAGCGGCTCCGACCGCATCGGCCGATAAATCGCTCAATATCCATGAGGGTGAGCGAGCCAGGGCGGAGAGCAAAGACGGTGCTGCGCCCGCGAAAGCTGAGGTTCCATCGAAGGCAGCGCCAAAGGATGACAAGCAAGTTGACGACACACGCTTGGCTCTGCCCACGCAGCTCGAACGCAAATATCTGCGCGTTGGGAATGATCTTTTCCGTAGCGGCCGCGATGACAAGCCCGATATGTCGATCAAGGGCCAAGACGGCATTCGCATCAACAAGGACTATGCCATTGGCGATGCTATCGCGATCGCGAAGCACAATGGCTGGCAGTCGATCCGTGTTCATGGAAGCGACGAATTCAAGAAGGCGGTCTATCTGGAAGCGGCGCGATCGGGGGTCGAAGTGAAAGGGTTCAAGCCGTCTGAACAGCTTAAACTTGAGGGAGAAAGGCTGGCGGCGCGAGATAAGGCCCGCGAAGCACAAGACCCGGCAAAGAGAGCGAGCATGGCAAAGCAAGACCCCTCAGAATCTCGTGCTGCGGCCGAACAGTTCCGGCGCAATTCGCATCGGGATAATGCGGCCAACCCGCAATTCAAGGCCGCGCAATCGCACGTCCTGGCGGCAGCGATCGAAGCGAAAACCCGGTTCACCCAAAAGGAAGACAGGGATCGCTTCATAGAGCGGGCCAAGGAAACTGTCGCCAAGCGTATTGAGGTTGGCGCGCCGGTCCCTGCTGCCCGTTTCGAGCAACAGCGCCAGAACGAGGCTACCCGCATAGCGCGCGAGGATTTGACGCTGCGCCAGCAGGAAAGGAAGCCGTCACGCTCGCGCTAAGTGCATGGCACATGCTTTTGGAAACAGGAAACCGCACGATGAACATTCCCCGGCCTGATCCGGTGCCATCGAGAGGCGTGTCCGATCTCGATCGTCACATTGAAACCTTGCTTCGCGTGATTCATTCCAGAAACCTCGCTTGGTCTGATCTAAGCGAAGTGGGTAAACAGGTAGAACGCCCTCTGACGGACGTTGAGCAATTGCTTACAAATGTGGGCGACGACGCCCATGAAATCACCCTTGCTACCGAGACGATCATAACAGCCCTCAAGCTGCAACGTGATGCGCTCGCGATCCAAAGCTCTCGCCGTAGAGCACGCTTCGGCTCGATGCTCCTGCTCATGATCCCCGTGTTCTTCGTAGGTTTGATGATTGGCGCATCATACGGGATAGATGAAGGTCGGGCGCGGGAGCGTGAAGCCTTAAAGTATCCGATGATACCCCAGCTGTCCGTAGATCGTGGCGGGCTCAAAACTGACGGAAGGTAGAGCGGTGGCAGCTGCCACCGCTTGCGATCTCTTGATGGGCTATGGCCTCATGAGGCACGATGAAGAAATCTGACAGGGCAAAGAAACAAACCGCCAAGGTAATCGAGGCGGCTGCACGCGCCCATGAAGCTCTCGATTATTTCAACGGCAACGTCACAAATCCGTTCGATGAGTTAACATGGCCCAGTATTGCCGAAGGTTATCTTCTAGTCGCGCAGAAGGCGGTATCAGACGCCTTGGTCGCTTTGGAACGCGCAAACAGCGTTGGCTGGACCAAGCACGGCCAGTAACTATCGTCCTGGCCCTTCCCGCGAACGATCGCGGTTCCTAGATCGTTCGCTCTGCCGCTTCCGCTCCATCGCGGCTACCGATCGCTCATGAATTGTAGGCGTTCGCCCTGCCCCCACAAATTGCCGCACCTGGTCGGCAAGCTGGCGGTCAGCTGGATCGCTGCTTGCCTCAAGGCGCTTGGCGGCGGCTAGATAGCGGTGTTGCGTCTCAGTCCATGCCTGCCGCCCGCGCACCACGAAATCCGGAGCGGTGGACCGCCCCGCCAGCTGGTCTCGCGCGGCCGCAGTGATCTTCTGATTGGCAAACGGTGCAGGTGCGGTGCCGGCCATGTAGCGCTGCCGCATCCGATTCAGGGCCATGCTTTGACCAGCTCGGCCGACACCGCGCGCTGCGCGAGGCGTTGCCTCGGCAGTAACCCCCTCGCCCGCAATTCCTCGGCAAAGCGCTCCCGGTAATGATGCAGCGTTTGAGGTCGCGGGTTGAAGCGTTTCCCCGTGTCACCGCGCGCTGCAACCGTCACATGCACGTGAGGCCGTGGTGTGTCCGTATGCAGCGCCAGGACGTAATCCCACTCATGCCCGATCTCGCTCCGCGCGACTTCGCGCACCGCTGAAAGAACCTTGTCGGGGTCTGTGCCTGCCGGCATCGAAAAAACCATGCTCACGGCGGCTACGGTAGAATTGTCACGCCAATAGACAGGATCGCCCCAATCGCGCGCCAGCGCCGCCCGATCTTCCTTGTCAGTCAGAATGTCGCCATCGCGCGTTTCAAGCGGCACATCGCCTTTTCGGCCGATATAGTCGAAATGCGCAGCCGCGTGGTTCTTGCCCTTCGGCCTGCCCGTAACCTTGACCATGACCTCCGGAGCACGGCTGACAATGCGAGCAAGCCGCGCCCGGGTGCTCCCGCCCTGGCCTGCTCGCCTCGAACTAAGCGAGCGCAGCAACATGTCGGCGCCGCGCCTGTTCGGGTCGCTGGTCAGCTTTGGTTTGAACAGCGCGGCGAGCTGGCCCGCCTCAAAGCTGCTGTCAAAGTCGCTCACCGGGCACCTCCCAATAGACAAGATCGGCCTTCGTGGCTGCACCGATACCTTCGACGGCCGCGCCGATCGCCGCGCGCAGGTCGTTGACCTTATGCAGCTCGCCGGCGATCTCCGCTGCATTGTCCGCCAGCGCCATCTTGTTCGCCGCTCGGGCGATCTGATTCACGTTGCGGCCAATGCGCTGTAACGCCTGACGGCAATTCAACAGCTCTTCGCGCAACTCGCGATCGACAGGCGCGGCAATGCCGATGTGTCGCCGCACAAGAGCCATCGCCCAGGTCGCCGGGGTCATGCGGCGCTCCTTTGCGCGATGGCGGATCACGGCCAGTTCGGTTTCGGTGGGCCGAAGATAAAGGCGGTGCTCGCCAGCGGCCTCGCGGTCGGCAACAGGCGCGGCCTCGATGGCCGCCCCGGACTGCCTGAGCACCGCGTCAACCAGCTGACGCATGAAGGGGCCGCGCCCTCCCTCGTCTGCGCGAGCGCGTCGATCTTTGCGAGCTTGGCCGCCTCGATCTTGAAGCCCAGCGTCTTTTCCATGTGGGGTAGGTATCTCCCAACCGTGAAGCGCGATCCGATAGGATTGAGCGTATCGGTTAACATTAGCCGCCGCAAGGCTTATCCTGCCATAAAGTAGATACCTACCCCACAAACAAAAAGCGGTGGCAACTGCCACCGCTTCAAAATTCCACGCCGCCTCAATGCTGAGTGAACGTGGACGGTAAAAGCTATCAGAAGTCGAAGGTTTGGGGCGCAGCCTCGCCGTCGAACCGAACCGTGACCTGGCCGCTGAGAACAATCCCGCGACGGCCCTGAATGATGATGGCCGGTGCGTCGTTGGCCTCTTTCGGCTGACGGGGGTGCGCGGCTTGTGATCGGAACGCTCGGCAAGCGCAGCGCCCTCCCCTTCCCGCTCGTCGTCGCCGGCATCCAGTTCGGGCCGCTCCCGACGCTCATCTGCTGCACTGGTGGCAGCTGCCACCGGCGCGCGCGATTCTTGGGGCAGCGCTGAATCGTCATTCGGTTTAGCGGCGCCGGCCTGAGCGCTCTCTTCATCGGGACCGCCTTGGAGCGTGGCAAGAAACTGCTCGCAGGCGGCGGCTGTCGGATTTTCATTCGTGACCACGAAATTGCGCGTGGCCTCCTCGTCCAGCTCGATCGCGTGTTTGATGGCGACGGCGGCGCGCGGAGAACAATTCTTCAACGCGGCAAGAATGTCCTCGGGCAAGGTGCGCAGCGAGTAGAGGCGCTTCACTTCCGAATGCGGCTTGGCGATGCGCGCGGCTAGATCCTTTGTCGAAAGCGTGTCACTGACGCGGCTCGCGATGAAACTGACGCGCTCGGCCAGACTTAGGGCTTGGCGTTGTTCGTTCTCAAGAAACTGGTCGAGGCCAATATCGCGTTCGGCGTCGGCCTGATCCAGAACGGTGTCGATCTGGTCGAAACCAAGCTGGCGGCACGCGCGGTAGCGCCGCTCGCCGTATCGGATGATGTAGCGGCCGTTCGATGTTGGCGCGACGACGATGGGTTGCAGCAAGCCGCGGTCCTTGATGGTCGCGGCCAGTGCATCAATCTCGGCCTGGTCGAACTCCCGGCGAACCTGCGCGGGGTCTGGATCAATGTCAGCGAGCGGAAGGCGCTGAAACCGCCCAGCTGCCTTGAACTCGGTATTCGCGGGGACGGCCGAAAAATCCATCGCGTCCATATCGAAGTCGGCAAAGCTCTTCTTCGCCGGTTTGACAGCTGCCTTGCTCATGCGGCTTCCCTCTCAGCTTGATCGACAATGTAGGAGACGACTTCGCGCAGGACCGGCGCGCTGCGGCGCGTATCCTTGGCAAGTCGCCACACGGGAATTTCGAGAAGGGCCGCCTCGCGCATATGCTCGCGGTGCGGGATGGTATGCGGGACAACATTGGCGGGTAGCGCCTGCCCGATCCGCTCCATGAGCATTTTAGACACTTCACTCGTCGTCTGCACACGATTGAACACGATCCCGAAGCGGGTTTCGTTGCCCTCCCCCGAACCTTATTGGCAAGGCTGATGCTTTGCGAAATCTCGTTGAGCGATTGCCGTGCGGTTTTGTCGGGGTCTAAAGGCACCGCGACATAATCGGATGCGATCAGCGCCATAAGGTTGCGGCCATCCCAAGCCGGGGCCGTGTCGATCACGCAATAGTCGTAGTGCTTGGCAAGGCCGGCACGAATGGCGCGAACATAGGCGGCGATGTGCTGGCCCTGCTGCGGGCCGTCAGTCGTCAGTTCGACCACTTGCCTCGTGTTCTTGAAGCAAGCCAGCGCCGGAGGTTCCTCGACGGGGGCGAAGTCGAGTATCGACTGAACCGGCCCGATCTGCTCGAACTCGGCTTTCAGCATTCCGGCACTGTGGCATTGCTTGTCCAGGTCAAGGACCACGACACGCTTGCCCTGCTCGGCCAGATGCCACGCGATATGACAGGTAAGCGTGGTCTTGCCGATGCCACCGCGCTCATTAGTCACTACGATTGTTCGCATTGAGATCCCTTCAATGGCTGCGCCACGGGCTACTTGTGCCAGCGGTTATGGGCGGCGCTATTTCCCGATCCGAAGCGATACTGCGACTGCATATACCATGGGTTCGGATCGTCATTCAGGTGAAGGCCCTTGCGCTTGCGACGCGGGCTGGTTGGTTCGGTCGGTGGATCTTTGCCGAAGATAGCCGCCAGCACGAAAGCTGCGACCACGGCCACGCCCCACCAGCCAAAGGCAGCGTGGGCCAGCGTGGCGACAATAAGAGCCACGATCAGCATGAGCGCGCCAGCTGCGATCAGCAGGATAAGCCACGCCAAAAGCATAGCCGTCCGTAGCGCGCTTGCTGCACGCCGGAGTTTGCTGACGATCTGACGGCGCATAGTGACCTCCTAAGCTGTGCGGCTCTCGCCTCGATCGGAGCCGATCAGCTTAGGGAAAGGCTGCTCCCTAAAGATGTTCGGCACTTGAGTTCGCAGTGCGTGGGACATTCGGAGCGCCGTTATCAAAGTGGCGTCCTGCCTGCCGTTCTCGATGGCGGCGACTGTTTCAGGTGAGACGTGAATCCTCGCCGCCAGCTCGGATTGCGTAAGTCCGGCAGCGATGCGCAAGCTCGCTACACGATTGAACAGTTTGGCCGCCACAAATGCCTCGCAAAATTAAACCCTATTATCGTTAGGGTCTATGAGAGGCATTGTCCACAAAAAAGGGCGGCCGCTAGGCCGCCCGTCTTATGGGGAAAGGGAGGGGGCTTAATCAGCCCCGCCCCTCGTCAGGATGCCCAGCCCCTCAGCGATCAGGTCCACCGAGTAGCGGGTTTCGCCATTGCTCTCGTAGCTGTTCTGGCGGACCCGTCCGGTGATGTGAACGAGGTCGCCCTTGCCCAGATCAGCGGCGCGCTCTGCCAGCTGGCGGAAGAACGTCACACGGTTCCAGTGCGTATCGGTCTTCCATTCATCGCCATCCTTGCGGTTGTAGTTCGCGGCGACGGAAACGTGGGTGACTTTATCGGTCGTATCGACACTGCCAACGCGGCCGATGATCCGAAATTCAGCGATGTTCTGCATGGTAGTCTCCTTTGGATAAGCGTTGCTGACGGATTTTTTGCGGCGGAGCTGAGCCACGCGGGCAAGCTGAAAATGGGAGGGTCCGCTTGCGGAAACCCAAGGCCGAAGGCCGGTTTTCTGCTTGCCCGCATTAGTGGCGATGCGCAGTTCGTATCCGTCAGACAGCAACGCCCAAAGGAAACCGCCCGAGTAGATGCAGCAATTTGGACTGGCGGTGGTGGCAGCTGCCACCGGCCATTGGCGCCCATAGGTCGCTGCGCTCGATCGGCATGGGGGCGATTGGAAAACCCTGTCGCGGCTCCGCCGCTCTTTCCCTGGCTGGCAGTCCGTTGACGCGGGCAGGGGACTGCCGGTGGCAGCTGCCACCGGCGCGAAGCCGAACAGAAAGGGCAATCAGCGTTTCCGCTCACGGTGATTTCGCTGAGGGCTGGGTTCTTACTGGGCGGCGCGATGCGCCGCCCATACTCGCTTGACTGTGCTGCGGTCGCAATCGGCCAGCTCTGCCGTTTTGGCAATGCTCTTGCCCGCCTCGCGCAATGCCACAATGCGGGCGTGCGTTGCCCGATCGCCTTTGCGCCCTCCGCTGCGACCTGCGGCTTTTGCCAAGGCGATACCCTGGCGCTGTCGCTCGCGGCGATCGGTGTAATCGTCGTGGGCCATCTGTAAGGCGATCTTCAAGAGCATCGCCTGAACAGATTCGAGCACGATGCGGGCGATGCCATCGGCATCGGCCGCGAGGTCGGACAGGTCCACGACGCCGGGAATGGCAAGTCGCGCGCCTCGCGCACGAATTGTCTCAACCAGCTGCTCAGCCTCGGTCAAGGGAGACGACTTATCCGGTCGATCTTCTCCGCGATCACTACTTCGCCGGGTTGAAGATCGGCAATCATTCGCAAAGCTCGGGGCGGTCGGCGCGGGCACCCGTGCCTTCTCTCGATAGACCGCCGCGACATAGTAGCCTGCGGCCTTTGCTTCGCCCACGATCGCGTCTTGGCGACGCAAATCCTGCGCGTCGGTGCTGACGCGCAGATAGACGCGGGCAATCTGTGGGGCAGGGAAGGAACGTTCTCAGTCAGCAAGGTCAGGCCCCTCGGGCGGCGATGAGCGAAGCTTGGCAATGCCTGCGTCCGCTTGTGCGATTTCAATTCCAATGATGCAGCGTTTGAGGTCGCGGGTTGAAGCGCTTCCCCGTGTCACCGCGCGCTGCAACCGTCACATGCACGTGAGGCCGTGGTGTGTCCGTATGCAGCGCCAGGACGTAATCCCACTCATGCCCGATCTCGCCCGCGCGACTTCGCGCACCGCTGAAAGAACCTTGTCGGGGTCTGTGCCTGCCGGCATCGAAAAAACCATGCTCACGGCGGCTACGGTAGAATTGTCACGCCAATAGACAGGATCGCCCCAATCGCGCGCCAGCGCCGCCCGATCTTCCTTGTCAGTCAGAATGTCGCCATCGCGCGTTTCACATCGCCTTTTCGGCCGATATAGTCGAAATGCGCAGCCGCGTGGTTCTTGCCCTTCGGCCTGCCCGTAACCTTGACCATGACCTCCGGAGCACGGCTGACAATGCGAGCAAGCCGCGCCCGGGTGCTCCCGCCCTGGCCTGCTCGCCTCGAACTAAGCGAGCGCAGCAACATGTCGGCGCCGCGCCTGTTCGGGTCGCTGGTCAGCTTTGGTTTGAACAGCGCGGCGAGCTGGCCCGCCTCAAAGCTGCTGTCAAAGTCGCTCACCGGGCACCTCCCAATAGACAAGATCGGCCTTCGTGGCTGCACCGATACCTTCGACGGCCGCGCCGATCGCCGCGCGCAGGTCGTTGACCTTATGCAGCTCGCCGGCGATCTCCGCTGCATTGTCCGCCAGCGCCATCTTGTTCGCCGCTCGGGCGATCTGATTCACGTTGCGGCCAATGCGCTGTAACGCCTGACGGCAATTCAACAGCTCTTCGCGCAACTCGCGATCGACAGGCGCGGCAATGCCGATGTGTCGCCGCACAAGAGCCATCGCCCAGGTCGCCGGGGTCATGCGGCGCTCCTTGCGCGATGGCGGATCACGGCCAGTTCGGTTTCGGTGGGCCGAAGATAAAGGCGGTGCTCGCCAGCGGCCTCGCGGTCGGCAACAGGCGCGGCCTCGATGGCCGCCCCGGACTGCCTGAGCACCGCGTCAACCAGCTGACGCATGAAGGGGCCGCGCCCTCCCTCGTCTGCGCGAGCGCGTCGATCTTTGCGAGCTTGGCCGCCTCGATCTTGAAGCCCAGCGTCTTTTCCATGTGGGGTAGGTATCTCCCAACCGTGAAGCGCGATCCGATAGGATTGAGCGTATCGGTTAACATTAGCCGCCGCAAGGCTTATCCTGCCATAAAGTAGATACCTACCCCACAAACAAAAGCGGTGGCAACTGCCACCGCTTCAAAATTCCACGCCGCCTCAATGCTGAGTGAACGTGGACGGTAAAAGCTATCAGAAGTCGAAGGTTTGGGGCGCAGCCTCGCCGTCGAACCGAACCGTGACCTGGCCGCTGAGAACAATCCCGCGACGGCCCTGAATGATGATGGCCGGTGCGTCGTTGGCCTCTTTCGGCTGACGGGGGTGCGCGGCTTGTGATCGGAACGCTCGGCAAGCGCAGCGCCCTCCCCTTCCCGCTCGTCGTCGCCGGCATCCAGTTCGGGCCGCTCCCGACGCTCATCTGCTGCACTGGTGGCAGCTGCCACCGGCGCGCGCGATTCTTGGGGCAGCGCTGAATCGTCATTCGGTTTAGCGGCGCCGGCCTGAGCGCTCTCTTCATCGGGACCGCCTTGGAGCGTGGCAAGAAACTGCTCGCAGGCGGCGGCTGTCGGATTTTCATTCGTGACCACGAAATTGCGCGTGGCCTCCTCGTCCAGCTCGATCGCGTGTTTGATGGCGACGGCGGCGCGCGGAGAACAATTCTTCAACGCGGCAAGAATGTCCTCGGGCAAGGTGCGCAGCGAGTAGAGGCGCTTCACTTCCGAATGCGGCTTGGCGATGCGCGCGGCTAGATCCTTTGTCGAAAGCGTGTCACTGACGCGGCTCGCGATGAAACTGACGCGCTCGGCCAGACTTAGGGCTTGGCGTTGTTCGTTCTCAAGAAACTGGTCGAGGCCAATATCGCGTTCGGCGTCGGCCTGATCCAGAACGGTGTCGATCTGGTCGAAACCAAGCTGGCGGCACGCGCGGTAGCGCCGCTCGCCGTATCGGATGATGTAGCGGCCGTTCGATGTTGGCGCGACGACGATGGGTTGCAGCAAGCCGCGGTCCTTGATGGTCGCGGCCAGTGCATCAATCTCGGCCTGGTCGAACTCCCGGCGAACCTGCGCGGGGTCTGGATCAATGTCAGCGAGCGGAAGGCGCTGAAACCGCCCAGCTGCCTTGAACTCGGTATTCGCGGGGACGGCCGAAAAATCCATCGCGTCCATATCGAAGTCGGCAAAGCTCTTCTTCGCCGGTTTGACAGCTGCCTTGCTCATGCGGCTTCCCTCTCAGCTTGATCGACAATGTAGGAGACGACTTCGCGCAGGACCGGCGCGCTGCGGCGCGTATCCTTGGCAAGTCGCCACACGGGAATTTCGAGAAGGGCCGCCTCGCGCATATGCTCGCGGTGCGGGATGGTATGCGGGACAACATTGGCGGGTAGCGCCTGCCCGATCCGCTCCATGAGCATTTTAGACACTTCACTCGTCGTCTGCACACGATTGAACACGATCCCGAAGCGGGTTTCGTTGCCCTCCCCCGAACCTTATTGGCAAGGCTGATGCTTTGCGAAATCTCGTTGAGCGATTGCCGTGCGGTTTTGTCGGGGTCTAAAGGCACCGCGACATAATCGGATGCGATCAGCGCCATAAGGTTGCGGCCATCCCAAGCCGGGGCCGTGTCGATCACGCAATAGTCGTAGTGCTTGGCAAGGCCGGCACGAATGGCGCGAACATAGGCGGCGATGTGCTGGCCCTGCTGCGGGCCGTCAGTCGTCAGTTCGACCACTTGCCTCGTGTTCTTGAAGCAAGCCAGCGCCGGAGGTTCCTCGACGGGGGCGAAGTCGAGTATCGACTGAACCGGCCCGATCTGCTCGAACTCGGCTTTCAGCATTCCGGCACTGTGGCATTGCTTGTCCAGGTCAAGGACCACGACACGCTTGCCCTGCTCGGCCAGATGCCACGCGATATGACAGGTAAGCGTGGTCTTGCCGATGCCACCGCGCTCATTAGTCACTACGATTGTTCGCATTGAGAATCCCTTCAATGGCTGCGCCACGGGCTACTTGTGCCAGCGGTTATGGGCGGCGCTATTTCCCGATCCGAAGCGATACTGCGACTGCATATACCATGGGTTCGGATCGTCATTCAGGTGAAGGCCCTTGCGCTTGCGACGCGGGCTGGTTGGTTCGGTCGGTGGATCTTTGCCGAAGATAGCCGCCAGCACGAAAGCTGCGACCACGGCCACGCCCCACCAGCCAAAGGCAGCGTGGGCCAGCGTGGCGACAATAAGAGCCACGATCAGCATGAGCGCGCCAGCTGCGATCAGCAGGATAAGCCACGCCAAAAGCATAGCCGTCCGTAGCGCGCTTGCTGCACGCCGGAGTTTGCTGACGATCTGACGGCGCATAGTGACCTCCTAAGCTGTGCGGCTCTCGCCTCGATCGGAGCCGATCAGCTTAGGGAAAGGCTGCTCCCTAAAGATGTTCGGCACTTGAGTTCGCAGTGCGTGGGACATTCGGAGCGCCGTTATCAAAGTGGCGTCCTGCCTGCCGTTCTCGATGGCGGCGACTGTTTCAGGTGAGACGTGAATCCTCGCCGCCAGCTCGGATTGCGTAAGTCCGGCAGCGATGCGCAAGCTCGCTACACGATTGAACAGTTTGGCCGCCACAAATGCCTCGCAAAATTAAACCCTATTATCGTTAGGGTCTATGAGAGGCATTGTCCACAAAAAGGGCGGCCGCTAGGCCGCCCGTCTTATGGGGAGGGAGGGGGCTTAATCAGCCCCGCCCCTCGTCAGGATGCCCAGCCCCTCAGCGATCAGGTCCACCGAGTAGCGGGTTTCGCCATTGCTCTCGTAGCTGTTCTGGCGGACCCGTCCGGTGATGTGAACGAGGTCGCCCTTGCCCAGATCAGCGGCGCGCTCTGCCAGCTGGCGGAAGAACGTCACACGGTTCCAGTGCGTATCGGTCTTCCATTCATCGCCATCCTTGCGGTTGTAGTTCGCGGCGACGGAAACGTGGGTGACTTTATCGGTCGTATCGACACTGCCAACGCGGCCGATGATCCGAAATTCAGCGATGTTCTGCATGGTAGTCTCCTTTGGATAAGCGTTGCTGACGGATTTTTTGCGGCGGAGCTGAGCCACGCGGGCAAGCTGAAAATGGGAGGGTCCGCTTGCGGAAACCCAAGGCCGAAGGCCGGTTTTCTGCTTGCCCGCATTAGTGGCGATGCGCAGTTCGTATCCGTCAGACAGCAACGCCCAAAGGAAACCGCCCGAGTAGATGCAGCAATTTGGACTGGCGGTGGTGGCAGCTGCCACCGGCCATTGGCGCCCATAGGTCGCTGCGCTCGATCGGCATGGGGGCGATTGAAAACCCTGTCGCGGCTCCGCCGCTCTTTCCCTGGCTGGCAGTCCGTTGACGCGGGCAGGGGACTGCCGGTGGCAGCTGCCACCGGCGCGAAGCCGAACAGAAAGGGCAATCAGCGTTTCCGCTCACGGTGATTTCGCTGAGGGCTGGGTTCTTGCACCGGCGGCGCGATGCGCCGCCCATACTCGCTTGACTGTGCTGCGGTCGCAATCGGCCAGCTCTGCCGTTTTGGCAATGCTCTTGCCCGCCTCGCGCAATGCCACAATGCGGGCGTGCGTTGCCCGATCGCCTTTGCGCCCTCCGCTGCGACCTGCGGCTTTTGCCAAGGCGATACCCTGGCGCTGTCGCTCGCGGCGATCGGTGTAATCGTCGTGGGCCATCTGTAAGGCGATCTTCAAGAGCATCGCCTGAACAGATTCGAGCACGATGCGGGCGATGCCATCGGCATCGGCCGCGAGGTCGGACAGGTCCACGACGCCGGGAATGGCAAGTCGCGCGCCTCGCGCACGAATTGTCTCAACCAGCTGCTCAGCCTCGGTCAAGGGGAGACGACTTATCCGGTCGATCTTCTCCGCGATCACTACTTCGCCGGGTTGAAGATCGGCAATCATTCGCAAAGCTCGGGGCGGTCGGCGCGGGCACCCGATGCCTTCTCTCGATAGACCGCCGCGACATAGTAGCCTGCGGCCTTTGCTTCGCCCACGATCGCGTCTTGGCGACGCAAATCCTGCGCGTCGGTGCTGACGCGCAGATAGACGCGGGCAATCTGTGGGGCAGGGGAAGGAACGTTCTCAGTCAGCAAGGTCAGGCCCCTCGGGCGGCGATGAGCGAAGCTTGGCAATGCCTGCGTCCGCTTGTGCGATTTCAATTCCGCACTGGCGCGCTCTTGCGCGCAATCGCTCAAGCTCAGAATTGCGGGGGAGAAACATGCGAATGACCCGGTTCCGTCCTTCTAGCGCGATTATGCGCTGCGCAAGATAAGCCGCCTCATCATTCAAGGCCTGGTGCTGTTCCTCCGCCTTGCGTAGCTGGCGCTCCCACGCTCGCTTTCGAGCTTTCGCGCGCCGCCTTTCATCGCGGTGTCGAGCATCAATCCTTTTTTGGTCCTGCTCTCTGGCCGCTGCTTCGGCCGCGCTAGCGGCAACTTCCTCTTCCCGCGCCCTATCAGCATTTCGCTTCGCAATGAGCGCATCGAGCACGGCCGCGTCCGTGCCGAGATTGTTCATCACCCATCGCATCCGTCTGTAGGCCTTTGCTTCGATCTGTCCGATCGAACCAGGCGAAAGCCCCACCACACTTGCCACTGTTCGCTGCGTTTGCGCTTCCCCTCGGGACCACCAATCCTTAGGCGCACAATTTGCTCTTCTCGCGGTTCGAGTTGCTAGCAGTTTGTCCATAATGTGAGGATCGTTGATCCGCTCGATCGCGCTGCCGCCGAGGCTATCAGCCGAAGCCGTTGCGCTATGGTTCGCCGTCTTGGCAAGCTTCGCATTAAACAGCGCGATCGGTGACTGCATGTTCATTATCCCATGTTCCAGCACGAACATGGCGCACAATCTATACCATCTGCGCTAGGCGCGAAAGCCATGGCGCAAATAGCTTCTAGAGCAACCCTATTGCGCCATGCTGCCCGTGCCGACATTCTGCGCCTAGCCAGAAGGACGCGAACACGATGCCAACCATATACCTGAAACGAACATCGCCGTTGATGGCCCAGCTAGGGGCCAACATCGCTCGCGAACTAAAGAAACTAGGCATAACTCAAGGGGAGTTGTCCGAACGCTCGGGCGTTGCGGCGTCACATATTTCATACATGGTGCGCGGACATGGTAATCCAACGCTTGCTACCTTGGAGAGCCTTGCCGATGTTTTCGGATTATCGGTTGTCGAATTATTGGCAGCGGATAGCACTTCCCGCGATAAGTCCTGAAAGGCAGTCGCTTAATTTGATCGGAACAATCTATGTCCAGTAACCCGCCCCGCGAATTTGACCGACTGCTACAAGATGCGCCGCTGGTGCGGGCAATGGGGGAGCACTCGATGTTTGCCACGCTGCTTGCGCGCCAAGGCATTGTCGAGGCGAGCGAGGTTGCAAACTTGCTGGGTATCTATGCGGTCGCCACAAGCGAAGTCGATAATGAAGAGGGCATGATCTTGGGATGCTGGGCAGCTATGATCCGCGACGTGGCGGAGCAACAGCGCACAGCTACTCGCAAATAACCCCGGCGCGCACGGCGCTAAGGGGCCGGTCACGGCCCTTGGCGGCGGGCGTCAGCGCCGCCTTGGCGGCGAGGTCGCGCAGGCCGTAGCCGTCGGTCTTGTTGCGGGCGGCGTCCGCCACCTGGCGGACGATGTGCACCATGAAGCTGCGCCGGTTGGTGCGGCTGATGCACGAGAATCCGGCCTGCAAGGCGATTGCCTGCACCTCGTCCACGGGGCGTTTGTCCAGGACGCGGTAGGCGTCGCCGAGCTTGCCGCTGCGGGTGGCTTCGACCAGGGCACGGGCTGCCGTCTCGGTGTCGTTGCTCATGGCGTGGCTCCTGTCTCGGATTGCGGGTGCGGTGGCCGGTTCCCCGGCCACCGCTGCGGGCCGCTAGGCGGCTGCGGCTAGTCAGCACGGCCACGGTGACTCCACCTGCGGGGGTCGTGGATCCTAACCCCGGCAACAACAGCTCAACGGCACGCCTGGTGGTGGTGCAGCAGAATGATGGAGCTGGTTGTAATGCAGGGAATGAAGGGGTGAGCTGTGCGGAGCATGCTACGCGGCCGCCGGCCGGAGCTGCGAACAAGGAACCCGACGCCGGCGCAACGCCGGGGTCGCGATAGGCGAACCAGGCCGCCCCGAGGGGCGGCTTCGCTTAAGCGCTTAAGTCGTGCCGGGTCGGGGCGGATCGCGTCCCTCGCAAACTAGTCCGCGCAGACGGCGACCCGGCTCATTGTCATCGGGCCTCCACCGAATCCCGGCGTCGCGCGATTGACCCAGCGAACCTTCTTGCAGCTCGTCTTGCCGGTGCGCGTTGTCGCCCTCGGACGGGCGTCGGCCGGGGCTGCGCCAGCCTGCTCGTCCAGCCATCGGTTCGCTGCGGCGGGGCCGTCCCGCAGCATCCTGCGACGATACTCGGCCTTGTTTCTAGAGAAGGCGGCTTGCCGCTCGGCCTGCGAAACCTGCCGTGACGGCGTGGTACGCGGAGGCGCCTTGGACCTTCTCTCGCCAGGCCTGTCCGTCACCATGTCCTGTTGGTGACGACGCAGTGTTTCGTCTCGAACCGAGTCGAGATGCGTGCCTAGGTAATCCTGCGCTGCTACGGGGCCAGTGGTGGCAAGTAATGCCAGGACTAGAGCGATGTTCCGCATTGAATTCTCCTGCGTGTTTCGGAAGCCACGGCGCGAAGTGCTGTGCCTTACTGCCATCGTCCGCCCTCGGTTTCAACGAACGTCTCCGGCAAGTGAAAGGCTTGCAGGGCGACGGTCAGGGCGTCTTGGACGTCCGACCATTCGACGCCATCGGGGCCGTCAAGATAGGCGCGGATCAGCAGGCGGCACGCCTGCGCGGCCTTGGACGGGTCGGGCTTGATGGTGAGCGGACTGCGACGCTCGGCGAGTGATGCGGTCACTGTCGTTCTCCTGTCTTGGGGTAGCCGTGAGCCGCTTCGATCTTCTGGGCCAGCTCGGCCGGTGTTCGGAATCAAGTAGATCCTCGGCGCTAAGATCGGCCGCGAAAACTCGCTTCCGCTGGGTGGCGCGCGATCGACGGCGAAAGCGGTCAGATAGGGCCGCGCCTCGTCCGTGGCGATCCAGCGCCAGAAAGCATTGCCCTGGCCGAATAAACCGCTCTCGAACATATCGAGCCGTGCTTGTGCGAAGTCGGTCAATTTGCGTCTCCTGACAATCAGGCGGTTCGGCAAAAAGGAGGCCGAAGCCTCCCTTTGTCTTACTGGAACAGTTTGATGAAAGCGGGCGCGAGGCCGATGACTGCGAGGACGAAACCGACGCTGCCGATGACCCAAGTTTGTGCCGTCAGCTTGCTTTCGATTCCCTTGTTCGCCTCCTGAACCTTCACGGCGATATACTCCTCAATAGCCTCTACAACTTCCGCTGCGGCGTCGTCGGACAGATTAGCCGCTTTCAGTGCTCTAAACAATTTGATGTGCATCCGGTTCTCCTTCTCGTTGGTGACGGGAGACACCCGGCATGGGCACCGGCGCCGGCTGTCAGGGACCGCGAAGCGGCCGCGTTAGCGGGCGGTGGGGGAGCCGATTTGCGCAGCAAATTGGGGGACCGCCGATCCTTGAAAGCTGGCGCGCACCCATGCCAAAATGCCACGACACACAGAGAGAAGAGATTGCGCGGGGCGGGGTTCGATGCCCCGCCCCGCGCTCTGCATGGCACCGAGATCATCGGTTTCGCCCAGCGGGCGAAAGGGGGTTAGCCCGCCCCTCCGGCGTCAGCCGGATTGGCCGCGCTTCGCCTTGGCCGCCAGCACGACCGCGACGACTTGCGGATAGACGCATTCGCCGCGCTCGATGTTGCGGATGCCGGGGCCGTCGAGCACGTCCTTTATACGGTCCTCGATGATCTGGCCCAGCTCGGCCGCAACCGCCTCGATGTCAGCACTCGTCTTGCCGATAAACATCGGGTCTTTCGGCCACATGCTTTCCGCGTCGAAATGATCCTTATCGTTCAACGCGGTCGCCAGCGCCTCGATCGCAGCATTTCCAAGCGCACGCTCGAAAGCCAGCTGAGCGAACAGACGATGAGACATAACAACCTCCTTGTTGCCGGAATTGGCAAGGCCAAGGGGAGGGCAGCGCCGGGTCGGGTCAGGGACCGCGAAGCGGCCGCGCTAGCGGGCGGTGGGGGAGCCGATTTGCGCAGCAAATTGGGGAACCGCCGATCCTTGATGCGGCCTGGTGCAGCCCTCATGCTAGGAAGACACTGACGGGGGATTTAACAAACTAACGCCCGCCCATCGAGCGGACCTTCACCCTGCGCCGTCTCGCGCCCGAACGATCGCGCTGTATTCCAGCAGCGTTTGCCGGACATTCTCATCATCCACCACATTGAGCGCATGGCCGGTGGCCGATGCCTGATCCGTCCGCATTTCGAGCCAAGCGATCCGCGCCGCGTTCGGCGCTACGCAACCATGCTCGAGCGCGATCTGCTCACTGTAACCGGCGATAACGTCGTTGATGGCCTCAAGGGCCGCCTCATAGGCGATGGCCTGATCTTGGGTCCACAAGGGCGCTGTCGGTGAGAGGGCAGTCACCTTGCCATATAGAGAGGGCAACTGGTCTCCCGGCAAGCGCAAACTACGCCATTTGCGCTTGCCGAGAGTGGGCGGCCCTACCGGGGGCTTGGGCCGTTGCTGGGCCTATAATCCTCAAACTCACAACGCCAAATGGCGTTGGATAGATTGAAAGGGCGGCGCGACAAACAGATGCCCCCTCGAAGCGCATCGTGCGAAGTTGCGCATGGACCGCGACAATTCTCGCTCTCAGTTGTCGCTCAACCAAGCGAGCTGCTGACCGATTCCAAGCCCCTCCATCGGAACCGATGCGCGCCGTTCGATCTGCGGCCAAAGGGGATCGCGATAGTTGCGGCCTGCGAGAACGATCAGCGGCGCGGCGGCGTCGATCTGCTCGGCCATTGCTTCGATCACGCGCGCGCCCCAAAGGCGGCGCGCGCTGCCTTCATCGCGCCTAGCGTTTCGTCATAGGGCGCGATGACGGTTTCCGGGGCGATCAGGCCATGCTTTGCTGACAGGATGAACCATGCGCCGCCCTGTCGTTCGACATAGGCACGGGCCTTCTGGAACCATGGCGATGCGTAAAGATCGCGCGCCGGGGCGGGGCGGTCCAGCTTCGCAGCAACGCAAGCGACAAGGAAAACCGGAGACGGGGACGGGGAGGGTCGATGACAGACGGCGGCGCTGCCTCAAGATCGGCAATGACGGTGCAGCGGCCCCATTTCTGCAATTGGCGCTGCCATCCTTTCGGCGGTCCTTGGCGCTCGGCAACGTGGCTAAGGGTCGGTCCACCGAACAAGTCGGGTTGCTCCCCGATGCGCTGCACCGGGGGAACGTAGCGAGGTTCGCGGATGCAATGGCGGGCCATGCTCGATCCCCTCAAAAGGCGAAAGCGGTCTGGCCGCTCGCCTCGGTAAAGCTGGCGCTATCGCCTGCCGCGTAACGGTCGCGGCCCATGGGGACCATTGCAGATGCCCGGAACGGTCATAGGAAAACCAACCATCCTCGATCCCGATGATGAAAGACCATGCCTTATCCTCGGCGCAAGGTCCGTGAAGATTGATCGGCCAATGCTCGGCCCCGCGTTCCTGCTGGCAGGGCGACGGCGCGGAAAAGCTGCGAAGCAACGCGGCGCGGTCGGTCGGCTCGGTAGCTCCCATTTCCCGCATGATCTGGCGGGCCTCGACGGTGCTGATGTGGCCGCTCGCCTTCCTGTCGGCGTGGTCCGAATAGCGAAGGCCATAGACAACGGCATTGAAGATATTGCGCGGCTCGGTGAACTCCTGCGTGGCGAGCAATTCGCGCCATTTCCCGGCGCTGATAAGGTCCACCGCATGATGCCAGAGCGAATGAACGCGGTTGCTGTAGCCGTGGCGGTTCGTCACGCCATCGCGGGCGATCTCGATCCCAAGCGCACGCTCGACGTGTTGCACGAAAGGATGGGCGGCAAGCAAAGGATGGCGAAGGCCGATCTTGCGCGGCTCGTCCTGCTCTGCGCGGATGACCTCGATGGGGAACTGAAACAGGCGCGACGGCAGATTCCACGGCGCGGAAAGGGGAAAGTCGCGGGGCACATCAAGCGCCCCGTTAATGTCCAGCACAAAGCCGTTTGGCGCGAAGCCTGCGGCAATGATCTGGTCGCCCAGCTGGTCGGCCTGCGCGGTGCGTATCGCGGCGGCGGCGCTCATGCGCTCAACTCCGCATAGGTGGCGCTGCACTCGTAGCGGATCGCATCGCCATCCCACATAGGACCGCAAACGCCCTTGAATTTCGGTGCGCCCTGCAACTCAGGCCGCTGGCTCGGATTGCTGTCGTAACCGCTGCATTGAAGCCCCTCGACCGCTGCCCGGCTGACGATGGTTTCAAAGGTCGCGCCCTCGATCTCGATCCGGTCAAAGTCCTGCTCGGTCTGGCGGTAGATACGGATTTTCATGGGCTTTCCCTTCCTAATTGAGCCGAAGGCGATGACGGGTCATCGACTTCTGCCGAAAGCGGGCGACGCTGGGCCGGGGAATGCCGCAAACGGGGCCGATCAGGGGGAGGGGATCACCCGCCCTGCACGGAGCGCAGCGAAGGAAGGGCGGGGAAACCCGCCTGGTCGCCAAGCGGAGCCGCGCAGCGGCGGAGACGGTCTAGCCCTTGCGGCAGGGGGCAGGAACAGGCCCCAAACGCGACAAATCAGCGCGGCGGCTTGCCGCCTCAATCTGCGCCAGGACAGGCGGTGGCAGCTGCCACCGCCTGCACCGATCAACCCGGCTTGCGGATCGCAAGCAAAACAGTGTTCACGTTGGTTCCGGCGTGGGCGAAAGAACCGGGGGAAGGTCGATCCATTTGCGACCGTGGAAATAGATCGCCTCGCAACCAGCGATCATGCGGTGTAGCGCCTTGTGGCGCTGATCCTCGCCATACTCTGCCCGCGCGCTCATGATTGCCACCAGCACGCCTCCCGGTTTGAGAAAGGCGAGGGCATGGCGCACATGGTCACAGTCGCGGCCTCGATCAAAAGGCGGGTTCATTATCACCGCGTCGAACGGTGCGTAATGGGCCGGGTCCAATGCGAGAAAATCGCCCTCGATCGCATCGGCAAAGCCGTGGATTACGCGTAGTTCGTGGGCGAAGCCGGGTTGCAGCTCCACGCAAGTTACATCGGCACCAGCGTTGCGCGCGGCCGAAGCAAGCGCGGCCTTTCCCGCGCTAGGCTCTAGAACGCGCTGGCCTGTGCTGATCCTCGCATGTTCGATGACCTGGGCGGCGATCTCCGGGGAAGTCATGAACGCGCCGAAGTTCTTAGCGGGCGTGATATGATAGGCCGGGGCCGCTTCTGCCTCGGTCGTCTCATAGCCATCACCGATAGCCTCGCCGTAATATTCCGCGAGCAACAGATTCACGCTCTGCAGAAGGTCGTCACGCTCGAACCATATGTGCAGATTCCCATTCTTGAAGACGCGAACGCGGAAATAGTCGCCCTCGATCACGGTTGGCAGCGATCCGCGCACGCGTGCCGAATCGGCAACCTGTGAGGCGATGCTGTGGCCCTCTGAAACCGGGGCTTTTCGTCCAGTTCCAGAAAGACGCGCTCCACGTCCCGCAACGTGTCGCGGCGCTCGTAGCGGTCCCATGATCCCCATTCGTTCAAGGCGCGGTCGATGATGAGACGCGCGCCGATCTTGAAACCGTTGTGCGAGCGAAAGCGGCGATCCAGCTTGGCGAAGACGTTGGCGATGCCGCGCAAATAAAGGTCGCGCCGGTTGGTCCAGATATTCCCGAAAGTGGCGGCGCAGTTGTCGGGCGTGAACGGCACGGGATCATCGCGCAAGCCGTCATGAAACTCCTTGCGGGCCTGCTGATCTAGCAGCTGGTCAAAACCCAGCTGCTCCATGAGGGCCGCCCAGCACCGGCGGTCCATCGTGTGCGTCAAGACGCGCTCGAAATTGTCGCGTGCGTCGATGGTCTTGCGCGCTCCCGTCTCCTTGTCGCGCTGGTCGATAGGCTGCGACTGGATAAAAGCGCGGGTCAACGTGTCCTCGGTCCAGTCGCGGCCACATGACAGCGACAGTGCGCCGCCAAGGGTCAGGCGGGCCGCCTCGTCGCGGGTTGCATGGTAGGTGTCATAGAGGCTGAGCCAAAGGGCTATGGCCTTGTCTCGGCCGTCGCAAATATCCGCGATCTGCGCGGGCGTCATAAGCTCCTGGCCCATGTTCACGCCCCCGACAATAAGAGCACCAAAGCCGAAGCCCTCGGCGGCGTCCTCGATGGTGGTCACAAGGCCGTCAAAATCTTCCTCCGGCCCTAGTAGGTCGGCAATCTCGATGACAGCGGGAAGGTCAGCGCCATGATTTTCGGCAAGGTCTTTGATGTAGCCAAAGCGGTCGAAATTGCCCTCTTCCTCATAGCGAGTGAGCGGGATGGTGCGGGCGGCGTTGATCCGAAGAATTGTGGCCAGCGGAATGTCGGTCATGTGCTGTTTTCCCTGCCTAGAATGGAGCCGAAGGCGATGACGGGTCATCGACTTCTGCCCAGCGGCGAGCAGGGCCGGGGAATGCCGCAAATCAGGGCCGATCAGGGGGAGGGGAATCACCCGTCCTGCACGGAGCGAAGCGAAGGAAGGGCGGGGAAACCCGCCTGATCGCCAAGCGAGGCCGCATAGCGGCCGAGACGGTCCAGCCCTTGCGGCAGGGGGCAGGAACAGGCCCCGAAGTCGAACAGCGGGCGCGGCGGCATTGCCGCCTCAATCTAGGAAAAGCGCCCGCCAGGTCATAGCATAGCGGCGACCTAGCGGGCGCTGCGGCATGTCGCCGGCGACATGCCCAACGGATAGCGCCGGAAGCATCCGAGTAATCGGATCCTCCGTCAGTTTAATTGCCCGAGCGGTTGCGCGACACGTCCGCATAAGGTTTGCGGCGGCACTGGCTGCACCGAAGCCGCGCGATGAGTTCGTATATGCGGGTATCGAAAGAAATGCGGCGTGAGCGGGCGAAGTCGCCCAGCGGGGCGACGACGCGGCGACCGCAAGCGCACTGGATGCGCAGATAGCAGCCTTGCCGATACCAGATAGGATCAATGGGCTTGGGGCGGTTGTAGTTCGCGGCCATTGGGCGCTTATGCGCCAAACGGAACAGGAGGGGAACGCGCCGCGCGCACGCCGGCTATTGGATTGGCAAGGGAAAAGGGCTATATAGGCAATGCTTCGTGTGCTGATTCATTTCACGCACCTACCTGAACCCGCCGTGCTGTCACACGGCGGGTTCAAACTTTAGGGCGGGCGGCCCTGTCAGACCACCCGCCCCGCTGGATCAGCCCTTATCGGACTTCCCCAGCTTCACAATTGCAATCACGAGCGCGACGGCTGCGATCGTCAATTGAGCTGCTTCATATGCTGTCAAATCACATCACCTCCTTTGAGCGAGAGGATTTGCGAAAGGCCGCTGTCACAGTCCTTCGCCCTCGCTCGATGAAGGCTATACAACGGATTGACGACAATGCGCGCGAAACGCTCTTCACATTTTCGTGAAGCCATTGGATGATCGCCGGCGACCGTTGATGAAAAGGGGAAGCTATGGGCCTCGTATCGCAGGTTAGCGCCGATGACCGGGAAAGCGCATGGCGAATAGTCCGTCATCGCGAAATCATGGAACGACTGATTCCGCTTTGGGCCGTGCTCGGCGTTGCGCTGGTGTTGATGGGCGTGGACCTGGGCGGGCGTCTGCTGTGGACGCTGCCGATGATCGGATATGTCTTTGGGGTGATGGCGGTCGATCATGGCCCTGATTACCGCGCCGCGAATTATTGGGTGCCGGTCCTGGGAAGCCAAGCGGCGGCGCTGCTGCCTCTCATCACCAAATTCTAGATCTCTCTGGAGCGGTGGCAGCTGCCACCGCTCCACGCGTCAAGCTCTGCCCTCGAAGCGGGCGATCAGCTGCTCCGCTACGGAAGCAATTTCGGCGGGGTCGGCGGTTTGAGTGCAATCGCCGCCTACAACAGCGCCGAGCGTGCCGCCGTCCAGTTGGACAACGTGGACACGCCACACGTCGCGCCGGAGTTCGTATTGATCGGGAAGCGGCCTCTGCATGATTTCATGAAACACTAGGTCAACCCATTGGCGCGCGTCCGGATCGGAAGACGCATCGGCGTAGTCGGCGCGGCTCGCCATGACGCTGTATCGGTCGCCTAGCATGAATTGGCGTTCGCGCGCGCGCCGGTCCTGCTCGATCCGCGTTACGCGATCTTTTTCCGCCCGCTTCATCGCCTGTTTCATCCGAACATCGTCGGCGCTGCGCGTCAGCGCCGCCATGATGTTGGGGACGCGCGCGGGCATATAATGCCCCGCGCGCTCGGCCGCCTCGATCACAAATTGCAAATCGCTGATCTCGGTAGGCGAGAGGGTGACGCGAACGGCGCTCGCCGTGTTGCTGATTTTCATGGCTGCGGCTCCGGCTCTTCTTTCGCCTTGTAGGCGGCAAGGCCGATCCATGATCCGTTGTCGCCGCGAAACTGGCGCACAACATCGCCGCCGTCCCAATGGCCGGTGAAGATGCCGCGCCGGTTGATGCCGCCGACGGGGCGCGTGCGCGCCGCCAGAAGGCGGGCGCGGCGCGTGTCTCGATCTAGGTGGCGCATGGGTTGCATGGTCAATCCTTCCTATTCGCTGGCGGTGTCGAGGTTTGTGCCGATCTCGTCGGCGTCGAAGTCTTCAAGGGCTGAAATCGCGCTTTCCAGTTCGGAAACTGCGGCGTCCATCGCCTGCGCACGTTCGCTGTCCTCAAGGCTGGGTGGTAGATTCTCGCGGGCGGCCTGTTCGTCATCCTTGACGGTTTCAAGCATGTCGCGCGCCTCATCCAACAGGGCTTTGCCCTTGTCGATCAGCACGCGGGCGGCGGCGATCTGCTTGCGGCGTTCGCGGTTCATGCCTCTGCCCTCACGTCGCCGCTGTCGATCTGGAATCCTGCGCGGGCCAGCTCGTCACAAAGGGCGTGCTGCCTCTCTTCGCGGGTGCCGCTGGTGGCGATATAGCTGCATCGCCCCCAATGGAACGCGAAGCCTGCACGTTTCAGGCATCCGCGAAACCGCTGGTGGGTGCGGTCGCTCCAATCCAGTGTGCCCGCATAGTTGCGGAAAGCGGCGACGGCGCAGACGGAACCATAATTCTCATCACGCCAGCTAAGCTCGATAACCGGGGGCGATTTGGTCATGATGGCCTCCCTCAATATTCACTGGTTAGGAGAATGGTGAGCACGCGGGTTGTGGCATCGGGATTCCACGGTTCGGCGCTGCCAAATTCAAGATCGCGGTCGTAATAGATCCTATGCAGGCCGGATCGGCTATGCCGTTGTTCCGTCAAACCTCACGGAGAACGCTACATGCAGAACGCGTCGTCAGATTACTGCCCCAAGACTTCTGTCATTGTCAGCGTTGAGCTCAGCAAGCGCAACTGGCTTGTTGCCTCGCTCTCGCCAGGAGCGGCGAAGCCTTCGCTGCGGACAATTCCTGCCGGGAACAGCGCGGCACTGATCACTCACCTTCGAAATCTTGAGTGCAAGGCCGCTGATCGTATCGGCGAACCTGCCGCCATTCGCCTGTGCTTCGAGATTGGATATGATGGCTTCTGGCTCGCAAGGCTACTGCGGTCGAACGACATCGATACATATGTGCTGGATCCCGCCAGCTTCCTCGTGTCGCGGCGAGGCAGGCGCGCAAAAACTGACCGGATCGACGCCGAAGCCATGATCGGGATTCTGAAAGCCTATCTCGCTGGCGACAAAAGCGTGTGCCGTGTCGTGGAGGTGCCCTCTCCCGAGGAGGAGGACGCACGCAGAGTAATGCGCGAGCGCGGCGATCTGGTGCATGAGCGCACCCGAATTATCTCTCGGATCAGGGGCTCCTTGCGTTGCAAGGCATACGATCTGTCAAAGCCATCAAGGGCGGTGAATGGTCGAGCCAACTCGACGACATGCGCACCGGCGACGGGCGGCCTTTGCCACCAAACCTTCGTCGACAGATCGAGCGCTGTTTCGGGCGGCTTGCGTTGCTCAACGATCAGATCAAGGACATCGAGAGGGACCGCGCCCAAGTTGTGCTCGATGAGGAGTCCACCTTTCCATGCCGCGATAAAGCGGTTCGCCTCGAGCAGCTGAAGGGCATTGGCCCGAACAGCGCGGCAATGTTGGTCGCAGAGGTTTTCTGCCGAAAGTTCGAAAGCCGACGACACGTCGCGGCCTTCCTCGGGTTAGCTCCGGCGCCCTTCGCCAGCGGCGACGTTTCGCGTGATCAAGGCATCAGCAAAGCCGGTAACCGAAGCACACGTGTGCAGATGGTGGAACTTGCGTGGTGTTGGTTGAAATATCAGCCAAGTAGCGAACTGACCGTGTGGTATCGCACCCGGTTCAAAGGCAACGGCGCTCGCGCGGCAAAGGTAGGGATCGTTGCGCTCGCCCGAAAATTGTTAATCGCGCTTTGGCGCTTTGTGGAGACCGGTCTGGTCCCTCAAGGTGCCGAGCTCCGCGCCGCCTGATGCCTATGTTGCAACAGGCTCGTTAAGGCGACGCGGATTGGTGTGATGTGTGACCGGGAAAATTGATGGCGCCTGAAAACGCCCAGTAATAGTTTGGTCCGCATCCGCCTTTGCTCGATCCGGGGATGTGAATACGGATTATGGTGCGCGGGCACGGCCGCGACCGGATACAAGTCTATGCACGGATAGTGCATCAGCTGACCTCGGAACGAATGAAGCCAATCCTTGAGCATTGCGTGTGGGGGCCCCAGCCCATCATCAAAAGGAACCGTTCAATGGTATCTTGACAAGGCCCGGATCATACAAGTCGAACTTCCACATGACCGAGAGGGCTGGGCGCGTGCTGTCGTCAGTCCAGCGGGTATGCCATTGGCCGATCACATCACGATAAAGGAAACCGGCGTCATGCTCGCCGTGCGGGTCGTTGTCGGGTGTGAAATCCTCAAAGCCCTCGATCATCTTGAGAATGTCGGACTGCGTGTTCTCGTCCAGCGCCGCGATGCCTTGCGTAATCACGGTGCGACAAGTCACACCCATCGTTCGCCGCGCAATGTCGTTCAGCGCCGCGATGGTGGCGATCTGGTCAGTTGTCGCTTCCATTTTCCTCACTCCTTTAGGCGAAGCCGCTGCCTGCGGCCTGCGGCTCTGACCCGCTGGCGAAGCGCGGGATGGGGAGGGGAAGCAAAATCGATGGGAGTGGTGCGGGCGGCGCGTCTAGGGAGGCCCCGGCGCGCGGGAGCGCGCCGGAACTGGCCGAACTTGGCGTGCAACCCGGTCCTGTCGATTATGCTTCGGGAACGAAAGGGCGGGTGCCCTTGGTGTTCCCCCGGTGGCAACTGCCACTACTGACGGGGCGCGGCCCTGGGCCGCTCGATCCTATGTGGCAGCTGACAGACTACTAGGCGCGCGGCCCTGGCCGCTCATTTTCAGCGCTCGCGGTCCTTTGATTTCTCGGCCGCCTGTGTCGGTGATTTGCCTTCGCGCAATGTTGCGGCGACATGCGCCTTTGCGCTTTCGACGATCTGCGCCAGCTGTTCCTTCGATGCGCCGCGCTCGGTAGCTGTGGCGACGCGCTTATCAATGGCCAGCTGGAATTGCGCGAACCTGGCATCGGCCCGGTTCTGCTCAGGCGAGTTTTTCTCGAATTGCGCGGCAAGGCGTAGATCAACCTGACTGACGCCGGGAGGCATGACTTGCAGACGTAGCACGCGATCGGCGGCCTGAATGTCGCGGTCGGTCATTTTCGAAAGGAAATCAGCAGTGCCCGCGCTGATGGCGCGGACTCGTTGCAGCGGGTCCATGCCCTCGGACCAACTGACTTCGATTTGATGATAGCGGCGCTGTTCGATCAGTTGAAGGTGGTGCATCGGCCCTTTGGGATCACGGAAAAAGGCGAGTTCCTGCGCAGAACGGGCGGCTAGCTGGCGCATGTCAGCGGACGTTTCCGCGATCCGGTTAAGCTGCTCATACTGCCGCGACGCAACGGTTTGCGCAGTAGGTAAGTAACGGCTGATCTGATCCTTGGCTTGCTCGATGCTCATAGCGCGCCGTTCGCCAGCTGGCATGAGAGATTCCATCGAGGGCGGAAACGCGATGCCCGCTGGCCCGCGCGCTGGCTCGACGCGGCTCTGTTCGAGGGGCATGGCATCACGGATAACTTTGGCGAGGGAGGCGTGATTTCCGGTATGGAAGCTATCGCGGCTCGCCTCCATCCAGTCCTTCGGCCCCATTGCCTGGATCGAGACGAATTTTTCGGCCGCAAGGGAATGTAGCTGCAAGTGCAGCCGCATGGTACGACCATTGCCCTCACGGAACGGATGAACGGCATTTAATTCGGAGATATGCCGTCCCATGGTATCGGCAAAGCGATCACGATCCATCGACTTGAGGGTTTGGAGGTCGGGCAGCTGCTTAAATTCGTGCTCCATGCTGCGGGCAATGAAGTGCGCTCGCGCAAAAGTGCTGCCGGGTTTGCTTATGTCCACAGTCCGAAAGCGCCCCGCCCAATCATATACATCCTGAAACAGATGATTGTGCAGTTCGCGATACTCGCGCGCATTCGTCGCCGGCATGGCGCGCTGCACAATCAGCTCGCCATGCCGGACAACCGAGAAGAAAGCTTCTCGCTCCTTGAGAATATTATCGTCGCGGATTCCCAGCTTGTTCCGAAGAACGTCGCTGTTACGCCAGGTGTAAGGGTCGCTCACCAATCATGCAGCAAGTTTCTGGCGGGACAGAACATCACGGTTGTAGTCCTGCGCCAGACCAATCGCCACATCGACGGGAATTTGGGTTTCGACCAACAGCAAACAAAAAGAGTGGTCATCCGAAACCAATTCAAGTCCTTCAATCTTGCAATTTGCGATTGCTTCGCAATAAGCTGCCATCACGTCAGGAATGTCTTCCTGCCGACGCGGCTCATACCCCATCGCCTTGATGCGATTCCTGTAGGTGTCGATGATATTTTCCATTTTGCACCTAAAAACGACCTGCTCCCGCCCATAGTTAACATGTCGGGATTTGTATATAAACCACATTGAGTAGCCCCCATATTTCACTTTCCTGAAATGAGACGCCGCGCAAGCGCGGCGTCTCGTGCATTTTGCGGGGCGGGGCATTCAATCCGCTTGGTCGGTCATCATCGCCAACAGGTAGTCGGCGGCGTTCTGCGCCTCGCGGGCTGCCTCAAAAATGGCGCGCTTGTCGTTGCGGAGCGCGGTCAACCAGTGCTCGATATACGCGGCATGGTCTTCGCGTTCCTCGACCTTGAAACCGACAATCGCGCCGATGAAGGATGCGCCCAGCTCGGCCACGAGTTCGTCCCTCGCATAGTCGGCGCGACTCGTTGAAATCAGGGTTTTTCGGTTGAGGCGGCTTTCATGCCCTGCATGATGCACGGCCTCATGCGCAAGCGTGGCATAGTAGTCGTCGGCGGAATGGAACGCTTCAAAAGCGGGCATTTGGATATAGTCGTCGCGGGTGTGGTAATAGGCTTGCGATCCGCCGATGCGAACGGTTGCGTCGATGCGAGAGAACATCACTTCAAGCTCAACGTCGCGGGTTTCGGGATTGGTGATGATCGGGGCGGGCGCGGGATATTTGCCGTCCAGTCCTTCGACCTGATCGGCATTGAAAACCGTGTATCGTTTCAAGAACGGAATGGCGCGCTCGTTGTCCGTCTCGGAGTCTTTCACGACAAGCTTGTTGGCATAGACAATGGTGGTTCCCTTGCTGCCCTTCCTGACATTGCCGCCCAGCTCCAACGCCTGTTTGAAGGTCAGCCAATAGGGCGAGGCGAAGCCCTGACGCATAGCGCTGGCCCAAAGGCTGAGGACGTTGATCCCACGATAGGCGACCCCATTGTGCCGGAGCGGAATGGTCGGCCCACCGCTCCACGGCTTCACCCACGGCTTGGTGCCCGCTTCCAGCATCGCAAGAATGTCGTCGGTGACGGCCTGATAAATGTCGATCCGGTTCGTTTCCTTAGCCATTTTTCACTCCTTTAGGCGAAGCCGCTGCCTGCGGCCTGCGGCTCTGACCCGCTGGCGAAGCGCGGGATGGGGGGGGAAGCAAAATCGATGGGAGTGGTGCGGGCGGCACGGCTAGGGAGGCTCCGGCGCTCGCGCGCGCCGGAACTGGCCGAACTTGGCGTGCAACCCGGTCCTGTCGATTATGCTTCGGGAACGAAAGGGCGGGTGCCCTTGGTGTTCCCCGGTGGCAGCTGCCACCACCGGCAACGCGCGGCCCTAGCCGCTCATTATACGCGGCCGATTTTACCGGCTGCGTTCTGTAAAATGGGTGCGGTGGCAGCTGCCACCGCCCCGCAAGTTTGCGGGGAGCGCGGGAGTGAAGCGCGCTCCCCATGCCGTCATGCCGCTTGGCTTTCGCTATCAGCGGCATCGGGCAAGGCAGAGGGTCGAAGGGCGGGGGGCAGGATGCGCCGCCCCGCAAGGCGCTCGTTGACCGTCAAGGCAAGATCAGAGCGCTTCATGGTCTGGCAATTCTCTGCGGCGTCGTTGCCGCAACCTTCGGCCAGCAGCTTCAAGAGCGTGGCCTTGCTAAGCTGGTCATAGAATACCTGATTGGGTTCCCACTTGTCGGCCATGTCGATCTGCGCGGCCCCGACGATCTGCGCCAGCTGGCGGTCGCGGTCGCTATGGAACGAAAGGCTCGTGATCTGCGAGGCCACGCAGTAGGCCAGCAGCCGCAATTTCGCTTCGCTGTCCATCTGGCGCATGTCGTCCAGCGTGGGTGTCTCGGCCAAGCGGGCAAGATCGGCCCCCGCGATTTCGTCAATGTCGGCAATCGTGGAATGGCCCATGATCGCCTCGTCAACATGGAAGCGGTTCTTCTCGGCGGTGATTTCGGCGGCTTGTTGCCACGAATAGGAGTTGCCGCGAACCTGCCCCAATAGGCCCGTCAAGAGCACGTCCAGCGCCAGCTCCGGGTCGCTGGCAAGGGCTTCCCGAACCGCCATCGTGCGGATGCCGCCCAGCTGATCCATGACCTTCTGCGAGTAGTCGGGCCGGGGAGGCTTGGGGCCATCGGCGGCGGTGCCCTTGGCGCTGCGCGTGAACGCAACCTGTTCGATACCGTCATGCCCGATGAAGACGATAAGCGAGTGCTCGGCCTTCTGCTCGGCGGTGAAGACGCGGCAAGCCGATACGATAGCGTCCTGCTTGCGGGTCAGGGCGCGCAACTCGTCGTCATAGTCGTGCTCGTCCTCGTCCACCTCGCTTTCCCGCTTGGCGATTGCCGCCTCGATCTCGACCAGCTGCGCGGTTTCTTCCTCGGTCGGATGGCGCTCGCCAGCGGGTTCCAGATGGCCGCGCATCCAGTAGGAATCAGGCCGGTAGAGCTGCCCTTCTGCATCGCGCCAGCCATCTTCGCGCGCCGCCTTGGCGATGGCGTCGAGCCGATCTTGCACAAGGTCCATGACAAGGCCCGCATCATCGCAATAGCGACGTTCTCCGAAAAGATCGGTGGTGAAGGTGCCGCCTGCGGCGCAATAGGCTTCCTCGCCTACAATGCGAAAATGCTTGTCGGTATCGGCAACCTTCTCCTGGGTGAGCATGGCGCGGATTTGGTGGGCGTTGTCGCCGGTGCGCTTGAAAACCTCAAGCTGGCGGTCCTGATCGTCTGTCAGCGCGAAAGCCTGCGCCGCGCCCATGCCGATTTCGTCTTTCTGGAAGGCTTTGAGAATGGTCGGGTGCAGCGCCGCCAGCTTCAACACGCGGCGGACATAGGCGGGGAGACGCCGAACGATGCTGCAACATCGTCAACGTCTTTGCCGCTGTCGATGATCGCCCGATAGGCGGCGATGGCATCGGCGGGGTGCATGTCCTCACGCTGCGCGTTCTCGGCAAGAGAGATTTCCAGCGCCTCGTCCTTGCTGCGGATTTCAACGGGAACCTCGAAAGTGCCGGGGATGGTCTTTGCCTTCTGCAACAGCTTCAAGGCCCGGTAGCGCCGCCCTCCAGCGCAAATCTTGATCTTGCCGTCCTCATCATAGCCGATCAGGTTTTGCAGCACGCCCCGCGCCTGAATGTCGGCTGCGAGGGCTTCAATTTCCTTGGGCTTCACCTTCCGCACGTTGAGGTCGGAAAGCGCCAGCTTGTTCAGTTGGATGGTCTGGATGGTCATTTTTCACTCCTTTAGGCGAAGCCGCTGCCTGCGGCCTGCGGCTCTGACCCGCTGGCGAAGCGCGGGATGGGGAGGGGAAGCAAAATCGATGGGAGTGGTGCGGGCGGCGCGACTAGGGAGGCCCCGGCGCGCGTGAGCGCGCCGGAACTGGCCGAACTTGTCGAGCAACCCGGTCCTGTCGATTATGCTTCGGGAACGAAAGGGCGGGTGCCCTTGGTGTTCCCCCCGGTGGCAGCTGCCACCACCGGCAAGGCGCGGCCCAGGGCCGCACATTTAGCGGCTAGAGAATGGCGAGAGCGAGAACCGCAACGATTGATCCGCACAATGCGGACAAGAGCATCAGGCGTGTCGTCGCGGCATTGATCGCGATCGCAGCGCCGGCACAGGCCCATAGCAGCGCAATCGTGGGTCCAGCGCGGTAGATAAGGAAGCCGATATAGCTGTTCGGCAGGAGCCGCGGATAATCGACGATCAGGCGTGCAACGATACCGCCGCCTGCGAGAATGAGCGCGGCGATCAGCCATGCCGCGATTGCCTCGACGCGCGGCGATGCACTGTGCCGGGCGCGGCCTGCATCGTCGTTCGCATCGCATCATTCATGCTAATCTTCCCTTATAGCCCTGACCGTCACCCGAATGGGCGGAGACGGCTTTGCTGGCTCCGTGGAGCCGCGCGGCGCAGCCGTGGGGTGGAATAGGGCAGGTTCCCGGCTCCGATCATTTGCACTTGTTCGGCAACTGGCCCCTCTCGATCGCCAGATTCCTCATCGCCTCGTAATCGACACCCCAAAGGCCTCGCCGCTCGTCGGCTGCATCTTTCATGAAACGGGCATAGGCCAGCCCTGAATGTTGCCTGTAATCAACGGCATATCCATGGCGCACCATCGTTGCCGAAACAGATGCCCCATTCGACCGAAACCGGCACGACAGGTTAGACCGGCCCCAGCTTGTCCGCCGCGTGTTGCATATCGGCTCGATCGTCAGCTTTTCGTCCTGAAAATCGCTGGTGCAATCCATGCCGCCATTTTGCTTCACCAGCTCTTCCAAATAGAGCTGCGCTGCGATCTTGGGCACATTGCCCTTACCGTCCTCATCCGGCGCATCGATTCCCGACAACCGCACCCGCTTTTTATCGAGCGTTTCGAGCGTATCGCCGTCGATAATGCGCGGGTTCTCGACGTGGATCGAAACTGGCTCGCTATTCCTTGCTTGCATCTGATTGAACAGCGCACCGAACGCGAAAACAGAGAGAATCGGCAACGCGATTTGCTGATTTCGCGGCCATTTTTGAAACCTCGGATCAGCACCTGGCTTTCTCCTGAAGAATGTCGTTCCAGTCCATCGGCGCCGGGGCTGGCGGGAGGATGATTTTCAATTCGCGGTCGTTGGCAGTGAGGTGGCCGCGCGCGTCCTCTATGGCCTGTGCCGCTTCCTGGCCGTGTTGCGAGTAGATGACGATTTTGCGGATGCGTTCGGGGATCGCGATCAGGCCATAGCGGCGAATGCCGCCCGCGCCCCATACCTTAAATTTCCCGGCGCTAAGCTGGGACACGGAAACGGCTTCCTCGAAGCCTTCCGCGAGGCGCAGCACGTCGCCGGGTGGCTGGCCGCCGATCCGCATGGCGGCATGTCGGACCAGGCCAAGCGTCAATTTCGCCTCGCGCAGCGCCGCATGGTAGCGTTTCTCGCCGGTTGCTGGATCGAGCAAGATCCGCTGCACGGCGATTATGCCTTCATCGGCCTCGAACGGCACGAGAAGGGCAGGATGCTCTTCGCGGGCATCGGGCGGGCCAACGATGCAGCGCGGTGCGAAGCGAACCTTGAGGCCGGTCGGGTCGATTGCGCGCGAACGCAGATAGCGTTCAGCCGCGGTGCCCGCGATCGGCACGGCGGAATCCCATAGTTGCAGGGCGAGCTTCCGGCGCGAGGGTTCAGGCGCGCGATCGACCGTCTCGCCGCTGGTGTGACGATTGATTTTGCGGCTGTTGAGCGCGGACCATACGGCTTCCTGGCTGCAACCGGCCCAACATTTGAACAGGACGGCCTTCTTGCCGGGGTGACTTGGAGCGACGGATTGCGGTCGTTGTGGGCTGGGCAGCAAACCATGCCATATGAGCCGCGCCAGTGGCCGCCCATATCCGCTACGATCCGACGTGCGCGTGCTTCGACGTCCATCTGCATCGAACTTCTTTCGTCAACGGTATCCCTACATTGGGATTTATACACATTTCACGGAGGCGGGCAAACGGCCGGGATATATGCCAATATCGCGCATGGCCCGACTAGGGCCATTCAATATAAATATCTCCGCCGGTTATCTTCACTTGCGGATGACTCACGTTCTTTCGCCTCAATCGCTTCGCCCAAGCTGGCGAGAATATCGGCCAGCTCGCGCTTGTCCCGCTCTTCACGGGTTAGCTCCCATAGGGGCAGCTGATCCCTCATGCGCTCCATGTCGCGCGCCGCCTCGATCTGGCGATACTGTTCGCAAGCGGGGGCTGGGTCAGCCGCGATGCCGCGACGGCGGCGAGCGGCGAAGATTTTGGAGAGGAAGGCGGGGAAGAGGAAGCGATAGGCGTTCGTGGCCTGCTTGATGCGCGGGCCAGCGCCTTGCGCTTCTTGATCGGGAACCGGCTCGTAGCGCCGGAACCAGTCGATAATGCGCGCCTCTTTGAGGCGCGAAAGCGTCTGAACGACGCAATTTTTGCTGAGGCCGGTTCCCTCCATGATGGTGTGAAGGCTGGGGAACAACGCGCCGGTGCTATAGTCGATGACGCGGGCCAGGAACTCGATAATCTGGATGCCGGCCTGTCCGATCGCACCGTTACGAATGCGCGGCGTGGTTGTCCGCCGCTGCGCGAGCGTCTGCCGCTCGTAGAGCTTTGCGGCTTCGATCATCTCGCGCATCTGGCGAGCATTGCGGATCGGCGTGTAGGCCTTCGCCCGCTTCTCGTGGCCTACGGCGATGCTGCCGGCCCAGACTTTGACGCGCGGTTTTTCGGCACGCGCTAGCAAGGCGCGGTCGATCTTGGCGAGGCCAGTGCTACGCAGCACGGCGCCTATGGAAGTGGTCATGCGGACCTCCCTTCGTCGGTCCCGCGAGGCCAAGCGCCATCGCTCCCGAAAGCACGCTTTCGAGATTGACTTTCGCTGCCGCACCACCGATAAAGGGAGCCAAGTTAGACGCGCTCACCTTCGGTGGCACAAACAGCCCTCGCTCAGCCAAGCGAGGGTTTTTTGTTGCCCTGTCGCCTCGGGGAGCCACCCCGCACGCAACAGATGAATCGCCGACTCCAAGGCGGAATCAGCGCGTCATAACTGGCTCAAGTTTAAGGGGTTGGCAAGAATAAGCGTGCGCGCACGCTTATAAGGCCCAGTCGGCCCCAAGCTGCGATTTTGGCCAAGTCGGAGAACGTTTTGGGAACGTGGCATTCGGTATTGACGATGGAAATCATAGAAGAGGACAGTTCGCTCCATCATAGGGAGTGGGTTGATGGATCGGAGTATTCCGGGCGGGGATTTGATCGGACGATGGAGCCTGAGCTTTGCCGATATTGATTTTGTAAATTCGAAGCCGGCCCTGACGCGCCTTGGCCTCGCCGCGCAGCTGAAATTCTTCGCTTCCCTGGGGTTTTTCGCGATCGATCCCGGCTCAATCCCTACCGATGGCCTCTCGTATCTGGCCGAGCAACTCGGTGTCGAGGCTGGCGAGATAGCCGGTTATGACTTTTCCAGTCGGACAGCACGACGGCATTGTGCGGAGATCCTGATCCATCTTGGATATCACCGCATGAAGCGGGTGGATCGCGCGCAATTGACGGAATGGATTGCTGGCGAGCTGTGCCCGGGCGGCCAGTCGATCAATGCCATGCTTGAGCATGTTTTCCTGTGGTGCCGGGACCGGCGTATTTATGGGCCGTCGCGCAAGGAGCTTGAACGTGTCGTTCGCTCACAACGGCAAGATTATCTGGACACCTGGCTGATCGGAGCCAGTGATCGGCTTTCGTCAGATGCGGTGGCGTTATTGGAAGCCTCGCTTGCCGATCCGGACAGCTCGACCGGATTCAACAGGATGAAGGGTGACGCCGGACAGGCAACGCTCGACAACATTCTCGACGTGACCGAGAAACTCGCCTTTATCCAGAGACTTGATCTTCCCCATGATCTCCTGACGGCTACGGGCAAGCCATGGGTCGATCAGATTGTTCGCCGCGTTGCCGGTGAAAAGGCCTCGGAGATGCGCCGGCATGCGCCGGCGCGACAGCTCGGCCTTTATGCGATTTATCTAATGTCGCGGGAGGCGCAACTCACTGACGCGATGATCGACCTGCTGATCGAAACCGTTCACAAGATCGGAACGCGCTCGAAACGCAAGGTGGTGGGCGATATCGCGAAAGACATCGAGCGGGTCTATGGAAAGGAGCGCCTGCTGGTCGAGATCGCCAGCGCCTCGATCAATGAACCATCGGGGCGCATCTGCGATGTCATTTTCCCGATCGCCGGTAAGGCCAAGCTGGCGGCGATCGTCAAGGAGAGCGGCGGGGCGCGGCGGCGCATCCGGGGTGTCAGGGGAGCGTGAGGGCGTAGCCCGAGGGCCACTCCCCCCGGCATTGGTGTAATTTTCAGGGTCTGGTTTTGGCCTTGCGGGCCCGGCTGTGCGCGAGGCGATAGCTTTCGCCGTTCATCTCGAGGATGCTGACGTGATGGGTCAGGCGATCGAGGAGCGCGCCTGTGAGACGCTCAGATCCGAAGGTTTCGGTCCATTCGTCGAAGGGCAGGTTGCTGGTGATGAAGGTGGAGCCGCGTTCGTAACGCTGGGAGATCAGCTCGAACAACAGTTCGGCGCCGGTCTTGGAGAGCGGCACAAAGCCCAGTTCGTCGATGATGAGCAGCTTGTATCCGGCCATCTGCTTCTGGAAGCGCAGAAGACGGCGCTCGTCGCGGGCCTCCATCATTTCGCTGACCAGCGCTGCCGCGGTGGTGAAGCCCACCGACAGTCCTTTCTGGCATGCTGCCAGTCCGAGCCCCAACGCTACGTGCGTCTTTCCGGTGCCTGATGGCCCCAGAGCGATGGCGTTCTCACGCCGCTCGATCCACTCGCAGCGCGCCATCTCGAGCACCTGCATCTTGTTGAGCCTGGGGATGGCGGCGAAGTCGAAGCTGTCGAGGCTTTTGACGGCGGGGAAGCGCGCGGCCTTGATGCGCCGCTCGACCATGCGACGCTCCCTGTCGATCATTTCCATCTCGACGAGGCGGGCGAGGAAGCGGATATGATCGACGCCTTCAGCGGCACATTGCCGCGCGAGCTTGTGATGCTCACGCAGGCACGTAGGCAGCTTGAGCGCCTTGAGATGGTGAGCGAGAAGGATCTCCGGGGCCTGATCGCTCATGCGGCCTCCTGCCGGTCGGAGAGCAGGCTCAGATAGGCTCTGGCAAAGGTCTTCTCGACCGTGGTGCGTGGCAGGAAGGGATAGACGTCCAGGTCCAGCCTGGGCGGTACGCGTTCGATCCGGCACAGGACGAGGTGCTTGACGGCATCGAAGCCGATGGCGCCAAGATCGATGGCTCTGTTGCAAAGATTGGCGGCAGTCAGAGGTAGGCTGTCGCTCTGCGCCGATCAGGCGGCTGCTGCGAAATGGTGGTTGAGCATGCCCATGGCCTCCGTCAGCGCCGAGGGCCCAATGCCAAAAGCTCTCTCCACAAGGCGCACCTCGCCCCTGATGCCGGGCTGCAGGCACCAGGGGCGAGCCTGTCCTTTGCGCAGGGCTCGCATGACTTCGAATCCCTTGATCGTGGCATAGGCCGTGGGGATCGATTTGAAACCGCGCACCGGCTTGATCAGTATCTTGAGCTTTCCGTGATCGGCCTCGATCACGTTATTGAGATACTTCACCTGCCGGTGGGCCGTCTCCCGGTCCAGCTTTCCTTCGCGCTTCAATTCGGTGATCGCTGCACCATAGCTCGGCGCTTTGTCGGTATTGAGCGTGGCAGGCTTTTCCCAGTGCTTCAGGCCTCGCAGGGCCTTGCCCAGGAACCGCTTCGCTGCCTTGGCGCTGCGGGTCGGCGACAGGTAGAAATCGATCGTGTCGCCCCGCTTGTCGACTGCCCGGTACAGGTAGGTCCACTTGCCCCGCACCTTGACGTAGGTTTCATCCAGGCGCCAGCTCGGATCAAAGCCACGCCGCCAGAACCAGCGCAGCCGCTTCTCCATCTCCGGGGCGTAGCACTGGACCCAGCGATAGATCGTCGTATGGTCGACCGAAATGCCGCGTTCCGCCAGCATTTCCTCAAGGTCGCGATAGCTGATCGGATAGCGACAATACCAGCGCACCGCCCACAGGATCACATCACCCTGGAAATGGCGCCACTTGAAATCCGTCATCGTTCCGTCCGTCCAATCTCCGCCAAGCATGCTCAAGCTTCACGATTTTTGCAACAGAGCCATTTTTTCCTCAAGACTCAGGAGGGCGATGCCTTGGCTGCGCAAAGTTTCGACTGTGGCGAGCAGTTCAGTCAGCGAACGCCCAAGCCGATCGAGGCGGACCACGGCGAGCGTGTCACCCTTGCGGGCATAGGCGATCAGTTCGGCCAGTCCAGGCCGCTCCATGCTTTTTCCCGATATTACATCGGTGAACACCTTGATGGCGCCGGCATTCTCCAGTCGCATGGTCTGGCCCGCCACATCCTGATCGCCGGTGCTGACGCGGGCGTAGCCCAGAATGCCGCCCATCTATCGTGTCTCCCAAACGGTCGTTCTGTGGACGCTCTGAAGGGCGACCGCTTCACCCCGCCCATAGCCGTCCACATACTATGTCTCTTTACTCATGGCTGTCCATAGGCGCAGTTGACCTTTTGTGGACGGGAATCGGCATGACGAAGCGCAAGCATCAACTCCTGACCGAGAGCGAGCGCAATCAGATCCTTGCCATCCCGACCGATCGCGACCACTTGGCTCGGCTCTACACCTTCGAGCCTGCGGACATCGAGATCATCGGCGCGCGACGGGAACGACGGAACCAGTTGGGCGTCGCGCTGCAACTCGCGCTCTTGCGCCACCCGGGCATCACACTGGCGCAGTTGATACAGAACAGGGGAGCGATGCCCCATGATCTCGCCGCCTTCGTCGCAGAACAGCTTGGCCTGCGCGTCACGGATCTGGCTGACTATGCGGCGAGGGACCAGACCATGACGGACCATGCTCGCGAGCTAGCCGCGCGCTTGGGACTGCGAGGGCCGACGCGTGCCGATATTCCGTTCATGATCGAAGCGGCCACGAAAACGGCATGGGCGACCGACAAGGGGATGACGATAGCGACCGGTGTTGTCACCGCCCTTCGTGAGGCCCGGATTCTGCTGCCGTCCATCTCCACCATCGAGCGTGCCAGCAGCGCGGGGCGCGCGCGTGCCCGCAAGCAAGCCGCCTATGCCCTGATCGACGATCTCAGCGCTGAACAGGTCCACGCCCTCGACCAGCTCTTTGACGACGCCGGGGGCATGAGCCAGCTCGCTTCGCTCAAGACCATTCCCATCGCGGCAAGGCCCGATCATATCCGCCAGATTCTCGACCGCCTGCGGCAAGTGCGGAAGATCGGCATCTCCCCGGACGTGGCTGGCCGCATCCACGCGGACCGCTTCCGGCAATATGTCCGGGAAGGCCGTGCATCGCCTGCCTATATGATCGAGCGATACGTTCCCTCCCGGCGGCGCGCCACGCTGGTTGCCTTCCTGCTCGATCTTGAAGAGCAGCTGACCGACAGCGCTCTGGAGATGGCGGACAAGCTGATCGGCAGCATCTTCACCCGCGCGAAGAATGCCCAGGCGCGTAGCTATGCCGCCACATCGAAGAACGTGGCGCGGCTGATGCTGATCTTTCGCAGAACGATCGATGCGCTGACCGATGCGGTCGATACTGGCGAAGATCCAATTGAGGTCCTGGACGCATCGGTCGGGTGGAACACCCTGATGAAGGCGAGGCCGGAAGTGGCGAGCATCGCGGAAACCGCCAACCTCGATCCGCTGACGGTCGCGGCCGACCGCTATGCGACGTTACGCAAGTTCGCCCCCGACCTGCTTGAGACGCTCCAGTTCAGGGCCGGAAAGGGCAGTGCGAAAACGATCGCTGCCATCGAAATGCTGCGCGACCTCAACAGGTCGGGCAAACGCGATCTTCCTACCGACGCTCCGATGCCCTTCCGTAAAGAATGGCGAAAAATCGTCGTTGGCGATAACGGCAAGATCAACCGGCGGCTCTGGGAAATCGCAACGATCGCGCATCTGCGCAACAAGTTGCGTTCGGGGGATGTCTGGGTGGAGCGATCGGCGGGATACCGCCAGTTCGACAGCTACCTGCTCAGCGAACCGAAGGCGAAGCCAATCGTGTCGGCTCTTGGTCTGCCACCCACAGCCAGCGAATGGCTCGAACAACGGGGCCGCGAACTGGACTGGCGACTGAAGAAATTTGCCCAGCGCCTGAAGCGCGACGCTCTGGAGGGTGTGCGGTTCCGCGACGGCCGCCTCCAGATATCCCCGGTTCGCACGATCGCGATGCCCGATGCCGAAGCGCTGGCTGACCGGCTCGATGCGATGATGCCCCGCATCCGCATCACCGAGCTGCTGCATGAAGTGGCGCAGGAAACCGGCTTTCTTGCTGCATTCACGAACCTGCGCACCGGCGAAGCGTGCCCCAACGAAAACGCGCTGCTCGCCACCATCCTTGCGGATGCCACCAATCTCGGCCTGTCGCGCATGGCTGCCGCGAGCCAGGGCGTGACGCGCGACCAGCTCCTGTGGACCCATGACGCCTATATCCGCGACGACAGCTACTGCGCGGCGCTGGCCGTGCTCATCAACGCGCATCACCGCCTGCCATTCTCGCGCGTATGGGGCGACGGCACAACGTCCAGTTCCGATGGCCAGTTCTTCAGGGGCGCGAAGCGCGGTGCATCGGGCGGCGATATCAACGCCCGCTATGGCGTCGATCATGGCTTCAGCTTCTACACTCATGTTTCCGACCAGCGTGCGCCTTACCACGTCAACGTGATCTCTGCCGCGACGCATGAGGCACCCTATGTTCTCGACGGCCTCACCAGCCACGGCACCGATCTGAAAATCGTCGAGCATTACACCGACACTGGCGGGGCGACCGATCATGTCTTCGCCCTGTGCGCGATGCTGGGATTTCGCTTCTGCCCGCGCCTGCGCGACTTTCCAGACCGGCGCCTCGCGCCGATCGCGCCGGTTAAGGCCAATCCGGCCATCGCCCCGCTAATGGGCAAGCGTATCCGCACCGACATCATCGCTGAACAATGGGATGACGTGCTGCGCCTCGTCGGCTCGATCAAGGCCGGCCATGTCGCGCCATCGGTCATGCTGCGAAAGCTCGCCGCGTACGAACGGCAGAACCAACTCGACGTCGCGCTACAGGAAATCGGCAAGATCGAGCGAACCCTGTTCATGCTGGACTGGCTGGAAAATCCCGATCTGCGCCAGCGATGCCATGCTGGTCTCAACAACAGCGAACAACGCCATGCCCTGACGCAGGCAATCTACACCTTCCGCCAAGGCCGGATCATCGACCGCAGCCATGAGGCGCAACAATATCGGGCATCCGGCCTCAATCTAGTCATCGCCGCGATCGTCTACTGGAACACGATCTACATGGATGCTGCCGCCCAGCATCTACGATCAACCTCGGTCGCGGTGCCTGATTATCTGCTCGCCCATACGTCCCCCGTGGGTTGGGAGCATATTGCCTTCTCCGGCGATTTCCTCTGGGATCGCGCAGCCGCTTCCGCTGGCCGCAAGGCCCTCAATCTCCCGCCGGATAGCCGCGTCGCATAAGCGTTCGCTGATTGTTCGCCCTTAGCGTTGTTTAGCGTACCATCCACGCTATGCCCTCAAGCAGCCCCTCCTAGTGTCGGCAATGCTATGGCTGGTAACGTCATCGCTCAATTGGAGTGAACCCCTACAGGCTCAGCAGTCACTCTAGGTACGCGCTGTTTTATTTTTGGCGGGCGGCGCTGTGCCGTACCAATCGCGTCAAAACAACACCTGGTAAAGCTAGAGGCCCAATTGCCGCGCCCGGAACTAAAAACAGAAGATTTTCACCTATTATCAATGTTTTGTGTCAAATCGTTGCCCGGGAAGTGAGCCCGCGGAGCGTTCGATAGACCACCGAACCCGCTCCGCCTCAATTGCGTCGAGACTGACGGAGATACTCCCGGACGACTCGATTTCAGTCGACGCCAAGGATCGCCGACTTATTTTCGACGAGCCACTCATAGAGCCGCGTGGCAGGACGACCCGTCAGATATTCGACAATGTCAGTCTTGCGCCAGACCGTCTCATTGTCTTGCTCGAACTGGAAATAATGGATGAAATATTCATCGGCATCAGGACGCCCGGCATAAGCGCGAACACCTGGGCCACAAAGTCTGCGGAACGTTTCATCGGTCCCATCATAGGTGATGGTCTCGCCAAATGCCTTAGTCATGACGGTTGCGACTTCGTCCATCCACATCACGTCATGACCATTATCGAGATGATAGGTCTGACCGACATGCCGCTGATTGGATGACAGCAGGATCGATGCAGCACACCGCCCGATATCGACCGTGTCGATGAAACCCATGCGTCGGTTGCGCGGCAGCGCGAAAATTCGCTCCGCACGAATGGGACCATTAAACTGGGTAAGGAAGTTCTGCATGAAATAGGCTGCGATATTGATATAGGTGAAAGGCAAACCGCTCGCCTCGAGCACCGCCTTGGCTCTCAGATGCTGGACGGCGGTCCCGCCACCAAAACGCCTCAATGCGTCGGGAACGCGCGCCATTGACATTCCCGGCGGATCTGCCAGCAGACGAACAATGTGCAAAAGGCCAGGATTTGCACGCGCCGCGTAGACCAGATTGGTCATGGCCCGATCTTCATCAAGGAAATCCGGCGAAACGATGAAGAGTCCGTTCAGCCCCGCCAATGCCCGCTCGAGCGAGGGGAGATCATAATAATCTGCAATGACAATCTCGGCACCTGGGAAGGCCTTCTCGAGCGCGGCGCGATGCCCCTCCGAACGGATGATGAGACGAAGCTGCGTATTGGGCGACCGCTCCCTGATTTCATGCGCCATGGGTTTGCCGATATGGGCGTTGGCGCCGAAGATGCCGATCCTTTCCAGAAGAGGCTTTGTGTTCTTTCCGCGCTCCATGCATCCCTCCAGAATGAATTCAAATCGGATTGATAAAGCCATAAGCCAATGTCGTCGCTAAGGGGGAGCATCGGGTCCACTAGATATTTACCCCCATAGCGATGGACCCAAAAACCAGATATACTCTCCAGCAGGCACAAGACCTTAGGAGAGATGATGGTGGTGGCGTTACCGGTCGTCTACGTCGTCGATGACGATGAAGGGATGCTCGAATCGCTGTCCTGGCTACTCGGAACAGTGAATATCGAATGCCGGTGCTGCAACAGCGGCGCCGACTTCCTGAATAAATTCAACCCTTCCCATCCCTCCTGCGTCGTGCTTGACGTTCGCATGCCCGAAATGGGCGGTTTTGAACTGTTCGAGGTGATCCGTGAACGCAACCTGCCGACTTCGGTGATCTTCGTGACCGCCAACGGCAATATTCCGATGGCTGTAAAAGCTCTCCAGCATGGCGCGATCGACTTTGTAGAAAAGCCCTATACGCCGCAGGAAATGCTTGATCGCATCACGCGCACGCTACGCGCTGCGACGACGGATTATGTGCAGCGCGCCGAACGGCAGGAATTCGATAGCCGGCTCGCGCTTTTGTCCAGTCGGGAGATCGAGGTGCTGCGCAAGGTGGTGATCGGCAAGCGCAGCAAAACGATTGCTCACGAACTCGGCATTAGTTGCAAGACTGTGGACGCACATCGAACAAATATTCGCGACAAGTTCCGAAACCAGTCCCTTGCCGCACTGGTGAATGATGTTCTTACCCATGTCCCTGAATGGCGACTGGGGGCGTAACGAAATGCTTTTCCGGACGCCGGCGGAGAGTGAAGAACATCGCTGTGCCTTCATGGATTGCTGAGCGCGCCCAGATTTGCCCGCCATGGTTGGTGACGATCGATCGTGATAATATAAGGCCGAGGCCGAAGCTTTCCCGAGTTGACCGGCGCGCCTGAAAAAGCGCATCGAGCTGATCAGGCGTCATTCCCCGGCCCCGATCCCTCACCACGATCTCCACAAACTCAGTATCGAGAGCATGCGCCGAGACCTCAATCGTGCGATCCTCAACATCCTCGCCCTGAATGGCGTGGAGAGCATTCAGGATAAGATTGACGGCTCTGTTGCAAAGATTGGCGGCAGTCAGAGGTAGGCTGTCGCTCTGCGCCGATCAGGCGGCTGCTGCGAAATGGTGGTTGAGCATGCCCATGGCCTCCGTCAGCGCCGAGGGCCCAATGCCAAAAGCTCTCTCCACAAGGCGCACCTCGCCCCTGATGCCGGGCTGCAGGCACCAGGGGCGAGCCTGTCCTTTGCGCAGGGCTCGCATGACTTCGAATCCCTTGATCGTGGCATAGGCCGTGGGGATCGATTTGAAACCGCGCACCGGCTTGATCAGTATCTTGAGCTTTCCGTGATCGGCCTCGATCACGTTATTGAGATACTTCACCTGCCGGTGGGCCGTCTCCCGGTCCAGCTTTCCTTCGCGCTTCAATTCGGTGATCGCTGCACCATAGCTCGGCGCTTTGTCGGTATTGAGCGTGGCAGGCTTTTCCCAGTGCTTCAGGCCTCGCAGGGCCTTGCCCAGGAACCGCTTCGCTGCCTTGGCGCTGCGGGTCGGCGACAGGTAGAAATCGATCGTGTCGCCCCGCTTGTCGACTGCCCGGTACAGGTAGGTCCACTTGCCCCGCACCTTGACGTAGGTTTCATCCAGGCGCCAGCTCGGATCAAAGCCACGCCGCCAGAACCAGCGCAGCCGCTTCTCCATCTCCGGGGCGTAGCACTGGACCCAGCGATAGATCGTCGTATGGTCGACCGAAATGCCGCGTTCCGCCAGCATTTCCTCAAGGTCGCGATAGCTGATCGGATAGCGACAATACCAGCGCACCGCCCACAGGATCACATCACCCTGGAAATGGCGCCACTTGAAATCCGTCATCGTTCCGTCCGTCCAATCTCCGCCAAGCATGCTCAAGCTTCACGATTTTTGCAACAGAGCCCGGCCTGGGATTCATGAATCTCAGCACGCGTGCGTGGGGTAGTGCGTGCCATCGGATGGACCATACTCATGATGCGTTCTCCTCAGTACCAGAGGCCAGAAGGCCCGCCAAAACAGCACGGGCCCGAAACAACGGCCAGCTGCGACGGGGTACATAATCGCACGGAACTCGACACCTAGGGTTTTTCCCTATCGTAAAAATGTCGAATGTCGATTATATTATCGAGATTATGACGAGACACACGTTGCTGAGCCTTGATTCGGTCCATGCTGAAGTGTGGCGAAATCTTCTGTAATGACCAAGTGAAAAATACAATGAATGCGAGAACTTCAAAATGAGTATCAAAAGCTTGGGTTACATGGGATTCGCGGTCAAGGATGTGCCCGCCTGGCGTTCTTTCCTGGCCCAGAAATTGGGCTTGATGGAAGCAGGCGTCACCGATGACGGCGCCTTGTTTCGCATCGATTCGCGCGCCTGGCGGATTGCCGTCCAGCAGGGCGAGGCAGACGATTTGGCCTACGCTGGCTACGAGGTGGCCGATGCAGCGGGTCTGACGCAGATGACAGAAAAACTGCGGCAGGCCGGAATCGAAGTGGTCACGGGCGATGTCGAACTGGCCAAGCGGCGCGGCGTGATGGGCTTGATTTCGTTTGCCGATCCGTTTGGTCTGCCACTGGAAATTTATTATGGCGCCAGCGAGGTGTTCGAAAAACCGTTCATGCCCGGCGCGGCGGTGTCGGGTTTTCTGACCGGCGAGCAGGGGCTGGGTCATTTTGTGCGCTGCGTGCCGGATTCGGACAAGGCGCTGGCGTTTTATACCCAGGTGCTCGGCTTCCAGTTGTCGGACGTCATCGACATGAAAATGGGACCGGACGTGACGATTCCGGCGTATTTTCTGCACTGTAACGAACGCCACCACACCCTCGCGATCGCAGCTTTTCCGCTGCCCAAGCGCATTCACCACTTCATGCTCGAAGTCTCGTCGCTCAATGACGTCGGTTTTGCGTTTGACCGGGTTGACGCTGACGGCTTGATCACCTCCACGCTGGGGTGCCACACCAATGACCATATGGTGTCGTTCTATGCAGCGACCCCGTCCGGAGTCGAGGTCGAGTACGGCTGGGGCGCCCGCACCGTTGACCGCTCCTGGGTGGTGGCACGGCACGATAGCCCGAGCATGTGGGGCCATAAGTCGGTGCGCAACAAAGCATAAACAACAAGCTGACCCACACAGGAGTTTTTGAATGAAGCTTTACTACAGCCCTGGCGCCTGCTCCCTGTCCCCGCACATCGCCTTGCGCGAGGCGGGCCTGAACTTCGAGCTGGTACAAGTCGATCTGACATGATTGAAGGTCGCACCGAAGAGCAAAAACGCGCGGTGATCGAAAAGGTCACGCAGGCGCTGGTTGACGCTGTCGGCGCGCCCAAGGAAAACGTCAGAGTCTGGATCCAGGACGTGCCCAAGGAGAACTGGGGCATTGCCGGGGTGAGCGCCAAGGATCTCGGACGCTAGCTGGCGCGCGGCCCGGGAAGGAAATACTTTCAGCGCCAGTTTTTACACTATTTTTATGGAGAATCAAAATGGCAAGTACACAAACGATCACCATCACACGCAAGGCTCCTGACGTTGATGTCGGTGCCTTGATAGAGCGAGACCGTATTCACGGCAGCTTGTACGCGAACGAGTCGATATTCGAGCTCGAAATGAAGAAAATATTCTACGACGGCTGGGTCTTCGTTGGTCACGACTCCGAAGTGCCAACGGCCGGCGAATACGTGCGCCGCACGCTGGGCCGAGAAGAGGTCTTGATGGTGCGCCAGCGCGATAGCTCCATCGCCGTCATCGCCAACCGTTGCGCGCATCGCGGCAACATGATGTGCATCGCCAACCATGGCAAGGAAAAATACTTCACCTGCACCTACCACGGATGGGTCTATGATTTGGCCGGAAACCTGAAGGACGTTCCCTATCCCGGCGGGTTTGACAAGGACAAGTCGGAGCTGAAGCTGCAGCCCTTGCGCACTGAAGTCTATCGTGGCTTCGTGTTCGCCACCTTCAATGCTTCGGCGCCACCCTTGATGGAACAACTGGGGCGAGGAAAAATCCTGATCGACCGCGCCTGCGACATGTCGCCCACCGGTCGCCTTCAGCTCACGGCGGGCTGGACCAAGCAGCGTTTCGGTGCCAACTGGAAGATGCTGCCCGAGAACGACACGGACGGCTACCACGTCAACGACGTGCATGCTTCCTTTGCCCAAGTGATCGATTCGCACTATGACAGCGCCGCGATTGCTGCAGAAGACAGCCTGCGCTCCCAAGCCAAGGATTGGGGTAACGGGCATACAGAATCGTATCTCTCCCCGACCTACACCGAGTATCTCAAGTGGTTCAACACCACGCCGAATCGTTTTCCGGAGTACATCGCGCAGATGAAGGCCGCCTACGGCGAGGAAAAGGGCGACAACATTCTGCGAGATGGCCCGCCCCACGCCGCGATCTTCCCTAACCTGTTCCTCGGCGAGATGAACATCATCATTTTTCTGCCAATCAACGCCCATGAGTGCGTGCAATGGCACACCCCGATGCTGCTTGAAGGCGCTCCTGACGAAGTCAACCAGCGCATTATCCGCAACTCCGAAGCGGCGATGGGCCCCTCGGGCTTCCTGCTTGCCGACGACAGCGTGATTTCGGAGCGCCAGCAAATCGCCTTGCGCGACCGTGCCGACTGGCTGGACGTGTCGCGCGGTCTGAACCGAGAGCATGTCGATGAGATGGGCGTGGTGGTGGGGCACGTGACCGACGAGTGTACCAACCGCGGCTTTTGGCAGCACTACAAAAAGGTGATGACAGCCCCTTCGCCGTCCCCTGTTTGAGCGTATTGATCACCACCTCATCCGCCCCCCTTCGGGGGCGGCGGATTCACTGAAATTTCGTGTTTAAAAAAGCGTCCTGCGAGCAGGACGCGCAAGGAGATACATCATGACAAGCATCACAGCCGCTGTCGGCACCAAGCAAAAGACTGACGTGATCGGGCTGGAAGAGCACCGCGAAGTCTGCGACTTTTTGTACCGAGAGGCGCGCCTGGCTGACGAATCGCGTTACGCCGAATGGGAGGCGTTGGTTGAGGACGACATGACCTATTGGGTTCCGCGCGGCGAGGGTGATTACGACATGAACAAACATGTGTCGATTACCGCGGACAACCGTTCCCGCTTGCGCGTCCGCATCGCGCAGTTGATGACAGGCAAGCGCCATGCCCAACTGCCGGTGTCGTCGATGCGGCGGATCGTCAGCAACATTGAGGTAGAGCATCATGCGCAGGGCGGCTACCGCGTACTGTCGAACTTTGTGCTTTACGAATTGCGGCGCTCATCGACAGGTCAGATAGAAGTTTGGCCGGGGCGGGTGGAGCACCATCTGCGCCGCCGAGCGGATGGCTCGCTGGGCATGTTCTTCAAGAAAGTGGTGCTGATCCATGGGGACGAGGCTGTTCCCAGTCTGGCATTCATCATCTGACGCGCACCATGGTCACGCGAGTGAAGAAAAAGACCAGGGCCAGAGCCGCGATTGCCGGGCTGGGTTTCAGTGCGATGTCACGCCAGCCCGTCGGCACGATCCGCGAGTTGGCGGCCACTGCGGTGGCCGCCGCTGCCGCTGATGCGGGTCTGCGCCTGCAAGACATCGATGGCTTGTTGCTCAACAAAAGCCCGGCAGCAGAGCCTGAAGAGTTGCCCTTGCGTCTGCAAAACGACCTTGGGCTGCGCGACCTGGGGCTGCTGGCTGCGATGGATTCCGAGGGCTCGACAGCGGTGCAGATGGTGCAGTATGCAGCGATGGCGGTGCGTGAAGGACTGGTCAAGTCGGTGGCCTGTGTGTTTGCCGACACCCCGCTCAAAGGATCGGGGGCAGGTGGGGGTGATGCCTTTGCTCTGGCGATGCCGCTGACCGGTGTCGAGGGTTGGGAGGCCCAGCAAGGCTTCCTGGGGGCCACCGCCGCCTATGCGTTGGCCGCGCGCCGTCACATGGCGCTCTATGGCAGCACGGCCGAGCAGCTCGGCGCCTATGCGCTTGCTTGCCGGCAATGGGCGGCGCTGAACCCGCAGGCCTTCCTGCGCAAGCCGATGACGATGGACGACTACCTCGCATCGCCTTTCGTCGTGGAGCCGTTTCGCGTGTTCGACTGCTGCTTCCCGGTCAACGGCGCTGTCGCGCTCATCGTCACCTCCGCCGACCGTGCTGTTGATGGGCCTCAGCCGCCCGTTTTCATCCACGGCATGGGCCAGGGGCACCGCGGCCGCAGTGGCCTGAGCGGCGACGATCCAGAGGTCTTCACGGGTGCCATCCAGGCCGGCCAGACCGCTTACCGTAGTGCCGGGGTGAATGCCAGTGATGTGACTCAGTGCCAGTTTTACGACGCTTTTTCTTACGCCGGCATCCTGGGTCTGGAGGCATATGGGTTGTGTCCCCGGGGTGAGGGCGGGGCCTTCGTCGCGCAGGGCCACACCGCGCCCGGCGGCAAGTTGCCGGTCAATACCGGTGGTGGGCACCTGTCGGGCTTTTACCTGCAGGGCATGACGCCGCTGTCGGAGGCGGTGATCCAGGCACGCGGTGCCGGCGGCGCGCGGCAGGTCGTGCGCAACGACTTGATTCTGGTGACCGGCAATGGTGGCTGCCTTGACTACCACACCTGCGTACTGGTCAGCCCACACCGCACCCTCGCCTGACTGGAGCCATTGATGGATAGCACCTTTTTTCACCGCTACGACGAGGCATTTCTCGCATTCATCGCTGCTGGCGAATTGCGCATTCCCGTGCATACCGAAACCGGCCGGGCGCTGGGTCTGCATCAGCGTGCCTGGTGTGTCGCTGGAGATCACGGCGTGCAATGGAGGCCCGCGTCTGGCCGCGGGGCTGTTCTCTCTTTTACCGTGACGCGTCGGCCCTACACGCCCGAATTTCCCGTGCCTCTGGTGCATGGATTGATCGAGCTGGCCGAGGGGCCGCGACTGATATGCCGGCTTGACGGCGTCACGCCCGAGGCGGTCGCCGTCGGTCAGGCGGTCCAGGCGCATTTCGACCGACAAGGTCTGGTGTTCCGACCGGCCCTTGACGACGGCAATAAGGCCGACAAGTGAAACTTAAAACCAAGGAGACAAGTTATGTTGGCAAGAGACCTGGTTAAGCGCTGTGCGCGTAACTACCCGACCAAGACCGCCTACCTGTGCGGCGAACGCTCGCGTAGCTGGCGCGAGATGGATCAACGCTCCGACCGGTTCGGCGTGGCCTTGCAACAACTCGGCCACCGTCCGGGCGAGGCGGTGGCCATCCTGACGCAAGAAAGCATCGAGGTGTATGAGCACTTCTTTGCCTGCATGAAGATCGCGGCGCCGCGGGTCGGGCTCAATACAGGGTACGTCTGGCCCGAGATGCTGCACGTGCTGAAGGACAGCGAGGTCAAGTTCCTGCTGTTGGATACGCGCTGCCGGCATCTGCTCGCCGAGCGGCTGGGCGAGCTCAAGGCACTGGGCATCACGCTGATTGGCTATGGTGCAGGCCATGGTCTGGAGCGCGACTACGAAAGCTTGCTGGCGACAGCCGAGGGTGAGCCGCACTGGCCAGCGTTGGCGCCCGACGACATCCTTTTTGTCAGCTACACCTCCGGCACGACCGGTGTACCCAAGGGCGTAATGCTCACGCAGGAGGGCGGTGTCAACTGCATCCTCCACTCGCTGATTTCTTTTGGTTTTGGACCTGACGATGTCTGGTACATGCCGGCGGCATCGGCCTGGGTGGTCGTGATACTGAACGCATTCGGGCTCGGCAACGGGATGACGACCGTGATTCCGGACGGCGGATACCAATTACAGGCTTACCTGCGCGACATCGAGCGTTTTCGCGTTACGGTCGGGATGCTCGTCCCGACCATGCTGCAGCGCGCGATTGTTGAAATCCAAACCAATCCAGTTTACGACCTGTCCTCTCTGCGCATGGTGCTGTACGGCTCGTCGCCCGCCACGCCCAAATTGATCCGTGATGCGAGGGCGACCTTCAAGGGGATCAAGCTGCTGCAGGCCTACGCGATGACAGAAGCCACCGGCGGCTGGATCAGCTACCTGACCGATGCCGACCACGAGCATGCGTTGCGCGAGGAGATCGAGCTGCTCAAGTCGGTCGGCCGCATCGGCATTCACTACGACTGTTCGATTCGCGACGAGTCGGGCCAGCCAGTGCCGATCGGTCAATCCGGCGAGATCTGGCTGCGTGGCAATACCATGATGAAGGGTTACCGCAACCTGCCCGAGGCTACGGCGGAAGCGATGCCGGACGGCTGGCTGCGCACCAACGACATCGGGCGGCTCGACGAGCGCGGCTATCTGTATCTGCTGGATCGGCAGAAGTTCCTGATCATTACCGGCGCGGTCAATGTGTTTCCAACCACGGTCGAGGCGATTCTGGTCGAGCACCCGGCGGTGGAGGAGGTGGCCGTGGTCGGCGTGCCGCACCCGGAATGGGGCGAGGCGGTAGTCGCTGTGGTCGTCCGAAAACCTTCGCACCGCGATGTGACGGTGCAGGCGCTTATCGATTTTTGTCACGGCAAGCTCAGTCGCCCCGAAACGCCCAAGCATGTGGTGTTTGTCGATGAACTGCCCAAGACATCCAACGCCAAGCTGAAGAAAGGCGAGTTGAAGAAATGGCTGTCTGGCGGTGCAGTGCCCCTTCCCTGGCAACTCGAAGTTGCTTGACCTTGTAGTGCCCCGTCAAGCACCTCTAAAAATTCCCCCTGCTTAAAACTTGTAACCCTAGGAGACAAAAATGTTGAAACTACGCAACCCCATGAAATGTTTGATGGCTACCGCCGTCGTGTGTGTGTCCGTCTTGTTGCCGGCGGCAGCTCAAACCAAGCCGCCGTTGAAAATCGGTGCCTATCTGTCCGTCACTGGCCCTGCTTCTTATCTGGGCGCGGTGCCATGAAAACCGTCGAGATGTACGTCGAAGCCATCAACGCCGCTGGCGGCATCGATGGCCGCAAAGTCGAGTTCCAGGGCTACGACGACGAATCGGATGCATCGCGCGCCAATACGCTGGTCAAGCGTCTGATCGAGAACGACAAGGTTCACGTCATCATTGGCGGCTCTACGACAGGCGCGACGATGTCAGCCGTCCCGCTGGTGGAACGGGCCGGTATCGCCATGCTGTCGCTGGCCGGTGGCAGTGTGATCACCGACCCTGTCAAGAAGTTCGTTTTCAGACTGGCCCACAACGATGCGATGGTAGTCAGTCGTCTGTACGACCACATGCTGGGTCGCGGTATCAAGAGCATCGGCATCATTGCCGGTAGCGATGCGTTCGGTCGATCCTGTCTCTCATTCGCGCAGAAATTGGCACCGGGAAAAGGCGTCAAGATTCTGCGCGATGAGTCCTACAACGCCAAGGACACGGACATGACCGTACAGCTGACCAAACTGCGACAGGAACCGGGTTTGCAGGCGATCTTCAATTGCGGCTTCGGCGAGCCGGCGGCGATTGCCACCAAGAACTACAAGCAACTCGGCATCACCGTGCCGCACTACGGAACCCATGCGCTGGCGTCGGACGCTTTCGTCAAATTGGCGGCCGGCGCGGCGGAGGACATGATCATGGCCAACGGCCCCATCCTTGTGTGGGATCAATTGCCGGCCAGCGACCCCCAGCAACCGGTGGTGCAGTCCTATGTGAAGGCCTACCGCGCCAAATTCAACGAAGCCCCTTCCTTCATTGCGGGTATTGCACATGACTCGTTCTTCGCCATCCGGGAGGCGGTGCGGCGCAGTGGCAGTATCGAGCCCGCCAAAATTCGCGATGCCATCGAAAAAGGCAACGCCTTTGTGGGTGTGACAGGGCATTTCCGGATGATGAACGAGACCGACCACATTGGCTTGACCCCCGACTCCTTGCGGATCGTACAGGTCAAGAATGGTCGATGGAAACTCGTTGAATAAGTGTAATGGCTCTGTTGCAAAGATTGGCGGCAGTCAGAGGTAGGCTGTCGCTCTGCGCCGATCAGGCGGCTGCTGCGAAATGGTGGTTGAGCATGCCCATGGCCTCCGTCAGCGCCGAGGGCCCAATGCCAAAAGCTCTCTCCACAAGGCGCACCTCGCCCCTGATGCCGGGCTGCAGGCACCAGGGGCGAGCCTGTCCTTTGCGCAGGGCTCGCATGACTTCGAATCCCTTGATCGTGGCATAGGCCGTGGGGATCGATTTGAAACCGCGCACCGGCTTGATCAGTATCTTGAGCTTTCCGTGATCGGCCTCGATCACGTTATTGAGATACTTCACCTGCCGGTGGGCCGTCTCCCGGTCCAGCTTTCCTTCGCGCTTCAATTCGGTGATCGCTGCACCATAGCTCGGCGCTTTGTCGGTATTGAGCGTGGCAGGCTTTTCCCAGTGCTTCAGGCCTCGCAGGGCCTTGCCCAGGAACCGCTTCGCTGCCTTGGCGCTGCGGGTCGGCGACAGGTAGAAATCGATCGTGTCGCCCCGCTTGTCGACTGCCCGGTACAGGTAGGTCCACTTGCCCCGCACCTTGACGTAGGTTTCATCCAGGCGCCAGCTCGGATCAAAGCCACGCCGCCAGAACCAGCGCAGCCGCTTCTCCATCTCCGGGGCGTAGCACTGGACCCAGCGATAGATCGTCGTATGGTCGACCGAAATGCCGCGTTCCGCCAGCATTTCCTCAAGGTCGCGATAGCTGATCGGATAGCGACAATACCAGCGCACCGCCCACAGGATCACATCACCCTGGAAATGGCGCCACTTGAAATCCGTCATCGTTCCGTCCGTCCAATCTCCGCCAAGCATGCTCAAGCTTCACGATTTTTGCAACAGAGCCGTCTGGATCACGAAAGGGACGACGAATGCCGAGCAAGAAGCACAAGCCGGAAGAGATTATCGGCAAGCTGCGTGAAGTTGAGATCGTGTTGGCGCAGAGCGGAACGACGGCCGAGCCGTGCCGGCGCATCACCCTGACCCGGCTCATCCGCTGCGTGGAGGCAGCGTGATCGGACCGGGAACCGGCGTACAGGTATATTCGGGCTTATAGGCCGCGAGACAATGCTGAAAATATGCCGGTTGCCGACGGTGCCGCTCGAGCCTTGCGAGAAGCGGGGGTCACTGCACGAAAGTGACATTTACGTACGATAGGCGTTGGCAAGCTTGTCGTCATTGACGAGGTCCAGCGGGCACCGGATCTGTTTTCGACATTGCGCGGCGTTATCGACGAGCGCCGCCGTGCAGGGGAGGGGGCGGGTCATTTCCTGCTGCTCGGCTCGGCAAACCGAATTCTGCTCAATCAGAGTTCGGAGTCGCTCGCCGGACGCGTCGCCTATATGGACATGGGTCCGATCGACGCAGACGAAGCGCGGTCAGCCGGACTGGACGATCTCAACCAGTTGTGGGTGCGCGGCGGCTTTCCCGAGAGCCTGACCGCGCCCAACGACACCGAAAGCTTCCGCCGCAGGCTCGACCTGATCCGCACCTATGTTGAACGCGATCTGCCTTTCATGGTTCCTCGCATGCCGAGTGCGACCATCAACCGGCTCTGGACGATGCTCGCCCACGGGCAGGGGGGTCTGTTCAATGCCTCTGGCCTTGCGGGGAGTCTCTCCATCTCGGCACCGACCGTTGCCAACTATATCGACATCCTGTGTGATCTCGGCCTCGTCCGCAGGCTCAATCCCTGGTTTGCCAATGTCGGCAAACGACTGGTGAAGGCACCGAGGCTCTATGTTCGCGACAGCGGGCTGTTGCATGCCCTGCTGCGCCTCGAAAAGCTCGACGACATTCTTTCCCATCCTGTCGCCGGCACCAGCTGGGAAGGAATGGTTATCGAGAACATCATCGGCGCGGTCGGCGATCGCTACGATGCCCATTTCTACCGGACGGCGAATGGTGCGGAGATAGACCTCATCCTCGTGTCCGGCGGCGTTCCCGAAGTTGTAGCGCGACGATTACGGAGTCCGGTCGGCGTCAATTATGATGGCCGATAGGTGGCCGCGCCGGTTGGTGAATTCTGGCTACCATTTGCTGTTGCGGGGAGCAACCGTCGAGCGACAATTACGACGCTGGGTAATTGTCGCTGACGCTGGCCGGAAGCGAGGGTCTGAAGCGCATGGGATGGTTGGCATGTAATTGCCGCTGGCGACAATTACCCGTTGCCTCAGCAAGGGTGCTCCCGAGCGCGAAGCCAGCGACAATTATGATGGCCGGTCCGGGGCGCCATTCGGCGGGTCGTAATCGCCGGCGTTGATACGGGCGACGGCGGAACGTTTGCGGTAGCTTTCGCCGTTCATCTCGATGATGATCGAGTGGTGCACGAGGCGGTCGATCGCGGCGACAGTCATAGCGGGATCAGGGAAGACGTTGTCCCATGCCGAAAATGGCTGGTTGGCGGTAATGGCGAGCGAGTGGCGTTCGTAGCGGTGGGCGATGAGCTCGAACAAGGCGCTGGTCTCGACCTGGTCCTTGCGGACGTAGGACAGATCGTCGAGCACGATGAGATCGAACTTGTCGAGCTTGTCGAGCATGGCGGGTAGGCTGAGGTCGCGGCGCGCGGACTGGAGCTTCTGGACCATGTCGGTGGTGGAGCAGAACAGGACGCGCCGCCCCGTGTCGATGAGGGCATGACCAATGGCAGCAACTGCGTGCGTCTTGCCGGTCCCGCTCTGGCCGAACAGCAGCAGGTTGCCGCCGCTCTCGATCCAGTCGTCACCGGCGGCGAGGGACAAGAGGTGCGGTTTGCGGATGCCGGGGCTGCGTCGAAATCGAAGGTGGCGAAGGTCTTGCCTGCGGGCAAGCCGGACTGGTCGCGATGGCGCTGGATGCGCCGGGAGGAGCGATCGGCCATCTCGATCTCGAGAAGCGAGGCCAGCAGGTTGGCGGCCGGCCAGCCATCGCGATCGGCGGTGTCGGTGAGGCGCTTCCAGTTGCGGTTGATACTCGGCAGGCGCAAGGCCTTGAGCAGGGTAGGCAGCACGGCGGCGGCCTGGTCCTTGGTGCGGGTCATCAGTACACCTCCCCGCTGGCGATCAAGCTGTTGTAGCTGTGCAGATCGGGAGGCGGGATAGTGACATCGCGCTGCGATCTTGCGGTTGGCAGGAACTCGTCCCTGAGCGCATCGACATCGGGCAAGCGCCCTCTGTCGAGTGCCTCATCGATCCGCCGGGCCAGCACGTCGACACAGTCGCCCCGGCGGCGATATCGAGCAGCGCGACGGCATCGCGGCAGGCCTGCCGTCCATCGAGTTGGGCATCGAAGGCTTGCCAGGCCCGCCGGTAGGCGTGATCGGGGAACAGGGCTTCGCGGTAGACGAGGTTGCGCAGCGCACCAGGCTTGCGGCGCAGGTTACCGATCATGTGCCGGAAATCGATGCTGTGCCCCCGGTGGGGATGGCTGATCCGCACGCGCGGCGTGGACATTACCCTGTCCGGACCGAGGAAGAGCTCAATGCGATCGTCAAAGAGATGCGCGTTGAGGCGCCGTCCGACGAGGCGGGAAGGCACCGAATAGGTAACCCGATCGATGGCGACGGTGCCGTTGCGGGTGACATCGACGGTGACCATGGCGAAATCGGTGGTTCGCCTTGCGGGCAGCGCCTTGAGTACCCTGCGTTCTGCATCGATGTGCGCAGCATGCCGCCGGTTCTGTCTGGCGACCTGCGCCTCAACGAACTCGCGCCAGGCCTCGATGCTGACGAAATCGCGGCTTCCCCGCCGGCGTAAGGCCTGATCGAGCCGTCGCTTGAGATGGGCATGGGGACCTTCGATCGATCCGTTCTCGTGCGCCTCGCCGCGGTTGTTGCGGGTAGCGAGCATGCCGTAATGACGGCACAGCTCGTCATAGCTTCGGGTAAAATCCCGCTGCGCATCGGCGTCGAGGTTTTTGTAGGCGGCTGACAGGGAATCGCTGCGGTGTTCGGCCGGCGCGCCGCCCAGCTTCCACAAGGCATCCTGCAGGTGCTCCGAAAGGGCGGCAAAGCTCTCCCCGCCCAGCACGACAGCCGCATGCTCCCAGCCACTCGCCGCCAAGCGGAAGTGGTAAAGGCGATAGGCCAGGGTCTCGCCGGCAACGGTGACCTTGAGACTGTCGCATACCGTGAAATCCGACAGGCCCTGCCGACCGGGCTCATGATGCTGCGGGAAGAAGATCTCCTTCTCGCCGCCGTGCAGTGCCCGCCAGCGGGCGATCCGGCGTTCAAGTGTTCGTCGTATCGCATCGGGAACAGCATCCTCGCCGAACTCGTCCTGGAGCGTCTCGAAGACCGTGACGGCAATGATACCGTCGATCTGGAGCAACTCCTCGACGCGTGGCCAGAATGGCTCGAGCGGATCGGCGCGGGTGCGCCAGTGGCGCTCCTTCTTCTTCTGGGACGGAAGCTGCGGATCGTTCTCGATCCGGCGTGCGCTGCGCTCGCTGATACCGGCCTTGGCAGCCGCGACGGCCTGGGTGTGTTGGCGACGATGGGTCATGAAGAGAAATACCTGCTGATCGGAAATGTGGTGGCCCGGCATCGCAAACCCATCGCTCGTTGTTCGATGAGTGTTCCGATACCACCGCCCGCCACAGCCCCGATCAGCCCCCCCGAAAGAAGGGGAAAAAGATCGCTACCGGTTGTCTGGTCCGCTCTCCGGTCGGGGCTACGCCCCTCCCTACGATCAGCCCAGACAACCGATCCTACCGGCCATCATAGTTGCCGCTCAACCGGCCATCGTAGTTGTCGCCACGCACGAAGTGGCCATCGAAGTGAAGCGGTCGACGGCGCCCAGCGTTGAGCGCGGGTTTCACCTTGCCTGTGACGATCTCGAGATCGAGAAGCGCTGGCTGATTTACCCCGGAGAAATGGCCTACCCGAAGCCGCACGGCATCACGGCAATGCCTCTGGTGCAGGCGCTGGAGCAGCTGGTGGCCGGGACTTCAAAACCATCATGAGAATTGCGCCCGGGCTGGCAATCACGGTGCGTGTGAAGTCTCGTCCGCTGCAGCATAATCTGTCGGTTGGCAGCATTCCGCGTTCAAAGCAGATTGCAGCTTAAATTGTCGGTTCACACCAGCATCTTGCGGCTGTCGCAGAAGATCGCCGCGATCGGCAGGCCGCGGTCGACATTCTCGCGCGCGATGATCTTGTAGACGCACTCCTGGGTGAACAGCTCGGGCCATTCCTCCAGACGGTCCTCGTCGATCAGCTCGGCATGGCGCGCCAC
>NZ_CM171610.1:200000-4279824 GCF_057401805.1 Sphingopyxis sp. 550B | reverse complement strand
GCATCGGGTCTTAGAGGGGATGGCGGCCGTGTTGAACCCTTTTCCACCCTCCTCTTCAGAGGTGGGCTTGGAACATGATCGGCTCGCTTGCAAAGCCGCGTGCTCCCGCGCAGGCGGGAGCCCAGAGCGGGGAGAGCCAAGGTCGGCGCCACATCGCTCCGGGTCCCCGCCTGCGCGGGGACACGGCGTGGTTATCCAAACAGGATCAATGCCTTAGAGTCTATCCCGTTAGCGTGCATCAAACCCCTTGCCCGAACAGGACGGACTCCAAGGGCTGGCCGACCTATGCTGCGTTGCATTCCCCGGACGCATCCGCCATTTGCGTGGGGGCACAGGATCAAGGGGATAGCGCGTGAACGTCAAGGTCGAGACATTGGTGCTGTTCGGCGCGACCGGCGACCTTGCCCACCGGATGCTTTTCCCCTCGCTCTACAACCTCCATGAGGACGGGCTGCTCGCCGATACGCTGACGATCGTCGGGTCGGGGCGCACGCGGCTGGACCGTGCCGCCTTCCACACCCAGGTGCGCGAGGCGCTGGCCGATCACCTGCCCGGGGATCGCCTCGACGCCGCGGCCCTCGACGGCTTTCTCGCGCGCATCGACTATTGCGCGGTCGATGCCGGCGCGGGCAGCGGCTACGACGATCTCGCCGCGCTGCTCGGCGAGCGGATGGCGCGGCCGATCGGCGTCTATCTGTCGACTCCGCCGTCGATGTTCGGCGCCATCGCGCAGGGACTCGCCGCCGCGGGCATCGCCTGCGCCGAATGCCGGATCGCGATGGAAAAGCCGATCGGCCATGACCTCGCCTCGTCGCGCGCGGTCAACGAACAGGTCGCCAGCGCCTTTGCCGAGGATCACGTCTTTCGCATCGACCATTATCTGGGCAAGGAAACGGTGCAGAACCTGCTCGCGCTGCGCTTCGCCAACATGCTGTTCGAGCCGCTGTGGAACGCGCAGGCGATCGACCATGTCCAGATCACCGTCGCGGAGACGGTCGGGCTCGAAGGCCGCGTTTCCTATTACGACGGCGTCGGCGCGCTACGCGACATGGTGCAGAACCATATGCTCCAGCTTCTCGCGATCATCGCGATGGAACCGCCCGCGAGCGTGTCGGCGACCGCGGTGCGCGACGAGAAGGTCAAGCTGCTCCGCTCGCTGCGCCGGATGAGCGCCGCCGACGTCAAGGCGCACAGCGTCAAGGGACAATATGCGAGCGGCGCAGTCGACGGCGTCGCGGTCAAGGGCTATGCCGACGAACTCGGCCATGCGTCGAACACCGAAACCTTCGTGGCGCTGAAAGCGTTCATCGACAATTGGCGGTGGAAGGGGGTGCCCTTCTATCTGCGCACCGGCAAGCGGATGCCGAAGCGCCAGTCGGAGGTGCTGATCCAGTTCAAGCCGGTGCCGCACAATATCTTCGCGCGGGTCGGTGCGGCCGGAAGGGGCGGCGATCTCGACGCGAACATGATGATCATCAACCTGCAGCCCGAGGAGAATATCCGCGTGACGGTGATGGCGAAGCAGCCCGGCCTCGACCGCGACGGCGTGAAGCTGAAGGAGGTGACGCTCGACGTGTCGCTTTCGCACAGCTTCGCCGGCGAACGACGGCGCATCGCCTATGAACGGCTGCTGCTCGACTTCATCGAGGGCGACCAGACGCTGTTCGTCCGCCGCGACGAGGTCGAGGCGCAGTGGGAATGGATCGACGCGATCCGTGACGCATGGGACGCCGTGGACCTCGCGCCGCAGGCCTACACCGCCGGAAGCTGGGGACCGTCGAGCGCGATCGCGTTGATCGAACGCGACGGGGCAAGCTGGCATGATTGAGCCGCATCCTTCCCTTCTCCCCTTGGGGGAGAAGGATACGAAGCCTTGTCGCGCAGCGACTAGGCGGAGTTGGATGAGGGTCTCCGCCGTTGCTTTTGTCGCCGCCGTTCACACCCTCACCCAGCTTCGACTAGGCAGCAAGCTGCCAAGCCTGCGCATCCCTCTCCCCCAAGGGGAGAGGGGATTGGAATGTTCATGACTGACCTCCACCCCGCCGTCGCCGCCGTCACCGACCGCATCGTCCGCCGCAGCGCCGAACGCCGCGCCGCCTATCTCGCGCTGATGCAGCGCCAGCGCGACGCGGGGACGAAGCGCGGTGCGCTGTCGTGCAGCAACCTTGCGCACGGCTTCGCCGCGGCGGAGCAGGACAAGTCGGCGATCCGTGGCGGCGCGGCGATGAACATCGGCATCGTCAGCGCCTATAACGACATGCTGTCGGCGCATCAGCCCTATGGCCGCTATCCCGAACAGATCAAGGTGTTCGCGCGCGAGGCCGGCGCGACCGCGCAGGTCGCGGGCGGCGTTCCCGCGATGTGCGACGGGGTGACGCAGGGGCAGGCGGGGATGGAGCTGTCGCTGTTCAGCCGCGACGTCATCGCGCAGGGCACCGCGGTCGCGCTCAGCCACGCGATGTTCGAGGGCGCGCTGCTGCTCGGCATCTGCGACAAGATCGTCCCCGGCCTGCTGATCGGCGCGCTGCGCTTCGGCCATCTGCCGGTGATCCTCGTCCCCGCGGGACCGATGCCCTCGGGGCTCGCAAACCGGGAAAAGCAGCGCGTGCGCCAGCTCTATGCCGAGGGCAAGGCGAGCCGCGACGCGCTGCTGGAGGCGGAGGCCGCATCCTATCACGCCCCGGGCACCTGCACCTTCTACGGCACCGCGAACAGCAACCAGATGATGATGGAGATGATGGGACTGCACGTCCCCGCCGCCGCCTTCGTCCATCCGGGCACGAAGCTGCGACAGGCGCTGACGCGCGCCGCGACCCACCGGCTGACGCGGATCGGCTGGAACGGCGACGATTATCGTCCGCTGGCGCGCTGCGTCGACGAAAAGGCGATCGTCAACGCGATCGTCGGCCTGCTCGCGACCGGCGGTTCGACCAACCATGCGATCCACCTGCCCGCGATCGCGCGCGCCGCCGGCATCGTCATCGACTGGCAGGATTTCGACGAGCTGAGCCATGCGGTGCCGCTGCTCGCGCGCGTCTATCCGAACGGCGCGGGCGACGTGAACCATTTCCACGACGCGGGCGGGACCGGCTTCGTCGTCCGCGAACTGCTGGGCGCGGGCCTGCTGCACGGCGACGTGCTGACCGTCGGCGGCACGCTCGCCGATTATGCGTCGGAGCCCGTGCTGGCGGACGAGGAACTGCACTGGCAGGCCGCCCCGGCCGAGAGTCGCGACGACGCGATGCTGCGCCCGGTCGCGGCGCCCTTCTCGCCCGACGGGGGCATGCGCCTGCTCGCGGGCAACCTCGGCCGCGCGATCATCAAGACCAGCGCGGTGGCGGAGGATCGCTGGACGATCGAGGCGCCGTGCCGCATCTTCGACGATCAGGACCGGGTGCTCGCCGCGTTCAAGGCGGGCGAGCTCGACCGCGACGTCGTCGTCGTCGTGCGGTTCCAGGGGCCGCGCGCCAACGGCATGCCCGAACTGCACAAGCTGACCCCGGCGCTCGGCGTCCTGCAGGATCGGGGCCACCGCGTCGCGCTGCTCACCGACGGCCGCATGTCGGGGGCGAGCGGCAAGGTGCCCGCCGCGATCCATTTGTCGCCGGAGGCGCTGCCCGGCTTCGACGGGGTCAGCGGGCCGCTCGCCCGTCTGAAGGATGGCGACATCGTGCGTGTCTGCGCGGTGAAGGGTGAAGTGACGGCGCTGGTCGACGAAGCCGAATGGGCCTCGCGCCCCCCCGCCGTGCCGCCGCCGCCCGCGCTGGGTGTCGGGCGCGAACTGTTCGCGCTGTTCCGCCTCCACGCCGACGAAGCCGAAAGGGGTGGCTCGGCGATCCTGGCGGCGATGGAGACCGTCGTCTAAATTCCAAAACCCCGTTTGTCCTGAGCTTGTCGAAGGACCGCTCTTTTCTTTAACGGGTCCAGAAAGAACGGCCCTTCGACAAGCTCAGGGCGAACGGAGATTGAAATGACCGATCGCAGCATCGCGCAGATCATGCGGCTCGCCCCCGTCATCCCGGTGATCGTCATCGACCGGGTCGCGGACGCCGTGCCGCTGGCCGAGGCGCTCGTCGCCGGCGGCCTGCCGGCGCTCGAGGTGACGCTGCGCACCCCCGCGGCGCTCGACGCGCTCACCGCGATGAAGGCGGTGAAGGGCGCGGTCGTCGGCGCGGGCACCGTGCTCGACCCTGCGATGCTGGCCGGCGCGATCGGTGTCGGCGCCGAATTTATCGTCTCGCCCGGCCTCACCGAACCGCTCGGCCGGGCGGCGGTCGCGAGCGGCATTCCCTTCCTCCCCGGCGTGGCGAGTGCGGGCGATATCATGCGCGGGCTCGACCTCGGCCTGTCGCATTTCAAATTCTTCCCCGCCGCGACCAGCGGCGGCATCCCGGCGCTGAAGGCGCTCGCCGCGCCCTTCGGTATGGCGCGCTTCTGCCCGACCGGCGGCATCACCGCCGCGAGCGCGCCCGAATGGCTGGCGCTCGACCCGGTGCCGTGCGTCGGCGGCAGCTGGGTCGTGCCGCCGGGCCCGCTCGACCCCGCACGGGTCGAGGCGCTCGCGCGCGAAGCGGCGGCGCTCCGTCCCTGACCCTCGTCCCGGCTTTCGTCAGAGCGGCGAATCGGGCGCATTGATTAACCCCGTCTTTGCTGTCATCGTGCGACGAAAGGCGGCGCGACAGCCGCTGGTGGGGGAGATGCGCGTGCCGAGGCCGCAGCCGCATTTGGAAGAAGTCCTCGCGTCCGAACCCGGACCGCATATCGCCGCGCTCTTCGATTTCGACGGAACGATCATCGCCGGCTATTCGGCGACCGCGATGCTGCGCGAGAAGTTCCAGCGCCGCGAGATGTCGGTCGAGGAGATCGCCGAGACCGCGAACGTCATCGCGCAGCACAGCCTCGGCAACATCGGCTTTTCGGGCGTGATGTCGGCCGCCGCCAGGTTCATGAAGGGGGTCGACGAGGACAGCTTCGTCGAATTCGGCGAAGAGCTCTACAAGAAGCATATCGCGCGCAAGATCTATCCCGAAACCCGCGCGATCATCGAGGCGCATCAGGCGAAGGGGCACCGCGTCGCGATCGTCTCGTCGGCGACCATCTACCAGATCGCGCCGACCGCGCGCGACCTTGGCATCGCGGACATCAAATGCTCGTCCTACGAGATAGAGGACGGGGTCTTCACCGGTGAGATCATCCGCCCGCTGTGCTTCGGCGAGGGCAAGGTGCTGGCGGCCGAGGAACTGGCCGCCGAATATGGCCTCGATCTCGACCGGAGCTATTTCTATTCGGACAGCGACGACGACATCGAACTGCTCGAACGCGTCGGCAAGCCGCGTCCGCTCAACCCGAACCTCAAGCTCAAGGCGATCGCCGAGGAGCGCGGCTGGCCGGTCCAGCGCTTCGCCAGCCGCGGCACGCCGTCGTGGGTCGATTATACCCGCACCCTCTATGCGACCGGCTCGCTCGTCGGCGCCTTCGCCGCGGGATTGCCGATCTGGGCGCTGACCCGTTCGCAGCGCGAGGCGGCGAATTTCTCGATCGGCCTGTTCGGCGATTTCGCGACCGCGATCACCGGCGTCGAGCTGGAGGTGGAGGACGAAAAACACCTCTGGTCGGCGCGACCCTGCGTCTTCATCTTCAATCACCAGAGCAAGGCGGACGTGATGATCCTCGCCAAGCTCATCCGCCGCGACATGGGCGGAGTGGGAAAGAAGGAGATCAAGGATATCCCCATATTGGGGAAGCTGATGGAATGGGGCGGCACCGTCTTCGTCGACCGCGCCGACGGCAAGAGCGCGATCAAGGCGATGGAGCCGCTGGTCGACGCGATCCGGATCGAGGGCAAGTCGATCTGCATCGCGCCGGAGGGCACGCGCACGCTGACCCCGAAGCTCGGCGCGTTCAAGAAGGGCGCCTTTCACCTCGCGATGCAGGCGGGGGTGCCGATCGTCCCGATCGTCATCCACAACGCCACCGACGTCGCGCCCAAGAACGAGTTCGTGATGCGCCCCGCGACGGTGCGCGTCACCGTGCTGCCGCCGGTCGATACGTCGAAGTGGAGCGTCAAGACGCTGAACGCACATGTCCGCGACGTCCGCAACCTGTTCCTGCGCACGCTGGGGCAGGATGAGGAGGAAGAAGGCGGGGCGGCAGAGGCGACGCCGCCGAAGAAGAACGCGCGCAAGGTCGCAGCCGCGAAGAAGGTGGCACCAAGGAAAAAGCCGACAACGAAGAAATCCTCCCCTCGAAAGGGAAGGACAGCCTAGGGCATGAATCACCTCGTCATTGCGAGCGTAGCGAAGCCATCTCCAGCCGTCGGACCTGGATCGTCTTTGCGAACCGGAGATTGTTTCGGCGCCGCGCTTCTCGCAATGATGGGAGAGGGGTGAGGCCGTGGCCGACGGAACGCCCCGCGCGCCCGTCGCTTCGCAGGCCTCGGCGGCCGACCGCCTCTATATCATCGATGCCCGCAACCGGGTGGAGCGGCGCATCCTGCTCGACTGGGTCCACGCGACCGCCGGGGATCTGGGGGGCGAAGGCGCGCCGCGCTGGGTCAGTCTGGCGATCGCCGACGGCGACGAGGCGCTCGACCTCGATCCCCTTCGCGCCGGGCTGGCAGGCGGTCCGGCGCGCGAGGTGGTGCCGCTGCGCGTCGCGTGGCGCATCCCCGGCTTCGACCGCGACCGCGCGCTCAAATTCCGCCATCTGATCTTCGGCGACCCGCGCCAGCCGGGGCCGCTGCGCGCGCGCTTCATCCTGTGGCGCGACCGGCGCCGCGCGCAGATACTGGTCGGCGAGGCGGCGACGCAGGGCGCGCTCCAGGCGCGTTTTCTGTCGCAGACCGGCGGCGGCGACGGGTGCGAATCGGGCGGCGCCGAGTTCGCGGGCTTCGTCGCGCGGCAGGCGGGACTCGCGCTCGACGTCGCCGAACGCGGCATCCGCGGCAGCCGCTACAAGGTGCCGCGCTTCGTCGCCGACAGCCTGCGCACCAGCCCGCAATTCCGCGCCGCGCTCGCCGACCTCGCGCAGCAGCTCGGCCGTCCCGTCGCCGACCTCTATCGCGAGGCACGGCCGCTGATGAAGGAGGTGATCGCCACCCCCGGCGCGCTGTTCCTCGATCTGCGCGCGCGGCTCGATCGCATGATGTTCGGCGGCTACGCGCCCGAAATGGAGGTCGACGCGGCCGAACTGGCGAAGCTGCGCTCGGTGCTGCGCGAACATCCGACCTGCATCCTGTTCACGCACAAGACCTATATCGACGGCGCGACGCCCAGCCGCCTGACCTATGAAAACGACATGCCGATGCTCCACAGTTTCGGCGGCGCCAACCTCGACTTCGCGGTGATGGGCACCTTCTTCCGCCGCTCGGGGATCATCTTCATCCGTCGCAGTTTTCAGGACCAGCCGGTCTACAAGCTGGTCCTGCGCCACTATATCGCGTGGCTTCTCGCCAAGCGCTTCCCGCTGTCCTGGGCTTTCGAGGGGACGCGGTCGCGGCTCGGCAAGCTGATGCCGCCCAAATATGGGCTGATGAAATATGTCCTCGACGCGGCGCATGCGACGGGGACGCGCGGCGTCCATTTCGTTCCCTTCGTCACCAGCTTCGACCTGATCCGCGACGTCGAGGAATATGCCGCCGAACAGGCCGGGCGCGTCAAGAAGCCCGAATCGCTCAGTTGGTTCCTCGGCTATCTGAAAAGCCTGAAGCAGCCGTCCGGCCGTATCCGGATCGACCTTGGCGATCCAATCGTGATCGACGCGGCGCCCGGGCCGGACGACAAGCGCGCGCTCGAGACCATCGCCTTCGCTGTCGCGGTCGAGGCGAACCGGGTGACGCCGCTGACCGTGACATCGGTGATGTGCCTGATGCTGCTGGGCGCCGCACCGCGCGGCGCGACCGCCGGAGAGGTGCTGGCGGGCATCGCCGCCGTCACCGCCTGGGCGCGGGCGCGCGGCATCCGCCTCAGCAAGGAGCTTGAAACCGGCGACGAGGCGGCGCTTTCGGCCACCGTCGACACGCTCGTCGCCAGCGGCCTCCTTGCCCGCTACGAGGCGGGGAGCGAGAATGTCTATTCGATCGACCCCGCCCGGCATCCGATGGCGAGCTATTACCGCAACATCATCGCGCACCACTTCCTCGACCGTGCGATGATCGAACTGGCGCTGTTCCAGCTCCGCGATGCCGACAGCCGCGATTCGACCGAGGCTTTCTGGGCCCGGGTCGACCGGCTGCGCGATCTGTTCAAGTTCGAATTCTTCTATCCGCCGCGCGACGAGCATCGCGCCGCGATCGAGGCCGAACTCGCGCGCATCGACCCCGCCTGGGCGAAGCGGCTGGCGAACGGCGACCGCGGCGTCGCGCAGCTCATCCGGCGCTGCCAGCCACTGGTCGGCCACGCGATCCTGCTGCCTTTCGCCGAAGCCTATTCGGTCGTCTCCGACATTCTCGCCCGCGCCCGTCCGGGCGACACGGTCGATGAAAAGGCGCTGATCGATACCGCCCTCGCCGAAGGCCGGCAGGCCTGGCTGCTGCGCCGGATCAGCAGCCAGGCGGCGATCGGCAAGCTGCTTTTCGCCAACGGCCTCTCGCTGATGCGCCACATGGGACTGGCTGGCCCCGCCACCCCCGACAGCCTCGGCGCGCGCCGCGCGCTGCTCGCGGAACTGCGCGGTCTCGCCAACGTCATGGAATCGATGCGCCTCGCGACGCTGGCGCTCGCCGACCGGCTGCCGGCTGCGGGAGAATGACGGTGGGTTATTCAACTTCGTCATTGCGAGCGGAGCGAAGCCATCCAGAGCGGTTTACGCGGGCTCTGGATTGCCGCGTCGCCTTCGGCTCCTCGCAATGACGATGGTTTAGGAGGAAGTGATGCTTAAGCAACTCAGCGCGCAGGACGCCCAGTTCCTCTACACGCAGACCGCGAACAATCTGACGCATATCATGGGGGTCTATATCTACGACCCCTCGACCGCGCCGGGCGGCTTCGTGCGATTCAAGGACATCATCCGCCACGTCGAATCCCGCGTCGACACCTCGCCGCTGTTCAAGCGCCGGCTGCACCGGCTGCCCTTCGACCTCGACCATCCCTATTGGGTCGAGGATGAGCACTTCGACATAGAAGCGCACATCAGCCACGCACGCCTGCCCGAGCCCGGCGACTGGCGCCAGTTCTGCATCGCGGTCGCGCGCTATCATTCGAAGCCGATGGACATGAACCGGCCGCTCTGGGACATCTACGTGATCGAGGGGCTCGACCGCATCCCCGGCATCCCGAAGGGCAGCTTCGCGATGCTGCACCGCGTCCATCATGCCGCGGTCGACGGCGCATCGGGCGCCCACGCCTTCATCGCGATGAGCGACATCGACGCGAAGGGCACCCCCGCGATCGCCGAGCCGCCGCCGGTCGAGGACCTCGGCCAGGCGCCGTCGGGGGCGGAGGCGGCGGCGCGCGCGTGGGCGGCATCGCTGCAATCGCCGGTCAAGTTCATGAACGCGCTGATGAAGATGTCACCGGCGATCATGGCCTCGGCGCGCAAGTCGATCAGCGAGGGCGGGATGGCCGCGGGCGTCCCCGAAACGCGCTTCAACGTCGCGGTCGGCCCGCACAAGATGTTCGACGGCACCACCGTCGCGCTCGCCGATGTCGGGGCGGTGCGCCGCAAGGTGCCCGGCGCGACGGTCAACGACGTCGTCATCGCGACCGTCGGCGGCGCGCTTCGCAAATATCTGGACCGGCACGGCGAACTGCCGAAGGAAAGCCTCGTCGCGGTCGCGCCGATCAACCTGCGCGGCAAGGAGAAGGCGGCGGGAAAGGCCTCGACCCCGGGCAACCAGGTTTCGGCGATGAGCGTTCCGGTGCGAACCGACATCGCCGATCCGCTCGAACGGCTCGCCGCGATCCGCGACTATACGGTTGAGGCGAAGGAGGCGAAGGCCGGGGTCAGCGCGCGACTGATGACCGACCTGTCGCAGCATATCCCCGGCGCGACGATGGCGGCGGTCGCGCGCATCGTGACCAGCGAGCGCTTCGCGGTGCGCGGCACCAACCTGTTCATCTCGAACGTCCCCGGCGCGCAGGTGCCGCTCTATCTCGCCGGGGCGCAGCTCGTGCAGCAGCACGGCCTCGCGCCGCTCGCCAACAACATGGGGCTGTTCATCGCGACGCCGAGCTACAACGGCCGCATCGCCTTCTCGATCATCTCCGAACGCGCGATTCTGCCCGACATCGCCTTCTTCCGCCAATGCATCGACGACAGCTTCGCCGAACTGATGGCGGCGGAGCCCGCGGCGGAGAAGCCGAAGGCCGCTACGGCAAGGCCGAAGGCGCCGGCGCGGCCCAGGGCAAAGGCCAAGGCCCCCGCGAAAGGCCGGGCGAAATCGGTTGCCAAAGGCAACGCGACCGGCAAGACTCGCAAGAAATAGCCGACGCAGGACCAGATATGCTCTTTACCCCGACGCTCAGTGCCGACCGTGACCTCGCGACCGCCGCCGATTATCGCCAATGGTCGCAGGCCGCGCAGGAGCATGACCGCAAGTCGGGGGCGCTGGCGTGGCGCAACGCCGACGAAAGCGGCAATTTCGACTATCGCGCGATCCGCGCCCGGCTCGAAAGGCTGCAGGCGCTGTCGGCGGCGAACGACGTAAAAGGGCTGCTCTTCGTCCTCAACGAGGGCATCCACGGCAACATCGACGGCATGGGGCACGAACGCCTCTATCAGAAATCGCGCTTCGGCACGAAGCGGCTGATCGAGGATTATATCGCCGCTGTCGTGTCCGCGCTCGACCGGATCGCCGCCTCGCGCGCGATCCCGCGCGACGAAAAGCGCGATTTCTTCCGCCGCGCTCAGCATTGCTACGGCCGCTCGGCGCTGCTGCTGTCGGGGTCGGGCGCCTTCCTCTATTTCCACGTCGGCGTCGTGCGCGCGCTGTGGTCGGAGGGCGTGCTGCCGAACATCCTCGCCGGGTCGAGCGGCGGCTCGATCGTCGCCGCGATCATCTGCACGCGCAAGGATGCGGAGATCGGGCCCTTCCTGGAAGGCGACAGCCTCGCCAACCCCGACCGCGACCCCGAACTGCGCCGGCTGGCCGCCGACGAGGTGCGCGACCGGCTCGCCGCACTGATCCCCGACCTGACCTTCCAGCAGGCGTTCGAGATCAGCGGCCGTCACCTCAACGTCTCGGTCGCGCCGGCCGAGAAACATCAGAACGGCCGCCTGCTCAACGCGATCACCGCGCCCAACGTGCTGATCCGCGAGGCGGTGCTCGCCTCGTGCGCGGTGCCGGGGGTGTTTCCGCCGGTGACGCTGATGGCGCGCGACGACCGGGGCGAGCGCGTGCCCTATCAGCCCGACCGGCGCTGGGTCGACGGGTCGGTGACGCACGATATTCCGACCAAGCGGCTCGAACGCCTCTATGGCGTCAACCACCATATCGTCAGCCAGGCGAACCCGCTCGCGCTGCCCTTTGCGACCGACACGCGCAAGCAGATGGCGCCGATCGAGGCGATCCAGCACGCGTCGATGATGACCTTCAAGGCGTGGCTCAACGCCAATATGGTGATCTTCCAGAAGCCGCTCGAACTGCTGCCGCCGCTCAACAGCCTCGCCAACATGGCGCGTTCGGTGATCAATCAGGAATATACCGGCGACATCAACATCATCCGCCCGCCCAAATTCTGGTCGCCGACCAAGATATTGAGCGACCTCGACCAGGCAGAGATCGACGAACTGATCGACACCGGCCAGCGCGCCGCCTGGCCGAAGATCGAGATGGTGCGCACCCAGACCGCGATCAGCCGCGCGCTCGATGCGATCCTCGCGCGGATCGACAAGAGCGGCGACGACGGTCCCGGCCATCGCGCCTCGGCGCTCAAGCAGCCGGTGCGCTGACATGGCGGCGGTGACGCTGCCGGCGGCGTCCGCGGCGGCGGGCGCCCGGCTGCACGTCACCGACTGGCTGCCCGCCGCACCGCCGAAGGCGGTCGTGCTGCTCGCCCACGGCTATGCCGAGCATGCGGGACGTTACGAGCATGTCGCGCGGCGGCTGAACGCCGCCGGCTATGCGGTCGAGGCCGTCGATCACTGGGGCCACGGCCGGTCGGACGGCGAGGGCGGTTTCGTGCCGCGCTTCTCCGCCTATCTCGACGGCATGACCGAACTGCTGGCGCGCGTCGAGGCAGAGCATCCGGGCGTGCCGCGCCTGCTCCTCGGCCACAGCATGGGCGGGCTGATCGCGACGCTGTTCCTGATCGAGCGGCAGGACGCGTTCGCCGCCGCCGCGCTCTCCGGCCCCGCGATCATGCCCGCCGCGCCGCCGTCGCGCGTCACGGTCGCGCTCAGCCGCTTCCTGTCGCGTTTCTTTCCGCGCCTCGGCGTGCTGGCGCTCGACGCGAACGGCGTCAGCCGCGATCCGGTGGTGGTGGCCGCCTATCTCGCCGATCCGCTCGTCTACACCGGCAAGATCGGCGCGCGGCTCGGCAAGGAACTGATGGACGCGATGGCGGCCGCGCAGGCGGGCGCCGCCCGGATCGCGCTGCCGATCCTGTTCCAGCACGGCGACGCCGACAGCCTCGCCGCACCCGAAGGCTCGCGCTATCTGTTCGATCATGTGTCGTCGGCGGACAAGCTGCTGAAAATCTATCCCGGCCTGTTCCACGAAATCTATAACGAGCCCGAACGCGACGCGGTGCTCGACGAGTTGATCGGCTGGTTCGACGCGCATGTGGGGGCTCGATAAGCCCTTTCCCCGCCCGGCAGGGGCCAAGGAGACGCCATGAAAATCCTTCTCATCCTCGTCTTCGCACCGCTGATCGCGCTGGCGCTGCTCTATTTCCTCTTTCCCGGCCGCCTCGTCGCGCTCGGCCGCTGGCTGCTGCGACGCCGCGGCGGCACGGTGCAGAAAAGCGTCACCGTCGAGGGCCGTGCCTGGCCCTATCTGGAGGGGGGCGACCCGGCGAAGCCGACGCTGCTGCTCGTCCACGGCTTTTCGGGGGACAAGGACAATTGGTCGTTCCTCGCGCCCTATCTGACGCGCGACTATCATGTCGTCGCGCCCGACCTGCCGGGCTTCGGAGAGAATGAGCGCAACCCGGCGCTCGCCTACGACATCGCGGCGCAGACCGCGCGGTTGAAGGCCTTCGCCGATGCGCTGGGCCTGGAGCGACCGCATATCGCGGGCAACAGCATGGGCGGGTGGATCGCGCTGCGCTATGCGCTCGACTATCCCGACGCGCTCGCCAGCCTGATCCTGCTCGACAATGCCGGGGTCAACGGCACGAACGAGAGCGACCTTCAGAAACAGGCCGCGAACGAAGATTACAACCCGCTCGTTCTCGCCAGTCTGGAGGACGCCGACCGGCTGGTGGCGATGGTCGTCCACAAGCCGCCCCATATCCCCCGGCGGCTCAAGCCTGTCCTCTACGCCGACGCGCTCCGCTACCGCGACCAGCTCGACGCCGCCTTCTGGGTGATCGCGACCGAGATGCGCGACCATCCGCTCAACGACCGCCTCGGCGAGGTGAAGGTGCCGACGCTCATCATCTGGGGCCGCCACGACCGGCTGATCGACGTGAGCTGCGTCGCCGAGCTCGAACGCGGCATCGCGGGCAGCCGCAGCCATGTCTTCGAGCATGTCGGCCACGTCCCGATGGTCGAGGATCCCAAGGCGACCGCCGCGGTGATGCGGGAGTTTCTTGCCAAGCCCTGAAACGCGCGCCACTCTCTTCCCGAACAGGGGAGGGGAGAGGCACATGCGCCTGAAGGTGGGGCTGCTCGGCGGAGGAAGCTGGGGGACGACGGTCGCGTCGCTGGTGTCGCGCAACGCGCCGATCACCCTGTGGGCGCGCGACGCCGAAACGGTCGACGGCATCAACCGCGATCGCGAGAATCGCAAATATCTTCCCGGCATCAAGCTGCCCCCGGCGCTCCGCGCCACCGCCGATCTGGGCGAGGCGGTGGCGGGCGCCGACGTGCTGGTGATGGGCGTTCCCTCGCACAGCTTCCGCGCGGTGCTGGAGGAGGCGCGCCGGCACCTGCGGCCGTGGGTGCCGGTGATCAGCCTGACCAAGGGGCTCGAACTCGCGTCGGGCAAGCGGATGACCGAGCTGATCGAGGAGGTGCTGCCCGGTCACCCGGTCGGCGTCCTCACCGGTCCCAATCTGGCGCGCGAGATCATGAGCGGGCAGGCGGCGGCGAGCGTCCTGTCGATGGCGGACGAGATCGTCGTCCGCGCGCTCCAGCCCGTTTTCCATTCGGGTCTGTTCCGCGTCTACACCAACACCGACCTGCTGGGCTGCGAACTGGGCGGGGTGCTCAAGAATATCGTCGCGATCGCGGTCGGCATGGGCGACGGGCTGGGGGCGGGCGACAACACCCGCGCCGGGCTGATGACGCGCGGGCTGGCGGAGATCACGCGGCTGGGCGTCGCGATCGGCGGGCGGGCGGAAACCTTCGCCGGCCTCACCGGCATGGGCGACCTGATCGCCACCTGCACCAGCCCGCTGTCGCGCAATCGCCATGTCGGCGTCGAACTGGGCAAGGGGCGGCCGATCGACGCGATCATCGCCGACATGCACATGGTCGCCGAAGGCGTGAAGAGCGCGCCGACCGTCATGGCGCTCGCGGACCGCCACGGCATCGCCATGCCGATCGCGCGCGACGTGTCCGACGTCACGCAGGGCCGGCGGACCGCGATGGAGGTGTTTCGCGGCCTGCTGAAATCGACCGTCGGCGACGAGGCGCATCCGGGCTGACGGGTTCAGGGCGAACGGTGCACTTTATCGTGCGATTCTCTAAACCCCGCCCTCGGCCAGTAGCGCCTTCGCCTCCTCGCCCTGCCAGTCGATCGCGCCGATCACCCGCCACAGCTCGCGCCCCTGCGCGTCATAGAGGATCGAGGTCGGCAGCGCACTGCCCGCCGCGTCGAGCAGGCCGTTCTGCGGATCGACATAGGGTTGCAGCGCCTTCAGCTTCGCCTTCTGGAACCAGGGATCGACGATCTCTGCGCCTTGCAGGTCCTGCGCGACCGCGATCACGGCCAGCCGGTCGCCGCGCTCCGCGGCCAGCGCGTCGAGCGTCGGCATTTCGGCGACGCACGGCGCGCACCACGTCGCCCACAGGTTGACGAGCAGCGGACGCCCGCGGAACGCCGCCAGCGTCACCGGCGCGTCGTCGGGGCCGCGGAAGGTCGCGGTCGGCGCCGCCTTGCCCGCCTGGCCGCGATCGACCTGATGCACGAAATGCGCGGCGTCCGCCGCCGCTTCGCCTGCCGAAACATTTGCTTGCGGCGTCGCCGCTTGCTCCGCGCCGGGCTTTTCCCTATCGCAGCCCGCGACCGCCCCCGCGAGCAGCAGGGCGATCAGCACGGTTTTCGGATCTGGGACGCGGCGAATGGCGGATTCTCCCGATAAGAGCAGCATGTGGGGTGGCCGCTTCGGTGGCGGACCCGCCGCGGTCATGCAAGAGATAAACGCTTCGATCCCCGTCGACAAACGCTTGTGGGAAGAAGACATCGCCGCGAGCCGCGCGCACGCCGCGATGCTGGGCGCGCAGGGGATCATCGCCGCCGCCGACGCCGCGACGATCGACGCCGGGCTCGCGCAGATCGCCGGGGAATTCGCGGCGGGCGGCGTGCCGGTCGACCTCGCGCTCGAGGATATCCACATGACCGTCGAATCGCGGCTGAAGGAGCTGGTCGGCGAGCCCGCAGGGCGCCTCCACACCGCGCGCTCGCGCAACGATCAGGTCGCGACCGATTTCCGCCTGTGGGTCCGCACCGCCTGCGACCGTATCGACGCGGGACTGAAGGCGCTTCAGGCCGCGCTGCTCGCCCGCGCCGACGAGCATGCCGACAGCATCATGCCCGGCTTCACCCATTTGCAGGTCGCGCAGCCGGTGACGCTCGGCCACCATCTGCTCGCCTATGTCGCGATGTTCGGCCGCGACCGGGGCCGTTTTGCCGACGCGCGCGCGCGGCTCAACGAATCGCCGCTCGGCGCCGCCGCGCTCGCGGGCACCGGCTTCCCGGTCGATCGCCATGCCACCGCAGCCGCGCTCGGCTTCGATCGGCCGATGGCGAACAGCATCGACGCGGTGTCCGACCGCGACTTCGCGCTCGAATATTGCGCCGCCGCCTCGATCGCCGCGATCCACCTGTCGCGCCTTGCGGAGGAGGTGGTGATCTGGGCGAGCCAGCCCTTCGGCTTCGTGTCCTTGCCCGACGCCTGGTCGACCGGCAGTTCGATCATGCCGCAAAAGCGCAACCCCGACGCCGCCGAACTGGTGCGCGGCCGCGCCGGGATGCTGCTCGGCGCCTTCCAGCGGCTCGCGGTGATCGTCAAGGGGCTGCCGCTCACCTATTCGAAGGACCTTCAGGACGACAAGGAGACGGTGTTCGGCGCCTTCGACGCGCTCGCGCTGTCGCTTGCGGCGATGACCGGCATGGTCGAAACGCTCGCCTTCCGCACCGACCGGATGCGCGCGCTCGCCGCCTCGGGCTTCTCGACCGCGACCGACCTCGCCGACTGGCTGGTGCGCGAGGCGGGGGTGCCGTTCCGCGAAGCGCACCATATCGTTGGCGCCTGCGTGAAACGATCCGAGGAGCTCGGCGTTGAGCTTTCGGCGTTGCCGGCCGACGAAGCGGCGACAATCCATGCCGCGGTGACGCCGGCGGCGCTCGCCGCGCTCACCGTCGAAGCGTCGGTCGCCAGCCGCGCCAGCTATGGCGGCACCGCGCCCGAGCGGGTAAGAGAAGCCGTCGCGGCCGCCCGCGCCGCGCTGGAGGATTAGGATGACGGCACAGCGTTCCATCATCGCGGCCGCACTGGCCGGCGTCGCGCTTGCCGCGGCGCTTGGCGCGTGCGGCAAGAAGGAAGATTTGAAGCCGGTCGCCGGCCAGCCGCCCGCCGCCCTGCCGGTCGGGGCGACGCGGGCGCCCACCACGCAGGAGCTGACGACGCCTGACGCGCAGGCCAAACCCGCGCGCAGCGACGAACTTCTCAAACGCTCCGAACAACGCGAACCCGACGATTTCGACCTTCCGCCCCCGGGCTGAGTTCAGAATCTTCCCTTGCAGTCCGTTCGTGTCGAGCGAAGTCGAGACACCCATCGGCCTCGGGCCGTTCGTCGGGGGCATCTCGACTTCGCTCGATGCGAACGGGGAAGGGAAGCTACCCAAGGATCTTCCAGATGGACCATTTTCAATATCGTGACGGCGTCCTCCACGCCGAGGACATTCCCCTGCCGCGCATCGCCGAGGAGATCGGCACCCCCGTCTATGTCTATTCGCGCGCGACGCTCGAGCGCCATGCGCAGGTGTTCCGCGACGCGTTGAAGGACGTGCCGAAGAAGCACATCGCCTTCGCGATCAAGTGCAACCCCAACCTCGGCGTGCTGCGCGTCCTCGCGCGGCAGGGCTATGGCGCCGACGTCGTGTCGGGCGGCGAGCTCGAACGCGCGATCGCCGCGGGCATGGCGGCGGAGGACATCGTCTTTTCGGGCGTCGGCAAGACGCGCGCCGAGCTGGCGCTCGGGCTCGACCGCGGGATCGGCCAGTTCAACATCGAGCATGAAGCCGAAGGCGTCGCGCTGGCCCAGATCGCGCTGGCGAAGGAAATGACCGCGCGCGCGGTGCTGCGCGTCAACCCCGACGTCGACGCCGGCACCCACGCCAAGATTTCGACCGGCAAGGCCGAGAACAAGTTCGGCGTCGGCATCGACGTCGCGCCGGAGATATTCGGCCGACTCGCGGGCCTTCCGGGGCTTCAGATGCGCGGTATCGCGCTCCACATCGGCAGCCAGCTCACCAGCCTCGACCCGCTCGAAGCGGCGTTCGAGCGCGCCGGCCGCCTTGTTGCCGACCTGCGCGCGGCGGGGCACAGCATCACCCACGTCGACCTCGGCGGCGGTCTCGGCGTGCCCTATCGCCCCGACGACAATCCGCCGAGCCCGGCCGAATATGGCGCGATGGTCGCGCGCGTAACCAAGGACTGGGACGTCACCCTGCTGTTCGAGCCCGGCCGCGTGATTGCGGGCAACACCGGCGTGCTGCTGACCGAGGTGCTGTGGGTCAAGCCCGGCGCGACCAATCCCTTCGTGATCGTCGATGCCGCGATGAACGACCTTGCACGCCCGGCGCTCTACGATGCGTATCATGATTTCGTCGCGGTGAAGCCGACCGGGGACAAGATGACCGCGTCGATCGTCGGCCCGGTGTGCGAGACCGGCGACACCTTCGCGCGCGACCGGTTGGTCGACGCGGTGGAGGCGGGCGACCTCGCCGTCTTCCGCACCGCCGGCGCCTATGGCGCGACGATGGCCTCGACCTACAACAGCCGCAGCCTCGTGCCCGAGGTGCTGGTGGACGGCGACCGCTACATCGTCGTCGCCGACCGCATCGCCGCAGGGACGATCATGGCCGCCGAGCGCGTGCCGGACTGGATCGACTGATCCTCCCCGAAACGGGGAGGGGGATCATGCGCAGCATGGTGGAGGGGCACAGGCGGTCTGCCTTGCTGTCGAGAGGAAATATTTGGTCGCACCTGCCCCTCCACCACCTTCGGTGGTCCCCCTCCCCCTGCGGGGGAGGATTTGCTAGATAGTCCCCCATGCGCCAGCTCCCCATCTTCCTGAACCTTTCCGGCCGCACGGTCGTGCTGGTCGGGGAAGGCGAGGCGGCCGATGCCAAGGCGCGGCTGATCGCGCGCGCCGGGGGTCGGGTCGTCCCGGCTTGGGAAGCGGGCGCGACGATCGCTTTCGTCGCGCTCGAAGAAGGCGCCGAAACTGTTGCCGCCGACCTTCGCGCCCGCGGCCTGCTCGTCAATGTCGTCGACCGTCCCGATCTGTGCGACTTCACCACCCCCGCGATCGTCGACCGCGCGCCGGTCACCATCGCGGTCGGCACCGGCGGCGCTTCGGCGGGTCTCGCCAAGGCGGTGCGCCAGCGTATCGAGGCGCTGCTCCCCGCGCGTCTTGGCGCGCTCGCGGCTGCGCTCCACGCCGCGCGCGGCGCGATGAAGGCGCGCTGGCCCGCCGCCGCCGACCGCCGCCGCGCGATCGACGCCGCGCTGGCGCCGGGCGGCGCGCTCGACCCGCTCGATGCCGATGCGGCGGATCGGGTCGAGGCGTGGCTCGCGGTGCCGCAGACCGCCGCTGCGCCGCGGCTCGAAACCATTCGCCTGACCGGCGCCGATCCCGACGAGCTGACGCTGCGCGCGGCGCGCCTGCTGGGCGAGGCCGACCATGTCTTTCACGACCCGGCGGTTCCGTCCGCCATCCTCGACCGCGCGCGCGCCGATGCCGTGCGCCACCCCGCCGACGCGCCGCCTGCCGCGCCGCCGCCGGGCCTGTCGCTGTGGATCGCCTTCGCGCGGTGAAGCGCTACCTTACAATAAGTTAACTGGCTCCCGCTGCCCGGTTTCCTAAGCCTTGTCGTGCGGCAGACGCGCCGCCTGCAACAGGGAGGGACATATGGGGGTAGAGGCCATCGACATCGACAGCATCCCGCTGCTCGACACCGCCGTCGGGCTGTTCGGATCGCTGGCGCCGATGCAATCGACGCCCGGATCGTCGGTGTTCGAAGTCACCGTCACCGTCGTCCTGATCATCTACGACTGAGCGCCTGCGCGCGGCGGCGCCGTCTTTCCCGCGCCGCCGCGCGCCCTTTCCGCATGGACCACGGCATGATGCTGCGCTCGCGGCACGATCATTTCCCGCGCTGCGACGAAGTGCGCCGCCGGCGCCGCCACGCCGCCGCGAGCGCACTCGACGCGGCGTGGCGCGCGGGCGATCTCGCCCCGGACGGCCTGCTCGCGGCGATGCGGGCGCAGGAGGCAGAGACGCCCGAAGCCGCGATCGCGGCGCTGACCCCGTGGCTCGCCGACATCGACTGGCTGCGCGCGCGCCTCGGCGAGGCGCTGGGCCTGCTTGCTGCCGACGCTTTCGCGCGCCCGCCGCTGCGCCCGGTCGGCGGCGGCGCGCTCGGCGGGCTGCTGCTCGCCGAAGCGGGCGCGATCCGGCTGACGCTGCTGCTCCGCCCCTTCGATGCCGCCGCGCACGAAGGGGCGCCGACCGCGCTGTTCGTCCCCGGCCGTTCGGTGACGCGCATCCTCGCGGACGGCGGCGCGATGCTCCGCTTCCACCGCGTCGCGGTCAGCGCCGCAGAGGAAGCGGGCGCCTTCACCGCCGCCGGAGCGAGTCCTTGCCGTAGCACCGACCCGCGGCCGTTGCGCGCGGGGGAGACGATCCGGCTCGATTCGGCGCGCGAGACCTTCGGCCTCAGCGGCGGCAGCGGTGACGTGCTGATGCTCCAGCTTGCGATCCAGCCGCCGTCGCCCCTGCCGATCCGCGCCTATGACGTCGCGAGCGGCCGGCTCGCTCATGTCTCCGCCTCGCGCCGCGACAGCAGCTTTCGCCAGATGGCGCTCGCGCTGCTTCGCGCGATGCACCGCACCGACGCCGCGCCGCTCTTCGCCGCCGAAGCCGCCAGCGAGGATTTCGCCGCGCGCTGGAACGCGATGCGCGAACTGATCGCGCTCGACCCCGACGCCCCGCGCGCGCCGCTCGCGCGCATGGCCGCCGCCGACCCGCACCCGGAGGTCCGTGCCGCTGCCGCCGCGACGCTGGCACTCTATCCATCCCCTCCCGCAAGCGGGAGGGGCAGCGAGGCTCGCGAACTTGTTCGCTAGCCGCAGCGGGGTGGGTCGGTGCGCCGCGGAAAGCCCAGCCCCAACTCCTCCCGGAAGCGGGAGGCGAGCAGGAGAATATCATGCCGCGCCCGATCGTCCCGCCCGCCGCGCCCGAATATGATCTGGAGGAGGTGGCGGCGCGCCTCGACGAGGCCGGCGTCGATCTCGGTGACGAGGACAGCCTCGCCCGCTGCGCGGTGCTTCTCGCGGGTTTGGCGAACAACCGCGATTTCCTTGCCGATCGCGTGGTCGCCGAACTCAAGGCGAGCTACCGCGACCAACTCGAGGCGAACCGCTATTCGGCGCAGGACTTCCTGCTCCATCGCAGCCGCTGCGGCTATTTCATCCGCGCCAACATGTGGCCGGCCGAGCGCGACGCCGCCTATGCCGCCAGCGGCGCCGCCGCCTTCGCCTACGGCCTGCCGCACGACCATAATTTCTCGTTCCTGACTGTCGGCTATTGGGGGCCGGGCTATATCAGCGACTATTATGATTATGACGCGGAGGCCGTCGACGGCCGCCTTGGTGAGCCGCTGAACCTGCGCTTCGTCGAGCGCAGCAGCCTGAGCGAAGGCACGATGATGCTCTACCGCGCCCACCGCGACATCCACAGCCAGCTCCCGCCCGAACGGCTGTCGGTCAGCCTCAACATCATGGACGAGGGCGAAGCCGTTCCGTGGCGCGACCAGTATATCGTCGATCTCGAAAGCGGCACCATCGCCCGCCGCCCGACGATTACCGCGGCGGAGATGCTGCTGCGCTGCGCGGTCCACCTGACCGACGAGGGCAAGGACATCGCCGACCATTTCGCCGCCGCACACCCCGTCCCCCGCGTCCGCGCCACCGCGCTCGCCGCACTGGCGGCGGTGAAGGAGGGCGGGGGCAGGGCGGCGGTGCTCGAACGCGGACTGCGCGATAAGGACGCGCGGGTGCGTGACGATTGCGCGCGCTGGCTGGCCGGATGATCCCCGCCGGACGACGGCCCGTAAAAGCCGCCTTTCCTATATTACCCTGCTATGCCGGCCTCCCGCCGTCACGCCTGCTGACAGCGCCCTCAACCCCTGCTAACGGGCGGCGCCATGACAACGCCCCTTTCGCATATCCGCAACTTCTCGATCATCGCGCACATCGACCATGGCAAGTCGACGCTCGCCGACCGGCTGATCCAGTTCACCGGCGGCCTCACCGAGCGCGAGATGTCGGCGCAGGTGCTCGACAATATGGACATCGAGAAGGAACGCGGCATCACCATCAAGGCGCAGACCGTGCGCCTGTCGTACAAGGCCCACGACGGCGAAACCTATCAGCTCAACCTGATGGACACGCCGGGCCACGTCGATTTCGCCTATGAGGTGTCGCGGTCGCTCGCCGCCTGCGAGGGCGCGCTGCTCGTCGTCGATGCGGCGCAGGGGGTGGAGGCGCAGACGCTCGCCAACGTCTACCAGTCGATCGAGCATGATCACGAGATCGTCCCGGTCATCAACAAGATCGACCTGCCCGCCGCCGACGTCGACAAGGTGAAGGCGGAGATCGAGGACATCATCGGGCTGCCCGCCGACGACGCGGTGCTCGCCAGCGCCAAATCGGGGATCGGCATCGAGGACGCGCTCGAGGCGATCGTCGCGAAGATTCCCCCGCCGAAGGGCGACCCCGCCGCGCCGCTGGTCGCAATGCTCGTCGACAGCTGGTACGACCCCTATCTGGGCGTCGTCATCCTCGTCCGCGTCGTCGACGGCGTGCTGAGGAAGGGCCAGCAGATCAAGTTCATGCAGGCGGGCACCACCCACCTGATCGACCGCGTCGGCTGCTTCACCCCGAAGCGGCAGGACCTGACCGAGATCGGTCCCGGCGAGATCGGTTTCATCACCGCGCAGATCAAGGACGTCGCGCAGGCGCGCGTCGGCGACACCGTCACCGACGCGAAGAAACCCGCCGCGGCGCCGCTGGCGGGGTTCAAGGAAGTGCAGCCGGTCGTTTTCTGCGGCCTCTTCCCCACCGACGCCAACGATTTCGAGAAGCTGCGCGAAAGCATCCAGAAGCTGCGCCTCAACGACGCGTCGTTCAGCTTCGAGATGGAGACGAGCGCCGCGCTGGGCTTCGGCTTCCGCTGCGGTTTCCTCGGCCTTCTGCACCTCGAGATCATCCAGGAGCGGCTGACCCGCGAATATGACCTCGACCTGATCACCACCGCGCCGTCGGTGGTCTACAAGCTCAAGCTCACCCGGTCGAAGGAAGGCGGCCCGACCGAGATGGAGCTGCACAACCCCGCCGACATGCCCGACCCGAACCGGATCGAGGAGATCGAGGAGCCGTGGATCGAGGCGGTGATCTACGTCCCCGACGAATATCTCGGCGCGATCCTCAAGCTGTGCCAGGACCGCCGCGGCATCCAGAAGAACCTCACTTACGTGGGCGGCCGCGCGCAGATCACCTACGAACTGCCGCTCAACGAGGTGGTGTTCGACTTCTACGACCGGCTGAAGAGCATTTCGCGCGGCTATGCCAGCTTCGACTATCACCAGATCGGCCACCGCCCCGGCGACCTCGTCAAGATGAGCATCCTCGTCAACAACGAGCCGGTCGACGCGCTGTCGATGATCGTCCATCGCGGCAGTGCCGAGGCGCGCGGACGCGGCATGTGCGAGCGGCTGAAGGACCTGATCCCGCGCCACATGTTCAAGATTCCGATCCAGGCGGCGATCGGCGGCAAGGTGATCGCCCGCGAAACCATCGCCGCGCTGCGCAAGGACGTGACCGCCAAATGCTATGGCGGCGACGCGACCCGCAAGAAGAAGCTCCTCGAAAAACAGAAGGAGGGGAAGAAGCGGATGCGCGAATATGGCAACGTCAACATCCCGCAGGAGGCGTTCATCGCCGCGCTGCGGATGGGCGACGACGCCTGAGGCTGGCCATCGCCGCCGCGGCGGGTTAGCTTCGCGCTTCCGCAGCGACGGAAGGACAGGCGATGGAGCAGGCCCGGGCAAGGCCGATCGACAATATCGTCGTGTGCAGCCGGCTCACCGACGGGACGGCGGTGTGTCTGCGCACGATCACGCCCGACGATGCCGACCTGCTGCGGCAGGGGATCGCGAAGCTGTCGGCGGAGGCGCGCTATCTGCGCTTCTTCTCGCCGGCGCCGACGATGCCCGACGCGGTGGTCGAACGGCTCGCCGACGTCGACGGGCACGATCACATCGCCTGGGGCGCCATCTGCACCGAATGCGAGGGCGAGCCGGCGATCGGCGCGGTGCACGCGGTGCGGCATCACAGCGACGGGCGCGTCGGCGAGTATTCGATCGCGGTGCTCGACGCCTTTCACGGGCTGGGGCTGGCGCGGATGATGACCGCGGCGCTGCTCGTCGACTGTCTCGCGGCCGGGCTGACGACGCTCGACATCCATATCCTGTCGCACAACCGCGCGGCGGCCCGGCTGATCACCGCGATGGGCGCGCGCCGCAAGCTCGAATCGGCGGGGGTCGCCGACTATGAACTCGACGTCGCGGCGGGGCTCGAATCGCTGCGGCAGGATCGGGATTTTCCAGGGGTGCAGGACGTGCTGCGCCAGCTCGGCGCGGCGTGATGCGCGCCCGGCAATTGCGGACAGCGGGCAATGGGGCTAGCGCCATCGCCATGTCTGCGTCGCTCCCGCGCCCGTTCGCCATCCCGGCTTTCCTCCGCTCGCTTGTCTTTGCGGCTTCGCTGTTGGCGGCCGTTCCGTCGAGTGCGGCCGAGGCGATACTCTATGCCGATATAACGATCATCGACGGAACCGGGGCGCCGGCGCGTCCCGGTCAGGACCTATTGATCGAGGGCGAGCGGATCGTCGCGATCGGCGCGCACGGTAGCCTGGGGGAGCGCGCGCGGACGGCGCGCACAGTTCCGCTGCCGGGCCGCTTCGTCATCCCGGGGCTGATCGACAGCCACGTCCATTTGGCGACGCCGCCGAACCGCGCGCGGGCGGAGGCGATCCTGCGCCGCCAGCTCTACGGCGGCGTCACCGCGGTGCGCGACATGGCGGACGACCTGCGCGCGGTGGGCGAACTGGCGCGCGCATCGCTGGTCGGCGAGATAGCGGCGCCCGACATCTATTATGCCGCGCTGATGGCGGGGCCGCCCTTCTTCGCCGATCCGCGCGTCCTCGCGGTGACGCGGGGGTTCGCGCCGGGCACCGCGCCGTGGATGCAGGCGATCGACACAAAGACCGACCTGCGTCTGGCCGTGGCGCTGGCACGCGGCACGGCGGCGACCGCGATCAAGATCTACGCCGACCTGTCCGCCGAGCGCGTCGCCGCCATCACCGCCGAGGCGCACCGCCAGAAGCTGATGATCTGGGCGCACAGCGCCATCTTTCCCGCCCGCCCGGCGCAGGTGATCGAGGCGGGCGCCGATGTCGTCAGCCATGTCTGCTACCTGGCCTATGAGGCGCAGCCGGTGATGCTCACCGCCTATGAGGATCGCACGCCGGTCGACGAGGCGCTGCTGGCCCCGACGGGCGACGATCCGGTGGTCGCCCGCCTCTATCGGACGATGCGCAAGCAAGGCACGATCCTCGACGCGACGGGCAGCCTGTTCGTCAAGTTCGAGGCCGAACGCAAGGCGGATCCGGGCAAGAAGCCGCTTCGCTGCAGCGGGGCGCGGACGATCGCGCTGACCCAGCAGGCGTGGCGGGCGGGCATTCCGATCTCGACCGGCACCGATTTCGTCAACCCCGCCGGCGATCCGTGGCCCGCAGTCCATGCCGAATTGCTTTACCTCGCCCACGACGTCGGCATGCCGCCGCTCGCGGTCATCCATTCGGCGACGCTCGTCGGTGCGCGTGCGGCGGGACAGGACAGCGACATGGGGTCGATCGAGGTGGGGAAGTTGGCGAACCTTGTCGTTCTTCGTGCAGATCCTCTCGCCGACATCGGCAATATCGGGAGCATCGAGATGACGGTGAAGCGCGGCCGGGAATTCCGTCGCGCCGATTATGTCGTCCCGACGGCCGCGGAGCTTGGCGATGACGATTGACCGGCGGGCGCTGCTGGCCGGCGCGGCGGGACTGGCGGCGGCCTCGCTGGGGCCGTCCGCGGTGCGCGCCGCGGCGGCGCCCGGCCGCGCGAACCGGCTGATCGTCAATGCGCTCGGCGGCCTTTCCGATCCCAATGTCGAGGGCGCCGACGATCCCTATTCGCCGCGCGTGCTGGCCGAAGCGCGCGAATCGGGCGTCACCGCGATCAACTGCACCTTCGGCTATGTCGCCGGTCCCGACGACCCGTTCGAGGCGAGCGTCCGCGACGTCGCCAAAGCCGACGCGCTGCTCCGCCGCCACCCGGCCGATCTGCTCAAGGTTTTCGGCGCCGCCGACATCCGCCGCGCCGGGGCCGAAAGGAAGATCGGCATCCTCTACGGCTTCCAGAACGGCGCGATGCTCGGCGAGGACGCGAGCCGCGTCGACCTGTTCGCCGACATGGGCGTCCGCATTTTCCAGCTCACCTACAATCCCGCCAACCGGCTCGGCGACGGCGCCATGGCGCCCGAGAATCGCGGCCTGACGCCCTTCGGACGGGAGGTCGTCGAGCGGCTCAACGCGCAGCGCATGATCGTCGACCTGTCGCACAGCGGCGAGCGCACCTGCCTGGAGGCGGCGCGGCTGTCGACGGCCCCCATCTCGATCAACCACACCGGCTGCCGCGCCGTGACCGACCTGCCGCGCAACAAGACCGATGCCGAACTGCGGCTGGTCGCCGAAAGGGGCGGCTTCGTCGGCATCTATTTCATGCCGTTCCTCGCCCGGTCGGGCCGCGCCCGCGCCGCGGACGTCGTCGCGCATATCGACCATGCGGTGAACATCTGCGGAGAGGATCATGTCGGCATCGGCACCGACGGCACCGTGACCGCGATCGACGATCTCCACGCATATCAGGCCGTCCTCGCCAAGGAGATCGCCGAGCGCCGCGCCGCCGGGATCAGCGCCGCCGGCGAGCGGCCGGACACCTATCCCTTCGTCGTCGACCTGCGCGGACCCGGCCAGTTCTTCAGGCTGATCGACCTTCTGTCGGCCCATGGCTATTCGAGCGGCCGGATCGAGAAGATCATGGGACTCAATTTCCTGCGCCACGTGGAAACCGTCTGGGGCAGTTGACGGGCGCGGGCGTTCCCGTCCGATCCGACGGATCGCAAAGAGCGTACTGACGAAATGGCGAGACCGCGCTTCGCGGTGCGCGGCTGAAATCGCGGGCGGCCGTCGCGCGACCGATTCCGCAGATTACACCTCTTCGAGTTGAATTTGATTGGCCCGTCGCCGGGCCCGCCGGCGCTGCCTTTCCCTTGGGCAGGACGGCCGCATCGCCGGGGCCGTGAAGCCTCTCGAGCCGAAATTTCGTCGAGAGGCTTGATTTATCATAATCAGATAGATAATTCATAGGAAAATAACCGTTCGAACAACGAGCGGTCTTGGGGAGAGAAACGATGGCAAATATCTACCGAAAAAGGATTTTCTTGTGCTCGGCGGCTCTTTCCGTGGTCGCCGCGGCGAATCCCGTCGGCGCGCAAACCACCGCAACGAGCAACGCGAGTCATGTCGATTCGGGCGATGCGGAGATCATCATCACCGCTCAGAAGCGCGAGGAGCGGCTGGTCGACGTTCCCATTTCGCTGACCGCGCTCACCAGCGATCAACTGGCCGCGGCGGGCGTCACGCAATTCCACGACCTGTCGCAGGTGGCGCCGGGTTTCACCTCCGAACAATATGGCGATGCGCGGGCCGGGCGCATCATGCTGCGCGGGGTAACGTCGCAGCAGGATAACCCCGGCAAGCAGTCGTCGGTCGGCGTCTTCCTGGATGGCGTCTTTCTGGCCCGCTACGGCGCGGCGACGGGCGAACTCGCCGACATCGAGCGCGTCGAGATCCTGCGCGGTCCGCAGGGGACGCTGTTCGGCGCCAATACGGCGGCCGGGCTCGTCAATATCGTCACGCGGCGTCCGTCGCTGTCGGGCGTCGAAGGCTTCGTCGAGGGCGTTGCGGCCGAGCATGACGCGTTCGAACTGCGCGGAAGCGTGACCGGGCCGCTGGTCGAGGATCGACTCGGCATCAGCGTTTCGGCCTATCATGTGCGCCGGGGCGGCCTGACGCACAATGCGACCACCGGCCGTTCGGTCGACAATCTGCGCCGCAGCGGCGGCCGGGCGAAACTCTATTATCGCGGCGAGGGCTTCGATGTCCTTCTGTCGGGCGATTATCTGCGCGAACGGTCCGAATGCTGTTCGGCGATTCCCGTTGCCTGGACCCCCACGGCCAACGTCTTCGGTGTCCCGATCGTCTCGCTGATCCCCGCCGGATCGCCCTATTCGCGCCAGACGATCCAGAACAGCCGCAACCTCAACCCGAACAGCGGCGGCGGGGTTTCGGCGGAGATCAACGTCGATGTCGGGGATCATGTGCTGACGTCGGTGACGGCGTGGCGCCGCTGGGACGTCACGCCGATCAGCGATATCGATTCGCTGCCACTCCGCCTGCTCGACGATTTCTACATCGATCAGCGGCACGATCAGTTCAGCCAGGAATTGCGGATCGCTTCGCCCTCGGGACAGCGCGTCACCTATGTCGCGGGCCTCTATTATTTCGCGCGGCGATCCGACGATCTGGAAATATTGCAGCCGCGCGCCGACGCCGCGGCCGTCATCCTTCCGGGTCAGCGCGGCGACACCACCATCGCGTCGCGCCTGAACGACAAGAGCTATGCCGCCTTCGCGCACGTCGATTTCAACCTGACAGACCGTCTGACCCTGTCCGCCGGTGGCCGCTATACCCGCGAGGACCAGGACGTCGATTTCACCCAGACGTCGGGCAACGTCGCTTATGCTTCGCTGGGCAATCGCCAGCAGTCGCGGCGGGAGTCGCAGTTCACCTGGGTCGCCAACGCGCGCTACAGCCTGCAGCGCGACCTCAACCTCTATGCCAGCGTGGCGCGGGGGTTCAAGCCGGGCGGGTTCGACCTGACGCGCCTTCCGAATTTCAACAATTTCGAGTTCGACGCGGAAAAGAACACCAATTACGAAATCGGGCTGAAGGGCAATATCCTCGACCGCAAGCTGCGCTTTTCGGCCGCCCTGTTCTGGACCGATTACCAGAATTTTCAGGCGCAGGCCTTCGACGGCCTGAATCTGGTCACGCGCAATGCGGAGCTTTTCCGCATCAAGGGCGGCGAACTGGAGGTCACCGCCCTCCCCACCGAGGGGCTGACGCTGCAATTCCAGACATCCTACACCCATGCGCGTTACGTGGACTTCACCGACGGTTCGTGCGTTCCCGGCATCGCGCCGCCGTGCGACCTGTCGGGCAAGCGCCTGCCGAACGCACCCGAATGGACGCTGGGCGGATCGGCCGAATATCGTGCGCCGCTGACGGCGGCGCTGACCGGCTATGGCCGGATCGACGGCAGCCACAAGAGCAGCGTCTTTTATCAGCAGAACCTCGACCCCTATGCCTTTCAGGGGCCGCGGACGATCATCAACGCGCGGCTGGGCATCGAAACGGCGTCAGGGCTGACGCTCGAAGCCTTCGCGCGGAACCTGTTCAACGACAAATATGTGAATTTCGTCTACCCATCGCCGCTGTCGACCGGCCTGTACGTCGGCTACGTCGGCGATCCGCGCCAGTTTGGCGTCCGCGCCCGCTACAGCTTCTGACCTCGTGACGACTCTCTCCGTCATGGGCAGGGGAAGGGGGCAGAGGCCATGGGCGGCGGCCGGGGCACCGGTCGTCGTCCTGCTGCTCGGCCTGCTGTATATCGTTTCCTATCTCGACCGCCTGATCCTGGCGCTGCTGGTGGCGCCGGTGCGGGCCGAATTCGGCATCAGCGACACCGCCATCGCCCTGCTCGTCGGTCCGGTCTTCGCGCTGTTCGGCGGCGTGTTCGCCTTGCCGATGGGGTGGCTCGCCGACCGGGTCCGGCGCACCCGGCTGATCCTCGCCGGCGTCCTGTGCTGGACGACCGCGACGATCGCGACGGCCTTTGCGCCCAGCTTCGAAACGGTCGCGATCCTGCGCGTCGGGGTCGCGGTGGCGGAGGCCGTGCTGTTTCCGGCGGCGATCTCGATGATCGCCGACCTGTTCCCGCCCGACCGGCGCGCGGCCGCGACGAGCGTTTTCGTCGGCTTCGGCGTGTTCGGCGCCTTCGGTGCCTTCATGCTGGGCGGCGTCGCGGTGCAGCTGCTGGGCAGCGAGCCGGTCGCGATCGGCAGTCTGTTTCTGGCGCCATGGCGGGCGACGTTCGTCGTCGTGGCGCTGCCGGGCCTGCTGCTCGCCGCGCTGTTCGCCGCGGCGGTGCGCGAGCCGCCGCGCACCGCGTCGATCCGCGCGGCCGTGCCGGTCGATGCGGCGCCGACGTCGCCCGAGCGGGTTTTCGCGCGCCGGAACATGCCGCTGTTCGTCCTTCTGTTCGTCGCCTCCGCGCTTGGGCAGGCGATCGTGCTGGGGGTCAGTTCGTGGTTGCCCAGCCTGCTGGTCCGCGACTTCGGCTTCGAGGCGGGGCAGGCAGGAATCTGGTTCGGGCTGTCGGGCGTGACCGCGGCCCTCGCCGGACTGGCGGCCGCGCCGCGCATCGCCGGCCATTTTCGGTCGCGCGGCCGCATGGACGCGCTGCCGCTGATCTGCGCCGGGGCGATCGCGGTGGGGGCGGTGCCATTGCTCGCCGGTTTCGCGGCCCCGTCGGCGCCGATGCTGCTGCTGTTGCTCGCGGCCGGATATTTCTTTCTCGTGCCCTCGGGCACCTACGCCATCTTCGCGATCAACTGGACGGTGCCGTCGCGCGCGACCGGCCTGTTCGCCGCCGTCTACACGCTCGTCAATTCGCTGGTCGCGGTGGGTTGCGGGCCGATGGTCGTGGCCATGGTCTCCGACCGGCTGGGAGGCGGGGCCAATCTGTCGTCGGGAATGGTCGTGCTCGTCGTGGGCGCGGGGACGCTGTCCATCCTGCTGCTGCTCGCGGCGCTGCGCCCCTTTTCCCGCCTTTGCGAAACCATCGAACGGCCGGTTCCCGGTCCGTCTTCAAGGGGTCAATATGAAACAGAATGAAACCCAGCGCCAGTTCGGCGACGCCCTGATCGAATGCCTGGAGGCGGTCGGCGCCAGCGTGTGCTTCGGCGTGCCGGGCGGGCAGACCATTCCCCTTTATGCCGCCGCGCGCCGCCATGGGTTCCGCCACGTGATGATGCGCGACGAGCGCAATGCCGCCTGCGCCGCCGATGCCTATGCCCGTGTGTCGGGCCGGATCGGGGTGTGCGACGCGACGGTCGGTCCGGGGGCGACCAACCTGGTGTCGGGGCTGGCGGAGGCCTATGCCTCCGCGATCCCGGTCCTCGCGATCGTCGCCGACGTGAAGACCGAGCGCGAGCATCTGCGCGTGCGCGGCGTCGCCTCGCAGGCGATGGAGCAGCAGGCGATGCTGCAGGGCGTGACCAAGCGGGTCAGCCGCGTCCACGCGCCGGAGGGCTTGCCCGACGTCTTTGCCGAGGCAGTGCGCACCGCCGTGACCGGCCGCGCCGGCCCAGCGGTGCTCGAGATTCCGGAGGACATCTTCTTTGCGCCCGCCGCCGGCGAGGCCGTGGCCGCGGACCCCGAGGCGGGGCGCTGGCCGCGCTACGGCGCCGCGCCTCGGACCGAGGATGTCGCGCAGGCGGCCGAGCTGCTGACGCAGGCACAGCGTCCGCTGATCCTCGCCGGCGGCGGGGCGCTCAGCAGCCGCGAGGCGGCCGAGGTGGTCGCGCTGGCCGAGCAATGCTCGATCCCCGTCGTTACCTCGATCAACGGCAAGGGGGTCATCGACGAATATCATCCGCTGTCGCGCGGCGTCGTCGGCGTGTTCGGATCGGTCGAAGCCAGCGTGGCGCTGCGCCAGGCGGATGTGGTGCTGGTGCTGGGGTCGAAATTCGCCCAGTTCAATTCCTTCCTCTGGCGCCTGCCGTCGGCGCGGCAGACTCTGATCCATGTCGATAGCGACGGGGCCGAACTGGGGCGCGCGATTCCGGCGCGGCTGTCGATCTGCGCCGACGCGGGGCGCACCGCGCGCCGCCTGCGCGAGGCGCTGGGCGGCGCGGCGCCGCGCGCGGCATGGCAGACGGACCTTTCCGAATGCCCCGCGCAGCCGGGCACGGCCGAGGGCGATCCGCGCGTCGCGCCGGAGCAGGTGATCCTCGCGCTGTCCGACCTTGCGGACGAGGACTGCGTTCTGGTGTCGGACGCCAGCCTGGCGTCGGGGTGGACCGCTTCGCGCTATCGCGTGCGCGGCAGCGGGCGGCATTTCCTGGCGCCGCGCGGGCTGGCCGGGATCGGCTGGGCCGGGGGCGCCGCGATCGGCGCGGCGCTGGCGCTGGGCGACCGGCCGGGCGGGCGCGTGGTGGCGGTGTCGGGGGACGGCGCCACCTCCTATTGGATCGGCGAGGTCGAAACGGCGGTCCGGCACCGGCTGCCGATCGTCTTCGTCATCCTCAACAACGCCGGCTTCGGCTGGATCATGCAGGGCGAGAAGATGCTCGACATCGAGCCGCGCTCGACCTTCGGACCGGTCGATTTCGCGGCGATGGGGCGGGCGATGGGCGCGCGCGGCTATCGTGCCGAAACGCTCGAAGAGGCGCGGGCGGCGCTGCGCGAGGCGTGGCAGGGGGAGGGACCGGCGATCGTCGATATCCTGACCTCGGAGGACGCCTCGCCCAGCGTCGACTGGGGCAGCCTCGATCCGGCGGCGGCCTCGGCCTATGGCGCCTACGGGATGGGGTGACGGCGATGGACGATTTTCATCCCCTGCACATCCATTGGAAGCCGCGCCGGGATGGTGGCGCGCCTCTGATACGGGACGAGCAGCGCGCTTTGTCGTCGGCCGATTTCGCTGCCGAGGTCGCCGGTCTCGCGCTGCTGTTCGTGCAGAAGGGGGTCGGGCGCGGCGACGTGGTCGCGACGATGCTGCCGAACCGGATCGACATCGTCGTCGCGATGTTCGCGGCGTGGCGGATCGGCGCCGCCTTCATGCCGATCAACCCGGCGCTGACCAGCGCCGAAGCGCTGTATCAGGTCGCGGATTCGGGAAGCCGGCTGATCCTGGTCGACGCCGCCGCGCGCGACCGCCTGACGGGGACGACGGCGACGCTGCTGCCGGTCGATGCGCCGCCCGAGCGATCGGCGGCGGTCCTGCCCGACGCGGCGGTGGCGGCCGACGAGACCGCGCTGCTCATCTACACCAGCGGCACGACGGGCCGGCCCAAGGGCGTGATGCTGAGCCACGGCAACATCGACGCGATGCTGCACTCGATCCACGCCGCGCTGCGGCTCGATGGCGACCTGTCGCTGCTCGTGATGCCGCTGTTCCACGTCAACGCCCTGCTGGTCAGCATCCTGGCCCCGCTCGCGGCGGGCGGCGGCGCATGCATCCTCGAACATTTCGACCGGCACAGCTTCTGGCAGAGCGTGCGCGACAGCGGCGCGAACTATTTCTCGGGCGTGCCGGCGATGTATCTGCTGCTGACCGCCGAACGCGGCGCCATCGTGCCGGCGCCCCGGCTGCGCTTCGCCATCTGCGGCGCCGCGCCGATGCCCGCGCAGGCGATCGGGGCGTTCGAGGCGCGCTACGCCGTGCCGGTCCTCGAAGGGTACGGGCTGACCGAATCGACCGTCGGCGCGACCCTCAATCCCCTCGACGGCCCGCGCCGCCCCGGCAGCGTCGGCCGCGCGATGCCCGGCATCGAGGTCGCGATCGTCGGCGAGGACGGGGCGTTCTGTCCGCCCGATACGGTCGGCGAGGTCGCCGTCCGCGGCGGCAACGTGATGAAAGGCTATCTGCGCCGGCCGGAGGATAGCGCCGCGGTGCTGGTCGACGGCTGGCTGCGGACGGGCGACCTCGGCCGTCTGGACGGCGCGGGATGGCTGACGCTGGTCGGGCGCAAGAAGGACCTCATCATCCGGGGCGGGGAGAATATCTATCCGTCCGAAGTCGAAGAGGCGATCATGGCGACGCACGTCGTTGCCGAAGCCGCCGTGGTCGGCCGGCCCGACGCGGTGATGGGCGAGGTGCCCGTCGCCTTCGTCGTCGCGCCCGAGGGCGGCGATGCCGACGCTCTCGTCCCCGCGCTGCAGGCGGAGATCGAGACGGCGCTCGCGCGGTTCAAGCGCCCGGTCGCCTATCATCTTCTGGACAGCCTGCCGCGCAATCCGATCGGCAAGATCGACAAGCCGGCGCTGCGACAGCGGCTCGAACGGGCCGCGCAGCCGGCGACCGCCCCCTAATCAGACAAAGGAGACGATCATGAAATTCGGACTTTTCGGCGGCGCCGCCCGCGGCGCGGACCAGTCGGGCGACAGCCAGTCCTATCGCAGTTTCGTCGATTATGTCGTCGGCGCGGAGGAACTGGGGTTCGATTCGCTGTTCCTGGTCGAGCATCATTTCACCGGCGCTGGCCAGCTCAGCGCCTCGATGACCCTGCTGTCCTATCTGGCGGGGCTGACGACCAGCATGCGCCTTGGCACCGGGGTCACGGTGCTGCCGTGGCACAACCCGGTGCTGATGGCGGAGCAGGCGGCGACGGTCGACGTGGTGTCGGACGGGCGGCTCGATTTCGGTATCGGCCGCGGCTATCGCCCCAACGAGTTCCACGGATTCATGGTCGATCCCGCGACCGCCCCGGCGCGCTTCAACGAGGCCATCGAACTGATCCTGAAAAGCTGGACGACGCGCGAACGCTGGTCGCACGACGGCGAATACTGGCACTATCGCGACATCCTCGTCGAACCGCAGCCGGTGCAGCAGCCGCACCCGCCGATCTGGGTCGCGGCCCAGAGCGAGGCTTCGGTGCGTCAGGCGGCGGCACGCGGGCAGTCGCTGATGCTCGACCAGTTCAGCGACACCCGGACCATCGGCGAGCGCATCGCCTGGTATCGCGACGAGCAGACCCGGCGCGGCGTGGCGTCGCGGCCGCACCAGATCGCGGTGACGCGCGGACTGTTGCTCGTCGACGACGAGGCGAAGCGGACCGGGGAAATCGAACGCCGGCTGAAAGCCATCGCGATGCTCGCCGCGACCGCGCGGGTGCCGGGCGAGGAAAGCGAAGCGCCGGTGGTGGGGTCGCAGATGCTCGATTCCTCGCGCGACGCGACCGAGGCCTCGACCGTGATCGGCACCCCCGAGGCATGCGTCGCCCGCCTGAAGGAACTGGAGGCGGTCGGCGTCGACTACGTGCTGTTCAACGATCCGTGGGGCGGCATCGAGCGGCTGCGCTTCTTTGCGAAAGAGGTGATGGGGGCGTTCGCGGCGCAGCCGGCCGAGGATCGGGCGATCGCCTGACGGGGACGCCCCGGTCGCCGGATCCTCTCACCGGCGGCCGGGGCGGATCACCGCGCGCAATATCTCTCCGCGCGACAAGGCGTCGAGCCCCGCGTTCACGTCGCCCAGCGCCAGCGTGCGGCTGACGAAGCCGGCGAGATCGAGCCGGCCGCTTTCGGCCAGCCGGACGAAAGCGGGAAAGTCGCGGCGGATGTTCGCCGAACCGAACAGCGCGCTCGACAGGCGCTGTTCGGACAGGAAGAAGGGCAGGGCGGCCAGCTCGAACGTCGCGTTCGCCGGAGGCATGCCGACGATGACGATTTCCCCCGAACGGCGCGTGATCGCCTGCGCCTGCGCCACGGTGGCGGGGGCTGCGACCGCATCGATGGTCGCGTCGACGCCCAGTCCGCCGGTCGCGGCGCGGACGGCCTCGGCCGGATCGCCCGCCCCCGGGTCGAGGACCAGCGTCGCGCCCCGGCGCCGGGCATCGTCGCGGCGCGCGGGATTGGGGTCGATGGCGACGATCGTCGCCGCACCCTTCAGGCCCGCGCCCAGGATAGCGGCGAGCCCGACGGTGCCGCAGCCGATGACCGCCAGCGACCCGCCATGCGACAGCTGGGTCCGGTTGAGAACGGTCGACAGGCCGGTGGTGACGCCGCACCCGATCAGGGCCAGCGATTCGGGCGGCTGATCGGTATCGACCGCGACCAGCGATGCCCGGTCGACCACCATTTCCTCGGCGAAGGTACCGAGCCCGAAAAGGCCGGTCGCGACCGATCCGTCGGCACGGCGCGCGCGGGGCACCGATCGCAGGTGGAGCGACTGGACGCAGATATGCGGGCGGCCGGAGGCGCACTGGATGCAGCGGCCGCAGGCCGGCGCTGACGAGCTGATGACCGTGTCGCCGGCCTTCAGCCCCGCGACATGACTGCCGACGGCCAGCACGGTGCCGCTCGCTTCGTGCCCCATCAGCAGCGGCGACCCATAGCTGTGATCGCCGCGGCGCACGGCGACATCGGTCTGGCAGAGCGCGGTGGCGTCGACGCGGACATGCACATCGGTCGGCCCGAGCGGTAGGCTCTCCACCTCTTCCAGCCGCAGCGCCTCGTCGGGCGCGACGAAGATCGCGGCCTTCATCCCCACATCGCCGGCACGCCGGTCGGCATGCGATACATCAGGCCGGTGATCTGCGGGGGCGGCTGGCTGTCATCGAACCGCAGGTGCGGAAGATGGTCGAGCAGGGCGTTCAGCGCCGCCGTCAGCTCCATCCGCGCTACCTGCGACCCGGCGCAATAATGAACCCCGGTCGAGAAGGACAGGGTGACGCGCGGGTTGCGGTCGGCGATGAAGCTGTCGGGATCCTCGAAACGCGCGGGGTCGCGGTTGGCGGCGCCGATGGCCGGCTCGACGATCGATCCCGCGGGAATCTCGACCCCGGCGACGACCATATCGCGCGTGGCGAGCCGGGGCGGCGCGAACAGCACCGGGCCGTTCCAGCGCAACAGTTCCTCGATGACGCGCGGAATCCGCTCGCGGTCGTGATAGAGGCGTTCGAGCAGTTCGGGCCGTTCGAGCAGCGTGACGAGCAGGATGCCGAGCGAGCGATAGGTGGTGCCCGCCCCCGCCGGCAGCAGGTTGTTGATCAGGCCGAGCAGGTGGCGCTCGCTGATCTTCTGCTGCACGCCGTCGAGCTCGATCTCGCGTTGCAGCAGCATGCTGACGATGTCGTCGCGCGGATTGCGGCGCCGATCCTCGATGATTCCGCGCATATACTCCTCCACCGCCAGCCGGGCATTGCGCGCCTCGTCGGGCGTTGCGGCCGCGATCTGGAGCATCGCGGCCCATTCGTGAAAGCGCTCGAGGTCCTGCGGCCGGATACCGAGCACCATCGCGATGACATAGACGGGGAACTCGGCGCAATATTCGAAATAGAGGTCGGTGCGCCCCTTCGCCTTGAACCCTTCGATCAGATGGTCGAGGCGCGGCCGGACGAACCCGCGCCACAGGTCGAGACCGTGCCGCGTGAAGGCGGGCTGGACGAGGGCGCGGAACTTGCGATGCTCGGGATCGTCGGAGCCCATCAACGACACTTCACCGAAGACATATTCGGTCATCTTGCGGATGCCGGCGTTCGAAAAGCCGATATTGTCCTGCAATATCTGTTCGGTCACGTCATAGCCGACCGAGATGAAGCGCGGCGCGTCGGGCCAGACTTCGGCCATCGGGTCGGGCACGCCGAACAGGTCGAAGGTCGATCCGCGGTGGATCGGCCCCTGCCGGCGCAATTCGGCGAGCTTCGGATAGGGGTCGGCCACGCGTCCCGCTCCCGTTCGGCTTGTCGTGCGCCGTTCCCAGTCCTCGCGGCCGACGCCGGCCACCATGTCCATGTTAGTGTCTGTCATCATATCTTTCATTCATGTTGAAGCGGGAGAAAAGGCGGGGCGTCAGAAGGCGAGGCCGCCGCCGCCGTCGACGACGAGCGTCTGGCCGTTGACGAAGGACGCCGCCGGGCTGAGCAGGAACAGGATCGCGCGCGCCATGTCCTCCGCCTCGCCGAGCCGGCCCAGAGGCGTGCGCGCAAGAACGTCGCGGCCATAGGCGCCCGCGGTGATGTCGCCGAGGCGGGGGGTGCGGGTGATGCCGGGGGCAACGGCGTTGGCGCGATAGCGGCCGGCCGCGGACACGGCGTGCCAGCGGGTCATCCCGGCGATGGCGGCCTTGCCGGCGGGATACCAGCCATTCTCCGCCGCGCCGCCGCGCCCGGCAACCAGCGAGGGCGGCGGTCCCCCCGCGATCGCTCCCGCGACCGATGCGACATTGACCAGGCTGGCGTGTGCGGCCGGTTCGGGCAGCGCGGCCGCCCAGGCGGCGGTGACGCGCTGCACGCTGCCGGCCGTCTGCGCCAGGCCTTCCTCGATGGTCAGCGGCAGCGACGAAGGCGGTCCCGCATTGTTCACCAGATGCAGGATCGGACCATGTTCGACCGCGATCCGCGCCATGTGCGTCGCCACGGTTTCGGGTTCGCCGGTGTGGAAGACATGGGGGTGAAAGGCCGGGCCGAGGTCGAGGCCGTGCAGGCGGTCGGCGTCGATATCGACCCCGATCACCGTCAGTCCCGCTTCGCACAGCATTTGCGCCGTGGCGGCGCCGATACCGCTGGCGGTGCCGGTGACGATCACCGAACTGCCTGCCGGGAAACCGAGGAAATCGAAAGCCATCAGCAGTCTCCTTGCGCCTGCGCCGCGCGCTCCACGGCCGCGGCAAATGCGGCGGGCTGGTCGATCGACACGAAATGCCCGGCCCCCGGCACGATCTCGCTCGTCGCATGCGCGACGCAGTCGAGCGCGGCGGGGGCGCATTCGGCGGCGGGGCCCTTTTCGCCGAACAGGAAATGGGTGGGGACGGTCAGCGCCGCGAGCGTCGCCATGACGTCATGCGCGCGGATCGATTCCATCGCGGCGATCATCGCCCCGGCGCCCGCTCGGGTGCGGTCGCCGTTCCAGCGCGCCAGCAGGTCGGCGTCGAGCGGCGAGCAGAGGCGCGCCTGCACCGTGTCGAAATCCTGCCGCGGCGTGCCGAACATCCGGTCGACCAGCTGCCACGCCGCATCCCACCATGCGCGCGGGCGCACCTGCATCTCGACGAGCAGCAGCGCCTTCACGCGCTCCGGCGCCCGTGCCGCCAGCGCCGCCGCGACGAAGGCGCCGATCGAATTGCCGACCAGCACCGCGGGTCCGATGGCCTGACGCTCCAGTATCTCGCCCAGCACGGAGGCGCGTTCGTCGATCGACAGGGCCGCATCGGCTTCGTTCGATGCGCCGTGGCCGGGCATGTCCCAGCCGATCAGCGCGAAGCGGGGGGTGAGGAAGGGCAAGCTGCGTTCAAACTCGTGCACCGAATGGCCGTTGCCGTGCAGCAGCACGACCGGATCGCCGCTTCCGGCGCGATAGACGGTTATCGGGCCAGCCGATGTCGATTCGATGCTTTTCGTCCTGTCGCCGCTCATTCCGCGCCTCCCTGCGCCGCGTGGAGGGCCGCCCGCCGGCCGAAGAGCATGCCGGGCGCGATCGAGGCGCCGGCGCCCGGATAGCAGGGGCCGAAGATGCCGCTGGCATTGTTGCCCGCCGCATAGAGCCCCGCGATCGGGCGCAGCGCCGGGTCGAGCGCGCGGCCGTGCAGGTCGGTGCGCACCCCGCCCGCGGTGCCGACATCGCCCGGATAGAGCCGGACGGCATAGAAAGGCGGCTGTTCGACAGGCCCCAGATTGGGGTTCGGCCGGACCCGGCGGTCGCCGTAATAGCGGCTGATCGCCTTCGATCCGCGTCCATGGTCGTCGTCGCGGCCCGCGCGCGCGCCGGCGTTGAAACGGTCGAGGGTATCGCACAGCCGCTGGAGGGGAAGGCCCGTTCTTTCGGCCAGCTCGTCGACCGAACCAGCGCGGATCAGATAGCCGCTTTCGATCCAGCCCGACGGGGTGACCATCGGCGGCGCCATTCCGAACGCGTACCGGCTGCGATGCCGGCTTTCGAGGATCAGCCAGCTGTGATCGGTGCCCAGCGCGGCGTGGCGTGCGATCATCCGCTGGCCGACCTCCATATAGGGCCCGGCCTCGTCCATATAGCGCTCGCCCGCGACGTCGACGACCAGCGAATGCGGAAAGCAGCGATCCCAGACATGGACCATCGGACCGGCGGGCGTCTTGGTGCCCGGAACCCACCACGCCTGGTCCATCATCGCCATCTCGGCGCCCGCATTTGCCGCGGCACGGATGCCGTCGCCCATGTCGCCGGCCGGCGCCATGGTCGCATCGACGCCGACCGGCGCCTGATGGATCTGGCGCAGGCCCGCATGGCGGGCGAAGCCGCCAGTCGCCAGCAGGACGCCCCGGCGTGCGATCACCCGGACCCGCTTGCCGTCGCAGTCGAGCACCGCACCGGCGACGCGGTCCTCCTCGACGATCAGTTCGACGAGGGGCGTGCCGCGCCAGACGACGACGCCGCTTCGCCTTGCCGCCAGCAGCAGGCGGCCGATCAGCGCCTTGCCGCGGGTCGCGGTCCGGGCGCCGGTCAGCCGCGCCTTCGCCGATCGCGCCGCGACGCGCAGCGCCGCGCGCGCCGCGGCCAGCGAGCGTATGCCGAGCGCCATCGTCGACACCTCGACCGAATGGGCGGCCGAGAAGAGCGCCCCTGGCGCCAGCCATTCCTCTGCCTCGCCCAGCGCGCGCAGGTCGAGCGCGTCGCAATAGAGCGTGCGGCCCGCCTCGCGCCCGCCCGGCAGTTCCGCATAATAGTCCGACCAGCCGCGCGCGTGGCGCAGCGCGAGGCCCTGATCGTCGAGAAAACGGGCGAAGGCGGGGCTTTCACGAACGAATATCTTCATGCGCTCCCGGTCGACCTCGTCGCGGCCGGGCCCGACCAGCGCCTCCAGATAGCGCAGGCCGTCCTCGCACGAATCGGCGACGCCGGCGCGTTCGAGCACATGGCTCGCGGGCAGCCAGACCGTTCCCCCCGACAGCGCCGTGGCGCCGCCGAGCCACGCCTCCTTCTCTGCCAGCAGCACGTCGAGCCCCGCAAGGCGCGCGGCCAGCGCCCCGGTCAACCCGGCCGCGCCGCCGCCGAGCACCAGAAAATCGCAATGATGATCGCCCTCTCGCAAGACCTTCCCTTTTTTCTATTTACATATAAATTATACAACTGATTGTGGAAAGCAACCTTTTTGAGGCGCTTGCCGGGAAGCCGATGCGCGGCGTGCCTTCGGAAGGGATGGCACGTCGCGGACGGGATGGAAGAGGAGAGAGGATTTGACGAACGCCGTTCTGCCCGATGCGGGCGATATTGCCGGTGCGCTGAAACTGGGCCTGCGCCGGCTCGCCAAGGCGGTGGTGGTCGTCACCGCGCATCGGGGCGATGTCCGGGCGGCGATGACCGCGACCGCGGTTTCGGAACTGTCGCTGGACCCGCCCTCGCTGCTGGTCTGCGCCAACCGCTCGGCGTCGATGTTCCCCCTGCTGAAGGACGGGGCCGATTTCTGCGTCAACATATTGGACGCCTCGCACCGGGCGATCGCCGACCGGTGCGCGGGCGGTGCGTCGGGCGATGCGCGCTTTGCGGAGGGCGACTGGCGGCAGGCGGCCAACGGCGGATGGGTGCTGGGCGACGCGCAGGCCAGTTTCGCCTGCGCTTTCGAACAGGCGCATTTCTATGGCACGCACGGCATCTTCATCGGCCGGGTGATCGATGTGCGGATCGCGGGAGAGGTCGGCCCGCTGATCTATGTCGACGGCGCTTTCCGGTCCTGATGCGGTGCGAGGAAATAGGGCCAGTTTCCCATTGGCTTTTCATTTCGTATAAATTATCAAACTGATTATGGAGATCAAGTCCATTGGATGACTTCCTCGGGGAGGATGGCTAAGAACGGAATGGAAAGCGGTCGCGAAGGGACGCGGGGCAAGGCGTTGAAGGGGCAGAAGATGACGGATGGGATGTCGCCCGTGCGAATTCCCAAGGCGGCGGAGATCATCGCGCAGGCCATCCGGCGACGGATCGTCCTGGGCGACCTGAAGGAGGGCGACCTGCTCCCCGCCGAAGCGGACCTGATGGCGCAGTTCGACGTCTCGCGCCCGACCTTGCGCGAAGCGATCCGCCTGCTCGAATCCGAAGGGCTGGTGCGCGTGCTTCGGGGCGCCAAGGGAGGCGTGCGAATCTGTCCGCCGCAGGAGGATTCGGCGGCCCGCACCCTGGGTTTCCTGCTTCAGTTCCGCGGCGCGACATTGGCCGAGGTGCTCGACGCCCGCTCGTTCATCGAGCCGCGTCTGGCGGCGGGGCTGGCGGCCTCGGCGACCGCCGACGATATCCAGACGCTGCGCGATCACCTGGCCCACGAGGCGGAGGTGATCGAGGATTTCGCGCGCTTCGGGCGCGCCACGGCCGACTTCCACCGGGTGCTGGTCGAACGTGCCGGCAACGTCGCGCTGGGCGTGATCGTCAGCATGCTCGACGACATCTTCCTCCGCCATGTCGAGCGCTTCCTCAGCAGGTCGCGCCCGGACCAGTTGGCGCTCAACCAGCAGGCACTGTCCAACCATCGGGCGCTGGTCGACGCCATCGCGGCACACAAGCCGAAGCGCGCCGAGTCGGTGTGGGAGGACCATATGGACCAGCTGCGCACGGTCATCATCGGCGAACTCGGCCAGACGACGGTGCTCGATCTCTATTGACCGTCGAGGCCGTCCTTGTCGCCGAGGGTCTGGGCTTTCCCGAAGGGCCGGTGATCCTGCCCGACGGCTCGCTCGCGGTGGTCGAGATTCGCCACGGGCAGGTGACGCGCATCGCGCCCGACGGGACGAAGCAGGTCATCGCCAAGGTCGGCGGCGGACCCAACGGCGCGGCGCTGGCCCCCGACGGCGCGTTAATCCTGTGCAACAACGGCGGCTACCAATGGGCCGAGAGCGACGGATGGGCGGTGCCCATCGGCGCGGCGGCGGACTATGCGGGCGGGTCCATCCAGCGGCTCCGCATCGCAGACGGACGGGTCGAGACGCTGCTGACGGCGGTCGACGGTCGCCCCCTGTCGGCCCCGAACGACATCGTCTTCGATCGGGATGGCGGCTTCTATTTCACCGATACCGGGAAGCATCACCGGCATCACAGCGACCATGGGCGCATATGCTATATGGACGGCGCCGGCGCGCGGACGGTGGCCGAACCGCTCGACCAGCCGAACGGCATCGCACTCTCCCCCGCCGGCGACCGCCTCTATGCGACCGAGACGGCGACCGCGCGCGCCTGGTGGTGGGAGGTCGAGGAGCCTGGAGTGCTGCGCGGCGGCCGCACCTTCATGGGCGCGGGCGGCGGCAACTTCCTGTGCGCTGAGCCCGGCTATGCCTATTACGACAGCATGGCGGTCGAGGCGAACGGCAATCTGTGCATCGGCACGCTGCTGCAGGCCGGCATCGCGATTGTCGGCCCCGACGGCGAGAGGATCGGGTTCGTCGATCTGTCCGACCTCGATCCCGCGATCACCAATATCGCCTTTGGCGGCAGCGACATGCGGCACGCCTATGTCACGGCGTCCGCGACCGGCCGCGTCTATCGCCTCACGTGGCCGCGACCCGGGCTGCGGTTGAATTTCTGAGGCCGGATGCGGTTGCTGCAACCGCCCTATTTGCGCCGCCAGCGGAAATACCAGACCTCGTGCCCCTGCGCGCGGGCCTTGGCCTCGTAACGCGTTTCGGGCCAGCCGCCGGGGCGGACGAGGAAATCGTCGGCGGTCCGTGCCAGCCACTCGAACTGGTGGCGGTGGCGGCGCATCACCATCAGCGCGTGCGCGAGATAGACCGGGTGATCGGTGCCGAAGCGGAACTCGCCGCCGGGCTTCAGCTTGGCCGCGATCAGGTCGACCGGCCCGTCGTTCATCATCCGCCGCTTGGCGTGCCGCGCCTTCGGCCAAGGGTCGGGATGGAGCAGGTAGACGAAGGACAGCGCGCCGTCGGGGACGCGGCGCAGCACCTCCAGCGCGTCGCCGTGATGGATGCGGACGTTGGCGAGTGGCGGATGCGTGCCCCCCTTTCCCGCGAGATGCGGATCGCCGCTGACGTGGACGAGCGCCTGCGCGACGCCGTTGAGGAAGGGTTCGGCGCCGATGAAGCCGTGATCGGGCAGCATGTCGGCCCGCGCCGCCATATGCTCGCCACCGCCGAAGCCGATCTCGAAATGCAGCGGGCGGTCAAAACCGAACAGGCGCGCGGCGGTCACCGGCCCCTCCGCCGGCACCGCGATCTGCGGCAGCAGATGGTCGACCAGATCCTGCTGGCCCGCGCGCAGGGGCTTGCCCTTGGCGCGGCCGTAGAGGCGGTTGAGCGTGGTCGGATCGCCAGATTTATAAGCCGTCATGCCGCGCGCGTTAGCGGTGCCGGGCCGTGCGGGCAAGGCGGGGGCGATGCGCGGGCCGTTGGCGTCCTGCGGCGCGGCGAAGGCGTTAAAGCCGCAAAAGCCCTGCACGCGCGCGCCGCAATTATGGCCTTTGTGGCTTTAGGCGCATGACATTGGACGGACGCGTCATTGCGAGCGGCGAAGCCGCGCGACAATCCAAAGTCATCAGAGTCCAAGCGGCGGAGCGCCAAATCTGCATCCCGTTCGTGTCTCGACTTCGCTCGACACGAACGGAAGAGAGGCGATTCAGATGTAACGCTTGCCGCCCCGAATGGCGCGGCGCGCGAAGATCGCGCCGCGGTCGGGTGAGAAGTGCGCGGTGCCCTAGCGGCCCAGCGCGGCCTTCAGCCTGTCGATCAGGTCGGTGCGTTCCCAGGGGAAGGCGTCGCCGTCCGGTTGGCGGCCGAAATGGCCGTAGGCAGCGGTCTGGCGATAGATCGGCTTGTTGAGGCCCAGATGGGTGCGGATGCCCTTCGGGGTCAGCCGGACGAGCTGCGGCAGTGCCTGTTCCAGCGCGGCTTCGGACACGCCCTCGGCCGCGGTGCCGTGCAGGTCGACATAGACCGACAGCGGTTCTGCGACGCCGATCGCGTAGCTGAGCTGGATCGTGCAGCGGCGGGCGAGGCCGGCGGCAACGATATTCTTGGCCAGATAACGCGTGATGTAGGCGGCCGAGCGGTCGACCTTGGTCGGGTCCTTGCCGCTGAACGCGCCGCCGCCGTGCGGGCTCGCCCCGCCATAGGTGTCGACGATGATCTTGCGGCCGGTCAGCCCGGCGTCGCCGTCGGGTCCGCCGATTTCGAAGCGCCCGGTCGGGTTGATATGATAGACGGTGTTCGCGGTCAGAAGCTCGGCGGGCAGGACGTCGGCGATCACGCCCAGCACATATTTGCGCAGCTCCTGATATCTGGTCTCGTCGCCTTCGCCGTCGTGCCAGAAATAGCCCGGCGCGTGCTGGGTCGACACGACGATCGCGGTCGCCTCGACCGGGCGCTCGTTGGCGTAGCGCAGCGTGACCTGGCTCTTGGTGTCGGGTTCGAGGAAGGGCGCGATGCCGGCCTTGCGGTCGGCGGCCATGCGCTCGAGGATCTTGTGCGCGTAATCGAGCGTCGCGGGCATCAGGTCGGGCGTCTCGTCGGAAGCATAGCCGAACATGATCCCCTGGTCGCCGGCGCCCTCGTCCTTGTCGGCGCTTTCGTCGACGCCCTGCGCGATATGCGCCGACTGGCCGTGGAGATTGTTCTCGAAGCGCAGGTTCTTCCAGTGGAAACCGTCCTGCTCATACCCGATCTCGCGAACGGTCTCGCGCACCGTCGCCTCGATCTCGTCGAGCGCGCCCGGCGCCCATTCGCCATCCTCGTAGACGCCCTTGCAGCGGATTTCGCCCGCCAGCACGACAAGCTGGGTCGTGGTCAGCGTTTCGCAGGCCACGCGCGCTTCGGGGTCCTTCGACAGGAACAGATCGACGATCGAATCGCTGATCTGGTCGGCAACCTTGTCGGGATGCCCTTCGGACACGCTTTCGGACGTGAAGAGGAAGCTGTTGCGCATGGGAGACTTTCTTTGGATTTAGATATAAAGAAAAGTTTATGTCCCGGCGCTGTTAGCGTCCGCGCCGTCGAAAGGCAATGGCCAGCGCGAGCAGCAGCAGCGCGAAGCCGACCGGAAGACGATTGCCGAAACGGGCGAAAAGCGTCGGGGCGTGGGCCGGCGGAACCAGCGTGTCGATGCGCCCGGCGCGGTGCATCGGAATCGCTGCGCGGATGCGGCCGTCGGCGTCGATCACCGCGCTGATCCCGGTCGGAGTCGCGCGGACGACCGGCAGCCCTTCCTCTATCGCCCGCAGCCGCGCCTGGGCGAGGTGCTGCGGCGGGCCCCAGCTTCCGAACCAGGCGTCGTTCGAGGGGTTGAAGATGAAATCGGGCCGATGCGCGCGGTCGACGACCTGTCCCGAAAAGATGATCTCGTAGCAGATTTGCAGGCCGACCTCGACCGCCGGGCGCAGCGTTTCGGGCAGGCGGGTTGCGATCACCGCCGGCGGGTGACCCGCTGGCGGGACGTCGACCGTGCGGGTCGCGGCGGGCAGGGAGAGGGTGCGCGCGCCCGGCCCCGGCCAGAAGTCGATGTCGCCCGGCGCGAGCCGCGACAGGCCGATCGCCGACAGCAGCGGCCGCATCGGCAGATATTCGCCATAGGGGACGAGATGCGCCTTGTCGTAGCGCGGCCCCAGCGTGCCGTCGGGATACACCGTCATCACCGCGTTGCGCGCGCCGACCACGGTGCCGTCGCGGCCGAGTTCGAGCTTGAGCGCGCCGAGTAGCATCAGATCGCCGGGATTCATCAGATTCGTCAGCCGTGCCCGCGCCTCGGCCGGCGAACGGTCGTAATAGACGAGCGGATAGCCGGTTTCGAGATAATCGGGAATCGCCGCCTCTGGCCACAGGATCAGGCGGGCGCGGTCGTCCTTGGGGACGGTCAGCCGCGCCAGCTTGGCGAAATTGGCGTCGGCCTTGTCGCCCTCCCACTTGTCCTGCTGTCCGATGTTGGGCTGGACGAGGGTGATGGGGATCGGGGAGGCCGCGTCGGCTTTCCCGCCGCCGCTGGCTGTCGCAACGGCGGCCGCGGTGGCCAATATCGGAATCGACGCCGCGAGCGCCGCGCGCTTCCACTGCCGCGCCGAAAGCAGGAGCAGCGCGCCCGCCACGCAGACGACCAGCGCTCCGAGCCCGTAGGTGCCGAGCCAGATCGCCGCCGAAGCGAAGCGGCCCGCCGCGATTGCGCCCAGCGGGTTCCACGCAAAGCCCGTGAACATCCAGCTCCGCAGCCATTCGGTCAGCGTCCACAGCGCGGCGAGGGCGAGGATGAAGGAGAGCGTTACCCCGGCGAAGGCGGGGATCGTTGGTGTCCCGTTTCCGGCAACTGTCGCTTTCGCAGGGAGGACGATTCGGGAAATCGTCCAAGCCCCCCACGCCGCGAGCGCCGGATAAACGGCGAGATAGAGCGCCAACAGCACGACCGCGATCCATCCCAGCCAAGCCGGCATCGCCGCCTGATAGGTGAAGGCGGTCGCGATCCAGTTCAGGCCGATCGTGAAATGGCCGACCCCGAAGGCCCAGCCGATCCCGAGCGCGCGGCGCCCACGCGGCGCCCGCGCGACGAGCAGCATCCAGCCCGCGAGTGCGATCAGGGTCAGCGGCCACAGGTCGAGCGGCGCGAAGCCCGTGGCGGAAACGGCGCCGAGCAGCAGAGCGGCGAGCTTCGGACGGCGGTCGGCGAAAGCGTGGAGTGTCGCGGTCACGCGCGCAGCCTTAGCCGGGCGGCGCGGCGCTCGCCAGAGTCTATATGGCCCAAAGCCCATATGGCCGATCGTCCGGCGCGCGTCGCCGGCGACTTGTCGAAGCGCGGTTCTTCCTGCAAAGGCGCGGAAAGACGAAACGGGCTTTCGACGCGGCTCCATCGAGCCCTGCCGAAGGGCCAGGCCGAACGGACATTGCCATGCCTTTCACGATGAAACGCCTTGCCGTCTATTGCGGGTCCGCGACCCCCGACGATCCCGCCTTCATCGAAACAGCGCGGCATGTCGGGCGCACGCTGGCCTCGCGCGGCATCGGCGTCGTCTATGGCGGGGGCCGGACCGGCCTGATGGGCGCGGTCGCCGATGCGGCGCTCGCGGCGGGGGGCGAGGTGATCGGGGTGATCCCCGACGCGCTGGTCGGCACCGAGGTCGCGCATCGCGGCGTGACCGAACTCCACGTCGTTTCGGGCATGCACGAGCGCAAGCGCATGTTCACCGACCTGTCCGACGGCTTTCTCACCATTCCCGGCGGCGTAGGCACGATGGACGAGCTGTGGGAGGCGATCAGCTGGGCGCAGCTCGGCTATCATGCCAAGCCCGTCGGGTTGCTCAATGCCGGGGGATTCTACAACGATCTGATCGCCTTCAACCGCCGTATGGTCGAGGTCGGCTTCATCCGCCCGGCGCATGCGCGGATCATGATCGTCGATGCCGGGCTCGACGAATTGCTCGACAAGATGGTCGCCTATCGCCCGCACGAGCCGATCTTCGCGATGAAGGCCGACGATTTGTGACCCACGTCGGGCGACGAGGGGGGCGCCGCCCATGAGCGAGGTGGAATGGATCGCCGCCAGCCTCGTCCTGATCAACGTCGCGCTCGTCGCGTTGCGCAGCGTGTGGAACTATCCCTTCGCGCTCGTCGCGGTCAGCCTCTACGCCGTCGTTTTCTATGAGGCGAAGCTTTACAGCGACATGCTTCTCCAGGGCTTTTTCCTTGTCCTGAACCTCTATGGCTGGGCCGCCTGGCTGCGCGCGCGCGCGGACAGTGGCGTGCCGGTCGGCTGGATGACCGCGCGGGCGCGGCTGGTCTGGGGCGGCGCCACGCTGGCGGCCTGGATCGTCTGGAGCGCGGTGATGCATCGCCACACCGACGCGGCGGCGCCGTGGATCGACGGCGCGATCGCGATGGCCAGCATCACCGCGCAATGGCTGCTCGCGCGGCGCCGGGTCGAAAGCTGGTGGCTGTGGATCTTCGTCGATCTGATCGCGGTGCCGCTCTTCGCCTCGCGCGGCCTCTATGCGACGAGCGTGGTCTATGTCGTGCTGCTCGGCCTGTCGATCGACGGGCTGATCCAGTGGCGCCGCGCCGCGGCGGCGGGAACGGCGCCCGCATGACCCGCCGCATCTGCCTCCACGGCGCCGAAAGCACCGGCAAGTCGACGTTGGCGCCGCGACTCGCCGCGCGGCTCGGCGGCCTCGTCGTCCCCGAATATGGCCGCGCCTATGCCGAGGCGAACGGCACCGAATTCGACGAAGCCGACCTGCTCGCGATCTTCCGCGGCCATGTCGCCGCGACGCATGCGGCGCTGGCGCAGGGGCCCCGATGGCTGGTGTCCGACACCGACCCGCTGATGACGCAGGCGTGGGCGGTGATGCTGCTCGGGCGGCGGCTGCCCGAAATCGACGCGTGGGACGAGGTCGCCGACCTCTACCTCGTCCCCGCGATGGACCTGTCGTGGGAAGAGGACGGCACGCGGCTGTTCGGCAGCGACCTCGCGCGGCGGCAGTTCATGGACGTCGCGATCGGCGAACTCGAACGCCGGCGGCTGCCATGGGCGTGGGTCGAGGGCGAAGGCGACGCGCGACTGGCGAGCGCGCTGGCGGCAGTGGAGGCGGCGGAGTTCGCCTGATCGCGAAGGTTGCGGGTCGTCCGTTTGGGGTAGCCAGACATACCCCATCTTCGTCATCCCCGCGAAAGCGGGGATCCAGAGCGGGCGTCGGCCGACCTTTCCCTGGGTTCCCGCTTTCGCGGGAATGACGAAGCGAAAAACGAGAATGGCGTCTTCCGATCGCTATCCGCTATTCACCCCGAATAGGCGTCGCGCAATTCGCGTTTCAGTACCTTGCCGATCGGGCTGCGCGGCAGTTCTTCGACGACGCGGATTGCGCTCAGCCGCTGGGTCTTGCCGACCTTGGCGTTGCAGTCGGCGCGCACGCTTTCGACATCGGCGCTGGGCTTGAGCACGACGAAGGCGACGGGCGTCTCGCCCCATTCCTCGCTCGGCATGCCGACCACCGCCGCCTCGACGACGCGGTCGTCGGCGAGCAGGATCGCCTCCAGATCGCTCGGGAAGATGTTGAAGCCGCCCGAGATGATCATGTCCTTCGCGCGGTCCATCAGCGTCAGGAAGCCGTCTTCGTCGAAGCGGCCGATGTCGCCGTGACGATAGAAGAGATTCCCCTCCGCATCATACCAGTGCATCGCCCGGGTCGCGTCGGGACGGTTGTTGTAGCCGGTCATCATCGCGGGGCTGCGGCCGACGATCTCTCCGACCGAACCCTGCGGCAGTTCGTTGCCTTCCTCGTCGATCACCTTGGCGATGTGGCCGGGTGCGGGGCGGCCGACCGTGTGCAGCTTGTCGGGATATTGATGCGCTTCGAGGATGAAGGCCGCGCCCCCCTCGGTCATGCCGTAGATTTCGACGAGCCCGCCCGGCCAGCGCTTGAGCACGTCGGCCTTGAGCGCGGCGGGGAAGGGGGCCGAGGTGCAATATTTCATGATGAAGCTGGAGAGGTCGAAGCGGTCGAAATCCTCGAGCGCCATGATGCGGCGATATTGCACCGGCACCAGCATCGTGTTGGTCGCGCGCTCGCGCTCCGCCAGTTCAAGGAAACCGCGCGCATCGAACTTCTTCATCAGCACGACCTGCCCGCCCGATCCGACGGTGGGAAGGAAGCTCGCCATCGTCGTGTTCGAATAGAGCGGGGTCGACAGGATCGTCACCGCGTGCGGGCCATAGGCGGGAACGCCGCGCTGGATATGCTGCCAGCGCATCGCGTGGCTGTGGACGATGCCCTTCGGCGTGCCGGTGGTGCCCGACGAATAGATGATGTTGAAGCCGTCCTCCGGCCGGATTTCGACCGCATCGGGCTTCGTTCCCGCGGGCGCCATCCAGTCGTCCAGCGCGACCCCGACGCCGCTGCCGTCCATGGCGATGCGGTCGGTCGCAGCGACGGTCTGGCCTTCGAGGCTCGCCGCGGCGGCGCTGTCGAGGAACAGGTGGCGCGCGCCCGTGTCGGCGATCATCGCCGCCATCTGTTCGCCGGTCGCGCTGTTGGTGATCAGTCCCGCGACGCCGCCGGCGCGCAGCGTGCCGAGGATCGCGGCTATCTGTTCGACGCTGTTGAGCCCGGCAACGGCGGTCCGGTCGCCGCTCTGGAAGCCGTCCTGCTGAAGCCGGGCGGCGATTCGATCCATCATCCGGTCCAGTTCGGACCAGCTTAATCGCCGCGACGGGTCGGCAGCCGCTACGGCATCGGGACGTTCGGCGGCATGGGCGCGGATCAGGTCGGGCAGGGTGGCGAAAGCGCTGTCGAGCAGGTCGGTCGAGGTCATGTCCATCGGTTAGCACAGCGGGGGACCGGCGCAATGCCGGGCGCCGCGAAACGCCGTCGGGTGTGACGGCCTGGGGGGCAGGGTGCGGGTATCGGACGGAGGCGATCCGGGCGGCGAATCGCATGATGGGGCGGGGCGCATCGCCCTCTATCATCCGCTGCGCGAGCGCGCCGCGACGCTGGGCGCGGCGCTGGAAGCCGCGGGCCATGCGGTGCGGTCGATGCCGTCGCCGGCGAACGGACTGCGGCCATGGCTCGACGGCTGCTTCGACCTGCTGCTGATCAACCCCTTCCTCGATTGGCAGGACCCCTTTGCCTTCGTGCGGCTGATGGCGGCGGTCGCCGCGCGGCGGCCGGTGCTGGCGGTGTCGGATCGCGACTCGCTGGAGGAACGGATGATCGCGCTGCATGGCGGCGCGGACGACGTGGTCACCTGGACCGACAATCTGCCCGAGGTGCTGGCGCGCGCCGCCGGGCTGTTGCGGCGCAGCCGGCTGGCCGCCGGCCAGCTTGGCGCGGGCGAGTTGCGGATCGACCTGATCGACCGGCGCGTCGAGCGCGCGGGGCGGCCGATCCGCCTGCCGCTGCGCGAATTCGACCTGCTCGCCAATCTGGCGCGCGTTCCCGATCGTCCGCTGTCGCGCGCGGCGCTGCTCAAGGCGGTGTGGCGGCTCGACTTCGATCCGGGGACCAACCGGGTCGAGGTGCATATGTCGCGGCTGCGCGCCAGGCTCGACCGCGGCTTCGCCTGGCCGATGCTGCACACGATCAAGGGCGTCGGCTATGCGCTGCGCTCGCATCCCGGCGCGGGCGCGCCCGAATAGGGGCAAGACCCTAAGCCTGCTTGACCCGGCGCTTCGGATGGCTACTGACTCGGCGGAAAGAACGAACAGAACAGCTGGAGAGATCGCCGATGCACCCGTCCGTCCACGCCGCCTCTACCCCCGACAAGCCGGCGATCATCGTCGCCGAGACGGGCGAATCGATCAGCTATGCCGAACTCGACGCGGCGTCGAACCGTGCGGCGCAGCTTTTTCGCGCGCACGGACTGGGGCACGAGGACGTCGTCGCCTTCATGCTCGACAACACGCCGCATTATTACGGGCTGACCTGGGGCGCGCAGCGCGCGGGGCTGCGCTATGTCTGCATCTCGTCGCGGCTGACGCAGGACGAGACCGACTATATCCTCGAAAATTCGGGCGCGAAGATGCTGATCGTCGCCGCCAGCCTCGCGCCCGCGGCGCAGCAACTCCAGACGCGGATCGAGCGCTTTTCGATGGGCGGCGACATCGCCGGCTGGCCGAAGATCGAGGACGAACTGGCGAAGATGCCGGCGACGCGGATCGCCGACGAGCGCGCCGGGGTCGACATGCTCTATTCTTCGGGAACCACCGGCCGGCCCAAGGGGGTCAGGGTGCCGCTGCCCGAGGAGCGCGAGATCGACGCGCCGAACAGCCTCGTCATGCTCGCCGCCGCGGCCTTCCATATCGGCCCCGAAAGCGTCTATCTGTCGCCCGCGCCGCTCTATCACGCGGCGCCGCTGCGCTGGTCGATGACGATTCATCGGCTTGGCGGCACCGTCGTGCTGATGAAGAAATTCGATCCCGAAGGCGCGCTGGCGGCGATCGAGACATATCGCTGCAACGCCGCGCAGTTCGTGCCGACGCATTTCGTGCGGATGCTGAAACTGCCCGAGGCGGTGCGCGCGAAATACGACGTGTCGTCGATGAAGAGCGCGATCCACGCCGCCGCGCCGTGCCCGGTGCCGGTCAAGCAGGCGATGATCGACTGGTGGGGGCCGGTGCTGCTCGAATATTATGCGGGATCGGAAGGCAATGGCATGACCTTCGCGACCAGCGAGGACTGGCTGGCGCACAAGGGCACGGTCGGGCGCGCGATCAACGGCGTGCTGCACATCGTCGGCGAGGATAACGAGACCGAACTGCCGGTGCGGCAGGAAGGCACGGTCTTTTTCGAAAGCGAGCAGGTCTTCGAATATCACGACGACCCCGAAAAGACCGCGTCGAGCCGCAATTCGAAAGGCTGGTCGACGCTGGGCGACGTCGGCTGGGTCGACGAGGAGGGTTTCCTCTATCTGACTGACCGCAAGAGCTTCATGATCATCTCCGGCGGGGTGAACATCTATCCGCAGGAGATCGAGAATCATCTCGTCACCCATCCGAAGGTCGCCGACGTCGCGGTCGTCGGCGGACCGCACGAAGAGATGGGCGAAGAGGTGATCGCGGTCGTCCAGCCCGCCGACATGGCCGACGCCACCGACGCCTTGCGCGAGGAACTGGGCGCCTATGCGCGCGAGAAGCTGTCGGGAGTGAAGATCCCGCGGCGCATCGATTTCCTGGAGGCGCTGCCGCGCCACGACACCGGCAAGCTCTACAAGCGGCTGCTGCGCGACCAATATTGGGAGAAGGCGAAGGGCAAGTGAGCCCGCCGCGGGTCAAGACGCGCGACCGCATCCTGACGGCGGCGCTGCGGCTGTTCAACGAACAGCGCTTCGGCAGCGTCTCGACCGCCGCGATCGCCGCCGAGGTCGGCATCGCCGAGGGCAATCTGTGGTATCATTTCCGCAGCAAGCGCGCGCTGCTCGACGCGATCAGCGCCGATTTCGCGGAGGCGATCGAGGAACGGCTGCGGATGCGGCCGTCCGACGCGGGCGACCTGATCGAGGAATATGTCGGGCTGCTCGCCTGCATGCAGCGCGAACTGCACACCTTCCGCTTCATCTATCGCGACCGCGCCGATTACGGCGAATCGAGCCCGATCATCCTCGATCATATCGGCGGCTGGTACGACCGGGTGCACGAACAGCTGAGCATCTATCTGGGCGCGATGATCGATCGCGGCCTGCTCGACTGGCCGCGCGTCCGGCTCGGCGACCTGTGCACCAACGCGTTGCTGATTCTGCGCTTCGGCCTCGAATATCAGCGCGAGATGGACCCGGCGGCGGTCGGCGACCTCGACAGCGCGCGCTGGACGGTCGAGCGTCATCTGACGCTGTTCGAGGACCGGCTCGATCCCGCCGCCGCACGCCGCTTTCACCGTGCGATCGAGCAGGCCGACCTGCAAAGCTGACCCGCCAGCGAAGGAGCCGTCATGCCCTCCCGTCTCGAATTCTTCTTCGACCTCTCGTCGCCCTGGACCCGCCTGGCGTTCGCCAATGTCCAGCCGCTGATCGCGCGGACGGGCGCCGATGCGACCTTTCGCCCGATCCTGGTTGGCGGGGTGTTCAACGCGGTGAACCCGGCGGTCTATGCCGCGCGCGAGCAGACCGACAACCGCAAGATGCAGCATGGCTGGAAGGTGCTGGCCGACTGGGCGCGGCTGGCGGGGGTGGAGATGAACTTCCCGTCGCGCTGGCACCCGGCGAAAAGCGTCCACGCGATGCGGTTCGCGACCGCGCTCGAGGACGACCAGCCGGCGCTGCTCGCCTTTGCGCGCGCCGCGTTCGAAAGCTATTTCGGGCGGCAGGAGAATCTCGACGATCCCGCCGTGCTCGAAGCCGTGGCGACGGGCGCGGGGCTCGACGGCGCAGCGATCCGCGCCGCCTCGACCACCGACGCGGTCAAGGCGCGGCTGCGCGCCAATACCGAAGAACTGGTGGCGCGCGGCGGTTATGGTTCGCCGACGCTGTTCGTCGACGGCACCGACATGTATTTCGGCAACGACCAGCTGCCGCTCGTCGAAGCGGCGCTTCAACGCAACTGAGAGGATTCTCCCGATGCAGGACCGCATTTCCATCACGATGCTGGAGGACGGCATCGCCGACGTCCGGCTGATCCGCGCCGACAAGATGAACGCGCTCGACGCCGCGATGTGGTCGGCGCTGGCCGAGGCGATCGACGAGCTGAAGGCGAAGCAGGGACTGCGCGTCGTCGTGCTGTCGGGCGAGGGGCGCGCCTTCTGCGCCGGGCTCGACCTCTCGAGCCTCAGCGCCGAGCGCGATCCGGGGGCGAGCAGCGCGGGCGGCACGCTGTCCGACCGCACGCGCGGCCTGTCGAACAATGCGCAATATGCCGCGTGGGGCTGGCGCGAATTGCCGGTACCGGTGATCGCCGCGGTGCACGGCGTCGCATTCGGCGCGGGCAGCCAGATCATGGCGGCGGCCGATATCCGCATCGTCCATCCCGACACGCGCATCGCGATCATGGAGATGCGCTGGGGCCTCGTCCCCGACGTCGCGGGAATGGCGCTGTGGCGTACGCAGGTTGCCGACGACGTGCTGCGCGAGATGATCTACACCAACCGCGAATTCACCGGGTCGGAGGCGAAGCTGCTGGGTTTTGCGACGCATGTCGCCGACGACCCGCTGGGCAAGGCGATGGACCTCGCGCGGGTGATCGCGGGCAAGAACCCGCACGCGATCCGCGGCGCCAAGCGCCTGTGCAACATGCTCGCCGACGCGACCGATGCCGAGATATTGCAGGCCGAAAGCGACGAACAGATCAAGGTCATCCGCACCCCGAACCAGATCGAGGCGGTGATGGCGCATATGGAGAAAAGAAAGCCGAACTTCGCGGATTGAATGGGTGGTTGATTTCGGTTTGTGTCGGGCCCTTCGACTGCCTTGGCAGGCGCTCAGCATAAACTTCGGTCTTTGGTCGAAGTCGAGACATCCATCGGAATGGAGCCGGGACGATAGCGCGGCGGTTTGGGAGTAAAGCAATTCGTCATCGCAATTCCATCAATTCCGAACAGCAGGTTGCGCTATGATGGCGGTATCGGATGACGCCCTGCAAACGCGTCAGCGCGAAGTGCAGAGATTGCTGGGCCGATGTTTGCTTCGACTCCAGCAGTATGAGCGCCTGATTAAAGCCATCGTCGCACATCACGAAATCTCGGGGCCTGCCTGCCAGCTGGGGTTGGAGAAGGTCCGAGCGGCGCGGGTGGACGACACCGCGAGAAAAACGCTCGGTGTCTTGGTTGACGACCTCCTCGGGTCGTATATTGTCACCGATGCAATCGGCGCGAACAATGCTGCGCAGGACATTGACTCGTTCAGCGTCCGGATGCGTCTCGTTTTTTCGGACGAGGATTTCGCCCGGACAAAAAATGAGCTCGTCGAACTGGTAAGTCTGCGGAACGGCTTGGTTCACAACTTCATCGACCAGCACGACCTTTGGAGCTTGGATGGATGTCATGGCGCTCACGACGCCTTGGTTGCCGCCTATAGCCGCATCGACGAACGTTTCGAACATCTCCGCGGATGGGCTGAAGATATGGAACAATGTCGGCGTCTGGCCGCGGAGTTTGTCCAGTCGGATGAATTTCGCGATTGTGTCATCAATGGCATTGCCCCGGATGGCAAAGTGGATTGGTCTGCCACAGCTATCGTGGATGCGTTGCGGGAAGCGGCCGGTGAGTTGGCCATCGACGGATGGGCATCCGTCGCCGATGCCGGAAGATGGATTGCCGAGCGGTTTCCAGAGCAACTACCCGGGAAATATGGATGCAGCAGCTGGCGGCAGGTCGTGCATGAGTCGCGAGTATTCGAGATTCGATATTTCGAAGAAGATGGGCAGCGTTCTGCTCGCTATCGGGAAAAGGAAAGTCCTTCGATGTCACATTAACAGGTTTGGGATCCTGCTGATTGCTATGCAAGGCAGAAGAAATTTCTATGTTAGCCGCATAAATCCGGTCCATCACTTCTAACTTTACGATGCAACACACGTCTCGGATCCGAGCAAACTCAAAAACCGCGCCGCGTGGTGCCAGTCGGCCTCGCGGCGCGCACGCGTCTTCCGCGCTTCGGTATCGGCGCCCCAGCGGCGTTCCTGATAGAGTTCGTCGAGGCTGACCGCCGTCCACAGCGCGTCCGCCGGAAAGGCATCCTCGACCAGCGCGAGCCCGGCGACGAGCGACCCGCCGATGGTGACGAGCGGCGCGAGCGGCGCGAGGCGGAAGGGATCGAGGCCCTGCACCGCATCGCGCAGCGCCGCGACCGTCGCGGGCGGCTGATCGACCGGCAGCACCCCCTGCGCGAGCGCGAATTCGATCCCGTGGCGCTGCTCGGCCCAGGCGAGCAGCGGGTTCCACGCCGCCGCCTGTTCGGCCTGCAGCGCCGCGTCGCGGTCGTCGCGGTAGCAGAAGAGGTCGCTCGCGGCATAGGCGGCGATCGGCGCCGCGAAGCCGGCGGGGTCGGCGGTGGCGAGGTCGATCGCGGCGTTGGCGATGCCTGTCAGCGGCATCGACGCCGGGTCGATATCCTCGCCCTGCGCGTCCCACTCGGCGGCGATCGCCTCGGCCAGCGCGCGGCCCGCGACGGCGAGCGGCGCACGCGCCGGGGTGCGCACCGGCCGCCCGTCGAGCGCGACGCCCCAGCCGCCGTCCTGCGGGACAGCCTCGGCCTGCTTCCAGAAGCGCTTCACGGCCCGGGCGGCGTCCGCCAGCGGCGCGCGAGAATGCGCGGCATGATCGCGAAATCGAACAAGCCGATCAGCACCACGGCGGCGCCGACCCAGCGGTCGGCGGGCTGGCCGGCGAGCGCCCATACGCCGCGGATGAGCAGGAAGCCCGCGAGGATGAGCAGCGCGCCCACAAGTCGCATGCTGGACAGCGCGAAAAAGCGTTTCTTCGCCAGGGCGTCTTCGGGTCGGGTCATGCGCTTTTCCTATCGCCGCCAAGCTCGCGCATCAAATGCGCCAGCGCGCCATGGCCGGTCGCCTCGATCGCCGTCGCGATCCGCGCGCGTTCGTCGGCCGGCTTGTTCTGCGACAGCTTGATCGTCGGGCGCCATGCGGCGATCCGCATCTCGAAGCCGATGATCGCACCGGTCAGTTTCGCGAAATAATTCGGGTCCATCTTGTCGCGCGTCCACGGCGGATTCGCTCCGATCCGCGCCTCGTGCTGCGCCGACAGCGCGTCGAGCTGCGCCACCAGTTCGGCCTCGTCGAGCCGGCGCGCCGGGCCTTCCATCTCGACCGCGACATAATTCCACGTCGGCACCGCGTGCGCTTCCTCGGCATACCAGCCCGCGCTGACATAGGCGTCGGGGCCCTGCACGACCGCAAGCGCCGTCGCCCCGGCGAGATGCCGGGTCAGCCCGTTGCCGCGCGACAGATGGAATTGCAGCGTCGCCGCATCCGCGCTCAGCACCACCGGCGCGTGCGCGACGCGCGGGCCGTCGGGCGTGCCCGCGAAGATGGCGGCGAAGCCGATCTCGCGCACCAGCAGCGCGGCGAGGTCGTCCTGCCGCGGCCGGAAGGCGGGGTCGGGATGCATCAGCGCGGTTTCCGGGGCGCGGGCTTGCGGCCGCCGGGTTTCGCGGGGCCGCGTTTCGCCGGGGCCTTGGGCTTCGCCTTGGCTTCGGCGCGGCCGCGCCGCTCGCCGCGCCTTGCCTTGCGCACTTGCTTGGCGTGCGCCTTGGCCTTCGTCTTCTGCACGGTCTTCGCCGAAGGCCGGGGCGCCTCCTCGGCCAATGCGTCGCCGAGCAGCGGGTCGAAGCCCAGCGCGTCGAGGCTCGCAGCGAAATGTTCGGGCACCGGCGCCGAGATGTCGAGCGCGCCGCCGTCGGGATGGTCGATGCGCAGGCGGCGGCTGTGCAGGTGCAGCTTGCGGCTGATCGTGCCGGTCAGGAAAGCCGCCTTGCCGCCATATTTGCCGTCGCCGACGATCGGGTGGCCGATCGCCGCCATATGGACGCGAAGCTGATGGGTGCGGCCGGTCAGCGGCTGGAGTTCGACCCACGCCGCGCTGTTCCCCGCGCGCTCGATGATGCGATAGCGCGATTTCGAAGGCAGCCCCTTGTCGTCGACATGCATCTTCTCGCCGCCCGATCCGGGCTGCTTCGCCAGCGGCAGATCGATTTCCCCCTGCGCGATGTCGGGGACGCCGACGACGATCGCCCAATAGGTCTTGCGCGCGCTGCGGTTCGAGAAGGCCTTGGCGAACCATGCGGCGGCGCGCGGGGTGCGCGCGACGAGCAGCGCGCCCGACGTGTCCTTGTCGAGCCGGTGGACGAGCTTCGGCCGCACCGGCGCCTCGCCCTGCAACGCGCCGAGCAGCCCGTCGACATGCGCGTCGGTCTTCGTCCCGCCCTGCGTCGCAAGCCCCGGCGGCTTGTCGAGCACGAACGCGCTCGCATCGCGGTGGATCACCATCGCTTCGGCCAGCGCGACGTCGGCGGGGGACAGCGGCCGGTCCTTGCGCGGACGCGGTCCGGTGGGGGCGGCGGGGGGAACGGGCATCGCGATCCGCTGCCCCGCCTCGATCCGGGCGGAGACGTCCGCTTTCTTTCCGTCGAGCGTCAGTTCGCCCGACCGCGCCCAGCGCGCAATCAGCGCGTGCGGCGTGCCCGGCCGGTGCCGCTTGAACCAGCGGTCGAGCCGGATGCCGTCATCCTCTTCCCCGACGGTGGCGCTGTCGCCGCTCATGCCGGAAACTGCCGCATCGCGAGCATCCCCAGCCCGCATACCGCGATGCCGACGACGACCGACGAGAGGACGTAGGCGGCCGCCTGCGCCATCGCTCCGCGTTCGAACAGCAGCCAGAATTCGAGGCTGAACGAAGAAAAGGTGGTGAAGCCGCCGAGAATGCCGACGCCCAGGAACAGCCGCGTCGTCTCGCTGCCGCCGCTGCGCGCGAGCCAGCCGATCAGCAGGCCCATCAGCAGGCTGCCCGCGATGTTGATCGACAGCGTCCACCACGGGAAACCGGGGCCGAGCCGCGCGAGCATGATCTGGCCGACCAGATGCCGCGCCCCCGCGCCGATCGCGCCGCCGACCATGACTGGGAAAAGTCCGTTCATGCGCTCGTCCCTAGCGGCAAAAGCGCGCGGCGGAAAGCGGGCGCATGGCCATTCGGGACGCGCTGTCGATGCCGGTCGGGCCCGTGGCGCCGTGGTGCCGGTTTCGGCGGCTATTCTTTCGGCTGCTGGTGCGCCCCGCGCCAGTCGGCGGGCCGGACGAAGCGCCCCTGCCAGATGCCGCGCCGCTTCGCACGCGCTTCGGCTTCCTCGACGAAATAGCGGTCGTCGGTCGTGATCGCCCAGCCCTGACGCACCAGCGCGGCGCCGAGGTCGGACCCCGCGGGGTTGGGGACGGTCCGGCAGGCCGCGAGCGTTCGGCGATAACGGTCCGTGCCTTCGATCGCGCAATGAAGAGGGCCGCGCCCGGCGAGACGTTCGAGCGCCGCGCGCGCCTCGACCCCGCACGGCCAGCGCGTGCCGTCGGCGCGTTCGCAGTCCTGCCGATATTCGACCGCGTCGATGCCGACGAGCCGGATGGTCAGGGCGCGGCCATCCTGCCGCGCCGTCAGGCTGTCGCCGTCGATGACGTGGACGAGCGGGACCACCGCCACCGGTGCCGGGCTTCCCAGCCATGCCGCGACCGCCAGTCCGGCGAGCAGCAGCAGGGCGACCAGCGCGCGCAGCCGCCGGCGCCAGCGCAGGCGGGTGAGGGGAGAGGAGCGGCGCATCGGACTCGCGGTGGAGCGGCGAAGCCGGCGTTGCAAGGGTGAATCAGGGATTGACGATGAGAACAAATCATGTCCAAAATGGACCAAATTAGTCCGCCGACTTGCCCGCGCACCGGGTCGGGTCCGCGGCAGGGTCCGAAATGGCGGCAGATACGAACGAACAAAAGGGGAATATCGCCGCTATGACGGCATAAGGGCACCGGGATGGGTAGAAAACAGGGAAAGGGTGGGGCCATGGAACAGGCGATCGCATTTCGACCGGCGGAAACCGTGCCATCGCCGGATCGGGCGAACCTTGGACCGGCGACGCGCTTGCTGTTCGTCGGCCCGGCGGAAGCGGTGCCGGACTATGCGCGGGCGGGGGTCCGGCTGGTCGCGGCGCTCGCCCCGTCCGACGCGGCGGCGCATATCCGCGCGATGATCGCGGTCGACATCGTCTGGCTGGCCGACGCCGACGCGATCGACGAGCCATCGCTTGCCGACATTGCCGCCGCGGTGATCGAACGCGATTGCCGGCTGGTGTGCGAGACCGGGCTGGCGGCGCTCGACCGCGTCGCGGCGGCGATCCCGCCCGCGGTGCGCGCCGAATGGCTGGTCGAGGCCGATGCCGCCGACCGGCTGGTCGCGCTTGCCGCCGCCAGCCCCGGCGCGGCATTTGCCGTGCACGACGTCGCGCGCGACGAAGCGATGGAGCGCATCGATCGCTTGCAGGAAGAGGTGGCGCGCATCTCGCGCCTGCTCGGCGACCTTGCCGGACAGCGCGGGCTGGCGGGGGGACCCGGCGGGCTGGCGATGCCGCCGTCCGACGACCCCGGCCGCGCGGTGTCGCTGCGGTCGCCCGGGCGCGACTATGTCGCCACGCCACGCAGCTTCGTGCCCGAGGATCGGGCGACCGATCGCCAGCGCGCCAAGGCGGTGCGCCGCCTCCTGCGGCAGCGGCGGATACGCGAGCAATATTTCCCGGCCGACCTGTTCGCCGATCCGGCGTGGGACATGCTGCTCGATCTTTATGCCGCGCGGCTCGAGCGGCGGCCCGTTTCGGTATCGAGCCTGTGCATCGCCGCCGCGGTCCCCGCGACGACCGCACTGCGCTGGATCAAGACGATGACCGACGCCGGCCTGTTCGTGCGCGAAGCCGACCCCAACGACGGACGCCGGATCTTCATCGCGCTCGCCGACGGCGCGGCCGATGCGATGACGCGCTATTTCGAGGCGCTGGAGGAATAGGCGCGGCGGCTTGCCCGTGCGGCGAAGCTGTGGCAGGGCGCCCGCTCCCCGCAGGGGGCGCTTAGCTCAGTTGGTAGAGCATCTCGTTTACACCGAGAGGGTCGGCGGTTCGAGCCCGTCAGCGCCCACCATATCCGCCTTGTTGAGACTGCCCTTTCGGGGCTAGGGTAATCCCTTGTCCGGAAAAAGGGTCTCCCGCATGAAACGTCTCGCCGCCGCTCTGGCATCATCGCTGCTCGCTTTGGCCGCGCCCGCGCTCGCGGCGCCGCAGCAGGGCGATGTCGTCATCCGCCATGTGAATCTCGTCGATGTCGAGGCGGCGAAGACGCAGGCCGATCAGGCAGTGGTGCTGCGCGGCGCCGACATCGTCGCCGTCGGCGCTGATGCCGCGATTGTGCGCGACTGGCGCGCGGCCAAGGTCGTCGAGGGCAAGGGCCTCTATCTGATCCCCGGCCTTTGGGACATGCACGTCCATTTCGGCGGTGGGCCCGAACTGATCGAGGAGAACAAGGCGCTTCTGCCGCTTTATGTCGCCAACGGCATCACGACGATCCGCGATTGTTCGGGCGACCTGCCTGATCAGGTGCTCGGCTGGCGCAGCGAGATTGCGAGCGGCAGCCTGTTCGGGCCGCGCCTGCTGACCTCCGGCGCGAAGATCGAGGGGATCGCGCCGGTGTGGAAGGGAACGATCGAGGTCGGCAGCGAAGCCGACGTCGATGCGGCGCTGACCCGGCTGCAACAGCGCGACAAGGTCGATTTCGTCAAGATCACCGACAGCACGCTGAAACCCGACCTGTTCCTTTATGCGCTGCGGCAGGCGAAGGCGCGCGGAATCCGGACGTCGGGGCATATCCCGATGGCGCTGACCACCCGGCAGGCGGTCGATGCCGGGATCAGTTCGATCGAGCATCTCGACTATGCCTATCACGCCGGGGCGCGTGACGAAGCGGCGGTCGCCGCCGATTTCGCCGCGGGCCGCATCGACCGCGCCGAGGCGAGCCGCCGGCTCGACGCGGCGTTCGACCCCGCGACCGCGATGGCGGCCTATCGCCATTTCGCCGAAAAGGGCGTGTTCGTCACCCCGACGCTGAACGGCAGCCGCATCCTCGCCTTCCTCGACCGCGACGACCACAGCAAGGACGAAGGGCTCGCCTATATCGGGCCGAAGCTGCGCAAGACCTATGACTGGCGCATCGAGCGCGCGGCCAAGGCCAGCCCCGAGGCGGTCGCGGCGCGCCACGCGCATATCGACGCGATGGCGCGGATATTGCCGATGCTGCAGCAGGCCGGCGTCACGATCATCGCCGGGACCGACGCGGGATTCCTCAACAGCTTCAACTATCCTGCCTTCGCGCTGCACGACGAGATCGTGCTGTTCGTCGAAAAGGGGCTGACCCCGGCGCAGGCGCTCGCCTCCGCGACGCGCGCCGGGCCGGCCTGGTTCGGCCAACTCGACCGCTATGGCGCGATCCGGCCGGGGATGGCCGCCGACCTGGTGCTGCTGAAACGCAACCCGCTGGAGGATATCGCCGCGACGAAGGCGATCGACACGGTAGTGATGCGCGGCAAGACCTATGACCGCGCCGCGCTCGATGCGATGCTGGCCGACACGCGCGCCCAGGTCGCGGCATGGAACGTGGAGGACGGCGCGAGCGAATAGGGCGGCGCGCTCCCAATCTGGAACGGGATATGGGCTGGATTTGGAGCACGATGACTTTGGATTGCCTCACTTCGTCATTGCGAGCGGAGCGCAGCAATCCAGAACGGTCTGCGCGCGCTCTGGATTGCCGCGCGGCTTCGCCGCTCGCAATGACGAATCCAGTCGATGTCATAACGTTCTGACGCTCGGCGCGTCGGGATGGTCGCCCGCGCCGCCGCCATGACGCTCTGGTCCCCGCCTTCGCGGGGACGATGTTTCGTTCAAAAAAGATTGCACTCCGACGGTGTAAATCCCGGCTCGCGAAGCGGTCGTGAGTCAGCGGAGCAGCCGTCGGCGTTCGAGAGCTTCGACGGCCGCCTTGCTTTCGGCCAGTCCCAGCCCGGTGACTTCGCGCCACAGCTTTATCGCCTCTATCTTGCGATTCTGGCGCAGCAGTTCGACGACCGCCTCTTCATCGCTGCCGGTGGGTACGGGCGCGCTGGAAACGGAGACCGACCGCCCGATGGGTCGCGGTGCCGGCGGCGGCGCGATCAGGTCGCGCGCGCCGCGTCCGGCCTTGCGGCGCAGCATCCATGTCAGCGCCGCGCCGCACAGGAAGCCCGCGGCGAAGAGGAGCAAGGCGCTCACCGCTTCGCCCCCGGGCCTCCCGCTCGCGGGTCAGGCGGCGAGCTTGCGCAGCACATAGTGCAGGATGCCGCCGTTCATATAATATTCGACCTCGTTCGCCGTATCGATGCGGCAGAGCGTGTCGAAGCTGAAGGTCGACCCGTCGGGGCGCGTCACCTGCACTGTCACCGTCTGGCGCGGCTTCAGGTCGGCGACGCCGGTGATAGTGAAGCTGTCGTCGCCCGTCAGCGCCAGCGTCTCGCGCGTCTGGCCGTCCTGGAACTGGAGCGGCAGCACGCCCATGCCGACGAGGTTCGAGCGGTGGATACGCTCGAAGCTTTCGGCGATCACCGCGCGCACGCCGAGCAGGATGGTCCCCTTCGCCGCCCAGTCGCGCGATGAGCCGGTGCCATATTCCTTGCCCGCGATGACGACGAGCGGGGTGCCGTCGGCCTTGTGGCGCATCGCGGCGTCATAGATGGGCATCACTTCCTGCCCATAGCGCGACATGCCGCCCTCGATCCCCGGCACCATCTCGTTGCGGATACGGATGTTGGCGAAGGTGCCGCGCATCATCACCTCGTGGTGGCCGCGGCGCGAGCCGTAGCTGTTGAAGTCGGCCCTGGCGACCTGATGCTCCATCAGCCATTTGCCCGCCGGGCTGTCGGCCTTGATCGACCCGGCCGGGCTGATGTGGTCGGTGGTGATCGAATCGCCCAGGATCGCGAGCGGCTTTGCGTCGACGATGTCGGCGACCGGCGCCGGCGTCATCTCCATCCCCTCGAAATAGGGCGGGTTGGCGACATAGGTCGACCCGGCGCGCCACTGATAGGTGTCGCTGCCTTCGACCTGGATCTTCTGCCAATGCTCGTCGCCCTTGTAGACATGGGCGTAGCGCGCCTCGAACATGCCGCGGTCGACCGCGCCGGCGATGGTGTCGGCGACCTCCTGGTTGGTCGGCCAGATGTCCTTGAGGTAGACGTCGTTGCCGTCCTTGTCCTGCCCGATCGGTGTGCCCGTGAAATCCTCGGTGACGGTGCCCTTCAGCGCATAGGCGACGACGAGCGGCGGCGAGGCGAGGAAGTTGGCGCGCACGTCGGGCGACACGCGGCCCTCGAAATTGCGGTTGCCCGACAGGACCGAGGCGGCGACGATGTCGTTGCCGTTGATCGCGGCCGAGATCGGCTCGGCGAGCGGGCCCGAGTTGCCGATGCAGGTCGTGCAGCCATAGCCGACGAGGTTGTAGCCGATCGCGTCGAGGTGCGGCTGGAGGCCCGCCTTGGCGAGATAGTCGGTCACCACCTGCGATCCCGGCGCGAGGCTGGTCTTGACCCACGGCTTCGGCTTCATGCCGCGCTCGTTCGCCTTCTTGGCGACGAGGCCGGCGGCGATCATCACGCCGGGGTTCGAGGTGTTGGTGCAGCTGGTGATCGCGGCGATGACGACGTCGCCGTCGCCGATGTCGTGATCGCGGCCCTCGACCGGCACGCGCTTCGCGCCGTCATGCTTGTAGACATTGGCGAGGTCGGCGTTGAACACGTCGTCGACCTCGGTCAGCACGACCTTGTCCTGCGGGCGCTTCGGCCCGGCGAGGCTGGGGACGACGGTGGCCATGTCGAGTTCGAGCGTGTCGGTGAACACGGGGTCGGGCATGCCGGCGTGACGCCACAGGCCCTGCGCCTTCGCATAGGCTTCGACCAGCGCGATATTCTCTTCGCTGCGGCCGGTCAGCCGCATATAGTCGATCGTCTTTTCGTCGATGCCGAAGAAGCCGCAGGTCGCGCCATATTCGGGCGCCATGTTGGCGAGCGTCGCGCGGTCGGCGAGGCTGAGGCTGTCGAGCCCGGGGCCGAAATATTCGACGAAGCGCCCGACGACGCCCTTGGCGCGCAGCATCTGCGTCGCGGTGAGCACGAGGTCGGTCGCGGTGACGCCTTCCTTGAGCCGCCCGGTGAGCTTGAAGCCGACGACCTCGGGAATCAGCATGGAAACGGGCTGGCCCAGCATCGCGGCCTCCGCCTCGATCCCGCCGACGCCCCAGCCGAGCACGCCCAGGCCGTTGATCATCGTCGTGTGGCTGTCGGTGCCGACGCAGGTGTCGGGATAGGCGACGGTTTGGCCGTCCGCGCCCTCGCTCGACCACACGGCCTGCGCGATGTGTTCAAGGTTGACCTGGTGGCAGATGCCGGTGCCCGGCGGCACGGCCTTGAAATTGTCGAGGCTCTTCGACCCCCATTTCAGGAAGTCGTAGCGCTCGCCGTTGCGGTAATATTCGATCTCGACATTCTGCTCGAACGCCTTGGGGTGGCCGAACTCGTCGACCATCACAGAGTGGTCGATGACGAGGTGGACGGGAACCAGCGGGTTGATCTTCGACGTGTCGCCGCCGAGCCTGGCGATCGCATCGCGCATCGCGGCAAGGTCGACGACGCAGGGGACGCCGGTGAAGTCCTGAAGCAGCACGCGCGCCGGGCGATACTGGATCTCGCGCGCCGACACGGGGTTCGACTGCCAGTCGACGATCGCCTGGACGTCGTCGGTCGACACGGTGAAGCCGCCGTCCTCGAAACGGAGGAGGTTTTCGAGCAGCACCTTCATCGAGAAGGGCAGGCGCGACACGTCGCCCAGTTTCGCCGCCGCCTTGTCGAGCGAATAATAAGCGTACGTCTTGCCCCCGACATCGAGCGTCGAACGGGTGCCCAGCGTATCGTGGCCGGTGGTGGTCATAGGCTTGCAGTCCCCAAATTGGCGCGGCGGGGAATGACGGCCGAAGCCCGATCCGGGAGAGCGGGGCCAACGGGAGTCGCGCGCGCGGGTTTATGTCCGCGCCGCCTTACGCCGGGGGGCAGGAAATGCAAGGGGGGCGGGCGGCCTGCAACCGCGTCGGGGGCTCGCGGCTGGCGAGGTGCGCGTCGAATCCGGGCCGCAGCTTACGGGAAGGCGAGGCGGGCCTGAGGGCCCTGGACTCTGATGATTTTGGATTGACCCGCTTCGTCATTGCGACCCCGGACCTGATCGGGATATATACCCTTCAGGCAAGTAGGGAGCTGTTCCCCGGCGAAAGCCGGGGTCCACGCGGGGCAGCCCTGTGCCATCTGGACCCCGGCTTTCGCCGGGGAACATTTCATTGTCGAAAAGGGATAATTGCCGACCTGATCCGGGGGAAGCAATCCAGAGCGGTTTGCGCACACTCTGGATTGCCGCGTCGCTTCGTTCCTCGCGGGTAACGATTCCAACGCATGTCATCATGCTCTAGGCGCTGGCGGACAGGGGCGGCGCGGGGGCCGGCGCCGCGAAGGCGCGCACGCGGTCGCGGCCCGCGCGCTTCGCGTCGTAAAGCGCCTGGTCGGCCTGGCGCAGCAGCGCCGACAGGCCGGCGCCGGGCGTGCTCGCGGCAAGGCCGAAGCTGGCGGTCGGGGTCAGCGCGGGCGGGATGCGCCCGGCGCAGGTGGCGGACAGGCCCGCACGGATAGCCTCGGCCAGTTGCCGTGCCGCCGTGATCCCCGCGCCGGGGATCAGCACCGCGAATTCCTCTCCGCCGATCCGCCCCGCGATCATGTCGGCCGGCCCTTCGCGCCGCACGATCTCGCCGAAGGCGGTGATGATCGCGTCGCCGACCGCATGGCCGTAGCGGTCGTTGACCCGCTTGAAATGGTCGAGGTCGGCGATCAGCAGCGCCGCGATGCGTCCGTCGCCGTCGCAGCGGCGCAGCGCGGCATTCGCCGTCGCCTCGAACCCGCGGCGGTTGAGCAGGCCCGACAGCGGGTCGGCCTGCGCCTCTGCCCGCAATTCGGCCAGCATGTCGACCGCGACCGCGACCATCAGGCTGATCGCCGCCATGACCGATACCATCGCCTGGCTGAACTGGACCGTCGTCCAATAGACCGACTGCTGGAAGCCGTCGTAATCGGCGAAGCCGCCGCTGAAGGTCAGGATGACGATCGGCCGCACGATCAGGTTGGCGGCGCAGAGCGCGGCCACCCAGAACAGCAGCCGGTCGATCAGGTGCGGCTTGTCGATCGGCCACAAGGCCCGCACGACCATCAGCGCGACGATGCCGGTGCCGAGGCTGATCGAATAGATGCGCCCCTCGATGCTCGGCCGGCCGAGCAGGAACCAGACGAAGACCGCCAGCGAGACCGCCGCGGTGAGCGCCATCGCGCGCCAGGGCACGGGCAGGCCGTAACGCTGGATGATCGCGGCCGCGAACAGCACGCCGGTCAGCAGGAATCCGGCATTGGCGGGCAGCCGCTGCAATTCCATCGGCAGCACCGGCGCCAGGTCCTGGATCAGGAAGGCGCAGGCGGTCGCGACATAGGCCCCGGCGGCATAGGCGATGTAGCGCTCGCGCCGGTTCAGCCACATCAGGAAGAAGGCGCCGGCGAACAGCAGGCCGATGCCCGGATTGAGCAAGGAGATGAAGAGTTGTCCCGTCAAATCGGCTTCCTGCGTGACCGGAGGAGACCATAGCGAGGCCATGGATAACAAGTCGTTACGGTGCGATGCAGCCCGGCGAGAGTATGTAACGGTTAGGAGCGGTCTTCTCTGTCCGCCAACCCGTCGAGCGCGAGGAGCGCGAAGCTCGCCAGCCAGTGTTCGCCCATATAATCGCCGGTGACGTGCGGCAGCGCGGCGTCGAGGTGGCGCAGCGCGCTCGCCTCGGCCTCCGCGACGACCGGGTGGCCGGCCGGCAGCGCGGCGGCGATCGCGCGCCAGCACCAGGCGCGGCTGAGGTTGAGGCCGTCGAGATGGGCGATCTTGCCGTCGCTGCGGTCGGACACCATCGCGGGGGCGAAAAGCGTCGCGGGCGTCCGTTGCGCGGCGCGCGGCAGGAAGGCGTCGAACCAGTCGGCGAATCGGGCGCCGCGCACGACCGCCATCAGATGCGCCTCGGTCAGCGCGGACGAAAGGAACTCGTCGCCGCCCGGCTCCCACGCCTGGCAATCGGCATCGCCGCCGAACCAGTCCTGCGCGCGGGCGTCGATCAGCGCGACCAGCGCCGGATCGCGCGGGCCCGCCCAATGGCGCGCGAGCAGCAGCGCGAAGGCGATGTTGAAATGCGTCCCGACGCGCAAGGGATAGGTCAGCTTGGGCAGGAAGGCATGGAAACGCGCGGCGAAGGCGGCGGCGAGCGGTTCGAGCGCCGCGGCCCAGGGGGCATCGTGCGCCGCCGCCTCGGCGTGGAGCGCGAGCAGCCATGCCCAGCCATAGGGGCGCTCGAATCCGGTCGCGGTCGGGCGATCGAGGAAGGCGAGCTCACCCGCCACCTTGTCGGGCACCAGCATCGCGTCGGCGCGCGCGCGGATGGCGCCGGCGACGGGCAGGTCGGGAAAACGCCGCGCGAGGCGAAGAACCTGCCACCAGCCGTGGACGCAGCTGTGCCAGTCGAAACTGCCGTGGAAGATCGGGTGATGATCGCGCGGCGGCTTCGCATCCTCCGGCCCCGCCATGACGAGGTCCATCTTGTAGGGATATTCGCGGCCGAGATGCGACAGCGTCGCGGTCGCGAAGCGGGTGGCGTGTTCGGGGGAAAGGTGCATGGGTTCCGTCGGATTAGAAGGCGAAGAGCCAGATGAAGACGATGTTCACCGCGAGCAGCGGGATGGCGGTGCCAATCTGCGCCCGGATCACGCCATAGGGGCTTTTCAGTTCGAGCAGCGCCGCGGGCACGAGGTTGAAATTGGCGGCCATCGGGGTCATCAGCGTGCCGCAGAAACCCGCGAGCATGCCGATCGCCGCGACGACGGCGGGATTGCCGTCATATTGCTGGATCAGCAGCGGCATGCCGATCGCGGCGATCATCACCGGAAAGGCCGCGAAGGCATTGCCCATCACGATGGTAAACAGCGCCATGCCGAGACCGAAGGCGAGCACGGCACCGAACAGGCTGCCTTCGGGAATCGCGCCGCCGATCAGGCCGCCCACCACCTCGCCGACGCCGGCGAGCGCGAACACCGCGCCGAGGCTGGCGAGCATCTGCGGCAGCACCGCCGCCCAGCCGACCGAATCGAGCAGCCGGCGGCCCTGCTGCGCCGGGAGCAGCAGCGGCGGACGCAGCCGCGCCATGCCGACCGCGAGCGCGATCAGCACGCCGAGCGCGAGCGAGATCAGCGTCGCCTGCTTCGGATCGGCGATGCCGGGCACCCATTTGAACAGAAAGGTCCCCGCCAGCGCGACCGCCGGGATGATCAGCGCGACGAGGAGCAGGAAATTGCCGTGGCGCGCGGCGCTGTCCGCCTGCTCCTCGGCCGGGATGTCGCCGGCGGGGCCCTTGCCGATCTGGCCGGTCCCGGCGATGGCGACGAGCGCGAGGACGAGCAGCCCGTTGCCGAAATCGCCGAGCCGGTCGCCGGCGAGCATCGACACGGCGAGCAGGCCCCAGAAAGCGGCATTGCCGAAGCGCTTTGGATTCGTGCGGTCGAGCAGGCCGAGCAGCGCTAACAGCGCGAAGGCCAGCCCCGAAAGCACGTAGACGAAGCCGAGAGTGATCATGCGCCGCCCTCCGCCTTTTGCGCCATGCGCCGTTCGAGCCGCCGCAGGCGCCAGGCGTGGATGATGAAGGCCGCGATCGCGGTCGGGATCGCCCAGACCGACAGGTGCAGCGGCTCTATGTCGTAGCCATAGCCTTCGAGCACGCCCTTCATCAGCAGGATCGAGCCGATGGCGAGGAAGATGTCCTCGCCGAAGAAGAGACCGATGTTGTCGGTCGCCGCCGAAAAGCCCTTCACCTCCTCGCGCTGCGCGTCGCTGAGCGCCGGGTTCTGCGTATCGGCGGCGGCTTCCGCCATCGGCGCGACGAGCGGCCGCACCGTCTGCGCATGCCCCGCGACCGACGTCAGGCCGACCGCGGACAGAAGCTGGCGCAGCAGCAGGTAGCCGGTGAGCAGGCGCCCGAGCGTCGCCCCTTTCATCCGCCCGATCAGCGTCCGCGCATGCTGTTGCAAGCCATAGGCTTCGAGCAGGCCGATGACCGGCAGGACGATCCACACGATCGAGACATAGCGCGTGTCGTTGAACGCCTTGCCGAAGGCGGCGACGATCGCGGTCACGTCGAGCCCCGCCGCGAGCCCGGTCGCGAGCGCCGAGGCCATGATGACCAGCAGCGGATTGAAGCGGAGCAGGAAGCCCGCGATGATGATGAGGATGCCGATCAGGACGAGCATGGCTCAGTCCTGTCGGACGTTGGACCCCGGCGAAAGCCGGAGCGCGCATAGGCACGCCCCCTCATTGCTCCTCCCCCGCTTCACCATAGCCGCCGCCGCCCGGCGTTTCGATCACGAAGGCGTCGCCGGCTTCCAGCTTCGCGCTGCCCGTCGCGGCGAGCCGTTCGATCGATCCGTCGGCGCGCTCGACCCAGTTGCGGCCGGGGGCGCCGTCCGCGCCGCCCGCGAGCCCCTTGGGCGGCACCGTGCGGCGGTTGGCGAGAATGTTCGCCACCATCGGCGCGCGAAAGCGGATGCGCCGCGTCGCGCCGTCGCCGCCGGTCCAGCGCCCCTTGCCGCCCGAACCGCGGCGGATCGAAAATTCCTCGACGATCACCGGAAAGCGCGTCTCCATCACCTCCGGGTCGGTCATGCGGCTGTTGGTCATGTGCGTCTGGATGACCGCGGTGCCGTCGAAGCCCGGGCCCGCGCCCGAACCGCCGGCGATCGTCTCGTAATATTGGCGCTGCGCGTCGCCGAAGGTGAAATTGTTCATCGTCCCCTGCGCGCAGGCCATCGCGCCGAAGGCGGCGAAGAGCGCGTCGGTGATCACCTGGCTCGTCTCGACATTGCCCGCGACGACGGCGGCGGGATGGCGCGGGCTGAGCATCGAATCGGGCGGCACGATCAGCGTCACCGGTGCAAGGCAGCCCTCGTTCATCGGGATCGGGTCGTCGAGCATCGTGCGCAGCACATAGAGGACGGCGGCGCGGACGACCGGCAGCGGCGCGTTGAAATTGTCGGGCAGCGTCGGCGACGAGCCGGTGAAGTCGATCGTGACATGGCGCGCCGCGCGGTCGACCCGCACCGCGACGGCGACCTCGGCGCCATTGTCCATCGCATAACGGAAGGCGCCGTCGTCGAGGCGGGCGACGAGCTGGCGCACCGCGGCTTCGGCCTGGCGCTGGCCGTGCGCCATATAGGCGGCGACGGTGGCGGACCCGTGCGCGGCGGACAGGTCGGCGAGCGCGCTGGCGCCGCGCTGACACGCCGCGACCTGCGCCTTGAGGTCGGCGATGTTGAGCGCCGGGTTGCGCGCCGGAAAGGCGCCGGCGGTCAGATGCGCATGGACATCGGCGTCGAGGAAACGGCCGTCGTCGACGATCAGCCGGTTGTCGAACAATATGCCTTCCTCGTCGATGCTGCGGCTGTTCGGCGGCATCGAGCCGGGGGCGATGCCGCCGAGATCGGCATGGTGGCCGCGCGCGGCGACGAAGAAGGCGGGGGCGTCGGTTCGCCCCTCCACGAACACCGGCATGATGACGGTGATGTCGGGCAGGTGGGTGCCGCCGTCATAGGGGGCGTTGAGCGCATAGGCGTCGCCGGGGCGCAGCCCGCGTCCGTCACGCGGCCGGCCATCGGGATCGGGTCCGCGCCGGCGCAGGATCGTGCGGACGCTTTCCCCCATCGAACCGAGGTGGACCGGCATGTGCGGCGCATTGGCGACGAGCCGCCCTTCGCCGTCGAACAGCGCGCAGGAGAAGTCGAGCCGCTCGCGGATGTTGATCGACGAGGCGCTGTGCTGAAGCGCGCCGCCCATTTCCTCCGCGATCGCCATGAACAGGCTGTTGAAGATTTCGAGACGAATGGGATCGGGTTGCTGTTCCTGCCCTTCGGGGACGGAACCATCGCCCTTGCGCAGGGCTGCGCCCGTTCTTGAGAGCAGCAGCGTGCCTTCAGACTTGACCGTTGCCGTCCATCCGGGCTCGATCACCGTGGTCGCGAGCGCATCGACGATGATCGCGGGCCCGGCGACGGTGCGGCCGGGGGCGAGCGCGGCGCGCTGGTGGAGCGGCACGCGGTGCGCCGCGCCCGCGAGCCAGGCGGTGACGATTTCGGGCCCGGCTTCGGCCATGGGCGCGGGTGGCGGCAGGGCGGCGGGGGCGTCGTCCGCCTCGGTCAGTTCGACGCGGATGCGGTCGACGACCAGGTCGTCGTGCGGCGCATAGCCGAAACGCTGGCGGAAGGCGGCGGCGAAGGCGGCGCGCACCGCGGCGGGATCGGACAGCGGCAATTCGATCGCATTGTCGCTGTCGGCGAGGCGGACGAAGAGCAGGGTCTCGCGCGCGACCTGCGCGTCGGGAGCGAGGTCGGCGCGCGCTTGTCCGGCAAGCTCGGCTTCGGCGGCGGCGAGGCTGTCGGCGCAGTCGGCGGCGAGCGGCAGTCCCAGCGTCCGCTCGCGAATCGCCGAGGGGCGGGCAAGACCCATGCCATAGGCCGAGAGCACGCCCGCGAGCGGGTGGAGCAGGATCCGGTCGACGCCGAGCGCGTCGGCGACGAGGCAGACATGCTGTCCCGCGGCGCCGCCGAAGCCGACGAGGCTGTAACCCTGCGTCAGGTCATGACCGCGCGCGATGGTGATGCGCTTGATCGCGTTCGCCATCTGCTGCACCGCGATGGCGAGCAGCCCCTCGGCCAGCGCTTCGGGGGTGATGGCGCCCACCTGTGCCGCGAGGACCGCGACCTTGTCCGCGACGGCGGCGCGGTCGAGCGGCTGGTCGCCGCTTTCGCCGAACAGCTTCGGGAAATGATCGGGCTGAATCTTGCCGAGCAGCACGTTGCAGTCGGTGACGGTCAGCGGGCCGCCGCGACCATAGGCGGCGGGGCCGGGGTTGGCGCCCGCGCTTTCGGGGCCGACGAGCAGGCGCGCGCCGTCCCAGCGGCAGATCGAACCGCCCCCCGCGGCGACGGTGTGGATGCGCAGCATCGGCGCGCGGATGCGCGTCCCGGCGACGATCGTCTCGTTATCGCGCTCGAGCCGGCCGGCATAATGGCTGACGTCGGTCGAGGTGCCGCCCATGTCGAAGCCGATCAGCCGTTCGAACCCCAGCGGCGCGGCGCTGCCGACCATGCCGACGATCCCGCCGGCGGGGCCGGACAGGATCGCGTCGCGGCCGTGGAAGGCGGCCGCCGCGGCCAGCCCGCCCGAGCTTTTCATGAACTGCGGCCGGGCCTCTTCGCCCAGCGCGGCGCAGAACTGGCGCACATAATGATGGAGGACGGGCGAGAGATAGGCATCGGCGAGCGTCGTGTCGCCGCGCCCGACCAGCTTGATCAGCGCGCTGACGTCGTGGCTGGTCGAAATCTGGGAAAAGCCCAGTTCGGCGGCGATCGCCGCCAGCCGCCGTTCGTGTGCCGGATAGCGATAGCCGTGCATCAGGACGATCGCGATGCTGGCGATCCCGGCGTCGCGCGCCGCCTGCAGCGCCCGGCGCGCGGCGGCTTCGTCGAGCGGCGCGATGACCTCTCCGTCGGGGCCGATGCGCTCGGCGATCTCGGCGACCGCCGCGTGCGGTGGCGGCGTGCGGTTCAGCGCGCGCGCGAACAGCTCGGGCCGGTCCTGATAGCCGATGGTCAGCGCGTCGCCGAAGCCGCGCGTGATCGCGAGCAGGGTCGGTTCGCCTTTGCGTTCGAGCAGCGCGTTGGTCGCGACGGTCGATCCCATGCGGATCGACAGCGGCGGCAGCGGGCCGTCGCCCGCGCCGGTGAGGTCGCGGATCGCGTTCACCGCCGCATCGCCGGGGCGCGCCGGGTCCTCACTCAGATATTTGGTGCTGAGGGCGCGGCCGTCGGGGGCGCGCGCCACGACGTCGGTGAAGGTTCCGCCGCGATCGATCCAGATGTGCCAGCAGGGGTCAGCCATGGACCGCCTGATCGGGCCAGCGGATCAGGATGGCAAGCTGCTTGTCGGTGGCGTGGCGATGCCACCGGCCCTTCAGTTGCCGTTCGATCAGCGAGCGGATGAAATGGGTGCCGAAGCTTTCGGTCTCGAAATGCGGGGTTTCGGGCAGATCGCTCTCGATCCACGACAGTTCGATATCGGTGCCGTCGCGGCGCCAGTGCACCGCGAGCGTCCCCTTGCCGGCCAGCGCGCCATATTTGATGCTGTTGGTGACGAACTCGTGGATTGCGAGCGCGACCGCCTGTGCGCCCTCGTCGGCGAGGCGGACCTCCGGACCGGAAAGCGACGCGAGCCGTTCCTCGTCCCAGCCGGCGAGCGTCAGTTCGCGGCGGACGATCGCGCCGAGTTCGACGCTGTCGACCGCGCCGGTGACGAGCATCTGCTTGGCGTCGGACAGCGCGCGCAGCCGCCCGTCGAACTTGGCCTCGAAGGTGGCGAGATCGCCCGCCTCGCGTGCCGTGATCCGGGCGAGCGCGCCGATGCGGGCGAAGGCGTTCTTCATCCGATGCGCCATTTCGCCCATGATCAGTTCGCGGTCCTCCGCGTGGCGCGCCTTTTCCTCGGCAAGCGCCTGGAAGGCGCCGAGGCGGCGCTGTTGCAGCCGGTGGAGCTGGGTCGCGAGGACCGCGATGGCGAGCCCGAAGAGCAGGATGCCGAGCGGCCGGCCGATCCGGTCGATGAACCGGCCATAGGAGATGCGCACCGTCCATAGCCGGTCGGCGACGCGGATATGCTCTTCATGCGCATCCCAGCGCATGACGCCGTGCGTGAAGACACGCGGCGCCGACGGGCCGTCGCCCGCAAAGACCTCGATCCCGTCGATGCTTTCGAGCTGCGAACCGAGCACCGCGCGCATCAGGTCGCCGACGCGGAACGGCGCATAGACGAAAGCCTCGATCGGACGGACGCCGCCGCCGGCGGTCGCGACGGCGCTGCCGCCGCCGGCGTCGACGGGGGGAAGCGCAGCGATCGCGTCGGTCGAGGGCGTCGCGGCATAGACGGGAATATAGATGAGGAAACCCGGCTGTTTGCGCCGGTCGCGGGTTTCCTGAAGCAGCTCGACGATGCCGCTCGCAGCCGGCCGGCCGGTCTGCCAGGCGCGGCGCATCGCCTCGCGCCGGACCGGCTCGCTGTACATGTCGAAACCCAGCGCCGGATGGTTGCGCGTGTCGTCGGGTTCGAGGAGGATGATCGGGAAGCCGATCGGCTGGTCGGTCGTGGGCCAGACGCGAATGTCCCGGCCGTAGTTCTGGCGCAGCCGCGCCTCGGCGGCGGCGGGGGTCGCCTGCTGCATCGCGATGGCGATGCCGATGCCCTGCATGCCGGGCGAGCGCACCTGCGGCTGGAGCGCCGTCAGATAGGCGCGAATGGCGGGGCCGTTGGCGGCCATGTCCGATTCGTACAACGCCCGCACGCCTTCGAGCGCCGAGATATGATCGCGCAGACGGTCGTCGATCTGCATCGCGACGCGCCCGGCCTGATCGGCCTCCTGCGTCTGGTTGTAGAAGAAGCTGGCCGCCGCCGCGCCAAGCGCGCCGAGCAGGATGACGAGGCCCATCGCGCGGACCGAAAGGGCCATCAGCCGATCTGCCCAGGCGGAAGGGCGCATTGCTTGGTTTTCCCGTTATATGGCTGCGCCCGGCAGCGCCCCGAACGAGCGAGTGTTCCACGCCAAGGCGCTGATAGCAAGCGCGTTTGTCGGGGTCGCCGCGCACGTCGCGCCGTCGCTTTCGTCCGCCGTTGCGGGTTGCGGTCCGCGGTCTCTTCCCTATGCTGGGTGGGCAGCGGCGAAGGGGGAAGGTTCGATGATCGTCTATGGTTCGGTGTTATCGCCTTTCGTGCGGAAATTGCTCGGCTATCTGGGCGAGAAGGGGATCGGTTTCGAGCTGAAGGGGGTCGGCATAGGCGACCCCGATCCGGGGTTCCGCGCCGCCTCGCCGCTCGGCAAGATGCCGGCGATCGACGACGACGGCTATCGGCTCGCCGATTCGAGCGCGATCATACACTATCTGGAAGCGAAGCATCCCGAGCCCGAACTGATTCCCGCCGATCCGCAATTGCGCGGTCGGACGATCTGGTGGGAGGAGTTCGGCGATACGCTGCTCGCGGCGTGCAGCGGCAAATTATTCTTCAACCGCGTCGTCGCGCCGCACGTCCTGAAACGCGAGGGCGACCTGGCCGCGGCGGCGCAGGCGGAGGCCGAAGACCTGCCGAAGCTGCTCGCCTATCTGGAGGAGGCGATCCCCGCGAGCGGCTTTCTGGTCGGCGACCGGCTGACGCTCGCCGACCTTGCCGCCGTCTCGCCGCTGGTGAACGTCCGCCATTGCAGCGCCGGGGCCGATCCGGCGCGCTATCCGAAGATCGCGGCGTGGAGCGCGGCGATCCTGTCGCGTCCCAGCCTTGCCCCGTGGATCGCCAGGGACGAGCGGATGATGGCGGCGCTCGCCGGATAGGGCGGCGTGCGGTCCGCCCGGCGCATCAATGCCCCATGTCGCTCGCCGACGCCGCCGGTCCGCCGGGGGCGGGCGGGCGCAGCAGGATGACGAGCGGGACCGACAGCAACGTCACCCACATCATCGCCCAGAAATCGTCGATATAGGCGACCATCGCGGCCTGCCGGTTGATCTCGGCATTGACCATCGCCATCACGCTGCCCCCGAGTGCACCGAGCCGGTCGGACGTCGACGGGTCGATCAGCGCGACCGAACTGTTCGTGATGTGCGCGACCAGGTCTTCGTGGCTCGTCTGCGTGTTGGTGGCCAGCAGCGTCGTCACCACAGAGATGCCGACCGACGCGCCGACGCTGCGGAACAGGTTGAGTAGGCTGGCGCCGTCGGTGCGCCACGCCGGACCCAGCGTCGCGAAGGCCATGGTGTTGAGCGGGATGAAGACCAGCCCCATGCCGAGTCCCTGGACGAGCCCGCTGACCACCACCGGTCCGACGCCCATCATCAGCGACCACTGGCTCATCTGCCACAGCGAATAGGCGGCGATGACCAGGCCGCTGCCGACCAGCCAGCGCGCGTCGATCCGCCCCATCAGCCGGCCCGCGATCCACATGCTGATCAGGATGCCGACGCCGCGCACCGCGAGCACCCAGCCGGTGTCGATCACCGGCCAGTCGAACAGGCGCTGGAGCATCGGCGGCAGCAGCGCCATCGACGAGAACATGACGATGCCGATCACGATCATGAACCCCAGCGCGGTGAGCAGATTGCGATCGGCGAGCATCCGGCGGTCGAACAAAGTGTCGCGCGCGGTCAGCAGGTGGATCAGGAACATCCACAGGCAGGCGAGGGCGACGCCGGTCTCGATCCATATCTCGAGGCTGTCGAACCAGTCCTTCTGCGCCCCGCGGTCGAGCATGAGCTGGAGCGACGCGAGCCCAAGCGCGAGCATCGAAAAGCCGAACAGGTCGAATTTGCGGTCCTTGCGCCCGGTCGCGGGGAGCAGCGCCCAGAGCAGCGCCAGCGTCGCCAGCCCGACCGGCAGGTTGACGTAGAAAACCCAGCGCCAGTTGACCGATTCGGTCAGCCAGCCGCCCAGGATCGGTCCCAGAATCGGCCCGACCATGATCCCCATGCCCCAGATCGACATGGCGCGCGCGTGGCGTTCGGGCGGGTTGATGTCGAGCATCACCGACTGCGACAGCGGCCCGATGAAGGCGGCGCTGATCCCCTGCAGGAAACGGAAGATAACCATCTCCTCCAGATTCTGCGCCGCGCCGCAGGCCATCGAGGCGATGATGAAGCCGAGCACCGCGATCAGGAACAGCGGGCGCCGCCCGATGCGGTCGGCGAGCCAGCCGGTGATCGGCATCGCGACCGCCGAGGCGATGATATAGCTGGTGAGCACCCAGTTCACCGTCTCGCTCGTCGCGCCGAGGCTCGACTGCATGTGCGGAATGGCGACGTTGGCGATCGTCGTGTCGAGGATCTGCATCACCGACGCGCCCATCACCGCGACGGTCAGCAGGCCATGATAGCGCACCTGCTCGTAGAGCGGCCGGTCGTCGCTGACGACCGTCGCCGCGGGCGCCGGGCGCCGGGAAAAGACGCGGCTCGCCACCGGCTGCCCTTAGGTGCAGCCGCCCGAGGTGATCACCGTGACCTCGGTCGAAAGCCCCGCGATCATCGCCCGCTTCGGCGCCTCGTCGAAGGCGATGCGCACCGGCACCCGCTGCGTCACCTTCACCCAGTTGCCGGTCGCGTTCTGCGCGGGCAGCACGGAGAATTCGCTGCCCGTGCCGGCGCCGATCGTCTGGACGTGCCCGCGCACCTTCAGCCCCGGATAGGCGTCGAAGCGCATCTCGGCGGGCTGGCCCACGCACATGTGCGCGAGATCGGTTTCCTTGAAATTGGCCTCGACCCACGGATGCGCGGTATCGACCAGCGTCACCGCGGGAAGCCCCGCGACCATCATCTGGCCGAGCTGCAGCCGGTGCGATTCGGCGACCCGTCCCGCGCTCGGCGCGCGCACCTCGGTGCGGCCGAGATCGACCTGCGCCTGCGCGCGCCGGACGCGCGCCGCCGCGACCTGCGGATTGGTGCCGCCCGTGCCCGTCGCCAGCTTGGCGCGCGCCTCGGCGGCGGACGCTTGCGCCTGCGCGAGCCGGGCGCGCGCCTGCTCGACCGCGTGCTTCGACGCGTCATAGGCGGCGCGGGTGGTGAATCCCTTGTCCATCAGCGCGGCCTGGCGCTGGAAATTCGATTCGGCGAAGGCGATGTCCTCGCGCGCCGCCTGGATGTCGACCGCCGTCGCGGCGAGGCTGGCCGACAGATTGCCGACATCGACCGTCGCCGAATCGATCGCGGCGTTCGCCTGCGCGACCGTCAGCGCATAGGGGTGGCCATCGATGCGGAAGAGCAGCTGTCCCTTCGCGACCTCCTGACCCTCGCGGATCGCGACCTCGGTGATCAGGCCGCCGACCTCCGCGGCGACCGACACCTTGTCCATCTGGATATAGGCATTGTCGGTCGACACCGACCCGCCGCTCGCCAGCCAGTACCAGCCGCCCGCCGCCGCGAGCGCCAGCGGCACGCCGAACATCAGCGCGCGCGTGCGCCAGCCGGGCTTCGCCTCTGCCGCGGTCGTGGGCGGCGGCACGGGATCGGCCTTCGGCGCGGCCTTCGAGGCGGCCTTCGGCGACGCGACCTCTTCAGAGCGCGGCTCGGGGCGGTCGGGCTTGCGGCGAGGGGGAGCGAGCTGGTCCATCAGAGGGCCTCTTTCGTTTCTTCTCTTTCGGTCGTGTCGATCGCGTCGCGGCGCGACAGGTTGCAACGCACGTGGCGGACGAGCCGGATCAGTTCGGCGCGCTCGGCGGGGGAGAGTCCCCCGATCGCCTCTTCGGTCAGCGCGTCGGTCAGCCGCCGCATCGCGCCCATCTGTTCGCGGGCGCGCGGGGTCAGATAGAGAAGCCAGGCGCGGCGGTCGCCGGGGTCGGCGCGGCGCTCGACCAGCCCGGCCTCGGCCAGCCGGTCGACCATCCGCGACAGGGTGATCGGTTCGACCTCGATCAGGTCGGCGAGCGGACCCTGGCGGATGCCCTCGTAGCGCTTGAGATAGCTGAGCAGCCGCCATTGCAGCGCGGTGATCCCGCTGTCGCGGGTGCGCGCGTTGAAGGCGCGGCGGAACAGCCGCGCGGTATCGTTGAGCAGAAAGCCGACCGTCTCTCTCATGGCAGACGATATAATAGCAATTGCCACTATATCCAATGACAATATGCTGCACATGCGAAATTGCCGCGAACGCCACTGCCGCTTTTCGACAATCGCTTGCGCCGCGCGGATATTTTGGCACTATGCGTGCCATGAGTCTGACCGCCGACCTCTTCTGGTCCTTCCGCTCGCCCTACAGCTATCTCGCCATCGGCCGCTATCGCGCGCTCGCGGCGAGCCACGACGTGACGATCGACCTGCGTCCCGTCTATCCGCTCGCGATCCGCCAGCCCGATTTCTTCGAGCGCAACCACCCCAACTGGCTCGGCTACACGATGCGCGACATGATGCGCGTCGCGCAGTTCCACGGCATCCCCTTCGGCCCGCCGCGTCCCGACCCGATCGTCCAGAACGTCCACACGCGCGAGATCGCGGCGGAGCAGCCCTATATCTTCCGCCTGACCCGCCTCGGACAGGCGGCGTCGCGGCGCGGCAAGAGCCTCGCCTTCTGCGACGAGGTCGCACAGCTCATCTGGGGCGGCGCGCAGGACTGGCACCTCGGCGATCATCTGGCGGGCGCGGCACGCCGCGCGGGGCTGGACCTCGCCGAACTCGACGCCGAGGCCGAAACCGATGCGGAGGCGCTCGACGCGGAAATCGCCGCGAACCAGGCGGCGCTCGAACTCGCGGGCCATTGGGGGGTGCCGACGCTCGTCTTCGATGGCGAGCCCTTCTTCGGGCAGGACCGCATCGAGCTGGCGAAATGGCGCATGGAGCAGAAGGGTCTGCGGCCGCGCTGAGCACAGCGAAAATCTGCGCGGGAGGGTTCGGCGCGCTCCCCCCTTTTCGTCATACGCGAACAAGTCGGCATAGAGCGAGAGCTTGTGCCCCGGCGAAAGCCGGGTCCAGATGGCATATGGCATAGTGCGGTCCCGCGTGGACCCCGGCTTTCGCCGGGGAACGGTTCCTTGTGGAAAGCGAACATGCCGAAGCAATGACGGTTCAAACCGATGGCATCCTGTCCTAAGGCCGAAGGATGAGCATCGAACCGCAATATTTCGACGCGCGCGACGGCGTGCGGTTGGCGTGGCGCGAGATGGGGGAGGGGCGGCCGGTCGTCCTGCTCCACGGCCTGTTCTCGAGCGCCGAGGTCAACTGGATCAAGTTCGGCACCGCGGCGCGCATCGCCGCCGAGGGCTATCGCGTCGTCATGCCCGACCTGCGCGTCCACGGATCGAGCGCGGCGCCGCACGATGCGGCGCTCTATCCGCCCGACGTGCTGGTGAGCGACCTTGCCGATCTGATCGCGCACCTCGGCCTGTCGGCGTTCGACCTCGGCGGTTTCTCGCTCGGCGCGCGGACCAGCGTGCGCGCGGTGGTTGCGGGGATGACGCCGGGGCGACTGATCCTCGGCGGCATGGGGCTGGCGGGACTGGCCGGGTGGCAGCGGCGCGGGCAGTTCTTCAAGCGCGTGATTGCCGAATATGACAGCGCGAAGCGCGGCGACGACAGCTGGCTGTCGATCCAGTTCATGAAGACGATGAAGATCGACCGCATCGCCGCCGGCCACCTGCTCGACAGCTTCACCGATACGCCGCCCGATGCGCTGGCGGCGCTGACGATGCCGACGCTCGTCGTGTGCGGCGACCGCGACCGGGACAACGGGTCGGCCGAGGACCTCGTCGCGGCGCTGCCCGACGCGGTGCTCGCGACGATCCCCGGCACCCACATGTCGAGCGTCACCGAGCCCGAACTGGGGCAGGCGATCGCGGCCTTCCTGACGGCTTGACCCTGCCGCGGACGCGGTTCAGTCTGGGGGCATCCGGCGCTGGAGCGCCGTCAGACCATCCAGAGGACGCATCCCATGAAAGTCATGATTTCAACGCTGTCGCTCGCCCTTTCGCTTGCGGTCGCGGGCCCCGCGCTGGCCGCACCGAAGCAGAAGGACGCCCCCGCCGCGCCGACTGCCGCCCCCACTGCGGCAGACGCCGATGCCTTCGTCGCCGCCGCGGAAAAGGATCTGTTCGACTATACGGTCGAGGCGAGTCAGGTGAACTGGGTCAATGCGACCTATATCACCGACGACACCGACGCGATGGCGGCGCGCATCAATGCGGTGGGCACCGAAAAGGCGGTGAAATACGCGCTCGAAGCCGCGAAATATCGCGATGTCGCCGGGCTGAGCGCCGACACGAAGCGCAAGCTCGACATATTGCGCACCGGCCTCGTCCTGCCGGCGCCGACCCGGCCGGGCGCGGCGACCGAACTCAACACCATCGCGACCGACCTCCAGTCGCAATATGGCAAGGGGCGCGGCACGCTGGGCGGCAAGGAAATCTCCGGCTCCGACATCGAGGCGGAGATGGGCAATCTCCAGCACACGCCCGCCGAATATGCCGAGATGTGGACAAGCTGGCACGACAATGTCGGCGCGCCGATGAAGGACGATTATGCGCGCCTCGTCACCATCGCCAACGAGGGCGCGAAGGAACTGGGCTTCGCCGACACCGGCGCGATGTGGCGGTCGGGCTACGACATGTCGCCCGAGGATTTCGCGAAGACGACCGAACGGCTGTGGCAGGAGGTGAAGCCGCTCTATCTGGCGCTGCACACCTATGTCCGCTGGAAGCTCAACGAGAAATACGGCGATGCGGTGCAGCCGAAGACCGGGCCGATCCGCGCCGACCTGCTCGGCAACATGTGGGCGCAGGAATGGGGCAACATCTACCCGCTCGTCGCGCCGCCGGGTTCGGGCGACCTCGGCTACGACATCGGCGACCTGCTGAAGGCGCAGGGCAAGGCGCCGCTCGATATGGTCCGCGCGGGCGAGAATTTCTATTCCTCGCTCGGGTTCGAGAAGCTGCCCGAAAGCTTCTGGAAACGCAGCCTGTTCACCAAGCCCGCCGACCGCGAGGTCGTGTGCCATGCCTCGGCTTGGGACGTCGACAACAAGGACGACATTCGCATCAAGATGTGCATCAAGGTGAATGCCGACGATTTCGTCACCATCCACCACGAACTCGGCCACAATTATTACCAGCGCGCCTACAACCGGCAGCCGTTCCTCTATCTGAACGGCGCCAACGACGGCTTCCACGAGGCGATCGGTGATTTCGTCGCGCTGTCGATCACGCCGCAATATCTGGTCGATATCGGCCTGCTCGACAAGGCGAAGGTGCCGAGCGCCGACAAGGACATCGGCCTGCTGCTGCGTCAGGCGATGGACAAGATCGCCTTTCTGCCGTTCGGCCTGCTCGTCGACCGCTGGCGCTGGGGGGTGTTCGACGGCACGATCAGGCCCGCCGACTACAACAAGGCGTGGACGCAGCTTCGCCTGCAATATCAGGGCATCGTCCCGCCGGGCGACCGGCCCGCGAACGCCTTCGACCCCGGCGCCAAATATCATATCCCCGGCAACACGCCCTACACCCGCTATTTCCTCGCGCGCATCCTGCAGTTCCAATTCTATCAGGCGGCGTGCAAGCAGGCGGGGTGGACCGGCCCCTTGCACCGCTGTTCCTTCTACAACGACAAGGCGGTCGGCGCGAAGCTCAACGAAATGCTCGAAATGGGGGCGTCGAAGCCATGGCCCGACGCGCTCGAAGCCTTCACCGGCAGCCGTGAGATGTCGGGCAAGGCGCTCGTCGATTATTTCGCGCCGCTCAAGGCGTGGCTCGACGAACAGAACAAGGGCAAGCCGCAGGGGTGGTGAGCCAGATTCGCGGCGATCTGACAAGAGCCGGGGAGGCGATTCCCCGGCCCCTTTCATGCGGGGGCGCAAATGTCGGCTTTGGGGTGGGAAGCGGTCGTTTGAGACATGCCCTGGTTTCCCCTCCCGCCTGCGGGAGGGGCAGCGAGACTTACGAACTTGTTCGTTAGTCGCAGCGGGGTGGGCCATTGCGCCGTCGCTGCCCACCCCCGACCCCTCCCGCCTGCGGGAGGGGAGAAGAAACGTCCGCTTATTGGTCGCAACCAGACATCTCCTATCTTCGTCATTCCGGACTTGATCCGGAATCCATTCTCTCAGCGCAGCGCGAATGGACCCCGGATCAAGTCCAGGGTGACGATCCTGCTGGCGTCGCTTATCGGTCGATTCCAGTCATCCCCCATCATTCCGCCTCGACCGCCTGCTTGAAGCGCGCGAGCCGCGCCGTTGCGGCGGCGGCGTGCGGGCCGATCCAGCGGTCGTGGATGTCCTGGATCGGCATCGCGTCGAGGTGGTTCCAGCGTTCGCGGCCGCGCCGCTCGGCGATCACCAGCCCCGCCTCCTCCAGCACTTTCAGATGCTGCATCACCGTGCAGCGGTCGAGGTCGGGGAAATGGCCGCACAGCGTGCCCGTCGTCAGCGGCTGATCCTTCAGGTCGTCGAGCATCTGCCGCCGTACCGCATGCGCGAGCGCCTTGAAGATCCGGTCGAAATCGTCGTGGATTGACATGTTGTAAATTTATAACATAATCGAATGCGACTCAAGCGGAGACTGGTCATGGAACTGAAGTTCAGGGTCGCGGCGCGGATCGCGAAGCCGGTGCACACGGTGTTCGAGGCGGTCGCCGACCCGCGGCAGCTGTCCCATTATTTCACCACCGGCGGCGCCGAGGGGCGGCTGGAGACCGGCGCGACGGTGACATGGGATTTCCACGATTTCCCCGGCGCCTTTCCCGTCCATGTGATCGAGGTCGTGCCCGACGAGCGGATCGTGCTCGAATGGCAGGCGAACGAGGGCGAGGCGCCGAACGTCGACGGCGGGGGAATGACGGGCAGCGACTATCGCACGCGCGTCACCATGGCGTTCAAGGGCCTCGACGACGGACGCACGCTCGTCGAGATCGCCGAAGAGGGCTGGCGCGAAAACCAGGGCGCGCTCGACGCCTCCTACGGCAATTGCCAGGGCTGGTCGCAGATGCTCTGCGCGCTCAAGGCGTGGGTCGAGCACGGCATCAACCTGCGCGACGGCATGTATGCGTGAGGTCTTAGAGTGCCGGTTTTAGAGTATCGGGCGTTAAATCTGCATCACCCTTTCTGCCGTTCGTGCTGAGCTTGTCGAAGCACCGTCCTTCCTCTTGCGGCGCCAAAAGAAAGAACGGCCCCCTTCGACTGCCTTGCAGGCGCTCAGGACAGGCTTCGACAAGCTCAGAGCCTGCCCCCGCGAAAGCGGGGGGCAAACGGTTCAGATTTAATGCTCGATTCTCTAATTGAATCAAAACCGGCACTCTAGATTCTTGTTTTACCGTGTTTTCCGAGTCGTCAGGTGATTCCACCTGACTTGAAAACACTTTAGGCGTTGCGTGCCGTCAGGCCGCCGTCGACGGGGATCACCGCGCCGGTGATGTAGCTCGCGGCGGGCAGGACGAGGCTCAGCGTCACATGCGCGACCTCCTCGGGCTCGCCGTAGCGGCGCAGCGCGGTGCGGCGCTTCGCGAAGACCGCCTTGTCGGCTTCGGGCACCGCGTCGGTCATGCCGGTGCGGATCGGGCCGGGGCAGATGCAGTTGACGGTGATCCCCTCCTTGCCCAGATCGACCGCGAGGCCGCGCGTCAGGCCGGTGACGCCGGTCTTTGCGGCGACATAGGGCGTGTCGCCGGGCGTCGCGCCGAGCCCCTCGGTCGAGGCGATGTTGACGATGCGCGCCGCGTCGCTCCGGCGCAGCCACGGCAGCGCCGCGCGCACCATGCGCTGGTGCGCGGTCAGCATCACCGTAATCGCGCGGTGCCAGATCGCCTCGTAATCGTCGGCGTCGAGCGGGCAGAAGCTCGACACCCCGGCGTTGTTGATCAGGATGTCGATGCCGCCGAAGGTCGCCGCGACCTGTGCGACGGTGCGCCCGATCGCCTCGCCGTCCGACACGTCGAGGGCAAAGGCGCGGGCGTTGTCGCCGGCTTCGGCCGCGACCGCTTCGCACGCCGCGAGGTCGAGATCGGTCACCGCGACCTTCGCGCCTTCGCTCGCGAGCAGCAGCGCGGTGGCGCGGCCCATGCCGCTGGCCGCCCCGGTGACGATGGCGACGCGGCCGACGACCGAGCGCGACAGGTTGGGGGCTGGGTTCGTCATGGGCCGTCCTTCTCGAGTGCGCGCCTTTAACCTGACCCACCTTTCCGTTCGTGTCGAGCGAAGTCGAGACACCCATCGGTACGGCGCCACATTGATGGGTGTCTCGACTTCGCTCGACACGAACGGAAGAAGGGAGGGGGCGACTGCCCCCGCCGCTCAACGGAACGGCGGTTCGTTGAATGCGCGCAGCTTGCGGCTGTGGAGTCGCGGGCCTTCGTCGCGCAGCATCTCGCAGGTGCGGATGCCGATCTGCAGATGCGCGGCGATCGCCTCCTCGTAGAAACGGTTCGCCTGTCCGGGCAGCTTCAGTTCGCCGTGCAGCGGCTTGTCGCTGACGCAGAGCAGCGTGCCGTAGGGAACGCGGAAACGGTAACCCTGTGCCGCGATGGTGGCGCTTTCCATGTCGATGCCGATCGCGCGCGATTGCGAGAAGCGCAGCGCCGAGTCGGTGAAGCGCAATTCCCAGTTGCGGTCGTCGGTGGTGACGACGGTGCCGGTGCGCATCCGCTTCTTGAGGTCGGCGCCGCTCGTTCCCGACACCGCCTCCGCCGCGCCGGCGAGCGCCTGCTGCACCTCGGCGATGGGCGGGATCGGGATTTCGGGCGGCAGCACCGAATCGAGGATATGGTCGTCGCGCAGATAGGCGTGGGCGAGCACATAGTCGCCGATGCGCTGGCTGGGGCGCAGCCCGCCGCAATGGCCGATCATCATCCACGCCTCCGGCCGCAGCACCGCGAGGTGATCGCAGATCGTCTTGGCGTTCGACGGGCCGACCCCGATGTTGACGAGGGTGATGCCGCTGCCGTCGGGCGCGATCAGGTGATAGGCGGGCATCTGGTGCCGCCGCCATGCGCTGTCGGCGACGAGCGCGCTCGCATCGACGCCCGCCCGGTCGACATAGAGGCCGCCCGCGCCTGCGAGCGCCGTGTAGCGATCCCGCCCCACCTGCGCGCCCGCCCAGGCGACGAACTCGTCGACATAGCGATGATAGTTGGTGAACAGGATATAGCGCTGGAAATGCTCGGGCGCGGTGCCGGTGTAGTGGCGCAGCCGCGCGAGGCTGAAATCGGTGCGCAGCGCATCGAACAGCGCGAGCGGCAGCGACGCCGCGGGGTCGGCGCCGAACAGCCCGTCGGCCAGCTCGTCGCCGATGTCGGCGAGGTCGGTGGTCGGGAAATGACGCGCGAGTTCGAGCGGGGTGACGCCGCCCATGTCGGACCCGTCGCTCGCGTCGAGCACGTAGGGGAAGGGGATCTGCTGCCCGGTGCGCGTCACCTCCAGCGTCATGTCGTAATGACGCACCAGCAGGCTGAGCTGTTCGCGCAGATAGGCTTCGAACAGGTCGGGGCGGGTGACGGTGGTGACGAATTCGCCCGCGCGCTCGAAATGACCGAAGGCCAGATTATGCCCGCCCTGGCCGTCGCGGAACTCGCCATTGGTGACGAGGCGCAGCGCCGGATAGTCGAACAGGCCGGTCGCGGCGGCGTCCGCCGGGGGCAGGGTGCCGTCGTGCACATAGGCGGCGATCGCCGATTTGAGCGCGACGACCGCGTCGCGGAATTTCGTCTTCAGTTCGGCGATGATCGTTTCGACGAGCGCGTCGGTATCGGCGATGTCGGGAGAAAGCGATGAAGGCGATGTCATCGCGGCGCTCTTGCACGAAATCGGGGCAAAAGGGAAGGGGGCGGGCCTGCCGTCGGCGCCCGCCCCGCCCCGATCAAAGCTGCTCGAGCATATGGTCGGCGCTCGACACCTTGAATTCGCCGGGGGCCTCGACGTTGAGCTGTTCGACGACGCCGTCGTTGACGATCATCGAGAAGCGCTGGCCGCGCTTGCCGAGGCCGAAGGCGGTGCCGTCCATCGTCAGCCCGACCGCTTCGGCGAAATCGCCGTTGCCGTCGGCGAGCATCGTCACCTGATCGGCGCCGGCATTCTTGCTCCACGCGCCGAGCACGAAGGCGTCGTTGACCGCGGTGCAGGCGATCTCGTCGATGCCCTTCGCCTTCAGTTCGTCGGCCTTGTCGACATAGCCCGGCAGGTGCTTCGCCGAACAGGTCGGCGTGAAGGCGCCGGGAACCGAGAAGAGCGCGACCTTGCGGCCCTTGAAATAATCGGCGGCGTTCACCTGTTCGGGGCCGTTCTCGGTCACCTTCACCAGCTTGGCGTCGGGCAGCTTGTCTCCGGTCTGGATCGTCATGTCGGCATCCTTTCATCGAGGGGATTGGAATGGCGGTGACATCGGATTGTGACGGGCGCGAGTCAAGCGGGACGGGGTCGCGGGTCATTTTGAATATGATGCGTCCACCCGATCTCCCTTCCCGCAAGCGGGTGGGGGCGGGGGGTGACGGTGCGTCTGCCCACCCCGCTGCGGCTAGGCAGCAAGCTGCCAAGCCTCGCTGCCCCTCCCGCTTGCGGGAGGGGGGAGAGCGAGATTGCGGCAAAGGCGCTGGACCCGGGCGGCGCGCGCGTCCATGGTGCGGCGATGGAATCCACCCCTGCCTGGTTCACCGGCCAGTTGCTGCTCGCCCTGCCGGGGATCGGCGATCCGCGCTTCGAGCAGGCGGTGATCGCGATGATCAGCCACGATGCGGAGGGCGCGATGGGGATCGGGGTTGCCGATCCGATCGACGGCATGACCGTCGGCGCGGTGCTCGATCAGCTCGACATCGCGCACGACGATCCGCTGGAGCAGCCGGTGTTCCTGGGCGGGCCGGTCGAGCCGTCGCGCGGCTTCGTCCTCCACAGCCGCGACTGGGGCGGCGAGGGCGCGGTGCAGGTCGCCGACCGCTGGATGTTGTCGAGCTCGCACGACATATTGCGCGCGATCGGCGAAGGACGCGGCCCGACGCGATGGCTGGTCGCGCTCGGCTATGCCGGCTGGTCGCCGGGTCAGCTGGAGGACGAGATGGTGCGCCACGGCTGGCATGTCACGCCGGGCAGCGACGCGCTGCTGTTCGAAACCCCTCCTGCCCGGCGCTGGCAGGCCGCGTTCGCGGAAGCCGGCGTCGACGCCCGCCTGCTCACCACCGAGGGCGGCGAAGCCTGACCGATCAGCGCGCGAGCGCGAGCAGCGGCTGGCCGCCGCCGAGGCGCGCCAGCGCGGTGCGGGCCGCCCAGCGCGAATCCATATAGCGGCCGTCGGCGAGTTCGAGGTCGTAGCGGATCGGGCTGGCCGCCGCCGCTTCATAGGCCGCCGCCGCATCGGCGGTCCGGCCGAGCCGGGCATAAGCGGTGCCGAGATTGATCAGCCGCGACGGGTCGCGCGCGTCGAGCGCGGCATTGCCGGTCAGCTTCGTCACCGCGGCCGTATTCTCGCCGGCCCGAAGCTCGGCATAGGCGACCGGCAGCACCGTCGAATCGGCCTGCGGCGCGGTGACGACGACGATCGATTGCGCCGCGGCGGGGCTCGCGAAAGCGACAGCGAGCAGCGGCAGCATGATTTTCTTCATTTCCTATCTCCCCGAAACTTTGGCCGATTTTCCATCGCAATCGGGAAAAAGTCAATATTTCCAAGCAGTTGTAACAATATTGTCACAATAGGCGATTACGCTCATCGCATGGCGCATTATAAGTCAGGATTATCAATATCCTGACGATGCCTGACTGCGACCGCGCGCTGCCATGCGCAGCTGTCACATATCGGACGAGGCGAAAATTTTTTCGTGTGCGTTCCGGATGGAATGCGATTCGCACGGGCGTTCCGCATCAAGCCCGATCGCCGCGCGGCTTCACGGTTCGCGGGTGGCGATCCGGTCGACGTCATGCGACGGCCTCGGTTCGACGCTGTGGTTCAACAATGTGGCTCAACAGTGTTTGGGGCGCGATATAAAGAAAAGTTTATATTTGAACGCCGAGCCGCTTTCGGCTAGGGCGCCGCGCATCATCGCCGGTCGCGTGCGCGCGGCCGTGCCGCCTGACAGGAGACATGAATCGTGGCCACTCTTGCCGCCGAAACCCGTGACTATGTGATCGCCGACATCGGCCTTGCCGACTTCGGCCGCAAGGAGATCGCGATCGCCGAAACCGAAATGCCGGGCCTGATGGCGCTGCGCGAGGAATATGGCGCCGCGCAGCCGCTGAAGGGCGCGCGCATCACCGGGTCGCTGCACATGACGATCCAGACCGCGGTGCTGATCGAAACGCTGATCGCGCTGGGGGCCGAGGTGCGCTGGGCGACCTGCAACATCTTCTCGACCCAGGACCATGCCGCCGCCGCGATCGCCGCGGGCGGCACACCGGTGTTCGCGGTGAAGGGCGAAAGCCTTGCCGACTATTGGGACTATGTCGGGCGCATCTTCGACTGGGGCGACGACCAGACCGCCAACATGATCCTCGACGACGGCGGCGACGCCACCATGTTCGCGCTGTGGGGCGTGCGGGTCGAGGCGGGCGAGGCGCTGTTCGAGCCCACCAATGCCGAGGAAGTCGAATTCGTCCGCGCGCTCAAGGCGTTCCTCGCCGCCAAGCCCGGTTATCTGACCAAGAGCGTCCGCAACATCAAGGGCGTGTCCGAAGAGACGACCACGGGCGTCCACCGCCTCTACCAGATCGCCAAGGAGGGCAAGCTGCCCTTCCCCGCGATCAACGTCAACGACAGCGTCACCAAGTCGAAGTTCGACAATCTCTATGGCTGCAAGGAATCGCTGGTTGACGCGATCCGCCGCGCCACCGACGTGATGCTGGCGGGCAAGGTTGCGTGCGTCGCGGGCTTCGGCGACGTCGGCAAGGGCTCGGCGGCGAGCCTGCGCAACGGCGGCGCGCGCGTGCTCGTCACCGAAGTCGACCCGATCTGCGCGCTGCAGGCGGCGATGGAGGGCTATGAGGTGGTGACGATGGACGAGGCGGTGACCCGCGCCGACATCTTCTGCACCGCGACCGGCAACGCCGACGTCATCACCGCCGAGCATATGGCGGCGATGAAGCCGATGGCGATCGTGTGCAACATCGGCCATTTCGACAGCGAGATCCAGATCGCGGCGCTCGCCAACTACGACTGGACCGAGGTCAAGCCGGGCACCGACCTGGTCAAATTCCCCGACGGCAAGGAGATCATCATCCTTGCCAAGGGCCGGCTGGTCAATCTCGGCTGCGCGACGGGCCACCCGTCGTTCGTCATGTCGTCGAGCTTCACCAACCAGACGCTCGCGCAGATCGAACTGTTCACCAAGGCGGGCGAGTATCAGAACGACGTCTATGTCCTGCCCAAGCATCTCGACGAGAAGGTCGCGGCGCTGCACCTCGAAAAGCTGGGCGTGAAGCTGTCGAAGCTGACGCAGAAGCAGGCCGACTATATCGGCGTGCCGGTCGAGGGGCCGTTCAAGCCCGACCATTACCGCTATTGACGCTTCCGGCTTCGGCGCGGACGATTTCGCGCCGGGACCGCGGCGATCGCGGAGAAAGGAAGAGGGCGGCCTGGTCGCCCTCTTTTTCGTTCGGTTCGCCGAAAACCCGTGTCCGCGGCCGGTCGAAAATTTTCTTCGTCATTGCGAGCGGAGCGAAGCAATCCAGGGCGGTTTACCCGGACTCTGGATTGCTTCGCTCCGCTCGCAATGACGATTCAAGGCCGTGTCATCAGGCTTAGAGCATCGTGCGTTAAACCTGCATCATCCTTTCTGCCGTTCGGGCTGAGCTTGTCGAAGCACCGTCCTTCTTCTTGCGTCTCGAAAGAAAGAACAGCCCCCTTCGACTGCCTTGCAGGCGCTCAGGACAGGCTTCGACAGGCTCAGGGCAAACGGTTCAGATTTAGCGCACGATGCGCTAAGCCATCGAGCCCTATATCCGACCTGTCGTTGCGTTCGTGTCGACCAAGTCGAGACACCCATCGAACTTCCACCACGCTCGGCTTTTCCACAGCCGCGCGCCCATCGGAAGGCGGGGCGCGGCAACCGGCGCCGACATGCGATTGAAACATCCCCGCATCGCCGGTAGGGCATCGGTCATGCGCGCGGAACGGCCGGACATGCGAGGATGCGAAACGGGATGAGCGATCCGCTTTCCCCGGCATCGCTGTTCGCGCTCGGCCTGTTCGCCGCCCTGTGGCTGATCGCCGGACTGTGGGCGGTCGGACGCGGCATCGCGATGCAGCGGCGCTCGGCCTTCGTCGCCGGGCAGACCGAGCGGCTGGCGAGCCTGGTCGAGGCGTCGCCGCAGCTTCCCGTCATCGTCCGCGCCGACTGGCGGATCGAGGCGGGCGAGCGGCTCGGGCGCTGGCTCGGGCTCGACGGCGGTCCGCGCAATTTCGACGAACTGCGCGGGCTCGATGCCGGGCTCGACGCCGCGGGGCACGAAGCGCTGCGGCAGGCGATCCTCGGCGCGCAGCGCGGCGCCAAGCCTTTCACGCTGAACCTGACGCCGCGGGGCGGCAGCCGCACCATCGTCTTTCAGGGCATGGCGGCGCCGCCGGCGGTCGGCGGACCGGGCAGCGTGCTGCTGTGGCTGAGCGATGCGACCGATGGTCAGCAGGCGCTCGTCCGCGCGCGCGCCGAGCGCGACGAGGCGATGGCGGCGTTCGAAGCGCTGTCGGGGCTGATCGAGGCGGCGCCCTTCCCGATGTGGTTCCGCGAGACCGACATGCGGCTCGCGCTGGTCAACGCCGCCTATGTCCGCGCGGTCGAGGCGAAGAGCGCCGCGGCGGTGATCGACGAGGGCACCGAGCTGTGCGAGCCCGTCGCCGGGGTCAGCGCGACCGACGCCGCAGAGGCGGCGCGCGCCGCCGGGTCGGCGCAGCAGCGGACCGTGCCGGTGACGATCGAGGGCGAGCGGCGGATCATGCGCGTCGTCGACGTGCCGCTGGCGCCCGAGGGCGGGCGGGTGATCGGCATCGCCGGCTATGCCATCGACATTCAGGAACTGGAGAGCGAGCGCGGCGCGCACCGGCGCTTCGTCGATACCCAGCGCGAACTGCTCGACCGGCTGTCGGCGGCGGTCGCGCAGTTCGGCCCCGATCAGGAACTGGTCTTCGCCAACCTGCCGTTCCGCCGCCTCTTCGCGATCGGCGCCGACGAGGTGGCCGAGGCGCGCTCGTTCGCGCGGTTGCTCGATGCGTGGCGCGACGCCGGGCGGACGCCCGAGGTGCGCGACTATCCGCAGTGGCGGCAGGCGCATGTCGACTGGTTCGCGCGTGCCGAGGCGGGCGAGGAGGAATGGCTGCTGCGCGACGGCACCCACCTGCACGTCGTCGCCCAGCCGACCCCCGACGGCGGCCTGCTGCTGATCGCCGAGGACCGCACCGAGCAGGTGCAGCTCGCCTCGACGCGCGACACGCTGCTGCGCGTGCGCACCGCGACCTTCGACAATCTGTTCGAGGCGGTCGCGGTCTTCGCCCCCGACGGGCGGCTCCACCTGTGGAACCAGCGCTTCCGCCGGCTGTGGAGCGTCGACGAGCCGACGCTGGCCGCGCATCCGCGCGTCGACCAGCTGATGAACGGGCTGGCCGACCGGCTCGCCAAGCCCAACCAGATCAGCATCGTGCAGGAGGTAATCCGCGCCGCGACGCTCGAACGCCAGCAGCGCGTCGGGCAGATCCGCTTCCGCGACGGGCGTCATTTCGATTTCGCGGCGATCCCGCTGCCCGACGGCAACGCGCTGCTGATCATGCTCGACGTCACCGACAGCCGCAAGATCGAGGGCGCGCTGCGCGAGCGCAACGAGGCGCTGGAGGCGGCGGACAAGGTCAAGACCGCCTTCCTGTCGCGGATGAGTTACGAGCTGCGGACGCCGCTGACCTCGATCGGCGGCTTCGCCGAAATGTTGCAGGCGGGCTATGCGGGCAAGCTCGGCGAGCAGCAGCAGGCCTATGTCGATGCGATCATCGATTCGGTCGGCGTGCTGTCGCGCCAGATCGACAATGTGCTCGACCTCGCGCAGGGGGAGGCGGGGACGCTGGCGATCGAGCGCGCGCCGGTCGATGTCCGCGTGCTGCTCGACGCCGCGCTCGGCGACGCCGGGGCGCTCGCGGGGGACGAGAAGGTCGAGCTGGTCGGCCAGCTTGCCGATGGGCTCGGCCGGATCGACGGCGACGCGCCGCGGCTGTCGCGCCTGTTCGCCGGGCTGCTCGACAATGCGATCCGCTATACCGCGCCCGCGCGGCGCGGCGACGGCCGGGTGCTCCTGCACGCCGACGGCGATGCGCGGGGGGTGGAGATCGTCGTGTCCGACAATGGGCCGGGGCTTCCCGAAGCGGTCGCGGCGGTGACGCGCGGCGAGCAGGCGGGAACCCAGAGCGGTGGCATCGGCATAGCGCTCGCGCGCCAGCTCGTCGCTGCGCACGGCGGGACGATGGAGGTGCTGAGCGAGAAGGGGCAGGGAACGCTGGTGCGCATCCACCTGCCGCGGGGCGCGTGACGTGCGATCGAGCGCGGTGACCGAGCCCTGTCGTTCTTCCGCGGCGAAAAAGGATTCGCGCAGAGGCGCGGAGATCGCAGTGATTTTTGTTCACGCGGAGACGCGGAGACGCGGAGATGTCGTGATTGCCGCGAAGCGGCTTTCTCTATTCGACCTCGCGTCCGGCCGTGCCGTATGGGATGAGAGTGGGCCTGTCGGCCCGAACCTCCATCTCCGCGTCTCCGCGTCTCTGCGTGAATCCTCACAACCTTCTCTGCGATCTCCGCGCCTCTGCGCGAATGATCTCCCGGTTCGCCGGAGCAGGCGATGCTGTCGCCCGCAACCTCCGCAAAGGCGACGGTAATCATGCAAACGCGCCACCCCTACGCGCTCGAAGACGCCGGCCGCATCGGCGCCGCGATCGGCGCGGTGCTGGTGCCCGGCGACGTCGTTCTGCTGTCGGGCGATCTCGGCGCGGGCAAGACGACGCTGGCGCGCGCGATGCTCAAGGCGCGCGGGCTGGCGGGCGAGGCGCCGAGCCCGACCTTCGCGATCGTTCAGCCCTATGCGCCGCCCGAGGTCGATCTGCCCATCGCCCATGTCGATCTTTATCGCATCGAGCGGGCGGACGAACTGATCGAGCTGGGGCTCGACGATTACCGGCATGACGGCGCGCTGCTGATCGAATGGCCCGAGCGGCTGGGGCCGGAGGGCTGGCCCGATGCGCTGGCGCTGACGATTTCGGGCAGCGGCGACGCGCGCGTCTTGACAGCGCAGGTGCCGGCGGCTTGGGAAGCGCGATGGCCGCTTCGATGATTCCGCCCGCCGATGCCCCGGCGTTCCTTGCCGCGCACGGTTGGGGCGACGCGCAGATCCTGCCGCTGGCGGGCGACGCCTCCTTCCGCCGCTATTTCCGGGTCGTCGGCGACGGCCGGCAGGCGGTGCTGATGGACGCCCCACCGCCGCACGAGGACCCGCGCCCCTTCGTCGCGGTGGCCGAATGGCTGTGCGCGCAGGGGCTGACCGCGCCCGCGATCCTCGCGCGCGATCTGGAGCGGGGGCTGCTGCTGATCGAGGATTTCGGCGACGTCCGCCTGCGCGAGACGCTCGACGAAAGGCCGGAGGCCGAGGCCGGCTATTATGCGGGGGTGGTCGACCTGCTCGCGCGGCTCCACGCGCGCCCGGCGATGCCGGAACTGCCGGTGCACGGGCTCGACCAATGGCTCGACGAGGTGATGCTCTTTCCCGACTGGTACGCCCCGGCGCTGGGGCTGGAGGTCGATCGCGATGCGTTCCGCGCCGCGTGGGAGGCGGCGCTGGCGCCGGTCGCCGCCGACGGGATCGCGCGCGTCACGGTGCTGCGCGATTTCCATGCCGAGAATATCATGCTGCTCGGCGGGCGAGAGGGCATCGCCCATTTCGGCCTGCTCGACTTTCAGGACGCGCTCGTCGGCCATCCCGCCTACGACCTCGCCTCGGTGCTGGAGGATGCGCGGCGCGACGTGACCCCGGCGGTGGAGGCCGCGATGCTCGACCGCTATGTCGCCGCGACGGCGCGCGACGACCGCTTCCGTGCCGCCTATTGGGCGCTGGCCGCGCAGCGCAACACGCGCATCCTCGGCGTCTTCGTGCGGCTGTGGAAGCGCGACGGAAAGCCGGGATACCGCCGGTTCCAGCCGCGCATGTGGGGCTTGCTCGAACGCGACCTGACGCATCCCGCGCTCGCGCCGGTGAAGGCGTGGTTCGATGCCCATGTTCCCGCCGGGAAACGGGCGGAGGCCTGGAAGGTGACGGAAGCATGAGCGCGACGATCGAAAGCGCGATGGTGATGGCGGCGGGGATCGGCAAGCGGATGCGGCCGCTGACCGCGACGCGGCCCAAGCCGCTGGTGCGCGTCGCGGGCAAGCCGCTGATCGATCACAGCCTCGACCGGATCGAGGCGGCGGGCATCGGCCATGTCGTGGTCAACGTCCATTATCTGCCCGACGCGCTCGAGGCGCATCTCGCGGCGCAGCGGCGGCCGTTCGACATCGCCATCTCCGACGAGCGCGACCGGCTGCTCGAAACCGGCGGCGGGATGGTCAAGGCGCTGCCGCTGCTGAAGGGCGATCCGATGCTGATCGTCAACAGCGACAATATCTGGACCGACGGGCCGCAGAACAGCATCCGCAGCCTGGCGCATCACTGGGACGGCGCCGCGATGGACGCGCTGCTGCTGGTGGTCGAGCATGCCAGCGCGCGCGGGCATGGCGGGCAGGGCGATTTTCACATGGACGCGGCGGGGCGGCTGTCGCGGCGCAGGCCGGGCCGCGTCGCGCCCTTCGTCTTCACCGGCATCCAACTCGTGTCGCGCCGTTTTCTGGACGACGCGCCGGAGGGGGCGTTCTCGACCAACATATTGTGGGACCGTGCCATCGCGGCGGGCCGCCTCTACGGCCTCGCGCACATGGGACAATGGTTCGATGTCGGCACCCCGGCGGCGATCGCGCCGACCGAGGCGGCGCTGGGCGGGGTTTGACGGATAGAGCGCCATCCCAATTGGCCGTTCGTGCTGAGCTTGTCGAAGCACCGTCCTTCCTTCAACGTAGAAAAGAACGGCCCTTCGACAAGCTCAGGGCGAACGGATAAAGGAAGTTACGAATTTCCGTGACCGTGCTTCGTCCCGCCATCTTCTCCATCCCGATCCATCGGGCTTTCGCCGACGCGCTGGCGGCGGGGCTGATCGCGCGCTTCGCCGACGGGGCGCTCGGCCTTGCCGAAGGATTGATCCTGCTGCCGAGCAATCGCGCGAAGAGCGCGGTGCAGGCGGCGTTCGTGCGTGCGGGCGGGGCGGGGCTGCTGATGCCGCGGCTCGCGGTGATCGGCGACGCCGACCTCGACGAGAGCGTCGCGCTGGCGCTCGATGCGATCGACGAGGCCGAACCGCTGCCGCCCGCCATCGACCCGCTGCGTCGACGCCTGCTGCTCGCCGAACTGATCGAACGGTACACGCCGGAGGGCGAAGCGGCGATTACGGGCGCCGCCGCCTTCCAGCTTGCCGACGGGCTGGCGCGCGTGATCGACCAGCTCCATTATGAGGAGCGGACGGTGTCGGCGCTCGTCGATCTCGACTTGGGGGCCTTCGCCGGCCATTGGCAGGCATCGCTCGCGCGGTTGCGGCTGCTCGTCGACCATTGGCCGGGCGTGCTCGCCGCCACCGGCAGCATCGACCGCGCCGAGCGTCGCAACCAATTGCTCGACCGCGTGCGCGAAGGCTGGCGCAAGGCGCCGCCGGCGCGCTTCGTGGTCGCGGCGGGGATCACCACCGCGGCGCCCGCCGTCGCTCGGCTGCTGCGCACCGTCGCCGGAATGGAGCGCGGCATGGTGGTGCTGCCCGGGCTCGACCCGGTCATGGCGGCAGAGGAATGGGACGCGCTCGGGCCGACGCGATCCGATGCCGACGATCCGGCGCGCCCGCTCGAAACGCATCCGCAATATCATCTCAAGCTGCTGCTCGACCGCATGGGCGCGAGCCGCGACGAGGTTCAGGCGTGGGATGCGGTGTCCGATTTCGACGGGCCGGAGGCGCGCACGCCCTTCGTTTCGTTGCTCTTCGCGCCCGCCGCCTATAGCGCGCAGTGGCAGGCGGCGGGCGACCTGTCGGCGGCGACCGCCGGCCTGTCGGGCGCCGTCTTCGCCGACGCCGGGCAGGAGGCGCAGGGGATCGCGCTGCTGATGCGCGAGGCGATCGAGACCCCCGGGCGCACCGCGGCGCTGGTGACCCCCGATCGCGCGCTGGCCGAACGGGTCGCGGCGGCGCTGACGCGCTGGGGCATCGCGGTCGACGACAGCGCGGGCCAGCCGCTCGCGCAGACGCCGCCTGGCGCCCTGTTGCTGCTGCTCGCCGGGCTGGCGGCCGATTTCGATCCGGTCGCGCTGGTGTCGCTGCTCGGCCATCCGCTCGTGCGCAAGGGAGAAGAGCGCGCTGCGTGGCTCGACCAGGTGCGGCGGCTCGACCTGCTGCTGCGCGAGCCGGGGCTGACGCCGGGCTGGGCGGGTGTGACGGCGCGCATCGTGGCGCGTGCGGCGGACCCGAAGGCGCGCGGGCACGCATTGGCGGCGGCGCTCGGGCCATGGTGGGACGAGCTGTCGGAGGCGCTCGGCGCGACGCTGGCGCCCTTCGCCGCCGGGCCGACGCCGCCCGCGACGCTGCTCGGCGCCTTGCAGGCGGGGCTCGAGCGGCTGACCGGCGACGCGGTGTGGGCCGGACCGGCGGGGCGGATGCTCGCCGAACTGTTCGACGCGTGGGCGCTCGCGCGCGGCGCGGGCCCGGAGCGCGTCGATCCGGCCGATTTTCCCGCGATGCTCGGCCAGCTGTTGGCGCAGGCGAGCGTGCGGCCCCCCTATGGCGGGCACCCGCGGCTGTTCATCTGGGGCCTGCTCGAAGCGCGGCTGCAGCGCGCCGACCTGATGATCCTCGGCGGGCTCGACGAGGGCCGCTGGCCCGCCGCGACGCAGCCCGACCCGTGGCTCGCGCCCGGCATCCGCCGCCTGCTGGGCCTGCCGGCGCCCGAGCGGCAGCAGGGGCTGGCGGCGCATGATTTCGCCGGGGCGCTCGGCGCGCGCGAGATCGTCGTGACGCGCGCGCAGCGCAGCGGCGGCGACCCGGCGGTCGCGTCGCGATTCTGGCTGCGGCTATCGGCGCTGGCGGGCGACCTGACCGAGCCCGCCCCCGGCGGCGTGCCGCTGACCCGCCTCGCCGCCGAACTCGATGCGCCGCCGGGCGAGCCGCGGCCGACGCCGCGGCCGCGCCCCGCGCCCCCCGCCGCCGACCGGCCGCGCCGGATCAGCGTCACCGCGCTCGACCGGCTCGCGCGCGATCCCTTCGCTTATTATGCGAACCAGATGCTCGGCCTGTCGCCGCTCGACCCGCTCAGCGCCGCGCCCGATCCACGCTGGCGCGGCACGCGCATCCACCAGTTGTTCGAGGACTGGGTGCGCGGCGGCGCGACGCGCGAGGGGTTCGAGGCCGAAATCGCCGCGCTGCGCACCGACCCGGCGCTCGACGCCATCGCGCGCGCCTTCTGGCTGCCGCGCATCGAGCCCGCGCTGCGCTGGGCGGCTCAGCAGGTCTGGAGCGCCGAGGGGCGCCGGCCGCTCGCGGTCGAGGCGCGCGGTGAGTTGACCGCCGACGGCATCACGCTTCACGGCAAGGCCGACCGGATCGACCGCAACGAGGACGGCAGCCTCGCCATCGTCGATTACAAGTCGGGGGGCGCGCCGAGCGCCAAGGCGGCGCACGACAGGCTTGACAACCAGCTCGGCCTGCTCGGCCTGATCGCGCGCGCGGGCGAGATGGAGAGAATCGCCGCTGCGCCCGTCGCGAGCCTCGAATATTGGAGCCTGCGCCCCGACCGCCGCGCGGGCGGCGCCGGGAAGATATCCCGCACCTATGGACCGCGCGGCGGGCTCAAGAGCGCCGAAGAGGCGATCGACCACGCCGCCGGGGCGCTCGTCGATCTCGCCGGCCGCTATCTGCTCGGCGACGCGCCGTTCGCGCCGGGCGAGGTCGCGGGCCCCGGCGATTACGACCAGCTCATGCGCCGCGACGAATGGTTCGGGCGCGGGGAGGGCGAGTGATGGCGAAGCCCGCTGGCCTCGCGACGCTCGATCCGCGGCAGGGCGCCGCCGCCGATCCCGCGCACCATGTCTGGCTCGGCGCGTCGGCGGGCACCGGCAAGACGCAGGTGCTTTCGGCGCGCGTGCTGCGGCTGATGCTGGGCGGCGTATCGCCCGAAGCGATCCTGTGCATCACCTTCACCAAGGCGGGCGCGGCCGAGATGGCGCACCGCATCCACGAACGCCTCGCGGCGTGGGTGCGGATGGACGAGGGCGACCTGCGGCTCGACCTGCACGCGCTGGGGCTCGACTGGCAGCGGCCGGGGCTGATGACGCGCGCGCGGTCGCTGTTCGCGACGGTGATCGACAGCCCCGGCGGCGCGATCCGCGTCCAGACGATCCACAGTTTCTGCCAGACGCTGCTCGCCAGCTTTCCGCTGGAGGCGCGGCTGCTCCCCGGTTTCCGCGCCATCGAGGAGGATGAGGCCGGAGCCCTGCAGCGCGAGGTGCTGAGCGACCTGCTGAGCGCGCAAGGCGGGGAAGATGGCGCTGACCTCAGCGACGCGGCGGCGATGCTGTCGCGGCGGCTCGGTCCCGAATCGGCGCTGTCGTTCCTGTCGAGCTGCGCGGCGGCGTTCGGCGGGCCGCGCGCGCTGCTGCCGCCGTCGGCGCGCGACCTGCGCGACGCTTTCGACCTGCCGGTGGGCGACCCCGATGCGTGGCTCACCGATCAACTGGCGGCGGGGGCGATCGCCGATGCCGACATCCGCGCGGTGGCGACGAGCGGCGCGGCGTGGGGTACCCGAACCGGAGAGGCCTGTTCGGACAAGATGGTCGGCTGGCTGATGGCCGATCCCGGCGCGCGCGCGGCGATGCTCGACGACCTCATCGGCTGCTTCCTGACCGGCAAGGGCGATCTGCGCGCGGATTTCGCGGGCGATAAGGGCCGGATGACCGATTGCGTCGATTCGGCGGTGCGGATCGTCGAGGCGGCGGCAGGTCTGCGGGGCACCGCGACCGCGATGCGCGTCGCCGACGAGCTGGCGGCGGCATGGAAGCTCGGGAGCCGGTTTGCCGAGGGCTATGCGCTGGCGAAGCGGACACGCGGGCTCGCCGATTTCGACGACCTCATCACCCTCGCGGGCAGCCTGCTGCGCGTCAGCAGCTTCGGCGAATGGGTGCGCTTCAAGCTCGACCAGCGCACCGACCATATCCTCGTCGACGAGGCGCAGGACACCAACATGCGCCAGTGGGGCATCGTCCTGTCGCTCGCCGAGGAGTTTTTCGCGGTCCATCGCGACGATATGGAACGCGCGCGCACCCTGTTCACCGTCGGCGACCGCAAGCAGGCGATCTTCGGCTTTCAGGGCACCGAACCGAAAGCCTTCGCGACCGCGCGCGACCTGTTCCATGCGCTGGGCGATCGGGCGGGGCAGGCGTTCCGCCAGGTCGATCTCGTCTCCAACTATCGCTCGACCCCGGCGGTGCTCGAAGTCGTCGATACGTGGCTCGCGGCGGGCGGCACCGCGGCGATGGGGCTGGACGGCGACGAACCGCCGCACCGCCCCTTCCGTTCGAACCAGGCGGGGCAGGTCGAGCTTTGGGCACCGCTGCCGGTAGGCAAGGCGCTCGATACGGAAGCCGACGGTGCGGGCGAGGCGGGCGACGAAGGCGCCGGGGGCGATAGTGGCGCGCCCGCCTCCGACCCCGCGAGCATGCGGCTCGCGCGCGCGATCGCCGACGAGGTTCGCGACTGGATCGCGAACGGCAAGGATGGCCGCCCGGTCGCGCCCGGCGACGTGATGATCCTCGTCCGCCGCCGCCGCGACCTCGCGGCGCGGATCGTCGCGCGCCTGCAGGCGCTGCACGTCCCGGTCGCGGGCGTCGACCGCTTCGCGCTGACCCAGCCGCTTGCGGTGCAGGACCTGATGGCGGCGATGCGCTTTGCGGTGCAGCCGTTCGATGACCTCAACCTCGCGGCGCTGCTTGTCTCGCCGCTGATCGGCTGGACGCAGGACGAGCTTTATGCGCGCACCCGCGGACGCGGGCGCGCCGCGATCTGGGAGCATCTGCGCAGGACCGAGGGCGACCTGCCCGCCGCGACGATGGAGGCGCTGCGCCACCTGCTGGCGATGGCCGATTACACCACGCCCTTCCGCTTCCTCGAAACCTTGCTGTCGGGGCCCATCGACGGGCGGCGCAGACTCTATGCGCGGCTGGGGCGCGAGGCGCGCGACCCGATCGACGAACTGCTGAGCCAGGCGCTCGCCTTCGAGGCGCGCGAGACGGTGTCGCTGCTCGGCTTTCTCGCCAGCGTCGAGGGCAGCGCCGCCGAGATCAAGCGCCAGACCGAGGCGCGCAGCGACGTGGTGCGCGTGATGACGGTGCACGGGTCGAAGGGGTTGCAGGCGCCGATCGTCATCCTGGCCGACGCGACCGACGACGCTGGGATCGGGCACCGGCCCTTCACCGTCGACGTCGCGGCGTGGGAGAAACTGCCCGTCTTCGCGCTGCCCGGCGACGAACGCCACGGCGCGCTCGCCGACGCCTATGAGGCAGCGGCGCGCGCGGCGACCGAGGAGCATTGGCGGCTTTTCTATGTCGCGATGACGCGGGCCGAGGAGATACTGGTCGTCGCGGGGGTGACGAAAACGCCCGACCGGTCGGTCCCCGCGGCGAGCTGGCACGCCGCGGCGCAGGGCGCGCTCGAGGCGATGGGCTGCGATTGGGAAGAGGCGGGGCCACAGTGGGGCCGCCGCCGGGTCCACCGCGTCCACGCCGGCCGATGGGCGCGCCGCGAGCGCGAGGCGAAGGCCGCGCCGCCGCCGTTCGTATTGCCCGCCTGGGCGCACCGGCCGGCGCCGGAAGAGGCGCGGCCGCCGCGGCCGCTCGCTCCGTCGGCGCTCGGCGAGGACGAAGTGGCGACGCCGCCGCAAGGCGGTGCGCGCGCCGCGGCGGTCGAGCGCGGGCTGCTGCTCCACGCGCTGTTCGAGCGCCTGCCGTCGGTCGCGTCCGACCGCCGCCGCGCCGCCGCGCTACGCTGGCTCGCGGCGCAGGCGCCGGCGCTGTTCGAGCGCGATCGCGCGGCGATGGCGGACGAGGTGCTCGCGGTGCTGGGCGATCCGGCGCACGCGGCGCTGTTCGGCCCCGGCAGCCTCGCGGAGGTGCCGCTGTCGGCGGTGGTCGACGGCACGGTGGTGGCGGGGATCGTCGACCGGCTGCTCGTCACCGACGCGCGCATCCTCGTCATCGACTACAAGACCGGGCGGCGAGTGCCCGAAAGCGCGGCAGACGTCGCGCCCGCCTATCTGCGCCAGATGGCCGCCTATCGCGAAGCGCTGAGGGTGATCTTCCCGGGGCGGGCGGTGGACGCGGCGCTGCTTTATACCGCGGGGCCGACGCTGATCGGGCTCGACGCTGCGGTGCTGGCGCCGCACAAGCCGGGCTTGGCGGCAACCAAGGCGAATTTGCCGGATTGACCCCTTGAGCCGAACGCGCGCGCGCCCTAGCTTGGCATCAAACATATATTCAGGAGTTTCCCCATGGGTACCAAGGCGATCACCGACGCAAGCTTCCAGGCCGATGTCCTCGACAGCGACACCCCCGTCCTCGTCGATTTCTGGGCCGAATGGTGCGGTCCGTGCAAGATGATCGGCCCGGCGCTCGAAGAAATTTCGGACGAACTCGCGGGCAAGGTGGTGATCGCCAAACTCAACATCGACGACCATCCCGACGCCCCCGCGCGCTATGGCGTGCGCGGCATCCCGACGATGATCCTGTTCAAGAATGGCGCGATCGCCGAAACCAAGGTCGGCGCCGCGCCCAAGAGCGCGCTCAAGGGTTGGCTCGAAGGGGCGCTGTAACTCTGCATTCCCCTAATTCCGTTTGTGCTAAGCTTGTCGAAGCACCGTTCTTCCTTCAGCGACGCCCGAAAGAAAGAACGGCCCCCTTCGACTGCCTTGCAGGCGCTCAGGACAGGCTTCGACAAGCTCAGGGCGAACGGATTTTCGATGATCCCGATTATTGCAAAACTGATCAGCTTCGATAGTCGGCGTTGATGCTGATGTAGCCGTGGGTCAGGTCGCACGTCCACACGGTCGCGCGGCCTTCGCCGAGGCCAAGGTCGGCGCCGATGCGGACGGCCTGCCCTTTCAGATGTGCCGCGACCGGCGCCTCGTCATAGCCCTCGACCGGCAGGCCGTCCTTCGCGACCCAATGGTCGCCGAAGCGGATCGCCAGCCGATCGCGGTCGGCGGGTTCGCCGGCCTTGCCCACTGCCATCACGACGCGGCCCCAATTGGCGTCCTCGCCCGCGACTGCGGTCTTGACCAGCGGCGAATTGGCGATCGACAGCGCGACGCGCTTCGCGCTTTCGTCGCCGGTCGCGCCGGTCACCTGCACCTCGATGAATTTCGACGCGCCCTCGCCGTCGCGCACCACCTGCTGCGCAAGGTCGAGCGCCACCTGCCGGATCGCGGCATGCAGCGCGTCGGCGCCGGCGTCGTCCCATGATTCGAGGCGCGTGTTGCCCGCCTGCCCGGTGGCGAACAGCAGGACCGTGTCGCTGGTCGAGGTGTCGCTGTCGACGGTGATGCAGTTGAACGTTCCGCCCGTCGCCTCGCTCAGCATTTCCTGTAACAGCGCCGGCGCGACCGCGGCGTCGGTGAAGATGTAACCGAGCATCGTCGCCATGTCGGGGGCGATCATCCCCGATCCCTTGACGATCCCCGCGACGTGGACGGTGCGGCCGCCGACGACGGCGCTCGCCGCGGCGCCCTTGGCGAAGGTGTCGGTGGTGCCGATCGTTTCGGCAGCGGCTTCCCACGAACAGGGATCGGCGGTCAGCGCCGCCGCAATGCCCGCACGCGCCTTGTCCTTGGGCAGCGGCACGCCGATCACGCCGGTCGAACTGACGAACACCTCGTCGTCCTTGCAGCCGAGATGCTCCGCGACCTGCGTCCTGATCTGCTCGACCGCCTCGCGCCCGCGATAGCCGGTGAAGGCGTTGCTGTTGCCCGCGTTGACGATCAGCGCGCGCGCGGCGCCGTGCTTCACCTGCTCGCGGCCCAGTTCGACCTCCGACGAACAGCAGATGTTGCGCGTGAACACGCCCGCGACCGCGGTGCCGGGCGCCAGCTCGACATAGGTGAGGTCGCAGCGGTCCCATTCCTTGTAACGCGCACGCGCGACGCGGCGCGTCACCCCGGCGATGTCGGGCAGGGCGGGGAAGGCGGCGGGGGCGAGCGGGGAACGGGTGGTCATGGGGCGCGTGTAGCGGCTCTTCCCCCAACGCAAAACCCCTCCCGTTTACGGGAGGGGCAGCGAGACTTGGGCGCTTGCGCCCTAGACATCGATGACTTTGGATTGACCCCCTTCGTCATTGCGAGCGGAGCGAAGCAATCCAGAGCGGTTTGCGCACGCCCCTGGATTGCCGCGCGGCTTCGCCGCTCGCGGGTGACGAGTCCATTCGATGGCACCACGCCCTGGTCGCAGCGGGGTGGGCCAATGCGACGTCGCGGCCCACCCCCGACCCCTCCCGCAAGCGGGAGGGGAGACTTACGCCGGAATGCCGCTGATCGCCTTCATTTCCATGAAGTCCTTGAGGCCGAACAACCCGCCTTCGCGGCCGTTGCCCGACTGTTTGTAGCCGCCAAACGGAGCGCCCGGCGCGGGGCCCCAGTTGTTGACCGCGACCATGCCCGCGCGCAGCTTCGGCGCGACTTCGGCGGCCTTGGCGGGGTCGCCCGACACGACGGCGGACAGGCCGTATTCGGTGTCGTTGGCGATCTCGACCGCTTCGTCGAGGTTCGAATATTCCATGATCGTCGCGACGGGGCCGAACACTTCCTCCTTCGCGATCCGCATGTCGGGGGTGACGCCCGAGAAGACCGTCGGCTTGATGAAATAGCCGCGGTTGACGTTGCTCGGCAGGCCGGTGCCGCCGGTCTCCAGCGTCGCGCCTTCGTCGATCGCCGACTGGATCAGGCCCTGGATCTTGTCGAACTGCGCCTTGTTGACGACCGGACCGATGTGACCGCCCTCCTGGGTCGGATCGCCGACCTGCGTGCCGTCGAACATCGCCTTGATGACGCCGACCGCTTCCTCCTTGCGATCCTTGTGGACAAGGATGCGCGTCGGCGCGATGCAGCTCTGCCCGGTGTTGACGAGCACGCCCTGCACCGTCGGCGGCAGCACGGCGCCCAGGTCGGCGTCGGGCAGGACGAGGTTCGGCGACTTGCCGCCCAGTTCCTGATGGACGCGCTTGACCGTGTCGGCCGCCGCCTTGGCGACGAGGATGCCGGCGCGGGTCGATCCGGTGAAGCTCACCATCTCGATGCCGGGGTGTGAAGAGATTGCGTTGCCGACGGTCGGGCCGTCGCCCTGCACCAGATTGAACACGCCCGGCGGCACGCCCGCGGCGTCGAGGATTTCGGCGAAGATCACCGCGTTGCCGGGGCATTCCTCCGACGGCTTGAGGATCATCGTGTTGCCGGCGGCCAGCGCGGGCGCGACTTTCAGCGCGATCTGGTTGAGCGGCCAGTTCCACGGCGTGATCATGCCGACGACGCCGATCGGCTCATAGACGACCTTGTTCGCGCCATGCTGCTCGCTGAACTCGAACGTCTTGAGCGCCTCGATCGTGCCGAGGAAACCGCCGATGCCGGCACCGACCTGCGCGGTGCCCGCGAAGCTGACCGGCGCGCCCATTTCGGCGGCCATCGACCTGGCGAGGTCGGGGCCGCGCTTCTTATATTCCTCGACGATGCGGCCCATCAGCGCCAGCCGTTCCTCGCGCGTCGTCTGCGACCAGCTCTTGAAGGCCTCGCGCGCCGCGGCGACCGCGGCGTCGACGTCGGCGGCGGTGCCGAGCACGACGGTCGAAGCGGCTTCCTCGGTCGCGGGGTTGACGACGTCGTGCAGCCTGCCGCCCTTGCTGTCGACCCACTGGCCGCCGATGTACTGCTGTTTCAGGTGGGTTTCGGTATCGCTCATCGTCTGTCTCCCATCGGCGCGGAATTGCGTATCGGATTGCTACCTAATCACTGTGGACCATGAATCAAGCTGGGCCAACTGCGAAAGCTGGCGGGTCAGCGCTTTTCGGCCGCGAGGCGGGACATCAGGATGGCGGCGCGGGTCGCCTGCCGCGCGATGCTGGGCAGGTCGACCGCCTCGCCCGGCGCATGGTCGCCGGTCGACCAGGGGCCGAGGCCCGCGAGCCCGTCGACGTCGGCGGCGACGAAGCTGATGTCGCCTGCGCCGCGCTTCAGCGGATCGAGCGCCGCCATCTCGGGCAGGCCGAGGTCGCGGTTGACGCCGTTCAGCTTCACCAGCAGCGCCCTGTTGCCCTCGGTCGGCGCCATCGGCGGATAGCCGCCGGGATCGAAGCTCAGCGTCGCGCCGGTTTCCGGCGCGTGATCCGCCACGATCTGTGCCATCTTCGCCCGCACCCGCTGCGATTGCTCGATCGACAGCGTGCGCAGGTCGCCGCGGGCGATCGCGATCGGCGGAATGATGTTGGTCTTGCCCGTCGCGGCGCCGCGGATGCCGCCCGCGTCGAGGCTCGCGGTCTCGCCACCGGCGATCAGCCCGACGTTGAAGGTCAGGTTGGGTTCGGGCAGTTCGGTGCGAAAGCGCTGGATGATGCGCGTCAGCTCATAGATGGCGCCGTCGCCGACCCCGGCGCCGAAGATGCCCGAGCTGTGGCCCGTCCGGCCGGTCGCCGTGACCGTCCAGCTTTCCGACGAGCGCCGCGCGATCGACCCCATGTCGGCGCCGCCGTCGCGCACCAGCCCTTCGAAGTCGAGCGCGACGTCGCTGCGCTTGCCCGCTTCGATCAGGTCGGCGCGCGCCTTCTCGATCGGATCGCCCGCATCCTCCTCGTCGCCGGTCATGTGGATTTCGATGTTGGCGTCCTTCAGCGTCCCCGCCGCCTTCATCGCGCGCAGCGCGGCGAGGATGACGACCATTCCGCCCTTGTCGTCGCCCGCGCCCGGGCCTTCGCCCCGGTCGCCCTTGCGGGTGAAGGTCTGGAACGGCGAATCGGGTTCGAACACCGTGTCGAGATGCGCGATCAGCAACAGGCGCCTGGTGTCGGGGCGACCCTTGTGCACCGCGATCAGATGGCCCGCGCGACCGGTCTCGGGGGTCGGTTTCCACGTCACCTCGAACCCCAGCGGCTCGAGTTCGGCGCGCATCATCTGGCCGACCTTCTCGACCCCTGCGAGGTTGAGCGAGCCGCTGTTCTGATTCACCAGCCGTTCGAGCAGCGCGATCGAGCGGTCCTGCTCGGCCGCGACCGTCTTCGCCATCGCGCTTTCGGCCTTGCTGAGTTTCGCCTGCGCGGGCGGGACGAGCGCGAACTGGAGGGCGAGCAGGGCGACGAACGGCAGCGATTTCATGAGCGACTCCTTGCGAGGGGTCGCTCCTTGTGCCGACTCGGCGCTGGGGCGGCAAGTCGCCGCGGGGATTTTGCGCGCCGCGATCAGGCGGCGTCCTTCACCTCGTCGAAATCGTCGAGCTTCTTCAGCGCATCGCGCGCGATCGAACGGAGCTTCGCCGCATTCACCCGGAGGCCCTCGCTGTCCGAGCCCGACAGTTCGTCGATCGAAAAGGCGACGCGGGTGCGGTCGGGCGCCAGTTCGTCGAAGGTGAATTTGAGGCCGGTCGACAGCGCGCCGTCGTCGATGCTGTAGATCATGTGCGCCTCGCGCGGGATTTCCATCGCGACGGCGAATTTCACCTTATAGGCGTCGGGGCGCAGCTTGGGCGCGACCTGCGCCCACGCCGGGTCGCTCCTGTCGATCACCAGTTCGTAAAGGCGGGTCGAGCCGCCGTTGGTGACGAGCGGCAGGCCGGTGAAGGCGCCCTCGTCGCCGAACATCTTCGCGAACACCTCTTCGCGCGGCGCCGCGACGGTCCGGGTCTGGTTCGTCAGTTCGGCGACCTTGCCGCAGCTGGCGACTAGCAGCATCGTGACGACCAGCAGCAGGCGGCGAAGCATTGCGATATCCCCCCTCGGACATTCCGTCGGGGGATATAGCAGCGCCATCTTGCCGAATGGTAAGCGCCGGCGCGATGACCCATTCTTCCGAAAGACGGGAGGCGCCCGGCCGCTGTCAGCCGGACGACCCTGTCGTCCTGCCGGTCGGACCGGTCAGGCGCTGTAGTACATCTCGAACTCGACCGGGCTCGGCGTCTGTTCGACGGCGTGAACCTCGTCCCACTTGAGTTCGATATAAGCCTCGATCTGGTCCTTCGAGAAGACGTCACCCTTCAGCAGGAAGTCGTGGTCGGCAGCCAGGCTGTCGAGCGCTTCGCGCAGCGAGGCGCACACGGTCGGCACTTCCTTCAGTTCCTCGGGCGGCAGGTCATAGAGATTCTTGTCCATCGCGTCGCCGGGATGGATCTTGTTCTGGATGCCGTCGAGCCCCGCCATCAGCAGCGCCGCATAGCAGAGATAGGGGTTCGCCATCGCGTCGGGAAAGCGGAACTCGACGCGCTTCGCCTTGGCGCCCGCGCCATAGGGGATGCGGCACGAGGCCGACCGGTTGCGCGACGAATAGGCGAGCAGTACCGGCGCTTCGAAACCCGGGACGAGCCGCTTGTAGCTGTTCGTCGTGGGATTGGTGAAGGCGTTCAGCGCCTTGGCATGCTTGATGACGCCGCCGATGAAATAGAGGCACATATCCGACAGCCCGGCATAGCCGTTGCCCGCGAACAGCGGCTTGCCCTTTTCCCAGATCGAGAAATGCGTGTGCATGCCGCTGCCGTTGTCGTCCTTGATCGGCTTGGGCATGAAGGTCGCGGTCTTGCCATAGGCATGCGCGACCTGGTGCACGACATATTTGTAGATCTGCATGCGGTCGGCGGTCTGCGTCAGCGTGCCGAAGGTCAGGCCCAGTTCGTGCTGCGCCGCCGCGACCTCGTGATGATGCTTGTCGCACGGCAGGCCGAGTTCGAGCATCGTCGACACCATCTCGCCGCGGATGTCGACCGCGCTGTCGACCGGGGCGACGGGGAAATAACCGCCCTTGGCGCGCGGCCGGTGGGCCAGGTTGCCGCCCTCGTAGCTGCGGCCCGAATTGGTCGGCAGTTCGATGTCGTCGATCTCGAAGCCCGACTTGTTGTAGCCGGTTTCGAAGCGGACGTCGTCGAACATGAAGAATTCGGCCTCGGGCCCGACATAGACGGTATCGCCGATGCCGGTCGATCCGACATAGGCCTCGGCGCGCTTCGCGGTCGTGCGCGGATCGCGGGCATAGCCTTCGCCGGTCGCGGGCTCGACGATGTCGCAGACGATGATCAGCATCGGCGTCGCCGAAAAGGGATCGTCATAGACGGCGTCGAGGTCGGGCTTCAGGATCATGTCGCTTTCGTTGATCGCCTTCCACCCCCCGATCGACGAACCGTCGAACATCAGTCCATCCTCCAGCGCATCCTCGTCGATCGCGCCGGCGCACATGGTCAGGTGGTGCCATTTGCCCTTGGGGTCGGTGAAGCGCAGGTCGACCCACTCGATGTCGTTTTCCTCGATCCGCGCGATGATGTCCTTCGGCTTGGTGGCCATGGTCTTGCACTTCCTTCTTGCGATAGATCCCGATGCGGGGGGATGTTGAACGGCTGATGGCGGGCCCTGGAGTTCCGGTCCTAGAGCGCGTCCTCGTTGCGCTCTCCGGTGCGGATGCGCAGCGCGGTTTCGATGGTCGAGACGAAGATCTTGCCGTCGCCGATGCGGCCGGTTTGCGCGGCGGCGGCGATCGCCTCGACCACGCGCTCGGCCAGCCCATCCTCGACGACGACCTCCAGCTTCACCTTGGGCAGGAAGTCGACGACATATTCGGCGCCGCGATAAAGCTCGGTATGGCCTTTCTGGCGCCCGAAGCCCTTCGCTTCGGTGACGGTGATGCCGCTGACGCCGACTTCGTGCAGCGCCTCCTTCACCTCGTCGAGCTTGAACGGTTTGATGATCGCTTCAATCTTCTTCACGCTGTCCATTCCCCTTGGGCTGTCCACCGCCGGTCGCAGTCCGGGCCGGATCAGGCATGCCTGGTCCGGTCCTCCCGGTCGAGTCGGTGCGGTGTGCCGCCATCTTGCACCAATCAAGACCCGTGCCAATTGGCGAATGGCGGGGTTCCGACGGGAATTTCGGCGTGGGGTCGCGGCGTTGCCCAAGACGCGGGCAGCACCGCCATCCTGCTGCCTAATATATGGGCATGGCGGCGAGGGCGGTTCCTATTTTGATTCACGCAAAGGCGCAAAGGCGCGAAGAAGGCCGCGCACGAGGCCGGCCGTCCATTTGTCGCCGCAGGCGATCTTGAAGGCGCTTCGCGCGACCGGAAAGCGGCGCAAGTACAATGACACGACCTCTTCGCGCCTTTGCGCCTTCGCGTGAAAATTTCCTATCCCGCCCCCCTCCGCAACCAGCATCGGTTTTGGAAAGGGGGTGATGTCTGCGCCCTACCGCCCCATGGGCGCCGACGCCTCGGGCAGATGCGCCTTGGTCCAGTTCGATCGTTCGATGACATAGGCGCGGATCGCCTCGGCATCGGCTGGCGTGAGGACGCGCGCGAAGCTGACCATGCCGCGATCCTTGAGCGCGCCGTCGAGGATCACGCTTTTCCACGCATCGGCATTGGCGAGCGTGCCCGAGACGCGCAGATCGGGGGTGAAGCCGTTGCCGATCGCGCTGTCGCCGTGACAGACTTGGCAATAGCGTCCGAAGTGCGCCTTGCCTGCCGCAACCTGCTGCGGCGTGCCGACCGGCGCGGGCGGGTTCCATTCGAGCGCGGTCGTCGCGGGCGGTGCGGGAAGCTGGACGGTGCCGCCGATCTTGAGCACGACGAGGCGCGGGATGTTGGGCACCTTGCGCGTCACGCCGCCCGCGATCCCCGCGACGAGCGGGAAGGCGCCGCCCTTGCTGGTCTGGAAGGCGACATATTGCACGCCGTTCACGCGGAAGGTCGAGGGCGCGCTGACGATCCCCGACTGCATGTCGAGGTCGAGAAGCTGCTTGCCGCTGTCGGCGGCATAGGCGCGGAAGCGGCCGGTGCTGGTGCCCTGGAAGACGAGGTTGCCCGCCGTCGTCATCGTCCCGCCGTTCCATGCGGCGGGATAATCGACCCCCCAGGCGACCTTGCCCGTGCGCGGATCGAAGGCGACGAGGCGGCCGGTGGTCGCGGCGACCGCGGCGCGGAACGCCGCCGCGTCGTCGGGCAGCATCCCGGCCTGGAGCGAGGTGCCGACGTTGAAGCCGAGCACCTTACGCTTGTCGAGTTCGTCCATGTCCTCGAGGTAGCCCTGCGGAATCTGCTGCGCGGGGATATAGACGAGGCCGGTCGCGGGATTGTAGCTCATCGGGTGCCAGTTGTGCGCGCCGAGTGCGCCCGGAATGGCGATGAACGGCTTGCCGGTCCGATAGAAGCGGGCATCGGGATTTTCGATCGGCCGCCCGGTCGCGAGGTCGTAGCCGGTCGCCCAGTTGATCCCGTCGACGAAAGGTTTTGCGTCGATCAGCTTGCCCGTCGCGCGGTCGATGGTGAAGAAAAAGCCGTTCTTTGGCGCGTGATACAGCACCCTGGTCGGGGTGCCGTTCACCGGCTGCTCGGCCAGGATGATCGGCTGCGTCGCCGTATAATCCCAGCTTTCGGCCGGGGTTTCCTGATAATGCCATTTATAGGCGCCGGTGTCCGCGTCGAGCGCGACGACCGAGGAGAGGAACCAGTTGTCGCCCTCGCCGTTCGAGCGCAGCCCGTGGTTCCATGGATTGCCGTTGCCGACGCCCAGATAGATCTGGTCGAGATCCTTGTCATAGACGATCGCGTCCCACACGGTGCCGCCGCCGCCCGATACCTTCCACTCGCCCTTGTCGGACCAGGTGGCGTTGCCCTTCGACGCGAAGATGTCGTCCGATGCCGCGCCGTCCTTCCTTTTCTCGGGGTTGGGCGCGGTGTAGAAGCGCCAGCGTTCCTTGCCGGTGTCGGCGTCATAGGCGGTGACATAGCCGCGCACGCCGAATTCGGCGCCGCCGTTGCCGATCAGCACCATGTCCTTCACCACGCGCGGCGCGCCGGTGATCGTATAGGGCTTCGCGGTGTCGAAGGTCTGCGTCGACCACAGTTCCTGCCCGGTCTTGCGGTCGAGCGCGATCAGCCGGCCGTCGATCGTGCCGACGAACAGCTTGTCGCCCCAGACCGCGACGCCGCGGTTGACAACGTCGCAGCAGGCGTTGACCGCGCGTTCGCCGGGCACCTTGGGGTCGAAGCTCCACAGCTTCTTGCCGGTCGCGGCATCCCATGCGTCGACCTTCGACCAGGCGTGGCTGACATACATCACCCCGTCGACGACGACCGGGGTCGCTTCCTGCCCGCGCGCATCGTCGAGGTCGGCGAACCAGGCGATGCCCAATTGCCCGACATTCCGGTCGTCGATGTCCTTGAGCGGGCTGAAGCGCTGCTCGTCATAGCTGTAGCCGATGCCGGCCCAGTCGTCGCCGTTGCCGCCGGTCTTCAGCAGGGTCTCGCTGGCCTTCTCCGCCTCGTCGAGCGATCCGGTCCCGCCCGATTTCGATGCGTTGCATCCCGCCAGCACCAGCGCCGCGCCGCCCAGCAGCGCGGTCACGAAGACCCGTTTCGCCATATTCGCTCTCCCTCGACGTCCATGGTTGACGTTTGCGTCAACTCTGCGCCGGGCGCGCCCGATTGGCAAGGGGGATTTAGGGTCTTCTACCTAGAGCGGCGTGCCATGAATCTGCAACGCCCCTTATTCGTTCGTGTCGAGCGAAGTCGAGACACTCACCGGCCTTGCGCCACGCTGATGGGTGTCTCGACTGCGCTCGACACGAACGGGACGATGGGTCAGATTTAACGCTCGATGCTCTAGACGCCACGCGTTCGCGGCAGGGCGGCGTGTTCACGCCCAGGGCGGCGCATTCAGGCCTTTAGGGCTGGCGGTAAAGATTTCGCAGCCGGTTTCGGTGATCCCGATACTGTGTTCGAACTGCGCCGACAGGCTGCGGTCGCGGGTCGTCGCGGTCCAGCCGTCGGGCAGCATCTTCACCGCATATTTGCCGGTGTTGATCATCGGCTCGATGGTGAAGAACATGCCGGGCTTCAGTTCGGGACCGGTGCCGGGGCGGCCGGCGTGGACGACCTCGGGCGCGTCGTGGAACATCTGGCCGACGCCGTGGCCGCAGAAGTCGCGCACGACCGAATAGCGGTGGCGCTCGGCATGCTGCTGGATCGCGTGGGCGATGTCGCCGATCCTGTTGCCGGGCTTCGCCTGCTCGATCCCCAGCATCAGGCATTCATAGGTCACGTCGACCAGCCGCCGCGCCTTGATGCCGACCTCGCCGACCAGATACATGCGGCTCGTGTCGCCGTGCCAGCCGTCGACCATCGGCGTGACGTCGACATTGACGATGTCGCCCTCGCGCAGCGGCCTGGCGTCGGGAATGCCGTGGCAGACGACGTGATTGATGCTGGTGCAGCAGCTGTGCGTGTAGCCGCGATAGCCGAGCGTCGCGGGAATGCCGCCGCCCGCCAGCGTCATCTCGCGGACGAGGTCGTCGATCTGCGCCGTCGTCACGCCGGGCCGGACGAAGGGAACGAGCGCGTCGAGGATCTCGGCCGCGAGCCGCCCCGCCCGGCGCATGCCGGCAAAACCCGCCTCGTCGTGCAGCTTGATCGTCCCGTCGCGCACGGGAGCAGGAGTGCCGGCCTCGGCGGCGGTGACGGAAACATAATCGTACATGGGGGGGATATAGGGGATCGGGGCTAAAAAAGCTAGGTTTGCAAGCGTTGACGGTGCTTTCTCTTCTTCGGTATGTGTCGGTCTAGCCAGCGATGAACGCCAGCGATCCTGATTTCCAATGATAGCCAATGGGACAGCTGGTCTGGCAGCATATGTGTTTCGGATACGACACGTTTGATAATCGGTGCTCACCGCTTCCGGGCTTGAGCCCTCAATTTTCTATGGGCACCGGGGCCTCCCGACTTTCCAGCCTTTCCGGCTACGTCAACGCCGATCTTTTTCTGCATGTTACGCGATGTGGCCTTGTACATCCGCGAGCCGCCTCCCATGCTTGCGGCCCTCCCCTTCAGGGGTGAGGTTGGGGTGGGGGCTATCCGCCTTGCGCGAGGCTGCGAGGCCCCACCCCGCTGCGACTAAGGTTCGGCTAACGCCGAACCTAGAGCAGCGTGCCTAAAATCTGCATCACCCTTTCTGCCGTTCGTGCTGAGCCTGTCGAAGCACCGTCCTTCTTCTTGCGGCGCCGAAAGAAAGAACGGCCCCATTTCGACTGTCTTGCAGGCGCTCAGGACAGGCTTCGACAAGCTCAGGGCAAACGGTTCAGATTTAATGCTCGATGCTCTAAGCCTCGCCGTCCCTCCCCTGAAGGGGAGGGAATTAATTATGCTATTGTTCGGCCAGCTTTTTAAGCGCAGAATGTCGCTTCTTCATAACGGCCCGTGCAACCGCCAGCTGCTCATCCAATTCGTTGGATGCCAAGGCGCGCAAGATTTCGCGATCCTCGGTCATAATGGCCTCGGCAACGCGCATCTGGCGCTTCGACTCCTTGTCCATCACTCCGCCGCCTTCTCCGGCCTGGCCTTCGCCTTGCCCTTGCCGGCCTTGGGCGGGGCGGGGGTGATTTCGAAGGCGAGCGGGTTGCCGACCTTGGCGTCCTCACCCTGCTTCATCCTCACCTTGACCTCGCCGCCGTGGACCAGCTTGCCGAACAGCAGTTCCTCGGCGAGCGGCTGCTTGATCTTCTCCTGGATCAGGCGGCCCATCGGGCGCGCGCCATAGAGCTTGTCATATCCCTTGTCGGTCAGCCACTTGCGCGCCGCCTCGTCGAGCTGGATGTGGACGTTGCGGTCGGCCAGCTGCAGTTCGAGTTGCAGGATAAACTTGTCGACGACGCGCGCCACCACCTCTGGCGGCAGATAGCCGAAGGGCACGATCGCATCGAGGCGGTTGCGGAATTCGGGGGTGAACATGCGCTTCACCGCCTCTTCCTGCACATCCTCGCGCGTCGCGTTGCCGAAGCCGATCGATTCGCGCGTCATGTCGCTGGCGCCCGCATTGGTCGTCATGATCAGGATGACGTTGCGGAAATCGACCGTCTTGCCGTGGTGGTCGGTCAGGCGGCCGTTGTCCATCACCTGCAGCAGGATGTTGAACAGGTCGGGATGCGCCTTCTCGATCTCGTCGAGCAGCAGCACGCAGTGCGGATTCTGGTCGATCGCATCGGTCAGCAGGCCGCCCTGGTCGTATCCGACATAGCCCGGCGGCGCGCCGATCAGGCGGCTCACCGAATGGCGCTCCATATATTCCGACATGTCGAAGCGCTGGAGCGGAATGCCGAGCAGCGCCGCGAGCTGCTTCGCGACCTCGGTCTTGCCGACGCCGGTCGGGCCGCTGAACAGATAGTTGCCGATCGGCTTTTCGGGATCGCGCAGCCCGGCGCGCGACAGCTTGATTGCCGACGCCAGCACCTCGATCGCGGTGTTCTGCCCGAACACCACGCGCTTGAGGTCGGTCTCGAGGCTTTCGAGCACCTTCTTGTCGTCGCTCGACACCGATTTGGGCGGAATGCGCGCCATCGTCGCGATCACCGCCTCGATCTCCTTGGGGGTGATCGTCTTGCGGCGCTTCGACGGCGGCACCAGCATCTGCATCGCGCCGACCTCGTCGATCACGTCGATCGCCTTGTCGGGCAGCTTGCGGTCGTTGATGTAGCGCGCCGACAGTTCGACCGCCGCGTTGATCGCGTCGGCGGTATATTTGACATTGTGGTGGCTCTCGAACGCCTCGCGCAGCCCGGCGAGGATCTTCTTGGTATCCTCGAGGCTCGGCTCGATCACGTCGATCTTCTGGAACCGGCGCAGCAGTGCGCGGTCCTTCTCGAAGTGGTTGCGGAACTCCTTGTAGGTCGTCGAGCCGATGCAGCGGATGACGCCGCCCGACAGCGCGGGCTTGAGCAGGTTCGATGCGTCCATCGCGCCGCCGCTCGTCGCGCCGGCGCCGATCACCGTGTGAATCTCGTCGATGAACAGGATCGCGTGCGGCAGGCCCTCGAGTTCGGAGACGACCTGCTTCAGCCGCTCCTCGAAGTCGCCGCGATAGCGCGTGCCGGCGAGCAGCGCGCCCATGTCGAGCGAATAGATCACCGCTTCCTTGAGCACGTCGGGCACGTCGCCCTCGACGATCTTGCGCGCGAGCCCTTCGGCGATCGCGGTCTTGCCGACGCCGGGATCGCCGACATAGAGCGGGTTGTTCTTGCTGCGGCGGCACAGGATCTGGATCGTGCGGTCGACCTCGGCCCCGCGGCCGATCAGCGGGTCGACCTTGCCGCCCTTCGCCTTTTCGTTCAGGTTGACGGTGAACTGGTCGAGCGCGGTTTCCTTCTTGTTCTTCGCCTCGCCCTTGTCCTTCGCTTCTTCCTTCTCCTCGGGCTCGGCCTGCGCGGCGGGCTTGCCGCCCTTGCCGACGCCGTGGCTGAGATAGGAAACGGCGTCGAGCCGCGTCAGGTCCTGCTGCTGGAGGAAATAGACGGCATAGGATTCGCGCTCCGAAAACAGCGCGACGAGGACGTTGGCGCCCGTCACCTCGTCCTTGCCCGACGACTGGACGTGCAGGATCGCGCGCTGGACGACGCGCTGGAAGCCGCTGGTGGGGCTGGGGTCGCTATGTCCCTCGACCTTCAGGCTGTCGAGCTCGGTGTCGAGATAGTGGACCACCGCCGATTGCAGGTCGCCCAATGCGACGCCGCAGGCGCGCATCACCTCGGCGGCGTGCTCGTCGTCGATCAGCGCATAGAGCAGATGCTCCAGCGTTGCATATTCATGGTGCCGCTCCGACGCGGCCTTCAACGCGTTGTGCAGGGTCTTTTCGAGCGATTCCGAAAAGGACGGCATGGGTCGTTCTCCTTGCGAGACCCGCCGGGGAGAGGCGGACCCCTGGGACCACAAGGTGGCGATGCCGCCGCTTCACCGCAAGGGAAAAGCGGAAGCCACGGTCAAATTAGAGCCACAGCCTTGCTTCATGGTTAACAAAGCCTTGGGAAATGGTGGCGGCTAAACCGTCAGCACGATCTTTCCGACATGCTCGCCCGCCTGCATGCGGGCGTGCGCGGCGGCGGCTTCGGCCAGCGGGAAGCGCCGGTCCATCGCCGGCTTCCAGCCGCCCTCGGCAAGCTGCGGCCACAGCGTCCGGTGGATCTCGTCGGCCAGCGCCGCCTTGAACGAGACGCTGCGCGCGCGCAGCGTCGACCCGGTCATCGTCTGCCGCCGCCGCATCAGGCTCGATATGTCGACCTGTGCCGTCGCGCCGCGCTGGAAGGCGATGCTGACGTGGCGCCCGTCGTCGGCGAGGCAGGCGAGGTTGCGCGGCACATAGTCGCCCCCGACCATGTCGAGCACGACGTCGACGCCCTTGCCGTCGGTGAACGCCTTGACCGCCTCGACATAATCCTCGGTCGAATAGTCGATCGCGAGGTCGGCGCCGAGCGCGCGCGCCGCGGCGCATTTGTCCGCGCTGCCGCACGTTACCGCGATCCGGATGTCGAACAGCTTGCACAGCCCGATCGCGGTGGTGCCGATGCCGCTGGTGCCGCCGTGGACGAGCACCGTCTCGCCGTCCTTGACCCAGCCCCGTTCGAACAGATTGTGCCAGACGGTGAAGACGGTTTCGGGCAGCGCCGCCGCCTCTTCCATCGAGAATCCCGCGGGCACCGGCAGGCAGCTTCCCGCCGGCGCGACGCAATATTCGGCATAGCCGCCGCCCGCGACGAGCGCGCATACCGCCTGTCCCAGCATCTCCGGGTCGCCGCCCGGTCCGATCGCGGCGACCGTCCCCGCAACCTCCAGCCCCGGCAGGTCCGAGGCGCCCGGCGGCGGCGGATAAAAGCCCATGCGCTGCAGCACGTCGGGGCGGTTCACCCCCGCCGCGGCGACGCGGATCAGCACTTCGTCGGGTCCCGGCTGCGGCACCGGCCGCGTCTCCGGCACCAGAACCTCGGGTCCGCCCGGTTCGCGGATCGCGATGGCGGTCATGCTCGCTGGCAAGCTGGTCACGCTCTGAAATCCCCCACTAGCTCCACCCGCTCTCCGCGCCGCCGGTCCCGGTCCGCCAGCGCCCGTGGTTCGGGCAGGCGGATGCGGATCGTGTCCGGGGCGACGGCGGAAAGGGCGAGGCGTCATCCTTGTGGCCCGCCTTATTGACAGAGGGACGGCACGGGTCAACAGTCGCGCGCCATCGGCCGCGACCGGCGCGAAAGGAAACGCCATGGACGACGACGATCTTCCCCGCCGCCGCGACGACCTGCTCGCCGCACTGATTCGCCAGCCGCTCGACCCGCTGTCGGTCGACGAACTCGCCGACCGCATCGCCGTGCTCGAAGCCGAAATCGAGCGCACCAGAAAGCACGCCGCCGCCGCGGGCAGCTTCAAGGCGAACGCGGAGGCGCTGTTCCGCAAAGGCTAATATGGTGGAATCAAGGTTCTTGTCATCATCGTCACCCCGGGCTTGACCCGGGGTCTCGCTTCCTTTCGCACACGGACCGAGGAAAAGCGGGATCCCGGCTCCAGCCCGGGATGACGAAATCAAGGAAGCGAACTTCGGATTCAGGTGACCAGGGTGGCGCCCTCTAACGATCGACCACCAGACAGGGGCGGCCGTCCTTCTTCACCGCCGAGCAGAAGGATTCGGCGTCGGCCTTGCTCGCGAAATCGCCGACCTGAAGGCGGGTGAGCTTGCCGCTCTTGACCAGATAGGGCTGGCGCGCGGCCGCCGCGGGATAGGCTTTCTCGACCGACCGCCACAGGTTCCGCGCATTCGCCTCGACGCCGAAGGCACCGAGTTGCACGCGCCACGGGCTCTTTCCGGCGGCGGGAGCGGGGGCGGGTTGTGCCGCTTTCGGCGTGGCGACGACCACCTTCTGCTGCACGGGAGCAGGCGCGGGCGCGGGCGCAGGAGTCTGCGGAGGCGCGGACGTTTCGGCGGGCGGCAGCGGCCCCTTTTCGGGCGGCGCGGCATAGCTGGTGCCCGGTGCCGCGGGCTGCGACGGCGGCGGCGCGACGACGCGGATCGCGCCGGGCGCCGTCTGGACGGTGTCGGCTGGAGCTTCCTTCGCGGCCGCGGTTGCCACATCGGCGTTGGCCGCAGCCTCGGCCGCCGCGGCGGCGGCGTGCTGCGCGGCCGGCGACAGCGGCGCCGCAGGCTTGGGGGTTGGGGCGGGCGCCGGTGCCGGCGCAAGAACGGGCGGCGGCGTGTAGAGCGTGCCGGGGACCGAGGCGGGCAGGCTCGCGGTCTGCACCGGCGACGGCGCGGATTTCGGCGCTTCGGGCGCGGCGGCGTTCACCGCGGCGAGCCGTGCGCGCTGCTCGTTCTTCTCCATTTCGGGCAGCAGCGCGAGGCCCCGCTGCCGCTGGTCGAGCGGAATCAGCCGGTCGAGCTGCGCGAGGCGAGCCGAGGCGATGCCCAGTCCGGCATCGCTCGCGCGCTTGGTCAGCGCATAGGCGCGCGGCCAGTCCTTCGCCGCGAGGTCGCCGTTGAACATCGCGGTGCCCAGGACATATTGCGCGCGGGGTTCGCCGCGCTCGGCCGACCGGGTGATGAAGGGCATCGCCTCGTCGCGGCGATTAGCGGTGAAGAGCACGAGGCCCAGATTGTCTTCGGCCTGCAAATGCCCCTGTTTCGCGGCACGACGATACCAGCCTTCGGCCTGGCCGAGGTCGGCGGGCACGCCGCGGCCGAGCTTGTAGGCCTGGCCGAGGTTGAATTGCGCGTCCGGATCGCCGGTGATCGCGAGCGGGCGCCACACGGCCACCGCCTTCGCATAGTCGCCCGCTTCCCAGGCATCGACGCCGGCCTTGACGTCGGGCGCTGCCGCCGCTGCCGGCGGCGCGGCCTTGGTCGCGGCCAGCGCGGGCGCGGCGAGCAGCACGGCCGGGATCAGCGGCGCGGCCAGCAAGAGGGTGCGGTATGAACGCATCGGCAATCTCCAATGAACGGCGTCACTTGACGAGCGAGCAGTTCCGCCCGCCGTCCTAATCCCAAATGGCTAACACCCCGTTAGCGAAAAACGCGGGGTCGCGGCTTTTGATCCGAAATGGCACAAACGTCTCTTAAGCTCTTGTTGACCATGAGCGCGAACCGATCGTTCACCATCTTTTCGGCATCGTTAACCCAATTTTAGGCTCCCGCGTGGCATCCCGTCGCCAATTCGAGGATATCCAGGGGGACAGTCGTGCGCGTTCTGGCATTGGCTTCACAAAAAGGCGGATCGGGCAAGACCACCCTGTCCGGGCATCTCGCGGTGCAGGCGCAGCTTGCCGGCGCCGGTCCCGTCGTTCTCATCGACATCGATCCGCAGGGCTCGCTCGCCGACTGGTGGAACGAGCGCGAAACCGACCTTCCGGCCTTCGCCCAGACCACGGTCGCGCGGCTCGCCTCCGATCTGGAGATCCTGCGCCAGCAGGGCTTCAAGCTCGCGGTCATCGACACGCCGCCGGCGATCACCATGGCGATCCAGAGCGTGATTTCGGTCGCCGAGCTGATCGTCGTCCCGACGCGTCCCAGCCCGCACGACCTGCGCGCCGTCGGCGCCACCGTCGACCTGTGCGAGCGCGCGGGCAAGCCGCTGGTGTTCGTCGTCAACGCCGCGACGCCCAAGGCGAAGATCACCAGCGAGGCCGCGGTCGCGCTGTCGCAGCACGGCACCGTCGCGCCGGTGACGCTGCACCACCGCACCGACTATGCCGCCTCGATGATCGACGGCCGCACGGTGATGGAGGTCGATCCGAACGGCCGCTCGGCCGAGGAGGTCCGCCAGCTGTGGACCTATATCAACGACCGGCTGGAGAAGAATTTCCGCCGCACCGTCTTTTCGGCGCCGATGCCCGCGCAGGCAGGTTACGGCGCGGTGCGTCCGCTGGGCGGGGGCTTCGGCCGCCGCATCGCGGGCCAGTGAGCGGGGGAGCGGAACTCATGGGCGAACCCAAACCACTTGCCTCGCTGAGCGCCGGCCTGCTCGCCCGCAAGGGCGCGGCGCGCCCCGCGATGCGCCGCCAGCCGCTCGGCAGCGGCCCAGCGCCGCTCGTCCAGCCGGGCTATGACGATCTCGGCTGGAACGACATGGGCTATGACGTCGATCCGCAGCAGTCGTCCGAACCGGCGCATATGGTCGACCTGAAGCCGCTGCTCGCCGGATCGGTGCTGCAGCACAACAGCGAGGCCGAACAGGCGGTCGAGGACAGCGCGGTTCCCGACGCGCCGCTCCCGGCACCCGAAGCCGAGGCACCCGCGAATCCGCCCGCGATTCCAGAGGTCGTGCGCCAGCAGGAATCGCTGCTCGACCGCGTGGCCGCCGTGGCCCGCAAGGTCGAACGGCGCCCCGAAGCGAAGGCGCCCGAAGGTCCGGCGCGCGCGCCGCGTGCCCGCGACAAGGCGGCCTTCACGCTGCGCCTCAATGCCGAACGCCATCTGCGCCTGCGCCTTGCGAGCGCGGTGACGAACCGCTCGGCGCAGGGCATTTTGACCGATTTGCTCGACGATTATCTCTCGTCGCTGCCCGAGATCGACGCAATGGCGAGCCGCCTGCCGGCGGCGCGTCCGGCGCGCCGGGCGCGGCAGCGCTAAGACCCGAGTTTTGGGGGGACTGTAAAGATGAACCGCAAGATGCTGATCAAGCTCGCGATTTCGGGATTCGTCCTGGGGGCGGGCACGGCGGGCTGCGCGAGCGCGGGCTCGGCGGCGACCGAACCGGCGCGCACCGCCGACGCCGACGCCGCCGCGAAACAGGCCGACAAGGCGCGCAGCGCGCTCGAAAAGGGCAAGGCCGCCAAGGCCGTTGCGCTCGCCGAGGCGGCGGTCGCGGGAAGCCCGCGCGACGCCGGTTATCGCACGTTGCTCGGCCAGGCCTATCTGAACGACGGGCGCTTCGTTTCGGCGAGCACCGCGCTGACCGAGGCGATGGAACTGGGCGCGACCGACAGCAACACGGTGATCGCCCTGACGCTCGCCTATATCGCGCAGGGCAAGAATGCGGAGGCAGTGGAATTGCTGCGCGCGCACGACGACACGGTGCCGGCATCCGACGCGGGGCTGGCGCTCGCACTCGTCGGCAACAGCGAGGCGTCGCTCTATACGCTCGGCGAAGCCGCACGGGCGCCCGGCGCCGATGCGCGCACGCGCCAGAATCTCGCGCTCGCCCTCGCGCTTTCGGGACGCTGGGCGCAGGCGCGCATCCTCGCCGCGCAGGACCTGTCGCTCGACAAGGTCGAGGGCCGCATGGCCGAATGGACGAAACTGGCCGAACAGCCGAACCCCGGGGTCCGCATCGCGACCCTGATCGGCACCAGCATGCGCGCCGACGGCGGTATGCCGGCCCGCCTCGCGCTGCAGGCCAGCACCGACACCCGGATGGCCGCTGCCGATGTGCCGGCGCCGATGGCCGCCGCCGACCCGGCGCCGGTCGAGCGCTTTGCGCCGCCGCCGCCCGTCGTTGCCGACGCCGGCGAAGCGATCCGCGCCGTCGAACTGCCGATGCCCGCGCGCGATGCCCACGGCGTCGTGCCGGTCAGCGACCTGCCGGCGCCGCCGAAGGCCGAAGCGCCGGTGATCCTCGCCGATGCGGCGCCCTATCGCCACGCGCCGCGCACCGACGGCGAACGGCTGCGTCCGATGCAGCGCGAGGCGCTCGACATCGCGACCCGGATCGTTCCGCGCGCGATGGGCTTCGACTCGAAGAAGCCGTCGGGATGGGCGGTGCAACTCGGCGCCTATGACAGCCTGGCGATCGCGCAGGAAAAATGGGGCGTGCTCAAACGCCGCAACGCGATGCTGGGCCAGTTCCCCGCATCGAGCCACAGCGCGGTGGTCAAGGGACGCACCTTCCATCGCCTGACGGTCAACGGCCTTGCGAGCCGCGGCGACGCGACCGAGCTCTGCCGCCAGTTGAAGGCGCAGGGGCAGCAATGCTTCATCCGCCAGATGGGCGGCAGCGAAAGCATCCAGTGGGCGGCGAAGGCCAGCCCGGTGCGGATGGCGTCGCGCTGAGTTTTTCGGCACTCCGGGGGGAGTGAAACGGCAGGGGGCGCGGTGGAAAACCGCGCCCCTTCGCTTGCGGGGCCTTGCCGCCATGCCCAATCCGGTATAGAGCGACCGCCAATGTCCGGCCGCCCCGCGAGGGGCGGCCCTTATTATTTCCGCTTGGAGAAGAAGCGCCATGGCCCATGCCGATCCGACCCCGCTGATGCCGCACGCGACCGCCGCCTGGCTGGTCGACAACACCGGCCTGACCTTTGCCCAGATCGCCGAATATTGCGGCATCCACGTGCTGGAAGTGCAGGCGATCGCCGACGAGACCGCGGCGACCAAATATACCGGCCGCGACCCCGTCCGCGCCAACGAACTGTCGATGGAAGAGATCGAGAAGGGCCAGAATGACCCTGGCTACCGGTTGAAGATGACGGTGCAGTCGCAGGACACGATCCGCCGCACGCGCGGCCCGCGCTACACCCCGGTCAGCAAGCGCCAGGACAAGCCCGACGGCATTGCCTGGATTCTCAAGAACCACCCCGAGGTGTCGGACGGCGCGATCGGCAAGCTGATCGGCACGACGCGCAACACGATCAACGCGATCCGCGAGCGCAGCCACTGGAACAGCGCCAACATCGTTCCCAAGGACCCGGTGACGCTCGGCCTCTGCTCGCAGCGCGAACTCGACGCGCTCGTCGCGAAGGCGGCGAAGAAGGCGGGGATCAAGGCGCCCGAGGACAACCGTCTCGAAGGCGACCGCGAGGCGCTGCTCGAGGAACTGCGCGCCGAACGCACTGCCGCCGCCGAAGCGCGCGCCGCAGAGGAAATCGACGAAGCCGGCGGCGAAGCCTGACGTCGGCGATGAAGTTTCCATCCTCGTCATTGCGGGGAGCCGAGGGGGACGCGGCAATCCGGAGCTGCGCAAACCGCTCTGGATTGCTTCCCCCGGATCAGGTCCGGGGTCGCAATGACGGGGAATAACAACATGGCGAACGGCGAGGAAGACGATATTCCGGCGACCAGCGGCTCGCCCGATGCGTCGCTGACCCAGGACGATAATTTCACCGTCACCAGCCATGCGGGGCTCGCCTATCCGTGGGGCGACGCCGCGCCGGCCGCGGGCGAGACGATCCGCATCGCGAACGGCATCAGCTGGGCGCGCATCCCGATGCCGGGGTCGCTCGGCCACATCAACAGCTGGCTGCTCGACGACGCTGACGAGGATGGTGAGGGCGTCGCGGTGGTCGATACCGGCATCTGCCTGACGATGTGCTCGGACGCGTGGAAGGCGCTCTATGCCGGCGCGCTCGCGGACGTGCGCATCACGCGCGTCTTCGGCACCCACCTCCATCCCGACCATATCGGGCTCGCGGGCTGGATCGCGAAGAAGCGCGGGGTGAAGCTGTGGATGACGCGCGGCGAGATGCTGACCGCGCGCGCGATCGTCGCCGATTCGAGCGATACCGCGCCCGAAGAACTTCTCGTCCAGTCGCGCGCCGCGGGCTGGGACGACGCGGCGATCGAGGCGCAGCGCACGCGCGGCTGGAACATGTTCCAGCGCATGATCTTTCCGCTGCCGCGCGGCTATATGCGGATCGAGGACGGCGACCGCATCGCCATGGGCGCGCACCAGTGGCGCGTCGTGACCGGATCGGGCCACAGCCCCGAACATGCCTGCCTGTGGAACGAGCGCGAGGGCATATTGGTGTCGGGCGACCAGGTGCTGCCGCGGATCAGCTCGAACGTGTCGGTCAACATCACTGAGCCCGACGCCGATCCGCTCGGCGAATGGCTCGCGTCGATCGACAAGCTGCTGCGCGTGGTGCCGCCCGACGTGATCACGTGCCCGGCGCACGGCGAGCCGTTCAAGGGCCTGCACGTCCGCCTGACGGCGCTGCGCGACGAACATCGCATGCGGCTCTACAAGGTCGCGGAAGCGGTGTCCGAACGGCCGATGCGCGCGGTCGAGACCTTCCCGCTGCTGTTCAGCCGGCCGATCGGCGAGCATAATCTGGGCCTCGCGACCGGCGAGGCGCTCGCGCATCTCAAGCGGCTCGAGGTCGAGGGCCGGGTGCGCAAGGAGGATCGCGACGGCGTCTGGTGGTATCACGGCGTGGCGTGACGCGACGCCCGCGCGGAGACGCGAAAAGATGAGCGTCTCACACAATGATACGAAGGGGATGAGCTTATGTGCCGCTTCAACCTGAACGGGACAGGCGATAGGGCATCGCGCCTTCAATCTGCATCATCCTTTCTGCCGTTCGTGCTGAGCCTGTCGAAGCACCGTCCTTTTTTTCCGGCGTAAAAAGAAAGGACAACCCTTCGACAAGCTCAGGGCAAACGATTCGGATTTTTAACGCACGATGCTCGAGCGGGACCCCGGATCAAGCCCGGGGCGACGAGGCAGGGAGAGCCATGCGCCGCGTTTCAACCGGTCGCCTTCGCCTTTTGCGCGTGTGGCATCATTCCCCCGGCCGGTGCATTACCCAGCTGAAGGCCATCGCGTTGAAGATGGTATAGAGGCCATAGAGCAGCAGCCCGGTGAACCAGTTGCGCGTCGTGATCGCCAGCGCGCCGACGAGCAGCAGGAATTCGAAGACATAGGTGACGTGCGGCCCCACCTTCTCGGCGAGCGGCCGCACCATCTGCCGCACCAGCGGATCGTCGCTTTCCATGAAGGCGCGATGCATGGCGAAATTGCCGACGCCGGCGCAGAAAATGGCGATGATCGCGATCAGCATGGGAATGCAGATGGGGCAGGCGGGGTGGAAATGCCAGCGGCTTTGCGTTTATGACCGCCTTGGATCGGGACGAAGCCCCTCGATCCGGCCGAAAATTCTCACCTCCCCGTGACGAAGGTTCTGTTCAATGATGAAAATTGCGCGCTTGTCGGCCTTTACGGTGCTGATCGCATCGGGCGCCGCGCCTGTCTGCGCCCAGACGTCCGGATCGGCGGCGTCGCCCTTGTTCATCCCTGCCGGCTTGCCGGCCCTGGTTCCCGAAATCATACCCAAGCCGCTGCCCGATCCGATCCGCGCGATGATCGAGGCGGCGCTGGAAGGCGGCAAGAAAAGCGAGGTGGAGACGGTGGTGTCGCTAGCCAAGGCGACCAACCCGCGTTCGATCGGCGACATCGACGCGATCCTCGCGGCCTATGAGGCGCGGCGGAGCGGGGGATTGCAGGCCGACCCCGACCCGGTGCGAGAGATGCTGGCCGCCGCGATGGCGAGCAAGAAGGATGGCGACGTCGAGGCGGTCGGCAAGCTCGCCAAGGCGACCAGCCCCCAGAAGGAGGGCGAGATCGACGCGCTGCTGACCGACTATCGCGCCCGCCGCGCCGCGGAAAAGAAAGCGGCGGCCGATGCGGCGCGCGCCAAGCTCGCGGCCGCGAAATTCTGGGAAAACTGGAAGGGCGAGGGACAGATCGGCGCCACCATCGCCACCGGCAACACGCGCTCGAAGGGGCTCAGCGCCGGGGTGGCGCTGGCGCGCAAGGGGATCGACTGGAACCACAAATTCCGCGCCCAGGCCGATTATCAGCGCACCAACGGCCGAACCTCGGTCGAACGCTTCCTCGTCGAGGTGGAGCCGCAGTACCGCGTCAGCAACCGGGCCTTCGCCTACGGGCTCGGCCGCTGGGAACAGGATCGCATCCTCGGCTATGACACGCGCTGGAACCTGTCGGCCGGGCTCGGTTACAAGCTGGTCGACCGCAAGACGCTGTCGCTGAGCGTGAAGGGCGGCCCGGCGTGGCGCGAGGTCGATTTCGTCAGCGGCCTTCGCGACAGCGAACTCACGGGGCTCGCGGGGCTCGATTTCGGCTGGCAGATGTCGCCGACGCTGCGCCTGACGCAGACCGCTTCGACGGTCGTCGGCAGCAATACGGTGACGACCAGCTCGCTCACCGCGCTCAACGCCAAGCTGACCGGCGCGCTGTCGGCGCGCATCGCCTATTCGGCGGATATCGACACCCACCCGCCGGCCGGCGTTCGCGAAGTCGACACGCTGACCCGCTTCACCCTCGTCTATGGTTTTTGAGGCGAGGGGTCAGTCGAACACCGAAGTCCCGCCGATCCGGCTTCCGTCTTCGAGCAGGCCGGCGCCGGGGACATGGTTGAACTCGATGCGGATGCCGTCGGGGTCCTCGAACAGGATCGAATAATAGCCCGGGGCCCAGGGCTCATCCCGCGGTTCGTGGACGATGACGATGTCGCCGCGATCCTTCAGGAAGCCGTGGAGGCGGTCGATCGCATCGCGGTCGCGCATCCGGAAGCAGGCATGGTGCAGCCCGGGCGCGCCCTGGTCGAAGCGCCGGCCGGCATGTTCGGCGCTGCCGGCGCGGATCCCGATCGCGGTGCGCCCGCCGACGCCATAGAGCATCGCGTCGCTGTCGAGCACCAGCTTGAGTTCCAGATAGCGGATCAGGTCGCGCCAGAACGCCGTCGAGCGCGCGAAGTCGCCCGCGGTCAGGATGACGTGCGCGACACCGTTGAGGTCGGACATGGCGGCGGGCCTATCTGATCGCGGCGAGCGTGTAGAGGAACTCGGCATAGCCGATCGCGGCATCGACGATCCCGGCGACCTTGGGGTTGGTCGAATCGATCAGATAATATTCGTCCGGCGCATGCGCACCCGATCCGTGGCCGATGCCGAAATGCCCGGCGGGGATCGAGACCGGCGGCGCAGTGAAGGTTGCGCCCGGCCAGCTTCCCGCCAGCCGCGCATTGATGTTCGCCTGTACTCCCAGTCGCTTGTAGGTCGCGAGTTCGGCGCGGATCAGCCGGCTGTTCTCGTCGGTCTCGGTCGGGTCATAGCCGCCCGAAACGTTCATCTCGACATCGCCGAAGCCATGCTTGTCGAGGTGCGCGCGCAGCTTCTTCTCGGCCTCGGCGCGCGTCTGGTCGGGGACGAGGCGCAGGTCCAGCTTGGCGACCGCGCGTCCCGGCAGGATCGTCTTGCCGCCCGGCCCGGTATACCCCGCGACCAGCCCCTCGATATTGACCGTCGGCTCCTGCGCAAGGCGGATCAGCGCATCCTCATAGGGCAGGTCGTCGATCCAGTGCTGCACGCTGAGCATCTGCTTCTGCTGCGCTTCGTCGAGATGCTTCGCCGCTTCGCGGATCAGCGATTTCTCGCGGTCGGTGAGCGGGCGGACATTCTCGAACCACCCTTCGATCGCCGGGGTGTTGCCGTCGGGCGTGACGAGGGTGTTGAGCGCCGCGACCAGCCGCCATGCCGGCGAATCGACCATCGCCTTCAGGCTCGAATGGACGTCGCCCTTCGGCCCGCGCCCCCATGTCTCGCCGCTCGCGACCAGTTCGAGTTCGATCACCCCCTTCGATCCCAGATTGACAGCGACATTGCCGTTCCGGTCCTGCCAGCTCGCCGGGATGAAGATGCCGTCGCATTTGCGCAGCGCGGCGAGGATGTTGGGCCGGGTCGCGATCTGGCGGAAATGCGGCGAGCCGATCTCCTCCTCGCCCTCGCAGACGAGGACGATATTCACCGGCAGCTTCGCCCTGGCGGCGCGGATCGCGTGGAGCGCGGCGAGGAAGGTCGCCTCCGGCCCCTTCTGGTTCGTGGCGCCGCGCCCGACCATCGACAGGCCGAAACCCGGCTTGTCGACGAGCTTGCCCTCAAGCGGCGGCGAGGTCCATTCGGCGGGGTCGAACTGCTTGACGTCGTACATGAAATAGATGCCGAGCGTACGCGGCGCGCCGACGTCGATGGTGCCGAACACGCCGGGCTGGCCGTCGGTCGGGACGATCTCGACATTGGTGAAGCCCGCGTCCTTCGCCAACTCGGCCATATAGGCCGCGCCTTCCGGCATGTTGCGGTTCTCAGCGGCGATCGAGGGCAGGGCGATCCACTCGCGCAGCCGCTGGACCGACGCTTCCTTGCCCGCCTCGGCCGCCTTGCGGATCGCCGCCATCGGGCCGTCGGCGGCGAGCGTCGGCAGCGGCCGCATCAGCATCGCCCCCGCGCCGAGCATCGCGGTGCCGCGAATCAGCTCGCGACGATTCCATCCTTCGGTGGCGTGAAAATCCATGATACGTCCCCTGCTTTTCGTTGCAGGGCGGAGTGTTGGGCAAATCGGCTTGCATGGCAAGGCCGCGCGCTCCCGCGCTTCGGCCGCGTCATTCGCTTTCGGCGATCCTGTTGGCGACGACGTCGGGAAGCAGCGTCTCGAACCGCGATAGCGCCTCCGCGCCCAGCGCCCCGATCGCATCGACCAGCGTCAGGATGTCGGGGCGGCTCTCCCCGGCGCGGACCGCCAGATAATGCCCGCGCGCGCTCTGCATCATCGGGACCGGCAGGGCGCGCAGGCTCCCGTCATGGAGGGCGTCCGCCGCCATCGGGACCCGCAGCAGGATGACGCCGAACCCCTGGCGCGCCGCCTCGACCGCCACGTCATGGTCCAGAAACTGCCGCCTGGACCCCAAGGCGGCCTGCGGCGCGCCGACCAGTCGGCCCCATCTCCGCCAGTCGGCGCTGTCGCCGTCGATCAGCAGCGGTTGCTGCATCATGTCGCGGGCAGCGATGCCCGCCAGTTCGGCCGCCAGATCGGGCGCGGCGGCCGGAACCACAAGGTCGGGAAAGAGCGGATGGACATCGACGCCGGGCCAGGACCCCAGCCCGTACCGCACGGCGATATCCATGTCGCGGGCCTCGACCTGCGCCAGGCGATATTCGGGAAGCAACTCGACATGCCGTCCGGGCACGACGGCCTCCAGATGCCGCAGGCGCGGCATCAGCCACAGCCGCACCATCGACGGCAGCGCGGAGATGCGCAGCGCGCCCCGATCGCGGCGGCTGATCAGTTCGGATCGCAGCGCCTCGATCGCGGCCAGCGACCGTTCGGCGCGGCGCAGGAATATCGTTCCCTGCGCAGTGGGTACGACACCCCGGCCCCCTCGCTCGAAAACCGGCGCGCCGAGCCATTGTTCGAGCGACTGGATCCGGCGGCTGACGGCACCGTGGGTCAGCCCGAGCCGTTCGGCGGCGGCGGCCATCGACCCCGTTCGGGCGGCCTCGATCGCGGCGATGAGCGCTTCGGAAGAGGGGATGTTGAGCAAGGATCGGGTCCGGCGCGGAAGGAAGGATATGTGATTTTCACGCAAGGGAGCATGGCGATCGGCGATCTGGCTCGTCGATCGCCCCTGCCATAGCAGCTTCGCGATTGCAGGAGAAATGCCATGTTCCAGCCGACGGGGCTCACGCCCGTGTCCTTCGAAAGTTGCGAAGCCATCGCCATCGGTCCGGGCTGCACCCGCCGCGACCTGCCGTCGCGTCCCGGCGTGCGCGTCTGGATCGTCGAAATGGCCCCGGGTAGCGAATGGCCGCGCGTCGACCGTCATGGGGAAGGCGGCGAGGATGTCTTCGTCCTCGACGGCGAAGTCATCGAAGGCGACGAGCGGTTCGGCGTCGGCACCTATCTTCATTTCGATCCCGACAGTCGGCATCGACCCCGAACCGAAACGGGCGTCCGCCTGATCGGGTTCAACCTCCTGTGACGCGGCTTCTTTCCCGCGGCGACGGCACGAGCCGCAGGCAAGTGCTCGGCGGCGGCATCGCGGCGGCGGCAGTCGCGCTGGTGAGCGGCAAGGCTGCGTACGCCGAGACGGTGCCGACGCTGCGAATCCGGCGTCTGGCGTGGGCGGGTATCCGCCTCCAGCTTCCGAAGGCGACGCTGTTCGTCGATCCGCTGATCGACCCCGCGGTCTGGGGTTCCACGCTGCCCGACGAACTGATCGGCGTCGACGATGCGGTCGGCGACAGCGTCGTTCTTGTCACCCATCGCCATTCGGACCATGCCGACCCGGCCGCCATCGCCGCCGCCCTCGCTCATGGCGGCACGCTGGCCTATGCCGCCGGCACGCCGCCTTTCGGCGGCCTGCCCGACCGTGTGCGCCAGCGGCCCTGTCCCCTGTGGGAACCGCAGTTACTGGGCGATTTCACCGCGACGCCGGTTCCGGCCTCCGACGGCTATGGCGATCTGCAGGTGTCGTGGGTCGTTTCGGGCGGCGGCCGCCGGATATTCCACGGCGGCGACACGATGATGCACGGCGGCTGGTGGCGCGTGGGACGGCAGTTCGGCCGGTTCGACGCCGCGTTCCTGCCGGTGAACGGCGCGGCCTTTTCCTTTCGGCAGCCGACGACCGAAGAGCCTGCGGTCCTGACGCCGAAACAGGCGATCGCCGCGGCCACCATTCTGGGCGCGGAGCGGATCGTTCCGATCCATTACGGCATCGCCGGCGCCGAAGGCTATGCCGAGATGCCCGACCTTCTCGACTCGCTGCGCGGCGCCAGCAAGCCCGGCGGACCGCGCGTGGCGATCCTGAAACCGGGCGAATGGCTCGACTGGCAAGGCTGAGCGCCGCTACGGGCGCTGGAGGGGCTGCTGCCCTAGGCCTTTTCCAGCAATCGCTCGTCCTTGATCCGCTTCTGCCACACCAGCGGCGCGTTGACGTGGACGTTCTGACCCTCGCTGTCGACCGCGACGGTGACGGGGAAGTCCTTCACCTCGAATTCGTAGATCGCCTCCATGCCGAGGTCGCCGAAGCCGACGACCTTGCTGCCCTTGATCGCGCGCGAAACGAGATAGGCGGCGCCGCCGACCGCCATCAGATAGGCGCTCTTGTGCTTCGCGATCGCATTTGTCGCGGCGGGACCGCGCTCGGCCTTGCCGACGCAGGCGAGCAGGCCCTGTTCGAGCATCATGTCCATGAACTTGTCCATGCGCGTCGCGGTCGTCGGGCCGGCGGGGCCGACGATCTCTTCGCCGACCGGATCGACCGGGCCGACATAATAGATGACGCGGCCCTTGAACTCGACGGGCAGCTCCTCGCCTTTCGCCAGCATGTCGGCGATGCGCTTGTGCGCGGCATCGCGGCCTGTGAGCATCTTGCCATTGAGCAGGATGCGGTCGCCCTGCTTCCAGCTTGCGACGACTTCGGGCGTCAGCGTGTCGAGGTCGACGCGCTTCGCCGCGCTGTCGGGCGCCCAGTCGATCTGCGGATAATCGGCGAGCACCGGCGGTTCGAGGAAGGCCGGGCCGCTGCCGTCGAGCGTCACATGCGCGTGGCGCGTCGCGGCGCAATTGGGGATCATCGCGATCGGCTTCGACGCGGCGTGGGTCGGCCAGTCCCTGATCTTGACATCGAGCACGGTCGCGAGGCCGCCGAGCCCCTGTGCGCCGATGCCCAGCGCATTGACCTTTTCATACAGCTCGACGCGCAGCTCCTCGATCGGCGACGACGGCCCGCGCGCGAGCAGTTCGGTCATGTCGATCGGGTCCATCAGCGACTGTTTGGCGAGCAGCATCGCCTTTTCGGCGGTGCCGCCGATCCCGATGCCCAGCATGCCGGGCGGGCACCAGCCGGCGCCCATCTGCGGCACCATGTCGAGCACCCAGTCGACGATCGAGTCGCTGGGGTTCAGCATCTTGAACTTCGACTTGTTCTCGCTGCCGCCGCCCTTCGCCGCGACGTCGATGTGGACCTTGTCGCCCGGCACCATCTCGACGTTCAGGACCGACGGCGTGTTGTCCTTGGTGTTGACGCGGCTGAACGCCGGGTCGGCGAGGATCGAGGCGCGCAGCTTGTTGTCGGGATGCAGATAGGCGCGGCGCACCCCCTCATCGACCACCTGCTGCAGGCTGCGTGGGGACTCGAGACGGCAGTCCATGCCCCATTTGATGAACACGGTGACGATGCCGGTGTCCTGGCAGATCGGCCGATGCCCCTCGGCGCACATCCGGCTGTTCGACAGAATCTGCGCCATCGCGTCCTTCGCGGCGGGCGACACCTCGCGCTGATAAGCCGCGCCGAGCGCGCGAATATAGTCCATCGGGTGGAAATAACTGATATATTGCAGCGCGTCGGCGATCGTCTCGATCAGGTCGTCCTCGCGGATGATGACGGTGTTCATTCGGTGCAGCCTTCTTGTCCGTGTTTCGGATTCGGGGTTTCCCTAAGGCGCGATCGGCGGGAATTGCAATATGCGTGTCCGCGCGAAGCCGGGGACACGGAGCGTCGGGAAGCTCTCCGGGCGGGGGCGTATATCGGCTTTGCGGTATTCCCCGTCACCCCGGATCAAGTCGGCATATATTTGCTGCAGGCAAGTAAGGAGTTGTTCCCCGACGAAAGCCGGGGTCCAGATGGCACAGCACTACTCCGCGTGGACCCCGGCTTTCGCCGGGGAGCGGTTACTTGTCGAAAAGGGATAATCGCCGATCAATCCGGGGGTGACGGCGCAAGCGGTCTGCGCCCGATCAGCGTCCCGTCACTGGCACTCGGCGCACTTGCCGCGCACCTCGATTACCGGGCGTTCGGCGGCGAAGCCCGTCGCCTCCGCGGCGGCGCGGACTTCGTCCGACAGCCGGTCGTTGTCGACGTGCACCGCGGCGCCGCACTGGTCGCAGATCAGGAAGATGCAGTCGTGCAGGCAGCCGGGATGGCTGTTCGCGACGAAGGCGTTGGCGCTTTCGACGCGGCGGACGAGGTTGTTGGCGACGAACAGGTCGAGGATGCGATAGACGCTGTTCGGTGCCACCCGGCGCCCACGCTTCTGCGAGACGATGTCGGCGATTTCATAGGCGCTCGCGGGCTTGCCGATTTCGGCGACCGCATCGAAGATCTGCGCGCGCATGTCGGTCCACGCCTCGCCCGCCTTTTCGAGCGCGTCGCGGGCCGCCTGCGCGAGCGGAACGCCGCTCGCCTCGATATGCGCGTGATCATGCTTGCCCATCGCTTGTCCTCGGCGCGCGGCCTCGGTCCGCCGCGCCTTTGCAATGTAGGCCTTTAGGGGAGAGGTCGCAAGCCGCGGGCGGCGTCAGTGGGTCGCGCGGCGGTTGAGGTCGTGGCCGAGCGCGACGATCGCGACGCCCGCCATCGTCGCCAGTATCTCGCTGCCGTCGTGCGGCCGCGACAGCGCGCCCGCCATCATGCCGAGCCCGAAGCTGCCCACCGCGAACGGCATCATATAGCCGTGGCTGAGCACCCCGGCGACGAGCGTGACCAGCGCGAAGCCGATCGCGACGATCAGCCCGATTTCGTGGAACAGATGATTCTCGAGTACCCCGCTGACCGAGGCGATCGAAGCGAAGACGATGGTGCTTGCCAGGCAGTGGACGAGGCAGAGCCCCGACAGGCCCATCGCCAACTGGTCGCCCGAAAGCGAGGTCAACGGCCGCGAATCGCGCGCAGCCCGAACGATGGCGCCGAGGCGCATCAGCAGGGAGGCATGGCTGGCGACGTCCGTCACCCGATTCTCCGTTGGTCAAGCGTGCAGCGGGGATATGGCATAACATGAAGGAGGTTACAACATAACATTGCAGGGCGCCCGTCGCGCAGTCCGTGAACGCCGCCGTCCCTCATCGTTCGTCATGCCGAAACAAGCCCAGCATGACGGAGGTGCAAAACAGGTGCTGATCCTCCCCGCGCCACGGCACCTCGGCCGCGTTTCACCCCATGGCCTCGGCGCGCAGCGCCTTCCTGTCGAGTTTGCCGATCATCGTCTTGGGCAGGCTCTCGCGCACCTCGACCGCGCTTACCCGCTCATGCTTGCCGAGCTGGGGATTGAGCCAGGCGGCGAGCGCGTCGCCCGATGCCGCATATCCGTCCTCCAGCGTCACGAACGCCTTGGGCACTTCGCCGCGATAGGCGTCGGGCACCCCGAGCACGATCGCCTCCTTGACCGCGGGATGCTGATAGAGCTTGTGCTCGATCTCGCTGGGATAGACCTTGAAGCCGCCGACCGCGATCATGTCCTTCAACCGGTCGACGATGCGGATATAGCCGTCGGCGTCGATCGTCGCGACGTCGCCGGTGCGCAGCCAGCCGTCGGAGGTGAAGCTGTCCTTGTCGGCGTCGGGCCGGTTCCAGTAGCCGCGCATGATCTGCGGCCCCTTGACCGCGAGTTCGCCCGGCTCGTCCGCAGGGGCGTCGCGCGTCGGGTCCTCCTTGTCGAGCAGGCGAATGTGCGTCGCGGGGATCGGCTGGCCGATGGTGCCGGCCTTGACCGGGCCTTCATAGGGGTTGGTCGAGACGACGCCGGAGCTTTCGGTGAGGCCATAGCCTTCGACCAGCGACGCGCCGGTCGCGGCGACGAACTTGTCCCGGAGTTCGGCCGGCATCGGCGCGCCGCCGGAGATGCAGATGCGCAACGATGAAAAATCGGTCCTCGCCAGGTCGGGGTGGTCGAGCAGCGCCTGGTACATCGTCGGCACGCCGGGCAGCGCGGTCGCTTTCGTCCGCGTGATCGCCTGCAACGTCTGCTTGGCGTCGAAGCGCGGCAGCATCGCGATCATCCCGCCGTTGAGCACGGTGCGGTTGAGCACCGCGGTGTTGGCGAAGACATGGAAGAAGGGCAGCACGCCCAGGATGCGGTCGTCGGCGTCGCGGTCGGGGTCGATGCTGTTCACCTGCCGCGCGTTGGCGGTCAGATTCTGGTGCGTCAGCATCGCGCCCTTGGGCGTGCCGGTGGTGCCGCCGGTATATTGGATCAGCGCGATATCCTGTTCGGGGTCGATCGTCGCCGGGTCGGCGCGCCCGTCGTTGTCGACGAGGGCGGAAAAGCGGATCACGCGCGGGTCGTCGGGCAGCGGCGCGGTCTCCCGCCGCCGGAACAGCCGATAGAGCACCGACTTGGCGGCGGGCAGCCCGCCCGCCACCGATCCGACGACCAGCCGCTTGAGGCTCGATCCGTCGAGCACCGCGAGCGCGGTCGGCAGCAGCGCCGCGGCGCTGACGGTGAACAGCGTGTCGGTCGCCGAATCCTCGACCTGCGCTTCCAGTTCGGCGACGGTGTAGAGCGGGGAGAAATTGACCACCGTCGCGCCCGCCGCGAGCGCGCCGTAATAGGCGGCGACATAGTGCGGGACATTGGGCAGGAACAGGCCGACGCGGCTGCCCTTGCCGATCCCGCGCTGCTGCAGGCCGCGCGCGACGCGGGCGACGCCGCGCGCCACCTCGGCATAGCTGAACCGGCGCCCCATGAAATCGAGCATCGGCGCATCGCCCCTGCGCGCGACGCTTTCGGCGAGCATCGCGGGCAGCGAAAGCGGTGGAAAGCTCTGGTTCCAGTCGGTCGGGTGACGATAGGCTTGCGACCAGTCAAAGGGGGTATTCATCGGGCCGCGTCATCCTCTCTCTCGCCGGTTACTGACATTGCTTTAAGCAGCAAAGACGCGCCATCGCAATCTTGCGGCGCGGCGGCGCGGCGGCTAGGCAGGAGCATCGCCATCGTCAGAGGATCGTCATGCCGCACCCGTCGTCGCATCTCGCCGCGCTGATCGCCGCTCTCGGCCTCGCCGCGGCCACGCCGGCCGTCGCCAAGGACAAGGCGCCGCCGCCGCGCCCCGCGCAGATCGATGCGCTGTTCGGCTGCCGGGCGATAGCCGATCCGACCGAGCGACTGGCCTGTTTCGACCGCGAGGTCGGCGGGCTCGCCGCCGCCGACGCGAACCGCGATATCACCTTCGCCGACAAGGCGACGATGAAGGAGACGCGGCGCGGCTTGTTCGGTTTTCACCTTCCGGCGCTGGGTGGCATCTTCGGCGGCGACGAGGATCAGATCAAGGAAATCGAAACGACGATCCGATCGGTCAGCGTCGACCGATCGGGCAAATATACGCTGGTGATGGACGACGATGCCGTGTGGACGCAGATCGATACCGCCAGCCTGGGCCGCGATCCCAAGCCGGGACAGAAGGTGAAGATCAAGGCCGCGTCGATGGGCAGCTATTTCGCCACCGTCAACGGCGGCCGCATGATCCGTATGAAACGCGACCGCTGATCGCGCCGACGGGTCGCGACGGCAGGTTGACGGCAATGGCGGCGATTTCCGTGCCGGACATTCCGGTGCCGTCTGCGGGCTGCGCGCCCTTCGTGCTGCTCGACGATGCGCGCGTCGCGGGTGCAGCGGCGGCGCGATTGTTCCGCGATCCGGTCGACCTGCTCGTCGTGCACCGGGCGGAGGCGGTTCCGGCGCTGCTCGACGCGCTCGACGACGCGCGGGCGCGCGGTTTGTTCGCGGCGGGTTATCTCGCTTATGAGGCCGGGCGCGGACTGGCGCCGGCGTGGCGCGGCGCGGTGGGCGAAACCGCCGGCGACCGGCCGCTCGGCTGGTTCGGGCTTTTCGAGCGGGTCGAGCGGATCGACGCCGACGCGGTGCCGGCGCTGCTTCCCGATCCCGGCGCCAGCTGGGTCGGTCCGCCCGTGCCGCGGCTGTCGCGCGAAGCCTATCTGGCCGCGGCCCGGCGCGTGCTCGACTTCATCCGTGCCGGCGACATCTATCAGGCCAATCTGACCTTTCGCGCCGACGTGCCGGTGCACGGAAACCCGCTTGCCGCATACGCCCGGCTGCGCCGCTCTGCGCGCGCCGGCTATGGCGGTTTCGTCTGGACCGGCGAGCAGGCGATCGCGTCGCTGTCGCCCGAACTCTTCTTCGCGCTGCGCGGCGGGCAGGTGATGGCGCGTCCGATGAAGGGCACGGCCGCGCGCCGCCCCGATGCGGACGCCGACGCGCGCGCGCGCCGCGACCTAGCGGAGGATCCGAAGCAGCGCGCCGAAAATCTGATGATCGTCGATCTGATCCGCAACGACCTGTCGCGCGTCGCCGCGCCGGGTTCGGTCGCGGTACCCGACCTGTTCCGGGTCGAAAGCTTTCCGACGATCCACCAGCTCGTCTCCGACGTCGCCGCGCGGTTGCCCGACGGTGTCGGCGCGACCGACGTGCTGCGCGCGGCCTTTCCCTGCGGGTCGATCACCGGCGCGCCGAAGGTTCGGGCGATGGAGATCATCGACGCGCTGGAAAGCGACGCGCGCGGGGTCTATACCGGGTCGCTCGGCTTCATCGAGCCTGGCGGCGATGCCGCCTTCAACGTCGCGATCCGCACGCTGGTCTTTCCGCCGGCGGACGGGTTGCGCGCGGGTGCCATGTGCGTCACGCTGGGGCTGGGATCGGGAATCGTCGCCGACAGTCGCGCGCCGGAGGAGTGGCGCGAATGTCTGGCCAAGGGGGAATTTGTGGCCGCAGCGGGGGACAGTTTCGATCTTCTGGAAACCATGCAGTTCGATCCGGTCGACGGCGTCCAGCGGCTCGAGGGGCACCTCGCGCGGCTGAAGGCGAGCGCCGAGGCGCTGGGGTTCCGCTTCGACCGGCACGGCGCGCGCAACAGCCTGCAATCGGCGACCTTTCGCCTGCGCCACGCGGCGCGGGTGCGGATGCGCCTCGCGGTGTCGGGCGCGCTCGCGATCGAGGTAACGTCGCTGCCTCGACTCGCCGAACTGCCGGTGCCGGTCGCGCTGCGGCCCGCGCCGCTGGCGGCGGACGATTTCCGCCTCGCGCACAAGACCAGCCTTCGCGCGCCCTATGACGAGGCGCGCCGCGACAGCGGCGCGGCCGAGGTGGTGTTCGTCGACGAACCCGGTTTCGTCACCGAGGGGAGCTGGAGCAACGTCTTCGTCGAGCGCGACGGCGTGCTGCTGACGCCGCCGCTGGCGCTCGGGCTGCTCCCCGGGGTGCTGCGCGCCGAACTGATCGAAAAGGGGCGGGCGGTCGAATCGCACCTGCGCGCCGCCGACCTCGAAGGCGGCTTTTTCCTCGGCAATTCGCTGCGTGGGCTGGTCCCGGCGCGGCTGGCCGCGGCAGCGGATCGTCGATAGCCGCGGCTTCGCCCCGCATAGGGAAATTATCCGGCTCCCGGCTTGCGCATTGCGGGCGAAGGCTTTAGGCGCGGCCCCGCGCAATTTCCTGTTCCTTCGCCCTGTTTCCTTCGCCCTGTCTCCCGCGCTGTTCGAGGACGTGTTTTCATGACGCTGAAGCCGCATCTTTCCGCCGCCCTGGGCCGCATCCAGCCTTCGGCCACGCTCGCGATGACCGCGCGCGTGACCCGGCTGAAAGCCGAGGGCGTCGACGTGATCGGCCTGTCGGCGGGCGAGCCCGATTTCGACACGCCCGACTTCGTCAAGGAGGCGGCGATCGCCGCGATCCGGGCGGGCCAGACCAAATATACGCTGGTCGACGGCACCGTAGCGCTCAAGGAGGCGATCCGCGGCAAGTTCCGCCGCGACAACGGCCTCGACTACGGCCTTGACCAGATCACGGTCAACGTCGGCGGCAAGCATACGCTGTTCAACGCGCTCGTCGCGACGGTCGATGCGGGCGACGAGGTGGTGATCCCCGCGCCCTACTGGGTCAGCTATCCCGATATCGTCGCCTTCGCGGGCGGCACGCCGGTGTTCATCGCGGCCTCGGCGGCGCAGGATTACAAGATCACCCCCGCACAGCTCGACCAGGCGATCACGCCGAAGACGCGCTGGGTCATCTTCAACTCGCCGTCGAACCCTTCGGGCGCCGCCTATTCGCCGGAGGAACTCGACGCGATCGGCGAGGTGATCCGCCGCCACCCGCAGGTGATGGTGATGTGCGACGACATGTACGAGCATGTCTGGTACGCCGATTTCGCCTTCTCGACGCTGGCGCAGCGCTGCCCCGACCTGATCGACCGCATCCTGACCGTCAACGGCTGTTCGAAGGCCTATGCAATGACCGGCTGGCGCATCGGCTTCGCGGGCGGTCCCGCCTGGCTGATCAAGGCGATCGGCAAGCTGCAGTCGCAATCGACGTCGAACCCCTGTTCGATCGCGCAGGCGGCGGCAACGGCAGCGCTCGGCGGGCCGCAGCAGTTCCTCGACGACCGCAACGCCGCTTTCCGCAAGCGCCGCGACATGGTGGTCGCGATGCTCAACGACGCGCCGGGGCTGAACTGCCCGGTCCCCGACGGCGCCTTCTATGTCTATCCCGACGCGAGCGGCTGCATCGGCAAGAAGACGCCCTCGGGCCATGTGATCGACAGCGACGAGGCGCTGATCGACTATTTCCTCGACAGCGCGCGCGTCGCGGCGGTGCATGGCGGCGCGTTCGGCCTGTCGCCGGCGTTCCGCGTTTCCTACGCGACGTCGGAGGCGGTGCTCAAGGAGGCGTGCGTCCGCATCCAGCAGGCCTGCGCCGCGCTGAGCTGACCCGCGCCGCGCCGGCGCACTCGGCCGTGAACCGCGGGCGAATGTCCGGTTCACGCCTTGCTAACCCTGTCGCGCTACGGTGACGCCCGTCACTGCACGGCCGGCCGGGGGCGCACCATAACGTCGGTGAAACAACGAAGAACAGACCGACGACGGAACAAGACAAAGAGGCTCCCATGATTTCGATTCTCCGCTCCGACTGGTTCCTGAAGCTGATGGCCGGATTCACGGTCGGCGGGCTTTACGTGATGTTCCAGCAACCGGCGCTGGCGTTCGCGCTCTGACGCCGCGCCGCCGCATCCCCGCGGCACCGGAATTGCCTTCGCCGCTCTTGTGCGGATGATCCCCACTCCCCGGATCGGACGGGTTCCGCCGCTTGTCGCGGCAGACGAATCGTTCGTCGCAAATCGCTGGCCAGTCCGGCGCCCGTGCGGGACGAACGGTCCCGGCCAACGGGTCGGGATGATAGAGGGTCGCAGTCGCGGGGTTTGAATGAAGGTTCAGTTTTCGGGCAGGTCGCTGCTCGGCATGACAATCGGCTCGGTCCTGCTCGCCGGATGCGTGAGCAGCACCGCGCTGGTGCCGCCGCCGCGTCAGCAGCCGGCCGCGCACGGCGAAGCGGGCGCCGTCACCGTCCCGATCGGTCCGCCGGTCCGCCCGTCGACCGCGCCGCCGCCGCCGCGCGGCACGCTCGATCCCGGTTTCCGCCGCCCGCCGCCCGGCCTCGACGATCGCATCGCCTCGCTGTGGCGCGCCTTTCCCGGCAAGACGGGGATCGCGATCCAGCGCATCGACGGCGAATGGGCGCTGGCGCAGCGCGGCGGCGACCTGTTCCCGCAGCAGAGCGTGTCGAAGCTGTGGGTGGCGCTGACGGTGCTCGACGCGGTCGATGCCGGCCGGATCAGCCTCGACCAGATGGTCCGCATCGGGCCCGAGGACCTGACCCTGTTCCATCAGCCCCTCGCCGCGCGCGTCCGCGCCGAGGGGACGGTGACGATGAGCGTGCGCGATCTCATCGAAACCGCGATCACCCACAGCGACAACACCGCGAACGACAGCCTGCTGCGCACCGTCGGCGGGCCGAAGGCGGTGCGCGCCTTCATCGCCGACAAGGGGCTGGGCGCGATCCGCTTCGGCCCCGGCGAGCGGCTGTTGCAGAGCGCGACCGCCGGGCTGAGCTGGCAGCAGAGCTATTCGGTCGGCCGCAATTTCCAGGCCGCGCGCTCGGCGCTGCCGGCCGCGACGCGCCGGACGGCGATGGACAATTATCTGGCCGACCCGATCGACGGCGCCAGCCCCGCCGCGATCGCCAGCGCGCTGACTCGGCTCGCACGCGGGACCTTGTTGTCGCCGGCCTCGACCGAATATCTGCTCGGCGTGATGAGCCGCACCCGCAGCGGCCCGAAACGGCTGAAGGCGGGATTGCCGGACGGCTGGCAGTTCCTGCACAAGACCGGGACCGGGCAGGACCTGAACGGCATGACCGCCGGTTACAACGACATCGGCATCGCGACGGCCCCCGACGGCACGCGCTATGCGATCGTCGTGATGTTGGGCAACACCACCGCATCGATCCCCGCGCGCATGGCGCTGATGCAGGCGGTGTCGGGCGCCGTCGCCGAATTCCACGGACGATAGCTTCGCTCGATAAGAGTGACGGACGGGCCGGACATGCGCACCACGCGCTGGGGTTGTCGTGCGAATAGCGTTTGGGCGGCGGGAATTTTCGACTATGGGCCGCGCATGAAAAGCTGCTCCGTCCTTCCCCTTCTCGCCCTGTCGCTGGCGCTCGCGGGCTGCGCGACGCCCGAGACGCGGCTGCGCACCGGGCTCCACGACGCAGGCCTGTCGCAGGCGATGGCGACGTGCATGGCCGACCGCATGGTCGACCGGCTGTCGCTGGTCCAGCTTCGCCGCCTGTCCGCGCTCGGCAGCCTCCGCGACAAGCGCGTGACCGACCTGTCGCTCGACCAGTTCCTGCACAAGGTGCGCGCGCTGAAGGATGCCGAGATACTGGCGGTGACGACCAGCTCGGCGGCGGTCTGCGCGCTGCGCTGACGACTCGGCCCGCTTTCGGTGCGCCAAGAATTTCTGGACGTGGCAGGGGTAGCCTTGCCGCGCAACTTGTGCTTATGCGGCCGCGATCATCTCCTCTTCCAGAGTCGAAAGGGCCGGCAGATCCCATGAACATCCACGAATATCAGGCAAAAGAACTGCTCGCGAAATTTGGTGTCGCGGTTCCCGCGGGCATCCCCGCGATGAGCGTCGAAGAAGCCGTCGCGGCGGCGAAGCAGCTTCCGGGGCCGCTCTATGTCGTGAAGGCACAGATTCATGCCGGCGGCCGCGGCAAGGGCAAGTTCAAGGAACTCGGCCCCGACGCGAAGGGCGGCGTCCGCCTCGCCAAGACGATCGAAGAGGTCGAGGCGCATGCCAGGGACATGCTCGGCAACACGCTCGTCACCGTCCAGACGGGCGAGGCGGGCAAGCAGGTCAACCGCCTCTACATCACCGACGGTGTCGATATCGGCAAGGAATTCTACCTCGCGCTGCTCGTCGACCGCGCGACCAGCCGCATCGCGGTCGTTGCCTCGACCGAGGGCGGCATGGACATCGAGGAGGTCGCCCATTCGACCCCCGAAAAGATCCACACCATCACCATCGACCCCGCCACCGGGCTGATGCCGCACCATGGCCGCGCGGTCGCCAAGGCGCTGAACCTGACCGGCGACCTCGCCAAGCAGGCGGCGAAGATTCTCGAAGGCCTCTATGCCGCTTTCCTCGGCACCGACGCCTCGCAGATCGAGATCAACCCGCTCGCCATCTGCCCGACGGCGGACGGCGACAAGCTCTATGTCCTCGATGCCAAGGTCGGCTTCGATTCGAACGCGATGTTCCGTCACAAGGACCTCGCCGAACTGCGCGACCTGACCGAAGAGGACCCGGCGGAGGTCGAGGCGAGCGAATATGACCTCGCCTACATCAAGCTCGACGGCAACATCGGCTGCATGGTCAACGGCGCCGGGCTCGCGATGGCGACGATGGACATCATCAAGCTCAACGGCGCTTTCCCGGCCAACTTCCTCGACGTCGGCGGCGGCGCCAGCAAGGAAAAGGTGACCGCGGCGTTCAAGATCATCCTCAAGGACCCGGCGGTGCAGGGCATCCTCGTCAACATCTTCGGCGGCATCATGAAGTGCGACATCATCGCCGATGGCATCGTCGCTGCGGCGAAGGAAGTGAATCTTTCCGTTCCCCTCGTCGTCCGCCTCGAAGGTACGAACGTCGAGAAGGGCAAGGAAATCCTTGCGACCAGCGGCCTGCCGATCGTTCCCGCGAACGACCTGGGCGACGCGGCGAAGAAGATCGTCGCCGAGGTCGCCAAGGCGGCGTGAGACGATTCTGCCCTCTCCCCTTCAGGGGAGAGGATATGAAGGCTTGGCAGCTTGCTGCCTGGCCGGAGTTGGAGAGGGGCAGGCCGCGTCCCCCTCTCCAAGCTCTTCGGAGCAAGCTGCACTATCCTCTCCCCTGAAGGGGAGAGGGCTAGGGACTGCAAGATTGACGTTTACGTAAACGCCAATTATGGCGCGGTGCACAATTTTTGAGAGGAGCTGGAAAGCGATGAAGATCCTCGTCCCCGTGAAGCGGGTGCTCGATTACAACGTGAAGCCGCGGGTGAAGGCCGACGGCACGGGCGTTGACCTTGCGAATGTGAAGATGTCGATGAACCCGTTCGACGAGATCGGGGTCGAGGAAGCGATCCGCCTCAAGGAAAAGGGCGTCGCGACCGAGATCATCGCCGTCAGCGTCGGCCCGGCGAAGGCGCAGGAAACGCTGCGCACCGCGCTCGCGATGGGCGCCGACCGCGCGATCCTGGTGCAGACCGACGACGAGGTCGAACCGCTCGCGCTCGCCAAGATTTTCAAGGCGATCGCCGATGCCGAACAGCCGGGTCTCGTGATCCTCGGCAAGCAGGCGATCGACGGCGACAACAACCAGACCGGCCAGATGCTCGCCGCGCTCACCGGCTGGGCGCAGGGCACCTTTGCCAGCGCGGTCAACGTCGAGGGCGATCATGTCAGCGTGACGCGCGAGGTCGACGGCGGTCTCGAGACGGTGAAGCTTAAGCTTCCGGCAATCGTCACCACCGACCTTCGTCTGAACGAGCCGCGCTATGCGTCGCTGCCCAACATCATGAAGGCGAAGTCGAAGCCGCTCGATACCAAGTCGCCCGCCGATTACGGCGTCGACACGGCCCCGCGCGTCAAGACGGTCAAGGTCTCCGAACCGCCCGTCCGCTCGGCCGGCGTCAAGGTCGCCGACGTCGACGAACTGGTCGCCAAGCTCAAGGCCATGGGCGTCCACAGCTAACACCCACGGATCAGAAGGAACGCAAGAGATGAAAACTCTGGTTTGGGTCGAACATGACGGTTCGTCGGTCAAGGACGCCACGCTCGCGGCCGTGACCGCCGCTTCGAAGCTCGGCGAAGTCCACCTGCTCGTCGCGGGCGAAGGCGTCGATGGCGTTGCCAAGGCGGCGGCCGAAATCGCGGGCGTGCAGAAGGTGCATGTCGCCGACAACGCCGCCTTCGCGCACAACCTGCCCGAAAATGTCGCGCCGCTCGTCGCCGAGTTGATGGCGAACCACGACGCGTTCGTCGTCCCCGCGACGACCACCGGCAAGAATATCGCGCCGCGCGTCGCCGCGCTGCTCGACGTGATGCAGATTTCGGAAGTGCTGTCGGTCGAAGGGCCGAAGACCTTCACCCGTCCGATCTACGCCGGCAACGCCATCGCGACCGTCGAATCGTCGGATGCGAAGCTGGTCGTCACCGTCCGCGGCACCGCCTTCGAAAAGGCCGCCGCGACCGGCGGTTCGGGCACGGTGGAAGCCGTCTCGGCGGGCGGCGACGCCGGCCTGTCGAGCTTCGTCGGCGCCGAGATCGCCAAGCAGGATCGCCCCGAGCTCACCTCGGCGAAGATCATCGTCTCGGGCGGCCGCGCGCTGGGGTCGAGCGAGAAATATCAGGAAGTGATCGTCCCGCTCGCCGACAAGCTCGGCGCCGCGCTCGGCGCCAGCCGCGCCGCGGTCGATGCGGGCTATGTCCCCAACGACTATCAGGTCGGCCAGACCGGCAAGATCGTCGCGCCCGAAGTCTATTTCGCGATCGGCATCTCGGGCGCGATCCAGCACCTCGCCGGCATGAAGGATTCGAAGACCATCGTCGCGATCAACAAGGACGAGGACGCCCCGATCTTCCAGGTCGCCGACCTCGGCCTCGTCGCCGACCTTTTCAACGCCGTGCCCGAACTCACCGGCAAGATCTGAATTCAGATCGCATGGCATGAACGGAAAAAGGGCGGCCCGCAAACGGCCGCCCTTTCTTTTTGGGAGAAGATGATGTCCCTCGTCCTCGTCACCCGCGACGATGCCGTCGCCACCGTCACCCTCAACCGGCCCGAGGCGATGAATGCGCTGTCGCGCGCGCTGCGGGCCGAGTTCGCCGCCGCGATGCGCGGGCTTGCCGCCGATGACGGGATTCGCGCGATCGTGCTGACCGGTGCGGGCGAGCGGGCGTTCACCGCGGGGCTCGACCTCAAGGAACTGGGCGCCGACACCGGCAACCTCGGCGCCGCCAACGCGGAGGGCGCCGACGAAAATCCCGTGAAGGCGATCGAACTGTGCCCGCAGCCGGTGATCGGCGCGATCAACGGGGTCGCGATCACCGGCGGGTTCGAGGTGGCGCTCGCCTGCGACATGTTGATCGCCTCGACCAACGCGCGCTTCGCCGACACCCACGCGCGGGTCGGGGTGATGCCGGGCTGGGGCCTGTCGCAGAAGCTGTCGCGCCTGATCGGCCTCGGCCGCGCCAAGGAATTGTCGCTTACCGGTAATTTCCTGGGGGCGGAGGCGGCGCGCGACTGGGGTCTGGTGAACCGCGTCGTCGCGCCCGCGGACCTGCTGCCCGCCGCGCAGGCGCTCGCACGCGACATCGCGAGCGCCGACCCCGCGATGGTGCGCGCCTACAGGGCGCTGATCGACGACGGCTATGCGCTGCCCTACGGCGAGGCGCTGGCGCTCGAACATGCGCGCTCGTCGGCGGCGAACCGCACGGTCAGCGCCGACGCGGTCGAGGCGCGGCGTCTGGCGGTGATGAAGCGCGGGCGCGAACGCGCCGGGTGACCGCGGGCGATTCGCGCTTGCCCACCGCAATAATCCTTAGCAAGGTTAAGTAATGACCGATCTCGTGCAACCGCTTTCCGCCTTCATGACGCGCATCGCCGGCCCCGGCGAGCTTTCGGGCCTGTCGCGCCTGTCGGGCGGCGCCAACATGGAAAGCTGGGCGTTCGACTGGGCGGGGCGCGCCTATGTCCTGCGCCGCGCGCCCTCGGCCGAATATATGGAAGGGCGCCCCTACAGCCACGCGGTCGAGGCGGCACTGGTCCGGGCGGCGCACGCGGGCGGAGTGAAGGCGCCCGAGGTGGTCGGGGTGCTGGCGGACGCCGACGGCATGGGCACCGGCTATGTCATGCGCCGGGTGGTCGCGGAGGTCAGCCCGGCGAAGATATTGGCCGACCCGCCGCCGTCGCTCGTCGCCGATCTCGGGCGCGAACTTGCGCTGATCCACGCGCTGCCGCGCGCGGCGATCCCCGACGGCATAAAGGTGATGGACACCGCCGAGGCGCTTGCCGAGCTCAAGGCGCGCTTCCTCGCCTATGGCGGCGACCGGCCGGTGATCGCGCTCGCCGTCCGCTGGTGCGAGGCGCATCTGCCCGCGCCCGCCGCTCCTTTGCTGGTCCACGGCGATTATCGCATGGGCAATGTGATGGTCGACGCGGACGGGCTGGCCGCGGTGCTCGATTGGGAACTCGCCCATCTCGGCGACCCGCACGAGGATCTGGCGTTCGGCTGCATGACGGTGTGGCGCTTCGGCCGACTCGACCGGCCGGCTTTCGGGGTCGGCAGTCTCGAGGATTATTTCGCGGCCTATGAGGCGGCGGGCGGGCGCCAGGTCGACCGCGAGAGATTCCGCTTCTGGCTGGTCTACCGCACGCTCTGGTGGGCGCTCGGCTGCCTGCAGATGGGGCAGGCGTGGCGCAGCGGCGCCGACACCACGGTCGAGCGCGTCGTCGTCGGGCGCCGCACCGCCGAACAGGAACTCGACCTGCTGCTGCTGCTCGGCGACGAGGCGCCCGCGGCCGAGCAGTCGCGTCCGCTGCCGCCGTCGTCCGCCCCGCCGGCGCCCCCGGTCGGCGAGCCGACGACGCGCGAGATGGTGCAGGCGGTGCGCGACTGGCTGGGCGAGGCGATCAAGCCCGGCGCCGAGGGGCACGGCAAGTTTCAGGTGGTGGTCGCGATGAACGCGCTCGGCATCGTGATGCGCGACCTCGAAGCCGGGGTTCGCGCCGAGGATCGCGCGCTGGCGGAGGCCTTGCTGTCCGGGGCGACGACGCTCGCCGAACCCGGCCTGCTCGCCCGGCTGCGCCGCGCCGTGCTCGACAAATGCGCCGTCGACAGCCCGAAATATGCCGCGCTCGCGCAGGCGCGGGAGCAGTGGGACGGCTAGGGGATCCGCATACTCCTCTCCGTTCGTGCTGAGCTTGTCGAAGCACCGTTCTTTCCTTCAAGATCGATAGAAAGAACAGCCCTTCGACAAGCTCAGCACGAACGGAGCGGGTGACGGGTCAGAATTGAAAGGGAGAGGATGATGGATTTCGCGATTGCACCCGACCTGCAGGCCTATCTGGACGAACTCGACGCGTTCATCGAAGCCGAGATCAAGCCGCTGGAGGAGGCGGACGACAATATCCGCTTCTTCGACCACCGGCGCGAGCACAGCCGCACCGACTGGGACAATCAGGGCCTGCCGCGGCATGAATGGGAGGCGCTGCTGAAGCAGGCGACGCGGCGCGCCGACGCGGCGGGGCACTGGCGCTTCTCGGCGCCCAGCCAATATGGCGGCAAGGACGGGTCGAACCTGTGGATGGCGGTGATCCGCGAGCATTTCGCGGCGAAGGGACTCGGCCTCCACAACGATCTGCAGAACGAGCATAGCATCGTGGGCAACTTCCCCTTCGTCGCGATGTTCGAACAGTTCGGGACCAGCGACGAACAGAAGCAGGAATTCATCCTCGGCGGCTTCGAGGGCAAGCGCCGTGCCGCCTTCGGCCTGACCGAGCCCGACCATGGCAGCGACGCGACGCATATGGAAACGCGCGCGGTGCGCGAGACGCGCGACGGCGTCGACGGCTGGCTGATCAACGGCGAGAAGATGTGGACGACGGGGATGCACGTCGCGACCCACTGCGCGACCTTCTGCCGTACCAGCGGCGAGGACGGCAGCGCGAAGGGCATCACCTGCCTGCTCGTCCCCAACCCGTCGCCGGGCCTCGTCATCGAGGAATATCTGTGGACCTTCAACATGCCGACCGACCATCCGCGCGTCAGTTTCACCGACGTGTGGGTGCCCGACAGCGCGCGGCTCGGCCCGGAGGGCGGCGGGCTCGCCATCGCGCAGAGCTTCGTCCACCAGAACCGCATCCGCCAGGCGGCCTCGTCGCTGGGTGCGGCGGTCTACTGCATCGAGGAAAGCGTGCGCTACGCGCGCGAGCGCAAGCCGTTCGGCGAGGCGCTGGCGAAGAATCAGGCGATCCAGTTCCCGCTGGTCGAACTGGCGACGCAGGCGGAGATGCTGCGCCTGCTGATCCGCAAGACGGCGTGGGAGATGGACAACATGCCGCACAAGGAGATCGAGCGCCGGCTGTCCGACAAGGTCAGCATGTGCAACTATTGGGCGAACCGGCTCGTCTGCCAGGCCGCCGACCGCGCGATGCAGGTGCACGGCGGCATCGGCTATTCGCGGCACAAGCCCTTCGAGCACATCTATCGCCACCACCGCCGCTACCGCATCACCGAGGGTGCGGAGGAAATCCAGATGCGCAAGGTCGCGGCCTATCTGTTCGGCTTCATGGGGCCGCGCAAGGAGACGCTGGGGAAGATTTGAGGATCATATAAAGACCGTGTGTCCCCGCGAAGGCGGGGACCCATCTCCGGTCCATGCTGATGGACCCCCGCCTTCGCGGGGGAACACGAAAAAGTGAAGGGCGTCAGCGCTTCCGCACGAATTCGGCGCGCAGCACCAGTCCCTTGATCCCCTCGTGCCGGCAGTCGATCTCCTGCGCGTCGCCGGTCAGGCGGATCGACTTGATGACCGTGCCGACTTTCAGCGTCTGGCCCGCGCCCTTCACCGTCAGGTCCTTGACCAGCACCACCGAATCGCCGTCGTTCAGCAGGTTGCCGACCGCGTCGCGCACCTCGGGGCCTGCGGCGGCGGCTTCGGCCCGCGCGCGCGCTTCGTTCGCGGGCAGCCATTCGCCGCTCGCCTCGTCATAGACATAGTCATCATCGTCGCTGGTCATGGCGCCACCTTAGCGTTTCCTCCGGGCTTGCGGAAGCGCAGCGCGAACTGATCCGGTCTTGCTGCGGATCATGGGGGGGGGGTGAAGACGTTCACGGTATGCGGATCGCTGGGGTTGATACCAACCTTCGTTCCCAGACTTCGCAAAGGAGCGCAGCGAAGCACGGCACCGAATCCTTGTTGCCGGTTGCTTTGTTCAACTTCGATTTCAGCGTCGGAAGAGGCGATCCCAAAACGAAACTTCTCGATCGAAAGCTGGAATTTTGAACAGTTTTATCTTCTGCACGGTCGATCGAACTGAAAGGGGGCCGCTAACGGATGGAGCCAGCCGCGGCCTCCCATCATATTTCATAACGACTGGGAACACGCCATCGTTCTCGATGCTTTGGGCACACTGGTCGTGAGCTGCGCGATACCCGGCTTCGAAGCCCTTGCGTCCGACTTCCCAGATTAGCGCGTCGAGCGTGTCTCGAAGACTATAACCTCGGTTGAGGGTTGGCCGCCCTACAAATCGTCGCAAATCGGATATCGACTTGTTCAGGGACGAAGAAGCACCTCTCGCGAAATCATCCATTCGCCTGATTCTCCCGAATATTGCTAACCGCCACCCGGTGCGTTCCTTCACCGGTCGCACGTGACCACAATCAATCCGAGGCCATGATAACCCCTAGGTCTATCTGAAATGCTAATGGCGCGCGTAGTCGCGCTTCGGCTATACTGGCTTTTTGAACCTTAGCATGAACTGGTCGGTCTTGCCGCGAATAGAGGGATCGAAGACGTTCGCGGTGCGTGGATCGTCGGGGCGCTTGTAAAGATCGCTCTCCGCTTCGAGTTGAAACCCCGCCTTAGTAAGCGCGGCGACGACCGCCGCCTTGTCGATGCGATGCAGGCTGTCGGACAGCGTCGTGCCGCTGCCGTCGGCCGCGCTGTGGTCGATGACGACGAGCGTCCCGCCGGGTTTCAGCGCCGCGAACAGCGCCGCGCTCGCCTTGTCGCCGATGCCTTCGGGGAAGGGCTTGAGGTAAAGGTCGTGGAAATTCTGCACGGTGACGATCGTGTCGAGCGGTACTGGAAAGGCGGGCGCCGCGAATGGCCCTGCGATCGCATCGACATTGGCATAAGCGGCATCGATCGCGGCCTGATCGTCGCCATATTGCTTCTTGAAGGCGATGAACTCGGCGGGCTGGAAGGCATAGACCTTGCCCTCCGGCCCGACCGCGCCCGCGAGGATGCGGGTCAGATAGCCGCCGCCCATCACGAAGTCGCCGACCGTCTGCCCCGGTTTCACGCCCGCGAAAGCGAGCAGTTCGGTGGGCTTGCGCGCGGCGTCGCGCTCGCGGTCGGCGGCGGGGCGCGCGGGATCGGCGAGGGCGGCCTTGTAATCGGGGGAGGGCGCCTGTTTCGCGGCGACGGGCGGAACGGCGACGGCGAGCAGGAGGCCGAGGGTTAGCGGGCGGATCATGGCATCGACTCCCTTTGGTTTGACGCGGCATCATAGCGCCTCGCGATGGTGTTCGCGCGCATATTCGCGCGGAAGGGGGGTTTCCTACATTATCCCGCAGTGTCAGAATCTATGCCATGCTCATCGCCTGCTTCATCATCGCTTCGCTCCGCGCGCAATGGCGGCCGCTCCTTTAAAGCGACAAAGGAGACAAAAAGGATGCGTCCATCCGTATCTTTTGTCGCCTTAAGGTTCTCGGCCAAAGCGCTTGGCATATCGGCAATCCATGATAGGTTTTGTCCTGAAACGAAAAATCGGGAGAGCGGACATGCATGATCTGGTGATTCGCGGCGGCACGGTCGTCGATGGTTCGGGCGCGCAGCCCTTTATCGCCGATGTCGCGATCGACGGCGACCGCATCGTCGCGGTCGGCGCCGACGTCGGCGCGGGTCGCGAAGAGATCGACGCGCGCGGCCGGATCGTCACCCCCGGCTTCGTCGACGTCCACACCCATTATGACGGGCAGGCGACGTGGGACCGGGAAATGGCCCCGTCGAGCTGGCACGGCGTCACCACCGTCGTCATGGGCAATTGCGGCGTCGGCTTCGCCCCCGCGCGTCCCGATCGCCACGACTGGCTGATCGGCCTGATGGAGGGGGTCGAGGATATTCCCGGCACCGCGCTGGCCGAGGGGATGTCGTGGGATTGGGAGACCTTCCCCGAATATATGGACGCGCTCGAAAAGCTGCCGCGCACGATCGACGTCGCCTGCCACGTCCCGCACGGCGCGGTGCGCGCCTATGTGCTCGGCGACCGGGAAAAGCCGGGCGCGGTGCCGACCGCCGAGGACATCGCGGAGATGTCGCATATCGTCGAGGAAGGCGTGCGCGCGGGCGCGCTCGGCTTTTCGACCAGCCGCACGGTGATCCACAAGTCGGTCGATGGAGAGGTCGTCCCCGGCACCACCGCGACGGCGGAGGAACTGATCGAGATCGGCCGCGCGATGGGGCGCGTCGGCTACGGCGTGTTCGAGATGGCGAGCGACCTCAACCGCGAATGGAACGAGTTCGACTGGATGGGCAAGCTCAGCCGCGAAACCGGCCTGCCCGTGACCTTCGCCGCGCTCCAGTCGATCGCCAAGGAACTGCCGCTCGACGAGCAGATCGAAACGATGCGCGCCGAAAATGCGAAGGGCGCGAATATCGTCGCGCAGATCGCGCTGCGCGGCAACGGCATCATCATGGCGTGGCGCGGCACCGTGCATCCCTTCCGCTTCCGCCCGTCGTGGCGCGCGATCGAGGCGCTGTCGTGGGACGAGCAGAAGGCGAAGCTGCTCGACCCGGCCTTCCGGGCGCGGCTGCTGGCGGAGGAGAATGATTTCAGCGAGGTGCCCAAGGACATCATGGGGCTGCTGATGGTCGTCGCCGGCGGCTGGACGATGCAGTTCGAGATGGATGAGGATTTCGACTATGAGCCGGGGCCGGAGGCCAGCATCGCGGCGCGCGCCGCTGCGGCGGGGGTCGATCCCGCGGCCTATGCCTACGACCTGCTATGCCGCGACGACGGGGCCGGCTTCGCCTATCTGCCGATTCTCAACTATGCCGACGGCAATCTCGATTTCCTCGAAGCGTTGCAGGACGCCGACGACACGGTGAACAGCCTGTCCGACGGCGGCGCGCATTGCGGCACGATCTGCGACGCTGCGTCGCCGACCTTCATGCTCCAGCATTGGGTGCGCGACCGCAAGCGCGGCGGGCACATCCCGCTCGAACGCGCGATCAAGCGTCAGTGCCGCGATACCGCGCTGCTCTACGGGCTGGAGGATCGCGGCCTGATCGCCCCCGGCTATCTCGCCGACATCAACGTCGTCGACATGGAGCGGATTCGGCTCGGCAAGCCCTGGCTCGCCTTCGACCTGCCCGCGGGCGGCAAGCGCCTGCTGCAAAAGGCGGACGGCTATGACGCGACGATCAAGTCGGGGGTGGTGACCTTCCGCGGCGGCGAGGGGCAGGGCGCCTATCCCGGCACCGTCATCCGCGGCCCGCAGCGCGTCGAACTGGCGATGGCGGCCGAATAGGCTTCTCAGGCCAGCGCCGCCACCGCTGTCTCCACGTCCGCCGCGCCATTATAGGCGTGGAAGGACAGCCGTAGCACGGTACCGCGAAAATCGGCGTGCAGGCCGTGCCGGTCCAGCAGCGCCGCGACGCGCGGCCGGTCGGCGCCGGTGTCGATGCACAGCGTCCCGCCGATCGCGCCCTCGGGCCAGCGCCATTGCGGCGTCGCGGCCTCCAGCGCGTCGCGCAGCATCGCCTGCAGCGCGCGGTTGTGCGCCGCAATCCGGTCCACGCCGATCGCCGCGATCTCCGCGATCCCGGCGGTGGACAGGACAAAAGGTGCGACGTCGGGGGTGCCGCCCCACCAGCGGCGCGCGTCGGGGGCGTAGCGGAAATCGCCGATCGCCATCTCAAAGGGATCGGCATGGCTCCACCAGCCGCGCTCGCTGGGGCAGAGTGCGGTGCGGTCGTGCGGAGCGACCCATAACCAGCCGCCGCCGGGGCCGCCGCACAGCCATTTGACGCTGGTGCCCAGCACCGCGTCGACGCCCCATGCGGCGGGGGTGACGGGCACGACGCCGACCGATTGCGCGCAATCGGCGATGCAGCGCGCGCCCGCGGCGTGCGCCGCCGCCGCGACCGCCGCAATGTCGGTCAGCGCGCCGCTGTTCGAACTGACGTGCATCGGGACCGCCAGCGCGACATCGTCGTCGAGCGCCGCGATCCAGTTCGCGGCGTCGCGCACGTCGGCCTCGTCGGGCAGGTAGCGCACCGTCCACCCCGCCGCCGCCAGCCCGCCGGCGACATAGCCGATGGTCGGAAAGGCGCTCGGCGCGAGCAGGATCGTCCGCCGCCCGGTCGCGGTGTCCAGCGCCGAAAGATAGCGCGACAGGCCGGCGCTGACGTTGGCCGCGGGGCATAGGTCGCGGGCCTCGACGCCGATCAGGCCCGCCAGCGCGGCGCGCCAGGCGTCGATCGCGGCCAGCCAGTCGGGCCACGCCTCGCCGGTGTCGCGCCACGGCGCCAGCATCCGGTCGCGCAGCAGCCCCTCGGCGGCGCGCGGCTGGCAGCCGACGCTGTGGCTCTTGAGGTAGACGGCGCCGGGGGGCAGGTGGAAGCGGTCCGCGACCGCTTCCGAAAGCGGCGTGCCGGTCACAGCCCGCTGCCGTGGCCCGCCGCCGACGCGCCGCTGATGCTCGCCCGCTTCACGCCATATTCGGCGCCCCAGCGGTCGGTCATCTCGCAGCGAACGTCCCACAGCTCGGGAAAGAAGCGGTGCCGCATGCCCGCGTTGAGCAGCTCGACGGGGCGTCCCTTCAGCGATTTCGACCCCATGCCGATCGACCGGTGGATCAGCTGGATATGGTGCGCGCGGAACAGCTGGAACAGCTCGTCGAACTCGACCATCGCCTCGGCGACCATATAGGCGTCGTCGTGCCGATAGCCGGTGTCATAGACGTCCGCGACGCTGCGCCCGGCCGCGTCGAGATAGACCGCCTTGTAGCGCGCCCACAACGGCTGCGGCAGCGTCAGCAGCAACTGGAAGCCGGGACTTTCCTGTCCCGATCCGTTGCCGAGCAGCAGCCGGATCGCCTGATAGTCGAACGGACTCATCGTCTCGAGCAGCGCAAGCTGGTCGGTCATCAGCCGCATGATGCGGTGGACGCGGCCGAACAGCGTCAGGACGCGCATCGTCTCGCGCGCCGCCATGTGCCCGTCGATCTCGGCGAGCGTGAAGGCCATCAGCTTCATCCACAGCTCCTCGACCTGATGGACGATCTGGAACTGCAATTCGTCGGGCGTGGACAGGTCGGCGAGCCGCTTCTGGCACTGGAGCAGGCGGTCGACCGACAGGTAGACGCCGTAATCCTTCATCTCGGGCGTCTCGATACGGTTGTGGACTTCGATCTTGTCGAGCATGGGGCATCCCCTTGCGAAAATGGCACGAATGGACGGGGCGCGGGTCCGCGCCGGTCGCTCAGCCGCGCGGAGTGACGCCCGCAGGGGGGTGGCGCGGCGATCCGGACTGGCCGAGCCAGAGCGGCATGCCGGCGCGGCGCCTCCGGCCGGCGGAAGCGCGCGCTACGTGCGCGCGGGATTCGCCGCCCCGCCGTGCGGAGCCGCGATCGCCAGCCGGGATGCCTGATAGCGTCACGCCCCGATCGATAGCATGGCGCGCCGCGCCGTCGCCAGCCTAATTCGTCGCCGCGTCCGACGTGTCGCGGACATCGCCGTCGGCGTCGATCTCGGCGCGCGCTTCGCGCTCGATCGCGTCGTGCCGCGGGTGCAGCGGCGCGATACGCAGCACGACGAAGCCCGCGAGTGCCGCGGCCAGCGATCCCATCAGGATTCCGATCTTCGCCTCCTCGACCAGCAGCGGATCGCCGGGAAAGGCGAGGCCGCCGATGAACAGGCTCATCGTGAAGCCGATGCCGCACAGCAGCGCGACGCCATAGACCTGCCACCAGGTCGCGCCGCGCAGCGGCCCCGCGATGCCGAGCTTCACCGACAGCCAGACGCTGCCGAAGATGCCGACCTGCTTGCCCAGGAACAGCCCCGCCGCGATGCCGAGCGGCAGCGGCGAGAATATCTGCGCGGCGGTCAGCCCGCCGATGTCGACCCCCGCATTGGCGAAGCCGAACAGCGGAACGATCGCGAACGCGACCCACGGATGCAGCGCATGCTCGAGCCGGTGGAGCGGCGAGGTCGCGCTGTCGGGCGCATCGGGGGTGCGCTCGAAGGGGATGGCGGTCGCGGCGAGCACCCCGGCGATCGTCGCATGCACCCCCGACAGCAGCATCGCGTACCAGAGCAGGCCGAACAGCGGGACATAGACCGAAAGGCGCCGGACGCCCGCGCGGTTGCACGCGGCCATGACCGCGAGCACCGCCGCCGCCGCGCCCAGCGCCGCGAGGTCGATCTGCGCGGTGTAGAAGAGCGCGATGATCGCCACCGCACCCATGTCGTCGACGATCGCGACGGTGACGAGGAACAGCTTGAGCGAAGTCGGCGCGCGGCGTCCGAGCAGCGCCAGCACGCCGATCGCAAAGGCGATGTCGGTAGCCGCCGGGATCGCCCAGCCCCGCGCGAGCCCGGGGGTGCCGGCCGCGACCAGTGAATAGAGCAGCGCCGGCACCGCCATCCCCGCCGCCGCGGCGATCATCGGCAGGCGCCGCCGGTCCCAGCTGGCGAGCCGCCCGTCGACGAACTCGCGCTTGATCTCCAGCCCGACGAGCAGAAAGAAGACCGCCATCAGCCCGTCGTTGATCCACAGATGCACCGTCATCGGGCCGAGTGCGTCGGCCAGCACCGGCCCGGTCACGGCATGGACCGCATGGTGGTAAGCCGGACCGAAGGACGAGTTGGCGACCAGCATCGCCAGCGCCGCCGCGACGATCAGCAGCATCCCGCCTGCGCTCTCGCTCGCCAGAAAGGCGCGCAGGACGGAACGGGGCGTCGAGTGAGGCGGCATGCGGGGAATATCCTGTCGGGTCGGCGTTGGCGGGAGGGTGGCCATCCCTATGCCCGCTCGGTGTGCGCGGATCAAATCGAAGCCAACGCCGCCGCTCTTCTCCCGCTTGCGGGAAGGGAGGGCAGGCGTCGTGGATTTAAGCCTGCGAGCTATGCTGACCGCATTCGGTAGTGACTCGGTCCGGATTTGGAAGGAGCAATTTCCTATCTCGTCACCCCGGACCTGATCGGCAATTATCCCTTCTCGACACGTCACTGTTCCCCGGCGAAAGCCGGGGTCCAGATGGCACAACGCTGCCCCGCATGGACCCCGGCTTTCGCCGGGGAACAACTCCCTACTTGCCTGAAGGGTATATCCCGACCTGATCCGGGGTGACGAAGAAAGCAAAACCTCGCTCCTGCTTTCAAACCGAGTCACCACCCCGCATTCCTCACACTTTACAAATGCGTGACCGGCACTAGGCATGAACCCTTCGGGAGATGGACGTCGGCGCAGGGGGGCGAGTTCGGCGGTGGATCAGGCGGCCGCATGGATCGAATGGCTGGTGCAGGGCATCCGCCACGAACTGATGCTCTTCGCGGCAGTCGGCATCCTCGTCATGGGTCTCGACGACCTGCTGTTCGACGGCCTGTGGTTCGGGGTCCGGCGCAGCATCGCCCGTCGCGCGGCGAGCCGTCCCGTCGGGCCGCGATTGCACGGCGTCTTCGCGGTTTTCGTGCCCGCGTGGGACGAGGCCGATGTCCTGCCCCATACGTTGATCCACGCGCTTCGCGCCTGGGAGGGCGAGGCGGTCCGCCTCTATGTCGGCTGCTATCCCAACGATGCCGCCACGCTGTTCGCCGCCTCGCCGTTCGCGGCGCGCGACCCGCGGGTGCGGCTGGTCATCGGCGACGCCGACGGTCCGACGACCAAGGGGGACAATCTCAACCGGCTGTGGGATGCGCTTTGCGAGGATGAGCGGCGCGAGGGGCTGCGCTTCGCCGCCGTCGTCCTCCACGATGCGGAGGATCGCGTCCACCCGGCCGAGATCGCGCTCTATCGCGACTGGCTGCCCGATCATGCGATGATCCAGATTCCCGTCGTGCCGACGAAAGGCGCGGACGCGACGTGGGTCAGCGGCCATTATGGCGACGAGTTCGCCGAGGCGCATGGCAAGGAACTGGGCGTCCGCTCGCATCTGGGACTGCCGCTTCCCGCGGCGGGCGTCGGTTGCGCCTTCGCCCGCGACGCGCTTTCGCTGCTCGCGCTCCACCGCGGCGGCGCGCCGTTTCGCGCCGACAGCCTGACCGAGGATTATGAGGTCGGCATGCTCATCGGCCATTACGGGCTGTCCGCCGCCTTCGTCGAGGCGTGGCGCGCGCCGGGCGATCCGGTGGTCTCGCGCGGGGCGTTCCCGGTGACATTGGAGGCGGCGGCGCGGCAGAAGGCGCGCTGGGTCGCGGGCATTTCGCTCGCCGGTTGGGATCATCTCGGCTGGCCGCCGCTGGCTGGCGGAAACGGCGGCCGGCGGCGCGCGTGGCTGGCGCGCTGGATGCTGTGGCGCGATCGCCGGGCCCCGCTCGCGGCGCTGATCCTGCTTGCCGCCTATGCCGGCATGGTCGTGACGGGGATTGTATGGGCCGGCGAGGCGCTGCTCGGCTGGACACCGCCGCCGATCGGCGACGGCTTTCGCCTGCTGCTGGCGGTCGATGCCGCGCTGCTGCTCTGGCGGCTCGGGATGCGGGGGCATTTTGCCGCGCGCTGGTACGGGATGCACGAGGCAATGCTGTCGATCCCGCGCGCCTTTGTCGCGAATATCGTCGCCATGCTCGCCGCCCGCCGAGCGGTCCTGCTTTACGGCCGGATGCTGCGATCGCGCGAGGTGGTCTGGGACAAGACGCGGCATAGCGAAGCGCCGCCGCCCGCCCAACCCGATCCGCTGGCCGATCCGTTGGCGATCCCGGTGCGGATCGCATGATGATGCTCTCGCCCGGGCCGCGTTCGCGGCGCGATGCTTCGGCGCTGCGCTTCCTGGCGCTGTGCGTCGGGGGCTGGATCGCGCTGCGGACGATGATGCTGTGGAATCCGGCCTGGCTGCTGTCCGATCCGGGCGCGGATCGCTGGCGGCCGCCGGCGCCCTTCGTCGCGCCGCAATGGCGCGATACCGCGCTCGCCACTCCGCATCGAAGCGATGTGACGCCGATGCCTGCGCCGCCGCGGCGCGCCGCCGCCGTGCCCGTCGCCGAGCCGCGTTTCGCATCGGTCGCCGAGCCCGCCCCGATGGTCGGCCAACCGACTGCCGTCAGCGGCCGGGGCGGCGGCGAGCCGGGTTTTGCGGGATGGGGGACCAACCGCCATGCAATTCGCCTCGCGCTGATCGCGCGGACGCTGCCCGCGCCGGTCGGCGGAGAGGCGCGCTCGGCGCTGCGCGGATCGCTGCCATGGCCCTCCGGGGCGGCGGCGCGGCACGCCGATCCGGGGCGCGGTGCGCCCTTCTGGATGCAGCGCGACCTGTCGGGCCTGTCGTTCGGCGGCTGGGTCTATCTGCGCGAAGCGTCGAGCGCGGTGCCGGGCGGAATCGCGGCGGCCGGCGGGCTCGGCGGCAGTCAGGCGGGCGCGCGGCTGGCCTACGGCCTCGGCGCGACGGGACGGACGCGCGTCTATGGCCGCGCGATCGTCGCGCTCGAACGGACGCGGCAGCGCGAGCTGGCGTTCGGTGTCGTTCATGCGCCGGTGACGGGCTGGCCGATCGATCTCGCCGTCGAGCAGCGCGTCGCCATCGGCCGCGAAGGCCGGACCGCGCTCGCCGCTTTCGTCAGCGGCGGGATCGGCGACGTGCCGCTGGCGAAAGGCTTCCGCCTCGAAGCCTATGGCCAGGCCGGGATCGTCGGGGCACGGCGGCGCGACGCTTTTGCCGACGGTGCGGTGGCGGTCGACCGCGGCTTTGGCGCGGACGGCGCCGGCCGGTTGCGGATCGGCGCGCTCGCGGCGGGCGCGGTCCAACCCGGCGCCGGGCGGGTCGATGTCGGGCCGCGGCTGACGCTGCGCCTGCCTCGCGTCGGCGAGGGCAGCCGGTTGGCGCTCGACTGGCGCCAGCGCATCGCGGGCGAAGCGCGCCCCGAAAGCGGACTGGCGCTGACGCTGGCGACCGATTTCTGAAATTCTCCGCATTCGCCGCACAGCCGATTCCCCGGCTTCGAAAAATGGTCTAGGGTGGCGGAATCGGCCCCGTTCGGGGCTCGGCCATCGTTCAGGGTTCCATGGATCTTTATCTTCCCGTCGCCAATCTGTCGGTCAACGCGCTGGTGATCGTCCTGCTCGGCGGCGGCGTCGGCCTGCTGTCGGGGATGTTCGGCGTCGGCGGCGGTTTCCTGACCACGCCGCTGCTGATCTTCTACGGCATTCCGCCGACGGTGGCGGTGGCCTCGGCGGCGACGCAGGTGACGGGGGCCAGCGTGTCGGGTGTGATGGCCTATCTCGATCGCGATGCGGTCGATCTGCGCATGGGGTCGGTGCTCGTCGCCGGGGGGCTGCTCGGCTCGCTGATCGGCGCTGGATTGTTCGAACTGCTCGCGGCGCTCGGGCAGATCGATACGGCGATCTCGATCCTCTATGTCGGCCTGCTCGGCACCGTCGGCGCGCTGATGGGGCGCGAGGCGTGGGGAACGCTGCGTTCGATGCAGGCGGGTCTGCCGCCGCCCGCGCGCAAGCGGCGCCACCATCCGATGGTCGCCAACCTGCCGATGCGCTGGCGCTTCTATCGCTCGGGTCTCTATATCTCGCCGCTCGCGCCGCTGCTGCTCGGCATGGCGGTCGGCATCCTCACCATGCTGCTGGGGGTCGGCGGCGGCTTCATCCTCGTTCCCGCGATGCTCTATCTGCTCGGCATGGGGACGCAGGTCGTCGTCGGCACCTCGCTGTTCCAGATCCTGTTCGTGACGATCGCCACGACGATGGTCCATGCGATGACCACCGGCGCGGTCGACATCGTGCTCGCCGGACTGCTGCTGCTCGGCAGCGTCACCGGCGCGCAGGTCGGCGCGCGCTTCGCGCAAAAGGCGCGGCCCGAATATCTGCGCCTCGCGCTCGCGGTCATCGTGCTGCTCGTCGCGGTGCAGATGGCGGTCGGCCTGTTCATCCGTCCCGACGAAATCTACACGGTGCAATGAGGCGGCTTGCCGCCTTTCTGCTCTGGCTGGCGTTGTTGGCCGGGCTGGGGGGGACGGCGCGCGCCGCCGACCCGCGCCTTGTCCCCGACGTATCGAGCCGCGCGATCGAGATTCAGTACAGCTTCACCGGCGAGGAACTGCTGCTGTTCGGCGCGATCCTCTATCCGGGGCAGCGCCTGCCCGACGACCGCGCCGACATCGTCGTCGTGCTGAAAGGGCCGGTGCGCCCGATCGTGCTGCGCGAGAAGCGGCGCGTCGCCGGCATGTGGGTCAATGCGAACAGCATCCGCCTGCGCACCTCGCCGGGTTTCTATGCGATCGGCTCGTCGCGCCCGATCGAGCAACTGGTCGACGAGCGCACCGCGGCGATCTTCGAACTCGGGCTCAGCAACCTGTCGATGTCGCCGACCGGCTTTTCGGAATCGCGCAAGCTCGAACGCTTCGAGAACGGCCTGATCGACCTCTATTCGCGCCAGGGACTCTTCTATCAGAACCCCCGCGCGGTCGAGATCACCGAGGGCGTGCTCTACCGCGCGCGCATCCCGCTGCCCGCGCGCGTGCCGGTCGGCACCTATCGCGCTGAAACCTATCTGATCAGCAAGGGGCGGGTGCTCGCGGTCGCCTCGCGCGACGTGCAGATCCGCAAGGCGGGCTTCGAGCGATTCGTCGCGCTCGCGGCGCAGCGGCACGGTTTTCTCTATGGATTGAGCGCGGTGCTGTTGTCGCTGGTGCTCGGCTACGGCGCCTCGGCGCTCTTCCGCCGCCGCTGACGGCGGTGCGCGCGGCATAAGCGCTTTCTTTACGAACCGATGCGATAATCGCCCGCGGGACAGACCAGAGCAGGCGGGGCGATTGATGGATATGCAGGGCAGCGGCTTTCCGGCCGCGGATTCGACGGCGGTGCAACACGTCCGGCTGGCCGGCGGCGGCACCGTGGCGGCCTCCGCCGCCGCGCCCGCGCCCGTCGCGGCGCCGCATCGCGACGACCTGCTGATCGGCGAGGTCATCGACATCGCGGGTTCGGCCTCACGCATCCTCCTCGACGCCACGACTCTCGCAAAACTCGCCAATTCCCCCGACCCCGCCCTCGCGATGGCAGGGCAGGTCGGCGCGCAGGTCAAGGTTCGCGTCGGCAATGTGTGGCTGCTCGCCAGCATCCGCGACCAGCAGCTTCATGACAGCGGGCAGGGCCTGATCGTCGCGTCGATCGACTTCCTCGGCGAGGGCGACGAGGAGAAGATCACCGGCCGCATCCATAATTTCCGCCGCGGCGTGACGCGCTATCCGATCCCCGGCAGCCAGGTTTATGCCGCGACCAACGCCGACCTGAAGCAGATCTACGCCGCCGACGAGCGCGCGCATGTCGAGATCGGCACCGTCTATCCGACGCGCGACATCCGCGGTTCGCTCTATGTCGACGCGATGCTCGGCAAGCATTTCGCGCTGCTCGGGTCGACCGGCACCGGCAAGTCGACCAGCGCCGCGCTGATCCTCCACCGCATCTGTGAACTCGCGCCGCAGGGTCACATCGTGATGGTCGATCCGCACGGCGAATATTCGGCGGCTTTCAAGGGCACCGGCGCGCTGTTCGACGTCGACAACCTTGCCATGCCCTATTGGCTGATGAACTTCGAGGAGCATTGCGAGGTCTTCGTCACCAGCGAGGGCCGCGACCGGCAGGGCGATTGCGACGTGCTCGCCAAATGCCTGCTTCAGGCGCGGATGAAGAACCGCCTGGCAGAGGGCATGACGAAGATCACCGTGGATTCGCCGATCCCCTATCTGCTGTCCGACCTGCTCAGCATCCTGACCAACGAGATGGGCAAGCTCGACAAGGCGACATCGTCGGCACCCTTCATGCGGATCAAGGGCAAGATCGAGGAAATGCGGGCCGATCCGCGCTATAATTTCATGTTCTCGGGCATGCTCGTCGCCGACACGATGGCGAATTTCATCGGCAAGATATTCCGGCTGCCTTCGGACGGGCGGCCGATCTCGATCATCGACGTGTCGGGGGTGCCCTCGGATATCACCGGCGTCGTCGTCGCGGTGCTCTCGCGCCTGACGTTCGACTATGCGATCTGGTCACGCGGCGAGCCGCAGCGCCCGATCCTGCTCGTCTGCGAAGAGGCGCACCGCTATATTCCGGCCAAGGACGTCGGCCAGGGGCAGGCGGTGCGCAAGATCCTCGAGCGGATCGCCAAGGAAGGCCGCAAATACGGCGTGTCGCTGGGCCTGATCACCCAGCGCCCGTCGGATCTGGCCGAGGGCGTGCTGTCGCAGTGCGGTACGATCATCTCGATGCGCCTCAACAACGAGCGCGACCAGCATTTCGTCAAGGCGGCGATGCCTGAAGGATCGCGCGGCTTCATCGATTCGATCCCGGCGCTGCGCAACCGCGAATGCATCGTCTGCGGCGAGGGTGTGTCGATCCCGATCCGCATCCATCTCGACACGCTCGAAGAGGACAAGCGACCGGCCTCGGGCGACCCGCTCTTCTCGAAGCTGTGGCGCGAAACCGGCGGCGAGGCCGAGATGGTCGAGCGCATCGTCAAGCGCTGGCGCAGCCAGGGGCGCTAAGGGTTCCGAATATCCTCCGCGCTTGCGGGGAGAGTCTCACATGGCTGCGCGACTGCTGCTGGACTCAGCCCGCCGGCGGCTCCCATAACTCGATCGGGTTGCCCTCCGGGTCGTGCACCCGGGCGAAGCGGCCGACGGCCGAGTCGTCCCATTCGGCTTTGGTGACGATGGCCTCGCCCGCGGCGCGGAACGGCGCGAGCACGGCGTCGAGATCGTCGACGCGCAGGTTGATCATGAACTGGCGGTCGGCGGGGAAATAGCCCGTGTCGGCCTGGAACGGCGAAAACACCAGCGGCCCGCCGGTGACGGTCCAGACCCACTGGTTGACCGGAGCGCTGTCGTCGGCGGTGCAGCCGCCGCCGACGCCCAGCCGGTCGCGATACCAGGCGCTCAGCGCTTCGGGGTCGCGGGCGCGGAAGAACAGCCCGCCGATGCCTTTCACATGTCCCATGTCCAGCCTCCCTGCCGTGTCGGCCGGACGATACCTCCGCCGCTCTACCGAATCCACTCTCCGCTCTTGCGGAACTCCTCGCGGATCTGGCCCGACTGGTTGAGCCGCGGGTCAGTGTAGGCCGGGGGCGGTGCGCTTGGCGTCGGCGTCGCGGCGGCGGTGCCGGTCTGCGCCATCGCCTGCGGCATGGGGGCCGCGGTGCCGCCAGGCAGCGGCGCAGGCAGGATCGCGCCGTCGATCGGCGGCAGCCCCGCCGCCGTCCCGCCGCCGCGCAACGCGGCGAGCTGACCGGCAACGGGCAGATAGGGGCCGGGCACCGGCTCATGGCCCAGATAGGGCGCGCGAAAGGCGTCCGGCATCCCCCAGCGCCCGCGCCAGCGATGGAAGATATGCGCGCCGACGATGTTGGTCATAACCAGGCTCTTGCCCCAGCGCGGCCAGATGGCGGTGGTGTGATAGTGGGTGGCCAGCCCGACGCCCGGATAGACCGAGCCGCCGAGCGCGGCCGAGGCGATGCGGCTCGCGCGCAGCCATATCGCCTTGTCCGGCGCGCGCGCCATCGCGCCGTCGCAGGCGAAGGTGAACTGGCATACGCCGGGGCGCTGCGATCCCTGGAAGACGACGCCGCAGATCGTGTTGGGAAAGCTGGGGTGCCGGGCGCGGTTGAGCACGACCTGCGCGACGCCGCGCATCCCGTCGTCGCTTTCGGACGCCGCCTCATAATAGACGGCGGCGGTCAGGCAGTAATGCGCGCGCTCGCGGTCGAGCGCGGTGAGCCCCTTGAAGGCATAGCTTTTCGCGGGCGGCCCGACGAACGCCTCGTCGCGCAGCGTCGCCGGATCGACCGGCGGCTGCGCGGCGGCGTCGGCATAGCCGATGCTGCCGGGATCGGGCAGCGTCGGGTCGATCTTCAGCGCGTCGGCATAGCTGCCGGCATTCATCACCGCCCAGCGCGTCGGGTCGTAGGGCTTGAAATCAAGCGGCACGGTGATGCGGTGCGGGCCGAAGCCGGGTGCGCGCGCCGCGCCGCTCGACAGCGCGAGCGCGAGGCTGGCAACGATCACCGCTGCGACCAGCGCTGCCCAGAAATTGCGCCCCGGCCCGGCGGGCCTTGCCGCTGCGGGGTCGAGCCAGGCCGACCGAGCCGTCAGGTGCAATTCGGGCTTCATGCGCGCGTCAATCATCCGATTCGGCTTCCGCCCGACCGATTCGTGCGGGACAATTCGATCCGCCTTATGCCGTGAGGTGCGAACAAAGTGTTGCGGCACGATCCGCATGTCCCGCAGCGGGACAGGCGCGGCGGATGGGGCGAAACGGCGCGATTGTCAAATCGGCGCGCCTCGGGGGTTATCGCGCTATCGCGCGGCCCCAACGGTCACGCCTCGATGGCGGCGTCGAACCATTCGCCGCGCGCCCGCACGGTCATGGGCAGCCCGAACAGGCCGGTCAGCGCCTCGCCGGTCAGCAACTCGGCCTTGGCGCCGTCGCGGTGGAGCCGGCCGCCGCGCAGCATCACGATGCGGTCGATCTCGGGCAATATCTCCTCGATATGATGGGTGATCAGCAGCAGCGTGGTGCCGCCGCGCGCGACGTCGCGCAGCATGGCGAGGAAATGGTGGCGCGATGCGGGGTCTAGCCCGGCGCAGGGCTCGTCGAGCAGCAGCGCGCGCGGCCGATGCGCGAGCGCGCGGGCGATCAGCACGCGCCGCGCCTCACCCGTCGACAGGCTCGCCATGCTGCGCCCGATCAGATGGCTCGCCCCGACCTCTTCGAGCGCGGCGCGCGCGGCGTCGATCATCGCCTGCGTATAGTGCTGGTGCGCCCACAGCCCGCGCGAGGCGAAGAAGCCCGAGACGACGCAGTCGAGCGTTTCGAGCGGCGGATCGGCGTCGAAATCGAGCTGCATCGCACCCGACACGATACCGAGCAGCTTCCGCAGGTCGAAGACGTTCCAGCTTTCCTGCCCGAAGATGCGGACCTGCGCGCCGTAACGCGGATAGAGCTGGCGCGCGATCAGCTTGACCAGCGTCGACTTGCCCGACCCGTTGGCGCCGAGGATCGCGGCATTCTCGCCCGCGCCGATGGTCAGCGCGGGCAGGTCGAGGATGCACGTCTCGTCGGCGATGACGCGGACATCGGCAAGGTCGAGCAGGGGCGGGTCGATGGTCATCGCGCGCCCCACAGCATGGCGGGGCGCATCGGGGCAAGCGAAAATGCCGCCGCCGTCAATAGGCCAGCGCACAGCCGTCGGCGCGCATCTCGCTCGCGGCGGCATAGACGCGGGTGTCGCCGTCCATGCGATGCTCGACGCATTGATAGCGGCCGAACCCGCCGTCGGGCTCGCCGATCGTCCAGCCGATCTCCGCCAGCCGCGCGCGCGTCGCCGCGGGCACCCCGCTTTCGAGACGCAGCAGTCCGTTCGGTCCCAGTCCCTCGGCATCCTCGCCCATCGACTGCGACGACCCCTCGTGGTGCCAGCGCGGCGAATCGCCCGCCGCCTGGATTTCGAGCCCATAGTCGACGCGGTTGACGACGATCTGCGTCTGCCCCTGCGGCTGCATGTCGCCGCCCATCACGCCGAAGCTCATCCACGGCGTGTCGCCGTGCGCGGCGAAACCGGGGATGATCGTCTGGAAGGGCCGCTTGCCGGGGGCATAGATGTTGGGATGCCCGTCCTGCAGAGTGAAGAGCTGGCCACGGTCCTGGAACATGAAGCCCAGCCCGTCGGCGACCAGCCCCGACCCCATGCCGCGGAAGTTCGACTGGATCATCGACACCATCATCCCGTCCTTGTCGGCGCAGCTGAAATAGGTGGTGTCGCCGTGGCTCGGCGCCTGGCCGGGATGGACCGGCGACAGGATGCGGTCGGGGCGGATCAGCTTCGCGCGCTCGGCGGCATAATCCTTCGACACCAGCCATTCGACCGGCACCTCGGCGAAATGCGGGTCGGCATAATATCGCGCGCGATCCTCATAGGCGAGGCGCTTCGCCTCGGCCTGGAGGTGGATCGACAGCGGCGACTGGAATCCGGCGCCCTTCAGGTCGAAATGTTCGAGGATGTTGAGCATCTGCAGCGTCGCGATCCCCTGCGTGTTGGCGCCGAGCGCATAGACGTCGGTGCCGCGATAGCTGGTGCGGTGCGGTTCGATCCATTCGGACCGGTGCGCCGCCAGATCCTCGCGGCGCAGCCAGCCGCCGATGCGCCGGAAATAGGCATCGATCGTGCGCGCGATCTCGCCCTCGTAGAAGACGTCGCGTCCGCCCTCGGCGATCAGGCGGAAGGTGCGTGCAAGGTCGGGGTTGCGGAATACCTGACCCGCCGCCGGCCCCTTGCCGTCGGCCATGCCATAGGTGCGCATCGCATTGTCGATCTCCTCGATCCCGCGTCCCGGCTGGCGGAAACCGGCTAGGCTGCGGCGGATGTACCAGGCGATCATGTCGGGCACCGGCGCCCCCGCCTCGGCGTGGGCGATCACCGGCTCGAACAGTTCCTTCCACGGCAGCTTTCCGTAGCGCTGGTGCATCGTCCACCAGGCGTCGACCGCGCCGGGCACCGAAACGCTGATCGCGCCATAGGCGGGCAGGGTGCCCTGCTTCGCCTGCGCGCGCACCGTCGCGAGGTCGAGCCCGCGCGGGCTCTTCCCCGAACCCGCGAGCCCGACGAGTTTGCGCTGCCCGGGGTCCCAGATCATCGCATAGGCATCGCCGCCGATGCCGTTCGCGGTCGGTTCGAGCAGGCCGAGGCAGGCGTTGATCGCGATCGCGGCATCGACCGCCGACCCGCCGCGCTTCAATATGTCGATCCCCGCCTGCGTCGCTAGCGGATGCGCGGTGCCGGCCGCGCCGCTGAGACCATATGCGGCGGTGCGTGAAGCGAAGCTCGCCCCGACGGGCCGGTCGCCGCCGCCGACATCCGGGCGCACGAAGCGGTCCGCGCCCGCGTCCCACGCGGGCGGCAGCGGCGGCGCATCCTTCTTCGCGGGCTGGGCGGTGCCTGCCGTGGGCAGGAAGGCCACCGCGGGGGCGGCGGCGAGAAGCGTGCGACGGCGCATGGACAATCCCCTCGAAAAAAAGACTTTGTTGCGCCGTCGGTGGGTGATGGCAAGGTGCGAATGTCCGCCCGGCGGATCGCTCAGCCCTGCGTTGGCCGTATCTCGATCGTCAGATGCGCGATTTCGTGCACCGGACGGACGCGCGCGTGGACGGTGTCGCGATCGATCCCTTCCGCGCTGATGATCGCGCCGTGCGCCGCGGGACCGAGCCGCCAGACGTGCAGGTCGACGATGCGCGCATCGCCCGGACCTTCGACATGCCGGCGGATTTCCGCTTCCAGCGCCGGGTTGGTGGCGTCGAGCAGCACAGAGGCCGTGTCGCGCATCAGCGACCACGACCAGATGGCGATGACGATCGACCCGGCGATCCCGACCGCCGGGTCGAGCCACGCCCAGCCGAGATAGCGCCCACCGAGCAGCGCCGCGATCGCGAGCACCGAGGTCAGGGCGTCGGCGAGCACGTGCAGATAGGCCGACCGCAGATTATTGTCGTGGTCGTGGGGATGCTCCCCGTCAAGCGCATGATCGTCATGCGCGTGCTCGTCATGGCCGTGGCCGAGCAGCAGCGCGCTGATGATGTTCACCGCCAGGCCGATCGCGGCGACCACGGTTGCCTCGACGAAGGCCACCGGGCGCGGGTCAACGAGCCGCGTCAGCGATTCCCACGCGATGCCGATCGCGACGATCCCGAGCACGAGCGCCGAGGCGAAACCCGCGAGGTCGCCGACCTTGCCGGTGCCGAAGCTGTAGCGGCCGCTCGTCGCATGGCGCTTCGCATAGGCGTAGGCGAGCGCCGCGATGCCAAGTGCGCCGGCATGGGTCGCCATGTGAAAGCCATCGGCGAGCAGCGCCATCGAATCGAAGGCGAGCCCCGCGGCGATCTCCGCCACCATCATCGCCGCGGTCAGCAGTACGACCCACAGGGTGCGGCGGGCATTTTCGTCGTGCCGCGCGCCCAGATAGACATGATTGTGCGTGAGCGTGTCGATTTCGCTGTCGAGCGACATGCGGCGCGCTCCCTATCGAGCGTGGCCGCGGATCGCGGTCGCGCGCGGTGCTGCCTGTCTGGCGGTGCGCCGGACGCGCGCGAGAAGTCGATCTCTGTTCGTGCGGGCATGCGCCATGGGACAGGGACCTGCCCGATATCCGCGGGCGGGACAAGGATGAAGATCGAACGGCGCCCCTGTCATTCCCCCTTGCCGTCGCCCCCGCATCGGCCTATATGCAGCCCACTTCTTGACATGGTTAGCCAGTTGGGACGTCGGGGCCGCGGGCCGCGACGGCTTTTCCCGCATGGGTTTTCCGGTCGTCCGGTTTGGGATCATCAATTGGTCGATTTCGACGCCCTCAACGCGATCATCGCGCCCGAAGCCGAGGCGATGGGCCTCGCGCTCGTGCGCGTCGCCTTCTTCGGCGGCGAGAGCGACCCGACGCTGCAGGTGATGGCCGAGCGGCCCGACACGCGCCAGCTCACCATCGACGACTGCGCCGACCTGTCGCGCCGCATCTCCGACCGGCTCGACGCGCTGGAGGAAGCGGGGAAGGACCCGATCGACGGCGCCTATCGGCTCGAGGTATCGTCGCCCGGCATCGACCGGCCGCTGACGCGACCCGCCGACTTCGCCGACTGGGCGGGGCACGAGGTGAAGATTGCGCTCAAGGAAAAGCGCGACGGGCGCCAGCGCTTCAACGGCACGCTGGTCGGCATTGACGGCGATGTCGTGACGATAGTGGACAAGGAAGAGGTCGAGCATCGCCTGCCGTTCGACGCGATCGACACGGCGAAGCTGGTGCTCACCGACAGATTGATTGCCGCAACCGTTCCGCTCTCTACCGAGGGCGCCGACGAAATGGAAGAAGAAGGACAGGACTGATGGCCACTGCCATTTCCGCCAACAAGGCCGAACTGCTTGCGATCGCCAACAGCGTCGCCAGCGAGAAGATGATCGACAAGGGGATCGTCATCGAGGCGATCGAGGAAGCGATCCAGCGTGCTGCGCGCGCCCGCTACGGCGCCGAGAATGACATTCGTGCCAAGCTCGACCCGCAGACCGGCGATCTTCGTCTGTGGCGCGTCGTCGAGGTGGTCGAGACGGTCGACGACTATTTCAAGCAGGTCGACCTTGCCGCCGCGCAGAAGCTTCAGAAGGATGCGAAGATCGGCGATTTCATCGTCGATCCACTGCCCGCGGTCGATCTCGGCCGCATCGATGCGCAGTCGGCGAAGCAGGTCATCTTCCAGAAGGTGCGCGAAGCCGATCGCGAGCGCCAGTATGAAGAGTTCAAGGACCGTGCGGGCGAGATCATCACCGGCGTCGTCAAGTCGGTCGAGTTCGGCCACATCGTCGTCAACCTCGGCCGCGCCGAGGGCGTGATCCGCCGCGACCAGCAGATCCCGCGCGAATTGATGCGCGTCGGCGACCGCGTCCGCGCGCTGATCCTGTCGGTGCGCCGCGAGAACCGCGGGCCGCAGATCTTCCTGTCCCGCGCGCACCCCGACTTCATGAAGAAGCTGTTCGCGCAGGAAGTCCCCGAAATCTACGACGGCATCATCGAGATCAAGGCGGCGGCGCGCGATCCGGGCAGCCGCGCCAAGATCGGCGTCATCAGCTACGACGGCAGCATCGACCCCGTCGGCGCCTGTGTCGGCATGAAGGGCAGCCGCGTCCAGGCGGTGGTGCAGGAGATGCAGGGCGAGAAGATCGACATCATTCCCTGGTCGGAGGACACCGCGACCTTCGTCGTCAATGCGCTCCAGCCCGCGACGGTGCAGCGCGTCGTGATCGACGAGGATGACGGCCGTATCGAGGTCGTCGTTCCCGACGACCAGCTTTCGCTCGCCATCGGGCGGCGCGGCCAGAACGTCCGTCTCGCGAGCCAGCTCACCGCCAAGCAGATCGACATCATGACCGAGGCCGACGCGAGCGAGAAGCGCCAGCGCGAGTTCATCGAGCGCTCGACGATGTTCCAGGAAGAACTCGACGTCGACGAGACGCTCGCGCAGCTCCTCGTTGCCGAGGGCTTCGGAGAACTCGAAGAGGTCGCCTATGTTCCGCTCGAGGAACTGGCGGGCATCGAGGGTTTCGACGAGGAACTGGCCGAGGAATTGCAGAGCCGCGCGACCGAGGCGCTCGAACGCCGCGAGGAGGCCGCGCGCGCCGAACGCCGCGAACTCGGCGTCGAGGATGCGCTGGCCGAGATTCCGCACCTGACCGAGGCGATGCTCGTCACGCTCGGCAAGGCGGGGATCAAGACGCTCGACGACCTCGCCGACCTCGCGACCGACGAACTGATCGCGAAGAAGCGCAGCGACAACCGGCGCGGCCCGTCGCGCGAGCGCGCCGAGCGCGCAGAGGATCGCGGCGGCGTTCTCGGCGAATACGGCCTGTCGGAAGAGCAGGGCAACGAGATCATCATGGCGGCGCGCGCACACTGGTTCGACGACGAGCCGGCGCCTGAGGCGGAAGTCGCGTCGCAAGCCGGGGAGGCCGCCGATGCGGACCCCGCGCAATGATCAGCTAGGCCGAACCGACCGCGCGGGCAGGCGCGGCGACCATGCGCCCGAGCGGCGCTGTGTGGTGACCGGCGCGGTGGCGCCGGCTGAAGGGCTCGTGCGCCTTGCGCTCGGGCCCGACGGCGTCATCGCGCCCGACGTGCTGGGCAAGGCACCGGGACGCGGCGCGTGGATCGGCGTGCCGCGCGCCGACCTCGAAACCGCGCAGGCGAAGGGCAAGCTCCGGGGCGGGCTCGCGCGGGCGCTGCATGCGAAGGATTTCACGATCCCCGACGATCTCGGTGCGCGGATCGAGGCGCAGCTTCGCCGCGCGGCGCTCGACCGGTTGGGGCTCGAAGCGCGCGCGGGCACGCTGATCCTCGGCAGCGACCGTATCGAGGAAGTGGCGCGACGCGGGCAGGTGCGCCTGCTGCTCCACGCCCGCGATGCCGGCGAGGACGGGCGCCGCAAACTGGCGCAGGCATGGCGCGTCGGCACCGACGACGAAGGCTCGGGCCGGCAGGGTATGGTCTTGCCGGTGGACCGGGACGCCCTATCTATGGCATTGGGGCGCGACAATGCGGTGCATCTGGCGCTGACGGACGCCCGCGCCACGGACCGGGTGTTGGCGCATTTGAGCCGCTGGCAGTTTTTCACCGGATGGTTTAGGGACGCGGCGAACCGTGGCCCGGATGCGGATTCCCGCGATGCGGGGGCTGGGGCGGCGTCGACGGATTCTGCCGTTTCGGACGCCTTTTGAAGGAATATGACGTTTCGATGAGTGACGAACAGGACAAGCCGACTCTGACCCGCAAGCCGCTTGGGCTCAAGCGGACGGTCGAGGCCGGACAGGTGCAGCAGCAGTTCAGCCACGGCCGCCGCAACACGGTGGTGGTCGAGGTGAAGCGCCGCCGCGTGATCGGTCGTCCGGGCGAAGCCGCTCCGGCGCCCGAGGTCGAAGAGGCGAAGGCCGCTCCGGCTCCCGCGCCCAAGCCCGCCGCGCCCGCCCCGGCGCCCAAGCCCACCGCGTCGAAGGTCGACAGCCTGATGACGCGCCAGGAGCGCCAGGCGCAGCTGCTGCGCGAGGCCGAAGAGGCGCGCCTCGCGGCGCTTGAGGACGCGCGTCACCGCGAAGAAGCGGCGCGCGCCCGCGCGATCGAGGAGGAAAAGGCCCGCGTCGAAGCGCGCGAGGAAAAGGCGAAGGCCGCCGAAGTCGTGGAGACCGCCGCTCCGGCGCCCGCGCCGGCCGAGGAAGCGCCCGCCGCGCCCGCGCCTGCCGCAAAGGCGGAGGAAACCACCCGTGCCGCGCCGGCGAGCGCTCCGGCGCCGCGCCGCTTTACTCCGGTCGAGACCAAGCGTCCGGAGCCGAAGCGTCCCGAGCCCAAGACCGAGCGCCGCGGCGACCACCGCCGCCAGTCGGGCAAGCTGACCGTCACCCGCGCGCTCAACGACGACGAGGGCGCGCGCGCGCGCAGCCTCGCGGCGCTCAAGCGCGCCCGCGAAAAGGAAAAGCGCGCGCACATGAGGCCGTCCTCCGGGCCGCGCGAGAAGCAGGTCCGCGAAGTCGTCGTGCCCGATACGATCACGGTGCAGGAACTTGCCAACCGCATGGCCGAAAAGGGTGCCGACCTCGTCAAGGCGCTGTTCAAGATGGGCATGATGGTCACGGTCAACCAGACGATCGACCAGGACACCGCCGAACTGCTCGTCACCGAGTTCGGGCACGAGATCAAGCGCGTCAGCGAGGCCGATGTCGACATCCGCACCGAAGAGGATGTCGATTCGCCCGAGCAGATGAAGGCGCGCGCGCCGGTGGTGACGATCATGGGCCACGTCGATCACGGCAAGACGAGCCTGCTCGACGCGCTGCGCGGCGCGAACGTGCAGGCGGGCGAGGCCGGCGGCATCACCCAGCATATCGGCGCCTATCAGGTGAAGACTCCCGACGGGTCGATGGTCACCTTCTTGGACACGCCGGGCCACGAGGCCTTTACCGAGATGCGCGCGCGCGGGGCGAACGTCACCGACATCGTCATCCTGGTGGTTGCTGCCGACGACGGGCTCAAGCCGCAGTCGATCGAGGCGATCAACCATGCGAAGGCGGCCGGCGTGCCGATCATTGTCGCGATCAACAAGGTCGACAAGGACGGCGCCAACCCGCAGCGCGTGCGCGAGCGCCTGCTCGAACATGAGCTGGTGGTCGAGGAAATGGGCGGCGACGTCCAGAACGTCGAGGTGTCGGCGCTCAAGAAGATCAATCTCGACAAACTGCTCGACGCGATCGCGCTGCAGGCCGAGATCATGGAGCTGAAGGCGAACCCTGATCGCGCTGCAGAGGGCACGGTAGTCGAGGCGAAGCTCGACAAGGGCCGCGGCCCGGTCGCGACGGTGCTCGTTCGCCGCGGCACGCTCAAGGTCGGCGACGTGTTCGTCTGCGGCGCCGAAAGCGGCCGCGTCCGCGCGCTGGTCGACGATCATGGCAAGCAGATCAAGCAGGCCGGCCCGTCGATGCCGGTCGAGGTCCTCGGCCTCGGCGGCGTCCCGATGGCGGGCGACACGCTGACCGTGGTCGAGAATGAGGCACGCGCCCGCGAGGTCGCCGCCTATCGCCAGGAACAGGCGCTCCGCAAGCGGACCGCGCAGGCGCCGGTCAGCCTCGAAGGCATGTTCTCGGCGCTCGCCGACAAGGCCAAGGTCATCGAATATCCGGTGGTCATCAAGGCCGACGTGCAGGGCAGCGTCGAGGCGATCGTCAACGCGCTCAACAAGCTGTCGACCGACGAGATCCGCGTCCGGGTGCTCCATTCGGGTGCCGGCGCGATCACTGAAAGCGACGTGACGCTCGCCGCCTCGACCGGCGCGCCGATCATCGGCTTCAACGTCCGTCCGAACGCCAAGGCGCGCGAGATCGCGAACCGCGAGAAAGTGCGCTTCCTCTACTATGACGTCATCTATCACCTGACCGAGGAAGTCGCGAAGGAGATGGCGGGCGAGTTGGGTCCCGAACGCGTCGAGACCGTCGTCGGCCGCGCCGAGGTCAAGGAAGTCTTCCCGGCCGGCAAGCGCGACAAAGCGGCGGGCCTGCTGGTGCTCGAAGGCAGCATCCGCAAGGGGCTCCACGCGCGTCTCACCCGCGAAGACGTCATCGTCTCGGCGACGACGATCGCCTCGCTGCGCCGGTTCAAGGACGACGTCGCCGAAGTGCGCGCCGGCTTGGAGTGCGGCGTGGTGCTGGCCGACACCAACGACATCAAGCCGGGCGATCACCTCGAAGTCTTCGAGGTCGAGGAACGCGAACGGACGCTGTAAGGGGACCGACCCATGGCTGAGAGTTTTTTCAGCCGGTTTCCGGCGCCGCCCTGCGCGCAGCTTCTCGGTTGGGAACTGATCGCGGACTATCCGGGCGAAGGGCGGATCGAGATCGCCTTTCACCCGACCGCGCAGATGCTCAACCCGCGCGGGACGGTGCAGGGCGGCTTCGTCGCGGCGATGCTCGACGACACGATGGGACCGGCGCTGGTCAGCATGACCGGCGGCACCGAGGTTCCGGCGTCGATCGACCTCAATGTCAGCTTCCTCAAGCCGGTGATGCCCGGCCGGGTCATCGGCAAGGGGCGCGTCGTCGGTCGCGGCCGATCGGTCGCTTTTCTGGAAGCCGAACTCTTCGACGAGAAGGGCGAGCTTCTGGCCCGCGCGACGTCGAGTGCGCGCATCATGGAATTTGATCGAAATGCGTCATAGCGAAGCCCCGTCCGGTCCTTCGGTCCGCGTGCTGCGCGTCGGCGAGCAGGTGCGGCATGTGCTCAGCGAAATCCTTCAGCGCGGCGACGTGCACGACGATGTGCTCGCGAGCCATCCGGTGAGCATCACCGAAGTGCGCATGTCGCCCGACCTGCGCCATGCCACGGTGTTCGTGAAGCCGCTGCTCGGCCGCGACGAAGAGGCGGTGCTGCGGGCGCTGCGCACCAACACCGCCTATCTCCAGCGCGAGGTCGCGCACCGCATCCGCATGAAATATGCCGCGAAGCTGAAATTCCTGCCCGACGAAAGCTTCGACGAGGCGAGCCACATCGACAAGCTGCTGCGCGACCCGAAGGTGGCGCGCGATCTGGGCGAGTCCGAGGCCGAATAACCACCGCCGTCCCCGCGAAGGTTGGGGGCGAAGGCTATTTCTTCCCCTTCCGGATTCCTGCCGCTTCCTCCAGTTCAACCAGCGCCTCTTCCAGATAGTCGATCATCCGCTGCGCGTGCGGGACGCTGCGGCGGCAGGCGGTGATGCCGAAGTCGATATTCCTGAAATTCGACACCTGGGTGATGTTCATCGCCATGCCGTCGACCGGGATGCTCGCGGGATACATGCCGTCGAGCCGCGCGCCGTTCCAGTACATCTGCTCGCGCGGCCCCGGCACGTTGGAGATGGTCGCGGAGTAGGCGGGGAATTTGTCGGCTGTGCGCGTCAGCGCGGTCAGCATCATCGGAAAGCTGGTGATCGCGGTATAGAGCTGGATCTGCGCCGCGGTCATCGCGCGAAGCTGGGCCTTCGCCGAATTCATCGATTCCTGAATCGCCGCCATCCGCGCCGCGGGATCGTCGATGTGCGTCGCCAGATTGGCGGTGACCGAGGCGACCGAATTGCCCGAATCGATGTCGTCCTTGGGGCGGATCGACACCGGCGCCATCGCTTTCAGCGGCTTGTCGGGAAGCTCGTTCAGCGACTGGAGATATTTGCGCATCGCCCCCGCGCACATGCCGAGCACCGCGTCGTTGATCGTCCCGTCATAGGCCTTGCCCAGCGCGCGCACCCGGTCGAGCGACCAGCTCTGCGCGACGAAGCGCCGCGCGCCGGTGATGTTGCGGTTGAAGCTGGTGCGCGGGACGCCGGCGAAGGGGGTGGCGAGACCGTCGCCGCCGATGCCGAACATCGCGGCGACATATTGGTTGAGCGCCCTGGTCACCCCGACGCTGTTGCCCCATTGTTCCTTTAGGAAATCGCCGATCGCGGTGATGTCGGTCAGGCTGGGCCTTGGCGGCTTCTTCGGCATCGGGAATTTGCGCTTGTAGGCTTCATAGGCCTCGACCGACAGCGGCGACGCGGTGCGCCGCTCGTTCTGGTCGGGGGTCAGCATCGAATTGTAAAAATGGATGCTCGCCGCGCCGTCCATCAGCGCGTGGTGGATTTTCTTGAAGGTCGCGATCTGCCGGTTCGGCAGGCCCGAGATCAGCGTCATCTCCCACAGGGGGCGGGTGCGGTCGAGCAGCCCCGAATGGAGGCGTGAAGCGAGCTCGAACATCTCGCGATAGCGCCCCGGCCTGGGCAGCGCCGCGGCGCGGACGTGATAGTGCATGTCGATGTCGCGGTCGGGTTCGAGCCGGATCGGGCCATATTGGCCGAGCGGCGTCAGCTTCAGGACCTCGCTGAACGGGCGCCTCAGTCCTTCTGGCTGTCGCAGCAGCGCGAGCTGCTCGTTCAGCCATTCGGTCTCGTCGACGTCATCGGGCAATGTATAGAGGTTGATGCCGCCGATATGCATCGGCATCTCGCGACTTTCCCCCACCAGGAACATCGCATCGCTGATCGGCATCAGACGCATAGGCAGCTCTCTCCCCAACATGCTGCATCTTTTGTGCGCAGCATGACAGGCGATGGCGGCGAGTCAAGCCGCGGACGCGGCAGCGCAAAAGGCGATTTCGATCGTCACCGACCCGCGCCGTTCCAGATGATGCGGAACGTGCGGGGGGATCAGCATGGTGTCGCCGGATTTCAGCAGGCGATGGCCCCCGGCTTCATCGTCCCAATAGAAACGGATCGATCCGGCGATGACCGACAGCAATCCCCAAGCCCCTTCCTTGAGCGTATGGCGGCTGAGCAAACCGGTGGGAATGGTATCGGCCCCGAACGGCCCGATGGTGCGATACGCGCGGGCGCCGGAGGGAAGCGGCGGCCCGCGCTCCGCGATCGGCGCCACGATCAGAAACCGGCCGAGGCGCGGGCGAGGAAGACGACGATACCGAGGAAAGCGAAGCCCGCCGGAACCGCAAGGATCTGCGCGGCGACGGTGCGCGCGTCCATCGGCCCCGTCCAGGTTTCGAGTAGGCCGCCGGCGCGATCGAGCGGCGAGTCGTGCTCGCGTCCCTTCTGCTTGTGGAGGAGGCCAGCGGTACCGAAGAACATCAGCATGTAGAGCAGCGAGATGACGAGCATCATCACCGTTGCGGTGTCGCGCCCCGTCGCCGCGGCGACGGCGATGAAGAAGATCGCGTAGAAGGCGAACATCGAATGCCATATCCAGCGCGGAAGCTGGAAGCCGGCCTGGACCCCGCTCGTCTCGTGCGGGTCGTTGGCGATGTAGGGCGGCTGCGATGCCGCAGGCAGGTCAGAGGACGGATGAGACATGGGGCAGTTCCACTTTCTTGGCGAGCGGGTCTTCTCGGTCGCGATGGACCCAGATGCCGGTGAGCAGGCTCTCGGCGATCATCCGCGCCTTGCCGCCGATATGGCGGGCCGCTTCGGGGGTCGGCGCGATCGCGTGCAGCGTCCGGTAGAAGAGCGCGAGCCACTGCTGGAAATGCTCCTGCGCGATCGTCGGGATCGCGAGATGCTTCATCATCGGGTTGCCGGTGAAATTGCCGGCGCTGAGCAGGACCGACTGCCAGAAGCGGTTCATCTGGCCGAGGTGCGCGGGCCAGTCGGAAATCTGCGCGTCGAAGATCGGGCCCAGCACCGCATCCTCGCGCACCGAGGCATAGAAGCGATCGACCAGATCGGCGATGAAGGGTTCATCGATTCCCATCGCCAGCGCTTCGGCGCGCCGTTCCTCGCGCGCCGCGATCGCATGCGGGTGGGCCTGCACCGTTCTCGTTGCCATGGCTCGTTCGAAATCCTGAGGTTCGATCTAATTGGGTATTTGAAATACCTGTTTAGCGACCTTGAGCGGAAAAGCAATATTCAATATACCTAATTCATGCGACTGAGCCTGCACAGCGACTACGCCCTGCGCATCCTGATGGCGCTCGCCGCCACCGGGCGCCAGATGTCGGTCGAGGAGATCGCGGGCCAGTACGGCATTTCGCGCAACCATCTCGCAAAGGTCGCGCAGCGGCTGCAGGCGCTCGGCTATGTCAGCGCGCAGCGCGGGCGCGGCGGCGGGCTGACGCTCGCGCGCGGGGCCGACGACGTCGGGGTCGGCACGGTCGTCCGCCAGTTCGAAAATCTGGAGGGGCTGGTCGAATGCATGGACCCCGCGACCTCGACATGCCCGGTGTGCGGGGGGTGCGGTTTGCAGAATGCGCTAGGCGGAGCGCTGGCGGCGTTCCTGGCGCATCTCGACGGCTATACGCTCACCGACCTGGTGCCGCAGCCGGCGCGGTTCCGCGCGCTGCTCGGCGTCGCCTGATTCCCGTTGCGCCGCGCCGCGCACGCGATAACAGGCGCTGATGGCCAAGCTCTATTTCTATTATGCCAGCATGAACGCCGGCAAGTCGACGACGCTGCTGCAAGCGGATTTCAACTATCGCGAGCGCGGCATGGAGACGATGCTGTGGACTGCGGCGCTCGACGACCGCTATGGCGCCGGGCAGATCACCAGCCGCATCGGCCTGCTCGCCGACGCCCGCAAGTTCGATCCCGACAGCGATTTGTGGGCGGCGGTGCAGGCGGAGAATCGCCAGCGCCCGCTCGCCTGCGTGCTTGTGGACGAGGCGCAGTTCCTGTCGCGCGCGCAGGTGCTCGACCTCGCGCGGCTGGCTGACGAGGCGATCATCCCGGTGCTCTGCTATGGCCTGCGCACCGATTTCGCCGCCAACCTCTTCCCCGGCTCGGCGGCGCTGCTCGGGCTGGCCGACGCGCTGATCGAACTGAAGGCGGTGTGCGAGTGCGGGCGCAAGGCGACGATGAACCTGCGCGTCGACGCCGACGGCCGCGCGGTGGTCGAGGGCGCGCAGACGGAGATCGGCGGCAACGACCGCTATGTCGCGATGTGCCGGCGGCATTTCATGCAGAAACGGCGCGAGGCCGCGGAGGTAAAGGCGCCCGCCGATGCTTGACCGCCTCCATGCCGAACTTGCCGACGGCGCCCTCGCGCTCGTCAGGCTGACCGAGGGACACCGCGAGGCGCTCCGCGCGGTCTGCGCCGCCGACGCGGATATCTGGCCGATCTATTCGGTCAGCTATGATCCCGCGCATTTCGATGCGAGCTTCGACGCGCTGATCGGCGGCGAGGGACGGATGCCCTATGCGATCGTCGCGGACGGCCGGCTGGTCGGCATGACCGCGTGGCTGCGCCCGGTCCCCTCGGCGCAGACAGTCGAGATCGGCAACAGCTATATCCATCCCGACGCGCGCGGTACCGGCCTGAATGGCCGGGTCAAGCGGCTGATGATCGACCACGCCTTCGCGGTCGGCATCCGCCGCATCGAATTCCGTATCGACGAGCGCAATGCGCGCAGCCAGGCGGCGGTCGCGAAGCTCGGCGCGCGCAAGGAAGGCGTGCTGCGCGCCGAGCGCGTCACCTGGACCGGCCATGTCCGCGACACGGGGCTGTGGTCGCTGCTCGAAGCGGACTGGCGCCGCTAGCGCTTCGTCCTTGCGAGGAACGGCAGGCGACAAAGCAATCCCCGGCCATCGGTCCTGCGCAAGACTGGAGGCTGGAGATTGCTTCGCTCCGCTCGCAATCCCGGGGTCGGGAATTTGCTGTCCGTGGGTCAGCCCGCGTTCAGGCGCGCCGTGCCATCATTCGCGGCATGAAACGGACAATCGCTCTCTCCCTGGCCGCCCTGCTGCTTCCCCTTTCGGCAGCGGCGGCCGACGAACCGGCACAGGCGCCGCGCGCGCTGGGCGTCGAATCGAGCATCGCCTTTCCCGGCGACGCGACGATCCGCAACTGGCAGGCGGATGGCGAGGACGGCATCTGGATCGAGGGGCACCGCGGCGAATGGTTCTACGGACGCTTCGTCGGCCCGTGCCGCGACCTCGATTTCGCGCAGGCGATCGGGATCGACGCGCGCGGCGTGTCGCGGCTCGACAAGTTCGCGACGCTCATCGTGCGCGGCGAACGCTGCCGCCTCAACTCCTTCGTCACCTCGGCGCCGCCGCCTGCGAAGAAGGCGGCGGCCGATCCACAAAAGTGACGCGAAATTGAAGCGAAATTGAAGCGAAATTGACAAGGCGCGTCGTCGCGCCCTAGCGGCGCGCGAATGAACGGCTGGATCATCCTCGACAAGTCCATCGGCCTCGGCTCGACCCAGGCGGTCGCCGCGGTCAAGCGCGTGTGCCGCGAACGCGGGCTCGGCAAGGTCAAGGTGGGGCATGGCGGGACGCTCGACCCGCTGGCGTCCGGGGTGTTGCCGATCGCGCTCGGGGAGGCGACCAAGCTGTGCGGGCGGATGCTCGACGCGAGCAAGGTCTATGATTTCACCATCGCGTTCGGAACCGAGACCGCGGGCCTCGATGCCGAGGGCGAGGTCGTCGCGACGAGCGACGTCCGGCCAGCGCTGGCGGACATCGAAGCGGTGCTGCCGCGCTTCACCGGGCCGATCGAGCAGGTGCCGCCGGCCTTTTCGGCGATCAAGGTGGAAGGGCAGCGCGCCTATGACCTGGCCCGCAAGGGCGCGGCGGTCGACATGAAGGCGCGCGCGGTGATCATCTACAACCTGCGTAATGCCGGACTTGATCCGGCATCCGTTCGTTCGGTGCGAGAGGAATGGCCCCCGGATCAAGTCCGGGGTGACGAGATGGGGGAGGGGTTGAACTCCATCACTCTCAGCGCGCATGTGTCGAAGGGCACCTATATCCGCAGCCTCGCGCGCGACATCGCCCGCGCGGCCGGCACCGTCGGGCATGTCGCCATGCTGCGCCGTACCCGGGCGGGGCCGTTCACGCTGGCGCAGGCGATTTCGCTGGACAAATTGAACGCTTTCGGTCAAGGCGCCGCGCAATCAGATGTGATTCTGCCGCTCGAGGCAGGGCTGGTCGACATCCCGGCTCTGGACCTCTCCCCGGAAGCGGCAGGGGCGATCCGCCAGGGTCGTGTCTGGACCGGGGAAAGCGCGCACGACGGGCTCTATTGGGGACGGGACAGCGAGAAGCGGCCCGTCGCGTTGATAGAGGCTTTGGCCGGAAGGCTGAAGGTCGTGCGGGGCTTCAATCTGTAATGAGGATGTTCGAAGGACGTAACACATGTCGATTACCGCCGAACGCAAGGCCGAACTGATTCAGGAACATGCCCGCGAAAAGGGCGATACGGGTTCGCCCGAGGTGCAGGTCGCGATCCTGACCCACCGCATCAACACGCTGACCGAGCATTTCAAGGCGCATCACAAGGACAATCACAGCCGCCGCGGGCTGCTGATGATGGTCAACAAGCGCCGCAGCCTGCTCGACTATCTGCGTCGCAAGGACGAGGGCCGCTATCAGGACCTCATCGCGAAGCTGGGTCTGCGCAAATAGGAATGCGAGGGCGGCTCCGGGTTCGGGGCCGCTTTCATTTTGGTTCGCGTGGAATTCGCGAACCGCAAGGGCCGCTCCCGCATCCGGCGGGGCCGCCATAGGGCAGATAGACGCCCTACACCGCCCCGGGCCGGATTGCCCGGAAACAGAGGCCCCGCCCGGCATAGGGCCCGGCGGGCGAAGGAAACCGAATGTTTGACGTGAAAAAAGTATCGATCGAGTGGGGCGGTGAAACGCTGACGCTCGAAACGGGCAAGGTTGCCCGCCAGGCCGATGGCGCCGTCGTGGCGAGCCTTGGCGAGACGGTCGTGCTCTGCGCCGTCACCGCCGCCAAGTCAGTGAAGGACGGGCAGGATTTCTTCCCGCTGACTGTCCACTATCAGGAAAAATTTTCGTCGGCGGGGCGCATCCCCGGCGGCTTCTTCAAGCGCGAGCGCGGCGCGACCGAAAAGGAAACGCTGGTCAGCCGCCTGATCGACCGTCCGATCCGCCCGCTGTTCCCCGAAGGTTTCTATAACGAGATCAACGCCATCGCTCAGGTGCTGAGCTATGACGGCCACAACGAGCCCGACATCCTCGCGATGGTCGCCGCCTCGGCCGCGCTCACCATTTCGGGCGTGCCCTTCATGGGGCCGATCGGCGCCGCGCGCGTCGGCTATCTGAACGGCGAATATATTCTCAACCCGACCGACGAGCAGGTTGCCGAGGGCGACCTCGACCTCGTCGTCGCCGCGACGCACGACGCGGTGATGATGGTCGAATCCGAAGCCAACGAGCTGTCGGAAGAGGTGATGCTGGGCGCCGTGATGTTCGCGCACGATGCGTGCCGCGAGGTCGTCAAGGCGATCATCAAGCTCGCCGAGCAGGCCGCCAAGGATCCGTGGGAAATGGCGTCGTCGGACGACAATGCCGCGCTCAAGGACAAGATCAAGAAGCTGGTCGGCAAGGATATCGCCGCCGCCTACAAGTTGACCGACAAGTCGGCCCGCTCGAACGCGCTCAACGAAGCGCGCGCGAAGGCGAAGGAGATGTTCGTCGCCGAGGGGCTGGACCCGCAGGCGGTGATGGCCGGCATCAAGCTGACCAAGAAGCTGGAAGCGGAGATCGTCCGCACCGCCATCCTCAAGGAAGGCAAGCGCATCGACGGCCGCACGACGACGCAGATTCGCCCGATCGAGGCGGAAACGCATTTCCTGCCGCGCGCGCACGGTTCGGCGCTGTTCACCCGCGGCGAGACGCAGACGATCGCGACCTGCACCCTGGGCACCAAGGAAGCCGAGCAGATGATCGACGGGCTCAACGGCCTGTCGTATCAGAATTTCATGCTCCACTATAACTTCCCGCCCTATTCGGTCGGCGAAGTCGGCCGCTTCGGGGCGCCGGGCCGTCGCGAGATCGGCCACGGCAAGCTCGCATGGCGCGCGCTGCACCCGGTGCTGCCCTCGAAGGAGGATTTCCCCTACACGATCCGCCTGACCAGCGACATCACCGAATCGAACGGCTCGTCGTCGATGGCGACGGTGTGCGGCGGTTCGCTGTCGCTGATGGACGCTGGCGTGCCGATCAAGCGCCCGGTCAGCGGCATCGCGATGGGCCTGATCCTCGAAGGCAAGGATTTCGCGATCCTTTCCGACATCCTCGGCGACGAGGATCATCTCGGCGACATGGATTTCAAGGTGGCGGGCACGTCCGAAGGCATCACCACGATGCAGATGGACATCAAGATCGCCGGCATCACGCAGGAAATCTTTGAAAAGGCGCTGGCGCAGGCCAAGGAAGGCCGTGCGCATATCCTGGGCGAGATGAACAAGGCGCTCGGCGAAACCCGCAGCGAGCTGTCGGCGCATGCGCCGCGCATCGAGACGATCACGATCGACAAGTCGAAGATTCGCGACGTCATCGGCACCGGCGGCAAGGTGATCCGCGAAATCGTCGCGACCACCGGCGCCAAGGTCGACATCGACGACGAGGGCATTATCAAGATCGCCTCGTCCGACACCGCGCAGATCGAGGCCGCCAAGGCCTGGATCCTCGGCATCGTCGAGGAGCCCGAAGTCGGCAAGATCTATAACGGCAAGGTCGTCAACCTCGTCGATTTCGGTGCCTTCGTGAACTTCATGGGCGGCAAGGACGGTCTCGTCCACGTCTCGGAGATCCGGAACGAACGCGTCGAGAAGGTCTCCGACGTCCTGTCTGAAGGGCAGGAGGTCAAGGTCAAGGTGCTGGAGATCGACCCGCGCGGCAAGGTGCGCCTGTCGATGCGCGTCGTCGATCAGGAAAGCGGCGAGGAACTCGAAGATACCCGCCCGGCGCGCGAACCGCGCGGCGACCGCGGCGATCGCGGTCCCAGAGGAGACCGGGGCCGTGACGGCGACCGGGGTCGGGGCGGCCGCGATCGCGGTCCGCGCCGCGACGGTGAAGGCCGGGGCGACCGCGGCCCGCGCCGCGAGCGCTCGGACGACGGTCCGGAAGACCAGGGCCATGTGCCCGACTTCCTGAAGGACTGATCCTTCGGACAGCGAATGATGAAGGGGCCGCGAAAGCGGCCCCTTTTTCGTGGGGCGTCAGGACGCCGGTCTCCCTCCCATTTGGGGGAGGGGCAGCGAGGCTTGCCGGCTTGCTGGCTAGACTCTGATGACTTTGGATTGACCCCTTTCGTCATTGCGAGCGGAGCGAAGCAATCCAGGGCGGTTACCGCACGCTCTGGATTGCCGCGCGGCTTCGTCGCTCGCAATGACGAGTCCATTCGATGTCATCACGCTCTAGCTGTGAGCTTTCAGGAGGTTGTTCATCCGGCGTGACCGGACCAGACTGATGTTGCGACACGTCAGCTCTGGAAGGACGACCGGATGAACATCCACAGGAATGCCCGAACCACGCCCTACAGTCGAGCCGAGATCGTGCGGCGCGTGATGGTGCTGCGCGAGACACCCAAGGCGGTCGCGACCGCCCTGGGTGTCTCGCAGCGAACCGTTGCCAAGTGGCTGGCTCGCTATCGGACCGAAGGCGAGGCCGGCCTCGCCGACCGCAGCTCGCGGCCCCACGCCATGCCCGGTGCCGCGTCTGCGGACGTGGTCGATCAGGTCATCGCCCTGCGCCGCCAGCGCATGACCGGCAAGCAGGTCGCCATCACGCTCGGCCTCTCGCCAGCGACTGTCAGCCGCTTGCTGCGCAAGGCGCGCCTCAGCCGGATGCGTGACCTCGATCCGCCCGAGCCGGTGCGCCGCTACGAGCGCGAACACCCCGGAGACCTCATCCACATCGATATCAAGAAGCTCGGCCGCTTCGAGCGCGTCGGCCACCGCATCACCGGCGATCGCACCAGGCAGGCCAACCAGCGCGGCACCCGGGACGGCCAACGCTATGGCATCGGCTGGGAGTTCGTCCACGTCTGCATCGACGATGCCTCGCGCATCGCCTTCAGCCAGGTCCTGCCCGACGAAAAGAAGGAAAGCGCCGCCGCCTTCCTCCATGCTGCCGTCGAATACTACCGCAGCCTCGGCGTCACCGTGACCCGCGTCATGACCGACAACGGAGCATGCTACAAAAGCTTCGCCTTCCGCGACGCCTGCAAGGCGCTCGGCCTCAAGCATATCCGCACCAGACCCTACACGCCCAAGACCAACGGCAAGGCCGAACGCTTCATCCAGATCAGCTTGCGCGAATGGGCATATGCCAGAGCCTATCCGACCTCGGAGCACCGAAAGCAGGCCCTCGAACCATGGCTCCACATCTAGACCATGCAAATGCGGAGCGGGGCGATCGCAACGCCGCTGGCCCATCCCCGACCCCTCCCGCTTGCGGGAGGGGGCTCGTCCGTGACGGCGCGCAAAAGCACGCAGCGACGGCTTGGCGCGGCGGCGATCAGCGTCTAGCCTCGCCCGCGACCACAGTCCCGCCAGAGGAATGCCCCGATGTTCGAAACGCTGCTCCTGTCGCTCGCCGCGGCTGCCCAGACCGTTCCGCCGCAGGCGACGCAACTGCCGCCGCCCCCGCCGCCGGTTCCCGCCGCCGTCGCTCCGGCGGTCGAGGCGGACACGCGCCCCTATGTCGCGCTGGTCACCGACCTCGGCACGATCGTCGTGCGCATCGAGGACCGGCGCGCGCCGGTCACCGCGGCCAATTTTCTCCGCTATGTCGACACGAAGCGGATGGATGGTTTCCAATTCTATCGCGCGACGCGCAACTGGGGGCCGACGAACCGGCTGATTCAGGGCGGTAATCGCGGCGACGCGCGCAGGAATTTCCCCCCGATCGCGCACGAGCCGACCACCGCGACGGGGCTCACCAACTGCAAGGGCGCGCTTTCGATGGCGCGGCTTAACCCCGGCGATGCGACGAGCGATTTCTTCCTGCTGCTCTCCGATATCAAGGGCTTCGATGCCGACCCGGCGCTCGGCGGCGACAATGCCGGATTCGCGGTGTTCGGCGAACTGGTCGCGGGCGCCGATGTCGCGGAGGCGATCTTCGCCGCGCCCATCTCCCCGACCGCGGGCGATGGGGTGATGCAGGGCCAGATTCTCGATCCGATGGTGACGATCGTCTCGGCGCGCCGCGTCCCGGCGCCGGCCGAGCCGCCGAAGGGTTGCGTGGTCGCGGCGAAGGACAAGGAGAACTGAGCGCCGCACCCATCATTTATTTTGCGTTCATGCGCGCTGTGGCTATACCGCCGCCATGACCCAGCGCCCTCCCGCTCGCGCCGCCGTGCGCCTTCTCGCCGCCGCCCTCATGATCTCGCCGCTGCTCGCGGCCTGTGCCGGCGGATCCGGGGTGAAAAAGGATACGCGCTACGTCGCGCGCGACGTCAGCACCCTCTACCGCGCGGCGCAGGACCGCCTCGACCGCGGCCAGTACAAGATCGCCGCGGCGCTGTTCGACGAAGTCGAGCGCCAGCACCCCTATTCGCCCTGGGCGCGCCGTGCCCAGCTGATGAGCGCCTTTTCCTATTATATGGACCGCGAATATACGCCGGCGATCGATTCGGCGCAGCGTTTCCTGGCGATCCACCCGGGGAACAAGGACGCGGCCTATGCCTATTATCTGATCGCGCTCAGCTATTATGAGCAGATCAGCGACGTCACCCGCGACCAGAGGATCACGCTCCAGGCGTCGAACGCGCTCGGCGAGGTGATCCGTCGCTATCCCGACAGCCGCTACGCTGCCGACGCGCGGCTCAAGATCGACCTGGTGCGCGACCATCTCGCGGGCAAGGAGATGGAGATCGGCCGCTTCTACGAGCGCAGTTCGAACTGGCTCGCCGCGTCGATCCGCTTCCGCGAGGTGACCGAGAAATACCAGACGACCAGTCACGTGCCCGAGGCGCTGTTCCGGTTGACCGAATGCTATCTCGCGCTCGGCGTTCCCGAAGAGGCGAAGAAGGCGGCGGCGGTGCTGGGCGCGAACTATCCGGGCAGCAAATGGTACGACCGTGCCTACGAACTGATGCGGAAGCACGCCCCGGCCGCCTGACGCGGGCTGGTTGGATTCGCGCAGAGACGCAGCGATCGCAGAGATTTCTGGTTCACGCGGAGCCGTGGGGAACACGGAGAGAAGCGTGGAGCGCTTCTCCAAGCACCATGGCGATACATCGAAGCCCGGAAGAACAAGACCTGTCGGTCCGGATTCTCCACGGCTCCGCGTGAATCTTTCGTATCGCATCTCTGCGCCTCTGCGCGAATCGCATATCCCGACCTCCGCACTCCCGAATAGATTCGCATTTTGTTCTGCGTTAAGAGCGAGCCATGCTGACCGCGCTGTCCATCGCCAACATCGTGCTGATCGAGCGGCTCGACCTCGATTTCGAGGCTGGTCTCGGCGTGCTCACGGGAGAGACGGGGGCAGGCAAGTCGATCCTGCTCGACGCGCTGGGTCTCGCGCTCGGGATGCGCGCTGACAGCGCGCTGGTGCGACAAGGCAGCGACCGGGCGCAAGTGACCGCTAGCTTCGCACCGCCCGCGCCGGGGACGCTGCTCGCCAGCCTGCTTGCCGACAATGACATCGCGCTCGAACCCGGCGAGCCGCTGCTGATCCGCCGCACGCTGAGGGCCGATGGCGGCAGCCGCGCTTTCCTCAACGACCAGCCCTGCTCTGCGGCGCTGCTGCGCGAGGTCGGGGGGCATCTGGTCGAGATTCACGGCCAGCACGACGATCGCGGCCTACTCGCGCCCGCCGGGCATCGCGCGCTGCTCGACGCCTATGCGCGCGTCGATACCGCGCCGGTGGCCGAGGCGCATGCGGCGTGGCGCGCCGCCGAGGCGCGGCTCGCGGCCGTGCAGGCGGCGGTAAGCGAGGCGACGCGCGACCGTGAATGGCTCGAACATTGCGTCGCCGAACTGCAACAGCTCGCTCCGCAGCCGGGCGAGGAAGTCGAACTCGCCGAGGCGCGCGCGGCGATGCAGAAGGGCGAGAAGATCGCCGGCGACCTTGCGGCGGTCCTCGAAGCGTTCGAGGGCAGCGCGGGCGGCCCGGCGCTGCTGCGCGGCGCGGCGCGGCGGCTCGACCGGCTCGCGGGCGACCATCCGCTGCTTGCCGAAGCGCTCGCTGGCCTCGACCGCGCGATCATCGACGCCGACGAGGCTGAAGCGAAATTGCACGAAGCCGCGCGCGCGATGGAATATGATCCCGAGCGGCTGGAGGCGGCAGAGACGCGGCTGTTCGAACTGCGCGCAATGGCGCGCAAGCACGGCGTTCAGCCCGACGAACTGCCGGGGCTCGCCGGCGACTTCGCGGCGCGGCTCGACGCGATCGAGGGCGGCAATGCCGGACTCGCGAAGCTGGAGGCCGCGGTCGCCGAAAGCGCGGCCGCCTACACCCATGCCGCGACCGCGCTGTCGGACCGGCGGACGAAAGCGGCGGCGCGGCTCGATGCCGCGGTGGCGGGCGAGCTTGCGCCGCTGAAGCTCGACGCCGCACGCTTTCGCACCCTCGTCGAGCGGCTCCCCGCCGATCGCTGGGGGGCGGACGGGATGGACCGCGTCGAATTCCTCATTTCGACCAACCCCGGCGCGCCCTTCGCGCCGCTGGCGAAGATTGCGAGCGGCGGCGAACTGTCGCGCTTCATCCTCGCGCTCAAGGTCGCGCTGGCCGAGGAAGGCGGCGCCGACACGATCATCTTCGACGAGATCGACCGCGGCGTCGGCGGCGCAGTCGCCAGCGCGATCGGCGAACGGCTCGCACGGCTTGCCGGCGCGGGCAAGCAGTTGCTGGTCGTGACGCACAGCCCGCAGGTCGCGGCGAAGGGCGCGACGCACTTCGTCATCGCCAAGTCGAGTGAGAGCGCTAGCGACGGATTGGTGACGCGCACCGGCGTCCGCCCGCTCGACCCCGCCGGCCGCCGCGAGGAAATCGCCCGCATGCTGTCGGGCGCCGAGGTGACGGCGGAAGCGCGCGCGCAGGCGCAGCGATTGCTGGAGGTGGCGTGAGACCGGAGACATATGCAACCCCCTCCGCTTCGGAGGAAGGGCCGATAGGGGGCAACCACCATCCCCTCGACCGCCCCGTATGGAGCATGCTCACCGGGCGGCAGGCGCATCTGGCCGAGGGCGATGCGCAGGCGGTGCGAATCGACCGCCGCTATGGGCCGTTCGGCGCCGCCGCCGATCGGGAGGCCGGGGCGCAGGCAGCGCTTGCCGCGCTGGTTCCTGACGATGGCGAATTGTGGATCGTGGAGGATGAGCCGTGGCCGGTGCCGCCCGGCACGCGCGAGGTGAAGCGCGCGTTGCTCGCGCAGATGGTCGCGGTAGGCGCTCCGCCGCCGGCGCGTGGCGGCGAGCCGCCGATCATCCCGCTGTCCGACGCCGACGCGGCGGATATGGCGGCGCTCGCCGATCATGCGCGGCCGGGGCCGTGGGGGCCGGCGACGCACCGCTACGGCCCCTTCTTCGGGATCCGCGAGGATGGCCGCCTGCTTGCGATGGCGGGCCAACGCATGTTGATGCCCGGCATGGCGGAGATCAGCGGAGTCGCGACCTGGTTCGATGGCCGCGGCCGCGGATTTGCCCGCACGCTGATCGGCTATGTCATGCGCGCGATGATGGCGCGCGGCGAGCAGCCTTTCCTGCACAGCTATGCCGACAATGCGGGCGCGATCGCGCTCTACGAATCGCTCGGCTTCCATATCCGGCGGCAGGTGCATGTGCTGGCGATCGCGCGATGATCGACCGGCGCACTCATCTCGCCGCGCTTGCGGCTTTTGCGGCGGCGGTGCTGCCGGTGCGATCCTTGCGGGCCCTGGAGGCAATCATGGAAGAACAGTTTCCCGAATATGGCCTGATCGGCCAGATGATCGCGCAACCGGGGCAGCGCGCCGCGCTCGCGGCGGTCCTGACCGAAGGCACCGGCCGGATGCCGGGCAATTTCGCCTATATCGTCGGCGAGGATAGCGAGAACCCCGACGCGCTGTGGATCGTCGAATTGTGGGCCGACAAGGCGGCGCACGCCGCATCGCTGCAATTGCCCGAGGTGCAGGAGGCGATCGCGAAGGGGCGGCCGCTGATCGCCGGATTTGGGTCTCGCGCCGAGTTCAAGCCGGTGGCAAAAGCCGGCGCATGAAAGATGTCGAATCGCTGACCGAAGCCGAGGCCGCCAACGAACTGATGCGGCTCGCGAAACAGATCGCGCATCACAACAAGCTTTACCATGCGGAGGACAGTCCGGAGATTTCGGACGCCGATTACGACGCGCTTGTCCGGCGCAACAATTCGATCGAGGAGGCGTTCCCGCACCTGATCCGCGCCGACAGCCCGAACCGGCTGGTCGGTGCCGCGGTCGAGGCGTCGCCGCTCGCCAAGGTCACGCACGCGGTGCGGATGATGAGCCTCGACAACGCCTTCGCGGCCGAGGATGTCGAGGAGTTCGCGCGGCGCGTGCGGCGTTTCCTGCGGCTCGACGAGGATGAGGTGCTTGCGCTGACCGCCGAGGACAAGATCGACGGCCTCTCCTGCTCGCTGCGCTACGAAAAGGGCGTGCTGGTGCAGGCCGCGACGCGCGGCGACGGCACGGTGGGTGAGGATGTCACCCCGAACGTGCGCTGTATCGCCGATATTCCCCAGACACTCGTCGCCCCAGCGAAAGCCGGGGCGACGGATATTCCCGACGTCTTCGAGATTCGCGGCGAGGTCTATATGGCGAAGGCCGACTTCGCCGCGCTCAACGAACGGTTGCTCGCCGAGGCCAACGACCTCGAGAAGGCGCGCCAGTTCGCCAATCCGCGCAACGCCGCGGCGGGCTCGCTGCGGCAGAAGGATGCGAGCATCACCGCATCGCGCCCGCTACGCTTCCTCGCCCACGGCTGGGGAGAGGTCAGCGGCCTGCCCGAGGCGACGCAGTTCGCGATGATGAAGCGCATCGAAAGCTGGGGCGTGCCCGTCTCGCCGCTGCTCGGGCGCTTCGAGAGCGTCGAGGCGGTGCTCGACCATTACCGCACGATCGAGGCCGAGCGCGCCGACATGCCCTATGACATCGACGGCGTCGTCTACAAGGTCGACCGGCTCGACTGGCAGGAGCGGCTGGGCTTTGTCGCCAAGGCGCCGCGCTGGGCGATCGCGCACAAATTCCCCGCCGAACGCGCGCAGACGACGCTCGAATCGATCGATATCCAGGTCGGCCGCACCGGCAAGCTGACCCCGGTCGGGCGCCTCACCCCCGTCACCGTCGGCGGGGTCGTGGTGTCGAACGTGACCCTCCACAACCGTGACGAGATCGGCCGGCTCGGCGTGCGCCCCGGTGATCGCGTCGTCATCCAGCGCGCGGGCGACGTAATCCCGCAGGTGGTCGAGAATCTGACCCGCGCCGAACCGCGCGATCCCTATATCTTCCCCGACCATTGCCCAGTGTGCGGCAGCGAAGCGGTCGCCGAGGAAGGTGAGGTCGACGTGCGCTGCACCGGCGGCCTGATCTGCAACGCCCAGAAATTCGAACGGCTACGACATTTCGTCAGCCGCGGCGCGCTCGATATCGAGGGGCTGGGCGAGAAGAGCATCGCCGAGTTTCTCGAACTTGGCTGGCTCGACAAGGGCCCTGCCGACATCTTCCGGCTGAAGGGTCATCGCGACGAGTTGCTTGGTCGCGAAGGGTGGAAGGACAAGTCGGTCGACAATCTGTTCGCCGCGATCGAGGCGAAGCGGTCGCCCGATGCGGCGCGGCTGCTGTTCGGGCTCGGTATCCGCCACGTCGGCGCAGTGACGGCGCGTGACCTGATGAAGGGGCTGGGCGACCTTGCGCGCCTGCCCGGCAAAGCCGCCGAAATCCACGCCTATCTCGATGCCAACCCGCAGGCCGAGGGCGAATCCGACGGCAAATATCTCGCGCGCAAGGTCGAGGCGATCAAGACGATCCTCGAGGTGCGCGCCGACGGCATCGGCGTCGCGGTGGGGGAGGCACTCGGCGATTTCTTCCACGAACCGCACAATCGCGCCTTGTGGGACGATCTTTTCTCCGAAGTCGCGCCGCCGCCCTATGTCGTCGAGATGCGCGAGAGCGAGGTGTCGGGCAAGACCGTCGTCTTCACCGGCAAGCTTGAGACGATGAGCCGCGACGAGGCGAAGGCACAGGCCGAAAGGCTGGGCGCCAAGGCCGCGGGCAGCGTGAGCGCCAAGACCGATCTCGTCGTCGCCGGCCCGGGCGCCGGGTCGAAGCTCAAGCAGGCGGCCGCGCTCGGCATCCGCGTGATCGACGAGGTCGAATGGGCGCAGATCGTCGAGGCGGCAGGTTAGCGAGCCGGCAATTTTTCTTCGTCATCCCGGACTCGGTCCGGGGTCCACGAAGCCGGACCGGCAATGAATGCCGGATCGAGTCCGGAGTGACGAGAGTGGAGAGCGGCGGGCATGGCAAAGCGTGATTACCTGCAAAATCTGATGTGCGACCTTGAATCGCATACCGAGGTGCGGCGGTTCGGCAGCGGCTGGCTGTCGGGCTTCTTCGGCCTGCTGTTCGCGATTAGCGGGCTGTTCATGGTGGTCGCGCTGCGTTTCCCGGACTGGTTCGCCACCCCCGAACTGGCGGTGGTCAAGGACTGGACCGGTTTTCGCGGTTTCGTCCATCTGACCCTGCTCGCCAGCTATGCGCTCGCGCTGCTCAGTCTGTTGCTGCGTCCGCGCAAGGTGCTCGGGTTGACCGCGCTGATGATCGGGCTTGCCGCGGTGCTGCTCGGCGGCGCCAACGTCCAGCCCGCCGAGACGCGCGACTGGGGCATATTCTTCGGGCTCGACTTCTTCATCGTCAACCTGTTGGTCACCGGCTTCATGTTCGCACCGCTCGAACGCGCCTTTCCGCATCGCCGGGCGCAGCGCCTGTTCCGCACCGAATGGCGCGAGGATCTCTTCTATTATCTGGTCAGCACGATGTTCGTGCAGGTGCTCAGCTTCCTCGCGCTCGCGCCGCAGCAATTCGTCAACGCGCACACGACCGGCTGGGATGCTTTCCGCGCCGGGGCCGCGTCCTTGCCGTGGCTCGTGCAGTTCGCGATCGTCCTCGTCGCGTCGGACCTCGCGCAATATTGGTATCACCGACTGTTTCACAAGGTCCCGTTCCTGTGGGGTTTTCACGCGATCCACCACAGCGCGAAATCGATGGACTGGCTCGCGGGGTCGCGGATGCATTTCGTCGAGATAATCCTGCTGCGCTCGGTCACCTCGCTGCCGCTGTTCACGCTGGGGTTCAGCCCGTCGGTGATGCAGGCCTATATCGGCTTCGTCTATGTCTGGTCGTCGCTGCTCCATGCAAATGTCGGGGGCAGCTTCAACCGGATCGGCCACTGGATCGCGACGCCGCGCTTCCATCACTGGCACCACGGGCTGGAGCGCGAGGCATTCGACGTCAATTTCGCGATTCATTTCCCATGGCTCGACAAATTGTTCGGCACCTTCCACCTGCCGAAGGACCGCTGGCCCGAGAGTTACGGCATACCGGAGGACGTGCCGCGCAGCTACGCCGGCCAGTTCCTCTATCCCTGGACCCGCAAGGGGAAGGCGGAGACGCCCGCCGAGTGATCGGCGCGCCGCCGCGCCGCTTGCCTTTCCGGGCGCAGCGCCGCAGAAGCAGCACCGGGAATGCAAAGAAGTTATCAATTGACCTTCGCCGAGCGGACCCGGCTGCCGGCCCTGGGGCGCGAGCGACTGCTCGCGACGGCACCGGCGCGCCGCTTCGCCGACGGACAGTTCGTCCAGCATCAGGGCGACCCCGGCGACGCCTTCTGGGTGGTGGTCGAGGGGCATGTGCTCGTCGGCCGCTATGCCGAGGACGGCGGCTTCACCGCCTTTGCCGTGCTTGGCCCCGGCGACATGTTCGGCGAGCTTGCCTTCTTCACCGGCATCCCGCGCCAGGCCGATGCGATCGCGAGCGGGCCGGCACGGCTGATCGCGATTGACCGACCGCTGCTCCGCTCGCTGATGAGCGCCGATATCGGCTGGGCCGAGTTGCTGCTGCGCAGCCTCGGCCGCCAGCTCGCCGTGTCGCTCGACATCATCGACGCCGAACGGCGGTTGCCCGCGGCGGAGCGGCTCGCACGGCTGCTGGCGGCGATGGCGGCCGACGCCGACGACGGCCGCACGGTGCGCGCGACGCAGCAGCAGCTCGCCGACCTGCTGGGCGTGTCGCGCGTGACGCTGGGCGCCGCGCTGCGCGATCTGACGGCGCGCGGGCAGATCGAGCGCGGCTATGGCTGGCTGCGCATCGCGACACCGCTTCCGCCCGCCGGATGAGGGGGCTATAGGCGGGCGATGATCCTGCTGCGCCGCCTGCTCCTCTTCCTGCTGCTGCTCGGACTGGCGCCCGCTGCCACCGCGGCCGAGCGCGGCCCCGTCGTGATGGCCGCGGCCAGCCTTCAGGAGGCGCTGACCGCCGCCGCCGACGCCTGGGCGGCAAAGGGGCATGCGCGGCCGCTGCTGTCCTTCGCGGGGTCGTCGGCGCTGGCGCGGCAGATCATCGCCGGCGCGCCCGCCGACCTCTTCCTGTCAGCCGACGAGCCGTGGATGGACGCGGTGGCGAAGGCGGGGCTGCTGCGACCGGGCACGCGCACGACGCTGCTCGGCAACCGGCTGGTGCTGGTCGGCCCCGCGAGCGGGCGGCTGCGCCTGACGCCCGCGCCGGGCTTTCCGCTCGCGCGCGCTCTGGGCGGCGGGCGGCTCGCGCTCGCCGATCCCGACGCGGTACCGGCGGGCAAATATGCGAAGGCGGCGCTGACCGCGCTCGGCGTCTGGCGCGGCGTCGCGGGCCGGTTGGCGCCGGCGGAGAATGTCCGCGCCGCGATGGCGCTCGTCGAACATGGCGCGGCGCCGCTAGGCATCGTCTATGCGACCGACGCGCGCGCGTCGAAGCGGGTGCGCGTCGTCGGCGTCTTTCCGGCGTCGAGCCATCCGCCGATCCGCTATCCGGTCGCGCTGCTCAAGGCGTCGCGTCATCCCGATGCGATGGGATTCCGGAACTTCCTGGCGTCGCGGGAGGGCCGCGCGATCTTCGCCCGCTACGGCTTTTCGGCGCCCTGATGCTGTCGCCGGAGGAATGGGGCATCGTCGCCCTGTCGCTCAAGGTCGGCGGGGTCGCGGTGCTCGCCTGCCTGCCGCTCGCCTTCGCGCTCGCGTGGCTGCTGGCGCGCCATCGCTTTCCGGGGCGGCTGTTGCTCGATGCGCTCGTCCACTTGCCGCTCGTTCTGCCACCGGTCGTCACCGGCTGGCTGCTGCTGCTCGCCTTCGGTCCGCTGGGACCGGTCGGCCGCTGGCTGAACGACTGGTTCGGCACGACGCTGATGTTCCGCTGGACCGGCGCGGCGCTCGCGGCGGCGATCATGGCGCTGCCGCTGATGGTGCGCGCGATGCGGTTGTCGATCGAGGGGGTCGACCGGCGGCTCGAGGGGGCGGCGCGCACGCTCGGCGCGGGGCGCTGGCATGCCTTCTGGACGATCAGCCTGCCGCTCGCGCTGCCCGGCGTGCTTGCGGCGCTGGTGCTCGGCTTCGCGCGCTCGATCGGTGAATTCGGCGCGACGATCACCTTCGTATCGAACATTCCGGGCGAGACGCGGACGCTGCCGCTCGCCATCTATTCGGCGCTGCAGGTGCCGGGGGGAGAGGCGATGGTGACGCGGCTGGCGCTGCTGTCTGTTGCGCTGTCGCTCGGCGCGCTGCTCGTTTCCGAATGGCTGGTTCGGCGTACCCCGGCCGAAAGGCTGCGCCGTGGCGATTGAGATCGACGTCGAAAAGCGTTTCGGGACCCGCACGATCGCGGCGTGCTTCACGGCCGAATCGGGGCTGACCGCGCTGTTCGGGCCGTCGGGGGCGGGCAAGACCAGCATATTGAACATGGTCGCCGGGCTGCTGCGTCCCGACCGCGGTCATATCCGCGTCGGCGGGCGGACGCTGTTCGGCGCGGACGTCGACCTGCCGCCCGAAGCGCGGCGTATCGGCTATGTCTTTCAGGACGGGCGGCTGTTCCCGCACCGGCGGGTGAAGGCGAACCTGCTCTACGGCTACCATCTCGCCGATCCGGCGCGGCGCTGGATGGGGTTCGACGAGGCGGTGGCCTTCCTCGGCATCGAACCCCTGCTCGGCCGCTGGCCGCAGAGCCTGTCGGGCGGTGAGGCGCAGCGCGTCGCGATCGGCCGCGCGCTGCTGGCGGGACCGGAGATACTGCTGATGGATGAACCGCTGTCGTCGCTCGACGCGGCGCGGCGCGGCGACATCATGGCGGTGATCGAGCGCATTCGCGACGAGCTGCGGCTGCCGATCCTCTACGTCAGCCATGACCGCGCCGAGGTCGACCGACTGGCGACCGAAGTGGTGACACTGAACGGTTGACCCGGCGTTTTGCGACATCGCCGTGTCCCCGCGCAGGCGGAGACTCAGAGCGGCAGAAAAGCAGCCTTGGCTTTATCCGCTCTGGGCTCCCGCCTTCGCGGGAGCGCTCGCTTTTCGATCGAGAGTCTGCCTGAACAGTTTCATATGAAACCAGATCATGCTAGAAACGCCGGTATGGAAAACCCGCCCAGCCACGTCCACGCCACCCCGCCGCCGGGCGCCGCGCCCGACTGGACGTGTCCGCAGGACTGGGACGCCTTCACCGCCGACGAGCATGCAATGTGGGACTGCCTCTTCGCGCGCCAGTCGGCGATGCTGCCCGGCCGCGCGTCCGACGCTTTTCTGCGCGGCATCGACGTGCTTCGGCTCGAAAAGCCGGGCATTCCCGACTATCGCGACCTCAACGCGCGACTGACGGAGGCGACCGGGTGGCGCGTCGTCGCGGTGCCGGGGCTGGTGCCCGACGATGTCTTCTTCGACCATCTCGCCAATCGCCGTTTTCCGGCGGGCAATTTTATCCGCACCCCGCGGCAGCTCGACTATCTGCAGGAGCCCGACGTCTTCCACGACGTTTTCGGTCACGTCCCGATGCTCGCCGATCCGGTGTTCGCCGACTATATGGCCGCCTATGGCCGGGGCGGGTTGCGCAGCCTGAAATATGATGCGTTGAAGCAGCTTGCGCGCCTTTATTGGTACACTGTCGAGTTCGGGCTGATCCGCGAGGGCGGCACGCTGCGCATCTATGGCGCGGGCATCGTCTCCTCCTACGCCGAAAGCCTGTTCGCGCTCGATTCGGAGAGCCCGAACCGCATCGGCTTCGACCTGTCGCGGGTGATGCGCACCGATTACCGGATCGACGATTTCCAGCAGAATTATTTCGTCGTCGACAGTCTGGACCAGTTGCTCGACGTCACGGTGAACACCGATTTCGCGCCGCTCTATGCCGCCAACGCCGCGCTGCCGCCGATCCCGATCGCCGACATCCTGCCCGGCGATACGGTCATCACGCGCGGCACACAGGAATATGCGCTGGCGAAAAGCGGCTGAGCAATATCCCCTCTCCTAAAAGGGAGCGGGTAGAAATTCACCAGCTCCCGAACGTCGCGTCCGACGGGCTGGCGCGGTGCAGCGCGCGTTGTTTGCGCCGCCAGCCGTGGCGTTGGCGTTTGATCAGCAGCAGGCACGGCCATTCGGCGCTGCCGCCGCGCGCGGCGAGGCGGAAGCCGTGCGCGCGATAGGCGGCGAGCACCGGCTCCATCTGGCGCGCGATCAGCCCGGCCAGGATCGCGTGGCCGCCCGGCGCGGTAACGCTGGCGATGTCGGGGGCTAGCGTGATCAGCGGACCGGCGAGGATATTGGCGACGACCAGATCATAGGGTACGCGGCGGCGGATCGCCGGATGGTCGGTCCCCGGCGCGACCGCGAGCGCGAGGCGGCGCGCGCCGCATCCCAGCGGCACATGGTTGATCGCGGCATTCTCGCGCGTCACCGCGATGCTCGCGGGGTCGATGTCCGACGCGATCGCGCGGGCGCGCGGCCACAGCGCCAGCGCGGCGAAGGCCAATAGCCCGGTGCCGGTGCCGATGTCGGCGATGGCGCGCGGACGGACGCCCCGGCGCGCTAGGCGGTCGAGCATCGCGAGGCAGCCCGCCGTCGTGTCGTGCCCACCGGTGCCGAATGCCTGGCCCGCGTCGATCAGGAAGGGCACGCTCCCCACCGGCGTCCGGTCGGCATAGCTGCTGGTATGGACGAAGAAGCGGCCCGCCTGCACCGGCTCCAGCCCCTGCTGCGACAGCGTAACCCAGTCCGCCTCGGGCAGTTCCTCGATCGACGGTTCGACCCCCTTCGCGCTCGGCGCGAGCGCGCGTATCAGCGCCAGCAGCGCGGGGCCGGGCCTGTCGTCGAGATAGGCGTCGAGCTGCCATCGGCCGCTCGCTTCGTCGATCTCGCGCGTCACCACCACCGGGGCATCGGCCAGCGCCTCCAGTTCGGGTTGCTCGGCCGACAGCGCCTCGGCCTCGGCACGCGTGCAGGGCAGGGAGACGAGCCAGCTCATTTCGCGGCCGCTTCCTTCGCAAGCCGCGCGTCGAGCCGTTTCGCGGCATCCTTGGCATAGCGGCGGCAGCCTTCCGGGTCGGTGAGCGGCGCGTCGCCCGCGAAACGCGCGAACAGGCCGCTCGCGCCCGGATGCGGGGTGATCAATATGTCGCACGGCAATGTCGGCACTTTGGCGAAGGTCGCACGCTGCATCGCGACATAATCGGGATGGTCGGCGAAACGGTAGGCGTCCGCCGACACCGCGCTGAGGCTGTCGATATAGGCGATGATGCGGCAGTCGCTGCCCTCGCACGATCGCCATGTCCAACTCGTGCTTCCCGGCGTGTGCCCCGGGGTCGCGTGCGGCGTCAGGTGCAGGTCCGCGATCGGCAATGCCTCTCCGTCGCGCAGGTCGCCCGTCACCGTCACGCCGCGAAACGGCGGGATCGCTCCGTGCTGCGGATCGCGCGCCTCGGGCTCACCGCTGGTCAGCGTGGCGACCGCTTCGGGGCGCGCATGAACCGTTGCGCCGGTCGCATCCTGCAAGGCCTTGAGCCCGCCGACATGGTCGAGATGCTCGTGGCTGGCGAGCAGCGTATGGATTTGCTTCGGGTCGAATCCCAGCGCGCGGATATTGGCGAGAATCGCGGGCGCGGCCTCCTCGGTCGCTGCGTCGATCAGCACGAGACCGTCGGGCGCCTCGATCAGCACCGCCGAAATGCCGCAGGTGCCGACATAATAGCTGTTGCCGAAGATTTTCGCGGGCGGCGCAGGGTCGCTCCAGCCGTCACGACCTTGGCATGCGGCGGCGAGCGTCTCGCCGGTGGGTGCGGCCGGGGTCGGTGGCGGCGTCCCGGTCTGGGGTGTGCAGCCTGCCAGCAGTAGTGCCGCCATGGAAAGCCGGCCATGGCCCCGCGGAGCCGGCGTCCCGACGTCTCGCCGCGTGCGGCGCGCGATGCGGCGGCTACCGAACATGGCTTGCTCCATTGGCGTCGAGCACCGCGCCGGTCATCGACGGCGGCGCGTCGAGCGCGCACCAGCGCGCCATTTCGGCGATTTCCTCGGGCTCGGCGATGCGGCTGAGCGGGATTTCGGCGCGCAGCGCCGCCGCGTTGCGGCCGGACAGCCAGGCATCCGCCATGCCGGTGCGGGTGAAGCCGGGGCAGATGGCGAAGGCGAGGATGCCTTGCGCCGCGTAGCCGCGGGCGATCGTCTTGGTCAGCGCGACCATCCCCGCCTTCGACGCCGCATAATCCCAATGGTCGGGACTGTCGCCGCGGTGCGCGGCGCGGCTCGCGATGTTGACGATCCGGCCGCTGCGCCCGCCGACCTGCCAGTGGAGCACCGCGAGGCGGCAGAGCGCCGCGGCGGCGGTCAGGTTGATCTGCAGGGTGCGGTTCCAGCCCGCGATCCAGGCGTCGTCCGCCGCGTCGATCGGGTTGGTCGCGAACATGCCGGCATTGTTGACGAGCACGTCGATGCGGCCGCCCATCCGGTCGAGGTTTTCGGCCCACAGGCGTTCGGGGACCGCGGGGTCGGACAGGTCGCCGTCGGCGCTCGACAGCGCGGCGATCCGCGTCGCGTCGCCGGTCAGCGCGCCAGCGATCGCGGCGCCGATGCCGCGGCTCGCGCCGGTGATCAGGATATGCGTCGTCATCGCCCTCCTTTAGGGGAGGGCGGTGGGGCTTGCCAAGCGCCGGACCGGGATCAGGCGACCCGGCGGCTGAACTCGGTCGCGGCCTGCTCGAGTGACTGGAGCCGCTCGCCCATCTTCGAGAATTCCTCGCTCAGCGTGCTGATCTCGCCCGCGACCATACCCGAATCGTTGCGGATGCTGGCGATGGTCGACGACATCGAATCGGCGGCGAGCGCGGTCTCGTCGACCGCCGCGGTGATCGAGGTGACCGTTTGTGCTTGGGCGTCCATTGCGTTGCGGATGTTTTGCGCCGATTGTTGCACCTCGATGATCGTCTGCTGGATCGACTGGTTGGCGGCGACGGCGCCGCGCGTCGCCTGCTGGATCGCGGTGATCTTGCCCGCGATGTCGTCGGTCGCGCGCGCGGTTTCGTTGGCGAGGCTCTTCACCTCCTGCGCCACGACCGCGAAGCCGCGACCCGATTCGCCGGCGCGTGCCGCCTCGATCGTCGCGTTGAGCGCGAGAAGGTTGGTCTGGCCGGCGATCTCGCGGATCAGGCCCAGGATCGATTCGATCGATTCGGCGTGATGCGACAGCGCTTCGGACATGGCGACGGCCTCGCCCGCCTGTTCGGAGGCGCGGACGGCGACGTCGGCGGAGGCCTCGACCTCGCTGCGCGCATCCTCGATCGCGCGGATCAGCCCGGCGGCGGTCGACGCGGCCTCGCGCATCGCGATCGCCGACTGCTCGGACGCGGCGGCGACCTCGCTGGTCTTGGCGATCATGCCCTTCGCGGCCTGGTCGGCGGACGCGGCCTGCTTGGCCAGTTCGCGGCGGACGCCGTCGGTGTCCTGCACCAGCGATGCGATCGATCGGTCGAAGTCGCCCGCCAGCGCGTGCCGCTCGCTCGACCGCGCGGCGTGATCCAGCTTTTCGGCATAGGCGTGCATGATGTCGAATTCGAGGATGGCGAGCCGGTTGATAGCGCTCGTCAGCCGCACCGTGCGCGCGGCATCGTCGGCGCAGGCCGCGACGACATGCGCGATCGCCGCGCGCTGGCTTTCGGCGATGCACGACAGGACCGAAGCGAGGGGAACCCCGACGCGCAGCGCCATATGCGTGTTCTGGCAGGCGATCGTCGCCGACTCCTGGCCGGCGGCGTCGGTATATTTGACCCGCATATGCCTGGCGCTGCCCCGCACATAGGCGTCGAGCAACTCGCCCTCGATCGGGCGGTCGATCGACGGCAGCGCGTTGAACGCCTCCCAATAGGCGCGCCCCATCGCCTCCTCGTGCCCCGCGACGATCGCGTGGACTTCGGCGGCGTCGGCGGCGAGCCGGCCGTCGAGATCGTAGAAGGGAAAGCGCTCGGCCATCGCCACGGGGTCGATCTGCTGCTTATGAATCGGATTTTCCTTCACCATGATCCTGTTCCCTCGAACGATCTTCGCGCGCGCGGATTCGCCGTTCGCGCGCGCCCCGCGATACATGGCTGAGGGATATGCGGGGAAAGTGGTAAATTCGCCGTTAACCAGCCGCGCACATGCATGCGTCATCCCTCGTCGCGCGCCGCGCGTTTGCTGTATAGGCGGTGGCGAAGACCGGATGGCGAAGAGGCGCGCGCCGGCCCGGACGCAGACGGAGAACGACCATGATTATCGGCACCCCGCGGGAAATCAAGAATCACGAATATCGCGTCGGCCTGACGCCCGAGAGCGCGCGCGAACTGGTCGCGCACGGCCACCGCGTGCTGGTCGAGACCGCGGCAGGCGAGGGGATCGGCGCGCACGACCGCTTCTATGAGGAAGCAGGGGCGGAGATCGTCGCGACCCCCGCCGACATCTTCGTGGCCGCCGACATGATCGTGAAGGTGAAGGAGCCGCAGCCGGCCGAGCGCGCGATGCTGCGCCCCGGGCAGATCCTCTATACCTATCTTCACCTCGCCCCCGATCCCGACCTGACGCGCGACCTGATGGCGTCGGGCGCGGTGTGCATCGCCTATGAGACGGTGACGAGCCCGCACGGCGGCCTGCCGCTGCTCAAGCCGATGAGCCAGGTCGCGGGGCGCATGGCGATCCAGGCCGGCGCCACCGCGCTCGAAAAGGCGCACGGCGGGCGCGGCGTGCTGCTGGGCGGCGTGCCCGGCGTCGCGCCCGGCAAGGTCTGCATCATCGGCGGCGGCGTCGTCGGCTTCAACGCGGCCCAGATGGCGGCGGGGCTCGGCGCCGACGTGACCATCCTCGACCGCGATCCCGAGGTGCTCGAACGCGTCGGCACCTTCTTCGAGGCGCGGGCGAAGACGCGCTTCTCGAACCGCGCCAACCTCGCCGAATGCGTCGCGGAGGCCGACCTCGTCATCGGCGCGGTGCTGATCCCCGGTGCCGAGGCGCCGAAGCTGGTGACGCGCGCAATGCTGGGGACGATGCGCCCCGGTTCGGTGCTCGTCGACGTCGCGATCGATCAGGGCGGCTGTTTCGAGACCAGTCGTGCGACGACGCACGCCGACCCCACCTATGTCGTCGACGGCATCGTCCATTATGCGGTCGCCAACATGCCCGGCGCGGTCGCGCGCACCAGCACCTATGCGCTCAACAACGTCACCCTGCCGCACGCGCTGCACATCGCCGGGCTCGGCTGGAAGGAGGCGTTGCGGCGCGATGCGCATCTTGCGCAGGGCCTGAACGTCTGGAATGGCAAGGTGACGTTCGAAGCCGTAGCGGAAGCGACCGGAACCGACTATGTGCCTGTCGAACAGGCGCTAAGTTAATCAGGAAAGTTGAGATGACGAACCAAGGCCAGCCCACTCCTCCCCCGGCCGAAGACGAGGAAAACGAAGTGCTGCGCGCGACGCGCGAACTCCAGCAGCAGAAGGAAGCCGCGGAAGCGGCCGAAGCCGCCGCGAGGGACGCCACCGTCCGCAGCGAGCGCAAGGGCATCGCGTGGAAAGCCGCGGCGGGCCTCGGCATCGGCTCGGCCGCGGTGCTCGCGGCTTTGCTCTACGCCAATCGCGACAAGATCAAGTAGGACATCGGGAAGCCCCGGCGCGCTCCTCGGCATTGCGAGGAACGTGGCGGCGAAGCCATCGCCGGCTATCGACCTTGCACGGACCGATTAAGGCGTGTGGGGATTCAGAGTCTATCGCCGCGATATTGTATAAAGCCGTGTTCCCCCGCCCTTCGACTGCCCGCAGGGCGGGCGCTCAGGATAAATTTCCGCCATAGGCGGAAGGCGGGGGTCCATCTTCGGCCGGTTCCATCTCGAAACCACCGCAGATGGGTCCCCGCCTTCGCGGGGACACACGATAAAGGACAGTCGCAAGATGAATCCCCACAGACCTTAGAGCGGCGTGCCATAAACCCGCAACGCCCCCATATCCGTTCGACACGAACGGGACGATGGGTCAGATTTAAGGCTCGATGCTCTAGCTGGCGATCGCTTCGTTCCGCTCGCCATGACGCCAGCGGTCAATCTGAGCGCATCGCGCTCTATGGTCTGTCGGGATTTGGCGTTCTGCGCGGTTTCTCCCATTCGTCACCCTGAACTTGTTTGGCGTTTGCACCCTTGAGACAGGGACGCTGGCGTTCCCCGGCGAAAGCCGGGGTCCATGCGAGGCAGCGCTGTGCCATCTGGACCCCGGCTTTCGCCGGGGAACGCTCACCTGTCGGAAGGGGATAATTGCGAACTTGTTTCAGAGCCTGCCCCGGACGCGATCCGGGGGTCCATGGTCTGCGCATGGCGGCATTTCGCGCTTCCGGGGCGCGCGCGCCGTCGGCGCGCCGCGCTCAGAGTCGCGAAAAACCAGCATTTTCGCCTCATCATCTTCGGAATGTCGATGGGACCTGACCCTGGACTCTGATGACTTTGGATTGACCCCCTTCGTCATTGCGAGCGGAGCGAAGCAATCCAGGGCGGTTTGCGCCAACTCTGGATTGCCGCGTCGCTTCGCTCCTCGCAATGACGATCCCAACTCATGTCATCATGCTCTAAGCAATTGCATATCGCGGCAGGAAGGCTTAACCGGCCCCCACCGACCGGATAGAGTCTGACAAGACGGGGCTGCAATATGGCTGGCAAGCAACCAGGCGCGCGACCGCGCGCACCGCACCTTCAGGTGTATAAATGGGGGCCGCACATGGCCACCTCGATCCTCCACCGCGTCAGCGGCGACGGGCTGGCGATCGTCGGCGCCTGCATGTTCCTCTGGTGGCTCGGGGCGCTCGCGGCGGGACCCGATGCCTATGCGGCCTTCATCGCCTGCGTCTGGCACGATCCCGATGGCGGCACCGTGCACCAGATCACCAACATCCTCGGCAAGGTCGTGCTGATCGGCCTGACCTGGGCCTTTTTCCAGCACCTCTTCTCGGGCCTGCGTCACCTGCTGCTCGACACGGGTGCGGGCTACGAGCTTCGGACGAACCGGCTCTGGTCGACGATCGTGATCGTCGCCGCGCCGCTCGCGACCGCCGCGACCTGGCTCTATCTCTGCAAGGAGGCGCTCAATGGGTAACGGAACGCCTCTCGGCCGCGTGCGCGGGCTCGGCGCCGCGCATCACGGCACCGGTCACTGGCTGCAGCAGCGCCTGACCGCGCTCGGCAACGTCCTGCTCGTCGGCTTCCTCTTCGTCTCGCTGCTGCGCCTGCCGCTCGGCGAGCATGGCGCGGTGCTGCGCTGGGCCGCCAATCCCACGGTCGCGCTGGCGCTCGCGCTGATGGTGGTCAGCGTCTTCTGGCACCTGCGGCTCGGCCTTCAGGTGCTGATCGAGGACTATGTGCATGGGGAGGCGACGCGGCTGCTCGCGCTCGTCGTCCTGAATTTCTATGCGATCGGCGGCGCCGCCTACGGCCTGTTCGCCATCGCCCGTATCGTTTTTGCCGGCGGAGCCGCCATGGGGGGGGCTGGGGCATGACCGACGCCTACAAGATCATCGACCACACTTACGACACCGTCGTCGTCGGCGCCGGCGGATCGGGCCTGCGAGCCACCATGGGCAGCGCGGAGGCCGGCCTCAGGACCGCGTGCATCACCAAGGTGTTCCCGACCCGCAGCCACACCGTCGCGGCGCAGGGCGGCATCGCCGCCAGCCTCGGCAACAACACGCCCGACCACTGGCAGTGGCACATGTACGACACCGTCAAGGGGTCGGACTGGCTGGGCGACCAGGACGCGATCGAATATATGGTGCGCGAGGCGCCGGCCGCGGTCTACGAACTCGAACATGCGGGCGTGCCGTTCAGCCGCAACGCCGACGGCACCATCTATCAGCGCCCGTTCGGCGGCCACATGCAGAATATGGGCGCCGGCCCGCCGGTGCAGCGCACCTGCGCCGCGGCCGACCGCACCGGCCACGCGATGCTCCACGCGCTTTATCAGCAGTCGCTGAAATATGACGCGGACTTCTTCGTCGAATATTTCGCGCTCGACCTGATCATGGAGGACGGCGCGTGCCGCGGCGTGATCGCGCTGTGCCTGGAGGACGGCAGCATCCACCGCTTCCGGTCGCAGGCGGTCGTGCTCGCGACCGGCGGCTATGGCCGCTGTTATTTCACCGCCACTTCGGCGCACACCTGCACCGGCGATGGCGGCGGCATGGTGCTGCGTGCCGGTATCGCGCTCCAGGACATGGAGTTCGTGCAGTTCCACCCGACCGGCATCTACGGCGCGGGCGTGCTGATCACCGAGGGCGCGCGCGGCGAGGGCGGCTATCTGACCAATAGCGAGGGCGAGCGCTTCATGGAGCGCTATGCCCCCTCGGCGAAGGACCTCGCGTCGCGCGACGTCGTGTCGCGGTCGATGGCGCTCGAAATCCGCGAGGGCCGCGGCGTCGGTCCGCACAACGACCATATCTATCTGCACCTCGATCACATCGATCCGAAGGTGCTGCACGAACGCCTGCCGGGCATCACCGAAAGCGGCAAGATCTTCGCGGGCGTCGACCTGACCCGCCAGCCGCTCCCCGTGGTGCCGACCGTCCATTACAATATGGGCGGCATTCCGACCAACTATCATGGCGAGGTGGTGACGCTGCGCGACGGCGATCCCGACGCGGTCGTCCCCGGCCTGTTCGCGGTCGGCGAAGCGGCGTGCGTGTCGGTCCACGGCGCCAACCGCCTCGGCTCGAACAGCCTGATCGACCTCGTCGTCTTCGGCCGCGCGACCGGCCATCGCCTCAGGGAACTGCTGAAGCCCGGTGCGGCGCAGGCGCCGCTGCCGCAGGACAGCGCCGATCTGGCGCTTGGCCGGCTCGACCATTTCCGCAATGCCAGCGGCGGCTCGCCGACGGCGCAGGTCCGGGTCGAGATGCAGCGCGCCATGTCGCAGCACGCGGCGGTGTTCCGCACCGACGAACTGATGGCCGAAGGCAAGGCGAAGCTGGCGCAGACCTATGCGCGGATGCAGGACATCCATGTCAGCGACCGCAGCCTGATCTGGAACACCGACCTCGTCGAAACGCTCGAGCTCGACAATCTGATCGCGCAGGCGACGGTGACGATGCATTCGGCGTTCAACCGCAAGGAAAGCCGCGGCGCCCACGCGCACGAGGATTTCCCGAACCGCGACGACGCGAACTGGATGAAGCACACGATCAGCTGGTTCGACGGCTGGGGCGGCAAGGGCGGCCAGGTGACGCTCGATTATCGCCCGGTCCACGAATATACGCTGTCCGACGACGTCGCTTATATCGAGCCGAAGGCGCGGGTGTATTGAGGAGGCGCGGGGAGGGCGGTTGGCGGATTGCAGGCAATCGCGCCACTCCCTGCGCTCAACCCTTCAGTTGCCTCGTTGCATCGCGCCGTTCGTGCAGTACGCGGATCACATCGACCTGCTCGTCGTCGATCAGGTAGAATATGAAATGATGTCCGCTCCGCGCCCGTCTCAGGCCCGGAAGCACGTCCGCCTCTTTCGGGTGGCGTAGTCCGTCCATCGCGAGGCGTTCGATGGCGCGGCGGATATCGCCGATATAGTGGCGGGCCTGCTCGATGCCCCATTGTTCGATGGTGTAGTCGGCGGCATTGTCGATATCGGCCTCCGCCGCGGGGCGGACGGTGATGTTACGCATCGCTTTCGGGGCCGAACTTTCGTTCCATGAAGCTGTCCCAGTCGAACGGGCGGGGCGGGCCACTGTCGATGCCCTTCTGAATTTCGCGCCGTAACGCCTCGACGCGGTCATCATATGCGATATAGCGCCGCATCGCTTCGCGCACGACCTCGCTGGTTGTCGCAAACTGGCCCGATTCGACCTTGCGGCGGGCAAATTCGATGAAGGGTTCGCCAAGTGCGACCGATGTGTTCTTCGCTGCCATGACGGTCACGTTACCAAATTTTGGTAACCCCGTCCAGAATGGCGCTCCGGCCTATCCGCCCAGCAGGCCCCGGATCGGGTCGAGGTCGGAGAAGGGGCGGTCGACCTGCTGGCCCATCAGCCACAGCTTGTGGCAGGCGATGGCGAAGAACATCAGCGCGATGGTCCAGACGATGATCGTCTTGATCACCCGCCACCGCTTCTCCTCATAGGCGAGGCGGGCGCGTTCCTTGTGGTCGATGCCCAGGTCGCCTTCGAACTCGGCGACGAGCTGCGCGCGGCGGGTGCGCGAAATGTTCGCGATGCTCGCGGCATATGAGTCCCTCGTCGGACGGCGAGTTGCCATGCTTTTCTGCCCTGCGCACGATGGTCACGCTCCGGCAGGATAGGCGAGAGGCGCTGACAAAGGGTTAACGGACGGGGGCGACCGGCGGCGGCCCGGCGGCTCAGCGCGCCGCAATGGCGACTAGCTTGATCCGCGCGCCCGCGCCGCGCACCAGGGTCAGGTCGCGGCGCGGCCGGTCCAGCGCGGCGGCGAGCAGGCGCAGCACCGCGTCGTTCGCGGCGCCGTCGGCGGGCGGGGCGGTGACGCGAAGCTGCACGATGCCGTCCGCCAGCTTCACCTCGTCGCGGCTGGCGCCGGGGGTGACGCGCACCTCCAGCCGCCCGGCGGGCGCGGCGAGCGCGTGCAGGGCGGCGGTCAGCGCGGGGTCGGGGCGGTATTTCAGATCGTCACGACCAGCTTGCCGACCGCGCTGCGGTCGCCGAGCCTGGCGATCGCCTTGCCGCCGTCGGCCAGCGCGAAGGTTTCGGTGACGCGGGGCTTGATCTTGCCCTGCTCCCAAAGCTGGAACAGCCGCGCGATATTGGCGCGGTTGCGTTCGGGCTCGCGGGCGACGAACGCGCCCCAGAAGACGCCGGCGACGTCGCAGCTCTTGAGCAGCGTCAGGTTCAGCGGCAGGCGCGGAATGCCGGCGGGGAAGCCGACGACCAGATAGCGGCCCTCCCATGCGATCGAGCGCAGCGCGGGTTCGGCATAATCGCCCCCGACCGCGTCGTAGATGACGTTGGCGCCGTTCGGGCCGACGGCTTCCTTGAACGTGTTCGCCAGCGCCTTCGAGGCATCCTTGTCGAACGGCTGATAGCCATAGACGACCACCTCGTCGGCGCCCGCCTGCCGCGCGATCTCGGCCTTCGCCTCGCTCGATACGCCGGCGACGACCCGCGCGCCGAAGGCCTTGCCGAGTTCGACCGCCGCGATGCCGACCCCGCCCGAGGCGCCGAGAACGAGCAGCGTGTCGCCCTCCTTGATGTGGCCGCGGTCGACCAGCGCGTGGATGCTGGTGCCATAGGTCATCAGCAGCGCCGCGCCTTCGGTGAAGTCATGGCCTTCGGGCAGGTGATAGACATTGTGAACCCCGACCGCGACCGCTTCGGACATGCCGCCGTTGCCGCAACCGGCCAGAACGTGGTCGCCGACCTTGAATTCGGTCACGCCCTCGCCGACTTCGGCGACGATCCCCGCCACCTCGCCGCCGGGCGCGAAGGGGCGTTCGGGACGGAACTGATATTTATCCTCGATGATCAGCACGTCGGGGAAATTGACCGCACAGGCCTTCACGTCGATGACGATCTGGCCCTTGCCGGCGGTGGGGCGCGGCAGATCGCCGAGCACGAGCGTTTCGGGACCGCCGGTGGCGGTCGACAAGAGAGCCTTCATCCTCATCATCTCCTCTGCTTTATCTTTATCGGGCGTCGATCGTCGCGGGGCGCAGCCACGGACGATCTTCGGCCAGTCTTTGCTCATAGATATCGATCGCGGCGCCGCTCTTTTCGGTCAACGAGATTTCGTCGAGGCCGTGGAGCAGGCACATCTTGCGAAACGGGTCGATGTCGAAAGAAAAGCGGTCCTGAAAGGGCGTCGTCACCGTCTGCGTGTCGAGGTCGACGTGCACCGGGTCGGTCGCGGCGACCTCCATCAGCCGGTCGATCGCCGGCTGGGGCAGCACGACTGGAAGGATGCCGTTCTTGACCGCATTGCCCGAGAAGATGTCCGAATAGGACGGCGCGATGACGACGCGGATGCCCAGGTCGCCGAGCGCCCAGGCGGCATGCTCGCGGCTCGACCCGCATCCGAAATTGTCGCCCGCGATCAGGATCGGCGCGCCCTTGTATTCGAGACGGTCGAACAGATTGTCGGGGTCGGCGCGCAGCGTCTCGAACGCGCCGCGCCCCATGCCCTCGCGACTGGTGGTCTTCAGCCAGTGCGCCGGGATGATGACGTCGGTATCGACATTCTTGAGCCCCAGCGGAATCGCACGGCCCTCGACCTTGTCCAGCGGAGTCATGCATGACCTCCAGCGGCAGCGCCGATTTGGTTCACGCGAAGACGCGAAGACGCGAAGGCCGTATGATTGTTGACGATACGGCGGATTCCTTCCTTGAAGGTTGCGCCGCCGAAATTCATCAGCAGCCCGACGGGCTGCTGCATCAAGCGTAGATAGGTCAACATTTGTTTCCCATGTGCCTTGGACAAGGCTTCGACAGATTTGATCTCGACGATCAACTGGTCTTCCACCAACAGATCGATACGAAAACCGTCGGCAAAATGCATTCCGTCAAACGTGAAACTGACGGGTTTCTGCCGCTCGACCTTCAAACCCGCCCGAGCGAGGCTGGCGGCGAGCACTTGTTCGTATACCGTTTCAAGCAGACCGGGTCCCAGATCGCAATGGATATGAAATCCGCAATCGATCGCCTGTGCCGCGATGGCTTCCACATCAGCCATGGGTGCGGCCTTTCTCCCTTCGCGTCTTCGCGTCTTCGCGTGAACCCGAATGGGACCGCCCTGTCATCGCATCAACTCCCTGACGTCGGTGAGCCTGCCCGTCACCGCCGCCGCCGCCGCCATCGCCGGGCTGACCAGATGCGTGCGCGCGCCCGGGCCCTGACGGCCGACGAAATTGCGGTTGCTGGTCGATGCGCAGCGCTCGCCGGCGGGTACCTTGTCGGGATTCATCGCGAGGCAGGCCGAACAGCCCGGCTCGCGCCATTCGAGCCCCGCGTCGAGGAAGATGCGGTCGAGCCCCTCGGCCTCGGCCTGCGCTTTCACCAGCCCCGATCCGGGGACGACGATCGCCCATTTGACATTGTCGGCCTTGGTGCGGCCCTTGATGACCGCGGCGGCGGCGCGCATGTCCTCGATGCGGCTGTTGGTGCAACTGCCGATGAAGATATTCTCGATGGGCACGTCCTGCATGCGGGTGCCGGGTTCGAGCCCCATATAGGCGAGGCTCTTGGCGGCGGCGGCCTGCTTCGACGGATCGGCGAAGCTCGCCGGGTCGGGAACGATGCCGGTGATCGGCACGACGTCCTCGGGGCTGGTGCCCCAGGTGACGCTCGGCGCGATGTCCGCCGCATCGATCACGACGACCTTGTCGTAGGCCGCGCCCGGATCGGTCGCGAGGCTCTTCCAATATTCGACCGCCGCATCCCAGTCGGCGCCCTTCGGTGCATAGGGGCGGCCCTTCAGATAGGCGAAGGTCGTCTCGTCGGGCGCGATCAGCCCGGCGCGCGCGCCGCCCTCGATCGCCATGTTGCTGATCGTCAGCCGGCCCTCGATCGACAGCGCGCGGATCGCGCTGCCGGTATATTCGATGACGTGGCCGGTGCCGCCCGCGGCGCCGATCGTGCCGGTGATGTGGAGGATGATGTCCTTGGCGCTGACGCCGGGGCCGACCTCGCCCTCGACGCGCACCTCCATCGTCTTCGACGGCTGGAGCAGCAGCGTCTGGGTCGCGAGCACATGCTCGACCTCGCTCGTCCCGATGCCGAAGGCGAGCGCGCCGATGCCGCCGTGGCACGCGGTATGGCTGTCGCCGCAGACGATCGTCGTGCCGGGCAGCGAGAAGCCTTGCTCGGGCCCGACGACATGGACGATGCCCTGCTCGGGCGCGACCGCGTCGATGTAGCGGATGCCGAACTCGGGCGCGTTCTTCTCCAGCGCGGCGAGCTGCGCCGCGCTCTCGGGGTCGGCGATCGGCAGGCGGTGACCGGCCGCGTCCCTGCGGGCGGTCGTCGGCAGATTGTGGTCGGGAACCGCGAGCGTCAGGTCGGGCCGCCGCACCTTGCGCCCCGCGGCCCGAAGCCCGGCGAAGGCCTGCGGACTGGTGACTTCATGGACGAGGTGGCGGTCGATGAAGATCAGGCAGGTACCGTCGGGGCGCCGTTCGACGACATGCGCATCCCAGATTTTCTCATAAAGCGTGCGGGGCCGAGTCATGCGGATCACTTAAGCCGCTCGCGCAAGTTTGCAAGCGAACGGCGGTCGGAAAACGCAATTTCCGGTCGCGCTTATCGTCACCCCTGCTTGGGGGGAGGGGCGAGACCGGGCGATCTTGCAGCGGCGATGCGTGCTGGAGTGTTTTCAGGTCAGGTGGAATCACCTGACGAGTCGGAAAACACGGCAAAACAAGAATTTGGAGCGTCATGACGTTGGATTGACCCGCTTCGTCATTGCGACCCCGGACCTGATCCGGGGGAAGCAATCCAGGGCGGTTTACGAGACTCTGGATTGCCGCGCGGCTTCGCCGCTCGCGGGTGACGAACCCAGCCGATGTCATTATGCTAAGGCGTGTGGGGGTTCAGAGTTTATCGCCGCGATATTGTATAAAGCCGTGTTCCCCCGCGAAGGCGGGGGTCCATCTTCGGCCGGTTCCATCTCGAAACCACCGCAGATGGGTCCCCGCCTTCGCGGGGACACACGATAAAGGACAGTTGCAAGATGAACCCCCACAGACCTTAGGACAGATCGACATTCAGCTCTGGCGGCCTGCAAATGGCGGCCTTTCGCGCTTCCGGTGCTCACGTGCCATCAGCACGCTGCGCTCCGGGTCCCGAAAAACCACCATTTTGACCTGTGGTCGTCTTCGACTCCGGCTCGCCATCCTCTGAATGTCGATCCGCCCTAGCCTTTCGGCGGCTCGGCGATCGCAGCCCGGACCGCGCCGCCCCGTGCCGGGGGCAGTTCACTGAGGTCGAGCCAGCGCGTCCCCTCCCGCTTGTGGTAGCTGTCGATCGCGGCGAAGGGGATGCGGAACGGGAATCCCCAATCGCTGTTCCACAGGGCGACGACGCCGGTCCGCGTCGCCGGTTCGAAGATCATCGTCGCGCGATAGCCCGCGACCGCTCCCGAATGGCCTTCGAGCCGGTGGCCGTCGTAGGTGAAGCTCCGCCAGCCGAGGCCATAGGCCGCGTCGGCGGTGGCCTGACGCAGCGCGCCGCCATAGAGCCGCCCCGTGCCGACGCGCGGGCGATGGGCCATCTGCAACACCGCCTCCGGCAGCACGTCCGGACGGCTTCCCATCATCGCCTGCATCCATGCGGCGAAGTCGACGATGTCGCTTTCGACGCCCGCCGCGGCGGGAACGCGCCAATAGGCTTCCTTGACCGGCAGGACATGCGCGCCGCGGTGCGGCCGGGCCCAGTCCCTGGCCTCCGTCAGCCGCTTCATTCCGTAGCCCGCGCTGACCATGCCGAGCGGCAGGAAGAGACGATGCTCGACCGTGTCGGGGAAAGCCCGGTTCGCGGCCTTGGCCAATATCTCGTTCGCGCCGTCGAAGGCGACGTTCTGATAGCTGTGGCAGGTGCCCGGTTCGCATTGCAGCGGAGCGCCGGCCAGGCTCGCGCGGAGCAGCGCGGGGTCCTGCCCTTCCTCCAGCTTCTCGTCATAGGCGTTCTTGGTGAGGCCGGTGCGCTGGGACAGCAGGTCGGCGAGCGTTATCCGCGCTTCGGCGGCGTCCGGTAGACGCAGCGACGTGCGCCAGTCGGCGACCGGGCGATCGAGGTCGACTGTGCCGTCGCGCGCCAGCGCCGCCGCCAGGGCACCGGTCGCGGTCTTGGAAACCGAGGCCCAGCGGAACAGCGTATGCGGCGTGACCGGCGCGCCCGTCGACTTGTCGGCGACGCCATAGGCGCGGACGAAGCGCAATTCGCCGTCTTCGACCACCGCCACCGCCAGCCCGGCCATTTCGGGCCGCTGCGAGAGCGCGGAAAGTTGCTCGTCGAACGTGCGATAGTCGATCCGGCCGCGCCATTCCGCCGGCGTGTCGGGCAGCTTTTCCGGACCCCGCATCGGGATCGCAACACTGGCAAGGCCGTGGTCGCCGCCGGACACGCGAAAGCCGAGCCAGCCGGCAAAGCCGAACGCGGCGATCGCGATCAGGGCGAGGAAAAGGCGCGACGCGGCCTTGTGGTTAGATGGCGACCTCATATGCGGCGGTGGTCTTAGCCGCGACTTCCTCCGCCGTCACCCCCGGCGCGAGTTCGACCAGCCGGAACGGGCTGTCATGGTCGTCGCGCCTGAAGACGGCAAGGTCGGTGACGATCATGTCGACGACATTCTTGCCGGTCAGCGGCAGCGTGCACGCCGGGATGAACTTGGCGCTGCCGTCCTTGGCATTATGCTCCATGACGACGATGATCTTCTTGACCCCCGCGACCAGATCCATCGCGCCGCCCATGCCCTTGATCATCTTGCCGGGCACCATCCAGTTGGCGAGGTCGCCGGTCTCCGACACCTCCATGCCGCCCAGCACCGCAAGGTCGATATGGCCGCCGCGGATCATCGCGAAGCTCTGCTCCGACCCGAAATAGACGGTCTGCGGCAGTTCGCTGATCGTCTGCTTGCCCGCGTTGATCAGGTCGGGGTCCTCGTCGCCCTCGAACGGGAAGGGGCCGATGCCGAGCATGCCGTTTTCCGATTGCAGCGTCACCTCGACGCCTTCGGGAACATGGTTGGCGACCAGCGTCGGGATGCCGATGCCGAGGTTGACGTAGAAGCCGTCGCGCAATTCCCGCGCGGCGCGCGCCGCCATGTCGTCGCGGGTCCAGCCCTTGGTTGCTTCGGCCATTATTTCGGCTCCCATTGCTTGTCGGAGGGGAAGATGTCGGCAAAGCCGCCGCGGATCGACGGGCCGTAGACGGGGTTGGACAGCAGGAACCAGCCCTGGCCCCACAAGGCGGCGATCGGGCTGCTGGTCGCCAGCGTCTTGCGGTCGGCGACCGAAAGGCCCGGCGCATTGAACGCCTGTGCGAAATCGCCGAGCTGGTCGCCGCCCATCGCGATCACGCACCAGCGCGCCGCGATCTGCGCCCGGCGCCCGTCCTTGCTCGCGCCGTCGGGGGTGTCGCCCATCAGGAACAGCGTCTCGCCGTGCCGGAATTCTCCGAGGCCCGCGGCGCGCAGCGCCTTTTCGGTGCCCTGCGCGTTGGCCGCGGTGCGGTTGGTGTTGACGATGATCGTCACGCCCGCGGCGCGCATCGCCGCCAGCGCGTCGACGACGCCGGGCATCGCGATCGCCTTGCCGGCGCCGGTCTTTTCCCACTGGTCCCAGATGGCGGGGTCGAAATCCTTGTGCTGCTCGGCCATGTAGCGCATCGCGCCGATGTTCCAGATCAGCGTCTCGTCGGCGTCGAACACCGCGGCGGGCGGCTTGTCGCCGCAGGCGTCGAAGCGCGGGGCGGCGGGCGTCGATCCTTCGGCTAGCACGAGCTGGCGGCGGGGAACCGCCGAAAGCACGGCGTTCCTGACATAGGCGGCGAGCGCGCGATAGACCTGCGCCGACGCGACCGCGCCTTCCGCCGATCCGTACAGCCATTGCTGGCCCGTCGGCGGCGAGGCGGGAGTCGGCTTTTCACCGATCTGCGAGGCGACGACCTCGTCGCTCAGCGCCTTCGGAGCGGTGGTTGCGGTGGTCGACGCACATCCCGCGAGCAGCAGGCCCGCCGCGAGGGACAGGGCGCGCATCACGCCGCCCCGGCGGTTTCGGGACGCGGGCGGACGGTGCGGAACTCGATCTTCTTGTCGTAGGGCGCGCCGCAGATCAGCCGCTTCACATAGATGCCGGGCAGATGGATGGCGTCGGGGTCGAGGCTGCCGACCGGCACGATCTCCTCGACCTCGGCGACGCAGACCTTCGCGGCGGTCGCCATCGGCTGGTTGAAGTTGCGCGCGGTCTTGCGGAAGATCAGGTTGCCGCTCTCGTCGGCCTTCCACCCCTTGATGATCGCGAGGTCGGCGAAGATGCCGCGTTCGAGGATATAATCCTGGCCGTCGAAGCTCTTGACCTCCTTGCCCTTGGCGACCTGCGTGCCGACGCCGGTCCTGGTATAGAAGCCCGGAATGCCCGCGCCGCCGGCGCGGCAGCGTTCGGCGAGCGTGCCCTGCGGACAGAATTCGACCTCCAGTTCGCCCGCCAGATATTGCCGTTCGAACTCCTTGTTCTCGCCGACATAGGAGGAGATCATCTTCCCGATCTGCCGCGTGCGGAGCAGCTTGCCGAGCCCTTCGCCGTCGATGCCGGCGTTGTTGCTCGCGATGGTGAGGTTCCTGACCCCCGAATCGCGGATCGCGTCGATCAGCCGTTCGGGGATGCCGCACAGCCCGAAACCGCCCGCGCAAATCTGCATGCCGTCGAACAGAAGCCCGTCGAGCGCAGCCGCGGCGTCGGGGTATCGCTTGTTCACCATGTGATGGGGCTCCTTTGCAAGTCGGCGCGACTCTGGCGTATCTCAATCATCAATTCTAATCATAGTGTTTTTCGGTTATTCATAAACAATGTCGATCAATCGCATTGCCATCTACCATCTCGAAACGCTGCTGTGGATCGACCGGCTCGGCACCTTTTCGGCGGCGGCGGAGCGCCTCAATACCACCCAGCCGGCGGTGTCGGCGCGCATGCGCGAGCTCGAGCAGCGGCTGGGGTCGTCGCTGTTCCGCCGCGACGGGCGCGGCATGTCGCTGACCCCGGCGGGGCGCAAGCTGGTGCGCGACTGCGAGCCGCTGCTGCGCGACATGGAGCAGGCGCTGCTCGGCAGCGGCGGCTTTGCCGAGGCGAGCGGGGTGGTGCGGATCGGGGCGGGGGAAATCGCGGCGGCGAGCTGCCTGCCGGCCTTTGTCGCGGCGATGAAGGCGGACATGCCGCACGTCGGGCTGGAGATAGAGATCGACCTGACCGCCAACCTGATCCAGCAATTGCTGACCGGGCGCACCGACATGGCCTTCGCCGCCGGGCCGGTCGCGCACCCCGCGCTCCGGACCAGCCCGATCGGCCCGGTCGCGCTGGTCTGGCTGGCCAGCCCGCGGGTGGCGTCGGCCTTTGGCGACGGCGGCGACTCGTCGGTGCCGATCTGGTCGCTCGCCAGCCATTCGCCGATCCACGGTCGGATGCGCGAGGCGATCGCCGCGTCGCGCGTGGCGCAGAAATCGCTCAACCTGTGCAACAATGCGCGGATGATGATCGACATCGCCAAGGCGCACGGCGGCGTCGGCATCTTCCCCGAACCGATGGTCCGCGCGGAAATGGCGCGCGGCGCGCTGGTCGAGCTTTCGGGGATGCCGGCGCTCGCGCCGATCGAATTCCATGTCGCGATGCGCGTCGTCGATACCGAACCGGTGCTGCTGCGCCTCTTCGACGAGGCGAGCCGGCTTCGCGTCGCACAGATTGACGCCGGTCAATGAACCCGGGCGGCCCGCCGTGCATTGATCGATCATCAGGGCAGTCGAAGGAGATCCGCGATGCGTTCGATTCTGGTTCACGCCGATCATGATGCCGCGTTCGAGGGGCGCTTGCAGGTCGCACTCGACCTCGCGCGCCGGTTCGAAGGGCATGTCACGCTGATGATTGCGACGCCGTTGCAGCAGTTCGTCAGCTTCGATCCCTTCGGCGGCACCTATTTCGCGGCCGAGGCATTGGCTCGGGCGCAGGCCGACGATCTGGCGCTCGAAGACCGGCTTGCCGACCGGCTCGGCAAGGAGGACGTGCCGTGGGACATCGAGATGGCCGACGGCGACATCGTCGGCGCGCTCGCCGGGGCCGCCACGCTGGCCGACCTGGCGGTCGTCAGCCTGCCCGGCGAGGCGCGCGACGGACGCGGCGCGCCGTCGATGCTGGCGGGCGACCTGGCGCTGAGCACGCCCGCCCCCGTCCTCGCGCTGCCGCAGGGCGCGAAGGCGATCGACCATGATGCGCCCGTACTGGTGGCGTGGAACGGCAGCCCCCAGGCCGCCGCGGCGTTGCGGGCCGCGCTGCCGCTGTTGCGCGATGGCCGGCCGGTGATGCTCGTCGCCGTCGGCCAGGATGACGGCGCCTTCCCGGGCACCGACGCGCTGCGCTATCTGTCGCGCCACGACATCCACGCCGAACTGACGCTGGTCGACCGCGGCACGGCGACGGTCGAGGAACGGCTGGAGGAACAGGCCGTCGCGCTCGGCGCCGGGCTGATCGTCATGGGCGCCTTCGGCAAGAGCCGGCTGCGCGAAACGCTGTTCGGCGGCACGACCCAATATCTGGTCACCAAGGGGCGCTTCCCGCTGCTGCTCGCGCATTAAGGGGACGTGCATTAAATCTGAACCATCTGTCCGTTCGTGTCGAGCAAAGTCGAGACACCCATCGGTCTTGCGCCATGACGATGGGTGTCTCGACTTCGCTCGACACGAACGGAATGGAGCGTTGGAGATTAACGGCTCGCCGCTCTAAGGGGGACTCGCTTCCGAATGAACGGTCCCGTGCTCCCGCGAAGGCGGGGACACGGCAGCTTTCATTGGGGGTTGGCGGCCGCCGCTACGCCAGTTCCATCCCCAGTGCGGCCGACAGGTCGGCGAGCGCCTGTTCGCCGCTCGTCACCTTGATCGCGTGCATGCCGAGCCCGGCGGCGGGCTTGCAGTTGATCCCGAGGTCGTCGAGGTAGACGCACGCGGTCGGCGTGACGTCCAGCGCCTCGCACATCATCCGATAGATGCGGGGGTCGGGTTTGCGTACCCCGACCTTGCTCGATTCGATCACATGGTCGAATCGCGCCATGATCGCGGCCACCTCGCGCGCCATTTCCTCGCTGCGCGCCATGCCCGCGCCCCGACCCGACGGCACATTGTTGGTGATGCAGCCGATGGCGATGCCGCTTGCCTTGAGTGTATCGAGCGCCGCGACCATCGCGGGGCGCACCGCACCCGCGAGCACGGCCAGCACCGCTTCGCCCTCCAGCGCGTGGCCGAAGCGGCTCGCCTCCTCTGCGAAAAGGCGGTCGAAGGTCGCGGCTTCGATCTCGGCGCGCTCGAACTTCGCCCAGGCGTTGCCGTCGGGATCGGCGGCGTTGACGCGGCGCACGAAATCGCGCGGCAGACCGCGTTCGTCCTCCAGCCGGTTGAAGGCTTCGAAGGGGGAGGCGGTGATGACGCCGCCGAAGTCGAAGATGACATGCGTGTATCGGGACATGGCGTCGCCATGCCGCGCGGTGGCGGCCGAACGCAAGCGAATTTGGCCGCCTTTCCGGCGCGTCCGCAACCTGCCGTTACGGCAGCGGTAGCCGCTTGGCATAATCCCTTTCGGGCAAGCGGAGCGTGTTCCCCGGCGAAAGCCGGGGTCCACGCGGGGCAGCGCCAAGCCATCTGGACCCCGGCTTTCGCCGGGGAACACGCCCGCTGGAAAGCGATAATCGCCGAACCGCGTCAGGGGGTGACGAGAATCCCCGCCTTCGGATCGGCCTTGCCCGACAGCATCTCGCGATAGGCGTCGAGCGCCGCCTCGCCGCCGGCGCGGCGATCGATGCGGGCGAGGCGCGGCGCGATGGCCATGAACCCCAGCCACGCCCCGGCCATCCGCTCGGCAAAGGCCGCGCCGCCCCAGTCGGCGACGCGCTTCTGCACGCGGCCGGGCGCGAAGAAACCCTGCCGTTCGGGGCCGGGCAGCGCGGATTGCCCCGCGTCGGCGTCCCAATGCGACTTGCCGACGATGATCGAAGCCTTCAGCCGGTCGCCGAAATGACTGTGGACCGCGCGCGTCACCGCGCCATTGCCCGCCATGTCGACCAGCGCCGACGGCGTCGCGGGGTTCAGCGTCAATATGTCGTCATAGGCGATCACGCGGTCGTAGATGCCCTGTGCGGACAGATCGGCGACATTCGCCTTGCTGGTGAGCCCGACCGTTTCGGGGCGCGGTCCCTGCCGCTGCGCCAGCGAGAAGCCGAGGCCGAGCGCGGTCTTGCTCGACGCGCTGGCGATCAATATCTGCGCGGCGCCATAATCGCCTTCGTCCTCGAACTGGTCGGCGATCAGCCATCCGGTCAGGAACAGCGGCCGGAACACCGGCCAATAATCATGGTGCTCGGCGCGGTGATCGCCCAAAGCCTCGATCCGCTGATAATGATTGTAGACCGGGGGCAGGGTGGTGCGGCGCGGCGTCACGTCGGTGAACCCCCCGGGGCCGACGGCGCCGGCGGCCAGCACGGCATGGCTCGCCATCGGGTAATAGCCATAGAAGCGGTCGCCGGCCGCGATGCCGTCGGCAGTGCTCTCGACCACGGTCGCGAAACCCCACACCGGCAAGCGGCCGGGGCGGTTGCGTTCGGCGAAGAAATCCCAATAGCCCTGGTCGTTTCCGAACAGGCCCGATGGATGGCCGAACACCGCATAGGTGATGTTGTTCGCGGTCATCGCATAGCTGTCGATGCGGACGCGGACCTGCCCCGGGGACAACGGTGCCGCGGGATCGGGGACCAGCTTCGCCCGTGTGATGTCGCTGCGATCGATGTCGATCGCCCAGCCGTCGCTCATCGCTTCGTCTCCTCTGCTTGCCTGCCGCGCGGATTTGGCCGATACTCTTGCAGATGCCGACAGGACAGACAATCGCGGTCAAGCGAATCTATGCGCCGCCCGACGACGGCGACGGCGCGCGCTTCCTGGTCGATCGGCTCTGGCCGCGCGGCGTGTCGAAGGAAAAGGCGGATCTGACCGCGTGGCTCAAGGCGCTGGCGCCGAGCGACGCGCTGCGCGACCAGTTCCATCACGCCGCCGCGCAATCGGATGCCGCATGGCATGCGTTCCGCAACGCCTATTTCGCCGCGCTCGATGCCGGCGGGGACGAGGTGGCGGCCGCGCTTGCGGAGATCGACGCGGCGGCGAAGAAGGGCCCCGTCACCCTGCTCTTCGCGGCGAAGGACGAAGCGCACAACAACGCGGTCGCGCTGCGCGAATGGCTAGAGCGGCGGTAGGGTCTTAGGTCACAGACCTAGAGCGGCGTGCATGAAATCTGAAACGCCTTCTCGTCCGTTCGTGCTGAGCTTGTCGAAGCACCGTCCTTCTTCTTACGGCCTCAAAAGAAAGGACGGCCCTTCGACAAGCTCAGGGCAAACGGTGCAGATTTATGGCTCGCCGCTCTAGATCAGCCCGCGCCGAACAGCGATCCGATCGCGATGGTCAGAGCCATTGCGCAGGCGCCCCAGAAGGTCACGCGCGTCACCGCCCGCCGCATCGGCGCTCGCCCGATCCGCGCCCCGAGCGCGCCGAGCAGCGCAAGGGAGGCCAGCGACGCGCCCGACACGGTCCACGGCAGCGACGACCCCGAATCGAGCAGCACGACGAGCAGTGGCAGCGCGGCGCCGATCGCGAAGCTGGCGGCCGATGCGGCGGCCGCCTCGATCGGCCGCGCCTGTGCCGCTTCGGTCAGTCCCAGTTCGTCGCGCAAATGGCTGTCGAGCGCGTTGTGCGCGGTCAACTGCTCCGCGACCGCTTCGGCAAGCGCGCGGTCGAGACCGCGGTGCTGATAGATTTGCGTCAGTTCCTCCTGCTCATGGTCGGGATTGGCCGCGAGTTCGCGCGTCTCGATCGCGATATCGGCCCGTTCCGCGTCGCGTTGCGAACTGACCGAGACATATTCGCCCGCCGCCATCGACATCGCGCCCGCCACCAGCCCGGCGACGCCGGTGGTCAGGATCGTCGCCGGGGTGGTGCCCGCCGCCGCGACCCCGGCGATCAGGCTGGCGGTCGATACGATGCCGTCGTTCGCGCCCAGAATCGCGGCACGCAGCCAGCCGATGCGGCCGACGGCATGCGTCTCGTGGTGCATGGATGGCATCCTTCGGTTCAATAGCGCAGCTTCAGCCCCGGCCGCGCCCACCGCGTCTTCACCAGCCGCCCGGTTCCCGACAGGGTCAGATAGGCGTCCTGCATGTCGGCGCCGCCAAAGGCGATGTTGGTGGTGAAGATGTCGTCGGTGGCGACGAATTCGACCAGTTCGCCTTCGGGCGACACGACGCTGATCCCGCACTCGCCGATCGTCGCGACGCAGATGTTGCCGTTCGCCTCCATCGCCAGGCTGTCGAAGAATTTATAGCCGGCGGGGCGATAGAGCGGGATGCCGGGTCCGCCCGGTCCCGCGTCGGGGGCGACCTTGCCGGGGGCGACGATGTTGAACTGGGTCAGGCGGCAGGTATAGGTTTCGGCGGCATAGAGCTTCGTCCCGTCGGGCGAGAGGCCGACGCCGTTGGGATTGTTCGACGGAAAGATCACCTCTTCGATGAAGCTGCCGTCGGCCTTGGCATAGAAGATGCCGACGATGTCGTGGCAGCGCTTTGCATAATCGACCTTGCCATGGTCGGTGAACCAGAAGCCGCCCCCATTTTCCCGGCTCGCGTCGAACATGATGTCGTTGGGACCGCGCAGCGTGACGCCGTGATCGCCGGTCCGGTACAGCAGCTCGACCGCGCCGGTTTCGATGTCGATGCGTTCGATCCGGCCGCCCGAATAGTCGTCGGCGATGCCGTGCGGGGTCAGATAGCCGTCCATTTCGACATAGTTGAAGCCGCCGTTGTTGCAGCAATAGAGCTTGCCGTCGGGGCCGATCGCCAGGCCGTTCGGACCGCCGCCGGGGACCGCGATCACCTCCTTGCGGCCGCCGGGCCAGCAACGGGTGATCCGCCGCGCCTCGATCTCGGTGACGATCACGCTGCCGTCGTCCATCACCACCGGCGCTTCCGGAAAGCGCAATCCGTCGGCGATCAGTTCGAACTCGGCCATCCCTCTCTCCCTTGCTCTCGTGGTCCTGCTGTGCTTTGCGCCCATAATGCCTGTCCGCACGCTCTTCGCCACACATTTCTATGAAGCCGACATCGGGACGCCCGACCTGCTCGAGGAGCTGGAGCAAAGCTGCCGGTTGCTCGCCGAAGAGGACGGCGCGGGGCGCGGCTGGAGCCGCGCGCACGGCTACCGCGGCTATACCAGCTATGCGAGCCTCGACGATCTGCCGCAGCGCGACCCCGCCTTCGCCGACCTCAAGCGCCTGCTCGACCGCGAGGTGAAGGCGTTCGCCCGCGCCTGCCACTTCGACCTCGCGAAGCCGCTGCGCCTCGACAGCCTGTGGGTCAACGTGCTCAAGCCCGGCGGCACGCACAGCGGGCATATCCATCCGCACAGCGTCGTCTCGGGCACCTTCTACGTCACCGTTCCGGCGGGGTCGGGCGCGCTCAAGCTGGAGGACCCGCGGCTGCCGATGCTGATGGCGGCGCCGGGGCGGACCGACGATGCGCCCGAACATCTGCATCCCTTCATCTATGCCGAACCGGCGCCGGGACGCATTTTCCTGTGGGAAAGCTGGCTGCGGCACGAAGTGGTGGCGAATGCCGCGAAAAGCGAACGGATTAGTATCAGCTTCAACTATCGCTGATCCGTTCCTATATGGGCGGCGCCTACTGAACCATCTTCCCCATCCCGTTCGCGTCGAGCGAAGTCGAGAGGCCTCTCGACCCCGTGCCGCGCCATGAGCACCGCGATTTCGGTCAAAGGCGAACGGGAATGGAAGATTTCGCAAGAAAGGACTGCCTTCCATGACCGCGACCAGCGCCGACTACACCGCCGACCTCCAGCTCTTCATCGCGGGCGAATGGCGGGGCGGCGAGGGGCGCGATGCGCGGCCGGTCGTCGACCCGGCGACCGCGGGCACGATCGCCGAACTGCCGGTGGCGACCGCCGCCGACCTCGACGAAGCGCTCGCCGCCGCGGCGCGCGGCTGGCCGGCGTGGCGGGCGAAGACCCCCGACGAGCGCGGCGCGCTGATGCACAAGGTCGCGGGGCTGATTCGCGAACGCGTCGATCATATCGCGACGCTGCTGACGCTCGAACAGGGCAAGCCGATCGCGCAGGCGCGCGGCGAGGTGCTGTCGGCGGCGGGGCTGTTCGACTATTTCGCCGAACAGGGAAAGCGCATCGAGGGACGCGTCGTCCAGCGCCCGGCGGGCGAACGCGCGATGGTGCTGAAACAGCCGGTCGGCCCCGTCGCCGCTTTCTCCCCATGGAATTTCCCGGTCAACCTGATGGCGAAGAAGATCGCGCCGGCGCTCGCGGCGGGCTGCGTCGTGATCGCCAAGGCGCCCGAGGAAACGCCGGGCTGCACCGGCGCGCTGATGCGCTGCATCGCCGATGCGGGCATCCCCGGCGATGCCGCGCAACTCGTCTACGGCAATCCCGACATGATCAGCCGTCACCTGCTGGGCAGCCCGGTGATCCGCAAGGTCAGCTTCACCGGGTCGACCGCGGTCGGCAAGCATTTGATGAAGCTCGCCGCCGATCATGTGCAGCGGATCACGATGGAACTCGGCGGCCACGCGCCGGTGCTGATCTTCGACGATTGCGATCTGGAGGCGACGCTCGACCGGGTGGTGGCGCAGAAGTTCCGCAACGCGGGGCAGGTCTGCGTCTCGCCGACGCGCTTCTATGTGCAGGCGGGCATCTACGACGCCTTCGTGCGCGGCTTTGCCGAGCGGACGAAGCGGGTGCGGGTCGGCCACGGGCTCGATCCCGACACGCAGATGGGGCCGCTCGCCAATGCGCGCCGCGCCCCGGCGCTTCAGGCGATGATCGCCGACGCGACCGCCAAAGGCGCGCGCGTGATCGCCGGCGGTGAGGCGATGGGAGAGGGCTATTTCTTCCAGCCGACCGCGCTCGCCGATGTCCCGATCGAGGCCGAGGCGATGGTGAACGAGCCCTTCGGCCCAATGGCGCTGATGCGCTCGTTCGATACCGAAGAGGACGCGATCGAGCAGGCGAACCGCCTGCCCTACGGCCTCGCCGCCTTCGCCTTCACCGAGAACGGCCGGCGCATCAATCGCGTCGCCGACGGCATCGAAAGCGGCATGGTCGGGATCAACAGCTTCGTGATCTCCGCGCACGATCTGCCGTTCGGCGGCGTCAAGCAATCGGGATTCGGCAGCGAGAGCGGGCCCGAAGGGCTCGACGGCTATCTCGTCACCAAGGCGGTGCATATCTGTTGACGGAAGCGGGTCAATCCAAGGTCGTCAGGCGTCTCAATCGCGCTCCAGCCTGACGAAATCGCGCCCGAACGGCGCGAGGTGCGCGCCGCCGTCGACGAAGATCGTCTGCCCCGTCACCGACCCGGCGCGCGCCAGCCAGGCCACCGCGTCGGCGATCTCTTCCGGCGTCGGAAGCGCGCCCAGCGGCATCCGCCTTGCGAGGCGCTCCATCTGCGCATCGCTGTAATCCTCGGTCGGCAGGGTCAGGCCGGGGGCGACCGCATTGACCCGCGCCTTGCCGCCGAAGGCGACCGCCAGCGTGGCCGTCGCCTGCCACAGCGCCTGCTTCGACAGGCTGTAGGCGAGCTGGTCGGGCACCGGATGGACGATGCGCTGGTCGAGGATATTGACGATCGCGGGACGCGCGCGGCCCGCGTGAGCCGCCACCACGGCGCGCGCCAGCATCACGGGCGCGTGGTGATTGACCTGCATCGCCTCTGCGAGCGCGGCGCCGGTCAGCGTCTCCCACTCGCCCTCGGCGAACAGCGAGGCGTTGTTGACGAGCAGCGACGGCGCCCGGCCGAAGGCTTCGATCACCGTCGGCACCAGCGATTCGGTCGCGCCCGGATCGGCGAGATCGGCCTGGAAGCGCCGGCATTCGGCGCCGGTCTCGGCGATCGCCGCGGCGAGTGCCGGATCGGCCGGTCCCGGGCTGCGCTTGTGGATCGCGAGCGCATAGCCTTCGCGTGCGAGCCGGGCCGCGATCGCCGCGCCGATCCGGTGCAGCCCACCGGTGACGAGGGCGAGCGGCGCGTCCGTCACGGTCGCGCCCGCCGCATGGTGATGCCGATCTGTTCGCCGTCCTCGGCGATCGCCAGCTTGACGATCTTGACCTCGACCTCCTCGACGCGCTCGTCCTGCAGGAACAGCGTGTCGATGATATGGTCGGCGACGCTTTCGATCAGCACGAAATGCACGTCCTTGGGAATGCCGTCGGTCGCCGCGAATTTCAGGTGCATATAATTCTTGGAAGCGCTCAGCGGTGTCGTCGGCTCGTAATGATCGGCGATTCCCAGCCGTGCGCGCACCGAAATGCGCAGCGGCTGCGGCAGGTGCGTCTCCTCCGAATAGATGCCGGTCAGAACCTGGACGGTCAGCCCGTCGACTTCGAGCCACAATTGATCGGTCACAAGAAATTCCTGTTCGTCGGACCGATATTCGGCTTTGCAATGCCGACCCCGGACCCTAAAGCGCCGCCGCATTAGCGAAAGGGTGCGCGTTGGTCGAGTTTCTTCCTTTGTCCGATATCGAACCGCAGGCGGTCGAGCATCTGCTCGACGCCGCTTTCGGAGCGGACCGCTTTGGACGAACCGCCTATCGCATCCGCGAGGGCATGGCCGCGGTCCCCGCGCTCAGCTTCGCGCTGGTCGACGGCAAGGGGCTGGTCGGCACGATCCAGTGCTGGCCGGTCGCGCACCGCGCGCCGGGCGGTACGGCGACGCCGCTGATCATGGTCGGACCCGTCGCGGTGCGCCCCGACATCCAGCGCGGGGGGCACGGCCGTGCGTTGATGGCGCGCATGCTGGAGGCGGCCGAAAGCCAGGCCGACAGCGCGCTGATGATGATCGGCGATCCCGAATATTACGGCCGCTTCTTCGCTTTCACGGCGGAGGCGACGGGTAAATGGGACCTGCCGGGTCCGTTCGAGCGGCGGCGCTTGCTGGCGCGGGCGGTCAACGGCCATGGCCTGCCCATCGCGGCGGGGATGATCGGGCCGCGCTGAGTCGACCGCATTCATCATTGCGAGGAGCGTAGCGACGACGCAATCCAGAGCGTGCCAAAGCTGCCATGGTTTATGGCGCTCTGGATTGCCGCGCCCGGCTATGCCGGGCTCGCAATGACGACGGCATGGGTTGCACCGACCGCCCATCCTCCTATGTCGGGGATATGGTCAGCCCCGCGCCTTCGCTTCCCAAGGCCTTCTCGCAGCTCTCGCTTGCCGAGGCGGCGGAGCTGCTCGCGGCGCGCAAGCTGCCGCCGGTCGAACAGTGGCATCCCGAACGCAGCGGCGACAGCGCGATGGAGATTCGCGCCGACGGGAGCTGGTATCACGAGGGCGGCCGGATCGGGCGGCCGGCGATGGTGAAGCTTTTCTCCACCATCCTGCGACGCGAACCCGATGGAAGCCACGTCCTCGTCACCCCCGCCGAAAAGCTGGCCATCGCGGTCGAGGATACGCCCTTCCGCGCGGTCGAGATGAAGAGCGAAGGCACGGGGGAGGGGCGCAGGCTCGTCTTTCGGCTCGACACCGACGACCTCGTCATGGCGGGGCCGCAGCATCCGCTGACCTTTGGCCGCGATCCCGATCATCCCGATCCCCGCCTGCACGTGCGCGGAACGATCGGCAACGGGCTCGAAGCGCGGATCGACCGCGCCCTCTATTACGAGATCGTCGGGATGGCGCTGGCCGAGGCGCAAGGCGACCCCGCGATCTGGTCCGACGGCGTCCGTTTTCCGCTGGTGGACGGCGGGGCCGGGGACGGGGGCGGGGCTCCCTGATGCTCTCCGACAAGCTGCGCGATGCGCTCGACAATCTGCTGCCCGATACCGGCGAGGACGAGGGCTATCTGCTCCAGCGCGGCGACCCGCTGCGCGATGCGGCGGTGCTGGTCGCCTTCACCGACCGGCCCGATCCCGGCGTGATCCTGACCCAGCGGCCGCAATGGCTGCGCGCCCATGCCGGGCAGGTCGCCTTTCCGGGCGGCAAGGTCGATCCCGGCGACCGCGACGTCGTCGACGCCGCGCTGCGCGAGGCAGAGGAGGAGATCGGGCTGCATCGTCGCGACGTGATGGTGGCGGGAACCACCGATGCCTATCGGTCGGGCAGCGGCTATCATATCACGCCCGTGCTCGGCGTGATCCCGCCCGACCTGCCGCTCGACCCCAATCCCGACGAGGTCGAGGCGTGGTTCGAGGTGCCGCTCGATGTCCTCTTCGACCCCGCCAATTACGAACGGCAGCAGGCGCATTGGCAGGGGCAGCTTCGCCGCTATTACGACATGCACTGGCAGGGGCGGCGGATCTGGGGGGTGACCGCGGATATCATCGTCAACCTCGCGCGGCGCCTGCCGCCGGGCTGGCACCGATGACGGTGCTTCCCGATGCGGAGTGGCGCGGCCGCGAGGGGTTGGCGCGCATCGTCGCGGCGCTGGGCGCCGACGCGGTGAAAATCGTCGGCGGCGCGGTGCGCGACACGTTGCTCGGCCACCCCGTCACCGACATCGACCTCGCGACCCCCCTGTTGCCGCAGGAGGTGACGCGGCGGCTGGAGGCAGCCGACATCAAGGTGATCCCGACCGGCATCGCGCACGGCACGGTGACGGCGATCGCGAGCGGCGACCGGCACGAAATCACCACGCTGCGCCGCGACGTGGAGACCGACGGGCGGCGCGCGACGATCGCCTTCGCCGACGATTGGCGCGAGGATGCGGCGCGACGCGATTTCACGATCAACGCGCTCTATGCCGATCCGGTGACGGGAGGCGTCGAAGACTGGTTCGGCGGGCTCGCCGACCTTGCGGCCGGGCGGGTGCGCTTCATCGGTGACGCTGCGATGCGGATTGCCGAGGATCATCTGCGCATCCTGCGTTTCTATCGTTTCGCGGCGCGTTTCGGGCATGGCGACCTCGATCCGGCAAGCCATGCCGCGGTCGTCGCGGCGCGCCAGTCGCTGAAGAGCCTGTCGCGCGAGCGGATCGCGGACGAGCTGACCCGGATATTGGCGCTGCCCGACCCCCGGCCGATCGTGCGGCAGATGGGGGCGGACGGCATTTTCGCGGTGCTGCTGCCCGAGGCCGATGCCGGTGTGGAGGCGGCGCTCGACCGCCTGCTGGCGAACGAAGGCGCCGTGGGCGCCACGCCCGATGCGCTGCGCCGGTTTGCGGCCCTGCTGCCCACCGATCCTGCGGTGGCCGAACAGGTGGCGAGCCGGCTGCGGCTGTCGACGCGGCAGCGCAAGCATCTGGCCGCGCTTGCCGCGCATCGCGGCGGGCCGCTTCAGCCGGTGCGGCAACTCGCCTATCGCATCGGGGTCGAGGCGGCGCGCGACGTGCACCTGCTCGCGGGCGACCGCGCGCAGGCGGTGGCGGCGGTGCGCAGCCTCGCCGGCTGGACGAACCCGGTGCTGCCGGTGAAGGGCGGCGACATCGTAGCGCGGGGCATCGCAGCCGGGCCGGAGGTCGCGCGCATCCTGAAGGCGGTCGAGGGCGACTGGATCGCGGAGGATTTTCCCGGCCCGGCGCGCGTCGCCGAGCTGGTCGATCAGAAAATCGGACGGTCGAGCGAGCGGCGCCAATAGGCGAAGGCGGCATCTTCCTCCATCGGCCGCGCGAACAGGAAGCCCTGGCCGAAATCGCAGCCCAGTGCCGACAGCAGCCGCGCCTGGTCCGGGGTTTCGACCCCCTCGGCGGTGGTCTTCATGTGCAGGGCCTCGGCAAGGCTCTGGATCGTGCGGACGATCGCCACCTTGTCGCGGTCGTCGACCATATGCTCGACGAAGCTGCGGTCGATCTTGAGCACGTCGAGCGGCAGTCGCTGGAGATAGGCGAGGTTCGAATAGCCGGTGCCGAAATCGTCCATCGCGACGCGTGCATGCAGCGCCTTGAGCTCGCGCAGCACCGACAGCGCAAGGTCGGGATCGCCGATGATCGCGCTTTCGGTGAGTTCGATCATCAGGCGCTCGCCGCCGATGCCGTTCTGGGCGAGGGCGCCCCGCACCACCGCGGCGACATCGTCGCGGACAAGCTGGATGGCCGAGACGTTGACCGAAAAATAGCAATCGACCGGCCTGCCGCCGTTGCGCTCGTCCCATTCGGCGAGCACCGCGGAGGCCTTGCCGATCGCCCATTGGCCGAGCGGGACGATCAACCCCGAATCCTCGGCGATCGGAATGAACTCTGCTGGCGGGACGATCGCGCCCTCGCTGTTGCTCCAGCGTGCGAGCGCCTCGAAGCCCGCGACCTTGCCTGTCGCCAGTTCGACCAGCGGCTGGAAGTCGAGGCGCAGCCGATCCTCCTCGATCGCCTTGCGCAACTCGGTCTCGAGCCCGAAGCGATTGTCGGACAGCATCGCCGCTTCGGGTTCGTAGATTTCGATGCGGTCGGTCTGCTTGGCGCGCTTCAGGGCGATCTGGGCCTGGCGGATCTGGTCGGCGACATCGGTGTCGGTCGCCGCCTGGATCGCGCAGCCCAGCGCGCAATCGACGCTGACCTTCAGGTCGCCGATGCGGAACGGATGGTCGAAGCAGCCGCGGATGCGCCGCGCCATTTCGCGCACGTCGGCCCGGCCGCCCGTGAGGCGCGAGGAGATCGCGAACTCGTCGCCGCCGCTGCGCGCCAATATGTCGCCGCTGCGCAGGCTCGATTTCAGCCGCCGCGCGACGGTGATGATCAGCTCGTCGCCGGCCAGCGGCCCGATATGCTCGTTGATCCGGCTGAACCGCGCGAGGTCGAGCAGCAGGATGACATGATGCGCCCTGCCGTCGCTGGTCATGCGCTGCTCGACCAGTTCCTCGAACCCGGCGCGGTTGGGCAGGCCGGTCAGGCTGTCGGAAACGAGTTCGCGGCGCAGGTTGCGCTCGGTCATCATTTCCTGCGTCCGGTCGATCAGCGTCAGCAGGTAGAGCGACGTATCGCCGGTCTCGTCGGTCAGCGGGCCGATCGAGCCGCGCAGGTCGCGCGCCGCCACGCCTTCGCCCAGCCGACAGGAAAATTCCTGGGCGCCATATCCTTCGGCCGCCTGCTCGACGGCACGGCGCAACTCGACCGGCGTGCTCGCGCCGGTGGACGACAGGTCGAGTCGGTCGAATGCCGCGTTGCTGGCGTGCAGGCGAAAATTGCCGCGGTCGAGCGGACGGATCAGCGCTGCCGGAACCGGCAGCGCGTCGATCCAGCCGACAAACAAAGAGGGCCGGTCGTCGCCGGTTCGATCAATAGGCATGATAAAGGGTTTGATGCGACCTTTCCCCATTGTCCGAAGCCTATCGGATGGGGAGTAAAGAAGCTATTTACGGCAACAGGAAATTACAATCAGGCGAAACGATTGTTACGTGGGAAGCCCGTGGGGGGCATCCGGCCGGCCGCGCCGCGCGCGACGCGCCACGGCGCGACGTCGGTTTCGGTGCGGGTGCGGCCGCTGTCGCCGCCCATCGTCCAGCTCAGCCCCTCGGCAAAGACGAAGGTCGTCGCGTCGGACAGCCCGCCGTCGCGATAGCGTTGCAGCATCACGCCCTGGCCGCGGCCCATCACCGGCACCTCGGCGATCGGAAAGACGACGAGCTTGCGGTTCTCGCCGACCACAGCGATGCTGTCGTCGCCGGCGCCGATCGGGCGGACGACCGCAAGCTGCGCCTTGGGCTTGAGGTTGACGACGTTGCGCCCTTTGCGCGTCTCGGCGATCACGTCGCCCATCTGGACGACGAAGCCATGGCCGCTCGTCGAAGCGAGCAGCAGGCGTCCGTCGGCCTGCGCCGGGATCAGCGCGACGATATGCGCGTCGGGGTCGATGTCGACGATCAGCCGCAACGGCTCGCCGAAGCCACGTCCGCCGGGCAGCTTGTCGGCGCCGATGGTATAGAAGCGTCCGTCGCTCGCCGCGACGAGCAGCTTGTCGGTTGTCTGCGCGTGCGCCGCGAAGGCGAGCTCGTCGCCTTCCTTGAACTTGAAGTCGCCCCACTGGCCTTCCGCGACATGGCCGCGCTGGGCGCGGATCCATCCCCGCTTCGAGAGGATGACGGTCACCGGTTCCTTTTCGATCATCGCGTCGAGCGGAATGTCGCGCGCCGGCGCCGCTTCGGACAGCGTCGTACGGCGCGCGCCGAGCGCGGTGTCGGGACCATAGACGGCGCGCAGCGCCGCGAGGTCGCGTTTCAGCCGCGTGCGCTGGCGCGCCGGGCTTTCGACCAGCTTCACCAGTTCCTCGCGTTCGGCGGTCAGGTCCGCCTGCTCGCGCTTGAGCTCCATTTCCTCCAGCTTGCGCAAGCTGCGCAGCCGCATGTTGAGGATCGCCTCGGCCTGCCGGTCGGTCAGCTGGAATTCGGCCATCATCACCGGCTTGGGCTCGTCCTCTGTGCGGATGATCTCGATGATCCGGTCGAGGTTGAGGAAGGCGATCAGATAGCCGCCGACCAGTTCGAGCCGGTCGTCGATCTTGCCGATGCGATGCTTGGCGCGGCGGACGAGGACGACGATCTGGTGTTGCAGCCATTCGGTCAGAAGCTGGTGCAGCCCCATGACCTTGGGCGTCCGCGTCGCGTCGAGGACGTTGAGGTTGAGCGCGAAGCGGCTTTCGAGCTCGGTCAGCCGGAACAGGCTTTCCTTCAGTATCTCCGGGTCGACGTTGCGGCTCTTGGGCACCAGCACGATGCGGATGTCCTCAGCGCTCTCGTCGCGCACGTCCTCGAGGATCGGCAGCTTCTTGTCGGCGATCAGCTGCGCGATCTGCTCGATCAGCTTGCCCTTGGCGACGCCATAGGGAATCTCGCTGATGACGAGCTGCCACGTGCCGCCCGCCTGCTTCTCGATCCCGCTTTCCTCCCAGCGCCCATCGGCATCCTTGCCGGTCGAGAAGCGCGCGCGGACGCGGAAACCGCCGCGGCCGGTCTGGTAGGCGTGGGCGATGGTTTCCGCGCTGTCGACGATGATGCCGCCGGTCGGGAAGTCGGGCCCCTTCACATGGGCGAGCAACTCGGCGAGTTCGGCCCGCGGATTGTCGATCAGCAGCAGCGCGGCGTCGATCACCTCGGCGGCGTTGTGCGGCGGGATGTTCGTCGCCATGCCGACCGCGATCCCGCTCGCGCCGTTGGCGAGCAGGTTGGGAAAGAGACCCGGCATGACCTCCGGCTCTTCGTCCTCGCCGTTATAGGTCGGGCGGAAATCGACGGTGCCTTCGTCGAGCCCCTGCATCAGGTCGATCGCGACGCGCGTCAGCCGCGCCTCGGTATAGCGATAGGCGGCGGCGTTATCGCCGTCGATGTTGCCGAAATTGCCCTGGCCGTCGACGAGCGGATAGCGCAGCGAGAAATCCTGCGCGAGGCGGACCATCGCGTCATAGACCGCGGTGTCGCCGTGCGGGTGGAACTTGCCGATGACGTCGCCGACGACGCGCGCCGATTTCTTGTAACCTTGCGACGGGTCGAGGCGCATCGCGCGCATCGCCCACAGCAAGCGGCGGTGGACGGGCTTCAGCCCGTCGCGCAGATCGGGCAGCGAGCGCGCGGTGATCGTCGACAGCGCATAGACGAGATAGCGTTCGGACAGCGCGCTGTCGAACGGGGTATCAATGCTGTCGCCGGGGGCCGAGGGAGGAAGGTCGTCGTCGGTTGTCGCCATTACCCGCGGCCGATAGCAAGCCGCACGGCACATGGCAAAGGGCTATCGCGGGACGATCAATAGAGGTTGTCGTGATAATCCTTGTCGAGCCCCTTCTGCATCAGGCCGGGGATCGAGGTGACGGCGCTCGCGATCCGCGCGCCCAGCCCCCTGGCGCGGTTGAGCCGGATATGCTCGACGAACATCTTCGCGGGACGGATATCGGCGGGCGGCGGCGCGCCCGGCCACAGCGGGGCGCGGGCGAGGGCGGCGCTTTCGCCCAGCGCGACGCGCAGGTCATCGATCCGCACCGCGAGCCGCGGCACCTTGTCCTGCACCGCGAAGCGTTCGCGCGCGGCCTCGTCGGTGGTCAGCGTGGCGGTGCCGGCGATCCGCACGATCCGGTGCGAACCGGGGATCAGCAGCGCCGCGGCGATGCGCGGCTGCGCGATGATGTTGCGAAAGCTGTCGGTCCGCCGGTTTCCCGGCCGGTCCGCGAACCACAGCGCTTCCCCATCGAGGTGCGCGAGCGCCCCCGCCGGATCGCCCTTGGGGCTGAGGTCCGCATGTCCGTCGGCATCGACCGTCGCCAGCGCCATGAAGCGGCTCGCGGCGGCGAAAGCGCCCGCGTCGTCGATCGCCTGTCCGGGCGGATCGGGGTGCCAGAAGGCCGAGCGGATCAGCGCCTTGGCGCAATGGACATAGCATTCCTCGACCGCGATCCGCGCCTCGCCGTCCGCCACCGCGACGACGCGGCCGTTGATGCGCAGCGTTTCGCCGATGCCGGGAAGCAGGAACAGCGAGCCGAAACCGGCGCCGGCCCTGATGGCCGCGGGGTCGTCGATCCGGTCGAGCGGCACCGCCAGCATCGCCCCGTCGCTTCGCGCGAATCCAGCCGCCCCGCCGCCCAGCGTGAGCGTCACGCCGCCGCCGTCGCCGAGGCCGGCGAACATCAGCGGCGAAGCCGCGAGCCAGCGCTGCGCAGTGGCATCGACATGGTCGATGACCTTGAGGTCGATGGCGGACGATGCCTTGCCCACCGCCGCCTCGATCGCCGCGATGCTGTCGATCCTGGCCATGCCTGTGTCCTCTTCCGGCGAGGAACATGTCACACTTGCGAATGACTCGCAATATGCGATTGTCAGGCCGCCGTCGCGCCCCTGTCGTCAGGGTTTGTCGGCATAGGCCTTGACGAGGTCGAACATATAGTCGCGTCCGACGTAGACCGACCGCACCTCCATACGCTCATTGAGCCCGTGCGCGCCATTGCCGTCGGGGTCGCCCCACATGCCGGGGATGCCATAGGTCGGGATGCCGACGGCGCCGAGGAAGGTCGCGTCGGTATAGCCGTTCGCCATCGCCGGAATGACCTTCAGCCCCGGCCAATATTTGTCGACCAGCGTCTGCATCGGGCCGATCACCCTAGGATCGAGCGGCGGCGCGGGCGGCGCGGGGCGCTTGGGCGGCAACTGCGTCACGGTAACGCCGGGGTCTCCGATCACGCGTTCGAGTTCGGCCTTGATCTCCTCGATCGGGTGGCCGGGGAAGATGCGGCAGTTGACGTTCGCCCCCGCGCGTTGCGGCAGCGCGTTGGGAGCGTGGCCGCCGTCGAGCAATGTCGCGACGCAGGTCGTGCGCAGGTTCGAATGGAGGAAACGATCTGCGTTGACGATCGCTTCCGCCGCCTTGTCCGTGGGGTCCTTCGCCAGCGCGGCCATCGCCCGGCCCGTCTCGTCTCCGCGCGCCGCGCCGGCCTCCGCAAAGAAGCGGCGCGTCGTGTCGGTCATCTCGAGCGGAAATTCATATTGCCCGATCTTCGTCAGCGCCGCGGCGAGCTGATAGATCGCATTGTCGGGCACCGGCGCCGAGCTGTGGCCGCCGGGGTTGCGGGTTTCGAGGCGGAAATTGGCGAAGGTCTTTTCGCCGACCTGCACCGACTGGCCGATCACCTTCCCCTTGCCGTCGCTGTCGCCGCCGCCGCCTTCGTTGAGCGCGAATTCGGCGTCGATCAGGTCGCGCCGGTTCGCGGCGAGCCATTCGGCGCCGTTGAATGCGCCGTTGGTCTCCTCGCCGCAGGTCAGCGCCACTTTCACCGTGCGCTTCGGCTTGTAATTTTCCTTCCGGAACCGGATCAGCGTGTCGACCCATACCGCCGCCTGCGCCTTGTCGTCGGCGGTGCCGCGGCCGTAGAAATAGCCGTCCTCTTCGACCATCCGGAACGGGTCGCGCTCCCAGTCGGCGCGCTTCGCCTCGACCACGTCGATATGCGCGATCAGCAAGATCGGTTTTGCCGTCTTCGATGTCCCCGGATAGACGGCGACGAGGCCGCCCTCCTTCGGATGCGCGGGGTCCGCGAAGAGGGTGAGCTGGCTGTCGGCGAATCCGGCCGCCGTCAGCCGCGCCGCCATACGCTCGGCCGCGAGGGTGCAGCTTCCCGCCGACAGCGTCGTGTCGGTTTCGACAAGTTCCTTGTAGATGTCGCGAAAGGCGAGCTGGTCGGGGCGCGGTTGCGCGTCTGCCGCCATCGCGGGCGCGGCGAACAGCAACGGCAAGGTCAGCAGTGCGGTCGGACATTTCATGGCGTATCTCCCTGTTGCCGGAAAGGGAGCAGAAAGGCCGGACCACCGCAAGCCGCTTTGCTTTGACTTGCGCGTCGTTCCCCTTTCGCCCATTTCGCAGCGGCAGGGGGCGCGGGAAACCGCGATGCGAAAGGGAGTAGGCACGGCATGGCCGCCGGGAGCAAGCGCGACGAGGGATTGGGCGATGCGGTCGTCCCGGCGGATGCGAGCGCGCTGGGCGATGCGCCGCGCATCCGCGCGATCCTGACCGCTGCAGCGCGCGAGGGACGCCCCGTCAGCTATTCGGAGCTGCTCGGCGAACTCGGCTTCCGCTTTACCCGGCCCAAGATGCGTGCGGTGTGCCGGACATTGGCCGAGGTCGACCGGCTGTGCGCGCTCGACGGCGAGCCCGACCTCGCGGTGCTGGTGGTGCGCGAAAGCGACGGCCTGCCGGGGCAGGGCTGGTGGGTCGGCGGCACCGCGCTGCTTCTGGGCTATGACGGTCCGTGGGAGGGCGCCGCGGCGGCGCGCTTCATCAAGGAGCAGCAGCAGGACGTGTTTGATTATTGGGCGGAGCGGTGAGAAGGGCCAGTTCGACCGACGGCCTTGCATTGGATTCGCGCAGAGGCGCGAAGATCGCAGAGATGAAGCGCGCGCGCCTCTGCGATCTTTGCGCCTCTGCGCGAATTTCGGAGAATGCCGGGTATCAGCCGAAGCGCGATATTTCTTTTCTCGTCACCCTGAACTTGTTTTGGCAATTATCCCTTTTCGACAGGTGACTGTACCCTGGCGAAAGCCGGGGTCCATGCGAAGCAGCGCTTTGCCATCTGGACCCCGGCTTTCGCCGGGGAACGGCTCCTGACTTGCCGGAAGGGTATAGATGCCAACTTGTTTCAGAGCCTGCCCCGGACCCGATCCGGGGGTCCATGGTCTGCCTTTTCCTTCGGCGCGGCGCCGATTTCGAGTCCCGGCCATGGATGCTGAAACAAGTTCAGCATGACGAAGTTCAGAGGACGCACTCCGACATGGACCTCTGCTGACTGCGCCCTATTTCTTCAACCCGATCTCGCGCAGCCGCTCCTGCAGATAGGCGTCGGCGGTGATCGGTGTCGGATAGAGGTTCGGGTGCGCGGCATCGATGCAATTCTCCAGCGTCCGAATTGGATAATCCGAACGGAAATGCAGGAAGAAGGGCATCGAATAGCGCGCGACGCCGGCGCGGCCGGCGTCGGGGTTGCGGACGCGGTGCGTGGTCGAGGGCAGGCGGTTGTTGGTCAGTCGCTGCAGCATGTCGCCAACATTGACCGCCATCGCGCCCGGCGGCGGCGCGACGGGCAGCCAGCTTCCGTCCTTGTCGAGGATTTCGAGCCCCGCCTCCTCGGCACCGAGCAGCAGCGTGATCGTGTTGATGTCCTCATGCGCCTCGGCGCGGATGCCCTTCGCGGGCCCTTCGACCGGCGGATAGTGGAGCAGGCGCATCACGCTGTTGCCGTCCTGCACCGTCGCGTCGAAGAAATCGGGCGCGAGGCCCAGATAGCGCGCGATGCCGGAGAGCAGCCGGCCGCCGACGCGATCGAATTCGGCGAACAGCGTTTCGAAGGTGGTGCGAAAGCTCGGGACCTCGTCCGGCCAGACATTGTTCGGCTGCTGCGCCGCGAGCGGATGGCCTTCGGGCAGGTCGCGGCCGACGTGCCAGAATTCCTTGAGGTCGACCTCCTTCGCGCCCTTCGCGATTTCGACCCCGAACGGCGTATAGCCGCGCGCGCCGCCCAGCCCGGCGAGATGATAGGCGCGCTTCGCCTCTTCGGGCAGCGCGAAGAACGCCTTGGCCTTTGTCCAGGCGGCGTCGATCAGCGCGGGGTCGATGCCGTGGTCGGTGATCATCGCGAAACCGAACCGCTCGAACGAAGCGCCGAAATCCTGCGCGAAGCGGTCCGCGGGCAGCGAAAGGGAGATGACGGGGACGGCGGCGGTCATGCTGTTGTATCCATTGTTCGATGCGTTGACGCGATGCCGGTCGGCGCGTTCGCGTCCCCTTGCGATCTAGGCTTTCCGCCGGTGCCGGGAAAGGGAAAAAGGCGGTTCCACCGTGCGCGCCGCTCGGCTAAGCCCCGGCCATGGGCAAGCAATATTGGCTGATGAAATCCGAACCCGACGTCTATGGCTGGGACGATCTCGTCAAGGACGGGACGGGAATCTGGGACGGCGTGCGCAATCACAGCGCCAAGCTGAACATGAAGGCGATGAAGGTCGGCGACGAGGCGCTCTTCTATCACAGCAACATCGGCAAGGCGTGCGTCGGGATCATGCGGATCACCGAGGAGAGTTTCCCCGATCCGACCGCGGAGGCGGGCTCGCCCTGGGTCGTGGTGCGCGTCGAGCCGGTGCGCGCGCTGGCGCATCCGGTGACGCTTGCGGCGATCAAGGCCGACCCGAAGCTCGCCGACATGGACCTCGTCCGCCTGTCGCGCCTGTCGGTCGGGCGCGTCACGCCCGATGAATGGGCGCATATCCTCAGGAAGTCGGAGCAGCCTGAGGGCTGATCCCGACGTCGGCGCTTACCGGCCGAGCTTGGTCTGGAGGTGGCTCGCGACCGACGGGTGCAGCGGCTCGACGAACTCGCAGCCGTAATTGTCGCCGGCGGCGCGGCGCACCACCGCCTCGCGCGGTTCGAGCCCCGGCAGGCTGACCCAGATGCGCTTGCCGACCGCCTGCCGCGAAAAGGTGAACATGCGGAACCCGGTCGATGACAGGTCGAACAGTTCGGCGTCGAACGGATTCTGCCCCGCTTCGCGAAAGCGCACGCGCCCGTCGATCGAGGCGCGCTCGGCGCGGCGTGTGTCGGTGGGAACGGCAAAGGCGTTGCGGTTCGGCACGGCGGATCGACCTTTCGAATGATTCGAACGTCTCCGGTCTAGCGATCCGATGGTTATCGCAAGGTCAACGGGTGTGGTGAAACGGACTGGTTAAGGCGGCGTTGGTCCCATTTCCATCCAATGCCCCGGACAGGCGGCGACCAGTCCGGCCGCATCGCGCCAGTCGGCGGTCAGCCAGCGGGCGTGATCCTCCGGATTCAGGATGACCGGCATCGCCTGCCCGCCGAGACGCTCGACGAAGCTGTTGGGATCGGTGGCGAGCACCGCGAAGCAGGGCCAGTCCGCCGCGTCGCGCACTATGCCGGCGAAGGCGAAGAGCGGCCGGGCGCGGAGCGATATCCAGTGCTGGCGCCGCGCGCCGGCGGGGCCCGACCACAGCGCGAAGCTGGTTGCGGGGACGAGGCAGCGAAGCTCGGGATGCCGTAGCGTGCCGATCCAGAACGGGCTCGACAGGTTGCGGACGCTGGTGACGGGGCGCGTGCCCGACGCGGGCGGCGGAACGCCCCACAATCGCGGGCGCAGCCGCCACCGCGTCCCGCCGCGCCCGTCGCCGACGATCACCGGGGCCGGGCGGCCGGGCGCGACATAGTCGCCGGCCCATGGATCGTCGTCGGCCTCCGCCCCGAAGGCCGCGGCCATGCGGCTCGCCGGGGCGTCGAGGCGGTAGAGGTGCACGGGGGAGTCCTAGTCGGTGCCGCGCACGCGGCCGCGGCCCGCCTTCACCGCGCTGCGCGCCTTCTTGCTGTCGACGCGCCGCGCCCTGGCGGCCTTGCTGGGCTTCGTCTTGATCCGCCGTTCGGGACGAACCAGCGCGGCGTCGATCAGCTCGCCGAGGCGTTCGCGCGCGTCGGCGCGGTTCGCCTCCTGGGTGCGGAAGCGGCGCGCGAGGATAACCAGTTCGCCGTCGGCGGTCAGCCGGCTCCCGGCGAGCGTCCTGAGCCGGCGGTACGCATCGGGGGGCAGGCCGAGCGCGAAAACGTCGACACGCAACTGGCACGCGGTGGCTACCCTGTTGACATTCTGTCCGCCGGGGCCGGAGCCGGCGAGAAAGCGTTCGGAGATCGCGCTTTCGGGGATGTCAGCCACGGGTCGGCGCCGCGCCTTCGGGCGCCGCGAAGCCCAGCGCGGCGAAGCGGTCGGGGAAGGGCGCCTCGGCGACGATGGGCGGCTTGACGTCACGGTCGACGACCAGCCGCTCGGCGTGGAGCAGGGTGCGATCGCTCTTCCGGCCGCGGCCATAGACGGGATCGCCGAGGATCGCGAAGCCGAGCCCTTCGAGCGCATGAACGCGAAGCTGGTGGGTGCGGCCCGTTTCGGGGCGAAAGCGAAGCAGCGCACGGCCGTCCGCGACGGCGAGCTTTTCCCAGTGCGACACCGACGGCTTGCCTTTCGGGTCGCCGATCATCCGCCAGCCCGTCTCCGCGCTCGACGTCTTGGCGAGCGGCAGGTCGATCGTTCCGCTGTCGCCAGCGGGCACGCCGTCGAGGATCGCCAGATAGCGTTTCTCGACCGCGCGCGCCTCGAAAGCCCGGGTGAAGCGGCCGTGCGCCTTGGGATTGCGCGCGAGCAGCAGGCAGCCCGAGGTGTCGCGGTCGAGCCGGTGGACGGGCAGCGGCCAGCGCCGAAAGCCGAAGCGCAGGCTGTCGAGATGATTCTCGAGGCTGAGGCTGCCGTCGCGCGGCGGATCGACCGGCAGGCCTTCGGGCTTGTCGATGACGAGGGCCTCGCCATCGAGGAACAGGACATGGTCGGACAGCAGCATCGCCGCGCTATAGGCGAAGCGGCGGGGTGCGCCAAGGTCGCTGAAATCTATTGCTCCGCACCGAAAGCATAGGCGTCCATCGCGAGCACCGCATAGGTGACGCTGTCGTGCAACCGCCTGGCGTGGAGGCCATCGTCTTCCGCGCCCGCGCCCATCGCGACGAACAGCGGCAGGATGTGATCGGGCGTCGGGTGATTGTCGCGGCCGTGCGGCGCGCGTTCGACCGCGTGCAGCAGGCCGTCGACGGCGTTGGCGGCCATGCGGTCGGCGATCCAGTTGGTGAACGCCGTCACCCAGGGTGCCGCCGGGGCGCCGATCGGCGGGCGTGCGGAAAAATAGGCGCGGAGATTGTGGGTGATGCTGCCCGATCCGACGATCAGCACCCCGTCGTCGCGCAGCGGAGCGAGCGCCTGCCCCAGCGCATAATGCCATTCGGGCGGCGCGTGGGAGGCGATCGAAAGCTGGACGACGGGAATGTCGGCGTCGGGGTAGAGCAGCGAAAGCGGCACCCAGGCGCCATGATCGAGCCCGCGCTCCGCATCGACCGTGACGGCGAGGCGGTGAGCGGTGAGGCGATCGGCGATGCGCCGTGCCAGCGCGGGATCGCCCGGCGCGGGATAGCGCATCGCGAAAAGCGCATCGGGAAAGCCGCCGAAGTCGTGGATTGTCGGCGGCCGGGGCGATGCGGTGACGGTCGCGCGGCCGCCTTCCTGCGCGGCGTCGTGATGCGCCGACACGACGAGGATCGCGCGGGGACGCGGCAGACGGATGCCCAGTCCGGCGAGGAAATCCCGCGCCGGACTGGGCTCAAGCGCCATCATCGGCGAGCCGTGCGAAAGGAACAGGCTCGGCAGACGGCGCATCGGGTCAGGCCACCAGCTTCGCGGCGGTGCGCGCCACGCGTTCGCCCAGATAGCGCGCGCCGCCGAGGTCGGCTTCGCTCGGCTGGCGCGACCCGTCGCCGTTGGCGATCGTCGTCGCGCCATAGGGCGCGCCGCCCTTGACCTCTTCGACACCCATCTGGCCCGCATAGCCATAATCGAGCCCGACGATCGTCAGGCCGAAGTGCAGCAGGTTGGTGATGATGTTGAACAGCGTCGTTTCCTGTCCGCCATGCTGCGTCGCCGACGAGGTGAAGGCGGCGCCGACCTTGCCGGTCAGCAGGCCCTGCGCCCAGACGCCGCCGGCGGTGTCCCAGAAACTCGCCATCTGGCTCGACATGCGGCCGAAGCGCGTCGGCGTGCCGACGACGATCGCGTCATAGTTCGCCAGTTCCTTGGGGTCGCTGAGCAGCGGGTGCGCGGTGTCGGTCTTGAAGCCGGCGGCCTGGACGACCGCTTCGGGCGCGGTTTCCGCGACCCGGCGGATATCGACCTCGGCGCCCGCGGCGCGCGCGCCTTCGGCCACCGCGTCGGCCATCGTCTCGATATGCCCATAGCTCGAATAATAAAGCACCAGAACCTTCGCCATCTTCCTTGTCCTTTCAGTCGGCCTTGAAAAAAGAGAGAGTGGGCCGCCGCCGGGGGGAGGGGATTGGCGGCGGCCCGAAGCTCCCCTCCCGAAGGCGGGAGGGGAGCGGGGGGGAGCTAGAGGCTGTCGACGAGCACCAGTTCGGCGTCGTCGATCGCCTCGACCTCGATCCGGGCGACGTCGCGGATCGCGATGCCGTCGCGCGGATCGGCGTCCGTGCCGTTGACGCGGATGCGGCCCTTGGCGGCGACCAGATAGGCGTGGCGTCCGGCGCCGAGGTCATAGGCGACGCGGTCGCCCGCGCTCACCGTCGCCGCCGCGACGCGGGCGTCGGCACGGATCGGCAGGGCCCCGAAACTTTCGCCGTCGCCCTCGATCCCGCTCGCCACGGTCACGAACTGGCCCGAACGGTCGGCCTTGGGAAATTCGCGCTGACCCCAGCCGGGCGCGCCGCCCGGACGATCGGGGATGATCCAGATCTGGAACAGCGTCGTTTCCTCGTCCTCGAGGTTGAACTCGCTGTGCGTGACCCCGGTGCCTGCGCTCATCACCTGGACGTCGCCCGCCGCGGTGCGGCCGCTGTTGCCCATGCTGTCGCGGTGGCTGATCGCGCCGGTGCGGACATAGGTGATGATCTCCATGTCGCGGTGCGGGTGCGGGGGAAAGCCCGACTGCGCCGCGATGGCGTCGTCGTTCCAGACGCGCAGCGCGCCCCAGCCCATCCGGTCCTCGTCATGATAGTTGGCGAAGGAGAAGTGGTGGCGGGCATCGAGCCAGCCGTGGTCGGCGTGGCCCAGCGTATCGAACTTGCGGATATCGATCATGGCCTTGTCCTTTCATCGTCCTTTCATCGCCGCCACGGGCCATATGTCCCGGCGGCCTTTCGTGTTGCAGCCAAGATAGCGATGGCGATCGTTTCTGGAATAGCGTAGATGGAAAACGATCGTTTCCGAATTTGGGGTATTGATGGCGCTTCCCGATTATGAAGGCTGGGCCTGTTTCGCCGCTGTGGCCGACAGCGGCAGCTTCACGGCCGCGGCGGGGGCGCTCGGTCTGTCGAAGGCGAGCGTGTCGAAGGCGGTGAGCCGGCTCGAGGCGTCGCTCGGCATCACCCTGCTGCACCGCAGCTCGCGCTCAGTGACGGTGTCGACGGCGGGGGAGGGGCTGCTCGGCGAAGCGCGCGCGATGGTCGCGGCGGCGACGGCGGCGACCGAGGCGGCGCGCGGCGACCGGCTCGACCTTGCGGGGCCGGTCCGGCTCGCGGCACCGATGAGCTTCGGCATCAAGGTGCTCGGCCCGCCGCTCGCCGCTTTCCTCGAACGCCATCCCGCGGTCGAGATCGAGGTGGCGCTGAGCGACGCGCGCCAGGACCTCATCGCCGAAGGCATCGATCTTGCGCTGCGGATCGCGCCGCTCGCCGATTCCAGTCTGCTCGTGCGCACGATCGCGCCGGTCGCGGCGTCGGTGCTGGCAAGCCCCGCCTATCTCGCGAGCCACGGCACGCCGCGGCATCCGCTCGACCTCGGCGGGCATCGGCTGATCGGCTACGGCCATCGCGAGCGCGCCGCGCCGCTTCGGTTCCATCGGGCGCGCGAAGAAGCGACGGTCTTGCCGACGGGGCCGCTGTTCGCGAACAACGGCGATGTCATGGTCCCGCTGCTCGTCGCGGGTGGCGGCATCGCGGTGCTGCCCGACTTCATCGTGGAGGAGGCGCTGGCGTCGGGCGCGCTGGTGAAGATCCTGACCGACTGGTCGCTTCCGCAAGCCTATCTCCACCTGCTTTCGCCGCCCTCGCGCCTCCGCCCCGCGCGCGTGCGGGCGTTGTCGGACTATCTCGTCGAGGCGCTGAAGCTGTCGTGCGCGGGGCGCGACTCGCGGGAATCCGGCGATTAAATCAAAATTAACCTTTTCCCTTCATTGCTTTCATGGTTAATGTTCCGGCAGTCCTGCAAACAGGGGTCGGCCGGGGGCGTCACGATAGCCGGCGGACAGGTCGCGGGATGATCGTGGGAAACAGGTTAAGGGGTGCCCAATGCGCGTACTGCTGATCGAGGACGAGCCGACGACCGCCAAGGCGATCGATACGATGCTGACGACCGAGGGCTTCAACGTCTACACGACCGATCTGGGCGAGGAAGGCCTCGATCTGGGCAAGCTCTATGATTACGACATCATCCTGCTCGACCTGAACCTGCCCGACATGCACGGCTATGACGTGCTCAAGAAATTGCGCACCGCGAAGGTGCAGACACCGGTGCTGATCCTGTCGGGCATTTCGGAAATGGATTCGAAGGTGCGCTCGTTCGGCTTCGGCGCCGACGATTATGTCACCAAGCCCTTCCACCGCGACGAGTTGGTCGCCCGCATCCATGCGGTCGTCCGCCGCTCGAAGGGGCACAGCCAGAGCGTCATCAAGACCGGCAAGCTCGCGGTCAATCTCGATACCAAGACGGTCGAGGTCGACGGCGTCCGCGTCCATCTGACCGGCAAGGAATATCAGATGCTGGAGCTGCTTTCGCTCCGCAAGGGCACGACGCTGACCAAGGAGATGTTCCTGAACCATCTCTACGGCGGCATGGACGAGCCCGAACTCAAGATCATCGACGTCTTCATCTGCAAGCTGCGCAAGAAGCTGGCGCTGGCCTGCGGCGGCGAAAACTATATCGAGACGGTCTGGGGCCGCGGCTATGTGCTGCGCGACATCGACGAGGAAGGCAACGAGGTGCGCCGCGTCGCCTGACGCCGCATCGCTACAGGGCAAAGGGGGACCCGGCGCGGAGCGATCCGCGCCGGTTTTTTTGTGCTCGTGTATTTAGCGGCCGCGCCCGTAATGGCCGGGAAGCTTGGTCGTCAGCCCCAGGCCGGGCCGCCATGTCGACAGCCGCGGCGCGGGGACGATCTGGAAATCGGCCTTGGCGTCCGCGGTGACGAGCTGATCGCCATGCGCCGCGCGCAGCCGGACGGTTTCGATCGGTTGGTCGGTCTGGATGCCGAATTTCCGGTCCGCGACCCAGCGCACGGTGCCGAGCATCGGATCGTGCCCCGGCATGAAGATCGTCATCCGCTCGCCGATTTCGAGCGGATAGGGACCCTGCCCCCCGATACCATGTTCGGACACGTTGCGGATCGTGACGTCGAACCGGCCGAGCCGCTGGCACCCGAGCGCAGCCTTCACCAGCCGCGACTGGCGCGGTCGGCGCTTTTCGGCTGGAGCCGTCGAGGCGGGGGCCTCTGGATGCGGCATGGTGCGACCCGATACTGCCGCCCGACCCCCACGTCCGGCGGTAATTATGGTCCCGTTTCAGGCTCTAAAGGAAGAAGGTAAATTTTCATATAGCGACGCGGGCGGCGGCGGCCGGGCCGCCGCACGGCGACAACGGCCCACCGCGCGCCGAAAAGCGCCGGTGGGCCGAGCGCGACGAAGCGTCAGCGGCGCAGGCCCGAGACGTCGAGGTCATGGACGCGGCCATAGCGCACGTCGCAACTGAACTTGCCCTTGTCATAGGATCCGCCGCGGCCCCAACGGCCATAGCCGTCGCGCACCACCAGCCGGCCCTTGATCTTGTAGCCGTCGCGCTTGCGATCGATCCGCGTCACCTCGGTCACGTCGGCGCGGCCATAGCGGCTCGCGCGGCGCTGCACGGCGTTGACGCACTGGTTCACCGCACTGCGGCTGTCGCCATAGCGGCGATAGTCATAGCCGTAACCATAACGAGGGTCGTCGTAGCGGCCGCGATACCGGCTGTCGTATCGATCGTAGCGGTCGTTGCCGGACGCGAGGATCGCGGCCAGCCCGCCGAGCACCACCGCACCGGCGATGATTTCGCCCGCGCCGATGCCGTCATCGTGGCGGTCGCGCGCGACCACGGGCGTGGCGCTCAGCATGGCGCCCGCGGCGACTGTCCCGATCACGGCCTTGGTCCAGGCCGGGACGGTCCGGGGGAGGGGTGTCCGGGTCATATTCGGTCTCCTTCACACGAGGCAGCGGTCGCTGCCTGTTGGAGCCCTTGTAGAGCCGCTGCGGTGACGCGGCCCTGAACTCTCCGCTTATCTGGGGTTCAGTCTTGGACCGCGCCCGGCGCCCGCCGCGAGCTGCGGTGCCGTTCGAAAAGCGGCGCGCCGGGGAACGGGCCTTTGTTCGTGTGAAGGAGATATGCGCCGAAAGCCCGACGCAAAAGGGCGCCGATATCGGCTCAGCCGAAGCTGACGTCGATGACGCGGCCGTTCCGGTAGCTGCAGCCGAAACTGCGCACCTCGCCACCCAGGCGCGACGCGGTGCCCGTGACATACCAGCCGTCGCCGCCGTTGGCCGGCCGGGTGTCGGTGATGCTGTCGACGCGGGCGTCGTCGCCCATCTCGCCCTCGACCGCCCAGCTGCAGGCATCGGCGGCGCGCGCTTCGGCTTCGCCGCTGCCATAGGCGCGCGGCGCGTCGTCGCGGCGCGATTCATAGCGCGGCATGTCGCGCGGATCGTCACGATACGGCGGTTCGTAGCGATCGTCGCGGTTACGCCGATCGCGGCCGTCCCGGCTCGCGGCACTGGCGATGGCGGCGATCGCGCCGATGACGAACAGGCCGCCGATCACGTCGCCGGCGTCGATCCGGTCGTGGTGGCGATAGCCCCAGCCTCCGCCGCCCCAGCCGCCATGGCGGCTGCGCGCCTCGGCGGGCGTGGCGGACAGGCCGACCGAGGTCAGGACGATGGCGGTGGCGGTCGCAAGGCTGGTCAGCTTACGCATCGGCTACGCTCCTTGGCGGGCAGGGGGATGGCGCCCGCGATCACCGCCCGCCTTAGGCGGCCGATGCTTTCGCGTCGCTGAACTGCCCTCGATACGCGGCGACCCGATTGCGCGCGAACGCTCTTTCTCAGCAGACGCAGCGCGGCTTGGGTTTCGGTTTCCAGCGCTTCTTGGCGACGACGCGCTTCTTCACCGGGACCGTTTCATAATAGGTGCGCGTGCTCGTTTCGACGCGTTCGGTCACCACCGGCGGGCCGTTGATGATCGTCGTCACCACCACGCCCGGCGTGTAATAGCCGTATCCATAGCCATAGCCGTAACCGTGCTGATAGGCGCCGCCCTGGTAATAGCCCCCGCGGCTCGCCCGCCATGCCTCGCACCGCTGGCGATCCGCGGCATCGCCGATCGCGGCGCCCGCGATCGCACCGAGCCCGCCGCCGATCAGCGTTCCCGCGGTGCGATTGCCGCGGCCGGCGATGCGATTGCCCGCGATGCCACCCACGACGCCGCCGACAACCGCACCGCCCACTGTGCCCCCCTGGCCGCAGCGCCGTTGCATCTCTTCCTCATAGGCATGGTCGTATCCGCCATAATAAGGCGCATAGCCGGGCGGCGGGGGCGGATAATCGACGCCCGCGCCCGGCCGGCCTTCGACCGAGCCTTCGTAGCTGCCATGATAGCGCCGCCCGTCGGGCGCTTCATAGGTGCCGTCCCAGGTGCCGGTCCAGCGTCCCTCGGCGTCATAGCTGCCGCGAAAGACCGTGCCGGGCGGCGGCGGCGGATAATCGCCGCCGCGATACTCGACCTCGCTCGGCACGCGATCGGGATAGCCGGTGTAGACGCGCGTGTCGGTCGCGGTGGGCACGCCATATTCGAGCGATGGCGACGGAGCGGGCGCCTCCGTGCTGTTGGCGCGCCCTGCAAGCAGCAGCGACCCCGCGGCGACCCCGAGCAACAAGATGGTGCGCATGCCAAATCCCCTTTCCCGGCGGCAATCCGCCATTGGTTAACAGGATGTTAGCAAAATCGAGGCTTGTTCGCGAATCCGTTTACCCTGATCCGCGCGTCCCATTTTGGGCCAATGTCAGCCCGCGAGCGCCGGCGCGACGCGGGCGATCAGCGCCTCGGCACCCGCCTGATCCTCGGGCGCGAAGCGGCCCGGATGGGGGCTGTCGAGATCGAGGACGCCGACCAGCCGGTCCGCGACGACGATCGGCACGACCAGTTCGCTGCGGCTCGCCGCGTCGCAGGCGATGTGGCCGGCAAAGGCCTGCACGTCGGCGACGCGCTGCGTCGCGCGCAGCCGCGCGGCGGCACCGCACACCCCCCTGTCGAGCGGGATGCGGATGCACGCCGCCTTGCCCTGGAACGGCCCCAGCACCAGCTCGCGACCGTCGAAGCGATAGAAGCCCGCCCAGTTGAGGTCGGGGATCGCCTGCCAGACCAGCGCCGCGACGTTCGCCATGTTGGCGATGCCGTCGGTTTCGCCCGCCACCAGCGCCGCGGCGGCGTCGGCCACCTCGGTCCACAGCATCGCGGGATCGGTCGCGGAAAAGGAGAAGGCGTGCGACATGTGCGTTCTTTCGGAGTGAGGCAGCGTTATTCGACGGCCAGCCCGGTCCATTTGGCGGCGAAGGCATATTTGTCGGCGGCCTCTGCGATGATCTTGTCGGTCGGCTTGCCCGATCCGTGGCCGGCGCGCGTTTCGATGCGGATCAGGTGCGGCTTCGGCCCGATATCGGCGTGCTGCAACTGGGCGGTATATTTGAAGCTGTGCCCCGGCACGACGCGGTCGTCGGTGTCGGCGGTGGTGACGAGGATCGCCGGATAGGCGGTGCCGCCCCGGATATTGTGATAGGGCGAATAGCCGAGCAGATTCCGGAAATCGCTCTCCCGCGACGGATAGCCATAGTCGTCGACCCAATAGCGCCCGGCGGTGAAGCGGTCGAAGCGCAGCATGTCCATCACGCCGACCGCGGGCAGCGCGGCGGCGAACAGGTCGGGGCGCTGGTTGGTGACGGCGCCGACGAGCAGGCCGCCGTTCGACCCGCCTTCGATCGCCAGCTTGCCCGGGCCGGCGATCCCCTCGGCGATCAGATATTCGCCCGCGGCGATGAAATCGTCGAACACATTCTGCTTGTTGGCGAGGCGGCCGGCGTCGTGCCACGCCTTGCCATATTCGCCGCCGCCGCGCAGGTTGGCGATCGCGAGCACGCCGCCCTTGTCGACCCAGGCGAGCCGCGTCGGCGAAAAGGCGGGGGTCAGCGACACGTTGAAGCCGCCATAGCCATAGAGCAGGGTCGGCGAGCCCTGCGACCGGTCGATGCCCTTCTTCTGGATGACGAACATCGGCACCTCGGTGCCGTCCTTCGATTTGTAGAAGCGCTGCTCGACCGCGAACTGCTTCGGATCGAAGGTAAGCTTCGGCGCCGCGAAGACGTCGGTCTTTCCGCTCACCGTGTCGAGCCGGTAGATGGTCGTCGGCTGGGCGAAGCTGGAAAAGGCGTAGAAGGTCTCGGGGTCGCCCGGCTTGCCGCCGAAGCCCGCCGCCGATCCGATGGCGGCCAGATTGATGGTCGCGACCGGCTTGCCGTCGAGCGCGACCATCCGCGCCTCGGACTTCGCGTCGCCGAGGTAGGAGAGGATCAGGCGGTCGCCGACGCGCGAGGCGCCGACCAGCGTCGCCTCCTGCTGCGGGACGATCTCGGTCAGGACGCCGGGCTTGCGGATGTCGAGCGAGACGATGCGCTGGCGCGGCGCGTCCCTGTTGGTGACGAAGGTGAACCGCGGGCCCTGGTTGGTCACATATTCCCAATTGTTCGCGAAATCGTCGACCAGCGCGATCGCCTTGCCGCCCTTCACCGGGTGGAGCGTCAGCGCATAGCGTTCGTCGGTCCCCTCCGACGAGACGACGAGCACATATTTGCCGTCGTCGGTGACGCGCGTGCTGTGGTTCAGCTTCGGCTGATCGGGGCTCGCGTGGATCAGCACATCGGCGCTTTGCGGCGTGCCGAGCTTGTGGAAATAGACGGCGTGATTTTCGTTGAGCGACTGGAACGCCTCGCCCGCCTGCGGTTCGGGGAAGCGTGAATAATAGAATCCGCTGCCGTCCTTCGCCCAGTCGAGCGACGAGAATTTGACCCAGCGGATCTCGTCGGGGGTGTCGGCGCCGGTCGCGACGTCCATGACGCGCACGATGCGCCAGTCGGTGCCGCCGTCCTGCACCGCATAGAGCAGATACCGGCCGTCCTCCGACGGTTCCCATTCGGCCAGTGCGGTCGCACCGTCCTTCGCCCAGCCGTTGGGGTCGATCAGGACGCGGCCTTCGCCCGCCAGTCCGTCGCGGACATGGAGCACCGCCTGCGGCTGGAGCCCGTCGTTGCGCGTATAGAAATAGCGGGTACCCGCCTTGCGCGGCAGGCCGAAGCGCTCGTAATTGTAGAGCTCGGTCATCCGCTTCGCGAAAATGTCGCGGCCGGGCAGCGTGTCGAGATAGGCGTCGGTGACCTTGTTCTGCGCCGCGACCCAGTCGGCGACCTTCGGCGCGACGCGGACGTCCTCTTCCAGCCAGCGATAGGGATCGGCGACGGTCACGCCGAACTGCGTGTCGGCGGTGCCGTCGCGCTCGGTCGCCGGATAGGCGAGCCCGCTTGCAGGCGCCGCCGCGTCGGTCGCCCCGGCCGCTCCCGGCGTCATGAGCAGGGCAACCAGCGCCAGCGGCGCGGACAGGCTTTTGCGGTGCATGGCAAGGCGATCCTCATCGTGTCGGGAAACAATCTTGCGTCCCTATGAAACCATCGGCCCATGGCGGGCAAGGGGAATCGGGTGGGATGCGAACCTGAAGCCTGATCACCTTGGACTCTGATGACATTAGATTGACCCCCTTCGTCATTGCGAGCGGAGCGAAGCAATCCAGAGCGGTTTGCGCCAACTCTGGATTGCCGCGTCGCTTCGCTCCTCGCAATGACGATTCCAACCCATGAAAAAGGGCGGCCGTCCCGTGGACGCCGCCCTTGATCTTGTGTCACCGGAAAGGCGCGGCTTACGCGTCTTCCAGTTCCTCGTCGGTCATCACCGGACCCGAATCCTGGCCCTTGGCATCGACGTCGCGGTCGACGAATTCGATGATCGCGATCGGCGCCGCGTCCGAAGCGCGGATGCCCGCCTTGATGATGCGGGTGTAGCCGCCGTTGCGATCCTTGTAGCGTTCGGCGAGCACGTCGAACAGCTTGACGAGCTGCGTGTCGTCCATCAGCCGGCTCTGCGCGAGGCGGCGATTGGCGAGCCCGCCGCGCTTCGCGAGCGTGACCAGCTTCTCGATATAGGGGCGCAGTTCCTTCGCCTTGGCGACGGTCGTCGTGATCTGCTCGTGCTTGATCAGCGAGGCCGACATATTGCGGAACATCGCGATGCGATGCGCGCTGGTGCGCTGAAGCTTCCGGCCACCCGATTTATGACGCATGTTCTTGTCCTTCGTTCGTTAAGGGCCCGTATGAGGTAGCCCAGACCAGGTCGATTAACGGGCCGACCCATTCCCCATTGGTTGCTTCCCTCTCCCCTTGGGGGAGAGGGTTGCGAAAACTTGGCGACTTGTCGCCTAGTTGCAGCTGGGTGAGGGGTATGCGGTTGCTTTGCAACCGCGCGGCGCTTCGCGCCGCTCACCCTCATCCAACTTCGCCTAATCGCTTCGCGATAAGGCTACGTATCCTTCTCCCCTCAAGGGAGAAGGTTCGTTGCTCAGCCCAGCAGCTCCTGTTCGAGCTTCTTGGCCATTTCCTCGATATTCTCCGGCGGCCAGCCGGGGATGTCCATGCCGAGGCGCAGACCCATCGACGAGAGCACTTCCTTGATCTCGTTGAGCGACTTGCGGCCGAAGTTCGGCGTGCGGAGCATCTCGGCCTCGGTCTTCTGGACCAGGTCGCCGATGTAGATGATGTTGTCGTTCTTGAGGCAGTTGGCGCTGCGGACCGACAGTTCGAGTTCGTCGACCTTCTTGAGCAGGAAGCGGTTGAGCTGGTTGACGTCCGACTCCTCGCTCGCCTGCGACGGCGCCGCCATGCCGATCAGGCCGCTGTCGTTCATCGCCTCTTCGAAGTGGACGAAGACCTGGAGCTGGTCCTGCAGGATGCGCGCCGCATAGGCGACCGCATCCTCGGGCGTCACCGTGCCGTCGGTCTCGACGGTCAGGTTGAGCTTGTCATAGTCGAGTTCCTGCCCGATGCGGGCGTTCTCGACCTTGTAGGCGACCTGGCGCACCGGCGAGTAGAGCGAATCGACCGGGATCAGGCCGATCGGCGCGTCGGCCGGACGGTTGGCGGTCGCGGGGACGTAGCCTTTGCCGGTGTCGGCGACGAGTTCCATGTTCAGCGTCGCACCATCGTCGAGATGGCAGACGACATGGTCGGGGTTCATCACCTTGATGTCGCCAGACACCATGATGTCGCCCGCCTTGACGACGGCGGGGCCGGTCGCCGAAAGCTGCAGCCGCTTCGGGCCTTCGCCTTCCATCCTGAGCGCGATCTGCTTCACGTTGAGGACGATGTCGGTGACGTCCTCGCGCACGCCGGCAAGGCTCGAGAATTCGTGCAGGACGTTCTCGATCTTGATCGACGTGATCGCCGCGCCCTGGAGCGACGACAGCAGCACGCGGCGCAGCGCGTTGCCCAGCGTCAGGCCGAAGCCGCGCTCGAGCGGCTCGGCGACGAAGGTCGCCTTGCTCTTGCCGTCGCTGCCGGCCTTGATTTCCAGGTTGCTGGGCTTCTTCAATTCCTGCCAGTTCCGGATATTGACAGTCATGGACTTCCCTTTGCTTTTGCGGGACGGGCCGGGGTCGCGGCCTGCCCTCGCGTGAATGGTGTGACGGCGCGGCGGCGGGGGTGCCGCCGATCCGGAAGCGTCAGACGCGGCGGCGCTTGGCCGGGCGCACGCCGTTGTGCGGGATCGGCGTCACGTCGCGGATCGACGTGATGTGGAAACCGACCGCCTGCAACGCGCGCAGCGCCGATTCGCGACCGGCGCCGGGGCCCTTCACTTCGACTTCCAGCGTGCGCACGCCGTGCTCGGCGGCCTTCTTGCCGGCATCCTCGGCGCAGACCTGCGCGGCATAGGGGGTCGACTTGCGGCTGCCCTTGAAACCCATCATGCCGGCGCTCGACCAGGCAATGGCGTTGCCCTGCGCGTCGGTGATGGTGATCATCGTGTTGTTGAAGGTCGCGTTGACGTGGGCGACCCCCGAAGAGATATTCTTGCGTTCGCGCCGACGAAGGCGCTGCGGTTCACGAGCCATGATGAAATCCTGTCCTAGATCCTGAAGCTGGCCGGCGAGGGACGGGTGGTCCCGGTCGCGGCCGCGAAGCAGGGAAGCGCGCCCGGTGGACGCGCCGCGACCTTACTTCTTCTTGCCGGCGATCGGCTTCGCCTTGCCCTTGCGGGTGCGCGCATTGGTGTGCGTGCGCTGGCCGCGGACCGGCAGGCCCTTGCGGTGACGCAGACCACGGTAGCAGGCGAGGTCCATCAATCGCTTGATGTTCATCGCCGTCTCGCGGCGCAGGTCGCCCTCGACCGTCAGGTCGGCGTCGATCGCTTCGCGGATCTGCAGCACCTCGGCGTCGCTGAGGTCCTGGATGCGGCGGCTGTGGTCGATCCCCAGCTTGTCGGCGATGCCGACGGCGGTCTTGCGGCCGATGCCGTGGATATAGGTGAGCGCGATGATCACGCGCTTGTTGGTGGGCAGGTTGACGCCCGCGATACGTGCCATGTAATCTTTCTCCTGCTCCACAGGGCACGCTGGCAAACGAGCCCTATCTCAAAGCGTCTGATTTCCAACGCAAAAAGCGGACCACGAAGCCGCGTCCCGCGTTTCGCCGTCCGGTCGGTATGTTGGAATAGGCCGCAACTAGGGCGAGTCGCCCCGATTGTCAAGCAAAGCGCCGGTCCGGCGGCTCGCCGATCCGCGTTTCGCTGACGTCTAGGACGTCGCCGCCACCGCCCGGTCGTGGAGCCGGTCGACGACCGCCGCGTGGATGCCCGGGGCGCAGGCGATGACGCCGAAGGCCTGCGCGCTCGGCGTGTTGAAGGCGAGCGGCTGGCCGAAGGCGTCGGTCACGGTCGCGCCCGCCTCCGCCGCGATCAGCGCCGCCGCGGCGACGTCCCATTCGAACCCCCAGCGCAGCGTCGCGACCAGGTCGGCGCGGTCGTCGGCGACCAGCGCCATGCGCAGCGCGATGCTGTTCGGCTTGGTCACCATCACCAGATCGCGGTCGACCTTCGGCAGGCTGTCGGCGGGGACGCGCGCGCCGTCGAAGGCGACGCGGCGGCTGGCGCGCAGCGTTTCGCCGTTCAGCGTCGCGCCCTGGCCCTTGCGCGCGACCCACAGTTCGTCGAGTGCCGGGGCATAGAGAACCCCGACCTGCGGGGCGCCGTCGATGACGAGCGCGACCGATACCGCCCAGCCGGGGCGGCCGCGGATGAAATCGCGCGTGCCGTCGATCGGATCGACGCACCACAGCGCGCGCCGCGACAGCCGGTCGGCATTGTCGGCGGTCTCTTCCGACAGCCAGCCGGCCTCGGGAACCATCGCGCCGAGCACTGCATTGAGCCGCGCATCGACCGCGAGATCGACGTCGCTGACCGGATTGTCGTGCGACTTGTGCCAGACGTCGATCGCCTTTCCCTCGCGGCGCCAGCGCGCCATCGCCATGTCGCCGACCTCGCGCGTGGCGGCGATCACGGCTTCGAGGTTGCGGGCGGGCATCGGATAGCGAGGCCTTAGCTGCTGGCCACCGTCATGCCGTCGATGCGGAGCGTCGGCACATTGGTCGCATGACGGAAGACGAGGTCGCTGGCGGGAACCAGCGCCGCGAACATGTCGATCAGGTTCCCGGCGATGGTGAATTCGGCGATCGGCCCCGCGATCGCCCCGTCGCGGATCGCGAAGCCCGACGCGCCGCGACTGTAGTCGCCGGTCACGGCGTTGACGCCCTGGCCGATCAGCTCGGTCACATAGACGCCTTCGCCGATATCGGCGATCAGCGCTTCGGGGGACAGGGCGCCGGGGGCGAGGTGCAGGTTGCTGGCGGTCACGCCCGCCGCGCCGCCGCCGCGACTGGCGTGGCCGGTCGGCGCCAGGCCGAGCTGGCGCGCCGACGCGGTGTCGAGCAGCCAGCCGGTGATCCGCCCGTCCGCCACGATGTCGCGCGCGCCGGTCGGCAGGCCTTCGCCGTCGAAGGCGCGGCTGCGCAGGCCGCGTGGCCGGTGCGGTTCGTCGCGGACGACGATGCCGCTGTCGAACAGCGCCCGGTCCTCCTTGCCGAGCAGGAAGCTGGTGCCGCGCGCGACGGCGGGACCGGCCATCGCGCCGAGCAGATGGCCGAGGATGCTGCCGCCGACGCGCGGATCGAGCACCACCGGGACCTTGCCGACCGGCGCCTTGCCCGGATTCAGCCGCGCGACGGCGCGGGTGCCGGCGCGCGCGCCGATCTCCGCCGCGCTTTCGAGGTCCGACAGATGGTGCGCGCTGTGCCAGCCGTAATCGCGCTGCATCGCGGCGCCTTCGCCGGCGATCACGCTCGCCGACAGGCTGTGCCCGCTCGATCCGTAGCCGCCGGCGAAGCCGTGGCTGGTGGCGAGGGCGAAGCGGGTGCGGCTGTGGCTCGCGGTGCCGCCCTCGCTGTTGGTCACGCCCGCGACGGCGCGCGCGGCTTCCTCGACCGCCAGCGCCGCGGCGCGCAGCGCCTGCGGGTCGGCCTCGCTGCCGTCGTCGAGGTCGAGGTCGGGCACCGGGCCCTTGTAGAGCAGTTCTTCCGGCGCGAGGCCCGCATAGGGGTCCTCGGGCGCTTCGCGCGCCATCGCGACGCAGCGCTCGACCAGCTTCGCCAGTTCGCCCGCGTCCATGTCGGCGGTCGAAACGCTCGCGCTGCGCCGCCCGACGAAGACGCGCAGCGCGATATCCTGCCCCTCGGACCGCTCGACATCCTCGAGCTGGCCGAGCCGCATCGACACCCCGGTCGCGGCGTTGCAGTAATAAAGGGCGTCGGCGGCGTCGGCGCCCGCCTTGGTCGCGGCGTCGCAGAGCATCTGCGCGCGGTCGAGGGCTTCGGAAACACTCAGCATGGCCGCGCCCTATACGGCGCGGGACCGGTCGTCAAAATCAAAGTCGGCGGCGCCGTCCTAGAGGGTGATGGCGGCGAAACCCTGCGTTGCCGCCATCGCGCCGCTGACCCACAGGAAGGGCAGGGCGAGCGCGGCGGCCCACAGACGGCGGACGTCGCGGCGGAAGCGCGCGTGCAGTCCCCAGCTCGCGAGGGCCTGGCGGCTCAGATGATACCAGCGCCGCTCGGTCAGCCGCGCGGCGGGAAGGGCGAGCGCGACCAGCATGACGAGCGCGACGATGATGAAGGCGGACGGCGCGCCGGCGGCGATCGCGCTCGACACCAGCCAGATCTGCAGCGCGGCGAAAACGAGCAGCGCGGCGGCCGCGTGCAGGGTCATCCGGCGGCCGAGGCTGCGTGCCGCGGGCACGCTCGGCGGCAAGCGCTTCCACAGGCGCGGTCCGAATGCTGATGCCATGTTTTCAGCCTCCCCGGCTGGCGATTCCCAGAAACCCTAGGTTTTCAGCCGTTAATCCCCAAGTCAAGCCACGATGCCAGCGATTCGTTAATTTTTTCGTCATTTCATCGCAGATTCCGAACGATTTCGCGGCGCGCCGTTGCTCCATGGCGACCATCGAGCCGCAGAGGCCGTTGGTCGAAACCCGGCACCGGCGAAAGCGCGCGTCGGGCATCGGGCCCGAAACGCGGCCCTCTCTTCCGCTCGACACGAACGGCGAGATGGGCCAGATTTAGGGCGCGATGCCTTCATCGGGCGACCGCCATCCATCGCGCAATATGGGGAAATCATCATGCGTCATCTGTCTTTTCTGGCCGCGCTGGCCCTGCCGCTGGCGTCCGTTCCGGCTGCCGGGCAGGAGGCGCCCGCCGACGTGCAGCCGAAGCCCGCGGCGCTGGTCGCCGACGGCATGCCCGACGTCCCCGCGGCGCTCGCGGCGGCGACGCGGCCCTATATGGAATATCGCGGCGCGTCCTTCGTCGGCTGGAACCCCGGCGACAAGACGATGCTGATCGCGACGCGCTTCGGCAACACGACCCAGCTTCACCGCGTCGCGGCGCCGATGGGCGCGCGCGAGCAATTGACGTTCGAGGCGGAACCTGTCGGCCGGGGCGTGTGGGCGCCCGCGACCGGCGACCTGATGCTGGTCCAGAAGGACATCGGCGGCAACGAATTCTATCAGATCTACACGATGAAGGATGGGCGCCTGACGCTGCTGACCGATGGCAAGAGCCGCAATGCGCTCAATGCCTGGAGCAAGGACGGCAGCCTCATCGCCTTCACCTCGACGCGGCGGAACGGCCGCGACAGCGACATCTATGTCATGAACCCGCGCGACCCCGCGTCGGCGCGTCTCGTCGCGCAGGTCGACAGCAACGGCTGGGCGGTCGCCGGCTTCGCGCCCGACAAGAGCTGGGCGCTCGTCGCCAGATATGCCTCGGTCGAAAAGACCGACCTGTTCCGCCTCGACCTGAGCAGCGGCGCGATGACGCCGATCGGCGACCATGGCAAGACGGTGGCCTATGGCGAGGCGGCTTTCGCGCCCGACGGAACCATCTGGGTGACGAGCGACGAGGGCAGCGACTTTCAGCGTCTCGGCACGCTAGACCCCGCGACCGGCGTCTTTACGCCGCGCGGGCCGGCGGAATCGTGGGACGTCGAGGCGTTCGACCTGTCGGACGACGGGCGCTTCGTCGCCTATGCGATCAACGAGGCGGGGGCGAGTCGCCTGCGCGTGCTCGACGTCGCGAGCGGCCGGGCGCGCACGGTCGACGGCCTGCCCGCGGGCGTGATCGGCCATGTCGAGGTCGCGCCGTGGGGTGCGATCGGCATCGGCTTCACCTCGGCGCGCAGCGCCGCCGACGCCTATAGCGTCGATCCCGAAACGCTCGCGGTGACGCGCTGGACCAAAAGCGAGACCGGCGGGCTCGACGCGGCGCGCAACATCGAACCCGAACTGGTCAGGGTGAAGAGCTTCGACGGGCTGGAGATGTCGGGCTTCCTCTATCGTCCCGACCCCGCGAAATTCCCGGGCAAGCGACCGCTGATCATGCACGTCCACGGCGGGCCCGAAAGCCAGTGGCGTCCTGAATTCCTGGGCAGCACCAATTATCTGATCAACGAACTGGGCGTCGCCTATTTCTATCCCAACGTCCGCGGTTCGACCGGCTATGGCAAGCGCTTCGTCGGGCTCGACAACGGGCCGTTCAAGCGCGAGGACAGCGTTCGCGACATGGGCGTCTTCCTCGACGCGCTGGCGAAGGACAAGGGGCTCGACGCGGCGCGCTTCGGCCTGACCGGACGCAGCTACGGCGGCTATATGTGCTACGCCGCCGCGACCCATTTCGCCGACAAGCTGCGCGCGAACCTGTGTGTCGTCGCGATCTCGAACTTCGTGACCTTCCTCGAGAACACGCAGGAATATCGGCGCGACCTGCGCCGTGTCGAATATGGCGACGAGCGCGATCCGGCGCAGCGCAAGAAGCTGATGGAAATCTCTCCGCTGACGCGCGTTTCCGACATCCGCAAGCCGCTGTTCGTCGTCACCGGCGCCAACGATCCGCGCGTGCCGGCGTCGGAGGCGGACCAGATCGTCGCCGCGGTGCGCGGCAACGGCGGTACGGCCTGGAGCCTTGTGGCGACCAACGAGGGGCACCAGTGGGGTAAGAAGGAGAATGTCGATTACACCTTCTGGACCTCGCTGCTGTTCTGGCAGCATTATCTGCTGAACTGATCAGCTCGGGTCGAAATCGGCGATCAGGTCGTGGCGGTCGCCGGGAAAGAGCTGGCGGACATAGGTGACATAGTTGCGCGCCCGCCACGTCCAGCGTTCGAGGCTCAGGCAGGCGGTTCCCGGCCGGATCGCCAGCCGCCGCGCCTCGGTCGCCGACGCGGCGACCGCGCGGATGCGGTGGCGCGCGTGGGTCCAGGGGACATGGCCGAGTAGCCAGGTGCCGGGTGCCGTGTCGGCGAAATCCTCGTCCGCGCATCCGGGCACGGCGGCGAGCGAGATCCAGCGCTCCTCGATCGCGAACGGCAGGTCGTCGGCGAAATGCACCCCCTCGACCGCCAGCGCCGCGCCGGCGATCCCGGCGATGTCCGGCGCTTCGCCCGCGGCGAGCGTCGCGCGTCGGTTCCGCTGCCAGCGATAGGTCTCGCCCTTGGCGGCGGCGACGCTGGCGAGGTCGGGGACTTCGAGCACGGCCGACTGGCTGTGCGGGCGCGCGACGAAGCTTCCCGCCTTGCGCCGCCGTTCGATCAGGCCGGCGCGCGCCAGCGTCTCCATCGCCTTGCTCACCGTCGCGCGCGCGCAGCCGTAATGCGCGGCAAGCTCGGTCTCATAGGGAATGCGGGTCCCCGGCGGCCATTCGCCCGAATGAATCCGCGCGCTGATGTCGCCGCGAATCCGCTGGTCGAGCGTCGCGGTCATGCGAGCAGGCGTTCCAGCGTCGCGGTATAGCGCGCCGCGATCGCCGGGGCGGCGACGTGGCGGCCGCCTTCGACGCACAGCCGGCCCCCGCGCCACACGCGGTCGATCGGGCCGGTGCGGCCCGCGAAGATCCAGCGGTCGAGCAGGGTGGCCGGATCGGCGCCGGCGAGCGTCGGGTGCGTCATGTCGAGGCTGACCATGTCCGCGGGCGCGCCGGCCGACAAGCCCCCCGTGACGCCGAGCGCCTGCGCGCCGCCCGCGAGCGCCGCGTCGAACAGCGTGCGTCCGACCGAATCCTGGCCGTTTCCGGCGAGCAGCACGCGCCGCCGGTCGCGCAGCCGCTGCGAATATTCGAGCGCGCGCAATTCGGAGGCGAGGTCGATCGCGATGTTCGAATCGGTGCCGACCCCGAAACGCCCGCCCGCCCGCAAATAGCGCGTCGCGGGAAAGATGCCGTCACCGAGGTTGGCCTCTGTCACCGGACACAGGCCCGCGACGGCGCCGCGCGCCGCGAGCGCGTCGCATTCGGCGTCGGTCAGATGGGTGGCGTGGATCAGGCACCAGCGCGCGTCGATCCCCGCTTCGTCGAGCAGCCATTCGACGGGGCGCCTGCCGCTCCATGCGAGGCAGTCGTCGACCTCGCGCTGCTGTTCGGCGGCGTGGATATGAATCGGACCGTCGGTGGCGAGCGCGGTCACCTCGGCCAGTTCGGCGGGCGTCACCGCGCGCAGCGAGTGCGGCGCGACCCCCAGCGTCGCGTCGGCGGGAAGCAGGGCGCGGCTCGCCTCGACCAGCCGCGCGAAGCCGTCGCGCGACGACAGGAAACGCTTTTGCCCCGGACTGGGCTCGGCGCCGCCGAAATTGCCGTGCGCGTAGAAGACGGGCAGCAGCGTCAGGCCGATGCCGGTCGCGTCGCACGCCGCGACGATCGCGCCCGCCATCGCGGCGGCATCGGCATAGGGCCGCCCGTCTGGATCGTGGTGAAGGTAATGGAATTCGCCGACGCGGGTGAAGCCCGACTCCAGCATCTCGGCATAGGCCTGCGCAGCGACGGCGGCGACGTCGTCGGGAGTCATCCGCGCGAGGAAGCGGTACATGACCTCGCGCCAGCTCCAGAAATCGTCGTCGCGCCCGGCGCCGCGCTCGGACAGGCCCGCCATGCCGCGCTGGAAGGCGTGGCTGTGGACGTTGCACAGGCTGGGCAGGGCGACGGCGTGGACCTCGGCCGACCCCGCCGCGCGATCGGGCTCGACCCGGGTGATCCGGCCCGCGTCGTGGGTGATCAGGACGGCGTTCCGCCATCCGTCGGGCAGCAGCGCCTGCCGGAACCAAAGCTGTTGCATTCCGATCCTCCCTTGTTATGACTAGACATAATAACGGATCAGGCGGAGGGCAATGGCCGATCGACTGTGGATCAATGCGCGGGTCGCGACGATGGGTGACGATGGTCTCGGCATCATCGAGCGCGGCGCCGTCGCGGCCGAGGGCGGGCGGATAGGCTTCGTCGGGCCGCAGGCGGACGCGCCGACAGGCGCGTGCGAGACGATGGACTGCGAGGGGCGCTGGATCACCCCCGGCCTGATCGATTGCCACACCCACCTTGTCCACGCCGGGACGCGCGCCGCCGAATGGCGGATGCGGCTGGCGGGCGCGCGTTACGAGGAGATTGCGGCGGCGGGCGGCGGCATCGTCTCGACCGTGCAGGCGGTGCGTGCGGCGAGCGAGGCCGATCTGGTCGCGGCGTCGCTGCCGCGGCTCGACGCGATGCTCGCCGACGGGGTGACGACGGTCGAGGTCAAGTCGGGCTATGGCCTGTCGCTCGACGACGAACTGCGGATGCTGCGTGCGGCGAAGGCGCTGGCGGCGGCGCGGCCGGTGCGCGTCGCGGCGACCTTCCTCGGCGCGCACAGCGTTCCGCCGGAGTATAAGGGGCGCGCCGACGACTATGTCGCGCTCGTCTGCGACGCGATGATCCCGGCGGTGGCGGGGCTTGCCGACGCGGTCGACGTCTATTGCGACACGGTCGGTTTCACCCCCGCGCAGACCGAGCGCGTGCTGGTCGCGGCGAAGGCGGCCGGGCTGCCGGTCAAGATTCACGCGGAACAGCTTTCGGACCAGCATGGCGCGGCGCTCGCGGCGCGATACGGGGCGCTGTCGGCCGACCATCTCGAACATCTGGGCGCCGACGGGATCGCCGCGATGGCGGCGGCGGGCAGCGTCGCGGTGCTGCTGCCCGGCGCCTATTATTTCCTGCGCGACGAAACGAAGCCGCCGGTCGCGGCGCTCGTGGCCGCGGGAGTGCCGCTGGCGGTCGCGACCGACTGCAATCCGGGCACGTCGCCACTCACCTCGCTACGCCTGGCGATGAACATGGCGGCGACTTTGTTCGGACTGACGGTCGAGCAATGCTGGCTCGGCGTCACGCGCCACGCGGCGCGCGCGCTGGGGCTGAGCGGGCGGGTGGGGACGCTGGAAGTCGGCAAGGATTGCGACCTCGCGATCTGGTCGGTCGAGACGCTGGCCGAGGTTCCCTATCACATGGGGATGAGCCCGCTGCACGCCCGCGTCTTTCAGGGGCATATGTTTCAGGGGAACGGGCGATGACGACGATGCTGACGCCGGGCGCGGTGACGCTTTCGCAATGGCACGCCATCTATCGCGGCGACGCGCCGCCGCTCGACCCGTCGTGCATGGCGCGCGTCGACGCGGGGGCGGCGGCGGTCGCGCGCATCCTCGCGCGCCAGCGGCCGGTCTATGGCATCAACACCGGCTTCGGAAAGCTGGCGAGCGTGCGCATCGCCGATGACGAACTGAACGCGCTTCAGCGCAACATCATTCTCAGCCATTCGGCCGGGGTGGGCGACCCCGCGCCCGCAGCCGTCGTGCGGCTGATGCTGGCGCTCAAGCTCGCCAGCCTTGCGCAGGGCGCCTCGGGCGTGCGGCGCGAGACGGTGCAGATGCTCGATGCGATGCTCGCGCGCGACTGCCTGCCCGTGGTGCCGTGCCAGGGGTCGGTCGGCGCGAGCGGTGACCTCGCGCCGCTGGCGCACATGGCGGCGGCGATGATGGGGGTGGGCGAGATCGACTGGCAAGGCCGGCGGATGCCCGCCGCCGACGCGCTGCGCGCCGCCGACCTGCCGATCCTGACACCGGGACCGAAGGAAGGGTTGGCGCTGCTCAACGGGACGCAATTCTCGTGCGCCTATGCGCTCGCCGGGCTGTTCGAGGCCGACCGGCTGTTCCGCGCAGCGCTACTCACCGGCGCGCTGTCGACCGAAGCGGCGAAGGGCACCGACGCGCCTTTCGACCCGCGCATCCACGCCCTGCGCCGCCATCGCGGGCAGGTTGAGGTCGCGGCGGCGCTGCGCGCGCTGATGACCGATTCGGGGATCCGCGCCTCGCACCGCGACGACGATCCGCGCGTGCAGGACCCCTATTGCCTGCGTTGCCAGCCGCAGGTGATGGGCGCCGCGCTCGACGTGCTGCGGCAGGCGGCGGCGACGCTGGAGGACGAGGCGAACGGCGTCTCCGACAATCCGCTGATCTTCCCCGACACCGACGAGGCGCTGTCGGGCGGCAATTTCCACGCCGAGCCCGTCGCCTTCGCCGCCGACATGATCGCGCTCGCGATCTGCGAGATCGGCTCGATCGCCGAACGCCGCGTCGCGATGCTCGTCGATCCGGCGCTGTCGGGGCTTCCCGCCTTCCTGACCGCGCATCCGGGGCTCAACTCGGGCTTCATGATCCCGCAGGTCACGGCGGCGGCGCTCGTTTCGGAGAACAAGCAGCGCGCCTATCCGGCGAGCGTCGATTCGATCCCGACCTCGGCGAACCAGGAGGATCATGTGTCGATGGCGGCGCACGGCGCGCGGCGGCTGCTCGCGATGGCGGCGAACGCGCAGAACGTTATCGGTATCGAACTGCTCGCTGCGGCGCAGGGCTGCGACTTTCATGTCGGGCTGCGCGCGTCGGAGGCGCTCGAACGGGTGCGCGCGCGGCTGCGCCGCGACGTGCCGGGGCTCGGCGAGGATCGCTATTTCGCCAGCGACATGGCGGCCGCGACGGCGCTGGTCAGGGGCGATGCGCTGGCGGAGGCGGCGGGTGTCGCCCTGCCGGGCGTGATGCGATGAGCGGCGACTGGCTTCGCATCGCGCGCGGGGAGGCGCCACTGATCCTGTGCTTTCCGCACGGCGGCACGGCGATCCCCGAAGCGCTGGCGGCGCGGTTCGTGTCGCCGTGGCTCGCGCGCAAGGACGCCGACTGGTGGATCGAGGCGCTCTACGGTTTCGGCGCGGAACTCGGCGCGACGACGATCGCGACCGATATCTCGCGCAGCGTCATCGACATGAACCGCGACCCGAGCGGCGCCTCGCTCTATCCGGGGCAGGCGACGACCGAGCTGTGCCCGACGACGAGTTTCGACGGCGAGCCGCTCTATCGTGGCGATCCGCCCGGCGCGGACGAGATCGAGCGGCGCACGGCGACATGGTTCGCGCCCTATCACGCGGCGATCGAGGCGGAGATCGCGCGGCTGCGCGCCGTCCATCCGGCGGTCGTCGTCTATGACTGCCATTCGATCCGCAGCCATGTGCCGCGGCTGTTCGACGGCGAGCTGCCGCAGTTCAACATCGGCACCAACAGCGGGCGAAGCTGCGCGCGCGCCCTCGCCGACGCGGTCGAGGCGGTGTGCGCGGCGAGCGGCTTCGGCCATGTCCGCGACGGCCGCTTCAAGGGCGGCTGGACGACGCGGCATTACGGCCGCCCCGAAGCGGGCGTGCACGCGATCCAGATGGAGCTCGCCTGCCGCGGCTACATGACCGAGCCCGCTTCGCCCGACGAGAGCAATTGGCCCAGCCCGCTCGACGCCGATCCCGCGATCCTGCCGACGCTGCGGCAGGCGATCGCCGCCGTGCTCGATTTCGCGAAAGGATGCCCATGAACCGCCTCGACAACAGCCGCATCATCCGCCCCGCCACCGGTACCGGCCTGTCCGCGAAAAGCTGGCTGACCGAAGCGCCGCTGCGGATGCTGATGAACAATCTGCACCCCGACGTCGCCGAGCGGCCCGAGGAGCTGGTCGTCTATGGCGGCATCGGCCGCGCGGCGCGCGACTGGGAAAGCTATGACCGCATCGTCGCGGCACTGCGCCGGCTCGAGGACGACCAGACCTTGCTCGTCCAGTCGGGCAAGCCGGTCGGCATCTTCCGCACCCACGCCGACGCGCCGCGCGTGCTGATCGCGAACAGCAACCTCGTCCCGCACTGGGCGACGTGGGAGCATTTCAACGAACTCGACCGGCGCGGGCTCGCCATGTACGGACAGATGACCGCCGGGTCGTGGATCTACATCGGCAGCCAGGGCATCGTGCAGGGCACCTACGAGACGTTCGTCGAGATGGGGCGCCAGCATTATGGCGGCGACCTGTCGGGCCGCTGGCTGCTCACCGCCGGGCTCGGCGGCATGGGCGGCGCGCAGCCGCTCGCCGCGGTGATGGCGGGCGCCTCGTGCCTCGCGATCGAATGCCAGCCGAGCCGGATCGAGATGCGGCTGCGCACCGGCTATCTCGACCACCGCGCCGACACGATCGAAGAGGCGCTGGCGATCATCGAAGCAAGCTGCGCGGACCGGAAGCCGGTTTCGGTCGGCCTGCTCGGCAATGCCGCCGAAATCCTGCCCGACCTGTTCGCGCGCGGCGTGCGCCCCGACCTGCTCACCGACCAGACCTCGGCGCACGATCCGGTGAACGGCTATTGCCCCGCCGGCTGGAGCGTCGCCGAGTGGGCCAGTAAGCGCGATAGCGACCCGCAGGCGGTGGCGCGGGCGGCCAAGGCGTCGATGGCGACGCACGTCCGCGCGATGCTCGATTTCCACGCCGCGGGGGTGCCGACCACCGACTATGGCAACAATATCCGGCAGATGGCGAAGGACGAGGGCGTCGACAATGCCTTCGATTTCCCGGGCTTCGTCCCCGCCTATATCCGCCCGCTCTTCTGCCGCGGCGTCGGCCCGTTCCGCTGGGCGGCGCTGTCGGGCGATCCCGAGGACATCTATCGCACCGACGCCAGGGTGAAGGAACTGCTGCCGGACGACGCGCATCTTCACACCTGGCTCGACATGGCGCGCGAGCGGATCCAGTTTCAGGGTCTGCCGGCGCGCATCTGCTGGGTCGGACTCGGCGACCGCCACCGGCTCGGCCTCGCGTTCAACGAGATGGTCGCGAGGGGCGAGCTCAAGGCGCCGGTGGTGATCGGCCGCGATCACCTCGATTCGGGGTCGGTGGCGAGTCCCAACCGCGAGACCGAGGCGATGAATGACGGCACCGACGCGGTGTCCGACTGGCCGCTGCTCAACGCGCTGCTCAACACCGCGAGCGGGGCGACCTGGGTGTCGCTGCACCATGGCGGCGGCGTCGGCATGGGCTATTCGCAGCACGCGGGCATGGTGATCGTCGCCGACGGCAGCGAGGCGGCGGCGAAGCGGCTCGAACGCGTGCTGTGGAACGATCCCGCGACCGGCGTGATGCGCCATGCCGATGCGGGATACGAAATCGCGATCGACTGCGCGCGCGAAAAGGGCCTCGACCTGCCGTCGCTGGCCTGAGGCGACGCTTGCGCATCTGCCGATCTCTGCTGGCTTTGGTTAGAGCGACGCGCGTGAAATCTGCACCACCCTTTCTGCCGTTCGTGCTGAGCTTGTCGAAGCACCGTCCTTCTTCTTGCGGCGCCTGACAGAAAGAACGGCCCTTCGACAAGCTCAGGGCAAACGGTGCATATTTAAGGCACGATGCACTAATCCATGCCGTCCTTGCGAGCGGCGAAGCCGCGCGGCAACCCAGAGCAGGCGTAAACCGCCCTGGATTACTTCCCCCGGATCATGTCCGGGGTCGCAGTGACGCGGTCCAACTGCATCACCATGGCTAACGCGCTTCAGGCCGGGCCGCGCACGTCCCCTCCGGCGCCGCTGCGGAACCAGTCGGTCAACCGGCGGCACGCCTCTTCGACCAGTTCGGCGCTCAGCGCGTAGCTGAAGCGGATGAAGCGATGGCCGTTCACGGGGTCGAAATCGATCCCCGGCGCGGTGGCGAGCGCGGTGTCGGCGAGCAGCCGCTTGCAGAAGGCCATGCTGTCGTCGGTCAGGTGCGCGATCGACGCATAGACATAGAAGGCGCCGTCCGACGGCGCGATATCGGTGATGCCGAGACCGGCGAGGGTGGCGAGCAGCCGCTCGCGATTGCGGCGATAGACGTCGACGCGCGCGTCGAGTTCGGGCTCGCAGTCGAACGCCGCGAGCGCGGCGTGCTGGCTGAGCGCAGGGGGCGACAGGAAGAGGTTGCCGGCGCGCGCCCGCGCGGCGTCGACCAGTGCCTCGGGACAGATCACCCAGCCGAGCCGCCACCCCGGCATGCCATAATATTTGGAGAAGCTGTTGATGACGAAGGCGTCGTCGTCATGGTTCAGGATCGACTGGGTCTCGATCCCGTAGCTCAGGCGATGATAGATTTCGTCGGAGATGATGCGGACGCCGCGCTCGCGGCACGCCGCCGCGATCTCCGCCAGTTCGTGCGGCGGGATGATCGTGCCCGTCGGATTGGCGGGGCTGGCGACGATCAGCCCGTCCGGCGCGGGCGCCGCCTCGCGGATGTGGCGCGCCGCGATCTGGAAGCGGTCGTTGGCGCCGCAGGCGATCTCGATCGGCGTCATCTCCAGCGCGCGCAGCGAATTGCGATAGGCGACATAGCCGGGCCGCGCGGTCATCACCCGGCTCCCCGCGCGAAAGCCGGTGAGCAGCGCGAGGACGAGCGCGGGCGACGCGCCGCAGGTCAGGACGATGCGCCGCGGCGCGACATCGACGCCATAGGCGGCGCGATAATGGCGCGAAATGCGTTCGCGCAGCGCCGCGCTTTCCCAATAGCCGAGCATGTCGCCGCTGCTCAGCACCTGCTGCGCGGCGGCGACCGCGCCCGCCGGCGCGCCCTCCGACGGCTGGCCGAATTCCATATGGATTACGGGGGCGCCGGCGGCGCGCATCTTCTGCGCGAGTTGGCTCAGCTCGATGGCGTGGAACGGTTCGATGGCGTCGGCGGTGCGCGGCTGGGTCATGGCGAAGGCTTGTGCCGCCTTGCCGGGCGAATGGCCAGCCCCTTGTGGCGTGGACGAGCAGGGGTGGATGGCAGGGAAATGCATGTTCCCCGGCGAATGCCGGGGTCCAGATGGCGTAGCGCTACCCAGTGTGGACCCCGGCGTTCGCCGGGGAGCGGTTCCTTTCCGGAAAAAGGGTACTGCCAGACTATCTCAGGAAGACGGATGCGGATTACGGCCTGTGGGGATTCGGGATTCGGCGTGCTGCACATCCTTCGTCATGCTGAACTCGTTTCAGCATCCATGGCCGGACTTCTCCTTTTTGCGCCGTCTTTCATTCGAGGGCAGACCATGATCCGCGTCCTATTCAGCCATCGCCGCTGCGGGGCTCGATCGCATAGTGGATCGGTTTGAAGCTACCGCCGCAACTGTCGTAGGCCGAGCAGGCGGTGAGCCCGACGATCAGGTCCGCGAGCGCCCGCAGGCGGATGAAGTCGCCCGGCCGGGTCGTCGGGGGCTCGACCCGGATCCTGCCGTCGGGGGCGACCGGCACGTTCATGAAGATATTGAAGGCGGTCGGAATCGCGTCGGCCGCGACGGCAAAGGGCGCGAGCGCCTCGGCGAGATTGCCGAAACAGCCGCGATGTACCGGCTTGTCCGGATAGAAATGGCGGAAGGTCGCCTCGCTGCACGGCGTCAGCAGGAAATCATGCGTGCCGACGCTGTCCTCGACGATCTCCAGCATCGGCCGCGACCGGTTCGACCACAGGCGATGGCCGGTGGTCAGCCGGATCGTCTCCTCATAATCGAACGTCCGGCCGTTCGACAGCGCCTCGCGCGGATCGTCGGCCATGAAGGCGAGCATGTCGCTGACCTGCCCGCCCTCCGGGTCGATGACCCGAAGGCTGTCGCCGCGGGCGAGCCGGAAGGCGGTGCCGCTGCGCGGCGGGATTTCGGTTATCATGCGCCGGCCCTCGGGTCGTGGAACGGGCAGGCCCAGTCTTCCTCGACGGCGCGGCCGCTGTACTGCGCCGCTTCGCTCGCCTCGCCGTGGCGGGCGAGCATCGGGTTGATGCTGCCCGCAAGCTGCTCGTCGCGCGCGAGGATGCGCTCGCGCATCCGTTCGTAGCGCCCTTCGGCGCGCAGCCGTTCGAACTGGTCGTGGAGGTTGAAGACGAGCACCGGCCGGCGGAAGCGGCGCGCGGGGCGCGAAGCGCGCGGATGGAGGCCGATGACGAAAAAGGCCTCGCCGCCGAAGCTCAGCGAAAAATGGGGATGGTCGGGGTCGGCATGGACGCGCGGGTCGTAAGGCAGGCCTTTCCAGGCGTCCTTGTCGGCGAGCGACTGGATGCGCTCCCACAGCGCCGTCTCGAACGCCGGCTCGTCGAGATCGCCGGGGCCGTGGAAGATCACCGCGAGGCTGCGGAAACCCGCCGGGTCGTCCTTGTAGGCGCGCGCCCATTCGAGCAGCTCGCGGTGAATCTGCAGGTCGTTCCAGCCGCTGGTCAGGTCGTGCGCCTCGACGATCCGCAGCATGTCGTTCGCCAGCGCGGATTTCGCGCCGACGCAGGGGAAATCGGGGGCGCCGACGAAAGTCCGGAATCGGCGGGAAAGATCGGTTTCGGGGGGCGCCGCAATGATACTGGTTTCCATGGTGCGGAAAACGCGGCAGAAAAGAATAAGCTGCATCGGCCGATCGGCGAATCTAGGGTCAGGACCCACTAATTTCGCGATCGAGGTTTGAAGCGATTTTGCACAGGGCGAGGAGGAAAGGCGTAGGAATATGAATATATTTCAAGACTTTTCGACGAAGCCATGGGCAAAATCGGTCAAATCGCGAAGCGACGCCGAAATGGCTTCGATCTCGGGCCCGCGCGGCCTTGCGGGTAGCGATGCTACCCGCTGCATCCGCCCGAACCTGATATCTTCGCCATTTCGACGCCTCGAACGCGAAATTAGTGGGTCCTGACCCTATATCTGGATTGTCATCCGGCCGTCTGCCGCATCGCGGCGGCGGCCGTGGTTTGAACTTGATCTGCGCCCCGCGATTGGGACACCATCGGCTATGCGCCCATCCTTCATCCTCGACCGCGACGGCGACGTCACGCTGCAGGATCAGATCCGCAAGGGCGTGATCGAACTGATGCGGTCGCAGGCGTGGCCGGCGGGGCATCGCCTGCCGTCCTCGCGTACCATGGCCCGGCTGCTCGGCGTCGCGCGCAACACGGTGACGATCGCCTATCAGCAGCTGGTCGCCGACGGGCATGTCGTGGCGCGCGAGCGGAGCGGCCTGTTCGTTTCGGGCGACCTGACCGCCGGGCGCAGCGGCTTCGGCGAGATCGCGGGCATCGCCGAGCGCGCGACCCCGAACGGATTGCCCTGGTCCGAGCGTCTGCCGCGCCTGCCGGCGCTGCCCAGGCCGCGCCCCGCCAACTGGCAGCAATATCGCTACCCCTTCCTCGACGGCTGTTTCGACGACAGCCTGTTCCCCGCCGACGAATGGCGCGAGGCGGCCAGCCTGTCGCTGAAGCGGCGGCAGATCGCTTCCTGGTCGGGAATCGCCGACGACGATGCCGCGCTGGTCGAGGAAATCCGCACCAAGATTCTGCCGCGACGCGGCATCTATGCCCGGCCCGACGAGATATTGCTCACGCTGGGAACGCAGCATGCGCGCCTGCTGGCGCTCGAACTCTTCTGCGCCGAGGGAAGCCGCGTCGCGGTCGAGGACCCCGGCCCGTTCGAGCTGCGCGCGCTGATCGAGGCGCGGCGCGGCGAGGTGGTGCTCCAGCCGGTCGACGCCGACGGCATCGTCACCGACGCGCGGCTTGCAAGCTGCGACCTGGCGGTGGTGACGCCCAGCCATCAGTTGCCGACCGGCGCTACGCTGTCGCTCGACCGGCGCCGCGAGTTGCTCGCCGCCGCGGAGGCGCACGACCTGATCGTCGTCGAGGATGATTTCGAATGCGAGACCAATTATCTCGACCAGGATTTTCCCGCGATGCGCAGCATGGACGGCGGCAGCCGCGTCGTCTATATCGCCGGGCTTGCCAAGGTGCTCGATCCCGGCCTGCGGCTCGGCTTCATGGTCGCCGATCGCGAGGTCGTGGCGCATCTGCGCGAATTGCGTCGGCTGTCGGTCAAACAGCCGCCGCCGAACAATCAGCGCGCCGCCGCGCAGTTCCTGTCGCTCGGTCATTATGATTCGATGATGCGGCGCATCGGGCGCGAGTTCCGGGTGCGCCAGATGGCGCTGCGCGATGCGCTCAACCACTATCTGCCGCGCTCGATCGCGATCCAGCCGGTGCGTGGCGGGACGACGATGTGGGTGCGCGGTCCCGACGGCCTCGACGTCGCCGAGCTGGCCGCGGCGGCCGAACGCCGCGGGGTGCTGTTCGAGCGGGTCGATCCCTATTATGCCGGCAGTCCGCCGCCGGCGCTGTTCCGGCTCGGCGTCACCAGCCTGCCGGCCGACCGCATCCGGCCCGGCGTCGCGGCGCTGACCGCGGCACTCAACGACGTGCTGGAGAAGAAGGCCGATCCGCTGCCGATCCTGACCGGCCGGGCGCTGCGCCGCAAAATGAGCGGCGCGCGGCTCGATTGCCGGACCATCTATGGCGATCCCTGCACCATATTGCTGCTGCCCGACGGCACGATGACCGGGTGCGCCGGCCATGCCGACGAAGACGTCGACACGGGGCGCTGGTGGATCGAGGGCGACCGCTGGCATCGCCAATGGCAGAGCTGGTCCTATGGCGAGGCGGCCGCCTTCCACGTCGCGGTCGAGGGCGACGTCATCCAGTGGCTGGACCCCGGCCACCGCGTTGTCGACTGGGCGGTGATCGGACGCATCGGCAATCTGGCACCATCCTGATTTCCAAACTGGACCTATCGTAAGGCGGGCCCGGGAGGCACCATGATAACCGGACGCGCCCCGATCGGCGCGCCGGGGAGGATCATGACTCATTTCGCGATCGCCGGACTGCAACTGGCCCTGCCGCGCGGCGACAATCTGGACCGCATTGCCGAGGAAATCCGCCTCGTCCGCCGCCGTTTCGGCTGGGTCGACATGGTGGTGCTGGGCGAACTGTCCTGCTTCGGCCCGGCCACCGCGCACGCGCAGCCGCTGCCCGGCCCGGCCGAGGACGCCTTCGCCGCGATGGCGCGCGAGCATGGGCTGTGGCTGGTCAACGGATCGCTGTTCGAACGCGACGGCGATGCGATCTACAACACGACCAGCGTCTTCGCCCCCGACGGCAGCATCGCGGCGCGGCACCGCAAAATCTATCCCTTCTATCCCTATGAAGAAGGGGTGACGGGCGGCGGCGAGCCGACCGTATTCGACGTTCCGGGCGTCGGGCGCTTCGGGCTCGCCATCTGCTACGACATCTGGTTTCCCGAGGTCGTGCGCTCGCTGATCTGGCGCGGGGCGGAGGTGATCCTCAACCCGGTGATGACCAACACGATCGACCGCGACGTCGAACTGTCGATCGTCCGCGCCGCCGCGGCGACCAACCAGGCCTATGTCGTGTCGGTCAACGTCGCGGGCGACCTCGGCTATGGGCGCTCGTGCGTCGCGGGGCCGGGCGGCGAGATGATCCACGAGGCGGGGCATGGGGTCGCGAGGCTGGCATCGGCCGCCGCTCGAGCCTTCGCGACGGCCCGCAGCATTTCGATCGCCGGCTCTCCAGGCACTCGGTCCGCTCGTCCAGCCCATGTCTTCGACCGGCAAGGATGGCGCCGGCGCGTCCATAATGACACACAAGGGGGTAAAGTCATGACCAACCATATGCGACTATTGGCGACGACATCGCTCGCCTGCACGGGATTGCTGGCGGTGCTGCCGGCGCCAGCCTTCGCTCAGGAGGCAGGAGCCGCGAGCGACGACACCGACATCGTCGTCACCGCGACGCGCCGCGAGGCGCGGACGATCGACATTCCGTACAATATCTCGGCGGTCGGCGGCGAGAGGATCGACGCGAACCAGACGCGCGACCAAGCCGAACTCCTCCGTTCGATCCCCGGCGTCGCGGTCGTCGATCGCGGCCGGCGCAACGCGGGCGTCATCAACACGGTGACGATCCGCGGCGTCAACGTCGATAGCGCCGCGCTCGGCGATTATGCCGTCTCGGGCATCTCGCCGGTGTCGACCTATGTCAACGACACGCCGCTGTTCGCCGCCTATCTGCTCAAGGACCTCGACCGGGTCGAGGTGCTGCGCGGACCGCAGGGCACGCTCTATGGGTCGGGTGCGCTCGGCGGCACGGTGCGCTACATCCTGAAGAAGCCGGTGCTCGGCCGCTTCGAAGGGCGCGTCACCGGCGGCGTCAGCAGCGTCAAGGGATCGGACGGCATCGGCTACGAGGCGGACGTCGTGCTCAACGTGCCGCTGGGCGAGACCTTCGCGATCCGTGCGGTCGGCAGCCGCCAGCATTATCCGGGGCTTACCGACTATGTGAACGTCTACAAGCTCGATGGCGACGGCATCCCGACCGCGCCGGCGGGCGTGCTGGCGCCCGACGCCGAATATCGCCGCGTCAAGGATGCCGACTTCGTCCATGTCTGGTACGGCCGCATCGCCGCGCTGTGGCAGCCGAGCGACGCCGTCGACGTGACGCTGACCTATAACCATCAGGAAGACAAGGTCGGCGGTCGCCGCCAGATCACGCGCGGCCTCGACGGCTATGGCGAGGCGTATCGGGGGTATCAGAACGGTTCGGTCCAGCTCGAACCGTCGAACCGCAACGTCGATTCGGTCGCGCTCGAGGCGAATGTCGACCTGGGCTTCGCGACGCTGACCTCCAGTTCCTCATGGTACGAGCATGAGGGCGACAGTGTCAGCGAGAATACCGGCTTCTATGCCAAGGCGGGTTTCCTCGCTTTCTATTACAACTATCCGCGCCCGATGGCGTCGGCGGTGCGCGGCTATCGCGACAAGAGCTTCGTGCAGGAACTGCGGCTGGTGTCGAAGGGCGGCGGGCCGCTCGATTATGTGGTCGGCGCCTATTACCAGGACCAGAAGCTCTTTTCGTCGCAGGACAGCTATCTGCGCGGTTTCAAGCGCTGGTGGGACGCCGCGACGGGCCTGACTGCCGCGGTCGCGGGCGATCAGGATTTCTTCTATCGCCGGCACGAGAATTTCAAGGATCGCGCCCTGTTCGGCGAGCTGACCTGGCATGTCACCGATACGGTCGATCTGACCGGCGGGGTGCGCTATTTCTGGAACAAGGCGCGCAACGACACCTCGATCGACATTCCGATCTTTCCCTCGCTGTCGCAGCCGACCGACGCGACCTTCCGCACCAGCGAGGACAAGGCGCTGTTCAAGGGCAATCTGTCATGGAAATTCGCCGACCGCGGTCTGCTCTATGCCACGGTGTCGCAGGGCTATCGCCGAGGCGGGTCGAACGCCGTGCCGACGATCGGCCGCTATGCCGAGGACCCGTCGTGGCAGCAGTACAAGTCGGACACGCTGATCAACTACGAGGTCGGCGTGAAGGGCGGCGTCGGCGGGCTCACCTACAACCTCGACGCCTTCTATATCGACTGGAAGGACATCCAGCTCAACACAGCGACGCCGGTCTGGGGTTTCTACGTCGTCCAGAACGGCGGCAAGGCGCGCTCGCAGGGCATCGAGGCGCAGGTCGAGGGCCGGTCGGGCGGCTTCCACTATGCGCTCGGCTACACCTATGTCGACGCGAAGCTGACGCGCGACTTCTTCTCCCCCGACCCCAGCCGCACATTGATCGGGCGCGACGGCGACCGGTTGCCCGGTTCGGCGCGCCACATCCTGACCGGCAGTGCCGATTACAGCTTCGACCTGGGCGACGACACCAGCCTGACGCTGCGCGGCGACGGCTTCTATCAGTCGTCGACGCGCAACGCGATCAGCACCTCGCCCAAGTTCAACGTGCGTCTGCCGGGCTTCTCGATCTGGAACGCCTCGGCGACTTTGCGCAAGGGCCCTTATGGGCTGACGCTGTTCGTCAAGAATCTGTTCAATGCGGACGGCGTCACGGGCATCTTCACCGAAGCCTATATGGGGACGTCGCCGGGGCAGGGCTATTACGGCAACGGATCGAAGGATATGATCACGCTACCGCGCACCGTCGGCCTGTCGGCGGACGTGCGTTTCTGACGCTCATGGCGCCGCCCGCCGCTCCTCCTTCCCGCGCTCGTCCCGGCGATTTCGACGCCGGGCTGGCGCGGGCGAGGGAGGCGGCGCTGGGCGGACGCTACCGCGAGGCGCGCACGATCCTCGCCGCCATCGAGGAACGCGCGTGGGACAACCCCCGCGACCTGCGCCGTCTTGCCGAATATCACGGTCATATGAACCGGCCGGTCGAGGCCGAGCGCTGTTGCGCCCGTGCGGTCGAACTGGCGCCGGACGATGCGCGGGCGCACTACGATCTCGCCGCGGCGTCGATCGCGATCGGCCGGATCGATGCGGCGGAGGCACATTTCGACCGGGTGATCGCGGCCGATCCGCGCGACTGGGACGCATGGGCCAACCGCTCGACGCTGCGCCGCGCGACGGCGGAGCGCAACCATGTCGCGGCGCTGGATCGCGCGATGGCGGCGGCGGGGCGCGACGCGGAAGCGCGCATCGCGCTCGGCCATGCGCTGGCGAAGGAACTCGAGGACCTTGGCGACCATGACCGGGCGTTCTCGGTTCTGAAGGCGGCCGCCGATGCGCGGCGCGCGCGCCTGTCCTATCGCGTTGCAGACGATGTCGCGACGATGGCGGGAATCGCCGACGCCTTTTCGGCCGAACGCCTGCGCGGCGCACCGCCACCGGCCGCCGAGCCGGGGCCGATCTTCATTCTCGGCCTGCCGCGCAGCGGGACGACGCTGGTCGACCGCATCCTCTCGTCGCACAGCCGCGTCGCAAGCCTCGGCGAAATTCAGGATTTCGCGCTCGCGCTGGTCGAGGGGGCGGGAACGGCGCAGGGCAAGGCCGACCTCATTCGCCGCAGCGCCGCGATGGACCATGCCGCGCTCGGCCGCGCCTATCGCGCGCGCATCGCCGAGCGCGATCCGGACGCGCCGTTCGCGATCGACAAGACGCCGCTCAATTGCCTCTATATCGGGCTGATCGCGCTCGCGCTGCCCGACGCGCGCATCGTCCATGTCCGGCGCGGAGCGATGGACGGCTGCTATGCGATGTACAAGACCCTGTTCCGCATGGGCTATCCGTTCAGCTACGACCTTGGCGACCTCGCCGCCTATCGCATCGCCCACGAACGGCTGATGAACCATTGGCGGGCCGCGCTGCCCGGCCGGATGATCGAGATCGACTATGAGGCGCTGATCGCCGACCAGGAAGGCGAAAGCCGGCGTCTCGTCGCGGCGTGCGGGCTCGACTGGGAGGATGGCTGCCTCGATTTTCACCGCAATCCCGCGCCCGTCGCGACCGCGAGCGCGGTGCAGGTGCGCGCGCCGATCCACGACCGTTCGGTCGGCCTCTGGCGGCGCTATGAGGCCGGGCTCACGCCCCTCGCCGACGCATTGCGCGGCGCCGGTATTCCGCTGGATTACGGACGATGAGATATTGGCCGCTGATCCTCGTCGCGCTCGCGGCGCCCGGCAGCGCGGCGGCCGAGGAACTGCTGCGCAGCGACTTCCAGCAGGGCAGCGCCGACCCGTGGCGCGCGGCGGGCGCGGGCGACGTGCGGCTGACGAGTTTCGAGGGCAATGTCTCGATGCGCCTCACCGCCGGCGCGAGCGCGCAGGTCGCGGTGCCGGTCGAGGGCAAACGCCGCCTGTATGTGAATGCGAAGATCGCCGCCGACGCGCTCGACGACACCGCCGCCTGCATGGCCGAAGCCTCGCGCGATGATGGCGCGACATGGACGCCGATCCTTTCGGTCGGCAAGGCGCGTGCCGATGCGGTGACGCTGTGGCCGGGCGGACAAGCGCTCGCCGACGGCGGGGAAGGGCTTGGTGGCGGCCTGCTGCTTCGCCTGTCGGCGCAGGGGAAGCGCGCGACCTGCTGGTTCGACGATGTGGTGGTGACGGGCGTTGCCCGGGCCGAAACCTCCGACGCGCGGCAGGCGCTGGGCCGCGACGTGTTGTTCGCAGGCACGGGGTTCGACCGTCCGGTTGATCTGTCGGCCTTTGCGCCCACCGCCGATGCCGCGCCGCCGCAGGCGAATTTTACCGGCCGCCTGCATCTGACGGGCGCGGCGATGGCGGGCTTTCGCCTGATCGCCGAGAAAAAGGGCTATGAACGCGGCGATACGATCCGCTCGCTGCCCGACCTTGCCCTCGATCTCGTCCAGCACGGCGATGCGCTGATCCCCGCGCAGCGCGGACTGATCGCCTCGAACCATCCTGACTGGAACTGGATCGTCGAGCCCGGCCGCGTCTGGTCCGAGCCCGGTGACGGCGGGCTGGCCCGCGCCGCGCTGCCCTTTGCATTGCAGGAGCGCAATGCCAACTGCACGCACAACGGGATGCTGACCTTCCTGTTCGGCGCGGACGGAACGGTGAGCAAGGCCGCCTTTGAGATCGCGAGCGAGACCTGCCGCTACCGCAAGTTCGACGCCTGGGGCTTCGTCGCGGCGCGCGCTGCGCCGGGCGCGGTCGCCGATGCCGAGGCGATCGTCCGGCGGCACGAAGCGGTCGTCGCGGCGCGGCTTCCGGTGCGGCCGGTCGAGGCACTGCCCGACGCGCTGGCGCTCGCCACCGCCGCGGGATCGGAGCCGACCGTCTATGGCGCGGTGGTGGACGGCATCCATTACCGCAGCGCCTGCGTGACGCGTCATGGCGACTATCCGGCGTGCGAGGTCATCGACCTGCCGTCCTATTCGACCGCCAAGTCGCTGTTCGGCGGCGTGGCGCTGATGCGGCTCGAAAAACTCTATCCGGGTAGCGCCGGGGCGAGTATCGCCGCCTATGTCCCCGCCTGCGCGCGCGGCTGGGCGGGCGTGACGCTCGAGCAGGCGCTCGACATGACGACCGGCCGTTATCGCTCGGCCGCCTATATGGTCGACGAAGACGACCCGTCGATCGCCGGTTTCTTCGAGCCCGCCGACCATGCGGCGAAGATCGCCTTCGCCTGTACCCATTATCCGCGCAAGGCGCCGCCGGGCGGCAAATGGGTCTATCATACCTCGGACACCTATCTGCTCGGTACCGCGATGGCCGCGATCCTGCGCGAGAAGCGCGGCGCGCAGGCCGATCTCTACGACGATCTCGTCCGGCCGCTGTGGGATGACCTCGAGCTCAGCCCGACGCTGTCGACGACGCGGCGGACCGAGGATGCGGCGGCGCAGCCCTTCGTCGGCTGGGGGCTGACCTATCAGCCCGACGACATCGCGCGGCTGTCGCGCTGGCTGATGCAGGGGGCGGGCGGGCTGCTCGATCGGCGCCTGCTCGACGCGGCGATGCAGCGCGCGCCGAAGGGCGGCGGGCTTCCGGCGGGTTTTCCCGGCTTCCGCTACCGCGCCGGCTTCTGGGCGCGCGAGATGGGCGCGAAGCAAGGTTGCGCCGCGCCGCTCTGGGTTCCCGCCATGTCGGGGTTCGGCGGCATTTCGGTCGCGATGCTGCCTGGCCGTGACGCGCTCTTCTACAGCTTCGGCGACAGCGATCATTGGGACTGGGGTCCCGCCGCCGTGGCGCTGGCCGGAAAGGATGCGCCATGCGGCTGACCGATACGCTGCCGAAGGTGGCGCCCGACGGCCTGCCCGCCGCTGTGCTGCTGTCCTTCCTCGCCACCGCCGGGCTTTTCTACGTCAACATCATGGCGGCGCTCGTCACCGGCCTGTCGGACGGGCTGGGGATCAAGCCCGCGAGCGCGGGGCTGATCGCATCGGCCAATGTCTATGGGGCTGCGGTCGGGGCGCTGGCGGCGGTGTTCCTGATCCGGCGCATCCCGTGGCGTGTTGCCGCAACGGCGGCGCTGCTCGGCCTGATCGCCATCGACCTCGTCTCGACCCGCGTCGTGTCGGTGCCGTGGCTCACAGCCTTGCGCGCCTGTCATGGGATCGTCGGCGGGCTGCTCGTCGGGGTCGCCTTCGCGGTGATCGCGCGCACCCGTTCGCCCGACCGTGTGTTCGGGATGCTGCTTGTCGTGCAGTTCGGGATTGGCGGCATCGGCCTGTGGGCATTGCCGTCGCTGGTTCCGCATTATGGCACCGCGATCCTGTTCCTCGCACTCGCCGCCTTCAGCCTCGCGACGCTGGCTATGCTGCCCTTCCTGCCCGCCTATCCCGTTGCGACGGAGAGCGGCGTGACCGCCGCGCCCGCGCCGATCGCACGGCGCCCGCTCGCCGCGACGCTCGCCGCCATCTTTCTGTTCCAGGCGGGCAATATGGGTCTCGCCGCCTTCATCATTGGGCTGGGGCGCAACGCGGGCCTGTCGCAGGATTTCATCGGGCCGACGCTTGCCGCCGCCAACTGGCTCGGCGCGCTGGGGTCGATCCTCGTTGTTGCGATGGGCGCGCGCTTCGGGCGGGCGAAGCCGATCCTCGGCTCGATCGCGGTGACCTTGCTGTTCACCGCCGCCTTCTGGCGCTCCGATCTCGCCGTCGTCTATGTCGCCGCCAACATCGGCTCGGCGATCGTGTGGGCCTTCACCATCCCCTATCTGCTCGGCCTTGCCGCCGCTTTCGACAAGGTCGGGCGGACCGCCGCGCTCGGCGGCTTCTGTTCGAAGCTCGGCCTGGCGAGCGGGCCGCTGCTGACCGGCCTGCTGCTCGATCGCGGCGGCTATCCGCTGACGATCGGGGCCGCGGTGCTGCTGTTGCTGCTGAGCGGACTTGCGGCGGCCTGGCCCGCCCGGCTGCTCGACCGCGCCGCCCCTTCCCAAGATTGATCCCAAACCAACGAGGTCCAACGATGAGCCAGAATGCCCTTCTTTTGTCGCGCCGTGTCGCCGCCGTCCCGCAGGGGGTCGCCACCGCGACGCCGCTGTTCGCGGAGCGTGCCGAAAATGCCGAGCTGTGGGATGCCGACGGCGCGCGCTACATCGACTTTGCCGGCGGCATCGCGGTGCTCAACGTCGGCCATTGCCATCCGCGCGTGATCGCGGCGGTGCGCGACCAGCTCGACCTTTATACTCACACCGCCTTTCAGGTCGTCGCCTATGAACCCTATGTCGCGCTGTGCGAGCGGCTGAACGCCCTGGCGCCCATCGCGGGGCCCGCCAAGACGATCCTGTTCACGACCGGGGCCGAAGCGGTCGAGAATGCGGTGAAGATCGCGCGCGCCGCGACCGGGCGGCCGGGCGTGATCGCCTTCGGCGGGGGCTTCCACGGCCGCACGCTGCTCACCATGGCGATGACGGGCAAGGTGCTGCCCTACAAGCGCAGCTTCGGCCCGCTGCCGGGCGAGGTGTTCCACCTGCCGTTTCCGATCGCGCACTACGGTGTCGGCGTCGAGGATAGCCTGCGCGCGCTGTCGCTGCTGTTCGCCGCCGACATCGAGCCGTCGCGCGTCGCCGCGATCATCGTCGAGCCGGTGCAGGGCGAGGGCGGCTTCCACATGGCACCGCCCGAATTGCTTCAGGCGCTGCGCCGTATCTGCGACGAGCATGGCATCCTGCTGATCGCCGACGAGGTGCAGACCGGCTTCGCGCGCACCGGGCGGATGTTCGGGATCGAGCATGGTGGGGTCGAGCCCGACCTGATGACCGTCGCCAAGTCGCTCGCCGGCGGCTTCCCACTGTCGGGCGTGATCGGCCGCGCCGACATCATGGACGCGGCGCAGCCCGGCGGGCTCGGCGGCACCTATGCGGGGTCGCCCGTCGCCTGCGCGGCGGCGCTCGCGGTGCTCGACGTGATCGAGGAGGAAGGGCTGATCGCGCGGGCGAACGCCATCGGCGACCGGTTGCGGACGACTCTGGCGGCCTTCGCGGCGCGCAACGACCTTCTGCCCATCGGCCATGTCCGCGGCCCCGGCGCGATGGTCGCCTTCGACCTGCTCGCGGCGCGCGGCGGCGACGAACCCGACGGCGCGGCGGCGAAGCGCGTGACGGCGCGCGCCCTGGAGCGGGGGCTTGTACTGCTGAGCTGCGGTATCCATGGCGAAACCATCCGCCTGCTGATGCCGCTCACCGCGTCCGACGCGGTGATCGACGAGGGCATGGCGATATTGGAAGAGGCCTTGAGCGCATTATGAGCAACGCATGGACATTGACGCGCGGCGACCTGCTGCGGACCGAGGCTTTCGTCGGCGGCCGCTGGGTGGCGGGCGAACGCCGGCTGGCCGTCACCAACCCCGCGACCGGGGCGCTGATCGCCGAGGTCGCCGATACGACCGCCGCCGACACGCGCACCGCGATCGATGCGGCGGCGGCGGCGATGCCCGCCTGGGCGGCGATGCCGGCCAAGGCGCGCGCCGCGATCCTGCGCCGCTGGTTCGATCTGATCATGGCGAATCAGGAGGATCTCGCGCGGCTGATGACCGCCGAACAGGGCAAGCCGCTCGCCGAAAGCCGGGGCGAGATCGCCTATGCGGCCTCCTTCATCGAATGGTTCGCGGAGGAAGCGAAGCGTGTCTATGGCGATGTTATCCCCGCGACCCAGAACGGCCAGCGCATCCTCGTGCTCAAGCAACCGGTCGGCGTCGTCGCGGCGATCACGCCGTGGAACTTCCCCGCCGCGATGATCACCCGCAAGGTCGGTCCGGCGCTCGCCGCGGGCTGCGGCATCGTCGTCAAGCCGGCGGCGCAGACGCCGCTGTCGGCGCTCGCGCTCGCGGTGCTGGCGGAGGAAGCCGGGCTGCCCACCGGCCTGCTGTCGATCGTCCCGACCAGCGATGCGCGCGGTGTCGGCGAAGAGATGACCGGCAACCCGCTGGTCCGCAAGCTCTCCTTCACCGGCTCGACCGAGATCGGCAAGCTGCTTTATCGCCAGTCAGCCGACACGGTGAAGAAGCTTGGTCTCGAACTCGGCGGCAACGCCCCTTTCATCGTCTTCGACGACGCCGATGTGGACGAAGCGGTGAAGGGCGCGATCGCCTCCAAATACCGCAACGCCGGGCAGACCTGCGTCTGCGCCAACCGTCTCTATGTGCAGGCGGGCATCCATGACGCATTCGTCGCGCGCCTCGCCGACGCGGTGCGGGCGCTGAAGGTCGGCGATGGCGCGGTGCCGGGGATCGAGGTCGGCCCGCTGATCGAGGAAGCGGCGGTCGAAAAGGTCGAACGGCATATCGCCGACGCGACTGCAAAGGGAGCCCGGGTCGTCTGCGGCGGCGCGCGCTCGGCGCTCGGCGGCACCTTTTTCGAACCGACGCTGCTTGTCGAGGTCACGGCGGCGATGGCGGTGGCGCAGGAGGAAACCTTCGGCCCGCTGGCGCCGGTTTTCCGTTTCGAGGACGAGGCTGACGTCGTCGCGCAGGCAAACGACACGCGCTTCGGCCTTGCCGCCTATTTCTATGCGCGCGACCTCGCGCGCGTCTGGCGCGTTGCGGAGGCGCTCGAATATGGGATCGTCGGGGTCAACACCGGTCTGATCTCCACCGAGGTCGCGCCGTTCGGCGGGATCAAGGAATCGGGCGTCGGGCGCGAGGGGTCACGCTATGGGATCGACGATTATCTCGAGATCAAATATGTCTGCATGGGCCTGAATCCGGTCTGACCCTGGGGGACGATCGGTTCCTGTAAACGGAACGGCGGTTCGCGCTCAGTCGACCTTGGCGGCGTTGCGCGCGGCTTCGATCTGCCGTTCCTTTTCCACACGCGCCGTTTCGGCGCGGATCAGCTTGTCCGCCATCGCGCGCCAGGCGGCGGCTGCGCGCAGGCTGCGGTCGCGAACCTGCACCAGCTTGGTGCCGGCCGCATCGACATCGCATTTCTCGGCCTGTGTCAGGTAGAAATCGATCGTTGCGGACATCATCTGCTCCCTTGTTCGTGTGTCAATCAACCATGTCGGCGATCAGTCGCCGCAACTCGCGGCGCGACAGCGTCGGCGAACGGCGCGGGGCCGGACGCGGTGCGATCGCCTTGCCGGCGAGGGACAGACCCGCGAGGCGCGGGAAAATATTGTTATAAATCATTCTTTACTCTTGTTTATTCTGTAAGTCAGCGGCGCTTGCGCGCGCCGCCGCCGGGACCGCCGGGGCCGCGCTCGCGATAGACGATGCGGCCCTTGGTCAGGTCGTAGGGCGTCATTTCGACGCGGACCGAGTCGCCGACCACCGACCGGATGCGAAAGCGTCGCATCCGGCCAGCGGTATAGGCGATAAGGCGGTGATCATTTTCGAGCACGACGCCGAAACGGCCGTCGGGCAGGATTTCGTCGATCACGCCTTCGAAGGTCAGAAGCTCTTCTTTCGCCAAGGATCAGGCCTGCTGAAGGTTGATGGCCGATACCTTGCCGTTGCGGCCGGTTTCCAGTTCGTAGGAAAGGCGCTGGTCCTTGTTCAGGGTCGCCATTCCGGCGCGCTCGACGGCGGTGATATGGACGAAGCTGTCGCCCGAGCCGTCTTCATTCGAAATGAAGCCGTAACCCTTGTCGGTGTTGAAGAATTTGACGGTGCCGATCGGCATGGGTGTTTTCCTTTCACGAAAACAAGATACCCACCGGCAAAAGCACCGGCGGAGCTGGTAGCGTGAGAAGGGAAGTTCAGCGCCTGGGGCGTAAATTTTCCGTCGCAGGCGACGTTAGCGCGAACAATATGGGTAGATGGGGAGAAAAAGTCAAGTTTCGCGGAAAATCCCCGCAGGATCGACGCTCGGAATTCGCTTTCTTTTCTAATGTCCGATCGCCGGATTCGTCCGGATTTTTTCATATGACGATGCGTTTGAGAATCGCGATTTCATCGATTCAGGCCGACATCCGGTTTCCGGCCCGTATCGCTTCGTCGGCGTGCGAAGGATCGGCAAACCCGGACGCGGCAACTGCCGTCTTTGCCGTGCGTTCGTCTGGAACAGGCTCGCCAGCAAAGCTGGTGCGCGACAGGATGATCCGCGACAGGAGATGACATCATGACCGACCGCCGCGACGCGTTGCTCGATGCAGCCGAAACCGCCCCTGTCGAACGGATCGCGCGCGTGCTCGCGGGCCATGCGCTCAGCCGCAATGCCGAAGGGGACATGTCGTCGGCCGGAGCGGCGGTCGACGAAAGCTGGCCCGAATACACCGATGCCGCGCTTGCGGTGCTCCGCACGCTTCGCGAACCGAGCGGGCGCATGGTCGCCGCCGGCGACGCCGCCATATGGGATCGGATGATTACCGCGGCGATTGAGGATGAGACCATTTCGGACGGCTGAAATGCCCCGAAGCCTGTCGCTGCCATCGTGGAAAGAAGATGGCTCCCCGGGCAGGATTCGAACCTGCGACCAATCGATTAACAGTCGATTGCTCTACCGCTGAGCTACCGAGGAGCAGCCCGCCAAGGCGGGCAAGGCGGCCCCTTTGCCGTTGCCCGCGCCATTTTGCAAGGGGGATTCGGTATATTTTGTACCGCTGGCCCTGCGCTGGAGCCAGCGTGCCTCAAACGATGAATTGTTCCATCGCGATCCGCTCGTCGAGCCCCTGATCGGGATCGAACAGCAGCGTCAGCGGCCGGCTGCGGTCGGTGGTGACGAGGACGGTCTTCACGTCGCGGATCTCGCGCTGGTCGGCGACGGCGCTGACCGGGCGTTTGGCTGCTTCGCGGACATTGAAGCGGATGCTTGCCGATTCGGGCAATAATGCGCCGCGCCAACGCCGCGGGCGGAAGGGGCTGATCGGGGTCAGCGCGAGCATTTCCGATTCGAGCGGCAGGATCGGTCCGTTGGCGGACAGATTATAGGCGGTTGAACCCGCGGGGGTCGCGACGAGGACGCCGTCGCACGCCAGTTCCTCCAGCATCGTGCGCTCGTTGATCACTACCTCCAGCTTCGCCGCCTGGCGCGTTTCGCGCAGCAGCGAAATTTCGTTAATCGCGGGCAGGATATGCCGTTCGCCGCTGATCGTCGTGATGTCGCCCGACAGGGGGTGGATCAGGAAGGGGCGCGCGGCGGCGATGCGTTCGAGCAGGCCTTCGACGCGGAACTCGTTCATCAGGAAGCCGATCGTCCCGCGGTTCATTCCGAAGACGGGCAGGCTACGCCGCTGGTCGAGAAGCTGGTGCAGCATGTGGAGCAGGAAGCCGTCGCCGCCGAGCGCGATCAGCAGGTCGGCCTCGGCGAGATCGACGAAGTCGTAGAGCGGACGCAGTTCGGCCTCGGCCTCCTGTCCCGCGGGCGCATTCGACGCGACGAGCGCGATCTTGCGTTGCATAACTACCCCCAGAAGGGCGCCGCGTCAGCCGCCCGTTGCACTCATGTGACGCGCGACCGCCGGCGCCGATTTCCGTTCGATACGAAAATCGTGCGCGCGCGGTTTGCCAGCCAATGCCGTGTCGATCAACCCATCGACGTCCCCGCCGTCGCGCAGCGCCGCGCGCAGGTCGACATGGTCGTCGCGTCCCAGGCACATGTAGATGCGCCCTTCGACGGTCAGGCGGATGCGGTTGCAGGTCGCACAGAAATTGTCGCTCAGCGGCGTGATCAGGCCGAGCGTCACCGGGCTGTCCTCGACCGCGAAATAGCGCGCCGGGCCGCCAGTGCGTTTGTCGACCGGCCAGATCGCGCGCTCGGCGCGCAGCGGCGCGACGAAGCGGTGGAGCGGAATGAAATGGGCGCTGCGGTCCGCCTCGACCTCGCCGAGCGGCATCGTTTCGATCAGCGTCAGGTCGCAGCCGTTCGCGGCGCAGAAATCGAGCATCGGGAGGAGCTGGTCCTCGTTGAGCCCGGCGAGCGCGACCATGTTGATCTTGACCGACAGTCCCGCCGCGCGCGCCGCCGCGATGCCGCGCAGCGCGACGGCGAGGTCGCCGACGCGGGTGATATGGCGAAAGGCCGCCGCATCGAGCGTGTCGAGGCTGACGTTGACGCGGCGCACGCCCGCCGCCGCGAGCATCGCCGCATGTTCGGCGAGCCGCATGCCGTTGGTGGTGAGGGTCAGTTCGTCGAGGCCGTCGCCGACCAGTGCGCCGAGCCGCCCAGCGAGCATGTCGATGCCGCGCCGCACCAGCGGTTCGCCGCCGGTCAGGCGGATGCGGCGGATGCCGCGCGCGACGAATCGTTCCGCGAGATCGCCCATTTCCTCGATCGTCAGCACCGCCGAGCGCGGAAGGAAGGTCATCGTCTCCGCCATGCAATAACGGCAGCGCAGATCGCAGCGGTCGGTCACCGACAGGCGCAGATAGCTGATCCGGCGGCCATGGCCGTCGGCCAGCGACGCGGCAGATGGGGCGGAATTTGCGGTCATCGTGATTATTGTGGTGCAAATGGGAAGAGATTGGCAAGCAAAGCCTGCTAGGGGGCCGGCATGAATCGATTGAACGACACGAACGCGGCAAGCGTTCGGCATCTTGAAGACCTGCATGCGCGGCACGGCGCCGACCTGGGCGTGATCCTGATCCAGCTCGACCAGCTGGCGCGAATCAATCACAGCGCGGGCACCGAAACGGGCGACGCCCTGCTCGAAGAGGTGGCGCGGCGGCTCGACACCTTCGCCAGCGATGAATTCGGCCATGGCTCGCTGGTCGCGCGGCTCGAAGGGCCGCGCTTCCTGATCGTACCGGCGGTGCCGCTGTCGCTCGGCGCGCTGCATGCGCAGGAACGGGCCCTTCACGTCGCGCTCGCCGAGCCGATGGTCGGCGACCCCAACGGGCGGCTGGCGATCCGCATCGCCGCGGCGCTGATCACGCGCGACGAGCCGATCGACGATCAGCTACGCATGGCGGCCGAGCAGCTCGCGCGGCCGGCGTCGGCGCGCGACGGCGCGATGGTCAAGGCCGCGCTGTCGCGCGGCGAGGTGGCGATCTTCTATCAGCCGCAATATGACGTCGCGAGCGGCGCGATGGTCGGGGTCGAAGCGCTGCTGCGCTGGCGGCATCCCGACCTCGGCCTGCTCGGCGCCGGGCCGCTCATCACCGCGGCGCGCGCGGCGCGGCTCGAGTGCGAGTTGACCGAACATGCGCACCGCGTCGCGCTGGCCGAGGTCGCGCGCTGGCCGAAGCCGCTCGGCAAGCTGCGCGTCTCGCTCAACATCACCGCCGCCGACCTCGGCGACCCGGCGTTTGCCGACCGGCTGGCGGCGATGATCAAGGCGGCGCGCGTCGATCCCGACCGGCTGACGCTCGAACTCACCGAACAGGCGATGCTTAGCGATCCGACGAGCGCGGCGGCACAGCTCGCGCAGATCCGCTCGCTCGGCTGCGCGATCGCGATCGACGATTTCGGCACCGGCTATTCCAGCCTGTCGCTGCTCGCGCGGCTGCCGATCGACTATCTGAAGATCGACGCCGGCTTCACGCGCACCATCGACGGCAGTGACCGCGACCGCATCGTCGTGCGCGCGATCGTCGACCTTGCCCGCGCGCTCGGCCTGTTGGTGGTTGCCGAGGGGATCGAGAGCGAGAGCCAGCTCGCGCGGCTGAAGGAGATCGGCGTGGCGACGTGGCAGGGCTTCCTGAAATCGGGGCCGGTCCCGGGCGACGAACTGCTGGCGTTGATGGAATAGGGCATCGAGCCCTAAATCCACATCCACCCGTTTCCACGAACGGGACGGTGGTCAGATCAGATACGCCACTCTATCTTCGCCGCTCGCAATGACGACGGTTTTTACGTCGCCTGCTTCGCCAGCTTTCCCAAACCTTTCGACAATTGCAGCGCGCCGTTGAGCCGGGCGCCGGCGCTGCCCCATTCGCCGCTGACCGACAGGCGGTTGTCGGGGCGGATGCGCGCGCGGCCCTTCAGCCGTTCGACATAGGCGATCAGGCCCGGCACATTCGCGAACTCGTCGCCGTGGAAGGCGACCAGCGCGCCCTTGGTGCCGACGTCGAGCTTGGCGATGCCCGCCGCCCTGGCGTTCGCCTTGATCTCCATCAGCTGGATCAGGTTCGCCGTTTCGGGCGGCAGCGGGCCGAAGCGGTCGATCATCTCGGCCGCGAACGCGTCGAGTGCCGCGCGGTCCCCGGCTTCGTTGAGGCGGCGGTAGAGCGCCATGCGCAGCGGCAGGTCGGGGACATAATCCTCGGGAATCAGAATCGGCGCGTCGATGGTGATGACTGGCGACAGCGCCTCGCGCGGCGGCGCGACGCCGGCGCCCTCCGCCTTGGCGACGAGGATCGCCTCCTCCAGCATCGACTGATAAAGTTCGAAGCCGACCTCGCGGATATGTCCCGACTGCTCATCGCCGACCAGATTGCCCGCGCCGCGGATGTCGAGATCGTGGCTCGCGAGCTGAAAGCCCGCGCCCAGCGTGTCGAGGTCACCGAGCAGCTTGAGCCGCTTTTCGGCGGTGTCGGTGATCGCGCCATGCTCGGGCGTCGTCAGATAGGCATAGGCGCGCGTCTTCGACCGCCCGACCCGCCCGCGAAGCTGATAGAGCTGCGCGAGGCCGAAGCGGTCGGCGCGGTGGACGACTAGCGTGTTGGCGCTCGGAATGTCGAGCCCGCTCTCGACGATGGTGGTCGAGACGAGCACGTCATATTTGCGGTCATAGAAGGCGCTCATCCGCTCCTCGACCTCTCCGGGCGCCATCTGGCCGTGCGCGACGACATATTTGACCTCGGGCACCCGCGTGCGCAGGAATTCCTCGATGTCGGGAAGGTCCTTGATGCGCGGGGTGACGAAGAAGCTCTGCCCGCCGCGGTCGTGCTCGCGCAGCAGCGCCTCGCGGATCACCACCGGGTCCCACGGCGCGACATAGGTCCGCACGGCGAGACGATCGACCGGCGGCGTCTGGATGACGCTCAGTTCGCGCAGCCCCGACATCGCCATCTGCAGCGTGCGCGGGATCGGCGTCGCGGTCAGCGTCAGCACATGGACGTCGGTCTTCAACTGCTTCAGCCGCTCCTTGTGGACGACGCCGAAGCGCTGTTCCTCGTCGACGACGACGAGGCCGAGGCGCTGGAACTCGACCGCTTTCGCAAAGACCGCGTGCGTGCCGACCACGATGTCGATCTGCCCGCTCGCCAGCCCGTCGCGCGTCTTCGCAGCCTCGGCCGCCGGAACCAGCCGCGACAGCCGCCCGATGTTGATCGGGAAGCCTTTGAAGCGCTCGACGAAATTGCTGTAGTGCTGCCGCGCGAGCAGCGTGGTGGGACAGACGACCGCGACCTGCACCCCCGCCATCGCCGCGACGAAGGCGGCGCGCAGCGCCACTTCGGTCTTGCCGAAGCCGACGTCGCCGCACACCAGCCGGTCCATCGGCCGCCCCGATGCCATGTCGGCGAGCACGTCGCCGATCGCGCGGTCCTGGTCGTCGGTTTCCTGATAGGGGAAGCGGTCGGCGAAGGCGGGATAGGCGGCATCCTGCGCCAGCATTTCGCCGGCGCGCAGCGCGCGCTGCGCCGCGGTGGCAAGCAGTTCGCCCGCGATCTCGCGGATGCGCTCCTTCATCCGCGCCTTGCGCCGCTGCCACGCCTCGCCGCCCAGCCTGTCGAGCGCGACCCCCTCGCTCTCGCCGCCGTAGCGCGACAGCACGTCGAGATTCTCGACCGGCACGTAAAGCTTGTCGCCGCCGGCGTAAGTGAGTGCGACGCAGTCGTGCGGGCTGTCGCCGACCGGGATCGAGGTCAGCCCCTCGTAGCGGCCGATACCATGGTCGAGGTGGACGACGAGATCGCCGACACTGAGCGTCGCCAGTTCGGCGAGGAAGGCGTCGGCGCTCTTGCGCCGCTTCTGCCGCCGGACCAGCCGTTCGCCGAGGATGTCCTGTTCGGTCAGCAGGCTGATCGCGTCGGTCGCGAAGCCGTGGTCGAGGGGGAGGACGATCAGGGCGACGGTGTCTGTCCCCGGATTATTCGCTCCCAACCCGTTCGCGTCGGGCGAAGTCGAGACGCCCCTCGGCGTGGCGCTATCCCGCGGGGTGTCTCGACTTCGCTCGACACGAACGGACGTTGAACCCAGCGCTTCCTGCCACGTATCGACCTGCGCCAGCCCGCTGACGCCATGCTCTTTGAGCAGCCCCGCCAGCCGATCCCGCGCGCCTGCCGAATAGCTGGCGATAATCGTCCGCCGCCCTCTGCGCCGTTCGTCGGACAGATGGTCGGCCACCTTGTCGTAGACATTGAGGTCGGCGGTGCGCTCGGGCGTGAAATCGCGCGCCGCGAAGCTTTCGAGGTCGAGAACCGTCGGCGCCTCGGGAACGTCGAACGGGGTGACGACATGGATAGGGCGCGCCGTCTCCGCCTCGCTCCACTCGGCCTCGGTCAGGTAGAGCGCTTCGGGCGCGAGCGGGCGATAGCTGCCCGCCTGCTCCTGCTCGGCGGCGACGCGGTTGGCATGATAGTCGCGGATCGCGTCGAAGCGCGTCTCGGCGGTCGCGTCGGTGCGGTGGCCGCGCAGCACCGGGGTCGCCGGGTCGATATGGTCGAACAAGGTCGCCAGCCGCTCCTCGAACAGCGGCAGCCAATGGTCCATTCCCGCCTGCCGCCGCCCCTCGCTCACCGCCTGATAGAGCGGGTCGCCGGTCGCCTGCGCCCCGAACATCTCGCGATAGCGGGTGCGGAAGCGCTTGATCGTCGCCTCATCGAGCAGGGTTTCAGCGGCCGGGAGCAGTTGCAGCGCCTTGGCGGGGCCCAGGCTGCGCTGGTCGGCGGGGTCGAAGCGACGGATGCTCTCGATCTCATCGCCGAAGAAATCGACGCGCAATCCGGCGTCCTCGCCCGCGGGGAACAGGTCGACGATGCCGCCGCGCACCGCGAACTCGCCCTGGTCGGTGACGGTATCGACGCGGTTGAAGCCGCTGGCGACCAGCAATTCGGCGAGCGCGTCGCGATCGATCCGCTGTCCGGCCGCGAGTGTCGTCGCGAGCTGGCGGATGCGAAACGGGGTCAGCGTGCGCTGGGTGATCGCGGCGACGGTGGTCAGGATCAGCTCGCCGCGCCTAGGGGGCGCCTGCAACGCCGACAGCGTCGCCAGCCGGTCGGCGCTGACCCGCATCGACGGCCCGGCGCGGTCATAAGGCAGGCAGTCCCACGCCGGAAAGCGGTGGACGACCAGGTCGGGCGCGAAGAAGGGTGCGGCGTCGGCGATCGCCTGCATCGCCGCATCGTCGGTCGCGACATACAGCAGCCTCTTGTCGCTCGCCCGCGCCAGATCGGCGAGCAGCAGCGGCAGGAATCCGTCGGCGGCGCGCGCCAGCGTCAGGGGCGCCGACGCCGACCCGATGGCGGCGAAGATGTCGGCGGCGGTCCGGGTCATGGCAGCGGGATATAATCCAGCCGGCGCATCGCGGCGATCCATTCGGGACGGTCGAGGTGCGCGGGCGGATGCCCGGTCCCCAGCGCCCACGCCATGATATCGACGTCGTCCTCTTCGACGACGGCCTCGAACCATTCGACCTCCGCCTCGGCCCAGCCGGGCGAATAGCGGTCGAAGAAGCCGCCGATCATATAGTCGGCCTCGCGCGTGCCGCGGTGCCAGGCGCGGAATCTCAGGCGTTTCAGGCGGTCTTGCATGGCGGGCCTTTTAATCGCGCGAGCGATGAAGCGGAAACGGGCATCGTATCCGCTCACCGTTCGCCCTGAGCTTGTCGAGGGGCTGTTCTTTCTTTGCGCCGCCGAAAAATAAGGACGGTGCTTCGACAAGCTCAGCACAAACGGAAGAGGGGCCGGCTTTCCTTCGCTCGACACGAACGGAAAGACGAGGCTAGACACGCTCTAGCCATGCGACCCGAAATCCTCAACCCGCTCTTTGCCGCGCTGACCGACCTCAAGGGCGTCGGGCCGCAGCTTGCCAAGCCGCTGGCGCGGCTCGGGCTGGAGCGCGTCGTCGATGTGCTGTTCCACCTGCCGACCGGCCTCATCTCGCGTATTCCGGTCGAACGGCTCGATCAGGCACAGGCGGGGCAGACGATCATCGTCGATCTGACCGCGCAGGACTATCGCTCCGGCCGCTCCCCGCGCGCGCCCTTCGGTGTCGAGGCCGTCGATGGCGCGGGCGATCATGTGCGGCTCGTCTATTTCGGGCGCACCTCCGGCCTCGCGCGCAAGCTGTTCCCGCTGGGGGAAAAGCGCCGCGTGTCGGGCCGGCTCGACCTCTATGGCGACATGCGCCAGATCGTGCACCCTGATCATGTCGCCGAGCTGGGGGACGAAACCGCCATCGCGGAGCATGAGCCCGTCTATCCGCTCACCGAGGGGCTGACCAACGCGCGGCTGTCGCAGCTTGCCGAGGTCGCGATCGACCGGCGGCCCGACCTCGCCGAATGGATCGACGCACCGCTGCTGGCCGGCCGGGGCTGGCCGGCATGGCGTGAGGCGCTGGCGCGCGCGCATGCCGGCCCGCGCGACGATGCGGCGCGCGACCGGCTGGCCTATGACGAGATTTTCGCGAGCCAGGTCGCGCTGATGCTGATCCGGCAGGGGCTGCGCAACCGCAAGGGCCGGTCGATTGCCGGCGACGGGCGGCTGACCGGGGCGCTGAAGCTGCCCTTCGGTCTGACCGGCGCGCAGGAGCGAGTCGGGCGCGAGATTGCGGGCGACATGGCGCAGGACGTGCCGATGCTGCGGATGCTGCAGGGCGACGTCGGGTCGGGCAAGACGCTGGTGGCGCTGCGCGCGATGCTGACGGCAGTCGAGGCGGGGACGCAGGCGGCGTTGCTCGCGCCGACCGAGATATTGGCTCGCCAGCATCATGCGACCTTGCAACAGATGCTCGCGGGCCTGCCGGTCAACCTCGCGATCCTGACCGGGCGCGACAAGGGCAAGGTGCGCGAATCGACGCTGATGGGGCTGGCGGACGGCAGCATCGATATCCTTGTCGGCACGCACGCCATTTTTCAGCAGCATGTCGCATACAAGGATCTGGCGCTGGTCGTCGTCGACGAACAGCATCGCTTCGGCGTCGCACAGCGGCTGATGCTGACCGACAAGGGCGCGCGGCCGCCGCACCTGCTGGTGATGACTGCGACGCCGATCCCGCGCACGCTGCTGCTCGCCAATCATGGCGAGATGGACGTGTCGCGGCTCGACGAGATGCCCCCGGGGCGCACGCCCGTCGACACGCGCGTTGTCTCGGTCGACCGGCTGGACGAGGTGATCGACGGGCTCGGGCGCCATCTGGCGAGCGGGGCGCAGGCCTATTGGGTCTGCCCGTTGGTTGCGGAGAGCGAGGCGAGCGAACTCGCGGCGGCAGAGGATCGCGCGGCGCTGCTGCGCGAACGCTTCGGCGCCGCCGCGGTCGGCCTCGTCCACGGACGGATGAAGGGGCCCGACAAGGATGCGGTGATGGCGCGCTTCGAAGCGGGCGAGATCGGCGTCCTCGTTGCGACGACGGTGATCGAGGTCGGCGTCAACGTCCCCGCGGCGAGCCTGATGATCGTCGAGCACGCCGACCGCTTCGGCCTCGCACAGCTCCATCAGCTTCGCGGGCGCGTCGGGCGCGGGACGGCGAAATCGGTCTGCCTGCTGCTGCGTTCGCAGAATCTGTCGGAGACGGCGCGTGAGCGGCTCGCGTTGATGCGCGAGACGAACGACGGCTTCGTGATCGCCGAGCGCGATCTGGAACTGCGCGGCGGGGGCGAACTGCTCGGGCTCAAGCAGTCGGGCGACGCCGACTATCGCCTTGCGACACCCGAGCAACTGGTGCGCCTGCTCCCCGTCGCGCACGACGATGCGCGCCTGTTCGTCGAACGCGACGGCGGCATGGACGGCCCGCGCGGCGAGGCGGTGCGCCTGTGCCTCTATCTGTTCGAGCGCGACGCGGCGGTGCCGCTCCTGCGCAGCGGCTGATCGACTCCCCGCCCATTGGCTGGAGCGGAAATACTTTGTATCCTAACCATCTGATGAGCGAAGATGGAGGAACTGCAGTGCAACTGTCGTCGGGCGAAGTGACCTTCACCGAAACGAAGCGCATCGTTTTCGGGCGACCGGCGGGAGAAGCGCTCCGCGAGCAGGCGGAGGCGATGGGCGCGCGGCGGGTGCTGCTGATCGCCTCGACCTCGCTTCGCAAACAGACCGACGCCGTGGCGCGGATCGAGAGCGCGCTCGGCGACCGGCATGCGGCGACCTTCGACGGCATCGCACCGCACGCACCGCGCTCGGACGTGCTGCGCGCGGTCGAAGCGGCGCGCGCAGCACGGGCCGACCTGATCGTGTCGGTCGGCGGCGGATCGGTGACCGACGCGACCAAGATCGTCGCGCTGGCGCTCAGGCATGGGGTGCGGCGTGTCGAGGATTTCGAGCCGCTGCGCACGCGCGTCGACGACCAGGGCCGCGCGGTGAATCCGCTCACCGAAGGGCCCGACGTTCGCGTCATCTGCGTGCCGACGACGCTGTCGGGCGGCGAATTCAACCCGCGTTCGGGCGCCACCGACGAGGCGACGCGGCACAAGCAGGGCTATGGCCATCCGGCGATGGTCCCGGTCGCGATCGTCCTCGACCCGGCGCTGACCGTCCACACGCCCGAGTGGGTCTGGCTTTCGACTGGGGTGCGCGCGGTCGACCATTGTGTCGAGACGCTCGCCTCCTTCCAGTCGAACGATTATGCCGACGGGCTCGCCGACAGCGCGCTGCGGCTGCTCGTCGAGGGGCTGCGCCGGGCCAAGGCCGACGCGCGCGATCTCGAAGGGCGGCTGAAGTGCCAGATCGGCGCGTGGCAGGCGATGATGCCGGTGCTCGCCGGTGTCCCGATGGGGGCGAGCCATGCGATCGGTCATGTCCTCGGCGGGACCTGCGGGGTGCCGCACGGCTATACCTCGTGCATCCTGTCGCCTGTCGTGTTGGCCTGGAACGCCCAGGATGACGCGAGCAGGCAGCGCCGCATCCTGCAATGCCTGGGCGGCGGCCATGCCACGGCTTCGGCGGCGCTCGACGCCTTCGTCCGCGGGCTCGGCATGCCGCGCACGCTGGCGGAGGTGGGCGTCGGCGAGGACCAGTTCGGCGCCGTCGCCCGCTATGCGATGCATGACCTTTGGCTGCGGTCGAACCCGCGGCCGATCGAATCGCAGGACGATGTGCTGGAGATATTGCGGATGGCGGCGTAACGTCGCGCGTGTCGACCTTAGTTGACGTCGCCGCGGGCACCCATGGCGCGCAGCATCGGCAGATAATCCTCCGCCACGATCGACTTTTCGAACTGGACGCCGGTCTTGCCGCCCAGCGACCAGATGACCTTGGCGGCGGTGCGACCGATGATCGGCATGCGGAACACGACGAGGTCGCCGGGCTCGAGCCCGCGCTCATAGCGCATCAGCAGGCCGTCGGCGCTGATGTTGACGCAGGTGCACATTTCCTGCCGCCCGTCGGGCAGCACGAAGGGCAGGCGGCAATAGACGTCGCTGCGCGGCGCGATCCGCTGGTCGAGCCCGACATAATGGGCCTTGTTCGTGTCGATCTTGCGCATACCAAAAAGCCTTGCTGGTCTGACCGAATAGAATCGGTCCGATTGCTGAAGAAACGGTAAACGCTGTTGCTTCGTTCCCGGCAACCCCGTTCAGCGGGTCACCAGCCCGTGCTTCTTGCTGCCGAGGCTCACCGGAACCTCCGCATCGCCCGGCACGATCAGGTGATGGGGGTCGCGGATCACCGCGCCGTCGACCTTCACAGCGCCTTCCTCCAGCTTGCGGCGCGCTTCCTTGTTCGATGCGGTAAAGCCCAGATCGCGCAGCGCATTGAGGATGCCGATTCCCTCCGCCGGGGCCGCGACGCGCGGCAGATCGCCGCCGATATGCCCTTTTTCAAAGGTCTGCGCGGCGGTCTCGGCCGCGGTCCTTGCCGCGTCGGCGCCGCGGCACAGCGCGGTCGCCTCGTTCGCCAATATCTTCTTCGCCTCGTTGATGTCGGCGCCTTCGAGTGCTTCGAGTCGCGCGATCTCGTCCAGCGGCAGGTCGGTGAACAGGCGCAGGAAGCGGCCGACGTCGCGGTCGTCGCAGTTGCGCCAATATTGCCAATAGTCGAAATGGGACAATTGCGCGGGATTGAGCCACACCGCGCCGGCGGCAGTCTTGCCCATCTTCGCGCCCGCCGCGGTGGTCAGCAGCGGCGTCGTCAGCCCGAACAATTCAGTGCCGTCCATACGGCGGCCCAGTTCCATGCCGTTGACGATGTTGCCCCACTGGTCGGACCCGCCCATCTGGAGCCGCACGCCCATCTCGCGCGACAGATAGCGGAAATCATAGCCCTGCAGGATCATGTAGTTGAATTCGAGGAAGGTCATCGGCTGTTCGCGTTCGAGCCGCAGCTTCACCGAATCGAAGGTCAGCATGCGGTTGATCGTGAAATGGGTGCCGACCTCTTGCAGCAACTCGATATAACCGAGCTTGCCGAGCCAGTCGGCGTTGTTGACCATCACCGCGTCGGTCGGACCGTCGCCAAAGGTCAGATATTGCTGGAAGATGCTGAAGATCGAGGCGATATTCGCCTCGATCGTCGCGTCGGACAGCATCTTGCGGCTCTCGTCGCGCCCGGTCGGGTCGCCGATCCGCGTCGTTCCGCCGCCCATCAGCACGATCGGCTTGTGCCCCGTCTGTTGCAGACGGCGCAGCATCATGATCTGGACGAGGCTGCCGACATGGAGCGAGGGCGCGGTCGCGTCGAAACCGATATAGGCCGGGACGACCTGCTTCGCCGCGAGGGCGTCGAGCCCTTCCGCGTCGGTCATCTGGTGGATATAGCCTCGCTCGTCGAGCAGGCGCAGCAGGTCGGATTTGTAGGTGGTCATAGCGCGGGCGCGCTTAGCATGGGGTTTGCGGTTTGGATAGCATCCGGAAGGACCTGATCTGTCATCCCGACACGCCGGCGCGCGCCGCGCGCGCCGTGTGGGTGGAGGTGTCGCTGTCTTTCGACGAAGGCTTCGCGCTGCGCTTCGGGATCGAAGGCGATGTCGACGCGCTGGCGCTGCCGCAGGGCGACGGACAACTCGTCATCGCCGATACCGCGACCGACGGCCTTTGGCAGAGCAGCTGTTTCGAGGCCTTTCTGAGCGAGGAAGGGCAGCCCGACTATACCGAGTTCAACTATGCCCCCGACGGTCGCTGGGCCTGCTATCAGTTCGACGACTATCGCTCGCTGTTCAAATCCGACGACCTGGCCCCCTGGGACATGACGAGCGAGCGGGGGCATGCGCTCTATGCGCTGCGCGTCGAACCCGGCATCTATCCCGAGCGCGGCAGCCGGCTGGGCCTGTCCGCCGTCGTCGAGGAACTGGACGGCACCCGAAGCTATTGGGCGCTCGCGCATCCGCCGGGGAAACCCGACTTCCATCATCCCGATTGCTTTCGCCTGACGCTTGGGGCACCCGAACGGCCATGACCATCCAGTTCGGCATCGACCGCCTGCTCGCCGACCCCCAACTGCGCAGGCCGCTCGAAGGGCGGCGCGTCGCGCTGCTCGCCCATCCTGCCTCGGCGACGGCCGACCTCGTCCACAGCCTCGACGCGCTGGTCGCGGCGGGGGTGACCATCAGCGCGGTGTTCGGGCCGCAGCACGGCGTGCGCGGCGACCTGCAGGACAATATGATGGAGTCGCCCGACTTCACCGATCCGGTCCATGGCGTGCCCTGCTTCAGCCTCTATGGCGAGGTGCGACGACCGACCGGCCAGTCGATGCAGACCTTCGACGTGCTGCTGGTCGACCTGCAGGACCTCGGCTGCCGGATCTACACCTTCATCACGACGCTGCTCTATGTGCTGGAGGCCGCGGCCGCGCACGGCAAGGCCGTCTGGGTGCTCGACCGACCGAACCCGGCGGGCCGCCCGGTCGAGGGCACGCTGCTGCGCAGCGGTTGGGAAAGCTTCGTCGGCGCCGGCCCGATGGCGATGCGGCACGGGCTGACGATGGGCGAGATGGGGCATTGGTTCATCCGCCACTTCGGGCTCGACGTCGATTATCGCGTGATCGGGATGGAGGGCTGGGAACCCGAGGGCCCAGGCTTCGGCTGGCCCGCGGAGCGCGTCTGGATCAACCCCAGCCCCAATGCGCCCAACGTCAATATGGCGCGCGCCTATGCGGGCACGGTGATGGTCGAGGGCGCGACGCTGAGCGAGGGGCGCGGGACGACGCGGCCGCTCGAACTGTTCGGCGCCCCCGACATCGACGCGCGGGCGCTGATCGCCGAGATGCGGCGGCTGGCGCCGCAATGGCTGGGCGGGTGCAAGCTGCGCGATATCTGGTTCCAGCCGACCTTTCACAAGCATGTCGGCGCCCTGTGCGGCGGCGTGCATATCCATGCCGATGGGCCGTGGTACGATCCTGCGGCCTTCCGCCCGTGGCGCGTGCAGGCGCTGGCGTTCAAGGCGATCCGTTCGCTGTGGCCGGACTATCCGATCTGGCGCGGCAAGGATTTCCGATATGAATATACCGACGACGTGCTGGCGATCGACGTGATCAACGGGTCGCCGTTGCTGCGCGAATGGGTCGATGATGCAGGCGCGGCGCCGGGCGACCTCGACGCGCTGACGCTGCCCGACGAGACGGCGTGGCGCGAGGAGATCGCGGGCCTGCTTCTTTACTGAAAGGCGAGGGGGAATGACGATGCAGCGACGGCAATTTCTGGGCACCGCGGCGCTCGGCGGGCTGGCGGCGACCTTGCCCGCCCCTGTCATCGCCGCCGACACGGCGGGCCTTCCCGATCTGGCGGCGAAGGCGGTGCCGATCGGCGCCGAAGAGCGCAAGGCGCGAATCGCCAAGGCGGCCGGACTGCTGCGGGCGCACGACATGGATGCGCTGCTGATCGAGCCGGGATCGAGCCTCATCTATTTCACCGGCGTCGAATGGTGGCGCAGCGAGCGGCTGACCGCCGCCGTGCTGACGCGCGAAGGCGAGGTGGCGATCGTCACCCCCTTCTTCGAGGAGCCGTCGGTGCGCGAGAGCCTAGGCGTCGCGGCCGAGGTGCTGACGTGGAACGAGGACGAGAATCCGCTCGCCGCGGTGGCGAACTGGCTCGGCAAGCGCGGTCTGGCGAAGGGGCGGGTCGGCGTCGAGGAAACGGTGCGCTTCTTCGCGGTCGACGGGCTTCAGAAAGCGATGCCGGACGTTACGGTGGTCAACGGCGCGCCCGTCGTGCGGGGCTGCCGCATGATCAAGTCGGCGGCCGAGATCGCGCTGATGCGACTCGCGTCCGACATCACCATCGCCGCCTATCGCCACACCGCGCCGCGCATCGAGGCGGGGATGACGCCCGCCGACATCGACGCGATCATGGGCGCGGCGACGAAAGCGCTGGGCGGACGCGGCGAGTTCAACCTGATCCTGCTCGGCGAGGCGAGCGCCTATCCGCACGGCAGCGGCAAGCCGCAGGCGGTGCGGCCGGGCGAGGTGGTGCTGATGGACTGCGGCGCGACCGTTCACGGCTATCAGTCCGACATTTCGCGCAGCTTCGTTTTCGGCAAGGCGAGCCCGCACCAGCGGCAGGTGTGGGACCAGATGCGCAAGGGGCAGGACGTCGCTTTTGCCGCCGCGCGGATCGGCGCGCCGGCGGGCGCGGTCGACGATGCGGTGCGCGCCTATTACGAAAGCCTGGGCTATGGACCCGGCTACAAGCTGCCCGGCACCTCGCACCGCACCGGGCACGGCATCGGGCTCGACGGGCACGAGCCGGTCAATCTGGTGCGCGGCGAGACGACACCGCTCGCCGCCGGCATGTGCTTCTCGAACGAGCCGGGCATCTACATCCCCGGCGAGTTCGGCATCCGGCTGGAAGATTGCTTCCACATGACCGAGGGTGGACCGGAATGGTTCAGCGAACCGCCGCCTTCGATCGATAGGCCGTTCGGCTGAACAAGCTCAGGGTGAACGGGTCAGGATGATGGCATCGGGCTTCTTCGGCCGCTGCACCAGACTCACCAGCACGAAGCTGATGATCATCAGCAGGTACCAGCTCCCCAGCTTTTCGACCCCGACCATGTGCCAGCCGTCCTTCTGGCTGGGATAGGTCCAGGCGCGCGCGAAGGTGCCGATATTCTCGGCGAACCAGATGAAGAGCGCGACGAGGCCCCAGCCGACGAGCAGCGGCATGCGGCGATGGACGTGCAGCGGGCGGAACCACACCTGACAGCGCCAGAAGAGCAGTCCGGTCGCCGCGAACAGCAGCCAACGGATGTCGGGCAGCCAATGGTGCGCGAAGAAATTGGCGTAGATCGCCGCGGCGAGCGCCCATGTCGCCCCTGCGGGCGGATAGCGCGTGTAGCGGAAATCGAAGATGCGCCAGACGCGCGCGATATAGCTGCCGACCGCCGCATACATGAAGCCCGAGAAGAGCGGCACCGCGCCGATATGGAGCAGGCTCGCTTCGGGATATTGCCACGAACCGGCGGCGGTCTTGAACAATTCCATTACCGTGCCGACGATGTGGAAGAGCAGGATGACCACGGCCTCGCGCGGCGTTTCGAGCCGGAAGGCGAACATCGAGAGCTGGATCAGCACCGCACCGACGGTGATCGCGTCATAGCGGTGGACCGGCGCGCCTTCGGGCCAGAACAGATGCGTGCCGAGCAGCAGCGCCAGCATCAGGCCGCCGAACAGGCAGGCCCAGCCCTGCTTGAAACCGAAGACGAGAAATTCGAGGAACCAGCCGCGCGGCCCTGGCACGACCGCCATCGCCTCGAGGCGGAGGCGGACCCGGTGGAAACGGCTGTGCGCGCGGCGCGGTTCAGACATGGACGGCGACGAGCGCGATCAGCAGCGCGGCGGGCAGCAACAGCGCCTGTGCCAGCACCGTTCCTGCCAGCCGGCTGAGCGAGATGAGCGCGATGGCGCGGCGGAAGTCGGCCTCTCCGACGCTGCCCTCGACGGCGTCGTCGGTCATCACCGAAAGCTGCGGGTCGATGAAGGCGAAGAGCAGGATCGTCGCGAAACCGTTGATCAGCGCCGACAGTTGCGAGGCCGTGACGCGAAATTCGGGGGCGAGATAGCCGGCATAGAGCGAGGCGACGACGCCGACGGCGAGCAGCGACTGCGCGAGGCAATTGGCGATCAGTACGCCCCAGCCGATCCCCTGCGGCATGTGCCAGCCCTTGAGATGCACAAGGCCCGGAAGGCGAAACGACCGGCGGAGCGTGCGCAGCCCGGCGGGACTGGCGGCCTTGAGCGCGAGCTTTGTCGTCGAGCGGTTGTCCTGATACCAGCCGATCGCCGCGGCGAACAGGCGCTGGCCGGTGGGGACGAGCAGGATGCCGACCAGCGTCGCGATGCTCGCCGCGGCGAGGACGAACTGCATGTCGAGGAAGAGCGGCGCGCCGGTGCCGTCGTGGATGCGCGTCTCGATCCGCTTGGCGAGGAAGGGGCCGAGAAAGCTGTTCGAGGTTCGCGAGAAGAGCAGGAGGATGTTGAACAGCGCGAAGGACATGGCGATCCGCCCCGTCCGCACCCCCGCGATCCGCGCCGCATAGGCGAGCGCGCCGATCAGGTTGATGAAGCCGGTGAGGAGGAGGATGACGATGAGGGGGAGGTCGAGCATGGAGGCGTCCGGGACAGGGACTCAGGGAATCCGTTCGCATCGAGCGAAGTCGAGATGCCCATCGGCAGCGCGCGCCCGCGGGGTGTCTCGACTTCGCTCAACACGAACGGGATTAGGGGATCGGCCCGGCCGCGTCACGGCGAAACCGCTCGGGCGCTCCGTCAATGCTTGCGTGTCAACTCGCGCATCGCATCGTCGAGGCCGGCCAGCGTCAGCGGATACATGCGGTCGTTCATCAGCTGTTTGATCATCTTGATCGACTGGGTGTAGCCCCAGTGCGCCTCGGGCACCGGGTTCAGCCATACCGCGGCGGGATAGACGTTCGTCATCCGCTGCAGCCACACCGCGCCCGCTTCCTCGTTGAAATGTTCGACGCTGCCGCCCGGATGGCTGATTTCATAGGCGCTCATCGACGCGTCGCCGACGAACACCAGCTTGTAGTCATGGCCGTATTTGTGGAGGATGTCCCACATCTGGGTGCGTTCGGACCAGCGGCGCTTGTTGTCCTTCCACACGCCCTCATAGGGGCAGTTGTGGAAATAGAAGAATTCGAGATTCTTGAATTCGCTCGTCGCCGCGCTGAACAATTCCTCGCACAGCTTGATGAACGGGTCCATCGACCCGCCGATGTCGAGGAACAGCAGCAGCTTGACCGCGTTGCGCCGTTCCGGCCGCATCTTGATGTCGAGCCAGCCCTGCCGCGCGGTGCCGTCGATCGTGCCCGGAATGTCGAGTTCGTCCGCCGCGCCCTCGCGCGCGAATTTGCGCAGGCGGCGAAGCGCGATCTTGATGTTGCGGGTGCCGAGTTCCTTGGTGTTGTCGAGATTCTGGAACTCGCGCTTTTCCCAGACCTTCAGCGCGCGCTTGTGCTTGCTCTCGCCGCCGATCCGCACACCTTCCGGGTTGTAGCCCGAATTGCCATAGGGCGATGTGCCGCCGGTGCCGATCCACTTGTTGCCGCCCTGGTGGCGCTTCTGCTGTTCCTCGAGCCGCTTCTTCAGCGTCTCCATGATCTCGTCCCACGAGCCGAGCGACTTGATCGCCTCCATCTCCTCGGGCGTCAGATATTTCTCGGCGACCGCTTTCAGCCAGTCCTCGGGAACGTCGACGGGGGTCTGGCCGTAGTCGGTGAGCAGGCCCTTGAAGACCTTGTTGAACACCTGGTCGAAGCGGTCGAGCAGCCCCTCGTCCTTCACGTAGATGGCGCGCGAGAGATAATAGAATTGCTCGGGGGTGCGGTCGATCACCTCGCGGTCGAGCGCCTCCAGCAGCAACAGATGCTCTTTCAGGCTGGCGGGAATGCCCGCGGCGCGAAGCTCGTCGAGAAAGCCGAAAAACATGAGGCAGGATTATCCTGTCGGGGCGGCGGGCGCAATCACTTTACGTTTACGGAAAGCAAGGGCGGGAGCGGGAGGAAAGCGGCGGAAAATCGCGCAACTTCACGCGCGATGCGCGGCGGTGCGTCGATGGCCGGTCGCTTGAAGCCACAATAGCCCCGCATGTCGGGTGCGAAATCGACTCTTGTGGCTTCAAGGAGGCAGCGGATGTCCGAACCCGATGTTCGCGGTCGTTCCGCTTCCGATCCATTGACGCCGCGTTAACCAATGTCCGGCATGGTCGTGCGATCATTCAGGGACGTGAGTGCGCAATGAAATTCGATCCGATCAATCCGGCCCGGCCGATCCTCGACCAGTCGGTCGCGAGCGATTGCGGCGAGCTGGCCGTCGGATGCAGCGAAGCGGCCGGGCGCATCAAGCGTACCACCGACCAGATGGATCGCCAGATCGCCGAACTGGGCCGGCTCGAACAATATGTCGTCAGCCTCGAGGCCGATCAGCGCCAGATCGCCGATTCGACCGACGAGGCGAAGCTGCTGTCGGCGCGGGCGTGCGAACAGCTCGATGCCGGGGCCGAACGGGTCAATTCGGCGGTGACCGAGTTTCGCGCCGTGATCGACCTCGTCGCGCGGCTCGGCACGCATGTCACCAATTTCGCGGCGGTGATGGAACAGGTCCAGCAGGTCAGCCAGTCGATCGAATCGATCGCCAAGACCACCAACATGCTCGCGCTCAACGCGGCGATCGAGGCCGAGCGCGCGGGCGATGCCGGGCGCACCTTCGCGGTCGTCGCCGCCGAGGTGAAGAAGCTGGCGCAGAACACGCGCGGCGCGACCGACGAGATCCGCCGCTCGATCGGCAGCCTCGCGGCCGAGGCGGGCGGCCTCGTCGCCGAAATCCAGTCGGGGGTCGAACAGTCGAGCCGCGCCGAGGCGCAGTTCGAGACGATCACCGACGCGCTGCACGACGCGACGCATCTCGTCGCGCTGCTCGACGATCAGAGCGACCGTATCGCGCAGTCGAGCGCGATGGTGCATGCCAACGGCGCCAAGGTGCGCGAGGCGCTCGACGGCGTCGTCGCGTCGGTGCGCGAGAATGGCGCGACGCTGGGCGCGACGCGCGATTCGATCCTGACGATGGAGCAGGTGTCGAACCGCATGTTCAACGCGGTGATATCGGCCGGCGTGTCCCCCCGCGATTCCGCGGTGGTCGAACTGGCGGCGCGGGTGCGCGACGAGTTCGTCGCCATCGCCGAACGCGGGCTGGCGACCGGGACGCTGACGATGGAGCAGCTTTTCGACGCCGACTATGTGCGGGTGCCGCATTCCAATCCCGAACGCTTTCGCACGACGCTGAGCGACTGGGCCGACGCCAACTGGCGGCCGCTGTTCGACCGCATCGTCGCCGAGCATCCCGAGGTGAAGATGTCGTCGGCGGGTGACATGAACGGATTTCTGCCGACACACATCAGCGACTGTTCGCGCGCGCCGACCGGCGACCTCGAACATGACACCGCGCATTGCCGCAACGGGCGCATCCTGCTCGACGCGATCGACGCCGCGGCGAAGCGCAGCGACGCGCCCTTCTTCATGGCGGTCTATCGGCAGGAGGGCGACGGCACCAATTATGTGACCGTGCGCAACGTCTATATGCCGGTGGTGATCGGCGGGCGCCGCTGGGGCGACGTCGAGGTCGCGTATCAGCTGTAGATTTCGTCAACCCGGCGAAAGCCGGGGTCCCCACAGGCGCGGCTCCGGAGAGCGAGCGATCCCGGCTTTCGCCGGGATGAGGTTCAGCTACCCTGGCGGCGTGCCATGAAGGCGAGCTTTTCGAACAGCATCACGTCCTGCTCGTTCTTGAGCAGCGCACCGTGCAGCGGTGGGATCGCCTTGCCGACGTCGCGGTTCTGCAGGACCTCCAGCGGCATGTCCTCGGCCAGCAGCAGCTTGAGCCAGTCGATGAGTTCGCTCGTCGACGGCTTTTTCTTGAGGCCCGGCACGTCGCGCACGTCGTAGAAGATGTCCATCGCGCGGCTGACCAGCGTCTTCTGGATGCCGGGAAAGTGGACCTCGACGATCTCCGCCATCGTGTCGCGGTCGGGGAATTTGATGTAGTGGAAGAAGCAGCGGCGCAGGAAGGCGTCGGGCAGTTCCTTCTCGTTGTTCGAGGTGATGACGACGATCGGGCGTTCCCGGGCGGTGATCGTCTCGTCGGTCTCGTAGACGTGGAAGGCCATGCGATCGAGTTCCTGAAGCAGGTCGTTCGGGAATTCGATGTCGGCCTTGTCGATCTCGTCGATCAGCAGCACGGGCAGTTTCGGGGAGGTGAAAGCCTCCCACAATTTGCCCTTGCGGATATAGTTGCGGATGTCGTGGACGCGCTCTTCGCCGAGCTGGCCGTCGCGCAGGCGCGCGACCGCGTCATATTCGTAGAGGCCCTGCTGCGCCTTCGTCGTCGACTTGACGTTCCAGGCGATCAGCGGGGCGTCGAAGGCCTTGGCGATCTCTTCCGCGAGCACGGTCTTGCCGGTGCCCGGCTCGCCCTTCACGAGCAGCGGACGGCGCAGCATTGTCGCGGCGTTGACCGCGATCTTCAGATCCTGGGTCGCGATATAGGCGCTGGTACCTTCGAAACGCATCGGCTCGCTGCCTTTCCCTTAACGTGAACGTCAACTCGCGTTGGGCATAGCGGGGGCGGGGGAGGGGTGCAAGCAGGCACGTCGCCGCCCGGCCATGCGGTGATGTCGTGCGCGGCTGCCAGCGTCCCCAGCCTTTGCAGTGGCGCCGTCATGGGGATGGCTTTGGGTCCTGACCCTAGCGCGGTCCACGCCCGCTCTGGATTGCCGCGCGGCTTCGCCGCTCGCAATGACGAGTCCGGATATCCCGTTTCAGGAATGCGTGCGCGCGGCAGCGCGGGCGGCGAGCAGGTCCCACAGGCCGCTGTGCTGCGCGAGCAGTTGCTGGGCGCCGAAGGTGAGCGCGCGCTCTATCGCCGGGGTCTGGGCGATCGCGCCCGCGAGGCGGGCGGTGCCCGGCAGGTCGGGTAGCGCGCAGCCTGGCGGCGACAGGTCGAGCCGCTGCGCGCTGATGTCGAGGAGGACGCGGATCGTGCGCCAGTCGAGCGCCAGCGCGATCGCGGCACCGACCGCGCAGCCGTGGCGGTCCGATTCGGCGAGCATGTCGAGCGCCTTGCACTGGGCCGCGACCGCAGCCTCGCACTGGTCCTGCCCCGGCGTGCTCGGCACCGGGCCGGCGGCGGCGGCGATCCGCGACAGGAAGGCGCGCTCGTCGGCAAAGGCCTGCGCGGCCTCCTCCATCCAGGCGCGCGAGGCCGGATCGACCGCCTTGCGCGCCGCGCTGTCGACCACCCCGGGATGGCGCCCGTGCAGCAGGCACAGGAAATGGACCGCATCGGCCAGGTTGCGCATCGCGTCGCCGCCCTGGCTGAGGCGGCCGGACCGGACATGCGGATGCGCGCCCGTTCCCTCGTTCGCGACCAGCGAATCGAGCAGTTCGGCAATACCGCGCGTCGGCAGCTTTTGCTGGGGCGACTGGCTCAACGTCTCATCCTCTCTGGGGCGCGATGGTCGGGGTCGCGCCGTTGGATATGCGAAGGCCAGTCCTAGAGCATCGTCGTAAACGTCGCGTTTATGAGGCGCCGGCAAAGTGCCGCGCGCCTGTCCCCGCACGGGACAGAATCAAGGGGACCGGCAGGCAAGGGAACTGCCGGTCCCCAGGGACCGCGGCGCCAGTGGAACGCCGCGGGATCGGGGAAGCGGGGCGGGGCCAGAGAGGGGCGGCCCCGCCCCGCAAGCCCTCAAGCCGCGAGGGCCATCTCTTCGGTCTGCGGCGTGCGCGTTTCCGTTTCCGCCTCTGTCGCCGCGGGCGCGGTCCTGGCGGGGAAGATCAGGCGCGAGGCGAGCACGATGCCTCCCAGCGCGAAATAGGCGGCGAAGGTCTGCACCGGGAAGAAGAAGAGCGGCGCGATGAAGGCGAGCCGCAGGTACAGCGGGTTGAAGCCGAAGTCCTGGCCCACGGCCTCGCAGATGCCGAAGAAGGTATCGCGGCGGCGGAAGAGATTGGTGGTTTCCTGTTCCATCTTGTTCGTCTTTCGTTCTGGCGGTGGGCCGTTCCCCACCCATGTCCGTTCCAAAGCAACGGGCGTGCCAATTCGGGCTTTCTCTCCGTTTTCGGGCGTTTTCGGGCTGATATGCGCCATCCGGTGCCTTTTTCGATGCATCGATTCCCAACGAATGGGAAGGATCACCATTTGATGGGTGCCGAATGAATGGCGAATGAAGCTCGACCTGTCCGGCGGGTCGCTATCTGGGGCGCGAAGATGAAAATTTGAAGACCGTGGCGGCAAAATATTTGTGCGGTGCAGCATAGCGGTAGGGCGAAACTTTATGCAGCGTGGGGGATTCGGGTTTGCCGGACGCTTTCCGCCAATGGCCATCTTAAATGGGTTCGGGAATCGTCCGTTTTCGGCAAGGAAACGTTCCCCGGCGAAAGCCGGGGTCCATGCGTGGTAGCGCTGTGCCACCTGGACCCCGGCTTTCGCCGGGGAACAGGCCCTGATGGAGTATTTTGCGGGGCAGCGAAAAAGTGCAGCCCATGGCTATGGTCTGGGGGGATTCGGCGTTGTGCGCGGTTTCTCCCTTTCGTCACCCTGAACTTGTTTCAGAGCCTGCCCCGGACCCGATCCGGGGGGCCATGGTCTGCCCTCGCCTGAAAGGCGGCACAAAAGGGAAGGTCCGGCCATGGATGCTGAAACGAGTTCAGCATGACGAAGGGATGAGGCAGCGTGCCGGAAGCCGAATCCCCACAGGTCAGCGGCGATCCGGAGCGGGCGGTAACCGCCCCGGGTTGCTTCGCTCCGCTCGCAACGTCGCGAGTGGGGGGCATCCGAATTCGGGTCCGGATCGAGCAGCCGAGTGCTCCCGCGCAGGCGGGGGCCCAGAGCGGATAGCGCCAAGGTGGCGTCGGGCCGCTCTGGGTCCCCGCCTGCGCGGGGACACGAGATGATGTGTCACCCCCTGAAGAGGAGAGGGCTTGGGCGGTTCAGCCCGGGCCCCGCCGCCGGAACGCGCGCGCTTACTGGTCGAGGAAACTGCGCATCTTGCGGCTGCGCGACGGGTGCTTGAGCTTGCGTAGCGCCTTCGCCTCGATCTGGCGGATGCGTTCGCGGGTGACGCTGAACTGCTGGCCGACCTCCTCCAGCGTGTGGTCGGTGTTCATGCCGATGCCGAAGCGCATGCGCAGAACCCGCTCCTCACGCGGGGTCAGCGAAGCCAGGACTCGCGTGACCGTTTCCTTGAGGTTCGACTGCACCGCGGCGTCGACCGGGATCACGGCGTTCTTGTCCTCGATGAAATCGCCGAGGTGCGAATCCTCCTCGTCGCCGATCGGCGTTTCGAGGCTGATCGGCTCCTTGGCGATCTTCATCACCTTGCGGACCTTTTCGAGCGGCATCGACAGCCGTTCGGCCATTTCCTCCGGCGTCGGCTCGCGGCCGCTTTCGTGCAGGAACTGGCGGCTGCACCGCACCAGCTTGTTGATCGTCTCGATCATGTGGACCGGGATGCGGATCGTGCGTGCCTGGTCGGCGATGCTGCGGGTGATCGCCTGGCGGATCCACCAAGTCGCATAAGTGCTGAACTTGTAGCCGCGGCGATATTCGAACTTGTCGACCGCCTTCATCAGCCCGATGTTGCCTTCCTGGATCAGGTCGAGGAACTGCAACCCGCGGTTGGTGTATTTCTTGGCGATCGAGATGACGAGGCGCAGGTTCGCCTCGACCATTTCCTTCTTGGCGATGCGCGCCTCGCGCTCGCCTTTCTGGACCATGTTCACGACGCGGCGGAATTCGACGAGGCTCATCCCCGCCGCCTGCGCGATCTCTGAAATCTCGGTGCGGATGCGATCGACCGCGACCGCCTCATTCTCGGCAAAGGCGGCCCATTTCTTGTCGAGCTTGCCGACCTCGTCGAGCCAATTCTCCTCGAGCTCGCGCCCGACATAATGGTCGAGGAACGACTTGCGCGCCACCTTGTGGCGTTCGGCCAGGCGCAGCATCTGGCCGCCGAGCGCGGTCAGGCGCCGGTTGTAGCTGTAGAGCTGGTCGACCAGATATTCGATCTTGGTGCCGTGGAACTGCACGCTTTCGACCTGCGCGGTCAGTTCCTCGCGCAGCTTGTGATATTTCTTCTCCGACGCCGCGGGGAAGTCGCCGGCCGCCGACAGTGCGTCGAGCCGCGCTTCCTGCAGCTTCTGAAACGCCTTGAAGCTCTTGGTGATCGCCGCGAACTTTTCGAGTGCGTCGGGCTTGAGCAATTCTTCCATCGCGGCGAGGCTCAGCGTATTGTCCTCGTCGTCGTCGTCGTAATTCTCGCGCTTCTTGGCCGCGCCGCCCTCTTCGTCGTCGCCGTCGGCCTCGGGCTCCTCCTCGACCTCGTCCTCGTCCTTGAACGAGACGCCGGCGTTCTTCTCGCTGATCTCGCCGTCGACCTCTTCCTCGTCCTCGAGATTCTCGGGCGCGGGATCCTTGGTCAGCATCGCTTCGAGGTCGACGATCTCGCGAAGCTGCATGTCGCCGTTGTTGAGCGCGTTCGACCATTCGATGATCGCGTTGAAGGTCAGCGGGCTTTCGCACAGGCCGAGGATCATCGTGTCGCGGCCCGCCTCGATGCGCTTGGCGATCGCGATCTCGCCCTCGCGGCTCAGCAGTTCGACGGCGCCCATCTCGCGCAGGTACATGCGCACGGGGTCGTCGGTGCGGTCGACCGTTTCCTTCTTCTTCTCGACCGCGGGCGCGGACACCGAACCCGAATTGGCGGCGACGTCGATGTCGTCGTCGGCCTCCTGCTCGGCTTCCTCCTGCACGTCCTCGTCGCTTTCGACGATGTTGATGCCCATGTCGGAGATCGCCGACATGATGTCCTCGATCTGCTCGGACGACATCTGGTCCTGCGGCAGCGCCTCGTTGAGCTCGTCGTAGGTCAGGTAACCGCGCTTCTTGCCGCGCGCGATCAGCTTCTTGACGTCGGCCTCGTTGAGGTCGATCAGCGGAGCGTCGGTTTCGGCGGTATTCTTCGTTGCCATGCGTTGTTCCTGCCTTGGGGCATCAAATGGTCAGAGCTGGCTGCTGTCGGACAGCGCGGCCAGCCTGCGGGTCAGTTCCTCGTCCATCGCGCGCAGTTTCTGCTGCCGCGCCAGGCCTTCGTCGTCCATCGTCCGCTGGAAATCCGCGGTCGCCTCGGCCAGCCGGGCACGGATTTCGGGCTGCGTCACCAGCACGCCGATATATTCGTCAAGGTCGCGCAGCGCGGTTTCCCGCGCCTTGGCAACCCCTTCATCGCCTTCCAGCCGTCGATTGAACGAGAAGTGCATTCGGTCGGCTCTGAGCAATGCCATCGCCCTATTATACACTTTCATCGGCTCCAATATGGCAAGCAACCCCTCGGTATCAAGCCCTTCTTCGCGCATCGCGATGTCAAGCATCAGGCCGAGCAGTTCGGCGTCGGCGGAATCGGGCACCGGGAGTCGCGCCAGCGCCTCCTCGTGGCGGCGCAACACCTCGGGATAGCGCAGCAATCCGCCGATCAGCGCCGCCGCGAGCGGGGCGGCGATTCCCGCCTGTCCGATCGACCGCGTCTCGTCGGCGGGCGGCTGCAGCCGCGGGTCGGGCTGAAAGCGCCGCCCGCCGCCGCGCTGCCCCTGCGGCGCCCACGGGACGCGCGGGCCGCGTTCGGCCCGCGCGCGCGCGAACAGCGTGTCGAGCCGCTCGCGAAAGGCTTCGCGATAATGGTGGCGCACGTCGGGGTCCTGGATCGCGTCGGCGTGGGCCAGCAGCCGCGTTTTCAGCGCGGCGCGCTCCTCGGGTGTGTTCAGCGGTGCCGCCGCGACCTCGTACGTCCACAGCCGTTCGACGAGCGGCTGGGCGTCGTCGAGCACGCCGGCGAAGCCTTCGGCGCCCTTCGCGCGGACGAGGTCGTCGGGGTCCTGCCCGGCGGGCAGGGTCGCGAAGGCGAGGCTGAAGCCCGGACGGAGCAGCGGCAGTGCGCGCGTCGCAGCGCGCATCGCCGCCTTCTGCCCCGCCGCGTCGCCGTCGAAGCAGAGCAGCGGCACCGGCACCATTCGCCACAGCAGGCCGAGCTGGCTTTCGGTGAGCGCGGTGCCGAGCGGCGCGACCGCGTCGGCGATCCCCGCCTCTGCGAGCGCGATCACGTCCATATAGCCCTCGACGACGATGACGCGGTCGGTGCGGCGCGATGCCGGGCTCGCCTTGTCGAGGTTGAACAGGGTGCGCCCCTTGTCGAACAGCGGCGTGTCGGGCGAGTTCAGATATTTGGGCTCACCGTCGCCCAGGATGCGCCCGCCGAACGCGATTACGCGGCCGCGCGCGTCGCGGATCGGGATCATCAGGCGGCCGCGGAAACGGTCGTAAGGCTCTTTCTCTTCGACCGAGATCAGCATCCCCGATTCGACGAGCATCGCGGTCGGGAATTTCTTCAGCGCTTCCTTCAGCGCGCTGCGGCTGTCGGAGGCGAGGCCGAAGCCGAAGGCGTCGCGGGTCGCGTCCGAAATGCCGCGCTTTGCTAGATAATCGCGCGCCGGGGCGCCGTTGCCGCTGGCGAGCTGCTGCGCGAACCAGTCGGCGGCGGCCTGCACGACGTCGCGCAGGCTGGCCTGCGCCTCGGCCTTCTTCGCGGCGCGCGGGTCGGGGGCGGGAACCTCCATGCCCGCTTCGGCGGCGAGTTCCTTGACCGCGTCCATGAACGACAGGCCGCGCTGGTCGGTCATCCAGCGGATAGCGTCGCCGTGCGCGCCGCAGCCGAAGCAGTGATAGAAGCCCTTTTCGTCGTTGATTGTGAAGCTGGGCGTCTTTTCGTTATGGAAAGGGCAGCAGGCCTTATACTCGCGCCCCGCGCGCGTGATCTTCACCGTCCGTCCGATCAGCGTGGACAGCGTGACGCGCGAGCGCAGTTCGTCGAGCCATTGCGGGGTGAGGGCCATCAGGACAGACCCTCGGATTCATTGCCGTTCGTGTCTCGACTTCGCTCGACACGAACGGAAGAGGGGGCGGCGGAGCGCTCTTTGGGCGGCTTGGCGAAATGGCTGATGGCTGCCCAATCCTCGCGGATCAGCGCCTCCTTCTTGGCGCGTGACCATTTCTTGACCCGCAACTCAGCTTCCAGGGCCTCTGTCCGCGTCGGGAAGTCCTGCGACCACATCAGCCGAACCGGCAATCGTGACGACGTAAAGCCTTCGATCTCCCCCGACTGGTGCTGCGCGATCCGGCGCTCCAGCTCATCCGTATGCCCGGTATAGTATCGCCCATCGGCACAAAGCAGGATGTAGGACCAGAACGCCATTCCCGCTCTCTACCCGTTCGTGTCGAGCGAAGTCGAGACACCCCGAAGGCGTGCGCAATAGATGGGTGTCTCGACTTCGCTCGACACGAACGGAAGAAGGAAGACGGTTTTATCCGCTATCAGCCCAGCGCCGCCTTCACCCAACCGCTCGCCTTGCTCATGTCGAGCTGGCTGCCGTGCCGGTCCTTCACCGCGGCCATGACCTTGCCCATGTCCTTGACGCTCGTCGCGCCGAGTTCGGCGACGATCGCCGCGATCGCGGCCCTGGCTTCGTCTTCGCCCAGCTGCGCGGGAAGGAAATCCTCGATCACCGCGACCTCGGCCGCTTCGGCGTCGGCGAGTTCCTGGCGGCCGCCCTGTTCGTACATCACGATCGATTCGCGCCGCTGCTTGACCATCTTCTGCAACACGTCGACGACCAGCACGTCGTCGTCGGCCGGCGGGGTGCCGGTGCGAAGCTCGATGTCGCGGTCCTTGATCTTGGCCAGCATCAGCCGGATGGTGCCCAGACGCGCCTTGTCGCCGGCCTTCATCGCGGCAACCTGCGCAGCCTTGATGTCCTCGCGAATCATTGCGTGTCCTCTTGCGCTGCCATTTCGGAAAGGAGAACCCTTAGCGGGAAGATTCATAATCCGATAGCTTGTGAATCACTTTTTTGGCGCATAGGTGATCGGCCGTTTAGCCTTCCCACCGGAGCATGCTCGATGGCACCAGCCACCCCGTCCGCCGCGCCTGAAGTCGCGCCCGCAAAACAGCCTGCCGGCGCCACTGGCGTGCTCGTCCTCGCCGACGGCACGCTGCTGTGGGGCATCGGTTATGGCGCCGCCGGGGCGGCGGTGGGCGAAGTCTGCTTCAACACCGCGATGACGGGGTATCAGGAGATACTGACCGACCCGAGCTATGCCGGGCAGATCGTTACCTTCACCTTCCCGCACATCGGCAACGTCGGCGCGAACCCGGAGGATATGGAGCGCGGCGTGCATGGCGCGGTGGGCTGCATCACGCGCGAACTGCCGACGGCGCCCAGCAATTTCCGCAGCGTCCAGACGCTGCCCGAATGGATGGCCGATCAGGGCGTGATCGGGCTGGCGGGGATCGACACCCGCGCGCTGACCCGCCGCATCCGCGACGCGGGGGCGCCGAACGGCGTGATCGCGCACAGCCCCGACGGCCGGTTCGACATCGACGAGCTGCTCGCCATGGCGCGGGGGTGGCCGGGGCTGGAAGGCCTCGATCTGGCGAAGGGCGTCAGCCGCGCGGACACGGGCGACTGGACCGGCGGCGCGTGGGCGCTGGGACAGGGCTATGCGAGCGCCGGGGGCGATGCGCGCCCGCATGTCGTCGCGATCGATTATGGCGCGAAGGACAATATCTTCCGCAACCTGGTGAAGGCCGGCGCGCGCGTCACCGTGGTTCCCGCGACCGCGACGCTGGACGAGGTGCTGAGCCACAAGCCCGACGGCGTGTTCCTGTCGAACGGCCCCGGCGACCCCGCGGCGACGGGGGAATATGCGGTGCCGGTGATCCGCGGGCTGCTCGACCGCGACATTCCGCTGTTCGGCATCTGCCTCGGCCACCAGATGCTGGGCATCGCGGTCGGTGCCAGGACGGTGAAGATGCACCAGGGCCACCGCGGCGCGAACCATCCGGTGCAGCGCGCGGAAGACGGCGTGGTCGAGATCACCAGCATGAACCACGGCTTCGCGGTCGACGCCGCGACGCTTCCCGCGGGCGTGGTCGAGACGCACAAGAGCCTGTTCGACGGATCGAACTGCGGCATCGCGATCACGGGCAAGCAGGCGTTCAGCGTCCAATATCACCCCGAGGCGAGCCCGGGGCCGCAGGACAGCTTCTATCTGTTCGAGAAGTTTGTGGGTAGGTTGAAGTGATTGCTGAAGATCAGATTACATTCTTGATTATTCTAAATGAAGGAGATTTGGAAAGCCTTCATGGAATTGCTCATTATTACAGAAAGCATTTTGGGCTAAGCTCAGAGGCCAAAATTGAAGACTTGCAATCCTCTATATATCGGTTGGAACGAGAAGATGTCATCTGCCAATTTGACATAGAGGCGGATGGAGACTTGGACTCTGCGATCTATGATCATAGCGAGCACGGCGACATCAAATTCAACGACATGACCATCATCGGCTTGGACGAAAAGTTTTGCCTCGGCCGTCGGGCTATCGACTACGCATTTGAGAATCGCGATGCACTCTGTGAAAAGGCCATTGATCATGGCTTCACCAAAGCCGCTGCTGTTCTGACCGATTTGCCAATCGATAGCGCGGGGTGGACAGGGCTCGATGCCAATTTTCAATTGAACGAAGAGATTAAGCTCAAATTGCTGAAAATGCTCACTGAGGCCGAAAAGACTTTGTCTAGTTCAGCGTCCAATGATCGCGACGTTGGCCAAGGATTGGCATTTGTTCGATCGGCAAAAATTTTATGCGAGGCGCCCGATCCTCCAAAACGAGACATATGGACGATGATCAATCGAGCATCTTCGATTCTGTCCATTGCCTCCGTTTTTACGCCGATACTCGCGCTATTTGGAAAACAATAAGATGCCCAAAAGAACCGACATAAAATCCATCCTCGTCATCGGCGCCGGCCCGATCGTCATCGGTCAGGCGTGCGAGTTCGACTATTCGGGGACGCAGGCGATCAAGGCGCTGAAGGAGGAGGGCTATCGCATCGTCCTCGTCAACTCCAACCCGGCGACGATCATGACCGATCCCGAACTGGCCGATGCGACCTATGTCGAGCCGATCACGCCCGAGATCGTCGCCAAGATCATCGAAAAGGAGACCGCCGAGTTTCCTGGGGGGTGGGCGGTGCTGCCGACGATGGGCGGACAGACCGCGCTCAACACCGCGCTCGCGCTCGCGCAGGACGGCACGCTCGAAAAGTTCGGGGTCGAGATGATCGGCGCCGACGCCGAGGCGATCGACAAGGCCGAGGACCGGCTGAAGTTCCGCGATGCGATGGACAAGATCGGCCTCGAAAGCGCGCGCAGCGGCATCGCGCACACGATGGAAGAGGCGTTCGCGGTGCTCGAACGCACCGGCCTGCCCGCGATCATCCGCCCGTCCTTCACGCTCGGCGGCACCGGCGGCGGCATCGCCTATAACCGCGAGGAGTTCGAGGGCATCGTTCGCGGCGGCCTGATCGCATCCCCCACCACCGAGGTCCTGATCGAGGAATCGCTCCTCGGCTGGAAGGAGTTCGAGATGGAGGTGGTGCGCGATCGCAAGGACAATTGCATCATCATCTGCTCGATCGAGAATGTCGATCCGATGGGCGTGCATACCGGCGACAGCATCACCGTCGCGCCCGCGCTGACGCTGACCGACAAGGAATATCAGATCATGCGCAACGCGAGCATCGCGGTGCTGCGCGAGATCGGGGTCGAGACGGGCGGGTCGAACGTGCAGTTCGCGGTCAACCCGAAGGACGGCCGCCTGATCGTGATCGAGATGAACCCGCGCGTGTCGCGCAGTTCCGCGCTGGCGTCGAAGGCGACGGGCTTCCCGATCGCCAAGGTCGCGGCGAAGCTGGCGGTCGGCTATACGCTCGACGAGATCATGAACGACATCACCGGCGTCACGCCCGCGTCGTTCGAACCGACCATCGACTATGTCGTCACCAAGATTCCGCGCTTCGCCTTCGAGAAGTTCAAGGGCGCCGAGGCGACGCTGTCAACCGCGATGAAGTCGGTGGGCGAGGTGATGGCGATCGGCCGCACGATCCACGAAAGCCTGCAAAAGGCGCTGCGCGGGCTGGAAACCGGGCTGTCGGGCTTCAACTTCGTCGACCGGCTGGTTGGTGCGAGCGCGGAGCAGTTGAAGATCGAACTGGCGAAGCCGACCCCCGACCGGTTGCTCGTCGCCGCGCAGGCGATCCGCGAGGGGCTACCGCTCGCCGAGATCAACCGCATCGCGGGCTATGACATGTGGTTCCTCGACCGCATCGCTGAGATCGTCGCGGCCGAGAAGGCCGTGGTTGCGGACGGCCTGCCGCGCGATGCCGAAGGACTGCGGCGGCTGAAGGCGATGGGCTTTTCGGACAAGAGGCTCGCCTATCTGGCGCTCCAGTCGGCGAATCTCCAGCCCGGAGCGGGCCATGCCGCGGCGCTCGGTAGCGGCCTGATCCACGAGGCGGTGAAAGCGATGACCGGCGGCGTCACCGAGGCCGAGGTGCGCGCGCTGCGTCACCGGCTGGGCGTGCGCCCGGTGTTCAAGACCATCGACACCTGCGCCGCGGAGTTCGAGGCGCAGACGCCCTATCTCTATTCGACCTACGAAGCGCCGACCTTCGGCGCGCCCGAGAATGAGGCCAATCCGAGCGACCGGAAAAAGATCGTCATCCTGGGCGGCGGCCCGAACCGGATCGGGCAGGGGATCGAGTTCGACTATTGCTGCTGCCACGCCTGCTTCGCGCTGGAAGATGCGGGCTATGAGACGATCATGGTCAACTGCAACCCGGAGACGGTGTCGACCGACTACGACACGTCGGACCGCCTCTATTTCGAGCCGCTGACCGCCGAGGACGTGCTCGAAATCCTGCACGTCGAGCAGTCGAAGGGCACCCTCATCGGCGTGATCGTCCAGTTCGGGGGACAGACTCCGCTCAAGCTCGCGCAGGCGCTGGAGGAAGCGGGCATCCCGATCCTGGGAACCTCACCCGACGCAATCGATCTGGCCGAGGACCGCGAGCGCTTCGCGGCGCTCGTCAACAAGCTCGGCCTCAAGCAGCCCGCCAACGGCATCGCGCGCAGCCGCGAGGAGGCCATCGCGGTCGCGGCGCGTATCGGGTACCCGGTGTTGACGCGCCCGAGCTATGTTCTCGGCGGGCGGGCGATGGAGATCGTCGACGACCAGGAACAGCTCGAAAATTATATCGAGACCGCGGTGCAGGTATCGGGCGATTCGCCGGTGCTGATCGACCGCTATCTGCGCGACGCGATCGAGGTCGACGTCGACGCGCTGTGCGACGGCACCGATGTCGTGGTCGCGGGCGTGCTCCAGCATATCGAGGAAGCGGGCGTCCATTCGGGCGACAGCGCCTGCTCGATCCCGCCCTACAGCCTGTCCGCCGACATCGTCGCCGAGATCGAGCGGCAGGCCGACGCGCTGGCGCGCGCGCTGAACGTGCGCGGGCTGATGAACATCCAGTTCGCGGTGCAGGCCGATCCCGGATCGCCCGCCGGGGCCAGCGTCTATCTGATCGAGGTCAACCCGCGCGCCAGCCGCACCGTGCCGTTCGTCGCCAAGGCGGTGGGATCGCCGATCGCCAAGATCGCGGCGCGCGTGATGGCGGGCGAGAAGCTGGCCGACCTGCCGAAGATCAACCGCGACATCGCGCATGTCGCGGTGAAGGAAGCGGTCTTCCCCTTCGCGCGTTTCCCCGGCACCGATCCGGTCCTGTCGCCGGAGATGAAGTCCACCGGCGAAGTCATGGGAATCGATAGCGATTTCAACCTAGCCTTTGCCAAGGCGCAGCTCGGCGCGGGCGACAGCCTGCCGACCGAGGGCCGTCTGTTCGTGTCGGTCAAGGACAGCGACAAGCCGCGGGTCGTCGGTGCGGTGAAGCAACTCGCCGACTGGGGGTGGCAGGTGATCGCGACCGGCGGCACCGCCGACTATCTGGCCGAGCAGGGCATCGCGATCGAGCGCGTCAACAAGGTGGCCGAGGGGCGTCCGCATATCGTCGACCGGATCAAGGACGGCGACGTCCAGCTCATTTTCAACACCACCGAGGGATGGCAGAGCCTGCAGGATTCGCAGTCGATCCGCGCCTCGGCGCTCGCGGCGGACGTCGCCTATTACACGACGGCGGCGGGAAGCGATGCCGCGACCCACGCCATCGGCGCGCTGCGCGCGCGCAGTCTTGAAGTAAAGCCGCTTCAGGACTATTATTGACGCACCGCTTCACCCCCCGACATTGACGGAAACAGCGGCTCAGCCGCCCGACGCCCGGTTCGCCGGAACAGGATTTTTGACGAAGGACAATGGGATAATGGCAAGCGTTGAAAAGGTGCCGATGCTGGCGGAAGGCTATGAGAAGCTGAGCGCCCAACTCGCCGCGCTGAAGGCCGAGCGCCCGCAGATCGTCGACGCGATCGAGGAAGCGCGCGCGCATGGCGACCTGTCGGAAAATGCCGAATATCACGCCGCGAAGGAGCGCCAGGGCCAGGTCGAGGCGTCGATCGGCGATCTCGAGGACAAGCTGGCGCGCGCGCAGATCATCGACCCCACGACGCTTTCGGGCGACCGCATCGTCTTTGGCGCGACGGTCACCCTGGCCGACGAGGACGACAAGCCGGTGCGCTACCAGATCGTGGGGCAGGCCGAGGCGGACGCCAAGGAAGGGCGGATCAGCTATAATTCGCCGCTCGGCCGCGCGCTGATCGGCCGCCGCGTCGACGACGAGATCGAGGTCACCGTGCCGTCGGGCGACAAATATTATCTGGTGACGAAGATCGAATTCATCTGACGGACGGACGCGCATGAAGCCGCAGGACGCGCCGCTGGTCACGGGCTATGCGCTGCTCTGCGCGGCGCTGTTCGTCGTGCTGACGCTCAGCGGTTTCCAGACCGAGGCGATCGTGCGCGCGGGCTTCGTGCCGGCGCGCTGGAGCGGCGAGCTGATCCTGCCGCCGGGGCCGTTCGTGCCTTTCGTGCTGACGCCGCTGACCTCTGCCTTCCTGCACGGGAGCCTGCTGCACCTGATCTTCAACCTGGTCGTGCTGCTCTATATCGGGCGGCCGCTCGAAGCGCCGATGGGGACGAAGGCCATCGCGGTCCTGTTGGTCGTCGGCGCCTGCGCCGGCGCATTCGCGCAATGGCTTTCCAACCCCACGTCGGTGGTGCCGATGATCGGCGCGAGCGGCGCGATCTCGGCGCTGATCGCGGTGTTCGCGCTGATCTTCAGCCGGTCGCAGGCGCCGGCGCTCGGGCCGATCCCCAGCCATTGGGTGCGGGCGCTATGGCTCGCCGCAGCGTGGATCGGCGTCCAGTTGCTGATCGGTTTCGCGGGCGGCGCCGGTTTCGGCGCCATCGCCATCTGGGCGCATGTCGGCGGCTTCCTAGCGGGCCTGTTGCTCGCGCGGCCGCTGCTGCGCTGGCGGTTCGGGGGGCGGTGAGCGGCGTTAAAGCTGCATCAACGGGAAGATGAGTCCGGTTTAAGCCGACCGCACCCGCTAACCGCGTTCCGAACGAGCCTCATTCCTCCAGCAAGCCTCCCGCAAGCAGCATCGCGACGCGCACGTCGATGCCGCATCCCTCGGTGCGCTTTGCCGCGACGAAATCGGCGATGCCGGTCAGCGGCACGCGGTGGACGATGATGTCTTCGCCGCCGACTCCGCCGCCGGGGCCGACCCTGGTCAATCCGGTGGCGACGAGCAGGGTGAAGCTCTCGCTGACCATGCCCGGCGAACTGAAGAATTCGCCGACCGTGCGCCAGTGCGCGGCGCGATAGCCGGTTTCTTCCTCCAGTTCGCGCTCGGCCGCCGTTTCCGACGCCTCGCCCGCGCTGTCGTCGCCCACGAGGCCCGCGGGCAGTTCGAGGCAGGGGCGCCCCAGCGGCACGCGATATTGTTCGACCAGCAGGACGTGATGCCCGCTTTCGTCCGCGTCGATCGCGAGGATCACCGCGGCGTGGATGCCGCGCGAGCGCGAGACATATTCCCACGTCCCCTGCTGCCGGACGGTGATGAAGCGGCCCTCCCATCGCGTTTCGATGGGAGCGTCGGGGGCGGGGCGGGACATGGCTTTCCTTTCGCGGCGATGGAGCGCGTCAAAGCTCGATCAGGCGATCGGGCAATTCGTTCGGATTTTCGCTGCCGCGCGGGAAATGTTCGGCGAGTATGACGCCCATGTACGCGACCGCCTCTGCCATGCCTTCGCCGGGCCGGCCGGCGCGCACGCGTTCGATCAGCGCCGCCATCGCGTCGCCCCATACCTCCGCCGGGACTTTCGAGGCGATCGCTTCGTCGGCGACGATGTCGGCGCGATGTTCGCGCAGGCTGAGATAGAGGAGGACGCCGGTGCGGCCGAGCGTCTTCGCCTCCGCCCCGACCTTGAACAGGTCGATCGCGCGGGCACGGACGCGGCCGGCGAGGATCGCGCGCGGCGTCAGCCACAAGCGCAGCGGCCGCCACAGCAGAATCAGCCACATGGCGATCCACTTGAGCACGCCGACTGCAATGACGACGCCAAGCCATTGATTGGCGGTCAGGCCGTGTCCCCAGCCGCCGGTCAGCCGGTCGTAGAGGCCCTGATAGAAATCGGGAAACAGCGCGATCACCGACATGGCGAGGAAGGCGATCACGCTCGCCCAGACAAGCGCGACATCGTCGTAATCATTCGATTGCGCGGCGATGACGGTGACGATCTCGCCGCTCGTCCGCGCTTCGGCGGCGGCGACCGCGGCGGTGACGAGGTCGTGATCGGCGGCGCTGACATGGCTGACTTTCATGCGTTCCGCCTCCCTACCAGCCGCCCGAGGCGCCGCCGCCGCCGAAACTGCCGCCACCGCCCGAAAAACCGCCGAATCCGCCACCGCCGCTCCAGCCGCCGCCGCCGCCCCAAGATGAGCCACGGCCACCGCCGCCCCAGTCATGATCGCCCCAGACGATGATCGGCGCGGCGCCCCACGGGCGATGCTTGCGATGCCGCCGGCCGCGCCGCCCGAAGGCCGAGAGCATCGGCAGGACGAAGAAGAAAAGGATGATAAAACCGATAAAGATGAAGCCGCCGAAGCTGCCGTCATCGGCGCGGTCGCGCTCTGCCTTCGCAGCGGCGGCGGCGCGCGCCGCGGCTTCCTCGGGCGGGAGCGCGATCTGCTGCGCGATCGCGTTCACCCCGGCCTGGATGCCGCCCGGATAATCGCCATCCTTGAAGCGTGGCGTCACCTGATCGCGGATGATCCGCCCCGACAGGGCGTCGGTGAGGATCGGTTCGAGGCCATAGCCGACCGATATGTTCATCCGCCGCTCGTTGGGCGCGATCAGGAAGACGACGCCGTCATTCTCTTCCTTGCCCCCGATGCCCCAGGCGCGGCCAAGCCTGTAGCCGTAATCGGCGACGTCCTGTCCTTCGAGATCGTTGACCGTCGCGACGACGAGCTGGTGCCCGGTCGTCTTTTCGAGCTGTTCGAGTTGGGCGGTGAGGTCCGCTTCCTCGGCCGGCGGGATGATGTCGGCCTGATCGACGACGCGCCCGGTGAGCTGGGGAAAGGTCTGGGCAGCGGCGGGGACCGCCATAAGCAAAGCGAGGAGGAGGGCCGACGTCAGGGCGGCCCACAATCCCGCGAAACCGAAGCCGCCCTCGCGTCCGTTCGTGCTCTGGGCGAACGGGAGAAATGGCATAGCGATGGCCCTATTGCCCGAAATCGACCTTGGGCGCGACGTTGGCGTTGGGCGTCACCGCGCGATAGGGCGTCATCGGCTTCGCGCCGTGGACGATCTTGGCGCCGATGATGTCGGGGAAGGTGCGGATCGTCGTGTTATAATCCTGCACCGCGTTGTTATAGTCCTGGATCGTCACGTTGATCCGGTTCTCCGTGCCTTCGAGCTGGGTCATCAGGTCGGCGAAACGACCCTGGCTCTTGAGGTCGGGATATTGCTCGACGGTGGCGAGCAGACGGCTGAGCGAGCCGGTGACATTGCCCTGCGCCTGCTGGAAGGCCTGCACCTTCGCAGGGTCTTCCAGGTCGTCGGCGGTCAGCTTGATCTGGGTAGCCGAGGCGCGTGCCTGGATGACGCTTTCCAGCGTCGTCTGTTCGATTTTCGCCGCGCCCTTCGCGGTCTCGACGAGATTGGGGATCAGGTCGGCGCGCCGCTGATAGGCGGCCTCGACATTCGCCCATTTCGCCTTGGCGGCCTCTTCCTTGGTGGGAACGCTGTTGATGCCGCAGGCGGACAGCGACAGCGCGGCGACGGGGACGATCATCCAGCGGGCGGAACGCATGGTCATGGTCTCTAAACTCCCTCCGGCGGCGTTTTGCCGCAACAATACACATAATAGGATGACGCTTGCCTTTGCGCAATCGTCGCGGCACCACTCGGCGGTTCGCCCAATTTTCCCGGGAGTGAGAAGATGTTGAACGAGTTCAAGGAATTCATCGCACGCGGCAGCGTCATCGATCTGGCGGTCGGCGTCATCATCGGCGGCGCCTTTGCGACGATCACCGGGTCGCTGACCGAGGACCTGATCATGCCCTTCGTCGGCTGGATATTCGGCGGGGTCGATTTCTCCAGCAAGTTCATCCTGCTGGGCAGCGTGCCCGACGGGATCGCGGCGACCGACTATGCGGCGCTCAAGAAAGCCGGGGTGGCGATGGTCGGCTATGGCGCCTTCATCACCGCGGTGATCAATTTCCTGATCCTCGCCTTCATCATCTTCCTGATGGTGCGCGCGGTGAACCGGCTGCTGCGCAAGGGACCCGAAGCCGCCGCGCCGACCGAGGTCGACCTGCTCACCGAAATACGCGACGAATTGCGGCGGAAATAGCGGCGCGGCGGCGGTCGGCCGCCCACGTTGCAAACCGCCCCGCGGCTCCCTATATCGGCAATGCCGGTTTCGGCCGGCTATGAGGATAAATGGTGTCGTGGAATAGACACAGCGGACCCGGGGGCAGTACCCGGCGGCTCCACCACAAACCCGCGCGCTTTTGAAGGGGTGCGCGGGCTTCTGACGGGGCCGAACCAGGATCGACGTGTGTTCAAAGACGATGTTTTCTTCCGGGCTGAGTAACCCGTTAAAGGCTCAAAACCAATAAGTGCTAACGATAACGAAGCACTCGCTCTTGCTGCCTAACCGATAAGCCTCACGGCCTAAGGTTAGACAAATAGAACGCGGTTCGGACCGAACCGGGCAACAGAATCGGATACCAGCGGCTGGGGACGAGCCGGGCAACAGAATCGTCCCACCTTTCCCCACACGTCCATGCCGATTGCGCTCTCCGCATCATGATTAACCTGTTCCCCGGCGCAAGCCGGGGTCCACGCGGGGCAGTGCCATGCCATCTGGACCCCGGCTTGCGCCGGGGAACGAGCCTTTGTCGGCAGAGGGATGATTTTCCGATCCGAGGGCGCCCTATCCGCGCCCCGGGCCCCACAGGATCAGCGCCGCGCCGCCGAGGCAGATCGCGCCGCCGATCAGGTCCCAACGGTCGGGCGTCACCCCCTCCACCATTTTCAGCCAGACCAGCGAGGCGAGGATGTAGATGCCGCCATAGGCCGCGAAGGCGCGGCCCGCAGCATCGGCGTCGACGCGCGTCAGCGCCCAGGCGAACAGCGCGAGCGACACCGCGCCGGGTGCCAGCCACAGCGGCGATCGGCCGAGGCGCAGCACCGCCCAGAAGGCGAAGCAGCCCCCGATCTCGGCAAAGGCGGCGAGGATGTAGAAGGCGAGGGTGGACAGCGGCGCGGTCACGGATGGTCCGCCGCGCACAGGCGGTGATCGCCGAGCGCCTCGATCACCCGACAATCGCCCGCCAGCCCGCCGCGACAGCGCCCGACGATCCGCTCCAGTTCGTCGCGCAGTGCGGCGAGCTGCGCGATCTTGCTCTCCACCTGCTCCAGATGCGTGCTCGCGATGCGGTCGGCCTCGCCGCAGTCGCGCGCCGGATGATCGGAAAGGTCGAGCAGCGACCGGACCTCGTCGATCGTGAACCCGAGTTCGCGCGAATGGCGCACGAAGCTCAACCGCGCGCGGTGCGCGTCGCCATAGCTGCGGTAATTGGCGGCGGTGCGGTCCGGCGCCGGAAGCAGGCCGATCCGCTCATAATAGCGGATCGTCTCGATATGCGTGCCGGTGGCCCGCGCAAGCTCGCCGATTTTCATCGCTTGACCCCGTAGTTGCTACAGGCTGCATATAGGGCGCCGACTCGAAAACCCAAGGAGGTTCGGTGATGGCCGATTCATGTTGCGCGGGCAAAAGCGGCACCAGCGCGCTCAACGATCCCCGTTGGCGGCGCATCCTGTGGATCGCGCTGGTCATAAACGCCGCGATGTTCGGGGTCGAGATCGTCGCCGGGGTTGCCGCCGATTCGCGGGCGCTTCAGGCCGACGCGCTCGATTTCCTGGGCGACAGCGCCAATTATGCGATCAGCCTGGGCGTCGCGGGCATGGCGCTGACGTGGCGGGCGCGTGCCGCGCTGCTCAAAGCGGCGACGATGCTCGCCTTCGGCCTCTGGGTGCTCGCATCGACGCTGTGGGGATTTCTGAGCGGCAGCAGCCCGCATGCCGAAACGATGGGGATCATCGGCACCGCCGCGCTGGCCGCCAACGTCATCGTCGCGCTGCTCCTCTATCGCTATCGCACCGGCGATGCGAACATGCGGTCGGTATGGATCTGCTCGCGCAACGACGCGCTCGGCAATCTCGCGGTCCTCGCTGCGGCGCTGGGCGTGTTCGGGACGGGGCAGGGATGGCCCGACCTGATCGTCGCCGGGATCATGGCCGCGCTTGCCATCTGGGGCAGCCTCGACGTGTTCCGCCATGCGCGCGGCGACCTGACGGTCGCGGCGCAGGAGGCGCGCTGAGGCGTCAGAAGGCGATGCCGGGTCGCAGTACGATCTGGAAGAAGGCGAGCAGCAGGATCAGCGCCGCCAGCGGCGGGCCGGGGTGCGCGAGAGCATGACCTTCCGCTCCGGCGCGCCGCATGGCGAAGCCGAGCGCTAGCCAGCCGAGCCCGATCAGATGCACGACGATCGGGATCAGCACGACCTCGACCGGTTCGCGCGGGGCGCGGAACGGAATGCACAGCAGCACCGCGACGGCCAGCGCGGCGGCGACTGGCAGCACCGTCGCGCGGCTCGCGGCCCCGCGGCGCAGCGGCCACAGCGGCGCCAATGCACGCCCGGCGGCGAACAGCGCGAACGCCGTCCCGGCGAGCAGTGCGGCGCGAACGCCGGTCCCGGCGCCCAGCCAGGCCAGCGCGCGGCCGACGTCGTTACCCGGGATCAGGCTGCCGACCGCCCATTGGCTCAGCGACTGGAACAGCCCCTCGAACGCCATCCAGAAGGCGAACAGGCGCCAGCCGGGTCGGTCCGGCCCGATCCGCCGCGCCAGCCAGAGGAAGAAAAGCCCGCTCGCCAGCGTCGCGACCGCGCCCGTGGCCTGCAGCAATTCGGCGATGGGCACATCGCCGCGCCAGTCGTGATCATTGTGGTAGAGCACCGGATGCAGCCCCGGCACCAGCGCCTTGGGGAGCACGAGCCCGACCTCCTGCACGAAGAAGGTCAGGTTGAAGGCGAGCGCGCAAAGCAGCGCCGATGCGCCGAAGCCGCGCCACTGCATGGGCTCGCGGCCCGGTGCCTGCGGCAACAGCCAAAGCCCCGCCGCGAGCGGAACGAAGGCGAGCGCGGCGACGAGGGCGATCAGGGTGGTCAAGCCCGGGCTTCCCGCAAGAGCATGATGACATGCCCGGCGTGCGCGGTCATCCGCCCGATCATGTAGCCGATCAACCCGCCGGCGCCTGCCAGCCGCCGCCGAGGGCGAGGAACAGCGCGACGAGGCTGGTCGAGCGCTGCTGCTCCGCCTGCGCGATGCTCGCCCGGATCTGCGCGAGCGAGCGTTCGGCGTCGAGCACGACCTGAAAAGCCTCGCGCCCCGCCTGATAGCGCAGCCGCGCGATACGCGCCGCTTCGCCCGCCTCGTCCGCGGCGCGGCGCAGCGCCGCCAGCCGGTCGAGTTCGCCGGCATAGTTGGCGAGCGCGCTTTCGGTCTCCTGCAACGCCGCCAGCCACGTCCCGTCGAAGGTCGCGAGCGCCGCGTCGGCGCCCGCCTCCGCCTGTTTCAGCCGCGACCGTGCGACCGCGATGTTCGGAAAGCTCCACGAGATCAGCGGGCCGATCGAGAAGCGGAAATTGTCCGAGCGGCCGAGCCCCGACACCGACCCCGCGGTCGATCCGATCGCGCCGCCAATACTGATGCTGGGGTAGAGGTCGGCCGTCGCGACGTTGACGCGGGCCGCCGCCGCCGCGAGCTGACGCTCTGCGCGGCGGATGTCGGGGCGGCGCGCGAGCAGCGAGGCGCCGTCGCCGACCGGGATCGGCCGGTCGAGCTCGGGCGGCGCCTGGCATTGCAGCGCCGCCTGCGGGGCCTCTGCCGGCGGCTTGCCGGTCAGCACCGCAAGGCGATAGAGCGCCGCGGCGCGCTGTGCTTCCAGCGTCGGCAGCGTCGCGCGCGTCTGTTCGAGCAGCGCGCCGGCCTGGCCGGTGTCGAGCCGCGTCGCGCGACCACCCTCGAACAGGCGGCGCGTCAGGTCGAATGTCTGTTCCTGGATGCGCAGCGTGTCATTGGCGACAGCGAGCTGGCGGTTGAACGCGCAGACATCGGCATAGGCGCGCGTGGTTTCCGCCGCGACGGTGATGCGGGTGAGGTCGAAGGCGGCCTGCACTGCGTCGGCGTCGGCGCGGCTCGCGCGGATCGCGCTTTCGACGCGGCCGAACAGGTCGACCTGATAGCCGACGTCGAGACCGACATCATAGCTTTCGCCCTCGACCGGGCCGACGCCGGTGGTCGCGCCCGACTGGCGCGCATAGGTGCCGCCGGCGCCGATGCTGGTCGTCGGCAGGCGGCCCGCCTGCGCTTCCTTGAGCACCGCGCGCGCCTGCGCCAGATTGGCGGCGGCGACGCGCAGGTCGGTGTTCGCGGCCAGCGCCTGCCCGACCAGCGTGTCGAGCGTCGGATCGCCGAACAGGCTCCACCATTCGCCCGGCGGCTGGTCGCCGGTGAAAGCGGGCGACGCGCCAGCTTCGAGGAATGGCACCTGCGAGGGCGCGGTCGGAGTCGGCGACACATAGCCGGGACCGACCATGCAGCCCGACAGCGCGAGCGCGGCGGTTGCGGAGAGAAGGATCGAACGGGTCATCACTGCGCCTCCACCGGCTGTTCGTCGCCTGCGCTGCCGCGCCGCCGCCTGACTCGCGCCTTCACCCGGTCGCCGAGGTGGCGGCAGACGACATAGAAGACGGGGGTGAAGATCAGGCCGAACACGGTGACGCCGAGCATGCCGAAGGTGACGGCGGTGCCGAGCGCCTGGCGCATTTCCTGTCCCGGGCCGCTGGCGACAGCGAGCGGGAGCACGCCGAAGATGAAGGCGAAGCTGGTCATCAGGATCGGCCGCAGGCGCGACCGTGCGGCATGCACCGCCGCCTCCAGCGTGCTCATCCCCTCTTCCTCCTCGCCCTGCTTGGCGAATTCGACGATCAGGATCGCATTCTTCGCCGCCAGCGCGATCAGGACGACGAGGCCGACCTGCGTCAGGATGTTATTGTCCATCCCGCGCAGGTTCACCCCGATCATCGCCGCCAATATGCACATCGGCACGATCAGGATCACCGCGAGCGGCAGCGGCAGCGATTCATATTGCGCCGCGAGCACGAGGAAGACGAACACCACCGCGAGCAGGAAGATCAGCACCGCGCTGCTTCCCGCCGCCTTCTCCTGATAGGCGAGGCCCGTCCATTCATAGGCGAATCCGGCGGGCAGGGTCTGCGCGGCGAGCCCCTCCATCGCGGCGAGCGCCGCGCCTGACGACACGCCCGGTGCCGCCTGTCCCTGCAATTCGACCGCGGGGAAGAGGTTGTAGCGCACGACGCGCGTCGGGCCGCTGTCGTCGCGGAAGCTCGCGACCGACGAAAGCGGGACCATCTCGCCCGACGAGGAGCGAACCTGAAGCCGCCCGACATCCTCGATCCGGCTGCGCGCGGACGGTTCGGCCTGCGCGGTCACGCGGAAGGTGCGGCCGAGGAAGTTGAAGTCGTTGACATAGGTCGAGGCGAGATAGGTGCCGAGCGCGGCATAGACCTGGCTGGGGTCGACGCCGAGTATCTGCGCCTTGTCGCGATCGACGTCGGCGAAGATGCGCGGGCTGCCGGTGTTGAACAACGAAAAGACCTGCGTGACGTCGGGCACCTGCTGCGCACCGCCCATCATCGCCAGCGTCGCTTTTTCGAGGTCCTGATAGCTGCCGCCGCCGGTTGCCTGGATCATCATGGTGAAGCCGTTACCGTTGCCGAGCCCCTGCACCGCCGGCGGGGCGATGACGAAGGCGTTGGCTTCGGGCAGCGCGCCGGCGAGCGCGCCCGACAATTGCTGCGACAGCGCGGTCGCGCTGAGCGCCTTGCCGCGATCGCTCCAGTCGGCGAGGCGGATGAACATCGTGCCCGCGTTCGATGCGGTCGAGAAACTCGCGCCGTCGAGCCCGGCAAAGGTCGAGACGCTTTCGATACCGTCCATCGCCGCCACTGTCTGCTGGGCGCGGGTCAGCACCTCGCTGGTGCGGTCGAGCGACGCGCCGGGAGGAAGCTGGACGACGCCGATCAGCACGCCCTGATCCTGGTCGGGGATGAAGCCCGTCGGCGTGTCGGTCAGGCGCCAGCCGGTGAAGGCGAGGAGCACCGCATAGATGACCAGCATCACGCCGGTCTTGCGCACCAGCTTCGCCGTCGTCTGGCCGTAGCGTTCCGACAGCTTGTCGAACCCTTCGTTGAAGCGGTCCGCCGCGCGGCGGCCGAAGCGCATCACCGGGTTCTTCGGTTCTGCATGCCGACCCTCTTCGTGCGGGCGCAGCAGCAGCGCCGCCATCGCCGGCGACAGCGTCAGCGAGGTGAGCAGCGAGAAGACCGTCGCGGCGGCGATCGTCACCGCGAACTGCTGATAGAAGATGCCGGGGATGCCGGGGACGAAGGCGGTCGGCACGAACACCGCGACGAGCACCAGTGCGATCGCGATCAGCGCGCCCGACACCTCGTCCATCGTCCGGTGCGCGGCCTCGCGCGGGCTGAGGCCCTGCCGGACATGCTTCTCGACCGCCTCGACCACGACGATCGCGTCGTCGACGACGATGCCGACCGCGAGCACGAGTGCGAAGAGCGACAGCGAGTTGATTGAGAAGCCGAGCGCGAGTTGCACCGCGAAGGTGCCGACGAGCGACACGGGGATGGCGACGATCGGAATGATCGCGGCACGCCACGTCTGGAGGAAGACCATCACCACCAGCACGACGAGCAGCAGCGCCTCGACCAGCGTTTCCTGCACCGCGGTCACCGACGCCTGGACATATTCGGTCGGGTTGAACGGAATCTGATATTCGAGCCCCGGCGGGAAATCCTTCGACGCCGCCTCGACTTCCTGCAGCACGAGATTCGCGGCGTCGAGCGCGTTGGCGCCGGGCTGCTGGATCACTGCCATGCCGACGCCGGGCCGGCCGTTGAACACACCGCGCACGCTGTAGTCCTGGCTGCCCAGTTCGACCCGCGCGACGTCCTTCAGCCGGGTGATCGCGCCGTTCTGCGTGTCGGTCTTGATCACGACATCGGCGAATTGTTCGGGGGTGACGAGGCGGCCGGGAACCTCGACCGGCAGCTCGAAGGCGGGATTGCCCTGACCATAGGGCGGGGCGCCGACCGACCCGCCTGCGACCTGGACATTCTGGCTTTGCAGCGCAGCGACGATCTCGGTCGCGGTCAGGTTCCGCGCGGCGGCCTTGTCGGGATCGATCCACACACGCATCGAATAGAAGCCGCCGCCGAAGATCTGGACGCCGCCGACGCCCTTCAGCCGCAACAGCCGGTCGCGCAGCGTCGAATTGGCGTAGTTGCCGACATAATCGGTGTCGATCGCCGGATCGGTTGAGGTCAGCGCGACGATCATCAGGAAGCCGGTTTCCTGCTTGTTCACCTGCACGCCGATCTGGCGCACCTGTTCGGGCAGGCGCGGCTCGGCGAGCGCGACGCGGTTCTGGACAAGCACCTGCGCGGCATCGAGGTCGGTGCCCGGCTGGAAGGTGACGGTGATCTGCGCCATCCCCTGCGTCGAGCTGCTCTGCAGATAGAGCATGTTCTCGACGCCGTTGATCTCCTGCTCCAGCGTCGAGGCGACCGTCTCGGCGATCGTTTCGGACGAGGCGCCGGGATAGGAGGCGGTGATGCCGATCGTCGGCGGCGCGATCTCCGGATATTGGGCGAGCGGAAGCTGCGGATAGGCGAAGGCGCCGATCAGCGTGATGAAGATCGCGATGACCGCCGCGAAGATCGGGCGGTCGACGAAGAAACGGCTGAATTTCACTGGCCGGCGCCCTTCTTCGCCGCCGCGCCCTTTGCCGGGGCCGCGGGCTGGCCCTTGGCGGTGACGACCTTGCCATCGGGGACGATGCGGCCTGCCTCGACCTTGGCGGGCTTGCCGGGCATCGCGCGCTGGATGCCGCCGACGACGACGCGATCCTGCGCGGTCAGGCCCGAGCGGATGACGCGCAGCCCGTCGATCACCGGGCCGAGCGTCACCGGACGTGCCTGCACGACATCCTTGGGGTCGATGACATAGACGAGACGGCGCGCGGCGTCGGTTACGATCGCGGTGTCGGGAACGAGGATCGTGGAGCGGGGCGCCGAAGCGGCGAGCTGGAGCTGGCCGAACAGGCCGGGACGCAGCTTGCCGTCGCTGTTGGCGACCACCGCGCGCACGGTGATCGTGCCCGACCCGGTGCTCAGCGCATTGTCGACGAAGTCTATGCGCCCGGTACGGGTGTAGCTTTCCTCGCCCTGCAGGCGGATGCGCACCGGTGCGTTCTGCAGCGTGTCGCCGCGGCGCTCATATTCGAGCAGGCTCGCCTCCGACCCCTGGAAGCTGAAATGCATCGGGCTGGTCGACACGATCGTCGTCAGGATCGTCTGGTCGGCGGTGACGGCATTGCCGGGGTCGACCAGACGCTGCGACACGCGGCCCGAGATCGGGGCGGTGACACGGGTGAAGCCGACGTTGAGCGCGGCGGCGCGGATCGCGGCCTGCGCGGCGGCGACGTCGGCCTCTCCGGCGCGCACGGCGGCGCGGCGCTGTTCGACCTCCTCGGTGCTGGCGGCCTGCGAGGCGGCGAGCGTCTGCGAGCGCGCCAGTTCGGTCCGTGCGTTGGCGAGCGTCGCCTGTGCCCGCGCAAGCTGCGCGCGCGCCTGGTCGAGCACGGCCTGCGACGGTCGCGCGTCGATGGTGAAGAGAAGCTGGCCGGCGCGGACATACTGGCCGTCGGTGAAATGCGAGCGCTGGAGGTAGCCCGAGGCGCGCGGGCGCACCTCGACGCTGTCGACCGCCTCGAAACGCCCGACATAATCGTCCCATTCGGTAACCTCGCGCACCAGCGGCGTGGCCGCCGTCACCGGCAGCGCGGGCGGACCGCCCTGCGCGTCGTCGCCGCCCGAACAGGCGGACAGCAGCAGCGAAAGCATCAGCGAAAGCGCGAGAGGAAAGCGCAGGGTCATGGCTTGTATCTTTTTTCTGTCAGGACGATGCGGCATCGCGCGGCGAGGGAGGGGGAAGGGGCCGCGCGACGCCGGGGACGCCGACTAATCGCCCTTGCGAGGCAAGTCAACACCTGTTGATTTATTCGCGGAATGCTTTAGGGGCGGCGCCATGGTGAGGACCACACCCATAAGGAAACGCAACCCCGTCGCGACGCGCGCGACGATATTGGCCGCGGCGCACCAGCGCTTCGTGCGCGAAAGCTATGACGGCGTCGGGCTGCGCGACATTGCCAGCGACGCCGGGGTCGATGTCGCGCTGATCGGCCGCTATTTCGGCAGCAAGGAGGGCCTGTTCCGCGAAGTCGTCTTCGCCGACAAGGAAGCCGACCTGTTCCGTGAACCGAAGAGCGCCGCCGACCTGCCAGCCTTCCTCGCCCAGCTCGTTGCCGAGGATGCCGACGAGGATCGGCAGCATCGGATGGAAATGTTCATCATCATGCTGCGCTCCGCTTCCTCGCCCAAGGCGGGGGAGATCATCCGCGACCTCGTCCATCTCGACGTGCTCGGCCCGCTGGCGGAGCTGATCGGCAAGGACGGCGAACTGCGCGCCAACATGCTGCTGTCGATCCTGATCGGGATCGGCGTGCTGCGAAGCATCATGCGCGTCGATGCGCTGTCGCTCGACGACGGCGACCGGGCCGAATGCACCGAACGCTTTCGCTGCCTGTTCGAAGCCGCGCTGACCTGCTGACGCGCGGGACGAAGCGGATTACCGCTTCGCCTCTGCCGCGGCGGGACCGTAGAGCAGGCCGTTGAACAGGAATTTGAAGGTGCCGTGCGATTGCGCGCGCTGGGCGACCTCCGGCCCCATCAGGAACAGCTTTCCGCGGCCAAGGCTGATGTCAGCCACCGCGATCGTGCCGGCCAGCCTTTCCTCGCCGATGGCCCAGCCGCTGCGCAGCGGGTTGCGATCCTCGAACCAGGCGACCTTGCCGTAATCCGTGGCGCCGGGCGCCGGGGTGAAGGTTTGCGAGCGGTTGAAGAAGATGTCGACCGCCTCGGGCAGGCCGTATCCCAGCGGTTGCCGGTTATCGACGCGCGCGCGCAGGATCGACCCGGGAATATAGAAGCTCTTGGTGTCGAGCGCCTTGCGCTCACCGCCGACCTGCCGCACCAGCGCCGGGGCGAGCGGCACCGACAGAAGGTCGGTGAACCGTCCCGCGTTGCCGATCGCGACGACGGTTCCGCCGCCGCGGATAAAGCCGTCGATGGCGGGCGCGATCCGCTCGTCCGAGAGTGTTCCCAGCGTGGCGCGATATTCGGGCGGCGTGTCCTGTTCGGACGGCTGTTTGCCCGCCCGGTCGGTTCCCCACGCCCCCTTCGGCGGCAGCGCGCCATCGGTGAACAGGATCACGTCGAAATCGCGCGCGAGGTTTCCGGCCTCGAGTCGCCTGGGATAGACGGGCTGGAAATCGAACTCGAACTGTTCGAGCAGCCAGCGGGTCCAGCCCGCCGACATCAGCCCGCCATACCGGTCGACGAGGCCGATGCGCACCGGCTTCAGCGGCAGGAGTCCCGCCTCGGGCGCCCGGTCGCTGGCGATCGCGACCAGCCCCAACTCGCGGACGGCCCGCTCGATGACCGGCGTTGCCCCGGGCGAGGCCGGGATCCAGATCGCGCCGGGCCGCAGCGCGTGACCGTTCGCGGTGACCGGCGCGTCGATCCACGCCGGCTTTGCCCCCGCCTTGAGCAGACGGTTGGTCAGGATGAAACTGTTGTTCGTTTCGTGGCCGACGATCCAGCCGGCCTTGCCCTGTCCCTCGATGCGGCCGGGGGGCGGGGACAACAGATCGGGCACGCGCGCGAACGTCCCCTCGATGCCGTCGAGGATGCGGTCGAACCCGATCCCCATCTGATAGGCGAGCGTATAGCCGGTGATGTCGTAGGGCGCCTTCGGCGGACCGCCGGGATATTCGGCGTCGTGCGGATGGTCCTGCGGCTCGAACATGTCGAGGATATGCGGGCGATAGGCCTGCGCGGTGCGCACGATATAGGAGCCCGCCGGATAGGTGTTGCCCCCCGCCGTGAACGGCGCGGCGGCCTGCTCGACATCGACGCCGTTCTTGATCAGCGCATTGAGGAAGGCGACCGCGGTTGGCATGTCGGCCTGTCCCGCCGGGATCACATAGGCGCGCGGATCGCGCTCCTCGGGCCGCTGCGTCAGGGCGGTATAGAGCGCCGGGTCGACCTTCTTCGCGCTGCCCGGGCGCGCGTCCTTCTGGTCCAGTGGTGCGGCGTCGGCGAGGCGCTGGACCTTGGTCGGCGTCATCGTCCAGCTGTCCCTGCTGCCCTTCTCGATGCTGTTCGCCCCCATCCGCCAGATGTTGAAGAGCAGCCGCTCGCGATTGCGCGACGCATAGTCGATGACCGCCCGGTTGAGCGTCCATTGATAGTCGAGCGAATCCTGCAGATGCCAGGCGCGCGGCGCGATCGGCATCATCTCGTCGCCGCGCGGCAATTGCGTCGCGGGGACCAGCGGTATCTTCGTCGGCGTCGGGCCGCCGATGATCTCAGTCAGCAGGCCGATGCTGTTGTGGAAATAGGAGACCGAGCGCTCCATGCCGTTGTGCCACGTCGAATAGGGCGCCGCGCTGCGCGTGCCCGATCCCGCCTTGCCCTCTGCGATCAGGCGCGAATGCATGGCGAAGCCGACCTCGTTCAGCATCGCCATCACGATCGGATCATAGTTGAAGTTGAAGGGGTCGCGGAACGGCGGCACGAACACCACCATCCCCTCGGGGCCGGTCTGGTGCTGGTTGTAGACGATCTGCGGATACCATTGGCGGAACAGGACGCGGTTGACGTTCTCGGTCTCCGGCATCGCCGCCATGAAGCTGTCGCGGTTGTTATCGTGACCGACATATTTCTGGTAGAGCCGCGGCAGCGTCGCATACTCGCGCTTTGCCGGGTCGGCGTGGCGCATGTACCAGTTGCTGACCAGTTCCATCCCGTCGGGATTGTCGTGTGCGAACAGGATGATGCAGTCGTCGAGCATGCGCAGCGTTTCGGGATCGGACTGGCTGAGCATGCGGTGGATGATCTGAATCTGCCCCTGCGACGTCACCGTCTCGGTGGCATGGAGACCGGCGTCGATCCACACGACGGCCTTGCCGCGCGCCGCCAGCCGGTGCGCCTCGGCCTCGTCGATGCCCTCCGCCTTTGCCAGCCTTCGCGCAATGTCCCGATATTCGTCGAGCCGCGCGAGGTTGGCGGGGGAGGAGACGACCGCCATCCACTGGGTACGACCTTCGGCGGTCTTGCCGATGTCGACCAGCTTCATCCGGTCCGTCTCGCCGGCGAGGCGCTTCAGATAGGCCTCATATTCGCTGTAGTTCGCGAGATAATAGTCGCTTCCCGGCGACTGCTTGAAGAAATCGGCCGGCGCGGTGACGGTGGCGGTCGCGGTGCCCGCTTCGGCGGCCTGCTGCGCGAGCGTAGATCCCATCGGCAGCGTTGCCGCGAACAGGGCTGCGGCGATGGCGACCGAAGGATGATGGCGCATGAACGACTCCGGTTAAACTGATGGCGGGCGAAGGTGCGACCGGCGGGATGCCGTATCGCTGGTGCCGGCTGTCGGACTCGAACCGACGACCTACCGCTTACAAGGCGGTTGCTCTACCAACTGAGCTAAGCCGGCACGCGGCGTTTCGCCCTTTGCTTCAAATGATGCCGAAGGTCCAGCCTTCGGTGCGTGCGACGGCATCGGTCAGCGGGGTGGGGGACCAGGGGGCGGCGTCCGGCGCGATCGCGCGCAGCCAGGCGGCGGTGAGCAGCGCGTCGCTCGTATGGTCGCTGATCGGGCCGACGAAGCCCGCGGGCGGCGACCCCAGCGCCGCGAGCGCGGCATCGAGTGTGGTGCCGTCGCGAATCTTGCTGCGTCCCGGCGCCATGCCCGCCGCGCGCGCGGCGAGGCTGGTATAGATTTCGACGAGCAGCGGACCGTGCGCGGGCACCGGATCGACCGGCCACAGCGGCAGGCGGCCGGCGAGACGATGGAGCAGGCGCATGCCGCTGAGGCTCGCCTTGCCGACCTGTGCCGCGCCGACGAGGTTGAAGTTGCTGACGCTCGCCGCCTGGCGCGTCGCGCGCTGGTGATGCTCGACGATGCGCAGCCGGCCGGCGCCGGGCTCGAACAGATCGCCGACCTCGCCCCCCGGGTGTCGGAAATGACGCCGCGCCTCTGGGTGAGCCAGGAAGCCGCCCGCTTCGTGATGTGGATCGCCCGCCGCCAGCCGCTCGACGAGCGCCCAAAGGTCGCGAATCCGGTCCGGGCTGTTGCGCCAGCCGGGAAAATAGGCGTCGCGGTCGGCGAAGGCGAAGGCGGCCGAGAAATCGAAACCGATCAGCATGTCCGCGTCCGCGGCCAGCAGCGATTCGAGCCATGCGAGCACTTCGCCCCGCGACCAGACATGACCGGGACGGACCAGCCGCGGCGCCGCCGCGCCGCTCGCTACCGCCAGCGCGATCCCCTTGTGCCGCGCGCCGCGGGCGCCCGACCAGTCGATGGCGGCGAAATGGGAAAAGCGGCGCATGCGCCTTCATAGAATTATCTCATTCCTTGCACAAAGCGCGCGGGCGTCCCACATGCACGCCATGCTGATCGAAACCGAATCGACGCCCAACCCCGCGACGCTCAAATTCCTGCCCGGCCGGCCGGTGATGGACATGGGAACCCGCGACTTCGCCAGTCCCGAGGAAGCCGAAGCGTCGCCGCTCGCCACCGCGTTGTTCGCGCTCGGCGACGTGACCGGTGTCTTCTTCGGCCGCGACTTCATTTCGGTGACGATCGCGCCCGGTGCCGCATGGGGCGATGTGAAGCCCGACGTGCTGGGCATCATGGTCGATCATTTCCTGGCCGACATGCCCCTGTTCCATCCCCCGAGCGCCACGGGCATCGCGGTTCCGGCGGAGGAAGAGGAAGGCGGGTTCGCCGACGACCCAGCCGATGCCGACATCGTCGCGCAGATCAGGGAGTTGATCGAGACCCGCGTCCGCCCCGCGGTCGCCAACGACGGCGGCGACATCATCTATCGCGGGTTCGACAAGGGGAATGTCTATCTGAAGATGCAGGGTGCCTGTTCGGGCTGTCCGTCTTCGACCGCGACGCTCAAGAACGGGATCGAGACGCTGCTAAAGCATTATGTTCCCGAAGTGACGGCGGTTCACGCCATCTGAATCCAGCCACAGGAGTATCCCGATGAGCGAGCCGCTTGCCGACAGCGCCCTCGACCAGCTTTTTCGTGCCGCGCGCACCTATAACTTTTATCTCGACCGGCCGGTGTCGGAGGATCAGCTGCGCGCCATCTGGGACCTGATGAAATATGGCCCGACGAGCGCGAACAGCCTGCCGGCGCGGATCGTCTGGTGCGTGTCGGACGCGGCGAAGCAGAAGCTGGCGGCGCTCGCCATGCCGGCCAATGCCGAGAAGATATTGAAGGCGCCGGTCACCGCGATCATCGCGATGGACCATGAATTCTACGAGCATCTGCCCGAACTGTTCCCGCACACCGACGCGCGGAGCTGGTTCGTCGGCAATGCGGCGCTGGCGCAGACGACGGCGTTCCGCAACGCAAGCCTGCAGGGTGCCTATTTCATCATGGCGGCCCGCGCGCTCGGGCTCGATACCGGCCCGATGTCGGGCTTCGATAATGCGGGGGTCGACGCGGCCTTCTTTGCCGATACGCCGAACGTGAAGAGCAATTTCATTGCGACGCTGGGCTATGGCGATCCGGCGAGCATCTTCGAGCGCAGCCCGCGGCCCGATTTCGGCCGCTTCAATCGCATCGCCTGACCGCGCGCGGCATCGATGCGGCGCCTGGTCATCGATTCGGCGAGCGAAGCCTGCTCGGCGGCGCTGCTGGACGGGGAGCGGGTCGTCGATTTCCGGCATGAAATCATCCGGCGTGGCCATGCCGAACGGCTGGTGCCGCTGATCGCCGAACTGACGGACGGCGGCCGCGCCGACGCGATCGCGGTCGGCTGCGGCCCGGGCAGCTTCGCGGGCGTGCGCATCGGCGTCGCCGCGGCGCGCGCGCTGGCGCTCGGCTGGCGCATCCCGGTGCAGGGCTTTTCGACATTGGCGCTGGTCGCGGCAGGGGCGGCGGAAGCGGTCGCGGTGGCGGACGGCGCGCTGGTGGTGATGGAAGGCGGGCACGGCCAATGGTTCGTGCAGCCCTTCGGCGCCGATCTCACGCCCCGCGCTCCGGTGCGCTCGCTGCTGCCCGACGAGGCGGCCACGTTCGATGCGGCGCTGGCGGTCGGTAACCGCGCCGAAGCCTTTGTCGCGCGGCGCGGGTCGGGCCGGGCGCTGCCGATGCTGCCCGACGCCCGCCATGCCGCCGCGTTACCCCCCGCCGCCTTTTTCGCCGATCCCAGCCCGATCTATGGCCGCGACCCCGATGCGAAACCGATGGTGACGCGATGATGGGGGGTCTGCGCCTCGCGCCGGCTAAAATCGCCGACATCGGCGCGGTGATGCGTGTGATGGAGGCGGCGTTCGATCCGGCCTATGGCGAAGCATGGAGCAGCGCGCAGATGCTCACGCTGTTCGCGCTGCCGTCGGCGCGCGTCGCGCTCGCCTGGGACGGGGAGGTGCCCTGCGGCTTCTATGCCGCGCGCGTCGCGGGCCCCGAAAGCGAATTGCTGCTGCTCGCCGTCGTGCCCGACCGGCGCGGGCGCGGAATCGGCGCACGCCTGATCGACGACTGGCGGCAATGGGCGTCGGATCAGGGCGTGTCCGACTATTTCCTCGAAATGCGTGCCGACAATGACGCTGTTCATCTTTACACCCGCGCCGGCTTTTCTGAATGTGGCAGGCGAAATGCCTATTATAGAGGCGGCGATGGATTGGTCCGCGATGCGATTACCATGCGGCGATCGGACATAGCCGAAGAATAGATACGATTCGTCTTGCGACGGAACGATCCCGATGCCACTATAGGCATCGGGACGCAGAGATATACTATGAGGCATTCCTGCCTCCGGTTCATACGATAAGGAACAAGCTCATGTCGGATCAGGCCGATACCAATGAAATGCTCGTGACGCTGACCGCCGACATCGTCGCGGCACATGTCAGCAACAACAGCGTCGCGATTTCGGACCTTGCGATGCTGATCAATAATGTCCACGCCGCGTTGTCGGGGCTCGGCACCCAACCGGAGCCCGAGGAAAAGCCGGTCCCGGCGGTGTCGATCCGCGCGTCGGTGAAGCCCGACCATATCGTCTGCCTGGAGGACGGCCGGAAGCTGAAGATGCTGCGCCGCCACCTGATGACGCATTACGGCATGACCCCCGACGATTATCGCGCCAAGTGGGGCCTGCCCGCCGACTATCCGATGGTCGCCCCCAGCTATGCCGAGAAGCGGCGCGCGCTCGCGAAGGAGATCGGCCTCGGCACCAAGGGGCGCGGCGGCGGTCGCAAGCGCAAGAAAGCCTGAATTTTAGCGCCGGCGGAAAGGAAGGGGGCGACGACCGCAAGGCCGCCGCCCTTGTCCTATCGGCCGGGCGACCCTATACAGTCGGCATAAGAACAGGCACGGCTGCTTCTTGCAGGAAAGGCTCCCATGTCCGGTACGATCGATCTTGAGGCCCTGTGCCACGAAAAGGGTCTGCGCATCACCGAGCAGCGCCGGATCATCGCCCGCGTGATTTCGGATTCGGAGGATCATCCCGACGTCGAAACGCTGTACGAGCGCGCGTCGAAGATCGACAGCGGCATCTCGATCGCCACCGTCTATCGCACCGTCCGCCTGTTCGAGGAGGCCGGGATTCTCGACCGCCACGATTTCGGCGACGGCCGGTCGCGCTACGAGGCGGCGCCCGAGGCGCATCACGACCATCTGATCGATGTCGAGACCGGCCGGGTCATCGAGTTCGTCGATCCCGAGCTGGAGGCGTTGCAGAAGGTGATCGCCGAGCGGCTCGGCTATCGCCTCGTCGATCACCGGATGGAGCTTTATGGCGTCGCCATCGATCGCAAGCGCGACTGATCGCGCTCCGGTCACCTGGCGCACGGTCTGCCGGCTGGCGCTGATGGTGGTAGTGCTGCTGTTCCTGATCGTTCCGCATCTTTGCTATCGCGCGGTGGGGCGGCCGTCGCCGATGGTCATGGCCTTCCTGAACACCGCGGGCTGGATCGCGGGGCTGCGCATCCGCACCACCGGCACCCGCCTGCGCCGCGACGTGCTGTTCGTGTCGAACCATGTGAGCTGGCTCGACATATTGGCGCTGGGCGGCGCCGCGCGGTCGGCCTTCGTGTCGAAGGCGGAGGTGGAGACGACGCCGCTGGTCGGCTGGCTCGCCGACCAGAATCACACCGTCTATATCCAGCGCGAGGCGAAGCGCGAGATCCACAACCAGACGAACGCGCTGCGCAGCGCATTGGCGCAGGGAAGGCCGGTGACGCTGTTTCCCGAGGGGACGACGGGGCCGGGCGATGGCCTGCTGCCCTTCCGTCCCTCGCTGCTCCAGGCCGTCATCCCGACGCCGCCGCGGCTTCAGGTCCAGCCGGTGTTCCTCGATTATGGCGAGGAAGCGCCCGACATCGCGTGGCTGGACCCCGAATCGGGGCTCGACAATTTCAAGCGGATGCTCGCGCGGCGGCGCCAGGTTGCGCTGACCATCCACTATCTCGATCCGCTGCCCGACGAGATGGAGAGCGACCGCAAGCTGCTGGCCGAGGCGGCGCGCAGCGCGATCGTCGCGTGCATGGAAACGGCGCGCCCTTCCGCGACGGCACGGCATCGCCTATAGCGCGCCGATGACATTCGACTCTCCCGCCCGCAAGCCTGTCCCGGGTCCCGGCAAGACCTTTCGCGTCAAATCCTTCGGTTGCCAGATGAACGTCTATGACGGCGAACGCATGGCCGAGATGCTGGAGGCCGGGGGCTATGCCGCCGCCGCCGAGGGTGCCGACGCCGACCTCGTCGTCCTCAACACCTGCCACATCCGCGAAAAGGCGGCCGAGAAGGTTTATTCGGACATCGGCCGGCTGAAGCGCGAGGACGGCAGCCGTCCGACGATCGCGGTCGCGGGCTGCGTCGCGCAGGCCGAAGGGGCGGAGATCGCGCGCCGCGCGCCGAGCGTCGATGTCGTCGTCGGTCCGCAAGCCTATCACCGCCTGCCCGACCTGATCGCCCGCGCCCAACGGGGCGAGAAGGCGATCGACCTCGACATGCCGCTCGACAGCAAGTTCGGCGCGCTGCCGAAGCGCGCCGGCGGCCAGCGCCCGACCGCTTTCCTGACCGTGCAGGAGGGTTGCGACAAATTCTGCACCTATTGCGTCGTGCCCTACACGCGCGGCGCCGAGACGAGCCGGCCCTTCGCGGACCTGATCGCCGAAGCGCGCGCGCTGGTCGCGGGCGGGGTGCGGGAGATCACGCTGCTTGGCCAGAATGTCAACGCGTGGGACGGCGAGGACGAGCGGGGGCGCGCGATCGGGCTCGACGGGCTGATCCGCGAACTGGCGAAGGAGGACGGGCTCGAACGCATCCGCTATACGACCAGCCATCCGAACGACATGACCGACGGGCTGATCGCCGCGCATGGCGAGGTCGACAAGCTGATGCCCTTTCTCCACCTGCCGGTGCAGGCGGGCAGCGATCGCATCCTCGCGGCGATGAACCGCAGCCATAGCGTCGAATCCTATTTGCGGGTCATCGAGCGCGTCCGCGCCGCGCGGCCCGACATCGCGATCTCCGGCGACTTCATCGTCGGCTTTCCGGGCGAGAGCGAAGCGGATTTCGAGGCGACACTCGCCATCGTCCGCTCCACGCAATATGCGATGGCCTACAGCTTCAAATATTCGCGCCGTCCCGGCACCCCCGCCGCGACGATGGACGGACAGGTCGAAGAGGGGGTGATGAACGACCGGCTCCAGCGGCTTCAGGCGCTGCTCAACGAACAGCAGCAGGCGTTCAACGAGCGGACGGTGGGGCGGGCGACGCGCCTGCTCCTCGAACGTCGCGGCAAGCATGACGGCCAGCTCATCGGCAAGTCGCCCTGGCTCCAGTCGGTGCACGTCACCGCGCCGGGGCTCGCGATCGGCGACATGGTCGAGGTGCGGATCACGTCCGCCGGTCCCAACAGCCTGGGGGCCGAACCTTTGATGGAAGCCGTCGCCTAGTGGCGGCGCTGTGGCCGTTTTCTGTATGGGTCCCCGCGAAGGCGGGGACCCAGAGCGGCCTTGCGCGTTTCTTCGCCGGGTCCCCGCCTTCGCGGGGACACAAGTCGCATTAAACCAAGGAGTCCTGCCCACGTGTCCAAACGCCCGCTGACCGCCGCAACGCCCGCCGAACCCGGCGACCGCGTCCGATTGACGGCGGAGTTCGAGCGGACACAATTGTTGGGCATCCTCTTCGGCGAGTTCGACCGCAATCTCGTCGCGATCGAGAACCGGCTCGGCGTCTATATCTCGGCGCGCGGCAACCGGGTGCAGATCGAGGGGGAGGCCGAGGCCGCGGCGCGGGCGCGCGACGTGCTCACTGAACTCTATGGCCGGATCGAGCGTGGCGAGGAGATCGACGTCGGGCTGGTCGACGCGGTGATCGCGATGACCGCGCAGCCGACGCTCGACGGCATCATCCGCCACGAAGCGGCGGAGGCGCCGGCGGTGATGATCCGCACGCGCAAGAAGACGATCGTCCCGCGCGCGCCGTCGCAGGTCCCCTATATGCAGGCGCTGGCGCGCGACGACGTGATCTTCGCGCTTGGTCCGGCGGGCACCGGCAAGACCTATCTCGCGGTCGCGCAGGCGGTCGCGCAGCTCATCACCGGCAGCGTCCAGCGCCTGATCCTGTCGCGCCCCGCGGTCGAGGCGGGCGAGAAGCTCGGCTTCCTGCCCGGCGACATGAAGGAAAAGGTCGATCCCTATCTGCGCCCGCTCTACGACGCGCTCCACGACTGCCTGCCCGCCGAGCAGGTCGAGCGCCGGATCGCGAGCGGCGAGATCGAGATCGCGCCGCTCGCCTTCATGCGCGGCCGCACGCTCGCCGACGCCTTCATCATCCTCGACGAGGCGCAGAACACCACCATCCCGCAGATGAAGATGTTCCTGACGCGCTTCGGCATGAACAGCCGCATGGTGATTTGCGGCGACCCCAAGCAGGTCGACCTGCCCGCACCCGCGACGTCCGGGCTGGCCGACGCGGTCGCGCGGCTCGAAGGGATCGAGGGGATCAACGTCAGCCGCTTCACCGCCGCCGACGTCGTCCGCCACCCGATCGTCGGGCGGATCGTCGAGGCCTATGAGGGACCGGGGGCTTAGGGCCGATCAGCATTCCGCTCTGACGGTCTTCCGGTGCTCGCGGCTGGGTGTCCCCGCGCAGGCGGGGGGGCATTCTGACACCGGCGCAGCCGTTTCGCCGCTCTGGGCTCCCTCCTTCGCGGGAGCACGTGGATTTTCACGCAAAGGCGATTCGTCTTTTCAATGATTGCGGAATTCGTCCTCGCTGCCTTGGCGAGCTTGCTCCCTTTCTCGGCATGGCGGCGCGGCCTGCCGCATGGCTTTCAACGAAAGCCGCGCATATCCGAAAAGCGAAAGAGCCATGCGAAGGCTGGCACGCCGCGATATTTTAGGAAAGTCCTTTCAGATCGCCCCGAACCGCGGAGACGGCCGCGGGTCTTTCCGCCTGCTCCCCACAATATTACGCAAACGATTCTCAATATCATTCTTGACCCTGTGATCGGCCGCCTCTAGGGCAACGCTATTGCGAATCAATCGCAATCATTCAGGGGAAGAGAATTGATCAGCCACCGCCCGTCATCCGCTGCCCGTCTCGCCGCCGGCGCGGCGCTCGGTCTCGCGCTCGCCGTCACGGCGGCGCCCGCGGTCGCGCAGGACAATGACGGCGCCTATTGGCTCGCGCGCAAGAATCATATCGTCGTCACTGCAACGCGCATCGCGACGAAGGCGGAGGATGTTCCGGCCACCGTCACCGTCAAGACCGACGAGCAGATGGCCGACGAACTCGTCACCGACATCCGCGACCTCGTCCGCTTCGAACCCGGCGTCAGCGTCCAGCGCCAGCCCGCGCGGTTCAACGCGGCGCTCAGCGCTACGGGGCGCTCGGGCAACGACAGCTTCAACATCCGCGGCATCGGCGGCAACCGCGTCCTGATCCAGGTCGACGGCGTCCGCGTTCCCGACGGCTTCAGTTTCGGCGCGCAGGCGGCGGGGCGCGGCGACTATGTCGACCTGGGCCTCGTCAAGTCGGTCGAGATATTGCGCGGCCCCTCGTCGGCGCTCTACGGCAGCGACGGCCTCGCCGGCGCGGTCAGCTTCATCACCGCCGATCCGGCCGATTTCCTGGATGGTGGCAAGAGCGTCGGCGGCCTCGCTCGCGCCGCCTACAGCAGCGCCGACGAGGAGTTCAGCGAAACGCTGATCCTCGCCGGGCGTAGCGGCGACTGGTCGGCGATGGCGGCCTATACGCGGCGCGACTACAAGGAACTCGACAACAAGGGGACGGTCGGCGGCACCGGCACGGCGCGCACCGAACCCAATCCGCAGGACGGCCGCTCCGACGCGCTGCTCGGCCGCATCGTCTATGATCCCGCGAACGGCCACAAGCTGCGGCTGACCGGCGAATATCTCGACACGCGCCTGTTCACCGAGGGGCTGACCGGGCTCAGCCCGACGGTCGAGCTGCTCGAGGCGCGCGACACGGGGCAGCGCAAGCGCGTGTCGCTCGACTGGAGCTGGCAGGGCGAGGGTGCGATCGATTTCGCGCGGGTCGCCCTCTATTGGCAGGACGGCGAGGATCGGCAGTTCACCGACGAGGATCGCACCCCGGCGGTCGACCGCGAACGCCTGAACACCTTCGAAAACCGCGTGTTCGGCGCATCGGCCGACGCCCGCGCCGACTTTGCCACCGGTGCGATCACGCACCGGCTGGTGTTCGGCGGCGACATCAGCAAGACGCGTCAGCGCGGCGTGCGCGACGGGACCGTCCCGCCGATGGGCGAGGTCTTTCCGACCCGTGCCTTTCCGACCACCGACTTCACGCGCGCGGGCCTGTTCGTCGGCGACGAGATTTCGATCGCCGACGGACGGCTGATACTCTATCCGGCGTTGCGCTTCGACTGGTACGACCTGTCGCCGCGCAACGACCCGTTGCTTCCGGGCTTCACCGGCGCCGGGCAGGACGGATCGCGCCTGTCGCCCAAGTTCGGGGCGGTGTGGAAGATCACCGACGAGGTGCGGCTGTTCGCCAACTATGCGACCGGCTTCAAGGCACCGGAGCCGGGCGAAGTGAACCAGTTCTTCGAGAATCTGGCTTTCGGCTACACCTCGGCGCCGAACCCCGACCTGGGACCCGAGCGCAGCGAGAGCTTCGAAGGCGGCGTGCGTTTCTCAAGCGACCATGTCAGCCTCGACGTCACCGCCTTTTCGGCGCGCTACAAGGATTTCATCAGTCAGGAAGATGTGGGGGGCAGCGGCACCGCGGCCGACCCGACCATATTCCAGTTCGTCAATCTCGATCGCGTCAGGGTCAAGGGGGCCGAGGCGCGGTTCGAGGGGCGGGCGTCGTCCGGCCTATATACGACGCTCGCCCTATCCTATGCCAAGGGCGACGTGATCGACCCGTCTGGCGCCCGCTCGCCGCTGTCGAGCGTCGATCCGCTCAAGCTCGTCGCCGGCGTCGGCTGGCGCGAGCCGGGGCAGGGGCGCTTCGGCGGCCAGATCATCATGACGCACAGCGCCCGCAAGGAAGCATCGCGCGCCGCGGGTGTCTGTTCCACCGAATGTTTCCGCCCCGACGATTTCACCATCCTTGACGCGACCGCCTTCGTGCGGATCACCGACGGGCTGACGCTGCGCGGCGGCATCTTCAACATCCTCGACAGGAAATACAGCTGGTGGAGCGATGTGCGCAGCCTGGCGATGACCGCGGTTCCGCCGCCGGCGGGATCGCCGCCGGGGACGCCGCCGACCTTCGTCGCGCCCGCCAGCGCCGATGCCTATACCCAGCCCGGCCGCAACGCGAGCGTGTCGCTGAGCTATCGTTTCTGATCGTCAAACCGGAAGAAGACTGCACCATGACCCGATTTCGCCCGTTCGCCGCCGCGCTGATCCTCGCCGCCGTGCTGCCCGTCGCCGCTTCGGCGCATCCGCCGATCGCGGCCGAGGAAGCCGCCGCGAATTTCGAGCGCGACCGGGCCGACATCCTGGCGATGGCGGGCAATTATCACGTCGGCTTCAACATGCAGGAATCGACGCGCTGGGACCCCACCTACGAGGTGCTGGAACCGAAGCGGTCGGGGGGCAACGAGGTCGTCCGGGTGATCGAGGACACGGGGCGCCGGATCGTGCTCCAGCACATGCTCGTCATCACCGACGACAACGACAAGACCTTCGTCATCAAGCATTGGCGGCAGGATTGGGAATATGAACCGGCGCGGGTGCTCGTCTATGCCGACCGCAACCGCTGGCAATGGGAGGATGTTCCCGAGAAGATGCGCACCGGCCGCTGGTCGCAGACGGTGTGGCAGGTCGACGACAGCCCGCGCTATGGCGGCTGGGGCCAGTTGGAGACGCAGGCCGGCATCCGCCGCTGGCGCTCCAACTGGACGTGGCGCCCGCTCGCGCGCCGCGACGCGGTCCGCAATCCCGCCTATGACCGCTATTACTCGATCAACCGCCACCAACTGTCGCCTGATGGCTGGATCCACTGGCAGGATAATACGAAGATGGGGATCAAGGGCGGCAAGCTCGTCCCGATCGTCCAGGAATATGTCCTCAACACCTATATCAAATATGACGATTACGATGTGAAGGCGGCCGACGATTATTGGGCCGCGACCAGGGATTACTGGGCCGCCGTGCGCGCCGAATGGGACCGGGTCGCGCGTGAGAAAGGCGGCATCGCCATCAAGGAACAGGCCGATACCGGCACCGTCGTCAGCGGCCGCCTGCTCGAGATCGCCGACGAGGTTCAGGAAAGGAAGCTGACCACCGCCAAGGCGATCGCCGAGGCGAAGAAGCTGATCGAGACCAACACGAAGACGCTTTGATCTCTCCCTTCACGCATGTGAAGCCCGCAACTGGGGGCGGCCCGCAAGGGCTGCCCCCGATCTTTGCCGGCTCGGTTATCCGCGCGCCGCGTCGACGCTCCAGATGCCCGCGCCGCGGGTCGCGACGAACAGGAAGAGGAAGCAATAGAGCGCGATCGTCTCGCCGCCGTTGACGATCGGGAAGATATCCTTGCTGCCGTGGACCATCCAGTATCCGACCGCCGCCATGCCGCTGGCGACGAAGGCGGCGGGGCGCGTGAACAGGCCGATGACGATCAGCCCGCCCGCGACCAGTTCGATCGCTCCCGCCGCGCTCAGCATCGGGTTGAGTGGCATCGGGAAGGCCGTCGGAAAATTGAAGAATTTCTGCACCCCGTGCGCGAGGAACATCAGCCCCGCGACGATGCGCAGCAGCGCATAGGCCTGTTCGGCGTAACCATCGAGAAATTTCATGACCAAATCCCTCCTTCGCTGTCGATGGCATGTGTTAGGTCAAGCGCGGCCCGTTGCATAGCGCCGCGCGCGCAGCCTCGAAGACGACCTTGAGCTTGCCAGGCCACGTGGCGCAGCGCGACCGAACATGGACCCGGGCTTTCGCCGGGGAGCGGCTTTACCGGGAGGGGGACCATGACGGTGCGAATGCGATTATTTTCCGCCGGCATGTCACAATGCCCGCGCGTCGCTCGTCATGTTCGTATGTTCAAGCCAAGGAGACATGCGATGACCTCTGTGACCGACCCCTTTGCCGCCGCCCCGGCCCTGATGAAGCAATGGATGAGCCTGTCGCTTGCGACGCAGGACAGCCTCGAGCCGAGCCTGATCGAACTGGTGAAGATCCGCTCGTCGATCGTCAATGGCTGCGCGAGCTGCATCAACATGCATACGGCGGAAGCGCGCGAGAAGGGCGAAAGCGAGCAGCGCCTCTATCTGCTCGCGGCATGGCGGGAGGCGCCGGTCTACACCGACCGTGAACGCGCCGCGCTCGCGTGGACCGATGCCCTGACCCGCCTGTCGCAGGACCATGCGCACGAACCCGCGCGGGAGGCGCTGGAGGCGCATTTCACGCCCGAGGAACAGGTGAAGCTGACCCTGATGATCAACGTCATCAACGGCTGGAACCGCCTCGTCGTCGGTTTCGGCCTGTGGTACGAAGGCGGCAAGGCCGTAAAGGCCGCCTGATGCCGGACGCGGGCATCTCCGGTGTGGCGGCGGCGGATGCGGCAGCAAGTTTCGACCCGCTGCGGCCGCTGCTGACCCGCGTCGCCTATCGCATGCTCGGTTCGGTCGCCGATGCCGAGGATGTGGTGCAGGATGCCTTCCTCCGCTGGCTCGGCACCGACCGCGCGGCGGTCGAGGCGCCGGCGGCGTGGCTGCGCCGCACCGTGACGCGGCTGTGCCTCGACCAGCTTAAGTCGGCGCGGCGCCAGCGCGAGACCTATATCGGACCGTGGCTGCCCGATCCGCTCGTCGAGGAAGCGGCCGACGACGATGTCACGCTGCCGCTGATGCTCGCGCTCGAACGGCTCTCCCCCCTCGAACGCGCGGCCTTCCTGCTGCACGACGTCTTTGGCGTCGGCTTCGACGAGGTCGCGGCGACGATCGGCCGCGACGCCGCCGCGACGCGCCAGCTCGCCGCGCGGGCGCGCAGGCACGTCCGCGAGGCGCGCCCGCGCTACAGGCTCGAAAGCGAGCAGGGGCTCGCGATCGCCAACGCCTTCTTCGCCGCGTCGCGCGGCGGCGACATGGAGGCGTTGGGCACGCTGCTTGCGGCGGATGTCGGGCTGTGGTCCGACGGCGGCGGCAAGCGTCCCGCGGCGATGGTGCCGGTGCTCGGCTTCGTGCATGTGATGCGGGTGCATCGCAGCCTCGCCGTGCTGTTCGCCAAACATGCCTCGACGCTGGTCCATGTCGGGACGATCAACGGATTGCCCGGCTTCGTCACCCGCGAAGCCGACGGCGAATATCAGACCACGGCGCTGGAGGTCGAGGCGGGGAAGGTCGTTGCCATCTATGTGATGCGCAACCCCGACAAGCTGAAGCATATGCATTAGGGCAGCGGGCGTTAAATCTGAACCGCTCTTTCATCCGTTCGTGCTGAGCTTGTCGAAGCACCGTCCTTCTCTGCATGGATGGAAAGAAAGAACGGCCCTTCGACAAGCTCAGGGCAAACGGTTCAGATTTAGAGCATGATAACATGAGTTGAAATCGTCACCCGCGAGGAGCGAAGCGACGCGGCAATCCAGAGTGTGCGCAAACCGCTCTGGATTGCTTCGCTCCGCTCGCAATGACGAATTGGATAAGCGCAGGATGACGCCCGATCGCCCCCCGCGACGGACGCGCTTACCCCTTCTGGCGTTCGCGTGCGCGCCGGAACCCGTCGCGCGCCGTGCAGCGTGCGAGCCAGGCGGTCGTCGCTTCGCCCAGCACGTCGTCGGCGCCCAGCGTGGTGGCGAGGAAGGCGGCATAGCCGATCGCGATGTCGGCGATGGTGAAACGTCCGGCGACCAGCCAGTCGCGGCCGTCGGACAGCGCCGCCTCGATGCTCCGCGCGCGCCCTCCGAAGAAGGCCTTGTAGTCGGCGACTGCCTGCGCCAGCCGCCGCTCGGGCGGCTCGACGCGCGTGTAGCGGATCATAATCGCAAGCGGAAAGGTCAGCGTCGCGTCGCTGCGGTGCAGCCAGTTGCGCCACGCCCAGTAATCCCCCTCTTCGCGGCGCACCTCCAGCGGCGTGCCTTCGGCGATGCGCTCGCAGATCGCGGCCGATTAGGTCATCAGCCGCCCGTCCTCGACCCAGCCCGGCACCGTCATCAGCGGGTTCACCGCGCGATAGTCGGGCGCGAAGGCGCGCGGCGGGAAGGGCAGCAGGCGAAGATCGATGGCCATCCCCGCTTCCTCGGCCGCCCACAGGCAGCGCAGTGACCGCGCGTCGGCGCAGTGATAGAGGATCGGTCGCGTCATGCGGTGATATCCTTCTGCCGCTCGATATGGAGGCGATGCTCGCGCCAGGCGATGAACAGGCCGCTCGCGATGATCAGCGGTGCGCCGACCCAGGTCGTGTCGGCGGGCAGCGTACCGAAGAAATACCAGCCGCAGGCGATCGACCAGAGCAGGCTCGAATAATCCATCGGCATCACCACCGCGACGGGGGCGAGCCGCAACGCGCCGGTCAGCGCCATCTGCACCACCGCGCCGAGCACGCCGAGCCCCGCGAGCAGCGCCCATTCGGCGGGGCTGTGCGCGGTCATCACGAAGGGCAGGGCGAGCCCCAGCGGCACCAGCGAGATCAGGCTGAACCAGAAGACGATCGCCATCGGGCTTTCGGTGCGCGCTAGGTCGCGGACCTGGATCGTGATGAGCGCGGTCATGATCGCGCCCGCCAGCGCGATCAGCGTGCCCATGCCATGCTCGCCGGCAAAGCCGCTCGACACGACGGTGGTCGGGTTGAGCACGACGAGGACGCCGAGGAAGCCGATGATCACCGCGCTTCCCCGCTGCCAGCCGGTGCGTTCGCCCAGGAAGATCGCGGCAAAGATCACCGCGAAGATCGGCACCGACAGGTTGATCGTCGTCGCCTCCGCCATCGGCAGGAAGATCATGCCCCCGAAATTGAGCGCCATCCCCGTCAGCCCCATCATCGCGCGGCGGGCGTGGGTGCCCAGCCGGCTGGTGCGATAGAGCGACAGCCCGCCGTGCGTCATCGCCCAGGCGACGAGCATCGGCAGGACGATCGCCTGCCGCCAGAACAGGCTTTCGACGATATGGATGCCCGCCGCGTCGATCAGCTTCACCAGCACGAACATCAGCGACAGGCTGAGCATGGCGAGAAGGCGGAGCGCGATGCCGCCGAGATAATGCTGCGGAACGTCGAAGGGGTGGGCGGCGGTCATGCGGGTCCGCGCATATCAGCCCGGGGGTGCTTTGCAAGCTATGCATCGGCATGGCCGCGCCCTCGGGCAATTGCACGCGATTATCATTTTCCCCATCCCGCAGGCAGGAAGGGCCGGGGGTGGGCCGGCGGCGTTGCGCTTTTGCGCATCTCGCTGCGGCTAATCAGTAAGCCTCATTGCCCGCCCACCTGCGGGAGGGGCAGCCGTTTCAAATGGGATGCGCAACCTGCACTCGCAATCCCCTTGCGCACTCCTGCCCGTTGCGGCTAAGGGCGCTGTCCGGCCTAGGGGTATAGCTCAGCTGGTAGAGCATCGGTCTCCAAAACCGAGGGTCGCGGGTTCGAATCCTGCTGCCCCTGCCAGGCCGCCAAAGAGGCCACGTCCTCGCCCGCCCCGTGCGGGTTTCATGTCCGGGACGGCCCGGCAGCCTGTTGAAGGAGGCTGCCCCATGGCCTGGGTCTATCTTGCGATTGCCGGCATACTCGAAATCGTCTGGGCTTTTTCGATGAAGCAATCCGACGGTTTCACCCGATTGGGTCCGTCGCTCGTCACGCTGGTCGCGATGACGGCCAGTTTCGGCCTGCTGTCGTTGTCGATGAAGGCGCTGCCGCTGGGAACCGCCTATATGATCTGGACGGGAATCGGTGCCGTCGGCGCGTTCGTGGTTGGCGTTGTCGTGCTCGGCGAGGCGATGAGCGCGATGCGGATTGCGGCCGCGGTGCTGATCGTCTGCGGCCTGCTGCTGATGAAGCTGGCGTCCCCCGTCTGAAGGCGTTGGTGACGTGGAAAGCGAAGGCGCCTGGCCCCTATGGTCCGGCCAGGCGGTAGGCGCTTCAGGATTCGAAGCGGCGGATGCTTTCGAGGTCGGCGCCGCCGAGCGGCGAGGCGAACCAGATGCCGGCGCGATTCTTGCGCGACCAGCGGACGATGCCGCGCCGGCGGACGTCCTCGCCCAGCGCCAGCGTCAGTTCGGTGCCGGCTTCGAGCCGGCCGTCGTGGATGATGCCGGCGCCGTTCTGTGACAGATTCTCGATCTCGACCGGAAACTCGCCATCGTCGGTCACCGCGAGCGCGCGGCCCTGGACGGGCAGGCGCGGCGGGCGATATTCGCCCGACTGCCGCTCTGCGGCCAGCTGGCGCAGGATGTCGAGCGCATTGACGGGCGCGTCGAAGGCGACGCCGCAGCGCCCCTCGCGCGCCCAGACGACCTCGCCGGTCAGCACCACCTCTTCGGATAGCGCGATTTCCAGCCGCTCGCCAGTTTCCACGGCGACGCCGGTCGCCAGCATCATGCCGCTGTCGGAGATATTGCGCACGCGCCACAAGCCCGCGTCGCCTTCGCGCGCGATCTTCGCGATGCGGAACACGGTACAATGACGATTTCCGCCGCGGCGGTCCTCGATGGGGGCACTCGCATCCGCAGGCCGCGGCGTGGGAGCGCGAGACATGGTCATAGGCTTTTCCTCTTCATGGCGACCCGAAAGAGCGCTTGGGGACCTATGCGTTTACGGAGAAACCATAGAATATTAAGGCAGTTCAGTCGATATATATTGTTCCTGAAAAATATTTATTAATATATTATTAGGGATTGTGTATTTTGTCCGACGGGCCGGCCGTAATCTTCGGCGGTCACGGGCACACTTGCCAAGGACGGGGCGCGCGGGTAAAGGCCGCCCATTCGGACAGATGCGCCGTTTTCCATCCGCCTTTCGCCGACCTGTCGGGGAGGGTGGGCGGAGTGGTGCCCGAAAGCGCGCTTGACGCGTAGCGGGCGGCAACCCATCTGACCCGGACCACGGAATTTGAAGGACAGGACGATCGACATGGCCAAGAACAGCCCGGCCGAATTCCTCAATCAGGTGCGCGCCGAAGCCCGCAAGATCGTGTGGCCGACCGGCAGCGAGACGGTGCGGACGACGATCATGGTGCTGATCATGACGGTGATCCTGTGCTTCTTCTTTCTGGGCATCGATTCAGTTTTTCAGTTCATCGTTAGCTGGCTGACGTCGCTCGCGCGCTGAGCCGCGCTTTTTCGGATTTCGGGGACAGGACACGCATCATGGCGCGCTGGTACATCATTCACGCCTATTCGGGCTTTGAGAACAAGGTCCGCGATTCGGTGCTCGCGGAAGCCGAGCGCATGGGGCTCGGCGATTTCGTCGAGGCGGTCGAGGTGCCCGTCGAGACCGTCACCGAGGTGAAACGCGGCAAGAAGGTGCAGGCCGAGCGCAAATTCTTTCCCGGCTATGTGCTCGCCAAGCTGACGATGACCGACGACGTCTATCACCTCGTCAAGAACACGCCGAAGGTCACCGGCTTCCTCGGCTCGTCGGGCAAGCCGCAGCCGATCAGCGAGGCCGAGGCGGCGCGCATCCTGAACAGCAAGGAAGAAGCCGCGGCGCGGCCCAAGACCGAGGTGCGCGTCGATTACGAGATCGGCGATCAGGTCAAGGTGCTCGAAGGCCCGTTCGCGAGCTTCAACGGCGTCGTCGAGGAGCTCGATTTCGACAAGGCGCGGGTCAAGGTCAGCGTGTCGATCTTTGGCCGCGCGACCCCGGTCGAGCTCGATTTCGAGCAGGTCGAACGGATGAAGTAAGCGTCGTCCCGGCCGAGGCCGGGGCCGTTGGCGATTGCGGCAACGCAAGCGATCCCGGCTTTCGCCGGGATGACGAAAAGGGGCATGACCGTGACATCCCTCTCTCCTTCCGAGCTTCAGGCGCGCATCGCCCGCGCGCGCGAGATCAACGCCGGCGTTTCGGCCGAGACGGTCGTCGGTGCCGTCATGCGCCTGTTCGACCTCGATCCCGTTCCTGGGGTCGAGGACGAGTTCACCTTTCCGGCACTGCCCACCACCGCGCGCGACCGCATCTTCGGCGGGCAGGTGATCGCGCAGGCGATGGTCGCGGCGGCGCGCACGGTCGAAACGGGCAAGCAGATCCATTCGCTCCACGCCTATTTCCTGCGCGGCGGCGATGAGACGAAGCCGCTGCATTTCCGCATCCACCGCGATTTCGACGGGCGCAGCTTCTCGAACCGCCGCGTCGTCGTGCGGCAGGACGGCAGGGTCATCTTCAACCTGACCGCCTCCTTCCAGTTCCCCGCCGAGGGGCTGGCGCACCAGGTGCCGATGCCCGATCTGCTGCCGCCCGAGCAGTGCTGGGACTTCACCGATTTCGTCGCCGCCGATCCCGACATCTCGGAACGCCACCTCGCCCACATGTCGCGGCGCCGGCCGTTCGAGATCCGCAGCTATCGTCCGCCTGCCTCGGCGCAGGCGACGCAGCATTATCAGTGGTTTCGCGTTGCCGCGCCGATCGGTGACGATCCGCTCGTCCATCGCGGCTTCCTCGCTTTCGCCTCCGACATGGGGCTGTTGTCCACCGCGATGCTGCCGCACGGCGTGAGCTTCTGGACGCCGGGGATGGTGTCGACCAGCCTCGACCACGCGATGTGGTTCCACGGCGACATCCGGGTCGACGAATGGTTCGTCTTCGTGATGGACAGTCCGTGGACGGGCGGTGACCGTGGGCTGTGCCGCGGGGCGATCTATCGTCAGGACGGCACGCTGATCGCGCACGCGGCGCAGGAAGGACTGGTTCGCTACCGCCCGCAGGGGTGACGATCGGGCTTGTTTTCGGCGGCATTTGCGCCTAAGCGCGCCGCTTCGTGTCAGATACGGGCGCGAATCCGCGCGGGAGGAGGGGTGATGCCCTTCCGTTCGACCGCTTATTTTGAGGTTCGCCGTCCGCGGCGCGCCGACAGAAAGAAAGGAGGCCATCATGGCCAAGAAGATCAGCGGCTATATCAAGCTGCAGGTTCCGGCGGGGACCGCGAACCCCTCGCCGCCGCTCGGGCCGGCGCTGGGTCAGCGCGGCGTCAACATCATGGAGTTCTGCAAGGCGTTCAACGCCGCGACCGACGGGCTCGAAAAGGGTCAGCCGACCCCGACGATCATCACCGTCTTCGCCGACAAGAGCTTCACCTTCGTCACCAAGACGCCCCCGGCGACCTACCTCATCAAGAAGGCCGCGAACCTCAAGTCGGGCTCGAAGGAACCCGGCAAGCTCGTCGCCGGCAAGATCGCCCGCTCGAAGCTCGCCGAGATCGCCGAGCTGAAGATGAAGGATCTGAACGCCAACGACATTGAACAGGCGACGAAGATCATCGAAGGCAGCGCCCGCTCGATGGGCCTCGAAGTGACGGAGGGCTGAACCGATGGCAAAGCTGACCAAGAAGCAGAAGGCGCTCGAGGGCAAGGTCGACGCGACGAAGCTGCACAGCGTCGATGACGCGCTGAAGACGGTGCGCGAGCTCGCCTCGGCGAAGTTCGACGAAACGCTCGAGATCGCGATGAACCTGGGCGTCGACCCGCGTCACGCCGACCAGATGGTGCGCGGCGTCGTCACGCTGCCCGCCGGTACCGGCAAGGACGTCAAGGTCGCGGTCTTCGCGCGCGGCGACAATGCCGAAAAGGCGCTCGCCGCCGGCGCCGACAAGGTCGGGGCAGAGGACCTGATGGAAGACATGCTCGCGGGTAACCTCGACTATGGCCGCGTCATCGCGACGCCGGACATGATGGGCATCGTCGGCCGTCTCGGCAAGACGCTGGGTCCGAAGGGCCTGATGCCGAATCCGAAGCTGGGCACCGTCACCCCGAACGTCGCCGAAGCCGTGAAGGCGGCCAAGGGCGGTCAGATCGAGTTCCGCGTCGAAAAGGCGGGGATCATCCACGCCGGCCTCGGCAAGCTGTCGTTCGGCGAGGACAAGCTGCGCCAGAACTTCGACGCCTTCGTCGATGCGATCGTCAAGGCGAAGCCGGCCGGCGCGAAGGGCAAATATGTCCGTAAGATCGCGCTGTCGTCGTCGATGGGTCCGGGCGTGAAGATCGACGTCGCCGAAATCGGCGCCTGATCCGCACCACCAAGATTTGGGGAAGGGCCGGGGGAAACTCCGGCCCTTTTCTTTTGGGAAATGCGTATGTCGATCTTCCTCTCGTCATCCCGGATTTGATCCGGGATGACGATGAAGGATAGGCCCGGTCCCGCTTCTGGACCTCCCCTTATTCCCGGAGCCCCCTCAGCGCCGCCCCTGCCGCAAACGGGCCGATCACCGTCAGCAGCAAGCTCGACGCGGCGAGCAGTTTCACGGCGCCGCGCCCGGCGGGGTCGAGCATCCCGGCGCCGAAGATCAGCAGCGGCACCGCCAGCGGCAGCACCAGCAGGCCGCCGATCGCATTGCCGCCTTTCAGCCCCGCCGTGAGCGCCGCGCTCAGTACCGCGAGCGAGGCGAGGGCGGGGATGGCGATGGCGAGGCCGGTCGCCAGTGTCTCGACGCGCGCGCCGTCCTGCGCCAGCAGCGCCGCCGCGGGGAGCAGCGCGATCAGCAGCGGCAGGCCGAAGCCGATGGCGTGGGCGGCGATCTTGATCGCAGCGATGATCTCGTCGGCGAAGCCGCGCACCGCAAGCTGGTCGAGCACGCCCGCCTCGCGGTCGGGACGGACGAGGCGGTCGATGGGGAGCAGCGCGGCGAGCAGCGCCGCGACCCAGACCATGCCGCCGCCGGTGCGCGCGAGCAGCGGCGCATCGGGACCGACCGCGAAGGGAAAGGCGGTCGCGACGAGCAGGAAGAAGATCACCGGCAGCCACAGCGCGCCGCTGCCCCACGCGCGGCGCAGGTCGCGCCAGAACAGGGTGAGGAGGGCGGTCATCGGTCCTTTCCCGTGGCATTGCCGCCCCAAATCCGCTTGTGCTGAGCTTGTCGAAGCACCGTTCTTCCTTCTTTCGAGGGTAAAGGAAAGAACGGCCCTTCGACAAGCTCAGGGCGAACGGAACGGGGGTGGGGTTGATCGGGGATCATGCCAGCGCTCCCAAGTCGAGTTCCGCCATGCCTTCGATCCCAAGCGCGAAATGCGACGCCAGCAGCACCGCGCCGCCGTTCGCGCGGTGCGCGGCGATGGCCGCGACGAGCCGCGCCCGCGCCGTGTCGTCCATGCCGTTCGCAGGTTCGTCGAGCAGCCAGACCGGCGCCGCGCTCATGATCACGCGCGCCATCGCGGCGCGCTTGCGCTGGCCGGTCGACAGCATCGCCACCGGCACTTCGGCGAGCGGGGCGAGCGCCATCGCCTCCATCGCGCGCGCCACCATCGGTCCGTCGATGCCGTCGATCCGCGCCCAGACGTCGAGCGTGCGGCGCAGCGGCAGTTCGGCGTCGAGCGCCGTCGCCTCATCGATCAGCGCGATGCGTTCATGGCGCTCCACGGTTCCGGCGGCGGGGCGCAGCAGCCCGGCGGCGAGGCGGATCAGGCTGGACTTGCCCGCGCCGTTCGGACCGCGCAGCCACAGCGCCTCGCCGCGTGCCAGCGTCAGCGACAGCCCCTCGAACAGCAGCCGGTCGCCGCGGATGCAGGCGACGCCGTCGAGGCGCAGCAGCGCGTCTGTCACGCCATGTCTTCCAGCGCGTGCATATCGTCGTCTGAAAAGCCGAAATGATGGCCGATCTCGTGGATCAGCACATGGCGCACCAGCCAGTCGAGCCGTTCGCCCCCCTCGATCCATTCGACGAGGATCGGGATACGATAGAGCGTCACGCGGTCGGGCATGCCGCCGCTGTGGTCGATGCTGCGTTCGGTGAGCGGGCGGCCTTCGTACAGGCCGGTCAGATCATAGGGATGCTCGATGTCGAGCGAGGCGAGCGTCGCATCGTCGGCGAATTCCTCGATCGCGATCACCACGTCGCGGATGTGCTGCAGAAAAACGTCGGGCAGCGTCGCCAGCGCCGCCTGCGCCATCGCATGAAAGGCGTCGGCGTCGGGCGCGCCGCCGGTCCAGCCAGCGGGCAGGTCGGAAAGGACGGTCTTGTCGGTCATCGCGCCCTTCCTTATGGCGGGCGCGCGGCCTTGACCAGCGGGAGAAGAACAGGTGGTCCAGAAACTCGACGATGCGGCGCGCGCCGCGCTGCTCGCCCGCTTTCCCGACTGGCGGCATGAACCCGACCGCGATGCGATCGTGCGGCGGTTCCTGTTCGTCGATTTCGCGCAGGCATTCGGCTTCATGACCAGCGTCGCGATCGTCGCGGAGAAGATGGATCATCATCCCGAATGGTCGAACGTCTACAACCGCGTCGACATATTGCTGACGACGCACGACGCGAACGGCCTGTCGGAGCGCGACGCCCGGCTGGCCGAGGCGATCGAGGCCTTGCTTTGACGCGCCGATGATCCGCTTCGACCGCGCTTATCAGACACTGGCAATCGGGGTGGCGGCGCTGGCGGGCTTCGTCGACGCCATCGGCTTCGTCGAGACCGCCGGCTTCTTCGTCTCCTTCATGACGGGCAACTCGACGCGCTTCGCGGTCGGGGTCGCGGAGGGGACGCGCGGCGCGGCGATCGCCGGCGGCCTGATCGCGACCTTCGTGGCCGGCGTCGTCGCCGGTTCGCTCGTCGCCGAACAGTATCGCCGCGTTCGGACGCCCGCGGTGCTGTCGTGCGCGACGCTGCTGCTGTGCGCCGCCGCGGGGCTGCGCGCGGTCGATGCGGTCTGGCCCGCGGTCCTGTGCCTGACGCTCGCCATGGGGGTGGTCAACGCGGCGTTCCGCGGGCGCGACTGCGCGGTGGTCGGCGTCACCTATATGACCGGCACGCTCGTCCAGACCGGCTACAAGCTCGCCAACCGGCTGCGGGGCGAAGGCGACGCGCGCTGGTGGCCGCATCTGGCGCTGTGGGCCGGGCTGACCGGCGGCGCGATCCTGGGCGCGGTCGCGGTCATCCAGTGGGGCGTGCTCGCCTATGGCGCCGCGATCGGACTTGCCGCCGCGCTGACGCTGCGCGCCGCGGCGATCGATCGCCAGGCGCGGTGAAGCGGCGCTTGCCTTCGCCGCGCCGCCGCTCCACAAGACCGCAAACCAGAGAGGGGAACAACGCATGTCCGACAGCCTGCTGCGCCGCAAAGTAATCGAGACGGAGGGGCGGGGCGATCAACTGGTGCGCACGCTGAGCTGGCCGCACCTGGTGGCGCTGGGCGTCGGGGCGATCGTCGGCACGGGCATATTGACGCTGATCGGGGTCGGCGCCGACAAGGCCGGACCGGCGGTGATCCTGTCCTTTGCTGTCGCGGGCATCATCTGCGCCTGCGCCGCGCTCGCCTATGCCGAGATGGCGACGATGATCCCGGCATCGGGAAGCGCCTATACCTACAGCTATGTCGTGATCGGCGAATTGATCGCCTGGATCGTCGGGTGGAGCCTGATCCTCGAATATTCGCTGGTGGTCAGCGCGGTCGCGGTCGGCTGGTCGGGCTATGCCGCGCCGCTGCTGCAATCCTGGGCGGGCATGCCGATGGCGTTGATGCAGGGCCCCGAACTGGGCGGCATCGTCAACCTGCCGGCGATCGCGATCATCGCCCTCGTCGCCGGGATGCTGCTGTACGGCACGCGCGAAAGCGCAACGGTCAACGCGATCCTCGTGCTCGTCAAGATCGCGGCGCTCGCCGTGTTCGTCGCGGTCGCGCTGCCTGCCTTCGATGCCGCGAACCTGGAGCCGTTCAGCCCCTATGGCTTCGCCAAGCACATGGGCCCCGACGGCGTCGAGCGCGGGGTGATGGCGGCCGCGGCGATCATCTTCTTCGCCTTCTACGGCTTCGACGCCATCGCGACGGCGGCCGAGGAGACCAAGAACCCCGACCGCGACCTGAAGATCGGGATCGTCGGGTCGATGATCGCCTGCGTCGCCATCTATATCGCCGTGGCCGTCGCCGCGGTGGGTGCGGTCGCCTATGGCCGCTTCGCGAACAGCCCCGAACCGCTGGCGCTGATCCTGCGCGAGCTCGGGCAGCCGCTCGCCGCGCATTATCTCGCTATTTCGGCGGTGATCGCGCTGCCGACGGTGATCCTGGCCTTTTTCTATGGCCAGAGCCGCATCTTCTTCACCATGGCGCGCGACGGCCTGCTTCCCGAAGGGCTGGCGAAGCTGTCGGGACGCGGGACGCCGGTGCGCATCACCATCTTCACTGCGCTCGTCGTCGCGGTGCTGGCGGGCTTCATCCCGCTCGGCGAACTGGCCGCGCTCGCCAACGCGGGGACGCTCGCCGCTTTCACCGCCGTCTCGCTGTGCATGCTCATCATGCGCCGCCGCGCGCCCGATGCGCCGCGCACCTTCCGCGCGCCGATGCCGTGGGTGGTCGGCATCGTCGCGATGCTCGGCTGCGTCTATCTCTTCTTCAGCCTGCCGGTGAATACGCAGATCTGGTTCTGCGTGTGGAATGCGGCGGGTCTCGCCGTCTATTTCCTCTATGCGCGCAAGCGCGCGCTGGCGGCGACAGCAGGCTGAGGTCGGTCCGGCCGCATCGGGCGGGGCGCCCATGCGGTCGAGGGCATGGTATCCACACGGGGGGAGGTAATGATGCGGTGTTGGGGGCGGATGCTGGTCGTGGCGGCGGCGGCGCTGCCGGCGGGCGCGGCATCGGCGGGCGAGGAACCGCTTTACCGGCCGGCGCCCGAGTGGGTGACGCCCGTCAAGCTGCCCGATATGGCGAGCGCGCCGAACGGGTTGCTTGTCCTCGACATCCAGCAGCGCGTCGACGGGCCCACGGTCTGGGCATTCAGCGACACGGCGGTGAAGATCGGCACGCCCGAGGAACTGTCGCAAAGCAGCAACATCGTGCTGCCCTGGTCGCCCGACAAGGGCGACCTGATCATCCACCAGCTCGTCATCCTCCGCGACGGGACAGAGATCGACGCGCTCGCCAACGGGCAGAAATTCACCGTGCTGCGCCGCGAACAGGCGCTCGAGCAGCGCGAACTGACCGGCATCCTGTCGGCGGCGCTGGCGGTCGAGGGGCTGCGCGTCGGCGACACGCTGCGGCTGCGCATGTCGACGACGAGCAAGGATGCGGCGCTCGGCGGGCGCAGCCAGCTCGCCGTCCCGCTGCTCGCCGAACCGGTTCGCGTCGCGTCGGCGTCCTATCGCCTGTCGTGGCGCAAGGACGAGCCGCTCAAGTGGCAGGCGCTGACCGGCGGCGTCGACGCCGCGCCGCGGCGCAACGGCGATTTCATGGAGTTGCCGATCGCGCTGCCGCTGGCGAAGCAGCCCGAGATGCCCGACGATGCGCCGATCCGCTATCGCCGGCCGCCGATGGTCGAGGCCTCGACCTTTACCGGCTGGGACGATGTGTCGAAGGTGATGGCGCCGCTCTATGCGACCGAGGGGACGATCGCCGACGGCAGCCCGATCGCGGCCGAGGTGGAACGGATCATGGCGGCGACCGACGATCCGCTGCGCCGGACGGCGATGGCGCTGCAACTGGTGCAGGACAAGGTCCGCTATCTGGCGGTCGGCATGGACGGTGGCAATTATGTACCGCAGACCCCCGCGAAAACGTGGGATGCGCGCTATGGCGACTGCAAGGCCAAGACCCTGCTGTTGCTCGCCATGCTGCACGCGATGGAGATCGACGCGGAGCCGGTGATGGCGCATGCCCAGCTCGGCGACGCGATCCCTTCGCGGATTCCGAGCGTGCTCGCGTTCAACCATATCCTCGTGCGGGCGCATGTCGGGGGTAGGGCGCTGTGGCTGGACGGCACGGCGCTCGGCACCAGGCTGCCCGACCTCGGCGACCCGCCGCCTTTCGGTCATGTGCTGCCGGTGCGGGCGGCCGGCGCGGAACTGGAGCGGATCGACGCGCGCCCGCCGGCGCGGCCGATCGTCGATCTCGCCCTCGACGCCGACGAAAGTACCAGCGTTGACCTGCCGTCGGTGATGACGGTCGACATGACGCTGCGCGGCCAGCTTGCGAGCCTGCTCACGCTGGCCTCGTCGCAACTCGGCGCGAAGGAGAGCCGCGACCTGACCCAGCGCCTGCTGCAGGAATATGTCGGCGAAGCCCAGTTCGAAGATGTGACCGTAACGCCGGCGGTCGAGGACGGCAGCGTCTCGATCCGCGCCCGCGGCGTGTTCGGCAGCGCCTGGGATCGCGTCGACAAGCGCACCGAGCGCTGGCTGGCGCGCATTCCCGATATCGTGGCGTTCGCGCCCGACCGCGCGCGCGCCGCCTGGGCCGAGATTCCCGTGGCGACGCCGGGTCCCGATCGCGCCCGTTACCGCCTTCGCATCCGTCTGCCCGACGGTGGGCGCGGGTATCGGATCGAAGGCGAAGGGGCGCTCGACGGCCGCTATGGCGGATATGAGGTGCAGCGATCGGTGACGCTGGCCGACGGCATCGTCACCGTCGACGAGACGCTGGCGACCTCCGGCATCGAGATTCCGGCGGCGCAGGTCGCGGGAGAGCGCGACCGGGTCGCGACGATGCTGGGGCAGGCGCCGCGGATGATCGCGCCCGAGGACGCGCGCCGTCGCTGGAACCTCGCCGGGGCGGCTTCGACGTCGCAGCTCGACGCGATCAAGGCGATCTATGCGGCCAATGCCGCCAAGGCGGACGAGGAGAATATCACCGCGCTGACCAGCGCCACGTCGTTCCAGCGCGGCATCGGCGATTTCAAGGCGGCCGAGGCGATGCTCACGCGGCAGATCGCGCTGCTTCCTTCGGTCGATGCCTATCTGGAGCGGTCGGCGGTCCGCAAGGAGCTGGGCAACAGCACGGGCGCGATCGCCGACGCTGAGGAGGCGCGCAAGCTCGACCCATCGTCGGCGTCCGCGATATCGTCGCTGGCGTGGCTGGTCGCCGCGCAGGGCGATGTCGACCGGGCGGCGCGGCTGCTCGACGAGCGTATCGCGCTGGGCGGCAAGGCGCGCGACGATTTCCGCTTCGCCAAGGCGGCGATGGTCGGCGAGTTCGGTGAAGCGCAGGCCGCCATCGACGCGTTCGACGCGCTGATCGGGGAGAAGCCGGGCTCGCCGGCGCTGCTCAACGCGCGCTGCTGGGTGAAGGCGACGCGCAACGTCGCGATCGACACTGCGCTCAAGGACTGCACCTCGGCGATCGAGCTGAGCGAGAGCACGGCGAACATCCTCGACAGCCGCGCGCTCGTGTGGATGCGGCTCGGCCGCGACGAGGATGCGCTGCGCGACCTCGATGCGGCGCTGTCGCAAATTCCGGCGCTCGCCTCCAGCCGCCTGCTGCGTGCGATCGTCAACAAGCGGCTGGGCCATGGCGAGCGAGCGGCGGCCGACCTGGCGGTTGCCCGCCAGCTGTCCCCCGCGCTCGAACGCGATTACGCGCGGTTCGGCCTGAAACCCTGATCTTCGGGCGCGCGCCAGTCGAAGGCCAGCGGCGCCTCGCGAAAGGCGAAGCGGTCGAGGTGGCGGGCGACCACCTCTTTCAGCGCTTCGAGATGCTCGGCGCTGCTGGCGTCGATGCGGACGGTCAGCGCGGCGGCGGTGGCGTCGAAGGTGACGCGCGCGTCGCCGGGCCAGTCGGCCCCGCGCACATCGCGCGGGAACACGACCGTTCCGCGATCGGGGGTGAACTCGACCGCCAGATTATGCTGCCAATGCTTGCATAACTGCTGGAGGTATCGGCTGGCGTGGCCGGTCGGCACCGTGGCGGTGGCGGCGCTCATCGCTTCCTCCGTCACAGCCGCTCGATCTTCTGCGCCGCCTCGTCGATCAGCGCGACGACCTGGTGCACCGTCGCCTCGTCGAGGTCGCGCGAACGCAGCCGGTTGACGAGCACCGCGCGCAGGTTGCCCATCGCGCGGCGGACCGACGCGCTGTCGGTGCGCTGCTGCTCCTCGCCGATCGCGGCAAGGCGCGCGATCAGCGCTTCGACGAGCTCGCGGTTCGCCGCCAGTTCCTCTTCGCCGGCGGCGGTGATCGCGAACAGCTTCTTCGCGCCTTCGCTCTGCTGCGCCTCGATCTGCCCCATGTCGTCGAGCAGGGTAAGGGTGGGATAGACGACGCCCGGGCTCGGCGCATAGGTGCCGCCGGTCAGTTCCTCGATCCGGCGGATCAAGTCGTAACCGTGGCGCGGTTCGTCGGCGATCAGCTTCAACAGCACGAGCCGCAGTTCGCCGCTGTCGAACATGCGGCGACGCGGACCGCGCGCGCCGTCGTCATGGCCGCGCCGGCCGCCGAAGCCCGGACCGAACCCATGGCCGAAGCCGCGTCCGCCGCGATGCATGCCGTGCCGTTTGCCGCAGCCGTCCTTATGTCGATGAAAATGCATGATATCTTTCCTTTATGTGTTTCAAGATGTTTCTAAGATATATCTTAAATAGATTTTGGCAAGGGCGAATGATGAGTTTCATGTGGCGCCGGGTCATTTTGAATGCGGCCGCTGAGATCTGACTCCCCTCCCGCAGGCGGGGAGGGGAGATCAGGTAGGCGCACGACATCCTAATGCCCCCCCACGCCTTGACTTTGCGCGTCGCGCCGCTATGAGCGCCCCCGTGTTGTCAGGGCCCTGGCCCCGGCAATTCCGTCCGAGACCGTTGGTGCGGGGGATTTGCCCCGCTTAATTTCCAGCCTAGACGGGGAACAGTCTTTATCGGTCGCCCGCCTGGCCCCGCCCGGCGTTCGCGGCTTGACCGACCCCATCGGACATCGTTGCGCGCGGATCGGCGGGATGCGTCCCGTGTCTGTCCGTGCGTGTGTCAGCCGCCCGGCGGCGCGCGCATTCCGGTGCGCGGGCTTTCGGGCATGAGTGGAGAAACAAGGCATGGATCGTGCTCAAAAGGCCGAAGCCGTATCCGCGCTGAACGCCACGCTGTCGAATGCAGCCTCGGTTGTGATTGTTCGCAACCTGGGCCTCACCGTCGCCCAGTCGACGGTGCTTCGCCAGCAGATGCGTGACGCCGGCGCGAGCTTCAAGGTCTCGAAGAACCGCCTCGCCCGTATCGCGCTCGACGGCACGCCCTATACCGGTATCGGCGATCTGCTGACCGGCCCCACGGCCATTGCTTCATCCGCCGACCCGGTGGCTGCTGCGAAGGTCGCGGTGGAATTTGCCAAGACCAACGACAAGCTCGAGATCGTTGGCGGCGGCATGGGGGACGTGATCCTCGACGTGGAAGGCGTGAAGGCGCTGGCGGCGCTGCCATCGCTCGACCAACTGCGCGCCACGCTGGTCGGCCTGGTTCAGGCCCCGGCCACCAAGGTTGCCCAGATCGCGGCAGCCCCGGCGGGTCAGCTTGCGCGGGTGTTTGGCGCCTATGGTGCCAAGGAAGCGGCATAAGTCTTTTACCTGATTATCTATCTGCAACAATTCACCGGGTTTTCCCGGTCCCATATGGAGAATGAACATGGCTGATCTTGCCAAGATCGTTGAAGACCTGTCGGCGCTGACCGTTCTGGAAGCCGCCGAGCTTTCGAAGCTGCTCGAAGAGAAGTGGGACGTTTCGGCCGCCGCCGCGGTTGCGGTTGCCGCTCCCGCCGCTGGTGGCGCCGCTCCGGCTGCCGAAGAGCAGACCGAATTCGACGTCATCCTGACGGGCGACGGTGGTCAGAAGATCAACGTCATCAAGGAAGTCCGCGCGATCACCGGCCTGGGCCTGGGTGAAGCCAAGGCGCTCGTCGAAGGCGCGCCGAAGGCCGTCAAGGAAGGCGCCAACAAGGCGGAAGCCGAAGAAATCAAGAAGAAGCTGGAAGCTGCCGGCGCGACCGTCGAACTCAAGTAATCGGTCGTGCGGGTCGCGGCGGGCCTGTCCCGCCGCTTCCGCTAAAGAAAAAGGGCGGTGCCGTATGGCGCCGCCCTTTTTCTGTTGGTCAGCCGCGGGTCAGGCCGGGACGGCGCGTCTCGCCGAGACGACCCGGCGCCGGCCGGCGTACCTCCTGCTCGGCCACCGGGGCCGGGGCGGGGCGCTGCGAAACCTCCCACGCGCTCACCGGCTTGCGGCGCAGGTCCTTCTGGCCCGCGAGCATGGCGTCGTAGCGGGCGCGGTCCTGTCGATCGAGGAAGCGCGCGCGCACGAGGCGTTTGTGGAGCGTGACGAAGGGGTTGTCCGGGGTAGGGCCGGCCATCGCCATCGCTTCGTGACGCCCCATGCCGGCAGCAGGGGTTGCCGCAAAGGCGGGCGCGCTCGGCGGCGTCGGCGAGGGTGCGGGAACCGCCGGGACCGGATCGATTGCACGGGTATCGTCGATGAAGACGGTGTCGAACGCTTCTTCCTCATCCGCCGTGCGGCGGCGGCGTGCGAAGGCGAGGCCGGCGCCGCCGATCACCAGCAAGGCCGCGGCGCCGCCGACGATCTCCCAGGGAAAGGCGTCATTGCCCGTCGCGCGCTGCGCAACTGGTTCGGCCATGGTCTCGGCCGGCGGCGCAACGGTCGCGGGGGCTGCGACAAGCGGAGCGGCCGCCGTCATCTCGGTGGCTGGCGCCGCTTCGGCTGTTTCGGCGGGAGCCGTTTCGACGGGCGCCGGCGCGGCGGCGGCCCGAGCGGGCACGGCCGCGCGCGGCCGTGCCGGGGCACGCTGCGCCTGTGTCGGGGCCGCTGCGGCTGCCGCCTTCGGTTCGGCCTTGGGCGTGTCCGCCTCGTCGGGCGGCGCGATATCGAGGGGAACGCGGATCACCGGCTGCGGCGCGGGCGGCGTGGCGACGGGGGCCGTGGAAGCGGCCGGGCCGGGTGCCGGAACGGTCGGTGCGGCGACCGGCGGACTCATCGGCATCGTGGGGGATACGGTGGGAGGCGCCGTCGGCGCTTCCTGCGCGAAAGCGGCAGGGGCGGACAGGACCATGAGCGCGGCAATCGCGCTCGTGGCGGGGCGGGAGAGGGCAATATGTCTTGTCATAGTGACAATCGAACGGACGGCGCGCGCAAAGCGCTGCCCAAAACAACCGATTTCCACGATGAGCCGTTGTCCTGAGGCGGCTGGGCGAAGATTGGGCGCTGCTGCGTCCGCCCGAAGGCGTCAGTCGGCGACCCAGTTGCCGTGGAATCCCGGCGGCACCCGGTGCGGCAGATGCACGACGGCTTGCGGCGGTCCGCTGAAGTCGTCGGCGTTCAGGATCGTCAGTTCGGTCGTCTGGTCGTTCATGTCGACGACCAGCCCGATCAGCCAGCCGTCATCCTCCGCGCCCGCCGCCGCGCGCGGCACGAAGACGAATTCGCCGGGATGGCGTCCGGGGCCGAAGTCGCGCGCTTCGGTCGTGCCTTTCTCCAGATCGTGGCGCAGCAGCCGTGTCTCGGCGATCGCCATCTCGGCGCCGGCGCTTTCGGACAGCGCGACGCTGTAGATATAGCGATAGGGGCGCGTCGTCAGCCGCTCGTCGTAACGCGGGAATTCCTGCGGCTGGTCGTCGATGACCGTGCGCAGCGTCGTCCGCGCCGCGGGATCGATCGTCCAGCGTTCGAGCCGCGACCGCTCGCTGTCGGGGCCGCGTTTCGAGCGCGCGAACATCGTGTCGTGCGCGACGACATCGACGATCACCTTGCCGTCCGCCGTCTCGAACGCATTGGCAGGGTGAAAGACATAGCAGGGATCGACTGGCACCCAGACGATGTCGTCGCCGCGCCCGGTGCGGGGCAGCAGGCCGACCCGCGCCCGATGACGCTCGTTCCACGCATAGGGAAAGCTGTGCCCGGCGAGCAGCGATTTCATCGAGAAGGTGACGGGCAGGTCGAAGACCAGCGCATAATGTTCGGTGATCGCGCAGTCGTGGATCGACGGCCCGTCGCTGACCGCGACCGGTTCTTCGCGGATCACATGCGCGTCGGCGTCGAGGACGACGTGCCACACGCGGTTCGGCTCGCCCCCGGCATAGGTGACTGCATGCGTCTCGTTGGCGAAAGGGTCGCGGTGCGGGTGCGCGCTGTAGGGACCGGCGAGCGTGCCGTCGAACGGATTGTGGGCGATGCTGTCCAGCGTGTCGGACAGTTCGACCGGCTTGCCGCCCGCCTCGACGATCGCAAAGGTCCGCCCGGCCAGCCCGACGATATTGGTGTTCGGCGCGTCGTTGCGGTCGCCGCGCGGTCCGGGCGGCAACGGTTCGCCGAGCGCCTCGCACGCCTCGGCCCCGCGCACCCAGCGGTTGCGGTACCAGTGCGCCCGGCCGTCCGCGATGCGGACGCCATGGACCATTCCGGCGCCCGTGAACCAGTGGTAGCTCGCGGGATCGGGGGGGAGAGCCGGATTGGGGCCGTTGCGCAGGTAGCGGCCGGACAGCGCGGTAGGGATATCGCCCTCGACGCGCAGCGTTTCCAGCGTCAGTTCCTCGGTCATCGGCGTGTGGATGCCGGTCAGATAGGGGTGCGCGTCGGTCGGACGGGGCAGGCGCCTGCGGTTATAGTCCGCCACCTTGGTGATACCCTTGGTCACCGCGCTGCGGATCAGATTTTCGACGTTGCTGGCCATGGCAGTGCTCCTCTGCTCCCTTGTCCGGACTCTGCGCTTGCGCGATCGAGTCGCTATGTTTACGGTGGCAACATGACGGGCGATGATAACAGTGTCAACTTGGAAAGCGGCCTGGCCGCGCCAGCGCCGGCGCCGCACGGGGAGGGAGCCGCGCCGCGGGGCGGCTCCTATCACCATGGCGACCTGCGCGCGGCGGTGATCACGGCGGGGATGAAGCGGCTGGCGGAGGGCGACGGGGGCGACCTGGGCCTGCGCGCATTGGCGCGCGACGTGGGGGTGAGCGCCACCGCCCTTTATCGCCATTTCCCCGACAAGGAGGCCTTGCTCGACGCGCTTGCCGACGAAGGGCTGCGGCGGCTGGGCGCGCTTCAGGCGCAGGCGTGGCTGAAGGCGGGGGGGGGCAAGGCGGGCTTCCTTGCGACCGGCATCGCCTATGTCCGCTTCGCGCATGACGAGCCCGCGATCTTCCGGTTGAGCTTCACGCGGCAGATGCCCGAACGCTATCGCGACGGCGGCGCCGACGGGGGAGAGACCGCCTATCATCTGCTGCGCGCCGGGGTGGCGCAGGCGCTGCCCGATCTCGACGATCCCGAACCCGCGTCGCTCCACGCCTGGGCGGTGGTCCATGGCCTCGCCATGCTGATCCTCGATCACCGGGTCGAATGGGACGAGACGATGGTGGAGAAGGTCGTCGGCCTGACCTTCGGCGTCGCCGAATAGGAACCCTCCTTCCGGATGCACCATACGAAGAAGGGCGCGGAACCGCGATGGTTCCGCGCCCTTCCTGTTTACGATCTTCGACGCGTCAGTTCGCAGAGCGATCCGGCGTCTCGGTATCGGCATCGGCAACCGCTTCGCTCGCGGCAGCGGGAGCGGTCGCTTCGGCGACGGCCGCGGCGAACTGCTCGGCGGTGAAGCTGGTGGCGAGGCCCTTGGGCGAGAGGAAGAAGGCATGGCGCGGCAGCTTGACGTCGCCGCTCAACGTCGCGACGACGATGCCGTCGGCTTCGACCAGCTTGACCTTGCCGACCACGGCGCTGCCATTCGCGCCGAGGATGTCGGCACCCGGCTGGATCGCGGCGTCGAGTGCGGCGGCAGTCTGGGCGGCCGCCTGACCGACCGCGGCGGTCAACTGCGCGCGGGTGATGGTGATCGCGGGGCCCTTGTCGGACTGACCGAATGCATTCTTGGGCAGGGTGACCGGCTTGTCGCCCAGCATCACGACGATATTGTCGCCGACCTCGCTGGAAACCGGACCGATTTCGGCGCCTTCGGAATCATAGACGACCGTTCCGGGCGCAAGATTGGGGCCGGCCGCGGCCTGGGCCGCCTCCTGCGCTGCCGCCGGGGCAGCGGCGGCGAGGGCCATGCCGAGGGAAAGAGACGTCATCAAACAGGCGATCTTTCGCATCGCGTTCATTCTCCTTGGTGATCAACAGACATGCACGCTGAACCCGCCAGCGCGCGATATGGCCAACGCGATGCTGCCGAACCGTGCGTTCGGCGGGACGAGTCGTGTAATCGGCCGCGACGGGGCGGCGACGGCGCTCGGCGCCGATGTGCATTTTCGGCTGCAAAGGCCTAGGCTCGCCGCGGCTGTCCGAGTCCGGGCGCCCGCAAAGGAGAAAAAGGATGAGTGACGCAAGCTGGCTGCCGAGCCTGACGACCGAAACGCCTGAAGAGGGCTTCGCGCTCGCGGTCAAGATGGCGCGTGTCGCGGTCAAGCTGACGCAGCCCGACGCCGCGGTCCGCGACGCGGGCCGGGCGGCCTATGGCGGCAATGCCGATTCGCTGATCGCCGCGTCGCAGGTCGTCGCGACCCATTTCGCGACCGTCGCCGCAGCGAACGACTATTGGAAGGGCCGGTGACAGCCGAAGTGGGCGTGGCCCCCGAACTCGACATTGCGCGCTGGTTCAACAGCGCGCCGCTGTCGCTCGCGGCGCTGCGCGGCCGCGTCGTGGCGATCGGCGCCTTCCAGATGCTGTGCCCCGGCTGCGTCGCCAACGGCCTGCCGCAGCTCCAGCGGATATATGAGCTGTTCCCGAAGGAAGCGGTCGCCGTCATCGGCCTGCACAGCGTGTTCGAACATCATGCCGCGATGAGCCCAGTGTCGCTCGAGCCCTTTCTCCACGAATATCGTATCGCCTTTCCGGTGGCGGTCGATCGCCACGACGATCCGGCGGGCATGCCGGTCACCATGGCGCGCTATGGCCTGCGCGGTACGCCGAGCCTGTTGCTGATCGACCGGCAGGGCCGCCTTCGCCTGCATCGCTTCGGCCATGTCCCAGACCTTGCCGTCGGCGCCGCGATCCAACAACTGCTCGACGAAAGGGAGGGCGCGATTCCATCGGCCGGGGAGGAGGGCGAGGTCTGCGCAGTCGGAGGAGGTTGCGGCTGAGGGCGCCGGCATGGTGTCAGGCATAATGACGACCACCCCGCGTTGACAGCGCGCGCCCGCGATCCTATATCGCGCCCACACCTCCTTACGTCCGGGACGGGTCCGACCTTGCGCAGCGGGCCACAGGAATAGGGCGTCGGGGATTTCGGGATGCGTTGAGAAGCTGCGGTAAACCGGCAACGGTTGCCTGCGGCCTTTTTGCGTCCCTATCGCGCTCGCGACTTGATTTTTTGCAGGCGAGACAATCACATATGGCGACCAAGGCGACGTCGGTGGGCAAGGCCCTCGAAGCAACCGCAAGCAAGCGAATCCGCAAGCTGTTCGGCAACATCCACGAAGCGGTGGAAATGCCCAACCTCATCGAGGTGCAGCGCGAATCCTATGAACAGTTTCTGCGGTCCGACCCCTCGGTCGGCTATGTCTCGGGCCTCGAAAAGACGCTGCGCAGCGTTTTCCCGATCCGCGATTTCGCCGGCACCGCCGAACTCGACTTCGTCCACTACGAACTCGAAGATCCGAAATACGACGTCGAGGAATGCCGTCAGCGCGGCATCACCTATGCGGCGCCGATGAAGGTCACGCTGCGCCTGATCGTGTTCGAGGTCGATAGCGAAACCGACACCCGCTCGGTCCTCGATATCAAGGAGCAGGACGTCTACATGGGCGACATGCCGCTCATGACCGAGAACGGCACCTTCTTCATCAACGGCACCGAGCGCGTCATCGTGTCGCAGATGCACCGTTCGCCGGGCGTGCTCTTCGACCACGACCGCGGCAAGACCCATTCGTCGGGCAAATATCTGTTTGCCGCGCGCGTCATTCCCTATCGCGGCTCATGGCTCGATTTCGAGTTCGACGCCAAGGACATCGTCAACGTCCGCATCGACCGCAAGCGCAAGCTGCCGGTCACGACTCTGCTTTATGCGCTGGGCATGTCGGGCGAGGACATCCTCAATTTCTTCTACGACCGCCTCGTCTTCGAGCGCGCCGAGAACGGCTGGAAGGTGCCCTTCGTCGTCGAGAACTGGCGCGGTGCCAAGCCCGCGTTCGACGTCGTCGACGCCAAGACCGGCGAAGTCGTCTTTGCGGCGGGCCACAAGATCAGCCCGCGTCTCGCCAACAAGGCGGCGAAGGACGGGCTCGACACGCTGCTGATCCCGACCGAGGAGATCTTCGGCCGCTATTCGGCCTATGACCTGATCAACGACGCGACCGGCGAGATCTATATCGAGGCCGGCGACGAAGTGACGGCCGAGAATCTCGAAAAGATGGACGCGGCGGGCATCGACAAGCTGGTGCTGCTCGACATCGACCACAACAACACCGGCCCGTGGATCCGCAACACGCTGAAGGCCGACAAGGCCGAGGACCGCGACCAGGCGCTGAGCGATATCTATCGCGTCATGCGCCCCGGCGAACCGCCGACGCGCGAGACGGCGGAAGCGCTGTTCGGCGGCCTCTTCTTCGACCCCGAGCGTTACGACCTGTCGGCGGTCGGTCGCGTCAAGCTCAACATGCGCCTCGGCCTCGATGCCGAGGACACGGTGACGACGCTGCGCAGCGAGGACATCCTCGCCGTGGTTAAGGAATTGGTGAACCTGAAGGACGGCAAGGGCGAGATCGACGATATCGACAATCTCGGCAACCGCCGCGTCCGTTCGGTCGGCGAACTGCTGGAAAATCAGTATCGCGTCGGCTTGCTGCGCATGGAGCGCGCGGTGAAGGAGCGCATGTCGTCGGTCGACGTGTCGACCGTCATGCCGAACGACCTGATCAACGCGAAGCCCGCGGTCGCCGCGGTGCGCGAATTCTTCGGCTCGTCGCAGCTTTCGCAGTTCATGGACCAGACCAACCCGCTGTCCGAAGTCACGCACAAGCGCCGCGTCTCGGCGCTCGGGCCGGGCGGTCTGACGCGTGAGCGCGCGGGCTTCGAGGTCCGCGACGTCCACCCGACGCACTATGGCCGCATCTGTCCGATCGAAACGCCGGAAGGTCCGAACATCGGGCTGATCAACAGCCTCGCGACCTTTGCGCGCGTCAATAAATACGGCTTCATCGAGACGCCGTATCGCCGCATCGTCGACGGCAAGGTGACCAACGAGGTCGTCTATCTGTCGGCGATGGAGGAATCGAAGCACACCGTCGCGCAGGCGAACGCCGATCTCAACCCCGACGGCAGCTTCGCCGAGGAACTGATCTCGGCGCGCGAGGCGGGCGAATTCCTGATGGCGCCGAAGGGCCAGATCACGCTGATGGACGTGTCGCCGAAGCAGCTCGTTTCGGTCGCGGCGTCGCTGATCCCCTTCCTCGAGAACGACGACGCCAACCGCGCGCTGATGGGATCGAACATGCAGCGTCAGGCGGTGCCGCTGCTGCGGGCCGAGGCGCCCGTGGTCGGCACCGGCATGGAAGGCACCGTCGCGCGCGATTCGGGCGCGGCTATCGCGGCGCGCCGCGGCGGCATCGTTGACCAGGTCGACGCGACCCGCATCGTCATCCGCGCGACCGACATGGTCGAACCGGGCAAGTCGGGCGTCGACATCTATCGCCTGCAGAAGTTCCAGCGCTCGAACCAGAACACCTGCATCAACCAGCGCCCGCTGGTGAAGGTGGGTGAGGTGATCCGCACCGGCGACATCATCGCCGACGGTCCGTCGACCGAACTGGGCGAACTGGCGCTCGGCAAGAATGTGCTCGTCGCCTTCATGCCGTGGAACGGCTATAATTATGAGGACTCGATCCTCATTTCCGAGCGCATCGTGAAGGACGACGTCTTCACCTCGATCCATATCGAGGAGTTCGAGGTCACCGCGCGCGACACGCGCCTTGGGCCGGAAGACATCACCCGCGACATTCCGAACGTCGGCGAGGAAGCGCTGCGCAACCTCGACGAGGCGGGCATCGTCTATATCGGCGCCGAGGTCGGCCCGGGCGACATCCTGGTCGGCAAGATCACGCCGAAGGGCGAAAGCCCGATGACGCCGGAAGAAAAGCTGCTGCGCGCCATCTTCGGCGAAAAGGCGAGCGACGTGCGCGACACCTCGCTGCGCCTGCCGCCGGGCGTGTCGGGCACGGTCGTCGAGGTTCGCGTCTTCAACCGCCACGGCATCGACAAGGACGAGCGCGCGATCGCGATCGAACGCGAGGAGATCGAGCGGCTGAAGCAGGACGCCGACGACGAACGCTCGATCCTCAACCGCGCGACCTTCTCCAGCCTCAAGGAACTGCTGGTCGGCCAGACCACAAGCGCGGTGCCGAAGGGCATGAAGAAGGGCGAGGCGCTGACCGAAGAGCAGCTTGTCGAGCTCGAACGCTCCGACTGGTGGAAGCTCGCCGTCGTCGACGACCGCGCACAGGCCGCGCTCGAAGCGATCAAGGCGCAATATGACGAGGCGATCAAGCGCATCAACGCGAAATATGAGGATCGTGTCGAAAAGCTGCAGCGCGGCGACGAACTGGCGCCCGGCGTGCTCAAGATGGTCAAGGTGTTCGTCGCGATCAAGCGCAAGCTGCAGTCGGGCGACAAGATGGCCGGCCGTCACGGCAACAAGGGCATCATCAGCCGCATCCTGCCGATCGAGGACATGCCGTTCCTCGAGGATGGGACGCACGTCGATGTCGTGCTCAACCCGCTGGGCGTGCCGAGCCGCATGAACGTGGGGCAGATCCTCGAAACGCACCTAGGCTGGGCATCGCGCGGCTTCGGGCGGCAGATCACCGCGGCGCTCGACGAGTGGCGCGCGGCGAACCCGAACCCGGAAGCGGCATCGCCGCCCGAGGCGGTCCGCGAGGCGCTGCTCAACGCCTATGGCGAGGACTATGCCGCCGACATCGAGGCGCGGACGCCCGATCAGGTCGTCGACCTCGCCGGGCGGCTGTCGCTGGGCGTGCCCTTCGCGACGCCGGTGTTCGACGGCGCGCGCGAGGGCGACGTGTCGGCGATGCTCGAACGCGCCGGGCTCGATCGCTCGGGTCAGGTCGATCTGTATGACGGCCGCACCGGCGATCGCTTCGACCGCCGGGTGACGGTGGGATATATGTATATCCTCAAGCTGCACCACCTGGTCGACGACAAGATCCACGCGCGGTCGATCGGCCCCTACAGCCTCGTCACCCAGCAGCCGCTGGGCGGTAAGGCGCAGTTCGGCGGCCAGCGCTTCGGCGAGATGGAGGTCTGGGCGCTCCAGGCCTATGGCGCGGCCTACACGCTGCAGGAAATGCTGACGGTGAAGTCCGACGACGTGATCGGCCGCACCAAGGTCTATGAAGCGATCGTCAAGGGCGACGACACCTTCGAGGCCGGCATTCCCGAAAGCTTCAACGTGCTGGTCAAGGAAATGCGCTCGCTGGGCCTCAACGTCGAACTGTCGTCCTATGCGGACGAAGATCCCGACGAAGGTCCGGACGCTCTTCCCGAAGCCGCCGAATGATTTTTTCCTCACCCCTCTCGCTTGCCGCGAGAGGGGAAGATGGAGCCTGAAATATGAACCAGCTTACCAACTTCATGAACCCGGTGGCGAAGCCCGAAACCTTCGACATGATCAAGATCGGCATCGCCAGCCCCGAGCGTATCCGCTCGTGGTCGTTCGGCGAGATCAAGAAGCCCGAGACGATCAACTACCGCACGTTCAAGCCCGAGCGCGACGGCCTGTTCTGCGCGCGCATCTTCGGTCCGATCAAGGATTACGAATGCCTGTGCGGCAAGTACAAGCGCATGAAATACAAGGGAATCGTGTGCGAGAAGTGCGGCGTCGAGGTCACGGTGACCAAGGTCCGCCGCGAGCGCATGGGCCATATCGAACTCGCCGCGCCGGTCGCGCACATCTGGTTCCTGAAGTCGCTGCCGTCGCGCATCGGCCTGCTGCTCGACATGCAGCTCAAGCAGCTTGAGCGCGTTCTCTATTTCGAGGCCTATATCGTCCTCGAACCCGGCCTGACGCCGCTGGAGAAGTTCCAGCTTTTGACCGAGGACGAACTGCTCGACGCGCAGGACGAATATGGCGAGGACGCCTTCTCGGCCGGGATCGGTGCCGAGGCGATCCGCGTGCTGCTCGAGAATCTCGATCTCGAACAGGAACGCAGCGATCTGATGGAAGAGCTGGCGACGACCAAGTCGGAGCTGAAGCCCAAGAAGATCATCAAGCGCCTGAAGGTCGTCGAAAGCTTCATCGAATCGGGCAACCGTCCCGAATGGATGATCCTGGAAGTCATCCCCGTGATCCCGCCCGAACTGCGCCCGCTGGTGCCGCTCGACGGCGGCCGCTTCGCGACCTCGGACCTCAACGACCTCTACCGCCGCGTCATCAACCGCAACAACCGTCTGAAAAGGCTGATGGAACTGCGCGCGCCGGACATCATCGTCCGCAACGAAAAGCGCATGCTGCAGGAAGCCGTCGACGCATTGTTCGACAACGGCCGCCGCGGCCGCACGATCACCGGCGCCAACAAGCGTCCGCTCAAGTCGCTGTCCGACATGCTTAAGGGCAAGCAGGGCCGCTTCCGCCAGAACCTGCTTGGCAAGCGCGTCGACTATTCGGGCCGTTCGGTCATCGTGACCGGCCCCGAACTCAAGCTTCACCAGTGCGGCCTGCCCAAGAAGATGGCGCTCGAACTGTTCAAGCCCTTCATCTACGCGCGCCTCGACGCCAAGGGTCTGTCGATGACCCTGAAGCAGGCGAAGAAGTGGGTCGAGAAGGAACGCAAGGAAGTCTGGGACATCCTCGACGAGGTGATCCGCGAGCATCCGGTGCTGCTGAACCGCGCGCCGACGCTCCACCGCCTCGGCATCCAGGCGTTCGAGCCGGTGCTGATCGAGGGCAAGGCGATTCAGCTTCACCCACTGGTCTGCGCCGCGTTCAACGCCGACTTCGACGGCGATCAGATGGCCGTGCACGTCCCGCTGTCGCTCGAAGCGCAGCTCGAAGCGCGCGTGCTGATGATGTCGACCAACAACATCCTGTCCCCCGCGAACGGCAAGCCGATCATCGTGCCGTCGCAGGATATGGTCCTCGGTCTCTATTATCTGTCGATGGAGCGCGAGGGTGAGCCCGGCGAGGGCATGCTGCTCGCCGACATGGCCGAGGTGCACCAGGCGCTCTACACGGGCGCGGTGACGCTGCACACGCGCGTCATCAGCCGCGTCCCGCAGACCGATGAGCAGGGTAACAGCTACCTCAAGCGGTTCGAGACCACCCCGGGGCGCATGCTGATCGGCGAATGCCTGCCGAAGTCGCACACCGTGCCCTTCGACGTCGTCAACCGCCTCCTCACCAAGAAGGAGATCGGCGACGTCATCGACCAGGTCTATCGCCATACCGGGCAGAAGGAGACGGTGCTGTTCGCCGACGCGATCATGGCGCTGGGCTTCCGTCACGCCTTCCGTGCCGGCATCTCGTTCGGCAAGGACGACATGATCATCCCGGCGGCCAAGGAGAAGCTGGTCGACGAGACGCGCGCCCTGGTGAAGGATTTCGAGCAGCAGTATCAGGACGGCCTGATCACGCAGCAGGAAAAATACAACAAGGCGATCGACGCCTGGTCGCAGTGCGGCGACAAGGTTGCAAACGCGATGATGGACGAGATTCGCGCGACGCCGAAGCTCGACGACGGTCGCCTCGCGCCGATCAACTCGATCTACATGATGGCGCACTCGGGTGCCCGCGGTTCGCAGGCGCAGATGAAGCAGCTCGCCGGCATGCGCGGGCTGATGGCCAAGCCGTCGGGCGAGATCATCGAAACGCCGATCATCTCGAACTTCAAGGAAGGTCTGACCGTCCTCGAATATTTCAACTCGACCCACGGCGCCCGCAAGGGCCTGGCGGACACGGCGCTCAAGACGGCGAACTCGGGCTATCTGACCCGCCGTCTCGTCGACGTGTCACAGGATTGCGTGGTGATCGAGGAGGATTGCGGCACCGATCGCGGCATGGAAATGCGCGCGATCGTGCAGGGCGGATCGGTGATCGCGTCGCTCGGCGAGCGCATCCTCGGCCGCACGACGCTCGAGGACGTCACCGATTCCGACGGCACGCTGCTTGCGCCGGTCGGAACGCTGCTCGACGAAGCCACGGTCGCGAAGATCGAGGAGGCCGAGGTTCAGGCGGTCAAGATTCGCAGCCCGCTCGTTTGCGAAGCGGCGCTGGGCGTCTGCGCCAAATGCTATGGCCGCGACCTCGCGCGCGGCACGCCGGTGAACATCGGTGAAGCGGTCGGCGTCATCGCGGCGCAGTCGATCGGCGAGCCGGGCACGCAGCTCACGATGCGGACCTTTCACATCGGCGGCGCCGCGCAGGTCAACGAACAGTCGAACCTGGAGGCGATCTCCGACGGCACGATCGAATATCGCGACATGGAAACGATCGTCGATCAGCGCGGCCGCCGTCTGGCGCTGTCGCGTTCGGGCGAGATCGCGGTCATCGACCCCGAGGGCCGCGAGCGCGCGACCCATCGCCTGCCCTATGGTGCGCAGATCATGCACAAGGACGGCGAAAAGGTGAAGAAGGGCGACCGGATCGCCGAATGGGATCCGTTCACCATGCCGCTGATCACCGAAAAGAACGGTGTCGTGAAGTATCAGGACCTGATCGACGGCAAGACGCTGGCCGAACAGGTCGACGAGGCGACCGGCATCGCGCAGCGCGTCGTCATCGAATATCGCGCCACGGGCCGCGGCAAGAAGGAAGAGCTCCAGCCGCGACTGACCCTGCTCGACGAGACGAGCGGCGAAGCGGCGCGCTACCTGCTCGCGGTCGGCACGATGATCTCGGTCGACGACGGGCAGGACGTGAAGGCGGGCGACGTGCTGGCGCGCGTCACGCGTGAAGCGTCGAAGACGCGCGACATCACCGGCGGTCTGCCGCGCGTCGCCGAACTGTTCGAGGCGCGCATCCCCAAGGATAATTCGGTGATCGCCAAGATCAGCGGCCGCATCGAATTCGTCAAGGATTACAAGGCGAAGCGCAAGATCGCGATCGTTCCGGAAGAAGGCGATCCGGTCGAATATCTGATCCCCAAGTCGAAGGTGCTCGAGGTGCAGGAAGGCGACTATGTGAAGCGCGGCGACGCGCTGATCAGCGGCTCGCCCAACCCGCACGACATCCTTGACGTCATGGGGGTCGAGGCACTGGCCGAGTTCCTCGTCGCGGAGATCCAGGAAGTCTATCGACTCCAGGGCGTGAAGATCAACGACAAGCACATCGAGGTGATCGTCCGCCAGATGCTGCAGAAGGTCGAGATCACCGACGGCGGCGACACCACGCTGCTGCCGGGCGAGCAGCTCGATTATCTGGAGATGATGGAATATAACGCCAAGCTGCCCAAGAACGGCAAGCCTGCCGAGGGCCGCCCGGTCCTCCTCGGTATCACCAAGGCGAGCCTGCAGACGCGCAGCTTCGTCTCGGCGGCGTCCTTCCAGGAAACGACCCGCGTCCTCACCGAAGCATCGGTGCAGGGCAAGGTCGACTCGCTGATGGGCCTCAAGGAGAATGTCATCGTCGGCCGCCTGATCCCGGCGGGCACCGGCGCGGCGATGAACCGCGTCCGCGTCACCGCGTCGTCGAAGGACGCCGCGCTGCGCGCCGCCATGCGCGCCGCGAACGAGGCGCACCTCGTCGCGCCGCAGACGGCGGCCGAGGAGCATGCGGCCGAGCTGGCACAGGGCCCCGAAGCCGCGCTGGGCGACGATCCGCTCGGCAAGGTGCAGGGCGAGGACTTCACCACCGACGACGTGATGGTCGAGGACCGTCCCGAAGGCGGCGAGGAAGAATAAGCCTCACGCCGGCCCGACGGCCAAAGGAAAGAAGCCCCGCCGGAGCGATCCGGCGGGGCTTTCTTTTGGGAGTCCGGTGGCTCGCGAATATGTCTGCGTTCGGCACGGCCAATCCTTCCCGTTGCGCTACCCTGAACGGGATTGGTTCGTCTCCTCCCTTGGAACATGGCGGATCTCGCTCCCCGGCGAAAGCCGGGGTCCGGAAGCGGCAGCGCCATCTGGCATGGACCCGGCTTTCGCCGGGGAACAATTCCTGTCGGGCAGGGATAATCCCCAGCTTCAGGGGGCGCGGCCTGTCCTTGAACGAAGGTGAGGTCGGCCACGGATGTCGAAACGAGTTCGGCATGGGCAAGAGGCCGAGAGTTTCCGGTTGGCCCTCTTTTCAATAGATATTGAGAATCAATATCAAATATAGTAAGCGGCAGCCATCGACGCACGCATGGGAGGGAAAGATGGCGGACAAGGCGCAGCGACCGATCCTGAAAGGGCTGGTCATGGCGGCGACCGTGATCGTCGCTCTCGCGTTGTTGCTGGCTGCCGCGCTGCGATGGCGGGAGAATGGCTGGGGGGCGCTGGTCTGGCTCGCGGCCTTCGTCGCGACCTTCGCCATTCGCACGCCGCATGCGAAGCGCAACCGCGCCAATATCGTGGTCGATGCGCGCAAAGGACTGGACGAAATCCTGCTGCTTACGGCGATGTTTCTTGCGATGATGGTGCTGCCCCTTCTTCATCTTGTGGTAGGGGGTTTTGGCTTTGCCGACTATTCGCTGCCCGACTGGGCGACGGCGATCGGGGCGCTGGCGCAGCCCGCCTATCTGTGGCTGTTCTGGCGCAGCCATGCGGACCTTGGCCGTAACTGGAGTCCGGGGCTGGAGGTTCGCGACGGGCACCAGCTGGTTGCAAAGGGCATCTATGCCCGTATTCGCCATCCCATGTATGCTGCGATCTGGATATCGGCGCTCGCGCAGCCGCTGTTGATCCATAATTGGATCGCCGGCTTTCTGGTCGTGCCGGCCTTCGCGGCCATGTGGTTCCTTCGCGTTCCGAACGAGGAGGCTCTGATGCGCGGCCGTTTCGGCGACGCATGGGACGAATATTGCGCGCGCACCGGCCGTTTGTTCCCGAAAAGGGCGCGCTGAATCGATGAATGAAAAAGCCCGCCGGCGCGGCCGACGGGCTTCTGGTTCTGGAAATGGGCGGGCCGGTGCTGGCGCCTCGAAGGCGGCCGGCCCGGTGCTGCTAGGGCGCGAGGATCGCGACGGTCAGGTAGAGCAGCAGCGGCAGGCCGAAGCCGAGCAAGGTCAGCGCCACGAAGGCGACGCGTGTCCACAAGACGTCGAAGCCGAACTGATCGGCCAGGCCGGCACAGACCCCGAAGATCAGGCCGTCCTGACGATTCTTGCGAAAACCCTGTTTCATGTTGTTCCTTTCGATCCCAGCCACGGGGGCCGGCGTTGCTGGCGAAGGCGGCGGCTGGTCAGACGACCAGCGAGCCGACCTGCGCGTTCTGGGCGGCAATCGCCATCAGCAGGGCCGAGGCATAGAGCGATGCGAAGGCGGCAAGGGCGTAGCTCTTGAACGAGTCCATGTCGAAACGGGCCATTGTGAAGTTCCTTTCTTTCCTCCCATCCGGACTATCCGGTGGATGCCCCATGTTTTGCAGGGACCGTGCCAATTGCGTTCATTGGCGGTTCAGCGCGGTTTTTGCGGCTCTATTATTTTATTTCGCCGTGATAATTGCGCGATGATGGGAAAAAATGCCATTGATCGGTCAAATATATACAGCTTGGATCCGGCGGGCGTTTTTCGTCACCCCGCATGGAAGGCCGGTCCGCCCCCGGTTCGTGGCCAATGAACCCGCCCGCTGATCCCGCTGTCGCGCCGCACGGGGCGAAAGAGCGGTTTCCCTTGGCGTGGGAAATATCCTACGCGGAAAGCCGATGACGCTGATCCGCCTCTCGCTGACCGATTTTCGCAATCACGCCGGCGCGGATCTGGCCGCTGGTCCGGGGCTGGTCGCGCTCCACGGCGACAATGGCGCGGGCAAGACCAATATATTGGAGGCGATCTCGCTGCTCGCGCCGGGTCGCGGGCTGCGCCGCGCGCCGCTCGCCGAGATGGTGCGCGACGGGGCGAGCGGCGGCTTCGCGGTGTTCGCGGAGGTGCTTGCGGGCGACGATCTGCCGCCGGTCGCGCTCGGCACCGGGATCGAGCCCGCGCATCCGGGGCGGCGGCTGGTGCGGATCAACGGCGGCGCGGCGGCGGCGACCGCGCTCGGCGACTGGCTGGCGGTGCTGTGGCTCACCCCCGCGATGGACCGGCTGTTCGTCGAGACCGCGGGGAACCGGCGGCGCTTCCTCGACCGGCTGGTGCTGGCGCTCGATCCCCGCCACGCGCAGCACGGCAACCGCTACGAGGCGGCGCTGCGCGCGCGCGGCAAGCTGCTCGCCGACGCGACTTCGGCGGACCCGCAATGGCTTGCCAGTCTCGAAGCGCAACTCGCCGAGCATGGCGCCGCAATCGACGCGGCGCGGCAGCACACGCTCGCGGCGCTGTCCGCCGAACTGGCGCAGCAGCCCGACGCCCCCTTCGCGCGGCCGCTGCTGACGCTCGTCGACAGCGAAGGGGAGGCCCGCGCCGAACCATGGACGGCCGAGGCGCTGCGTGCGCTGTTCGCGGGGCGGCGGCGGATCGACGCGGCGGCGGGACGGGCGACCGCCGGGCCGCACCGCGACGATCTGTCCGCCGTCCACGCCGCGAGCGGCCGCGCGGCGGCGCGCTGTTCGACCGGCGAGCAAAAGGCAATGCTGCTCTCGCTCATCCTCGCGCACGGCGATTGCGTGGCGCGGGCGCGGGGGCGGCGGCCGGTGCTGCTACTCGACGAGGTCGCCGCGCACCTCGACCCCTCGCGCCGTGCCGCGCTCTATGAGCGGCTCGCGGGGCAGGGCGGGCAGGCATGGCTGACCGGAACCGAGCCGGCGCTGTTCGACGCGATGCCGGGCCCGGTGATGCGATTCCATATCGCGGGCGGTCGGATTTCGGCCGCATGAAGAATAACCAATGGGAGGTGCGGGATGCCGTGGAGACACTCAGCCACGCTGGTTGGCGCGCTGATGCTCGGTTCCGGGGCGGCCGCCGAGCCGCCTGCGGCGACGCCCTATGTGGAACTGATTGGACGGCTCGAAAATCTCCACGATTATCAATCGACGAACGATCCCGATGACGTGCTGGATCACGGCTGGATGACGGCCAGGCTGCACGTCTCGCGCGTGCTGAGCGGTCAGCGCCTGGCCCGCGTCATCACCGTCCGCTATTTCGGCCACACGCACATTCGGGACGGCCGGAAAATGCGCTGGAAGCTGCGACGCGGCGATGACGGGACGTATCTCATCTGTGTGCCGCCGGGCAGCGTTGGCGTGCAATGTCCGTGACGGGACGGCAGTCTAGAGAATTTCCCGTACCATGTCCTGCGGCCGGCAGTAACGCACGCCCTTGTCGGTTTCGACGAAGGGCCGGTTCACATAGGCGGGATTGGCCACCATCGCGGCGATGATCGCGTCCTCGTCCGCGTCGGGCAAGCCCCGCTCTTCGGCGTCGGTGCCGCGCAGGCGAAGCGCTTCGCGCGCCGTCAGCCCGGCGTCCGCGAAGAGTTGCCGCAGCTTGTCGGCGGTGTAGGGAGTCTTCAGATATTCGACGACCTCGACCTCGACGCCGGGCGTCTCTTCGAGGATGGCGAGGGTCTTGCGCGAGGTGCCGCAGGCCGGATTGTGCCAGATGGTCGCTTTCATGCGCTCGCTCCTACCGCGCGGGTCCGGCGCGGGCAAGGTCGTGAAAAAGGGCGCCGGCGTAAACCCGCTATTCATGGCGAATATGCCACATTCTCCCGCATGACGAAGCACGACCGTCTTGCCTTTGCCACGCGGACAGGCGCTTATGACGGTCGAGGAGCCGCCGGCTGGCGGCCGTTGCGGGGTTGGGTTGCACGTGAATGATATGATGGATCGCAGGGCGATGCTGGCGGCCTTGGCCGGTGCGGGGGCGATGGCCGCCGCCCCGGCCCGCGCGCAGCTCCCCGACTGGATTCGGCAGCCGGTGGCGCCGCCCGCGCCGCCGGTCGATTATCTGGCGGTCGCGCGCCAGCAGCTCGAACGGCAGGGCAACCGAATCGGCCAGACCGATCGCGTCGGCATCGTCGATTTCGGACTGCCCTCTTCGCGTCCGCGCTTCGCGCTCGTCGACCTCGTCGCGGGCACCATCGACCTCTATCCGGTGACCCACGGTCGCGGTTCCGACCCGCAGCACGACGGTTGGCTCAAGAGTTTCTCGAACCGCGTCGGATCGCTGGCCAGTTCGCGCGGCGCCTATCGCACCAGCGACTATTATTGGGGCGCCAACGGCTCGTCGATGCGCCTCGCGGGGCTGGAGCCCGACAACAGCAACGCCGACATCCGCGCGATCGTCGTCCACGGCGCCTGGTATGCCGACCCCGCGCTGATCGCGACGCAGGGCAAGCTCGGGCGCAGCGAAGGCTGCTTCGTGTTCGGCGAGGCGCTGCTGCCGCAAATCCTCTACAAGCTCGGCCCCGGACGCCTGCTCTTCGCCGACAAGCTGAGCGTATCGCCGCCGCCGGCGCCGTTCGAGCTGCCGCCGGTCGCGGACAATATCATCCGCACCGGCGCCAACGGAACGCTGCCCAAGACGGCGGATTAGGGCATGATCGTCCTCGACTGAAAAGGATAGTGTCCCCGCGAAGGCGGGGACACAGAGCATTCTGGCGCCGACGCTGGCTCTTTGTCGCTCTGGGCTCCCGCCTGCGCGGGAGCACGCGGCTGTCGGCTTAGACTCTGATAACTTTGGATTGACCTACCTCGTCATTGCGAGCGGAGCGAAGCAATCCAGGGCGGTTTACGCAAGCTCTGGATTCCCGCGCGGCTTCGCCGCTCGCAATGACGAGTCCATTCGATGTCATCCCGCTCCGGCTATTCAATGACGATCCCATGCAGCGTCACCCGGCTATGACCGTCAGGCTCAATAGATTCCGGTCGTCGCTTGCGTCGTGACGTTGGGGGCCGGGATCGTCGGCACCACGGTTGGCGGCGCCGGGGAGATGACGACCGCCGCGGTGCGGCCGGGCTTGGCAAAGCTGGCGACGACGGGCGCGTCGCGGCCATAGATGTCGGCGAGTTTCTTCACCCCGCCTTTGGCATCGGGAACGACCGTCCAATAGGCGACATAGACCGGGAAGGGATTTTCGAAGCCGAAGCGCGTCGTCTTGCCGCTCGCCACCGCCTCGCCGAACTCTTCGGGGCTGCGGCCGGCGAACATCACCGCCATCAGGCCCGAGAAGTGCAGCGCGCGCTCGGTGCGGATGCAGCCGTGGCTGAACGCGCGCGCCGCCTGCGCGAAGGCGCCCTTCGACGGCGTGTCGTGCAGGTAGATGGCGTGTTCGTTCAGCATCTCCATCTTCATCACGCCCAGCGCGTTGTTGGCGCCGGGCTGCTGCACGACCGACAGCGTCTTGCCGCTGCCCGTCCAGGTATAGCCCTGCGCGCGCGCGGAGGCGGGATTGCGCGCGATCGTCGCGCCGATGCCCTCGTTGATGATGCTGCGCGGCAGCGTCCAGGTCGGGTTGAGGATCACGCCCGTCGCCATCGGGTTGAGCTGCGGCGTCGGCGTCGACGGCTTGCCGACCACCGCCTTGTGCGTTGCGATGACGACGCCGTCGTGAACGACGCGAGTCAGATATTCGGGGACGTTGCTGACGACATAGCCCGACCCCAGGTCGCGCGGCATCCAGCGCCAGCGTTCCATGTTGACGCGGATCGCATTGGTGTCGGCGGGCGTCTTGGCGACGGCGAGCGCGGCCTTGAGCGCGGCGAAATCGGGATGGACCGGGTCGAGGCCGAGCAGCGCCTCGGGAACCGAATTGGACAGCAGCGCGGAGGTGAGCAATGCGATCAGCGGCGTCTGCTCGGCGTCGTTGTCGGTCATGAACCACTGCTTGCGCGCCGCGTTCGGCGTGCGCCCGTCGCGCATATGCGTCGCGAGCAGCAGGAAGCTGTCGGTCGCGACCTTGTCGAGCCGCGCCTGGTCGCCGCCGGCGATCGCGGCCTGCAGCCCGTCGGGGTTGTAATCCTTTGGAAACAATCCTTCGGCGCCGACATTGCCGATGAAGGCGAGCAGCGCCTTGGCATTGTTCGCCGACCAGTCGGGCAGATTGGCTTCGGCCAGCGTTTCGACGACGGGCGCGTCGTCGGTGACCTTGTCGGGTTGCAGGACGACCGAATCCTCCTTGACGTCGGTCGTCTGCGCGAGGGCTGGTGCGGCCGCGAAAAGAAGCGGCAGGGCGAATGCGAAGCGGGGGGAGAGTTTCGACATGCGCCCCGCCATAACCGAGTTTCCAAGGGTTTGGAAGCGCGGGACGGGTGGGCAGGGTGGCTCCGAATGGAGGTGGTGCCGGAGTTCGATGGCCTTGACCGGCGTCGCGATTGCGACCCCGGATTTGATCAGGGAGAAGCAATCTCGGAGCAATTCAGAGCGCCGTGCTTAATCCGGACCAACTGAAATCCGTTCGTGTCGAGCGAAGTCGAGACACCCATCGACGTAGCGCAAGGCCAATGGGTGTCTCGACTTCGCTCGACACGAACGGGACAGCGATTCAGGATAGAGGCGCGATGCTCCCGCCGCGCTCTGGATTGCCACGCGGTTTCGCTGCTCGCAACGACGCCGAATGGCCGGCTTCGGCCCCGCGCCCTACCCCTTCGCCTCGGCATCCTGCCGCGCGAGCCAGTCCTCGAGCCATTTGATCGTGTAGTTGCCGTCGATCACGTCTGGGTCGGCAAGCAGCGCCTGATGCAGCGGGATGTTGGTCTTGATCCCGCCGACGACCATCTCGTCGAGCGCGCGGCGCATCCGCATCATGCAGCTTTCGCGCGTCCGGCCATAGACGATCAGCTTGCCGATCATGCTGTCGTAATAAGGCGGGATCGCATAGCCCGCATAGAGCCCGCTATCGACGCGGACGTGCATGCCGCCCGCGGCGTGATATTGCGTCACCTTGCCCGGCGAGGGCAGGAAGCTGCGCGGGTCCTCGGCGTTGATCCGGCATTCGATCGCGTGGCCGCGGAATTCCAGATCCTCCTGACGGACCGACAGGCCGCGCCCGTCGGCGATGCGGATCTGTTCGCGGACGAGGTCGAAACCGGTGATCATCTCGGTCACCGGATGCTCGACCTGGATGCGGGTGTTCATCTCGATGAAGAAGAATTCGCCGTTTTCCCACAGAAACTCGATCGTGCCGGCGCCGCGATAGTGCATCTTCGCCATCGCATCGGCGCAGATCTGGCCCATGCGCGCGCGCTCCTCGGCCGAGATGACGGGCGAGGGCGCTTCCTCCAGCACCTTCTGGTGGCGGCGCTGGAGCGAGCAGTCGCGCTCGCCGAGGTGGATCGCATTGCCGTTGCCGTCGCCGAACACCTGAAATTCGATGTGGCGCGGATTGCCGAGATATTTCTCCATATAGACGGTCGGATCGCCGAATGCCGCCGCCGCCTCGCTCGATGCCTGGCCCATCAGGCTTTCGAGGCTGTCGGCGTCGGGAACGACCTTCATGCCGCGGCCGCCGCCGCCCGACGCCGCCTTGATCAGCACCGGATAGCCGATCTCCTCGGCCATCCGCTTCGCCTCGTCGCCATAGGTGACGGCGCCCGGCGAGCCGGGAACGACGGGCAGGCCCAGTTCGACCGCGGTGCGCTTGGCCTCGACCTTGTCGCCCATGGTGCGGATATGCTCGGGCTTGGGGCCGACGAAGGTGATGCCGTGCGCTTCGATGATCTCGGCGAAGCGCGCATTTTCCGACAGAAAACCGTAGCCGGGATGGATCGCGTCGGCGCCCGTCACCTCGGCCGCCGAAATGATCGCGGGAATGTTGAGATAGCTGTCCTTCGCCGCGGGCGGGCCGATGCATACCGCCTCGTCGGCGAGGCGGACGTGCATCGCGTCGGCGTCGGCGGTCGAATGCACCGCGACTGTCTTGATCCCCATTTCGTGGCAGGCGCGGTGGATGCGCAACGCGATCTCGCCGCGGTTGGCGATGACCAGTTTCTCGATCGTCATCGGATGAATCAGCCGATGGTGAACAGCGGCTGGTCGAACTCGACCGGCTGGCTGTTCTCGACATGCACGGCCTTCAGCGTGCCGGAGGTGGGGGCGGTGATCGGGTTCATCACCTTCATCGCCTCGATGATCAGGACGGTGTCGCCCTCCTTCACCGACGATCCGACGCTGGCGAAGGTCGGCGCCCCCGGTTCGGGCGCGAGATAGACGGTGCCGACCATCGGCGACTTGACCGCGTCGGCGAAGCTGTCGGCGGCGGGCGGCGGCGCCGCGGCGGGAGCGGGCGGCGCGAGGGGAACGGCGGCGGGGGCCGCGGGGGCGAAGGCGACAGGCGCGGCTGCGGCGGCGGTCAGCGTTCGCGCGACGCGCACCTTGCGGTCGCCGTCCTCGACCTCGATTTCCGAAAGCTGCGTGTCGTCGAGCAACTCGGCGAGCGCGCGGACGAAAGCCGGATCGATGTTGATGCCCTGATCCTTGTGGTCACCCATTGCGATAGTTCCTGTTGTTGTTGTGGTGCCTTGGTGGCACTCGACCCCTGTTCTGGTCGCGCCCTCTTGTCAGAGACGCGCGGCGGCGTCCAGCGCCAGCGTGTAGCTGTTCGCGCCGTGCCCCGCGAAATGCGCGGCCGCCGCCATGCCGATATAGCTGATATGGCGAAAGGATTCGCGGCTTTTCGGGTCCGATAGATGAACCTCGATCACCGGCACCGCGATCGACTTGATCGCATCGTGCAGCGCGATCGAGGTGTGCGTATAACCGCCGGCGTTGAGCAGCACCGCCTTCGCGCCCGCGAAATGCGCTTCGTGCAGCCAGTCGATCAGCACCCCCTCGTGGTTCGACTGGCGGCAGTCGACGGACAGGCCCAGCCAGGCCGCCTGCGCGGCCAGCCGCGCGTGGATGGCGTCCAGCGTATCGTGGCCGTAGATTTCGGGCTCGCGCGTGCCGAGCAGGTTGAGGTTGGGGCCCGAAAGGACGAAGACGACGGGGGTTTCGGAGGAGGTTTCCGGCAAAGACCTGGCTTTCGGTTGCGGCGGGGCTGGCTCCCCCTATATGGGCTGCACGGCGAAACGCAAAGAAGGGCAGCGGCGGTGATTGCGATCATCCTCAACGGAGAGCAGAGGCAGGTGCGCGGGGGCAGCATCGCCGACCTCGTCGCGTCGCTCGGGCTCGACGTGAAGAAGGTCGCGGTCGAACGCAATCGCGAGATCGTGCCGCGCTCGACCCTTGCCGACGTGGCGCTCGCGGACGGCGACGCGCTGGAAATCGTCCATTTCGTGGGAGGCGGCTGATGGCGGTCGCGCGGATCGTGCCCAATCGCTATGCCGGCGACGTCCGGGAAGGCGCGGGCTTTTTCAACGATGTGCTGGGGCTGGAAACGGCGATGGCGATCGATTTCATCACCATCTATCGTTCGTCCACCCAGCCGACGGCGCAGATCAGCGTCCTGACCGACGACCCGTCGGGGCTGCGGCCCGCCTATTCGGTGGGCGTCGATGACGTCGATGCGGTGCATGCCCGCGCGGTCGCGGCGGGGCACGAGATCGTCTACGCCCTGCGCGACGAGCCCTGGGGCGTTCGCCGGTTTTTCGTTCGCGATCCCCTCGGCGACATTGCGAACGTGGTGCAGAACAAGGATTGAATGTGGACAGAATCGACAGTTGGAGCGTTGCCGGGCGGACCTTCACGTCGCGGCTGATCGTCGGCACCGGCAAATACAGGGATTTTGAACAGAACGCCGCCGCGGTCGAGGCGTCGGGGGCACAGATCGTCACCGTCGCGGTGCGCCGCGTCAACGTGTTGGACCCGAATGCGCCGATGCTCACCGACTATATCGATCCGAAGAAGATCACCTATCTGCCCAACACCGCGGGCTGCTTCAGTGCCGACGACGCGATCCGCACGCTGCGCCTCGCGCGCGAGGCGGGCGGCTGGGACCTCGTCAAGCTGGAGGTACTGGGCGAGGCGAAGACGCTCTATCCGAACATGCGCGAAACTCTCCACGCGACCGAGGTGCTGGCGAAGGAGGGCTTCCTGCCGATGGTCTATTGCGTCGACGACCCGATCGCGGCGAAGCAGCTCGAGGATGCGGGCGCCGTCGCGGTCATGCCGCTTGGTGCGCCGATCGGGTCGGGGCTCGGCATCCAGAACCGGGTGACGATCCGCCTGATCGTCGAGGGTGCATCGGTGCCGGTGCTTGTCGATGCCGGCGTCGGCACCGCGAGCGACGCAGCGGTGGCGATGGAACTCGGCTGCGACGGGGTGCTGATGAACACCGCGATCGCCGAGGCGAAGGACCCGATCCGCATGGCGCGCGCGATGAAACTGGCGGTCGAAGCGGGGCGCGACGCCTATCTGTCCGGCCGCATGGGCCAGCGCCGCTACGCCGACCCGTCAAGCCCGCTCGCGGGGCTGATCTAGGCTACCGGAAAAAGCTGCATACTCCCGCGAAGGCGGGAGCCCATCTCCGGTCGGTGCAAGATGGAACCGGCCGGAGATGGATCCCCGCCTTCGCGGGGATACGGCGGTTTTGCTTAGGGCACCCGTTTCACCGGCGGCGGGGTCCAGCGTCCTTCCAGCGCCTCGCGCCGCGGCAGGTAGAGGCGCAGGTTCATCGTGAACGGTCCCGCGGGCGCGGGCAGCCAGTTGGCTTCCTTGTCGGTCCCCGGGCTGTCCGTCTGGATATAGAGGTCGAGCGAGCCGTCGGCGTTGAAGTTCAGCTTGTCGCGGTCGCCGATCGCGAAACGGCCCAACGGATTGGCGGCGAAGAACTGGTCGGCGCCGTACATGGTCAGCGACCAGAAGGCGTCGGCGGGCGGAATCCGCTCCTTGTCGAAATGGAGGACATAGCGCGCCGCGCCGTTCAGCGGCTTGCCGTCGCCGTCGATCGGCGCCATCGGATAGATGGCCTCCTCGGGCGGCAACGCGCCGAGCCCGGCATAGCCGATGAAGGCGCGCTGGAGGTAATCGTTGCCATAGACGCCGAGCGCATTGCCCAGCGCGACCCAGCCATCGCGGCTCAGCGGCACGCTCCGGCGTCGTTCGACAATGCGGCGATAGCCGTCCGCGGCGGCGCGCGTCAGCCCGCGCTGCACCGCCGGGTCGGCCTTGCCGAGATCGAAGCTCCGCCCCGCTTCCAGCCCGACCTTTTCCATGCGCAGCAGGATAGCGACGTCGGTGGCGTGTGGCGGATTGCGCTTCATCGTCTCGGCGAACAGCGCGAAAAAGGCGTCGGGCGCGAGCGCTGCGACCTGCTCGACCGGCGGCGTCGTCATGTCGACCGACGGATCGGCCTTCGCCGGTGCGGCGGCCGCCTGCGGCTTGCCCCATGCCGACAGCGGCGTCGCGGCATAGCGTGCCTGGAGCATGTGGACATGATCGTAATCGTCGGCGCCGTTGGTCTGGATGCGGCCGATGATCCAGCCCATGTCGGTTGGGCTGCGTACCATCCGCATGCCCTGGGGCAGCGTACCCTGCCAGTGCGGGCCGACGAGCGCGACGGTGCCGCCGTCATTGCCCGTGGTGCGCGTGCCGAGCGTCGCGAACACTTCGGTCCACATGTCCATGATCGGCACGACATGATAGCGCCCCGCCGTGTCGGGCAGCGTCAGGACCAGCGGTTCGTTCCCGACATCGTACCACAGGCTCGAATAGAGCGTGTCGGCGTTGGGCCGCACGACGTCCCTGAAGGTTGCGTCGGGATAGCGCCGCATGTGCGAAAACTGGTTCATCGGCGCGCGCAGCCGGCCTTCCCGGGCGTTGGTCGCGACGCGCCGCGTCACTTCCATCAGCACCATCGGATAGGCGTAGGCATAGGCTTCGAGACCGACGGCATAGGCCTCCTCCTCGCTCACCGGCGCCGCCCGCGTCGCGCCGGGCAGCAGGATCGTCGCCATCGCCATCAGGGCCAGCAGGCTTTTCATCGAACCGATCTCCTCGCAGATTTTCCGTCCCGCTAGCGTTCGCGGCGGCGCCAGTCTGTCATCCGGGCGACAATCTCCTGGGATTCCGGTTCCCGGCATTTGGAGCATCGAGCCTTAAATCTGACCTATCGTTCCGTTCGTGTCGAGCGAAGTCGGGACACTTGTCGGCCTTGCGCCACGCCGATGGGTGTCTCGACTTCGCTCGACACGAACGGATAAGGGGCGTTGCGGGTGTATGGCACGCCGCTCTATGGCCTGTGGGGATTCAGAGTCTATCGCCGCGATATTGTATAAAGCCGTGTTCCCCTGCCCTTCGACTGCCCGCAGGGCGGGCGCTCAGGATAAACTTCCGCCATAGGCGGAAGGCGGGGGTCCATCTTCGGCCGGTTCCATCTCGAAACCACCGCAGATGGGTCCCCGCCTTCGCGGGGACACACGATAAAGGACAGTTGCAAGATGAATCCCCACACGCCTTAGTATGGTGGAATCAAGGTTCTTGTCCTCATCGTCACCCCGGGCTTGACCCGGGGTCCCGCCTTTCCTCCGTCCGTGCGCGAAAGGAAGCGGGATTCCGGGCCAAGCCCGGGGTGACGGAATCGATGTGGCGAACTTCAGATTCAGGTAACTAGAACGACGGGCGGGAGGCCGGTTGGATATGGCGAGGGGGCAGGCGAAGCAGGGCGAGCACCGCTGGAGCCGCGAGGAGCGGCTGGAGATGCTGCGGTCCTGTCATCTTTTCGGCGCCTGGCCCGCGGCGCGGCTCGCCGATCTCGCGGCGATCGCGCGGGCCGGACATTATCCGCGCGGCACCGAAATCTATCCGCGCGATCCCCGGCGGCGCGAGGCTTTCGTCGTCGTCTCGGGCGGAATCGAGATCAGTCGCGTGTCGGCGGCGGGCAAGAAATTCGTGCTCGGCCTCGCCGGTCCGCGCGATGTGGTCGGCCTCGTGCGCCTGCTCGACCGCCAGCCCATCCATTTCGCCTATCGCGCGCATGCCGACAGCATCCTGCTCCACCTGCCCGCCGACGCGTTGATCGCGATCCTCGATGCGGAACCGGCGCTGTGGCGCGACATCGCGCTGTTCATGTGCGCGCGCCAGGGCGACAGCCTGCGGTTGCTCAACGACCAGCAGCTCGGCTCGCTCGAGCAGCGGATGGCGGCGACGCTCGTCGGGCTCGCGCGCATCCATGGCATCGCGGGCGAGGATGGTACCGAACTCGGCCTCCGCCTGCCGCAGGAACAGCTCGGCGCGATGCTGGGCGTGACGCGCCAGAGCGTCAACCGGCTGCTGCGTGGCTTCGAGGAGGCGGGGCTGATCGCGACCGATTACAATCGCATCACGATCCGCGATCCGCTGGCGCTCGACGGGATCGCCGCGGCGGGGGATTGATCCACCCGGGCCGCCTCGCGGACCGCGCGTTTTACCGCGCCCGTGGAACATGGGCCCGGTCGGTGCGTTGATCGGGCATGAGGCGATGCGGCCTCGATCAACAAGGAGATTCCCCCGTGGGTGAAATGAAAGACAAGGCCAAGGGCCTCGCGAACGAAGCGATCGGCAATGCGAAGCAGGCGGTCGGCAAGGCGACCGACAACGAGCGCCTGCGCGCCGAGGGCGAGCTTCAGGAACGCAAGGGCGAAGCGCAGAATCTCAGCGGCAAGGTGAAGGGCGCGCTCGGCGACAAGGTCTGACGATAGCCTTCACCGCACATGGAAAATGCCCCGGAGCTCCCCTCTCTCCGGGGCATTTTCATATCGTCGAAGCCTGCCCGCTATTTTCCGACCCTGCTATTTTCCGCCCGACGCCACCAGGTCGACGTCGGTCATGCCGCCGTCGCGGCGCGCGAAGACGACATAGGCAAGGTCGCCGCGTGTGCCGCCCAGCATATGCTCGTTGCCGTTGATCCGATGGTCGCTGGTATAGCCGGCACGGATCGCCATCGTGTGATAATAGTCGAGAACGCCCTGCAGCGAGGCGGCGGTCTGGAAATTGACGACGCGGATGTTGCACTGGCCGCCGGCGACTCCGGCCGCCTCGCGCAGCGTCGCGCGCGGATAGACGGGGAAGGCGGCGGGCAGGCGGTCGGCCCACTGGTTGCCATAGGTCAGCTTCGCATCGCAGCTTCCCTTCGCCTGCTCGCGGGCGAGCGCGCCGATGGTGACGGGGCGCTTCGCCTCGCACCCGTCGCAATTCGCCTCGAACGGCAGCGCCTTGGGCGCGGCGAGCAATTTGCCCGCCTTCATCGCCGCCGCGGCTTCGGCCGCGGTCGCCGCCTTGCCGGCGCCGATGCCGGGAACGCCGCCGTCGACCGGCCGGTTGCCCGGTCCGACCGCGTTGCGGTTCGCTTGGCCGGTCAGCTTCGGATCGACCATGATCTTGTCTTCGAGCGCGCCCTTCACCGTCGGGTCGGCGTTGGTCAGCCCGTCGTCGAGCGGCTTCAACTCCGCCTTGGCGGCGGGATTGTCCCGGCAGCCGGCGAGCCCCGCCGTCGCCACCAGCAAGCCGGCAACCAGCCATTTTCCCCGCACGATCATTGCTAACACTCCCTTAATCTCTTGGCCTCGGGCTTGCCGGAAGCTGGTTAAGAAGATGTGAGGAAAAAGCGTTAACAGGCAAGGATTTGTTAGCCGAAAACTGTGCCGGAGCGAGACGCTATTCCGCTCTCCGCACCGCGCGCCCTATGCGAAACCCTTCGTTTCCGCCGTTCCCGGCGCGCAGCGGATCAGCCGCGAGGTCTCGACCGCCGCCTGCCGGTGAACCACCGCCTCGCGATAGACGGGGTCGGTCACCATCGCCATGAAGGCGCCGCTGTCCGGATATTGCGCGACGAACACCGCATCCCATCTTTCATCCGCCGGGCCGATCACCATCGCCTCCATCGTGCCGCGCCAGACGACCCGGCCGCCGAGCCGTTCGAACACCGGGCCGCTGTCCCGCCCGTAATGGGCATAGGCCTCCGCGCCGCTCAGCCCCTTGCCCGCGAGCGGGTGTTCGGCCGGGTAGGCGGCCTCGGCCCGGAAGCGCACGAGGTTCAGCATATGGATCGGCGTATCGCGCGGCAGCGCCTTGAAGGCGTCGAACTGCGCGCGTTCGGGGTCGACATGGCGATTGGTCATGGACGGAATTCCTTGCGTTTGGCCCGCCATGCCTCCGCGCTTTGCGTCCAGGCGTCGACGGGGGCGTGCTCAAAGGGCGGGGGCAGGCGGGTCGGGCCCGCATTGGTGGCGCCCAGCCGCCGCGCCAGTGCCTGCGAGCGGCCGTTCGCGGGGTCGATGCTGTGCATCAGTTCGGGCCATTTCAGAAATTCGACCGCGAAATCGCATGCCGCGACCGCGCCCTCGAAGGCATAGCCCTTGCCGGCGAAGCGGGCGCGCACGCCATAGCCGATCTCGGGCGCCGGCCATCCGTCGGGCTCCCAGGGCCCCAGCCGCCCGACCCATTCGCCCGTTGCGCGCTCGATCACCGAGAACATCGAAAAACCCCGGATATGCCACGCGCCCGCGAGCGTGCACCAATGCCGCCATGCGGACGAACGCGGACAGGTGCCGCCGATGAAGCGCATCGTCTCCTCTTCGGCGCACATGGCGGCGAAGGCATCGAAATCCTCGGTGGCCGGCGGGCGCAGGATCAGCCGTTCGGTGACGAGCAGCGGGCCGTTGAGCATGGCGATCCTTTCCGAAGGGCGTTTCGGCAAGCGCCGGGGCGACCGGTTGTGCGACAAGGCGGGGCGAGGGGCAAGCCCGCTGACACCCTTTCTTCCTTCCTTCGTCATGCTGAACGCGTTTCAGCATCCATGGCCCGCCGTCTCCTTCGGCGCCGCGCCAATGGACAGCGCAGACCATGGATTCCCAAACAGGTTGGCAACCCTCTCTTTTTCGACAGCTAACCGTTCCCCCGGCGAAAGCCGGGGTCCAGATGGCATGAGCTGCCGCCCCGCGTGGACCCCGGCTTTCGCCGGGGAACAGGTCCTTACCCGAACGACAATGGCCCCAACGAACGAGGGCGCCGGCCGCTAGGCCGACGCCCTCTTCCATGCGGGGAGCGGATGGAGGGGTCTCGGACCCGCACCCCGCATTGGAATCCGCTGGATCAGCGGCAGCGATACTTGTCGCGGTCGATCTCGCGACCGAGCAGCGCGCCGCCGGCCGCGCCGAGCACCGTGCCCAGCAGCTTGTCGCCGCCGCCGGCAATCTCATGCCCGGCGAGGCCGCCGACCGCACCGCCGATCAGCAGGCCGGTCGTGCCATTGTCCTTCTTGCAGCGATAGCGCCCGTCGCTATCGCGCCAGATGCGGGTGTTCGAATTGATCCGCTCGTCGCGCGAGGCATAATTGCGGCGGTGCTTGCGCTTCTTGTAATAATCGGCCGAAGCCTCCGCCTTGTGATAGCCCGGAGCGGCAACCGCGCTCGACAGACCGGCGTAGGCCGGGGCGCTGCCGACGACGCCTGCCGCGACGAAAGCGCCGATCAGGCCTTTGGTGAAATTCTGCATCATGAATCCTTTCCTGGTCTGGCGCCCTGACCGCCGCACGGACGGCGGACGCTTCGATGGGGAGAACGAGCCTCGTCTGGACTGCGTTGCATGAACCCTGGGCAACAAGACGAAGCGAGTATTTCGATAGATGAACCGAGATAATTCTCGCATCGCGGCTATCGCCGTGCGACCGCCGAAGAGGCTTGAAGGGCGCAGGCGACCGTGCGACATAGAGCCATGCTCAACCTCCTTTCGCTTGTCATCGGCGTTTTCGCGCTGGTTCTGGCCATCCCGGCTTTCATCCCGCTGCTCGGCTGGGCGAACTGGGTGATCGTGCCGATCGCCATCGTCGGGCTGGCGCTGGGCGCGATGTCGGGACGGACGAGCGGCCGCAACCTCAACATCGTCGTGATCGTCGTCGGCGTGATACGCCTGATGCTCGGCGGCGGCATCCTCTGACCAGCCGGCCGGGCGAACCCGTGCGATGAACCGAGCCACTGCCGCGCAGGGGAGCGATCAGGGCGGGCTGCCCTATGCGCTCGCCGCCTATGGCATCTGGGGCTTCGTCCCGATCTTCTTCAAGCTGCTGGTCAGCGTGCCGCCGGTCGAGGTGCTGGCGCAGCGCATCCTCTGGTCGCTGCCGCTCTGCTTCGCGATCATGGTCTTCCGCCGTCAGATCGGCGCCTATCTGGCGGCGCTCAGGGATTGGCGGACGCTGCGCATCCTGCTCGTGAGTTCGATCCTGATAGCGCTCAACTGGCTCGTCTACATCTATGCGATCGTGACGGACCATGTGCTGGCGACCAGCCTCGGCTATTATCTCAACCCGCTGGTCAATGTGATGCTGGGAATGATCTTCCTCGGCGAACGACTCTCGCGGCTCCAGATGGTGGCGGTCGCGATCGCCGCGCTTGGGGTCGCGCTACTGCTCGGCGGTGCGCTCGAAACGCTGTGGATCAGCCTGACGCTCGCCTTCAGCTTCGGCTTCTATGGTCTGTTGCGCAAGGTGGCGCCGGTCGGATCGCTGCCGGGTCTGGCGATCGAGACGACGCTGCTGTTCGTGCCCGCGCTCGTCGTCGCCGTCTATTATGTCGCGGCCGGCGATGGGGTGGGATTCGGCTCCGACCGCGACATCACGCTGTTGCTGGTGTCGGCGGGGGCGATCACCGCGATCCCGCTGCTGTTCTTCGCGACCGCGGCGCGGCGGATGAGCTTCGCCGTGCTCGGCTTCTGCCAGTATCTCGCGCCGAGCATCGTCTTCCTGCTCGGCCTCTTCCTGTTCGACGAACCGCTGAAACCGGCGCAGCTTGTCTGCTTCCTGCTGATCTGGATCAGCATCGCGCTGTTCAGCTTCGACATCTGGGCGAAATCGCGCGGGGCGCGGGTCGCGCCGACGCCCTGACTGGCGGGAACGGACCCTACGCCAGCCGCCAGCCCAATGTTTCGCCGGCGTGGAAGGGCACGACCTCGCCGATGCGGTCGGGGACCGTCACCGCGCCGCGTTCGAGCGTCACCGTGCCTTCGTTGAGCGGCAGGCCATAGAAGCGCGGCCCGTGCTCGCTCGCGAAGCCTTCGAGCTTGTCGAGCGCCCCGTCCTCGTCGAACGCGGTCGCATAGCTTTCGAGCGCGAAGGGCGCGTTGAAGATGCCCGCGCAGCCGCAGGCGGCTTCCTTGGTATGCATCGCGTGCGGCGCACTGTCGGTGCCCAGGAAGAATTTGGGGGAACCCGAGGTTGCCGCCGCGCGCACCGCCAGACGGTGATGCTCGCGCTTGGCGACCGGCAGGCAATAGGCGTGCGGGCGGATGCCGCCGACGAGCATCGCGTTGCGGTTGATGTGGAGATGCTGCGGGGTGATCGTCGCGGCGACGGTAGCGGGGGCGTCGGCGACGAACTGCGCGGCCTCGGCCGTCGTGATATGCTCGAAGACGATCCTGAGCGCCGGAAAACGCGTGACCAGCGGCGCGAGCGTGCGGTCGATGAACACCGCCTCGCGGTCGAAGATGTCGACGTCCGCGTCGGTGACCTCGCCGTGGATCAGCAGCGGCATGCCGATCGCCTGCATCGTCTCGAGCACCGGCATGATGTTGGCGATGTCGGTGACGCCGTGCGCACTGCCGGTGGTCGCGTGCGCCGGATAGAGCTTTGCGGCAGTGAACACGCCCTCGGCATGGCCGCGCGCCATTTCGCCGGGATCGGTGCGGTCGGTGAGATAGGCGACGATCAGCGGCGTGAAATCGAGCCCGGCGGGCACCGCGGCGCGGATGCGCTCGCGATAGGCGACGCCTTCGGCGACTGTCGTCACCGGCGGCGACAGGTTGGGCATGACGATCGCGCGCGCGAACTGGCGCGCGGTCCACGGCGCGACATGCGCCAGCATCGCGCCGTCGCGCAGATGAACGTGCCAGTCGTCGGGGCGGCGAAGGATCAGGCGGTCGGTCATTTTCGTCTCCCCCCTCCCGCTTGCGGGAGGGGTCGGGGGTGGGCAGTCCGTTGCGCGATTAGCCCAAGTCGAGGTTCAGGCCCACCCCAAACCCCTCGTGCAGGCGGGAGGGGGCTTTAAGTCGCCGCCATGTCGTCCTATTTCGCTATCCATGGCCAACAATACCCTCGACGATCGTGCCCTCGTCCGCCTGTCGGGCGAGGATGTCCGCGGCTTCCTGCAGGGACTCGTCACCAACGACGTGTCGGGCAACCTGCCGGTCTGGGCGGCGCTGCTGACGCCGCAGGGCAAGGTGTTGTTCGATTTCCTGATCTGGGGCGACCGCGACGACATCCTCATCGACTGCGAGCGCGCAGCAAGCGAGGCGCTGGTCAAGCGGCTGACCCTCTACCGCCTGCGCCGCGCGATCACCATCGCGCCCGAGCCCGGCCTGTCCGTGCACTGGGCGCCTTACGGCGACCTCGGCGAGCCCGATCCGCGCCTTCCCGACCTCGGCCAGCGCTGGCTCGGCCCGGCCGATGAAGGCGAAGGGGAGGGCGCCGACGCGGCGTGGCACACGCACCGCCTGTCGCTCGGCGTCACCGAGGGGCGGACCGAGCTGGGCGACGGCACGACGCTGTGGCTCGAATGCAATGCCGCGGAACTGCACGGCGTCAGCTTCACCAAGGGCTGCTATGTCGGGCAGGAGAACACCGCGCGGATGAACTGGCGGCAGAAGGTCAACCGGCGGCTGGTCGTCGTGCCGATCGCCGACGCCGATGCCAGGCGGCAGGTGGTCGCCTATCCCGAACTCGGCTGGTCGGTCGAGCATCGCCGCGTTGAATCGATCGACGCTGCAAAGGCGCCCGCATGGATGCGCGAGGCGCTGACGTCGGACGGTTCATGACGCGTGCAGCCCGTGGCGCTATGATGGCGGCATGCGCGCGATCCTGACTCTTTGCCTGTTGGCGGCCGCGACGCCCGCCGCGGCGCAGAGCCGCTGCGCGCCGCCTGTCCCGGCCGCCGAGCCGCGCGCGGCGGCGCCGCTCGTCCCCGGCTATGAGGACGATGCGCCGCGGACTCCGACGCCGCTTTCGGACCTTGCCGGCGATTCGCCGTGGCTGCCGCGTTTCGAGGCGGCGGCGGACGCGTTGCTGGCGGCGTTGCGCTCGGGCGATGTCGCGCGCTGGCAACTCCTGCTCGGCGGGCCATGGCTGGGCGCGGCTGATGCCCGCGCGGTGGAAGCGCTGCTGGCCGACCCGTGCGGCGCCTTCGCGCCGCTGTTCGCGGGCGAGACGCCGCCGACGCGCCGCATTCTGGGATGGAGCGTCCCTGCCTCCTATTCCGCCACCGAGCGCGCCGAGATCGCGGCGCGGCCCGAGGCCGAGGCGCTCGTCTGCTGGAGCGCCCGCCCGCCGGCCGAAGCCGTCTGGCCGCGCACTGCAGCCGAAGCCGACAATGCGCCCGACCGCCCCTATGGCTGCGCGCGCATCGCTTATTCGCTGCGCGAGGGATCGCCGCAATGGCGCGCCTTCATCGAAACGCCGCCCACCGGATTCTGACCGCGGCTTAACGATTCCCCAACCCCGACCTGCGACAATCGCTGCCATGTTGGGGCGTATGCTGGGTCTGGCCGCGGTGGTCGCGGCGGTGTCGGTCGGGATGGCGGGAATCGCCAGCCGGACGGCGTCGATCGGCAATGCCGGAGTCGCCGCCGATGCGGGCAAGGACGACACGAACGGCAACTGGACCACCGCGAAGCGCCGTCATGGCTGGTCTTCGGCACCTGCCGCCGCGCGCGGCGGGTCGGGGGAGGTGCGGATCGGCCGCGCGGGCGATTCGCATTTCTATGCCGACGCCGATGTCGACGGCGCGAATATCCGCATGATGGTCGACAGCGGCGCCTCGATCGTCGCGCTGACGCGCCGCGATGCGGAGGCGATCGGGATCGACGTCGATCGCCTGCCGGTCGCGGGCATGGCGAACACCGCGGGCGGTGCGGTGCCGATGCGCCCGGTAATGCTCGACAGCGTCGAGGTGGACGGGATCGAGGTTCGCGGCGTCCAGGCGGCGGTCGTCGATGCCGACATGGGCGTGTCGCTGCTCGGCCAGAGCTTCCTGTCGCGGCTCGACGCGGTGAATATCGAAGGCGACACGATGACGCTGCGCTGATTCCGGTACCATCGGAAAGTGCGCCTGTCCCTCCCGCAAGCGGGAGGGGAGGAGGGCGCGACTACAAGTCCCTCCGCCCTTGCCAACCCCGCCGCATTTCCCCACATCGAAGCGCATGAACGCTCCCAATCCCCCGCTCAAGGCCGCGATCGTCCCGGTCACCGCCTTTCAGCAGAACTGCACCCTGCTCTGGTGCACCGAAACCAACAAGGCGGCGCTGGTCGATCCCGGCGGCGATCTGCCGAAGCTGCGCGAGGCGATCCGCCAGACAGGGGTGGAGGTCGAGAAGATCCTCGTCACCCACGGCCACATGGACCATTGCGGTCAGGCGGGCGTGCTGGCGAAGGAACTCGGCGTCCCGGTCGAAGGGCCGCACGAGGACGACCGCTTCTGGATCGAGCGGCTGGGCGAGGATGGCGCGCGCTATGGCATGGCGGGCGAGGTGTTCGAGCCCGACCGCTGGCTGAAGGACGGGGACACGGTGACGGTGGGTAACCTCGTCATCGACGTCATCCATTGTCCCGGCCACACCCCGGGCCACGTCGTCTTCCATCATCGCCCGTCGAAGCTCGCGATCGTCGGCGACGTGCTGTTCCAGGGATCGATCGGCCGCACCGATTTCCCGCGCGGCGATCACCAGCAACTGCTCGATTCGATCACGCAGAAGCTGTGGCCGCTCGGCGACGATACCATCTTCCTGCCCGGCCACGGACCGCACAGCAGCTTTGCGCAGGAACGGCGCACTAATCCCTATGTCGGCGACATGGCGATGGGGGCACACCAGGGGGCCTAGAGCATCGAGCCTTAAATCTGACCCATCGTCCCGTTCGTGTCGAGAGAAGTCGAGACACCCATCAGCGTGGCGCAAGGCCAATGCGTGTCTCGACTTCGCTCGACACGAACGGATAAGGGGCGTTGCGGGTTTATGGCACGCCGCTCCAGGTCGCCCGACTCATCGGTCCGCTGCCGTCATTGCAAGCGGAGCGAAGCAATCGAGGGCGGTCTATGCCCACTCTGGATTGCCGCGCGGCTTCGCCGCTCGCAATGACGAGTCCTTGCTGGTCCCGCCGGGCCCGGTTCAACCGCTATTCCGATTCCACCGCCACCGTATCGGTCAGGGTCGAGCTGATGCTGGTCGGGGTCAGATAGACGGTGAGCAGCGCCGCGACCGCGAGACCGAGCTGGATCAGCATGGTGACGGTGATGCCGGCACCGCGCGCCCAGCCCAGCCCGTCCATGCCGATCGCGTGCAGGATGCGCGCGACCAGATACAGGGCGCCGACCGCCCACAGCCAGATCGACGAGCCGGCGCTCAACTCGACGAGCGCGAGCAGGATCAGCACGAAAGGCGTGTTCTCGACATAGTTGCTGTGCGCGCGCATCCGGCGGATCAGCCGTTCGTCGCCGCCGTCGCCGATCGAGACCTTCGCCTCGCCGCGCACGCGGCCGACGCGCATCGCGATCCAGATGTTGAGCAGTGCGGCGCCCGCCGCGATCGTCAGGCTGATCGGCAATATGATCATGTCGCTTCCCCCGTCTGTGGCCCGGCTCTTTCCTGCTGTCCGGCGCCGCAAGGGTGTGGCATCGTCGCGGGCAATCGGCAAGCGTCGTCCCGTTCGCGCTCGGGGCTTGCCTTTGCGGGCAAAAACGCTATAGCCGCGCCCGATCCGGCACCCGACACCATCAGGCGTTGAGGCACCTTCCGGCGGAAGATTTTCCCGCGATTCATGGCGGGGCAGCCTTCGGCACGGCGGGCGGGCCAGTCGTTTTCCATCCTTGGCGGTGGGCGACAAGTCCGGGTTCGCCGATTCGGTTAAACAGTTAAGAATGCAGGATATATCATGGCCGTCCCCAAGCGAAAAACCTCGCCCTCGAAGCGCGGCATGCGTCGCAGCCACGACAGCCTGAAGGTCGAAGCCTATCAGGAATGCCCGAACTGCGGCGAGCTCAAGCGCCCGCATAACCTGTGCAACGCCTGCGGCCACTACAATGGCCGTGAAGTGGTGTCGGTCGGCGCCTGACCATTAATCGGAGGCCGCTTCCATGAGCCTGACACCGCGAATCGCAATCGATGCGATGGGCGGTGATGTCGGCGTGCGCGTGATGTGCGCCGGCGCGGCCATGGCGCGTCATCAGCACGACGGCCTCCGCTTTCTGCTCGTCGGCGACGAAACGCGGATCAAGACCGCGCTCGAAAACCATCCGAACCTGCGCGCGGCGTCGGAGATCGTCCACACCGACAAGGTGGTGTCGGGTGAGGATCGGCCGAGCCAGGCGCTGCGCAACGGCCGCGGCAGCTCGATGGGGCTCGCGATCGACGCGGTGAAGCGCGGCGACGCCGGCGGCGCCGTGTCGGCGGGCAATACCGGCGCGCTGATGGCGATGGCGAAGCTCGCGCTGCGCACCATGCCGGGAATCGACCGGCCGGCGCTCGCCGCGCTGCTGCCGACGCTCGGCGACAACGACGTGGTGATGCTCGACCTCGGCGCCAATACCGAGTGCGACGCGACCAACCTCGTCCAGTTCGCGGTGATGGGCGCCGCCTATGCGCGCACCGCGATGGGGCTCGAACGCCCGCGCGTCGCGCTGCTCAACATCGGCACCGAAGAACTCAAGGGCACCGACGAGATTCGCGACGCCGCCGCGATCCTGCGCGAAACGCAGGGCCTGCCGATGGAATTCGCCGGCTTCATCGAGGGCGACAAGCTGTCGCGCGGCCGGGTCGACGTGATCGTCCACGACGGCTTTTCGGGCAATATCGCGCTCAAGACGATCGAAGGGACGGCGCGCTTCGTCACCGACCTGCTGCGCCGTGCCTTCACCAGTTCGCTGCGCTCGAAGATCGGCTTCCTCATCTCGCGCCCCGCGACCGAACTGCTGCGCCACCATCTCGATCCCAACAACCACAATGGGGCGGTGTTCCTGGGCCTCAACGGCGTCGTGCTGAAAAGCCACGGCAGCGCCGATGCCAAGGGCGTCGCCAATGCGGTGCACCTGTGCGCCGAACTCATCGAAAAGGACATCACGCGTCAGGTGACGGACGATCTCGCCAATTTCCGCCGCGAGGACGCGGCGTGACGCGCCGTTCGATCCTGGTCGGCACCGGTTCGGCGCTGCCGCGCACGCGCGTCTCGAACGACGAACTCGCGAAGCGCGTCGATACCAGCGACGAATGGATCGTCGAGCGCACCGGCATCCGCTTCCGCCACATCGCCGAGGCCGACGAGACGACGGGAACGCTGGCCGCCGACGCGGCGCGGCACGCGCTCGCGGCGGCGGGTCTGGCGCCCGCCGACATCGGCCTGATCATCGTCGCGACCGCGACCCCCGACAACACCTTCCCGGCGACCGCGACCAAGGTGCAGGCGCTGATCGGCGCGCCCGACTGCATCGCCTTCGACGTCGCGGCGGTGTGTTCGGGCTTCCTCTACGCGCTCTCGGTCGCCGATTCGATGCTGCGCACCGGCGCCGCGAAGCATGCGCTCGTCATCGGCAGCGAGACCTTCAGCCGCATCCTCGACTGGGAAGATCGCGGGACCTGCGTCCTGTTCGGCGACGGCGCGGGCGCGGTGGTGCTGTCGGCGGAGGAGGTCGCGGACGATCGCGGCATCCTGGCGACCCGCTTGCATGCCGAGGGGCAATATGGCGACATGCTCTATGTCGACGGCGGCCCGTCGACGACGGGAACGGTCGGCCACGTCCGCATGCAGGGGCGCGAGGTGTTCCGCCATGCCGTCACCAACCTCGCTGCCGTGCTGGGCGAGGTGCTGGCGGACGTCGGCCTCTCGGCCGCCGACATCGACTGGGTTGTGCCGCATCAGGCGAACAAGCGCATCATCGACGCGACCGCGAAGAAGCTGGGGCTGCCTGCGGAGCGCGTCGTGCTCACCGTCGATCAGCACGCCAACACCTCGGCGGCGTCGGTGCCGCTGGCGCTCGACCTCGCGGTGCGCGACGGGCGCATCCGGCGCGGCGACCTCGTCGTGCTCGAGGCGATGGGCGGCGGCTTCACCTGGGGCGCGGCCGTCCTGCGGATATGACCGCCGCGCACTGAGTCGGCCCCGCATGGCTCACCGCATCAACTTCTCGCTCCATCCTTTTCAGTTTGGCGGATTTCTTCGCTTTTGTTACACATGCGTGTGGGACTCGTGACGGTGGGGGCCTTCCCGAGCACCAGCTTTCAGGAGGGGAAGGGAAGAAGATGGTAGCAGGGACGCTCACGCGCGCGGACATCGCGGCGCGGATCAACCAGCAGATCGGCCTGTCGCGCAACGAATCGGCGGCAATCGTCGAATCGATTCTCGCGCATATGTCGGACGCGCTCGCCGCCGGCCAGAATGTGAAGATTTCGGGCTTCGGCACCTTCGTGTTGCGCGACAAGGCGCAGCGCATCGGCCGCAATCCCAAGACCGGCATCGAAGTGCCGATCCTGCCGCGCCGCGTGATGACCTTCCGCGCCAGCCAGGCGATGCGTGCCCGCGTCGCCGATAGCTGAACGGGGCGTCGGCCGTGGCGGAATCTGACGAGGCGGCGGGCGGCAAGGTGGCGGGCGCGATGCTCGCGATCGGCGAACTCGCCGACCGGATCGGAGTGCCGACCCATGTGCTGCGCTATTGGGAAACCCGCTTTCCGCAGTTGAAGCCGCTCCAGCGGTCGGGGCGCCGCCGCTATTATCGCCCGGCCGACATCGCGCTCGCCGAGCGCATCCACCATCTGCTGCACGTGCAGGGCTTCACGGTCGAAGGCGCGCGCAAGGCGTTGTCCGAATCCGATGGCGCCGCGCCGCCGGACGGGGACGCCGCCGAGCCGACGGCTGCGACGCCCGCGACGGGCCGGGTTCCAGTCGAAGCGCTGGTGGCGCTGCGCCAGCGCCTCGCGGCGGCGCTGCGCTAGAAACCATTGTCGCCCCCGCGAAGACTATTCGGTCGCGCAGCCTGTCTTTCCTTGTCACCCCGGACTCGATCGGCCCATATGTCCTACAGCCAAGTAAGCGGCTGTTCCCCGGCGAAAGCCGGGGTCCAGATGGCACAGCACTGCCCCGCGTGGACCCCGGCTTTCGCCGGGGAACTGCTACTTGTCGAAAGGGGATAATTGCCGACTCGATCCGGGGTCCATTCACGCAGCACCGAGAGAATGGATTCCGGATCAAGTCCGGGATGACGAAGGTTGGAAGGGGCAAATAGAAGCCATATCTGTTGCGTGAGTTATCTTCGCACGCCCGTTCACGGCATTTTATGCGCGAAGCCGGACATTCCAGAATCCACCCTGGCGCGGCCAGTGGGCCTCAGTCGTCGTCCATCGCCGGTGCCAGCGCGGGGTCGAGGTCGCGTGGGCGGATGAGCGCGGCCAGGCGCGCCTGATTGACGTCGAGGTCGCTCCAGTCGGTGATGTCGAGGTCCAGCCGCGCAAGGGCGCAGGTCGGGAACTTCTCCTCGACCAGCGCGCGCTGCGCGTCGTCGGGGGTTTCGGGGACGAGCATCAGGATCAGGTCCTCCAGCCCCGGATTGTGTCCGCTGATCAGCAGGTGCTGCGCATCGCCGCCGGTATCGCGCAGCACGTCGATCAGCGTCGCCGCCGAGGCGAGGTAGATGCGCCGGTCCCAGTGCGGCTCGATTCGGTCGAGCCCCGCGGCGGGCTGAAAGATGGCGAGCGTTTCGGCGACGCGCACCGCGGGGGAGGCGACGATCCGGTCGATCGGCCATGCCTGCCGCTTCGCATATTGGCCGATCAGTTCGGCCCCGCGCGCGCCGCGGGCGTTGATCGGACGGTCGAAGTCGCGCTCGACGGCGGCGTCCCAGCCCGATTTGGCGTGGCGCAGGATGGTCAAACTCTTCAAAATCTCTCCCCCGGACGCTCGGGCGCCTGTCCCCCGCGAATCCGCCGCCTTGTGCCGCAAACTCAGGACGGTGAAAAGGCGGCATAGGCGCTTTTTCGCCGCTCGACATTCGCGGCGGCGACGCGATTGACCACCTCGTCGAGCGGCAGGCGGCGGATCGGCGTCCCGTCGGGAAAGGCGCTCAGCAGTCGCGAAGGGAAGCTCGGCGACAGCATCACGAACTGGCCGAAATCGTCACTGCGGCGGATGAGCCGGCCAAAGGCCTGCGCGATGCGCGCGCGGATCACCCGGTCGTCATAGGCGCTGCCGCCCTGCGCCGCGCGGCGGGCGGCGTGCAGGATCGTCGGGCGCGGCCAGGGTACGCCTTCCATGACCACCAGCCGCAGCGAATCGCCGGGCACGTCGACCCCATCGCGCAGAGCGTCGGTGCCGAGCAGCGAGGCGTGCGGGTCGGCGCGAAAGATATCGACCAGCGTTCCGGTGTCGAGCGGATCGACATGCTGCGCGAACAGCGGCAGCCCGGCGCGCGCCAGCCGGTCGGCGATGCGCGCATGAACGATACGCAGCCGCCGGATCGCGCTGAACAGCCCCAGCGCACCGCCGCCCGCCGCCTCGATCAGCCGGCTATAGGCGCCGGCGAGCGCGGGCAGGTCGCCGCGCGCGATGTCGGTGGCGATCAGCACCTCCGACTGGCGTGCATAGTCGAACGGGCTGGGAACCGCGAAATGCGTCACGCCTCCGTCCAGATGGCGCGCGCCGGTGCGGATGTCGGCGTCGCTCCAGTCGTCCGCCGCGTGGCCGTCGCCGCGCAGCGTCGCCGACGTGACGAGCACGCCCTGCGCGGGGCGATAGACGATTTCCGCGACCGGCCTCGCGGGGTCGAGCCAGTGGCGATGCAGCCCGCAGTCATATTCGCGCCCGTCGAACCGCTCGACCGCGAGCCAGTCGACGAAATCGGGGTCGGCGGGGCCGCCGACGCGCCCGAGCAGCGCCAGCCACGCGCCGAGCGTGTCGATCCGCGTCCCCAGGCTGTGCCGCGCCCCGTCGACACGCGCCCGCGCCTGTCCGTCGAGCCAGTCGGGCGGGTCCTCGACCAGCGCGTCGAGCCGCTTGCCGAGCGCCATCAGCGGGCGCAGCAATGCCTCGACCGCGTCGCTCGCGGCGGCGGCGGCCGTCACCAGCTCGGGATCGGGGTCGGCAAGCTCGGTTTCGAGCCCATAGCCGCTGTCGGCCTGCTTCGGATCGGCGCCGCGCGCATAGACCTGTCCGCGCACCGCGGCGAGCAGCCGTTCGATCGCCCCCCAAGGGGCGTTCTCCGCCAGCCGCGCGAGCCAGCCGTCGCCGGGCAGTTCGGCGGCGGCCGCGATTGCCGCCTGGATCGCGCGCTCGCCGGCCTCGTCATAGCTCGCGACATCGGCGAGCCGCGCGGCGAGCCCGCGCCGGCGGCCGCGCGCCTTGCCTTCGGGGCCCATGATCCAGCGGCGGATTTCGATAGCCTCCTGCCCGGTCAGCGCGACCGCGAACATCGAATCGGCGGCATCCCACAGATGATGGCCCTCGTCGAAGATCAACCGCGTCGCCGGGGCGCCCCCCCCTTCGCGCGAAACGTCGCGCGGCCGCGCCGCCTGCACCATGGTCAACGCGTGGTTGGCGATCACGATGTCGGCCTGCGCCGCCGCGCGAGTCGAGCGCTCGATGAAGCATTTGCGGAAATGCGGGCACCCGGCATAGATGCATTCGCCGCGCCGGTCGGTAAGCGCGGTCGCGCCGTTGCGGCGGAACAGCGCGGGAAGCCAGCCGGGCAGGTCGCCGCCGATCATGTCGCCGTCGCGCGTATAGGCGGCCCAACGTGCGACGAGTTGCGCCAGCACCGCCGCGCGCCCCGAAAAACCGCCTTGCAGCGCGTCCTCCAGATTGAGCAGGCAGAGGTAATTCTCGCGCCCCTTGCGCACCACCACCTTCTCGCGGTGCGCGCGCGTGTCGGGATAGAGTTTCTCGGTCTCGCGCGCGAGCTGGCGTTGCAGCGCCTTGGTGTAGGTCGAGATGCAGACGCTGCCCGCCGACTCGTCGATCCACTGCTTTGCGGGGGCGAGATAGCCCAGCGTCTTGCCGATCCCGGTACCCGCCTCGGCCACCAGCATCTGCGGCGTGTCGCGGCGTTCGCGCGGGGCGAAGATCGCCGTCGCCGCGCGTGCATAATCCTGCTGCCCTGGCCGTCTCTCGGCGCCGTCGCCGGTCAGCCGGTCGAGCCGCGCCGCGACGTTCGCCGGATCGAGCACCACCTGTCGCGGCTGAGCGCGCGGCGGCTGCTCCTCCCATTCGGGCAGGCGGGCGAACAGCCAGCGGTCGGCGCGGTCGGGTGCGGCGAGGCGCGGCTGGATCAGCGGCGCCCACGGCCAGCGCTGGCGCGTCAGCGCTTGCAGGGCGTGCCATGCGCCCTCACGCTCGGGCCAGTTGGGATCGTCGAGGCAGGCCAGCATCGCCGCCGCCGCCTGCGGCAGAAAGGCCGCGACCTCATCCTCGCGCTGCGCCGCGGACAGGCCGAGCGCGGCGGCGATTCCCGCCGGCGTCGGCACAGCGAAGCGCGCGGGGTGAAGAAAAGCGAACAGTTCGAGCAGGTCGAGCCCCGACAGTTCGGGATAGCCGAGCCGGTCGCCGGTCAGCGTCGCGCCAAGCAGCAGGTGCGGCGTCCCCGCCACCGCCGCCATCGCCTCGCCGCGCCCGACGCGCTGCACCCGCCCCGCGGCATCGGACAGCCAGATTCCGACATGGCTCGCATGGATCGCGGGCAGGGAGAGGGAGGCGGGCGCCATCGCGCCAAGCTAAGGACAAAAGAGGAACGCGGCAAGGGGCGGTGTTACGCTGAACCTACCCTTGCGCCGTTCGTGCTGAGCTTGTCGAAGCACCGCTCTTGCCTTTTGCCAAGGCAGAAATCCGCGGCCAGTCGCCGCGGATCAAGGCCATCTTCTTGGCACGACTCCAGCCCTTTATCCGGCGTTCGGACGCCAGGGCTTCGATACGCGTCGGGAACTCTTCGCTCCACACCAGCACGACGGGACGCTTGTCTGCCGTGAAGCCGGGGATAAGCCCCGATTCATGCTCGCCGACACGTCGCTGCAAATTATCCGTGTGCCCGACGTAGAAGGCTCCGCCCCGGCAATGCAGCATATAGGTCCAGAAGCTCATCGCCTTGATGTAGAGGAAAGAACGGCCCTTCGACAAGCTCAGGGCAAACGGAGGGAAAGGAAGGGCCGGGGTTCGCGCCATAGGCGACATCTTCACCCAACCCCGTTCGTGCTGAACTTGTCGAAGCACCGTTCTTCTTTCTCGCGGTGCCGGAAGAAAGAAAAATGCTCCCGGCGGCCTCTGCAGGCCTCAACTCACCCCGCGTCGCCCGAAACCGATCGCGCGGTTGCTCAGGAAGACCGGCGTCGCCGGGATCGCGGCCGCGCCACGCGCGCGTTCGAGCGCGGCATGGAGCGGGCCCTGCGTCAGTTCGTAGGGAAAGCGCACGCCCATGCGGTCCCATTCCGACCACATCACCACCGCATAGACGACCTGTCCCGCATAATGGATTTCGCAGCGTGATCGTTCGAGCAGGCTGGCGCCGTCGATCCGCGCGCCGCCTTCGGACAGGTCGACGATCCGCCCCTCGACATGGTTGAGAACGCCGTTGACGATCACCTCGATGGAAACCGGGGTGCGCTTGTGCGCGCGGGGGCGGGGCGGGGTGCTGGTCATGCCGAAAGGCTAGGCCGGTCATGGTAAATATTCCGGTAACGCTCATCGGGCGCAAAACGCAAAAAACGCTCTGTCCACATTGCGCCGCCGTGCTTCATGCTGGGAGATGCGCCCCCATTCGCCATTTGCCCTTCGGCAGGAGAGGCGCTGCCTAAAGCCATAAAGGCCACAAAAATGCACTGCGCGAGCGGGGCTTTTGTGGCTTTAAGCGATGATCGGCGCGGTCACCCATGCGTTTCCACTGTGAAGTTGCGCGGAAATCCGCCCTTCTTCCCTTGGGCGCCCGTTGCCGCTATGGGCGCGCCATGACCGACTTTCATCTCCATCCGTCGCTGCGCGAACCCGCGCTAACCTCAAAGGCCTGGCCGTTCGAGGAAGCGCGCAAGCTGGTCAAACGCTATCCAGACGGCAAGCCGGGGGGGCAGCCCGTCGTCTTCGAAACCGGCTATGGCCCGTCGGGGTTGCCGCATATCGGCACCTTCAACGAGGTGCTGCGCACGACGATGGTCCGCCGCGCCTATCAGACGCTGACCGCCAATGAATCCGGAGTGCCTGCGCCGACCCGGCTGGTGGCGTTCAGCGACGACATGGACGGCCTGCGCAAGGTGCCCGACAATGTCCCGCAGCAGGAAATGCTGCGCGAACATCTGGGCAAGCCGCTCACCGCCATTCCCGACCCGTTCGGCAAATATGAAAGTTTCGCGCATCATAACAATGCGATGCTGCGCGATTTTCTCGATCGTTTCGGCTTCGATTACGAATTCGTCAGCTCGACCGAACGCTATCGGTCGGGGGCGTTCGACGACGCGCTGAAGAATGTCCTGCGCCACTATGACGCGATCATGGCGATCATGCTGCCGACGCTGCGCGCCGAGCGTGCGGCGACCTATTCGCCGGTGCTGCCGATCAGCCCGACCTCGGGCATCGTGCTCCAGGTTCCGGTGACGGTGGTCGACGCCGACGCGGGGCTGGTGTCGTTCGAGGACGATGGGACTGTGATCACTCACAGCATCCTGTCGGGGGGTGCCAAGCTGCAATGGAAGGTCGACTGGGCGATGCGCTGGGTCGCGCTCGGCGTCGATTACGAGATGTACGGCAAGGACCTGACCGACAGCGGCGTCCAGTCGGGCAAGATCGCGCGCGCACTCGGCGGCCGCAAGCCTGAGAGGCTGATCTACGAGATGTTCCTCGACGAAAAGGGCGAAAAAATCTCGAAATCGAAGGGCAACGGCCTGTCGATCGAGCAGTGGCTGACCTATGGCAGCGAGGAAAGCCTCGCTTTCTATGCCTATCGCGAACCCAAGGCGGCGAAACAGCTTCATATCGGCGTGATCCCCAAGGCGATCGACGAATATCTCCAGATGCGCGGCAATTACTCGGCGCAGGAACCGGACAAGAAGCTCGGCAATCCGGTGCATCACGTCCACGCCGCGCGCGGCGAGGCGGTGCCCGCGACCGAACTGCCGGTGAGCTTCGGCCTGCTCCTAAACCTCGTCGGGGTGATGGGCGCCGATGCGTCGAAGGAGCAGATCTGGCGCTACCTCGGCCAATATGTCGCGGGGGCGGACGCGGCGACCTGGCCCGAGCTCGACCGGCTGATCGACAATGCGATGGCCTACAACCGCGACTATGTCGCGCCGACGCTCCAGCGCCGCAAGCCGCGCGGCGGCGAGGTGGCGGCGCTCGCGGAACTCGACGCGCGGCTCGCCGCGCTGCCCGCCGATACCGCCGCGGACGACATCCAGAACATTGTCTACGAGATTGGCAAGGACGAGGCCTATGGCTTTGAAAACCTGCGCGAATGGTTCAAGGCGCTCTACGAGACGCTGCTCGGGTCGAGCGCCGGGCCGCGCATGGGTAGCTTCATCGCGCTGTTCGGCATCGCCAACACGCGGCGGCTGATCGCGGAGGCTTTGGCGTAATCGACCCTTGTTTTTGAGGCGGGCCTTATATGATCGACATCTTCACCACCGGCGGAACGATCGACAAGGTCTATTTCGATGCCTTATCCGAATTCCAGATCGGGCCTGCGGCGATCCCCGACATGCTGCGCGAGAATAACGTCCATGTCCCGCATCGCGTCACGCAGCTGATGCGCAAGGACAGTCTCGAACTGGACGATGCCGACCGCGAGGCGATCCGCGCCGCGGTGGCGGCGAGCGACGCGGCGCGCATCCTCGTCACCCACGGCACCGACACCATGGTCCTGACCGGGCGGGTGCTGGCGGGAATCCCCGGCAAGACGATTGTGATGACCGGCGCGATGCAGCCCGCCTCGGTGCGCGCGAGCGATGCCGAATTCAACGTCGGCTTCGCGCTCGCCGCGGTGCAGACGCTGTCGCCGGGCGTCTATATCGCGATGAACGGCATGATCTTCGACCCCGCGACGACCGTGAAGGACCGCGCCGGCCAGCGCTTCGTCCGGCAATAGGGGGCGCCGGGTCAGCCTTTCGCGGTGATCTGACGCAGCACCGCGCGGTAATGCGGCGCGATCGTCATCGCCTCGTGCCGCCCGGCTTCGCCCAGCATCGCATGGACGGCGGGCAGGCGATAGCAGGGCACGCCCATGAACAGGTGGTGCTCGGCGTGATAATTGACCCAATAGGGCGCCACGGTGGCGCGCGCGATCCAGCCGGCATGGGTGGTGCGCGCATGGGTGAAGGGATCGTCGCTGCCCGTCGTCGTGCAGGCATGTTCGGCGATGTTGCGGATGCGCAGGTAAAGCTGGAAGGTCGTCGCGAGGCTCAGCGTCCACAGCAGCCATGGGGTCCAGCCATAGAGGATCAGCGACGCGGCGAGCAGCACCGCCTGTACGAGCAGGAACCGGCCGACTGCGCGCGTCACCGCCATCGCGCCGGCGGCGTCGATCGTCGGCGCCGTCATGCCGTCCTCGGACTGTCGGTTGAAGGGCGTTCCGGCGCGTGTCCCGCCAGAGCCTTTCGCGCCGCCTTCGCCGCGCAGCATCGCCCTGAGCCCGACGAGCGCAAAGCGGAACTGCGCGGTGCGCTGCTTGAGGAAGGTCTGCCCGGTCAGGTCGCGGACCACCTTGCGCCACAGGCTGGCGCGCGTCGTCGGAAACGGCTTCGACAGCGACAGGTCGGGGTCCTCGGGCTGCTGGGTGAACTTATGGTGCTGGAGGTGGTAGGTGCGATAGGCGAACAGGTCCGATCCAGTCGCGGCGCCGGTCAGCCACTGACCAAGGAAATTGTTCACCTTGCGCTTCGGGTGGAGCAGTCCGTGCGCCGCTTCGTGCATCAGGATCGCGAGGCCGAGCTGGCGTCCGCCGACGAGGATGATCGCGAGCAGCCAGCCGACCGGGTTCTGCGCCCAGGCGGCAAGCCCCACCGCGGCGATGCTGACGATCCACGCATGCGCGACGAGCCAAGGCCCCCGCCACGCCGAAACGCGCGTGATGGCAGACCATTGCGCGCGGTCGAAAAAGCGGTCGGGCGGCAGCAGGCGGACGGCAGGCATGGACCGATCCTAACAAGTTTCGCCATGAAACGGAACATCGTCCATTCTGGCACAAAATCAGGAGTTTCGCTGGGTCGGACTAAGGATTTGGAAACCCCTTTCTGAAAGAGGGGCGGTGATCCCTTCCAGCAGGAATGATACGACCTTGGGGGCGAAACGCATCATCACACGGCCGGCCACCGGCGAAGCGTCCGCGGATGTGTCGCTGTTCGATTCGCCCGACTTCGTGGCGCGGCTGATGCGGGTCGCGCAGCTCTGGCACTATGTGCTGATCGCGCGTTCGCTCGGCTTCTTCGCCTTCGCCTTCTTTCCCGGCCCGTCGCCCTTTCTGGCGTCGCCGCTGCATTGGGCGCCGATGGCGGCGGGATTGCTGTGCGACCTTGCGTTGACGGTGATCGGTCAGGTCGCACGCGGCCGCCGGGTCGCGGCGCTGCCCGACCCGCGGCTGACCGTCCCGCTGTGTCTGGGCCTGCTTGCCGCAGGAAGCCTGCTCACCTCCGCATCGACCTTTGCCGAGATTGCGGCGCCCGATCGCGCCGGCTGGTTCGACGCCGTCCTGGCGATCCAGGCGGGCTCGATCCTCGTCGCCGCCTCGGCCGCGGCGATCGCGCGGCCCGCTTTCTTCGCCTTCGCCGGCGCCAGCGCGCTCGGCGGCGCGCTCGGCGCCGCGTCGTGGCCCTTCGCGATCGCGGGCCTCGTCTTTCTCGGCCTGCTCATCGTGATGATGCGCGAGGATATCCGGCACCAGCGCCGCGCGACGCGTGCAGCCCGTCTGGCGGTCAGCGAACAGCAGCGCGCGCTGGGCCTCGTGCGCGATTTCGAAAGGGCGGGGCGCGGCTGGTTCTGGGAAACCGACCGCCACGGCCAGCTCGTCTATATCTCGCCGACGGTCGCGGCGAAGCTCGGCCGGCCGCTCGGCGACCTGCTGGGCCGGCCCTTCACCGACATCATCCGCCGCCGGCTCGGCAACGATGAAAGCGAAGAACGCACGCTAGGCTTCAGCCTGTCGTCGCGCACGCCGTTCAAGGAACTGACGGTGCAGGCGGCGGTGCCGGGCGAGGAGCGCTGGTGGTCGATCTCGGGCAATCCGATCAGCAACGAACTCGGCAATTTCCAGGGGTTCCGCGGCAGCGGTACCGACCTGACCGAGATGAAGCGGTCGGAGCGCGAGATCAACCAGCTCGCGCGCTACGACACGCTGACCGGGCTCGCCAACCGGCGGCATATCGCCGACCTGCTCGAACGCGCGCTCCGCAATCACGTCGGCCAGCCTCAGCCCTGCGCGCTGCTGCTAATGGACCTCGATCGTTTCAAGGCGGTCAACGACACGCTGGGCCATCCGGTCGGCGATCAGCTTCTGCAGCAGGTGGCGGGGCGGCTGACCCAGATCGTCGGCGACAGGGGGCAGGTCGGCCGTCTGGGCGGCGACGAGTTCCAGATCGTGCTGCCGCAGATGGTCCAGCCTGAAAAGCTCGCCGGCATCGCCAACGCTATCATCCTCAGCCTCGCCAAGCCCTTCGCCATCGAGGGCGAGCAGGTGCGCATCGGATCGTCGATCGGCATCGCGGTGTCGGAAGGGCGGGGCATTTCCGCCTCGTCGCTCGTCCGCAACGCCGACCTTGCGCTCTATGCCGCGAAGGACGCGGGGCGCGGCGTCTATCGCTTCTATGCCGACGCGATGCACGACCAGGCGAGCGAGCGGAAGGCGATCGAGGATTCGCTGCGCGAGGCGCTGGCGCGCGACGAACTGGCGCTGTTCTATCAGCCGATCGTCGACGTGAAGAGCGAGCGCATCTCGGGTTTCGAGGCGCTGATCCGCTGGCGCCGCGACACGGGAAATGTCGTCAGCCCGTCGAAATTCATCCCCATCGCCGAGGATTCGAACTTGATCGTCCCGATCGGCGAATGGATCATCCGCACCGCATGCGACACGATCGCGCGCCTTGGCCCCGATTATCGCGTTGCGGTCAACGTATCGCCGCGGCAATTCGCCAATGAAAAGCTGCCCGCGACGGTGATGAGCGCGCTGTCGGCATCTGGCATTCGCCCCGAACAGCTCGAACTGGAAATCACCGAGGGGATATTCCTCGACGAAAGCCCCGAGAATCTGGAGATGTTCCAGCGGCTCAAGCGCACCGGCGTGCGCCTTGCGCTCGATGATTTCGGCACCGGTTATTCGGCGCTCGGCTATCTGAAGAAAGCGCCGTTCGACAAGATCAAGATCGACCAAAGCTTCGTGCTCGGCGCCGCCGACAAGAGCAGCATGAATGCGGCGATCATCGCGTCGATCGTCAGCCTCGCCGATGCGCTGGGCATGGAAACGACCGCCGAGGGCGTCGAGACGCACGATGACCTCGCGCTGATCCGCGGCCTCGGATGCAGCCATGTCCAGGGCTATATCTATGGCAAGCCGATGGATGTCGACGAGGTGCTCGCACTTCTTGATGCCGGCGGGGGCCAGGTCGTCGCGCAGGGGTTCAAGAGTGTGCGGGAAACGCGGCTGCGGACCTTCCGCACCATTCGCGTCCACAGCGGCGGCCATGATTACGACGCCATCGTCCGCAATGTTTCATCACGCGGCGCGCTGATCGAGGGACTGTGGAACGTGCCCGAGGGAACGCCGCTGACCCTCGAATTCGGCCCCGACCTGACGATCGAGGCCGAAGCGCGCTGGTCGGATGCGAATCGCGTCGGCGTCCGCTTCGCCGAAGCGGTCGAGACCGCGCGGCTGATCGGTCAGCCGCGCCTGGCGGGCGAAGGATCGGGACGGATCGAGCGCGCGGCCTGACCGCCTGTCAGCCGGCGATCCGCCCGCGCGTCATCACCCAATTGACCTTTTCGAGCGTCGTCACGTCGCTCAGCGGATCGCCCGACACGGCGATCATGTCGGCCGACATGCCGGGGACGATGCGGCCGATCTCATTTTCCATCGACAACAGGCGCGCGGCGACGGTGGTCGCGCTTGCCAGCGCCTCACGCGGTGTCAGGCCATGCTCGACGAGCAGCGCGAACTCGTGGGCATTGCGGCCATGCTCGAAAACGCCGGCGTCGGTCCCGAAGGCGATCGGAACGCCCAGCGCTTTCGCGCGCGCCATTGCCTTGCCGACGTCGTTCAGCGTCATCCGCACCTTCGCTTCGACCGTCGGCGTATAGATGCCCTTGCCGAGCCGCTCGCGGATACCCTCGAACGCCATCAGCGTCGGGACCATATAGGTGCCCTTCGCCTTCATGACCTTCAGCGCCGCCTCGTCGGCGAAGGTGCCGTGTTCGATGCTGTCGATCCCGGCGGCGGCGGCCGATTCGATGCCGCGCGCGCCATGCGCGTGCGCCATCACCTTCAATCCCAGCGAATGCGCGGTTTCGGCGATGCTTTCCATCTCGGCGTTCGAGAAATGCGCGCCGAGCCCGCGGCCCTGCTGCGACAGCACGCCGCCCGTCGCGGTGATCTTGATGACGTCGGCGCCCGCCCGCGAAGCCTTGCGGACCTTTTCGGCGCACTCGACCGCGCCGGTGCAGGTGTAGCCCTGGTCGAGCACTGCGTGGATATTCTCGCGGAAGCCGGTGACGTCGCCATGTCCGCCGATGATCGCGAGCGCCGGACCGGCGGCGACGATGCGCGGCCCCTCGATCAGGCCTTCGGCGGTGCCGCGGCGCAGCGCGAAGGCGGTATATTGCGCCGATCCCGCCTCGCGGACGGTGGTGAAGCCGGCGCGCAGCGTGATCCGCGCATTCTTTTCGCCGACCACGACGCCCCATTCGTCGGGTTCGACGGCTTCCGAGCGATAATCGCCGCCGGGATCGCCGGTCAGGTGGACGTGCAGGTCGATCAGGCCGGGAAGCAAGGTCTTGTCGCCGAGGTCGACGATCTCGGCACCCGCGGGCGCGTCGATACGGCCGGGCGCGATCGAGGTGATGCGGTCGTCGGTGACGATGACGGTCGACGGCCCCTGCGCCGGCTGGGCGACGTCGGTGATGACATGGCCGGCATAGATGACGGTGGTCTTGGCGATGGCGGCGCTGCTCATCAGCGCGCATGTCGCTGCGGCGACCAGGCCCAGTTTGCGCATAGTGTTTCCCCTGTCTTTCCGGCCGTGACGACGCGGCGCGATAATGGGGAATGCGCATAAAAGAAGGGCCGGCGCAAGAGCCGGCCCTTCAGGGAGCTTCCGGTAACCGAAAGGAATATTACCAGAAGAAGTCGTAGATGACGTCGACCACCTCGCCCGAATAGGTATCGACGAGCAGCGCGTCGTCATAATAGCGCACCCAGCGGTAGGGGCCGTAGGCGGGCGGCAGGCGATAATAGCCGGGATCGTTGATCCAGTAGCGCTGGCCGTAGAACAGCGATCCGAGCGTGAAGCCGATGCTGAACCGGGTGTAGTTGCGTCCGCGATATGGATTGTAATAGCGCGGCATCCGGTAATAGCTGCGGTTGCGATCGCGATAGCTGCGCCAGTCGTAGCGGCGATCGTCGCGCCAGCTGCGGTTCCAGTTGTTGCCGGACCGGTTGTCGCGGTAGCGGCGGTCGGCGACGCGATTGCGGTCGTTCCGCCGGTCGATGCGATTGTCGTTGCGGCGGTCCCAACGGCGGTCGACAGTGCCGCTGCGATTGCGGTCCGAGCGACGGTCGACCTGCCCGTTGCGGTTGCGGTCCCACTGGCGATCGGTGCGGCTGTCACGGCTCCGGTCATAGGTGGTGCCGCGCTGACGCTGCGTGTCGCTCCGCGGTGTTTCGGTGCGCTGCTGCGGGCGCTGCCATTGCTGACGTTGCTGCTGCTGCGGACGTTGCTGTTGCCCGTTCCAGCGCTGGCTACGCTCGGCGCGCGGCTGAACCGGCTGCTGCTGGCGCATCTGCGGGCGCGGGGCCTGCTGACGCTGGCCGCGCGCTTCGCCGCGGGGGCCGGCACTACGCGCGCCGCGATCGCCGCCGCTACCGCGCTGGCTCCACTGATGGCTGTCGCGCGCCTGCGCGGCGGCGGGGGCGATGGGGGTCAGCATCGTCGCGGCGATCAGCAACCCTCCGATCCAATTCTTCATCTCGCCATTCTCCAACTCATGTCCCGCATGCTGGAGGGGCCAGCCGGGAAGATGAATCGAAAGTTACCGCGGACAAGATGAGTCACCGCTGAACCGTGATGTTGCCTGCGGTTCAGCTTGCGCGTCAGCGTCCCGGCGGGGGGCGCAGCGCGGGAACGGCGCGCGCGGCGTCCACCGGCCGAATGCCGGGGGGCGGCGCCGCGGCGATCCGTTCCTCGCCGCGCAGCACCCGCCCGGCGAGGCGGATCGCGGCGCGGATGCGCGGATAGGTGCCGCAGCGGCAGATGTTGGTCATCGCCGCGTCGATCTCCGCATCGCCGGGGTTGCTGTTCTTGCGGAGCAGCGCCGCGGCGGTCATGATCATTCCCGACTGGCAAAAGCCGCATTGCGGCACCTGCTCGGCGACCCAGGCCTGCTGGACCGGGTGGCTGCGATCGCGCGACAGGCCTTCGATGGTGGTGACGAAGCGCCCTTCGCATTCGGCGATGGTGACCAGGCAGCTGCGGATCGCCTCGCCGTCGATGTCGACGGTGCAGGCGCCGCAATCACCGGTGCCGCAGCCATATTTGGTCCCGGTCAGGTTCGACGCATCGCGCAGCGCCCACAGCAGGGGCGTTTCGGGGTCCATGCGATATTCAACCGGACGGTCGTTGACCGAGAATTTCGTCATGCGATCCGCAATAGCGAAAGGTGCGGATTAGTCACGCCAGCTCGTGTCGATCCTGTCGACCTTGCGCACCATCGCGTCGAATTCGGCCTTGCCGGCGCCGCCCGGAATCTGCGCCTGGTAAAGGTCGCGCTGGTGGACCTTCACGACATCGTCGCCGATCAGCACCGGCTGGCCCATGCTCATCGTCGCGAGCTGGATTTCGCACGCGCGCTGGAGCGCCCAATATTTGATGAACGCCTCGGGCAGGCTGCGGCCCATCACGACGGGGCCGTGATTCTTCAGCATCAGGATGCGCTTGTCGCCCAGATGCTCGAGCAGGCGCTCGCCCTCCTCCTCGCGCACCGTGATGCCCTCGAAGTCGTGATAGGCGATCTGGCCCATATAGTTGCAGGCATAGAAATTGGTCGGCTGCAGTCCGCCTTCGAGCGAGCAGACCGCCATCGTCGCGGTGGTGTGGGTGTGGATGATCGCATGCGCGTCGGGCAGCGCGCGGTGGAACAGGCTGTGCTGGACGAAACCCGCCTTGTTGACGTGCCACGGATTGTCGGCGTCGACCTTGTTGCCGTCGATGTCGATCTTGATCAGGCTCGACGCGGTGACCTCGCTGAAATGCATGCCATAGGGGTTGATCAGATAGCTGCCGTCCTCGTCGGGCAGCTTCACCGTGATGTGGTTGAAGATCATCTCGTCCCAGCCCATCATCGCGAAGATGCGGTAACAGGCGGCGAGTTCCTGCCGCGCCGTCCACTCGGCTTCGCTGTACTTGCTGTTGCGCTTGAGCTGGGTCGCCATGGCCTGATCCTCTTTCTGCTTTGGGTTTCGTCCTGCTACCTATGCCACAGGCGCGGGGCGGGGCACAATCCCGGCTGCGCGCGAACCGCGGCCGGTCCGCCGCGTCGGGGCTTGCATTTCGGCGCGAATCTCTTTAGGGGCGCTGCATCCGAACGTCGCGGTGTCGCGGCGCTCTTTTTATTGCCCGAATATCGGCGGTCACGGCATACCGGCATTCTATCCGGCGCCAGAACCGTTTGGACGAACAGGAGACGACACGGCGTATGCAGATCATCGTTCGCGACAATAATGTCGACCAGGCCCTTCGCGCGCTCAAGAAGAAGCTGCAGCGGGAGGGTGTGTATCGCGAGATGAAGCTGCGCCGTCACTATGAAAAGCCCAGCGAGAAGCGCGCGCGCGAACGCGCCGCCGCCGTCCGCCGCGCCCGCAAGATGGAGCGCAAGCGGATGGAACGCGACGGCATCAAGTAAGTCCGTTTCCCGTCCGGGATCCTGATTCGAGAAAAGGGCGCTGCGGCAACGCGGCGCCCTTTTTCGTTGGGCGCGACATGCGATGGGCGCACGAGCCTGTGTTGCCTCCTGAACTTGTCCGGTGATCATTCCTTTCCAACACATAGCCGTTCCCCGGCGAAAGCCGGGGTCCACGCGAGGTTGCACGACGCCATCTGGACCCCGGCTTTCGCCGGGGTGCAAGCCCGCGCTTGTCCGAGGGCATATACGCCAACTTGTCAGCATGGCCGGTGCATAAGCGACGCATATTGCCTCTGGACCCTTCCGCGTCGCTCCGCCTATAGGCGACGCGATATTTTCGCCCCGACACCGGGGCAGGGGAAGGACGAAACGATGAGCGTGACTGCGGTTCCATTGCGCCCGGTGAGCAAGGGCGGGCTCTGGCTGTTGTGGATCGGGCTGGCGGTGCTGCTCGCGGTCGGCACGGCCTTCGCCTTCTCCACGACGCCGCGCATCGGCTTCGAGGTGGTGAAGGCGGGCACCGGCCCCAGCCCGACGATCAGCGATGTCGTGCTCGTCAAATATGAGGGCAAGCTCGACGACGGAACCGTCTTCGATTCGAACGAGCAGGCGCCGATGCAGGTGGCGCAGGTCGTCCCCGGCTTTTCCGAGGCGCTGACCCGCATGCAGAAGGGCGGCAAGTACAAGATCAGCATCCCGCCCGCGCTCGGGTACGGCGACCGCGCCGTCGGGCCGATTCCCGCGAACAGCACACTGCATTTCGACGTTGAACTGATCGACTTCCGCACCGAGGCCGAAGTGCGCGCGATGCAGCAGATGATGCAGCAGCAACAGATGATGCAGCAGGGCGGTGCCCCCGGCGCCCCGGCCCCCGCGCCGCAGCAGTAAGGCGCGGCCGGGCCCGTTCGGGACGGCGAATGCGCACCGCCGGGGCGGGCTTAGCGAGCGTGTAATATTATTCCAAAGTATACAAAGGTCACGCTACGTACCCCCCGGACAATCCGGCTCCGGGCGGCGTGGATCGATTCGGTCGTCTGATGCCGACCGGATTTCACCATTCTCGTTTCTTACTTCGTCGTTCCCGCGAAAGCGGGAACCCAGGGAAAGGTAAGCCGACGTCCGCTCTGGATCCCCGCTTTCGCGGGGATGACAAGATGGAAGTGTGTGGAATCCATCCCCAAGGCCATTTCAGCGATTGCGGATTTGGCCACGCTGTCCCCGGTAACGAAAGTGCGTCGGCGTCGTGTGACGTTTCGCGCCCCGCGTCCGCGGGAGCGATGGCTATTCATTCCCATAGACTCGCGCTTCAGGAGCCCGTCGCCGCCTTCTTGTTACCGGCCTGCGAGCCGGCATTGCGCTCCGCCTCGCGTTCGAGCGCGACCTTGATCATCGCGACGATCGGGTCGGCGAGGAACAGGCCGAGGATGCCGAGCAGCGTGCCGAGCAGGATCTGCGCCGCCAGCACCAGCGCGGGCGCGAGGTCGACCGTCTGTTTCGCGACCATCGGGACGATCAGATAGCCGTCGACCGTCTGGACGAAAAAATAGATGGCGATCGCCCACAGCCCGGTATCGACGCCCGCCGAAAAGCCGACGAGGACGAGCAGCACGCCCGAGACAATCGCGCCGATGTTGGGAATGAAGGCGAGCAAGCCGGTCAGCAGACCCATCAGGACCGCCATCGGAATGCCGACCGCCAGGCAGGCGAGCCATGTCCCGATCCCTTCGACCACCATGCCGAGCAGCCGCCCCGCCATCAGCCGGCGCAGGGTGAAACCCATGCGTGCGGTGGTGATGTAGAAATCCTCGCGCGCCTTCATCGGCAGCATCCACGCCACACCGCGTTCGTAGAGCCGCGGCTCGATCGCGAGGAAGATGCCGAGCACCATGATCATCACCAGGCTGGTGAGCGCGCCGAAGACGGTGCCTAGCGCCGCGGTGACGCGCCCGACGGTTCCGGCCAGATTGTCGGTGACCGTCTTGGTGTCGATCTCCAGATTGCCCATGCCGTGCTCGCTCGCCCAGGCAGCGACGCGGTCGATCTGCGCCATCACCACCTGCTGCAACGCGGCGGCCTGGTCGGCGATCTGCGAGCCTGCGAACAGGATCGCCCACGCCATGAAGGCGACGATGCCGAGGCAGACGATCAGCAGTCGCCAGCCGCGCGCGATCGGCAGCACGCGGCCGAGCAGGCGCGCGCCGCCGTCTAGCATCGATGCCATCACGATCCCCGCGAAGATCAGCAGGATCGGCTGGATCAGGATGATGCAGGCGCCGATCAGCAGGGCGAGACCGAGCCAGACGCTGGCCTTGAGCATTTCGGTGCGGACAAGCTGGTTGCGGATATCGGTGGGGCCGGGGGCTTCGCCCCGAGTCTTGCTGTCCGCCATGCCCGTCACTCCCTGTTTGCGCTGCCGTCACGCTCGGGCCGCAGGTTGGTTCCGGCGCGCCCCGATCGAAGCGCGGTGAACCAGCTCAGCGGATTATACCATTTCGCGGTGCCGTCGGTCGAAAAGCTGATGATCTCGGCGCGGCCGGCGATCGTTTCGAACGGCACCGGGCCGCCGAGGCCCTTCATGCTGCTCGGCACGCGGCTGTCGGCGCTGCCGTCGCGATTGTCGCCCATCAGGAACAGATGGTCGGCCGGCACCTTGATCGGCCCGAAATCGTCGGTGACATAGCCGGGGCCCATGTCGATCGTGTCGAAGGTGGCGCCGCCGGGCAGCGTTTCGCGCACGATCGGCAGTTCGAGCACCGGCCGGCCCGCCGCATCGCGCGCCGCGAAACGGCCGAGGCCGCTGTCGGGGCCGGGCAGGTTGGGGTCGACCGCGATCGACAGCATCGGCTGGATTTCGCGCTTCACCGGCTTGCCGTTGATGATCAGCGCACCGCCGCGCAGTTCGATCGTGTCGCCGGGCAGGCCGATGACCCGCTTGATATAGTCGATCCGCGTCTCGGGATGCTCGAGGACGACGATGTCGCCGCGCGCGGGCAGGGCCGCGAACCAGCGGCCCTCTGTCCGGGGGGCGAGGTGGAAGCTGGCCGAGGCGTAGGACCAGCCATAGGGATATTTGCTGACGATCAGGCGGTCGCCATTGCGCAGCACCGGCATCATCGAATCGGACGGGATATAGAAAGGCTTGGCGACGCAGCTGTGGATGCCGAGCACGAGCAGCAGGATCACCGCGATGTCGCGGACCAGCTTGCCCCAGCTTCCTTCGTCCTTGCTATGCGCTTTCGTCATGCTCGGTCCTTGATCGCCTCGATGATGACGAAGGCCTGCGCCCAGGGATGGTCGTCGGTCAGCGTCAGGTGGATATGCACGTCATGCCCCGGCGGCACCATTTCGGCGAGCCGCGCCGCCGCGCCGCCGGTGAGCGCCAGCGTCGGCGCGCCCGACGCCGCGTTGACGACGCCGATGTCCTTCATGAACACGCCGCGCTTGAAGCCGGTGCCGACGGCTTTCGAGAAAGCCTCCTTGGCCGCGAAGCGCTTGGCATAGGTGCCGGCGCGGGTGAAGGGACGGCGCGCCGCCTTGGCGCGCTCGATGTCGGTGAAGACGCGCCTTTCGAAGCGCTCGCCGAAGCGGTCGAGCGACGCCTGGATGCGTTCTATGCTGCACAGGTCGGAGCCGAGGCCGATGATCATGACGACCCCGGCGGGCCGTCATTACGAGGAGCCGAAGGCGACGCGGCAATGACGGTGGTCATCATCCTATCCCCGTGCCTCGTCCATCAGTTCGCGCATCCGGCGCACCGCGCTTTCGAGCCCGGTGAAGATCGCCTCGCCGATCAGATAGTGCCCGATGTTGAGTTCGGCGATCTGCGGGATCGCGGCGACGGGGACGACATTGTCATAGGTCAGGCCGTGGCCCGCGTGCGGTTCGATGCCGTTCTTCCACGCGAGCGCCGCGGCGTCGGCGAGGCGGCGAAGCTCGATGGCGCGCGCCTCGCCCTCGGCATGGGCATAGCGGCCGGTGTGGAATTCGACCACCGGCGCCCTGAGCCGCATCGCCGCCTCGATCTGGCGCGCGTCGGGTTCGATGAACAGGCTGACGCGAATCCCCGCGTCGCCCAGCCGCGCGACGATCGGCGCGAGATGATTATGCTGCCCCGCCGCGTCTAGCCCGCCCTCGGTCGTGCGCTCCTCGCGCTTTTCGGGAACGATGCAGGCGGCGTGCGGCGCGTGGCGCAGCGCGATGGCGAGCATCTCCTCGGTCGCGGCCATTTCGAGATTGAGCGGCAGGTCGGTCGCGGTCTGGATGCGTGCGAGGTCGTCGTCGCGGATGTGGCGCCGGTCCTCGCGCAGATGCGCGGTGATGCCGTCGCCGCCGACCGCCGCGACGATCTGCGCCGCGCGCACCGGATCGGGATGGTCGCCGCCGCGTGCGTTGCGGATCGTCGCGACATGGTCGATGTTGACGCCGAGACGCAGGCGGCCGGACCGGGACGCGCTCAATTCGCGCGGCTCCCCGGCTTGATCGCCGGCGTTTCCGCCAGTTCGGGCGGCAGGTCGTCGGCGGCATAGGTCGGGAAATTGATCGCGACGAGCGGATAGAAGGGAACGCCGAGGTCGATGTTGCTTCCCGCCGAGCGGTCGACCAGCGCCGCTTCGGCCAGCACTTCGCCGCCCGCCGCGCGCACCGCCTCCATCGCCTCGCGCGACGACAGGCCGGTGGTGACCACGTCCTCGACCATCAGCACCTTCGTGCCGGGGGCGATGGCGAAGCCGCGGCGCAGTTCGAAGGTGCCGGTCGGACGCTCGACGAAGATCGCGGGCTTGCCCAGCGCGCGGCCCATCTCGTGGCCGATGATGACGCCGCCCATCGCCGGCGACACGACGAGGTCGGTCGCCTGCCGCAGCTCGCGCGGCAGCTTGGCCGCGAGCGCGGAGGCAAGCCGCCCGGCGCGCTCGCTATTCATCAGGACGCGGGCGCATTGCAGATAATATTCGCTGTGGCGGCCGGAGGAGAGGAGGAAATGCCCCTGCAACAGCGCGTCGGCAGCGCGGAACTCGGCCAGTATTTCGTCGTCTGTCATGGGAGAACGGTCTTTTCTTCCTGTTGTCCCGCTTTTTTCGAAGCGGGTTGGGGTCGCCAAGATTTGCGAGCCGCAAAATAGTGTTAGAGATGCTTGAGGCAAGCGGCAAGCGGGTCTATAGCGCCCGCGAGATTCAGCCCGTTCGTTGGCATCGGCGATCCGCGATCCGCGGTCGGATGGGACGAGGCTGGATATCGGGAACAATATAGGCAACGGGCGGCACCATTCTTATGAAGAGTTTGAAAACCCTTGTAATTGCAGCGGCTTTATCGTTCGGCACCATGGGCGTGGTGCAGGCGCAGGCTCCCGCCGCCGCACCGGTCGAGGCGCCGGCGGCGACGCCGGTCGCGACTCCGGCGCCCGCCGTGACCGACGCGGCGGCGCCCGCGACGGACGCGGCCGCGGTGCCGGCCGGCGACGCGACCTATGTGCCGATGAAGCCCGTCCCGGGCGTCGGGCAGCCGGTCGACGGCGGGCTGAACTTCCAGCCGCAGGCCAGCGTGCTCGGCCAGAAGGCCTATGGCCTCAGCCACCACATCCTGCTCCCGGTCATCACCGCCATTTCGCTGCTGGTGCTCGGCCTGCTGCTCTGGGTGGTCGTCCGCTATCGCGCCAGCGCCAATCCCGAACCTTCGAAGACTTCGCACAACACGATCATCGAAGTGATCTGGACCGCGGTTCCCGTGCTGATCCTCGCGGTGATCGCGGTGCCGTCGATCCGCCTGCTCGCGGCGCAGTACGAACCGCCGAAGAAGGATGCGCTGACGGTCAAGGTCACCGGCTATCAATGGTATTGGGGCTATGCCTATCCCGACCAGGGCATCGGCGAATATGTGTCGAAGATGCTGACGCCCGAGCAGGCGACGGCCGCGGGCGAACCCTATCATCTGGCGGTCGACAACCGCATGGTCGTTCCCGTCGGGCAGCAGGTGAAGCTGATCATCACCGGCGCTGACGTGATCCACAGCTTCGCGGTGCCGTCCTTCTGGATCAAGATGGACGCGGTGCCGGGCCGCGCCAACGAAACGACCTTCACCGTGACCAAGCCGGGCGTCTATTACGGCCAGTGCTCGGAACTGTGCGGTGTCGATCACGGCTATATGCCGATCGCGGTCGAAGCGCTGCCGATGGACAAGTGGAAGGCGTGGGTCCGCTCGCGCGGTGGCAACCCCGACGGCGCTGAAGCCGCGGCGCCCGCCGCGGCCGCGCCGGCGCCGACCGGTCCGGTCCCCGCCACCACCGAAGCCGCGCCGGCGGCAGCGCCCGCCGCCGTTCCGGCAGCCAAGAATTAAGACAAGGGGTCCGACAGATGACCGATATCGCAGCGACTGCACCCGTCCACGGCCACGATCATGCGCATGACGAGCATGATCATGTGCCTGGTTTCTTCACCCGCTGGTTCCTCTCGACGAACCACAAGGACATCGGGACGCTCTACCTGATCTTCGCGATCTTCGCGGGCATCATCGGCGGCGTGATGTCGGGGATGATGCGCCTCGAGCTTGCGGAGCCGGGCATCCAGTATCTCCACGGCTGGGCGCAGTTCTTCGATCCGGCCGCGGGTGATACGCAGGCGAAGCATTTCTGGAACGTGCTGATCACCGCGCACGGGCTGATCATGATCTTCTTCATGGTGATGCCGGCGATTATCGGCGGATTCGGCAACTGGTTCGTGCCGCTGATGATCGGCGCGCCCGACATGGCCTTCCCGCGCATGAACAACGTCAGCTACTGGCTGACCACGGTGGCGTTCGTCCTGCTCGTCGGGTCGATGTTCGTCCCCGGCGGCAGCGGGCTCGGCGCAGGCACGGGCTGGACGCTCTATGCGCCGCTGTCGACCAGCGGATCGGTCGGCCCGGCGGTCGACATGGTGATCTTCTCGGTCCACCTCGCGGGTGCGGCGTCGATCCTCGGCGCGATCAACTTCATCACCACCATCTTCAACATGCGCGCACCGGGCATGACGCTCCACAAGATGCCGCTGTTCGTCTGGTCGGTGCTCGTCACCGCCTTCCTGCTGCTGCTGTCGCTGCCGGTCCTCGCCGCGGCGATCACCATGCTGCTGACCGACCGCAATTTCGGCACCACCTTCTATGACGCGACGGGCGGCGGCGATCCGGTGCTCTACCAGCACCTGTTCTGGTTCTTCGGCCACCCGGAGGTCTACATCATGGTGCTGCCGGGCTTCGGCATCATCAGCCAGGTCATCTCGACCTTCAGCCGCAAGCCGGTGTTCGGCTATCTCGGCATGGCCTATGCCATGGTCGCGATCGGCGTCGTCGGCTTCATCGTGTGGGCGCACCACATGTTCACCGTCGGCATGAGCGTCAACCTGAAGATGTATTTCACCGCGGCGACGATGGTCATCGCGGTCCCGACCGGCATCAAGATCTTCAGCTGGATCGCCACCATGTGGGGCGGCTCGCTGAGCTTCAAGACGCCGATGCTCTGGGCGCTGGGCTTCATCTTCATGTTCACCGTCGGCGGCGTGACCGGCGTCGTCCTCGCCAACGGCGGTGTCGACACCAACCTGCACGACACCTATTATGTCGTCGCGCACTTCCACTATGTGCTGTCGCTGGGCGCGGTCTTCTCGCTCTTCGCGGGCTTCTATTACTGGTTCCCGAAGATGTCGGGCCGGATGTACAGCGAAGTGCTGGGGCAGCTCCATTTCTGGATCTTCTTCATCGGCGTGAACGTCCTGTTCTTCCCGCAGCACTTCCTGGGGCAGCAGGGCATGCCGCGCCGCTATCCCGACTATGCGGAAGCCTTCACCTATTGGCACCACATCTCGTCGATCGGCTATGCGATCATGGCCGTCGGGATGCTCTTCTTCTTCGCGAACATCGTCTATGCCTATGTCGCGGGCAAGAAGGCCGCCGCCAATCCGTGGGGCGAAGGCGCGACGACGCTCGAATGGACGCTGTCGAGCCCGCCGCCCTTCCACCAGTTCAACGAACTGCCGCGTATCGCCTGATCGGGTTCTGCCCCCTGCCGGCACCTTGGCAGGGGGCGTCTCTTTCAAGGCCGGTTTTTGGAATGTGTGAGCGTATCGAAGTCGTCATCGCAGCCCCGGACCTGATCCGGGTGGAGCAGTCCAGAGCGAGTTTTCGCTACTCTAGATCGCCGACCCTCGGTTTTCGCCGGGGTCGCAATGACGGACCGAAAAGGTTAACATGTCCGATATGACGCACAGCCTGACCCATGCCGGTACGGCGCTTCCCGCCGACTGGCGCGACCTGTTCGCGCTGACCAAGCCGCGCGTCATGTCGCTCGTCGTCTTCACGGCGGCGTGCGGGCTGCTCGCGGCGCCGGGGCATATCCATCCGGTGCTCGCCTTCGCGTCGATCCTCGCGATCGCGCTGGGGGCGGGGGCGTCGGGGGCACTCAATCAATGGTATGAGGCGGCGCTCGACGCGAAGATGAAGCGCACCGCCGGACGCCCGCTGCCCGCCGGCCGGCTCGATCCGCAGACGGCGCTGCAGTTCGGCGTCGGGCTTGCCGCCTTCTCGGTGTTCCTGATGCTGTTCGCCGCCAACTGGCAGGCGGCGGCGCTGCTGACCGTGTCGATCCTCTTCTACGTCATCGTCTATACGATGTGGCTCAAGCCGCGGACGCCGCAGAATATCGTGATCGGCGGGGCGGCGGGCGCCTTTCCGCCGCTGATCGGCTGGGTCGCCGCGACGGGCCATGTCGCGCCGCTGCCGGTGCTGCTCTTCCTGCTGATCTTTCTGTGGACGCCGCCGCATTTCTGGGCGCTCGCGCTGTTCGTGCGGTCGGACTATGCCGCCGCTGGCATCCCGATGATGCCCGTGGTCGCGGGCGAGACGTCGACGCGGCGGCAGATCCTGTTCTATGCGATCATCATGGCCGTCGCGGCGGTCGCGCCGTGGCCGCTCGGCTATGCCGGCGCGCTCTATGGCTGGACCGCGGCGATCCTGTCGGCGCTGTTCGTGCTGCTGTCGGCGCAGGTCGGATTGCGCCGTTCGGCCGAGAACGACCGCATGCAGCCCGAAAAGCGGCTCTTCGCTTTTTCCGTCGCCTATCTTTTCATCCTGTTCGGCGCGATCGTCGTCGACCATATGTGGCCGCTATGACAGACGAACCGACGCAAGAGCCTTTCGACGAGGCCGAATATCGCCGCCGCCAGCGCAGCCGGGCCAATCTGACCGGCTGGATTCTGGGCGGACTGGCGCTGCTTTTCTTCTTCATCACGATGGCGCGAATGGGATGACGGACAGCAAGAATCTGCGGACCGCGATGCTCGCGGGACTGGTCGCGGTCATGATGATCGGGCTCGGCTTCGCGGCGGTGCCGCTCTACAATCTCTTCTGCCGCGTCACCGGCTTCAACGGCACGACGCAGCGTTATGACCCCGCCGCCGCTGCCGAGGAGCCGCAGGTGCTCAGCGACACCATCTCGGTGCGCTTCGACGCCAACGTCTCGCCGAAGCTGCCGTGGAAATTCCATCCTGAACGGCCGCGCGACACGGTGAGCATCGGCGCGCGCGACATGGCGATCTTCATTGCCGAGAATAATTCGCCGCATCCGATCACCGGCACCGCGACCTTCAACGTCACGCCCGACCAGGCGGGCAAGTATTTCACGAAGATCCAGTGCTTCTGCTTCACCGAGCAGGTGCTGCAGCCGGGCGAGCGGATTCGCATGCCGGTGCTGTTCTTCGTCGATCCAAAGATCAAGGACGATGTCGACGCGCGCGACATTCAGGAAATCACGCTGAGCTATACCTTCTACCCTGTGGACGAGGGCAAAAAGGCGAGCTAAGGCCGCGATCGAGAGTCTAATAACCAGACCGGCGGTGCGATGGGGAATCGCGATGCTGGGGCAATAAACGGGAACTGCGACATGGCTGGTGCCAAACATCACGATTATCACCTCGTCAATCCCAGCGTCTGGCCGATGATCGGCTCGCTGGCGGCGCTCGTCATGTTCTTCGGCGCCGTGATGTGGATGCACACCGATTATTTCGGCGGGTCCGGCAAGTGGGTGTTCTGGCTCGGCATTCTCGGCATCATCGTCACCTTCTTCAGCTGGTGGAGCAAGGTGATCGAGGAAGCGCACGAGGGGCATCATACCCCCGTCGTCCAGCTTCACCTGCGCTACGGCATGATCCTGTTCATCGCGTCGGAAGTCATGTTTTTCGTCGGCTGGTTCTGGGCATGGTTCGATTTCGCGCTCTTCCCGGTGCCGGTCGAGATCGTGGACGGTGCGGTCAGCTCGCTGTTCGGCCAGGACGGCGCGGCGGCGATCACCCAGTGGCCGCCGAAGGGCATCCACGTCATCGACGCCTTCTCGCTGCCGCTGCTCAACACGCTGATCCTGCTCTGCTCGGGCACGACGATCACCTGGGCGCACCATTCGCTGATCCACGGCGATCGCGAAGGGCTGAAGAAGGGGCTGTGGCTGACGATCATCCTCGGCGCGATCTTCTCGACGATCCAGGCCTATGAATATTCGGCGGCGCCCTTTGCCTTCGGCGAGATCAACTACAGCTCGGCCTTCTACATGGCGACCGGCTTCCACGGTTTCCACGTGCTCGTCGGGACGATTTTCCTGATCGTCTGCCTCGTCCGCACCTACAAGGGCGATTTCACCCCGCAGCAGCATTTCGGTTTCGAGGCCGCGGCCTGGTACTGGCACTTCGTCGACGTCGTGTGGCTGTTCCTGTTCATCATCGTCTATGTCTGGGGCGGCTGGGGCGCTCCGGTCGCTGCGCACTGATTTGCCCGGCGAAGCTCCGAAACAGCAAGGGCAGCCGCCGCTCTGGCGCGCTGCCCTTTTCGGTCTCTGCCCCGAATGCGGGGCGTCGGGACTGTTCGAGGGGCCGGCGCGCTTCCGGCCGCGATGCCGCGCCTGCGGGCTCGATTACGGCCGCTACAACGTCGGCGACGGGCCGGCGGCCTTCCTGACGCTGATCATCGGCGCGCTGCTGATCGCCGCGGCGCTCAGCCTCGATTTCGCCTTCGAGCCGCCGCTGTGGGTGCATATCCTCCTGTGGGTGCCGCTGACCGCCGCCGCGGTCCTCTATGGCCTGCGCGTCGGCAAGGCGGCGCTGCTCGCCAGCGAGCACCAGCGCCAGGCGGCCGAAGGGCGCCGCGCCGAGGACGGTGATGACTGACCCCGCGACTCCGGCGCGGCGCTGGCCGCTGATCCCGACGCTGCTGGTCGCGGCGGCGGTGGCGGTGATGATCGCGCTCGGCGTCTGGCAGCTCCAGCGCAAGGGGGAGAAGGAGGCGCTGATCGCGCTCTACGAGCGCAACGGGGCGATGGCGTCGAGCGTCGCCTATCCCGAGCTTCCGCCCGTTCCCGACGCGCTGCTGTTCCGCAAGAGCAGCGTGGTCTGCCTCGAACCCGTCCGCTGGGACCCGCGCAGCGGCACCGACCGCCGCGGCCGGACCGGCATCCGCATGATCGCCGACTGCCGAACCGGCGCCGAGGGGCCGGGCGTTCTCGTCGACGTCGGCATCGCCGACGATTTCACGCCGCCTGCGTGGAAGGGCGGCGTCGTGGCCGGCACGATCGTCCCTGGTCCCGACCAGCCGGGGCTGATCGAGCATTTGACGGGCAGGGCGGTGCCGGCGCGGGCGATGCTCGTCGCCGACCAGCCCGCGCCGGGCCTGCGCGCGAGCGCGGTGCCATCGGGCGCCGACGTGCCGAACAACCACCTTGCCTATGCCGTGCAATGGTTCCTGTTCGCCGCGATGGCGGTGGCGATTTACGTCCTCGCGCTACGCCGCCGCTTGCAGCGATGACGGCGCGCCGTTAGGGCGCATGGCCGTGATGGATTATATCAGCACCCGCGGCTCCGCGCCGACCCTCGACTTTCGTGCCGCCACACTTGCCGGCCTCGCCGACGACGGCGGCCTCTATGTGCCCGCGCGCTGGCCGCAAATGACGGCCGACGAGATTCGTGCGCTCGCTGGGCTCGATTATGTCGAGACGGCGGTGCGGGTGATGGCGCCCTTCGTCGCCGGCGTGCTGAGCGAGGGCGAACTGCGCGGGCTGTGCAAGGCCGCATACGGCCGCTTCGGGCACGATGCGGTGACGCCGCTCGTCCAGCTCGACCATCGCCACTGGCTGCTCGAACTCTTCCACGGCCCGACGCTGGCTTTCAAGGACGTGGCGCTGCAACTGCTCGGCCAGCTTTTCGAGACTTTCCTGCGCGGCGGCGAGACCGAACTGACGATCGTCGGCGCCACGTCGGGCGACACCGGATCGGCGGCGATCGAGGCGGTTGCGGGACGCGACCATATCCGCATCTTCATGCTCCACCCCGAAGGCCGGGTCAGCGACGTGCAGCGGCGGCAGATGACCACCGTGCTCGCGCCCAACGTCCATAATATCGCGATCGACGGCAGTTTCGACGATGCGCAGGCGATGGTGAAGCGGTTGTTCGGCGATGCCGAGGCGCGGAGCCGGCTGACGTTGTCGGCGGTGAACAGCATCAATTGGGCGCGGCTGATGGCGCAGGTCGTCTATTATTTCTATGCCGCCGTGCGGCTCGGGGCGCCCGAGCGGCCGGTGGCGTTCAGCGTGCCGACCGGCAATTTCGGCGACGTCTTCGCGGGCTATGTCGCGGCGCAGATGGGGCTGCCGATCGCGCGGCTTGTCGTCGCGACCAACGTCAACGACATTCTCCACCGGGCGCTGACCAGCGGCGATTACAGCGCGGGCACCGTCACCCCGACCGCGACGCCGAGCATGGACATCCAGGTCAGCAGCAATTTCGAGCGGCTGCTGTTCGACCTGTCGGGGCGCGACGGCGCGGCGATCGCCGGGATGATGGCCGAATTCGACCGCAGCCGCGCGATGACGATCCCCGCCGACATGCGCGCCGGCGCGCAGGCGCTGTTCTCCAGCGCGCGGATCGATGCCGACGGTATGACGCTGGCGCTGCGCTGGGCGCAGGAACGGGGCGGGCAGATCATCGACCCGCACAGCGCCGTCGGCCTGGCGGCTGCGCGCGCGCTGGAGATCGACGGCGACGTACCCGTCGTCACGCTGGCGACCGCGCATCCCGCGAAGTTCCGCGACGCGGTCGAACGCGCGACCGGGGTGCGTCCGGCGCTGCCGCCGCGGCTCGGCAACCTGTTCGAGCGCGAGGAGCGCTACAGCAAGCTGCCCGGCGACTATGACGCGGTGAAGGCGCATATCCTGGCGGAAGCCGCCCGTGGCTGACCTGCTGCCCCTGGCGACGCTCGTCGGGGACGCGTGGGAGGATTATGGGCTGGTCGACAGCGGCGGCGGGCGCAAGCTCGAACGCTATGGCCGCTATCGCTTCATCCGCCCCGAACCGCAGGCGATGTGGCAGCCCGCGTTGCGGCAGGCCGAATGGGACAAGGCCGACGGGGAGTTCGTCCCCGCGTCGGACGAGGATGGCGGGGGGCGCTGGTATTATCACCGCCCCGTGCCCGTCGAAGGCTGGCCGCTCGGTTGGCGCGAGGCGCGCTTCACCGCAAGCTGCACGCCCTTTCGCCACCTGGGCTTCTTTCCCGACATGGCGCCGGTCTGGGACTGGCTGCGCGAACAGGTCGCGGACAAGACCGATCCGACCTTCCTCAACCTGTTCGGCTATACCGGGGTCGGCAGCCAGGCGCTCGCGGCCGCCGGTGCGGCGGTCACGCATGTCGACGCCTCGAAGAAATCGGTCGCGCAGGCGCGCGAGAATGCCGCGCTCGCCGGCATGGCCGAACGGCCGATCCGCTGGATCGTCGACGACGCCGGCAAGTTCGCGGCGCGCGAGGTGCGTCGCGGGCGGCGCTACGATGCCATTCTGCTCGACCCGCCCAAGTTCGGGCGCGGCCCGAACGGCGAGCGCTGGCAGATCGAGGAGGGGCTGGCGCCGCTGCTCGCCGATTGCCGCCACCTGCTCGACGCCGACAGCCGCGCGCTGTTCCTCACCGTCTATGCGGTGCGGATGTCGGCGCTGGCGATCGGCGAACTGCTGGCGCAGCTATTCGCCGATCTGCCCGGCAAGGTCGAATGCGGCGAACTCGCGGTGCGCGAGGAGGCGCGCGGACTGCTGCTGCCCACTGCGATCTTCGCGCGCTGGAGCCGCCACGGCTGACGGCTCCGGGGCTCGTCAGGCGGCGATCTCGATGCGGTTCCGCCCGCTTTCCTTGGCGCGGTAGAGCGCTTCGTCGGCGGCTTTCAGCGCCGCGCGCGGATCGGCATAGCCGAAGACGTCGGCCACCCCGCCGGAAAAGGTGATCTGCCCGAACGGCTCGTCGGTCTTGCGGTTGATCAGGCGGCGCGCAGACAGCCGCTCACGCGCGTCGTCGAGCTGCTTCGCTGCCTCGCTCGGCGTCAGGCCGCGGAACAGCATCACGAATTCCTCGCCGCCATGGCGCGCGACATGGCAATGGTCATTCGAGATGTGCGCGAGCGTGTCGGCGATCATCTTGATCACCCGGTCGCCGGCGTCGTGCCCGTGCACATCGTTGATCTTCTTGAATTCGTCGATGTCGCAAAAGGCGACGCTCAGCGCCTCGCACGCCGCGCGCGCTTCGCCATGGTGGCGATCGAGCAGCGCCTCGAAGGCACGGCGGTTCGGCAGGCCGGTCAGATAGTCGATCTCGGCATCGCGCTTGGCGCGGGCGAGGCTGCGGCGAAGCGCCTTCGCCTCCTCCTCGCTCCGGTGCATGTCGTCCTCGGCCTTGCGGGTGCGTTCGAGCATCGTGCGCGCCAGCACGGCGAGGTTGGAGACGATCCGCCCCGTCTTCTCGACCTGTTCGAGGTCGGACACATGCTGCGCCAGTTCGACGCCATAATCGCTGGTGACGCTGCGCGCCTGCCGAGTGCTGGCCTGGAAACTGTCGAGATCGGTTTCGAGTTTGGCCATCAGCCGGTCGAGGTCGGCGCGTCCCTGCTGCTCGGGTTCGTGCGCGACCAGCTCGTCGAGCCAGGGCTGGGTGATCCCCTCTGCCGATTGCGATCGCGCCGCGAACTGGCGCGCAAGCTTGGGGTTGGTTCCGGAAAAGGCGCCATGCGCCAGGACGAGGTTGGCGGGCGAAATATCGAGGTCGTTGTCGAGAAGGAAGGACATGATCGAATGGGCGAGTTGACTTCGCACTTCATGGGGGCGGTCGCGCGCCTCACCCATTTGGGCCGCCACCGCACCGGCGGCATCGTCGTGCCCCCGCGCGGATTTGAGCCCCAGCCAGCCAAGGAGCCGCCCGACCGGCTCGTTCGATGATGTTGCGTAAGTGGTCATATGGCCATTAACGAGCGCTTGTTGCGATGATTAAGCCGCGATTAGCCACGGCGCGACCTGACACGCTCGCCAGCTAGAGCATCGTGGACCAAAGCGGCATGATCTCAATGGGAAAGGGCGGCCGCATGCGCCGCGCCGGCATGGAAGCGATTGGAGAGACGACGATGACGGCATGCCGATATGATTTCGTCGCGGCACGGGCCGGGTGACGATGGCGGGCCTCGACCTTCCGCTCGACGCCGGACGCCAGATGTTGCGCGACAGCGTGCAGCGCTTCCTTGCCGACAAGGAGCGGGTGGGGTGGGCCGACCTGACTGCGCTCGGCCTTGGCGGCGTCACGATCCCCGAGGCGGCGGGCGGCTTCGGTGGCGGCGCGGTCGAGACGGCGCTGCTGATGGCGGAGCTGGGACCGGCGCTGGCGGGCGCCGACTGGCTCTCGCACGCGGCGGCGACCTGGCTCGTCGGGCGTCTGGCGCCGGGTCACGCTGCGCTGGGGGCGCTGGCTGAAGGGCGGCAGCGGGCGGCGCTGGTCTGTCCGGCGACGGCCGCCGCTATGCCGATCGTCGAGGCGGCGGACGGGGGATGGCGGCTGCGCGGACTGGCGACGCTGGTCGCCGGCGCGGCCGAGGCCGACCTGTTCGTCGTCGCCGATCCGCAGGCGGTCCTGCTCGTCGCCGCCGACCCCGACCGCGTCGAACAGCGCCACCGGATCATGCTCGACGGCAGCGTCACCGCCGACCTGGGTTTTGCGTCCGGTCCCGCCGAAGCCGAGGCGCTTGCCGAGGGGGAAGCGGCGCGCGCGGCGACCGAGATCGTCACCGATATGGTGCTGGCGGGGCGGTGTGGCGAGGCCGTCGGGCTGATGCGGCGCATGATCGAAGACACCGCCGCCTATATGGGGCAGCGCCGGCAATTCGGCGTGCCCATCGGCTCGTTTCAGGCGCTGCGCCACCGCTGCGCCGACATGCAGCTCGCACTGATGAAGGCGGCCGCGCTCACCGAGCTGGCGGTGCTGTCGGTGGACGGCGACGAGGCGGAGCGCGCCGCCGCGGTCGGCGCGGCCTGTGTCGAGGTGCAGGACGCGGTGCGGATCGTCGGCGAAGGTGCGGTGCAGATCCATGGCGCGATGGGGCTGACCGAGGAACTGGCGCTCGGCAGCCGTTTCAAGCGTGCGCTGGGAATCGCGGCGGCGATGGGGCCGCAGGCCACGCATCTCGCGCGCTTTGCCGAGGCGGCCGCCTGAAGGCGGCGGTCAGCCGAGAATCTGGCGCGCGATCAGGTCGCGCTGAATTTCGTTCGATCCCGCATAGATGGTGGCCGCGCGCCCGTTCAGATAGCGCGGCACCGCGACCGCAAGGCTCGGCGGCGTCTGGCCGTCGGCTTCGCTCCACGCCGCCGGACCGGCGATTTCGCACGCCAGCGTGTCGATGCGCTGCGCCGCTTCGGTGCCGAGCAGCTTGAGCGCCGAGGCATAGAGCGCCGCGCCGCCGCCGAGGCCGCGCATCGCCTTCATCTCCAGCGCCTGCAACGCGCGCAGCGTCACCGCCTCACGGTCGAGCCGCGCCCGGATCACCGGGTCGGGCACGTCGTGGCCGCGCAGGCGGCGAAGCTGTCCCATCAGGGCCGGCGCATATTTGCCGCCGCGTTCGAAGGTGAGCAGATGCTTGGCGACCGACCAGCCGTCATTCTCCTCGCCCAGCCGGTTGGTGACGGGGACGCGGACGTCGTCGAAGAAGACCTGGTTCAGTTCATGCTCGCCGGCGAGGGTGCGGATCGGCTCGACGCCGATGCCCGGCGACTGCATGTCGAGCAGCAGGAAGCTGATCCCGGCCTGCGGCTTGCCTTCGTTCGACGTGCGCACGAGGCAGAACATGCGGTTCGCGAAATGGGCGTGCGTCGTCCAGATCTTCGACCCGTTGAGGACATAGTCGGCGCCGTCGCGGACCGCGCGAAGCTGAAGCCGGCCGAGGTCGGAGCCGGCGCCGGGTTCCGAAAAGCCCTGGCACCAATAATCTTCGCCCGACAGGATGCGCGGCAGATAATGCGCCTGCTGATCGGGCGATCCATAGTGCATGATCACCGGGGCGACCATCTTCAGCCCCATCGGCGCGAGGTTCGGCGCGCCCGCCGCGACGCATTCGGCGGCGAAGATATAGCGCTCGATCTCGCTCCAGCCCGGTCCCCCGAACCGTTCGGGCCAGTCGGGCGCCGCCCAGCCGCGCGCATGCAGGATGCGCTGCCACGGCAGCGTTATGGCGGGATCGATGAAGACGCTGGTCGCGCGCTCGGCGGCGCGGCGCAGTTCCTCGGGCAGATGCTCGGCCAGGAAGGCGCGCACCATGTCGCGGAACGCGTGAAGATCGGGTTCGAGTGCGATGTCCATGCCCTGTTCCTAAACGGCGCGCCGACCCGGCCAAGCTGGCGGATGCGTCAGGCGGCCTGCGCGCCGACGAAGCCCAGCCCGGCGGCGATCTGGATCGACTGCGCGCGCCCGGTGGCGCCCAGCTTGGCGGCGGCGTTGCGAAGGTGAAAGCGCACCGTCGACACCGACAGCGACAGGATGATGCCGATCTCGCCATCGGTCTTGCCCGCGGCGGCCCAGCGCAGGCACTGCACCTCGCGCCGGGTCAGCGTCTGCGGCACGGTGGCGTTGCGCGGCCGGCCCCGCGCCTCGTTGTGCGTCGCGACGAGGCGCAGCGCGAGGTTGTGCATCGCGCCGGCATGCGCGCGGAACAGCGCCTCGACCCCGACCGGCTCGCGCGAGCACCAGAAGACGGCGCCGACCAGCCCGCGCGGCAGATGGACCGGCGCGATGATCGCCTCGCCGAAATTGGGGGTCTCCTTCGCTTGCTGGCAATCGACCGCGTCGAGCAGCGCGGTCGCGCGCCAGCTGCCGAGCCGCCCGTCGCTGTAATAGAAAGGCTCGGCGATCAGCCGCGCCGCGGTCAGGAAGGCGACGTGCAGCGCCAGCTTGCGGTCGCGCCAATAGGCATAGGCCGGATCGATCCAGCGGAAGCTGGTCTCCGCATAGGGGCGGCCGTGCTCGTCGGCCATCGGTTCGGGATCGCCGAGGTCGGCCTGCGCGGCGATATAGGAAAGGCCCGTCGCGTCGCCGATCGCCTGCACGTCGGCGATCAGCGCGGGAAGTTCCGACCAGCAAAGCGCCCGTTTGTCCGTCACATCCTCTTCCCCCGGTTCGATACTGACACAGATGCCAGCTTGTGAGCGGGGCCGCAATTATATCCTCTGACAGGGTCCGGCCGCGCCGGCGCTCGCGCAAAGACGAGCCGCATCGGCCAGCCGTTTGAGGGAGATGACGAATGAAGGCCTATCGACTGTTCCTGCTCGCCGGCACCGCCGCCGGCCTGTCGGTTGCGCCGCCGGCGCTGGCTGTCGAAGCGGAAACGGCGGCGCGGACCGACGGCGAGATCATCGTCACCGCACAGCGCCGCGCCGAATCGCTGAACGACATCGGCATGGCCGTGCAGGCGGTCGACGCCGCGACGCTGGAAAGCCTGCGCGTCACCGACGTGCGCGACCTGACCGCGGTGGCGCCGAGCTTTACCGTGTCGCAAAGCTATCAGGGCGTGCCCACCTATACGCTGCGCGGCATCGGCTTCAACACGATCAACCTGTCTGCGACCTCGACCGTCGGCACCTATGTCGACGAGGTCGCCTATGCCTATCCGATCATGAACACCGGCCCGATCATGGACCTCGAGCGCGTCGAGGTGCTGAAGGGGCCGCAGGGCACGCTCTATGGCCGCAACACGACGGCCGGGCTGATCAACTTCATCACCGCCAAGCCGACCGATCATTTCGACGCGGGCGTCACCGCCGAACTCGGGAACTACCGGACCTATAATTTCGCGGGCCACGTCTCGGGGCCGCTCGGCGAAGGGGTTGCGGCGCGGATCGCGGTGCGCAGCGAGAACAGCGACAAGGGCTGGCAGATCAGCAACTCGCGCCCCGTCGAACGGCTCGGCAAGGTCGACAAGCTGGGCATCCGGGGCTCGCTGGCGATCGACCCCGGCCCCGGCACCAGCATCGACCTGTCGGTGACCTGGTGGCAGAACAAGTCGGACACGGTCGCCGGGCAGGGCATCGGCTTCACCCCGGCGACCGACCCGGTAACGGGGACCAGCGCATCGCACCTCTTCAACGCGCCGGGGCTGGCTGATTATATCGCCGGCAATTTCCCGACCCGGGCGAGCCAGGCGGACTGGGCGCCCGAGGCGGGGCGATCGGCCGACGTCGGCCGCGGCGCCGGATTGCCCGGCGACCTCGCCGAAGACAATCGCTTCTGGGGCCTGAAACTGCGCGTCGATCAGGATGTCGCCGATGCGGTGAAATTCGTCAGCCTGACCAGCTACAATGATTTCCAGCGCAAGGCGCTGTCCGACTGGAGCGGCGCGCCCTATGAAATCCTGCTGCAAAAGGCCGACGGCCGCATCAAGAGCTTTGCGCAGGAAATTCATTTCGAAGGCGAGGCCAGCACGCTGAACTGGCTGGTCGGCGCCTATTACGGCCACGACAAGATCGTCGACAGCAACCGCACAATGCTCGGCGACAATGCGAACTCGCGCTTCATCCGCGCGGTGCCCTATATCCTCGTTCCCGGCGTCAACCTGCTCGACACGCCGTTCAATTCCGGCGGCTATACCGCCGCCGACATGGCGACGGCGTTCCGCACCTATGAAGACATCGGCACGATGAACACCAAGACGTGGAGCGTCTTCGGAAATGCCGACGCCGAACTGACCGACCAGCTCAAACTGACCGTCGGCCTTCGCTATACCGAGGACAAGCAGGACTATGTAGGCTGCTCGCGCGACTACAAGGGCAGCATGCTGCCGAACGTCAACATCGTGAACCGCTTCCTCTTCTCGGCGGGGGGCACGCTGCCCATCCCGGCGCCGATCGTGGAGGGGCAGTGCAACACCTTCGACGATGCGACCAACAGCTTCGGTCCGGTGGTGTCGACGCTGGACGAGAACAACCTCGCCTGGCGCGTCGTGCTCGACTGGTCGCCGAACGACGACACGCTGGTCTATGCGTCGGTATCCCGCGGCTACAAGTCGGGCACCTCGCCGGTCAACGCGGCGAGCAAGGCGCGGCAGAACGCGCCGGTGACGCAGGAAAAGCTGACGGCCTACGAATTGGGGCTGAAGGCGACGCTGGCCGACCGTCTGCTGCAGGCCAATTTCGCCGCCTTCTACTACGATTACAAGGACAAGCAGATCAGCACCTATTTCGCCGATCCGATCTACACCGCGTTGTCGCGCCTCGACAATGTGCCCAAATCGAGGGCCTATGGCTTCGAGGGCGAACTGACGCTGCGTCCCGCGCAGGGCGTGACGATCGCCGCCAACGGCCTGTGGCTGAAGACCCGCGTGATCGACTATGTCGGCACCAACGCCGCCGGCCAGCCGGAGAATTTCGACGGGGCGGAGTTCATCTACAGCCCGCGCTTCCAGGGCAGCATCGTCGCGGCCTATGATACGCCGGTGACCGACACGCTGAGCGCCAATGGCGCGGTCAGCCTGCGCTATCAGGGCAAGGCGAACACGATCTTCGAGGACGATCCGCTCTACAAGGTCGATTCCTACGCCGTCGTCAACGCCAGCCTCGGCCTGAAGTCGCAGGCCGGCTGGTCGCTGTCGCTGTGGTCGAAGAATCTGTTCAACAAATATTATTGGTCGGCGGTCGCCAGCAACGCCAATGTCGTCGTGCGCTTCGCCAACCAGCCGCGAACCTTCGGCCTGACGCTGGGCTATGACTTCTAGGGAAAGGTGAAGCGAGCGTCGTCGTCAGCCGCCATATTTGGCGGCGACGACGATGACCGCGAGCAGCGCGCCGACGACGATGCTGCGCCGGTCGCGCAGCGCGAAGGCGACGGGATCGCCGTCGACCTGGCCGCGCCCCGCCATCATCCAGATACGGTTGAGCCAATAGAGCAGCGGGATGACGAGCAGCCACAGCAGCGCCGGATGCGCATATTCGCCGCCTTCGCCCTTTTCGGCGGCGAACAGCAGCAGGACGAGCAGTGACACCATGCCCGACGCGACGCCGCCCATCGCGACGAACATCTTGTCCGACGGCACATAGCCGCGCCCCGACAACAGCTGGTGCCGCTCGTTGCGGCTTTCGTCGAGCTCGACATAGCGCTTGAGATAGCCGAGGCTGAGGAAGAAGAAGATCGAGAAGATCAGCAGCCACATCGACGGGGCGACCGCGATCGCGGCGGCGCCGACGATCATGCGGATCGTGTAGAGGGAGGCGAGCGCGAGCACGTCGGCGATCATCGCCGACTTGAGCCGGAAGCTGTAGGCGAGCGTCAGCGCGAAATAGGCCGCGAGCGCGGCGAAGGTCGCGGGGCCGAGCAGGAACCAGCCGATCGCAAGGCCCAGGATCGCGGCCGCGCCGCTGATCGCGAGCGCCAGCGGAATGCCGAGATCGCCCGCCGCGAGGGGGCGCGAGCGCTTGCGCGCGTGGCGGCGGTCCGCGTCGATGTCGAGCAGGTCGTTGAGCAGATAGACGCTCGACGCGATCACCGACAGGCTGACGAAGGCGAGCGTCGCCTGCCCCAGCGCGACGAAATCGAGAATATGGCCCGAGGTAGCGAGCGGCACGAAGACCAGCGCATTCTTCGCCCACTGGTGCGGGCGTATCGCCTTCACCAGCGCGCGAAACGGGCTCTTGGGGGGCGGGCCGACGCGCTGCTCGTTCGCCGAGCGGGTCGGCACGCCTACCGTGTAGGCGTGCCGCGCCTCGCGCCAGATCGCGCGGTCGGCGGTCGAATCGCCGACATAGTCGAAGGGTGCGTCGCCGATCGCGGCGCGGATCGCGCGCAGCTTTCCGGCGCTCTTCAGGTTGCGGCGACGGCTCGATCCCAGATAGCGGTCGAACAGTCCCAGATGGCGCGCGACGCGGCCGACATTGCGTCGGTGCGCGGCGCTGGCGAGGATGACCGGGCGGCCGTCGCGGCGCGCTTCGCCGATCAGGTCGACGACCTCGGCGCGCAGCGGCAACAGCGCCGGATCGACCGGATCGAGCCGGGCGAGGCGCGTCTTGAGCGCGGCGCGGCCCCACAGCAGCGCGAGCAGCAATTGCCAGAACAGCATTGGACTGCGCCGCATCAGGCGCACGAGCGATTCGACCGCGACATCGGCGCGGGTCAGCGTCCGGTCGAGATCGACGATCAGGGCGACCTTGGCCGGCTCGGCGGGATCATGCGGCGGCATCGAGCGCGTCCTTCGGGCGGGGGCGCAGCCGGTCCCAGGCGATGCCCCAGCCGACGACCGCGAACAGCATCAGCGCGGGGATCGCCGGGTCGCGATAGCGGGTGATGACATAGGCGGCGGCGTGCAGCGCCCAGAAACCGGCGATCGCCGCCGCGACGATCCAGCGCTGCCGCGGTGTTCCTCCGCCTGCGAGCAGGCCGAACAGCGCAAAGCCGAGGATGAGCAGATATTGCGCGACCTCGACGAAGCGCGCCGTCGCCACCGCGCGCGACTGTGCGAAATCGGCGGCGTCGGGGACGTTCGGCGCCCAGAACAGCGCGAGCTTGGTGAGGCCCAGACTCGCGGTTCGTGCGGGATGCGCGCTGGCATAGGCGATGGCGCGCGCGCCGAGCTCGGCGCTCGCCCCGCGCTCGCCGAGCCGCTGGCGCATCTCCTCCCACTCGGGGCCTGCCGGGGTGTCCGCGATGCTGACGAAGGCGCCCGTCGCCGCGGGATTGTTGCCGAGATAGAGGTTGAAGCCGCCGTTGGTGTTGAGCGTCGGTGCCCCGACCATGGCCGTGGTGGCGGCGGCCCAGGGGATGAGCAGGGCCAGCGTACCGGCCCCGACCAGCAGGCCGCGACGCACCCGCTGCTCCCCCGTCCACAGCAGCGCGAGCAGCGGCGCGACGATCAGCGGCAGCGCGGATCCCCCGGTCAGGATCGCCGCGCCATAGGCGGCGCCCGCGAGCAGCGCGGCCGTGCTGCCGCCGCCGCGCAGCATTCGCCAAGACGCGAGCAGGACGAGCAGGAAGAGCGGCGTCGACAGATTCTCGCGCGCCAGCATCGCGCTGTTCCAGATGCCGGGGATCCACAGGGCATGAACCAGCAGGAGCAGAAGGACGAAGGGCGGCCGCATCGCGATTTCGCGCGCGAGCAGCACCAGCAGCACCGCGCTCGCCGCCGCTAGCGCCAGATTCGCGGCGATCGCGGTCCCGACGCTCGCGCCGAACAGCGCGAAGAAAGGGGCCAGCGCCGCCGGATAGCCGATCGAATAGAAGGCGTGCTGTCCCCATTGATCGACCGGCCAATGCCCGCCCGCCATCGCCTCCGCCATGCGGAAATAGGCGAGACCGTCGTTGCCGAGCGGCTCGCCGATCGCGAACCAGGCGAGCAGGCGCACGCCGACCGTCGCGGCGATCAGCGTTGCGACCAGTCCGCGATAATGGGCTTCGATCCAGGCGGCGGCCGCCCCGATCATGAACCGCCAGCGCTCTGCGCGACGAGGACGCAGCCGAGCGCGATCAACAGCGTACCGGCGATGCGCGTGAGCGACAGATGTTCGTGAAAGGCCATCGCACCGATCAGCATCGTGAAGATGAAACCCAGCCCCACGAAGGGATAGGCGACGCTCAGCGGCAGGCGCGCGAGGACGAACAGCCACAGCACCGCGCCGAGGCCATAGAGCGCGAAGCCCGCGATCAGATAGGGCGAACTGGCATAGGCCAGCATGGTTTCGGACAGGGTCCGCGTGGCTCGTGCGCCCTGCACCCCCAGCTTGAGCAGCATCTGGGCGAGCGCCGACATGCCGACGCTGGTCAGGATGAGCAGCAGCAGCGGAGGGGAGAGGGTGGCATTCATCGCGCCCCTCTAGCCCGCGAGCTGTAAAATTACCCTTAAATCGCGGTAATCCATGACGATGTGCGACGGGGCGATGGCGCGTGTTCCTGTATCGTCACCCCGGATCAAGTCGGCAATTATACCTTTTCGCCAAGTCACCGTTCCCCGGCGAAAGCCGGGGTCCATGCGAAGCAGCGCTGTGCCATCTGGCCCCCGGCTTTCGCCGGGGAGCAGCTCCTGACTTGCCTGAAGGCTATATATGCCGATCAAGTCCGGGTGACGAGGAAGCCGAAATATGCCGTTTGAATGTTCTTGTGTCCCCGCGCAGGCGGGGACCCCGAGCGTTCATATGCCGACGCGGGCTTTTCGCCGCTCTGGACTCCCGCCTTCGCGGGAGTATCGAGGTTCATTTAGAGCGTGACATCGAATGATCGTCATTGCGAGCGGCGAAGCCGCGCGGCAATCCAGAGCGTGCGCAGACCGCCCTGGATGGCTTCGCTCCGCTCGCAATGACGAAGCGGGTCTATCCAAAATCACCATGCTCTGAAAACGAATGCGATCTAGTTCCGCCCGGCGGTCAGCCCGCGCGCGATGACCTGCGCCTGAATCTCGGCCGCACCCTCGAAGATATTGAGGATGCGCGCGTCGCACAGCACGCGGCTGATCTCATATTCGAGCGCGTAGCCGTTGCCGCCGTGGATTTGCAGCGCGGCGTCGGCGTTCGACCAGGCGGCGCGCGCGCCGAGCAGCTTCGCCATTCCCGCCTCGATGTCGCAGCGCTTGCCCGAGTCCTTGGCGCGTGCGGCGGCGTAGCTCAACTCGCGCGCGGCGACGAAATCGACGAGGCTCATCGCCAGCTTGTCGGCGACGCGCGGAAAATGGACGATCGCCCTGCCGAACTGCTTGCGGGCGAGCGCATAGGCGAGCCCGAGTTCGAGCGCGCGTCGCGCCACCCCGACCGCGCGCGCCGCGGTCTGGATGCGCGCGCCCTCGAAGGTGCGCATGAGCTGCTTGAAGCCTTGCCCTTCCTCGCCGCCGAGCAGCGCGTCGGCTGGAGCCTTCATCGCGTCGAACTGCAACGCATATTCGCGCATCCCGCGATAGCCGAGCACCTCGATCTCGCTGCCGCTCATTCCCGCGGCCGGGAAGGGATCGGCCTCGGTCCCGCGCGGCTTGGGGACCAGCAGCATCGACAGGCCCGCATAGCCTTTGGCGTCGGCGACGGTGCGCGCGAGCAGCGTCATCAGGTCCGAGCGCGCGGCGTGGGTGATCCAGTTTTTCGCGCCGTCGATCACCCAGCCGTCGCCGACCCGCCGCGCGCGCGTCTGGAGCGAGCCGAGGTCGGAGCCGGTGTCGGGTTCGGTGAACACCGCCGTCGGCAATATCTCGCCGCTGGCGATCTTCGGCAGCCATTCGGCCTTCTGCGCGTCGGTGCCGCCCATCGCGATCAGTTCGCCCGCGATCTCCGACCGCGTGCCGAGCGACCCCGCGCCGATCCAGCCGCGCGACAGCTCCTCGGTGACGATGCACATGACGAGCTTGCCGAGGCCGAGCCCGCCGAATTCTTCCGCTATGCAAACGCCAAATGTGCCGAGGTCTGCCATCGCCTGAACCGTGGCGTCGGGGATCAGGGCGTTGGCGAGGTGCCAGCCATGCGCGTGGGGGATGATCTCCGTTTCGGTAAAGCGCCGATACTGGTCGCGGATCGCGTCGAGGTCGGCGTCGTGCAGCGTCTCGCTCGGCCAGTGACCCTCGGCGAGCGCGGCAGCGACAGCGGCGCGCATTGCGGCATGGTCGGCGTCGAGCAGATCGGCGCAGGCATCGGCGAGCGTCCGGGCGGCCGCGCCGATTCCGAGGTCGGCCGGGCGGAAGATTTCATTCTGCCCCATCGGCAGCCCGCCGGCGAGCTGGCCGATGCTTTCGGCGAAGGCCAGCGTCGCGACCTGCGCGTCGAGCGGGTTGTCGCCCCTTCCGGCCTCGAGCCAGTCGAGCACGGCTTCCAGCGCGGCGACCGTCGTCGCGACCCATGCGAAGCCGTGCGCTGCGCGCTGCTCGGCGTCGATCGGGTTTGCCGCCAGCCGTGCGGCCAGCGCCCCTTGCGCCGTCGCGCGATAGGCTTGCGCCGCCGCCAGAGCCGGGCGGAGCTCCATGGTCAGGCCGCGCGCTCGAAGATCGCAGCGATGCCCTGGCCGCCGCCGATGCACATCGTCTCCAGCCCGTAACGGCCGTCGCGGCGCACCAGTTCGCGCGTCAGATTGGCGAGGATGCGCCCGCCGGTCGCGCCGATCGGGTGGCCGAGCGAGATGCCCGATCCGTTGACGTTGAGTATCTCGTTGCGGCTGTCGTCGTCGGACCAGCCCCAGCCCTTGAGCACCGCGAGCACCTGCGGCGCGAAGGCTTCGTTGAGTTCGACGAGGTCGATGTCGTCCCAGCCGAGCCCATTGCGCGCGAACAGTCGCTCGACCGCGGGCACCGGCCCGATGCCCATGCGGCTCGGGTCGCATCCGGCGGCGGCCCAGCTATGGAACCAGGCGATGGGTTCGAGGCCGAGTTCGTCCAGCTTGTCCTCCGCCACCACCAGGCACGCGGCGGCCGCATCATTCTGCTGGCTGGCGTTGCCCGCGGTGACGACGCCGCCTTCCAGCGCGCGCAGCTTGCCCAGCGTCTCCATGCTCGCGTCGGCGCGATAGCCTTCGTCGTGCGCGAAGACAACCGGGTCACCCTTCTTCTGCGGCACGCTGACCGGGACGAGTTCGTCGTCGAACAGCCCCTTGTCCCACGCCGCCGCGGCGCGCTGGTGACTGCGCACGGCGTAGGCGTCGGCCTGCTCGCGGGTGATGTTGTAGTCCTTCGCCAGATTCTCGGCGGTCTCGATCATTCCGGTGATGACGCCGAAGCGCTCGACCGGCTGCGACATCACGCGGCCGCGCGTCAGCCGGTCGTGCAGCGTCAGATTGCCCGCGCGTACGCCCTTGCGAATGTCGGTCGTGTAATGCTCGACGTTCGACATCGATTCGACGCCGCCCGCGACGACGATGTCGGACATGCCCGTCTGCACCATCATCGCGGCGTTGACGACCGCCTGCAGGCCCGAGCCGCAGCGGCGGTCGAGCTGATAGCCCGGCACTTCGAGCGGCAGGCCCGCGGCAAGCCACGACCAATGCCCGATGCTCGGCGCCTCGCCATTGCCATAGCCCTGCGAAAAGACGACATCGTCGACGCGTGCGGGGTCGATCTTCGTGCGGTCGATCAGCGCCTTCAGGATGACGGCGCCCAGCTCTCCGGCGGTAACCGACGACAGACTGCCGCCGAACTTGCCGACGGCGGTGCGGATCGGGGCGACGATGGCGGCGCGGCGCAGGGTCATGTCATTCTCCGGTATGTTTCTGGTATTGAATTGGATCGTCACCCCGGATCAAGTCCGGGGTGACGGAAGAAAGGGATATCTCAACCAATGCCGACAATCCTGGCGTCGATTAGCCGGGCGATCTCGCCCGACGACAGCGACAGGCGGGCGGCCAGCACCTCTTCCGAATGCTCGCCGTTGCGCGGGGCGGGGCGGGGCGGCTGGCGGTCGGCCTGCGGGATGGTCGCGAAGGCGCCCGCGGCGGGATAGGCGAAGCCGCTCGGATTGGCCGCGTCCGCGAAGATCGGGTTGTCCGCCACCAGCGCCGGGTCGTTCGCGGCGTCGAGCATCGTGCGATAGGGCGAATGGACGATCCCGCCCGCGTCGAAGGCGGCGGCGAGGTCGGCGTGGTCGCGGCGCGCGATCGCCCGCTCGAACAGCGGATAGAGCGCGTCGCGGTGCGTGAAGCGCAGCCCGTCATCCTTCGCGAAGGACACGCCGCGCACCGCCTCGACCGCCGCGACGGCATCGCCGAGGTCGAGCGCCGCGATCAGATTCGCCCATTGGCGCGGCGTGACGACGACGATCATCGTCCGCTGCCCGTCGCGTGTCGTGAAATCGCGGCCAAACAGGCCATAGACGGCGTTGCCCAGCCGCGGCCGGTTCGCTCCGCTATAGAGCACCTCGGCGATGCCGCCCATGTTGGCGACGGTGCCGATCGCGACGTCGGACAGCGGCAGGCGCACCTCGCCGCCGTCGCCGGTTGCGGCGCGCCGCTGGACCGCGGCGAGCAGCGCGAAGGCGGCATAGGCGCCCGTGAGCAGGTCCCACGCGGGCAGGACATGGTTGACCGGCTCCGGCCCCGCACCGGTGAGCATCGGATAGCCGACGCTGTTGTTCACCGTATAGTCGAGCGCGGGCGACCCGTCGGCCCAGCCCATCACACGGATGGTGATGAGGTCGGGACGCCCTTCGGCCAGCAGGTCGTGCGACAGGAAGCCCTTGACCGGGAAATTGGTGACGAACTGCCCCGTCGCGCGCACCAGCGCCTGCAGCAGTTCGCGCCCCTCGGGCCGGCCGAGGTCGAGCGCGACCGACTTCTTCGCGCGATTGAGATTTTCCCAATAGAGCGAATCGTTGTTTTCCGTGACCGGCCAGCGCCGGAAATCGGGACCGCCGCCGATCTGGTCGACGCGGATCACCTCGGCCCCGAACTGGGCGAGATACAGGCCCGCGGTGGGCGAGGCGACGAAGGACGACGCCTCGATGACGGAGAGGCCGGGGAGGAGGTTATACATGGGCCGCTCCCTCCGGGGCCTCGATCGTGGCGGGCTTATCCATTCGCATGGAACTCGCGCAGCATATGCTTGGCGATCTGAAGCTGAAGGATCTGCGTCGTCCCTTCGTAGATGCGATAGATGCGCGCATCGCGGAAGAAGCGCTCGGCGTCATATTCGGCCAGATAGCCCGCGCCGCCATAGACCTGGACGCAGGCATCGACGACGCGGCCGCACATCTCGCTGGCGAACACCTTGAAGGCCGCGGCCTTGCGCAGGACATTCTCGCCCGCGTCGGCGCGGCGGGTGACATCCTCCATCATGCATTCGGCGGCATAGATGTCGATCTCGCTCTGCGCGAGCATCTGCTGGATGAGCTGGAAGTTCGCGATCGGCTCGCCGAACGCCTTGCGCTCGGTCGCATAGCGCACCGCGCTGTCGAGCGCGCGGCGGGCATAGGCGGTGGCGGCGGCGCCGACCGACATGCGGCCGTTGTCGAGGCTCATCATCGCATAGGCGAAGCCCTTGCCGAGTTCGCCGCCGAGCAGCGCCTCGCCGCCGACGCGGACGTCGTCCATCACGATGTCGGCGATATGGCTGCCCGCCTGGCCCATCTTCTGGTCCGACTTGCCGATCGACACGCCCGGCGCGTCCATCGGCACGATGAAGGCGGAGACATGGGCGTTCTTGGGCAGATTCTCCTTGCTCGTCCGCGCCATGATCAGCCCGACTGTCGCGAAGGGCGAATTCGTGATGTACCGCTTGGTGCCGTTCAGCACCCAGCCGTTGTCGGTCTGCGCCGCGCTGGTCTGGAGCCCCGCCGAGTCCGATCCCGATCCGGGCTCGGTCAGGCCGAAGCAGGCGATTTCGCCCGATGCGACGCGCGGCAGCCATTCGGCCTTCTGCGCGTCGGTCCCGCCATTCTTGAGCGCCGAGGTGAACATGCCGATGTTGATCGAGATGATCGACCGGAACGCCGGCATCGCATAGGACAGCGTGTGGATGGTGCGGATATACTGGCTGACGTTCATCCCCGCGCCGCCGAACTCCTCGGGGATGGTCAGGCCGAACAACCCCATGTCGCGCATTTCGGACAGGATGTCGTCGGGGATGCGGTCAGTCTCGATGATCTCCCTTTCGGCGGGGAGAAGGCGCTCGCGGACATAGCGGTCGAGTTGTTCGATGAACTGTTCGAAGACGTCGGCGTCCATTCCGAGGTTCTGCATCCCTTCGGTCCCTTCTTGTCGCCCGCGTTTGCGGAAAAGTCCTGATCGATCCTTGTCCGCCCACCGCGCGATGGCAATGATTTTTCGCACCTCGGCGCCGCGCGTTGCGGGCCGAATCGCTTCGAGCGTGGGCTAGGATGTTCCTCGGCATTTTTCAATAAATGGAATTTGCTTTTCATCATCAGGAAAAATATGAAGGAGGGATGAGCCAGCCGGTCCGGTCCGTCGCACAAGCCTTTGCCATCCTGCGGCTGCTCGCCGATGGCGATGGCCTGACGCTGTCGGAGATCGGGCGCGCGCTCGACCTCAGCCCGTCGAGCTGTTTCAACCTGCTGAACACGCTGGTGGCCGAAGGGGCCATCGTGCGCGGCGCCGGCGGCAAGCGCTATCGGCTGGCGGGCCCCTGGGGCGGTTTCGAGGGACTGCGCGACCGGGCGGGGCGCTCGTTGATCGATCGCGCGCGGCCGCTGATGGCAAGATTGGCGCAGCAGGGCGACGCCGCGGTCGGGCTGTGGAAAATGGCGTCGCGCGAGCGGCTGCAACTCGTCGCGCACGCCGAAAGTGACGCCGTCATGCGGCTGCGGTTCGCCGATGCGCAGCGCCAGCCGCTCGGCGGCGGCGCGGCGGGCCGGGCGCTGGCGGCGGCGCAGCGTGTCGACGATGCCGAACTGGCGCGCCGCTATGCGCCCGTGCGCTGGCAGGCCGATCTGCCGTTCGACGTCTATGCCGCGCAGGTGCGCGAGGCGGCGGCGCGGGGCTATGCGATCGACCGCGGTTTCGCACATCGCGGGATATGGACGGTCGCGGTCGGCATCGCCGATGTGGCGCCCGGCTTCTGCCTGTCGGCCTCGATCGTTGCGGGGTCGCGCGGGGAGGCGGAGGTCGCGCAGCTCGCCGCCGCGCTTGGGCAGCTTCGCGCGCGGCTCGTCGCCGATCAATAGCTCCGCGGCAGGCCGAGGACATGCTCGGCGAGGAAGGAGAGGATCAGGTTGGTCGAGATCGGCGCGACCTGATAGAGGCGCGTCTCGCGGAACTTGCGCTCGACGTCATATTCCTCGGCGAAACCGAAGCCGCCGTGCGTCTGGATGCAGACATTGCCCGCCTCGCTCGACGCATCGGCGGCGAGCATCTTCGCCATGTTCGCCTCGGCGCCGTTCGGCTGTCCGGCTTCGTAGAGCCGGGCCGCTTCGTGCACCATCAGTTCGGCCGCGCGCATGTTGGCATAGGCACGCGCGATCGGGAAGGCGATGCCCTGATTCTGGCCGATGGCGCGGCCGAAGACGTGGCGTTCGTTCGCATAATCGGCCGATTTCTTCGTGAACCATTTGGCGTCGCCGACGCATTCGGCGGCGATCAGCACGCGCTCGGCATTCATGCCCGACAGGATGTAGCGAAAGCCTTTTCCTTCCTCTCCCAGCAGGTTGGCCGCCGGGATGCGCATGTTGTCGAAGAAAATCTCGGTCGTCGCATGGTTCATCATCGTGCGGATCGGCCGGATCGTCAGCGAACCGTCGGCGAGCGCCGCCTTCATGTCGACGATGAAGGTTGAAAGGCCGTCGGTCTTCTTCGCGGCTTGGTCGCGGGGCGTGGTGCGCGCGAGCAGCAGCATCAGGTCGCTGTGCTCGGCGCGGCTGGTCCAGATCTTCTGGCCGTTGACGACATAATCGTCGCCCCCGTCCTTCGACGGGGCAGGCTCACGGACCGCCACGGTGCGCAGGGCGGTGGTGTCGGTGCCGCTCGTCGGTTCGGTGACGCCGAAGGCCTGCAGGCGCAGTTCGCCGGTCGCGATCTTCGGCAGATAGGCACGCTTCTGCTCTTCGGAGCCGTGGCGCAGGATCGTCCCCATCGTATACATCTGCGCGTGGCAGGCGCCGCCGTTGCAGCCCTCGGCCTGAATCGTCTCGAGGATCGCGACCGCCGCCGACAGGCCCAGCCCCGATCCGCCATATTCCTCCGGGATCAGCACCGACAGGTATCCCGCGTCAGTCAGCGCCTTGACGAACGCCGTGGGATATTCGCGCTTCGCGTCGAGTTCGCGCCAATATTCGCCCGGAAACTCGGCGCACAGGCGGCGCACGCCCTCGCGGATTTCGGGAAAATGCTCGGCATCATAGGGGCTGAGGTGCATGGTCGGTCCTATCGCTGGGTCAGGTCGCGGCGCTGCCGCTCATGATCTGTCGGCCGTCGCCGGCAAAGGCGGCCAGTTCGATCGCGTCGCCGCCGCCGCGCAGCACGAGGTGCAGCGGCTCGCCGCAGATCGCCGGCGACAGGCCGCGAAAGGCGAAGCGGGTCAGGGCATTGTCGCCGAACTGGCGCTGCGCGAGGTCGAGGAGCAAAGTCGCGGTGAGCGGGCCGTGGACGACCAGCCCGCGATAACGCTCCGCATCGCGCGCATAGGGCAGATCGTAATGGATGCGGTGGCTGTTGAAGGTCAGCGCCGAATAGCGGAACAGCAGCGGCTCGTTCGGGGTCGTCGGGCGATGGGCGTCCCATGCCGCGGGGTCGAAGCCTGTCGCGCCCGGCGGGGGCGGGGAGAGCGGGGCATCGGGGGGCGCCGCTTCGCGAAACACGATCGACTGGGTCTCGCGCAGCGCGAGCGCATCGCCGGCGTGCGTTCGATGTTCGATCGTGACGAACAGCAGCTTGCCCGATCCGCCCTGCTTTTCGGCGATCGCGGCGATGCGCGAGCGGCGCGCAATCGCCTCTCCGACGTGCAGCGGGCGCAGGAATTCGACCTCGCTCGACGCCCACATGCGGCGCGGCAGCGGCGCGGGCGGCATGAAGCTGTCTTCGCTCTCGTCGCGTCGCGGATGGCCGTCATTGCCGAGCTGCGCGGTTGGCGCATCGGGCAGGCCGAGGCACCAGTGGAACCCCTGCGGCACCGCGCCGTCGGACGGCGCCCCGCGGTCGAGCGTCGCGAGCCACCGCGCCAGCGCCGACGCGTCGATCCGGTCGCGCCGTTCCTCCTCGCGCCCGATCCAGCCCTGCCATTCGCTCATGCGGCGCCTCCGTCAGACGGGGTCATAGGGAAAGACATGCGCCGACACCTCGTCGGCGCGCGCGAAGGCGGGACGAAAGGCGGGGATCAGTTCGTCGGCGATCGTTTCCGCCGTCCAGCCATCGAGCTTCACCATCGAGCGCACCGGGCGCGGCTTCGAAAACAGGAGAATCTCGTTCTTGCGCACGCTGAAGATCTGGTTGGTGACGTCGCGCGACAGGTCGGAGGCGAGGTAGGCGACGAGCGGGGCGATCTTGTCCGCCGACATTTCCTGCATCCGCCGGACGCGCTCCTGCTGCTCGGGGGTTTCGGCGGGGATCGACGATGTCATCCGGCTCCACGCGAAGGGCGCGATACAGTTCGACCGCACCCCGACGCGCGCCATGTCGAGCGCGATCGACTGCGACAGCGCGACGACGCCCAGCTTCGCCGCCGAATAATTGGCCTGGCCGATGTTGCCGATCAGGCCGCTGGTCGAGGTGAAATGGATAAAGCTGCCCGACTGCTGCTCGCGAAAATGGGGCGTCGCGGCCTTCGAGACGTTGAAGACGCCGGTCAGGTTGACGTCGATGACACTCTTCCAGTCCTCATAGCTCATCTTGTGCCAGATGGTGTCGCGCAGGATGCCGGCATTGTTCACGACCGCGTCGATGCGGCCGAAGCGCGCGACGGCATCCTCGACGATGCTCGCGGCCTCCTTCGGGTCGGCAACGTTGCCGAAATTGGCCGCCGCCTTGCCGCCCGACGCTATGATATCGTTGGCGGTGGTTTCGGCCGGGGCGGCGTCGCCGCCGTCGCCCGCCTGCGCGACTCCGGGGTCGTTGACGACGACCGCGGCGCCCTGTGCCGCGCAGTGCAGCGCCAGCTCGCGGCCGATCCCGCGCCCCGCGCCGGTGATCGCGACGACTTTCCCTTCGAGGCATCCGCTCACTTCGTCTCTCCCCGTGAATCCGCGTTGCGCCGCTTGATAGCGATTTTCGGCGCCGGGACCAGAGCGCGTGATCGCGCCGCGCGCGAAGGGCGATCAAGGATATCGCAAGACTTGTCGCCTAGGAACTGGCGCCAATCGGTTACGGGAATGCAGCCCAGGAGCGTCAGGACCATGGTTTCCAGCGATTCCCGTTCTTCGCTTCGATTGCGATGGGCGCTCGCCGCGCTTCTGCCGCTTCTGCTGCTGCTTCACGGCGTCGAAGCGATGAGCCTGCACGGGCATGTCGGCAGCGATTACCGGATTTTCTACGACAGCGTGCGGCGGCTGCTCGCCGATCCCGCGACCCTGTATGCGCCCGACGCGCGGGAGAGCCTGCAGGGCTATCTGTATCCGCCGCCCGCCGCCCTGCTGTTCCTGCCGCTGCTCCTCGGGTCGGTCGAACAGGGCTTTGCGATCGCCAGCGCCGTGATCGTCGGATGCGGCGTGCTGTCCTGCCTGATGTGGCTGAGCCTGACGCGCGAGGCGCTGGGCCTGCGGCGCGATTGGCTCGCGGCGCTCGTGATCGTGGCGCTGGCCACCTCGACCGGCGCGATGCTCGCCGTTCGGCAGGGACAGGTCGGCACGATCATCCTGTTCCTGTGCGTCGCGGCGGTCTGGCTCGACAGCCGCGGCTGGCCGAAGCTGGCCGGCGCGCTGATCGCCGCCGGCTGCTGGATCAAGATTTATCCGGTTCTGATGCTGTTCTGGCTTTTCTGCCGGCCGCAGTGGCGCCCGATGCTGACCGGGTTCGCCATCGCCGCCGTCGGCATTCCGCTCGTGGCGCTCGTCAAGGTGCCGCCCGCCCTCTATCTGGACTATTTCCAGACCCAGCTTCCTGCCATGTCGGGCCGCGCGATCGTCCATATCGACAACCAGTCGATCGCCGCCATCGTCACGCGGCTCGATCTTCCGCTCGAAGTCTATTCTCTGTCCTACCAGACCGCGCCGCTGCCGGGCTGGCTGCGCGGCGGTGTCGTCCTGGCGATGCTGGGGGCGATGACGGCGATCATGCTGCGGGTGCGGAGAACCGGCGCGCCGGCCCTGACCGTCGCGAGCTGGGCGACCGCCATCGCCTGCCTCGTCGCGCCGCTGGGGTGGGGACACACCTATGTCCTGCTGTTTCCGCTGTTCGTCCAGCTCTGCCGCGTGTCGCTCGCCCGCATCGAGGCCGGCGAGGGGTGGGGCGAAGCCGTCGCGATCGGGCTCTGCTATCTGGCGCTGCTCCCGCCGGGCTATCACCGGCTGGCGATCGCAGAGATGCTGCCCGGCTGGGCGGCGCAGCTCTTCTACGCGCGCTATGCGGTCGCCGCGCTCGTGCTGCTGGCGATCAGCTGGCGCCAGCTGGGCCGGGAGGGCAAGGCCGCGCGTCCGGCCTGACGCACCCGACCGTTAAACGGCGACCGACGCCGGCGCGCCGACCGGAATCGCCGGCATCGCGCCGCCCGAATCCTCCAGTTCCACCGCCGCGATCGCCGCCGTCTCGCCCAGCTTGGCGGCGAGGATCGCCGCCTGCTGCGCGGCAAGGTTCGCCACCGCCACCTCGATCCGCATCCAGCCGCGATCGAGCGAGGCCGACAGGCTGGTCGGCACGATCGCGCGCTGCGCGAAGAAACCGGCGACGCGCGGCAGCGACTGCGGGTCGGCGAGCGCCTCGATCCGAAAGCGGTGCATTCAGGCCGCCGCCCGCCGCTGCGCGTCGGCGATCACCTCTTCGGCCATTTCGTCGGCGACGAGCGCGGGCGAACGCGCCTCGCGCGCCGCGCGTTCGAGCAGCGCCGCGACGCGCGGGGCGATGGCGGCGACGCGTTCGGCGACCTCGGCCGGGCCTTCGCCCAGATATTCGGCCGACACGCTGATGATCCCGCCCGCATTGGCGACATAGTCGGGAACATAGGCGACGCCGCGTTCGTGCAGCAGGTCCGCGACATCGGGCGTCGCCAGCTGATTGTTCGCGGCGCCGCACACCAGCCGCGCCTTGAGCGCCGCGACCGTGTCGCGGGCCAGCGCGCCGCCGAGCGCGCAGGGCGCGAAGACGTCGGCCTCGACCGTCGCGATCTCGTCGACCCCGACCACTTGCGCATCGAGGATCGCGCGCAGCCGGTCGCGCCGCACCGGGTCGGGATCGGCGATGACCAGCTTCGCGCCCGCATCGGCCAGGTGGCGACAGAGCTCGGCGCCGACATGGCCGGTGCCCTGCACCGCGACGGTCAGCCCGGCCAGGTCGCGCCCCAGCGCGAAGCCCGCCGCCGCCTGCATCGATTCGAACACGCCGCGCGCGGTCCATGGCGACGGATCGCCACCGGCGCGTCCCTTCGCGGGCGGCAGCCCCGCGACATGGCGCGTCACGCCCGCGATCTCCTGCATGTCGGCGACCGTGGTCCCGACATCCTCGGCGGTGACATAGAGCCCGCCCAGTCCCTCGACCACGCGGCCGAAGGCGCGGAACAGCGCCGCGCGGTCGTAATCGCCCGCGGGTTTCCGTAGCACCGCCTTGGCGCCGCCGAAGGGCAGATCGGCGAGCGCATTCTTGTAGCTCATCCCCTCGGCGAGGCGCAGCGCGTCGGCGAGTGCGCTGTCGGCGTCGGGATAGCTCCAGAAGCGGCAGCCTCCGGCACCCGGCCCGAGCGCGGTCGAATGGATGGCGATCACGCCGTCGAGCTGCGCTTCGGCATCGTACAGGCGAACGCATTCGACCGGGGGCGTCAGGCGGGCAGGGCGGGCAACCATCATCTTGCTCCTCGAAATGATGCCCGATCATCGCATCCGCGAGGCGAACAATCTTGCTCGCTTTTCAAGGGCGCTGGTACGATTATGGGATATTATTGCCGGATAAATCTGTTTATGAGGAATAAATGACCGACCTTGACCCATTCGAGATAAAAATCCTCCGCGAATTGCAGCGCGATGCCAACCAGACGACGGCCGAGATCGCCGAGCGCGTCGGGCTGTCGGTGTCGCCCTGCTGGCGCCGCATCGACCGGCTCGAACGCGACGGCTTCATCCGCAAGCGCGTCGCGATCGTCGACCGGCGCCGGGTCGGGCTCAACGCGCATGTTTTCGCGCAGGTGAAGCTCAACGCGCACGGCCGCGCCAACCTCGACGAATTCAGCGCGGCGATCCGGTCCTTTCCGGAAGTGCTCGACGCCTATGTGCTGATGGGGTCGATGGACTTCATGCTGCGCGTCGTCGCGAAGGACATCGACGCCTATGAGCGCTTCTTCTTCGACCAGCTCAGCAAGCTGCCGGGGGTGCAGGAAATGAACTCGACCGTCGCGCTATCGGAAATCAAGTCGACGACCGAATTGCCGCTCGGCTGACCCGCCCGCGTCTCAGCCGATGGTTTGCGCCAGTTCGCGGTTCAGCCACAGCGCGACGAGCGTGCCGATCGCACCCGACAACAGATAGGCGCCCGCCGCGATCAGGCCGAATACGCTCGACAGCCACAGCGCGACCAGCGGCGCGAAGCCGGCGCCGAACAGCCAGGCGAGGTCGGAGGTGAAGGCCGATCCGGTATAGCGGTGGCGCTGGTCGAAGTTCGACGACAGCGCGCCCGAAGACTGGCCGAAAGCCAGCCCGAGGAGCAGGAAGCCGAGGATCATGAACACCGCCTCGCCCATCTCTCCGGCGCCCAGCAGTTGCGGTGCGAAGCCGCTGAACGCCGCGATCGCGGCGGCGGTGACGCCCAGCACGGTGCGCCGCCCGACCCGGTCGGCGAGATAGCCCGAGGCGATGATCGCGAACACGCCGACCACCGCCGCGATCGCCTCGATCGCCAGGAAGCGCGCGGGCGTTTCCTCGGTGAACAGGAACACCCACGACAGCGGAAACACCGTCACCATGTGAAAGAGCGCGAAGCTGCACAGCGGCGCGAAAGCGCCCACCGCGATCACCTTCCATTCCGACCGCAGCGTCTCGGTCAGCGGCGCGGGTTCGAGTTCCTTGTCCTCGAACAGCGCGGCATATTCGGGGGTGACGACGATGCGCAGCCGCGCGAACAGCGCCACGACGTTGATCGCGAAGGCGACGAAGAAGGGATAACGCCAGCCCCAGTCGAGGAAATCCTGCGCGGGCAGCGCCGCGATCAGGAACATGAACAGCAGGCTGGCAACGATCAGGCCGAGCGGCGCGCCGAGCTGCGGGATCATCGCGTACCAGCCGCGCTTGCCCTCCGGCGCGTTGATCGCGAGCAGCGAGGCGAGCCCGTCCCACGATCCGCCGAGCGCGACACCCTGACCCATGCGGAACAGCGCGAGCAGCAGCGCCGACCCGATGCCGATCGTTGCGTAACCGGGCAGGAAGGCGATCGCGGCGGTCGATCCGCCGAGCAGGAACAGCGCGTTGGTCAGCTTGGCGCCGCGGCCATAGGTGCGGTCGATCCAGGTGAAGAGGACGGTCCCGACCGGCCGCGCGAAAAAGGCGAGCGAGAAGATCGCGAACGACCACAGCGTGCCGTCGACCGGGTCGAGATGCGGAAAGACCAGCTTCGGGAACACCAGCACCGACGCGATCGCGTAGACGAAAAAGTCGAAAAACTCCGACGTCCGGCCTATGATCACTCCGATGGCGATTTCGCCGGGAGAGATGCGATGGCCAACATCGTAAAGCGCGCGCGCATCGCGTTCGGCCTGGGTGGTGGAAGGCGCGTTTTCGGCAGACATGGCAGACGTCCTGCTTCTGGGCGTCGCTGGCGCGGCGCGAGTCGATCATAGGGCAAAAGCGCCCGTTATGAAATCGCCCCTGCGCGATCGTCGCCGCTCGCGGGATTGGACAAAATGTCCTATGGGCTGTGCAACAAAGGAGGCCTAGGCGCGCGTCATGCCCAGTCATCTCCCTCGTTCGGCCGCGTGGAAGCGGTTGCTGCCGCTCGCCGCGCTGCCCCTGCTCGCCGGATGCGGCCTGGTCGTGCTCGATCCGGCCGGCGACGTCGCGAAACAGCAGGGCGACCTGATCCTGATCTCGACCGGGCTGATGCTGCTGATCATCGTTCCGGTGATGTTGCTGACCATCTTCTTCGCGTGGCGCTATCGCGCTAGCAACAAGGAAGCGACCTACAAGCCCGATTGGGACCATTCGACCCAGCTCGAACTGGTGATCTGGTCGGCGCCGCTGCTGATCATCATCTGCCTCGGCGCGATCACCTGGGTCGCGACGCACCTGCTCGATCCCTATCGTCCGCTCGCGCGCACCGGGCCGGGACAGGCGGTGGCGGCAGAGGTGCAGCCGCTCGACGTCCAGGTCGTCGCGCTCGACTGGAAATGGCTGTTCATCTATCCCGAACAGGGCGTCGCGACGGTCAACGAACTCGCGGTGCCCGCGCATCGCCCGCTGCGGTTTCGCATCTCGGCCTCTTCGGTGATGAACAGCTTCTATGTCCCGGCGCTCGCGGGGCAGATCTATGCGATGCCGGGAATGGAGACCAAGCTGCACGGAGTCTTCAACGAAACCGGCAATTTCACCGGCTTTTCGGCCAATTACTCGGGCGCCGGCTTTTCCAACATGCGCTTCGCGGTGAAAAGCCTGCCGCCCGCGGCCTTCGACCGGTGGGTGGCGCAGACCAAGGCTTCGGAGGGCGGGACGCTCGACCGGCTGACCTATCTGCGGCTCGAACGGCCGAGCGAAAAGGAACCGGTGCGCCGGTTCGCCGCGGTCGAGACGCAGCTTTTCGACGCGGTGGTCAACATGTGCGTCGAACCCGGCAAGATGTGCATGCACGACATGATGTCGATCGACGCGAAGGGCGGGGCGGGGATCGCCGGCATCCACAACGTCCGCGACATTGCCTATGACAAGTTCGCCGCGCGCGGCAGCACCGACATCGCGCGCTGGAGCCTGCGCTATGTCGCGGCGCTGTGCAGTTCGCCGCTGATGCGCGGCGAGCGGCCCGATGCCACGCCGGTGAATCCCGAACGGCTGAAGGGCGAGGGGCTGCCCGTTCCCGGCGACGGTCCGGGGCGCACCGCGCTCAATGCTCCCGCCACCCGCCCGATGTCCTGACCGAGATCGCCATGACCCCCTCTTCCCCTCCCGCCACCGATCCGATCTTCGGCCGCCTGTCGCTCGACGCGATTCCGCTGCACGAACCGATCCTGATCTTCACTTTTCTCGGCGTCGCCGTCGGCGGCCTCGTGCTGCTCGGGCTCATCACCCGCTATCGCCTCTGGGGCTATCTGTGGACCGAGTGGTTCACGACCGTCGATCACAAGCGGATCGGGATCATGTACATGATCCTGGGCCTGATCATGTTCCTGCGCGGCTTCGCCGATGCGGTGATGATGCGGCTTCAGCAGGCGATGGCCTTCGGTGGGTCGGAGGGCTATCTGCCCGCGCACCATTACGACCAGATCTTCACCGCGCACGGCGTGATCATGATCTTCTTCGTCGCGATGCCCTTCATCACCGGGCTGATGAACTATATCGTCCCGCTCCAGATCGGCGCGCGCGACGTCTCCTTTCCCTTCCTCAACAATTTCAGCTTCTGGATGACGACCGCGGGCGCGGTATTGTGCATGGTCTCGCTGTTCATCGGCGAGTTCGCGCAGACCGGCTGGCTCGCCTATCCGCCGCTGTCGGGGCTGGCCTACAGTCCCAACGTCGGGGTCGATTATTATATCTGGTCGCTCCAGATCGCCGGGGTCGGGACGACCCTGTCGGGGATCAACCTGATCGTCACCATCCTCAAGCTGCGCGCGCCGGGGATGCGGATGATGAAGATGCCGATCTTCACCTGGACCAGCCTGTGCACGAACATCCTGATCGTCGCGACCTTCCCGGTGCTGACCGCGACGCTCGCGCTGCTCAGCCTCGACCGCTACGTCGGCACCAATTTCTTCACCAACGATTTCGGCGGCTCGCCGATGATGTACGTGAACCTCATCTGGATTTGGGGCCACCCGGAGGTCTATATCCTGATCCTGCCGCTGTTCGGCGTCTATTCCGAAGTCACCGCGACCTTCTCCGGCAAGAAGCTCTTCGGCTACACGTCGATGGTCTATGCGACCGTGTGCATCACCATCCTGTCGTATCTCGTCTGGCTGCACCATTTCTTCACCATGGGGTCGGGCGCCAGCGTCAACAGCTTCTTCGGCATCACGACGATGGTGATCTCGATCCCGACGGGGGCAAAGCTGTTCAACTGGCTGTTCACCATGTATCGCGGCCGCATCCGCTTTGAACTGCCGATGATGTGGACGGTCGCCTTCATGCTGACCTTCGTGATCGGCGGCATGACCGGGGTGCTGCTCGCGGTGCCGCCTGCCGACTTCGTGCTGCACAACTCGCTGTTCCTGATCGCGCATTTCCATAACGTCATCATCGGCGGCGTCGTGTTCGGCGTGTTCGCGGCGATCAACTACTGGTGGCCCAAGGCGCTCGGCTTCAAGCTCGACGTGTTCTGGGGCAAGGTCAGCTTCTGGTGCTGGGTCGTCGGTTTCTGGGTCGCCTTCATGCCGCTCTATATCCTCGGCCTGATGGGGGTGACGCGGCGGATGCGCGTGTTCGACGACCCGAGCCTGCAGATCTGGTTCGTCGTCGCCGGGGTGGGCGCCGCGCTGATCGCGATGGGGATCGTCGCGATGCTCATCCAGTTCGGGGTCAGCATCTGGCGGCGCCACGATCTGCGCGACGAAAGCGGCGACCCATGGGACGGCCGCACCCTCGAATGGGCGACGAGCTCGCCGCCGCCCGACTATAATTTCGCCTTCACGCCGCTGATCCACGACCTCGATGCGTGGCACGACATGAAGCGGCGCGGGCACCAGCGGCCGGTCGCGGGTTTCCGGGCGATCCACATGCCGGGCAACACCGGCGCCGGGATCATCCTGGCGGCGATCAGCCTGGTGATGGGCTTCGCGCTGGTCTGGCACATCTGGTGGCTCGCGGGGCTGAGCTTCGCCGGGCTGATCGGCGGTGCGATCACCCACAGCTTCAACTACAAGCGCGACTGCGACATCCCCGCCGCGACCGTGGCCGAGGTGGAAGAGGCGCGCACCCGCCAGCTCGCGGCGGCCGGAGCCTGATCGCATGAGCCATCCCACGCCGTCCGCCGCCGCCGAGCCGGTGTCCTTCTACCAGCTCGAGGAGCATGCGCATCCCGAGGGGCATAGCACGATGCTGGGCTTCTGGATCTACCTGATGAGCGACTGCCTCATCTTCTCGATCCTCTTCGCCTGCTATGCGGTGCTCGGCGGCAGCTATGCCGCGGGGCCGGCGCCGAAGGATCTGTTCGACCTGCCGCTCGTCGCGCTCAACACCGCGATGTTGCTCTTCTCGTCGATCACCTACGGCTTTGCCGTGCTCCAGATGCAGCAGGGGCGCGTGCGGGGGACGCAGCTCTGGCTGGCGGTGACCGCGCTGTTCGGCGCCGCCTTCCTGGGGATCGAGCTTTACGAGTTCCATCACCTGATCGAGATCGGCGCGACGCCGCAGCGCAGCGCCTTCCTGTCGAGCTTCTTCACGCTGGTCGGCACGCACGGTCTGCACGTCACCTTCGGCATCGTCTGGCTGGTCACGCTGATGGTCCAGCTCGGCCGCCACGGGCTGATCGCCGCCAACCGCCGCCGCGTCATGTGCCTGTCGATGTTCTGGCATTTCCTCGACGTCATCTGGATCGGCGTCTTCACGATCGTCTACCTGCTGGGAGTGCTGCGATGACCCCCGACCCCCATGGCGAGCAAGCCGCCGGCGGGCACGCCGAGATCGAGATGCCGCACGCGTCGATGCGCGACTATGCGATCGGCTTCCTGCTGTCGGTGGTGCTCACCGCCATCCCCTTCTGGCTGGTGATGACGCGGCCGCTGGAGGCCGGCGCGACCGCGGCGATCATCATGGTCTTCGCGGTCGCGCAGATCATCGTCCACATGGTCTATTTCCTGCACATGACGCCGAAGGCGGAGGGCGGCTGGTCGCTGACCTCGCTCGTGTTCACGATCATCATCCTCGCCATCGCGCTGGCGGGGTCGCTGTGGGTGATGCATCACCTCAACACCAACATGATGCCGATGCCGCACGACATGAGCCAGCTTCCGTGACAGCGACCCGCCGCGCGGTCCTCGCCGCGGCGGCGCTGCTCGTGACCGCCTGCCTGCTCGCGCTCGGCGTGTGGCAGCTCGAACGGCGCGTCTGGAAGCATGCGCTGATCGCCGCGGTCGAGACGCGCCTCCAGACCGATCCCGTCGCCGCACCGGGGCCGGCGGCGTGGCCCGCGATCCGCGCCGACACCGACGCCTATCGCCGCATCCGCGCGCGCGGTACCTTTCGCCACGACCGCGAGACGCTGGTGCAGGCGGTGACGGCGCGCGGCGGCGGCTATTGGGTGCTCACCCCGTTCGAAACGCCGGACTTCACCCTGCTCGTCAACCGCGGCTTCGTGCCGCCGGGCAAGCGCGATCCGCGGGCGCGCGCCGCGGGGAATCCCGCCGGCCCCGTCACCGTGACCGGCCTGCTGCGCGTCACCGAGCCGGGCGGCGCCTTCCTGCGATCGAACGATCCCGCCGCGAACCGCTGGTATTCGCGCGATGTCGCCGCGATCGCGCAGGCGCGGGGGCTGGGGCGCGTCGCGCCCTATTTCCTCGACGCCGACGCGGCACCCAACGTTGGCGGCTATCCGGTCGGCGGGCTGACGGTGGTGAAATTCGCCGACAACCATCTGGTCTATGCGCTGACCTGGTTCGGCCTCGCGTTCATCAGCCTCTATTTTGCGTGGCGGTTGTGGCGGCCCTATAAAGAGGCCTGATGACCGCCATGCCCGACCCATCGCTGGCGCTGCCCGAGGCCGACGCCGGGCGCCGCAACCTGACGCTGCTGATCCAGCTCCGCTGGCTCGCGGTCGGGGGACAGCTTGCGACGATCGCGATCGCGACCGGCCTGATGGGCATCACCCTGCCGCTCGTCCCGCTGCTTGCCACCATCGTGCTGCTCGCCTCGATCAACGTGGCGAGCCGCGTGCGGCTGCATCGCGGCGGCGCCGTGACCAATGGCGAGCTGACCGCCGCGCTGCTGTTCGACGTCGCGGCGCTGGCGTGGCAGCTTCATCACAGCGGTGGCCTCGCCAACCCGTTCGCCTCGCTGTTTCTGCTCCAGGTCGTGATCGGCGCCATCCTGCTCACGCCGCGCTCGTCATGGGCCATCGTCGCCGCGACGCTCGCCGCGCTCGCGGCGCTGCGCATCGGGCCGACGCCGCTGGTGCTGCCGCCGCGCTATGCCGGCGATCCGCTCGGCCTCTATCTCAAGGGCAGCTTCGTCTGCTTCGTGCTGATCGCGGTGCTGCTCGTCGCCTTCGTCACGCGGATCAGCCGCAACCTGCGCGACCGCGACGCGGCGCTCGCCGCCGCGCGCCAGCGGGCGGCCGAAGAGGATCATATCGTCCGCATGGGACTGCTCGCCTCGGGCGCCGCGCACGAACTCGGGACGCCGTTGTCGACGCTGTCGGTGCTGATCGGCGACTGGAAAGGGGCGCCGCGCTTCGCGGCCGATGCCGAATTGCAGGAGGACCTCGCCGACATGGATGCGGCGGTCCAGCGCTGCAAGACGATCGTCGGCGGCATATTGATGTCGGCGGGCGAGGCGCGCGGCGAGGCGCCGCAGCTCACGACGATGCGCCGTTTCCTGACCGAGATCGTCGAGGATTCGCGCGCCGCGCGCATGCCTGGGACGGTCGCGTTCAACGACCTGTTCGGCGCCGACGTCGCGATCGTGTCCGACCCCGCCTTGCGCCAGGTCATCGGCAATGTCGTCGACAACGCCGCCGAGGTGTCGTCCGACTGGATCGGCATCACCGCGTCGCGCGACGGCGACATGGCGGTGATCGAGATCGTCGACCGCGGCCCCGGCTTCAGCGACGAAATGCTCGAACATTTCGGACAGCCCTATCGCTCGACCAAGGGCAGGCCGGGCGGCGGGCTCGGGCTGTTCCTGCTTGTCAATGTCGTGCGCAAGCTGGGCGGCGGCGCCAGCGTGACGAGCCGCGCGGCGGGCGGTGCGCGGGTGCGCATCTTCCTGCCGCTGTCCGCGCTCGCGCCCCCCGAAGGAGAGCCATGATGGCCGATCAGAGAATGCTGGTGATCGTCGAGGACGACGAGCCCTTTGCGCGCACGCTCCGGCGCTCGTTCGAACGGCGCGGTTACCGGGTCGAGGTCGCGCACGATCCGGATGAACTGGCCGATCTGCTCGGACGCTTTCGCCCGGGCTATGCCGTCGTCGACCTCAAGCTCGGCAACGCGTCCGGCCTCGCCTGCGTGCAGACGCTGCGCGCGTCGGACGCGGCGATGCGGATCGTCGTGCTCACCGGCTTCGCGAGCATCGCCACCGCGGTCGAGGCGATCAAGCTCGGCGCCTCCTACTATCTTGCCAAGCCGTCGAACACCGACGACATCGAGGCGGCGTTCGACCGTGCGGAGGGCAATGTCGACGCGCCGCTCGACGCGCGTCCGTCGTCGATCAAGACCGTCGAGTGGGAGCATATCCACCAGACGCTCGTCGAGACCGGCTTCAACATCTCCGAAACCGCGCGGCGGCTCGGCATGCACCGCCGCACGCTCGCCCGGAAGCTGGAGAAGCGGCAGATACGATAGGCGCGACCGACCTCGGGCGGTAAAAATTGCTATGCTATGGCCCGTGGGGATTCGGGTCTCGGCGCGCTGCCTCATCCGTTCGTCATGCTGAACTCGTTTCAGCATCCATGGCCGGACCTTCCCTTTTGTGCCGCCTTTCATTCGAGAGCAGACCATGGACCCCGGATCAGGTCCGGGGTCGCAATGACGAAGCGGGTCAATCCCATGTCAACACCGTCTAGCCATATGGGCCCCGCGACCGATTGCCATGCCGGGCCCGATCGCGCATGGGCAGCGCAGGATTCGATCAGGAGAGCAGGTGATGGGCGTATCGGAACGGGCGCGGGAGATCGGTGAGCGGGTGGAGGCGTTCGTTCGCGACGTCGTCGCCCCCTATGAAAGCGACGCGCGGCGCGATCATCACGGTGCGCCGACCGACGAACTGGTCGCGGAACTCAAGGAAAAGGCGCGCGCCGCGGGCGTGCTCACGCCGCATATCCTGGCCGACGGCGACCATCTGACGCAGGTCGAGACGGCGTGGGTGCTGCAAAAGACCGGCCTGTCGCCGCTCGGCCCGCTGGCGTGCAACACCGGCGCTCCCGACGAAGGCAACATGTATCTGCTCGGCAAGGTCGGCAGTCCCGAACTCAAGGAACGCTTCCTGAAACCGCTGGTCGAAGGCCGCGCGCGCTCGGCCTTCTTCATGACCGAACCGGCCGACGAGGGCGGCGCGGGGTCCGATCCCTCGATGATGAAGACGACCTGCCGGATGGACGGCAATCATTGGGTGATCAACGGCCGCAAGGCGTTCATCACCGGCGCCGACGGCGCGAAGGTCGGCATCGTGATGGCAAAGGCGGAAGGTGTCGCGCAGGGCGGCGGCGCGTGCATGTTCCTCGTCGATCTGCCCGACCCGGCGATCCGCATCGACCATGTGCCGAACACGATCGACAGCTCGATGCCCGGCGGCCACGCGACGGTGACGATCGACAATCTGCGCGTTCCCGCCGACCAGATGCTGGGCGAGGCGGGCGAGGGGTTCAAATATGCGCAGGTTCGCCTGTCGCCGGCGCGCCTGTCGCACTGCATGCGCTGGCACGGCGCCTGCCAGCGCGCGCACGAGATCGCGAGCGACTATGCCAACCGCCGCATGGCGTTCGGCAAGCCGCTGATCGAGCATGAGGGGGTCGGCTTCATGCTCGCCGAGAATCTGATCGACCTCACGCAGGCCGAACTGATGATCGCCTGGTGCGCCGAGGTGCTCGACACCGGCTCGCTCGGCACGACCGAAAGCTCGATGGCGAAGGTCGCGGTGTCGGAGGCGCTGATGCGCATCGCTGACCGTTGCGTCCAGGTGATGGGCGGCACCGGCGTCACCGACAAGACGATCGTCGAGCAGGTGTTCCGCGAGGTCCGTGCCTTCCGCATCTACGACGGCCCGACCGAGGTCCACAAATGGAGCCTCGCCAAGAAGATCAAGCGCGACTGGAAGGCCGCGCAGGGGTAGGGAGGCGCCGCTGCGGCGGTTTGCGTAAGTCGACACCATCTCCATTCCGTTCGTGTCTAGCGAAGTCGAGACACCCATCGATCTTGCGCTACGCGGAGGGGTGTCTCGACTTCGCTCGACACGAACGGGAAGATAAGGGTTCGGTGCCCTGAATGGCTCCCTGCCTCAAGGCAGCACCCGTCCCTCGTCGCGCCCCGGCATCGGCGCGAAGATGCGCAGCGCCGGAGCCGACAGCGCAAGCCATGCCGCCGCGGCGAACAGCGCCACCGGCAGCGACCACAGGTCGGCGACCAGCCCGAGCAGATAGGCGCCCAGCGCCATCCCGCCGAACGTCACCGCCTGATAGATCGACAGGCAGCGCCCGAGGATCGATTCGGGCGAGCGAAGCTGCATCGCGACGTTGAGCGTCGTCAGCGTCGATACCCACATCGCCCCCGTGACGAACGAGGCGAGGAGGATGAGCGGCAGGCTGCGTGTGACCGCGACCGGGATCAGTGCGGCGGCGAAGATCAGCGCCGAGGCGCCGACCACCGTCTCGCTGCCCCAGCGCCGCCGCATCGCGCCGATCCCCAGCGCGGCGCAGATCGACCCCGCGCCGAAGGCGGCGAGGCACAGGCCATAGACGATCTCCGTCCCGTGCAGCCGGTCGCGCACCAGCGACGGCAGCAGCGCCTGGAAACTCGCCGCGCCCAGCCCGAAGACGAGTCCGCGCGCCAATATGCGGCGCAGCGGGTCCGACTGCGCGCAGAAGCGCATGCCGGTGGCGATCGCGGCGAGGATCGGCGTGCGCTTGGGCGGGGTGATGGTCGGGCGCCAGCGCAGCAGCACCAGGATCAGCGCGACATAGCTGAGCGCGTTGAGCGCGAAGGCGGGGGCGGGGCCGGTCAGCGAGATCAGCAGGCCGCCGAGCGCCGGCCCGACACTGCGCGCGAGGTTGAAGGCGATGGTGTTGAGCGCGATCGCCTGCGGCAGATGCTCGTGCCCGACCTGAAGCCGGACCGAGGCCTGCCACGCCGGCGCGTTGAGCGCGGTGCCGCAGCCGACCGCGAGGGTGAAGCACAGCAGCAGCACCGGGCTCATCGCACCGATCCATGTCGTCACGGTCAGCGCCGCCGAGACGATCAGCATCGCGCTCTGCGCCGCGAGCATCACGCGGCGGCGGTCGAAATTGTCGGCGATCGCGCCCGCGAAGATGCCGAGCAGCATGATCGGGATCGACGCGCTCGCCTGCACCAGCGCGACGAACTGATGCGACGGCGTCAGCTCGGTCATCAGCCAGGCGGCGGCGACCGACTGGATCATCGACCCCATGTTCGACGCGAGGTTGGCGATCCAGATCGCGCGGAAGGCGGGAAACCGGAACGGAGCGAGCGCGGAGGACGAGGGAGAACGGGAAGGAGCGGGGGAGCCAGCGTCGATCACGCCGACCCGCCTAGCCGCGCCGCGAAAGCCCCGCAAGCCCGCGCCGGTGCGGCGCGCCGTCCGCGCATTCGACGCGCCCTTGAAATATTCGTGCGCCCCCCACTGGCGCGGATCGGCCCGACTGGTTACATGGGCCGCCACCGAACGAATCGCGCGCGCCGCTTCCCGGCCCGGGGGGCAGACGCCGCCCGCACCAGAAAGTGGCAACCCATGGAAATCATCACCGGCCTGACCTTCGACGACGTGTTGCTGGTCCCCGGCCCCTCGGACATGTTGCCGTCCGAAGCCAATCTCTCGACCCGGCTCACCCGCGACATCGGGCTCAACATCCCGATCCTCTCCTCGGCGATGGACACGGTGACCGAAGCCGACATGGCGATCCTGATGGCGCAGATCGGCGGCATCGGCGTGCTCCACCGCAACCTGACGGTCGAGGAACAGGCGGCGGCCGTCCGCCAGGTCAAGCGCTATGAAAGCGGGATGATCGTCAACCCGATCACCATCACCCCCGACGCGCCGCTGTCCTATGCGATCGCGCTGATGGAACAGCACCGCATCTCGGGCATTCCGGTGGTCGAACCGGGCGGCAAGCTCGTCGGCATCCTGACCCACCGCGACGTGCGCTTCGCCGACAACCCCGGCCAGCCGGTGCGCGAACTGATGACCGCCGACAACCTCGCCACCGTGCGTCCGGGCGTCAGCCAGGAGGAAGCACGCAAGTTGCTTCACCAGCGCCGCATAGAAAAACTGCTCGTCGTCGATGGCGACTATCGCTGCATCGGGCTGATCACCGTCAAGGACATGGAAAAGGCGGTGACCTTCCCCGACGCGACCAAGGATGCCGCTGGCCGGCTGCGCGTCGCGGCGGCCACCAACACCGGCGATTCGGGGGTCGAGCGCGCCGCGGCGCTGATCGACGCCGAATGCGACCTGATCGTCGTCGACACGGCGCACGGCCACAGCCGCATGGTCGGCGCGACGGTCGAGAAGATCAAGAAACTGTCGAACCGGGTGCAGATTCTTGCGGGCAATGTCGCGACCGGCGACGCGACCCGCGCGCTGATCGACGCCGGCGCCGATGGGGTCAAGGTCGGCATCGGCCCGGGCTCGATCTGCACGACGCGGATCGTCGCCGGCGTCGGCGTGCCGCAATTGACCGCGATCCTCGACAGTGTCGAGGAAGCGGCGAAGCATAATGTTCCGATCATCGCCGACGGTGGCCTGCGAACCTCGGGCGACATCGCCAAGGCGCTGGCGGCGGGGGCGTCGAGCGTGATGGTCGGATCGCTGCTCGCCGGCACGGCCGAGGCGCCGGGCGAGACGTTCCTCTACCAGGGGCGCACCTACAAGAGCTATCGTGGCATGGGCAGCGTCGGTGCGATGGCGCGCGGTTCGGCCGACCGCTATTTCCAGCAGGATATCAAGGACCAGATGAAGCTGGTCCCCGAAGGCATCGAGGGTCAGGTGCCGTTCAAGGGTCCCGCGAAGGATGTGATCCACCAGCTCGTCGGCGGGGTGAAGGCCGCGATGGGCTATACCGGCAGCCGCACCCTCAAGGATCTGCGTGAGCGCGCGAAATTCGTGCGCATCACCAACGCCGGCCTTCGCGAAAGCCATGTCCACGATGTTTCGATCACCCGCGAGGCGCCCAACTATCCGGCAGGCTGAGAGGTCGTCATTGCGAGGAGCGTGGCGACGAAGCAATCTCCGGCCACCGTCATACCATACCGCCAGCTGGAGATTGCTTTCCCCGACTTTCGCCGGGTTGCAATGACGAGGGAAGGTTGACGCCATGACTCCCGCAGCCCGCCTCCAGACCGCGATCGAGATTCTCGACGCCATCGCGGCATCGGCGCGCGACGGCGGCCCGCCCGCCGACGCCCTGATTGCCGAGGCGATGCGCGCGCGGCGCTATGCGGGATCGAAGGACCGCCGCGCGATCCGCGCCCTCGTTTACGACGCGATCCGCGCGGTGCGTTCGGCGCCGCCATCGGGGCGTGCCGCGATGCTGGCGCTTGCCGACAGCGATCCCGACCTTGCGGTGCTGTTCGACGGCTCGCCCTATGGCCCCCAACCGATCGCCGATGCGGAGCCGCGCGCCGAAACCGGTCTGGCGGCGCCGGCGCTGATCGACCTGTTCGATCCGCTCGTCGGCGCAGGGGAAGGCGGAGCGATGCTCGAACGCGCCGCGCTCGACCTGCGGGTCAATCGCCTCAAGGCGACGCGCGACGGGCTGGCCAAACTCTTTCCTCAGGGCGAGTCGATCGTGGGCGCGCCCGACGGCTGGCGCCTGCCCCCCGAAACCGCCGCCGCGCAGCATCCCGCCTATGGCGAAGGGCTGTTCGAGGTGCAGGACGCCGCCAGCCAATATGCCGCGGCGGCGCTCGATGCCGCGGCGGGGATGCGGATCGTTGACCTGTGCGCGGGGGGCGGCGGCAAGACGCTCGCCATTGCTTCCTGTACCGGCGACGCGGCCGATATCCTTGCCTGCGACACCAATCGCGCGCGGCTGCGCCAGCTTGCCCCGCGCGCCGAGCGCGCGGGGGCGACGCGGATCGAAACGCGGCTGCTCGACCCGGGCAAGGAGATCGACGTGCTCGCCGACTGGCGCGGCCGGGCCGACCGCGTCTTCGTCGATGCACCCTGTTCGGGCAGCGGTACATGGCGCCGCAGCCCTGAATTGCGCTGGCGCCTCACCCCCTCGCGGCTCGACCGTCATCTGACCGACCAGGCGAAACTGATCGCGCTCGGCGCCGAACTTGTGGCGCCGGGGGGCAAACTTCTTTATGCTGTCTGCTCGATCATCGCGCGCGAGGGGCGGGCCCAGGTGGACGAATTTCTCGACCGGCATCCCGGCTGGACAGCCGACGGTGGCTATCTGCCCGCGGGCATCGGGCGCGCTGCGGGCAGGGGGTTCCTGCTTACGCCGGCGCACGACCGCTGCGACGGCTTTTTCCTCGCACGGCTGACGGCGCCATGTTAGGCTCGCCGCGGATGCGAAGATGGGAGAATGCAATGCGCGTCAGTTTTCTGGCTCTCGGCGCCGGGCTTGTACTGGCCAGCCTGCCCACCGCATCCGACGCGCAGCGCGCCGACAATGACATTCTCCCGCGCTCGGTCGCCCTCCAGCATGAGGGCGAGAATGCGCAGCGCGCGGGCAATCTCGATGGCGCGATCGACTATTATGAATCGGCGCTCGCCGCCGATCCGCGCAACCGCTCGGCGATCATCGCGCTCGCGCAGGTGGCGCGCGCGCAGGGGCTGCCGGGCAAGGCGATCGCACTGTATCGCGAGGCGTTGCTGCTCGAACCCAATGATGTCGTCGCGCTGGCCGGGCAGGGCGAGGCGCTTGCCGACAAGGGCGCGCTCGAACTGGCGCGCGAGAAACTTGCCGACGCGCGCCGCGTCTGTTCGGACGCATGCCCGCAGGTCGCGGCGCTTGAAAAGGCGATCGACGCCGGCGCGTCGAAGCGCGTCGTTGCGGCCGAAGCGATCGCGCCCAAGCCAGTGGTGACGACGGCGAACCCGCCGAGCGGACAGAATTAGGTCGACTGGCCGCCCAGCACTCGCGCCAGCGCAACCCATTCGGCGACACTCACCGTTTCGGCGCGCCGCGTCGGATCGATCCCGATGCGTTCGAGCGCCTCGACCGCGCCCGGCAGACCTTTGAGACTCTGCCGCAGCATCTTGCGGCGCTGGCCGAAGCCTTTTTCGGTCAGTTTCGACAGCAGCGCCGGGTCGACGCCGTGGGGTTGGTCGCTGGGGGTGAGGTGGACGATCGCCGACATCACCTTGGGCGGCGGGGTAAAGGCGGATCGGTGGACCTTCATCGCGATCCGCGCGTTCGATCGCCACTGGGAGAGAACCGCCAGGCGGCCATAGGCGCCGGTGCCCACCGGCGCGACGATGCGCTCGGCGACTTCCAGTTGGAACATCAGCGTCAGCGACCGCCACAGCGGCGGCCATGCGGGCGGCTCCAGCCAGCGGGTGAACAGCGCGGTCCCGACATTATACGGCAGGTTGGCGACGATATGGTAAGGGCCGCCCGCCAGCGCGTCGGCGTCGATCGCCATCGCATCGTCCGAAATCACCGTCAGGCGCCCGTTGAAAGCTTCGGACAATTCGCCGAGCAGCGGCAGGCAGCGCGCGTCGCGCTCGACCGCGATCACGTGCGCGCCGGCGCGCAGCAGCGCGCGCGTCAGGCCGCCGGGGCCGGGACCGACCTCGAACACCGTGGCGTCCGCGAGGTTGCCGGGCAGCGCCGCGATCCGGTCGAGCAACTGCTCATCGAACAGGAAATTCTGCCCCAGCGCCTTGCTAGCCGACAGGCCGTGCGCGCGGACCGTCTCGCGCAGCGGCGGCAGCGGACGCGACGGGTCTTGCGTCACTTCGCGGCTGCGCAGCCGGCCTCGCGCATCGCGGCCATGCGCGCCGCCATCGCGATCGCGGCGATCGTCGGCCCCGGATCGGCCTGGCCGGTTCCGGCGATGTTGAAGGCGGTGCCATGGTCGGGCGAGGTGCGCACGATCGGCAACCCCAGCGTCAGGTTGACGCCGTCGTGGAAATGCAGCGCCTTGAACGGCGCCAGCGCCTGGTCGTGATAGGCGCACAGCAGCGCGTCGTAGCGGTCGCGGATGCCGGGTGCGAACAGCGCGTCGGCGGCGAGCGGTCCGTCGATGGCCAGTCCATCCTCGGCCAGTGCCGCCAATGCGGGCACGATGATCCGGGTCTCCTCGTCGCCCAGCCGGCCGCTTTCGCCCGCATGCGGATTGACGCCGGCGATGGCGAGGCGCGGGTGCGCGATCCCGAAGTCGCGCTTCAGCCCGCGCGCGACGATCCGCGCCTTGGCGACGATCAGGTCGCTCGTCAGCCGTTCGGGCACCTCGGCGAGCGGGATATGCACGGTCAGCGGCACGACGCGCAACGCCGGGCCCGCCAGCATCATCACCGCGTTGGTCGCAGTGACGCCGCAGCGTTCGGCGATGAACTCGGTCTGGCCGGGGTGGGTGTAGCCGATGCTTTGCAGCGCATGCTTGGACACCGGACCGGTGACGAGCGCCGATGCAGCCGGGGTCCGGGTCAACCCGATGCCGGTTTCGAGCGCATGGAGTGCGCAGGTGGCGCCCGCCGCGGTCGGTTCGCCAGGAGTCAGCGCGCCGCTGTCCTCGAGGTGCCAGACAGGCAACGCCTCGGCGAAGGCGGCGACCACTTCGGCCATGTCGCCGACGCGCGCGACGGGGCCGTCCCACACGGCGGCGATCGCGGCCGCATCGCCGATGGCGACGAAGGGGGGCAGGCTATGCTCGCGGCGCGCCACCCAGGCGCGCGCCACGACTTCAGGACCGACGCCCGCCGGATCACCCATGGTGACGGCGATCGGCGGTCGATGAGGGACGACGGTCATCAGCTATATTCGATCACGGCATCCCGGCGCAGGTCGCGCAGATAGCGCTGGGCGCGCTTGTTCACTTTTTCGTCGAGCAGACGCTGCTCGATCTGCTGCAGATCGGGGGCCGACGCGCTTTGCGGCATATCGCGCCCGCACAGCACGAGGACGCTGATCCCCTCGTCGACCGCGCCGAATGGTTGAGAGGTCTGGCCGACCTGCAGGTCCATCATCGTCGCCTGCAGCGGTGCCGGAAGCTGGCGCATCAGGATGTCGCGCGCCACCACCGAGGCGCCAAGGCTCTGTGCCACGGCATCGGCGGCGCCGCAGCCGGCGATGGTCTTCGTCGCTTCGGTGAACTTGCCGGCCAGTTCGCTTGCCTGCGCCGGCGTCGTGCCCGGCGCGAAGTTGAGCGAAATCTGCTTGAGGCTGAGCACCGCATCGCGCGGATCGGCGGTCAGCACCTGGCGCCGGTCGACCATCAGCAGGATCGACATGCCGCCGGGCACCTCGATCGGGCCGACGAACTGTCCGGGCTCCATCTGCGCCGCGGCCTGCGCCATCGAGGGAGGAAGCTGGCCCGGCCGCACCCAGCCGAGATCGCCCCCGACGACGGCGGTCGATGCTTCGGAGAATTGCCGCGCATAGGCCGCGAACGACCCTCCGCTGCGCAGCGCCTCCATGATCTTGCGCGCATTATCTGCGACCGCCGCGGCATTCTCGGGCGTCGCCGACAGATAGATTTCGCCAAGGTGGAATTCGTCCTGTCCCTTGGCCTCGTTGAGCCGCTTGACCACCGCTTCGACCTCTTCGGTCGACACGTTGGTCGTCGACTGGACGTTGCGCGCGAGCAACCGGTCCCAGGCGAACTCGCCCCGGATCTGCTGCTTCACCGCGCTCGCCGACGATCCCTTGGACTTCAGATATTCGGCGAACTGATCGGGCGTCTGCCGGAAGCGCGCCGCGAGCTGGGCGAACTGCTGATCGATCATCGCCTCGTCGATCGTGATATCGGCGGCGCGCGCTTCCTGAATCTGAAGCTTTTCATCGATCAGGTTGCTGAATATCTGCTGACGCAGCCGCTGCTCTTCCTCGGGCGGCAGCACCATGTCGCTGTTGGCGATGCGGATCAGCGCCAGCCGCTGCTCGATGTCGGTCGATGTGATGATCTCGCCGTTCACTGTCGCCGAGGGACGATAGACGTTGGGCTTGGCATCGCCATAGAGCTGGACGTTGCCGGGGATGTTGAGGCTGGTGGTCGGCGTCTCATCGTCCGAAACGGTCTGCGCCAGCACCGGCGTCATACCCGCGGCCGCGACGGCAAGCAGGCCGATCATGGTCGAAAATCTGGTCATCTTCACCCTATTCGAGAAATATCGCGACGCTCCGTATCAGCCGGAATGCCTGCTGGTCCAGCGCAATCGGCCGTTCGGACCCGTTCGTCCTTCGGATAGGCGCGCGTCGCTGAACGCAAGCTGAGCGGGCCGCGCCTAGAAACCGAGGTTGCGGAACGCGATACGGAAGGAAAAGCTGTTGCCGCGGCGCGCGTCGCCGGTGTCGATATAGTCGCGGCGCCAGGTCAGCGCGATCGACAGGCAATCGTCGTCATAGGCGATGCCGAGCCGGTGTCGAATCGGCTCCCACCCGTCGGAAGTGGCGCTCGGGTCGTCTTTCTTGCCGGTAAGGTCGACGATCGCCGAACCGAAGAGCGACCAGTTGCGGGCGACCGCGACGCGGCCGCCGGCACGCACCTCCTCGCGGTCCTGCAGATCCTCGCCGAGCAGCAGGATGTCGCGGTTCAGCCGCGAATAGCCGAGCACGGCATAGGTCGACTGGCTGCCGATCGTCGCGTCGAACTCGTTGCGCCGCACCGCCAGATTGTCCTTGTCGAGCCGGAAGCGATGCGTGAGGCGCAGGAAATCCCGATAGGCGACGGTCGTCCGCCCGACGATGTCCGAGGTGCGGTTGGTCAGGCCGGTGCCGTTCGGGAACAGGCTGGGCTTGTCCGAAAGGCGATAGCTCTGGCCGATCACCGTGTTGATGTTGAAACCGGGGCGGCTGTAGTTCCATTCGAAGCCATAGGTGATGCGCGCGCCGTCCTCGAACCGGTCGTAGCCGTTGAAGCGGTTGATCGCGAAGAGATTGCTGTCCTCCAGGTCGAAGGCGCGCGAATCCTCGTTCGGGATGTCGAGGTTCTTGAGCGGCGGGGTCGCCACGACCTGTATGCGCGGGGTCAGCGTCTGCGTACCGCCCAGCAGCTCGCCGATGAAGGGCCAGCGCATGTCGGCGGCGATCGCGGCGATGCCGCGCCCCTGCCAGCCCGACTTGCCGCGATAGCCGGGAATGGCGGTGAGCAGATTCTCGTCGCTGTGATAGATATCGCCGCGCACCATGGCGGTCAGCGCGATTTCCTGCCCCAGCCCCGTCAGGCCGCGCAGATCCCAGCGCGCGCCGGCGAAGGCGCGCTGCGTGTCCTGTCCGGCCGTCCGCCCGATCGCCAGCGTGTTCAGTTGCAGCTCGAACTGCCCGCCGAGCCACGGATCGTCGAGCCGCTGGCGATAGTCGATGATCGGCAGCGCGACCGGCTGCTGCCCTTGCACGTCGTTGACGCGCAGCGTCTGCGTCGCCCAGCCCGCGATCGACAGATAGCTTTGCCCGCCGATCCGTTCGACCTCGAAGGTCGAGCGCAGCCGGTCGTCGCGGCTGATGTCATAGCGCCGCATGAAGGTGCGGTCGCTCGCGATGCGGCCCGAATAGGTGAGGCTCCAGCGCGGGTCGAACTGGAACTTGCCCGCGCTTTCCAGATAGCCGCGGAATTCCTTGGTCGAACGCGTCGGCGCGCCGACGAGCGGTACCACCGAACTGTGGGTCGCATAGCCGTTGATGCGGAACGAGCCGATATCGGTCAGCGCGCGGAACTCGCCCTCCAGCATCGGCGCGGCGCCGGTATAGAGGTGCGGCGTGATCGTCAGGTCGCGGTCGGGCGCGAGGCGCAGGTAATAGGGCAGGGCGAATTCGAACCCGTTGGTCCGGTCGACCCGCACCTCGGGGACCAGGATGCCGCTGCCCGCCTCGCTGTTCGCCGGATGGCTCAATCCGGGCAGGGGGATCAGCGGCAGGCCGAAGATCTCGACCCGCGCGCCCTTGTAGCGCACCTTGTTCTTCGTGCGGTCGTACAGCACGCGCACGGCGCGAATCTGCCAGCTCGGCTTTTTCGGGCAACCGGCCGCGTCTTCGACCGGGCAGGGCGTATAGGCGGCGTTTTCCAGCTCGATATTGCCGTTGTCGAAGCGGGTGCCCTTCACCGCTGCAAGCCGCGCGCCGTTGTCGAGCACGACCAGCAGATTCTCGACCACCCCGTCGCGCAGGCTGTCGGTCAGGACGATGCGGTCGCCATAGGCGGTGTCGCCTTCGGGATTCTTGATCGCCACGTCGCCCTCGGCGACGACCTCGCCGGTCTTGCGGTTCCACGTCACCTTGTCGGCGCGCATCGATATGGTGTCGCGGTTCATCGCGACATTGCCCTCGGCGACGACGATTTCGCTGTCGGTGTCGTAGTTCAGATTGTCGGCGGCAAAGCCGATCTGCTGCTCATCCGCCGGAGCGGGCGCGTCGGTCGTGACGGGCGACGCCGCGAGAGTCTGGAGGTCGGGTTCGTCCTGCGCGGCGGCGGACGGTGCTTCGCGCGCCTGCTGCGCGAACGCCTGGCTTGCGAACAGGGCAAGGCCGCTCGCGGTCGCCAGCCCGAAGGCCTGCACACCCGTCGTCGGTCGGAACAAAGCCCAGTTCATCGAATCCCTTTGTCCCACATCTCGCTAGCGTCCGCCCGGACTGGATCGGCTGCTTTGTTTTTGCAACTCGCAGGCGAAACCCCTATCGGTCCGGCACGTTCCAATCAATCGTCGCATAAGAAAGTAGGTCCATGGACATTCAGTTTGTCGCGCAAATCGCTGCGTCCGCCGACGTTGTCGCCTTTCCGGTCCGCAAAGGGGGCGCTTCCGCGCTCGGCGCGCTGCTCGGGGCGCTCGCGGCTCAGACGCGGTTCGACGGCGCGGCGGGCACGGTGGCGGAGACCGCGGCGATCGACGGCGATCAGGCAAGGCGGCTGCTGCTCGTCGGGATCGGCGAGGGAACGACGCACGACCTCGAACGCGGCGGCGCGGCGCTCACCGCACGGTTGCAGACGAGCGGCGTCGGGACGGTGCATGTCGATTTCGCGAGCGCCGGGCAGAGCGACGAGGAGGACATTCTCGCCTTTGCGATGGGCGTGAAGCTGCGCAACTGGCGGATCGACACCTATCGCACCCGGCTGGCCGACACCGCGAAGCCCAGCCTGCAGAAGGTTGTCATCGCGTCGCCCGCCGGCGACCTGTCTGCGCGCTGGGGGCGCCAGTCGGCGGTCGCCGACGGCGTCGCGCTGACCCAGACGCTCGTCGCCGAGCCGCCGAACATCCTCTATCCCGAAAGCTTCGTCGAGCGCTGCCGGCATCTCTCCGACCTCGGCGTCGAGATCGAGGTGCTCGACGAACGGCAGATGAAGGCGCTCGGCATGGGCGCGCTGCTCGGCGTCGCGCAGGGCTCGACGCGTCCGCCGCGGCTCCTGGTGATGCGCTGGAACGGCGGCAATTCCGGCGATGCGCCGGTCGCCTTCGTCGGCAAGGGCGTCACCTTCGACACCGGCGGCATCAGCCTGAAGCCGGGCCCCGGCATGGACATGATGAAATGGGACATGGGCGGCGGCGGCGCGGTCGCGGGCGCGATGAAGGCGATCGCCGGGCGCAAGGCGAAGGCGAATGTCGTCGGCGTCATCGGACTGGTCGAAAATATGCCCGACGGCAACGCGCAGCGGCCCGGCGATATCGTCACCACCCTGTCGGGCCAGACGGTCGAGGTTCTCAACACCGACGCCGAAGGCCGCCTCGTGCTGTGCGACGCGATCGCCTGGGTCCAGCAGGCCTGTTCGCCCAAGGTGATCGTCGACCTCGCGACGCTGACCGGTGCGATGGTGATCGCGCTCGGCCATGAATATGCCGGGATGTTCGCGAACGACGACGATCTGGCGGCGAAACTGATCGAAGCGGGCGAAGCGAGCGGCAACAAGCTGTGGCGCTTCCCGCTGTCGCCGGCCTACGACAAGCTGCTCGACAGCCCGATCGCCGACATGAAGAACATCGGCCCGCGCGAGGCCGGGTCGATCACCGCGGCGCAATTCCTCAAGCGCTTCGTCGGCGAAGGCGTCGCCTGGGCGCATCTCGATATCGCGGGCATGGCGTGGGCCGACAAGGACGGCCCGGTGTGGGCGAAGGGCGCGACCGGCTACGGCGTGCGGTTGCTCGACCGCTATATCGCCGACAATCACGAGGGCTGAAGCCCGAGGTGGCCCGCGTCGATTTCTATCGGCTGACCCGCGATCCGGTCGAGCGGGTGCTTCCCGCGATCGCGGCGCGCATCCTGGACGGCGGCGACCGGCTGCTGGTGGTCGCCGCGTCGGCGATGCAGCGGCAGGCGATCGACGAAGCGCTGTGGACGCTCCAGCCAGCAAGTTTCCTGCCGCACGGCGCCGCCGGATCGCCCGACGAGGCGATCGAGCCGATCCTGCTGGCGGGGACGCTCGATACGGCGCCCGCGAACGGGGCGCGGCTCGTCGCGCTTGCCGATGGCGCGTGGCGCGACGAGGCGCTCGGCTTCGACCGCGTGTTCCTGCTGTTCGACAACAGCCGGATCGACGATACCCGCGCGACGTGGCGCGCGCTGGGCAAGGCCGATGGCGTGGAGCTTCATTTCTGGAAGCAGGACGAGCGCGGGCGCTGGTCCGAGGGACCCTGACCCGTCGTGTGACGGCCATCACCGACACGCTGCGCCGCGCTCGTCAGGGTCTGTCACGATCGACCGGGGGTGACAGGCGGGAATCCGTCCGATAGCCTGCCGGCCAGCAGGAGGATCATGATGACGACGCGCCTTTTCTCTTCGCTTCCCCTCGGTGTCGCGGCTGCCGCTGCGTTGCTCGTGGCGGGTTGCGGATCGAAATCCGAGACCGAGGTCGCTAGCGGTACCGTCACCGATCCCGACACCGGCGAAAAGACTGATTACAAGATCACCAGCAGCGCCGACGGCGAAGAGGGCAATATCAGCATCAGGACCGAGGACGGCGAGATGCGTTTCGGCGGCGGCGCCGCCAATGCGAAGCTGCCGGCGGGCATCGCGCCCTTTCCGGGTGCGAAGATGACCGGGGGCTTCGCCGCCTCGGGCAAGGACGGCGACGGCGGCATGGCGAGCTTCGAGGCGAAGGCGAAGGCGGCCGACGTCATCGCCCATTTCCGCAAGCAGGCCGAGGGTGCCGGCATGAAGGTGACGACCGAGGTCAAGGCGGGCGACACGCTGATGCTGGGCGCCGAAAAGGAAGGCGCGGACAAGACGGGGATCCAGGTCACGGCGACCCAGGCGGGCGATATGGTCAACGGCACCGTCACCTATAGCACCGGCGGCTGATCGCCGCGGCTCGCGCGGCTTTCGCTCTTTTCTTGCGGTGCGGCAAAAGCGCGGCTAGAGGCGCGCGCATTCCAGACACAGCAAGGCAGGAGCTTTCCCCATGGCGGTCACCCGCACCTTTTCGATCATCAAGCCCGACGCGACGCGTCGCAACCTGACCGGCGCCGTCACCAAGGCGCTCGAAGACGCCGGGCTGCGCGTCGTCGCATCGAAGCGCATCCACATGACCCGCGAGCAGGCCGAGGGCTTCTACGCGGTCCACAAGGAACGCCCCTTCTTCGGCGATCTGGTCGCCTTCATGACCTCTGGTCCCGTCGTCGTGCAGGTGCTCGAGGGCGAGGACGCCGTGAAGCGCAACCGCGACATCATGGGCGCGACCAACCCGGCCGACGCCGCCGAAGGTACGATCCGCAAGAGCTTTGCCGAGAGCATCGAGGCGAACTCGGTCCACGGCAGCGACAGCGACGAGAATGCGGCGATCGAGATCGCCTTCTTCTTCAAGCCCGAAGAAATCGTCGGCTGAGCGAGGCCTTCGGCGATATTCGACAAGGCCGCCGGAGCGATCCGGTGGCCTTTTCCTTACGCGTCACAGCAGCGGGCTGAGCGTCGCGACCAGATTCTGCCACAGGCGGCGCACCGTGCCGACATTCGCGATGGTCTCCGCCGTGACCGGGGTCGACTGCGCCAGATAGGCATCCTGCCGGGCGCGGATATCGGCGGCGAAACGCTGGTCGGCGAACAGGATATTATTCTCGAAGTTGAGTTCGAAGCTGCGCCGGTCGAGATTCGCCGACCCGATCAGCGCCACCTCGCCATCGACGACCATCGTCTTGGCGTGGAGCAGGCCCGGACCGAATTCGTAAAGGCGCACGCCCGCCGCGATCAGCGGCTCGTAATAGCTCCGGCTGGTATTGGCGACGATCCGGCTGTCGTTGCGGCGGGGCAGGATCATCGTCGTCGCGACGCCGCGCCGCGCGGTGTCGAGCAGCGCGCAGATCAGCTGTTCGTCGGGCACGAAATAGGGGGTGGTGATCACCAGTTCGCGCCGCGCGGCGTGGATCAGCGAGGTGAAGCAGGCGGTCATCGCGGGATAGGGCAGGTTGGGGCCGGTGCCGATCACCTGCGCCGCGATCCCGGGATCGGCGGCGGGGGGTGGCTCGGCCGCATCGCCCAGCAGGTCGCCGATGTCGTCGCCATGCTCCGATTCCCAGTCGGCGGCGAAGACGAACTGGCAGTCGCGCACGACCGGTCCTTCCCATCGCGTCATGATGTCGACCCAGGGCGCATAGCGCGACTTGATGCGGAACTCGGGATCGGCGAGGTTCTGGCTGCCGCACCAGGCGATGCGGTTGTCGACGATGAGCTGCTTGCGGTGGTTGCGCAGGTCGAAGCGGCCGCGGATCAGCGTCCAGACCAGCCCGCCGATCGGCAGCGCGATCCGCGCGTCGACCCCGGCGTTGCGCAGCGCGATCCAATGCGCCGATCGGATGAAACCGCGCGAGCCGAGTGCGTCGGCCAGCACGCGCACCTTCGCCCCGCGCTGCGCGGCGCGGATCAGCGCATCCTTGATGCGAAAGCCGTTGTTGTCGGCGAGCCAGATATAGAAACACAGGTGAACGGTCGATTTCGCCGCGTCGATGTCGGCGACCATCTCGCGGATCGCCGCATTGCCGTCGGCGGCCAGATGCGCGCGATTGCCCAGCGTCGGGGGCAGGGCGTTCACCGTCTCGGCGAGCGCGAAGGGCGCGGCATAAGGCGTCTTCGCCAGCTTTCTGCGCGCTGCCGCCTTTTCGCTCGGGTGCGGCAGATGCGCCTCGATCTGCCGGTATCGCGCGCGCCGTTTCGCGCTGATCCGTGCTTCGCCGAGCAGCAGATAGGCGACGACGCCGACCACCGGGACCGCGATCGCGGCGATCAGCCAGGCGAGGCGCGAGGCGGGCTCGCGTTGCGGGCGCAGCAGGATGCGCGCGATCACGGTCGCATAGACCGCGATCCACAGGATCGTCAGGACGAAGGCGATGTCGGACCGCATCGCCCTTCATTCACCCCGCTTTTGCCGAAAAGGCCAGCAGCAATCCGCCCGGCGTCAGAATTCGTCCGCGGCCGCCATCAGCCCGGCGAGCTTCTTCGGCGCGACCGCGCGCCAGCTTCGCGCGATCCGGGCGCCGAGGTCGTCCCAGTCGTTGTCGCCGGTATCGAGCCGGATGCCGATCCAGCCGACGCCGAAATAGGCGGGACGGAAATGCCGCTCCGCGTCCTGCTCGATCAGCAGGGCCTGCTCCTCGGCGCCGCTGATCTTGACGAGCAATGCGGTGCGACCGTCGCCGTGGTGATCGTGGCTGAACCAGGCGAATTTCTTGCCCTTGACGATTCCGAAGCAGGGCATGCCGTGCGACAGCGTCTCCTCGGCCTCGGGCATCGCCATTGCCAGTTCGCGCACGCGGGCAAGCCAATAGTCGGGCGTCGCCTCGCGCATCACGAAGGCGGCGAGGGTCGGGGCATAGAGCTGATGCTCGGCGATCAGCACCCGCGCGGCGAGGCTGTCGGCGGTATCGCCGGGCAGGATCGCGACTGGCGTCTGCGCCAGCACCGGCCCGTCGTCGAGCGCCGCGGTCACGACATGGACGCTGCATCCGCCGAACTCGTCGCCGGCGTCGATCGCTTGCTGGTGCGTATGGAGGCCCTTGTATTTGGGAAGCAGGCTGGGATGGATATTGAGCATCCGTCCCTCCCAGCGCGCGACGAAATCGGCGCTCAGGATGCGCATATAGCCCGCGAGCGCGACATAGTCGGACCCTGCGGCGCGGAGCTGCGCATCGACGAGCGCGTCGAAGGCATCGCGGCCCATGCCCTTGTGCGACTGCGCCCAGGTCGCGATGCCCTCGGCCGCTGCCAGCGTCAGGCCCGGCGCGTCGGGATTGTTGCTCGCGACGAGGACGATCTCGAACGGGCAACTGTCGGCCTTGGCGGCATAGAGCAGCGCCGCCATGTTGGTGCCGGTGCCGGAGATCAGAACGGCGACGCGGGCTTTCGTCATCAAATCCTCCCCGCTTGCGGGGAGGGGGACCGCGAAGCGGTGGAGGGGGCTCGCGTCCCCAAGCCACGCAGGCGGGCCACGATGGCCCCCACCGTCAGCCGCTGCGCGGCTGCCACCTCCCCACGCGTGGGGAGGATTTCAGCCATGATGCGTCGCCGACCATGCCGCCATCGCGCTCCACGTCTCCGACCCGCCCGACACGGTGCAGCCCTTCTCGCCCTCGGCGATATGCCCGATCCGGTGCACCGTCTCGCCCGCGGCCTCCAGCGCCGCGGTCACGTCGGCGGCGTCGGCTTCCGCCACCACCACCGCCATGCCGATCCCGCAGTTGAAGGTGCGCGCCATTTCCTCGGGCTCGATATTCCCCTGTGCCTGCAGGAAAGCCATCAGCCGCGGCTGATCCCACGCATCGGCATCGACATGCGCATGCAGCGTCTTCGGCAGCACGCGCGGGATATTCTCGAGCAGCCCGCCGCCGGTAATGTGCGCGAGCGCGTGGAACTTGCCGCTCTTCACCAGCGGCAGCAGGCTCTTCACATAGATGCGCGTCGGCGCCATCAGCGCGTCGATCAGCAGCACGTCATGATCGAACAGCGCCGGGCGTCCCAGCTTCCATCCCTTGTCGGCGGCGAGGCGGCGCACGAGCGAAAATCCGTTCGAATGCACGCCCGAGGACGCAAGGCCGAGGATCACGTCGCCCGCCGCGACCTTGTCGGCGGTCAGCACCTGGTCGCGCTCGACCGCGCCGACGCAGAAACCCGCGAGATCGTAATCGCCTTCGGCATACATGCCGGGCATCTCGGCGGTCTCTCCGCCGATCAGCGCGCATCCGGCCTGCCGGCATCCTTCGGCAATGCTCGCGACGACTGCGGTCGCGACATCGTTGTCGAGCTTGCCTGTCGCATAATAGTCGAGGAAGAACAGGGGCTCGGCACCCTGCACGATCAGGTCGTTCGCGCACATCGCGACAAGGTCGATGCCGACGCCTTCGTGCCGCCCCGATTCGATCGCGAGCTTGAGCTTGGTGCCCACCCCGTCGTTCGCCGCGACGAGCAACGGGTCGCTGAAACCCGCGGCCTTGAGGTCGAAGAAGCCGCCGAAGCCGCCCAGGTCGGCATTGGCGCCGGGACGGCGCGTCGCACGGGCGAGCGGGGCGATGGCACGGACCAGCGCATTGCCGGTCTCGATCGATACCCCGGCCTGGGCATAGGTATAGGAGGCGGGTTGGTTATGCTTGGAATCCATGGCACGCGCGCCTAACTCTTCCCGGCGACAAATGCCATGATTTCCTTGTCGCTGGCCATGGCTTTCGCGTAGGGCATGCTGGAATCACCGTTACGGCGCCGAGGTGGCGGCAGGACGGAACGGCTTCGAGGGTTGAACCAAGAGTAGAGATGATTTCCGCCGCTTCCCTCCCGTTCCCTCGCTTTTCGCGATCGATTTCCTGGCCGCGCGACTGGCGCTGGGCCGCGTTTGCCGCGCTGTTGCTGGCGATTCTGGTCGCCGGCCTCGTCGAGGGGCAGATCAGTCGCGGCAATCGCGGCATCACCCCTATCAACAGCAGCGGCGATTTCCTCGCCAGCGGAATCACCGTCGATGTCGTCGGCGCCAATGCCGACGAGGCGCGCGAAAAAGGGTGGCGTGAGGCACAGCGCAAGGGGTGGCAACAGCTTTATCGCCGGATCAACGGCAGCGACGGTCCCGCGCTCGGCGATTCGGTGCTCGACGGCATCGTCACCGCGATCGTCGTCGAAAAGGAACAGATCGGGCCGCGCCGCTATGTCGCCACGCTGGGCATCCAGTTCGATCGCGTACGCGCGGGACAGATATTGGGTGTCAGCGGCCGGACGCTGCGCTCGCCGCCGCTGCTCGTCATCCCGGTCTATTCGGTCGACGGCATCGCGCAGGTGTTCGAACAGCGCAGCGCGTGGCAGCGCGCCTGGGCCGAATATAATACGGGGCAAAGCGCGATCGACTATGTCCGCACTGCGGGCACCGGCGCCGATACGCTGCTGCTCAACGCCGGGCAGACGGGGCGGCGGGGGCGCGTCTGGTGGCGGGTGATCCTCGACCAATATGGCGCCGCCGACGTGCTGATGCCGATCGCGCGCGTCGAATACAGCTATCCCGGCGGGCCCATCAAAGGCTATTTCACCGCGCGATTCGGCCCCGACGACAAGCTGATCGACAGCTTCACCATGACGGGGCCGAGCCCCGCCGCGCTGCCCGACATGATGGAAAAGGCGGTCGCGCGCATGGATGCCATCTATACCAATGCGCTGGCAGCCGGCGTCCTGCGGACCGACACCTATCTGGTCCTCGAAAAGCCGGTCGAGAAGGTCGACCTGCCCGAGGATGCGGCCGGCGACGACACGCTGCCCGTCGAAACCGACGCCAGCGTTTCGGCGACCCCGCCCGCGGGCGTCCAGAGCTTCACCGTCCAATATGTGTCGTCCGACGTCGAATCGGTTTCGGCGACCGAGCGCGCGGTCGGCGCCATCGCCGGGGTCCAGTCGGCCTCGACCACCAGCCTTGCGCTTGGCGGCACGTCGGTGATGCGCGTGACCTTCCGCGGCGACCTCGGTACGCTCAAGGCGGCGCTCGCCGCGCGCGGCTTCAAGGTGCAGGAAGGCGGCGGGCAGCTCAGGATCAGCCGCTGATGGCGGTCGTCACGGGACAGATCGCACTGCCGCTCGACTGGAGCGCTGGCGGCGCCAACGACGGCCCGCTGATCGTCGGGACGAGCAATGCCGACGCGGTGCGCTACCTGCGCCACGTCGCGACCTGGCCGGTGCGGACCGCCGTGCTCACCGGGCCGCGCGGTTCGGGCCGCAGCCTGATGGGGCGCTTGTTCGCTCGCGAGACCGGCGGCCGCGTCATCGACGGGCACGACAGCGTTTCGGAAGAGGCGCTGTTCCACGCCTGGAACGCGGCGCAGGCGTCGGGGACGCCGCTGCTGATCATCGCCGATGCGTTGCCGGCCGACTGGGGGATCGCGCTTCCCGACCTCGCGTCGCGGCTGCGCGCGGTGCCGGTGCTGACGATCGGCGAGCCCGACGACTGCCTGGCGCGCGACCTGATCGAGGCACTGTTCGCGCGCCGCGGACTGGCGATCGCGCCCGAGGTTCCCTCCTACATCGTGCCGCGGATGGAGCGCAGCTATGCGATGATCCACCGCATCGTCGCCGCGCTGGACGCGGCCTCGCTCGAAAAAAGGCGCCGCATCGGCATTCGTCTTACGCGTGAAACATTACTGTCACAGGGGCTGATCGATTCCGATTTGCTCGAAAGGCAGGATGACGCCACATGTCGATAGCTGCAGGCCCTCTTCGCGCCGAAAATGACGCCAATCCGGCGCCGCCCCGCTTCGGTCCCGAACGCTTCTTCAACCGCGAACTGTCGTGGCTCGCCTTCAACCGGCGGGTGATGGAGGAGGCGCGCAATCCCGCGCATCCGCTGCTCGAACGCCTGCGCTTCCTGTCGATCTCCGGCAGCAATCTCGACGAATTCTTCATGGTCCGCGTCGCGGGGCTGAAGGGGCAGCAGCTTCAGGGGATCGACGACCCGTCCGCCGACGGCCGCTCGCCGGGGCAGCAACTCGCCGAAATCGAGGCCGAGGTGAAGCGCCTCGTCGATCAGCAGCAGAGCGAATGGCAGCTTCTCCATCGGCTGCTGGCCGAACAGGGGATCGTCGTCCACGGTTCCGATTCGGACCCGGAGGCGCTGCGCGCGGCGCTACGTCCCTATTTCATCGACCAGATCTTTCCGATCCTGACCCCGCAGGTGCTCGACCCGGCGCACCCTTTTCCCTTCATCCCCAATCGCGGGCTGGGGGTGATCTTCGATCTCCAGCGCAAGGCGGATGGCGAGACGGTGCGCGAACTGGTGATGCTGCCGCCATCGCTGCCGCGTTTCGTGTCGCTGCCGGGCGAGGCGAGCGCCGTCGTGCCGGTCGAATATCTGGTCAAGATCTTCGCCGACCTGCTGTTCCCCGGCTTCACCGTCCGCTCGCGCGGGGTGTTCCGCATCATTCGCGACAGCGACATCGAGATAGAGGAAGAGGCGGAGGATCTCGTCCGCCTGTTCCGCACCGCGATCCGCCGCCGCCGCCGCGGTCGCGTGATCCTGCTCGAATTCGGCGCCGACATGACCGAGGAACTGGCGGCGGTGCTCGGCGACGGCATTCAGGGGCACGAGGCGACGATCGCCAAGATCGGCGGCTTCGTCGGCCTCGCCTCGCTGTCCGCGCTGGTCGAGATCGACCGGCCCGACCTCAAGTTCCCGGCCTATTCGCCGCGCTTTCCCGAACGCATCCGCGAACATGGCGGCGACTGCTTCGCCGCGATCCGCAGCAAGGACATCGTCGTCCACCATCCCTATGAAAGCTTCGACGTCGTCCTGTCCTTCCTGCGCCAGGCGGCGGCGGACCCCGACGTCGTCGCGATCAAGCAGACGCTCTACCGCGCCGGCAACCAGTCGCCGGTCATCCGCGCGCTGATCGAGGCGGCGGAGGCGGGCAAGTCGGTGACGGCGATCGTCGAGTTGAAGGCCCGCTTCGACGAAGAGCAGAATCTGCTGTGGGCGAACCAGCTCGAACGCGCCGGGGTGCAGGTCGTCTATGGTTTCATCGAGTGGAAGACCCACGCCAAGATTTCGATGGTCGTACGCCGCGAAGGGCAGGGGTACCGCACCTATTGCCACTTCGGCACCGGCAATTATCATCCGGTCACCGCGCGCATCTATACCGACCTCAGCTTCTTCACCGCCGATCCGCGCGCCGGTCGCGATGCCGCGCAGCTGTTCAATTACATCACCGGCTATGTTGAACCCGGGCGGCTGGAAATGGTGACGATGTCGCCGCTCAACATGCGCCGGCACCTCAGCGAGCTGATCGACGCGGAAATCGCGGCGGCGAAAGCGGGGCGCCCGTCGGGTCTGTGGGCGAAGATGAACAGCCTCGTCGATCCCGACATCATCGACAAGCTTTACGAAGCGAGCGCGGCGGGCGTGCCGATCGAGCTCGTCGTGCGCGGCATCTGCTGTCTGCGTCCCGGCGTGCCCGGCCTGTCGGAGAGGATTCGCGTCAAATCGGTGGTCGGCCGCTTCCTCGAGCATAGCCGCATCTGGGCCTTCGCCAACGGCGCGCGCCTGCCGCACAGCGGCGCGAAGCTCTATATCTCCAGCGCCGACTGGATGCCGCGCAACTTCGACCGGCGCGTCGAATATATGATCCCGATCGAGAATCCGACCGTGCACGACCAGATCCTCGACCAGGTGCTGGTCGCGAACCTGATCGACAATGAACAAAGCTGGGTGCTTCAGCCCGACGGCACCTATGTGCGTCTGGTTCCGGGCGACAAGCCGTTCAACCTGCATCATTATTTCATGAACAACCCTTCGCTTTCGGGACGCGGCACCGCGCTCCACAAGCGCCACGACGTCCCGACGCTCGACGTCCATCTGCGCGGGGACTGACCTCTTGCCCGTCCTCCGCTCTGCGGTCATCGACATCGGTTCGAACTCGGTCCGCCTCGTCGTCTACGAAGGGGCGGCGCGCGCGCCCGCGGTGATCTTCAACGAAAAGGTGCCGGCCGGGCTCGGGCGCGGCCTGGCGATCGACGGCGCGATCGCGCCCGAGGATGCGGCGCGCGGTCTCGCCGCGCTGCGCCGCTACGCGCTGCTCGCGCGCCAGATGGAGGTGGGCGACCTGCAATGCGTCGCGACCGCGGCGGTGCGCGACGCGACCAACGGCGCGGACTTCATGGCCGGCGCGGCCGAGGCGGGGCTCGAGATCCGCTTGCTGTCGGGCGCCGAGGAAGCGGAGGCGGCGGGCTGCGGCGTGCTGGCGGCCATTCCCGATGCGCACGGCATCGCGGTCGACCTCGGCGGCGGCAGCTTGGAACTGGCCGAGGTCGCCGACGGCGCGGTCGGGCGCCGCGCCTCCTTTCCGCTCGGCGTGCTGCGCCTGCCGGCGCTGCGCGGGCAGGGGCAGCAGGCGTTCGACCGCGCGGTGCGCCAGCTGCTGAAAGCGGCGGGCTGGCCGGGCGACATGGCCGGGCTGCCGCTCTATCTGGTCGGCGGTTCGTGGCGCGCGCTGGCGCGTCTGGATTTCGAACTGACGCGCTATCCGCTGCCCGTGCTCGATCATCACGTGATCCCGCGCACGGCGCTGCGCCGCCTGATCCGCGCGACGAAGCGGATGAGCTTCGAGGAATTGCGCGCGATCCCGGGCATGGCGTCGAACCGCGCCGCGGCGCTGCCCGACGCGACGATGCTGCTGGCGACGCTCGTCGATATCATCGACGCGCCGCAGATGACGGTCTCCTCATCGGGGCTGCGCGAGGGCCTGCTCTATCAGGCGCTCGATCCCGCGACGCGCGCGCAGGACCCGCTGATCGCCGCCGCCGAATTCGAGGGGCGCCGCCTCGCGCGCTTCGGATCGCACGGCCGGACGATCGCCGACTGGATCGCGCCGCTGTTCGCGAGCGAAACCCCCGCCGACGCCCGCATCCGGCTCGCCGCGAGCCTGCTGAGCGACGTCGCCTGGTCGGCGAACCCCGATTTCCGCGCCGAACGGAGCACCGAGATCGGCCTGCATGGCAACTGGCGCAGCATCGATATTCCGGGCCGCATCCTGCTCGCGCGCGCGCTCCATGCCGGATTCGGCGGCGCCGACGAGGATTTCCCCCCGATGGACAGCCTGGTCGCGGCGGAGCGGGTCGAGCGCGCGCGGCAATGGGGTCTTGCGATCCGGCTTGCGCAGCGCCTGACGGGTGGGGTCGAAGCGCCGCTGAAGGCCAGCGCGCTCGCGCTCGTCGATGGCAAGCTGCAACTCAGCCTCGATCCCGGCTGGCATCATCTGGCGGGCGAGGCGGTCGATCGCCGCCTGCGCGCGCTGGGCCAGGCGCTGGGCGCCAAGCCCGAACTGGTGCTGCTTTAGCGCGCATCGCCGCTTAAGGTTGGCAACTATGCCACGTCGACGAACTGTTCCCCGGCGAAAGCCGGGGTCCATGCGAGGTAGCGCTGCACTTTCTGGACCCCGGCTTTCGCCGGGGAACAAACTCGGTCGTCAGGCGTCGGCCGCCGCCGGCTCGATCTCGCTCATCACCAGCTTACCGCCCCGGACGGCGAAACCCATCCGTCCCTCGACCAGATCGAGCGCCGCCTGGCCGAACACCTCGTAGCGCCAGCCCTGCATCATCGCGATGCCGTCGCGGCGCCCGGCGGCGAGCGCTTCCAGATCGTCGCTGCGCGCGATCAGCCGCGCCGCGACATTGAGTTCGCGCGAGCGGATCTTGAGCAGCAGCTTGAGCAGGTCGGCGACGAGCGCGCCCTCCTTGCCCAGCCCCGGCCCGCGCGGGGCGCGGTCGGGCATGTCTTCCTTCGCCAGCGGCTGCGCACCGGCGAGCGCTTCCATCAGCCGCCCGCCGATATCGTTCGATTTCCACGTCGCCGACAGGCCGCGCACTCGGCCCAGCCCATCCTGATCCTTCGGCGGGTGCGCGGCGAGGTCGGCGAGCGTCTCGTCCTTGACGATGCGGCCGCGCGGCAAATTCTTGTTCCGCGCCTCGCGTTCGCGCCACGCCGCCAGCGCCTTGAGCCGGCCGAGCACCTCGGGTTTGCGCGTCGGCGCCTTGATCCGCAGCCACGCCTTGTCCGGATCGACGCTGTAGTGTGCCGGGTCGGCGAGCTTTTCCATCTCTTCGTCGAGCCAGTGCCCGCGGCCGGTCTTCACCAGCTTCTTCAGCATCATCGGGAAGATCTTGGCGAGATGGGTGACGTCGCCGATCGCATAGTCGATCTGGCGCTTGTCGAGCGGCCGGCGGCTCCAGTCGGTGAAGCGCGCGCCCTTGTCGAGCTGCACGCCCAGCCACGCTTCGACCAGATTCGAATAGCCGACCTGCTCGGCCTGACCGAGCGCCATCTGGCCGATCTGCGTGTCGAAGATCGAATGCGGCGTCTTGCCGGTCAGGTTGAAGATGATTTCGACATCCTGCCCCCCGGCATGGAAGACCTTCAGCACGTCCTCATTGTCGACGAGCAGGTCGAGCAGCGGCTGCAGGTCGATGCCCGGCGCCATCGGGTCGATCGCCGCGGCATGGTTGCTGTCCGCGATCTGGATCAGGCACAGTTCGGGCCAGAAGGTATTCTCGCGCATGAACTCGGTATCGACCGCGATGAAATCGCTGTCTTTGATGAGGTCGACAAATTCAAGGAGCGCCGCGCTGGACTCGATCAACGGATGGATTTGCATGGGGCGCCTATACCGCGACTTTTTCGCGACGGGCAGGAAAAATTGGTGACGGCGCGGTTCGTGCGCTGCGGCGGGGGAGAATGGAGATTCGCGCAGAGGCGCAGCGACCGCAGAGAAGGAAAGAATGAAATTCACGCGGAGACGCGGAGGCGCGGAGAAAGTCGGGCCGATAGGCCCCTCCTTTTCCTGACCTCGATTTCATCGCGAAGCTGGAGAGAGAAAAGCCGCTTCGCGGCAAGCGCTGCCTCTCCGCGCCTCCGCGTCTCCGCGTGAACCGAAATCACTGCGGTCTCTGCGCCTCTGCGCGCACTTTTTCTTTCCCCTATCCCGGCTCGCCCCGAACCCATTTCCCAGCCCGCCCTTGACAAATGGCGCGCCGCATTGCCTTAGGCGCGGCCATGTCGGCGCGTTTCCGGGGCGCGCCTCTCCAGCCTTTGAAAGACACGAAAATGCACGCCTATCGCACCCATAACTGCGGCCAGCTTCGCAGCCAGGACGTCGGTCAGACGGTCCGCCTGTCGGGCTGGGTGCACCGCAAGCGCGACCATGGCGGGCTGTTGTTCGTCGACCTGCGCGATCATTACGGCCTGACGCAGATCGTCGCCGACAGCAGCGACCCGGCCTTCGCGACGCTCGACGGACTGCGCGCCGAAAGCGTGGTCACGGTCACCGGCGACGTCGTCGCGCGCTCGGCCGAGACGGTGAATGCGAACCTGCCCACCGGCGAGATCGAGGTGCGCGCGCGAGACGTCGCGGTGCAGTCGGCGGCCGCCGAACTGCCGCTTCCGGTCGCGGGCGAGCAGGAATATCCCGAGGATATCCGCCTGAAATACCGCTTCCTCGACCTGCGCCGCGAACGGCTGCACGCCAATATCCTGCTGCGCGCGAACGTCATCGCCTCCCTGCGCCGCCGTATGGTCGAACAGGGGTTCACCGAATATCAGACCCCGATCCTCACCGCCTCGTCGCCAGAGGGTGCGCGCGACTATCTGGTGCCCAGCCGCGTCCACCCCGGCAAATTCTATGCGCTGCCGCAGGCGCCGCAGATGTTCAAGCAGCTGCTGATGGTCGCGGGCTTCGACCGCTATTTCCAGATCGCGCCCTGCTTCCGCGACGAGGATGCGCGCGCCGACCGTTCGCCCGGCGAATTCTATCAGCTCGATTTCGAGATGAGCTTCGTCACGCAGGACGATGTTTTCAATGCGATCGAACCCGTCCTTGCTGGCGTGTTCGAGGAATTCGCGAACGGCCGGTCGGTGACCCCGGCGGGCAGCTTCCCGCGCATTCCCTACCGCGAATCGATGCTGAAATACGGCAATGACAAGCCCGACCTGCGCAACCCGCTGATCATCACCGACGTGTCGGCGCATTTCGCCGGATCGGGTTTCGGCCGCTTCGCCGACATCGTCGCGGCGGGCGACGTGGTGCGCGCGGTGCCGGCGCCGGGGACGGCGGAAAAGAGCCGTAAATTCTTCGACGACATGAACGCCTGGGCGCAGGGCGAAGGCTTTGCGGGGCTCGGCTATGCGACGCGCAAGGGCGGCGAGTGGGGCGGCCCGATCGCCAAGAACCACGGACCGGACAAGATGGACGCGCTCGCCGCCGAACTCGGCCTCGGTCCCGTCGACGGCCTGTTCTTCGCGGCGGGCAAGGAAGCCGTCGCGGCGAAGCTCGCGGGCCTCGCGCGCACGCGCGTCGCCGAACAGCTGGACCTGATCGACCAGAACCGCTTCGATCTGTGCTGGATCGTCGATTTCCCGATGTTCGAGGCCGATGAGGACACGGGCAGGATCGATTTCAGCCACAACCCGTTCAGCATGCCGCAGGGCGAGCTGGAGGCGCTGGAGACCAAGGACCCGCTCGATATCCTCGCCTGGCAATATGACATCGTCTGCAACGGCGTCGAACTGTCGTCGGGCGCGATCCGGAACCATCGCCCCGACATCATGTACAAGGCGTTCGAGATCGCCGGCTATTCGCAGGCCGATGTCGATGCCAATTTCAGCGGCATGATCAACGCCTTCAAGTTCGGCGCACCGCCGCACGGCGGGTCGGCGCCGGGGGTCGACCGCATCGTGATGCTGCTCGCCGACGAACCGAACATCCGCGAGGTCGTCGTCTTCCCGATGAACCAGAAGGCCGAGGACCTGATGATGGGCGCCCCCGCGCCCGTCACCGAAAAGCAGCTTCGCGAACTTCATATCCGGCTGGTGGACGGGCCGAAGGGCTGACGGACACGCTCCGTTCGGGCTTTCTCTTGCGATGGTTGTGAAACTGTGATACGCAGTTTCACATGAAGAATGTCACTATCGCCCTCGACGACGAAACGCATCGCCGCGCGCGTATTCGCGCGGCGGAACTGGGGACGTCGCTGTCGGCGCTGGTGAAGGATTATCTGCGGCAATTGGCCGATGCGCCGTCGCCCGAAGCCGGAGTGCGGGAAATGCCCATGCCCTTTACCGCCGCGCCCGCTTATGCGGCCGGCCCGCCGACGATCAAGCCCGCGCCGCGGAACGCCAAGCCGCGGCAGCCGGGGGCGCTGCGGGGGAAGACCGGGGTCGCCGACGATTTCGACGAATGGCCCGAAGGCTTCCTCGACGCCCTCTATGGCGAAGATACCGAGGCCGCGCGCAACTGGTATAAATGAGGCTGCTGCTCGACACCCATGCGCTGATCTGGTGGCTGGAGGATTCGCGGCACCTCGGCCCCGTGTCGCGCGCGTTGATCGCCGATGCGGACAATGACGTGCTGGTCAGTATCGTGTCGCTTTGGGAAATCACGATAAAATGGCGGGTCGGCAAATTGGCGCAATCGGGAAGCCATTTCGCCGAGCTGCTTGACGATCAGCGCATCGACTTGTTGCCCGTGACGGCGGAGCATATCCGCGCGCTCGATACGCTCGCCTTTCATCACGGCGACTCGTTCGATCATCTGATTCTGGCGCAGGCGGAGCGGGAGCGGTTGATGGTCGTGACGAGCGACCGGCAGATGGCGCTTTATGGTGTTCCTTGCATCGAGGCGGCGAAATGACGGAGCAGGGTCCCGTTACGCACAGCCTCGCCACGCCGGACGGCGACATCTGCTGGTTCGAATGGGGGCAGCCGGGGGAAGGGGCGACGCTGCTCCTGCTCCACGCGACGGGTTTTCATGCGCGGTGCTGGGACCGGGTGGTCGCGGCGCTGCCGTCCGGCACGCATGTCGTCGCGCCCGATCATCGCGGCCATGGGCGCAGCTTTCGGCCGGCGTCGCTGTCCGACTGGACCGGCAATGCCGCGGCGCTGCTGCCGCTGGTCGATCGCTTTGCCGGGCGGCCGCTCGTCGGCTGCGGCCACAGCATGGGCGGCTATGTCCTCACCCGCCTCGCCGCCGAGCGGCGCGAGGCCTTTCGCCATCTGGTCCTGATCGATCCGGTGATCATGGCGCCGGAACTCTATGCCGGCGGCGGCGATGCGCCGGTGCCCGATCCGGCCGAATTTCCGGTGTCGCGCCGCCGCAACCAGTGGGCGGATGCGGACGAGATGCGCGCGCGCTTCGCCGATCGCCTGCCCTACAGCCGGTGGGACCCGCGGGTGCTCGCCGATTATTGCGCCCACGGGCTGCTTCCGGCCGCTTCGGGCGAGGGGTTTGAGCTGGCGTGCCCGCCGGCGCTGGAAGCGTCGATGTATCAGAATGCGCTGCGGAACGATCCCCATGCGTGGCTCGGCGCCCTCGCGGCGCCCGTCACGCTGATCCGCGCCCCGGCGGGAACGCGCGACGGCGCGCTCGATTTCTCGCAAAGCCCGACATGGCCCGAACTCGGCCCGCACCTCGGCGCGGTGCGCGACGAGCTGTGGGCTCAGAACAGCCATTTCATCCCGATGGAAGCGCCCGGGCGCGTCGCGGACCTGCTTGCCGGACTGATCTGACCGCTCGGGAAAGGCGTTCGCGGCTGTATCAGATAGCGACATATGCGATCACCCCCTTGGTCGCGCGCGTGGGGCTGGGCTAGGGTGGCGGCATGACCATCTCGCTCTCCGATCATGAAACCGGCGCCCGATACGAGGGCGATTATGGCAAGGACCTCGCCGCGCTGCAGGACCGGCTCGAACGCATCCAGGCCGCGCATATCGCCTATGGCCAGCGCAGCGTCATCATGCTCGAAGGCTGGGACGCGGCGGGCAAGGGCGGGATCATCCAGCGGATGACCGCCTCGCTCGACCCGCGCTTCTACGAGGTCTGGCCGATCGGCGCGCCGAACGATGCGGAAAAGGCGCGGCATTTCCTGTGGCGCTTCTGGACGCGCCTGCCCGGAAACCGCGAAATCTGCGTCTTCGACCGCAGTTGGTACGGGCGCGTCCTCGTCGAGCGTGTCGAGGGTTTCGCGACCGAGGCCGAGTGGCGCAAGGGCTATGACGAGATCAACGAGTTCGAGGCGCAGCTGACCGGATCGGCGACCAACCTCGTCAAATTGTTCGTCCACGTCACGCAGGAGGAACAGGACCGGCGCTTCGCCGATCGCCTCGACGATCCGTGGAAGCGGTGGAAGACGGGGGGCGAGGATTATCGCAACCGGGCAAAGCGCCCGGACTATCTCGCCGCGATCGAGGAGATGTTCCAGCAGACCGACACGCGCTGGGCGCCGTGGAAGGTGATCGACGGCAACAACAAGAAGGCGGCGCGCATCGCCGCGCTGACGCATGTCGCCGAGCGGCTCGAGGCCGCGGTGCCGATGACGCCGCCCGAACGCGATCCCGCGGTGGTCAAGCTGGCGCGCAAGGCCTTCGGCTATGAGGTGAAGGATTGAGGCGGCGGCAGCCTTAGGGTCAGGACCCATTAATTCCGCGTTCGAGGCGTCGAAATGGCGAAGATATCGGGCTTGGGCGGATGCAGCGGGTAGCATCGCTACCCGCAAGGCCGCGCGGGCCCGAGATCGAAGCCATTTCGGCGTCCCTGCGGGATTTGACCGATTTTGCCCATGGCTTCGTCGAAAAGTCTTGAAATATATTCATATTCCTACGCCTTTCCTCCTCGCCCTGAGCAAAATCGCTTCAAACCTCGAACGCGGAATTAATGGGTCCTGACCCTAAAGCCACAAAAGCCCCGCATGCATGCATCGAAATTGTGTCCTTTGTGGCTTTACACTCTGATGACATTGAATTGACCCACTTCGTCATTGCGACCCCGGACCTGATCCGGGGGAAGCAATCCAGAGCGGTTTACATGAGCTCTGGATTGCCGCGCGGCTTCGCCGCTCGCAATGACGATTCCAACTCATGTCGTTATGGGCCAAGCGATCGTTTCGCAACAAACCGGAAGGCGCATGGGAACCGACGATGGCAAAGAGCCGAAACGCGGGTCTGGCACGGTGGAATAATGCAGGAAAGCGCTTTCGGGCGCGTCTTTCGGGTGCTGCCGCCTAGCCATCGCGTCTCTCAATCGCTACATGAACGGGATGAACCGCGCCAAGAGATCCGACGACTGGGGTTTCCCCCGCTGGCGCGCCTATGGTGCGTCGCGCGAGGCCCAGAAGGTGCGGATCTGCGACCGCTACGGTTGCGAGGAACCCGGCAACTGTCCTGCGCCCAAGTCGCCGAACAGCCCCGACCGCTGGTATTTCTGCGAGGCGCACGCCGCCGAATATAATCGCGGCTGGGACTATTTCGCCGGGCTGAGCGCCGAGGAGGCGGCCGAGCGCGCCGCCGACGAGGCGCGCGGCGCGCGCAGCTATGCCCGCGCGCAGCATTATGGCTGGGGCGGCCCCGGCGACGGCAGCCGCAGCGCCGACGAGATGCGCGCGCTCGAGGTGCTGGGGCTCGACCCCGACGCCGATTTCGAGGCGACGAAGAAGGCGTGGCGCGGATTGGCGAAGGAATGCCACCCCGACGTCAGGCCCGGCGACGAAGAGGCCGCAAAGCGCTTCGCGGCGGGGCAGGCGGCATTCGAGGTGCTGAAGCAGGCCGAGGAACGCAAGAGCTGGAAACCGGCGTAGCGGGCTGTTGGGCGTCGTTTTGGATTGAAGCACCCCGTCATTGCGAGGAGCGCAGCGACGAAGCAATCTCCAGCTATCGGCATCGCAGAACGATAGCTGGAGATTGCTTCGCTGCGCTCGCAATGACGAAGCTAAACAACGCCAGCCGGCACCGCCCCGGAAATATCGGGGCGGGCAGCGCCCACCCCGCGTGTCTTACAGGCCGTCGAGGCCCTTGCTGACCAGTACGTTCACCGCGACGCGGCGGTTCTGCGCCTTGCCTTCGATGGTGTCGTTGCTGGCCGCCGGGTCCGCTTCCGCCATCCCGGTGGGGGTCAGCATGCGATAGGGTTTCCAGCCGCAGGCCTGCTGAAGATGATTGACGACGCGGCCCGCCCGCTTTTCGCTGAGCTGCTGGTTGAACTCCTGGCTTCCCGTCGAATCGGTGTAGCCGACGACGAGCAGCAGCGCGTTGTCCATCCCCTCGGCCTGGCTGGCCGTGGCGCACAGCTCGGCCTTCGCCTGTTCGGACAGCACGGCCTTGCCGACGTCGAAGTTCACGTTGGTCGTGCCCTTGACATTATACTGGTCGATGTCGCCCATGCGGCCGCGCAGCGCCTCCGTCGCCGCCGTCTGTTCGGCGAAGCGCTGGTCGGTGCCGGTGCGGATCATCGACGCGGTCCTGAGGTCCTTGTTCTTGAGGTCGACCTCGCTCGCCACCAGGCCGCCGTCCCACTGCAGCGTCTCCACCGTCACCGGCAGCCCGTTGAGCAGCGAATCGGCGGCGAGCTTGTTGCGGTTGAGGCCCAAGAAGCCCCCCTTGGACTTGATCCGGGTGTTGTCGGTGATCGCGATGACCGTGTTGGCACCGTCGGCGGTCGTGACCTGCATCCGGTTGCCGCTGCGCGCGGAGATGATGCCCTCGATCTCCGGCCCCTTGGTCATCTCCGCCTCGGTCGGCAGCGTGCCATAGACGGTCGTCATGACGTCGCCCTCGGACGCGTCCTGCGGCTGCGCTGCCAGGCCGACCGTCGCCGGTGCGGCCAGCATGGCGAGCAGCAACGCTATTCGGGAATTTCTGGAAACGGCACCCATGATATCACTCCTTCAATGAGCCGCCCCCGCGTTCAGGTCGCCCTTTCCGGCACCTGCGGAGTCCCTGCAAGAGCGCGCGATTGCTTGCGCCGGTAATTGGAGTGCATTGTGCGGCGAACCGATGGCGAACGGTGTTTGCGGCGTCCTTTCGCGCGTTTCGGGCCTATGCCGACGGCGCGTCGCTAGTCATAGACGCAGGCATCGAGCCCGTCGCGCGCGACGACGCCGATGCGGGCGCGGATCATGTTGCCGTACCGGCGCGTGAAGCCCGACGGGCTGATCGCCTCGCGCTTCTTGGGCAGCGGCAGGATCGCGGCGATGCGCGCCGCTTCGGCGGGCGTCAGCCGGCTCGCGCCATGCTTGAAATAGCGCTGCGCCCCCGCCTCGACGCCATAGGTGCCGATGCCGGTCTCGGCGATGTTGAGATAGACCTCCATGATCCGCCGCTTGCCCCAGATCTTTTCGATCAGGAAGGTGAACCACACCTCCGGCACCTTGCGCAGATAGCGCGTCCAGCCGCTGCCCTGCCACAGGAAGGCGTTTTTCGCCGTCTGCTGGCTGATCGTCGATCCGCCGCGGATTCGCTTGCCCTGCGCGTTGCGCTCGATCGCCTGCTCGATCGCGGCGCGGTCGAAGCCGTTGTGACTGCAATATTTGCCGTCCTCGGCGGCGATCGCGGCGCGGACCATGGTGCGGTCGATCCGCGACAGGCTGGTCCAGTCCTTGGTGATGCCGTTGCGGTCCGCGAGCATGGTGAAGGTCACCGGCGGCGGCACGACGGCATAGAGGAGCACCCAGAGGACGGAGAAGAGCAGGGCGCCGACCAGAATCTTGAGCGCGGTCCCGAAGAACCGCCCCATGGTGGATTTCGCCCGCGTCCCGCTTTTCCTCGCCATCGAAGCGGCCTAGTCGAGTGCGATGCAAAGGAAAAGTCCCGATCGCATGTGTCGATTCGCCATGCTGCCGCCCGCGTTTGTCCTGATCGCCCTGTTAGCGACAGTCGCCCCGGCGGCGGCGCAGGAACCGCGTGCGCTGTGCCCCGACCGGCCGGGGCTCGGCACCCCCGCCTGCACCGTGGAGGCGGGAACCGTGGTGATCGAACTCGGCATCGGCGACTGGACGCGCGAGCGCGACGGCACCCTGCGTACCGACACGGTGACTGCGGGGGAGGCGTTGCTGCGCGTCGGCCTGACGCCTTCGACCGAGGTGCAGGTCGGCTGGACCGCGCTCGGCCGTGTGCGCGAGCGCGACAGGGTTGCGGGGACCGCGGCCGGCCGGACCGGGACGGGGGACGTGACGCTGGCGCTGCGCCGCAACCTGCGCAACCCCGACGGTTCGGGCTTTTCGCTGGCGGTCATGCCCTATGCGAGCCTGCCGGTCGGCGGCCGCGCGCTCGGCGCCGGCGATTGGGGCGCGGGCCTGCTGATCCCGGCGAGCGTCGAGGCGGGGGCGGTTTCGCTCAGCCTGACGCCGCACGTCGACGCGGCGGTCGACGCCGACGGCAATGGCCGCCATCTCGCCTATGGCGCGGTGGCCGGGACGGGTTTCGCGGCTTCGGACGCGATATCGATCGCGGCCGAACTCTCCTTCGTGCGCGACCGCGATCCTGCCGGGCACGACAGCGAATGGCTCGCCGGTCTGTCGGCCGGATGGCAGCCGGACGACGACAGCCAATGGGACATCGGCGCCAATATCGGCCTCAACCGCGCCAGCCCCGATTTTCAATTCTATTTCGGCTTTGCGCGCCGTTTCTAGATTCTGTCATGCTTGGCTTGAATGTGCCTCAACCAGAAGCGGAAAAGCGCAAGCTTCCCGACGGCGCGGGAGCATATCACTTTGAAGCATGATCATCTTTGAATGAAACCTGCTGATTTATAGGCGTATCCCCGCGCAGGCGGGGACCCAGAGCGATCTTGCGCCAGCCTGCCCCGAATCCCCGCCTGCGCGGGGACACACAAATGTTTCAGTCAAAGCGGATTACGCTCCTGGGAACGGGGCCGCAGGCCGGAGCGTACGACGGCCGCCATTCTCGCCGGTTCAGGGCTTCGGCGGGTCGCCGTCTTTCCCGTCCGGCGCGGCGCCGGCATCGTCGCCGGCCCTGTCCTTGCTGGCGTCCTTGCTGTCGTCCTTGGCGGCATCGATCGCGTCGTTCGCCTTCGCCGCCGCATCTCTGGCGGCGTCGCCTGCCTTGGCGGCGGCAACCTTGGCCGCGTCCGCGGCATCGGCGGCGAGCGAGCGCATCTTGGCCTCGGCTTCGGCCTCCTTGCCGCTCATCACCAGCCACGCCATCACGCCCGCCGCGATCAGTGCCAGCAGCGCGAGCCAATAGCCGAAGTGCCAGTCGATCTGGATCATCGACAGCGCCGCCTGATCGAGTCCGCCGTTGCCGCCGCCATTCTTGGCCGCTTCGGCGGCGATCGCGTCCTTGCTGTAGCGCCACGTCCCGATCAGGATCAGCAGCAGCGCCGCCGCCGAGGTGCCGAGCACCAGCTTCGCCGTTTCGCGCCCGCGCGTGAACAGCAGCACCAGCCCGCCGACGATCGCGAGCAGCGCAAGGATCAGCCACAGGTTCATCGCGGCCCCGTCACCGCTGCTCGATGCCCGGCCCATCGTCTTGATGCTGCCGAAAGCCAGGCCGAACCCGCTCGCCTCGGCGATCTTCTGGTTGGAGCAACTGACCGTCATCCACGGCAGCAGGAAGGCGAGCAGCGCAATGCCCTTGGGTATCCGGATCCATTTCCACATGATGAGTCCCCCTGTAGCGGTGACGAAGCGTCGGGAGGGGAAGCTAATCCTTTGCTCCCGCCTGTCAATTCACGCCGCGAGCAGGCGGTGACGCAGCCCGGTTGGTCGGGGTCGGAAAAATTCGGCCATCCCCGATCCCGTCATGCTGGACCTGGAGTGCGATGACATCGAATGGACTCGTCATTGCGAGCGGCGAAGCCGCGCGGCAATCCAGAGTAGCGCAAACCGCCGCGGATTGCTTCCCCCGGAATCAGATCCGGGGTCGCAATGACGAAGCGGGTATGGCTGTGGGGATTCGGATTTCGGCACGGTTTCTCTCTTTCGTCACCCTGAACTTGTTTGGCGTTTATACCTTGGAGACAGGGACGCTGGTGATCCCCGGCGAAAGCCGGGGTCCATGCGAGGCAGGCGCACGTAGCTGGACCCCGGCTTTCGCCGGGGAACAGGTTTCTACCTGTCGAAAGGAGCTTGTTTCAGCATCCGTGGCCAGCCCTCCCGCTTTGCGCGGCATCTGCCGCAAGCGCGAGTCATGAATGCCGAAACAAGGCGAGCGTGACGAAGGAAACAAGTGTCGCGCCAGCCCGACCTGCGTCGAACGGCGTCACTCTCCGGAGTATGAGAGCCCCGCCGGTCAGGTCGCGATCAGCCGCCGTTCGCCGGCGAGCTTCAGCATCGCCTTCTGCAGCTTTTCGAACGCGCGCACCTCGATCTGGCGGACGCGCTCGCGGCTGACGTCGTAGACCTGGCTCAGGTCCTCGAGCGTCTTGGGGTCGTCGGTCAGGCGGCGTTCGGTCAGGATGTGGCGTTCGCGGTCGTTCAGCGTTTCGAGCGCTTCGCTGAGCAGCGCGTGGCGCACGTCGCGTTCCTCCGCCTCGGCGACGCGCTCGTCCTGCAGCGGGCCTTCGTCGCCGAGCAGATCCTGCCACTGGCTGTCACCGTCCTCGCCCATCGGGACGTTGAGCGACGTGTCGCCGCCCATCGCCATGCGGCGGTTCATGCTGACCACCTCGTCCTCGGTGACGCCAAGGTCGGTCGCGATCTTCGCGACATGTTCGGGGCTCAGGTCGCCGTCCTCGAACGCCTCGAGGTTGTTCTTCATCCGGCGAAGGTTGAAGAACAGCTTCTTCTGCGCCGCAGTGGTGCCCATCTTCACGAGGCTCCACGACCGCAGGATGAATTCCTGGATCGAGGCGCGAATCCACCACATCGCATAGGTGGCGAGGCGGAAGCCGCGGTCGGGGTCGAATTTCTTCACCCCCTGCATCAGGCCGATATTGCCCTCGCTGATCAGCTCGCTGACCGGCAGGCCATAGCCGCGATAGCCCATCGCGATCTTGGCGACGAGGCGCAGGTGCGAAGTCACGAGCTGCGCCGCGGCCTCGTTATCGTCATGTTCCTGGAACCGCTTCGCGAGCATATATTCCTGCTCGGGCGTCAACAGGGGGAATTTGCGGATTTCGGCCAGATAGCGGTTCAGGCTCGCCTCACCGCCGAGCGCGGGCACCACAGCCGGAACGTTGCTTTTATTCGCCATTGGTAAAGTGTCTTCCCTAAAACCTGAAAATATCCTGCCGCGGTTGGCTCCGGCGGTCAAAATAGATTTTCATTCGAAACCTAAACGCGCAGTTCGTCGATCAGTTCCCGCATGTCCGCGGGCAGATCGCTGTCGAGTGCGATCCTTTTGCCAGTTACTGGATGAATAAAACCCAAATGGGCCGCGTGCAATGCCTGCCGCTCGAAACCCCGCGCTTTCAGCACGTCCGACAGCGGCTTGCGGGTGCGGCCATAGACCGGGTCGCCGACCAGCGGATGCCCGATATGCGCCATGTGGACGCGCACCTGGTGGGTACGGCCGGTTTCGAGCCGGCATTCGACGACCGTCGCACCGCGCAGGGGCTCGATGGTGCGATAATGGGTGACGGCCTGCTTGCCGCGCCCCGCGGGCACGACCGCCATCTTCTTGCGGTTCGTCGGCGAGCGGCCGAGCGCCGCCTCGACCGTGCCGTTCGCGGGCATCGGGCGGCCGGTCGCGATGGCGAGATAGCGGCGATCGATGCTGTGCGCCGCGAACTGCTTCGCCAGTCCCTCGTGCGCCTTGTCGTGCTTGGCGGCTACGATCAGCCCGCTGGTGTCCTTGTCGATGCGGTGGACGATGCCCGGCCGCGCCACGCCGCCGATTCCCGACAACTGCCCCGCGCAATGGTGGAGCAGCGCGTTGACCATCGTCCCGTCCAGGTTTCCTGCGGCGGGGTGGACGACCATGCCCGCGGGCTTGTCGACGACGATCAGATGCTCGTCCTCATAAGCGATGACAAGGTCCAGGTCCTGCGCGACGTTGTGCGCGGGCGCGGGGGTCGGCACGCGCACTTCCAGCGTCGCGGGCGCCGCGGCCTTCGCCGCCGGGTCCCACAGCACCGTGCCGCGCGTGTCGGCGACCCGGCCGCCCTTGATCAGCGTCTTGACGCGCTCGCGCGACAGGTCGGGCAGCGCCTCGGCCAGCGCGCGATCGAGCCGCAGCCCGGCCGCGCTGTCCGCCAGCGTCACGGTCAAGATGGCGTCGTCCCCCTGCATCGAGGTCGATGTGGCTTCGGCGCGTCGAAATTCAAGGGGATCGCGCTTGCCCTTCGCCCCTTCGCTGCCGTAGGAGCGGCAGCGGACCGGGCCCGGTCCGCCCTGGGGGGAGCCTTCATCCATGACCGACGATCGCGTCGATTTCGCGTCCATGCTGGCCTCGCGCCTGTGCCACGATCTGCTCAGCCCGGTGGGCGCTTTCGCCAACGGGCTCGAACTGCTCGCCGACGAGCAGGACGCCGAAATGCGTGCGCGCGTGTTCGACCTGCTCGAACAGAGCGCGAGGACGTCGGCCAACAAGCTCAAATTCTTCCGCCTCGCTTTCGGTTCGGCAGGCGGGTTCGGCGACGCGGTGCCGCCCGACGAGGCGAAGGCGGCGATCGAGGGGATCATGGCCGACCGGCCGATCGAGCTGAACTGGATGATCGCCGACGAGCCGCTGCCCAAGCCGGCGGTCAAGATCATCCTCAACCTCGCGCTGATCCTCGTCGATGCGCTGGTGCGCGGCGGGCGGCTCGACATCGGCTGCGAAAAGGCGGGCGAGGGGATCGAGATCGCGCTGCATGCCGAGGCCGAGCGCATCCTGGTCGATGCCGATGTCGAACGCCTGCTTTCCGAAGGCGAAGGGGCCGCCGCGATGACGTCGCGCACCGCGCCCGCCGCGCTTGTCCAGGCGGTCGCGGCGCAGAATGGCGGCACGGTGATGCTCGCGCGCGAAACGCCGACCTCGCTGCTCGTCGGGGCGGTGCTCAAGGGGGCTAGGCAAACCCTCCGTTAACCATTGTCGGCCATGGTGCGCACAGGATTTTGGGGCGCACCGATACCGCGATGGACGATCTGCTGAACGATTTTCTGACCGAGACGTCGGAAATCCTTGCCGAAGCGGCGGGGGCGATCGTCGCGTGGGAGGCCGACCCCGCCGATCGCGAGCGGCTCGACGCGATCTTTCGGCTCGTCCACACGATCAAGGGCAGTTCGGGCTTTCTGGCCCTGCCGCGCGTCACGGCGCTGTCGCATGCCGCCGAGGATGCGCTCGACCAAGTCCGCCGCGGTAACCGCCCGGCCGACGCCATGCTCGTCACCGCCGTGCTGGCGATCGTCGACCGGCTGAGCGAGCTGTGCGACGCGCTGGGCCGCGACGGGGCGGAGCCCGCGGGCGACGACGGCGCGATCATCGCCGCGCTCGACGGCCGGCAGTCCGATGCCGATCCGGCGGTCGAAGTCGCGGGCATCCCGCTTCGCCGCGAGGACGACCTGCTTGCCGACGGGCAGGGGTGGCGCTCGATCCGGGTGCCGCTGCCGCTGCTCGACAGCGTGATGACGGGGGTCACCGACATCGTCCTCGCGCGCAACGAATTCACCCGGATGCTGCGCGAATCGGGGCCCGATCCGGCACTGATCGCCTCGTTCGACCGCTTGTCGGATTCGATCGCCGGCATGCGCCATTCGGTCAGCCAGATGCGGATGCAGCGGATCGACAAGCTGTTCGCGCCGCTGCCGCGGATCGTGCGCGACCTGGCGCAGGAAACGGGCAAGAAAATCCGCTTCACGACCAGCGGCGGCGAGGTCGAACTCGACCGCGAGATGATGGAGAATATCCGCGATCCGCTGATCCACATCGTCCGCAACGCGGTCGACCATGGCGTCGAGGCGCCCGCCGACCGCGCGGCGGCGGGAAAGGACATGACCGCGACCATCGTCGTCGCGGCGCGCCAGTCGGGCAACCAGATCGAGATCGAGGTGCGCGACGACGGCCGCGGCCTGTCGCCCGACGCGCTGGTCGCCAAAGCGATCGCGGCGCGGATTCTGACCGCGAGCGACGCGCGCGCGCTGACGCCCGCCGAACGGCTCGGCCTGATCTTCCGCCCCGGCTTTTCGACCGCGGCGCAGGTGACGGCGATTTCGGGACGCGGCGTCGGCATGGATATCGTCAACGCCAATGTCGAGAAGATCGGCGGCGTCGTCGAACTGCGCAACGAGGAGGGGCGCGGCCTGTCGATCCTGCTGCGCGTGCCGATGACGCTGACGATCATCTCCGGCCTGATGGTGCGCGCCGCCGGGCAGTATTTCGCGATTCCGCGCGGCGCGGTGCGCGAGATCCTGCTCGAAAACAGCGATACGGTGCGCATCGACCGCGTCGGCGGCGGCGAACTGGCGACCGTGCGCGGACAGCGCTACCCCCTGCTGCGGCTGGAGGAGGTGCTCGGCTGCCCGCGCGATGCGGAGGAGGATGACGACGACCGCGCGCTGGTGATCGTCCGGCCGGGGCAGGGGCAGAGCTATGCGCTGAGCGTCGCGGCGATCCACGATCAGGAGGAACTGGTGATCAAGCCCGCGGCGCCGATCATCATGGCGACCGGCCTTTATGCCGGCACGACGCTGCCAGACAATGGGCAGCCGGTGCTGCTGCTCGACGTGCAGGGACTGCTGGCCGCCGCGGCGATCGACGCGGCCGAGGCGGAACGCGGCGAAGCCGCCGCCGCCGAGGAGGCCGCCGCCGCGGCCGCGGCGCGCGACGCGGCGCAGCTTCTGCTGTTCCGCGATACCGATGGCCGGACGCGCGGCGTGCGCCTGTCGGTGATCGAGCGCGTCGAGGAAGTGCCCGCGCTCGCCCTGTTCGAAAGCGCCGGGACGGTGCGGGTCCAGATCGGCGACGATATTTTCCCCGTCCACGCCGACGCGCTGCCCGAAGGCCATGGCACGGTGAAGCTGCTGCGCCTGTTCGATGGCCGCACGGTGCTCTGCTATCCGGTCGCGGCGGTCGTCGACATCGTGCGGCTGCCCGACGCGGTGCAGCCCGCCGCGGCGCCGGGGCTGGTCGCCGGCGTCGTGCTGATCGGCGGCGAGCCGGTCGAGCTGATCGACCCGTTCTGGCTGATGGAACGCCACGCGGCCATCCTCACCCCGTCCGTGGAGGAGGCCCGCCGGCCGCTGTGCCGCATCGCCGACGATGCCGACGGCTGGGGCGGCAATTTCCTCGCGCCGATCCTGCGCGGCGCGGGCTATCGCGTCGTGTCCGACGGCGATGCCGGCGAAGGCGAGGCGCCCGACGTGCTGCTGTGCCTTGCCGCCGACGACGGGCTTTGCGCGCATGGCGGCGGCATCCCGGTGATCCGCCTGCGCGCTTCGGCGGCGACGGCCGGACCGGCCGACGAAACCATCTATCGCTACGATCGCCAGGCGCTTCTCGATGCGCTGCGCCGGCATGTCGGGGGAGGCCGGCCGTGATCGACAGGCTCTATCTGGTCGCGCGGATCGCCGACACGCGCGTCGCGCTGCGCAGCGACGCGATCAATTCGGTCGTCACCGTCGGCCAGCCGGTCGCGGTCCCCGCCGCGCCGCCGCATGTCGTGGGAATCTTCGCGCTGCGCAGCCGCGTGCTGACGCTGATCGACCCGCATGTCGTCGTCGGCCTGCCGGCGGTTCCCGTCGCGCCCGGCCAGCGCGTGATCGTCGTCGACGTCGGTGGACACGGCTATGCGCTGCTCGCCGACGCGATCGAGGATGTCTGTTTCATCGCGGCGCCCGAAACGCGTGTCGCGGGCAAGCTGCTGCCCGGCTGGGCGCGGGTCGCGGATGCGATGATAGAGCATGACGGGGCGTCGCTGCTCGTCGTCGACCCGGCGCATTTCATCGCCGCGCCCGCCGCGCGGGCGGCCTGACGGGATGCCCATCATGTTAACGCGCTGCATACCCCTTTGGCCTAGGGTGGCCGAAATCCCCGGGGGTCGGAGGTAGAAAATGTCGAAATCCTGTCTGGTCGTCGATGACAGCAAGGTCATTCGCAAGGTCGCGCGCCATATCCTTGAAAGCATGGCTTTTGCGGTCGATGAAGCGGCCGATGGCCAGGAAGCGCTGCGCTTCTGCCGCGCCAACCGGCCCGACGTGATCCTGCTCGACTGGAACATGCCGGTGATGAGCGGCATGGAATTCCTGGGCGCCTTCAACGATCTCGATTTCGGGCACGACGAGCGCCCGCGCGTCGTCTTCTGCACTACCGAGAACAGCATCGACCATATCCGCGCGGCGATCGAGGCCGGCGCCGACGAATATGTGATGAAACCGTTCGACCGCGAAACGCTCGAAGGAAAGCTGCAACTCGTCGGCGTTGCCTGAGGCTGTTCGAGACCGCCGCATGACCCGGCCGCAACCCCGCCCGAACGATCCGCCGCCGGAAGAGGCCGGCCCGGTTCCGCGCGACGTGCGCGTGATGCTCGTCGACGACAGCCTCGTCGTGCGCAGCATCCTCGAACGCATCATCGAGCAGCGGCCGGGGCTCAGCATCTGCGCGTCCTTCGCCTCGGCGCAGGATGCGCTCGCCTGGCTGGCGCGCGAACCGGCCGACGTCGTCGTGCTCGACCTCGAAATGCCGGGAATGACGGGCATCGACGCGCTGCCGCTCATCCTCGAGCGCGCGGCGAATGCGCGCGTGCTGATCCTGTCGTCGAATTGCGTCGAGGGCGGATCGGCGGCGATCGACGCGCTGGCGCTCGGCGCCAGCGACACGCTCGCCAAGCCTGGGCGCGGCAGTTTCTCGGGCCGCTTTGCCGAGGTGCTGACCGATCGCATCCTCTCGCTTGGCCAGCGGTCGCCGGCGATCCCCGCCGCGGCGCGCGCCGTCTGCCGTCCGGCGCGGCTCGCGGCAGCGCCGGTGATCGATGCCGGCCAGCCGCTCGAATGCATCGCGGTGGCGGCTTCGACCGGCGGCATTCCGGCGTTCACGACCTTTCTCGCGCACCTCGATCCGCGCATTCGCGCGCCGATCCTGCTGACGCAGCATCTGCCCGACGCCTTCATGGAATTCTATGCACGGCAGATCGCGACGCTGACGACGCGCCGTGTCCATGTCGCGACGGCGGGGATGCCGGTCGAGGCGGGGCATATCTATCTGGCGCCGGGCGACGCGCATCTGGTGGTCGTCGCCAACGGTCGGCGGCGCGAGATCGCGCTCGACCGGCACCCGGTCGACAATGGCTGCTGTCCTTCGGCCGACCCGATGCTGGCGTCGGTCGCAGAGGTCTATGGCGAGGGCGGCGTCGCGGTGATCCTCAGCGGCATGGGGCGCGACGGCGCGCAGGGAGCCGCGCGCCTGAAGGCGGCGGGCGGCACGGTTTTCGCGCAGGCGCCCGAAAGCTGCGTGATATGGGGCATGCCCGGCGCGGTCAGTCGGACCGGGATTGCCGCGGCGACGCTCAACCCCGACGCGATCGCGCTGATGCTGGGCGGCAGCCTGGCGGGACGGTCGCGGCGATGATGGGCGGCGGCACGGCCAGCGAATCGGCCTATCGCGTCCTGATGAGCGTGCTCGAATCGCGCACCGGCCAGACGCTGTCGCCGAACCGCATCTGGCGGATCGAGATGTCGCTGAAACCGGTGTTGCAGCGGCACGGCATCGCCGACCTCGACACGCTGGTCGCCGCGCTCGTCACCGCGAACGGGCGGCAACTGCTCGACGACACGGTCGATGCGATGCTCAACAACGAGACCTTCTTTTACCGCGAACACAGCGTCTTCGACGATATTGCGGAGAAGGCGCTTGAATATCTTCGCGTGGTGAACGCGCGCCGGCGGCAACTGACGATCTGGCATTGCGGCGTATCGAGCGGGCAGGAAGCCTATTCGATGGCGATGCTGCTCGCCGAGCAGGGCGAGCGCTGGGCGGGCTGGCGCGTCGACGTCATCGGCACCGACGTCAGCCACCACGCCATTTCGCGCGCGCGGGTCGGGCTCTACAGCCAGTTCGAGATTCAGCGCGGGTTGCCGGTGCAGCGCATGGTCCGCTGGTTCGACCAGACCGAGGCGGGATGGCTCGCCAAGGCCGACCTGCGCCGCCGCGTCGACTTTTCGGTGCAGAACATGCTGATCGACCGGCCGCCGCTGGCCGCGCCGGCCGACCTGATCTTCTGCCGCAACCTGCTGCTCTATTTCGCGATGCCGATGCGGCAGAAGGCGTTCGCGCGGCTGCGCGCGATCGCGGCGCCGCAGAGTTTCCTTGTCCTCGGCGCCGGCGAGACGGTGCTCGGGCAGACCGACCAGTTCGTCGCCAGCCCGCGCCTGCGCGGCCTGTACGAACCGGCCGACCAGCAGGTGCGGCGCCCCGTCGCCGCCTGACCTTGCTTTTTGCGCCCCGCTGGCGCAGGGGAAAGAGCGGTTCCGCGCCGGGCCGGAACAATAATGGATCGCGAGAGGCATGGGCGATTTTATCGAACGCTGGTCCCCCAATTTCGACGAGCGCGCGCTGCCCATCTCGATGATCGTCCTGCATTACACTGGCATGAAGACCGGCGCCGAAGCCATTGATCGGCTTGCCGATCCCGCGGCGAAGGTTTCGGCGCACTATGTCGTCAGCGAGGATGGGCAGATCACCCATATGGTGCCCGAGGACAAGCGGGCCTGGCACGCCGGCAAGTCGCATTGGCGGGGCGTGCGCGATATCAATTCGGCCAGCGTCGGCATAGAGATCGTCAATCCGGGGCACGAATATGGCTATGTGCCCTTTCCCGACCCGCAGATCGCCTCGGTCGTCCGGCTCGTCCATCTGATCAAGGACCGCCACGGCGTCACGCGCGGCAATGTCGTCGGCCATTCGGACATCGCGCCGACGCGCAAGCAGGACCCGGGCGAACTGTTTCCATGGCACGAACTGGCGCGCCGCCGCCTCGCGCTGCCGCGCCCGACCAAGAAGCTGACCGATCCCTTGTGGACCGATGCGGGCTTCCTGCTCGCGCTCGAGCGCTTCGGCTACGACGTGACCGACGGCTTCGCGGCCACCGTGGCGTTCCAGCGCCGTTTTCGTCCCGAACTGATCGACGGCACGATCGACGGCGAATGCCGGGCGATCCTGCTCGCGCTGCTCTTGCCGCAGCCCGAGGGGGATTGAGCGGCGGGGTTCGGCCGGGAGCCGACCTATCATTCATCGTCACCCCGGACTTGATCGGCAATTATCCCTTTTAGACAAGTCACTGTTCCCCGGCGAAAGCCGGGGTCCAGATGGCACAGCGCTACCACGCATGGACCCCGGCTTTCGCCGGGGAACAGCTACCTACTTGCCTGAAGGGTATATATCCCACTTGATCCCGGTCCCGCTTGATGCCGAAGACCGGTCGATGCCCCAAAAAAAGCGGAATCCCGAATCAAGCCCGGGATGACGGAAGTGGAGGGGAGCTATGTCGGTTCCCCACCCCAAAGCCGACACTCCTACAATCGCTCGCAATTGCCCGCCATCCGCGCTATATGGCGCCCTGCCAGAGGGTCGGGCGATCGCCGCCGCGCAAGCGGGGGAGGAAAGTCCGGGCTCCACGGAAACCACGGTGCCGGATAACGTCCGGCGGGTCCGCTTTCGGGCGGGCTCAGGGAAAGTGCCACAGAGAGCAGACCGCCAAAGGCTTCGGCCCGGCGAAAGGTGAAAGGGTGCGGTAAGAGCGCACCGCGCGGACGGCAACGGACGCGGCACGGCAAACCCCACCGGGAGCAAGGTCGAATAGGGATGGCAAGAGGCAACTCAGGGCTGGTTCCGGCCCCGCCGTCCGGGTTGACTGCTTGAGCGTCCGGGCAACCGGCCGCCTAGAGGAATGATCGCCCATCCCCGCAAGGGGTGGACAGAACCCGGCTTACAGACCCTCTGGCGCCATACTCTCCCCACCTGCGCTGGAACCGCGCTTGCGGGCGGCGCGTTGCCTTTGCAGGCCAACGATAGGGAGCCCGGTCATGAAAGTCGTCGACGAACATGTCGAAGTCACCGATGAAGAAGCCACCAGCGCCGTCAAGGGGCACAATGTCCGCTATGTCCTCGCCATATCGCTCGCGGCGGTGATCGTCGTGCTGTCGGCGATCTGGATCGTCCCGGCGCTGCTGCAGCCCTGAACCCTCTCTTCCCTTCGTGTCGAGCGAAGGCGAAATACGAAGGGAATAAAGGAAAAGAGGCGGATTCGGCGGCGCTCGGCGGGCTGTCTCGTCCGTTCGTCATGCTGAACTCGTTTCCGCATCCATGGCCGGACCTCCCCTTTTGTACCGCATTTCATGCGAGGGCAGGCCACGGACCCTGAAACAAGTCGGCAATTATCCCTTTTCGACACGTCACTGTCCCCCGGCGAAAGCCGGGGCCCAGATGGCACAGCGCTACCTCGCATGGACCCCGGCTTTAGCCGGGGAAGAGGGTGGTGACGGGATAGACAGGGTAACGCGCAGACGGTGCTTCAACCTCATCCCGCGCCGGGATAGGCGATCGTCATCACTTCCCATTCCTTCGGGCCGGCGGGAAGCTGGACCGTGCGCAGGTCGCCGACCGCCGCGCCGCGCAGCGCGCGGGCGAGGGGGCTGTTCCAGCCGATCCGCCCGGCGCCGGCGTCGGCTTCATCGTCGCCGGTCAGCGTGACCGTGCGCCGCATGTTGTCCTCGTCGGCAAGCTCCACGGTGGCGCCGAACCAGATGCGGTCCCGGTCGGGCTGCGCCGCCGGATCGACGACGCGCGCCGCCTTCATCCGCCGCGCGAGGAAGGCGAGCCGCCGGTCGATTTCGCGCAGCCGCTTGCGGCCGTAGATATAGTCGCCGTTCTCGCTGCGGTCGCCATTGCCCGCCGCCCAGCTGATCGTTTCGACCAGCTTCGGCCGCTCCCCGCCCAGCAGCGCGTCATATTCGGCGCGCAGCGCGGCGAAGCCCGCCGGGCTGATGATGTTGCTCCTGTCCCCCGCCACGGGATTCAGCCGGGGTTCGACTTGCCGAGGTAGAAGCTCAGCGGCGCCTTGGGCAGCGCCCGGCCGCCTTCGCGCAGCGTGTCGTAGACGACGGCATTCTCAAGCACGCGCTGGACGTAGTTCTTCGTCTCGAAGATCGGGATCGCCTCGATCCAGTCGAGGATGTCGATCGCCCCCGTCCGCGGATCGCCGTTGGCGCGCAGCCATTTGTTCACATTGCCGGGCCCGGCGTTGTAGGCGGCGACGGCGAGCGGATAGCTGCCGCCGAAATAGCTGAGCATCTGCTGGAAATAGGTCGACCCCAGCGTCATGTTGTAGCCGGTGTCGGTGGTCAGCGATCCGGCGTCGTAGCCGAGCCCCAGCTTGCCCGCGACCTCGCGCGCGGTGCCGGGCATCAGCTGCATCATCCCGCGTGCGCCCGCATGGCTGACCGCGGCGCGATCGAACTGGCTTTCCTGCCGCGTGATCGCGTGGATGAAGGTCCAGTTGCCCTCATGGCCGGCGGGGACGCGGACGGTCGGAAAGCCCGACACTTCGACCGCGTCGAGGCTGTTCGCCTGCGCGCTGCGGCCGATCATCACGCCCAGGTCGGGGCGGCCGATCTGCTGCGCGAGCTGGCCCGCGAGCACATGGTCGGCGGGCGAGGTCGCCTTTTGCGCCAGCGCGCGCAGGAACAGCGACTGTTCGCGCCACGCGCCGATCTCTCCCAGCACGCGCGACGCGCGGACGAGGCGGTCGTCGTCGAACGCCGTTCGCTCGGCGCCGCTGACCTGGATGCTCGGCACCGGGGTCGGGCGCGGCTGCGGCCGGCCGAGCCGTTCGAGCGCGAGCTGGCCGTAGAACTGGTCGTAATGCTGCGCGGCGTCGGCGAAATGGGCGTTGGCGGCCGCGGCGTCGCCCGCCGCCAGCGCCGCGCGGCCGGCCCAGTAATAGCCCTTGGTGCGCGTCTGCGCCGAGCGGGCGGCGTCGCCATAGGCGCGGTAGAGCCGCACCGCTTCGGCCGGGCGGCGCAGGTCCTTGAAGGCGAGCTGGCCCGCGAGCCAGGCGAGCGAGGTGTAATCGTCGCGCACCCCCAGCGGCGTCTCGCGCACCACCGTGCCCGGCGGCAGCGCGTCGTCGATCTGCTTCGCGATATTGTAGGCGGTCAGCTTGTCGCCCGCCGCGTCGGCCTGCCGCGCGTTGGTCAGCAGCGTCTCGAGCCATTCCTCGGCATCGGTGGGAGGGCTCGCCAGGCTGCGCGGGCCCGCGAGCAGCGCGCGCGCCTCGCCGACGCGGCCCGACTTGCGCAGCCAGGTCGCCTTGGCGGTGATATAGCCGGGATCGGTGCGCAGGATCGCCGGGTTGGCCGCCTCGACCGCCGCGGCCTGCAGCGCGGCGTCGACCGCGGCGCTGCGCAGCGCGAGCCGCGCCGCGAACTGCGCGCGCCGTTCGGGCGAGGTGAAGCCGAGCTGGCGCGCCGCGGCGGCGGTGTTGTTCGACCACAGCAGCCGGTCCATCCGCGCATCATGGTCGGCGAGGCTCAGCGCGCCGGGGAAGAAGGAGAGCACGCGGTTGACCTCGCTCTCGTCGAGCGGCCCGCTCGTCCACGCGCGGCGGACGGCGGCATAGGCCTCGTCGCGGCGGCCCGAGGCGTTGAGCGCCAGCGCCATGCGCAGCTCGCCGCTCGGCGTCTTTGGCGGATAGGCCTGGAAATAGGCGAGGGTGCGCGCGGGGTCGAAGCTGTCGATCGCGATCGCCTTTTCGGCGCGGGTGCGCATCTTGTCCGCGTCGGGCCAGCCCTTGTTCGCCATCAGGAAGCGCGACAGGCGGTCGAAGGAGGCGCTCTGGTCCTGGGTCAGGCGCCGCCATTCCATCACCGCGTCGCCGACCGTATTGGTCGCCGTCGGCGGGGTGGTCGAGACCGACGCAAGCCCCATCTGGGCGCGATACCAGGCCATCTGTTCGGGCGTCAGTTCGCCGGCGGTCGCCATGGAGGGAAGAAGGAGCGCTGCAGCCAGCGCGAGACGGGAAACGGGGAACAGCGAGATCATGCCGGGCATTTTAGTGCCAAACTCCTTGCGGGGCGCTGAATAGGCGTTCATTAGGCGGCGCGCCGACCTTCCCTATCGGTTCCGGCGCTTTTTTGTAAAGGAGCGGAGCATGTTTTCGGGCTCGATTCCCGCCTTGGTGACGCCATTTCGCGATGGGGCGTTCGACGCCCCGGCCTTCGTGCGCCTCGTGGACTGGCAGGTCAAACAGGGGACGAGTGCGCTGGTCCCGTGCGGCACCACCGGCGAAAGCCCGACGCTGGGCTTCGACGAGCATTACCGGGTCATCGACGTCTGCATCGAGGCGGCGGCGGGGCGCGTGCCGGTGATCGCCGGCTGCGGGTCGAACGACACCGCGACCGCGATCCGGCACATGCGCCATGCGCAGGCGGCGGGCGCGGCGGCGGCGCTGGTCGTCGCCCCCTATTACAACCGGCCGACGCAGGACGGGCTGATCGCGCATTTCCGGGCGCTGGCCGACGCGAGCGACCTGCCGATCGTCGTCTACAACGTCCCCGGCCGCACCGTCACCGACATCGCGGCCGAGACGATGTGCCGGCTGGCCGAGATTCCGTCGGTGGTCGCGATCAAGGATGCCAGCGGCGACCTCGCCCGCGTCACCGTCCACCGGGCCGGGGCGGGCGCCGGTTTCTGCCAGCTCAGCGGCAACGACGACCTGTGGCTGCCGCACGCGGTGCTGGGCGGCGTCGGCTGCATCTCGGTGACCGCCAATGTCGCGCCGCGGCTGTGCGCCGATTTCGCCGCCGCCTGCGCCGCGGGCGACTGGAGCGGCGCGCTGAGCCTGCACGACCGGCTGTTCGCGCTGCACAAGGCGATGTTCTCCGACGCCTCGCCGGGGCCGGTCAAATATGCGCTGTCGCGCGTCCACGACTGGTTTTCGCCCGAAGTGCGCCTACCTATCATCCCGGCGTCGGATGCGTCGCGCCGGGCGGTCGATGCCGCCCTGTCCGCGGCGGGAGTGATTTAGGCTATGATCGCTATGTGGTCTTTCCCCCTCCGTTCGACGCGAATGGGGCAAGAGTTGGCATAAGGTTCAATTTTCAGGTTTCTCAATGGCCCGTCCGCAATCCGCCCCCGAATTCGACAAGAAGAAGGTCGTCGCCGAGAACCGGCGCGCGCGCTTCGACTATGCCGTCGAACAGGTGTTCGAAGCGGGCATCGCGTTGCAGGGGACAGAGGTCAAATCGCTGCGCTTCGGCGAGGGCACGATCGCCGAAAGCTATGCCGAGGTGGCGGGCGGCGAGGTGTGGCTGATCAACGCCAATATCCCCGAATTCAGCCACGGCAACCGCTTCAACCACGAACCGCGCCGGCCGCGCAAGCTGCTGCTGAACACGCGTGAGATCAACAAGCTGCACGCCGCCGTCGCGCGGCAGGGGATGACGCTGGTTCCGCTGTCGGTCTATTTCAACAGCCGCGGGCGCGCCAAGGTCGAACTGGCGCTCGCCAAGGGCAAGAAGGCGCACGACAAGCGCGAATCGATCAAGGAACGCGACTGGAAGCGCGACAAGCAGCGCCTGATGAAGGAACGGGGATGAGCCGCGGCGGCAAACCTCGCGATAAAGCCGCGGTGATGAACTGGATCCGCCGCAATTCTCCTTCGCGGGAAGAATTGCTGGAGAGCCGTTTCATTAAGCCCTTCGCGCATCGCGTCGCGCACAGCCATCTATGGCGCTTCACGCGGACGTCGGTGCCGCGCGGCACCGCGCTCGGGCTGTTCGTCGGCATCTTCTTCCTGATCCCCGGCGTCCAGATTCTGGGCGTCGCGCTGCTTGCGCTGCCGTTCCGCGCCAATATCCCGATCGGTGCCGCGATGACCTTCCTGTCGAACCCGGCGACGACGCCCTTCCTGATCGCGGCGTCGGTGTGGCTGGGGAACAGCATGTTCGGGCTGCACGCCAACGTCGCCACCATCTCGATCATGGTGGACGAAGGCGCGTCGGCGGGCGCGTGGGTGCGCTGGGTGCTGTCCGACGCGGCGCCCGCGCTGCTCGCGGGGTTGTTCGTCATCTCGGTCGTGTCGGCGGTGGTGGGCTATCTGCTCGCGGCGCTGTTCTGGGACAACTGGATCCGCCTGCGCTGGCGGCGCAAGCTGCGCCGGGCGCGCGACCAACGACATGAGGCATCGACGAGCGACGGGACGGCCGGTTGAACGCGCGGTTCGCGCGGGTATAGCTGTTTCCATTGTAACCATCTGCCCCGCGCGCCGGGGCCGTGGTCGCGCCCACCATCCTCTGGGGACCGTCATGACTCGTTCGCATATCTCTTCGCGCCTGTTCGCGACCGCCGCCGTCGGCGCGCTTCTGCTCGGCTTCGCCTCCTCCGTCACGGCGAAGGACGCCGCCAAGGCTCCGGCGCCCGCCGCCGATGCCGCCGCCGGGCCCGAGATCGGCGATTTCGGTTTCGACATGGCGGGCATGGACCGGGGCGTGAAGCCCGGCGACGATTTCTATGCCTATGCGAACGGCACCTGGGCAAAGACGACGGCGATCCCCGCCGACAAATCCAACTATGGCATGTTCACCGCGCTCGCCGACCTGTCGCAGCAGCGCACGCGCGAGATACTGGATGCGGCGAAGGGCAATCCGGACAGCATGATCGGTCGCGCCTATGCCTCCTATCTCGACGGCGCGGGGGTCGAAGCGAAGGGGCTGGCGCCGATCGAGCCCTGGCTGAACAAGGTACGCGCCGTCGACAAGGCCGGGCTGGCGGCGCTGCTGGCCGAGGCCGACCGCAACGGCATCTCGCATTTCTTCGGCGGTTATGTGGGGCAGGACGACAAGAATCCCGACGTCTATATCTACACCATGGTTCAGGGCGGCATCGGCATGCCCGACCGCGATTTCTACCTGAAGGGCGGGGACCGCAACACGGCGTTGCAGGCCGCCTACCTCCGCCACCTCGAAAATATACTGACCCTCGCGGGCGAAAAGGACGCCGCGGCGCGCGCCCGGGCGCTCTACGATTTCGAGAAGCGGATTGCCGAGGTTCACTGGGACAAGAACGACAGCGGCGACGCGACCAAGGTCTATAACAAGATGACGATCGCCCAACTCGTGCAGGCAGCGCCGGGCTTCGACTGGACGACCTTCATCCGGGGCATCGGGGTCAAGGAGGACAGCCTGCTCGTGTCGCAGCCGAGCGCCTTCACCGGCGAGGCGAAGCTGATTGCCGAGGCGCCGATCGGCGTGATCCGCGACGCGCTGCTCGTCCGCAGCCTCGACGATTTCGCCGACGTGCTGCCCGACGCGGTGGCGCAGGAGGCTTTCGCCTTCCACGGCACCGCGCTGTCGGGAACGCCGGAGATGCAGGAGCGCTGGAAGCGCGCGGTCGATTTCGTCAGCGACCATATGGGCGAGGCGGTCGGCAAGGATTATGTCGCCAAATATTTCCCGCCCGAAACCAAGGCGGCGATGGACGGGCTGGTGAAGAACGTCCTCGCCGCGCTCGACGAGCGCATCGGCCACCTGACGTGGATGCAGCCCGAAACCAAGGTGAAGGCGAAGCGCAAGCTTGCCAACTTCACCACCAAGATCGGCTATCCCGACCGCTGGAAGGACTACAGCACGCTCGAAATCCGTGCCGACGATCTGTTCGGCAACGCGCTGCGCGCAAACCAGTTCGCGCATGACGACAATATCAGCCGCCTCGGCGGGCCGATCCGCCGCTGGGAATGGGGAATGACCCCGATGACGGTCAATGCCTACGCCAATTTCGGGATGAACGAGATCGTCTTTCCCGCGGCGATCCTGCAACCGCCCTTCTTCGATCCCAGGGCCGATGCGGCGATCAACTATGGCGGCATCGGTGCCGTCATCGGCCACGAGATCAGCCATCATTTCGACGACCAGGGCGCGAAATATGACGAGACCGGCAAGCTGTCCGACTGGTGGACCCCGGCCGACGTCGCGGCATTCGATGCGGCGGGCAAGGCGCTCGTCGCGCAATATGACGCCTATGAAGTGCTGCCCGGCGAACATCTCGACGGCACCTTCACACTCGGCGAGAATATCGGCGACCTCGCGGGGCTGACCATAGCCTATGACGCGTACAAGGCGTCGCTGGGCGGCAAGGCGGCGCCGGTGATCGACGGGCTGACCGGCGACCAGCGCTTCTTCCTTGGCTGGGCGCAGGTGTGGCGGCGCAACTACCGCGAGCAGAATCTGTCGCAGCGTATCACCACCGACCCGCATTCGCCCTCGATTCAGCGGGCATGGGTCTCGCGCAACCTTGACCCTTGGTATAAGGCCTATCAGGTAAAGCCGGGCCAGAAGCTGTATCTGGCGCCGAAGGACCGTGTCCGCATCTGGTGATGCGAAACAGGAAAGACTGCCCTTGACCGCGACGACCCTGCCTTCCGCTGACGCCGAACTCGGCAGGGGGACGGGGCCGGCGGCGGCGCTGGTGCCTTCGGGATTGTCGCGATTCGACGTGGCGCTGCTCGGTGGGCTGGTGCTGCTGTCGGTCGGGCTTCTCTTCTGGGCGACGCGCGATGCCGTGCTGGCGGCGGGTTTTCTCGCGGGTCTTGCCGTCGCGGCGGGCGGCGTTCTGTTGCTGCGCCGGGTCTTTCCCGCCGTGGGAGCCAGCGAGGCGGCGGCGCCCGACTGGACGATGCTGCGCCAGGCGGTCGATCACGACGATGTCGCGATCGCGGTGACCGACCGGGCAGGGCGCCTCGTCTGCGCCAACGATCTGTTCGCGACCTGGATGGGCGGTTTCGTGACCCCGCCCGGCCTGCCGCTCGACGGGCGCGGCGCCGAGGCGCTGAAGAACGCCGGCCGCGCGGCGTGGCGCGACGGCGAAGGGCGCGTCGACGATCTGAAGGTCGGCGCGCTGCCGCTGCGCGCGCAGGTCAATCGCACCGGGCAGGCCGACGATTATCTGGTCTGGCGCTTCGCGGCGATCGACCGCCTCGACCTTGCGTCGGAGATCCTCCGCCACCTCGAAGGACCGGCGGGCCGGACGCTCGGGCAGGCGGGGGTGATGACGGCGCTGGTCAATGCCGAGGGCCGGCTGCGCGTCGCCAACCAAGCCTTTCTGCTCCGGGCGCTCGGCGAGAGCGATGCAAGTCATTATGCCGGGCGCGACGTGGCGGCGATGCTGCGGCTCGACGATTCGGGCGGGCTGACCTTCGCGCGCGAGGGCGACCGGGCTCCGCCGGTGCGGATGCTCCAGATTCCGCTGGCGCCGGCCGATCCCGCCGGCCCGCTGCTGCTCGCGCTGATCGACGAGGAGGTCGGGCCCGCCGACCGCGGCACCGCGCAGACCTATATCGAGACCTTGCTGTCGCTGCTCCCCTTCGGGCTCGCGCTCGTCGATCGCGACGGGCGGTTCCTCTACATGAACCGCGCCTTCGGGCGCGCGGCGGGGGTGGCCGATGGCCGGATGCCGCGCTACCCCGGCGACCTCGTCGTCGGCGAGGACAAGGGGCCGCTCGCCGACATGATCCGCCGCCACAGCAGCGGCCAGCAGGTCGGCGGCGATCTGTCGATCCGCCTCGTCGGGCAGGGCGACGAGCCGGTGTCGATGCGCGTCGTCGGCGTGCGCGGGCTGGGCGAGGCGGCGGTGCTGCTCAGCCTCAAGGATTCGAGCGAGGAGACGCGGCTCAAGCGCCAGGTCGCGCAGCAGTCGAAGATGCAGGCGGTCGGCCAGCTCGCGGGCGGCGTCGCGCATGATTTCAACAATATCCTGACCGCGGTGCTCGGAAGCTGCGACCTGATGCTGATGCGCCACACGCCGGGCGACAGCGACTATGACGATATCCAGCATATCCGCAGCAACGCGAATCGTGCCGCCAGCCTGACGCGGCAATTGCTCGCCTTCTCGCGCCAGCAGACGCTGCGGCCCCAGATATTGCAGCTTCCCGACGTGATTTCGGAGGTGTCGCACCTGCTCAGGCGGCTGATGGGCGACACGGTCCAGCTTGCGGTCCATCACGGCCGCGGGCTCGGCGCGGTGCGCGCCGACCCGGTCCAGCTCGAACAGGTGATCATCAACCTCGCCGTCAACGCGCGCGATGCGATGATGCCCGGCGGCGGCACGCTGACGATCGAGACCTATCCGGTGTCGGCGGCCGAGGTGCGGCAGATGGGCAACGAGTTCATGCCGCCCGCCGATTACAGTGCGCTCAAGGTCAGCGATACCGGCGCGGGCATTCCCGCCGACGTGCTGCCAAAGATCTTCGAACCCTTCTTCACCACCAAGGACGTCGGCAAGGGGACGGGGCTGGGCCTGTCGACGGTCTATGGCATCATCAAGCAGTCGGCGGGCTTCATCTTCGCCGACAGCCGGCCCGGCGAGGGGACGAGCTTCACCATCTACCTGCCCGTCCACCGCACCGCCGCCCCCGCCCCCGCCGTCTCCGGCAGCGGCGCGCCCGCCGTTCCCGGCAGCGGCGCCCCCGCCGTTCCCGCCGCTCCGATCCGCGCAAAGAAGTCCCAATGGGGCACAGGCACCCTCCTGCTGGTCGAGGACGAGGACATGGTCCGCGCCGTCGCCGAACGCGCGTTGACCCGCGCGGGCTACAGCGTCGTCACAGCGTCGCAGGGCGAGGAGGGGCTCGAGCGGTTCGCGGGCATGGACAAGGTTGATCTGGTGATCAGCGACGTCGTGATGCCGACGATGGACGGTCCGACGATGGTCCGCGCGATGCGTGCGAAGCGGCCGGCGCTGCCTGTGCTCTTCATGTCGGGCTATGCCGAGGAGCAACTTCGCCAGTCGATCGATATCGATCATGTCGCCTTCCTGCCCAAGCCCTTTTCCGTAGCGCAACTTGCCGAAGCTGTTTCGGCGGCGCTCGACGATGCCGCGCACCGGGTGTCCGATGATGGATGATCGGCTGGTCCTGCTGGTCGAGGACGACGTGCTGATCGGCATGATGCTCGTCGACATGCTCGAAGCGCTCGGCTTTCCCGAGCCCGCGCAGGCGACGTCGATCGAGGAGGCGTTTGCGGTGCTCGACGCGCAACCGGTTGCAGCGGCACTGATCGACATCAACCTAGGCGAAACCAAGGGATGGCCGGTGGCCGATGCGCTGGCGGCGCGGGCGATTCCCTTTGCCTTCACCACCGGCGGTGGCGACATCATCCCGCCCGCGCACGCGCACCGGACGATGGTGACCAAACCCTTCCGCCTCGCGGAGATCGAGGCGGCCCTGAGCGCGTTCTTCACCGGGTAGCCTTTCCGCTCACCAAATTATTTTGTTCCCCTCTTGTTCCTATAGAACAAATGTGGCACAAAGGTAGAGCGTTGCGATGCCTCTGCGCTCGCTCTAGAGCAGGAAAGGGACGGCAAATGGCCGGACAATTGTCACTCGTCGAATCGGGGAAATCAGTGAACGGACCAGACAGACAGAAGGCGCTCGACGCCGCATTGGCGCAGATCGACCGCGCCTTCGGCAAGGGCTCGGTGATGAAGCTCGGCTCGAAGGAGGCGATGCAGGTCGAGGCGATCTCGACCGGTTCGCTCGGGCTCGACATCGCGCTGGGGGTCGGCGGCCTGCCGCGCGGGCGCGTCATCGAAATCTATGGCCCCGAAAGCTCGGGCAAGACTACGCTTGCGCTGCATTGCATCGCTGAGGCGCAGAAGATGGGCGGCACCGCGGCCTTCGTCGACGCCGAACATGCGCTCGATCCCGTTTATGCGAAGAAGCTTGGCGTCGACATCGACGAACTGATCGTGTCGCAGCCCGACACCGGTGAGCAAGCGCTCGAGATCGTCGACACGCTGGTGCGTTCGAACGCGATCGATGTGCTCGTCGTCGATTCGGTCGCGGCGCTCGTTCCGCGCGCAGAGATTGAGGGCGAGATGGGCGACAGTCATGTCGGCCTGCAGGCACGGCTGATGTCGCAGAGCCTGCGCAAGCTCACCGGGTCGATCAGCCGTTCGCGCTGCATGGTGATCTTCATTAACCAGCTGCGCATGAAGATCGGCGTGATGTACGGGAATCCCGAGACGACGACCGGCGGCAACGCACTCAAATTCTATGCCTCGGTCCGCCTCGACATTCGCCGCACCGGGCAGATCAAGGACCGCGACGAGATCGTCGGCAACACGACGCGTGTCAAGGTGGTCAAGAACAAGGTCGCGCCGCCGTTCAAGCAGGTCGAGTTTGACATCATGTACGGTCAGGGCATTTCGAAGATCGGCGAGATCCTCGACCTCGGCGTCAAGGCCGGGCTGGTCGAGAAATCGGGCGCCTGGTTCAGCTATGATTCGATCCGAATCGGGCAGGGCCGCGAGAATGCGAAGAATTTCCTGAGCGAGAATCCCGAGCTGATGCAGCGGCTCGAAAGCGCGATCCGCGGTCGCACCGATGCCGTGGCGGAAGAGATGATGACCGGTCCCGACGACGGGGAAGACGACGATCTCTGATCGTATCCGTCTCCCGTTCGGCCGGTCCCGTTTTCCGGGCCGGCCGGCCGGCGGCGGCGGGTCCACGCCCTCTGGGCCTGCAAGTTCTTCTCTTGAAGTAGGTCGGCCCGCCCGCCGTTGATGCGCCTCTCGGCGCCTTCGCATTGTTCGCGCTGGTAGTCTACCGGCCCCCGACGGGGGGTTCCGCAAGGTTTTTGTGAACCTGTCGGCTACCTGATCTGGAAATCCCCCTAAGGATGATTAGGGCGCGTTGTCTTTCGGCGTCAGGAAAAGCGACAGAACCATTTCGATGTGATTTTCGATGAAATCCTCATCGAAGGGATTCTGCTTTGACATGAATTGATATTCTTCGGACAGCGTGAACACCGACGTGGCCGCTCCGATGAATAGATAGCGCAGGTGCATCGGGTCGCCGCTGCGAAGCATGCCTTCCTCCTGCGCCTTTCGCAAAATCATCAGGTCCATGGCGATGCCGGGCGCGAGATGATTCTTGATCAGCCATTCCAGCCGCTTCTGCCCGCCTTCGTTGGCCTGGACCATGAAGCGGTGGAGTTGGGGAACCTTGGCGCTGAACAGGATGAACTCGCGCAGCATCAGACGCAGCAGGATGGGCTGATCGACCCCGTCCAGGCCCTGATATCGCTTTCGCTGCTGCGCGACATATTCGCCGAAAACATATTTGGCTGTGGCTTCCCACAGCAATTCCTTGTTGCCGAAATGATGCCCGATCAAACGGTGGTTGACGTCGGCCTTGTCGGCGATCTCCCGCGTGCTGGCGCCGTCGAATCCCTTGTCGGCGAACTCGCGCAGCGCCGCTGCGAGGATGGCCTGTTTGGTCTCGATCGCGCGCTGCTGCTCCCGCCGCTTGCGCCGCTGGGGTGCGCGCTGCGGGCTCGTCTCGGCTTTTGCGCCGTCTGCAGATATACTGGTCAATGGACTATTGTCCCACCTCTATCAGTCGCACGGGCCGCGCTGGCGGTATCAGCGCCCCTCGCGCCCCGTTTCGCGAATGCCCGTCGTTTAAGATACAGTTGTGCGCGACGCAACGTCGGGCGCGCCCGCGGCGGAGGGAAGAGGGGGGGCAGCGGCGCGCTACCCCCCCTCACCCCCCTCCAGAGGCGTCAGGCAGGCCTTCGAGCAGGCCGCCCTTCCGAAGCCAGTCGATGATCAGTGTGATGGCGGCATCCAACTGCTCCCGCTGGCCGATGTAATAATGATTGGCACCGGGGATGGTGTGCAGCTCCTTCGGACCGCCGAGGCTGCGATAGATGGTGTCGGTGTGCGAAGGCGGGCAGCAGTCGTCGGCGGCATTGGCGATCACCAGCGCGGGAACCGTGACATGCGGCCCCTGAAGCTCCGTGTTCGCGCGCGATTCGTCGATGCTCCATTGCGAAAGCCAGCTTCGCAGGGTCGCGAACCGCGCCAGCCCGATGGGGCCGTTGTTCACGGCCTCCGGTTCGCCGAGGTAGCAGATTCCGGGAGCTCTCCCGTTGGCGTCGAGCGTGGGGTCGAGCCACCGGGGGTCCGCCATGGTGCCGTGGGTCACGAAGCATCGTTCCTGATCGGCCGAACCGCGCCGCTTCAGCGCGTCTAGCGTCTCGCGCACCCGCGCCGTAATCCGCTGGTTGCGGCCGATCTGCGCCGCGCGATAGGCCGCGACGAAATCGGGGGCATAGGGCGGCTTCGGCCCGTTGATGCAGTCATAGAGGTCGAAGGCGGCGTTGCGATCGGTCGGGTCGCCTTCGCTGCGCAGCGCAGCATCCATCGACTCGGTCATGATCCGCGCACGCGCCGAATGGGCGGCAAGCTGCATGATCGCATCGGCCGGCTGAAGCCCCGACAGGTCGATCGCATGGCCGCACGGCGTCGCCGTGATCGTCGGATTCTGGGCTTGCGACTGATAGAAGACCGAAAGCGAGGCCCCGCCGCTCCAGCCAGCGAGAATGACCGTCCTGTAGCCCAGTCGTTCGCGGGCATATCGGACATAGTGACCAAGGTCGACGAGCACCTTCTCCATGATCAGTGCGCTGTCGTTGTGCGGATAGCGGCTGCCGCACGCAAGCACCGGAACGCCGCGCCGCGCCAGCTCGCGCGGCAGCGGCAGTGTGTCGAGCGTCGCTGTGGGGTGCATGAAGAGGAGTACGGTGTCGCGGGTGGCGTCGGGGCGCCGCAGATGCATGCCCTGCAGGACTACGTTCGCCACCCCGCCGCCGTAGGTTTCGCGCGACTGCTGCGCCTCGGTGAATGCGATGAGAATAGGGGTGGTGGTGGGTTTTTGGTAGTCTTTTGCCATGATCGTGGCCTTTCGGTTGCGGGTTCGGTGACCTTGCGGTGGCGATGGAGGCGGCGTCAGTCGGGGGTGGCCAGCATGAATCCGGCGTCCGGCGCGACGGGTTCGAGGCCGAGCGACCGCAGCATGGATCTGGCGGTGCAGATGGAGGCCGACGTCACCGGCAGGCCGAGCTTGTCCTCGACGACGGGGACCGCGGCGAGCGACGGCATCTGCACGCAGGCGGACAGGACCACCATGTCGGCGCCATCGATCCGGAGCCGGTCCACATCGTCGACCAGCGCCATCGGATCGCGGCGCCCGACCTCGAGATTGTCCTGGATCGCCAGCGCGATCGCGTCGACCACGCGGATGCCCTGATCCTCGATATAATCGACGACCAGCGCGGTCAGCGCCGGCATATAGGGGGTCACGATCGCGACCGACCGGATGCCCGCCAGACTGAGTTCGTCGACGAGGGCGCCGGCCGAGGTGATGACCGGCGCGGCGTGGCCTTCCTCGCGCATTCGCGCCTGCAGCGCGTCCTGGCTGGCGCAGTGATAGCCGCGGCCCATGCTCATGATCGCGACGAGGCAGGCATAGCCGACCACGTCGACGGCGGCGTCGGCCAGTTCCGCCGCGCAGCGCAGGCTGTCGCGATCCATCGCCGCGAGTTCTTCCCTGGTGACCTGCTTCATCCGCATCCGGCTCGAATGAAAGGTGAAGCGATCGCCGGGATGCAGGCGCTCGCGCCCGCGCAGGATGGCGGGAATTTCTGTTTCCATCGTGGTGTTGGAACTGGGAACGATCTGACCAATGCGCATGGGTGATTCCTGTTGACTGATGCTGACGGACCGGTGCGAGCCGGGGTCAATCGGCGGCCGAAAGGATGTGGACGACGCACACCGAGCCGATGCCGACCATATGGGCGAGCCCGAGGCGGGCCCCCGGATGCTGGCGCGGGCCGGCTTCGCCGCGGAGTTGGCGCGCGATCTCGCAAATCTGGCCGACGCCGGTCGGACCGATAGGATGCCCCATCGCCAGAAGGCCGCCCGAGGGATTGATCGCAACGCGCCCGCCGATGTCGAAATCGCCGCGCGCCAGTTGTCCGGCGGCCTGCCCGGGCGGGCAGACGCCCAGCGCCTCGACGTAGAGCAGCTCCTCGATCGAGAAGCCGTCGTGAAATTCGACGACGTCGAGGTCGCCGGGTGAAACGCCCGCTTCCGCGCAGCTCATGGCCAGCGTTTCACGGGTCAGCTCGGTGTCGGGATCGGCGCCGGGGTCGTAAACCCGCTCCGAGCGCGACGTCGACGAGAGGACCCGGACGCTGCGCGCGCGAGAGAGGCCGAGCCGCGCGATGGCGTCGTCGGACGCGACGATCACGGCGGCGGCGCCTTCCCCGATCGGGCAGCATTGCAGCCGGGTCAGGGGGCCGGAGATATTGGGGCCGGACAATATCTCCGCGAGCGAATAGCCCTTTTGCCGGTGCGCGTGGGGGTTCTTCGATGCGTTTCGGAAATTCTTTTCCGCGACCCGGGCAACCTGTTCGGCGGTGACCCCGTACCGGCGCATATAATCGTCGGCGAGCAGCGCGAAATGCGTGAAAGGCGAGGCATAGGCGTTGACTAGATCGGGAACGCCCGCCGCTTCGTGGGCGAGGCGGATCGGGGCGGGTTTGTCGAGCCCGATCGCGAGCGACACGTCCGCCATGCCGCTGGCGACTTCGAGAACCGCCTGACGCACGGCCGTCGATCCCGAAGCCGAGGCATTTTCGACCTGGGTGATCGGCAGGCCCGAGGCCCCGAGATGCCTCAGCATCGCACGGCTGGGCGCCATGCCGAGCAGCGCCGTCCCGCAATAGGCGGAGTCGATGGCGGAAAAGACGATCCCGGCATCGGCCATCGCCTCGCGAATCGCCGTCAGGCCGAGTTCGACATAGGTCGTCTCGCTGAGCGGCTGGAACCGATGGAGGCCGATCCCGACGACATGGACGGGGCGATAATCGCGCAGCGGCCGGCGCATCACGCCGCCTCGCGCTTCTGGAACCGCAGGACGCGGTCGGTGCTTTCCTCGTCCGCCGCTCGCTCGACGAGCACGGTTTCGACCGCATCGCCTGCGGCGAGCGATTCGCCGGTCGAGTCGGTCATGATCGCCCGAATGACCGGGCCATCGTCGAGCGCGATCGACGCCACCGTATAGGGCACCGACAAATCGCGCCGGTTCGCGTGGGTCGTCGTCACGAATGCCACGATGCGCCCCCGCCCGGCCAGCGGGCGGTCGACCAGCTTCGCGGCCGGCGCCCCGCATTTTTCGCAGCCGTAGGGATTGGGCGGAAAGGCGACGCGGCCGCAGCCTTCGCATTCCTGCCCCCTGAGCGCCGGGTTCGGCTCGCCTTCCAAAAAGAGCCCCGCCAAAGCTTTTCCCCCGTTTCAAAAAATGTGTTGACTTGGATAATATGAGATTATTAAATTCCTCAGTCAAGCAATACATGGGAGTGGGTTTTGCAACAGGCCAGGCCGATCCGTATCGAGCGTAGCGGGGCGATCGCGACGATCATCCTCGACCGTCCGGCGCGCGCCAACACGATCACCATGCAGCTCACGGTCGATTTCAACGACGCGCTCGACGAACTCGAGGCCGATCGCGAGATCGCGTGCATCCTGGTGACCGGTGCGGGCGAAAAGCATTTCTGCGGCGGCGCCGACCTGCGCGAGATCGAGGACATGATCACCGAAGAAGGCGTCACGGGCGATCCGCGCCGGGATTTCGTCAGCCATATCGAGGCGGTGGCGAAGCCGGTCATCGCGGTCATCAACGGCGCCGCAATGGGGGGCGGCTGTGAAATCGCGCTCGCCTGCGATTTCCGCATCATGGTGGACGACGCGAAGATCGGCCTTCCCGAAATCCGCTTCGGCGCGCTGCCCGGGGCCGGCGGCACGCAGCGCCTGCCGCGGCTGGTCGGGCTCGCCAAGGCCAAGGAACTGATCCTGCTCGGCGGCTCGCTGAGTGCGCGCGAGGCGCTAGCGGTCGGCCTGGTGACGGCGGTCGCATCGAGAGAGGCGCTCGACCGGTGCGTCGAGGATCTGGTGGCGCAACTCGTCGGCAAGGCGCCCTATGCCCTCGCGGCCGGCAAGGCGCTCCTCAACCGGTCGCTCGACCTGCCGCTCGCGGAGGGACTGGCGATGGAGCGCCGGGTCGTCCGCGACATGGGATCGAAGGAGGAGCGCGACGATTTTCGTGAGCGTTCGATGACGAACGATGCCGTCTATGCGGGGATATTCTCTCCGCAAAAGACGACGGCGCGCTGAAGGGGGGATAGCGTTGAACCGGCAGATTCTGACATTGGAAGGGCGCACATGCCTCGTCACCGGAGCGGGGCAGGGCGTCGGCCGCCGGATCGCCCTGCATTTTGCCGGAGCGGGAGCCCGGGCAGTCGTCGTCAATGATTTCCGCGCCGACCGCGCGGAGGCGGTTGCGGAAGAGGTTCGCGCGCTGGGGGGCGAAGCGGTCGGCATCGCGGCGGACGTGACCGACCGCGATGCCGTGGAGGCGATGGTAGCGAAGGCCGCGGAGGCGTTCGGTCCGGTCGATATCCTCGTCAACAATGCGGGGAACATGGGGGCGAAGCCGGACGAGGTCGAACCGGCACCATTCTGGTCGGCATCCCGGGCGACGTGGGACGCCTTTCTGGGCGTCAATCTGTACGGCGTGCTGAACTGCTCCAGTGCCGTACTGCCGGCGATGATGGAGCGGAAATTCGGCCGGCTGGTCACGATCGTATCCGATGCCGGACGGGTCGGCGAACCGGGTCTCGAAATCTATTCCGCGGCGAAGGCCGGCGCGGCGGGCTTCACGCGCGCGGTTGCCAGAACGATGGGACGTCACGGGGTGACGGCGAACAATATCGCCATCGCGACGACGCGCACGCCGGGCGTGGCCGACGTCACCGAGGACCCGGAACGCGCCCGCCGGATGCTCGGCCAATATGTGATCCGGCGGTTCGGCGAGCCGGAGGATATCGCCAACATGGCGCTTTTCCTCGCGTCGGACGCGGCAAGCTGGATCACCGGGCAAACCTACCCCGTCAATGGGGGCTATTCCTTCGCTCTGTAGACGGCAAAAGCTCTGCGGAAACGGATCGGGAGAGAGATTTTGGAAAAGGCCGAGTTCTACAGAGACGCGCGACACGATTGCACCGGCCCGTGCCAGGGCCTGACCGTGATCGAGCTGACGACGTCGTGGGCCGGCCCGATGGCCGGTTGCATCCTCGCCGACTTCGGCGCCCGGGTCATCAAGGTCGAGCATCCGGCGGGCGAAGTGATGCGGCGCCAGCCGCACGGCATCCCCGGTTCGGACCTGATGGTCCAGCACGAGACGGTGAACCGGAACAAGCAGAATGTCGCCCTCGACGTCCGCGACCCGGACGACAAGGCGGCGTTCCTGAAGCTGTGCGAACAGGCGGACGTCCTGATCGAGAATTTCAAGCCCGGAACCCTTGCCAAATGGGGCCTGGGCTATCGCGACATCGCGAAGGTCAAGCCCGACATCGTCTATGTTTCGATCAGCGGCTTCGGGCAGTTCGGGCCGCTGTCGGACCGGGCCTGTTACGACCCGATCGCCCAGAATTACTGCGGCTGGACGTCGGTGGCGGGTGAGCCGGGAGCGGGGCCGTTGAAGGCGCCGACCTATCTGGCGGACGACCTCGCCGGCCTGCATGCGGCGCTGGGGCTGCTCGCGGCGCTGCGCCATCGCGATCGCACCGGCGAGGGGCAGCATGTCGACGTCGCGCTGACCGACTGCCTGCTCTATACCAGCAACGGGAATCTGACCGTCGGCGCCTATGGGCTCGACCTGCCCAAGACGGGCAACCAGTTCCTGAAGGCGATGCCGGCCAACACCTATCCGTGCGCCGACGGCCACGCCTATATCGCGACGCTGCTCGATACGCACTGGGATGCGATGGCCGAACTGATCGGCCGGCCCGACCTGTCGGGTCTGAAGCTCGCCGAACGGCTCGAACGCCGCGAAGAGTTGAACGGCCTGCTCGCGGGCTGGTGCGCGCCGCGCCCCGTGGACGAGGTCATCGCCGCCTTTTCGGCGCGCGGATTGGCCGTCACGCGCGTCAATACCTACGCCGACGTCGCCGCCGAGCCGCACATCGCCGCGCGCGACATGTTGCAAGCCGTGCGCCTGTCCGACGGGGTGGAGGCGAAGCTCACCGGCCCATCGGTCAAATTCTCGCGCACGCCGACGACGATCCGCCATCCGGCGCCGCCGATCGGCCAGCACGATCCGGACCTGATCGGAAGAGAGAAATCATAACATAAAATCAGATGGATAATTGGGAACAAGGGCCGCGCATATGGTCCTGACATTGGGGAGGGAAGAGATGTCTGTTGCGTATACCATCAAGGCCAGAATGGGACTCCTGACGGCGACGGCGCTGGCGCTGTCGCTCCAATCCCCCGCCGCGTTCGCGCAGGACGCCGGAACCGGGCAGTCGGCGCGCGCCGACGCATCGGGCAGCGGCCTCGACGAGATCATCGTCACGGCGCGGAAGCGCGAGGAGAATCTGCTCGACGTGCCGGTATCGGTCGCGGTCGTCGGGGGACAGAGCCTCGACAAGCAGGGCGTCCAGATGCTCGGCGAAGCGCTGAAGGCGGTGCCCGGCGTGTCGGTGACGCCCACCCCGGTCGGCGACCTGCTGTTCATTCGCGGGATCGGTTCGGGCGAGAACCAGGGTTTCGAAATGTCGGTCGGCACCTTCGTCGACGGCGTCTATTTCGGACGCGGCCAGTCGTCGCGGCACGCCTTCCTCGACGTCGACCGCATCGAGGTGCTGAAGGGGCCGCAGCCGATCCTGTTCGGCAAGAACACGATCGGCGGCGCGCTGAACATCACGACGCGCAAGCCGACCGACACGTTCGAGGCGTCGATCCAGGAATATATCGAGCCGCAGTTCGGGACGTTCCGCACCACCGGCATCCTGTCGGGGCCGCTGTCCGACACGCTCGCGGCGCGGGTGGTGGTCCGCTCCTATATCACCGACGGTTTCGTCAAGAACACATTCCTGGGCACCGACGAGCCGCGGCGGCGCGACTGGGTGGGGCGCGCGACGCTGGCGTGGAACCCGACGGACCGGTTGGAGGTCCTGCTGAAAGGCGAATATGGCAAGGCGCGGATGCGGGGCGGGCGCGCGCAGATCAGCAAGGCGTCGCCGACTTTGCGGCAACTGATCCAGCCGATCGATCCCAACGCCGAATATGAGCTGAACTATCGCAAGTCGGGGCCCGGGGTGGCCAACCGCTTCAACCGGGAGTTCGAGGATGCGTCCACGTACAACGCCAACCTCACCGCGACGCTCGACCTCGGCTCGCACACCCTGACCAGCGTCACCAGCTATGCCGGCTATGACGTCGATTATGCTTTCGACAGCGATTTCACGCCGCTCGACCTGATCCATCAGCTATGGGATCAGAGCTGGCGGTCGTGGGCGCAGGAACTGCGGCTGGCGTCGGCATCGGGCGGGGTGTTCGAATATCAGGGGGGTGTCTATCTGTCGTCGGAAAAGCTGCGCAGCGACAAGCTGGCGTTCCTGAATTTCTCGCAGACCCCGCTGCCGTTCGGCAGCGGCACGCGCGTGCAGAATTTCCGGCAGACGACGGACAACTGGTCGGTCTTTGCCGAGGGCACGATCAACGCCACCGATGCGCTTTCGCTCGTCGCCGGCTATCGCTACACCCACGACAGGAAGGGGATGGACAAGCGATTCTATTTCTCCGACCTCGGCTCGCTGACGCCCAATCCCAATCTGACGATCTTCTCGGCGATCGGGCTCGGCGTGCCGCATCAGCTGAACGACATCGAACGCAGCACGAACAACCATTCGCTCGCGCTGACGCTGCGCTACAAGCCGGGCGACGTGATGTATTATGCCTCCTACACGCAGGGCTTCAAGGCCGGCGGCTTCGACGAGGGGGACACCAAGGGCAAGCTGAACGCGATCATCTTCGACGACGAGAAGGTCGACAGTTTCGAGATCGGCATCAAGGGCGAAAGCGCCGACCGGCGGCTGCGCGGGCAGGTCGCGGCCTTCTATAGCCAGTACGACAATCTGCAGGTCAGCATCTTCGACGGTGTCGCGGCGCTGATCGTCGGCAATGCGGCGGCGGCCACCTCCGCGGGTGTCGAGGCGCAGGCCCAGTTCGCCGCGTCGGACCGGCTGACGCTGGGCGTGTCCGCGACCTATCTGAAATCGGAATATGATTCCTATCCGGCCGGTCCCTGTCCGTTCGGCCAGGGCACGACCTGCAACCTGACCGGAAAGCGGCTGCCCTATGCGCCGAAATTCTCCGGCACGCTCAATGCGCGCTGGGAGGACGGGCTCGCCGGCGGCTGGACCTATTCGGTCGACGGGCAATTGTTCCACAGCGGTTCCTTCTTCACCGCGGGCGACCTCGATCCCTTTGTGGCGCAGCGGGCGTTCACCAAGCTCGACGCGTCGATCACGCTGACGTCGCCGAACGAGGCGTTTTCGCTCGCGCTGGTGGGCAAGAATCTGACCGACAAGACGACCGCGCATTTCGGCGACGACATCCCGCTGTCGAACATCCTCGGCAACAATTACGAGCAATATGTCGACCCGCCGCGGACGATCGCGGTGCAATTGCAGTTCAAGTTTCGGTGAAGGATGATCGCGAGCCCCGACATCCGGGCGCTCGCGGGGACCACGGAGTGACATGATGACGGCAGAGACTTTGGCTCGCGAGGCGCCCGGCGCGAAAGCACCGGCCACCACGAAGGAAGAACTGGTCGGGAGGGCGAAGCGCCTGTCCGCGCTGCTGGCCGCGGAGGCGCGCGAGGCCGAGGCGCTGCGGCGCCCGACCGACACGGTCATCCGGGCGCTGGAGGAGGCGGAGATCTTCAAGCTGATGGCGCCGCGCGTGTACGGCGGGTTCGAGTTCGACCTCGACACCTTCTTCGAGGTCGGACTCGCGCTGAGCGAGGGCGACGCGTCGATGGCCTGGGTCGCGAATTTCTATATCGAGCATGTCTGGATATTCTGCCTCTTTCCCCGCGCGTTCCAGGAAGAGCTGTTCGCGAGCCGGAGCTATGCGCTGGCCCCGGCGATGCTGTCCCCGACCGGCCAGGTGACGCGCGTCGAGGGAGGGTATCGCCTGAACGGGCGCTGGTCGTGGAGCACGGGGATCATGCACGCCGACTGGGTGCTGCCCGCGGCGATCGTGACGCGCGAGGACGGCAAGCGGGTGCCGATGTTCTTTGCCTTGCCCCGATCGGAGGTGCGGGTGGAGGACACGTGGTTCGTCGACGGGATGCAGGCGACCGGCAGCAACGACGTGCTGATCGAGGACGCCTTCATCCCCGACGGCCGGATGCTGTCCTTCCCCGACATGATCGAGGGCAACACGCCCGGAGCAAGCCTCCACCCGAACCCGCTCTACCGCACGCCGATGCTGCCGACGCTGGGGCTGGCGGCGGCGATGCCCGCGTTGGGGCAGGCGCGCAACAGCGTGCGCCTGTTCAAGGAACGGCTGCTGGCGCGGAAGGCGGAAGGCGGAACGCGCCGGGTCGGCACCGCAAGCTATATGCGACTGGCCCGCGCCGAGGTTCAGGTCGAGCAGATCTACCTGCTGCTGCGGCATCTGGTCGAGGACGTCATGCGGCTGCGTAACGACGCGACGCGCGTCGACCGGACGCGCTGGGCCACGCAGCTTGCCCATGCCGTCGACCAGTCGAAGAGCGTCATCGCCTATGTCTGCGAAGCGGCGGGCGCCAGCGGCCATTTTCAGGACAGCCCACTGGGTCGGGCGGCGCGTGACGTGAACACCGTCGGGGCGCATATCGTGTTCGACCTCGACGCCCGCCTCGAACTGCATGGAGCCGCGCTGCTTGGCGAGGAAATTCCTGGGATTCTGGTATGATTCCGATGTTCGGCTTCCCTCCGATCCGGGAGATTTGACGATGGCAGTCGTGGATCTGGAAATCCGGGATTCGATAGCAGTCATCACGCTCAATCGCCCCGAACGGCTCAACGCGATGGATGCCGAAATGGCGGTCCGGCTGATCGACGTCTTCGAGCATGTCCGCGCCGCCGACGAACTGCGCGTCGCCATCCTGACCGGCGCCGGGACCAAGGCCTTTTGCGCGGGAGGCGACCTCGACGCGGTCATCCCGCTGATGACGGGGGCGCGGGCACCCGAAACCGAATGGGAAAGGCGGTGGCTGGACATCCGCAAAGAAGGTGGGCGCAAGAGCGGCGGACCGTTCAAGACCGATATCGGAAAGCCCCTGATCGCGGCCGTCAACGGCCATGCGGTGGCCGGCGGGATGGAGCTGGTGATGAACTGCGACATCCGCGTCGCGGTCCCGCACGCCACCTTCGGCATTCCCGAGGTCAAGGTCGGGCTGTTCCCCGGCGGCGGATCGACGGTGCGCCTGCGCGACCAGATTCCCTTTGCCCACGCGATGCACATGCTGCTGACCGGGGAGGCCATCTCGGCCGAGGAGGCGCGGGCCTATGGGTTCGTCAACAGCCTCGTCGATCCCGCGCTGCTCATGGACGAGGCGATGCGCATCGCGAGCCGCATCGCCGCCAACGGCCCGCTCGCGGTACAAGCGGTGCGCAACTCGGTGCGCGCCACGCTGGGCCTGCCAGAGACGGAGGCGCTCGCGGTCGAAACCGAATTTTCGGCGCGGGTCCACGCCACCGACGATGCCGTCGAGGGGCCCCGCGCCTTTCTGGAGAAGCGCCCGCCGGTCTTCAGGGGACGCTGACGTATCGCGGCCGGGCCGCACGGGAGAATGTCATGGATAACCGGGTGCAGGGGCTACATCATCTCGCGATCAGCACGGCGGACATCAAGACGCAGATCGATTTCTTCACCGACAAGCTGGGGATGGAACTGGTGGCGCTGTACTGGATGCACGGCGCCAAGGAGACGTGGCACGGCTTTCTGCGCATGAACGACGAAAGCGCGGTGGCCTTCGTGCAGGGGCCGCTCGTCGCGAGCATTCCGCAAAAGTTCGGCGAGACGCACGCGGGCAATCCGACCGCGGCGAGCGCCGCCGGAACGACGCAGCACATCGCGTTGAAGGTGAAGGGCATGGAGGACCTGCTGCGGATGCAGGCGCGGCTGCGGTCCAGGGGCGTGCCGGTGCTGGGGCCGGTCGACCATGGTTTCTGCAAGTCGATCTATTTCGCCGGGCCCGAGGGGCTGGCGCTCGAACTATCCTGTTCCGACGCGCCGATCGCGCCCGATAGCTGGATCGATCCCGACGTCGTGGCGCGCGCGGGCATCAGTCCGGAGGAGCTTGAGCGATACCGGAACCCGCCGGTCTATGAGCCGTCGGCGCAGGGGGTTTCGCAGCCCGGACCGGACGCGCCCGGACCGCATATGACCAACTATCCGCCGGGCATTTATGAAAAGCTGATCGCGCTGTCCGACCAGCAGGTCTGGGACGCGAGCGAAAGCGCGCCACCGGTGGGCAGCGCGCAATGACGGTCGGCGGGGGGCCGCTCGCCGGCATTCGCATCATCGAACTGGCGGGGCTGGGGCCGGCGCCGTTCGGCGCCATGCTGCTTGCCGACATGGGGGCGGAGGTGGTCCGCGTCGAGCGCGTCGACGGGGGGAGCGGTATCGGCGTCGCGGTGCCCTTCGACGTGCTGGCGCGCAATCGCCGGTCGATCCGCCTCGACCTGAAACAGGACGAGGGCAAGGCGGCGCTGCTGCGCATGATCGACGGCGCCGACGGGTTGATCGAGGGGTTCCGACCCGGAGTGCTCGAACGGCTCGGCTTCGCCCCCGACCTGCTGCTCGAACGGAATCCGAAGCTGGTGGTCGGCCGGATGACGGGGTGGGGGCAGGATGGGCCGCTCGCGCAGCGCGCCGGGCACGACATCAACTATATCGCGCTCGCGGGGGCGCTGTTCAGCATCGGCGGCCGGGGCGGGCCGCCGGTGCCTCCGCTCAATCTGGTGGGCGATTTCGGCGGCGGCGGGCTGGTGCTCGCCTTCGGCGTCGTCTGCGCGCTGCTCGAGGCGCGGGGGTCGGGGAAGGGGCAGGTGGTCGACGCGGCGATGGTCGACGGTGCCGCGCTGCTGACCGCCGGCGTGCACGGAATGCTCGCGCAGGGCATGTTCCGCGAGGATCGTGGCGGCACGATCCTGAACGGCGGCGCGCCCTTCTATGCCGTTTATGAGTGCGCCGACGGCGAGTTCGTCACGATCGGTTCGCTCGAGCCGCAGTTCTTCGCGCTGTTGCAGGAGCGGCTGGGGATCGACCCGGCGGAGTTCGGAAACCGCAACGACCCGCGGCAGTGGGACGGCCAGCGCGAGCGGCTCGCCGCCATCTTCCGCAGCCGGACGCGCGACGAATGGACCCGGCTGCTCGGCGACAGCGACGTCTGCTTCGCCCCGGTGCTGCGCATGACCGAGGCCCCGCAGCACCCGCACAATGCCGCGCGCGGGGTGTTCGTCGAGGTCGGCGGCCTCGTCCAGCCGGCCCCGGCGCCGCGCTTCAGCCGCACCGCGGCGGGCGCCTGCACACCGCCCGCCGTGCCGGGGGCCGACACCGACGCGGTGCTCGCCGCCTATGGCTTCAGCCGCGAGGAGGTCGCGGCGCTCCACGCGGGCGGCGTGGTGGCGGGGGCCGCGGATGCGGACTGAGCCGGCGCTCGATGCGCGCGCGCTGCGGCAGGTCTTCGGGCTGTTCGCCACCGGGGTCACCGTCGTCACCGCGCGCCACGCCGACGCGGAGCCCGTCGCGATCACCGCCAACTCCTTCACCTCGGTCTCGATGGAGCCACCGCTCGTCCTCTGGTGCCTCGACAACCGGAGCCGCCACCTTCCGGCCTTCGCGCCGGGACGGATGTTCGCGGTGCACGTGCTGAACGACGGCCAGGTCGAGCTGGCGCTGCGCCACGCCCGGTCGGGCGGCGCGCCCGAAAGCCCGCGCGCGGCGCGCCCCGCGCTTCCCGTCGTCGAGGGAGCGCTGGCGCGCATCGAGTGCCGCGTCGCCGACCGCCCCGTCGCGGGGGACCATCACATCATCATCGGGCGCGTCCATGACGTCGCGGTCGCCGACGGCGCCCCGCTGGTCTTTCACGCAAGCCGGTTCGGACGCTTCGCCCCGGCCTGATACCAGGGATCACCGGGCGGGCCGGCTGGGGTGCGCGTAATAGTGGCTCATGTCGAAATCGGGGAAATCGATCGCTTCGATCGCGGCGCGGGCGCGGTCGAGTTCGGCGATGATCCGGTCCTCCATGTCGTAGCGGAACGCGTCCTTCAGTTGCGGTTCGGCGGCGCCGCCGCGCGCCGCGGGGTCTTCGAGGAACCAGTCCACCGTGCGCCGGATGCCGTAGGCGACCGGCGCGGGCGTGTAGCCGAGCGCGGCGAGGTCGCCGATGTCGAGGACGTGATGCCCGACGGTCAGCGGCCAGCGGGCATAGGGCCACGCCGGGCGCGCGAGCGCCGCGGGCGCCGAGACCAGTTCCACCGTCCTGCCCATCGCGTCGGCGATCAGCCGTATCCACTTGCGATGCGAGATCGGCTCGCCATCGGCGCAGTTGAAGACCCGCCCCGCCGATGTCCGCCGGTCGCGCACGGCGGCGAGCACGATCCGCGCCGCATTTTCGGCATAGAGCGCGCTTTGCAGCAGGAAGCCGCCTTCGGGGACGATGATGCGCTCGCGCCCGTCGAGCAGGCGGCGGATGATGCTCCATTCGACCGCGCCGGGCTGGCGCGGCCCGTAGATGCGGGGATAGCGCAGGATCGTGGTCGCGAGATCGCCCTGCGCGTGCGCCCATTGCAGCGCCGTGTCGGTCTCTACCACGCGCGCGCCGAATTTCCCGACGGGGTCGAGCGGGACGTGCGGCGGCATCGGCAGGCCTTCGTCCAGATATTGTACCGACCAGTCGCGCGCTTCGCCGGTTTCCGAGGTCGGCCGCACGGTCGCCGGCGGGTCGATCCACCCGGGATAGAAGGTCGAGGTGATGCCGACCAGATGCTCGACATGGCCCGTCAGCGCCTGCGCGACGAGGCGGAGGCGGCCATATTGCACGATCGCGGTGTCGAAATAGCGCCCGGCAACGGCCTGCTGCACGGATTCGAGGAAATTCGGGTCGGCCGCCAGATGCTCGACCGGACCGTCGAAGGCGACGGGATGGCGCCCGGTGTTCATCACCGCGATCCGGTGCCCCTCGGCGATCAGGGCGTTGACCACCAGCGCCCCCGTCGGCCCGCCGCCACCGACCAGCAGGATGTGCTTGTGTTGGTCCATCGTCTCTCTCTCCAGCGAAACGAGCCATCCGGGTCATGGGGCCCGATCTCTATCGTTCCTTATTTGGAGAAAATAGACAGTTATAATTATCCTATCAAGGAATTTATATTTCATGCGCTGGAGCATGGCGATGTCGGGGTCCATGCGAGGCAGGCGCACGTAGCTGGACCCCGGCTTTCGCCGGGGAACTGCTATTTGTCGAAAAGGGATAATGGCCGACTTGTTTCAGGGTCCAAGGTCCGCCCGCACCTGGAAGGGTCCGACCATGGATGCTGAAACGATATCGGCATTGGTGTCGGTCAGGCCGCGGCGACGACGATGATCTCAACCTTGTATTCAGGCGTAGCCAGCTTCGCTTCGCCGGTGGCGCGCGCGGGGGCGTCCTTGCCGTCGACCCATTCGTCCCACACCGCGTTCATTTCCGCGAAGTCGGCCATGTCGGCGAGCCAGATCGTCGCCGAGAGGATCTTCGACTTGTCCGAGCCGGCGGCGGCGAGCAGCGTCTCGATCGCGGCGAGCACGGCGCGCGTCTGGGCGGTGACGCTTTCGCCCGGCGCCCCGACCTGACCCGACAGGTAGATGGTCCCGTTGTGGACGACCGCCTGGCTCATGCGCCGCCCGGACTCGATACGGTTGATGGTCATGCTGTTTCCTTTCGATGTTGTTGCAGGTGTCAGGAGCGGCCGTAGCGCGCGAGCGACAGGTCGGCGGTTTCGATGTCGGGCTGCCGGCCGCCGATCAGGTCGGCGATCACGCGCGCCGATCCGCACGCCATCGTCCAGCCCAGCGTGCCGTGGCCGGTGTTGAGGAACAGGTTGGGATAGCGGGTCGGGCCGACGACCGGCGTGCCGTCGGGCGTCATCGGACGCAGGCCCGACCAGTAGGTGAGGGCGTCGATGGCACCGCCGCCCGGGAACAGGTCGGTCAGCGAATGGAGCAATGTCTCGCGCCGCCGCTCGGGCAGGGCATTGTTGTACCCCGAAATCTCCGCCATGCCGCCGACGCGGATGCGGTCGCCGAGGCGGGTGATCGCGATCTTGTAGCTTTCGTCCATCAGCGTCGAAAGCGGCGCGTGCGCGGCGTCGGCGACGGGCACGGTGATCGAGTAGCCCTTGACCGGATAGACGGGCAGGGTCAGCCCCAGCGGGCGCAGCATCTGCGGCGAAAAGCTGCCGAGCGCGACGACATAGGCGTCCGCCGTCACCAGACCCCGGTCGGTTTCGACCCCGACATCGGGCCGCAGCGCCTGAATCCGGGTCCCGTAGCGGAAGGTGACGCCGCGCGCCTCCGCCATGCGGGCGAGCGCGGCGGTGAATTTGAAGCAGTCGCCGGTTTCGTCGCCGGGCAGCCGCAGCCCGCCCACCACCTTGTCGCGCGCCGCGCCCAGCCCGGGCTCGACCGCCACGCAGCCGTCGCGGTCGAGCACCTCGAACGGGACACCGCTCGCGCGCAGCACCGCGATGTCCTTTGCCATGCCGTCGAGCTGCTTCTGGGTGCGGAACAGCTGCAGGGTGCCGCCGGTGCCTTCGTCATAGGCGATGCCGGTCGTCTCGCGCAGCGCGACGAGGCAGTCCTTGCTGTATTCGGCGAGGCGGACCATTCGCGCCTTGTTCACATGATAGCGCGCGCTGGTGCAGTTGCGCAGCATCGCCAGCAGCCACCGCAGCATCGCGCCGTCGATCTGCGGCCGCAGGATCAGCGGCGCGTGCCGCATCATCAGCCAGCGGATCGCCTTCATCGGGATGCCGGGCGCGGCCCACGGGGCGGAATAGCCGGGCGAGACCTCGCCCGCGTTGGCGAAGCTGGTTTCGAGCGCCGGGCCGGCCTGGCGGTCGAGCACCACCACCTCGTGCCCCGCTTCGGCCAGATACCAGGCGGTGGTGACGCCGATCACCCCGCTGCCAAGAACCGCGATCTTCATGCCGGCCTCCCTGAAATAACCCCCGCGAAGGGAAGATAATGCCGGTCGTAACGATGGCCGAGCGACGTCAGTATCTCGTAGGAAATGGTCCCCGCATCGCGCGCGAGGACGTCGACCGGCTGGTGCGGGCCGATGATCTCGACCCAGTCGCCTTCCTCCGGCTGCCCGGCGGGCAGGTCGCTGACGTCGAGCGTGATGCTGTCCATCGACACGCGCCCGAGGATCGGCAACCGCCGGCCGTCGAACCAGGCGGCGCCGCGATTGCCGAGCGTGCGCGGCAGGCCGTCCGCATAGCCGACGCCGATCGTCGCGATGCGCGTCGGCCGGGTGCAGCGATGGGTGAGGTCGTATCCGACTCCGGTGCCTTCGGGGACGGTGCGGACCTGCACGACCCGCGCGTCGAGCCGGACGACGGGTTCGAGCGCGTCGGCCGGGTCGCCGCTGGGCGATCCGCCGTAGAGCGCGATCCCCGCCCGCACGACGTCCTTGTGATAGGGGGCCGCCAGAAAGGCGCCGCCCGAATTGGCGAGCGACCGGGGAACGCCGGGAAAGGCGGCCGCCAGCCGGTCGAACGCGGCGATCTGCATCGCGTTGGCCTCGCTGTCGGGGGTGCCCGACGAGGCGAGGTGGCTCATCACCAGCCGCAGGTCGACCGCCTGGCGGAAGCGATCGTCATGCGCGAGCCGGACGCCGTCTTCGGGGGCGAGCCCGAGCCGCGACATGCCGCTGTCGAGTTGCAGGACGGCGGGAAGCCGCCGATCGAGCGCGCGCGCGGTCTCGGCCCAGCGCTCCGCCTGACCAGGCGAATTGAGGACGGGAACGATCCCGTGCCGCGCGCATAGCGGCTCGACGCCCGGCGGCAGGCCGTTGAGGACGATGAGTTCGGCCTGCGGCGGAAGTTCGTCGCGGATCGCCAGCGCCTCGTCGAGATGCGCGACGAAGAAGCGGCGACAGCCGGCATCCCACAGCGCCGAGGCCACCGGACCGCTACCGAGGCCATAGGCATCGGCCTTCACCACCGCCGCAGCCGTAGCGGGGGCGACGCGCGCGGCGATGGCCGCATAGTTGCGGGCCAGCGCCGACAGGTCGATCCAAAGCCGGCCGCAGCGGGCCGTGGGCGCGCGATTCTCTGGCAAAGACGATCCCCTTCCGGCAAAAGAATATCAGAATAATGTTGGATTTTGGATGCGAATTACGCGTGATTATTCTGTTTTCGCGGTTCTGGTTGAATTAAGTTTCATCCTTGTGCGATAGGGTTTGAATGGACGCCATCGACCGCAACATCGTCCGGCTGCTGCGCCTGAACGGGCGCATGCCGAATCGCGAGCTGGCGGCCGAGGTCGGGCTTTCCCCTTCGGCCTGCCTGCGCCGGGTCGGCAACCTGGAAGCGAGCGGGGTGATCCGCGGCTATACGGCGATCGTCGCGCCCACCGAACGGGACGGGCTGATCGTCATCATCCGCATCACGCTGGAGCGGCAGACCGAGGCCTATCTCAACCGGTTCGAGGAAGCCGTCCGCCAGCACCCGGAAATCGAGGAATGTTTCCTGATGACGGGCGATCCCGATTACATCCTGCGGATCACCGCCGCCGACGCCGCGGCCTATGAGGAAATCCACAAGACGATCCTGTCGCGCCTTCCCGGCGTCGAGCGCATCCATTCGAGCATCGCGGTGCGCAGCGTTCCGAAGCATGCGGGCGTGCGGCCGAAGGGTGCGTATCGCTGACGCCGCGGCGCGATTCCGCCGCGCGCGCTCCGACCTTGCCCGGCGCGTGAGGTCCGCATCCCCTATCCATAATGAAGCGCTGCGAAATTTCTCGCGCGCCATCGCGCGGGCGTGATCCGAAATCCCCCCATCGTGCGCATAGAAATATGGGATTCGATGGCGGCCGTCGCGTCGGAAGAGGGGGGATCGGAATGCTCAATGGTTTTAGGCGTGGAACGTCGCCTGGCCGCCCACTCGCCAATCTCTTCAGCTTCGGGGAAGGGGCCGCGCGCATCCGCGCCGAACAGCGCAAGGCGGCGCTGCGCCGATCGTCGATCCTGTCCAGCCGCCTGTCGGTCGAGGCGCTCGAGCCGCGCCTGCTGCTGTCCGCCGACGTCGCGCCGATCGACGTCGGACTCGGCCTTGGCCTTCCGTCCGGGCTGGTCGCCAGCATGGAGCCTTCCGCCAAGTTCCTGACCGTGATGCCGTTCGACGGGGCCGGCGCCGGCACCGGCATTGGCGGCATCGCGCCGGGCATCGACATGTCGGCGCTTTCGGTGCGGGTCGGCGGCTATGCGCTCGATGTCGACGGCGCCGACACGGCCAGCGGCTTTTATGCCCATGGCGGCTCCGGCGGCTCGGGATCGGCGGGCGCGCCGGGCACCACCGCCGCGCTGACGACTTTCGGCGGAGCGGACGGGGAGGGCGAGGGGATCTCGCTTCTGTCCTTGTCGGCCCCGACGGCCGTGCCCCCGGTCACCGGTTCGCTCGACGTGCCGGGCGCGACGCAGAGCTTCACCTTCACGCTGACCGAGGCGCGCAAGGTCTATTTCGATTCGCTGACCGACCGGTCGAACATCCGCTGGTCGCTGGTCGGGCCGAACGGCACGCTCGTCAACGGCCGTGCCTTCGGCGCGTCGGATTCGATCGATATCTCCGGGTCGAACATCCTCGACCTGGCCGCCGGCGACTATCGGCTGACCGTCGATGGCGACGGCGACGCGACGGGGGCCTTCGCCTTTCGCCTGCTCGACATCGCCAATGCGGCGCCTATTCAGGCCGGCGCGCTGGTTTCGGCGCAGAACGAGGGGCGCGCCACCGACCTCTATGCCTTCGACGCGGTCGCCGGCGAACGCTATTTCTTCGACCGGCAGACGCTGACCGGCGGCACGGTGAGCTGGCGGCTGATCGGTCCCGACGGCGAATATGTGCGCGGCCCGGACTATTATAACGATTCGGGCGTGTTCGCGCTCGACCGCACCGGCACCTACACGCTCGCGATCGAGGGAGTGGACAGCAACAGCGCCGCGTTCGACTATGGCTTCATCCTGTCGCGCGTGACCGCGACCGAAGCCGCGCTGACGCCGGGCGAACTGGTGCGCGGGCGGATCGAGGGCGCGGGCGACACGATCACCTATATCTTCGATCTGGCGGGTGAGACGCGGCTGCTGTTCGACGCGCTGCGCGACGACCGCGGCTTTCAATGGAGCCTGGCCGGCCCGCGCGGCACGGTGGTCGACGGGCGCTATTTCTCCAATTCGGAAGGCAGTTCGGGCCAGCCCCTGCTGGCGCTGCCCGCGGGGCGTTACCGGCTGACGGTGGGCGGCGGCGGGAGCGACGCGCGGGGCGACTTCGCCTTCCGCGTGCTCGCCGCGGGCGCGGCGCAGGACGTGACGGCGCTGCCCGGCTTCGGGGGCGCGGTCGGCGACGGCGGGGTGAGCGACGCGATCGGGCGCGGCGAGGGCGCGCCGCTCGACTATTCGGGGCTGCCCGGGACCGTCAACCACGGCTGGGACGTCAATCGGCAGAAGGACCTGATCGTCGCCGATTCGGATGCGCTGCGCCCGGCGACGCTGACGCTGGAGGCGTGGGTGCGCAGCGCGGAGGCCGTCGACGACGGCGACGGCGGCATCATCATCTTCGGCGGCGACCCCTATCAGACGATCCTGTTCAAGGGGTCGAGCACGTCGTGGGACGACGGCTATGGCCTGCTGCGGATCGGCGACACGGTCCGCTTCTATCTCAACGACTGGTACGACGCCTATATCGAGGCGCCGATCGAGAGCGAGCGGTGGGTGCATGTCGCCGCCACCTATGACGGCGCGGTCATGCGACTGTATGTCGATGGGTTGCAGGTCGCCGAGCGCGATTTCGCCGAGGCGATCCGCCATAGCGGCGCGCCGCTGGTGATCGGCGGCGGCCCGCAGGCCTATTATCCGTGGAACGGGGCGATCGACGAGGTGCGCGTCTGGGACGTGGCGCGTTCGGCGGCCCAGATCGCCGCCGCGGCGCAGGCGCCGCTGTCGGGCGGCGAGAGCGGGCTCGTCGGCTATTGGCGGTTCGACGAGGCCGACGGATGGACCGCGGCCGATTCCTCGCCCTCCGGCTTGCCCGCGACCGGCGGCGCGCCGGCGACGGAAACGCGGCTCTACAGCTTCGCCGCGGCGAAGGGCGAGCATTGGTATTTCGACGTCGCGAGCCAGAGCGGCGCTTCGCTGACCGTGCGCGTCTACCGTCCGGACGGGACTCAACTCGTCGCGCCGGCGGCGCTGGCCGACCTCAACCTCGCCAATCTGCCGATGGACGGCACCTATCTGATCGCGGTCGAAGGCGTTGTGGGCAACGGCGGTGCCGCCGCCTTTTCCGCGCGCATGGTCAAGGTCGCTGATCCGACGCGCGCGATCGCCGTCGATTCCCTCGTCACCGGGCGGCGCGAGCCCGGCGAGCGGCACACGCTGACCTTCACCCTGACGCAGCCGGCGCGGCTGCTGTTCGATTCGCTGAGCAGCCGCTGGGACCTCCACTGGACGCTGACCGGACCGCGCGGCGCCGAAGTGAACCAGCGCGCCTTCGCCTATTCGGATTCGCTCGACCTGTCGTCGGGCCTGTCGTCGCTGCTCGACCTGCCCGCCGGCACCTATAGCCTGATCGTCGACGGCAGCGTCGGCGAGGCGGTCGATTACGCCTTTCGCCTGATCGACACCGCGAACGCCCAGGCGGTCGCGTTCGACGCCGACGTCACCGGCAGCTTCGCGACCGGCGGGACGAGCAACGTCTATCGCTTCGACGCCGCGGCGGGCGACAAGGTGACGCTCGAACGGCTGATCGATGCGACATCGAGCGACTACAGCATCGGCTGGCGGCTGTTCGACCCGTTCGGACGGCAGGTGACGAACGCGAATTACCTCCATGGCACCTCGACCGTCGATCTGCGCGTCACCGGCACCTATACGCTTGCGATCGAGCAGCGGGTCGGAGCCGCGCCGATCGGCTATGGTTTCCGCGTCAACCTGACCGAGCATGTCGCGCTGCCCGACATATCGGGCGGCGCGCTGTTCCAGCCCGGCGACACGCTGTCGGGCACGCTGGTCGCCGGCGGCGAGCCGGGACTCCATCGCTTCACCGTCGCCGGTCCGACGCGGCTCACTTTCGATTCGCTGACCAACGACAGCGGCAAGACATGGACGCTGCTGGGGCCGAACGGCGTCGAGGTGAGCAGTCGCAGCTTCAGCGCCAGCGACGGCACGAGCATCAGCGGCAGCGCGGTGATCGACCTTCCCGTGGGCGGAACCTATCAGTTGCGGGTGTCGGGCACGGCCGGCGCCTATTCGATGCGGCTGCTCGACCTGGCGGCGGCGACGCCGATCACGCCCGGCGGCGCGCTGGTCGAGAGCCGGCTGCTGCCCGCGCGCGCGACCGACATGTACAGCTTCACCGGCGTCGCCGGCGAGACGCTCTACCTCGATACCCAGACGGCACTCAGCAGCGGCAGCTTCCGCCTGATCGATCCGTTCGGCCGGCTGGTCGTCGGGCCCGTGGGCTTCGCGGACCGCGAACTGGCGCTGCCGGTCGACGGCACCTATGTCCTGTTGATCGAGGGGCGGGTGGCGAACACCGCCGCCGACGACGATTATTCCTTTGTCCTCAACCGCCCGCGCGATCCCGCGCCGCTCGACCTGACGCTCGGCGCGCGGATCGACGGCGTTCTGGCGGCGGCGGGCGACGTCCAGCGCTATCGCTTCCAGCTTTCGTCGGAGCGGCTACTGGCCTTCGACAGCTTCACCGGCAGCACGACGCTGACGTGGCGCCTGAAAGGACCCGGGATCGATTATTCGGCGTCGCTGCGCGATGCCGACGGTGCCTTTCAGGGCACGCGCCCGCCGCTGATGCTCGCGGCCGGGGAATATGAGCTGCTGATCGACGGCACCGGCGCGGCGGTCGGCCCCTATGCCTTCCGCCTGCTCGACCTTGCCGCGACGGCGACGCTGCTTGCCGCCGATGGCGCGACGATCGCGGGTGCGCTGGCGCCGTCGAGCGAAACCGACGTCTATGCGCTCGACCTTTCCGCAGGCGAGACGATCGTCTTCGACGCGCAGACGGTGCCGGCATCGAGCACGATCCGCCTGGTCGATTCCTTCGGCAACGAGGTGACGGGGGCGTTGACCTTCGCCGACCGGACGCTGGTGGCGGCGGTCACCGGGCGCCATTATCTGCTGGTCGAAGGGCGCGCCACCAACACGGCGGAAAGCAGCGCCTACAGCTTTGCGCTGATCCGGCCGGTCGATCCCGCGCCGCGGGCGATCACGCTGGGCGAGACGGTCAGCACCGCGATCGCGCGGCCGACCGAGGTCAACCGCTTCACCTTCACGCTGACCGAGACGACGCGCGTCTATTTCGATTCGCTGACCAATGATTCGACGATCCGCTGGGCGCTGCGCGGCGCGACCGGGACGGTCAGTTCCGCCGATTTCTATTACAGCGATTCCTCCGAAGCGTCGGGCGAGCGGGTGCTGACGCTGGCGCCCGGCAGCTATGAGATCGCCGTGCAGGCGGACGGCTATCGCACTGCGCCCGCCAGCTTCCGCCTGCTCGATCTTGCGGACGCAGCGCCGGTGGCGTTCGGGCAGAGCGTCAGCGGGCGGCTGGAGCCGTCGAGCGAGACCGACATGTACCGCTTCGACGCGGCGGCGGGCGAGCGATATTATTTCCAGAACCTTCTGGGCATCGGCAATGCGACGCTGCGGATCATCCGGCCCGACGGAACGCAGACGCGCACCCCGGCCGGTGTCGCGGATTATGAGTTCACCGCCGATCAGGCGGGCACCTATGTCGTGATGATCGAGGGGCGGGTGTGGGACGCGACGGCGCGCGATTATCGCTTTGCGCTGCACCGGGCGACGACCGCCGCGACGGCGATCGCGCTCGACGGCAATGTCGAGCAGCCGTCGCTGCTGCGCCCCGGCAAGATCGGCAATGCGCTGTCGATGACGACGCACGAGCAGATACTGGTCGACGATCCCGCGCTCGACCTGCGCGAGGATCTGACGATCGAGTTCTGGCTGAATCCCGATCGGATGACCGACAGCTGGACGCCGCTGATCTACAAGGGCGAAGGGACCGACGGGCGCGGCTATACGCTGTGGTACAACAGCAGCGGCTATGTCCACCTGTCGAGCTATCGCGGGACGGCCAACGACACGCTGGAGACGGCCAGCGGATCGGTGCCGCAGGGCCAGTGGACGCACGTCGCCGCGGTGATCGAGCGCAGCACGGGGCAGATGCGCATCTATCTGAACGGCGTGCTGGTCGCGTCGCGCACCAATGTCCCCACCGCGCCGCATAACGGCAGCGCCGCCTCGCCGCTCTACATCGGCACCGGCCCCGAACAGAACGACAGCTATCAGAAGCTGGAAGGCGCGATCGACGAATTGCGCATCTGGGACCATGGACGGTCGGCGGAGGAAATTCTCGCCGGGATGGACGGGGTGCCATCGGACACCGGCGGGCTCGTGCTGCGGATGGATTTCGATGCGATCGCAGGCGGCACGGTCCGCAACCAGGTGTCGGGAGCGGATGTTCCCGTCCTGCGCGACCTGGCGGGACTGGACGGGGTGATCGAGGGGCGGCTGACGACGCCGGGCGATACGCGCACCTACAGCTTCACCGTCGCCGAACCGAAGATGCTGCTGTTCGACGCGCTGCACGACAACAGCCAGATGACCGTCACCATCACCGGACCGGGCGGCGTTTCGGCAGCGCGCAACATGCGCAACGGCGAAAGCCACGAATATGGCAGCGGCAATCCGCTGATCGAGGTCGGGCCGGGGACCTATACCGTGACCGTCGACGGCACCGGCGCGGCCACCGGCGCTTATGCCTTTCGCCTGATCGACGTCGCAGCCGCGCCCGTCCTGCCGCAGGGTAGCGTCGCGACGGGGCGGTCCAGCGGGTCGCGCGACAATGCCGTGTGGCGGATCGACGCGGCGGCCGGGGACCGGCTGTTCATCGACCTGCAGCAGTTCGGCGGATCGCTGGGCCGCGCCAGTTTCCGCCTGTTCGATCCCTTCGGACGGCAGATTTCCGGTCCGGTGCAGGTCGGCGACATCGACACCGGCGTGCTCGCCTATGGCGGCACCTATACGCTGGTGATGGAGATGCGCGCGGCGGTCGTGAACTGGCCGGTCGATTATCGCGTGGCGGTGTATAACATGGCGCAGACCGCGCCGGTCCCGATCACGCTCGAAGGGCCGAACCCGGATGCGCCGACGGTCGTTGCCGGGGTCGACGGCAACGCGCTGAAGCTGCGCGGGGTCGATTATGTCGAACTGCCCGACGGGCCCGATGTCGACCTGACCCGCAATTTAACGATCGAGGGCTGGTTCTTCCTCGACCGCTTCACCAGCAGCTGGATGCCCGTGGTGTCGAAGGGGCTGGGCGACACCGCGCCCTATCGCCTGGCGGTCAACAGCAGCGGCCAGATCTGGGCGACGGTGCGCGATGCCTCCGGACGCGAGGACGTCACCAGCGCGAGCGGCGTGGTGCCGACCGGCGAGTGGGTCCACATGGCGATGGTCGTCGATCGCGACAACCGGACGCTCAAACTCTATGTCAATGGCCAGGAAGTCGCGTCGCGGCAGATCCGCCTGAACGACAATGTCGACGTCGCCGACCCCTTCTACATCGGCCATTATGACGATGAGACCATCTATGCCCCGATCGAAGGGGCGGTCGACAGCTTCCGCCTGTGGGGCGTCGCGCGCAGCGCGGCGGAGATCGCCGCCGACATGGCATCGGCGCCCCCCGCCGGGACGCCGGACCTGAAGATCGCGCTCGATTTCGATTCGACCAGCCTGCCCGCGGGTGCGCTGCTGCGCAGCACCAACCCCAATGGCGTGACGGGGCGCATCGCGACGCCGGGCGCCGAGAACCGCTACAGCTTCACGCTGACCCAGACGACGCTGGCGCTGTTCGACAGCCTGACCAACAACAGCCGGCTGCGCTGGAGCCTGACCGGTCCCGATGGCGACATCATCGTCGACGGCCGCCGCTTCGACCAGTCGGATTCCTTCACCTTCACCGGCAATCCGGTGCTGGCGCTCGCGGCGGGACGCTATGAACTGACGATAGACGGCATCGACGATGCGGTCGCCGACTATAATTTCCGCCTGCTCGACCTCGCCAATGCGGCGCCGCTGGCGATGGGCAGCCGCGTGACGGCGTCGCTGACCCCGTCGAACGCGACCGCCATCCATCGTTTTTCCGCCAATGCGGGCGAATCCTTCTTCTTCGACGTGCTGAGCGTCAAGAGCGACGTGCGCTGGCGGCTGATCGACCCGAACGGCAACATCGTCTTCAACCAGCAGTCGATGGCCGACATCGACGGGCAGCTTCTGGCGCTCAGCGGGACCTATACGCTGCTGATCGAGGGGCGCATCGATCAGGGGCTGGCCGCGGCCTATGATTTCATCATCTATCCGATGGCGGTGCAGACCGCGCCGCTGACCATCGGCGCGCAGATTTCCTCCACCATCTCGCAGCCCGGCGAGCGCGACGTCTACAGTTTCACGCTGACCGAACGGACGCGGCTCGTCTTCGACTCGCTGCTCTATCAGGGCGAGCTCAACTGGTCGCTGACGGGGCCGGACGGACAGATCGTGTCGGCGCGCCGCTTCGACCAGAGCGACGGGCTGAATTTCACCGGCAACCCGGTTCTCGACCTTGCGGCCGGCACCTACACGCTGACCATCGACGGCAATCGCCAGTTCACCGGCGCCTATGCCTTCCGCCTGCTCGACCTCGCGGCGGCGGAGCTGCTGACCGCCAATCAGGGGACGACCGGCAATCTGGGGCCGCAGGGCCGCGAGACGGCGGCCTATCGTTTCGAGGCGACGGAAGGGATGCGGTTCGGCATCGATGTGCTGAACAGCCCCAACTACAATCATCGCCTGCGGCTGATCGATCCGCTGGGGCAGGTCGTGTTCGGCCCGACCTCCATGCAGGACAGCGGGCTGATGACCGCGGCGATGGCGGGCACCTATACCCTGCTGGTCGAAGGCTATGCCGCCGAAGGCAGCAATTTCAGCTACAGCTTCCTGCTCGACGTCGCGGCGCAGCCGCCCGCCAACGGGGCGACCGGACAGGATTTCGACGCCGACGGGCTGCCCTATGTGCTGGTCAATCACCAGGGGGCGGCCGCGCAGGTGCTGCGCGACGGCGAGAATGATTTTCTGCGGCTGACCGACGCGCTGAACAACAATCCGCACAACAGCGTCTTCTTCTCCGCGACCGGCAGCGGACGGCAGGACGTCGTCGATGTCGGCTTCGATTTCCGCATCGAGCGGCGCGCGGGGCAGGCGACCGACCCCGACGGCATCGCCTTCGCCTGGCTGCCCGTCGCGCTCTATGGCGCCGGCGGCCCGGGGCCGACGATCCCGCGCAGCGGGTCGAGCGGTCTCGAGCCCAATGTCGCGGGGGCGCTGGGGATCGGCTTCGACAGCTTCGCCAACAACGGCGAGGTCAACGCCAACCATGTGTCGATCCATTACAACGGGGTGAAGCTGACCGACATCGCCAGCCCCGGCCTGACGCTGGCCAGCGGCGACTGGACGCACGCGCGCATCCTGATGACGCGCACCGCCGGCGGCACGCTGCTGACCGTCCGGCTGACCGCCGAGGGCGGCACCGCGATCGAGGTCGTCACCGACTATTTCATTCCCGGCATGGAGCTGGAGGCGGGGCGCGTCGCGCTCAGCGCCTCGCAGGGCACCTCGACCGGCGATCAGGACGTCGACAATATCGCCGTCGCCATGACTCCCGCGGCGACGGCGATGCCCGCCGTGCCGTTCGGCGAGGCGGTGACCGGTTCGATCGCGCGCACCGGCGCGGTCGAGCGCTACAGCTTCACGATCACGCAGCCGACCGCGGTGGTGTTCGATCCGCTGACCAACAACGGCAATTTCCGCTGGCAGATCAGTGGGCCGAGCCAGACCCCGGCGGCGCGCCAGTTCACCGCATCGGATTCGCTGAACTTCAGCGACAATCCGGTCATGCTGCTCCAGCCGGGGACCTACAGCCTGGCGATCTCGGCCGGGACGGCGACGGGCAGCTATGCCTTCCGCCTGCTCGACCTGGCGCAGGCGGCGGCGCTGACCCCGGGCGAGCAGCAGTCGGTGACGCTGAATCCGGGCAACATGACCCAGTTGTTCCATTTCGACGCAGCCGCGGGCGAGCGCCTGTTCTTCGACTATATGAGCGGCGCGACGCTGCCCTATTGGCGGCTGATCGACCCGCGCGGAAACACGGTGTTCACCCCGCGCTCGATCGGGTCGGATTCGCAGGTCGAGCTGACCGAGACCGGCCGCTACACGCTGATGGTCGAGGGGCGCATCGCCAATGCGGAACCGCAGACGACGGCGTTCCGCCTGGTGTCGATGACCGACCGCGACGCGGCGCTGACCGTCGGTGCGACGACGCAGGGGACGGTGCCGCTGCCCGGCGACCGGATGCGCTACAGCTTCTCGCTGGCGCAGGATGCGCTGCTGCTGTTCGACAGCCTGACGGGCAACGGCAATTTCCGCTGGAGCCTGACCGGGCCGCAGGGCACGACGATCCAGGACCGGACGTTCGCCAACAGCGATTCGCAATCGCGCACCGACGCCACGCCCTTCCTGGCCGCGGCGGGCGACTATGTGCTGACGGTGTGGGCGAACAACGACGTCACCGGCGATTATGCCTTCCGCCTGCTCGACCTCGCGTCGGCGTCCGCGATCGCGCTCGATACCGTCATCGACGGCCTGCTCGAACCTGCCAACAGCACCGGCCTGTATAATTTCGTCGGCGAGGCCGGCGACAAGCTGTTCTTCGACTATCTGTCGTCGGGGCCGACGGGGCGCTGGCGGCTGATCGACCCGCAGGGCCGCCAGATCGTCTACAACAACACCGGCGCGAGCAGCGACATGGGACCGGTCGTGCTGACGCGTTCCGGCACCTATACGCTGGTGGTCGAGGGGCATGTCACCGTCGCGGGCGCGTCGGCGCCGGTCCAGTTCAAGGTGTCGAAGCTGGTCGACAAGGTCGCGCCGCTGACGCTCGGCGCAACCCATTCGGGCACGGTCGCGCAGCCGCAGCAGGAGGATGTCTATCGCTTCACGCTGGCGGAAGGCGCATTGCTGCTCGTCGATCCGCTGACCAGCGACGGCAGCCTCGTCTGGACGCTGACCGGGCCGCGCGGTGAGGTGGCGAGCAAGGGCTTCCAGAGCTCCGACGGCGCGTCGGTCGGCGCCGCCAACCCGGTGCTGGTCGTCCCGGCGGGCGACTATGAACTGCGGGTGCGCAACAACAGCACGACCGCGCGCGACTATGCGCTGCGCGTCCTCGATCTCGCCGCCGCGACCCCGATCACCCCCGGCCTGCCGGTGACGGGGACGCTGAGCCCCGGATCGGAGACCGAGGCGTTCCGCTTCGAGGGCGAAGCCGGCGAACGCTATTATTTCGACCGTCAGGCCCTGTCGGGCGGCAGCGCCTATTGGCGGCTGATCGCGCCCAACGGGCGGCAGTTGTTCAGCGGCTATTTCAACGACGTCGACAGCTACGTCCTGCCCGACACGGGCACCTACACGCTGCTGCTCGAAGGCTATATCGGCGACGTCGGTTCGGTCTATACCTATGGCTTCAACGTCTTCGAGAACCCCGAAACCGCGCCGATCCCGATTCCGGGGCTGGAGGTGCGTCCCGCCCCCGACCTGATCCCGCAGGGCGTCACGGTCAGCGGCGAGGGGGCGATCCAGTCGGGCGGCACGATCACCGTCGCGTGGCAGACGCGCAACGACGGCACGCTGCCTGCGACCGGGACATGGTCGGACCGGCTGATCCTGCGCAACCTCGACACCGGGCAGATCATCGGCAATTTCGTGATAGCCGACAACGGCGGCGACCTGGCGCCGGGCGCGTCGCGCCAGCGCCAGACGACGGTGAGCCTGCCGACCGGCAACGCCGGCGTCGGCCGGATCGTCGCGATCGTGACGACCGATATCGCGAACGCGGTGGCGGAGGAGAATGCCTCGGGATCGGCCGAGACCAACAATGAGGCGTCGGTCGAATTCCAGTCGATCCTCGCGCCCTTCATCGACCTGAGCGTCGGCCAGGTCGCGGTGGAACCGGTGAGCGGCTGGAAACCCGGCGATACCGTCACGATCAACTGGACGACCACCAACAGCGGCAACCGGCCGACCGCGGGCGCCTTTTCGGAGCGCATCGTCGTGCGCAACGCGTCGAGCGGGCAGCAGGTGCTGCTCGCCACCGTCGCGGCGGCCCCGATCGACGCGGGCGCGTCGCGCAGCGGCAGCTACAGCATCGTCTGGCCCGAGGGGCTGATCGGGCACGGCCAGTTCAGCTTCACCGTCACCACCGACATCCTCGATCAGGTCGCGGAGGCGAACGATGCCGGAACCGGCGAGACGAACAACGCGGCGGCGCTGACGATCACCTCGGCCCCCGATCTGGTGATCCGCGACATGGCGATCGACGCCACCGCCCCGCAGGCGGGCGACAGCATCACGCTGAGCTGGACCGAGGCCAATATCGGCAATGCCGCGACGCTGGCGGGCTGGAACAACCGGGTGCTGGTGCAGAACATCACCACCGGCGAGACTTTGCTCGATACCGCGGTCGCGAGCGACATGCTGCTCGCCGCCGGGGCGGAGCGGGCGCGCAGCTTCACCTTCAAGCTGCCCGACGGCGCGCGCTCGGTCGGGTCGATCCGCGTCACCCTGTATGCCGACCAGAATGCCGGGGGCGGCGGCAATGCGGTGCGCGAGGTCGCCGACGGCCGCAACGCCGAAGGCAACAACAGCGCGCAGCTGACGACGCCCGTCGCGGCGCGCGTCTATGCCGACCTGCGCGTCGGCGACGTCGGCGCGCCGCCGACCGCGATCGGCGGCGGGACGATGACGGTGAGCTGGCGGGTCGACAATGCCGGCGCGCCGGCGTCGGCCGAGGGCGGCTGGGTCGACCGGGTGATCCTGAGCGCCGACGCGGTGCTCGGCAACGGCGACGACATCGTCATCGGCGAATATCGCCGCACCGATCCGCTCGCCGAAGGCGGCAGCTATACGGCGTCGCTCGACATCGCGCTGCCCTCCGACATCGGCGGCCTCTATCGCCTGTTCGTCGTCACCGACGCGGGACAGGCCGTGGTGGAGCCCGATACGCGCGCCGACAACGCCAGCGCGCCGGTGGAAATCCAGATCAGCGCGACCGCGCCGAACCTGGTGGCGGACGCGGTGTCGGGGCCCGCCGGCACCGTGTTCGGCGGCGATCCCTTCACCGTGTCGTGGCGCGTCCGCAACACCGGCGACGCCCCCGCCGCGGGCGGGCATATCGACCGGCTGATCCTGTCGGCCGACGGCGTCGTCGACGCGAACGATCTGGTGCTGGCCGAGGTGGTGCGCGGATCGGGGCTCGCGGTCGGCGACAGCTACACCGCCAGCGTCGAGGTGCGGGTGACCGACGGCCGCGTCGGCGACTATCGCCTGATTCTGGTGACCGATGCCGGGCAAACGGTGTTCGAGAATTTCCTGGAAGGCGACAACAGCGCCGTGTCGCCGGTGGTGCGCTTCGCCGCGACGGCGGCGCCCAATCTGGTCGTCGACAGCGTTTCGGTGCCGCCGGGCGCGGTGCCCGGCGAGACCGTCCTCGTCACCTATGTCATCCGCAACACGGGCGAGAGCGCGGCGACCGCGCCGTGGGTCGACCGTATCTATATCGACGACGACACGACGATTTCGGGCGCGCAGCAGCTTGTGTCGGTGCCGCGCAATTTCGATCTTGCGCCCGGCGAAACCTATGAGGTCAAGCAGCTCGTCACCATTCCGACCGGCTATACCGACGGCGAATGGCGCATCTTCGTGCGCGCCGACGCGCAGGGCCAGGTCTATGAAGGCGGGCGCGACGGCGACAACGACGGCATGTCGGGCGCGCTGATGCTGACCCATCCGGACCTGGTGCCGGTGCTGATCCAGGGGCCGGAAGGCGGCAACGCCGAATCCTTCTCCGAAATCGAGGTGCGCTGGCAGATCCGCAACGACGGCACCGGTTCGACGCTGGGCGGCTGGACCGATACCGTCTGGCTGTCGCGCGACGATGCGGTCGGCGCGGGCGACATCAAGCTGGGCGAGCTGATCGCACAGGCGCAGCTCGCGGCGGGCGCGATCTATGACGGGGTGCTCAAGGTCACGCTGCCGATCGACGCCAGCGGTCCCTGGCGCCTGATCGTCCAGTCGGACAGCGGCGGGGTCGTCGCCGAAACGGCGGCGGGCGAAGCGAACAACATCGGGTCGATCGCGCTCAACGTCGGGCTGTCCGAATATGCCGACCTCGAGGTCAGCGACGTCACGGCGCCCGCGCAGACGATCGACGATCCCGCGCGCGTCCGCGTCGAGTGGACCGTCACCAACGTCGGCACCGGCGCCGGTTTCACCCACGGCTGGACCGACCGGGTGATCGTGTCGCGCGACGGCGTGCTCGGCAACAATGACGACATCGTGCTCGGCGAATATGTCCACAGCGGCGCGCTGAACGTCGGAGAAACCTATCGCGCGGGGCTCGATCTGATCCTGCCGGCCGGATTCCACGGCCGCTACACGCTGTTCGTGCAGTCGGACGCGAAGGGCGAGGTGTTCGAGAATGGCGCGGAGGCGAACCGCGGCGTGCTGGCGGGGAATTTCGACGTGTCGCCGATTCCGTGGGCGGACCTGGTCGTCGCGTCGGTCGCGGTTCCCGCCGGCGCGGTGTCGGGACAGACGATCGACGTCACCTGGCGCGTCACCAATCAGGGCATCGGGCTGACCAACAGCGGCGAGTGGTTCGATCAGGTCTATCTGGAACGGACCGACGGCACTGGCCGGGTGCGGCTGGGCAGCGTCAACCACCTCGGCTATCTGGCGCCGGGCGCCAGCTATGACCGTACGGCCAGCTTCCGCCTGCCCGACGGGCTGTCGGGCGCCTATCGCATCGTCGTCGAGACGCCGGGGTCGAGCGACCCGCGCAGCGGCCCCTATGAGTTCGTGTTCACGACCAACAACAGCCGCGCGTCGGACGCGATGGCGATTGCGCTCGCGCCGCCGCCCGACCTGGTCGTCGACAGCATCTCCTTCCCCGCGACGGGTGTCGAGGGGCAGGTCATCGACGTCGAATGGACCGTCCGCAACGCCGGCACCGCCAATGCGACCGGGACGTGGACCGACCGCGTCTATCTGCGCAAGGTCGGCGACACGGGCGCCGGCACGCTGATCGGCACCTACAGCTACACCGGGCCGCTGGAGGCCGGAAAGACCTATAGCCGCAAGGAGGAAATGCGGCTGCCGTCGAAGACGAGCGATCAATATGAGCTGATCGTCGTCACCGACGCGGGGAACAGCGTCTACGAGCATCTGAACGAGGACAACAACCGGCGGGTCAGCAGCACCGCGATCCTGGTGTCGGCGCTGCCGCGACCCGACCTGCGCGTCAGCGAGGTCATCGCCCCCGACCGCATCACCGCCGGCGCGACCGCGTCGATCGAGTTCAAGGTCGTCAACCAGGGGCTGGTCGCCGCCAACGGGCTGTGGACCGATCAGGTGTGGCTGTCGCTCGACGACAAGATTTCCAACGACGACATATTGGTGTCGAGCCTGCAGAACCCGTCGGCGCTCGGCTCGCTCGAGGAATATCTGTCAGCCTCGGGGACTTTCACCATCCCCAAGCGCTTCCGCGGCACCGTCTATATCCTCGTCGCCACCGACAGCGGCAACGCCATCGACGAATGGCCGAACGACACGGCGCAGAGCAATATCGTCGCGCACGAGATATTCGTCGACCCGATCCCCTTCGCCGATCTGGTGGTCGACAGCGTCGTCGCCCCGGCGCAGGCGTTCGAGGGCAACAGCGTCACGGTGCGCTACAGCGTCACCAACCGCGGCGCCGGCGACACCGACCTCGGCCGCTGGACCGAGCAGATCTGGCTGACCCGCGACAAGAACCGGCCGCATCCGGGGCAGGGCGACATCCTGCTGACGACGCTGACCTATGACGGCGGCATCCTGGTCAAGGATGCGGGATACGACCGCGAACTGACGCTGACGCTGCCCGAGGGGCTGGTGTCGGGCACCTATTACATCATGCCGTGGGTCGACCCCTATGCGACGCTGCTCGAGGATTCGCTCGCGCCCAACGTCAATCCCGACGACCCGAACGAGATCAACAGCAGCAACTATCGCGCGCGTGCGATCGACATCGTCGGCGTCCCGCCGCAGACCTTCACCCGCGCGATCGCCGTCGATGCGGTCACGGCCGATCCGGTCGGCGTCGGCGGGGGGCAGTTCAACGTCAGCTGGACGGTCCGTTCCAACGGCAACGCGGCTGCGGCCAAGTGGATCGATCGCGTCTATCTGGCCGATGCGCCGCTGCTCGAAAACGCGACGCGGCGCTTCGACCTCGGCAGCTTCGACAATCTGAAGCCGCTCGACCCCGGCCAGTCCTATACCAACAGCCAGACCTTCACGCTGAACCCCGCGGCGGCGGGGATGTACGTGATCGTCGTGTCGCAGCTGGCGGGCGATCCGAACAATCTCGACAACAACGGCTTTGCCGCGACCAGCGTCACCAACGCGCCCGCCGACCTGCGCGTCGTCCAGGTCGTGCCGGCGGCGCCGACGGCCCCGGCCTATTCGGGCGAGAAGACCAGCGTCACCTATACGGTCGAGAACCGCGGCGGCGCGGTGTGGAGCGGCACCCAATATTGGACCGACGAAATCTGGATATCGAAGGACCCCGTGTTCGACACCCGCCGCGCGCAGAAGGTCGCGACGGTCAACGTCACCAACGGCCCGCTGGGCGCCGGGGACAGTTATAGCCGCACCGCCGAATATTCCCTGCCGGCGGGGGTCGAGGGCGAATATTACGTTTATGTCGTCGCGAACTCGGCTGGCAACACGCCGGTGCCCACCGACATCGTCCGCGACGGCGGCAACAGCGCCCTGCTCGACCGCTTCGCCAAATATGCCTTCGAACTGCCGCAGGGCAACGTCGGGCAGGCCGCCTTCCCGGTCGTCTATCGCGAGCCCGACCTGCGCGTCACCGAACTGACGCTGCCCGACACCATCGCCGCGGGCAGCACGATCACCATCAGCTTCAAGGTCGAGAATGTCGGCAACCGCGCGACGCGCGAGGACAGCTGGACCGACCGCGTCTATCTGTCGCTCGACGCCTCGCTCGACGAAGGCGACTGGCTGATGTCGCGCGAGAGTGCGCCGGGCGTGATCGTCCGCGCCGAGAACAAGCATGTCGGCGTGCTGGAGGCCGGCGAATCCTATTACGCCACCGTGACGGTGACGCTGCCCTTCGAGCTGAACGGGGCGATGCACGTCATCGCGATGACCGATTCGGAGCTCGCCGATTCGGGCTATGCGAACAGCACCCTGTCGCCGCGCCTCAACGGCGTGCGCGGATCGCTGGCGGGCAAGGTCCGCGAGTTCCAGGGCGAAGGCAACAACAGCACGGCGAAGGCGGTGACGCTGACCCCCTATACGCCGCCCAACCTTCAGGTGACGGCGCTCACCGCGCCCGAACGCGCGGTGCGCGGGCAGACCTTCCGCCTCGAATATCGCGTGACCAACAATGGCGGGGCGACCCCGGCGCTGCAGGCGCAGTGGGACGACCTGATCTATCTGTCGCGCGATCCGTTCCTCGACCTGACGTCCGACCGCTATATCGGATCGGTCCGCCACACCGGCGGGCTGGCGGCCGGCGACAGCTATGACGTCGCGCTCGACCTTGCGGTGCCGACTGACCTCGGGACCGAGGCCTATTACGTCTTCGTCGTGTCCGACCCCGCACGCTACAACGCGACCGGACAGGTTTTCGAGAGCGACGAGCGGGACAATGCGCGCGTCAGCGCCGTCCCGATGGTGATCGAACTGCCGCCGCCGACCGATATCCAGGTCGTCGATATCGTCGTCCCCGGCGACCGGCGGCCGGGCGATCAGGTGACGATCAACTGGACGGTGAAGAATGTCAGCGACGTCGTCGCGGCGGGGCGCTGGACCGACGCCGTCTATCTGTCGCGCGACGCGACCTGGGACGTCGGCGACAAGCTGCTCGGCCGCGCCGATTACGGCGGCGTCCTCAATCCCGACGGCACCTATACGCTCAGCCTGACGACGACGCTGCCCGGCGCGGCGGCGGGCGACTATCGCATCATCGTCCGCGCCGACGTGCGCAACCAGCTTCACGAGGATGTCGGCGAGGCGAACAACACCACCGCGTCGGCCGAGACGCTGTCGATCGCCGTCGATACGCTGACGCTCGGCATTCCGCTGACCGTCGCGCTGGCGCCGGGGCAGGAGCGGCTTTACCGGATCGAGGTTCCCGCCGACAAGACGCTGCGGCTGCGCGTCGGCTCCGACGACGAGCGCAGCATCAACGAGGTGTTCGTGCGCCACGACGAGGTGCCGACCTCGGCCGCGTTCGACGCGACCTATACCGGCCCGCTGGCGCAGGAACTGACGGCGATCGTCCCCGGCACCGAACCCGGCGTCTATTATGTGCTGGTGCGCGGCTACAGCGGCCCTGCCGACGGATCGCAGGTGACGCTGGTCGCCGACCTGCTGCCGCTGGTCATCACCGACATCCAGACCGATCGCGGCGGCGATTCGCGCTATGTGACGACGACGATCAAGGGCGCGCAGTTCCACCCCGACGCCATCGTCAAGGTGTCGCGTCCCAATATCGCCGAATATGAACCCGTCGCGTGGAAGGTCGTCGACGCGTCGACGATCATCGCGACCTTCGATTTCACCGACGCGCCGCACGGCCTTTACGACATCAAGGTCATCAACCCCGACGGCGCCCAGTCGAGCGAGCCCTATCGCTTCCTGATCGAGCGCGGGATCGAGCCCGAGGTGACGATCGGCGTCGGCGGCCCGCGGGTGATCCTGGCGGGCGACCAGGCGACCTATTCGGTGGCGCTGGAGAACCGGTCGAACCTCGACGCGCCCTACACCTATTTCCAGGTCGGCGTGCCCGAGCTGGGCAGCAACCAATATGTCTATGGTCTGCGCTTCCTCGACTTCTTCACCAATGTTCGCGGCGCCCCCGAAGGCGTGCTGGCGGGCGTCAACGCGCTGGTGCCGTGGCTGGGCCTCGAATCGATCACCAACACGGGCGGCCAGCTCATCACCTCGGGCTTCCTTTACGATCATCCGGCCGACGGCTTCACGGGCTTCACCTTCAACGTCTCGACCTATCCGGGGCTGAAGGCGATGGCGGATCGCTCGTTCGAGGCGTTCCGCGCGCAGATGGCGCAATCCTTCCCGTCGCTCGACAATCTGCTCGCGGCGGGCGAGGGGAATCTTGAAAACTGGTGGGATGCGGTCAAGGACCTGATCGCCGACCAGCTTCCCGCCGCGCGCGGGGTGCTCGACCAGCTCGACTTCGTCGGCCTCTATCAGTCGAACGCCGCGACGCCGAGCCGGGACGAGATTCCGTTCATCCCGTTCCGCTTCCACATCCTCGCCTCCGCGACGACGATGACGCGGGCGGAGTTCGTCGCCTTCCAGACGAACGAGGCCCTGCGGCTGCGCGACGCGATACTCGCGGCGGACGACGCGCCGCCCGCGCTGCTGGCGCTCGCCGCGAGCGAGCGGGACTGGGTGAACCTGTATCTTGCCGCGCTGGAGGATGCGGGATTGCTGCGCCCCGAGGGCGAGGTGCCGCCGATCCGCACGCAGGCGCATATCGTCAGCCTGATGGCGACGCTGGCGTCGGGTATCCTCTATGGCCCGGCGGGCAGCGAAATCCGCTCGAACGGCGATTACCTCGGCTTCTTCGAGCAGGTGCGCGCGCTGTACGGCCACAAGAACGGCCAGATGGCGGCGATCGAATATATGGATCCGCGCCAGAGCCCGCGCTACACGGGCGAGGTGCCGATTCCGGCGCTTCCCGACCCCGCCGACTATGATCTGGGCCTGAGCGGTCCGACCTGGTTCGAGGCGTTCCGCGTCTATGTACCCTGGGTCGATTTCGCGCAGCGCGGCGCGGGCCTGCCCGCCGATTTCCAGATCAACGGACCGGAGCCGGTCGACGGCGATCCGCTGGCGCAGCTCGATTTCTCGCGCTTCTTCACCAGCGGCGGCGCGGGTGGGCGGCTGGCGTCGATCACCGGGCCGCAGACGATGGACACGCTGGGTTGGCTGCCCGCGTCGGCCGAGCTTCCCTACAGCATCGGCTTCGAGAATTCGGCCGGATCGTCGCGCTACACGAACGAGATCCGCATCGTCACCCAGCTCGACCCGCAGCTCGACGCGCGCAGCTTCACCTTCGGCGATATCCGCATCGGCGACATCACCATCGACGTGCCCGACGGGCGGACGAGCTTCCAGGCCGAATATGACTTCGTGCGCACGCGCGGTTTCATCCTGCGCGTCAGCGCGGTGCTCGACCTCTATCAGCAGCCCGCGAGCGCGAGCTGGCTGATCCAGGCGATCGACCCGGTGACCGGCGAGGTGCTGCAGGACACGACGCGCGGCCTGCTGGCGCCCAACAACGCGCAGGGGTCGGGCGCGGGCTTCGTTTCCTATGCGGTGCGGCCGGCGGCCGACGTCGCGACGGGCGAAACCATCGCCGCGTCGGCGCGCGTGCTGATGGACGGCTTTGCGCCCGAGGACACGACGATCCTCAACCAGATGGTCGACGGCAAGGCGCCCGAAAGCCGCCTGACCGCGACGCGCATCGGTACGACGAACGATTATCGCATCGACTGGAACGTGCGCGACGACAATGGTGGGTCGGGCGTGCGCCACGTCACCCTTTATGTGGCAGAGGGCGGCGGCGATTTCCGCATCTGGCAGCGGCGACTGACCGACGCGTCGGGGTCGCTGGTGTTCGAGGGCGAGGCCGGAAAGACCTATGAGTTCCTGGCGCTGGCGACCGACGTCGCGGGCAATCGCGAGGTGCCGAAGCCTGGCGTCAACGCCGTCGCCGACGGGTCGGGCGTCAATCTGGGCGCGCTGCCGACCGTGCCGGGGACGACGCCGCCCAATTTCGGGCAGGCGCCCGAACCCTCGCCCGCGCCGTCGACCAACGCGCTGTTCACCGCGGCCGAAGCCAAGGTTCCCGCCGCGGCGGCGCTGTCGGCGCCCAGCGAATTCGATGCGATATTGAGTCCGTTCATCGCGCGCGCCTTTGCCGTGGGGATCGGGCAGAGCGACGGCGGCATCGGTCCGATGGCGATCGTCGAGGCGCCCGACGGCAGCATCCTGGTTTCGGGCGGCGCCAATCGCGGCACCATCTGGCGCTTCGACGCGCGCGGCGGGGTGGCGGGCACGCCGCTCGCCGAACTCGATGTGCCGGTGTTCAACATGGCCTTCGACCTCGAAGGGCGTCTGTGGGCGACGACGGGCGGCGGCGCGCTGCTGCGGCTCGATCCCGACACCGGCGCGGTGATCGAACGTCATGGCGACGGTATCACCATCGCGATCGCGGTGCATCCCGAAAGCGGCGCGATCTATGTCTCGACCAACGCCGGCATTTCGGTCTTCGACCCCGACGACGGCAGCTTCACCCAGTGGAGCCGCGACGAGAATCTGCGCGTCGGCAGCCTGGCCTTCGACGGCGACGGCACGCTGTGGGCCGTGACCTGGCCCGACCGCAAGCAGGTCGTGCGCTTCAACGACCGCGCGCGGGCGGAGACGATGCTGACCTTCGACGCGCCCGCCGATTCGATCGCTTTCGGGCGGAGCGGAACGCGGCTGGAAGGGCTGATGTTCGTGTCGCACACCGCGGGCAAGGTCGCCGACACCGGCCTTGCCGCCGAGGGCAGCGAGCTGACGATGGTGGACATGGCGACGCTGCGCCGCATCGCGGTGGCGACGGGAGGATCGCGCGGCGATGTCGTGCATGCGACCAGCGACGGGCGGCTGCTGATCAGCCAGAGCGGGCAGGTCGATGTCGTCGCCCCGGCGACCGTGCCGGCGGTCGTCGCCACGAATCCGCCCGCCGGATCGAATGCGGTGCTGCCGATGCCGTTCCTGACCGTGACCTTCGATCAGGACATGTTCGTCGGTGCGGCCGGCGATGCCGCCTCGGTCACCAACCGCCAATATTACGAGCTGACCGACGACAGCGGCAGGACGCACGCGATCCGGTCGGTCTCCTACGACGCGACGACGCGCACCGCGGTGCTGGAGGTCGGGACGTTGCTCGCCGGCAATTACCGGCTGACGGTCAAGGCGGGGCTCGCCGCCGCGACCGGCCAGCGCATGGCGGTCAATTATCAGAGCGCGTTCCAGGCGTATGACGATATTTCGATGCTGGTCGATGTCGTGTTCAGCGACACGCGGATGGACCGCCTGACGGGCACCATCTCCTACAAGGTGACGATCACCAACCGCACCGACGGGCCGATCACGCTGCCGGCGCTGTTGACCATCGATCCGCTCGGCGGCTTTCCGGGCGTTCCGACCGACGCCTCCGGACGCACCGACGACGGCCGCTGGCTGGTCGATCTGGCGTCCGCGCTGCCCCCGGGCGGCGTGCTGGAGGCCGGGCAGAGCACCAGCGGCCGCACCGTGTCGATCACTGCGCCGGGTGATCGGCGGCTGGAATTCGCCGCGGGCATCGTCGCCGGTACGCTGCCCAACACCGCGCCGAGCTTCACCAGCCAGGCGCCCGACCGCGCCAAGGTCGGCCAGGCCTTCGCCTATCAGGCCGCCGCGAGCGATGCCGAGGGGCAGACGGTCGTCTTCGGCCTGCTGACCCATCCCGACGGCATGACCATCGACGCCGACACCGGGCTGATCCGCTGGACGCCCGGGCCCGACAGCCCGGCGAGCGTCGCCGTGGTGGTCGAAGCCTTCGATTCGCGCGGGGCGGTGTCGCTTCAGCGCTTCGTGCTGGCGGTCGAAGGCGGCAACAGCGCGCCCGAGTTCCGCAACGCGCCGATACGTGTCGAGGGAGCGGAAGGGCAGTTGTTCGAATTCCAGCTTGCCGCCACCGACGCCGATTTCGATCCGCTCACCTATTGGGTCGACGGCCTGCCCGCCGGCGCGAGCTTCGACCCGGCGACGCGCATGTTCAGCTGGCTCACCGACTATCGCTCGGCGGGCACCTATGACGTGCGCTTCTATGTCACCGACGGGATCAGCCGGGACGAGGCGCTGATCTCGCTGGTCGTTGCCGACCGCAACCAGCCGCCGCAGGTGGTGCCGGTCGCCGACCGCAGCGCCCGCGAAGGCGATTTCATCCGCTTCCGCATCAACGCGACCGCCGACAGCGACCGGCCGCTGACCTTCTCCAGCCCCTCGCTGCCGTTCGGCGCGACGCTGAACCCGACGACCGGCGCGTTCGAATGGACGCCGACCTATATCCAGGCCGGCGACTACAACGTCACCTTCGACGTCAGCGACGGCGAGACCACGGTGCGCTTCACGACGAAGATCACGGTGCTCAACGCCAATGCGGCGCCGGTGTTCGACCAGCTCGACGGGTGGCAGGTGCTCGAAGGCCAGCTTCTGGTCTTCAAGGCGTTCGCCTTCGATCCCGACAATCCCTATTACACGCCCGCGCTGCGCAACATGCAGACCGGCGAGGTCGTGGCGACCACCAGCCTGCCCAAGACGGTGACGGTCGAGCTGTTGTCGGCGCTGCCGCCGGGCGCGACCTTCGACCCCGAGACCATGGAGCTGCGCTGGACGCCCGACAATGCGCAGGCCGGCGATTACGAGCTGCGCTTCCGCGCCACCGACACGGGCGACGGCGACGAGCCGCCGCTGTCGACCGAGATCACGGTGCCGATCCGCGTGTTCAACCAGAACCGCCGCCCCGAAGTGCGGACGATCGAGAATGTCACCGTGGCCAAGGACACGGTGGTCGAGATTCCGGTTTCGGCCTTCGACGCCGACGGCAATCCGCTGCGCCTCGCGGCGATCAACGAAAGCCCGTTCCAGCCGCTGCCGCCCTTCGTCACCTTCGTCGACAATGGCGACGGTACCGGGGTGATGCGGATCGCGCCGGGCGCGAACCATCGCGGCGACCATGCGGTGACGGTGACCGCGACCGACGACGGCGACGGCACCGGGATCCCGCTGACCGGCGCCTATACCTTCATCATTTCGGTCACGAGCCCCAATGAAGCGCCGGTGATCGGCCATATCGGCAATCTGGTCGCGGTGGCCGGGCAAAAGCTGACGGCGACGATCGACGTCCGCGACATGGACCAGGATGCCTTGTCCTATGCGCTGTCGGGCCTGCCCGGCGCGACCGTGACGCCGACCTCCGTCTATGGCCGCGTGACGCTGGAGTGGACGCCGACGGCGGCTGAGATCGGCAGCTATGACGCCAGCCTGACCGTCACCGACAGCGGAAACGGCGTCACGCTGGCGGCCAGCGACACGCGGGCATTCCGCGTCGTCGTCCGCGCCGCCAACAGCGGCCCGCAACTGACCCCGGTCGGCGACAAGGCGATCGCCGAGGGCGAGGAACTGCTGTTCAGCCTGCGCGGGATCGACGCCGACGGCGACGACATCAGCTTCACGATGGAGGGTGCGCCCGAGGGCGCGACGCTCGATCCGGTGACCGGTCTGTTCCGCTGGAAACCGGCGCTGAACGCCGCCGGCAGCTACCAGATCCTGTTCGCGGCCGGCGACGGCCATTCGCGCAGCACCGAGCGGGTGACGATCACCGTCGCCAATGCGAACCAGACGCCGCTGTTCGTGCCGATGGCGACGCAATTGCTGCGCGAGGGCGCTGCGTCGACCTTCACCGTCGTCGCGGCCGATGGCGACGGCGATCCGCTGTCGCTGTCGGTGGTCAGCGGCCTGCCCGCGGGCGCGCTGTTCGTCGCGGCGCGCGGCGAACTGCAATGGATGCCCGGCTATGACCAGGCGGGCGATCATCTGATCCGCTTTGCCGCGACCGATCCGTCGGGCGCGGTCGGCACCATCGACGTGCTGGTGCGCGTCGCCAATGTGAACCGCGCGCCCACGATCACCGAGGGTTATCATGCCTTCCTGATCGGCGAGGAAAAGCGCTTCCGCATCGCGGCGCAGGACCCCGACAGCGACGACACGCTGACCTTCAGCGCCGAAAACCTGCCCGAGGGCGCGATGATCGACGCCGCGACGGGCGAGTTCGTCTGGATGCCGGGACCGGGGCAGGCGGGCGACTATGTCGTCACGCTGATCGTCAGCGACGGGCGCGCGACGACGCGGCGGACCGTGCTGATGCGGGCGCAGCTCGAACCCGCGGCGCCGACGTTGCGGATCGAGACGACCCCCAGCTTCGCCGCGACGCCGGGGCAGAAGGTGCTGCTCCATCCGACGGCGGACAGCCTGTCCGACATCGTGTCGCTGCGGCTGTGGGTCGACGGGCAGGAGGTCGCGCTCGACGCCAATGGACGCGCGACCATCACGGCCGGCAATCCGGGCAAATATTGGGTGCGCGCGACGGCGGTCGATGCCGATGGCGGAACCGCGACGGTCGAGCAATGGCTGAAGGTCCGCGATCCCGCCGACAAGGCGGCGCCGGTCGTCGCGTTCGGCGGCGGGATCGACGCGATGCTCGTGCGCGGGGCGGTCGACGTGCGCGGCAGCATCGCCGACACCAATCTCGATTTCTGGACGCTGCAACTGATCGGCGCCGACGGCAGCGTGCAGGACATCGCGCGCGGCGATGCGACCGCCGACGGCGTGCTGGCGACGCTCGACGGGCGGCGGCTGGCCGACGGCTTCTATACGCTGCGTCTGACCGGGCGCGACATTTCGGGACGCACGAGCGTCGCGAGCGCGGCGGTCGAGGTGCGCACCGGTGCCGACAAGGCGGGGCGCTATCAATCGACCCATGTCGATGTTTCGGCGCAGCTCGGCAGCGTGCCGTTCGCGCTGACCCGCGCCTATGACAGCCTGACCGGCGAATGGATCTTCCTGGGCCTCGACGTCGCGATGGAAACCAACGCCGGGACGCTGCCCGGCGTCGGCGGGGCGCTGCCCGGTTTCGAGCAGGGCACGCGGCTGATGCTGACGCTGCCGACCGGCGAGCGCGCGGGCTTCACCTTCCGCCCGGTGGCGGAGACGATCGGTTCGGTGACCTTCTATCGCCCCGCCTGGGTGGCGGACAGTGCCAACGGCTGGACGTTGCAGTCGGTCGACCGCCAGCTTCGCAAGGTCGGCGGCGCCTATTTCGATGTCGAGACCGGGCTGGCCTACAATCCCGCGTCGCCGGTTCACGGCAACCGCGACTATGTGCTGAAGGGACCGGACGGCACGACCTACGTGATCGACAGCGGCAATGGCACGGTGGAAATCCGGTCGGCCGCGGGAATGCTTCTGGTCGGCGATGGCGGCGTGACCGCGCTGGGCGGCGCGGCGCTCCAGTTCCTGCGCGATGCGGCGGGCCGCGTCGTGCAGGTGACCGGACCCGGCGGGTCGGCCACCGTCTATGAATATGACGACGCCGGGCGGCTGACCGCGGTGCGCGACCTCGCGACCGGGGCGGGGGTCCGCTACGGCTATGTCGACGGGCGGCTCGCCATCGAGATTCCGTCCGATGGCGAGGGGCGGCGCATCGACTATGCCGCCGACGGCAGCGTCACGACCAGCGTCGTGCGCGACGATCTGGGCAGCGCCGCGGCTTTCACCGGCAAACCCTTCGCCGACACGCTGCCCGCCGGGGGCGGCAGCGACAGCTATGCCTTCACCGTGCGCGCGAGCGAGATCGCGGGGATGGAGAGCGGCGCGTTGATCCTGCGGGTCGCGACCACGGGCGATGCGATCCCCGAAATCGCCGGGCTGACCGCCATCGCCAGCAGCGTGTCGGGCGGCCAGCGGGTCACGCTGTTCGCGCTGCGCGAGGCCGGACTGCACGAACTGATCGTGACCGGCGCCGGTGCCTATGGCGTCGAGATGCGCATCGCCGGCGACATCAATGGCGACGGCAGGGTCGACGGCGTCGACAGCGCGGCGGTGATCGCGGCGCTGGCGGGCGCCGATGTGGACGGCGACGGCGTCGTCGATGCCACCGACACGCAGCTCGTCGCGGCCAACTACGGCTTCCGCGCCAATCAGGCACCGGTAATCGCCGACGCCATCGATGCGGTGAAGACCCACGTCGACCTGTCGGCCTGGATCGATCTGGACAAGGTCGCGACCGATCCCGACGGCGACCGCCTCTATTACCGGATCGTCGGCGTCACCGGCGGCTCGGCGGTGCTGACCGCCGACGGCCGCTCGGTCGTCTTCACCCCCGATGCCGGGTACAGCGGCGCGGCCGCAATCCGGATTTCGGCCGACGACGGCTTCGGCACCTCGGCCGAGGGCGTGATCGACATCGCGGTGTCCGACGCGCGGCTGGTCGCGATCGATTTCGACCTGCGCCGCGTCCGCTTCGCCGAAGAAGGCGGGGTGGCGCCGATCATGGTGATCGGTCAGTTCGAGGATCAGGCCGACGTCTATCTGCCGCTATCCTATCTGAACGTGACGGTCGCCAACCCCGAGGTGGTGCGCTGGGGCGACGATGGGCTGCTGACCGCGCTGCGCGACGGCGCGACCTACATCAAGGTCGAGCGGGGCAGCATCGCGGCGGCGACGGTCGTCACCGTCGGGTCGCCGAAGGACGGCGACGAGATATTGACCGCCGTCTACAATATCGACGCCTATCCCGATAATGTGACGATGATGGCGGGCGGCGCGACGCGCCGGATCGTCACCGCGCAGGACCCCGAAAAGCAGTATTTCCTCGACGGCGCGGAAGCCGGGACCACCTATGTTTCGGGCGACACCGCCGTGGTCACGGTCGATGCCGACGGCGTGATGCGCGCGGTCGGTCCGGGGGTGACGACCGTCACCGTCATCAACCGCTTCGGCGAGGACCGCATCGAGGTGCGCGTGTCCGATCCGATCGTCGGCAATGTCGTGCAGATCGGCAAGGACGGCGCGATCGTCGCCAATACCGACGGCATCACCATCGGCTTCGGCCCCGGCGGGCTGGACGGCGACGCGACGGTGACGATCGAGTCCATCGCCCTCGATGACCTGCCGGTCGCGATGCCGAACGAGGATATCTTCGATTTCGTCGGCGCGTTCGAATTCGATGTCGCGGGCGCCGAATTGACCGGCCCCGTGCAACTGGCGGTACCGGCCGCCGGCGGTGTCGGCGCGGTGGGCGACGAGGTCTGGTTCTTCCAGAAGATGCTGCTGCCGGTCGGCGAAAACGGCGCCGAAGTCGAGGTGTGGACCGTCATCGATTCGGGCCGCATCGACGAGGACGGCATGGCGCGCGCCGAATCGCCGCCGTTCCCCGGCCTGACGCGGCGCGGTCAGATTCTGGTGGCGCGGGTCGCGTCGCCGCTGCCGCGCATCCAACTCGACCCCGGCTATGCCGCCGCGCTGACCGCGATCATGGTGCCGGCGCTCGGCATCGCGGCGTCGGGCGGCCTTGGCGGCGCCGTCGTCGGGCTGGGCCTTGGCGCGACGGCGATCGCGCTGATGGCCGCGCCGACGCTGTTCGGGCTCGCGGAACTCGAGGTATGGCGCACCTATGCCGATGGGGAGGTTCTGAAAACGACGCTCGACGTCACCATCTCTCCGACCGACCTTTACACCAAGGTCACGGCCACGGTGCCGACGCCCAAGAAGATCAGCGACGGCACGCCGGAGATATTGGGCGGCACCGTGCAATTCGTGGACGGCAAGCCGGTCGCCGTGCTGACGGGGCGCAATTTCATCTATCCCGCCGCGACGGCGGCGCTGGGGGCGACGACGGCGGGGGACAGCTTCGCCGACATGCGCGTGGTGCTGCGCAACGGCAGCCAGGAGATCGTCCTGACCAGCGACAAGATCCGCGTGCGCGAAGGCGGGACGCAGGATTTCGCGGTCGTCGAGTTCGACGTGCCGCAGCGCGTCCTGCTGGGCGTCACGGAAATCCGCGTCGAACGGCCCGCCGCCGGCACGCTGCTGGACGCCAAGGGACGGATTCCCGCGAACGCCCAATATGTGGCGAGCAAGACGATCACCATCGACAACAAGGGCGGCTTTGCCTTCGCGGGCGATGCCAGCGGCGTCCAGATCATCGACCTTGCGCGCAAGGACGAAGGCGGCGCCGACCTGCTGGTGGGGCGGATCGAGTTGGGCGCGCCCGTGACCGAAATCGTCGTGACGACCGACCTCGGAAGCGCCTTCGTGGCGACCCAGAAGGGCGTTGCGATCATCGATACGCTGACGCTTCAGCAATATGACGCCGATTTCGACACGCCCGAAGTGGACATGATCGAAATCCCGGGCGGGGTGACCACGCTCGCGGTCGATCCCAACAACCGCTACCTCTACGTCGGCGGGCTCGGCAAGGTCTACATCATCGACATCGACCCCGGTTCGGCGACCTACCTGCAACTGCTGGAGAATGAAACGCACGCGATCAACGTCGCGATCCGCAGCGGCGGCGAGGAGTTCGGCCACATCACCAGCATGGCGATCAACGCCGACGGCACGCGCCTCTATGTCGGCGTGCCGGTGTCGGAGATGTACGGGCCGCGCGGCTGGACCAACTATGGCAAGGACCATGGGCTGGTCATGGTCATCAACGTCGACGACCGCGACCGTCCGAAGGCCGGCCAGCCCAACGCCCGCAAGTGGCGCGAGGTGATCGGCAAGATCGACGGCGGCGTCGAGGTCTATGACATCCAGGCGACGGCGGAAGCCGACAAGATGGTGTTCGTGTCGCGCGGCGATACGCGCAACGGCGTCCACCTGCTGAGCGTCACCAACAACAATCCGATCAATTTCCAGGTCAAGCATGTCGGCGTGGCGCCGGTGATCAACGAGGGGCCGATCGGCGTCCGCGACGTCATCAACAGCATCGCCGGCATCTATTATTCATCGACCAAGCGCGTGACGCAGGGCCAGATCTTCGACCTCGACATCCGCAACGCCGCGGGCATCGCGGTGACGCCCGACCTCAGCTACATGTTCGTCGCCGACTGGGGGTTGCCCGTCTATATGTGGTACGGCGACCAGACCGTCGCCCGCGATGTCGATGCGCTGCACCAGACCGGGTCGAAGATCATGGTCATCAAGAATCCCTTCTCCGCCGCGCCGGAGATCGTGGGATCGACGACGCCGATTCCGCTGGCGTTCCTGGAGGAACTGCGCGTCGACAGTTCGGGGCAGAAACTCTACGCCAACTATCGCGGCCTCGGGAACATCGTCGTCCTCGACATCGACGTGATCCGGGGCATCACGCCGGGGGCGAAGGACACCGACGGCAGCTACAAGTGGAAGCAGACGCCGATCGACAACGTCAATTTCGGGCATCCCGACATCTATCCGATCGATCCGGAAAATCCGGGCAGCTTCGACGATCCGACCAACCCGCCCAACTATCTGTCGATCAACGTCGCCAGGCATGGGCGCGGGCTGGCGTTGCAGCAGCTCGACGCGCTCGAACTGCTCGCGCCGCTCGGCAAGCAGGACCTGCATGGCGCCAGTGCTCCGCCGCTGACCTTCGAATGGCGGCTCGATTCGACGCTGACCGGTACGAAGAACGCCAAGGCGAAGCTCTACGTCAGTTCGCTGCTCCCCGGATCGGGCCTGTGGCCCGACGATCCGCCGTCGATCCGCAACCTGTTCGACAGCGATCCGTCCGCCGCATCGATGGCCGGGGATCACCATCCCAACCGCATCCTGACGACGCGCGAACTCGACCCGGGGGCCTATCTGGTCAAGGCCGACGGCACGGTGGTCAAGCTGCCCGACGACCCGAACAATCCGCTCGACGGCCAGACCTGGCAGGTCACTTTCTCGCCCGAATATGCGAAGGCGATGACCGCGGGACAGCGTTACTACTGGGGCGTCGAAATCGTCGGCAAGGGCATGCGCGAAGCCGCGTCGTGGCAGGTCAAGGAAGTGGTGGCCGACGCCCCGTTCAACGGCGTCACGCTGCTCACCCACGGCTTCCAGCTCGGCCTCGGCATGATGAACTCGCCCGCGCTGTTCGGGTCGGCGTTCGAGCAGGACGGCGGTGTTTTCACCGACATGGCGGGCTTCATCACCGACGCCAGCGGCGGCGGCGTGGTGCTTTTCTACGACGGCAAGACCGGCGACTGGGTCGACCGCACGACGGGCAAGCGCAACGCCGCCGCGCTTGCCGAAGCGCGCGGCAAGGCGATCGTGCTGGTCAGCGACTGGTCGAGCCAGTCGGACATCACCGACACCGGCTTTGCGGAGGCCGCGGCCGATGCGCTGTTCGCGTCGCTGGTCGAGCTCAACCGCGCGTCGGGCGGCGGGATATTCCAGTCGCCGCTGCACTTCGTCGGGCACAACCGCGGCTCGGTCGTCAATTCGGAGATCATCCAGCGGCTCGGCACCTATTTCGAGGGTACGGGGGGCGAGGACGGCATCCACATGACGACGCTGGACCCGCACGACTTCAAGCAGGACGCGCTCAACATCCCGCTGACGGACCTCGTCGAACTTCTGTTAAGCGCGGCTTCGGCGGCTACCTTCATGTTCCCGCCGCTTTCCAAGACGATCAATTACGTCAGCAAGGCCTTCACCAAGCTGATGAAGGTGGTGGGCAAGCTGGGGCTGAAACTCAATCCGGTCGAATTCGCCGACTTCTCCGATCCCACGGTGCAGGTCTGGAGCAACGTCAAGTTCGCCGACAATTATTACCAGGCGACGGGACTGACCGAGGTCAAGCTGTCGGAAATCACCGTGGGCGGCAAGACGATCACGCTGCTGCCCGACAGGATCACCGGCCCGATGAAGAAATATATCTTCACCGCGACGATGAACGGCCGGTCGCTGGTCAACAACGCGCCCGGATCAGCCGGAGGCGCCTTCACGCCCAACCGCCCCAATCTCGACGTCAACCTCGAAGGCATTTCGGGGATACAGGGCGACGACACGCTGTTCGCGATGTTCGGCCTCGGCGGACCCGACAGCCGCATCCTCCATTGGTACGCCGGTACCATCAACACCAACGTCGACAATATCCAGGGCTATCCGATCTTCCGCCGCGTCGTCGACGAGGGCCGCAGCACCTATGCGCTGGGCATCGAGACGCAGGAATTCGGCACCGCACCCTGGTATCAGGTCTATCCGGTGCTGGTATCCGGCGGAAAGGGCGGATCGAGCGGCGCGCTCGACGGCTTCGTCTCGCCCGCGATCTGGGACGGCATCGGCACCGGCTGGTTCTTCAGCGCGGTCGGCGGGGGCGCCGGGGTGCGGCCGGGAGCGATCGGCACCATCTCGCCCGTCTATGACAATGGCAAGGTGGCGAGCGCCGACAACGACAAGGCGGTGCCGACGATTTTCAACGGGGATTTCGAAAGCGGAACCAAGCAGGCGATCACCAGCTTCCTTCAGAATTTCATCTTCGATTCTGGCTATGGACGCTTTCCGCTGTCCTATGAACTGCCCGGCTGGTCCTATCACGGCGGGTCGGGGTTCACGCTGAACACCGAGGGCACGCTGTTCGGCTATCCGTTCCCCGATATCGACATCACCGGCATCTTCACCGTCCAGACCAGTCTTTCCACCCTGTTCAAGGAGGTGATGAACAACGTCCTGAAGAAATGGGCGGATATTCTCGCGACCAAGCTGGCCAGCGCCTTCATCCAGGAAAAGCACGGCGGACCGCCGATCCCGACGTCGGAATCGTCGGAAGGATACCGGCAATGGTACAATGAATATTGGCTCGAACGCGCGGCGGGCGATTTCAGCCAGGGCAAGGCCGCGCTGCAGGCGATGGCGACGGTCCAGATCATCCAGGCGATCGACAATCTGATCGGCCGGCTGCTCGACGCCGGGGTCAGCTTCAATACCGAGGACGGCATCGTCACCAAGGATTTCTCGCTGTCCAAGCTGTATGAAAAGTCGGCGACCGCCGACAAGGCGGGGCTGGACGGCGTGGCATCGCTGATCACCCAGGTGTTCAACGCCTATATGGACCATTTCTTCCCGCAGCAGTCCGACTATGCGCTCATCATGGGCGGGCAGAAGCTGCTCAAGGATTTCATGTCGACGATGATCGAAACCAGCGCGATGCTGGCTGGAATCGATCCGACCTCCGGCGATGTCCAGCGCGCCGAGACGGCGGCGCATGAATTCATCGACAAGGTGGTGAATTTCAGCGCGATCACCCACAATCGCCTCTATGTGCCGGCCAATGCGAATTATCTGACGTTCGACACCTTCGTGCCGTGGATGATGACGGCCAATGCCGCGATCAAGGTGACCTTCACGCCGGTGGATTCCAGCCTCGGCTCGCACAGCGAGATCGTTCAGCTCAAGCCCGGCTTCATGTCGAACAACAGCTACAGCGTCGAAGTGCCGCAGGCCTATAAGGGCAAGGTCATCACCTTCACGCTCGAGCCGGTGGACATGGAAAACACCGCCACCATCGAGCACGCCTTCATGGAACCTTCCGGGATCGAATATCGCATCCTGTGGCCCAAGACGGCGGAAGGATCGCGGCTGCTGAGCGAGCTCGATGCCGACCAGATGCGGCTGCTGGAACAGCAGGGCGACTGGCTGGTCAAGCATCCCGACGTCAAGGTCCGCATCTATGGCTATGCCGACGAGCGCGGGGACGTCGCCTATAACGACGAGCTCGGGCTCGACCGCGCGGCGGCGATCACGCAGTTCCTGCGCAAATATCTGGCCGACCGCAATGCACATCCCGAACGGGTGCTCGACCCGATCAGCCGCGGCGAGCGCTTCCCCAGCATGCAGGAGAAGGACACGGAAACGCGCTGGACGATGGACCGCCGGACCGAAATGCTGGTGGAAACATGGGATGGCGTCCCGACCAGCGGCGTCGACAGGACCATCGACCTGTCGGAGACGCTGAGCCAGATCTTCCTGCTCGACGCCGTGCGCTTCACGGCCGTGAAGTCGGGCTCGCCGATCCTGCTCGACCCCAGGGACATGGTGACGACGTCGGCGGTGGAACCGCTGACCGCGGACCAACTCGCGCCGATCGTCACCGCGGCGCAGGCGCGCTGGGTCGCGTCGGGGCTGATCGACGGCGCGGGCGCTGCGCTCGACCGGATCACGGTCGAGATCGGCGAACTGCCCGACGGCGCGCTCGCCCGGTTCGAGAACGGCGTCATCACGATCGACGCGGATGCCGCGGGCCGCGGCTGGTTCGTCGATACGACGCCGATGGACGACGGGGAATATGAAGGCGGAACGCTGGCGCAGCTGCTCGCCGCCGCGCTGGGCAGCGAAGCCGAGGGCAAGGTCGACCTGCTGACCGTCGTGATGCACGAGATGGGGCATGCGTTGCGGCTCGACGACGTGCCGACCAGCCAGCCGACGCGGTTGATGACCGAGATGATCCGGCTCGGCGAACGGCGCCTGCCGAGCGCCGCCGATGTGCCCGACGCGACGAAGCCCGCGACGCCGCAGGGCGACACCGGCACGCCGCCGCCGACGATCACCCTGTCGTCGACACCGGGCGGCGCGGGCGTGCTCGCGGTCCCGCCGGGCAGCGGATTACCGCTGGCGTCGGGACCCGTGGTCACCACGCTCGCCAACGGCGATTTCGCCGCCGCGGACGGCTGGAGCGCCTTCGGCGGCGCGAGCGTCACGGGCAGCGAGGGCGTGCTTGCCGAGGACGGGCGCTATCTGTCCTATCTGCGTCAGGCCTTCGCCATTCCCGACGGCGCGACGGAGATCAGCTTCGTCATCCGCTCAGCCACGCTCGGCACCAACGGCAGCCTGCCGCCCGACGCGTTCGAGGTCGCGTTGCTCGACCCGGTCACCGGCCGGTCTCTGCTCGGCGCGCTCGACGGGCTGGACCTGACCGATGCGTTCCTCAACCTGCAGGCCGACGGGACGCTGCATCTTGCGCAGGGGGTCAGCGTAACCGGGACGCCCGGCAGCGGGTCGGCGGTCGTGACCGTGTCGCTGCTCGGCGTGGCGCGCGGCAACGGCGCCCTGCTGTCGTTCGACCTGATCGGCATGGGCGATCAGGACAGCCGGGTCGTCATCGACGATGTGACCTTCCGCACCGTGCCCAACCAGGCGCCGGTCGCGGTCGACGACGCCGTGGAAGTCGATGAGGACGGTTCTGTCCTGATCGATATGCTCGCCAACGACAGCGATGCCGACGGCGATGCGCTGACCGTCGCCATCCTGACCGGCCCGACGCGCGGCACGCTGTTGCCGCCGACGGTGCCGGGCGGGCCGTGGACCTATGTGCCCGATGCCGATTTCTTCGGGACGGACAGCTTTACCTACACGATCAACGACGGGCTGAGCGCACCGGTCTCCGCGACCGTTTCGATCACCGTCAACCCGGTGAACGATGCACCGGTTCTGGAGCCGGTGGCGAACCGCAGCGTGGTCGAAGGCACGGCGCTGTCGGTGCAGCTTGCCGCGACCGATGTCGACGATGCGGCGGCGGCGCTGACCTGGACGCTCGTCGAAGGGCCGGCCGGGATGACGCTGTCGTCGAACGGCCTGCTCGCCTGGACGGCGGCGGGGCTGGGCGACCGGACCGTGACGGTTCGCGTCACCGATGCCGCTGGCCTGTCGGCCGAACGCAGCTTCCTGCTTCGGGTGACGCCGGTCGGCAACGAAACCCCGGTTCTGGCGCCGATCGCGCCGCAGAGCGTCGAACAGGGCAAGGCGCTGACCGTGCCGCTGTCGGCGAGCGACGCCGATGACGCGGCGGAGACGCTGGTCTGGTCGCTGGTCAGCGGTCCCGCGGGTGCGACCGTGGGAGCCGATGGCGTGTTCCATTGGGTCGCGACCGGCGCGGCCGGGCCGCGCGAGGTGGTGGTGCGCGTAACCGATCCGAAGGGCGCGTTCAGCGAGCAACGCTTCACCATCACCGTGGTGGCGGCGGCCAACGAAGCACCGGTGCTGGCGCCGATCCCCGCGCAGAGCATAGAGCGCGGGCGGCTGCTGAACGTCGCGCTGTCGGCGAGCGATGCCGACGATGCGGCGGAGACGCTGGTCTATAGCCTCGTCAGCGGTCCCGCAGGAGCGCGGGTGACGGCGGACGGGCGGTTCGAGTGGATCGCCGGGGGCGGCGCCGACACGCAGATGGTGACGGTGCGCGTGACCGATCCCAAGGGGGCGTTCAGCGAGCAGAGCTTCGCCATTGCCCTGCTTGCCAGTTCCAACCTGTCGCCGGTGATCTCCCCCGTGGCGGGCATCGTGGTGGACGAAGGGCAGGCCGTTTCGGTCCAGCTGGCCGCCAGCGATCCCGATGGCGACGCGAGTGCGCTCGTCTGGACGCTGGTGTCGGGGCCGGAGGGAGCGAGTATCGACGCCAGCGGCCGGTTCACCTGGCAGGCGCTCGACGGCGATGCGACGGTGCCGGTCGTCGTCCGCGTGACCGATGCGGGCGGCGCGTCGGCCGAACTCGCCTTTGCCATCGCGGTCCGCGACGTCGCGCCGACGCTGTCGGTGACCGGCGAAGCGACGGGGCAGGTAGCGCAGAGCTATACCGTGCTGCTCGGCGCCGTCGATCCCGGTCAGGACACGCCGATCGAGTGGATCATCGACTGGGGCGACGGCTCTACGCCGACGCGGATCGTCGGCACCGCCACGGCGGCAAGCCACGACTATGCTGTGGCGGGCAACTATGTCGTCCGGGCGACGCTGGTCAACGAGGATGGCAGCTTTGCCGCCGTGCCGCTGGCGCTGTCGATCGCCGATCAGCCGCAGGCGCCGCCGCTTCAGGTGACGCAGGCGACGATCGCCGACGGTATCCTGACGATCCGCTTCTCGCAGCCGCTGGGCGCCGAGCAGGCCGGGCGGACGGTGACGCTGGTCGGCGAGCGCTTCGGGGCGATTGCGGCGACGATCCGTTACGACGCCGATGGCCAAGGCTTCACCCTGTCGCGCACCGACGGCAAGCCGCTGCAATACGACCGCTACAGCCTGTTCATCGGCGACGATGGCTTCCTCAGCCGCGACGGCCGGTTGCTCGATGGCGATGGCGACGGGGCCGAGGGCGGCGACTATCGCGCCTCGATCCTGTTCGCGCGCGCCGCGGCGGGAACCGCCGAGCTGCCCGACTTCGTGCGCGGGCCCGGCGAGCAGGTCGATGTGCCGCTGGCCGACCGTGCTGGCTTGCAGGTGCGCTTCACCAGCGAGGGCGGGGTCAGGACGCTGTCCTTCCGCGTCACCTACGACCCGGCGCTGCTGACGATCGACGGCATATTGCGCGGGGTCGACCTTCCGGCCGACGCGGTCGTCGAGTTCCGCACCGAAGCCGCGCCGGGCGGCAAGCGCGTGGCGATCGTCTCGATCGTCAGCGACACGCCGATCCCGGCGGGCGCGGTCTGGCTGCTCAGCTTCGACGCGCGCGTTCCGGCCGACGCGCCCTATGGTGCGAGCGAGCGGCTGACGGTCACCGTCGACAGCATCAACGCGGCGGCGCCGAGTTCGACGCGCATGGACGAGGCGGTGCAACTTGTCGGCTTCCTCGACGACCGCTCGCCCGAATTCGACGCGCTGCGCCAGGTCGAGCGAGTCGTCGACGGCCTGCCGATCCTGTCGTCTTCGTCGGCGGAGCGGCCGCATTTCGATGCCGTCACCTATGGCACGCATGCGGCGGTCGCCAAATGGGCGGGCGACATCCATGCCACCGCTTCGGGCAAGACGAAGAAGGCCAAGGAGATCGCCGCCGCGAAGGATGCCGCGCGCAAGAAGGACGCCAAGGCTGAAACCGCGCCAGCCGCTCCGCGCGGCAGGCAGACCGCCGCGGCGACGATCGACTTCGGCGCCACGCCGGTGCTGATGGCGAAATCCGAAGCGCCGGAGCAGGTCGATGCGCCGCTGGCACAGTGGCTCGCCGGCGCGGTGGATGACGGCGACGCGCTCGACCTGATGCCGGTGGCGCTTCCGGCGCTGCTGCTCGACCGCCGTTCCGATCCGCGCCCGCGCCGCGGCAAGGGCCGCAGGAACAAGGACCGTAAATGATGAGCGACGACAAGCGACCGGCGAAGGCGAAAGCGGGTGGACGCGCGGCGGCCGGCAAGAACACGCCCGCGCCGCCGCCGCGTCAGCAGACGCTGAAGTTCCGCACCGACAATCTGAAGAGCAGCTATTGCAACATGGCCAACGTCACCTCGACCCGCGAAGAGGTGGTGCTGAATTTCGGGGTCAATCAGAATTGGGACCAGTCCGGCGCCGCGCCGGGACCGCTCGAGGTCGATGTCCAGCATCGCGTGATCCTCAGCCCCTTTGCCGCGAAGCGCCTCAGCGATGCGCTGGGCCAGTTGGTGCGCGATTATGAGCAGCGCTATGGCCCGCTCGGCTGATGCGCGGATGACCGGGTGAGCGTGGCGGCCGACATCGGGACCGCGTCGAGGTCGCAGGGGGCGGATGAGGCCCGGCTGTGGGCATCGCTGGCGTCGGCGCGCGACGCGGGGTCCTTCTGCCAGGCCTGGCTCGACCTGCAATGCGCCCGCACGCGCGGGGTCAGCGCCGGACTGATCCTGCTCGAGGGCACCGGTGGCGCCTTCGCCCCCGCGGCGGGATGGCCCGCCGGCCCGCAGGAGCACCCCCATCTGCGCAAGGTCGCCGAGGCGACGCTCGCGAACGGGCAGGTGGTGGTCGAAGGCGATGCGGACGATCCCGACACGATGGGCATCGGCTATCCGATCGCCGCCGACGGGCGGATGATGGGCGCGGTGCTGCTCGCCGTGACCGGGCTGACCTCGCCGCAGATGCAGTTGCTGCTGCGCGAACTCCACTGGGGCGTCGGCTGGATTCACTCGCTGGTCTGGCAGCACCGCTCCGCCGGCGACGAAGGGCGTACGGAGGCGGCAACCGCGGCGATGGACGTACTTGCGGCGATGCAGGAGCATGACACGCTGGCCGAGGCGGAACTGGCGCTGTGCAATGCGGCGACGATCGCCCTCGACGCCGACCGGGTGTCGCTGGGGCTGGTGCAGGGCGACCGCGTCAAGCTGTCCGCCATGTCGCACGGTGCGTGGTTCCGCAAACGGTCGGACGTCGCCGAGGCGCTGGAAGCCGCGATGGACGAGGCGATGGACCAGGACATGCTGCTGTCGGTCCCGCTGGTGCGCGAGGGCGATCCGATCCTGTTGCAGCAGGACCGCCTGCTCGCGCTGGCGGGCAAGGGTGCGGTCGCCAGCGTGCCGATGACCGACCGCGGACTGCCGGTCGGGGTGCTGACGATCGAGCGCGCGGCCGATGCCGAGCCGTTCGATGCCCGCGACCTGCTGCTCGCCGAAACGGTCGCGGCGCTGGTGGCGCCGGGGATCGCGCTGCGGCGGCGCGAGGAAAGATGGATCGGTGGCCGCGTCCGGCGGCACGGCATGGATGGCGCGCGCGCGCTGTTCGGCCCGCGCCGTCCGCTGGCGAAGGCGCTGGGGATCGGCGCGCTGCTGTTGCTGCTGATCCTGTTCGTGCCGTTCGCCCAGTTTCAGGTGCGCGCCGACGCCGAACTCGAAGGCCAGGTGCAGCGCGCGGCCTCGGCGCCCTTTTCCGGCTTCATCGCGCGGTCGCAGGCGCGCGCCGGAGACGTCGTGCGCGCGGGACAGGTGCTGGCGACGCTCGACGACCGCGACCTGATCGTCGACCGCGCCCGCGCGCTCGGCGAGGTGCAGCAGCTCGACCGCCGCTATCGCGAGGCGCTGGCCAAGCACGAGCGCGCCGACATGAGCCTGGCCGGCGCGCAGCTTCGCCAGGCGGAGGCGAGCCTGCGCCTGATCGAATATAAGCTCGCGCGCACCCGCATCGTCGCGCCGCTGTCGGGCGTGCTGGTGTCGGGCGACCTCAGCCAGAAGGTCGGGACGCCGGTCGAGGAAGGCGACGTGCTGTTCGAGGTCGCGCCGCTCGGCAGCTTCCGTGTCGTGCTGAACGTCGCGGAGGAGGATGTGAATTATCTGCGCCCCGGGCAGCAGGGCCGCTTCGCGCCCACGGGACTTGCGGGCGAGACGGTGCCCTTCACGGTCAGGCGGATCACGTCGGTCACGGCCAATGTCGATGGCGAGAATGTATTCCGCGTCGAGGCGGAACTGGCGGGCGACCGCCGCGCGGTGCTGCGCCCCGGCATGGAAGGCGTCGCCAAGGTGAAGATCGACCGGCGCAGCAACGCCTGGATCTGGACGCGCGGCCTGCGCGAATGGCTGCGGCTGTTCTTCTGGAAGTGGCTGCCCTAGAGCATGAAGTATTTCGTTGAATCCGTTCGTGTCGAGCGAAGTCGAGACACCCATCGGCCCGGCGCCACGCTGATGGGTGTCTCGACTTCGCTCGACACGAACGGGTTTCTGGATCTGCCTCGAGATAGGCTGTCGGATTGGGCGCGCGATGGCCAATCCCTTTGAAAGCGCCTCCTGGTTCCAGGTCGCCCGGCTGAGGCCCCGGCTCAAGACGCATGTGCGCGTCCGGCGCCACCGCTATCGCGGCACGGTGCAATATGTGCTCGACGACGGCGCCGCCGGCAAGGCGCACCGGCTGACGAAGGGCGCGTGGCGCTTCGTCGGGCGGCTCGACGGCGAACGGACGGTCGAGCAATTGTGGGAGCGGCTGGTCGAGGAACTGGGCGAGGACGCGCCGACGCAGGACGACGTCATCACGGCGCTCGGCCAGCTGCACGGGTCCGACCTGCTGTCGACCGACATGCTTCCCGATACCGGCGAGCTGATCAAGCGGCAGAGGAAGCAGCGGCGGCAACTGCTGATGCAGAATCTGAAAAGCCCGATGTCGCTGCGGATTCCGCTGGTCGATCCCGATGCCTTCCTGACCCGCGCCATGCCGTGGGTGCGGCCGCTGTTCGGCTGGGCCGGGCTGGCGCTGTGGCTCGCCGTGGTCGGCGCGGCGCTGCTGGTCGTCGGCACCCACTGGCAGGAACTGACGACCAATATCATCGACCGGGTGCTGTCGACCGACAATCTGCTGATCATGGCGGTCTGCTATCCGCTGGTGAAGACGATCCACGAACTCGGCCACGGCTTCGCCGCCAAGGCATGGGGGCGCGAGGTGCGCGAGATGGGCGTGATGCTGCTCGTGCTCTTTCCGGTGCCCTATGTCGATGCGTCGGCGGCGAGCGCCCTGCCGAACAAGTGGCAGCGGGCGCTGGTCGGTGCCGCCGGGATGGTGTCGGAACTGTTCGTCGCCGCGATTGCCGCGCTGCTGTGGGTTGTGCTGGAGCCCGGGCTCGCGCGCAGTTTCGCCTATAACGTCATGCTGATCGCCGGCATCTCGACCGTGCTGGTCAACGGCAATCCGCTGCTGCGCTTCGACGGCTATTATATCCTCGCCGACCTGCTCGAAATCCCCAACCTCGGCTCGCGCGCCAATCGCTATTGGGGCGATCTGGTCAACCGGCATGTCTTTCGCACCCATGACATGCCGCCGTTCGACGCGACGCCGGGCGAGAAGCGCTGGTTTCTCGTCTATGCCCCGGCGGCCTTCGTCGCGCGCATGGTGATGCTGTTCGGCATCGCGCTGATCGTTGCGTCGCGTTTTTTCCTGATCGGTATCCTGATCGCGCTGTGGACGCTGTGGACCGGGGTCGGCCTGCCGCTGTGGAAGATGGGGGCGCATGTCGTCAGCAGCCCGCAGCTCCATCGCAACCGGGGCTTCGCGATGCGGCTGACGGGCGGCGCAGTCGCGGCGGCGCTGTTGATCCTGTTCGTCATTCCGGCGCCGCACCACGTCAACGTGCAGGGGGTGGTCTGGCTGCCCGACCAGGCGCATGTGCGCGCCGCGACCGGCGGCTTCATCACCCGCGTCGCCGTGGGCGAGGGGAGCCTCGTCCGCGCCGGACAGTTGCTGATCGAGACCAGCCAGCCGACGCTGGAGACCGACGTCGCGCGGCTCGACTGGCGGCGGCGCGAGTTGCAGGCGGCGGCCGATGCCGAACTGGGCGGCGACCGCGTCAAGCGTCAGATCGGTCAGTTCGCGATCGACGAGGCCGAACAGAAGCTGGCGATCCAGCGCGAGCGCTATGGCGAGCTTCGCCTGCTCGCGGGGGCGGAGGGGCGGTTCGTCACCGCGCTGGCGCCCGCGTCGGACCTGCCGGGGCGGCATGTCCGCCAGGGCGAACTGATCGGCTATGTCACCCCCGGACAGGCGGAGGTGGTGCGCGTCGCGGTGACTCAGGACGACATCGACCTCGTCCGCCGCGAACTCGTCCGCGTCCGCTACCGCATCGCCGCGCTGCCCGGCGCGACCCACGAAGGGCGTGTGGTGCGCGAGGTGCCCGGCGGCACGCGCGACCTGCCGAGCGAGGCGCTGGCGCTGGGCAAGGGCGGCACCATTCCCACCGACCCGACCGATCCGAACGGGCGCAAGGCGCTGGGCCGCGTCTTCCTGTTCGACATCGGCCTGCCGCCCGAACTGCGGCAGGTGCCGTTCGGGACGCGCGTCCATGTCCGCTTCCAGCTCGGCTGGGAACCGATCGGCTGGCAGGTCGCGCGGCGGTTGCGCCAGTTGCTGTTGTCGCGGTTTAATGCCTGAGCTGTCCGTCCTCCGCGAGCGCGCCCGCGACCTGTGGCGCGAGGTGCGCAGCGACGCGCGCCCGGTCATCGCGCCCTATCCCGAACGCGGCCCCGCGCCGTCGTGGAAATGGGATCGCCCCGTCGACCTGCTCGTCGGCCGCGCGCTGGCGGGCGAGCGGCCCGCCATGCTCGCGCGGGCGGAGGCGATCGCGGAGGCGGCGGAGGCGCTCCGCCCGCTGGATGACGCGGACCTCGACGCGCGCTGCGCCGCGCTGCGCGTCAGGCTGATGCGTCATGGGCTTTCCGACCCGGCGTTGATCGATCAAGGCTTTGCGCTGATCCGCGAGGTGACGGGGCGGATGCTGGGGATGCGGCATTTTCCCGTGCAGTTGATGGGCGGTCTGGTGATGGTCGAGGGCGGCCTCGCCGAAATGGCGACGGGGGAGGGCAAGACGATCACCGCGCTGCTGCCCGCCATCACCGGGGCGATGGCAGGAATGCCGGTGCATGTGTTCACGGTGAACGACTATCTCGCGGAGCGCGACGCCGCCAAGCTGCGCCCCGTCTACGAACGCTTCGGGCTCAGCCTGGGGGTGGTGATCCACGGGCAGGAGACGCCCGAGCGCCGCGCCGCCTATCGCGCCGACGTCGTCTATGGCACCAACAAGGAAATCACCTTCGACTATCTGCGCGACCAGACCGCGCTGGGGCCGAAGCGCGGCGCGGCGCGGCGGGTGATGCGCGACCTGTTCGGCGACCGGGCTCGCGAACCGCTGATCATGCGCGGCCTCTATTTCGCCGTGGTCGACGAGGCCGATTCGATCTTCATCGACGAGGCGCGCACGCCGCTGATCCTTTCGGCCGAGATGCCGGCGAACGACGATGGCCTTTATCTGGCCGCGCTCGAACTGGTGCGCCAACTGGAGGAGGGGCGCCATTACCGCATCCGCGAGGCCGACCGCGCGGTCGAACTGACCGAGCGCGGACATCGCGTCGTCGCCGAGCTGTCGGAAGGGCTGCCGCAGACGCGCTGGCGGATTCGGCAGGCGCGCGAGCAGATCGCGTCGCAGGCGATCGCGGCACTGCGCCTCTATCAACGCGACCGCGACTATATCGTCGCCGAGGACAAGGTGCAGATCGTCGATGAATCGACCGGCCGCGTGATGGCCGACCGGTCGTGGGAGGGCGGGCTGCACCAGTTGATCGAGGCGAAGGAGGAGGTTGAGCTGTCGGGCACGCGCAACACGATGGCGCGCATCACCTATCAGCGTTTCTTCCGCCGCTATCTGCGCCTGTCGGGGATGAGCGGGACGGTGAAGGAAACCGCGCCCGAACTGTGGGCCGACTATGGACTGAAGGTCACGGTCGTGCCGCGCAACCGCCCCAATCTGCGCCGCGATCGCGGGCACCGGCTCCATGCCGACGCCGCCTCGAAATGGGCGGCGGTGGCAGAGGCGGTGCGCACGGTGCGCGAGGAGGAAGGGCAGCGGCCGATCCTCGTCGGGACGCGCTCGGTCGGGGATTCCGAGGCGGTTGCCGCCGCGCTCGACCGCGTCGGCATCGCCTGCCGCATCCTCAACGCGCGGCAGGACGCCGAAGAGGCGGAGATCGTCGCGGCGGCGGGCCGGATCGGCGCGGTGACGGTCGCGACCAACATGGCCGGACGCGGCACCGATATCGAATTGTCGAAGGAGGCGCACGCGGCGGGCGGGCTGCACGTCATCCTGACCGCCTTTCACGAAACCCCGCGCATCGACCGCCAGCTCGAAGGGCGCGCCGGGCGGCAGGGCGACCCCGGCAGCACGCAGGCGATCACCGCCATCGACGACGAGCTTTACGCGCTGTTCGCCCCGCGCGCCGCACGGGCGCTGAAAGCGTCGGCAAAGGCCTGGCCGATAGAGGGGCGTCCCGCGAACCTGCTGCGCCGCTGGGCGCAGGGCGCGGCCGAGCGGCGTCATGCCGCGTCGCGCCGCCAGACCGAATTGTCCGAGGAACGGCTGCAAAAGACCATGGCGTTCAGCGGCACGGCGTAGGGGGCGGGCCCTGAAGATCGCATCAGGCTTTCTTCCGCGTTTGCGCCGACCCTGGATCGGGTCGGCACATATGTCTTCAGGCAGGTAAGGGGCTGTTCCCCGGCGAAAGCCGGGGTCCACGCGGGGCAGCGCTGTGCCATCTGGACCCCGGCTTTCGCCGGGGAACAGCCCCTTGTCGAAACGGGATGATCGCCGATCGGGCCGGTGGCGGCGCTCTGGCAATCGGAAGCCTTCCCGCCGGCGTCAGGGCGTCTTGATGACGGCATCCTGCGCCGGCGTCGCAGCCGTTCCGGTCGCGACCGGCTGCGGAATCGGCGAATCGGCCTCGAACAGCGAGACGCGATCGCGCACATCGTCGTAATGGACCATCGGATCGTAGAGCAGCGAGGTTTCGAAATCGAGGTGGCGCGCCTCGGCCCGGCCCATCGCGGCGAGCAGGGCAAAGCCGGCGACATAGGCATCGCGCTCGGCCGTCACCAGCGTGACCTCGGCATTCAGCAGTTCCTGATCGGCGTTGAGCTGGTCGAGCAGGGGGCGCAGGCCGTTCTTCACTTCGGCGCGGATTCCGACTAACGCCCGCTCGTTGGCGCGCACGCCGCTGCGCGCCGCGTCGATGACCCGGCTCGTCGATCGCCAGTTGGCGAAGGCGGAGCGCGTTTCCGCCACCGCATCGCGCTCGGCGGCGGCGATCTGCTCGACCGTCACGCCATATTTCTGCCGCGCCTGCCGCGCCTGCGCCGCGACGCGGCCGCCCTGATAGAGCGGCATCTTCAACTGCACGCCGACATAGCCGGTCGTTCCCTGATCGCGGTTGCGCGGTCCGGTGTTCGGCGTCAGCGACCCCAGATAATCATAGCGGTTGAGCCCGCCGATCGCGCTGACGCGCGGCAGATTCTCGGCATCGGCGACATCGATATCGTGCCTTGCGGCGCGGTTTTCGGCCTGCGCCGCGAGCAGCGCGGCGTTGTTGTCGAGCGCGACGCGCACCGCTTCCTCCGACGTCGCCGGGAATTGCGGCAGCGGCGGGGGCGGGGCGAGGTCGCCCGGCGGGTTGCCGACGAGGCGGATATAATTCTCCCGGCTCGCGATCAGCCGCGCTTCGGCGGTTTCGAGCTGGCTGATGGCGAGCGCGACGCGCGCTTCCGCCTGCGCGACATCGGTCGGTCCGGCGTCGCCCACGTCGAAGCGGTCGCGCGTCTGGGCCAGCGTATAGTCGATCACCGACCTGTTGCGCTGGTTGAGGCGCACCGTCGCTTCGTCGCGGATGACGTCCATATAGGCCGCGACGACGCGGGTGAAGAGGTCCGATTCGGTGCTGCGCAGGCCGTGGCGGCTGGCGTCGCTGCGGGCTTCGGCCGACCGCACCGAATTGCGGACAGCACCGAAGCTGATCAGCGGGACGTTCATGTTGAGCTGTCCGACGAGCTGGCGATCGGGGTCGGAGGTGAAGAGGTTGCCGGTCTGATCGCCCTTCAGGACATTTTCCTGATAGACCGCAGAGGCTTCGAGCGTCGGCCGGCCCGCGGCGCGCGCGATCGGGACATTCTCGTCGCCCGCGCGCACCTGCGCGCGCTGCGCGGTCAGCGTCGGGTTCGAACGATAGGCGGCCTCCAGCGCCTCGTGCAGCGTTTCGGCCTGCGCAGCCCCCGAAGCGAGCAGCATCGCGGCGCCCCCCAGCAGTGCCATTTTTCGCATCATCGCTCGAATCTCCTGTTCTCGCTGGCTTGCCCCCGCGCCGTCATGTGCGCGGTGACGCCTTTCCGCCGATTTCAAGCCGGCAACGAAGCCCGGCAGGTAGCTTGTTGCCCGGATTGGGAAGCTCCAGCCGCATCCCGAAGGTGCCGCTGGCCGCGTCGAACACGCGGTCAATCACCTTGACCTGCGCCTGATAGGACCCGCCCACTGGGTCCTCGGGGAACACCGTCACCATGTCGCCGACGTGCACCGCGCCGAGTTGGGCGATCGGGGCGAACACCTCGACGTTGAGCGGGTTGATCTGGGCGATCGTCAGGATGTGCGACGTGCTCGGTCCGCGATATTCGCCCGGCGCCATCGCGCGCTCGACGACGACGCCATTGACCGGGCTGCGGACGGTCTTTTCGGTCAGGATGCGCTGGGTGCGGACATATTCGAGCTGGGCGACGCGCTGGTCCTGCGCCGCGGCGCGGCGCTCCTCCGCCGCGGCATCGGCGTTGGCCTTCGCCTCCTCCACCTTGTCGCGGGCGAGGTGGGTGCGGATCTCGTCGCTGCGGCGGCTGACCGAAGCGAGGTAGACGGCGCGGGCGTCGGCGGCGCGCACCGCATGCGCATTGGCGGCGCGGGCCTCCGCGGCGGCGGCGCTCGCGCGGTCGACGTCGGCGCGGAGGCGGGCGACGACCTGTCCCTTGCCGACATTGTCGCCACGGTCGACGTAGATCGCCTCGATGACGCCCTCGACACCGCTGTTGACCCGCACGACGCGGCTCGGTTCGATCAGGCAGTCGTTGGGGCGGGAGGCGTCGAGACCGGGCGGCGCCACCGTGTCGGCCGGCGGTGCGGCCGCGAGCGGCTGGACGGCGGGGGTCGCGGGCTGGATGGCAGGCTGAGCCGCCGGGCGGCTGTCGGCGCTGCTGTCCGCCAGCGCCAGATACAGGCCACCCGCCACGGCCAGGACAGCGGCGCTGGCGACGAATATGCGCTTTCGATCGGTCACGCGCCCACGGTCCCCCCAATAGTCCCGGCATTTCCGCGTCGGCATCCGCCATGCGGCCCGTTCGCCCTCGTCTTGGTTAGCGGCGAACCGGTGGAATTCGGATCACGGCGGCGGACGAATTTCCGACGGGCGCCCGAAAACGGGATTCGCGGCAAAAGCAGGGGGTTGCGCGATGATGCATTGCAATATTACCCTGACCGAAAGGTCGGGTCGCAGAGCGTTGAGGGGATTCGGCTCGTGGAAAGTTCACAGACCAGATTGCTGCTGCGGAACTGGCGCGATGGCGTCGCCGATGGACGCGATCAACTGATCGGGAAACTCTATCCCGAACTGGAGCAGATCGCGGCCGCACGGTTGCGGCGCGAACAGAATTCGTCGCTTTCGACCGGCGACCTGATCAACGACGCGGTGCTGCGGCTCGTGCAGATGGAGCGCATCTCGCTGGCCGACAAGTCGCATTTCATCGCGCTCGCGTCGCGGATGATGCGCCATATCCTGATCGATCACGCGCGCCTGCGGTCCTCGTCGAAGCGCAGCCATCGCAAGGTGGAATTGTCGACGCAGATCGAGGACGGCCCGCGCCGCATCGACCTTGGTGCGCTCGACGCGGCGCTGATGCGCTTGCGGGTGCTGGACGAGGAACTGATGGAGATCGTCGAGATGCGCTATTTCGGCGGCATGACGACCGCCGATATCGCCGAGGTGATGGGCGTGTCCGAACCGACGGTGAAGCGGCGATGGCAGGTGGCGCGGGCCTGGCTGGCCGACGCGCTCGCCAATCCGATCGACCCCGACTGACCGTGCCGTCCCACGGGGCGGCGATGCCGGGTCAGCGGAGCGGGCCGAAATCGGACGCAGGCCGCCCCGCCGCGCACTTCGCCAGATTGGCGCGCAGCCCCGGCAGGAACTCGGCATAGAAGCCGAGCAGCGTGCCGCGTTTCTGAAGGTCCGCGAAGTCGCGCTCGGCCTGCCGCCACGAATCGCACGCCAGCGCCCGGTCGCCGGCATCGCGCCCGATGATCCCGAGGATGATATGCGAAAAGCCGTGCGCGCTCAGCGTGTTTGCCGACCGCTTCACCGCCAGCAGCTTCCGGTGTCCGGCGATCACCTCGCGCTGGGTGGCGATCGCTTCGGCGAAGCGGCCCCTGTCGCGCAGCCACTGCGCCTGCGCCTCGCGGATCCCGGTCGACATGGTGATCAGGCCATTGTCGCGGGTCTCGATCGCCATCAGCCGATCGATCGTCGTCTGCGCCAGTTCGATGAAATGGGCGGCCTCTTCCTTCCTGCCGAGGCGCGAGGCGACCGGAAAGCCGTTATAGCCGGTCCACGCGATCATGTAGAGGACGATGGGGTCGTTCGGCAGCGCGCGCTCGAGATCGCGGAACCTTTGTTCGGCGGCGTGGAACAGCGGCAGGCTCCGTTGCATCGTCTTGTCGTCGAACGACAGCGCATAGGCGCGGTAATAGTCGGCATAGGCGCGGTCGAGTTCGGCGGCGCGCGAGGTCTGCGCGTCGGCGGGCCATTCGCCGACCTCCTTTTCCAGATCCTGCGCGAGCGCGCCGACGCGGTCCATCCTGTCGGCGAGGTCGGCGAGTTCGATCTGTGCCTTGCGGACGGTGCTGCGCGCCTCGAACCAGTCGAGGTCGCGTTTCGCCGCGGGCGTCCGGTCGAGGGCGCGCGTCGCTTCGGCGATCGCCTTGTCGGCGGCCTTGTCGTCGAGAAAGCCGTGCGCCTCGATCACCGCGCGATGGGCGTACAGCCGCGCCAGGGCGTTGGCGGTCGGCGCGCCCGGATCGCGAACGGCGCGCAGCAGCCGTTCCGCCGCGGCCAGATTGGTCCGCGCCTGTTCCTTCTCGCCGAAATTGGGCTCGCCCGGAACGCCCTGGATGCGCGCGAGCTTGATGAAACCCTCGGCCGCCTCCAGCCGCAGGTCGTCCGCGATGCCCGGTGATGCGGCCAGCGCGGACAGATAGGTCTGTGCCCTCTGCGCCAAGTCGACGCGCGCTTCGGTGTTGCCGACGACGCGTTCGAGCCGGTCGTTGAGATCGAAGAGCATGTAGCGGGCGAGGTCGCGAAGCTGGCCGAAGCGCGTCGCTTCGGCCGCGCGTGCGCGATCCGCGACCGAATAGGCGTATCCCGTCGCGGCAAAGGCGCCCGCGATCAGCAGCGCGGCGGCGGTGGCGGCGAACACGCCGAAGCGGTGGCGCTGAACGAACTTGCGCAGGACATAGGCCCGCCCGCCGCCCATCGCCGCGACGGGCAGGTTCGCGTCCCAGGCCTCGACGTCGGCGCGCAGCGCCTCCGCCGTGGGGTAGCGCCGCCCCGGTTCCTCCGCCGTCGCGCGCGCGACGATGGCGCGTAATTCAGGGGCGCGCAATTCGGGGTCGTCGCCTTCGGGCATCATCCGGGCCAGCAGCCGGCCGAGCGAGAAGATGTCGGCGGCGGTGGTGACCTCGGCGCCCGTCATGCGCTCCGGCGCGGCATAGCCCGGCGTCAGGCTCAGGCTGTCGAGCGACGACCGGCCGGTGGTCGCGACCGGGCCGGGTCCCGCCAGCGCGTCGGCGGGCCGCGCGATGCCGAAATCGATCAGCTTGACCGTTCCGTCGTGGGTGACGAGCACATTCGAGGGCGTCAGGTCGCGGTGGACGATCAGATTCTGGTGCGCGACGCCGACCGCGGCGCAGATGTCGCGGAACAGCCGCCGCCGCTCGGCCGGGCTCGCCCGATGTTCGTCGATCCACTGCAACAGCGGCAGGCCGTCGACATATTCCATGACGATATAGGGCGACCCGTTCTCGGTCGCGCCGCCGTCATAGAGCTGGGCGATATTGGGGTGGCGCAGCCGCGCCAGCGTCTGGCGCTCGCGTTCGAAGCGTTCGACCAGATTCTCGGAAAGCAGCCCCGGCTTGATGATCTTGATCGCCGTTTCGTGGACGAAATCGCCCGCCGCGCGCTCGCCGCGATAAACCGAACCCATGCCGCCGCGCCCGATGCGCGCGACGATGCGATAGGCGCCGATGCGCTCGGGAATTTCCTCGTCCTCCAGCGCGTCGGTTGCCGCTCCGGTCTGGAGCATCGCATTGTCCGCGGCGCGGCGGATCGCCCTCAGCCGGCTCGCCAGTTCGGGCCGGTTCTCGGTCTGCACTTCGATCCACGCGTCGCGTTCCGCTTCCTCGATGTCGAGCATCCGCTCGAACAGCTTCAGCGCCTCGCGCTCCAGCTTGACGTCGGTCATGACCGCCCGCCGCGTATCGGGCCGGTCGCCGTTTTCCCCAACCGAGCTTCCCCCATCACATCCCCCTTGCGACCGCTTATGGTTCATCATTCGCGGCCCGCTGCCAAGAGCGGGCGGGCACCCTCTGCCCTGTAAAGCGAAATTCGGCGCGAAATGGGATCGCGGTGCGGTCGATGCGGGTGGCCGGACGTGCCGCGATACGGAGGAAGCATCGCGGCCTGTTGAATTTTCCGCAAAGAAGGCCATGTTGCGCGCCATGCATGTCTCCCTGTCCCTGAGGCGCTCGGCGCATCACGCCGGTCGGCTGCTCGAAGGCTAGCCGCCCCGGACCCGCATCGCGGCGGGCCCGGGGGTTTTCGAGACATGCGGCATGGTTCGCGCCCGTGGGCCGCTCGCCGCTCAGCGCTTTGGAGATCGATGTGGATGGACCTGCGGAACAGCAAGCGCTGTTCTCGCGCCTGCTGTGCGAAGCCGCGCAGCGGGCGGAGCAAATATTGGCTTCCGCTGTGGAAGCGTCCCGGATGCGGGCGGTTGCGGACGATGGATACAGCGCGATCGAGCGGCTCGAGCATTCGCCGCTCGCCGACGACCAGATGCTCGCGCTGGCCTTGCGCCTGTCCGATCGGCGCGCGCCGGGCGAGCCGATGGAGGCCGTGCTCGACCGACATTTCCGTGTCGACGCTTCGCCCGTAGCGCAGGAGGCACAGCGCCGCGCCGTCTGGCGCGCCATCGACGCGAACGGCCTGCCGATCGAACGCGCGTCGCACGCGGTGGCGAACCTCGAACGCCGCCTGGCGGGCCGGGAGGGCGATCTCGACCGCGCCTTGCGTCGCCATGCCGCGCTCTATTCCAGCCTCTGGTGCGACCCGCGCATCGGTGCGAGCGCATCGGCGCGCCGGGTGATGCTCGCGATGGTCAGCCTGCTTCACGAGCGCGAGGCGACGCCTCGTTTCGTTCCGCGCGGCAGACGGCGGGCCACATGATCCCCATGCCCGCGGCGGCGCGGATGCGTCGCCGCTCCGGATGACCGCCCCTTCGGCCGCGCCATCGCGACCTTCCTCCCCTTGCCATGTCGCACGACCGAATGGAGACCGACTTGTTCCCCAAACGCTTTGCTCCACTGTTCCTCAGCGTTCTCGCCGCGCTGGTGTCGGGGCTGTTCCTTCCGGCGCCATGGGCGCTGTTCGTCTTTCCGGCGAGCGTCGCCCTGTCGCTCGTCGGCTTGTTCGACATTTTCCAGGCACGGCATGCGGTCAAGCGGAATTACCCGATCGTCGGCAGGCTGCGCTGGTTCTTCGAGGAGATCCGGCCGGCGATCCGGCAATATCTGATCGAGGGCGACCACGAACGCGCGCCCTTCTCGCGTATCCAGCGGTCTCTGGTCTACGCGCGTGCGAAGAACCAGATCAGCGATCGTCCGTTCGGAACGTTGGTCGACGTCTATCAGAACGGCTATGAATTCATCGCGCATTCGACCCGCCCCGTGCCTCCGTCGGACCCGGCGACGTTCCGGGTCGCGATCGGCGGCGACGCGTGCCGGCAACCCTATCAGGCATCGATCTTCAACATCTCCGCGATGAGTTTCGGGGCGCTGAGCGCCAATGCCATTCGCGCGCTCAACAAGGGAGCGAAGCTGGGCGGGTTCGCGCACGATACCGGAGAGGGCTCGATCAGTCCCTATCATCGCGAGCATGGCGGCGACCTGATCTGGGAAATCGGCAGCGGCTATTTCGGATGCCGCACCGAAGACGGGCGCTTCGACCCCGCCCGCTTTGCGGAACGGGCGGCCGATCCGCAGGTCCGGATGATCGAGCTGAAGATCAGCCAGGGCGCCAAGCCGGGGAAGGGAGGCATCCTGCCCGCCGAAAAGGTGAGCGCGGAGATCGCGGCGACGCGGGGCATTCCGATGGGCCGCGACTGCATTTCGCCGGCGCGGCACCAGGCCTTCTCGACACCGATCGAGCTTGTGCAGTTCATCGCCGAGCTGCGCCGTCTTTCGGGCGGCAAGCCGGTCGGCTTCAAGCTGTGCGTCGGCCAGCCCTGGGAATTCATGGGCATCGTCAAGGCGATGCTCGAAACCGGGATATTGCCCGATTACATCGTCGTCGACGGCGCCGAAGGCGGGACCGGAGCGGCGCCGCAGGAATTCGCCGACCACCTCGGCATGCCGCTGCGCGAAAGCCTGCTCTTCGTGCACAACACGCTGGTGGGGGCAGGTCTGCGCAGCCGGATCCGGGTTGGCGCGGCCGGCAAGATCGTCAGCGCCTTCGACATCGCGGTCGCGATCGCGCTGGGGGCGGACTGGACCAACGCGGGCCGCGGTTTCATGTTCGCGATCGGGTGCATCCAGTCGCTCTCCTGCCATACCAACCGCTGCCCGGCGGGCGTCGCGACGCAGGACCCGGTTCGCCAGCGCGCGCTCGTCGTGCCTGACAAGGCGCAGCGCGTCTATCATTACCACCGCAACACGCTTCTCGCGCTGTCCGAGATGATCGCGACGGCCGGACTAGCTCATCCGGGCGAAATCACCCCGCACCATCTCGTCCGCCGGGTCAGCCTGACCGAGATCCGGCTCTTCTCCCAACTCCATATCTTCCTTGAGGAAGGCGAATTGCTGGACGGCGCCTGCGAACGCGATTTCTACGGCAACGCCTGGAAGCTGGCGCGGGCCGACAGTTTCGAAGTCGCCATTTGAGGCCGAACGCGTTTCATGTCGCGGAATATGCGAGACCATATTCATGAAGCGGTTCTGCGGCGCAGATCGTCGAAGGAAGTGGTGGACGCACTAGGGCTCGAACCTAGGACCCGCTGATTAAGAGAAATAGGGTTAAATTAAGTTATTGATTTTATTATGTTTTCTTCCTTTGTTCCAGTCGGCGATTTCTTTCCGCTATGTACTCGATATTCGGCCGCTTTTTGCAGCCTCGACCCCATAAATTCATGAGTTCTGCTTCACATCTCTTTCGGCAGTCCGTCGCGGTTGTCAAAGCCGAATCCACAGATAGAAGATCAGGAAGGAAATTGTCCTTATGTGGACAATAATCTTGCATTATCACGATTATCTGTCCATATACGGACGATGTTTGATACTCCCTTGGAAATTGCCGAAGCGATCGGCGGCGATATTCGCGCGCGGCGGCTGGCGTTTGGGTGGGGGCAAGCGGAAGCGGCCGACAGGGCTGGCGTATCCTACCGCACCTGGCGCCGTATGGAAACCGAAGGCAAGGCTTCTATCGATGATCTTGTGCGCGCCGCGATCGCTTTGCGGTGCGAGCAAAATCTGAGGGCGTTGTTCCCCGAGCCTGCAGCCGCCAGTATGGACGCACTTATCGAGCGGCAGCAAAAAGATCCCGGGAACGCATCCAGGCGTCGCGTGCGAGCACCGCGGCGGCCCACATGAAGCTCGCCCCTGGATCACCCTTACGGATCGGATTTTGGCCCAATGAATCCGGCGCGGTGGAGCCCGTCGGTCGACTGGCGATGGCCAAGGGGCTTGCGCAGCTCGAATGGGCGTCTGACGTAGTCGCAAACAAGCGTCCGTTCTCACCGGCCCTTTATCCACCAGAACCGGGCCTCCACGAAGCACGCACGCGTGATTTCGAGGGGCTTCACGGGTTTTTGGCCGACAGCCTGCCTGAGGGGTGGGGAGCCTTGCTGATGAAGCGGCGGTTGGCCAAGGTCGATGTCAGGTGGGACGATCTGAGCGGTGTCGATCGCCTTGCCTTGGTGGGACGTCAGGGTCGTGGCGCGCTTGTCTACGAGCCGGTCACAACGCCAGCGGAACATGTGCAGACACTCGACCTCGATCAACTGGCAGCCGAAGCGCACGCGATCCTGTTGGGTGACGAGACAGTGCTGGCCGACACACTCGCAACGCTTGCCGGCGCTTCGGGCGGCGCACGGCCCAAAGTCCATATCGGTTTTTCCCCGAACGGAGAGATTTGCTTCGGTGAAGGAGAGCTTGCCGATGCGTTCGAGAGCTGGATCGTCAAGTTCCGGGCGCTGGCCGATCCCGTCGATATCGGTCCCGTGGAGGAGGCTTATGCTCGCATGGCACGGGCCGCAGGGATCACCATGGCACCGTCACGCTTGCTATCCGCCAAGGCCGGGCCGGGCTATTTTGCGACCCGTCGTTTCGACAGGCTCGAGCCCGGACGGCGCTTGCACATGGTCTCGCTGGCTGGCGCGGTGGAAGCGCCGTCGCATATGCCAAGCATCGATTATGACGGCTTTCTTCGTGCCGTGCTTCACATAACGCGCCACGCCGCGGATCTCGAGCAGGCGTTCCGGCGGATGTTGTTCAATATTCTGGCGTGCAACCGCGATGATCATACGCGCCAGCACGCTTTTCTGTTCGGTGTCGACGATCAATGGCGCCTCGCGCCTGCATATGATCTTACCTATTCAAATGGGCCGGGCGGGGAACATTATCTCGCGGTCGAAGGGGAAGGGCGGACGCCGACCCGCGCCCATGTCCAGCGCCTCGCCAAGCGACACGGTTTCTCGGACGCTCAGGTGTCGGAAATGATCGATGCCGTTCGCGCCAGCATCGCTGAATGGCCGCGGCATGCCGAAGAACTGGATATTGGCGCTTCTCGCGGTGAGATAACCGAACGTCTGGCGCATATCGACAAGCTTTTCGGCTAGTTGCCGCGCCGACCGCCGTGGACAGGTTGGAGGGGCTGATCGATAGGGCGCCCTTCTATCGATCAAGAACTGCCGCTTTCATGATTGATAGAAGGTGACCCATCAATCGTCGGCAGTATCGGCTTGTCACCGTCATCATTCTGGCTTTCGGTGTGGATCAGCGTTGGAGTGGGACCCCACTCTCACGGAAGCTAATACATTGATTGTTATGTATATATTAGCGCGTACCGGGGTCCCGAGCGGCGCCTATTGGGACCCCGGCCAAAGCCAAGTTTTTACGACAGTTCAAGAAGATAGATCGTGAAAGAAGAGGGTTCCGCTCCAACGCTGATCCACAGCTCGCCGACATGATGAGCGAGATCGCGCTGGGGCTGCAAGCGAGTCTCAGAGTGGGCCGATTGATCGATGAAGGGCGTTTCGCGCCGGACATGGTATCGATCGTGAAGCGGAACAATGTCGGAAAGGCGCTCGATATTGCGCGCCAAGCTCGTGATATGCACGGCGGAAACGGTATTTCCGAAGAGTTTCACGTCATTCGCCACATGATGAACCTGGAAACCGTGAACACCTATGAAGGCACGCACGATGTCCATGCCCTCATTCTCGGCCGGGCTGTTACGGGGCTGGCGGCGTTCTGAGTTTGAGGTAAAGATCGGCTTTGAAGCGTGCCCCGGAAATATGTGAACTAAACACCTGATGCGCGATCGGTGGGAAAAGCTGTTCTCCGGTTATACGAACACCGGGTTCGACGTCGCCAAGCTTGCCAATACCGGCAGCCACCTTATCCAGATCGTCTCGAAGCTGACCACCGTGGCGATCCTCGATTTCGGAGCAAAAGCGGTGATCGCGGGCGACTTGTCGGTCGGATCGCTCGTCGCTTTCAACATGCTGCCGGGCCGCGTGGCGGCACCGATCCTTCGCCTCTCGCAGCTCTGGTAGGATTTCCAGCAGGTCCGTATCTCGGTCGACCGTCTGGGCGACGTCCTGAACACGCCTGCCGAGCCCGAATATAACTCCAACCGCGCCAGCCTTCCGCCCATTCGCGGCGACGTGACCTTCGACCAGGTGCGCTTTCGCTATCGTCCCGACATGCCCGAGGTGCTCTGCGGCGTGACCCTCGAACTCAAGGCGGGGGAGATGCTCGGCATCGTCGGGCCGTCGGGTTCGGGTATCCGCGATGTGCAGAAGATTTTCCAACCTGTATTCGCTTTCGATGACCTCAAAATTGATGGGCGGGACTTCGACCGTCTCTTTGTCGACGACGAGCGCTTCGCCTGTGGTGCGCTGGAGGTTGAGGTGATGCATATGGGTGAAGGGAATGGAGCATAAGGCTATGAAAACTAAGGCCGCCTAGCGACTTCCCGACATGCCGTGATCCAAATCAGGCACTGTCTTCCTCGCAGGATGCCCGAAGTTCGCGCTTCAAGATTTTGCCTATCTGGCTGCGGGGCAACTGGTCGACGATGCGCAGGTCAGCAAGACGCTGCGATTTTCCAACGCGCTGGTTGGCGTATTCCAGCACCTCCACAGGTGATGCTTGCGGGCCGACGATGAACGCGACGGGCGTCTCGCCCCACTGAGTCGAAGGAATTCCCACGACGGCGGCATCCTCGACATGCGGATGGGTGCGGAGCACCTCTTCGAGATCCGAAGGGTAGATATTGAAGCCTCCCGAGATGATGACGTCCTTCTTGCGGTCCATGAGCGTCAGGAAGCCGTCCTCGTCGAATTTTCCGATATCGCCGGTGCGCATGAATCTGCCTCCGTCGGGTGCTGCCCATATCGCTTCTTCGGTCGTGCGCGGCCGATTGTGATAACCCTGCATGAAATTCTCCGAGATGCCCACGATTTCGCCGACTTCCCCCGCCGCGAGCTCGACGCCCTCTTCATCGATGATGCGCATATCGGTGCCCGGCGCGGGGCGGCCCACCGTATGCAGCTTGTCGGGATGAGCGTGCGCGCGCAGAATGCACAAGCCACCACCCTCGGTCATTCCGTAATATTCCGTGAGGCCACCAGGCCAGCGTTTCAGGATCGCGCGCTTGAGCTCGGGCGGGAATGGGGCCGAGGTGCAGAATTTCTCGCGGAACGAGGAAAGGTCGTGGGTGTCGAAGCCTTCGCTCGCCATTAACCTCTGATACTGGATCGGCACCAACATGGCATGCGTCACGCGCTGTTCTTCGGCCAGGGTCAGGAAGGCTTCGGCGCCGAACTTCCTCATCAATATCGCGGTGCCGCCCAGCGCCAGCGTCGGCAGGAGGCTGATCAACGTGGTATTGGAATAAAGCGGCGTGGAAAACAGCGTCACGCAGCCTGGGTAATATCCGCAAGCTTCGCCGAGCTGCACATGCGCCTCGCGCATGGCATGGGATTGGACGATGCCTTTCGGTGTCCCAGTCGTTCCCGACGAATAGATGATGTTGAAGCGGTCGGACGAAGCGATTTCTGCCCACTCGAACATTCGTCCCTCCGGCAGTACTCCTGCGGGATCGGCGATATCGGTCAGGCTGGCTAGGGGGGCGGGCAATTCGCAGTTCGCGAGCATCGACGCGGCTCCCTCATCGACCAGGACGATCCGCGCGGCGCAATCGCCGATCATGCGGGCAAGACTGTCGGCGGTCGCCGACTGGGGGAGCGGAGCGACGACCGCCCCCATGCCGACTGCACCGAGATAGGCGATTACGTAGGAAACCGAGTTGAAGGCGCAGATCGCGACGACGTCGCCCTGAATCACCCCTGCACGGGCAAGCTTGTCCGCCGCTGCGCCAGTAGCTTCGCGCAACTGGTGATAGGTCAGGGACGATTGCTCGTCGCACACCGCCATGCGATCTGGAAAGGCCGTAGCAGCGGCACGCAAGCGCGCGGGGACCGACACGAACGATGCTTCAGACAATCCCATTCCCCTGATGCCTCTTCCGGAGTGGAGCGGGAGGCTTATCATGTTCACCATTCGATGAACTTTATGAGGTTGTCAACCTAATCTCCGTCAAACGGTGAACATCGTTTCCACGCCCGCTTGTGTCCAGTGAGGGTAGGCGGCGCGACGGGCCGCCGATTGAGCGCGGCGAGCCGCAAATCTGCGCCACATGGAGACCATCGACAAAGCGCACGGGCTTCAGGCCGCCGCGTACCTGGCCTCGCCGAGTGCCCGACGAACGACTGCCGTCACTTTACGTCCGGTCGGGTTGGCACAAAGCCCGAAAACCTGCCGCTGCATATTCGACCAGCCGATCCGAGAAGGCATCGACATCGTCCGAGCGACATTCGCCATTTGACAGAAGCTCGATTCGCCCGGTCGATGCCTGGATGACCATCAGCGAGCCGGACAGCATCTGGTAGCTCCAGTATAGATCGACCGGCTTGGCATCAGGCATGGCTTTGCGCAGGAGGTCGATAAGTCGGTGGATGACAGAATCGAAGTAGCGGCTCATCATCTCGCCGCCCCACTCCTTTGTGTTGTTGGCTAGCGCGACGAGCGCCGAGAAATTGCGCCATCCCGCATCGGCCTGGCGATCATTCTCCAATATGGGATGGAGAAAGGCCCGGAGCGCGCCCTCGACGGTTATGGCAGTGCCCACCTGTTCCTCATAATCGTCCATCGACAAGAGGCGTGCGGCGTTGATGGCCTCGGCCCGGCGCGCGAAGACGGCGTCGAACATCCCGCGCTTGGTGCCGAAATAATAGTGGATCAGGGCACTATCGACCCCGGCATGTTCGGCAATGTTACGGACCGTGACCCCATATAAGCCGAAGTGCGCGAAGAGCTCCTCGGCCGCATCGAGCAACCGGTCGCGCGTTTCAAGACTTTGCTGAGCCTTCTTGGATTTCGCCTTTGCCGGGGCGATCTTGTGCTGGCGTGATCGAGCCCCCTCCCGCACGCCATCCTTCTCCGCGATTCGGCGCTGCAGGCTCACATTCTTCTCCACGGCTATCTGGCTCCCTTTAATCATGCACATCGCTTCACTGCACCGCAAGGCTCGAGCCTCTGCCGATATTCACTATATGATGAACATCTATTGACACGGCCGCTGTTCAAGTTATTCAAAGACGTTCAGCAAACAGTGAACTGATAATCCGGGGTGGGGAGAGAGTCCAATGATCAATTCTGATGCGCAGCGACGAGCGCTACTGGTCGGCATCGCGGCGGCCGCTATGCCGCTGTTTGCGGTACCCGCACTGGCGCAGGACGATAACGCGGCCGCTGCCATCGGAGCGGACAACGGCGAGATTGTTGTTACGGCACGGCGGCGGGCGGAGCGCGAGCAGGATGTTCCGATTGCGATGACCGTCCAGAACGCAGAGCAACTCGATCTAAGGGGCGCTGCTGATATCACTGCTATTCAACGTACGACGCCCAACACCACGCTTCAGGTTTCGCGCGGCACCAACTCAACGCTCACCGCCTTCATTAGGGGCGTTGGCCAACAGGATCCTTTGTGGGGCTTCGAACCCGGCGTCGGCCTTTATGTCGACGACGTCTATATCGCGCGCCCGCAGGGCGCGGTTCTTGATATCTTTGATATCGAACGAATCGAAGTGCTGCGCGGCCCGCAAGGGACACTCTATGGCCGCAATACGATCGGCGGGGCGGTAAAATATGTGACGCGACGCCTCGGTTCGGAGCCCGAGTTCAAGGCACGCGCCGAGCTCGGCACCTATAAAGAGATCAACGCCATCCTCAGCGGCTCGACACCGGTCACCGACACGCTGCGCGTCGGCGCAGCCTTCGCGCACTATAGCCGCGACGGTTATGGCGACAATCTGACGCTGGGCCGAGAGCACGCCAACAAGGACGTCATCGCCGGCCGCATCAGCATCGAGTTCGAGCCGAGCAGCAAGCTGTTTTTCCGGCTTGCCGCTGACAAGCTGTGGGACGACAGCAATATCAACAATGGGCATCGCGAAACACCGGGATTCCCTGTCGCCACACCGCCGCTTGCCGATAAATACGATACGCTGGCGGGCATCGGCTACAAGGGTCGGGTCCGAACGGGCGGCGTTTCGCTGACGGGTGAGTGGAAGGCGTCGGACGCCATAACGCTCAAGTCGATCACTGCCTATCGCGAAGGCTCCACCCACGGCGACGGGATTGATTTCGACGGGTTGCCCTCGCAATATTTTGACATTCCCGGCTTCTACAAGGACGACCAATTGTCACAGGAGCTGCAGGTGCAGTTCAATTTCGACCGGGTGCAGGGGGTCGTCGGGGCCTATTATCTCGACGGAACCGCGGCGGGCGAGTTCGACGCCATCCTCGGGGCCTTCGGAATCACCCAGCCGACATCGGGTTCGGTCAAGACCAAAAGCTATGCCGCGTTCGCCGACGTCAGCGTCGATGTGACCGACAAGCTGTTGCTGTCGGCGGGCGCGCGCTACACCAGCGACGACAAGACGGCACAGGTGTTCAAGGCGAATTATTTCGGTCTGGGTGTTCCGGGGCCGACCGCCGTCCCGTTTCAGATTCTCACCGACTACACCAATGGTCGCACCTTTTCGAAATTCACCCCCCGTTTCAGTGCGACCTATAAATTCACCCCGGCGTTCAATATTTACGCGTCGTACAGTCAGGGGTTCAAGTCGGGCGGCTTTGATATGCGCGGTGACGCGTCGGTGACCCCGGCAACGCGGCTTGGCTATGACCCCGAGACGGTCACGACCTATGAAATCGGATTCAAATCGAATCTGTTCGACCGTCGCCTGAAATTGAACGGTGCGATCTTCCAGTCGGACTATAAGGGGCAGCAGGTGACGACGCAGGTGCCCGTCGGCAACAGCGCCGTGAGTTTTGTCGACAATGTCGGTAATTCGCGTATCCGCGGCGCTGAACTGGAAGGCTCGGCGGCGGTTACTGATTGGCTGAGGGCCAATTTCGCGGTCGGCTATCTCGACGCGAAATTCCTGAATTATGCGTCGTTCGGGGTTGGCGCGTCGGGCAGCGCGTGTATCGCCAATCCGCCGTCCCCGCCTTCGGCTATCGGCTGTTACATTGACGTGTCCGACCAGCGCGTCTTTCAGAATACGCCCGAATGGAGCGGCTTCGTCGGCCTCAGTTCGCACCACGGCCTGGGTTCAGGGGGGGCGCTGGACCTCAATGCCAATCTTTCGTTCCGCAGCGCCGTCCACCTCTTTGAAACCCCTATTCCGGCGCTCGATCAGGGCTCCTATCAGCTCGTGGATCTGAGCGCGGTTTGGACGTCGCCCGACGATCACTGGCGCATCGGCGTCCATGGCCGCAACCTGTTCGACAAGCGCTACAAGACCGGTGGTTATAATTTCCCAGTGCCCGCGTTCGGAAACTCGGTGATCAGCTTCTACGCACCGCCGAGGACGGTCAAGCTGACCGCAGAATTTCGATACTGATTCCGCCCATCCGCCAATGCGGGATATGTTGAAGGAATGCCCGTGATGGGACGCAGCGAACGGGAGACCGCAGGGACGGGGAGGATCGGTAATCGTTATCTCGTCCTCGCCCTGCTCCTGCTGGTCTATATCTTCAATTTTGCCGACCGCATGCTCCTTGGCGTTATGGCTACGCCGATCAAGGACGAGCTCCATCTGACCGACGGTCAATTGGGCCTGCTCGGCGGCACTGCCTTTGCACTGCTCTATGCAACGCTTGGAGTTCCCATCGGATGGCTGGCCGATCGGTATAGCCGCTCCTGGATCATTACCGTGTCGCTGTGCATCTGGAGCGGCTTTACCGCACTCTGCGGATTCGCCACGGGCTTCGTGACGCTGTTCCTTACGAGGCTTGGTGTCGGGATCGGTGAGGCGGGCGGGGTTGCCCCATCCTATTCGATGATTGCCGACTATTTCGGGCCAGGCGAACGGGCGCGGGCGCTAGGCGTATTTTCCTTTGGGATCCCCATCGGCGGAGCGATCGGACTCGCCTTCGGCGGGATAATCGCGACCGCCTTCGATTGGCGAACGGCCTTCATCACGATGGGAGCTGCGGGTCTGCTCATCGCCCCCGTCTTCCGATGGTTGGTGCGCGACCCGGTGCGTGGGGGCGCGGAACATGGCCCTGTCGAACATGGGCCTGCCGACGAACGGCCGAAACTGGCTGCTGCGATCCGGATCATCGCCCGCAAGCCAGCCTTCTGGCTAATTTCCTTCGGCTCGGCGCTGGGATCGACGGCGAGCTATGGCATCTCCTTTTGGATTCCGTCCTTCTATGTCCGGTCGTTCGATATGCCGCTTTCGCAAGTCACCCTGCTCTACGCCGCCATTATTCTCAGTGGAGGAATCACGGGCATATGGCTGGGGGCCTGGCTCGGCGACCGGATCGGGCCGCGCCGTCCCGGCGCCTATATCGCGATCCCGATGTGCGCCTTGCTCGTTTCGATTCCGTTTTTTGCGCTGGCCGTTCTCGCAACGTCGCCGATGCTGTCGATGGGGCTGCTCTTCATCCCGACCATGCTTGGCAGCATGGGCTATGGCACGGTCCTTGCGGCCGTTCAGAATGTTGTGCCAGCTACTTTGCGCAGCACCGCCTCGGCGCTGTTCCTGTTCATCAACAATTTGATCGGCCTGGGACTGGGTTCGGCGGTTCTCGGGTTCATCTCGGACAAGCTGACGCAGCAATATGGCGCGCAATCCCTCCGCTATGCGCTGCTTTCCGGTGCGCTCTTCTATCTGGCGGCGGCCATTTTCTACCTGATGGCGGCGCGGCGCGTGGCGAAAGACTGGGAAGCTTGAGCCACCAATCAATTCTGGATAATTATGATGACTAAAATCACGGCCGCCGTGCTGCACGGCGAAGGCAGCGTTGCGCCCTATGCGACCTCTCGCCCTCTGGAACTGGTTCCTCTCGACCTTGCCCCTCCGCGCTCCGGCGAACTTCTTGTGCGAATCGATGCGGCGGGGATTTGTCATAGCGATCTCTCGGTCGTGAACGGCGATCGGCCGCGTCCCTTGCCAATGGTGCTGGGGCACGAGGCGACGGGCATCGTCGAGGCGCTCGGAAATGCCGACGACCCCGGGTTCGCAGTGGGTGATCGGATCGTCCTCGCTTTCCTTCCGGCGTGCGGTGAATGCGCGCGCTGTGCAGCGGGCGAGGGGTATCTCTGCGAGCCTGCAACCGTGGCCAATGGGCGCGGTGAATTACTGCGTGGTGGAACACGGCTTTGCGGCCACGAAGGTTCGGTAAACCATCATCTGGGCGTTTCCGCCTTTGCTTCCCACGCCGTCGTCGATCGACGCTCAGCAGTGCGGATCGATCGTGACATTCCCGCGAAAATCGCGGCGCTATTCGGCTGCGCTGTGCTGACCGGAGTCGGAGCGGTAATGAACAGTGCAGCCGTGCGTCTTGGGGAAAGCGTCGTGATTTATGGACTCGGCGGGGTCGGTCTCGCGGCGCTTCTCGGAGCCGTGGCGTCCGGCGCCAACCCGATCCTGGCGATCGACCCATCGCCCCAAAAGCGAGCGCTCGCGATTGAACTCGGGGCACACGCAGCGGTCGATCCGGATGATGCAGACCGGATGCTGGCTCTTCATCTTCCAGGCGGCGCTGACGTGGTGATCGAAACTGTGGGAAAGGCGGCCGTTCTTGAGCGCGCCTATGAAGCTGGCCGCCGCGGTGCCCGGATCGCCACCGTCGGCTTGCCGAACCCCGCCGAGATGTTCTCGGTCCCCGCCGTTTCGCTGGTGGCTGGCGGCAAAACCCTGATAGGGAGCTATATGGGGTCGTCGATCCCGGCGCGGGACATACCACGCTATATCGCGCTCTGGCGCGCAGGCCGGCTTCCCGTCGAGCGATTGCTGACGTCGGTCAGCAAGATCGAAGCGATCAACAACCTGCTCGACGAACTCGCCGAAGGGCGAGCGGTGCGACAGGTGGTCATACCCTAGACGAGCGTTTCAAGGGCCGCGCCGGTTCGCTTCCGCCTGTTCGGCGGTCAGCGAGGCCAGCATCGCCCGCCAGTTTTCCGGAAGCGCGACGGGTCGGCGCGTGGCTTCGTCTACATAGGCATGGGTAAAGAAGCCCTCGGCAGATGCGGCTTCATCGCCGCGCCGGAAGGCACCCAATCGGTAGGTTACGCTGGAATTGCCCAGCCGTTCGACCGCAAGGCCGATCTCGACGGTGTCGGGATAGGAAAGCGCGCTCGCATAGCGGCAACTGCTCTGGACGACGAGGCCGATGAGCCGCCGATTGTCGAGCGCCAGCAGGCCCGACGCGATCAACCAGTTGTTCACCACCGTGTCGAACCAAGCATAATAGGCCGTGTTGTTGACATGGCCATAAATGTCGTTGTCCAACCACCGGGTTCGGATATCGTCCCAGGCGCGATAGGATCGGCGTTCGCGCAAAGGGCTGCGGCTCATTCCACCGGCACCCGTTCTAGGAACCGGGCGAGCGCATCAAGCGCCGCCGGTTCGTTGAGCAAGGGAGCGTGGCCGACATCGGGAACCTCGGCGACCGTCAGCGACGGTGCCTTCGCCTGCATCTTCGCGGCAATGTCGTCGCTGACGATGTCGGACAGCGCGCCGCGGATCAGCATGACGGGACGGCGATCGCACAGCTGCTGGAACCGACGCCACGCGGTCGGGGGATCGGGTTTGAGAAGCCCGGCCTTGATCGGCTCGGCGATTGCCGGGTCATAGTCGAATAGCGGCTTGCCGTCGCCGTCGGTGCGGAAGGTCAGCCTGGCAAATTCCATCCATTCATCGTCGTCGAACAGGGGAAAGGCTGCTTCGTTGATCCGCCGGACATAGTCCCGTGCATCCAGCCAGGTCTCCAGCGGCGCGACAAGGCCGGTGTAGGACGCGATGCGCGCTAAGCCTGCTGGTGACGCCTCCGGCCCCACATCGTTCAGAACCGCGCCGACGACCCGCAGCGGCCATTTCGCCGCGAGGTCCATGGCGATCAGCCCGCCCATCGACGTGCCGATAAAGATAGCCCGGTCGATACCGAGCTTGTCGAGCAATTGGGCGATATCAGCTGCATATGTTGCGGGCACATAGCGCATGGGGTTCGGGTCATAAGCGGAGAGCCCGCGCCCCCGCATGTCCGGTACAATGACGCGGTGATCTCGCGCCGCGATCCAGGCCGCCAATCCGCCGAAATCTTTCGAATTGCGGGTAAGTCCATGCAGACAGACCACCGGCGGCTTTGCCGCTTCGACGCGGGCCGGATAATCCCGGGCGTGAAGGGTGAGGCCATCCGAACACCAGGTTCGAGCCGTATAAGGGAAGGATTGGGGAACGATCAGAATGTCTTCATCACGCGCAGGCCGAATTGCCGTGGGGCGCCGGCAACGCGCAGCCCGCTGAGCTTCGCGGCGACATAATGCTTGTCCAAAAGATTGGACGCATAGAGCGTCGCGGTCCAGGTGCCGGAGCTATAGGCGAGTTGAGCGTTGACGAGCGTGCGCGCAGCAAGCGTGTCGATCGTCGGCACCTGGAACACGGTGGTGTACTGATTGTCTAGATAGGCTACATCGACGCGCGGCGTCAGCGTGCCCCAACCGAGATCGAACCGATGCTGCAGACCCGCGCTGAAGGTGAACTTTGGCTGGAAGGGTAGGCGGCGTCCGCTCAGGTCAAGGCACTGAGGACTCGTCGACGGCCCGCTCGCAAGACAGGGAGGAGCGCCGACGACCGGCGGGTTGCGCGGATCGACAGCGAAATAGCTAGCGAGTTTGCTCGTTGAATAGGATGCCGCGAGATTGAAGGCGGTGGAGCCGAAATTCCCGTCGAGCTGGAGTTCGATGCCTTCGCTCTTGCTCTTGCCCGGAACATTGAGAATGACGGCAGAACGCGTCATCACATCATATTGATTAAATTGATAATTCTTGTAATCATAATGATAGAAGCTCGCCTGGAAACGCAGACGCCTGTCGAGGAAATTCCCCTTATAGCCGATCTCATAATCGGTGACGTCCTCGCCATCGAAGGAGGGCGGCGAGAAGATGCTCGTGTTCAGACCGGAATTCTTATGTCCGGTAGCAACGAAGCCATAGAGATAATGCTGATTGCTGACCTGCCATGACAGGCCGATCTTGCCGGTGACCTCATCATCGTCGGGCAGCGTGGCGGGTCCGGGGGTGCTGCCAAGCGGGAAGCCGGCAAAAGTTAGCGTCGTCAAAAGATTCTGCCGGACCGTCGCGTGATTGAATCGGGCGCCGACCTCGATCTCCAGTCCAGGCGCCAGGTCGTAGCTAAAGTGGCCGAACACTGCCGTATTGTCGCGGCGCAGCTTGCTGTCGATTGCGATCACCAGTGGAGGTGCGTCGATCTCGAAGACTGGGAGGTCGACGATCGAATTGGAATAAAAGGCGCCGAGAACGAAGCGGAGCGGCAGGTCCTCGGGCGAGATGAGATTGATTTCCTGCGAGGTGATTTCTTCGGTCGCGCGATATTCGAGCGTGAGGTTCCCGATGTCGGTGCCGTCGGAATCGCTCTTCTGCCGTGTCTTCCCGAATTGATAGCCGGTGATCGAGCGCAGGATGGTGCCGTCGCCAAAGATGTAGCTCAGTGTGCCTCCGACCCGCACGAACCGGTCGACCGCGAATAGGTTCGTATTGGACGACACGTCGAACAGATCATTTGGTGAACCAATCGGCGCATAGGTGTTTGCGCCATAATCAAAATAATCATAATCGACCTTCACGGTCGCCTCGAAACGATCGCTCGGTCGCCAGAGCAGGCCGACCCGGCCCGCCGCGCGGGCATAGCGGTCGGGATGCCCGGTGAAAGAACCCGAATAATTGTAAAAGCCATCGCGATGCTCTGCATCCCCCGCGAAACGAATCGCAAGCGTATCCGAGATCGGTATATTGAGCGCCGCCTGCGCCTGAACATCGGTATAGTTGCCGATGCCCAATTGCACGTAGCCGCCAATTTCTGTCGTGCTGGGATCCGCGGTCCGCACGAAAACGGCGCCGCCCGTGGAGTTCTGTCCGGCAAATGTCCCCTGCGGGCCGCGCAGGACTTGGATGTCCTTGATATCGAAATAGGGTTCGGCCGAGCTGAAATAAGCGTTGAAGGTCGGAACGCCGTCCCGATAGATCGGAACGCCCGCCGAGGCCTGGGTTACGACCTCAGTGCGGCCGACACCGCGAATATTGACAAGATTGCCGCCGCCATAGCTGCTGACCGTCAGCGCCGGGGCCGCAAATTGCAGGCTGTCGAGATTGAGGATGGACCGGTCCCGCAGATCGTCCTGCGACAGGACGCTGGCCGAGAGTGGCGACGACATCAGCTTGGTCGTGCGCCGCTCCGCAGTGACGACAATCTCCCTGTCGCTGGCCGACGACTTGTCGGTTTCAGAGGCGCTGGATGGCGCGTGCGCATCCTGCGCATGGGCCTGCGCCGCGGCAAGGGACGACAGTGATAGCCCGACGATGAGGGCACAGCCGCGAACGCACAAATCTTTCATTCAATCCTCCCCTGGACTCGCTCTTTATGTTCAGCGACTGATGAAGGAATGATCATGTTTGGTGGCGGAGTCAATCTTTGTTCGTCATTCGATGAACATTATGGCTATGGCGAACCCTTTCCGGACCGCGCGGCCCGGCTCTCGGTTTCCTTCACGGTGTTTTTGGTGTTGGCTCGTCGGCTTGGTCAGGACCGGTCGTCCAGGCTTTTGCCGCTGCGGTCACAGTTTCATAAACCCGGTTATCCTGCCCGGTTGGCGTTACCATCCTGACATCGCGGCGCAGCAGGAGGTGACGCCCTGTCCGGGCATCCTGCCACACCGGTAATCCTCGCCCATTCGGATCGCCCGTAGCGACGAAACGGGACCAATAGTCCATCATTTCAGACGATAGCATGCGGTCCCGATCATCCCAGCTCACCAGCGCAGCGTCCGGGGTTCCGAACAGATAGGCCAGTTCGCCGCCATGCGCCGTTCCAGGTTGCTGACTGCGGAGCGAGGCGGGAACCATATCGAAATGATAGAACCAGGTTGGGCTGACCGCGACGTGGTGCTCCGCAAGAAACCGGGCCGGTTGAACGAAGAACAGGTCGCCGCGCAGCCTGTCCCTGGCGCTCGCCTCATTCTGGCCAAGCGCGACATAGGATTGCAGCAACACATCATAGTCGTGGCCCAGCAACCCCTGAGCAAAGGCGTCGCTGAGGATTCGCAGGCTGCCTTCCCAGGAATTGGCCCCGATCAGCAACGGAACCTTCGCCTCTTCTCCACGCGCAAAGGTTTCGGCCGGATTGCGATCGAGCAGATTTCCGTCGACCGAGGGAAAAGCGATGAAGGGAGCCGACAGAATTTTCTCGACCGACAGTGCTCGCAGGTCGGCTGCGGTGGCATCTGGTGCCCCAACACTTTTGGCCCAGGCATCCCCGGCGGCCAGCGCCATTTCGCTTCGGGCGTCGGCAAGTGCGGCGAGACCGCCTCCGGACTGGATGATGGCTTTGTCGAACAGCCCACGGGCGACCGGGCTCGCCATCAGTGCCTGGACAGATACGCCACCTGCCGATTCCCCGGCTATCGTGATATTGTGCGGATCGCCGCCGAAGGCCGCTATGTTCCGCTTTATCCACTGGAGGGCGGCGATCTGGTCCAGCAGCCCGAAATTGGCAGAGGGCACCCTCTCGGTCCGCAGGGCGCGATGGGTTAGAAAGCCGAGCGCACCAAGACGGTAATTGATCGTGACGACGATGACCCCGCGCCGGGCAAGCCTCGACCCGTCATAGAGCGGCTGCGACCCGGATCCGATGAGGAAGGCACCACCGTGTATCCATACCAGAACCGGTCGCTTATGGCGCCCCAGGGTACTCGGCTTCCAGATATTCAGATAGAGACAGTCTTCGCTTTTGGGTCCATCGACGCCGAAGGGCGCGGGCAGCTGAGGTTGCGGACAACTGGGTCCGAACTCGACCGCGCTCCGCGTCCCTCCCCATCGAAGTGGGGCTTGCGGGGGTGCCCATCGACGGATTCCTAGCGGAGCAGCGACATAAGGAATGCCTCGAAAGACATCGATATCGCCCGCATGATATCCTGATATGGATCCGCTGCGGATCTGAGCCACTGGTGCCGCAGACTTTGGCTGCTTCGCCGCGAGATGCGAACAACTGGCGATGCACAGGAAGGAGGCGCCCAACCCAAAAATCGCTCTCATCTTCTCTCCCAATCAAACGAAGTCAGTTTGTTCATCATATGATGAAATATCTCGAAACGAGATGCAAGCTACGATCTTGGACTGACCGTCGGCATAGCTAAAAGCTGGTTCCTTGACCCGATCCCCGAACGCTGGTTCGTTTTTATATGAAATTCTCGGTTAGGTTTGTCCCCTGACAACGCGAGAATTTTTGCCATGAAGAGATCGAGATCCACCGAGCAGCAGATCGCGTTTATTCCCGAACCGACTGATAATTGCACGACGGTGGAGGAGATTTGCCGGAAGGCCGGGATTTCAATCCAGACATATTATCGATGGCGCAGCAAATATGGCGGCTTGATGCCATCGTAGGTGAAGAGTCTGAAGCAACTTGAGGAGGAGAACGTGCGCTTGAAGCGGCTCGTTGCGAATCTGAGCTTCGACAGAGAGGTGCTTCAGGACGTTATCTGCGGAAAAATGTAAGGCCTAATCGGGCCCGGGAGATCGTCGGCTATTTGCAGGCGAGCTACCAGGTGAGTGAACGGCGGGCTTGCAGCGCATTTGCGATCAATCGATCGACCCAGCGCTACCAGTCCCACCGCACCGATCAGACGGGCCTCAGGATGCGGATTAAGGAGTTGGCGGCCAGCCGTGTTCGCTACGGATAGGCGAGGCTGAGCGCCACCAGTTCGTCGGTATCGGCGATCACGGAGTCGACAACGCCCTGACGAACGCCCCATTCCAGCATCCGGTAGATGGGAAGCGTGCGCACATTGGCGACAAATTGCCGTTCCTCAGCGCTGAGCGCCGCGCGCGTCTGGATCTTAACCGCTATCGACTGCATCTGTTCGCGGGTCAGGGCGAGCGCACCGCGCCCGCCGCCATCCTGCGAGCAATCGGCCGCGGTCGGCGGCACATTGATCGATCGGCGCTGCACCCGACCGGTCAAAAAATCCTGCGCACTCTCGGTATCTTGCGCTGCACATTGGGGTATCGACGTGAAGAGCGGAACCTTGTCGGCCGCATTCCAGCGCATGTAAACGTCGCCCACACGGGCCCGCATCACATTGGCCCAATCGCCGGCGCCAACGCGCGACGCGGCGTGCGCGAGCAGCGAGCCGGTGCGGAAAATGTCCGTCACCTCCGCCGGACAATTGGCGAGCGCATCTTTCAGGTCTTCGGTCGGGTTGTTGTTGTTCGCCTCGATCTTTTCGCGGCTCTGCTGATAGCTCTTGGCGAAGCCCTGCTTCACGGATCGGTACCCGGTCATCTCCTCGATGATCCCGCTCATATTGTCGTCGCCTCTGGCGATCTGCACCATCCGGTTGGCGAGCCGGCAGTCATTGACCTGGATCGAGTTCAGAAAATTGGTCGCGGCCTCCATCTTCGAAATGATGTTGCCCATCTTCTCGTCGAGGGTTTCGAGCAGATATTGAAACGCGACCGCGGGCGCCGCCTGAAGGATGCTCTCGAGCTTCTGGACGAGATATTCGGGATCGAGGAAGGACATGCCGCCGAGGAACATATCGATGCCGCCGCATCCGGCCTTCACCTTGGGTAGGCTCACCGACATCAGATAGTCGTTGTGGACGTCGACGCGCCCCGACATTCCGCCCGCCGTGACATAGCCTCGCGTCTGATCCTCGAAACTCCCCGGTGATGTGTAGGTGACATTGTCGAACCAGCTCTCGGTCCAGCTTTGGGCGGCGGCTGGCTGTGCGGTCAGCGCGAAGGATCCGCCGGCGAGCAGCAGGGACAGGCGTGCGATGGGGCGAGACATGGCGGACTCCATTCGTGATCAAGAGGGTGGGAAGACGTTGCGCCCGCCATTGCTCAACGCCTTCCCGTTACGGGTGCCGACACACCGACGATTCCAGTGAATTTGGACATCGCCCGCACGCCCACGGCAGGCCGAACGCCCGTCAGCATCTTGGCCGCGAGGTAGAGATTGCGCGCGAGGTTCTGGGAATGATCGGTTCCCACGGCGATCGGGATCGTCCGTCCTGTGTCAGCGAGCGGACGCGCCCAGGCGACGGGATGCCCGACCCACGGAAGGCCCAGGCGCCCCGATCGCATGAGCGCTTCTTGACGGTTGAGCACACGGACCCGCCATCCATAGCGGGTGCCAAGCGCGGCGAGTTTGCGCCACAAGTCACCGCACGGCACGCAGCCCGGCGCCGACGTCATCTCGATTTCGAAGGCTGATCCATGACCGCGCAGCGTCGCGCCGAAATCGTTCGGAAAGTCCCGCGTAACCGGCACACGCAAGAGCCAGCCCTGCATCTGCTGGGCATCCGCAACCGGGTGAACCGCGGCGCGCACCGCGTCGGCCCGCGATGGCGCCTGCGCCGAGGCAGCCGGTCCAAGCGCGAGGACGAGACCTGGTATCCCCAAAAGGACCCTGAGATTGTTCACGGCTCAGCGCGACCGCTGGCCGGCACCAGATCCCCGCGGCGGACACGCGGATCGGTCGGTGACAGCGGCCCATTCGCCAGTGCATCGAAAAAGCCGTCATCCTCGCCAGGACCCGTCAGGAATTGCTCGGGCCGGATGTCGCCCCGTAGCAGGCGCACGGCCTGATAGGCCGTCTGGGCGAGGCTCGGGTAAGACTCGACCCCCGACGCAATGATCATCCGCTGCTGGCTGCCGCGCCGGATCACCATGGTTGTCGGCGTGACCTCCACACCATAGCGCTGGGCCAGCTCCGGCCTGTTGTCGAGATCGAGAAGGGTGACCTGCCATCCCATTTCTTCCTGAAATCGCTGGATAACCGGCCACTGGACCCGGCAATAACCGCAGGTGGTCCGCGAGAACATGACAAGGGCGAACTCAGCGGCGTGCGACCGAAGATAATGTCGCCGCTTCGCATCCTTGAATGCGCTCAGCTCCGCGCGGGCGTCGCCGACCATCGGATTAGCCGACTTGGCGTTAAGCTCCGGGTGCTGAAGCATCGCGATTTGCGTGACGCCCGCGAATGCCCGGGCCTTCCGGCGCGCGAAATCTTGGAGGCGCCAGAAATCCGCGACCGCGTCGACCGTCAGGACAGTGGCGGCAAAGTCGCGCTGCTGCTCGATGAGTTTGCGAATTCTTGGCGGCGTCCATGTCGCGAGCTCCGCCATGGGCGGGATCGCTGGTTTCAGAAGGGCGTCTGGATCGGACGATTTCTCTGCTGCGGCCTTCGGGGCCTCGTACCACCAATATCCCTGTTTCTCCTGCGGCACACTTTGGGCCGACGCCTCGATCGGCAATGCGACGAGCAAGATTGACAGGCAGCCACGCAGTAGCTGGGCCCGGCTCGCTGAGTCATGGGGTACGACCCTGCGCGGCACTGATCTCATCGCATTCGTCATGCCGCGACCGTGCCGACACCCCGGCGATCCATCAACGGCTGGGGCATCTCACTGCCGCTTGCGCTGAACTTGGCTCATTGGTCCAGGCTTGGGCCCTGCGGTGCCAATGCTGGCGCTTTGGAGACAGGCACGGCAAGAGGCAGGGATAGTCGCCGATCCGGTATGTTTCTAATTGTCCTCTGCTTTGGCGGCGGTCGCCCGCACGGCTGACGAGCGCGTCTATATTCTTGCCAATTTTTGCCAAAGTGGCTATATGGGCGTGCATGAGTACGATGAATATCTCGCTGCCTGACACGCTCAAAAGCTTCGTTGACGAACAGGTCGCGGGCCGCGGCTATGGGACGAGCAGCGAATATGTACGCGAGCTGATCCGCAAGGACCAGGACCGCCAGCGACTTCGCCGTCTGCTTCTGGACGGGGCCGAGTCAACGCCCGGCGCGCCGGCGGACGATGCCTATTTCGAGGGGCTGCGTGCGCGGGCTCGCCGCGCGGCATGACGGCAAAGCGGGTTGTCCCGCGCGAACAAGCTTACCGCGATACCGAACGGGCGATCGACCAATATGCGCGCGATGCTGGGCCGGACATTGCGCTCGGCTTCGTCGATGCGCTCGAAGCAGCTTACCGGACGATCTCTGAGCATCCCGGCATCGGCTCGCCGCGCTACGCGCATGAACTGGATCTGCCCGGGCTGCGCCATCGCCGGCTTGTGCGCTTTCCATGGCTCGTCTTCTATGTCGAGGGCGCGGATCATATCGACGTATGGCGCGTGCTTGACGCCCGCAGCGACATCCCGGCCTGGCTCGACGATTCCGACGAAAACTAACGCATAGCGTGCGAAGGGTCGGGCTGATGCAGCGTACCGCACGGCGGGAACGCTCGATGCGATTACAAGATACGCGTCATCCGCGTTAGCTTGGCGATCGGAACAAGACCGAAATAACGGCTGTCGAATCCGTGTGGGTGATGCGACCTGACATAGATCATGCCGGGTGGCACGACGCCGCTCCACATCATGTGCGCGAGCCTGTTGCCGTCATGGTCGCGGGGCATGCTCGTTCCGAGCAAGTTGCCGTTACAGAAATAGCGACCGTCAAAGGCACTCGGATCAAGCCTCGACGGTATCTCGATCTTGGTGAGCCGATCACCGGGCATGGCTTGATGCAGCGGTTGTTACCGGCACCCATCTCATTGGCGTGGAGTCCAAGCGGTTCGAACCATTTCGAGATCAGAAGCAAGCCGTTCTGGCCCAAGCGTATGATCGCGATGTTTGGGGCGAGACGATGGAGCCTTGGCTGGTCATGCGCGATGCCTTGCGAGAGGATCCGCTTTCCTATCGCTATCTTGATGCCGCGCAGCTCGTGAAGCACGCTTTTGGGCTCTCGACCGAAGCCAGGCGGGTCAATCGGGCGCCGGTCTTGCTGTACCTCTACGCCGAGCCACCAAGTGTGCCTGCCTCTGCTTGTTCAGGGCACCGCGCGGAAATCGAGAACTTCTCAGCCGCGGTGCGCGGCGCGCGTGTCCGATTCGCCGCGACGAGTTGGGCTGACTGGCTGGATCGCTTTGCTGTGGCGACCGCGCCCCCTGCGGTAAGGGCGTATGCCGAAGCTCTGCGTCTCAAATTTCAGCCATAGATCGACGAACCAAGTGGCATCCTAGGTGCCAAGACCCGTGTTCGCGCCGATGCTGCTCTTCCTGCCCCCCCGCGACGCCAGACAGTGGGTCATTGCGATGCCGGGATTCTCTCGCGCAGCCGCAACCGAAAAAATATGCGACAGCTGGCCGTGCTACCTAGCCTGCTACCTAGGCGGAAGACGGACCGTCGCGACCCAAATTTCAGGCCACGTAAGTTATTGATTTTATGGAGGAAGGTGGTGGACGCACTAGGGCTCGAACCTAGGACCCGCTGATTAAGAGCAGCTTAGCGTCCGCATGCGTTCGCCAGTGTCCGCCGAATTTGGTGCACCCGCCAATTTTTCAATGCGAACAACGCGGCGCAATTGACGGTGACGGCGGCAGGCCACGGTATCTTTGCCCGTTATCAAAGGTGATAGACGGAGCGGGCGTCCCGCCGCCGTTTGCATCCGCCTTCGAAAAAGAACATGAGGTCGGTGCCGAGATGCAAGGCCTTTTCGTGCGCTTGCGGTGCAACAGCAACCGGTCTGGCTCGTAGCATATCGCCGGCGTCCTTCTTCATCTGCTTGCAGTTGGCCCTGAGGTCGTTGGCCGACCAGATCGTGTCGGCATTCATCCCGGCAAGCTCGTCAACATAGCTGCATGCCGTGATCAGGCTGCGCGCCCAGCCCGGAAGCATTATGCCTTCGCCCCCAGTGCTGTCCCGGGTCACGCCTTGGCACAAGGCTTTTACCCGCTGGCGGGTGCCATCGGAGGTTTCGCCCGTTCGCCATGCGGAATGAAGAGCGTCCAGAATCCCGTCGACACGTCGTTCATACTTGCTCCACGCCGAGGCTTCATCAGCCCTCGCGATCCCTGGCGTCAGCAGCAGGGCGGCGGCAAGGCATGCGCCGATGAGCTTCATGTCATTCTCCTCTGCAAGGGCGGCGCATACTTTGCACCGATTGCTGTAATCGTCACCCCCCGGTTCAGGGGATAGCGTCTCGTGCGAATGCCCTGTTCAGGGGGTGGCGCGAATCCCCGCCGCCGTTAAGTCTGGAATCCGAGGCAGTAATATCGGGGGGGCGAATAACTTTCATGAGCGCGCGACCGTCGCTGGCAACTGTAATGATCGGGCTGGTTCTGGCCGGACTGATGGCCGGCGCTGTCCTGATTCAGTTGGCGATCAGCCGTCCATGGCTGGGCGTGACGTTCGCCGCCGATGAAACCGGCGCCATCCACGCGGCGCCTGCGCCGGGCCTTGATCGATCCCTGACCGGCCCGGCGCAGGTTTCGGCCCTTCGAGGAACTGACGGAAATAGAGTTGCGATCGAGGCCGGCGACCTGATCGAAGAGCCGGACGCGCTGGCAACCTATGCCGACATGCGACGCTTCTTCGCCCGCCAGTCAGCGCTGGCGGGGATGATGCGCGGTCAGAGTATCTCAATAGAGCTACTGGATGGCGATACGCTGCGACAGATGGTGGTTTCGCCCGCCAGAATGCGGCCAATCGGCGATCTTCCTGTCGCCTTTTGGGTGCAGATGCTTGTCGGCCTGTCGAGTTTTCTGATCGGCGGCTGGGTCTGGGCGCTGCGACGTGACGATTTGCCAGCGCGCCTGTTCGCCATGGCCAGCCTTGGTATTCTGGTTTTCGCATTTCCTGCCGCGGTTTACAGCACCCGTGAACTCGCCATCGATGGCGGCCTTTTCCGCGTCCTTTCGGTGATGAACCACGGCGGTGCCCTGTTGTTTGGCGCCGCCATGATCGCGCTGCTGCTGCGCTATCCCAGGAAACTTGTTCCGGGACGATGGTTGTGGGCGCCGTTCGCGCTGTTCGGGGCATGGTGGCTGGGCGACAGCCTGCAGGTGTTCGATGGGCCTCCTGCTGGTTCACAATTGCCGACGATGCTTGAAATGATCGGCATCCTTTTGGCCGCCGGGCTGCAATACTGGCGCTCGCGAGGCGATCCCGGCGGCCGTGCGGTCGTGCGGTGGTTCGGCCTGTCGGTCGCAATTGGCTCTGGCGCTTTCGTATTCACGGTGATCGCGCCCAGCCTGGTCGGTCTGACGCCGGGCTTGCCCCAGGGCTATGCCTTTGCCTTCTTCCTCCTGATCCACATCGGCATGGCCATCGGGGTCGCCCGCTACCGCCTGTTCGATCTCGACCGCTGGGCCTTCCGCATCCTGTTCTACATGACGGGCGCCGCACTGCTGATCGCGGTTGACGCGGCTCTGATCTCGTGGGTCGCGCTGGAACGCGCGCCGGCTTTCGGACTGGCACTGGTGCTGGTCGCGTTCCTTTACCTGCCCCTGCGCGATATGATTGCACGTAAGCTGTTCCGTCGTGGCGGAGAGGTCAAGGCAAGTTTCCAGGACATGCTCGCCATCGCGCTCGCAGAGGGCGAGGCGGAGCGCATGGTCCGCTGGCGCGCCTTGCTTCAGCGGGTATTCCAGCCGCTGAAGATCGTGGCGGGTGAAGCGATTGCACAGCCCGCAGTGATTGATGACGGCGCAGCCCTTGCCATCCCCGCCACCGGGGCGCTGCCGCCGCTTCGTCTCGTACATGCCATGCACGGTCGTCGTCTGTTTTCATCGCGTGAGCAGGCAAGGGCGGGCGAACTGTGCGCGATGCTGGATCACGCCATCGCCAGCCGCCTGGCCCACGAAAAAGGTGTTGCCGAAGAGCGCCAGCGCATAACCAGCGACATGCACGACAATATCGGCGTACAACTGCTCGGCGCGCTGCACAGCCGCGATCCAGCGCGCAAGGATGAACTGATCCGCGACACGCTCGCGGACCTCCGGGAAATCATCAACAACAGCGCGGGCGAGCAACTGACCCTTGCCGAGCTGATGGCGGACCTCAGGGTGGAGATTGCCGACCTGCTGTCATCCGCTGACATTGGACTGATCTGGCAGGTCGACACTGAAGCGGAACTGCCACCGCAATCGGTGGCCGCCATGCGGTCGATCCTGCGGGAGGCTGTAGGCAACGCGCTGCGTCATGCCGAAGCCTCGACGGTCGGCATTCGCCTGGGTGATACGACGGGAGGTCTTGTGCTGTTGGTTGCGGATGATGGAAAGGGTTTCGATCCTGACACCGCGCCGGCGGGCAACGGTCTGCGCAACATGCGCTCACGCGCGACCGCGCTTCACGGCACGATGACGGTTTCGCGCGGAGCGGCCATGGGAGTGCGCGGAACGATGATCGAAGTGCGCTTTCCGTTGGAAGGCGCCCCTGCATGAAATCCGTGCTGATCCTGGAAGATGTATCGGAAACGCTGCACTGGCTGGGCGAGATCGCAGTCGAGGCTTTTCCGGGCTGCGGGGTGACAGGCGCATCCAGCGTGCGCGATGCGCTCGCCGCAATGGACCGGCAAGTGTTCGACCTCGCCCTCATCGACCTGCGCCTGCCAGACGGGTCGGGACTGGACGTGCTGCGCCGCCTGCGCGCGGCCTTTCCCGACACCATTTGCATCGTCACCACCGCGATGGCCGATGACAGCTCTATCGTCGGCGCGCTTTCGGCTGGCGCCTCGGGCTATCTGCTGAAGGAGCAGATGCGCGAAGGCATGATCCGCCAATTGCAGCAGATCAAGGAAGGGGTCCCCGCGCTTTCTCCCTCCATTGCCCGGCGGATCATGGAGCATTTTCGGCGGACCGGGCCGGCAGCAGGCGAAACCGGAAACCTGACGTCGCGCGAATTGGAAGTGCTGACCCTTATCGGACGCGGCATGCGCAATGCCGAAGTTGCCGCACAGCTCATGCTCAGCGAGAATACCGTCTCGGGCTATATCAAGGTGATCTACCGCAAGCTGGGGATTTCGAGCCGGGCCGAAGCGTCGTGGCATGCGGCCCAACTTGGCCTGTCTTATGGCGGAAAAGCCGACAAATGACTGTGCCGGGGATTGGAAGTGTTCTTTCTTTTCCGTGAATTGTGTCCGCCGCGTTAGCCCCCCGGAACAGGGGGTGCATCCTCTCTCAAAGTCCAGTTAGGCACGGATGGGCTCGCGATACTGCGCGCGGGCGCTCGACGGGGAAAGTTTCAGAGATGACCGGCACGTTTGCGACGAACGCCGTATTGAAGACGACAACCGCTATTGTCAGCAGCTTGGGTTCTGTTGCCCTGCTGGCGGGATTGCCTGCGCCCGCTTTCGGACAGGTCACCGGCTCGGAGCAGATTCCGGGAAGTCCGGACGGCGCCGAAAACGGATCGAACGGTGACAGCAATACCGTGGAATTCGTGGATATCTCCGGAGACGGAACGACCGTCATCGGGTTTCACAACAAGCTGGTCAACAATCTGCCGGTAAGCGAGGCTTGGGTCTTCACCCCTGCTGGTGCCACCGGCCTGATGGCGCCCACGGGTTACCTCCATTTCACGGCCGCCGGGATTTCCGACGATGCCTCGGTGATCGTCGGCGAGGCCAAGCCGACCGCGCGCACGAATTTCAGCGGTATGGTTGGCGTAAAGTGGCTTGACGGCACCCCCACAATCCTCGCCCAACCCACCGGCGCGGGAAACTACAGGGCGGTTGCGGTCAGCGGTGACGGCAATGTGATCGGTGGTCTGGCAAGTATATCGGGCTTCAACATCCCGATCTTGTGGACCGGCACCGCCGCCCCCGAGCAACTGCTGCAAGTCGGCACGTTCAGCCCCGTGCAGAATGGCGTGACCTTCAATGCTGAGATCACTGGCATCTCGAGAGATGGCTCGGTCATCGCCGCCATCGGTGGGCGCGGCCAGCAATATTCGGGCGCCACTCCGGTGGGCCCCAATGTCCAGGCCCTGCGCTGGACCCGTGCCACCGGATTTGTCGAGCTGGGCGTTCTTGCCAGCCACTCCGCCGCCCTCGCGACCAGCCTCGCGAACGACATTTCAGCCGATGGCGGAACGATCGTCGGCTCGTCGCAGCAGGGCGGCGTCATGGGCAACGATCTGTACAAAGACGACAACCTGATTGCCATCAAGTGGACCGAGGCGGGCGGCATGGTCGCCCTGCCAAAGCTGACAAACCAGCTCGCATCCGTTGCCACTGGCGTGAATGCCGACGGCAGCGTGATCGTAGGCGAGGCAATCGTTCCCGGACAGACCATCGGCACCTTCGTTGTCAACGAATCCCATGCCGTGCGCTGGACCAGCGGAAATGCGCAAACGGTTGCGGCATGGCTCTCCGCCAATGGCGTGGCCAATGGCACGAACCAGTACCAGGAGGCGCTTGGCGTCAGCGACGATGGCAATGTCGTCGCGGGCTACGGCATCATCAACGGACACCGGCAAGGCTATATCGCCCGTGTGGCCGGAGCGACGCCCACGCCGACACCAACACCCGCTCCGACTCCAACGCCAACGCCAACGCCTACCCCGACCCCAGCGCCCACGCCGACGCCCGCTCCGGCGCCGACGCCCACCCCGTCGCCGACGCCAGGACCGGTGACTGTCAACACCCCCGTCCCGGCTCCCTTTGCGATCGTCGTTCCCTCGGTCACTGGCGACAATCTGCTTCCGGGTGGTCCGGGAAGCGGCAATGTCCGTTACAACAGCATTTCCGGAGATGGACGCGCCATCGGGACTTCGGACGGGTTCATCATAACGGGCTCGGGGCGCTACAAAGTTCCTCTGCCCGACGGTTTTTCAACCAATCAGATGACGATAAGCGGGCTTTCCAATGACGGGACAGTCGCAGTCGGATCCTATGCTGCCACCTCCCAGAGCACTGCCGCCTTCCTGTTCCGCAATGTCGATGGCACGGGTACCTCGGTCAGGCTGCCGGGCTTCGACGGCGCGGTCAACGTCCAGGCACTCGGCGTTTCGGCGGATGGGCGCGTGGCGGTGGGCTTCAGCTCTCCGGATTCCAGCGCCAGCGCAAGCACTCGCGCGGCGATCTGGATCGACGGCGGTCGTGCCAGGGCGATCACGTCGAGCGGATTCACCTATTCGCTGGCGCGGGCGGTCTCGTCGGATGGATCGGTCGTCACCGGAGAGGCTTCGGGAGGCGGCTTTGACGGCCAGTTTTCGGCCTTCCGGTGGACCCAAGCCGGCCAAATGGTGTCACTGGGTGCGATCGGCCGCTACGGCGAATCGTTCAGTTCCTCGGGCAACGACATTTCCGCAGATGGTTCGGTCATCGTCGGAAGCTCCACCGCTCCTACCGGTTTCGTCGCATTCCGATGGACTCAGGCAGGCGGGATGGTCGCGCTTGCGTCCCTGCCCGGAGAGACGAGATCGGTCGCCAACGCTGTCAGCGCCGATGGCACGGTCACCGTCGGCACTTCCTCTGCGGGTTTCACCGACTCGGCAGTCCGCTGGACGTCCGCTGGCGCCCAGTCGATCGCCGATTGGCTCGCCGCTGCGGGCGCGAACAATGGCGCGAATACCTATACCAGTGCCGCCGATGTGAGCGCTGACGGAACGATGGTGATTGGGCAGGGGAACATCAACGGCACCAGCCAGGCCTATCTGGCGAGAGCCGCAGCCGGATCACCCGCTCCGACCCCGACGCCCACTCCGACGCCGACACCGGGCACGGGCGTCATCGGTCTGGACGACTTCAGCGCAACAGTGATGCAGGCGGCGCCCAACCGCGCGCTGCAAGGTAGCCTCGGGCTGATGATGTGGGGTGCACATCACCGCATCCTGACCGACTATGTACAGCCGGGCCGCGGCTGCGCGTGGACCGTGCTGGACTATCGCCGCGATGGCCGCAACGACACCGACTCCGTGTTGGCCGAAGCTGGCGCCTGCGTCGATGCCGGCCCGCTGCGGCTGGGGGCGGGGATCGGCTATGACCGGTCGGATTCCGACCTGACGCTCGGCGGCAAGCAGAAATTGGAAGGCTGGCACGGCGTGGCCGAGGCCGACCTGCGGCTCGGCCAGAGCGGTGCCGTGCTGAGCGCGACGGCGATCTATGGTGACTGGAACGTCAACCTGCGTCGGAACTACCTCAATGGTGCAAACACCGACACCAGCACCGGCTCTACCGATGCCCGCGGGATTGCCCTGCGCGCTCGGCTTGACTGGTTCGACATGATGGGAAGCGACAGCTTCGGACTGACCCCGACGATCAGCTATTCCTGGAGCCAGGTGACGGTTGATGGCTATACTGAAACTGGCGGCGGCTTCCCGGTCACTGTCGGCCGCTCGGTTGACGAGGCTTCGGAAGGGCGCCTTGGCCTGACCGGTCGCTTCACCCTGGCCGAGCCAACGACGCTGCGTCTGCGCGGGGAATATATCCACCGCTTCGACCGGTTCGACGGCGGTCCGGCATTCCAGATCATCGGCACGGGCATGGGTGGCACGGGCGGCATTTATGCGGTGGACCGCGACCATGCCCGCCTGGGCGCGGACATCGACCAGCGGATCGGACGCAATGGCGTGCTCTCTCTCTCGGCTCACAAGACCGTGGGCAACGCCGGAGGCAATCCGTTCTCGGTGAGCGCCTCGCTCCATTTCGGGTTTTGAACCGGCTGTTCCTGCGCGCGGGGCTATACGCCTAGCGCGCAGGAACCAGTCCGATCGAAAGGGAGGAGATGCAAGGATCTGAGCCAAGCTGGCAGGAATGGATCACCAGCAACCTCTCCGCTGGCTGCGATCCGGCGGACATGCAAGTCCGGATGATTGCCGCCGGATGGAATGAGGCGGATGCACGCGCAGCCCTTGCTTCTGGCATCGCGCAGGTCTTTCCCAGCCTGACGGCGCCGGTCGTGGCTCTGCCAGTTGTCCCGGACACGGGGATGATCTGGTGCGAGGGACGCGAGATCAAAGTGACCCTGCGCCTGGCCAGCCCTGCCGTTGCTCTTTGCGAAAACGTGTTGTCATCGGTCGAATGTGCCGAGTTGCTCGCTTTTGCCCACGATCGGGGTCTGCGTCCCTCCACGGTTGTGGATGAGGTCAGCGGCGAGAATTTACCCCATCCGGAACGGACCAGCTCAGGTGTTATATTGAAGCGCGCTGAAACCGCCTTAATCGACCGGCTCGAACACCGGCTGGCGGCGCTCACCAACTGGCCCGTTGCCAATGGCGAGGGTCTGCAGATCCTGCACTATCGTGAGGGGCAGGAATACCGGGCGCACTTCGATTCATTTCCTGGTGGCGCGGGCGGCGCAGTTCACACCGCGCGTGGCGGGCAGCGGGTGAATACGGTGCTGGTCTATCTGCAAAGCCCGGAAGTGGGCGGCGGCACCGCTTTTCCGTCTTGCGGGCTCGCCGTGTGTCCTCAGCCCGGATCAGCGGTGATTTTCCGCAACGTGGACGTAACGGGCCGCCGAGATCCCGCCAGCCTTCATGCTGGACTGCCCGTTGTTCAAGGCGAAAAGGTGGTCATGACCTATTGGCAACGCGAGGGACCTTATGCTTGACTGGCAGTAGCCGATCACGTCGGGCCTGCCTCCGAGATGTCTGCAAACTCCCGGAATCACATGAACCTCGGCCGCTCAACCCCTGTCGAAACGGCCTCTAAGGGCATGGAGACCCAGGACATTGTCATTATCGGCGGCGGCCAGATGGGGCTTTCGCTGGGCTACTACCTCCACCGCGCCAAGGCCGATTTCCTGATCCTCGATGCCGAAGACGGGCCAGAGGTGTGTGGCGGCACAGTTGGAATTCACTGCGCCTGTTTTTATCTGCGGGTTACAGCGCGCTATCGGCCTGGCTGATGCCGCTGCCTACGCATGAAGGTTATCCAACCTGCGACGATTTGCTCGACTTGACTGACGGCACCCTCCCAAACAATCACCAGATTTCCGTTATGGCCAAGTACAGGAGAAAACCGCCCGTCACGACCATCAAGGCAAACACCCCTGTCATCACCCAGAAGTAGAGGGGCTGTCTTTCCGCTCGGGCGTATATCCATCCCGACTTATCGCGCAGGTGCCTGTTCCGGAGCGCTGACCAAAAACCTTCCAGTCCGATAATGACGGACAGTATTCCGAGCAAACACTTCATGATGAAGTACGTCCGGAGGTCAATTCATCCGCAGCAGCGGGAAAGTTTTCCGCCTGGGACAGGGTGAGGTAGGTATCTCGACAGACCTCTTCCATTACCAGGCCCTCCATCTCGAGCCAGTGTGGGGACCGGAGCCCTGCTTCAGAGTCCCGCGTGTCGAATAGGTCGCCCTCCCGAAAGCGCTCCTGCCGAAGCCTCCGGAATTGCGACCTATCGCAATCATACTCATTGAGAAAGGCGTCGATCAGCAGGGAACTGTCCAGCGTCAACCAGACAGACCATGACCAAGCCGTTCTGCCGTTCGGCGCGGTCTGGTCTGGCGCCGAGAGATAAGCTCCCCAGCGGTCATCCTGGCTGAGAACGTATACCCGCTCGTCAAGCGGCGCCGACTGCAGCCCGGGGGAAATCAGGAGGGTCGTCGCAAGGACTACCGCCGGAATCATAAATCACTCCACGCTGCGGCTCCGGGACCGCCGAGGGCGGCTGTAATCATGTTTCACAGGCGTCAAGGGCGGGACGACAAGCTCTCCGATGAGGCCGGCCTGAATACGCGGGCGGCGCGGTTCCATTCGAGGGGGACGGTTTCGCAGATCTCGCCAGTAAGACAGGGCCGAGCGTCGAGCATCCCTGCAGGAGTGCGGTCTACCTGAAATGCCGGCCAGCGACCGGGCGCCGCGACGAAAGCGCGGGAAGCACCGTCCGTCTCGTCGGAGATCCAGACTTCATAGCCATAATCGGCAGCCGCCTGCTCCGCGCAGAAGCTGGGCGCCTCGATAACCCAGTCCCGCTGGCCGTCGCCGTTCAAATCCGGTGTCGAAGCGACGGCTGGGTAGGAGACGGTGAATGCATCGGCGTCATTTGGGTTGCCACAGGCGCGACGCCCGGCGAGATACCTGTCAAAGACAGCCGCCGGAATATCATCCGGCAACTTCGGTCTTCCATCGACCTCGCCGAGATCCACGGTCCCCTCGCCAAAGCCGCTTACGACAGCTTCGCCATCGGAACTCGGGCGCTCGGAAAGGCTGCGGGTTGTCGGGTCCCAGGCCCAGGCGAGGCGACAAACTTCCCGGGGGGGCAAGCTGCTGCGCGACAATCAAGGTGAGAACAGCGCGACAATCTAGATGAGAAAGGCGGCGGTGTGTCTGTCGGGACGAGGGGCGAAGCCCCGAGGAGCGACAGACACACCGCCGCGAGCGCCTTTTCTTCTGGAAGGGCGCTTTTGGTGATCGTGACCTGTCAGGTGGCGCCTCCTTCTGAAGGGGAGAAGCGGTGCCTGGGAGCCATATCAACGATCATCAGGTGAGATTATATATGAAGATGAGACAGACAGTTGTCAGAGGGCGTGTAATTCTCCGCAAAAGTGGGCTTTGAAAATTCCCTGATTGTTGGACGAGGTTCCCCAATGAGCCGGGGTTAACCCCGGCTCATTGGGGAACGCCAAAATCGGCGCGATGACCTCCCGGAGGAGGCGGCGCTGATGATCCGACTTGGAGAAGCCATGATGATATTGGAGCTACACCGGCAGGGGCTGTCGGTAACGGCGATTGCGCGCCGGACGGGGCGCGACCCCAAGACCGTTCGCAAATATATCGAGCGCGGCGTGGAGGTGCCGGCGTATGGCCCGCGCAAGGTGGGGCGGCCGTGCAAGATCGCGCCCTATATGGAGTTCCTGCGTGAGCGTGTGACGGCGTTCCCCGAGTTGACGGCATCGCGGCTGACCCGCGAGATCAGGGAGATGGGCTATGCTGGTGCCTATACGGCGGTGAAGCGCTATCTGGCGGCGATCCGTCCCGAGCATGATCCCAAGCCCTATGAGGTCCGCTTCGAGACGAAGGCGGGCGTGCAGGGCCAGGTCGACTTCGCGCGGTTCGTTGTCGAATTTACCGACGAGCCGGGAGCGGTGCGCATCGTCTGGCTGTTCAGCCTGGTTCTCGGCTACTCGCGGTTCCTCTTCGCCCGCTATGTGCTGCACCAGGATCTGCAGACGCTGCTGCGTTGCCATATGCAGGCCTTCGAGTTGCTGGACGGCGTGCCGATCGAAATCCTCTACGACCGGATGAAGACGGCGGTGACCGGCGAGGACGATCAGGGCCATATCATCTACAATCCCTCGCTGCTGGCGCTGGCGAAGCACTACCGCTTCCAGCCCGGGCGTGCCGCCCCTATCGTGCTAAAACGAAAGGAAAAGTCGAGCGGCCGTTCCGCTATATCCGCGAGGACTTCTTCCTGGGCCGATCCTTCCGCAATATGGAGGACCTCAACGCCCAGCTCATCGCCTGGCTCGACACCGTCGCCAACGTTCGGGTGCACGGCACGACGCAGCGCGTGGTCGCGGAGGCCTTCGCCGAGGAGCAGGGGGAACTGCAACGCCTGCCCGATCACCGCTTCAACGCTGTTCTGAAGCTTGAGCGGCGGGTTACCCATGACGGCTTCGTATCGGTTGGCGGCAATTTTTACAGCGTGCCCGACCGGACCCGCCGGATCGTGGAGGTCGAACAGCTGCCGGACCTGGTCCGCATCATCGATCGCGGCATCGTTGTTGCCGAGCACCCTGTGCTCGAAGGGCGCCGGCAATATCGTATCGACCGGCGCCATCGCACCGGACGGCCGCATCCGCGCACGCCGGATCGGCCGACCATGATGATCGGCCGGATCGGCGATCATGTGCCGCTGCGATCGCTGGCGGTGTACGAAGCCATCGGCGCGAGCCTTGCGATGGAGGGACGGCCATGAACGGGACGGCTCCATCCTCGCGCGTGGACTCGATCCGCCGGAGCCTGGTGAACCTCAAGATGCCGCGCGCGCTCGAGATCCTCGACGCGACCCTGCGGCGCATCGAGCAGGGCCAGATCGACGGCATCGAGGCGCTCGACGAGCTCTTGGGCGAAGAACTGTCGCTGCGCGAGAACCGGCGGATCAAGGCTGCCCTGCGCATGGCCCGGCTGCCCGTGGTCAAGACGCTCGCCGGCTACGACTTCTCGTTCCAGCCCTCGCTCGACAAGAACCGCATCCTGGCGCTGGCCGGCCTCGACTTCATCGAACGCGCCGAGGTCGTCCATCTGCTGGGGCCGCCCGGCACCGGAAAGAGCCACATTGCCACGGCGCTTGCGGTCGAGGCTGTCCGTGCTGGCAAAGCGGTCTATTTTATCCCGCTCGCCGATCTGATCGCCCAGCTTGCCAAGGCCGAACGTGAAGGCACGCTCAGGGAGAAGATCCGCTTCCTCACCGGGCGTCGCTGCTGGTCGTCGACGAGATCGGATACCTGCCCGTCACGCCGGGCGGCGCGAACCTGTTCTTCCAGCTCGTCAACGCCCGCTACGAAAAGGGTGCCATGATCCTGACATCCAATCGCGGCTTCGCCGAATGGGGCGAGGTCTTCGGAGATCCCGTCGTCGCGACCGCGCTGCTCGACAGGCTCCTCCACCATGCCGTCGTCATCCAGATCGAGGGCTCAAGCTACCGCATGCGGGAGCACGCTGCGCTCATCCCCGAAAACCTGCGCAGCGCCGCCTCGTTCAATCCGCCCACGCCGAAGCGTCGAGGCCGCCCGCCAATGAAGGGAAATCAAGATCCAGCTCACGGCTGATCACCGAAACATCGCAACCACCAACATAGGGAATTTTAACCGCCCACATCTGCGGAAACTTCGGTGCCCATTGACAACAGTGTCGCCGCGTTCAGCGGCGGCGTGCGCGGCGTTCAGCACGGCGACGGCCTATCGGCTGGAGCAGGATGCGCAGTTGCCGTCGCAAAAGAAGGCGCCGCGCGGTCGCCGTCGCCCCGATCCGCTGGCGGATATCTTCGATAGCGAGGTTGTACCGCTTCTGGAGAGTGCGCCGGGAATCCGCGCCGTCGCGGTGTTCGAAGAAATGCAGCGTCGTCATCCTGAGCTTCCCGATGGAGTGCGGCGGACGATGGAGCGTCGGATCCGCAGTTGGCGGGCGCTGCAAGGCCCGGATCGCGATGTGATCTTCCGCCGGTGCACGAGCCGGGGCGGATGGGGCTGTCGGATTTTACGGACATGGCCGATCTGGGTGTACGGATCGCGGGGTCGAGCTCGACCACCGGCTGTATCACTTCCGGCTCGCCTGTTCGGGCTTCGAGCATGCCCATGTGATCCTTGGCGGCGAGAGTTATGTCGCGCTGGCGGAGGGTCTGCAAAATGCGCTGTGGGCGCTGGGCGGGGCGCCGCGTGAACATCGCAGCGACAGCCTGTCGGCGGCGTTCCGCAATCTGGATGCATCGGCGCGCGATGATCTGACGCACAGATATGACGCGCTGTGCCGCCATTACCGGATGGAGCCGAGCCGCAACAACCGCGGCGTTGCGCACGAGAATGGCGCGATAGAAAGCGCGCACGGGCATCTGAAGGCGGCAGTGCGTGATGCCCTGCTGATGCGCGGATCGGTCGACTTTGGCGAGCTTGCGGAATATCGACGCTTCATCGACGAGATCGTCGCGCGCAAGAATGCCCGGAGCGCGAAGCGCATCGACGCCGAGCGGGCGGTGCTTCAGTCGCTGCCGGGCATGCGCACCAGCGATTATGAAGAGGTGCTCGTCATGGTCACCTCCTCGGGCGGGTTCACGCTGCGCAAGGTCTTCTACACGGTGCCGTCGCGGCTGATCGGTCACCGGCTGCGGGTACGGCTTTACGACGACCGGCTTGAGCTCTTCCTCGGCGGCACGCCCCTGTTCACTCTGCCGCGCGGTCGCGCCGACCGCAAAGGCAAGCATGATCATGTCGTCGATTATCGCCATGTGATCCATGCGCTGCGGCGTAAGCCGATGGCGTTGCTGAACCTCGTTTACCGTGACCAGCTCTTCCCGCGCGAGGCCTATCGGCGCATGTTCGACCGGCTGATCGAGCGGCTCGCCGATCGGATGGCGTGCCGGACGATGGTCGAGTTGCTCAGCCTTGCACATGAGCGGGCCTGCGAGGCCGAGCTTGCTGGCGTGCTGGAATCCCTGCTGGCGACGCCGCAGGGCATGCCGGACATGGCAGCGCTGCGTGCGCGGTTCGCGCCCGACCCCGCGGCTTTACCCGAGGTTATCGTCGAGCTCGTCCCGCTGAGCGCCTATGAAGCGCTGCTGGCTCCTCGCGCGGAGGAAATGGCATGACCCAGGGCATCGATGCGACCAAGCTCACCCTGATGCTCAATGAGCTGCGGCTTCCGACAATCAAGCAGCTCTGGCCGACGTTCGCCGATCGGTCCGACAAGGAGGGCTGGCCGGCGGCACGGTTCCTCAGCGCCATCACCGAGCATGAGATCGCCGAACGCGGTCGCCGCCGGATGGAGCGGCATCTGGCGGAAGCAAAGCTGTTGCCGGGAAAGACGCTCGATACGTTCGACTTCGACGCGGTGCCGATGATATCGAAGGCGCAGGTCATGGCGATCTGCGCCGGAGACAGCTGGCTCGAAAACGGCGCGAACCTGATCCTGTTCGGCCCGCCCGGCGGGGGCAAATCGCACCTGTCGTCGGCGATCGGACTGGCGCTCATCGAAAAGGGCTGGCGCGTGCTGTTCGTCCGGACCTCCGACCTCGTCCAGAAACTGCAGGTTGCGCGCCGCGAGCTTACGCTCGAAAACGCGATCAATCGGCTCGATCGCTTCGATCTGCTGATCCTGGACGATCTGGCTTACGTCGCCAAGGACCAAGCCGAAACCTCGGTCCTGTTCGAGCTGATCAGCGCGCGATACGAGCGGCGTTCGCTGCTGATTACCGCCAACCAGCCGTTCGGCGAATGGAACCGGGTCTTCCCCGATCCCGCCATGACGCTGGCCGCTGTCGATCGCCTCGTGCACCACGCCACCATCTTCGAAATGAACGTCGAAAGCTATCGGCGGCGCGCCGCGATCGACCGAAAGCAGCACGGCGCAGGTCGGCCCGCAAAGGTCGCGACAATCAAAAATACCGGCCTGTCGCTCCACGACAATCAACCTGCGACATAGGCCTTGCCAGCGACAATTAAACACATCAAAACGGCACCGTCGCGGTCAGCGCTTCTCATCCTGATCGTCGCTAACTTCTCATCCAGATCGTCGCGCTACAGGCAAGCAGTTCAGGTGGTGAAACGAAGCCTCCAGTCGGATCTCGTCGCCGACTGTTCGGATGTCCGGATCCCAAGCCTGTCGGTCGAACACACGCAAGTAGCGATTGTCGTCGCTGACGTACAGGCTGAGACGACAACCTCCGGTTCCGCAGAGCCGTTGGTCTTCCGGCCAGCGAATCAGCCAGTCCACGACCCCGTCCCGGCTGACGTCAACTGGCAGGAGCACCCCGGCAGGCGGTTCCGACAACGGGATGGGACGGTTGGTGGGGTCCTCGATATCGAAGCCGGTATGGTTCAGTTCGTCCAGAACATACCAAACGAGGCCGGGTGGGGGTTCTTGCGAAAGAACGCCGACCGGGGTCAGGGCAAGCCAGAGGCCTGCGAACACAACCCTTCCCGGTACGCCTAAGACCATTGAATTCGTCATCCCCTTAAACACGCGTCTGTTTTTGGGGTGGGTGATGCCCCCGCAGCCATATTGTCAACTAATCGGTTCGTCACCTCTTGGGCTTGCCGCCCATGCGCACTTTAGGTCCGGACGTTGGCGTCACCGTCTGCGCGATGCCCAGACGGCGCATGGCCTGCTGTACCTCGTCCATGGCTAAAGTTTCGATGGCGTCCTGGCCGCCCAGAGCCGCGGCCGCCTGGAGCAGCTCGATCCCTCGCCGCTCATCGCTGGTAATGCCGCCTTCGCCGACGAAGGTCATCTTGCCCAGCACGGTCAAGGCTTGCGGATCGTTCCGCGCGGCTCCCAAGCGGATGTAACGCAGACCTTCGGGGACGTTTTTTGCCACGCCCTGACCCAGCATCAGGGAGAGGCCATAGACGCCCTGCGCTCCGGGATGGCCCAGATCGGCCGCGCGGCGAAATAATTCGAGGCCCGCTGCTACGTCGTTGGGCACTCCTTGGCCGGTCATGTACAGTTGCCCAAGGAAGGACATGCCTCCCGGATCGCCGGCTTCGGCCGCACGACGGAACATGGCAACGGCCCCCCGCTGGTCCTGCGCCACGCCTCGGCCGACGAACATCATCCGCGCCAGTTCGGTCATCGATGCACCGTGGCCCTGTTCAGCGGCGAGGCGGGCGTAGTGTGCCGCGCGTTCCCAGTTCTCCGCGGTCCCCACTCCCAGTGCGTAGACAATGGTACCGAGAGCTGCCTGAGCAAACAGTTCGCCCGCATCGGCTGCTCGCTCCAGGTTGGCCACGGCAACAGGATCGAGCTGCCCGTCGGCCAGGCCGCTCAGCCGATAGATCCCGTTCAGCCCTGCGCCGTAAGTGCTGCCTGCAGCCGCCGCCCGGGCCGTGGCGTCAAGTGCCAGCGCCGGGTCCTGCGGACCTCCGATCCCCTCGTGCGCAAAATAGCCTAGGTTGGCCAGCGCCTCGGCATGGCCGCGTTCGCCCGCGGTGGCAAACCAGCGGCGCGCCTGGGCATCGTCCCGTGGGACGCCGGCATATCCGGTGTAATAGAGCCGGCCGAGGTTCCACGCACTTTCGGGATTGCCGCCTTCTGCCTCGGCGAACAGCCGAGCCACCACCTGTTTGGACGTTTCCTGCTGATGGATGATGTACGTGCGGCGATCGACCACGGACTGCGGTCCCCCGCTTGACTGATTGCCGCGGCCAAGCGCAGCCGCCAGCCCGTCCAACGGCGTGCCCATGCCACCCGATCCGGACGAGGAAGACGAGGGGGACGAGCCGCTGCCCAGCGAACGCTGCTGCTCCAGCCCGGCCTGGAAGGCCCGGTCGGCTGCAGCGCGATCATTGGCGGCGTCTTGCGCCCGCATCGATGCCATCATGCGCTGGCGGTTGGCCTCGTCGTTGGCGGCGCTCCACTGCGCTTGCGTGGCCTGCGACACGGCGAGTAGGCCGACTGTCAGCAGCGCATGCAAAAATCGACTGCTAGCCACTGAAGGGCACCCCTGGGCCTACCGGGCCGTTGTGGTTCTGACGAATGCTCATGATGAACTCCATCGCGTCCTTCTGCTGCACAAAGAATTTGCAATATTCGGACAATTCGGGGTCGGATGCATAGCTCTTGTCGCGCAGCGTCGCGGCGAATTTCGCGGCAAGCGCCGCCATCGACGACTCTTCGGCGGCAACCGGATTGGTCCACAAAAGGCGGTTCTTACTCGGCTGGATCGCTACGCAGGCGCCGTAGCCCGACCGGGCATGGGCGGGGGTTGCCGTGAGCGCCATCGCGAGGGTGGCGGCGGTCAGTAGGATGCGCATTAAAGTTCTCCCAATCAGGAATGTGCGGTGGTCCTTAGAGATAATCAGACAGGACTTCCCGAAACGAAATAAACCACTCATAAATAAAAAACTGGCGGTGCGACGGAATCGCACCGCCAGAGCTACCTTCAAGAAGCTCCATCGCTGAAGCGCCTTGGAGGCCGGGTCGCCCCTTCATAATGAGCTGTCCGCTCACCGCCGCACACCCCCCGAACGGGGGGGCAGAGATAATATCCTACGCCTCAGGCGGTATCTGGGCACTACAAAAACCCCTCGCCAATGGCTGTTTGATTTGATTCAGTGCGGCTGACGGAAGTGAAGATGCGTCTGGCGGGTGAGTAGCCCCTAGTTTTCTAGACGCCTTCCGCTTTCAAAATCTGCTGCCGTTCGAACTCGACGGGCGACAGCATACAGCCCGGACTTCAACCAAATCGAGAAGGCCTTCTCCCGGCTCAAGGTCATGCTCCGCAAGGCAGGTGAGCGAACCGTCAGCGGGTTGTGGGACTTGATCGGCAGGCTCGTCGACATCTTCCAGCCTGCCGAATGTGCCAATTACTTCAAATCTTGCGGATATGAGCCGGAATGAATGGAAACCGCTCTAGGCGAGTGAGGAGAGCGCCCCACACGTCAGGGGTGCGCGTAGCAACAGCTGGTCGTTTGCGCGAGATGCCATCGTGAGAACATCCTGCTTTGGCCGAACGTCCGGATTTCAGGCTTGTACCAGAAACGAAGCTTGCCGGTTCCGGAGAATTGGGGATGATCGGCTGCAGCCCGCGCGTGGAGGTTCGCCTCGGCCTGACGGAGAAGCAACATGCGACTCGCAATGCCGCTTAAGATCGCATCGGCAGTCGTCTTCGGTGCAGGACTAGCGACCTATGCGCGGTATCGCCGGGAAATGAGGCAACGGATCACTGGGCTGCCGCAAAATGGCATCGGCAGGTGGCAAGCGGGCGCTGCGGTGGCGGTATCGCGCATCATAGTACCGCGGTTACACAGATACAGGGCGGGGCAAAGCTACAAGACCCGACCGGGCCGGCCTCACTCCGAGCTGCAACGCAAATCAGTCCATTCCGCCGGACGTTTCGCAAGGGGGCTTGCCCATGCGTACGATTCTTCTGCCAGATATGAACTGGTTCCCCTGCTACCTAGAGAGCTACCTAGCGGAGCCGCGCCGGTTCTCGCGAGGATCTTCGACTTACCTAAGTTGCTGATATATAATGAGCTTGTGGTGGACGCACTAGGGCTCGAACCTAGGACCCGCTGATTAAGAGGCCCCAATTCTGGGGAATAAATCATTTTATTCGAGCAACTTAGATGCATCCGTTCATATTATTTGATGATGTGCAATACCATATCTGACACTGCTCAACCTTTGCCGACGTCACATATTCACTCACATTGTGCTACAGCGGTGATGTGGGCACAGATCTGTCGTCATCTTGCTTTTGGCCAATTGCGTGGTCGCAGGCATGTGAATGATCTGATAGGCTGAAGGCTTACCTTTGCGCTCGAGTTTTTATCCTCTAAGAAGAAAATCATGTAAAACTAGGATCTGATTGTCCGACAGTTTTAGCAGTTCTGACAAATTCTTCAATAATTGGCTTTTGATTATCTGCGCGTTTTATCAAGCAAAGATCAAATGTTGTCGTATCTTTCTCGGTAAATGGGGTATAAGTGACGCCTGGGATATTGAGGTTGCGAACGGAATCTACGCCTAATGCAATGCCAAATCCGCTCGATACTAATGAAACTGCCGTTACAACATCTTCAACATTTTGAGCAATATTTACAGAAACATTACGCTCATGCAGCATTCTGAGTAAGAAATTGCTGAATCCACCTGGCCTTTCAATTGGTGGATAAAATATTATCGGCTGATGATTTAAATCTCTCAAAGACAGATGTTGTTTTTTTGCAAGATGATTCTCTGTAGGAATTGCGGCAACCATTCGTTGGCTTGCGATCGTTTGCCAGAACAATCCCGGATAATCACTGAAAAAGCGGTTGAACCCCACATCGATGCGGCGTTCGGCCAACGCCTTTACCTGTTCCTCCCGCGACATGGTGTGGAGCGAGACCTCGACGTCGGGGAACTTTTCGCGATATGCTAGGACGATGCGCGGGATGAGGTCGAAAATGGCCGATCCGAAGACACCCACATCGATCCGGCCCATCTGACCCTGGCCGATCGCGTTTGCCCGCGTCGCACCCTGATCCACAAGTGCAAGAATATTGCGCGCATCGGCATAGAAGGCTTCCCCGGCGGCAGTGAGTGTAATGCCGCGGCTGTTCCGCTCGAGCAGGCGCACGCCCAGGATTTCCTCAAGTTGCTGAATCTGGCGCGTGAGCGGTGGTTGCGAGACGTTGAGTTCAGCCGCCGCGCGGCGAAAGCTGCGGTGCGTGACCACGGCCACAAAATACCGCAGGTGTCGCATATCTATGGATGACGAATAGCGTACCATCGGGATGCTCTCTCCGTTCTTCTTATCGCGTTGATAGCGCGAACGGCGTATCGTTGAAAGCCGCGCGATACGGGTGAGGTATCCCAAAAGCGCGGAAACGGTATTGGACCGCATCACGGCGCGGCTTTAACCCGGTTGGGTTGCTGACCCGCTCCTAAGGATGCGGTGCAAGCGCCTGCGGAGGATGACCTTGAACGACCCTGTTGCAACCAGCGGCGCGCGCGGCGCATTACCGGAGATCCGGCATTTCATCGATGGCGAATATCGCGCCTCGATAAGCGGCAAGACATTTCCGAAGCATCGACCCTATGACGGCCGGCACATTCTCGACGTGAACGAGGGTGGGCGTGAGGAAATCGATGCTGCCGTAAGTGCTGCCCGCGCGGCACTGCATGGTCCATGGACGAAGATTTCAGTCGACGACCGCGCCGATCTGATGCGTGCGATCGCGGACGGCATCACCAAGCGGTTCGACGATTTCGTCAGCGCCGAGATGAACGATACGGGGCAGCCCATCTCGGCAATGCGCCATGCCTTCGTCCCTCGCGGCGCCGCTAACTTCAATGCCTTCGCCGATCTGGTGAAGTCGGTGTCGACCGAATGCTTCCACACGGAAACGCCAGATGGACGAGGAGCACTCAATTACGCGATCCGCAAGCCCAAGGGCGTGATCGGCGTGATCAGCCCCTGGAACGCGCCGTTCCTGCTGATGACCTGGAAAGTCGCGCCGGCGCTGGCCTGCGGCAATACCGTCGTGGTCAAGCCATCGGAGGAAACCCCGTCAACGGCGGCGCTGCTGGGCGAGGTGATGAACGAGGTCGGCGTGCCGAAGGGCGTCTACAACGTGGTGCATGGTTTCGGTCCCGATTCCGCTGGAGCCTATCTGACAGAGCATCAAGGCGTCGATGCGATCACCTTCACGGGTGAGACACGCACGGGCACGGCGATCATGCAGGCGGCGGCGCGGGGCGTGCGGGATGTGTCGTTCGAGCTCGGCGGCAAGAACAGCGCCATCATTTTCGCGGACGCCGACCTCGAAGCGGTCCTTGAAGGTCTCATGCGATCGGTGTTCCTCAACACCGGCCAGGTCTGCCTTGGCACCGAGCGAGTCTTCGTCGAGCGGCCGCTGTTCGACAGCTTCGTCAGCGCACTTGGCGAACGGGTTAAAGGCCTCAGGCCGGGGCATCCGGAAGGTGCTGGCACCAACTTCGGACCGCTGATCTCGCTCGAGCATCGGGAGAAGGTCCTCGGCTATTACCGTCGGGCGCAGGCCGATGGCGCCATCATCGTCGCCGGGGGCGGAGTGCCCGAATTGCCGGCCGAACTCGGCGGTGGTTCGTGGGTCGAGCCGACCATCTGGACCGGCCTGCCCGACGACCACCCGGTCATCCAGGAAGAGATTTTCGGTCCCTGCTGCCACGTTCGTCCGTTCGATACCGAGGAGGAAGTGATCGGCCTTGCCAACGATACCTCCTATGGCCTCTCCTCCGTGATCTGGACCCAGAACCTGTCGCGAGCCCACCGCATGGCCGCAGCGATCGATGTGGGCATTACCTGGGTGAACTCGTGGTTCCTGCGCGACCTGCGCACGCCATTCGGCGGCACCAGGCAGTCGGGCATCGGCCGCGAAGGCGGGGTACACAGTCTCGAATTCTACAGCGAACTGCGCAACGTCTGTGTGAAGCTCTGACATGGCCCTTGAAACCAACATGATCGAGCGCCTCGGCGACGAACTCTTCGAAGCCCTGTCCGAAAACCGGACCGTGCCCAACCTGCGCGACCGCAATCCGGGGATGGACATTGTCGACGGCTATCGCGTGCAGGAACGGATGATCGCGCGCAGGCTTGCTGCGGGGGAAACCATCGTCGGCAAGAAGATCGGCGTCACGTCCAAAGCGGTGCAGCAGGCAATCGGCGTTTTCGAGCCCGACTTCGGCCAGTTGACCTCGGCCATGGTGGTCGAGGACGGCGCGGCGATCGATCTCGACACGCTGATCCAGCCCCAGGCCGAGGGCGAGATTGCCTTCGTGCTCAAGCAGGATCTGATCGGCCCCGGCGTCACCGCCACCGACGTCCTGCGCGCCACCGACTATGTCACCGCGTGCTTCGAGATCGTCGATAGCCGGATCGACAATTGGGATATCCGCATCCAGGACACGGTCGCCGACAACGCCTCGTGCGGTATCTATGCGCTGGGGCGTGAGCGCTTCGATCCGCGGGATGTCGATCTGACGCTCGCGGGAATGGTTCTCGAGCGCAACGGCGAGCTTGCCGCTACCGGGGTCGGCGCGGCGGTGCAGGGCTCTCCGCTTAATTCCGTCGCCTGGCTCGCGAACACGCTTGGCCGCCTCGGCATTCCATTCCGGGCCGGGGAGGCGATCCTGTCGGGATCGCTCGGTCCGATGATCCGCATCGCCGATGACGATCGCCTGTCGGTGCGCATCGGCGGCCTTGGCAGCTGTTCGCTTTCGTTCATCCGGGGAGGCTGGAATGCTTGAGACCGCCACGATCCAGGCGATCGCCGATATCGTCGTCGGGGCGCAGGACGGCGCCCACACGATCACCAAGTTCACCGATGATCATCCCGAGATGACGATCGAGGACAGCTATGCCGTGCAGGACGAACTGCTGCGGCGCTGGCAGGCGCGGGGACGCAAGCTTGCCGGGCTCAAGGCCGGTCTGACGTCGAAAGCCAAGATGGACCAGATGGGCGTCCATGTTCCGAGCTTCGGCATATTGATGAACGACACGCTTGATTCCGACATGGGCGTGGTGCCGATGGACAAGCTGATCCATCCGCGCGTCGAGGCGGAAATCGCTTTCGTGATGAAGAACGCGTTGTCCGGCCCTGACGTATCGATCGAGCAGATCATCGCCGCGACAGATTTCGTTCAGCCGGCCGTCGAGATCATCGACAGCCGCTTCGAGAAGTTCAAGTTCGACCTCGTCAGCGTAGTCGCCGACAACGGTTCATCGGCCCGCTTCGTGATGGGCGGCCGCGCCCGCCGGCCCCAGGAGCTGTCGCTCGATACGATCGGGATCGTTTTCGAGAAGAATGGCGAAGTCGTCGCCACGGCCTCTTCCGCCGCCGTGCTCGGTCATCCGGCGCGGGCGATCCAGATGCTGGTGGCCTGGCTCTACGAACGGGGCCGTACCTTGCCCGCCGGAACGATCGTGCTGACGGGCGGCGCGACCGAAGCCGTGGCGGTCGCGCCCGGCGACTACATTTCCGCGCGGTTCCAGGATCTGGGCACCGTGAGCTTCCGCATGGGTCAGAAGGACGCCGAGTGATGCCGATCATATCCGTCACAATCGCCGAGGGTCGGCCCGTCGAGAAGCGCCGCACGCTGATCAAGGCGCTGACCGAAGCCACGGTCAATGCCTTCGATGTCCGTCCCGACCAGGTGCGGGTCATCATCAACGAAGTGCCACTCGAAAACTATGCCGTTGCCGGCGTCACGTTCGCCGAGCAGGCCTTACTCCCAGGAGCAAGCAAATGACGAAAATCAGGTGTGCCATCATCGGCCCCGGAAATATCGGGACCGACCTCCTTTACAAGCTCCTGCGTTCGGACCTGCTCGAGCCGGTGTGGATGGTCGGGGTCGATCCCACTTCGGATGGCCTATCGCGCGCAAAGGAACTGGGCCTCAGGACCACCGCCGACGGCGTGGACGGGCTGCTGCCGCATGTCGTCGAGGACAAGATCCAGATCGCGTTCGATGCCACGTCGGCCTATGTCCATCCGGAAAACAGCCGCAAGCTCAATGCGCTTGGCGTGCTCATGATCGATCTCACGCCCGCCGCGGTCGGACCGCTCTGCGTTCCGCCGGTCAACCTGGCCACGTTGGCTGACCAGGCCGTTATGAACGTCAATATGGTGACCTGCGCGGGGCAGGCGACAATCCCGATGGTCAAGGCCGTCAGCCGCGTTCAACCCGTCGACTATGCGGAGATCGTCGCGACGGTGGCCTCGAAGTCGATCGGTCCTGGCACGCGCAAGAACATCGACGAATTCACCCGCACGACATCGGGCGCCGTCGCCAGGGTCGGGGGCGCGAAGGTCGGCAAGGCGATCGTTGTCGTCAATCCCGCCGAGCCGCCGCTGATGATGCGCGATACCGTCTATTGCGAGACGGCCGAGGATCCCGACCAGGAGGCGATCACGCGTTCGGTCCGAGACATGATCGCCGAAGTGCAGAAATATGTGCCTGGCTACCGTCTGAAGAACGGCCCGACCTTCGAAGGCCGCAAAGTGTCGATCTTCCTCGAGGTTGAGGGCCTTGGAGACTACCTCCCCAAATATGCCGGCAATCTCGATATCATGACCGCCGCCGGAGCGCGCACCGCCGAGATGTTCGCGCACGAGATCCTGGACGGAACGCTCAAACTCAAGCACACCGTCGAGGAGGCCGCATAATGACACTCGAAGCGCAAGTCCGGGGCCGCAAGGTCAAGATGCATGATATGTGCCTGCGCGACGGCATGCACTCGATGCGCCATCAGATCACGATCGAGCAGATGATCGACATCGCCACGGGTCTCGACGAGGCCGGCGTGCCGCTGCTGCAGGTTACCCATGGCGATGGCCTCGGCGGCTCCTCGCTCAACTACGGGCGCGGCCTCCATACGGACAAGGAATATATTACCGCCGTCGCCTCGCGGATGAAGAACGCAAAGGTCTCGGTGCTCCACGTCCCTGGGATCGGCACGCTCGACGAGCTGCGCATGGCGGCGGACTGCGGCGCGAAATGCGTGCATGTCGCCTCGCATTGCACCGAGGCGGACGTCACCGAGCAGCATATCGGCCTCGGGCTCAAGCTCGGCATGGACACCGTCGGCTTCCTGATGATGGCGCATATGACGCCGACCGCGAACATGGTCGAACAGGGCCTGCTGATGGAAAGCTACGGCGCGCAGACCGTCTACTGCGTCGACAGCGCCGGCTACATGCTGCCCGATGACGTGACCGACCGTATCGCTTCGCTGCGCGCGGCGCTGAAGCCGGAAACCGAGATCGGCTTTCACGGCCACCACAATCTCGGGATGGGCGTGGCGAACTCGCTCGCGGCGGTCGCGGCGGGCGCTGACCGCATCGACGGTTCGGCCGCCGGTCTTGGCGCGGGCGCGGGCAACACCCCGCTCGAATTGTTCGCCGCCGTGTGCGATCGCCTGGGCGTCGAGACCGGGGTCGATACGTTCAAGCTGATGGACGTGGCGGAGGATCGGGTCCTGCCGATCATGCCCCGGCCGCCGCGCGCCGACCGGGATTCGATCACGCTGGGCTATGCCGGCGTCTATTCGACCTTCCTCTACCAAGCGAAGGACGCGCACAGGAAATACGGGATTTCCGCGCGCGATCTCCTGCTGGAGCTGGCCCGCAAGAAGATGATCGGCGGGCAGGAGGATATGATCGAGGACACCGCGCTCACCATGGCCAAGGAGCAGGGCCTGATCCCCGCATAATCGCACGGATTACCGGCCTGCCGACCCGCCCGCTGCCATCTCTCCCGGCGGCGGGCGGGTTTTGTTTGCGGGCGCGAAGCGCATGCATTTTGCCATCGACCAAGGATTGCCCCATGGATTTCTTCCCGCCCGTCGCCGAACAGATCTTCGCGCTCGAGCATGCCGCCGGTCTCGCGCGGATTGCAGAGCATGCGCGCTTCGCGGAAGCAACGAGCGAGACGGTCGCAGCCGTGCTGCAGGGTATCGCAGCGCTTGCGGCCGGGGAATATGCGCCGACCAATCGCGTGGGCGACACGGCCGGGCCGCGCTGGATCAACGGGCGCGTCGAGATGCCGGCGGCCTTTCATACGGCCTATCGTTCGTTCGTCGAAGGCGGGTGGGGCGGCATTGCGGTTTCGCCCGAGCTTGGCGGGATGGGGCTGCCTTTCTCTCTGGCCGTGGCGGCGATGGAATCGCTTGGCACAGCCAATATGGGCTTCGGCCTGATCCATCTTCTCTCCTCCGGCGCGATCCACGCCATCGAAGCCTACGGCTCCGACCATCAGAAGAAGGTCTGGCTTCCCCATCTCGTGAGCGGTCGTTGGAACGGCACGATGAACCTCACGGAACCCTTGGCGGGCAGCGATGTCGGGGCCTTGCGGACGCGTGCGGAACCGGCCGCTGGCGAGGGGCAGTGGCGCATTCGCGGCCAGAAGATCTTCATCACGTTCGGCGAATGCGACCTCGTTGAAAATGTCGTCCATCTCGTCCTCGCGCGAACGAACGATGCGCCCTCGGGCACAAAGGGGATTTCCCTGTTCCTCGTGCCCAAGCTGCGGCTCGACGATCAGGGGCGGCCGACCATTCCCAACGGCGTGCGCTGCGTTTCCATCGAGCACAAGCTGGGCATTCATGGCTCTCCGACCTGCGTGATGGCCTATGGCGAAGACGGCGAGGAATGCCTCGGCGAGCTTGTCGGCGAGCTTGGCGGCGGCATGCGGGCGATGTTCGTGATGATGAACAAGGCGCGCCTGCTGGTCGGCAACCAGGGCGTGCAGATCGCCGAACGCGCGACTCAGCAGGCGCTCGCTTATGCTCATCAGCGTATCCAGTCGGCGCGCGCCAGCGATCCGACTGCGGGACCGGTGGCGATCATCGAGCATCCGGATGTCCGGCGCATGCTGCTCCGGATGAGGTCGCTGACGGAGGCCGCGCGCGCGCTGACCTATGCCTGTGCGGGCGCGATCGATATGGGCTCGGCGGGCGATGGCAAGGCGGCAGCGCGCGCCGAAGTCCTGACCCCTCTGGCAAAATCCTGGGCCAGCGATATTGGCTGCGAGGTCGCCAGCCTCGGCATCCAGGTGCATGGCGGCATAGGCTACATCGAGGAGGCGGGCGCTGCCCAGCATTATCGCGATGCCCGTATCGCCCCGATCTACGAGGGAACCAACGGCATTCAGGCCGCTGATCTGGTGGGACGCAAGCTCGCGATGGCGGACGGCGCGGCGATCGGCGATCTGATCGAGGATATTCTCGCAGAATGCGGTGAGGAGCCCTTGCTCGGTGCTCTGGCTCGGGCGTGCCTGGAGGTCCTCGCCTGGCTCAAAGGCCGTCCCGTGGATGATCGCCTGGCGGGAAGTCACGATTTCCTGACGATGCTGGCCGTGGCCACGGCCGGTTGCCTCATGGTGCGGCAGGCGAGGGCAGCCAAGGCCGGGCTAGCTGGTGATGCGGACAGCGCATGGCTCCAGGCCAAGGCGGCCACGACACGCTTTTTTCTCGATCGGATCGTTCCCGAGGCATTGGGGCGCAAGGTCGGCGCGATCGCCGGATCCGAAGGGCTCTATGGCCTTTCGCCCCAGGCCCTCATCGGTGTTTGGTGATACGTTTGGAGCATCGCGGAGCGGCTAAAATGGTATTGGATAGTATCTCTTCCGCTGACTAACGAACCTTTCCAAGGATTGAAGTGTCACCGCCTTTGGAGAGGCAAATTCAATATACTCGGCCATGTTCCGAGTTCCTCTCCCGAAGCGCGCCCAAACAGGGAGGGGATTATGACGAAATATCTGCGCCTCGGGATTTCCGCGCTCGCGGTCATCACCGCATCGGCTTCGCCCGCCTTTGCGCAGGAGGCCGCGCCGCAGGCCGAGGAAGCGGCGCCCGAAGGCGGGCTGCAGGAGATCGTGGTCACTGCCCAGAAGCGCGCCGAGAACGTCCAGAGCGTGCCGGTCGCCATTACCGCCGTTTCCGGCGACATGCTGACGGCCAAGGGCATCACCGATGTCGCCAGTCTCGCCGGCCAGGCGCCGAACGTGACGCTGCGCAGCACCGCGCAGTTCGGCGGATCGAGCTCGGTCCTCATTTCCTACATTCGCGGCATCGGCCAGAACGACTTCGCATTCAATCTCGAGCCGGGCGTCGGCGTCTATATCGATGGCGTCTACCTTGCCCGCAATATCGGTGCGAACGCCGATCTGCTCGACCTGCAACGCATCGAGGTGCTCAAGGGGCCGCAGGGGACCCTGTTCGGACGCAATACGATGGGCGGCGCTCTCAGCATCGTCACCCGAGATCCGGGCAATGAACTGAAGGTCAAGGCGGAAGTTACCACTGGCCGCTTCAATCGCATCGATTTCCGCGGTTCGATCGACATTCCGCTCGTCGAGGACCGCCTTGTCGCGAGCCTTGCCGTTTCGACCAAGCATCGCGATGGCTACCAGGAGCGCATTCCCTACACCGGCTATACCGACCAGAACCCCATCTATCTGCTCGCCACCGGCGGGGCCTATGGCGGTCCGACCAACACCAATTCGTTCGAAGGCAATCTCTACCCGATCACCAGCCAGAAGCGCCCCGATCGTTCGGGCAACCAGAACCAGACGGCCGTGCGCGGCAAGTTGGTCTGGACGCCGACCGATAACCTCAAGGTTCGGCTGATCGGCGACTATCTGCGGGTGAACGAACAGGCAGCGCCGTTCTCGTTGCTGCGCGTCGAGCAGAATGCCTATGTCGCGGTCTACAACACCTGCATCACCGGCAATCAGGCGGTGATAGACGGTGTTTCGGCCATGGCCGGCTTGCCTGGGCTGTCCAACGTCTGCAACGGTATACGCGGGAACGTGGGTTCGCCGACCGGCACGCAGCCGTCTCTGGCAAGTCAGGCCGGCCAGCATCTTCCCTATGACGGTCGCTACGTCGTCAGGAAAGCGGACGGCAGCATCGATCCCGACAAGTCCTATGCGGCGGGTGCCAACTTCAACATCGTGAAGAACTGGGGCCTCAATGGTCAGATCGAATATGATGTCGCCGACAACCTGCAGCTGAAGTCGATCACGGCCTATCGCAAGCTCGACTCACGCTTCGGCGCCGATGTCGGCGGCGATCCGTCAGGCGCCTTCCAGCCTACCTTCGGCGATGATGAGCAGCAGTTCACCCAGGAGCTCCAACTGATCGGCAAGGGCTTCGGTGGCCGCTGGAAATACGTCTTCGGCGGTTACTTCTTCCACGAAAGCGGGAGCCATGTCGAAGGTGTGAGCTTCACCGGTGGCCTGCTGCAGATCAATTCGCCCAATGACCGCTACGACACCAAGTCCTACGCGATCTACACCCACAACAACATCGAGCTGATCCCCGATCGGCTGGGGATCACGATCGGCGCGCGCTACACCCACGAAAACAAGTGGTTCGAGGGCACGCAGCAGGACGAGAACAGCTTCGTCTATCGGCTGATGGCGCTGCCGCCGTCGGTTCTCGCCGACCCGTCCGATCCCACATGGCTCTATCCGCTGGGTCGGAACACGCAGAAGTTCAACAACTTCTCGTACCGCATCGGCGCCGAGTACCACATCGACAGGGACATCATGGCCTATGTGTCCTATGCGACCGCCTTCAAGGCGGGGGGCTGGACGACGCGCCTGACCGGGCCGTTGTTCGACACCACGACGCTTCAGCCGCTTCCCGCCCCGACCTTCGGCCCGGAAAAGGCCAAGACCGCGGAAATCGGCCTGAAGGCCACCTTGCTCGACCGCAGGCTGCGTCTCAACTTCGCGGCGTTCCACACCGACTATCGGAATATCCAGCTTACTTTCGTCAACGGCTCCTCGCCGGTGACCGCCAATGGCGGCAACGGCAAGATCGACGGCTTCGAAGTGGAAATGAACGCCGCCCTGTTGCCGCATTGGTCGCTCGATGCCAGCGCCGGCTATCTCAACGCCCGTTACACCAAGATCCTGCCCGGTATTCCGCTGACCGGCGACGAGGATTTCGTGAACACGCCGAAATGGACGGCTCAGGTCGGCACGTCCTACGAGATCGAGACCGGCATCGGTTCGTTCACGCCCCGGATCGACTGGACCTTTGCGACCAAGACCTACAATGACGAGACCAACACGGCGGACCTGATGACGCCCTCGCACAGCTTTTTCAATGCGTCGCTCACCTACAAGATGGCGAACAGCGGGATTGAGCTGCAGGCCGGCGTCACCAACCTTACGGACAAGCGGATCATCGTTTCGGGTTTCTCGAATGCGGAAGCGGTCTACAGTGGTGTGTTCAGCCGGCCGCGTGAGTGGTTCCTGACCTTGCGCTATTCCAATTGATCCACCCTGCTTGGGAGGTCGCCTGGGCGACCTCCCGCCTTTTCGCCACATGCGCTTGCGGGACAGTCCGTCTCTTCATTCTCGGGACAATTGCTGCCATGAAACCGGAAAACATAGTCGCGGAGAAGGTAGCGGTGTGATCCAATGGATGAAAATCGCCTGATTGAGCAATATGGGCTTCACGAAAGCCTGAAGTTCCAGACGGCCGACGGACATATCTGGTTCGATCAGGCGCGTATGCTATTGTTGCATGCCACGACGCTTGGTGAGATGCGTCGCGAACTGATCGAGCAACTCGGCAGCGTCAAGGCCAGAGGCATTCTCTGGCGCTTCGGCTTTCGTGGCGGTCAGAGCGACGCCCGCGTCGCGGCCAAGCGCGCGACGAAGGCGGACGACTACGATTCCTTTCGTCTGGGTCCCGCGATCCACGCGCTGGAAGGCATGGTCAAATCCGATATTGTCGACCTTTCGATCGACTGGGAAGCTGCGAGCCTAGAGGGCGTCGTTCAGTGGATTTCGAGCTGGGAAGCCGAATCCCACGCCGAGCTCGGGCTAGCTCTCGATGAGGCAGATCCGACGGCGTGCTGGAGCCTGACCGGCTATGCATCGGGTTATGTCAGCGAGTATTTCAAGCGATTGATCCTGTTCCGCGAGGTCGAATGCGTCTGCGCGGGTCATGCCAAATGCAAGGTTGTCGGAAGGCCGGCGGAAGGTTGGGGCGACGATTCGCCGATCGAGCAGCTTTGGCTCGAGCATGGTGATCTCAGGCGTTTGGAGGCAGAGGAGGAACTGCGCCTACTCCGGCGGCACGCGCGCCGCGGCGAAAGCCGGCCGCCGGCACCGGGGAAGGGGCCGATCATCGGCGCTTCGCCCGCCTTTATCCGCGCCTTCTCATTGCTCGGCAAGGCCGCGCAGAGCGCGATCAATGTGCTCCTCCTGGGAGAAACCGGGGTGGGCAAGGAAGTCTTTGCCCGTTGGCTGCACGAAAACGGTCCGCGGGCTGCCGGACCGTTTGTCGCGATCAACTGCGCGGCCATCCCACTCGATTTGGTGGAAGCCGAGCTGTTCGGCGTGCGGCGCGGGGCTTATACCGGGGCCGATGAAACGAGGCCGGGGCGTTTCGAGCGCGCAGATGGCGGCACGCTGTTCCTCGACGAGGTGGGCGACCTGCCGCTCGCGGCGCAAGTCAAGCTGCTGCGCGTGTTGCAGACCGGAGAACTTGAGCGTCTCGGCGATACGCGTCCGATCAAGGTGGATGTCCGCATCGTATCGGCGACCAATGCGCATCTGGAGGACGCCATTCGGGAAGGGCGGTTCCGCTCTGATCTCTACTACCGGTTGGCGACCTATCCGGTTGCGATCCCGCCGCTGAGAGAACGGGGCGGGGATATAGGGCTTCTCGCCCGCATGCTGGTCGATCGCTTCTCACCGCGTTATGGCAAGCAGGTCGTCGGCTTTACCGATCATGCGCTCTGGACGCTCGAAGGCTATGATTGGCCGGGGAACGTGCGCGAGCTCGAAAACGTCATTGAGCGCGCGGTGCTGCTCGTCGATGATGGCCAGGTCATCGGCACCGAGCAACTGCCGCCCGAATTGCTCCGGGGTGAAGAGGGCGCGATCGGCGTGAGCCGGGGTGGGGCGCTCGTTCACAAACCGGCGGCATCGTGCGAGAAGATGCTCGAGGACATGCTTGTCGACGGCTTCGATCTCGCCGCGCACGAGCAGATGATGGTCGAACTCGCGCTACGCAAGACCGGCGGCAATCTCGCCGATGCGGCCAGGATGCTCAACCTCTCGAAGCGCCAACTCACATACCGCCTCAACAAGCAGGGCGTGTGATCGTCGGCCTCGTGACATTTTTGGTCCGGTAGTCGACCGGACATGACAAATATGTCCTGAGATCCCGCCGCCCGCCGGGCTTCACCTTCGAATTTCCCCCAATATCCGCTCATTTTGCAAAGTGGCACGGGCCTTGCTGAACAGGTCTCGCGCCCTGTCGAAAAGGCGCGACAAAACAGGATGGGAAAGGTCTGCAGGTCATGGAAGGCGAAAGCCCGGCACAAACCGCGAGAAGCTACGAGAGCGGCGCTCATGCCTCGTCTAGTGACACGGTGTTTGATCCGTCGCGCAAGTTCGTGCGCGTGAACGGCGAGCGGCGCGGTCTGGTCGAATTCGACTTCGGCGTGGGCGACCTCGCGCTCAGCGTCGAGATGATGCTGCCACCTGAAGATTTTCGCCAATTCTGCGCAGACCAGCAGGCCACCCTGGTCACGGCGAGCCGTGACGCTGCCCAGGGGGACGAAGCGGTCGCGATGTCGTGGCGCCCATCGGACGTCCAGCACCTCATAGAGCGGCAGGCCAGCCTGCCTGGAGAGCAATGATGCAGATCGACCTCAAGACCATCCAGATCGAGCCGAAGCGCAAGACCTTTGACAATCTCGTGCGGCGGTTCGGCGACAAGCCGGCCTCTCGTTATCAGGAAGCCTCCTACGATATCCAGGCGAAGGAGAATCTGCACTACCGCCCGACATGGGCGCCGGACCAGGAACTCTACGATACCCAGAGTTCGCGGGTGAAGATGGCGGACTGGGACGCCTTCAAGGATCCCCGTCAATATTTCTACAGCACCTATACATTGACGAGGGCTCGCCAGCAGGAAGCGGTTGAAGGCGCCTTCGCCTTCGTCGAGAGCCGGGGGTTGCACCAGTCCGTGCCGGTCGATGTGTCGAGCGCTGCGCTCGCCGTGTTGGTGCCGCTGCGTCATGCGGCCTGGGCTTCTAACCAGAACAATGTGCTGATCGCCGGGTACGGCGTGGGCACGACCTTTACTCAGCCCTGCCTCTATCAGGGCATGGATGCGCTGGCGATCGCGCAATATATCTCGCGCGCTGGCCTCTTGTTCGGTGGAGCCGAGGCGCTGTCCGCCGGGCGCGAGGCATGGATCGGGGCGGATGTCTGGCAGCCACTGCGGAGGCTCGCCGAAGACACGATGGTGGTGCGCGATCCGGTAGAACTGTTCGTCGCGCAGAACTTCGCCATCGACGGCCTGTTGTATCCGGTCGTCTATGAAACGCTGATCGATGGCGTTCTCTCGGCCAGAGGCGCCTCGGCGATAAGCATGGTCACCCAGTTCCAGGTCGATTGGTACGCGGAAACCGCCAAGTGGGTGGACAGCGTGCTCAAGATCGCCGCCGCAGAGAGCGAGGGCAATGCCGCCGCGCTCGCGGAATGGTTCGCAAGCTGGAGCGCGCGCGCCGCCGCGGCGCTTCTGCCTGTCGTGGAGCCGGTGCTGGGCGAGGGCGCGGACGCCGTGATCGCCGAGGCGCAGGACAGCCTGCGCAAGCGGGCCGCCAAGGCCGGCCTCGCGCTCTGAGGAGAGATAATCATGTCGACCGTGTTCATTGTGTTTCAGGCCAACGAGGAAACCCGTCCGATCATCGAAGCGATCGTGCAGGACAATCCGGCCGCCGAAGTGGAAAATCAGCCGGCAATGGTGCGCGTCGCGGCGCCCGATGAAATGACGATCAAGCGCGAGACGATCGAGGAGCTGATCGGCCGGCGCTTCGATCTCCAGGAACTTCACATCAACCTCGTGACCCTGTCGGGCCACGTCGACGAGGACGACGACCGGCTCGTGCTGAGCTGGAACAATTGAGAGGATACCCGATCATGGACATGCAAACCCCGGCGCCCAAGCTCGGCATCAAGGAGCGCTATCGCCTGCTCACCCGTGACCTGGGATGGGAGCCCACCTATCAGTCGAAGGAGGCGCTTTTCCCCTACACCCGTTATGAGGGGATCAAGATCCATGATTGGGACAAATGGGAGGATCCCTTCCGCCTGACCATGGATGCCTACTGGAAATACCAGGCGGAGAAGGAGCGCAAATATTACGCCATTCTCGATGCCCATGCCCAGAACAACGGGCATCTCAATATCACCGATGCGCGCTACCTGACCGCGCTCAAGATCTTCATCCAGGCGATCAGCCCCGGAGAATATTGCGCGCACAAGGGCTTCGCGCGCATCGGCCGCGAGTTCGAGGGCGTCGGCACGCAGGTCGCCTGCCAGATGCAGTCGCTCGATGAAATCCGCCACGCGCAGACCCAGATCCACGCCGCATCCAACTACAACAAATATTATAACGGCTTCCATGCCTTCGCCGACGGCCGCGACCGTATCTGGTACACCTCGGTCGCGCGCTCCTTCTTCGACGATGCCATGTCCGCCGGGCCGTTCGAATTCATTACCGCGATCGGCTTCGCCTTCGAATATGTCCTGACCAACCTGCTGTTCGTCCCGTTCATGTCTGGCGCCGCCTACAATGGCGACATGGCCACCGTGACCTTCGGCTTCTCCGCGCAGTCGGACGAAGCGCGGCACATGACACTGGGCCTCGAGTGCATCAAGTTCATGCTCGAGCAGGACCCCGACAACCTGCCGATCGTGCAGGGCTGGCTCGACAAATGGTTCTGGCGCGGAATGCGGATGCTCTCGCTCGTCGGCACGATGATGGATTACATGCTGCCCAAGCGCGTGATGAGCTGGAAGGAAGCGTGGGAGATCTATGGCGTCGAGAATGGCGGCGCGCTGTTCCGTGATCTCGCCCGCTATGGCATCCGCCCGCCCAAGGGCTGGGACCTGGCCAGCGAGGCATCCGAGCATGTCACCCATCAGTTCATGCTTGGGCTTTACCAGTGGAGCTTCGGCACGGCCTTCCATGCATGGATCCCGAACGAGCAGGACATGGACTGGCTCTCGAAGAAATATCCGGACACTTTCGATCGCTACTACCGGCCGCGCTGGGAGCACATCAACCAGATGGCGGCGGCCGGCACGCCCTACGCCAACTATGGCCTCGCCAAGCTGTGCCAGACCTGCCAGCTCCCTGTCGTCTTCACCGAACCGGGCGATCCGACGCGCCATTGCTATCGCGAGACTGTCTACGAAGGCGAGAAGTTCCACTTCTGCTCCGACGGCTGCAAGGACATTTTCGAGCATGAGCCCGAGAAGTTCGTCCAGGCATGGCTGCCGATGAACCAGCTGTTCGCCGCGCCCAACTTCGGCGACCTCGGCAAATGGATGGAGTGGGTCGGCCTGCGGCCCGGGATCGACAATGGCGACTATTCGACGTCCGAGGACCGCGCCAATTTCGAGACCTGGCGGCAGAGAGCTTCCGCCTGAGGCCAGGCGCGGACAGCGCTCCGCGACGCCCGCGCCCCTGACACCACTGCATTCGTAGAAAGGACCCATCATGTCGGTCAAGGCTATCGGGACATACAAGTTTCCTTCGCGCGATCGTGAAGAGATATTCGGCGACAACATCATCACCTATTTCAGCTGGGAGCAGCACCTGCTGTTCGCGGCGCCGTTCCTGCTGTTCACGCCGAGGGACGTTACCTTCGGCCAGCTGATCGAAGACCGGGTCAAGCCGCTTCTAGTGTCCGATCCCCAGGCCGGTGAGATCGACTGGAACGGTGTCGAATGGCTGAATGGCGACAAGCCGTTCGCGCCGGATTTCGCGGCCACGCTGGAAGCCAACGGGATCGGGCACAAGGATCATATCCGCATGATCACCCTGTTTCCCAGCGCGCTTTTCCCCAAGCCCTGAACGCCATGGCTCATGAACTGACGATAGAGCCGCTGGGCGCGAGCGTGCCGATCGAGGAGGGGCAGACCATTCTCGATGCCGCCCTGCGCGCCGGCATATATCTTCCCCATGCCTGCGGCCATGGTCTGTGCGCCACCTGCAAGGTGCGCGTCGTCGACGGCGAGGTGGACCATGGAGATGCCTCCAGCTTCGCGCTCATGGATTTTGAGCGGGACGAGGGCAACACGCTGGCCTGCTGCGCCACCGTCGAGGAGGATGTCACGATCGAGGCGGACGTTGATGAGGATCCCGACGCCGAGGTCATCCCGATCCGCGACTTCGCTGGCCGAGTGACCCGGATCGAAAGCCTGACGCCGACAATCAAAGGCCTGTGGATCGATCTCGGTCAACCTCTCCACTTCCAGGCCGGCCAATATATCAATCTTGTCTTGCCGGACGGCATCGGCACGCGCGCCTTCTCGATCGCCAGCGCGCCGGGCGATGGGCAGTTGATCGAGCTCAACATCAGGCTCGTACCGGGCGGCGCCGGGACCGCTTATGTTCACGAGGTCTTGCGCGAAGGGGATCCGATTAAGGTCACCGGCCCCTATGGCCGCTTCTTCGTGCGCAAGTCCGCGAACGTGCCGATGCTGTTCATGGCCGGCGGCTCGGGTCTGTCGAGCCCCCGTTCGATGATCCTCGATCTGCTGGCGCAGAATTGCGACCTGCCAATCACACTGATCTATGGTCAGCGCAGCGGCGAGGAACTCTACTATCACAACGAGTTTCTCGAGGCTGCCGCCAGCCATGCCAATTTCACCTATTTACCGGTGTTGTCGCGCGAGCCGGACGACAGCGCCTGGCAGGGCGAGCGCGGCTTCGTCCATGAACTGGCGCAGCGCCACTTCGGCGGCGACTTCCGGGGGCACAAGGCCTATCTGTGCGGCCCGCCGTTGATGATCGAGGCCTGCATCGCGACGCTGATGCAGGGGCGGCTGTTCGAACGGGACATCTACACCGAGAAGTTCATTTCGGCAGCGGATGCCCAACAGATCCGCTCGCCCCTGTTCCGGTCGATCTGACGATGAAACAGGGCCAGAAAGATGAGGCGGGGAGGGGCGGGGGTTCCTTCGCGCCCGAGGCGCTGCCTGGCGAAGTGCTGGAGCAGGTGCTTGCCGCGGCGCGCGCCGAGTGTGAACGCCTTGGCGTTCGGGCCTCTGTAGCGGTTGTCGATACCGCGGGGGCGTTGGCCGCGTTCCTCAGGCTGCCCGGCGCGTTCCTCATCTCGACCGAACTCGCGATCGACAAGGCATGGACCGCGGCGGGGTTTTCACTCTCGACACGCGGCCTTGGCGACATGCTGGCGCAGGCCGAGGACAGTGTGCGCGACGGCCTCTTGCGGCGCCCGCGCTTGACTGTCGTTCCGGGCGGCATCCCCATCCTGCAAGGGGCGCACTGCCTGGGTGCGATTGGTGTGTCGGGCGGATCCGCGCAGGAGGACGAGCAAATCGCAGCGGCCGGACTTCAGCAGGCCGGAACTGGTTGAGAATACGCAAACCGTATCGCGGGCTGCACGCTAAGGTATTGGAGAGTATCGTGCGGAGGCAGTACCTCAAGAGGTGGGAGAAGGACGAAACAATGGCACCCGATTCCGCCAGCATGGCGGCAGCACAAGAGATGATGGGGCGCTCGGCTGCAGAGCCAGGCCACCGGTTTCGTGTGCGGGTGGCCGGAACGTCGTTCCAGTTTCTCGCCCAGGCCGATATCCCGTTGCTGCATGGTATGATCGCCGCTGGCACCTCGGCCGTAACCGTAGGCTGCCGTGGCGGAGGCTGCGGAATTTGCCGCATCCGCGTGATTGGCGGTCTTTATCGGGCTTTGCCCATGAGCCGGAGCCGTATCTCGCAGGCCGATGAGGCGACGGGAATTGTGCTGGCCTGCAGGATCATTCCCCAGGGCGACCTGGAAATCGAAGTGCTTCCGCTCAAAGTGTGGCGAAAGCCGGAACCCAAGCGTGGCGACGCCGCGCCAGAAAATCCTGGAGAAAATTGATGTCTATCCACGGCGTCCTGAGGCTGGGCGAAATTTGTGTGCGGGTTCTCGATATCGAGGCCTCGCGCCGGCACTATGGCGACTATCTGGGCCTGATCGAAACGGGCCGCGATGACGATGGCAAAACCTACTACAAGGCCTGGGACGAGCATGATTGCCACTCGGTCGTCATCCGCCCTGCTGACCATTGCGGCGTCGATTATGTCGCGTTCAAGGTTCTCGATGACGACGCATTGTCCGAGCTCGACCGGCGGCTGCGGGACTATGGCGTCAAAACCCGCCAGATCCCGTCTGGAACCTACGCCCGCAGCGGACGGCGCGTCGAGTTCACGCTCCCCACAGGCCATGTCTGCCAACTCTATGCCTTCAAGGAGCAGGTCGGCAACGGCATGGATGCGGCCAATCCGGGAACGATCCCCGACGATGGCTACATCAAGGGCATGCGCATCATCCGTCTGGACCATTGCCTGCTCGGCGGACGGGATATCGCCGCGTCGCGCGATTTGTTCATCAAGGTGTTCGGATTCAACCTCACCGAGGAATTGCAGGATCACGAATCCCGCGCAGCCCTGGCCACATTCGTGTCTTGTTCGAACAAGCCGCATGATATCGCCTTCGTCGCCCAGCCCGAGGACGGCAAGCTCCATCATATGTCGTTCCTGCTGGAGTCCGTCAGCGATCTCTATCACGCTGCGGATCGCATGGGGAAATATGACATTCCCATCGATTTCGGGCCGAACCGCCACGGCGTGACCCGCGGCGCCACGGTCTATTTCTTCGATCCGTCGGGCAACAGGAACGAGGTCTTCACCGGCGGCTATGTCTACTATCCGGACAATCCGGCGCTGATCTGGGATACCTCGAAATTCGGGAACGCCCTGTTCAGCCAGGGCAACGTCGTCGTTCCCAGCTTCCTTAATGTGGTGACCTGACCGATGCGCGAACAGGCAATCGTCGTCGGTGCGGGCGGCGCGCTCGGGCAAGCCATCGTGGCGGACCTCGTTGGTGCCGGCATCGACGTTCTCGGCATCGCCCGAAACCCGGCATCGCTCGCCGCGCTTGGCGAACGGCATGGCGACAGGTTTCGGGCCGTCATCGCCGATATGGCCGATGACGCGGCGATCGCGGCGATCGGCGCTGCGATCACCGCGCCGGTGGCCATGGTGGTCCATGCTCCGGGGGTGACGGTGGCGGGTGGCGTGCGCGCCGCGCCCACGGCGGCGCTGGTCGAGGCCTGCAATATCAAGGTCGGAGGCTTCGTTCGCCTGGTGCGGGCCGCCGAACCGAATCTGCGGCGGGGATCGCGTCTCGTCGCGATCGGGGGCCATTATGGCTTCGAGCCGACTGCCTATGCCGCGACCGCGGGCGTCGCCAATGCGGCGCTTGCCAATCTCGTGCGGCAGATGAGCTGGGCCTATGGCGAGCTCGGTGTGACGGCTCATCTCGTTGCGCCGGGGCCGGCGGATACCGACCGCCTGCACGGCATCGCCAGGGCGCGCGCCGAGAAGGAGGGCGTGAGCTTCGAAGTGATGCTCGATCGCATGCGAGCGGACTCCGCGATCGGAGCATTCACGTCGGTCGAGTCCGTGGCCTGGGCGATCGCTTTGCTTCTCGACCCACGGGCCGACGCATTCGCCGGCTCGACCATGATGCTCGATGCAGGGCGTCGCCACGCCATTCCTTGAGGAGACGAAATGCCCATTGTCGAGTTCCATCTGACCGAGGGACGGCAATCCGAAGGTGACATCGGCGCGTTGCTCGAACAGGCGACCGATTTCTATGTCCGGACGCTGTATCCTGCCGTCGATCCTCTACCTCTGGACCGCGTAAGGGCTTTCGTCTCACTGCATCGGCCGCAGCATTGGGCGACCGCAGGCGTGCTGGCGTCGGAAGGAGGAGCAGATGCGCCCTACTTCACCTGCCTGGCGCTGGCGGGAAGGCCACAGGAGCAGCTTCACACCTTGCTGCGCGGATTCACCGATCTGATCGTGGAGCACTGTCGCTGCGAACGCCGCCATGTCCGCGGGCAGGTGATCTCGATCGCGCCGGAGAACTGGTGCATCGCCGGGGAGCCCGCCAGCATGGTCCGCGCCGGCGAAACAGAACGGCGCGCCAAAGGAAGCTGAGAGTGCCGGGCACCCTGTGACAATGCGCCACGGGCGGCATCGCGGTAGGAGCGCGACGTGACGAGCTGGCAAGGCGTGTTGCGCATGGGCGCAGGGTGGTTGGTGCGGTGGCTTGAAGCCTATGGTTGCATCCATCTTCGGGCCTTTGGCGATGGCGGGGAGGCGTCGCACGGTTCGAACGACGGAGCCGTGAGGCCGAGTCCATCGGCGGGTGAGGACGTAGGCAAGCAACCGGTCGGCAGCGATGCGATCGGTCGGCGCCTCCCGTGAGACCATCGTCCATCGGCAAAATCACGATTCAAGCCGTCCGGCTGAGAGCCTTGATCGCGTCGACATGCAGGCATCACGACGAAGCGAAGCATTGGAAATCCATATATGTCTGGAACAGCACTTCTCGTTCATGCGCATTCGGAAACAGATTCGTTCGTTACGGCGATGCGCGACAGAATTGCCGGGCGCCTGGCCGCCGATGGGTGGCGGATCGCGCATTCAGACCTCTATGCAATGGGCTTCAATCCCGTCTTGTCGCCAGCGGATTTTTCTGCCCGGAAGGATTCAGGGCATCTGGTTTACGCTCTGGAGCAACGCCATGCCTACGAGACCGGCACCATCGCGTCCGATATCAGCCTCGAGATAGCCAAGATCCTGGCCGCAGACCTCGTCATCTTCACCTTTCCGCTGTTCTGGTTCGGTGTTCCCGCGATCTTGAAGGGGTGGATCGACCGGGTTTTCGTATCGGGGACGTTCTACCGGGGCCGGCATATCTACGGCTCGGGCGGCATGGCCGGGAAGCGGGCTTTCGCGGCGTTCAGCCTTGGCGGGCGCCAGCATATGTTCGGCCCCGGATCGATCCACGGTGAGCTCGTGACCGGAATGCTGCGACCTTTCCTCCAGGGCGCGCTGGGCTATGTCGGCTTCGAGGTGATCGAGCCGTTCGTTGCTTATCACGTCCCTTATCTGAGTCCCGAAGGACGCCAGGAAATTCTCGCGTCGCTTGAATCGGCTGTCGCTCGTCTGGACGAGCGCGAGCTGTTGGCGATGCCCGATCTGGCTGTCTTCGATGCGCAATTTTTGCCTTTGCCTCTCACCTGAGGAGAGCAGGGACAACTTTCGACCAAGTGATACCGAAAAGGTAACAATGCAGCGGGAAAATGGTATTTGCTCGCAACTCATGAAAGGCCTAGTCGCCTTAGTGCAAACAAGTTGACGTCCCCGGGGACTTTGATCTGGAAACGCCGATGGACCTGCAAAGGCAGGAGGCGGCCAGAGGGGCAGTCGATGCTAATTCATGAAATTCGGGCACGTCGCGCGAACGGTGTTTCGGCGCGAATAGCGGATCGGATGGTATTGAGGGAGTGGATATGGCACTTGATGGCGTACTGCGCCCTGGACATGCGCAGATCAGAGTCCTGGAACTGGACAAGGCGGTTCAATTTTACCGCGATGTTCTGGGGCTTGAGGAAACCGGTCGTGACAGTTCAGGCAGGGTTTTCCTGAAGTGCTGGGACGAGCGCGACCACCACAGCCTCATTCTGCGCGAATGCGACCGGGCGGGAATCGATAGTCTCGCCTTCAAGGTACGGGACGAAGCTACGCTTGACCGATTGAACTCAGATCTGAACGCTTATGGCGTCGCCACAGAATGGATGCCCGCCGGCGATCTGCTCGAAACCGGGCGGCGCGTGTGTTTCACGATCCCTTCAGGCCACACCATTGAACTCTATGCGACCAAGACCTCTGTCGGCAACGGCATCGGCATGGTCAATCCCGCACCGTGGCGGTTGAGCGCCGAACATGGGATCGGCCCGGTCCGGTTCGATCATGCCCTGCTTTATGGTCCCGATATCGCCAAGGTGCACGACCTGTTCGTTGAAGTGCTCGGCTTCTACCTGGTCGAGCGCGTGCTCACACCCGATGGGAACGGCAACGCAGCTATCTGGCTCTCCTGCGGACAGAAGGTCCACGATATAGCGTTTGCTGAATATCCCGAGCCCGGAAAGCTGCATCACGTCTCGTTTCTCATGGAAAGCTGGGAAAAGGTCCTGCGAGCTGGCGACATTATGTCGATGAACGAGGTTCCAGTCGATATCGGTCCGACACGCCATGGCGTGACGCGCGGCTGCACGATCTATGCTTGGGATCCGTCAGGCAATCGTTTCGAAACCTTCATGGGCGGGCATCTACCTTATCCGGACTACGAGCCTCTGACGTGGTCCTTCGATCACTTTGGTCAGGGGCTTGATTATCCTCAGCGCAAGCTTCACGAAAGCTTCCTGACAATAGTGAGTTGATAGTTTCATAATAATATGAGTGAAAAACTATAAACGCACATGCTTATTAACAATGTGAGCGATTATTAAAATTTGAGGGTATGTATAGGACATATTTCTTATTTGCAATTTACCATCTTTTACAAAAGATGGCGCGGTAGTAAAAATTTTCAAGCTTCGATTTGTAGAAAATACTCCACAAATCCTCATTGCTTAGACATTGATCATGGATGGCTTAATGTGGGTGCAATGCCCAAACTCCCTGGATGCTAGGTGGGAGTTTGGCCAATGTGGCTGTCCCGCTTCGTCAAGGACTTTCGTAATGCTGCAGACGCAGCGACCGCAGAAATGGAACTGGCCGGGACAATTAATGATGTCGCGCGCGAACTGGGATTCGAATTCGTCGCTGTTCTCCACTCGGCAAGCCTGGTCAGGCCATGTTCCCAACTCATCCGGTATGAAAATTATCCGCAGGGTTGGGATCGCCGGTTGATAGGTCGTGGCGGCAAGATCGTCGACCCCATCCTCGCGATCGCGCGTCGGCGAGCATCGAGCTTCCTTTGGGGCGATGTGCTGGCACGCGTGGTATTGTCTGGAGAGCAGCACGCCATTCTTGACGATGCGTCACGCTATGGCATCCGTCAGGGCATAACCATCCCAGTGAATGTGCCCGGCGAGCCCGAGGGGTCGGTTAATTTCGCAACGAGCAGGATTCACGACATCACTTCCGAGCGCATTCTTGTCGCGGATGTGGTGGGACGCATAGCATTTGATGCGGCGCGCCGGATCGCAGGCCTTTCGAATGGCCCAGATTTCGTTCCCCATATCGCTGACCGCGTGCGCGAATGCATCTTCTGGATCGCGCATGGCAAGACCGATCAGGACATCGCCGCCATTCTCGGCATAGGCCTCGAAACCGTCCGGACTTACGTCAAGTCGGCGTTCCGCCTGCTCAATGTGATAACCCGCGCCCAGCTCGTCTATGAGGCTTTGCGTCTCGGGTTGATCGAGTTCCTGCCGTCTATTCCCCCATTCGGGTGAATATCTCTGCCATCGGCATCCTGATCATTGTCCGGCTCCACTTCGAGGAGCTTGCCCATGATCAGACTATCCCAAGGCTACGATCTCGCCGACATCTATGACACCGGAATGTTCGAGGACCGGCGATTGCTGTTCGTCGATACGATGGGCTGGGATGTGCCCGTGTCGCACGGCCGCTTCGAGATCGACCAGTTCGACGGACCCGACGCGGTTTATATCGCGGACCTCGATGACAGCGGTCATCATCAAGGATCGATGCGTCTCCTGCCTTCGACACGGCCGCACATTCTCGGCGATCTGTTTTCCGGGCTGTGCGATCGCGCCGTCCCGCGCGCCGCCGACATCTTCGAGATCACCCGGCTTTGCCTGCCGTCACGGCTTGGGGCCGGGGAACGGCTGCGTGTGCGCAACCGCCTGCGTGGCGACAACTACGATGGCCGGTTGAGCGGCAACTATGATGGCCGGTAGGATCGGTTGTCTGGGCTGATCGTAGGGAGGGGCGTAGCCCCGACCGGAGAGCGGACCAGACAACCGGTAGCGATCTTTTTCCCCTTCTTTCGGGGGGGCTGATCGGGGCTGTGGCGGGCGGTGGTATCGGAACACTCATCGAACAACGAGCGATGGGTTTGCGATGCCGGGCCACCACATTTCCGATCAGCAGGTATTTCTCTTCATGACCCATCGTCGCCAACACACCCAGGCCGTCGCGGCTGCCAAGGCCGGTATCAGCGAGCGCAGCGCACGCCGGATCGAGAACGATCCGCAGCTTCCGTCCCAGAAGAAGAAGGAGCGCCACTGGCGCACCCGCGCCGATCCGCTCGAGCCATTCTGGCCACGCGTCGAGGAGTTGCTCCAGATCGACGGTATCATTGCCGTCACGGTCTTCGAGACGCTCCAGGACGAGTTCGGCGAGGATGCTGTTCCCGATGCGATACGACGAACACTTGAACGCCGGATCGCCCGCTGGCGGGCACTGCACGGCGGCGAGAAGGAGATCTTCTTCCCGCAGCATCATGAGCCCGGTCGGCAGGGCCTGTCGGATTTCACGGTATGCGACAGTCTCAAGGTCACCGTTGCCGGCGAGACCCTGGCCTATCGCCTTTACCACTTCCGCTTGGCGGCGAGTGGCTGGGAGCATGCGGCTGTCGTGCTGGGCGGGGAGAGCTTTGCCGCCCTTTCGGAGCACCTGCAGGATGCCTTGTGGAAGCTGGGCGGCGCGCCGGCCGAACACCGCAGCGATTCCCTGTCAGCCGCCTACAAAAACCTCGACGCCGATGCGCAGCGGGATTTTACCCGAAGCTATGACGAGCTGTGCCGTCATTACGGCATGCTCGCTACCCGCAACAACCGCGGCGAGGCGCACGAGAACGGATCGATCGAAGGTCCCCATGCCCATCTCAAGCGACGGCTCGATCAGGCCTTACGCCGGCGGGGAAGCCGCGATTTCGTCAGCATCGAGGCCTGGCGCGAGTTCGTTGAGGCGCAGGTCGCCAGACAGAACCGGCGGCATGCTGCGCACATCGATGCAGAACGCAGGGTACTCAAGGCGCTGCCCGCAAGGCGAACCACCGATTTCGCCATGGTCACCGTCGATGTCACCCGCAACGGCACCGTCGCCATCGATCGGGTTACCTATTCGGTGCCTTCCCGCCTCGTCGGACGGCGCCTCAACGCGCATCTCTTTGACGATCGCATTGAGCTCTTCCTCGGTCCGGACAGGGTAATGTCCACGCCGCGCGTGCGGATCAGCCATCCCCACCGGGGGCACAGCATCGATTTCCGGCACATGATCGGTAACCTGCGCCGCAAGCCTGGTGCGCTGCGCAACCTCGTCTACCGCGAAGCCCTGTTCCCCGATCACGCCTACCGGCGGGCCTGGCAAGCCTTCGATGCCCAACTCGATGGACGGCAGGCCTGCCGCGATGCCGTCGCGCTGCTCGATATCGCCGCCGGGGCGACTGTGTCGACGTGCTGGCCCGGCGGATCGATGAGGCACTCGACAGAGGGCGCTTGCCCGATGTCGATGCGCTCAGGGACGAGTTCCTGCCAACCGCAAGATCGCAGCGCGATGTCACTATCCCGCCTCCCGATCTGCACAGCTACAACAGCTTGATCGCCAGCGGGGAGGTGTACTGATGACCCGCACCAAGGACCAGGCCGCCGCCGTGCTGCCTACCCTGCTCAAGGCCTTGCGCCTGCCGAGTATCAACCGCAACTGGAAGCGCCTCACCGACACCGCCGATCGCGATGGCTGGCCGGCCGCCAACCTGCTGGCCTCGCTTCTCGAGATCGAGATGGCCGATCGCTCCTCCCGGCGCATCCAGCGCCATCGCGACCAGTCCGGCTTGCCCGCAGGCAAGACCTTCGCCACCTTCGATTTCGACGCAGCCCCCGGCATCCGCAAACCGCACCTCTTGTCCCTCGCCGCCGGTGACGACTGGATCGAGAGCGGCGGCAACCTGCTGCTGTTCGGCCAGAGCGGGACCGGCAAGACGCACGCAGTTGCTGCCATTGGTCATGCCCTCATCGACACGGGGCGGCGCGTCCTGTTCTGCTCCACCACCGACATGGTCCAGAAGCTCCAGTCCGCGCGCCGCGACCTCAGCCTACCCGCCATGCTCGACAAGCTCGACAAGTTCGATCTCATCGTGCTCGACGATCTGTCCTACGTCCGCAAGGACCAGGTCGAGACCAGCGCCTTGTTCGAGCTCATCGCCCACCGCTACGAACGCCACTCGCTCGCCATTACCGCCAACCAGCCATTTTCGGCATGGGACAACGTCTTCCCTGATCCCGCTATGACTGTCGCCGCGATCGACCGCCTCGTGCACCACTCGATCATCATCGAGATGAACGGCGAAAGCTACCGCAAACGTTCCGCCGTCGCCCGTATCAACGCCGGCGATTACGACCCGCCGAATGGCGCCCGGACCGGCCATCATAATTGTCGCTGGCTTCGCGCTCGGGAGCACCCTTGCTGAGGCAACGGGTAATTGTCGCCAGCGGCAATTACATGCCAACCATCCCATGCGCTTCAGACCCTCGCTTCCGGCCAGCGTCAGCGACAATTACCCAGCGTCGTAATTGTCGCTCGACGGTTGCTCCCCGCAACAGCAAATGGTAGCCAGAATTCACCAACCGGCGCGGCCACCTATCGGCCATCATAATTGACGCCGACCGGACTCCGTAATCGTCGCGCTACAACCGCCTGATCACCGCCATGGTCGATCACGCGCTGGGCGAAGGAATCCGGACCCTGACCGGGGTGGTTCGGTCGGGCTTTCGCGAGGCGGTGCTGGCGATGGGCTGGGATGCCTCGCCGCTTGGGCCGGTTCGCACGATCGGCGGTATGACGCTCGGCGCCTTTCGCATCGAGATCGATGCCGACACGCCCGCACGCCTTGCGCGCACCGGCATTTACGCTCCCGTGGCCAAGTTCGCCGCGGTCGCTGCGTGAGGAGGATGGCAATGACGCACCTCATCACGCACCACGCAGCCGATTTGCTGAGCCAGGGCTACACCGTCGTTCGCGGCGCGGTGTCCGCCTCGCTTGCCGAAGCGCTCAACGCGGACCTTGATCGTTGCTTTTCCGAGACGCCGTTCTGCGATGGCGATTTCTATGGTCGGCGCACCAAGCGGTTCGGCAGCCTGCTGACGCGATCTGCGCTCGCCGCGCAATTTGTCCAACACCCCGTCGCGCTTGGGCTTGCCGAACATGCGTTGGGATCGTTCTGCGACCGCATCGCGCTCAACCTGACCCAGGGCGTCGAAATCCACGAAGGCGCGCTCGCGCAATATCCGCACCGCGACGAGGACATGTGGGCCGGACCCAGGGGCGAGATCGAATACCTGATCAACGTCATCTGGCCCTTGACCCCGTTCACCGCCGAGAACGGCGGCACCCGGATCTGGCCGGGGAGCAACCAGTATCTGGGTGAGCCGCAGGCGGAAGATCGGGCCATCGTTCCCGAACTCGAGCCGGGGGACATGCTCGCCTTCCTCGGCAGCACGCTCCACGGCGGCGGCGCCAACCGGACCCCGACGCCCCGGCGCGGGCTGATCGTCAGCTACAGCCTTGGATGGCTCAAGCCCTTCGAACTGCAATGGCTGGTCTACCCGCCCGAGATCGCGCGGACCTTCTCGCCGGAACTCGCGGCACTGATCGGCTATGCCCAGCACCGGCCCAATCTCGGCAATGTCGAGGGACAAGACCCCTCGGTGCTGCTCTATGGCAAGCCGGCCGCGCATCAAGCCGCAATCGACGCGCTACGCGACGATCAGGCCGAGGCGCTACGCGGCTATGTCGCGGAGCAGCAGGCGGCGAGGGCAGGGGCTTCGCAGCCCTGACGACAGGAGACGGGAGCCTGCGTCGTGGCCATCGCCGGCGGCGACTGGCGCGACGCGGGCTCCTACGCCCGGCTCCTGGGCGGAGACCGGCGCTGCTTTGCCTGGGAGTGGTTGCGGCGGACCCCGGCCTATGTCGCAGCCTGGCGCGAGCGGCAGGCGCCTTCTCCTTTCGGCCTGATCGCGTTTTCGGATCCTGACGACGACGCGTTGACAGCGCGGCCAATCTGGAGCCGCGGGATCGATGCCGGCGTTTTGCAGGGCAGCGTAGTTTCCGGCGATGGCGATGATGGCGGTGTGGATCGGTTCGACTTCAGGCGACTTGACCCATTGCTGACAGTGCTGCCGGGCGAGAGGGACCGAGCCCATATTCTCATCTCGGACGGTCTGCGCTCGATCCGCATCGATTTGCTGGGTAATGGCGGCTTGCGTGAGCCTCTGGCGCTTGCCTGGCGCATTGCGGGCGTGACCTGCGCCGATCCGCAGATCACGGCGTTGACGCAGTTTGTCGCCCTGGCGCGACACGGCCGCTTTTCCCGGACCCTGCATCCCGTCGAACGGCGCGCGGCGCGGTGGACGCAAATGCTGCGCGTTCATGATGCGATAGCGGTCGGAGTTTCGACGCGTGAGATCGTTGCCGGGTTGTTCGGCGTCGATACGCTTCAGCCGCGGTGGCGCACCGATGCCGCATCCTGGCGACTGCGAGTGCAGCGGCTTGCGCGCGGGGCCGGGCGCTGTCTGGCGATGGGGCCGGGTGGATGGCTCGGCGGCGGGCCGGTTTAGGCCGGTGCCGGAGGATATGGGTTTGGCGTCAGGCGCTCGTGCGCTGGCGCATCCTTGCCGCGGTATCGGGATGCAGCATTTCCCAGGTCTCGACGCCCAGCGCTTCGGCGAGATTGCCGAGCTTGTCGATCGAGATTGCGTATTTCTCGTTTTCCAGATCGCTGATGTAGCTGCGGTCGATGCCCGATTTCACCGCAAGTTCTTCCTGCGCGATCTTTCGAACTTCGCGCAATGCTTTCAAGTTTCCGGCTACGATTTTGCGATCCCTGGTCATTGTGCGCCATTGTGGACGCCGCAGATATTTCCGCTGTCGGGAATACCCTACAGAAGCGGAGGTTGACCCCTCGCGCCGTGGGCGCGACCGCGCTCTATTCCGCTAGGCGCCTTCGCCGCCAAGCTCCACCGGGCCGGCTTTGCCGTCCCGGCCAAAGGTGACGATCGCTGGGGCAGCCGGACAGGGCGTCCGGCAATGTGGAATCGCGCGGGGGCCGCGCGATGGGGGACCGTGCGCGAGACGATCCCATGCGCCCCCTTCGCCGTCTCACAGCATCCCTGGCGTGCCGCACGGATTTTCATCGGCAAGGAGTTGCGTCGGAGGAAAGCTGCGCTAGCCGGAACGGGGCCGGCGGCGTTTGTCTGCCTTGCGGCAGCGCCAGCCCCGTTCCGGCAAGCTCCGCGTAAATCCTCCTCCCGTGCCTCTTGCCGACAAGAAATCCGCGCGGCCCTGGGGATCCTGCGAGGACGGCTCCGGGTGCGATGGGATCGGGGCAAGCCCCGCGCCCGGCCCCTGGTAGACGCGGTATCGGTCGCACGGGCGGCCGATGCGTTCTTGTCGTTTGCTGGCGCGCTGGTCGCGCGCCCCGGGGATGCTCGGACTCTCCAGTTGCGATGGATTTCTGTCAATAAAACAATGCGATAGAATGGATTTTTCCAATCCTGTATAAGTATAACTGTCGGAGGGAAAGAGAACGTCCGCTGACATCGACACAAAACCGACAGGCAAGGAGTAAAGACGATGAACATTGGTGAAATGATCCGCAGCGATACCGGCATGGTTTCTGGCTATATCGCCGAAGCGGGGTTCGACTTCGAGAATGTCTATTTCGAGAAGGTGACTTCCGACAATCCGCGTGCGCCGCTGTTCAACCTGATGAGCAAGAGCCCGCGCGGTCGCGGGGTGCGGCTGGGTTCGATCTGGGAACGGGCATCGCGCGAGACCGGCGAAGTCTATTTCGGCGGCTACATCGACACGGCGCAGTCGGGTTATGTGCCCATCCGCCTGTTCCGGTCGCGGCAGGATACGAGCGTCTGGAATATCGTGCGCAAGACCGCGCAGCGGCGGCGCGAGGTGGACGGTATCGACCTGCCCGATGATATGGGCACCTCGGGCGATGACCACGGCTATTCCGATACCCTGAACTGATCCGATCCGGGGGAGCGGTTAGCCGCTTCCCCGACCCTTTCCCACAATTGCCAGAAGGAGCCTTCGCCATGACGAAGGAGACTGCGCGCCGCGCGCGCGGGAGCGATGCCGCGCGTTCGCATGAATCCCGTGCCAGCCTTTACGACGAGGTGACCGCCCGGATCGTCGGCGAACTGGAAGCGGGCCGCTTCCCGTGGGTGCAGCCTTGGGGCCATGGCGGCACCGTCAATCCCGGCTTGCCGCGCAATGCGCTTACCGCCCGCAATTATTCGGGTGTGAACGTGCTGATATTGTGGGGCGCGGTGATCGAACATGGCTGGCCCTCGCAAAGCTGGCTCACGTTCCGGCAGGCGCTCGAAGCCGGGGGCAATGTCCGCAAGGGCGAAAAGGGCGTGACCGTGGTTTATGCCGACCGCTTCACCCCCGAAGCGGAGAAGGAACGGGCGCGCCAGACCGGCGAGGACGCCAAGGCCATTCCTTTCCTCAAACGCTTTACCGTGTTCAATCTGGCGCAGTGCGAAGGCTTGCGACCCGGCCTTGCCGCCGATCCCGCGCCGCTGCCAACACGCGAAATCGTGCCCTTGGCCGAAGACGTCATTGCCGCATCGGGCGTGGATTTCCGCATCGGCGGGAACAAGGCGTTCTATGTGCCAAGCGCAGACTATGTGCAGGTGCCGCCACAACCGGCGTTCTTCGATCAGGTCAATTTCTACCGGACGGCGCTGCACGAACTCTGTCATGCCAGCGGCCATCATTCCCGGCTCGCTCGCAATCTTCTCAACCCGTTCGGCAGCAAGGATTACGCCCGCGAGGAACTGATTGCCGAAATGGGATCGGCCTTCCTGTGCGCGGCGCTCGGCATCGTGCCGACCGTGCGCCATGCCGATTATCTGGGCACGTGGCTCGCCGTGCTGCGCGAGGACAACCGCGCGATCTTTCGCGCAGCGAGCGCCGCTAGCAAGGCCGCCGACTGGCTTTTGACCCGCCACGGCGAGGCGAAAGCCGCCGCGCTGGCCGAAGGCGGGAGGCTGGCGGCATGATCCTGCTTCCTCCCGACCTGCGCGCCTTGCTGCGCGCCAACGACGAAGCTCGGCGCGTCGCCGCGCTGGTCGAAACCCGCGAACCCGATCCCGCGCCCGTGGTCAAATTCTTCAACCCGCTGGGCGCGGCGACATGGCTGGCAAGCGAGCTTTACGAGGATGGCGACACCTTGTTCGGGCTGGCCGATCTGGGCTTCGGTTGCCCCGAACTGGGCGTGTTCAGCCTCCATGAAATCGCTTCGGTTCGCTTGCCGTTCGGGCTGGGCATCGAGCGCGACCTGACCTTTGCGAGCGACACCCCGCTATCGGTTTGGGCCGATGCGGCCCGCGCCGCAGGTTCCATTTCCCAAGCCGAAACCCAGCTTTGCCGCCTTGCGGCGCACCCCATTCCGCACCCCGGCGACGACCGGGACGGATGACGCGGGCGGGCGTTTCCCGCCGATGAAAAGCCGGTCCGCCATCCCGGAAAGAGCGACGGACCGGCACCTTAGAAAGGTAGTGCCATGAGACTGGAATTCATCGAGCTTGGCAAGCTGTCGGTCAGCAAGGCCAACATGCGCTATGCCAAGAAGGCCCCGGACGTGTCCGACATTCTGCCGACCGTGCGCAAGCGCGGCGTTATCGTGCCGGTGCTGGTCCGCCCTAACTGCGCCGAAGGCGCGTTCGAGATCGTCGCGGGCGCACGGCGTTTCACCGCTGCCAGCATCGTCGCCGACGAGCGCCGCGCGGGCGGCCTCGACGTCGAGGCGATGCCCTGCGCGATCCTCGACGATGGCGACGATGCCGACGCCATCGAGGCTTCGCTGATCGAGAACACCGCCCGGCTCGACGCCGACGAGGTGACGCGCTGGGAAACCTTCACCCGGCTGGTTCGCGAAGGGCGCGGCATCGCCGACCTGTCGGCGACCTTCGGCCTCCCCGAACTCGCGGTGAAGCGCATCCTCGCGCTCGGCAACCTGATACCGCGCATCCGCACCCTCTACCGCGACGGCGAAATCGACGCGGCGACCGTCCGTCATCTGACCATGGCCAGCAAGAGCCAGCAGCGCGCCTGGCTGGCGCTCTACGATGATCCCGACGGCTATGTCCCGACCGGCCACCAGCTCAAGGCATGGCTGTTATGCCGAGCTCGGCATAATAGCCATTATGCCGACCGCGTAATTATGCCGATGATGTCGTGCCAATCGGCTTTGTGCGCGGAATCTGGCTCGCGTTGATCGGTATAATCGCGGCTTCCCGGGATCAGGTGCTGCCGGCCATAGCAAGCATGGCGAGGAGCTCGTCGGATGGTGGTCTGAACCGGCCTGGCGTAACGCCTGGCGGTGCGTGGGCGGCGAGGATCGCGAGCTTCTCGACCGGATCGGCGCGCAAATAGACTTCGGTGCTGCGAAGCGAAGCGTGTCCCAGCCATAGCGATACCTTCCGAATATCGCCGGTCGCCGTCAGAGTGTGGGCGGCGCAGCTGTGACGCAGGACATGCGGCGTGACCCGCTTCGAGAGCAGGGACGGGCATGACAATGCCGCTTGGCGGACGTGCTTTGCGACCATCAGCGCCAAGCCGTCGCGGCTCAACGGCTCGCCTGCTCGGCTTAGGAATAGTGTCGGTTCGCTCGTCGCACCGCGGGCGCCCAGCCAGCCTCGCAATGCTTGCTGGGTCTCGCGCCATAGCGGCAGGACGCGCTCCCGGCGCCCCTTTCCGTGAATCCGGACCGTCGCCAGCGAGGCGGGCGGAAATGCGGTCATCTGCAGGCCGAGCAGTTCGGATGCGCGCAGTCCGCAAGCATAGGCGATGTGAAGCATCGCCCGATCGCGCAATCCACAATAGCTACGGCCATCGGGCGCTGCGAGAAGCGCCCGAACCTCTTCGATCGTCAGGGCATCGACGAGCCGCGTCGCGGTCCGCTTGCGGGGCAGCGCGTGGATGCGCAGTGCCTGATCGAGGCAGGCTGGAACCTTGTATTCGATATAGCGGAAGAAGGATCGCACCGCGGCGAGACGGGCGTTACGGGTGGAAACGCTGTTGCGTCGCTCCTCCTCGACATGATCCAGGAAGGCCAGGATGAGATCGGGGCCGAGATCTTCGACCTGAAGGTCGATCGGTCGGCATCGTCGGCGGTCGGCCGCGAACCGGACCAGTAATGTGAAACTGTGGGCGTAGCCTGCGACCGTATGAGTGCTGGCGCTGCGATGCCGGGGCAGATGATCGACCAGATAATCGGTGAGATGAGGAGCGAGCGCGGTCATCGTGCGCCTCCCAGGAAGCGGACTTCGTTGGCCGCGGCGATAGTGCGCATCAGCACCGGGGTGGCTTCGAGATACCAATAGGTGTGCAAGATGCTGCTATGGCCCAGATAGTCGCGAAGGGCCGTCATGTGACGGCGCACCGCATCGTAATCGTGGGCGCAGGCCTCAAGCGATCGGACGGCGAAACTGTGCCGAAGATCATGCAGCCGCGGGCCGGGCGTGCCGACCGGGCCACGGATGCCAAGCTCCCGGGCCAGGCCAATGAACACTTTGCGGACGGTCGACCTGTCCGGTGCCCGTCCTGTGCTGATGATGAATAGATCATCGCTGATCGAAAACACTCGGTTGCGCCGGTTGAGATATGCCTCGATGGCGTCCCGTGTTGTCGAGTGGATGGGCAGCAGCCGACTGCCGCCGCCCTTGCTTCGGCGAACAAGCAGTCCCTCGCCGGTGAGGTCGGAGCGCTGCAAAGCGAGCGCCTCTGACACCCGCATGCCCGTTACGGCCAGCAGGCCGAACAGGCAGTGATAGGTGTAGCCGTTGATCGTCCTGTCCGGCGGGGTCAATGCAGCCGATATAATCGCCGCAATCTGCTCGCGTTGGAGCAGATGCGGCGCCGGCCTCGGGCGTCGGCGGCACCCGAACGCGCCGATCGGTGGTGCGGCGTGGCCTGGATCTTCTGCTCGTAGAAACAGCGAAAAGCGGCGCAGCACGTTGTACTTGGCCCGAGCGCGCTCGGGCGAGCACGCCTGACTGCACCACTCGTGAATCCGCTCGATGGTGACGTGACTGTCGCCGTGTTCCCCAGCGTAGCGCGCGAACAATGTGAGGGTGTGCTCGCCCTCTTCGAACCCGACCCCAAGCTTGTGGCGATAGTCGACATAGCGTTCGACGTGGTGGATCAGCATGACGCACCTCCAATCCAGGGCTGCGCCACCTCGCCCAACATGGCGAAATCGACCTTCGCGTAGATCGCGGTCGTATCCGGCTTGGAATGCCGCAGGACGGTGCCAATCGCCTCCAGCGTGGAGCCTTCACGCAGCATCGATGTGGCGAGCGAGTGACGAAACACATGCGAACCGGTCGGGATGCCGGTAAGGCCGGCACGTTCGACCGCCTTGCCGATTATCCAGCAGATGATGCTGGGGCCTGCGAACGGCTGATATGGCGCCTTCAGGTTCAGAAAAAGATGGTTGCTCGCGACTGTTGGTCGAGCCTGTTCGATATAGGCGAGGGTCGCTTCCCCGGCATCCTGGGGAGCGGAAGCCGCACAGCGCGCGCAGACTTGCCGGAAACGCGGACCGTTCCCTGATCCCAGTCAATATCGTTGAGCTGCATTGCCACGAGATCGCCAGCGCGCAGTCCGAGACGCGCCAGCAATAACAGCAGGGCGCGGTTACGAAGGCCGGTTGGCGTTGATATATCGCAAGCTGCGACAATCTGCTCGATGGATGCTCGATCGATGAAACGGGGAACCTGGGTGGCCGCGCGCTTGGGCCCGATGCTAAGGGCCGCAAGGCGATCAGGCGGACACTCCCTCGTGCAATCAGAAAGCGGACAAAGGACCGCAAGGTGCTCACCGTACGATCGATGGCCCCCTTCGAGCGGCTCGGATCCTGGTCGAGCAGGATCGATCGGAGCGCTTCGGCCGAGCATGTTACGCCTTCACCGCAGATGCTGTCGTACCACCGCTTCACCTCCCGCAGGTTCCGTTTAATCCCAGCGGTTGGAAGCCCGCGGGCGGTTGCGAGCCAATGACTATAGGCCGTCAGGCGTTCATCCAGCTCGGGCTCGCTTGCGGTGGATGCAATGGCGCCGTGGCCGACGAGATACGCGAGGAACTTGGAGGCATGTCGGCGGCGTACGGCGATAGCGGTATCGCCAGGGCGACCGCGCATCGCGCGTGGACATGAGCACTCGTGACCGGCAAAATGCTCGATGACGCTGCGGTCGATCTGGCCCCAATAGGCGTTGCGGCCGACCCAGTAAGCAAAGTGCCGCGCGTCAAACATCATGCGCCGAACAACCTTGGCGACGTAGCCTTGGCCATTGAGGTGGGCGGCATATGGCGCAAAATACGATGCGACATCACGCGGGCAACGAGCCGGTATTACGCCCCGCTGCTCGAGCAAATGCACGAACATCCGTATCATGGTCATATAGTATGGATCGCGATTAGGCTGAGTCCGGTATCGACGACAGCGACACCGATGCTTGCCGAACCGTTCCAGCACCGCATTGTCGACGTCCGCCAAGGCGATCTTGCGGAGCTTCAGCCAGAATAGCAGATGCCGGGCGGCAAAGCCGTGGCGGCGGTTCGAACTGCCGGCGTAAGGTGCCTCGAACTCTGCGACAAGCGCATCGAGCGACATCGACGTAGCCGACTCGAGCGGCTCGTAATCGAATAGTGAGATCGTGCTGTGCATATATCCTCCCTCGGTTGTGGGAGGACAGGATTATCCCGAGCGTGCCGCCGACAGATGTACGGAAAACGGCGCTTCGCTATGGTGTGCTCGGCATAATTACGCGGTCGGCATAATGGCTGTTCGGCGGGCAGTCGATCCCGGTCAAACACGCCCTGTTCAATTGCGAGGGCATAGGCGGAATCGTCGCCGACCTGTTCGGCGAGGACCGCTATTTTGCCGATGTGGACAGCTTCTGGACCGCGCAGAATGCGGCCATCGAAGCGCGCCGCGAAGACTATCTCGAAGCGGGCTGGAGCGATGTGGTGATCGTGCCGCCGACCGAACATTTCTCGACCTGGGAATATCAGAAGGCCCCCAAGCGCAAGGGCGGGCGCGTCTATATCGACGTGCGCGGCAATGGCGAGGTGACCTTCCACGAAGGCTATGTGACCGGCAAGGAAGCCCGCCGCCTTGAACGCGGCGAGGCGCTGGACACGGGCCGCAAAGCGCCCCGGCCCGAAGTGACCGGCACGATGCAGACCTATCTTGACCTGCATCGCCATGCCGCCGTGCGCGCCGCGCTGACCGGCAAGCCCGGCATTGCGCTGCGCTTGATGGTCGCCCATGCCATCGCCGGTTCGCACCTGTGGACCGTCAAGCCCGAGCCGCAAACCACGCGCAACGATGGGATTCGCGAGAGCGTCGAGACGTGCCGGGCCGAAGCCGATTTCGACGTCAAGCGGCGGGAAGTTCTGGCGCTTCTGCACTTCTCACCCGAGGAACCGACCGTTCTTGGCGGGAATGGCGATGCCTATGGTTTGGTAGGCATCTTTCTCGCCTTGCTTCCCCTGTCCGATCATGCGGTGATGGACATCATTGCCGTGGTCATGGGCGAGAGCCTTGCGGCGGGCAGCGCTGCCGTCGAGGTGGTGGGGCAGGAAATCGGCGTCGATATGACCTGTTACTGGCAGGCCGACGATGCGTTCTTCGAGTTGATCCGCGACCGGGAAGTGTTGACCGCCCTTGTCGCCGAAGTGGCGGGAGCGACCGTCGCCACGGCCAATGCTGGCGAGAAATCGAAGACCCTGAAAACCATCGTGCGCAACCACCTTGCCGGGGCCGAGGGCCGCGCCAAGGTGGATGGCTGGGTGCCTCGCTGGATGGCGTTTCCGCCCGCCGCCTACACCCCGCGCAGCGGCGTTGGCACCGTGGACAAGGCCGGACTGGTGGCGGCGGCGCGGCAGGACATCGACACCGCCGAGCCGTCCGGGCCGGAGCCGAGCGGCCCCGCCGCGATGGCGCTGGCGGCGTGAATCCCGAGGGGATGGCGGCATGTCCGCCATCCCCGTTTCATGGAGGGTATCATGGCTTCCGAATGCCCCAGCTACCGCCTCGAACAGCAATATCCGCACCGCCAGAAGCATAGCACCATCTGGTCTGAATATGGCGTCTACCGTTCGTTCGAGCGCGCCCGCGCCAAGGCGGCATTGCTCGATAGGCCCTGCCGGATCACCGAATGCCGCGTCGTCTGGCGCTCGGTCGCGCTGCGCTAGCGCGCCGCTTCTCCCCAAATCCCGAAAGGAATTTCACCATGGCCGACCGCGTGTCCGCATCCATCACCATCGGCGGCAATCTGCCCGCCATCCTCCTGCCCGGTTTGCTCGCCGCCATCGAACGCGAGGGGCTTTCGACCGATTGGGACGGCGAACCCTTCGCCGCCGACCAGCTTCCCCATGCCGAACCGCTCGTGCTGATGGCGCACGAAGTGGCGTGGGGCTGTTTCACCGAACTCGAAGCGTTTTGCACCAAGCATGGCCTGCGCTTCGCGCGCTGGTCCGGGGCCTATGCCGGACAATGGAGCGCGGAACGCACGGTCTTCACTGGCGACGGCGAGCCGCAATCCTATGCCGCCGACGAAGACGATTATATCCTCATCGGGCGCTGCACGGTCGAGCGCCTGGGCAGCATGGCAGCGATCCGCGCGCATTTCGACGCGGCGGATTTTACCGTTCCGCCGCTGGTGATCGTCGCCCATGAACAGGAGGCGGCGCATGGCTGACATGTGGACACAGGGCAGTTTCGCCATTCGTTGCAGCGCCGCCGAGGCGGCACTGCTGACCGAGGCGATCAATGCCGCGCATGATATTTGCGCCGCACTTGATCGCGATCCACCGGGCGCGGATTTGTTGGCGGCGTTTCCGCCGAGCGATCCCGGCGATCCGTGGAGCGGCTTCATACAGGCATTTCCCGACCCGGTATTTCCCTGCGTCGGAGGCGATTTCTGGAGCGAAGCGCTGCCCGATGAGCCGGGATATTGCGCGGTATCCTTCGCCAGCATGGACGATTTCGATCCCGCCGCCGTGGCCATGCTGATCCAGCGATGTTGCGTCGAAACGCTGCGGGCGGGGCCGGTTGGCTTCGAGTGGGCGGCGACCTGCTCCAAGCCCCGGATAGGCGAATTTGGCGGCGGATGGTGCGCCGTCTTCGCCGACCGTATCGAGATCGAAACTACCGGCGAAGCGCTGTCGCAGGCGCTGGATGGCGGGATTTGACCTGAACCTTTCGCCCGCGCGCCAACGCCGTTCCGGCGTGGCGCGCGGGCGACGTTTGACGGCAAACGTCCGGCATGACAGCGTGCCTTATGGCTCCTGAAAATCATCCATCAGGCAAATGGTGGCGGCGCGGGACGCGCAGCCGCTACCACAGTTACTATCATCCAGCGACCAACCGGCAGGGCAGATTGCTGTTCTGCCTGATCGCCATGCTGGGTCTTGCGGCGCTCGGCTTCACCGCATTCCATATGCTGCGCCAGCACGCCCTGTCGCACGACGACCGCGTGCTGGGAACGATCGGCATCGCCTGCGTACTGCTGGGGGTTTGGCAGATACGCACATTGTCGCGATAGCCCGTTGGGGCCGCTACGATATGCCTGACCCGCGCTTGCCGATGACCTGCCGGGTCTTGCCGCACAGGCCGCAAACGTCTTGCGTCCAGCCAAATCCCCGCCGCACCGCCAGTTCGTTGAGCGCGATGCCCACCGAACTTTCGTCAACATCGGCGAGCCGCTCTGTCAGGCATCCTGAACAAGCGGGCGCGGGCGACAACCGCTCCACCAATCGCCGAATCTGATTGAGAATCACCGTCATCATTACCCCGCCGCCCCGCTCTAACGATTGCGGCGGGCCAGTGTAAACGCGCATCGCTGTGCAGATATTGCGCGCCCGAAACACCGGAATTCCGGTCAGGGGACACGAAAACGCGCCGGTCGATCTTCGAGCCTCTGCCAGTGCCGGTCGGACCGGCATGTTCCGACGCCAGACGCGGCCTCCCGCCGCCCTTTGGAACAGATACAGTCATGGCAGACGACACAGATCGCGCGAGCGCCGCACGACGCGGCAGTCCCTATCTCAACGCGCAGCAGGCAGCCCATTTCCTGCAGATGTCTGCGCGCACGCTCCAGCGTCTACGCGCCAAGGGCGAAGGACCAGTGGTGCGCCGCCATGCGCGCATGGTGCTCTATCATATCGACGATCTCCTGGCCTGGTCGCGCGCACGGGAAGACGCCCGGGCGAAGGGGGCAGAGTCGTGAGCGGCCAGCGCACGCGCGGCGGTGACCTGCCGCTTCTCGCATGGGGTGAAGACCTGCGCCGCCGCAAGGTAGAGCGTCGCCGATTGCGCCGCTGCGCGGCGCTGGTCGGCGGGGGTGTGGGCGCGGTCTTGCTGTCCATCGTCCTGCCGCCCATGCCGCTTCTTGTTTGGAACGCCAGCGCCAGCGCGCCAGTCGGGCTCTACGCGGTGAGCCACACCATGGGGCCGCATCGTGGCGATATGGTCATCGCGCGGGTGCCCTTGGCGGTGCGCGAACTGGCGGCATCGCGCCGCTACATTCCCGCCAATGTCCCCTTGGTGAAGCATGTCGGCGCGGTGCCGGGCGATACCGTTTGCGCTTTCGGCAACGTCATCACCATCGAGCGGGTGCCGGCCGCGGTGCGCTATGATTTTGATTGGCGCGGGCGGACCATGCCGCGTTGGTTCGGGTGCCGATTGCTTCGTCAGGGAGACGTGTTCCTGCTGTCGCCCGCCGCGCCCGGTTCGTTTGACGGGCGCTATTTCGGGGTTACTTCAAGCGCCGATGTCGTCGGTATCGCGAGGCCGCTATGGCTGCGCTGAAAGGCATTCTTGCGCTCGCCATGACCGTCGTTGGCGTCCGGGCGAGTGCTGTCGTGCGATCCGATGCCGTCTCGCAGTGGACGCCCTATATTGCCGAAGCATCGGCCCGTTTCGGCATCCCGGCGCCATGGATCGAGCGTGTCATGCGCGCGGAAAGCGGGGGGCATACCACGCTGAACGGACGTGCCATTCGCTCGCGTGTCGGCGCTATGGGGCTGATGCAGTTGATGCCCGCGACCTGGGCGGCGATGCGCGATACCTATCGCCTCGGTTCCAATCCCGACGATCCGCACGACAACATTATCGCGGGCACCGCCTATCTTCGGCTGATGGCGGATCGTTTCGGCTATCCCGGCCTGTTCGCCGCCTACAACGCCGGGCCGGGGCGCTATGCTGCTTATCTCGCCGGGAGATCGCACCTTCCCGGCGAAACCATCGCCTATATCGGCGGCATCACCGGCCATGCCCGGATGACCCCGGCGACCGTCGCCGCCAGCCCGCGCGAGCTGCTGTTCGTGCTGCGGCGCGACCTTGGCGACGCACCACGAACTGTTCCGGATAAGGCGCAGAACGACCCGATGTTTGCGATCAAACGGAGCGATCCGTGATGCCGTTGGACCGGGTTTTCGCGGCATTTGAGCAGCGTGAAGCCCCGGTTTCGTTGGCAGCTTTCTGCCCGGATTTTGCCCGACAGCGGCGGCGTGATCTGCGTGCTGCGGGCCTAGATATGGAGCCGGGAATGGCGAAATCAGGGGGAGGGGAGGTTGTGCAAGATAAAGGCAGTGCCTCTGGGGCACTGCTAATGCTCTGTCTGCACATCGTTTTTTCCGGAGGCTGTGCCTTGGAGACCGGAGGCGGGCGGTTCTGGGTGGATGGTGCTGCTGATTGGGCGCCCGGCCGGTGAGCAACGACGAGGAGTTCACGCCGAAGCTCGGCAAGCCTGGGTCGCGCGGCAAGGGCAAGGCCCGCAAATATGTCGGGACGGTGGTCGCGGCCTCGGCCCGTCTCGGTGGCGCGATGGGAAAGCGATCGGCGCGCTTCGACGGGTCTCGTATCGGGCGGGGCGCGAGCATGGGACGAGTGCTGTCGGGACGCGATCGGCTTGCCGGCTATCGCAGCCGGCGCGTCGTCACCAAGATGAGCTACCGGAAACTTGGCGCGAACGGACTTCAGGCCGCGCGCGTCCATCTACAATATCTCCAGCGTGGCGGCGTCGATCGGGATGGCGGGAAGGGGCAGCTCTATTCGGCGGGCGAGGATGGAGTGGATGGACGGGCGTTTCTCGAACGTAGCGTCGGTGACGAACGCCAGTTCCGCTTCATCGTCTCTGCCGAGGACGGCGATCAATATGCCGACCTCAAATCGCTGACCCGGCGGCTGATGGCGCAGATGGAGCAGGATCTGGGTACCCGGCTCGACTGGGTGGCGGTCGATCATCACGACACCGGCCATCCCCATACCCATATCGTGTTGCGCGGGCGCGATGATCGCGGCGGCAATCTCATCATTGCCCGCGAATATGTAAGTCACGGCCTGCGCCAGCGCGCGATCGACCTCGTCAATCTCGACCTGGGGCCGCGCACCACGCTCGAGATCGAGGAACGCTTGCGCCATGACATCGGCGCCGAGAGGGCGACGGCGATCGACCGCCGCATGATCCGCGAGATGGACGAGCATCGCGAGATCGGTCAGTCGATGCGTGATCCCTTTCAGCAGGCGCTTCGCATTGGCCGCCTGCGCAAGCTCGAGGAGATGGGCCTTGCCGAGGAGGTTGGCGGCGGCCGATGGCGGTTGGCCGATGGGCTGGAGGACACACTGCGCCGGGTCGGCGAACGCGGCGACGTGATCCGCACGATGCAACGCGAGATGACCGCCCGCAACCGCGCCGGCGTCGAGCAGCATGTGTTCGATCCCGCCGAAGGCTCTGCGATCGTCGGACGCGTGGTTGCGCGCGGGCTCTCCGACGAGCTCAATGATCGGCACTTTCTGCTGGTCGATGGCGTCGATGGCCGCAGTCATTATGTCGACATCGGACGCGGCGATGCGATCGGACCGACGCCTGAAGGGTCTATCGTGCGGATCGAGGCCGCCCGCGGCAGCGTGCGGGATGCCGATCGGACCGTCGCGGAAATCGCGGCCGCGAACGAGGGGCGATATTCGGTCGATCTGCACCTGCGCCATGACCCGTCGGCGAGCGAAGCCTTTGCCCAAACCCATGTGCGGCGACTGGAGGCAATCCGGCGGCTCACCGGCGGCGTCGAATGCCAGCCCGATGGAAGCTGGGAAATCGCCACCGATCATCTGGCCCGCATCGAAGCCTATGAGGCAAGGCTGGCGCGTGCCCGGCCGGTCACGGTCGAGATGCTTTCGACCATGCCGATCGACAAACTCATCGCAGCGGGTGCTGCAACCTGGCTCGATCGGCGGGTCGCGGGTGAGGATGCGATGCCGGTTCGCGATGCGGGATTTGGGCGCGAGGTCCGGCAGGCGGAAGGCCAGCGGCGGCAATGGTTGGTCGAGCAGGGGCTGGCCGAGGAACAGGATACCGGCATCCGGCTGCGCACCGATGCCCTTGCAGTCCTGCGACGGCGGGAACTGCTGCGGGTTGCGGGGCAGCTCTCCGACGAACTGGGCCTGGCGTTCGTGGAAACGAAGGCAGGCGGGCGGATCGAGGGCACGCTCAGGCGGCAGGTCGATATGCTTGGCGGACGTTATGCGCTGGTCGAGAAATCGCGCGAGTTTACGCTGGTGCCCTGGCGGCCGGCGCTGGAGCGGCAGATTGGCAAGCCCGTCGCCGGCATCATGCGCGGCGACGGTATGAGCTGGACATTCGGGCGAGGGAGGGGAGGACCGTCGATTTCGTGAGGGCTAGAATGGAATATTGTCGAGATCATCCCCTTGGGGCAAGACTTCCTGGATGCGCCGCCCTTGTATCTCAAACTCTTTGCCCGTGGTCCGTTCGAGAAATTCTCGCAGACGGCGATGACCTCGGTGCGTAAGATACGTCGCGTTGTGAAGCTGGTCGTTGCGATAGAATCCGTCGATGATGGCGGTTAGCTCCTTCTCCGAGAGCCTTTCGACGCCACCATTCAGTCGGTCGAATCGCGATCTTGCATCGCCCCAATCCGGCGCCGCCACGAAGGAGGTGACCAATGCAGCTTGCAGCCGTTCCCTCTGCCCAAGGGCTTTGGCGATCAGTGGGTAGAGTGCCACGGCTGCTTCGAGCGGTTTGTCCTTATTGCCGCGCAGCGCCTGCTCGTGGCCGATAAATCCCGGCGGGTCTTTCTTGCCGAGCTTGAGGCTTATGATCGGTTTATCGGCTCCAAGGGCATAACCCACCTCCTGCATGGTCCAGATGCTGTCCTGGAAATCGTCGGTCAGGAATAGGAGCATCACCTCCATCGTTTCCAGCCCGCGCATGATTTCCTTGCGCCATTCAGACATGGGCTGGATCGTGTCGTGGGCGACGAATGACGAAATGCCATAGGGTTCCAGCGCAGATGCAAGCTCATTCGCAGCGCCCTTGTGTGTGTCCCGATGGCTGATGAACAAGCGGACCATTCCCGGCTTCCAGAAGGGAAGTGTGTCAGGATTGGCGGGGTGCTTCTGCGAGAACGGTATCGCCGCCTGATATTTGGGATCGTTTTCATCGTTCAGTTCGAACTGAACGGCCCGGAAATATTCGTTGGGAATCTGCCGGGCGAGATCATTCAGGTCGGAGCAAATCCCTTCGGCCACTTTGTCCTGCTGTTTGATCCCAACCTTGGCCAGAACATGAAGTGGCAGGTAAAGGCGCGCATCATGACCATGTGTGCCACCATCATAGTTGTCGAAGTCCGTTTCTTCGATGACCCGCGCGCGGCAACTGGTGACGATTTCCATTTCAAGCGCGCGCTCTCGGGCGGCATATTCGGCGTGAAGGCGGAGGAGATAGCTTCCGATCCTTGTGGGCAAATAATGGCTCATAGGCTGCCCACACTCTGTTCGACCCAGCCTTGGCCTGGAATCCAGCGAAGCGACCTGGTCGCTTCATAGTCTGACAGCGCATTGAGCGTCGGGCCAAGGAATGTCCTGAGCCGACCGATCAGTTCGGGAAAGGGCGGCGGCTCCAGCGTCGGTGCGCTGCGATTAAGAAAGGCGCGCCATTGGACCAGCTTATCCGGTCGTTCTGCAAAGCCCGGCGTCAGACCGGCAGGCCAGTCGGTGGGAAACGGCCTTTCGCGCCCATCGAGCGTCAACCGCACCGCTTCGACCAGCATCTGCAAATCGAAGGGAAACGTCTCGGAGATCGCCCAAATGTCGTAGTGATCCTTGAGCCGCGACGTGGCGGCATCGAAACGAACCATCGCATCGAACTTTTCCGCGACGACGCTTTCGGGGGGATAGGCCCGGATATGGGCGGGCGGTAGATCGGGTATAAGGCACGGATAGTCGAGATCGAGCGGCGCGGGATGAACCGGATCGCCAAAGCCGATGTCGATCTGGATGGGTATGCGCGTGCTTTTGAGCCGGGCTTCGAGCCGGACATGCAGGCCGCGATAATCCTCATCCTCTCGCGTGCGTTCAACTCTGATGCTGTTGCCCACGAAAATCAGACCGTCCGTAGACGATGCCGCGTCCCTCTCGACACCGCAGATTTCCAGGAACGTCGCATGGGCTGCTTCGATATCGTCATCGCCGAATCCCAGAAGGTCGAGGTCGCCTGTCGCCCTGAAAGGCGCATCGGTCCATGCCGCGAACAGCATCGCGCCTTTTAGGATGAAGCGATTGCGCGCCGACGTTCTCGATAGGCGATACAGCAACCGCTCGATGCCATAACGGACGAGCAGACGCTGGAAATCCTGGCCCGAGGCGCGCGACTGGTCGAGCAGGCGCTGGCGTATCGAGGCCGCCACATCGCGTTTCTGCGGTGGCAGTGTCATGACAGGCTTTCGAGATAGGGGCGCATGACATTCTGCACCCGGCAGATGGCCGCGTAACGCCAGAGATCGGCATGAGTCGCCTTGCGCTGACGCAGACCGTCGCGCAGCGCTTCGATCGCCACGTCGAGCCCAACCCGGCTGCGGTATTTGAAGCAGTCGACGATGGTTTTTGCAGGATCGTAGATCGGCACCGTGACGCCTTCGATTTGGGCGGTCATGCGTCCCGCCTCAAAGGCTTCGCCCGATGCGCGCACGGCTTCGACGCGGAATGGAAGCGTCCGCGGGATCCGCGCCTTGTGATGGAAGCAGAGCCATATCGCATGCGGGAGCTGGGTAGTCAGTTCGTGAAATTGCAGGGCGGATAGCAGCGCGACGACGCCATGTGGCGCGAGACGTGCCGCCTCGGCCAGACTATGCATGGCGTTCACGTCGTCCGTATCGGCCATTTGATACAGCCCGCGCGCAAGACGAACGAGCTGCCCCTGTTCGCACAGGCGCTTGACGATTGACGGCGCGATACCTGCCTCACGGAAATCCCTGGCGCGGGCGATCCCGCGTGAACGGGCGAGAGCAATGGCGCGGTTTGAGAGGGGTTCGCCGACTTTCATTGGGTCAAATTGTGCAAAACGTCGGCATCTGTCAATAAGTGCCGACATTTTGCGCGCTCTGCCTTACCGTTCCTTGTATTGGGCGCATTGCACATCGATCACTGAGCATTGGACATTTGCGCTCCGGCTCCAACTCATTGTCCTCCCCTGACCATCTCTGGCGTCGTAACGACACTGCCGCCGTCGCAGCTCCAGCAACATTTTCGAGGCCAAGGCCCGCGGTGATTCCCTGTCGGCGGGCGGAGAGTCCGCATGACCCCCACCAAGCTTCTCATCGGCCAGATCCTCGTCGTCTTCGCTATCGTCCTCGCGGGCATCTGGTTCGCCACCCAATGGGCTGCATGGCGCCTGGCGTGGCAGCCGGAACTCGGCGCACCGTGGTTCATCATCTACCACTGGCCGGTCTATCGCCCATGGTCGATCTTCCCGTGGTGGTATCATTTCGATGCCTATGCGCCGCAAATCTTCGACCGTGCCGGTGCGATCGCGGGCGCCAGCGGCTTCGTCGGCTGCGGTGCGGCGATCTTCGGATCGCTGTGGCGCGCCCGCCAACGTCGGCAGGTCACTACTTACGGCTCCGCCCGTTGGGCCAGCGCGCGCGACATCACCCGCGCCGGCTTGCACGATGACGCAGGGGTGTTCCTGGGCAAGTCGGAAGGCGCGTATCTGCGTCATGACGGCCCGGAACATGTCATGGCCTTTGCGCCGACCCGTTCAGGCAAGGGCGTGGGCCTGGTCGTACCGACCCTGCTCGGCTGGACCGGCTCGGCGGTCATCCACGACATCAAGGGCGAGAACTGGCAACTGACCGCTGGATGGCGCCAGCGCTTCTCGCACTGCCTGCTGTTCAATCCGACCGACGCCGCGTCCGCCAAATACAACCCGCTGCTCGAGGTTCGGCGCGGCGAATACGAGGTCCGCGACGTCCAGAACATCGCTGACATCCTCGTCGATCCGGAAGGCGCGCTCGAACGCCGCAACCACTGGGAGAAAACCAGCCATTCGCTGCTCGTCGGCGCGATCCTCCATGTCCTCTACGCCGAGGAAGAGAAGACGCTCGCCCGCGTCGCCACCTTCCTGTCCGATCCGCAGCGGCCTTTCGTCGCGACGCTCAAGCGGATGATGACCACCAATCACCTGGGCACCAGGGACGCACCGAGAGTCCATCCGGTCGTGGCCTCGGCCGCGCGCGAAGTGCTCAACAAGAGCGAGAACGAGCGCTCGGGCGTGCTCTCGACCGCCATGTCGTTCCTCGGCCTCTATCGCGATCCGACCGTCGCTGAAGTTACCTCGCGCTGCGATTGGCGGATCGCCGACCTGCTCGACGCGAGGCAGCCGGTCTCGCTCTATCTGGTCGTGCCGCCGTCCGACATCAGCCGCACCAAGCCCCTGGTGCGTCTGATCCTCAACCAGATCGGCCGCAGGCTGACCGAGCAGCTTCACACCGAGGACGGCAAAGCCCGGCACACACTGCTGCTGATGCTCGACGAGTTTCCGGCGCTGGGGCGGCTCGACTTCTTCGAGACCAGCCTTGCCTTCATGGCGGGCTACGGCATCCGCGCCTTCCTGATCGCGCAAAGCCTCAACCAGATCGAGAAGGCCTACGGCGAGCACAATTCCATCCTCGACAACTGCCATGTCCGCGTCGCCTTCGCGACCAACGACGATCGCACCGCGAAGCGGATTTCCGACGCGCTCGGCACCGCGACCGAACAGCGCGCGATGCGCAACTACGCCGGGCACCGGCTCGCGCCCTGGCTCGCGCACGTCATGGTCAGCCGGCAGGAGACGGCGCGCGCATTGCTGACGCCGGGCGAGGTGATGCAGCTTCCGCCCAGCGACGAACTGGTGCTGGTCTCCGGGCATTCGCCGATCCGCGCGAAGAAGCTGCGCTACTACGAGGATCGTACCTTCACGGCCCGCCTCCTGCCACCACCGGCGACGGGGGACGGCCCCTATGCCGACCGACCGCCGCAGCGGCCGAACGACTGGGGCGGCCTCGCCTGCCTGCCGGATGCGCGCCTTGCGAGCAAAGACGGTGATGCCGAAGATGCCGATGCCAGTGACGAAGGCGGTTTGCAGCAGGAGCGCCACCCCGGCCTGCCGCAGGAACAGCCGATCGCGCCCGACGAGCCCGCGACGCCCGACCCGCTGGGGCTCGGCGAGGACGATGCCGATGGTTCCGCCGACGCGCGGATGATGGACCAGGCCCGCGCCGCCAGCGTCGCGCGCACGGCCTATGGCATCGATGCCGGCGTTTCGCCGTCGTCCGACCTGCTGCCGGGCTTCTGATCATGGCGCGTATCCGTCATCAGTTCATGCTCGATGCCAGGTTGAGCCAGCGGCTCGACGAGCTTGCCGCGCGGCCCGGTGCGACCAAGTCGGCGATCCTCGCCGATGCGGTCGACGCCTGGCTAAACCGGCGCGGCTCGAACGAACTCGACGATCGCTTCGGGCACCGGCTCGACCGGCTGACCACCACGCTCGGGCGCATCGAGCGCAACACGCATATCCTGATCGAGACGCTGGCGCTGTTCGTTCGCTATGAACTGGCGATCCACGCGCCGCTTGCCGACAATGACAACGCGGGCCGTGCCATCGCGCGCGAGCGCTTCGCCGCCTTCGTCGGGCAGGTCAGCCGCCAGATTGCTTCGGGCAAGCGCACGCTCGGGCAGGAGGACGAGCTGTGAGCGGCGCGCCTCCATCCGCCATCACGTCGGACACGCGCCGCCGCGCCATGCTCCGCACCGCAATGGGACCGGCGATCACCGCCGCGCTTGCCGATCCTCGGGTCATCGAAGTGATGGTCAACCCCGACGGCGCGTTGCGCGTCGACATATTGGGGGAGGGCCGCGTCGATACCGACGTCCGCCTCGATCCCGCACAAGTCGAACGCATCATCCGCCTGGTAGCGAGCCATGCGCGCAGCGAGGTGCATGGTGACAAGCCGATCGTCTCGGCGGAGCTGCCGCCGCATGGGGCAAGTGCGGGCGAACGGTTCGAAGGTGTCCTGCCGCCCGTGGCCTTGTTTCCCTGCTTCTCGATCCGCAAGCCGGCCGCGAAGGTCTACACGCTACTCGACTATGTGAACGACGGTATCATGTCGGCCGACGCTGCATTGCTGCTCAGCGGCGCGGTCGTCGACCGAAATAATATTCTGGTCGTCGGCGGCACCTCGTCGGGCAAGACCACACTTGCCAATGCGCTGCTCGCCGAGATGGCGCATCAGGGCGACCGGGTGATCCTCATCGAGGATACGCGTGAGCTGCAATGCGCCGCGCCCGACGTGGTGGCACTGCGCACGCGTTCTGGCAATGCGAGTGGGGCCGGCTCGGTCACCATGGCCGATCTTGTCCGCTCGACGCTGCGCCTGCGCCCCGACCGCATCATCGTCGGTGAGGTGCGCGGCCCCGAAGCGCTCGACATGCTGAAGGCCTGGAACACCGGCCATCCTGGCGGGATTGCCACGGTCCACGCCAACTCGGCGCTGTCGGCGCTCTACCGCATCGAACAGCTGGTGCAGGAAGCCGTTACAGCCGTGCCGCGCGCGCTGATCGCCGACGCCATCGACCTCATCGTGTTCATCGCCGGGCGCGGTCTCGCGCGGCGGATCGACACCATCGCCCGCGTTGCCGGGCTCGACCGGCACGGCAGCTACGCCCTCACCGACATCACCCCGAAACCCTAGCCCCAAGGAGAACGACCCATGCCTTCGCGTATCCTCAAGATTTTCGCCCGCCGCACCAGCCTGATTACGGCCGCGGTCGTCGGCCTCGCCATGACCTTTCCCACCAGCGCGGAGGCCGCTGGTTCGGGCATGCCGTGGGAGCAACCGCTCCAGCAGGTGCTCGAATCCGTGCAGGGGCCGGTCGCCAAGATCGTCGCGGTGATCATCATCATTACCACCGGCTTGACGCTCGCGTTCGGCGAGACGGCGGGCGGGTTTCGGCGGCTGATCCAGATTGTCTTCGGTCTGTCGATCGCCTTTGCCGCCTCCTCGTTCTTCCTGTCGTTCTTCTCGTTCGGCGGCGGAGCGCTGATCGCGTGAATATCGGCAGCCACAACACCGGCGGCCATATCGAGGGCTTCGAGGTTCCCATTCATGGGAGCCTCGGGGCGCCGATCCTGCTCGGCGGCGCACCGCGCGGGCTCGCCATCGTCAACGGCACGCTTGCCGCCGCCATCGGTCTCGGGCTGCAACAATGGATCGCCGGCATCGTCGTCTGGGCGGTGGGCCACAGCGTCGCCGTCTTTGCGGCCCGCCGCGATTCCGCCTTTGCGCCGGTCCTTGCCCGCCATCTTCGCCAGCGGAGCTATCTCACATGCTGAACTTGCGCGAATATCGCCATGTGGCCGATCGGCTTGCCGACCATCTCCCCTGGGCCGCTCTGGTCGCCGAAGGCGTCGTCCTCAACAAGGACGGCAGCTTCCAGCGCACTTTGGCGTTCCGTGGGCCTGATCTTGAATCCGCGACCGAGGCCGAGCTGGTTTCCGCCTGCGCGCGAGCCAACAATGTCCTGAAGCGCTTCGGCACCGGCTGGGCGCTGCATTTCGAAGCCGAACGGCGAGAGGCGCTGGGGTATCCGGCAAGCAGCTTTCCCGATCCGGTCACCTGGCTGGTCGATCGCGAGCGGCGCGGCCGGTTCGAAGCCGAAGGGGCGCACTACGAGAGCCGCTATCATCTGACCCTGACCTGGCTGCCCGCTGCCGATGGCGCGGACGCGGCGGGACGCTCGCTGGTCGATCGGCCCGATGCCGGCGCCGGTTCTCTTCGGGGACGCGACTGGCGCGGCGCATTGACCAATTTTATCGCCGAGACCGACAGGGCGCTCGATCTCTTCGCGGCGTTCATGCCGGAAGTGCGGGCGCTGACTTCGGCCGAGACGCTGACCTATCTGCATGGCACGATCTCCGCGCGCCGTCATCCGGTCGCGGTGCCCGAGACGCCGATCTACCTCGATGGACTCCTTGCCGATACGCCTCTGATCGGTGGGATCGAACCGATGCTGGGCGAGCGCCATCTGCGCACACTCACCGTCACGGGCTTTCCCAACATGAGCCGGCCGGGGATTCTCGACGCGCTTAACGAAGCAGATTTTCCCTATCGGTGGGCCACGCGCTTCATCGCGCTCGACAAGAGCGATGCGACCAGGCTGCTGACCAGGCTGCGCCGGCAGTGGTTCAACAAGAGGAAGTCGATCACCGCGCTGCTACGCGAAGTGATGTACAATCAGCCCGCGCAGCTTCTGGACTCCGACGCCGACAACAAGGTCGCCGATGCCGACATGGCGCTCCAGGCCCTCGGCGGTGATCATGTCGCCTTCGGCTACTTGACCACGACGATCACGGTGTCGGACGTGTCGCGACCCCAGGTCGAGGACAAGATCCGGGAGGTCGAGCGTATCGTCGGCGGCCTGGGGTTCACGACGATCCATGAAGGCGTCAACGCGGTCGAAGCCTGGCTGTCATCTTTGCCCGGGCACGCCTATGCCAATGTCCGCCAGCCCATCGTCCATACGCTGAACCTCGCGCATCTGATGCCGTTGTCCTCGGTCTGGGCGGGACCGGCAGGCAACGACCATCTTGACGGACCGCCGCTGCTGGTCGCGCAGACCGCCGGTTCGACGCCGTTCCGGCTTTCCACCCATGTCGGTGACGTCGGCCATATGATGGTGGTCGGCCCGACCGGCGCGGGTAAATCGGTGCTGCTGGCGATGATCGCCATGCAGTTCCGGCGTTATGCGGGCTCCCAGGTCTACATCTTCGACAAGGGCTTTTCCGCGCGCGCCGCCGTGCTGGCGATGGGCGGGGCGCATCATGCGCTAGGGCTGGGATCGGATGCCGGTGCTGCACTGGCGTTCCAGCCCTTGCGCCGCATCGACGATCCCGCCGAACGGAGCTGGGCCGCCGAATGGATCGCCGCGTTGCTCGATGCCGAGAAGGTCACGGTCACACCCGAGGTCAAGGATGCCGTCTGGTCGGCGTTGAACAGCCTTGCTTCGGCACCGCCGCAGGAGCGGACGATGACAGGCCTGACGCTGCTGTTGCAGTCCAATGCCCTGCGCGCCGCGATCCAGCCCTATACGCTCGATGGACCGCACGGGTCGCTGCTCGATGCCGCAGAGAGCGGATTCCGGTTCGCCGACGTGCAATGCTTCGAAACCGAGGTGCTGCTCGGCCAGGCGAGCGTCGTCGCGCCGGTCCTCACCTATCTGTTTCACCGGCTCGAAGAACGGTTCGATGGCCGGCCGACACTGCTGATTCTCGACGAGGCCTGGATATTCCTCGACCACCCGCTGTTCGCCGCGCGCATCCGTGAATGGCTGAAGACGCTCAGGAAGAAGAACGTCGCGGTGCTGTTCGCGACGCAGAGCCTCGCCGACATCGCCGACAGCAGCATCGCGCCGGCCATCATCGAGAGCTGCCCGCAGCGCATCCTGCTGCCGAACGATCGGGCGATCGAGCCGCAAGGCAGGGCGGCCTACGAACGGTTCGGGCTCAATGACCGCCAGATCGAGCTGGTCAGCCGGGCGACGCCCAAACGGCATTATTATCTGCAATCGGCGCGCGGCAACCGGCTGTTCGAGCTTGGTCTCGGGCCGATCGCGCTGGCGCTCGCCGGCGCCTCCGATCCCGCCAGCCAGAAGCGCATCGATGCGATCCTTGCGGAGCACGGGGTCGATGGCTTTGCCGCCCACTTTCTCGGATCCGCCGATCTCGCCTGGGCCACCGACCTGCTCGGTGCCTTTCCCACCCCCTGATCCCCCAAGCAGAAGGAACCATCCCGATGAAGTCCAGAATCCTTTCGACCGCGCTGTCGCTCGCCGCGACCGGCTCGCTGATCGCTGCCGCTGTCCTGCCGGCAACGCCGGCGCAGGCGATCATCGTCTATGATCCGTCGAACTACAGTCAGAACATCCTGACCGCAGCGCGCACGCTCACGCAGATCAACAACCAGATCCGCATGCTCCAGAACCAGGCGCAGAGCCTGATCAATCAGGCGAAGAACCTGACGACGATCACCTTCCCCGAATTGCAGGCATTGCAGCAGACCATCCAGCAGATCGACCAGCTGATGGGCCAGGCCCAGGGCATCCAGTTTCGTGTCGCCAATCTCGACCAGCAGTTCCGTTCGATGTTCCCGGCGAGCTTCAACCAGGCGCTGACCGGCAACGCCCAGGTCATCGCCGCACACAGCCGGCTCGATACCTCGATGGCGGCCTACAAGCAGACGATGACCGTGCAGGCGCAGGTGGTCGAGAACATCGCCGCCGACCAGGCGGCATTGAACGGGATCGTGCAGCGCAGCCAGAGCGCCGAAGGCGCGTTGCAGGTCACCCAGGCCACCAACCAGCTTCTGGCTCTCGTCGCCAAGCAGCAGTTCCAGATCCAGAACCTGATGGCGGCACAATTCCGGGCCGATGCCATGGAGCGCGCCAACCGCATCCAGCAGCAGACCGACGCACAGGGCGCGGCCGCCAAGTTCCTCGGTTCCGGCACCGCCTACACCCCCCAGTAGGCGGACGCCGATGAGGCGACGTAAAGCCAAGTGCCGTCGCCGTTCCTGCCGCGGGGCTCGTTTGCCCCCATGCCTCCCGGACGGGTCCCGCGGCCTTTTGGTTTCTCCTGAAAGATCGAAACGACCATGCGTATCGCTTATGCCGACCCGCCCTATATCGCCTGTGCGCATCGCTATAGCGACCAGCCGGACTATGCCGGCGAGGTCGACCATGCCGCGCTGATCGAACGCCTCGAAACCGACTTTGACGGCTGGGTGCTTCATGCCGCGGCGACGCCGCACAGCATGGCGGTGCTGGCGCCGATCGTCAGCGCCACCGGCGCGAGATGGATGGTCTGGGTCAAGGGCTTCGCGGCGTTCAAGCGCAACGTCAGCGTCGCTTATGCATGGGAACCCGTGATCGTGAAGGCGGCGCGCAAGCCGGTCGTCTCGAAGCGGCTCGTGCTGCGCGACTGGATCGAGCATGGCATCACGCAGCGCCGGGGTCTGGTTGGCGCGAAGCCCGAGGCCGTCTGCCACTGGGCGTTCGAACTGGCCGGCGCTCGGCCCGATGACGAGTTGATCGATCTCTTCCCCGGCACCGGCGCGGTGAGCCGCGCCTGGGCGACATGGCAAGGCAAGTTCGCGCTGCCCGAAGCGGAGGAGGGCCGCCGCCATGGGTGACCTCAACGTCATCGACCAGTTCATGCAGGCGTTCATCCGCTACATCGATAGCGGGTTCGGCCTGCTGGGCGGCGACGTCAGCTTCCTCTCGCGCACGCTGATCGCGCTCGACATCACGCTCGCTGGTCTGTTCTGGGCGCTGGGCGGCGAGGACAATGTGCTCGGCCGGCTGATCAAGAAGATCCTCTATATCGGCGCCTTCGCGTTCATCCTGAACAGCTTCTCGACGCTCTCGGACATCATCTTCCGTTCGTTCGCGCAGGCCGGGCTTACGGCGGGCGGCGGCACGATCACGGCGGCTGATCTGCTCAAGCCCGGCAAGCTCGCGGGCACGGGTTTCACCGCCGCATGGCCGCTGCTGCAACAGGTGAACCAGTATCTCGGGTTCACGACCTTCTTCGACAACTTCCTGACCATCGTCGTGCTGCTGGTTGCCTGGGTCATCGTCATCCTCGCCTTCTTCATCCTCGCGGTGCAGATGTTCGTGACGATCCTCGAGTTCAAGCTGACGAGCCTCGCCGGCTTCGTCCTCGTGCCGTTCGCGCTGTGGAACCGGACCAGCTTCCTTGCCGAGCGCGTGCTCGGCAACGTCGTCTCCTCGGGCATCAAGGTCATGGTGCTCGCGGTCATCGTCGGCATCGGCTCGAACTACTTCACGCAGTTCACGACCGCGCTGCAAGGGCAGGAGCCCGACATCGGCCAGGCCATGAGCCTGGTGCTCGCCAGCCTTGCTCTGTTCGGCCTTGGCATTTTCGGTCCCGGCATCGCCTCCGGCCTGGTCGCCGGCGCACCGCAGCTTGGCGCGGGCGCGGCGCTAGGCTCCGTGCTCGGTGCTGGCGGCATCATGTATCTGGGCGGCGCTGGCGCGCTCGGTGCGGGACGCGGCCTTGCCGCCGCCGGTCTCGGCGCGGTACGCGCCGGCACCGCGATGGGGTCGGCGGCCTCGACCGCCTATACACTCGGCCAGGAAGCGGCGGGTTCGTCGAGCGTCGGCGCCGGAATGAGCGGCGTGGCGCAGGCTGCGGGAAGTGCCGCGAAATCGCGCATGTCCTCAGCGCTCGGAATTGGCGAAGCAGCCGAGTCCGGGAGACAAGCCGCGTTCAACGCCATGACCGGCCGCGCGGCTGCCGCAGGCGCCGCTGGCGAAACAGGCAGCGAGGCTTCCGCCATGCCCGGTTGGGCGCGTGCGATGAAGGCGCAGCAAACCACCCGTCATCACGGCCAGGCCGCGATCCACACGATCAATCAGGGCGACCGTGGCGGCCACGGCGCCACGCCCGACATCAAGGAAAGGGACGACTGATGCTCTTCAAGCGAGCGGTGCAACGCTATGGGCGAACGCCCGAACCCGAAACACCCTATCAACGCGCCGGCCAGCTTTGGGACGAGCGCATCGGTTCGGCCCGCGTGCAGGCGCGCAACTGGCGGCTGATCGCGTTCGGCTGCCTCGGGCTGACCGCGGCATTGTCGGGCGGTCTGCTCTGGCAATCCTTGCAAAGCCGGGTCGTGCCGTATGTGGTCGAGGTCGATCGGCTCGGCGAAGCGCGGGCGGTCGAGCCCGCCGAGAAGAATTACCAGCCCACCGATCCACAGGTCGCCTGGTTCCTCTCGCGGTTCATCATCGACGTGCGCGGACGATCGCTCGATCCGGTACTGATGCGGGCCGACTGGCTCTCCGCCTACGACTTCACCACCAGGCGGGGCGCTCTGTTTCTCGGCGAATATGCGCGAACCGCCGATCCATTCGCGCAGGTCGGCGAGCGTACCGTGTCGGTGCAGGTCACCAGCGTCGTGCGGGCGTCCGACAAATCGTTTCAGGTGAAGTGGGTCGAGACGGCTTACGAGCGAGGGAGCCAGACGGGCGCGTCGCACTGGACCGCGATCCTGACCGTCGTGATGGCGCCGCCATCGAGCGCCGACACGCTGCGCAAGAATCCGCTCGGCGTCTACATCGATGCGATCGACTGGAGCCGCGAGCTGGAAACGCCGGCGGCGCTTCCAGCCGCATCGCCGGTGGCATCAGCGACCGCCAGCACGCCGACGCCGACGAACATCCCGGCAGGCTCGCCGCTCGATCCTCACCTCGCCGACCCGACCCCCAACCCGGAGACCCGCCCATGAAGTCCGCATTCTTTGCGGCGACGGCGCTTGCTGCTGCCGTGCCCGCCTTCGCGCAAACCGTTCCGAACGCTCCGGTGTCGTCCACCGCACCGGGAGCGCCGTCGGCTGTCATCACGATGCCGCCCGCCGCATCGGTCGTTTCTCCGCCACCCGTGGTTGCCGTGTCGGCGCCGCGACACCGCCACGTATCGCCTTCGCCGGCCGAACTGCGTGTCCGCGCCGCCAATCGCAAGGCGACACTCGAGCCGGCGACCGGCGGCTATCTCAATGCCGCGCAGGTCTATCCGTACAGTGACGGCGTGATCTATCATGTGCTGACCGCGCCGGGTCAGGTCACCGACATCGCCTTGCAGGCTGGCGAGATGCTGGGCGCTGTGGCCGCTGGCGACACCGTGCGCTGGGTTGTCGGCGACACGACGAGCGGCAGTGGCGATACCCGGCGCACCCATGTCCTCGTGAAGCCGTTCACTTCGGGGCTTGCCACCAACGTCGTCATCACCACCGACCGGCGCACCTATCATCTGGCGCTCAGCAGCACCGAACATACCGCTATGGCGGCGCTATCCTGGACCTATCCGGCCGACCAGCTCATCGCGCTCAAGGCGGCGGCCCAGCAGGCGAGGGCCGCCGCGCCTGTCGCCTCGGGTCTCGCGGTTGACCGACTTCATTTTGATTATGTGATCACCGGCGATGAGCCGGCCTGGCGGCCGCTACGCGCGTTCGATGACGGGCGGCAGACGTTCATCGAGTTCCCGGCGGACCTGGCGGTAGGCGAGGCGCCGCCGTTGTTCCTGGTCGATGGCAACGGCACGGCCAGCCTCGTCAATTACCGGGTGCAGGGCCGCTACTATATCGTCGATCGGCTGTTCGACGTCGCCGAACTGCGGCTCGGGCTCAAGCATCAGGATGTGGTGCGGATCAGCCGCGCGGGCGCTGCCGCCAAGCACCGGAGGGGCGCATGAGCGCGGTTGCCGAGAACGGAGCCGCCCCGGCCCAGTCCGCCAAGCTCGATCCGGAAAGTCTGGCGATCCGCACCCGGCCGCCGCGCGCGATCCGGTTCAAGCGCGGCGTGATCATCGGCATCGCCGCGCTTGGTTCGGTGAGCCTGGTCGCGGTCACATGGATGGCGCTCAAGCCGCGGTTGTTTCAGGCGGTCAACACGCAGGAAGAACTGTCGCAGCCCAATGCGCGGCCGACCGACGCTTTGAACGGCGCACCGGCGACCTATGGCGACGTGCCCAGGCTCGGGCCGCCGTTGCCCGGCGATCTCGGCAAACCGATCCTCGATCATCAGCAGGCGATGACCATCCCGGTCAATCCGATCAATCCGGCCGATCAGCAGCTCCAGCAGGCACAAGCCGCCGAGCGCGAGCGTCAGCTCGCCGAACTCAAGGCCGCGCGGGAATCCGGGGTGCTGGTGCAGGGGCGGCAGGGCAGCGTCGGCGGCGAGGCTTCAGCAATCCCATCGGCGGCAGCGAGCGCGGATAGCGCCGCTGCCCCCAAGCTGGCGCTCGATCCCGCCAACGATCCCAACGCGCAGGGGCGTAAGGAAGCCTTTGTCGGCACGCTCGATCCGCGCGGGGACGTGAATCCACATCTGCTCGCTGCGGCGCCATCACCCTATACGCTGTCCGCAGGAAGTGTGATCTCGGCGAGTCTCATCACCGGGCTGCGCTCCGATCTTCCCGGCCTCGTCACCGCGCAGGTCACCGAAAACACCTATGACAGCGCGACCGGGCGTATTCTGCTGATCCCGCAGGGCGCGCGGCTGATCGGCAGCTATGACAGCGTGGTGGCGTTCGGGCAGAGCCGCGCGCTCATCGTCTGGCAGCGGATCATCATGCCCGACGGTTCTTCGCTGCGGATCGACAACGTGCCCGCCACCGATCCCTCCGGCTATGCCGGGCTGGCCGACAAAGTGGATTTTCATACGTGGCAATTGCTCAAGGGCATTGGGCTCTCGACCCTGCTCGGGGTCAGCTCGCAGCTCGCGTTGTCCGGTCAGAGCGACCTTGTCCAGGCCATGCGGACATCGACGCAGGACAGCGTTGCGCGGGCCGGCGATCAGATTACCCAGCGAAACCTCGGTATCCAGCCGACGATCACCATCCGGCCCGGCGCGCCGGTCAGGCTGGTCGTCCACAAGGATCTGGTGCTCGCCCCGGTCGGGGGCCGCTGACATGGCGGGGATCAAGCTCGGCAAGCTGCCCGATCGCACGCCGGTGAAGATTGCCGTGACGGTGACGCCCGAGCTTGATCACGCGCTGCGCGACTATCTCGAGCTTTATCGGGCGGCTTATGGGGATACGGCTTCAACAGTCGCCGACCTCATTCCCGCGATGCTCGAAGCCTTTCTCGTCAGCGACCGCACCTTCGCCAAGACACGGCGCAATGCTGTCACGTCGCCATGACGGATTCATCGGGATTTCTGACTCTCAAACAGGCCGCGGATTTCCTCGGCGTGCATCCCAACACCGTGCGCAGATATGCCCGACTGGCGATGATTCCCTGCGCCAAGATCGGTCGCGATTGGCGGTTTCTGGAAGTCGATCTTGTCGCCTGGCTGCGTGAGCGGTATTCTGCGCCCGCACGGATGCATCTGAGTGCCGACGAGAAGGAGGCACTATGGCACTCTGGAAACGTGCAGGTATCTACAATGTCGACATCACAGCCCCGGACGGAAGCAGAATTAGACGCTCTGCTGGCACCACCGACCGGGCAAAGGCGAAGGAATACCACGACAGGCTGAAAGCCGAACTGTGGGATTTGGCGCGGCTCAAGCGGAAGCCCCTGCGTAGCTGGGACGAAGCGGCGGTGCGCTGGCTCAAGGAGAAGTCGCACAAGAAGTCCTACCGGGACGACGTGCAGCGGATCCGCTGGTGGACTGGTCATTTGCGGGGCAAGACCCTTGACCAGATCGACCGGGGGCTGATCGACCGGCTGGTGACGAAACATGTTCAGGCCTCGGATCGCACGAAGGACCTCTATGTGGCGCTCATTCGCGCCATGTTCCGGCGGGCGATGCGGGAATGGGAATGGATCGATCACGTCCCGGCGTTCAAGACCTACAGCAGGGGAGGGCAGGTCCGCGTTCGCTGGATCACCGAGGAGCAGGCCGAACGGCTGCTTCGCGAACTGCCCGACCATCAGCGTGAAGTGGCCGTGTTTGCGCTCTCCACCGGCCTGCGCCAGGGGAACGTCCTCGATCTGACCTGGGACCGGGTTCAGTTGGCCCGGCGCATGGCCAGGATCGAGCATGGCGATACGAAGAACGGGAATGCCCTTGGCGTACCCCTCAACGATCTCGCCATGGCTGTCTTGCAGCGGCAGTTGGGCAAGCACGAGACCCATGTGTTCACTTATCGGGGCGAACCGCTTCGGTCGGCGAATACGCGGGCGTGGCGCAAAGCGCTGGCGAGATGCGGGATCACCAATTTTCGCTGGCACGATCTGCGGCACACCTGGGCGAGTTGGCTCCGGCAGAATGACGTGCCCACCTGGGTGCTTCAGGAACTGGGGGGATGGAAATCGGAGACGATGGTACGGCGTTATGCCCATCTGTCGGTGAAGCATTTGCAGCCCTATGCCGACCAGCTGATTTTTGCGCCGAAAATCGGGTTGTCCGAAAAGGTGCAGGAAACTGCGGAAGGCAATGACACAAAATCACCCACATCGGCGCCCGAAGGCGGCCTTCGGGTGGTCGCCCGGAATGGAGTAAGATGTTGATTAAAAAGGCAGAAAAATGGTGGACGCACTTGGGCTCGAACCAAGGACCCGCTGATTAAGAGTCAGCTGCTCTACCAACTGAGCTATGCGTCCACTGCCGGTTTGCGGCGTTCTTCATCAGTGGCTCTGGAGCCTTGTGCTGCGAAGAGAGCGGCCCGCTATCATGGTGCTCAGCACATGGCAATGGCCTTTGCCGATATTTTTTCGGCCGAAGCCAAGCTGCGGCGAGACACGGCTGCTTTCGACAAGACTTCGGATTCTTGTTCGACGAGGCACGAGACGCCGGCAACATGATCTTGGCTGAAGTGCATCACACTGACTTTCTTCTCCTGGCAACGTCACAATTCGTAATGTTTCCTGCGGCGGTCCGGCTTTGATGAGTAGCCGGACTTGTTCAACGGCTGATGCATGCACTACGGCTTGCTGAGCGGCAACAGGGGAGGCGAAGGACACGGTGGTCGAGCTTGAGTGTGCCGCTCAGGCTCTTGAAGACCGAACCGCCCTTGACCAGCAGGCTTGCGATCGAGACGCGGATCGTACCGTCGGTTGGCCCCATCTTTTCGAGATTGATCCGCGTGTCGGGGAGGATGCGCGGACCGATCCGGGCTTCCTTTGCACGAGCGGCAGCGAGACCGGCGTCGTCGGCGAGGTCGTCGAAATCGAGCTGTGGCGCGTCGATGGTCGCATCGATTTTCGTTCGGCCGTCGCGCTTGAGGACGGTCGCCTTGGCGCGGATCGCCGAGCGGCCGACCGAAGAGCCCCGCCTCGGCGATATGATCGAGTTGCTTGAGGCTTGTTCCCCGCGCACGCATGGTCATTGTCATCGCGCTCGTGTCGAGCGGTGCCGCCATCGTGCCTTATGCGCGTCCAGCGCGGCAGCGCCGCGAACTTGTCCGCGATGGGCGCGCGCCGCGATCCTGGCGCCATGGCTAATCCCAGGTTCGATCGCGACGTGTCGATCACGCGGGGGGCAGCTTGACCTCGGGCAGGCTTGCAAGGTCGGTCTTGGTCATCGACGTCTGAAGATCGGTGTCGTCTCCGCGAACGACGACCTTGAGGCCGGTGATCGGGACATGGACATAGCGATCCGGCCCCGCGCCATCGAGTTCGACGAGCAGGCGATCGACCTTGTTGTCGGCCCCGCGTTCGACCTTCGCGACGTCGGCAAGTTCCTTGCCGTCAGCACCTATGATATCGGCATCGAGCAGCTGTGCTTCGCTGAGGCCGAGGGCTGCGGGTACGGGACCCGCGACGGTGGCGCTTGTCTCGGCGGAGCGCTCAAGCTTGTCTTCGGCTGCTTCATTCTTGTCGGAGCAGGCGGCGAGGAGGATGGCCGGGGCGGCGAGGGTGAGAATCATGCGCATCGTCATTCCTTTGCTTGCGAACAAGTTGAACGTCTCCCCGCGAAGAGGGTTGCAGACTTCGCCGTTTCCCTGTCAGGCCTGTTGCGGGCGGATTTCGAACCCGATGATATCGGCGTCGGCCGACCAGTCTGTCGCAAGCTTCTCCGCGCGGCTTTCGGTGTATCCGCCCGCGATCGCGGTGAAGCTGTGCTGATCGCCGTCGAGCGCCTGGTCGATCGTGATCGACGTGAGGTGCTTCGCCGCGAGCAGGTCGCCAAAGTCGCCCAGCGTCATGGCGCTGCCGCGCCGGTATATGGCCCTGATATGCGCGATCCGTCGCTGAGGCGCGTAACGTTCGGTGACCGAGACCGCCGCCAGCACGGCGAGCGTGGCGGCGCCGCCGAAAATCGCGAGCTGGTAGAAGCCTATCCCGAACAACATGCCGAGCGTTGCCGTGGTCCAGAGCGAGGCGGCCGTCGTCAGCCCGCGCACATTGAAGCCTTCGCGGAAGATGACGCCGCCGCACAGGAAGCCGATGCCGGTCAAGATGCCATGCGCCATGCGGACCGGGTCGATGCGGATGACATCGGAAGGAGCATCGTTGAGCCACGCCATCTGATGCACGGCGGACAGCATCAGCAGGCAGCACGAGAGCGAAACGAGGATGTGCGTGCGGAGACCCGCAGGGCTGGCTCGATACTCGCGTTCGGCGCCGATTATCGCGCCGGCCAGCGTGGCGCCGGCAATCGGCCAGATCAGGTCGGGGTCAAAAAGGTCCATGTTCGGTTACCGCTCGGGGCGAACTTAGGTTCCTTGGCACGAGTATAACGCATCGTGGTGTCCGGCCCAAAACGTAAAGTCCCGCTGCACGAAGCGGCGGGGCTCTCCTGAAGTCCGATCCGGAGATCGGGACTTGCGGAAAAGAAACCGGTGAGAATGCGAAAGGTTGCATGACGCGTCAGAAACTTTGCGTTCGGAGGGAAAGATGGCGCGGCCTGTTCGGCTGCACGACGGTCGCATGATGGCGATGGCCAAGAAAACGGCCCGCCGAAGCGGGCCGAGGACGCAGCGTCGAGGTCGGCTGCGAGGGGAAAGGTTCAGTTTTCGGTGCCGGGCTTGCCGGTTTTGGGCGGCTTGCCATCCTCGATCCGGCCTTCGTTGCGAAGGTCGCGGCCTTCCTGCGCCTTGCGCTGGCTTTCGGGGGAATCGCCATTTTCGTAGGCTTCTTCCTTCACATAGCCGGCGGCTTCCTTGGCTTTACCTTTGATGCTCATGATGATCTCCTCTTGCAGGGGGCATGAGGACAACTGGCGTTGCCGTGGCGAGTTGCGTGTCGACAGGGAGTCGCACGAGAGAATTTGCATTCGTCCTAACCTAGATCAGGTCGGCGCCTGCGAAGGGAACAATGATGGCTTTCATGCGTCGTTGCCGGTTCCGTTCTTCCGACTTGATCCAGGTTGTGTCGCGAGACGCGCGATGCGCTTATCACCGCTGCTCTTCATGCGTTCCTGGCGACCCGGGAGCGTTCGAGGGGGGCTTCCAGCGCATAGCGATATGCCTCTGGACCCGGAAAGGCTCCGCCGGAAGGCGGGGCCTTTCTCGCGGGGTCAGACGCCGCGCATCCTTCCTGGCCTTCGGCAAACCATTCGCCGAGCGCGCGCGATTGTTCCTCTCCGAGGCGCGAGAGCGGGACATCGACATCGCGGTGGTCGAGCGCGATGCGGAGGTCTCCCGCGGCGTCGGCGGCATCGCGCGCGACATTGCCCGCGCTTTGCCCATACCGGACGACCCAAAGGATCGAGGGCCAGCGCGGCGTCATAGGGGGAGACTGAATGCCGTCACCGAGCTCAACGCTGCGTATCGGTGAGGCGTTGGTTTTCGGCGCGTGTGCCCGGTTGCCAATCGACGCTGATCGCGTTGAGGACGATTGCGAAGCGGAGGTGGCCGTCTTCGGCAGTGACGTTGATGCGCAAATTCTCGTCAGCGAGGAGCAGGTCGGGGTCGTCGCCGAGCAATCCGCAGCAATAGTGAACCGCCTCTCGCCGGGCGGCCAGGTCATCGGCAAGCTCATGACCCTGCTCGTCGATCTCCTGCGTGCCGTCGCAAACATGAAAATAATATCGGGGCATCGCAGGCTCTCTCCTGATGTCTTGCCGCCCCGGTTGCTAAACGAGCGAATCCAACGTTCGATGCAGGTAAACATCAGAAAAATCGGCTATTCGTCGCAACGTGTCGACATCGCCGATCGTGAGGCGGCGCGACACGCGTTTGACCGCGCCTTCCTTCTCCAGAATCTTGATCGTGCGGTTGATGTGAACGGGCGTCAGGCCGAGCAGGTCGGCGAGTTGCTCCTGGGTCAGCGGAAATTCAAAGGCGCCAACTTCTTCGAGCGCGATCTGCTGCACGCGATAATAAAGCTCGCACAGCAGGTGAGCGAGGCGCCCGAGGGCGTTGCGGCGGCCGATATTGAGCAGCCACTCGCGGCTGATCGAGCCTTCGATCAGAATGTCGACGATGATGGCGCGCGCGATATTGGGCCTTGGCGCGACGAGCGCTTCAAAATCCTTCTGGGCGAAGACCGCAAGCTCGACGGGGGTAAGGGCCTGGAGGTTGTGGTCGGCGATATCGACGTAGAGGGACTGGAAGTCGAGCGCATCGCCCGGAATCTTGAGCGCGACGATCTGGCGTCCGCCATCGGCCGAGGTCTTCTGGCGATACGCAAAGCCGCTGAGAAGCACGGGGCAAACCTTCGCGAGGTCGCCTTCGCGCAAGATATATTCGTTAGGCTCGAGCCGTCGCAAACTGAAGGGCAGGGAAGCTATCGCCTGCTGGTCGTCGGCCGACAGCCGGCTATGGCTGAGCAGTTTGCGAATGAAGATACCGAGCCGGTCCTCCTTGGACTTGAAGGGATCGTCACCCATCCAGCGTACCGATGAGGGCATAAGGCGTTTCGAACCCGTTCCAGAATTTCCGATCGTGCATGCCATAAGAACATCGGCAGGGCCGATGCGGTTCCGGCCCGCAGCATGGCGGACCATGCCGACACGCTATGGCCGCGTATGCGGAAGGGCGAAGCAACATGGGTTAAGTCGAAACCGACCTCCCTCAATATTATCCCAACCGCGCAGCATGAATGGGCGAGGGGCTCTGATGCACGAGGACACGAGACGCGGCTGAATGGCCGTCGTCCTTGGCGGTCTGCTTCTGGCCGCGGCGCGTGAACCAGACGAGCGCGCCGAGCACGCCGACGCCAAGCAGCTTTCCGGACCCCGATGTCCTTGCCTGTGATGTCATGTCCCTGTTCTTATCGCCTGTCGTTGCTGCGTGCCTGCGCGCCGCCCGTTCAGAATATCCGACGGAATCCGAAAAGGTCGCTGTCGGGATCGCGCGCACCGCAAATTTCCGAGCGCAATATCTGAGCGGCCATCATCGAGAAGGTGATGCCATTGCCGCCATATCCCATCGCCGAATAGCAGTTCGGCATCCGCGGCACGCGCCCGACGGTCGGTGTCCCGAGCGGGCTATTGCCGAAGCTGCCTGCCCAGGCGAAGGCGGGCGCGGGATCGATCGCGGGAAGCAAGGCCGCGAGCTTGCGCGTCAGGATTTTCGTCTTGGCCGCAAGCCTGGCGTCGCGTTCGCCGGCGCTCGCGATTTCCTCATCCTCCCCGCCGCAGATCACCGCGCCCTCCGGCGTTGTCCGGATATAGAGATAGGGATCGGACGCCTCCCAGATCATCGCACCGTCCCGCCAGAGGGCTTCGGGTTGTGGCCGCGTCGCGATTACCCAGGTCGACATGATATGGTTGCCGAGCCTCGGTACGCCCTTCATCATCTCATATCCGGTCGCAAAGACGGCATGCCGAGCCTGCACATGTGCGCCCCGATCACTCTCGAGCGTCACGCCCTTTTGCGCCGCGTCGACGCGCACGATCTCGCTATGCGGATGGATCCGTGCACCGCGCTTCGCGGCGACCCCCAGATAGGCTGCTGCCATCGCGCGCGGGTCGGCGCAGTAGTTGCCGAAGCCGACGATCGCATGGCGCCGCTTGATCCCGTAGCGCCGCTCGGTCTCGGCGGGTCCGATGAGTTCGACCTCGAATCCGGCCCTGCGCCTTGCGTCGGCCTCGGCCGCCAGCTGCGCAGGATCGAGGCGGTCGCCGTCGAGATAGAGCGAGGGGCGCGTTGCAGCACCGACCTTGAGTCCGAGCCGCTCGGTGCGCGCGCGAAGGGCCTCGACGGCCAGGTAGGAGCGCCGCCAGATGCGCATCGCCCGCTCCCAGCCGATGCGCTCCGCCATCTGCGAGAGCGGCGTGTCGAGTTCATATTGGAGTAGCGCGGTGGAAGCCGGGGTCGATCCCTCCGCAATGCCGCGGCGGTCGAGGATCATCACGTCGAGCCCCGCCTCGGTCAGGGCCTCGGCAATCAGCGCGCCCGATATACCCGCGCCGATCACCGCGACGTCACAGCGCGAGCGGGACGGGAGGGGAAGGGCGGGAACCGGGCGGCGGCGGTGCTCCTGCCAGATGGTGCGCCCCGTCCTGAGGTCGCGCTCATCGCTTGCCGACCTGCCGTCATCGCTTTTCATGATGGTCTCGGAAGAATTGTCGGTCCTCTATCGGCAATCGTCTCGTCCTCGATTGGATCGCCGTCTTGAGCACAGTGAGGGCAGGAGAAGCATGGTCGGGCCGACCCGTCACGGCAAAAGCCGGGTCGCGCGGGAGCGACGACCCGGCCCGGAGAGCGCGACCAGCGCGCCCGCCTGTTGTTGTGCCAGGGATCAGCGGTTCTGACGATTCTCGTCGTCGCGGCCACCCTGATTGCCGCTCTTGTCGGCGTCGCGATCGTCGCCCTGCTGGCGGCGGGCCGGATCCTGCTGTTCCTGCTGACGGTCCTGGCCGGGGTTCGGATTCGGCTGGTTGCCGCCCTGTTGATTATTCTGCGCCATGATGGCCTCTCCTGATGATGATCTGCCCGGGGGTGGGCATGGGAGAGACGCTTGGATATTCCAGATTGTTCCTCTAATTTCATGGACTTAACATAGGTTATGACGTTCGTGAATTTTATCGGGGCTGGAACCCTGCGGCCGGAACCTTTCACTCCAGATGCTCCAACCGCCATAAGACTGCGAATACTCTTTGTGCGGAATGGCTCGCCGGCTTGATTCCCGACGCTGGTCAATGAGACCTATCTCCGGGCAGTCATCAGCGGCGCAGTCGTGCCGCGATGAATCGTCATGGTCACGGTGCCGAGACCTGCGGCGGGAATTACCCTCATCCTCTCGTTGGCGATCCCGCGATCTTCGAGGAGGCGCGCGAGCGTGGTTGCCTGCGCCTCGTCGCCTGCGAGTTCGATCGTCGCGGTGGGCGCAGCGCGCAGGATCGTCGCGAGATCGGCGGCGCGGCCGAGGCCCTTGCTGGTGAGTGTGGGCTGCGTCTCGTGAAATCCGGTGAACTGAAAGTCCGCGCTGCCGCCCTCGCGGTTTGCCAGCCATTCGGAGACGCGCCGGGACAGCGAACCTGTCGCCGCGGCCATGGTCGACCCGTCGGGCAGGACCACTAGACTGTTGGCCGGACGAACGGAGGACGCAGCCTCGACGCTTTCCGCGCCACACGACTGAAGAGCAAGCGTGGCCGCGGCGATCGAAAGTGCGGAGGTCATGAGAAGGAGAAAACGCGTCATCTGACTATCCCGTTGATACGAGATTGAAACGCACGGAATCGCTCGGTGTTGCGCCGAGCGCGGGGCGTTTTTCGGTCTTCATGTCCCGCTATGGGCCGCTAGGCGAGATCGCGCACTTTCGGCTCGCGGTCCCAGTGGCGCTGCGTCCCGACCTTGATGAAATCGGCAAGCGCGACGATACCTTCGTCAGGCTCGACCCCGGCCTTGTCGAGCAGAACCTGGCTCGCTTCGTCGTGCGCGATGGTCTTGCAATGGCCATAGGCGTCCATGAACCATTGGACGGCGGCGCCTTCACGCGTCAGCTTTTCGGCGGCGGCTGCGGTGAGCACCGAGGCGACGGCGTCGAACAGCACCGATGGCGATCCCGCCAGCTGACCATCGGCCTTGAGCAATCCGGTCGAGACCGGAATGCCGCCGACCTTAGGAGCGACGAGGAAGGCGCTTCCGCCCGCTTTCTCGATCTGTTTCTTGAGCTTGTCGATGGCAGAAGCGTCGGAGCCCTCCGCGAACAGGATCGCGACCTTGCGCCCCCTGATGTCGGGCCGTGCGTCCTTCTGGATCGAGAGCGCGTCGGAAGGCGCCATGTCGATGGGCGTCTTTGCCGGCTTGATCCTGGCAGGCAGATCGATCGCGAGTCCGTTGGCGACACGCTTCGCGAGATCGTCGTCGATATTGCGGAGCTGCCCGACGACGCGCGCGCGAACATGATCGAGCGTGACCTTCGAGAGTTCGAATACCAGCGCCGAGGCGATATGCGCCTGCTCATTCCCGGTCTGCGAGCGGTAGAAGAGCCGCGCCTGGCTGAAATGATCGGCGAAAAGGGCTGCGCGGACGCGCAGCTTCTCGGTCGGGTCGTTGCGCTCGCCGTTGGCCGGGAAGGTGGTGAAGCCCGTCTCCGGGCAAGCGCGCGGCCCGGCATCCTCGCCGGCTTCGGCGAGGCTGTTCGGCTCGTAATTCGCGCGACCCTTCGGAACGAGCGTCTGCATCATCCCGTCGCGCTGGAAATTGTGGAACGGGCATTTCGGCGCGTTGATCGGGATCTGGTGGAAGTTGGTCGTACCGAGCCGCGACTTCTGGGTATCGAGATAGGAGAAGAGGCGGCCCTGCAGCAGCGGGTCGTTACTGAAATCGATGCCGGGGACGATGTTCGAGGGAAGATAGGCGACCTGCTCGGTTTCGGCGAAGAAATTGTCGGGATTGCGGTTGAGCGTCATCCGCCCGACGATTTCGACCGGGACATCTTCTTCGGGGATGAGCTTGGTCGCATCGAGCACATCATAAGGCTGCTTGGCGGCAAAAGCCTCGTCGAAGACCTGGATGCCAAGATTCCATTGCGGGAAGTCGCCGGCATCGATGGCCTCGTAAAGATCGCGGCGCAGATAGTCGGGGTCGGCGCCTGCGATCTTGACCGCCTCGTCCCACGCCGTCGACTGCAATCCGAGCACCGGCTTCCAGTGGAACTTCACGAACTTTGATTGGCCCTTCGCATTGACGAAGCGGAAGGTGTGGACGCCGAAGCCCTCGATCGTGCGGAAGCTCCGCGGGATCGCTCGGTCGGACATCGCCCACATGATCATGTGGAAGCTCTCGGGCATCAGGGAGATGAAATCCCAGAAAGTGTCGTGGGCGCTCGCCGCTTGCGGATAACCCCGGTCGGCTTCCATCTTCACGCTGTGGACGAGATCGGGGAATTTCATCGCATCCTGGATGAAGAAGACCGGGATATTATTGCCGACGAGGTCCCAGTTCCCCGCCTCGGTGTAGAGCTTCACTGCAAAGCCGCGCACATCGCGCGGCGTGTCGACCGAGCCGGCGCCGCCGGCCACGGTCGAGAAGCGCACGAAGACCGGGCAGGTCTTGCCGACCTCTTGAAAGATGTCGGCCTTGGTGAGCTCGGGGATTGCGTGCGTGCATTCAAAGACGCCGTGCGCGCCCGAGCCGCGCGCATGCACGATACGCTCGGGAATGCGCTCATGGTCGAAGTGGAAGATTTTCTCGCGGAGGACAAAATCCTCGAGCAAGGTCGGGCCGCGTTCGCCCGCCCTGAGGCTGTTCTGGTTGTCGGCAATGCGGTGACCGAAATTGTCCGTGAGGTGCGCGCGGCCATCGCGCTCGTCGTCGGCGGCGATATGCTGGTGGAGCTCACCCGCATTCCCCTTGTCGACCTTGAGCGCCATCTGGCCGCTTCCGGGCGGGTGCGCGGCAAGGCTATTGTCGGTTGCGGGCGAGGGGCGGGGCTTCTTCGGCATCGGGCAGTTCCTTGATGGTTTCTTTGCCAAGCCAACGCCTGTTTTCCGCGCTGGTTTCATCGCCTCGCGAATTGCGTGAGCGGCACATAACCTATGTTAAGGAGCTTGATGCCCTTGCTTGCCTAAAGGTGGATTTTAAGACATCGATCAGGCCGCAAAGGATCGGGCCGAGGGGCAGCCAGATGGAATCGGCCAGATTATCGGCGCTTGGGCGCGACACGCGCGCGAGCCGCCTCATCATCCTTCTCCTGTCGGTCGGCTTCGCGGCGTTGCTCGTCGCGGCTGCGACCGCCTTTTACGTCCAGCGCCAGAATGAAACCGACGCGCGGATGGTCGCACACACGCTGGCCGTCGAAGCCGGCCTCGGCGCCTTCGCGAGCGCCACCGAGCGAATGGAAACCGCGCGCCGCGGTCTCATCCTCACACAAAATGCCCAGTTCGCGATGATCATCGAGGAAGCGGAGGCTAATTCGCGGGCGCAACTGGCTACGCTTGAGAAACTGATCAGCGACAACCCCGAGCAGCAGATGCGCGTCCGGACGCTGCGCGGGCACCTTGATGCCTACGCCGAGCATTATAGCAAGACGCTCGGACTGCGCGGTGCCGACCGGCAGTCGCTGATCGACAGCTTCTCGAACGACCGCGGGGTGCTCGCGGTGCGCGCCTCGCGCGCGGTTGTCGAATCGATGCTTGCCGACGAGTTTGCCCTGCTTCGCGAGCGGGAGGAGCGGCAGCACCGCACGCAGCGTCTTTTCACAACGACCCTGATCGCGACAGGCATCCTCCTGCTCGTGGTTGCGGCGGCGACCCTGCTTCTCGTCCGACGCAATCTGGTGGACCTGCGTAGCTCGCGCATGGAGCTTCGACGTCTCAACGAAGGGCTTGAGGAACTGGTCGATGCCCGCACCGGCGAGCTTCAGCGCGCCAATGCCGAAATCCAGCGCTTCGCCTATATCGTGTCGCATGACCTCAGGTCGCCGCTCGTCAACGTCATGGGCTTCACCGCCGAACTCGAGACCGCGCGCAAATCTATCGCGGGCTATCTCGAGAAGGGCGAGTCCGAAGGCTGGCAAGCGCCTGACGCCGCGACGCGTCTCGCGATTGAGGAGGATCTTCCGGAATCGATCGGGTTCATTCGCACCTCGACCCAGAAGATGGACCGGCTGATCAACGCGATCCTCAATCTCTCGCGCCAGGGGCGGCGCACGCTGGCTCCGGAAACGCTCGATCTTGGCGGCGTCGTGCGCGCGATCGTCGGGAGTTTGCAGCACCGGATCGACGAGACCGGCACTGTGGTCACGGTGGAGGAGCTTCCGGTAGTCGTGAACGACCGTGTCGCGGTCGAGCAGATACTGTCGAACCTCGTCGAGAATGCGCTCAAATATCTTCAGCCGGGGCGCGCCGGGACCATAAGCGTGACGGGGGGCACCGACCTTGGGCGCGCCTGGGTATCGGTGACCGACAACGGTCGCGGCATCGAGCCGCGCGATCACGAGCGCGTGTTCGACCTCTTCCGCCGATCGGGCGTGCAGGATCAGCAGGGCGAGGGGATCGGCCTTGCGCACGCACGCGCGCTTGCCTATCGCCTCGGCGGAAATATCGAAATCCAGTCCGAATTGGGTGTGGGGTCCACCTTCCGGCTGATCCTGCCACTCGTGTGGCAAAGCGGAGAAGAGGATGACTGACCAGCAGCCCGTCAATATCGTGATGATCGAGGACGACGAGGGCCATGCGCGCCTCATCGAGAAGAATATCCGCCGTGCGGGCATCTCGAACACGATCCACCATTTCCTCGACGGTACATCGGCGCTCGAGTTTCTGTACGACGCGGCCGAGGGCCCCGTTCGCAACGGGCCGGCGCTCGTGCTGCTTGACCTCAATCTGCCCGATATGAGCGGAACCGATATTCTTGCGAAGCTCAAGGCAGACGGAAGTCCGCTACGGCGCACACCGGTCGTCGTGCTCACGACGACCGACGACAAGGTCGAGATCCAGCGCTGCTACGACCTCGGTTGCAACGTCTATATCACCAAGCCGGTGAACTACGAGAATTTCGCCGATGCCATCCGCCAGCTCGGCCTTTTCCTGTCGGTGATCCAAGTCCCCGATCCCGATCCGGCCTGAGAATTTTTCTGTCCCACATTCTGTACATCGACGACGACGATGGCATGCGCCGGCTCGCATCTCGCGCGCTCGGCCGCAAGGGCTATGACGTCAGTCTCGCGGCGAACGGCGCCGAGGGCGTCGATATGGCAAAGGCGACGGCCTTCGATCTCATTGCCGTCGATCATTATATGCCCGGACAGGACGGCCTTGCTACGCTCGAAGCGCTTCGTTCGCTCCCGGCTTGTCCGCCGGTCGTCTATGTCACCGGCTCCGAGGAGAGCCGGATCGCGGTCGCGGCGCTGAAATCGGGGGCCGATGATTATGTCGTAAAGTCGGTCGGCGAGGATTTTTTCGACCTGCTCGCGTCAAGTTTCGGACAGGTTCTCGAGCGTGCCCAGCTCCGCCGTGCGCGCGAGGAAGCCGAGGCGGAACTTCGCGCAAGCAACGCGCGGCTCGAAGCACTCCTCAAGGAAGTGAATCACCGCGTCGCGAACAACCTCCAGATGGTCATGTCGTTCGTTGCGCTCCAATCGAAGAATTTGTCCGATCCCGGTGCCCGGGAGGCGCTCCAGAAAACCCAGCAGCGGATCGCTACCGTCGCGCAGGTCAATCGGCGTCTCTACACGACCAACGATGTCGAATTCGTCGCGATGGACGACTATCTGTCGGGCCTCGCCACCGATCTTTCCGATACTTGGTCGAACGGAACGGGCGAACGACGGGTGTCTACATCGGCCGAGGCTCTGAAGATCGCGACCGACAAGGCGGTAGCGCTTGGAATGATCGCCAATGAATGGGTCAGCAACGCGTGCAAATACGCCTATCCGGCGGGCGAAGCCGGGGAGGTCCGGATTATGCTCAACAGATTGGGGGCGTCGACCGTCGAACTGGCGGTGGAAGATGACGGCGCCGGGATGCCGTCTGACGGCATTGCCCGGGGCACCGGGCTTGGAACTCGTCTCATCGAAGCGCTCGCACGAACGCACAAGGCGACCGTGCGATACGCGCCCGTGCATACCGCACGGGACAATCCTGGGACACGCGCGTCAATCTCGATCGAACTCCGATCCCACGAGCTTAAGGCGCCTGGTTGAAGCCGGAAGGCAATTTACGCTCAGTGCCTGGATACGGAAAGCCGACGTAATTGCCGTTCATGGGCGACTTCTGGCTCAGGCTGATGCGAGCAATTGCGGCTCAGCAGTTTCCTTTAACGCCATCAGCGCAATCTCCAGCGGATTCAATATCTTTGCCTGCACCTTCGATCGTGTTGCAGGCAGACAGGATCAGGATTGAGCCGCTAAGGGCGAAAATAGTCAGGAACCTTCTCATTTTCTCTCTCCGGGGGGTGCGGGCAAACGACCTTTCATTTGCGTTCCCATATTGCGACAACCGCCGTCCGCAATCATTGTTCCCGTGCACGGCGTCACACTAGCCGAAGCGTTCAAAATGATCGCTAGGCTGGAAAAATAGCTAGGCGCTGCTTGCAAAGCGATCCGCCGGAGATTGTATCCAAGCCATTGATTCCGAATGCGGCGTCATGTCCGATTCATTGCGTCGATCCCCCAAAAGCGGCCGGACCGCTAAGGCCAAGCTCGGCGTTAGCGAGCCTTGGCAACAGAATGCCGAAATGGAGTGTCTACCGCCGGTAAATTGCAGCAAATTCGCAGCCCGACTGTCGTTGGTTCGATCGATACTGTTCCGCCGTGGGCGCGCATGATTGCGTCGACGAGGCTCAGGCCAAGGCCGTGCCCCGGCTTCGAGCGGCTGGCGTCGAGGCGGGTGAGGCGGCGGAAGATATGTTGATGCTCGGACGGCGGAATCCCCGGACCGTCGTCGCTCACCAGCAGGATTGCATCGCGGCCCGCCCGTTCGTCATGCTCCCCGCCGTCGTTACCGCAACCGGCGGCACGCTGCCGATCCTGATGGACGGCGGCGTGCGTCAGGGAAGCGATATCGTCAAGGCACTGGCGCTCGGAGCGAAAGCGGTTCTTGTCGGCCGACCCCAATTCCACGCCCTCGCCGCCGCAGGAATAGCCGGCGCCGCCCATATGCTGCACCTGCTGAGAACCGAGCTCGAACTGGCGATGATCCAGACCGGGGTCCAGAACGTCAGATTCTTATGTAACGATCATGTCGGTCGGCGGCTCACGCGAGACATTGTCAACTTTTAGGAGGGTGATGCGAGCCCGAAAGCAGAGTAGGTTGCCGAATTTGGACTTGGCCCCGGACCGTCAATCGCGGTACCGCTGATGACAGGCAATGGAGAAAGGGGTCCGGTGCGACTATCTCGACGGGAATTCTCATGGGCGCTGGCGGCCGGTCTGGTCGCGGCGCCGGCGGCGCGGGCGGCGGGCAAGGCAGGGGAGAGCGACGCGGCGCTTACGGCCTTTCTCGATGCGGCGTTCGAGGCCGAGATCGCACTCGACCCCGAACAGCTCACCCAGCTCGGCCGCAAGGAGCAGCAGGACCGGTTCACCGATCCCAGCGATGCGGCGGCGGCGGCGCGGCTCGCGTGGCGGCGAGGCAATGTCGCCGCGATGAAGACGCAGTTCGATCGCGCGGCGCTCGGCGAAGACGCGCGGGTGTCCTACGACATGTGGGTCCTCGAACTGGAGCGCGCCGAGGCGTCGACGAAATGGCGCGGACATAATTATATCTTCGACCGCAACGGGCCGCACACCGGGCTGCCGAACTTCATGATCAACCAGCATCGCGTCGATACGCCGGCGGACATGGAAGCCTATGTGGCGCGCGTCACGGCGCTTGGTCCGACGCTCGACGCCTATCTGGAGCGGGCCACGGCGGCGGCGGCGAAGGGCGTGCGCATGCCCGGATTCGCCTATGACCAGTCGATCGAACTCGTGGGGCGCGTCATCACCGGGGCACCGTTCGGCGATGGTCCCGATACGGCGCTGTTCGCCGACGCGAGGGCGAAGGCGGCGGGCCTGGTCGCGTCGGGGCAGATCGATGCCGCCGCGGCCGACCGCTATGTCGCGCAGGTCGCCGCGGCGATGACCGGGTCTATGCAGCCTGCTTACGAGCGGCTGCGCGCCTGGCTCGCCGCCGACCGCGCCAAGGCCGCGGCCGAACCGCTCGGCGCGGGCGCGCTGCCCGATGGCGCCGCCTATTATGATGCGATGCTGCGGCTGCAGACGACGACCGGCATGACCGCCGACGAAATTCACGCGCTCGGCCTGTCCGAGGTCGCGCGCATCCGGGCCGAGATGGAGACGCTGAAGGACCGGATCGGTTTCGAGGGGAAGCTGGAGGATTTCTTCGTCTTCCTGCGCAGCGACGATCGTTTCTATGTCGCCAACGACGATGCCGGCCGCGCCGCTTATCTCAAGATGGCGGAAGCCTATCTCGACGGCATGCGCGTGCGGCTTCCTGAACAGTTCGGGCGGCTGCCCAAGGCCGACCTGATCGTCAAGCGCGTCGAGGCGTTTCGCGAGGAACCGGGCGGCGCGGCGCATTATTCGCCGGCGGCGCTCGACGGGTCGCGGCCCGGCATCTTCTATGTCCACCTCGCCGACACGCGCGCGACGCCGATCTATGAAATCGAAGGCACCGTCTATCACGAAGGCCTGCCCGGCCATCACATGCAGATCGCGCTCGCGCAGGAGATGACCGGCACCCCCGAATTCCGGAAGAATTATTTCTATGGCGCCTATGGCGAGGGCTGGGCGCTCTATGTCGAGCGGCTGGCCAAGGAGATGGGATTCTATACCGATCCCTACAGCGATTTCGGTCGGCTGGGCCGCGAGATATGGCGCGCGATCCGGCTGGTGGTCGATACCGGCATTCACGCCAAGGGGTGGAGCGAGGCACAGGCGCTGGCCTATTACACCGCCAATTCGCCGCAGCCCGCGGCCAAGATCCGTTCCGAAATCCGCCGCTATTTCGTGAGCCCGGGGCAGGCGACCTCGTACAAGGTCGGCATGCAGCGCATCCTGGCCCTTCGCGATCGGGCGCGGACGGCACTGGGCGCGCGATACGACCAGCGCATGTTCCACGAAATCGTGCTCGGCCGGGGCTCTGTGCCGCTGCCGGTGCTCGAAGCGCAGGTCGACCGCTGGATCGCCGCACCCGCCTGATCGCATGGATCTCTAGCGGGGCGGCAGCGGCTGGAGATGCGCGGAATCGATATGCCAGCGAAGCTGGTCGGCGGTTGCCCCGTCCACGTCGTTGACGCGGCGCACGATATAGTGTCCGCGAAACCGCTGTAGCGCACCGGAATCGAGCGTGGCCTCGACCGTGACGGGGACGGTCAGATAAAGCGACCCAGCGGCGCCTTCGGCCTCACCCGCCGAACCGATCGTGACGTGCGTCGACCGGGTGTGGGCGAAACTCTGCCTGAATTTTTCGAGGGTCTGGTTCGGCGGGCCGTCCCGACCCCATTGCAGCCAGGCGGTGGCATAGTCCCGGGCGTCGAGGGCCGCATAATAGCGCTTGACGACATCGGCGGCGGCCTCGTCGCTTCGGGGGTCGGGCCGGCAATCGGCGGGCGGCGATCCCGCCCGGTTCAGCAGCGCGCAGCTTCGGGCGATCTCGTCGTCGATCATCGCGCAGCTGTTGGCGACGTTGCAGGGCGGATGGGTCGCCGGCGACAGGGTGCGGCAGAGCTGTGTGCGGCGATCGGCCGCCTGCCTGCCGATCTCCACGGCGCAGGACCGCGGCTCGCCGGTCGCGGCAGGCGTCGAAGGCAAAGGTGCGGCGCGCGCGACACTATCGGTTGCGGGGCGCGGCGTTTCGGCCGGCTCGGGGGCGCCGGCTTGTCGATCGGCCGGTCCGCCGCACGCCGCGAGCGCCAGCGTCAGCGAAGCGAGCGGACCCGCACATATCCGATATCGTCCGGTCATGGCGTTCGAACGCGCCGCGGATTTCAACGGTTCCTCATGGAACCACCGATGCGCGCGACGGCCCCGGTTGCGCGCCGAAACGCCGCCTTTGTACGACCGGAAGAGCGGGCCCGTCCTCCGCGGGTCGCGACCGAATCTTCAAAAACCGCTCCTCGTTCCTACATCATGCGCATGACCGATCGTTCCTTTCCGATCGACAGACGCGCGCTCATGCTGTCGGGAACGGCGACGGCCGCCGCCGCCTTGCTCGGCCGGTCCGCGGCCGTTACCGCGCCGCTTGCTCCCCATGCCCGGAGTGTCGGAACGGTGCCGCCGTCGGCGTCCGCATCCGTGGCCCCCGCGTCGTTCGATCCGACCTTGCTGCGCAAAGCCCTTGCCGCGCTGGATCGTCACGCCGGGGCGGTCGTCCATCGCGACCGCATCGCGATCGTCGACTTCTCCGCGCCGTCATCGGAAGCGCGTCTGCATTTTCTCGACGTCATCAAGGGAGAACGGTCGAGCCTGCTCGTTGCTCACGGCGCGGGCTCGGATCCTGGGCATACGGGTTTCCTGCAGCGCTTCTCGAATGATTTCGGGTCCAACGCGTCGAGCGAAGGGGCCTTTCTGACCGGCGACTATTATGTCGGAAAGCATGGGCGGTCGCAGCGGCTTGCCGGACTCGATCCGACGAACGACAATGCCCGGGGGCGCGCGATCGTGATCCATTCGGCATGGTATGCGAACGCCGACATCCTTGCCGCGCACGGGAAGCTGGGGCGCAGCCAGGGCTGTTTCGCGGTCGGCGAACATGAACTGGATCGCGTCTTCGGCTTTCTGGGCGAAGGGCGGCTTCTCTACGCCGCAAAGGCCTGAAACGACCACCGCTTTTGCATCTCGCGGGAACGCTGCCTAAGCGCCTCGCGTTATCTCCTTCCATTGCAAGGAGATATTCGTGCGGAAATTGATGTTGGCCGGCTCGCTGCTGGCGCTCACGCTGACTGGATGCGGCAATCCTTCGGCGAACGGCGATGCGCAATCGAACGCGGCGGCGACCACCATCCGCTGGAACGAGGCAGCGGTCGGGCAGTTGCGCAAAGCCATCGAACGGCGCGCGGCGCACGGTCTCGACCATATGCGCTTTGCGGTCGAGGGGCAGGTGGGAAGCGCCGAGGGCGAAAAGGCGCTGACCGAAAGCGCGCTCCGCTACGCCGCGGCGGTCGCGCGCGGTGCGACCGATCCCGCCAAATTGCAGGATATCTATACGATCCCCCGTCCCGAAGCCGATCTGCGGCCCGGTCTGGCCGGGGCGCTGTCCGATGGGAAGCTGGACGATTGGATCGACAGTCTTGCGCCCCAAAATGATCAGTATCGCCAGCTTTCGAAAGCCTATCTCGCGCTACGCGGGTCAGGGGACAAGGCGGCCGCCATCCCCGATACCAAGCCGCTGAAACCCGGTGCGACCGATCCCCGCGTCCCGGCCATCGCGGCGCAGCTGGTCGCGTCCGGCTATCTCGACCGCGCAGAGGGGCAGGGGACCCGATACACGCCGGCGATGGTCCGTGCCGTGCAGCATATGCAGATCGATTACGGCATCGAGCCCGACGGGGTGATCGGCGGCGAGGCGCTCGAAATCCTCAACCTGTCCGATGCCGACCGGGCCCGCGCGCTCGCGGTCGCGATGGAACGCATGCGCTGGCTCGAACGGACGCCGCCCGCGACGCGCATCGACGTCAATATCGCCGCGGGGCGGCTGGCCTATTGGCGCGATGGAAAGCTGGCCGATACGCGCAAGGTGGTCGTGGGAAAACCGGGGAAGGAAACGCCCCAGCTCGGATCGCCGATCTACCGGCTCGTCGCCAATCCGACCTGGACGGTGCCGCGCTCGATCCAGAACGGGGAGATCGCGAAGAAGGGATCGGCCTATCTTCGCCGCAACAACATGGCGTGGAAGGACGGCTGGATCGTGCAACAGCCGGGGCCGCAGAATGCGCTGGGGCTGGTCAAGTTCGACATGAAGAACGAGCATTCGATCTATCTGCACGACACCCCCGCCAAATCGCTGTTCGACGAGGTGCAGCGACAGCGCAGCCACGGCTGCGTCCGGGTCGAGGACGCGCTCGGCTTCGCGCAGATGCTGGCGCGCGACGAGGGTATCCTCGACGAATGGCAGAAGGCGCGCGCGACGGGGAAGGAAAGCTTCGTCGACCTGCCGCGCGCGATACCGGTAAGGCTCTATTACCAGACCGTGCTGTTCGACGATGCGGGCGAGCCGGTCGTCCGCGCCGACCCCTATGGCTGGAACGACGCCGTCGCCGCGGCGCTCGGCTTTCCCGAAAGGCAGGGCTTCAGATTGCGCGCCTCCGGCAACGATATCGGGCCGTAAAATCGACGGTCCGACGCATCTTCCATCATGTCGGCCACCTGTCCGCTCTGCCGGATTTCGGCAACGGGAGCAGGGTGGGCCCTGCTCCCGGCACGATGGCGACGTGTGTCAGGCCGCCTTCTTCCAGTTCGGTTCGAGCGTCACATGCGGTGGGCATTCGGCGATCCGGCCGACGGGGAGGCCCGCAAGCTCGCTGGCGAAGCCGTGGTTCACGTCGCGGTGGTGGGCTTCGTCGGCGCGCACGACCAGCACCACGTCGCGAAGCGTCGCGTCGTCGGGCAGGCCCCAATATTGCTTGGCGATCGCGGGCGCCGGGACGTTGGGACTGCGCCCCTCGTCGATCTCGGCCAGGTAGTGCGTATAGCTGATCACCGCCTCTTCCTCGAAATAGCCGACCACGCGATGCGCCGTCTTCGAACTGACGAGATAGAGCGCGAAGAAGCAGAGGTAGAACACCCACTGGACACCGATGATCACCGCCCGCTCGAACAGCGTCGGCTTGGAGATTTCGATGAACGTCATCAGGTGCATGCGTTCATTCTCGGCCTCGTCCATCAGCGTCTTGATCCAGCCCTTGTCGTCGCACATGCGGCGGAGGCAAGCGAGGTGGTTGATCGTCGCGCCGACCATGCCGGGCACCGCGGCGACCGTTTCGAGCACGACCGCGCGGTGGCCGTAGCGCTCGGCGAAGAAGGTGTCGGCGCACCAGCGGAGCGCCTTGGTGAAGCCATAGGCGATCCGGTCAGAGAAGCCCTGCGGCTTGTGATGAACGCCAAGATCGATGAAAGGTACGGACATTGGAATATCTCCACGGGACGGCGCGGGGGTTGCGATGCCGTCGATGGAGGCCGATTTAGGGGCTGTGTCGGATCGCGAACATTCGGATGATGCCCCTAGCGTGCATCCCCTAGGGGATTTCCCGGAGGCGCAGCGGGCGCGCTTCACGAGCCGTTTCCTTCCGCGCCTTTCGGCCGCGGCGGGATTCGCGGTCGCGCTGTTCTTCCTCGCCGGCGGCGTCGGGGTGCGTCTGATGTTCGCCGATGTGCTGGGGCCGCGCGCGACCTTCATCTTCTTCGTTCCCGGCGTCGTCGTCGCGGGTGCGCTGTCGGGGCTTCGCGCCGGCGCTCTCGCCGCGCTCGCGGGGGCGGCGGCGGGGCTGTGGTGCGATGCGCAGGCGGGGCCGGTCGAAGGCGGCAGCCTGATCGCGGCGGGCGCCTTCGTCGCGATCTCGCTCGCGATCGCGACCGGCGGCGAATGGTTCCAGCGCGCGCGGATCGAAACCGAGGCCGCCGCGGCGGGGCTCGCCAACCGCGAGGCGCATCTGCGGTCGGTCCTCGAAACGGTTCCCGACGCCATCGTCGTGATCGACGAGGCGGGCCAGATCCGCGATTTCAGTCCGGCGGCCGAGCGGATGTTCGGCTGGCCGGCCGGCGAGGCGATCGGGCGCAACGTCCGCATGCTGATGCCCGAACCCTATCGCAGCGCGCACGACGGCTATCTGGAGCGCTATTACCGGACGGGCGAGAAGCGCATCATCGGCAAGGGCCGGGTCGTCGTCGGCCAGCGGCGCGACGGCGCGACCTTTCCGATCGAGCTGTCGGTCGGCGAAATCCGGGCGGGCGGCGAGCGGCATTTCACCGGCTTCATCCGCGACCTGACCGAGCGCCAGAAGGCCGAGGCGCGGCTGCAGGAGCTTCAGGGCGAACTCGTCCACGTCTCGCGGCTCACCAGCCTCGGCGAGATGGCGTCGGCGATCGCGCACGAGATCAACCAGCCGCTTTCGGCGATCGCGAACTACCTCAAGGGCAGCCGCATGCTGCTCGGGCGCGAGGAGGTGCCGCGCGAGCGGGTGGCCGAAGCGGTCGAGCGGGCGGCGACCGAAGCTTTACGCGCCGGCGACATCATCCGGCGCCTGCGCGAATTCGTGGCGCGCGGCGAGACCGAGCGGACGGTCGAAAGCCTGCCCAAGCTGGTCGAGGAAGCGAGCGCGCTCGCGCTGGTGGGTGCGCGCGAACATGATATTCGCGTCCGCTTCGTCTTCGATCCCGCAGTCGAACTCGTGCTCGCCGACAAGGTGCAGATCCAGCAGGTGGTGCTCAACCTGGTGCGCAATGCCGTCGATGCGCTCGCGGAATCGGGGCGGACACCGCGCGAGCTGGAGGTGCGGATCGACCGCGAGGGCGACATGGCGCGCGTCGGCGTGACCGACAATGGGCCGGGTATCGCCCCCGACATCGCGGCGCGGCTGTTCCAGCCCTTCATCACCAGCAAGCGCACCGGGATGGGGGTGGGCCTCTCCATTTCGCGCACGATCGTCGAGGCGCATGGCGGCAAGATCTGGGCCGAGGAAGCCTCCGGCGGCGGCGCGCGTTTCAGCTTCACGTTGCAGATGGTGGACAGGAAGGAACTGGAAGATGGCGAGTGAACCGATCGTCTATGTGATCGACGATGACGACGGCGTTCGCGGCTCGCTCGAATTCCTGCTCGATTGCGCGGGCCTGCGCGTTCGCGGCTTCGCATCGGCCGATGCCTTCCTGAAGGCGTCGCCGCCGCTCGACGGTGCGTGCGTGGTCACCGACGTCCGCATGCCCGGAACCACCGGCATCGAGTTGCTGGAGGCGCTGCACGCGCGCGGCGGCGCCCCCGCCGTGATCGTGGTCACCGGCCATGCCGATGTTCCGCTGGCGATCCAGGCGATGAAGGCGGGAGCAGTCGATTTCATCGAAAAGCCGTTCGACGACGAGGTCATCCTGTCGGCGATCCGCCGGGCGATCAGCGACCGGGCGGCCGACGCCGACGCGCGGGCCGAGCGGAATGCGATCGCCGGCCGGATCGCGACGCTGTCGACGCGCGAGCGCCAGATCATGGATCGCCTTGTCGAGGGACAGGCGAACAAGGCCATCGCCTTCGATCTGGGAATCAGCGCGCGGACGGTCGAGGTCTATCGGGCGAATGCGATGATGAAGATGCAGGCGAAGACCCTGTCCGACCTCGTCCGCATGGCGACGATCGCGCGCGTTGGCGGGGTCTAAGAAAGCTCGCTGAAGCGACGTGCGTAGAGTACCGTGCCTTGTGAACCGTTTGCCCTGAGCTTGTCGAAGCCTGTCCTGAGCGCCTGCAAGGCAGTCGAAGAGGGCGGTCCTTTCTTTCGAGGACGCAGAAGAAGGGCGGTGCTTCGACAAGCTCAGCACGAACGGCAGAAAGAATGATGCAGATGCAACGCACGACGCTCAACGGTCTGTGGGGATTCGGCGTTCGGCGCGCTGCCTCATCCGTTCGTCATGCTGAACTTGTTTCAGCATCCATGGCCGGACCTTCCCTTTTGCGCCGCCTTTCATTCGAGGGCAGACCATGGACCCTGAAACAAGTTCAGGGTGACGAAAGGGAGAAACAGTGCCGAAACCCGAATCCCCGAAGGCCATAATCTGAGTCACTTCCCCCCGCTCGACACGAACGGGAATATTCGACACTCGGCGTTCTGAATCGAAACCTCTCGAAGGGGGCAGATCGGATTCAACGCACGATGCTTTGGGCGAATGCGCCCGGTCACGCGGGCATCGCGGGCAGTCGCCCTATTGGCCGACGCGGCCGGTCGACCAGGTCGCCAGCGTTTCGCCGCTGACCGGATTGGCGATGCGGACCGATTCGATGCGAACGTCGATCGCGCAGATCGGGCGCTGTTCGGTCCCGGCAGGCTGTACGCACCGGATCGGCGCGGAAGCGCCGGGGTTCGCGATGCGCCCCGACACCAGCAGCCGGAACCCGCGCGAACCGTCGAAACGCTCCTTCGGCACGCGCTGGACGATCTCGTAGGGCCGGCCGCCGCGGTGAAGGTCGCGGTCCGCTTCGTTGCCCGCGAACTGCGCGATGGCGAGCGTCTGGCCGGGCAGCGTCACGGGCTCGACGCCGCGCGCCATCGCCCGATCGCCGCGTAGCGGGCAGTCCGGGCTGCTCATCCACGGACGGCTGATCCAGAATCCTTCGGCAACCTCGGCATCCGCCGGGCCGGACGATCCCCAGTCGCCGCCCTTCCACGTCTCGGACCGGACCGAGATGCGCAATATCTGTTCGCCCTCGTCGTAGCTCCAGCGCATCGGCACGCCGCTGTCGGCATCGGCCGGACCGCCGCAGCCGAAGGGCAGGGTGAGGTCGAAGGCGCGGCCGGCGGCGTCGGTGACCGCCTTCGGAGCCGACTGGCCGGAGGCGAAGGCGTCCGCCGCCTGCTGCGCCAGCGCGAGCAGGTCGCCGCGTTCGAGCGTCTTCACGACCGGCTTCGGCGCCGGCGTGGGGGCGGGCGCGACCGGTGCCGGCGCCTTGGGGGCCGGTGCGGTGACCCGGCCGAGGAAGAATCCGCTGCCGCCGATCGCGATGATGGCGGCGAACCCGGCGGCGATGGCGAGCCGGCTCGTTCTGACGCTGGGTTCCTGCATCGGACTTGGATAGCAAATCCTCGCTCATCCTCCAGACCCAAATGGATATTTTTTCACGAAGCGATTGACAGGGGGGCGCTGGCGATTGACGCAGGGGCGATGTCGGTGGACCAAGTTCTGACCCTGCTCGTCCTCGCGGCGGTGGTTGCGGCCCTCATCTGGGACAAGGTGCGCGCCGACGTGGTGGCCCTGACCGGCGCGGCCGTCCTGCTGATGACCGGCGTCGTGCGGCCGGTCGACGTGCAGGGGGCCTTTGCAAGCCCGGCGATCATCGCGCTCGCATCGCTGTTCGTCATCGCCTACGCGCTCGAACTCTCGGGGCTGCTCGACCGGGCGATCGCGGGAGCCGTCGCGCTGTGCCGGCGGATGGGGGCGACGGGGCTGTGGCTGTTGCTGTCGATGATCGGCAGCGTGTCCTGCTTCCTCAATTCGACCCCGATCGTCGTGCTCGGCGCGCCGGTCATCCGCGACGTCGCGACGACGCTGCGCCTGTCGCCCAAGCGCTTCCTGATCCCGCTGTCGTACATCACCATCCTGACGGGCTGCTGCACGTTGATCGGGACGTCGACCAACCTGCTGGTCGACGACATGGCAAGCCTGGCCGGGCAGGCACGCTTCGGCATCTTCGAGATCACGCCCGTCGGCCTGCCGATGGCGCTGATCGGCGGCCTCTATCTTTTCCTGTTCAGCGGCCGGCTGCTCGGCGGCAAGCACGAGGCGGACGAGCGCGCGGGCGACGCGCCTGAAATCGACCAGGCGCATATCGCCAACGCCCAGGTCGGCGACGCCTCGCTGTTCGCGAAGGAACGGCCGTTCCGCCCGCTCAAGGCCGCGATCTCGCTCGCGATCTTCGTGGCGGCGGTGGCGCTGGCGACCGCCGGCGTCGCGCCGATCGCGGCGACGGCATTCGCGGGCGCAGTGCTGCTGATCCTGCTGCGCGTGATCAGCGCCGACGAGGCCTATAGCGGCCTGAAGCCCGAGATATTGATCCTGATCGCCGGTATGGTAGTGATCGGGATCGCGATGGAGAAGAGCGGGCTCGCCGCCGCGGCCTCCGAGCGGCTGATCTCAGGCGTCCACGGACTGAGTCCGCTGGCGGCGTTGATCATCCTCTATCTGGTGACGATGGTGCTCACCGAACTGTTGTCCAACGCGACGGTGGCGGTGCTCGTGACGCCGGTGTCCGTTGCGCTCGCCGAAAGCCTTTCGGTCAGCCCGCGGCCGTTCCTCGTCGCCGTGATGATGGCCGCGAGCGCCGCCTTCGCGACGCCCTTCGGCTATCAGACCAACGTCATCGTCTATCAGATGGGCGGCTATCGCTATCTCGATTTCGTGCGCATCGGCCTGCCGCTCAACCTCATCACCTTCGTGGTCGCGATCGCCTCGATCCGTTTCTTCTTTCCCTTCTGACTCCGGGCCTCGGCCGTACCCGCAACCTGCGACGCGCATGGGCGTTGAAGGCGGGGGCGGCTTGGCAACGGAGAGCAGACAATGTCGGTCGATGCGGTATTCACGAAGATCGCCTCGCGATGCGCCCATATCATGGGGCAGCCGCAGACGTTCATGACCGCCATGGCGCTGGTCGTGATATGGGCCGCAAGCGGCCCCGTGCTCCACTATTCGGACACCTGGCAACTGATCGTGAACACCGCGACGACGGTGCTGACTTTCCTTGCCGTCTTCCTGATCCAGAACAGCCAGAATCGCGACGGCGCCGCGATGCAGGCCAAGCTCGACGAGATATTGCGATCGCTCGAAAAGGCGCGCGAGCAGTTCGTCGGGATCGAACATCTGACCGACGCGCAGATCGAGGAGATCCGGCGCGCGCTGGAAAAGGACATAGAGGCTGGCGACAGCAGGAACCGCACCGCGGTTCCCTCGGTCGAGCGCCTGTTGCAGCGCTATTGATCCCGCGACGAGCGGCGAAGCGAACCGACGTGGAGAGCGAAGATGCGCCTGCTGAAAGACAATAGCCTGACCCTCGTCCTGCTGCTGCTGTTCGCCGCGAGCATCCTCGGCCAGTGGCTTGCCGGCTGGCACGTCGCGATCGAGGATGCCGCCCGCCATGGCGCGGTCGCTCCGTCGCTTCTGTCCTATACGATCAGTCCCGAATTCCTCTCGTCGGTCTTCGAGAATTGGGAGAGCGAGTTCCTCCAGATGTCGGCCTATGTCGTGCTGACCGCCATATTGATCCAGCGCGGCTCCGCGGAATCGAAGGACCCCGACAGCCTGCCGCGCGATGCCGATCTGGCCGTGCAGGCGATGAAGCCGGGCGCCCCCGCGATCCTGCGCAAGGGCCGGCTGGCGCGCGCGCTCTATGCGCGGTCGCTCGGGATCGTCCTCTTCATCCTCTTCCTGCTGTCCTTCCTCATGCACTGGACCCAGAGCGCAAAGGCCGCGGCGCAGGAGGCGGCGGAGCATGGAGAGGCCGCGCTGTCGACGATCGCCTATCTCGGCGACCCGCAGCTCTGGTTCGAATCCTTCCAGAACTGGCAGAGCGAGTTCCTGTCGACCGCCGTCCTCGTCGTGCTCTCGATCTTCCTGCGCCAGCGCGAATCGCCCGAATCGAAAGCGGTCGCCGCGCCGCATGCGCACACCGGCGCCGAGTGACCGCCGCCGGGCGCGAGCGAAGGCGGCCGATCAGTAGGCGGGCGGGTCGCTTGCCGGAAAGGATTCGTCGACCGCCTGATCGACCTTGTTCCAATCGCGGCGCGTTTTATCGCGCATGCCCTCGGGACCGGCGGAGCGGGTCTGGTCGAAATTCTCGGGGTCGGTCTCGTTATCGCAGAAGGCGGCCGAATGCTCGTCGCTCTTGACGGGTTCGGCCGCCTTGGGCCGCCGGGCGAACCAGAAAAGCGCTCCCACGGCGAGAGCGCCGATCATTTTGACAGATGTCCGTATCATGTGTCGTTCCTCTTCCACGGAGGCAACGGCGGATCGGACACAAGGTTGCGCCGATCCCCACGTCTCGTCGGATTATCGGGGCGACGCGTGTCTTGCACGGTCTCGCCGTGACGCGGCGCGGAGAACGGAACGTGGATTGCGGCAATCGAACCCCAGGGGAGGCATTCGACGACCGGCCGTCCGTCGATCCGCGTTTCGAACGCGGCGCCCTGCGGGTCGAGCGCCATGAGCCGCCCCTCGCGCCATTCGGGCTCGGCCTCCGCCCTGCTCAGATATCGGACCAGCGGCGGGTGGGTGCGATCGCCGGCCAGCAGGCGTCCCAGAAATTGCAGCATGCCGTCTCCCTTCGAGGCTGCGCCTCATTATCGCGGCAGCGCGGCTTCGGTCCGGCAGGCGCGCGCCGTGCTTGTCACCAGCGCCAGCGCCGCCATCACCGCATGGTCCAGCACGCGTTCGCGCCCCAGGTCGCCGAAATGGCATGTCTGTTGCGCCAGCCCGGTCCGGCTGCTCGCGCAGGCGAGATAGACGAGACCCACTTCCTCATCCTTCTGCTGCGGTCCGCAAAAGCCGGTCACCGCGATCGCGATGTCGGCGGCGCTGCGTTCGAGCGCGCCGGTCGCCAGTCCTTCGGCAACCTCGGCATTGACGGCTTCGCAGCGGGCGACGTCGGCGGGCGAAATCCCCAGCATCTCGGTCTTGGACTGCGCCGAATAGACGACGAAGCCGCGATCGAGATGCGGGCCCAGGCCGGGATCGCTCGCCAGCAGCGCGGCGAGCTGGCCGCCGGTACAGCTTTCCGCGGTCGCGATGCGGAGATCGCTGCCAGCGAGAGCCGCCGCCAGTTCCGTCTTGCGAACCTCCATTTCGGGATGTGGTGATGCGCCCATCGCGCGTCACGTCGCGGCGACAATATGGGTCGCGGCGCGAATATGGGTGGCGTCGGTATCGGTCCTGTCGGTCACATCGGCCTCCATCGTCGGCCCGCCCGCGAGAGCGAAACGACGGGGCAGGGCCATGGTTGCGCGCGCCGTTCCTTTTTGACGGGGCGAGATTGACGAAGAGCGGTTTCGCCGCGGCGGCGTCTTGTCACGCCATCGCCCGTCTTATAGAAAGCAGCAGATAAATAGATGCAATTTGCGATTGAAAGAAAAATTGTTGATGGATGTCGGCGTCGCCCGCACCTTTCTGGAAATCGTGAAAACCGGCAGCTTCGTCGGTGCGGCCGCCGATCTCGGCCTGACGCAAACAGCCGTCAGCGCGCGGATCCGGGGGCTGGAAGCGCAGCTTGGCCGGCCCTTGTTCGTCCGCAACAAGGCGGGCGCGCGCCTGACCCCGGCGGGCGAGCAGTTCCTGCGCTTCGCGACGACGATGGTTCAGGTGTGGGACCGCGCGCAGCAGGCGGTGGCGCTGCCGCCCGGACGGCATACGGTGGTGACGATCGGCGCGGAACTCAGCCTGTGGAGCCCGCTTCTGCGCCATTGGCTGATCTGGATGCGTCGCGAATGCCCCGACATCGCCGTCAGCACCTCGATCGATGCCTCCGACCGGCTGCTCGACCGCGTGCAGGACGGGTCGCTCGACATCGCCGTGCTCTATGCCGCGCCGCGCCTGCCCGGCGTCGTTGCCGAACTGCTGTTCGAGGAGAAACTGGTGCTCGTCCGCACCGCGCCGGTCGACCGCCCGCTCGCGGCCGACGATCATGTACGCATCGACTGGGGCCCCGACTTCGCCGCCGGTTATCAGGCCGCCTTTCCCGACCAGCCCAATGCGGTCGTGTCGATCGACTATGGGCCGCTCGCGCTCGATTATATCCTCGCGACGGGCGGCAGCGGTTATTTCCGCGAAGGTTTCATCCAGTCGCATATCGAGCAGGGGCGGCTCGCGCGGGTGCCCAACAGCCCCGAATTTTCCTATTCCGCCTATGCCGTCCATTCGGCGACCGCCGATGCGGGGGTGATCGAGCGCGCGCGGCGCGGCCTGCACGCGGCGGCGGCGGCATGAGCGACGAACGCGCCTCGCCCGTCTGCTACGGCGCCGAAGCCGACGACGTCTATATGGGCTATGCGTCGCGCGACGAGATACTGGCGGCACTCAACGAATTGCTCGAGGCCGAACGCGCCGGCGCACGCGTCGCGCTGGCGAGCGTCGGCGACGCCACCGGGCCCGAACATGCCGCGATGATGCGCGTCGTTCGCGCCGACGAAGCCCGCTGGTGCGCGATGCTCTCGCGCCAGATCCGGCGGCTCGGCGGCACGCCGTCGCGCCGGTGCGGTGCCTTTCACGGCAAGGCGATGGCGATCGCGGACCCTGTCGAGCGGCTCGCCTTCCTCAATCGCGGTCAGGCGTGGGTGGTGCGCAAGCTCGCCGACCTGACGCGGCGGGTGCGCGACGATGCGCTCCACGCCGACCTGCGCCGCATGGCCGACAGCCATGTGGTGAATATCGACAGCGCTGCGGCCTTTCTGGACCGGGTGCGCCCGCCGGAGCACGGGGAATAGGAAGCGCTTCATCGCGATGCGGCCACACGGAAGGATATGGGAATGACCGAGCGGGCAGAGGGCTTGCGGCCAGAGACGATCGCGGCCGCGCACGGCGTCGCAAGCGACGCGGCGTTCGGAGCGATCGCGCCGCCGCTCTATTTGTCGAGCACTTACGAGTTTGCGGGGTTCGAGCAGCCGCGCGCCTATGATTACGGCCGCGCTGCCAATCCGACCCGCGACCTGCTGGCGACCGCGCTGGCAAAGCTCGAAGGCGGCGCGGGCGCGATCCTGACGGCGAGCGGGATGGCGGCGCTCGACCTGATCGTGTCGCGGCTGCCCGCCGGCGCCGTCGTGATCGCTCCGCACGATTGCTATGGCGGGACGATGCGCCTCCTCAAGGCGCGCGAGCAGCTTGGGCAAGTGTCGCTGCGGCTCGTCGACCAGCGCGACGGGGATGCGGTGGCGGCGGCGCTGTCGGGCGCGCCCGCGCTGATGCTCATCGAAACCCCGAGCAACCCGTTGCTTCGCGTCGTCGACATCGCCGCGCTGGCGGCGCGGGCGAAGGCGGCGGGGGCGGCGGTCGCGGTCGACAACACCTTCCTGTCGCCGGCGCTCCAGCGGCCGCTCGCGCTCGGCGCCGATTATGTCATTCACTCGACCACCAAATATCTGAACGGCCATTCGGACGTGATCGGCGGCGCGATTGTCGCCGCCGACGCCGAACAGGCCGCCAGCCTGTCGCAATGGGCGAATATCGTCGGATGCGGCGGGTCGCCCTTCGACGCATGGCTGACGCTACGCGGCCTGCGCACGCTATTCCCGCGCATGCGCCAGCAACAGGCGAACGCGATGGCGATCGCCCGGATGCTGAGCGACCATCCGGCGGTCTCCGCGGTCCATTATCCGGGGCTGGAAACGCATCCCGACCATGCGCTCGCGGCGCGCCAGCAGCAGGGGTTCGGCGCGATGCTCAGCTTCGATCTGGCGGGCGGCGCTGCGGCGGCGAAGCGGCTGGTCGCGGCGCTGCGCGTCTTCACCTTCGCCGAATCGCTCGGCGGCGTCGAAAGCCTGATCGTCCATCCCGCGACGATGACGCACGCCGACATGGGCGACGATGCGCGGCGCGTGGCCGGGATCGGCGAAGGCCTGCTGCGCGTGTCGGTCGGTATCGAGGCCGAGCACGACCTGATCGAGGATATGAAAGCGGGGCTGGCGGCCTGCTGACACCGCTGCCATGGATTGACCCCCTTCGTCATTGCGAGCGGAGCGAAGCAATCCAGGGCGGTTTACGCGACTCTGGATTGCCGCGCGGCTTCGCCGCTCGCAATGACGGGGCCGTCTGATGTCATCATGGTCCAAGTCGGAATGTCAGTGAAAGCGGCGCACGCCGGTGCGGCTGTCGTTCTCGATCGCCAGGACGATGCCGACGCAGGTCATGATCGTCAGCATCGACGACCCGCCATAGGAAAAGAGCGGCAGCGGGATGCCGACGACCGGCGCGAGGCCCATCACCATCATCAGGTTGATCGCGATGTAGAAGAAGATCGTCATGGTCAGCCCGGTCGCGACCAGTTGTCCGAAGCGGGTGCGCGCATTCATCGCGACGCGCGTCGACCAGCGCAGCAGCAGGAAGAAACCGAACATCAGCGCCAGCCCGCCGATCAGCCCCCATTCCTCCGCCATCGTCGCGAAGATGAAGTCGGTATGGCCTTCGGGCAGATAGTCGAGATGGCTCTGCGACCCGTTGAGGAATCCCTTGCCGCTGATCCCGCCCGATCCGATCGCGATCTTCGACTGGCTGATGTGATAGCCGGCGCCCAGCGGATCGCTTTCGGGGTCGAGGAAGATCAGCACCCGTTTTTGCTGATAGTCGTGCAGCATGGAAAAGAGGATGGGCAGGGCGGCGGCGCCAGCGATCACGGCGCTGCCGAACCACCAGAGCGGCAGGCCGGCGACGAACATCACGATCGCGCCGCTCGCGCAGATGGCGAGCGCGGTGCCGAGGTCGGGCTGCAGCATCACCAGCGCGGCGGGGATGCCGATCATCACCAGCGCGGGCCACAGCGCGGTCCAGCTTCGCGTCTCGCCGGGCGGCAACTGGGTATAGAAGCGCGCGAGCGCGAGGACGATCGCGACCTTCATCAGCTCGGACGGCTGAAGGTTCATGAAACCCAGGTTGAGCCAGCGCTGGCTGCCGCCGCCGACGAAGCCGAGCAGTTCGACCGCGACCAGCAGCACCGCGACCCCCAGATAGCCGAGGTAGGAGAAATCCTCGAAGAAGCGGAGCGGAATGCGCCCGATGGCCAGCGCCATCGTCAGGAAGATGGCGAAGCGGGTGCCCTGCTGCAACGCCCAGGGCGATGCGTTGCCGCCCGCCGCCGAATAGAGGACGAGCAGCCCGAAACCGGTGATCGCGGACAGCAGGGCGATGAGCTTCCACGGAATGCGCTGGATCGCTGGCGGAACCGGGATCATCGCGGCGCTCCCGGTTCGGGGTCGCTCGATGCGCCCGCTTTCCACGCCGCATAGTCGCGGTTCATGCGCTCGGTGATCGTGCCGCCCCAGCCGGCCTCGAAGCCTTCGAGCGCCGCCATCGCCTTTTCGCGGTCGTAGAGGAAGGTGAAGATGTCCTTCGCCACCGGCGCCGCGGCGCGCGATCCGCCCATGCCGTGCTCGATCACCACCGACGCGGCATAGCGCGGATTGTCGACCGGGGCGAAGCAGACGAACAGCCCGTGGTCGCGATATTTCCACGTCCCGCCCTTGCCGTTGCCGCCTGAGGCGAGCCCCCGCACCTGCGCGGTGCCGGTCTTGCCAGCCATCGCGATGCCGTCGAGCGGCAGACGGCTGCGCACCGCGGTGCCGGGACCGTTGACGACGCGGTTCATGCCTTCGCGCGCGACCGCCAGATGCTCTTCGGCAAAGGGCAGCGGCTTGTTCTCGAACTGGCGGTTGATCAGGCGCGGATAGAGCGCGCGGCCCGACGCGATGCGCGCCGCCATCACCGCGAGCTGGAGCGGGTTGGCGAGTACATAGCCCTGGCCGATCACCGCGTTGAGCGAATCCGACGCGCTCCATTCACGGTGATATTTGCGCATCTTCCATTCGCTGTCGGGAACGGTGCCGTATCGCTGCGCGCTGCCCGCGAGCTGATATTCCTCGCCCAGCCCCAGCAGGCGCGCGGTCGGCGCGATCGCGTCGTAGCCGAGCCGGTGGCCGAGCCAGTAGAAATAGCTGTTGCAGCTCTTTTCGATCGCGGTCGGCATGTCGATCGTGCCGTGCCGGCCGAGGCAGCGGAAGAAGCGGCTGCCGAGCCGGTAGCCGCCGATGCACGTGTGCTTCTCGCCCGGGTCGACGCCATGCTCCATCGCCGCGATCGCGGCCATCGGCTTCAGCGTCGATCCCGGCGGATAGAGGCCGCGCGTCGCCTTGTTGATCAGCGGCTGGTGGTCGTCGGCGCGCAGCCAGGCATATTCCGAATTGCTGATCCCGTCCGAAAAGCTGTTCGGGTCGAAACTGGGCATCGACACGAAGGAGAGGATGTCGCCGTTCAGGCAGTCGATGACGATCGCCGCCCCCGATTCGCGCCCCATCCGCCGCGCGACATATTCCTGCAGGTCGGCGTCGATCGTCAGGTGGACCGTCTTGCCCTGCACGTCGGGCTGGGTGCTGAGGTCGCGGACGACCTTGCCGCGCGCCGTCACCTCGACGCGCCGCGCGCCGGGCTTGCCCTTCAGCACGTCCTCGAAATATTTCTCCAGCCCGTCCTTGCCGATCTTGAACCCTGGCGTGATGTAGAGCGGGTTCTTCGCCTTTTCATATTCCTCGGCATTCGGCGCGCCGACATAGCCGATCAGATGGCCGACCGCCGCGCCGGTCGGATAGTTGCGGGCAAAGCCGCGTGCGGGGGCGATGCCCGACAGGTCGGGCAGGCGGACGAGCACCGCGCTGTAGTCCTGCTCGGTGACGTCCTCCGCCACTGCGACCGGCTGAAAGCCCGACGCGGCCTTCAGGTCGCGCTCGATCCGGTCCATCGCGTCGCCGTCGAGGCGCAGCAAAGTGCGAAGCTGGCCGAGCACCAGATCCTTGTTGTGCAGCCGGTCGGGGATGATGTCGATGCGCAGGCTGACGCGGTTGTTGGCGAGCGCCTTGCCGTGGCGGTCGACGATCCAGCCACGGCGCGGCGGGACGAGCGTCAGGTTGACGCGATTGCTTTCCGATTCGAGGACATAGCGGTCGTTGTCGATGACCGAGATATAGGCCATGCGCGTCGCGAGCGCGGCGCCGACGGCCATCTGCCCGCCGCCGACCAGCAGCGTGCGCCGCGTGAAGGTCATTCCCCTCCAGGCTTCGGTGATCGGCATCGTCTGACGCGGATTTTTGCGGCGCATGGGGAGTTATCGGCGTTTCAGGCGGAAATTGTCAAACGCGCCGGTCAGGCGCAGGAACAGCGGCACGAGCAGCGCCGAGACGATGATCTGCGGCACGACGAGGCCCAGCAGGTGCCCCGCCGGCGCGTGCGGGTGCGCGATCAGCGCCGCCGCCGCCTGGACCGCGGCGGCGAGCAGCGCGGCGATGCCCCAGTCGTGAAAGAAGCCGCGCCAATAGATGCGTTGCGAGAAATAATGGATCGCGATGCTTGCGAGCGTCCACAGGCCGATCGCGGTACCGATCGGCGCGCCGCTGAACAGGTCGTCCCACAGGCCGAGCGGCAGGCCGATCCACACCGGCCACATCTCGGTGCGCAGCAATTGCCAGCACAGGAAGAAGAGCAGCCCCATCGGGGGAAGCACGGGCGAGCTGGCGACGAGCGGCAGCATCAGCGGCAGCGCCGAGGCGAGCATCACGCTCGCGATCGGCACGATCCGCATCCGCCAGAGCGACGCCGGCTCGCCAAGGCGCGGTCCGGCGCGGTTCATGGCGTTCCGGCGGGGGGCGCCGCGGGCGCCGCCCGCGCTTCCAGATTGTCGGGGGTATAGGGCCGCAACACTGCGACCGCATCGACCTTCGCCGGGTCGGCGAGCGGCCGCGCGAGCGCGCCGTCGTCCTGTCGGCGTACCACGATCGCGACCGGGATGTTGGGCGGATAGAGGCCGCCGGTGCCCGAGGTGACGAGGATGTCGCCCGGCTTGAACGGGTTGTTCGCGATGTTGAGCGTGCGGATGTCGAGATCGCCGTTGCCGCGCCCGTTGGCGAGCGCGGGCAGGCCGTCGCGCGCGCGGCGGACGGGCACGACATTGTCGACGTCGGTCAGCAGCAGCACCTGCGACACCGACGGTCCGGCGGTGAGCACGCGCCCGATCAGCCCGTCGGCGCCGCGCACCGGCTGCCCCGCCGCCACCCCGACGTTGCGGCCGATGCTGAGCAGCGCGAGGCGCCGGCTGCTGGTCGAGGTCGAGGTGAGCAGATAGCCGTGCGCGAGCGCCGCCTTGTCGGTCTGCTGCAACTGGAGCAACGCTTTGAGCTGGCGGTTCTCCTCTTCGAGCGAAGACGTCGCGACCAGCTTGCGCCGCGTCTCCGCCAGTTCCTTGCGCAGCCGCCGATTCTGCGATCCCGCGCCGACATAGGCGGAGACCGCGTCGTCGATGCCGGATATCGACCCCGTGACCGAGCGGGTGACGCGCGCGATGGGCGCGGCGACCTCATGGCTCGCCACGCGAAGCGTGGCGAAGCCGACGGGATCGACCACCGACAGGACCGCGAGCAACAGGCCCGCCACCGCCCCCGTCACCGCAATGACATAGGCCGCGAACAGGCCGTACTGGGCCTTTCGGGATTGCCCCGGACGTCGATGTGCCGGGCGGACCATGGGGGAACCTCTACCGTTCGATCAGGCTTGCTGCAGAACGCCGCGGAAGGCGGGGTCCTCCATCGCGCGGCCGGTGCCGATCGCGACGCAGGTCAGCGGATCCTCGGCGACCGTCACCGGCAGGCCGGTCGCGTCGCGCAGCAGTTCGTCGAGTTCGGCGATCAGCGCACCGCCGCCCGTCAGCACGATACCCTGGTCGACGATGTCGGCCGCGAGTTCGGGCGCGGTATTTTCCAGCGCGATGCGCACGCCCTCGACGATCGTGCCGATCGGTTCGGACAGCGCCTCGGCGATCTGCGCCTGGTTGATGGAGATTTCCTTGGGCACCCCGTTGACGAGGTCGCGGCCCTTGATGTGGATCGTCAGCCCGACGCCGTCCGACGGAATGCGCGCGATGCCGAAATCCTTCTTGATCCGCTCGGCGGTCGATTCGCCGATCAGCAGATTGTGGTGGCGGCGGACATAGGAGACGATCGCCTCGTCCATCTTGTCGCCCCCGGCGCGGACCGAGGTGGTGTAGGCGAGGCCACGCAGCGACAGCACCGCGACCTCGGTCGTGCCGCCGCCGATGTCGACCACCATCGACCCGATCGGTTCGGTGACGGGCATGTCGGCGCCGATGGCGGCCGCCATCGGTTCCTCGATCAGCCACACCTGGCTGGCCCCCGCGTTCGATGCGGCGTCGCGGATCGCGCGGCGCTCGACGCTCGTCGAGCCCGACGGCACGCAGATCACGATTTCGGGGCTGCGAAAGGCGTTGGGCTTGCCGCCGTGGACCTTGGTGATGAAATGCTTGATCATCTGCTCGGCGACGTCGATGTCGGCGATCACGCCGTCGCGCAGCGGGCGAATCGCCTCGATCGTGTCGGGTGTCTTGCCCATCATCAGCTTGGCGTCGTCGCCGACCGCCTTCACCCGCTTGATGCCGTTCAGCGTCTCGACCGCGACGACCGAGGGTTCGTTGAGAACGATGCCCTTTCCGCGCACATAGACGACGGTGTTCGCCGTGCCGAGGTCGATCGCCATGTCTTGGGAATTGAATTTCAGAAACCGGGAAAAGAAGGACATCTATACTGTTCCTGCCATCGAAGCCGCTCCCCCGGACGGGGGCGCCCCTGTCGCCATTCTCGCCGCTTGTCCGCCCGCAGCCAAGACCATATCAGAGGGAGATTCCGGCTCGACCAAAGGAGGGCTGGCTGGATGGAGCGATAGGACTGTGCGGATGGGTCGCGATTTGCGTCCGACTGCGCTAGGAGAGCGGTCATGTCAATACGCCGCCTGCCGGAAAAGCTCGTAAATCGGATCGCGGCCGGTGAAGTGGTCGAAAGACCGGCTGCGGCGCTGAAAGAACTGGTTGAAAACGCCATCGACTCGGGCGCGACCCGCATTTCGGTGCGAATCGCCGAGGGCGGGATCGCGCGGCTGGAGGTCGAGGACGACGGCTGCGGAATGACCCCGGCGGAGATGGCGCTGGCGCTCGAACGCCACGCGACGTCGAAGCTGCCGGGCGACGCGATCGAGGATGTCACGACGCTCGGCTTTCGCGGCGAGGCGCTGCCTTCGATCGCCAGCGTCGCCCGCATGACGCTCGAAAGCCGCGTTGCGGGCGGCGACGGCTGGCGGCGGGTGGTCGACAATGGCGCGCTGGCGGGCGAGGGGCCCGCGGCGCTGGCGACGGGCACGCGCGTCGTGGTCGAAGACCTGTTCGCCCGCGTCCCGGCGCGGCGCAAGTTCCTGCGCAGCGCGCGCAGCGAATATGCGAGCTGCCTCGACGGGGTGAAAAGGCTCGCGATGGCGCGGCCCGACATCGGCTTCACGGTCGAGCACGATGGGCGGCGGGTACTCGACGTGCAGGGCGGGCAGGACCGGCTTGCGCGCGTCGCGGCACTGACCAGCCGCGAGCTGGCGGACAACAGCATCGGCGTCGATCTCGATCGCGGCGAGGTGCATCTGGGCGGCGTCATCAGCCTGCCGACCTACAATCGCGGCATCGCCGATCATCAATATCTGTTCGTCAACGGCCGGCCGGTGAAGGACCGGCTGCTCGTCGGGGCGCTGCGCGGCGCCTATGCCGACCTGCTCGCGCGCGACCGCCATCCGGTCGTTGCCTTGTTCCTCGACCTGCCGACGGGCGAGGTCGACGTCAACGTCCACCCCGCCAAGACCGAGGTGCGTTTCCGCGACCCGCAACTGGTGCGCGGGATGATCGTCGGCGGCCTGCGGCGCGCGCTCGACGAGCATGGCTTCCGCAGCGTCCAGCGCCCGGCCGAGGCGGCGCTCGCCGCGTGGCGGCAGGAACCGGTCGCATCTGGACCCGAATCGGCGACGGGTTTCCTGTTCGGCCATCGCACCGAGCCCGCCGTGCATCTGTTCGGCGCCGATGTCCCGCCGCCGGCCGAGGATGTCGCGCGCGTCTATGACCGGGTGACGCCCTTCGCGGGCCCCGCTGCACCCATCGCGGGCCGCGCCGAGGTCGCCGAGGCGCCGCCGCCCGCGGCCGGGGCGCACCCGCTCGGAATCGCGCGCGGGCAGATCGCGAAAACCTATATCGTCGCAGAGGCCGAGGATGGGCTGGTCATCGTCGATCAGCATGCCGCACACGAGCGGCTGGTGCTCGAGACGCTGCGCCGCGGTATGGCGGGACAGGGCGTCGCGTCGCAGGGCCTGCTGCTGCCCGAAGTGGTCGAACTCGACGAACCCGCCTGCGACCGGCTCGAAGCGGCGTCGCCGCAGCTTGCGGCGCTGGGGGTCGAACTCGAACGCTTCGGTCCCGCGGCGGTGATGGTGCGCGCGACCCCCGCGATGCTGGGGACGATCGACTGCCGCAAGCTCGTCACCGATATTGCCGACGATCTCGCGGGCTATGACGCCGCGCTCGGCCTTTCGGAAAAGCTGGAGCTGGTCGCGGCGACGATGGCCTGCCACGGCTCGGTCCGCGCCGGCCGGACGCTGGCGGTCGCGGAGATGAACGCGCTGCTCCGGCAGATGGAGGTGACGCCGCATTCGGGCCAGTGCAATCACGGTCGTCCGACCTGGGTGAAACTGGCGATGGACGACGTCGAAAAACTGTTCGGCCGGAAATAGGGGCGGGACGATAGCGCCGCCGAATGAAAGGGGCGGAAAGCCGCCGGCTTCCCGCCCCTCGACGATCTGTGACCGTCACCCTCGGGTCGCAGAGGGTTGAGGGCTCCATCGCTGCATTTGTTGTGGGTGTCATACCCCAAATGGGTGATCTGACATGTTTTTTCAGGACGTGCCGCCGACGATCGCGTCGCTTCGCCGACGCGTTCCCGGTCGATTTCGACGGTCACGCAAATAGAGCGGGGTTTACGCTTGTCCGTTGCCTGCCGCGTCCCGGACGCGGATCAGACCTGCGGAGCGCATCGTCATCACCGGCTCGTCATGCTGGTTGAGCACCGTGAGCTTCGAGGACAGGATCCCCATGTCGGGCCGCTTCGCGGAGCGGCGCTTTTCGACCACCTCCATCTCGCAGCGCAGCGTGTCGCCGGGATAGACGGGCTTCAACCAGCGCAGTTCGTCGATGCCGGGAGAGCCGAGCCCGGCCTGTTCATGTGCCTTCATGTGATCGACCATCATCCGCATCGCCATCGCGCCGGTGTGCCAGCCGCTCGCCGACAGACGGCCGAAATAGGTCTGCGCCGCCGCCTCGTCGTCGAGGTGAAAAGGCTGTGGGTCGTATCGGCTCGCGAAATCGACGACTTCCTCGCGCGTCACCAGCTTGCTGCCGAAGCGCTGGATTTTCCCGACCTCTATATCCTCGTAATAAAGCATGGCGCGCCTATGCGCGGAAAGGCGCGGGCGAGGCAAGGGGCTTGTCGTCGCCGACCGGCCGGGCTGATTGCGCCTTGATTTGCACCGCGCGCATGGTGCATCCGGTTGCAACGGCAACGAAGGGGAATTTCCGATCATGAGAAGGACTTGGATCGCCATGGCCCTGGCGGTGACAGGGGCGGGGGCGGCGCTCGTCGCGGTGCCTGCGGCAGGACAGAAGGCGGACGACGCCGACACCAACGCGATCATCGACCAGGGCTTCAACCACAGCCAGGTGATGCGCATCGCGCAGGAGATGACCGACGGGCTGGGTCCGCGCCTCACCAATTCGCCCGCGATGCGCCGCGCCGAGCAATGGGCGATCGACCGTTTCGCCGGCTGGGGTCTCGCCAATGTCCGCCGCGAGGGGTTCGAGTTCGGCCGCGGCTGGGAAATCCTGTCGGTCGACGTGCGCATGACGGCGCCGCGGCCGCTCGCGCTGACGGCGATTCCGATCGCCTGGACCCCGTCGACCGGCGGCGCGATCACCGCGCCGATCGTCGTCGCGCCGATGAGCAAGGAAGAGCATTTCGCCGAATGGAAGGGCAAGCTGGCCGGCAAGATCGTGCTCGTCACGCTCCCCGGCACCGGCGACGAGCCCGAAAAAGCCCCCTTCCGGCGCCTTGGCGGTGAGGATTTCGAGAAGCTCGACGCCTTTCGCCAGCCGAAATATGATCCCGACGCGATCAACAAGCGCCTCGAACGCGTCAGCTTTGCCGAAAAGCTCGACGCTTTCCTCAAGGCCGAAGGGGCGGTCGCCTGGGTTCGGCAGTCGTACCGCGACGGCAAGCTGGTGCATGGCGAGGGCTATAACTACCGCGTCGGCCACACGCTGTCGCTGCCCGGTGTCGAACTGGCGGCGGAGGATTATCGCCGCCTCGCGCGCCTCGCCAAGTCGGGCCCGGCGCCGCAGCTTTCGATCGACAGCAACATCCGCTTCGATGACAGCGACACGAAGGCGTACAACATCATCGCCGACATCCCGGGCAGCGACCCGAAGGCCGGTTATGTGATGGCGGGCGCGCATTTCGACAGTTGGGTCGCGGGCGACGGCGCGACCGACAATGCCGCGGGCAGCGCGGTGGTGATGGAGGCGGCGCGCATCCTCAAGACGTTGGGCGTCCGGCCGAAGCGGACGATCCGCTTCGTGCTGTGGACGGGCGAGGAGCAGGGGCTGCTCGGCAGCCTCGCCTATGTCGACAAGCATCTGGCGACGCGTCCCGGCCCGACCGAGGGCGAGGACGGCAATGCGCTCTATTACGGGTGGCCGAACCGCTATCCGGTGACGCCGCGGCCCGGCTACGGCGACCTCAAGGCCTATTTCAACATGGACAATGGCTCGGGCAAGCTGCGCGGCCTCTATGCCGAGGGCAATGTCGCCGCGGTTCCGCTGCTCCAGGCGTGGCTCGCGCCCTTCGCCAGCATGGGCGCCGGAAAGGTCGTCGCGGCGCCCACCGGCGGCACCGACCATGTCTATATGCAATCGGTCGGCGTGCCGGGCTTCCAGTTCATCCAGGACCCGCTCGATTACGGCTCGCGCACGCACCACAGCAGCGCCGATACCTTCGATCATCTGAAGGCTGACGACCTGCGCCAGGCGTCGGTGGTGATGGCGGGGATGCTGCTGGCATCGGCGAACAGCGACAAGGTGCTGCCGCGCTTCCCGGTCCCGTCGCAGCCGGCCCCCTATGACCCGTTCCAGTACAAGGACCCGGATCAATAGGATCGCAGCAGCCTCTTTCCCGTTCGTGTCTCGACTTCGCTCGACACGAACGGAAAAGGGAAGCGGATTTGGCCTTTAGAGCATCCGTGCCTTAAATATGCACCGTTTGCCCTGAGCTTGTCGAAGGGCCGTTCTTTCTGCCAGGCGCCGCAAGAAGAAGTAGAACGATGCTTCGACAAGCTCAGCCCGAACGGCTGTGAGGGTGTGTCAGATTTCAGGCACGTCGCTCTAAGCCGACATGGTGATCCCGGCCCGACCGTTCTCGACCACGCCGGTCGCGCGTTTCGACAGCGTGTTCACCGGCGTCGTCACCTTGTCGACGACCATGAAATGCGTCTGCCACGCCTCGCGGCCGACCTCGCAGACCAGATAGCCGCGCTGGTCGTTGGCGAATTTCAGTTCGGGGTTGCGTGCCAGCCATTCGTCGGTCCCGGCGCGCTTGTCGCTGCCGTCGCCGCCGCTGGAGATCGAGGTGCCGACGAACTCGGCGGCGACCAGCTTGTCCTTCAGCACCAGGTCGCCGCAGAAATTCTGGTGCTCGTCGCCCGTCAGCACGACGCAGTTCTTCAATCCCGCAAAGCGCGACAGGATGCGCTCGCGCGGCGCTTCATAGCCCGCCCAGCTGTCGATGTTGATGATCTTCTCGGGCTCGTCGGGCCGGCGGCGGCGGTCGAGCGACATCATCGTCACCTGCTGCGCGATCGTGTTCCACGTCGCGCCGCCCCTGGCGAGGTTGCGCGCGAGCCATTCCTCCTGCGCCTTGCCGAGCACCTGCGCATCCTTCGCATAGACGTCGGGACAGGCAGGCTTGAAGCCGTCGCCGCACGGCTGGTTGTCGCGATACTGGCGCGTATCGAGCACCTGCATCGCCATCAGGTCGCCATAGCGCAGCTCACGATGCGCCGCGACCATGCCGCCACGCGGCAGCAGAGCCCGGCGCACCGGCATATGCTCGTACCACGCCTGCATCGCCGCCTGCTTGCGCAGCATGAACACCTCGGGCGGCGGCGCGTCGGGGTCGTTGCCGTCGAGCCCCAGCTTCCAGTCGTCGAAGGTCGATACCCAGTCGTTGCGGATCTCGTGGTCGTCGAAGCTCGAGATGAAGCCATGCGCCGATCGCGCCGCCTGCATGTCGATGTCGAGCAAGGTCTGCGTATAGGCGATACGGAAATCGCCCAGATCCTGCAGTCCGCGCAGCGCATATCGGCGCACCGGGCGGATCGGCAGGCCGCTGTCGTAGAGATAGTCCTGCTGATATTCGTAGATGAAGTCGCCATAATGATAGACGAAGGCCAGGTCCTCGCGCGCGAGGTGGCGATAGGCGCCGTAGAAGCCCGATTCATAATGCTGGCAGCCGCAGACCCCGAATTTCAGCGCGTCGGCGCGCGCGCCGGGGGCGGGAAGGGTGCGGGCGCGCCCGCGCAGGCTGCGCTCGCCACCCGCGACGAAGCGGTAATAATAGGGGCGGTCCGGCTGCAGGCCCGCGATCTCGACATGGACGCTGTGACCCAGCTCGGGGCGCGCCAGTTCGGTACCCTTCGCGACGACGTCGCGAAAGCCGCCGTCGCTCGCCACCTCCCATTCGACCGGCACCGGGACGAGCGGCATGCCGCCGTGCGGCGCCATCGGCTCGGGCGCGAGGCGGGTCCAGATGACGAAGCCGTCGCTCGCCGGATCGCCCGCCGCGACGCCGAGGCTGAACGGAAAATCGCGGAAGAAGCCGGCCTCGGCGCGTAGGATTGCGGGGGCCGACAGCCCGGCAAGCGTGGCGGTGGCAAGGAAATGGCGGCGGTTCAGCATGGCAGGCTCCGCGGACAGGAAGGACGAATCGGATAGTGCCAGATAGCCGAGCCCGATGCGACTTCAATGACAGGCGTGCCTGATGCCCGGCCGCTCTCAGAACCAGAGGTGCACCCCCGCGACGAACGCGGGATGCGAGGCCTTTTCACCGGCGGCGCGTGCGATCCGCGCGGTGCGGCCGAGCTTGCGTTCCCAGGCGACGCCGACATAGGGCGCGAACTCGCGCGCGACCTCATAGCGCAGGCGCAGGCCCAGTTCGACGCCCGACAGGCCGCCGCCGACGGCGCGCTCGGGCACGTCCTGAAAGGCCAGCTCGATTTCGGCCATCGGCTGCGCGATCAGCCGCTGGGTGATGCGCTGGTCGTAGCTCGCCTCCAGCCGCGCGGCCGCGTCGCCCTTGTCCGACAGGAACAGCGCGCCCTCGATCTCGAACCAATAGGGGGCGAGGCCTTCGAAGCCGATCACGGCATGCGTCGGCGAAGGGCCGGGGCCGAAGTCCTGCCGGACGCCCGCCTGCAGGTTGAAATAGGGGCCGATGGCGCGGCTCCACAGCGCCTGGACCTCGGCTCCCTCGACCGCACCGCCGAAATCGCCTTCGCCCTCGCTCTTGACTACCAGCCGATCGATGTCGCCGCCGAACCACCCCTCGGCTTCCCAGGCGTAGCCATCGCGGCCCTTGCGCGCCCGCCATTCGGCGAGGTTGACCATGATGCGCGAAAAGCGGCCGCCGCCATGCTCGGCATAGAGGCGCGCGCGGGGTCCGGCCATCGCCTCGGCGCCGAACAGCCGGTCGGCGGCATCGACGCGCGGCGCGGAAGGTGCGGGCGCATCGCCCACCGGTTGGTCGGGGATCATGGGGGAAGGCGGCGCGGCTTCGGCTGGCCGGCAATGACCCATCGCGGCGTGCTCGGGCGGGCAGGGGGCGGCGGGGTTCGCCGGTACCGGCGGCGGCGTTTCCAGTGTGCAGTGCCCCATGGCGGCATGCTCAGCCGTGCAGCCGGGTGCGTTCGGTTCGTGGCGCGGAGGTGCCGGGTCCATCGTGCAATGCCCCATCGCCGCATGCTCGGCGGAGCAGGCGGTCGCAGGCTTTTCCGGCGCCGGCTTTTCGGGCGGTGGCGCCATCGTGCAATGCCCCATCGCCGCATGGTCGGGCGTGCAGGCGGGCGCGGCGGCGGCCGGGTGCTGCGCCGCCATCAGCAGGATCGCGAGCAGGCTCATGCCGCGTCTCCCGCCGGGCGCACCGTCACCACCTGCATCATCCCGGCGTGCATGTGATACAGCAGGTGGCAGTGAAAGGCCCAGTCGCCATAGGCATCGGCGGTAAGGTCGAAGCTCAGCTTGCCGCCGGGCTGCACGTTGACCGTATGCTTGCGCGGCGCATGGTCGCCCTTGCCGGTGACAAGCTCGAAGAAATGGCCGTGCAGATGGATCGGATGCGTCATCATCGTGTCGTTGACCAGCGTCACGCGCACCCGCTCGCCCTGCGTGAAGGGGATCGGGGCCTTGACCTCGTTCATCTTCACCCCGTCGAACGCCCACATATAGCGTTCCATATTGCCGGTCAGATGGATCTGCATCTGCCGTGTCGGCGTGCGCGTGTCGGGATTGCGGTCGAGCGCGATCAGATCGCGATAGGTCAGCGCCCTCTCGACTCCTTCGAGGCCCACCCCCGGCTCGCCGGTGCGATCGGCGGGCATCGGCGAGATGCTCTGCACCGCCGGCGTGTCCCTGACCGTCGGGGCGAGCGTCATGTCGCGCATGCCGTGATCCATTCCGCCGCCATGACCGGCGGCCGCATCGGGCGTGCAATGCCCCATTGCGGCATGTTCGGGGGCGCAGGCCGGACCGCCGCCATGGTCCCCCCCATGGTTCATGCCGCCCATTCCCATATCCTTCATGGTCAGCACCGGACGCGGGCGCAGGGCCGGGACCGGGGCCGCCATGCCCACGCGCGGGGCCAGCGTCGCGCGCGCCATGCCCGACCGGTCGGATGTCTCGCCGACCAGCGTATAGGCGCGGTCCCCCGGCGTGACGATCACGTCATAGGTCTCGGCGACCCCGATCTGGAATTCGTCGACCGTCACCGGGCGGACGTTGCATCCGTCGGCCTGTACCACGGTCATCGGCAGGCCGGGAATGCAGATGTTGAAGGTGGTCATCGCCGAGGCGTTGATGATGCGCAGCCGCACGCGCTCGCCGGCGCGGAACAGCCCGGTCCAATTGTCGGCGGGGCCGTGGCCGTTGACCAGATAGCGATAGGCGGCGGCGGTGACGTCGCTGATGTCGGTCGGGTCCATCCGCATCGCGCCCCACGCGATCCGGTCCTTCAGCGGCTGGTCGCGCCCCGCCAGCAGGCCCGAAAGCGTCTGCTTGCGGTGGTTGAAATAACCGCCCATCTGCTTGAGCTTCCGGAAGATGGCGTGCGGATGCAGCGGGCTGAAATCGGACAGCAGGATCACATGCTCGCGGTCGTAGGCGACGGGGTCGGCGCCGGCGGGATCGATGACGATCGGGCCGTAATGCCCCATCTGCTCCTGCAATCCCGAATGGCTGTGATACCAATAGGTGCCGGCCTGCCGCACGGGGAATTCGTAGGTGAAGGTCGCCCCCGGCGCGATACCCGGAAAGCTGATCCCCGGCACCCCGTCCATGTGAAAGGGCAGGATCAGGCCGTGCCAGTGGATCGAGCTGTCCTCGTCGAGCCGGTTGGTGACGTGAAGGCGCGCCTGCGTGCCTTCGGTCAGGCGGATCAGCGGCCCGGGGATGGTGCCGTTGATGCCGATCGCATGATGATCGCGTCCGTCGATCGTCAGCGTCTGATGCGCGATCGTCAGCCGGACGTCGGGGCCGGAGACGGTCGGGAGGCCTGCCGAAACCGGCTTCGCCCACAGCGGCAGCCACGGGGTCAGCGCCGCGGCGGCTCCCCCCGCGATCAGCGCGCGGCGTCCGATGGCGTCGTTCACGGCAGCGTTCCGATCATCCACAGCGCCATCGCGATCATGCCCAGATTCTCGGTCAGCGAGACGAAGCCCAGCGGCACCTTGCTGCCGCCGCCGACGCAGGCGCATTTGATCGATCGCCTGTCGATATAGACCGCCTTGAACACCGACACCGCGCCGATGCCGCCGATGAACAGCGCGACCGGAATCGACAGCCAGGGCAGGGCATGCGCGGTCATCAGCACCCCGGCCAATCCCTCGGCAAAGGGATAGATGCTGGCATAGGGAACCCAGCGGCGCGCCAGCAGGTCGTAGTTCAGGAACATCGTTGCGAACTTGTCGACATCCTGCAGCTTGAGCAGCGCGAGCACGATCATGCTGAACGAGACGAACCATTCGGCGGCGCGCAGCGTGAAGGCGTCGCCATAGGCCGCGAAGCTTGTCGCAAGCGCCATCAGCGCGGTCATCGCGAACAGCGCGATCACGGGCGTGTAGCTGGTCGCGTCGGGGTCGGCGACCTTCAGCCCGAAATGGCGCCGCAGATCGTCGTGACCGCCGATGCGCACCCCGTCGATGAAGGTCTGCGGGGTCGTCCTGACGCCATGCTCGGCCTTGAAGGCGTCAGTTTCGGCGCGCGTCGTCAGCCAGCGATCATCGACCGCGAAGCCGCGGCTTTTCAGCAGATGCTTCGCTTTCAGCCCGTAAGGGCAGATATGGTCGGGCATGACCATGCGATAGAGGATTGCCTGTTTCGTCATGCGGCTCCTATACCGTCCGTACCATGGTACGGAGTCAAGCGATGCAGATCACGATCGGGAAACTGGCCTCGGCGGGCGGTGTCGGGGTCGAAACGGTGCGCTATTACCAGCGGCGCGGCCTGATGGCGACGCCGGTGCGCAGCGGCGGCGAGCGCTGGGGCGGCGGCATCCGGCGCTATGGCGCCGACGACCTGCGGCGCCTTCGCTTCATCCGCTCGGCGCAGGCGGCGGGCTTCACGCTCGACGAGATTTCGGACCTGCTCGCGCTCGAGGAAAGCAACGACCGCGCCAGCGTGCGCCGGCTGGCGCGCCAGCGGATCGACGCACTCGACGCGAAGATTGCGCAAATGACCGAAACCCGCGCGGTGCTCGCGAGGCTCGCCGACCAATGCGCGGCGAGCGATACGGGGCCATGTCCGATACTGACGGCGTTCGAGCCATATTAGCACGTCATTGCGAGGAGCGTAGCGACGAAGCAATGACGGAGTTTTTTTTGGGACGCAGTTCGGTCAGCTATGCAAAAAGTGCATCACATCCCCGTCCTGCACGACATAGCCTTTGCCCTCGGCGCGCAGCTTGCCCGCTTCGCGTGCCTTCGCCTCGCCCCCCAGCGCGACATAGTCGGCAAAGGCGATCGTCTCGGCGCGGATGAAACCCTTCTGGAAATCGCTGTGGATTTCGCCCGCCGCCTCGGGCGCGGTCGCGCCGGTGTGGACGGTCCAGGCGCGCGCCTCCTTCGGCCCGACGGTGAAGAAGGTCAGCAGGTGGAGCAGTTCGTACCCGGCGCGGATCACGCGCGCGAGACCGGTTTCGTGCAGCCCCATCTCTTCGAGGAACAGCATCCGCTCCTCGGCCTCCATACCGACCAGTTCGCTCTCGATCGCGGCGGAGACGAGCACCGCCTGCGCGCCCTCGGCTTTCGCGCGCGCGAACACCGCGTCGCTGTGCGCGTTGCCCGTCGCGGCGTTCGCTTCCTCGACATTGCAGACATAAAGGACGGGCTTTGTGGTCAGAAGCTGCGCCTGGCGGAGGATGCGCTCTTCCTCGGGGTCCTTCGGCTCGGTCAGCCGCGCGGGCTTGCCGGCGCGCAGCAGGTCGAGCGCCTGGCCGAGCACCGACGCCGCGGCCTTGGCCTCCTTGTCGCCGCCGGTCGCCTTCTTCTGGAAGGCGGGGACGCGCTTCTCGAGGCTTTCGAGGTCGGACAGCAGCAATTCGGTTTCGACCGTCTCGGCGTCGGCGACAGGATCGACCTTGTTCTCGACATGCTGGATGTCGTCATCCTCGAAACAGCGCAGGACGTGGACGATCGCATCGACTTCGCGGATGTTGCCGAGGAACTGGTTGCCCAGCCCTTCGCCCTTCGATGCCCCGCGCACGAGGCCGGCGATGTCGACGAAGGCGAGCTGCGTCGGAATGATCTTCTGGCTACCCGCGATAGCCGCCAGCTTGTCGAGCCGGTCGTCGGGCACCGCGACATTGCCGATGTTGGGCTCGATGGTGCAGAAGGGATAGTTCGCCGCCTGCGCCGCCTGCGTCTCGGTCAGCGCGTTGAACAGGGTGGACTTGCCGACATTGGGCAGCCCGACGATTCCGCATTTGAAACCCATGAATCTCGTCTTTCGATCATATTCGGCGCCGGTCGGGCGCGGATGGGAGGCGCGCTAGCCGTTTCGCATCGCTTTTTCCAGAGCGCGATGATCCCGGCCCGTCGGTTCGTACCGGACGGGTCCGAAAGAAGGGGGCAGGGAAGGGCGCTGGGCCGGGCCTCAGTCGTGGACCGCGCGGATCAGCGGCCCCAGCGGGCTGCCACCCAGCCACGCGACTTGCACCTCGGCCGCGACGCGATTGATCGCCTCCTGCGGCTTGGGTCCCGGATGGACCGCACGGCGCAGCGGGCGCGTGCCCGCGGGCATCGCCATGATCTCCGCGATCGCGCGCGGCACGTCGGCGGGGTCGGCGCTGCGTCCGCTGCCGTCCTCGGTCCCCATGCCGCGCGTGAAGGGCTCATAGGCCGCCAGCCGCTCGGGATCGCTGCGTTCCTTCAGCGCGCCGGTATAGACGTTGCGGTTCTGCCAGACGCGGGTCGGATAGCCGCCGGGCTGAATGATCGTCACCTCGATGCCGTGCGGCACCAGTTCATAGGCAAGCTGTTCGGACAAGGCCTCCACCGCGAACTTGGTCGCCGAATAATGGCCGCCCCCCGGGACGATGACCCGGCCGAGCTGCGAGGAGATGTTGACGATCTGCCCGGCCCTGGCGGCGCGCATCTGCGGCAGCAGCGCGCGGATCATCCGCTGCATGCCGATGACGTTCGTATTGAAGGCAAGGTGCGTCGCCTCCATGTCCTGCACCTCGATCGGGCCGGAGATGCCGACGCCGGCATTGTTGATCAGCGTGTCGATGCGTCCGCCCGCGGCTTCGAGCGCGCTTGCGGTGCCCGCGGCAACCGAATCGTCGCTCGTCACGTCGATTTCGACGATGTGCAGGTCGAGCTTTTCCTTCGCCGCTTCGGCCGCCAGCGTGTCCGCCTCGGGGCGCGGCAGGTTGCGCATGGTCGCGATCACCTTCGCGCCGAGCCGGGCATAATGCAGCGCGCCGATCCGGCCGAATCCGCTCGACGTGCCGGTAATCAGGACGGTGCGGCCCTTCAGCGCTCCGGGCGCGGGCGGCGCGGCGGCGTGAAGCAGGGCGGGGGCTGCGGCGGCCAGCGCGGCGCCCCCGGCGAGTAGTTGGCGGCGATCGGGGCGCGAAGGACGGGGCATCGGCGAAACTCCTTTCGGCGCCATCATGCCCCAGCCGGGCGCATGTGCCAATCGTCGTTCAGTCGTTCAGCCGCAGCGCAAGGTCGTTCAGGAAGCGCGCGTCGTCGCCGTCCGCCAGGCCGCCCGCCTCGGCGGCGATCGCGCCCAGCAGGTCGGTCAGCGGTTCGAGTTCGCTCTTGTGGTAAGGACCCAGCACATATCCGGTCACCCGGTCCTTGTGCCCCGGATGACCGATCCCGATGCGCACGCGGCGGAAATCGTCGCCGATATGCTGGATCAGGCTGCGGATGCCGTTATGCCCCGCCGCGCCGCCGCCGCGCTTCACCTTCACCTTCATCGGCGCAAGGTCGAGCTCGTCATAGAAGACGGTGACGTCCTGCGGCGTCAGCTTGTAGAAATCGAGCGCGGCGCGGACGCTGCGGCCGCTTTCGTTCATGAAGGTCGACGGCTTGAGCAGCAGGATGCGGTGGCGGCCGATCCGGCCGTCCTGCACCCAGCCCTGGAATTTCTTCGCGGGCGTCGCGAATCCGTGCGCGTCGGCGATGACGTCGACGGCCATGAAGCCGACATTGTGGCGGTGCATCGCATATTGGGGACCGGGATTGCCGAGGCCGACCCAGAGCTGCATGTCAAAAACCCCTCACTCCCTGTCGTGTCACCCTGAACCTGTTTGGCAATTATCCCCTTCCGACAGGTGAGCGTTCCCCGGCGAAAGCCGGGGCCCAGCTACGTGCGCCTGCCTCGCATGGACCCCGGCTTTCGCCGGGGATCACCAGCGTCCCTGTCTCAAGGGTATAAACGCCAACCTGTTTCAGGGTCGATGGCCTGCCCTCGAAACTGGCGCGGCGCAGAGGGAGAGGTCGGACCATGGATGCTGAAACAAGTTCAGCATGACGAAGCGGGAAGAGGCGGCGTTTCGCCGAAATCGCCGCCTCTTCGCATATGCCCCCTCCCCCGGAAGGGGGAGGGGTTGAAGTGTCGGTGTCAGGCTTCGCCTTCGGCGGCTTCGCCTTCATCCTTGGTCGTGTCGCCGTCGCTCGACTTGAGCGCCGACGGGGCGACGATCGTCGCGATGGTGAAGTCGCGATCGGTGATCGCGCTTTCCACGCCCTTCGGCAGGGTGACGTGGCTGATGTGGATCGACTCGCCGACGTCGAAGCCGGTGACGTCGATCGTGATGTCGTCGGGAATCTTGTCCGCTTCGCAGATCAGTTCCAGCTCGTGGCGCACGACGTTCAGCACGCCGCCGCGCTTCAGGCCCGGGGACTTCTCCTCGTTCGCGAACAGCACGGGAACGCCGACCTGCACCTTGGTGTCCTTCGACACGCGCAGGAAGTCGGCGTGGATCGGACGATCCTTGACCGGATGGAAAGCGACGTCCTTGGGCAGGGTGCGGATGGTTTTGCCGCCCACCTCGATCATCACCACCGAGTTCAGGAACACGCCGGTCATCAGCTGCTTCATCAGCAGCTTTTCCTCGACGTGGATCATCAGGGGGTCTTCGTTGCCGCCATAGACGACGGCGGGGACGCGGCCATTACGACGCAGCTCGCGTGAGGCTCCCTTGCCTGCACGTTCGCGCGTCTCGGCCGTCAGCGTCAGCTGATCGCTCATATCATTTCTCCGAGAAACGGTTGCACAATCCGCCACGCCTCCAGGGATGACCATGACGGAAGCGCGGGCGCATAGCGGGGAAAGCGCGAAAAGGCAAGCCGCCGGCGCGAAATGGCGCGATCTACTGCACCCGCGTCACCGTCAGGCCGTCGGCCTCCAGCAGCGCGGGCACGCCCTCGGGGCCGATCAGATGCCCCGCGCCGACCGCGACCAGCAGCGTGCCGGGCCGGTCCATCCGCCGCTTCACCCACGCGCTCCAGCGCCGGTTGCGGTCGGTCAGGATCGCCTTGCGCGCCGCGGGCACCGCCTCGACGTCGGCATTGATGACCGCTTCGAGCGCCGCGACATCGCCGCGCGACCAGGCGTCGGCCAGCGCCCCGGCCTCGCGCGGCGCGCTGTCCGCGCGGCTGGCGGCGCGCTCCAGCAGCGTGCGCTGCGCCTCGGGCGGCAGCGTTTCGAACAGCAGCAACTGGGCCTTCGCGGTCTCCAGCCCGCCGATCGGTTTCTCCGCGTCGCGGAAAGCGGCGGTCAGGCCGGCTTCGACGCCGGCGTCGGGCGATAGCTTCGCGAGCGCGGCCGTGCGCTGGCCCATCAACACCATCACCGCCCAGTCGTCGAGGCGGTCGCCGCCGAAGCCGCCGCCCTTCGCCTCCAGCCTGCGATAGCCGCCGAGCGCTTCGCTCGACAGGCGCCGGTCGATCGCAAGCGGCGCGCTGCGCGGCGCAAGCTGTCCGAAGACCTCCCCGGCCGCCGCCAGTTCGTCGGGCGACAATTCCATCACCAGCGCGTCGGCGGCGCGCATCGCCTCGGCGACCTTGCCGCCGTCCCAATCGGTCCCCCTGGGCAGTGCGTGCATCGTGCCGAGCAGATAGATGCGCGTATCGGGATCGGCGACCAGCCACATCGCGGGTCGCGCCTCGCGCGGCGGTTCGGCCGAACCGCACCCGGCGAACAGCAGGAAGGCGAGGGCGACCGCCGCGCGGCCGCCCCGGCGCCGATGCCAACGGCGCCGCGTCATCCCTATTCGACCCGCGTCGCGGCCAATCCGCGTTGCTGGAGATAGGTCTGCACGCTCTGCGGTCCGGCGAGGTGTCCGGCGCCGACCGCAACGAACAGGGTGCCGGGTTGCTCCATGCGCGCCTGCAGCGTCTCGGCCCAGCGCGCGTTGCGGTCGGCCAGCAGGATCTTCGCCAGTTCGGGCGTGGTGGTCATGCTTTCGTTCATCAGCACGGCAAGCTGATCGGGGTCGCCGTTGCCCCACAGCGTCACCAGCCTGTCGATCGTCGGGCCGAGCTGGTCGATGTCCTTGACCGTCGCGTTGAGATAGGCGACCTGCTGATCCTCCGGCAGCGTGTCGAAGAAACCGAGCTGCTCCTCCAGCGTTTCCAGACCCTCGATCGGCTTTCCGGCGGCCTTGGCCGCGCGCGTCAGCGTCTTTTCCGCGCCCTGTTCGGGATCGTAGCCGAGGTTGGTCAGCGGCAGCACCGACAGTGTGACCGCGGCGAACCAGGGCTTGAACGCATCGAACTGCGCTGGCGGGATGCCCAGCCCGGCGAGCGCCGCCTGATAGGCCTTCAGCGCATCGGGTTCGAGCCGCGACGACAGCGTCCTGCCGCTCTGGTCGAGCGCGAGGGGGATCGTCGCCTTGGCGGCCGTCATCTCGTCCTCGGGCAACACGACTTCGAGCATCAGCGAATCGGAGGCATCGAAGGCCTGCTTCACCGCGCCGTCGAACCAACTCAGCCCCGGTTTCAGCACGTGGATCGAGCCGAAGAGGTAAATCGTCGTATCCTCGTCCTTCACCACCCACAGCGCGGGCGCGGCGCGGGTTTCGGCCGGTGCGGCTGCGGCGGTGGCAGCCGGTTCGCTGACCTGCGCGAAGGCAAGGGGGGCGGCCGAGCCAAGCGCGAGGGGAAGCAGCGCGCACGCGGCGACAAGCGTCTTGAACCAGGGTTTCGTTCGGTTTTTCATTCGGGGAAAGCCTTTCATCCGTTCGGGGCTATGTGCCGCAAGGGAAATGGGGAAAGCAAGCGCGGCGGGTTCAGCGGAATTTGAGCCAGAGGTAGACGACCGCATTGACGACGAGCGTCAGCAGGAACAGCAGCATCGCGTCGGGCGACGGCGCCAGTCCGGCGCGGTGCAGCACCCACCACACGGGCGCGGGAAACATCAGGGCATACCATCCCGCCGTGCTCGCCCACAGCCAGGCATGCTCCTCATGATCGTCGATCGCGCGGTGATAGAGGATCATCGCGATCGCGAGCCCGATCGTCCAGCAAAGCGCGGCCGCGATCGCGAAGCCGGGGGTGAGCGAACCGGTCGCGAGCATCTCGGTCAGGCCGCGCCCTTCGGGCTGATCGACCACGAGCCAGCCGCCGATAAGCCCGCCGACCAGCGCGGCAAAGCCCAGCGACGTCCAATAGCGACGACGGCGCGGCGACATAGGGCGGCGCGGACGCGGGGTTTCTGCATCAGTCATCGGCATGTCCTTTCTGGCCATCGTCGAAGATTTCCTCGATCGGCATGCCGAACAGGCGCGCCAGCTTGAAGGCGAGCGGCAGCGACGGGTCGTATTTGCCCGTTTCGATCGCATTGACCGCCTGCCGCGACACATCGAGCCGCTCGGCCAGTTCGGCCTGGCTCCAGTTGCGCATCGCGCGCAATATCTTCAACTTGTTGTTCATCGGCGCCTCCAGGGCTCGTCGTGCCGCCAGGCAGCCGCCATCTCATGCACGCGGCGACAACGCCACCATCATCAGCGCCATCTGCGCTTCGCCCCTTGCGGCCTGAGCAATGGCGTTCGCCGCTTGCGGTTGCGCGCCGGCGACCGTCTCGGCGATGCACTGTGCTTCAATCGCCCGGTCGGCGACGCTGCGCAGACCCGTGCGGCACAATTGGCGCGCCGCGCTTTTCAGCCGCGCGTCGAGCTGCGTCCGGCCGCGCGCCGAAGCGAGGTCGAGGTCGGCGGTGCGGACCGCGATGCGGCCGGTATCGGCATCGGCGCTCGCGGCAAAGGCGGGCGAACCGCCGAGGGCGAGCGTCAGAGCGAGGATGGCGGCGCGAGTCGTCATGGCATCGGTTTCTTCATCGAAGTGACAGTCATGTTGGCCTGTCGTTTTGTCAGGTTTCCATGACTATATGTCGCGATTCGCTGACCATGTCAATAAAACATGACAAAAAGTTCGGTTAGCCTGACACGGCTGGTGATTTTCCTCCGTGCCGATCGGGAGCGGAGCCTTGACCCTGCGCCGCTGCTGCGCCAATGCGGCGGCGATTTTGCACCTGCGAAGGAAATGCGGCCGTGGCCGACGCCGAAGCGAAGCGACCCCTCAGCTTTCAGGACGTGATCCTGACCCTGCACGCCTATTGGGGTGCGCGCGGCTGTGCGATCCTTCAGCCCTATGACATGCGCGTCGGGGCGGGGACCTTTCACCCGGCGACGACGCTGCGCAGCCTGGGGCCGGAGCCGTGGAATGTCGCCTATGTCCAGCCGAGCCGCCGCCCGACCGATGGCCGCTACGGCGAGAATCCCAACCGCCTTCAGCATTATTACCAGTATCAGGTGATCCTGAAGCCGTCGCCCGCCGACATTCAGGACCAGTATCTCGGCAGCCTCGCGGCGATCGGCATCGACCCGCTGCTCCACGACATCCGCTTCGTCGAGGACGATTGGGAATCGCCGACGCTGGGCGCATGGGGACTCGGCTGGGAAGTGTGGTGCGACGGGATGGAGGTGTCGCAGTTCACCTATTTCCAGCAGATGGGCGGCTATGACTGCAAGCCGGTCGCGGGCGAGCTGACCTACGGGCTCGAACGCCTCGCCATGTATATCCAGGGCGTCGACAATGTGTACGACCTGCGCTTCTCCGATCCGGTCGGCGACGTGCCGGGGGTCAGCTACGGCGACGTGTTCCTCGAAAATGAGCGGCAATTCTCGAAATGGAATTTCGAGGTTGCCGATACCGATACGCTGTTCGCGGGCTTCAAGGCGGCCGAGGCCGAATGCGAGCGCGCGATCGCCGCACAGGTTCCGCTCGCCGCCTACGACCAGGCGATCGAGGCGAGCCACCTCTTCAACCTGCTCCAGGCGCGCGGCGTCATCAGCGTGCAGGAACGCGCCAACTACATGGCCCGCGTCCGCGACCTCGCCAAGGGAAGCTGCAAGGCGTGGATCGACAGCCAGTCCGATCGCTGGACCGCAGCCTATCCGGGATGGACGCTGTGATGGCCGTCCAAAATCCTCCCCGAAACGGGGAGGGGGACCACGCGAAGCGTGGTGGAGGGGGCTCGCGGAGCCTGCAACGCCCGCAGGTCTATGCCGCCCGCAAACTCCGCCGCGAAATGACCTTGCCCGAGGTTCTCTTGTGGGAGCAACTGCGCGGCCAGAAACTGGGCGCGAAATTCCGTCGTCAACACCCGGTCGGTCCCTATGTCGCGGATTTCTGCTGCATGGCTGCAAGACTGATCGTCGAAATCGACGGCGAGGCGCATGATCGCGGGACGGCACCGGCTCGTGACGCCGCGCGTGACGCACGCCTGGCAGCGCAAGGATTTGAGGTCGTTCGCGTGACGGCAAAGGATGTGCTGGAAAATATGGACGGCGTCGTCGCGCTGCTTCGGCTCAAGGCCGATAGCCCCTTCCACCATGCCTCCGGCATGGTCCCCCTCCCCGCAAGCGGGGAGGATGTGCAATGACCGACTTCCTTCTCGAACTGCGCAGCGAGGAAATTCCCGCCCGTATGCAGGCTGGCGCGCGCGCCGAGCTGGAAAAGCTGTTCCGCGCCCGGATGGCGGCGGCGGGGCTGGCGGTCGGCGATCTGACCGTCTGGTCGACCCCGCGCCGGCTCGCGCTGATCGCGAAGGACCTTCCCGACGCGACCGCCGCGGTCAGCGAGGAGTTGAAGGGTCCGCGCACCAGCGCGCCGCCGCAGGCGCTCGAGGGCTTCCTGCGCAAGACCGGGCTGACGCAGGACCGGCTCGAAGACCGCGACGGCGTCTGGTTCGCGGTGATCGACAAGCCCGGCCGTGCAACGAACGAGGTGCTGGCGGAGGCGATTCCCGCGATCGTCCGTGCCTTCGCCTGGCCCAAGTCGATGCGCTGGGGCCGCGACAGTGCGAACAGCGACAGCCTGCGCTGGGTGCGGCCGCTGTCGGGCATCGTCGCGCTGTTCGGCGAACGGTTGATTGCGTGTGAAATTGGCGGGATTTCCGCGGGTTTCGCGACGCGCGGCCACCGCTTCCATTGTCCGGGCGAAATCACCATCGGTTCGGCGGCGGATTATGCCGACAAGCTGCGCGCCTGCCATGTCATCGTCGATCAGGAGGAACGCGCCCGCATCATCCGCGAAGGCGCGGCGAAGGTCGCGGCCGACGCTGGGCTGACGCTCGTCGAGGACGAAGGGCTGGTGGTCGAGAATGCCGGACTCACCGAATGGCCGGTGCCGCTGCTCGGCCGCTTCGACGAGACCTTCCTCGACGTGCCGCCCGAGGTGATCCAGCTCACGGCGCGGGTGAACCAGAAATATTTCGTCGTGACCGGTGCCGACGGCAGGCTGGCGAACGGTTTCGTCTGCACCGCGAACATCGCGGCGAGCGACGGCGGCGCGGCGATCGTCGCGGGCAACCGCAAGGTCCTCGCCGCGCGCCTGTCCGATGCGCGCTTCTTCTGGGAACAGGACCAGAAGAAGACGCTGGCGCAGCACGCGGACAAGCTGGCGAACATCACCTTCCACGAAAAGCTCGGTACCGTCGCCGACAAGGTCGAGCGCGTCGCGAAGCTCGCGCGCTGGCTGGTGGAAGAGGGTATCGTCGCTCCCTCGTGTGTTCCCGCGCAGGCGGGAACCCAGGGCGGTGATGCGCCGGCGTCTGCGGACGCAAGCTCTGGACCCCCGCCTTCGCGGGGGAACACGGAAGTGTCGCGCAAGGAACTGGCTGACCAAGCCGAACGCGCGGCGCGCTTGGCGAAGGCCGACCTCGTCACCGAAATGGTCGGCGAGTTTCCCGAACTGCAGGGCCTGATGGGCGGCTATTACGCCCGCGCCGAAGGCCTGCCCGATGCCGTCGTCGACGCGATCCGCGATCACTACAAGCCGGTCGGGCAGGGCGACGACGTGCCGACCGCACCGGTGACGGTGGCCGTGGCGCTGGCGGACAAGCTGGATAGTATTGCAGGGTTCTTTATGGTCGGGCTGCGTCCGACAGGGTCAAAGGACCCGTTCGCCCTCCGTAGAGCGGCTCTTGCAATCCTTAGACTAGTCTTTGAGAATGGGCTTCGTGGAGAAGTTGGTGATTGGTTGCGCGGTGCTCGAAGCCTGTACGTCGAGCAAGGCATCAATGACGACTATGGCGATGTGTATCGTGCCGAAACCGCGCTTGAAACGGTTACGAGTGTTGCTGTCCGTCATTTCATGTCACATGTCCGAGAATTCATTTTGGAACGCCTCAAGGTCCAGCAGCGCGAGGCAGGCGTCCGCCACGACCTGATCGACGCGGTCTTTGCTCTCGGCGGTGAGAGCGATCTCGTCCGCCTGCTTGCGCGCGTGCAGGCGCTGCAGGCCTTCATGGCGACCGACGACGGCGCCAATCTGCTCGCGGGCTACAAGCGCGCCGCGAATATCCTGAAACAGGCGGGCGAGGTGACCGATGCCGCTGCCGCCACCGCGCCTAACGAAGTCGATGCAACCCTGCTCGCCGCGCTCGATGCCGCCGAACCGGCGGCCTCGGCTGCGGTCGCCGCTGAGCATTTCACCGATGCCATGGCGGCCCTCGCGACGCTCCGCGCGCCGATCGACGCTTTCTTCGAGGGCGTGATGGTCAACGATCCCGATCCGGCGGTCCGGGCCTATCGCCTGGGCCTGCTCGCCCGATTTACCGGCGCCGTCCATGGCGTCGCCGATTTCTCGAAGATCGAGGGCTGACGCCATGGCTATGCGGCATCCCTTATAGTGCGCGAAGCAAATCTGAATCGACCATAGGGCGTGGCGTCCCTATTTCCCCGCCAACCCTCCTCCCCGGGGCAGCAGGAGCATGACATGACGACGATGGTGCATTTGTTCGGCGGCACGGCCACGACGGCCGAGCGTGCGAAGGAATTGCTGGGCGGCAAGGGCGCGAACCTGGCCGAAATGGCCTCGATCGGCCTGCCGGTGCCGCCGGGCTTCACCATCACCACCGAAGTCTGCACCGCCTATTACGACAATGCGGAGCAGTTCCCGGCCGGCCTGGCCGACGAGGTCGCGAGCGGCATCGCGCATATCGAGGGGCTGACCGGCCGCACCTTCGGCGATCCCGCCAATCCGCTTCTCGTCTCGGTCCGTTCGGGCGCGCGCGTGTCGATGCCGGGGATGATGGACACTGTCCTCAACCTCGGGCTCAACGACCGTACCGTCGCCGGGCTCGCCGAAGCGTCGGGCGACCCGCGCTTCGCGTGGGACAGCTATCGCCGCTTCATCCAGATGTACGCCGACGTCGTCATGGGCCTCGACCATGCGGCGTTCGAGGAAGCGCTGGAGACCGCGAAGGAAGACAAGGGCTTCTATCTCGATACCGAGATGGCGGCAGAGGATTGGCAGGCGCTCGTCATCGAATATCAGGCGATCGTGCAGCGCGAGACCGGCGCACCCTTCCCGCAGGAGCCGAAGGATCAGCTGTGGGGCGCGATCGGCGCCGTCTTCGCGAGCTGGGAAAGCGACCGCGCGAAAGTCTATCGCCGCCTGAACGCCATCCCCGGCGAATGGGGCACCGCGGTCAATGTGCAGGCGATGGTGTTCGGCAATATGGGCGACACGTCGGCGACCGGCGTCGCTTTCACCCGCGACCCCGCGACCGGCGAGCGCGCCTGGTACGGCGAATGGCTCATCAACGCGCAGGGTGAGGACGTCGTCGCGGGCATCCGCACGCCGCAATATCTGACCCGCGCCGCGCGCGAGAAGGCCGGCGCCAAGCCGCTCAGCATGGAAGAGGCGATGCCCGAAACCTTCGCCGAGCTGGGCAGCGTCTTCGACACGCTCGAAAACCACTATCGCGACATGCAGGACATCGAGTTCACCGTCGAGCGCGGCAAGCTGTGGATGCTCCAGACGCGGAGCGGCAAGCGCACCGCGAAGGCGGCGCTGAAGATCGCGGTCGACATGGCGGCCGAAGGGCTGATCTCCGAGCAGGAAGCGGTGCAGCGGGTCGATCCCGGCGCGCTCGACCAGCTTCTCCATCCGACCCTCGACCCGAAGGCGCCGCGCGACGTGCTGACCAAGGGGCTGCCGGCAAGCCCCGGCGCCGCGTCGGGCGAGATCATGTTCGATGCCGACAGCGCCGAAAAGGCCGCGGGCATGGGCAAGGCGGTGATCCTCGTCCGCATCGAGACATCGCCCGAGGATATTCACGGCATGCATGCGGCAAAGGGCATCCTGACCGCGCGCGGCGGGATGACCAGCCACGCGGCGGTCGTCGCACGCGGCATGGGCCGCCCCTGCGTCTCGGGCGCCGGCGGGCTCAGCATCGACGGCGCGGCGCGCGTGCTGCGCGTCGCCGGGCGCGAACTGCGCGAGGGCGACGTCATCACCCTCGACGGGTCGACCGGCGAGGTGATGGCGGGCGAGGTGCCGACGCTGCTTCCCGAACTGGTCGGCGACTTCGGCACGCTGATGGGCTGGGCCGACAAGGTACGCCGGATGAAGGTCCGCACCAACGCAGAGACCCCCGCCGATGCGCAGGTCGCGCGCGATTTCGGGGCCGAGGGCATCGGGCTTTGCCGCACCGAGCATATGTTCTTCGACGCCGCGCGCATCGCCGCGGTGCGCGAGATGATCCTTGCCGACAGCGAGGATGGCCGCCGCGCCGCGCTCGCCAAGCTGCTGCCCGAGCAGCGCGGCGATTTCGCCGCGATCTTCCGCGTGATGGCGGGCCTGCCGGTCACCATCCGTCTGCTTGATCCGCCGCTGCACGAATTCCTGCCGACGCGCGAAGAGGATTTCGCCGAGGTCGCCGCCGCGGCGGGCGTCGGAATCGAGGCGCTCAAGGCGCGCGCGAGCGAACTGCACGAATTCAACCCGATGCTCGGCCATCGCGGCTGCCGCCTCGGCGTCACCTATCCCGAAATCTACGAGATGCAGGCACGGGCGATCTTCGAGGCGGCATGCGACGTCGCTGCCGAGACCGGCTCGGCGCCGGTTCCCGAAGTGATGATCCCGCTCGTCGCCACGCGCCGCGAATTCGACCTGATGAAGGCGGTCGTCGATGCGGCGGCGAAGGCGGTGTTCGCGGAGAAGGGCCGCGAGATCGCCTATCTGGTCGGCACGATGATCGAACTGCCGCGCGCCGCGCTGATGGCGGGGGAAATCGCGCAGGCGGCCGAATTCTTCAGCTTCGGCACCAACGATCTCACCCAGACCACGCTCGGCGTCAGCCGCGACGACGCGGGCCGCTTCCTGACCCAGTATGTCGACAAGGGCATCTTCGTCACCGACCCCTTCGTCAGCATCGATGTCGAGGGTGTCGGCCAGTTGATCGAGATCGCGGCCGAGCGCGGCCGCGGCGCGCGCGCGGGCATCAAGCTCGGCATCTGCGGCGAGCATGGCGGCGATGCGCCGAGCATCCATTTCTGCGAGCGGACCGGCCTCGACTATGTCAGCGCCTCGCCCTACCGCGTCCCGATCGCCCGGCTCGCGGCGGCGCAGGCGGCGCTGAAACGCGGTTGATCGCCGCGGCGGCGCGATCCCCTGTTCGCCGGTCGAAAAAGGCGAAATAGGGGGTTGCGCCCCCCCGCGACTGCCCGTAAAGGCACCGCTCCACGCACCCGTAGCTCAGCTGGATAGAGCACCAGACTACGAATCTGGGGGTCGGACGTTCGAATCGTTCCGGGTGCGCCATTTCCGAACAGCATCGCGAACATATGGCCCGGCTGCCGGGAAATTATCCCGTTCGGGCTGAACCGGCTCCCACGTCCGCCCTGTTTTGATTGGGGTGGGCCTGGCCTTGCGCAAGGCCAGGGCCCATCCTCCCCTACATGCCGAAGGCTATGCCGACGCGCCCGCCGGTCGAGCCCTTGACGGTGGACCCCGCAAAGCCGCCGCTGATATAGACGCGCGGTGCGGCGCGGACGACCACGGCGCCGGAAAAGCCCTGTTCGCCGCGATAGGTCGCGAGGTTGAACGAGACCGAAACATCGCTGTCCGGGACGATCATCGTACCCCCCAGCGCCATCGCCGTCGCGATGCCGCCGTTGGCGCGCCGGAATCCTTCCGTGGAGACGCTTTCGAGCGCGTGGACGCGGCTGTCCAGTTGCGACACGCCATCGTCGATCGCGGCGATCGCCGATCCGACGTCATGATAGGCGGCTCCCCCGACCATATAGGTCGGCGCGGACATGACTCCGGTTCCCACATCATAGGCCGCCCCGCCGCCCAGCGCGGTCGTGACCGCGGTGGCGGCCCTGTTCACCTGGCCGACATTGACGGCATCGGTGGCCGCCGTGCCAGCCGCAACGTTGACGACGCGCCGCTCCGCGCCCGCCGCGCCGACCGAGACGACATTGTCCTGATCGGCGACCGACCCGGCGCCCAGCGCCACGGCATTGGTGCCGGTCGCCGACGCCGCATTGCCCAGCGCGACATTGCCGTCGCCTTTCGCGACCGACCGGTTGCCGAGCGCCACCGCGCCGTCGCCGAATGCGGTGTTGTCCGCGCCGATGGCGACGGCCCCGGTGCCGCTCGCGACATTGGGATCGCCGATCGCCACCGCGCCATTGCCCGACGCCAGTTGCTGAAAGCCGATCGCGACCGCGCTGCCGTCCTCGGCTAGGGAGCCGGCACCGATCGCCACCGCCGCGCCGCTGTCGGCCACGGCGTCGGTGCCGATCGCGACGGTGTTGATCGCATTGCCCTTCGCGCCGAAACCCAAGGCGACCGCCTGAATATCGGAGACGGTCTGAAAGCCGATGGCGACGCCGCCATTGCCGTTGGCCGCGCTCTGCCCGCCCAGCGCGACGCTATCGGTGCCGCTGGCCTCAGCGTAAGTGCCAAGGGCGGTGGAGCCATCGCCAATGGCCTTGGCCATATATCCCGCGGCGGTCGCGCCGTCAGCGCCGGAGGCCGTCGCGGTGCCGAGCGCGGTGCCGTTCGCCTGCGTGACCTCCGCCCCAAATCCCAAGGCCGAGCCATGGTCGGCGGCTCTTGCGTAGTAGCCGAACGCCGCGGCGTATTCGCCGGCGGTGCTGCTGGAGCCGACGGCGACGCTATACGTACCGGCTTTGGCCTCGCCTCCCAAGGCGACACCCCCAACGCCGGCGTGCACGGTGGTGCCGACGGCGACGCCATAACTATCGGCTTCGGCCGCGCTGCCGACGGCGACGCCCTTAACGCCGGTCTGCGCGGTGGTGCCGATCGCCGTGCCGTCTTTTTCAGCCCGGCTGTCGGCGCCAAGCGCCATGGCGTTCGCGCCGACGGCCACGGCGTGGTAGCCGAGCGACGTGCTCGATTCGCCTTGCGCCACGGCAAATCCGCCCACAGCGGTGCCATGGGCGCCGGCGACAGTGGCATAGGAACCCAGCGCGGTATCGCCTTCATTGTTGGCATAGGCGCCGAATCCCAGCGCCGTGCTTACCACGCCGGTTGCGTAGGCTTCGGTGCCCAGCGCCGTTGCGTTCCCCTTGTTGGCATAGGCACCTGCGCCGATCGCGACGTTATTGTCGCCGGTGGCGGTCGCCGTATCGCCGATGGCGGTCGATTTCTCCCCGCTCGCGAGGCTGTTCACGCCGCATTCGGTCGAATTGGCGCCGCTTCCGGCATTGCATTCGGGCGTGGGGTCGGCCCAGGCGGGCGCGGGGAGGGCGAGCGCCAGGGGCGTGGCGGCGAGGAGCAGGGTCGAAATACGCGTCTTGTGCACGGTCAGGGTCTCCTTGTTATGGACCGTGAGATGTGCGTTGAACCGCGCCTTTTCGGCCCGGCGACCCTGTTGCATCGTCTCTCGCGGCGGCTATGTGCCCTTGCCGGTTGCCATGCCCGCCAGCGCCCGTCTTGGACGGCGCGGAACACGGCACGGACGGTGCGGAACAATGCCGAAAAACAATTGATGACCGGCGCAACAGGTAAGCCGTCGATCGTTAGTTGTTTCTCGCCGTGAAAAACGGGCCGGGATAAGTAGTCGTCCCCATTTTTCCCTATCTGCGGCCGACCGTACGACTTGCCGGCCGGTCTGCCGTCAGTTCAGCAGGGTGCGGATCGCCGGCGAAGCCGCGGCGAGGCCGTCGCGCTCCATTTCGTCGAGCGTGGCGCGCGCCATGGCGCGATAGGGGGCGCCCAGCGCCGGGCAATCGGCGTCGATCGCGGCGAGGTGCCGGGCGATCGTGTCGCCGTCGCCGCGCAGCAGCGGCCCCGACAGCGCGGAAAAGCCGTGCGCCAGACTGTTTTCCAGTGCGGCGCGGACCAGCGGCGCCAGCATCGCCTCGGGCGCGTCGGCGCCTGCGGTGCGCAAGGCCTGCGACGCACCGGCGAGCAATGTCACCAGATGGTTGGCGGCGTGGCAGAGCGCGGCGTGGTAGAGGGTGCGCTGCGCCTCGGCGATCTCGACCGCGGTGCCGCCGAGCCGTTCGATCACCGCACGGGCGCGCGGCAGCGTCGCGGGGTCCGATACCGTGACCGCGAAATGCGCGGCCGCCATCCGCTCGATTTCGGCGCGCGGATTGCCGGTGAAGGTCATCACCGGATGGATCGCCGCGATCTGTGCTCCCGCTGCCGCCAGCGGATTGAGAATCGCCGCGCCGCTGCGGCCGCTGACGTGAAAGACGAAGGGCGCATGCGGAGGCGCCAGATCGCGCGCCAGCCCGGCCGCCATGGCCGCAACCGCGTCGTCCGCGACCGCGATGACGATCAGGTCGCACGCTTCGGCGATCGCGCGCAGGTCGGTGGCGGCCGCGCCGGCAGCCTCTCGGGCGAGCGCCTCGGCCTGCTCCCGCGAGCGGCCCCAGACGAGCGGCGGCAGGTCGGCATACGGAGCAAGCGCCAGCATCAGCGCGTGCGCCACCCGGCCGGTCCCGATGATTCCCAGGCGGCGGCAGAGGCGTTTGTCGGTCATGCGTTCGTCCCTAGCGCGCCGGCGCGCGGGCGGCCATGCCGGATCGGATCATGACGCCGCCATGCAATCCATGCATGGACGCGCGCGGCGCGATCGGCTTATCATCGGCGTCGATCAACGAAAGGGGACAGGGCGGCCATGGCGCACTACGGCGATTTTCAGCACGAGATCTATTTCGGCGGGCTCAGCGGCGTGCTGCCCAAATATCCTGTCGATTTCGCGGGGCTCGAGGCGCGCGCGCAGGCGGCGATGGCGCCGTCGCTGCTCAAATATGTCCAGGGCGGCTGCGGCGACGAGTTCACGCAGGACAGCAATGCCTCGGCCTTTCGGCACTGGGGCATCGTGCCGCGGATGATGGTCGATTGCTCGGTGCGCGACCTGTCGATCGATCTGTTCGGCATGACGCTGCCGACGCCGCTGTTCATGGCGCCCATCGGGGTCACCGGCCTTTGCACGCAGGACGGGCATGGCGACATCGCCGCCGCGCGCGCCGCGGCGCTGACCGGGGTGCCGCTGACCGCCTCGACGCTGTCGAACGATCCGATGGAGGACGTCGCCGCGGCGATGGGCGACACGCCGGGCTTTTTCCAGCTCTATACCCCGAAGGACAAGGACCTGGCCGAGAGCCTCGTCCACCGTGCCGAAGCGGCGGGATACAAGGCGATCATCGTCACGCTCGACACCTGGGTAACGGGCTGGCGACCGCGCGACCTCAACGATTCGAACTTCCCGCAGCTGCGCGGGCACGTCCTGTCCAACTATTGGTCCGACCCCCGCTTCCGCACGATGGTCGGCGGCCCGCCCGAAGAGGATGTGCGCACCGGCGTGATGACCTGGGCGGGCACCTTCGGCAAGGTGCTGACGTGGGACGACATGCCCTGGCTGCGCTCGCTGACCAAACTGCCGATCGTCCTCAAGGGTATCTGCCATCCCGACGATGCCCGCCGCGCGATCGATGGCGGCGCCGACGCCATCTATTGCTCGAACCACGGCGGGCGGCAGGCGAATGGCGGCATCGCCGCGATCGACATGCTGCCCGACGTCGTTGCGGCCGCCGGCAGCACGCCGGTGCTGTTCGATTCGGGGGTCCGGTCGGGCAGCGACGTGGCGAAGGCGCTGGCGCTCGGCGCGACCGCGGTCGGCGTCGGACGGCCGTACAGCTATGGGCTGGCGCTGGGCGGTGCCGAAGGCGCCGCGCATGTGCTGCGCTCGCTGCTGGCCGAGGCCGACCTGCTGATGGCGGTCGACGGCTATCCGACCATCGCCGCGCTGCGCGAAGCCGGGGCGCGGCGTCTGCCCTGACGGCGATGGGGCGTGCCGAACGCGGAACGTCGGTCCCGGCGCGACGGATCGTGCCCGGCCCGCGACCGGCCGCCCCGATCGCCTAACCCTTCCTTTACGACGATCGGATAGACCGGGTTCGGGAAAACGCGGGGGGCGCCATGCGGCCGAAGGCCGCCGAACGGAGTGTCGTGGTGCTCGAAAATCAGAAGATTCGGCCGGCATCGGTGATCGGACCGATGGGCAGTGAGTTGACGCTGGCGGATTTGCCGAAGCGCAACACGCGGCGTTGGGTCAGCCGCCGCAAGGCGGAGGTGGTCGCCGCCGTCGAGGGCGGGCTGATCACGGTCGACGAAGCGTGCGAGCGCTATAATCTCAGCCTTGAGGAGTTCGCCTCGTGGCAGCGGGCCTACGACCGCCTCGGCGTTCGGGCGCTGCGCGCGACGCGCGTCCAATATTATCGGGAGAAGTTCGGCCTCTGACGGCCGACTCCCGGCCGATGCTCCCTTATAGCCTGTGGGGATTCGGGTGTTTGCGGACGCATATGGGCGTGTCCCCGCGAAGGCGGGACCCAGTGCGGTGGAACGCAAACCTTGATTTCCTCCGCTGTGGGCTCCCGCGGGAGCACGTGGTTCTGTTTTGCGAAAAAAACTGAATCCCCACAGGCCATAGCCCAGCGCCTCAGCCCAGCGGCACGGCCTCGCGGTCGGGCAGGTCGGGCTTCGGTCCGCCGCTTTCGGCATGGCGCTGCAGCACCACCTGGTCGCGCCCTGCGTGCTTCGCTTCATAGAGCGCGTCGTCGGCGATCTTGTACAGCCGCTGGAAATCGCAGGCGGGACGGACCTCGGCGACGCCGATGCTGGCGGTGACGGTCCGGTCGCCCAATGACGCGCTATGGTCGCAGGCGGCGATCTCCCGCCGGACGCTTTCGGCGAAGCGGTCGAGCGCTATGCCCTCCATCCCGATCGTCAGCAGGCCGAATTCCTCGCCGCCAAGGCGCGCGACGGTGCAGATCGAACCTTCCCATCGCGCGATCCGGCGCGCGATCCGGCATAGCACCACGTCGCCGATATCGTGGCCATGGACGTCGTTGATCGATTTGAAGCGGTCGATGTCGACCAGCAGCAGCGCCGCCGGCAGGTCGTCCGCGCGCGCGCGGTCGAGCAGCGGCGTCACGCTTTCGATGAACCCGCGGCGATTGGGAAGGCCGGTCAGCGGGTCGCGGCGCGCCAGTTCGCGCGCCTGCGCCTCGGCCGCGCGTGCGTGATCGCGCTCGATCCGCAGCGAGGCCAGCCGGCGGGTCGCGGCGGCGGACAGCCACAGCGCCTGCCAGGTGGCGGCGAGCAGCACGGCCAGCTTGGAGCCGCCGCCCCAGAAGCCGTTCTCGACATCGACGAGGTGAATGAAGGCGAGCACCGCCATCGGCAGGCACCAGGCAGCGGCGAAATCGCGCGCCTCGATCGAACCGCGCCGCCAGCCCCAGCCAAGGCAGATCGCGACGGCGGCGAGGTTGCCGAGGATGGCGAGGCCCAGCACCTCGCCCCAATAGCCGAGGTCGCCGGACCGCATCAGCGCGAGCGGTATGCCGGCCAGCCCGACGCCGGCCCCGAGCGCCAGCGTTGCCCGGCGCAGCGCGGCGGGAACGCCGCTGCGGTCGAGCGCCGTCACCGCGCTCGCGGTGGCGACCGCGATCGCGAGGCAGGCGAGGAAAGTGCAGAGCTGGGCCGAGACGGTGCCCGCCATGAAGGGGAGCAGCGCCAGATGAATCTGCGACCACAGCGTTCCCCACAAAAGCATCGTCGCCGCCCACGCGGCTTGCCAGGCGAGATACTGGCGCCGGACCGCGACGGCGAGCGACAGGCTGTAGATGCCGCTGACGAGCAGGAGCATCAGCGCGGCGCCGGTCGCCGCCGCCATGCCCGCGGCCTGCATACTGCTCTGGTCGCGCGACAGGATATGGGCGCGCACCAGGTCGTGGGCGGCGAGCCGGTCGAAGCGCATCGTGATCGCCGTCACCGACGCGGGGCGGTCCGGTGCCTCGAACACGATCTGCCCGCCCGCGCGCCAATGCGAACCATAATCGCCCTGCCGGACCTGCTGCCAGCGCACCGCGCCGTCGGCATAGGAAAAGGCGACCGCGAGCCGGTCGAAGCGCGAATGATGCACCATCAGCGCGACCGAACGCTGCCCGCTGGCCCATTGCCGCTGATCGGACCGCAGCCACAAGCTGTCGTGCTGATACCCCGCCGGCGTCCCGCTGCACGAAAAGCGAAGCGTCGACAGGCTGGCGTCCGCCGATTCGATCGGGCTGACGGCATGGCAGAGCGATTGGTTGAGCCGAAGCACCTCCGCGCTCGCGGGCGCGGCGCCGCACAGCGCGGCGAGCGCCGCCACCGCGAGCAGCAGCCGGGCGCAAGCGCGAATCGAAAGGTCCGTCATCGCCTCCATCGCGAACCCTATGGCATCAATGTCTTGGGAAAGCTTTACCAACGGAACGCATGTTGCGTCGACGGGCGTCGTGCGCCATCGCGGATCGCGATCCGCCGCCGGCCGGGCAAGCGAGGACAGGACAAGGGATGACCGAACGCATCGTCGCGATCGATATCGGCGGCACGCACGCGCGCTTCGCGATCGCGGCGATTGCCGCCGGCCGCGTCGTTTCGCTGGGGGAGGCGGTGACGCTGCGCACCGCGGATCATGCGGGGCTGGAGGCCGCGTGGCAGGCGTACGCGCGCCGGCTGGCCGAACCGCTGCCCCGCAGCGCCGCGATCGCCGTCGCGGCGCCGACGCAAGGCGACATCCTGCGCTTCACCAACAATCGCTGGACGATCGGGCGCGATCGAATCGGGGCCGAGCTGGGCCTCGATCATTGCCTGTTGCTCAACGACTTCGAAGCGATCGGCCATGCCGTCGGCCAGGCGGAGGAATCCTGGTTCGAACCGCTCGCCGGGCCGGATATTCCGCTCCCCGCGCGCGGCACGATCAGCGTCATCGGCCCCGGCACCGGCCTTGGCGCCGCCTATCTGTGGCGCGACGGCGACGCCTGTCGCGTGCAGGAGGCGCAGGGCGGTCATATCGGCTTCGCGCCCTGCGATGCCGTCGAGGATGCCATCCTCGCGCATTTGCGCCAAAGATACGGCCGCGTCTCGGTCGAGCGCGTCGTGGCGGGGCCAGCCATCGTCGGCATCTATGAAGTGCTCGCCGCGCTCGACGGGCGCGCCGTTCCGCCGCTCGACGACCATGCGCTGTGGGCACGCGCGCTCGGCGCGGAAGACGATCTCGCGGTTGCCGCGGCGGATCGTTTCTGCGCGATGCTCGGCAGCGTCGCGGGCGATCTCGCGCTGGCGCATGGCGCCGGTGGGGTGGTCGTGGCGGGCGGTCTCGGCCTGCGCATCCGCGACCGGCTCGTCCGTTCGGACTTTTCCGGGCGTTTCGCCGACAAGGGGCGGTTTGCCGGGATCATGGCGGCGATCCCGGTCAAGCTGATCACCCATCCGCAGCCGGGGCTGTTCGGCGCCGCCGCCGCTTTCGCGCGCCGCCATGCCGACGATTCGCGGCGATAAGGCAAAGGCTTGTCGAAGCGTCCCCTTCTTCTTTACACCGCCAGCACACCCATCGAAGGAACCAGACGTCCATGCCATCCGGCCTCTTTGCACTGCTCGACGACGTCGCCACCATCACCAAGGTTGCGGCGGCGAGCATCGACGATGTCGGCGCCGCGGCGTCGAAGGCGGGAGTGAAGGCGGCGGGCGTGGTGGTCGACGATACGGCGGTGACGCCGCGCTACGTCACCGGCTTCACCCCCGATCGCGAATTGCCGATCATCTGGCGGATCACCAAGGGATCGCTGTTCAACAAGCTGGTGCTGATCCTGCCGGTTCTGCTGCTCCTGTCGACCTTCGCGGAGTGGGCGATCACGCCGCTGCTGATGCTGGGCGGCAGCTATCTGTGTTTCGAAGGCGCGGAAAAGCTGCTTCATGCGTTGCGGAAGGATAGGACCAGCCTCGACGAGGACGCGGCGATCGTCGCGGACGCGGATCACGAAGAACGGATGGTGAAGGGGGCGGTGCGCACCGACTTCATCCTGTCGGCGGAGATCATGGTGATCGCGCTCAACGAGGTGCTCGACGAACATCTCGCGATGCGCGCCGCGACGCTGGCGATCGTCGCCATCGCGATCACCATCGCCGTCTATGGCGTCGTCGGGCTGATCGTGAAGATGGACGACATCGGACTGCACATGGCGCGAAACGGCGGCGCGGCGAGGCGGGCGATCGGGCGCGGGCTGGTGACGCTGATGCCCCGGCTGCTCGCCGCCCTTGCGACGATCGGCACCGCGGCGATGCTGTGGGTCGGCGGCCAGATCGTGCTGCACGGGCTCGATGAATATGGTCTTGGCGCGATCGGCCATGCGCTCCATGATGGCGCGCATGCCGTCGCGGGCGGCCTTCCGGCGGCGGGCGTATGGGAATGGCTGATCAACGCGGCGGGAGCGGGCCTGTTCGGGGTGCTGCTCGGCAGCGCGATCGCCGGGGTGCTGCACGTCGTTCCGGGCAAGCGGGCGGAGCACTGACGGCAAAAGGCGAAAGGCGGCTGGGCGATGCAAGGCGACAATGACGGGCTGGCGTCCTTCTGGATGCCCTTCACCGCGAACCGCGCCTACAAGGCGCACCCGCGCCAGATCGTCTCGGCGAGCGGCATGCATTACCAGAGCGGCGACGGGCGGACGATCCTCGACGGCACCGCGGGGCTGTGGTGCAGCAACGCCGGACACTGCCGGACCGAAATCGCCGCGGCGATGGCCCGGGCCGCCGCGACGCTCGATTTCGCACCGACCTTTCAACTCGGCCACCCCGCCGCCTTCGAACTGGCGCAGCGGCTGGCCGCGCTGATGCCGCCGGGGCTCGACCGCATCTTCTTCACCAACAGCGGTTCGGAATCGGTCGACACCGCGCTCAAGATCGCGCTCGCGGTGCAGCGGGCACGGGGGCAGGGGACACGCACCCGGCTGATCGGGCGCGAGCGTGGCTACCATGGCGTCGGCTTCGGCGGCATCAGCGTGGGCGGCATCGTCGGCAACCGGCGTGCCTTCGCCCTGTTGCCCGGCGCCGACCATCTGCGCCACACGCACGACCCCGCGCGCAACGCCTTTTCGCGCGGTTTCCCGCCGCATGGCGCCGAACTGGCCGACGACCTCCAGCGTCTCGTCGACCTGCATGGAGCGGAAACGATCGCGGCGGTGATCGTCGAGCCGATGGCAGGGTCGACCGGCGTCCTCGTCCCGCCCGTCGGCTATCTCGAACGGCTGCGCACGATCTGCGACCGCAACGGCATCCTGCTGATCTTCGACGAGGTGATCACCGCCTTCGGGCGCGTCGGCGCGGCGACCGCGGCGCAGGCGTGGGGCGTGACCCCCGACATACTGACGATGGCGAAGGGGCTGACCAACGCCGCCGTCCCGATGGGTGCGGTCGCGGTGAAGCGCGAGTTGCACGACGCGGTGATCGAAAGCGCGCCCGGCGGCATCGAACTGGCCCATGGCTATACCTATTCGGGCCATCCGCTCGCCTGCGCGGCCGGGCTGGCGGCGCTCGATCTCTATGCGCGCGAGGGATTGTTCGAACGGGCCGCCGAACTGGCGCCCTATTGGGAGGCGGCGGCGCACGGCCTGCGGGGGCGCCGTCATATCGTCGACATCCGCACCATCGGCCTTGTCGCGGGCATCGAACTCGAACCGCGCCCCGGCGCGCCGACTGCGCGCGCGATGGAACTGTTCCACCGCGCCTTCGACGCCGGCCTGCTGGTCCGCGCGACCGGCGACATCATCGCGCTGTCGCCGCCGCTGATCGTCGAGAAGGCGCAGATCGACCAGATGTTCGGGTTGCTCGGCGAACTGCTCGACACCATCGCCTGAAATCGGCGCGATATCGTAAATTTACCACGCCTTGCGGTCCGCGCCTCGACCCTGTTCCGGATTGGGACAGCGCCGCGATAGGCAAGGCGCGTGAAATCGGCTAAGGGCCTCGCCGCATTTGGCAAATTCCCTTTTCCAGACAGGTTTTCAGAGTGTCCATTGCCTTTCGGCCGCTCGTCGCGACGGCTATTTTCGCGGCATCGCTGGCGGTTCTACCCGCGCTTGCGCAATCCTCTTCGCCCATCACCGGCCTCGACGCCCTGCGCGAGTGGAATCTTGTCGTTCTCGGCAATCTCGAATCCTCGTCAGAGGTCGAGGGGCGGACCTTCGTCGGCGGCAACCTGTCGGGAAATTCGTCCAACTACGCGATCCGCCCGCTGGCGCAATCGACGTCCGGCCAGCCCGGCCTGACCGTCGTCGGCGACGTCAATGGCGGTCACAAGAATCTGAACAACGGTTCGGGCGCGGTCGTCGGCGGCAATGTGAACAGCGGCTTCAACCTCAACGGCGCGGCGCAGACGGTGAAGGTCGGCGGGACGATCAGCAACACCAACGTCAATCAGAACAAGGTGTTGTCCGGCCTCGGCAACAGCGATCCGGCCTTCGTGGTCGGCCTGCAGCAGCAGAAGGAACAGCTCGTCTCCAGCCTCGACCGGCTGTCGTTCGACATGGGGACGCTGACATCGAACAGCCAGTTCGCCGTCCAGGGCAATCGCGGCGTCTTCACGGCAAAGCCGAATGCCGACGGGCTGGCGGTATTCGAAATCAGTTCGGCCGACCTCGACAAGATCGGCGAAATCCAGTTCGCTCTCAACGGTGCCGACACGGTCGTCGTCAATGTGAGCGGCCGCAACATCCTGCTCAACGACAATTTCATCGGCGGCACCAACAACCTGGGCGAGCATGTGATCTGGAACTTCCCGGATGCCGAGAATATCCGCGTGACGACCGCGTGGGGCGGTTCGATCCTCGCGCCGTCCGCGGATGCGGAAACCGGGAACTACATCCAGGGCTCGGCGGTCTTCGGCAATCTGAAGCAGAATGGCGAGATGCATATCGGCACCTACAAGGGCGGGAATATCGGCACGCCGGGGGGCGGGTCGTCCTCGGGCGGGTCGAGTTCGGGCGGCGATCCGGTTCCGATCCCCGAACCGGGCCTGTGGGGCCTGTTCGCGCTGGGCGTCGGCGGCCTGATCTATGCCCGCCGGTTTCGGCGCCGCCGCGACGGCTGACGACCGCCCCGAAGCGTTTCAGGCGGCGAGCGGAAAGACGACCGACACGCGCGTACCCTTGCCGGGCTCGCTCGCGATGTCGAGCTGGCCGCGATGGCGCTCGGCGATGTGCTTGACGATCGCGAGCCCGAGCCCGGTGCCGCCCACCGAGCGGCTGCGCGCCTCGTCGACGCGGTAGAAGCGCTCGGTCAGGCGGGGCAGGTGGTCGGGCGCGATGCCGTCGCCCTCATCGCTGACCGACAGGCGCACCCGGTCGGCGTCCTCGGGGATCAGCTCGACCGTTACCGGCGTGCCCGCGCGGCCGTATTTCAGCGCATTGGAAATGATGTTGTGCACGAGCTGCGCCAGCTGCGCCTCGTCGCCGAGCACCGGCACCGCGGTATCGCCGGGCAAGGCAACGATGTCTTTGGGGCGCGCTTCCTCGCTGTCCTGCAACTGCGCGATCGTCGTCCGCACGATCGCTGCAAGATCGACCGGCGTCGTCGGGCGGCGAAACCGGTCGGCCTCGACCCGCGAGATCGACAGCAGGTCGATGACGAGCTGTTGCATCCGCCGCGCCTCGCGTTCGATGATCGACAGGAAACGGCGGCGCGTCGGCACGTCGGTTTCGCCGGTCAGGTCGTGCAGCGTCTCGACATAGCCGAGGATCGCCGCGAGCGGAGTGCGCAGTTCGTGGCTCGCGTTGGCGACGAAGTCGGACCGCATGCGATCGGCGGCGTCGATCGCCGACCGGTCGGACAGGAAGATGATACGGTCGCCCCCCGACAATTCTGCGATCCGCAGCGTCCAACGCTGGCCCGGCCGGGGGAAATCGACAAGGTCGATCGGCGGCGGCGGGCTTGCGCCGTCCGCCGCCGCCAGCCCTTCGGTGGCGGCGGGATGGCGGATCGCGGTCCGGATGTCGGCGCCGACGATATGCCGGCCCAGCAGCCGGACCGCCGCGTCATTGGCGATGGTGACGACATTGTCGGCGGTTCCGATCAGCGGCTCGCGCTCCTGGTCGGCCCAGCGGGCGAAATCGGGGTGCCGCAACAGCGACGGCGGCGGTGCTTCGGGTTCGGGCGCGCCCGTTCCCCCGTCGAAGTCGGGCGGGGCCCCTGGCACTGCGGCATGGACGATGGCGGCGGCGGCGGCGCCCGCGGCGGCCAGAAGCGTGATGGTCAGGGCATCGCCCCCGGCCAGTCCGGCGAAGATCGCCGCGACGGCGACCAGCGTCAACGCGATGACGAGGCTGGACAGGCGGTCGAACATCGGCACAGCGCCTCGCATGAAGCGCAGGCGCCCGCAAGGCCGTTTGCGCCGGTTACGCTTGTGCCGGCCCCTGTCCCAAAGCGGGATGCCGGATGCGGGGGCCGGTCTTTTGCTTTTCCTCCCGCTCCCTATGGGGTAGGGGCAGAGTATGGAAAACAGCGAGATTCCGGGCCACGAGCCGGCCGATGGCGCCGATGAGGCCGTTCCGACGCGCCGCCGGATGCTGGCGCTCGGCGCCGCGGGCGTCTCCGCCGCGCTGACGATCCGTCCCGCCTTTGCGCAGACCGCCGTGTCGGTGATGAATTGCGAGATACCGGTTCCCGGCCCGACCGGCGCCGGTCGCTATATCGATCCCAACGGCAAGCTCGTCCCGCCGGGGACGAAGGGCGCTTTTCCGGGATCGCCGCGCCCCTTCACGGGTGAGCAGGTCAAGCGCGCCTTCCGCGGCCAGACGCTGCCCGGCGCGACCTACGACCAGTCGCAGGCCTATCTGCAATATATCCGGCGCTTGCAGGCGGGACAGAGCGGCTTTACCTGTTTCGCATCCATCCAGATGCCGCGCTGATCGTCGCTTGTCCTGTGGGCGATGATGCTTCGGCCGCATCGCAGACAAAGGGACCGATGTGAAACTCGCTTCGCTCAAAGCCGGCCGCGACGGCCGACTGGTCGTCGTTTCGGACGATCTTGCCTGGTATGCGGACGCCGGAGCGATCGCGCCGACGCTGCAGGCGGCGCTCGACGACTGGGCGGAAGCGGCGCCGCGCCTGAAGGCGCTGGCCGACGACGTCAATCACGAAGCGATCCCGCGCGAACGGTTCCATGAACGCGACGCCGCCTCGCCGTTGCCGCGCGCCTATCAATGGGCCGACGGCAGCGCCTATGTGAACCATGTCGCGCTCGTCCGCCAGGCGCGCGGGGCGGAGATGCCCGAAAGCTTCTGGCACGACCCGCTGATGTATCAGGGCGGCAGCGACGCCTTCCTCGCCCCGCGCGACCCGATCCCGCTCGGCGACCCCGCATGGGGCTGCGACATGGAGGCGGAGGTGGTCGTCGTGACCGGCGACGTGCCCGCCGGCATCGACGCGCAGGCGGCGCGCGACAGGATTCTGCTCGTCGGCCTGACCAACGACGTTTCGCTGCGCGGGCTGATCCCGCCCGAACTCGCCAAGGGGTTCGGCTTCTTCCAGTCGAAGCCGTCCTCCGCGATGTCGCCGGTGTTCGTGACGCCCGATGCGCTCGGCGACCGCTGGCGCGACGGCAAGCTGCACGGCACGCTGTGCGTCGACCTCAACGGCCAGCCGCTCGGCCGCGCCGATGCCGGGGTCGACATGACCTTCGATTTCGGCCGGCTGATCGCCCATGCGGCGCGGACGCGCCATCTGGGCGCCGGGACGATCATCGGGTCGGGGACGGTTTCGAACCGCGATGCCGACGGCGGTCCGGGCAAGCCGATCGCCGAGGGCGGGCTCGGCTACAGCTGCCTTGCCGAGGTGCGGACGGTGGAAACCATCCGCGGCGGCGCGCCGGCGACGCCCTTCATGCAGACGGGCGACACGGTTCGCATCTGGATGGATGACGAGCGCCACCACAGCATCTTCGGCGCGATCGAGCAGACGGTCGCCTGACCGCCGGGGAAGCGGGCGGGCCTGGGCCCGCCCCGCTTTCAGCTTCCGCCGCCCATCGCGCCGGCGAGCGCGTCCTTGAGCGAGCAGGCCGCCGGACCCAAGATCACGATGAAAAGGCACGGCAGGATGAACAGGATCAGCGGCACCGTCATGATCGCGGGCAGGCGCGCGGCCTTTTCCTCGGCGCGCATCATGCGCTCGTTGCGGAATTCCGCCGACAGGACGCGCAGCGCGCTGGCCAGCGGGGTGCCGTATTTCTCGGTCTGGATCATGGTCGTGACCACGCCCTTCACCGCTTCCAGATTGACGCGATAGGCCAGATTCTCGAACGCCTGACGACGCTCGGTCAGGAAGCCGAGCTCGATCGAGGTCAGCGCGAATTCCTCGCCCAGTTCGGGATAGGCGCGGCCGAGCTCGCGCGACACGCGCGAGAAGGCGGCGTCGACGGTCAGGCCGGCCTCGGCGCAGATCACGAGCAGGTCGAGCGCGTCGGGAAGCCCCTTGCGGATCGCGTCGGTGCGCTTCTGGCGCTTGTTCTGCACGAACAGGTCGGGCGCCTTGTAGCCGAGGATCAATGCCGCCATGGTAAAGCCCGAACGCTTCATCGGCGTCATATCGGGCCACATGTCGATGCCATAGATCAGGAAGGCCGCCAGGCCGCCGAGCAGGATCGGCAGCACCAGCCGCCCGAAGATGACGGCGACGGCGAGGTCCTTGGAGCGGATGCCGGCCTGCGCCAGCTTCTGCTGCACATCCTTGATCTGCTCTTCCTGAAGCACCTGCAGCTTGCCGAGGAAGGTCCGCATCCGGTCGGCGGTCTGGTTCTTGCGGACCAGCCGCGCGCGGCGCTTCGCGGTCGATGCGGTGATCCCGGCCTTGAGCTGTTCGCGGCGTTCGTTGAGCGCCTTGACGCGCTTCGCCATCGGATCGCGCACGGTCAGCGCGCCATAAATGGCGACGAGCACCGCGAGCACGCCGACGACGGCGAGCATGGTCGCCGCCCAGACGACATCGACGCCCAGAAGCGTCGGGCCCGGCTGGGCTCCGGTGAAGGCGGTGAGGAGGAGGCTGCTGGTCATCGGGTCGGCGTCCTCAAATCTCGAAACTGATCATGCGCGACATGATGAAGGCGCCCAGGCTCATCCAGATCAGCCCGCCCATCCCGGCGATCATCAGCCGCTCCTCGTGGAAGAATCCGCTCAGATATTCGGGGTTCATCATCCAGACGATACCGAACACGAAGAAGGGCAGCGAGCCGACGATATAGGCGGAGGCCTTGGCTTCCGACGACATGGCGCGGATCTTGAGCTTCATCTGCGCGCGCTTGCGCAGCACGTCGGACAGGTTGCCCAGCGTTTCGGCCAGATTGCCGCCGGTCTCGCGCTGGATCGCGATCGTGATGCAGAAGAACTGGAATTCGGGCGTGCCGAGCATGTCGGCCGATTCCTGCAGCGCGGCCTCCATCGTGTTGCCGATGCGGATGCGCTCGATGATTCCGCGGAATTCCTCGCCCACCGGACCGGGCAGTTCCTGGCTGACGACCTGAAAGGTCTCGGTGACCGGCAGGCCCGACCGCAACCCGCGCACCAGCAGGTCGATCGCATCGGGAAAGCGGGTGGTGAACTGGGTCACGCGTTTCTTGATCAGGCGGCCGACGATCATATAGGGCAGGCCGATCCCCGCCAGCAGGCCGAACAGGATCGCCAGCATGAACGGCGCGCGCATGATCAGCATCAGCGCCGCCACGACGACGAACAGGATCATCGTCGCGAACATATATTGGGTGATGTTCCACGTCTTGCCGGTCCGGCGCAGGCGCAGTTCCATCTGCTCGCGGCGCGGCATCAGGCTCGACAGCCGGTTGCTCCCGGCACTCGACGCCTGGATCGTCTTGCGCATCTGCGCCGCGACCACCGCCTCGGTCGAGGCCGCGTGCCGATCCTTCACCGATGCCAGCCGCCGCGACTTGGCTTTCCCGGCCGAGGGGCCGCCCAGCAGGACGACAAGCGCCGCGAAAGCCAGAAAGGCGGTGGCGATGATGAGGATCACTGGCAGGTTCATGGTCGGATTCATCCGGTTGAGGGGTGTCGCGACGGCCGCCGAAGCGGCCGCTTCACCCCCTTATTTTGCGCCCTTTTTCGCCATCAGATTGCCGATGCCGCCCAGCTTGCCGAGCAGCGATCCGCTGGCCGCGTCCTTCGCGCCGCCCTTCGCGGCCGGCGCCGCGACCTCCTCGCCGTCGCCGTCGGCGCCGTCGAGGATCAGGCGCATCAGATTGGTCCACGCCTGCGCGCCCTTGGTGCCCTTGCAGATTTCCGCATAGGACTTGCCGAGCTTTGCGGCCTGGCTGACCAGCTTCGGATCGAAGGGGATGACGATGTCGATCGACCGCTCGATCGACGATTCGAATTCCTTGCGCGACAGTTCGCCGATCGCGCTCTGGAACTTGTTCGCGACCAGGATCACCCGCGCCGCGGGGATGTTCTGCTTGAACCAGGACAGCAGGCGGATCGTGTCGCGCGCCGAGGCGAGCGTCACGTCGCTGACCAGCAGGATCGTCCCGGCTTCCGACACCAGGTGCGGGAAGGGGATCAGCACGTGCCGCGGGATGTCGACGATCGTCATCTCGAAGGCGCCGCGCAATTCCTCCTCGAGCTGGAAGAACGCCGACCCGTCGGTCATCACCGGCTGGTGGATCGGCGCCTCGGCCGACAGCAGGCTCAGCTTGTCCGACGCGCGCACCATCGCGCGCTCGATGAACAGGCCGTCGATGCGGCTCGGATTGTCGATCGCGTCGATCAGGCCGCGCCCCGGCTCGAGGTCGAGCGTCAGCGCGCCGGTGCCGAAATGGACGTCGAGGTCGAGCAGCGCGGTCTGGCGGCCGGCCTGCTCGCTCGTCACCCAGGCGAGCGAGGTGGATACCAGCGACGCGCCGACGCCGCCGCGCACCCCGACCACCGCCGTCATGTGGTGCGGCTTGTCGTCGTGCACGTCGCCATGCTTGGGCGCGGTCAGCATCGCCTGCGCCATCGCCAGCGATTCGCGGACCTGATCGAGCGACAGCGGCTTCAGCAGATAGTCCTGGATGCCGCTCGACAGCAGGTCGCGATACAGGCGGACGTCGTTGACCTGCCCGGCGGCGATCACCACCGTTCCGGGCTCGCACACTTCGGCCAGCGCGTTGATGTCGTTGATCGGATCGCCCGATTCGGACATGTCGACGAACAGGATGTTCGGGCTTGCCGACACCGACAGCGACTGCACCGCGTTGCGCAGGCCGCCCTTGTTGCACTTCTCGATCGGCCAGCCCATGTCGCCCGCGGCGACGCGGATCAGCTCCAGCGTATCGTCGTCGCAGACGAAGGCGTTGAACGGGTCGCGCAGCCCCGCGGCTTTGAAGGGAGCGTTCACTTGGCACCTCCGTTGCTGGTCGACTGACCGCGCAGTTCGCCCGCGCCGGTCTGCGGCTTCTCGCGATAGGTCTTGATCGCCTTGGTCGCGGCGGCCGGGTCGCTGCGGTCGTTCGACGCGCCCTTGATCAGGTCGTTCGGGTCGGCGACCATCGCGGCGAGATTGCTGTTGGTCGCGCAGCCATAGTTGGACGAGGTCGCGTTGGTCGGGTTGATCGAATAGTTGCTCGCCCAGTCGGGACAGCCCGGAACATGCGCGCTCGCCCGCGTGATCACGACGCGCAGATGGCCGGGGGCGACCGATCCTTCGGTCACCGGGGCCTCTCGGCTCAGCAGCAGCCCGCGCTTCTCGACGATCGAGCGCACCGTGGCCTGCGCCGCCGCGGCGCCATAGGTCGAGGAATCCTCGACCGCGATGCGGTCGCCATAACGCGCGCCCATCGCGTCGAGCCAGCCTTCGAGGCGGCCCTGCTCGCTGGGCGGCAGATCGCCGTTCGTCGCCGCGACGTCGAAATGATAGGTGGCGTTGCGCACCAGCGGCTGGTGGACCGATTCGAGGCTGCGGTTGCTGTAGGCCGAGCCGGTGCATCCGGCCAGCGCGGTCGCCAGTCCCAGGGCGGTCAGAGTTGCGATCTTCTTCATCACTTTAGCTCCTGAAAACCAGCGCCTTACTTGCTGAGGCTGAAACCGGGCGAAACGTCGCCGCTGCCGCGCGGGCGGGTGGCGTCGCCGGGCGCGCCGTCGAGCTGCGGCTTGGGACGGTCGCCGCCGGTGACGCCGTCGCTCGATTTGCCGAGCAGCAGCCGCGACGCGTCGTCGGAAACGCGGAAGGCGTCGGTCGGCAGCTTGATCTCGTTCGCCGAAACCGGGTTCACCAGATAGGGGGTGACGACGATCACCAGCTCGGTTTCGCCGCGGCGGAAGCTGTCCGACTTGAACAGGCTGCCCAGGATCGGCACGTCGCCGAGGCCGGGAACCTTGTCGATCGCGCCGACCGAACGATTGTTCATCAGTCCCGCGATCATGAAGCTTTCGCCCGAACCCAGTTCGACGGTCGTTTCGGCACGACGCACGGTGAGCGCCGGAACCTGGAACCCGTCGAGTTCGATCGCGCCGTCGGTCGTCAGTTCGGATACTTCCGGCCGCACGCGCAGGCTGATCCGGCCGTTCGACAGCACGGTCGGCGTGTAGGCGAGGCTGACGCCATATTTGCGATATTCGATCGTCGTTCCGGCGAAGTTGCCGGGGATCGGAACCGGATATTCGCCGCCCGCCAGGAAGTCGGCGGTCTCGCCGGAAATCGCGGTCAGATTGGGCTGGGCGAGCGTGGCGACCATCCCCGAGCGTTCGCCGAGGTCGAGCGAAGCGATCAGGTCGACGCCGAACAGCCGTCCGGCGGCCGCCAGGCTGTTGATGCCGGTGGGCGTCTCGACCGTGTAGCTGGTCGATCCGTCGGGATTGGTGGTGATCGTGCCGGCCTTGCGCCCCCTGAACACGCCGCCCAGGAAGCCGCCCGTCATGTCGCGCGTCAGCAGGTTGCCGCTCATCTCCTTGACCAGCGAGCGGTTCACTTCGGCGATCCGCACCTGCAGATTGACCTGCAGCGGCGTCGCCGTGCGCAGGCGCGACAGCACCTTGGTCTGTTCGCCGACGAACGCCTGCACCAGCCGTTCGGCCTCCGCCGCGTCGTCGGGCGACTGGACGGTGCCGGTCAGCAGGACGAAGCCGTTCATCGTGTTCGCCGCGATCTTCGCGTCGGGCATCGCCAGCGTCAGCATCTGGTCGATCGTCTCGATATTGTTGCCGACCCGCGCAACCGTCGAATAGACGACGCGGCCGCCGGCGTCGGTCGCATAGATGCTCGTCTCGCCCGGCGCCTTGCCGAAGATGTAGAGCTGGCGGTTCGACCGCACCTGCACGTCGGCGACCTTGTCGTCGGCGACGAAGACGTCGGCCATCGGGGCGGGCAGGTTGATCAGGCGCCCGCGGCCGACCGACAGGTCGATGCTGCTGCTGGCATTCTGCGTCGCCTGCGCGGTTGCGGGCTGCGACGGGGCGGCGGCCAGGGTTGCCGCGACTAGGCCGACGGCCAGGGTACGGGCGAGCGCCGCTGCCTTGAAATTGGCTTTGCTGTTCATCTTACTTACCCCCAACCGGAACTTCGGTGGTCTTGTCGCCGCGCGTCACGCGGACGACAGGGCCCCGCGGTGCGGCCTGAGCCGTGCCCCCGTATGCCGCTGCCGGCGTGTCCGCCATCGACTGCTGCTGCGGCTGGCGCGGCGCCGTGACACGACCCCGGACCGGCACCCAGAAGCGCGAGACGTCGCCGCCGGTGGTGGCCGACGAGCGGCTGGCGGTCGGACGCGCGGCGGCTTCGGCCAGCATCTTGCGTTCGGCGACGGTGCCGCCCTTGGCCGGCACGTCGATCTCGCCCGACGCGATCGCCGATTCGAGGTCGCCGGTGCTTTCGGCCAGCGGACGCAGCGCCAGCGACAGCCGGCCCATGTTCTGGGCGACGGCGATCTTCTCCGCGATCTCGGGCGTCGCCTCGAGCGTCACCGAACCGAAGGTGCGGACCGGCGTCTTGCCCGTCTCGTCCTCGGCATCGTAGCGCTGGTCGGTCGCGAGGACGCGCACGTTGCGCACGATCGTTTCCGCGGTGAAGAGCTGGTCGTCGGGATAGGCGCTGCCTTCCTTGACCGAAATCTCCTGCGACAGCAGCACGTCGACGCGGTCGCCCGGAAAGACGAAGCCGGCGACGCCCTGTTCCTGCGACACCTTCACCGTGACGGCGCGCATGCCCGGGCCGAGCGCCGCGGCCAGGAAGCCGCGGTCGTCGGGGTGGACGAGCGCGCCCTGCGTCAGCGGCTGGCCCGCGGTGATCGGATAGCGCACCACGGTGCCGACCAGCGTGTTGACGTCGGTCTTGTCCTTCAGGAAATAGGCCTTCTCGACCAGTTCGGTCGGCCACGGCTGAAAACGGAAGCTGTCGGGGCCGATGATCGTGCCCACCGGCAGTTGCCGCGTTGCGACCAGGATCATCGGGCCGGAAATTTCCGGGGCCGCCGCCGCACGGGCGGGCGGGGTCGAAGACCCGCGCATCATCAGATTGACTCCGAACGCCGCACTGACCGCAATGACCAGCGCGCCGACGATCAGCATAATCTTTCGCATATCCATGACGATTTTTCGCCCTCCTGCACCCACCAGAAACGGCTGTGCCTACCCTCAGGCCGATCCGATAAACTGAAACTGGTTAAGATAGTGTTGGTGAAGCGCCCAAAGTCCGGCCGCCGCGATCGCGACCCCATAGGGGACCTCGACCGGCTTGCCCGACGGGCGCAGCTTGATGTGAACGAGCATGATCGCGGACAGCAGGCCGCCGCCCAGTGCCATGACGGTCAGCATGGGAACGAACAGCGGCAACGGAATCCACAGCATCACCGCGCCGATCATCTTGACGTCGCCGCCGCCCATCGCGCCGATGGCGAACAGCCCGGCGAACAGCAGGAATACCGCGAAGGCGGCGCCGAACTGGATCGGAATGTCGGGCCACAGCGACAGGCCGCTCGCGATCCAGAAGGGAATGGCGAGCAGCGCGATCGTGCCGTTCAGCCCGTTCGAGATCGACCGCGACCGCAGGTCGCTGACCGCGGCGGCGATCATCAGCGCGGCGAGCAATGCCATCAGGCCAAAAGCGATCGAGCTACGGTCCATGGCCCCGTCCCTTAAGCATGATGGCTTACCAAAGCGTAACCATGTGCAGAGCTGCGGTTCATTGGGCCCGCCGCTTGCATTCCGCCGTCCAGCCGATATGCGCGGCTGCATGACCGCTGCTTTCCCTTCCGCAACCGATGTTCTCATCGTCGGGGCAGGCATGGCGGGAAGCGGGCTGGCGGCGGCGCTCGCGCCCCATCGCCGGGTGCTGATGATCGAGGCGGAGGACGCGCCCGGCTATCATGCGACGGGGCGGTCGGCGGCCTTCTGGCAACAAAGCTACGGCGGGCCGGGCGTTCAGCCGCTCACCGCCGCCTCGTTCGAGGCGCTCGCGCATCCCGACCCGGCTTTTTCGGACCGGCCGTTCCTGCTGCCGCGCTCCTCGCTGATCGTCGGCCGCACCGAAGAGGCGCCGATTGTGGATGTGTTCATCGCCACCTTCGCCGCGCGCGGCGTCGATGTCGCGCCGCTGGAGGCCGCCGAACTCGCGGCGCGGGTGCCGGGCCTGCGCGCCGGGTGGACCGCGGCCGCGTCCGAACCCTCGTGCCGCGACATCGATGTCGCGGCGCTGCATGCGGCGTGCCTGCGCGCGGCGCGGCGGGGCGGGGCGATGCTGGCGACGCGTGCGCCGCTGATCGCTGCGCGCCGCGAAGCCGACGGCTGGACGGTCGAGACCGGGCGGGGGACCGTGCGCGCCGCGGTGATCGTCAATGCCGCCGGAGCGTGGGCGGATCGCGTCGCGGCCGCCTGCGGCGCGGCGCCGATGGGCATCCGGCCCTATCGCCGCACCATGGCGCAGGTCCGGCTGGGCGCGCCGGTTCCGGCCGCGCTGCCGCTGATCGTCCATGTCGGCGGCGATTTCTATTTCAAGGGCGCGGGAGAGCGGCGCATCTGGCTGAGCCCGCACGACGAAACGCCGGCGCCCCCCGGCGATGCCGCGCCCGAGGACATCGACGTCGCGCTCGCGATCGCGCGATTGCAGGCGGTGGTCGACTGGCCGGTCGCGGCGGTCGAGCGCAAATGGGCCGGCCTGCGCAGCTTCGCGCCCGATCGCCTGCCGGTCTTCGGGGCCGATCCGCATGTTCCGGGCTTCGTCTGGTGCGCGGGGCAGGGCGGCTTCGGCATCCAGACCGCGCCCGCGATCAGCGCCCTGCTCGCCGCCGAACTCGGCGCGCCGATGCCGGGTGGAGCGATCGGCGCGATCGATCCCGCCGCCTTTTCGCCCGCGCGCTTCGCCTGACCGCAACGCGCCCTTGCAACGCGAAACGGGCGGCTTACCATGGCCTGGCCGCCGCGAGCCGGCGGCACCCCGAAACGCGGAGGACCCGATGGCGCATTATTTCGAGATCAAGAAGAACAAGAAGGGCGAGTTCGTCGCCTATTTCAAATATAACAGCGAGCCGATCTTCTGGACCGAAGGCTATACCAGCAAGGCCTCGGCCAAAAATGCGATCGAGTCGATCCTGAAGAACGGCCCGGGCGCCGAGGTCCGCGAGGCCGAATAGGGACGCCGAACAGGGGAAGCGCGCGCGGGCGTTCAGCGCGCCCGCGCGACCTCCAGCGCCGCGTCGCTCGCCAGCCGGTCGGCCAGTTCGTTGTCGCCGTGCCCGGCGTGGCCCTTGACCCACAGCCATTCGATGCGATGGCGTTTCGCCTCGCTCAGCAGCCTTTGCCACAGGTCGGCGTTGGCGACGGGTTTCTTCGCGGCGGTCTTCCAGCCGTTCTTCTGCCAGCCGTGCACCCATTTGGTGATGCCGTCGCGGACATAGACGCTGTCGGTCGACAGCTCGATGTTGCAGCTTCGCCTGAGCGCGGCGAGCGCCTCGATCGCGGCCATCAGTTCCATGCGGTTGTTCGTCGTATCGGGTTCGCCGCCCGCCAGCGTCTTCACCGCGTCGCCCCAGCGCAGCACCGCGCCCCAGCCGCCGGGTCCGGGGTTGCCCTTGCACGCGCCGTCGGTGGCGATGACGACCGTCCGCGTGTCGTTCATACCGCGAACAGCGCCGCGGCATCATGCGCCTGATAGCGACGCAGGCGGGCGAGGAGCGGGGCCGGGTCCTTGCGGGTGACCAGCGCGTCGGCGGGGGTATGGACCCAGTCGTGCGCGCGGGTCAGCAGGAAGCGCAGCGCCGCGCCGCGCGCGAGCAGCGGCAGCGCCGCGACCTCGGCGTCGGTCAGTGCGATCTCGCGGGCATAGCCGCGCATCAGCGCCTGCGCGCGCGCCGGGTCGCAATGGCGGCCGTCGTCGGAGAATGTCCAAGAGGCGTGCGTGACCGCGAGGTCATAGGCGCGGAAATCGCTCGCCGCGAAATAGAAGTCGATCAACCCCGTCACCCGGTCGCCCAGCATCAGCACATTGTCGGGAAACAGGTCGGCATGGATCACATGCGCGGGCAGATCGCCCGGCCAGTGGGCATCGAGGAAAGCGAGCTCTGCGTCGACCAGATCCTGCAAACCCGAAATCACCGCGTCGAGGTCGCCGGTCGCCTCGGCGATGGCGCGCCAGTGGCGATGGCCCATGCTGTTCTCGCGCCCGCCGGGGAAGCTGGCGGCCGCGCGGTGCATCGCGCCGAGCGCCGCGCCGACCGCCTCGCACTGGCTCGGCATCGGATGGCTCGGCGAGATGCCGGGCAGGAACTGGATGATGCACGCGGCGCGGTCCGAAATCCGCTGGATCGCCTCGCCGTCGCGGTCGCGGATCATCGCCGGAACCGGGCAGCCATGATCGGCAAGATGGCCGAGCAGGTCGACGAAGAAGGGCAGGTCGCCCGCCTGCACCCGCTTTTCATAGAGGGTCAGGATGAAACGGCCGTCCGTCGTCTCGAGCAGGAAATTGCTGTTCTCGACCCCTTCGGCGATGCCCTTGCATGACACGACGGTGCCGATGGCGTAGCGGGCGACCAGCGCGGCGAGGTCGTCGGGGTCGACGTGCGTGTAAACGGCCATCGGGCTTTGGTCCTTATGCCGCCGGTTCGAGCCCGCGGGGCAGCTTGAACACCATATTCTCCTCCGCGGACACGATCGTCTGCTCGGCGATCGGGCGGTGGGCGGCTACGGCGTCGATGACTTCGCGGACCAGCGTTTCGGGCGCGCTGGCGCCGGCGGTGATCCCCAGCGTGGCGATGTCGGCCAGCCACGCGGGGTCGATGTCCACCCCGCGCTGGATCAGGTGCGCCGGGGTGCCGAGCCGTTCGGCGACCTCGACGAGCCGCAGGCTGTTCGAACTGTTCGGGGCGCCGATCACGATCACCCGGTCGCAACGCGGCGCGATTGCCTTCACCGCGTCCTGCCGGTTCGATGTCGCATAGCAGATATCCTCGCCGCGCGGACCCTGGATCGACGGAAAACGGTGGCGCAGCGCGGCGACGACGCTGGCGGTATCGTCGACCGACAGCGTCGTCTGGGTCAGGAAGGCCAGCTTGTCGGGATCGGGCGGCGTCAGCGTCGCGACGTCGTCGACCGATTCCACCAGCGTCATCGCGCCTTCGGGAAGCTGCCCCAGCGTGCCGATCACCTCGGGATGGCCGGCGTGGCCGATGAAGATGATGTGGCGCCCCGCCTCGTTCGCGCGCTCGGCCTGACGGTGGACCTTGGACACCAGCGGACAGGTGGCGTCGATATAGTCGAGCCCGCGCGCTTCGGCCTTCGCGGGCACCGCCTTGGGAACGCCGTGGGCGCTGAACACCACCGGCACGCCGTCGGGGACCTGGCTCAGCGATTCGACGAAGATGGCGCCCTTCGCCTTCAGCGCGTCGACGACATAGCGGTTGTGGACGATCTCGTGCCGGACATAGACGGGCGCGCCATAGCGTTCGATCGCCAGTTCGACGATGCGGATCGCGCGGTCGACGCCGGCGCAGAAACCGTGCGGAGCGGCGACCAGAACGGTCAGTTCGGCACGGCCCGGCGTCAGGGGGGAAAGGGCGTTCATGGTGCGCGCGCTCTAGCGCAGCAGGCGCCATGCGGTAAAGCTCCCCGTTGCGCCGCGTTCATCGCACCGATAAGAAGCGGCGCGCATAGAGCATTCTCTAGTCAGATGGAATCACCTGACGACTCGGAGAATGCGGAAAACAGTGAAGAAACTAAGGCTTGTGGGGATTCAGAGTCTATCGCCGCGATATTGTATGAAGCCGTGTTCCCCCGCGAAGGCGGGGGTCCATCTTCGGCCGGTTCCATCTCGAAACCACCGCAGATGGGTCCCCGCCTTCGCGGGGACACACGATAAAGGACAGTCGCAAGATGAACCCCCACACGCCTTAGAGCACTGAACGATTCAATCTAATCGTTCAGTGCTCTAGGGCGCGAGATTGTCCGTCCCGCCGCACCCGTTTGGAAAGCTCGATCATCATGACCCCCATTTCGCCTTCGCTCCGTAAGACAATGACGATGCTCTGCGGGGCGGCGGCCTTGACGATGGTGGCTGGCTGCGCCGGCGACAACGAGATCGACGTGTCGGCCGGCGTCGGCATCACCGCGACGCGCTCGACATGTCCGGCGGTGGCAGTGCCGCTCCATACCGGCGACATCACCCTGTTCGACCCGGCGACCAGCCGCGACGCCAGCGCGATCGACGTCGTCGCCGCGATCACCAATCTCGCGCCGCAGTGCAACGAGGGCGGCGAGAAGGTGTTCCAGCTCGCGTCGTTCGACGTCGTCGCGACGCGCCGCGACGCGGGGGCGGAACGCACGGTGACGCTCCCCTATTTCGCGACCGTCGTGCAGGGCGGCACCGCGATCGTCGCCAAGCGGCTGGGCCAGGTCAGCGTGACCTTCCCCGCCGGTCAGACGCGCGCGGTCGGCCACGGCCAGGCGTCGGCCTATGTCGACCGGGCCGCCGCGACGCTGCCCGCCGACATTCAGGAACGCATCACCCGCAAGCGCAAGGCGGGCGATCAGGACGCCGCGATCGATCCGCTCAGCCAGCCCGAGGTGCGCGCCGCCGTCCAGCGTTCGAGCTTCGAACTGCTCGTCGGCTTCCAGCTCACGCAGGACCAGCTCGAATACAACGTCCGACGATAGGGCGCGCGCCGCCGCCGCGGCGCCGTTCGCCGGCCTTCCGCGCCCCCGCCCGCGCCAGCGCCCCGGTCCGGGCGACGCGGGGCTTTTCGCGCCCGCCAAGCTGCGGTAGGGCGCGCTCCATTCCGTCCGACCCAAGATAGGCCCGATGCCGTGACCCTGTTCAGCCGTTTTTCCGACCATATCAACGCCGCGCTCGATGCGCTCGTCGCGCAGGGCGCGCTGCCCGCCGGGCTCGACCGCGGTGCGATCAGCGTCGAACCGCCGCGCGATCCGTCGCACGGCGACGTCGCGACCAACGCGGCGATGGTGCTCGCCAAGCCGGCCGGGACCAACCCGCGCGCGCTCGCCGAACAACTCGTGCAGCAACTGGGCGCGCTCGATGAGGTGGTCGAGGCGAGCGTCGCCGGTCCCGGCTTCATCAACCTGCGCCTCGCCGACGAAAGCTGGCGCGCCGAACTGGCGCTGGTCCACGCGCAGCGCGAAGATTACGGGCGGTCGGCGGTCGGCGCGGGGCGCCGCGTCAACGTCGAATATGTCTCGGCGAATCCCACCGGCCCGATGCACGTCGGCCATTGCCGCGGTGCGGTCGTCGGCGACGCGCTCGCCGCGCTGCTCGAATATGTCGGGCATCGGGTCACGCGCGAATATTATGTCAACGACGCCGGCGCGCAGGTCGACGTGCTCGCGCGCTCGGCGCACCTGCGCTACCGCGAAGCGCTTGGCGAGGCGATCGGGGCGATCCCCGAAGGGCTCTATCCCGGCGACTATCTGAAGCCGGTCGGCGAAAGCCTCGCCGCCGAATATGGCGACCGCTTCGTGACGGCGCCCGAAAGCGAATGGCTGGTGCCGTTCCGCAAGGTCGCCGTGGCGGCGATGATGGACATGATCCGCGCCGACCTCGCCAAGCTGGGCATCCATCACGACCTTTTCGCGTCGGAGGCCGAATTGCAGGCCGCGGGCAAGCCCGCCGCGGCCGAGGCGTGGCTGCGCGAGCATGATCTCGTCTACGATGGCCTGCTCGAAGCCCCGAAGGGCGAGACGCCTGATGATTGGGAAGCGGTCGAACTGCCGCTGTTCCGCTCGACGCGTTTCGGCGACGATCAGGACCGGCCGATCCGGAAATCGGACGGAAGCTGGACCTATTTCGGCGCCGACCTCGCCTATCATTACCAGAAGGCGCAGAATGCCGACGAACTGATCGACATCTGGGGCGCCGACCATGCCGGAACGGTCAAGCGCATCAAGGCCGCGGTCGCGGCGCTGACCGGCGGCAAGACGCGCTTCGACGTCAAGCTCGTCCAGATGGTCCGCCTGCTCAAGAATGGCGAGCCGTTCAAGATGTCGAAGCGCGCGGGCAATTTCGTGACGCTCGCCGACATCGTCGACGAGGTCGGCAAGGACGCGGTGCGCTTCACCATGCTGACGCGCAAGGCCGACGCGCAGATGGATTTCGATTTTGCCAAGGTGGTCGAGGCGTCGCGCGACAATCCGGTCTTCTATGTCCAATATGCGCATGCGCGGATCGCGTCGCTCAAGCGCAAGCTCGCGGAGGCGGGGATCGCCCCCGCGGCGCCGAACCCGGCGCGGCTCGACGATCATGAACTCGGCCTCGTCAAGCTGCTCGCGCAATTCCCGCGCATCGTCGAATCGGCCGCGGCGGCGCGCGAGCCCCACCGCATCGCCTTTTATCTGGGGGAGGTCGCCGCCGCCTTCCACGCGTGGTGGAACATGGGCAACGACCGGCCCGAGGCGCGTATCATATTGACGCAGGACGCCGAACTGACCGCGACGCGGCTTTATTTGGCCGACGGAATCGGGCAGGTTATCCGCAACGGGCTGCACCTGATGGGGGTCGAGGCGCTCGAGGAGATGCTGTGATGGCCGAAGAGACGGACGCTGGGCTGGGTCTGGAGGGCGAAGATCGCCTGCCCTGGCTGGAGGCTGCGGAGGATTTCGAGGATGACGGCGAAGTGTCGCCGGTGCGCCTGCTCGTCATGGTGCTCGGCGGGCTGCTGCTGATCGGCGCCGTGCTCGGCGGCCTGTGGTGGATCCAGAACGGCGGCGCGCGCGGCAAGGGCGAACTGATCGCTGCGCAGGACGGCGATTACAAGGTCGTGCCGAGCAACGATGCCGCCCGGACCTTCGAGGGCGAAGGCGACGCCAGCTTCGCCGCGAGCGAGGGCGCCGAGCCCGCGGGCCGCGTCGATCCCAGCCGCATGCCCGAAGAACCCGCGGTGACTCCCGCCGAACGCGAAGCGGCGGCCAGGGCGGCCGCCGCAAAGACCAGCGCCGACAAGGCGACGGCCGCGAAGGCGGAGGCGGCGCGCATCGCGGCCGCCGACAAGGGCAAGCCGAAGCCCGCCGCCATGTCGGTCAAGACCGCCGAAGACACGGCGAAAGAGGCGCCTGCGCCCGGCGGCACGACGATGGTCCAGCTCGGCGCCTTCAGCAGCGAGGCGGCGGCGACCAAGGCGTGGACGAACCTGTCGAAGCGTTTCGCCTATCTCGCGGAGCTCAATCGCTCGGTCTCGCCGGCGAAGGTCGGCGACAGCACCGTCTATCGCCTGCGCGTTTCGGCGGGAACGGCGGCCAATGCGGCCGGCCTGTGCGGAAAATTGCGCGTTGCCGGCGAAAATTGCGTCATCGTCCGCTGAATCGACCCGCCCCGCCGCACGCGGCATTGGTTCGGCGGCGCGGCTATGGCATGATGCTCGATCTGGTTGCCGCATGAGGGGGCGCCGACCGATGGAGGTTGACGCACGATGATACCCGCCATTTTCGGCCTGTCGGGCCTGACCCTGACCGAAGACGAGCGCGCCTTCTTCCGCGACAGCCAGCCCGCGGGCTACATCCTGTTCGGACGCAATATCGCGAATCGCGACCAGCTGCGGCGCCTCACCGACGATCTGCGCAGCCTCGACGGCCGCGACCCGCTGCCGATCCTGATCGATCAGGAGGGCGGGCGCGTCGCGCGCATGAAGGCGCCCGAATGGCCCGATTTCCCCAGCGGCGCGGCCTTCGACGCGCTGTACGAGCGCGCGCCGGCGAGCGCGATCGAGGCGGCGCGGCTCAATGCGATGGCGCTCGCGGTGATGCTGGCGGAGGTCGGCATCACGGTCGACTGCCTGCCGCTGCTCGACGTGCGCCAGCCGGGCGCGAGCGACGTCATCGGCGACCGCGCGCTGGGCAGCGAGCCGATGCGCGTCGCCGCGCTCGGCCGCGCGATCCTCGGCGGATTGCAGGCGGGCGGCGTGCTCGGCGTCGTCAAGCATATCCCCGGCCACGGCCGCGCCCGGTTCGATTCGCACGAGGCGCTTTCGGTCGTCACCGCGTCCGATCACGATCTCCAGACCGATCTCGCGCCCTTCGCGGCGCTGCGCGATGCCGCGATGGCGATGACCTGCCACGTCGTCTTCGACGCCTGGGACGCCGATCGGCCCGCGACGCTGTCGCCTTTCGTCATCGACCATGTGATCCGCCAGCGTATCGGTTTCCACGGCCTGCTGATGACCGACGACCTCGACATGAAGGCCTTGTCGGGCGGCGTGCCGCAGCGCGCGGCGGCGGCGATCGCGGCGGGGTGCGACATCGCGCTCAACTGCTGGGCGAAGATGGACGACATGGTCGGCATCGCGCACGCGCTCGATCCGATGGGCCCGGCGTCGCTCGCGCGGCTCGAAGGTGCGATGGACCGGATCGCCGGCGCGCACGACCCGCGCGCGTTCGACCTGCTCGTCGACCAGCGCGACGCGCTGCTCGCGGTGGCCTGAGGCGCCGGTGGACGAACTGCCGCTCGCCTATGACGTCGTGCCGGCGGCAACGGAGCGCGAGGATGCGCTCCAGCTTTCGCTCGACAGCTGGGAAGGGCCGCTCGACCTGTTGCTGACGCTGGCGCGCAGCCAGAAGGTCGATCTGCGGCAGATCTCGATCCTCGCGCTGGTCGAGCAATATCTCGCCTTCATCGCCGAGATGCGCGCGCTGAAGCTGGAGGTCGCGGCCGATTATCTGGTGATGGCGGCGTGGCTCGCCTATCTCAAGTCGGCGCTGCTGCTGCCGAAGGACCCGGCGGAGGACCCGTCGCCCGACGAACTGGCGCTGCGCCTGCAATTGCGGCTCCAGCGGCTCGCGGCGATGCGCGAGGCGGCGGCGCGGCTGCTCGCGCGCGACCGCGTCGGCCGCGACGTCTTTCTGCGCCCGCATCCGGAGGGGCTGCACGACGTCCGCAAGCGGCGCTGGGACGCCAGCCTCTACGACCTGCTCGCGGCCTACGGCCAGGTGAAGCTGCGGACCGAGCCGGTCGTGCACATGGTCGCGCGCCGGCCGGTGGTGACGCTCGACGCGGCGCTCCAGCATCTCGAACGCATGATCGGCGTCCGGCTCGACTGGGCCGAACTGTCCGATTTCCTGCCGGCCGATTATGACGGACCCCTGCGCCGCTCGGCGATCGCGTCGAGCTTCCTCGCCGCGCTCGAACTGGCGCGGCAGGGGCGCATCGACCTGCGGCAGGACGGCGCGTTCGAACCGCTCTATCTGAAGGCAGCAGACGCATGATCGACGACCTCGAACGCGCGATAGAAGCGATGCTGTTCGCCAGCGACGAGGCGCTCGACGCGCGGCAGGTCGCGGCGCGCCTCGGCGGCGAGACGACGCCCGGCGCGGTGCGCGCGATCGTCGCGGCGATCGCGGAGCGCCACGCCGGCAGCGGCATCGAACTGGTCGAGCGCGGCGGCCACTGGCATTTCCAGACCCCGGCCGACCTCGCCCACCTGCTCCGCCGCGAACGCGACGACCCGCGCAAGCTGTCGCGCGCCGCGGCCGAGGTCCTCGCGATCGTCGCCTATCACGAGCCGGTCAGCCGCGCGGAGATCGAGGCGATCCGCGGCGTCCAGACGTCGAAAGGCACGCTCGACGTGCTGATGGAGGCCGAATGGATCGCCCCCGCGGGGCGGCGCGAAGTGCCCGGCCGGCCGCTGATCTACAGGACCACCGACGCCTTCCTCCAGCATTTCGGGCTGGCGAGCCGGAAGGACCTGCCGGGGATCGAGGATTTGCGCGCCGCGGGCCTGCTCGACCCCGTCGACCTCGCTTTCGAAGCGGCGATGGACGAGCTGGACCTAGTCAAAGACGGCGAAGATGCCTAGATGAGGCACCTCAAGGAGACGATAGATGGGTAGCTTCAGCATCTGGCACTGGCTGGTGGTCGGGATTCTCGTCCTGCTGCTGTTCGGCAAGGGCCGTTTTTCCGACATGATGGGCGATGTTGCCAAGGGCATAAAGAGCTTCAAGAAGGGCATGGCCGACGACGACGAGGCGCGCCCCGCGCCGCGGCAGATCGACGGACAGCGGTCGCCCGACGCGACGCCGACCCCGACAGCCGAAACCGAAAACCGCTGACCCCGGCCGTTACCACCGGCGCGGGATTGGGTTGAGCCATGTTTGACGTTGCACCGACCGAGTTGCTGCTCGTCGTGGTGGTGGCCTTGGTCGTCATCGGCCCGAAGGACCTGCCCAAGGCGATGCGCTTCGTCGGCAAGTGGGTCGGCAAGGCGCGCGGCATGGCGCGCCATTTTCGCGCCGGGCTCGACACGATGATGCGCGAGGCCGAGCTCGAGGAACTCGAAAAGCAGTGGCGCGCGCAGAATGAAGCGATCATGCGCGAATTTCCGAATATCGACGGCGTCGACGCGCCGACGATGCTGCCGGCGACGACGCTGCCTCCGGAGGCGAAGGGCGACGACGCGGGCGCCCGACCCGATAGCCCCGGACCCGATAGCCCCGCTCCCGAAAATCCCGATCACGCCGCGGCAACCACAAAGCCCGAAACGCCGCGCGAAACGCACGAAGTGCCGCCGCCGGGCGGACCGCTGCCATGACCGTCGAGACCCCCGTGACCGCCGATGATGAGGATGGTGCCGGCGGCAAGATGCCGCTGCTCGACCATCTGATCGAATTGCGTTCGCGCCTGCTCAAATCCCTGGTGGCGATTGCGCTCGCTTTCGGGGTGTGCCTCTATTTCGCGCGCCCGATCTTCGGCGTCCTCGTCCATCCGCTCGTCGCGGCGGGGCAGGGCAAGCTGATCTATACCCAGCTTTTCGAGGCCTTCTTCGTCGAGATCAAGGTCGCGCTGTTCGCGGCGATGATGATCGCCTTCCCGGTGATCGCCAACCAGCTCTGGAAATTCGTCGCACCCGGCCTCTACCGCAAGGAAAAGCGCGCGCTGCTGCCCTTTCTGTTCGCGACCCCGGTGCTGTTCGCGGTCGGCGCCTGCTTCGCCTATTTCATCACCGTGCCGATCGCGCTCAAATTCCTGCTCGGCTATCAGGGAGAGATCGGCGGCGTGATGCAGGAGGCGCTGCCATCGGTCGGCAATTACCTCAGCTTCATCATGCAGTTCATCATGGCGTTCGGCATCGCTTTCCTGCTGCCGATCCTGCTGATGCTGCTCGAACGGTCGGGGCTGGTGACGCGCGAGCAACTCGTCTCGGCGCGCCGCTACATGATCGTCGCGGCGTTCGCGGTCGCGGCGGTCTTCACGCCGCCCGACATATTGAGCCAGCTGCTGCTCGCGGTGCCGCTGGTCTTTCTCTACGAACTGTCGCTGTTCGCGATCTGGTTCACCCAGCGCCGACGCAAGACAGGCGCCGAAACGGCGCCTGTCGAACCTCTCGAAGAGGCATAGGGGGTAAGCTTCCCGCCGATCAGTGGATGGCGTCGCTGCCGGCCTGGCCGACCGACTCGATGTCGCGGCCGACCCCTTTCACCGTATTGCAGGCAGCGACCAGAAAGCTGGCAAGCAGGGTAAGAAGGATAGCACGGTTACGCGTCGTCATTTTCCACCTCTACGGGTCTTGATGCAAAATGGCCCGGCACGCTTCGAGGGGGAGGGAATGCGGGCCGGGCCAATGTTGCTGAGCAGCGCTGCGGGGGCGTTGACCGCTGCTCGAAAGGGAAACCCGTGAATGGGGCGGGAGTTCCCGAAAAAAGTTCCGGGATGAAAATTTTTCCGGAAATCCCGGAATCGCGCCGTTTCGCCGCGTGGATTCGGGATGCCGATGTCAGAGGGTGGTGAGCCCGCTTGCCACCGCGAGCCCCAGGAATGCCAGAAACCCCATCGAATCCGTGGTCATGGTGACGAAGATCGAACTGGCGACCGCCGGGTCCTGATCGAGCCGGTCGAGCAGCAGCGGGATTGCGACCCCGGCGACCCCGGCGACGAAGATGTTGACGATCATCGCCGCGGCGATCACCCCGCCGAGCCCCGGATTGGCGAACCATAATGCCGTGGCGGTCCCGGCGATCAGCGCGATCGTCCCGCCGTTGAGCAGCGCGATCTTGATTTCGCGGAACACCGCGCGCCAGCTGTTCGAATCGGTGAGCTGGTTCATCGCCAGCGCGCGGACGGTGACGGCCAGCGTCTGCGTGCCCGCATTGCCGCCGACCCCGGCGACGATCGGCATCAGCGCTGCGAGCGCGACCATATGTTCGATCGCGCCGCCGAACATCCCGACGATGCTCGATGCGACGAGCGCGGTGCCCAGATTGGCGATCAGCCAGCGCACGCGCGCGCTGTAGGTTTCGCGGATCGGCTCGTTGATGTCGCCGTCGCCGGCGCCCGACAGCCGCAATATGTCCTCGCCCGCTTCTTCCTGGATGATGTGGACGACGTCGTCGACGGTGATCACGCCGACCAGGCGGCCCGCGCGGTCGACGACTGCGGCCGAAATCAGCGCATATTTCTGGAAGCGCAGCGCGACTTCTTCCTGATCCATGTCGACCGGAATCAGCGTCTGCTCGCGCTTCATCACGTCGCCGATCGCGATGTCGCGCGGGGTGCGCATGATCCAGCTGAGCTGACAGGTGCCGACCGGGCGATGCATCGGGTCGACGACGAAGATTTCCCAGAAATCGGTCGGCAGTTCGCGATCCTCGCGCAGCCGGTCGATGACGTCGCCGACGGTGACATGCTCGGCCACCGCGACGAACTCGCGCTGCATCAGGCGCCCGGCGCTCTCCTCGGGATAGGATAGCGCCTCTTCGATCGCGGCCCGGTCCTCGGGCTCCATCGCGTCGAGGACCGCCTGCTGTTCCTCTTCCTCCAGATCCTCGATGATCGCGACCGCGTCGTCGGTGTCGAGTTCGGACGCGATCTCGGCGACCTGTTCGGGCGCGAGCAGGTCGATCAGCCCCTCGCGCACATGCTCGTTCATCTCGGCGAGCACGTCGGGGGACAGCATGTCGCCGAGGACGCGGGCGAGCGACGGCCGATCCTCGTCCGATACTAGCTCGAACAGGTCGGCGATGTCGGCGGGGTGCAGGCGGCCGATGCGCTCGCGCGCCGCCTCGTCCTCGCCCGCCTCGACCAGGTCGATGACGTCGCGAACGAATTCGGGCCTCAGCCGGTCGTCCTCGTCGAGCTCGGTCTCGGCTTCGCGCGGCGCGGGATCGCGATCATGCTCGCGGTCGTCGATGGTCGCGGTCGGGGCGTCATGGGGGGGCAGGGATTCTTCGCGTTTGTCCATCGCGGTCCTCCCTGTTGCTTGCGGGCGCTCGTCGCCGGCGGGCCGAGCCTCCCCCTAGTCCGCGAACCGGGTAATGGCAACGCCGCGCACGCGCTGCGGCGGGTCCGGACCGCAATTAATGCGTGGCATCGCGACCGCTGCCCGCTATGGCGCTGGCAAACCACTCACAGGAGCCTCCCTATGTCCGAACAGACCCTTACCCTGTCGCTGTCGACCGGCGATGTCGTCATCCGCCTGCGCCCCGACCTCGCCCCCCAGCATGTCGAGCGCATCACGACGCTCGCGAAGGACGGCTTCTACGACGGCGTCGTCTTTCACCGCGTGATCCCCGGTTTCATGGCGCAGGGCGGCGATCCGACCGGCACCGGCATGGGTGGCAGCCCGCTTCCCGACCTGCCGGCCGAATTCAACGCCGAACCGCACGTGCGCGGCGTCTGCTCGATGGCGCGCGCGCAGAATCCGAACAGCGCGAACAGCCAGTTCTTCATCTGTTTCGAGGACGCCCGTTTCCTCGACAACCAGTACACCGTCTGGGGCGAGGTGATCGAGGGCATGGAGAATGTCGACGCCCTGCCCAAGGGTGAACCGCCGCGCGAGCCGGGCAAGATCGTCAAGGCGACGGTGGCCTGAATCGGCGTCCGCTCCCTCCCGCCTGCGGGAGGGAGCCGTGTCCGAAAGATGCAACATCGAGTTGATTTGCCCCGCCCAGCCACTATCGCGGGGGCCATGACCGATTTCACGCTTCCCGGCTTCGACCTCGACGCCTTCGTCCGCGCCACGCTTGCCGAGGATCTCGGCAGCGGTGGCGACATAACCTCGCAGGCGGTGATCCCCGCCGACGCGCGTTTCGATGGCGTGATGAACAGCCGCGACGCGATCGCCGTCGCCGGCCTGCCGATCGCCGAACGCTTCTTCCGCGCTCTCGATCCGGCGATGACGATCGAGATACTGGTGGAGGAGGGCGCACAGGTGGCGCCGGGGACGCCGCTCATGCGCCTGTCGGGCAATGCGCGCGCGATGCTCACCGCAGAGCGTTCGGCGCTGAACAGCGTCCAGCATCTGTCGGGAATCGCGACGATGACGCGCCATTATGTCGATGCGCTCGCCGGGACGGGCGCGGTGCTGCTCGATACGCGCAAGACGATTCCCGGCCTGCGCATCCTCGAAAAATATGCGACGCGCATGGGCGGCGCGACCAATCACCGCATGGGATTGTGGGACGCCGCGATGATCAAGGACAATCATGTCGCGGTCGCCGGGTCGGTCGAGGAAGCGGTGCGCCGTGCCGTCGCGGCCGGGATTGCGACCATCATCGTCGAGGTCGACCGCGTCGATCAGGTCGCCCCCGCGCTCGAAGCGGGCGCGACGCATCTGCTGCTCGACAACATGGCCCCCGACCAGCTTCGCGAGGCCGTCGCCATCGTCGCGGGGCGCGTCCCGACCGAAGCGTCGGGCGGCGTGACGCTCGACACCATCGGCGCGATCGGCGCGACCGGCGTCACCTATGTCTCGGTCGGCCGGCTGACCCAGTCGGCGCCCGCCGCCGATATCGGGCTCGACTTTGCGCTGGCCTAGCGCCGTCGCGCTGGCCCTGGCGCTGTTCCCTGCCGTCGCCCAGGCCCGGGCGCCCGCCTGCACGCTTCCCGATCGCATCCCCGTTCCACGCGTGGAAAAGCCGCCGCGCGGCGAGCCGGTGCGCACGCCGAAGATCGGCGGCTATCTGCTCGCCATGAGCTGGTCGCCGCAGCATTGCGCGCGCGTCCGCGATCCGAAGGGCGCGCGCGACCGCTTCCAATGTTCGGGCGAGGGCGGCCGCTTCGGCTGGGTGCTGCACGGCCTGTGGCCCGAAGCCGACGGGCCCGCCTATCCGCAATGGTGCCGTCCGGCGAAGGTCGTGCCCGCGCCGGTGCTGCGCCGCCATCTGTGCATGACGCCGTCGGCGCAGCTCCTCCAGCACGAATGGGCCAAGCACGGCACCTGCATGAGCCCGCACCCCGCCGCCTATTTCCGCGCCGCCGAGATATTGTTCGGCGCGGTGCGCTTTCCCGACATGGCGGCGCTCGCCGCAACGCCACAAACCGCGCAAACCATCCGCCAATCCTTCGCCACCGCCAACAAGGGCATTGCCGCGCCGATGGTCGCGGTGGCGGTCGATCGCGACGGCTGGCTCGACGAGGTGCGCCTGTGCCTTGGGCCGCGCATGCGCCCGCAGCGATGCAAGCCGTTTCAGGCGGGGGCCGACGACCGCCGCCCGGTACGAATCCGCCCGCCGCGTTGAGGCGGCAGCGTCCCGTCGCGGGACAGCGCGCGCGTTAACGCTCTTTTAACCTTACCGGGCCGTTAGGGATTTCCTAGCGTCGCGGCATGGATCGAATCGACTCCGGCCAACGCATCGATATCCGCGGCCGCGTGCGTGCGCACTGCGTGCGTCAGGTGGCGATCGTTCGGCTGGCCGCGCCGAGTGACTGGCAGGGCGAATTGCGCGCCGCGCTGGCCGCGCAGCGCCGGCCGCGCTCGATGTTCGATAGCGGAAGCGATCTGCGGCTGTTTCTTGAGAGCTTTGCGATCTTCTTCACCGCGACGATGATGTTCCTGCTTTAGTCGCAGGCCTTGTGGAGCCGCCAGGCAAGGAAGGCGGAGACGAGGCACATCGCCGCGACCATCAGCAACGTGTCGTCGATGGTGAGGCCGATCCCGATCAGTACGCTTAGCAGCAGCGTCGCGGCGACCATGAAGCCGGAGTTTACGATGTTGTTTGCGGCGATCGTCCTCGCGGTCTGCGACTTGGCGACCGTCGTGGTCAGGAAGGCGTAGAGCGGCACGACGAACATCCCGCCCGCGATCGCGATGCCCAGCAGGTCGAAAATGATGCGGTCGCCTGCCGACAGCGACAGGAACTCGCGCCAGTCCATCAGGCTGCCGTCGCGGTGCGGCCAGCCCTTCACCGACCACCAGAGGTCGAGCACGAACAGCCCCATCACGATCACCGACCCCGGCGAATAGCGGGCCGACACGCGCCCCTTGAGCAGGCGGTTGACGACGATCGAGCCGATCGCGACCCCGACCGAGAAGATGGCGGTGAACATCGTCGCGACGGTCTTGTCGGCCGCGAGCGCATTCTTGACCAGCGGCGGGAACTGCGCGGCGAGAATCGCGCCAATGGCCCAGAAGAAGCTGATCGACACGATGGCGAGAAACAGCCGCGGGATATGCATCGTCGTACTGACGATCTGCCACGACGACCGCAGGACATTGTGATCAATCACCAAATCCCGCGCTTCGGCTTCGGGCGGGGCCGACGGCACGAAGCTGGCGGTGATGCGGCCGATCACCGCAACCGCGACGATACCGGGAATGGCGATGTGCGGCGGCGTCAGCCCGCCGACGATGGTGCCGCCGAGGATCGCGATATAGGTGCCCGCCTCGACCCAGCCGGTCCCCGCCAGCACCTCGTCCGCTTCCAGATGCTGGGGCAGGATCGCATATTTGATCGGGCCGAAGAAGGTCGAGTGCATCCCCATCGAGAAGAGCGCGAGCAGCATCAGCGGGACATTGTGCAGCCAGATGCCGCACGCGCCGATGACCATGATCAGGATTTCGGCGCTCTTGATGATGCGGATCATCCGGGTCTTGTCGGTGCTGTCGGCAAGCTGGCCGGCGAGCGCCGAAAAGAGGAAGAAGGGCAGGATGAACAGCCCGCCCGCCAGCGCGTTGAACCACGCCTCGGTCTCCGGGTCCTTGTAGATGGTGAAGGTGACGAGGATCACCATCGCCATCTTGTAGAAATTGTCGTTGAAGGCGTTCAGGAACTGGGTGGCGAACAGGGGCAGGAACCGGCGTTGCTTCATCAGCGCAAGGGAACCGGTCATGCGAAGCCCACTCTTGTTATTCGAACGCGCGACGAACGCTGCCGCCGCGGGCAATTCGGTTGTCGCTCGGGGGACTTATCGGCTAGGGCAGATGGGGTCAAAGCCCATTTTGGAACAGTCGCGCTTTGCGGGCGGGAATCAGGAACCATGCTCAGCCTTCCGAACCTTCTGACATTGTCGCGGATCCTGGCGGTGCCGATCCTCTTGTTCCTGCTGTGGCCCGGCGCGCACGAGGCCGCGCGCCACCAGCCGCTGCCGATCGACTATGCCTTCGCCTTCGGCCTCTATTGCCTGATGGGCATCACCGATTATTTTGACGGTTATGTGGCGCGGGCGCGCGGCACCGTGTCGCGGCTCGGCATCTTCCTCGATCCGATCGCCGACAAGATCATGATCGCGGCGGTGATCCTGCTGCTCGTCTTCACCCGCGACATACAAGGGTGGCACGTCATCGCGGCGCTGGTCATCCTGCTGCGCGAGATCATCGTGTCGGGGCTGCGCGAATTCCTCGCGACCCTGCAGGTGTCGATGCCGGTGACGCGGCTCGCCAAATGGAAGACGGCCTTTCAGCTAATCGCTTTCGGTGCGCTGATCCTCGCGGGCGCGCTGCCCGCGATGGCGTGGATCAAGACGGTCGGTCTCGCCTCGCTATGGGGCGCCGCGGTGCTGACGCTGGTCACCGGCTGGGATTATCTGCGCGTCGGCCTCAAGCACATGGATTGACCAAAGCTGCGCGGCGATCAGTTCGCGCGGTGCTTGCGAAAAATGTCGGCGAGCATGCGGAATTCGTCCGCGCGCGGGCTGCCCTTGCGCCAGACCAGCGCGATCGTGCGCCAATCGTGATCCGACGCGAGCGGTCGGGTGTCGATCCCGGTATGGTCTAGGATACCCGCCTCGATCGCCATCTGCGGCAGCATGGTGATGCCGAGGCCGTTGTCGACCATCTGCACCAGCGTGTGGAGCGAGGTGCCCATCATCCGCGCGCCGGCGCGCAGTTCGGGCCGGTTGCACGCGGCAAGCGCGTGATCCTTCAGGCAATGCCCGTCCTCGAGCATCAGCATCTGCGCGGGGTCGAGTTGATCGGCGGTGACGACCGCAGGCAGGTCCTCGGCCTGGTCGCCAGGGAAGGCGACGAACAGCGCGTCGTCGAACAGTGCCTCGCTCTCGACGTCGCCGCAGGCGTATGGCAGCGCCAGCAGCACGCAATCGACCTGTCCGTGATGCAGCGACTCGCAGGCCTGCGCGCTCGGCTCCTCGCGCAGAAAGAGTTTGAGGGCCGGGCGTTCCTTGCGCAACCGGGGCAGCAGCCCCGGCAGCAGGAAGGGCGCGATCGTCGGGATGACGCTCATGCGAAGCTCGCCGACCAGCGGCGCGGCCGCCGCCGCCGCCATGTCGGCCAGTTCCTCGGCCTCGCGCAGCACGCGGTGCGCCTTGTCGACGATGCGGTCGCCGAGCGAGGTGAAGCGGACAACGCGGCGCGTCCGTTCGACGAGCGTCTGGCCGAGCAGTGTCTCCAACTCGCGAACGCCCGCCGACAGCGTCGACTGGGTGACGTTGCAGGCGTCGGCGGCGCGGCCGAAATGCCCATGCTGGTGGAGTGCGACCAGATATTGCATCTGCTTCAGGGACGGGAGGTAGTTCTGCATTGATCGGATATAGCAATGATGTCGTCGATTTTGAACAATCCGCCCGATTGATATTTGCCGCCGACAGGATTGATCATGGTCCCCTTTCGGACAGGTCATCGTTCCCCGGCGAAAGCCGGGGTCCAACCGGCATGGCGCTGCCCCGCGTGGACCCCGGCTTTCGCCGGGGAACGGGTCCTGCCATGTTTCAAGGATATATAGGCCGATAGGACCGCGTTTGTTGCCGCTGCTTGCCGCGCCATGTTAGCACGCGACGGTGAGGAGGGAGGCCATGGCGATGTCCAGATTTCTGATCGGCGGCGTGGCGAGCGCGCTGCTGCTGACCGGCGGATTGTTCGTGTGGAAGGGGTATAGCCAGATCGCCGAGGAAGAGGTGCTGCCGGCGCCCCCGCCGGCCTTGCCGGCCATTCCCGTTGCGGGCGCGGGAGCACCCAAGCGCGGCCCGGCGCCGCCGGCATTGCCCGCCGCGAAGGCGAAGTCGCGCGAGGAGCGGCGCTTCAATCGCTACGATCGCGACCGCAACGAACGGATCAGCCGGATCGAGATGATGGCGACGCGCACCGCCGCTTTCCGCAAGCTCGACAAGAATGGCGATAATCTGCTGACCTTCGAGGAATGGGCGGCGGCGACGAGCGACCGTTTCGCCAAGGCCGACGCCGACAAATCGGGCGACCTGACCCGCGCCGAGTTCGCCACGACGGCGCCGAAACCGGCGGCCAAGCCCAAGTGCAGTTGCTGAGCGGCGGGATGAGGTTGAGTGTCTGGTTGCGACCGGAAGCTGCCGTCCATCTCCCCTCCCGCAAGCGGGAGGGGTCGGGGGTGGGCAGCAACGGCGCAAAGGCCCACCCCGCTGTGACTAACGAACAAGTTCGTAAGTCTCGCTGCCCCTCCGCAAGCGGGAGGGGAAACCAGGGCATGTCTAACGACCGCTTCCCACCCCGAAACTGCCGCAACGATCCCTAGGCGACCACGCCGTCTGCCAGCTTCATCCATCCGGCCAGCGCCTCGCCTGCGCGCTGGGTATAGCCGAGTTTGCGGTCCTTCTTGCGCACCTCGTCGGCGAGCGGCGGGAAAAGGCCGAAATTGACGTTCATCGGCTGATAGCTCGCGGCGTCGGCGCCGCCGGTGATATGGCCGAGCAGCGCGCCGAGCGCGGTTTCGGGCGGCGGCGGGGGCAGGTGGCGGCCCGCCAGTTCGGCGGCGGCGAAACGTGCGGCGACCAGACCGATCGCCGCGCTTTCGACATAGCCTTCGCAGCCGGTGATCTGTCCCGCGAACCGGATATGCGGCGCCGACTTGAGGCGAAGCTGCGGGTCGAGCAGTTCGGGCGAGCGGATGAAGCTGTTGCGGTGCAGCCCGCCGAGCCGCGCGAACTCGGCCTTTTCGAGCCCGGGAATAGTGCGGAACAGTTCGACCTGCGCGCCATGCTTGAGCTTGGTCTGAAAGCCGACCATGTTCCACAGCGTTCCGAGCGCATTGTCCTGGCGAAGCTGGACGACCGCATAGGGCCAGCGCCCGGTGCGCGGATTATCGAGTCCGACCCCCTTCATCGGGCCGAAGCGCAGCGTGTCGGGGCCGCGTTCCGCCATCACCTCGATCGGCATGCAGCCTTCGAAATAGGGCGTGTCGGTCTCCCAATCCTTGAACTCGGTCTTTTCGCCGTCGATCAGTCCTTGGACGAAGGCGTAATATTGGTCCCGGTCCATCGGGCAGTTGATATAGTCCTTGCCGTCGCCGATCGGCCCGACCTTGTCCCAGCGGCTCGCCATCCACGCGACATCCATGTCGATGCTGTCGCGATAGACGATCGGCGCGATCGCGTCGAAGAAGGCGAGCGAATCCTTGCCCGTTGCCGTCCCGATGCTGTCTGCGAGGCCTGCGGCGGTGAGCGGACCGGTGGCGACGATCGTCAGGCCCTCGGTGGGCAGCGCGTCGATGCGTTCGCGCACGACGGTTATGTTGGGATGTTCGGCGAGCGCGCGGGTGACGCCGCCCGAAAACAGGTCGCGGTCGACCGCGAGCGCCGAGCCCGCGGGAACTTTCGTCGCGTCGGCCTCGCGCATGATGAGCGAGCCGAGCGCGCGCATCTCGCGGTGCAGCAGGCCGACGGCGTTGCTGTCGCCATCGTCGCTGCGGAAACTGTTCGAACAGACCATCTCGGCGAGCGCGTCGCCTTGATGCGCGGGCGTCGTGTCGCCCCCGTCGGGCAGACCGGCGCCGCGCATTTCGGACAGGCGGACGCGGAACCCCGCTTCGGCGAGCTGCCAGGCGGCTTCGGAGCCTGCAAGACCGCCGCCGATGATGTGAATGTCGTGGGTCGCCATATTCTATCCGTTGACTTGAGCGGGGTCTGCCGCGCAGGAGATCGGGGATGGAGCCGATCAATGACGCGATGCTCTAGGCGGTAGACAACGAGATGCAAAGGGGCGGACGATGGGCGGAGAACAGAGCTGGGATCGCGCGCGCTGGCTGTGGATCCTCGCGCTGATCGGCGGGATCAGCTTTTTCATCGCGGTGTATCAGCGCTGGGACGGTCCGGCGATCTGGGCGTGGAAGGCGACCGGGGTCGGTTTCCTTGCGCTGTGGGCGGCCGCCAATGCGCGCGGTACGAACGGCTGGCTGATCGCGGCCGCGCTCGGTTTCGGGGCGCTCGGCGACTGGATGCTCGATGCGATCGGCATGTTCGTCGGTGCGGCGGCCTTCGCGGCGGGGCATGGAATAGCGATCATCCTTTATCTTCGCAATCGGCGGCGGGGCCCGTCGCGGTCGCAGACGCTGCTGGCCGCGCTGGTGGTGCCGCTGGCGCTGCTCATCGCCTGGGGCCTGACGCGCGCCGCGCCCGCGGACCTGATGGGGGCGGCGCTTGCCTATACCGCGATCGTCGCGGCGATGGCGGCCTGCGCATGGATCAGCCGCTTCCCGCGCTATCGCACCGGGATCGGCGCGATGCTTTTCCTGGCGAGCGATCTCTTCATCTTCGCGGGCGAGGGCGGCGCGCTGCCGAAGGGGGTCACGCTGTGGCTCGTCTGGCCGTTCTATTTCGCCGGACAGGCGTTGATCGCGTGGGGCGTCGTGAAGACGCTGTCGAGCGAAGCACGGGCGGGATGACGGCCAACGGATAAGGCTCGCAATCCGTCCTTGCGGCCCCTTTGACCGTCAGGCGGGCGGGGCGGCCTCGTTCATTAGCAGCGCCTCGATATCGGGAGTCGGGCGGTCGGTCATCTCCTTGACATGCTCGCCGACGATGCGCGCGGCGACCTCCTTGTGCCAGAGCGGCCGCAGTACCCCCATGGTGCGCGCCGGGGCCACGACGACGAGCGCGTCCAATTCGCCCGCCAGCGCCATCGCGTTGATCCTTTCGGTAAGATCGCGCGCGAAGCGGTCCTCTTCCTGCTGGTGGAAATCGGGTTCGCCCATCGTGCCGCCGGGCAGGCCGGTTCCGGCCGGGGCGGGCGACTGGCCGGCAGGCGCGGTCTTGATGTCGCTGTCCTTGCGATCCTCGCGCTCGCGGTGCGTTTCGGTGCGCAGGTCGATCCGCTGCTCGTCGCCATGGTTGCGCAGGATCAGCGCCTTGCGGCCGTCGGCGACGAGAACGAGGGTGTTATGGGCAATCGTCATGATGGCTTCCTTCCTGCCGGACCAACGCCTTGCCTGTCGATCTGGTTTCCCTATCCGTCCCACGCCGCGATCGTCGTGCGGTGAAGCAACCGGTCGTGGCCGTCGTAACCGCCGGTTGCGCGGTGCAGGACCGAGCGGTTATCCCACATCAGCAGCATGTCGGGTTCCCAGACATGGCTGTAGCGGAACTCCTCGCGCCCCTGCCATTGCAGCAATTCGTAGAGCAGGGGCTGCGCCTCGGCATCGTCCATCCCCTCGACGCCGATGATATAGCCCGCGCAGCCGAACAGGCCTTCGCGGCCGGTTTCAGGGTGCGCGCGGATGAAGGGGTGACGCTGTGTCGCCATCGCTTCCTCGCCCGAGCGGATGTCCATGCTGCGCCCGGCGTCGCGCGCGCCATACATGCCCGAGGGGGCGTAGCCGCCGCGCGCGCTGTGGATCGCATTGCGACCCTCGATGCGCCGGCGCAGGCCATCGGGCATGGCGTCGAGCGCGGCATGCTGGTTGGAAAATTCGGTGCTGCCGCCGACCGGCGGGATGGTGATGCCGAACAGGCAGGTGCCCGCGGGCGGCCGCGCCTGGAAACTCCAGTCGCTGTGCCAGTTTTCGGCGAACAGCGGCGCGGTCTCGTCGGCGCGGCGTTTCACCGCGATGATGTGCGCACGGCCGGGGATCGGCTTGATGAAGGGATCGTCGCCGAAGCCGCCGAAGGAAGCGGTGAATCGTTCGAGATCGTCATCGCTCACCTTCTGGTCGGGGAAGGCGAGGACATGATGATCGAGCCATGCGGCGCGGATTTCGGCGACGGTAGCGGGCGCGAGCGGCTGCGTCAGGTCCACGCCCGTCACGCGCGCGCCGCACGCCTGACCGCTGGGGGTGATGGTGAGCGTCATGGCGGGATGCTGCGCCAATCGGGGCGTGGGGTCAATCGAGTGCATCCGGCCCGAGGCGGACATTCCCGCCGCCGTCACCCTGAAGCTGTTTCAGGGTCCATTCTCCATCCCGAAGGGATCGCCCGTCAATCGCGCGTCCGTACTCCCACCACCGCGTGCATCGGCAGTTCGGCGTAGAGGTGCGGAAAGAGCGCGCCGCCGCGTGATTCCTCCCATCGCACCGCATTGCCGAACCGGGTCAGGTCGATTTCGGCGATGTGCAGGTCGGTCTGGCCGGCGAAATGCTTCGCCAGCGTTTCGTCGAGCTGTTCGGCGGTAGACAGGTGGATATAGCCGTCGGCGATATCGACCGGCGCGCCCCGGAACACATGCTCGCGCTCGAAATCGGCCCATTGCTGTGCGGTCAGCACCTTGAAGGCCGTCGCGGCGCTCATTCCGAGGGCGCCTCCGTCGCGGTTTCGGCCTCGGCGGTTTCGATCGCCTCTTCCTCGTCGCTGTCCTCGATCAGCGCGGCCGAGACGACCTGCTCGCCCTCGGCGACGTCGAACAGGCGCACACCGGCCGAGCCGCGGCCGATGACGCGCAGGCTGTCGAGGCCCATGCGGATCAGCTTCGCCTGATCGGTGACGAGCATCAGTTGATGCGCCTGCGTCGCGGGGAAGCTCGCGACGACCAGCCCGTTGCGGCGGATGTTGTCGATGTTGGTGATGCCCTGGCCGCCGCGGCCGGTGCGGCGATATTCATAGGCCGACGACAGCTTGCCATAGCCGCCCGCGCACACGGTCAGGATGAACTGCTCGCGTCCCGCCAGTTCGGCGAAGCGCTCCTCGCTCATCTGGGGCGACCCTTCCTTTTCGGCCTTCCACGGGGCGAAGCGCAGATAATCCTCGCGCTCGTCCTGATCGCGCATTCCGCCGCGATGGAGGATCGACAGCGAGATGACTTCGTCGTCCTGACCCAGCTTCATGCCGCGCACGCCGGTCGAATTGCGGCTCTGGAAGGCGCGCACCTCGTCGCCGGCGAAGCGGATCGCCTTGCCCTGCCGCGTCGCGAGCAGCACGTCGTCGTTATCGCCCAGCAGCGCGACGCCGATCAGCCGGTCGTCCTCGTCCTCGCCCTCGAACTTCATCGCGATCTTGCCGTTCGACGGCACGTTGGTGAAGGCGTCCATGCTGTTGCGGCGCACGCTGCCCTTCGCGGTCGCGAACATGACGTGTAGCGCGCCCCATTCGGCCTCGTCCTCGGGCAGCGGCAGGACGGTCGAGATCGTCTCGCCCTGCGCCAGCGGCAGCAGGTTGATCATCGGCCGGCCGCGCGTCGCGGGCCCGCCCTCGGGCAGGCGCCACACCTTGAGCCGGTAGACCTTGCCGAGTGTCGAGAAGAAGAGCACCGGCGTGTGCGTCGAGGTGACGAACAATTCGGTGACGACATCCTCGTCCTTCGTCGCCATGCCGGCGCGGCCCTTGCCGCCGCGGCGCTGGGCGCGGAAGGTGTCGAGCGGGGTGCGCTTGATATAGCCGTCGAGGGTGACGGTGACGACCATCTCCTCGCGTTCGATCAGATCCTCGTCGTCGATACCGTCGGCGGCGGGCGCCATCAGCGTCCGGCGCGGCGTTGCGAACTCCGCGCGCACCTGCACCAGCTCCTCGCGCATCACGCCATAGAGCTTGACGCGGTCGGCGAGGATCGAAAGCAGTTCCTCAATCTCGCTCGCCAGCTCCTTGAGTTCGTTGCCGATCTCGTCGCGGCCGAGCGCGGTCAGCCGGTGCAGGCGCAGGTCGAGGATCGCCTTCACCTGGATTTCCGACAGGCGATAGGTGGCGGTGGCCTCCATCTCGCCCTCGATCGCTTCGACAAGGCGGATATAGGGCGCGATCTCGCCGATCGGCCATTCGCGCAGCAGCAGCGCCTCGCGCGCCGCGGCGGGCGACGGCGAGCCGCGGATGATGCGGACGACCTCGTCGAGATTCGACACCGCGACGACGAGCCCGAGCAAGATGTGCGCCCGGTCGCGCGCCTTGGCGAGTTCGAACTTGCAGCGGCGGGTGATGACCTCTTCGCGGAAGGCGATGAAGGAGGTCAATATGTCCTTCAGCCCCAGCATCTCCGGGCGACCGCCGCGGATCGCGAGCATGTTGGCGGGGAAGCTCGATTGTGCCGGGGTATGCCGCCAGAGCTGATTGAGCACCACGTCGGGCGTCGCGTCGCGTTTCAGGTCGATGACGACACGCACGCCGTCGCGGTTCGATTCGTCGCGGATGTCGGCGACGCCCTCGATCCGCTTGTCGCGCGCCGCCTCGGCGATCTTCTCGACCAGCCCTGACTTGCCGACCTGAAAGGGGATCGAGGTCAGGACGATCGACCGGCGCCCTTCGCCGCGCCCGCGGCTTTCCTCGATCTCGTGCGTCGCGCGCATCATGATCGAGCCGCGCCCGGTCGCATAGGCGTTGCGCGCGCCGCCCTGGCCCAGGATCATCGCGCCGGTCGGGAAATCGGGACCGGGGACGATCTGCATCAGTTCCTCGGTCGACAGCGGCGTCCCGCCCTCGAGCTGGCGGTCGATTATCGCCAGGCAGGCATCGACCACCTCGCCCAGATTGTGCGGCGGGATGTTGGTCGCCATGCCGACCGCGATGCCGCCCGCGCCGTTGACGAGCAGGTTGGGGAAACGCGCCGGCAGAACCTGCGGCTCCTCGCGGCTCGCGTCATAGTTTGGCTGGAAGTCGACCGTGTCCTTGTCGAGGTCGCCCAGCAGCGACATCGCCGCCTTGGCAAGGCGCGCCTCGGTATACCGCATCGACGCCGGCGGATCGGGGTCCATCGACCCGAAATTGCCCTGACCGTCGATGAGCGGCACGCGCATCGACCAGTCCTGCGTCATCCGCGCGAGTGCGTCATAGATCGCGCTGTCGCCGTGCGGGTGGTAATTGCCCATCACGTCGCCGACGATCTTCGCCGATTTCTTGTACGGGCGGCCGGGAATGAAGCCGCCTTCCTGTGCCGCATAAAGGATGCGGCGATGCACCGGCTTCAACCCGTCGCGCACGTCGGGCAGCGCGCGGCTGACGATCACGCTCATCGCGTAATCGAGATAGCTGGTCTTCATTTCGTCGACGATATTGATCGGCGAAATGCCGTCCTCGGACGGCGGAACAGGCGTATTTTCTTCGGTCAAGACCCGGCCTTTTTTCTTCTTTCGGGAGGTGGTTCCAGCCTAGCCCATGGCGGCGGAAAAGGCCAGTGATTCGGGGCGATTCTGGCTGATTTTTTGGCGAGTATCCGGTTTGCGATCATGCGGGCGATTTCGGGCAAAACGCCACTTCTCCAGCTTCGTCATGCTGAACTCATTCCAGCATCCATGGCGGAGCCGCTCCTTTCCGCATTGCGCCTGTTTCGAGAGCAGGCCGTGGCCCCTGAACGAAGTTGGCAATTATCCCTTTCGGACAAGTAACCGTTCTCCCCGGCGAAAGCCGGGGGCCACGCGGGGCAGCGCCATCTGGACCCCGGCTTTCGCCGGGGAACACGCCTTACGTGCCTGAAGGGCGCATATGCCAATCAAGTTCAGGGTGACGAGGCGGAGAGGATCGAACTCGCCCGAAGCCGGCGCCCTTCCGCGCCCTTCCGCGCCTTTTCGTGGCGTCATGGCGGCGGACAAGCTGCTTGCCAATCGCCTGTCGGCCCCTAAAGGTTCGCGAACGATGGTCTTTTGCCAGCCTGGGGGGTGCCGGTGGCCCTGATCGCGCTCGTCGGCGCCAGCGAAACGCTGCCCGACGGGGGGCTGCGCGCGCTCGTCGCGATCGCGGGTGAGACGCTGATCGAGCGGCAGGCGGCGCGGCTCGCCGATGCCGGGGTCACCCATATCGCGGTGGCGGTGGGCGCGGTGCCCGCCGAACTGCTCGCGACCTGCGACCGCATCCGCCGCCGCGGACTCAAGGTCACACCGGTCCGCGCGGCCGGCGACCTGATGGCGCTCGTCCAGCCCGACGACCGCATCATCCTGGTCGCCGACGGATTGCGCGCGGGCGGGACCCATTATGCCGCGATCGCGCGTCCGGGCGCGCCCGCGATTCTCGTCACCGGCGACACGATGCTGACGCAGGGATTCGAGCGGATCGATGCGACCCGGCGCTGGGGCGGGCTCGCTTGCATCTCGGACGCGATGGTCGCCGATCTCGCCTCAATGCCGGGCGAGTGGGACATGATGCTGACGCTGCTGCGCCTCGCGGTGCAGTCGGGTGCGCGCCGCCTCTATTGCGAACCCGCGCTGTTCGAACAGGGGGAGATCGCGATCGTCGCCGACCGGCCCACCGCGGCGCTGATCGAGCAATCGAGCCTGCAACAGGTCGAATATGGCGGCATGGGGCTCGGGCGCTCGGCGATCATGATGCCGCTGGTGCGGCTGGCCGGGCCGCTGCTGGTGCGTTCGCCTCGCACCGCGCGCTATCTGCCCTATGCAACCGCGCTGCTGTGGGTCGCCGTCGCGCTGCTTGCCGCCGGCGGGCTGGCGGCGGCGGGGGCGCTGGTGGCGATTCTCGGCGGGCTCGGCCTGGCGGCGATGCGTTTCCTTGCCGCCTTTCGCGCCGAAAGCGCGGCGCAGAACCGGGTGCGCGGCGTGATCCGCACCTTCGGCTGGCTGCTGCTGGGCGCCTATCCGTGGCTGGTGTCGCTCGGCGGACCCGATCGTCTGATGCCGCGCTTCGCGGAGGCGGCGCTTGCGCCCTGTCTCGCCGCGACGATCCTGCTCGCGCGCTGGCTCTATGAAGATTCGGGAAAGACGCGCCGCTTCCACTGGCTGCTTCCCGACACCGACGAGGCGTGGATATTGCTGGCGCCCGCGCTGATCCTTGGCATCGCGCCGCTGATGTTCGCGATCCTGCCGTTGCTGGCGCTGTTCCAGATCCTGTTGTGGCTGCGCCTCGCGCGCCGGCCGGAACCCCGCTAAACCAAAGCGCTGGAAGGTTTAGGGCGCATTAACGCCATGCTGCTATGGCGACAGGCGCATGAGTGACTCTTCCGCCTTTTCCGGCATCGCCCTGCCGTCGCCGACGCTGTCGGCGCGTCTCGGCGATGTTGCCGCGCATCTGGCGGCGCCGCTGACCGACCGGCTGACCGAGGAACAGCGCGCGCTGACCCTCGGAATCGCGCGCCGGCTCGTCGGTGAGGCGGCCGCAGCGCTCGGTGTGCGAATCGATCCGGCAGCGCTGTGGCATGACTGGCTGGTACAAGGGCTGCCCGGCGCCGAACGGCTCGCCGCGCCCTGTTTCGCGCGCGCGGAAGAGCATCGCTGGCGTGCGCTGCCGGCGCTGCATCGCGACACATCCTCACCGGCCGACGGCGTGAGCGACACGGACGCGGCGGATGCGCCCCCGGCCGCTCCGCAGGCACCGCTTGCGCCGGTTGACAAGGCCTATCTCGACCTGACGATCGCCGACCGGCGCCGCTTCGATGCCTTGGGCAATCCCTGCATCGCGGTTGCGGACCTCGACCCCGAAATCTATCGCGCGCTGTTGGACGACGTCGTGGAGTGGCAGGCACACGCCGGAGTGGATACGAACGCAGTCGCCGAACTCGATGACGCGGCCTGCGCCGCCGCGGCGCGTCAGGCATCCGAAAGCGGGATCGACGCCGCCGCCGCCGCCTATCACACGGCGCTTGTCGCGGAGGGGGCGCTGTCCGATGCCGCCGCCGCCGCGGCGATGCGCCATGACTGGCCCGCGCTGATCGGCCTTGCCGCCGCTGCGCATCGCCGTCCCTATGGAGAGATGGCGCTGGCGCTGGTGAGCGCGGAAGCCGCCGCCCTGCCACCACTGCTCGCGCCGCTGCGTATCGACCGCGGGGCGATCGCCCCGATCGAGGCATCGCTGGCGCGCGTGCCCGCCCGGGCGCTTGCCGGGGCGCCGGAGGGGGAAGGATGAGCGAGCGGATCGTCCGGGGCCGGGTCGACCGGTCGGGCGCGCTGGTCGGCGGCGACGCGCCGCTGCTGCGCCTTCAGCAGCGCGCGGGCGGCGGACTGAACCGGCCGCTGGCGCTGCCGCATCTGGCGCGGCTGGTCGCGCTCGCGCAACGGCTGCAGCGCGACGTCAGCCGCCCGCTCCACGCCGCCGACGATCACAGCGACATTTTTGCGCTCGTCCGCATCCTGCCCGATGCCGACGGTGCGAGCCTCGAAATCAGCGACTGGCGAGCGCGTCCGACCGCCGAACCGCAGGGGCCGGCGATCGCCGATGCGGTCGAGCCGCAAGGGTGGGCGTGGGAGTGCGATCAGCATCTGCGCATGGTCGCCCTGCGTGCAGGTGTCGAAGCCCCGGCGATCCCCGGCGGCTGGGCCGGTCATTCGCTGTCCGAACTGTTCGAGTTGCAGCCCGACGGCGATGGTCGCTTTCCGGTGCTGCGCGCGCTGGCACGGCAGGCGCCGTTCGCCGACCAGCGGGTGCGCGTCGAGGGGGAGGACGGTCCGCTGGCGATGCACTTGTCGGGCGAAGCGCTGTTCGATGCGACCGGGCGTTTCACCGGCTTTCGCGGTATCGCGACGCCTGATAAAGGGGCGGCGGCGGATGCAGCCGCGCCGGCGCGCGTCGATCCTGCCTTCGGATCGCTGCCGCTGTCCGACCCGCAGTTCGGCCGCCGCATCGACGGCGCGCTGCGCGGGCCGCTGAGCCGGATCATCGCGACGGCCGAGACCATTTCGGGGCAGTTCGACGGTCCGATCCGCGCCGATTATGCCCGCTATGCCGGCGATATCGCGCATGCGGGGCGCCACCTGCTCGGACTCGTCGACGACCTTGCCGACCTCCAGAATATCGAGCGGCCGGGCTTTCGCGCGGCGCGCGACGAGATCGACCTCGGCGATCTCGCGCGCCGTGCGGTCGGGCTGCTCGGCATGAAGGCGGAAGAGAAGGGGATTCGCATCGACGCGCCGCGCCTCGACGACAAGGCGCCCGCGTGGGGCGAGTTCCGCCGCGTGCTGCAGGTGCTCCTCAACCTGCTCGGCAACGCCATCCGCTATTCGCCTGAAAATTCGCAGATATGGATTCGCGTCGATCGCGAGGGCGACCGCGCGACCGTGACCGTTGCCGATCAGGGGCAGGGGATTGCGACGGATCAACAGGATATGGTGTTTGAGAAGTTCGAGCGGCTCGGCCGCACCGACAGCGGCGGATCGGGGCTCGGCCTCTACATCGCGCGCCGTCTCGCGCGCGCGATGGGCGGCGACCTGACCATCGACAGCGCGCCGGGGCAGGGTGCGCGCTTCACGCTGAGCCTGCCGGCGCGGGATTAGGACCAGAGCGGGGGCCGATGGCTTGCGCCCCCGCCTTCGCGGGGACGCGGAACCCAGCGGTAGCTTGAGCGCCGAATGGGCTCAGCGCTGCTCCACCGACACATAGGGACGCTGCGTCGCGCCGGTGTAGAGCTGGCGCGGGCGGCCGATCTTCTGCGCGGGGTCGGAGATCATCTCGTTCCACTGCGCGACCCAGCCGACGGTGCGGGCGAGCGCGAACAGCACGGTGAACATCGTCGTCGGGAAACCGATCGCCGACAGGATCACGCCCGAATAGAAATCGACGTTGGGGAACAGCTTCTTCTCGACGAAATAATCGTCGCTAAGCGCCATTTCCTCGAGCTGCAACGCGACGTCGAACACCGGATCGCTGACGTTCAGTGCCGCGAACACCTCGCGCACCGTCTTTTGCATCACGGTCGCGCGCGGGTCGTAGTTCTTGTAGACGCGGTGGCCGAAGCCCATCAGGCGGAACGGATCGTCCTTGTCCTTCGCACGCGCAATATATTCGGGGATACGCTCGGGGCGGCCGATCTCGCGCAGCATGTTGAGCGCGGCCTCGTTGGCGCCGCCATGCGCCGGGCCCCATAGGCAGGCGATGCCCGCCGCGATGCAGGCAAAGGGATTTGCGCCCGACGAGCCGGCGAGGCGCACGGTCGAGGTCGAGGCATTCTGTTCGTGGTCGGCGTGGAGGATGAAGATGCGGTCGAGCGCGCGCACCACCGCCGGATCGACCTCATAATCCTCGGCCGGGACGCCGAAGGTCATGCGCAGGAAATTGTGGGTGTAGCCGAGGTCGTTGCGCGGATAGACGAAGGGCTGGCCGACCGCATATTTATAGGCCATCGCCGCGATCGTCGGCATCTTCGCGATCAGCCGGTGGCTGGCGACCATGCGCTGGTGCGGATCGTGGATCTCGGTCGAATCGTGATAGAAGGCCGACAGCGCGCCGACGACGCCGCACATGATCGCCATCGGGTGGGCGTCGCGCCGGAAACCGCGATAGAAGGTCGCGAGCTGTTCGTGCAGCATCGTGTGGCGGGTGATGGTGTTGTCGAACTTTTCCAGTTCGCCGGCGGTCGGCAGCTCGCCGTTGAGCAGCAGGTAGGCGACCTCCATGAAGCTCGAATGCTCGGCGAGCTCGCCGATCGCATAGCCGCGGTGGAGCAGCACGCCCTCGTCGCCGTCGATATAGGTGATCTTCGATTCGCAGCTCGCGGTCGAAGTGAAGCCCGGATCGTAGGTGAAGGCGCCGGTCTGGGCATAGAATTTGCGGATGTCGACGACATCGGGACCCACCGTGCCCTTCAGCACCGGATCTTCGACGGTCTTGTCGCCCAGGGTGATTTTTGCGATGTCGGTCATTGTTCTTCCCCTGATCTGTAAGGGCGGGAGCCGTTGCGGCTACGCCCCTGCCGGAAAATTGTGCGCTGCGTCAAGTCGTGCCAGGCTCGCATCGCGTCCCAGCAGCAGCAGGACGTCGAAAATTCCCGGCGATACCGACCGTCCGGTCAGCGCGGCACGCAGCGGCTGGGCCAGCTTGCCGAGCCCGACTCCGGCCGACTCGCTCGTCTCGCGGACCGCCGCCTCGATATCTTCGGCGTTCCAGCCGGTCAGGGCGCGCAGCCTTTCGGTGGCATCGGCGAGCAGGCCTTCGGGCGCATCTCTTAGCAGCCCCGCGGCCTTCTCGTCCACTTGCAGCGGCAGCGTCTCGAACAGGAAGAGCGCGCCTTCGGCGATCTCGTCCAGCGTTTTGGCGCGCGGCTTGAGCGCATCCATCGCCCGCACCAGCACCGCGTGCTCGGCATCGTCCAGCGGTCGCCCGATGCGCCGCTCGACGCGCGGCGCGACAAGGCCGGCGAGCCGCGCGTCGTCGGCCTCGCGGATATAATGGCCGTTCAGATTCTCGAGCTTCTTGAAATCGAAGCGCGACGGCGAGCGGCCGACATGCGCGAGATCGAACCACTCGATCGCCTGTTCGCGGCTGATGATCTCCGCATCGCCGTGTCCCCAGCCGAGACGGAGCAGATAATTGTTCACCGCTTCGGGCAGGTAGCCGAGTTCGTCGCGATAGGCATCGACGCCCAGCGCGCCGTGCCGTTTCGACAGCTTGGCGCCGTCGGCGCCGTGGATCAGCGGCACATGCGCATAGACCGGCTCGCGCCAATTCTCGTGAGATTCGGCCATCGCGTGGATCAGCGCCCGCTGGCGGAAGGCGTTGTTGAGATGGTCGTCGCCGCGGATGACGTGGGTGACGCCCATGTCGTTATCGTCGACGACGACGCTCAGCATATAGGTCGGCGTGCCGTCGCTGCGCAGCAGGATGAAATCGTCGAGTTCGGCATTCTGGACGGTGACCTCGCCCTGGACGCGGTCGCGGATCGTCGCCGCGCCGTCCTGCGGCGCGCGCAGGCGGATGACGTGCGGCGCGGCGGGATCGCCGTCGTCGCGGTCGCGCCATGGGCTGCGGACGCGGAAGGGGACGCGCTTCTCCTGCGCCTCGGCGCGCATCGCGGCCAGCTCGTCCTGCGTCAGATAGCAGCGATAGGCCGCGCCCTTCGCGAGCAGTTCCTGCGCGACCTCTGCATGGCGGCCGGCGCGCGCGAACTGGAAGACGGCGTCGCCGTCCCAGTCGAGGTCGAGCCAGCGCATCCCGTCGAGGATCGCGTCGATCGCGGCCTCGGTCGACCGCGCGCGGTCGGTGTCTTCGATGCGGAGCAGGAACTTGCCGCCATGGTGCCGCGCGAACAGCCAGTTGAACAGCGCGGTGCGCGCGCCGCCGATATGGAGGAAGCCGGTCGGGGAGGGCGCGAAGCGCGTCACCACGTCGGTGCCGGTCGCTTCGGCGGGATCGGTCTTGTTTTCGGTTGCCACTCTGGCCTCTTTCACTCACCTTGCGGCCCCGGGCGGGGACCGGGGACGATGTCGGGGCAGCCCCTAGCATGGCGACAAGGAGGCTTCAAACGCCCATTGGGGAAAGCGCGGCCGCCGCGTTGCGGCGCGCCTTCGCGTGGCTGGAGGACCGGCTCGACCGCGAGCGCGAGCGGTTGGGACTGTGGCTGCCGGTCGCGCTGTCGGCGGGGATCGGCTTGTGGTTCGCGGCGCCGGCGCGCGCGCAGTGGATCGGAACGCTGTTCCTTCTCGGCGGGGGCGTCTGCGGCGGCTTGCTGATCGGCTGGCAGCGGCGGACCGGGCGCAGCCTTGCGATCGCCTGCGCCACGATGGCTGCGGGGCTGCTGCTGATCTGGGCGCGCGCCGCGTGGGTCGCGGCGCCGGTGCTCGCCTATCCGGCTACGACCGAATTTTCGGCGGTGGTCGAAAGCGTCGAACCGCTGCCGGCGCGCGGCACGGTGCGGATGATCGTGCGGCCGCACGGGCGCGCCGACCTGCCGCCGCGGGTCCGGCTGACGCTGAGCGGCGAGCGCGCGGCGGGGATCGCGCCCGGCGAGTCGATCGGCCTGCGCGCGCGGCTGATGCCGCCGCCGGCGGCCAACCTGCCCGGCGGCTACGACTTCGCCCAGCGCGCCTGGTTCGACGGCATCGGTGCGGTCGGGACGGTGCTGGGAGAGGTCGCGCGCGCGCCCGGAGCGGGCGAGCGACGCCAGCCGCTGCGCGCGCGGCTCAGCGCACATATCCACACCGCGGTGCCGGGATCGCCCGGCGGTGTCGCCGCGGCGCTCGTCACCGGCGACCGTGGCGCGATCGCCGAGACGGATGACGAGGCGATGCGCCGCAGCGGGCTTGCGCACCTGCTGTCGATCAGCGGCCTGCACGTGACCGCGGTGATCGGTTTCGTGATGCTGCTCGCGATGCGGCTGCTCGGGCTGAGCCGGCGCCTCGCGCTGGCGGGGCATGTGTTGCCGCTGGCCGCCGCCGCGGCGGCGCTGGCCGGGGCGGGCTATACCTGGCTTGCCGGAGCGGAAGTGCCGACGCTGCGTTCGTTGATCGCGGCGCTGCTCGTGCTCGCCGCCTTCCTGATGGGGCGCGAGGCGATCACGCTGCGCCTCGTCGCGGCGGGTGCGCTGCTCGTGCTGCTGTGGCGCCCCGAAGCACTCGCCGGACCCAGCTTCCAGCTCAGCTTCGCCGCGGTGACGGCGATCATCGCATTGCACGAAAGCCGCTGGATGCGCACGTTCCTGGCGCGGCGCGACGAAGGCACGGCGCTTCGTCTGCTGCGCGCCGCGGCGGGATTGCTACTGACGGGGCTGGTCGTCGAGGTCGCGCTGGCGCCGATCGCGCTGTTCCATTTCCACAAGGCGGGGCTTTACGGCGCGCTCGCCAATATCGTCGCGATCCCGCTGACGACCTTCGTCATCATGCCGATGGAGGCGCTGGCGCTGCTGTTCGACGGCGTCGGGCTCGGCGCGCCCTTCTGGTGGGTCGCCGAACAGGCGCTGCGGTTGCTGATCGCGCTCGCCCACCGGGTCGCTTCGGCGCCGGGAGCCGTCGCGACGCTGCCCAGCTTTCCGCCGGGCGGTTTCGCGCTTGCGCTGTTCGGCGGCCTGTGGCTGCTGCTGTGGCAGACGCGCTGGCGGCTCGCCGGGGTGGCGCCGCTGCTGGCGGGGGCCGCCATCCTGCTCGCGCAGCCGCGTCCCGACCTGCTGATCTCCGGCGACGGACGCCACATCGCCGCGGCCGTTCCCGGCGGCGGCTATGCGCTGCTACGCGCGCGGGCGGGGGACTATATCCGCGATTCGATGGCCGAAGCGGCAGGGATCGACGTCCCCTTCACCGCGCTCGCCGATCTCGACCATGTCGAATGCAACGCCGATTTCTGCCGCTGGCGGCAGGGGCAGGGCGCGACACGGCGCATCATCCTCGCCGCGCGTGGCCGCGACCGCATCGATGGCCGCGCCATGGCCGCCGCCTGCGCCGCGGCCGACGTGGTGATCAGCGACCGCTGGCTGCCACGCGAATGCATCGGGCGCTGGCTGACGATCGACCGCGACAGTCTGGAAGCGAGCGGCGGTCTTGCGCTCTATCTGGGCGAGCGACCGCATGTCGCCACCGCGCTGCGCGCCGGCGACGCGCATCCGTGGCGGCGACCGCAACAGGTCAGTGGTAACGACGAAGCAATCCCGACAGGCGGCCCTGCACGATGACGCGCTCGGCCTCGTAGCGCTGCGGTTCATAGGCGCTGTTCGCGGGATCGAGCCGGATCATCGGCCCTTCGCGGCGGAAATATTTGAGCGTCGCATCCTGTCCGTCGACGAGCGCGACGACGATATCGCCTTCGCGCGCGGTGTTCGCCTTCTGGATCAGCGCATAGTCGCCGTCGAGAATCCCCGCTTCGACCATCGAATCGCCCGACACTTCGAGCGCATAATGCTCGCCCGCGCCAAGCAGCGCGGCGGGAACCGAAAGCTGGTTGTGATCCTCGAACGCCTCAATCGGCACGCCGGCGGCGATGCGGCCGTGCAGCGGGACCTCGATGATGTCGTTGGCGGCGATCGGCTTCAACGCCGGCGCCGGCTTGCGCAGCGGCACGACGGTGTCGCGCGCCGGCGCCTTCGCCGCCTCGGGCAGCTTGAGCACTTCCAGCGCGCGGGCGCGATTGGGCAGGCGGCGCAGGAAGCCCCGCTCCTCGAGTGCGCTGATCAGCCGGTGGATGCCCGATTTCGACTTGAGCCCGAGCGCATCCTTCATCTCCTCGAACGAAGGCGAAATTCCGCTCGCGTCGAGGCGCTGCTGGATGAAGTGGAGCAGTTCGTGCTGCTTCGCGGTCAACATCTCTCGGTCTCCATGCTGTCAATGGACATATAGAGAACGATAGTGGAACAGAGCGGAACTTGTCAAGCGATGACGGAGCGGCTTGAGCCGTGGACGCCGTCAGCCCTCCAGCAACGTCCGCGTCGCTACGGTCACGTCCGCCTGCCGCATCAGGCTTTCGCCGACCAGAAAGGCATGGACGCCGCTCCGGGCGAGGCGCTGGCAGTCGGCATGGGCGGCGATGCCGCTTTCGCCGACGAGCAACGTGCCCGGTGGAACGCGCTTCGCAAGCCGTTCGGTGACGGCAAGGTCGGTCTCGAAGGTACGAAGATCGCGGTTGTTGACGCCGATCAGGCGCGATCGGAGGTGGGTGAGTGCGCGGTCGAGCTCGGCCTCGTCGTGCACTTCGACCAGCACGTCCATGCCGCGTTCGAGGGCGGCCGCCTCGATCTCGCGCATCGGCCCGTCGTCGAGGGCGGCGACGATGATCAGGATCGCGTCGGCGCCGATCGAGCGCGCTTCGGCGACCTGCCACGGGTCGATCATGAAATCCTTGCGCAGCACCGGCAGGTTGCAGGCGGTGCGCGCGGCGATCAGAAATTCCTCATGCCCCTGGAACCACGGCGCGTCGGTGAGCACCGACAGGCACGCCGCGCCGCCGGCTTCATAAGCGCGCGCATGGTCCGCCGGATTGAAATCCTTGCGGATCAGGCCCTTGGAAGGCGAAGCTTTTTTGATTTCGGCGATCAGGCCGAAGCCGCCCGCCGCGATCTTCGCCTCGAGAGCCGCCGCGAAGCCACGCACCGCGCCCGCGTCGATCGCATCAAGCTGCGTCACCGATCGGCTCTTGCGGCGCTCGGCGACCTCTTCGGCCTTGGTGGCGAGGATTTCGGTCAATTTGTTCATATGGAATGCTTTTCCGGGCGCTGGGCGTCATTCATCGGTAGGCGATCCAGCAATCGAGCAGCGCGTTGGCAAGCCCCTTGTCGATCGCCTCGGCGGCTTCCTCGACCCCGTCGACGAGGCTGTCGACCGCGCCCGCGACGACAAGCGCCTCGGCGGCGTTGTAGAGCACCGCGTCGCGATAGGCGCCGTGCTCGCCCCGCAGCAGGTCGCGCAAGGCCCTGGCATTATAGCTGGCGTCGCCGCCGCGGATCGCAGCGATCGGATGCGAGGGCAGACCGGCGTCGGCCGCGGTGCTGCGCTGCATCTGCACGCCGTCGGGCGTCACCACCGCCACCTCGTTACCGCCCGCGAGCGACAGCTCGTCGAGCCCTTCGTCGCCCGAAATGACGCGCGAATGGTCGGTGCCGAGCCGGTGCAGCGCTTCGGCATAGACCGGAACATAGGCGGGGCGCGCGATGCCGATGAGCTGGCGCGTCACGCGCGCCGGATTGGCGAGCGGCCCCATCAGGTTGAAGATGGTGCGGCGCGCCAGCGCCTGACGGATCGGCTGGATGCGCTTCATCGCCGGATGATGGTTGGCGGCAAAGAGGAAACAGATGCCGAGGTCGGCGAGCTGCGCCTCCGCCATCCGCCCGGCGCGCTCCATGTCGAGCCCGAGCGCCTCGAGCGTGTCGGCCGCGCCGGATTTCGAGGAAGCGGCGCGATTCCCGTGCTTTGCGACGGGAACCTCGCACGCCGCGACGACGATCGACACCGCGGTCGAGACGTTGAGCGTGTGGTGGCCGTCACCGCCGGTGCCGCAGACGTCGATCGCGCCCGCGGGCGCCTGGATCGGGATCAGCCGCTCGCGCATCGCCTGCGCCGCGGCGGCGATCTCGATCATCGTCTCGCCGCGATCCGAAAGCGCGGAGAGGAAGCCGGCCACCTCCTCGTCGCGGCCGCCGCCGTCGAGCATCGTTGCGAAGGCATGCGCCGCCTCGTCGGGTTCGAGGAAGCGGGCGGGGTCGGGAAAGGGGCCGAAGCGGCTCATGCCGCCTGCCGCTCGGCGACCGGCAGCCCCGCCAGCCGCATGAAATTGGCGAGCATCGCGTGGCCGTGCTCGGTGGCGATGCTCTCGGGGTGGAACTGCACGCCGTGGATCGGCAGTTCGACATGGCGAAAGCCCATCACCGCGCCATCGTCGCTCGTCGCATTGATCGCGAGCGCGGCGGGAATGTCGACCACTTCGAGGCTGTGATAGCGCGTCGCGGTGAGCGGCGAGGGCAGGCCGGCGAACAGCCCGGTGCCGTCGTGGCACACCGGCGAGGTCTTGCCGTGCATCAGGTGACCGCGCTGCACCGTGCCGCCGAAATGCTGGCCGATCGCCTGATGACCGAGGCATACGCCGAGCAGCGGCCGTGCCGCATCGGCGCAGGCGGCGACGAGATCGAGGCTGATCCCGGCTTCGTTCGGGGTACAGGGGCCGGGGGAAATGAGGATCGCCTCGGCGCCGCTCGCCAGCGCCTCGGCTGCGGTGAGCGCATCGTTGCGTTCGACGCGCACCTCTGCCCCCAGTTCGATCAGATAATGAACGAGGTTGAAGGTGAAGCTGTCGTAATTGTCGATGACCAGGATCATGGCGGCGGGCCGTATCGCTTTTGAGAGGCGAGGGGAAGGGATAGAAGCTTTCCGGCGGCCGATCACTCCGCCATCAGCTTCACGAGGTCGTCTTTCCAGAATTTCGCCCAGCTGTGCGTGCTGTGACCCTTCGTTTCGGGGCTGGCCGGGATCAGGACGAATGTCGCGCCGGGCATGCGTGCCGCCGCCTTTCCGGTGATCCCGTAGCCGGGCTGGTTGATGAAATCGTCGGCGGAGTTGATCCACAGCATAGGCACCGTGATCTTTTCGAGGTTCGACCACGGATTGTAATTGCGCGACGAATCAAGCTGGTAGATCGTGTCATTTGCATCGCCGCGAGCGAATGTGCGCGCGAACGCCTCATCCTTGTAAGCCTCCGCCGCGGCGCGCGTCGGATATTGAGCCTGCAAGGCATAGGGATTGGAGCCCGCGATCAGCATGAGCGAGGCCACGGTGCGCAGGCCCGCGAGCGGCGGATCGGTGTAGTTGCCGTCCTTCCACAGCGGATCGGCCTTGATCGCGTCGATCGACAGCGCGCGCCACATCCGGTTCACGCCGGCAATTTCGACAGGCAGGCACGCGAAGGGCGCCAGCCTTTCGGCGAAACCCGGATGCATCTCGCCCCAGACGAAGGCGTGCATGCAGCCCATCGAGGTGCCGAGGATCAGCTTCAGCTTCGTCACGCCGAGCTTTTCGGTGAGCATGCGGTGCTGCGCGGCGACCATGTCGTCATAGTCGTAGCGGGGAAATTTCATCCGCAGGCCGTCGCTGGGCTTCGACGAGCCGCCATGGCCGATATTGTCGGGCAGGATGATATAATATCTGCTCGTATCGAGCGGCTGGCCGGGGCCGAAAAGCTCGTCGGCGAACTGGGGCTGAAAGAACTGCTTCCCGGTCCCGCCGGTGCCGTGGAGGATCATCACGGCGTTGGTGACATGGCCCTGTTCGTCGCGCTGCGGCTTGCCGAGCGTCGTATAGTGAAGCCTTAGCTCGGGCAGCTTTTCGCCCGTGCCGAAGGTGAAATCCTTGAGGATCGCATCGCCTTCGACGGCACCTTCGACCGTCTGGGCGTGGGTCGGGGCGATGCCGCCGAGCAGCAGGGCGAGCGGAGCGAGATATTTCAGCATGGCGGCGACGCTAGCGCGTTTGCGCGCCGGATTTAAGCCCTCTTCGAGAAGCGGCGATCATTGCCCGTAACCCGGCGTTCCCGCGATCCGCACCGCCTCGCGCGCCGCGGCGAACAGCGCGCCCGCCTTGGCCTCGCACTCGCGCTGTTCGTAGGCGGGGTCGCTGTCGGCGACGATGCCCGCGCCGGCCTGCGCATGCATGACGCCGTCCTTGACGATCGCGGTGCGCAGCACGATGCAGCTGTCCATATTGCCGTCGGGCGCGAAATAGCCGACGCCGCCCGCATAGGGCCCGCGCGCCTGGGTTTCGAGTTCGGCGATGATCTGGCAGGCGCGGACCTTCGGCGCGCCGCTGACCGTGCCCGCCGGAAAGCCTGCGAACAGCGCGTCGATCGCGTCCTTGCCGGGCGCCAGGCGGCCGATGACGTTCGACACGATGTGCATGACGTGGCTGTAATATTCGACCGTATAGCTGTCGGTGACGGTCACGCTGCCCCCGGTCGCGGCGCGGCCGACGTCGTTGCGGCCGAGGTCGAGCAGCATCAGATGCTCGGCGCGCTCCTTGGGATCGGCGAGCAGCGATTCGCGATTCTCGGCATCCTCGGCGCTGGTGCGGCCGCGCGGGCGGGTGCCGGCGATCGGCCGGATCGTGATCTCGCCATCGCGCACACGGACGAGAATCTCGGGCGACGAACCGATCAGCGCGAAACCCGGCAGGTCGAGGAAATAGAGGAAGGGGGAGGGGTTCACCCGCCGCAGCGCGCGATAGAGGTCGAAGGGCGGCAGGTCGAACGGCGCCGAAAAGCTTTGCGACAGCACGACCTGAAAGATGTCGCCGGCGCCGATATACGTCTTTGCGGCGCGCACCATGCGCGCATAATCGTCGGGCGCGGTTGCGGGGGTGGCGACGATCGCGGCCGGGTCGATGCGGGTTTCGGCGCGCGCGCCGTGCGCGCTGGCACTGGCGAGGCGCGCGGCGATCGTCTCGATCCGCTCCTGCGCGTCGTCGATCATCCGGTCGATCGCGCCGTCCGCATCGGGCCAGATCGGCGCGATCAGAAACAGTTCGTCGGCGAGCCGGTCGAAGACGAGAATCGTCGTCGGGCGCACGAAGATCATGTCGGGCAGGCCGAGCCCCGGTCCGGCCGCGCGCGGAATCCGCTCGACGAGGCCGATCGTCTCATAGGCGAAGAAGCCGACGAGCGTCGCCAGCGCCTTGGGCAGTCCCTCCGGCACCGCGAAGCGGCATTCGGCGACGAGGTCGCGCAGTGCCTGGAGCGCCCCGCCCGCGACCGGGCGAAAGGCGGCGCGGTCGCGGCGCCATTCGCGGTTGATCCGCGCGGCGTCGCCCGTCACCTCGAACATCAGGTCGGGATCGAGGCCGATTAGGCTGTAGCGGCCGCGCGTCTCGCCGCTTTCGACCGATTCGAGAACCCAGTCGCCGCGACCCGGCTCGATCAGCTTGAGGGCCGCCGAAACCGGCGTTTCGACGTCGGCGATCTGGCGCTGCCAGACCACCGCGCCGCGTCCCTGCGCCAGCGCTTCGAGCGCTGCGGATCGGCCTTCGAGCGTCATGGCGCTATTCGACGGCGGCTGCCGTGCCGCTCAACTCCTGGCGAAGCTGTTCGAGCAGGTCCTTGTCGATCTTCACCCGGACGCGACGCTTGGCCTCGGCGGCAAGCTGCTCGACCAGTTCGCTGCCGAAGGCCGGGCCGAGCGGCTGGGCGATGGCGGCGACGCGCGCGGGGTCGATCTGCTTGGGATCGGGGCGGTCGACATGGCCGAGCGAAATCACCATCCAGCCGCGGTTGCCTGGAATTTCGAGCGTCTTCACGCTGCCCTGCGCCATCGAAAAGAGCAGCGCGAGTTCGGGCGGGACGCCCTGACCGTCGCGGCCCAGTTCGGCGCGGCGGCCGCCGATCGTCTGGACGTTGCCGATATTGGGGCCGGCGGCGCGTACCGCTTCGGCCAGGCTCTTGCCGCCTTCGACCGCCTTGGCGATCGCGCGTGCCTTGTCGCGCGCGACCTTCTGCCCCTCGGCAAAGCGCCAGTCGGTCAGCAGGTCGCCGCGAATCTGCGCAAAGGGCGGCGGTGCGGCGGCGACGACCGACTTGACGGCGAACACCGCGAACTTCTCGTTCTCGACGAGCGTCGCGATCTGGCCCTCGCCCTCGTTCCCCTGAAAGGCCTGCGCGACCATCGGCGCCAGTTCGGGCGGCAGAGTGAAATCGGACGGTCCGGCCGGACGCCCGCTCGGCAGCAGCGGCGGGGTCTCGACGAGCTTGAGCTTGCGGTCGCTGGCGACCTCCTCGATCGCGGCGCCGCCGTTCACGGCGTCCTGGATGGCGTTGTAATAATCGACGATCGACTCGTTCGCCTTGTTCTTTTCGAGCTCGGTGCGAATTTCCGGCGTCGCTTCGGCCAGCGTGCGTGCCGGCTGGGCGATGATGTCCTCGACGCGCGTGACGGCCCAGCCGAGGCCGGTCTGCGTCGGGCCGAGCAGGTCGCCGCGCTTGGCGGCGAAGGCGGCCTTGGCCATCGTATCGCTCGTCATGGCGGTATAGGCCGAACGGGTGAGCGCGCCGGTGGTCGAGGCCGAAAGCCCGGCGGCCTGCGCCGCGGCCTGGATGGTCGCGCCGCCGCGCACCTTCGTGGCGATGCCGTTCGCCGTCGCCTGGTCGGGCGCGATCACCTGCGCGAAGCGACGGGTCTCGCTCGCGGAGAAGCGCGCCGCATTCGCCTTGTAATAGGCGGCGACTTCGTCGGCCGCGACCTCCGGAACCGGCGCGGACGCGCGATCGAACAGCGCATATTGCAGCACGCGGCGTTCGGGCACCGTGAATTTGGTCTTGTTCTGCGCCAGATATTTGCGCAGCGCGTCGTCGCCCGGATCGGTCTTTGGCGCAAAGGCGCTCGACGGGATGAAGGTCGCGTCGCCGCGGCGCGCCTCTAGCAACAGCGCCGCATAGGGCTGCGCCATGCCCGGCGCGAGACGGGCGACGGTGCCGATCGGCGCGGCGAGCTGTTCGACGAAGAGCTGCTGGCGCAGGTCGCGGCGAAGCTGTGCCTCGCTGATGCCGTTTTCGCGCAGGAAGGCCTGGAAACGCGTCTGGTCGAACTTGCCCGACACGCCCGCGAAGACGGGCAGGTCGGCGATGCGTCCGTCGACCAGCCGCTTGCTGGTGCCGAACCCCAGCTTGGCCGCGAACTGTTCGAAGGCGGCGCCCTCGATCAGCTGGTTCAGCACCTGATCGAGTCCGCCCGATTCGACGAAGGACGCCATCGTCATCCCCGGCTGATCCTGCCGCGCCTGATTATAGGCGAGGCGGACGCGGTCGCGTAGCTCGCCGACGCCGATCTCGGTGTCGCCGACCTGCGCGACGTTGGCGCCGCCGATGCCGCCGAAGGTGCCGCTGCCGGTCACGTCGCTGAGCGCGAAGGCGAGACCGACGACGACGACGAAGGCGAGCGCGAGGAACTTGCCGATGGCGGAGCTGAAGAGATTGCGGATGGCGGTGATCATGAAGCGGGCATTCTTTCGGCGAAGCGCGGCATCGCGCGGCTTGCGCTGCTTTAGGCGGGAGGCGGGGCGGCATCAAGGCGGGAAAGGGCCTTTTCGTCTGCCGGTTCATCCGCCGACGTCCTTCGCATGCGCACGGCTTCCTTTCCCCGGCGCGCACCGCTAGGGCAGGCCCATTCACAGGTTCAACAAGGGAAAGAGGCAATGGCGCGGCGCAAATATGTGGTCGGCAACTGGAAGATGAACGGGCTGAAGGCGGCGCTGGACGAGGCGCGGGCGATCTTTGCCGGCGCGGCGGATCATGCCGCGGTCGACGTCGCGCTGTGTCCGCCCTTCACCCTGATCGGCGCGATGGCGGACGCGGCGCCGGGGGCGGCGGTCGGCGGGCAGGACTGCCATGCCGCCGCAGCGGGCGCCTATACGGGGTCGGTCGCGGCGCCGATGCTGGCCGATGCCGGTGCCCGGCTCGTCATCGTCGGGCACAGCGAGCGGCGCGAAGGGTTCGGCGAAAGCGACGCCGATGTGAAGGCGAAGGCCGAAGCGGCGCTCGCCGCCGGCCTGTCGGTTATCCTGTGCGTCGGCGAACCGCGCGACGTGCGCGAATCGGGGGGCGCCATCGCCTATGTGCTGGCGCAGGTCGCGGGCTCGCTGCCCGCCGCCTTCGATCCCGCGCGCCTCGCCATCGCCTATGAGCCGATCTGGGCGATCGGCACCGGGCTGGTGCCGACCGTCGCCGATGTTGCGGCGATGCACGGCGCGATTCGCGCCAGGCTGGGCGAACTGTCCGGTCCGGCGGCGGCGGAGGCGATGCGTCTTCTCTATGGCGGGTCGGTGAACGGCGACAACGCCGCCGAACTGCTGGATGCGGGCGACGTCGACGGCGCGCTGGTCGGCGGGGCGAGCCTGACCGCCACCAAGTTCCTGCCGATCGTCGCGGCGGCGGCGCAGTTGGGGTGATCGCGATCGCCGCTGCGGCCCCGCGGCGGCGACGTATGGCTTGAAGCGACGCGGCTTCGTCTCTATGTGCGCCGCGGGCGCGGTCCGTTTGGGGGCCGCGCGAGCTTTCGGGAATCGTCGATGTCGAGCCTCTTTACCTTCCTGCTGGTCGTCCAGGCCGTGATCGCGGCCACGATGATCGGCGTCATCCTGATGCAGAAGTCGGAAGGTGGCGGATTGGGCGTCGGCGGCAGTCCGGCGGGTCTGCTCTCGGCGCGCGGCGCGGCGGATTTCCTGACCCGACTGACGACGATCCTCGCGACGCTGTTCGTCGGTCTGTCGATCCTGCTTGCGGCGATGGCCTCGGTCGGTCGCGACGGCTCGACGATCGATACCTCGCTGTCGAAGACCGCGCAGCCATCGAGCGGCACGGCGGCGCCGTCGATGACCGGCCCGGCACCCGAAGCCCCCGCCCAGGCGGCTCCGGCCGCCCCGGCGAGCGACGATCCGCTGGCGGCGGCCGCTGCCGCGGCAAGCCAGGACGCCGCCCCGGCGCAGACGCCGCCCGCCAAGAAATAAGCGGCTTCGGCCCTGTCCACCCCGCGTCGCGGAAAATATTTCCGCGGCGACCGATTCGGCGGCTTGCGCCGTCCCCCTCCTGTTGAGTAAGTCTTTCCTCCCATGGCGCGGTTCATTTTCATCACCGGCGGCGTGGTCTCCTCCCTTGGCAAAGGTTTGATGGCGGCTAGTCTCGCGGCTTTGTTGCAGGCGCGGGGCTATCGCGTCCGCATTCGCAAGTTCGACCCCTATCTGAACGTCGATCCGGGCACGATGTCGCCCTATCAGCACGGCGAGGTCTATGTGACCGACGACGGGGCGGAGACCGACCTCGACCTCGGCCATTACGAGCGCTTCACCGGCGTCGCGGCGCGGCAGAGCGACAATGTCACCTCCGGCCGCATCTATCAGGACATCATCGCCAAGGAACGGCGCGGCGACTATCTGGGCGCCACGGTGCAAGTGATCCCGCACGTCACCGACGCGATCAAGGCCTTTGCCCGCGCCGAGACCGACGACCTCGATTTCGTGCTGTGCGAGATCGGCGGCACCGTCGGCGACATCGAATCGCTGCCCTTCATCGAGGCGATCCGCCAGCTTCGCAACGACGTCGGGCGCGAGAATACGGTTTCGGTCCACGTCACGCTGGTCCCCTATATCGCCGCGGCGGGGGAGCTGAAGACCAAGCCGACGCAGCACAGCGTGCGCGAACTCGCCTCGCTGGGGGTGCAGCCCGACATCCTGCTGTGCCGCTGCGAAAAGCCGCTGCCCGACAGCGAGCGCGCCAAGATCGCGCAATTCTGCAACGTGCGGAAGGAAGCGGTGATCCCGGCGCTCGACGCCGACTCCATCTATTCGGTGCCGGTGCAATATCATGGCGAGGGGCTCGACAGCGAGGTGCTGCGCGCCTTCGGCATCGCCGATGCGCCCGACCCCGACCTGACCCGCTGGTACGACATCATGGACCGCAAGCGGAGCCCCGAGGGCGAGGTGACGATCGGCGTCGTCGGCAAATATGTCTCGCTGCCCGACGCCTACAAGTCGCTCAACGAGGCGCTGACCCACGGCGGCCTCGCCAACCGGGTCAAGGTCAATATCCGCTGGCTCGACGCCGAGATGTTCGAGGACGGCGAGGCCGACCTCGCCGCCAAGCTGGAGCCGATGCACGGCATCCTCGTTCCCGGCGGTTTCGGCGAGCGCGGGTCGGAAGGCAAGATCGCGAGCGTGCGTTTCGCGCGCGAACGCGGCGTGCCCTTCTTCGGCATCTGCCTCGGCATGCAGATGGCGTGCATCGAGGGGGCGCGGAACACCAGCGGCATCGCCAGGGCTTCGAGCACCGAGTTCGGCCCGACCGACGAACCCGTCGTCGGGCTGATCACCGAATGGATGGGCGCCGAGGGGCTTCAGAAGCGCGGTGCCGATACCGACATGGGCGGGACGATGCGCCTCGGCGCCTATGAGGCGAAGCTGTCGCCGAACAGCCATGTCGCCAGCATCTATGGCGCCGACACGATCAGCGAACGGCACCGCCACCGCTACGAGGTGAACGGCGCCTATCGCGAGCCGCTCGAAAAGGGCGGGCTGGTCTTTTCAGGGCTGTCGCCCGATGGCATGCTGCCCGAAATCGTCGAGCGGCCGGACCATCCGTGGTTCATCGGGGTGCAGTTCCATCCGGAGCTCAAGTCGAAGCCCTTCGATCCGCATCCGCTGTTCAAAGGCTTCATCGAAGCGGCGGTGAAGCAGAGCCGACTGGTCTGACGCGCCGGAGTGGGGCAACAGGAAGGACGTACAGGCCATGGATCACGCGAAACTTGCCGAACTCCAAGGCCCCGACTCCATTTTTTCCGGCCTGACGCTTCAGGATTGGGCCGACATCGCCGGCCGCGCGGTCCACATGCACTTCGCCAAGGGCAAGGAATTGCTGGCGCAGGGCGAGGCGGGCGACAGCCTGTTGATCCTGACCGAGGGCAGCGCGCGCGTATCGATGCTGACCCCGAACGGGCGCGAGATCGTGCTGGCCTATGCCGAACCGGGCGCGGTGCTGGGCGAGATCGCGCTGCTCGACGGCGGCGAACGGACCGCGTCGGTGACGGCGACGAGCGCCGGCAGCGCGCTCCAGCTCGGGCGCAACGCGATGCGCGATTTCGTGACCAGCCACCCCGATTTCGCATGGTCGCTGATGCACCAGCTGGCGCGGCGGCTACGCACTGCCGACCAGACGATCGAAAGCGACCGTGCCTATGCCTCGGGACCGCGGCTCGCGCGCTACCTGAAGCGCCTGATCCGCAAGGACGCGGGCGACGCCGCGCAGCGCCTCGAGCTGTCGCAGACCGAACTCGGCAATTTCGCGGGGATGAGCCGCGAACATATCAACCGCCAGCTGAGAAGTTGGGAGGAATCGGGGATCATTTCGCTTGAGCAGGGCCGCGTGCGCGTGCTCGACCCCGACATGCTGGAGGATATCAGCGAGAGCGAGGGGTAGGAGCGGCGCGCGGCAGCGGAACCTATCTCCCCTCCCGCAGGCGGGAGGGGCAGCGAGACTTGCGAACTTGTTCGTCAGTCGCAGCGGGGTGGGCCGTTGCGGCGTGGCTGCCCACCCCCAGCCCCTCCCGCAAGCGGCAGGGGAGGTGCCGGCTTGCCCCGGCTTCCATTCGTGTCCGGACTTCGCTTGTCCGCGACCCGAATCACAACGCCCGGGCCTCTATCGAGACCCGGGCGCCAGTGACGAACGTCGCCATCCCCCTTGTGCGCAGACCGGCGAAGGATCTGCACTCCCTGGAGCCGGGCCTTTGGCCGCGTTGAACCAGAAGTCATCGGGCTAGGGCGACGATGGCGCTTTGTCACCCTCTGGCACGCGCGGATCGCCGCTTTTGCCCGCGGCTGTGGCGGATGGGCAACAGATTATGCGAATGATTCGCAAATGAACGGCGGTCACCGCCCATTGCCAGCGGGCGGAGGCGCCCGTAAAGCAGCGGCATGCATGACCTTCCCTTGCGCTCCAGAAGGCCGGTTTTCCGATGATCCTGCGTCCTTACGAGCGTGCCATCTTCAAGCGCTACATGCTCCCGCAACGCGGCGAAGGCTTCATTTTCGTCGCCGCGGCGTTCAGTTTCGTCGCGGTGACGCTGGGCGTCGCGGCGCTCGTCATCGTGATGAGCGTGATGAACGGCGTGCGCGCCGACCTGTTCGACAAGATCGTCGGGCTCAACGGCCATGCGGTAGTGCAGGGATTCGGTGGGCGGCTCGACGACTGGCAGGGCGTGCTCAAGCAGGCGAAAGCCACGCCCGGCGTCGTTTCCGCGACGCCGCTGATCGAGCAGCCCTTGCTCACCACCTTCGGCGGCCGCGTCGAAGGCGTGCTGGTGCGCGGGATGACCGTCCCCGACATCCGTCGCAACGAGACGCTGGGCGGCAAGGTGTTGCAAGGCAGCCTGGATACACTGACGCCGGGATCAGGCAATGTCGCGATCGGCAGCGAACTGGCAAAGAATCTCGGCGCCACCGTGGGGTCGAACATCACGATCATCAACCCGGCGGGCCGTTCGACGCCCTTCGGCACCGTCCCGCGCGAAATCGGCTATCGCGTCTCCGCCATCTTCGAGATCGGCGTCTATGATTTCGACAAGGCCTATGTCGTGATGCCGATGGAGGATGCGCAGTTGCTGCTCCTCACCGGCGACCAGGTCGGGATGATCGAGGTCAAGGTGACCGATCCCGACAAGGTCGGCCCGATCCTTCAGCCGCTTGCCGAGAAGGTGGCGGCGAAGGCGGTCATTTCCGACTGGCGGTCGATGAACAGCGCGCTGTTCGAGGCGCTGTCGGTCGAGCGCGTCGCGATGTTCGTCATCCTGTCGCTGATCGTGCTGGTCGCCGCGTTCAACATCGTCTCCTCGCTGATCATGCTGGTGCGCGCCAAGACGCGCGACATGGCGATATTGCGCACGATGGGAGCGCCGCGCGACGCGGTGCTGCGCATCTTCATGGCGATCGGCCTGTCGATCGGCATCGCCGGGACCCTGTTCGGCATGGCGCTGGGGTTCAGCCTGCTCTATTTCCGCCAGGGCGTCCTGCGCGGCGCCGAGTTCGTCACCGGCCAGCCGCTGTGGGACCCGTCGATCCGCTTCCTCGCCGAACTGCCGTCGAAGCCCGATCCGTTCGAAATTGCCGGCATCGCGGTGATGGCGATCCTGTTCAGCTTCCTCGCGACGCTCTATCCGGCGTTCAAGGCGGCGAACACCGACCCCGTGCAGGTGCTGCGCTATGAATGATCTGGCGCTGGAACTGATCGGCCTGCGGCGCAGCTTCACGCAAGGCGAGGTGACGATCGACGCGCTGCGCGGGGTCGACGCCAGCCTGCGCCGCGGCGAGATCGTCGCGCTGCTCGGCCCTTCGGGATCGGGCAAGTCGACGATGCTGCAGGCCGTGGGCCTGCTCGAAGGCGGCTTCGAGGGAACGATCCGCATCGACGGCGAGGACGTCACGCGCTTCGATCAGGGGCAGCGGACAAAGACGCGGCGCGAGAAGATCGGCTTCGTCTATCAATTCCACCATCTGCTGCCCGATTTCACCGCACTCGAGAATGTCGTGCTGCCGCAGTTGATCCGCGGCGCCGACCAGGCCGAAGCGGAGGGCCGGGCCGCCGACCTCCTCGCCCGGCTCGGGCTCGCCGAGCGGCTGCATCATAAGCCGAGCAAGCTGTCGGGCGGCGAGCAGCAGCGCGTCGCCGTGGCGCGCGCGCTGGCGAACCGGCCGCTGCTGGTGCTTGCTGACGAGCCGACGGGCAACCTCGACGAGGCGACCGCCGACCGGGTGTTCGAGCAGTTCGTGGGGCTGGTGCGCGACCATGGCTCTGCGGCGCTGGTCGCGACGCACAACGAGCGGCTGGCGGCGAAGATGGACCGCGTGCTGCGCTTGCACGAAGGGCATATCGAGGCGTAGGCAGACACCTCCGCTCCCGCTTGCGGGAGGGGCAGCGAGACTTGGTCCGGCGCAGTCGGGCCTAGTCGCAGCGGGGTGGGCTAACGACGGCATGGTTCTGCCCACCCCGTTGCGAGTAGCGAGCAAGCTCGCAACTCTCACTGCCCCTCCCGCAGGCGGAAGGGGGTGAAAAAGGGAGAAGGCGAATGACGCTCTACGATCTTTCGGCGCCGCTGCCGGACGGCGGGACGAAACCGATGGCCGATTATCGCGGCAAGGTGCTGCTGATCGTCAACACCGCGTCGAAATGCGGCTTTACCCCGCAATATAAGGAGTTGGAGGCGCTTTACCGCGATTACAAGGATCGCGGGTTCGAGGTGCTGGCCTTTCCCTGCAACCAGTTCGGCGCGCAGGAGCCGGGCGACGCCGACGAAATCGCCAATTTCTGTTCGCTCACCTATGACGTGAGCTTTCCGGTGATGGCGAAGATCGACGTCAACGGGTCGGGCGCCGACCCGATCTTCAAGCATCTGAAGGACGAGAAGACCGGCCTGCTCGGTAGCGGGATCAAGTGGAATTTCACCAAGTTCCTGGTGGATCGCGAGGGCAATGTGGTGTCGCGCCACGCCCCGACCACGCGGCCGGAATTGCTGCGCGAGGAAATCGAGGCGTTGCTGGGAGCGTGACCGGCGGCACGGTGATTCGTCGGGCCCGGCCCGACCAGGTCGAGGAAATTCGCGGCCTGACGTTGCGGGCCTATGCGAAATGGATTGGCGTCACGCCCGTCAAGCCGCGTCCCATGACCGCCGATTATGACGCCGCGATCCGCGACCATCGTTTCGACTGCCTCTATCGCGACGGCACGCTTGCGGGGCTTGTCGAAACGGTGCCGCAGGCGGACGAATTGCTGATCGTCAATGTGGCGATCGAACCGGGCCATCAGGGTCACGGCCTCGGCACCCGCCTGATGCGCCATGCCGAAACCCTGGCGGCCGAGGCAGGGCTGCGCGCGACGCGGCTCTACACCAACAAGCTGATGGCGGAGAATATCGCCCTTTACGAGCGGCTGGGCTACCGATTCGAGAAGGAAACCCGGCACGGTGAGATCATCGCGGTTCACATGGTGCGCCCGCTGCGGTGACGGGCCTCACTTCTTCGGGCGTGGCGCTCCACTCGACGATTTTGTGAAACCGGCCATGGTCGAATCGCCTCGGGCGCATTAGCGTCGCTCGCATGGCCTACAGCCCCCTCGTCCCTCTGCGCGTCTTTTCCAGTTTCACCATGCTGGAGGGGGCGATCGACCCGAAAGCCATTGCGAAGGCCGCGCGCGAGCGCGGGTTCCCGGCGATCGCGATCGCCGACCGCAACGGGCTTTACGGGGTTATGGCGTTCGGCGACGCATGCAAGGCGGCGGGGGTACAACCGATCGTCGGCACCTTCCTGTCGGTCGCGCGGCCGGGGCAGCGCCTGCCTAATGGCGCGCCGCTGATCGACTGGCTCGCGCTCTATGCGCAGGACGATATGGGCTACGACAATCTCTGCGCGCTCGTTTCGGCGGCGCATCTCGACCGGCCGATCGAGCAGGATCCGCACGTTGCGCTGTCGGCACTCGCGGGAAAGACCGACGGGCTGATCTGCCTGACCGGCGGCGGTGAGGGGGCGCTCGCACGCCTGCTCGCCGATGAACAGGCGAGCGCGGCGGAGGCCTATGTCGAACAGCTCGAAGCGTTGTTCGGCGGGCGCCTCTATATCGAACTGTCGCGCCGGGGGGAGGCAGTCGAGATCGCGGCCGAAAATGCGCTGATCGACATGGCCTATGCGCGCGCGCTGCCTCTCGTCGCGACCAACCCCGCCAATTTCGTCGAGCCGCAATTCCACGCGGCGCACGACGCGATGCTGTGCATCGCGCAATCGGCCTATGTCGAAAGCGAAGACCGCCGGGTGTCGAGCCCCGAGGCGTGGCTGAAGCCCGCCGAAGCGATGGAGGATGCCTTCTCCGATCTGCCCGAGGCGATCCGCAACACACTCGTCGTCGCGCAGCGCTGCGCCTTCATGGCGCCGAAACGCAAGCCGATCCTGCCCAGCCTCGCCGGTGACCGCGAGGGCGAGGCGGCGCAACTGGCGCGCGATGCGCATGCCGGGCTTGAGGCGCGGCTGGCGCTCTATCCTGACCTCAGCGAGGAAGAACGCAATGCCTATGTCGCGCGGCTCGATTTCGAGGTCGGCGTCATCACCCAGATGGGATTCCCCGGTTACTTCCTGATCGTCGCCGACTTCATCAAATGGGCGAAGGCGCACGATATCCCGGTCGGGCCGGGTCGCGGTTCGGGGGCGGGCAGCCTCGTCGCCTGGTCGCTGACCATCACCGACCTCGACCCGCTCAAGCTCGGGCTGCTGTTCGAACGCTTTCTCAATCCCGAGCGCGTGTCGATGCCCGACTTCGACATCGACTTCTGCGAAACGCGGCGCGGCGAGGTGATCCGCTACGTGCAGGAGAAATACGGCCGTGACACGGTCGCGCAGATTATCACCTTCGGAAAGCTGAAGGCGCGCGCGGTGCTCAAGGATACCGGCCGCGTCCTCCAGATGAGCTATGGCCAGGTCGACCGGCTGGCGAAGCTGGTTCCCAACCATCCGACCGATCCCTGGACGCTCGAACGCGCGCTGAACGGCGTGTCCGAGTTGATGACCGAATATAAGCAGGACGATGGTGTCCGCCGCCTGTTCGACATGGCGCGCCAATTGGAAGGCCTGCCGCGTCACAGCTCGACTCATGCCGCGGGCGTGGTGATCGGCGACCGGCCGCTCGACCAGCTCGTCCCGCTCTATCGCGACCCGCGCTCGGACATGCCGGTGACGCAGTTCGACATGAAATATGTCGAGACCGCGGGGCTGGTGAAGTTCGACTTCCTCGGCCTCAAGACGCTGTCGGTGCTGAAGGAGGCGCGGCGGCTGCTCGCGCTGCGCGGGGTCGACGTCGATCTCGATCAGCTCGCGTGGGACGATCCGAGGGTCTACGAACTGCTCCAGCGCGGCGACACGGTCGGGGTGTTCCAGCTCGAATCCGAAGGGATGCGGCGGACGCTGTCGGCGGTGAAGCCGACCAATTTCGGTGACATCATCGCGCTCGTCGCGCTCTATCGGCCGGGACCGATGGACAATATTCCGCTGTTCGGCGCGCGCAAGAACGGGCGCGAGGCGATCGCCTATCCGCACCCGCTGCTCGAGGGCATCCTCGCCGAAACCTATGGCATCTTCGTCTATCAGGAACAGGTGATGCAGGCGGCGCAGATATTGGCCGGCTACAGCCTCGGCGGCGCTGACTTGCTGCGCCGCGCGATGGGCAAGAAGATCAAGGCCGAGATGGACGCGCAGCGCGAGACCTTCGTCAAGGGCTGCGGCGAGCATAACGGCATCGACGCCAAGACCGCGAACGAGTTGTTCGACTTGATCGACAAGTTCGCCGGCTATGGCTTCAACAAGAGCCATGCCGCGGCCTATGCGCTGCTCTCCTATCAGACGGCCTGGCTGAAGGCGCATCACCCGCACGAATTCTTTGCCGCCTCGATGTCGTTCGACAGTCACCAGACCGACAAATTGTCGGTGTTCATCGACGACATGCGCCGGCTCGACATCGCGATCGCGCCGCCGTCGATCAACGAGAGCGAGGCGGATTTTTCGGTCGGCCGCACGGAGGACGGGCTCGCGGTGCGCTATGCGCTCGGCGCGCTCAAGGGCGTCGGCGAAAAGGCGATGGAGGCGCTGGTCGCCGAACGCCGCGCCAAGGGCGATTTCGCCAGCCTCGACGATTTCGCGGGGCGTATCGATCCCAAGCAACTCAACCGGCGCCAGATCGAGGCGCTGGCGGGGGCGGGCGCGTTCGACTGCGTCGAGCCCGACCGCCCGCGCGCCTATGCCGGGGCCGAAGCGCTGCTCGGCTGCGCGAACAGCTCGGCGCACGAGCGATCGACCGGGCAGGGCGGGCTGTTCGGCGGCGATGTCGATCTTGCGCCCGTGCTGCAGCTTCCCGCGGCCGAGCCATGGACGCTCGGGGAGCGGATGACGCGCGAGAAGGAGGCGTTCGGCTTCTATTTCTCGGCCCATCCGGTCGAGCAATATGAAGCGATCCTCGCCGCGCGCGGCGTGCGTACCTATGGCGACATCTGCGACAATGTCGAAATGACGCCGGGCACGCGCATCCCGATGACGATGGCGGCGATGGTTGAAAACGCGCGCGCGCGCGTGTCGCAGCGCGGCAACCGCTTCCTCAACCTGACACTCTCCGACCGAAGCGGCCAGTTCCAGTCGAGTTGCTTCGACGAGGGCGCGGGCAAGGTGCTGGAAGCGCTCGCAGCGGAAGGAGGCTGCGCGCTGCTGTCGGTCGAGCTCGACCTGCTGGAGGGCGAGGAGACGCCGCGCGTGACGGTGCGCGGCGCGCAGTCGCTCACCGACATCGCGGCGACAGCCGCCTTGCAACTGACCTGCCGCGTCGAACTGGCCGAGGCGATGGCCGAGATGGCGGCACTGCTCGAACGCCGCGACGATGCGCGCGGCCGGGTCGTCATCGATACCCGCGATCCGTTGACCGAACGCGATGTTCGCGTCGAACTCGGCCGCGGGTTCGCGCTGGGACCCGACGTCGTCTCGCGGCTCGAAATGATCGCGGGCGTAAGCGACGCGGCGCTGTCGCTCGTCGCGCCGCGCGAGTTCCGGGTGCGGTAGCGTAGGGGCCGCGCCGCTAAGCTGGAAGCGAACAGCAGGCAGGCGGTTTTGTAATAAAATTGCGACTAACGCCCCAATTGCGCCTTTTACAGTAGCTGATTCCCGTCGAACGCGCGCCCCGTCGGTGCGTGAGGCCTTGCATCGAGTGCGCGTCACGCCCTATCGCTGGGACAAATAATCTGGAGGGGTGCCGAAGATGGGAATGCAGGGCCAGCCGTTACTCGTCACGAGCCTGATCGACCACGCCGCGCGCGAACATGCGACGCGGGAGATCGTCACGCGCTGGGCGGATGGCAGCATGACGCGATCGACATGGGGAGAAGTGGGACGCGACGCGCGCCGCTTTGCCGCCGCGCTGACCCGGCTCGGCATGAAAAAAGGCGACCGCATCGCGACGCTGGCGATGAACCATGGGCATCATCTGGTGAGCTGGTACGGCTCTGCGGGAATGGGCGGGGTGCTCCACACGGTCAATCCGCGGCTTTTCGACGAGCAACTCGTCTATATCGTCAACCACGCCGAGGATCGCGTGCTGTTCTTCGACGCGGCGTTCCTGCCGATCGTCGAGCGTCTGCGGCCGCAGTTCCGCACGGTCGAACATTTCGTGCTGTTCGACGCGCCGGCGCGGGACGGCTATCTGTCCTATCGCGATCTGGTGGAGGCCGAGGATGCCGATTTCGAATGGGTCGCCCTCGACGAGCGCGATCCGGTCGGGCTTTGTTACACCAGCGGGACGACGGGCAATCCCAAGGGCGTGCTTTACGAACACCGCTCGAACGTCATCCACGCGATCACTGAAATTCAGCCCGACGCTTTCAACCTGTCGAACCGCAGCGTCATCCTGCCGATCGTGCCGATGTTCCACGCAAACAGCTGGGGCGTGCCCTTCGCCGCCGCGACGGTGGGGGCGAAAATGGTCTTTTCGGCGACCAACGATGCGCAGGTGCTGTGCGACCTGATGCACGCCGAGGGTGTCACGCACAGCGCGGGGGTGCCGACCGTGTGGCTTGCGATGTTCGCGCACATGGACGCAACCGGTATCGGTTACGGGGCGCTTCAGCATGTCACGATCGGCGGCTCGGCGGCGCCCCGCGCGATGATCGAGCGGTTCATGAAAGCGGGCGTCTATGTCGGGCATGCCTGGGGCATGACCGAGACCAGCCCCATCGGGACGATGGGCCGGCGCCCGTGGAACTGGGACAGCATGAGCTTCGACGAACAGGTCGACGTCATCTGCCGCCAGGGCTGCCCGCCGTTCGGCGTCGAACTGCGCATTGTCGACGACGAAGGCCATGTCCTGCCGCGTGACGGCAAGACGAGCGGCCGGTTGCAGTGCCGTGGACCGTGGATCATCCAGCGCTATTTCAAGGCGGAAGAGGATGCCGCCGATGCGGACGGCTGGTTCGACACCGGCGACGTGTCGGTGCTGCACCCCGACGGGGTCATGCAGATCACCGACCGTGCGAAGGACGTCATCAAGTCGGGCGGCGAGTGGATCAGTTCGATCGAGCTCGAAAACGCGGCGGTGGGCGCGCCGGGCGTGCAGGAAGCGGCGGCGGTCGGCGTCTTCCATCCCAAGTGGGACGAGCGGCCGATCCTGCTGATCGTGAAGAAGCCCGGCGCCGAGGTGAGCGAGGCGAGCATCATCGATCATCTGCAGGACAAGGTCGCCAAATGGTGGCTGCCCGACGAGATCGTCTTCGTCGACGAACTGCCGCACACCGCGACGGGCAAGCTGCTGAAGCGCCAACTCCGCGACGATTACAAGGATTACAAGCTGAAGTCGCTGGCGGAAGCGTAGGTCGGGCCAGACTGGAACAGGATGATCGTCATTGCGAGCGGCGAAGCCGCGCGGCAATCCAGAGCAGGCACAAACCGCCCTGGATTGCTTCGCTCCGCTCGCAATGACGAAACGCATCGATCCAAGGTTACTAGAATCTAGAAAAGCTCCATCTGACCGTCCCTTTCCGGCGGTCTGAACAGATCGCAGCGGATCGGCGGGAAGCCCCCGTCCAGTCCGTGCGCGCGGGCGGCGCGCCGAACTCGCGTGCGGATAAGTTGCGCCCAGACGCCGCGCCCCTTCATCCGGCTGAAGAAATCAGGATCATTGTCGCGCCCGCCCCGGATGTCCTGCACGATATGCATGACCTTGTCGGCGCGGTCGGGGTAATGGGCGGCCAGCCAGGCGCGAAACAGCGGCGCGACCTCGAACGGCAGGCGGAGCAGGATGTAGGAGGCGCGGATCGCACCCGCGTCGGCCGCCGCGGCCATGATCGCCTCGATCTCCGGGTCGGTGATCGCCGGGATGATCGGCGAGATGTTGACCTGCGTCGGCACGCCGGCATCGATCAGCGCCCGGATCGCGGCCAGCCTGCGCCGCGGGTGTGGCGCGCGCGGTTCCAGCGTGCGCGCGAGCGCGGGATCGAGCGTCGTCACCGACACCGCAACCCCGACCAGATCGTTGCGCGCCATCCGCGCGAGCAGGTCGATATCACGCAGCAGCCGGTCGGACTTGGTGGTGATCAGCAGCGGGTGCTTGGTCTCGGCGAGCACCTCGATAACCTGTCGCGTGATGCGCCATTCGCGTTCGATCGGTTGATAGCCGTCGGTGTTGGTCCCGATCGCCAGCGGCGCCGGCTTGTAGCCGCGCTTCGCCAGTTCGCGCCGTAGCAGCGCCGCGGCGCCGGGCTTGGCGAACAGGCGGCTTTCGAAGTCGAGGCCCGGCGACAGGTCGTGAAAGGCGTGCGTCGGCCGCGCGAAGCAATAGATGCAGCCATGTTCGCAGCCGCGATACGGATTGATCGAGCGGTCGAAACCGATGTCGGGCGAGCTATTGCGCGCGATGATCGTCTTTGGGTGCTCGACCGTCACCGTCGTGCGCAGCGGCGGCGCGCCGCCGTCGATCTCCGCCGCCGCGTCGAGCCAGTCGCCGTCGGCCTCGCGATCCGGCGACCCGGTGCGTGTCGGGCGTGGATTCGCCGGTGCGCCGCGACCGGCGATCGGGGGCAGGGGCTTGGCGACCATCGGCGCAGGATAGAGCGCGGATAAGAACAAAGAAAGAACATTCTTGCCGTCTCAAGGCGACAGCCGGGACGGGTCGAAGAGATTCAGGGCGCGGTCAATTGGCGCTGGCGAGGCCGGTCGGGGCCGCATGGGTCAGGCGCACCCGGTCCTTGCCGTCCGGAAAGCGCGGCCACTGGCCCTGCGCGAGCGCGGCGCGGCTGACCGACGGCTTGCCTTGCTGCGCCTCGTACATCCAGTAATTGCGCAGCACGATGCCGACATAGCCGCGCGTCTCCCAATAGGGGATCGATTCCATGAACAATAGCGGATCGCCATTGTCGCGCACTTCGGTCGCCCAGCGCGCGACCGGCGCCGGACCGGCGTTGTAGGCGGCGATCACCTTGGGCAGCAAGCCGCCGGTCGATGCGTCGCGGCTCAGATATTGCAGATAGCTCTGGCCGAAATCCATGTTCACCGCGGGGATGCGCAGATCGGTCGTCGCCACCGCCTCGCCGCGCCACCGCGCGACATCGCGCGCGGTGCCGGGCAGCACCTGCATCAGGCCATAGGCGCCCGCCGGGCTCACCACCGCACGCTGGAACCGCGATTCCTGGAGGGTGTGCGCAAAGACGAGAGCCGGATCGACCTTCCAGCCGCCGTTGGGCTCCCATTTGGGCTGCGGATAGCGCGACGCGGCGGCGAGCTTGCGGCCACCGGGAGTGTTGTGCGCGAGATAAAGCTGGGTTTCGGGCAGGCTGAGCGCCTGCGCCATGCCGATGAGCTGGCCGTGCTGGCCAGGGTTGCCGATGCGCGCCTGGTGTTTCAGCGCGTCGCCGGCATATTGATCTTCGTCGATCTCGGCAAAGGCCATCGCGACGCGGACGTTGGGCAGATCCTCCAGCGCGCGCCATGCGCTGCGGTCGGCGCGGACATTCTCGCGCTGGCTTCCCGTTTCGATACCCAGCGTTTCGGCGGCGAGCAGGCCGTAGAGCGTTTCTTCGTTGGCTGCGGCGGCGCGCAGGCGCTGCTGCACCGACGCCGGCTCGCCGCTGGCGATCGCCGCGCGCGCGGCCCAGTAATAGCCGGCGGCGCGCAGTTCGCTGTCGGGCGCTTCGCGGCCGACCCGATCGAAGGCGACGAGCGCGGTGCGATAGTCGCGCAGTCGCCATGCCGCCAGACCCTGCACCCAGGCGCCCTGCGTCGCCCAGCCATTGTGGCCCGAGGCGCAGGACAGGGCGAGGCGCAGCGCGTTCGCGTCGTCATTCTCGATATAATAGGACCAGGCGACCTTTTGCGTCCATTCGGCGCGCGCGTCGGGCGAAAGCTGGTCGATCACCGCGTTGAGCAACGCCTCGGCCCCCGCCGGGTCGTCATTCTTGATCCGGTCGGGAATGGTGCGCGCGAGGCTGGCGGCCACCGGGTCGTTGACCGAATCGGCGCCGACGCGTCGCGGCGCGCTGCCTGCCCAGGCGAGACGCGTCTGCGGCGGCAGTGTCGGCAGGTCGGTGGCGCCGCGCTTGGCCGCCAGACGGCCGAGCCGGTCGGCTTGCGGGAGCCATGGCGCTCGTGCGAGCAGCGGCATGATGTCGGCGACCTCAGCGCGCGGACTGCCCGCCGCGAGCAGCAGTTCGGCGCGTAGGAAATCGCTGAGCGGAGCGCCCTTCGCGTCCTGGTCGGCCCCGTCGAGCAGCGTCTTCGCCTCCGCCCAGCGCTGGCCGCGGATCGCGGCGAGAACCTGCTTGTAGAAGGCCTTCTGCTTCGACGAGAGAATGTCGGGCACGGTCTGCGGCGGCGCCGTCATCTCGGGCGCACCGGCATCCGCGGCGAGCGCGGGCGCACCGCCCGCGGCGATCGAAAACAGGAGAGCGGCGGTCACCGCCGTGATCGTTCTGGTCATCTGTCAACGTCCCCGGTTGAACAGTTTCAGGCTATCCCAGGCGGCCGCCTTCTGGACCGGCCGGGCAAGCAGAGTCGCGGGATGTGCGACTGCCACCGCCTCCACCTTGCCGCCATCTTGGTTAATATCGAGTAACCTTCCGCGCGCGTCGGGAAGGGCGATGCCCGCCGCCATTCGCACGATGTCGCCGCCGATCAGCAACAGCCGCCGCGGCCTCGCGAGCCGCAGATGGTGCCAGAGCAGCCGGTCGAGTTCCGCCGCGTCGCGGGCGTCGCAGCGTCCGCCGGGCGGCCGCGTGACAGCGAGGCTCGCGACATAGCAGTCGGCGCGCGAAAGGCCGATTGCGCGCAGCATTGCGTCGAGCAGCTTGCCCGCCGCATCGGCAAAGAGAATGCCTTCGCGCTGATCGTCGATCTCCGGCCACGCGGTAAGCAGCATCAGCGGCGCCTCGGCCGTGCCGGCAGGCAGCACGCGACGCGCGTCCCATTGGCTGCCGGGAACGTCTTCGCCTTCGCAAAGCCAGGTCTGGAATGCCTGCCAGTCACCGGGAAACACCGCGGGCGTTTTCGCCTGCGGCGCGGCGGGGGCCTCCTGGCGCTGAAGGGCGGCGTGCAGGACGACGCGCTCGGGTTCGGCCGTCGGCGCCGGGCCGGACCTTGCGGCGCCCGTCTGGCCTGCGACGTCGTTCGCCACGGGCACGTCGAGCCAGCCCGCCGGAACCTCGCCGACGAGCGAGTCCACACCGGCCAGTGACCACCAGTCGCAATAGCTTTCGGCCAGCAAGGCTGAATATCGCCCACCCATGAAAATGTTTGAAACAGGAGGTTGACGGGCGCGTCAATTGGAAGGCATCGCAATTCGTGACAGAATGAGCGCGGGACGCGATGAATGATCCGCGCGGGGACGGCAGAAAGGTGATTGCGGTGAGCGAACGGGAATCGATGCCCTATGACGTCGTGATCGTCGGCGCGGGGCCTGCGGGGCTTTCGGCGGCGATCCGTCTCAAGCAGCTGGCGAACGAGGCCGGCGGCGAATTGTCGGTGTGCGTCCTCGAAAAGGGGTCGGAAGTCGGCGCGCATATCCTGTCGGGTGCGGTGATCGATCCGAAATCGCTCGACGAGCTGTTGCCCGATTGGCGCGATCAGGGCTGTCCGCTCGCCGAAGTGCCGGTGAATGACAATCAGCACTGGATGCTGACGAAGAAGAAGAAGTTCGGCATTCCGCACATCATCACGCCGGGCTTCATGCACAACAAGGGCACCTATACCGGCAGCCTCGGCAACCTCTGCCGCTGGCTGGCCGAGCAGGCCGAAGGGCTGGGGGTCGAAATTTTCCCGGGCTTTCCCGCCGCCGAAATCCTCTACAACGACGACGGATCGGTGAAGGGCGTCGCGACCGGCGACATGGGCGTCGCACGCGACGGCAGCCACAAGCCCGACTATGCCCCGGGGCTCGAACTCCACGCCAAATACACTTTCTTCGCCGAGGGCGTGCGCGGCCATCTGACCAAGATATTGAAGCCGCAATTCGCGCTCGACGCCGAATGCGAGCCGCAGGTCTACGGCATCGGGGTCAAGGAACTGTGGGACATCGAACCCGCCAAGCACGCGCCGGGGCGTGTCATCCACACGCAGGGTTGGCCGCTCGATGAGAACGCCAACGGCGGCGGGTTCCTCTATCATCAGGCGAACGGACAGGTCGCGTTGGGCTTCGTGACCTGGCTCAACTATCGCAATCCGCACATCTCCCCCTTTCAGGAGATGCAGAAGTGGAAGACGCACCCTGCGATCGCGGAGATACTGAAGGGGGGCAAGCGTGTTTCCTATGGCGCGCGCGCGATCAGCGACGGGGGGTGGCAGTCGGTGCCGAAACTCGCCTTCCCGGGCGGCGCGCTGATCGGCGACACCGCGGGATTCCTGAACGTGCCGCGCATCAAAGGCACGCACACGGCGATGAAGTCGGGCATGATGGCGGCGGAAGCGGCTTTTGCAGCCGTCGCGGCGGGGCGTGAGGGCGATGTCCTAACCGCCTATCAGGACGCCTATGACGAAAGCTGGGTGAAGAAGGAACTCGGCATCGTCCGCAACGTGCTGCCGCTGGTCGAGAAGTTCGGCGACCTCGCGGGCACGATGCTGGCGGGCATGACGATGTGGCTGGAGAATTTCGGCATCCGCGTACCCTTTACCATGAAGCATCATCCGGACAACACGACGCTCTATCGCGCCGACCAGATGAAGAAGCCCGATTATCCGAAGCCTGACGGCGTGCTGACCTTCGACCGGCTGTCCTCGGTGTTCCTGTCGAACACCAATCATGAGGAGGATCAGCCGATCCACCTCCAGCTCAAGGACCCGTCGATCCCGATCGAATATAATCTGCCGCTGTATGACGAGCCGGCGCAGCGTTATTGCCCCGCCGGCGTCTATGAGGTGGTCGGGCAGGACGAAGGCGACCCGAAGTTCGTGATCAACGCGCAGAATTGCGTCCATTGCAAGACATGCGACATCAAGGACCCGACCCAGAACATCAATTGGGTCACTCCCGAAGGTGGCGGAGGCCCCAATTACCCGAATATGTAAGTCTGTCGGCCTGATGACGGGGGCCGCGCTGCTCGCGGCCTTCACGGCGGCTGCGCCCGCGCAGGCGACCGAGAGCGGACGCGAGGTGCTGAATGCGCTGGCGCGCGCGCGCCTTGCGGAAGAGGCCGGCGATCCACGCGCCGCGCTGACGGCGCTGACCGATGTGGCGAGCCGGGCGCCCGGCCTGCCCGGGCTGCGCGGGCGGATACTCGAACAGGCGATGCAGGGCGGCGACCTGGCGGCGGCGCGCAGTGCGGCGATGCAGCTCTGGACCAGCGGCGAGCGGCGTTTCGATGCGCGTCTGGTGTTGACGGTCGACGCGGTGCGGCGATCCGACTGGCGCGCGGCGCGCACCTTCGCCGGGGTGGATGGCGACAAGACCGGCGGCGACCCGATGACGCGGCTGCTGTTGCCCGTGATCGGCGCCTGGATCGAGGTCGGTGCGCGCGGCAAGCTGCCCGAGCGGCCTTTGCTCGCGGCGGGTGCCCGGGGGCGACCCGAGCCCGCCTTCATCCTCGAGGCGGCGCTGGTGCAACTTGCGGCAAAGCGGCCCGCCGACGCCGTCGCGCTGGCTGACGCGACGATGCTGACCGATCGCACCAGCCAGCTTGTCGCGCTGCGGCTTGCCGCGACGCTCGACGCGGCGGGCGAGGGCGAAGCGGCAAAGCGGCTGCGCGGCCGGATCGCGCTGGCGACCGGCGGGCGCGAGGACCCGCTGCTGCTGCTCTCGGACCGGCCGGTGTCGACGCCGCGCGGCGGGATCGCGCATTGGCTGGCTCTGCTCGCCGATGGATTTGCGCGCGCACCGGTCGGCAACTCGCGCCTTCCGCTGATGATCGCGCGCAGCGCGTGGTGGCTCGACGCCAGCGATCCGACGGTGCGCTCGGCGCTGGTCGAGGCGCTCGACCGGGACGGACAGCGGCAAGCGGCGCTCGCGCTGCTCGCGGACAATCGCGGCGCGCCGCCGCTTCCGGCGCTTGCGATGCGCAAGGCCGAACTGCTCGCCGACGCCGGCGATCTGGGCGCCGCGACAACGCTTGCCGAGGCGGCGGCCGCGCAGGCGCCGGCGTCGCGCAGCCTGCTCGTGCGCTTTGCCGACATTGCGCGGCGATCCGACGATGGGGCTGCGGCCGAGCGTGCCTATGCGCGGCTCGAGGCCGATCTCGGTGACAGCGAGGAGGATCGCGCGCTGCATGCCACCATCCTGATCGCGCGTGCCGATCTGTTGTTGCAGAAGGGAGAGTGGGACAAGGCGCAACCGATGCTCGACCGGGCGGTCGCACTGCGTCCGGGCGATCCGACCATCCTCAACTTCGCCGGTTATTCAGCGCTCGAACGGCGGCGGAACATCGATGCGTCGCTCGCGCAGATCGAGGCGGCGTGGAAGGCGGAGCCGCAGAATCCGAGCATCACCGATTCGCTCGGCTGGGCCTATGTGCTGACCGGTCGGATCGCCGAAGCGGTGCCGCTGCTCGAAGCGGCGCAGCGCGGCGAACCCGAAAATCCGGTGATCGTCGAGCATCTGGGCGATGCCTATTGGCAGGCGGGGCAGCGCTTCTCCGCGCGCTATGTCTGGCGCGCAGCGGCGCTGATCGCCGACGCCGACATGGCGACGCGGCTGGAGGCGAAGCTGCGTGACGGATTGACGCCGGCGACAATGGCGCCGTGATGGCGGAAATGCGCGAAACCGGCTGGGCAAAGATCAATCTGGCGCTGCATGTCCGCGCCCGCCGCGCCGACGGCTATCACGCCATCGAGACATTGTTCGCCTTTGTCGACGCAGGGGATGCGCTGGTCGCGGAAGTGGCGGACAGCGATTCGCTGGTCCTCGACGGTGAGTTTGCCGAGGAATTGAGCGCGGGCGAGGACAATCTGGTCCGGCGCGCGCTGGCGCTGCTGCGCGCGCGTCACGGCGCGGGACGGGTGCCGCCACTGGCGCTGCGGCTGACCAAGACGCTGCCCGTCGCGGCGGGGATCGGCGGCGGGTCGGCCGACGCCGCAGCGCTCGCCCGGCTGGTGCGGCGCCATTTCCTGCCCGAGGTCGGCAATGCCGCACTGGAAAGGCTGGTGCGACCGCTCGGCGCCGACGTCGCCGCCTGTGTCGCGAGTGAGACCTGCCTTGGCGTCGGGACGGGCGCCGAATTGAGCCCGGCACCCGAACTGGCGCTGTCGGGCACGCCGGTGCTGCTCGTCAATCCGCGCCAGCCGGTGGCGACCGGACCGGTCTTCGCGGCGTGGGACGGGGTCGATCGCGGGCCGCTGTTCACCGGCGCCGACCTGCGCGCGCAGCTTTTCGCGGCGCGCAACGATCTGCAGCGCCCGGCGATTGCGCAATGCCCGGCGGTCGCCGACGTGCTCACCGAACTCGGCGGCCTGCGTCCGTGGCTGGCGCGGATGTCGGGGTCTGGTGCGACCTGTTTTGCGCTGTTCGACGCGCCCGCCGAGCGCGATGCCGCTGCGCTGCACCTGAAGCAGCGCCGCCCCGGCTGGTGGCAGATGGCGGGAGCTTTGCGGTGATCGAGGCGTGGCGCGACCTGGGCCGCCCGCGTGCCGGCGGCGTGCTGCTGATCGGCGATCATGCCTCCGCGCACGTGCCCGCGGACATCGACCTCGGCATCGATCCCGCGCTGCTGAGCAATCATATCGCGATCGACATCGGCGTCGCCGAGGTGGCCGGGCGCCTGGTCGCCGGCGGCGCGGTCGATGCCGCGATCCTGGGCGGCGTGTCGCGGCTGGTGATCGACTGCAACCGCGACGAGAGCGCGCCGGGCCTGATCCCGATCGCCAGCGACGGCCATGCGATTCCGGGCAACGCGCTGGGCGAGGCGGACCGCGCGGCGCGGATCGCGCGCTTCTTTCGCCCCTATCACGACCATATCGCCACGACGATCGCGGCGGCGCGCCCGGCAATGATCGTTTCGCTGCACAGCTTCACCCCCGAACTGGCGAGCGACCCGGCGCAGCGGCGGCCGTGGCACGTCGGCGTGCTCTACAATGACGACGACCGGCTGGCGCCGCTGGCGATCGCGGCGCTGCGCGAGGAAGGGCTGACCGTCGGCGACCAGCTTCCCTATTCGGGCAAGCTGCTCAACGCGACGATGAACCGCCATGCCGAAGCGAACGGCATCCCCTATATCGGCATCGAGATGCGGCAGGATCTGGTCGCCGATGCCGCCGGGCAGGCGCTGTTCGCCGACCGGCTTGCGCACATGGTTCGGAAAGCGTCGTTGAAACTGGCCGAAGAGGCGTGTAGAGGCGCTTCTATCCGCTCATTCGCGAAATAATATTATCAGGAATCCTCTCCATGCCTTCTTATCGTTCACGAACCACCACTCACGGGCGCAACATGGCGGGCGCGCGCGGCCTGTGGCGTGCGACCGGCATGAAGGACAGCGATTTCGGCAAGCCGATCATCGCGGTCGTCAACAGCTTCACCCAGTTCGTGCCGGGCCATGTCCACCTGAAGGACCTGGGCCAGATGGTCGCGCGCGAGATCGAGGCGGCGGGCGGCGTCGCCAAGGAATTCAACACCATCGCGGTCGATGACGGCATCGCGATGGGGCACGACGGCATGCTCTATTCGCTGCCGAGCCGCGACCTGATCGCCGACAGCGTCGAATATATGGTCAATGCCCATTGCGCCGATGCGATGGTGTGCATTTCGAACTGCGACAAGATCACCCCCGGCATGCTGATGGCGGCGCTGCGCATCAACATCCCCGTGGTGTTCGTGTCGGGCGGGCCGATGGAGGCGGGCAAGGTCGTCCTCAAGGGCAAGGAGGTCGCGCTCGATCTGGTCGATGCGATCGTCGCCGCCACCGATGAGCAGTATAGCGACGCCGAAGTCACGGCGATCGAGCAGTCGGCGTGCCCGACGTGCGGAAGCTGTTCGGGCATGTTCACCGCCAATTCGATGAACTGCCTGACCGAGGCGCTGGGCCTGTCGCTGCCGGGCAATGGATCGACGCTGGCGACGCATGCCGACCGCAAGGCGCTGTTTCTGCGCGCGGGACGCATTGCGGTCGAAATGTGCCGCCGCTATTATGAGCAGGATGACGCCAGCGTGCTGCCGCGCAATATCGCGACCTTCGAGGCGTTCGAGAATGCGATGAGCCTCGACATCGCGATGGGCGGTTCGACCAACACGGTGCTCCACCTGCTCGCCGCCGCGCACGAGGCGGAGGTCGATTTCACCATGGCCGACATCGACCGGCTGTCGCGCCGCGTTCCCTGCCTGTCGAAGGTCGCCCCGGCGAAGGCCGACGTCCATATGGAGGACGTCCACCGCGCCGGCGGGATCATGGCGATCCTGGGCGAGCTGGAGCGCGCGGGGCTGCTCCATGCGCATCTGCCGACGGTGCACAGCGCGACGCTGGGCGATGCGCTCAGCCAGTGGGACATCGGGCGGACGAACGACCCGGCGGTGCGGACCTTCTTCATGGCCGCCCCCGGCGGGGTGCCGACGCAGACGGCGTTCAGTCAGGACCGGCGCTGGGAATCGCTCGACCTCGACCGCGAAAACGGCGTGATCCGTTCGGCCGAGCATGCCTTCAGCGAGGACGGCGGGCTGGCGGTGCTGTCGGGCAATGTCGCGCGCGACGGCTGCATCGTTAAGACCGCTGGGGTCGACGATTCGATCCTGAAATTCGCGGGGCCCGCCAAGGTCTATGAAAGCCAGGACGCGGCGGTCGCGGGCATCCTGACCGGGCAGGTCGAGGCGGGCGACGTCGTCGTCATCCGCTACGAAGGGCCGAAAGGCGGGCCGGGGATGCAGGAAATGCTCTATCCGACCAGCTACCTCAAATCGAAGGGGCTCGGCGCCGCCTGCGCGCTGATCACCGACGGGCGCTTCTCGGGCGGCACGTCGGGCCTGTCGATCGGCCATGTCTCGCCCGAGGCGGCCGAGGGCGGGGCGATCGGCCTCGTCGAGGACGGCGACCGGATCGAGATCGACATTCCGGGCCGCACGATCACCCTCGCGATCCCCGAATCCGAACTGGCGGCGCGCCGCGCGGCGATGGAGGCGAAGGGCGACGCGGCCTGGCAACCCGCCAAGCCGCGTCCGCGCAAGGTGTCGGTCGCGCTGCAAGCCTATGCGGCGATGGCGACGAGCGCGGCGCGGGGCGCGGTGCGCGACCTGTCGCAGCTCAAGGGGCGGTGATGATGAGACGGCCGGGGGCTATCGGCGCGGTGCTGCTGCTCGCGGGCTGCAACGGCGCGCCCGACAATGGCACGCTGGCGGAAGCCGAGGCGCGGGGGGCGAAGAGCGCCGCCGCCGACGGCCGTATCGAGTGCGCGCTCGAGGGCGCGAAGCTGTTCGACCGCACCTGCACCGTGACCGAGATGAGCGGCGCCGATGGCGCGATCCTCGTCGTCGGGAAACAGGATGTCGGTTATCGGCGGCTCCAGATCACGACCGACGGGCGCGGCGTCGTATCGGCCGACGGCGCAGAGCCCGCGAAGGTGGCGATCGTCGGCGAAGGGGTGATCGAGGTGACGGTCGGCGGCGACCGCTATCGCCTGCCGGCCAATACGAGCGGGGCGCAATAATCATCCTTTGCGCCTGCACCGCCCGCAGACGATGACTGGGGTGGCTCGGCTTCGCTCGACAAGAACGGAATTGAAGCGTTTCCACCCCATGGCATCCGGTTTATGCCCGTGGGGTTTCGGGCGTCCGCTCCGTTTAGCCTTTCGTCACCCTGAACTTGTTTCAGGGTCCATGGCCCGCCCTCGAATGAAGGCGGCGCAAAAGGAAAGGCCCGGCCATGGATGCTGAAACGAGTTCAGCATGACGAAGGGATGGGGCAATGCGTCGAAATCCAAATCCCCACAAGCTTAGGACCGGCGGATGACCGTGCCAGCCGATGCCCCGATCCTGACCGCCGACGCGATGCGCGCCGCCGAGGCCGCGTGCGCGGCGGCGGGCGTGTCCCTGTCCGAACTGATGGAGCGCGCGGGCGCGGCGGTGGCCGAAACCGCGTGGCGGATGGCGGCGGGCGCGCCGGTCCTGATCCTGTGCGGCCCCGGCAACAATGGCGGCGACGGCTATGTCGCGGCGCGCCTGTTGAAGGCGCGCGGCGCGACGATACGGGTCGCCGCGCTGGCGCCGCCGGCCACCGATCTGGCGAGGGCGGCGCGCGCCGCGTGGGACGGGCCGGTCGAGGCGTTCGCGTCCGACACCGTGCCGGCGCCGCTGATCGTCGACGCCTTGTTCGGCGTCGGACTGACGCGCCCGCTGTCGGACGAATGGGCCGCGATGCTGCGCCGCTTCGCAAGCCGGCGCGTGCTGGCCGTCGACGTGCCGAGCGGGATCGAGAGCGACGGCTTGCAGGACTGGCTGCCGCCGCTTCCCGCCGCCGTGACGCTGGCGCTGGGCGCGCTCAAGCCCGCGCACCTGCTGTTGCCGGCCGCACCGGCCTGCGGACGCGTGCTGCTGGCGCCGATCGGGATCGATGCGGAGCGGCGGATGCGGACGCTGCCGCCCCTGCGGCCGGAGACGCCGACCGCCGACGCGCACAAGTTCAGCCGCGGCATGGTGCTCGTCCGCGCCGGGCCGATGAAGGGCGCCGCCGGGCTTTCGGCCGCGGCGGCGCTGCGCGCGGGGGCGGGCTATGTGGTGCTCGAAGATGGCGGGCCGGCGCCGCTGTCGGCGATCATCGCCGAAGCGCCCGCGGCGTTCCGCGCGCGGCTGGATGATCCGCGCGTCGGCGCCATCGTCGTCGGTCCCGGCTTTCCGGCGGGCGATGCCCTCGCGGCGGCGGTCGGGGAGGTGCTGGACACCGGCAAGCCGCTGGTGCTCGATGCCGCGGCGATCGGCGCGGCGCTGCCCCGCCTTGGCAAGGACGCGCCGGCGGCGATCCTGACGCCGCACGAGGGCGAGTTCGCGCGCGCCTTTCCGGATCTGCGGGGCAGCAAGATCGAACGCGCGCTGGCGGCGGCGCGGCGGGCGCAAGCGGTGGTGATCTACAAGGGCGCCGACACCGTCATCGCCGCCCCCGACGGGCGCGTCGTGGCGGCGTGGCCGGGCAGCCCCTGGCTTGCGACGGCGGGAACGGGCGATGTGCTCGCGGGGGTGTGCGGCGCGATGCTGGCGCGCGGCGGCGATGCGTTCGACGCGGCGGTCGCGGCGGTCGGCTGGCATATCGCGCGGGCGCGCTCTATAGGCCGCGGCCTTGTTGCGGATGACCTGGTGAAGACTACGAAATGAGTGATGACAATCTGATCGTGCGCATCGCCGCGCGCGGCGACGGCGTGACGGGGGACGGCCGCCACGTCGCCGGCGGCGTGCCGGGCGACCGCGTCGCGGCCGACGGCGCGTTGGTGCCCGGCCCGCACCGCGCCGATCCGGTCTGCCGCCATTTCGGCCAATGCGGCGGCTGCCAGCTCCAGCATGTCGCCGAGGACGCGCTTCTCGCCTATGTCGGCGACCGGGTGGCGGGGGCGCTTGCGGCGCAGCAGGTGACGGCGGATGCCATCCGTCCCGCGCTTCTGTCGCCGCCGCACAGCCGCCGCCGCGCGGCGCTGACCGCGCTGCGGGCGGGCAGGCGGGTCGCCATCGGCTTCAACGCCGCGCAGAGCAGCCAGATCGTCGACATGCGCGAATGCCCGCTGCTGTTGCCCGAGCTGTTCGCGCTCGTCCAGCCGCTGCGCCGGCTGCTCGAAACGATCGCGCCGCAGCGCCGGCCGGTGAAGGTCAAGCTGCAAAGGCTCGATCAGGGCGCCGAGGTGCTGCTCGAGGGCGTGCGCGCCGAGGGGCTCGACGCGGCGATGGCGTTGCAGGATTTCGCCGCGGCGCATCGGCTGGCGCGGCTCGCGATCGACCAGGGCGACGGGGTCGAGACGGTCTGGCAGCCCGAGCCTCCGACGGTGCGCTTCGGCGCGATCGCGGTCGAGGTGCCGCCCTTCGCCTTCCTGCAGGCGACGGCGGCGGGCGAGGCGGCGCTGGTCGCGGCGGTGCGCGAAGCGATCGGCGAGACGAGCGCGGTGGCCGACCTGTTCGCGGGCATCGGCACCTTCGCGCTGTCGGTGCAGGCGGGGCGCAAGCTCTATGCCGCGGAGGGCGCGCGCGACGCGCTGCTCGCGCTGACCGGCGCGGCGAACCGCGCGCGGGCGCTGGTCGCGACCGAGCACCGCGACCTGTTCCGCCGTCCGCTGATCCCGGCGGATCTGAACCGCTTCGGCGCGGTGATCCTCGACCCGCCGCGCGCCGGGGCGGAGGAGCAGGTGCAGCAGATCGCGGCGTCCACGGTGCCCGTGATCGCCTATGTCAGCTGCAATCCCGCGAGCTTCGCGCGCGACGCGAAGCGGCTCGTCGCGGGCGGCTATCGCCTCGACTGGGTGCAGCCGGTCGGCCAGTTCCGCTGGTCCACCCACGTCGAACTGGCGGCGCGCTTCATGAAATAATCTCCCCTCCCGCAAGCGGGAGGGGCAGCGAGACTTACGAGCTTGCTCGTTAGTCGCAGCGGGGTGGGCTTCTGCCCCGTCGCTGCCCACCCCTAACCCCTCCCGCAAGCGGGAGGGGAATCATCAATGCAGCACGAACCCCATAAACGCATGCACGCACAGCGCCAGCAGCGCGAGGCTGGCCAGCGCGAACACCGCGAAGCGCCACATCACCCGGTTCACCGTCGCCTAGATCAGGCTGTGGAGGATGCGCAATCCGACATAGGCCCAGGCGAGCTGCGCGTTGAGCCCGCCGCCCAGGCCGCCGACTGCGAGTGCCAGCGCGACGGCATAGAAGACCGTCGGCTGCTCCATCAGATGGTTGTAGTTGTGCGCCTTCCACTGCACCTCGGCGGGCAGCACCTCGTCGAGATTCTTGCCGGTTCCGCCGACCATCTTCGCGGCGTCGATCTTCGCGCGGCTCATCGCGGGGATGCGCGTCGCGTACATCCACACCCACATGACCATCGACCACAGCGCGAGCGTCGCGACCGGTCCCAGTATCGCGTTCGTATCCATGTCTTTCCCCCCTCAACCCAGCGTCGCGATGACGGCGAGCACCGACAGCGCCAGCAGGCACAGCGTCGACAGCGCGAAGATGGTGAAGCGCACCGGGACGCGGTTCACCGTCGCCTGCCACAGGCTGTGGACGATGCGCAGCACGACATAGGCCCAGGCGAAACCCTGCGTCAGCGCGGTGTCGCCGCCCGACAGGTGCAGGAAGACGATCACTGCATAGAAAAGCGTCGGCTGTTCGAGCAGATGCGTGTAATTGTGGGATTTCCAGTTGGTTACGGGCGGCAGCACGCCCTCCAGATCGACCCCGCGCCCGCCCGGCGGCGCGGTCTTGAGGTCGACGCCGGCCTTGGCCAGCGCCGAAAAGCGCGTCGTCGCGGTCCACAGCAGCATGACGAGCGTCCACAGCACGAGCACCGCGCCGGCCGCCAACAGATTTCCTGGCATCGCATTTCCCCTTCCCCGGCGGCGGGTCACGGCCCGGCCGTCCGGGGCGCGATGCTAGGGCATGCGGCGCGAGATGCAATGGGGCGCGCGCATCAGCCTCTGCGCGCCGCGGCCTCGGCGCGGATCGCCTCTCCATCCTGGTCGATCCGCGGCGCGAACCCCAGTTCGCCGGCCCGCGCGGCGCCATATTTCACCGGCGGCCGCATCTCGACGAAGCCGCCCGCCTCGGGATGCTCGCGGCGGCGGAAAAAGCCGATTGCGGACAGATGCGGATCGTCGCGAACCTCTTCCAGGTCGTGCGCGGCCATCGCCGGGATCGCATTCTCGGCAAAGATGGCGAGCCATTCGGCGGTGGTCTTTGCCGGCGTCCGCCGCGCAATCTCCTCATAGATCAGCGTCATCTGCGTGCCCGCGGCCTTCGCGGCCGTATATTCGGGGCTGGCGAGCATATCCTCGCTGCCGAGCAGTTCCATCAACCGCGCGGTCGATGCGGGCGTATAGGGGACGATGGCGAGATAGCCGTCGGCGGTCGGGAAGGGCTGGCGCGCGGGGTCGAGCTGGCGCGGATAGCCCGCCGGGCCGATTGGCGGGTCGAGTGTCGCGTCGCGCAGATGCTCGGTCAGCATGAAGGCGGTGAAGCATTCGAACATCGGCACTTCGACATGCTGGCCCTCGCCGGTCCGCAGCTTGTGGACCAGCGCGGCGAGGATGGCCTGCGCGCCGAACTGCCCCGCGACCTTGTCGGCGATCAGCGACGGGATATAGCGCGGGCGCGGATTGCCGTCGACGCGCGGCAGCAGGCTGGTGGTCCCGCTCGCGGCCTGGATGACGTCGTCATAGGCCTGTAGATCGGCATAGGGGCCGTCCTGCCCGAACCCGGTGCCGTGGACATAGATGATGTCGGGCTTGATCGCCCTGCAGCTTTCGTAATCGAAGCCGAGCCGCGCGATCGCCTTGCCGCGGATATTGTGGAAGAAGACGTCGGCGGTCGCGATGATGTCGGTCAGCACCGCGGCGTCCTCCGCCTGCTTGAGATCGAGCGCGATCGAGCGCTTGCCGCGGTTCACCGTAAGGTGGATCGACCCCATCGTCGGATCGGGCTTGCCGGTGCCCAGATAGCGCGACACGTCGCCGAGCCCCGGCGTTTCGACCTTGATCACCTCGGCGCCGAGGTCGGCGAGCATCTGCGTCGCATAGGGGCCGAAGATGACGGTGGTCAGATCGACGATCCGGATTCCCTCGAGCATGGCCATCTTCGCCCCCTTTTCGCCGATCAGACGACGCCCAGCGCGCTCATCGCCTCCGCGACGCGCACGAAGCCGGCGATATTCGCGCCCAGCACATAATTGCCGGGGGCGCTATATTCGTCGGCGGTCGCGGCGCAATCGTCGTGGATGCCGCGCATGATCTGCGCGAGGCGCGCTTCGGTCTGCTCGAAGCTCCAGCTGTCGCGCGAGGCGTTCTGCTGCATTTCGAGCGCGGAGGTCGCGACGCCGCCGGCGTTGGCCGCCTTGCCCGGCGCGAACATCACGCCCTGGCCGTGGAACAGGTCGACCGCATCGGGGGTGGAGGGCATGTTGGCGCCTTCGCCGACCACCTCGACGCCGTTCTTGATCAGCGTCGTCGCGTCCTTGCCGGTCAGTTCGTTCTGCGTCGCGCAGGGCAAGGCGATCTGGCACGGGACGTCCCAGATCGATCCGCCTTCGATATAGCGGGCGCCCGGCCCCTTGAGCTCGACATAGGTCGACAGGCGGGCGCGGCGGACCTCCTTGATCTCGCGCAACAGGGCGAGGTCGATCCCCTCTTCGTCGACGATATAGCCGTTCGAATCGGAGCAGGCGACGACGGTCCCGCCGAACTGGCGGACCTTGTCGATCGCATAAATGGCGACATTGCCCGACCCCGACACGACGACGCGCTTGCCGTCGAGCGACTGGTCCCTGGTCGCGAGCATCTGCTGGACGAAATAGACGAGGCCGAAGCCCGTCGCCTCGGTCCGCGCGCGCGACCCGCCATAGGCGAGCCCCTTGCCGGTCAGGACGCCGGCCTCGTAGCGGTTGGTCAGCCGCTTGTACTGGCCGAACATATAGCCGATCTCGCGCCCGCCGACGCCGATGTCGCCCGCGGGAACGTCGGTATATTCGCCGAGGTGGCGGTGCAGTTCGAGCATGAAGGCCTGACAGAAGCGCATGATCTCCCGATCCGAGCGGCCGCGCGGGTTGAAGTCCGACCCGCCCTTGCCGCCGCCGATCGGCATGCCGGTCAGTGCGTTCTTGAAGATCTGTTCGAAGCCCAGGAACTTGATGATGCCGAGATTGACCGACGGGTGAAAGCGGATGCCGCCCTTGTAAGGGCCGAGCGCCGAATTGAACTGGACGCGAAAGCCGCGGTTGATCTGGACCTGGCCGTCATCGTCGATCCACGGAACGCGAAAGATGATCTGCCGTTCGGGTTCGCAGATGCGTTCGATCAACGCGTGGTCGGCATAGTCGGGATGTTTCGCGACGACGCGGCCCAAGCTTTCCAATACCTCTTTAACCGCCTGGTGAAACTCGGCTTCGCCCGCGTTGCGGCGTAATACTTCATCAAGAACCGGCTGCAACTTTTCATCAATCTTGCTCAAAAGAACCTCCCGACAGCATGAATCGAACGTGCCTGTGGACCATGCGAGCCGATGTCGCAAGCTTCGCTTGTGCCGCGAAGGGACGAAAGGGCGGAGGTCGGGCGAGCCATCGACGAGGGCGCTTCACCCGCGAACCGCGAAACCGTGCGGCAATCCGGATGGGGCGTAGAGCGGCGTGCCGTAAATCCGCATCACCCTGTTCTGCCGTTCGTGCTGAGCTTGTCGAAGCACCGCTCTTCTTCTTGCGGCGCCAAAAGAAAGAACGGCCCCCTTCGACTGCCTTGCAGGCGCTCAGGACAGGCTTCGACAAGCTCAGCGCCTGCCCCCGCGAAAGCGGGGGGCAAACGGTTCAGATTTAATGCTCGATGCTCCAATCACTCTGGATTGCTTCGCTGCGCCCGCATGACGAAGCGGGTCCGCCATTCCATCGAACTCCGGCACCGCCAAAAGAAAAGGGCCGGCTCGCACATTGGCGAACCGGCCCTGCAACTATCGGCGCGGCAAAGCGATCAGAACAGCTTCGTCACTGTCGCCGTGCGGCGTTCGGGTTCGACCTCGCCGGTGTAGAGGCTGGTCATCGGCTCGTCGCTGACGACGTGGATTTCCTCGGCTCCGAAACCGTTGAACTTCGTCCGCATCGCGCAGCCATAGGCGCCGAGCATGCCGATCTCGATGAAATCGCCCGGCTTGACGTCGGCGGGCAGGTAGAAGGGTCCCGCCATATGGTCGAGGTCGTCGCAGGTCGGCCCATAGAAGCTGAATGCCGCCAGTTCCTCGCTCGCCGTATCGCGCAGCAGCGTGACCGGAAAGCGCCAGCCGACATGCGCGGCGTCGAACAGCGCGCCATAGGCGCCGTCGTTGATGTAGAGCTCGTCGCCGCGGCGCTTTTCGACCCGCACGATCAGCGAGCTGTATTCGGCGGACAGCGCGCGACCGGGCTCGCACCACAGTTCGGCCGAATAGCTGATCGGCAGGCTTTCGAAGCTGCGGTGGATCGTGTCGAAATAGGCATCGAGCGGGGGCGGCTCCATGCCGGGATAGCTCGACGGGAAGCCGCCGCCGACATCGACGATGTCGACGGTGACCGACGCCGCGACGATCGCGGCGCGGACGCGCTCCATCGCCTGCGCATAGGCGTGCGGGGTCATCGCCTGGCTGCCGACATGGAAGCAGATGCCGAGCGCGTCGGCGGCCTGACGGGTCGCCATCAGCAGTTCGGCGACCTCGTCGGGCTCGGCGCCGAACTTGGCGGCGAGGCTCAGCTTCGAATGGTCGGACGATACGCGCAGGCGCACGAGCAGGTTGAGGTCGGCCGCGTTTCGGGTCGCGCGGACGATCTTCTCAAGCTCTTCCATCGTGTCGAGCGAGAAGGTGCGGACGCCGTGCTGCCAATAGGCTTCGGCGATCGCTTCCTCGGCCTTCACCGGGTGCATGAAGCAGAGCGTCGCCCGCGGCAGGGTGCGCGCCACCAGCCGCACCTCGGCGATCGAGGCGACGTCATAGTGGGTGACACCCGAATCCCACAGCAGGCGCAGCAGGTCGGGCGACGGATTCGCCTTGACCGCATACATGGTCGTGCCGGGAAATCGCTCGATGAAAAACCGCGCCGCACGCCGCGCGGCGTGCGGGCGGACAAGCGTGACAGGTTCGATCGGCGAAAGTGCCTGAATCAGCCCGTGGGCGCTATGATGCTGGTGCAACTCAAGGGACCCCCAAAAAATAAGTTAAACGACAAGAGCTGCCTTGCGGTTATTGGAAGTCCCCATGGGGCAGCGGAGGGCGCATATATGGTCGGGGGACCCCCATGTAAAGAGCGAATCCGGCTTGCCATGCGACGGGGCGGCCCGCAGTAACGCTATGCGGTTTAGCGAAGGAAGCGGGGTAGACGCCGTGACGGAAGGTTCGACGCAGGCGAAGGGAGCGCCGCCGGAATTGCGGGCGGTCGAGCTGTCGCGCGAAACGGCGGCGCGCCGCCACGCGCTGATGGAGGCCTATGCCCACGACGTTTATATTCCCGCTTTCCCCGATGCGGTGATCCGCGAGGATCCGCGCTATTGGGTCGATCTGCTCGACGCCGCCGAGCCGCCGCCTCCGCCGCAGCCGCGAATCGAGGTCGTGCTGTTGCTCGACGCGGAGGACCATCCGGTGGCGGGCGTGACGATCGAATATTATCGCGCCGCCCGGATCGGTCTGCTCACCTATATCGCGGTCGCGGAGGGCGCGCGCGGCAAGGGAATCGGGCGTCGCCTGATCGCCGCGGCGCGCGCCTGGCTTGACCGGACCGCCGACGCCGCGACGCCGATGCTGGCGGAGACCGAACGCTATCAGGACGCGCATGACGATGCCGAGCGGGGCGAGACCGACCTTCGGCAGAAAAGGCTCGCGGGGCTCGGCGCGCGCATGCTCGATTTCGATTATGTGATGCCGCCGCTGCGCCCCGAACTGCCGCCCTATCGGCTGCACCTGATGTGTTTCCTGCGCGACGGTGAGGTGCGGGACAGCCTGCGCGCGCCGCAGGTCGCGGCCTTCCTGCGCGAACTGGCGGCAGCGCTCGGCGCCGACCTGGCGGCGCATGCCGACACGGCGGACATGATGGCGGCGCTGGAGACGCGCGACACCCTGCACCTGCTGCCGCTTCCGAGGGCGAAGGGATGACGGTGGCAATGCCGCGTTACGCCGAATGCCCGGTGTTCCCCGACATCGCCGATTTCGCGCTGACCTTTCTGTTCGAACTGCCGGTGCGGATCGGCGAAAGCGGCCATCCGGCGGCTTTCCGCCTCGAATCGATCCACCGCGCGATCGAACCGGACGACGAATCCGATTCGCGCTTCCCGGCCTATGATGCGCTGGTCGAGCCTGTCCGTTCCTATCTGGACGATGTGACCAACGGCGGGCCGGGCCGCGGCGGCCGGCCTCTGATCTTCCTGGCCCAGCCCGAAAAGATCGAAGACGACCGCCGCCGCCTGACGCTTCATTGCCCCGCCCAGTGGCGATACCGTTCCGAGGGGCGCACGATGGAGATGACGAGCGCCTGCGGCGGCGCGAAGACGATCGCGCTGCGCTATCGCGACGCCTTCTGTCTGTTCGAAAGCGGGCGGCTTTTCTATTGCTTCAGCATGTTTCCCGAGGCCGACGGCAGCGGCAAGGGGGTCGACGAATATACGCTGATCGCGATGCAGCGGCTTGCGGCGGCAAAGCCGGATCAGCAGGTGGTCAAGGGATGGCGTTTCGCTCTCGACGGCGAATCGCCTGTTTCGCTGACCGACATGGCGACGGCGCGCCTCGCGATGCTCGCCGCCGACGACAGCGCGACGCACAATGGGCTGCGCCGCTATCTGCAACGCGCGCTGGGACTGAAGCCGCCCTTCGAGGTCGGTCCGCGCGCGGTGCGCAACCTGTTGATTTCGATCGAGGACGAACGGCTGCTCGGCATCGCCTCCTTTTCGGACGCGTTGCAGGAGGATTTTGCGCTGACCGACGAGGCGCGCGAGGCGGCGGCCGAACTGGCGGCGCGGCGCGCGGCGTGCCTCGCGGGTGCGCAGCCGCACTATCCGGCCGAAAATCCGGACGAACTATTGCCCTTTCTGGCGCTGTCGGGCGTGCTGCAATCGGTGGTCGATTTCCCCTTTCAGGACCCGGCCGAACTTTATGATTCGACGCGTCCGGCGATCCGCGGCGAAAGCTTCTTCAACTATGCGCACCCGCGCTATCATATCGAGATCAGCGAGGATTCGCGCTCGATGCACGACGCGCGGCTCGCGCTCGGCAACTGCCCCTATCTGACGCTGATGTGGCTCGTCGCCGTGCACGACGAACTGATGGTGACCGAGATCGAGGAGGCGATCGACGTCCTCATCTATGGCAATGACGAAGCCGAACTGATCGCAGAGCCGCTGCGCCCGCTGGCGCAGGCCGTCCGTGCCATCACCTTGCCCTGGCGCTCGCCGATCCGCGAATTGCGCCGCAATCTGGAGGCGCGCTTCGATCTGTTCCGGCGCTATTCGATCAACCAGTCGAGCCATCTGTTCCGCTATGAAAAGGAACGCGAGGCTCTGGCGGCGGTCGAGGCGGGGATGGGCAATCGCGACCGTTACGAGCGGGCGCACCGGATGATCGACCGCATCGAGGGGCTGGTCGAGGACATGCATGCGGTCAACGGCGCCTACAACAGCGCGCGGACCGGGCGCATGGTGATGTTCATCACCCTGCTCGGGCTCATCAATTTCTACGACCAGCTGACCAGTGGGCTGGTCAGCATCTTCCGGATGGAATTGCTGGGGCAGGCGGCGTTCGTCCTGCTGCTGATCGTGCTGCTGCTGCTGTCCTTCCCCTCCGAAGTCACGGCGTTTCCGCGTCGCGTCTGGCAAGGCGCGACGCGGCTGCTGCGGCCGCGCGACCGGATGGGGTAGGCGCGCTCAGCCGAGGCGCGTCCTGACGGGATCGCCGGTCATGCGTCCGGTCCGGCGCTCACCAGATCCACATGGGACACGCCGAGCGCCATCGCCAGTTCATAGAGGCTGACGATGGTCGGGTTTCGCTTTCCCTGCTCGAGCCCGCTCAGATATTGCTGGCTGAAACCGCTCCGCTCCGCAAGTTGCTCCTGCGTGAGTCCGGCGGCCAGCCTCGCTCGCCGCACATTCTCTCCAACGACGCGCCGCATATCCATGCGGTCCCTGTTGACCTTCAATCGCCGACGGGTTTATCAACTATATTATGTATAGAGGACCAGATAAGGGACGATGGACGGCGATCGGGTGGGGAAGGGATGGCGGTGAGTGACGGTTATGGGCGCCATGCGCCGACTTTCCTGTTCCGGCTGTGGCGCCCCATGTCGTGGCCGCGCCGGATCCGGCGGGCTTTCCTTCTCCTGCTGCCGCTGGCGCTGCCGATTTGGGCGCTGCTGAACCTCGCGAGCGTGTCCGGTGCCTTTCTGCGGGCTCTCGGCAGACTGATGGGCAAATATTGGAACGGTCCGCAGCGCCGTTATCGTCGCTACGGCAGCTATTACGGCCATGTCCGCGACCGGCGTCGCGGATCGTCCCGTTCTGCCGATGACGTCAGCTGAGGCGCGTCCTGAAATCCTCATAGCCGAAGCGGCGGATTTCCTTCAGTTCGTCGGTCTCGCTGTCCCATAGCCAGATCGAGGGCAGGGGGACGCCGTTGAAGCTGTTGGTCTTGACCATCGAATAATGCGCCTGGTCGAGGAAGGCGAAGCGCCCGCCGATGCGCGCGCCGCCGGGCAGGCGATAGTCGCCGATCACGTCGCCGGCGAGGCACGAGGGGCCGCCGAGCCGCACCACGGCGTCGGTGGTGTCCTCGCCCAGCATCGCCGGGCGATAGGGCGCCTCGATTACGTCGGGCATGTGACAGGTGGCGCTGACGTCGGTGATGCCGATCGGCATGCCGTTGTCGAACAGGTCGAGGATCTCGCCGACGAGGATTCCGGCATCGAGCGCGACCGCTTCGCCGGGCTCGATCATCACGTCGCAGTCGGTCGCCGCGCGCACCCGTTTCAGGAAGGCGATCAGGTCGTCGATCTGATAGTCGGCGCGCGTGACGTGGTGTCCGCCGCCGAAATTGATCCAGCGGAGCTGGCGGACGAAGGGATGCAGCATCGGCTGCACCGCCGCCCATGTCCGTTCGAGCGGCGGAAAATCCTGCTCGCACAGCGTGTGCATGTGGATGCCGTCGACCCCCTGCATATGCTCGGGCAAAAGCTGGCTGACCGGGAAGCCGAGCCGGCTGCACGGCGCCGCCGGATCATATTTCGCCACCTCGCCCTCGCTGTGCATCGGGTTGATGCGCAGGCCGATATCGAACTGCTCGCCCTCCGCGCGCAGGCGGTCGAGCAGCGGGCGGAAGCGCGCGATCTGTCCCGGCGAATTGAAGATCAGATGGTCGGAGAGCCGCGCGATCTCGGGCAGTTCGCTCTCCTTGTAGCCGGCGCAATAGGTCGCGACCTCGCTGTGCTTGCCGGGGGCGGCATATTCCTCGCGTCCCAGCTTCGCCTCGTAGAGGCCGGAGGCGCAGACGCCGTCGAGATATTCGGCGACGACCGGCCCGAGCGACCACATCGAAAAGGCCTTGAGCGCGGCGAGCACGCGCGCGCCCGACGCATCGCCGATATGGCGCAGCACCGCCAGGTTGGCGCGGACCTTCGCCGCGTCGACGACGAAGGCGGGCGTCGGGACGCGGCTGAGGTCGAAGCGGGCAAAGGCTCCGGGGTCGCCGGCTCTGGTTTCCATGATGCAATCGATCCTGTCAGGCCGCGATCGGCCCCCTGAAGATGAAGAAGGCGCCGGCCGCGATCAAGGCGAAGCCGACCAGATGGTTGTAGCTGAGCTTTTCGCCAAGCCAGAAGGTCGCGAAGCCGGCGAAGACGATCAGCGTGATCACCTCCTGCATCGTCTTCAGCTCGGCGGTCGAATAGACCGAATGGCCGATGCGGTTCGCCGGCACCGCCAGGCAATATTCGAAGAAGGCGATGCCCCACGCCAGCAGCACCGCGAGCCACACCGGGCGCGACAGGTCGCCGAGGTGGCCGTACCAGGCAAAGGTCATGAAGATGTTCGATGCGAACAGCAGGCCGATCGGCAGCAGATAGGCGGTCATGGACGGTCCTTGGTCAGCGGCAGCACGTCGCGAAGCAGCGCGGCGAAAAAGAGCCCCGGCTCCTCGACCATCGGCATATGCGCCGAATGCTCGAACCAGACGAGTGTCTTCGACGGCGCCCGGGCCTTTGCGAACCAGGCGGCCGCGACGGGCGACGGGACGGTATAGTCGTGGCGCCCGAGAAGGAAGACGATCGGAATGTCGATCGCCCGCGCCTGCGCGAAGCTGACATCGGCGAGCCGTGGCCACAAGGTCGTGACCGTGAACGCGCTGCCCTTGCCCCACGCTTGCCGGTCGGCCTCCGTATATTCGGGCGACAGCCGCGGCTGCTCGAAATAGAGCGTCGTCGCGGGTGGGCGATTGTAGAGCAGCGAGCCATAGGGCATCGCATATTTGCGCCAGCCGTCCGCCTGTTCGATCGTGAACGGCCCCGACGAAGGATAGGGGGCGAGTGCGTCGATAGCTGCGACCGCCGCGCGGTCGCCCGCCGCGAGCGCTTTGGCGCGCGTCCACGCCATGCCCACCTTTTCGCCCTCGCGAAAGTCGATGCCCTGGCCGACGCCGACATAGGCGTGGAGCAGGTCGGGACGTTCGAGCGCGACCGCGAGCCCGACGAACGAGCCCCAGCTATGCCCCATCAGCACGACCTTGCGCTGGCCGTAGCGCTTTTGCAGCAATTCGATCAGTTCGATCGCATCGTCGCGATAGCGGTCGAGCGTCATCGTCGGCGCCAGCGTCGCGGGGTCGTTCAGCGGATAGGAACGCCCGGCGCCGCGCTGATCGTACTGGACGACCGTAAAGACGTCCTCCCACGGCCGCTGGAAGGCCCAGGCGAAGGGCATCTCGACCGCGCCCGGACCGCCGTGGACGAAAAGCAGGATCGGATTGTCGCGGTCCGCACCGCGCACGTTCACCACCTGCTTCGCGCCGCCGAGCGTCGCGACGAAGGTCTCCTGCACGCCGTTCGGCGTCACGATCCGGTTGAGGTCGGCGACGATCGCGCGCGCGGGCGCATAGGCGTCGTCGCCCTGCGCCTGCGCCGGTGCGGTGACGAGGACGGCGGCAAAGGCTGCCGCGACGAATCCCAGCAGCGACTTCATCATGGCCTCAGAACTCCAGCGGCGCATCCAGTTCCTTCACCTGCCACGGCAGGCCGTGCCTGTTCAGCATGTCCATGAAGGGATCGGGGTCCATCTGCTCGATGTTGAACACGCCCTTTCCGGACCAGGTGCCCGTCACCATCATCGCGGTGCCGATCATCGCCGGGACGCCGGTCGTGTAGCTGACCGCCTGGTTGCCCGTCTCGGCATAGGCGTCCTCATGGTCGCAGATATTGTAGAGATAGAGAGTCTTTTCCTTGCCGTCGCGGCCGAGGCCGGTCGCGATGACGCCGATGTTGGTCTTGCCCTTGGTCGTCTCGCCCAGGCTCGACGGTTCGGGGAGCACCGCCTTCAGGAATTGCAGCGGGACGATCTCGCGCCCTTCGTAGATCACCGGGTCGATGCGCGTCATGCCGACGTTCTGGAGCACGGTCAGATGCTGGATATAGGCGTCGCCGAAGGTCATCCAGAAACGGATGCGCCCGATCTCCGGCAGGTGCGTCTTCAGGCTTTCGATTTCCTCGTGGTACATCAAGTACATGGTCTTCGGCCCGACGCCTTCGAAGTCGAAGTTCTGCTTGACCGACATCGGCGGCGTTTCGACCCAGTCGCCGTTTTCCCAGTGGCGCGCGACCGCGGTCACCTCGCGGATATTGATCTCGGGATTGAAATTGGTCGCGAAATGCTGGCCGTGATCGCCGCCGTTGCAGTCGAGGATGTCGAGCGTGTCGATGCGCTCGAAATGATGCTTCTTCAGCCAGGTGGTGAAGACGCTCGTCACGCCGGGATCGAAACCCGAACCGAGCAGCGCCATCAGTCCGGCGTCCTTGAAGCGGTCCTGATAGGCCCATTGCCAGTGATATTCGAACTTCGCTTCGTCGCGCGGTTCGTAATTGGCGGTATCGAGATAATGCGCGCCGGTCTTCAGGCACGCCTCCATGATCGTGAGGTCCTGGTAGGGAAGCGCGAGGTTGACGACATGCGTCGCACCGACCTGACGGATCAGCGTCGCGGTCGCGTCGATGTCGTCGGCGTCGACCTCCGCCGTTGCGATCGTCACCCCGGTGCGCGCCTTCACCGACTCGGCGATCGCGTCGCACTTGAACTTGCGGCGGCTCGCCAGCGTGATGGACGGGAAGATGTCGGCGTTCATCGCCATCTTGTGCACCGCGACCGAACCGACGCCGCCGGCGCCGATCACCAGAACCTTGCTCATCGAAAAATCTCCTGCGCGGCGTGTCGCCGCTTGTCATCCATGCCGCGCCCTATAGGACGAAGCCATGACACAGCAAAGCCCCGATCCCCTGCGCGACCCCGCGCGCGCGCCGACGCTCGCTGGCGTCGAGCGCGCCGCGGCGAAGGTCGCCGCCATCCTGCCGCCGACCCCGCTGTTGCCGCTGGAGGTCGACGGCGCGACGCTCTGGTGCAAGGCCGAATGCCTCCAGCCGGTGGGCGCCTTCAAGATTCGCGGCGCGTGGCACCGGCTGAGCGACCTGACTCCGGAAGAGGCGGCGGCCGGCGTCGTCGGCGTGTCGAGCGGCAACCATGCGCAGGGCGTTGCCTGGGCGGCGAAACGGCTGGGGATCAGGGCGACGATCGTCATGCCGGGCAATGCGCCGCAGATGAAGCTGGCGGCGACGCGCGCGCTGGGGGCGGAGGTCGTGCTCTATGACCGCGTCACCGAATCGCGCGACGCGGTGGCGGCGGCGCTGATCGCTGAGCGCGGGGGAACGCTGGTGCACGCCTATGGCGACCCGTGGATCATCGAGGGGCAGGGGAGCGCCGGGATCGAGGCGACCGCGCAGATGCGGGCGCGCGGCATCGCCGGGCCCGACACGGTCGTCGCCTGCTGCGGCGGGGGCGGATTGTCGGCCGGGCTCGCGCTGGCCTGCGGCGACGCGGATATTTTCGCCGTGGAGCCCGAAGGGTGGGACGATGTGACGCGCAGCCTGGCCGCCGGCGAAATCCTGTCGGTCGCGGACATGAGCTATCCGACCGAATGCGATGCGCTCCAGACGCCCGAGACATGGCCGATCAATTTCGCGGTGTTGCAGGCGCGCGGCGTGCGCGGAGTCGTGGTCACGCGCGAAGAGGTGCGCCACGCGATGCGCGTCGCCTTCGAAAAGCTGCACCTTGTCGTCGAACCCGGCGGTGCGGCGGCGCTGGCCGCGGTGCTCGCGGGCAAGGTGACGCCGGGCGCGGCAACGCTGATCACGCTGTCGGGCGGCAATGTCGATCCGCAGAAATATGCGGAGATACTGGCGGGCTGACGGACCTTCCAAAGGCCGGCAGCGCATCCCGGGCGGAAACTTATGCCGCGCGATGCGTTGCGCCGGTGGAAGGAGACGCATGATGAAGATGAGCCTGATCCTCGCGGCCCCGGTGGCGCTGGCGCTGCTCGCCGGCTGCGAAAAGGCGGAGGCGCCGGCCCCGGCGCCTACCGACACCACCGAGGTCCCGGTCGAAACCGTGCCGCCCGTCGATACCGCGGCGCCCGATGCAGGGACCGATCCGGCGACCGCGTCGCACCGCTTCGCAAGCTGGGCGGGCAAATGGACCGGGGTCGAGGGCATGTATGTGACGATCGCCCCGGCTGCCGAGCCCGGCAAATACAAGCTGGAGATGCAGTCCGACCTCGACACCAGGGGGACCTATGACGGGCAGGACAGCGAGCATGGCATCCAGTTCCGGCGCGGCGGCGAGCAACTGTCGCTCCATCGCGGCAACGGCGACGAAACCGGGCTCAAATATCTGGCCGGCAAGCAGCAATGCCTGATCGTCAAGCAGGGCGAGGGCTATTGTCGCGATTGAGATGCCGCGGCGAGCATCGATACCCCCGGCGAGGAGCGAAGCGACGCGGCAATCCGGAGCTTGCATAAACCGCTCCGGATTGCTTCGCTTCGCTCGCAATGACGAATCGTGCAAACCGGACGGACCAAATCCTCGAGGCATGCGACGACGATCGGCCTGCCCTGGTCGAAACGCTGGCGCAGGCGTTTCAGACCGATCCCGCCCTGTCGTGGATATTGCCCGAACCCGACCGCCGCGCCCGCGCGTTGCGCGGCCTGTTCCGCGCCCTCGTTCCCGCCGACATGCGTGCGGGCGTGGCGTTGCGCGGGGCGGACGACGAATCGGCTTCGTTGTGGCGGGCGCCGGGCCGTGCTCACAGCGGCAGCCTCGAATTTCTGCGCACCGTGCTTCCGCTCGTCGCGGCCTTCGGCGCGACGCTGCCGCGCGGTCTGAAGGTGCAGGGAAGCATCGACGCGCACCGGCCGCCGGGGCGCTTCTGGTATCTCCATTATGTCGGCGTGCGTCCCGCGCATCAGGGAAAGGGGCACGGCGGGCGGATCATCCGCGCGCAGACCGCGAGGGCCGATGCCGAAAGGCTGCCCTGCTGGCTGGAAACCGCGACGCCGCACAACGTGCCGCTTTACGAGCGGCTGGGGTTCGTCGCGCAGGTCGAATGGGACGTGCCCGGCGGCGGACCGCATTTCTGGGGAATGATGCGCCCGGCGGCCTGAGCGTCGTTTCGGCTTGAGAAGCCGAGTGCACCCGCGCAGGCGGGAAGCCAGAGTGGGAAGAGCCAAAATTGGCGCTACATCGCTCCGGGTCCCCGCCTGCGCGGGGACTCGGCATGGTTCATCCAAACATGAACGCCCTAGTCGTCGAAGCCGACGAAGCGGACGGCCTCGTCGACGCTCTTGCGGTTCGACACGACGGCGTTGGCGGGGAACGTCTCGTCGGGCCAGCCCATGGCGACGCAGATCATGATGACCTGATCGTCGGGGATATGCGCATGCTCGCGCACCACGGGGCTTTGCATGATCCCCTGGCTGTTGATGACGCAGCCCAGCCCGCGCGACCATGCCGCGTTGACCAGCGCATTGGTCACCGCCCCGCAGTCGAAGGGGGCGATGTCGCTGCCGAGTAGCGCGCGATCATAGGTGACGACGATGCTCACCGGCGCGTCGAACTGCCGGAAACCGCGCAGCACCCAGTCCTGCCGCGCGTCCCGATCGTCGCGCGCGATTCCCATCGCGCCGAACAATTGCTTGGCGATTTCGATCTGGCGCGTTCGGTGCGCGTCGACGACCCGGTCGAAGCGGCGGAATTCGCGGCTGTCGGGCTTGCCGGCCAAGATGCCCTCGCTATTGCCGCGGCGGATCGCGTCGAGCGGTGCGCCGGTGACGACCGAGAAATTCCAGCACTGGTTGTTGAAGGAGGAGGGCGCGCGCATCGCGACCTCGATGATCTCGGCGATCAGCGCGCGCGGAACCGGCTTGTCGAGGAAGCCGCGGATCGACCGGCGACCGCGGACCACCTCGTCATAGGGCAATGCGCCCGTCACGCCGCCTTCTGGAATTCCAGTTCGAGCCGATCCCAGATTTCGACCAGCGCCGTGGTCAGGTCGCGCATCATCGCCTCGTCGTGCGTCGGGCCGGGCGTGAAGCGCAGCCGTTCGGTGCCGCGCGGCACGGTCGGGAAATTGATCGGCTGGACGTAGACGCCATATTCGGCGAGCAATATGTCGCTGATCTTCTTGGCGCGCACCGGGTCGCCGACCATCAGCGGCACGATGTGCGTCGTCGAATCCATCACCGGCAGGCCCGCGTCGCGGAAGCTCTGCTTGAGATAGGCCGCCGCCGCCTGCTGCGCGTCGCGCTCGACGCTCGACTGCTTGAGGTGGCGGACCGCCGCGAGCACTCCGGCGACCAGTACCGGCGACAGGCTGGTGGTGAAGATGAAGCCGGGCGCATAGCTGCGGATGACGTCGATGATATTCCGGTCGGCGGCGATATAGCCGCCCATCACGCCGAACGCCTTGCCGAGCGTGCCTTCGATGATGTCGACACGGGAAGCGCACTCGTCGCGGTCGGTGATGCCGCCGCCGCGCGGGCCGTACATGCCGACCGCGTGGACCTCGTCGCAATAGGTGAGCGCGTTATATTTCTCTGCGAGGTCGCAGATCGCGTGGATCGGCGCGATGTCGCCGTCCATCGAATAGACGCTTTCGAACGCGATGACCTTGGCCGCCTGCGGATCGTCGGCGGCGAGCAGTTCCTCGAGATGATCGAGGTCGTTGTGGCGCCACACGCGCTTTTCGCAGCCCGAATTGCGGATGCCCGCGATCATCGAGGCGTGATTGAGCTCGTCCGAATAGATGATGCAGCCCGGCAGCAGCTTGCCCAGCGTGCCGAGCGTCGCCTCGTTCGAGATATAGCCCGAGGTGAAGAGCAGCGCGCCTTCCTTGCCGTGCAGGTCGGCGAGTTCGGCCTCCAGATCGATATGATAATGGGTGTTGCCCGCGATGTTGCGCGTACCGCCGGCGCCCGCGCCGACGTCGTGCAGCGCTTCCTCCATCGCGGCGACGACCTTCGGGTGCTGGCCCATCGACAGATAGTCGTTCGAGCACCAGACGGTGATTGGCTTCGGTCCGTTGTGCCCGGCAAAGCAGCGCGCGTTGGGAAAGGCGCCCTTGTTACGCAGGATGTCGATGAAGACGCGGTAGCGGCCTTCCTCGTGCAGCCGGTCGATGGCTCGGGCGAAAATATCGTCGTAGTTCACTTGCATGCCCCGCAGCTTCGGGTGCGCCGCCCCCTCCGGCGACGAACGGACGGGGCAATAGCGTCGATTTTCCGCGAAGGCCAGTGCGAACGATTCGCAAGCATGGGTCAAATTGTCTCAGTCCGCCCAATGCCATAGGGGCGCAGCGCGGCGAGCGGCGGCGGCGGAATCGCGTCGCTGCGGGTGAAGGCGGCAAGGCCCGGAGATGCGGTGATGGGCCAGTCCTGCCCCGCGGTCAGCTGGGCGACGCGCCGCGCGATGCCCGCCGCGCCGTCGATCAACTGCACGCCGGGGCCCGCCGCGGTTTGCAGCTCATCGAGCAGCAGCGGGAAATGGGTGCAGGCGAGCACGATGACGTCCATCGCATCGCCGCCGGGTTGATCGATCAGGCCCGCGATCGCGCGCGCCACCACCGCCGGGTCGACCGTCTCGCCGCGCAGCCGCGCTTCCGCCGCCGTCACCAGTTCGGGGCTGCCGTGGCGCAGCACCGTCTTGCCTGCGGCGAAGCGCGCGCTGAGGTCGTCGACATAGGGCTGGCGCACCGTCGCCTCGGTACCGAGCACGCCGATAACGCCGCTATGGGTCAGCGCGGCGGCGGGCTTGATCGCGGGGACGGTGCCGACGATCGGCAGGTCGAGCGCGGCACGGACATGCGACAGCGCGATCGTGGAGGCCGTGTTGCAGGCGATCACGGCCAGCCGCGGCTGAAAGCGCTCGACGAGCCGACCGAGCAGCGCGGGAACGCGCGCCGCAAGCTCCTCGTCGCTTTTCCGGCCATAGGGCAGGCCGGCATAGTCGGCGGCATAGACGAAGGGCGCGTTCGGCAGCAGGGCGCGCGTCGCGGCGAGCACGGTCAATCCGCCGAGACCGCTGTCGAAGAAGAGGATCGGGGCGTCGAGGGCAGGGGGGGGCATGACCGGCGCCTAGCAGGCGCGCGCGTCGCGCTCAATCGCTTCGCGCCGAACGGCTTTCGCAGGGACGACGTTGGTCCGTTTTGGCAGTCATCCGATCCGAATCCGTTGATCGCCGGGCGCATTGGCTGCACAGTGCGGCCCGGAGAATATTGGGGGACCGAGATGACCGTCTATCTGCTGATCGCCGCAGGCTACCTGCTCGGCTCCATCCCCTTCGGCGTCCTGCTGACGCGCATGTTCGGCGCGGGCGACCTTCGGCGGATCGGGTCGGGCAACATCGGCGCGACCAACGTGCTGCGGACCGGGCGCAAGGGACTCGCGGCGGCGACGCTGCTGCTCGACGGCGCTAAGGGCGCGGTCGCGGTGCTGCTCGCACGCCATTTCGTGCCCGGGCTCGGCGATCATGGCGCGATGATCGCGGGCGCCGCGGCGATGATCGGTCATTGCTACCCCGTCTGGCTGCGCTTTCGCGGCGGCAAGGGGGTGGCGACGCTGCTCGGCGTGGCGCTCGCGCTCGCCTGGCCGATCGGGCTCGTCTTCGCCGCCTTCTGGCTCGGCGCCGTGCTGCTGCTCCGCATCTCGTCGCTCGGCGGCATGGCGGGAGCGGTCGCGGCGCCCGTCGCGGCGCTCGTCCTCGGCTATCCGGTCTATGCCGTCGGGCTGGCCGGGCTGGCGGCGATCCTGCTGTGGCGGCATCGGGAGAATATCGCCCGGCTGCGTGCAGGGACCGAACCCCGCATCGGGGCGGGGAAGGGCGCGCCCGAACCGGACGCGGCCGCGTGACCGATGCCGAACGGCTGGCGCGGCTGCGGCTGATCCGCACGCCGCACGTCGGCCCGGTGAGCTGGCACCAGCTGATGCAGCGCTTCGGGTCGGGCGAAGCCGCACTTGCGGCGCTCCCCGACCTTGCGCTGCGCGGCGGCGGCAAGCCACGCATCGCCCCGGCCGACCTCGCCGAGCGCGAGATCGCCCGCGTTTCGGCGCTCGGCGCGCGCCATGTCTTCAGCGACGAAGCCGATTATTCGCCCTTGCTGCGCGAGGTGGAAAGCGCGCCGCCGGTGCTGATCGTGCGTGGCGACGGCGCAATGCTCCATCGTCCCTGCGTCGCGATCGTCGGTGCGCGCAACGCCTCCGCCGCCGCCTGCCGCTTCGCGCGCCAGCTCGCCGCCGATCTTGCGGCGCGCGGTGTCACCGTGGTCAGCGGGCTGGCGCGCGGGGTCGACACCGCGGCGCATGTCGGCGCGCTGGGCGGCGCGACCGCGGCGGTGATCGCGAGCGGTATCGACATCGCCTTCCCGACGGAGAATGCCGCCTTGCAGGACCGGATCGCGGCCGACCATCTGCTGATGACCGAACAGCCGCCGGGTACCGAACCGCTCGCGCGCCACTTTCCAGCGCGCAACCGGATCATCGCCGGGGTGGCGCAGGGAACGGTGGTGATCGAGGCGGCGCCCCGGTCGGGATCGCTGATCACCGCGCGCCGCGCCGGCGACTATGGACGCGAGGTGATGGCGGTCCCCGGCTCGCCGCTCGACCCGCGCGCGCAAGGGTGCAACCTGCTGATCCGCGAAGGCGCGACGCTGGTCCAGAATGCCGACGACGTGATCGAGGCGCTCGGGCCGATCGACGCCCGCATGACGCGCGCGGCCCCGCGGCTCCGCGATGTCGCATCGACCGGGCCGCAGGTGGCGGAGGGCGACCGCGGCGCCATCGCCAGCCTGCTCGGCGCCACCCCCGTCGCCATCGACGAACTGGTGCGCCAGTCGGGCCGCCCGGCGGCGGCGGTGCAACTCGTGCTGCTCGAACTCGAACTGGCGGGCCGCCTGGAACGCCACGCCGGCGCCCGGGTCAGCGTCGCCTGAGACCGGTGACCTCGGCCGTTAAGCCATGGTTCAGCGCCCCGCCGACAGGTTGATGATATTGTATCACATGGTGGGGAGAGGGACGATGCGGAGTCGCTTGCTGACGGGCGCAACGATGGCGGGACTGCTTGCCGCCGGGCCGGCACCGCTTCCGGCGGCAAGTGCCGCCGCGAAGCCCGTGACGGGGCAGCAGGGTTTTTGCCGCGCCGCCGATCCGCTCCCGCGCCTGCCTGCGGAGACCGAGGCGGGGCAGCAGCGGCCCGACCGCGCGCTCAAATCCCGTGGCGGCTCCGGACGCGACCGTGCGATGTCTGCCGAGCCACCGCCGCCACCAGCTCCTCCTCCCCGCCGCCCCCTCCGCCCCCGCCGCCGGCGATGGCGCCCATGGCGGCGGACGCGGTCGCGGTAACGGGTGCGCGCGCTGCGGGCGATGCGTCGCGGACTGCCGAGAGCGCGGCACCCGGATCGTCCGACGCCTCCCGCTACCCGCCATCGCCGCGGCCCTGGCCGCAGCCGCAGCCCCAGTCGGGCATCCTGACCGCGGGCGAGCATGACGACCTGCTCAATCCCGAACTCTACGCCGCCTATGTCAATCGCAGCGACCTGGGGCAGGAGGTGCGCGCCCTGCCGCGCGTCGACACGATGCGCGTGGTGACGGTCCGGGTCGCCGACCGCAACGGCCAGCCGATTCCCTTCGCCGACGTCGTCGTGACGTGCAGCGACGGCAACAGCATCACCATGGCGACGCAGGCCGACGGCAGCGCGGTCTTCTTTCCCGGCCTCGACCGGCTGAGCGAGCGGATCACCGTGTCCGCGCGCCAGGCGGGCCGGGCGATCGCCGACGCGCGCCCGGTGCTGGTGTCGGCGGCGGCCGGCGGCCAGCTCGTCGGCCTCACCGCGGACCGGACGGCGGCGAAGGCGACGAAGCTCGACCTGATGCTCGTCGTCGACACCACGGGCAGCATGGGCGACGAGATCCGGTATCTGCAGGCCGAACTGCGTTCGATCATCGCCGCGATCACCGCCAGGCATCGCGACCTCGATATCCGTGTCGGCTTCGTCTTCTATCGCGACGAGGGCGACGATTACGTCACCCGCAGCTTTGCCTTCGACCGCGACATCGGCGCGGTGCAGGGGCGGCTCGCGCAGCAATATGCGAGCGGCGGCGGCGATTATCCCGAAGCGATGGACCAGGCGCTGATCCGCGCGGTCGGGCAGGACTGGCGCCTCGATGCGGTGAAGTCGCTGCTGCTCGTCGCCGACGCGCCGCCGCATGACGATCGCTTCGGGCGGACGTGGCAGGCGGCGGAAGCCGCGCGCGCAAAGCGGATCCACATCACCCCGGTCGCCGCGTCGGGCGTCGCCGACAAGGCCGAATATGCGATGCGCGCGATGGCCGCGGCGACCCAGTCGCGCTATCTGTTCCTGACCGACGACAGCGGCGTCGGCAATCCGCATGCGCCGCCGGCGATCGACTGCTATCTCGTCACCCGGCTCGACGCGCTCGTCCGCCGCGTGATCGACAGCCAGATCAGCGGCCGCCGCATCGAACCCGAACGCAGCGAGGTGATCCGCAGCGTCGGCGATTACGACGCCGGCAAATGCCGCCTGCCCGCGGGCTTCCGGTGGGACAATCAGTAAGCGATTGACACGCCCTCGCATCTGGCGGATGCGCGGGATCGTGGGTTGCTTCGCGAACATCTCGCACCGCCGGGCGGTCGCGGGGTGCGGAGGAACGACCCATGAGGAAATTGCTGTCGGCGCTCGCCGTCGCGGCGCTGCTGGCCCAGCCTGCCGCCGCCATCGCCAGGGACCAGGAACCGGTCAAGATTTCGGGGCCCGCCAATGCGAAGGGCGTCGGCACCGTTGCGATCGGCGCGTTCAACGTCGGCTTCATCTTCGAATCGATCGACCAGACGCAGGCGAGCGGCGGCCTGATGGGCGCCTTCGGCGGCACCACCAAGGCAAAGAGCGAACTGGTCGGCGTGACGCCGGCGATGATGCAGACGATCACCGATGCGGCCTATGCCGATTTCGTCTCCCGACTTCAGGCGAGCGGCTATACCGTCCAGACGCCCGCCGACCTGTTCGGTCACGCGGCGCTCGGCAAGAGCAAGTCGCAGGACGTGCCGCTCGACATCAATATTGCGCTCGAAAAGGGCAGCAAGGGCAAGGCAACCTATTTCAAGCCCAATGACCTGCCGTCGCTGCTGATGATTCCCGGCGACTTCCTGGGGTCGGGGATGAGCAGCATCGGCATCAACATGGCCGCGGGCCAGACCGGCATGGCCTTCGCCAACTATGCGAAACAGGCGGGGGTCGGCGTGATCGACGTCGTCTATCTGATCGACTTTTCGAACCAGAAGCGTCCCGGCGCCTTCAGCTTCGGCGGCATTCAGGTCAACAGCGGCCTGTCGGTCGCGGCCGACTATTCGCGCCTGACGCTGATCGCGCCGAGCGGCAAGCAGTCGGTCATCACCGTCAAGGCCCCGGTCGCGGTCGAGGGCGATTTCATCGAAAAGGACGATGCGACCAGCGGCGCGGACAAGGCGCTGCAATCGGGCGCCAACGTCGCGGGCGGCCTCGCGGCGGTCGCCGGGCTGGGCGGCCTGCGCTTCGGCAAGACGCGCAAGTTCGAATTCGCGGCAAAGCCCCGCGCCTATGAAGAGGGTGCGGCCAAGGCGGCAAGCCTGGCGAGCGAGATGCTGATCGGGCGGCTGGGCGCCTTGCGCTGATCCCCACCGTCGCCCCGCGAAGAGGGGACCGCCGGCAGCCTTGTGCGACACCGCGAGCGGTCCCATCTTCGCGGGCGGCGACGGTTGCGCCAAATCCCTCTTGACGAAGGGCCAAGCCCTCCGCAACCCTCGCGCACACGTGTAAGGGTTCCCAGCGAACGGATTTTCAATGCAATTGGTAATTGTCGAATCGCCTGCCAAGGCGAAGACGATCGAGAAATATCTCGGCCGTGATTTCAAGGTGCTCGCATCCTACGGCCATGTCCGCGACCTGCCGCCCAAGGACGGTTCGGTCGATCCGGACGACGGCTTCGCGATGCAGTGGCAGCTCTATCCCGACAAGGCGAAGCGGCTGAAGGAGATTCAGGACGCGGCGAAGCAGGCCGACCGCCTGATCCTCGCGACCGACCCCGATCGCGAGGGCGAGGCGATCAGCTGGCATGTGCAGGAATTGCTGCGCAGCAAAAAGGCGCTGCCGCAGGCGGTCGAACGCGTCACCTTCAACGCGATCACCAAGCAGGCGGTGACCGATGCGATGGCGCATCCGCGCGACCTCGACACCGATTTGATCGATGCCTATCGCGCGCGGCGCGCGCTCGACTATCTGGTCGGTTTCACCCTGTCTCCGGTGCTGTGGCGCAAGCTGCCCGGCGCCAAGTCGGCTGGCCGTGTCCAGTCGGTCGCGCTGCGGCTGGTGGTCGAGCGCGAGCGCGAGATCGAGGCGTTCGTCACGCAGCAATATTGGTCGGTGACCGGGCTGTTCGAAATGGGCGGCACACCGTTCAGGGCGCGCCTCGCGCGCTGGCGCGGCGACAAGATCGAGCGGCTGTCGATCACGACAGAGGCTGATGCGCGCGCCGCCGAGGCCGATGTGAAGGCGGGCCATTTCACCGTCGATGCGGTCGAGACCAAGCCGCTGACCCGCAACCCGCCGCCGCCCTTCACCACCTCGACGCTCCAGCAGGAGGCGGCGCGCAAGCTCGGCTTTTCCGCCAGCCACACGATGCGCGTCGCGCAGGACCTCTACGAGGACGGCGCGATCACCTATATGCGGACCGACGGCGTCCAGATGGACGGCAGCGCGATCAGTGCCGCGCGTCGCGCGATCGCCGACCGCTACGACGGCGGTTATGTCCCCGACAAGCCGCGGCAGTATCAGACCAAGGCGAAGAACGCGCAGGAAGCGCATGAAGCGATCCGGCCGACCGATTTCGGCAGGGACCGCGTCGGCGGCGGCGACCATGCGCGGCTCTACGAACTGATCTGGAAGCGCGCGCTAGCCAGCCAGATGGCGTCGGCGCGGCTCGAACGCACCAGCGTCGACCTGTCCGACGGCACCGGCAAGACGATGCTGCGCGCGACGGGGCAGGTGGTGAAATTCCCCGGCTTCCTCGCCCTTTATGACGAGGGGCGCGACGATAACAGCGACGACGAGGATGGTCGTCTGCTCCCCGCGATGGACAAGGGCGATGCGCCGGCGAAGACCGGCGTCGAGGTCGAGAGCCACGAGACGCAGCCGCCGCCGCGTTATTCCGAGGCGAGCCTCGTCAAGAAGATGGAGGAACTCGGCATCGGGCGGCCCTCGACCTATGCCTCGATCCTCCAGGTGCTCAAGGACCGCGCCTATGTGCGCATCGAGAAGAACCGCTTCATCCCCGAGGAAAGCGGGCGGCTGCTGACGGCGTTCCTCGAACGCTTCTTCGCGCGCTACGTCGGCTATGATTTCACCGCCGGGCTCGAGGAGGAGCTCGACGACGTGTCGGGCGGCCGCGCGCAGTGGCAGGCGGTGCTCGACCGCTTCTGGCGCGATTTCAAGCCGCGCACCGGCGAGGTGATGGAACAGAAACCGTCGGAGATTACCGCGGCGCTCGACGAATTCCTCGGCGCCTATCTCTTCCCCGACAAGGGCGACGGCAGCGATCCCCGGCTTTGTCCCAATTGCGGCACCGGCCGGCTCGCGCTGCGCGGCGGGCGTTTCGGGCCGTTCATCGCATGCAGCAATTATCCCGAGTGCAAATATACCCGCAAGTTCGCGCAGCCGGGCGGTGCGGACAACGGCGCCGACAACGGCCCCGAGGCGATGGGAACCGACCCCGACAGCGGGCTCGAGGTGACGAAGCGCAGCGGTCGCTTCGGCCCCTATATCCAGCTCGGCGAGGGCAAGGAGGCGAAGCGTTCGTCGATCCCCAAGGATATCCCTGCCGAGGATTTCGACCTCGACTATGCGTTGCGGCTGCTCAGCCTGCCGCGCGAGGTCGGCATGCATCCCGAAAGCGGCAAGCCGATCGTCGCGGGGCTGGGGCGCTATGGTCCCTATCTGCTCCATGACGGCAAATATGCGAAGTTGACCGGCACCGCCGAAATCTTCGAGATCGGCATGAACGCCGCGGTGGCGCGCATCGCCGACGCGGCGAACGGCGGCGGCCGCGGCGCGCGCGCCAAGGCAGAGCCGCTCAAGACCTTCGGCCCGCACCCGACGAGCGGCGGCGAGATGAAGCTGATGGCGGGGCGTTTCGGCCCCTATGTCACCGACGGCACGACCAACGCGACGCTGCCCAAGACGGTCGAACCCGACGCGCTGACGGTCGAGGAAGCGGTCGCGCTGATCGACGCGCGCGCCGCGAAGGGACCGGCCAAGGGGAAGAAGAAAGCCGCGCCGAAGAAAAAGGCGCCCGCGAAGAAGGCCCCGGCGAAGAAGAAGGCGAAGGAATAGAATTCCGCGTGTTAACCCAACCCCGTTCGCCCTGAGCACGAACGAAGGCAAGGATAGTCCAGGCGACTTCAGGGCAGGATCAATCGACCCAGTCGAGCCCCATGTCGCGATAGACGCTGCGATCCTCGTCCCAGTTCTCCTTCACTTTCACGTGCAGGAACAGGTGGACCTTGCGCCCCATCAACTCGGCCAGCTCGGCGCGCGCCTTCGCGCCGATTTCCTTGATCCGGCTGCCCCCCTTGCCGAGGACGATCGCGCGCTGGTTGTCGCGCGCGACGAGGATCTGCTGATGGATTTCGGCGCTGCCGTCGGGGCGCGACTTGAACAGCTCGGTCTCGACCGTCGACTGATAGGGGAGTTCCTCGTGAAGCTGGCGATAGAGTTGCTCGCGCGTGATTTCGGCCGCGAGCATGCGCTCGGGCGCATCGCTCACCTCATCCTCGGGGAAATGCCACGGTCCCTCGGGCATCAGCGAAGCCAGATGCGCCTTGAGGTCGGCGACGCCGTCGCCGCTGCTCGCAGCGATGAAGAAGGTTTCGTCGAAGGGCAGCTTCGCATTCAACTCGGTCGCGATCGTCAGCAGCTTGTCCTTGCGCGTCAGGTCGACCTTGTTGAGGACAAGGAACTTTTTCTCGGGCCGTCCCGCGACGCCTTCCAGCACGCGCTCGACGCGGCCGCTCAGCTTCGCCGCGGCATCGACGATGACGAGGGTCGCCTCCGCCTCCTCCAGGCTGCCCCACGCGGCGGCGACCATCGCGCGGTCGAGCCGGCGCGTCGGCGCGAAGATGCCGGGGGTGTCGATCAGCACGATCTGCGTGTCGCCCGCCATCGCGACGCCCATCAGCCGGGTGCGCGTCGTCTGCGCCTTGGGGCTGACGATCGCGACCTTCTGGCCGACGAGCGCATTGACGAGGGTCGACTTGCCCGCATTGGGGGCGCCGACAACGGCCACGAAGCCGCAGCGTTGGGTCATTGTTTCTCTTCCTGTGTCAGCCGGTCGAGCAGAGCGGCCGCCGCGGCCTTTTCGGCCGCCTGCTTCGATGCGCCTTCGCCTTCGGCCTCGGCGAGCTTGCCGACCGCGACCGCGACGCGAAAGCGCGGCGCATGGTCGGGGCCTTCGCGGCGGACGAGGCGATATTCGGGCGGACGCCGCTTGCGGGCGAGCGCCCATTCCTGGAGCGCCGCCTTGGGATGCTTGGGCGCCGCGGTCTGCCCCTCGATCATCGCGCCCCATTCGCGGACGATGAAGGCGCGTGCCGCCACCTCGCCCCGGTCGAGCCACAGCGCGCCGATCAGCGCTTCGAGCACGTCGGCGGCGACATTGTCGCTCTGCCGCCCGCCGTCGCTGATCGCCTGCGCGCCGAAGCGGACATGTGCGTTGAGGTCGAGCCGCTGCGCGATGCGCGCACAGGTTTCGCCCGATGCCAGCGCGTGCAGGCGCGACGAAAGCTCGCCCTCGCTCGCTTTCGGAAACCGGCGGAACAGCTCGGACGCGATCACCAGCCCCAGCACCCGGTCGCCCAGGAATTCAAGCCGCTGATAATCGCCCGCGCCGCTGCTGCCATGGGTCAGCGCGCGGTGATAGAGGCCAAGGTCGCCGGGCGGCGCGCCGGTGATCGCGGCGATGGTTTCGGCGGACGCGCCTTCGCTCAAAAGCCGTCCCCGATGCGGCTCCACCGCGCGGCGGTGAACCAGCTGATCGGGTTGAGCCAGCTCGCCGAGCCGTCGGTCGAGAACATGCCGACCAGCGCGTGGCCGACCAGATTCTCTTCGGGAACCAGGCCGATCCCCTCATTCTCCACCGCCGGGAAGCGGCTGTCGGCGCTGCGGTCGCGATTGTCGCCCATCAGGAACAGATGCCCGGCCGGCACCGTGACCGGCGGCGTATTGTCCTGCTGGATCGTCGTGATGTCGAGGATCGGATAGCTTTTGCCGTTCGGCATCGTCTCGCGGAACTGCTTGTAGCGGCACTGGCGCCCGCCGTCGGCGGCGGTCTCCTCGAACTCGGGCGAATAGCAGGGCAGGGTGCCCATCGCGCGCGAGGCGTCGATCATGTTCTGCGTCACCGGAATGACGAAATCGGGCATCGGCTCGCGCTTCAGCGGCCGGCCGTTCAACCAGACGGCGCCGTCCTTCACCTGCACCGTGTCGCCGGGCAGGCCGATGACGCGCTTGATATAGTCGTTGTCGCCCACCGGCGGCGCCTTGAACACGACGACGTCGCCGCGTTCGGGGGTGCGCGGAAAGATGCGGCCGGGGATCAGCGGCACGCTGAACGGCAGGCTGTATTTCGAATAGCCATAGGCCATCTTGTTGACGAGCAGGTAATCGCCGATCAGCAGCCGCGGCTGCATCGATTCCGACGGAATGTTGAAGGGCGACAGAAAGAAGCTGCGGAAGATCAGCACCGCGACCGCGAGCAGCGCGAGGAAGCGGATGGTGTCGACCGCCTCCTCCTTTGCGGACATCGGAGCGGGGGCCGGGGGCGCGGGAGTCGGGGCGGCGGAATTTCTGGCGGTTGCGCTGGCGTCGGTCATGCCGCGCATTGGCGACGAATGGACGCGAAGGTCAAGCGAATATCGGCGGACGACGCTGGCATGGGCACCGCCGCTGGCTTATGGAGAAAGCCACATCCCGATCCCGTTCGCATCGAGCGGAAACCAAGAGGACATCCGATGACCACCGCCACCGAAGCCTGGCAGGCCCTCGCCGACTGGCAGCCCCGTCCGCTCGCCGAGCTTGTCGCCGCCGATCCCGATGCGCGGCTTCAGGCGTTCGTCCGCCGCGTCGCCGACATCCGCTTCGATTTCGCCAAGACGCACCTCGACGATGCGGCGGTCGCCATCCTGTCGCGGCTGGCCGAGGCGCAGGATTTCGCGGGCCGGCGAAAGACGCTGTTTTCGGGCGGCATCGTGAACCCCACCGAGGAGCGCGCCGCCGAGCACAGCGCCGAGCGCGGCGACGGCGCGCCCGATTCGGTGCATCGCGCGCAGGCGCTCCACCAGCGGATGCGCATGCTGGTCGACGCGATCGAGGCGGGGGCGTTCGGCGAAATCCGCCACCTGCTGCACATCGGCATCGGCGGTTCGGCGCTCGGCCCCGACCTGCTCGTCGACGCGCTCGGGCGGCACGACCGGCGCTATGACGTTACCGTCGTCTCGAATGTCGACGGGGCCGCGCTGAGCGAGGCCTTTGCGAAATTCGACCCCGAATATACGCTCGTCGCGGTCGCATCGAAGACCTTCACGACGACCGAGACGCTGCTCAACGCCGCGTCGGCGCTGCAATGGCTGGAGGAGGGCGGGGTCGAGGACCCCAGCGGACGCTTCGTCGCGCTGACCGCCAATCCCGACAAGGCGATGGAATGGGGGATCGACGAAACGCGCATCCTGCCGTTCAGCGAGACGATCGGCGGGCGCTATTCGCTGTGGTCGTCGATCGGCTTTCCGGCGGCGCTCGCGCTCGGCTGGGATGCTTTCGCCGAACTGCTCGAAGGCGCGGCGGAGATGGACCGGCATTTCCGGCTGGCCGAGGGTGCCGACAACATCTGCCTGCTCGCCGCCTTCGCCGACCAGCTCTATGCCAACCGCCTCGGCTGCCAGACGCGCGCGGTGTTCGCCTATGACGAGCGGCTGCGGCTGCTTCCCTCTTATCTGCAGCAGCTCGAAATGGAATCGAACGGCAAGGGCGTCACGCTGGACGGCGAGCCGCTGGGCCGCGCGAGCGCCGCGATCACCTGGGGCGGCGTCGGCACCGATGCCCAGCATGCGGTGTTCCAGCTGCTCCATCAGGGCACGCATCTGGTCCCGGTCGAGTTCGTCGTCGCGCGCGAGGCCGACGATCTGCTCGACGCCGCGCACCACGAAACGCTCGTCGCCAACTGCATCGCGCAGGGGGCTGCACTGATGGCCGGGCGTGCGAGCGACGACGGCGCGCGCGCCTATCCGGGCAACCGGCCCTCGGCGACGATCCTGCTCGAACAGGTCACGCCGCATCAGCTGGGCGCGCTCATCGCCTTCTACGAGCATCGCGTCTTCGCCAACGCGGTGCTGCTCGGCATCAACCCGTTCGACCAGTTCGGGGTCGAACTGGGCAAGGAAATGGCGAAGGGTCTGGCCGAGGGGACGGTCGATTTTGATCCGGCGACGCAGGCGCTGATGCAGGCGGCGCTGGGGGAATAACCCATAGGGTCATTGCGAGGGGCATGGCGACGCGGCAATCCAGAGTTGCGTACACTGCTGTAGATGACTCCCCCAGATCTAGTCGGCGTTCATGCCCTTGAGACAATGAAGCTGGTGATCCCCGGCGAAAGCCGGGGTCCAGATGCGTGCGCCTGCCTCGCATGGACCCCGGCTTTCGCCGGGGAACGGTTCCCTGCCGAAAAGGGATAATTGCCGATCCGTCCGGGGCCGCAACGACAAGTGTTTCGCACTGACCGCAAAATTCGATTGGCAAGCCGGCGCCGCCCACCCACATAGGCGCCAGCCAATCATTCCAGTGCGGGGGCTCTTCCATGTCCAAGTTCGACTATGATCTTTTCGTCATCGGCGCCGGGTCGGGCGGGGTGCGCGCCAGCCGCGTCGCGGCGTCGCACGGCGCGCGCGTCGCGGTGGCGGAGGAGCATCGGGTCGGCGGCACCTGCGTCATCCGCGGCTGCGTTCCCAAGAAGCTGCTCGTCTATGGCGCCCATTTCGCCGAAGACCTGAAGGACGCGCGCCATTTCGGCTGGGACGTTCCTCCCGATTGCCGCTTCGACTGGGCGCGGCTGCGCGACAATGTGCTGGCCGAGGTGACCCGGCTCGAAGGGCTTTACGGGCAGACGCTCGACAATCACCAGGTAGAGGTCTTCAAGACGCGCGCGACGGTCGCCGGGCCGCAGACGGTGCGCCTCGCCGACGGCCAGGAACTGACTGCGGAGCGCATCCTGATCGCCACCGGCGGCTGGCCCTTCGTCCCCGACTTTCCGGGCAGCGAGCATGCGATCACCTCGAACGAGGTCTTTCACCTCGAAACGCTGCCGCAGCGCGTGGTGATCGCGGGCGGCGGCTATATCGCCAACGAATTCGCCGGCATCTTCAACGAGTTCGGCAGCAAGGTGACGATCGTCAATCGCGGCGATGCGATCCTGCGCGGCTATGACGAGCAGATCCGCGACCGGCTGTTGCAGATATCGATGACCAAGGGCATCGAGTTCCGCTTCAACGCCCCCTTCCAGTCGATCGAGAAGCAGGCCGACGGCTCGCTGATGGTCCACCTCGCCAATTGCGACCCGATTCCCGCCGACGCGGTGCTGGTGGCGACCGGACGGGTGCCGAACACCCGCGGGCTGGGGCTCGCGGAGGCGGGCGTCGAGCTCGACGCGGACGGGGCCGTGAAGGTCGACGAGGGCAACCGGTCGTCGGTGCCGAGCATCTATGCCGTCGGCGACGTCACCAACCGCATCCAGCTCACCCCCGTGGCGATCCGCGAGGGACAGGCGTTCGCGGACTCGGTCTTCGGTGGCAAGCCGACGACGGTCGATTATGCCAATGTTCCGAGCGCGGTGTTCAGCCATCCGCCGATCGGCGCCGTCGGCATGACCGAGGCCGAGGCGCGCAATAAACTGGGCTCGATCCGGGTTTATACGAGCGATTTCCGCGCGATGAAGAATGTCCTCGCCGGCCGCAACGAACGCGCGCTCTACAAGATGGTGGTCAACGAGGCGACCGACCAGGTCGTCGGCCTGCACCTGATCGGCCCCGACGCGCCGGAGATATTGCAGGCGGCGGCGGTCGCGGTGAAGGCCGGGCTGACCAAGGCCGATTTCGACGCCACGGTGGCACTGCACCCGAGCATGGCGGAGGAACTGGTGCTGCTGAAGTAATCGCTCCCCTCCCGCAAGCGGGAGGGGAAGCGAGAGTTGCGAGCTTGCTCGCTACTCGCAGCGGGGTGGGCAGAGGCACCGTCGCAGACCCACCCCCAGCCCCCTCCCGCAAGCGGGAGGGGAATTGGTCACCCGATCCGATAGGGCACCACGTCCCGGCGATCCGGATCGACCAATATCGGCCGGTCGCCGGGCGGGAAGGCGCGCTGGTCGCAGTCGTCGCGCGGACAGATGCGGCACGACGGGCCGATGCGCGCCGCCGCCTGCGGCGCGTCGACGTCGACCCCGTCGGCATAGACGAAGTCGGCGGCGTATCGCGCCTCGCACCCCAGCGCGACGGCATAGCGGCGCGGGGCGCGGGCGTAGCTGCCCGACGGCTTCACCAGCCCCTTGGCCATCGAGACGTAGCGCAGGCCGTCGGGCGTCTCGGCGAGCTGAAACAGGATGCGGTCGGGGATCGCCGCCGCCTCGTGGACGATCCACAGCGGGCAGGCGCCGCCGAAGCGCGCGAATTGCAGCCGCGTCGCGCTGTGCCGCTTGGTGATGTTGCCCGCCATGTCGACGCGGCAGAAGAACATCGGGATGCCGCGCGCGCCGGGGCGCTGGAGCGTCGAGAGGCGGTGGCACGCCTGTTCGAAGCTGACCCCATATTCGAGCCGCAGCCGGTCGATATCGTGCCGCACCGCGCGCGCGCTGGCGCGAAAGGGCGTATAGGGCATCAGCACCGCGCCCGCCGCATAGTTGGCGAGACCGACGTGGAGCAACTGGCGCGCCGCGGCGGTGCGCAGCGGCGACGCCTCGACCACCGCCGCGATCTCGTCCGCGAGCGCCAGCGCCGCGAGCTGGTGCGCGAGCTGGAAGCGGCGGCTTTCGGGCGGCTGCGACGGGTCGATGACAAGGTGGCGCATCGTCGCGTCATAATCGCGCAGCGCCTGCGCCTGATTGTAAACGATCGAGATGCCGAGCGCATCGCGCAGCCGCCGCTCGATCGTCTCGACCGCAGGAGAGGGGGCAGAGGACGCGCCGCGCAGCCCCTTCGCCAGTTCCTCGGCGGCGCGGTCGAGCCGGTCGACGTAATTGCCCGCGTCGTGAAACCAGTCGCGCACCTCCTCCCATGGCAGGCGGCTGCCTTCCGCGGTGCCGCCGGTCAGCGCCTCGTCGATGATCTGGAGCCGCTGTCCGGCGCGGCGATAGGCGGCGTGCAGCGCGACGAACTGGTCGGCGAGTTGCGGCTGCTGAAGCGCCGCGCGTTCGAGCTGTTCGGGCGCGATCGGGGCGGCGGCGAACAGCGGATCGGCCGCCGCCTCGCGCAGCGCGCCCGCGCGCCGGTCGCCCGCGTCGGCGGCGACCTCCTCCCATTCGAGCGGGAACAGTCTTTGCAGCCGGTCGAGCAGCGCGGGGGTCAGCGGCCGGTCGTCATGCTCGATCTGGCTGAGGTAGGAGGTCGAGATGCCGAGCCTCGCAGCGAACCCGGCCTGCCGCAGGCCGCGCTCGGCGCGAAGCTGGCGCATGCGGCTGCCGGCGAAGATGCGTTGGCGGGTCATGGCACGAAACCTCTCATTTCCGTTCGTGTCGAGCGAAGTCGAGACACCCATCAGTGTGGCGCAAGGTCGCTGGGTGTCTCGCCTTCGCTCGACACGAACGGCCTATGGTGTGGCTCTACTTTGCAAATTCCGACTTCGCAACTTTGCAAATTCACATTTGCCACCGGGCGCCGAACGGGGCAGGGCGGACCGCTCAATATCCGTGGAGAGCCGCATGTCTGCCAATATCGCCGAAATGGAACGCCGCCGCGCCGCCGCCGCGCTGGGGGGCGGGCAGAAGCGCATCGACGCGCAGCACGCCAAGGGCAAGCTGACCGCGCGCGAGCGGCTGCTCGTGCTGCTCGACGAGGATTCATTTGAGGAGCTCGACACTTATGTCGAGCATGATTGCGTCGATTTCGGGATGCAGGACCAGAAAATCCCCGGCGATGGCGTGGTGACCGGATCGGGGACCATCAACGGCCGGCTCGTCTATGTCTTCAGCCAGGATTTTACAGTCTTCGGCGGTTCATTGTCGAAACGCCATGCGGAGAAGATCTGCAAGGTGATGGAAAAGGCGATGCTGGTGGGGGCGCCGGTTATCGGCCTCAATGACTCGGGCGGCGCGCGAATTCAGGAGGGTGTCGCATCGCTCGGCGGTTATGCCGACGTGTTTCAGAAGAATGTTCTGGCGTCGGGGGTGGTGCCGCAGATTTCGCTCATCATGGGGCCGTGCGCGGGCGGCGCGGTCTATTCGCCCGCGATGACCGACTTCATCTTCATGGTGAAGGATTCGAGCTACATGTTCGTCACCGGTCCCGACGTGGTCAAGACGGTGACCAACGAGGTGGTAACGCAGGAGGAACTGGGCGGCGCGATCACGCACACGACGAAAAGCTCGGTCGCCGACCTGGCGTTCGAGAACGACATCGAGGCGCTGCTCGCGGCGCGTGATTTCTTCGACTATCTGCCCGAGAACAACCGCGCCGGCGTGCCCGTGCGCCCGACGAGCGATCCCTACGACCGCGCCGAGGACAGCCTCGACACGCTGATCCCGCCTAATGCGAACCAGCCCTATGACATGCACGAGCTGATCCGCAAGACGGTCGACGAGGGCGATTTCTTCGAGGTGCAGCCGGCGCACGCCGCGAACATCATCTGCGGCTTCGGGCGCATCGAGGGGCGCACGATCGGCATCGTCGCCAACCAGCCGCTGGTGCTGGCGGGCGTGCTCGACATCAATTCGTCGAAGAAGGCGGCGCGCTTCGTACGTTTCTGCGACGCGTTCGAGATTCCGATCGTCACCTTCGTCGACGTTCCCGGCTTCCTGCCCGGCACCGCGCAGGAATATAACGGCATCATCAAACATGGCGCGAAGCTGCTCTTCGCCTATGCCGAGGCGACGGTGCCCAAGATCACGGTCATCACGCGCAAGGCCTATGGCGGCGCCTACGACGTCATGGCGTCGAAGCATCTGCGCGGCGATTTGAACTATGCGTGGCCGACCGCCGAGATCGCGGTGATGGGCGCGAAGGGCGCGGTCGAAATCATCTTCCGCAGCGACATCGGCGACGCGCAGAAGATCGCCGAGCGCACGAAGGAATATGAGGATCGCTTCGCCAACCCCTTCGTCGCGGCATCGCGCGGCTATATCGACGAGGTCATCCATCCCCGCAACACGCGGAAAAGGATCGCGCTGGGGCTGCGGAAGCTGCGGAACAAGCAGTTGGAGAACCCGTGGAAGAAGCATGACAATATTCCGCTGTAGTTTGGCGTCGCCCCGGACCTGATCCGGGGTCCCGCTATCCTTGTTCCGCGAGGTCTAAGCGGGATGCCGGATCGGGTCCGGCATGACGAAACTGGAGAGACTTTGATATGAAACTGGGCCGCCTCAACCACATCGGCGTCGCGACGCCGTCCATCGCCGACAGCATCGCCTTCTACCGCGACGTGATGGGCGCGACGACGATCTGCGAGCCGTTCGACATGCCCGATCAGGGCGTCAAAGTGTGCTTCGTCGATACGCCCGGCGAGGGTGGGACGAACGGCACGCAGATCGAGCTGATCGAGCCGCTGCCCGGCAATGCGTCGATCGCGGGCTTCCTCGAACGGAACCCGCAGGGCGGGCAGCATCATATGTGCTATGAGGTCCCCGACATCCACGCCGCCAAGGCGGAGTTCGAGGCGATGGGCAAGCGCGTGCTCGGCGAACCGCGGATCGGGGCGCACGGGACGCCGATCTTCTTCGTCCATCCGCGCGACATGGGCGGGGTGCTGACCGAGATCATGGAGACGCCGAAGGGGGCGCACTGACTTTTCTGCCCTCTCCCCTTCAGGGGAGAGGCGCGAGACTTGGGTCTGCGCAGCAGGCCCTAGTCGCAGCGGAGAGGGGGAGGCCCCTCTCCAACTCCGGCTAGCCAGCAAGCTGGCAAGCCTGCGTATCCTCTCCCCTGAAGGGGAGAGGGCAGGGGACTGAAGATTATGACCGACAAACCCACCCTCGACCAATGGGCCGCCGCCGCCGAGAAGGAGGTGAAGGGCCCAGATGCGTTTAGGGACCTGACCTGGCACACGCCCGAGGGGATCGACGTCAAGCCGCTCTACACGGCCGAGGATGTGAAGACCGACCCCGGCCTGCCTGGTTTCGCGCCCTTCACGCGCGGCGTGCGCGCGTCGATGTACACCGGGCGGCCGTGGACGATCCGGCAATATGCGGGCTTTTCGACTGCCGAGGAATCGAACGCCTTCTATCGCCGCAACCTCGCGGCGGGGCAGAAGGGGCTGTCGGTCGCTTTCGATCTGGCGACGCACCGCGGCTATGACAGCGACCATCCGCGCGTCGTCGGCGACGTCGGCAAGGCGGGCGTCGCGATCGACAGCGTCGAGGACATGAAGATATTGTTCGACGGCATCCCGCTCGACCAGATGTCGGTCAGCATGACGATGAACGGCGCGGTGATCCCGATCCTCGCCTTCTTCATCGTCGCGGGCGAGGAGCAGGGGGTGGCGCGGTCGCTGCTCGACGGGACCATCCAGAACGACATCCTCAAGGAGTTCATGGTCCGCAACACCTATATCTACCCGCCCGAACCCTCGATGCGGATCATCAGCGATATCTTCGGTTATACGTCGCGCGAGATGCCGAAGTTCAACAGCATCTCGATCTCCGGCTATCATATGCAGGAGGCGGGGGCGACGCAGGTGCAGGAACTCGCCTTCACCATCGCCGACGGCATCGAATATGTGAAATATGGCGTCGCATCCGGCCTCGACATCGACAGGTTCGCCGGTCGGCTGTCCTTCTTCTTCGCCATCGGCATGAACTTCTTCATGGAGGCGGCGAAGCTGCGCGCGGCGCGCGTCCTGTGGCATCGCGCGATGACGAAGCTCGGCGCGCAATCCGAACGCTCGAAGATGCTGCGCACCCATTGCCAGACGTCGGGCGTGTCGCTGACCGAGCAGGACCCCTACAACAACGTCATCCGCACGACGATCGAGGCGATGGCGGCGATGCTCGGCGGCACCCAGTCGCTCCACACCAATGCGCTCGACGAGGCGATCGCGCTGCCGACGGATTTTTCCGCCCGCATCGCCCGCAACACCCAGATCATCATCCAGGAAGAGACCGGCATGTGCAATGTCGTCGATCCGCTGGGCGGCAGCTATTATGTCGAGGCGCTGACGCAGGAACTGGTCGACAAGGCGCAGGCGATCATCGACCGCGTCGAGGCCGAGGGCGGCATGGCGAAGGCGGTCGCGGCGGGCTGGCCCAAGGCGATGATCGAGGAAGCCGCCGCGGCGCGGCAGGCGCGCGTCGACCGCGGCGACGACGTGATCGTTGGCGTCAACAAATATCGCCTGAAGGACGAGGACCTGCTCGAAACGCTCGAGGTCGACAACACCAAGGTGCGCGAAGCGCAGGTCGCGCGCATCAACAAGGTGAAGGCGAGCCGCGACGAGGCGGCGTGCCGCGCGGCCCTCGACGCGCTGCGCAGGGCGGCGGCCGCGCCGCAGTCGATCGAGACCAACCTGCTCGCCCACGCGGTCGATGCGGCGCGCGCCCGCGCGACGCTCGGCGAGATTTCGGCGGCGATGGAGGAAGCCTTCGACCGCTATGCGACCGTGCCGACCCCGGTGAAGGGCGTCTATGCCGCGCCCTACAAGGACGACGGCCGCTGGCAGCAGGTCGTCGACGGGGTCAAGGCGGTCGAGCGCCGGCTGGGCCGCGCGCCCAAGCTGCTGATCGCCAAGATGGGGCAGGACGGGCACGACCGCGGCGCCAACGTCATCGCCTCGGCCTTCGGCGACATGGGTTTCGACGTCGTCTCAGGCCCCCTGTTCCAGACGCCGGAGGAAACGGTGGTGCTCGCGCTCGAAAGCGGGGTCGACGCGGTCGGTGCGTCGAGCCTCGCCGCCGGGCACAAGACGCTGATCCCCGAACTGATCCGGGGCCTCAAGGAAGCCGGGCGCAGCGACATCAAGGTTATCGCGGGGGGCGTCATCCCGCCGCAGGATTATGATTATCTGCGCGACGCCGGGGTGCAGGGTATCTATGGACCCGGTTCCAACGTGGTCGAATGCGCCGCCGACGTGCTGCGCCTGCTCGGCCACAATATGCCGCCACTGGAGGATGCCGCATGACTGAGATGAAGCCCGAAACGCTGACCGTCCACGCCGGGACCCAGCCCGATCCGACGACCAAGGCGCGGATCACCCCGATCTATCAGACCTCATCCTATGTCTTCGACAGCGTCGAACATGCCTCGCGCCTGTTCAACCTCGAAGAGTTCGGGAACATCTACACGCGGATCATGAACCCGACCAACGGCGCGCTGGAGGGCAAGATCGCCGCGCTCGAAGGCGGCGCGGGCGCACTCGCAGTGGCGTCGGGCCACGCGGCGCAGTTCCTGACCTTTCACACGCTGATGGAACCGGGCTGCGAGATCGTCGCGGCGCGCAAGCTGTATGGCGGGTCGCAGAACCAGCTTGGCCAGAGTTTCCGCAAGATGGCGTGGACAACGCATTTCGTCGACGCCGACGATGCCGGCAATGTCGCCGCTGCGATCACCGACAAGACGCGCGCGGTGTTCATCGAAAGCCTCGCCAACCCAGGCGGGGTCGTGCAGGACATCGAGGCGATCGCCAAGGTCGCGCATGATGCCGGGGTGCCGCTGATCGTCGACAACACGATGGCGACACCGATGCTGTGCCGCCCGATCGAGCATGGCGCCGACATCGTCGTTCATTCGACGACCAAGTTCCTCAACGGCCATGGCAATGCGATCGGCGGGGTGATCGTCGACGCGGGATCGTTCGACTGGACGAAGGGCGGCAAATATCCGACGCTGACCGAGCCCAACGCCTCCTATCACGGCATCAAGTTCGCCGAAACGTTCGGCAACCTCGCCTTCATCCTCGCCGCGCGGACGCTCGGCCTGCGCGACCTCGGCCCGGCGCTCGCACCGATGAACGCGTTCCTCGCGCTCACCGGCATGGAGACGCTGGCGCTGCGGATGGAGCGCCATTGCAGCAACGCGCTCGCGCTCGCCAAATGGCTGCGTGCGCATCCGAAGGTCGATTGGGTGTCCTACGCCGGGCTGGAGGACGACCCCTATCACGCGCTCGCGAAGCGCTATCTCGGCGGCAAGGGCGGCGCGGTGTTCACCTTCGGGCTCAAGGGCGGCTACGACGCGGGCGTCAAGCTGGTGTCGTCGGTGAAGATGTTCAGCCACCTCGCCAACCTCGGCGACACACGCTCGCTCATCATCCATCCCGCCTCGACCACGCACAGCCAGCTTTCCGAAGCCGAACTCGTCGAGACGGGCGCGGGTCCCGACGTGGTGCGCGTGTCGGTCGGCATCGAGCATATCGACGACATCATCGCCGACCTCGCACAGGCGCTGGAGGCGATCGCGTGAGCCAGATCCAATCCACTCCGCCCCCTCATCCGTTCGTGTCGAGCGAAGTCGAGACACCGGGAGGTCGTGCGCGACCGATGGGCATCTCGACTTTGCTCGATGCGAACGGAGCGGGAGAGGCGCGCAATGACTGGACGCGCGAGGAAATCGCCGCGCTGTTCGACCTGCCGTTCGATGAGCTGATGTGGGAGGCGCAGGGCATCCACCGGCGCCACCATGCGCGCGGCGAGGTGCAGCTCTGCACCTTGCTCAGCATCAAGACCGGCGGCTGCGCCGAGGATTGCGGCTATTGCTCGCAGTCGGCGCACGCCGAAACGGGGCTGAAGGCGACCAAGCTGATGGACGTCCGCGCCGTGCTGCAGGCGGCGGCCGAGGCGAAGGATGCGGGCTCGCAGCGCTTCTGCATGGGCGCGGCGTGGCGCAACCCCAAGGACCGCGACATGCCCGCGATCGTCGAGATGATCGAGGGCGTGCGCCAGATGGGCATGGAAACCTGCATGACGCTGGGGATGCTCACCCGCGAGCAGGCGCAGACGCTCGCGGTCGCGGGGCTCGATTATTACAACCACAACATCGACACGAGCCCGGAGAATTACGGCAACATCATCTCGACCCGCACCTTTCAGGACCGGCTCGACACGCTGGAAGAGGTTCGCGCGGCGGGCATCAACGTCTGTTCGGGCGGCATCGTCGGCCTGGGCGAGACGCGCGAGGATCGCGTCGGCTTCATCCACGCGCTCGCGACGCTGCCGGAGCATCCGGGCAGCGTTCCGATCAACGCGCTGGTGCCGGTGAAGGGGACGGTGCTCGGCGACATGCTGGCCGACACGCCGCTGGCGAAGATCGACGACATTGAATTCGTCCGCACCGTCGCGGTCGCGCGCATCACGATGCCGAAGTCGATGGTTCGCCTGTCTGCGGGCCGCGAGAGCATGTCGGAGGCGACGCAGGCGCTATGCTTCATGGCGGGCGCGAACAGCATCTTCACCGGCGACAAGCTGCTGACCACGGCGAACGCGGGCGATAGCAAAGACGCCGCGCTGTTCGCCAAGCTGGGGCTGCGCCCGATGGAGAGCGAAGAGCCGATGCGGATGGAGGCGGCGGAGTGAGCATCGCGCGCCTTATCCTTGTTGCGACGGCCTTGGGCGTGTGCACGCCCGTGGCCGAGGCGTGTGGATATCAGCCGGAACGGTTAAAGATTAGCCGTATCCGAGAGGTAAGCGATGTAGTTGTAAAAGGTCAGCTAACCTACTCATTTAGCGACGAAGAAGATCTGCCATTTGGTGCGCCTGACTGGCTCGTTGGCAACATTGCCGCGCAAAAGATCATGAAGGGGATTCCAGCCGAGTCATACCCAATCCGCCACAGCGTTATGCAATTCTATTGCAGCGGTGCCGGATGGGAACCCGATCGCGAACACCCGAAGCCGACTTACTCCGGCGACTTCTACCTGCGGCGCACTGCCGATAACCACTACGTCATTTTGGGATACAGGCCATAATATGTTCAAGAAAATCCTGATCGCCAACCGCGGCGAAATCGCCTGCCGCGTCATCAAGACCGCGCGCCGCATGGGCATTGCGACCGTCGCCGTCTATTCGGACGCCGACGCGCGCGCGCCCTTCGTGCGCATGGCCGACGAGGCGGTGCACATCGGCCCGTCGCCCGCGTCCGAATCCTATCTGATCGCCGACAGGATCATCGAAGCCTGCAAGGCGACGGGGGCTGAGGCGGTGCATCCGGGCTATGGCTTCCTGTCCGAACGCACCAGCTTCGCCGAGGCGCTGGCCAAGGAAAATATCGCCTTCATCGGCCCGCCGGTGAACGCGATCGCCGCGATGGGCGACAAGATCGAGTCGAAGAAGCTTGCGAAGGAAGCGGGCGTCAACGTCGTCCCCGGCTTCGTCGGCGAAATCCGCGACACCGAGCATGCGGTCGAGATTTCGAACGAGATCGGCTATCCGGTGATGATGAAGGCGTCGGCGGGCGGCGGCGGCAAGGGCATGCGCCTCGCCTATGACGAAAAGGACGTCCGCGAGGGGTTCGAGAGCGTCAAGCGCGAAGGGCTGAACAGCTTCGGCGACGACCGCGTCTTCATCGAGAAGTTCATCCTCAACCCGCGCCATATCGAGATTCAGATCCTCGGCGACCAGCACGGCAACATCCTCTATCTGAACGAGCGCGAATGCTCGATCCAGCGCCGTCACCAGAAGGTGGTCGAAGAGGCGCCGTCGCCCTTCGTGACCGAGAAGATGCGCAAGGCGATGGGCGAACAGTGCGTCGCGCTGTCGAAGGCGGTCGGCTATTACAGCGCGGGCACGGTCGAACTGATCGTCTCGGGCGCCGATCCGACGGGCGAGAGCTTCTATTTCCTCGAAATGAACACCCGGCTTCAGGTCGAGCATCCGGTGACCGAGGCGATCACCGGCATCGACCTGGTCGAACAGATGATCCGCGTCGCGGCGGGCGAGAAGCTCGAACTGACGCAGGACGACATCAAGATCGACGGCTGGGCGATCGAGAATCGCGTCTATGCCGAGGACCCCTATCGCGGCTTCCTGCCTTCGACCGGGCGGCTTGTGCGCTATTCGCCGCCTCCCGCAAGCCGCCATCAAGCCCCGTTCGCATCGAGCGAAGTCGAGATGCCCATCGGTCGTGCGCGACTTCCTGGTGTCTCGACTTCGCTCGACACGAACGGAGATGAGAAGGCGGGTTATATCCGCGTCGATGATGGCGTGGCCGAAGGCGGCGAGGTGTCGATCTTCTACGACCCGATGATCGCCAAGCTGATCACCTGGGGCGAGACGCGCGACGAGGCCGCCGATCTGCAGGTCGCGGCGCTCGACCGCTTCGAGCTCGAAGGGCTCGGCCACAATATCGATTTCGTCTCGGCGATCATGCAGCACCCGCGCTTCCGCTCGGGCGAGCTGACGACGGGTTTCATTGCCGAGGAATATCCGGAAGGGTTCCACGGCGCGCCCGCCGACGAAGCGGTGACGCGCGCGCTGGCGGCGATCGCGGGCTTCATGGCGAGCGCCGAGGCCGATCGCGCGCGGCGCGTCGACGGTCAGCTCGGCGACCGGCTCGATCCGCCCGCCAAATGGCAGGTGACGATCGGCGACGCGAGCCACAAGGTGAAGCTCGGCCGCAAGCATATCAAGGTCGACGGCGAGAAGGTCGACATCGCGCTCGAATATACGCCGGGCGACCGGCTGGTCGTCGCGGAGATCGACGGCAGCGAACTGGCGGTGAAGGTGGCGAAGACGCGCACCGGCTGGCGGATGACGACGCGCGGGGCCATCCACGACGTGCGCGTGCTGCCGTGGCATGTCGCGCCGCTGGCGTCGCACATGATCGAGAAGGTGCCGCCCGACCTGTCGAAATATCTGATCTGCCCGATGCCGGGCCTGCTCGTCGCGCTGCACGTCGGCGAAGGCGACAGCGTCGAGGCGGGCCAGCCGCTCGCGACGGTCGAGGCGATGAAGATGGAGAATATCCTGCGCGCCGAAAAGACCGGCGTGGTGAAGAGCGTCAACGCCGCGCAGGGCGACAGCCTGGCGGTCGACGCGGTGATATTGGAGCTGGAGTGATTCTCCAATTCCGTTCGTGCCGAGCTTGTCGAAGCACCGTCCTTCCTTCTACGGCATTGAAGAGAAGAACGGCCCTTCGACAAGCTCAGGGCGAATGGAGTTTGTTGAATGCACATCAACCACGATCAAGGGGCGGCAGCCGCCAACCCGATCACCTTCGACGATTTCCTCCGCGTCGACATCCGCATCGGCACGATCGTCGCGGCCGAGCCTTTCCCGGAAGCACGCAAGCCCGCGTATAAGCTGAAGATCGATTTCGGTCCCGCGATCGGCGTGAAGAAGAGCAGCGCGCAGATCGTGTCGCGCTACGCGCTCGAAGAGCTGCCGGGGCGGCAGGCCGCGGCGGTGGTCAACTTCCCGCCGCGCCAGATCGGCAAGTATATGTCCGAGGTGCTGACGCTGGGCTTCGCCGACGACGAAGGCGCGGTGATCCTCTTCGCCCCCGACCGCCCGGTACCGAACGGGTCGCGGCTGTTCTGACGCGCCTCAATCGTCGATCAGCGCCACCGCCCTGATCCACCCGGCGCTCGCGCGTTCGATCTTCACCGGGAAGCAGGAGAGCGTCCAGCCGGTCGGGGGCAGGGCGGCCAGGTTGGTCAGCTTCTCGATCTGGTAATAGGGCCTGATCCGTCCCGCCTTGTGGCCTTCCCAGATGATCGACGGGTTGCGCGTCTCGGCCCAGCGCCGCGCGGTGTGGCTGAACGGCGCGTCCCAGCTCCACGCGTCGGTGCCGACGACCTGCACGCCGCGCTCGGTCAGCCAGAGCGTCGCCTCGGCGCCCATGCCGCAACCCTGATCGGTGAAATCGGCGGTGCCGTAGATCGCGCCCGACTGGACGAGCACGATGTCGAGCGGCTGGAGCGCATGGCCGATGCGCGCGAGTTCGGCCTCGACCTCGGCGGCGCCGACGACATGGCCCGCGGGCCGGTCGGAGAAATCGAGCTTCACGCCGGGGCGGAAGAACAGGTCGAGCGGCGCCTCGTTGATGCTCGGCGCCGCGCGCGCGCCGCTGTCGGTCGTCGAGTGGAAATGCCACGGCGCGTCCATGTGCGTGCCGTTGTGCGTCGACAGCGTCAGGCTCTCGACCGCCCAGCCTTCGCCGTCGGGCAGGTCTTCGCGCGTCAGGCCGGGAAAGAACAGCGCGATCTGCTCCCACGTCGTCTCGTGGGTCATATAGCTGATCTGCGGACGCATCACCGGCGGGTCGGACACGACGTCGTTGGTGATCGGGATCGAAAGGTCGATGAAGCGTGTCATCGCGCCAGTCTGCCATCAACGGGCGCTGGCGCCAAGAAGGCTTGCGCGGCGGCGCGGGGGAATTAGACAGGGGGCATAAGTTCGCCGCGAAGCGGGCGGGCAGGGGGGAGGCCTTCCGGGGAGGGGCGTCGTATCCTGCACGGGCCAGGGAGAGGATATGACCGATCAAGCCGCCGGCGCCGACCACGGCGCGGCCTATCAGCCGACCGCGAAGGATATTCGCATGGTCATCGCCGCCTCGTCGGCCGGGACCGTCTTCGAATGGTATGATTTCTTCATCTACGGCACGCTGGCGGCGATCATCGGCAAGGCTTTCTTTCCCAGCGATAACGCGACGCTGGAGGTGCTGCTCGTCTGGGCCGGCTTCGCGGTCGGCTTCGGCTTTCGGCCGCTCGGCGCGGTATTGTTCGGCTTTCTCGGCGACCGGCTCGGGCGCAAATACACCTTCCTGATCACCGTCACGCTGATGGGCGTCGCGACCGCCGGGGTCGGCATGATCCCGTCGGCCGCGACGATCGGCATCGCGGCGCCGGTGATCGTCATCCTGCTGCGCGTCCTCCAGGGCCTCGCGCTCGGCGGCGAATATGGCGGCGCCGCCATCTATGTCGCCGAACATTCGCCGCCCGAACGGCGCGGCTTCTATACCAGCTTCATCCAGGCGAGCGTCGTCGGCGGCTTCGTCCTCAGCCTGATCGTCGTGCTGGGATGCAAGGCGGCGATGTCCGACGCGGTCTGGGACGCCTGGGGCTGGCGCGTGCCCTTCCTGCTGTCGCTGCTGCTGCTCGCCATCTCGCTGTGGATGCGCCTGAAGCTGTCCGAAAGCCCGGTGTTCCGCGCGATGAAGGCGGAGGGCGAACTGGCGCGCAATCCGCTCAAGGAAAGCTTCACCTATCCGGGCAACAAGCTGCGCATCTTCGTCGCGCTGTTCGGCATCGCGGCGGGGCTGACGGTCATCTGGTACACCGCGATGTTCTCCGGCCTGTCGCTGCTCAAGGGACCGATGAAGGTCGAGGAGACCGCGGCGGAGATCATCGTCGGCACCGCCGCGGCGCTCGGCATGGGTTTTTTCCTGATCGCCGGCCATCTGTCGGACCGCATCGGCCGCAAGAAGCCGATCGTCTGGGGCTATGCCGCGACGCTCATGCTGCTCTTCCCGCTCTTCTGGCTGATGGGCGGCGCGGCCAATCCCGCGCTGCACCGCGCCGCCGAGCGCGCGCCGGTCGTGGTGACGGGGTCGCAGTGCAGCTTCGACCCGATGGCGAAGCAGCAGGCGACGGCGTGCGCGCGGACGCTGGGCGAACTCACCCGCCTCGGCGTGCCCTACAAGGTCGTCGCGAGCGGCAACACCTTCGACAGCGTCGACATCCACATCGGCGGCAAGCAGGTCGCGAGCGACGACCCGGCGCTGCTCAAGCCCGCGCTCGAGGCGATGGGCTACGACTTCGAACCGCAGGTCCCCGGCGCGGGCGGCATCGCGGTGATCCTGCTCGCGCTGCTCGGCCTCAGCGCGCTGTCGGGCTTCACCTATGGCCCCGTCGCCGCGCTGCTGGCCGAGATGTTCCCGCCGCACGTCCGCTATTCGTCGCTGTCGATCCCCTATCATATCGGGACCGGCTATTTCGGCGGCTTCCTGCCGCTGATCGCGAGCTATATCATCGCCCGGACCGGCGATGCCTATGCCGGGCTCTGGTATACGTGGGGGGTCGTGCTCGTCGCCTTCATCGTCTCTGCCGTCTGGCTGAAGGAACCCGACAAGGCGCAATGGGACAAGCCCGGCTGATACCGGCCCGTGCGCATGTTGCGATGCATCATAATTTGGTGCTAATGCCCGTCCTTACCCCTTTGACCCCTCAGGAGCGCGAGGCATCATGGCGAAGTCCAAGACGGCGGCGGACGGCGATGTCGTCACGATCAAGAAATATGCGAACCGCCGCCTCTACGATACCGAGCGGAGCTGCTACATCACGCTCGACGACCTCGGCGCCATGGTGCGCGACGGCCGCGATTTCCGCGTCGTCGATGCCAAGAGCGGGGACGACATCACGCACAATGTGCTGACGCAGATCATCATGGACACCGAAACGCGCGGCGAGACGCTGTTGCCGGTGAATTTCCTGCGCCACCTGATCGGTCTTTACGGCGACAAGATGCAGGGCGTCGTCCCGCAATATCTCGAAGCCTCGATGGCGGCCTTCCGCAAGAATCAGCAGGACGTGCGCTCGGCTTTCGAGGGGGCGCTGGGGTCGAAGAACCCGCTCGCCGAACTGACGCGCCGCAATCTCGAAATGTTCCAGCAGGCGGCGGGTGCGTTCATACCCGGCGCCGGCAAGGCGAGGGATGCGGAGATCGCGGCGCTGAAGGCCGAGATCGCCGAGCTCAAGGCCGAACTCGCCAGGAAGAAATAATCGGGGGCCTCTTGCCCCGCCAGGAACGAAAACAGGAACGATGATCAAGCATGCGCTCAGCGTAACCCGCCAGGCCGACTTCGCGGGCTGGTATCAGGATGTGATTGCGGAGGCTGACCTCGCCGAGGAATCGGGCGTGCGCGGCTGCATGGTCATCAAGCCGTGGGGCTATGGCATCTGGGAACGCATCCAGAAAGTGATGGACGCGGCGATCAAGGATGCCGGGGTCCAGAACTGCTATTTCCCGCTGTTCATCCCGCTGTCCTTCTTCGAGAAGGAGGCCGATCATGTCGACGGCTTCGCCAAGGAGATGGCGGTCGTCACGCATCATCGCCTGATCGCGGACGGTAAGGGCAAGCTCGTTCCCGACCCCGAGGCGAAGCTGGAGGAGCCGCTGATCGTCCGCCCGACGTCGGAGACGGTGATCGGCTCGGCGATGAGCCGCTGGGTGCAAAGCTGGCGCGACCTGCCGCTGATGGTCAACCAGTGGGCCAATGTCGTGCGCTGGGAAATGCGCACCCGCATGTTCTTGCGCACCAGCGAATTCCTCTGGCAGGAAGGCCATACCGCGCACGCGACGCGCGAGGACGCGATGGCGGAGACGCTGCGCGCGCTCGAAATGTATCGCGCCTTTGCCGAGGAGGTGCTGGCGATGCCGGTGATCGCCGGAGAGAAGCCGGAGAACGAGCGCTTCCCCGGCGCGGTCGCGACCTATTCGATCGAGGCGATGATGCAGGACGGCAAGGCGCTGCAGGCCGGCACCTCGCACTATCTGGGCACCGGCTTCGCGGAGGCGGCGAACATCCGCTATCAGGACAAGGACGGCGGCCACAGCCTCTGCCACACGACGAGCTGGGGCACCTCGACGCGCATGATCGGCGGCGTCATCATGACGCACGGCGACGACGACGGGCTGCGCTGCCCGCCGCGCATCGCGCCCTATCAGATCGTCATCGTCCCGATGCTGCGCGACAATGACGAGGACGCCGCGATCCTCGATTATTGCCGCGCGCTCGAAACCGAACTCCGGGCGCTCGACGCCTTCCGCGAGCCGGTGCGCGTGCTGCTCGACGCGAGCGCGAACAAGGCGCAGGCCAAGCGCTGGGGCTGGGTCAAGAAGGGCGCGCCGGTCGTGCTGGAGATCGGCCCGCGCGACGTCGCCGGCGGCAATGTCGCGGTGATCCGCCGCGACCGCCTCTATCAGGACAGCGGCAAGCTCAACACGGCCTTCGTCGCGAAGGGTGATTTCGTCGCGGGCGCCGTGGCGATGCTCGAAGATATTCAGGCGAGCCTCCATGCCGAGGCAAAGCAGCGGCTCGACGCGAACATCCGCCGCGACGTCACCGACCTTGCCGCGCATTTCGGCGGCGACGACAAGTTCACCGGCTGGGTCGAAGTCCAATGGTCGCGGCCGACGGGCGCGGTGCTCGAAGGGATCGTCGAGCAGTTGAAGGCGCTCAAACTGACGATGCGCAACACGCCGCTGGACGCGGCGCCTGCCGACGGCGCCTGCTTCTTCACGGGCGAGCCCGCAGTCGAGCGTGTGCTGATCGGACGGACCTATTGATTTATTTCACGCGAAGACGCGAAGTCGCGAAGAGGTCGTGCTTGCCGCGAGGCGGCTTTCTCTTTCCGGCGCCGCGCCATGCCGCATCGAGGACGATGGGTAGGGGGCTGTCGGCCCGAGCGATCTTCTTCGCGTCTTCGCGTCTTCGCGTGAATCCATTGGACGACCCGCGATGAAAAAGCCCAAACCGCAACCCGGCCTGCCTTCTCGCGAGCAGATCCTCCGCTTCATCGAGGAAAGCGAGGCGGCGGTCGGCAAGCGGGAGATCGCGAAGCATTTCGCGGTGCGCGGCGCCGACAAGATCGCGCTGAAGGCGCTGCTCAAGGACATGACCGACGAAGGGCTCGTCGACATGGCGCCCGGCCGCGCCTTTCACAAGCATGGCGGGCTGCCCCGCGTCACCGTCTTCCGCATCGCGGCGGTGGAGGGTGATGCCGTCTGGGCGGTGCCCGAGCGGTGGGAAGCGAGCGGCCCGCCGCCGCGCGTGCGGGTGATGGAGAAGGGACGGCGCGGCGCGCTCGGCGTCGGCGACCGCATCCTTGCGCGCACCGAGGAGCGCGGCAGCGGCCATGTCGCGCATCCGATGAAAAAGCTCCAGTCGGGCGGCGAGAGCATCATCGGGGTGCTCGTGTCCGACATGGGACCGGGCGGCAAGCCGATGACCTGGCTGCGCCCCGCGGACAAGCGCGCGCGTTTCGATTTCGCGGTCGCCGAGATGGGCGACGCCGCGATCGGCGACCTCGTCCGCGCCGAACTGTCGGGGCGCGGCGCCGCGACGAAGGCGAAGGTGATCGAGCGCATCGGCGATCCGTTCGCGCCGCGCTCGCTGAGCATGATCGCCATCGCCCGGCACGAAATCCCGCATGTGTTCGGGGAGGAGACGCTGGCGGAAGCCGGGCGCGCGGCGAAGCTGCCGCTCACCCCCGACGGCCGCGAGGATCTGCGCGACCTGCCGATCGTCGCGATCGACCCGCGCGACGCGCGCGACTATGACGACGCGGTCTGGGCCGCGCCCGACAGCGACGAAACGAACAAGGGCGGCTGGCGCGCGATCGTCGCGATCGCCGATGTCAGCTATTATGTCCGTCCCGACGGTGCGCTCGACCGCGAAGCGCGGCGGCGCGGCAACAGCGTCTATTTCCCCGACCGCGTCGTGTCGATGCTGCCCGAAGCGCTGTCGGCGGGCGTCTGCTCGCTGAAGGCGGGCGAGGATCGCGCCGCGATGGCGTGCCATCTGACCGTCGACCGGCACGGCAAGGTGACGGCGTGGCGCTTCGCCCGCGCGCTGGTGCGGCTGCGCGCCAACATCGCCTATGAGGATGCGCAGGCGATGATCGATGCCGACAAGATCCTCCCCGGAACGGGGAGGGGGACCGCCGGCGAAGCCGGTGGTGGAGGGGGCAGGCGGCCAGACGCGCCGCCGCTTGATCCCGCTACCCCCCTCCACCATCCTGCGGATGGTCCCCCTCCCCGTTCCGGGGAGGAAATACTGCCCGCTCTGAAAAATCTCTGGGGCTGCTGGGCTCTGCTCGCGAAGGCGCGCGCTGCCCGCGCGCCGCTCGACCTCGATCTGCCCGAGCGGCAGGTGATCCTCGACGAGCAGGGCGGCATCGCGGAGATTCGCGTGCGCGAGCGGCTCGATGCGCACCGGCTGATCGAGGATTATATGATCGCGGCGAACGTCGCGGCGGCCAGGGCGCTCGAAGCGAAGAAATCGCTGGTCATGTACCGCATCCACGAGCCGCCGAGCCGCGAGAAGCTGGTCAGCCTCAAGGATTATCTCGACACCTTCGACCAGAGCTTCGCGCTGGGGCAGGTGATCACCCCCGCGGTGTTCAACCGGCTGATCGACGGCTTCTCGGGCGACGACCGCCTGCCCGAGATCATGGAGGCGATCCTGCGCAGTCAGACGCAGGCCTATTACGGCCCCGCCAACGCCGGCCATTTCGGCCTCGCGCTCGGCAGCTATGCGCATTTCACCTCGCCGATCCGCCGCTATGCCGACCTGATCGTTCACCGCGCGCTCGTCGATGCCTGGCGGCTCGAGACGCCGGGCAAGCCGAAGGACCTGCCCGCGCGCACCGGGCTGGGCGAGGCCGACCGCAAGGGACTGTCGCGGATCGGCGAGGCGATCAGCGCGCTCGAACGCCGCGCGATGGAGGCCGAGCGCGAGACCGTCGACCGCTATGTCGCAGCATGGCTGGCGACGAAGGTCGGGGAGATCGTGCCGGCGCGGATCACCGGAGTGCAGCCCTTCGGCTTCTTCGCGACGGTCGACGGGCTCGGCGGCGACGGGCTGGTGCCGGTGTCGACGCTGGGCAGCGAGCGCTTCTTCTATGACGAAGCGGCGCGGACGCTCGACAGCGAGCATGGCCGGGTGAGCTATGGCGTCGGCCAGCGGCTCGACCTGCGCCTGATGGAGGCGAACCCGATCAGCGGCGCGCTGCGCTTCGAACTGCCCGACGCCGAGGATCGCCCGCCGGCGAAACGCCCGCCGCGCCGCGACGGCAAGGGTCGGCATCCGGTCGGCCGCCGCGGGCGCCCGGCGAACATCCGGCATCAGGGGCGGCGGCGCTGAGGCGCAAGATCGTTACGCCGAAAGGTTGCAAAGCATCGCGGCCGCGCGCACGATCCTGCGCGGAAGACATCGACATCAAGGGGGTTCGCATGGTCCGCTCGTTCCTGTTCATGACCTTGTCGGCGGTCGCGCTGGCCGGCGCGTCACTGACCGGCGCGGCCGAGGCGCCCAGGTCGACACCGACCGCGAGCGACATTCCGGACAGCTTCACGATCCCCAGCGACCACGCCGATTACGACAAGCGCGTCGAGATGATCCCGATGCGCGACGGTACGCGCCTCTATACCGTCATCGTCGTGCCCAAGGGGGCGAAGGACGCCCCGATCGTCCTCACCCGCACCCCCTATAACGCCAAGGGCCGCGCGAACCGCATGGACAGCGCCAGCATGCTGTCGACCCTGCCGCTCGCCGACGAGATGTTCGTGAAGGACGGCTATATCCGCGTCTATCAGGACGTCCGCGGCAAATATGGGTCGGAGGGCGATTATATCGTCAACCGCCCGCCGGTCGGCCCGCTCAATCCGACCAGGGTCGATCACATCACCGACGCGTGGGACACGATCGACTGGCTGGTGAACCGCAGGAACCTGCCCGAATCGAACGGCCGCGTCGGCATGATCGGATCGTCCTACGAAGGCTTCACCGTCGTCATGGCGCTGCTGAACCCGCATCCGGCGCTGAAGGTCGCGGCGCCCGAAAGCCCGATGATCGACGGCTGGATGGGCGACGACTGGTTCCATCACGGCGCCTTCCGCCTCGCCAACATCGCGTGGATCGGCGGCCAGACGGGCTACAAGGCGGAGGGCAAGGTGCCGTCCACCGGCGGCTATGACGACTATGACAATTTCCGTCGCGGCTCGGCGAACGATTGGGCGAAGGCGGTCGGATACGACCAGCTGCCCTTCTGGCAGAAGATGCTGAAGCACGTCGCCTATGACGATTTCTGGCAGCAGCAGGCGCTCGACAAGCTCGTCGCCGCGAACCCGTCGAACGTCCCGACGCTGTGGGAGCAGGGATTGTGGGACCAGGAGGACATGTATGGCGCGATCACGACGTGGGAGGCGCTGAAGGCGAAGGGCCGGATGGGGAATAATTTCCTCGTCATGGGCCCGTGGCGCCACAGCCAGGTCAATCGCGAGGGGCGCTCGCTCGGCCCCTTCCAGTGGGACGGCGACACCGCGGCGCAGTTCCGCGAGGACATGGTGCTGCCCTTCTTCAACCATTATCTGAAGGACGGTCCGCCGGTCGCGATGCCCGCCGCCGCGATCTACAACACCGGCGAGAATCGCTGGGACCGTTTCCGCACCTGGCCGCTTGCCTGCGAAAGCGGATGCCAGGCGCCGCTGACTCCCATCTATGTCGGCCCCGACGGAACGCTCGGCTTCGCGCCGCCGCAGCCGGGCAGCACCAGCTATATCGCCGACCCGGCGAAGCCCGTGCCGCACCTGCCGCGCCCGGTGAACTTTCGCGACGGCCGCTGGGGCGACTGGCTGGTCAGCGACCAGCGCCACGTCGACGGCCGCCCCGACGTGCTGACCTGGCAGACCGACGTGCTGACGGCGCCGGTGCGCGTTTCGGGCGCGCCGCTGGCGAACATCTTCGCGCAGATCACGGGTTCGGACGTCGATTTCATCGTCAAGCTGATCGACGTCTATCCGGCCGAGGTCGCGGCGAAGCCCGAAATGGGCGGCTATCAGCTCGCGATCAGCCAGGACATCTTCCGCGGCCGCTATCGCGACAGCTTCGCGCAGCCGACCGCCATCCCCTCGGGCGTCACCCAGACGTACAAATTCCGCCTGCCGACCGTGAACCATGTGTTCCAGCCCGGGCATCGCATCATGGTGCAGATCCAGTCGAGCCAGTTCCCGCTCTACGACCGCAATCCGCAGACCTTCGTCCCCAACATCTTCCTCGCGCGGCCCGAGGATTACCGGAAGCAGGAGGTGACGATCCTGCAGGGCGGCGACACCGCGAGCGGCGTGCTGCTGCCCGTGGTGCCGGTTGATCAGTCGGCGGCCAAAGTGGCGCGATAGGGGCGATCGGCTCGCGCCCGGAACCCGGTCGGAAGCATTCTCCAGCCGTTCCACGGCGAAAGCCGGGGGCCACGCGGAGCGGCGCCATGCCATCTACGCCCCGGCTTCTTTACATCCGAAAAACGCCAGACTCTGATGATTTTGGATTGACCCGCTTCGTCATTGCGACCCCGGACCTGATCCGGGGGAAGCAATCCAGAGCGGTTACCGCCCACTCTGGATTGCCGCGCGGCTTCGCCGCTCGCAATGACGAGGCCATCTGATGTCATCCGAGTCTAGAGTATCGAGCCTTTAATCTGAATCCCTGTTCCGTTCGTGTCGTGCGAAGTCGAGACACCCATCGACCTTGCTCCACGCCGATGGGTGTCTCGACTTCGCTCGACACGAACGGATTGTGAGGGATGCGGATTTACCGTTCGACGCTCTAGCTCAGCGCGTCGAGCCGCGCGATGTCGATGCCGCCCGGGACCAGCATCACCGGGCAGGGCAGGGTACCCGCATCGTGCCCGGTGAAATGGGTGACGAGCGGGCCCGGCGCGCCGCTGGCGGCGGTTGCGAGCACCAGCGCCGCGACCTCGTCGCTTTCGCCGATCACCTCGCGCACCACCTCGGCGGGCTTGCCCGATTTGATCAGGATCTGCGGCGAGATATTGGCTTCCTGCGCGATCGCGGCGGCGGCGGACGATGCCAGCGCTTCCGCCTGTTCGCGCGCCTCTGCCTCGATCGTCGCCTGCGCGCTGCCGAAGGCGAGGAAATCCTGCGGCGGCACGATGGCCAGCACCATCACCCCGCCGCCCGTCCGCGCCGCGCGCCGCGCCGCAAAGCGCAGCGCCAGCGTCGCTTCGGGGCTATCGTCGATCACCACCAGATAGGTCCGCATACCCCCGACCCCTTATGCCTTTTGCCACTGGAAGAGTGCGGCACATTCGTATGAAACGCAAGTTCCACCCGCTGGACCTTGACCCGGCGAATGCGTATGGCGAGGGGGAAAGCCGTTACGGCAGGCTTCGCCTCCCAAGTGACAGGAACCAGAACAACGATGCCCATCGAACTCAAAATGCCCGCCCTTTCGCCGACGATGGAGGAGGGGACGCTTGCCAAATGGCTGGTCAAGGAGGGCGACACGGTCCAGTCGGGCGACCTGCTCGCCGAGATCGAGACCGACAAGGCGACGATGGAATTCGAAGCGATCGACGAGGGCACGATCGCGCAGATTCTCGTTCCCGAAGGCGCCGACAATGTGAAGGTCGGAACGGTGATCGCGGTGATCGCGGGCGAGGGCGAGGATGCGGGCACGGCGAAGGCCGCGCCGGCGCCGGCACCTGCCGCTGCTGCTTCCGCACCCACCCCTGAACCCGTTCGCGCTGAGCCTGTCGAAGCGCCGTCCTCCTCTTCGGCGACCGCCGCGAAAAAGGACGGTCCTTCCCCCGGACGCGATCCGGGGTCAGGACAAATGGAGAAGGGGGAGAGGATCAAGGCCAGCCCGCTCGCCAGGCGTATCGCCGCTGAAAAGGGCATCGACCTGTCGGCGGTCAATGGCAGCGGCCCCGGCGGCCGCATCGTCAAGGCCGACCTCGAGGGCGCGCCCGCCACCGCCGCCGCTCCGGCGCAAGCCGCCGCGGCGACTCCGGCCCCAGCCGCTGCGCCGCAGCAGGCGGCACCGTTCGAAACCGATATCCCGCATACCGCCGACAAGCTCAGCAACATGCGCAAGACGATCGCGCGCCGCCTGACCGAGGCGAAGCAGACGATCCCGCACATCTACCTGACCGTCGATATCCAGCTCGACCGGCTGCTCAAACTGCGCGGCGAGCTCAACGCGGCGCTGGAACCGCAGGGGATCAAGCTCAGCGTCAACGACCTGCTCATCAAGGCGCTCGCCAAGGCGCTGGTTCAGGTGCCCAAGTGCAACGTCAGCTTCGCCGGCGACCAGCTCATCAGCTACAGCCGCGCCGACATCTCGGTCGCGGTCAGCGTCCCCGCCGGCCTCATCACCCCGATCATCGTCGGCGCCGACGAGAAATCGGTGAGCAAGATCTCGACCGAGATGAAGGAACTCGCGGGCCGCGCCAAGGAGGGCAAGCTCCAGCCCCACGAATATCAGGGCGGCACCGCGAGCATCAGCAACATGGGCATGTTCGGCATCAGCCAGTTCGACGCGGTGATCAACCCGCCGCAGGGCATGATCATGGCGATCGGCGCAGGCGAGAAACGGCCGTGGATCGTCGACGACGCGCTGGCCATCGCCACGGTGATGTCGGCAACCGGCAGCTTCGACCACCGCGCCATCGACGGCGCCGACGGCGCGCAACTGATGCAGGCGTTCAAGCAGATCGTCGAAAACCCGCTCGGACTGGTGGCGTAACATGGCTGACACCAACTACGATCTCATCGTCCTCGGTTCGGGGCCCGGCGGCTATGTCGCGGCGATCCGCGCGGCGCAGCTGGGCCTGAAGACCGCGATCGTCGAGCGCGAGAATCTCGGCGGCATCTGCCTCAACTGGGGCTGCATTCCGACCAAGGCGCTGCTGCGCTCGGCCGAAATCTATCATTATATGCAGCACGCCAAGGATTACGGCCTCGCCGCGGCGAGCATCAGCGCCGATCTCGACGCGGTGGTGAAGCGCAGCCGCGGGGTCGCGAAGCAGCTCAACCAGGGCGTCACGCACCTGATGAAGAAGAACAAGATCACCGTCCATATGGGCGACGGCAAGCTCACCGCGCCCGGGAAACTGGAAGTGAAGGGCGAGAAGGGAACCGAAACCCTGACCGCCAAGCATATCATCGTCGCGACCGGCGCCCGCGCGCGCGATCTGCCCTTCGCGCCCGCCGACGGCAAGCGCATCTGGACCTATCGCCACGCGATGACGCCGGCCGAAATGCCGAAGAAGCTGCTCGTCATCGGGTCGGGCGCGATCGGGATAGAGTTTGCGAGCTTCTACAACGACATGGGCGCCGAAGTGACCGTGGTCGAGATGCTCGACCGCATCGTCCCCGTCGAGGATGCCGACGTGTCGAGCTTCCTCGAAAAATCGCTGAAGAAACAGGGCATGACGATCCTGACCGGTGCCGGGGTCGAGGAGCTGAAGGCGACCGGCAACGGCGTCTCGGCAAAGATCAAGACGAAGGACGGCAAGGTCCAGGCGGGTGATTACAGCCATGCGATCGTCGCGATCGGCATCCTGCCCAATACCGAGGGCGTCGGGCTCGACACGCTCGGCGTGAAGACCACCAAGGGGCATATCGACACCGACCCTTATTGCCGCACCAATGTGAAGGGGCTGTGGGCGATCGGCGACGTCACCGCGCCGCCGTGGCTCGCGCACAAGGCGAGCCACGAAGGCGTGATCGCGGCCGAAGCGATCGCGCAGGAACTGGGCAACAAGGATGTCCACCCGCATCCGATGGACGCGCGCAACATCCCCGGCTGTACCTACTGCCACCCGCAGATTGCGTCGGTCGGCCTGACCGAGGCGAAGGCGAAGGAAGCGGGGCACGAGGTGAAGGTCGGCAACTTCCCCTTCGTCGGCAACGGCAAGGCGATCGCGTTGGGCGAGGTCGAGGGCTTCGTGAAGACGGTCTTCGACGCGAAGACGGGCGAACTGCTCGGCGCGCATATGGTCGGCGCCGAGGTGACCGAGATGATCCAGGGCTATACCGTCGGCAAGACAGCCGAACTGGTCGAGGCGGATTTCATGCACACGGTCTTTCCGCACCCGACGATCAGCGAGACGATGCACGAAGCCGTGCTCGGCGCCTGGGGCCGCGCGCTGCACATCTGAGGTCGCCGATTTCTTAAGCTTTGCGCGCTATGCCGGCCGGTGAAGGGGACGGCCATGCGCACGATCAGGTTCGGGACCGGAAAGCTCGTCATCGGAACGCTGGCGGGGATCGTCCTGCCGGCGATGGGGTTGCCGATGCTGTTCGGCGGCGGTCTGCTCGCCGTTCTCGGCGTCGTCCTGATCGTTGCGGGGCCGCTCGCTTCGGCGTCGAGCATCAAGCGGCTGCTCGGTGATGGCGTGGCGCTCGAATATGACGCCGCCGGGGTGCGCGTCGCGACGAGTTGGTCGTCGGAGCGCCTCCGCTGGTCGCAGGTCCGCAGCATCGGCCGCAGCCAGCTCGTCACCCGCATGTATGGCTTCATTCCGGTGAGCCGGCAGAATTTCATCGACTTCAAGGTCGAAGGCGGCGTGTTCGGAACGCGGACGATCCGCCTTGCCGCATCGGTGCTCGACGTGAAGAAGCGCGATCTCGATTCGCTCGTCGGCGACCTGCAGGCGGCGCATGCCGGGCAGGTCCCCGCGGCCGCAATGGAACCGACAGCGTCCGCGACCGCGAGGCTGGAGCGCGGTCGCGATCCGCTCGAAGGCGCCCCGCGCGGCGACGCGTTCGACGCCGACGCGGCGCTCGCGCGCTATCTCGCCCATCGCCCGGCGCCCCGGCCCGAGGCGCCTGCCGCGACGCCCGGCCTGCGTCCCCGCCCGACGTTCGGCCGCAAGGTCGCCTGACCGCCCGCTTGCGCGGCGCTTCGCGGTCGCTTAGGCGCCGGAGATGACCGCGCGCAGTTCGCTTTTTTGGGCCGCATTGCTGGTCGCCGCCGCGCTGCTGCTCGGCTTCGCGACCGGCGCTCTGACCCCTGTCGATGAACGCCTGTCGAAGGCATTGGCGCTGCGCGAGGGCATAGCGGCGCCCGCACTGATCGCTTTTCTGCAAGGCGTGAGCTGGTTCGGCGGCGGCGTCGCGCGCTGGGCTCTCGTCCTCATCCTGTGCCTTTCGCTCTGGCGCTGGGTGGACAGGCAGGCGGCGCTGCGGCTGTTCGGCGCGGCGCTCGTCGCCAATCTGGCGTCGAGCCTGCTGAAGACTGTCTACGGCCGGCCGCGCCCCGACCTTGTCCCGCACCTCGATCAGGTGTCGAACTGGTCCTATCCCAGCGGTCATGCGACGAGCGTCGCGGCGATCGTGATCGCGCTCGCGCTGCTCGTCCCGCCGCGCTGGCGTCCGGCGGCGGCCGGTTTCGCGGCGCTCGCGATCCTGCTGACCGCGCTGTCGCGGGTGATGCTCGGCGTGCACTGGACGAGCGATGTCGTGGGCGGCACGCTGCTCGGCGCGGGATGCGCGCTCGCGGTTGCGGGGAGCGGGCGCGTCAGCCGCTGAGCAGCACGACGCCGACGACGAGCAGCAGGCAGCCCGCGAGCCGCCAGCGCCCGACCGCCTCGCCCAGGAAGATCATCCCGAACAGCGCGCCGGCCATCATCGACATTTCGCGCGTCGGCGCGACGACATGGACCGGCGCGCCCATCCGCAGCGCCGTCAGCACGAGGATATAGGAAGCGGGCGACAGCAGCCCGACCGCGATCGCGAGGCGCCAATGCCCGCGCATCCGCGCCATGTTCCCCCGCGGGTCGCGCAGGATCACCGGCAGCAGGAAGAAGAAGCGCAGCGTGTTCGACAGCCAGTCGAGCACGACGGGAAGCACGCCGAGCCGCTTCACCGCCCAGCCGTCGACGACCGTATAGGCGGCGATCAGCGCGCCGGTGCCGAGCCCCCAGCGCACGCCGCGGTGCGCCTCCGCGCTGCGGAAGGCGGCGAAGTGGCCCTGCGTCGCGATCAGTCCTATGCCGGCGACGACGAGCAGCAGCCCCGCCAGCCCCGGCGCGCTGATCGCTTCGCCGAGCAGCACGACGGCGCCGACCGACGCGAGCATCGGCCCGGTGCCGCGCGCGATCGGATAGACGACCGACAGATCGGCGACCTGATAGCCGCGCTGGAGGCACAGGCTGTAGGCGAGATGGATAAGCGCCGACAGCAGGATGACGCCCGCGACGGGCAGGCTCCACGCCATGCCGTCGCTCAGCAAGATCCACGCGACCCACGGCGCATAGGCGATACCCGCGACCAGATTATAGGCGAAGACGAACGCGACGCCGGCGTGCGCCGCGCGCTTCGCGAGCAGGTTCCACGTCGCATGGATCAGGGCGGCGAGAACGACGAGGCCGAGCGAGAGAAAGGTCATGGGAAGCCCGGACCTTCCTATCCGATTGCCAGCGCCGATCAATCACCCTCGACAGTCGCGCCGAACGGACTAACGTCGCGTGCATGGCACATGGCACCCACGACTTCGCCCCCGACCCGCGCAACGATGCGATCCTGATCAACGTCAACGGCGCGCTCGTCCCGCGCGCCGAGGCGAGCGTGTCGGTGTTCGACAGCGGTTTCATGCTCGGCGACGGCGTGTGGGAAGGGATTCGCGTCCACAAGGGGCGCATGGCCTTCCTCGACCAGCATCTCGACCGCTTGTGGGAAGGCGCGAAGGCGATCGCGATGGATATCGGCCTGTCGCGCGCGGAACTGGAGCGACGGCTCTACGACACGATCGACGCCAACGGCATGGACGGCTGCCACATCCGGCTGATGGTGACGCGCGGCATCCGCTCGACACCCTATCAGGACCCGCGCGTCGTCATCTCGCCCGCGACGATCGTCATCATCGCCGAGCACAAGGACCCGCTGCCCGCGACGGTGGAAACGGGGCTTTCGCTCTTCACAGTCCACGTCCGCCGCGGCGACCCCGCGGTGCAGGACCCCAAGCTCAATTCGCATTCGAAGCTCAACTGCATCACCGCCTGCATCCAGGCGGCGCAGGCGGGCGCCGACGAGGCGCTGATGCTCGACCCGCACGGCTTCGTCGCGACGTGCAATTCGACCCATTTCTTCATCGTCCGCAAGGGCGAGGTGTGGACGTCGAGCGGCGACTATTGCCTCGGCGGCATCACGCGCGGCAACGTTATCCGCATCTGCCGCGAAAACGGCATCCCGGTGTTCGAGAAGAATTTCTCGCTCACCGACGTCTATGGCGCCGACGAGGCGTTCGTCACCGGCACCTTCGCCGGCGTCGTCCCGGCGCACACGATCGACGGCCGCCGGCTGACCGAGGGCAGGGGCCCGATGGTCGAGCGGCTGCAGGGGCTCTACAAGCAGTTGATCGAGCGCGACATCGCGGAGCGGGGGCGGCCGTGACGACCGTCCGCATCGCCATGTGGTCGGGGCCGCGCAACCTGTCGACCGCGATGATGCGCAGCTTCGGCAGCCGCGCCGACACCTTCGTCACCGACGAGCCCTTCTATGGTGCCTATCTGAAGGCGACGGGCGATCCGCAGCCGATGGCCGACGCGGTGATCGCCGACATGGATTGCGACTGGACCGGCGTCGCGCGCAGCATGACCGGGCCGTGCCCCGCCGGGAAGGCCGTCTGGTACCAGAAGCATATGGCGCATCACATGGTCGGCCCGGTCGCGCACCACGACCTGCCGGGGCTGCGCCATGCCTTCCTGATCCGCGACCCGGCGCGCGTCGTCGCGAGCTATGCCGCAAAGCGCGAGGCGGTGCGGCCTGAGCATCTCGGCACCGCGAAGCAGGTCGAATATTTCGACCGCGAGGCCGACCGGCTCGGCCACGCGCCGCCGGTTGTCGACAGCGCTGACATCCTGCGCGACCCCGCCAATATGCTCGCCCGGCTGTGCGAAGCGCTCGGCATCGCCTGGGACCCGGCGATGCTGCATTGGCGGGCGGGGCTGCGCGACACCGACGGCATCTGGGCGTCGCACTGGTACGACGCGGTCGCGGCGAGCACCGGCTTCGGCGCGCCCGACAAGCCGATGCCCGATCTCGACCCCGCGGCGCGCGCGGTCGCCGATGCGTGCCGCGCCGATTATGATTATCTGGCGCGCCACAAGATTTCGATCTGAGACCTTTTCCGCTGTCCTGCCGCGCCGCTTTTTGCCATCAGGGTCGCGGGCACCAACAACGGGGGCGGATATGCAATCCAGTGTGAAGTTCGGCGGTTTCCTGCGCGCAATCGCCTTGGGCGCGGGCGCATTCTTCGCCGCGAACGCGGCGCAGGCCGATGGCGGGCAGACGGTGATCACCGCCTCGCGCTATGTCGACGTGCTGACCGGCAAGACGGTCGAGCATCCGGCGATCTTCGTCGGGGCCGACGGCCGCATCGCGAACATTGCCGACGCGCGCACCGTGCGCTGGGGCAGCGACGTGAAGCAGATCGACCTCGGCGACCGCACGCTGCTGCCCGGGCTGATCGACATGCACGTCCACCTGACCTCGCTGGCGGAAGTCGGCGGCTATCAGGGACTGCGCTACACCGACAGCTTCTGGACCGTCGTCGGCGTCGCCAATGCAAAGAAGATACTCGACGCCGGCTTCACCACCGTCCGCAACCTCGGCTCGGCCGATTTCGGCGACGTCGGGCTCAAGCAGGCGATCGAGGGCGGTCATATCGCCGGGCCGCGGATCATCCCCGCGGGCTGGGCGCTGGGCGCGACCGGCGGACATTGCGACAGCGGCGGGCTGCCGCCGTCGATGGACCGCAAGCAGCCGTCGATCGTCGACAGTCCCGAGGAAGCGCGCGCCAAGGTGCGCTGGCTGCACAAATATGGCGCCCGCGCGATCAAGATCTGCGCGACCGGCGGCGTCTTTTCGCTCGGCGACAGCGTCGGCGCGCAGCAACTCACCTTCGACGAGATGAAGGCGATCGCCGACGAGGCGCATATGCTGGGGCTGAAGGTCGCGGCGCACGCGCATGGCGACGACGGGATCAAGACCGCGATCCGCGCCGGAATCGACACGATCGAACATTGCAGCCTGGCGAGCGACGAGGCGATCCGACTCGCGGTCGAGCACAAGACCTGGTTCGACATGGATATCTACAACGACGATTATATCCTCGCGACCGGCACCGCCAACGGCACCGAGCAGGAAAGCCTCGACAAGGAAAAGGCGATCGGCCTCGCGCAGCGCCAGACCTTCCAGCGCGCGGTCAAGGCGGGGGTGCGGATGATCTTCGGCACCGACGCCGGCGTCTACCCCCACGGCGACAATGGCAAGCAGTTCGCGAAAATGGTCGAATGGGGCATGACCCCGCTGCAGGCGATCCGCGCCGCGACCGTCAACGGCGCCGAGGCGCTGGGAATGACCGGCGACGTCGGCGCGATTGCGGTCGGCCGCTATGCCGACATCATCGCGGTCGACGGCGACCCGCTGGCCGACGTGACGCGGCTGGAGCATGTCGCGGCGGTGGTGAAGGGCGGGGCGCTGGTAAAGAGCGAATAGACGTCGCCCGGCGAAAACAGGGAAACGTCATCCCCGCGAAAGCTAGAATCCGATGACTTTGGATTGACCCACTTCGTCATTGCGACCCCGGACCTGATCGGCAATTATCCCCTTCCGACAGGTGAGCGTTCCCCGGCGAAAGCCGGGGTCCAGCTACGTGCGCCTGCCTCGCATGGACCCCGGCTTTCGCCGGGGATCACCAGCGTCCCTGTCTCAAGGGTATAAACGCCGACCTGATCCGGAGGAAGCAATCCAGGGCGGTTTGCGCACGCTCTGGATTGCCGCGCGGCTTCGCCGCTCGCAATGACGATTCCATTCGATGTCATCACGGCCTAGGACGGATCGACATTCAGAGGATGGCGAGCCGGAGTCGAAGACGACCACAGGTCAAAATGGTGGATTTGCGAGACCCGGAGCGCAGCGTGCTGATGGCACGTGAGCACCGGAAACTCGCAAAGCCGCTATTTGCAGGCCGCCAGAGCTGAATGTCGATCCGTCCTAAGGTCTGTGGGGATTCAGAGTCTATCGCCGCGATATTGTATAAAGCCGTGTTCCCCCGCGAAGGCGGGGGTCCATCTTCGGCCGGTTCCATCTCGAAACCACCGCAGATGGGTCCCCGCCTTCGCGGGGACACACGATAAAGGACAGTCGCAAGATGAATCCCCACACGCCTTAGGACGGATCGCCATTACAGACCGCCAGCGGCTCCAGCTTTCGCCGCGTCGAAACGGTCGCCGGTCCGGGAAACCGCCGTTCAGACGACCAGCTTGTCGACCATCGCCTCGCGCATTTCGGGAGTGACGTTCAGCACCGCCTCGGCATAGCCCGCGATGTCGCCATGATCGCGCCGCACCGTGGCCAGCGCGGCGTCGAGGTAGGCGGGGTTGACCGACATCAGCGCGCGAACCGCGTCGTCCTTGATCTCGCCCCCATAGCGCTGGCGGATATGCGCGGCACCCTGGGCGATCCGCTCCTCGATCTTGCCCGCCGTGTTGGTGAGCAGATAGTCGTGCATCAGGTCGTCCTCGTGCACGCCGAGCAGGCGGTGGACGATCGCGACCGCAAAGCCGGTGCGGTCCTTGCCAGCGACGCAATGGACGAGGCTCGGCGCATCATATTCGGCGAGCGCCGACAGATAGAGGCGCAGCGTCGCGACGAGCGCGGGGCGATAGGGCATGGCGGCATAGGTGTCGATCATCCGCGCCCGCGCCGTCTCGACGTCGATCGCGCCGCCCGCCGCCTGAAGGTGCGGGGCGAGGCCCGCGGTGATGCCGCCCGCGAACAGCACGCGCGCCGCGAACCGATCCGATCGGCGGCACGGATGCAGTTCGCGCTCGTCGTCGCCGCGCAGGTCGACGACCGTTTCGAGGCCCAGCGCGTCGAGCGCGGCGAGGTCGTCGTCGGTCGCCGCCTCGTGCTGCGCCGACCGCCACAGCACGCCGCTGCGCAGCTGCCCGCCGCCCTCGACGCCATAGCCGCCGTAATCGCGGAAATTGTGGACGCCCGAAAGCGGCAGGACGCGGTCGGCGGCCATGGTCAGTCTCCCGTGAACACCGGCGCGCGCTTTTCGACGAAGGCGTTGATCGCTTCGCGGTTGTCGGCGGTTTCGTGGACGATCGCCTGATAAGCGGCGCTGAGTTCGAGGATGTCGCTCATCCGGCTGTGCTGCGCCTCGCGCATCAGCCGCTTGGTCAGCCGCAGCGCGCGCGGCGGGTTGCAGACGATGCGCTCGGCGATCGCGACGGCGCGGTCGAGCAGGTCGGCATCGGGCACGACCTCGGTGACGAGGCCATAGTCCTTCGCCGTCGCCGCGTCGAAACGGTCGCCGGTCAGGAACAGCTCGGCGGCGCGCGGATAGCCGAGCACGCGCTGGAGCAGCCAGGCGCCGCCGTCGCCGGGGACGATCCCGACCTTGATGAAGCTGCACGCGAATTTGGCGCTCTCGGCCGCGATGCGGATATCGCAGGTGCAGGCAAGATCGCAGCCGAGCCCGATGGCGTGGCCGTTCACCGCCGCGATCATCGGCACCTCGCAGTCCATCAGCGCGCGGATCACCGCCTGCACGCCGCGGCGATAGTTGGCGCGGGTCGAATCGGGCTGGTCGAGCACCCCGATCCCCTGCCGTTCCTGCATGCTCTTCAGGTTGCCGCCGGCGCTGAACGCCTTGCCGCTGCCGGTCAGGATGATCGCGCTGACGCCGCGATCCTCGCCCAGCGCGCGCAGCGTGTCGATGATGTCGTCGCAATCCGCATGCGTTCCGATCGCGTTCATGCTTTCGGGCTTGCTCATCGTCAGGATGGCAATCTTGCCCCGCCGTTCGACACTCAGAAATTCACCCACGCCCTTATCTCCTCTAGAATCCCGACTCTGGAGCATCGAGACATCAAATTGTACCCGTTCGTGCTGAGCTTGTCGAAGCACCGTCCTTTCTCTGACTCCGTAAGAGAAAGGACGGTGCTTCGACAAGCTCGGAGCCTGCCCCCGCGAAAGCGGGGGGCAAATGGTTCAGGTTTAACCCGCGGTGCTCTAGCGAACCGCGCCGCCCTCGCGCAGCGCTTTGATCCGGTCGGCGTCATAGCCGAGCCCGGCCAGCAGCGCATCGCCGTCGCCGCCGACCTGCGGCGCCGCCCGCGGCATGTCGTTCACCGTCGCCGAATAGCGCGGCGCCGGGGCGGGCTGGGTCGCGCCGCCGATGGTGACGAAGGTTTCGCGCTCGACATTGTGCGGATGCTTCGGCGCCTCGTCGAGCGAGAGCACGGGCGCGAAGCAGACGTCGGTCATCTCCATCAGCGCGCACCATTCATCGCGGGTCTTCGTCGCGAACAGCGCGGTCAGCCTGTCCTTGAGCGGGCCCCATTGCGCGGGGTCCATCTGCGCGTCGAAGGCGGGGTCCTTGTCGAGCCCCGTCTTCTCGCGCAGCAGCGCATAGAATTGCGGCTCGATCGATCCGATCGAGATGAACTTGCCGTCGGCGCAGCGATAGGTGTCATAGAAATGGGCGCCGCTGTCGAGCATGTTGACCCCCGCCTCGTCGTGCAGCCGGCCCATGGCGCGGAAGCCCCAGGTCATGCCCGCGAGCAGCGCCGACCCGTCGGTCATCGCGCAGTCGATGACCTGGCCTTCGCCGGTCTTCGCCGCGTGGAGCAGCGCGCTGGCCATGCCGAAGGCGAGCATCATGCCGCCGCCGCCGAAATCGCCGACATAGTTGACGGGCGGCGTCGGCTTCTCGCCGGCGCGGCCGACCGTGTGCAGCACGCCCGACAGCGCGATATAGTTGATGTCGTGCCCCGCCGACTGGGCATAGGGACCGAACTGGCCCCAGCCGGTCATGCGGCCATAGACGAGCTTCGGATTGTCGGCGAGCAGCACCTCGGGCCCGAGCCCCAGCCGCTCCATCACGCCGGGGCGATAGCCCTCGATGATGCCGTCGGCGCTTTTGCACAGGTCGCGCGCGATCTCGACCGCCTGCGGGTTCTTCATGTCGAGCGCGATCGAGGTGCGCCCGCGCGACAGCGGATCGCGGGGGTCCATGAACCCGCCCGGACGGTCGATGCGGATCACCTCGGCGCCATGGTCCGCGAGCATCATGCCGCAGAAGGGGCCGGGGCCGATGCCGGCGAACTCGATGATCCTGACGCCCCTGAGCGGTCCGGTCATGTCGTGTCTCCTGTCCGTTCGTCGCCACCCGCGAGCGGAGCGAAGCGCTCGCGGGTGGCGATAATCGCCTCAGATGCGTTCGATGATGATCGCCGGCGCCATGCCGCCCGCGGCGCACATGGTGACGAGGCCGTAGCGGCCGCCCGAACGCTCGAGCTCGTCGAGCGCGGTGCCGATCAGCATCGAGCCGGTAGCGCCGATCGGGTGGCCGAGCGCCATCGCGCCGCCGTTGATGTTCACCTTCCCGCGATCGAGGTCGAGGTCGCGGATGAACTTCTCGGCGACCACCGCGAAAGCCTCGTTGATTTCCCAGACGTCGATGTCCTCCTTCTTGAGGCCCGCCTTTTCGAGAACCTTCTTCGCCGCCGGGACCGGGGCGTTGAGCATCAGCGTCGGATCGTCGCCGATATTGGCATAGGCGAGGATGCGGCCGCGCGGCTTCAGCCCATGCTTGTCGGCATAATCCTTCGAGGTCAGCAGGACCGCCGCCGCGCCGTCGACGACGCCCGAGCTGTTGCCGGCATGGTGGAAATGCTGAATCTCCAGGTCGGGATAGCGGCGGTTGATCTGCTTGCGGAAGGTGGTGCCGTCACCAAGGTCGAAATCGGCGAGGGCGGTAAAGCTGGGCTTCAGCGCCGCCAGCCCTTCGGCGGTGGTTTCGGGGCGCGGAAATTCCTCGCGGTCGAGCGCGACGCTGCCGTCGGGATTGTGGACGGGGACGACCGACTTGGCGAAGCGGCCTTCCTTGATCGCCTTGTCGGCGCGCTGCTGGCTGACGAGGGCGAGGGCGTCGAGCGCCTCGCGGCTGATCCCCTCCATCGTCGCGATCGCGTCGCCGCACACGCCCTGGTGCGATTGCGGATGCAGCACGTCGAGTTCGGGGTTGCCCGATCCCATCATGCGCTGCGGCAGGCCGGCGTTGGCGCGCTCGGCGGACAGCTGCTGCTGATAGCTCATCATCTCGGTGCCGCCGGCGATGACGCAATCCTCCATGCCGCTCATCACGCTGGCGGCCGCGAAGTTCACCGAGCTGATGCCGCCGCCGCAGAAGCGGTCGAGCGTCGTGCCGCTGGCCTTGATGTCGTAACCCGCCGCCAGCGCCGCCATGCGGCCGAGGTCGCCGCCCTGCTTGCCTTCCTGCGTCGAGGTCGACCAGACGATGTCGTCGACGGTCGCGGTGTCGAGATTGTTGCGGTCGCGGATCGCGGCGAGCACCGTCGCGGCCAGATGCTGCGGGTGCAGGTGCGACAGCGCGCCCTTGCCGGGCTTGCCGATCCCGCGCGGGGTGCGGACGGCGTCGATGATATAGGCTTCGGACATGATGGGTTCCTTTACAAAGAGAAGTTCATTTTAATTCATCCTCCACTCCCGTTCGTGTCGAGCGAAGTCGAGACACATATCGGGGCAGCGCCGTGCCGATGGGTGTCTCGACTTCGCTCGACACGAACGGAAAGAGGGGGTGTCATGGTCTCAGCGCGGCGCCATGCGGATCGCGCCGTCGAGGCGGACGCACTGGCCGTTGAAATAGGTGTTGCGAACCATCTCCATCGCCAGGCTCGCATATTCCTCGGCCTTGCCGAGGCGCTTGGGGAAGGGGACGGAGGCCTCCAGGCTTTCCTTGACCTTCGGGTTCATATTGCCGAGCAGCGGCGTGCCGAACACGCCCGGCATGATCGAATTGACCCGGATGCCCAGGTCCATCAGGTCGCGCGCCATCGGCAGGACGAGGCCGTTCACGCCCGCCTTGGCCGATCCGTAGATGACCTGCCCGATCTGCGCGTCCTGCGCCGCGACCGACGCGGTGAAGATGATCGCGCCGCGCTCGCCATCCTCCAGTTCGGGCAAGCTGGCCATGCCCTCGGCGGCGATCGAGCCGATGCGATAGCTGGCGGTCAATATGCCCGCGACGCCATATTCGTAATCGGCGGTCGGGGTGCGGCGATATTTGCCGGTTTCCTTGTCGAAGGCGAGCGTCTTGCCGCGGCGCGAGGTCATCGCGCAGTGGACGGCGATGCGTTCCTGCCCATGCGCCGCGCGCGCCGTGGCAAAGCCGTCGACGACCGACTGCTCGTCGGTGATGTCGACATGGACGAACAGTCCGCCGATCGCCTTCGCGACCTCTTCGCCGAGCGCGTCGTTGATGTCGAATATCGCCACCTTGACCCCGGCGGCGGCGAGCGCTTCGGCGGTCGCGCGGCCCAGCCCCGATGCGCCGCCGGTGACGACGGCCGCGGTGGAGGAATCGATCTTCATGGGGAGGCTCCTGTCAGGCTGGTATCTCGTTGAAGGGGACGCCCTTGTCGGGGCGATGATCCTGCGGCAGGCCGAGGATGCGCTCGGCGATGGTGTTGAGCAGCGTTTCGTCCGACCCGCCGGCGATCCGGCCCGTCGGGGCGTTGATCCAGCTCGACGCCCAGTCGTCCTTGGGGGAGGCGTGCGCGTCGAACGCGAAGCCCGCCGCGCCCTGCAAGTCGATCGCGAGTTCGGACAGCTTCTGGCGCGAGCGCACCGCGACCAGTTTGTTCAGCGATCCCTCCGGCCCCGGCGTCATCCCCGCCTGCATCATCAGCCGCGCGCGCACATTGATCGAATCGAGCCCGGCGCGCATCGCATGGTTGCGCGCGATCTGCTGCCGGATGCGACCGTCCTCGATCGCCGGGCGGCCGTTCAGCCGCACCTCTTTCGCCAGGTCGACGAACAGGTCGAGGTGCGGACCGAAGCCGGCGCTGTCGGTCGCGACATAACGCTCGATCATCAGCGTCGCCATCGCGACCGCGAAGCCGCCGCCGACCGGCGACATGCGATGATCGTCGCCGATCCGCACATCGTCGAAGAACACCTCGTTGACATGGCTGTCGCCGCCCGCGAGCTTGATCGGGCGCACCGTGACGCCCGGCGCCTTCATGTCGACCCAGAAATAGGTCAGGCCCTTGTGTTTGGCGACGGTCGGGTCGGTGCGCACGACGATGACGCCATAGTCGCTATATTGCGCCCAGCTCGTCCAGACCTTCTGCCCGTTGATCTTCCAGCCGTTGCCGTCGGTCTCGGCGCGGGTGCGCAGGCCGGCCAGGTCGGTGCCGCCCGACGGTTCGGAGAAAAGCTGGCACCAGATTTCCTCGCCCTGCAGCGCCTTCAGCACGCGTTCCTTCACGAACTCGCGGTCGGTGCCGAACTGCATCAGCACCGGCACCGGCATCCCCAGCGAAATGCCGAAATAGACGTTCGGGAAGCCGTGCTTCATCTCCTCGGCCTCGAAGGCGATCTTCTCGATATGGCCGAGCCCCTGTCCGCCCAGATCGGTCGGCCAGTTGATGCCGGCGAATCCCGCGTCGAACTTCGCCTTCTGATACCGGCGGCCGAGCGCGAGATCCTCTTCGACGGTCAGGCCCTTGCGCGCTGCCTTGCCGAATTGCGGCACCATCGATTCGCACCATGCGGCCGCCTTGGCGCGCCAGGCTTCCAGATCGCTCATGCACCTTCTCCCGCCAAACGGTCGACGAGGACATCCTCCCAGAACAGGGTGCTGCCCTGTTCGAGCGCCAGGCTGCGCGCGCGGCGCATGTGAAGGTGCAGGCCGATTTCCCACGTCACGCCGATGCCGCCGTGAATCTGGACGCAATCGCGCGCCGCACTGTCATAGGCCTCGGTCGCCGACAGCCGCGCGGCGGCGGCGGCGGTGATGAAATCCTCCGCCCCCTCGCGTGCCGCGGCATGGATGCAATTGGCGCGCGCCAGTTCGACGAGGCCGTAAAGCTCTGCGATGCGGTGCTTGATCGACTGGAACGCGCCGATCGGCTGGCCGAACGCCTTGCGCGTCACCGCATAGTCGCGCGCGATCTCCATCAGCGCTTCGGCGCCGCCCGTCTGTTCGTGCGCGGTGACGACGGCCTGGAGCGCAAGGATGTGCAGCGCCGCGTCGCGCGCCGCGCCGTCCGTTTCCAGACGCTCGGCGGGCGTGCCCGCGAAAACGAGGTCGGCGAGACAGCGACTGTTGTCGAAACTGGCGACCGTCCGCCGCTCGACCCCGGCCAGATCGGCGATCGCCAGCACCGGCCCGTCCGCTCCGGCGGCGAACAGGATTGCGACGTCGGCGGCGACGCCGCCCGACACGGCGGGCGCGATGCCGTCGAGCCGCCCGTCGGCGAATCGCACGCCGGGCTGCGCCGGCAGCGGATCGGCGCCCGATGCAAAGGCGATCGCCCCGATGCTGTCGCCGCTCGCAAGGCCCGGAAGCCAGCGCGCCTTCTGCGCGTCGGAGCCGTAGAGCTCGATCGCCTTGGCCGCGCCGAAGCCGGAGGTCAGGAAAGGCGCGCCGCTCAGCGTGCGCCCCGCCTGGTGCGCGATCAGTCCCAGCTCGACGAGGCCGAGCGCCAGCCCGCCATGCGATTCGGGCAGCGCGAGGGCGGTCCAGCCCTGTTCCTTCGCGGTCGCCCAGAAACCTTCGTGATAGCGCCCCTCTACCTCGAGCAGCGGCAGAAGGTCTTCCTTGCGCATGCGGGCCTCCAGGACGCGCCGCGATTCGGTCGCGATCGCCTGCTGGCCCTCGTCGTGGAGGATCGTCATCGCCGCACTGTCCTTCTCTCACCCTTCGCTCTTGCCAATGAACCGGACGTTGACGTAAACGTCAAGTCAATTCCGGCGCGGCGGCGACGTAGCGTCATCATGTGGGCAACGAACAGAGGGAAGGACAGCGAATGGCTTTCAAGACGCGGATCACCGAGATGCTGGGAATCGAGCATCCGATCGTGCAGGGCGGCATGCAGAGCGTCGGCTATGCCGAACTGGCGAGCGCGGTGTCGAACGCCGGCGGGCTCGGCATCCTGACGGCGCTGACCCAGCCGACTCCGCAGGCGCTGCGCGAAGAGATCGAGCGCTGCCGGTCGATGACCGACAAGCCGTTCGGCGTGAACATGACGGTGTTTCCGACGATCAACGCGCCCGACTACAAGGCCTATGCGCAGGCGATCATCGACGGCGGGGTGAAGATCGTCGAGACGGCCGGGACGCAGGCCGTGCGCGAAATCTGGGAAATGCTGAAGCCGCACGGCGTCACCATCCTCCACAAATGCACCGCGGTGCGCCATGCGCTGTCGGCCGAACGGGCGGGCTGCGACATCATCTCGATCGACGGCTTCGAATGCGCGGGGCACCCGGGCGAGGATGACATCCCCGGGCTGATCCTGATCCCGGCGGCCGCCGACAAGGTGAAGATTCCGATGCTCGCTTCGGGCGGCTTCGGCGACGGACGCGGCCTCGTCGCGGCGCTCAGCCTCGGCGCGGAGGGCATCAACATGGGCACGCGCTTCTGCGCGACGAAGGAAGCGCCGATCCACGACAATGTGAAGCAGGCCTATGTCGAGAATGACGAGCGCGGCAGCTTCCTGATCTTCCGCAATTTCAAGAACACCGCGCGCGTCGGCAAGAGCGCGGTCAGCGAGGAGGTGGTGCGCCGCCTGTCGCTGCCCGATGCGAAGTTCGAGGACGTCCAGCCGCTCGTCGCGGGCGCCGCGGGTCGCGAACTGCTCGAAACCGGCGACCTCAGCAAGGGCGTCTTCTGGGCCGGCATGGTGCAGGGGCTGATCCACGACATCCCGAGCTGTCAGGACCTGATCGACCGCATCATCGGCCAGGCCGAAGCGATCATCGACCAGCGTCTGGCAGGCTTTCGCCGCTAGAGGCCGATGACGTTGGATTGACCTTGCGAGCGGAGCGAAGCAATCCGGGGCGGTTTGCGGCCGCTCTGGATTGCCGCGCGGCGGCGCCGCTCGCACTGACGATTCCGTCGAATGCGGCATCCGTGTGTCCCCATGAGCGCGGGGATCCGAAGCGCCCTGACGCCGTCACCCCGGATCAAGTCGGCCTATATATCCTTCAGACACGCAACGGCCTGTTCCCCGGCGAAAGCCGGGGTCCAGATGGCATGGCGCCGCCCCGCATGGACCCCGGCTTTCGCCGGGGAACGGCACCTGTCGAAAAGGGATCATTATCGATCAGGTCCGGGGTGGCGGTCGACGGTGCAAAAAGAACGCCCCGCCGCAGGGCGACGGGGCAGTGGGGAGATGGTGCCGAGGAGCAGGCCGCTGCGACCGTGTCGCATTGGCTACAGGCCGACACCGAACCTGTGTCCGGCAGAATAGGGTGGAAGCATGTCCCCGCGTTGATATGGATCAAGCGAGGCCATATTCTTTCGCGGGCTGGTCTTGCCCGGGAAAGCACGGCATGGCGCTCGGAGCTAAGGAAGACGGAATGGCATGACGACGGTCCAATATCGCGGCTTCGCGGGCGTTCGGCTCGAAGCGGACATCATCGGGTCGGAAAACGATCCCGCGGTGCTGCTGCTGCACGGGGCGGGGCAGACGCGCGCGGTCTGGGCGCGGCTCGCCGATGCGCTCGAACAGGCCGGGCGCCGTGTCATCAGCCTCGACCTGCGCGGGCATGGCGGCAGCGAATGGCCGGCCGACGGCCGCTATGATTTCGAAGCGATGGTCGAAGATCTCCGCGCCGTGCTCGCGCAGCTCGGTACGCGTCCCGTGGTCGTCGCCTCGACTTTCGGCGGCTGGATCGCCAGCGCGGCGCTGGCGCGCGATGCGGCATTGCTGGCCTCGGGGCTCGTGCTCGTCGACCTGCCCGTCGGCGACGACAGCGGCGCGGCGCTTCGGATCGGCGAGTGGCTGCGCGATGCCGTCCGCCCCGGGCCGGAGCAGCCCGTCTGCGACCCACGCCTCGCCGACGCGTTCGACACTGCGGCGCTGGCCGAACGCCTCGCGGATGTGGCCGGGACGATTGCGCTGCCGACGCTCTATATCCACGGTCTGACGAGCGATCTCGCCTCGCGCGACGATGCCGCGTCCTTCGTCGATCGGCTTCCCGACGGCGAACTCGTCGAGGTCGAGGATACGGCGCCGCGCTTCGCCGACGATCGCAGCGATACGCTCGGGGCCTATCTGATCGACTTCCTCGAGCGCCGTGTGCCGCGCGAATCGCCCGAATATCGCGCCGGGTCCGATGCGCGCACCTTTCGCGACGCGCTCGGCTGCTTCGCGACGGGCGTGACCGTGGTGACCGCGATCGACCCCGACGGCGTGCCGATCGGCCTGACGGCGAACAGCTTCACCTCGGTCTCGCTCGACCCGCCCTTGCTGCTCGTCTGCATCGCGAACAGTTCGGGCAGCGCGGCGATCCTGCGCGGCGCCGACCATTTCGCGGTCAACGTCCTCCAGATCGGACAACAGCCCACCTCGAACCGCTTTGCCGGCAAGGGGGAGGATCGCTTTGCCGCGACGCCGTGGGAAATCGGCGAGTTCGGCACGCCGGTGCTCGTGGGGTCGCTCGGCAGCTTCGAATGCGCGCGCGATGCGGTGCACGAGGGCGGCGATCATTTCATCCTCGTCGGACGGGTGCTGAAGGCGATCTTCGAGCCGCGCCGCGATCCGCTGCTCTATTTTCGCGGCAAGTATCGCAAGCTGCACTTCGCCTGATCCCCACCACGCGATTGCTCCCGGCCGTGCCGCTTTGTCGTCGAATCGAGGCCGAAGCCGGATCGCGGCACGCCTTCGCGCGTTGATGTACGCGAAACACCGGCCCCAACATGGAGGACTTCATGAGATATCTGAGCAAAGCCGCCGTCTGTCTGGCGGCGTTTTCGATGGTGGCGGCACCAGTTGCGGTTTCGGCCGCCCCCGCATTCGACGGCGCGCGCGCGGTATCGTCGAGCGAGGAAAACAGCGAGTTCGCCGGCGGCGCAAGCTGGATCATCGGTCTGATCGGGCTTGCCGCGGGCATCGCGGTGATGATCGCGATCGCCGATGACAACGACGACGATTCACCCGTCAGTCCCTGACAGCCGGGTTCGCCTCTTATGGAATGAAGCGCTTGCGGTTTCGAAGTCGCAAGCGCTTCTATTTCTGGAGGGAGTTTCGGATTCCGAAAGTGGCAGCCCGGCAGCGCCGGCGGATCGGGCAGCTTCGACAATCGGCGCGATCGGCACGGCAGACCGTCTGACCCAGGCGTTTGATCAACACATGGAGTTCCGCAAGATCGGTCGCACACCAGTCGGACAATGCCGTCATGGTCAGATTATAGACGGTTTGCGTGTCGGCCTTGCCTCGAACGAATCCGAATCGACGCATGATCCTCAGTATATGCGTGTCCACTACGAAGGCCGGCATGCGCAACGTGCTGAAGTTGAGGGTAGACGCCGAAACCTTTCGGCCCACACCCGGCAGACGTTCCAGCCACGCGAGCGCGCTCTCCACGTCCAGCGCGCCGAGAAACGTCAGGTTGAAATCAGGGCGATCTGCGGCGACGAAGGTCAAGGCATCACGAAGGTATTGCGCTTTTACATCAGGAAAGGTCACATCGCCGATGACTTCCTCGACCTCAGCGGTCGTCGCTCGTGCGATGCTGAACCATTCGGGATAGATTTCGACGAGGCGGTGATAGGCGCCCAACGAGACGGCGTCGCGTGTGCGACCGCTGATCATCGACTTCACCAGCTGGCCGACGGGCGTTCGCACACGGACCGGTTCAGCAGGGCAGCCAAAGCGGCATCTTAGCCGATCCCGCACCCACTCCATATCTTCTGTAGCCCAGAAGCTAAACGCCATCTGCATAGTCTCATAATATGAACAAAAAGAGAACATTGCAAGGAAAAAAAGCGGCCGACGGGCTCTGCGGTTGTCCCGACACGTCGCACTATGGGATTAGATTCGGCGGAAAATGGCGGAGCGGGAGGGATTCGAACCCTCGATACGGTTTTGCCGTATACTCACTTTCCAGGCGAGCGCCTTCGACCACTCGGCCACCGCTCCGCATGCCTTGGACGAGCGCCCCTAATCGGTTGGCAAGGCTTTCGCAAGTCGCATGGACGTGGCAGACAGGCCCGATGAGACATCTGTTCCTGGCCGCAGTCGCCGCCTCGCTCGCCATTCCGTCGCACGCGCAGCAGGCGGAACCGCCGGCGCCGGGCGAGATCGTGGCGGCCGCTCCGGACGAAGCGTGGATCGCCATCGCGCCTACGGACCTGCTCGTGATGGACCTGGCCCCCGATGCGAAGGGGCAGCCTCGGCGCGTCATCATCCAACTTATGCCCGCGCCGTTCAGCCAGGGATGGATCGACAATATCCGCAAACTCGCCGCCGCGCATTGGTGGGACGGCACCGCCGTCACCCGCGTGCAGGACAATTATGTCGCGCAATGGGGCGATCCGACCGAAGCGAAACCGCTGCCGGAAGGGCTGACGGTGGTGCCGGAGAGCGAGTATGTCGTGGACGCGAAAACGGCCGCGGGTTGGTCGGCGGCACGGGCCATGCGCGTTTCGGCGTCGGTGACCGCCGATCCCTATGCCCCGAGCCAGGCGCTTTGGGGATGGCCTATTGCGCACGGTGAGAATGGAGAGATATGGCCCGTCCATTGCTATGCCATGGTCGGCGTCGGTCGCAACATGTCGCCCGATACCGGCTCCGGAGCCGAACTCTATACGGTGATCGGCCACGCGCCGCGCCATCTCGACCGCAACATCGCGCTCGTCGGACGCGTCGTGAGCGGGATCGAGCATCTGTCGAGCCTGCCGCGCGGGACGGGCCCGCTGGGCGTCTATGAGCGAGCGGAGGAGCGCGTGCCGATCCTGTCGATCCGGCTCGCCAGCGATCTGCCCGCAGTCCAGCGACCGCGGTTCGAATATCTGTCGACCGAGAGCGAAAGCTTCGCGCGCTATGCCGACGCGCGCGCCAATCGCCGCGATGCCTTTTTTATCCGGCCGGCGGGCGGCGCCGACATCTGCAATATCCCGATCCCGATCCGCCCCACCGCCCAGAAATAGTCGGCATGGAGGATTTCACTGTCACCGCGCCGCTCTGGCGTTGGCGATCGGCGACGGGGCCTGCCGTCTGGCATTTCCTTACGATCGGGGGCGAGGCGGCCGATGGCATCAGGCTGGCGGCGCTCGGCGGGCAATGGCTGGATGGGCGCCGCGGGTTCGGATCGGCGAAAGTGCGCGCGACGATCGGCGATACGCGTTGGAACACGTCGGTCTTTCCGCATCGCGAAAGCGGTGGCTGGCTGTTGCCGGTCAAGGCTACGGTGCGAAAGGCCGAAGAGCTGGCCGAGGGCGATGCGGTAACTGTGACGGTCAGTCTTTAGCCGGGCTTTCAGCCTTCGCCTCGCGCGCCTTTGCCTTGCGCTTGCGCAGGTTGGCGCGCAGCGCTTCGGCCAGACGGCGCTCGCGTTCGAGGTCGGCGGGGGAGGGCGGCTGACTCATGCACCGGCCATGCCCGCGAAATCCGCACGACGTCAAGCCTCGCAGCTTGACAGGCGCGGGACGCCCCGCCATAGGCCGCGCCTGCCCCGCGACGTCGTCGCCGCGGCCGGCCGGCGCTGCTGTAGCTCAGTGGTAGAGCACTCCCTTGGTAAGGGAGAGGTCGACAGTTCAATCCTGTCCAGCAGCACCATATTTTTCAGATTTTCGTCGCCAGCAGCCAGTCGTGGAACAGCTTCACGGCGGGCTGGCGCAGCGCGCGCGGGCGGCAGACGAACCAATAGCTGTAGCTGCTGTCGACGTCGAAATCGAACAGGCGCACGAGCCGCGGGTCCTGCGCGTCGTCGAAATGGTGCGCGTGCATGAAGGCGACGCCGATGCCCTGCGCCGCGGCTTCCAGGATCAGCGGCCCCGAATCGAAGAAATCGACCCCCGCCGGTTCCAGATAGGGCATGCCGATCGCCTGCCGCCATTCGCTGAAGGTTTCGGGCATCTCGCGATGCAGCAGGATGGTCATCCGCTGAAGCTGTTCAGGCACCGTGATCGGGCGGTCGCCGTCGGTCAGCGCGCGCGATGCGATGGGGAACACCTTGTTCTGATCGAGCCGGGCCGCGTAGAGTGCTGGATCGATCGCGCGCGCCAGAGCGATCGCCGCGTCGATCCCTTCGCCCAGCCGCGCCTCGGCGTGCGACATGGTGTCGATGTCGATATGCAGTTCGGGATGCTGCTGCCGTAGCGCGGGCAGTCGCGGGAAAAGCCGCTGCTGCGCAAAGAGCGGCAGGACGTTGAGATGCAGGCGGAGCGAAGCTTCCGGGCTGCCGGCGCGGACGAGCACCGACCGCAGATCATCGAGGATCGGGCCGAGCTGATCCTGCAACTGACGCCCGGTTTCGGTGAGCTTCAGGCCATGATGATGCCGATTGAACAGCGGGCGGCCGACCGCATGCTCGAGCGTCTGGATACGCCGCGACAGTGCTGGCATCGACAGGCCGAGTTCGCTCGCGGCGGCTTTCACCGTGCCGTGGCGCGCGACCTCCAGAAAAGCCTCCATGCTGCTGAGGGGGGGAAGGCGTTGCATCATCGTCTCCTGACGGCGCTGATGGCATGGCCTTGGCAAGCTTGCCAGAATTTTGTGCGGCGCGTCATCGATCGTTCCGCCGCGGGGGGTGAAATCGGGGAACGATCCTCCTATCTTCCCCGTTCTGACCATTTTGCGGGAGACGGGTATTGGCCGACGCACCGGTGAAGGAAAAGCAGGTCAAGCTGCAGGTCGCGACGCTGCGCGCGGAAGAGAGCGGCGCGGGCATCGCGCGCATTCCGCGGTCTGCGATGGCCGCGCTCGGCGTGACCGAGGGCGATGTGGTGCAGATCAGCGGCAAGCGTGACACTGCGTCGCGGATCGTCGCCCCCTATCCCGAGGATGAAGGGTTGGAAGTGATCCGCCTCGACGGCCTGCAACGCGCCAATGCGGGCGCCGGTGCCGGCGACGTGGTGATGCTGAGCCGGGTGGAGATGCGTCCGGCAACGCGCGTCGTCTTTGCCCCGGCGCAGGAGAATCTGCGGCTTCAGGGATCGGCGATGGCGCTCAAGCGCAGCTTTTTCGGGCGGCCGCTCGTCGCCGGCGACACGGTGGCGACCGCGGGGCAGCAGCGCCTGCCTTCGGGCGATATGCCGCCGCAGCTCCGCCAGATGCTGAACGCGCCCGCCTATGCACTGGCCGAGGTACGCCTGCTCGTCGTGTCGGCGACCCCGAAAGGCGTCGTTTTCATCGACGAAAACACCGAAGTCGAACTGCTCTCCGAATATCAGGAGCCGCAGGATGCGCGCCGCACCGACGTCACCTATGACGACCTCGGCGGGCTCGGCGAGACGATCGACCAGCTTCGCGAGATGGTCGAACTGCCGCTGCGATATCCCGAACTGTTCCGGCGGCTGGGCGTCGATCCGCCGCGCGGGGTGCTGCTCCACGGGCCGCCGGGTACCGGCAAGACGCGGCTGGCGCGCGCGGTTGCGAATGAAAGCGACGCGCAATTCTTCCTGATCAACGGCCCGGAGATCATGGGCAGCGCCTATGGCGAGTCCGAAAAGCGGCTGCGCGAGATTTTCGAGCAGGCGACCAAGGCGGCGCCGTCGATCCTGTTCATCGACGAGATCGATTCGATCGCGCCGAAGCGCGGGCAGGTGACGGGCGAGGCCGAGAAGCGGATCGTCGCGCAGCTCCTGACATTGATGGACGGACTCGAACCGCGGACGAACCTCGTCGTCATCGCGGCGACCAATCGTCCCGATGCGATCGACGAGGCGCTGCGCCGTCCGGGCCGCTTCGACCGCGAGATCGTGATCGGCGTTCCCGACGAAAAGGGGCGGCGCGAGATATTGGGCATCCACACTCGCGGCATGCCGCTGGGCGAGGATGTCGACCTCGACGAACTCGCGCGCACGACTTTCGGTTTCGTCGGCGCCGACATGGCGGCGCTGACCCGCGAGGCGGCGATCGAGGCGGTGCGGCGCATCATGCCCAAGCTCAACCTCGAGGACGGGACGATCCCGCCCGAGGTGCTGGAAGAGGTGCGGGTGACGCGCGACGATTTCCTGAACGCGCTGAAACGCGTGCAGCCGTCGGCGATGCGCGAGGTGATGGTGCAGGCGCCCCGGACGCGCTGGAGCGATATCGGCGGCCTCGACGCCGCGCGTGACAAGATGATCGAGGGCATCGAACTGCCGCTCAAGCATCCCGAGGCGTTCCGCCGGCTCGGTATCCGCCCTGCCAAGGGCTTTCTGCTCTATGGCCCGCCGGGCACAGGCAAGACGCTGCTTGCCAAGGCGGCGGCGCGCGAATCGGACGCGAATTTCATCGCGATCAAGTCGTCCGACCTGCTGTCAAAATGGTATGGCGAGAGCGAGCAGCAGATCGCGCGATTGTTCGCGCGGGCGCGGGCGGTGGCGCCGACGATCGTCTTCATCGACGAACTCGACAGCCTCGTTCCCGCGCGCGGTGGCGGCGGGGCGGGCGAGCCGCAGGTGACCGAACGCGTCGTCAACACGATCCTCGCCGAGATGGACGGGATAGAGGAGATGCAGTCGGTCGTTGTCATTGGCGCGACCAATCGCCCGACCCTGATCGACCCGGCGCTGCTGCGTCCTGGCCGGCTCGACGAACTGATCTATGTCTCGGTACCTAACGCCGAGGGGCGGCGACGCATCCTGGAAATCCATACCGGCCGGATGCCGCTCGCGGACGATGTATCGCTCGACACGCTCGCCGAGCGGACCGAGCGCTTCACCGGCGCGGATCTCGAGGATCTGGTGCGCCGCGCGGGGCTTGCGGCGCTCAAGCGCTCGCTCGACAGCGACATCGTGACGATGGCCGATTTCGAGGCCGCGCTGAAGGACACGCGCGCCTCGGTCACCGAGGCGATGGAGCGCGATTACGAAAAGATCCAGGGCGAGATCAAGCAGCAGGCGATGAGCGTCGATCCGATCGGCTTCTTCGCGCCGGGCATGCTCAAGCCGGTCCGCGAGCAGAAGCACGGCGGCGAGGCAGAGGCCAAGGATTGATTCAGGCCTGGGGCTGGTGGCCCTCCTGCTGGAGGGCCGACCAGCCCCACAGCACCAGCCAGCCGCAGAACAGCGCCATCAGGCCGTAGGACACCATCGCGTGCCAGTTGTAGAGCAGCACGCCGACCGCGGGTGAGACGATGTAGGCCGAGCCGTTGATCGACGCGGTCATGCCGGCGACGCTGCCCTGGTCGCGGCGTGAGACCGAGAGCGAGGCTCCCGCCGTGAAACCCGGCCGGAACAGCCCGAAGCCGAGCGAGGCGAGGGCGAAGCCGATGACGATCGCGTGCAGATCCTGCGCCAGCCCGGTCAGCAGGATGCCGGCCGCGCCGAGCGCCGCGCCGTACAGGACGGTGGTGCGCGGCGTCATCTTCAGCAGCGGGATCAGCCCCCATTGCGCGAGCAGGGTCGCAAAGGCGCCGGCCATCAGTACGATGCCGGTGATCGCCGCCCCCTCGTCGGGCTTGAGGCGAAGGTGCAGCCGGTCGAGGATCAGGAAGCCGATGACTCCCAGCATCATCGCTTGCGCCTGGCCGCCGAAGAAGCCGGCGAGCAGCCATGGCCGCACGCGCGGGTCGCGCCAGCCCAGCGCCTTTTGCGTCGAGGGATCGCGGTCGTTCTCGTCCTCCGCGGTCGGTTCGGCCGGGCCGGCGGACAGCGGGTAGGGGGCGATCGCACCGCGAGCGGCGAATCGCGGCGTGTCGTTGGGCAGGCGCCAGCGCAGCATCACCAGCACGATCAGGCCGATGAGCGCGAAGACGAGCAGCGGCCCCGCGAGTCCGACGAAGGGCAGGATGAAGAAGGGCGCAATCGCCGGTCCGATCACGGTGCCGAGCCCGAAGGAGGAGGAGACGAGCGATAGCGCCTGCGTGCGTTCCTCGGCATCGGTGCGCGCGGCGACATAGGCCTGCACCGCGGGCGGCGAGGCCGAACCGAGCCCGCCATAAAGGCTGCGAAACAGCGCGAAGAGGATGAAGGTCGTGCTCGCCGAGATCGCGCCGCTCAGCCCCGCCCACAGCGCAAGTCCGCACAGCGCCATTGAGGCGAGGAAGCCGACGATGCCGAGCGCCATCAGCGCCCGGCGCCCGCGCTTGTCCGACTGGCGCGCCCAGTGCGGTGCGGTCATCACCCACAGCAGCGCCGACCAGCTGAAGGCGAGGCTGACCCACACGTCGGGGATATGCAGCTTGGCGCCGATCGCCGGCAGGATCGACTGCATCGCGGTATTGCCGGCCGCGGCGACAAGCATGATAGCGAAAAGCACGGCCATGCGGTCGGAGGGAATCGAACGCGCTATCGCCGTCATGTCCGCCTCCTTTCGCCGCATGCCTGCCTCTCCCTACACGGGAAGCGCGCGCTGTCCAGCATCGGGCCAGACTCTTTCCTTGCGCCGGAGCCTCAACTTTGCCACGCAATTTCCGACCCTAACAATGCGAAAGCCATCATGACCAACCCCAGGGCGCAGGCCCATGAATCGAAGATCGCGCCGCTCAGCCGGATTCGCGAGCGGCTCAAGCGCGTATTCGGCCCGTGGGGCATGTTCATCCGAGGCTTCATCAAGCATCCGGTCATGGTGGGTTCGATCGTGCCGTCATCGCCGACGCTGATCCGCCACATGCTGCGGCCCGTCGACTGGAAGAACACGAAACTGTTCGTCGAATACGGCCCCGGCGTCGGCACCTTCTGTCGTCCGGTCCTCGAGCGGATGCCGGGCGACGCGACGTTGATCGCGATCGACACCAACGAGGATTTCATCGCCTATCTGCGCAAGGACATCCGCGACAGCCGCTTCATCGCGGTGCACGGGTCGGCCGCCGACGTCGAGGCGATCATCGCGGCGCACGGCTTCGACCAGGCCGATTATGTCCTGTCGGGTCTGCCCTTCTCGACGCTGCCCGCCGGAGTCGGTCCCGCGATAGCCGCCGCGACGCACCGCGTTCTGCGCCCCGGCGGCGCCTTCCTCGTCTATCAGTTCCGTGCCCGTGCGCGCGATTTCCTCGCCACGCATTTCCGGCGCATCGACAACGCCTTCGAATGGGTCAACGTCCCGCCCTGCTTCCTCTTCTGGGGCTGGAAGGACTGACCCTTTCAGATATCGGGGTCGGGATCGGCGAGACCGAAATTCAGCCGCCGCGATACCGTATAGTCGACGATGCCGACCACGAACCAGGCGAGCGTCCAGCGCAGCCGCGTCAGCCATCCGGCACGCGCCCGATGCGACAATCGGGTGACGATTGTGCAATCGGGTTCGAGGCCCGCTAGGAAATCGCGCATCCGCGCCGCGAATTTGGCATCGGCGATCCGCACCATGATTTCGACATTCAGGAACAGGCTGCGGACGTCGAAATTGGCCGATCCGATATAGACGACATTGTCGATGACGATCAGCTTCATGTGCAGCCGGCACGGCTGATATTCCCAGACCTCGGCTCGCCGGCGCAATAGATAGCCGTAGAGCAGCCGCGACGCGCCGATCGTCGCGGCATTGTCCGACCGCCCGGCCATGACGAAGCGCGCACGCCCCTGTCGCGCGACGCGTCCCAGCCGCCGCAGCATGCCTTGTCCCGGCGAAAAATAGGCCATCGCCATGTCGAGTCGCGCCGCGCCCTCCAGGTCGCTGCGCACTGCGCGCGCCCATGGCGACAGGCGCTGCGTCGGGCCGCCGACCAGCCAGGATATGGGGCCTTCCCGCTGCGGCCATGTGCGGATCAGGCGTCGCAGCATCAGCAGCTTGCCGTCGTGGTGCACGGTATAGGCGTGAAGCCGCTCGAACCATCGCGCCGCCTGGACGACGCTGGTCCCCTTGACGATCAGGCCGAGGTCGAACCAGCAATCGCGGTGCGGCTCGTCCAGATAGGTGTCGGCGATGTTAAATCCGCCGGTGACCGCGATGGCATCGTCGATCAGGATCAGCTTCTGGTGGTTGCGGATCAGATAGCTTGACCGCCAGCGTCGCGAGAAAAAGGTTACCTCGCCCCCCGCCGCGCGCAGCGGCGCGAACAGAGTGTCAGGCGTCGTCGCCGATCCGAAGCTGTCGATCACGGCGCGCACCCGAACCCCGCGCCGGGCCGCGGCGGTCAGGTCCGCGACCATCGCGCGTCCGGCGGAATCGTCGGCGAAGATATACATGACCAGGTCGATGTTCCGCACCGCCCCCGCGATCAGGTCGTGCAGTCGCTCGCGGCGCTCGCTGCCCGAGAAGAGCAGTTCGAGCCGATGGCCCGCGACGGCCGCGGTCAGCCGCCCCGGCATCGGGCTTTGATCGGCCGCTTCGGTCATCGCCCGGACATAGGCTGCGGGCGTCTCCGCGCAAGAGGGTCGCGACCACGAGGCGCTACGCTGCCGATGCCTCAGTCTTCCTGTCCGTAGCCCAGCGGCAGGCCGACCGTCAGCGTGGCTACATCGCACTTCATGGCCCGGCATAGCCTGATGAGCGCCACGAAGGTCAGATTATGCTCGCCGCGCTCGATTCGTCCGACATAGCTGCGATCAAGCCCCGCTTCGTGGGCAAGGCCTTCCTGCGACATGCCTAGCTCGCGCCTGCGAGCGCGAATGCGCTTGCCCAAGATGTCCAGATAGGGATCCACCCGCTCCAGTCACGGGATAGGTGACTATCGGTCCACGGAGTATTGATCCCTTTGTTAACCTTTGCGGCTTATTCGATTCGCAGTTTGACCGATGGAGGGTGAGATGAGGAATTGGAAAGCCGCTGCGGCCATCGCGGCATTCATGGTATATGGGACGGCGCAGGCGCAGACGGTCTTCCATTGGCCCGCGCCCGAAACGCAGCCGCTCGGGGAGGCCAAGCGTTACTATTTACCGATGGGAACGCCACTGATGTTGAAAACGCGCACGCAAATTTCGACCAAGGACAACAAGCCCGGCGATCGCGCGTATCTGGAGGTAGCCGAAAGCGTCAGTTTCCGCGGACAGATCATCGTCCCGATCGGTGCGCCTGTCGTTGCCGAGGTGTCGCGGGCGCAGCGTAACGGTCATGTCGGCAAAAAAGGAAAACTTGAGATCCGACTGCTTTATGCGGAAACGCCGAGCGGTCCCGTGCGCCTCACAGGAACATCCTATGACGAGGGCAAGAGCGGCACGGCGCTGTCGGTCGGCACGATGTTGTTCGCGTCGGCGCTGGGTGGTTTTTTCATTCATGGCCCAAGCGCCAGGATCGACGCGGGAACGCCCGTGGAGGCCTATCTCGCGGAACCGTTGCGATTCACCTGGTATCCGGAGCCGGGTCCCAAGATCGCGTTGATTCCGGCGCAGCCCGATTCATACGAAACGGCGCGCCCCGGCTTCTCTTCCTTGCAACAGCCGGTATCGCGAGCGGATTGACCTGCGATACGGGCGGGCCGTACGGGGCGGGGCGGTGGACCGGGCGCCTCATGTCGAACTCTACCGCCCCCCCCACGCCGCGCTCGATTGACATTTTGCCGGCTCCCTGCTAGCGCGCAGCGCTTGCCGCCACGCCTCTCCGGCTGGCCTCTCCTCAATCCAAGGAAACAACATGGCCCGCGTTACCGTCGAGGATTGCGTCGACAAAGTTCCCAACCGTTTCGATCTGGTCCTGCTGTCCGCGCACCGCGCGCGCGAGATTTCGGGCGGTTCGGAACTGACGATCGATCGCGACCGCGACAAGAATCCCGTCGTCGCGCTGCGCGAGATCGCCGAGCAGACCGTGCGTCCCGTCGACCTCAAGGACTCGCTCGTCGGCACGTTGCAGAAAGTGGTCGTCGATGATGACGATACGCCCGACGAAATCAGCTCGATCGCGCGCTCAGCCGAAGCGCTGCGCCTGACGGCCGCCGCGCCGCCGCGCAGCCCCGCTGGCGGCGGCGGCGACTTCGAATAAGCGCCGCGTCCGACGCATCGAAAAGGGCTCCGGGAAACCGGGGCCCTTTTTCGTTGCGCTATTGGATCACGGCAGCTGGATCAGTTCGGCGACGCGGATTGCGCGCGAGGCGAGCAAGGGTTCGAGGATGATGCCGATGCGGTGCGCCCGCTGCGACCGGGCGGTGATGTTGTAGAGGCTGTTCGCGACTACGTCGGCGATCTGCACGCCATCGGACCGCCGGCTGTCCGCAAGCGACGCGCGACCCCAGTGACCGAGCCCGGCCTGGATCGTGTCGCGCACGCGCGTCAGGATCGCGGGGTCATAGCGACCGTCGTCGATCACCACATCGGTGCACACGCCGCCCGTTTCGGGCAGCCAGTGGCCGACCGCGCTGTCGAGCAGCGCCGCGTAAAGGGCGAGGTCGCTCGGCGGGGTGCCGTTGGCATTCGGCAACAGCCGCTCGCGCTCGGCGACCGCGACCCAGGCGCGTCCACCGGCACGATCGAACAGTTCGAGCAGATAGGCACGCTCGGTCAGGCTGATCCGGCTGCCTTTCAGTTCGCCGCGCAGGCCCGTGACCGCACGAAAGCGCGCGTGGATCGCCGCCGCCGCCTCGGGGGTGAGCATCACCGCGGCAAAGGTCATCGCGCCGGCGTTGAGCCCGCCTGATTCGTCGCAATAAATCGTCATGATATGGCGAAGAGCATGGCCGGTCCGTCCGGTCCCGCCACGCTGCCCCCTTTTTCTCCGTGAACGCCCCGAGTCATCGTATCCGCATCATGGCGCATCAGGCGGGGCACGGATAGCGCTTCTTCATCAGGCCGTCGAAGGCGGCATAGACGCTTACCGACTTGCGCGTCTGCGGCGGGTAGGTGCGCAGATGCGCGAGCCATTCCTCGGGTGTCAGCGTGCCCGAAGCGGGAGGGCAACTTGTCGTCTTGCGCCCCGCCCGGCGTTCGGCGTCGATCCGCGCCTTGTAGCGCTTGCCGGCGGCGATCACCTCGCCCTTGAGCGCGCCCGCTTCGGGGGTGGCGAGCGCGAGAGGACCGAGGCGCAGCAGATTGTCGGCGCGCGCCAGAAAGGCTGCGACGCTCATGTCGCCGGGTGCCATGCCGCACAGCAACGCGGCGGTACCCAAGGCAACCGCCGCGCGTGCGCTTTGCCTCCGGATCACTCGCTGCACCCCGACATCATTTACCGAACGCCCCCAATCAGGGATCAGGCGCCCTGCGGATTGGCGTCGCCGAAGGGGCGCGGCTTGCGCTTGATCTGCGGCAGCGAACCGGCGTGACCCTGGATCGGCGTCCCGGGACGGCCCTGGTCATTCTCGCGGCCGATATCTTCGCCCTTGATCGCGCGGCGCGCTTCTTCGCCCGAAAGCGTCTCATATTCGAGCAGCGCCCCCGCGAGCAGGTGCAGTTCGTCGAGGTGATCGGTCAGCACCTGCCGCGCAACATTCTCGCCTTCCTCAACCAGTCGGCGGACCTCGGCGTCGATCAGCTTCGCGGTTTCTTCCGACATGTTCTGCGCCCGCGAAACGCTGTGGCCCAGGAACACCTCGTCCTGATTGTCGCGATAGCGCAGCCAGCCGAGCTTTTCCGACATGCCATATTCCATCACCATCGCGCGCGCCATGTCGGTCGCCTGCTGGATGTCGTTCGACGCGCCGGTGTTGAGTTCGTCCTTGCCATAGATGAGCTGTTCGGCGATGCGGCCGCCGAAGCAGAGCGCGAGCCGCGCCTTCATCTGCTTCATGTTCTGCGAATAGCGGTCGCGCTCGGGCAGGTTCCACGTCACGCCCAGCGCGCGGCCGCGCGGGATGATCGTCACCTTGTGCAGTGGATCGTTGCCCTCGACGTGCAGCGACACCAGCGCATGGCCGGCCTCGTGATAGGCGGTCGCCTTCTTCTCGTCCTCGGTCATCACCATCGAGCGGCGTTCGGCGCCCATCAGCACCTTGTCCTTGGCTTCCTCGAACTCGTCGCTGGCGATCAGGCGCTTGCCCTTGCGCGCGGCGAGCAGCGCCGCCTCGTTGGCGAGGTTGGCGAGGTCGGCGCCCGAGAATCCGGGGGTGCCGCGCGCGATCCGGCGCAGGTCGACGTCGGGCGCCAGCGGCTTCTTGCGCGTATGGACTTCCAGAATCTTGTGACGACCCTCGATGTCGGGGCGCGGCACGACGACCTGGCGGTCGAAGCGGCCGGGGCGCAGGAGGGCGGGATCGAGCACGTCGGGGCGGTTGGTCGCGGCGACGATAATGATCCCCTCGTTCGCTTCGAACCCGTCCATCTCGACGAGAAGCTGGTTCAGCGTCTGCTCGCGCTCGTCGTTGCCGTTGCCGAGGCCCGCGCCGCGATGGCGGCCGACCGCGTCGATCTCGTCGATGAAGACGATGCACGGTGCGTTGCGCTTCGCCTGTTCGAACATGTCGCGCACGCGGCTGGCGCCGACGCCGACGAACATCTCGACGAAGTCCGAGCCCGAAATGGTGAAGAAGGGGACGCCCGCCTCGCCCGCGATCGCGCGGGCGAGCAGCGTCTTGCCGGTGCCGGGCGAGCCGACGAGCAGCGCGCCCTTCGGAATCTGGCCGCCGAGCTTCGAGAATTTGCTCGGGTCTTTCAGGAACTCGACGATCTCCTGCAGTTCCTCGCGCGCCTCGTCGATGCCGGCGACGTCGTCGAAGGTGACGCGGCCCTGCTTTTCGGTAAGCATCTTGGCGCGCGACTTGCCGAAGCCCATCGCGCCCGACCCGTTGTTCTTCTGCACCTGGCGGAAGACGAAGAAGGCGACCGCGAGGATCAGCAGGAAGGGCAGCGACTGGACGAGTAGATACATCCAGAAGTTCGGCACTTCCTGCGGCTTGCCGTCATATTTGACGCCATTCTCGTTGAGCATCTTGAGCAGGTCGGGATCGCGGACGACATTGGCGGTGAAGCGGTCGCCGTTCGACATCGTGCCCGTCACCCGATCCTCGGACAGCACGACCTCCTTGACGGCACCTTCCTGCACCTTCTGCCGGAAATCGGAATAGGCGAGCGGGCTTCCCGCGGGCTGCGCGGCGCCGCCGAACATCGAGGCGACAAGGAGCATGGCGAGCAGGATGCCGCTCCAGATCATCACGCTCTTCATCCAGGGGTTGCCCTGCGGTTCCTTGTCGTCCTGCATGCGGAATCTTTCCAAAATCACATCGATCGCCGAAATCGCGCCAAAGGATGGTGTGCGATGCGATCAGGTTCCTAAGATAGGAGCATGGCGTTAAATGACAATGAGCCAATCGGTCCTATTGTCGCCTAGCGTAAAGCGGCGTTCAGCGGCGCGTTTTGCGGCGGGGCGCCGTGGAAATGCGCCAGGCGCGATGCTCGTCGGTCGCAATGGCGTCGATCAGCAGGCTGCCGACCATCGCCCGCCGGCCCGCGCGCATCGCCGCGATCACTCCATCGAGGGTGATACCGCGCAGCCCGAGGCGCGGGTCGTTCGCCTTCAGCCGTTGCTCGACGATGCGCCGGAACAGCTCGGGCGGATAGGCGCGGTCGCGGATGGTCGCGATGTCGTCGGCGTCGGGCCAGCACCCGATCGCGGCCGCGACCGCCCAATCGAGCGCCGCGTCGGCCTCCGCCAGCCAGCGCGCCGATCGCGCGGCGGCTTCGGCGTCGACGATGGTCTGCGAGGCGAGCGCCCGGCGAAGGCGCGCGCGGTCGAAGCGCGTGTCGGCGTTGGTCGAATCCTCGACGAACGGCAGGTCGGCCTCCAGCGCGACATGCGCCAGCTCGGCGCGGCGCCAGCCCAGCAGCGGGCGCAGCACCGCGCCGTTGCGCGCGCGGATCGCCGCCAGTCCGCCGACCCCGCTACTGCGGTTGAGCCGCATGATGATCGTTTCGAGCTGGTCGTCGGCGTGATGCGCGGTCAGCAGGAAGTCGATGCCGTTCGCCTCGCGCCACGCCTCGAGCAGCCGATAGCGTTCGGCGCGCGCCGCGGCCTGCAACGAACCGCGGATCGGGGCGGGGGGACGCAGCGTCGCGTGCGGAACATGTTCGCGCGCGCAGAAGCCCGCGACCATGCGCGCCTCGTCGGCGGATTCGCGGCGTAGCCCGTGATCGACCGTCGCGGCGTCGACCTGTCCGGGCAGCAGCGAGGTCGCGAGCCAGAGCAGCGCCATGCTGTCGGGCCCGCCCGAAACCGCGACGCCATAGTGACGTCTATGCCAATCGGGCCCCGCGACGAGCGCCAGATCCGACGCGAAACGCTCGACCGCGTCCGCGTCAGCAACCAGTTTTTGCTTTGGCGGCAGCTGCATCATCGCGGACATCCTTTGGCGCCTTGTCTCCATAGACTTCGTCGAGCTCGCGGAACGCCTTGCACGCGTCGGCCTTGCGTCCCAGCTTGTCGAGCGCGACCCCCATGTACATCAGACTGTGCGGTGCGCGGGCGCCGCTCGGCCGATCCTTGTAATTATTATAGAAAGCGACTGCGGCGAGGCTTGGCTTGCCTTCGTCGAGATAGGCGCGGCCGAGGAGGTTCTGCGCGTAGCTCGCGAGGCGGTGATTCGGCCATTTCGTGACCACCTGCTTCAACTGTGCTTCGGCCTCGGGGTAGAGCTTTGCCTCCCACAGGCGATAACCATAATTATAGCTGTCCTCGACCTCGTTGCCGGTCGCGGGAATCTCGACCTTCTTGACCAGCGCAAGCCGTGTGGCGTCGGGTGTGGTGGCTGCGGGTTTGGTCGTTGCCGGCTTCTTCGCCGGCGTCGCTGCGGCGGTGGTCGCGACCGTCGCGGGCGGCTTGACCGTGGGAGCCAGGCTGGCAGGTGTGCCCGTCACCTCGGACGCTTCGGGTGCTGCGAGGCGCTTGTCCGTTTCGGCCTTGTAGGCGTTGAATTTCTTTTCGAGTTCGCGAAGTTGGAAGGCGTTCTGCTCGGTTTGTCCGGTCAGGGTCTGGAGTTGCGCTTCGAGCGCATCGACGCGCGCGGTCAGGTCGATCACCGGCGCGCTGCTCTTGACCCGTTCGCCCGGCGTGTTGTCGGGTGCGATCTCGCCCTCGAAGAAGGCTGGGCTGCCGCCCGGGAACACCGACCGCTGGACGGCGCGCATTTCCTTCTCGAGCCGTTCGACCCGCTTGTCGATTCCGGCATCCTGCGCGAGCGTCGGCACCGAGGCCGAAAGCGCGATCGCGGCGGTTGCGAGAAAAGAGATATGACGCATCTTCATCTGCCGATAGGCCCCCACCAATTAACCTTGTTTGGCGTCCATAACGCGGCACGGGGCGGCGGCGCAAACCCATTTCGGTGCACCGCCATTCCGATCGGCCCGATTGTTGCGGAATTCAGCGCCGCGGCAAAGCCTTCGGCGCCGGTGCCGTGGCGCCGCCTTCGGCCCGCGCCAGAAGGTCGGCGGGCTTGAGCGAGATGCTCTTGACCAGCGTGTCGGCGGCGCCGAGCGACCCGATATCGCGCCCGCCGACGGTCACTTTGAGCGCTTGCGGTCGGCTGGTGCGCAGCGTGAACTGCTTGATATAGGCGGCGGGCACCTGATAGGTCTCGCCGGGATCGAGCGTGCGCCAGTTCTCGGTCTTGCCGTTTGCGTCGTCGAACCCGATCCACACCTCCGAAATGCCGGTGAGCACGACCGGCGCATCGGCAGGAACGGCGCCGTCGGCGGCGGCCTTGCCCGCTGCGGCCGGCGCGGTTGCGGCCGCGGGAGCTTCGGACGCGTCGGCATCGCGATTCTGCGCTGCGACCAGCGCCTCGTCGGGCTCGACCGACAGGAAGCGCCATACGCCATAGGCCGAGACGAGCACCGCGGCGACGATCACCAGCGTCCACGCCAGCCGCGCGGTCGGCAAGCGGGCGGGGTCGGTCGGTTCGTAAGCCTCGTAGATCGGCCGGGCGCCATATTGATCCTCGTCGAGTTCGCGGCGGATGTCGGCGGCGATCTCGGTTTCGGGCAGGTCGACCGCACGGGCATAGGCGCGCGCGAAGCCCGTGACATAAGTGCGCCCCGGCAGCTCCGAAAATTCGGATTTCTCTATGGCTTGAAGATGCCGCTGGGTGATGCGCGTGCGCGTCGCGACGTCGGCGAGCGACAATCCCGCCGCCTCCCGCGCCAGCCGCAGCCGGTCACCGGTGCGCGTGATCGCCAGTTCGCCCTGCGTGGCGACCTCTTCCTCTGCCATTGCTGTCTCCGTGCCGGTCGGTGCAACCCGGTTTGACCGTGGCGCCGTTCATCGCATTGGCGATGCGCGAAAGTCAAATGAAGTTCGGCGAAACGTCGGCGGCAAGCATGCGGATGGGGAGCGGTCCGAAGGGCAGGCGATCAGAGCACATATTTGCTGAGGTCGGTGTCGCCGACGACGTCGGCAAGCTGCCGGTCGACATAGGCGGCATCGATGGAGAGCGTGGTGCCCGTTCGGTCCTCGGCGGTGAAGCTCACCTCCTCGACGAGCCGTTCCATGATCGTCTGGAGGCGGCGGGCGCCGATATTCTCGACCTTCTCGTTGACGTCGGCCGCGAGCCGCGCGACGCGCGCGATCGCGTCGGGCGTGAAGGTCAGCGTCACGCCCTCGGTCGCGATCAGAGCCGAATATTGCTCGGGCAGGCCAGCCTTGGTCTCGGTCAGGATGCGGACGAAATCCTCCTCGCCGAGCGCGCCCAGTTCGACGCGGATCGGCAGGCGGCCCTGGAGTTCGGGCAGCAGGTCACTCGGCTTCGCGACGTGAAAGGCTCCCGAGGCGATGAACAGGACATGGTCGGTCTTCATCGGACCATATTTGGTGGCGACCGTCGTGCCCTCGATCAGCGGCAGCAGGTCGCGCTGCACGCCTTCTCGGCTCACCGAGCCGCCGCGCACGTCGCTGACCGCGATCTTGTCGATCTCATCGAGGAAGACGATGCCGTTCGCTTCCGCATCGGCCAGCGCGACGCGCGCGACGTCGTCCTGGTCGAGGCGCTTGTCCTGCTCCTCCTCGATCAGCCGCGTCGCAGCTTCCAGAACCGTCAGCTTGCGGCGCTTCTTCGGCAGGCCGCCCATCGCCTTGCCGAGCATGTCGGACAGGTTGATCATGCTCATCTGCCCCGGCTGGCCGGGAAGCTCGAACGGCATGTTCGGGGTGTCGGCGACCTCGATCTCGACCTCGCTGTCGTCGAGATGGCCTTCGCGGATGCGCTGGCGGAAGCTCTGGCGCGTAGCCTCGCTGGCGCCCTTGCCGGTCAAGGCATCGAGCAGCCGCTCCATCGCCGCCTCTTCGGCCGCCGCGCGCACCGCTTCGCGGCGACGGTCCTTCTCCAGCCGCACCGCTTCCTCGACCAGGTCGCGCGCGATTTGTTCGACGTCGCGGCCGACGTAGCCGACTTCGGTAAACTTGGTCGCTTCGACCTTGATGAAGGGCGCGTCGGCGAGCTTGGCGAGACGGCGCGAAATCTCGGTCTTGCCGCATCCCGTCGGGCCGATCATCAGGATATTCTTCGGGCTCACCTCGTCGCGCAGTTCGGGCGAGAGCTGCTGGCGGCGCCAGCGGTTGCGCAGCGCGACGGCGACCGCGCGCTTCGCGGCGTCCTGGCCGATGATATGCGTGTCAAGCGCGGCGACGATCGCCTTCGGGGTCAGATCCTTGTTCATGATCGCTTATGCCTGGATATCGATAATTTCGAGGGTGGTCTGGTCGTTGGTGTAGACGCAGATTTCGGCGGCGATCTGCATCGCCTTCTTTGCCAGCACCTCGGGATCCTTTTCGTAATCGACGAGCGCGCGCGCCGCGGACAGCGCGTAATTGCCACCCGATCCGATCGCCGCGATGCCGCCCTGCGGCTCCAGCACGTCGCCGTTGCCGGTGATGACGAGCGTCACCTCCTTGTCGGCGACGATCATCATCGCCTCCAGATTGCGCAGATATTTGTCGGTGCGCCAATCCTTGGCGAGTTCGACCGCGGCGCGCAGCAACTGGCCGTGGTGGCGCTCCAGCTTCGCCTCCAGCCGCTCGAACAGCGTGAACGCATCGGCCGTCGCCCCCGCGAAGCCGCCGATGACGCTGCCGTCGTGCAGGCGGCGCACCTTGCGGGCATTGGGCTTCATCACCGTCTGGCCCATCGACACCTGACCGTCGCCGATGACGACGACCTTTTCCGGGGTGCGGGCGGACAGGATGGTGGTTCCGTGCCAGGGCGCGGCACTGTGCGCATGAGGATCGGTCATGCGGCGCGATATGGGCAATCGGCGCCGGGGCTGCAAGGGGAGGGGACGGCGATCAGATCGCGTTGGCGGCGAACGTGTCGCACTGGCGCGGATCGCCGGTCTCCAGCCCGCGGCGGAGCCAGCGCATGCGCTGCTCGCTGGTGCCGTGGGTGAAGCTTTCGGGCACCGGTCGCTGGCCCGCCGAGCGCATCAGCGTATCGTCGCCGATCGCGTTGGCGGCGGTCATCGCCTCCTCCATGTCGCCCGGCTCCATCACCGTCTGCCCGTCCTTCGTTCGCGCCCGCGCGGCCCACACGCCGGCATAGCAGTCGGCCTGCAATTCCATGCGGACCTGGATCGCATTGCCCTCGGTCTGCGAAGCGCGGGCTTGCGCGCGGCGGACCTGATCCGATGTTCCGGTAATCGTCTGGATATGATGCCCGACTTCGTGCGCGACGACATAGGCTTGCGCAGCATCGCCGGCGGCGCCGAACTTCGTCTTCAACTCGTTGAAGAAGCTGGTGTCGAGATAGATGCCCTGGTCGGCGGGGCAATAGAAGGGTCCCATCGCCGCCTGCGCCGCGCCGCAGCCCGAGCTGTTGTGGTCGGTATAGAAACGCAGGCCGGGCGCGCGATAACCGTTGATCTGGCTTTCCCAGAAGCGGTTGGTCGAGCTGAACACTTGGCAGGCGAAGCGTTCGGCGGCGGTGTCGCAGGCGACGCCCTGCTGCGTGCCGCGGCTGTCTGCCATCGGGTCGGCGGTGCCGCCGCCCGTACTCAGCATCTGCGAACCGGGACCGAGGAAGACGAAAGCGAGTACGCCGAGCAGCAGGATCGTGCCGCAGCCCATCTTGCGCCCGAGCAGCATCGGCAGCAGTCCGAACAGCAGCCCGCCCATGCCACCGCCCCCGCCCCCGCCGAAACCGCCGCCGCCGCGACCGAGGTCGCGGATGTCGTCGCCGGGGTCGTAATCGTCGAGGCGCATGAGGGGGCTCCGCTGTTGAAGATCTGCTTGCTGCCTGTTTGTGGCAGCGGCGGGGGGCAATTGGAAGAGGCTTCGCGCGGGAACCGCCTCTTGCCAAGGGCGTTGCTGCGGTGCACCAACGGCTCCGGCCGTCCCGCCCCCCGAAAGGATCGCTTCGAGTCCATGCCCCGCCGCGCCGCCCGAGCCGCCTTGCCCTTGCCCGACCTCGTCGTGCTGGTCCTGCAGGGCGGCGGAGCGCTCGGCGCCTTTCAGGCCGGGGTCTACGAGGCGCTGATCGATCTCGGCGTCGAGCTCGACTGGGTCGCGGGCATATCGATCGGCGCGATCAACGCCGCGATCATCGCCGGCAATCCACGCGACGCGGCGGTCGGGAAGATGCGGGAGTTCTGGGAAGGCGTGTCGTCGGCGCTGCCCGTCCTGCCGGTGGCCGACAATGATCTGGCGCGCGAATGGGCGCATTGGGCGGCGGCCGGGCAGGTTGCGGCTTTCGGCGTTCCGGGCTTCTTCACGCCGCGTATCCCGCCGCCGATGTTCGCCGCGCCGCAGACGCCCGCCGCGATCAGCTTCTACGACACGGCGCCGCTGGTCGAGACGCTCGACCGCCTCGTCGACTGGGACCGCGTCAACGACGGCAAGGTGCGCCTGTCGGTCGGCGCGGTCGCGGTGGAAACGGGCAATTTCCGCTATTTCGACACGCGCACCGACCGCATCGACGCGCGCCATATCCTCGCGTCGGGCGCGCTGCCGCCGGGCCTGCCGCCGGTCGAGATCGACGGCACCTGGTATTGGGACGGCGGGCTCGTTTCGAACACCCCGCTCGAACATGTCGTCGAAAGCGCGGACGAGGCGATGCTGGTGTTCCAGGTCGACCTGTTCCCGGCGCGCGGCCCGCGCCCGCACGATCTGGAGGAAGCCTGGTCGCGCGAGAAGGATATCCGCTTTTCCAGTCGCACCCGCCGCATTTCGGACGGGCTGGTCCGGCGGCGCAAGGAACATCGGCTGATCGCCCGGATGCTCGACAAATTGCCCGGGGAGATGCGCGCGCTGCCCGAGGTGAAGGCGGTCGAGCGCATGGTCGACTGCAAGGCGCTGAACGTCGTTCAGCTCATCCACCAGCCGCCGGCATGGCAGACCGGCGCGCGCGACTTCGAATTCTCGCGCGCGACGATGGACGCCAACTGGGCGCTGGGCCGCGCAGCGGTCGAGGCGTCGCTGAAGGACGGACACCTGCTCGCCAAAAGCATCGCCGAAGGGCGGTCGGACAGTTTCGCCATCGAGGCGGGCGGCCTGCAGCCCAAATCGGCCCATGCCGTTTCCCCATCCCCTCGCGAGAAAAAGGATTGATCCCATGCATCTCAAAGGCAAGACCGCCCTCGTCACCGGCTCGACCTCCGGCATCGGACTCGGCATCGCCAAGGCGCTTGCCGCGGCGGGCGCGGACATCATCATCAACGGATTCGGCGACGAGGGCGCGATCGAGGCCGAGCGCGCGGCGCTCGCCGCGCTGAACGGCGGCAAGGCGGCCTATGACGGCGCCGACCTCACCAAGCCCGACGCGATCGCGGAAATGTTCGAGCGCGCCGACAGCGACATGGGCGGGGTCGACATCCTCGTGAACAATGCCGGCACTCAGTTCGTGTCGCCGGTCGAGGATTTCCCGGTCGAGAAATGGGACCTGATCCTCGCGCTCAACCTGTCGTCGGCCTTCCACACCATCCGCCACGCCGTGCCGGGGATGCGCAAGAAGGGATGGGGCCGCATCATCGGCACCGCCTCGGCGCATTCGCTCGTCGCCTCGCCGTTCAAATCGGCCTATGTCGCCGCGAAGCACGGGCTCGCCGGGCTGACCAAGACGGTCGCGCTCGAGGTCGCCGACGCGGGGATCACCGCCAATTGCATCAGCCCGGGCTATGTCTGGACGCCGCTGGTCGAGAATCAGATTCCCGACACGATGAAGGCGCGGAGCATGACGCGCGAACAGGTGATCAACGACGTTCTGCTCGCGGGGCAGCCGACCAAGCAGTTCGTGACGGTCGAGCAGGTCGCGGCGCTTGCCGCCTTCCTGACCCGCGACGAGGCGGCGAACATCACCGGGGCGAACCTGAGCGTCGACGGCGGCTGGACCGCCGCCTGACGTTGCGCGATCCTGCCTGCGGCGCGCTGCGTCCTTGAGCATTGCGTCATCCGCTCCTAAGGTTAACGGCGAACCGGACCAGGAGAGACGGACGATGTGGGGTCGCACCTTTCTATATTTGACATGCGCGGCGGGGCTGGGGCTCGCCGGATGCCGGACCGTGCCGGCGATGCCGCCCTCGGCGGCCGACGCCGCGCCGGCGGAGGCCGCGGGCACCTGGCGCGCCACCGCGACCGACCAGGACAAGGCGCGCATCCGCGGCTGGTATTCGAGCTGGACCGCGGCGCTCGCCGACGCGCGGGCAAAGGGCTATGGCGCCGACGTCGAACGCGAAGGCGTGTTGCTGCAACCGACGGCGGCGCTGCCCAATCCGCACCTGCCCGCGGGCGAGTATCGCTGCCGCACGATCAAGCTGGGCACGCAGGGACGCGGTGCGATTGGCTTCATCGCCTATGACTGGTTCCGCTGCCGCGTGTCGGACGAGCAGGAACTCGCCAGCCTGACCAAGCTGACGGGGTCGCAGCGGCCGGTCGGCCTGATCTTTCCCGACAATCTCAAGCGCCAGATATTCCTCGGCACGCTGGTGCTGGGGGACGAGAAGATCCCGGTCAATTACGGCAGCGACCGGATGCGCGACATGGCGGGGCTGATCGAACGGATCGCCGACAATCGCTGGCGGCTGGTGCTGCCGGCGCCCGCCTATGAATCGCTGCTCGACGTGATCGAGCTGGTGCCGGCAAACGGATGATTTGAAAACAGGGGAGCAATAATGAAGATCAGCGGGCGGATTTTGGGACTGGGCGCCGCGGCGCTCGCGCTCGGGCTGGCGGCGCCGGTGGCGGCGCAGTCGCTGGGCGACCAGGTGCAGAAGCAGATGCCCTCGCTGATGGACATCTACAAGGATTTGCACGCGCATCCCGAACTCAGCTTCATGGAGGTCCGCTCGGCGGGCATCCTGGCCGCCGAGGCGCGCAAGCTGGGCTTCACGGTGACCGAGAAGGTCGGCGGGACGGGCATCGTCGCGGTGATGAAGAACGGCCCCGGCCCGGTGGTGCTGGTCCGCGCCGACATGGACGGGCTTCCCGTCACCGAGCAGACCGGCCTTCCCGGCGCGTCGACGGTGCGCGTGACGACCAAGGAAGGCGTCGAGACCGGCGTCATGCACGCCTGCGGCCACGACACGCACATGACCGCATGGATCGGCGTCGCGCGGCTGATGGCGGCGAACAAGAGGCAGTGGTCGGGGACGCTGGTGATGATCGGCCAGCCCGCCGAGGAGCGCGGCGCGGGTGCGCGAATGATGCTGGCGGACGGCCTCTACACCCGTTTTCCCAAGCCCGAATATGCGATCGCCTTTCACGACGCGGCGCAGTTTCCCGCGGGCATGATCGGCTATACGCCGGGCTATGCGCTCGCCAATGTCGACAGCGTCGACGTCACGGTGAAGGGGCTCGGCGGTCATGGCGCCTATCCGCAGGCGACCAAGGATCCGATCGTGCTCGCCAGCCGCATCGTCACCGCGCTCCAGACGCTCGTCGCGCGCGAGATCAGCCCGCTCGACAGCGGCGTCGTCACCGTCGGCAGCTTCCACGCCGGCGCCAAGCACAATATCATCCCCGACGAGGCGAAGCTGCAACTGACCGTGCGCAGCTATACCGACGAGGTGCGCACGCAACTGCTCGACGGCATCGCGCGCATCGCGAAGGGCGAAGCGATCGCGGCGGGCATGCCGGAAGACAGGATGCCGACGATCAGCGTCGCAAAGGACGAATATACGCCGTCGGTCTTCAACACCCCCGAGTTCACCGAAGAGATGGCGGCCTTCCTGAAGACCCGCTTCGGCGACCAGCGCGTCGTGCAGATGCCGCCGGTGATGGGCGGGGAGGATTTCAGCCGCTATGGCCGCGAGGACAAGTCGATCAAGAGCCTGATCCTGTGGGTCGGCGGCGTTCCGCAGGCCGAATATGACGCCGCGAAGAAGGAAGGCCGGACGCTGCCGAGCCTCCATTCTCCTTTCTGGGCACCCGATGCTCCCGCGGTCATCTCCACCGCGACCGAGGCGCTGGCGTCGATGGCGATGAAGCTGATGCCGAAGGGTTGAACATATTTGGCATTGGCAATTATCCCTTTTCGACAAGGAACTGTTCCCCGGCGAAAGCCGGGGTCCAGACGGCACAGCGCTGCTTCGCATGGACCCCGGCTTTCGCCGGGGAACAGCTCGTTTGCCTGAAGGATAATATGCCGTCATGTTTCGCGGCCGCCGTTATCAACCCTCGATGAACCCTCGTTGGCCTTGGAAGGGCTCGTCATTACGAGCGACGGGAACAGGGATTTCGCCCCGAAAGAAACAAACCCGGCAGCCGGGATTGAAAAGCCCGACCGCCGTTCCTATGTAACGGGAATGCGGGCCGGGCCCCTCTGGCGTCGGCGGGATCAACATCCCGCCACGTGATGTCGGACCGCATCGGGTGACACCGATGCACGGCGGCCAATTCTCCCCCCTGATCCAGGTCCCGGCATCGGCGTCGCCTGTTTTGAGTTCGCTCAATCAGGAGGCCATATGTCTGTGAATCCCCATATCTTTCACTTGACCGCGTTGCATCGGCGGCTCGACGAAGCGGTCCGGCGCGAGGCGCGCCGCCGCGGCGGCGACCCGTTCCGCGTGCTGCGGCTCAAGAAGCTGAAGCTGGCGGTCAAGGACCGCCTCGCATCACTGATGCGGCGCCCCGTTCGCGCCCGCTGAATCCGGCAATGAAGGCGAAGCGCGCTGCTTTCGGCGGCGCGTTTCGCCTGTCCAGGGATCGTCATCATGGAATTTCTCTTCACCGACTGGCTGGGAACCCCGGCCTGGTTCTGGCTGGCCTTTCTCGGCCTCGTCATCGCCCTCACGGCCTTCGACCTTGGCGTGTTGCACAAGGAGAACAAGGAGATGGGCATCGCGGAAAGCCTGAAGCTCTCCGCGCTCTACATCGGCATCGCGCTCGCGTTCGGCGCCTGGATCTGGGTCGAGAAGGGCGGCGATGCGGGCCTTCAATATTATACCGGCTTCTTCATCGAAAAAGCGCTGTCGATCGACAATATCTTCGTCATCTCGCTGATCTTCGCGACCTTCGCGATTCCGGCGCGCTATCAATATCGCGCGCTATTGTGGGGAATCATCGCGGTGATCGTGCTGCGCGGCCTGATGATCGCGGGCGGTGCGGCGCTGGTCGCCGAATATGGCTGGCTGCTCTACGTCTTTGCCGCCTTCCTGATCTTCACCGGTATCAGGATGCTGTTCGCGAGCGACAAGCCGATGGACGTCGCGGGCAATCCCGTCGTGCGCTGGCTGTCGCGCCGCATGCCGATCACCGCGGACCTGCATGGCGAGAAATTCTTCGTGCGCGTGCCCGACGCCAAGACGGGGAAGGTCGTGCTGGCGGCGACGCCGCTGTTCCTTGCGCTCGTCGTCATCAACCTCGCCGATCTGGTGTTCGCGGTCGACAGCGTGCCCGCGATCTTCGCGATCACGACCGACACCTTCATCGTCTATACCTCGAACATCATGGCGATCCTCGGCCTGCGCGCGCTCTATTTCGCGCTCGCGGCGATGGTGCATCGATTCCACTATCTGAAATATGCGCTGGCGCTGGTGCTCGTCTTCATCGGGTCGAAGATATTCGTGGCCGATTTCCTGCTCGGCAGCGCGAAATTCCCGCCGCTGGCGAGCCTGGGAGTCACCGTCGCGCTGATCGCCGGGGGCGTGCTGTGGTCGCTCGTCATCAGTCGCCCGTCCGACTCGGCCGTGCGGTGACGGGCCGGCTGTCGCGGCCCGCCGCTCATACGGCGAGGAGAAGCGTGTCCTTGTCGCTCGGCGCGGCGGGCTGGAACATCGGGAGCGGCTCGAACGCCTCGTCGGTGACCTCGGTCTCGCCAAGCCCGTCGAGCTTGAACTGACCGAGGCGCTTTTCCTCGTCCGACCGCCAGTTCTTGTTGAGATTCAGCGCGCTGACGAACAGCGCCCCGTGCCGCTCGAACATCTGGTGCGGGGCAAGGGTCATGGCGTCGCCATTGTAGCGCGTGGACACGATGCGTCGCCGTGCGATCGCTTCCATCATTTTCAGTCGTGTATCGTTCATCGGCCCAGGGAGAGGTGGTTTCGTTGTGCGGTGCACCATACACCCGCCGCGGCGGACCTGGCAAGCATCGCTTGATCGCTCGTCCGCCCGGTCGCCCGCAGTTGCGGACGAATGCCGTTCGGATTGGCTTAACACCATATTAGCAAGGCCATATTTATGACAATCCGATGACCAGGAAGGGGCAGGGGGACCTGCTGACGTTGCTGCTTGCGGCCGTCGCGACATTGTTGATCGAAATGGCGCTCGTCGAACGCAAGTTCGCGCTGTTCGGCGGCGGCTTCGGCCAGTCGCAAACGCTGGATACGCCGGCCGAGACCGTCCTGTTCCTGCTCGGCGCCGTCGGTGCGCATGCGCTGCTTTTCGGTCTGTTCTTCCTGTTGCTGCGCCGGCTGCACGGACGCGAATACGACCCGCTGATCTTCCGGTTCAACCTGCTGTTTTTCGGCGTCGCCGGCTTTCTCGCCGCGCTGACCGCCAAGTTCGAGCTTTTGTCCTATTTCAGCGATGCGGTCAGTTTCCAGTTGATCCGCAATCTGGGCGGGGGAAGCCTGTTCGACGCTTTCCTGTTCGTATTGAACGAAGGCGCGCTGATGCTGATCGGTCTCGGCGGCGCGCTGATCCTCTATGGCATCGTCTTGGTCCGCCTGCGCCGTCGCGGCAATCGGACCCTGCTGCCGGCGGGGCGCTCGCCGCTGCGCTGGGCGGTGCTGGCGCTGGCGGTCGCGATGCCGGCGATCGCCGCGCAGGCCAACGGGGTGCCCGACGCGCGCGACGGCCTGCGCCGGATGACCGCCTATGGGCTGGTCAACCGGCTACTCGAACAGCTGACCGATTTCGACCGCGACGGGTATAGCTGGTATTCGGCGCAGATCGACCGGCATCCCTTCGACGCGTCGCGCCATCCGCTGGCGCTCGACATTCCGGGGAACGGGATCGACGAAGACGGCTTTGGCGGCGATTTCGTCTTTACCGGCGCCGATCCGGCGACGCCCGCGCCGAAGCTGCCGGCGAAGCGGAAGCATCTTGTCGTCATCGTGCTCGAAAGCACGCGCGCGGACGCGCTGACGCAACGGGTGAACGGGCGGCCGGTGGCGCCGAACCTCGCGGCGCTGGCGCGCGCGGGAAGCCGCTTTCCGCACGCCTACAGCCACGTCGGCTTCACGACGGCTTCGCTCAAGAGCCTGTTTTCGGGCGCGCTCGATCCGCGGGCGGGAGACCCCTCCTTATTCTCCGACCTCAAGGCCAATGGCTATCGCATCGGCGTCTTTTCGGGCCAGCCCGAAAGCTTCGGCGATATTTCGGCGGTGGTCGGGATGCGCAAGGCGGCCGACATATTCGTCGACGCCGAAACGCTGGCGCACGAACGCGCCTTCGGCTTCGCCGCCAAGGGCTCGCTGCTCGTCGACGAGACGAAGATACTGGCCGAATTCGATCGGCGGATGGGCGATCCGGGACCGTGGGCGCAGCCGACCTTCGTCTATTTCAATTTCCAGTCGCCGCATTTCCCCTATCATCATCCGGGCATGCCCGACATGCTGGGTGTCGACCCACTGCCGCGCGGCGACATTTCCGCGGCCAACGCCCGCCGCGTCCAGCAGACCTACTGGAACGCCGTCGCCTATGCGGATTCGCAGATCGGCGCGGTCGTGGCTCGCCTGAAGGCGCTGGGGACGTGGGACGACACCGTGCTGATGGTCACCGGCGATCATGGCGAGGCATTGTTCGAAAACGGATTCCTGGGACATGGCCACGTGATCGAGCCCGCGCAAACCCATATCCCGTTCGTACTGAACGTGCCGGGCCTCTCCAGCGACCGGCCGCTCGGCCTCAGCGACATGCGGTCGATCCTGCTCCAGGCACTGGGCGGTGCGCCCGCGCCCGACAACGACGCTCCGGTTTTCCTGCACATCGGAGCGGTCGATACGCCCGCCGCGATCGGTATCGTCGAACCGGGCGGCGTCTTCACGACGCTCGCGCTCGGAACCGAGGAAATGTGGTTTTCCGACAGCGGTCGGCGTGCGCGCTACGGCGATCTTGCCGGTGCGGACAAGGCTCGCGCCGACCGGCTGGTCAACGAATGGGCGCGACAACGCTGGATGCGCCATCTGGCGACCCGCAAGGCGGCGCGAAGCTCGCCATAGCCGCGTAGCGCCGGGAGCGGGCGCGCACGGAGAAAACAATCGCGTATCGCATAAAAATGCCCGCCGGAGGTCGAACGACTTCCGGCGGGCAGGCTTTCCTCCCCAGGAAAGCTCGGGAGGCGCGGGGCGTTTGTGCAAGGCACCCCGCGCCGAGAAGGGTGGCGCGGGGGGCAACGAAAACCCCCGCGCCTAGAGCGGTTATCGATCCGATTGCATCGGATCGGCCGCTCTAGATTCTTGTTTTTCCGCATTTTCTGAATCGTCAGGCGATTCCACCTGACTGGAAAATGCTCTAGCTCGATCGTCAGGCGGCGAACTGGTTCATCGTATTGTCCTTGCCGCCCGCCTTCAGCGCGGCTTCGCCGGCGAAATAATCCTTGTGATCGTCGCCGATGTCGCTGCCGGCCATGTTCTGGTGCTTCACGCAGGCGATGCCCTGGCGGATTTCCTGACGCTGGACGTTCTTGACATAGCCCAGCATCGCTTCCTCGCCGAAATATTCCTTCGCCAGATTGTCGGTCGACAGCGCGGCGGTGTGATAGGTCGGCAGGGTGATCAGATGGTGGAAGATGCCGGCCCGCTTCGCGGCGTCGCGCTGGAAGCTGCGGATGCGGTTGTCGGCCTCGACCGCCAGCTCGGTGCCGTCGTAATCGACGCTCATCAGCTTCGCCCGGTCATAGGCACCGACATCCTTGCCGTCCGTCTGCCACGCGTCGAACACCTGCTGGCGGAAATTCAGCGTCCAGTTGAAGCTCGGCGAGTTGTTATAGGCGAGCTTCGCATTGGGAACCGCCTCGCGGATACGGTCGACCATGCCGGCGATCTGTTCGATGTGCGGCTTTTCGGTCTCGATCCAGATCAGGTCGGCGCCGTTCTGCAGGGCGGTGATGCAGTCGAGAACGCAGCGATCCTCGCCGGTTCCGGGGCGGAACTGATAGAGGTTCGAGGGCAGGCGCTTTGGGCGCAGCAGCTTGCCGTCGCGGTTGATCAGCACGTCGCCCGGATTGCCCGCGCCCGTCACTTCCTCGCAATCGAGGAAGGCGTTGTACTGATCGCCGAGGTCGCCCGGTTCGCGGGTGAAAGCGATCTGCTTGGTCAGCCCGGCGCCCAGGCTGTCGGTGCGCGCGACGATCACGCCGTCGTCGACCCCCAGCTCCATGAAGGCATAGCGCAGCGCGCGGATCTTCTGCAGGAAATCCTCGTGCGGCACGGTGACCTTGCCGTCCTGGTGGCCGCACTGCTTTTCGTCCGACACCTGATTCTCGATCTGCAGCGCACAGGCACCGGCCTCGATCATCTTCTTGGCGAGCAGATAAGTCGCCTCGGCGTTGCCGAAGCCCGCGTCGATGTCGGCGATGATCGGCACGACATGCGTTTCATGGTTGTCGATCGCGTGCTGGATCTGCTTTGCCTTGACCTCGTCGCCGGCTTCGCGCGCCGCGTCGAGCTCGCGGAACAGGCCGCCCAGTTCGCGGGCGTCGGCCTGCCGCAGGAAGGTGTAGATTTCCTCGATCAGCGCCGGAACGCTGGTCTTTTCATGCATCGACTGGTCGGGCAGCGGACCGAACTCGCTGCGCAGCGCGGCGACCATCCAGCCCGACAGATAGATGTAGCGGCCCTTGACGGTGCCGAAATGCTTCTTGATTGCGATCATCTTCTGCTGCGCGATGAAGCCGTGCCAGCAGCCGAGCGACTGGGTGTAGTTGGCTGGATCGGCGTCATAGGCCGCCATGTCGGCGCGCATGATCCGCGCGGTGTAGCGGGCGATGTCGAGGCCGTTGCGGAACTTGTTCTGGGCGCGCATGCGGGCGACGCTTTCGGCGCCGATCGCATCCCAGCGGCCGTCCTGATCGCGGATGAGGCGGCCGGCCTGCGCCATGTCTTCGGTATAGCTCATCTTCACTGTCCTCGGCTGCGCCCCGGTGGGCGATGAATATGCCGCCCTTGTGCCGACCCGCCGCCCGGATTGGAAAAGCTTTGTGAATATTTCTTGTGAATAAAGCGGATGAAGTGCATTATAGCATGTAAATTAGTAAAGAAAGTTACAGAATGGCGGAGCGGCGGGTATTCGCGGGACCGGCGGTGCGCAAGTTGCGGCGCGATGCCGGGTTGACGCAGGCGGCGATGGCCGAGGCGCTGGGCATCTCGCCGAGCTACCTGAATCTGATCGAGCACGGCCAGCGTCCGCTGAGCGCCACGGTGATTGTCCGACTGGCCGAGCGTTTCGGCTTCGACGCGGCGAAATTGGGGGCAGAGACGGTGCCGGGCGGGCTCGCCGCGCTGCGCCGCCGTCTGGCCGACCCGCGCTTCGCCGATCTCGACATCGGGTCGCGCGAGGTCGAGGAATGGCTGGAGAGCGCGCCGGCGACCGCGACGGCCTTCATCCGGCTGTTCGACGCGGCGGGCGATGCGACCGCTCCCGCCGCCGCCGAAGCGCCCGAGGTCGATGCGGTGCGCCGCGCGATCGAGAAATGGCGCAACCATTTTCCCGATCTCGATGCGCGCGCCGAGGAACTGGCCGACGAACTGCGGCTCGCGGGCGGCGACCTCTATGGCACCATCGCCGAGCGGCTGCGCACGCGGCACCAGCTTGGCATCCGCATCCTGCCCGCCGACGTCATGCCCGACCGGCTGCGCTGGCTCGACTGGCATGCGCGGCAGTTGATGCTGAACGAACTGCTGCGCCCCGCCTCGCGCACATTTCAGGCCGCGGCGACGCTGGCGCAGATGGAGGCGAAGGACGAGATTTCCGCCCTCGTCGCAGGCGCCGAATTCGCCGAGCCCGCCGCCGCGCGCCTGTTCGAGCGGCACCTGATCCAATATTTCGCGGCGGCGCTGATGATGCCCTATGGCCGCTTCCTGCGCGCCTGCGACGCGACGGGTTACGACCTGCTGCTGCTCCAGCGGCGTTTCGGCGCCGGGTTCGAGCAGGTCGCACATCGGCTGACGACATTACAGCGCGTCGGCGCACGCGGGCTGCCCTTCTTCATGCTCCGCATCGACCGCGCGGGGCAGGGGTCGAAACGCTATGCGGGCGCCAGCCAGTCGCTGCTCGTCGACGGCGATGCGCGCTGTCCGCTGTGGGGCGTCCACGAAGCCTTCGCGCGCGCCGGCGAGGTGATCGCCGACCTTGTCGAGCTGGAGGACGGGTCGCGCTGGTTCACGCAGAGCCGCTCGGTCGCGGCGCCCGGCGCGACGGGAGGGGGCACGCCCGCGCGCTTCGCGGTGTGCATCGGGGTCGACGCCAAGGTCGCCGCGCCGCTGGCCGCCGCGCGCGGCATCGACCTGATGCGCAGTCCCGCGACCCCGATCGGCCTCGGCTGCCGCCGCTGCACGCGCAGCGGCTGCGTCCAGCGCTCGATGCCGCCGCTCGGCCGTCCGCTGCGATTCAGAGAGGGCGAGCGCGGTGTCAGCGCCTTCGATTTCGCGGGGGATTAGAGCATCGAGTCTTAAAATCTGACCCATCGTCCCGAACGGATAGGGGTGTTGCAGGTTTATGCACGGTTTCTCTTTTCCGTCTCCCTGACCTTGTCTGGCAATGACCCTTTTTCGACAAGTCACCGTCCCCGGCGAAAGCCGGGGTCCATGCGAGGTAGCGCTGTGCCATCTGGACCCCGGCTTTCGCCGGGGAACGGCGCCTGACTTGCCTGAAGGGTAATATATGCCACCTGTTTCAGAGCCTGCCCCGACCCGATCCGGGGACCCATGGTCTGCGCTCACCTAAAAAGCGGCGCAAAGGGCAGCGTCCGGCCATGGATGCTGAAACGAATTCAGCATGACGAAGGATGTGGCAGCACGCCAAACCCCGAATCCCCACAGGTCACGAACCGATAGACACGAACGGCTGAGACCGTGCGGTTCTTCAGGCCTTTTGCGCCGCCACCCAGCGGTCGATCATCGATCCGAGGACGTCGATCGGCATCGCGCCCGCCGCCAGCGCGGTGTCGTGGAAGGCGCGGATGTCGAACTTGTCGCCCAGCGCCGCGCGCGCCCTTTCGCGCGTTGCGACCCAGCGCGTCTGTCCGACCATGTAGCTCGTCGCCTGACCGGGCCACACGCAATAGCGTTCGACTTCGGTGACGTTCGAGGGTTCGGGCGTGCCGAGCGCCTCGTTCATATAGGAGATCGCCTTCTCGCGGCTCCAGCGATAGTGGTGCAGGCCGGTGTCGACGACGAGCCGCGCGGCGCGGAACATATAGGATTGCAGGTAACCGAGACGGCCGAAGAGGTCGCCGTCATAGACCCCCATTTCGTCGGCAAGCTGCTCGGCGTAGAGACCCCAGCCCTCGGTATAGACCGAATAGACGGGCAGGCGGCGCAGGCGTGGGATACCCGTCGCTTCCTGCGCCAGCGCGATCTGGTGATGATGGCCTGGCGTCGCTTCGTGATAGGTCAGCGTCGGCAGCGTCCATGATGGATTCTCCGCGGTATCGCGCTGGTTGATGTAATAGGCGCCGGGGCGCGAGCCATCGAGCGCCGGAATCTGGTAATAGCCGCCGGCGGCGCCGTCCTCGATCTCCGCCGGGACGCGACGGATCTCGACCTTCGCCTTGGGCAGGCGGCCGAACATCTCGGGCAGGCGGCGCTGCATCTCCTCGATCTGTTCGTTGAGCTTGGCGATCAGTTCCGTCTTGCCGGCGTCGGTGTTCGGATAGATGAAGCGCTTGTCCTCGCCGAGCGCGCGCAGCCGCTCGGCGACCGTTCCACCGGTCATGCCCTGTTCGCGGAAGATCGCGTCGGCGCGCGCGGTCAGTTCGGTCATGCGTTCGAGCCCGAGCTGGTGGATGGCTTCGGCCGACATTTCGGTCGTCGTCGCGAAGTTCAGCGCATAGGCGTAATATGCGTCGCCCTTTGGCAGCCGCCAGACGCCCGCGTCGTGGGTCGCCTTGGGACGGACGCGCGCCAGTTCGGCCGCCTGGCGGCGCATCGCCGGATAGATTTTGCCTGCGACGATCGCGGCGCAGCGGCGTGCCAAGTCGCCGGGGATATGTTTTGCGTCGGTCCTGGCCTTGAGATTGGCGGTGAGGCCGTTGGCCTCCGCGGCGGGCGCCATGATCTTTTCGTAGAGGCCGAGGGTGCGGTCGATGACGAAATCGGGCGGAATGATCCCCGCCGCATGGTCGGTCTTCATCCGGTTCGTCTCGTTGTCGAGCTGGACCGCGAAATCCTCGCAACGCGCCAGATAGGCCTCGGCATCGGCCGTGTCGGCGATGCTGTGCTGGTTGACGAGGAAGTCGGGGATCGAGCGGTAGGTGCCGCTGAGCTGGGTGACCGGGTGCGGCTCCGGCCAGCTGTGCAGGCCATAGGTGAAACTGTCATAGGCCTTCACATAATGGTCCCACGGTCCACGGAAGGTCTCGTAATTGACGAGGTCCATCCCCGACAGCTTCGCCGCGTCGATCTTCTCGAGCGCGGCGAGGCCGAAGCGATAGAGGTCGTGGCTGCGCTCGATCCCGGCGGGCGAACGGTCGGCGAGGCGCGACTTGGCCGCGGCGTGCGCGCCCTTGTCGAGCCCCAGCGCGGTGGCGAACTCGGGGTCGTTCTCGACCAGCATGTCGAACAGGCGCTCGTAGAGGGCGTTCAGCCGCTCGCCCTCGCTTTGCGCCGGATCGGCGAGCATCGCGCGGGCGGGGGAACGCGCGGCGCCGAGCGCGGAGGCGGCGGCGAGCGTGGCGATGAGCGTGCGGCGATCGAGCATGGAAATCTCCGGGAGAAAAAAGCGTCGGAGATCGTTCTAGCCGCCCCGGTCAGCGCTGTATTGTAATCAGTTGACGCGCGCGCCACCGGCCGGGCGTGACGCCGCTGATGCGCGCAACGGCCCTGGTCATGTGCGCCTGATCGGTGAAATGCAGCCGGTGCGCGATGGCGGCGAAGGATTCGCCGCTCGCCCGGGCGGCGGCGAGCGCCGCGCGGGCGCGGACGTCGGCGCGATAGGCCTTGGGCGTGCAGCCATAGGCGACGCGGAACCCCCGGCTCAGCGTTTCGGCCCGCACGCCGTGCATCTCCGCCCAATCGGCGAGTGCAAAAGGGGTGAGTGCCCGCAGGTCGCGAGCGAGCAGGTCGGGCCAGTCGCGCGCGGCCGCCGGCAGGGCGGTGAAATCCTCGACGAGCAGTGCCGCTGCCGCCGCGGCGTCGCGGCTCGCGAAACGAACCAGTGCATCGGGATCGCGCACCCGTCCGCGGACGTGCGGCGCGCCAGCGAGCGTGGGCGGCAGGTCGAGGATCAGCACGCGCGCGCCTCGCGCCTCGACCCGGTCCAGATGCGATTCGAAGTCATGGTGGATCAGCGCGTCGCCCGGCCCCACGTCGAAACGACCCTCGTCGCCGGCTTCCTGATAGCCGCCTTCGAGGACGATCGCGACATAGGCCGTGTCGTGACAATGGCGGCCGCGCAGTTCGTTCGGTACGTGGGCGAGCAGGCCCAATGGTGCGGCGGCGAAGGATGGGCGCGCGATCATCGCTGCGGTCTATCGTTTGACGCATCGGCGGTCATCCCCGAATAGCCCGGCGACAAGTGTAAAATTAACCGACAGTTGACGCCTCTCCGCTAGAATCGCGCGACGAAAGGGTTCGCCGCACTCCATGTTCCGTCTGTTCAAGCATTATGTGCCGCATGCGGTCGTCTGGCTGGCGCTGATCGAGTTCCTGGCGCTGCTGGGATCGGCGGAGGCGGCGTGGCATCTCTATGCCCATTTCGCCGATTTTGACGCCGGGAGGCTGGCCGGACGGTGGCTGCCGCTGACGACCTTCGCGCTCGCCAACGCGCTCGCGCTGATGGCGACCGGGATGTACGGGTCGGAGGCGCTGCGATCGATGCGGTTCGCGACCGCGCGGCTGCTCGCGGCGATCTCGCTGGGGGTCATCTTCCTCTCGGTCGTCGGCTTCCTGCTGCCGACCGCGACGCTGTGGCGGGTGAACAGCCTGTATGCGATGGCGCTGGCGATCGCGGCGCTGTTCCTGATCCGCCTGGGCATGACGCGGGTGGCGGGCGCGGAGACCTTCAAGCGGCGCATCCTGGTGCTCGGCGCCGGCACTCGCGCGGCGCGGCTGCAGGCGCTGGCCGATGCGCCCGGCAGCGGCATCGCGATCGTCGGCTTCGTCGCCATGTCGGACATCGAGCGCAAGGTGAAGGACGCGGTGCCGCGCGAGGCGATCGACAATCTGTCGGAGCATGTCGTCGCGCTCGGCGCCGGAGAGGTCGTGCTGGCGATGGAGGAACGGCGCGGCGCGCTGCCGCTTGCCGACCTGCTGCGCGTCAAGACCGCGGGGGTCCATGTCAACGACATCGCGAGCTTCATCGAGCGCGAGACGGGGCGCGTCGATCTGGCGACGACCAACCCCAGCGCGCTGATCTTTTCCGACGGTTTTTCGGCGGGGCAGCGAATCTCGCGCGTCGGCAAGCGGATATTCGATATCATCGCTAGCATCGCGGTGCTGGTGGTCGGCCTGCCGCTGATCCTGATCGCGGCGATCGCGGTGAAGATCGACAGCCGCGGACCCGCCTTCTATGGCCAGTCGCGCGTCGGCCTGTTCGGCGAGCCGTACCGGATCTGGAAGATCCGGTCGATGCGCACCGATGCCGAGGCGGCGGGGCAGGCGGTCTGGGCGAGCGAGAACGACCCGCGCGTCACCCGCGTCGGGCATGTCATCCGCAAGCTGCGCATCGACGAACTGCCGCAGCTCTGGTGCGTGCTCAAGGGCGAGATGAGCATCGTCGGCCCGCGCCCCGAACGGCCGGGCTTCGTCGCCGAACTCGAACGCGAGCTGTCCTATTATGCCGAGCGGCACATGGTGAAGCCGGGGCTCACCGGCTGGGCGCAGATCAATTATCCCTATGGCGCGTCGGTCGAGGATGCGCGGGTGAAGCTCGAATACGACCTTTACTATGCCAAGAATTATTCGCCCTTCCTCGACCTGCTGATCCTGCTCCAGACGGTGCGCGTCGTGCTGTGGCCGGAGGGGGCCCGCTGACATGGGGGCGCTGTCGGCCCTGTCGGACCTGCTGGCGGGTCTGGCGCTGCTCGGCTTCGTCGGCGCGCTGATCTGGCTGCTGACGCGTCCGCGCGCGCGCATGGCGGTGCTGATGCCGGCGCCGGGGCGGCTGACGATCGCGGCGGCGGCGATGGCGCTCTGGTGCGCCGCGCTATATCTGTCGGGCGCGGGGTCGCCGCCGACGCTCGCGGCACAGGCGCTGCGCGACCTGGCGATCCTTGGCTGGCTCGCCGGGACGTTTCGGACCGCGGCGGCGCCGACCTCGCAAGCGCTGCGCCTGATCCAGCGGCTGCTTGCGGCGCTCTGTCTCGCGATGCTGGCGGGCGGCGCGGCCGCATGGCTCCACGACGGCGGCACCGCGGCGGCGTGGCTGAAGCCGACGCTGACGATCGTCGCGATGGTCGTGGCGTCGGGCGGGCTGCTGCTGATCGACGGCGGCGCCCGCCACGCCGGCGGCCGGATGCGGATGCCGACCCTTGCCGTCGCGGGGGGCTTCGCGATGCTGTGGGCCTATGAGCTCAATATCCAGTTGATCGGCACGCTGACCGGGCAGCGCGCCTCGACGCTGATCGCGCTCGTCCCGGCCGTAGCGCTGCTGATCCTGCCCACCTTCGTCATCGCCGCGATGGACATCGGGCGCGAGCGGATGCGGCTGTCGCGGCCCGCCGCGATGCGCGCCGTCCTGCTCGTCGGCGGCGCCGCCTATCTGATCCTGATCGCGCTGGCGGGCGCCGTGGCGCGGCTGGTCGGCGGGGATTATGGCGAGCTTGCGCAAAGCCTTTTCCTGCTCGTCGCGCTCGGCGCGGGCGGGCTGCTGTTCGCATCGGCGCGCGCGCGCGCGTGGCTGTCGGTCACGATCAGCAAGCATTTCTTCGAGCATCGCTACGACTATCGGTCCGAATGGATGCGCTTCACCGCGACGCTGGCGCAGGTCGAGGAGGGGGGCACCAGCCTGCATCGGCGCGTGGCCAAGGCGCTGGCCGAACTGACGGGAAGCCCGGCGGCGCTGCTGATGCTGCCCGACGCGCAGGGCGGCTTTCACGTCGCCGAGCATTGGGGCTGGCCCGTCGCGATCGACGAGGATGCACGGCTGCCGCTGCGCACCGCCTTCATGTTGCAGGAAACACAGCATATCGTCGACCTCGAAGCGGTGCGCCACGGGCGCGCCGACGATGCCGAGGCGCTGGCGATGCCCGACTGGCTGATCGCCGATGCGCGTGCCTGGGTCGTCGTCCCGCTGCTGCATTTTCAGCGCATGATCGCGGTCGCCGTGCTGCACCGCCCGCCCGCGCTGCGCGCGCTCGACTGGGAGGATTTCGACGTGCTGCGGATCGCGGGGCAGCAGGCGGCGAGCTACCTGGCCGAATCGCAGAGCCAGCAGGCGCTTTCCGAGGCGCGCCGCTTCGACGAGTTCAACCGCCGTTTCGCCTTCATCATGCACGACATCAAGAATCTGGCGAGCCAGCTTTCGCTGCTCGCGCGCAATGCCGAGCGCCACGCCGACAAGCCCGCGTTCCGCGCCGACATGGTCGAGACGCTGACAATCTCCGCGGGGCGGCTCAGCGATCTTCTGACCCGGCTGGCACCGCGCGAGCGCGCGCGGGCGGCGAGCGTCGAGCGCGTGCTGGTCGAGCCGATCCTGACCGATGTGGCGGCCGGGCTGCGGCCGCGCGGCGACCTGTTCGTGGGCTGCGATGCCGGGCTCGCCGCGCGCGGCGACGGCGCGGCGATCGCCCAGATCGTCGAGCAGCTCGCCGCCAATGCGCTCGACGCCTCGCCCAAGGGCGCCACCGTGCAGCTTGTCGCGGCGAGCGAGCAGGGGCGGGTGCGGATCGACGTGATCGACCGCGGCGCGGGGATGAGCCGCGCCTTCATCCGCGACGAACTGTTCAAGCCCTTCGTATCGACCAAGGAGGGCGGCTTCGGCCTCGGCGCGTTCGAGGCATTGCAGATCGCGCAGGCGATGGGGGGCATGATCGACGTTTCGAGCGAGCCGGGAGAGGGAAGCCGGTTCACGCTGTGGCTGCCGCTTGCCGGCGGCGCGGCGGCGGATGAAGCGACCGGAACGATGATGACGAAGGTGGCGACGCGATGAGCGACAGGGGGGGGGAGCCGCGTGCGCTGCTGGTGGTCGAGGACGATCCCGGCCTGCAGGCGCAGCTCAAATGGGCCTATGACGATTATCGCGTGCTGATCGCGGGCGATCATGACGCCGCGATCGACCTGCTGCGCGCCGAGGAGCCGGCGGTGGTCACGCTCGACCTGGGCCTGCCGCCCGACGCAGACGGCACGCGCGAGGGGTTTCGCCTGCTGAAAGCGATCCTCGAAATGAAACCCGATACGAAGGTGATCGTCGTGTCGGGGCACGGCGAACGCGCGAGCGCGCTGGCAGCGATTGCGAGCGGCGCCTGGGATTTCTATCAGAAGCCGATCGCCATAGAGGAACTGGGCCTGATCGTTCGCCGCGCCTTTCATGTCCACGATCTGGAGGCCGAGAATGCCCGGCTCGCGGGCGAGGGCGCGAACGACAACCGCGTCCTCGGCGGCATGATTACCGGCGCGCCCGAGATGCTGAAGGTCGCGCGCACGATCGAGCGCGTCGCCGGGCTCGACGTTTCGGTCATGCTGCTCGGCGCGAGCGGCACCGGCAAGGAGTTGCTGGCGCGCGGCCTGCACGAGGCGAGCCCGCGCCGCGACGGCGCCTTCGTCGCCATCAACTGCGCCGCGATTCCCGAGAATCTGCTTGAAAGCGAGCTGTTCGGGCATGAGAAGGGGGCCTTCACCGGCGCCGTCAAGACGACCGAGGGCAAGATCGAACTGGCGCACGGCGGCACCCTGTTTCTCGACGAGGTCGGCGACATCCCGCTGCCGTTGCAGGTCAAGCTGCTGCGCTTTCTGCAGGAGCGGACGATCGAGCGCATCGGCGGGCGCAAGCCGATCGCGGTCGACACGCGTATCGTCTGCGCGACGCACCGCGACCTCGACGCGATGATCGCCGCGGGCAGCTTTCGCGACGATCTCTATTACCGGCTGGCCGAGATGGTGGTGCGGATTCCCGCGCTCGCCGAACGTCCGGGCGACGCGGTGCTGCTCGCGCGGCATTTCCTCCACCAATATGCGCCGGCGATGAACTCGGGCGTCCGCGGCTTTGCGCCCGACGCGCTGCAGGCGATCGACGAGGGGCGGTGGCCGGGCAATGTCCGCGAGCTCGAAAACCGGATCAAGCGCGCCGTCATCATGGCCGACGGCAAGCTCGTCACCCGCGACGACCTTGACATGGCGGCGGCGGGCGACGGGGGCGAGGAGGCCTATCTGAACCTGCGCAGCGCGCGCGAGGCGGCGGACCGGGTCGCGATCCGCCGCGCGATGACGCAGAGCGAAGGCAATATTTCGCTGGCGGCGAAGCTGCTCGGGATCAGTCGTCCGACGCTCTACGACCTCCTCAAGCAATATCAGATGCAGGGGTGAATGCGCGTCCGGGGGGCCTGGATCGGCGCGCTGTGCGGGGCGGCGCTGCTCGCGGGGTGCGGGGGTCCGCGTCCGCAGGACCCGCGCGCGACGCTCGAGGAACGCCGCGCTGAGTTGCGCGATGCCATCGCCGATGACCCCGCCGCGCTCGACGCGCGGACCGAACTGGCGCGCGTCGCGATCGCGCTGCACGACGGCGTCGCCGCCGAAGCCGCGGTCAAGGCCGCACTCGCGGCGGGGGGCAATGCCGAGGTGCTGCGCCCGCTGCTCGCGCGCGCCTATGCGATGCAGGGCGACGGGCGGCGGGCGCTGCAGACGCTCGACGCCGGCCCGATCGCGCCCGAGGCGATCGGCGAGGCGGCGTGGGTGGCGGGCGACGTCCATCTCGACAATGGCGACCTGGGCGCGGCGCGCGATGCCTTCGACCGCGCGGTGCGCGAACTGCCGCGCGAATCGGCGCTGTGGGTCGACGTCGCGCGCTTTCGCGACGCCAATGCGGACACGCTCGGCGCGCGCGACGCGGTCGACTATGCGATCGAACTCGATCCGCAGAACAGCGGGGCGCTGGCGTTGAAGGCCAATCTGGTGCGCACGCAGCAGGGCCTGGTCGCCGCGCTGTCCTGGTACGACAAGGCGCTGGCGATCGACCCCGACAATGCCGGGGCGCTGATCGACCAGGCCGCGACCTTCGGCGATCTCGGGCGCTACCGCGACATGCTCGCGGCGCTGCGCCGCGCCGCGGCGGTCACGCCGGGCGATCCGCGCCTCTATTATCTGCAGGCGGTGCTGGCCGCGCGCGCCGACGATTACCAGTTGGCGCGCAGCCTGTTGCAGCGCACGCGCGGCGAGATGGACGATCAGCCCGGCTTCATGCTGCTCAGCGCGGTCGTCGAGTTGCAGCTCGGCGGCGAGGCGGTGGCGGCGAGCTGGGCCGAGCGCCTGCTGATGGCGCAGCCCGACAACGGGACGGCGCGGCGTATGCTGGCGGCGGCGAACTGGGCCGATGGTGATGCCGACGGCGCCGGCGAGGCGCTGGCGCCGCTGGTGGCGCGCGCCGATGCCGACAGCTGGTCGCTGCTGCTCGCGGCGCGCGTCGCCGCAGAGCAGGGCGCGCGCGCGGCATCGGCGGGCTATATGGCGCGCGCGGCCGCGCTGACGCGGGGCGATGCGGCGCCCTTTGCGGTCGACGACGACTATGGGCTCGTCGCGATGCGCGCCGACGCCGCGCCGCTCGACCCGGCGAAGGTGATCCCCGCCATCGGCGCGGACATCGAACGGGGGCGCGGCGGCGCGGCGATCAATCGCGCGCGGGCGCTCCGCGATGCGAATCGGGGGGTCGCCGACGCGCATATCCTGCTGGGCGACGCCGCGATGGCGGGCGGGCAATATGAGCTGGCGATCGAAGCCTATCGCAAGGCGCGCGACCTCGACGCGAGCGAGCGGACGACGCTGCGCCTCGCCAATGCGCTATACCGCGCGAACGATCCCGCGGGGTCGGGCGCCGCGATCCTCGCATTGCGCGACAGCCAGCCGTCGAGCATCGCCGCCGACCGGCTGGCCGGGCACCTTGCGATGGACCTCGAGCATTGGGACCAGGCGATCGCGCATTTCGAACGCGTCCGCCGGCGCATCGGCAATCGCGACGTCGTGATCCTGCGCGAGCTGGCGCGCGCGTGGGCCGCGAAGGACCGCGACGACCGCGCGCTGCCGCTGATCGCGCTCGCCTACCGGCTCCAGCCGCTGAACGGCGATATCATGCTGATCTATGCCGACCTGCTCAAACGCCAGGGCGACCGGCAGGCGGCGGAGGACCTGCGCGACAAGGCCGACCAGATCGGGCGCTGAGCATCGCGCCGCGACCGGCGAGCCGGCGAATCAGGCGTCGGTCAGGTCGAGCAGCGCGCGTGCGTCGAGGCCGATGCGGCGAATCTGCTGCGCGACCGGCGGCCAGATGTTGGTCAGGAAATCCTCGCGCATCAGGGTGCGCAGCCGGTCGGTCGCCCCCTCGGCGACGAACATGCCGACGCCGCGCTTCACCGTGACCAGCCCCTCGTCCTGAAAGGTCTGATAGGCCTTGGCGACGGTCAGCGGATTGGCGCCTTCCTCCGCCGCGAGCGAGCGGACCGACGGCAGCATGTCGCCATCGCGATAGGTGCCGTCGAGGATCGCGTTGGCGATGACATCGCGCAGCCGCTGGTAGACCGGTTTCGATTGATCGAGCATGCCGACTTAATGCCATAAGACAGCATCACAGTCAAATTGCGATCCTTGCGCGATGCTTTTCGATGGCGAAACTATATGTCCCAGTCGCGGACGACATCGCCATATTCCGGTCGCGGCCGTTCATCGAGCGGCCTGGCCGGCGTGCCCAGGAAGAAATAGCCGACGATCGTATCGCCCTCGCGCGCGCCGAACGCCGCCGCGACCGGCGGGGAATAGGCCGCCCAGCCGGTCAGCCAGCTTCCGACGAAGCCATGGGCATGCGCCGCGTGGAGCAGGTTCATGCCGACCGCGCCCGCCGACATCTGTTGTTCCCAGCGCGGAATCTTGCTGTCGGCGACCGGCGTGGAGAGCAGCACCAGCAACGTTGGCGCCTGATGCGCGAACTGGTCGAGCGCGGACAGGTCCATCCCCTCGGCGCCCGGATGCTCGTCGATCCACGCCCGCTTCAGCAGCGCCGCAAAGGCATCGCGCTGGCTGTCCGCCACGGTGACGATGCGCCACGGGGCGAGCTTGCCATGGTCGGGCGTGCGCAGGGCGAGCGACAGGATCGCGCGCAGTTGCGCGGCATCGGGACCCGGCGCGACCATGTCGCGCGCCTTGCCCGAACGGCGTGTCGAAAGATGGGCGAGCAGCGAGGAGGTGTCGTTGAACATGCCCGCGCATGTGGGCTTTTTGCGAAGCTTTCGCAAGAGCGCGCCACGGCCCGGACTGGTTACGCGCGCAATTAGATTCTTTCCATACGCAATTTTCGCGCTAGGTTGTCGCATTCGCGCGGCGGAGGGGCCGCGGTATACGAAACAGGGAAAAGGGACGCGCGCGCATGAAAGACATGGCCTTGTGGGACGAGGGGGACTGGATCGCGGTCATCGCGCTGGTCATCCTCGGCGTCTTCCTGAGCATCGGCGCGCTCATCGCGGGCAGCAGAAAGCCCGAGTTCGCCGGGCACCCGAAGGGCCTCTACATGCTCTTCTTCGCCGAGATGTGGGAGCGTTTCTCCTACTATGGCATGCGCGCGCTGCTGATCTTCTACCTGACGCAGCACTGGTTGTTCTCCGACGGCAAGTCGAACCTGATCTATGGCGCCTATACCGCGCTCGTCTATATCACCCCGGTGCTCGGCGGCTATATCGCCGACCGCTATCTGGGGCAGCGCAAGGCGGTGCTGTTCGGCGGTGTCCTGCTCGCGCTCGGCCATCTCTTCATGGCGTTCGAAGGCGACCACGGCATCACCGACGTCGCGACGAAGCAGGCCGATTCCGCGATCAACATCTTCTGGCTCGCGCTCGCGCTGATCATCGTCGGCTCGGGTTTCCTGAAGGCCAATATCTCGGTGATGGTCGGCCAGCTCTATCGCCTGACCGACCTGCGCCGCGACGCGGCCTACACGATCTTCTATATGGGGATTAACGTCGGCGCCGCGCTCGGCACGATCCTCGTCGGCTATCTGGGGCAGAAGGTCGGCTGGTCCTATGGCTTCGGCCTCGCGGGCATCGGCATGATCGCCGGCCTGATCGTCTTCGTGCTCGGCAAGAAGGTGCTGCTCGGCGCCGGCGAGGCGTCCGCGCCGCTGTCGCGCCAGACCGAATGGACCGTCTATGGCGTCGGCCTCGCCGCGGTCGCGGTGATGTGGGCGCTCGTCCAGTATCAGGACGTCATTCAGACGCTGCTCGTCGTATCGGGCTTCTCGCTGCTCGGCTGGGTGCTGTTCCAGGCGTTCAAGCTCGACAAGGAACCGCGCGAACGCATCTTCGCCATCCTCTTCCTGATCGCGCTCAACCCGCTGTTCTGGGGCCTGTTCGAACAGGCGGGCGGCAGCTTCAACCTCTATACCGACCGCTATGTCGATACGGGCGGGGTGCCCGCGTCGGTGTTCCAGTCGATCAACCCGATCTACATCATCCTGTTCGCGCCGGTCTTTGCCGGGCTGTGGCAATGGCTCGGCAAGCGCGGGCTGGAGCCCTCGGCGCCCGCGAAGTTCGCGCTGGCGCTGGCGCAGGTCGGCGCGGGCTTCCTCGTCTTCGTCTGGGGCGCGAACAGCGTTGCGCCGGAAGTCGCGACCCCGGTGATCTTCGTCTTCCTGCTCTATCTTCTCCACACCACGGGCGAGCTTTGCCTGTCGCCGGTGGGGCTGAGCGCGATGAACCGGCTCGCGCCGTCGTTCATGGCGTCGCTGATCATGGGGGCGTGGTTCTACATGACTGCGGTGGGCAATTTCGTCGCGGGCAAGATCGGCGAGGCGACCGGCGGCGAAAGCGGCGACATGACCAAGGAAGCGACGCTCGGCATCTATTGGGAGATCGGCCTGATCACCATCGGCGCGAGCGTCGTCGTCCTCGCGCTGTCGCCGATCGTGAAGAAATGGATGCACCTCGACACGCTGCGCGATCGCGAAGGCGAACTGGCCGGCGCCGAGGAACTGGCCGAGCCGCAGGGCGCCGGCGTCCATCCTGTTACCAATCCGGGAGCATAATATGACAAGGGGCGTAAGGGGCAGCCTGCTGGCTGCGGTGTCGCTGGCGTTCGCGGGATGCGCGGCGTCGAACGGCACGGTGGAGTCGGCGAACGACAAGCCGGCGGCGACGGCGGACAAACCCGCCAAGTTCGACAAGGACCCCTATCCTTCGACCTACAAGCCCTATCCGGGGCAGGCGACCGCGGTGCGCAATGTCACGATCTTCGACGGCGAGGGCGGGCGGATCGACAACGGCACGGTGCTGCTGACCAACGGCAAGGTCGAGGCGATCGGCGGCGCCGACCTGCCGATTCCGGCCGACATCGCGGTCTATGACGGAACGGGCAAGTATCTGACCCCCGGCATCATCGACATCCACAGCCATCTTGGCGACTATCCCTCGCCCAGCGTTCCCGCGCATTCGGACGGCAACGAGGCGACCAGCCCGACGACGCCCGAGGTGTGGGCCGAGCACAGCGTCTGGCCGCAGGACCCGGGGTTCGGCCGCGCGCTCACCAACGGCGGCGTCACGACGCTCCAGATCCTGCCGGGCAGCGCCAACCTGATCGGCGGACGCTCGGTCGTGCTCAAGAACGTGCCCGCGCGGACCGTGCAGGGCATGAAATTCCCCGGCGCACCCTATGGGCTGAAGATGGCGTGCGGCGAGAATCCGAAGCGCGTTTATGGCGCCAAGGGCCGGATGCCGTCGACCCGCATGGGCAATATGGCGGTCGATCGCCAGACCTGGGCCAAGGCGGCGGCGTACAAGAAGAAGCTGGACGACGGCAAGACGGTCGACCGCGACCTGGCGATGGAAACGCTCGCGGGGGTGCTGTCGGGCGAGATCCGGGTACAGAACCACTGCTATCGTGCCGACGAGATGGCGCAGGTCATCGATATGAGCCACGAGTTCGGCTACAAGGTCGCGGCCTTCCACCACGCGGTCGAGGCCTACAAGATCGCCGACCTGCTGCAGCGCGAGGGAATCTGCGCCGCGCTGTGGGCCGACTGGTGGGGCTTCAAGATGGAAGCCTATGACAGCGTGCCGGAGAATATTCCGCTCGTATACAAGGCCGGCACCTGCACGATCGTCCATTCGGACGACGCGAACCAGATCCAGCGGCTCAACCAGGAAGCGGCGAAGGGCCTTGCCGCCGGGCGCCGCATGGGGATCGAGATCAGCGACGAGCAGGCGTGGACCTGGCTGTCCTACAACCCGGCGAAGGCGCTGGGCATCGAGGCGAAGACGGGCAGCCTGAAACCCGGCAAGATGGCCGATGTCGTGCTGTGGAACGGCAATCCGTTCAGCGTCTATACCCGCCCCGAAAAAGTGTGGGTCGACGGGGCGCTGCTGTACGACGCGATGGACCCCAAGCGGCGGCCGGTGAGCGATTTCGAGCTGGGCCAGCCGGGCGAGGGAGATGTGAAATGATGCGCGCGCTTCTGCTTTCCGTCGCCATCGTGGCGGCTTCGCCCGTCGCGGCGCAGGATGTCGCGATCACCAACGCCAAGCTCGTCGTCGGCGACGGCAGCGCGCCGATCGAGGGCGGCACCGTCGTCGTGCGCGCCGGCAAGGTCGTCGCGGCCGGCGCGGGTGTCGCCGTTCCCGCAGGGGTAGAGGCGGTCGACGCCGGCGGCCGCTATGTGACGCCGGGGATCGTCGCGGCGTTCAGCCGCGTCGGGCTGGTCGAGGTCGATGCCGTGCCGGGCACCAACGACCGCGCCGCGGCGCGCACGCGCTTTTCGGCCGGGCTCGACATTGCGCCCGCGCTCAACCCGATGGGCTCGCCGGTCGCGGTGAACCGCGCCGCGGGCGTCACCCGCGCGATCGTCGCGCCGAGCGGCAGCAGCAACCTGTTCGCGGGGCAGGGCGCCGTCGTCGACCTGGGCGATGACATGGCCATGGTGACGCGGCCCCGCGCCTTGCAGTTCGTCGCCTTCGGCGAGGATGGGTCGGCAAAGGCGGGCGGCAGCCGAGCCGCGACCTTCCTGCTGTTCCGCGAACAATTGCTCGCGGCGCGCAGCTATGCGCGCAATCCCGCGGCGCTCGCCGAATGGGGCAATGACGCGATGATCCAGCGCGCCGATGCCGATGCGCTGGTGCGGGTGATCGACGGCACGACGCCGCTGTTCGTGCGCGTCGACCGCGCCGCCGACATATTGAACGTGCTGGGGCTCAAGAGCGATTTCCCGGCGCTGAAGCTCGTCCTCGTCGGCGCGACCGAGGGATGGCTGGTGGCGCCGCAGATCGCCGCCACGAAGGTGCCGGTGATCCTGTCGCCGCTCAGCGACCTGCCCGACAGCTTCGAGCGGCTGGGCGCGACGCAGTCGAACGCCGGGCGGCTGAAGGCGGCGGGGATCGACGTGTCGGTCGGCGTGTTCGACGACGACGATGCGCACAAAATGGGGTATACGACGCAATATGCCGGCAATCTGGTGGCGCTCACCCGCCAGCCGGGAGCCAGCGGGCTGAGCTGGGACCAGGCCTTTGCCGCGATCAGCAGCGCCCCGGCGCGCGCGATCGGCATGGACGGCGCCATCGGGTCGCTGAAACCCGGCCGGGTCGGCGACGTGGTGATCTGGGACCGTGACCCGCTCGAACTCGGCAGCCGCCCGACGGCGATCTGGATCGACGGCAAGCGCCAGTCGTTGACGACGCGGCAGGACCGGTTGCGCGACCGCTATGCCACGCCGCAGGAAGGGGCGCTGCCCAAGGCCTACGATCGATGACGTAGCGCCGGCAGGGCGCGCAGGAGGGAGACCGACCCCGTGGAACCGATGTCGCTGTTGATCACGACCTGCGTGCTCTTCGTCGGTTCGCACCTCCTGCTCTCGCATCCGCTGCGCGACCCGCTGGCCGGGCGGCTCGGCCCGCGCGGTTTCCAGATCGTCTATTCGGTCGTCGCCTTCGCGACGCTGGCGATGGTCGTGCAGGCGTGGCGCGGCATGCCGCCCGAACCGCCGCTGTGGGCCGTCGACGATCCGCTGTGGGCGCTGGCGTCGCTGCTCGTGCTGTTCGCGAGCATCCTGTTCATGGGATCGCTGATCGGCAATCCGGCGCTGCCCGCGCCCGGCGCCGCCTTTGCCGCGCAGAAGGCGCCGCGCGGCGTCTTCGCGATCACCCGGCACCCGATGATGTGGGGCTTTGCACTGTGGGCGCTCGCCCATGCGCTCGTCATGCCGGCGCCGGGGCAACTCGTGCTGTCGGCGGCGATCGCCTTTCTCGCGCTCGTCGGTTCGGCGGGGCAGGATGTGAAGAAGGCGCGGCTGATGGGCGATGCGTGGCGGCACTGGGCGGCGCGCACCAGCTTCGTCCCCTTCGCGCGGCAGGTCGCGGGCGTCACCCCCTGGGGCGACGCGATCCCGCGCGCGCATGCGCTGGCCGGTGGCTTCGTGCTGTGGCTCGCCGCGACCTGGGCGCACGGCGCGCTCGGCTTCATGGCGGCGGGCATCTGGCGCTGGATCGGGTGAGGGCGCGGTGAACAGCGACGAAAGAATGTCCGACCTGTCGCTGCGCCTGCTCGGCTGCGCCTATGACGAACTCGACCGGGCCGAGCAGCGGGTGATCCGATCGATCGCCGAGCGCTCGCCGACGAGCCAGTCGATCGGCGAGGCCGACGACGGCGCGACGCGGCCGAGCTTCGGCGAACGGCTGGCCGACCGGGTCGCGGCGGTGGGCGGTTCGTGGCGCTTCATCATCGCCTTTTCATGCGTGCTGTTCGTATGGATGCTGATCAATTCGAAGGCGCTCGACCGGCTGGGGCTCGCCTTCGATCCCTATCCGTTCATCTTTCTCAACCTGATGCTGTCGATGCTCGCGGCGGTGCAGGCGCCGGTCATCATGATGAGCCAGAACCGGCAGGCGGCAAAGGACCGTCTTACCGAAAAGCTCGATTACGAGATCAACCTGCGCGCCGAGCTGGAGATCATGCGGCTGCACGAGAAGATCGACCAGATGCGCATCGCCGAGTTGATGGACAAGGTCGACGCGCTGACCGAACGGCTCGACACGCACCTGAAGGGGTTGGGGCGCTCCTAAAGCCGCACCATCCGCATGCCCTGTTCGCCGTAGCGCGGGCCGCTGGTGCCGCCGCGCGGCGCTGCTGCGGCGATGGCGGCGAGGTCGTCGGCGGTCAGTGTCAGGTCGGCCGCGCCGACGCTGTCCTCCATCGTCACGCGGCGCTTGGTGCCGGGGATCGGCACGATGTCGTCGCCCTGCGCGAGCAGCCAGGCGAGCGCGACCTGCGCGTTCGAGACGCCATGCCGCGCCGCGACCGCCGCGATCGCATCGACGATCCGCAGATTGGCGGGCAGATTCTCGTCCGAATAGCGCGGATCGTTGCGGCGCCAGTCCTGCTCGGGCAGGTCGTCGCGACTGCGCACGCTGCCGGTCAAGAAGCCGCGGCCGAGCGGCGAATAAGGGATGAAGCCGATGCCATGCTCACGGCAGATGGGCAGGATTTCCTCCTCCACGTCGCGCTCCCAGATCGAATATTCGCTCTGGAGGGCGGTGATCGGCGCGGCCTTTGCGGCGCGGCGCAGCGTTTCGGGGCCGGCCTCGGACAAGGCGATGTGGCGGACCTTGCCTTCCGCCACCAGCTCCATCATGCCGCCGACGGTTTCCTCGATCGGCACGGCCGGGTCGACGCGGTGCTGATAGAAGAGGTCGATCGTGTCGATGCCGAGCCGCCGCAGCGATCCTTCGCAGGCGCGGCGGGCGTTGGCGGGGCTGCCGTCGACCCCGGTGATCCGCTGACCTTCGAAGCGGAAGCCGAACTTGGTCGCGATGACGAGTCCCTCGCGCTTGCCCCGGATCGCTTCGCCGAGCAGTTCCTCGTTGCTGAAGGGACCATAGATTTCGGCGGTGTCGAAGAAGGTCACGCCCAGGTCGATCGCGCGATGGATCGTCCGCGTCGATTCGTCGATGTCGGCGTTCTCGCCGTAGAGGATGTTGCCGCCCTTGATCATCGGCATGCAGCCGATGCCGATGGCGGAGACGGTCAGGCCGTTGCCGAGCGTGCGGTATTTCATGGCGAAACTCCTTCTGCGGGTGCGTCGTCGACCCGGTCGGCGGCGAATTTGGTGGCGGCGACGTCGCCGACGACGTTGCCGATGGTGCGGAAGATGTCGGGGAAGGTCTCGACCGCGACGAGCAGCCCCAGCGGCGCGACGGGCACGCCCATCGACACCGCGATCGGGGCGATCGAGGTCACATAGCTGATCGACCCGGGCAGGCTGACCGACGACAGCGCCGCCGCCATCGCGACCGCAAGGCCGACCGCCATCGTCCACGGCGTCAGCCCGATCCCGAACAGCCAGGCGATATAGACGACGACCGCCAGGTTCATCGCGGTGCTGGTGAAGCGGAACAGCGCGACCGCGAGCGGCAGCACGATGTCGGCCTTTTTCGGCGGCACGCCCAGTTCGGCCGACGCCTGGAGCATCGCGGGCAGGCAGGCGAGCGAGCTTTGCGTGCTGATCGCCACCGCCAGCGTCGGCACCATCGCGCGGATAAAGCGCGGCAGCGGCACCCCGACGGCGAGCCAGGCGAGCAGCAGCCCCAGCACGACGCAGCATACCCCGATGCCCGACACGATCAGCACATAATGGACCAGCCCGCCGAATGCGGCGACCCCCGCCTTGACCGCGAGGGCATAGCCGAGCGCGAAGACGCCGAAGGGCGCGAGCGCTAGCACCCAGCCGATGACGACGAGCATCGCGTCGCCCAGCGCCTTGAACAGGTTCGACAGCAGGGCGCGCTGCGCTTCGCCGATGCGGGTGATCGCGAAGGCGAAGATGGTGGTGAAGACGATCAGCGGCAGCACCGCCGTCTCGGCCGCCGCCGCGATCGGGTTGGTCGGGATCAGCGACAGCAGGAAATCGCCGAAGGTCGGCGAGGGCGCGGTCTGCGCCGTGCCGCCGAGCCCGTGGCGAAGCGCCGCGGCGGCCTCCGCCGACAGCGGGAACAGCTCGATCAGCAACGGGGTCATGATCAGCGACATCAGCCCCGACAGGAAGATGGCGCCGAGGAAGGTCATCACCGCGCGCGCGGCGAGCGCCCCGGCGCGCGCGGCGTCGGCGGTCGCGGTGATGCCGGTGATCAGCAGCGCGACGATCAGCGGAATGATCGTCATCTTGAGCGCGTTGAGCCACAGCGTTCCGAACGGTTCGACGAACGGCAACGACGCCTGCGCCGCCGACGGCGAAACGCCTTCGATGCCGATCCCCAGCAGCATCCCGGCGACCAGCGCCGAAAGGATGATCCATGCCGATTTCACGTTCAAACCCCCTGGCCCGCTTGCCAAGCAAAAATGGGTGACTTAGGGCCGTCCCGGTTGTGCGGGATGGGCTCGCGTCTCATCCCGACGATTAGGAAGCGGAGGTGCCATGCGCAAGTTTTTCGGGACCGACGGCATTCGCGGGCTGACCAACCAGGTTCCGATGACCGTCGAGGTCGCGATGCGCGTCGGCATGGCGGCGGGGGCGCATTTCCTGCGCGGGACGCACAAGCACCGCGTGGTGATCGGCAAGGACACGCGCCTGTCGGGTTATATGCTGGAAAATGCGCTGGTTGCGGGATTCACCAGCGTCGGGATGGACGTGGTGCAGGTCGGGCCGATGCCGACGCCCGCGGTCGCGATGCTGACCCCGTCGATGCGCGCCGACCTGGGCGTGATGATCTCCGCCAGCCACAATCCGTTCCACGACAATGGCATCAAGCTGTTCGGCCCCGACGGCTACAAGCTGTCCGACGCCGACGAGGCGGCGATCGAGCGGCTGCTCGCCAGCGAGCCGCCGCTTGCCGCGCCGGCGCACATCGGGCGCGCCAAGCGCATCGAGGACGCGCGGGGGCGCTATATCCACGCGGTGAAGAACAGTCTGCCGCCCGCGGTGCGCCTCGACGGGCTGAAGATCGTGCTCGATTGCGCCAATGGCGCGGCGTACAACAGCGCGCCGACGGTGTTCTGGGAACTCGGCGCCGACGTGATCGCGGTCGGCGTCACCCCCAACGGCACGAATATCAACGACAAATGCGGTTCGACCGCACCGGGCCTGTTGCAGGAAACGGTGGTGGCGAGCGGTGCCGACATCGGCATCGCGCTCGACGGGGACGCCGACCGGCTGATCGTCGTCGACGAAGCGGGCGCGATCGTCGACGGCGACCAGATCATGGCGCTGATCGGCGCGAGCTGGGCGCGGCAGGGGCGGCTGAAGGGCGGCGGCATCGTCGCGACGGTGATGTCGAATCTCGGCCTCGAACGCTTCCTCGAAGGCGAGGGGCTGCGGCTCGATCGCACCAAGGTCGGCGACCGCTATGTCCTCGAAAGGATGCGCGAGGGCGGGTTCAACGTCGGCGGCGAGCAGTCGGGGCACATGATCCTGTCGGACCATGCGACGACCGGCGACGGCACGCTCGCCGCGCTTCAGGTGCTGGCGGAACTGGTCACGAGCGGCAAGCCGGCGAGCGCGCTGCTCCACCAGTTCGACCCGATGCCGCAATTGCTGAAGAATGTGCGCTTCGCCGGTGGCAAACCGCTCGAGGATGCGCAGGTCGCGGCGGCGATCGCCGAGGGCGAGGCGATGCTGGCGGACAGGGGCCGGCTGGTGATCCGCGCCTCGGGCACCGAACCCGTCATCCGGGTGATGGCCGAGGGCGACGACGCCGGACAGGTGGAGCGGGTCGTCGACATGATCTGCGACGCGGTGCGCGTCGCGGCGGAATAGAAGCTTTTTTGTTTCCGTTCGTGCCGAGCTTGTCGAAGCCCCGTTCTTCTCTCTAAGAGCGGGGAAGGAAAAATGACCCCCTTCGACAAGCTCGGGGCAAACGGAAGTTAAGGAACAATCATATGCTGGAAATGCGCCCCGATTGCGAACGCTGCGGCCGCGACCTGCCCGCCGATATCCACGGCGCGTTCATCTGCTCGTTCGAATGCACATTCTGCGCGACCTGTGCCGATAAACTCGACGAGCGCTGTCCCAATTGCGGCGGCGACCTGCTCGACCGGCCGTTGCGCGAAGGGGCGGCACTGGCGAAGTTCCCGGCCTCGACCGAGCGGCGGCATCCGGGCGCAAGATGATTTCGATATTCGGGTTCGTCCGATGACCGCGCGCGTCCTGATCATCGCCGGTTCCGACAGCGGCGGCGGGGCCGGGATTCAGGCCGATATCAAGACGGTGACGATGCTCGGCGGCCACGCGATGACCGCGATCGCCGCGATCACCGCGCAGAACACGATGGGCGTGCAGGGCGTCCATGCGGTTCCCGCCGAGATGGTGCTGATGCAGATCGACAGCGTCGCGGCCGACATCGGCGTCGATGCGGTCAAGATCGGCATGATCGGCAGCGCACAGACCGCGGCGGCGGTTGCCGACCGGCTTGCGCGGCCCGACCTCGCCGGTGCGGCGGTGGTCTTCGATCCGGTGATGGTCGCGACCAGCGGATCGGCGCTCGCCGATGCGGCGACGATTCGCGCCTTCGAGGCGCTGCTCGATCGCGCGACGGTCGCGACGCCGAACCGCGATGAACTGGCGGCGCTCGGCGGCGAGGCGGCGGTGCTCGCGCACGGCTGCGCCTTGCTCGCCAAGGGCGGTCATGGCGACGGCGATACCGTGACCGATCGCCTGATCGAACCCGACGCCGGCGAGGTCGCGCGCTGGGAAGCGCCGCGGATCGACACGCCGCACACCCATGGCACCGGCTGCACGCTGGCGAGCGCGATCGCGACGGGGCTGGCGCAGGGCATGCCGCTGGAGCCCGCGATCGCGCGCGCGCGCGATTTCGTGCGCCTGTCGCTGCTCGCCGCGCCCGGATTGGGCGAAGGCCATGGCCCGATGGGGCAGCAGGCGGTGCGCAACGACGGGCTGTTCACCGGCCCCGCGCTCAATCAGTTCATGCTGCCGGCGCAGGATTATGCGGCCTCGGTCGCCTTCTACAAGCTGATGGGCCTGACGCAGATCGTCGACAGTCCCGCGAACGGCTATGCACGCTTCGAGGCGGTGAACGGCGTTACCCTGTCGATCCATGTCGGGGAGACCGCGGCAGCGGGCGGCGCGACGACCTATCTCGAAAGCGGCGCGCTCGACGCCTGGGTCGCCTATCTCGCGCGGCGCGGGGTGCGCTTCGACCACATGCCGCGCGACGAGGAATGGGGCTGGCGCGAGGCGCGGCTGACCGATCCGGCCGGCAACCGCCTGTGCCTCTATCAGGCGGGCGAGTATCGGAGGTATCCGCCGTGGCGGCTATGAGCCTCCTTTCCGCAAGCGGACGGGGCCAGGCGTGGGTGCGATTGAAGCGAGTTCTCGCCGCGCACCCCGCTGCGACTAGTGAGCAAGCTCGCAAGTCTCGCTGCCCCTCCCGCAAGCGGGAGGGGGCATGCTGATCGTTGGTGTCGACGAGGCCGGACGCGGGCCGCTCGCCGGGCCGGTGGTCGCGGCGGCGGTGATCCTGTGCGACGGCGGCATCGACGGGCTCGACGATTCGAAGAAGCTCAGCGCGAAGCGGCGTGGAGAACTGGAGATCCAGATCAAGGCGCGCTGCCGCTGGGGCGTCGGCGAGGCGAGCGTCACCGAGATCGACGCGATCAATATCCTTCAGGCGACCCTCCTTGCGATGACGCGCGCGGTCGAATCGCTCGGCTGCGACCCGCACGAGGTGCTGGTCGACGGCAACCGGCTGCCGCGATGGCGCTATCGCGCGCGCGCGGTGATCGGCGGCGATGCGCTGCATCCATGCATCTCCGCCGCGAGCATCATCGCCAAGGAGCATCGCGACCGCATCATGGTCGCGGCGGCGCGCGACTTTCCCGGCTTTGGCTGGGAACGCAACATGGGTTATGGTACCGCGGAGCATCTCGCGGCGCTGCGCCGGCTGGGCGCGACGCCGCATCACCGCTCCAGTTTCGCGCCGGTCGCGCAACTGGCGCTGATCTGACGGCGGGAGAGGGCGATGGGCAGCGGATTCACGGCCGACAATGTGTCGGCCCAGACCGGGCGTGTCTTCCTCGTTACCGGGGCCAATGCCGGAATCGGCTTCGAAACCGCAAAGCTGCTGGCCGCGCGCGGGGCGCATGTGATCCTCGCCTGCCGCGATGCCGCGCGCGCCGAGGCGGCGATGGCGCACATCCGTGCCGAGGTGCCGCAGGCCGACCTGACGTTCCAGCCGCTCGACCTCGCCGACCTCGACCGGGTGCGCGAGGCGGCGGCGGCGGTGCTGGACGGCCCGCGCCTGCACGGGCTGATCAACAACGCCGGGGTGATGATCCCGCCACGGACGCTGACGAAGCAGGGCTTCGAACTGCAATTCGGGGTGAACCATCTCGGCACCTTCGCCTTCACCGGCCTGCTCCATCGGCATGTCGACCACCGTATCGTCATCACCGCGAGCCTCGCGCACAAGGAAGGTCAGATCGATTTCAGCGACCTGTCTGCGACGCGCGGCTATTCTCGCTGGCCGCGCTACCAGATGAGCAAGCTTGCCAATCTGCTGACGATGTTCGAGCTCGACCGGCGGCTGCGCGCGGCGGGGCGGGAGACTGAGGCGGTCGGCTGCCATCCAGGCGTCGCGCTCACCGAATTGACGCGGCACCTGCCGTGGCCGCTGCGGTCGATGACGCCGCTGGCGACCCCTTTCTTCAACAGCGCCGCACGCGGTGCCTGGCCGACGCTGCAGGCGGCGACGGGCCCCAAGGTGCGCGGCGGCGATTATGTCGGGCCGCAGGGGCTGGGCGAGATTTCGGGGCCGTCGGGCGCGGCGCGCGCGACCGGCCGCGCGCGCGATCCCCGGCTCGCCCGCGAATTGTGGGACCGCTCGGTCGAACTGACTGGCGTCGATCCGGGGCTCTAGGTCACAGACCCATAATTTACGGGTTCGAGGTTTGAAGCGATTTTGCTCAGGGCGAGGAGGCAAGGCGCAGGAATATGTCGATATTTCAAGACTTGCCGACGAAGCCATGGGCAAAATCGGTCAAATCGCGAAGCGACGCCGAAATGGCTTCGATCTCAGGCTCGTGCGGCCTTGCGGGTAGCGATGCTACCCGCTGCATCCGCCCAAGCCCGATATCTTCGCCATTTCGACGCCTCGAACCCGTAAATTATGGGTCTGTGACCTAGGATGACGATGCAACACAGGATGGGCGAGGGCCCGCTCCACGATGCCGCGGGGCGGCTGATCGACCCCGGCTATGCGACGCGCGAGGTCCGCCGTTACGACCGCGCGGCGATCGGCGCGGAGCCGGTGCGGATCAAGGAATGGGACTATTATTGCGTGCTCGATGGCGAGTTCGGGCTCGCGCTGACCGTTGCAGACAATGGCTATGCGGGTTTTCTGGGCGTGTCGTGGATGGATTTGCGCGGGCGGCGCTTCGTCAACCACGGCGCCCTGATCGCCGAGCCGATGGGCAGCATGGCGCTTCCCGCCAGCGCCGACCGCGGCGACATCGTCCAGGCGCAGGACGGTCTCGAACTCGCCTTTCGCCACGAACCGGGCGGGCGGCGGCTGACGGTCCATGCGCCGGGCTTCGACGATGGGCGCGGACTGTCGGGCGAGGTCTGGCTCGACCAGCCGCCCATGGACCGGATGGTGATCGCGACGCCCTTCGCCGACGATCCGCACGCCTTCTATTATAACCAGAAGATCAACTGCATGCCGGCGCGAGGCCGAGTGAGGGTCGGAACGGAAAGCCATGATTTCGTTCCCGAAAGCGCCTTCGCGGTGCTCGACTGGGGGCGCGGCGTCTGGACCTATGACAATGTCTGGTACTGGGGATCGGCGTCGGGACTGGTCGACGGCCGGCCGTTCGGCTTCAACATCGGCTATGGCTTCGGCGACACCTCGGCGGCGAGCGAGAATATGCTGTTCGTCGATGGCCGCGCGCACAAGCTCGACCGGGTGACGTTCCACATGCCCGACGGCGCGCCCGACAGCGCGCCGTGGCGCTTCACCAGCAATGACGGGCGCTTCGAGATGGATTTCGCGCCGGCGGTCAACCGCTGGGCAAAGGTCGATGCGGGGATGGTCAAGACCGAGCAGGACCAGGTGTTCGGCTGGTTCTCGGGCCGCGTGATCCTCGACGACGGCACGCCGATGACGGTGCGCGACCTGCCCGGCTTCGCGGAGAAGGTCTGGAACCGCTGGTAGCGCCGCGCCATTCGAAAAAATTTTTTGCAGGTGAGTCCGCGCGGCCACACCACCAGTGGTTGAGTCTGCGAGTCGCGGCGGACTCCATATGTCGTGGCAGACTCCTTTCGTTCTCGTCACGCCGCGCCGCGCCGATGGCGGATTCCTCGGAATCCCGGGCTTGACGGCGGACTCCGCGGGACTCATCAAGGCCTTCTTTCGAACGGAAGCAGGGGCGGATCATGGGTGTGATGGAACGGGTCGAGGGTCCGGTCGCGAAGCAGCGTGCGGCAGCGAAGGCCGTCGCGGACCTGCCGCTCGACAGCATCCTGCAGGGCGATTGCATCGCGATGATGCGTTCGCTGCCCGCCGCGTCGATCGACATGATCTTCGCCGACCCGCCGTACAACCTCCAACTCGGCGGCGACCTCCATCGCCCCGACGGCAGCCAGGTCGATGCGGTCGACGACGATTGGGACAAGTTCGACAGCCTCGGCACCTATGACCGCTTCACCCGCGCCTGGCTCGCGGAGGCGCGCCGCATCCTGAAGCCCAATGGCAGCGTCTGGGTGATCGGCAGCTACCACAACATCTTCCGCGTCGGCACCGCGCTGCAGGATCAGGGTTATTGGATCCTCAACGACATCGTCTGGCGCAAGGCAAACCCGATGCCCAATTTCAAGGGTACGCGCTTTACCAACGCGCACGAAACGCTGATCTGGGCGTCGATGGGCGAAAAGGCGCGCTATACCTTCAATTATCGCGCGATGAAGACGCTCAACGACGAATTGCAGATGCGGTCGGACTGGCTGATCCCGATCTGCGGCGGCCAGGAACGGCTCAAGAAGGGCGGGCACAAGGTGCACCCGACGCAGAAGCCGGAGGCGCTGCTCTATCGCATCCTGCTCGCCTGCTCGAACCCCGGCGACGTCGTTCTCGACCCCTTCTTCGGCACCGGGACGACGGGCGCGGTCGCGAAACGCCTCGGCCGCCATTTCATCGGCATCGAGCGCGAGGACGGCTATATCGCCGCGGCGAAGGAGCGCATCGAAATGGCGCTGCCGCTCGACGAAAGCACGGTGCGGACGATGATGGCGCCCAAGGCGGCGACGCGCGTCGCCTTCGGGACGCTCGTCGAATGCGGGATGATCGCGCCAGGTTCGCGGCTCACCGATGCCAAGCGGCGCTGGAAGGCGACCGTCCGCGTCGACGGCAGCCTCGATTGCGACGGCCAGCCCGCGGGCTCGATTCACAAGGTCGGCGCGGCGGTGCAGGGCGCGCCGAGCTGCAACGGCTGGACCTTCTGGCACCTCGACAATGGCCGGGAACTGCGCGTGATCGACGCGGTGCGGCAGGACTGGCTGCTCGCAAACGAGGCGTAGCCATCCTCCAAATCCGTTCGCCCTGAGCTTGTCGAAGGGCGGTCCTTCTCTTCAACCCCACAAAGGAAGAACGGTGCTTCGACAAGCTCAGCACGAACGGAGAAGGGGAGGCGGATGTTCGCTCCATTGACCAAGCCCGACCTCGGCGCGACGGGGGAGGGCGCTCGCATCTATCTGCGCCCCGCCTGCTTCATCGACCGGCCGCACGAACTCGGCGACGGCTGTCTGCGCATCGCCGACACGATGCTGTGGTTCGCCGCGTGGCATGTCAGCCTGCGCGACGGCGATGCCGTCCGGTCGGCGATCGTTCCGGTCCCCGAACTGGACGACTGGATCGCCGCGATGCCCGACCGCCTGGCCGAGGCGGCGACCGCGCAGCGCGCCGCCACCTGTCGGCCCCGCGCCGTGCTGGCGCTCGGCGAACGCACGGTGCGGCTGAACGAGCCGCAGATCGTCGGCATCCTCAACGTCACCCCCGACAGCTTTTCCGACGGCGGCAAGCATGTCGATGCCGCCGCCGCGACCGATGCCGGTTTCGCCATGGCGTCGGCAGGCGCCGCGATCGTCGACGTCGGCGGCGAATCGACGCGCCCAGGCGCGCCGCTCGTCTGGGAAGGCGACGAGATCGGGCGCATCGAGGGCGTCGTCGCCGCGCTGGCGAAGGGCGGTGTCGCGGTATCGATCGACACGCGCAAGGCCGCGGTGATGGAGGCGGCGCTCGCCGCGGGTGCCGGCATCGTCAACGATATTTCGGCGCTGCGCTACGACGACCGCGCGATGGAGGTCGTCGCGCGCGCCGGCTGCCCGGTGGTGCTGATGCACGCGCCCTCGGCGAAGAGCGACCCGCACGAGGGCGCCCGCTATGACCACGTCCTGCTCGACGTCTACGACATGCTCGCCGACCGCGTCGCGGCGTGCCGTGCGGCGGGGATCGACCCCGCGAGGATCATCGTCGATCCGGGCATCGGCTTCGGCAAGGGGGTCGCCGACAATCTGGCGCTGGTGGGCGGGCTGGCGCTGTTCCACACGCTCGGCTGTCCGATCCTGTTCGGCGCCAGCCGCAAGCGGATGATCGGCGCGCTCGACAATGAAGCCGCCGTCGATCAGCGGCTCGGCGGCAGCATCGCGCTCCACTATCAGGCGGCGGCGCTAGGCGCGCAGTTGCTGCGCGTCCATGACGTTGCGGAAACCCGGCAGGCGCTGCGCGTCTGGCGCGGGCTCAGGGATGCGGCGCTGACGGGGTGACGGTTCGCTAAAATGCGCTCCAGCGGATGCGCTTCTTGCCTTGCTTCTTGCGAAGAGATTTGCGTTCGATCAGCTTTGAATGAATTTTAAAATTCTCATCGATTTTGACGATGAGAACCTTGCTGAAATTTCGGCTGAAATTCAATTCGATAACATTCGTCGATTTGATTGGGCTAATGGTCTTGATCTCGATCAGGTCATTTCCCAATCGACCATCTGAACCCTGCGCATAGTTCCGGTGAAGCCGGATTCCATATTTTATTGCGCCATGTAGCTCGCCGAGATCGCCATAAACTTGCAGATGCTTACCGGTGAGGTTGTGATAATCCCTTGCCGTATCGAGTAATTGGTCGAAGATTTCTATGAGACGGGGATCGGGATCAGAAAGTGCTTCGCGCGCTTCAGATTGTTCAAGATCTTCGTCGAATTCTTCATCTTCGCCGAAGTCTTCCCAACTCATCCACTCGCCATCGCCCAGATATAAGGCGTCGCTGCTCGGCGGATTGTCATATCTCATCTCTGGTTTCTCACGCCGCCGTGTCGATCCCCAGATCGCTCAGCTTGCGATAGAGCGTCGAGCGCCCGATCCCGAGCCGACGGGCGACTTCGCTCATCCGGCCGCGGTAGTGGCCGATGGCGAGGCGGATGACGTCGGCCTCGATTTCTTCGAGCGGGCGCAGGTTGCCGTCGGGCAGATAGAGGGTGATGCCGATTGCCTCGCCGTTGATCGCGACGTCGCTGCCGCTTGACGCGCTGCCGCCGAGCGCCGCCTCGATCGCCTTGAAATCGGCGCTTGTCAGCACGTCGGTCTCGCTGGCGACCGCGGCGCGGAACAGCACGTCCTGCAACTGGCGGACGTTGCCCGGCCACGCATAGGCGGCGAGCAGGCGCAGCGCGTCGTCGGTGACGCCGATCGGCCCCATGCCGGGCAGGCCGCCAATGCGGGCGAGCAGGTGGCGGGCAAGCGGCCCGACGTCGCCGCGCCGCTCGGACAGTGCGGGCAGGGTGAATTGCGCCGCCGACAGCGCATAGAACAGGTCCTCGCGGAAATGCCCCGCCTCGATCAGCTTGTCGAGCGGGCTCGCGCTGGTCGAAATGATGCGCACATCGACGCTCTGGCGGATCGAGCCGCCGATCATCTGCACTTCGCCGCTGTTCAGGAACTCGACGAGCTTCGCCTGCGTCTCGAGCGGGATGCATTCGACATGATCGATGATCAGGCTGCCGCCGTCGGCCTGGACCAGCCGGCCGACCTGACGGTCGAACGCGCCGGGAAAGGCGCCGCGCTCGTGCCCGAACAGGCCCGATCCGATCAGCCCTGGCGATACCGCCGAGCAGTCGACCATGACGAGCGGGCCGCGGGCGCGCGGCGAGGCGCCGTGGATCGCGCGGGCGAACACTTCCTTGCCGGTCCCGGTGCGGCCGTTGATCATCACCGGCACGCGCGCGCGCGCCGCCTTGGCGGCGATGGCGAGCGCGCTGCGGAAATTGGGCGCCGAGCCGATGATTTCCTCGAACGCCAGCGGCGCGCGCAGCTTTTCGGTGAGCGGACGAAGCTCGCCCTGCGGACCGCCGGGCGAGGCGATGCGGTCGAGCGCGCCGAGCAGGCGGTCGGGGGCGATCGGCTTCTGCACGAAATCGCTCGCGCCCGCGCGCATCGCGGTGACCGCCGCTTCGACTCCGTTGCGCATCGTGATGACGATCAGCGGCAGCGCGGGCCGCCAGCGGCGCAGTTCGCCGACGAACTCGCCGAGCGGCAGGCCGGGCACGCCCTGATCGACGAGCACCGCGTCGAGCGCCATCCCGTCCTGCGTGCCGAGCCGGGCGAGCGCGGTGTCGGTATCGGCGGCGATGACGCTGCGCCAGCCGCCGCGCGACGCCAGCGCCGACAGAAAGCGCTGTTGCGCCGGCTCGCTGTCGACGATCATCACCGTTCGCGTGTCGCGCGTGCTTGCCATCGCCCTCGAATCCGTCCTTTGCCGCCGGTCCCCGCGGAAGTGTTCCGCTTTGATGCAGGCTTGTAGCGGACAGGAGTAAAGGGGCGATTAAGGGCTTTCGGGCGTGCCGCAAGGTGCCATGATGGCAAAGCGGGCCTTGAGCATCGCGAAAGGCGTGGCTAAGACCGGCGCGAGACCCGATTCTGGGCCGCATTTCCGCGCGCCTTCGACGGGGAAGAGGCAAGGGGAAAAGCCATGGCGGAACAGCAAATGCAGGCGGCGAACGAAACCTATTCGGGCTTCCTCAGCCTGTTCAAGGTCGGCGCGATCGCCACCGGCATCGTGGCCATCGTCGTCGTCCTGCTGATCTCCTGACGCACGACCGCATGCGCATTGCTGTCCTGAGGGAGCTCGCCCCCGGCGAGTCCCGTGTCGCCGCGACCCCGGAAACCGTGAAGAAATTCATCGGCCTGGGCGCTGAAGTTGCCGTCGAGACCGGGGCAGGGGAACGGGCTTCGATCGCCGACGCCGACTATGCCGCCGCCGGTGCGAGCGTCGCATCGCGTGCCGACGTGTTGAAGGGCGCGGGGATCATCCTCGCCATCCAGGGGCCCGATCCGCAGGGTCTGTCGGGTTTCGCCGATGGCGCGTGGCTCGCCGCCGGGCTGAACCCGTTCGGCGAGCGGGCGCGGGTCGACGAATATGCCAGGCTCGGACTCGAGGCGCTGGCGATGGAGTTCATGCCGCGCATCACCCGCGCGCAGTCGATGGACATCCTTTCCAGCCAGGCGAACCTTTCCGGTTACAAGGCGGTGCTGATGGCGGCGAACGCCTATGGCCGCGCCTTTCCGATGATGATGACCGCCGCTGGCACGGTCAGCGCCGCCAAGGCCTTCATCATGGGCGTCGGCGTCGCGGGGCTTCAGGCGATCGCGACCGCGCGCCGCCTGGGCGCGCAGGTCAGCGCGACCGACGTGCGCTCGGCGACGAAGGAACAGATCCTCTCGCTCGGCGCCAAACCGATCTTCGTCGAAAGCGTGGCGGGGATCGAGGGCGAAGGCGCGGGCGGCTATGCGACCGAAATGTCCGACGAATATAAGGCGGCGCAGGCCGAACTGGTGTCGTCGCATATCGCCAAGCAGGACATCGTCATCACCACCGCGCTGATCCCGGGACGCCCGGCGCCGCGCCTGATCAGCGACGCGCAGCTCGCGACGATGCGCACGGGCAGCGTGATCGTCGACATGGCGGCCGAAAGCGGCGGCAATGTCGAAGGATCGGTGTCGGGCGAGACGAAGCGGATTCACGGGGTCACGGTGATCGGCGCGCAGAATATCGCCGCGCTGATGCCCGCCGACACCAGCGCGCTGTTCAGCCGCAACCTGTTCAACTTCCTTTCCGCCTTCTGGGACAAGGAACAGGGAAGGCCGGTACTCGACGAAGAGATCGGCAATGCCGTCCGCTTGACGCAGGGCGGCAAGGTCGTGAACGAGCGGTTGCTCGGGTAGTCAAGGAAGATCGGGAGATATAACATGGATTTCATTGCGATTTTCTCGATTTTCATTCTGGCCTGCTTCGTCGGTTATTTCGTGGTCTGGTCGGTGACCCCGGCGCTGCACACGCCGCTGATGAGCGTCACCAACGCGATTTCCTCGGTCATCATCGTCGGCGCGCTGATCGCCAGCGCCGCGGCCGGCTCCGCCTCGTCGAAATGGCTGGGCCTCGCCGCGGTGGTGATGGCGAGCATCAACATCTTCGGCGGCTTCGCGGTCACCGGGCGCATGCTTGCGATGTACAAGAAGAAGGAGCGCTGAGGCGCTGCGATTCATGGATTTGACGGGCCGTCGACGGACGGCCCGACGGGGGAATTAGCATGCACGAAGTAGCACCGATCAATCCCTGGGTGGCGCTGGCGTACCTCGCCTCGGGCATCCTCTTCATCCTCGCGCTGCGCGGCCTGTCGAGTCCCGCCTCGGCGCGGCGCGGCAACCGTTTCGGCATGATCGGCATGATCATCGCGGTCGTGACGACGCTGATCACCCATGTGCCGTTCGATAATATCGCTTCGACGCCGGGCCTTCCCGCCCACGAGACGTCCACGATCGACTTCGTTGCGCTGGGCGAAATTCTGGCGGCGATCGGCATCGGCGCCGTCATCGGCATCGTGATGGCGCGCAAGATCGCGATGACCGCGATGCCGCAGCTCGTCGCGGCGTTCCACAGCCTCGTCGGCCTCGCCGCGGTGGCGGTGGCCGCCGCCGCCTATCTGAACCCGGGCGCGTTCGGCATCGCCGACGAACTGGGCCAAATCTTCACCGTCAGCCGGGTCGAGATGGGGCTGGGCGTCGCGATCGGCGCGATCACCTTTTCGGGATCGGTGATCGCCTTCCTGAAGCTCAACGGCAATATGTCGGGCGCGCCGATCATGCTGCCGCTGCGCCATCTGATCAACCTCGGCACGCTCGCCGCGATCCTCGGCCTGATCGGCTATTTCCTGACCGACCAGTCGGGCTGGGTGTTCTGGACGATCACGGGCCTGAGCTTCCTGATCGGATTCCTGCTCATCATCCCGATCGGCGGCGCCGACATGCCGGTCGTCGTCTCGATGCTCAACAGCTATTCGGGCTGGGCGGCGGCGGCGATGGGCTTCACGCTCGGCAACACCGCGATGATCATCACCGGCGCGCTCGTCGGCTCGTCGGGCGCGATCCTGTCCTACATCATGTGCCGCGCGATGAACCGCAGCTTCATCAGCGTGATCGCCGGCGGCTTCGGCGCCGACACCTCCTCGGCGGGCGGCGCCGCGAAGGAACAGCGGCCGTGGAAGCCGGGCAGCGCCGACGACGCGGCCTTCCTGATGAGCCAGGCCGACAATGTCATCATCGTCCCCGGATACGGCATGGCGGTCGCGCAGGCGCAGCACGCGCTGCGCGAGATGGCCGACCTGCTCAAGAAGGAAGGCGTCAACGTCAAATATGCGATCCACCCGGTCGCGGGGCGCATGCCGGGCCACATGAACGTCCTGCTGGCAGAGGCGAACGTCCCCTATGACGAGGTGTTCGAACTGGAGGACATCAACAACGAATTCGCCCAGTGCGACGTTGCCTTCGTCATCGGCGCCAACGACGTGACCAACCCGGCGGCGAAGACCGACAAGACGTCGCCGATCTACGGCATGCCGGTGCTCGACGTCGAGAAGGCGAAGACGGTGCTGTTCGTCAAGCGCTCGATGGGCGGCGTCGGCTATGCCGGGGTCGACAACGACGTCTTCTACATGGACCAGACGATGATGCTGCTCGGCGATGCGAAGAAGATGGCCGACGACATCGTCAAGGCGCTCAGCGGCAGCGGCCATTGACCTCGACCGTCGCGGCGGCGAAAGCGGGATCGTTATCGGTTTGAAACCGTTATCGATCCCGGCGTCGCCAGGATGACGAAAGAGGGACAATATTCACGATGCGCAAGATCGGCCTGATCGGTGGAATGAGCTGGGCCTCCACCGAGCTCTATTATCGCCACCTCAACAAGGGACTGCAGAAACGCATCGGATCGAGCTGTTCGGCGCCGATCCTGATGGAGAGCCTCAACTATTGCGACCTGTCGCGGCTGACGACGCCCGAACAGTGGGCGCACGCGCAGGAGGTGCTGATCGCCTCGGCGCGGCGGCTGGAAAAGGCGGGAGCGACGGCGCTGATGATCGCCGCCAATTCGATGCACAAGGTCGCCGAAGAGGTCGCGGCGGCGATCGCCATCCCGCTGATCCACATCGTCGACGAAACGGGCGCGAAGATGCGCGCCGACGGCATCCGGACCGCGGCGGTGATCGGCACGCGCAACGTGATGACCGAGCCGTGGTTCCGCCAGCGGCTGGTGCGGCACGGGCTGACGCTCGCGCCCTATGACGCGGACAGCGCCGACGCGGTCGATCGCATCATCTATGACGAACTGATGCAGGGCCGCGTGACCGAGGATTCGCGGCGGACGATGCGCACGATCATCACCGACATTGCGAAGCAGGACGTGCAGGCGCTGGTGCTCGCCTGCACCGAACTGGTCATGCTCGTCGATCCCGACGCCAATGTGCTGCCGATCTACGACACGACGCGCATCCACGTCGCCGCCGGCATCGACTGGATTCTGGGCGACGAACCGTAGGCCGCCGCCGCGCGACGGTATCGGATTCTTAAGGCCGGACCGCTAGAGTGTTTTCAAGTCAGGCGGAACCGCCTGACGGCTCGGAAAACGCGGCAAGACAAGAATCTGGAGTGCCGGTTTTGATTCCATCAAAACCGAACGCACTCCAGGGCCGATCGGGACCGGTTGTGGGTGGGGGTGTTTCGAACGCGTGCGGGTTGCTCTGGCTCTTGTCTACATCGCGGTCCTGCACGGGATCGTGGCGCTCGCGCTGCTGCGCCCCGACCTGATCGACGCGCAGCGCTGGCGCGCGTCGTGGCTCCAGCCCGAACCGAGCGCCTATGGCGCGCAAAGCCACCGCCTGTTCCGCGCCATCGACGCCGACGCGGCGCCGGGCCGGTTACTGCTGGTCGGCGACAGCCAGTTGCAGCGGCTCGACACCGCGGCGCTCGATATGCCCGCCTATAATTTCGCCGCGGGCGGCGACACGATGCGCGACGTCGCGCGGCGCATCGCCGACTATCGCCAGCCGGGCGAGGCGAAGGCGGTGGTGCTGTGGGCCGGCGTTAACGACCTGCTGCGCGGCCGCGACCCCGAAGCGGTGCGCGCGGCGTTCGAGCAGGCGGAGGCCGCCATCCCGGCCCCGACTCCGATCCGGCTCGTATCGATCGCACCTGTTGGAGCGAAGCCGCCCCGGCACGACCTGCAGCGCGCCATTGCGCGGACCAATGCGCTGCTGGCGCAGGCGTGCCGCGCGCGCTGCCGCTTCGTCGACGTGACCGCCGGGCTTGCCGGTGCCGACGGCGCACTCCGGCCGGCCTACGACAGCGGCGACGGCCTGCACCTGAACCGTGCCGGCGGACTGGTGGTGGCGGCTGCGATCAACGGCCTGCCGGTGGCGGCGCGATGAGCGGTGAGGCGCCGAAAATCCGGCTCCAGAGCCTCGATATCATGCGCGGCCTCGCCGCGCTCGCGGTGCTGCTGTTCCACTACAGCGTCATCCTGCCGCGCTTCGCCCCGGCAGCGCGGCCGATCCCCATCGCCTTCGAAGCGGGCGGCTATGGCGTCCACCTGTTCTTCGTCGTGTCGGGCTTCGTCATCCTGATGTCGCTCGAACGCAGCAGTGCGTCGCAATTCCTGATCTCGCGCTTCACGCGGCTCTATCCCGTCTATTGGCTCGCCTGCCTGCTGACCTTCGCGGTGCTGACCTCTTCGCACTGGATCGCCTACAGCGTCAGTGCGGGCGAATTCCTGATCAACCTGACGATGATGCAGTCCTTCGTGCGGGTGGGGGCGGTCGACGGCGTCTACTGGAGCCTCGCCTATGAGCTGGGTTTCTATGCCTTTCTCTTCACCGCCCTGCGGCTCGGCGGCGCGCGGATCGTTTCGATCCTGCCGCATTACATGGTGGCTGGGGCGGCGCTGTTTTCTGTCGCCGCGCCCTATATCCCGCATCCGCTGCACCTGCTGCTGATGCTCAACCAATATGCCGACCTGTTCGGCTGCGGTCTGGCACTCTACCTGCTGCGCACGCGCGGCTTTTCGCTCGCGCAGGCGGCGATCCTGCCCGCGACGCCGCTGGTCGAGGCGCTTTACGATGGCTGGCACGGGCTGATCGTCGTCGGCCTGATCGTGCTGGCGATGAGCTTCGCCTGCCTGACCCGCTGGCAGCCCGGACGCCTTGCGAGGCCGCTGATCTGGCTCGGCGGCATTTCCTATGCGCTCTATCTGACGCATCAGATGCTCGGCTATGCGCTGATCGCGCACCTGCAGGAGCTGGGGGTCGGACCCTGGGTGTCGTTCGCGGTCGCGCTGGGCTGTGCGCTGCTGCTCGCGCATCTGCTGACCCATTATTGGGAGCGCCCGGTGTCGGCGTGGATGAAGCGCCGGCTGACGGCGTGGGCCGCGCGCGTCCGCACCCCGCTTGCCGCGCGGGCGCCGTCCGGCTGATCCGCCGCCGCCGGGCTTGGCAGCGCCGCGCGATTGTCCCATGATCGGCGCGATAGGATGGGAGAAAGAGATGCGAGTCCACCAGCTGCCGCACGCCCTTGGCCTTGGGATCGCCGCCGTGGCGATGCTCGCGGCCTTCCCCGTGGAGGCAAAGACCATATCCGTCGCGGCCGGCGGTCCCGACGCCAACGAGGCGTTGCAGGAAGCGCTGATCCTGGCCGAGCCCGGTGACATCGTCGAACTGGGCGCCGGTGTGTGGAAGCTGACCGACGGGCTCTCGCTCGATGTCGACAAGGTCACGCTGCGCGGCGCGGGGACGAAGGACGGCACCGGCTCGATCCTCGATTTCTCCGACCAGCAGGGGGCGGGCGAGGGACTGCTCGTCACTTCCGACGACGTGTATCTGACGAATTTCGCGGTGCTCAACACCAAGGGCGACGGAATCAAGTCGAAGGGCGCCGATCGCATCGTCTATCACCGGCTGCGCGTCGAATGGACCGCGGGGCCGAAGGAGACCAACGGCGCCTATGGCGTCTATCCGGTCGAGAGCCGCGACGTGCTCATCGACAGCGTCTATGTCCGTGGCGCGTCGGACGCGGGCATCTATGTCGGCCAGTCGCGCAATATCGTCGTGCGCGATTCGATCGCGACGGAAAATGTCGCGGGGATCGAGATCGAGAACAGCTTCGACGCCGACGTCCACGACAATGTCGCGACGAAGAACACCGGCGGCATCCTTGTCTTCGATCTGCCCAGCCTGCCGCAGCAGGGTGGGCACAATGTCCGCGTCTTCGACAATGTCGTCAACGACAACAGCACCCCCAATTTCGCACCGAAGGGCAATATCGTCGCGAGCGTCCCCACCGGCACCGGCGTGCTGGTGATGGCGAACAGCCGGGTCGAGATATTCGACAATGTGTTCGAGAACAACGGCACCGCCAATGTGATGATCGTCGGCTATCGCTATCCCTATCAGGACGACAAATATCAGCCGCTGCCCCGCGACATCGCCGCGTGGAACAACGAGCATGGCAAGGCCGGGTTCGCACCGGCGTTTCCGGGCGGGGCGGAGATCGCGGCGGCGATGGGCGGTGCGATCCCCCCGGTGCTGTGGGACGGTGCGGGGAGCGCGATCGTCAACGACGACGTCGGCGTGTTGTCGCTGAACCTGCCCGACGTATCGACGCCGCAGAGCGAAGCGAAGCCGTCGCCCGCCGACCTGAAAGGCGAGGCGCCGACGCCGCTTCCCGGCATCACGCTGCCCGCGGCGATGGAGGCGAAGGTCCGGTGAGGCGCGTCGCCGCCGCGCTGGCCGCCGCGCTGCTGTGTGCGAGCGGCGCGGTCGCGGTGTCCGAACCGGGGCCGCAGCAGGCGGTGATCGACGGCGATACGATGCCGCGCAAACTGTCCGAATTCGGCCTGTTTCGCGTCGGCACCAGCGAGCCGGTCGGCGGTCTGCTGCCCTATACGCTGCACACCCCGCTGTTCAGCGACTATGCCGAGAAGCACCGGCTGATCTGGATCCCGCCGGGCCAGCATGCCGAGGTGGCCGACGATGGCGCGATCGCCTTTCCGCTCGGCACCGTGATCGTCAAGAGTTTCGGCTGGCCCGACCGGGCGGGCGGCGCTCCGCTCGAGACGCGGCTGCTGATCCACCGTGCGGACGGCTGGGCGGCGCTGCCCTATATCTGGGACGCCGATGGGAAGGACGCGACGCTGGCGCTGGCCGGGCGGCGGGTTCCGGTGACGTTCCGGAGCCCCGACGGCGAGGCGCACAGCATCCGGTACGCGGTGCCCAACAAGAATCAGTGCAAGGAATGCCACAGCAAGGCGGGCGCGATCGTCCCGATCGGGCCGAAGGCGGCGAACATCGATTTCGGCGCGGCGGCGGCGCGCGGCGATGTCGCGCGGTTCCTGACCGGCCCGGCGCGGCCGGTCGCGCCGATGCCGCGCTGGGACGATCCGGCGAGCGGATCGCTCCATGACCGCGCGCGCGCCTATCTCGACGCCAATTGCAGCTATTGCCACAACCCCGAGGGTAGCGCGTCGAACAGCGGGCTGTTCCTGCGCTGGACCGACCCGGTGGGCGTCAATTACGGCGTCGGCAAGCGCCCGACCGCCGCGGGACGCGGCAGCGGCGGGATGGAGTTCGCGATAAAGCCCGGCGATCCCGACCACAGCTTCCTCATCTACCGCCTCGAAAGCCTCGACCCCGGCATCGCGATGCCCGAGATCGGGCGCTCGACCGTGCACAGGGAAGGCGTGGCGCTGCTGCGGCAATGGATAGCGGAGATGCCGAAAGGCGAGTGATGGCCGGACATACCGTCCGCTGCTTTTCGCCGGATGCTTGCCAAGAGCGCCAAACTGACCCTAGGTCGGGCCATGACCTCGCTCGTCCTCCACGATTATTTCCGCTCCTCGGCCAGCTATCGCGTCCGCATCGCGCTGAATCTGAAGGGACTCGCCTATGAGCGCGTCGAGATCAGCCTGATCGCGGGCGAGCAGAAGAGCGACTCCTATCTCGCGCAGAATGCGCAGGGCTTCGTGCCGCTGCTCGTCGCCGACGGGCAGACGATCATCCAGAGCCTCGCGATCATCGACTGGCTCGACCGCGCCTTTCCCGAACCGCGGCTGATCCCCGATGACGCGATGCCGCGCGCGGTCGCGCTCGCGCAGGCGCAGGTCGTCGCCTGCGACATCCACCCGCTCAACAATCTGCGCGTGCTCAAATATCTGAAGCGCGACCTCGGGCTCAACGAGCAGACCAAGGACCGCTGGTATCGCCACTGGATCATCGAGGGCTTCGACGCGCTCGAGGCGATGGCGGGCGACGGCCGCTATCTTGGCGGCGAAACGCCCGGAATCGCCGACTGCTGCCTGGTGCCGCAAATGTACAATGCGCGGCGGTTCGATGTGCCGCTCGATGCCTATCCGCGGCTCGTCGCCATCGACGCGGCGTGCACGGGGCTGGACGCGTTCCAGCGGGCGCACCCCGACGCGGTGAAGGCGGCATGATCCGGCTCCTCGCGGGGGTCGCGGCGCTGGCGCTGCCGGTGACGGCGCTGGCCGAGGAGACCGGCGACCAGGACATCGTCGTCACCGGCGCGGGATTGCTGCGACCGGCGCCGGGCGACGGGGCGCAGGGCGTGGCGGTGCTGCGCGATCTCGACCCCGGCCTCGGCTCGCGCATCGAAAACCGGCTGCGCGACGAGGCGGGGATCGTCCAGTTCCGGCGCTCCGACGGACGCACCGCGCATCCGACGAGCCAGGGCGTGACGCTGCGCGGGCTCGGCGGCAATGCGTCGAGCCGCGCGCTGGTGACGCTCGACGGCGTGCCGCAGGCCGACCCCTTCGGCGCCTGGGTCGCGTGGAGCGCCTATGACGCGATCCGGCTCGGCGGCATCGTCGTCGCGCGCGGCGGCGGCAGCGGCGCCGACGGGCCCGGCGCGCTCGCCGGCACGATCGGCCTCTATTCCGAAATGGCGGACGGCATCGAGGCGAGCTTCGCCCACGGCAGCCGCGACGGCTGGGACGCGACGCTCAGCGCCGGAGCGCGGCTCGGCGCCGGGCAGGTCGCGATCGACGGGCGCTACAGCCGCGGCGACGGCTTCGTGCCCGTAACGGCGGGACAGCGCGGCGCGGTCGATCGGGCGGCGCCTTATGAGCAGGGTGGGCTCGGCGTGCGGCTGCGGTTCGACGCGGGCGCCGACAGCCGGGTCGAGGCGAGCCTGCGCGGCTTTTCCGACCGGCGCGACCGCGGCGTCGATTTCACCACCAGCCGGATCGATGGGGTCGATGCCAGCCTGCGCTTCGTCCACGACCCGGCGGGCGCGACCCAGTGGCTGGCGCTCGCCTATGTCCAGCAGCGCGATTTCGACAGCGGTTTCGCCAGCGTCGCGGCGGATCGGAACAGCGTCGCGCCGGCGCTGTTCCAGCGCGTGCCCGCGACCGGACTCGGCGGGCGCGTCGAATTGCGCCCGGCGATCGGCGACGCCAATCCGCTGCGGGTCGGCGTCGACTGGCGTCGGACCGTCGGACGTACCGAGGAGGATTATTTCTTCACCGGCCTCGTCCCCGGCCGCCATCGCGTCGCGGGCGGCAGCAGCGACACGCTCGGCACATTCGCCGAATGGACCTCCGGCGATCCGCACGAAGCTTTCCTGTGGACCGTCAGCGGACGCCTCGACCGCTGGTGGCTCGCGGCGGGCTATCGGCACGAGTATAATTTCGGCGGCCCGCCGATCAGCGATGCGACCTTCGCGGCGCGACAGGGATGGGAAGGCAGCGGGCGCATCGGGCTGCGCTGGACCGCGAACGGCTTTTCGCTGCGCGCCGCGGGTTACAGCGGCTGGCGCCTGCCGACGCTTAACGAGCTCTATCGCCCCTTCCGCGTCGGCGCCGACGCGACCGCTGCGAACGAACTGTTGAAGCCCGAGCGATTGTGGGGCGGCGAAGTCGGCGCCGATTGGCAGGGCGGTGGAACGAAGCTGTCGGCGACGCTGTTCGCGAACCGGCTGTCGAATGCGATCGCCAACGTCACGCTCGCCACCGGTCCCGGCAATTTCCCCGGCGTCGGCTTCGTCGCGGCGGGGGCGACTTACAGCCAGCGGCAGAATCTCGACGCAATCGACAGCAAGGGGGTCGAGGTCAGCGCCGAGCAGGCGATCGGCCCCGCGGTGCTGCGCGCAACCTGGGCCTATACCGACGCGCGCGTCGATGCTTCCGGAGCAGCCGCGGCGCTCGACGGACGGCGCCCGGCGCAGATCGCGAGGCACGGCGCCAGCCTGTCGCTGCGCGACAATGGCGGCGGCCCCTTCGGCGGCTTTGCGACACTGCGCTATATCGGCGCGCAGAATGAGGACGACCTCGGCCTCCAGCGGCTGGGCGACGCGCTGACGCTCGACGCCGGGCTGTCGTGGCGGCTTTCCGGCGTGATCGGGATCGAGGCGCGCGGCGAGAATCTGTTCGACGAGCCGGTGCCCGCCGCCATCTCCTCCTCGGGGATCGTCGAGCGCGCGACGCCGCGCACCTTGTGGATCGGCACGCGCATCAACTTCTGATCGTCACGGTAACTTCGGACCTTCACAGCGCCGGGTTTGGCGATAAGAAAGGGCATGCCACCCAAGACCCTCAACCTCGACCAGTTCCTGCCGTATCGGCTGTCGATCGCGTCCAATTCGCTGTCGAGCCGGATCGCGGCCGAATATCAGAGCCGGTTCGGCCTCAAGATTCCCGAATGGCGGCTGATGGCCGTGCTCGGCGAAGGGCGGCCCAAGACGCAGCGCGAGCTGGTCGCGGCGACGCGGATGGACAAGGTGACGGTCAACCGGGCGGCAAAGGCGCTCGCCGATCGCAACCTGATCGCGCGGCAGGCGCACGAGGCCGACGGGCGCTCGCATCATCTGGAACTGACCGAGACCGGCCGCTCGCTTTACGATGCGATCGTTCCCGCGGCGCTGGCGACCGAGGCGCGGCTCGAATCGCATATCAGCGCCGCCGAGCGCGCGACGCTGATGACGATCCTCGCCAAGCTGACCGCCGCCGCCGAAGATTATGGCTGATCGGACCTATCGCGCCGCGCCTCCCGACGCGCTGCGCGTCGAACCGCTCGGCGACCTCACCCTGATCTTCGACCGGCGCTCGACGCAGACGCATATCGTGGTTTCGCCGATGCCTGAGATATTGGCGGCGATGGGTGCCGACGGCTGCAACGCCGCCGCGGTCGCCGCGCGGCTGGCAGCAGCATTCGACCTCGGCGACGCGGACGGCGCGCAGGCGCTCGTCGCCGAACGGCTCGTCGAACTGGCGGAACTGGGGCTGGTGGCGCCGGTGTGAGATATGGAACGCGCCTCGCGGTCGGCCCGGTGCAGTTCCGTATCGGCAGCGACTGGGCGGCGCCGATCGCCGCGCTGAACCGTCTCTACGCCGGCTATCCCGGCGACGAAGACCGCCCTGCCGACGCCACCGTGCGGCTGTTCGCGGCGCGGCCGTGGCGGCGCTGGCTGCGCCCATCGGTGCAGATCGGCGGCGACTTCACCGTTCCCGATGCGCTGCCGCTGCCCCTGTCGATGGGGCTGCTCGCGGCGGAGATGGGGATGAACCTGCAGGTCGCGCTCGGCTGGCGCCGCCACCTGCTGCTCCATGCGAGCGCGGTGGCGAAGGACGGACGCGCGGCGATCCTGTCGGGCGAATCGGGATCGGGCAAATCGACGCTCGCGGCGCTGCTCGGCGAGGACGGTTGGCGGCTGATGGGTGATGAATTCACACTGGTCGATCCCGCGAGCGGCGACGCGCTGGCGTTCCCGCGCGCCGTCAGCCTGAAGAACGCGGCGATCGCCGAGGTTGCGGCGCGGGTCGATCGCGCGCGCCTCGGCCCGTTGCTCGCGGGCACCCCGAAGGGCGACATCCGCCACCTGATACCGCGTGCCGACGCCGTCGCGGCGATGCACGATCCGGTGCGCCCGGCGCTGCTCCTCTTCCCGCGCTTCGGCGGCGAGGCGGCGGTCGAGCCGATGGGCGAGGGGGAGGCCTTCGTGCGCCTGACCGAAGCCTCGACCAACTATGTCGCGCTCGGCGAAACCGGTTTTGCCGCGCTGCTGCGGCTGGTGCGCGAGACGCCGGCCTTTGCCGTCTCCTATCCCGACAGCGCCACCGGCATGGCGCTCGTCGACCGGCTGTGGGCGGAGGCGGCGCGGTGAGCGCGGTGCGCGATCTCGTCGCGTTGCTTGCCGGGCGGCAGGACCCGGCGGCGCTGGCGCCGCGCGCGTGGGACGGGGTGATCTCGGTGGCGCGGGCAGAGGCCTTGCTGGGCACGCTGGCCTGCCGGCTCGCCGATGCGCCGCTGCCGCCGCCGGTCGCCGCGCTCTTTGCCGACCAGCGCGCGGCCGTCGCGGTCGCGCAGGCCCAGGCATTGTGGGAAGCCGAAATGGCGCGCCGGGCGCTGACGTCCGAACGGCTCGAATTCGTGCTGCTCAAGGGTACCGCCTATGCGGCGGCGGGGCTGTCGTGCAGCGAGGGGCGGCAGATCGGCGACCTCGACATATTGATCCCGTGGCACGAGGTCGGACGAGTCGAGAACGAACTGCTCGAATCGGGGTGGGAATGGGTGAAGTCGGACCCCTATGACGATGCCTATTATCGCGAGCATATGCACGAACTGCCGCCGATGATCCATCGCAGCCGCGACCGCATGATCGACGTCCACCACACCATCCTGCCGCGCACGCACCGCCGGACGCCCGATCCGCTGGTGCTGGTCAGCGAGGCGGTCGCCACGGCGGACGGTTTCACGGTGCTGTGTCCGGTCGACATGGTGTGTCACTGCGCCGCGCACTTGCTGGCCGACGGCGACCTGCAGGGCGGTCTGCGCAACCTGTGGGATTTCCACTGCCTGACGCGCGATTTCGCGGCCGCCGATCCGGATTTCTGGGACCGGCTCGCGGCGCGCGCGGACAAACACGAACTGGGGCCCGAGGTCGCCCGCGCGGCGCGGCTGGCGCATGCGCTTTACGGCGCGACGCTTCCGGCCGGGTGGAGCCAGCCGCGCGCGGCGGACCGCCTCTATGTGCGCCGCCTGCTCGCGCGCGACGATTGGGGACGCCCCACCGACTTTCTATTGCAGCAGGCCTTCTATATCCGCTCGCACTGGATGCGCATGCCGCCGGTCCTGCTCGCGCGGCACCTGTGGACCAAGTGGCGCCGCAATCAATAGGGTCTGTCCCTGTTCATCGGATGCCGGCGAGCAGCGGCACCAGTTCGGCATAGTCGTCGATCACATGATCGGCGCCCAGTTCCTCGACCGGCTGGTGCAGGAAGCCGAAGCTGACCGCGACGCTGGTCGCGCCCGCGCCGCGCGCCGCCATGACGTCGAAGATGCTGTCGCCGACAAAGGCGGTGCGCCCGCCGCCGCATGCTTCGATCATCGCGCGGATCGGTTCGGGCGACGGCTTGCGCTTTCCGGGCCCCAGCGTGTCGCCGCCGATGATCGTCGCCATGCGATCGGCGAGCCCCAGGTCCCCGAGCAGTTGGCGTGCGAGGTCTTCGGCCTTGTTAGTCATCACCGCGGTCCGGACGCCGAGCGCGTCGAGGCGGTCGAGCGCCGCGAGCAGGCCGGGGAAGGGACGGCTGTGGACCGCGATGTGCGCCCGGTAATAGGCGATCAATTCGTCGTAGAGGCGCGGTGAGGCATCGGCGGGGACGCCGCCGGTCGCCGCGAGTCCCTGTTCGAGCATATGCGCCGCGCCCAGCCCGACCATCGGCCGCACCGCCGCGACATCCTGCGGCGGCCGCCCCGCGACGCCCAGCGCGTGGTTGAGCGCGGCGGTCAGGTCGGCCAGCGTGTCGATCAACGTGCCGTCGAGATCGAAGCCGACGATGCGAAAGGGAAAGTCGCTCATGCGCGCTGCCATGGCGCGACGGTCTGGAAACCGCAATGATTTGCTGGCATGGCGGGGCGCATGAGCAACGCCTCCCTCCCGCCCGTCGCCGCCGTCATCCTTGCCGCCGGCAAGGGCACCCGCATGAAGTCCGACCTTCACAAGGTGCTCCACCCGATCGCGGGGCGGCCGATGCTGCTTCACCTGATGGACAGCTTTGCCGCGCTGGCCCCGGCGGCGACCGTGGTCGTCGTCGGCGACAAGCGCGAACAGGTCGAATCCGCGCTGGCCGGCACCGGTGCGGTGACGGTCGTTCAGGATCCCCAATTGGGGACCGCGCACGCGGCGCTACAGGCGCGTGAGGCGCTTTCCGGGTTCGGCGGCATGATTCTCGTCTGTTTCGGCGATTGTCCGATGCTGGCCGCCGATACCGTGCTGCGCTTGTGCGCGGCGCTCGACGCGGGCGCGCGGGTCGCGGTGCTCGGGTTCCGGCCCGCCGATGCCGCGGCCTATGGACGCATCATCGCCGATGCCGACGGAACGGTCCGCAAGATGGTCGAATATAAGGACGCCACCGCCGAGGAGCGCGCGGTCGATCTGTGCAATTCGGGAGTCATCGTCGCGCGTGCGCCCGATATGTGGCGCCTTCTCGACGCCGTCGGCAACGACAACGCGCAGGGCGAATATTATCTGCCCGACGTGGCGACGGGCGCGATCGCCGAAGGAGCCCGTGTCGTCGCGATCGAGACCGGCGCCGACGAAGTCGCCGGCATCAACAGCCGCGCCGAACTCGCCGCCGCCGAGGCGCAGTGGCAGGCGTTCAAACGGGAGGAGGCGATGGCGGCTGGCGTGTCGCTCAAGGCGCCCGACACCGTCTGGTTCTCGTGGGATACCGAAATCGGCCGCGACGTGACGGTCGAACCCAATGTCTTCTTCGGCCCCGGCGTGCGGATCGCCGACGGCGCGACGATCCGCGGCTTCAGTCATATCGAGGGCGCGGAGATCGGCGCGGGCTGCGAGGTCGGGCCGTTCGCACGGCTGCGCCCCGGAACCGTGCTCGACGAAAAGGCGAAGATCGGCAATTTTGTTGAGACCAAGAAGACGCATCTGGGCAAGGGCGCCAAGGCGAATCATCTGACCTATCTGGGCGATGCGACGGTCGGCGCGGGGGCCAATATCGGCGCGGGCACGATCACCTGCAACTATGACGGCTATTTCAAATATCGTACCGAGATCGGCGAGCGCGCCTTTATCGGATCGAACAGCGCGCTGGTCGCGCCGGTGCGGGTTGGTGCCGACGCGATCGTCGGTGCGGGCAGCACGGTGACGCGTGACGTCGGTGACGGTGAACTGCGCTTGGTGCGCGCCGAACAGTCGGTCAAGCCCGGCTGGGCCGACCGCTTCCACGACGCGATGCGCAAGAAGAAGGCGGCGGAGCAGAAAACATGAGCGACCGGTACGAGAACAAGCCCTTCCTGCGCTTCGTCGACGCCTGGGTGCTGAAGGCGATCGGCCACCTCGACCAGGCGACCGAAGCCTATTGCACCGCGATGGAGCCGCAGCTTCATCAGAGTTTCAACACCACCGGCCGCTGGCCGGAGATCGTCGCGAAGCAGATGAACTTCACCCCCGAGCTTCCGGCGCAGATCCGCAAGATATGGACCGACGGCAAGGCGCGCTTCGAGGCGGGAAACGGCGAGGCGGCCGACCCCGTGCAGTTCGCGATGATTTTCGTCGACCGGACCATGGGCGGCGGAGCGCAGGGTTGACATGATATCATGATATGATATCAGTATATCATGACTCGCATACTCGCCGATTTGCCTGATGAGGATATCAAATGGCTCGACCAGCTTGCTGTCGAGCAGGGGAAGTCCCGCGCGGCGATCCTGCGCGAAGCGGTGGCGGCTTATCGACCGCAAACGCCGCTGGACTGGATCGAGGCCGGTTTCGGGGCGTGGAAGGATCGGACCGACATCGGCGACGCCGTTGAGTGGCAGCGGCGTGAGCGCGCCGGATCGACACGACCTTGGGACCCGGATTATCCGGAAGTGCGGGCGGAATTTCCCGATCTGTTCGACGAGCAGGATGATCGCGAATATGAAATTCACACAGCCTGGCTGGCCGAACAGGGAATAAAGCCCGGCGAAACCCATCCCGATCCGGCAAAGGCGATGCAGACCCGGCTGGGCACCAAAGCGAAACCGAAGAAGCGCGCGAAGAAGTGAGCGGCTTTGCTTTCGACAGCAATATCGTCATCGACTTGCTGCGCGGGTTTCCCCAGGCGCGCGCCGAGTTGGAACGCGCCGCGCAAAGGGGGCGGGTCTGGATCAGCCGGGCGGTGTGGATCGAGGTCATGTCCAAAGGCGAGGGCGACGGTCTGCGGCGCGCGGAAATCCTGCTGTCCGGTTTCGGGGTTGATGAAATCGACGCCGAAATCGGGGAGCGCGCCGCTGCGCTGCGGCGTGAGCGGTTTCGGCTCAAAGCCATGGATGCGATCATACTGGCGACCGCGCTTACGCGCGGTCGTGTTCTGGTCACGCGAAACACAAAGGATTTCCCGGCGGCGATGCCGGGCATCCGTGTCCCCTACACCCTATAGAAAGACGGTCGCCCATGTGCGGAATCATCGGAATTATTGGCAAGGCCCCCGTGGCGGACCGCCTTGTCGACGGACTCAGGCGGATGGAATATCGCGGTTATGACTCGGCGGGCGTCTGCACGGTCGAGGGCGGCGAACTGATCCGCCGTCGGGCCGAAGGCAAGCTGGGCGGACTCGTCAAGGAACTGGCTGCGCATCCGGCGCCAGGGACCGTCGGCATCGCTCACACGCGCTGGGCGACGCACGGCGCGCCGACGACGAACAACGCCCACCCGCACGCGACGGGTGAGGTGGCGCTCGTCCACAACGGCATCATCGAGAATTTCCGGCCGCTACGCGAGGCGCTGACCGCGCGCGGTCGTCGTTTCGAGAGCGATACCGATACCGAGGTCGTCGCGCATCTGGTCTCCGAGCGGATCGAGGCGGGGCAATCGCCAGAAGAAGCGGTGAAGGCGGTGCTCCCCGAACTGCGCGGCGCCTTCGCGCTCGCCATCGCATTCCGCAACCATCCCGACCTGCTGATCGGCGCGCGGCTCGGCTCGCCGCTCGTCGTCGGCTATGGCGACGGCGAGACCTATCTCGGTTCCGACGCGCTGGCGCTGGCGCCACTCACGCAGAAGATCGCCTATCTGGAGGAGGGCGACTGGGTCGTCATCACGCGCGACGGCGCGCGGATTTTCGACCGCGACAACATTCCCGTCGAGCGCGACATCACCACATCGGGCGTCACCGCGACGGCGATCGAGAAGGGCAATTACCGCCACTTCATGCAAAAGGAGATTTTCGAGCAGCCGACCGTCGTCGCGCAGACGCTCGCCTCCTATATCCGCCCGCTCGAACAGACGGTGGCGCTGCCGCAGATGGATTTCGACCTGTCGCGGATCGACCGCATCACCATCGTCGCCTGCGGCACCAGCTTCTACGCCGGCATGGTCGCCAAATACTGGTTCGAGCAGTTCGCGCGCGTGCCCGTCGACATCGATGTCGCGTCGGAGTTTCGCTATCGCGACCCGGTGCTCCAGCCCGGCGGCCTCGCGCTCTTCATCTCGCAGTCGGGCGAGACCGCCGACACGCTCGCGGCGCTGCGCCATTGCAAGGCGCAGGGGCAGACGATCGCGGTCGTCGTCAACGTCCCGACCAGCAGCATGGCGCGCGAGGCCGATCTGCTCCTCCCGACCCATGCGGGGCCGGAGATCGGGGTCGCCTCGACCAAGGCCTTCACCTGCCAGCTCGCGGTGCTTGCCGCGCTCGCGGCGCATCTCGCGCTGCGCAAGGGGAAGCTCGACGCTGCGCAGGAACGCGCGATCGTCCGGCATCTGATCGAGGCGCCCGCCGCGCTCAACGCCGCGCTCGCCCACGACGAGGAGATCGCAGAAATGGCGCCGCTCGTCGCGCCGGCGCGCGACGTGCTCTACCTCGGCCGCGGCCCCGACTATCCGCTCGCGCTCGAGGGCGCGCTCAAGCTCAAGGAAATCAGCTATATCCACGCCGAAGGCTATGCCTCGGGCGAGATGAAGCACGGGCCCATCGCGCTCATCGACGAAGCGGTGCCGGTGATCGTCCTCGCCCCCTCCGGCCCGCTGTTCGAAAAGACCGTCAGCAACATGCAGGAGGTGATGGCGCGCGGCGGCAAGGTCGTGCTGATCAGTGACGCCGAAGGCCTGGCCGAAGCGGGCGAGGGCTGCATGGCGACGATCGAGATGCCCAAGGTCCACCCGCTGATCGCACCGCTCGTCTACGCCGTGCCGGTGCAATTGCTGGCCTATCACGTCGCGGTCGCCAAGGGGACGGACGTCGATCAGCCACGCAACCTGGCGAAATCGGTGACGGTGGAGTGACGGGAGTTTTCGTTGCCCACAATTCGCGATGGCGGCTCCTGCTGTTGCTCTTGGGCGGCGTTGCGTTTGTCGTCCTCGGTATCTGGCTGGCGGGGATCGCGGGGCAGCCGCTCAAGCCGGGCGTGGAATGGATCGGCTGGCTGTCGATCCTGTTTTTCGGTGCCTGCTCGATTCTGATATTCACGCGTTTGTTCGACAATCGCGACCAGATCAGAATTTCGTCCAGTGGACTCTATTATCGCCAATGGTCCGAACAGACGATTCCGTGGGAGGAGATGGTCGAGATTTCCGTCTGGCAGTTCCGGCGTCAGAGGTTCATCGTTCTCAGCCTCGTCCGGCCCGATCAATACCCGTCGACCAAATTCACCGGAAAGATGGCGGGAGCGAACCGGATGCTCACCGGCGGTGACATCACCGTTAATCTGACCGGGCTGGATCGCGGGTTCGACGAGGCTTGGGCCGCGATCGAATATTATCGCGGCGCACGCCGTCGCCCCGCTTCCCCACCATTGGCCTTGGAGAGCTTCGGACGCCGCCGTGTATAGCGCCATCATCTTCGATTTCGACGGCGTCATCGCCGACAGCGAGGTGCGCGCGAACCGGACGCTTGCCGAAAGCCTGACCGCCATCGGTCTGCCCACGACCTATGAAGAATGCCTGCGCGACTATTGCGGGCATAATTGGCAGGAGACCGAGCGGCGGATCGTCGTGCGGCTCGGGCGGCCGTTGCCGCACGATTTCCGCGAGAGGCATCGCGAGCGGGCGCAGAGGCGCTTTGCCGAAGGTTTCGCGCCGGTGCCGGGAGCGCCCGAATTCCTCGAATCGCTGGGCCGCCTGCCGCGCGCCATCGCTTCGTCGAGCAGCCCCGCCTATATCGCCGCGTCGCTCGATCGCTTCGGGCTCGCGCGCCATTTCGGACGCCACGTCTACAGCGCCGACGGCTGGGCCCGCGGCAAGCCGCATCCCGACATCTATCTCGCCGCCGCGAACGGGCTGGGCATCGATCCCGCGGCCTGCCTCGCAATCGAGGATTCGCCGACCGGTGCGCGGGCGGCGCTCGCGGCGGGGATGACGGTGATCGGCTTCTGCGGCGGCGGCCATATCCTCGACCGCGCGGCGCACGGGGACGTGCTGCGCGGCGTGGGCGTGCATCATGTCGCGCATGGTTATGACGAAGTGTTGTTGCGCGCCTGATGCCCGCTCCCTTCGGGGGGAGGGTATTCGCGCCAACCCTTTCCTATTATCCGTGGCCGTGCTTAGCTGCCCCTGTAACCATTGGCCTCCGCCATGCGATTTCAGAGCGAAGTTGCGCAGTTTCCCGCGCCTTTCGGAGAATCGCTTTTCGCGGCCGCAGCCTTTGGCGCTCCGGCGCGTATCGGCGCCGGGGAAGAGAGAGGGAAGAGGAGAGAGCCATGTGCGACGAATTCACCGAAGCCGATCTCGACCGCGCCGGGCTTCCCGTCCGGCGGCGCGCGTTCGGCGCCCTGATCGGGGCGGGAGCGGTGGCCTCGATGCTGCCGGCGGCCGCCTGTGCCGCGGGGTCCGTGAAGGGGCGCGACGTGACGATCGCGACCGACGACGGCACCGCCGATGCCTATTTTACCGCGCCCGGAGAGGGCCGGCATCCGGGCGTGCTGATCTGGCCCGACATTCGCGGCCTGCGCCCGGCTTTTCGCCAGATGGCCGACCGGCTGGCGGGCGAAGGCTATGCGGTGCTGTGCGTGAACCCCTTTTATCGCTGGGCGAAGGCGCCGGTCGTCTATCCCGGCCATGATTTCGACGACCCGGGCGTGCGCGACACGCTGTTCGGCTATCTGAAGCGGTTCGATCGTGCGACGGTGCAAACGGATGCGAAGGCGCATCTCGCCTTTCTCGATGCGCAGGCCGAGGTCGATACGGGGCGGGGCATCGGCACCGCGGGCTATTGCATGGGTGGGCCGATGGTCATCTACACCGCGGCGCTGAACCCGGGGCGCGTCAAGGCAGCAGCCAGCTTCCACGGCGCCTCGGTCGCGACCGACAAGCCCGACAGCCCGCATCTGCTGATTCCCGAAACGCAGGCCGGCTTCCTGTTCGCGATCGCCGACAATGACGACCAGAAGGACCCGCAGGAAAAGGTCCGGCTGAAAGCGGCGCTCGACCCGCGTCCCGAGTGGCACGAAGTCGAGGTCTACAAGGGCGCGATGCACGGCTGGTGCCCGCCCGACGGCCGCGCCTATGACGAAGCGGCGGCGGAGAAGGCGTGGGGACGGATGCTCGAACTGTTCAAGGCCGCGCTATAGTTTTTGATCACGGCATTGCGACCCCGGACCTGATCCGGGGGAAGCAATCCAGGGCGGGTTTACGCCAGCTCTGGATTGCCGCGTCGCCTTCGGCTCCTCGCAATGACGAGGTTACCCCATCGGGTATAGGATGTCCTTGCCGACCTTGTTCAGCGCCTTCATCACATCGTCACCCAGCACAAGGTCGATCGCATCGAGGATCGGGTCGACCTGGTCATAAGCGCTCACGCCTACGATCGTCGAGGCGACGAAATCATGCTGCTTCGACCAGGCGGTCGCCATCGTCACCGGATGCAGCCCCGCCTCTTCGGCGATGGCGAGGTAGCGTTCGGTCGCGGCGAGACTCCGGTCGTTCACGAAACGCCGCCCCATCGCGGCCTGCCGGCCCTCCATCGCCAGATAGCGCGAGAAGCGCGCGCCCTCCGGCCGTGCACCGTCCTGATATTTCCCCGACAGCACGCCGCCGGCGAGCGGCGAATAGGGGATCAGGCTGACGCCTTCCTGTCGGCAGACCTGCGCGAGCTCGTCCTCGAAGCGGCGGTTGTTGAGGCTGAAATTGTTCTGGATCGTATGATAGCGCGCGCCGCCCAGCCGCTCGGACGCCGCGAGCGCCCTCATCAGGCCCCAACTCGTCTCGTTCGAACAGCCGAGGATGCGCACCTTGCCCTCGCGCACCAGTTCGTCGAGCGCGTCCATCATCTCGTCATAGGGCGCGTCATGGTCGGGCCAGTGCGTCTGGTAGAGGTCGACATAGTCGGTCTGGAGCCGCGTCAGGCTGCCCTCGATCGCCGCGCGGATATGGTGACGGTCGAGCGCGGTGGTGCCGCCGCGGCACGGCGATTTGAACCAGACGTGGCTCGGCCCGGACACCTTGGTCGCGAGAATGATCGCGTCGCGCGGCTTCGTTTTCATCCAGCGGCCGACGATCTCCTCGGTGCGGCCGACCCATTTGATGTCGGGCGGCACCGGATATCCCTCTGCCGTGTCGAAGAAATTGATGCCCGCCTCGAAGCAGCGGTCGAGCACCCGGAACGCTGTCGCTTCGTCGGCCTGGCTGCCGAAGGTCATCGTGCCCATGCAGATGTCGGTGACGTGGATGGCGCTCTGGCCGAGGCGGCGGGTCTTCATGGGCTGGAGTCTCCATTATTGTTCGGGGCCGAGGCGACTTGGAACGTCGGACATTAATTTGGTGCTACCCCTCTTCCGTTCGTGTCGAGCGAAGTCGAGACACCTATCGACCTTGCGCTCTGTCGTTGGGTGTCTCGACTTCGCTCGACACGAACGGGAAAGATAATTCGGATATGACGGACGACGCTGTAGGTTGCGAAACGCAACGTTGCAATCGGAGGGGCGGGCACCCAATTAGGGCCGATGCTGAAACTCGCCTTCCTCGACCTCGTCCCCGTCACCGACAATGGGACGGTCGCGCAATCGCTCGCCAACGCCGCCGATCTGGCCGGCCATGCGGAAGAACTCGGCTATTCGCGCTATTGGGTCGCGGAACATCACGGCATGGCGGGGATTGCGAGCGCCGCGACCTCGGTCGTTCTGGCGCACGTCGGTCATGCGACGCGGACGATCCGCATCGGCGCGGGCGGCATCATGCTGCCGAACCATGCGCCGATGGTGATCGCCGAGCAGTTCGGGACGCTCGAAGCGCTGTTTCCCGGCCGTGTCGACCTGGGGCTTGGCCGTGCGCCGGGGTCGGACCAGCGCGTCGCGCAGGCGCTGCGTCGCAACCTTGCGAGCGACGAGCGTCAGTTCCCGCAGGACGTCGTCGAGTTGCAGGCCTTCCTGGCCGGCGACGAGCGGCTCGGTATCCGCGCGGTGCCGGGGGAGGGGACGAACATTCCGCTGTGGATATTGGGGTCGAGCCTGTTCGGCGCGCAGCTCGCGGCGATGCTGGGCCTGCCCTATGCCTTTGCCAGCCATTTCGCGCCCGACGCGCTCGACGAGGCGCTGGCGCTCTATCGCCGCCAGTTCAAGCCGTCGGCGCAGCTTTCCGAACCCTATGCCATGGCGGCGTTCAACGTCTTCGCGGCCGACACGCGCGAGGAGGCGGAATATCTCGCGTCGTCGCAGCAGCAGGCGTTCGTGGCGCTGCGCACCGGCAATCCGGGCCGGATGCCGCCGCCGCGCGCGGGGTACACGGACAGCCTGCCGCCGAATGCGCGCGCGATCCTCGACCATGTGCTGCAATGCTCGGCGGTCGGGACGGTCGAGGATGTCGCGGCGGGGCTGAAGGCGTTCGTGGCGCGCACCGGTGCCGACGAGGTCATCGTCGCATCCTCGATGTACGACCATGACGCGCGCAAGCGCTCGCTGGCGCTGGCGATGGAGGCGGCGAAGAGCCTTTAGCCCGCCGTGTTGACGCGCCTCCCGCCGCGGCGGTATAGGAGCCGCCCGACCAAGGGCGGCCCGGATGCGGTCGCCTTTTTCCTTTTATCTGTCTGGAAAGGTGCTGTGCCATGTCGATCACGCCGCTGATGCCCGTTTACCCCCGGTGCGGTGTGCGTCCGGTGCGCGGCGAAGGCGCCTGGCTGATCGGCGAGCGAGGCGAGCGCTATCTGGATTTCGCCAGCGGCATCGCGGTCAACCTGCTCGGCCACGGGCACCCGCACCTGACCAAGGCGATCCAGGATCAGGCGGCGACGCTGATGCATGTGTCGAACCTTTACGGCAGCCCGCAGGGCGAGGCGTTTGCGCAGCGCCTTGTCGACAATACGTTCGCCGACACCGTCTTCTTCACCAATTCGGGCGCCGAGGCGGTCGAATGCGCGATCAAGACCGCGCGCGCCTATCATTCGAGCGCAGGCAATGCCGAAAAGCATGTCCTGATCACCTTCAACAATGCCTTCCACGGACGAACGCTGGCCACGATCTCCGCAACGAACCAGGAAAAACTGCGCAAGGGCTTCGATCCGCTGCTTCCGGGTTTTGCCTATGCGCCGTTCGACGACCTCAACGCCGCGCTCGACCTCGTCGACGACAATACGGCGGGGTTCCTGGTCGAGCCGGTGCAGGGCGAGGGCGGCATCCGCCCCGCGTCACAGCCTTTTCTGCAGGGGTTGCGCGACATCTGCAACGAACGCGATCTGATGCTGATCTTCGACGAGGTCCAGTGTGGCGTCGCGCGCACCGGCACACTCTATGCCTATGAGCAATATGACGTCGCGCCCGACATATTGGCGAGCGCCAAGGGGATCGGCGGCGGCTTCCCGATGGGCGCCTGCCTGGCGGCCGAAAAGGCGGCGCGCGGCATGACGTTCGGCACGCACGGTTCGACCTATGGCGGCAACCCGCTGGCGATGGCGGCGGGACAGGCGGTGTTCGACGTGATCCTCGAGGAAGGGTTCCTCGATCAGGTCAAGGCGACCGGCGAGCGCCTGCGCGGCGCGCTCGAACAGATGATCCCGAACCACGACGACCTGTTCGAAAGCGTCCGCGGCATGGGGCTGATGCTCGGGGTCAAGCTCAAGGTGGAAAGCCGGGCCTTCGTCGCGCACCTGCGCGACAACCACGGGCTGCTGACCGTGGCGGCGGGCGACAATGTCGTGCGCGTCCTGCCGCCGCTCAACATCGAACAGCATCATATCGACGAATTCATCGAAAAACTGTCGGCGGGGGCGGCGAGCTATACGCCGCCGGAAAGCTGATGCGGCATTTCCTGAACCTGTCCGACGCCGGCGGCGACGCGATCGCGGCGATGCTGGCCGATGCGATCGACCGCAAGGCGGCGCGCGCCGGCTGGCCCAAGGGCAAGCCCGACGCCGATGCGCCGCTCGCCGGCCATGTGCTCGCGATGATCTTCGAAAAGAACTCGACCCGCACCCGCGCCTCCTTCGACATCGCGATCCGCCAGCTCGGCGGTTCGGCGATGGTCATGGACGCGGGGTCGATGCAGCTCGGGCGCGGCGAGACGATCGCCGATACCGCGCGGGTGCTGTCGCGCTATGCCGATGCGATCATGATCCGCACCGACGATCATGCCAAGGTCGAGGACATGGCGGCGCATGCATCGGTGCCGGTGATCAACGGGCTGACCGACCTGTCGCATCCCTGCCAGATCGTGGCCGACCTGCTGACGCTCGTCGAACATGGCAAGGCCCTGCCGGGGCTCGAACTCGCATGGCTGGGCGACGGCAACAATGTCCTGTCGTCGCTGATCGAAGCGGCGGGGCTGTTCGGTTTCCATATCCGCGCCGGCTGCCCACAGGGCTATGAGCCCGATCCAGGCTTCGTCGAGGCGGCGCGGGCGCGCGGCGTCCGCATCGACCTCTTTTGCGACGCGCGCGAGGCGGCGGCGGGTGCCGATGTCGTCGTCACCGACACCTGGGTGTCGATGGGGCAGGCGCATGCGCATAACAAACTCGCCGCGATGGCGCCCTTCCAGGTCGACGAGCGACTGATGGAGGAGGCGAAGGCGGACGCGCTGTTCCTGCATTGCCTGCCCGCGCATCGCGGCGAGGAAGTCGTCGACGCCGTGATCGACGGCCCGCAATCGCGCGTGTGGGACGAGGCGGAAAACCGCGTCCACGCCCAGAAATCGGTGCTGCTGTGGGCGCTCGGCCACCTATGAGCGAGGCGCCGGAAAGCTGGTTCGACCAGCCGCTGGTCTTCACCATCGCCGACCGCCATGTGCGCGGGCGGCTGGTGCGGCTCGGCCCGACGCTCAACCGGATCATGGCGGCGCACGACTATCCGCCGGTGGCCGAAAGGCTGCTGGCCGAGGCGCTGGCGCTGACGGTGCTGCTCGGCTCGACGCTCAAGGACGAGCGAAGCCAGCTTACCTTGCAGGCGCAGACGGGGGGGGGGGCGGTTGAGCTGCTGGTTTGCGATTATCGTGGCGGCGAGCTGCGCGGATATATGAAGTTCGATGCCGAGCGGCTGGCGGGAATCGGCCCCGATCCGAGCCTGTTCGCGCTGTTCGGCGAAGGCTTCCTCGCGATCACCTTCGACCATGCGCTGACCGGGGAGCGCTATCAGGGCATCGTTCCGCTCGAAGGCGCGTCGATCGGGGAGGCCGCCGAGCATTATTTCGAGCAGTCCGAACAGATTCCGAGCCTGATCCGCCTCGCGGCCCGGCGCGATGCCGAGGCGGGATGCGTCGCGGGCGGGCTGCTGCTCCAGCATCTGCCTGAGGGCGAGGCGGGGCGCGACCGGCTGCACCTGCGGCGCGAGCATCCCGAATGGGAGCATGCGCGCACCATCGCGGCGACGCTGAGGGACGAGGAGCTGACCGACCCCGCGACCTCGCTCGAAACGCTGGCGTGGCGCCTCTATCACGAGGACGAGGTGCGGGTGGAACCGGGCACGATGGTGTCGCGCGGGTGCCGGTGCAGCATCGAGCATTTTTCCGGGGTGCTGGCGCAGTTTCCCGAAACCGAGCGGCGCGAGATGGCCGACGAAGGGGGCGTGATCCCGGTCGATTGCGCCTTCTGCTCGCGCATCTTCCCGATCGCGCTCGACGACATCGCGGCGCGCGATTGAGCCGCCGCGGTCCCGAAACGGGGCGACGAAACGACGCTATTCAGCGCCAAGCGGTTGAAACCGCGCCCTCGTCTTGCTAACGGACTGTCCACAGGGTCGCGTTTTGCCCGGGTGCGGGCAGCCGGTGGACAAGGTGGAAATGGCGATCTTCTCTCCCTTCATGCGATGGATTTCGATGAGCGCGGCGGTGGCGGCGGGTACGACCGCGGTACCCGCGCAGGCGCCGTCGCTGGCGATGCTCGACCGGCTCGAAAAGGGAAGCTGGCAGCTTCGCGAGCGCGGCAGCGACAAGGTCATGCAGACGCTGTGCGTCGGCGATGCGCGGCGGATGATCCAGGTCTATCACCCGCGCTCGGGCTGCTCGCGCTATGTCATCGAGGACACACCCAATTCGGTGACGGTCCATTACACCTGCCCCGGCGCCGGGCACGGCCGCACCACCATTCGCGCCGAGACCAACCGCCTCGTCCAGATCGACACGCAGGGAATCGCCGAAGGACGGCCCTTCTCGCAGGCGATCGAGGGACGCCGCACCGGCGGCTGCTGAACCGCGTTAAGCGGGCCTTAACCTTCTTCCTCCACAAGGGAGGCAGAGCCGATGTGTGGTTCTTCTTCCCAAAGGCTTTCATGCCAAACTGGGCCGTGCGGCAAAGGCTGCGCGGCCCGTTTCCTTTGTCGGCGCGGGCCTTGCGCGGGCGCCGCCGCGAGCGTAACGGGCGGCGCATGCAGGACCTTGCCGGAAAGCCTTTGGTCGTCCTTTTGTCGGGCGGCCTCGATTCGATGGTCTGCGCGGGCCTCGCGCGCGAGGCCGGGGCGCGGATCGTCGCGCTCACCATCGATTATAACCAGCGCCACCGCGTCGAACTCGAATCGGCGGCGCGGATCGCCGCCGCGGTCGGCGCGGACGAGCATATCGTGCTGCCGCTCGACCTGCGGCGCTTCGGCGGGTCGGCGCTGACCGCCGATATCGCGGTGCCGAAGGACGGGGTGGGGGAGGATATTCCCGTGACCTATGTCCCGGCGCGCAACCTGATCTTCCTGTCGCTGACCCTGGGCCTTGCCGAAGCACGCCGCGCGGCGGATATCGTGATCGGCGTCAACGCGCTCGACTATTCGGGTTATCCCGACTGCCGCCCCGAGTTCATCGCCGGTTTCGAGGCGCTCGCGCGGCTCGCGACGCGCGACGGCGACCAAGGTGTCGCCTTTCGCATCCATGCGCCGCTGCAATATATGTCGAAGGCCGATATCGCGGCCGAGGCGGCGCGGCTCGGCCTCGACGCGGGGATGAGCTGGTCCTGCTACGACCCGACGCCCGACGGCCTGCATTGCGGGCTGTGCGACAGCTGTCGCCTGCGCAGCAAGGGATTTGCCGAGGCGGGGCTGACCGATCCGACGCGCTATGCGGTGAAGCCCCCGGCATGAGCTATGCGGTCAAGGAGATTTTCCTGACCCTGCAGGGCGAAGGCGCGCGGTCGGGGCGCCGCGCGGTGTTCTGCCGCTTTGCCGGATGCAACCTGTGGACCGGACGCGAGGTCGATCGGGCGAAAGCGGTATGCCGCTTTTGCGATACCGATTTCGTCGGCACCGACGGGACGCTCGGCGGCAAATATGCCGACGCCGCGACGCTGGCGGCGGCGATCGCGCGGAGCTGGGGCGAGGCGCGCGATCGTCGCTATGTCGTGCTGACCGGCGGCGAACCGATGCTGCAGGTCGATCGGGCGCTGATCGACGCGCTGCACGGCGAAGGTTTCACCATCGCGATCGAGACTAACGGCACGCTGCCGGTTCCGCGCGCCATCGACTGGATCTGCGTCAGCCCGAAGGCGGGAAGCGAACTGGTCCAGACGAGCGGCGACGAACTGAAACTGGTCTGGCCGCAGCCGGGCAGCGACGTCGAGCGTCTGGCCGGCCTCGATTTCGCACATCGGCTGATCCAGCCGCTCGACGACGCGAATGCGGCCGGCAATGTACGCGCCTGCATCGAGCTGGTGATGCGTGATCCGCGCTGGCAGCTGTCGCTCCAGACGCACAAGCATCTGGGGCTGCGCTGACCGGCGGATCATGGGGAAGGCCGCGGGTGTCGACCTGGGTTCCAGGCGCGACGATCTGGATCGACCTGCTTGCGTCATTGCGATCCCGGCGAAAGCCGGGGGAAGCGATCTCCAGCTATGGTCTGTGTAGATCGGCCTTCCCCAAGCTGACCTACTCCTTCGTCATGCTGAACTCGTTTCAGCTTTTACGCTGCCCCATCAGGCTTTGATGACATGGGATTCACCCGCTTCGTCATTGCGAGCGGAGCGAAGCAATCCAGGGCGGTTTGCGCACACTCTGGATTGCCGCGTCGCTTCGCTCCTCGCAATGACGATTCCAACGCATGGCGTCGGGCTCTAAGCTCTGTCCTGTCTGGATTGAATCAAGCCCTTCCCCTTCAAGTGCGGGGGGATCGTGCAAGGGTTCGAGCCCCACCCCTCCCTTGAAGGGGAGGGGCTTACCATGTCGCCTCGACCCTGAAACAAGCTGGTGATTATCGCTTTCCGGCAAGGAGTGTTCCCCGGCGAAAGCCGGGGTCCATGTGGGGCAGCGCCATGCCATCTGGACCCCGGCTTTCGCCGGGGATCAGGCCGTTATCTGCCTGAGAGCCCTGTAGGCCGCCATCGCCTGCCGTTTTCTTCGCCGCAGCGCCGGAGGAGAGCCGGGTCATGGATGCCGAAACGGGTTCAGCGTGACGACATTCGGCAAAGGATTGGGTCAGCCCTTTTTGGCTGCGCTTTCCGGGGTGACCGCCTTGCGCGCCGCGGGCATGTCGACCGCGTCGGGATTGTCGTCGGCCGCGTCGGGGGCGGCATCGGCGTCGTCCGTCGCCGCCTCGTCGGGCTTGGCCGCTTCCTTCTTCGTCCCATCGTCGGGCACGCTGTTGTCGATCGCGGTGCCGTCGCCCGCGGCGTCGTCGAGGATGATCATCGAATCGCTGATCGTCCCCGGCTGCACCTCCACCGCGTCGAGCCTGGCGGTCGAGGAGCCGCCGCTGTCGCCGCCACCGCAGGCGGCAAGGGGAAGAAGCAGGAGCGAAGCGAGAAGCGAACGGTTCATGCGGGCTTCCTAATCGCTTGCCGGAAGCTTGTCGAGAAAGGCGGGCAGCGCCTGCCGCAAGGCGGCGTCGACGTCATCCATACCCGCGTCGATCCCCAGCGCGGCGAGGCTCGTGACCGGAAATTCGGCGATGCCGCAGGGGACGATTCCGGAGAAATGCGACAGGTCGGGAGCGACGTTGAGCGCAAAGCCGTGCAGCGTCACCCAGCGCCGCACCCGGACGCCGATCGCGCCGATCTTCGCTTCGCGACCCTGCGCATCGTCGGTCCAGATGCCGATGCGCCCTTCGGCGCGCCGCGCCGCGACACCGAAAACCGCCAGCGCGTCGATCACCCAGCCCTCGAGCGCCGAGACATAGGCGCGCACGTCGCGCCCGCGCCGGGCGAGGTCCAACTGGACATAGCCGACGCGCTGTCCGGGGCCGTGGTATGTGTAGCGGCCGCCGCGTCCCGCGACATGCACTGGAAAGCGCGCTTCGAGCAGTTCGGCGGGATCGGCGCTCGTCCCGGCGGTGTAGAGCGGCGGATGTTCGAGCAGCCAGATACGTTCGGGCGCATCGCCGGCCTGGATCGCGGCGGCGCGCCCCTCCATGTCGGCGAGCGCCTCCGCATAATCGGCAAGACCGGGCGTGACGCGCCATTCGGGCAGGGCGGGGTCGGGCATGGTCGCTCCCTGCCTCGCGGTTCCCGACGACGCAAGCCCGCGCTGCGCGGCACTGCCGAGAATGCTGGACAGGAGAGGCCGGGCACGTCACTCTCCCCCCGAAAACGGAACCACCGAAAAGCGACGGGGTATCAATGACAAAATTCGACATGGGCGCGGCGTGGGACGATGCGGTCCAGCTGCTGCGTTCCCACAGCGGCCTGACCGGCACGATCGCGGCGGTCTTTCTCTTCCTTCCGGCGCTCGCGGTCGCCTGGTTCGGCCCGGTGCCGATCGAACCGCCGAGCGGCGCGACGGTCGATCAGATCATGGCGACCTTTCGCGAGAATATCCGGCAGATGGTGCCGGGCAGCCTTGTCGTGGCGCTGTTCACGATTGCCGGGACGCTGGCGATCCTGCGGCTCTGGCTGTCGCGCACCGGGACGAGCGTCGGCGAGGCGCTGAGCTTTGCGCTGACGTTGTTCCCGACGCTGGTGGTGGCGCATCTGCTGGCGGGCATCATGCTGGCGCTGGGCTTCATCCTGCTCATTGTGCCGGGACTCTATCTGGTCGGTCGGCTCGCCCTGATCGCGCCCGCGGTCGCCGACCGGCGAATCCGCAATCCCATGGCCGCGATCGGCGAAAGCTGGCGGCTGACCCAGGGCAACGCCTGGTCCATCTTCTTCTTCCTGTTCCTGGTCGCGCTGGTCTTCGGGATCGCATCGGTGATCCTCGGCAGCCTCGTCGGGCTCGTCGGCGGAACCGGCGCGGGGATCGGCCGGATCCTCAGCGGGCTTGTCGAGGCCGGGTTCGGCGCTGTTGCCAGCTTCGTTTCGATCGCGGTGTCGGCGGCGGCGTATCGCCAGCTCGCCGTGCGACGGAGCGAACTGTTCGAATGATGGCAGGGGCCGGACAGCGGAAGCGCGGAAGCCGGTTCGGCAAGCAGGGGAGACGGATGACATGAACCGAATTAGCATAAGCGAGGCCTGGTCCTATGCGACCGGTTTCTTCAGCGGGCAGGCGGTCCAACACGCGATCGTGCTGATCGGCGTCGGCATCGCGGCGCCGCTGATCCTCCAGCTCCTGCTGGGCGGCGGCGCGACGATGTTCGATCCGGCCGCCATGGTCGAAAACAGCGCCGGCCTGGTCGCAGCGATGGGGGCGACGGGCGTCCTGCTCGGCATCGTCAACTATGTGCTCCAGACGGGCAGCTATTTCGCGTCCTGGCGGATCGGCCTGACCAATGGCGGCGAGCCGGTCGGCGCGGCGCTCGGCTATGGCATGATCGCTTCGTTGCCGGTGCTGTTGCTGGCGGTCGTGGTGGTCCTGCTGCTCGGCATCATCGGTTTCCTGTTCTTCGGCAGCGCCCTGACGACGCTGGCGAGCGGGGGCGAGCCGAGCAGTTCGGCGCTGATGGGAATTGGCGTGGCATTCTTTCTGATCGCGCCGCTGTTCCTGCTGTTCCTCGTCTGGCTCGCGGCGCGCCTTTGCTGCACCGGCCCCTATATGGCCGACCAGCGCAGCTATAACGTGCTCGCGGCGCTCGGCGCTTCGTGGCGGATGACCGCCGCGTCGCAGTGGAAGATTTTCGCCTATTTCATCCTGCTCGGCGTCGCGCTGATCGTGATCTTCATGATCCTCGGGATGATCGTCGGCGTGTCGCTGCTGGCCGGCGGCGCGCCGGGCACCGGGTCGATGCTCGGCCTGATCATCGGCGCGATCCTGCTCAGCGTCCCGATGGCCTATCTGCAGGTCGGGGTGCCAGCGGGCCTCTATCGCGCGCTGGGCGGGACCAACAGGAGCGACGTGTTCGCCTGATCTGCGACGCGAGGGAAGGCGGTCCGACCGTGGCGCCGCCTTCCGTCCGTCAGCTCCATTTGGCGACCGGCGGCAGGCTCATCAGGATCGCGTCGATATTGCCCCCGGTGCGCAGTCCGAACAGCGTGCCGCGGTCGTAGACGAGGTTGAACTCGGCATAGCGGCCGCGCCAGACGAGTTGCGCCTCGCGGTCCGCGTCGGTGAACGGCTGGTTCATCCGCCGCCGCACGATCTGCGGGAAGATGTCGAGGAACGCTTCGCCGACCGCGCGAGTGAATTCGAAGTTGCGATCATATTCGGCGTCGTCGCCGCATTCGAGATGATCGTAGAAGATGCCGCCGACGCCGCGGGAAACGCCGCGATGCGGGATGAAGAAATAGTCGTCGGCCCATTTGGCGTAGCGCTGATAGACATCGGGCCCGAAGGGGGCGCAGGCCGCGCGCAGCCGCGCGTGAAAGGCATCGGTATCCTCGGCATAGGGAATCGGCGGGTTGAGGTCGGCGCCGCCACCGAACCAGCGCTTCTGGGTGACGAGGAAGCGCGTGTTCATATGGACCGCCGGGACATGCGGATTCGCCATGTGCGCGACGAGGCTGATGCCGGTGGCGAAGAAGCTGGGGTCGTCGCCCGCGCCGTGGATCGACTGGGCGAAATCGGGCGCGAAACGGCCGCCGACGGTCGAGACGTTGACCCCGACCTTCTCGAACACCTGCCCCGTCATCACCCCGCGCACCCCGCCGCCGCCTTCGCCGGGAGCGAGCCCCTCGGCCTCGCGGTCCCAGGGCGTGTAGGCGAAGCGGGCGTCGCTGCCGGCTTCGGCCTCGATCGCCTCGAACGCGGCGCAGATCCGGTCGCGCAGCGACTCGAACCAGTCGCGCGCCGCCTGTTGCTGGGGATCGAGCGTGATCATGCGGGAAAGCCTTTCGTCTGCCTGAGCGCTTCGGCGAGCGCGATGCCAGCCGCCACCGCGACATTCAAGGACCGAAAGCCCGGACGCATCGGAATCGCGACCCGCGCCGCCGCGGCATCGTGGACATGGGGCGGCGCGCCCGCGGATTCGCTGCCGAGCAGCAGCGTGTCGCCGGGCTGGAAATCGAAGGCGGGAAGGGGAGTCGCTCCGGCCGTCGTCAGCAGCACCAGCCGCTTCCCTTCCGCTGCGCTCCACGACCGGAACGCGGCCCAGTCGGCGTGGCGCCGGCTGTTGGCGCGCGTGGCGTAATCCATGCCGGCGCGTTTCAGCGCCGCATCCGAAAAGGGAAAGCCGCACGGCTCGATGATGTGGACCGCGACGCCCAGGCAGGCCGCGGTGCGCAGCGTCGTGCCGACGTTGCCCGCGATCTCGGGCTGGAACAGCGCCAGGTCCATGTCGCCGCCATAGCGCCGGCCCGGCAGCGAATCGAGAGGCGAGGGGCCAAGCCCGCCGCATTGGCGGAAAAGGGGAAATTGCCTGTTGGCAAGGCGGGTATGTGCGGCTATCAGGCCGGCAATTCCCGGAGGGGCCGCCGGGGCTGCGTCGTTTCGCGCGCATGCATCAGGGGCGGGTCATTCCTTTTCCGGGAACTTTGTCAGTTCACCCATGCAAGGGCAGTCGAATGGCCAGTGAAACCGAAACCTCCGCCGGCATCGAAGATGGCGTGCGGCGCCGGGACTTCATCAATATCGCGGCAGTGAGTTTTGCCGGAGTCGGGTCCGTCGCGGTGGTTCTTCCCCTGGTCAATCAGATGAATCCGTCCGCCGACGTGCTCGCGCTGTCGTCGACCGAAATCGACATTTCGGCGATCCAGCCGGGGCAGTCGATCAAGACGAGCTGGCGCAAGCAGCCGGTGTTCGTCCGCAACCTCGTTCCCGCCGAGATCGCCGAGGCGAACAAGGTGCCGCTCAGCGAACTGCGCGACCCCGAAACGCTGGCGGAGCGGACCAAGGTGGGCAAGGAGAACTGGCTGATCACGCTCGGTGTCTGCACGCACCTCGGCTGCGTTCCGCTGGGCGCCGCCGAAGGCGAGCCGCGCGGCGATTTCGGCGGCTATTTCTGCCCGTGCCACGGATCGCACTACGACACCGCGGCGCGCATCCGCAAAGGTCCGGCACCCAAGAATCTGGTCGTGCCGCCCTATGATTTCACCAGCGACACTGTCGTGACGATCGGCTGAGGAGCGAGATAAGATGAGCTTTCCCTGGGCCAACCAGTATCAGCCCCAGCACCCGCTGATGAAGTGGCTGGACGAGAAGCTGCCGATGCCGCGCCTCGTCTACAATGCCATCGGCGGTGGTTATCCGGTGCCGCGCAATCTCAACTATTTCTGGAACTTCGGCGTCCTCGCCGGCGCCGCGCTGGCGATCCAGATCATCACCGGCATCGTGCTGGCGATGCATTATGCCGCCAATGCCGGCGTCGCCTTCGACTCGGTCGAGCACATCATGCGCGACGTCAACGCGGGCTGGTTCATCCGCTACGCGCACATGAACGGCGCGAGCATGTTCTTCATCGTCGTCTATCTCCACATCTTCCGCGGCCTCTATTACGGGTCGTACAAGGCGCCGCGCGAAATGGTGTGGCTGCTCGGCGTCGTCATCTTCCTGCTGATGATGGCGACCGCCTTCATGGGTTACGTGCTCCCCTGGGGGCAGATGAGCTTCTGGGGCGCGCAGGTCATCACCGGCTTCTTCTCCGCCATTCCTGTGGTCGGCGAGCCGGTCCGCGTCTGGCTGCTCGGCGGCTTCGCGCCCGACAACGCCGCGCTCAATCGCTTCTTCTCGCTGCACTATCTGCTGCCGTTCGTGATCGCGGGGGTCATCATCCTCCACATCTGGGCGCTGCACATTCCGGGCTCGTCGAACCCGACGGGGATCGAGGTGAAGGACGAACAGGACACGGTGCCCTTCCACCCCTATTACACCGCGAAGGACGGGTTCGGACTCGGCATCTTCCTGCTCGTGTTCGTCGCGCTGACCTTCTTCGTCCCGAACATGCTGGGCCACGCGGACAACTACATCCCCGCGAACCCGCTTTCGACGCCCGCGCATATCGTGCCCGAATGGTATTTCTGGCCCTTCTACGCGATCCTGCGCGCCTTCACCTTCAACTTCCTGTGGATCGACGCGAAGCTGTGGGGCGTCATCGCGATGTTCGCGGCGATCGCGCTGCTGTTCTTCCTGCCCTGGCTCGACAGTTCGCCCGTGAAGTCGTCGAACTATCGTCCGCTGTACCGGAAGTTCTTCTGGCTGCTCGTCCTCGACGTGTTCATCCTGGGCTGGTGCGGCATGAGCCCCGCCGAGCAGCCCTATGTGATCATGAGCCAGCTCGCGTCGATCTATTATTTCGCGCACTTCCTGATCATTCTGCCGATCGTTTCGCGGATCGAACGTCCCGAACCGATGCCGAATTCGATCACGGAAGCGGTCCTTGCAAAACATGCCGACGCCGCGTCGGCGGCAACGGCCTGAGCGCCGGACTTATATAGGAGCTGATACAGCCATGGTTCGTCCGCTCGGTTTTCTCGTCGGCCTGGGTTTCATTGCCGCGCTGGTGCTCGCGATACTCACGACGCCGCTCACCAATGAGCCCAATGCCTCGCACGAGTTCCATAAACATCCGAAGCATTTGAAGCTCGCCAGTGACGGCCTGGTGCCGCACTGGGACAAGGCGCAGCTTCAGCGCGGGATGCAGGTCTACAAGGAAGTCTGCTCGGCCTGTCACAGCCTTAACCTCGTCGCGTTCCGCAACATTCAGGACCTGGGCTATACCGAAGGCCAGGTGAAGAGCTTCGCCAAGAGCTATGACAATATCCCGTCGATCAACCCGGACACGGGCGAACCGGCGACGCGCACCGGCCTGCCGTCGGATCATTTCCCGGCGCCCTATGCCAACGAGGTCGCGGCGCGTGCGGCGAACAACAACGCGCTGCCCCCCGACCTGTCGCTGATCACCAAGGCGCGCGAAGGCGGCAAGGATTACATCTATTCGCTGCTGACCGGTTTTCAGAACCCGCCGGCGAACCTGCCCAAGGAACTGCGCCCCGGCACCGGGCTGCACTACAACCCCTATTTCGCCAACCTGAACCTCGCGATGGCGCCGCCGCTCGCGGACGGTCAGGTCACCTATGCCGACGGCACCAAGGCGACCGTCGACCAAATGGCTAGCGACGTGACGGCCTTTCTGGTCTGGACCGCCGAACCGAAGCTGGTTAAGCGCGTGCAGGTGGGTTGGGGCGCCTTCATCTTCCTGCTGATCTTCAGCACGCTGACCTATCTGTCCTATCGGAACATCTGGGCCGACAAGGAGCACTGATCGGTGACGGAAGGGCGGCCGCTTGCATGATCGCCCTTCCGCCCCGTCCCGATCTCGACCTCGCGGCGCTCGTCCGCACGATCCCCGACTTTCCGAAGCCGGGGATTTCCTTTCGGGATATCACGACGCTGATTGGCGACGCTGCCGGTTTCGCCGAAAGCGTCCGCCGGCTTTGCGACCGCGCGGCGATCCATCGCCCCGACCTGATCGTGGCGGTGGAGGCGCGCGGTTTCCTGTTCGGTGCGGCGATGGCGACCGCGATGGGGCTGGGGCTCGTTCCCGTGCGCAAGGCGGGCAAACTGCCCGGCATGACGATCGGGGTCGATTACGAGCTCGAATATGGCGTCGATCGGCTTGAACTGCACGAAGGCGCGGTGCTTCCGGGCCATCGCGTCGTGCTGATCGACGATCTGCTGGCGACCGGCGGCACCATCCTCGCCACCGCACAGCTCATGCGCAGCGCCGGAGCCGAGGTCGCCGCCGCGCTGTTCGTGATCGACCTGCCCGACCTCGGCGGTTCGGCGCGGCTGGCAGCCGCCGGGCTGGCATGCGAAACGCTGATCGCCTTCGACGGGGAATAACGGGAATCCGGCGGCGGTTTCGGGGTGGGAAGCGGAGGTTTGGGCCATGCCCCGTTTTCTCCTCCCGCAGGCGGGAGGGGCAGCGAGGCTTACGAACTTGTTCGTTAGACTCTGATGACTTTGGATTGACCCACTTCGTCATTGCGACCCCGGACCTGATCCGGGGGAAGCAATCCAGAGCGGTTTGCGCACATTCCGGATTGCCGCGCGGCTTCGCCGCTCGCAATGACGATTCCATTCGATGTCATCACGCTTTAGTCGCAGCGGGGCGGGCCTTTGCACTGTCGCTGCCCACCCCCAGCCCCTCCCGCCTGCGGGAGGGGAGATGAACGTCGCCCAGGTGCCGAAGCGCGAGCCGTCTCATCCCTGGCGGGGCGGGATCAGAAGGGCAGCCAGCTCTGCTTCTTGCGGAACTTCATATAGCCGACATTGGCGCCGAGCCGCGCCCCGACGCCGACGCGGATCGGGATCAGCACGACGTCGCCGCGGCGCAGATAGGAGGCGTTGAAGCCGCCGAGCAGATAGGCGGCGCCTTCGCCCGCCGGATAGCGCTTGTAGAGATCTTCGCTGTCGAAGAGATTGTAGACGAGCACGAAGGTATTGCCGGCGTTGGCGCCCGCGTCGAAACCGATCGACGGCCCGGTCCAATATGCGGGGCGTTCGCCCTCGACCTTGTGGTACAGCGTTCCCGACCCATAGCGCAGCCCGATGCCGAGCGCGCCGCTGGCCTCGCGGCCGACGATATAGGCGTTGGGTTCGCCCTGCTTGCGCAAAATGTCCTCGATCATCGCGGCGAGCCCTTGCGCGCCCTTGCCGAACACGCCTTCGGCGGCGCCGATCAGGTCGTCCTGCTTGTAGGTCGTGCCGGGCTGGGCGCTGGTTGCCGCCGTCGCCGGATCGGTGGTTGCGGTCGTCGTGTCGGGCGTGGTGCCATATTGCTCGCTGCCCGTCGCGAGGTCGCTGTCATAGGATTCGCTTTCAGGCGCCGTCGAGGGCGTATCGACGGGCGGTGGCGGGGCGGGGTTGTCGAGATCCGAATCGATCGCGGTATTCGGATCGACCGAGGTCATCTGCGCGGCCGCCGGCAACGGCGCGAGCGCCATCCCGATCGACGCGAGGGCCATGGTCGCAAAGGTGGTGAGCGTCCGGCGCATTTCTTCCCCCAACAGCTGTCCGGCCCGCATCGACGGGCCGAAGGTCGCGTTAATCATGACTCGCTTTGGTCTTCGGGCAATGAACCGGCGATGACCCGAGTCGAATTTGCGTTGGACCGAATCGCGCGGGCCGTCAAATGCGCCGAACGAGCCGTGAAATGCCGAATCTTAGGCGTTGCGGGCTGGCACGGGGCTGGCTATAGGCCCCGCTCAGGCCAACACCGTCGCACTTGCGGCGGGCCATGCGGAGACGTGGGTGAGTGGCTGAAACCAACGGTTTGCTAAACCGTCGTACTGGTAAATCCGGTACCGAGGGTTCGAATCCCTCCGTCTCCGCCATACTTTCCACCCCATACGTCCAGAACGGTCCCGAGAAAGCCCAAGGATTTCTGCGGCTTATCGGGTGATTCGTATCCCTGAACATCCTCACGCGTCCAGACCCGACGATTTGAAATGTGGGTAAGGATTTGCACAAAAAATGAGCATGAACAGACTGACCGTAACCGCCGTGAATCACGCCTCGCGTCCCGGACGATATGGAGACGGAGGGGGCCTCTACCTCGTGGTCCAGCCAACTGGTTCAAAAAGCTGGGTTTGTCGCGTGCAGCGCGACGGCCGCCGCCGTGACATCGGGCTAGGGAGCCTGGTCGACGTCAATCTCGTCGAGGCGCGGCAGCTGGCGCGCGATACCCACAGGCTCATGGACATGGGCGTCGACCCGGTGGAGGAGCGCAAGCCGCCGGTGAGGAAACCCACCTTCCGTCAAGCGGCGGTAACCGTCTTTGAAGAAACGAGAAAAACCTGGCGTAACCAGAAGCACGCGCAGCAGTGGATGAACACTCTGGAGGCGTATGCCTTTCCCCACATCGGGAACGAGCGTGTCGATCATATTACCGGACCGATGATCCGGGAGCTGCTTCTCAAGATCTGGCTCACGAAACCGGAGACGGCGCGACGCGTACGGCAGCGGATCGGGAACATTCTCGACTGGTCCTATTCGATGGGATTTCGCGACAATGAGGCGCCAATGCGCGCTATCAGCAAGGGCTTGCCGCGGCAGCCGAAGCAGGACGGCCATTTTGCCGCTATGCCGTACGATAGGGTAGCGCGCTTTGTCCTCAAGCTCCGGCGCCGCGAGACCTTCAGTCGGCTTGCTCTTGAATTTCTGATCCTGGCGGCGGCTCGCTCCGGGGAAGTCCGCGGGGCGACATGGGATGAGTTCGACCTGGAGCTCGCCCTTTGGACCATCCCGCCGCACCGGATGAAAGCGAACCGCGAACATGTGGTTCCGCTTTGCGAACGGGCCGTTGCGATCGTCCGGCGCTGCGCAGAGCTCAGGCGGCCCGGAAGCGAGCTGGTTTTTTCCGGAACCAAGCGGGGGCTGCCGCTTTCCGACATGACGCTGAGCAAGCTGATGCACCAGATGAAGCAGCCCTATACGCCGCACGGATTCCGCTCTTCCTTTCGCGACTGGGTGAGCGAAGAGACCAACTATCAGGGCGACGTCGCCGAAGCCGCGCTCGCGCATCTCGTGGCCGACAAAACCGAAGCCGCTTATCGGCGAGGTAAACTCCTCGCCAAGCGCCGGGTCATGATGGAGGATTGGGCCATTTATTGCGAGCCAGCCTTGCAGCTACCGGTGGGTGAGATGGGCGAGTTCGCGTAGCCCTCACTTTGCAAGCCTGCTTGGACCGAGGCCAGCGGCGAAATTCGGGTGTCCAATGGGACAATTCCCGGGCTACGCGCGGAACTTACCCCTTCTGGAGCGGAAGCGTAATCCGCGCCGTTGTCCCGCCGCCTGGGCGGGCGGCAAGTTCCACATCGCCGCCGTGTGCGGATGCCGCTGCGCGCACGATGGCGAGACCGAGACCGATCCCGCCTGTCGTGCGGTTCCTGGAGCTCTCCCCGCGGTAAAATGGTTCGAACGCACGTTCCAGATCAGCAGCGGTGAGGCCAGGGCCGCGATCGGATACCTCGATCATCACGTTGCTGCCGCTATGTGCCGTGCTGACCTCGGCCGAGCCCGCATATTGGACCGCATTGCCAACGAGGTTGCGTATCATGCGCCGCAGGCTCAACGGATCGCCTGCTACGATGGCCGGGCCATCGGACACGAACGTCACTTGCGCTCGCATGTCGGCAAAATCGTCGACGACGCCCTCGACGAGCAGCGGAAGGTCGAGCGGCTCGCGCGTGCGCGGCGTCGCCTCATGCGCGACGAAGTCGAGCACAGCCGCAATCATGGCTTCCATTTCTGCGATTTCGGCCTCGGCGCGCCCGCGAAGTTCCTCGGGCCCAGCGACGAGAAGGAAGGCAAGCCGCGCCAGCGGCGTGCGCAGGTCATGGGCGATGGCGCCAATCATCGAGGTCCGCTCCAGCACATAGCGCTCGAGGCGCGCGTGCATGTCGTTGAGGGAGCGCGCGGCAAGCTTGATCTCGGTTGGGCCGCGCACATCGACAGGCTCGCTCTGCTCGCGGCGGCCGATACGGTCGGCGGCGGCAGCGAAGGAGCGGATCGGCTCGGCGATGCGACGGCTGAACCACCATGCAACCGGGACCACGAGCAGCACAGCAAGGCCGACCAGCATCGTCAGGCGCCAACGGAAATCGGCAAGACTGTCGCCCCGGTCGCGGCGGATATATTTCCATCCACCGTCGGGCATTCGCACCGCCGCGGTGAAGGCATCATAGACGTCCGGATTGAATCGGCCCTCACTGGCATAGGCCTTGTAGTCGCGCTCGATCCGGTTGCCGGCGAAGAAACGTGCCACCTCATCGGCGTCGGTATCCGCCGGAGCCATGGATTTCGCACTGAAGGAGACGTCGGCAAGGGGACGACCGAGCTCGCGCGCAATGGCGCCGCGGATCATCTGCGCCGCCGGCCAGTTCGCATCTTCGGTGGGCGGGGTCGCGAAGATTCCGCGCGTCACGCCAGGGCGTTCGGAGGCTACCGGTCGATCTTCGAGGAGCCGCGCAATCTCATAGGCCGATACCGGCGTGAAGAAAGGTGTCCGCCACGCCATCGCAAGCGCAACCGCTGCGGCGAACACCAGCAGCACGACGCCGATCGATAGCATCAGCGTGTGTCCAAGAAGGCCGCGCGGGAAGGGTATTCGGAGCCTCATTCAGCCGCCGCGGGTCACCGAGGGAAGAAACATATAGCCTTCCGAGCGAACGGTCCTGATAATCTCGCCGCTCGACCGACCGGAGAGCTTGCGGCGCAAGCGACTGACCTGCGTGTCGATGGCCCGGTCGAAACTGTCGCTTTCGGGACCGCGCGACAGTTCGAGCAGCTGATCGCGATTGAGGACGCGGCGTGGCCGCTCGACAAATACACGGAGCAAAGAGAATTCGCCATCTGACAGGCTGATGACGATTTTCTTCGGATCGTGGAGGATCCGCCGTGCGAGATCGAGCCGCCAGCCGTCGAACAGGAAGGTGGCCTCCTTGCCGGGTCCCGGGTCGCTTCCGCGGCGGCGGCGCAGGACAGCGCGCACGCGTGCCAGCAGCTCGCGCGGCGATGCAGGCTTGGCAACATAGTCGTCGGCCCCGACTTCGAGGCCGATGATGCGGTCGGTCTCGCTGCCAAGCGCGGACACGAAAATGATCGCAACGTCCTGATATGCGGCGAGCCCCCTCGCCAGACTGAGGCCGTCCTCGCCCGGCATCATCACGTCGAGGATGACGAGATCGATCGACTCGCGTTCGAGGATGGCACGCATTGCAGCGCCGCCATCCGCTTCGAATATCTGATACCCATGCGCGCCCAGAAAGGCGCCAACGAGGGACCTCAGACTCGGATCGTCATCGACCACGAGTATCCTCGCCGGATCGGTCGTCATCGCAGGCTCTTCCATTCCCCAATCATAGCGACTTTGGCGGCCGCGCGTTTGTCGGACATGCCATGCGCAGACACAATCTGTCACATAGCGGCAATTGCGGGTGACCTTCGAGGCCTAATTGACGGGGCATGCCAACGAAGCCCCATATCTGCACAGCCGTACTCACGGCCAGTTTTCTGGCTGGTTGCACAGCTGTCGGTCCCGACTATCGCCCGGCTGCGGCTGGCGAGCTCGGTGTTCCCGCCGCCTATCAACAAGCCTCTCCCCTGGCGGCGGGACCCGGGCGAATCGCGGACTGGTGGCGGACCTTCGGCGATGCGGATCTCGACAGGATCGTCGGCCTATCCTTGGCGGGCAATCTCGATCTTGCGCAATCGCTTGCGCGCCTTCGGCAGGCCCGAGAAGCACTTGTGCAGGCCAGAGGCGCACAATTGCCGAGCCTCAGCGCCTCGGCAGGAGCGAGCGAGTTTATTGCCGAGCCGGGGGGAAGCCGCAGCAGCCTGTCACTTGGAAGTTCCGCATCGTGGGAGGCCGACATTTTCGGCGGCCTGCGCCGCACCTCGGAAGCGGCGCGCGCGGACGCCGAGGCGAGCTACTTCGACATGGCCGGCGTTCGCGTCGCTGTGGCTGCGGAAACAGCCAGCAATTACATCATGCTTCGGCAGGCGCAGGAGCAATTGCTTCTTGCTCGCGACACGCTGCGGATCGCCGATGACAATCTCCAAATCGCGCGGTGGCGCGTCCAGGCCGGACTTGTGTCGAGCCTCGACGAGGAACAGGCTCGCGCGTCTCGGGCACAGACTTCGGCGACCATCCCCAGCATCGAGGCGCGCCTGGCCTCCGCGAGCTACCGTCTCGCAATCCTCACCGGCGAGGCGCCCGGAGCGGCCAGCTATCTCATCGAGGAGCCCGGCACCATTCCCCGCGCCCCCGAAGCTCTTGCTGTCGGCATTCCAGCGGACACATTGCGCCAACGTCCCGACGTTCGGTCGGCCGAACGCTCGCTGGCGGCCGCGACGGCGCGGATCGGCGTGGCAGAGGCACGGCTCTATCCGGCGCTTCGTATTGGAGGTGACCTTTCCACGAGCGCAGCGACTCCGGGCGGCCTCTTCGACCTTGTCACCGGAAATTTCTTCGGAACGCTCGGGCAGCTGATATTCGACGGAGGGCGTAGCCGCGCACAGCTGCGTGCGTCGGAGGCGGCCGCGGAAGGGGCCCTTGCGGCGTATCGCAAGGCGGTGCTCGTCGCGATCGAGGATACGGAAAATGGACTCGCGGCGACCGCCGCGGGAAAAGCGCGCGAGCAGGCGTTCGAGGTCGCGCTCAAGGCGGCGTCTAACAGCGCAATTCTCGCGCGCAGCCAATATCGCTCGGGCCTCACCGATTTCAGGACCCTGCTCGATGCCGAACGGGCGCTTCTGGCGGCGCGCGAAGGCTTGCTCGGCGCGCGCGCCGAACGCGCCCAAGCAGCTGTCCAGCTCTATCGTGCACTAGGCGGCGGCTGGAACGCCGCTGTCTCCCTCCCCAATCCGGAAGGATCGTAATGACCAACGACGTGAAAGCGCCTGCTGGCGATGCCGCTCTCGACGAATTTCTGGGCGCGCCTCCGGCGCGTCCCTTTATACGTCGTCCGCGGACGTGGATCGTGGCGGGGCTAGTGCTGGTCATGCTTCTCGTCCTCGCGAAGTGCATGAGCGGGGGCGAGGAGCAGGGGTTTGCGACGACGGCGGTCAAGCGCGGCGGACTTGAAAGTTCGATCACTGCGACGGGTAATCTTCAGCCCACCAACCAGGTCGAGGTCGGTTCGGAGCAATCGGGCCTCGTCGCGGCGGTCTATGTCGACAATAATGACCGCGTGACCAAGGGGCAGCCGCTGGCGCGGCTCGACACGGCTCGCCTCGTCGACACGATCCGGCAGTCCGAGGCGTCGCTTGCCGTCGCCCGGTCGCAGGTCGCAACCGCCGAGGCAACGCAGGGGCAGGCCCGTGCCAACCTTGCGCGGCTAGAAGAGGTGTACAAGCTCTCGGGAGGCAAGGTTCCTTCCGCCACCGAGCTCGATGCGGCCCGGGCGGAATATCGCAGAGCCGCCGCGGCGACCCGATCGGCGGAAGCGCAGGTCGTGCAGCAGCGCGCCGCCCTGTCATCGGCCGAAACGAATCTCAGCCGTGCGACGATCGTTTCGCCCGTGACGGGGGTGGTTCTCTCCCGGTCGGTCGATCCCGGGCAGACAGTTGCCGCCTCGTTTCAGGCGCCCGTCCTCTTCACCATCGCCGAGGACCTGAGCACCATGCGTCTTGAGGTCAAGGTCGACGAAGCGGACGTGGGGCAGGTGCGCGAAGGCCAGGCGGCGCGCTTCACGGTCGACGCCTTCCCGGGCGAGAGCTTCCCTGCGCGCCTCATCCGCGTCGACCTCGGCGCCAACGCATCGGGAGGCTCGGGAAGCGCGACAACAGGCAGCGCCGTGAGCAGCAATCAGGTTGTGGCCTATACGGCGGTGCTCACTGTCGACAATCCGAAGCTCATCCTGCGGCCGGGCATGACGGCAACCGCCCGAATTATTTCGGCTGAGGTGAATAACACTCTCCTCGTTCCCAACGCGGCGCTGCGCTTCTCGCCCGAGCGCGTTCCGACCGCAGCTTCTCAGGGAGGCCTGATGAGCGGCCCTCCGCGACCCGACAGGGATGCCAAGATCGGGCGCGGCAGCCGTCAGTCGGTCTATATTCTGGGTGCCGACGGCAAGCCGAGCCGTGTCGACGTCGTCACCGGGCGCAGCGACGGCAGCTGGACCGCCGTATCGGGAGCAGGCCTCAAACCCGGCATCAAGGTGATCACCGGTCGACTGGCCGACGCCCCATGACGGAAACCATTATCGAACTGCGCAATGTCGAGAAGAGCTTCGGCGCGGGTGCCACGGCGTTCCGCGCACTCAAGGGCATCGATCTCACGATCTCGCGCGGCGAATTTGTCGCGGTCATGGGCGCGTCGGGCTCGGGCAAGTCGACGACGATGAACATTCTGGGTTGCCTCGATGTCCCGACGGCAGGCCATTATCTGTTCAAGGGCGTGCATGTCGAGGCGCTCGACCGCGACCAACGCGCGCTGCTGCGCCGCCGTTATCTCGGCTTTGTCTTCCAGGGCTTCAATCTTCTGGCCCGTACCTCGGCACTTGAGAATGTCGAGCTGCCACTCGTCTATCGCGGCGAGGCAAAGGCGCGCCGCCGCGACGCGGCGATGGCCTCCCTCGCGCAGGTCGGCCTTGCAGACTGGTGGAATCACACGCCGGCGGAGCTTTCGGGCGGGCAGCAGCAGCGCGTCGCGATCGCACGTGCCCTCGTAACTGATCCCGAGGTGCTCCTTGCGGACGAGCCCACCGGTAATCTCGACACCGAACGCTCGGTCGAGATCATGGAATTGCTCACCGAGCTGAATCGCGCGCGCGGTATCACCATCATGATGGTCACCCACGAGGCGGATATGGCTGAATATGCCCGGAAGATCGTGCATTTCCGTGACGGCCTCGTCGAGCGAATCGAAACCGGGGGGCACGCCTGATGTTCGGGACCACGCTTGTCCTGGCGCTTCGCGAAATCAGGCGTCACCTGCTGCGTTCCTTCCTGACCGTTCTGGGCGTGGTGATCGGTGTCGCAGCCGTGGTCACGATGGTAACCCTCGGGACAGGCGCCACGGCCTCGGTCAAGGACCAGATCTCGTCGCTCGGAGCCAATATGCTCACCATTCGACCGGGACAGGGGTTCGGTCGCGGCGGCGGCGGACCCCCACCGCCTAATTTCGAGATGGACGATATAGAGGCGCTCAAGGAGCAGGTGGCGGGCGTCGTCGCGGTATCGCCGCTCGCGCAGCAGTCCGCGCAGGCGGTGCGCAATGCGTCGAACTGGTCGACCACGGTAACCGGCACGACCGGCGACTATTTTGTCGGTCAGCAGTGGAATGCCACCGAAGGCCGCCTCTTTTCCGCCGAAGAGGAAGCGGCGGGGAAGTCGGTCTGCCTGATCGGGACGACGGTGCGCGACAAACTTTTCGCGAACGATGATCCCGTGGGCGAAAATATCCGGCTGCGCGACGTCAGCTGCGCGGTGATCGGTGTTCTGGCGTCCAAGGGGCAGGGCGGCTTTCAGGATCAGAATGACGTGGTGGCGATGCCGATCAAGGCGGTTCAGCGCCGCCTGACCGGAACGAGGACGCTGGGAGCGGTCCAGATCGCCGTCGATGCGCGATATGACCCGGCTTTGGTGCAGGCATCGATTGTCGAACTGCTCCGGGAGCGGCGCAATCTGGCGCCGGGCGAAGAGAATGATTTCAACATCTTCGACACCCGCGAGATCACCGAGGCGATCACGGGCACGACGCGGACAATGACCGCGGTGATGGGCACGATCGCCGGGGTCAGTTTGCTGGTTGGCGGCATCGGCATCATGAACATCATGCTTGTGTCCGTTACCGAGCGAACGCGCGAGATCGGCATACGGCTCGCCATCGGGGCGGTCGGCCGGGAAGTCCTGATGCAGTTTCTGGTCGAAGCCGTGGTGCTGTCGTGTCTGGGCGGCGTGACCGGACTGCTCCTTGCCTTCATCCTCACGCTCGCCGCGACGGCAGCGCTCGACATTCCGTTCATCTTCGATCCGCAGATCAACCTCTTGGCGTTTGCATTCTCCGCCGCGATCGGTGTCATCTTCGGCTATTTTCCGGCACGCCGCGCGGCCGCCCTCAATCCTATCGAAGCACTGCGCCACGAATGACGCCAGGCGCTTGGCGGACGGCGCCCACGTTCGTCAGTCTTTCGAGCGGCCCGCCAGCGATATGGGCTGCTCGTCCAGCCGCGTTGTCGGTACTTCGGCACGCGGGATTGGGGTGTGACACGATCTTCTTTCCGCACTGGTCCCGCTTTCCGATCGCTGCTGCGCTTTCGCATTCTTGCCTTTCGGCATGGACTGTTTGGCAAGTCGAAATAGTTCTTCCGGCTTTCCAGCACCAGCGCACGGACCAACATCGGGTCATGTACCGGATTGGAATATTTTCCGGCGCCAGCGTGACGTCGACACGCTGGCATCAGCGTGAAGCTTCGACCTGGTGCGGGGCAGGGCAAAGACTGGAGGCCGGTCCGGAATGTTCGGCCAACGCGGTGACGGAAGGTTGGAAGCGAGGCAGGATTTGACGTTTTCCGCCAATCCTGGCCAGGGATCAGGTCACCTTCTCTGGCGGCAAGGCATTGGTCGGCTTGCTGCCCCAAAGGGCGTAGAAGAGGATATAGACCTCGCAGGCGACAGTGAGCCAGAAGCTGTTTTGCAGACCATATTGGTCGGCGAGCCAGCCTTGAACGACGACAAGCGCTCCGCCGACGATCGCCGTAACGAGCAGTCCCGATCCTTCCTCTGTGAGCGGACCCAGCCCCTTGATGCCGAGGGCGAAGATCGCGGGGAACATAATGGAATGTCCGAGGCCGACAAGGATGAGCGACCACATGGCAATCCTGCCTTCGAGGGTTGCGGCGCCGATCATCACAATCATCGCGAAGATGGCAAAACAGGCTAGAACCTTGCCGGCAGGAAAGCGGACGAGAAGATAGCTTCCGGCGAATCGCCCGACCATCATACCCGACCAGAGCAGGATGAGGTAATTGGCCGCAGTCGCATGGGTCATATTTCCGATCGAGGGCTGGGCGACGAAATTGATAAACAGATTGGCCACCCCGATTTCGGCGAGAACATAAATGAAGATCGCCGGAATACCGAAGACGAGATTGCGGTGGCTCCAGAGCGAAAGATGGCGCCGTTCCTCGGCGTTCGCGCGCCGGTTGGCCGGATCGAGTTCGGGAAGCTGCGAACGCGCGATGGCAACGGCAAGGACGGCGAGAACGATCGCGACGAGCAGATAGGGCAATTGCGTCGCTGCCGCATCGGCCATTCGCTGCTCCACCGTGAGCGTGTTGCCCTCGAGGCTGGTGCCCGACGTCGTCCGGCTCAAGATGAGATAGCCGCCAAAATAGGGAGCGAAGAAGGTTCCTGCGGAGTTGAACGCCTGGACGAGCGTCAGGCGCGACTCGGAAGTTTCTGCGGGGCCGATAACGGCGACGTACGGATTGGCCGCAACTTGCAGCAGCGCGATTCCCGCCGCGATGACGAATAGGGCGGCGAGCGTCACTTCGAACGAGGGCAATCTTGCCGCCGGGACCATGCAGACGGCACCGACGGCCATGACCACCAGGCCGATGACTATGGCCTTCCTGTATCCAACACGCTCGATCAGAAAGGCCGACGGCATGGCAGCGATGCCGTAAGCGATGAACCAGACCGACTCGATGAGGGTGGTCTGCGTGTAACTGAGGTCGAATACGCTACGCAGGTGCGGAAGCAGCGTGTTGTTGATTACGCTGATGAAACCCCACATGAAAAAAAGCGTCGCGAGCAGCGCCAACGCCTTTCCATAGGGTTTTGCGTCTCGTGCCTGCGTTGCCATCGAACAGTCCCTCTCATCGATCCCGCCACCTCGAGCGGCCCGGCCCTGACTGGATTCGTTCGTCAGGTTACGGTCAGTTGTGACTGCTTTAATGGTGGGATTTGTCAAGCTGAATCGGCTTGAGGGGGCGTCGCGCATTCGCCAGCAGACCTGACTGAAAGCTCTCCGCTTTCCCATCAACAAAATCACGCACGATCCATACAAGCATGCTTGACTGTTTGTGAAAAATAGGGTTGATGAGACTCGCGGTGCGGTACAGCGCCGGGACTGAAGGGAGAGGGCGAGCCATGTCTCGAAATATGTCTTCGCGCGTTGCGCGTGTTTCGCTTATCGCATTGGCGGCATCGGGATTGATGGCCGCACCGGCTTTCGCCCAATCGGAAGCTGACCTGGGCTCGGCGCAGGCCGACGATAATTCGAACGATGCGATCATCATCGTTACCGCGCAGAAGCGCGAGGAGCGCATCCTCGACGTCCCCGTGTCGGTGAACGCGGTTGCCAGCGAACAACTCGATCGCCAGCGCGTCTACAGTCTGGGCGACCTTTCGCGCGCGGTTCCATCAGTGTCGTCGAACGGGGCCATCCGCGGCATCTCGACTGGCGGCGCGGCGCGATCCTCCGCCGGCGCCGTCGCTATCATTCTCGATGGCGTCGACCTCGGGCCGCCGGTGGTGGGCAATTCGCAAATCAGCAATCTCTTCGACGTCGAGCGCATCGAAGTCCTGAGCGGACCTCAGGGTACATTGTTCGGAACGACCGCCTCGGCCGGCGTGATCAATGTGGTCACCAAAGCTCCCAATCCGAACAAGTTCGAAGTGAGCGGCAGAGTCGAAGTCGCCGAATTCGGTTTTCACCGCGAGCAGCTGACGCTCAACCTTCCGCTTGCGAGCAATCTTGCTCTCCGCGTCAGCGGACATAATGACGAAAATCGCGGAATCGTGCGCAACGTCATTACCGGCAACCGCCCCACGAGCTACGACCGGGGCGTGCGCGGCCGCCTGCTTTGGGAGCCGAGCGATAACCTCAGCGTCAACCTCATCGCGGATTATAACCGCGGCGGCGGCAATGGCGAGCGCGACGTCGTCTACGCAATCGCGCCGACGCCCGCCCTTCAGGCGCGGCTTGCTGCGTGCGGGATCACCGCAAGCCTCAACAATCGCGAAAATTGCCCCCGCGGAGTGTCGCCGGTGACGGCGCGTAACGAGAAATATGGCTTCTCGGGCCAGATCGATCTCGGTCTCGGCGATCATACGCTCACCTCGATCACGGCCTATCGCCGGCACCGGCTCGGAGACATGGGTTATAACGGGCCGGGCGGCGATAGCGATTTCCTGTCGGAGAATATCCTCGACACCAATCTTACGGCCGAAGACCTCCAGACCTTCAGCCAGGAAATCCGCCTGACCTCGCCGAGCAACCAGCAGCTCGAATATGTTCTCGGCCTTTATTATTTCGAGAAGAACCAGAAGGATTCGGTGATCCAGGCCGGGCAGCTGGGGGATCTGGGTGCAGTGCTCAGGCTCGTGAACGGACTGCCGCCGACCGCGATTATTGGACGCGTTACGCTTCTCGACATCGATCAGCGGGCCTATGCCGCGTTCGGACAGGCGACGTTCCATGTCACCGATCAGCTTTCGCTTATCGCTGGGGCGCGATACACCGAAGACAAGTTGAGCGACGTGTCGCGGTCGTTGACCCCGACCACCACGCCGACACTTGGAAGTTATGGCTATTCCTTTGTGGTCAATCCATTTCTGCCGGGATCGCCGCCGGCCTTCTTCCTCGCGCCGGTCAACACAGGCATCAAAGTCAACAATTTCTCGTGGAAGCTCGGTGCCCAATATGACTTGGCGCCGGACGTGATGGCCTATTTCACGGCAACGCGCGGTTACAAAGGACCGGCGGTCAACGACCAGGCTTCGCCTCCCATCGCGATTCCAATCGTTCGACCCGAAATCCCGATGGCCTACGAGTTGGGAATCAAGGGCGCCTTTTTCGACAATCGTGTCTTTGCGACGCTCGCGCTGTTCCACAGCAAGGTCAAGGACTTTCAGGCGTTTGTTTATGTGCCGCCTTCGACGACAAGCCCGCAGGGGAGCTTCGCCCAAGGCAATGCTCCCTACGTCAAAACGCGTGGCGTGGATTTCAATATTACCGCGCGTCCGACCGATGAACTCACGCTGGTCGGCGGTGTGCTCTACAACAAGGCGACCTACGCACCGAGTTTCCTGGTGGCCTGTAACCAGAGTCAGACGCCGGGGGCAGGAGACTGTTCGGCAGAAGGGCTCACCTCGCCTGTCTCGCAATTGGCCGGTGTCCCGAAATGGCGCCTGCTGCTGAACGGCGAATATGCCACCGAAGTGACCGACGGTGTGACCGTCTTCTTCCAGGCGGATGCGACCTATGAAAGCAGCCGCTTCGCGGGAACGACACCGGATCCGCTTCTCGATATTCCCGGCGAAACGATCGTCAACGCGCGCGTGGGTTTCCGGGCAACCGATCGCCGGTGGGCGGCGTCGGTTTTCGTGAAGAACCTGACGGACGTCGACCAGTCTCGCCTGACGGGCGATCCGCTTGGCGGTTTCAACGGTGGCGACGGCCAATCCTATTGGCTGGGTCCCGTGCGTGGCATGACTGCGGGCGCAACGGTCGACTTTCGTTTCTAGCTTTTCAATGGTGGCCGGATAGCTCCTCTCGGAGCGATCCTTCCTCTCCTCACGCTTGGGCGGTCCAGCGCATCTGCGATGCGGCGGACCGCCCATTTTTTTGCAGTTTGTCCCGCCGAACCCTGCGGCGGAACACCCGGTTATTGCCATTCTGGACGCAGATCACGCCCGCCCTTCGGCGGGCGAGAGGCAGGAGGATCTGGATTTCATGACGAGTTTCGGGCGAAGAGAGAGGCTCTTCGCAGCTCGTCATGGAGAAACCGCCATGGCAAAAGCTTCAAACAGAATCATCCTGAGCAACTCGCGTGACATCCCTCTCGATCTGCTTGTTCTGTCCCAATCCAATGTCCGGCGCGTAAAGGCCGGAATCTCCACCGAAACCCTGGCGGCGGATATCGCCCGCAGGGGACTCCTCCAGAGCCTCAACGTGCGTCCGATCCTCGATGACGAGGGCCAGGAAACCGGCCGCTACGAGATACCGGCCGGCGGACGTCGCTTTCGTGCGCTCGAACTGCTGGTGAAGCAGAAGCGGCTCGCTAAAAATGCGCCGATCCCCTGCATCATCCGGGCCGCCAATCACGATATTCTCGCCGAGGACGACAGCCTCGCCGAAAATGCGATGCGCGAGGCGCTGCATCCGCTCGATCAGTTCCGCGCGATGGAGGCGATGGCCAGCAAGGGCGAGGACGTCCAGGCAATCGCGGCGAACTTCTTCGTCACACCGGCCGTCGTGCGGCAGCGGCTCAAGCTCGCATCGGTCTCGCCCGTGCTGCACGACGCTTATGCCGAGGACCGGATGTCGCTCGACCAGCTGATGGCGTTCACGGTTTCTGATGATTTCGAACGTCAGGTCCAGGTCTTCGAGCTGCTGAACGAGAGCCACTGTCTCTCGCCAGCCTTCATCCGGCAGAAACTCACCGAAAATGTCGTCCGCGCCGCGGACAAGCGGGCGCGCTTCGTGACCACCGACGCCTATGTCGAAGCCGGCGGCGGGATCGTCCGCGACCTGTTCGAGGCCGATGGCGGCGGCTGGCTCACCGATCCCGCGCTTCTCGATCGCCTCGTCGACGAGAAGCTGAAGGCCGAAGGCGAGGCGCTACTCGCCGAAGGCTGGAAATGGGTGGAGACCTCGGTCGATCTGCCGTGGGACGCGCTTCGCGATCATCGCGAGATCGACCGTGATGAGGTTCCGATGACGGCCGAGGAGGAGGCGCGGATCGCCGAGCTCGAGGCTGAGGGCGAAGAAATCGATCGCGAATGGTCGGAGGCCGAAGAGGTGCCGGACGACATCCATGGGCGCGTCGATGCGATCAATGCCGAATATGCGGCGATCGAGAAGCGGCCGCTGACCTTTGCGCCCGAGGAAATCGCGATCTCTGGCGTGTTCGTGTCGCTGGAGCGTGACGGTTCGATCCGCATCGACCGTGGTTACGTCCGGCCCGAGGATGAGCCTGTCGATGACGAAGAGGCGATGGGCGACGATGCTTCGGGCCCCGACGCCGCGCCGGTCGCGGAAGGGGATGCGGCCGCGTCCGTGCAAACACCCGAGGAAGCCGAAGATGGCGAAGGGGCCGAGGAGCTGAAGCCGCTGCCCGATCGTCTCGTTTCGGATCTGACGGCGTGGCGGACGCTTGCGCTGCAAGATGCCTTCGCGCAGAATCCGGCGACCGCCTATCTCGCACTTCTGCATTCCCTCGTGCTCGGCTGCTTCTACAGCTTCAGCAAGGAAAGCTGCCTCCAAGTCTCGGCGAGCCGGGTCTATTTCAGCAACGCCCCCTCGAACATTCGCGATTGCGCGCCCGCCGAGGCGATCGATGCGCGCGGGGCCGAATGGAAGGAAGGGCTGCCGAAATCGGACAAGGATGTGTGGGATCATCTGCTCGGCATGGGCGACGATGACCGGGCTATGCTTCTCGCGCACTGTGTGTCGGTCGCCGTCAATGCACAGGCCGAGATCGTCCCCAAATATGACAATGGCCGGATCTCGGCGCATGGCGTCGCGCGGCGTGTCGCGCACAGCGACATTCTTGCGCGCGCGGTCGGGCTCGATGTCTATGCCGCCGGCTGGCGCCCGACCGAGGGCGGCTACTTCCGCAGCGTGACCAAGCCGCGGATCATCGCCGACGTTACCGAGGCGCGGGGCGAGAATATTGCCGCCATGATCGACCATCTCAAAAAGGGGGACATGGCCCGCGAAGCGGAACGTCTCCTCGAAGAGACCGACTGGGTTCCCGCCTGCATGCGCACGCCCGGCATCGAAGGCGAAGGTGCGTCCATGGTCGCCAATGACGACGATGCCGGGGAACTGCCCGCCTTCCTCGCGGACGACGCGGAAGGAGGTGACGACGCGGCTGCGATCGCTGCCGAGTGATCTCGCGCCGCTTTACGCGGCGACATGAAGTCTCAACCTCGAAAGCCCGGCCATCGCGCCGGGCTTTCGCTTTTTCGGAGAAGTGAAATGAACATCTTACATCATCAGGCCGCGCATGATCGCCGGCCCGTCGTGCGGGGAGGTCGTCATGGCTGACCGCGTTTCCGTCACCTTCACCCTTGGCGGCCGGATTTCGGCTGCCGACTATGAGGTATTGGTCTCGGTCATCGTCGCCGAAGGTCTGTCGACCGAATGGGACGGCCCGGCCTTCGAAGCGTCCCAACGTACCAAGGGCGAGCCGCTCGAACTTTTTGCCAATGAGGTTGCGTGGGGCAAGGTCGAGGCTCTCGAGAATTTCTGCGCCGACCATGGTGTTGCCTACCACTTCTGGGCCGGCGGCTTCTTCGCAGAATGGAGCGCCGAGCGGATCATTTACCGGGGCGAGGGCGCGCCCGACTCCTTCATTGCCGACGAATCCGATCGGGTCCTGATTGATCGCGGTGAAGTTGAACGGCGCGGGAGCATCGAGGCCGTGCTCGCCTATTTCGATGCCGCCGACTTCACAGTTCCACCGCTTGTCGTCGAAGGCGATCTCGAGGCGCAGGCGGGTGATGCCGGGGAGATGAGCCATGGCTGATTATCGCTCGCCGACAGTCGTTCGGCCCGACATTCCGCGCGCCGCGATGACTTTGCTCGAGCATCGCCTCCTCATCGGCATGTTCAGCTACGAGGGCGAGGAGGACTCGGTATACTTCTTCGCCGAGGACTATGTGAACGACCTCCTCCACCTTCGGGTTTCCGAGGTGCTTTGGCTCATACAGTCCGATCCCAACCCCGATGCGGCCAGCTATGCGAGCAGGGTGGTAAGCGAAGCGTTGGACAAGCTCGATCCGGGCGAAGACGAGCTTGCGCTCGACATGTCGGCCATCGGCTATGAAGACATCTTCCAGGATATTGTGAAGCGCTGCGATGCACTCGAAGATGTGGAAGTCGTGGCCGGATGGACGTGCACCAAGATGCGGCCCGATGGCTTCGGCGGGATGGCGACCTTGATCACGGCGGACGCCATTGAATCGATGTCGACGGCCTCTTTCCTCGACGAAGCGCGCGCGCGGCTCGCGCAAGGATCCGCGTCCGAATCCTGACCACCGTTCGACTGGCTCAACCTGGCCCGGCCCTTGCCCCGGGCCATTTTCATTTGTGGAGGCTGGTATGCCCGAAATTATTGAAACGACGGTCTTTCAGATCGGCGAGCTGTCGGACGAGGCGCGCGAGAAGGCGCGTGAATGGTACCGCCAGGGCGGGTTCGACTATGAATGGTGGGAATTCGTCTATGACGATTTCGAGCGCATCTGCGACATCCTTGGTATCGAACTGCATACGCGGCCTGTCTGCCTCTATGGTGGCGGAACGCGGCGAAAGCCGAGCGTCTGGTTCTCAGGCTTCTGGAGCCAGGGCGACGGCGCCTGCTTCGAGGGCGACTATAGCTACGCGAAGGGCTCGTCCGCCGCGATCCGCGCCTATGCTCCCACAGATGAGGAGCTTCATCGGATCGCCGATGCGCTCGCCGACATCCAATGGCGCAATTTCTTCCAGCTGCGCGCGTGCGTGACGCATCGCGGCCGATACTATCACGAATATTGCATGGGTATCTCGGTCGAGCGCGACAGCCCGGTCTATCAGGAGATGACTGCGACTGCCGAGGACGACGTGACCGAGGCGCTTCGCGATCTTGCACGCTGGCTCTACCGGCGGCTCGAGGAGGAGTTTGACGGTCTGAATTCGGACGAGGCGGTCGACGAAGCGATCGCGGCCAATGAATACAGTTTCACCGCGGAAGGCAGGCGCTTCGGCTGAGAGCAAGAGAGGGGCCGGGAAGGGGGAACGGCCCGGGTCCGAGAGAGAGCGGCGGGCGGTTTGTCCCTTTCCCTCTCTCTCGAGGACTTACCGATGCGAAACATTCTTCCCGAGGCGGCGCCGGGCGCCGCCGCGTCCTCCGGTGCGGCGATCGATCCGAGCGCCGCTCACCGGATCGTCGCCGCTGCCGAGCTCATGCAGCCGCTGCTCGAAGCCGGAGCGCCTTTCGACACCGGCCAGCTCCGCGAGGCGATGGTCGGCGCCTTCGGCGCGGGCGACGCGGAAGGGGCGTGGGACTGGAAGACCGCCTATGATGCGTGCGAGGTGGCGCAGGTGATGCTGCTGCGCCGCTATGGCGGCGCCTTGGCGGTCCGCAGCCGGTCCGACCGGAGCCGCCTCGCCATCTGGCAGCGGCTCGTGAGCCGCATCCCGACGCAGACGCGCCGCTCCGAAGAGGGGCAATCTTTCCAGCAATTCTCGACGCCGTTGCCGCTCGCCTTCGTCGCCGCGCGCGCGGCGTCGCTTTCGGTGGGCGACGTCGTGCTCGAGCCTTCGGCGGGCACGGGGATGCTCGCGATCCATGCCGAGCTTGCCGGGGCCAGGCTCTTGCTCAACGAGTATGCGGACGCACGGGCCGACATCCTCGATCTCGTCTTCCCTTCGGCTGCGGTGACGCGTCACGATGCGGCCTCGATCGACGATCGCCTCGGCGAGGGCGCGGTGCCCGATGTGGTGCTCATGAACCCGCCCTTTTCGGCGGCGGCCCACGTCGACAGGCCGATACGCGATGTTGCGCTCCGCCATGTCGCTTCCGCGCTCGCACGGCTGCGCGACGGCGGCCGCCTTGTGGCGATCGTCGGTGCGAACTGCTCGCCCGAGGCGTCCGCTTTCCGGTCCGGCTTCGAGCGCCTCCAGGAGCAGGGCACTTTGCTCTTCTCGGCCGCCGTTGCGGGCAAAGTCTATGCGAAGCATGGGACCACCACCGCAACGCGCCTGCTGGTCATCGACAAGGTTGCAGCGGAAGATCCGACCTCCTTCGTCGCCAGCCGCGGCGAGGCGCCCGATGCCCGGACGCTGCTGCAGTGGGTCGAAGAGGAGCTTCCGCCGCGCTCGGGGCCGCCGGCGGGCGCACAGCCCATTGTCGTACCGCAGATCTCGTCCTCGCGTGGTGGTGAGCGCCAGCGCGGTGCCGGACGTGGCGACCCGGCGGTCCCGGACATTGGCGGCGCTGTCGATGAACTCGATTATGAACTGGTCGACTGGATGTCGCCAGAGGGCCAGCTCGCCGACAGCATCTATGAGCCCTATGCGCTCCAATCGCTGCGGATCCCGCTCGCCCGTCCACATCCGACCGCGCTCGTCCAGTCGGCGGCGATGGCGTCGGTTGCGCCGCCCAAACCTGCCTATCGCCCGCATCTGCCCTCGCGGCTGATCGCCGAAGGCATATTGTCGGACGCGCAGCTCGAATCCGTCATCTATGCGGGCGAGGCGCATCAGGGGCATCTATCGGGTGCATGGAATGTCGACGACGACTGGGACCGCGTCGGCGCGGCCAGCGACGATGCCGAGGCAGCGGTCCACTTCCGGCGCGGCTGGTTCCTTGGTGACGGCACGGGTGCGGGCAAGGGCCGGCAGGTCGCCGGGATCATTCTCGACAATTGGTTGAAGGGTCGGCGCCGCGCGCTCTGGATTTCGAAGTCGGACAAATTGCTCGAGGACGCGCAGCGCGACTGGTCGGCGCTCGGACAGGAGAAACTGCTCGTCACGCCGCTCTCGCGCTTCAAGCAGGGCACGCGGGTCAAGCTCGGCGAAGGCATCCTCTTCACCACCTATGCGACGCTTCGGTCGCAGGGGCGCGAGGGCAAGTCGAGCCGGATCGAGCAGATCGTCGAATGGCTTGGCCGCGATTTCGACGGCGTCATCGTCTTCGACGAAGCGCATGCGATGGCGAATGCTGCGGGCGGCAAGGGCGAGCGCGGCGACCAGAAGCCCTCGCAGCAGGGGCGCGCGGGGCTGCGCCTGCAGCACGCGCTCCCCGACGCGCGCATCGTCTATGTGTCGGCGACCGGCGCGACGACGGTGCAGAAACTCGCCTATGCGCAAAGGCTCGGCCTGTGGGGCGGCACCGATTTCCCGTTCGCGACACGCTCCGAATTCGTCGCAGCGATCGAGGAGGGCGGCGTTGCTGCAATGGAGGTGCTCGCGCGCGACCTGAAGGCGCTCGGCCTTTATGCTGCGCGGTCGCTGTCGTTCGACGGCGTCGAATATGAGCTGCTCGAACATGCGCTGACCGAGGAGCAACGCCGCATCTACGACAGCTATGCCGGCGCCTTCCAGGTCATTCACAACAATCTCGATGCCGCGATGGAGGCTGCCGGCGTGACCAGCAGCGAGCATGGCACGCTCAACGCGCAGGCGAAGTCGGCGGCGCGGTCGGCGTTCGAGAGCACCAAGCAGCGCTTCTTCAACCATCTCATCACCGCGATGCAGACCCCGAGCGTCGTCGCGAGCATCAAGCGCGATCTCGAAGAAGGCCATGCCGCGGTCGTCCAGATCGTCTCGACGGGCGAGGCTCTTCAGGAACGGCGGCTCGCCGAGATCCCCGCGGAGGAGTTCGACGATGTCTCGCTCGACATCACCCCGCGCGAACTGGTGTAATGTTGAGCTCAACATTACACATATTCTTTGCAGTCGCAGTTTATGTCGAGCGTGGCGGCAGGAGGCGCAGGTTTCCTTCGGTTTTCCATGATTTCACTCCAGATAATATATGAGGATCAGGGGAATGTCTGGGGACGGGTCAGGCCAGTCTTCGAACGTCGGTAAGCATGGTGATCAGAGCGTCGGATGGCGGCTTGAAGCGTCCGGGCATGATGGCGGGGGCGCCGTGGGCCGCGAGAATCTGCAGCTTCTCCTCGGGATCGGCGCGCAGATAGGCCTCGGTACTTTGGATGCTGGCGTGGCCGAGCCACAGCGCGACTTTGCGAATGTCACCTGTCGCCGCCAACGTGTGCATGGCGCAGGAATGGCGCAGCACGTGCGGCGTGACCCGTTTTCCGAGGATCGAAGGCTGCTTGATTCCGGCAATCTTAACGTGTTCGGCCAGTCGGAATGCGAACCCGTCACGCGTCATGGGCTGCCCGTTCGCGTTGAGAAATATCTCGGAAACCTGCGCTTCGGGGCGGATCGCAAGCCATGCGCGCAATGCGATCTGGGTCTCTTTCCAGAGCGGCAAGACCCGTTCGCGGCGGCCCTTTCCCATGATGTGCATGGTGGACAGCGAACGGTCCGGGAAATCGCGCTGTTGCAGCGATACGAGTTCCGACACCCTGAGCCCGCCAGCATAGGCCAGGTGCAACATAGCGCGGTCACGAGTGCCGAGGCGGGTCCGGGGATCAGGTGCATCAAGCAAAGCCTTGATCTCTGCCCGGTCGAGGTAGTCGATCAGTGCCTTGTCGGTCTTCTTGGTTGGAATCGCACGAATGCGCAGGGCCTGATCGAGACAGGCAGGCACGCGATACTCGATGTACCGGAAGAATGATCGGATCGCTGCCAATCGGCCATTGCGGGTCCTCACGCAGCTGCCGCGTCCGTTCTCAACATGGTCGAGGAAGGCCAGGATGAGGTCCGTGCCGAGATCCTCGACCTCAAGATCGGTTGGCCGACGCTTCAACCGGTCGGCAGCGAACCGGACCAGCAGCACGAAGCAGTTGGCGTAGGTCTTCACCGTGTGCGGGCTGACGGCGCGGTCGCGCGGAAGATGTTCGCGCAGGTACGCCGAGAGATAAGGGGCGAGTGCCGTCATGCCGCTTCTCCCAGGTAAAGGTGTTCGCTGGCGACCGCGATGTCGCGCAGCAACACCGGGGTGGCCTCGACATACCAGTAGGTGTTGGCGACCGACGCGTGTCCCAGATAGACGCTGAGGCCGGCCATGTGATGTGCCACGGCCTCCCTGTCCGGCGGACAGGACTCCAGCGAGCGCACGGCGAAGGTATGGCGCAAATCGTGCATCCGCATACCCGCTGTTCCGGTCGGTCCGCGGTATCCAAGCTGTCGTGCCAACCGGACGAACACGATGTGGGCGCGAACCTTGTGGGGTGCCCGTCCTCGGATGGTGACGAACAGGTCATTGCCCGTGGCGCCGAGCCTCGCTCGGGTCGCGAGATATGCTTCGAGCGCCTGCCGGGTCGACGGTTGCAACGCGACGAGGCGCTGCTTGCCGAACTTGCCATTGCGAATGATCAACCCGTCTTCGCCCAGATCGTCACACTGTAGCGCGAGGGCTTCGGAAATCCTCAGGCCAGTCGCTGCCAGCAATCCGAACAGGCAATGGTAGGTGTGGGGGCTGATTGTGCCTTTGGGCGGCAGGTCCAGCGCCGCGGCCATGATGGCGCGGATCTGTTCGGGCTCGATGATATACGGGGTCGGGCGTGGACGCTTACCCCGGCCGAAGACGCCAGCAGGAGGCACTTCGTGGGCGGGTTCCTCGGCATGGGCGAAAAGGCTGAAGTTGCGAACGGTGTCGAAGCGGGTCTGTGCCACATATTGCGAGCTCGCCGTGTGGCACCAGTCGTAGATGCGCTGGACCTGGGTGTGTTGGTCACCGAAATGCCCTGCGTAGGCTGCATAGAGGCGGAGCAGCCGATCCTGTTCGTCATACTTCCGGCCAAGACTGCGGTGCAGTGCAACGTAGCGGGAAATGTGCGTGTTCAGCATGACGGTTCTCCTGGCCATGGCTGGGCGATCTTCATGAGCATCGGCAGATCGACCTTGGCGTAGATGGCGGTGGTCTCGGGTGAGCTGTGGCGCAGGATGGTCCCGACGGACTCCAGCCCCGCGCCTGCGCGCAGCAAGTTGGTGGCAAGCGAATGCCGGAAGATGTGCGATCCGGTCGGCACGCCCGGATCCCGCCGCGTTCACGCGTGCGCGCAACTATGCCGGCAATCTCGGCGGACGAACGGAATGGCCGGAACGGGGCTTGCGCGCGTACGAACAAGTGCGGATCGGCGGCCTTGGGACGGGCCGTGGCAATGTAGTCCAGGATCGCGTCGCCAACATCCTGGGGTAACGGCAGCCGGTCTGGCCGTCTGGTCTTGCCCTTGACCGTCAGATGACCGGACCGCCAGTCGATGTCTTCGAGGTGCATATCCTGAATATCGCCGGCACGCAGGCCGAGCCGGCGAGCAGAAGAATGATGGCCTTGTCCCGAACTTCCACTGGGCGGCCTGTCGGACAGGCGTCGATGATCTGCTCGACCGTTGCCGGGTCGACGTGGCGGGGCAGCGTCGACAGGCGGTATCGCTGGACCGAAGGGATCGCGTGCAACAGTGCCGGTCGACACTCGCCTTGCCCAATCAAAAAGCGGATGTAGCTCCGCATGATCGTGACGATCAGCGAGACGGATCCCGGCGTCTCCTTGCTTCGTCGTTCAAACGCCCGCCTGAGCGCCGCCGCATCCCATTGCGAAGGCTCGCCCAGCATGGGCATGAGCCGACGAATGTCGGCCCGGTAGCGGCGGATCGTCTCTTCGGTGGCGCCGCGATGTTGCCGAAGCCAGGCAAGGTAAGCCGCCATGTGCGGGTCAGCATCCGCCACCGGTTCGACTGGTGGGATGGCACCCTGCCGCCGCAGAAACTCGACGAAGTGCCGAGCGCACCGCCGTCGACGCTTCGCACCTGATGCAACGAGCTTGCCTCGCTTGCGCCAGACCGGACAGCGACAAACATGCGCGCCGTACTGGTCGATGATCGTGTCGTCGATATCGGCCCACCGCCGCCGCACAATGCGAAGCCAGGCCGCGAAATGCTCGGCCTCGGATCGATAGGACTGGGCCGGTCCTTGCGCGAGTTGCAAGCGATCGATCCCATCGAAATAGTCGGCGAGGTACCGTGGCAGATCGTCCATCCCGTCGTCGACATCGACGTAGCCTTGATCTTCCAGGAAGCGGACGAAGCGCCTGACCCGCGCTGCAATGTCCGCCTTATAAACTGGCTGCTGCGCCGAATACCGGTGGCAACGGCACCGATGCTTCTCGAACCGCCGAACGGTCCGATCGTCGATCGTGCGGATCGCGATCCCGTGCAGTTCCATCCAATGCAGGAAATGACGGGCCGCAGCGCCAAACAGAACCGCACTGCCTGACCTCTCGTCGAGCGACAGAGAGGAGAGGAATGCGGTGAGTAGAGCGTCGTGACTGGGCGGGTCGTCGACCCGGAGCGGGGCCGCTCGAAACGGCAATGATGATCTTGATCGCATGTTGGTTCCTTCGACTTGTTGAGGTCGAGGGAACCGTAATTATCTGGAGTGAAATCATGGAAAACCGAAGGAAACCTGCGCCTCCTGCCGCCACGCTCGACATAAACTGCGACTGCAAAGAATATGTGCTCGACTATCTCCAGCACAGCTTTCCCGTGCAGCTTTTCGAACCCTGCACCGACGGCGAGGGCAATCTCTCCTCGCGTCCGGCCTATGACGAAGCCGGCAATCCGATCGTCAACCGCGAGGCCGCACGGCGCCGCGATGCGATGATCGAGAAGCTCGCATCGTTGCCACCCGTGCCGGGGGCGCTCGACCAGATCGTGCAGCATTTCGGGGCCGAGGCGGTCGCCGAGGTCACCGGGCGCTCGCGGCGGATCATTCCGAAGGCGAATGGCGACGGGTCGGTGCGCTTCGCGCTGCAGAACCGTCCGGGCAGCGCCAACATCGGCGAGACCCACGCCTTCATGGACGATGCGAAGCAGATCCTGATCTTCTCCGAGGCCGGCGGAACCGGGCGGTCCTACCATGCCGACCTCGGCGCGAAGAACCAGCGGCGGCGCATCCACTATCTGCTCGAGGCGGGCTGGAAGGCCGATGCCGCGATCCAGGGCTTCGGACGCACCAATCGGACGAACCAGAAGCAGCCGCCGATGTTCCGCCCGGTCTCGACCGACGTGAAGGCACAGAAGCGCTTCATCTCGACTATCGCGCGGCGTCTCGATTCCATGGGCGCGATCACCCGCGGACAGCGGCAGACCGGCGGGCAGAATATGTTCCGACCCGAGGACAATCTGGAATCGCACTATGCGCGCGACAGCCTGCGCCAGCTCTATGTGCTGATCGCCGACGGCAAGGTCGACGGCTGCTCGCTCACCGCGTTCGAGAGCGCGACGGGCCTGTCGCTGATGGATGCCGACGGCGGGCTTCGCGACGAACTGCCGCCAATCACCACCTTCCTCAACCGCATGCTCGCGCTCACCATCGACCTCCAGAACATCCTCTTCGAGGCGTTCGAGGGCTTGCTGGTGGCGCGGATCGAGGCGGCGGTCGCGTCGGGCAGCTATGAGATCGGGCTCGAGACCCTGCGCGCGGAGAGCTTCGTCGTCGATGCGCGGCAGACGATCTACACCCACCCTGGCACGGGCGCCGCGACCGAGTTGCTGACCGTGGGCCGAAAGGACCGCGTCACGTCGATGTCGATCGATGATGCGTTGGAGCTCGCTGCGGCGCGCGAGGGCGCCCTCGTCGTCAATGCGCGCTCGGGCCGGGCTGGGGTGCGCCTGCGCGCGCGAAGCCTGTTCGACGATGACGGCGAAATTCATCGCCGCATCCGGCTGCAGCGCCCGCTCGAGAAACTGCACATGCTCGAGGCCGATTATCTGACCTCGCACTGGGAAACCGTCGATTCAGGACGCTTCGCCGAGGCGTGGAAGGCCGAGGTCGCCGAGCTTCCCGAGTTCGAAGCCTCGACGATGCACATCGTCACCGGGCTGCTGCTCCCGATCTGGGGACGCCTGCCGAAGGAATCGGCGCGCGTGTACCGGCTTCAGACCGATGCCGGCGAGCGGGTTATCGGGCGCAAAGTGTCGGCAGCCTGGGCGGCGGCGGTAACCGGCGTCGCCGCGGTCAAGCTCGCGCCGTCCGATGCCTGGCGCATGCTGCTCGCGGGCGAGGCGGGCCTCGAGCTCGCCGAGGGGCAGGTACTGAAGCGGGTACGCTCGATGAACGATTGGCGGATCGAGCTTTCGGGGTTCAGCGATCTCGGCGTCGAACGCCTCAAATCGATGGGCTTGATCTCCGAGATCGTCTCGTGGAAACTGAAGCTCTACGTGCCGGCAGGGGCTGCTGGCGCCGATGTGTTCGAACGCCTGGTCGATCGATTCCCGATCGCGCGGGTTCTCGAGCGCAAGGCCGCCTGAAGGAGCCCCGCATGACCAGCACAGCCGCCGATATCGCACGCCGCCTCGCAGACAATGCCGAGGCGGTGTGCCGCCGCTATCTCTCCAACGGCCGCCGCGAAGGCCATTATTGGACGGTCGGTGACATAAGGAACAGTCCCGGCCGCAGCCTCTATGTCCGCCTGGCGGCGCGCGGTGATGGCGGCGGGGCGGCGGGAAAGTGGACCGATGCCGCGAGCGGCGATCATGGCGATCTCCTCGACATCATCGCCGTGAGCTGCGGGCATACGGGCTTTCGAGAGACGCTCGACGAGGCGCGGCATTTCCTCAGCCTGCCGATGCCGGATCCATCGCCCCCTGGGCCGAAAGCGAAGAAGGCCGCGCAGGGATCGCCCGAGGCGGCGCGGCGCCTCTGGGCGGGGTCGAGGCCGATGGCGAACACGCTCGTTCGCTTCTATCTCAAAGCTCGCAAGATCATCGACCTCAGGACCGGGGATCCGCTCCGCTTTCATCCGCATTGCTTCTATCGACCTTCGGAGGACGACGAGCCCGGCGGTCCGCCGGCATGGCCCGCCATGATCGCCGCGGTCACGAGTGAGGATGGCCGCGTCACCGGCGTACATCGCACCTGGCTCGATCCGGCAACAGTGGACAAGGCGCCCGTCGCCTATCCCCGGCGCGCCATGGGGCTGCTGCTCGGTCACGGTGTCCGCTTCGGGCCGGCGGCGCCCGTCATGGCCGCGGGGGAAGGGATAGAGACTCTGCTCTCGCTCCGCGAGCCGATGACGGCGATGTCGATGATCGCCGCACTATCGGCAGCGCATCTCGCGGCGATCGAATTTCCGAGTGCGCTGCGCCGCCTATATGTCGCCCGCGATGACGATCCCGCCGGTGCCGGCGCCCTCGCGACGCTGACCGAGCGCGGCGGCGCAGCCGGTGTCGAGGTCGTGCCGCTCGAGCCGGAGCGCGGCGACTTCAACGCCGATCTCGTCCTTCTCGGCCGCGACCGTCTTGCGCGGTCGCTGTCGCGTCAGCTCCATCCATCGGACCGTCATCGCTTTCTCTGATGGCCGCCAGTCGGCCGGAAAGGGGAGCAGGTGGCGGGAGCGGGAACGGCCTTGGTGTCCCGGTGTTGCCGCGCTCCGGCCTTCGCAAGAGGGCGACTGCGGCAGACGGACCGGCATCGCAATGGCGGCGTTCGCGGCAATTTTCCGCCGGGGCCTTGGGGCCCCTTTGCATCGCGAAGCAAAATTGCCGCGCGCTCGCCATCCTCCGCTGTGCTTCGGCCCCGCCCCTCGGGCGGGGTGCGGTCCCGTCCCGCCTGCCGCTGCCTGTCGCCGCGAAGGCCGCGCGGGGCGCGGCCACAGGAGACTTTCCATGACCGATACTCACGATCACCCCGACACAAGCCCTGCCGAACCGGGCTCTACCGCCTATCTCCTCCAGGAGATACAGCTCTTCGGCTACCGGCCTTATGAGGACGAACCCGATCCCCGGCCTTTGCCCGACGCGCAGCTCGCCGGCGGCGCGATCGCCGACATGTTCGACGGGCTCGCCGGCTGCCTCATCGAGACGCGGATCGAGCCCGACCTCGAGGATCTGCTCTGGAACCTCGTCAATCTCTTCCACCGCACCGGCGAGCGCATCGAGCGCACCCTCGACGACAATGAGCAGCTCCAGCGCCGACTGCAGCGGGAGCAGGATGGCAGCGAGATCCGCTCGGTCGAGCTCGAGAAGGCGACGCGAGAGGGCATCTCGCTCATCGAGCGGCGCGACGTCATGGAGTTTTTCCGCGAAGCTGCCGCCGATCAGTTCCGTCTGCTGCTGCGCAAGGCCTGGGCTCCGCGCACGGGATCGCGCGTCCGGCACCAGACGCTGACGGCCTCGCTGATCGACAGCCGCGACTTCCTCGACGCCAAACTTCGCGAGCGCGCAGCGGCTCTCCTTCCCGAGGGTACCCGTATCGCTTTCACCGGCGGCAGCGACGTCGGCGAGCATCGGGCGATCTGGGATGTTCTCGATCGGACGCGCGAACGGCATCCCGACATGATCCTCCTGCACGGCGCGACGCCGACGGGCGCTGAGCGAGCCGCTGCCTGCTGGGCCGAGGCGCGCGGCGTGACACAGGTCGCCTTCCGGCCCGAATGGAATCGCCACGGCAAGGCCGCCCCCTTCAAGCGCAACGATCGCCTACTCGAGGCGCTGCCGGTCGGTCTGATCGTCTTTCCGGGAACCGGAATTCAGGACAACCTCGCCGACAAGGCGGCCAAAATGGGAATACCGCTGTGGGATTTTCGCTCGCGTTGATGAGGCGAGCGCGCGCATATGCTTGCGCGCGCCTCGGTGTCGGCCATTTCTGCGGTGATTGTCCAGCGATGAGCACAATTGCTGCCGTTGCAGGACAAATTTGCTAGATCGTACCTTAGGAGTCTATTTCAATAAACTGAATATGAATAATTTATCCTGCATTTGACAGAATCTAGAATTTGCTGGATAAATTCGCCATGGCGGTCCGAATTTTCTCCGATGAGCAGGCGCGCGCGCTCGTCAATTTGCGTCAGCGCTATGAGGTCTGGATCGAGGCCGAGCGCGGGCTTGCGAGGCTCCCCTATAATCTCGCGCGCAAGGAGGTGGCGGGCCGGGCCTATCTCTATGAGATCCTCGACCGCCGGGGCAATGCGAAGAGCCTTGGCCCCTGGTCGGACGAGCAGGCCGCGCGGCTAGAGGCTTACAAGCAGGAGAAGGAAACGCTGAAGGCGCGCAGCGCCACAAGCCGGACGGCCCTTGGTGAAAGCGCGGCCATCGCCCGGGCGGTGCGGGTGCCGATGATCGCCAACGAGGCCGGACCGATATTGCGCGAGGCCGACCGCCGCGGTCTATTCGGCGGCGCGCTGCTTGTCGTCGGGACCAACGCCGTTGCGGCCTACGCGCTCGAAGCTGGCGGTTTCATCCCCGAACTTCCGGACGAGACGGCCGATTTCGATCTTGCCTGGGCCGAGACTGATCCGCAGCGCGACGCGCAGGTCGTCTGGGATCTTCTGAAAGCGGTCGATGCGACCTTCACCGTCAACACCGAGCGCAGCTTCCAGGCGCGCAACGCGAAAGCCTATGAGGTAGAAATCCTGGCGGCGCCCTCGCGAGCGCGAACCATGGCGCGAACTGACAGGCCGCAGCCGATTCCGCTTCCAGAACAGGAATGGCTGCTTGAGGGACGGCCCGTCGACCAGATCCTTATCTGCCGCGACGGCAGCCCCGCGCGCATCGTCGCGCCCGATCCGCGCTGGTTCGCGCTCCAGAAGCTTTGGATGTCTCGGCAGACGAAGCGCAACCAGCTGAAGCGCGGTAAGGATCGCAAGCAGGGGTTGCTGCTTCTGGGCGCGATTGCCGAGACTATGCCGCACTATCCCCTCGATGACGAATTCGAGTCCGGCTTGCCCGCAGAACTCGCGCCCTATTATGCCGAATGGGCCGAACAGCGTTCCGACGGCAATTTGCCGCGCTGGTAGGACTTTGGGCGCAGGGGCCGGGTCCGCGCGATCGAAACTCTCGCTTCACTCATTGGCGCCGGGCCCGGCCCCCTATTCTGGCGAGGCGATTGGGGAGATGCACTCAATCTGGTTCTATTTTCCGAATATGTTTGAAAAATAGAGAATTGGCCCGCAGTTTCAGATTTTCCCAAGATCGCCATGACCAGCAGCGATCGGCCGCAAGCGGCGAGGCCAGCCTGGTAAGAGGGCAGGGCTGTCCGCATTGACGAGGGGCTCGCGGACCGGGCTGGTCGGAAACAGCAGTTCGCGCGCCATGGGGCGCAATGCCGACGATCGACGCCGCGCATGATTTTGCGCTCGACGTATCTCGCGTAAAGGACATGGCGGGTCTGGCAGACCTATTGCAGGAAATCTGTTCACGAATGGGCTGCTCGTGGTTTGCGCTCAGTCACCATATCGATTTCCTCGCGGCGCCGGACCGCGGGATCCGGGTTCACAACTATCCGGAAGAATGGGAGCACTGGTTCGACGAACAAAGGCTCGGTGCCACCGATCCCGTTCACCGCGAAAGCCAGCGCAGCATGTCCGGGTTTCTCTGGCACGATATGAAGGCCGAGCGACCCGAGGATGAAATCATCCTCGCGGAGGCGCGCCGGCATGGCATCGGCGATGGGCTCACCGTCCCCGCCCATCTTCCAGGGCACGCGCATGGCTCGGTATCGTTCGCGTGGAAGCCCGGCGCTATTGCGAGTGCCGACGCGCTGCAATTCGCCCGGATGATCGGCGGTCCCGCCTTTGATGCGGCGCGACTGATCGCCTATCCAGACCTTGCGCATATAGGACCGCGGCTGACGCGCAGGCAGCGCGAGGTACTGATCTGGGCTGCCAAGGGCGAGACCGTCCGCAGGATAGGCCTCAGGCTTGGTCTCAGCCCGGACACGGTCCGCGAGCATTTGCGAAACGCCCGGCAGCGATATGAGGCGAACGGCGGCATTACACTGACGGTGCGGGCACTCTACGATGGCGACATCAGCTTCGAGGACATTGCGAAACGATGACAAAAAATGGCTGCACCCCCCTTTCGTGCTATGGTGCGGCCGCAAAAAGCCCTTCAATTGGAACGCCTCTTTTCAAACGGAGGCTTTTTCCATGCTGCTTATTGTCGATTCCACCAATCGGGCGCTCGAGCAAAAGGCGATGCGCACGATGTTCGAAGCGCGCAAGCGTGTCTTCATCGATCTACTGAAATGGGACTTGCCCGCGCTCGCGGGTCGGTTCGAACTCGACCAGTTTGACGATGAGCATGCAAACTATCTCATCGTCACCGATGTCGAGGGCGAGCATCTCGCTTCCGCGCGGCTCCTTCTGACGACGCGACCCGCGCTGCTCGACAGTCTGTTTCCGGGACTCGTCGATGGCGAGGTGCCGCAGGGCGAAGGCGTGCTCGAGGTCACGCGATTCTGCCTGTCGCCCGGTGTCGGGGCGCGCCAGCGGCGAGCAGCGCGCGATGCACTCCTTGTCGGCCTCGCCGACTTCGCCCTCGCGAACGGCATCAGGACCTACACCGGTGTCGCCGAACTCGCCTGGTTCCGCCAGATACAGAGCTTCGGCTGGGACTGCCGCCCGCTCGGCGAACCGGTCCTCCATCGCGGGCAGGCGCTCGTTGCGCTCCGTATCGATATCGACGGCTCAACCATCGACAAGCTCGAAGGCGGCGGGATCGTCAGCACTGCCATCGCGGCTCCCGCCGCGCGCGCGGCATGAGGAGGGTGCGATGATCATCAATTCAGCTGCACTCGACGCGGCCGCGCCGCGTTCCGTCGCCGGCGTCGAGCTTATGGATCAAGGCTATACGATCCTGCGCGGCGCGGCGCCTCCCGACCTCATGGCCGGTATCACCGCTGACCTCGATCCGCGTTTCAGCGCGACGCCCTTTTGCGAGGGAGGCTTTTACGGTGCGCGCACCAAGCGCTTCGGGCGATTGCTCATCCGTTCGCCGCACATGGCCGATCTCGTCATGAACCCGAAAATTCTCGGCCTGGCGGAGCTCGCGCTCGGCAATTGGTGCGACCGGATCCAGCTCAACCTCGCGCAGGCGATCGAGATCCACCCCGGCGCGCTCGCCCAATTTCCGCATCGCGATCAAGATATGTGGAGGGGTGCGTTGGGTGAGGTTGAATATCTGATCAACGTCATGTGGCCGCTGACAAGTTTCACCGAGGAGAATGGGGCGACGGTCATCTGGCCGCACAGCCACGGGGTCGAGGCGCTCGTCGAAGAGCCGAGGTGCCAGCCTGTCGTCGCCGAGGCCGACCCGGGCGATGCGATCGTCTTTCTTGGTTCCACCTTGCACGGTGCCGGCGAGAATAGCAGTGCGGACGTCCGACGCGGGGTCATCGTCAGCTATTGCCTGGGATGGCTCAAACCCTACGAAAATCAGTGGTTGGCCTATCCGCCCGAGATCGCGCGAACCTTTCCGCCGGAAGTTTCCGCGCTCGCCGGCTACGCCCAGCATCGACCCAATCTCGGCAATTTCGAGGGGCAATGTCCGTCGATCCTCTTCGATGGCTATCCTGAACGCCCGATTGCGGCCGTCGATGCGCTCCGGCCCGACCAGCGGGCGCTACTCGACGACTATGTGACCGCGCAGCGGCCGCGAGGGGCGGGCCGGCGCGGGCGGGGGCCGCTCGGGGCATGAGTCCCGGCGCCACGATGGAGCGGGTCTATCTGGACCTGAAGGCGCGCATATTGTCGGGCGCCTACCCGCCGGGGACACGGCTTGAGGCCGCACAGCTCTCGCGGTCGCTCGGCGCGAGCGCCACGCCGGTACGTGATGCCCTCTATCGCCTGTCGGGCGAGCGGATCATCGAGAGCTGGCATCAGGAGGGGTTCCGGCAACCCCTCCTCAGCGAGGCCGACCTTGTCGATCTCTATGGCTGGGCCGGGGCGCTGCTCTCGATGGCCCTGAAGGGGAGGGCGCCGCGGCCCGACTTGCCGGGTGGACTAATCGATCTGGCGGCCTCCGACTCATATTCAGAAGGGATCGACCGCCTCTTCCGGACGATCGCAACTGGCAGTTCGAATGGCGAACTTCGCGCGTCGATCATCAATAGTGTCGAGCGCAGCATGACAGTGCGCGCGATCGAGGTTCGGGTCGATGGGGCCGCCGTCGACGCGCTGGCCGCGATGTCGGAGGATTATCGCTTCGGACGCTGGAGCGCTTTGCGTAGCAAAATCACGCGCTTCCATCGCCGGCGTGCGAACCTTGCCGGGCGCGTCGCGGCCGAGATCCGCAAGCGGTCGGATCCGCTTCGATAATATTCGGAGAATATGCGCCGTATAAAATTCCTATACGACGTGGCGGCCCTAGCTTCGAAAGAGCCGCAATTCCGCGGCATCATGGAGGAAACGATCATGGATCGCGAAACCAACACCCTCGTCGAACTCGGCAGCGTCAGCGCCGACACCGCCGGTCCGGTGCGCTTCGGCATCGAACTGGGCGGCAAGGAAGAAGACCTCGGTCTTCGCCAGGACTGACTCGGGCGCCGGGAGCCGGTGACCCCGGCTTCCGGTTCTCGCCGACCAACCCCTATTCGAAGGGACAAACCGATGGATATCGAACCCAACAGCCTCGTCGAGCTCGGCCGTGTCAGCGCCGACACTGCCGGCGAACATGGTCTCCCCATGGAAATGGGCGGGCGCGAGGACTGGACTGGCCTCACCGCCGATTAGGCAGCCGGCGGGAGCCGGACCTCGCGCCCGGCTCCCGACGCGGCGGAGTGATGTTTATGGCCTGGCGACTGGCATCCGGCACCGGATATTGCGAGATGGGCGGCGAGCTTGTCTTCCTCGATCTCGTGCGCGACCGATATTTCGCGCTCCGCGGGGCCGATCGCGAGGCTTTCGAGCGCCTGCGGTCCGGACAGCCCAACGATAGTGCGGCCATGACCCGTCTGGTCGACACCGGATTTCTGGCAAGATCGGATGGCGCCGCGCGGCTATCGGCAGCTGCAATCGAGGTGCCTCCACGCGATCTATCGGCGTTGGATGATGCCCGCTTCTCGCTGTCATCAGCCTTCAGAGCGGGAGCCGCGCTGCATTGGGCCGGGCGTGCGATGCGGCCCGACCGCATTGCTGGCACGATCGAGACTCTGCGCAGCGCGAAGGCGCGGATCGGCGTTGCCGGCGCCGATGGTCCCGCTTCGGAGGTCGCGTTGCGCTTCGCGGCTTGTCGCTGGGCCGTCCCCGTGACCCCGCGCTGCCTGATTGATGCGTTGGCCCTCGACCATATTCTGATCGCGCGCGGTCTCGCGGCGTCCATGGTATTCGGCGTCCAGCTCGACCCCTTTCGCGCACATTGTTGGCTTCAAACCCCTGAGCGCGTTCTCACCGGTACGGCCGCCGAGGCGCGAGCCTTCACGCCGATCCTGGTCGTCGAATGAGGCGCGGCGTCATCGCCTGGCTTGGCGACGCCCGGCAGGGCGCTGACGTGGCGATCGCCGGCGAGCGCCACGGGCTGAAGCCAGTGGTCATCGAGCCGGGCATGCTCTTGTTCGCCGGTAGGGCGTTGCCGGTCTGCACGATGCCGGGCGGCGCGACGATCGTCGGCGACATCGTTTCGCGATCGGGCGCGACGATGGATGTTCCGAGCGAGGGCTGGGGGAATTATCTCGCATTCGGGCGGGACGGTGCAGCCGCTATGATCGAGCGCGCGCCGCTTACCGGCATACCGCTCTATTGGGTACGGCACTGCGCGGGGATCCTCTGTGCTTCACACCTCGAGCTGCTGGCGAGCCTTCTTCCGCCCATGGCGGTCGACTGGGCGTTCGTTGCCCACGCCCTCCATTTCATCAACCTGCGCATCGATCGGACCGGGATCGCCGGCGTCGTCGAGCTTCTGCCCGGGACGCGCCTTACTTTCGATGGCACCGAGGCTAGGGTCGAGGCGACTTGGTCGCCTTGGGACCACGCTGTCGTCGATCGGCCAGTCCAGGATCACGCGCGCGAACTTGAGCGACGGATATTGCGGAGCGTCGCTGCCCTCGCTGCGTCGCGACCGGAGATCGTGGTCGAGCTATCGGGCGGTCTCGATTCCTCGATCGTGACCGCCGCGCTCGAGGAGGCCGGAGCGAATTTCTCCGCCATAACCTTTGCGACCTCGGCGGCAGACGGCGACGAACGCTTCTTCGCTCGCGCGGTTGCGGCGCGCTGCGGGATCAAACTCGCGGAGATTATGGGCGACAGCGAGGCGATCGATCTCGTGGCGCCGCCGGACATTCTCCTGCCACGGCCCGGCGCCTACTCGGTGCTGGGCGGCATTGACCGGGCCTTTGGCGCGGCGACGGCGGACCGCGATGCCGCGATTTTCGGGGGGATCGGCGGTGACAGCGTGTTCGCCCTCGATGGTAGTGTCGCGCCGATCCTTGACGCGTTCGGCACGTTCGGCGTCGGCCGCCGCACTTTCGGGGCGCTGCGTGACGTCGCCCGCGCAGGCAACGCGACGGTCTGGCGGGCTTTGCAACTATCCGCTCGTGCTCGCCGGGCCGGGCGACGCCTCGGCGGGCGCCGCGACCCCAAATATCTGAACCCCGGGGCGGTTCCCGAACGGCAGTTTCCCCACCCTTGGGACGCAGGCGAGGTGGTAGCCTCCCAAGCACGGATCAATCATGTCCAGGCGATCCGCCATATTCTTGATTTCCTCGATCGGCCCGCGCGTTGGCATGACCGCGATGTCGTAGCACCTCTTCTCACGCAGCCCGTCGTCGAGCACTGCCTGTCTGTTCCGAGCTGGACCTGGTTTGCGGGTGGGCTGAACCGCGCAGTCGCTCGGTCAGCTTTTGCCCACCGGCTCCCGGCAGAGGTGGTGTGGCGCCGTGATAAGGGACGTCTCGAGTCCATGTGCTCGGCTGCCTATCTGCGGCAGCGTACCCCGCTTCGCGACCTGCTCCTTGGCGGACGGCTCGCCGCGCAAGGACTGCTCGATCGTCCGGCGATCGAAGCCTATCTCGCGCGCGATCTGGCCGAAGGCGATTTCGACTATTTCCGGCTGATCGAGATCGGCGACATCGAGCGCTGGGTCAGGGCCGTGGAAGGCGGAGGCTCGGTGGGCGGGTCGGCTGGCGATAGCTGACCCCACCGCCGATATTGATCGGCCTTGGCAGGGTCGGGGTCGATCTCGCCCTTGAGCCAGAAGCGGAACCAGTCGAGGTTGCGCTCGTAGGCCGCGAGCTTCTGACGAGGCTCGACCTTGATGTGCGGGGCATAAGGAAAAATATGCGTTTCGCCCCGCCTTGCGGTCGCGAGCCGGCTAAGCAGCTCAATTGACAGGCGGGCCTCCTGCTCGGGAAACTGCATCAGCACCGGAGCGCGGATTCGCTCGCTGTTGAGCGCGGGAGAAAGCTGCTTCCAGGCCTCGGGTGTCTCGCCAGGCGAGCCGACGCCCCAGGTCTTCTTTAGATTGTCGGCGAAGGTCTCGCGGCCCGGACGCGCATTGAACCAATAATAGGCGGGTTCCATTTGCACCGATGCGATCGAGATCGCCCTCAGCAGGTCACTGTGCGTCGCGGCCCACATCGTCACCTCGCTTCCGAAGCTGAGGCCGCCCATGCCGACGCGGTCCGGATCGATTAGGCCGCGATCCGAGAGCAGCTTCGTCACGCTCTCGATGGCATCGAGCGCCTTCGCATATCGCGCATTCTTCGCATAATCGCCCGGTACCGAGTTGATGCACAGGGCGGCGATGCCTTTCGACGCGAGGGCGCGCAGCGGCCATTCGTCGCCGACGCCGCCGCGCAGATAGCCGGCGCAGGTATAGTAGGTGATGAAGAGCGGCAGCCGCCCGGGGATCTTCGGGCGTATCAGAACGCCCGACGCACGGCTGCCGCTCGCCTGCCACACGATCCTTTCGGCAAGGAGCCCGTCGCGGTCAGGATAGGAATTGGGACTGTCGATGATCGCTTTTCGTCCGTCCGCATCGATGCGGACGAGCCGGGGCGACAGGGCCGCGGCCGCCTCCACACAGAAGAGCGCGTTGCCGGCCCAAGAGCAGCGATCGAAATATTGTCGGCTCCCGGCAAGCAGGCCCTCCGACGAGGCGAGTGTCGACAGGCGGTGCGCGCGGCCCGACCAACGCAGCAGGGTTTGGCGAAAATCTGCGTCATGGACGCCGACGATCATGTCGCCGCCAGCGAGCGGCAAAACCCATGAAAGGCGTCTCAAGGTCGCGGCGCAGCCCGTCTTGGTTTTGCAGACGCCGCGCGCCTCGATCGCGGCCCGGATGTCTGCGGGCATGTCGCTCGTTAGCAGTCGGACGGGGTCGGGAGGAGGGGCAAGCAACGCTTGCTCGGCGTCGTGGGCGGGGCGCGCTTCGCCTTGCGCTGAAATAGCCCAAAAGCTGCGCGGAGCATTTGCCAGCAGCGGCCTGCGATCGAACCAGTCGTTCGCGAAGCGCTGCGACGCGGCGCGGCCGTTAATCAGCGCGCCGCGGAACAGCGGCTGCGCGAGGTCGGGCTGGCCATCGACGAGGATTCCATGCTCCCGTTCGGCTTCTTCGGTGCGGGCTATGAGGTCGCGCGGCGGTCCTTCGCGAACAATAAGCGTACCATTCGGGTCGAAGGCAAAAGCTTCAATGTCGCCTTCACCCCCGGCGAGCAGCCGGAAACCAGATCCGTCGACGGGGCTCGACCAGATGGCAACGCGGCCGTCGACGAGCGCGCGCACCGCGACCGAGCTACTATTGGGCGACCACTTGGCTTCGCCGGGTTCGACGACACCAGCGTCGTTCCATAGGGCCGTGCCTGTCCGACCGAGCGCGCGGGGCGGGCTGTTGCCATCGGCGGCCACGATGTACCAGTCGACGTCGATCCGGTTGGTGAGCGTCGAGGGGCGCTCGATCCGATACACGACCCATCGCCCGTCGGGCGAGGCGCTGATCCCGGAAATATCGGCGGTCTCGGCGATCTCGCGCGATGTGACTTGACTGGCCGCGGGCGATGCTGCGGCCAGAAGGGCGATCAGTAAAGCGGCCCGGCTCACCATCGGATGACTGCCTGGACCGAGATCATACGGCCGAGCGGGCTCGCCTTCTCGGGGTCGTAGCCGAGAGCCGAAGTCTGGCTCTTGTTGATCACATAGGGCGGATCTCTATCGAAGAGATTCTGGATCGCAAGGCTGACTTGTAGGCCGCGTCGGTCCGCGACCTCGGCGCTCCGTCCGATGCGCTGCGAAAACGAGAGATCGACCGTCGTGTAGGACGACACCTGTTCGATCGGCACCACAACCTGGTTGATATAGCTGTCAGTATAGTTGACGAACGCACTCGCCGCGAAGCCGCCTTTCGACCAGCCGAGGCGGCCGCGCAGCCGCAATTTGACCGGGCTCGCATAGAGGCCGACGAAATCGCTGCTGACCGATCCCGGCGAGAGCTGTTTGCGGATCGAGAAGATGCGCGTGCCGCTGATGCCGAGGTCGAGTGTGCCGCCCGCAAACTCTGGGGCATAGCCGATGTCGAAATCCACGCCTTTCTGATGCTCACGCGCGAGATTGCGCGTCTGTCCGTCGAGGATTGCGACGACCTGGTTCGGCGCGATATTGATCGGATTGGTGAAGGTCGGCTGACTATAGTAGAATTGCACGAGGTCGAACGGCGGATTGTCGGTCACAACCCCGCCGAACACGTCCCGATTGGTGAGGAAGCGGAGATAATCCTCGGTGAGCGTCCCGATCCGGTCGCGATAGTCGACATCGAAATAGGTGAGCGACGCCTTCAGCCCCGGCACCGACACCGGTGCGATGTCGAAGCCGGCGGTCCAGGTCGTCGCTTTCTCGGGCTGGATGTTCGCGGCATAACCGAACAGTGCGAGGACGTTCGACATGCCGGTGGGCGATGCCGGGTCGGGAACCGAGAGCGTCGAATAGAGCGACAGCGCCGGACCGATCAGCTCGTCGAACTGCGGCGCGCGGAAAGACGTGCCATAGGAGCCGCGGAGCGCAACGCCTTCGACAGGCTCCCAGCGCAGGCTGAACTTCGGATTCTCGGTGCGACCGAACTGGTTATAGTCCTCGATCCGCCCGGCAAGCGTCACGTCGAGCTGGTGAAACCCGGCCGTGGCATTGTCCGGCCCGAACACAGGGACGAGCATTTCCGCATAGATCGACTTCACATGGCGCGGGCCGGGGAAGCCCGGATAGGGGCCGGCGGCGGGCGTCAGCGTGTTGCTGTCGAGGATCCGGTAATAGTCATACGCCTCGCGGCGATACTCCGCGCCGAGCGCAAGCCGTACATCGCCAGCGGGCAGGCGGAAGAGTGGTCCGTCGGCGCGGAGAGACGCGCCCCAGCTTTTGAAGTCGTCGATCGTGGTGATGCTGCCCCGGATATAGTCGATCGTCGCCGGGTTGTTCGCGGTGCCGTCGCCGAAGACGTTGAACGACGTCGCGGGGTTCGTGTCGGCGAGCGCCAAGGCGAGCCGCGCACTGTTGACGATATTGTTCGAGGTCGCCTTGCCCTTCTGCGCGCCGAAGGTTCCGCCGAGCTGGACCCGCCATTCGCCGATGGCTTGTTCGAGGCCCGCCGAGGTCGATATGGCGCGGACGCGCCCGTCGTTGATCTGCGGGCCGACGTCGTTCGTAAAATTGTAAGTGACCTGCACCGGCTGGCGCGTCCCGATCGGGTCGACGTAGAAAGGGTTGGTGACGGGCACGCGCGCGGTGCGGAGCGAGGTGACGTTGCTGATGCGGCTGAATTCGCGCTGCGCGGCCAGCGCGCTGGCGCGGAAGGTGAGGCTGTCGGTGATGTCGAACTCGGCTGCCGCATAGAGGCTGTGGACACGCTGGCGAGGGAGAATGTCGGTATCGATGCGGTTGTCGCGGCGGTTCTGGACACCGGGAAGCAGTTGTCCGGCAGTCAGCCCGCGACCATTCTGCCCCGCGGGAATGCCGAAGAGCTGGCCGTTAGCGGCGCGGATCGTGCCGGGGCTCGCATAGATCGAACGATAATCCGGCCCGCCGAACGGACGGAGATCTTCACGCGCGAAATCGCGCTCGCGCGCTGCCAGCGCGCCGCGGTCCGAATATTGATAGGCGACGACGACATGCCCGTCGCTCCATTTCTTGCCGAGAAGCTGGCTGAACAGCAGCTCGGTCGTGTCGCCATCGGCGGTGCCGGCACGAAGAATCGTCTCGGCGCCTTCGAAGTGGTTGCGGAGGCGAAGGTTGACGACACCCGCCACGGCGTCGGCGCCGTAAATCGCGGATGCCCCGTCGGTCAGCACCTCGATGCGTTCGACCGCCGTCATCGGGATCAGCGAAATGTCGGCGAGGAGCCCGCCGGTACCGCCGAGCGCCGGGCGCGCACCGTCGATCAGAACGAGCGTCGAATTGGTGCCGAGACCGCGCAGGTTGATGCTCGATCCGAGCGTCGCATCATTGCCCGTGCCGTTGCGTGTCGTCGCACCGGTCGTGGTTTCGTTCGAGCCGCCCATGAAGGCTTGCGGAAGCGACTGGAGCATCTGCTGTACGGTGCCGTAGCCGCTCTTCTCGATCGCCTCGCGGTCGATCGTAACGACCGGCGAGCCGGTCGGACCGGCGCCTCGGATACGTGACCCGGTGACGACGATTGCGTCGCCGTTCGCTTCAGTCGATCCAGTTTCCGCGGCAAGGTCGTTTCCCTCGCGTATGACAAGCGTTCCGTCCACAAGTTCGGCGACAAGGCCGCTTCCGGCAAGCAGGCGGAAAAGTGCCATGTCGGGCGACATCGTCCCGCGCAGGCGCTTCGACGCTTTTCCGCGCGTGAGTTCTGCAGAGAAGATGACTTCGCGTCCCGAAATTTCCGAATAGCGGCGCAGCGCGTCGCCGAGCGGCTGGGCCGCGAGATCGAAACTGCGGTTATCGCTCTGCGCCATCGCGGGCGTCGCGCCAAGTGCGGCGGCAGCGCACCCCGAAACCAGAAAAGCGGCCAGTAAAGTCTTTCGCATTCTTCCCTCCCAGCGGCCTCAATGGCCGTCTGGGTGGGCACGTCGTTGCGAGCGGGAAATCTCCTAGTTAATTATTTTGCGGACAGAATATAGGCGCCTGCGCGTTCGACGACGACGAGGTCGAGGGCTGCGGCAAGCTTGCGCGAAAGCGACCTTGCATCCGAGACATCGAACCTCCCGCTCACGAGACGGCCGGCGAGCGCCGCCTCCGCCACCTCGATCTTCGTGCCGTTCACCCGGTTGGCGCGATCGAGCACAGCGGCGAGTGGAAGCTCGTCCGCGAGAAGGACGCTATTGGAGCCATTTTCGCGGACCGGACTTTGCATCGGCAGCTGTTCCGGTGATAAGCCGCCGACACGCTCCGGGCCTTCGACAGTGACCGCGGCGCGTTCGCCGGGATGGAGGCGAAGAGGTCTTTCCGGCTTCGCCGCAGCCCGGACTTCGACCGACCCCTCGATCAGTTGGACGATTGGCGTCGCCCCGGTGAGATCGACTTCGAAGATCGTGCCGAGCGCCGTCGTCTCGCTCCCCCCGCCCTCGACCCGGAACGGCCGCGCGCTATCGTGGGCGACCGTGAAGCGGGCGCGGCCGCCGCTGAGGAATATCCGCCGTTCCTTTGGCCCGAACGCGTGCCGGAGCGTAGCCCCGTCCATCAGCGAGACGCGGGTTCCATCCTCGAGAATGAGTTCGCCGCTGCCGATATCGGCGACGACAGGCGCGTCACCGCGCTGGCCCATCACCGTCCATGCGAGAGGGAGCGACAAAGCAAGCAACAGCGCTGCTGCCAGGGCCCAGCGTGTATGGGATCGCCCGGGCTGCGCTGGAACGTGGCGGTGCTTGTCGACGACCTCGGGTGACGCGCCGCCGACGAGCAGCCAGTCGCGCTCGGCGCGGGCATAGGCTGCCGCATTGTCGGGATCGGCGCGCCACGCCTCGAAATCGGCGCGGGCGGCGTCCGCGCTGGGCGAACGCATGCGGGCGAACCAGTCGCCCGCCTCGGAGTCGCGGTCGCTCACTTAGGGCCGACCTGCGCCTTGCGGATTGCTTTCATCGCCTGCGCGATATGCCATTCGACACCCTTCACACTGATTCCCTTCGCCTCGGCGATCTCATCATAGCTCAGTCCGTCGAAACGATGCATCACGAAGATGGAACCAGTTTGGGGCTTTAGTTTCTTGATGGCACGGTCGACCCGGCGAAGTGCTTCGCGGGCCTCGAGCGCCGCGTGCGGATCGGGTCCGGCGATCTCGCCGTCTTCGAAGCTGTGATGCTGCGCTTGCATTCTTGCGTCATCCGATCGCGCTCGATCGGCCAGGACGTTTCGGGCGATACGGAGCAGATAGGCGCCGGGCTTTTCGATGAGCGCCAGGGTGTGGCTCGATTTGGCGGCAAAGCGCCCGATGCTCTCTTGCATGACGTCGCCAAGATCCTGTCGCGGCGCGCGGCGGCGGACATATTTCGCGAGGTCTTCCTTATGGGCCTCGATCAGGGCCTCCACCGTCGAAGCATGGCTGAGGCCCGACCAGTCGGAGGGTGGCAGCGCCACGTCGCCCTGCAGGCCCCTTCTTTCGGGGGCGTCGTCGTCATAATCCATAATCCATCGCCTACCGGTCGGGAGCGGCGGCGATCGAAAGCCGGGCGGTAAGAACATATTCGGAAATATGTGCCGCCGCCTTTGGCCCGAGGGCTTGGACATACGCGTCGGCCACCCGGCAAGGATGGGAATTTCACAAGGCATTCCGAACGAGCTTCTTACAACTCGGCATCGCGCGCCTGTCTGCCCGATGCCGGGCAAGCATAGCTCGCCGTAACGTCAGGGCAAGCCCGAGGGCGTGAGATTGCTCCAGATTGAATCCAATTCGTCACGACTGGAGCCGCCGCGTCCCGCTTGATTTCCCGATTTCGGCAAGGGTCTCGATCGTGGCCGCTTTCGCTTGCAGCCTCAACGCCGCCAAACGGGGCCCTTGAGCTCGAGGCCGCGGCGATCGAGGCGGTCGAGGATGCCGCCCTTCTCGGCGAGGAGGCGGAGCGGCACGACCGCCATGGTGACCTCGGGCCGTTCGATCGCGCCGTCGATCGCCTCGTTCCACTGGGCGCGAAGCTCGGGGCCGAAGGCGCCGTCGCTCCAGGGCCAGCATTGACCGAGAGCCTGCTCGAGGGGGTTGTTCATCACGGCGGGAACGTCGAACGCACGCCAGTCGCTGCCCCGCTCCTCCACAATGTCCGAACCCGCCTCGGTGGCCGCCATGGCAGCGTCGAGGCAGGGGATGTGCGAGGCCGGTGCGGCGGCGAAGAGATTGTCGAGAATATCCTCGCCGCGGACGGTGCCGACCGGTTCGGTGGACACGCGTGCGCGCTTGGCGGCTTTACGCACCACGTCGGTCGCGTCGGTTCCCGTGTCGCGGTTGAAGCGCAGCCGTTTGGAAAGGAGATCCGAGGCGGTCAGCAGGAAATTCTGGCGGCTATAGTCCTGCCCGAACCGGGCTTCGAGTGCTGTGAGGCGCCGGAGCCGCGGACGATCGAGATAGTTCGCCGCCGTCTCGCCCTTGGGTAATTTGGTGAGCTTGCCGCCCCTGAAGATGAGGCGGAAGACATCGCCGGGCGAGACTTTCGCCTTGGTTCCCAAAATAACGCGGTCGGCGCGTTCGGTGGCGGCCTCGAGGCGGTCCGGGAACCAGGGAGTCGCCTTCGGCATCTCGGTGATTTCGCCCACGAGCAGCACGGTTCCGCGGTTCGTCTCGACGGTCCACATCGGCGCGCCCGAACGGCGCGCGGTCACGACGATCGCTTCGCCTTCGTCATCCTGCGTCGCGAGCGCCGCCGCCGGCAGGAGCGCGGCGGCCATGAGGACGGCGATCAGCATCGGTTTTCGCATGGTCATTCTTCCTTGCCGCTTCGGTTCTCGATCCTGGCGGGCTGCGCGGTCGGGGACGCATTGGCCATATTGCGTGTCAGTTACAAGCAAAACTGTTCGTAAAAATCTGCGGTCGCTTCGCCTCGTGCCACGCCTGCCTGCGCCCATTGTCCGCGGTGCGCCATAGGCTATAGCCGCATTCCCGCTCCCGATTCCCGGGACCGCGACAAGGAGATTAAAATGAACCATGCCGAATTGATCGATGGCGTTGCAGCAGCGCTCGGGACGAGCAAGGCCGATGCGAAGAAGGCCGTCGAGGCGGTGTTCGACGCCGTTGCCGATGCCGCCGCGAAGGGCGATGAAGTGTCGGTCAGCGGCTTCGGCAAGTTCAAGGTGAAGGCGACCCCGGCGCGCGAAGGACGCAATCCTTCAACCGGCGAGACGATCCAGATCAAGGCGGCCAAGAAGCTCGGTTTTGCACCCGCCAAGGCGCTGAAGGACCGCGTCAACGGCTGATCATATGTCGAGGGACCGGCGCACTTGCCGGTTCCGGTCCCTCGCACTTGCCCTCGATCACGATCAAATACTGCCACGAGCGGACATTGGGCTCTCGTCTCTCGGATGGATCCGCAGTATCCCGCCGTTGGTCACTGTTGAAACCATGTGATGCAGCAATGTCGCACCCGGCGGAAAAAGAAGCTTAATTGCAGTCATTAGTGACTGTTTGATGTTTCGCCGCCCGGTGCGAACCCTTAGGGTGCACGCGCTGGCCCGACCTTGCTGCGGGCGAGGGCTTTCTCCCGTTTGCCCTACCAGCTTCCGCGGGCTTGGAATGCGACCCTCTCGGCCCGCGGACTGCAGCGACGCCCTTGTGGCTGCATGTTGGGAATGCGGTTGCAAGGGCGTGTCGCTGCTAGTCGTTCGGGGTCGGCATGCGCTCGCCTTCCGCGCCCATAGTTGAAAATTCGTAGAACGTCCGGCTCCGGTACGCATCGCCAGGGTGCAGCATTGTCTTCGGGAAAGCGGCGTGGGCGAACATATCGGGATAATCCTGCGGCTCGAGACAAAGCCCCGCAAGGGCGCGGTAGCACGCGCCCTCCTTGCCTGCGATCCCGTCGAGGTTTCCGCCCGTATAGAGTTGAAGGCAGGGGCGGTCTGTCCAAAGGTCGAGACGCCGCCCGGTGGCCTCCGATTCCAGCCGGGCCGCTGGCGCGTGTGGGTCGCGCGGGTCGAGGATGAAATTATGATCGAAGCCCAGAATATGTTCCTCGATGTCGGGGCGCAGCGGTGAGGCTGATCTGAGGTCAAGCCTTGTCCCTGCGACGGGTGCCAACGCGCCCGTCGGAATGAGGTCGGGACCGGTCGGCGTATAGCGGTTCGCCGCGATGGCTAGCCGGTGGGCGGCCAGGCTCGCGGCGTCATGGCCGTCGAGATTGAAATAGGGGTGGGAAGTCGGATTGAACGGCGTCGGGGCGTCCGAGCGCGCCTCGATCGTCAGCGCAAGACGGCAGGGCGGCGCGAGGGTCCAGCGAACGACGACGTCGAGGTTGCCGGGATATCCCTCGCTGCCCGCGGGATCGAAGAGGCTGAATTCGACGGTGGGGTCCGAACCCTTGATAATGCGGGCATCCCATAGGCGACGTGTAAGGCCGTGGACGCCGCCATGAAGCTGGTGGCGGCCGTGATTGCGCGTGACCGGCAGGCGATCGTCGCCGATCCAAATTTCGGCTTGCGAAACTCGTCCCGCGATCCGCCCGACAATGGCGCCGAAATAGGCGTTCTGCTCATAATGGGCGGCGGCATTGTCGCAGCCGAGGATGATATCGCCCATTTTTCCGTCGCGATCGGGACAGACGAGGCCGACGAGCGCGGCACCGACATCGCAAAGTGTAACCGAAACTCCGCTATGGAGCCGGAGCACGTAAAGCCGCGCCGTTCCGCCGCCCGGCAGTGCGCCGTAGGGAGAAATCTCGACCCTGCCGTTCGTCATAAACCGCTGCCCTTCGTGCCGGCGTTCTTGCAGGACGTCCTTCAGAAGCGCTGATAGCTCCCCTTCCAGCGCGCCTCCTGGCCGATGCCCGGCTTTCCGAAGTCGCAGACGCCGTCGGCGAAAATCTCGCGCAGCCTTGCTTCCTGGGCTGCGGTGAACTTTACCTTGTAGTCGCGAAGGTCGACGGGCTTCAGTCGGCATTTGAGAATGTCGTTGGTCTGCGGTCCACCGGCGGCGATGCGCGGGTTGCCGTGAACCGGATAGGTCCGGTTGAACGCGCTTGCGGAGTCGAGCGTCGCCTTCTCGACATGCTTCCGGCCGTCGGCATCGAACCAGGCGTCGGCGGCTGCGGCAGGGCGCAGGCGGACGACCTTGGCGTGGCTGCGCGGCGCAGGATCGGCTGCGATCGCATCGAGCCATTCGGTCATCGCGCCGAGCACCTCGGTCTCGAGGGGCTTGGGCTGCCCGAAAGGCGCATCGGGCGTGCGCGGTCCGACCCAGATCGTCTGGTTTTCCGCATCGCCATTGGCGCGCTCCATGCGCAGGCGGATCTCGAAGTCGCGCTGGCGGTCATGGAAATCGCCCTGCGGATCGCCATAACTGCGGTAGAGCATCACCGGCGTCGTCGCGAGACCGCCGCCGCCGGGGTTTACAAGGCCGCTTGCATAAAGGCGCTTCATCGCCTCGGGCGCTGCAGCCGTGCGGGCGGGCGTAAATTCGCCATCGACGGTGTAGCCGCCGATCCCGGCGTTGAGATCGAGAAATTCCTCCGCGCCGATCTGCCCGGAATTGAGGGCGGTTAGTCCATATTGCACGCCGACATTGTCGAGCGGCGAAAGCGGGAAGCCGGTAGCGCGATCGCGACCGAGCTGATTGACCATCCAGTTATAGATGCCGCAGCGCGCGCCCTTGGGGTTGGTCCTTGGGTCATAGACGAGGGCAAGGTCGGTGAGACCGCACGCCGCCTTTTCCTTGACCTTGAGACCGGGCGCGATGAAGCGGGTCCACAGCTGGCAGGTCGTCGCCGACGCATAGCCGGCGGCAGCCGCCTTCTTCTCGTCGGTCCAGGCCTTGGCATCGGCCTTTTTCCAGTAATTTTCCATGAGGTCGCAGTCGAGGACATGCGTTGCGACCTGCGAGTCGACGAAGGAGGATTGCGCCTGAATGCCGTCGAGAAGACCGGGGTACAGCGCGGTAATGTGGATCTGCTGGATCGCGCCGCCCGATCCGCCGGTGCCGACCGTCCAGCGCGGCACGCCGTAACGCTCGATGAAATGCTCCTTCAGCATCATCAGCGTTTCGCCCTGGATCACCGCGTTCGAGGCGAGCCCGTTGACGAGGCCGCTCGCATTCATCACCGCGAACCCACGCGAGAGATAGAGATTGTTGAGGACCATGGGCGGCAGGCTCATCCCCTGCTCGTACCGTCCCGCGAGTCCGCCTTCGAACAGGACGGCGAGGCGGCGGTTCCAGGCGCTGCCCGGCAGCCAGTCCTCGCCTTCGGCGGCGCTGCCGTCGTCGAGCATCGCGATGCGGTAGATGGTGCGGTTCATCGTCCCGCTCTCGACCCGCACGATGTAGGGGAGGCTGCGCCCGCCGGGGAGGGTGAGCGTCGCGAGATCGTCGGGCTTCGTTCCGGCGGGAAGCGGCTTGAAGCTGTTTGCGGTGGTGCGGTAGAAGCGCTCGACCTTGGTCGGCGCATTGCACATGCGGTCGGTCGCGGGACCGAGGCCCGCCAGTTCGGTCGTGCAGCGATAGGGCCAGATATGCGGGCCGGAGAGGATCGGGCCATTCTGTGAATGGTTGACGAGTATGAGTTTCGTGCGAGCCTTCCCCGCGCGCGCTTCGACGATATTGCGGCCTGGAGCGAGGCCCTTGATCATGCCGACGAGCGTTCCGCGCTCGGCATCGGGGGTCGGCGGCGGGAGGGGGATGCCATTGAGCGTCCAGACTGCGGAGCCACCGGCTCCGCGAAGCTCGACCAGGGCATCGCCGCCCGAAACAAGGTCCGCCCGCGGCGAGGAAAGAACACGCAGCTCGATCTTTTCCCTGGCCTCTGCGCCGCCGGTCGCAAGGCCTGCCAATGCAGCGACGATCATTGCTGCCCGGGTCACGTGCTTCCGGATCATGTTTGTCTCCCTCTTATGGCTCGACGGTCCGTGTCCCGCGGCCGCCTGTTGCTGGCGTCAGCATTACCGGGGCTGAATGATACGGTCAAATCTGATTGTAAGTTTCAATAGGCGCGCGGGCCCGCACGGCAGTCAGGGTCCCGTCAATCCCCGGCTTCTTCCCGATCTATCGGAACGGCGAACAGCAGCTGGACAGGGCCCAAGAGCCCCGATGGGAGCAGCGGGCTGTCCGCCTTGAACGGATCGAATGCCGCTTCGGCGCGCGGCGATCCGGCGCCCGGCTGCTTGTCGCCGATCATCCGGTTCGGCCAGAGGTTCGCCACCTCGATCTCGAGCCTGTTGGACCCGGGGCGCGCCATGTCGCCGATATCGACGCGGTAGGGGGCCTTCCAGGCATAGCCCGCCTCGCGGCCATTGACCGTCACCCGCGCGACATTGGCGACCGCGCCAAGGTCGAGGACGAGCCGGCCTCCCTTGGGAATGGCCGGGATATCGAGGGTCTTGCGATAGCGGGCGGTTCCCGAAAAATAGCGCACGGCGGCCGCCTTGCTCTCGGTCCAGGAGGCGAGCGCGGGGAGGGTGAGCGCGGATGGTGCGCCGCTGCCTCCGGGGAATTCGAGCTCCCAGGGGCCGTCGATCGTCCGGATCCGGGTGAGCGTCTCGGGAGGAGCCCGATAAGAAGGGGCTGCGGCGGGGTTCCGGAAAACGACGAACAGCGCGTCATGGGCGCCGAGCGCCAGCGGCACATCGGTGCGATCCCGCGTCATGTCATAGCTTGCCCGCGCCATCGCGCCCGTGTCGGCGCGCCAGATCTCGGGAGCACGGCCCGAAAGGCGGAAGGAAGCGCGGGTCTCGACCGGCTCGTCGCCAAGATTGGCGATGAAATAAATGTCGGCGTCGGCGAGCTTGCGGTGAATGAAGGCGAGGGCCTCATGTCCAAGGCGCGCGTCGGGGGCAAGGTCCAGCGCCTCGAGCGCGGCCTCGAGCGTCGCAAAGCTGCGGTCCCGCCGGCTCCAGACCGCGCCGGCGAGCCGGGCAAATTCGGCCTGGTCGTCGGCAAGGCTCGGTGAGGCGGCGGGGCGCGGCCCGGCGATCACCGCGCCGGCGCGCGACAGCGCGTCGAGCTTGCGCAAGGTCGGCAGCGTCATGCGCGCCGCGGGGTCGATCGCGATGAGCCGGTAGCGCGCGCCCGACGGCGCGCTGATCGCCTGTGCATCGGCGGCGAGCAAATTGCGGATCGCATCGCCGTTCACGAAATCGAACCCATAGCCTTCGGGAACCGCCGGGGGATGATCGTCGTAGAGCGCCGTGATATTGTCGTCCTCGCCGTAGAACCAGGCGATGTCGGCGGCGAAGCGGCCCTGCTGGAGGAGCGCGCTCGAACGCGCAAGATAGTCGCTCCAGGGACGCGCCATCTCTGCCCAGGTCTCCTTGCGCGTGAACCATTGGCCGACGCCGCCAAGGCCGATGCCGGGTCCCGGCTTATCGACGGGCTGGTGGACCGATGTGTGGATCACGAAGCGGTTGACCCCGTTCGCCATCATCTTGTCGGCGATCGGCTTCAATTTGGCGGGATCGAACCCGTAGGAGGGAAAGATCGCGGTGAAGGATTCGGCGGCGACGATATTCTGGCCGTAGAGATGCGCGACCGAGGCCGATTCCAATATGTCGGGAAGCCGCTTCGACGCATTGGGCAGCGCCCAGGTCGCGCCCATCGGTACGTCGGCACTCTTCTTCACTTCCATCCCGTCGCCGACAAAGGCGCGCAGCGCCTCGTGCGCCTCGCCATAGCGCCCCATGCCGCGGGCATTGAGCTCGGCCGAAAGCAGGCCATAATGTTCGTCGGCGATGAGGTCGGCGAGCGTGCGCCGGAAATCCCAGAGAAAGCGGTCGCTCGCGGCAGAGTCTTGCACGACCCGCCCGGTCAGCACCGGCAGGAAGGGCGTGGGATCATAGCCGCGATGCTTTTCGAACTCGGCGAGAATATCGTCGGTCCAGTTCGCCGCCATCGCCTCATAGCTGTCGTTCAGCATATAGGCGATGCCGCGCGTCCCCATATTCTCGCGCCCGACCGCCTTTTCGTAGAGCCCGAGATAATGGTCGGCATAAGCCTTCACATGTTCGCCATTGAGCTTGTCGACCTCGAGGCCCGTGCCTTCCTCGGACGCCGGATTGTTGAGCTTGCCGGTGAGCGACCAGCCGAGGCGGAGGATGCGCCAGCGCCCCTTGGGCGGCGTCCAGCGCAGCAGGCCGTCGGCCTGCAGATATTTGCTGACGTCGACGACATCGCGCGTCTCGATCCGCGCGGCGGCGTCTGCGGCGGGCGTCGACGCGGCAGCGAGCCCGGGGACAGTCGACCATCCGGCCTTGTCCTCGAAGCGCGCGACGCGCGCTTCGCCAAGGAAGCGGATATGCGCAATGCCATGCGCGCCGACCGCCTTGTCCGGCGGCGCGAAGGCCTTGACGGGGAAGGGCGCAAAATGGGCTTCGAGCAGCAGGCGGAAATGGCGTGCGGTCGTGGCCGGAAAGGCGATGGTCTGCTGCGGGGCGCCGCGTTCGGGCAGGGGGGCGATGCGGCGGTAGGTCTTGCCGTCGTCGCTCGCCTCGATCCAGCCGCGCGGCCAGCTTGGATAGATGGGGCCGATGCGCGGGCCCGGCCCCAGCACCAGCTCGGCGGCGCGCATCGTCACCGGCGCATCATAGGCGAAATCGACCCAGCCGCGCCCGTCGCCGTCCATTTTGAGGTTCTGGAACGCCGTGCGGTCGCCGGCCGCGAGCTTCACGAGATCGAGGGGCGCCGAGGCGGTGATGCGCGGAGACGGGAGTGCGTCGGCGGAGGGTATGCGATAGGCGATGACGCGGCTGTCGCGGTAGAGCGTGGGGAGGTCGGCAGGGGGCGCCGCCGATGGCTCGGCGCCGCCGCCCGCAATCTCCTGGAAGGGGCCGCTGACGCTCGGAGGCAGAGGGAGCGCGCGGGCGAGGGGCTTGCCGCCTTCGATTTCGGTCTCGCTCCACACGAGCTTTTTCATCGCCTGCTCGGGCCGGACCCAGGGGCCGCCCGTCTCGCTCCAGCCCGGCGAGCTTGCGATCGTGAACTCGAGGCCGCGCGTTTCGGCTTCGGCGACCGCGCGGCGGAGCGCCGCGCGCCAGGCCTCGCTGCCGAACGGCACGCGCTCGGCGACGATCTGCGGTGTGTGGAGCGAACCGTCGAAATTCTGGACCCCGCCGATCCCGACGCGCTCCATCCAGGCGAGGTCCTTGACGATCCCGTCCTCGGTCACATTGCCGTCCATCCAGTGCCACCAGACGCGCGGGCGCGCCGCGGGCGGGGGCGCGGCGAGCAGCGCCTCGAGCGATGGCGCCGGCGCGGCCGCCTGGTCGGCGGCCCCTTCTTCCGCGGCCCCCATGTTCCCGGACTGCGCGAGCAGGGCTGGGCCGGGCAAGGCCGCGGCGGCGAGCAGCAGCGCGAGCGCCGTCTTGCGGCCGCGCGCGTGTTGCCGGTCTCTTTGGGCGCCCGCGCAAACGCGGTTCAAAGGGCTCATGCCGCCATCCTTTGCGCGAACCTTCCGCTCATTCGACGGGCAGCGTCAGCGTGCCGCCGAAGACCGTCTGTCGCGCGGCTACGGGGTCGGCGACCGTGCTCCAGAGCCCGGCACGATTGGGGTGCGGGAAGAAGGCGGGCGCATTCGACGAGCTGATATCGAGGCGGAGCCGCGAGCCTTTGCGAAGCTGCCAGAGGATCGGGGTCAGGTCGAAGACAAGCTCGACGCGCTCGCCGGGCTTATATGCGGCGCGCCGCGTCGCGCCATTGCGTAGCGCGAGGCTGCTGATCCCGTCGCGGATATTATAGACGCGCCCGTCGGCGAAATGCTCGGAGAGCTTGACCGTGAAGGCCGTGTCGGCCGCATCGCTCGCGACCTCGAGCCGCACGCGGATCGCGCCGCTGAGCAGCGTGTCGGCGGCAAGCGGCGCCGAGGCGAAGGAGAGGACATCTGCCCGGTCGCACAGATCGCGGCCCTGCTCCATGACCGTGTCGCCGATAAGCTCCCACGGCCCGCCGCGCGTCGGCACGGGCTTTCGCGGATCATAGCTGTAGCGCGCCGGCGGTTCGGGGGCAGCGGCGCTCGCGGCGAGCCTGCCGCCGTCGCAGCGGCCAGCCTTGCCGAGATCGGCGAGATGCCATTCGAGCGGCGGCGTCTTCGGCTCGGGCAGCGGCCAGCGCGCATAATGGCGCCACGCGTTCGCGCCATGGACGAAGACATTGACGCCGGGTTTCAGCCGGGCGGGCAGCGGGGCGCCCTTCAGATGATGATCGTACCAGGCGAGCATGTCGGCATAGTCGCGCGTGTAGCTGCCCGCGATCTCGGGTTCGGCACCGCCGCCATGATTGCCGGGCCCCACCATCATCACGCTTTGGCCGCGCGTCGGGAGCTCGTCATAGGTGGGGAGCATTCCGGGAAGGAAGAAATCATTGGCGAAGCCTATCATCATCACGGGGACCTTCACCTTGCGGTGCGCCTCGCGGAGCGCGACATAGTCCGGCGACTGCCAATAGGGATCGTCGCGCTCGGGGTGCCCGATATAGTCGCTATAGGCGCGCCAGGTCTTGCCGAAGACGGCGCGATCGACGCCGTTGGCCGGGAACTGGCCCGCGACCTTCTCGCGCCACTCCTTGCCGGCGGTGAGCATGCCGAGCGGCGAGCGCATCTGGCTGCTGAGCCACACGCCGGCGAGTCCTTCGTCGAACAGGCCGCCCTGATAGACGATGTCATGGACGTCGCCATGCGCGACGACCGGAATGAAGGTCTTCACCTCGGGAGGGAGGTCGCCCGCGACCGCCCATTGGACGACGCCGAGATAGGAACCGCCCGACAGGCCGAGCTTGCCATTCTGCCAGGGCTGGCGGAGAATCCATGCGAGCGTGTCGAGCCCGTCGCGGCGCTCGTCGACGAACGGATACCATGTGCCTTCCGACTTGCCGCGGCCGCGCACCTCCTGGTTGACGCAGGCATAGCCGTAGCGGACCCAGACCTTGCAGAAGACATATTGGCTGAAGCTGTAGGGGTCGCGCACGACGATCACCGGCCAGGGACCCTTGCCCTCGGGGAGATAGACCTGCGTGCTGAGCTTTACCCCGTCGCGCATCGCCACATCGACGATCCGCACCGGCTGTGCCTCGTTACGCGGCGGCGTCGCCGCAAGCTTTTTGTCGATGATCGGATCGGTGAGGAGCCGCGTCGCGGTCCAGTCGCGCGCGCCGGGCGACCAGTAAAGAAGCGCGGCGAGACCGAGGAGAAGCCCGAGCAGTCCGGCGATCAGCCAGAGCAGGATCTTCAGGATCCTGCGCCCGCGTCCAGGTTTTGCGGCCACTTTATCTGCCATTTTGTTTCTCTCGCCTCTTCCCTTTCCCCTCGAATAAAACCGAGCTGTGCAAGTTACAAGCGGGATTGACCGCTTTTGTCACAGGGCTACATGTCGGGAGCGCGTGGGGCGGCTCGCTGGCCGCCGTTCGGCCGGACGCGCCGGCCCGGCGCGCTGTGACAGGGAGAGAGGATCGGATGACTGTTGCTGCCGGTCCCGCGGCCTTGCCGTCCGTTCGAACCGGCCTCGAGGAGGCGAAGGCCGACCTCGACCGCTACGGCGTCACGCGCCTTTCGGGCGCCGCCGCTCCCGCGGACATTGCCGAGGCGCGGCGGCGCCTCGCCGAACAGGCGGCGGGGGAGGAGAGGGCCGGCATCGCCCACCGGGACAATGGCTTTAGCCCGCTCCCGGCCGAGCGGGCGGCCAACCAGCGGGTCTGGAACCTCCTCAACAAGGGTGACATATTCGCGCGCTTCGCGCTCAACGACAAGGCGCGCGCGCTCGCGCGCCATATGCTCGGCAAGGACCTTCTGCTCTTCTCCTGCACCGCCAATATCGCGCGGCGCGGGGGGCTTGCGCAGCGGCTCCACGCCGACCAGCTTTTCGCACCGGCCGCGATGTCGCTGCCGCTCATCGCGAACAGCCTCTGGATGCTCGACGACTTCAGCGAAGCCAATGGCGCGACCCGCGTCGCGCCGGCCACGCATCTTGAGGGACGCTGGCCGGCCGATGGCGAGGAGGTGGAAACGGCTGCGGCCACCGGTCCCGCCGGAACGCTGATGATGTGGGATGGGCGGCTCTGGCACGGAACCGGCGAAAACCGGACCGACCTCCCGCGCCACGGCATGATCATCGCCTATTGCGTTCCCTTTCTTCGCCCGCAGGAAAATCACACGGTCTCGCTGAGCCCCGAAGTCCTTGCGGGAGCTTCGCCCGAGCTGCTCGCGCTCGCCGGGTTCGGGCAGTGGCAGGGCCTCGGGATGATCGACGGCTATTCGGACATTTCGCCTCAGGGGCGGCCCGGGACATATTCGGGCATATTGGCTCCCTGACATGGAGCGCGACTCTTTTGGGCCGGGATGCGGCCCGCGATCGGACCTTGAAAGGAAGCGGCATGACGCGCATGGTTGAAGATCTTCTGGTGACGACATCCTCGGTGAGCGGCAAGGCGCCCGCCGCGCTGATCGACGCCGCTCTGGGCGCCGTCGCGGCGGCGGAATTCGAGGGTTCGGTGGCCGTCGTCGATACGGCGGGGGCGCTGCGCGGCTTCGCGCGCACCGACGGCGCGCATTTTCTTACCATCGAGCTCAGCGTCGGCAAGGCGTGGACGGCAGCCTCGCTCGGCTACCCGACCCATGTCTGGAACCGGCTGATGGCCGATCCGAGCCACGCGCCCATGGGCCATTTGCCGCGCGTCGTCGCGGTCGGCGGCGGCTATCCGCTGCGCCTCGATGGCCGCCTCGTCGGCGCGATCGGCGTATCGGGCGGCCGCGGCGAGCAGGACCAGGAGGCGGCGATCGCCGCCATGGGCGCGGTCGGCTTCGATACGCCCTGAGCCCTCGCTTCTCCGCCGGCAAGGTGTCGCAGGCCGCAGCGCTGGTCGGCGTGTGTGCGTTGGTGCGCTCGCGCGACTCTGGCCGTTCCGGCAGGGCCGGAAGGTCGAGCCGTGCGGCACCGGCGCAGACCTTATTACACTAGCGCAAATAGCGCGCGGCAGGCCGTTCATATTTGGGCATCTGGGCCTTGGCGCATTTGAAGCTGGTGCCGATCATCGGGTCGCCCTTGCCGTCGTAGCGGGCGGCCGCGGGAAAGGCGCAGATCGGGCGCGAGGCGAAGAGCGGGTCGTCGCTCTTGGCTTCGGCGGGCTTGCGCATGCCGCGGCCCATGATCATCTCCGGCGCCGCCCCGCCTTCGACCCAGCGGTCGAGGGCGATTATCAGGTCGTTGTCGGCCGAGGGCTCGGCCGCCGCCGGAATATCGGGAAGCTGGCCGAAGACCGAGGGTCCCGGGCCGCCCGCACAATGTCCCATGCCGGGAACGAGGAAGAGGCGCGCGAAATCGGCACGCTGCCGGCCGTCGGCCCGGATGCGCTGGAAATAGTCGATCGAGTCGGTCGGCGTGATCAGCCCGTCTTCCCAGCCGTGAAACAGGATGAGCTTGCCGCCGCGTGCCGCAAAGCGGCTGAGATCGGGGTTCATGGCATTGACTTCACCCGCCCAGGTGTCGTCGAGCGTCGCCATGTCGCGATCGAAGTCGAAGCTTGCAAAGCTGCGGTCCGCGGGCAGGACCCAGTTGCTGATGTCGAACCGGCCCGAAAAAACGGCGTCGCCATAGACCATGAGCAGTTGGCTCTCGGTGCCCCGAAGGTCGCCGAAATAGATCAACTCGCCCGTGCGGGGGTTGCGGGTGCCATCGTAGATCTTGGAAAGCGCCGCGGCCTGCGCGTCCGAGAAGCAGCTGTCCTTGGCGGCGCCGGGCTTGCAGGCGAAGCGGCTCGGCGCAAAATTGCACTGGAGCGGGTTGCTGAGGAACATGTCGCCGGGGGCGCCGCCATCGCGCCCGGTGCACGCTTTCAGCATCGCCGTGCGCCAGCTTTGGATCAGGGGGAAGGAGAGGCCCGCGCCGGGCTCGCGGCCGAGGAGGCGCAGCGCGTTGAAGCGCGTGTGGAGCCGGGTGCGATTGTGCGCCGGGGCGCCGGCGATAATCGCGTCATAATCGTCGGGATAGCGCTGCGCCTCCATCAGCGCCTGGTGCCCGCCGGTCGAGCAGCCCGCGAAATAGGATCTTTCCGCGGCGCGGCCATAATAGCGGCTGACGATTTCCTTCGCTAGCACGGTCATTTCGTGCGTGCCGCGATAGGCCCAGTCGCGGATCATCTCGGGGCTGCCGTCGCCGAACTGGAAGCCGATGTCGGGCTGGCCGCCAGGATAGGTGCCAAGGTCGGTGTTCGCTGCCGCATAGCCGCGCTTGAGGGCGCCGGCGAGACTGCCGGTGCTGATATTGCCCGCCTCGCCGCCATTGCCCGTCCCGAAGAGTTTCCCGTTCCAGGCGCCGGCTTCGGGAAGCCAGATTTCGACGAGGACGCGCGAGGAGGGATGGGGGCGCGTCAGCGCAAAGACGCGGCAGAAGGCGGGCAGGCCTTTCAGCGTGTTGCGCTGGGCATCGGTATAGTCGCCGGCGGGGATCGGTTTGGCGACCAGTACGACCGCATTGCCGATCCGCGTTCCATTGCCGAGGCTTTCGCACGGCTGGCTTGCGGCCGAAGCCGGCGCCGGGAGGCCGAACGCGGCTGCGGCGAGGAGAAGGAGAGCGGCAAAGCCGCGCCGCAAGGGCAGGTGCGCGACAGTTTCAACATGGCTGGCCGGGTTCATCCTGCTCTCCCTCTTCAAGGCTTTTCGGGTCCGCGTGCCGCCTTGTCCGGCATCGCTGCCAGCGATTGCGAGCGCCTTCGGCATTCGCATGGCGCTGATTCGCCCCGATCATCTCGTGCCGTTCTACGGTCAACCCGACCAACAAACAACCAGTCAGCATGGCTTGGAAAATGCGCCGCGATTATGTTGAAATTCTTGTCCCGCCGCCAAAATTGTCCGCCTTTCGGCGGCAAGGCGTCTTGCAGGCTGTGCTGACTGCTTTTAGGGTGGGGCGAGCCGCTGGATGGCGGCAATCGAGAGGATATTCCCATGATGAACCGTCTTCGCTGCGCAGCCGCGCTCCTCCTCATCCTTGCCGCGCCGGCGCAGGCGCAGGACGCGCCGCCGACGGTCCGGATCGCCTCGGGTAGCCTGCAAGGCGTGCGCGAGGGCGATGTGGTGAGCTTCAAGAATATCCCCTATGCTGCGCCGCCGGTGGGCGAGCTGCGCTGGCGCGCGCCGCAACCGGCCCTGCCCTGGACCGGGGTGCGCGCAGCGGACAAGGTGGGCGCGCTCTGCCAGCAAAAATATAACGCCCAGGACAATGGCGTCGGGCCGATGCCGATGAGCGAGGATTGCCTGACGCTCAACGTCTATGCGCCCGCCAATGCCAAGGGCGCCCCCGTCATGTTCTGGATTCACGGCGGCGGCTTCGTCAACGGATCGGGCACCGCGGCGCTGTATGACGGCGCGGCGCTCGCGCGGCAGGGAGTGGTCGTCGTCACGATCAACTATCGCCTCGGGCGCTTCGGCTTCTTCGCGCATCCCGCGCTCACTGCCGAGGCGAAGGGCGGGCCGGTCGCCAATTATGCGCTGATGGACATCGTCGCCGCGCTCAAATGGGTGCAATCCAATATCGCGCAGTTCGGCGGCGATGCGAATGAGGTCACGGTCTTCGGCGAATCTGCCGGGGGCATGGCGGTCAATTATCTGATGGTCTCGCCCGAGGCGCGCGGTCTCTTCGTCCGCGCGGTCTCGCAGTCGGGCCTCGGGCGCGAACAGGTGCCGACGCTCGCCGAGGCCGAAAAGAGCGGCGTAGCGCTGGCGGAGGCGGCCGGGCTCAAGGACGCCGCTGCCGCCGATTTGCGCGGGCTTACGGCCGAGCAGATTCTGACCGCGCTCGGCGGCCAGTCGATGGGCGGCGCGATCAATGACGGCAAGCTCCTGCCCGCTTCCCCGGCCGAGGCCTTTCGCGCCGGCAAGCAGGCGAAGGTTCCCTATGTGGTGGGCTGGAACAGCCTCGAATTTCCGGTTCCCGCCGCCATCATCGGCAAGGGCGGCATGGGCGGGGCGAGCTCGCCGTTCGATGCCGCCGCGCTCGAACGGATCAAGGCGGCCTATCCTGATCCGGAAAGCTATGAACTGCACCTCGCAAGCGACGTGATCTTCAACGAACCCGCGCTCAACCTCGCCCGGCTCCATGCCGCGGGCGGCAATCCGACATTCGTCTACCAGATGTCGGTGCTGCCCGAGAGCCTGCGCGACAAGCTCAAGGGCACGCCGCACGCGCTCGACCGCGACTATGTGTTCAACAATCTGATCGGCCCCAGTTTCGGGCCGAACGATGCCGTCCAGGCGCGCACGATTAGCGGCTATTGGGTGAGCTTTGCGAAAAGCGGTAGTCCCAATGGCGCCGGGCGCCCCGAATGGCCGCAGTTCGAAAGCCCGGCGGGCAAGATCATGGACCTCACGAACGACGGTCCGAAGCTTGCCGACGTTCCGCGCCGCGCCGCCCTCGACACGATCGGCGAGGTCTATCCATGACGATCGGCGTGCGCCCCCAGCGCCCGCTCTTCGCATTGAAACGCGCGGCGCTGCTGTTGGCGCTCGGGGCTGGCCTCGCAGGCGGTGCCTGGGCGCTGCAGCAGCCTGCGGCGGCTGCGCAATCCGGCCCCGCCGAAGATCGCCGATGGAGCGCGCTCTGGATTGCCGCGCCCGATGCGTCGCCGACGGCGGCGGGCGTCTATTTTTTTCGCCGCGACATCGAGCTTGGAGGAAAGCCTTCGACATTTCCGGTCCGGCTTTCCGCCGACAATCGCTACCGCCTCGTCGTAAACGGCGAATTTGTGGCCGAGGGACCCGCGCGCGGCGACCTCCTCAACTGGAATTACGAGACGCTCGACCTCGCCCGGCATCTGCGCGCGGGACGCAACAGCATCGCGGTGACGGTGTGGAATTTCGGCGATTTGAAGCCTGCCGCGCAGTTCAGCCTGCGGACCGGGCTGCTCATGGAAGGCCTCGACGACACCTCCAAGGCCTTGAACAGCGGCACCGGCTGGAAGGTGCGGACCGATCGCTCGTACAGCTTCACCCGCGTCGCGGAGGCCGATGCCGGCGGCTTCTATGTGGCGGGCCCGGGCGAGACGATCGACGCCGCGGCCTATCCCTGGGGATGGGAAACCGCGGAGCTTTCCGGGCCCGGCTGGCAGGCGGCGACGGTCGTCGGCGCGGCGTCCCGCCGCGCGCGCCATCCGGCGGGGCTCGTGCTGAACTGGCAGCTCGTCCCGCGGACGATCCCGATGATGGACCGGCAGGCGATCCGCTTCGCCGCGGTCCGGCGCGCCGAGGGCGTGCGCGTCCCCAGCGGCTTTCTCGAGGGGAAGCAGGCGCTGACGATCCCGCCCGGCAGCAGCGCGACCCTCCTCATCGACAATGGGCATATGACGATGGGTTATCCCGTGCTGCGCACCAGCGGCGGTTCGGGCGCCGAACTTACCATGATCTACGCGGAGAGCCTTTACGACGGGAAGGGCAATAAGGGCGACCGCAATGTTGTGGAAGGCAAGACCATTCGCGGCCTTCGCGACACGATCCGTTTCGATGGCGGCGCGGCCCGTTCGTTCACGCCGCTCTGGTTGCGCGCCTTCCGCTACGTCCAGCTCGAGATCCGGACCGGCGCCGAGCCGCTGCGCATCGACGATCTGCACAGCCTGTTCGTCGCCTATCCGTTCGAGCAGAAGGCAAGTTTCGAGTCCGACGCGGCCTGGCTGAAGCCGGTCTGGGAGCTGAACTGGCGCGCATTGCGGCTGAGCGCGCACGAAACCTTCTGGGACACGCCCTATTATGAGCAGCTCCAATATGTGGGCGACACGCGCATCGAGGCGCTCATGTCGATCTACCAGTCGGGTGACGACCGCCTCGCGCGCAATGCGATAACGCAGCTCGCGCAGTCGCGAACGCCTGACGGGATCACGCTCAGCAGCTATCCCAGCACCTTGGCGCAGCGTATCCCGCCCTTCTCGCTCTGGTGGATCGGGATGGTCCACGATTACTGGATGCTACGCCCCGACGATGATTTCGTGAAAGGACAGCTCTCCGGCGTCCGCGCGACGCTCGACTGGTATGAAGGACTGGTCGACGAGACCGGCATGGTCGGGCCGACCCCCTGGTGGCCCTTTCTCGACTGGACCGCCGATTATCCGGGCGGGCGGCCGCCGGGCGCCGACGACGGGCATAACACGGCCTTTTCGCTCCAGCTCGTCCTTGCGCTGCGCGAGGCCGCCGATCTCGAAGACGCGCTCGGCCGGAAGGAAGCGGCGCTGCGCAACCGGGCGCAGGCCGATGCGCTCGTGGCGGCGGTTCGCGCGCGCGCCTGGGATCCGGCGCGCGAATTGTTCATGGAGGCACCCGAGGTGCGCCGCTTCGGGCAGCAGGCGAACGCGCTCGCGATCCTCGCCGATGCGGTGCCGGAGGGGCAGCGCGCCGCGGTGATGACGAAGATCATCGAGGACAAGACGCTGATCCAGGCCAGCCTCTATTTTCGCTATTATGTCGACGAGGCGCTGCAGCGCGCCGGGATGGCCGACCGCTACATCGAGGGACTGGGGCCCTGGCGTACGATGTTGCAGAACGGCATGACCTCCACGGCCGAAGCGCCCGAGCCGAGCCGTTCGGACTCGCACGCCTGGAGCGCGCACCCCAATTATCATCTGCTCGCGACGGTGCTCGGCATCCGCCCGGGATCGCCGGGATTTCGCTCGGTCCGTATCGAGCCTGCGCTCGGCACGCTGCGGCGCGCCTCGGGGCGCATGCCGCATCCGGCCGGCATCATCGAGGTCGATCTGCGGCGCAGCGGCGCCAACGGCCTCCTCGGTACGGTCCGTTTGCCGCAGGGACTTGCCGGCACCTTCCGCTGGAGGGATGCGTCGGTACCGCTCGCGGGCGGGACCAATGTCATCGCCTGTACGGACATATGCCGCGAGGCGGGGACGGCACGCTGAAGGCGAGCCGGCCCGCGAAACGGCGTTCAATTGCGTCGTTGGCCGGGTGTTCGCGCGAGTGCAGGCGCGCGCGCGCGGCGGCGCCTGGCGCGATCCGCGCAGCGAAGCGCGACCATCCGCGTCGGTTCAGCCGAGCCGGAGCGCGAGCGCGCTGCTCTCGAGCCCGGGGCTGGTGACATGGAGCGTCGCCCGGCCGGGCTTGCCGCCCGGCTGGACGATCGCCAGCGCGGTGCCATGGAAGGTCAATGTTCGCGGATCCGTGAAGCTCTTGATACCGCGCGGATTGGCCGATCCCGTCGCCTTGATGATGGCCGGCCCTTCCAGCGAGAAGACCAGCGGCACCTGGGCGTCGGGCACCAGCCGGCCATCGGCGTCGAGGATTTCGGCAAATATATAGCCAAGGTCATTGGGGGAGGCGGCGAGGTCGGACCGTTCGGCGCGCAATCTCAGCCGAGCCGGCGCGCCGGCCGTCTCCAGCCGCTTGCGGGCGATCTCGCGGCCGCCGCGAAATGCGGCCGCGACCAGCTCGCCCGGCGCATAGGGCAGTTCGAAAGTGGCTGTCAGCTGCTCCGCGGGCGCGGCGACCGATCGGCGGGCGACCTCCTCCCCGTTGAGCAGCAGCCGCACCTCGTCGCCCGAGCTATAGGCGCGCACCGTGATCGCTTTTCCTTCATGTCCCGGCCAGGTCCAGCTCTCGAGCTCGTCATACCATGACCAGGGGCCGCGCCGCTCGGCCATCCCGTCGGGTAGCGGGCGATGGATGAGGAGTTCGAGATCGCTGTTGCCCCAGAGGACGTCGCGGTAAAGGCCCTGCGGCTTGCGCAGCCCCAATATGTCGATTTCGCCGCAGCCCGAGGTAAATGCGGGATAATCCCAGAGGAAGATCGCGAAGGTTTTCCAGTCGAGCGTATCGGACGCGGGCTTGAGGTCGGTGCCGCCGACGCCGACCTCGCCGATATAGTCGATACCTGTCCAGACGAATTCGCCGAGCATCCAGGGGTTGGCTTCGGTAAGGCGCCAGCCGTCGTGAATGTCGGCGGCCCATTGCTCGGTCGACATCATGACCATGTCCGGATAGTCCGCATGGTCGCTGGCATGGTGCTTAAGCTGATAATTATAGCCGACCACATCGATGCTGCGGCGGGTGATCTCGCCCTTCGCGCCGGTAGGGCCGTTGATGCCCGCGGTGAGCGGCCTCGATCGATCCATCGACAGGATAAGCGCGCGCAGTTCCGCGGCGATTTCGGCGCCCCGCGGTTGCTCGCGTTCGGGGATCTCGTTGCCGATGCTCCAGAAGATGACGCTCGGGTGATTGCGGTCCTGGCGGATCATGCCCGCCATATTGTCGCGCCAGTGCGCCTTGAAATGCTTCGAATAATCGCCGGCGACCTTGGGCTCCTCCCACATGTCGAAGACTTCGTCGATGACCATCAGACCCAGTTCGTCGCAGGCATCGAGAAAGGCCTTGGGAAACATCTGGTGGCCGAGACGGACCGCATTATAGCCGAATGTCTTGAGCAGTTCGGCCTTTCGCCGCTCCGCCCCGTCGAACGCCGCCGTCCCGATGAGCCCGTTGTCGCTGTGAAGGCACGCGCCCTTCAGCTTATATGCGGTGCCGTTGATCCGGAGGCCTCGTGCGGCCGAAACCTCGATCGTGCGGATGCCGAAGCGGGTGGAGGCTTGATCGGTCGCGGCGCCCCCCGCCGCGACCGATAGTTCGGCGGTGTAGAGGTGGGGCGCGTCCGGGCTCCACAGGTCCGGCCGGGCAAGGCTCAGACTGGCGCGCGCTGCACCCTTGCCGCTCGCCGGCAGCAAGGCCTCTGCCCGACCCGAGCCGACGCGGCGTCCGCTGGCATCGCGCAGCGCAACGACGACCTCGGCGCGCGCGGGCGCCGCGAGATGATTTTCAAGCTCGACATCGATTTGCACCCTCGCCGATGCTGCGTTTACCTCGGGCGTCGAAACCGCAACGCCCCAGGGTGCGACACGCACGGGCCCGGTCACGCGCAGCCAGACATGGCGATTGATGCCCGAACCTGTATACCAGCGCGCGGTGTCGCCGACATTGACGACGCGGACCGCGAGCAGGTTGCGCTCGCCGGGCCTGATGTGCGCCGTCATGTCGAGGGTGAAGGCGCCAAAGCCATAGACGCTGGCGCCGAGCCGCACCCCGTTCAGCCAGACCTCGCTTTCCGAATAGGCGCCATCGAACTGGATTTCGACGCGGTCGCCGGGCTTGAGGTCGGGCGCGACGAAGCTCTTGCGATACCAGCCGATCCCGCCGACGGTCGCGCCGCGCATCATGGCGCGCGGTGCCGACGCGGCAAGGTCGAAGGGACCGACCCTGAGGGGGGCGCCTTCGACCAGCGGTTCGTCATAGCCCGTCAGGAAATTGTCAGGGGTGCGCGGCGCGCGTTTGAGGGTCCATGTCGCGGCGGGAGGCGTCCAGTCGCCCGATGTCAGGGGCGCGCCCGGGCGGTCCTCGATGCTCCAGTCATGCGGCAGATGCACCGCATTCCAGCCGCGGTCGTCGAAGGCGACTTGCTCGCCGCCCTCGGCCTCGCCCGGCCAGAACAGCCAGCCCTCGTCGAACAGCGACGTCAGCCGCGGAAGGCTGGACCCGGTTCGTGCGAGGCCGATCGGCGCGATCGCGAGCGCCGACAAGCCTGCGCCCGCGGCGAGCAGCGCGCGGCGGCTCACAGCGCCGCCCTGTTCCCATGACTTCACGCCCATGATCTCTCCCTCGACGCGCCAAGGCGCATGGCCTGCCGCCCGTCGAAGGCGGGCGGTTCCTTTCGTTGGCGGCCCGTCCCGCGTGCCGGGGTCATTTCGATTCCGGAGCGACGCAGCTGAAGCTGCTTTCCTCGTCCATCGATCCCTGGCCGTCGTGGCGCGCGACCTTGGGCCATGGGCAGAGCGGCCGGGTCTTAAGCGGCTTTGCCGGGATGCCGGCGAGCGCCACCATCACATTCACGGGCTTTTCGGCGACGATGCGCTGCGGCGCCTTGCCGGTCTCGAACCAGCGGTCCATCGCGCCGACGAAATCGACCGTCGGGAAGCCGTTGCCGTCGAAGCAATGGCCCATTCCGGGGACCATGTAGAGCTGCGCGGCCTCCGAGCGGCCGCCAAGCTTTTTCCGCGCGGCGGTGAAATAATCGATGCTGTTCTCGGGCGCGACGGCCTGGTCGTCCCAGCCATGATACATCATCAGCTTCCCGCCGCCTTTCACGAACGGGCGGATGTCGGGATCGGTCGCCTCGAGCACGCCGGCGAGCTTGCGCATCGCCGCCGGCCAGTCGCGGTCGAGATCGAAGTCGGCCATCGTCCAGTCCTTGTTGTCATAGACGAAATAGCCGAACATCTTGGGCGGGAAATCGCCGCCGGTCGACTTGGTCTTGGTCCACCATTCGCCCCAGAGATATTCGCTGCCGGCGGGCAGGCCATAGTCGATAAACTGGCCGCTGCTCGTCTTCACGTCGCGATAGAGCGTCTGCAGCGCCGTGACCTCGGGCGCCGCGAGGCAGGCCTTGGGATCCTGTCCCGGCTTGCACGCGAGAACCGCGGGATCGAAGCCGCAGGCGCGGGGATTCTCGACATGGCCGTCCTTCGTTCCGTCGCGCGCGTCGCACGCCTTGAGCGCGGCCTCATGGAGCAAGGGCATCTTGGCGGTGAGGCTGTCAGGCGGCAGCGTCTCCATCGCCTGCCTGAAGACGCCGAACCGCGTCATCAGCGACACGAAGCGGTTCGCCGCGGCCCCGGCGATGATCCCATCATAATCGCCGGGATAGCGCTGCGCCAGCATGAGGGCATCGCGTCCGCCGTTCGAGCAGCCCTGGAAATAGGCGCGCTTGGCGGGCGCTCCATAATAGCGCGCGATCAGAGCCTTGGTGATGCCCGCACCCAGATGGTTGGCGCGATGTCCATAGTCGATGAGGCGCTCGGGCTGCTTGAAAGCCCAGTCGGGCTGGTCCGTATTATCATGGCCGGCGTCGGTCGCGATCGTCACATAGCCGGCGTTGACCGGCTGCGGAAAGGTCAGCGGCGCCATGACCATGCCGCCGCTCGTGCCGCTCCCGCCAAGCCCGAGCATCTTGTTGTTCCACTGAGCCGGGAGCCAGATTTCCATCTGGATCTTCGAGGTCGGCACCGGCGAAATCGACGCGCGCACCTGGCAGATGCCCGAGCGGGCAGGGACCTTGAAGGGCGGCAGTTCGGCGCCTGCGGCAATGAATTTGGCGCTGGTGATCGTCGCGCCCTCGACCTCGGTGCCGAGGAGCGCGGCGCAGCGCGCCGCCTCGTCGCCGCCCGGAAGAGCGGTCGTTTGTTCTGCTGCCGCGCCGGGCTGCGCCTGCATGGCCACTCCCGTACAGGCCGAGAGGGTGGCCATGGCCGTGCCAATCAATCCGGTCCGTGTCAGTTTCATACGAGATACTCCTCTCGCCGCATGGCCAAGCGGGGGTTCAGGGGATGGCAGCACGCGTGCGTTCGTATCCGCGGCTTTCGATTTCGGTTGCTCGGACCCGGAGCTCGGCTCCCGTCGATTTCGCGGTCGCAAAGAAAGTAGGGATCAGCGCGATGGACGAAATATGGCGCCTGGTCACTCTCAGTTCCCCTCAATCCATGCGTCGTGAATCCGGACGCTGACATTTTTCACCTGTGCTGATCGCATAAAGCACGCCGACTAGCAAGCTAGTCTGACTGTTTTATATGGCGCTCGAATGCCGGTCGGAGTTGGGCGGTTCGCTCACGACCGGGAGGAGCACGGCGCCCACCTCCGCGCGTATCCTGGCATCATCCTCTGCATCACCGATCGGAAGCATTATGCCAGATTTATGTGGTGGCGTCCGTCATCGACCAGCCCGTTCGGCCGCAGTTCGCCTGAATCGTCTCGAGGTCGAGGTCGCGACCTTTGGAAGAGCCGTTTGATCGGCGACAATCAGCCCGGGGCAACGCGTATCGCCTATACTCCCTTGTCGACCTTCCGGCCCGAAGCGCCGATCCGGCGGTCGGGGTTGAGCGGACCGGTCACGCTCATCGGGCGCGGTCGCCCGGGGAGCGATGCCGGAATGGTGGCCGAAGAAACTCGCTCCTGACCAGCCTTATCCCGCGCGGGCTTTTCACACCGTCGATCCGCGTTCAGGTGATTTGGGGCTGCTCACCTTGCGGGACGCCGAGCCGGGCTGCCCCGTCACGGCTCGATGAAACCGCGCTCCAGCCGGACCGTGTCCGTCAGCTTCACATCCTCAGCCGAGGCGGCGAGGCTGAACCGGTAAGTGCCGGCGTCGATCCGCCAGCCGATAAGCGACGTGTCGAAGGAAGCGAGGATGCGCGGTTCGGCCGCCACCGTCACGGTCTTGCTCTCGCCGGGCTTGAGCGGCACCGTCTGCCACCCGGCGAGACGCGGCGGGATATCGGGGTCGGGCAGCTGGACATAGACTTGCGGGATTGCGACGGCTTCGCGCTTGCCGGTGTTGCTTACCGTGAAGGTCGCGGTCGATGTATCGCCGCCGGTGAGCTTGAGATCGCTGTAGCGAAAGCTCGTGTAGGTGAGGCCGTAACCGAAGGGGAAGAGTGGCTTCTGTCCGGTCTTCGCGAACCCCGATAGATGGCTCGCAGCGCGGCGACTTCGGGCTTGGCGAGGCACGACGGGCCGTCCCCCGATTTGCATTGCAGCACCGCCGGATCGAAGCGGCATGTATTCGGCGCGCCGATCAGCCCGTCCTTTACGCCGTCGTCGGCATCACACTTCGCGACCGCCGCCTCATGGACCAGTTTGAGCTTGGAGCCCGCCGACGCCGATCCGGGATAGCGCAGGCCGAGCTGCGCGCCATGCGCGAAGGGGGCCATCAGCGCCGTCCAGTCATTGGCGGGCGCGCCCGCGACGATACCGTCATAATCCCCGGGATAACGCTGCGCGATCATCAGCGCGTCGCGTCCGCCGTTCGAACATCCCTGGAAATAGGCGCGGCTTGCCGAGCGGCCATAATGGCGCGCGATGACCGCCTTTGCCGCGACCGTCCCGGCATGCACCGCGCGATGGCCATAGTCGATGATCCTCTCGGGCTGGTTCAGCGCCCATTTCGCATCGTCGGCCGCATCGTGCCCGGCATCGGTCGATACCGCGGCATAGCCTTGCGCCATCGGCCCGACGGCGACGAACCACTCGCCCGCGAAACCGCCGTTGAAGCCCGCGCCGCCGACGCCGAGCAGCTTTCCGTTCCAGTTGGCGGGGAGCCAGATGCGCAGCTTGATGTTCGAGCCTGGAACCGGCGTGGCCCGCGCCGAGACGCGGCAGATGTCGTTCGCAGCCTTGATGAGCGGGGAAATCGTCGCTCCGCCCTTGGCGATGACGTCGGCCTTCTCGATCGTCGCCCCGCCCAGCGTCTGCCCGGCAAGTGCGGCGCATTGCGCCGCGCCTGCGTCGCTGGCGATGATCGGATCGGCGGGGCGATCGTCTCGCCCGTCCGTCGCTATCGCCGCGAATGAGGAGTGTTCTTCTTTGACATGCCGCCCGCATTATGATCGCGGCCAGGGGGCCTTCTGCAGCGTCTTTGCGCAGGGCCATGGTAGGTTCGATAGGAGCGCTTCGTTCGACTTTGCAACCCCGCGCTCCCGTCGATCCGCGTTGCCGCCGACATGTGCGGGCAGGGTGATGTGGCGCTGGGCGGCCGCGTCACTGGCTTACCGCCCGCACCATGGAGCGCCCGGTGCGCGAATAGCTGGTGCGTGCATTTATGACGCGGCCCAGGGACCGGAACGATGTTACCAGGAGGCGCCGAGTATCTTTTCGGCGCCCGCTGCCATCTTCAGATAGCCGGCAGGCAGTGGGTGCACGCCGTCTTCGCTATCGGCAGCCGCCAGCCCGCCCTGTCCGTCGGTAAGGGCCGCATGATAATCGATCACCTCGATGCCACGTTCGCGGGCATAGCTTCGGATCCAGTCATTCAGCGCCGCGATCGATGGCACGGGATCGACATCCGGGCGCCAGGGAAAGCGCTTGGCGGGCGGCACCGTCCCGATGACGACGCGAATGCCATGGGCCCTTGCGAGGTCGATCATGGCTTTCAGATTATTCTGCACCATCTCGAGATGGGCGGCGCCGCTGATTCCCGCGACGTCGTTGGTGCCGGCGAGGATGTGGACGACCGCGGGGCGGAGCGCGATCACGTCGGCATAGAAGCGGCCGAGCATCTGCTGCGTTGTCTGGCCGCTGATGCCGCGGTTGATCCGGTCGCCGCCGAAGACGTCTCCGGTCCAGCCCTCGGTAATGGAATCGCCCATGAAGACGATGCGGTGGCGCGTTGGCGGAGGCAGCGCCTTGTTGGCCGCATCATATTTGCATAGCCGCAGAGGGTCCGTTTTCGCGATGAACGCCTGCCATGCGGTGAATCTCGCGGCCAGATCGGGCGGTGCGACGGGTATTGGCTTTCCCGCCTTTTCGGCTTCCAATACAGCCTTGCGATATTCGAGTGCCTCGGCCGGCGCGGAAGGCAATTGCAAGCAGCGAAAGTCCATCAACCCGCCGGGCACGGGTGCATAGCCCGGGTCGGCTGCTGCCAATGCCAATGTCATCGCAATCATCATGGGATCGTGAAACCTTGAATCTGAGGCCGCCGATGACATGCAAGCAAAATGGTCGGAGGTCAGTGGCGGCGTGCGGTTTGCTGATGATGGTTATTTACGGTCAAGGCAACCTGCTTGTGGAGTGCTCTGTTTTGAGCTGCTGTTTTTCCCCTACGGAGCTTGCTCGCCATTCCGCTTTGCGCCTCATCTCGGTCATGTGGACGGACCATTGCAAATCTTGAAAGCTGCCGTTGTTCCAAGTTCTGCAACCGGATGATGCGGACCGCGAGATCGCGGTACTTCCGCCGGAGCGGGACGCGACGCAAGGTTCGCCATCTATATTGGAGATGGCGAGCAAGCTAACTCGCTTGGGCGGACAAAAATCTCATTTAGTGAGAGCAACAATGGCTCCATTGGTTACCCTGCCGGCCAACCATGGTTCAATGCGCCGGATCGCCTCCTCGATCAGGTCGGTGGAAACAGCGAAGCTGAGGCGTATGAAGCCGTTGCCATCGACCGGATCGAAATCCAGTCCGGGAGCTATGGCAACGCCGGTATCGCGCAACAGCGCTTCGCAGAAGGCAAGGCTGTCATCCGTCAGGTGGCTGACGTCGGCATAGATATAAAAGGCTCCGTCGGGAGGTGCGATCCGCCGGAGACCCATTTTGGGAAGGGCTTTGAGCAGGAGTTCGCGATTGCGCGCATAGGTTTCGATATGACTTTCGAGTTCCTCGCGGCAGTCAAAGGCGATCAGGCCGGCGTGCTGGGCGAGCGAGGGCGGGGTCAAGAAGAAGTTCCCCATTCGGGCGCGGGCGGCATCGACCAAGCTCTCCGGAACGACAAGCCAGCCAAGCCGCCAACCGGCCATGCTGAAATATTTGGAGAAGCTGTTGACGACCAGCGCGTCTGGCGCGTGCTTCAGCATGGTTTCGGCAGGCAGCGTATAGCTCAATCCGTGATAGATTTCGTCAGAGACGAGCGCGATGCCGCGGCGCTTGCAAACCTCGGCGAGGGCCCGGAGCTCCTCCGGCGGGATGATCGTGCCCGTGGGATTGGCCGGGCTGGCGAGGATCAGCCCGTCCGGGGCGGGCTCCAGCCGCGCGACAGCCTCGGCGGTGATCTGGAATCGCTCGGCTTCGCCGCAGGCCAGTTCCACCGGCTCGAGATGAAGCGCTTTCAGCGTGTTTCTGTAGGCAACATAGCCGGGTCTCGCGAGCGCGACGCGCGCGCCGGGGGAAAACAGGCAGGAAAGAGCGAGGACCAGCGCCGGCGAAGCGCCGCAGGTGAGGATGACCTGCTCCGGATTGACCGCTACTCCATAGGCTTCGTCATAATGCGCCGCGATCCGCGCTTTCAGCCCCGGGCTTTCCCAATAGCCCATGCCGTCGGTATCGAGGATGTCGTGCGCGGCCCTGATCGCCGCCGCCGGGGCGCCAGTCGAGGGTTGGCCGAACTCCATGTGGATCACCGACCGTCCTTCGGCCCGCAACCGATGTGCGAGCCGGCTGACGGCAATGGCATGAAAGGGATCGATCTCGATCGGCATGGGAAACTTGCTCCATCTTTATATCCACCGAATGCCTGGTGTCGGTGTCCGTCTCTTATCCGGATTTCAGGTCAGACGCCTGCTGTCCGATTGCGGTCAGATCGAAAGCAACTTCGATACAGGCTCGACTTAACTTGGGAATATGCTCGTCATCGCGCAGCGATGACGATGATTTCGACCTTGTAGTCAGGCGTCGCGAGCCTGGCTTCGCCGGTCGCGCGGGCAGGGGCATCCTTCCCATCGACCCATTTGTCCCAGACCGCGTTCATTTCGGCGAAATCCGCCATGTCCGCGAGCCAGATCGTCGCCGACAGGATCTTTGCCTTTTCCGAGCCGGCTTCGGCGAGCAGCGCCTCGATCTGCCCGAGGATCGCCTGCGTCTGGTTGATTACGCTTTCGCCCGGAGCGCCGACCTGACCGGCGAGATAGACGGTGTCGCCATGGACGACGGCCTGACTCATGCGCGCGCCGGACTGGATGCGAGTGATCGTCATGTTTTTCCTTTCATTTTGTGAGGGCAAACTCAGCGCATGCCATAACGCGCGATGGAAAGATCTTCAGCCTCGATGTCGGGCGCGCGGCCGCTGACCAGATCGGCGATCAGCCGGCCCGACCCGCACGCCATCGTCCAGCCCAAGGTTCCGTGACCGGTATTGAGGAAGAGATTGCCATAGGGCGTCGCCCCGATGACGGGCGTACCGTCGGGGGTCATCGGCCTGAGTCCGGACCAGTAGCTGGCGGCGTCGATGTCGCCGGCGCCCGCGAAGAGGTCGGTGAGCGAGTGGACGAGCGTGGCGCGGCGGCGCTCGGGGAGCATGTTGTTATATCCCGAAATCTCCGCCATTCCGCCGACGCGAATGCGCTCGCCGAGCCGCGTGATAGCGATCTTGTAGCTTTCGTCCATCAGCGTCGATTCGGGCGCGCGCGCCGCGTCGACGATCGGGACCGTGATCGAATAACCCTTCACCGGATAGACGGGTAGCTTGAGTCCGATCGGTCGCAGCATCGCCGCCGAATGGCTGCCGAGCGCGAGGACATAGCAATCGGCAGTGATCCGGCCGCGATCGGTTTCGACGCCGACGATGCGCGCGCCGTCGATTGCCAATGACCGGATCGCTTCGCCATAGCGGAACCGGACGCCGCGTTCGGCAGCCATCGCAGCGAGTGCGCCGGTGAATTTGAAGCAGTCGCCCGTTTCGTCGCCCGGAAGACGGAGACCGCCGACGATCTTCTCGTGCGCTGCGGCGAGCCCCGGTTCGGCTGCGATGCACCCCTCGCGATCGAGCAATTCGAATGGCACTCCGCCGGTGCGGAGGACGGCAATGTCCTTCGCGGTCCCGTCGAGCTGCTTTTGCGTCCGGAACAACTGCAGCGTCCCCTTCATCCGCTCGTCATAGGCGATGCCGGTAACGGCACGGAGCGCGATGAGCCGGTCGCGGCTATATTCGGCAAGCCGCACCATACGCGCCTTGTTGATCGCATAGCGCGCGCTCGTGCAGTTACGCAGCATCGCGACCAGCCATCCGAGCATCTCGCGATCGATCGCCGGCTGGAGGATCAGCGGCGCATGCCGCATCATCAGCCACCGGATCGCCTTTTGCGGAATGCCGGGCGTGGCCCATGGCGAAGCGTAACCCGGAGAGATTTCACCGGCATTGGCAAAGCTTGTCTCGAGTGCGGGTCCGGGCTGGCGGTCGATCACGACGACATCATGCCCGGCCTCGGCGAGATACCAGGCGGACGTAACGCCGATGACGCCGCTGCCAAGGACGGCGACCTTCATGCTTTTTCTCTCCGTCTCATCGGGCGGTATCCATAGGGTTGTCCGGGTGGTCAGCTCAGGCGTGGCTTGCCGATACCGGCGGATGTCCGTCAGCCGATCGCCGCATCCACATTCCGCGCCACCAGGGGCAATGGCAGCCCGCCCGGCTTCAACACCAGGTCGTGGAAGTCACGGATGTCGAAGCGGTCGCCGAGCGCCGCTTTCATCCGCTCACGCTGATCGAGGAGGAAGGTGTCACCAAGCTTGTAGGCGAGCGACTGCCCCGGGATGCCGCAGGAGTAGCGGAGCGTTTCGGATTCGATCTCGCGCTCCGACATGAAGCTATGCTCCCGCATATATTCGCGAGCCTGCTCAAGGGACCAGCCCAGCGCATTCATCCCGGTGTCGACCACGAGCCGGCATGTCAGAAACGCATCCATCATCAGTCGCCCGAATTTCTCCGCAGGCTCCTCATACATCCCGAGTTCGCCGGCGAGCGTGGCCGCATATTCGGCCCAGCCTTCGTTGAACGACGAGAAGCTCGACTTCTTGCGCAGTTCATGAAGCTCTTCATTCTCGTTTTGGGAGGCGATGTGGAAATGATGCCCGGGGACGAGCTCGTGATAGTTGAGAGCGCCGATGTTGAGCAGCGGTGCCTGGGACAGGTTGACGGCGTTGAACAGGTAGCGCCCGTCAGGCTGGTGCGGCGACGGCATCGAGTAATAGCCGAATGTCATCGATCCGGTGAGCTCGGGTGCGAGAGGCCGAACGCCATAGGCCGCCCTGGGTTTGAACCGGAAAACTTCTTCGACCTTTGGCGCCATGCGATCGATGTAGCGCTGGAAGACGTCCGCAATCCCCTCGGCTGTTTCCGCCCGCCACTTCGGGTTGGCGGTCAACTCTTCGAGATAGGCCTGAGGATCGCCCTCGAACGCCATCTCGTCCAGCAGCGTCCGCATCTGGCTCCTGACCTCGCGCATGCGTTCATGCCCGCGCGCGTGGACCTCCTCGGGCGTAAGCTCCAGCGTGGTGTGCAGTTGCACCAGCTCGGCATAGACCGCGGCGCCGCCCGGATACTGGCTCAGCCCGACGGTATCGGGCGCCTTCGCCGCATAAGCGGGGTCCTCGAGATAGGCGATGAGCGAGTCGAATGCGGGCAACACTGCCGTATCGAGCGCGGCCTGCAGCTGCGCAGCGAAATCTTCCGAGCCGATGCCGCTCACGCGGTCAGGGGACATCGCCAGATCGTTGATCGCGGCCGTCCGCGCATTCCGCATCAGCGGGCAGCAAAGCTCGAGCTGCGGCTTGGGGATGAAAATGCCGCGCTCGGCCTGACCGCGGGTGCGCTCCTCCATCTGCGACACCAGCCGCCCATAATCATGCACCAGCGCGAGATAGCGATGTTGATCGCCGCGTGATTTCACCTCGAGCGCAGCGAAGACGGATTTCAGGGTGTTGAGCAGATAACCCCCGCCATAAACCGTCGGCAGGAAGGCGACCGGGAAGGAGGCGTCGATTATCAGCCAATACCAGTCGCCGCAGCGCGACCAGATCTTCGCCTGCCCGCGTGCGATCTCGAATGTCAGGCCGAGGTCGCCGGGCAGGGCCCCCGCATCGACCGCGTCAGCGCGTTCGAGCAGCTCGCTTCCAAGCTTGGAGATGCGCACCGCCTCGTCATAACCCAGATCGGGCAAGCTCGTCGGCATGATGCCTTGCGCGAGCACCGCGAAGGGGGATCTGCCGCGCTCGCCGGTGACCTCGTCGATCACCTTGAGAGCAAGGTTCATGTTGCGCGTATCGAATTGCATAGCTGATCCGTTCATTTTTCAAGGCGTCATGCTCATGACGACCGACGGCATTCATTTTGGCTTCGCAGGAGGCTCCGATGGACGGTGTGCCCGAGCCTCAGGGCATATCCTCGACCAGATATCGCGCTCGCAGATGACGCTCGAGCGCAGATGCCGACAAGGGCGCGCCGGTCGCCTCGGTGACCAGTTCGTTGAACGGCATCTGGCTGGCCTTGGCGTGGATACGCGGAACGACCCATGCGCGATACGGCGCGAAGTCGCCTTCGGCCAGATTTGCGAGGACGGCCGGATCGTCCTTCACCGCCTGCTCGAAAAGCTGCGCCGCGAGGCTCACGCCCAGCGCATAGTTCGGGAAATAGCCGAATAGTCCGACAGCCCAATGCATGTCCTGGAGGCAGCCCGTTGCGTGATCGGGAGGCCGGCGTCCGAACATCGCCTCGGACAAGTCGGACCAGGCGGCGGGCAGGTCCGCAACCTTGAGATCGTCGCGAAGCAGGGCCTGCTCGATGCGATACCGGAGAATGATGTGAAGCGGGTACGAAATCTCGTCGGCCTCGACCCGGATGAATCCGCTCCCCACGCGCCGATAGGTGTTGAGAAGGTTGGAAGCGGTCCAGCAATCGGGATTGCCGCCGAAGGCGGCCTGGCACTGCGGAGCGAGCCAGGACAGGAACTCGCGGCTCCGGCCCGCCTGCATCTCGACCATCGTCGACTGGCTCTCATGGGCGGTCGCCCCGCGCGCCTGCCCGACCGGCGTGAAGGCATGTTCCCGCGGCAGTCCCGCTTCGTACAGCGAATGGCCCGCCTCGTGCAGCGTCGCGAGAATCGCGTAGCGCACATTGTCCGCGTCGAACCGCGTGGTGATGCGATTGTCGCCCGGCGATCCCGCCAGCGCAAAGGGGTGCGGCGCCGCGTCGATGCGGACATGCGCAAGATCGTGCCCGAGGGCCTCGACCAGCTTGTAGGAAAGTTCGCGCTGCCGGTCGGCTGAAAAATCGCCTTCGAAAGGGACCGGGTCCGGCCAGCTCTTCTGACGCTCGATGACGTCGGCGAGAAGCGCCGGGAGAAAGCGCTCCAGATCCGCGAAAATGGGGTCCACGATCTGGGTGCTCAGGCCGGGGTCGAACTCGTCCATCAGCGCGTCGAAGGGGCTGAGCCCCAAAGCTTCTCCCTTCGCCTGCGCTACCTCGCGGTAGATCGGCATGAGCTCCTCGAAGGCAGCGCCGAAAGGTGCGAAATCATTGGACTGCTTGGCCGCGAGCCAGATCGGCTGGATGGCGGACACACGCCGCGACTTTTCGAGCATCAGCTCCTTGGGAACCGCGGTGCCGTGACGCCAGATGCGCCGCATCTCGCCGAGATTGGTGCGCTCGACCGGCTCCAGCGCGCCTGCCGCCGCGGCCGCGGTCTCGAGCAGCTCTTCTGTTTCGGGCGAGGCGATGAGGTCGGTGCAGGTCGCGTCGATCGCCGCCATTTGCTCGCTTCGGCTCCATGCTGCTCCGGGCGGCATATGCGTCTGGCTGTCCCAGAACAGGGTTGCGCGGGCGGCGCCCAGCCGGCCGACCGTTCCAAATCGCTCTCCGAGCGCTGTATAGGCCCGGTTGTCATTCGGAATGTCCATAACCTCTCCACGCACTCCCATCGAGTCCGACGCGTATCGTCCATGCATATCTGTATGCTATGGGGCGAGAATGCAAGATTTTTAACCGGAGGATTTGACAATGATTTGAACAATCCTAGCCATTTTCGGGATATTAAAATGCAATAATGCATGTTGACATGGTGGGTGCCGTTTGAAATTCTTGTCCGAACGCGACGACCGCCGACGAGATGCGGTCGCCGCCCGAACAGGAGACCTTATGTGACACTGCTGCTGACAAATGCCCGCATCTTCGACGGAATGAACGAGGAATGCGCCGAAGGCATGTCTGTCCTGATCGACGGCAGTCAAATTCGCGAAGTCTCCGAAAAGGAAATCCGCGCACCCGATGCCCGGGTTATCGACGTCGGCGGAAAGACGCTGATGCCCGGACTCATCGATCTTCACACCCATGCCTACACCGCCGATGTCGACCTGACGCAGCTCGAAAAGGTCGGGACGCCCTATAACGCCCTTCACGCCGGGCGCATGCTGTGCCACAGCCTTCATTGCGGCTTCACGACGATGCGCGATATCGGCGGCGGCGACTGGAGTTTGGCCAAGGCCCTGAAAGACAGGATCATCGAAGGGCCGCGCTTCTTCTATGCCGGCAAAATCCTCTCGATGACGGGAGGGCACGGCGATTTTCGGGACATGCACGATAGCGAGCATGAATTCGGAGCCTGCTCGTGCAGCGTGGTCGGCACGATGAGCGTGATCGCCGACGGCATCGACGGTTGCATCAAGGCGGCGCGCGAAGAGCTTCGGCGCGGCGCCCATTGCATCAAGATCATGGGGTCGGGCGGCGTGACCTCGCCCCTCGATCCCATCTGGATGAACCAGTACCGGGACGACGAGATACGGGCGATCGTTCGCGAATGCGAGGAGCGACGGACCTACGTTTCATCGCATTGTCACCCGGCGAGCGGCGTCCGCCGCTCGGTGGAGGCGGGCGTCAGGGTGATCGAGCATGGCACGCTGATGGATGCCGAGACGGCCGCATTCGTCGCCGGGAAGGGAGCCTATGTCGTACCCACGCTGGCGATCATCTTCGCCCTCATGGAAGGGGGGAGCGCCATGGGAATTTCGCCCGTCGTGATGGACAAGCTCAAGATCGCCCACAAATCGGCCATCGAAGGACTCGATCATATGCGGTCGGCCAATGTGAAGCTTGGCCTCGGCACCGATTTGCTCGGCGAACTCTATGATCAGCAATGCCGCGAGTTCACCCTGCGGCGCGAAGTGTTCGAGCCGATCGAAATCCTTCGGCAAGCGACGTCGGTGGGCGCGGAAATCCTGATGCACGAAGGGCGGCTGGGCTGCGTCAAGCCCGACGCATTCGCCGATCTCATCGTCGTCGATGGCGATCCGCTCAAGGACATCGGCTTGCTGTCGCAAAATGGCGAGCGCCTTGACCTCATCATTCGCGACGGCGAGATCATCAAGAATCGGCTATAGGGCCGGCCGCCGCGCCGCCCGGCGCGCGGTGAGCGCTGAACTCACAGGATCGCCCGCGAAGCTTTGCGCGCGATCACCTTCGGCTCAGTCGATCACGGGCTTGAGCCCCGGATTGCCGACCGCGAGCGCGCGCTTGAAGGCGGGGCGCCCGACTATCTTCGCCAGATAGGCCTTCAGCTTCGGATAGGCGGCGATTTCGCGTGGCACGAACAGCCGCATCGTCGTCAATGGGAACGCCATGATGATGTCGGCGGCGGTAAATTCATCCCCCGCAAAATAGGGCGCTTCCGACAAGCGCTGCTCGACGAGGCCGAAGGCGCGATTGCCGCGTCCGCGCAAGGCCTCGGCGATATCGGGGTTCGCAGGCTCGATTGCCGGGATGATCATCTCGACCATAAGCGCCGACATCAGCGAGGAATTGGCGAAATGCAGCCAGAACAGATAGTCCGGATAGGCCGCGTCCGACGGTGCCAGCGCAAGACGGCCGCCACCCAGGCGGTGGATGATATATTCGATGATCGCGCCGGACTCGCCGAGAACCAGGGCGTCATGCGTGATGACGGGCGCCGTACCGAAGGGCGTCAGCGCCTTGTAGGCGGCCGGCGCCGCCCCGGTTGCCGGATCGCGATCATATTTCTGAAGGACATAGTCGATCCCCAATTCCTCGCAGAGCCAGATGATACGGTCCGACTGGGAGATGCCCAGATGGTGGATCGTCAGCATCGTCAGTTCCTGCTTCTCGCGGGCTCTTCTTGAGCCGCCTCCGACAACAGGGCCTCGACATAAGGCGCGAAGGAACGCCAGACCTCGAGATGGAAACTCTCGGGGCCGGTCCGCCACACGATGATTTCGGCCTTGTGGAACAGGGTTCGCGCACAGGTGCCGACAGGGAAGGCGCTAGTCGCCAGGTCCAGCGGGCAACCGCTCGCCAGCCAAATCTCCGCCTCCGGGCCGCCCAGCGTGATCGCGACCTGCCGGTGACTGACGTCGACAAAGGCTCCGCCGAGCGCGGACAAACGCTCGCTGGCCTGCGACATCGTTGAAGCCGCCGCTCCAGTCGCCAGAACCAGCCATTCGTCGGGCCCCAACCATAGTGCGTCGAGCCCGTCGCCCGATGCCGAGCGGCAGGCTGTGCGCGGGAGCGAAAGCCCGAGGATCGCCGAGGCTTTCTCGATGGCCCCCTCGCGGCAGCGCAAGATGTGGCGCGACAGGGTATGTGAATGCCGGACCGGGCCGCGCTGGTCGCCTCGGTCAGTCATTGAGACGGTGCCCTTCGGGGTCGACGAAAACGGTCCCGGTCACCTTCACCGCGATGTTGCCATCCGGCATCGGCACCACAAGCGACTGGTCCTTAATGGCCCGGCCGTCCTTGATCATCGCGAGCGCGATCGAGCGGCCGAGCGACGCGCTATAGTAGGACGATGTCACATGGCCCAGCGACGGCCGCCCGGCCGGCGCCATGAGCTGTGCGCCCTCTTCAAGCACGATCGACGGATCGGTCGTGCAGAGGCCGACAAGTTGCTTGCGGCCCTTTGCGAGGAGCGCGGGGCGTTCTAGAGAGCGTTTGCCGACGAAATCGGGCTTCGCCTTGCCGATGGCCCAGCCAAGCCCGACGTCTTGCGGAGTGACCGTGCCGTCGGTTTCCTGTCCGACGATGATATAGCCCTTCTCGGCGCGCAATATGTGCATCGCCTCGGTGCCATAAGCGGTGAGGCCGAGCGTCTGGCCACGAGCCCAGATCGCCTCCCAGACCTGTCGCACCAGACCCGAGGGGATGTTGACCTCGAAGCCGAGTTCGCCGGTGAAACTGACCCGCATCAGCCGGGTCGCTACGCCGCAGATTTCGGCCTCGCCAACGCTCATATGGGGAAAGGCGGCAGCCGAGATGTCGAGCTGCTCGACCAACGGTGCCAGCAGCTCGCGGGCGAGCGGGCCCTGGATCGCGATCACCGACCATTGCTCGGTCGTCGACGTCAGCCAGACGTCGAGATCGGGCCATTCGGTCTGGAGATAATCCTCCATGAGGCCGAGGACCCGCGCCGCCCCGCCGGTCGTCGTGGTGACGTGGAAGCGATCGCTCGCAAGCCGGGCGATGACGCCGTCGTCGAGGATGAAGCCGTCTTCGCGCAGCAGCACGCCGTAGCGGCATCGTCCGACGCCGAGTTTTTTCCAGGCGTTGACGTAGAAGCGCTCGAGGAACTCGGCCGCATCGGTCCCGACGACCTCGATCTTGCCGAGCGTCGAGGCGTCGAAAATGCCGACCGCGCTTCGGACCGCCAGGCACTCGCGGTCGACCGCTTCGCGCATCGTCTCTCCGGCACGCGGAAAGTAGCGGGCGCGCTTCCACTGCCCGACATCTTCGAAGACCGCGCCTTTTGCTTCGGCCCAGCCATGGATCGGGGTGCGCCGCACGGGATCGAAAAGTTCGCCGCGCGCGCTTCCCGCCAGCGCACCGAAAGTGACCGGGGTATAGGGCGGCCGGAAGGTGGTGAAGCCGACGGCTTCGACCGCTCGCCCGGTGTCGGCGGCGACGATCCCGAGCGAGTTGATATTCGACAGCTTGCCCTGATCGGTCGCCATGCCGGTCGTGGTGTAGCGCTTGACATGCTCGATCGAGCGGAACCCCTCGCGGGTCGCAAGGGCGAGGTCCCGCGCCGTCACGTCGTTCTGCCAATCCACGAAAGCCTTGACGCGCAAAGGGTTCCTGCCGTGCGGGAGCGCGCCGATGACGCCGCCCTTGCCGATGGACTGGCGCACGTCGGCTCGCGGCGGCAGCGGGGCCGCCACGATTTTGCCGCCGCTTGTCTTCGCGGCGTCTATTCCCGCCCACCAGCCGTCTTTCAACGCGTCTGCGAGTTCGAGGCGTCCGCTTGCGGCGCCGACCGTTCGTTCGTCCTCGACCGAGCCCGAGGGCACATAGGCCTGGACGTCCGCGCTCCACGCCATTTGGCCGCGCGACTGCGAGGCGAGGTGAATCGCCGGCGTGAAGCCGCCGCACATCAGGACGGCATCGCACGCAAGGCGTTCGCGGTGGCCGCCCGCGACGATATCTATCGCGTTCACGCGCATTTTGCCCCGCGTTCCCTCGATGCGGGCGCCGCGGATGATGCGGAAGGGGGCGCTCGAAACGGCCGGGCCAGGCCGTATGTCGACCAGCACCGTCGCCAGCCCGGCGCTCGTCAGCTCCCGCGCGACGCGATATCCGGCGTCATGCGCGGTCACCACCACCGGGCGGGCGCCGACGGCGACACCGTAGAGCTGGAGATAGGTACGCGCCGCGTCGGCGAGCATGATCCCCGGGCGATCATTGTCGGGAAAGACGAGGGGGCGTTCGATCGCGCCGGTCGCCAGTATGACGCGTGCCGCCCGGACCTGCCAGAGCCGTTCGCGGACAGGAGCGGCGCCATCCTCGACATGGTCGCCGAGCCGCTCCGCGAGGCCGATCATATTGTGGGGATAATAGCCGAACGCCGTCGTGCGCGGGAGCAACCGGACATTGGGAAGCGCGGCAAGCCGCTCGAGCGTGCGGGCGGTCCATTCGGCGGCGTCCTCGCCATCTATGACGGCGTCGCTCGCAGCGAGAAGCGATCCGCCCATGCGCGGACGATCGTCGCAGAGGATTACGCGCCCGCCTCCGGCAGCCGCCGCCGATGCGGCCGCGAGCCCGGCCGGACCTGCGCCGACGACAAGCACCTCGCAGTGCGCGTAACGCTGAGCGTAGCGGTCGGGGTCGGGTGCGTCGGGCGCCACGCCGAGCCCGGCCACGGCGCGAATGCGCGGTTCGTAGACCGTGTCCCAGGCGCGGCGCGGCCACATGAAGGTCTTGTAGTAGAAGCCGGCGGGCAGGAAGCGGCTGAGGCGATCGTTGATGCTCCAGCGATCATGTGCGAGGCTCGGATTGCGGTTCTGGCTGTACGCGACGAGCCCGTCGACCAGTTCGACCTGCGTCGCCGGGAGATTGGGTGTGACCCGCCCCCCGCCGCGAACGATCGTGACCAGCGCATTTGGTTCGTCGGCCCAGGCTCCCAATATCCCGCGCGGCCGGTGATATTTGAACGAACGCCCCACGAGGTGAACATCATTGGCGAGCAGCGCGGAGGCGAGCGTGTCGCCCGCAAAGCCTTGGTAAATGCGCTCGTCGAAACGGAAGCGCAGCGGACGGCTGCGATCGACGAGGCCGTGCCCGGCCAGACGGTATTTCTGGGTCATGACGCACCGGTCTCCGGCCGAGGGTCGTCCACGCGATAGCTTGCCAGAATCAGGTCGGTGCGCGTGTCGCGGAGGATGTTGAAGAAGCGTGCGCAACCATGCGAATGGCGCCAGCGCTCGCGATGAGGACCGCGAACATTATCGCGGCCATAGAGAAACGAACCCCATTGCTCATCGTCGAGCGCCGCAGGCACCGGCGGCCGGGCAATATGCGCTTGCCCTCCGTAGCTGAATTCGATTTCGGGGCGGTCGCCGCAATAGGGGCAGGGGATGAGAAGCATGGCCGGTCTCAGTGCGCCACCGCGGCCGCGGCCGCCTCGTCGATCATATAGCCGTCGCGGAAGCGTTCGATCGTGAACGGTGCATTGAGCGCGTGAGGCGCATCGGTCGCCATCGTATGTGCCAGCAGGTGCGCGGCGCCCGGCGTCGCCTTGAACCCTCCTGTCCCCCAGCCGCAATTGACATAGAGGCCGGGAACGGACGTCTTCGCGATGATCGGCGATCGGTCGGGCGTGACGTCCACGATCCCGCCCCAGTTGCGCAACATCCGCATTCTGCGGAATTGCGGGAATATCTCGCAAATCGCCTCCAGCGTATGCTGCGCGACGTGAAGCCCCCCGCGCTGGGTGTAGCTCGTATATACGTCGGTGCCCGCGCCGATCACCAGTTCGCCCTTGTCGGACTGGCTGATATAGGCGTGGATCGTGTTCGACATGACCACGCAGGGCAGGACCGGCTTCACAGGCTCAGACACCAGCGCCTGCAACGGGAAGCTCTCGAGCGGCAACCGCAGGCCTGCCATGCCCATCACGACGCTGCTGTTGCCGGCCGCGGACACGCCGACCTTCGCCGCCCGGATCGGGCCGCGGGACGTCTGGACCCCGATCACCCGCCCCGAACGGTCGCGGTCGATCCCCGTCACTTCGCAATTCTCGATGATGTCGACGCCCATTGCGTCGGCCGCCCGGGCATATCCCCAGGCCACCGCATCATGGCGAGCCGTGCCGCCGCGACGTTGCAGCGCTGCGCCGATGATCGGGTAGCGCATGCCGGGATCGATGTTGAGCGGCGGGCAATAGGCCTTTGCCTGCTCCGCCGTCAGCCACTCATTGTCGACACCGTTCAAGCGATTGGCGTGGATGTGACGCCGGAACACCTGCTCGTCATGGACCGTGTGAGCCAGCATCATCACGCCGCGCCGCGAATACATGACGTTGTAGTTCAGTTCCTCGCTCAGCGTGTCCCACTTCTTGACCGCATGATCATAGAGCGAGGAGCTCTCGTCGAAGAGGTAGTTCGAGCGGATGATCGTCGTGTTGCGGCCGGTGTTGCCGCCGCCGATCCAGCCCTTTTCCAGCACGGCAATATTGGTGAGCCCATAGTCGCGAGCGAGATAGAAGGCGGCGCCGAGGCCATGGCCGCCGCCGCCGATGACAATGGCGTCATAATGCGATTTGGGCGCCGCGGCGCGCCACTGCTCGCGCCATCCCGAGTGATTGCGCAGTCCGTGGCGAATAAGCGAGAAGAGCGAGTAACGCTGCATGTCAGTCACGCACCGGAACGGTGTGGTTGAGGACAAGGCGGCCGCCGTCGGCGTAGAGGATCTGGCCGGTCATATAGGAGGAGTCCTTGCTGGCCAGGAACGCGGCGATGCCGGCAATCTCTTCGACCTCGCCGACGCGGCCGAGCGGCGTGCGGGAGAGCACGGCACGCAGCGCGTCGGCATCGCGCAGAAGCGTGTTTTGGGCCAGATCGGTGGCGATGGTCCCGGGACCGATCGCGTTCACGCGAATGCCGGACGCGGCGAGCGCCAGCGCCATCGCGCGCGTCATCTGGTTTATCCCGCCTTTCGACACGGCGTAGGCGAGTTGATCGCCGATCGCGACCACCGCGTTGATCGAACTCATATTGATGATCGAACCCCGGATGCCGTAAGCGACCATCTCGCGGGCGACATGCTGGCTCACGAGAAAGACCGATTTGAGATTGACGCCGAGCACGCGATCGAAATCGGCCTCCGCCAATTCGAGGAACGGCGCCTTGTGGACGATGCCGGCGACATTGATGAGCACATGGGCGGGTCCGCCCCATTCGAAAATGTCCGCGAGGCATCTTTCGACGTCTTGCGCGCTTGATACATCGAGCCCGTAGCCTCTGACATCCGCCCCGCTTGCGTCGAGCCGGCCGGCTTCCGCCTCGACCTTCGCGACGTCGATATCGCACATCGCGACCTGATATCCGTCATCGAGGAAGCGCGATGCGCAGGCGAGACCGATTCCCCGCGCGGCGCCGGTGACTATGACCAGCGGTTTGGCTTCCTTGCTCATACCGCCTCCGCTGCCCCGGAACGACGCGGGTCCGCGCAGGCGCTGGCGACGCCGCCGGGCGAAATATGGATGCCCTCGTAGCTCCCCGCGTGGAAGCTCCACGGGCTTGTCAATTCGAACTGCAGGCCCCGCGCCGCGGCCGCTGCGTGTATCTCCGGGGTCCCGCAATCGAGTTCGATCGCGACGCTGTTCGCCGTGCTCCCACCATAGACCGGCCCGCCGATCCGCGGCCGGTGCACCGATGTCTCGATATCCATACCGAAATCGAGGATGTTCAGCGCGTTGGTCACACAATTCTGGATCAACGCCACGCTCGGCGATCCGGCCGCAAGCACGGGTTTGCCGTTCGAACCGAAGATGATGTGCGGCGCGACGTAGCAGGTCGCGCGGTCGCCGGGTTTCGGCATGTTGCGCGCGAAGTGAGCGGCGCCGGACCACAGGCTCATGCCGTCGACCATCAGCCCGTTCATCCACGGCAGCGACATGACCGAGTGGAGGACGGTCGCGACATTGCCGTCGCGATCGACCACCGTCAGATGGTTCGAGCCGGGGTAAGGAGAGCGCGCCGGATCGACCGGCACGGGGTCGCGCATCTTCATGAGTTCGAAGCGCATCGCCGCATAATCCTTCGACAGGATGGTTTCGAGCGGCGTCGGCCAGCTGTTGGGGTCGCCTTGTGCGGCCCCGTCGAGCGGGACCTCGAGGCAGAAGCGCGACAGCCAGTACAGGCTGTCCGCGCTGTCGGTGGGCATGCCCCATTCCGCGAGCGGGATCTGCTCGATCAGGTTGAGGATTTCGATGATGTGGGTGCCGCCATTGTCGGGCGGCGGCGAACCGGCGATCCTGTGCCCGCGATAGCTTCCCCAGGCGGGCTCCATCCAGCGCGGCGCGAAGCGGTCGAAATCCTCCATCGTCAGCACGCCGCCGGCGGCACGAACGGTTTCGACCACCTTTTCGGTGAAGCGCGACCGGTAGAAATAATCGACCCCGCCAATTGCCATCTTCTCGAGCGTATCGGCGAGCCGATGATTAACAATGATCTCGCCGGGGCCGCGCAGCGCATTGTCGCGAAAATAAATCTCGCGTCCCTCCTCGCTGAGGCCGATCTTGCCCGCCTGCTCGAACATCATGCCATAGAGAAAGGGATAGATCGGAATACCCGTGCGCGCGAGCTCGATGGCCGGAGCGGCGAGTTCCTCGCGCGATTTCGTCGCATGGCGCTCGCGCGCGGCTTCCCATGCCGCCCAGAAGCCCGGGATCGCAACCCCGCGTCCCGTCGCGAGGTCCGCGCCGGTTATTCCGCCAAGCCCGGCTAGCGGCGCGTTCATCGAACCGTTGAGATAGTGGGTCGCCCCCGTCGCGGCGTCATAGTGCATCATGCTGAGCATGCCGAAGGCGGTGGTCATGTGCGGCTCGACCACCGTTTGCGCCAGCGAGGCGGCAAGGATTGCGTCCACTGCATTGCCGCCGTCGCGCAAGATCGCGGTGGCGACGCGCGTCACGATGGGGTGCGAGGAAACCGCGACCCCCTCCTTGCCCGAAGCCATGCGTTTCCGGCCGAAAACCGCACGGTCGGAAAGCTGGCGGATATCGTCGACGTCGAACATCATCAAACTCCCGGGGTCTTGGTCGCAGGGCCGCGACCGGTCACGCGAATGCGCTCATGCCGCCTTTTCCGATGCTGTAATCGCGCGGCGGGGTTTGGCGCATCAGATGCTCGACGAAATAGTCCCATTGCCGCCGCAGAAAGTAGGGCTCTGCGAGATAGAAATGCGTGCCATTGGGCATGTAGAGCAAATCATAGGACCGGTTGGCCTGGTTGAGCGCCGCGCAAAGCTGCAAGGTGACGGCGGGAAACGCATTTTCATCCATGTCGCCATAGGCGAGAAGGAGCTTGCCTTTCAGGTTGGCCGCGAGGACGCCATTGTCCAGCTTCCGGTAGTTCTCGGGGACCGCCCCGGCGTCGGGCTTGAGGCGCACGCCGTTGCCATAATCGGGCAGGGGGCCGCCGCCTGCATAATAGAGGCCGTGGAAATTATGGCTCCCGGCCGACGAGAAAGCGACCTTGAAGACGTCCGGATGACGCAGGATGGCACGCGCCGAGGTATATCCGCCCGCGCTATGCCCATAGACGCCGATGCGGTCGCGATCGAGCGTTGGATCGCGTTCGCAAAGCTGCCTCAGCACCTCGACATGATCGTCGAGGCAGACGTCGCCCGAGGCCTCGTAGCCGGCGTCCTGGAAAGCTTTCGATCGCAGCGGCGTGCCGCGTCCGTCGACGACAACGACGGCGAATCCGAGCGCCGCGAAGGCTGCGCGACCATGATAGCCGACACCGAAACGCCCCGCCGCGAAATTATGCGGTGCGACCACGATCTGCGGCCCGCCGTAGATCGCCGTGACGACCGGCACCGCGGCGCCGGTCGCACCGTGAGGACGGTAGATCGCGCCGTAGAGATCGGTGACCCCGTCGGCGGCCTTCGCGACGAAAGGTTCGGGCGGGCGCCAGCCGGTGTCATAGAGCGCGCTCGCGTCCGCTTCCTCGAGCGGTGTGATCATTTTGCCGTCGTCGGTGGAACGCAGGACCGTGCTGCCGGGCGTGGAGACCGTCGACCAACTGTCGATAAAGACGCTGCCATCGGGCGAAATCGCAGATGCAGGGCGCGCCATGCCGAAGATGCGCGCCAGCAGGGATTCCGGAGGCCCGTCAACCGCATGATCGGCCGCCTCGGGACTGAGGAGCGTCAGATTTTGACCGTCGATGTCCACGCGATACACGCGGCGCTGGTAGGGATCGCCCGGTTCGCGGCCCGAGGCCGTGAAATAGATACGCCCCTTCGCTTCGTCGACCTCCAGCACATCGCGCACCGGCCAGTCGCCCGCAGTGATCGGGTTGATCTGTTCGCCGGTCGCAAGATCGTACAGGTAAAGATGCCCGTAGCCGCTGCGTTCGGAATACCAGATCGCTTGGCTCCCACCGGCGATGATCCGGCTGTTGGGCTGCTTATACAGCTCGGCGCCGAGCTTGAGAAAGCCCGTCGTCGGTTCGGCGATGGGGATGCGAAGCGTCCCCGTGGTGACATCGATCTCGAGAAGCATGGTCGCCCCGGTCCTGTCGGGCGCGGTGGCGACGAACACCCGGCGGCTGTCGTCAGACCAGTCGAGCGGCTCGAGATGGACGATCCCTTCGCCGAGATCGCGCCCGAGCTTGTCATGAAGCGCGATCGGCACCCGCCGGCCCGTGGCGATTTCGATCGCGCAGGCGCTGAACAGGGGGCCTCGCTCCCCGACGAGCGCCTGCTGCACATGATAAGCGCGCGGCCGGGCGCTACCGTCCTGCGGCACCGATTCCAGAAAGGGATAGGGCTCGATATGCCGCTCATCGACCCGTCCGCCGATGACATATTTTCCGTCGGGCGACCATGACCAGCCGAAGGGTATCAGCGGGATGTTGGCCTGGCGCCGCGCGATCGCAAGCAAGGCCGCATCGGGATATTTGCCCCAGGCGTAACTTTCCTCGCCATCGTCGGTGAGGCGGCGTTCGGCGCCGCTCGCGATGTCGAGCACGGCAAGATCGTGGCCGCGCACGACCAGCGCCTGGTCCCCCGCGGGCGATAGCAGAAGTCCGGGTTTTGCCCCTTCGATCGCTCCAAGGTCCTCGGCAACGTCGGAAACCACCCGCCAGCGCCGCCCGCCATGGTGCAGCACGCATTCCCCGTCCGCGGTAATGGACTCTACCATCAGCAGGTCGGCATTCGCCGCTTGTCCCGCTGCGGTCTCGAGCGCGCTTGCGGCGGCCGCATGGTCGAACGCCGGGCGGCGCGTTCCGCCTTCCACCCAGATATACCGGCCGCCTCCGGCCACCTCGCGCCGATACCAGAAGCTATTGGCGCCCACCCAGTTCGGCCGCACGCTTTCGTTCAATACCAGGCGCATCACGCTGGCATCCAGCACGGCTTCCGCGGCCCGATATCGTGCCAGCATGTCCGCGGCGTCGGAGGCGGGTTGGTCCAATGCCTCGTCGTCGGCGGCTACCAGGGATTGGTTCATCGAGCGAACTCCGATCGATCGCGAGGGGAGGGTGCCGGCGCGGGTTCCAGGCTGGTCGCGAGCGGCGGTGGAAGACGGCAAGCTAGGGTCCCTCGCGCGGCCCTATCAAGGCCGCCGGGACGCTTTCAGCGGCTTTCAAAAGAGATTTGGCCGAGGGCGAAAATCCGGTGTCCTGTCGTACGCGGCGCGGCGAAGACGCCGCCGGGCGCGGCCTTCATGCCCGGCCGATCGGCGATGTCTGGATCTCCAGCCAGGGCCGGACATCCGGGGGCACCAGTGGGCCGATCGACCCGAGGACGGTCGCATGATAATCGTTGAGCCAATCGAGTTCGGCGTCGGTGAGCAACGCGGTATCGATAAGCATTCGGTCGATCGGCGCCATCGTGATCGTCTCGAAACCGAGCATCGGCTTCATTGCGCCGGGGATGTCGCGCGGGACGGCGACGACCAGATTCTCGATCCGGATGCCATAGTCGCCCTCCTTGTAGTAGCCGGGCTCGTTCGACAGGATCATTCCTGCCTCGATGCCTGCGTCACCCGGCCGGGGTGCGGCCAGCATGTGGGCCGGCCCTTCATGGACATTGAGAAAATGGCCGACGCCATGGCCGGTGCCGAGGGCGTAATCGAGACCGACCTCCCACAGCGCCCGCCGCGCGAAGGGATCGAGGCGGAAGCCCATCGTGCCTGCCGGGAAGGTCAGCCGGGCAATGGCGATATGGCCCTTGAGCACGCGGGTGAACCGGTCGCGGATCTCTTTACGCGCATCGCCGATGGCGACAGTTCGCGTGACGTCGGTGGTTCCGCCGGAATATTGCCCGCCAGAATCGACGAGATAGATGCTGTTCGGATTTATCGGCCGGTCGGTCTCCACCGTCGCGTCATAGTGCGGGAGCGCGGCATTGGCGTCGGCTGCCGAAATTGTCGGGAACGACAGGCCATGAAACCCTGCCTCCGCGCGGCGGAACCCGGCGAGGCGTTCGGCCGCCGACATCTCGGTCTGCCGTCCCTTCGGCGCTTCGCCGGACAGCCAGTGCAGGAATTGCGTGAGAGCGGCGCCGTCGCGGAGATGCGCTTGCTTTATACCCTCGATTTCGACCGGGTTCTTGATGGCCTTGGGCATCCGCGTCGGGTCGGCCATGTCGCGAACCTGCGCGCCGCCCTTGGCCAGCGCTTGATAGACGGCGATGGGCGAAAGGTCGGGATCGACCGCGACGCGCCGCCCCGCCATGCTTTCGAGCGCGGGGTAGAAATCATCGTAGCCAAAGGTCCGCACCCCGGCTCCCAGATGCCGGAGGACTGCGTAGCTCAGCTTGCTTTCATCGACGAACAGATCGACGCTGCCATCGCTCCAGCAGATGCCGAATGCGTAGGCCACCGGCGCGAATTCCACATCGCTCGCGCGGATGTTCAGGAGCCAGGCGATGGAGTCGAGCGCGATCAATATGGAGGCGTCGAGATTGCGGGTCCTCAGCAGGTCAGCGACCGCGCAACGCTTGTCGTCCGAACTCCTCCCGGCCTTTTCGATCGGCTGGACGAACATCGGTGTGGCCGGGCGGCCGGGTTGATCGAGCCAAAGGCGGTCGAGCGGATTTGTCGCGACCGGTATCAACTCGACGCCCGATACGGCGAGCGTCGACGTGATCTGGTTTATCGAGCTACGGGTGTGCAGGCGCGGATCATAACCGATCCGGTCCCCGTCGCGGCCATGCTCGGTCAGCCATGCGCCTGGGCCGGTGTGCGGCACTGGTGCGATCTGATAGCAGTCGCCGTCGACCTGCTCGCGCGCCGCGACCGTGTAGCGGCCATCGACGAATAGCGCCGCTCGATCCATCAGCACTGCGGCCGACGCGGTCGAACCCTTGAAACCCGTCAACCATTCGAGCCGTTTGGCATAGGCTGCCGGATATTCGGTGATGTGCTCGTCGCCCGTCGCAAGCAAAAAGCCGTTCAGACCTACCCCTGCCAGTTCCGCCCGCAAGGCCATCAGATGCTCAAAGTATCTTCTCATGACGATCGGAGCGGTTCTTCTGGCTACGCTTCCTTTCGGGCAGTGCTCGGCGGCCAGCGATCATCGCCGGCAAGCTCGCCCGAAGAAGGGGGAGGGGGCGTGTCAGGCGCGCGGACCTTTGCGATCGTTCGAGCGATATGCCTGTCAGCGAGCCAGTAGATCGTTGCGCCGATCACGACCGCGGGGAACGCCACCGACAGCGAGGCCATCTGCAGTCCGCTTTCAGGGCCGAACACATGATCGGACAACAGCCCGACCAGGACCGGGCTGATCACCCCGAACAACGTCGACGAGACCGTCGAGATCGCAAAGAATCGTCCGAGGAGCTGCGGGGGCGCGAGGTCCTGGACGACGGTCGGCAGCAAGGAGTTCCCCCCGATACCGAGGCCCATTTGAATGGTCGCGATCACGAAGATTTCGGTGGAAGTCCGAGCGAAAAGGTAGAGCGGAATGATGAGGGCATAGAGCGAATATCCGATCTGCGACACCCGCACAGGAGTCATCACGCCCCACCTCGATTTCATGGCCTTGGCCGCGGTGCCGGCAAGAACCAGCCCGCCCACGCTGCCGAGCACCATCGCCGTTCCCAGTCCGGCGCCGACCGCACCTGGGGTCATTTCGAATTTGCGCATGAGTATGATCGGCAGCCATGTGAAAACCGCCGATGCTCCGAGTATGACCAGCCCGAAGGGCACGAACACGGCTGAAATCGCTTTCCAGTTCGCGGCTAGATAGGCGCGGAAATTCAGCTCCGGCAGCTCGATGGCGGTTGGCGTTGAGATGGGCGCCGGAGCAGGCTGTGAATTGAGACGAAGGAAAACGATCGCGATGGCCAGGACCGGGCCGGGCAAGGCTACGGCGAAGAAGACAAGGCGCCAGGTCTCGCGCGTGAACTCTCCGGTCGGGACCAAATGGCTGATCACACCGATATGATCGATGATCAGGCCTGCGAGCGCGATGCCGACGCCGCCACCGACGACAGACGCCGCATAGTAAATGAAATTGGCCGTCATCCGCTGCTTTTCGGCGAACAATTGGGGTATCAGCGCAAAAACGATGATGGACAGGCCGGCCTCACCAGCCCCGAGCAATGCGACGCTGGCCAGCAGCGAGGGATAGCTTGTCGCCAGGCCGCAGGTCGCGATCCCGATCGACCAGACAATGACGCACAGCGACAGGAGGACGCGGCGATCCATCCGGTCGGCAAGCCAACCGAGCGGAAAGGCGGCGATACTGGCGAACAATACGGCACCGAAGCCCTGCAGGCTTCCGATTTGCGTGTCGCTGAGATGCAAATCCGCCTTCAACTGCTGCGAGAGCAGGATGATGACCTGCCGGTCGATGACCGCGTAGAGCGTAGCCACCGAGAGGACGAGAAGCGCATACCAGGATGCGAGTGATGCCCGCGATTGCATTATCTTGATTTCCCCTCTTGCAGCGATGCTGCCATCGCTGTCCGGACTTCAGGCAAGTCGATGTGGTCGGCCGGCATGCGGCGTACCCGCCTGCAGTCCCGATTGATCGCGATGACTAGAGGCGCAGCGCGAAGCGCAAACCGCGGCTGATGGCCGCAGGGAATACGCTCAGGTGCGTTTCGTTTTCGAAGACGATGGCCTCGACTTCGCATGGAGCCGGGGCTTCGAGAGCGCGCAGGCGGTCGGCCAATGCCAGCGCATTGGTGACCATCGCGAACGATGTGAGCATCTCCTGCATCTGTTCGCGCGTCACGCCGGGATGGACCGGCACATGTTCGGCCAGCTTTTCCTCGAGCTCGCCCAGGGTGAACAAGACGCGCGGTGCGACTTCGCCCGCCGCAACCGGCGCCGTGAGCTTGATCTCGTCGTCGAGAATCGCGCCGCCGCTCCAGTTGATCGACGGACTGCCGACGAGATAGGTCTGATAGGCGGCGGGATGATTGAACAGGACGTGCAGGGCAAACAGTCCGCCGAACGAATCGCCCCACAGGATGTTGTTACGGCGATCGGTCGCGTAAGTGGCGTCGATAAGCGGCCGCAGTTCCTCGATCATGAACCGGTGAAAATTCTCCGCATCGCCATAAATCGCGCCCTGGGTGATCGGCGACGCTTCAAGCCCCGCGAGCGTAGCCGCGTCGGGCTGGGTCGGCAGCAGGTCGGCGCAACGCGCACGCGAAGCATAGGCCCAATCCTTGCCATAACCGATTCCGACCAGGTAGGCGGGCTTCAGTTCCAGGCCGACCGCCTGCATCAGAAGGGTGTCGGCAAATGTGTGGAAGATGAAATCGGCGTCGTTCAGATATATAACGGGGAAGCCTTCCGGCGGCGGATCGCCCGCCCACTCGGGCTTGGCCACGTAAATCCGATATGTGCGCCCGGTGGACTCCGACGTCATGTCCCATTGTTCGCAATTGGCGCGCTCAACGGGCAGTCGGACGGGCGCGGTGGAAGCCGGTGACGGCGCTATCTCGGCGATCGGGTCAGTCATGCAACACCTTTTGATGAAATGGCGGTCAGACTAGCCATCGATTTCCGGCCCGTCTTTCGCCCCTCGCCAAAAAGATTTCGCATGCCGCCAAATGGACGAACGCCGAGCCGTGCCTGTTGCCTCCATGCCGGTGAAAATGCTCGAGGGAATGGGGGGCTGCCGTTCAGCTTCGCGGCAATGCGCTGCGCCGGCGAAGCTCGCTCGGAGTGGCGCCGAAGTGCCTCTGAACGGCGACCGTGAAGCTCGATGCGCGATTGTAACCGACGGCATAGGCAATCTGCGTGATCGAGGCGTCCCGCTCGTTGAGGAGTTCCAGCGCCTGCTGCATCCTAAGACCATGGACATAGTCGAACACGGACTGGCCGAGTATCTGCCGGAACCCGCTGCACAGGGCGCTGCGACTAAGCCCGACGCGGCGCGCCAACGCCTCGAGCGAAGGCGGGGAGGCCAGATTATCGGCCAGCACCTGCTGCGCCTTCAACACTCCCCGCGCCGTCAGCCGCGTCGTCTCGGGAGAGGTGAAGCCTTCGCTGTGATCGAAAGCCTCGAACATCTGGCAGATGATCTCGATTGCCTTCGATTGCAGGAACAATCGCCGCCTGTGCCCCTCGAGCGGGCAGCCATGCACGTCGTCGAGGCATCGGAACATCGCGGCCGACAATGGCAGCGCGCGACCGGCTGTCTGCCGCAGGTTACCGTTGAGGAAATCCTGGACATCGACCGGCAGTTCATGCTCGCCGCCCGCGAAGAGCGCCTTCAGGGCATTCCGGTGGATGACGATGTAGATATATCGTGCCATCCCCGCGAGCGTCACATCGGCGGGTGGCTGATATTCGGGTTCGATGATGAGTGCCGTACCCGGACCTTCGAAGCTCACCGGCTCTCCGTCATGCGCGACATATTCTCCATCGCCGCTGCTGGCGACGTAGAGCTGCAACGTGTCGGGCGACAGGACATGACTCGATTGCGGCGAGTAATATTCGGTCTCGCTGAAAATCATGTAGAAGCCGTCGGTAAACCCGCAAAATTCATGTTGGCCGGTCCCGAATGAGCCGCTTGCGCCGAAGCGATAGTGACGGTTATCGCTCAAGCGGACGAAAGCATCGGGGAGCTGCCCTTCGGCTACGACAGGGTCGATCGCATAGTCGTCGATCGCATAGCGGATGGTAAGCTGTTCGGTATCCCGGTCGGGGGAGGGGAAGCGGCGCGCAGGGGGGAGACGGGAGGGTGTCCGCGCCTGTCGCCGCGGTGCAATCCAACCCGCGCCGAGCCGAGGTCCGTGTTTCTGCCCGGCGGAGAGTTCGTCTGACGCTTGCATCGCTTACAGTCCTCCTACGTGTCGATGCAGTTCAGCCCGGTTCGCGGAGCTGGTCAAGTAAAAATACAGCATCGTCAAAAATTGGAATTTTGGCCGTGAGCGAAATCCATTTGGCGGTGTTCGAAAGGTGGATGGCTTGCTCTCCCGCAGAAAAGGCGTTCAGATGCGGGTCGGGCCACGCGAGAATCCTCCGTCGGCGACGATATATCAAACATACATTTATGTATTATGACGAGGGAGTGTTTTGATGACCGCGATGTTCGGAAAAGGCTATCTTTTGTCGGCTAGCGTGGTTGCGCTATGCCTGACGGCAAACCACGCAAAGGCACAAGTCGCGCCCGATAGCGTCGTCCTGCCGGCTGTTGCCGACGAGGTTCCGAACGATGGTGAAATCGTCGTGACGGCCAGCAAGCGCGAAGAGAAGCTGCGCGATGTCCCCTCGGCGATTACGGTGCTCGGAGGCGATGCAATCGAGCGGCTCGGTGTCCAGTCGGTTCGCGACTATGCCACGCTCACGCCCGGCCTGACCGTTCAGGACGATGGCACTCCCGGCTCGGGGAAAGTCTATATCCGCGGTCTGCAGACAGGGGCGCTCCAGCAATCCGCCACGACGGTGGTCTATCTGGATGACGTGCCGTTCACCGCCAGCTCGTCCAATGGCGGCGGCGCATTCGTTGCGCCCGATCCGGAACTCGTCGACCTTGATCGAATCGAAGTGCTGAAAGGTCCGCAGGGCACGCTTTATGGCGCGTCGAGCCTCGGCGGCGTCATCCGGATGATCTCGAAGCGGCCCGACCCGTCGAGCTTCTCTGCCAGTGTCCGGGCGGAAGCGACCGCGATCGACGGCGGTGGGTTCGGTTATCTGGCCAATGCCAGCGTCAACATACCCCTCGTGGCGGATCGGCTGGCGGTGCGCGCAACTGCGTTCTACCGGCGCGCGCCGGGCTATGTCGACAACATCGGTACCGGAACCAAGAACGTCAACGAAAGCGATTCGAAGGGCGCCCGCCTCGCGATCGGATGGACGCCCACCGACCGGCTGACGATCGATCTGGTGGGCCAGTTCCAGGACACCGATACAAATGGCCTGGCGCTGCAGGACAATGTCACGGGCACCTTCACGCCTCTCTATGGCAAGCGGAAGTACAGTCAGTTCTTCGACGCGCCGTCGAGCACTCGCTACCGGCTGGTGTCGGCGACCGGAACTTATGATGTCGGGATCGGCCGGGTGATCGCCGTTGCCGCCTATTCCGAGAGCAAGTTGCATACCGAGAATGACTTTTCGGCGAGCTATGTGCCCATTCTCCCGCTCCTCGGACTGCTCGGTTACAACTATCCGGCGAACACCGGCTTTGCCTATCAAAGCACGATCCCTCAAAAGAAGAAGACTGCCGAACTCCGCTTTGTCTCGAACAGGCTTGGCCCGGTCGAATTTCTCGTCGGCGGTTTCTACACCCATGAGCGGGTGGATCCGCTCACGACCGATATCGTCGCGCGCGACACCACGACCAACACGCAGCTTTCGGGCGCCCTCGGCTCCTTCATCTCCTCCCCCATCAGGGACCGGTACGAAGAGCTGTCGGCCTTCGGCAACCTCACATTCTATCTCTCGGATAACTTCGATATCACCGGCGGCGCGCGACTGGCGCACTACAAGGAAAATTTCACCCTGAACTACAGCGGCGTCTATTATGACGCGTTGCTGGGCGGACCGCAGCAGACACCCGGGCTCGACGCCAGCGAGAATCATACATCCTATCTCGCGACGGTACGCTGGCGGCCGACAAGCAACCTCAGCCTGTTCCTCCGCGCCGCAAGCGGCTTCAGGCCGGGCGGTCCCCAGCCGGCCGTAGCCCCGCCGACGGGCGCTCAAACCACGATCAATCCCGACACGGTCTGGAATTATGAAGCGGGGATCAAGGGCGACTTCCTCGACAGGACGCTGAGCCTCGAGGCTTCGGTTTACCGGATCGATTGGAAGAATATCCAGCTTTACACGATCTTCCAGAACCAGATCGTGCTCGCCAATGCCGGCAAGGCAAAGGTGGAGGGCTTCGAGGTCTCGGCCCTGGCACGCCCGTCCGATCGACTCAGCATTGGCGTCAACGCCGGCTACACCGATCCGCGGCTCACCAGGATCGATCCCGGCGTGAGCGCTGTCATCGGCGCAGCGGCCGGCGACCCGATCCCGTACACGCCGCAATGGACGGTCGCGGCAACCGTCGACCAAAGCGTTTCGCTTGGAAACGATGTCGAAGGGCAGCTGGGCGCGACGATGCGCTTTCAGTCGGAAATGTTCACCTCCTATCCGAGCAGCGTGACCGCTCCGAACGTGAAGCTCCCGTCGATCGGCACCGTCGATCTGCGGGCAGGTGTGAGCTTCCGGCAATATCAGGTCCAGTTCCGCGTCGACAATGTTTTGAACGAGTTCGGCGTCATCAACTACGCGCCCGGCACGCCTGGGGTCCCGGCGACGGCAAACATCATCCGTCCGCGCAGCTTCACTATGTCGTTGAGCGCCAAGTTCTAGCGGGCCGGCGCGTCCCGGTATCACCAGCCGGGTAATGCGCGCTCGATTGGAGCCTGTCGCCGGGGGGAGGCAGGCTCCCTTTTTAATGGGTGCTGCATATCGCGGGCGGGCTAGGCGAAGCCCCGGGTTAGGAGGCGTGTCGCGATCCGGGCGGTGGCACCGGATCGCTTTTTGCGCACCCGGAGTGACATGCGGAAGCGCAACGGTTCCCGGAGAAATTAAGTTGGCGGCAAAAATCATTGATGGCCGCAAATTGGCCGCGAAACTGCGCGAGGCTTTTGCTCTTCGCGTGCAGGCGCTCGAGGCGTCCGGGGCATGTCCGCCGGGTTTGGCCGTCATCCTCGTCGGAGAGGACGCAGCCTCGGCCGTCTATGTCCGCAACAAGATCAGGGCCTGCGAGGCGACAGGGATCAAATCGGTCAGCCATCGACTGCCGTCGACAATATCCAATGCCGAACTGCTCGGCATGATCGTCGAACTGAATGCAGACCCCGCCGTGCATGGTATCTTGGTTCAACTGCCGCTCCCTCCGCATATCGATGTTGCACGGGTGCTCGAAACGATCGCGATCGAAAAGGACGTCGACGGGTTTCATCTGTATAATGTGGGCGCGCTCGTAGCCGGGAATACCGTTTTCCCGCCATGCACGCCCTATGGCGTTGTAAAGCTGCTCGAAAGCGAGGGTGTGTCGGTAGAGGGCCAGAATGTCGTCATCGTCGGGGCCAGCAACATCGTCGGAAAGCCGATGGCGCTCATGCTGATGGCCCGCGATGCCACCGTCGCGATTTGCCACGCAAAGACGCGCGACCTTGCCCAGTTCACCATTCTCGCGGACATTCTTGTCGTCGCGGCGGGCGTGCCCAACCTGATTTTGCCCCAGATGGTCAAGACCGGCGCGATCGTTATCGACGTCGGCATCAACCGGCTGCCGGACGGGACAATCACCGGCGACGTCGATTTCGCCGGCGTCGCGCAGAAAGCGGCAGGCATAACGCCGGTGCCGGGCGGGGTCGGTCCGATGACCGTCACCATGCTTTTGGAAAACACGATTGCATCGGCGGAGCGCGCGAATGTGCGGCAGAGGCTCGTCGAAGCACGCCACGATTGATGTCCGGGCGAGCCTGAACTGGCGCCCGACGGGCACGCCGTCCCCGATGTTCTTTGGATTATTGGGCAGCGGAGCGCATTTGGCTTTGCCCGATCAGCGTAATCCATGCGCGTTTGCCGCAGACGACTTCACGGGATTGCCCGAGCCCGCCTAGTCCGTGGTTAGCCGCGGTGGCCGTTGCCACAGGATCAGGATGGCGCTTCCCGTGAGGGTCGCGAGTGCCGACCAGAGCAGATCGGACGGCGCGATGATCGCGCATGATGCCGTGAAAATCACGGTATCGATGCCAAGCTGAATTTTTCCCGGGTTCACGCCGTGGCGGCGCTCGATCCACAGAAACAATGCTCCGAACCCGCCTACGCCAGCGCCATGCCTCGCCAGCGAAAGCGTTCCCATACCGAGCATCGCGCCTGCCGCGAGAGCTGCGATCGGCTTGCTGAGCACGTCGATGTGGAATGCCAATGGCGTGAGGCCGGACAGGATGGACAGGCACAGACTCGCCGTGACGGTTTTGACAAGGAAGCCCCGGCCCATCGCGCGCCCCGCGAGCAGGAAGAATGGCACACTGAGGACCATCAGCAAGATCCCCGCCTCGACCGGAACGATGTAGGAGATCAGCAACGCGATTCCCGAAAGCCCCCCGATAATAAGGCGAGCGGAAGAAAGCAGGGCGAGTCCGGCGACTATCAATAGCGAACCGACGAAGATCGCGTAGGCATCTTCTAGCGTGGCACGCGTCGACCAGGCGCGGTCGAGCGGCGGCGGTTCGGTGTTTTCTAAGTGCTCCGTCATCGGATGTCATTCCGCCCCTGGCTTTGCCGCGACTGCCGGATTGCGACGCGGACATGCCGGTTTGTCCGGCTCGGCGCGATCCCGAGCGGGCGGTGAGCACTCTCGGCAATTCGGCGAGTCGAAGCCTCTTCGCGCCCCCGGCGGCCTATCGATGAAGCGAATAAATTAAGCAACACTGCATTGTTTTACCGACGCGGTTGCCGCTTCGCTCTCGAAGGCTCGTAGATACCTAGCGTAATAAGGAGAATTGCGCGGCTCTTGAGGCGCGAACGCCCGTATTATCGCCGGAAAAAATATGGGAAGAACGGTGCTGTATTTCTCTTGCGATATGACATTCAGTTGTGCATTAAACTCATATGAAAAGAAGGGGGAGTCTGTGACGAGACGCTATTCCGCACTGTCGCTGATACGCGAGGGGTTGAACGGCCAGCGAGGCTGGGAGCCCGCGTGGAGGGAAGCAGCGCCCAAGGCGGGATATGACGCGGTCATTATCGGCGGCGGCGGGCACGGCCTTGCCACGGCCTATTATCTCGCCAAGAATCACGGCATGACCAATATCGCCGTGATCGAGCGGGGATGGATCGGCGGCGGAAACACCGGCCGCAACACCACGGTGATCCGGTCGAATTACTTCTTTCCGGAAACGGCGCAATTTTTCGATTTCGCGCTGAAGCTCTACGAGGGCTTGTCGCGCGAACTCAACTACAACATCATGTTCTCGCAGCGCGGGATCTGGATTCTCGGCCACGACCGGCACGGCATGGAGATGCTCAATCGGTCGGCCAATGCGATGCTCCTCAATGGCGTCGATGCGGAACTCCATGATGCCACCTCGGTACGAAAGAATATTCCGGGGCTGAACGACAATCCGCGTTTCCCGATCCACGGGGCGCTCAACCAGCCCCGCGCAGGCACGGCGCGTCACGATGCCGTCGCTTGGGGATATGCCCGCGCCGCCTCGCGCCTCGGGGTCGATATCATCCAGAATTGTGAGGTGACCGGCTTTCTCATCGCGAACGGCAAGGTGCGCGGGATCGAAACGAGCCTGGGCATGATCGGCACCGGTAACGTCGGGATGGCCGTGGCCGGGCACTCGACGGCGCTTGCAGCGAAGGCCGGCGTCAGGTTGCCGATCAGCTCGTACGGTTTGCAGGCCTTCGTATCCGAACCCGTCAAGCCTTGCCTCGACACCGTTTTGCTCTCGCCGGCGACCGGGACCTATCTCAGCCAATCGGACAAGGGCGAGCTCGTGATCGGCGCGGGGCTGGACATATTCCTGTCCTATGCCCAGCGAGGCAGCCTGCCGTGGATGGAGCGCGCGGCCGCCGGGGTGGTCGAACTCTTCCCGGGTTTCTCCCGCATGCGGTTTCTGCGGCAATGGGCGGGACTTGTCGACGTCACCCATGATTCGACGCCGATCCTCGGGAGGACCCCGGTCGACGGCCTCTATGTCAACGGGGGCTGGGGGACGGGCGGCTTCAAGGCGATCCCGGCAGGTGGCTGGTGTCTGGCCCACCTCATGGCGACCGGACAGTCGCATCCTCTCGCGGCAGGCTTCGGCCTCGAACGCTTCCAGACCGGCGCCCTGATCGACGAAGCGTCGGCCGCCGGCATCGCGCACTAAGGACCCAATATGCTGCTGATCAACTGTCCCTATTGCGGGCCGCGCGCCGAACTCGAATTCCGCTGCGGCGGCGAGAGTCATATCCAGCGGCCTGGCCCCCATGGCGATGTCGATGACGAAGCCTGGGCGGACTATCTCTTCTATCGGCAAAATCCGAAGGGCGAGCATCGCGAGAGATGGGTCCACGCCGCGGGCTGTCGGCGCTGGTTTAACGTGGCGCGCGATACCGTCACGCACCGGATCAATGCGGTCTACCTGATGGGTGAAAGCATGCCCGTGACGGGAGATGTCCGGTGACCGGATGGCGAAACAATGCGGGGACGACGATCGATCGTGCTCGCCGGGTGAATTTTACCTGGGCGGGTCGTTGCTATGAGGGTTTCGCGGGCGACACGCTCGCCTCGGCCCTCCTCGCCAATGGTGTCTCGATCGTCGGGCGCAGTTTCAAATATCATCGGCCTCGCGGCCTGATCGCCGCAGGCCTCGAGGAGCCGAACGCTATCGTCCAGCTCGAGGCGGGTGCGGCCACGATACCCAACATGAAGGCGACGCAGGTCGAACTATATGAAGGGCTGGCGGCCAGTCCCGTCAATAGCTGGCCGAGCGCGACATTTGATATCCTGGCGGTGAATTCGCTGGTGAAGCGCTTCATTCCCGCCGCCTTCTATTACAAGACATTTCTCTGGCCGAACTGGCATCTGTTCGAGCGGTGGATTCGCAAGGCTGCGGGCCTTGGCGTCGCGCCGCAACACCCCGACCCAGACCCGTACGAACATCGCTTCGAACACATAGACACGCTTGTTGTGGGATCAGGCGCGGCGGGCCTTGCCGCTGCGGAGGCGGTCGCGGCGAGCGGAGCGCAGGTACTGCTGGTCGAGGCCGATGCGATCCTTGGCGGAGGATTGCTGGCGTCGACCGGGCCGGTCGAAGACCAATCGCCGGCCGCGTGGCGCGACGCCGCGCTCTCGCGGCTTCGGACGTTTCCCAATGTGCAGATTCTTGCGCGCACGATGGCGTTCGGCTTCTACGATCACGGGCTGGTCGCCCTGTGCGAACGCCTGACCGACCATCTACCGCTGTCGCAGCGCAGCGGGCCGCGCCAGCGGCTCTGGAAAGTCCGTTGTCGCCGCGCGATCCTGGCGACGGGCGCTTTCGAGCGACCGATCGCCTTTTCGGGAAATGATATTCCCGGCGTCATGCTGGCCTCTGCAGCCCAGGCCTATGCCCATCGCTATGGCGTCGTCCCGGGAAAGCGGATCGTCGTCACCGCGAACAATGACAGCGGGTATGAGGCCGCCTTCGCGCTCCAGGACGCCGGGGCGGCGATCGTCGCCATCATCGACACGCGGGCCGAAACGCCCATGGCTGCCCAGGCTGCTTCCCGCTCGATCCGCGTCATTCTCTCGTCTGCGCCGGTCGCGGCGCGCGGCAGGCGCCGGGTGAAATCGCTCTCAATCGGCGATCCGGCCGGCGGGTCGGCGCGCGCGACCTTGCGATGCGATACGATCCTCACCGCCGGCGGCTGGAATCCGGCGGTTCACCTGCATTCCCAATCGGGCGGCTCGCTCGCGTTCGACGAGGCGTTGCAGGCGTTCCTTCCCTCCCAGTCCGTCCAGGAGGCTCCATGCGTGGGGGCGGCAGCCGGAGTGTTCGACATGGAGGCCGCAATTTCCGGCGCGCGCGCCGTTGCGCGCGGCGGCAAGCCAACCCGTTCCGCCCCCGTTGGGGTCGGTCCGACACGTCATTTTGCCGACGGCGACGTCGCCGCGCAGACGGCGTGGCTCGATTTCCAGAACGACGTCACCGTGGCCGATGTCCAGCTGGCCTCGCGAGAGAGTTTCCGCTCGATAGAACATCTCAAGCGCTACACAACGCTGGGCATGGCCTCGGACCAGGGCAAGACCTCCAATGTCGCGGGTATCGGCGTCCTCTCGCACCTGTTGGGCAAGCCGCCGCAAACAATCGGCACGACCAAATTCCGGCCCCCGTTCGATCCCGTAACGATCGGCGGCTTTGCCGGCCGGGCTGTTGGACAGGACCTCATGCCGTTCGCGCGCCTGGCAGCGCATGACGAACAGATGGCCGCCGGCGCACAAATGGAGCAATATGGAGGCTGGCTGCGCGCCGCCTGGTACAGGAAAGGCGAGGAAGCCGAGGGAGCGGCGGTTCGCCGCGAGGTGCTCGCGGTCCGCAATTCGGTCGGTCTGTTCGACGCTTCGCCGCTCGGCAAGATCGAGGTCAAGGGCCCCGACGCCGCCGAATTCCTGCAGAGGATGTATGTCAATGGCGTGCGCAACCTGAAGGTTGGCCGGTGCCGCTATGGTCTCATGCTGAACGAACATGGCGTGGTTTATGACGATGGCGTGTTCGCGCGGATCGGAGAGAACCATTTCCTCGTCGGCACCACCAGTGGCCATGCCGCCGCCATCACCGATATCTTCAACGAGTGGCTGCAGTGCGAATGGCGCGATCTGAACGTTCTGGTCGAGAATGTCACCACCGGCTGGGCGGTGATGAATGTGGCCGGGCCGAAGGCGCGCGACGTCCTCAAAGCCGTTGGGACCGATATCGATCTGTCGTCCGCGGCCTTCCCGCATATGACCTATCGCGAAGGGCGCGTCGCCGGCGTAGAGGCGCGGATCGAGCGTGTCAGCTTCTCGGGCGAACTCTCCTACGAGGTGGCCGTGCCGTGGAGCTACGGGGCGGCACTTTGGGATCGTTTCATGCGCGCCGGGCGCAAGTTCGGCATCGCACCGTTCGGCATCGAGGCGCTGATGGTCATGCGTGTCGAGAAGGGATTCCTGCACGTCGGCTCCGATACCGACGGGACGACCTACCCCCAGGATGTGGGGTTCGGCCCGGCGATCGCAAAAAAGCCCGATGACTTCGTCGGCCGCCGATCGACGACACGTCCCGACGGGCTGCGCAGCGATCGCCGCCAGCTGGTTGGCCTTGAAGTCATCGATGGGGGCGGGATGATCCCGATCGGTGCCCATCTGCTTCCGCGGGGATCGACCGAGCCGCGCGGCACCGAGGGCTGGGTGACGTCGAGCGTAATGTCCCCGACCTTGCAGAAGCCGCTGGCCATGGCGCTGGTTGCTGCGGGCTCCGCCCGCATGGGTGAGGAGGTCCGCACTTGGCATCTTGGACAGACGCGACGGGCCCGGATCGTGGATCCGCGCGCCTATGACCCGGAAGGAGCACGGCTCGATGTTTGATCAGGATGGTTCGGCGCCGCTGGTTCGCCGTGGATCTTCTGGGCTGGCCGGCTTCAGCGAGGCAGGCGCCGCGCTCACGCTGGAGGACGGGCTCGGGGTAGGGAAGGTGCAGTTCCTGAGGGGAACCACCGCCGCATATTTTTCCGATCTGTTTGGCCATCCCGCCCCGGCCGACCGCCAGTCGCTCTCGTTGGACACGGTCGAAGTCTCCTGGCTCGCACCCGATGAGTGGTTTCTGACCGGCGGCGAGGCCGAGGTGCTCGCGATGATCGGACGCGCGGCCATGTTCGGTGATTCCTGCCTCGCGACGAACCTGTCGCACGCGCGTAAGGCCTTTCGGCTTTCGGGTGCCAGCGCGCGCGACAGGCTTGCCGCAGTCACGCCGCTCGATGTGACCGATGCTGCGATGACGGTGGGCGATGTCGCGCGGGCACCGCTGAGCGACACAGGTATGTTCATAGCACGCTTGCCCGATAGCGAAGGGCAACCGGTTTTCAGGATCGTCGTCGATCAAACCATGGCCACCTACGCTGTCAGAATGTTGCGCGGGCCGGCCCTGTCTCCAGGAGTTAATTCTTGACTACAGAATTTGTGCTGCGCTTTCGCGCACCGGACCGTCCCGGCATCATGGCGGCCCTCGCGACGCTGCTTGCGGCCAATGGATGCGACGTGCGGGGTGCAGAAGTCTACGGCGACGACGATACCTGCGGCTTCTTCTGCCGCATGGTCTTGACCGGCTCTTCGCCGCGCGAGGAACTCGCGGCGATCATCGAGCCAGCCGCGCGCGATCTCTCGCTGGACTGGGAGTTGCGCGATCTTGGGACCAGGCTGAAGGTCCTCATTGCCGTTTCCAGGTTCGGACATTGCCTCGTCGACCTCATTCACAAGCGCGAGATCGGGCAGCTGCCGATCGACATCGTCGGTGTCGTCTCCAATCATGAAGCGATGCGCAAGACCGTGGAGTGGCACGGGCTGCCCTATCACCATCTGCCCATGGATCAGGGGAAGCCTGCGCAGGAAGAGGCGTTTCTGTCGATCATCGAGCAGAGCGGCGCCGAACTGACCGTCCTCGCGCGTTACATGCAGATTCTTTCGGATGACTTTTCCGCGAAGCTCTCCGGGCGTTGCATCAATATTCACCATAGTTTCCTGCCGAGCTTCAAGGGCGCGAAGCCCTATCACCAGGCCCATGCCCGCGGCGTGAAGCTGATCGGCGCGACGGCGCACTTCGTGACGCCCGAACTCGATGAAGGACCGATCATCGAGCAGGACGTGCGACGCGTATCCCATTCGGTGACGGCCGATGAAATGGTTGCCATCGGCCGCGAGATCGAAGCGTCGGTGCTTAGCCGCGCCGTCCGCTGGCAAGCCGAGCACCGTATTTTCCAGAACGGCAACAAGACCGTTGTCCTGTCATCGATCTAGGGCGTTGCTCGCGGCGAAACCGGTGGTTTGTTTCCACAATGGGACAGGTCTGCATGTTTTGATCATGCTGGCGGAAATATGTGATCTCGCCGTTTCGCCTCTGTCGGAAACGCGGGGTGCGCGGCGGAAAGTGCTTCGGGGTGAGTAGGGCGGGAATATGAACCGCCGGCCAGGCCGGAGATTTCCGTGCCTCTGCGCTTTGTAACTGGGTGCATATATGGCATGGGCATTTCTGATGCCTTGTAAGGCCCAGCTGGAAGCATTGATCATGGTTGGCCGCACGCCAAAGAATACAATTCAGGACTGGATTGAAGCAGCCAAGCGAATGCTGGTTGAAGAGGGCATTTCCGGGCTTAAGGTCGACCGCTTGGCCAATCGCCTCGGCGTGACGCGCGGGGGCTTCTACCACCACTTCAAGGATCGCGACGAGTTCTTCGATCAGGTCATCCAATATTGGGAAGAGACCTGCCGGTTCTTGCCGGACGATGCACCGCCTTCGAAACCCGCGGACGCCGCCGACTGGCTCGACCGTACGGTGGCTCGGCTCATCGATGCCGACGGGTATGACTATCAGTTCGATCTCGCGGTGCGCGAATGGGCGCGAGGCGACAAGCGCGCGGGCTGGGCCGTGGAGCGTACCGATCGCGAACGGCTAGAGCGCCTCCGTGCTTTCTTCGAGGCGCTCGGGTACGATCGCCAGCACGCAGCGATCCGGGCGCGTGTTTTCTACTATCACCAGATCGGTTACTACGCCATCGGGGTGCTGCAGAGCATCGCTGAGCGCCGCAAGAACGCCCATCTCTACATCGACATCATCTGCGGCGAGGAAAAGCTGGCGGCGGCCCGGGCGAGTGCCGGGAAGAGCCGGAAAGCCCGTGCCGCCTGACTTCGCGGATGACGCGCCCGGCATCCAGCAGAGGATCAAAGGCTGTCGTCGTTCTGGCTGGCGTGGACGGATAGGCCGCGTGCCGAGTCCGGGTTCGCGCCACGATTATGTCGGGAAGGCGCCTGATGTCGGTCGTTCCAACAATGCAACCACCGTCCCCGAAAGCGGCCATTCATATGGTGGGCGCACAGCGACAGTTCTCACTCTTCAACTGCAATTATCTGGTTTTAGGCTCGCGGAGGTCGAAACAGACATTCATACACTTGCGATGCTGGCAAGATCGGGGAAGGCGACATGTCGAGTTGTATCCAGCTGTTATTTAGGGAGACGCTAAGCTAACTGACAAATCGTGGAGATTCTTCTGGAATTGCTGGCCGCGGACCTAGAGCGCGATGGCTGGTGCCGCTTTGCTTCGAACTCGGAGTGCGAGGCGGCTATCGCTCTTGCCGCGGACCGAGCGGTCAAGTTTCTTGGCCGACCCGCCGCGGGGCGAGCCGGAGCTATGAGGTGGTCCCGCCTTCTTGGACAGTTTGGCGGCTAAGTTAAGCTAATCCCGGTTGTCGTTCATGCCGCCTGTTTGATCATCAGATCATGGGGGGCATGCCCCCCATGATCTGATTGCCCGATCCGCCGATAGGCCTCTGCCGGGGTTCTCCCGGCAAGGCCCGAGTGTGGGCGCTGGGTGTTGTAATAGGTGATCCACCGGCCAAGACCAGCCCGCAACTCGGAGCCGGTCTCGAAGGCGTGCAGATACACGCATTCGTATTTCAGCGATCGCCAGAGGCGCTCGATGAAGACGTTATCCATCCACCGGCCCCGGCCGTCCATGCTGATGCGGACTTCGGCCTCGCGCAACACGCTGGTGAAGGCGAAGCTGGTGAACTGGCTGCCCTGATCGGTGTTGAAGATCTCGGGCCTTCCGAAGCGCGTCAGCGCTTCCTCCAATGCCGCGACGCAGAAGCCCGCGTCCATGGTGTTCGACAAGCGCCAAGCCAGTACCTTGCGCGTTGCCCAGTCCATGATCGCCACCAGATAGAGGAAGCCCCGGCGCATCGGGATGTATGTCACGTCGGCGCACCAGACGTGGTTCGGCCGCTCGATCGCCAGCTTGCGCAGCAGATAAGGATAGACCCTATGCTGCGGGTGCGGATCGCTCGTGCGAGGCCTCTGGTAGATCGGCGACAGACCCATCTTCGCCATCAGCCGCCGCACCCGTCGTCGCCCAACGTCATGACCATTACGGCGCAGATGCCGGACCATCTGCCGGCTGCCGTACCACGGCATGTCGAGGAACGCCGCGTCGATCACTCGCATCAGCGCCAACGTCTCCTCGGTCTCCGGCACTGGCGCGTAATAGTAGCTCGACCGGCTGATCGACAGCAGCCGGCATTGCGCCGCGATCGACAGGCGATGGTGAGCAGGCTCGATCATCGATCGCCTCCGTGCCACGCTCATCGACCGGAGGCTTTCGCTAAAAAATCCCGCTCCACCAGCAACTGCCCGATCTTCGCGTGCAGCTTGTCCACTTCGGCCTCGCTGGCCGCCCTGGCCGCTTCGCCCGCACCGGAAAATGTGCCCGCCATCCCCGCGATGGCCTGCCGCTTCCATGACGCAATCATCGTGTGGTGAACGCCATGCTTTGCGGCCAACTCCGCCAGCGTCAGATCGCCCCGGATCGCTTCAAGCGCAACCTTCGCCTTGAAATCCGCGCTGTACCGCTTCCTCGTCGTCTTCATTCCCGTACCAGTCCTTCAGGTCTGGACTAGCTTAACACCCTGTCCAGAAAACCGGCACCACCTCAAGACCCAACGAACTGGAAGTCGCTGTTCGTGGCAGCGGGCGTTAACGTGACCACCGACGTGAAGACGATCACCGCAAAGACCCTGTTTGAACGATTGGCGCATCTCGTACCAAGGTTTGATCACGTGATGCACAAGTTCTGTATGGATATTTCGGAACGTCGAAACGCAGAGCTGCATTCTGCGGACATCCCGTGCTGCGCGACAATCAAGGTGAGAACAGCGCGACAATCTAGATGAGAAAGGCGGCGGTGTGTCTGTCGGGACGAGGGGCGAAGCCCCGAGGAGCGACAGACACACCGCCGCGAGCGCCTTTTCTTCTGGAAGGGCGCTTTTGGTGATCGTGACCTGTCAGGTGGCGCCTCCTTCTGAAGGGGAGAAGCGGTGCCTGGGAGCCATATCAACGATCATCAGGTGAGATTATATATGAAGATGAGACAGACAGTGTCGCCGCGTTCAGCGGCGGCGTGCGCGGCGTTCAGCACGGCGACGGCCTATCGGCTGGAGCAGGATGCGCAGTTGCCGTCGCAAAGAAGGCGCCGCGCGGTCGCCGTCGCCCCGATCCGCTGGCGGATATCTTCGATAGCGAGGTTGTACCGCTTCTGGAGAGTGCGCCGGAATCCGCGCCGTCGCGGTGTTCGAAGAAATGCAGCGTCGTCATCCTGAGCTTCCCGATGGAGTGCGGCGGACGATGGAGCGTCGGATCCGCAGTTGGCGGGCGCTGCAAGGCCCGGATCGCGATGTGATCTTCCGCCGGTGCACGAGCCGGGGCGGATGGGGCTGTCGGATTTTACGGACATGGCCGATCTGGGTGTACGGATCGCGGGGGTCGAGCTCGACCACCGGCTGTATCACTTCCGGCTCGCCTGTTCGGGCTTCGAGCATGCCCATGTGATCCTTGGCGGCGAGAGTTATGTCGCGCTGGCGGAGGGTCTGCAAAATGCGCTGTGGGCGCTGGGCGGGGCGCCGCGTGAACATCGCAGCGACAGCCTGTCGGCGGCGTTCCGCAATCTGGATGCATCGGCGCGCGATGATCTGACGCACAGATATGACGCGCTGTGCCGCCATTACCGGATGGAGCCGAGCCGCAACAACCGCGGCGTTGCGCACGAGAATGGCGCGATAGAAAGCGCGCACGGGCATCTGAAGGCGGCAGTGCGTGATGCCCTGCTGATGCGCGGATCGGTCGACTTTGGCGAGCTTGCGGAATATCGACGCTTCATCGACGAGATCGTCGCGCGCAAGAATGCCCGGAGCGCGAAGCGCATCGACGCCGAGCGGGCGGTGCTTCAGTCGCTGCCGGGCATGCGCACCAGCGATTATGAAGAGGTGCTCGTCATGGTCACCTCCTCGGGCGGGTTCACGCTGCGCAAGGTCTTCTACACGGTGCCGTCGCGGCTGATCGGTCACCGGCTGCGGGTACGGCTTTACGACGACCGGCTTGAGCTCTTCCTCGGCGGCACGCCCCTGTTCACTCTGCCGCGCGGTCGCGCCGACCGCAAAGGCAAGCATGATCATGTCGTCGATTATCGCCATGTGATCCATGCGCTGCGGCGTAAGCCGATGGCGTTGCTGAACCTCGTTTACCGTGACCAGCTCTTCCCGCGCGAGGCCTATCGGCGCATGTTCGACCGGCTGATCGAGCGGCTCGCCGATCGGATGGCGTGCCGGACGATGGTCGAGTTGCTCAGCCTTGCACATGAGCGGGCCTGCGAGGCCGAGCTTGCTGGCGTGCTGGAATCCCTGCTGGCGACGCCGCAGGGCATGCCGGACATGGCAGCGCTGCGTGCGCGGTTCGCGCCCGACCCCGCGGCTTTACCCGAGGTTATCGTCGAGCTCGTCCCGCTGAGCGCCTATGAAGCGCTGCTGGCTCCTCGCGCGGAGGAAATGGCATGACCCAGGGCATCGATGCGACCAAGCTCACCCTGATGCTCAATGAGCTGCGGCTTCCGACAATCAAGCAGCTCTGGCCGACGTTCGCCGATCGGTCCGACAAGGAGGCTGGCCGGCGGCACGGTTCCTCAGCGCCATCACCGAGCATGAGATCGCCGAACGCGGTCGCCGCCGGATGGAGCGGCATCTGGCGGAAGCAAAGCTGTTGCCGGGAAAGACGCTCGATACGTTCGACTTCGACGCGGTGCCGATGATATCGAAGGCGCAGGTCATGGCGATCTGCGCCGGAGACAGCTGGCTCGAAAACGGCGCGAACCTGATCCTGTTCGGCCCGCCCGGCGGGGGCAAATCGCACCTGTCGTCGGCGATCGGACTGGCGCTCATCGAAAAGGGCTGGCGCGTGCTGTTCGTCCGGACCTCCGACCTCGTCCAGAAACTGCAGGTTGCGCGCCGCGAGCTTACGCTCGAAAACGCGATCAATCGGCTCGATCGCTTCGATCTGCTGATCCTGGACGATCTGGCTTACGTCGCCAAGGACCAAGCCGAAACCTCGGTCCTGTTCGAGCTGATCAGCGCGCGATACGAGCGGCGTTCGCTGCTGATTACCGCCAACCAGCCGTTCGGCGAATGGAACCGGGTCTTCCCCGATCCCGCCATGACGCTGGCCGCTGTCGATCGCCTCGTGCACCACGCCACCATCTTCGAAATGAACGTCGAAAGCTATCGGCGGCGCGCCGCGATCGACCGAAAGCAGCACGGCGCAGGTCGGCCCGCAAAGGTCGCGACAATCAAAAATACCGGCCTGTCGCTCCACGACAATCAACCTGCGACATAGGCCTTGCCAGCGACAATTAAACACATCAAAACGGCACCGTCGCGGTCAGCGCTTCTCATCCTGATCGTCGCTAACTTCTCATCCAGATCGTCGCGCTACAATCCCGTTTCGCGCCATGCGGCTTGAGGCGTGGGAAGCAAGATATTGGCACGCCTGCGACGCAATCCTCCGCCACATGGATTCCTCACTTGAAGATTGGTTAGGCGCCGATGCTAAGGCGCCGAGGCAGATCGTAGCAGAGGCTGCCGCGGCGAGTGATGCTGCCGTGAAGCTCAGGGTGGAAGCCGCCCAGGCATGGTTCGGCGGGCTTAAGAAGGCGGAACGGGAGGCGCTCGCCCAAGTAGCGGACGAGATCATGCCAATCGATCAAGTGGCGAGCTTCGCAGCTGCCTTCGACGAGATATGGATCGAGGCCTGTCCTGGATGCGGGTGCCGGGCCTTCGTAGCAGGCGACCAGACCGGCGAGGACATAAAACAGGAAAACGACGAATACGCGATGTGGGAGATCGTGGAGCGTGAGTTTGTTGGCGACGAGTTCAGATGCCCCACGTGCAAACTCGTTCTTATAGGCAGCGACGAGATAGATTCAGCCGGCATCAATTATATCCACACTGACGAAGTAGAGCGGGAGATGGATTATGAACCAGACTATGGGAATGACTAGGAAAAGACCGATCCAGCGATAACCGCTCTCTTGTCAGACTCGCATCTCATATCTGCCACTTTGGGATTCCCAAGTGAAACTTAGAAGCGGGCATTTTACTATCTGCTAGAGTCTGGGCGGATCAATCATACTATTGGCGGCGTCGATCCGCGTGCGGAGAGTTTCAATGAGAACCGGCGGACTCTCAACAACGAGGTCGCCTCCCCAGCTAAACAGATGATCGGCCAATTCGCGCATGCCGCCGGTGGAGAAAGTCACGCGCAAGCTTCCGTCAGAAAGCGCCTCCATATGCTGGTTGCGATGGAAACGCCAATTCCGCGCGCGGTCGGCGGCGGCGGGATAAACGCGCAGCACAATATCCTGCAACCCCTCGTCGCGCCAGACCCCGAAACTCTTGGCGAGCCAGTCGTCGATGTCCCAGTCGTCAGGCACACAACCCAACTTGTCGCTGAGCTTCGGATCGACAATGCGATCAAAACGATAATACACCGGTTCACGGCTATCGCCCGGCATCTTGCCCAGCAGATAGGTGACGGGGCCGTGCACGAGCCCGAAGGGAACGACCCGCCGCCACTGTGGATCGGTGCGCGCCTCAGTTCGGTAATGAAACTCGACGCAGCAACCGGCGAGGATCGCGCTCTGGACGATCGTCATCGTCTCCGGCGCGATGCTCACGATCGGACCTGCTGCGACGATATTGCGCTGGACGCGAGCAAGGGCATCGAGATCGGGATCGATCCGCAACTTCTCCCGATCGTCGAAGGCCCCCTTGATCTTCGCCAGCAGTGCTGCGAGCAGGACGGCGGTCGGTTCGTTGCCACCGGCCCGATGCCCATCAATCTCGGCCTGTAGCGCAGCAAGCTCGGCAGGCACCGGCCGGACATAATGGCGCTTCAGACCATCGCGGATCAGGAAGCGCTTGCGCCGACTATCCATCTTGAAATCGAGGTCGAAATGCAGGGCGATCAAATCCCGCAGCCGCTCCGCGGTCCGCCGGCCCATGGCGAGGTGATCGGCCATGTCGTCGAGGGTCAACCCGTCGGTCGTTTCGGCAAGCGCCTGGATCAAGCCCAGCAGGCGGTCGAATTTCGCGAAGCGATCGCTCATGCCGGCTGCGCTGCCGTCACTGCAGTCGCTCGCCGTCCGAACGGCGCGATCACGACGTCGCGCTCAAAAGCTCGACCCGCGAGACTATCCCGGCGACGGGCTGGTGCACCCAATAATCGCGGCACGATCGGCCAGTCGCGAGTCCTATCGCGCGGGCATAATGCTGAACCTGGCCACCGAAGGCGCCGAGACGCTCGGTATCGAGTGCGATCGACCCCGGAAAGCTCTTGTGATCGACGATCGAATAGGCGTCGCCATGATCGATCAAAAGGTCGATCCGGCCCGAGATCAGATGAAGACCGTCGGCGGCATGCACCGGCCATTCGCGAAGACGCGCCGCGCCCGCGAACCTCTGGTCGAGAAAGGCGCTGAACCGATCGGCCGCGTTCACCAGTTCGTCGGGATCGACCTCGGGGACCCCCCAGCGTTTCAGGATCATCCGCGCGACATCGACGCGTTCGGTTCGCGGCAGAGCAGGGTCATCGCACGCGAAATAGCGGTGAAAGGCCTCCCCCAGCATCTGTATGTCGGGATTACCGGCGAGAACAATCCGCGCACCCAATGTGACGGTTTCGGCGACTTGGACGGCACCGTCGGCCCCCTGTCCGCTCGGACGGATGCGCAAGGGAGCGTGATCGCGGCGCACGCCGGGCGCGCGGATGAATTCGGGCAGCGCGGACACGGCTTCGATCTCTCGAGCGGGCGGCGCCGCACGCGCTGGGAAGACTTGGCCCCCAACTACGATCTCGTCGGCGCCGGGCGTGACGAGGGGTTGACCATCGGCCGTGCAGAGCTCGTTCAGCCAATCGGGGCCGCCCGCGAGGACCAGCGCAACATGATCGCGCGCGCGCGTCAGTCCCACGTAGAGCAGCCTGGTGCGTTCCAGCCGTTCATCGTCGAGCGCCGCCCGGCCCTCCGCGCTCAGCGGTGCCGAGACGTCGAGGCCGACATCTTTGCGCTGCGCGCCATAGGGCCAAGGCCAGTAGCGCAGAATGCGCCCGGCCAGCGGATCCTCCCACGACGGCGGCGCTTCCTCCTCGGCGTAGATGCCGAACGGGTCGCCTTTCGCTTTCGCCTCAAGTTCGGAGAGCAGGACGATCGGCCACTCGAGGCCCTTTGCGCCATGATAGGTTAGGATGTTGACCGCCTCAGGGTGCCGGTTCTGCGGTTGCGGAGTCGCTTCGCGATGGACGAGCCAGTCGCAGACCCCGGCAAGCGTCGCGGCCTGCCGCTCGTGGCGCTGCTCTTCCTGATAGACCAAGATCAGCGCGCGAAGCGCCTCGACGTTCGCGAGCCGCTGTTCGCCGCCGCCCCATCCGCGGACCGTCGCGGAGATCGGGTCGATATGGCACACCGCGTCGAAGATCTCGGCGGGCGTCAGCTGGGGCGCCGCGGCGCGAATGGCCTCGAGTGACGCCGCAAAGGGAAGGCAGGCCTTCAGCGCTTCGGTCTTGTCGTCCGCGAAGGCAGCGCCGAACCAGTCATCGTCCGCCGTCGACAGCCGGGCGATCTCGGCGAGCGCGAGGCTGTCGCTCGGGTCGGCGATCCAGCGCAGCGCGGCAAGCAGCAACTCGCTCTCAGGCTGATCGAGCAATCCGGTCCGCTCCACCGCGACGCGCAGACCCTGGCTGGCGAAGGCGGCGGCGAGCGCCGCGACCTGACCGTTCGACCGGCAGAGGACGGCGATGTCGCCGCCGCGCGCCGGACGGGTTTTCCCGCCCTCCGCACCGACCAGCCAATGGTCCCTGTCGCGCAGCAGGCAGGCGACCTGGGCCGCGAATGCCGCGGCCCGCTCTTCCTTGTTCTTGCCGCCCAGCCGCCAAGTCGACAGCGGCGCGGTCTCGCCGTCGGTCCGATCATAGGCGTCGAAACTGATCTCCTCGTCGCTCATGCCCGCGCGCCCGAAGTTGGGCGCGAAAGCCGCGTTGACGAACGCGCCGAGGCGGGGCGTGCAGCGATAGGATTTGCGCAGATAGCCGAATTTGCCGCCGGTCGCACGGGTGATCGCATCCGCCGCCGCCTGCGTCAGCGCGGGGTCCGCGTCGCGAAAGCCGTAGATCGACTGCTTCGGATCGCCGACCCACACATTGACCGGTGCGATCCGCGCGAGCGCCGAAAAAATCGCGATCTGGATCGGGCTCGAGTCCTGATACTCGTCGACGAATACGGCCGCGATCGACTCGCGCAAGCGCTCGGCATTGTCCGGATCGCGCAGTATGTCGAGCGCGAGCATTTCCTGGTCGACGAAGTCGACGAGACCGCGTCCACGCTTGAACTGCTCATAATCGGCGAGACACTGCGCGGCGCAGCGAAACTGGAGGCGCACGAACTGCTCGATGTCGTCTCGCAGGCCGGGGTGCCGCGGATGCGCCGCGGCGGCCGCCTTCACGTCTTCGAAGAGATGCTCGTCGGCCTTGGTGGCGCCGAGCTTCGCAAGCTTCGCCCAATCCGACCAGGGCAGGCGGTTGCCTGCGTCCAACGCCGCCGCCGCCTTTTCGACCATCGGAACATCCTTGTCGGTCGTTCCCTTCTTCAGCGTACCGCCGGCGCCGGCGATGGCGGCACGGCACGCTATCACCGCATCCCGCAACGCGGCGTCGAGTGCGCTCCCCGTCTCGCCCGCGTGCGGCGCGGGGAGCAGTGCCAGCAGGCCGGTCAGCGAATGGTCGGCACAGGCGTCGAACCGGTCCGCCGCGATGCCGTTCGACCGGGAGAGATGCACGATACGGCGGATATCGTCCTGCCATCCGTCGGTCCAGCCGCGCGCCGAACGATAGCCTTGCGCCTCGATGTCGAAACGCTCGGCGATCGGATGGATCACGTCGGCGAACTGCGCGATGGCCGCTCCGATCGCCCGTTCGAAGAGCGGGCGCTGACGGTCTTCGGCGATGACGTCGGCGACCGGCGACCGGCCGAGCTCGAACGCATAATCCGCGATCAGCGAGCCGCAGACGCCGTTCACCGTGCCGATCCGCGCGGCAAGCATTCCCGCCGCAAGTTCCGGCTTGCCGCGCTCGATCAGCCGCGAGCGAATGCGGCCCGAAAGTTCGGCTGCTGCCTTCTTCGTGAAGGTCGTCGCCAGCAGGCGCTCGGGCGGAAGCCCCGCATCGACGACGTCGCGGATACGCTCGACCAGCGTGTAGGTCTTGCCCGTACCGGCCGAGGCGATGATCGTATCGACCGGGTTTGATTGGCTGGTGCCGCTCATGAAAGTCCCTTCGTCCGGCAGATCGTCTGATAGTCGCACCATCGGCAATTGGCCTCGAGTAGGATGGGCAGGTCCGCGGGTAGATGATCGGCGCTGCCCTCGAGGCCGCCGGCGATGAGCCCGGAGCCGTTCGCGACATCGGCCAGCCGCCCCCAGCTGTCGCGGACCGCCGCCCAGGTGTCCGGCAGGCTGCGCACGCCTTCGACCGGGCGGCCGATTAGGCCGTTCGCCGCGAGGGTCGCGAACTGCCGCTGATTGAGCAGGAAATAGCCCGCCCGATATGGCTGGTCGTCGGCGAGCATTGCGCCATAGGTCGCAAGCTGCACCGCCTTGCCGCTGGCGAGCTCGTCGAGCCGCTTGACGGGGCGCCGCGTCCATTTGAGGTCGATGATCACATGATGGCCCCCGGTATCACGCGCCACCAGATCGATCGCACCGCGCACCGCGAGCGCCGCGTCGAAGAGCGCACTCGTCTGAAGCTCGGACGCTTCGACGATGAGGCCATTGTCGTGGAGCGTCCGTGCCAATGCCCGCATTGCGGGCGGCAGCCGTCGCCGCGCGAGGGCGAGGTGCGCCGCAAATTCTGGGAGCCGGAGCGGCGCCGCCATCTCGTCGATCAGCGCCTCCAGTCGTCCGCTCGCGACGGCTTGTGCGGCGTCGGCGTCGGGCGGCGCCCCCGGCTGGAAGATCTCCTGCGCCAGCGCGTGGGCGAGATTGCCGAGCAGCTGGTTGGCATCGGGAACCGAACGCACCCGCCCCGGGCGCAGCTTCGCGACATGTTTGAGCGCCCACATGAGCTGGCACGCCAAGCCGCTCTCGAACGACGTCGCGGAATGCTCGAGGGCTGCGACCTTGTCGGAATGCCCGTTCGGCGTCGGCCAGAGCGTCCGCGTCTCGGGAAGGGCGCGGGTCTCGAGTCGCTCGCGTCTGAGCTGGGTTCCTGCGAGGTCGATATCGGAGGCCTCGATCGCGCGTTCCAGCCGCAAGCGATGCCCCAGCAGCTTCGTCGCGGGCGCGAGGCGATGGGCGAGCGGATGCTGCGCTTCTTCCTCTTCGGCATCGAGACCGGCGTTCACGAGGAGCAGCCTGCTTCGCGCATGCATCACCGCGCGTTCCCACGCCGCCGACGCCGCCGACGCGGTGATCGTGTCGGCATCGGCGGGACTGCCGGCAGCGGCGAGCTCCCGGCGCTCCGCCTCGGTCCAAGGCTGCCGGACGAGCGCTTCGCCCGTAGACCGAAAGTTCCACCAGATGATCGTGCTCGCGCCGTTCCAGACGCCGCCAGGGTGCGGCACGCATCGCCAGGACGACGCCTCGGCGATCGCCAGCGGATTGTCATGGCCGATGTCGAGCGCCTGATCGATCACGCGCTCGACCAAGGCGCGCGGCAAACGATCGCGCCCGAGCGCGATCAGCGCCCGGCGGACATCCGCCGCGATGCTTGCCGTCGCCCTGTAGAGCGGATCGTCATCCTGGCCGTGACGCGCCGTCGCCCAGCTCGTCACCCTGTCACAGATAGCCAGCGCGTCCGCGAGAGGCATCCCGGCGATCGGGTCGGCGGGCTCGGGCTCAACCCAGCTCCGCCAGCGCGCGATCCGCGCCTCCGCCTTGTGCTTCTCGGCCGTGTCATCGCCCGCTTTCTCGATCTCATGGGTCGTGATGCGCTCCCACGCCGCTTGCCACCGGGGCCCCTGCCGGCCCGGTGCATCCTCGATCGCCGCCGCGAGGCGGCCGCCGGCGCGCTGCGCCACCGGGGAGCCCGGGAAGAGAAGCAATTCGAGCAGCGCGCGCGGCTCGAAGGGCGCCCATGCCACCTTGAAGGCCAGCAACAGTGTCTGAAGCGCGCCGCGATGGGCCGAAGCGCGGCTGCGCCCCGCCCTCGGCAATCCTGCAGCCGCCAAGGCTTCGTCGAGGAGATGAGTATCACCCTCTTGTGCGATGATCGTGATCTCCTCTTCGCCGCTGTTCGCGAGCCACTGGCCGACGACCTCCGCCGCCAGCGCCGTGCTGGCGCACGTCGCCAGGGTGATGCTCCCATCGGAGCCTTCTTGGAACGGCGCACCGTTCTGCATCCAGCGCTGCAGCCTCCCGAGTGCGATCCCCGTCTCGGCTTGGGGGACGGGCTCGATCGGGACCAGAGACACGCCGCACGCCTCCAGCCGTTCGAATAGGCGGCGCCATCCCGGCGAAAAGTGCGCCCGCGCGTCGATTAGGCGAATCCGCGCGACGGGGAGCGGCCGACCCGCCGACAGGTGATGCGCTAGCGCGGCGACCCGGTCGCATGCCGCGGGTGGGAGCGCCGTCGCAGCCGCTTCCGCCGCCGCAAGGTCGGTCAACCGCTGCGATTTCCACGCGGCACCAGCGTTCCAGCCCAAATCGATCAGCGTGTCGCGCCAGCCGAGTAAGGTCCGTGCCGTCGCCCAGCCATCGGCCTCGAGAGAGCGCGACCAGAAGCGCTGCGGCCCTGCCGCTTCCAGCGCTGCCTGATAGGCGGCGACCCGAACGACGTGGGGGATGGGCGGGGCGCCGAGTCCGCACGCCGTCTCCAATATCTCAAGTAGGCCGTGGGGGCCGACGACCGGCGCGCCGAGCGCCCCCAGACCATCACTGCCCTGCTCGGGCGATGCACCGCCGTCCGCCCAAAGGCCGAATATGATATCCATCATGTCCTTGGTCGCTCCCCTGACCCGATCATGCAGCCTAGCGCCGCGCGACGCCGGTCCACAGTGCAATTTAGCGCCGATCCGGATCGAATTTCCGGCGGCGCACCGGCGCATCAGTCGATGCGGCGGACGCGAACGGCTTTTGGCATGCCCTCGACATGCATCAGCCCGCCCTCGATGATCACTGCGGGGCGATACTTATACTGATAGCGGTAGTAATATTGCACCTGCCGCCAGACCGAGCCGTTCACGAGCTTGACGATGGTATCGCCGCTCCACCCGGTCCACGCGCCGTCGATCCGTGATTTCATGTCCCGCATCCTTTAGTCTATGCGGCGGACGCGGATCGCCCGCGACATGCCGTCCACCAGCAGACGATCGCCATCGAGGATCGCGTTCGGGCGGTAGGAATACCTGTACTCGTAGTGATACTCTTCCTGTCGCCAGGCCGAGCCGTCAGTCAGGACGACGATCGTGTCGCCGTCCCACCCTTCCCACTCGTTTTCGATCTGCACACGCATCGATCCTACTCCTTCTCAGGCGGCGAGCGAGAACGTCGGCCGCGCGGTGTGGTGCTGACGTCCGTCGGCATAATGGCTATCCGCGGCGCGGGTCCGAAAGAAGGCCACGCTCTCCTCCGAAAGTGTTACGCGGTCGCCCGGCCCGAGCGGAACCAGGTCGCCATAAATTTCCCAGAAGACTTGGTCGGCGGCCCCGGAGGGATGGCGAAGCCGCCGGATGTCCTCGGCAGCAAGCGTCACGAGGTCGGTCGATTTCAGGCAGCCGTCGATGTCGATGACGAAGCGGCCTATCTTTTTGCTCTGGAATGTCATGTTCAGTCTCCGATTCGCTTTGGACAGTCGAACACTGCGACAGAACCACGTCAAAACCGGACGTATCAAATTTTCGAACAACGCGACGCCCGCCAGGGCCATTCCAACCGCTTATTTGTGATCTGCGCCAAAGACTGACGGACTCAAACCGGCCACACTTGGTAGGCAACGCTGTGAGCCGCGAGCCGGTGTATCGACAGAGCTGTCGAACCGTTCGGCACTGAACGGGTTTGCGCCCTTGCAGAAAGGGCGAGCGGGTCATTCGAAGCAATACAGCGTGATTGCCTAGCCGCGGAGAGCCCAGCCAATTTGAGGCTCGAAATAGCTTTCAGATAGGGCTTCGATCAAACTATCCGGGAGCTTGAAGGCCTTGACAACCAGCTCTTCAACTGACTGTTCCGACGCCACGACGTTGTGCCAGTGGCTGTTCACGGCACCTTTTGCTTGACGAAATGCGCTTCGAATCGAGTTGTCCTCATCAATCGACATCGAGCCGACAGATTTCAGTGCCCAATCGGAAAATGCGCGCTCGTCTAATGTCCAGAAATTGCCGGCATCGGCGAGATCGAGCTTACTGCGCACCAGCCCAAGCATCGCATTAGCGCTCCGAAGCTCCGCTCTGAGCTCTGACCAATATCCCTGCAACGCCAACGCTGCCTCGGCCAATGATTTTGAGGCAGACGGGTTCATCTTCGGCATCGGCGTGTTGGCGAGATCGATCCGACTGATCTTAGGAAATTTGTCGCCGAAGAGGCGGTTGGCGCGGCGCTCATAAGATGCCGAGACAAAGCGTGAATTGATCACCCCGAGAATTGTGGCCAGCGGAAGGCCGCGCGCGTTGGAAATAGAGAAGATGGTGTTCAGGTAGAGGGTAGGTTCGACAGGGATCTGGAGGACCGCCGACATGCGCTGCCAGAAGATCTGTTGTACCAGAATACGCGGTTCGGAGTAGTGAAGAAGCGGCCTTTTGTCGCGGAGGCGATCGGAATATTTCAGCCATTGGTCGTCGCTTTCCCGCAGCATGTAGCGCTGGGCATCGTTGGCGTCGATGAAGCGGTGCCAGTCGCTTGCTTGCTTGTAGTGGCCGTGGAATATCCGCTTCTTGATGTCGGCCTTAGACACTTTACTATGATGATAGACTTGGATTCCGACCGTCACATCCGCGATATCATCCAGCGGCCGCGACCGCGCCGCGACTTTGTCGAGTTCGGCCGCGACTTTAGGCGCATAGATGACCTCGAAGCGGGTTTCTGGCTGGGAGGTTTGAAACTCTTCGGTCGTCGTGTGATCGAGCCACCAAGTCTGCGTCTGCAAATCGGCAAGTTTGCTGGCTTCAGATTTGCCACGATGCAGGGCCTTTATATTCAGCTCGCGTTGCCCAGAACTGCGTGCACCTATTGGCCGTTTTCGAGCGACGAGCAGGCAAGCGTCGTGATTGACATCACGGAAGATTTTCCAAACGTTCGTAATCTCGAGAATCTCGAATGCTTCGATAAGCCAGCGCCGGAAGCCGGCATAGCCGCGGACGGTGAGCCAACTATTTGGAATGATGTACGCCAGAATGCCGCCGGGACTCAGCATCTCCCAAGCGCGAATGCAGAATAGCGCGTAGGTGTCGCGCTCGCTCCCGCTTTCGGGAAAGCGCGCGCGGACCTCCTCCTCGGTCCAACCGTCTAACTCGGCGCCCCAAGGGGGGTTGCCGATTACTACATCATAGTACGCCTCGTCCCGCGCACGTAGCGTGTCGCCACTTGTGATCGTGCTGTCGAGTGTTTCGAGGCGTTCGCCAGGTCTTGCCGTTTGGAGCCAGATACTAAGGCGAGAGATTTCAACAGATTCGGGCAAGATATCGCGCCCAAACAGATTAGTTTGTAATATCCTGCGATCGAGGTCAGAAGTGGAAAGCTGATTAGGTGTTCCAAGCAAGCCGGCAAGTGTCCGGTTCACGCGTTCGTACTCATAATGCAATTGACTGAGGCCCTCCACTAGAAAGGCACCCGAGCCACAGGCTGGGTCGATAATGCGCGAAGAGGAAACCTTGTCGGCATATAAGCGGAAGCGAGCTATTTCCTCTTCCTTCGCGGTCAACGGACGGCGAGAACGTCGGGGGTCAGCAGCAATCTGGTCCTTGAGCTCTGTTTCTACTTCCTCCCACACCGCGGCGAAATGTTCTTCGAGCGCGCGATGCACCAAATAATACGTGATCTCCCGTGGAGTATAATAGACGCCGCTGACTTCTTGGCTTGAAACTTCGACGTGGCCGGCGCCGCGCACCGCGGCTTCACCTTCAGGAAGATCTTTGAGGCTTTGCTCGAATATCGCACCGAGCGCTTGGGCGTTCAGATCGTCGGCGAAATCATAGGTCTCAAAGCCGAAGATGCCGGTAATTTCGTTCGATAGCTTGCGCCCCTTTCCGGTCTGAAAGCGCTTTTCAAAGAGGCTATTGGGTAATTGGACGGCGCTGAAATACGGATCATCGGAAAAAAGACCGCCGTTGAAGGCATTGTATGCAACGCCGTCGATTGCCTGGCCCAAGTTTAGCGCTTCGAACAACGCTTTAAAGTCCGACCAGTAGCTGTAAGGCGCACCAGCTGCACGTGCACGATCAAGCGTTGTGCGAAGGGTGCCGCGCGGAAGAAGAGCCGCGGGATGGTCCTCGCAAAACGCAACAAATAGAGTTCGGTTGAGAAGCTTGTGGGCTTTGCCATATATTTGCTTGAGGCTCAGCGCTTGCGAAGCAGGTTCGGTTAGGAGGTGGGCTACGAGTTCAGTTTGGACATGCCGGTATAATCCGTAAAAGCCTTCGGTTAGGTCTTTGCCGGCCGCGATTGAAGCGGCGTAGGCTCGATTGGCGAGCCCTGGTCCGCCGATGCTGAGCAATCCTTGGGGACGCAACAGCAGGTAAAATTCCAGAAATCGGCTCTCGTCCCTCAGATCGGCCATTTCCCAGCGATGGCACGCGTTTGCGAAGCCGTTTCGATAGAGTCTAACTTCTTGAAAATTTGAAACGATGATCCATTCAACACCCGGGCGACCATTGATGGCGTAGCGAAATCCCTGCTCAACCGGCGTCTCTTTGTTTTTCCGGGAGATCTGGGGCTGATCGAGGTCACATGCGGCGCTCTTTATTTCACCGACCGCGGACCATGCCTCGATGCCGGCAGTGAGGTCGAACCGGCCAAGGACGAAATCCGGCGTATGTTTGGTGTTTTGGCCAGTACGCTTCGGCAAGAGCGTGCACTCAACCGCTTGGCCGATTTGCTGATAACCCAACACCGTCCCGAAAATCTCGTTGTTGAATGTTTGTTCAGCCGTGCTTTCAGTCACCCGGTGCAGGACGCCGCGTTCGAGTTGATCGATCCAAAACAAAATGCGCTGACGTGCGGTTGGAGGCGGAGAACTACACTTTTTTTGTTCGGCCTTAATCAGGTTTTTGAGCACTTTGGCGTTGAAAAGTGGAAGAATGCCAATTGCCATGCATAAAACTCGAAGCTGAGAGACGTCGTCAGCGGGTATTTGCCGCGCATCCGCCTCGTGTAAGTGAATTGGCCTTCACGGCGCCAGCGTTTGACCCCGATGAACGATGGGGCATAACGCGGTGCCCTTCGCCTGACTAGTCGATCAGCGGTTGGACTTGAATATATCTGTACCAGCATCACTGCGACTCTCCGCAACCATAGAGCTTATCTGGCGGAACGCACCCCGATTGGGTGTCTGGTTATCCCGATTCGGGTTTGAAAGCTGCCAGTCAGCAAGCGGCCAGATTTAGCGATGAACTTTCGGCTGAAATGCAGCCATTCCGCTCCGCCCGTTGCCGCAGTATTCTCGTTGCCACCCCGTTGTGCATCCCATGCGGACCAAGCTCCCGGCCTTGGTCCTGGCACGGCGCTGCGCGCCCGCAATGGGCTGCGCCCATCCTTCGCTTCGCTGCGGCCTTCGGTGCGCGCGCGCCTGAGGCGCCGCGCCTGACTGTCGGCGCGGGAGCGGCCCGCACGGCAAGGAGACGCATCATGGGCGCCATCGGGATGGTCAGCGGAACGATCGACAAGGGCTTCGTCGGCGAGATACGCACTCTGTCGATCCGGGCGCGGATCGAAATCCGCCCCAATCGCAGCAAGGGCAGGGATATTCAGCCCGACTATCGCATCTGGTCCGACGACGTCGATATCGGCGCAGGATGGATCCGCGTCGGGAGGACTTCGGGCGAAGCCTATGTCTCGCTCGCTCTTGAAGCGCCCGAGTTCGGCCAGCGCCGCCTTTATGCAAACCTCGGGCGCGCGGCGGGGCAGGGCAATGACGACTGCTATGCGATCCTCTGGAATCCGATGGACTGATGGGTGGCGTCCCTGTCTCATTCTCACCCATTGCATCCGGATCGGCGACAATCCGGGTGCAAGGCCTGCGCCACCTTGTTAGGGTGATCTGATATGCGAAGCAGCGTCGACCATCTCCCCCCTGTAAAACAGCGCGAACTCGAACGCGTCGTGGCGATCATCTTCGAGGAATTCGACGATGCGCTCGCGATTGCGACCCAGAACTGGAAGCGCAAGGGGCGCATCGAGAAGATCATCCTCTACGGCAGCTATGCCCGCGGCGGCTGGGTTGACGAACCCCACACGGCGAAGGGCTATCAGTCCGATTACGACCTGCTGATCATCGTCAACGACAAGCGGCTCACCGATCGCATCGAATATTGGTCGAAGCTCGACGACCGGCTGATCCGCGAATTCGGCGTCTCGAAGGCGATCCGCACGCCGGTGAACTTCATCGTTCATAGCGTCGACGAGGTGAATGCGGGCCTAGCGGAGGGCCGCTATTTCTTCATGGATGTCGCAGGCGACGGGATCGCGCTTTACCAGTCGGTCGATGACGATCTTCCGGAGCCGCAGCCGAAGACGCCGCATGCGGCATTGATCATGGCTGAAGAGTATTTCGAAGAGTGGATGCCAGCCGCTACCGGGATGTTAAAGACAGCCAAGTTTAGCCAAAGCGAAGGAAGACTGAAGGACGCTGCATTCTTGCTCCATCAGTCAGCGGAACGGCTCTATCACTGCGCATTGCTGGTCTGCACCTTCTACACGCCGCATGTGCACAATCTGGCCTTTCTGCGCACGCAGGCCGAGCGCATCGATGCGCGCCTGCTTGCGGCCTGGCCGCGCGAGGCGAAAGCCGACCGCGCGCGCTTCGAGAAGCTGAAGGACGCCTATGTGAAGGCGCGCTATTCCAAGCATTACAGCATCTCAGCCGAGGAACTGTCCTGGCTCGGCTCGCGCGTCGCGGTGCTCGCCGGCCTCGTCGAAACCATCTGCCGCGAGCGTATCGACGCGCTCGCCGCGACCGCACGCGCGGCGGGCTGACATGGCCGGGGCGCCGGGCGCGGCCGAGCTCTTCGCGGCGCTCCAGATCCTCGTTGCGATCGACGATGAACGCGGCCTGTTCGACCGCGGCGCGGAGGAGGGCGGCTATCGCTCCGAAGAACTTGAGCGCGCGCTCGCCGTCATTCGCGCCGCGCTGGGGCTTTCCGACTGACCCGTTGGCGGGCAAGAATGTCCGCTTCTCCGGCAAAAGCGTTATTTCGTTTCGGGTGGTGGGTCCTATTCTTGCCTCCGATAGCCGGATCGCTGCGCCCTGTGAGCGGCATCCGGCACGGGAGAGTTGACGTGAACAGGATGATCTTGCTGGCATCGGTCGGTGCCTTTGCTCTGGCGGGCTGCGCGGTACAGGCCGCTTCCGGCGGCGCGCCCGCTGCGGCTGGCGGGGCATCATCGGCCGCCGAGGCGGCGATCGATGCGCGCGCGTCGCGCCTTGTCGACGCGATGTCGCTCGCCGAGCAGGTCCAGCTCCTTCGCACCCTCGACACTTTTGCGGTGGCCAATGGCGGCAAGGAGGAGCTCATTCCAGCCGCCATGCGCCGGCCCAAGCCGCCCGGGGCGATCGGCTCGGCGGGCTTCATCCCCGGCATCCCGCGCCTCGGCATCCCCGACCTCCAGATCACCGACGCCGGGCTCGGCATCAGCAACCAGGGCGGCGCGCTTCGCCGCGGCGACGAGGCGACCGCCTTGCCCTCGACGCTCGCACTCGCCTCGACCTTCGACGTCGAGCTCGCGCGCGCATTCGGATCGGTCATCGGCGCCGAGGCCCATGCCAAGGGGTTCAACGTCCAGCTCGCCGGCGGGCTCAATCTCGCGCGCGATCCGCGCGGGGGACGCAATTTCGAATATGCGGGCGAGGATCCGCTGCTTGCGGGCCGCATCGTCGGCGCGAGCGTTGCGGGGATCCAGGATCATAGCGTCGTCTCGACCGTCAAGCATTTCGCGCTCAACGACCAGGAATCGGGGCGCGCGGTGCTCGACGTCAAGATATCCGAAGCCGCGGCGCGCGAATCCGACCTTCTCGCCTTCCAGATCGCGATCGAGGAAGGCCGCCCCGGCGCGGTCATGTGCGCCTATAACCGGATCCGCGGCGACCATGCCTGCGAGAGCGATTATCTCCTGAACAAGGTTCTGAAAGGCGACTGGCAGTATCGCGGCTGGGTCATGTCCGACTGGAGCGCGGTCAAGACGATGGGCGCGGCGCTCGCGGGCCTCGACCAGCAGTCGCCGCAGGAGCCGAGCTTCTTCGACAAGCTCCCCGCCGCCGTCGCCTCGGGCGAGGTGCCGCGCGAGCGCGTGCGCGACATGGCCTTTCGCGTTGTCCGCTCGCTCGTCGCGGTCGGCGCGCTCGACAAGCCGGCGCGGCGCGGCGGCGCGGTCGATGTCGCGGCCCATGCCGCGCTCGCGCAGCGCGTCGCCGAGGAAGGCGCCGTCCTCCTCAAGAACGACGGCCTGCTGCCGCTCGGCGGCTCGGTGAAGAAACTCCTCCTCGTCGGCGGTCATGCCGACAAATGGGTCGTCCTCGGCGGGGGGTCGGCGCAGGTCAATCCCTATGGCGGCATCCAATATGAGGCGCCGCTGAAATCGATGATGGACCTTTTCATGCCCGCCTATGTGCCATCGTCGCCAATGGCGGCGCTGAAGGCGCTCCGGCCCGATCTCGAAATCCTCTACGACGACGGCAGCGACCCCGCGCGCGCCGCCGCCGCGGCGCGCCGCGCCGACGCCGCCATCATCTTCGCCACCAGCGTCCAGACCGAAGGCGGCGACCGCGAGAATATATCGCTTTCCGGAAAGCAGGACGAGCTGATCGCGGCGGTGGCGGGGGCGGGGCGTCCCTCGGCCGTGGTGCTCGAGACCGGCAATCCCGTGGCGATGCCGTGGCTCGGCAAGGTGGGATCGGTCCTTCAGGCCTGGTATCCCGGGCAGCGCGGCGGCGAGGCGATTGCGGCGCTGCTCACCGGCAAGGCGGCGCCCTCGGGGCGCCTTCCCATCACCTATCCCGTAAGCGAGGCGCAGCTTCCGCGCCCCAGGCTTCCCGGCTGGGCGCCGATCCGGACCATGCTCGACACCGAGGTCGAACCCTTCACGCTCGACTATGACACCGAAGGCAGCGACGTCGGTTATCGCTGGTTCGAGCGCCGCGGCGCCGCGCCGCTTTTCGCTTTCGGGCACGGGCTTACCTACACCAGTTTTCGCTATTCCGACCTTGCCGCTACCGGCGGGAAATCGCTCTCGGCGAGCTTCTCGATCACCAACAGCGGCGAGCGCGAGGGCGTCGAGGTGGCGCAGCTTTATGTCGCGCCGCCCGGGCGCACCCACCGGCTCGTCGGCTGGGCGCGCGTCAAGCTTGCGCCCGGCGAAACACGCCGCGTCACGATTAGCGCCGATCCGCGCATTCTCGGCATCTGGGGTGCTTCAGGCTGGACACGCGCCGCCGGCACCTGGTCGGTGCACGCGGCGCCTTCGGCGGCGCCCGGCGGGCTCGCCGCGACGGTGCAGCTCGAGGGGCGCTGACGGCGGCTCAGGCCGCCGCTTCGGTCTCGGTTTCGAGCATCTGCATCCGGCGGCGATAATCGCTGGGAGAGATGCCCTTCAACGCCATGAAATGGCGATCGAAATGCGAGGTGTGCTGATAGCCGCAGTCGAGCGCGACATCGGTGATCCGCTCGTCGCCATATGCGAGCTGGCGGCAGGCCTCGTTGATCCGCGCAAGCTTGACGAGGCCCATGAACGTATTGCCGGTCGCGGCTCGAACGAACTTGCTGAACGCGGGAGCGCTCATGCCGAGTTTGCGCGCGATCTCGGCCTGGCAGATCGTGCCGCGGAACCGTTCGTCGATATAACGCTCCACCTCATTGAGGCGGCCGACGAGCCGGCGGTCGACGACGACGTCGTTGCGATAGGCCGAGGTCGTGAGGATGCGCCGCTCGAAGCCGCTCAGCCGGTCGAGTATCTCCATGAGCCGCAGGAGCTGGGTGAGCCCCGACACCTGCCCGAGTTCCAGGAGCATCGGGCCGACGCATTCGAGCGCCGCCGCCTCGAACATCAGCGCGCCCTTCGCTTCGCAGAGCATGCGCTTCAGCGACGAGGCCTCGGGAATCTCGAAGAAATCGCCCCCCATGCAGTCGGGATCGAACTGGATCGTCACATGTTCGACCATCTCGCCCGCGCCGACATTGTTGCGCGAGCAATGGGGAAGATTGGGGCCGTAAAGGACGAGCTCGTCCGGGCCATAGGGCTGGATATAGTCGCCGACGTAGCGCGTCCCGTGGCTGCTCATCACCCAGCTCAGCTCATATTCGGGATGAAAATGCCAGGCATGCTCGCGCGCGAGATCTTCGGAGCGCTTGTGCATATAGCGAAACGGGCTGCCGCCGTCCGCTGGCACATGTTCGAACTGAGGGGTCTTCATCGCGCTTGTCCCATCCATGCGTCCCGGCATGATGGCGAAAGGTCGCGCGCGATCCGCGATCCGGCGCGAACCGGCCCGGGTCGGCACTCTCCCTCCCGTCATCGCCGGCTGTCGGATCGCGTTTGCCTGTCCGCAAACGCACCGCGCCGACCGTTTCGGGCATAATGATCGACGTCGGCCTTTCTGTCAAAAAAAATCACAACTGACTGTAAGCTATTGCGGCTGCGCCCCTGTTGTCCTAGGTGGACGGCGCAAGGCGGCTGTCCGGAAGCTTGGAAAAACCGGTCAAGTCTTCCTGCAAAACGCTTGTAGCGGTCGTGCCCGATCAGCGGTCATTGTCGATGCAAGGCTAGCCCCTCGTCAGCTCTGCGGACGGATGGGGCCAGCGTGCTCGCAGGCACGCACCGCCTGAAGAAGAGAAGAAGAGTTTCCGGGAGGGATTATGACCGATATTATCGACACTGCCGGCGCCGCGTCTCTGGACGTCCGGCCCGTTCGCTCGCGATTCGCCGCGATGACCATCCGCTTGCTTGGCGGTATTGCCGCGAGCTCGATGATGCTGCACGCAGCGGCGGCCCAGGCGCAAGACGTGTCCGACGATGCGGCGGCAGCCGACGAGGCGCCGAGTGATCAGGAAATCATCGTCACCGGTACCCAGCTGCGCGGAATTGCGCCTGTCGGTACCAATGTGGTGACGATGTCGCGCGAGGATATCGTCGCATCGCCGGGCAAGAGCGCAAATGAAATTCTGACGCGGATTCCGCAGGTCTCGAGCGCATTTCTCCAAACGCCGACCAAGGGGCTGAACGCCGGCCTTGCGGTCATCCGGCCCAACATCCGTAATCTTGGCGCTGGGGGCGGCACCACCACGCTGGTGCTCGTTGACGGTCACCGCGTCGTCGGCGCGGGCGTGCTGCAGACGACACCCGATCCCGACGTGATTCCCCCGGGCGTCCTCCAGCGGGTCGACGTAGTTCCTGACGGCGGGTCGTCGATCTACGGTTCTGACGCGGTCGGCGGCGTCATCAACTATATCTCGCGCAAATCCTTCGACGGCTTCGAAGTGAACGCCCGTACCGGCTTTGCCGATGATTATCGCACCACTGACGTCAATGTCACTGCAGGCAAGGACTGGGGTAGCGGCTCGGCCTATGTCTCCTACGCTTGGGCATATAATAATGCGCTCTATGGCCGCGACCGCGACTTCATGCAGCAAACGACCCCCAATGGCGGCTTCTGCAATGCGGGAACGATCTTCGCGAATGGCACGAGCTACGAAATCACGGGCTCCGACCCCGATAATCTGACGCCGGGCACCATCTCCAGCTGTGACGTCACCGATCCGCAAAGCTTCTGGCCCAAGACGGTGCGGCACAATATCTTCGCCAGCATCAGTCAGGATATCGGCAGCGCTGTAACGGTGGACGTCAAGGGCTATTGGGCTCGGCGCGAGCTTTTGACGAACGAAGGACTCGGCACGGCCTCGCTGAACGTCACTGCGGCAAATCCGTTTTTCGATCCGATCGCGGGCGAGGCAAGCCAGTCGCTGGCCACGAACTTCAGCTCGTTGCTCGACCTCAACCATTATAATAGCCTGACCTCCTATGGAATCACCCCGACGCTAACCGCACAGGTCGGCGGGGATTGGCAACTGCGCGCCATGGCCAATCTTGGCTGGAGCGATACGAGGGAAGACGCCACGACCTTCGACGCGACGGCGGCAGAAACCGTCGTCAATCCCTATGATCTCGCGGCTACGCCGCAGTCGTCGCTTGCATCTTTCGTGCGGCACAATCTGGCCCAGGCGAAGCAGGACCTCACCAACTTCCGGCTCATCGCCGACGGGCCGCTCGCAAAGCTGCCGGGCGGCGACGTGCGCATTGCGATCGGCGCCGAGTATAGCCGGGAGTCGACGCGGATTCAGAGCGGCCTTTCGGCCTATGGCGCGGAAAATACGATCCCGATCAACAAGGCGCGCCGCAATGTGAAGTCGGCATTTGCCGAACTCGCGGTGCCGATCTTCGGCGCGGACAATGCGCGTGGCGGTCTGCAGTCGCTCACCCTTTCGGCATCGGCGCGCTACGACGATTATTCCGATTTCGGCGATACCTTCAATCCCAAGCTGGGTCTGACCTATGTGCCGGTCGATGGTCTCAAGCTCCGCGCAAACTGGGGCAAGTCCTTCAACGCGCCGAGCCTCGTCGACAAGTCCGGCCGCGATGTCGCGGGCGGCTTCTTCTCGAGCGTCTTCGCCTTCGGACAGTCGGCGCCCTGGGCGATCGTCCGGGCCGGCAATAGCGGCGACGACATGCGGCCGCAAAAGGCGACGACCTGGTCGCTGGGTGTCGATATCCAGCCCTCGGCTGCGCCGGGGCTCACGATGAGCGCGACCTATTATAACATCCACATCAAGGACGTGATCGCGGCGGTTGCCGGTCGCTTCGGACCCGAACTCGAACCTTTCTGGCGCGACAATGTTCCGTGCGCCGAGGCGGCTGCCGAATTGGGCGGACTGGAACTATTCCCCCAGACCATCCCCGTGGCGCTGACCTGTGCTTTTTCTCCGACGACGGCGATCATCGACCTGCGCTTGCAGAATACCGGCGAGATCAAGACAGACGGCATCGATTTCAATCTGGGATATGATCGGCAGGTCGGCTTCGGGACCGTTTACGGTCGCATTGCAGGAACCTACACGCTCAACCGCGATCAATCGATCGTGCCCGGTGCGATGTTCATCGAGACACTCGACTCGCCGGGCGCCACACGCTTTCTCGCGACCGCGACGCTGGGCGCCCAGATCGGCAACCTCAATGCCAATGCAGCTCTCAATCACCGGAGCGGATATGATCTCGATCCTGTGATCGCGGCGAACCCGGCCAATCCGTTTCCGTTGGCCCAAAACGATGTCGGTTCGTTCACCACGGTCGATCTCTACTTTGATTACAAACTGCCACCGATCCTCGGTACGAACGAAACCCATCTGTCGGTGAACATCACCAACCTGTTCAACGAGGATCCGCCATTTTACAATTCAGGTACCGGCTTTACCAACGGATCGACGCTGGGGCGCCTGGTCCAGTTCGGCTTGCGCACGAAATTCTGATTTGGCGTCGGTGCGGTCCGCCCGGCAGGCGGGCGGCACCGGGACCCATCGAGAAAAGGGGGAATGGCCTCCCCTATCTGGGGAGGCCATTTGTTCGTGGCGCGAACTGCGTTCGCGATGCGCGTCGCAGATGGAATATCGAATGGTTCTGAATTTCAGCGAAATCCTCGAAAGTGGCGTGCAAGCGAAACTTCGGCTTCGCCGGTTCGCGCTTATAGCTTTCCACCCGCGTCACGGTGCGGCACGATGAGCGCCGGCGCCCCCACATCAGGAGCGGAATATGACGACGCGGTCCTTGTTGTAGGTCTGCGGACCGAGGATGATTCCGGACTCATATCCACCGCCATGCCGTTGCCCCGCCTGTCTTGGCGGCTCGAGACATCGCGGCCCGGCGTCCAGCAGTTCGCATATGAGATCGAAACGGCCAGCGATCCGCGTTTCGAGACCCGCGTTGCACGGTCGGGGATCGTCGAATGCGACTGTCCGCTTTTTGCGCCCTGGCCGGCCGCGCCGCTCGACAGTCGCGAACGCAAATGGTGGCGCGTGCGGGTACGGACCGATTGCGGCTGGACCTGCTGGAGCGATGCGTCCGTCATTGAAGGCGGTCTTTTCGAACAATCGGACTGGACCGCGAATGCCATCTCGCCGCGGAGTAATAGGGGCCGCCTCGAGCCGTCGCCGCCTTTCCTTCTGAGGCGCGAGTTCGATGTCGAAGATTGCGTCTCGGCGCGCGTCTATGTCGCGGCGCTCGGCGTCTACCGGATGCGCATCAACGGCGCGCCGGTCAGCGGCGATCTGCTCGAACCGGGCTGGACCGACTATCGCCACCGCACGCTCTTCTCGGCTTATGACATTCTTCCGCTGCTGCGCGCCGGCCGTAACTGCATCGCGGCCGAAGTCTCCGACGGCTGGTGGCGCGGCGAACTCGGCTGGCTCGGCGAGCGCGGCCATTATGGCGACACGACCGCACTCGTCGCGCAGCTCGAGGTCGTCACGCGCGCGGGCGAGCGGCAGGTCATCGCGACCGATCCGTCGTGGCGCAGCGGATATGGCGCGGCGCAGATGGCCGAGCTTTACGACGGGGTCGATATCGACCGGCGCGCCGAGCCCGAGGGCTGGGATAAGGTCGGTTTCGACGACGACGGCTGGGAGGAGGTGCTGACCCTCGACCTGCCGCGCGGGCTCGAGCAGCGCGCCATGCCGGCGATCCGCATCCTCGATCGTTTCGAACCGGCGGCCATCGAGCGCCTGCCGGGCCCGATCCGCATCGATGCCGGTCAGAATATCGCAGGTTATCTCCATATCCGCGCGCGCGGGCCGCGCGGCGCCGCGCTGCAGGTGCGCCATGCCGAGATGCTCGAGGCCGACGGTGCGCTCCACCTCGCGCCGCTTCGCAATGCGCGCGCTACGGACAATTATATCCTGCGCGGCGATGGCGGGTGCGAGCCACTCGAGCCTCCATTCACTTTTCACGGCTTTCGCTATGCCGAGATCCTCTGCGACGACGGTGTCGAGATCGAAGGAGTCGAGATCGTTCAGATCGGTTCGGACCTCGACTATTCGGGCCGCTTCGCTTGTTCGAACGCCGATGTGAACCGTTTGTTCGAGAACAGCGTGCGGTCGCAAAAGGGCAATTTCATCGCGCTTCCGACCGATTGCCCCCAGCGCGACGAGCGGCTCGGATGGACGGGCGATATCCAGGTCTTCAGCGAAACCGCCTGCCTCAATGCCGATGCGCGCAGCTTTCTTGCAAGCTGGCTTGTCGATCTTGCGAGCGAACAGCGCGCCGACGGCAATATCCCCTCAACCGCGCCCAATATCATTCGCGGCCACAAGTTCGAATATGGCGGGGTCGGCTGGGGCGATGCGGCGACGCTCGTCCCCTGGACACTGTACAAGGTATATGGGGACGTCGGAATTTTCGAGCGGCAATATGCGAGCATGTGCGCCTGGGTCGATTATGGCGCCTCGCGCCTCGATGCCGACAGTCTCTGGACGGGCGATTTTCACCTCGGTGATTGGCTCGATCCCGGCGCACCGCCGGGCCAGCCGCACATGGCGACGACCGACCGCGAATATATCGCGACCGCTTATCTGTCGTACAGCGCGGCGCGTCTCGCCGACGCGGCGGCGCTGCTCGGCCACGATGCGGACGCCGAGCGATATGCGCTGCTCTCGCAGCGCGTCGCGGCCGCCGCCTGGGCGCGCTGGCGTGACGCGGCGATGACCACCCAGGCCGGCTGTGCGATCGCGATCATGTTCGAAATCGCGCCAGCTTCGGAACAGGGCGCTGTCGGCACGCGTCTCGCGGGGCTCGTCGAGCGCGGTGGCGGCCGCATCGCGACGGGTTTTCTCGGCACTCCGCTCATTCTTCCTGCGCTCAGCCGGACCGGCCAGACCGCGGCGGCCTACCGGCTGCTCCTCAACCGCGATTGTCCCGGCTGGCTCTATCAGGTCGAGCGCGGCGCAACGACCATGTGGGAGCGCTGGGATGCGGTCGGCGCCGACGGCAGCCTTCATGCGGGCGAAATGGAGACCGAGGAGGCCAATTCGATGATCTCCTTCAACCATTATGCCTATGGCGCCGTTTCGGCCTGGCTCTACCAGCATGTTGCGGGGATTTCGCCGGATCCCGCCAAACCCGGCTTCGGCCACATCATCTTCGCCCCCGAACCCGGTGGCAATCTCGACTGGGCGAGCGCCTCGCTGACGACCGGCTATGGCGAGGCTGCGATCTGCTGGCAACGCGACAAGGACGCCCTTGTCGCCGAACTCGTCGTCCCGCCAGGTGCGACCGCGCAGTTCCGCGCGCCGGTCGATTTTGCGCTTTCGGACGGCGAGACGATGCGTGAGCTCGGTTCGGGACGCCATCTGCTCCGGCTGGCACACGCCGGGCTGCGCGATACGAAAGCGCTCGAGGCCGGGGTGCACGACTGAGCCGCGGCATCGCCGCCGCTCGATACGACCGGTGGTCCTCGATCAGGCGGCGATGGCTGCGGCGATCGCCTTTTCAAAGGCGTGGAGCGGCGGCTTCGTCGATTGCTGCACGAAATAGACCGCCGCGAGTCCTTGCTGCGGATCGACCCAGCCGTCGGTGCCGTGAGCGCCGTCCCAGCCGAAGGCGCCCGCCTTGCGCGCGGAATTGGCGGCAACCGGGTCCACCATGACCCCGACGGAGAGACCGAAGCCCCAGCCTTTGCGGCCCATGAGCGGCATTTTCTCGAACAGGTTGCCGACATGATTGGTCGACATTTGCGCGACCGCCCCATCGCTGAGGATACGCCGGCCGCCGAGCTCGCCGCGATTGAGCAGCATCGCCTGGAACTGCATATAGTCGCGCGCCGTCCCGACGAGCCCGCCGGCACCGCAGAGATATTTCATCGCCGGATCGCCGGCGCCGAGGAGGTCCGGGCTGATCTTCCAGGCGTCTCCCTCGCGCTTGTAGAGCGGCACCAGGCGCGGCTGCTGTTCCGGTGTGAGATGGAAGGTCGTGTCGACCATCTCGAGCGGCTCGAAAATGCGCGAGCGCATGAACATGTCGATCGGCATGTCCGAGACGATCTCGACAATATGCGCGAGCACGTCGAACGCATCGAGCGGTGAGTAGGACCAGTGCGTTCCCGGCTGAAAGTCGAGCACGGACTCGCCGAGCAGCGGGATGCGGTCGGCGAGCGTTTTTTCCCTGGAAATGGCCGGGGAGGGGCCGCCCATGCCGAGTACGCTGCCGAGGCCGCCCGTATGCGTCAGAAGATCCTTGAGCGTCAGCTCACGCTCCGCCGGGATGATTTTTACCTGCGACTTCAGCGCTTCGCGCTTGGCGAAGTTGAAGCGCTCCATTTCCAGTTCGGGCGGGAGATAGGCGACTTTCGGATTGGCGAAGCTCGGCAGGAAGCGGCTCACCTTGTCGTCGATCGACAATTTGCCTGCGTCCTGGAGAATGAGGATGGAAACCGCGGTCACCGGCTTGCTGCTCGATGCGAGGCGGAAGATATCGTCCTTGCGAAGCGGTGTTTTCGCCGGCACGTCACGCAGGCCCTGAGCTTCGTACCAGCCGAGCTTGCCGTGCCGCGCGACCGCCGTGACCGCGCCGGTGAGCTCATTCCCTTCGATATGCGTCGCAATCGCCGTGCGGATGGCTTCGACGCCGCTGCGCGTCATGCCGGCGGCCTCCGGAGAATAGGTCGACCAATCGAGCGCCCTAGCCGGGCGTGTGGCAATTTTGGTGGCCGCGCATCCTGCAAGTGCGCTTCCGGCTCCCAACATTGCGCCGAGCTTCAACATCTCGCGGCGATCGATCATGGCATTGCTCCTGAAATACGGGTGTTGTTTCAATAATACAGCCCTCGCATTTTGCAAGCTACTCTGACTGTTTAATGTTGATCTCGATGGGCGCAGAGCAGCTGGGCAGTCTGCGTCATTTTTGGCGTTTCTATCCAATCGCTCGCCATTGCCTCATTCTAGGTGGGCGGCGCGACCCAGAAGAGCTCTTCCTCCCATGAGGACGGAATTCTTCATCTTGCGCCCGTCCGATCTCGATTGGACGGGCGTTTTTTTGCAGACATTTCTTTGCCCGACCCGTCGAGCGCGGCGGCTGATGGGCGTGCTCGGGCGGCGGCAGGCGCCGCCCGGGGCCGCGCTGATGATTGGGCCGCGCGAGCACACTTGGGCTCGCTTTCCTTGCGGGGCGGCGGCTAGGCCCTTGGCCCGCATCGCACGCCGCCCCGCGGCGGGCTCGCCAAGAGTGCGATTCTTTGGGGCCCTTCGGGCCGGTAATTGCGATGTCGGGGATGTGAAAAGCGTAAGCCCCGCTACATTTCTGTAGCGGGGCTTCCCTAGATCGCATCCGAAGATGCCGATCAAATTCTGCCATTCTTTCGTCTGGACAGGCTATTGTAACGCGCCCGTGGGCCGATGGTTCCGCGCTCGGGTTGCTCCGTGTCTTTTTCGTCAGCGCAACGTCCGGAAGGTGATGGACCAGCGCGGTGCCGCCATCCGCGCGATGCTATGCTCCCATGCGTCGCGGGCTTCGCCGTGCATATGGTAAATCGATCGAGGGGCAAGCTCGGCAACGGCGCGCCTGAAGCCGCCGGCTTCGCGGCGACGAAAACGCATCGAAGCCGGGGCACCCAGCGAAACGCCGATCACATGGCCGAAAACCGGCCTGTCCTTGTGCCAGCCGATCGCGGCGCCGACGCCATATTCGATGAGCAGGACCTGTTCGATCGCCTTGGGATCTATCCCGGCAAAGTCGGCCGCCTTCTCACCGAGCGGCGATAACCATCCCGGTATCGGATCGCCGGGCGCAAAGCGTCCGCTCTGAAAATCATAAGTCCAGCCAAAGGATCGCGTGAGCCGCTTGCCTTCCCATTGCTGGAACCGAAAGGGGGTGAGCTGCGCTGCCTCGATTTGGCCGATCAACGCGCTTTCTCCGGCGGCCGTGACGACATCGTCCGACAGGACGAGGCCGGGAAGGAGGGAAGGTGCTGGGGCGAACAGGTCGGGTTGGCGCGCGCCCTGCGGCGCGCGTGCGGCGGCATTCGTCACAACGGGAGGTCGGCCTGGCTGTGCAGGGCTTCGACGTAAAATCGGTGGCGCGGCGGTTCCTCGAACAGGATTTCGTTGGGCAGCGTGCCGTCAAGCCAGTGCATGACGTTGCGGCGTTCGACGATCACTCCGTGCCGCGACTGGTAGGGGATGACGTCGGCGCCCGCGGGCATGGTGATGATGCGGTAGGAGAGCGGCCAGTCGGCGAACGGCGGATCCCAGACTGCGGCGAGATAGAAGAAATTGCCGCTGTCGAGCGTCACACGGTAGCGATGATCGCCGGTGCCCATTCGGAACTCGGACGCCGGGATCAGACAGCGGCGCTTCGGGAAGGCGTGGCCTTCCGACCGAACGAAGCGATAGTTTATGCCGTCGCTGAATCTGGGATCGCTGCCCCAGACTGCCTCGACCATTTCTAACTCGCTTTCATCTTCGGGATTGCGTCTTATGAGCGCGCGGCGACCTCCGTCCGGGGCATCGGGATCAAAGGGGGTTGGCGCCGTGCTCATTGTGTAGAACATAATGGGAACGGACTTGAGTCGCAAGCATCAGGGGCGTGTCGCGAATGTGCAATGATTACAGGCTGGAAGTCGACGTTGCTTCGATCATGGAAGACTTCGACGACCTCCAGATCAAGATCAGGATGCCCGAAGGCGCGCCGAACGTACCGGCGCGCGAGGATGTGCGAATCACCGACATGGCCCCGATCGTGAAGGCGGCCGACGGCGATGTCGTCGGCGAGCTGGTGAACCGGCGATGGAGCTGGCCGGGGCAGGGGGGAAAGCCCGTCTATAATGTGCGGTCGGAAGGCCGCGATCTCTCCGCGCAGCGTTGCCTTGTCCTGTGCGATGGTTTCTACGAGTTCACAGACCCAGCCGACAAGACACAGAAACGGCTCGATAAATGGCTCTTCACGATGAAGGGTCATCGCTGGTTCTGCATGGCTGGCATCTGGCGCGACGCCCATGTGGGCGAGGCGTTCAGCCTGCTCACCATGGACGCAGGCCCGGATATCGCACCCTATCATCACCGTCAGATCATCCCGCTTCCGCGGGATAAATGGGCGGCTTGGCTCGATCCGCGCACGCCCGCTGAGGCGGTTCTGCAATGGTTGCCTTCAGGAATTCTGGAGGTTGCCCAAGTCTATGGCAAACCGCCGGCGCAGGGGGCGCTCGCGTTGTGATGATGACCGAAGAGGATGGACTCGAGCTGTTCGTGACGGCGCAGGAGCAAATCTATCCCCGCGCGCTCGACGAGATTCGGCGCGGGCGCAAGCGCACGCACTGGATGTGGTTCGTCTTTCCGCAGCTCGCCGGGCTCGGGCGCAGCGCAATGGCTCAGCTCTACGGGTTGGCGGGGGCTGATGAGGCGAGGGCCTATCTTGCGCATCCGCTGCTGGGCGCGCGCTATGTCGAATGCGTGGGCGCGCTCCAGGATTTGCCGGGCAGCGATCCCGCCGCGGTGTTCGGCGAGGTAGACGCGGTCAAATTGCGCTCGTCGCTGACCCTCTTCGAGTCGGTGAGCGAAAACCGCCTGTTTACCGCCGCGCTCGATCGCTGGTTCGGCGGGGAACGCTGCCCGAAGACGTTGGTGCGCCTCGCAGTTTAGTCATTTACGCGCGGTTTTCCGCGTCTTTTGGAACGGCGCTTGACGGCGCGCATGACTCGGAAGAACATATAGGGAACATTTAGACCGATGTTGCCCTATGACCATCACGCTAATTCCTCCGTCCCGGCCTTCTGCCGAACAGCTCGCCGCGCTTCGCGCGACGATCGCGCACGTCCGCTCGGCGCGCGGTCCGGCGCTGCCGTTCGGCATGGCGCCGCTCGATGAAGCCCTGGCGGGCGGCGGGCTCGACGGCGCGGGCCTCCACGAGATCGCGGGAGCTTCGGCGAGCCTCGCCGACGATGCCGCCGCGACGCTCTTCACTGCGGGTATTGCCGCGCGCTTTGCCGCAGAGCCCGGCCTCTCGGTCCTTTGGGCGCTGACGCGCTTCGATCTCTATGCGCCGGGGCTCGAGCAAGCCGGACTCGGACCCGAGCGCATCCTCTATGCTCAGGGCAAAGACGACCGCGAACTGCTCGCGCTTTGCGAGGATGCGCTGCGCGACGGGGCGCTCGGCTGCGTCGTCGCCGAAGTGAAGGCGGCCGACCAGACCGCGACGCGGCGGCTGCAGCTTGCCGCGTCCGAAGGCGCGACGCCGATGCTGCTCTACCGCCGCTATCGCCGCTACGGCCAATGTCCGCTCGCCGATCCCTCGCTCGCGATGACGCGCTGGCGGATCGGTTCGCTCGCCTCGCAGCGCCTCTCTGGGCCCGGTGTCGGGCGCGGGCGCTGGTCGGTCGAGCTCGTCCGCCAGCGCGGCGGACCGCCATTTTCTCTCGATATGGAGGCGTGCGATGATCAGGGTCGCCTCGCTCTTCCTGCCGCAGCTGCCGATCGAGCGGCTGCGCCGGGCCGAGCGGACAGGCTCGCGGCCGACCGCGCCGCCTGAACCGTCGCGGCTCGAACCGCGCTTTCCGCCGCCCGTCGACGACAATCCCGGACCCTGCTCGGTACCCAGGGGCGGCGGCTGGCGCCCGGGCGCGCGCTGGGCGCAAGGCGCGGGCGATTGCGAGGCCGCGATTGCGGCCTTGCCGGCGCATCAGCGCCCGACGATGCGCGAGCTCGCACGCCGAAGCGAAGCGGCTGCGCCTGCCTTTCGCCCGGTCCGCGGCGACGACAGCGCACCTCGGGCACCGGCTCCGCTTGCGCTTCTGCCGAATTGGGGTGCCAGCCCGACGATCCTCGTCCTTCGGTCCGGGCAGCGCGACATCGTTACCGCCGCGTGCCCGCTCGCGCTCGAACTCGGCCTGTCCCCGGGGATGGCGGCGGCGCATGCGCGGGCGCTGGTGACCGATCTCGACGTAATGGATGCGGCGCCCGGCGACGATGCGGCCTGGCTCGACCGCCTTGCGCTTCATGCGGCGCGACACTGGACCCCGACCGCCGCGGTGTCGGGGAACGACGGGCTCTGGCTCGATATCAGCGGCGCGGCGCATCTTTTCGGCGGCGAAGCCCGCTTTGCCGCGCGGCTCATCGCCTTCCTGCGGCGTCTTGACGTCACCGCGCGTGTCGCGATCGCGGGCACGCCCGGCGCCGCGCACGCGCTCGCGCGCTACGGCCGCGAGGCGGCGACGGTGTTGCCGGAAGGGAAGGAGGGAGAGGCGCTGGCTTCGCTGCCGCTGGCGGCGCTCCGGCTATCGCCGGAGGCGCTCGGCGCGGCCGCGCGCTTCGGGATCGAGCGGATTTCCGATCTCTACCCGATGCCCCGCGGGCCGCTGGCGCGGCGCCTCGGGCGCGCTGCGGTCGAGCGGCTCGACCAGGCGCGGGGTTTTTTGCCCGAACCGATCGTGCCGGTCATTCCCTTCGACACGCCGGTCGCCGAGCGCCGGCTGGTCGAGCCGATCGGGACCGCCGAGGCGATCGAAGAGGTCATCGGCGATTTGGTCGGCGATCTTGTGTCGGATTTACGCTCCCGCGGGCTCGGGCTGCGCAGCGCCTTGCTATGCTGCGAACGCGTCGACGCCGCCGAGCAGCGCATTGCCGTCGGGACCGCGCGCGCGACGCGCGACGCGGCGCATCTCGTTCGCCTGTTCCGGCTTCGGATCGACCGGATCGAGCCGGGGCTCGGGATCGAGGCGATGCGGCTCGCGGCGACCGCGGTCGAGCCGCTTGGCGCGCTCGCCGTCGCGGCGCCGCTCGGTGACGAGGTGCGGGCGCGCGATATCGCGCCGCTCGTTGACCAGCTCGCGGGGCGCGCGGGCGAGGCGGCGCTGTTCCGGCTGCGGTCGGTCGAGAGCGACGTGCCCGAGCGCGCGATCGCGCGCGCCGGGCCGCTCGCGGCGCCGGCGGGCTGGCCCGCCTGGCCGCGGCCCGCGCGGATGCTTGCCCGCCCCGAGGCGCTCTCGGGCGTCGTCGCATTGCTTCCAGACCATCCGCCGCGCCGCTTCGCGTGGCGCGGGCGGAGCTATGCCGTGGTCGCAGGCGACGGTCCCGAACGCATCCATGGGGAATGGTGGCGCCGCGCGAACGAAATGTGGGCGGTGCGCGACTATTTCCGGGTCGAGGCGGAGACGGGCGAGCGCTTCTGGCTCTTCCGCCGCGGCGACGCGCAGGAGGACGCGACCGGCGATTTGAGCTGGTACATGCACGGCGTCTTCGGATGACCGGCGCCCCGACCACTTATGTCGAGCTTCAGGCGACGAGCCATTTCTCCTTTCTGCGTGGGGCGTCTTCGCCGGAAGAGCTGTTCGCGGCCGCCGCGGGCCTCGGCCATTCGGCCCTCGGCCTTTGCGACCGGGGCAGCGTTGCGGGCATGGTGCGTGGCCTCGCGGGGCAGGAGGCGACGGGTGTCCGGCTGATCGCCGGGACGCGCGTCGACCTCCGCGATGGCCGCGCAATCCTGCTCTATCCGACCAATCGGCCAGCTTGGTCGCGGCTGACGCGGCTCCTGTCACTGGGCAAAGCGCGTGGCGGCAAGGGCCAATGCTGGCTCGACTGGCCCGACGTCGCGGCCTCGGCCGACGGCCTCGTCGCGATCCTCGTTCCGGATCTCGCTGATGATCGCGCGAGACTCGACCTTGCAGAGCTACGCGAGGCCTTCGGCCCCCGCGCCTTTCTCGCGCTCGGCCTGCGCCGGCGGCCCGGGGATCATGCGCGGCTTCGCGCGCTCGATGATCTCGCGCGCGATGTCGGCGTTCGAGCCGTCGCCTGCGGCGACATCCTCTATCATGCGCCTGAACGCCGACCGCTCCAAGATGTGCTGACCGCGATCCGCGAGAAGACCACGGTCGATGCGCTCGGCTTCAAGCGCGAGCGTTTCATGGACCGGGCCCTGACGAGCCCGGCCGAGATGGAAAGGCGCTTCGCGCTTTTTCCCGATGCAGTTCAGGCGACCGCCGATATCGCGGCGATGTGCCGCTTCGACCTCGGCGAGCTGCGCTACCAATATCCCTATGAGGAGGTGATGGCAGGCCGCACCGCGCAGGAGGCGCTCGCGGCGCTCACCGAGGAAGGCGCTGCGCGCATGTTTCCCGGGGGCGTGCCGCCGGCCTACCGGCAACAGATCGATCATGAGCTGCGGTTGATCGGAGAACTCGATTACGCTCCTTATTTCTTGACGGTGAACTCGATCGTCGCCGAGAGCCGGCGGCGCGGGATATTGTGCCAGGGACGGGGGAGCGCGGCGAACAGCTGCGTCTGCTTCCTGCTCGGCATCACCTCGATCGATCCGATCAAGCATGAACTGCTCTTCGAGCGCTTCGTATCGGGCGAGCGCAAGGAGCCGCCCGATATCGATGTCGACTTCGAGCATGAGCGGCGCGAGGAAATCATCCAGTGGATCTACGAGACCTACGGGCGGCATCGCTCCGCGCTGACCGCCGTGGTCACGCGCTACCGGACCCGCGGCGCCGTTGCCGAAGTCGGCAAGGCGCTCGGGCTGCCGCGCGATCTCACCAAGATGCTCACCGGCCTCGTCTGGGGCTGGTCGATGGACGGTATCCCCGAGGAGCGGATCGCCGAGCTCAATCTCAATGCCGGCGATCATCGGCTGAGATTATGTCTTGATCTCGCGCGGCAACTTATTGGAACGCCTCGGCATTTGTCGCAGCATCCCGGCGGCTTCGTGCTGACCGAGGAGCGGCTCGACGATCTCGTGCCGATCGAACCGGCGCGCATGGAGGACCGCCAGATCATCGAATGGGACAAGGACGATATCGACATGCTGAAGTTCATGAAGGTCGATGTGCTCGGGCTCGGCATGCTCGGCTGCATGAACCGGGCGTTCAACCTGCTCGCCGAGCATAAGGGGATTATGGTCGGCATGGCCGACCTGCAGGACGATGATCCGGCGGTCTATGGCATGATCCAGAAGGCCGATACGCTCGGGGTCTTCCAGATCGAGAGCCGCGCGCAGATGTCGATGCTGCCGCGGATCAAGCCGAAATGCTTCTACGACCTCGTGATCGAGGTCGCGATCGTCCGTCCCGGCCCGATCCAGGGCGACATGGTCCATCCCTATCTTCGCCGCCGCGAGGGCCGCGAAAAGCCCGAATATCCCAAGCCCGAGCTGCGCGCCGTGCTCGAGAAGACGCTGGGCGTCCCGCTCTTCCAGGAACAGGCGATGAAGGTCGCGATAGTCGGTGCGGGCTTCACGCCGGCCGAGGCCGACCAGCTCCGCCGCGCGATGGCGACCTTCAAGCTGACAGGGGGCGTCTCGCATTTCTACGACAAGCTCGTCGGCGGCATGGTCGAGCGCGGCTATCCCAAGGATTTCGCCGAGCGGACGTTCAAGCAGATCGAGGGCTTCGGTTCTTATGGCTTTCCCGAGAGCCATGCCGCGAGCTTCGCGAAGATCTCTTATGCGTCCTGCTGGATGAAGCATCATCATCCCGATGTCTTCTGCGCCGCATTGCTCAACGCGCAGCCGATGGGTTTCTATGCGCCCGCGCAGATCGTGCGCGATGCGCGAAATCATGGTGTCGAGGTGCGCCCGGTCTCGATCAACGACAGCCATTGGGACTGCACGCTCGAGGATGGGGGAGGGCGCTATCGCGCCGTGCGCCTTGGCTTTCGCCAGGTTCGCAGCCTTGCGAACGTCCATGGCGCCGCGATTGTGGGGGCTCGGGGCGGGGTGCCCTATGATTGTGTCGAGGATGTGTGGCGCCGCGCCGGCGTGCCGCGCGCCGCGATCGAACGGATCGCCGAGGCCGACGGCTTTGCCTGTCTCGCCGAGGACCGGCGGCAGGGTCTCTGGAAGGTGCGGGGGCTCGGCGAAGCGCCGCTGCCGCTGTTCGCGGCCGCTGACGCGCGCGAGGCGAGCTTCTCGCCCGAGGGGCTCGAACCGCCGACGGCCCTTCGGCCGATGACCGAGGGGCGGGAGGTGGTGGAGGATTATCGCACGCTGCAGCTGTCGCTGCGCGCGCATCCCTTGAGTTTCTTGCGCGACGAGCTCGACGCGATGGGCGTGGTCCGCTGCGCGGACCTCGCGCAGATCCGCGATGGCCGGAACGTCGAGGTCGCCGGCGTGATTCTCGTGCGGCAGCGGCCCGGCTCGGCGAAGGGGGTGCTGTTCGTCACGATCGAGGACGAGACCGGCATCGCCAACGGCATCCTCTGGCCCGACCGGTTCGACATCTATCGGCGCCAGATCATGTCGGCCTCGATGATCGCGATGCGAGGTCGGCTTCAGAAGGAAGGCGAGGTCATTCACATCATCTGCGACCGGATCATCGATCATGATGCGCTGCTGCGCTCGGTCGGCCGCAGCGACCTTTCCATAGCACCGGGACGCGGCGATGGGGCGCGGAATGGGGGAGGACCGGACTCGCGTGACGCGCCGCTGCGTATCCGGAGTCACGATTTCCACTGATGACCCTCAGTCTCCCGTTGCAAGGGACCTCTCCCTCATTGGCTGCCTGATTGCGGGGCTCGGCTCGCCTAATGCCGTCAACCCCCGTTGGGGGTTCGCCCTCGCATACGCTCGGTGACGGCGGCTCACGGCCCCTCCTTCTGGCGCCATCGGGGATGGTCCCCGAGCATCAAAGGAGACTGAACATGGGTACCACCATCGGAAATCTGACCCTCAAGGACGACGGCAGCCTCGAAGGCACGCTCGCGACCCTCATGGTCACCGTGCCGATCGCGATCGTCGAGAACGGCCGCAAGGCGAAGGACAGCGAGCCCGATTTCCGCGTCGTCAGCCGGCGCAACGGGTTCGAACTCGGCGGCGGCTGGGTGAAGACCGCGCGCTCGACCGGCGCCGAATATATCTCGGTGTCGCTCTCGGCCCCCGAACTCGGCGAGATCTTCTGCAACGTCGCAAACGCGCCGGGCGACGATCCCTCGAAGAAGGTGCTGATCTGGAATCCCCCGGGTACCTGATCCGACAGCATCGCGGCCCCGCTTTCAAGCGGGGCCGCATTCGCATGTTCGCATCACGCTTCGTCGAGCGCGGCCTCGATCGTGTCCAGAATATCCTCAAGCTCTTGGGACATATAGCCGCCTTCATCACTGGTGCGGTCGACCAGATTGCCGTCGTCGCGGATGCGGATGAGCGCGGTGAGCGCCTGGCGTAAATCGTCATCCATCGGGTCGGCCTTTCCAGTCGAGCGGAGCGAAGCAGGCCTGTGCGGTAGCATCGGTCTGCCTCATCATCGGGCAGCTATCGGCATATTTCAACGGCAACCGGGAGGAGGAGCCCGACATGGCTTCTGCCACCGCGGCACCAGTCCCGCTCTCGATTGCCGCTATTCCCTTGGCCGAGGACCGGCCTCCTACAGTCAACCCCGATGGGGTCCCTTCGCAAGCTTGGGCCGCGGCTTTGCCGCGGTGACTGCGGCCTGTCCCCGTCCGGCGGGGCGACTGTCGAGCGGGATGGTCCCGCTCCCCGACAGGAGCCTCGATATGCCGCTTTCAACCGCCCAATCGCTTGGCTGGAATCTCGCCCGCACGATGATGACGATCATCGTCCTGATCGAAAACTCGGCTGGATATGCGGTCATGCCGCTCGACGAGTTCGACGGCGATCCCGCCTGCATCATCTGCGAATATGATCCGTTCAACCGCTGAAACCGCACGGCAAATCGCCCCGAGGTGGGCCGGCTTCCGGTTCCGCCTTCGGGGCGGTTTTGCTATGCTGAGAGGGCAGATGGCGCTGTGGTGGTGGCGAGCGCGTCCGACAGGAGGACGCTTGTGACCTTTATGATCATCCTCGGCGCCGTGGCGGCCGTCTTCATCATCATGCTGCTGTTCCGGCTCGCCGCGCTGGCGCTGCCTGTCTATGCCGGGATCGGCGCTGGTTTCTGGATGCTCGAACGCGGTTCGGGATATGGCATGTCGATCGCGGCAGGCCTTTTCACCGGCGCGATAATCCTCGGCCTGGGCCGTATCCTCTGTTCCAGCCTTCCGCCGCTCTATCGCCTGCCGGTTGCCCTGGCGTTCACCGTTCCCGCGGCCTTTGCAGGATATCAGGCGGCGAGCGGACTTGCGGGACTGGCTGCCGCAGAAGGGCATGCCCTGAGCTGGCTCGGGATCGTGGGGGCGGCGGTCGGCGCCTTCGGCGCCTTGCGCAGTCTGGCGGGACCGCCGCCACCCGGACTGACAAGCAACATGGCCGGTCGCCCGCCCAGCTCGACGATGGCGCCGTAAATCGACCATTTAGAGCTGCCGATCCCGAGCCCATGATCCATTAGCTGGCGCCGAACCCTCCCGGCCTCTTCGGATGCGCGATCTGCCGTCCTGACGCTGGCGCTCGGCCGCTGGACGCAACGGCGGTCCCGAGACTTTCTTCCCCCGGCGTGCCGCCGTTCCTCGCGGATCAAGAAACTCACGGAGCCCGCCGTCCTCCGCTGCGCTCCGGGCCCATGGGCTGCGTCGCGGCCCGCAGGCCGGCTGCCGATCCGCATCGAGGCCGCGCTGGTGCGGCCCGAGCGAAGAAAGGAAATGATCATGAGCAGGATCGGTACATTCAAACTGGTCGATGGCGAATTTCGCGGCGCGATCGTCACCCTCGCGTTGCAGGCCCGGGATGTCCGCATCGTCCCCGAGACGAACGCCAGCGGCAACGCGCCCAGCCACCGCGTGTTCGTCGGCGATGTCGAGGTCGGCGCAGCCTGGTCGAAAACGAGCCAGGACAAGCGCTCCTATCTCTCGGTCAAACTCGACGACCCGAGCTTCACCGCGCCCGTGTTCGCGCAGCTCTTCGCCGGCGAAGAGGGCGAGCACGACCTGGTGTGGAGTCGTCCGCCCCGCCGCGGCGACAATTGACCAACGCGATATCGCCCGGCCCAGGCCGGGCGATATATATCCAGATTGAGTGCTTTAGGGTGCGAAACTCAGACCGAACTGCGCTACGCTCATCCCATATGTGCCGGTAACCATGTCATGCCTGGTGAGCCGAACCGGCTGAGAAACCGCGGTTTATTCTCCTCGAACGGGTCGGAGGTGCGAATGGATCAGGCAGTCGAATGGCAGTCGCCAAATTTTCCGAGTATATTCGAACAATATGATCGCGCGGATTTCGCGCAGGAATTTTTGCGTCGAAATCCCCATTACCGCGCGGGATATTCAGCCGCGCTCGCAGCGAGCGGCGACGAGCGCCGCCGCCTGCTGGCACGCCATGCGCGCCACTGGGGGTTGGTCTTTCGCGGTCGATCCTGAGCGTCCGGCGGCGTTCGCGCCTGCTCTCTGGTGTCCTCGGGCCTGTGCGCATGTGACCGTTGCCCGGCCCGGCCCCCGGGGTTTTGCCGCGCTCCGCCTTGCCGACTTCGTAGACAAGCTCGAAGTGGCGGCCGAACTGATCGGCTGGCACGCATGGCATATTGTCCTCGTCGCGGGAGGCCGCCGTTATCGTCTCGCGATCTTTCGATGCGAGGCGAATGAACGGCTTGCGTTCGTCAATCCAGTCGACGCGCACCTGGCCATGCGTGCGGCAGGGATGATGGAACTCCACCGCCACATCCTCGGGCTCCAGGGACAGGAGCCGAACCTGGCGAGCTCGCTTGGTACGTCCGAGAGATGGCGCTTCGTCCAGTGGCTGCGCTTGCTCGACGCGGCCGCGCAAGGCGCGTCCTCGCGCGAGATCGCAGCGGCGCTGTTGCTTGAAGATGTCGCCGGTTACTCGGCGGCCGAATGGGATGCCTCGAGCGAGCGCAAGCGCATCGCACGCTGGCGCCGCGCCGCGATTGCGATGCGCGACGACAATTTCCGGATGCTCCTCGCCGCGCCCTGATCGGGACATTCGGACCGGCAGAACTTTGTCCGTTCCGAATCCTCGCTCGCATTTCCGATTGTCGCCTCCTCGCCGCCGGCGCCCGCCAGAGGGTCCGGCTCTTGCCCGGAGGTATCCCTTGAACGACATCCATGCTCCGCTCATCCCGCGCTACCTCACCACACCGGATGCGGCAGTGCATCTCGGCCTTTCTGCGCGCACGCTCGAAAAGCATCGTTGCTATGGAACGGGCCCCGAATATCGCAAGCTCGGCGGCCGCATCGTCTATGCGATCGCCGATCTCGACGCCTGGGCGGAGATCGGCCGCAAGAAATCGACGTCCGATCCGGGCAAGGGCACCGTCCACCCCGCGCGGCCGATCCGCCGCTGATGTGCCCGAAGCTTTCCCCCGTCGGCTCCCGGCCCATGATCCGCCCGGGCAGTCCGCGCGCCCGAGCGCTGCGTCCCGGCAACGGGCTGGTCGATGTCGAACTGACCTGGATCGAAGGCCGCTTCGAGCAGCAGGTCCGGTTCGGACGTGTCGCTGCCGAGCGCGTGATCGACGCGCACAAGCGTATCGTCTCGTTCTACGAGGGCGCCACATTCTGCCTGCTTGAATATCGGTCATGCGACCGCGGCCAAGTTGGATGGCGCCTTGACGTCCTTGTCGCGACGGTCGCTGGCTCATCATCTTCCTCGCTCTTCGGTGATGCTCACGGCGCCGAAATTCTGCTCAGTGTCGTGGAGGTTCCGCTAATCCAAGCGGTGTTGCGCGAGATCGATCTGATCGAGGCGGCGGGCATCGACGCGTGCGATGCCGCGCCCGATCACTGGCGTCACGTTGACGCGCAGCTCGTCGCAGCCGCGCCGTTTCGGCCATATAGCGCCGAGCGACACGCCGCTTGGCTCCGCCGCCAGGAGGTCGAGCGATGAACCGCCGATGGCTCCGCGCGACTGCAGCCTGCGGGGGGCTGGTCGGTGTGCTTTTTGGCGCGGTCGCGATGCTGGCGCCGCAGCCGCGACTCCTCTGGAACGCCAGCTCCAGCGTTCCCGTCGGGCTCTATTCCATCGACGTCGGCGCGATGCCGACGCGCGGCGACCTTGTCGCCATTGCGCCGCCCAAACCATTGGCGGGCTGGCTTGTGTCACGCGGTTATCTGCCGCGCGGCGTGCCGCTGCTGAAGCGTGTCGCCGCAACCGAAGGCGCGCTCGTCTGCCGCAGCGGCGTCTTCGTCACGATCGACGGCGCGCCTGCGGCGCGCGCGCGATCGGCCGACCGTATGGGGCGAACGCTGCCGATCTGGCTCGGCTGCCGCCGCCTCCAGCGCGGCGAGCTGTTCCTGCTGGGCACGTCGCTCGAGAGCCTCGACAGCCGTTACTTCGGGCCGCTTCCGACTTCCGCCGTCATCGGCACCGCACATCCCATTCTCATCCGCGACGCCTCCGGCGCGCCGCTGCGCTGGCGCCGGGATGGCGCTCGGCTTCCCTCCAACTCGCCGGACAAGGACCAAGACCCATGATGATCGGAAACTTCCAGATCGCAGGTGACGGCTATGCCGGATCGATCCGCACGCTGCTCCTTGACGCGATGATCGCGATCGTTCCGGCCGCGCCGTCCGACGCCGAGAATGCACCAAGTTGGCGGGTGCTGCTCGTCGAGGCCGACGAAGGCATCGAGATCGGGGCGGGCTGGGATCGCAGCGGCGAGCGGGCCGGATCCTATATCGCGCTGCAGATCGACGACCCGGCGTTTCCGGTGCCGCTGCGCGCCAACCTCATTCGCTCGACGCGAAACGAAGGCGACCATCACCTGCTGTGGTCGCGTCCGGCGCCGCAGGGCGGAGCCTGACCGGTGCGGCCTTCGGCTCGCTCGGCGCGCTTCCGCGCCATGCGCATCGCCGCTGCCGCATTGCTGGCGCTCGCGGCGCTGCCTGCCGTTCCGGCGGCAGCCCGCGAGGCGGCTGGGCGAGCGTCGGCGGTGCATCCCTATGCCGCGCATGTGACCGACGCAGCACGGCGCTTCGCCATTCCGGAGGCGTGGATCTGGCGCGTAATGCACGTAGAGAGCCGGGGCCGATCGCGCGCGGTATCGCACGCCGGTGCGATGGGGCTGATGCAGATCATGCCCGCGACCTGGGCAATGCTGACGGCGCGCTATCGGCTGGGTTCTGATCCCTTCGATGTCCGCGCGAACATCCATGCGGGCGCAGCTTATCTGCGGATGATGTGGGACCGCTACGGCGACGTCTCGCTGATGCTCGCCGCCTATAATGCCGGTCCCGGCCGCGCCGACGCTTACGCCGCCGGACGACGCGGACTGCCCGCCGAAACCATCGCCTATGTTGCCGCGATCGCACCGTCGATCGGCGCATCGGGCGTCGCTTCGCTCGCCCCCGCGCTGACATCGACGGCACCCAGCTGGCGCAGCGCATCGCTCTTTGCCGGGCGTAGCGAAGGTAGCACGGATGCTCCTTCCGCCGCAGAGCCGGTGCAGATCGGGCGCAACAAAAATGCAGCCCGAGACGCATCCCCTCGCGCGCCTGCGGCGCTCTTCGTTCCGCTTACCGGCCGCGATCAATGAACTTGAGCGCCTGCTATTCGATGGCTTGCCCGGACCTGTTGGCTGGGGCGTTGTGGCTTGTCTGGAAGAGGATGGGGGCATTGCCGCCGTATTTGGCGAGGACTTGGCGTTGCTCCCGACCAGCACGGCCCCTGCGCCCGATGAGAAACCTTGCGTCGTTCCCGCCAGCGGCGCGACCCTCGCTCCGGTCAAACGGAAGCGAAGGAGTCGTGTGATGGAATACTTTACCGGCCTCGATGTCTCGGTCGACGAAACCGCAATCTGTGTCGTTGGCGATGACGGCAAAGTAGCGTTCGAAACCGCCGTCGAAACCGATCCGGCTGCGATCGCGGAGGCGCTCAGGCCATATGCCGACCGCATGCGCCGCGTCGGCCACGAGGCCGGATCGCTGTCGCCGTGGCTGCATACCGAGCTGCTGGCGGAAGGTGTTCCAGCGGTCTGTCTGGAAACGCGTCACGTGCGCGCGGCGCTGTCGGCGCAGCGCAACAAGACCGACGCCAACGATGCACTCGGCATCGCCCATATCATGCGGACTGGCTGGTTCCGCCAAGCGCACGTCAAGACGGACGCCTGCTATCGGATCAGGCTGCTGCTCGTTCAGCGCCGCAATCTGAAGCGCAAGTTCCTCGACCTTGAAAATGCCATCCGCCACTCCCTGAAGGTGTTCGGAATCCGGCTCGGCAAAGTCGGCCGCGGCGCCATGGAGAAGGTCGTGCGCGAGTCTGTTGCCGGCGACGCGATGACCGCTGGCCTGATGGACTGCATGCTTCGGGCGCGCGCTGCCCTGTGGGCTGAGTATCTGACGCTGCACAAGCTGGTCGTGCAGATCGCGATGCGCGACGAGTTATGTCGACGGTTCATGGCTATCCCCGGCGTTGGTCCAGTGACGGCGCTCAGCTTCAGCAGCGCGATCGACGATCCGCAGCGGTTCCGGCGCTCACGCAATGTCGCCGCCTACTTCGGACTGACGTCGAAGCGATGGCAGTCGGGCACGTCGATCGATGTGCGCGGACGCATCAGCAAGGCGGGCGATCCCGACGTGCGCCGCGCGCTCTACGAAGCGGCGTCAGCAATGCTTACCCGGTTCAAGGGCCGCGACATGATCAAGACATGGGGGTTGAAGCTCGCGAAGACGAAATGTCATGCGAAAGCCCGCGTCGCGGTGGCGCGCAAACTTGCAATCGTGATGCACGCGATGTGGCGCGACGGCACCTTTTATGTCGGCGATCCGGACGCGTCTGCGCACGACAACGACGCATCGAACGCAGCGAAACTGCGGCGGCTCAGCCGCGCGAACTCATGAACACCACCGCCCCATTGACTGCCGGTTGACGGCGCAACGAGCTTAGGAGGTCCGCGCAAGCGGCAGAGGAATGATACAGACCTGGAAAACGGGAAGCACGATATCTTGCCTGTGGCCGCCCCGCGCGGACCACGCCGGAGTGCCTGTGATGCTGCCCCGTAAATCCGATAGCGACATGTGCCGCGACGGCGCCAGCACCGCAAAGCTGCGGTCCCAACATCCCGTCGATGAGCCCGGAAGAGTGCACGGCGTATCAGACCTCGACCACATTGCGGATGCTCAACGGCTGTCGTCGAATAAGGGCCGATTACTTGCTATGAAGGAGAGATGGAGATGGCGAAAACTTCGAAAATCACGGAGCCAAATAAGAGGGCAAGATAAAAGACCGGCCAGCTCGCTGGCGGTATGTGGTTGGTTTTGTGCGGTAATATCATATGGCACCCCTGCCTTTGAGCCATATAGCGCCCTGCGTTTGGCCCATTTTTCAGGGGCTTGCGATATGGCAGCGCGCCGATGAGCGCCGACGACAATGATTTCCGCATCAGGCCGGGAAGGGGACGCGATGCCGGGGCCGGATCGGCGGGCCGGGGCAAGCGGCTGGCCGCCGAGGTGCGGCGCGCTGCTGCGCGATCGGGCGCGACGCGGCTCCGGCGCGCCGGGCCATCGCGCGGCGGGACGGGGCGCCACGGGCGCGGCCGCCGCGCCCTCGCGGCCTTACGCCGTGGCCCAGCGATGCGCCGCGTTACGGTCATGGGACGAATCGTCCGGCATCGCGGCGCACAGTATCGCGCCGCGCCGCTCGGGCGGCACATCGCCTATCTCGAACGCGACGGCGTGACACGCGACGGGCGCGACGCCTCGATGTTCGATGGCGTCGGCGACGAGGCCGATCGCGGCGCCTTCGCCGAGTTCTGCGCCGGCGATCGCCACCATTTTCGATTCATCGTCAGTCCCGAAGATGCGGCCGAGCTCGGCGACCTGCGCGGCTATACGCGGGACCTCATGCGCCAGCTCGAGGCCGATCTCGATACGGGTCTCGACTGGGTCGCCGTCGATCATTGGAACACCGACAATCCGCATATCCATGTGCTGGTGCGCGGGGTCGCGGCGGACGGCAGCGACCTTGTCATCGACCGGACCTATATGGCCGAAGGTGTACGCGGCCGCGCGTCGGAGATCGCGACGCTCGAGCTGGGTCCGAGGAGCGAACTTCAGGTCGATGCCGCGCTCCGCCGCGAGGTCGATGCCGAACGCTGGACGAGCCTCGATGCCGAACTGGCGCGTCGCGCGCTCGAGAACGAGATCGTAGATCTGCGTCCGGTCGTGGGGACAGAAGCAGGGCGCGAACGACACCTTCTCGGTCGGGCTGCGATGCTGGAAACGATGGGGCTCGCCTCGCGGGTTGGGCCCGCCCAGTATGTGATCGATCCGGCAGCCGAGGACCGGCTTCGCGCGATCGGCGAACGCGGCGACATCATCAAGACGATGCACCGCGAGATGACGGCGCGCGGGATCGCATTCGACGCCTCGGCGATCGCCATCGGCGAGCAGGGCGAGGGGAGTGTGATCGGTCGCCTCGTTGCCCGGGGGCTCGACGATGAACTCGCCGGATCGGCCTATGCGATAGTCGACGGAGTCGATGGGCGGACGCACCATATTCGCTTTCCCGATCTCCAATGGACGGGGGATGCAAAGTCGGGTGCGATCGTCGAACTGCGGCACTGGGACGGGCGCGACGGCGCCCGGCACATCTCGCTGGCGGTTCGCTCGGATCTGCCGATCGGTGAGCAAGTCGAGGCGCGCGGCGCTACCTGGCTCGACCGGCAGCTGGCATCGCCGGAGCGCACGATGCGCGCCGAAGGCTTCGGACGAGAGGTCCAAGACGCGATGAAAGCGCGCTCCGAGTTTCTGGAACATACGGACCTCTTGCCGCAGGGGAGGGAACGTCCCGTCCCGAAGGAGCGGGTCGCGTCGCTGCAGCGGAGCGAGATGGAGATGGCGGTCGAGGCGATCGCCGCGCGGACCGGCCTCGAGCATCGGCCTTCGGCGCCGGGTGAGCATGTGAGCGGCATCTACCGTGAGCGGGTGCAGCTCGCCTCCGGGCGCTTCGCGATGATCGACGACGGGCTCGGCTTCCAGCTCGTGCCCTGGCGGCCCGCGCTCGAGCCGCACCTCGGCAAGCATATCAGCGGAACCGTGACGGGCGGGGGCGGTATCGACTGGTCGCTCGGGCGCGGCCGCGGGCTCGGCATCTGACCCGACAGGAGAAAGCATATGAACGATCGCATCCTCTGGGGGCAAATCACCGTCATCTTCCTGATCGTGCTCGGCGCGGTGTGGACCGCGACGCAGTGGACGGCATGGGAGCTTGGGTATCAGGCAGCGCTCGGCGAGCCCTGGTTCCGCGTGTCGGACTATCCCGTCTATCCGCCGCCAGCTTTCTTCTGGTGGTGGTTCGCCTTTGACGCCTATGCGCCGCCGGTCTTTTACCGCGGCGCGGCGATCGCAGCATCGGGCGGGTTCCTCTCGATCATCGTCGCCATCTTCATGTCGATCTGGCGCGCCCGCGAGCGTCGCCGCGCCGAGACCTATGGCTCTGCGCGCTGGGCAACCCCGCGCGAAGTCCGCGCCGCCGGGATGCTCGGCGAGGACGGGGTCATCATCGGACGGCTCGGGAAGCATTATCTCCGGCATGATGGGGCGGAGCATCTCCTCTGCTTCGCGCCGACGCGGTCGGGGAAGGGCGTCGGGCTCGTCATCCCGACCTTGCTGACCTGGCCGGGGAGCTGCATCGTTCACGACATCAAGGGCGAGAATTGGGAGCTCACCGCGGGCTTCCGGGCGAAGCATGGCCGCGTGTTGCTCTTCGACCCGACCAACAAGGCCTCGGCGGCCTATAATCCGCTCTTCGAGGTGCGGCGCGGTGAATGGGAGGTTCGCGACGTGCAGAATGTCGCCGACGTGCTGGTCGATCCGGAGGGTAGCCTCGAGAAGAGAAATCACTGGGAGAAGACGAGCCACGCGCTGCTCGTCGGCGCGATCCTCCATGTCCTCTACGCCGAGGAGGACAAGACGCTCGCCGGGGTCGCCGCTTTCCTGTCGGATCCGCGTCGCCCCATCGAGACGACGCTGCGGCGGATGAAGACGACGAAGCATCTCGGAACATCGGTCCATCCGGTCGTCGCGGCCGCGGCGCAGGAATTGCTGAACAAGAGCGAGAATGAACGATCGGGCGTGCTGTCGACCGCGATGTCCTTCCTCGGCCTCTATCGCGATCCGGTGATTGCTGCGATGACAGGTGCGTCCGAATGGCGGATCGCCGATCTGATGGAGGGTGATGCGCCGGTGTCGCTTTATCTCGTCGTACCGCCCGGCGACATCAGCCGGACCAAGCCGCTCATCCGCCTCATTCTCAACCAGATCGGGCGGCGGCTTACCGAGGAGCTCAATCCTGCAGCGCGGCCGCGCCGCCTGCTGCTGATGCTCGACGAGTTCCCGGCGCTCGGGCGGCTCGATTTCTTCGAGAGCGCCCTCGCCTTCATGGCGGGTTACGGGATCAAGGCCTTCCTGATCGCCCAGTCGTTGAACCAGATCGAGAAGGCCTATGGGCAGAATAATGCGATCCTCGACAATTGCCATGTCAGGGTGAGTTTCGCGACCAACGACGAGCGCACCGCCAAGCGAATATCGGACGCGCTCGGCACGGCCACCGAACAGCGGGCGATGAAAAATTACGCCGGGCATCGCCTCTCGCCCTGGCTCGGGCATTTAATGATTTCGCGCACCGAGACCGCGCGGGCCTTGCTGACCCCGGGAGAGGTGATGCAGCTGCCACCCGACGAGGAGATTGTGATGGTGGCGGGCTTGCCGCCGATCCGGGCCCAGAAGGCGCGATATTTTCTCGACGAAAGGTTCAAAGCCCGTCTGCTGCCGGCTCCGGTGAAGCCCGCCCTTGCGCCGCGCCCGAATGATTGGATCAGCGTCCCTGCAAAAGGAGGCGACGAGCCTCTCCTGGCACTGCCGGCTCCCGAAGCGAAACCCGAGGCCGAGCCCGAAGGCGATACGGCCAACAGCGGCATTCGGCAGGAGCCGGAGATCCCGGTCCATGAAGACATCGCGCCGCCGCCGCGACCCGTGCAGGGCGAGTTCGATTATAGCGACGACGATTTGCAAGGCGATGCCGCGCGAGCGCGCGCGGCCGCCGACCGCCGCCTGTCGCGCGCGGCGCGGAATGCGTCGCTCGATCCCGATGACGGGATCGACATGTGAGACGTGCCCATATCAAACAGACCTTCCGTCTCGACGCCGCCCTTGTCCAGCGGGCCGAGGAACGGGCGAGAGCGCGCGGTATCACGAAGACCGAAGTTGTCGAGGCAGCGCTGGCGGCCTTTCTGGCACCGGACGAGGACGACCGCGCCGAAAAGCTGCTGATCCGGCGGTTCGACCGTCTCCTGCGGGTTCTGGAAAGGCTCGAATGGCACACCGATTTGACGAACGAGACACTGGCCCTGTTCGTGCGCCACTGGCTTACCAGCACATCGCCGCTACCCGAAAGCGCGCTTGCCGCCGCGCAGGCGACCGGCAAACGGCGTTGGGACGGTTTCGTCGAGGCGCTGGCAAGACGGATGGATGGCGGTACGAAGCTTGCCGCCGAACTGGGCCGCGGCGAGCGTCAATCCGATCCGGCAACGAAATAGGCTCGAATACGATGCGACGTCTCGGGGTGGAGGCAGATATATGTGCGGCGGCCATCGAGCGGATCAGGTACGCGCTTTACCAGTCCGGCATCGCAAAGTTTCTGGCAAAGCCGGATGGCGCTGCTCAACGGGAGGCTTGGCGTTACCGAGAGCGAGGTCACCGAGAGTGGCGTTCCTTCGCACTCGTGAATGAAGAGGTCGACAAGCATTTCCCAGGCCGGGTCGCCGAAGAGTTCAGGCGCGTCGAACAGATGCAGCCGCAGCAGCCTCCTCCGCATCATCGTCCGCGCATTGGTGAGCGCGATATCGTCGCCATCCGAAGGAGCGCGCCGTTCGGGACTTCTGAGCGTGACCGCGGCGGCAGAGCTTGCAGACGATATCGGCCTGTCGACGAGATGATGCGCGTTGGTCGCGGTTACGACAATATGCGCAAGCACCTCCACCCCCAAGGGGCGGCCGATCTGCTCAAGGTGCCGCGTGACTTCGATATCTGCCTTGCTCGGCGTCGAATCTCCGCTCGGGTGATTGTGGGCTAGAATGATGGCAGCGGAATTCAGCTCGAGTGCCCGGCGGAAAATGGTGCGGGGATAGAGGTTGATTTGCGATATTGTCCCGCGTTGCATTTCCTCGTCGGCAATCAGGCGGCGCGACGGATCGAGAAACAGGATCCGAAAGCGCTCATCGGCAAGGTTTCCCATCGACAATATCAGATAGTGGCTGAGCGCCGGCGCGAACGGGTCGATGCAAATGCCGCGGATGTCCGAACGCGCGGCGGCGATGGCGGTTTCCCGCGCGTGGCGAATGATGGTGGATATGGGGTGGCCAGCTCCCGGGGTCCGAGCGATCGCCTCGGGCTCCTGCGCCCATAGCCGTCCCAGCGACTGGAATTCGTCTAGGAGGGCGTTGGCGATCTCCGCGCCGCGTCCGGGGGCGGCGATCTCCACGAGATGTGCCAGGACGGATCGCTCCCGTAGCGCTTCAGGCGACGTCGATGATGCCAGGTTGCAAGGATGAGGAGGGGCGGGAACAGCCACGACGCGGACACCTGCATCGTGAGATACACGACCGGACTGATGGAGAGATCGGCCGCACGGCTGAGATGGGCGAGCAGAGGGAGCGTGTGGAGAACGGCAGCGGGGATCGTCCAGAAGCGATACGCCACCATCGCCAGGATCAATGTGGCAACGGTTCCGAAAACGTCCTGCGCGAGATAGCCCCAATCGAGCGAATGATAGGACACCGCCCCAGATCCGACCAGCAATCGGTCCCAGATAATGATGATGATTGCGATCCCGACCATCGCACGTTCCGGGCCGCCCCCCTTCCACGCCGCGTAAATGAGAGCGACCAACAAGATGGTGGCGAAGACGGCTATCCGCATCTCGCAGTTTTTTCATGCGGATCGCTCTCGGTCAATTGGATCAGGCAACCGAGGAGAGGGGCGCCGCATCGGTGCCCGCGCTCGCCGGGCACTCCCGCAGGTCGTAGCCGGCAATTTCCTTTCCAAGCTCGGCGAGCTCGCCGTGAGCGCGAAGGATGTTGCCGCTGACCTGGACCAGCGACATCTGCGCCTTCACGAGGCGCACGATCGTCCGCTGACCCTTGGCGGCAGAAACACCCGTCGCGCGGCGCGCCATTGCGACGCTCGCAGTCAGGGTGGAAACGGCAATCAGTGCTTCGTCGATGCTGCCTTCGGCGTTCGGGACATCGCGCTCGAGCCTTGCTGTCATTGCGCCAATATTCTCGGACATAACTTCTCCTTCGCCGAGACCATGGGCGCTCGGCCTTTTTGATATAATCTAAGGAGAGGTCAGCGTGCGATCAGCTGGTTGAGCGCCTGGGCCACGCCAAGGCCGCCCAGAACAATCCAAACCGTTGCGGCTAGTCCGGCCACATAAATCCAAAGCCGACTTGCCGTATGATGATCGCGCCTGAACAGACCCCTGAACGGCGGGCGAATTCCCGTTTGCCCAGTTTGCGCCCCGGAACTGTCATGCAGCGCCGTGACGTCGGGAGGGCCTCCGTCCGGGAAATCGGATCGCACCAATGCCGTGCGCTCCGGAACCTCCACTGTGTCGTATGTCACTTGATCGTATCTTTCCTTCATCTGCCGGTAGATGAAGGCGGTGCCATTGCGATCCTGCGCGCCAAGAACGTCACGCGCGAGGTTGAGGCGTTGATCGACCGTGTGCTTCGAAATATCGAGCAGTCGCGCGATCTCTTTCGACGTCTTGTGCTCGATGAGCAGCTCAAGGCACGCGCGCTGCTTCCCGGTCAGCCGGTTCCATCGATCTTTGTCGTCAATTGGGTGCGACCCCGAATCATCCATGGCGCCACTTTCCCAAAATGCCGCTTCCCGATCAAATCCTTAGGGCCCGAATCCTGGCGTGCCGCGCGGATGCGCGGCGTGGGCCGACGTTTGCTTCCTTCGGAATATTGTGGACCGACTCGTTTTTGCGCTGGAAATTCGTGGGTAATAAAAGTCACGCTTGACGGTTTATGGGGCGGGATATTACCCGTAGTGCGAAAGTTCCGGGTCGCCGAGTTCGTTTCGTCGACCTCGCGGCGCGGTGGCGCGGCGCGGAAGAGCGAATTGTCGTGATGGCTCCGGGCGGACCATCGGCCTTTCGCGCCAAGACGGATGTGCGGGTGGCGGAAGCGCGAGGTCGGTCCTTTGGGGTCAGACTTCAATAATGGGGAGAGGGTCAGATGTCCGACAGGCAGGCACCTGCGACAAATCTGCCGCTGATTATCGCGATCGTCGCGGTCGCTACAATAGGCGGCTTGCTTTTCGGTTACGATAGCGGGGCGGTGAACGGCACCCAGGAGGGGCTGAAGTCGGCCTTCGCGCTGAGCGAAGGCGGGCTCGGCTTCACCGTCGGTTCGCTCCTCATCGGCTGCTTCATCGGCGCATTTCTGGCGGGGCGCCTTGCCGACCTGATGGGGCGGCGGAACGTCATGATTCTTGCCGCCATACTTTTCCTGGTCGGGGCTCTGGTCCAAGGCTTCAGCCATGCGCAATGGCTGTTCGTTCTGGCACGCATTGCGGGCGGCGTCGCCGTCGGCGCGGCAAGCGTGCTCTCGCCAGCCTATATCTCCGAGGTCGTGCCCGCCCATATCCGCGGCCGAATGACGACAATTCAGCAGATCATGATCATCACCGGGCTAACCGCGGCTTTCCTGGTCAATTATTATCTCGCGCGGACCGCGGGCGCGTCGACCAATCTCTTCTGGGGTGGTTATGAGGCCTGGCGCTGGATGTACTGGATGCAGGCGGTGCCCGCGGCCATCTTTCTGTTCGCACTTTTCTTCATTCCCGAGAGCCCTCGCTATCTTGTCTCCAGGGGCCGGCACGGCGAGGCGGAATCCGTCCTCGCGCGCTTGTTCGGAGCGGTTGAGGGCGGCCGCAAGCTCACCGAAATTCAGGCGAGCTTCGCCGACCACAGGCCTTCGCTTCGCGACATTCTCGATCCGGTGACGGGGCGGGTCCGCTCCATCGTCTGGGCCGGCTTGCTGTTGGCTGTTTTTCAGCAGCTCGTCGGCATCAACGTGATTTTCTATTATGGCGCGACGCTCTGGCAGCTTGCCGGCTTCACCGAAAATGACGCGCTGCTGATCAATATCGGTTCGGGCACCGTCTCCATCGCGGCCTGCCTCGTAACCATCGCGCTTGTCGATCGCATCGGGCGCAAGCCGCTCCTTCTTGCCGGGTCGGCTGGCATGGCGGTGATGCTGCTCGTCATGGTCTATGTGTTCAGCCAGGGAACGCTCGATCCGGGCGGCAAGCTCATTCTGTCGGAGCAATTGGGCGTCACGGCCGTCGTTGCCGCCAATCTGTATGTCATCTTCTTCAATCTGAGCTGGGGCCCGGTTATGTGGGTGATGCTCGGCGAGATGTTCCCGAACCAGCTTCGCGGTTCCGCGCTCGCAGTGTGCGGTTTCGCCCAATGGTTCGCAAATTATCTGGTGGCGCAGAGCTTCCCGTTGATGGCGTCGGGTCTCGGACTCGCGGTGAGCTACAGCTTCTATGCGCTTTGCGCGATCATCAGCTATTTCCTTGTCAGCCGCTTCATTCAGGAAACAAAAGGCAAGGAACTGGAAGATATGGCCGGGTGATTGTCGTCGGACATCGATTGCGGACGCTTTGCAATCTGATCTGACTGTTTGTGGTTGTGCTCGATCGACATGGAAGCTAGCGGAAGGGCAAATTGCCTCGACGCCCGGCGCGGCCGCAAGCTTTGGACCGATATGACATGAGCGACCTTCTGCTTTCTCCCAGACTGCTTTCTTTCCAGCTGTTCGAATGGCTGGGCGTGGGCGACGAGGAGGCACGGGACACCTACACTGCCATCATCGACATGGCGCTGCGCATGGCGGCCTCTTCCTTTCTCACGCATCATCGCCAGTCCGACATCGAGGAGCCCTGGCTCGAGGGCGGTGAGGTCCGCATTCTGCCCGCGGCGCGCGAGGCGATGGCGGAGGTGCGCGATGCGGGCCTCTTCGGAGCGACCTTTCCCGAAGCGCTCGGGGGGCTGGCACTTCCCGGAACCATCGGCCTGGCTTTGGGCGGAATTTTCTCCTCCGCCAACGTCGCAACCTGGGCCTATCCGCTTCTCACGGCAGCCAATGCGCGGCTGATCTGCGCTTTCGGCAGCCCCCGACAGATCGAATATTTCGCAAGGCCCGAGATCGAAGGCAGGTGGTTCGGCACGATGTGCATGTCCGAGCCGCAGGCGGGGTCGAGCCTCGGCGACGTGCGTACACGCGCGGTCCGCGATGGCACGGACGAACTCGGCGAGCGCTATCGTCTCTCCGGCAACAAGATGTGGATTTCCGCCGGTGACCAGGATGCCAGCGAGAATATCGTCCATCTTGTCCTTGCCAAGGCAGCACGAGAGGATGGGAGCCTGCCGGCGGGTTCCAAGGGGCTCTCGCTCTTCATCGCTCCCAAATGGCTCCCCGATGGCACGCGCAACGACATCGCGGTCGCCGGTCTCAATCACAAGCTCGGGTTTCGGGGCACGCCGAACTGCCTCCTCAATCTCGGTGAAAAGGGTGGCGCCGTCGGCTGGCGCGTCGGTGACGAGGGGCAGGGTATCGCCCAGATGTTCATGATGATGAACGAAGCGCGCGTCGGTGTCGGCATGGGAGCCGCGGCGATTGCCTATCGCGGATATCGTCACGCCCTTCGCTATGCTCGCGAGCGCCGGCAGGGCCGCCCCGCGGGAATGGCCGGCGGCGATCCGGTACCGATCATCGAACATCCGGACGTCCGGCGAATGCTTCTTCTCCAGAAAGTCTATTCGGAAGGAGCGCTTGCCATTTGTCTCTATTGCGCGAGCCTCATGGACGAGGCGGGCGACGAAGCCGAAGCGCTGCTCGCTCTCCTGACCCCCATCGCCAAGACCTGGCCGGCCGAGTTCGGGCTGATTGCCAACGACCTCGCTATCCAGACACACGGCGGTTATGGCTACACGCGCGATTTCGATGTCGAGATGCTCTGGCGCGACAACCGGCTGAATCCCATTCACGAAGGCACGACCGGTATCCAGGCGATGGATCTGCTCGGTCGCAAATTGCTCCGCTCCGACGGAGCGGCATTGGCGGTCCTGCGCGAACGGATCGGCAAAACGATCGCGCGTGCCGCCGCCGACGCCGAGTTGTCGCGTCATGCCGAAACCCTCGCGGCCTTCTGGGACGAGATCGAGACCGTCATTGGCGGGCTGCGGGACAGGGCGCCCGAGCGCGCGCTCGACGACGCCACGCTCTTCCAGCGCGCTTTCGGTCATGGCGTTATCGGTTGGCTGTGGCTGGACCAGGCCGTCGTCGCAGCAAAGCTGAGCGACGCGGATTTCCGCGACGGGGTCGCGTTCGCTTGCCGCTTCTTTTACGAGGAAGAAATGCCGCAGGCACGGTGCTGGCTGCAGATCGTCGCCCAGCCCCATGATACCGCCGCGAGCATCCCTCTCGCGGCCTTGGACTAGGCGCGAAAGCCAGCCCAAGGCGGCGAGGGACCCTCGATCCGAATCATTTCATGCGAGTCACGGATCCTGCCTTGCGAATTCCGGCATCATTCACCGCATCGACCGCCACATAATAGGCCTGGCCGCGGTTGAGGGTCGGGATCAGGCGCGACGTCTGGCCATCGTAGACCTGGAAAGACTGGGTCAGGAGATCGGGCGCTGTACCCAGCCGGACAATATAGAATTCGGCGCCTTTGGCGGCTTTCCAGCTGACGCTTGCCTTCCGCTCGTCGTCAGGCTGCCGCGCCGCGGAAACGCCGGTCACCGCCGCTGGCGGCGCCCCGTCGCCTTTCCCGAAAACTCTGAGGTCGTAGAGCGAGAATTTCCCGCCGTCGGGCGAGTGCAGGTTCGTCAGCCTGACGTAGCGTGCCCGATCCGCGCGCGGCAGCACCTGATAGTCGTGAGGCGCATCGCGGCCCTCGTCGGCCCGGTCGACCACGGTTCGCCAGTTTCGTCCATCATCGGAGAGCTCGAGCCGGTACCGATAACCGTCGGTGCTGATCCCGGCACCCTTGCTGTCCTGATCGGCAAAGTTGACCTGGACCGCCTCGATCCGCTTGGGGGCGCCAAGATCGATCTGCATCCATTCGCCGGCCGCCCCGGTCCGGGCAGACCACCATGACCGGATTTCTTCATCGACCACGTTTTCCGCCGGATATCCGTCGAGGGTCGACGAAACCGTCACGGCCTTCTTGCGCGACAGCAGCATCCAACCGGTCAACTCGCGATTGCCGTCGATATAGCGGGGATAGTCGGCAAGATAGGTGTCGGCGACGATTTTCCCATCGGGCGTGAACCATGTCGGGAATAGCGCCAGGCGCCGTTCGAAGATGTGCCGCTGCGAAATCGTCGTGGTGCCTGCGTGCCACCATTTGCCGCCGGGACCCCGGAATGTATTTCCGTGCCCGGCGCCGGCGACGAACCCCGTGGGCTTGATCGCGAATGGATTATAGCTCTGATAGGTGAAGGGTCCCATCGGGCTCGTCGCGGTCAATATGCCGTTGGCATAGCTCTTCCATTCGGTCCCGGGCGCGGAATATTCGAGATAGTAGCGCCCGTCATGCTTGGTCATCCAGGCGCCTTCCATATAGCTCGGCTTTTCGTCGAGCTCATTATTGTCTCCGACGACCTCCCAGCCACGCGACCGCTCGTCGCGCGAGGCCGGAACAAGCGTGCGCGGCGTCAGACTCTGGAATGTTTTCGGATCGAGCTCTTCGACTTCGAGCGGGTTTTTCTCGCTCAGACCATAGTACATGTAGAGGCGGCCGTCGTCGTCGAGGAACAGCGCCGGATCCCAATAGTGCATGGGTATTTCAGCGGCGACGTCCCATTTGCCGGTCGACGGATCGTCGGTGACGAATATCTTCGAGCCCATGTCGCTCGTCGCCATATAGAGGCGCTCGCCGATGACGACAGCGGTCGGTGCATATTTCTCGACCTGCGCACCCTCCTGTTTGACGAAGGTCCAGCGCAGCAAATCCTTCGACCACCAATAGCCGTGCGAATGCGAGGCGAAGAGCCAGTAACGATCCTTGAAAAACACGATCGTCGGATCGGCGGCCTCCCGAAAAATAGCTTTTGTCGCCTTGGGATCGCGGATCGGCTGATAGCGATAGGGAAGGTCGATGGGATTGGCGAAGGTGGCAAGGCGCCTGTCATCGCTTTTGGCCATAACCGTAGCGGGTGCGCTAAGCGCCGCAATTGTGGACGACAGAAGGATGGTCAATGCGGGCATGCGTCCAAACGTCAAAGTTAATCTCCCCTCCACATAGGTGGACCGCTGTCGGAGCGCGGATGGTAAAGCCTCTTCAGCGGAGGCCGTTGCGCTTCGCGATCGCACCCAGCACCGACGCGCTCGGCTTGGGCGTGCGGCGGAACGTCGTCCGATCGACCTCGATGAGGCCATATTGATGCTTGTAACCCGAGACCCATTCGAAATTGTCGAGCAGCGACCAGTGGAGATAGCCCTTCACGGGAACCCCCTCGTCCATCACCTTCTTCAGTTCGGCGAGCGCTGATGGGATCAGATTGGCGCGGACACGGTCGTCCGCCGAGTTCACGCCATGCTCGGTGACGATGATCGGCACCTTCGCGACCGAATGGGCATAGCGGACCGAATTGGCCAGCGAGTCCGGATAGACGATGCCACCGCTCGCATTATAGGCGACAGTATCGCTCGCGCTGCGTGTGTCGCCCTTGGGCGGCTCGACCTTTCCCTTCGCGTCCCACAAGACGCGGTCGTAGTTCTGGACGCCCAAGAAATCGTCGTCTCGCGCCAGCTCCAGCCACGGGACATAGGCTTCCTGCCGAAACCGATCCCGCAGACTGTTCGGCCCGGCCTCGTGATCGTCGGGCATAGCGAGCGCGACCCCGACAGGAAGGTCCGGGCGCGCGGCCTTGATCGCCGCTTTCGACTGCCGGTGTGCCTCAAGCATGCGGAGATTATAAGCTTGTTTGTCATCGATACCGATATTCGCCATCGCGAAACGGTCGCTGCCGGCCGCCTTGGCCGCAGCCGCCATACTTGCCTCCAGCAGCTTGGCGATCCGCTCGGGGCGCGGCGGTTCGAAGCTGGCGACAAGCGGATTGGGCTCGTTCAGCGTGATCGCGTAATCCATGTACGGCGCCAGATGGCGGGCGGCGCGATCGCAGAACCGCGCAAAAAGGTCCACCGCATCAGCATTGTTCCACCCACCGCGCGCGGCGAACCAGCGCGGCGAGGTCCAGTGGCTGAACGTCACCATCGACGTCAGGCCGCGCGCGCGAAATCCCTCAAGCATGGCTTTGTAGTGATCGAGCATGGCGATCGAGAATCTGCCGGGCTCGGGTTCGATCCGCGACCATTCGATGCCGAAGCGATAGCTGTTGTACCCCAGGGATTTCACGAGGTCGAGGTCGCGAGGCCATAATAGCAGGCTGTTCGTCGCATCCCCGGACGGCTCGGCGAAGAATGTCGGCTTGACATGCTCGGCCACCCAGAAGTCGCTGTTGACATTGTTGCCCTCGGTCTGATGGCCGGAGGTGGCAGCGCCCCAAAGGAAATTTTCAGGAAATCGTTGCGACTTCGATAGTGCGGCAACGGCGCCCGCGCTTCGCATTGCCATGAGGGCTGCACCCGCACCGATCAAGGTTCGCCGATTCCAGTCCATCTTTTATCCTCATCCCGTTCGTTGTCGTTACGCCAAGATTGCGATGGAAAGTGATCGCATGCCCGGTCGATATCGAAGGGCGCTTGGTTGGTTCGCTCTGCAATTCATAGAGGGATGACGCGCATATGCAAGCTACACTGACTGTTTATTGCTCAGTGGTGCCCGATCGAGAGTGGTCACGCCATGAGCGATCATAAATCCCGGCTTGAATAAACAGTCAATTTAGCTTGTAACATCGGCGATGGGTTCCTAGGCTTTCGGCAGCTTCGGCGCACTGAGCCTTTCTGCGGAGCGGGGCGTGTCCGCTCCCAGCGCCGAGGGCTCGGATTTGAGGCTGAGATAAAAGAGGGATCGGGCGTCGTTTAGGTGGTGAGGCCAGGATCCAGCCGGCGAGGCAGGCAGCGCAGCCCGCATCTTCGGCGGGCCTCCGGGCTGCCCATCGAGCCAGAAACGGAACCAGGCCGCGCAAAGCTCGCGCTTGAACGCACAGGAACCAGGAAGTGAAAAGCGACCGAACCGCAAGCTGGCTGGAATTGAAGCGCACGACGATCCTTGTCGGGGCGGTATCCGCATTCGTCAGCATTTGGTCGATATTCGCTTTCCGCGGCCTGCCGTATCTCTCCGATGGAAGCTTCTATATTGCGGAATGGCCATTCCTCAGTTGCGTGGTGGTCGTCGCTCTCCTGCTGGTCAATCTTGTCCTCGTCTCGAAGAAAAGCACGCGGCCGAGAAAGATATTGGCGATCCTCTCCGCGTTGGCGGTGGTCAGCGTCGTGATAAATTCAATCGCCTTTGCTCTCAATAGGGAGGGCGATGGAATGATGCCCGATCCTTCGCAAGAGACGGGGGCCGTATCGCGTCAGCAACCGATCCGTGGCGGACCTTTGTTCATGGCTGGCGCGGCGAAAGGCGAGATCACGCCGTCAGCCTATCTGATGCCGATGCCGCTCCTTTACGGTCTTAAGTTCAGGTCGATCAACGACCCGGTCTACGCCAGGGTTTTGGCGATGTCCGATGGCACACAGCAGTATCTGTTCATCACCCTCGATATGACGCTTGTGCCCCAGGCCGACGAGACGCTGCAATTTATCCACCAGCAGACAGGAATTCCGATCGAGAACATCTTTGTCGCTGCTACCCACACGCATGGAACGACGCCCGTATCGCTTTTTGACTACACGAGCCCCGCGGACAGCAGAAAGAGCCGCAAGTGGTACGAGGAGATCAAGCGAACGCTTGCGTCCACCATCGCGCAAGCCCGGTCCAACATGGTTCCCGCCCGCTATGGTTACGGAGAAGGACAGTCTCTGATCAACGTCAACAGGGATATCGTCGTTGGCAAAAAATCGGTTCTTGGCAGCAATTTCGAACGGCCGAGCGACAAGACGATCCGAATGGTTCGCATCGAGGATCTGAATGGGAAGGTAATTTCTCTGATCGTGAATTATGCGGTTCATCCCGTCGTGATGAACGGAAACCTCTCCGGCATCGGGACGCCGATCACGGGCGATATCGCCGGCCGCACCAGCGCCAAGATCGAAGCGCGGTGGGGCGACGCTGTGGTCCTTTGGACCATGGCCGCGGCAGGAGATCAGAATCCGCGATTTATGACGCAGTACACCGGCGCGATAAAGGACGGGGAACCGCAGAGGAGGAACCTCGGAAGCGCGGGATCGGCAATATTGGAATATCTTTCCGACGAGCATGTCCGGGACATCCTGAAGGCCAATGCCGGGATCGAGGCGACGCAGGTCGCACCCGAGTTTCACAGCGCCGAAGCGGTTGCACTGGTGGACACCATCGATGTCGGCAAGAAACAGCCCTACAAGCTGCGATTGCTGACCTTGGGCGATATCGCATTCCAAGGCGTGTCGGCCGAGGTGGTGACGTCGATCGGCAAGGCGGTGAGGGAAACATCGCCCTATCGAAACACGATCCTGGTGACGGCCGCCAATGGGTATGAAGGCTATGTCGCGGATGACTGGGAGTATGAGCATCAGGCCTTCGAGGTAAAAGATACTCGGGTCAAGAAGGGCGCGGCGCAGATAGAACTCGTCAAGGGGTTCACGGCACTGTTCAACGACACGGCGCCCCCGCACCGCGCGCCTTGACTGAAATATCTCCTGCGACTGAGATAGGCGCGGCGCCGCGCGCGCGAAAAATCGCGCGCCGCCCCCTGCCAATCAGAGCGCGTTTCGTCTCGCGATGGCGCTATAGATCGCCGCGCTCGGCTTGGGGGTCCGTTTAAAAGTCGTCCGGTCGACAGCGACAAGTCCATATTGATATTTATAGCCGAATATCCACTCGAAATTGTCGAGCAGCGACCAGTGGAGATAGCCCTTCACCGGAATGCCTTCGTCGATGGTCTTCTTGAGTTCGGCAAGTGCTGCCGGGATCATGCGCGCGCGAACGGCATCGTCCTGCGCGTTGACACCATGCTCGGTTACGAAAATCGGAACTTTCGCGACCGAATGGGCGTAGCGCACCGCGTTCGCGAGCGAGGGCGGATAGACTTCGGCACCAGCCGCGTTGCGGTCGCCGTCGCCATGGACTTCGACGCTACCCTTGTCATCCCAGAAGGTGCGCTCGTAATTCTGGACGCCGAGGAAATCATCCTTTCGCGCCGCTTCGAGCCATGCGCCATAGGTCTTGGTCCGGATTGCATCGCGGATGCTGGCGCTGCCGATCGGCTGGTCGTCAGGTATCGCAAGGGTCACGCCGACAGGAAGATCGGAGCGGACCGCCTTGATCGCAGCGCGGGCCGCCTCATGCCCGGCAATCATGTTCCGTTGCAGGGTATCGACGTCGTCGACGCTGATCGTGTTGCCTGTCACGAAGCGATCGCTGCCGACCGCTTTCGCGGCCGCTGCGCTCATCTTCTCGATGATCGCCTTGATGCCCCCATAAGTCTGCGCTGAAAACCCGTTCCGGATCACGAGGATGAGATTGGGTTCGTTCAACGTCATGGCATAGCCGATGTCGCCTGCAAGGTGACGCGCGGCCCGATCGCAGAAGTTCGCGAAGAGCGCAGGCATTTCCGGGTTGGTCCAGCCGCCTCGAGCCGCAACCCATCGCGGCGTCGTATAATGGTTGAAAGTGACGAAGGGGACGAGACCGCGCGCGCGGCAGCCGTCGATCATCGCCTTGTAATGGTCGAGCATTGCCACCGAAAACTGACCCGGCTCGGGTTCGATACGCGACCATTCGAGGCTGAAACGATAGCATCCTAGGCCGAGGCGCTTTACCAGGTCGAGATCCTGCGGCCAGAGTTCGAAGCTGTTGGCGGCGTCGCCTGACGGCTCGGCGTAAATCGTCGGCTTCACATGCTCGACCAGCCACGTGTCGCTGTTGACATTATTGCCCTCGATCTGGTGGCCTGACGTCGAGGCACCCCACAAGAAGCCCTTCGGGAATCGTCCCATTCCCGACGGCGCCGCGCGAGCAACCAGCGGTGCAGCACTCGCTGCGGCGGCGGCCCCCAACAAGGTTCGACGATCGATCATGTGATTCAACTCCCAAAATGCCCTCGGTCCCATAAGCCAGGTCGATCGGCAGCTTCCTTCGAGGCCGGTGTTCCGGCGTTGGCATATTCGATAGCGAAGCATCGGTCTAGATACAAGCAAAGCTGACCGTAAAATAATGATCGCCTTTGGAGGCTCGGACCAGAGTGGCCCCGGATGCCCCGGAACCCATACGCATGTCGGGGGGGCGGAACCGATGTCGATTCGCTGTGACGGCGCATGAATTGAGCCGCCCAGATATCCTCGCTCGTCTGACTCTACCCACGCTGCGGCTTCTTCTTCTACACCAGGCTACGCCTGATGATTTTTCATGTTGAGCCCGGGCTTCTTGTGGCTCTTTTACTCGTCCCCGTCGAGCCGGGTGCCGTTGCCCGGACCATCAAACGGGGTTTCCAATGGGCGCAACATCGACCGTCAATGAGCCGCAGGCGCGCGCCGCGCGCATGTTGCGCACGGCGCTCGGCGGAGCGATTGCCGAGTGGCTCGCGGACCCCGCCGTCATCGAAATCATGCTTAACCCCGATGGCCGGCTCTGGGTCGATCGGCTCGGCGCTGGCATCGCCGACAGCGGTCTCATGCTCGCCGCCACCGATGGTGAACGCATCATCCGTCTCGTCGCCCACCATGTCGGCGCCGCGGTCCATGCCGGCTCGCCGCGCGTCTCCGCCGAGCTGCCCGAAACGGGAGAACGCTTCGAGGGGCTGTTGCCGCCGATCGTCGCCGCGCCAACTTTCGCGATCCGCAAGCCCGCCGTCGCGGTGTTCACGCTCGGCGACTATGTCGATGCCCGCATCATGTCGAATATCGCGGCGGAGATCCTGCGCTGCGCCGTGGCCGAACGGAAGAATATCCTCGTCGCCGGCGGCACGGGCACAGGAAAGACCACGCTCACCAACGCCTTGCTGGCCGAAGTCGTAAAGACGTCCGATCGGATCGTGCTGATCGAGGACACGCGCGAGCTCCAATGCGCGGCGCCCAATCTCGTCGCCATGCGGACCAAGGACGGGGTCGCCACACTTGCCGATCTGGTACGCTCGTCGCTGCGCCTACGGCCCGATCGCATTCCGATCGGGGAGGTCCGCGGTGCTGAGGCGCTCGAACTTCTGAAAGCCTGGGGCACCGGCCATCCGGGCGGCATCGGGACCATCCATGCTGGCAGCGCGATCGGTGCGCTCCGCCGGATGGAGCAGCTCATCCAGGAAGCGGTGATCACCGTCCCGCGCGCGCTGCTCGCCGAGACCATCGATCTGGTCGCCGTACTCGTCCGCGACGGCGCCGGGCGCCGCCTTTCCGAACTTACCCGCGTCGACGGCCTCGATCCTGCGACCGGTCAATTCTGTCTGACCCCGCTCATCCCCGAAGGAGAAATTTGATGATCCATGCCCTCCGGCATGGCGCACGCCGCGCCATCTTCTGTTCGACCGCACTGTTCGTCGCACTCGCCGTGTCCGCTCCCGCGCGAGCCGGAGGTTCGTCGATGCCGTGGGAAGCGCCGCTCCAATCGATCCTCGAGAGCATCGAGGGGCCGGTCGCGAAGATCGTCGCGGTGATCATCATCATCGTGACCGGGCTCAGCCTCGCGTTCGGTGACACCTCGGGCGGCTTCCGTCGCCTCGTCCAGATCGTGTTTGGCCTGTCGATCGCCTTCGCGGCATCGAGCTTCTTCCTGTCCTTCTTTTCCTTCGGCGGCGGAGCGCTGGTCTGATGGAGAGCCAAGGCGAGGTGCCGGGCTTCTTCGCGCCGGTCCACCGGGCGCTCGCCGAGCCCATCCTGCTCGGCGGCGCGCCGCGGTCGCTCGCGATCGTCAACGGCACGCTCGCCGGGGCGATCGGCCTCGGCCTTCGGCTCTGGATCGCCGGCCTCGCCATCTGGGCGATCGGCCATGCGCTCTCGGTCTGGGCGGCGCGCCGTGATCCGCTCTTCGTCGACGTCGCCCGGCGTCACCTCAAATATCCTGTCCGGATGCGGCCATGATGAACCTTGCCGAATATCGCTCGAAATCCGCCTGCCTCTCCGATTTTCTCCCGTGGGTCGCGCTGGTGGGCGAGGGCGTGGTGCTGAACAAGGACGGATCGCTGCAGCGCACGGCGCGCTTCCGAGGTCCCGATCTCGACAGCGCCACGCCCGCCGAACTCGTCGCGGTGACCTCGCGGCTCAACAATGCGCTGCGGCGGCTGGGATCCGGCTGGGCGGTGTTCGTCGAGGCGCAGCGCCTGCCGGCGAGCGACTATCCGCAATCGGAATTTCCCGATCCCGCCTCGGCGCTGGTCGATATGGAGCGCCGCGAGCAGTTCGGGGAGGAAGGGGCGCATTTCGAGAGCCGCTACTTCCTGACCCTCCTGTGGATGCCGCCCGCCGAAGACGCTTCGCGGGCGGAAGGGTGGCTCTATGAGGGCATGGCGCGTTCGGGCGTCGATCCGCGCGAGCATGTCGCGAGCTTTACCGACCGCACGGGCCGCGTCCTTCATCTCCTTGAGGGCTTCATGCCCGAGGCCGACTGGCTCGATGATGGCGAAACGCTGACCTATCTCCACTCGACCGTCTCGACGAAGCGGCAGCGCGTTCGGGTTCCCGAGACGCCCGTCTATCTCGACGCGCTTCTGACCGACCAGCCGCTCGTCGGCGGCCTCGAGCCGCGGCTTGGCTGCTCGCATCTGCGCACGCTGACGATCACCGGCTTCCCGTCATCGACGTGGCCGGGGCTGCTCGACGAGCTCAACAGGCTTGCCTTCGCCTATCGCTGGTCGACCCGGGCGATCATGCTCGACAAGACCGATGCGACCAAGCTGCTGACCAAGATCCGGCGGCAATGGTTCGCCAAGCGCAAGTCGATCGCCGCGATCTTAAAGGAGGTGATGACCAACGAGCAGTCGGTGCTCATGGATAGCGACGCCTCGAACAAGGCCGCCGATGCCGACATGGCACTTCAGGAACTCGGCGCCGATCATGCTGGGATCGCCTATGTCACCGCGACGGTGACGGTCTGGGACAACGATCCGGCGCTCGCGGCGGAAAAGCTTCGCCTCGTCGAGAAGGTCATTCAGGGCCGCGACTTCACCTGCGCGATCGAGGGCATGAATGCGATCGAGGCCTGGCTCGGGAGCGTCCCCGGCCACGTCTATGCCAATGTTCGCCAGCCGCCCATTTCCACGCTCAATCTCGCCCACCTGATCCCCCTCTCGGCAGTTTGGGCGGGGGCGGAACGGGACGAGCATTTCGGTGATGCCTCCTTGCTTTATGGCAAGACCGAAGGCTCGACCCCGTTCCGCCTTTCCCTTCACGTAGGCGACGTCGGGCATACGCTGATCGTCGGGCCGACCGGCGCCGGCAAGTCGGTGCTGCTCGCCACCATGGCGATGCAGTTCCGCCGCTATCCCGGCGCGCAGGTCTTCGCCTTCGACTTCGGCGGCTCGATCCGCGCCGCGGCGCTCGCGATGGGCGGCGACTGGCAGGATCTCGGCGGCGCGCTCCATGATGGAGAGGGCGGCGTGGCGCTCCAGCCGCTCGCGCGGATCGACGAGGCAGCCGAGCGCAGCTGGGCCGCCGAATGGCTTGCCGCAATGATCGCGGGAGAAGGCGTCGAGATCGATCCGGCGGCGAAGGAGCATCTCTGGTCGGCGCTGACGTCGCTCGCGACCGCCCCCGCGTCCGAGCGGACGCTGACCGGGCTCGCGGTCCTGCTCCAGTCGATCGAACTCAAGCAGGCGCTCGCGCCCTATTGTATCGGCGGCCCGTGGGGGCGGCTGCTCGATGCCGACGACGAGCGGCTCGGCGACGCCGCAGTGCAGGTGTTCGAGACCGAAGGCCTCGTCGGCGCGGCGTCGGCGGGTGCGGTGCTCTCATACCTCTTCCATCGGATCGCCGGGCGGCTGGATGGCTCGCCGACGATGATCATCATCGACGAGGGCTGGCTCGTTCTCGACAGCCCGGCCTTCCCCGCGCAGCTTCGTGAATGGCTCAAAACGCTGAGAAAAAAGAACGCGAGCGTCGTCTTCGCGACCCAGAGCCTTGCCGACATCGAGACGTCGAGCATCGCGCCCGCGATCATCGAAAGCTGCCCGACGCGGATATTTCTGCCCAACGAGCGCGCGCTCGAGCCGCAGATCGCACGTATCTACGAGCGCTTCGGCCTTAATGACCGGCAGATCGAGATTTTGAGCCGGGCGACGCCGAAGCGCGACTATTATTGCCAGTCGCGGCGCGGCAACCGCTTGTTTGACGTCGGGCTCGGCGACGTCGCATTGGCCTTCACGGCCGCCTCCTCAAAGACCGACCAGACACGCATCGGCGAGCTTTTCGCGGCGCATGGCCGTGCCGGCTTCGCGGCCGCCTGGCTCCGTCACCGAAAGCTCGAATGGGCGGCCGAGCTCCTCCAACCCACCGCTGCCCCCAACCAGGAGTCCCCCCAATGACGAAGAATTTTGCCCGCCTTCTGGCGGCCGCGCTGCTCGTTTCGGCAGCTGGCCCGATGGCCGCCGCGCCGGCCAATGCGCAGGTCGGCGGCATCGTCCATGATCCGCGCAACTATTCGCAGAATATCCTGACCGCGGCGCGCACGCTCGAGCAGATCAACAACCAGATCAAGCAGCTCCAGAACCAGGCGACCTCGCTGCTCAACGAGGCGCGCAATCTGCAGAGCCTGCCGACGTCGACGCTCGGCGAGCTGCAGGCGCAGATCGACCAGACGAAGCAGCTTTTGAGCGAGGCCGAGGGCATCGCCTATGATGTCACCGACATCCGCAAGGGCTTCGAGCAGCGCTACAAGGGGACCGCCTTCTCGGGGCCGGCGGCGGCAATGGTCGCCAATGCCGAGGCGCGCTGGAAGGACAGCGTCGGCGCCTTTGAGGATGCGATGGAGGTGCAGGCCGGCATGGTCTCGAACATGGGCGGCACGCGTACCTCGATCTCGACCATCGTCGGCGCCAGCCAGGGGGCGACCGGTGCACTGCAGGCGGCGCAGGCGGGAAACCAGCTGCTCGCGATCCAGTCGCAGCAGATCGCCGACCTCGCCGCCGTCATGACGGCGCAGGGCCGCGCCGAGATGCTCGATGCCGCCCGCGCTGCCGCCGCCGAAGCCGAAGGCCGCGAACGCTTTCGCCGCTTCCGCAAGGGCAATTGAGATGGGCCGGGCGGGCGGGCTGGTCGTGGGGGCAATCGTCCTGGGTCTTGCGCTGACCCTGGCCCTCATCGCTTCGCTCGATCCGCCCGCGCCTCGTGCGTCCGCTCCCCCGATCTCCGGAGCGGACGCACTCCCTTTCACCGAGGAGGTGCTCAGGCGCTGCCGCACGATCACCGAGGCCGACCCCGAATGCGAAGCCGCCTGGGACGTCAAGCGGCGCCACTTCTTCCGCGACGACAAGGATCCGACATGAACGACACCGGCGTGATCGACAACTTCCTGTCGGTCTTCTCGACCTATATCGACAGCGGCTTCGGGCTTCTCGGCGACGAGGTCGGCTTCCTCTCGTCGACGCTGATCGTGATCGACGTGACGATCGCGGCGCTCTTCTGGGCATGGGGTACCGACGAGGATGTGCTGCAGCGGCTCGTCAAGAAGACGCTCTACATTGGCGTGTTCGCCTTCATCATCGGCAATTTCCAGGCGCTTTCGGTCATCCTGCTCGAAAGCTTCGCCGGCCTCGGGCTGAAGGCGAGCGGCGGCGGACTCGCGATCGGCGATTTCATGCGCCCCGGCATGGTGGCGGCGACCGGCCTCGACGCGGCCGAGCCATTGCTTGACGCGACAGCTGATCTCGTCGGCCCGGTCGGCCTTTTCACCAACTTCGTCCAGATCATGATCCTGCTGATCGCCTGGGTGATCGTCGTGCTCGCCTTCTTCATCCTCGCAGTGCAGATCTTCGTGACGATACTGGAATTCAAACTGGTGACGCTCGCGGGCTTCGTCCTGCTGCCCTTCGCCTTCTTCGGTCGTACCGCCTTCATGGCCGAGCGCGTTCTCGGGCATGTCATCTCATCGGGCATCAAGCTGTTAGTCCTCGCGGTGATTACCGGCATCGGCGTCACGCTGTTCGAGCGCTTCATGGAAGCGGGGTTTGGGACCGAGCCAGACATTCGCGAGGTGATGGCGATCGCACTCGGCGCGCTCACATTGCTCGGTCTCGGAATATTTGGCCCGAGCGTTGCCAATGGCATCGTCGCTGGCGGGCCCCAGCTTGGAGCCGGAGCCGCAGCCGGGACCACTCTTGCGGCCGGGGCGACCATCGCAGCGGGGGCCGCCGGCGCCACCCTCTCAACCGGCGCCGCCGCATCGATGGCCGGGAAGGGCGCGGCAGGAGCTTCGCGAGCCGCCGGTTCGGCATCTGCCTCCTATGCCCGCGGCGCTGCGGGCAAGTCCGGGATGCGAGCCTTTGGCGCCGGCATGGCAAGTGTCGCGCGCGACGCCGCCAGCGGCGCGGGTTCGCCGCTGCGCCGCGCCGCGGCCCGTCTCCGGGAGAATTTTGTCGAAGGGCAGGCCGGCAAACCGGCGCGGGCACCAACCGGCGGCGGCGGCGAAACTTCTGAACCGCCGACTTGGGCGGCCGCCATGAAACGCCGACAGGCGATCACCTCGGGCGCGACCATCGGCGCGCAGACCCTGAAGGCCGGCGACAGCCATGGCGCCGGCTCATCCCCCGACATCAGCCAGAAGGATTGACCTCATGTTCCGACGACCGACGACCCATTATGGTAAATTGCCCTCGCCGGTCACGCCCTATCAGCGCGCGGCTCAGGTCTGGGACGACCGCATCGGGGCAGCGCGTGTGCAGGCGAAGAATTGGCGGCTTGCCTTCTTCGCATGCCTAGCGCTCTCGGGCGGGCTCGCCTCGGCGCTCGTATGGCAATCGCTGCGCGGCACGATCACGCCCTGGGTAGTCGAGGTCGACAAGCTCGGCGAGGCGAGGGCGGTCGCACCCGCCGATGCCGATTATTCGCCGACCGATCCGCAGGTCGCGTTCCACCTTGCGCGCTTCATCGAGCATATCCGGTCGATCCCCGCCGATCCCGTTGTGCTGCGTGCGAACTGGCTCAGCGCTTATGACTTCGCGGCGACATCGGGGGCGCAGGCGCTCAACGATTATGCGCGCAACAACGACCCGTTCGCCGAGGTCGGCAAGCGGCAGGTCGCGGTCGATGTGTCGAGCGTGATCCGCGCGTCGAAGGACAGCTTTCGCATCGCCTGGACCGAGCGCCGCTATCAGGACGGCGGGCTCATCGAAACCTCGCGCTGGTCGGCGATCGTGACGGTCACGATCCAGCCGCCGCGCACCCCTGAAGCCCTGCAGAAAAATCCACTCGGTCTCCGGGTGACTGCGATCAATCTTTCGAAGGAGCTCAGCCAATGATCAGAATTTCTCTGCTGGCGGGGGCGGTCCTGTTCGCCCTGCCGCTCCACGCCGCGCCTGTCGATCCGCGCGCGCAGGTCGGCCGCGCCAATGACGCGGCGCGCGTCCAGCCCGAGCGTTCGACGTTCCTGGGGGCGATCCAGCAATATGCCTGGGCCGAGGGCGCGCTGTTCCAAGTTTATACCGCGCCTGGTCAGGTCACCGACATCGTCCTACAGGAGGGCGAGGAACTGGTGGGTCCCGGACCGGTTGCCGCGGGCGATACGGTGCGCTGGATCATCGGCGATACGCTGAGCGGTGCGGGAGCCTCGCGGCGGGTCCATATACTGGTGAAGCCGACGCGGCCCGACATCACGACCAATCTCGTGATCAACACGAGCCGCCGAACCTATCACATCGAACTGCGCGCGACGCCGGCCACCTATATGGCAGCCGTCTCGTGGCGCTATCCGCAGGACGAGCTGATTGCGCTTCGCGCCGCCGAAGCCGAGCGCGTCCGGGCATCGCCGGTTGCTGGCGGCATCGACTTGCCGTCGCTCAATTTTGCGTACCGCATCAGCGGCGACAAGGTGGCCTGGCGCCCCGTGCGGGCATTCGATGATGGCCGCCAGCTCTTCGTCGAGTTCGGGCCCTCGATTGCAACCGCCGAGATGCCGCCGCTGTTCGCGCTCGGCGAGAAAGGGGCCGCCGAGCTTCTGAATTACCGCGTCGACGGTCGCTTCATGATCGTCGATCGTCTGTTCGAGCGGGGCGAGCTCCGTCTCGGCGCCGGGAAGGCGGCGAAGAAGGTGCGCATCGTGCGGGAAGCGCCCGTCCGGCGGGCACAGCCGTGACCCGCCCTGAAGAAATGGCTTCCGAGGCCGCTCATGGTCGCCGTGCCGAAGAGACGGAGGAGGTGGCGCCGGCAAGTCCCGGCGGCTTCCGGCTCGAGGGCGAATTGCCGCGGGTCATGCGCTTGTCGCGCAAGACGCTTGCGGTGCTTGCCGGCGTTGCCGGGGTCGCGATCGGCGGAGCCTTGCTCTGGTCGCTTCGGTCAGTCGAACCGAAAGCCGGTCGGGAACTATTCGAGGTTGCGGAGCCAAACCGCCCTGAAATCATTGCTGGCGGACCTGCTGATTACGCCGCTGTCCCCAAGCTCGGCCCGCCGCTACCTGGCGATCTGGGGCGGCCTATTGTTTCGGCGCAGAAAGCAGGTGAGGCGGTGCCTGATTACAGGATGGCGCCGCCACCCGATCATCGGCAGGCAGCCCGCGAACAGGCTCGGCAGCGCGCTCTGCAGGAGCGGCAGGCCGCCGACGGCAGCGCGCTGTTCCTCGGCGGCAACGTCGGCGCGGTCACGGAAGGATCTGGGGAGGTGCTGCCTCCGCAAGGCCCGTCGGGCAACGAACCTGCCGGAGCGGAGAATGGCCGGAAGGCCTTTCTCGCCGGCGGCCTGCGGGGCGCGAACGAGAGCGACGAGCGCATTGTCTCCCCAAGTTCCGCCTCAATCATCCAGGCGGGGACCGTCATCCCGGCAGCGCTCATAACCGGCATACGGTCGGACCTCCCCGGCCAGATCACGGCGCAGGTGACGGAGAATATCTACGACAGCCCTACCGGGCGCCTTCTTCTGATCCCGCAGGGCGCGCGCCTGATCGGCGAATATGACAGCGAGGTAGCTGCGGGCCAGCGGCGTATCCTTCTGGCCTGGGATCGCATCATTCTGCCCGGCGGGCGCTCGATCGGCCTCGATCGCCAGCCGGGTGCCGATGTGGCAGGCTATGCCGGGCTCGAAGATCGGGTCGACAATCACTGGGGCCGCATGCTGCGCGCGGCGCTCGTCTCCTCGTTGCTCGGCGTGGGGGCGGAACTTGCCGCGGGAGGTGAGGGCGATCTCATTCGCGCGTTGCGGTCGGGAATGCAGGACGGCGCCAACGAGGCCGGGCGGCGCGTCGTCGAGCGCGAACTTTCTGTTCGGCCTACGCTCACCGTCCGTCCGGGCTTCGCGTTCAGGGTCATCGTGACCCGGGACCTTGTTCTGGGCAATAGTTTCGCGGGCGCGATACGATGAGCAAGCTTCGCCTGGGGCCGGTGCTCGAGGAAAAACCGGTCAAGATCACGCTGGAGCTTCCGGGCGCGCTCATGCGCGAGCTTTCGGATTATGCGAGGGTTCATGCCGCCCTCACGGGTTTGGCAAATCCTTTGCCGCCGGAGCGCCTCATCCCTCCCATGATCGAGCGCTTCATCGCCACCGACCGCGAATTTGCGCGACGGCGGCGGAGGGCCGGTTGATGGAGGCGCTCGGTCCCGGCTCCCTGCACCCCTCGTCGCCGCTGGCGATCGAGCCAATATCGATGCGTGTTCCCGATGCTTGCCGCTTCACCGGGATAAGTCGCAGCAGTCTCTATCTGCTCATCTCGCGTGGCGAGGTCGAAATCGTAAAATTGGGATCCTCGACCCTTGTTCTCACCGAGAGCCTCAGAGGTTTCATCGAGCGGCGGCGGCATCGCAGTTTGTGAAAATTCACCGCCAAGCTGAATGGTGGAGTCTCGCTAGCTACGGTGCCGTCTCAGTTCGTGCAGCCCGGAAAACTGGTGCGTTTCGACGTCGGCGCCCACAGTTACAGTCAGGTGGGATTGGAAATATTTACAAGCACGGGTGTTTGAAATATCCTCGTCAGGCAAGCCGAGTCGTCGATGAACACCGGCATTGAAGAGGGGGAGGAATCCATGACCGTTTCGACCAAGGAGTCGCTGCGTGCCACGTTGAGCATGCTGGCCTTTTGTACCGCCGTCGCCGTGGGGACGCCGGCTTACGCACAGAACAGCGGCGACGATGATCTTCAGTCGGAAGAGGAGCAGGAAAGCGCGCCGCGCGACGAGGATATCATTGTCACCGGCACGAGCATCGCCGGGGTCAAACCGACAGGCGCCGAGGCTGTCGTCATTACGCGCGAGGATGCCGAGAAGACCGGTCACACGACGCCCGCCGAGCTGCTGCGCACGCTTCCGCAGGTCCGCACGGGCGAATATGACCGCGAAGGCGGTGTTTCCACCATCTCGCTCCAGAATTCCGCAGGGTCCAACACGGTGAACCTTCGCGGCCTGACGTCGACCTCGAGCACCACCCTCATTCTCGTCGACGGTCGCCGCACGGTCGGCACGGGCGCAAACGTCTCCGCAGTCGATGCCAACCAGGTGCCGCTCGCGGCGCTGCAACGGGTCGAGATCGTCGCCGACGGGGCGTCGGCAATCTACGGATCCGACGCCATCGGCGGGGTCATCAACTATATCCTTCGCAAGGATTATCAGGGCGCGGAGATCTCGCTTCGCGGCAATAACACCCAGGGCGGATTCGAGCGCGGGGTCAGCATCACGGGCGGGACGAGCTGGAATGCCGGCGGCCTCGGCCGCGGTAACATCCTGCTGACCTATGACTATGCAAAGCGCGATCCCTATATCGCGGGAAAGAACCCCTATCTTCGCTACGATCTCACGTCTCTCGGCGGGCCGGACCGGCGGGTGAATGGCGGGATCGCGACGGTCGGCTTTATCCCGTCGATCGTAGTCACCCCCGACGCCGCCACCAATCCGCCGATCAATCCGGTCTTCCCGCGCGCGGGATCGAGCATCTTCTACGGTGTTCCCGAAGGTGCGGGCCCCGGGCTGACGGTCGGACAGCTGCTGGTGAACCAGCCGGCGCTTACCGATTTTTCCTATTTCACCGACTATCTCGGAAAGCAGGACCGTCACCAGGTCTCGCTGTACCTCAATCAGGAACTCGGGCAGTCGCTCGAACTGTTCGTTCAGGGCCGCTACTCTGATCGCAAGACCATTACGCGTAGCACCGAAGCCGTCGGTTCCACGGGCGTAACGCAGGTGCAACTCCGCTCGATGCTGCGCGATGCGAACGGGGCGGTGACCACCACGCCCAACCCCTTCTATGTCTACAATGTCCCGGGCGTATCGCAGGGTTCGCCGGCATTCCCGGGCTTCCCGCCCTTCATTCCTCCGATCCCGGCGCAGCCGGCGGCCGATCTCACGGTTCTCTATCCGGCGCTCAAGGATTTCGGCGCGCGCACCTACCTCGGGAGCGATGAATCTTACAACGTCACCGCCGGGCTGCGCGCAAAGCTACCGGGGAACTGGGAGGGCGAGGTTTCCTACACGCTCGGCCGGAACGAGGGCTGCACCTACTGCCAGATCGGCAGCTATGTGAACACGACCGCGCTCCAGTATCAGATCGATATCGGCGCCATTAATCCGCTGAGCTCCGCGCCGCTGTCGCCGGCGATGCTCGCGAAGGTCTCCGGGACGCAAAAGCAGATCGGCCATAACGGCATCGACGATATCAACGTCAAGCTGAACGGCCCGCTGTTCGCGCTGCCCGGTGGTACCGTCCGCGCGGCGATCGGCGGCGAGCGCAACAAGGTGTTCAACTGGAACGAGAACACATCGCTCGGCGGCATCATGAACCTGCCCACCGTTTTGACCGACAAGAACAACAGCTATTACAGCCGCACGATCACCTCGGCCTATGGCGAGCTCTACGTGCCGCTGGTCGGCGACGACATGAATGTCCCGCTGATGAAGCGCTTCGCCGTTTCGGGCGCGGTTCGTTACGATGACTATAACGATACGGGCAGCACGACCAATCCGAAGTTCGGTTTCACCTGGGAGGTCTCGGACATATTGTCGTTCGGCGGTACCTGGGGCACGTCGTTCCGCGCCCCCGGCATCACCGACAAGAATCCGTCCGCCTATGTGTCCGGATTCGTGACCCTCTATCCGGTGAACTTCGCGAACCTCGACCCGCGCGTCGTGAACGACCTCTGCTTCGGCCCGGGTCTCTGTTTCACAACCGCGGGCATTCTCTTCGGCTCGAACCCCGACCTCAAGCCCGAGCGCTCGACGAACTGGTCTCTCTCGGCCGCGTTCAAGCCCGGCGGCGGTTTCAAAGCCAACGCCACCTATTACAACATCCGCTTCAAGGACCGGCTCGTCTTTCCGGCGACGATCGCCCAGTTTCCGCTGGGCCCCGATGCGGGCAGCAATCCGCCAACCTATAGCGGCTATGAAAGTTATATCACGCCGATCAACAACCCTGCGACGTGCAACAATGGCGATATTTCGACCGCCGATCCGGCGCTCCAGTCAATCTTGAGCACGCCGATCTACACGGCTGGCGGCGGCGTCTCGACGCTCGGCGGCTTCTCGAACTTCTGCTCGATCCGCGTCCTGCTCGACTCGCGTTTCCAGAACCAGTCGGAGACCTTTACCGATGGCCTCGACCTCAGTGCGAGCTGGGAAAAGGAGGTTGGCGAGGTCTTCCTCAACATCGGCGCCAGCGCGAACGTCATTCTCAATTTCAAGGAACGGGTAATCGACGATTCGGTCCAGCTGAGCACGCTGGGGCTGCTTTCGGCCCGGTCGGTAAAGTGGCGCGGCCGCGGCAATATCGGGGCCTATTGGCGCGGTGCCAGCGCGACGCTCTTCGCCAACTACACCGGGCCTTTCACTAACGATCAGGCGCGCAACCCGATCAACGCTGTCCTTCCCAATGAGAGGGTCCCGTCCTACACGACCTTCGATCTCAACCTTGGCTATTCGACCGATTTCGCCAAGCGCAAGTCGCCGCTGAAGTCGCTCCGCTTTTCGCTGACGATCCAGAATTTGTTCAATGACACGCCGCCGCTCGTGAGGCAGTCGGAGAAGGTCATTGCCGATGCCCATGGCATACCCTTCGGCCGCACCGCAGCGTTCCAGATTACTGCAGGCTTTTAGGGCCGGGCCGACGCCAGCATCTGCCCGGAGGCCGGCACGGACGAATGAAGGAGGCGGGCCGTCGGTCCGCCTCCTCTTTTCTTTGGATGAGGCGGGAGCGAATTCGGGCGCGCCGCAATCTTCGGCCCGGTCATAATTTGCCTTCGCAGCTCGGGAACCGCACGGCACTCCGCTCCATTATGCCGGACCGCTCAGCTAAGGTCTTGCCGCTCGAAGCTATTGATCGCTAGCGCCCCCAGTGCTGCCGTCCATGCGCCGACGATGGCAAGCGAGTGGACGAGGCCCGGTGTAAGCGCAATGTCCGGCGGGAAAATCAGGGTGAGCGCCCTGCCTTCCTGGAACCAGCTTTTGATATTGCCGAGATGATGGAAGGGCAGGATTTCGGCCAGCGTCGCCGCAATGCCGGGTGCATAGCCGTGCGCGTACAAGGCCGCTGCGGGGAAAAGTCCTTCGATCGTGATGAAAGCGACCGCGAGGAGGAGCGCGCCGAGCGATGAGCGTGTGAGAACGGACAGGCAGGTCGCGAGGACGACCGTGTAGAGCGTGGGGGCGAGCACGGCTGCAAAACCGCCGACATGCGCTGAAAGAAGCCCCGCCGCCGTCACGCCGGCCGGGATCGCCGGACCGGCCAGCGCGGCGCCCAGAAGCGCGCTGGCGAGCATCACGACATCGGCGGCGATAAAGGCCGCGATGAGCAGGGCGAAGGCGGCGATGATCTTGGCCGCGATGAGCTGCCAGCGTGCGCGCGCCGGGACGATGAGCTTCCAGGTGTTCCAGCCATATTCGCTCGCAGTGCAGAAGACGGCGAAGCTCGCGACCAGATATCGGCCGAACGTGGTCTGGGGAAAGAGCCAGAAGTTGGCGGTCTCCGCCGTCCAGGCCGCGGCACCTGAAGGCGGCGACGCCGGCTTGCCGGTCGCAAGCCCATAGGCGATGACGAGGGCGCCGAGGACCAGGAGAAGGATCGGATAGCTCCAGGCGAGGAGCCAGGTCGCGCGGAGGCGCAAGAGTTTCAACAGCTCGGCCGATAGCGCGTCAATCATTCTGGTCTCCGGTCATTTCGAGGAAGATGGACTCGAGATTTTCCTGTTTTGCGTGCACGGCATAGACGTCGATCCCCGCCTCGACGAGGCGGCGGACCACCGCGGGTAAATCCTCGCGTGCGACATCGATCTCGACGTGGCCGTCCCCCGGATGGCAGGGCCAAGATCCGCCCAGAAGCGTCGCGGCCGCCACGGCATCCCCGACCTCGACGATCGACCGCCTGCCAGCCGCGAGAAGTTCGCCGATTGGCGCCTCGCGAACGAGACGGCCGCGCGCGACGATCGCGACGCGGTCGCAAAGCTGCTGTACCTCGTGCAGCAAATGGCTCGAAAGGAAGACCGCCTTGCCGTCGGCAGCAAGCGATCTGATGAGCGAGCGCATATCGCGAATGCCCGCCGCGTCGAGGCCGTTGGTCGGCTCGTCGAGAATGACCAGTTCGGGATCGTTGAGCAGCGCTGCTGCGACGCCAAGGCGCTGCTTCATCCCGAGCGAATATTCCTTCACCTTGCGGCGCCCGCCGGCGGCAAGATCGACGCGCTCCAGCAGGATGTCGATCGGCGGATCGACGAGCCCCATCGTCTTGCCGAGGATCCGCAGATTGTCGCGCCCGCTGAGGTGAGGATAGAAGGACCCGCCGTCGGCGAGCGAGCCGACGCGGCGAAGCGGGCCGCGATCGCGCGCAAGATCGTGGCCGAAGAGACGCACGGTGCCTGCGGTTGGCGCGATCAGGCCGAGCGCCATGCGGATGGTCGTGCTCTTGCCGGCCCCGTTCGGTCCCAGGAAGCCGTAAACCTCGCCGCGGGTCACCGTCAGCGATATCCCGTCGACGGCCCTGACGTCGGCGCCGCGGCGTCTGTATGTCTTGCCGATACCCTCGAGTTCGAGGATCGCAGGTCCTGCCGTGTCCATCATTCGGGTCATGCGCCGGCCCTCCGCGCCGCGAGATCGGCGTTGACCGCCTTGTCGAACTCCTCTCCGACATTGGGCTGGCTGGCGCCATTGATCATCATCGTCGCGCGGACGCGGGTGACGGGATCGGTCCAGGCGCGCGTACCGGCGGCGCCATCCCAGCCGAATGTCCCCCGATGCCTTCCAAAGCTGTCGACCTCCACCGTCGTCACGAAGCCGCCGGCGCCCATTCCGGCGGCTTCGTCCCGTGGAACGGGTCCGAAATTCAGGAGGGCCACATTGGCAGGCAGAAGGTTCGTCCGGGCGAGGCGCGCGGTCTTCTCGCTGAGGATCCGCACCGACCCGAGTCTGCCGTCGCCGGCAAGCATCCGGAGGAACCTGTCATAGTCGCGGGCTGTCGAGACGAGGCCTGCACCGCCATAAGGAAAGCTCGGTTTGTCGAGATAGATGGAATCGGTGCCGGCATCGACCACGGCATAGGGGCTGGCACCCCCGTCGGTGCTGCCCGGAGCGATGAAGGCGGCGACGGCCTTGGGAAGATAGAAAGTGGCAAATCGCGCGGTCTCGCTCCTGGGGACCTGCCAGTAGGTCGACGTCATCTTCAGCGGTCCGAACATCCGCTGCTGCAGAAAATCCTCATAGGGCATGCCGGCGGCGCGCTCGATGACCGCGGCGAGGACGTCGAGACCCATCGAATAGGAGAATTTCTGGCCCGGATCGGCGACGAGGCCGGCGTGGCCGGCGCGTTCGGCGAACGCCTGAAGCGTTGCGGGGCGAAGGGGGCGCAGCTCGGTCTCGCCGGCGCGGTTGAACATATAGGGGAGCAGTCCGTCCTTCTTGAGCGCTTCGGCCGCGGGTCCGGCAGCCGCGATCCCGTAATTCAGTCCCGAACTATGCGTCATGAGGTCGCGCACGGTGACCGGCCGCGACGCGGGCCTGGTAGCCAGGCTTTTCGACGGCTCGACGAGCACCTGGCTTTGTTTGAAGGACGGGATGAAGTCGCCGACCGGCTGATCGAGCCGAAGCTTTCCTTCGTCGACGAGGATCATCGCGGCAATGCCGGTCACCGGCTTGGTCATCGAATAGATCCGCCACAGCGTATCGGGACCGGTCGGTGCAGCGCCGGGATCCTGCGCAATGCGTCCGGCCGAAATGAAGGTCGGCGCCTCATCGCCGACACCGACCGCGATCGCGATCGAAGGGACGCCGCCCGAGGCCACCATTCGGTCGGCAAAGGCCTGCACCGCAGGAAACTCCGATTGCGTCCGGGCGCTCGGGGCGGGGGCGGCGGGTGGAACCTGATTTTGGGCCGCGCAGCCGGAAAGGAAAAGAAGCGGCAGAATATATTTCAGCGTCATGGCGATCTTTCTCTGGATCCGAGGCTAGGGCGCGTTTTTCCGGCTATTGGCCGGTAGGCAGTGCGAAGGCGAGATAGGCGTTGCGGCCGGGGGCGCTGCCGGGAAGTTCAAACATGCCAAAAGCCCCTCCGAATCCGGCGGTCACCAGAATAAACTGGCGCCCCCGGTAGCGATAGCTGATGAGCCCGCCGCGCGGGTGCGACGGAAGTGCGCCGCTCCACAGCGGCTTGCCGGTGTCGCTGTCATAGGCATGGAGCTTTCGATCGGCCTCGGTTGCAACAAAAACCAGACCGCCAGCGGTGATGAGGAGGCCGCCCTTGATGAATGCGCGTCCGGTGGGCGCGGCTCGTCCCGGGACCGTTCCCACAGGAACCTGCCACAGGATCTTCCCGCTATTGAGGTCGTAGCTGGTCAATGTCTGCCAAGGCGGGCGAACCGTGAAATCCACCTGATTGTAGCCCGTGCGGTAGCGCATCGAGCCGTTGGGGGAGCGATCGGCGGTCTCGGTCCCCGGCATCCGAAGCGGCGAGCTCGCCCCCGGCGGCGGCGAAGCGGCTGCCGGGAGACGCCCCTCGGTGCGCAAATAGGTGCTCAAGGCATCGAGATCGGCGCTCGCGAGATGCGCGAAGGACGGCATGGTGGCCCGGCCCATCCTGATGACGGAACGCATGTCGGCTTCGGGCATCCGCGCCGCGATCCCGGCGAGGCCGGGAATGCCGCTCTGACCCTTGCGGTCCTCGCCGTGGCACATGGCGCAACTCTCGGCGTAAATCGCCGCGCCCTTGCCCGAAGCGGCAGCGATCCGCTCGAGTTCCGCTTTGTCGACGGGCGCTTTGAGCTGGAGCATGGCCGGCAGGTTGATCGAAACGACATAATATCGACCCAGCGGACCGGCGCCGGTCTGCCCCCAGTTTGCGCCGCCATGATTGCCCGGCATCTGCACCGTCTCGCGGTCGAGAGCCGGCGGGGTGAAAATTCCCTCGTTCCGCGCCTTGCGCATTCGCTCGGCGAAAGCCTCGCGCTCGGCCTCGGGCATTTCGGGGTCGAGATCGGCCTCGGTGAAGCTTTGCCGCGCAAAGGGGGGAAGCGTCGAGAAAGGCTGGGTGGGCGAGGAATATTCGCCGGGGACATCCGACTGCGGCACGGGACGCTCGACGATCGGGAAGAGGGGCTTTCCGGTCACGCGGTCGAACACATAAAGAAAGCCGGTCTTTCCGGCCGCTGCGACCGCATCGACGCTTTTTCCGCCGCGCCGCACGGTGAGGAGCGTCGGCGAGGCGACCATGTCATAGTCCCAAAGATCGTGATGAACGGCCTGGAAGTGCCAGAGATATTTCCCGGTGCGGGCGTCGAGCGCGACGAGACTGTTTGCGTAGAGATTGTCGCCCTTCCGGTCCCCGCCGTAGAAATCATATACGGCGGAACCCGTCACGAAATAGAGAATCCCCCGCTTTTCATCGACCGTGTGGCCGCCCCAGGCGTTGGCGCCGCCGCTATAGCTCCAGGCATCGGCCGGCCAGCTCTCCGCGCCTTGCTCGCCAGGACGCGGAACCGTGTGGAAGGTCCAGACAAGCTTTCCCGTTCGGACATCGAACGCACGGACATCGCCCGGCGGCGAATCATAATTTTCCCCCGTTATCGAGCCGAGGATCAGGAGATTCTCGAACACCCGGCCCGGCGACGTCGGGGCAATCCGGCGGATCTTCTGGGGATCGCGATCGAGCCCTTGGCGAAGATCGATGCGGAAGTCTGGATATATTGTCCCGGTTTTTGGGTCCAGCGCGCGCACCGACGTGGCGGATGGAAGAAAGACGCGCTCTTCCTTGCCATCGGGGCTGCGCCAATAGGCTAAGCCGCGCAGGCCGCGATAGGCGACATTGTCCTCGGTCCGCCACAGCTGGCGCCCGGTGCCCGGGTCGAGCGCCACGATGGCGCCGCCTTCGCCGACAAGGATCAGCCGGTCGGAGAGGACAAGAGGCTCGCATGAAAGGGCGATGTCGCCGACTTCATAGGCCCAGGCCTGGGTCAAATCGCCCACGTTCGTGCGGTCGATATCTGTGAACGGCGAAAAATGGCTTGCCGCGGCATCGCTTTCGAAGCTGGTCCACCCCGTCGCCTCTTTGGCAGGGCGCGCGCCGATCGCAGCCGGGAGGACCGCGCTGGCGATGGCTAGCAAGACAAGGCTCGCGCGAAGAGAGGGGCGATCGTTCATTTTTTTGCGCCTTTTTTCCTGTGACCTGTCAGGAATACCCAGCTTCCATCGACACCCGAGGTCGCAACATCGGGTAGCGAATCCCCGTCGATGTCCCCCACGGTGAGCGCCGAGCCGACGCCGGCGCGATTGCTGATGATCTCGGGCTCGAAGCGAACGCCGCCCCCGGCGGACCTGTCCCTTATTCCCCGGTAGAGAAGAAGATAGGCGGGGCCGCCCGGATCGGGATCGGCGTGGCTGTCGAGGTGGGCCCAGCGCTTCTTGCCCGTGAAAAAGTCGATCACGCCGTCGCCATCTACGTCGCGGGCAACGACGCCTGCGTGGAGCTGCGAGACCGTCAGCCCGCCGGGATTGAGGCCGCGGTAGTCCCCCATGATCAAATGCGGGCGGAAATCGATCTTGCCGGCATTCCGGACCTGTTCATACCAGGCAAGGCCGAAGCCATGCGCGTTGATCGACGTGATGACGTCGGCAAGGCCGTCGCCATTGACATCGACCACCGCCATCTCGCCGCCGCCTTCGACGCGATCGCCGGGATGCTCGGGATTTGAGAAGAGATAGGGATGGAACTGCCATTCGGCCGAAAAGAGCCCGCTTGCGGGCTGCTGCCACCAGCCGTCGGCCTGAAGGATGTCCTTGCGGCCGTCGCCGTCGATGTCGCCGGCGCCGAACCCGTGCAGCCTCGCTCCCGGTCCCGACACGAAGAAGACCGGCCATGGTTCGGTCGCCTTGCCTGGCGCGGGCTGCGCAATCGCCACCCGACCGGCCTGGACGAGGAGAAGCTCGGGAGTGCCGTCGCCATCGAGATCCTCGAGCAGGGTGAGTTCGGAGATATTGCCCGGCACGACCATATGCCGCTCCCATCGCCGCGGCTCGCCGCGCGGGTTTACGAGAAGCGCCATTTGCCGCGCTTCGGTCACGAGAATGTCGGGCCAGCCATCGCCGGTGAAATCATGCGCATGGGTGATCATGTTCGCGGCATATTGATTGCCGGGACTGAAGCTGCTCGCGACATAAAGCTCGCGTCGAAGCGTGAAATCGGGTCCGAGATAATAATAGGGGCCCGCGACAAGGTCGTTGTATCCGTCGCGGTTGATGTCGGCGATAGCCGTGTCCCACGCATAGCTCAAATCGTCGAGCTTGACTGCCCGGTAGCGCGGCGACGCGACCTCGGCGGGTCGTTGCTGTGCGCCCAGATCCTTGACGGCAATATGGCGGAAGCGGACCTCGCCCGTGCCCGGTCCGACATAGAGCGCGACTTGGCCGAAACCATCCGCGCCGCCCGGCATGACCCCAGTGTGCTTGCGGCCATCGTTGAAGCTTGCGAGCGCAATATCGGTGTCGCCGAGCAACTCGATGCTGTTCCACTCACCGGGACGAAAGCCGCCAGCAGCATCTGCGCTACGGCTGGGTGAGGGCGGGGCATAGGATGGCGAACGGGTGGGTGCGGCATCCGCCCGGCCGGGAAGCGGGATGACCGGGGCCGAAAGCTTGGGAAAGAGGGGACGAAGCGGGTTGTCGACGCCCGGGACGGACGGCGCGGCACCTGCAGCCATTCCCCCTTTGGGAACCGAAAAGCGGCTCTGACCGCCGCCGCCGGTGAGCGCCTCGAACCTCGGTTCGCCACCTTGTTCCGAGACCCCGGCAAGTCCAGCCGACCGACTGCCGAAACGCGCCACGGTGCCGTTCCAATGTCCATCGGTCCCGGAGAATGAACGGATCTGGATACCCGCCTCGCAAGGGGCAGAGCACCGAAACTCGGCATAGGCGGCGACGTCCTGGAGTCGCGGAGGCAGGATGAGCCAGCCTCCCTTGCTTCCCGCACGCGGTCGCGCGACGATTTCCTGGCCCGTGCTGCTCCAGTCGACATCGCCGACACTTGCGAAGCTTTCGGGAGGCTCTCCATCATATCGGTAATCGGGTTGCCAGTCGGCGACGGGGGAGGGGGTGGTTGCCAGCGCGGTTGCAGCGCTTGTTGCCGCCAGCGCGATAAGGATTCCGGCGATGTGCCTCATATAGTCTCCCCAGAACGTCGACTCCGGTTAATTGCCGGTAGCGTGTCGGACAGCCTAGTGTTAAAGTGGCCATATAACAAGCGGGCTAGACTGCTTGTTAAAAGAGAGCCGGATTGCATGATCCGGTCGGAGTGAGGAGAAGGTGATGAAAGACGCAGCTGTAAACAGGCGGGCTTTTCTCGCCGGCACGGCCGCAGCGCTGCTCGCCGCGGGTCCCGCTGCAGTCGCGCGCCCCACCGCCGCCGCGCGAATCGGCGTGACCACCGTTTCGCTCCGCGACCTCATTCCCTTTCGCCTGCCAGGCGCACCGCCCCCGCCCAAGGGCAGGCTCGATCTGGTCGGCGCGCCGCACTTCGTCGCCGACACCCTCGGTCTTCGCAAACTCGAATTATGGAATCTTCAGTTCGAGGAAACCACGGAAGCCTATTGCCGGTCGGTGGCGGCCGCGGCGTCGCAGAGCGGCGTCGAGATCATCAACGTCCAGGTCGACAGCCGCCTCGATCTCGGCGCCGCGGCGGATAGCGACCGTGAAGCGGCGCTTGCCGAAGCGAGGGCCTGGATCGATCGGGCGGCCCTGCTCGGCGCGCCCTCGCTGCGCGTCAACATGAGCAGTCTTAATCCGAAATCTCCATTCGACGTCACGCGGACCGCGTCGGCCTTCTCCGAACTTGCACGCCATGCAGCGCCGAAAAACATCATGCTCCTCACCGAGAATCACTTCGGACACAGCGTGAAAATCGAGAATGTGGTGGCGCTCCTCGAGGCGATCGACCTTCCGAATGTTCGAACCATCTTCGACTGGGGCAATGTCCCCGGCGCGACGACGGAATCGGTTATCGCTGCTGCCGAAAGGCTCGCGCCTTGGCTGCATCTCGTCTCTGCCAAGGGCAGCGAATTCGATGCCGACTATCGCGCGGTCAATTATGATGTGGCCGCGATCGTGCGGGCGACCGAGAGACTGGGATTCCGGGGCGACTACTCGATCGAACTCTTCGGGCCCACGCCGACAGGCTTCGACCCGGTCAAAGCGATCACGGCAATGCGATTGGCGATCGAGGCCGGGCTCGGCTGAGCCCCCCGCTCGCGCCGGCGCCTTCTTCAGCCGCCGGACAAAAGCTGCCGCGCGGCTTCAATCAATAGCATCGTCCCGGCAAGGATCACCAGTCCCTGCGCCACATCGCGGATGGGGCGCCAACGCTTTTCTGCGGGTACTGCGCGCTCGTCGCGCGGCGCCCTTGTACCGTGCGTCAGTTCGTGCGCTGTGTCGCGGTCACGAAACGGAAGAACGACCGCAGTGTGCGCCCCGTCGTCCACCATCTTGCTATCACCGATTTGTTGCATGCCTCTCCCCGATTTGCGGCGGCGCCCCCCGGCGCCTTCACTTTGTGCGGCTGCGTCTTCGCATGCCTGCCGGGCGCACGCTATTCCAGTCGGCTCGCCAAGTCAAATTTGCAGTCAACATTGACCGGAATAGTCAGTTTGGCTACGCATCGAAGATGAAGACCCGGGCGACCCGGGCGCAGGTGGAGAGGCGCTATGGCGATAATTTCGAGGCTAGCGATAGGGTCGGGTATTGCCGCCATTGTTTATGCTGCGGCTTCCGGGGGCGTGGCTGCGGGGGAGCAGGCCGGCGGGGCATTCGCGGCGCGCTGCAGCGGCCTTGAGGGGAAAAGCTTCGGAGGCGCTGCCGTGACGAGCGCCGGACATGTGGCTGCGGGAACGGCGCTCCCGCCCTTCCAGCGGTCCTTCGGCCCGGCCTTTTGCCGCGTCAAGGCGGTTACAAAGCCCGCTGCAGGATCCGAGATCAAGTTCGAAATCTGGCTCCCCGACGATTGGAACGGGAAGTTCGTCGGGATCGGTGGAGGCGGGTTCGAAGGATCCTACGCGCAGGCAAATATCGCTCTGCGAAGGCCTGTGGGCGCCCGCTACGCTGCCGTCGTGACCAACGCGGGTCACGATGTGTCGCCCGCGCCGAAATGGGCGCTGGGGCATCCGGAACGGATCGCGGATTTCGGCCACCGCGCGAACCATCTCGGTGCGCGCTTCGGCAAAGCAGTCGTCGCGGATTATTATGGGGCGCAAGCCTCGCGGTCGATCTTTCACGGATGTTCGAACGGCGGCCGCGATGCGCTGATGCTCGCGCAGCGCTATCCGGCCGATTATGACGCGATCGCGGTCGGCGCGCCCGCCAATGATTTTTCGGGGCTCATGGCCTCGTTCGCGCGGGTGCGTCAAATGACACAGGCTGCCGCCGGCTCGCCCGGTTTCGCGGACAAGCTGAAGCACGTCCGCGCGGCCGCCATCGCGAAGTGCGATCGACTCGACGGCGCGGCCGACGGCATCATCGGCAATCCCGCCTCGTGCCGTTTCGATCCTGCAAAACTGGCCTGCAAGGCCGGGGCTTCGGGTGATGCCTGCCTGACGGCGTCCGAGGTCGCGGCGGTGAAGGCGGTCTATGCTCCGGTAGCGCTGCGGTCGGGTGCGCTTGTCATGCCCGGCCTGCCGCCGGGCAGCGAATATCAATGGGAGAGCTGGCTCCTCGGCAAGACCGCAGCGGGGCCGGGAATGGCGACGAATTTCTACCGCTACTTCGTCCATGGCGATCCCGAATGGGACCCGGCGCGCTTCGATCTCGACAGCGACTGGCGCGCCGGACGCGCAAGCGTGAGCCCTGCGATCGACGCGCTCGACCCTGACATTTCGCCGTTCCTGAAGCGCGGCGGCAAGCTTCTCATCTATCATGGCTGGGACGATGCAGCGATCCCAGCGGGAAATACGCTTCGATATGATACCGCGATGCGGCGCGCCGTCGGCCCGAAGCTCGCCGCCTCGACCCGTCTTTTCATGCTTCCGGGCGTCGCCCATTGTGCGGGCGGCGAGGGACCCGACACGATCGATTATATCGGCGAAGTCGACCGCTGGGCCGAAAGCGGAACGGCGCCCGACCGGCTGACCGCGACCCAGTTCGACAATCCCCTCGCTGCGCTCATGGGCGAACCCGCGAAGCAGGTCCGTACGCGGCCCGTCTGCGCCTGGCCGAAATCGGCACGCAATGCAGGAAAGGGGCCGCTCGGCGACGCATCGAGCTGGGTGTGCCGCTGATGCTCAGGCACATTGGCGCAGCGACTGGCGGTACTGCGCTTCGGAGAATGACGTCGAGGAACGGTGGCCGCGCTCTCCTTGTCGCGCTCCTCGCGGCAACGTCATTGCCGACTGCGGCGGCGGCGCATGGTCCGCTTGTCGTGACGGAAGGCGGTGAAGTCGAAGGCGCGGTCGAGAAGGGCGTGCGCGTGTTCCGCGGTGTCCCTTATGCCCGTCCGCCGGTCGGCGCGCTTCGCTGGCGCGCCCCCGAGGCGGCTCCCGCCTGGAGCGACCGGCTGAAAGCGACGAATTTCGCGCCCTCCTGTCCGCAGGGGGAACCGAAACCCTTCGGACCCTATACGCCTTCGTTCCTGATTGCAGGCAAGCAATCCGAGGACTGCCTCTATCTCAATATCTGGACGCCGCGCGCCGCTCGAAAGCGGCCGGTACTCGTCTTCGTCCATGGCGGCGGCTTCATGTCGGGCGGCGCCGATATCGCCTCCTATGACGGTGCAAGCCTGGCGGCACAGGGCGCGGTCGTCGCGACGATCAACTATCGTCTCGGCCGGCTCGGATTCTTCGCGCACGGCGACCTCGCGAAAGAGTCGCCTCATGGCGCGTCGGGCAATTATGCGCTTCTCGACATCGTCGCGGCGCTGAAATGGGTGAAGGCGAATATCGGCTCGTTCGGAGGAGATCCGGACAATGTCACGATCGCCGGGCAGTCGGCGGGGGCGGCGCTCGTGACCGGCTTGCTTGTCTCGCCCCTCGGGCGGGGCCTTTTCGAGCGGGCGGTCATCCATAGCGGCCCGGTGATCGGCATACCGAACCAGCCGCTCGCTGCCGCCGAGGCCTTTGGCGCGACGAGCATGGCAAGGGCCGGCGCTGCCGATATCGCTGCGCTGCGGGCTCTTGGCGCGGAAAAGATATTGAGTGCGCCGTTCGTCGGCCTGCCGCTGCCTGTGACCGATGGGCGCGTCCTCCCGGCCTGGCCCGAGTCGCCGTCGACCGCGCTCGCCTCGCGGGTCCCGGTCATGATCGGCTATACGCGCGAGGAATCCGACCCCGGGGCCGATCCTGGCACCATAGCCGCCTTCGAAGCCGAGGTACATAAGCGCTTCGGCGCACTCGCGCCGCGCGTGCTCGCGCTCTATCCCCATAAGAGCGACAAGGAAGCCGCGGCCTCGGCGCAGCGGTTGGGGCGCGACCGGCGTGTTGCCGGCATGATCCTCTGGGGGGAGCGGCGTGCTGCGGAGGGCGTGCCGGTCTTTGCCTATCATTTCGAACATGTTTTTCCGGGTACCGATCCTGCGCGCTACCGCGCCTTCCATACCGCGGACATTCCCTATTTCTTCGGCGCGCTGGATTTGCCCGACGCCCGATTTGGCGAGCGCGACCGCGCGATTGCCCGGTCGATGCAGGCGCGGCTTCTCGCCTTCATGGACAGCGGCGATCCCGGCAAGGGCGCGGCGAGCGATCGGTGGAGAAGGGTGACCTCGGATCCGGCCTCGATCTGGCGCATCGATCCGGCGGACGCGGAGCCGCTGCTCGATTCCGAGCGGCTCGCCCTGTTTCGCGACCATGAAGCGCGAGGCGGGGCGCTCGGGCTGTTCTGAAGCGCTGCGCTCGTGGTGGGGCGGACCGGGCACCGCCCGGCCCCTCAGATCGATCCGGCCTTCAGCAGTTCGCTCGCATGGTGCGCGGCGCGCGCGCTCAGCGCCATATAGGTGATCGAGGGGTTCTGGCAGCCGCCCGAGGTCATCGCCGACCCGTCCGTCACGAACAGATTGGGCACGTCATGGAGCTGGTTATATTTGTTGAGCACCGACGTGCGCGGATCCTTGCCCATGCGCGCAGTCCCCATTTCGTGAATGCCCTTGCCCGGGTTCGACAGCGCGCCGGTCCCGCCCATGATGACGGTGCCGCCCGCCGCCTCGATCATCGCTTTGCCGTCGGCTGCGATCTGCTTGCCCATTCGAAGCTCGTTTTCGCCGTGGACGCATTCGATATGCACCTGCGGGATGCCCCATTGGTCGGTCTTGGACGGATGGAGCGTGATGCGGTTATCCGGGTTCGGCAGCATTTCGCCGAAGCCGCTGAGAAAGACGAACCAGCCACCGGGCTTGCGCGCCTTTTCCTTTTGCGGGGCGCCGATCCCGGCTCCCGCGCCCCATGCTGTCTTCCAGCCGCTGCGCATCACCCCGCCCTGAAATCCGAATCCGCGGACGTACTCGGCGGGCTCGCTGACATTGCGAAAGCGCGGAATGTAGAAGCCGGTGGGGCGGCGGCCACGATAGAAGCGATCCTCGAAGCCCGGATAAAGGCCAGCCGTCCCCGTCATGATATGATCCATGAGATTGCGGCCGAGCATGTCCGAACTGTTCCCGAGGCCCGCGGGATGCGCGTCGGTTCGTGAATTCAGGAGAATCTGGGTCGTGCCGATTGTCGAGGCACAAAGGAAAATCACCTTTGCCTCATAGACGCTTGCTTTTTTGCTGTGCGCGTCGATGACGCGCACGCCCTTCGCCTTGCCGGTTGCGGGGTCGTGGACGATGCTGTGCACGACTGCGTCGGTGACGATCGTGAGGTTTCCGGTGCGTTCGGCGGCGGGAAGCGAGGAGCTGAGGCTCGAGTGATAGGCGCCGAAGGAACAGCCGCGATCGCAAAGCGAGCGGACCTGGCATTGCATGCGTCCGAGTTCCAGATGCTCGGGCCGGGCTTCGGACAAATGCGCGCAGCGCCCCGGGATCACCCGGCGCCCGGGAAAGTTTTTCGCGACCTTGTCGGCAAAATCATTCTCGGCGTCGTTGAGCGCGAAGGGCGGGAGGAACTCGCCGTCGGGAAGCTGGGCGAGACCCTCGCGCGAGCCCGAGACACCGATGAATTTCTCGACATGGCTATACCAGGGCGCGATATCCGCGTAGCGGATCGGCCAGTCGACCCCGTGCCCGTCCTTCGCATTGGCCTCGAAATCCATCTCGCTCATGCGGTAGGTCTGGCGGCCCCACATGATCGAGCGCCCGCCCAAATGATTGCCGCGGTACCAGTCGAACGGCTTGTCCTCGGGCATGCTATAGGGTTGCTCGCGATCTTTCACCCAATATTGCTTGGTGACCTCGGTCAGCGCGTAGCAGCCGCGCTGGATCGGGTAGTCGCGCTCCAGTTCCTCCTCGGGGATCATGTTCGCATTCTCGATCTCCCAGGGGAGAACCGAGTCGGTGTAGGACGCGCCATGCTCGAGCATCTTGCCGCGCTCGAGCACCAGCGTCTTCAGTCCGCGCTCGCAAAGCTCCTTGGCCGCGATGCCGCCGCTCATGCCTGACCCGATTACGATGGCGTCGAACATGCTTAGTCTCCGGATAATTGCGTCAGGGGTTCAGAAGAGGCCGGTGCCGCCATAGTTGCGGGTGTCGGCGGTGACGGCGATCGAGGGCTCCCAGGCGCCGGGCGAATGTTCGTAGCGCAGCTCGACGGTCGAGCCGGTTTCGGAGAGATAATAGAGGGTGACGGTCAGCTCCTTGAGCTTCGCGTAATCTGCCCCCCCAGTCCGCGCGCGATCATAGGCGTCGAGCAGCGCGAAGCGGCTTTCGGGGTCGAGCGCTGCAAAGCCGGTTCCCCGCTCGGAAAAGGCCATGGCCTCGATCGCAGCGAGCGCAGCGATGAGCTTTTCGCGATGCGCGGGCGACGCCCAGTTCGCAATCAGCTTGTCGAAGGAGGCCGGCACGCCGGCGCCGATCGCGCCCGGCGTATCGGTTTCGGGAACGATCGTCTCGGCGACCGCTGCGAAAAGGGCAAGGGTCGACGCGGGAAGCGATTGCGGCCCTGCGAACAGCGCGTTCGCGCTGCCCTGCGGGATCGCGGCGACGCCCGCGAGCAGCATGATGTTGCGCAGCATGCTGCGCCGACTCAATTGATCCATCCTCTCCTCCGCTCTTTCCTCGACACCTATCGCCGCGTCAGCAAAGTTACAAGCATGTTGTCCCGGAAGTTGTGACCGGCTAGGCGGAGTGCAGACGGTTCGAAATGGATTCGAAACAGGAACCGCGAGGGGAGTGGCAATGACGATCTGGTTCCGCCTGTTCGTGATGATGATCCTGCAGGTCGCCATTTGGGGCGCCTGGCAGCCGAAGATTTTTCCCTATATGTCGATGCTGGGTTTCTCGCCCGCCGAGCAGGGACTCGTCGGAACGAGCTGGGGTATTGCCGCGATCGTCGGTATCTTCTTCTCTAACCAGTTTGCCGACCGGAGTTTCGCGGCCGAGCGCTTTCTCGCCGCGAGTCACGCGATCGGCGGTCTCTGCCTTCTTGGAACCGCCTACAGCACGAGCTTCCTGCCTTTCTTCCTGTTCTACCTCGGCTACAGCCTCGTCTATGTCCCGACCCTCTCGGTCGCGAACAGTCTCGCCTTCGCCAATCTCAAAAACCCAGCGCGCCAGTTCGGCTCGGTCCGCATGGGCGGCACGATCGGCTGGGTGATGGCGAGCTGGCCGTTCATCCTGCTCCTTGGCGCCGGAGCCGACGTTGTCGAGATGCGCTCGATCTTCCTTGTCGGCGCGTTTCTCTCCTTCGCCATGGCCGCCTATTCGCTGACCCTGCCGCACACGCCGCCGCGTAGCGGCGAGGGCATCGACCGGCTCGCATGGCGGCGCGCGGCGCGCATGCTGCGCACGCCCTTCATCGGCATTCTTTTTGCCGTGACCTTCATCGACGCGGTGGTGCACAACGGCTATTTCGTGATGGCCGATGCGTTTCTCACCCAGCGTGTCGGCATCGCAGGCAATCTTTCGATGGTCGTTCTCAGTCTCGGCCAGGTCGCCGAGATTCTGACGATGCTGGTGCTCGGCTCGGTGCTGGCAAAACTTGGATGGCGGCCGGTTCTCATCATCGGCATTCTCGGGCATGCCGCGCGCTTTCTCGTTTTCGCCTTCATGCCCGACAGCGTGGCGACGATCGTCGCGGTGCAGCTCCTGCACGGCATCTGCTACGCCTTCTTCTTTGCGACCGTCTATATCTTCGTCGACGAAGCCTTCCCGGCGGACGTACGATCGAGCGCGCAGGGGCTGTTCAACCTCCTCATTCTGGGTGTCGGCATGGTCGTCGCGAGCTTCCTTTTCCCCTGGCTCACCGCAGCTTTTACGCAGGAAACGGCGCAGGGGCTGGTAACCGACTACCGTACGCTGTTCCTCATTCCTTCGGGACTCGCGATGTTCGGTGCGCTGCTCCTCTATTTTGCCTTTCGGCCGCCGGCGCCGCGCCCGCTCGATCCCGAAGCCGACACGATGTCCGAACCCCTCGTTCCAGCCGGAGATATTCGATGACCTTCACGCTCGATCGCCGTTCGCTCCTCCTTGGCGGAGGGGCCGCCGCAGCCGCATTGGCGCTTCCCGCCTGCGCTGTTCGACCCCGATCCTCGCGCTTCTTCGAGCGGTATGGCCTGCCGGTCGGTATCCAGCTTTATGCGCTCGGCGAGGATCCGCAGAAGGATCTCGAAGGGACGCTGGCGAAAGTGGCTGCGATCGGTTTTCGCGATGTCGAGCTTCCCGGGCTGCTCGGGCGCGATGCCGCGACGGTCCGCGCCGCGGCCGACAAGGCGGGCCTTGCGATCAGTTCGCTGCACCTTGGTGTCTCGGGCGCCTTCTCGGTGATGAGCGATGCCGGCGAGATCGCCCGGGCGGCCGAGACGCTTGGTCTCAGGCAGATCGTAGTACCGATGTTTCCCTTGCCGAGCGGGCTCAAGCTCGAGGCCGGTGAAGATATCGCTGCCGCGCTGACGCGCGCCGTGCGCTCGGGGGGCGAGGCGATGTGGACCGATCTTGCCGCGAAGCTCAACGCACGGGCGACCGCCCTCGAGCCCTATGGATTATCGCTCGGCTATCATAATCACAGCCTCGAATTCATGTCGCTCGGTACACGCACCGGATGGGATATCCTCGCGGCCGAAACCGATCCCGCGCTCGTTCATTTCGAACTCGATGTCGGCTGGCTGGCCTCGGCCGGGATCGACCCGGTAGCGTTCTTCGGCCGCCACAGGGGGCGGGTGCGCCAGCTTCACGTCAAGGATGTGAAGCGGGGATTTGTGCCGAACACGATGATGCGCACCGATCCGACCGAAGTCGGATCGGGAAGCGTCGACTGGGCACGCGTCCTTCCCGCCGCCTATGCGGCAGGCGCGCGCCACTTCTATTATGAGCAGGAGCCGCCCTTCGCCATGCCGCGCATCGAGGCGGCGGCGAAATCCTTCGCCTTCCTCGCCGCGCTCGAGGCCTGACCGGTGGCCGCCACGGACCGGCGCCTGCGCATGGCGATGATCGGGGGAGGCCCGGGTTCCTTCATCGGTCCCGTTCACCGAATCGCCGCCGAGCTCGACCGCGAGATCGAACTGGTCGCTGGCGCTTTCAGCAGCGATGCCGCGCGCTCGCGCGAGGGCGGGCAAAGCTACGGGATCGATCCGGATCGCGCCTATGCCGATGTCGAGGCGCTCGTCGCAGGCGAAGGCGCTCGAGCGGACGGCGCTGATTTCGTGGCGATCGTATCGCCCAATTTCCATCACCTCCCGGCCGCGCGTGTCGCGCTTGCCGCGGGCCTGCCGGTGCTTTGCGACAAGCCGGTCACCGCGACGCTCGCCGAAGCGCGCGAGCTCGCAGAACTGGTTCGCGAGTCCGGCGCGCCTTTCGGTATCACTTACACCTATTCGGGATATCCGCTGGTACGCGAGGCGCGTGAGCGCGTCGCGGCAGGCGCGATCGGTGCGGTCCGCAAGGTCGTCGTCGAATATCCGCAAGGCTGGCTGGCAGGCGGCGCCGAAGGCAAGCAGGCCGAATGGCGGGTCGATCCGGCGCGCGCGGGCGAGGGCGGCTGCATCGGCGATATCGGAACCCATGCTTTCCACCTTGCCGAATTTATTACCGGTCAGCGCGTCACCCGCCTGCTTGCCGATCTCGGGGCGGTCGTCCCCGGCCGCCAGCTTGACGACGATGTGGCGGTGCTGCTTCGCTTCGACAATGGCGCGCGCGGGGTATTGCTCGCCTCGCAGATCGAGACCGGCGAGCTCAACGGGCTGCGCATCCGGGTCTACGGCGAGCACGGTGGGCTCGTGTGGCGGCAGGAGGAACCCAATAAACTTCTGCAATATCGTTCGGATGGAAGCGCGGAGTTGATCCGTGCGGGCACAAGCCTCGGTGCCGCGGCGCTGCGGTCGAGCCGCACGCCGGGCGGACATCCCGAAGGCTATCTCGAGGCGTTCGCCAATATCTACCGCGATTTTGCCGGACAGCTTCGCGGAGGCGGGGCAGGCCTCGTTCCCGGGATCGCCGAGGGCGTGCGCGGCATGGCTTTTGTCGCCGCTTCGGTGCGAGCGAGCCGCGAGCAATGCGGCTGGATCGATTTCATCGTCTGAAGGAGCTGCTTATGCGCACGATCAAGGGACCGGGCATCTTCCTCGCCCAATTCGCAGGCGATACGCCGCCCTTCGACAGCCTGGAGGCCATTGCCGACTGGGCCGCGTCGCTCGGCTATGCGGGCGTACAGATCCCCAGCTGGGACGCGCGGCTGTTCGATCTCGGGCTCGCCGCCGAGAGCGAAGCCTATTGCGACGGGGTGAAAGGCATGCTGGCCGACAAAGGCCTCGCGATTACCGAGCTCTCGACGCATCTCCAAGGGCAGCTGGTTGCCGTACACCCGGCCTATGACGAGCAGTTCGACGCCTTTGCCGCGCCCGAAGTTCGCGGCAATCCGGCTGCGCGGCAGCGCTGGGCGGTGGGCCAGCTCGAGCTGGCCGCAAAAGCGAGCCGGCGCCTTGGTCTCACGGCCCACGCGACCTTTTCGGGCGCCTTTGCCTGGCCCTATTTCTATCCCTGGCCGCAGCGCCCTGCGGGACTTGTCGAGGATGCCTTTGCCGAACTGGGGCGGCGCTGGAAGCCGATCCTCGACAAGTTCGACGAGGCGGGGGTCGATGTGGCCTATGAAATCCATCCCGGCGAGGATCTGCACGACGGCGTGACCTTCGAGATGTTTCTCGATGCCGTCGGGGGACACGCTCGCGCGAACATACTATACGATCCCAGTCACTTCGTCTTGCAGCAGCTCGACTATCTCGGCTTCATCGACATCTATCACGAGCGCATCCGCTGCTTTCATGTGAAGGATGCCGAATTCAACCCGTCGCCCCGCGCCGGGGTCTATGGCGGTTACCAGTCATGGGTCGATCGTCCGGGACGCTTCCGCTCGCTCGGCGACGGCGAGGTCGACTTCGGCGGCATCTTCTCGCGCATGGCGCAATATGATTTTCCCGGATGGGCCGTTCTCGAATGGGAATGCGCCCTGAAGCATCCCGAGGACGGAGCGGCCGAAGGCGCGCCATTCATCCGCGATCACATCATTCGCGTCACCGAACATGCGTTCGACGATTTTGCTGCCGGCGGCGCCGATCGCGCCGCAAATGCGCGGCTGATGGGAATTGATATCGGCTGACGGCAAATTCAGGCTGTTCAATCGCGGCTCGGTCATTTACAAGCTATGTTGACTGTTAATTGGTCTGGCCCGATGCGGGTGAGCCTGAGAAAACCGGATGAGAGGAGCTGAGATGGACACCCCGAAACCGCGGCTGCATGGAAAACGATGCTTCGTAAGTGCAGCCGGCCAAGGCATCGGTCGCAGCATCGCCGAGGCCTTTGCGCGGGAAGGGGCCGCGGTCGTCGCGGCAGACATCCGGTTCGACGATACGCCCTTTCCGGAGGGCGTCGAGACGCTCCTGCTGGACGTAACAGACGATGCCGCGGTGGAAACCGCGGCGACGGGTGCCGGCGAGGTGAACGTCCTCGTGAATTGCGTCGGCATGGTGGCTTCGGGGACGATCCTCGACCGGCCGCTCAGCGAACTCGACCAGAGCTATAATCTCAATGTCCGCAGCATGGCCTCGGTCATCCGCGCCTTTCTGCCCGGCATGATCGAGCGCGGGGGCGGTTCGATCATCAACATAGCCTCGGTGGTCTCCTCGGTCATGGCTGCGCCCAATCGCTTCGCATATGGCGCGACCAAGGCAGCGGTCATCGGGCTCACCATGTCGGTCGCGCTCGATTTCGTGAAGCAGGGTATTCGCTGCAACGCGATCTCGCCGGGAACGGTCGAGACGCCCTCGCTGCACGGCCGCTGGCGGGAAAGCGGTGACGTCGAGACGGCGCGCGCCGCCTTCGTTGCCCGCCAGCCGATGGGGCGGATCGGCCAGCCCGGCGAGGTCGCCGCGGCCGCGCTTCTCCTCGCATCCGACGAGGCGCCCTTCATGACGGGTTCCAACATCGTCATCGACGGAGGCATGAGCCTGTGAGCCGGAAACTCGCCATCGTAACCGGCGGCAGCACCGGGATCGGCCGCCACCTCGTCTCTGCCATTGCCGCGGCGGGCTATGACGTCGCTTTCAGCTACAGCAGCGACGCGGTCGGGGCGGAGGAGAGTGCCGCTGCTGCTGCCGCGGGCGGGACGCGCATTCTGCCGGTTCGCTGCGATGTCGCCGCGCGGGCCGAGGTCGACGCTTTCCACGCCCGCGCCGCCGAATGGGCGGGCGCCGCACCAGCGCTTCTCGTCAACAATGCGGGCGTGCAGAGCTGGTCGCCGCTCCTCGATCTCGCCGAAGAAGCCTGGGACCGTGTAATCGCCACCAACCTCAAGGGCTGCTTCCTCAATACGCAGGCAGCCGGACGGCTGATGCGCGAGGCGGGCGGCGGCGCGATCGTGAACCTGGGTTCGGGCTGCAACAAGCACGCCTTTCCCAATCTCGTCGATTATACCGCGTCCAAGGGCGGCATCGAGCAGCTTACCAAATCGTCCGCGGTCGAGCTCGGGCAATTCGGTATCAGGGTGAACTGCGTCGCTCCGGGCGCCATCATCACCGCGCGCACGCTCGAGGAAGCCCCCGATTATGAAGCGAGCTGGGCCCCGATTACGCCGCTCGGCCGGGCCGGGCGGCCTGACGACGTGGCGGATGTCGTGCTGTTCTTTGCGAGCGATGCCTCGCGCTTCGTGACCGGCCAGACGCTCTGGGTAGACGGCGGTGTCTTCTCGCGCGCGCCCTGGCCTTATTGACGGCGGCCGCGATTAACGGGACTTCGCTTCGCGGCGCGCTGAGCAATCCGTTGGAGGAGAACCTTCGGTGAGCGATCTTCGGATCGGATTGATCGGTGCCTCGCGGGTCGCGAGCTATGCGGTTATCGCTGCGGCGCGCGAAACGGAGGGCGTCGAGGTCAGTGCGGTCGCGGCGCGCGACACGGCCCGCGCGGCGGCCTATGCGAAGGAACATGGTATCGGGCGGGCGCTCGATAGCTATGATGCGCTCATTGGCGATCCCGACATCGACCTCGTCTATATCGGCACGCCGCCGCGCTATCATGCGGCGCAGGCGATCGCCGCCATCGAGGCCGGGAAGCCAGTGCTGGTCGAGAAGCCCTTTGCCCTGTCGTCCGCCGAAGCCCGGGAAGTGGCGGCGATCGCCGCCGCGCGCGGGGTCCCTGTCTTCGAGGCAATGCACTCGCCGCATCACCGCCTGTTCGCAGAGATAATGCAAATTGTCGGGAGCGGCGTGCTGGGACGGATCATGCGCATCGACGCTGTCTTCGATGCGCCGATCGATCCTGAAGATCCGATCCGCTGGCAGGCAGCGCTTGGCGGCGGCGCGCTCATGGATCTGGGCATTTATCCGCTTGCGTGGGTGCGCCGTATTGCAGGCGAGAATTTCGAGCTTGGCTCGGTCGAGGCGGAGATGCGGGGTGGCGTCGATGCGAGTTTTGCCGCTGAGCTGAAATATCCCGATGGGGCAACCGCGCGGGTTTCGTCGTCGATGACGGTGGAGGCGCCAGCCGTCTCGCTCCGGATCGAGGGTGCCGAGGGGGTGCTGTCGGTCGTCAATCCGCTGGTGCCGCAGCGCGGCAACCTGCTGACGCTTGAGGTCGGAGGTGGATCCGAGAGCCGCACCGTGGAGGGGCCCAGCAGTTATGCTGCGCAGCTGGCGGCGGTGCGGGCCACGCTTGTCGACGGGGCAGCCTTTCCGCACGCGGACGATGATTTCATTCGCTCGATGGAGGCCATCGAAAAGACCCGGGATGCGATTTTTACGCGCGCTGCGGGAATGTCGTCTGCAGGGTGATGTTTCGGGGGCGATTGGGGTGCGGCAACATTTGCAAGCAGCTATGATTGTATCTATGGGGCCTGCGACAAGATTAAGGAGAAGCTGAAAGTGAAACTCGTTCGATATGGCGAAGCCGGCGCCGAACGCCCCGGCCTGATCGACCAGGAAGGCAATCTTCGCGACCTTGGCGATGTTGTCGGCGATATCGATGCCGAAGCCCTCTCGCGCGCCGGTCTCGAACGGCTGCGTGCGCTCGACCCGACGGTGCTGCCGCTCGTCGAGCAGCCGGTTCGCTTCGGACCGCCGGTTGCGGGGACGCGCCAGTTCATCGCCATCGGTCTCAACTATTCGGACCATGCGGCAGAATCGAACATGCCGGTCCCAGGCGAGCCGGTGATCTTCACCAAGGCCGTCTCGTGTATCCAGGGCTGCAACGACGATGTGCGCAAGCCGCGTCTGTCGACCAAGATGGACTGGGAGGTCGAACTCGGCATCGTGATCGGCGAGCGCGCCTCCTATGTCGGCAAGGACAAGGCGCTCGACCATGTCGCGGGCTATCTTGTCGTCGACGATCTCTCGGAACGCGAGTTCCAGCTCGAACGCGGGCAAACCTGGGACCGGGGCAAGGGCTGCGAGACCTTCGGCCCCGTCGGCCCCTGGCTCGTGACCGCCGACGAGGTCGGCGATCCGCAGCAGCTCGACATGTGGCTCGATGTCAACGGCACGCGTATGCAGAGCGGCAACACGCGAACGATGATCTTCGATTGCGCCGAGCTGGTGAGCTATGTCAGCGAATTCATGACCTTGCTCCCCGGCGACATCATCACGACCGGGACGCCGCCCGGCGTCGGCATGGGCAAGTCGCCGCAGATATGGCTGAAGGAAGGCGATGTGATCGAGCTCGGCATCGAAAAGCTGGGGCAGCAGAAGCACAAGGTCATCGCCTGGAACGATGGCCGCTGAGCCGGACCGCGCGAGCTTCCTCGCGCGGCTCCGCAATATTGCGGGATCGCCCCATGTCCTGACGGCGAGCGCCGCCGAACCCTTTGCGACCGGCTATCGCTTCGGCAGCGGGCCCGTCGAGGCGGTCATTCGCCCGGCGAGCCTCGTCGAAATGTGGCGGCTCGCCGAGGCGTGCGTCGAAGAGGGACGGATTCTGATCTGCCAGGCCGCGAATACCGGCCTGACCGGAGGGTCGACGCCCGACGGACAATATGATCGCCCGGTCGTGGTAATGAACACGAGCCGGATCAAGGGTGTCTTTCCGCTTCGCGGCGGCGAGCAGGTCGTGTGCCTTGCCGGAACGACGCTTTATGATCTGGAGGAAAGGCTTGCCCCGCTCGGGCGCGAGCCGCATTCGGTGATCGGCTCGTCGTGCATCGGCGCCTCGGTCGTCGGCGGCATCTGCAACAATTCCGGGGGCGCGCTGGTGCGGCGGGGGCCAGCCTATACCGAATATGCCCTCTACGCCCAGGTCGGCGCCGATGGCCGCCTCACGCTGTGCAACCATCTCGGGCTTGCGCTGGGCGACGATCCCGAGACCATTCTCGCCAACCTCGAAGCCGGCCGCTTCGCGGACACCGATATTGTCGAGGACAATCGCGCCGCCTCGGCGGCGAGCGATTACGAACCGATCGTGCGGGCGGTCGATGCGCCGACGCCGGCGCGCTTCAATGCCGACCCCTCGCGGCTTTATGAGGCGTCGGGCAGCGCCGGCAAGCTCGTGGTCTTCGCGGTGCGGGTCGACAGTTTTGAGCGCGAGAAAGATGCCGCGGTCTTTTATGTCGGAACAAATGATCCGCACGAACTCACGCGCATTCGCCGCCGGCTGCTGCTCGATGCGCCGTCGCTCCCGATCTCGGGCGAATATATCCACCGCGACGCCTTCGATCTCGCCGACCGTTACGGCAAGGATATGGTTCTCGCTATCGCGGCGCTCGGCACGGCGCGCCTCCCGCGCCTGTTTCGCGCCAAGGCGTGGATCGATCGCTGGGCGCGCCGGTTGCCTATACTCCCGGCCGCGCTGTCGGACCGGATGTTGAACGCAGCGGCCCGCCTCTTCGGAGACCAGCTTCCCCCGGCGATGCGCCAATACCGCGACCGCTTCGAACATCATCTCATCGTCAAGGTGCCGAGGGACAGTCTCGGCTATGTCCGCCGAATGTTCGCCGGGATTTTTCCGAGCGATGCCGGTGACATGTTCGAATGTTCCGAAAAGGAAGCCGCGCGCGCGATGCTCCACCGCTTTGCGGTCGCCGGGGCGGCCGTTCGCTACCGTGCGGTCCACCCGGATGAAGTCGAGGACATTGTTGCGCTCGATATCGCCCTGCCGCGCAATTGCCTCGAGTGGGTCGAGACGCTGCCGCCCGAGATCGAGCGCGATATCGTCGCGAAACTCGATTACGGCCATTTCTTCTGCCACGTCTTTCACCAGGATTATCTGGTCCGGAAGGGCGTCGACCCGGTTGCGCTCGAACATCGGCTGCTGGCGCTGCTCGATGCGCGCGGTGCACAATATCCCGCTGAACATAATGTCGGGCATCTCTATCCCGCCGCTCCGGCGCTCGAAGCACATTACCGCGCGCTCGATCCCTGCAACGCCTTGAATCCCGGCATTGGCAAGACCAGCCGGACCCGCGACTGGAGCTTGCCATGAATATTATAGACGCCGCACCGTTTTTCGACCTCCAGGCCGTGCTCGGTGAGGGACCGGTATGGGACAATCGCCGCGCCTGTCTCTGGTGCGTCGACATCGTCGCGCCCGCCCTTCACCGGATCGACCCGGCGACGCTCGGTCATACGAGCTGGCCGGCGCCGGCACGGATCGGATGGGTTTTGCCGATGCCTGACGGGCGCCTCGTCGCGGGCCTTGCCGACGGGCTTTATGAGTTCAATCCGGACAATGGCAATTTCTCGCATATTGTCGCGGTCGAGCCCGATCTACCTGGTAACCGGCTGAACGATGCGGCCCTCGGACCCGATGGCGTCATCTGGTTCGGCACGATGGACAATAGCGAGACCGACGCGAGCGGGCGCTTCTACCGTTATGACGGGGACGTGCGGCCTTGCACCATAGCCGCGATGTGCATCACGAACGGACCGGCAGTCTCACCCGACGGGAAGCGGCTCTTCACGGTGGATACGCTGGCGCGGGAAATATGGGTCCATGCGATCGGCGAGGGCGGGGCGCTTTCGGAGGCGCGCCTTTTCGCCGCGGTTGCGCCCGGCGACGGCTGGCCCGATGGCGTTACATGCGATGCCGAAGGCGGCGTGTGGCTGGGGCTATGGAACGGATGGCGCGCGCGCCGCTACGATCGCGATGGCCAAATCACCGACGAGGTGCGGTTGCCGGTCGCGAACGTCACCAAGATTGCGCTCGGCGGCGAGGATGGGCGGACGGCCTATGCGACGACGGCGCGCAAGGGGCTCGATGGGGCGGAGCTGCGTGCCCAGCCGCTGGCCGGCAATATCTTCAGCTTCCCTGTGAAGGTTGGAGCGAGGATCTGAGCGCTTCTTGCGGTTTCGGTCCGGCAATCCGAACTGGACCCGCGAACGGGTCAATGTAACAAACAGGCATTACTGCTTGCAAATGTCGGTATTGGTTTTACGGATAGTCTCAGGAGGCCGGACTCGCATAGCGGGCGGTCGAGGGAGAGACGTTCGTGACTAAATCCGGTGGCCTGCGATCGCGCGCCTGGTTCGATAATCCGGCCAATCCGGACATGACCGCGCTCTATCTAGGTTGGTATCTGAGTTACGGGCTCACGCGCGAGGAACTGCAGTCGGGCAAACCGATCATCGGTATCGCGCAGACCGGCAGCGATCTGGCGCCCTGCAATCGTCATCACATCGAGCTCGCCAAGCGTGTCCGCGAAGGCATTCGCGAGGCGGGCGGCATCGCGATCGAATTTCCCGTGCACCCGATCCAGGAAACCGGTAAGCGCCCGACCGCCGGGCTCGACCGAAATCTTGCCTATCTCTCCCTTGTCGAGAGCCTTTACGGCTATCCGCTCGACGGTGTCGTCCTCACGATCGGCTGCGACAAGACGACACCCGCGCTCCTCATGGCGGCGGCGACAGTCGACATTCCTGCGATCGCGCTGTCGGTGGGGCCGATGCTCAACGGCTGGCATCGCGGCCGCCGCACCGGGTCGGGCACCATCGTCTGGGAGGCGCGCCAGCGTATGGCAGCGGGCGAAATCGACTATGCCGAGTTTCTCGATCTCGTAGCAAGCTCGGCGCCGTCGCCGGGCTATTGCAACACGATGGGAACGGCGACGACGATGAACTCGCTCGCCGAGGCGCTTGGGATGCAGCTCCCGGGATCGGCGGCGATTCCCGCGCCCTACCGCGAGCGTGCGCAAATGGCCTATCGGACCGGGCTGCGCATCGTCGACATGGTGCACGAGGATCTTCGCCCCTCGCGCATATTGACCCGCGACGCCTTCCACAACGCCATTGTCGTCAATTCGGCGCTTGGCGGATCGAGCAATGCGCCCATTCATCTCGCCGCGATCGCGCGCCATGCGGGCGTCGATTTGCCGCTCGAAGACTGGCAGCGCGTCGGTCACGACGTCCCCCTGCTTGTCAATCTCCAGCCCGCCGGCGAATATCTCGGCGAGGATTTCCATCACGCCGGCGGGGTGCCCGCGGTGGTTGCGCAGCTGATCGGCGCAGGTCTTGTCAACGAAAAGGCCATCACAGTAAATGGCAAGACAATCGGCGAGAATTGCCGCGACGCCGAAACCGTCCTGCCCGACGTGATCCGCCCGTTCGGTACGCCGCTCAAGGCGCGCGCAGGCTTCCTCGTCCTCACCGGCAATCTGTTCGATTCGGCGATCATGAAGACGAGCGTTATCTCGGAGGAATTCCGTGATCGGTATCTCTCGAACCCCGCCGACCCCGACGCATTCGAGGGGAGGGCGGTCGTCTTCGACGGACCCGAAGACTATCACGCGCGGATCGACGATCCCGCATTGGCGATTACCGCCGCAGACATCCTCGTGATGCGTGGCGCAGGACCGATCGGTTTTCCGGGGGCTGCCGAGGTCGTCAACATGCAGCCGCCCGCAAAGCTCATTCGTGAGGGTGTCCGGTCGATGCCCTGTATCGGCGACGGCCGGCAGTCGGGCACGTCGGGATCGCCGTCGATCCTGAATGCTTCGCCCGAAGCGGCGGCTGGCGGGAATCTCGCCATATTGGAGACGGGGGACCGGCTGCGGGTCGATCTTGTCGGCGGCAGGGTCGATCTGCTCGTGTCCGACGAAGAGATCGCGCACCGCCGCGCGGCGCTCGAGGCGAACCGAGGTTATCGTTACCCGCCTTCACAAACGCCATGGCAGGCCTTGCAGCGCAGCAGCGTCGGCCATTTGAGTGAAGGCGCCATTCTCGAGGGCGCCGAGGCGTTCCAGCGGATCAGCACGCGCTTCGGCGTACCGCGGGACAATCACTAATGCCCATCCGTATTGCCCTTGTCGGTCTCGGTAAGATCAGCGTCGATCAGCATATTCCGTCGATTGTCGCTGATCGCGACTTCGAACTCGTCGCGGGCGTCTCCCCGCGCAGCCGCGCCGCTGGGGTGCCGGCGTATCCCGACCTGGAGGCCGCGCTTGCCGCCGAACAGTTCGACGCCGTCGCGGTCAATACGCCCCCCCAGCTTCGCTTCGAGATCGCGCGCGCGGCGCTTTTGGCCGGAAAACATGTCCTGCTCGAAAAGCCGCCCGCGGCAAGCCTATCGGCGCTTGCCGAGCTCGAGCGCATTGCCCGGCGCAAGATGGTGACCCTCTACACCGGCTGGCACTCGCAGCACGCGCCCGCGGTCCTTCCGGCGCAGGGCTGGCTCGCCGGCAAGACGGTGCGCGAGGTGCGCATGCGCTGGTGCGAGAATGTGCGCGAGTGGCACCCTGGTCAGACTTGGATATGGGAGCCGGGCGGGCTCGGCGTGTTCGATCCGGGGATCAATGCGCTGTCGATCCTGACGCGCATCCTTCCCGAGCGGATCGTTCTCACCGAAGCGCGGCTCGACGTCCCTGCGAACTGCGCAACGCCCGTCGCGGCGGAACTTGTCGGGCGGGTCGGCCTTAGCGGACAGTTTCACGCTGTCCTCGACTTTCTGCAGGAGGGCGAGCAAACTTGGTCGATCGACGTCGTGACCGACGTGGGCACGGTCTCGCTCGCGCTCGGCGGCGCCGAACTCATCCTTGCAGGCTCGCGCCAGAATATTGGACCGAGCCGCGAATATCCCTCGATCTACCGGCGGTTCGCAGCCCTCGTGCGGAGCGGCGAATGCGAGGTCGACGCGGCGCCGCTGGCGCTTGCGGCCGATGCCTTTTTCATCGGGCGGTGGCGAACGGTCGCGGACTTTATCGAATAGCGAACGCAATCGGCGGCCGCCCGCCGCGAAATTATCGATCCGCGCGCGGATCGCATGGAACAGGATGGATGAGATGACGATATTCGCTGAGCGCTTTGCAGGACGGACCGCGGTCGTCACGGGCGGCGCGTCGGGTCTTGGTCTCGATGTCGCACGGCGCATCGCGGGCGAAGGCGGACGGGTGGTTCTCTGGGATTTCGACCGCGACGCGCTCGATCGCGCCGCCGAAGAACTGGACGTCGTGGCAGCGATCCTCGTCGATATTTCTTCCTGGCCGGCGGTCGAGGCGGCGGCTGCCGAAACGCTGGCAGCAGCAGGTTCGGTCGATATCCTCGTCAATTCGGCCGGGATTACCGGGCCGACGACCCCGGTTACCGAATTCCCGCTCGAGGGCTGGCACAAGGTCGTCGACATCAATCTTTCGGGGACCTTCTATTGCTGCCGCGCGCTCGCCGGCGCGATGGCGCAGCGCGGCTATGGCCGTATCATCAATGTCGCCTCGGTCGCGGGCAAGGAAGGCAATCCCAATGCGTCGGCATATTCGGCGTCGAAGGCCGGCGTGCTCGCTTTCACAAAGTCCCTCGGCAAGGAACTCGCCACCGCAGGCGTCCTCGCCAATGCGGTGACCCCGGCGGTTTTCGACAGCCCGCTGCTCGCGCAGATGCCACAGAGCCAAATCGACTTCATGCGCTCGAAGATTCCGATGGGCCGGCTCGGCAAGACCGAGGAAACGACCGCAATGGTTTGTTTCCTCGCGTCGGAGGAATGTAGTTTTTCAACCGGGGCGGTCTTCGACACGTCGGGCGGGCGCACCACTTATTGAGAAATGTCGTGTCGCACCGCCGATGAAGTGGGCGCCGGCGAATTTGCGGGAGATATGAAGTGAGCCAATTGTCCGAGGCGATCCCGTCGCCGATCGCCGGGGGTGCGGTAGCGCGCGATGGGCGTCACGCCGTAGCAGAGCGCCTCGGCCTTGGCCGGATCATCGCTTATGGTGCGGGCGATTTTGCCTTCAACCTCAGCTTCACCTTCGCTTCGCTCTTCCTTCTCTACTTTTATACCGACGTTCTCGAGATCAACGCCGGGACGGCGGGGCTCATCATCATGGTCGCGCTGATCTGGGAAGGGATCACCGATCCTGTCATCGGCCTCATCGCGAACCGGACAAAAAGCCGCTGGGGGCGTTACCGGCCCTATCTCCTGTTCGGATCCATCCCGCTCGGGCTTTCGGTCGCCGCCATGTTCCTGCCGCTGGGGCTCAGCGGCGGCGCGCTGGTCGCTTATTGTTTCGCGACCCACCTTGTCTACCGCACCGTCTTCACCTTCGTGAATATCCCCTATATCGCGCTGTCGGCGCAGATGACGCAGGATAGCGACGCGCGCGGTCAACTCGCCGCGGCGCGCATGCTCTTTGCGATCAGCTGCGGCTTACTCCTCGCTTCGCTGACGTTGCCGCTCGCCAAGGCCTTCGGCGGGGGGCAGTCCGGGTTCTTTCTGGTAAGCGTACTATATTCGGTTATCGCAACGATCATCCTGCTCATCACCTTTGCAACAACGCGCGAGGCGGTGACCGACGTAGAGGAAAAACATCCCGGTTTCGGCGACATGATCGCGATTGTCCGGCACAATCGAGCCTTTCTCGCGCTTCTTGTCGCGACGGTCGCGGGGCTTACCGGCTATACGATGTCGGGCAAGGCACTCATCTATTATCTCAAATATTGGGTCGGCTCCGAAGCAGCAGTTACCTCGGGCCTCGTTGTAACGCTTGGCGCTGCCGCGCTGGCAATGCTGCCGTGGATGATCATCGCCCGGTGGACGAGTAAACGCTTTGTCTGGGTGACGGGCGCCATGTTCAATCTCGCTGCCTATCTCTTCATCCTCCTTGTCGCGCCGCGCGGCGGCGCGGCGCTCTGGACGCCGCTGATTCTCGTCGGGATCGGCAACTCGGCCTTCATCCTGACCTTTTGGTCGATGCTTCCCGACACAGTTGAGTTTGGCGAGTGGAAAACCGGCATCCGCGGTGAGGGGGCCATCTTCGGACTGATCGCCTTCTCGCAGAAAGTGGCGCTCGGCGTGGGAACCGGCCTTATCGGCATCATCATGGGCTGGATCGGCTATGTCCCGAACCGACCCCAATCGGCCGAAACGCTCCAGGGTATCGTCCTCCTTTACGGGCTTGGTCCCTTTCTGCTGTTTGCCGCGAGCGTGGCCACCATCGCCTTCTATCCTATCGCCGGCGACACGCACCGTCGGATCGTACGTATCCTGGCCTATCGGCGCGAACGGGGGGAGAGGGCGCGCCGGACATGAGCTTCTTCGGGAAATTCTTGTCACCTTTCCTCGCGCTGGCCGCGACACTCGTCCCCGCGGGAGCCCTCGCCAACGAGCCGGTGACCGATTGTCCGCTCGCCGGCGCGCGCTATTCGGCGGATGCACCGCTCTTCGATCTGCTGATCGATCCGGCGGCGCGCAGGGCGGTCGAACAGGCCGGCCTCCTTGCAAAGCTGCCGCCGGCGCTCGCGAAAGACGAGGCGCCGAGCTTCGCGACGATCATATCGCTCCGCATGGTCGCCAAGGCCTTCGCATTCGATGCGGGGGAGCTGGAAAAGCTCGATCGATTGCTTGCCGGCCTGCCGATTTCGCGCGACCAACGCCTGAAGCGCTGTGCGAGGTACAGCGGGGACAATGAGGAACCGCGCCCCGTCCCGGCAGGGGGCACAGCGGTGCTGGTCTTCGAGCGCAGCAACGGCTTTCGCGATGCGCCCTCGGTCGAGGCGGCCGAGGCCTCGTTTCGCGACATCGCGGCGCGCCGCGGCTGGACGTTCATCTTTACGAGTGATCCCGGCGATATCACCGCCGCCAACCTCGACCAGTTCAAGGCCGTGATCTGGAACAATGTCAGCGGCGACGTCCTGACGCTCGGGCAGCGCGCCGCGCTCCGTTCCTTCGTCGAGGGAGGCGGGGGCTTCGCCGCCGTGCACGGGTCGGGGGGCGATCCGCTCTATATCTGGGACTGGTACGCCGACACGCTGATCGGTGCCCGCTTCATCGGCCATGTCGACGAACATCAGACGGCCCGGATCCGGATCGAGGATAGTGCCTCGCCGATCACGGCCGGGCTGTCCCCCGACTGGACAATGCTCGAGGAGTGGTACAGCTTCGCCAAGAGTCCGCGCGGACCTGGTACGACGGTCCTGCTCACGCTCGACGAAGCGAGCTACGCGCCGGTGAGCGCGCTGCGCGATCTCCGAATGGGCGATCATCCTATTGCCTGGACCCGCTGTGTCGGGCGCGGCCGGTCCTTCTACACAGCCATCGGTCATCGCCCCGAAACCTACCGTGATCCCGACAATCTCCGTTTCATGGAACAGGCGCTTTCCTGGACCGTCGGACTTGTTCCGTCGGGCTGCGCCCCTCAATCGACGACAGGTGAGAAACAATGACCGATGCCGCAAGCCCCTGGCGCCCGCTGCCTATCGACCGCTTCCTGATCGGTGTATGCCATTTCCCCGAGCAGGAGGAGAGAGCGCATCTTGCCGAGGACGCTCGGCTCATGGTCGAGGCGGGCATCGAGACCGTCCGCATGGGCGAGTTCGCCTGGAGCGTGATCGAACCCGAGGAAGGGCGGTTCGACTTTTCGCTTTTCGACGAGGCGATCGAGGTGCTTGGCGCCCACGGGATCGATACGATCTTCTGTACGCCAACGGCGACACCGCCGCGCTGGCTCACGCAGCGGCATCCCGAAATATTGCGCGTCGATGCCGAAGGTCGCCAGCTGCGGCATGGATCGCGGCAGCATGCCGATGTGACAAGCCCGCTGTTCCGCGAATATGGCCGGAAGATAACGCGGGCACTGGCCGACCACTATCGGGACAATAAGCATGTCGTTGGCTGGCAGACCGACAATGAACTCAATACCCATTTTTCCGAAACGCATTCGGAGGCCGCACAGCAGGGCTTCCGGACCTGGCTCGAAGGGCGTTACGGCGATATCGATGCGCTCAACAGGGCCTGGGGAACCATCTTCTGGAACCGGCAATATGCGAGCTTTGCCGAGGTCGAAACCCCGATCAACAATCGCCCCGCCTCGGCCGATCCCTCGCATCTTCTCGACTATCGGCGCTTTCTTGCCGATGCGACCCAGATCTTCCAGCGCGATCAGGTCGATCTGCTGCGCGCGGCCAATCCGCAATGGTTTGTCTTTCATAATATCGGCCGTCTCAACGACACCGATTTGCGCAGCTTCGGGTCCGACCTCGATTTTCTGGGAACCGATCTCTATCCCGGGCTGCGCGACGAGTTCATGAAGGCTGGCCTCGGCTACGCCCAGGCCATGCAGCTCGACCATTTTCGCGGCTGGGCGGGCAATTTTATAGTCCCCGAGTTGCAATTGGGGGCAGGGGCACATCCGGGTTTCGCGATTCCGAACCTCGAGCCCGGTGAGATCAAGCGCTTTGCCTTCTCTGCGGTGGCGCGCGGCGCCGACGGCATATTGTGGTTCCGCTGGACGAGCGCGCGCTATGGCGCGGAGGCCTATTGGATGGGCGTGCTCGATCATGATCGCGTCCCGCGCCGGCGCTTCGCCGAACTCAAGGAGACGATCGCAAGTTTGAAGGCAGTGCGCGGTGACATAATGGGCAGCAGCGTCGACATGGACGTGGCGATCCTTGCGGCGGACTGGGAGAATGAACTCGCCCAATCGACCTTCTCGCTGGGCCTTCCGGGTCTGACCGAGCTTTCGGTGCCGCTGCATCATTATTGTTATCTGCGCAACGTGGCCTGCGGCTTCGCCGCGCCTGGCGATGATCTGAGCCGCGCGCGGATCGCCTTCGTCCCGCATCTCGCGATCTGGAACGAGCTGTGGACCGCGAAGTTAGAACGCTTTGCCGAGGCCGGGGGGATCGTCGTCGTCGGGGCGCGGACCGCCACCCGCGACGCCAACAATCATATCCTGACCTCGACGCCGCCCGGACCGCTTGCCGGCTTATGCGGCGTCAACGTCGGGGAGTTTGGCAGGCTGCCGGCGCCCGGCGCCGCCTCGGTGCTGTCGGGGCCGGTGTTTCAGGTCGAGAATATGCGCAGCGGACGCACCGCAGAATCGGCCCGGCGCGAACATTTCATCGATATAGGCGGAACCGAAATCAAGGCAGTCCACGGCTATGAAAGTCTCGAAATCGGGGACGAGACCGAGGTCATCGGCCGCTGGACCTCTCGATTTCTGGCTGGCGAGCCGGCGATTACCCGGCGCCAAGTGGGGAAGGGTGCGGTCATTTATGTGGGAACCTATCTCACCCACGAACTCGTCTCGAGCCTCTTCGAGCCGCTGTTTGCCGAAACGGGGATCGTACCCGCGCCGCTGCCGCAGGGCGTGGAGCAAAGCTCGCGCACCGGACCTTCGGGCTCCCTCCTTTTCTATCAGAACACGGGTAGTGAGCCCCGGGTAGTCGAGGCAGCAGAGGGTGTGATCGCGCTCGACCCTTATGGTTGTGCGATCGTTCGGAAAAGCGGGACGCGCATACTCTAGGCCGCCGCCGCCGCCGAGGGGCGGAGGCAAGTGTCGCTCTTTGCCTGCCTTTACTTGGCCGCGGCCAGATAGCCTATGAGCGCTTTCCGCTCCTCGGGCTTGGAGACCGAGATCGCCATGCGGCTCCCGGGGATCATCTTCATGGGGGCGGCAAGATAGGTGTCGAGCGCCGCCGGCTTCCAGACGATTTTCGAGGCCTTCATTGCCGGTGAATAAGCGAAACTGCCTGCACCCGCCTTCCGGCCCACAACTGCCGTCAGGTCGGGACCCAGCTTTCCGCCTTTGCCTTTGACGCTGTGGCACATGGCGCAGCGTTGCTTGAAAAGCGTCTCGCCGCGCACAGTGTCTGCCTGTGCCGCAGCCTGGGGCGCAATGGCAATGGGAAGCGCGGTCGCGAGCGCGAGAAGTGCAAACGTAGAGTGAAATAGCCGTGACATCGTCTCTCCAGTCGTCGGCCCTTTGCCTGTCCGGCTCCCGGGCGTGGAAATTGCGCGGCGCATCGGCTCGCGTCATTTTCTCCTGTCGCTTCTAGCAGCGTGGCTACATGCAAGCAAGGCTGACTGTTTCAAACAGCGTCTTGAGCCAGACTCGGCGCCGCGCTCCGGGCTCCGGGCCGGCCTCGTCGAATATCCGGCACCTATCTAAAAACAAACAGTCAAAGATGCTTGTTAAGGCGCTCGAATAGCCCTAGCGTGCATCGGTGAAAATCGACAAGTGGAGAGACAATGAGTTCCGAACAGCAATGCGTCGCCAGCAAGGGGGCGGGGAACGACCACGTCGGAGACGCGCGCAGCGAGCCCGAACGCGCCGAAGGGCTCGTTTCCCGGATGACGCTCGACGAGAAGCTGTCCCTTGTCATCAGCTATTTTCCGCTCATCTCACCGCGGGCGAAGGAGTTCGGGATGACGATGGCCTCGGGCCATACGCAGGGTATCGAACGGCTGGGAATCCCGCACCTGCGCATCAGCGATGCGAGCCTCGGCGTCGCTAACGTCCTTGATGCACGGCCCGGCGACACTGCAACCGCGCTGCCCTCTTCGCTTGCCACCGGAGCGAGCTTCGATCGCGATCTGGCCTTTGCCGGCGGTGCGATGATCGGCAGCGAGGCGAAGGCGAAGGGCTTCAACGTCATGCTCGTCGGAGGAATCAACCTCACGCGCGATCCATGGGCCGGCCGCAACTTCGAATATATCGGCGAGGATCCGTTGCTCACCGGCGTTCTCGGCGGTGCTTCTGTTGCGGGCGTTCAAAGCAACAATATTGCCGCAACACTGAAGCATCTCGCCCTGAACTCGCAGGAAACCGGGCGGATGATCGCCGATGCGCATATGGATTGGGTTGATTTGCGCGAGAGCGACCTGCTGGCCTTCGAGGTCGCCCTCGAGATCGGCAAACCCGCTTCGGTTATGACCTCCTACAACAAGGTGAATGGCGACTGGGGAGGCGAAAACGCCGTACTGATCAACGATATTCTCAAGGGGGACTGGAAGTTTCCGGGATGGGTCATGTCCGACTGGGGCGCTGTCCATTCGACCGAGAAAGCCGCACTTGCGGGTCTCGACCAGGAGTCGGGCCTCGAACTCGACGAGCGCCTGAACGGTGCCATTTTCTTCACGGACAAGCTCCGCGAGGCGATCGACGCGGGACGGGTACCCGTGGCGCGTCTCGACGATATGGCGCGGCGGATTGTCGGGGCGATGATCGCGGTTGGCGCTTTCGATAATCCGCCGCCTGCGTCGCCGCAGCCGGTCGATGTCGTTGCGAACGGAGATGTCGCCCAGCGGGTCGCCGAAGCGGGTGCGGTCCTGCTTCGCAATGAGAATGCGATGCTCCCCCTCGCTGCCGACCTCGCCTCGATCGCCGTCATCGGCGGCCGCGCGGATATAGGCGTGCCCTCGGGCGGCGGATCGTCGCAGGTTCGATCGGTTGGCGGGGTGACTTACGAAAGATCGCTCGATTCGGGCGATGCCTCATGGTTCTGCCGCGAAACCTACCACTGCTCCTCGCCGCTGAACGCGCTCCGCGACCGGGCGTCGGGGGCCGAGGTCCGTTTTGCCGATGGCAGCGACATTGCCGCCGCATGCGCCCTTGCGCGCGAAAGCGAAGTGGCGATCGTCTTCGCGACCCAGTGGCAGACCGAGGCGATCGATGCGCTGACCCTTGCCCTTCCTCACGACCAGGATGCGCTGATCGAGGCCGTCGCAGCTGCGAATCCCCGCACGATCGTCGTACTTGAAACCGGTGGTCCGGTTCTGATGCCCTGGCTCGCTTCGGTTCCAGCCGTCCTCGAGGCCTGGTATCCGGGGCAACGCGGGGGCGAGGCAATCGCGCGACTGCTATTTGGCGATGTCAATCCATCGGGCAGGCTGCCGATCAGCTTTCCTGCCACCGACGATCAGGCGCCGCGCACCCAGCCGGGCGGACTTGAGCAGCTTCGCGCCCGCGACGCCGCGCTGGCCGCAGGCGAGCGCAACGCGCGCATCGCACCGTTTACGGTCGATTATGTCGAGGGCGCCAATTCGGGTTATCGCTGGTACGAAATCATGGACAGGGAACCGCTCTTTCCCTTCGGGTTCGGGCTGAGTTACACGCGGTTCGACTATTCGAACCTCGAAATCGTCGACGATGGCGCGGCGCCGCGCATATTCGTCGATGTGACTAATTCGGGCGGTCGCAGCGGTGCGGACGTCCAGCAAGTCTATATCCGCGCGGCCGACCGCCTGGGACGCGAGAGCTGGCGCCTTGCCGGCTTCGCTCGAACAGAAATTGCCGCCGGTGCGACCGTCCGGGTTGCCGTCGAGCTCGATCCGCGAAGCTTCTCGCGCTGGGACGATGGAGCAAAGCGGTGGCGACGCGGTCCCAAGGCTATGCCGCTCGCGGTCGGGCGCTCGGCAAGCGACTTCGCATTGTCGGGAGAACTTCCCGGACGGGTCTGCTGACCGGAAGACGCCCGGATGCTATCGCAACCGGGCGTTCTATCCTTTCGCCGGGACGTTCGGCTTTATTTGACGTCCTTGAGCGCAGCGTCGAGTGCGACGAGCTTTTCCTCGGGGATTGCGCCGGTCGCATCGGCGATTTGTTTTGCGCTCATGCCCTTGATCATTTCCCAGGCCGGATGTTTGTCGAGATCCGGAAAAACCGTGAGCGTGGCGGTTTTCGCGGCGGGGTGGGCCATCAAGGCCTCCAAAGTCGTGTCGCGCGAGAAGGGTTGCGCGGGCGATGCCGCGGGGGCGGCGGGCGCGGCTGCGACAGCATCGGTCTTGGCGGGTTCCGCGGCCTGTGCGGGGGCAGCCGCGACTAGCAGCGCTGCGGCTGCAATCTTGACGTTCATATCCTCATCCTTCCAAAGGCCGCAGCACATCGCGCGGCTCGGCCGATATTGCAGGAGCAGCTATTTACAGTCAAGATTGCTTGTTATTTGCTCGCGCCGATTGCGCGCTCACCTCTTTCTGGCTGGCTGCTCCGCGCGAAGCAAACCATCGCCGATTGCCGATTCGAGCATGTGCTGGAATAGCTCGATCGGCGCTCGCCCGCTGCGAGCCGTGGGCGCGATGACCTGCGAAATGGCGAGGCCGCGAGCGACGCCGACAACGAGCTGGAGCAGAGGTATCGAGACTCCGCTGGGGAACTCGCGTTCGAGCGACGAAATGGCCGACTTCTCGATCTTCGCTTGGACCGGCTTGAGCTTCTTCGCCAGCACCGGATCGCTCCGCGAGCCTTGCAGGATTTCAAGTACCGCGACCCCGGCAGGCCGGCTTTGCAGCTTCCAGGTCGCAAGCGGATAGGCGAGCAAGCGCTCGCGCGGATCCTTGGCGTTTTTCAATAGCTTCGCATATTGCTTCACCTCGTCCTCGAACACCGCCTCGACGACAAAGGTCATAAGATCGGCCTTGGAAGGAAATTGGTGCAGCATGGCGCCGCGGCTCACGCCGGCGATTTCGGCGACGAGGATGGTGGTCGTCGTCCCGTACCCATGTTCGAAAAGGCATTTGATCGCTGCATCGAGCAACACCTTTCGGGTCGCTGCGCTTCGTTCCGCCTGCGTCTTGCGCTGCGGTTTCGTCGAAATAGGCTCTTCTTTCACCAGAACCGCTTTGCTCGCCATAACTTGCCCTCAAATGCCCGCAGGGGGCAGGATTGATGTGCGAACAGTTGAACGATCAAAGCCCAATATTCAAGAAAAGTCGTACGCGAGCGAAAAAACTTACGGTCAGTGCTGGTAAGATGTTCCCCGCACCGGCCCGGCGGGCCGGACTGGTGCGCGAGGCCTTATCGCCCGGCCTGAAGCGTGACCGGCCCGATCAGACCCGATGGACGAAGCGGCGCGTCGGAGCGGAAGGTCGGGATCGTCACGAAGCTGATCTTTTCCGCGCCGGGTTGTGCGTCACCGATGAGGCGGTTCACCCAGAGATTTGCAACCCTGACCTCGAGGCTATTCTCGCCCGTGCGCATCGCGGGGCCGATGTCCAGCCGGAATGGCGTCTGCCAGCGCGACCCTACAGACTTACCGTTGACGGTTACCTCGGCGATGTCGCCCACGGCACCGAGATCGAGCCAGAGCGGGCTGCCTTTTCGGTAGGACTTCGGTGCTTCGAAACTGGTCGAATAACGGGCTTCGCCCGAGAAATATCGGATAGCCGGATCGGCATTTTCGGAAAGCGAAGCTAGCGAGGGCATCATGGTCGATGCTGGAGCCCCTCGTCCGGACTGGAATGTCACCTTCCAGTTCGCGTTCAGGGTGACGGGAGCGGCAAGCCTTGGTTCAGGCACCGTCCGCGACGTACCGGCGGCAGCCTTGCGGAAGAGAATATGAAGACTCTCCTCTGCGCCGAGCGCGACAGGCACGACCGTGGTGTCGCCGTCGATACGATAGGAGGCGGAAGTCGAACGGCCGTCGATCGCGCTCAGAAACTCGGGCGCCTTGCCTGTCACCCTGAACCGGGCGTCGACCTTAATCGGTGATTTCGAGCGGTTCACGAGGAAATAGAGGTCGCCGTCAGCCAGCTTTCGATGCACGAACATGGTGTCGCGTGCCGCCGCGCCGAGGTCCGCATCTGGCGTTATCCCGGCCCGGACGAGGCTTGCGTCGAGATCGGAGCCCCTGATCACGCGCCCATTGCCGACGGCGGTCTCGTCGCCGCCGGCCCACAGGCGGCGAACCAGCGCGTCAAATTCCTTGCTGTCGTCGGCAAGGCTCGGGCTCGACGTAGGCGCGCGCCCGATAATCGTGGCGCCGCCCTCGGCAAGCTCGGCAATGCGGCGAAGCGCGGCGAGCGTCATCCGCTCGCTCCGCCCACCGAGATAGAGCGCGCGGTACGTCGCTCCCGACGGAGCAAGCAGTGCCCCGTCCGGGCCGTTCTTCAGCCCGTCGATGAGCCCTTCGGCATTCACGAAATCATAGGCGTGACGAACCGGGGTATCGGGAAGCGGGCCATAAGCCGTAAGCGCCGTGATCGGTCCTTCTTCGCCATAGAAATAGGCGACGTCGGCGACATTGCGACCCTGCTGGAGCAGGTAGCTGTTGCGCGCCATATAGTCGACCCAGGGCTTCGCCATTTCAGCCCAGCTTTCGTGCCGGTTGAAAAATTGTCCGAAAATCATGAGCGAAAGCCCGGGCTTCTTGTCGTCGAGCGGCTGGTGGACCGAAGTATGGACGACCGGCCGATTGATGCCGTGCGCAAATTCGAGGTCGATGACGCGCCGAAGATCCGAAGGTCCCATCGCCCAGGGCGCCAGCGCCGAGGTCATCGATTCAGCGGCAATGATGTTCTTGCCGTAGAAATGACCGACCGAGCTTGCGCCCTTGAGATCGCCGAGCAGCGTCGGACGCACACCATTCTGGTCGTTCCAGACCCACAATGCTCCCATCGGAATGTCGGCATAGCGGCGCATCGCCATGTCGTCGCCGATGACCGCGCGCCGATCCTCGATCGCCTCGCCATAAAGCGTGAGCCCATATTCGCGCGCAATGCGCGCTACGGTTGCATAATGCTCGCTCGCGTGAAGCTCGCCGAGTGTCCGGCGATAGTCGTACAGGAAGCGGTCACTCTCAGCGCGTGTGCCGATGATCGTGCCCGTCAGCGCCGGTAGCCAGGGGAGGGGGTCATAGCCTCGCAGGCGCTTGAAATGCTCGACCATGCGCGGTGTCCAGTTGAATGTGCCGACCTCGCTCGAATCGGTGAGCAGCGCACGCACGCCGCGCGCGCCGACGAGCTCGCTGCCGGCGGCTTCCCTGTACATGTCGAGATAGTGGCGGAGATAGCGCTCGACCGCAGCGCTATCGAGCTTGTCGACCTCGAGGCCGGTTGCCTCTGCGGGCGCCGGATGGTTCGTCTTGCCCGTCAGCGTCCAACCGAGGCGAACGATCTTCCATTTGCCCGCGGGCGCGGTCCAGTCGAGCGTCCCGTCGGGCCGCAGCCGGTCCGTGAGATTGTGGATCGAGGCTGCCGGAGCGCCCTTCTCCCCGGGCGGCGCGCTCGTGGTCAGGGCGTTATAGTCATTGGTGAGCGAATAGCCGGCCTTGCTTTCGAACCGGTCGATGACCGGGGCCCCGGACAGAGACAATTCGGCAACCTTGACTGGTGGCGGCCCGCTTGGTCCCGCAAGGAAAGAGGGCACGATCGCGCCGGGGGCGTTGGCGCCGAGCCCCGGGCCCGTCGGCCCCTTATAGGGTGCGAATACTACCCGGAACTCGCGTGCGGTCACGGGCGCGAAAGCGGTTGTTGTCGGCACATTCGACAGTTCGAATGTCGCGACCTTTTGCCATTGCTCGCCGGATTTCGCTTCGAGCTGCGGCGTGAACCGCGGCATGGCGCCAACCGAGGCGATTTCGCGCATGAAAAGCGTGGCCGAGCGAATTTGTTGCGGCGTCTTGTAGGTCAGGATGAGCGAGGGCGGATTGCCCGGCGTGCCGCCGCCAAGGTCGATCGTTTTAGAGAAATCGCCGTCGACAAGCAGCGAGAGATCGCCGTCAACGCCGTCGCCGCGCCGCGCCGCGGGCGGTGCGATCGCCGGCCCGGTATCGGCAGGAACCGCATAGACGGCGACATCGCGGTAGACGGCATCGACGCCCTGGAGTTTCTGCGAGAGCCCATGTTCGTCGCCCTCGACGATCGTCTGAAATGGTCCGATCGTGGTCGGCGGCAACGGCAGCTTGCCGCGGAATGGCTTCCCGCCGTCGACGACTGTGGCAGACCAGCTCAGCTTCTTGATCGCATCTTCCGCCTTGACCCAGGGACCGCCCGTCTCGGACCAGCCGGGCGAGGCCGCGATGGCAAGTTCGAGACCGGCGGCATCGGCGCGTTCGGCCGCGAGGCGAAAGGCCTTCTTCCACTCGGGAGTCATGTAGACGAGGCGCTGGTCGACAACCTGCGGGGTTGCGAGACTCGCATCGAAATTCTGGAGCCCGCCGATCCCGACGCGCTTCATCCAGGCAATGTCCTTTTCGATCCCGTCTTCGGTGATATTGCCGTTCATCCAGTGCCACCAGACGCGGGGCCGTGCCGAGGCGGGCGGATCGGCGAGTTCGGTGAGGAGGTCGTCGCTCGACTGTCCGGCCGCCGGCAGCGGCGCGGTCGCGGCGATAGCCAGAATGATAGCGAGGCCCGTAGCCCGCCGGAAATGCTTTACCTGCCTCATCGTGCATCGCTCCCTTCGCACACCCCTTTTCGGGTTGCATTCACGGGTCATCCTAGATGGGCGCGTCACTAGCAGTCAATATTGCTTGTAAGTTATATGATAGGCCATCAAGATATGTCGGAACCGAAGAAGAATCGGCGCACGGCGCGCGCGCGATCCGGGGAGAGGGCAAGAAGATGAAGATGCGGTGGACAATTACGATCCTCGGGCTCGCGGCAACTTTGTCGGGGGCGGTCGAAGCGCAGGCGCAGCCGGAATTGCAGACTTCTGGCGAAATCAGAATCTGGGAGCGAACGCCCACCGACACATATTGGACCGGCTCCGAACAGGCCGGAGAGTCGGCCGCACCGACGGGATCGAAGATCAGGATCAAGACGAACGTTACCGAGCCGACCTTAACCATCGTCCGGCCCGCCGATGGAACGGCCAATGGAACCGCGATGATCGTGGCGCCCGGAGGCGCGTTCATGGCGCTGGCGTGGGATCTTGAGGGCGAGGAGGTTGCGCGCTGGCTTGCCGATCGCGGTATCACGGCGTTCATCCTCAAATATCGTGTCGGGACGCCTCCTCGGCCTGCAGGCGCTCCCATACCCACGGGCGTCGACGAGCTCTTGAAGATGATCGAGCCCAACCGGAAACTGGCAATGGCCGATGCCCGCCAGGCGATACGGCTGGTTCGCCGCGACGCATCGCGGTTCGGTATCGATCCCGCGCGCGTCGGGATGATCGGTTTCTCGGCTGGCGCGATGACAACGCTCGGCGTGGCAACCGAAGCTCCGCCCGAAGCGCGCCCGGACTTTATCGTGCCCGTTTATGGCATGCTCGCCTCTGGAGCGGCCGTTCCCGCCGATGCGCCCCCGGCCTTCATCGTGACTGCAGCCGACGACGGAACCATCCCGCCGTCGGCCAGCATCGAGATCTTTCAGAAATGGACGTCGGCCAAACGCCCTGCCGAGCTCCACATCTACGAGAAGGGGCAGCACGGCTTCGGTATGCGCAGCCAGGGCCAGCCTGTCGACCATTGGCCGGCGGCGTTCGAAGCGTGGCTTGCCGCCCATGGCTTCATGAAGAATCCGGCCGAGACGGCCGACGGCAAGTAATCGTCGACCCTTTGTCGGTTACGCCGCCTTCTCGCGGGCGCGCAGCAGGAAACGCTGGATCTTGCCGCTCGGCGTTTTGGGCAGCTCTTCGGCAAACTCGATCTCGCGTGGATAGGCGTGCGCTGAAAGGCGTGCACGCACATGCCGCTGCAACTCTTTCGAAAGCGCATCGGACGCTACCTGCCCCGATGCCAGCACGATGAAGGCCTTGACGATCTCCGTGCGCTCGGGGTCGGGTTTGCCGATGACAGCCGCCTCGACAACCGCGGGATGCTCGACGAGCGCGCTTTCGACATCGAAGGGGCCGATGCGATAGCCCGATGAGGTGATCACGTCGTCGGCGCGGCCGACGAAACTGATGCTGCCGTCCTCGTTGAGTTCGACCACATCGCCGCTCAGATAATAGCGGCCTTCACCGTCGCCGCTGCCCTGTTCGTAGCCGCCGAACCAGAAAAGCGGCGAATTTTCCCGGTCGACGGCGAGGACGCCCGGCTCATGCGCGCCGAGCTCTTCACCCGCTTCACTGACGACCACCACGCGGTGACCGGGGACCGCAAAGCCGGCCGAACCCGAACGAATTGAGTGATCGAGCGCGTGATGGTTGCAGACGACCATGCCGAGTTCGGTCTGGCCATAGTGATCGCGAATCGGCGCTTCGAGATGCTCGTCGAACCAGCGCGCGACTTCCGGGTTGAGCGCCTCGCCGGCGCTGCTCACCCGGTGGATCTGGCCCTTGATCGGCCTCACAGCATCGGGACCCGCAGCCATCAACAGGCGAAAGGCGGTCGGCGAGCCGGCAAGATTGGTGATGCCATATTCGCGGATGATCTCGACGGTGCTCGCCGCGGTGAAAGGGCCGCTGTAGAAGAGCGTCGCATGGCCGAGCGCGAGGGGGCCGGTGACGGCATAATAGAGGCCGTAGGCCCACCCGGGATCCGCTACATTCCAGAAACGATCGCCGGCCGTGAGCCCCACCGCATCGCGCAAATAGCCGGCGAAAGCCGCGATCGCCTTCAACGGCACGAAAAGCGATTTCGGCGCGCCCGTCGTGCCCGATGTGAACATGATCAGGAAAGGATCGTTGCCGGAGCGCCGCACGGGCTCGAAATGGTCGGATTGCGCGCCGATCTGCGCGTTGAGATCGATGTCCCCGGGCCGTGCGCCCGAGACACAGATGACCGCCGCCTCGTGCGTGATACCGTCGAGCTTCTCGCGATTGCCGGCATCGGTGAAGATCGCCCGCGTGCCTGCCGTCGCGAGGCGATGCTCGATCGCCTTTGGCCCGAATGCCGTGAACAGCGGCTGATAGACACCGCCAAGGCGCCAGACAGCAAGAATGACCGCGAGCAAATCGGGCGTGCGCGGCAGCAGACCGGCGACGCGGTCGCGCGCGCCGATGCCGAGCCCGGCGAGCAGATTGGCGATCCGCGACGATCGATCGCGAAGCTGCTCGAAGGTCCAGCTTTCGCGCCGGCCGTCTTCGGACGCCCAATGGAGCGCTACCCGGTCGTTTCCACACCAGCGATCGCAGCATTCCTCCGCCGCATTCAGACCCTCTCTCATGGGCCGCGAGAGACTGGCCTGCGCGGTTTCGAGGTCGAACCCGGCGTAGGCGCTCTCATAATCGGTCATGATCATTTTCTCCCTTTACCGGATCATATTTTGCCGGAGCAAGTCGGCCTCACGCTGCCTGCCGTTGTTCGCGTTCGAGCGCTTCGAGCGTCTTGCCTGCGTTGCTCGGCGCCCAGAGCCAGCCGACGATCATGCTGACGGCGAGGAATGCGGTGAGGATCCAGGCGAGGGCCGTAAAGTTGGCGCTGGCTAGAAGCGGTACGAAAAAGCTGAAAAAGCCAAGTCCGATCCGGACGATCGCGAAGCACACGCCTTGCGCGGTGCTGCGGAGCGCGGTCGGAAACATCTCGGCACTCCAGAGCTGGAAGAAGGCCTGTGCACCGAAGCCGCCCGCCGTGCCGATGATCAGGATATGAAGCAACACGATAGGCACGCTCAGCGGGAAGACGGCAAAGAGCGCCATGCCGATAACGTGGAGGATCGCCGAGATCAGGAAGAGCTTGCGGTGATCGAACTTGTCGGCGAGCTTCATGAAAACAAAGAAATTGGCGGCCATCGTCAGGGTGAAGTTCAGGCACTGGAGAGCGATACTCTCGGCGCGTGTCGCAACGCCCAGCGTTTCCATCAAATAGGGGAAGAACAGGCCATTCGTACCGGCCCAGAGGTTCCAGAAGCCGTATATGCCGACGAGGCCAAGGATCGACGTCAGATAGGGACCCTTGAACAGCGTCGAAATCGGCAAGGGTGCGGCGTCCGATTTCTGCGTTTCCTCCCAGCGTTTCGATTCGCGCATTTTGCGGCGAAGCAGCGTCAGGCCGAGGGCGATAATGACGAGGTGGGCAAAGACTAGGCGCGCGCCGAGCTCGCCGAGGCCGGTCAGGGCAAGACTCATCAACAGAACGACGACGGGCCCCAGATTCCAGAGGATCTGCGCTACGCCGGAGTGTTTGGCACGCCTCTCGTCTGGCGCTTCCTCCGCGATCAGCGACCAGCTTGCCGGGATGTCGGCACCGACCGCGAGGCCAACGATGAGGAAGCCGAGGACAATCATCCACGGCGCGACCGCGAACACCAATATCGTCATTCCGAAGGCGTAGACGAGCATGTCCCACTGGTAGATCTTCTTGCGCCCGAGTTTGTCGCAGAGCCAGCCGCCGATCATCGCGCCGACGCCGGCACCGATAGCATTTGGGCCAAAAGCGGCAATGAGGCCGAGGAGGTTATCCGGCAGGCCATAGAGGCTCTGCCAGAGGGCGAGCGCCGCGGCGCCCGAGACGATCGATCCCGCGTCGATATAATTGGCCAGGCCGGCGAGAATCGTGCCCTTCCAGTCGTCCGTCTGCTCCGGAGTTCCGGCCGCTGCTGCCTCGGTCATTTCTATCCTTCCCCTTCTCGTATCTTTTTGGCGGAGCGAAACACATGGTCGGTACGGAACCGGTGCCGGATCGTCCGCTCGACAACTAACAGTCATGCATGATCGCATCTAGTGGCTAATTTCGGCGCTTGTGAGCGACCGCAGAAATAAAATGTAGCGTAAGCCTCCGCCGCTAGTCAATCAGAACCAATCATTTTCAAGCTCCGCCTTTTTGGCGGAAATAAGCCGGTTTCGCTTTGCGCCTTCCAGCCACGCGACCGAAATAGCGCGATAATGATCATTTGGCAATTGACTCGGGAGCACTTCTTATCGAATATGCGCGGGCAGGGTTCGACGCCGCGCGGCCTTGAGGGAGGGCGCGGCAGATCGGGCCCGGAAAATTGCCGCCAGGGCGGTTTGGGGAAAGGACGAAAATGACCCGACACATTATCAAGCACCTGTTTGCAGGCGCGGCGCTTGGCGCGCTCGCCATTTCAACCGGCGCGGCAGCGCAGGACGCCGCGCCCGGCGAAGATGCCTCGCAGGACGAGGCCATCATCGTTACCGGCACGCTGATCCGCGGCATCGCGCCGACCGGAACCAATGTCGTCGGCGTTACGCGCGACGATATCGTCTCGAGCGGTGCGACGACGGCGAACGAGATCCTCGCCGAGGTTCCGCAGGTCACGACCAATTTCAACCGCGTTCGCACGCTGCCTGCTGGGGCCAGCGGCGTAACGAACCTGACGCCCAATATTCGCAATTTCGGCGCTTCGGGCGCAACGACCACGCTTGTGCTGGTCGACGGCCACCGCATGGTCAATGCGGGTGTGCTCTCGACATCGCCCGATCCCGACGTCATTCCGCCGGGCGTCATCGAGCGGGTCGACATTGTGCCCGATGGTGGTTCGTCGATCTACGGTTCGGACGCGGTCGGCGGCGTCATCAATTTCATCACACGCAAGCGCTTCGACGGCGTCGAGTTGATGGGGCGTTACGGTTTTGCCGACAATTATTCGGTGGTCGAGGCCAATGCGACCGCAGGAAGCGACTGGGGCTCGGGCTCGGGCTATATTTCCTATTCCTTCCTGCATCATGACGAGCTTTTCGGCCGCGACCGTGACTTCTACCAGCAGGTCACCGCCAACGGCGGTCAGTGCGACGCGGGTACGGTGTTCGTCGGCAACACGCCCTTTGCGCTGCCGAACCGCACCGCCGGGACGATCACCAATTGCGACATCACCGATAACGCCACGCTCTATCCGCGCGAGACGCGGCATTCGATCTTCGGCAGCTTCATGCAGGATCTGAGCGATTCCGTAACCTTCGAGCTCAAGGCCTTTTACACGCGCCGCGAGACGACGGGACGCGCCGATCCGAACGACAATAATTCGGGCGGCGGCGGCGTCAGCCAGGTCATCTGCGCGCCGACGACCCCCGCGGCTACCTGTGCCGCAGCGGGCGGTGTCGCCTTCGCGGGCTATGTTCCGGTCGCGGGCGACACCGGGGTTCAGCGCGTCGCCTTCAACTATGGCGGCGTGATCAACACCAGACAAACCAATAATCTCGACGAGTTCCAGATCACTCCGAGCCTCACCGCCGAACTCGGGGGCGGCTGGCAGCTGCGCGCGCTCGGCAGCTTCGGGGAAAGCTCGACCGACATTTTCCAGCAGCAGCCCAATGCCACGGGGCAGGCGGCGGCGATCGCGGCGGGAACGCTCAACCCCTATGATCCCTCGGCGACGCCGGCGACGGCGCTTGCGACGATCTTCCGCAACTTCATCGGGACCGGAACGCAGCGCCTCGTCAATGGCCGCCTCATCCTCGACGGCGAGCTTTTCCAGTTGCCGGGCGGCGGAGTGAATGTCGCGGTCGGCGCGGAATTCTACCGCGAGAGCCTGCGCGACGTGGTGTTCGGCGAGTTCGTTCCGGGGACCGAGCAAAATGCGACCCCGGTCGAGGGCAGCCGCAACATCAAGTCGCTGTTCGGCGAGCTGGTCGTGCCGATCTTCGGCGCGGACAATGGTTTCGGCGGCATGCAGTCGCTGACCTTCTCGGCGTCGGCACGCTACGACCATTATTCGGACTTTGGCGGTACTTTCAATCCGAAGTTCGGCCTGACCTTCGTCCCGACCGACTGGCTGACCATCCGGGGCAACTGGGGCAAGTCGTTCAACGCGCCAAGCCTTGCCGATACCAATGCGCCCGACACTCGGTCCTTCTCGCTTCCGGCCTTCCTTGCGCTTGCGCCGGGGGTTCCGCCCGCGTCGGCTGCCCAGCAGCTGGTCGCCCTCGTAGGCGGCAATCCGAATCTCGGACCGCAGAAAGCCAAAACCTGGTCGATTGGCGCCGATATCGACTTCCCATTTGCGGAAGGGCTGCGCCTCAGCGCGACCTATTACAACATCCATCTGACCGACCAGATATCCTTTGCGAACCCGGCGCTCTTCTACACGCCGCTGGGGGCCAATTTCTCGACCCTCGCGCCGAGCCGGGAGGTGGTCGAGGCGGCGATTGGCGCGGCGCAGCCCTATCTCGGGACCAGCCTCGATGTGCTCTATTCGCCGGGCTTCGGCGGCGTCTATTCGCTGCTCGACTTCCGCCGCAACAACCTCGCCGAGGTCAAACAGGACGGGCTCGACTTCAACCTCTCCTACAAGGCGGATACCGGCTTCGGCTCGGTGTTCGGCCGCGTGGCGGGGACGCACACCTTCAAGCGCGACACGGCGGCGATTGCCGGCGCGGCCTTCACCGACGTGCTGAAGTCGCCCGGCGACAGCGATTTCCTTGTCGCCACCACGCTCGGGATGGCGTCCGGCGGCTTCAAGGCCTCGGCGACGTGGAAACATACCGCGGGCTATGATCTCGACCCGGTGATCAACACGGCGCTGTTCGGGACGCAGAGCAAGGTCAAGTCGTTCAACACCGTCGATCTGTTCTTCGAATATGGAACGCAAGGCGAAGGGCTTCTCAAGGACCTGACCTTCACCCTCAACGTCGAAAATCTGTTCAACCAGGATCCGCCCTTCTTCGGCGGCAATCCGACGATCGGTTCCTTCTCGGGCTACACCAATGGTTCGACGCTCGGCCGCATGGTGCTGCTCGGGGTGAAGAAGAAATTCTGAGGCGTATCGCGGCTCGCCCGGCGGCGGGCCGCTCCTCCCGGGAGGGCGCTCCCGAAACTGATCGGCCCCGGCATCGCTGCCGGGGCCGTTTTTCTATGCTTGTCCGGGTCCGGCGCCTTCCGGGTTGGAGGAGGCCGGTCAGGCCGTGGGGGCGACGATCAGCCTGATGCCGGCATCGGCGAACGTCGCGCGAAGACTGCCCGGAATGCCGTCATCGGTTACGATGACGTCGATTTCGTCGAGTCCGCAGACGATCGCGCCCGACGACGCGCTGAACTTGCTGCTGTCGACGAGCAGAATGACCTGCTCGGCGCGGTCGATGAGGCGCCGCTCGGCCGCGACGAGGATGACGTCCTGCTGCATCACCCCCTGCGGCCCGACCGCGAAGGCGCCCATGAACAGCTTGGGTGCATGGAAGCGCGGCATCGAATCCTCGCCTGCCGGGGCGAGCACGATATTCTGTTCGCGAAACACGGTACCCGACGGCAGCAGGACGCGGGTGTCGGCCTGCGGAAGCAGCGCGTTCACGATGTGGAGCGAGTTGGTGAGGACCTGAAGGCCGAGACCGGCGAGATGCGGGCACATCTGGAGCGTCGTGGTGCCGCCATCGACCATGATCCCCTCACCGGGATCGCAGAGCGACGCGGCGGCTTTCCCTATCGCCTGCTTGGCAGCCAGATTCTGGGTGATCGACTTGTCGAAGGGAACGCCCGCGAGATGATCCGACTTGCTGTCGCCATCGCCCGGGCGTTTCGCGCCGCCGTGAACGCGCTGGATCCGGCCCGCCTCCTCGAGCCGCGCGAGATCGCGCCGGATCGTCGCGGGCGATGCGTCGAGGCGTGTCTCGAGTTCGCGGTAAGTCACGAAGCCGGTGCCGTCCAGCGCTGCCAGAATCAGCTTCTCGCGCTCCTCAAGGTGCATCGGACGCAATTCCTTCCCTCTCTTCCGCGCGGCGGGCCTCGACAGGAAGGCCCTTATCATATTCGCTCCAATACGCTCATATTTCGCTAACTCGGCCGCGTTTGACAAGCGCCTCGGTCTTCTCGTCAGGACCGACAAGCGGAAACGTTCGTCAGGCCAGCTTGTCGGGGCCGAGTTCGGCGATGCTCCGGCTTCCCGTGAGCGCCATGGCCACCCGCATTTCGGCCTCGATGAGCCGCAGCATCTTGCCGACCCCGGCTTCACCCTCGGCCGCGAGCGCCCAGGCCCAGGCGCGGCCGATGAGAACGCCCTTCGCCCCGAGCGCGAGCATGCGCACCACATCGAGGCCCGACCGGATACCGCCATCGGCAAGAATCGTCAGCCGGTCGCCGACCGCCTCGGCGATCGGCGGCAGTGCCCTGGCGGACGAGAGGACACCGTCGAGCTGGCGCCCGCCATGGTTCGAGACGACAATGCCGTCGGCGCCCAGTTCCGCCGCCTCGACGGCATCCTCGCGATCGAGAATGCCCTTGATGACGAGCGGCCCGTTCCATTCGGCGCGTATGAAGTCGAGGTCGCGCCAGTCGATCGAGGGATCGAAGTTGCCGCGCATCCAGGCGAAGAAATCCTCGATGCCGGTCCGGCCCTTCAGAACAGGGGCGACATTGCCGAGGGTATGCGGGCGGCCGCGCACGCCGACATCCCAGCACCAGGCGGGACGGCGCATCGCCTGCAGGACGCGCCAGGTCGCGCCCTTGATGCCGCTCGTGCCGGCAAGGCCGGTGTGATAATCCCTGTAGCGGCTCCCGGGCACCGGCATGTCGACCGTGAAAACGAGCGTGTTGCAGCCCGCCTCCGCGGCCTGGGCCAGCAAATCCTTCATGAACGCGCGGTCGCGAATCATATAGAGCTGGAACCAGAAGGGCTTGCTGGCAGCCGCGGCGACCTCGCCCAGCGAGCAGGCGCCGACCGTCGAAAGGGTGAAGGGCACCCCGGCCGCCTCGGCGGCGCGGACGGCCTGGCATTCGCCGCGCCGCGCGTTGAGCCCAGCGAGACCGATGGGCGCGAGCGCGAGCGGCAGCGCCATCTTCTGCCCGAAAATCTCGGTCGAGAGGTCGATATCGGAAACATCGCGCAGCACTCGCTGGCGAAGCGCGAGGGCGGCGAGGTCGTCGACGTTGCGCGCAAGCGTCGCCTCGGCATAGGAGCCGCCGTCGATATATTCGAAGAGAAAGCGCGGCAGGCGGCGCCGTGCCGCTTCGCGATAATCTGCAACCGAAGCGACGATCATGCCGTCACCGCGGCGAGCTCGGACTGCCATTTGGCGCGATAAGCGGCGAGGTCGCCGTCGAGCGGCTCGACGCGGCGCAGCGAACCACTGGCTTCGAGAGCGGGGTCGAGCAGCCGCAGCGCGCCGAACGATACGTCATTATGGGCGTTGGCGACAAAAACGTCGGTGCCCGGGCGCAACGCGGCGAGGGCGCGCACGAAGACTTCCGCTTCGGCGAATCGGCCTTCGATGAGCAGCCGTTCCTTCGAGCCGATCAGATCGAGCGCGGTATCGGCGACGAGAGCAGCATAAAGGCAGATCGCCGCGCGGCGGGCATACCAGGTTCCGGCCCATTGCGGCGGCGGATCGACCCAGCGGGCCTCGCGGTCGGGGAAAGGGCCGAACCCCGGCGCGAATGTCGGAAGAACCATGGTGCCGCGCTCGAGCAGCGCCGGCACCGAGGCGAGCAGCAGCGGCTGATCGGGCCGGATGTCGACGCGGCGCGTATCGAGTTCGATCACCATCTCGATCTCGCGCCCGCCCATGAAGCGGGCCGAGGGAACCGGCGCGCCATAGGCGTCGATATTGACGAGCGTGTCGCGTGCCTCCGGCAAGGCCGCGATCGACACGGCCTCTGCGGCGAGCCGCATCGCGACGAACCATGTGCCTGTCGAGAGGATAGTCGCCTCGTTGCGGGCAATGTCGCGAAAGCCGCGCGCCGCGAGCAGTGCGGCGTTCGAATCGTGGAGGCCGGCGAGGACGACGGCGCTGGCAGGAAGCCCGGTCGCCGCGGCGAGTTCCGGGCGGAGCGTGCCGATCGGGTCCGAAGCGCGCGCCAGCGGCGCGAAGCGCGTGCTCCAGCCGAGTCGGTCCGCCATCGGTGCGAACCGCCCTTCGGCGGGCGACCAGAGGTCACTATGGCAGCCGAGGCTGGTCACCTCGCTCGCGAGCGCGCCCGAGAGAAACCACGCCCAATATTGCGCCCAGGGGAGCAATATGGCCTTTGCCATCGCGGCCGGGTGCAGCCGCTCCATCCAGTAGAGCTGCGAGCCCATATTGAGACCGTCGGGAAGCGGAGGTGACCCCGTGACGGTGAATCGATCGCGCTCGCTTCGATAGGCGGTCAGAATGTCGGACGGGATCGCCTGTTCATAGTCGAGCGGGGGAAAAAGCGCGCCCTTGCCGGCAGGATCCATCGCGACGACGCCCGCGCCATGCGCGACGGGTATGATGGCCTCGACCGGCGCGCCGCGGTAGCGTGCGAGCGCTTCGCGTAGCCATCCGCCGATTCCGCCGATGTCGAGGCGCCGCACACCCTCCAGCTGCGCCCGCTCATTGGGTCGGACCTGCCGGTCGACAAGCGTACCATCCCTGGTCCAGGCGGTGACCTTGCTCAGCGTCTTGCCGATGTCGACGACGATATAGCTTATGCTTTCAGACATGCTTTCCGGGACCGATTTTGCTGTTCGCGTGATTGAATATGATTGCAATGTAGCGTATGGGATTGATCATGCAACAGTGATTCACTATCGGGGAGAGTATGGATACCATCATGGAAACGGGCTCCGCGCCCGCTCGCACTGCCGCCATTCCGTTCGCGGTTCCCTCGAGCCGCTGGGACGATGCCGTCGCGGCCAAGCTTTCCCCCGCGGAATTGCTGCTCTATCGCTCGAACCTTCTCGGCTCCGACCTGACCGTCACCAATTTCGGTGGCGGCAACACCTCGGCCAAGATCGTCGAGACCGACCCGCTCAGCGGCAATCAGGTCGAGGTGCTCTGGGTGAAGGGTTCGGGCGGTGACATCGGCTCGATGAAGCTCGATGGTTTCGCGACGCTTTATCAGGACAAGCTGCTCTCGCTCGAGTCGCATTATTCGGGCCCCGACGATGACGACAAGATGGTCGGTTATCTGCCCCATTGTACATTCAATCTCAACGGCCGCGCGGCCTCGATCGACACGCCGCTTCATTCGCTGCTGCCGTTCGAGCATGTCGACCATGTCCATCCCGATGCGATCATTGCGCTCGCGGCAAGTTCGGGCGGCGAAGCTGCGACGCAGGCGATCTGGGGCGGCAAGATCGGCTGGCTCCCCTGGAAGCGGCCCGGCTACACGCTCGGGGTCCAGCTTCGCGACTATGTGAAGGCCAATCCCGGGGTGCAGGGCGTGATGCTGGCCGGGCACGGCATCATTTGCTGGGCCGACAGTGCCAAGGCTTGCTACGAACATACGATTAGGCTCATCGCTGACGCCGCGCGCTATCTCAACGAGCGTCTGGCTGCGAAGCCCGCCTTCGGCGGGGAGCGCGTGGCGCCCGCACCCGATCGTGCGGCGGTAGCGGCGGCCGTCATGCCGCGCCTTCGCGGGCTGATGACGGGCGCGCGGCGTAAACTCGGCCATTATTCGGATGACGCCGAAGCGCTCGAATTTGTCGGAAGCGCCGACTTCGAGCGGCTCGCCGCGCTCGGCACCTCCTGCCCCGATCATTTCCTGCGTACCAAGATCGCGCCCCTCACGCTCGACCCGGCCCGCCTCGAGGACGAAGCCTATCTCGGCGAGAAGATTGAGGATTATCGCAAACTTTACGCCGCCTATTATGAGCGGTGCAAGCGGCCCAATTCGCCTGCGATGCGCGATCCCAATCCGGTCGTCGTACTTATCCCGGGGGTAGGGCGCATCACCTTTGCGACCGACAAGACGACCGCGCGGCTCGCCGGCGAATTCTACGGCAATGCGATCAATGTGATGCGCGGCGCCGAGGCGATCGGTGAATATATCGCGCTCGACGAGCAGGAAGCCTTCGACATCGAATATTGGCTTCTCGAGGAAGCAAAGCTCCAGCGCATGCCCGCGCCAAAGCCGCTCGTCGGCCGCATCGCTATCGTGACCGGCGGAGCCGGCGGCATCGGCGCTGCGACCGCGGCGCGGCTGATGCGCGACGGGGCCTGCGTCCTTCTCGCCGATCGCGACGAGGCGGCAGTCGAGGACGTCCGCGCGGGCTTTGCGGAGCAGTTCGGTAACGATGTCGTGCGCGCCGTGCGCTGCGACGTCACCGACGAGGCGGAGGTGGAGGCAGCATTCGAAGTCTGCGCCCGCGAATTTGGCGGGCTCGACATTCTGGTCGCCAATGCCGGCATCGCCTCCTCCGCGCCGCTCGAGGAGACGACCGCGGCGCTCTGGAAGAAGAACTACGATGTCCTCGCCGAAGGCTATTTCCTGACCAGCCGCTCGGCCTGGCCGCTGCTGAAGCGCATGAAGGAGCAGGGCGGCGCGAGCGTCGTCTTTATCGGCTCGAAGAACGCGGTGGCGGCCGCGACCAACGCCTCGGCCTATGCCTCGGCGAAGGCGGCGGCGAACCATCTCGCGCGCTGTCTGGCGCTCGAGGGTGCGCCTGACGGCATTCGCGTCAATATCGTCAATCCCGATGCCGTCATTCGCGGTTCGAAGATCTGGGACGGCGACTGGCGCCAGGAGCGCGCCGGCGCGCACGGAATTGATGCGGGCAAGGAACTCGAGGAACATTATCGCCAGCGCTCGATGCTGAAGCGCGACGTACTGCCCGAGGATATCGCCGAGGCAGTCTATTTCCTCGCAAGCGACATGTCGGCAAAGTCGACCGGGAACATGATCAACGTCGACGCGGGTAACGCGCAGGCGTTCAGCCGCTGATCCGCGGCAGGGAGAGATGAAACGATGACGACGACCTTGCCGATTTCGGACGAGCTGATTGCCGAGGCCAATGCGCGCGAAATGCCCGCGCTCGAGGAAGATTATGAAGCCCTCGGGCGCAAGCTCGCGCGCCGCGGCGTCGGGATTGCGGGCATCAAGCAGCGCGTGAAGGATTTCTCGGTCGCTATCCCGAGCTGGGGCGCCGGGCGAGGCGGCACGCGTTTCGCGAAATTCCCTATTCCCGGCGAGCCGACCAATATTCACGAGAAGCTCGAGGATTGTGCGGTCGTCAATCAGCTCAGCCGCACGACGCCGCGCGTGAGCCCGCATTTCCCCTGGGACAGGGTCGAGGATTATCGCGGTCTTCGCGACGAAGCGGAGGCGCTCGGGCTCGGCTTCGACGCGGTCAATTCCAATACGTTCCAGGATCAGCCGGGGCAGGCGCACAGCTATGCCACGGGCTCGCTTTCGTCGACCGAACGGCGCACGCGCCAGCAGGCGGTCGAGCATAATATCGAATGTATTGCGATCGGGCAGCAGCTCGGCGCGAGCGACCTCACCGTCTGGGTGGGCGACGGCACCAACTTTCCGGGGCAGCAGGATCTGGCGCGGAGCCTCGACCGCTACCTGGAATCGGCGGCCGAAGTCTATGCCGCGCTTCCCGATGGCTGGCGGATGCTGCTCGAGCACAAGATGTTCGAGCCTGCCTTCTATTCGAGCGTGATCTCGGACTGGGGCAGCTCGATCCTCGCGGCGCAGGAACTCGGTCCCAAGGCGAAATGCCTCGTCGATCTCGGTCACCATGCCCCTAATGTGAATATCGAGCAGATCGTCGCCCGCCTGCACCGGTTCGGAAAGCTCGGCGGCTTTCATTTCAACGACAGCAAATATGGCGATGACGACCTCGATTCAGGATCGATCAATCCGCACCAGCTTTTCCTCGTGTTCAACGAATTGATCGAGGCCGAGCAGAATCCGCGCGAAGGCTTCAGTCCGGCCTATATGATCGACCAGTCGCACAATGTGACCGATCCGATCGAAAGCATGATGTCGTCGGCCGAAGCGATCGCCGCAGCCTATGCAAAGGCCTCGCTGGTCGACCGTCCGCTGCTCCATGCCGCGCAGGAAGCAAATGACACGATGCTCGCGTTCCGCACGCTCCGTGCCGCCTATGATATTGACGTGACACCCATCCTCGCGATGGCGCGCGCCGAGGAAGGCGGCGCGATCGACATGATCCAGGTTTATCGCGATAGCCAATATCGCGCGCGCAAGGCGCAGGAACGGCGCGCGGTCGGCCTTGGGGCCGGGATCGTCTGAGCGCGCCCGCTCGAAATGGAAGAAAGAAGGCGGTCGCCGGCAGAGTCGGGGCCGGAAAGGGAGAAGGACATGAAAAAGACGGGACTCGGTGCTGCGGGCGGGGCGGCGGATTGGGGTGCGGCGCATCTCGGGCGGCGCTCGGTCCTGTCGATGGGGGCGCTCGCGGCGCTGGGCGCCTGTGCGCCGCGCGGACCTTCACTCGCGCCGGCGCCCTTATTCGACTGGACGCTTCGCCCGGCTGCCGAAGCTGGAATGAGCGAGGCGGGGCTCGCGGCCGTGCGCGCGGCGGTTCAGCAGCAGATCGATGCCGGCATAATCAACGGCGCCGTGGGCGCGATCGCGCGGCACGGGAAGCTCGTCTGGCATGAGGCTCTCGGCTTTTCCGATCCGGTCGCCAAAACGCCGTACCGCAAGGACGCGATTTTTCGGGTGATGTCGTCGACCAAGCCGGTGACGGCCTTCACCGTGCTGACGCTCGTCGACGAGGGGAAACTGTCGCTCGACGACAAGGTGAGCAAATATATTCCTTCCTTCGCCAATCCGCGCGTGGCCGTTGCCCCTGAAGCAAATAAGGATCCCGCGAAGGTCCGGATCGTCCCGGCAGATCGTGAACTCGTCGTGCGGGACCTGCTGACGCACACTTCGGGGATTACCAACTCAGGCTTCGACCCCTCGTCCGGTACCGCGGGGTTGGTCAATTCGATCGAGCGCAAGCCCGACGACACGCTCGAGACCTATGTTCCGCGCATGGGAGAAGCGGTGCTCCAGTTCCAGCCGGGAACGCGCTTCTCCTATTCGCCGACCGATGCCTTCGATGCCGCGCTCTACATCGTGCAGCTCGTCTCGGGCCGCCCCGCCGACGTCTATATGAAGGAACGCATCTTCGCGCCGCTCGACATGGTCGACACCTATTTTCATGTGCCGGCAGCCAAGCGCGACAGGCTGGTCGACATCTATTCGGTGAAGGACGGCAATTGGTCGAAGGCGCCCGATATCCTGGGCATGCTGCCGCCGCGCTACCTTTCGGGTGGTGGCGGGATCTGCTCGACCGTGCATGATTTCATGAATTTCGAGATGATGCTGCTCGGGCAGGGGAGTTTCAACGGGCGCCGGATCGTTCGGCCCGAGACGGTCGCACTGATGCACCAGAATGTGGTCGGCCGGCTCTTCGCCGACTGGATCCCGATGTGGACGAAAAATAACGGTTTCGGCCTGGCCGTCCGGATCGCCGAGGAGGGCAATATGAATGGCCGGAGCGTCGGCGCTTATGGCTGGGGAGGCGCCTATGGGACCGAAAGCTGGGTCGAACCGGGCCTCGATCTCGCCGGCGTATTCTTCATCCAGATGAATCCGCCGCCCTTCGGTGCGTCGGGGAATTTCGAGAAGGCGGCGCGCGCGGCGATTGTCGGCTGAACAAAGGGCAGCGCCGGCGGCGCGGTAACATAGCAGCGTGCGCCGCAGTCGGCGCGCAGCGAGAGGATGTTCGACGATGAAATTTGGGTCCCTTGCCGGTGTCGCGCTACTTGCCGCGACGATGCTCCAGACCGGGGCGATTGCACAGGCTGTGCGGGCGGACGAGTTTGCCAACCCGCCCGCCACCTACCGCCCGACGGTGACCATCGAGGAGGGCGCGGGCTATGCCGCGCCGCTCGACGTAGCCGCGAAGCGCGCGATCGACGAACTCGATGCCGGGTCGATCATGATCAGCCCGCAGCACACGCGCCCGAAAAAGCCGCTCGACATGGCGGGGCTCGCCGTGGTCGCACTCGGCCTGCAGAATGAATATCCGGCGTCTGCCACGCCCTGGCTTCCCAAGGCGCTGCCCGGCGAGGCCAAGTTTGGAACCTATCTTGCCGACGGACGCGCGGGTCCCGGCGCCGAGCCGAGCCTCGGCTATATGACCTCCCAATGGTTCGCCAAGATGCGCGAGCTTCTCGACCTTGCAAAGGCGAATGGCGTTGGCGCGGTCTATTATGACGAGGCGGGATTTCCGAGCGGGAGCGCCGACGGGACCATTCCCGAGCGATTTTATCGGCAGATATTGCAGCGCGACGAGACGAGCATTTCGTCCGGCCAGCTATATTCGCTGGTGCCCGGCGCCGAGACGGTCGCGCTGGTGGCGATCGACACGGCAACCGGCAAGCGCGAAGATCTGCTCGCGAAGGCAAAGGACGGCCGCATCGACTGGATTGCGCCGCGCGGCAACTGGCAGGTCCAGCGCTTCTCGATCGTGCGCACGCGCGGCAAGACGCACAGTCCCGACTATTATGCCGCGGCCGATTATCTCGATGCCGATGCGACGCGCTGGTTCCTCGAAAATGCCCACGACCGCGCCTATCGCGGTCTTTCCGACCATTTCGGCACGACGATTAAATATACCTTCTTCGACGATGTCGGCATATATTCGGACGAGAAGACCTGGCATCCCGGGATCGCGCAACGGTTCGAAAAGCTGACCGGGCGCCCGGCGGGCCTCTATTATCCCGCGCTCTGGGACGATATCGGTCCCGATACGGCGGCCGCGCGTGTCGCCTTCTACCGCGCGCGCGCCGAACAACTCGGCGACACGTTCCCGAAGCTGCTAACCGACTGGGCGCATGCGCATGGCGTCAAGAGCACGGGGCATGCGCCCGGCAATTACGACATCCAGCCAACCGATACGATCGGCGATCCCTTCAAATTCTACGCGCACACCGACATGCCGATGGCCGACGTGCTCTGGGGGGTCGGCTTCGCGCGCGGTGGGTTCAAGCTCATCAGTTCGGTCTCGGCACAACGCGACCTTCCGCGGACCGCGGCCGAGGCGTTCAGCGTCAACAACGACGCCAATGGCTATCGCCGCATGATCGAGCTTTATATTCGTGGTTTCAACTATTTCGTGACCGGAGCGCGCGTGCCTTCGAAGCCGGTCGGGACGGGAGCGGAGTTCGGTCGCTGGGCCGGACGGAGCTCTTATCTGCTCCAGGGCGGGCGCCATGTGGCCGACATCGCCATCCTCTTTCCGGTCGAATCGCTGCAGGCTTTCTATGCCTTCAACGATCCGAGAAACAGCGCAAAGCTCCCCGCCGGCGCGCATGCCTATAAGGACGCCGATTATCAGGCAGTCGGCGAGATGCTTCTCTCCGAGCTTCGACGCGACTTCACTTTCGTCCACCCGGACGCGCTCGGCACCGGCAAGTTCGCGGTGAAGGGCAACCGGTTGCGCATGGACAACCGCGTGAACGACGAGGAGTACAGAATGCTTGTGCTCCCGGGCGGCGACGTCATCTCGGTCGCGGCGCTCGCCAAGATCAAGGCATTCTACGATGCGGGCGGGACGGTGATCGCGACTTCGCTACTGCCTTCGACATCTGCCGAATTCGGCAAGGATGCCGAAGTGCGCGCGCTTGTCGCCGAGATATTCGGCGCGCCGACCAGCGATGGTGCGCCCGAGATCCGCCGCAATCGGGCCGGTGGGCAGTCGGTCTTCTTGGCGCGGCCGGGCGTTGCTGCGCTTGACGCGGTGCTCGCGCGGCTCGGTGCCTCGCCTGACGTCGGGTTTGTCGGGGAGCGGCCACAGGCGTCGGAAATGGGGACGTTCAGCTATATCCATAGGCAGCGCAGCGGGAAGGATATCTATTATTTCGGCAACTCGGGCGACACGCCGATCGACACGGTGGTGACGCTGCGCGGCCGCTTGACCGCGGCGGAGTTCTGGGATCCGCACACGGGCAAGATCAGCAAGATCGCGGGGCTTCGCCACGTCACGGACGGCGATGAGACGCGGACCGAGTTCAGCCTCAATCTGCCGCCGCTCCAATCGCTCGCGGTCGTTGGCCGGACACGATAGCCGAAGTCAGCGCAGCGGTGCGGCTGCGAGAGGCTCTGAGGGCAATACGCCCTTCTCGATCCCGGCTTCGAGGAGACGACCGAACAGGTCGATCGCACTCTCGCCATCGCGGAGCGCCGGCGAGATGATTCCACTGATCGCCAATCCTCTCGCGACCGCGACGACCAGGTGCATCAAGGGGATCGACGGCGCGCGGTGAAGTTCTTCCGCGAGGGTGGCGATCGCGGTCGCGTCGATCTTCTCCTGGACCGGCTTGAGTTTCTCCGCAAGCACCGGGTCGCTTCGCGATCCCTGGAAAATCTCCATGATGGCAACCCCTGCGGGGCGCCCCATAAGCTTCCAGGCGGCAACCGGATAAGCGAGAAGGCGTTCGCGAGGTCCCGTCACATCCTTCAGCATCTCACGGTAGAGTTCGACATCCTCCTCGAACACCGCCTCGACAACGAAGGTCATGAGGTCCGCCTTCGAGGGAAATTGATGGAGCATCGCGCCCCGGCTCACGCCCGCCTCCTCGGCGACGAGCGTCGTCGTCGTCGTTCCATAGCCATGCTCGAACAGGCATTTGATGGCAGCATCGAGCAGGGTCTTGCGCGTTGCAGCGCTTCGCTCGGCCTGTGTCTGACGGGAGCGGCGCGCGCGCGTCCTGTTGTCGGCGCGGGGAACCGCCTCGGACCGGCTCGCCATCAGACGCGGCCTCCGCTGCACATCATGAATCTCATCCTGTCTCCCGGGTTTGATTTTCGCGAGCGACTTCATCTGTCACCCGCAATTTCGAAGGGTGACGCCAAATTATAAAACAGTCAATGGTGCTTATAACTTACTTCTTCGCTAGCGCTTGAGTGGACATGCGGCGTTATCGGGGCCGGGCCTGTATCCCGTCGACCGCGAGATATTCGCCGAACCAGTCGAGCGTCGTCTTCCGCCAGACCTGCGCGCCGACGCCTCCGGAAACGAGATCATAGCCATGCTCGCCATGGGGAACTTCGATTGCGCGAATCGTGACGCCGGCTTTTTGCGCCGCAGCGGTGAAACTGCGCGTTCCGCCCGGCGGCACCAGATGATCGACCGCGCCGTAAACCATGAGCGTGGGCGGCGCGGCTGCCGAAACGGAATTGGCCGACTGCACCGCGGCATAGCGTTCGGGAAATTGCTTTGGGGTCCCGCCGAGATATTGCTCGTCGAACTGGCGCCCGATTTTTCCGAGCATATGATCATTGTCATAGGATTCGATGATCCCGACCACCGGATAGATGGTCGATACCGCGCGCACCCGGGGGAGGCTTCCACCACAGGGCGACCGCAGCTTGCCCGCCGCGATCTTGTAAGAGCTGTTGATCACGAGATTGCCGCCCGCAGATTCGCCATACATGCCGAGCCGCGAAACATCGCCGCCATAACTTGCGGCATGCTCATTGGCCCAGGCGAGCGCGCAGGCGATCTGGTCCTCGGCGATATTCCAGGCATGAACCTTCTTGTCGGAGAGCGTATAATTGGCGCCGATAACGAGATATCCTTCGTTCGCCAGCCACCGCGCATAAGGCAATATCTGTTCGGTCACCGAGCCGCCGGCAAAACCGCCGCCATGCGTCATGACAAGTACCGGCGCCCCGACGGATACGCCCTTGGGCCTCCAGATGCTGAGCGTCACATCCTTGCCGGCATATCGGGTGTAGACGAGGGTTTCATCGGGACCGCGGTTCGGGACCGAGAAGCCCGCAAATAATTGGCCCCAGTCCAGGCTCACGCCCTCGCCGGCGGCGCGGTTTCGTCCAAGCCGCGCAGCCGCGAGGACAAAAAGAGCCAGCCGCCAACCCGTATGCCGCGCGCGCCAGACGAGGAGGGCGAGAACCGCAAGCACGAGCGCCGCTGGCAACATATAGACGAAGAGACCCGAGAGAAGCGCCGCCGCAATATCGACATAGGGCAGGGGCAGGGCGAGCCCCGCCGTCAGGACGGTGACGAGCAGAACCGGTACCAGCAAGAGTGCGGGCCAGATCTTGCGCTCTCCGCGCCGCTGGCTCCCTCGGGTTTGGGTCATGTCTCTCTCCCGCTATTCTATCTTGCCGCCGCCGCCGCGAGCCGCGCCGCGAACTGCCTATTTCTTCTGCTGAAGAAGCTTCATGAAGGTCTCGAAATTTTTGGGCGGGCTGCCATCCTCGACGGTGTGGATCGACAGTTGCTGGTGCTCCTTGACGAGCTTCTGGAGGAAGGCCCGGATTTCGAGAATCGAGTCCATCATCGGCGTTCCCGCAATCACATGGTCGCCCTGTGGATAGTCGACGAACCATTTGGGAAATTCGGGGCCGGCGAAACGGCGCGAGTAATAAACGGGTCCATAGCCCGAGAAAGGACCTTGGACTTCGTCATATGTCACGAGCTGGTCCTTTGCGCCGTGGAAGAACATGATCGGCGCCGGCTTGTTCTTGAACAGGAGCGGCGTATTGGCCTTCAACCAGAAGGCGCCCGCCATCGAGACGACCCCGGCGTAGCGAAAGCCCGGCGGAAGATGGGTGCGTGCAAGCTCGGTTTCGTTGGCGACATTATATTCGGCGACGAGCGAATTCGTGGCGCCGGCGCTTCCGCCCATCAGGACGATCTGGTCCTTGTCGAGATTCCATTTGTCGGCATTTTCCACGACGAGGCTCGTCGCATCGAAAATATCCTCGACGCCCCATTCGATGGCGCGCAGATACATGGCCGTGGCGGTCTCCGCATTGAACTCGCCGCGATCCTTCGCAATCTTGATGCCGAGGCGATAGTCGATCGCGACCACGGCATAACCCTGCGAAGTGAAGGCTTCGATCCCCTTTTCGAGGCCGGGGTCGGTCCGCGAACCCGCCTCCCAACCACCGCCATAAGAGAAAAGGATGACGGGCTGCTTGCCGGCAACCTTCAGCGTCTTGTCGACGATGACGTCGAGATAGATCGGCTGTCCGTCCCGGGTCGCATATTGAAAGCTGCTGCGCTTGAGGCTCGTTACCGCGTCGGCGGGCTTTGCGGCTTCCTTCGCCGGTTTCTCAAGGGCCGTTGCCGGCAAGGCCCAGGCCGAGCTCGCAAGCGCTACACAAAGAGTGAGGTTCGATACGAGGCGTTTCATGGTCGCTCCTTCTTCTGCTTGTCTCTTCACGTCCGCCGTCAATAAGTTGAATTGACCCGAGCCGCGGGCGCTGAACTCATTCGACGAGTTCGACGTCATATCCCGAGAGCACCAGTCTGCCCTCGATGGGCTTGCCCGAAATCAGTCCCTTTCGCCGCCCTGCGATCTCGATCTCGGTCGGCGCCGAACCCGTGTTGACGTAAAGTGTGCGTCCCTCGACCGTCCGCGCGACGACCCCTTTCGGCGTCTTCGGCCCCGGAACGATGCCGAGCTTTGCATAAAGGCTCTTGTACAGCGGCTCGAGCAAGGCAGGTTGGGCGGTCGCGGCGACATAGATTGCCTGACCCTTGCCATAGCTGTTGACGGTCGCCACCGGCGGGCTTCCCTCGATATTGGTGAAGCTGCCGAGTATCTTCGCGGTCGTCGGTTCCAGAACCTCGTAATTATTGATCGTTGTCGTGAAGTCCGTGCCAGCGATCGTCCCGGTAAGCGGCGTGCCGATCTTGTAGAATTCGGCGGTCCGCAATCCGAATACATCGGCCAGGCCGCCGGGAAGGCTGGTTCCGAACCATTGGCCAGTCGCATCGGCCTTTGCCGAATAGGCGGTCATGATGACCGTTCCACCCGCTGCTACAAATGCGCGAACCGCCTTGGCCGCGGCCTCGTCCATCAGATATTCGCCGGCGACGACCAGCAATTTGTAGCGCGACAGGTCCGAGGTTCCGAGGCGGACGACCCCTGCGTCGATATTGTCGTCGAAGAGCGGCCGGAAAGCCCCGCGCTTCTGCTCGCTATAGGGCGTGCGGTAGTAGATGCCGATTTCCTTGCGTTCGGTGAGCAGCCGCGATTCGAAGGAATAGGAAAAGGCGATCTCCGGCTGCATCTTGCGCGGGAAACCGAGCTTCTCGAGCTTCTGGAATTCGCGAGCAGTCTGCGCGACCTCCTCGAGCTTCCACGACGGGGTTCCGTCATGATCGAGCAGTCCGAAATAAATCTGCTCCTCGCCGCCGAGATGCGTGTTGAAGGTCCAGGCGAGAAACCCCTGTCCTCCGTAGGCGAGGCCGAGGTAGTTGCTCATTCGCGCTTTGCCCTTGGTGCCATAATCGCCGAAGAAACCGGTCTGAAATTCATTGAACCAGATAGGCGTCTCGAGATCCCCCTTGGCCATCAACGCCTGGAAAGCGCCGTCGACAGGGTTGCCCGCATAGTAGCCGAACGCACCGTAGGTCTGATAATCCCTTTGCGTCGCAAGATAGTCGAAGCCGCGCCGCGAGGCCGAATCATACAGGTTTGAAAGCGCGGGCTTGTCGGGGCTTTTTGCGCGGCGTATCGCATCGAGATCGCGGAGCAGGTCGATTGTCACCGACGACCAGAAGCGGCGGAGATCGAGATAGCGTTCGCTCGGTCCCGGGCCGCCCGCGAAGGGAAGCTCGACCTGCTGCCAGTCGGAGACGCTTCGCGACCAGCGCTGGCCGGCCCAGGCCTTGTTGAGGGCATCGAGCGTTTTGTAGCGCTCCTTCAGCCAGGCGATGAAGCGCTGGCGGGTCGGCTCCGAATAAGAGAGATATCCGTTGCCGATTTCGTTGCTGTAACCGATCGCGATAACCGCTGGATGCCGGGCATAACGCTCGGTGACCTTCTCGGCGATGCGCAACTGAAGACGCCGGAAATCGGGGTCCGAAATATCGTCCATATAGCGTTCGGCGGGATGCTGTTTGCCTCCACTTTCGCGAACGAGCGTGATTCCGGGATAGGCCTGATGTGCCCAGAGCGGAATCGGCGTTCCCGGAATGTCGAGAACGACCTTGATCCCGGCGGCTGCCATCTTGTCCAAGGCGAAGTCGAACGGAGCGAAGTCGAAAACGCCATCGCGAGGCTCGAAATAGTCCCAGGAGAGGTCGCCCATCCTGACGACCTCGATGCCCGCGCGTTTCATGATCGCAACATCGGCGACGATCTGCTCGCGCGTCCGATCGACCGGCTGGTAGCAGGTGCCGATGAACAGCTCATTCGCCGGGATGCGTGCCTCGGACGCGTCAGCCCGCACAGCCCCGGCCGGGACGACAGTAAGCGCGAGCGCCGCTGCGCCGAGCAAAGTTGCCTTCAGTCTCATCGAACATCTTCCCCCAAAAGATCCGGTCGGCGCAGCCGTCTACTTCGCGGCTGTGAGCAAGCCCCGCATCTCCATCCATGCCAGAAACTCGGGCATGAGCTGGGTCGTGGTCGTCCCGGGCTTGCCAAGACCAAATCCATGGCCGCCAGACTGATAGACATGAAGCTCGACAGGCTTGCCGGCGTCGCGCCAGGCGCCAACGATCTCATAGCCTCCGCGGCTGAACATCGTGTCGTCCATGGCGAGGGCCGCAAACATCGGCGGGGCGCTTGCCGGCACCTCAACGGGCCCCATCGGCCCGTAGATATAGCCGAAGAAGTCGGGCGGCAGTGTGGCCGGGTCATTGTCGCGATCCGCATCCATCACCGCCGAGAGCGTCGTGATGGCGCCCGCCGAGAATCCGATCATGCCCACGCGCTTGGGATCGATCTGCCATTCCTGGGCACGCGAACGGACCAATTTGAGCGCGGCAAGCGCGTCGGCGCCGGCGTCAGCGCGCGGCGGTGGAACCTGCTGCCCCTCTTTCTTGGCGGCATCCATGATAAGCTTGAAGACCGCCGCCTGATACTCCTTTGTATCGGCAGGGGTTTTGTCGAGGCGATATTTGAGCACGAATGCCGTGACGCCGCGGTCGGACAATGCCCGTGCGACGGCCCAGCCTTCGCCCTCCATCGAGAGGAACAGGAACCCGCCGCCCGGCGCCACGATAACGGCCGAACCATTTGCGGTTCCAGGCTTGGGGAGGACCGGGATCAGGGTCGGATATGTGACATTCCGCACTTCACCATTAGCACCGGCAGGCATTTCATCGGCCGGTTTGCCGGGCGTCTTGGAGCCATAGAGCGGGATGGCCATTGCTCCCGCAGGCGGTCCGACCGGCGCAGACTGTGCCGCGGCGCTGAAAGGGAGGGAGGCCGAAAGCAGGCAGGCGATGCCGATGGCCAGAAGACGGGATTTCATGAGCGATCCTCTCTGATTGTAGGCAGCCGTGCCGGGGAGCCGCCGCAATATCTGGCGGACCCTAGGACGATCGGGGCGCTGAAACAAGATACAAGCTGTGTTGACTGTAAAATGCTAGTGGATATGCGGCGATAACACCCGGGATCGCGTCTCTTGTTGCCGTCGTTGCGCTGTCGGCGCCGGTCTGGTCGCAGGCCATCCTTGGCCCCAACTATTGGGGCTTCTTGCACGAGAAACTCGCTGCGTCGCGGACCGAGCCCTTGCCGTTGTAGCGCGCGACCTTGGGCCAGGCACAAAGGGGCCGGGACAAGGGCGCGGCGCCCTCGGGAAGGTCGGTCTTCGTAGCGAGAATGCGTGTCGGCGCGGTGCCGCGCTCCGCCCAGGCTTCCAGCGCTGCCTGCATATCGAAGCTCGTCGCGCCGGGACCGCCGCCGCAATGGGTCATGCCGGGGACCATGAAGAGTCGGACCTGGCCCGCCGCTTTCGGGCCCAGGCTCCTGTGGGCTTCTTCGACATAATCGATCGTCGTACCCGGGGTTATGACGGGGTCGTCCCAGCCCTGGTAGATGATGAGTTTTCCGCCGCGGCGGGTGAAGTCCTCAAGCCCCGGATTTTCCGCGTTGATGACGGGGACGGCGCGTTCGCGCGCGGCGCGGTAGTCACGGTCCATGTCGAAGTTTGCGACCGACCAATCCGGATCGTCATAGACGAGCCAGCGATAGAATTCCTGACCGGCAAGTGCGGGGACGGGACCGGTGATCCACGCGCCCCAGTTCCCCGGTGCGCCCTCGCTGCCAAGCGCCGGCCCGCCGATGATCTTTGTTCCGTCCGACCAGCGCATGCCGCCGTAGATGCGCTCGAAAGCGCCGACTTCGGCGGGCGTCAGGCAGGCCTCGCTCGCGCCGTCCGTGCAAGCGAGCGATTTCGGCTCGAAGCCGCAAGCGCGCGGATTTTCGAGCAGACCGTCCTCGACTCCGTCGATCCTGTCGCAGGCCCGCAGGATCGCATTGTGGACGAGCGACTGTTTGGCGGCAATATTTGCTGGCGTACCGAGCGCCTTTGCCGCCTCGCTGTACCAGATGAGCTGGGTGACGGTTTCGGTGTAACGGATTGCTGGCGCACCGGCGACGATCGCATCATAATCTTCAGGGTATCGGCTCGCGAGGGCGATCCCGTCGCGGCCCCCGTTCGAGCAGCCGGTAAAATAGGCGGAGCGGGCCGGTGCGCCATAATAGGCCGCAATGATCTGCTTGGCGGCGACAGCGCCCATATGGTTGGCGCGGTGACCAAAGTCGACGATTCGCTCGGGTTGGTGATGCGCCCAGCTCCCGACGCTTGGAGCGGGCGTATGGCCGGCATCGGTCGCAACAACCGTGTAGCCCTGTTCGGCCGCCTTGTTGAGCGATCCGGCACCCGCCGGTGAAAGTGCACCGTCGAAGCCGCCGCCGCCGAGCCCCATCAACTTGTTGTTCCACTGGTCCGGAAGCCACACCTCGACGGCGATTTCGGAACCGGCCGCGGCGCTGAGGGACAGGCGAACGCGGCACATCGCTGTTGCCGCTTTCGTACCTGCCGTTACCCCGCTCGCGATTGTCGATCCGGCAGCGAAATGCTCGGCGCCGATCACAGTTCCGCCGGTCACGGCGCGACCGGCAAGCGCGGAGCAATTTCGGTTAGCGGGTGAACCGGCATCGGCTCCCACAGCGCGCCCGGTCGTGGCCGTCTGCGCATCGCCGTGCATGGGAAGGACAAGCAGGGCCGGAAAGGCGGCGCCCGCGAGCAGGAGCAAGTTGTTTCTCATCGTCGGTGTCATCTCCCTGGCGGCGCGATCCGCCGGACGCGCGGGGCAACCGGTCGGCCTTCGGCCTAATCTTTTGTAGAAGGTTAGCCGAGATGTGACAGGATGCAAGCAAAGCTGCTTGTAAGATGACTGTCCTAGAAGAAAATCCATTTGGCCGCCCCCGCGGCAAGCTCCCGGTCGCGCCGCGGCCGGGGCAATGGATATCGGCGCTATGCCTAGCAACAGTGAAGGACCGCCTGGGCAATGAGCGTGGTGTCCCCGCCTTCGATCGCTGTCGAAATATCGACGATTGCATCGCCGTCGCTCGTCACCTGGGAGACCCTACCTTGAAGCATAATGACGTCGCCGATCCGGGTGATCGCGGTGAATCGGGCAGACAAGCGCTTGACCCGTCCCGCGACGGCTTTTGTTGCGGTCGCGATTTTTTACGCAACCGGGCTCGTTTGAGGCGGAGGGAGCCCGGAACGACGAGGATTTCCTGCTCGCCGCCACGGCAGGCCATTTACAATCTAATTTGACTGTTTATGTCACGCGGACGAGATGCAACGCGACGCGGGGCCCTATTTCACGGGAGCTGCGGCCAGGTGGGAGGCTTCGTCATGCCGTCGAACAGGATCGAGAAACTGCTGGTCGCGAACCGCGGCGAGATCGCCATACGCGTCTTTCGCGCCGCCACCGAACTCGGCATCCGGACGGTCGCCGTCTATGCGCGCGAAGACAAATTGTCGCTGCACCGCTTCAAGGCCGACGAAGCCTATCAGTTGCCGGGCGACGGCAAGACGGCGATTGCCGCCTATCTCGATATCGACCAGATCATCGCTATAGCGCTCGACGCCGGGGTCGACGCGATCCACCCGGGATACGGTTTTCTCTCCGAGAGTCCGGACTTCGCGGAAGCCTGCCTCGCGGCGGGCATAGGCTTCATCGGCCCTTCGTCCGAAACCATGCGCCGCCTCGGCGACAAGGTCTCGGCGCGCGCCGTGGCGGTCGAAGCCGGCGTGCCGGTCGTTCCAGCAAGCGGCCCGCTACCGGGCGATGAGGATGAAATTCGCAGGATCGCGGCAGAAATCGGCTATCCACTGATGCTGAAGGCCAGCTGGGGCGGCGGGGGCCGCGGGATGCGCCCGATCGAGGATGAGGGCGGTCTCCTCGCGGCCGTGAGCTCGGGTCGGAGCGAAGCAAAATCGGCCTTTGGACGCGACGAAGTATATCTGGAAAAACTGATCCGGCGCGCACGTCACGTCGAGGTTCAGCTCCTCGGCGATACGCACGGCAACCTCTATCACCTCTTCGAGCGAGACTGCTCGATCCAGCGGCGCAACCAGAAGGTGATCGAGCGGGCTCCAGCGCCTTATCTGGACGCCGAAACGCGTTCCTCGATTTGCGAGGCGGCGCTGCGGATCGGCAGCGCGACGGGCTATGTGGGCGCCGGGACGGTCGAGTTTCTCATGGATGAGACGAGCGGGGCCTTCTACTTCATCGAGGTCAACCCGCGCATCCAGGTCGAGCATACGGTGACCGAGATGGTGACCGACGTCGATATCGTGAAAGCGCAGATCCGCATCGCCGAGGGCGGTCGGATCGGCGTGGCTGCCGAGACTGGCGTGCCGCCGCAAGACGAGATCGCGCTAGGCGGTCATGCCCTGCAGTGCCGGATCACCACCGAGGATCCGCTCAACAATTTCATTCCCGACTATGGACGCATTACCGCCTATCGTGGCGCCTTTGGTTACGGGGTGCGCATCGATGGCGGCACCGCCTATTCGGGTGCCATCGTCACCCGGCATTTCGATCCCTTGCTCGAGAAGATCACGGCCTGGGCACCGACCGCCGACGAGACCATTGCGCGGATGACCCGTGCGCTGCGCGAATATCGTATCCGCGGCGTCGCGACCAATCTCGCTTTTCTCGAAAATGTCCTCAAGCACCCGGATTTTGCCGCAAGCCGCTACACGACCCGCTTCATCGACGAGACGCCCGGTCTACTCGATCTAGGGCGCAAGCGCGACCGCGCGACTCGGCTTCTCGGCTATATCGCCGACGTCACGGTGAACGGGCATCCCGACGTCAAGGATCGTGCCCGCCCGTCCGCCAGTGCAAGAGCGCCCGCCGTGCCGCCAGCAAGTGGTGCCGTGCCATGGGGCCTTCGCAACCTTCTCGACGAAGAAGGGGCAGGGGCCCTTTGCCGGCACATTCGCGAGCAGGACGCCATCTTGGTGACCGACACCACGATGCGCGATGCGCATCAGTCTCTCCTCGCGACGCGGATGCGCACGCATGACATGGTCGAGGTGTCGGGGGCCTATGCGCGCACGCTTCCCGGCCTCCTCAGTCTCGAATGTTGGGGCGGGGCGACCTTCGATGTATCGATGCGCTTCCTGTCGGAAGATCCCTGGGAACGGCTCGCGGCGATCCGCGAACGCGCGCCAAATCTTCTCACGCAGATGCTGCTTCGCGGCGCGAACGGGGTCGGCTACACCAATTACCCCGACAATGTGGTGCGCCATTTCATCGGCGAAGCCGCGAAGGGCGTCGATATCTTCCGGATTTTCGATTGCCTGAACTGGGTGGAAAATATGCGCGTCGCGATCGACGCGGTTCGGGAGTCGGGAAAGATCGCCCAAGGCGCGCTCTGCTACACCGGCGATATTCTCGATCCCCAGAGGTCTAAATATGATCTTGCCTATTATGTCGGGCTGGCGCGCGAACTCGAAGCCGCCGGATGCCAGATGTTGGCGGTCAAAGATATGGCGGGTCTTTTGAAGCCCGAAGCGGCGCGCCGCCTGTTCCGCGCGCTGCGCGAGACGACCGATCTGCCGATCGCATTTCACACGCACGACACGTCGGGGGCGGCCGCGGCAAGTGTCCTTGCCGCCGTCGAGGCCGGCGTCGACAGCGTCGATGCCGCGATGGATGCCATGTCAGGCACGACATCACAGCCTTGTCTCGGCTCGATCGTCGAAGCACTGCGCGGAACGCCGCGCGACAGCGGTCTCGACGGAGAGGCGATCCGTCACCTGAGCTTCTATTGGGAGGCGGTAAGGAGCCAATATGCCGCTTTCGAGAGCGATCTGAGGTCAGGCGCCAGCGAAGTCTATCTCCACGAAATGCCCGGCGGTCAGTTTACCAATCTCAAGGAACAGGCGCGCAGCATCGGTCTAGAAACGCGCTGGCACGACGTCGCGCGCGCTTATCACGATGCGAATATGCTGTTCGGCGACATTGTGAAGGTCACCCCCTCATCCAAGGTCGTGGGCGACATGGCGCTGATGATGGTCGCGCAGGACCTTGCGCGCGAGGACGTCCTCGATCCAGCCCGTGAAATCGCCTTTCCCGCATCGGTCGCCGAAATGATGCGCGGCGATCTTGGGCAGCCGGTAGGCGGCTGGCCGTCCGGCATCCAAAAGCGTGTACTGGGTAACGAGCCTGCAATTACGGTACGCCCGGCCAGCCTGCTTGGCGACACCGATCTGGAAACCGAGCGCGCCAAGGCCGAAACCGAATGCGGTGGGCCGCTGAGCGACAGCGACTTTGCAAGCTACCTCATGTATCCGAAGGTTTTTGCGGCATTCTCTGCGGCCCGCCGGAAGTACGGCCCGGTATCGACGCTGCCGACGCCGATCTTTTTCTACGGGATGGACGTCGGCGACGAAGTCAATGTCGTCATTGAGCGGGGCAAGACCCTCGTCATCACGTTAACGGCTATCGGCGATGTCGAGGAAGACGGGTCGGTGCGCCTCTTCTTCGAACTCAACGGCCAGCCTCGGGTGATCACCGTTGCCGACCGCAAGGCCTCCGGTGGGCGCGCTGCCCGGCCAATGGCGGAAGAAGGCAATGACCGCCACGTTGCCGCGCCGATGCCCGGACTTGTTGTCGGCGTCGATGTTGTGGCTGGCCAGGTCGTGGCTGCGGGCGATCGGTTGCTGACGTTGGAAGCGATGAAGATGGAGACGTCAATTGCTGCTCCATTCGCTGGAACGGTCAGCGAGTTGCTGGTGAAATCGGGTGAACTGGTCGAGGCGAAGCAGCTATTGGTCTGTCTGGACCGCTAAACGAGCCCGACAGATCGCTTCGGTTCAAGAGAACTGGTCCGAGCCTGCGCGCGCATATGTAAGTTTACGGAGAGTGTGTTCGATAGAGTGTTCGAACAGAATCATGTTCCAGTGAAAGAAAACAGTCGACAAGAATCGAGTGTTATGTCAAAGAATGGCGTAGGTCTTGACCGCGTAAAAAATTTTTCGTGGGAAGACGTGTGGTTTGGAAAATCACCGCTGAGACATTGCTAAGCGATTACAATTAGATAGTTTTCGCTTATTATAACCTCCGTCTCCGCCACCTTTTCCCATTTGGTCAGCGCCGGCGTTCGAGCCACCAGTTCTGGCGCCAGCCATAGCTGCTGGCGATCGGCCGGCCCGCCGCGTCGGTGGCGGGGCGGAAGCGGAAGCGCTCTTCGATCAGCCGGCAGGTGGTCGAATCGAGCGCGGGGTCGCCGCTCGACCGCGTGACGCGGCAGGCGGTGACGCGCCCGGTCGGCTGGATGGTGAAGCGGACCTCGACTTCTCCGCCGATCTTCGCGCGGCTGGCCGCCTTCGGATAGTCGCTGTCGCGGATCGTGCCGCTGCGCCAGACCGGCCGCGTCCCGCCGCCGGTGCCGTTCCCCGAGCCGCCGGCGCCGGTGCCGTCGCCGCGCCCTCCGGCGCCCGAGCCCGGTCCGGCGACCGGGGCGGCACCCGCCGACGCCTGGCTTCCCTCGCCGGGGCGCGGGGCGGCCGCGATCGGCGGAGGATTCGGCGGTGGAACCAGCGGTTTCGGGGCCGTGGCCGCCGCCGCTTTCGCCTGTTTGTTGGCGGGAGACGCCTTGCCGCTGGCGCTGCGGGACGGGGTCGGCTGCGGGGCGGGAGCGACCTCCGGCTCCGGCCGGGGTGCGGGAATCGCTATGGCCGCGATCGTCTCGCTGGCGCGGCGCACGACCGCAAGATCGAGGCCGCTCGCGAGGCCGAGTCCGATCGCGGCCGCGACCAGCAGCGACGCCGTGCCGGCCGCGACCCGCTCGCCCTTCGATGCCTGCCCCGAATAGACCCCCGAATAGACCATCGTGCGCCGTTCCTTCCGCGCACCCGCGTGCGCCGCGACGACATTCTAGAGAAACTCCTCTAGCGTGGACATGAACCGATCGAACTGGTCGTGATGCAGCCAGTGGCCCGCCTTTTCGAATTCGATCACCTTTGCGGTGCGGAAATGCTCGAGCCGCCCGTCCTTTTCGGGATTCGAGGCCCAGCTGTCGGCGCCGTAGAGAAGCAGCGTGGGGCAGGCGATCGCCGCCCACAGCGACGCAATGTCGTCCTGCGGCATGTCGAAACCCGACCAGACGTTCAGATAATTGTCGAACTTCCAGCTCCAGCTGCCGTCCTCGTTGCGGTTGATCCCCTGCACGGTCAGATGGCGCGCCTGTTCGGGTGTCAGATAGCTGTTCTCCGCCATCATCCGCGCGAGCGCGTCGTCGAGCGTGGCATAACGCTTTGGGATGCGCCCGGCGGCCTGGCGCTTGTCCTCGATCCATTGGCGGAAGCGGTCGGCGACGGGTTTCGCGGCGCGTTCGGCGAGCATCTTGGGCGAAGGGCCGAGTCCCTCGATCGCCACCAGCTTGCGCACATTGTCGGGGTAGAGACCGGTATAGCGCAGCGCGACATTGCCGCCCATCGAATGCGCGACGATCGTCACCGGCGCGAGGTCGAGCTGGTGGATGAGCTGCGCGAGATCGTAGACGAAGGCGTCCATGTCGTAATTGCCGTCGGGCGACCAGGCGCTGTCGCCATGGCCGCGCAGGTCGGGCGCGATGACATGATAACGGTCGCACAGCCTCTCCGCGACCCAATCCCAGCTTCGGCAATGATCGCGGCCGCCGTGGACGAGCAGCAGCGGCGGCGCGTCGTCATTTCCCCAGTCGACATAATGCAGCTTGAGCCGCTGCGAGATGAAGCTGTGCGATGTGGGGCCACTTGCCATCGGTTCGTCCTTGCTGTCTGGTCGCGTTTCAAAAGGCGACCGATTCCGATCCGTCAACCCGCTTTGCGGATCGGGGTGCGGTCGCCGCGCGAAAATCGAGCGAGGAGCAAGGACGGATGACGACGTTTCGGGACAATCTGCTGGCCGGCAAGACGGCGTTCGTGGCCGGCGGAACCAGCGGCATCAACCTCGGCATCGCGAAGCGCTTCGCCGAACTGGGGGCGAAGGTCGCGGTCGCCGGGCGCGATCCCGACAAGGCGGCGCGCGCGGCGGCCGAGATCGGCGCGGGCGCGCTCGGCCTGTCGGGCGATGTGCGCGATTATGATGCGATTCGCGGGGTGATGGAGACGGTCGCCGACAGGCTGGGGGCGATCGACATCGTCATTTCGGGCGCCGCGGGCAATTTCCTCGCCCCGGTGCTCGGCATGTCGGCCAACGCCTTTCGCACCGTCGTTGACATCGATCTCAACGGCACCTTCAACGTCTTCCGGGGGTGTCACGACCTGCTGAACAAGCCCGGCGCGTCGCTGATCGCGATCACGGCGGGGCAGGCGGTCAACGCGATGGCGCTTCAGGCGCATGCCTGCGCCGCGAAGGCCGGGATCAACCAGCTCGTCCGCACGCTCGCGCTCGAATGGGGCCCCGACGTACGGGTGAACGGCATTTCGCCCGGGCCGATCGCCGATACCGAAGGCATGAAGCGGCTGGCGCCCGACGCGGCGACCCGCGAGGCGCATTATGCGCGCATTGCGATGAAGCGGTGGGGCAAGGTCGAGGAAGTGGCCGAATCGGCGGTGTTCCTCTGCTCGCCGGCGGCCGCCTACATCACCGGAACGATCCTCGATTGCGACGGGGGCAGCCAGGTCGGCGATGCGTCGCGCATCGACCAGACCCAAGGCCTGTGACGGACGCGCCGTGCCATGTACGGCGCGGCCAGGTCGGCGGCGATGGGAAGGGAATGGTGGGCGTGGCAAGGATTGAACTTGCGACCCCTGCGATGTCAACACAGTGCTCTACCACTGAGCTACACGCCCACACGTTCTGGGGTGACGCGCCCCTTAATGGGCTTGGCGCAGGCTGGCAAGCCTTTCGCGCGCCCGGCGATGATTATTGTTGGTGCGACCGGTCGGCGCGCCCGAACAGCAGGTCGACCTCGCGCACCAGGTCCTTGAGGTGGAAGGGCTTCGACAGCAGCTTCGCCTGCGGGACATTCTCTTCCGCGCGCAGCGTGACGGCGGCGAAGCCGGTGATGAACATCACCTGCGTCTGCGGCGCCGCCTTCGCGCAGTGCTGCGCGAGTTCGATGCCGTCCATCTCCGGCATCACGATATCGGACAGCAGCAGGTCGAACGTCCCCGAATCGATATAGGGCACCGCTTCGGTGCCGCGGTCGACGGCGGTCACGTGATAGCCGGCGCTGGTCAGCGCATGCGCCAGATATTCGCGCATCACGTCATCGTCTTCGGCCAGCAAAATCCGGATCATGCTGTCAATTCGCCCCCTGGTCATGCGGCGTCGCCCCATGGGATCCTGCCGTCGTCGCGATGCCCGCCATAGTGGCAGAGGCTTAACAAATTCGGTGACGCTGGATTCGCCGGGCGAATTTTGCCACCTTGGCCGCATGCCGCAGCCTATCTTCCAGAGCGCCGCCATCGCTGTCAATCGGCCTGCGGTCAGCGGCCCCGTTCTGGTCTCGGTTCCCCATGCGGGACGTCTTTATCCGCCCGAGATATTGGCGGCGGCGCGCGTCGACCGCGCGATGCTCGAGCGGCTGGAGGATGGCTGGTGTGACCTGCTGGCGGCCGGTGTGACGGCGGCGGGCGGCACGGTCGTCCAGGCCCTGTGGGCGCGCGCGGTCGCAGACTGCAATCGCGGCGAAGGCCAGATGGCGCCGGGCGAGGTCGCGGTGACGCTGCGCCCGCAATTCTCGGCGCCCGGCCGCAAGGAGCGGGCGGGGCTGGGCGTTGTCCCGACGCGCCTCGCCGATTGCGGGCCGCTGTGGAAGCGCCCCATGGATGCGGCCGGCCTGCGCTGGCGACTCGATTCGCTGCACCGGCCCTATCATGCCGCGCTCGCGGCCGAGCTGGCTGCCCTGCGTGCGCGCTTCGGCCACGCGATCCTGATCGACCTCCACAGCATGCCGCCGATTCCGTCGGGTCAGCCGGGGCATGGCGCGCGGATCGTGGTCGGCGACCGTTTCGGCGCGACGGCCGATCCGGCGCTGGTCGATCTGGTCGTCGATGCGGCGGCGGGGCTTGGCGAGCCGGTAACGCGCAACCAGCCCTATGCCGGCGGTCATATCATCCGGACCCACGGCTGCCCCGCGGACGGCCAGCATGCGGTTCAGATCGAGATCGATCGACGCCTGTATCTGGACGGGATGGGCAGACCCGACGCCGCGGGCGTGGCGCGGCTCTCGCGCTGGCTCGCGGAACTGGTCGCCGCCGCAAACAGCCTGTTTTCGGGCGACGAAGGGCTGCCGCAAGCGGCCGAATAAAAAACCACCTCGTACCGAAGTACGAGGTGGCCAGGGTCCAGGGAGGACGCACCCGCGTCATGGGACGGGGCACTCGCCGCAGTGGAAAGGGGGCAACCACGACGGCGTACCGACAATCTAGGACGTTCCGCGCCGCGTTACAAGAAGCGGAAAGAAATAATGTTGCGAAAGAAAACTGGTCGGGGAGAGAGGATTCGAACCTCCGGCCCCTGCCTCCCGAAGACAGTGCTCTACCAGGCTGAGCTACTCCCCGACCGATCTCCAGCGCCGACGAAGCGGCGCGAAGGCAGGGCGGTCCTCTAGACGCGCCGCCCGGGAACTGCAAGCGGCAATCGCACCAGGATCGGGACCTACAGCAGGTGCGCGCGGCGAAAGCTGAAATGACCGCTGTCGACGAAGATCAGATGGTCGAACAGATCGATCCCCATCGGACGAAGGAGCCGCGAAACCGCGCGGGTGCAGGCGAGGTCGCCTTCGCTGGGCCAGGCGACGCCCGAGGGATGGTTGTGCGCCATCAGCACGCCGGTCACCGCCGGGCCGAGCAGCCTTCGCCAACGCATCGGGGGAATGGTGCAGCGCCCCGACAGCGTCGCTTCGATCCGTTCGGCGGAAATCAGCCGTGCATGGCCATCGAAGGCCAGCAACTGGACGGTTTCGCCGTCGTTGGTGAAGGACGGGCGCAGCAGGTGGCGCGCGACATCGTCCTCGTCCGCGCATTGCACGAAGCCGGTCGCGGCCATGTCGGCCCCGTTGCCAAGCGGATCGGAGAGATTCATCGCGCCGTCTATGCGGCGCGGAGGCCGGCGCTCCAATCGGCATCTGCGCCGTAACGGAGAGTCATGGCTGCTGCCGCCCTTGCCGTCCTTCCGTCGCGCGCTTAGCACTGGGGCCCGCAACACAGGAGCAGGTCTTGCCCGATTCCATCCATTATGAACTGCAATATCTCGACCTGATGCGCCGAATCTGGGCCGAGGGCGACGAGCGGGTCGACCGCACCGGCGTCGGCACGCGCTCGCTGTTCGGCGAGACGATGCGATTCTCGCTCGCCGACGATGCGATCCCGCTGCTCACCACCAAGCGGGTCTATTGGAAAACCGCGCTGCGCGAGATGCTGTGGTTCCTGACCGGCGACACCAATATCCGCCCGCTGGTCGCGCAGGGGGTGCGGATCTGGACCGACTGGCCGCTCGATCGCTATCGCCGCGAGACCGGCGAAGATATCGGCGCGGAGGATTTCGAGGCGCGCATCCTTTCGGATTCCGATTTCGCGGCGGCATGGGGCGATCTCGGTCCCGTTTACGGCCACCAATGGGTGAACTGGCCGCGCTACGAGCCCGCGGGGGATGGTCTGTTCCGCCGGGCCGAAAAGGGGCACGACCAGATCGCGGCGCTGATCGATTCGCTGCGCAGCAATCCCGGGTCGCGGCGGCACATCTTCACCGGCTGGAACGTCGCCGACCTCGATCGCATGGCCTTGCCGCCGTGCCACATGACCTATCAGTTCCATGTGCGCAGCGACGGCGGATTGTCGTGCCTGCTGTTCCAGCGCTCGTGCGACCTGGGGCTCGGCTTCGCGTTCAACATATTCGAGGCGGCGCTGCTGACGCGGATGATCGCGCAGCAATGCGACCTGCACGCGCACGAACTGGTGTGGACCGGCGGCGACGTGCATCTCTATCTCAACCACACCGCGCTCGTCGAAGAGCAGTTGCGGCGGACCCCGGCCGGCGCGCCAAAGCTGCGCCTCCTGCGGCGGCCGGAAAGCATCTTTGCCTATCGCTTCGAGGATTTCGCGGTCGAGGCCTATGCGCCGCAGGCGCATATTCCGGCGCCCGTCGCGGTCTGATCGCAGGCATTGCAATGGATCGGCGACGGTAATAATATGTCGCCGCATTGAAATATAACTAAACGGCGCGTGATTCGCGTCGAAGGGAAGAAGACATGCCTGAGACGCCTCGGCGCCCGGCGGGCAATCTGCCGCCGCTGTCGCTCCATATTCCCGAACCGCGCTATCGCCCCGGCGATACCCCCGACTTCAGCGACGTTCCGGTTCCTGCCGTCGATGCCACGCCGCGCCCCGGCGAGGCGACGAAACCCGACGCGATGCGCGACCTGTGTTACGGCCTGGTGCGCGTGCTCGATTTCGACGGGCAGGCGAAAGGACCGTGGGACCCGAAGCTGGCGCCCGAGCGGCTGCGCACGATGCTGCGCTACATGATGACGGTGCGGGCGTTCGACGACCGCATGTTCCGCGCGCAGCGGCAGGGCAAGACCAGCTTCTACATGAAATCGACCGGCGAAGAGGCGACCTCGGTGGCCTCGACGATGGCGATCGACCGCGCCGACATGGTGTTTCCCAGCTATCGCCAGCAGGGCATATTGATCGCGCGCGACTATCCGCTGGTCCAGATGATGAACCAGATCTATTCGAATCGCGGCGACCATCTGCTCGGGCGGCAGCTTCCGATCATGTATTCGGCGCCCGACTACGGCTTCTTCAGCGTCTCGGGCAATCTGGCGACCCAATATCCGCAGGCGGTGGGCTGGGCGATGGCGTCCGCTTCGAAGGGCGACAGCCGCATCGCGACGACATGGTGCGGCGAGGGATCGTCGGCCGAGGGCGACTTCCACTCGGCGCTGACCTTCGCGACCGTCTACAATGCGCCGGTCATCTTCAACGTCGTCAACAACCAGTGGGCGATCTCCAGCTTTTCGGGTTTCGCCGGCGGTGAGCGCACCACCTTCGCGGCGCGCGCGGTCGGCTATGGCATCGCCGGGCTGCGCGTCGACGGCAACGATCCGCTCGCGGTCTATGCAGCGACCCAGTGGGCCGCGGACCGTGCGCGGACGAACAACGGCCCGACGCTGATCGAACATTTCACCTATCGCGCCGAGGGGCACAGCACCTCCGACGACCCGAACGCCTATCGCGCGGCGCAGGAGGCCAGCGCCTGGCCGTTCGGCGATCCGATCATGCGGTTGCGCGAGCATCTCGAACGGCTCGGCGAATGGGACGGCGAGCGTCACGAAGCGTTGAAGCAGGAACTCGACGATCTGATAAAGACGTCACAGAAGCAGTCTGAAAAACTTGGAATTTTGGGGCATGGCATGCACCAGCCCTTCGAAACCATGTTCGAGGATGTGTTCGAGCACATGCCCTGGCATCTTCAGGAACAATGCGAACAGATGCTTGCCGAACAAAGGGCCAAGTTCGGCCCCGACTGGAAGCCCGAGTGATGAGCGCGCCCGTGAAGACCATGAACATGATCGAGGCGATCAACAGCGCCATGGACATCATGCTCGAACGCGACCCCGCCACCGTCGTGATGGGCGAGGACGTCGGCTATTTCGGCGGCGTTTTCCGCGCCACCGCGGGGCTGCAGAAAAAGCATGGCCGGACCCGCGTCTTCGACACGCCGATCAACGAATGCGGCATCATCGGAGTCGCTGTCGGCATGGGCGCCTATGGCCTGCGGCCGGTGCCGGAGATTCAGTTCGCCGACTATATCTACCCCGGTCTCGACCAGCTGGTCAGCGAGGCGGCGCGCCTGCGCTACCGGTCTGCCAACGACTATATCTGCCCGATGACGGTGCGCACGCCGTTCGGCGGCGGCATCTTCGGCGGGCAGACGCACAGCCAGTCGCCCGAAAGCATCATGGCGCATATCTGCGGCGTGAAGACAGTGATTCCGTCCAATCCCTATGATGCGAAGGGGCTGCTGATCGCGGCGATCGAGGATAACGACCCCGTCGTATTCCTCGAACCCAAGCGCATCTACAACGGGCCGTTCAGCGGCTATTACGACCGCCCGGTCGAGCCCTGGTCGAAGCATGCGGCGAGCGCGGTTCCCGAGGATTATTACCGCATCGAACTCGGCAAGGCCGCGACGGTGCGCGAGGGCGAGGCGGTGACGGTGCTCGTCTATGGCGCGATGGTCCATGTCGCGAAGACGATCATCGAGGAGATCGGGGTCGACGCCGAGATCATCGACCTGCGCACGCTGCTGCCGCTCGACATCGAGGCGGTCGAGGCGTCGGTGAAGAAGACCGGACGTTGCCTGATCATCCACGAGGCGACGCGCACGTCGGGTTTCGGCGCCGAGCTCGCCGCGCTGGTGCAGGAACGCTGCTTCTATCATCTCGAGGCGCCGGTCGAGCGCGTGACGGGTTTCGACACGCCCTATCCGCACAGCCTCGAATGGGCCTATTTCCCGGGTCCGGTGCGTATCGCGACCGCGCTCGACAAGTTGATGAAGGACTGACCGCCATGGCCCGCTATTCGTTCCGCCTGCCCGATATCGGCGAAGGGATCGCCGAGGCCGAGATCGTCGCCTGGCACGTCCGGGTCGGCGACCGCATCGAAGAAGATGCGCAGCTTGCCGACATGATGACCGACAAGGCGACCGTCGAGATGGAATCGCCGGTGTCGGGCGTGATCGTCGAACTGGCGGGCGAGGTCGGCGACATGGTGCCGATCGGATCGACGCTCGCGGTCATCGAAACCGATGCCGACGCGGAAGCATCCGATACGCCGGCGGATGGTTCGAGTAGAGAATCGACCGATGAAGTCACGGTTTTAGAAGAAGTTGCAGAGACTTCCGAAGATTCCGTCGAGGAGTCAGCCGAAGCGCCTGCCGCCGTTGCCGAAGCAAGCCCGTCCGCGGCCGCTCCCGCAGGCGGGAAAGAGGACAGGGCGGTGCTGGCGTCTCCCGCCGTTCGCGCGCGGGCGCGTGATCTCGGCGTCGACCTGTCGCAGGTCCAGGCCGAGGGCGACCGTATCCGCCACGCCGATCTCGACGCCTATCTGCGCTATGGCGCGGGGCAGGGCTATCAGGCGCCGGGCGCATCGCGCGCCCGCGCCGACGAACCGATCAAGGTCATCGGCATGCGCCGCAAGATCGCCGAGAATATGGCCGCCTCGAAGCGCGCGATTCCACATTTCACCTATGTCGAGGAAATGGACGTCACCGCGCTCGAGGCGATGCGCGCCGATCTGAACGCAAATCGCGGAAATCGGCCGAAGTTGACGATGTTACCTTTCCTGATCGTCGCGATCTGCCGCACGATTCCCGAATTTCCGATGATCAACGCGCGCTACGACGACGAAGCGGGCGTGGTGACGCGGCACGGCGCCGTGCATCTGGGCATGGCAACGCAGACCGACGCCGGGCTGATGGTCCCGGTGATCCGCGACGCGCAGGACAAGAATGTCTGGCAATTGGCGTCGGAAATCAGCCGCCTGGCTGAAGCCGCGCGTACCGGCAAGGCGAAGGTCGACGAACTCACCGGCGGCACGCTGACCGTCACCTCGCTCGGCCCGCTCGGCGGCATCGCGACGACGCCGGTGATCAACCGGCCCGAGGTCGCGATCATCGGCCCCAACAAGATCGTCGAGCGCCCGGTGTTCGCCAAAAATCCTCAAGGGGGCGACGACATCCGCCGCGCCAAGCTGATGAACCTGTCGATCAGCTGCGATCACCGCGTCGTCGACGGCTGGGACGCCGCGAGCTTCGTCCAGGCGCTCAAGCGGCTGGTCGAAACGCCAGTGCTGCTGTTCGCCGACTGATAGGCTTGCCCTACAGGCCGAGCCCCGCGAAGCTCGTCTGGTCGAATTTCAGCCGGAAGGTCGCATAGGCGCCCGAGCGGGCGAAGCGCGCTTCCTCGAAATCGCGGTCGTGAAAGCCCGCGAAATTATAGCCGAGGGTGATGTTGACATTGTCAACCGGCGCAATCGTCAGCGTCGGACCGCCGGCCCAGGCGACGGTATTGGCGTCGGTGCCGACGCGCAACGTGCCCGAAGCGCCGATCGCGGCCCGCGTGCCGAGGTTGAGGCGCAGGTCGGCGCCGAACAGGTTCGACCAGCCCTTCACATCGTCGGCGCCGAACCGGTCGAAATTGTAGCGCGTGCCCCAGAAGAAGCCGAATTCGCCGCGTTCGTACCACATACGGCCTTCGGCCTGCCGTGCGTCGCGAGCGGCAAGCGGCGTCCAGTTCACCGACAGGCTGTTGAGCAGCCGGCGGCTCGTCACGTCGCCGCTGACGGTCAGCGGGGCGCTGCCCACGGGACCGGGCTGGCCCGCAACGGCGCCGCGCACCTCGTCCGACCGATATTCGGCCTTGTTCAGCCACGACACGCGCGAATCCGCGGGGCGATGCGCCCAGCTCGCTTCGAACTGCATCGTTTCGGTACTCGGCATCGCGCCGCTGCCGCTCGCCCGCGTCCAGCTGAGCAGCGCGCCGAGCGCCCGGCCTTCGCCGAGCTGGCGGAGACCGCCGAGCGTCAGGCCATAGCGGTTGGCCAGTTCGCCGTCGCGATATTCGGCGCGGCTGGTCAGCGTCCAGCGGTCGGCGCGATAGGTGGCGCCGCTGCTGATCGCGACGAAATCCTCGGTCAGCGTGCCTGGATTGCCAAGGAAACCGCCCGAGGCGACCGGGGTGTTTACATTGATAACATCGCGCGCTCGGATACCGCCGAGCGTCCGGTTGCCGTCGACGGCCATGTCGACCGACCAGCGCTCACCGAGCCGCAGCGACTGCGACAGACCATAGGCGGCGAAACTGCGCGGGCCATATTCGCTGATCTGCTGCTGGTTGGCGGCGGCGAGCAGGCGAGCGCCGGCCCACGGCGTCAGATCGAAGCCGAGGCGGGCCGTGCGCGCCTTCACCGTGTCGCCGTCGGCAATCTCGTAGCTGCCGACCAGATTGACGTCGCGCGTCACCGCGAAGCGTGCGCCGAGGCGGTGTCGGCTCGGGAAATCGACGCTCGCATCCCGGCCGCCGAGCGCGAATTCGGTCTGGGCGTCGAGTTCAAGCCGCTTTTCGAACAGGCGCTGCGTCGCACCCAACTGGACGATGTCCGAACGGTTGCGCGTGCCGTCGCTCAGCCGGTCGTCGGCATGGGTCAGGCCGGCGCGCGCGACGGTCGTTCTCCCGCCCGCGCTCCGATCATATTCGACCAGCGCGCGCGCGGCGCGGCGGCGGGTGCCGGCGTCGAGGAAGCTTTCCTGCCACGCGCTTCCCGTCATCGACAGCGCCGAACCGACGCGCAGACGGGCATCGACTCCGATCTTGCGCGTGCCGTCCTCTCCGCCGCCGAGTTGGCCGGTGCCGAATCCCGCCTCGCGCTCGCGGGCGTAGGCGAGCAGGTCGGCGCGGCTGCTGTGATACTCGGCCTCGACCAGCCACGCGCGGGCCGTGCCGCGAGCGGCCTTGCCGCCCGCGCGGGTGCTGGCGTCGCTCAGGGCGAGTTCGGCGCGGATCTCGGTATCGGCGCCGGGGCGATAGCGCGCATCGACGCCGCCGAGGTCGGTGCGGGCGTCGCTATCCTCGTCGTGGATGAAGGTTGCGCCGACGCGCAGCTTTTCGTCGCGCGACCGATAGCTGACGCGGCCGCCCGCGTTGAGCACGCGCTCGCCGACGCCGTCGACCTCATATTCCGCGACGATATATTGGGGATCGAGGTTCGACGAGCGGCTGAGAATGGGGGAGCGGAACCGCAGCGTTCCAGCCAGATAATCGATATCGTAATCGACGTGGCGGGTCATGGTAACACTGTCAACAATGCGCTCGCTATGCAGGCGGTCGCGCGTTTCGATCGTGATCCGCTCGCTGTTCGGCAGGATATCGCGGGCGCCGAGCGGGTAGGGGCCGGTAAGGCCGTTGCCCTGGATCTCGTCGCGGCGAAAGCGGTAGGGGGTGTCGGCGACGAAAGCGGTCGCGGCAAGCGTGCGGCCGCGATACTCGGCCTTGCCGCCGTTCAGCGCCCGATTGTAGCGCGCGAGCTGCGGATCGGAGATGCCGGTCTCGAAATCGCCGAACATCGCATAGAATTGCGGCCGTTCGAGCCGCAGATAGAGCTTGCGTACCGACGCCGCATCATGGCGCATCTCGTTGCGGTCGGCGTAGACGGTGTAATAGGCGCGCGGGTCGATCACGCCGCCGAAGCGCGCGTCGTCCTGCTCCTTGTCGCTGTCATAGGCGAGCGTCATCAGCCATTTGCCGCGCACCCGCCCCTTGGCATAGAGTGCGAGCCGCGCGTCGGTGTGAAGGTCGTCGAGCGTTTCGGCCACCGATTCCATGCGGTCGTCGAGCGTATTGTAGCCGAGCGTTCCGGCGGCGAAGCCGACTACGGTCCACGGGCGGTCGCCGGGGTCGAGCCACATGTCGAGCGTCTGCCTGCGCTCGACCTTGTCGTCGCGAAAGGCGAAATCGATCGTCAGCGTGCCCGAGGCGGTGGTGGGTTCGAGCTCGATATAGGCGATGCCGTCGTCGCCCGCGGTTTTCCACAGCGGGCGCGCCCGTTCGAGCCCGGCAAGCTGGCGGGCCTGCTGCGCATCGGCCTCGACAGCGGGATAATATGGGGCAGGGACGCTGAAATCGCCCGTCAGCCCCTTGCGGATCGGCTTGCCGTCGCGGTCGGTCAGCCGCACCGCGATGACGGGACGGGTGACGCCGTCGGCGACGAGGATCGACCGTTCGCGCACCAGCGTCGCGCGCGTCGGGGTTATCGAATAATGGACCTTGCGCTCGATCCTTTCGATGATGACACCGTCAACACCGCGGATTTCCGCGGTCAGGCTGTTGTCGCCTTCGTGAATCTCGATCCCGCGCCAGACGCTGACCGCGATCCGGCCGTCGGCGGACTTGGTCATGCCGTCGAAGGCGAGCGGGTCGACGGGCTTGCCGTTGATGCGGAGCGCGACGCTCTGGCCGGGCAGATGCTTGATCGCCGCCCGCACCGACTTGGCGCGCGGATTGTGATCGGGGGCGGGAAAGAGCCATGCGATGCCCGGTTCCTGGCCAGCCAGCCAGTCGCGATGCGCGCCCGCGGCGTCTGCATCGCCGGGTACCGCCGTCGCTTCGGGGGCCGTGGTCCGGGGCGCGATCCGCGGAGCGGCGGGCGCGGCGCGGAAGTCGGCGCGCTTCAGCGATCCGCCGCGTCCCTCGACGAAGCGCGAGATGGGGCTGCCGGCGCTTTGCGTCGAGCGCGCGCAATCGACGGCTTCGCGATCGAGCGGCAGCGTCGACGGGTCGATCTGGACGACGTGAAGGCCCGGGCGCACGCCCTCGAAATGATAGCGGCCGTCCTCGTCGGTGACGGTATAGCTGCCGTCCTGCAGCATCACGCGCACGCCGGCGACGCCGGCCGCCTTGCCCGGATCGACGCTGCATCCGCCATCGGCGATGCGGCCGATGATCGTCATTCGATCGCCCAGCCGGTCGCGCTTGATCGCAATCGCCGCCTCCGCGACATTGCTCGCCGACCCGCGGTTGTCGGACGCCGATGCCCGATTGAGCGCCCGTCCCGGCTGCGCCGAGACGATCACCTCGGCCAGATAGGTCAGCAACACCGAACGGCCGGGCGCGACGCCGGGCAGCGTGACCGCGAAGTCTCGGCCGTTCGCCGCAACCTGTGCCTCGACGCGCTCACCGTCGGCGCGGACGGTATCGGTCCGCAGGCGCATGCCGGCGGGCAGCGTGTCGCGGACCGTCACCGCGCCCGTGGTGCGCCGCGCGTCGCCATTGGCGACCTCTATGCGATACTGGACGATGTCGCCGGGAACCGCGACTTCGGTCGAGGTCGTCTTGCGCAGCGCCAGCGGCAGGCCGGGCTTGTCCACCGGAATATCGATCCGGACCGGCGCCGGGCTGGCAAGGGTGAAGGTTCGGCCATAGCTGGCATCGCCGATCGTGAAGGGGTGATCCGCATCGGGACGGCGGAGACCGGCCAGTTCGGCCGGACTCGAAGCCGAGGGGGCGGCATAGGGCGCCGGCGGCTCGACGACCAGGCGATAACGGCCGGGCGCGAGGAAGGGAAAGCGATAGTCGCCTTCGGGAAAGCGATAGACGGTGCCGCCCGCGTCGGTCACCGACTGGCCGGTGACGACCGACGAAGGATAGGCGGACACGCCGTCGTCGCCGAACACCGGCGCCGGGTTGCCGGTCGCCGCATCGACGATCGTCACGCGGGCGCCCGCCACGGGGGCGCCGTCGCCGCTGTCGAACACGATGCCGAAGGGATCGACGAGGAAATCGATCGTCGCGAGCGCGGTCATTCCCGCGCCGGCCTGGTCGGATATGTGCAGCGTCATCGTGGCGCCGGGCTCGACCGACAGGCGGCAGTCGCCCGCCGCAATCGCCGGCGGCGTGCCGATGGTGTTGATGAAACCGACGAACTCGCCGCTGTCCGGCGCCGTTTCGGTGAGGGTGACGCGCTCGCTGTCGCCGTTTTCCAGCGCCAGGACGACGGGGAGCGTATCGCGCCGCGACGGATCGCGATTGGCCGAAGCGAGCGTCACGCCGATCACCAGCAATTCGCCGGCGCGGAAGCTGCCGCTCTGTTCGAGCGCCGCGGGATCGGTCGAAAGGCCGGCATAGGCGCCCGCGACCTGGATCAGATGCGCACCGCCTCGCGCGGCGGAGGCTCCGTTGGAAGCGCCGCCGTCGCACGGCGTCGGCATCAGCGGCATCGATTTGCCGCCACCGCCGTCGGTCAGGCGATAGGTGGCGATCGTCGGCTTTTCGGGGGAACGCGGCCGGACTGCGATATCGACCCGGTTCGACGAGATCCGCGCGGAATCGCCGATGCCGTCATTCCATTGGGCAGAAGCCGTGTTCGAGATGATTCTCGGGGCATCCTGCGCGCGCGTCGGCGGGCCCGCGCACAGCATGGCTGCCGCGGCGAGAGCGCCCGCAAGGCTCAGGGATTTCGCGATCGATGTCATCGGCCGTGCGTAGGGAAGGCGGGGGTGCCGGAAGCGCCGGCACCCCCTGCGCCATCCCTGCTTTCGTCAGTTGACCGTGGCGCGGAAGACGAGCGTGCGGGTGTCGCCCGCCGCGATCGTCGGGATCGTTCCGGTCACGTTCGGTTCCGAATAGCCGCCGCCCGCGTTGCCGTCGGCATTGCAGACGCCGCCGCTGACCGTGCCGTCGAGCCGGATCGAATCGGCGACGAAGGTCAGTTGCGTCGGAACGGGATCGGTGATCGCCACCGATGTCGCCTCCGCACCGCCCGGCGCGTTGGCGACTGCGATGCAGTATTCGACCGTCGCCCCCGGGATCAGCTTCGGATTCGTCCCGTGATTATAGGGGTCGGATATGACGCGGCTCGATTTGGTGACGGTCAGTGTCGCGGTCTTGACCGTATAGTCGTCGGCCGCGCTGTGCGATCCGTCGCGGCTGCCGTCGATTGCACCGCCGGTATCGGCGAACACCGTGTCCTTGGCCGCGGTGTTGGCGCCCGTCGTCTGGCTGATCGCGCCGCCCTGCGTGCCGGGCGTATTGCCCTCGAACGCGGTAGCCTGCAACTGCACGACCGCCTTGGCGCCCGTCGCAAGCCCGGCGGGGATGTCCGCGACGACGAACAGCGTGATCGGCGTATCGGTCGCGAGTTCGTCGATATAGGTGACGAGCGTATCCGACGGATCGAAGGCGCCGACGGTTCCACCGGCGCTGTCGCGATAGATGCGGACATTGGTCGCGTTGAACGAATCGGTGCCGCCGTGCGGCGCCGACCCGCCGGCCGGCTGCGTCACCGTCAGGCCGAAGTCGAGCACCTCGTTCGATGAATTGGTGAGCTGAAAGGTGGTGACGGCACTGGTCGTTCCCGGCGCAACTTCGGTCGTCGCATTGCCGGCCTCTTCGACGAGCAGGTTGATCTTGCGGTCGACGACGAACTCGTCCGACGCGGTCGTGGTGCCCTGATCGACGCCCCCCACCTGATATTGGACGCTTGCGATATTGGTAATCGGGGTGCCCGCGGTCGTGCCGGCCGCAAGGGCCGGCGTGGCGGCGATGCTTGCGATCGCCGCGAAACCGAAGGCGCCCGTGGTCGTCAGCTTGCTGGTCATAGCTGAGCTCCTAGGCCTTGATTGGTCGCTGTCCCCACCGCCGCGACCGTTAAGCGGTTTGTTTCAGGGAGTTATTTGACAACCCCCCGGAACATGAGCTTGCCGCCGCCACCGGCCGGAATGGGTTTCTGAAAGGCCCAGCGGATATGCGTGACATCGGCGGGCTGCGCGGCGCGCCGGCTGCCGTCGGGCAGCGCGACCGTCAGGTCGGCGAGCAGTCCCCAGTTCCGGCCGCCGTCGACCGAAACGAGCGGGCTGCTCGCGGCGTCGGTGAAGCGGATCGCATCGGGAAGCGGATTGGTGACGACGAAACGCTCGGCCGGGCGCGCGCTGGCGTTGCGATAGTCGAGCACGAAGACGAGCCGGTCGCCGGGCGTGACGACCTTGGGCTCCTCCAGCGAGACGCGCTGCTTGCCGGCGGCATCGGTGGTCACCCGTTCGACGAACACGCTGTTGGCCAGCGCGACCTGGTCGGCGGCGAGCGCCTGGCCCGGCAGGCCCGCGGCGAGCAACAGAAGAATGGCGGTGCGCATGGACTTCTCCATCAGTTGATTTTCGTCTGGAAGGTGACGGTGCGGGTTTCGCCCCCGGCGACGGCGCCCAGAGCCACATGGACCCGCGTTCCGTCATAATCGCCCGAATCGCCGTCGGCGGCGTCGGACAGCGCCGTGCCGCCCAGCCTGATCGAGCCGGCGACATAGCTGGTGTCCGCCGGGACCGTGTCGGTGATGGCGAGACCGTTGACCGATCCGCTGCCGTTGACCGTGGCGGTGATCGCATAGGTGATGGTGGCGCCGGGAACCGGTTCGCTGCCGCCGAAGGGGTCGGCGACGGTGGCGACCTTCACCAGCGCCACGGTGGCGGACGAGACCTTGAACGCGCCGGCATCCTGCCCGTCGGCGCCGGTCGATCCGACGACCGCGTCGCCGCCGCCCTCGCCCAGGCCGGCGAAACTGGTGCCGGGCGTGCCGGTTCCGGTCTTGGCGGCCGCGGTCAGGCTGACGATGCCGCGATGGCCGTCGCTGACGGTGCCCGGCGTCGTCGCGAGCACGAAGATCGTGACGCTCTCGTCGGGATCGAGCAGCGGGTCGCTCGCGCCCGGCGTATAGAGCGTATCGGTGCCGGCATCGAAGACGCCGTCGCCATTGTCGATGTAGATCTGGGTGACGGCCGGATCATAATCGTCGCCGCCGCCGTTGGCGACCGTGCCGAGCACGAAGGCCTCCTCGCCATTGCCGTTGTTCGTCACCGAGAAGGTGAGCCGCTGCTCGGTCGCGCCCGGCGTCGTGACGACGTCGCCCGGGTCGCTCGAATCGACGGTGACGTCGAGCAGTTCGTCGACGCGCAGGTCGACCTTGTTCGAATCGATCGTCTGCGGTCCCCCGCCATTGTCGAAACTGGCGGTCGCGGTGTTGCTGATCGTGGAACCGGCACGGGTGCCGGCGGCCTGGGCCTGCATCGGCACGGCCAATGCCGCGAGCAGGACGAGGGAATAAGGGAAGGGTGTACGAAGCGGTCGCTGCGCGCCCCCCACAGGCGCTTTTACCATGATATGTGACTCCGAAGGCTGGTCCGTGCCGACGGTCATCGCGGAAAAAGGAAAATTTCTGGTTAAATTGCCGGTAGGGACGCGGCATTCTGGCTCGAAACAGGACAGGATGGTTTTTCGCGTCTCGCCTCAGCGGCCGGCTGGCGCGGTCCGGGAAACTCGCTTAAGACGAAGCGGTTAACCAGGAGGCCCACGTGAGCGAGGACAGGGGGAGGAAGGGCGCGCGCCCGGCGCGCGGCAATCCCCTGCAGCAGATCGAGATCGACGATTTTCGCCGCGATCGGCTGCTCGCGGCGCTGGCGCTGATATTGGGCGCGTCCTTTTGCCTCGGGCTGCCCTTCGCGCTTCAGGCCGGCGCCGAATTCTTCCTGCCGCTGACCGCCGCGATCGTGATCGCCATCGCGCTGGTGCCGCTGCTCGAATGGCTCGAACGGCGCGGCGTGCCGTCGGCGCTCGCGTCCTTCCTGTCGCTGTCGGCCTTCCTGATGCTGGTGAACGCCGCGCTGGCGATCATCGTCGTTCCCGCGACCGGCTGGTTCGCGCGGCTCCCCGAATCGATCCCGCGCATCCAGAGCAATCTCGCGCCGCTGATCGACTTCTATTCGACGTTGCAGAAGTTCGTCGACCGGACGCTGACCTCGGTCGCGAGCGGGACCGAAGCAGCGTCGCAGGCGGTCGCGGCGACCGCGCCGACCTCCGTGGTCGATTATTTCATCTCCGCCGCGCCGTCGGCGGCGATCCAGCTCTTCTTCGCGGTGCTGGTGATCTTTTTCTTCCTCGCCGGCTGGACACGGCTGCGCAAGGGAACGATCCGGCGCCGCGGCAGCTTCGACGGCGCGATGCAGACGGCGCGCGTGATCCAGAATGTCGTCGATGCGACGGCCGACTATCTGGCGACGATCACGATGATCAACGCGATCCTGGGCCTCGTCGTCGCGCTGCTGCTTTGGGCGCTGGGCATGCCGTCGCCCTTCATGTGGGGCGGGATCGTCACGTTGTGCAACTTCGTACCCTATCTGGGCCCGATCGTCGCTGCGACTTTGCTCGGGCTGGGCGGGCTGATGACGTTCGACGCGGTCGGATTCGCGCTGCTGCCCGCGCTGATCTTCGTCGGCGTCCATCTGGTTGAGGCGAATCTGATCACGCCGCTGGTCCTCGGACGGCGGCTGACGGTCAATCCGCTGCTGATCCTCGTCTCGCTGAGCTTCTGGGGCTGGGTCTGGGGGGCGCCCGGCGCGCTGCTCGCGGTACCGCTGCTGCTGATTCTCCAGACGGTGCTGCAGTCGACGGGAACCCCCGATCTGGCCGGTTTCCTGTTCGAGCGCGGCACGTTGACGACAGTGGAGGAGATGCGCGACCGGTTAAATCGCACCGAGATGGAAAGCGACGGTTGACAGGTCGGGACAGGGGCCATATTGGCGCGGCTCCCAAGCGCAAGCGGGTGTAGCTCAGTTGGTTAGAGCGCCGGCCTGTCACGCCGGAGGTCGCGGGTTCGAGTCCCGTCACTCGCGCCATTCCCTGTCCAAGGCGGGAAGGCGCCCCTCCCAAAAATATCTGGAAAAACCGTTGCGCTGTCGTCGACCGAAGCCGTTCGGCCTCGATCTATCCGCGCCAGCGGCCGAGTTCCATCCAGCGCAGTAGCGGTTTCAGCGGCAGCACCCACACGATCCCCGCCACCAGATAGAACAGGCCCTGCACCAGCACCGGCCAAGTGCCGACCCACGGCGAAAGCGCGACGACGATCGTCGCCCAGGCGACGATCAGCAGCAGGATCAGCGCGATTCCGGCGGGCTTGCGCCAGCTTGGCTGGGGATCGGGGGCAGCGGTCATAGACGGTCTCCACACAGGATGAATTCCTGTTCGGTCCATATGGCATCGAGCGGCGCGTCGAGCGCCGACACGGGAAGCGCGTCCACCTCCTGCACCGACCATCCGACGCCGATGCGGGGGAGGGACGGGTGGTCCGCAAGGAAGCGGTCGTAATGCCCGCCGCCCTGCCCGAGGCGGCCGCCGTGCCGGTCGAAACCGACGAGCGGGACGAACAGGATCGACGGGATCGCGCTTTCGGTGTCGGGGCCCGGTTGCGGTGAGCCCCACGGCCCGCGCACCAGCGCCGCACCCTTCGGACAGTGCCGGAACGCCATGGCGGCGTCGCGCGCCGCATGATGGGGCAGCGCAAGCGCGCCGCGCGCCGCGATGCCGGCCAGCGCGGGCAGGATGTCGGGTTCATCGCCCCACGGCGCATAGCCGCCGACCAGCGGCTCCTCCGCCAGCCGCTCGGCGAGCGGGGCGGGCAGCGCGCGGAAGGCGGCGAGCCGCGCCATCGGATCGAGATTCGCCGCGAAATGCCGGCGCCGGAAACGCAGCCTGTCGCGCAGTTCCTGTTTTCGCTGCGCCAGGTCGGGGGCCGGGTCGGTCATCGCCTGTCGCAGCCTCTCTTGCGCGGTGGGTGGCGGGACCACCGTGGTCGTTTGCCGGAAAATCCTCTGACGCCAGTAACGTCAGGTGGGGGCCATGTACGTCGGACCAGGGTCCGGGCAGGGACAGCTCCCTTGGATGATGTATCGCCTCAGGGATATTCGCAGCGGCTCGTGCCGGGCAGTGCCCGCCGCCCCCTATCTAGGGATGCCGGCGCCCGGTCTCAACCCATTCCGTCAGGGCATCCGCTCGGCCCGGTCGGCGAGCGCTTCGATCCGCTCGGCGATCTGGAGCAGGGCACGGTCGTGGGGGTTGCGCGGTGGCGGCGCTGACGCCTGCCGTGCGGCGTTGAGTTCGGCGCGCAGCGCCTGCTCGCGCGCCTCGGCTTCGCGCAGGGCGTCGTGCGCCGCCGCCTCGCGGCTTTCGGCGAGCGCGACTGCGGCGCGCAGCGAATCGGACTGGGGTTCGGCCTTTTCGGCCTTGGCCCGCGCCTCGTGCGCCTCGTCGGCGAGCAGAAGCGCGGTGAACAGCAGCTGGCGGACTTCGGTTCCACCCTGGATCGTGCGCGCCTTGGTGTCGACGATCCCCGCGAGCTGGTGAAGCCGCTCTTCCTGCCCGTCGGCGCAATGCACGTCATAGGGGCGGCCGGCGATCTGGAGCTTGACGTCAGCCATGTTTCGCCTCGTTGATCAGCCGGTCGAGTTCGCCGATGACCGCCGCAACCTCGGCTTTCAGGGCGCTTTGACTGGCGGTTTCGGACGGTGCGGCGGCAGGAGCCGGTCTGCTTTCGCGATCGGCCAGCGCCTTTTCGATCCGGCTCAGCGCCCGCTCGATGCGGCCGATGGCCAGGCTGGATTCGTCGAGATCGAGTTCCATGACCAAGGGTTAGCAGCGCCGCGAAGGGGGTGCAATCGCCTCTCCACGCCGAAATGCGGGCGAAATTCTGCCGCGAGCGGTTGACTCTGGGCACTGCCCCCGCAAAGGGCTGTCGCGCAACCAGCCTGTCCACTCCGGGGGAATGATGACACTGCCCGAACGTCAGCTCGCCAACGCGATCCGCGCGCTCGCGATGGACGCCGTCCAGGCCGCGAACAGCGGCCATCCGGGCATGCCGATGGGCATGGCCGATGTCGCGACGGTGCTTTATTCGGATTATCTGAAGTTCGATCCCAGCGATCCGGCATGGCCCGATCGCGACCGATTCGTTCTTTCGGCGGGGCATGGCTCGATGCTCGCCTATGCGACGTTGCACCTCGCGGGCTATGCGCATCCGACGATCGACGAAATCCGCGCGTTCCGCCAGCTGCACAGCCCGTGCGCAGGACATCCCGAGAATTTCGAGCTGGCGGGCGTCGAGATGACGACCGGGCCGCTGGGGCAGGGGCTCGCGACCGCGGTCGGGATGGCGATCGCCGAGCGCCATCTGAACGCGATCTACGGCGACGAGCTGGTCGACCACCGCACCTGGGTGATCGCCGGCGACGGCTGCCTGATGGAGGGCATCAACCACGAAGCGATCGGCCTGGCCGGACATCTGGGGCTCGGCCGCCTGATCGTGATGTGGGACGACAATCGCATCACCATCGACGGCTCGACCGACCTGTCGACGAGCGAGGATGTGCGGGCGCGCTATGCGGCGACCGGCTGGCACGTCGAAAGCTGCGACGGGCACGATCCCGCCGATATCCGCCGCGCGATCGACGCCGCCATCGCCGACGGCCGCCCGTCGCTGATCGCCTGCCGGACGCTGATCGGCTTCGGCGCCCCGAACAAGCAGGGCACCGCGGCGACGCACGGATCGCCGCTCGGCGCCGACGAGATCGCCGCGGCGCGCGCCAATCTCGGCTGGACGGCCGAGCCCTTCGTGATTCCCGCCGACATCGCCGAAGCGTGGCAGGGGTTCGGCGCGCGTGGCCGGGCACTTCATGCCGAATGGAATGATCGGCTTGCAACGAACGGGAATAAAAAGGAATTCGAAGATCGGCTAAGCGGCAAGGTCGCGCCGGGCGACGCTTTCCGCACCTATCTCGACTCGCTGGTGGCCGAACCGCCCAAGGTCGCGACGCGCAAGGCGTCGGAAAATGCCCTGACCGCGCTCACCGCCGATATCGCGGCGCTCGTCGGTGGCAGCGCCGACCTGACGGGTTCAAACAATACCAAAACGTCGTCGACCAAGCCGTTGACCAAGGACGATTATTCGGGCCGCTATATCTATTATGGCATCCGCGAGTTCGGCATGGCGGCGGCGATGAACGGCATGGCGCTCCATGGCGGCGTCATCCCCTATGGCGGCACCTTCCTGGTGTTTTCGGATTATTGCCGCGGTGCGATCCGCCTGTCGGCGCTCCAGCGCCAGCGCGTCGTCTATGTGATGACGCACGACAGCATCGGACTGGGCGAGGACGGTCCGACACACCAGCCGATCGAGCATCTGCAGTCGCTGCGCGCGATGCCGAACCTGCTCGTCATGCGCCCCGCCGACGCGGTGGAGGCCGCCGAGTGCTGGGCGATCGCGCTCGCGCAGGACAATCGCCCGACGCTGCTCGCGCTGACCCGCCAGAACCTGCCGCCGTTGCGGCATGACGTCACCGAAAATCTTTGTTTGAAAGGCGCTTACCGCCTTCGCGACGCAGCGGCGGCGCGCCGCGTCGTGCTCGTCGCGACGGGTTCGGAGGTGTCGCTTGCGCTCGACGTTGCCGAGCGGCTCGAAGCGGCGGGGCAGGGTGCCGACGTCGTTTCGATGGTCTCGACCGAATTGTTCGACGAACAGGATGCCGCCTATCGCGCCGACGTCCTGCCGCGCGATGCGCTGATCGTCTCGATCGAGGCGGGCACCACCTTCGGATGGGAACGCTATACCGGCCGCGACGGTCTGCGCTTCGGCATCGACAGCTTCGGCGCTTCGGCGCCGATCGACGATCTCTACCGGCATTTCGGCCTGACCGCCGATGCCATCGCTCCCCAGATCCTGGCCCGGCTCGGTCAATAAGGACCCGCCCGACCTCTTCCGCAGAAAGGACGTTTCGACATGGCAGTGAAAGTCGCAATCAACGGTTTTGGACGCATCGGCCGCCTGGTGGCCCGCGCGATCCTCGAACGGCCGGACTGCGGCCTCGAACTGGTCGCGATCAACGACCTCGCCGATGCGAAGGCGAATGCGCTGCTGTTCAAGCGCGACAGCGTCCACGGCCCGTTCCCGGGCGAGGTCAAGGCCGAAGGCGATCAGATGATCGTCAATGGCAAGGCGATTCGCGTGACCAAGGAACGCGATCCCGCGAACCTGCCGCACGGCGAGCTCGGCGTCGACATCGCGCTCGAATGCACGGGCTTCTTCACCGACGCCGAAAGCGCGGGCAAGCACCTCGCCGCCGGCGCCAAGCGCGTGCTGATCTCGGCCCCCGCCAAGGGCGTCGACCTGACCGTCGTCTATGGCGTCAACCATGACAAGCTGACCGCCGATCACAAGATCGTGTCGAACGCGAGCTGCACCACCAACTGCCTCGCGCCTGTCGCCAAGGTGCTTCACGAGGCGCTGGGGATCGAGCGCGGCCTGATGACCACGGTCCACGCCTATACCAACGACCAGAAGATTCTCGACCAGATCCACAGCGACATGCGCCGCGCTCGCGCCGCCGGCATGTCGATCATCCCGACGACGACCGGCGCCGCGCGCGCGGTTGCTGAGGTGCTGCCCGAGCTCAAGGGCAAGCTCGACGGTTCGGCGATCCGCGTGCCGACCCCGAACGTCAGCCTCGTCGACCTGACCTTCACGCCGGGCCGTGACACGAGCGTCGAGGAAGTGAACAAGATCCTCAAGGATGCGTCGGAAGGCGCGCTGAAGGGCGTCCTCGCCTATTCGGACGAGCCGCTGGTGTCGATCGACTATAATCATTGCCCGGCCAGCTCGACGGTCGACAGCCTCGAAACCTCGGTGCTCGAAGGCAAGCTGGTTCGCGTCGTCAGCTGGTACGACAATGAATGGGGCTTCTCGAACCGCATGGTCGATACTGCGGGCGTGATCGCCGGGCTGCTGTAAGGCAATTCGCATATCGTCATTGCGAGGAGCGCAGCGACGAAGCAATCTCCAGCCATGGCGCATGAGCCACCGGCCGGAGATTGCCGCGGCCCCTTCGGAATCTCGCACCGACGGGATATAGAGACGCGAAGATGCTTCGACGCGATCGGGGCGAATGGAGTTGAATATGGCCGGCTTCAAAACCCTCGACGACATCGGCGACGTTACCGGCAAGAAAGTGCTGGTGCGCGTCGACCTCAACGTCCCGATGTCCGACGGCGCGGTCACCGACGACACGCGCATCCGCGCGGCGATGCCGACGATCCGCGAACTGTCCGACAAGGGCGCGATCGTGCTGCTGCTCGCGCATTTCGGGCGGCCGAAGGGAGCGAAGAATCCCACCCAGTCGCTGAGCCTCGTCATCGATGCGGTGATCGACGTGCTCGGCCATTCGGTGATGTTCATCCCCGACTGCATCGGCGAGGGCGCGAAGGCCGGCGTCGCGGTGCTCGCCCCCGGCGACGTCGCGGTGATGGAGAATACGCGCTTCCACCCCGGCGAGGAGAAGAACGACCCCGCCTTCGCCGACGCGCTGGCCGAGGTGGGCGACCTCTATGTCAACGACGCCTTCTCCGCCGCGCACCGTGCCCATGGCTCGACCGAAGGCATCGCGCATCGCCTGCCGGCCTATGCCGGGCGGGCAATGGAGGCCGAGCTCAAAGCGCTAGACGCGGCGCTCGGCAACCCGGCGCATCCCGTCGCGGCGGTCGTCGGCGGCGCCAAGGTGTCGACCAAGATCGACGTGCTGCGGAACCTTGTCGGCCGGGTCGATCACCTGATCATCGGCGGCGGCATGGCGAATACCTTCCTCGCCGCGCGCGGGGTCGATGTCGGCAAGTCGCTGTGCGAGCACGATCTGGTCGAGACCGCCAACGCCATCTTCGACAGCGCCGATAAGGCCGGATGCACGATCCATCTGCCCTATGACGTGGTGGTCGCGAAGCAGTTCGCGCCCAATCCGCCGACGCGCACCGTCAACGTCCACGAGGTTGCGGCCGACGAGATGATCCTCGACGTCGGCCCGGCGGCGATCGAGGCGCTGGGCGATGTGCTCAAGACCTGCCGCACGCTGGTGTGGAACGGGCCGCTCGGCGCCTTCGAGACGCCGCCTTTCGACACCGCGACGGTCGCGCTCGCCCGAACCGCGGCGGCGCTGACGCGCGAAGGGTCGCTGACCTCGGTCGCCGGCGGCGGCGATACCGTCGCAGCGCTCAATCACGCGGGTGTGGCGGACGACTTCACCTTCGTCTCGACCGCCGGCGGCGCCTTCCTCGAATGGATGGAAGGCAAGCCGCTGCCGGGTGTCGATGCGCTGAGGGTCTGACGCGGCCCCGCGATTTGCTTCCTGTCGGGGCGCGGGCTATCGCTCCCCCAATCTATGCAGCCCAATGGAGATGACATGACTGCCGCCAATGCCGAGATGCTGGACAAGATCAAATCGGGTCAGGGATTCATCGCCGCGCTCGACCAGAGCGGCGGCTCGACGCCCAAGGCCCTGAAGGGCTATGGCATCGACGAAGGGGCCTGGTCGGACGACGAGGAGATGTTCGGGCTGATCCACGCGATGCGCAGCCGCATCGTCACCGCGCCCTGCTTCGGCGGCGGCAAGGTGATCGGCGCGATCCTGTTCGAACGCACGATGGACGGCGAGGCCGGCGGCAAGCCGGTGCCGGCGCTGCTGTGGGAGCGTGGCGTGGTGCCGTTCCTGAAGGTCGACAAGGGGCTGGAGGCCGAGGCCGACGGCGTCCAGATGATGAAGCCGATGCCCGATCTCGACGCGCTGTGCCAGCGTGCGGTCGCCAAGGGGGTGTTCGGCACCAAGATGCGCAGCGTCATCAACCTCGCCAACCCGGCGGGCGTCAAGGCGATCGTCGAGCAGCAGTTCGCCGAGGCGAAGCGCATCGCGGCGCACGGCCTGGTTCCGATCATCGAGCCAGAAGTGAACATCAAGAGCGCCGAGCGTGCCGCGGCGGATCGCCTGCTGCTCCAGGAAACGCTGGCGGCGCTCGATGCGTGGGACGGCGCGCCGGTGATGCTGAAGCTGTCGCTGCCGACCGAGCCCGGCCTGTTCCAGCCGCTCGTCGACCATCCCAAGGTGCTGCGCGTCGTCGCGCTGTCGGGCGGCTACAAGCGCCCCGAAGCCTGCGTCGAACTGGCCAAGAACCCCGGCATCATCGCGAGCTTCAGCCGCGCGCTGCTCGAAGACCTGCGCGCCTCGATGGACGACGCGGCGTTCGACGCCTCGCTGGGCGGAGCGATCGACGAAATCCACGCCGCCTCGGTGGCTTGATGAGCGACAGCTGGCGAGCCGTCGATGCCTATATCGCCGGGAAACTGCTCGGCGATGACGACGCGCTCGCCGCTGCGCTTGCGAACAACGAGGCCAATGGCCTGCCGCCGATCGACGTTTCGGCGGCGCAGGGCAAGATGCTGTTCCTGCTCGCGCAGATCGCGGGCGCCCGCCGCATCCTCGAAATCGGGACGCTCGGCGGCTATTCGACGATCTGGCTCGCGCGCGCGCTGCCCGAAGACGGCGAGCTGGTGACGCTGGAGATCGAGGAGGCGCACGCCCGCGTCGCGCGCGCAAATCTCGATCGTGCGGGGGTGTCGGATCGGGTCGATATCCGCGTCGGGCCGGCGAGCGACAGTCTCGCCGCGATGACCGGCGCGGCGCCGTTCGACTTCGTCTTCATCGACGCCGACAAGCAGGGCAACGCCCATTATGTCGCCGAAGCGATCCGGCTCGGCCGCAGCGGTACCACGATCGTCGTCGACAATGTCGTGCGCGAAGGCGGTGTGCTCGATCCGGACAGCGGCGATCCGCGGATCGACGGCACGCGGGCGCTGTTCGACATGCTGAACGCCGACGCGCGCATCGACGCGACCGCGGTGCAGACGGTCGGCGTCAAGAAATGGGACGGGTTCGTCCTGGCGCGAGTGCGCTGATTTCTCGCCGGAGCAGGCGGGGGCCCGGGCGCGCTGATACCACTTGGCAATTCTTCCCTTTCGGCAGTTCATCGTTCCCCGGCGAAAGCCGGGGTCCACGCGAGGTAGGGCTATGCCATCTGGACCCCGGCTTTCGCCGGGGAACGAGCGCCGACGTTCCGACCGATTGCCTGCGTGGAGCGCTACAGCCCGCCGTCGAAGCGGAACGAGAAGCGATAATCCTCGGGCGCGATCGCCGTGTCGGTGCGTCTGTCCGGGCGCACCGCCAGCAGGCGGACGCTGCCGTCGGCGAGCGGGGTCGCTCCGCCCAGCATGACCTCGAACGGCTGTTCTTCTCCGGTCGGGCGCAGCCACAGCATCTTCACCCGCACCCGCCCCGCATGAACGCAGCGCACGTTCGCTGGACACCGGCTGTCCTCCAGCACCTCCTCCGGTTGCACGATCGGGCCGTCGACGTAGGCGCGCTGGCCGAGCGCGACGTTGCTACCGTCGGGAAGCGGGGCCTGCTGGCCCGTCGCGGCGCAGGCCGAGAGGGCGAGAGCGGGGAGGAACGCGAGAGAGGGAAGCTTCTGCATTTGCCGGACCATGAACGCGCCGCTATGAACCCGCCATGACCACGCCAGCCTGCCAGCTCTACCTGATTTCCCCGCTCGACGTCGGGGGTGATTTTCCCGAGAAGCTCGAGCAGGCGCTGGCGGCGGCGCCCGTCGCGGCCTTTCAGTTTCGCGTCAAGGATGCGACCCAGCACGAAGCCGCCCGGCTCGCCGAACCGTTGCAGGCGATCTGTGCAGCGCACGGCACCGCCTTCATCGTCAACGACGACATGGCGCTTGTCCGGCGGATCGGCGCGGACGGCGTGCATCTGGGGCAGGGTGACGGCGATCCGAAGGAGGCGCGCCGCCTGCTGGGGCCGCAGGCGCAGATCGGCGTTACCTGCCACAACAGCCGCCATCTCGCGATGGAGGCGGGCGAGGCGGGCGCCGACTATGTCGCGTTCGGCGCCTTCTTCCCGACCAGCACCAAGGCGGTCGAGCATCGCGCCGATCCCGAGATATTGACCTGGTGGCAGGGGTTGTTCGAGCTGCCCTGCGTCGCGATCGGCGGCATCACCACCGACAATGCGCGGATACTGATTGATGCGGGCGCCGATTTCCTCGCGGTGTCGGCGGGCGTGTGGGCTTATCCCGGCGGTCCCGCAGAGGCGGTGCGGGCGTTCGCCGCGATCCTCGACCTCCGGTCGGGGGGATAATCCTTTCCCGGCTCGTCGGCCTCCTCCGCCTCACGGCGCGGCGCGGCCGCGTCCTTGCGCCAGCCGAACAGGCCGGCACAGGGCGCATGGTGCGGCTGTGCGCCGGGCGGGGCAGGGGGCGGATGCAGCGTCATGCGAAACACTATGACGACGGCGGAAATCGGAATATTGGATCAATGCGTCAAACCCGCTTCGGCTCGTCGCCTTTCGGCGCGGGTGTGGGATCGGACGGACGCGCTGCCGCCGCGTAGAGGCGAGTGGGGAGGAAAAAGATGATCGACACCAGCGGACGCGCCGCGGACCTGCGCGAACTGACGCTTCGCGGGATCATCCTCGGCGGGCTCATCACGCTGCTCTTCACCGCGGCGAATGTCTATCTGGGGCTCAAGGTCGGACTGACCTTCGCGACCTCCATTCCCGCGGCGGTGATCTCGATGGCGATCCTGCGCTTCCTGTCGGGCGCGACGATCCTCGAGAACAATATCGTCCAGACGATTGCCAGCGCCGCGGGGACGCTCGCCGCGATCATCTTCGTGCTGCCGGGGCTCGTCATCGTCGGCTGGTGGCAGGGCTTTCCCTATTGGACCACCGCCGCTGTCTGCTTCATCGGTGGAACGCTGGGCGTGATGTTCTCGGTACCGCTGCGGCGCGCGCTCGTCGCCGGATCGGACCTGCCCTATCCCGAGGGGGTCGCCGCCGCCGAGGTGCTGAAGGTCGGTTCGCGCGCCGGCGATGGCGCCGAGGAGAATCAGCGCGGCCTGCGAACGATCCTGCTCGGCTCGCTCGTCAGCGCCGGGTTCGCGTTGCTCGGCGCGATGAAGCTGGCGGCGACCGAGATCGGCCGGAATTTCAAGATCGGCGCGGGCGCGAGCGGGGCGAGCGCCAGCCTGTCGCTCGCGCTGATCGGCGTCGGCCATCTCGTCGGCCTGTCGGTCGGCCTCGCCATGCTGCTCGGCATGCTGATCGCGTGGGGCGGGCTGATGCCGGTGCTGACCGCGGCGCAGGGCGTCGCGGGATCGGTCGACGATGTCGTCGGCGCGGTCTTTTCGCAGCAGGTGCGTTTCATCGGCGCGGGCACGATCGGCGTCGCCGCGCTGTGGACGCTGTTCAAGATCGTCGGGCCGGTCGTCCGGGGCATCCAGGGATCGATCGCTTCGTCGCGCGCGCGCGGCGCGGGCGAGACGGTCGCGCTCGGTGAACGCGACCTGTCGTTCGGCATCGTCGTCGGCACCATCCTCGGCTCGCTCGTCCCGATCGCCGGGCTGCTGTGGTTTTTCGCGCAGGGCGGGCCGATCGCCGCGCACCCCGTCGGGGTGATCGCCGCGACCCTGGTCTTCGTGTTGTTCGTCGGCGCGATCATCGCCGCGGTCACCGGCTATATGGCGGGCCTGATCGGCGCGTCGAACAGCCCAGTGTCGGGGGTCGGCATCCTCGCGGTCATCGCGGCGTCGCTGATGCTGCTCTTCTTCTTCGGGCGCAATCACAGCGAGGCCGATACGGCGGCGCTCGTCGCCTATGCGCTGTTCACGACCGCGATCGTCTTTTCGGTGGCGACAATCTCGAACGACAATCTTCAGGACCTGAAGACCGGCCAACTCGTCGGGGCGACGCCGTGGAAGCAGCAGTTCGCGCTCGTCATCGGTGTCGGTTTCGGTTCGCTCATCATCCCGCCGGTGCTCGACCTGCTCAACCAGGCGTTTGGCTTCGCCGGTGCGGAAGGGGCGGGGGCCAATGCGCTGCCCGCGCCGCAGGCGGCGCTGATCAGCGCGCTGGCGAAGGGCGTGCTCGGCGGCGACCTGCGCTGGGACCTGATCGGCTATGGCGCGCTAATCGGCGTTGTGGTGATCGCGGTCGACGAACTGCTGGGGCGGCTTGGCAAGATGCGGCTGCCGCCGCTCGGCGTCGGCATGGGCATCTATCTGCCGATGTCGCTCACCATCCTGATCCCGATCGGCGCCGCCATCGGCCATCTGTGGGAGAAGCGCGCGGCGCGCAGCGCCAAGCCCGAATTCTACAGCCGCATGGGCGTGCTGCTCGCGACCGGCTTCATCGTCGGTGAAAGCCTGTTCGGCGTGCTCTTCGCGGGCGTCGTCGCGGGTTCGGGAAGCGACGCGCCGCTCGCGGTGGTGGGCGAGGGGTTCGCGACGAACGCGATCCTGATCGGGGTGCTGCTGTTCGTCGGCGTGATCGCCTTCACCTATCGCCGGACGCGGGCGGCGGCGGACGCGACGCCGTAAGCCGCTTGCTCTCCGCCGCGCCGACCGCTAAGGGCGCGCTCCTGTGACCGGTGCGCTCCGCACGCGCCGGCGGCTCTTTACCATCCTTGTTCAAGTGAGTGTGCGCGATGAAAATCTCCGGCGTTGATATCCGTCCCGGCAATATTATCGAATATGAGGGCGGCATCTGGAAGGTCACCAAGATCCAGCACACCCAGCCGGGCAAGGGCGGCGCCTATATGCAGGTGGAGGCCAAGAATCTGATCGACGGCCGCAAACTCAACAACCGCTTCCGCAGCGCCGACACGGTCGAGAAGGTCCGCCTCGACACCAAGGATTTCCAGTATCTCTATGCCGAGGGCGACGATCTCGTCTTCATGGACAAGGATACGTACGAGCAGATCAACATCTCGAAGGATGTCGTCGGCGATGCCGCCGATTTCCTGCAGGACGGGATGGAGGTCGTGCTCGAACTGTGGGAAGAACGCCCGATCTCGGTCGAACTGCCCGAACAGATCGAAGCGACGATCGTCGAGGCCGACGCGGTGGTGAAGGGCCAGACGGCGTCCTCGTCCTACAAGCCCGCGATCCTCGACAACGGCGTGCGCGTGATGGTGCCCCCGCACATCACCAGCGGCACCCGCATCGTGGTCAATGTCTATGACCGCGAATATGTGCGGCGCGCCGACTGATTGAGTCCCCCTCCCGCAAGCGGGAGGGGTTAGGGGTGAGCGACAGGCCCGCCCACAATTGCTGCCCACCCCCGGCCCCTCCCGCAGGCGGGAGGGGGGAGATAGAAAATGGCCATTTCCGGCATCATCACCGTCATGGAACGCGCCGCGCGCAAGGCGGGCACGAAGCTGCGCCGCGACTTCGGCGAGGTCGAGCATCTTCAGGTCTCGCAGAAGGGGCCCGCCGATTTCGTGTCGAAGGCCGATCAGGCGGCCGAGCGCACCCTCTATGACGAATTGAGCCATGCGCGCCCCGGCTGGGGTTTCCTGATGGAAGAGGCGGGGGAGATCGAGGGAGAAGCGGGCAAGCCGCGCTTCATCATCGACCCGCTCGACGGCACGTCGAATTTCCTGCACGCCATTCCGCAGTTCGCCATCTCGATCGCGGTGCAGGAACCGAAGCTCGGCGGCGGCTGGGGCGACGTCACCGCGGCGCTCGTCTATCAGCCGGTGACCGACGAAAGCTATTGGGCCGAGCGCGGCCGCGGTGCGTGGCTGCACGACCGCCGCCTCCGCGTCTCGTCGCGCCGTAGCCTGCACGAATGCCTGATCGCGACCGGCATCCCCTATATGGGCCATGGCGACATGGCGCAGTGGGGCCGCGTCTTCGGCGTCGTCGCGCCCGAGGTTGCCGGCATCCGCCGCTTCGGTGCGGCGTCCCTCGACCTCGCGTGGGTCGCGGCGGGCCGCTTCGACGGTTTCTGGGAAAGCGACCTCGCGATCTGGGACGTCGCGGCGGGAATGCTGCTGGTGCGTGAGGCGGGCGGATTCGTCAGTGACTTCCGCGGCGGCGACCGCACGATCGAGCGCCGCGAATTCGTCGCCGGCAGCGCGGCGGTGCATTCGAAGCTGCAAAAGCTCGTCGCCGGCGCCTTGCGCGGCGCCTGAGAAGAAAGCACGGGGCAGACGACCGGCTTTCAACCTTGAGTCACTCTGGACTTGTTTGGCGTATATATCGTTCAGGCAAGTAAGAGCTTGTTCCCCGGCGAAAGCCGGGGCCCGGATGGCATGGCGCGGCTCCGCATGGACCCCGGCCTTCGCCGGGGAACAATCACCTGTCGGCGCCCGGCGCTCAGTCTTCGAAGATGAATTCGCGGAACGTGTCCATCAGCGAGGACCAGGTGTTGAAGGTCTCGCCGATATTCTCGCGCGGGATGCCGTTGAAATCGACGTCGACATCCATTTCGAGCACCGGATCGCCCTCGTCGTCGCGATAGGCGCGGGCGAAGCGCTTTTCCTTGTTCCACTGGTTGAACTTTTCGAGCGGCACCTGCTTGGCGTCGCTGAATCCCATGTAATATTGCAGCGTCTTGCAGTTCCGGCCTTCGGTGCAGTTCATGAACAGGACCAGGAATTTCAGCCCGTTGCGGTTGCTTTCGATATAGGGGTCGTCGCCCGGCTTGCTGACCAGCGTCGCGGGCCAGCCCTGCGACTCGACGATCGCCTTGATCGTCGCCGGATTCGACGCGTTCACCAGTTCGGCGTGGGCCGGAACGGCCGCCAGCGTGGCGATCGTCGCCATGGCGAGGGCGCCCCGCAGAAGAAATCGTCCCATATATGCTCCCATCTCGCAATCGGACCCGATCCGGGCCGTCGGCCGGCCCCCATCATCGGCCTATCACAGCCCTGGCGCGCCTTGCCAGCGCCGTTTATGCTCTGGATCACAGCATGCTGGGAATTTCATGCCCGCAGCGCTTGCGAGGCGCGACGCGCTGGCCTAAAGCGCCCCGCTAACGGGTGGCGAACAACCCAGAAACGAACACAGGACTGCGTGCTTCATGGTCGACCTGACGCAATATCTGCCGATTCTGATTTTCCTGGCCGTCGCGGTCGGGCTGTCGGCTGCCTTCGTCTTCCTGCCGATGGGAATCGCCCGGCTCACCGGCGCCCATCAGCCCGATCCGGCGAAGCTCAGCGAGTATGAATGCGGCTTTCCGGCATTCGAGGATGCGCGCAGCCAGTTCGACGTGCGTTTCTATCTCGTCGCGATTCTCTTCATCATCTTCGATCTCGAAGCCGCCTTCCTCTTTCCGTGGGCGGTCAGCCTCAAGGAGATCGGCTGGGCCGGCTGGGCGACGATGATGATATTCCTGGCCGAACTCGCGATCGGCCTTGTCTATGCGTGGAAGAAAGGGGCTCTGGACTGGGAATGAGCAACACCTCCATCCTGACCCCCGGCCAGATGCCGGTCGCGCCGGGCACCGCCCCGGACCAGGGCTTTTTCGACGACCTCAACGCCGAAGTCGGCGACAAGGGTTTTCTTGTCACCACGACCGAGGATCTGTTCGGCTGGGCGCGCACCGGCTCGCTGTGGTGGATGACATTCGGGCTCGCCTGCTGCGCGGTCGAGATGATCCACGTCAACATGCCGCGCTATGACATGGAGCGCTTCGGCGCCGCGCCGCGCGCCAGCCCGCGCCAGTCGGACGTGATGATCGTCGCCGGGACGCTGTGCAACAAGATGGCGCCTGCGCTGCGCCGGGTCTACGACCAGATGTCGAACCCCAAATATGTCATCTCTATGGGAAGCTGCGCCAACGGCGGCGGCTATTATCATTACAGCTATTCGGTGGTGCGCGGCTGCGACCGCATCGTGCCGGTGGACATCTACGTCCCCGGCTGCCCGCCGACCGCCGAGGCGCTGCTCTATGGCGTGATGCAGTTGCAGCGGAAGATCCGCCGCGTCGGGACGATCGAACGCTGATGTCCAGCCCCGCTCCCCTGATCGCGCCGCGCGAAGGCCTCGCCGAGGCGCTGAAGAAGCTGCTCGGCAAGGATCTGCTCGCGCATGTCCAGGCCGTCGGCGAGGACAGCATCACCGTTCGCCGCGACGCGGTCGACGGCGTGATGGTGACGCTGCGCGACGCGCTCGAATATCAGCAGCTCATGGAGATTGCCGGGGTCGACTATCCCGACCGCCCGGAGCGCTTCGAGGTCGTCTATCACCTGCTCAGCGTCACCCGGAACCATCGCCTGCGCGTCCGCGTCACCACCGACGAGGTGACGCCGGTGCCGACCGTGGTGCCCGTCTGGCCGGTGGCCGGCTGGCTCGAGCGCGAGGTGTTCGACATGTACGGGGTGCTGTTCAGCGGCAACCCCGACCTGCGCCGCATCCTGACCGACTATGGCTTTCAGGGCCATCCGCAGCGCAAGGATTTCCCGCTCACCGGCTATATCGAACTGCGCTATTCGGAAGAGGACAAGCGCGTCGTCTATGAACCGGTGCGGCTGGCGCAGGATTTCCGCAACTTCGACTTCATGTCGCCGTGGGAAGGCGCCGACTATATCCTGCCGGGCGACGAAAAGGCGGGCGGCACGGGCGAGGCACCGGGCAAGGGCGCGCCCACCCCGATGACTGCCGACCAGGTCAAGAAGGCCGACGAGGCCAAGGCCGCGCCGCCGCCGACTCCCAAGACCACCGACAAGCCGACGCAGACGGGCGCGGGGAGCAAGGCGAACGACGCCGCCGCGAAGACAAGCGAAGACGGCGCCAAGGCCAAGCCCGCGTCGAAGGCGAAGACGCCCGCGACCGCGAAGGCCGAGAAGGCCCCCGCGAAGGCGAAGGCTCCGGCCAAGCCGCGCGCGCCGCGCAAGCCCAAAGGAGGTGACGCATGACCGATTCTCCCACGGTCCGGCATCACGGCAGCGACATGTTCGAAGGCTATCCGGTCGACACCGCGGACACGGCGGGCGACCAGGCGGTGACGAACTACACGATCAACTTCGGCCCGCAGCACCCTGCGGCGCACGGCGTGCTGCGGCTGGTGATGGAGCTCGACGGCGAGATCATCGAGCGCGTCGATCCGCATGTCGGCCTGCTCCACCGCGGCACCGAAAAGCTGATCGAATACAAGACCTATCTTCAGGCGCTGCCCTATTTCGACCGGCTCGACTATTGCTCGCCGCTGGGGATGGAGCACAGCTACGTCCTCGCGATCGAGAAGCTCCTTGATCTGGAGGTGCCGGCGCGCGCGCAATATCTGCGGACGCTGTTCGCCGAACTGACGCGCATCTGCAACCACATGCTCAACATCGGGTCGCACGTGATGGACGTCGGCGCGATGACCCCGAACCTGTGGGTGTTCGAACTGCGCGAGGATTGCCTGAACTTCTTCGAACGCGCGTCGGGCGCGCGCATGCACTCGGCGTGGTTCCGCCCCGGCGGCGTGCATCAGGATGCGCCCGAAAAGCTGCTCGTCGACATCGGCGAATGGTGCGAGACGCGCCTGCCGAAGCTGTTTGGCGATGCGATGAGCCTCGTCATCGACAACCGCATCTTCAAGCAGCGCAACGTCGATATCGCGACGGTGAGCAAGGAAGACGCGCTGGCATGGGGTTTCTCGGGCCCGATGATCCGCGGCAGCGGCATTCCGTGGGATATCCGCAAGAGCCAGCCCTATGACGCCTATGCGCAGATGGAATTCGACATTCCGGTCGGCACGCGCGGCGACTGCTACGACCGTTTCATGGTCCGCGTGCAGGAAGTCTATCAGTCGGCGCGCATCATCAAGCAGTGCCTGCGCGACATGCCGAGCGGCCCGGTCGCCAGCCTCGACCGCAAGGTCGTGCCGCCGAAGCGCGCCGAGATGAAGAGCTCGATGGAATCGCTGATCCATCACTTCAAGCTCTACACCGAGGGCTTCCACGTCCCCGCGGGCGAGGTTTACGTGGCGACCGAAAGCCCGAAGGGCGAATTCGGCGTCTATCTGGTCAGCGACGGCAGCAACAAGCCGTACCGCTGCAAGATCCGCCCGACGGCGTTCAGCCACCTTCAGGCGATGGACATGATGACCAAGGGCCACATGCTCGCCGACACGACTGCAATCATCGGCGCCATCGACGTCGTTTTCGGAGAGTGTGACCGCTAATGGCTGACGCACCCAACATCCCCGACGAAGCCGAAGTCCGCGCGCGCTGGGGCGATTTCGCGTGGACGCCCGAAAATGCCGAACAGGCGAAGGTCATCATCGCGCGCTACCCCGCGGGACGGCAGCGCTCGGCGGTGATGCCGCTGCTCGACCTCGCGCAGCGGCAGGTGGGGGCAGCGACAAACACGCAGGGCTGGCTGCCGATACCGGTGATCGAATATGTCGCCGCGCAGCTCGATATGCCCTATATCCGCGCCTACGAGGTCGCGACCTTCTATACCATGTACAATCTCGCGCCGGTCGGCCGCTATCATGTGCAGGTCTGCGGGACGACTCCGTGCATGCTGCGCGGGTCGGACGATGTCATGGCGGCGTGCAAGAACCGCGGCATGGTCAAGGGAAAGACCACCCCCGACGGCCTGTTCACGCTGACCGAGGTCGAGTGCATGGGCAATTGCACCAACGCGCCGATGGTCCAGATCAACGACGATAATTATGAAGACCTCGACTACGACAGCATGACCCGCATCCTCGACGATCTGGCGGCGGGCAATCAGCCGAAGACCGGGACGCAGAACCCGAAGCGCCACACCAGCGATCCCGAGGGCGGCCCGACGACGCTGACCGAAATGGTGTCGGCGAACCACGATTACCGGAAGGAGTGGTGAGGATGAGAGCCGACACCCTTTTCCTTCGTCATGCCGGACTTGATCCGGCATCCATTCTTCCTTCGTCCATTGGCGTGAGCGCCGAATGGACCCCGGATCAAGTCCGGGGTGACGATGCGGCAGGAGGGGACGCATGAGCCTCGCCGACAAGGATCGCATCTTTACCAACCTCTACGGGTTCCAGCCGTGGAACCTGAAGGCCGCGCAGGCGCGCGGGGATTGGGACAAGACCAAGGATCTGCTGAAGCGCGGCCAGGACGCGATCATCGAGGAGGTCAAGGCGTCGGGCCTGCGCGGACGCGGCGGCGCGGGCTTCCCCACGGGGCTCAAATGGTCGTTCATGCCCAAGGAGCCGCGCGAGGATCGTCCGAGCTTCCTCGTCATCAACGCCGACGAATCCGAGCCGGGGTCGTGCAAGGACCGCGAGATCATCCGCCACGATCCGCACAAGCTGATCGAGGGCGCGCTGATCGCCGGCTATGCGATGCGCGCGCGCGCGGCCTATATCTACATTCGCGGCGAGTTCATCCGCGAGGCCGAAACGCTCTTCGCCGCGGTGCAGGAGGCGTATGACGCCGGCCTGCTCGGCAAGAATGCCGCGAAATCGGGCTACGACTTCGACGTCTTCGTCCACCGCGGCGCCGGCGCCTATATCTGCGGCGAAGAAACCGCGATGATCGAAAGCCTCGAAGGCAAGAAGGGGCAGCCGCGCCTGAAACCGCCGTTCCCGGCGGGCGCGGGCCTCTATGGCTGTCCGACGACGGTCAACAATGTCGAGAGCATCGCGGTCGTGCCGACGATCCTGCGCCGCGGCGCGGCGTGGTTCGCGAGCTTCGGGCGCGAAAACAACAAGGGCACCAAGCTTTTCCAGATCAGCGGCCATGTCGAGCGGCCGTGCGTGGTCGAGGAAGAGATGGGCATCACCTTCCGCGAACTGATCGAAAAACATTGCGGCGGCATCCGCGGCGGCTGGGACAATCTGCTCGCGGTGATCCCCGGCGGATCGTCGGTGCCGCTGGTCCCGGCGGCCGAGATCATGGACGCGCCGATGGATTTCGACGGGCTGAAGGCGCTCGGGTCGGGCCTCGGCACCGCCGCCGCGATCGTGATGGACAAGTCGACCGACGTCGTCCAGGCGATCAGCCGCATCAGCTATTTCTACAAGCACGAAAGCTGCGGCCAGTGCACCCCGTGCCGCGAGGGCACCGGCTGGATGTGGCGCGTGATGGAACGCCTGCGCACCGGCGACGCGACGATCGATGAGATCGACACGCTGTTCGACGTGACCAAGCAGGTCGAAGGCCACACCATCTGCGCGCTGGGCGACGCGGCGGCGTGGCCGATCCAGGGCCTGATCCGCCATTTCCGCCCCGAACTGGAGCGCCGTATCCGCGAAAATGGCGGCATGATGGAGGCCGCGGAATAATGCCTAAAGTAACCGTAGACGGCATCGAACTCGATGTTCCACAGGGCGCGACGGTCCTGCAGGCGTGCGAGATGGCGGGGAAGGAAATCCCGCGCTTCTGCTATCATGAGCGGCTGTCGATCGCCGGCAATTGCCGCATGTGCCTGGTCGAGGTGTCGCCGGGGCCGCCGAAGCCGCAGGCATCGTGCGCGCTGCCCGCATCCGACGGGCAGATCATCCGCACCGACAGCCCGATGGTCAAGAAGGCGCGCGAAGGGGTGATGGAGTTCCTGCTCATCAACCATCCGCTCGACTGCCCGATCTGCGACCAGGGCGGCGAATGCGACCTGCAGGATCAGGCGGTCGCCTACGGCCGCGGCGGATCGCGCTTTCACGAGAACAAGCGCGCGGTGACCGAGAAATATATGGGGCCGATCGTCAAGACGATCATGACCCGCTGCATCCAGTGCACGCGCTGCGTCCGTTTCGCGGAAGAGGTCGCGGGGGTCGAGGATATCGGCGCCCTCTATCGCGGCGAGAATATGCAGATCACCTCCTATCTGGAGCGTGCGGTCGCGAGCGAGCTTTCGGGCAACGTCGTCGATCTCTGCCCGGTCGGCGCGCTGACCAGCAAGCCCTATGCGTTCGAGGCGCGGCCGTGGGAGCTGACCAAGACGCTCGGCATCGACATGAGCGATGCTGTCGGCACCAACGTCCGCATCGACAGCCGCGGGCGACAGGTGCTGCGCGTGCTGCCGCGCGTCAACGACGACGTGAACGAGGAATGGGCGAGCGACAAGACGCGCCACCATGTCGACGGCCTGATCCGTCGCCGCCTGGACCGTCCCTATGTCCGCAAGGACGGCCAGCTCGTCGAGGCGAGCTGGGCCGAGGCGTTCGAGGCGATCAGGGCCGCGAATGCCGGTGCTTCGGTCGCGGCAATCGCGGGCGACATGGCCGACTGCGAGACGATGTTCGCGGCGAAGGCGCTGGTGACCGCGCTCGGCGGCCATCTGTTCGAGGGGCGCCAGACCGGGCTTGCCTATGACGTCACCAGCCTGTCGGCGGTCAATTTCAACACGACGATCGCCGAGGCGGAGAATGCCGACGTGATCCTGCTCGTCGGCACCAACCTGCGCTGGGAAGCGCCGCTCATCAATACGCGCGTCCGCAAGGCGGTGTACAAGAAGGGCGCGAAGGTGTTCGGCATCGGGCCCGAGATCGACCTGACCTACAAGGTCGAATGGCTTGGCAACGACGCCTCGCTCGTCGCGAAGCTGCCCAAGGCGGCGCTCGATGCGCTGAAGGGCGCCGAGCGGCCGATGCTCATATTCGGCGGCGGCGCGCTGTCGGTGCCCGGCGTCCACGGCGCCGGCCTCGCACTCGCCAGGAGCGTGAACGCGGTCAGGGACGGCTGGAACGGCTTCAACGTCGTCCATTTCTCCGCCGCGCGCATGGGCGCGCTGATGCTCGGCTATTCGCAGCCGGGCGGCATCAACGACGTGATCGCGGCCAAGCCGAAGCTGGCCTTCTTCCTTGGCGCCGACGACGTCGATTTCGCGGCGTTCGATGGAACGCTGAAGGTCTATGTCGGCCATCACGGCGACAAGGGCGCGCACGCCGCCGACGTCATCCTGCCCGCCGCGGCGTGGACCGAGAAGGATTTCACCACGGTCAACACCGAGGGCCGCGTCCAGCGCAGCGACAAGGCGGTGTTCGCGCCCGGCGACGCGCGCGAGGACTGGAGCATCTTCCGCGCCCTCGCCGACGCGCTGGGCGTTTCGGTCGGCTTCGACAGCTTTGACGAGTGCCGCGCGGCGATGATTGCGGCGGTGCCGGAACTGGGTATCGAAGGGCTGGTCGATTACGGCTGGCCAGAAGACTTTAATGACTTACCCAAGCTGCCCGCCAAGCCCGAGGCGCGCGAAATTCCGTCGCCGATCAAGGATTTCTACCTGACCAACGCCATCTGCCGCGCCTCGCCGACGATGCAGCGCTGCTCGGACGAACTGCTCCACGGCGTCGATTTTGCGGAGGCGGCAGAATGACCGAGTTTTTCCAGAATCTCGGCCTGTCCTACGAATGGGCGTGGGGGCTTGCCACCATCTGCGGCATCCTGCTGATCGCGCTGCCGCTGATGCTCGCGGTGGCGATGATCATCTATGCCGACCGCAAGATCTGGGCGGCGATGGCGCTGCGGCGCGGGCCGAACGTCGTCGGACCTTTCGGCCTGCTCCAGAGCTTCGCCGACGGACTCAAGGTGTTCCTCCAGGAAACGATCATCCCGTCGGGCGCCAACCGCGGCCTGTTCCTGATCGCGCCGATCATCACCTTCACGGTGGCGCTGATGGCGTGGGCGGTGATCCCGTTCAATTCGGGCGCGGTGCTCGCCGACATCAATATCGGGCTGCTCTACATCCTCGCCATCTCGTCGCTCGGCGTCTATGGCGTCATCCTGTCGGGCTGGTCGTCGAACTCCAAATACCCCTTCTTTTCCGCGCTTCGCGCGTCGGCGCAGATGATTTCCTATGAAGTGTCGATCGGTTTCATCCTGATCGGCGTCGTGCTGTTCGCCGACAGCTTCAACCTCAATGAGATCGTCAAGGCGCAGCAGGGGCACGGGCTTGGGCTGGTCAACGCCTTCGGCTTCAACCTGCTGCTCTTCCCGCTCGCGGTGCTGTTCTTCATCTCGTCGCTGGCCGAGACCGCGCGCACGCCGTTCGACCTGACCGAGGCCGAAAGCGAGCTCGTCGCGGGCTATCAGACCGAATATTCGTCGATGAGCTTCGCGCTGTTCTGGCTCGGAGAATATGCGAATGTGCTGCTGATGTGCGCGCTCAACGCGATCCTGTTCTGGGGTGGCTGGCTGCCGCCGATCGACTGGGCGCCGCTCTATGCCGTGCCCGGCTGGATCTGGCTGTTCGCGAAGATCTTCTTCTTCTTCTTCGTCTTTTCCTGGGTGAAGGCGACCGTCCCGCGTTACCGCTACGACCAGCTCATGCGGCTGGGCTGGAAGGTCTTCCTGCCGATCTCGCTCTTCTGGGTGTTCCTGGTGTCCGGCTATCTGATGCTGACGAGGTATTCATGAGTAACATCGCCCATCTCGTCAGAACCTTCACCCTGTGGGAGTTCGTGCAGGCGCACTGGCTGACGCTCAAATATTTCTTCAAGCCGAAGGCGACGATCAACTATCCCTTCGAGAAGAATCCGCTGTCGCCCCGGTTCCGCGGCGAGCATGCGTTGCGCCGCTATCCGAACGGCGAAGAGCGCTGCATCGCGTGCAAGCTGTGCGAAGCGGTCTGCCCGGCGCAGGCGATCACGATCGAGGCAGAACCGCGCGACGACGGGTCGCGCCGCACGACGCGCTACGACATCGATATGACCAAGTGCATCTATTGCGGTTTCTGCCAGGAAGCCTGCCCGGTCGATGCGATCGTCGAGGGGCCGAACTTCGAATTCGCGACCGAAACGCGCGAGGAACTGCTCTATGACAAGGCCAAGCTGCTCGCCAACGGCGACAAATGGGAGCGCGCGATCGCGGCCAATCTTGCCGCCGACGCGCCCTATCGGTAAGGGCGCGCGGACATGATTCAGCTCATCGCCTTCTATCTCTTCGCAACCGTCACCATCGCCGCGGCCGCGATGGTGATCCTCGCGCGCAACCCGGTCCACAGCGTCATGTGGCTGATCCTCGCCTTCTTCAACGCGGCAGGACTGATGCTGCTCGCGGGGGCCGAGTTCATCGCGATGCTGCTCGTCATCGTCTATGTCGGCGCGGTCGCGGTGCTGTTCCTGTTCGTCGTGATGATGCTCGACATCGATTTCGCCGAACTGCGCGCCGGTTTCGTGCGCTATCTGCCGCTGGGCGCGCTCGTCGCGATCATCCTCGCCGCCGAACTGGTCTTTGCCGTCGGGGCATGGAGCGCGGGCGGGATCGACCTCGCCAATCGCGCCGCGCCGATCGCAAGCGATACAAGCAATATCCAGCAGATCGGCGAACTGCTCTACACGCGCTACATCTTCCTGTTCGAGGCGGCGGGCCTGATCCTGCTCGTCGCGATGGTCGGCGCGATCGCGCTGACGCATCGCCGGCGCGGCGGCACGCGCAACCAGAACATCGCCGCGCAGAACCGCCGCCGCCCGTGGGAAGCGACGCGGCTGGTCGATCCGGGCGTCGGGCAGGGGATGGAACTGTGATTTCGGTCGGCCATTATCTTGCCGTTTCGGCGGTGCTGTTCACGCTCGGCGTGCTCGGCATCTTCATCAACCGCAAGAACATCATCGTCATCCTGATGGCGATCGAACTGATCCTGCTCGCGGTGAACATCAATCTCGTCGCGTTCAGCGCCGCGCTCGGCGATCTGGTCGGGCAGGTCTTCGCGATGTTCGTGCTGACCGTCGCCGCGGGCGAAGCCGCGATCGGGCTCGCGATCATCGTCATCTATTTCCGCGGCCGCGGCACCATTGCCGTCGACGATGCCAACCGGATGAAGGGGTAAGCCGGTGATCCAGGCTATCGTTTTCCTGCCGCTGCTCGCGGCTCTCGTCGCAGGGCTGGGCCAGCGCGTGATCGGCAATGTGCCGTCGAAAATCATCACGACGGGCGCGCTGTTCGCGAGCTGCGTGCTCAGCTGGCCGATCTTCCTCTCCTTCGTCGCGGGAACGGGCGAGGCGAGCGTGACGCCGGTGCTGCACTGGGTCCAGTCGGGCGCGCTCCAGTTCAACTGGGAATTGCGCGTCGACACGCTGACCGCGGTGATGCTGGTGGTGGTGACGACGGTGTCGGCGCTCGTCCATCTTTACAGCTGGGGCTATATGGCCGAGGACCCGGACCAGCCGCGCTTCTTCGCCTATCTGTCGCTGTTCACCTTCGCGATGCTGATGCTGGTGACCGCGAACAACCTCGTCCAGATGTTCTTCGGCTGGGAGGGCGTCGGTCTCGCCTCCTATCTGCTGATCGGCTTCTGGCACAAGAAGCCGAGCGCCAACGCCGCGGCGATCAAGGCGTTCGTCGTCAACCGCGTCGGCGACCTCGGTTTCATGCTCGGCATCTTCGGCACCTTCCTGGTGTTCGGCACCGTGTCGATCCCCGCGATCCTCGACGCCGCGCCGGGCATGGCGGGCACGACGATCGGTTTCCTCGGCATGCGGCTCGACACGATGACCGTGCTCTGCCTGCTGCTGTTCATCGGCGCGATGGGCAAGTCGGCGCAGCTCGGGCTGCACACTTGGCTTCCCGACGCGATGGAGGGCCCGACCCCGGTGTCGGCGCTGATCCACGCCGCGACGATGGTAACGGCGGGCGTGTTCATGGTGTGCCGCCTGTCGCCGATGTTCGAGGCGGCGCCGGTCGCGCTCGGCGTCGTGACCTTCGTCGGCGCCGCGACCTGCCTGTTCGCCGCGACGGTCGGCACGACGCAATGGGACATCAAGCGCGTCATCGCCTATTCGACCTGTTCGCAGCTCGGCTACATGTTCTTCGCGGCGGGCGTCGGTGCCTATGGCGCGGCGATGTTCCACCTGTTCACGCACGCCTTCTTCAAGGCGCTGCTGTTCCTGGGCGCGGGCAGCGTCATCCACGCGATGCACCATGAACAGGACATGCGCTATTACGGCGCGCTCCGTAAGCATATCCCGCTCACCTATTGGGCGATGATGGCGGGGACGCTGGCGATCACCGGCGTCGGGATCGCGGGCGTCGCGGGCTTCGCCGGCTTCTATTCGAAGGACGGCATCCTCGAGGCGGCCTTCGCGTCGGGCGGCGGTGGCGTCATCGCCTTCTGGGTCGGCATCTTCGCCGCGTTGCTCACCAGCTTCTATTCGTGGCGGCTCGTCTTCCTGACCTTTCACGGCAAGCCGCGCTGGGAGCAGAGCGAGCATATCCAGCACGCGGTGCACGACGATCATGGCTACGGCCACGACGATCACGCGCATCATCATGAAGCGCACGGCGACGGCACCGCGGGCTATCATCCGCACGAAAGCCCGCTGTCGATGCTGATCCCGCTGGTGGTGCTGTCGCTCGGCGCGGTGTTCGCCGGCATCCTCTTCCACCACCAGTTCATCTATCCGGAGGAAGGCGCGGCCTTCTGGAAGGGCAGCCTGTTCTTCGACGAGCATCTGATGCACGCCGCGCACGAGGTGCCGCTGTGGGTCAAGTGGATGCCGTTCACGGTCATGGCGATCGGCCTGTTCCTCGCGTGGAACAGCTATATCCGCGACACCAGCCTGCCGGAGAAGTTCGTCGCGCAGTTCAAGCTGCTGCACCGCTTCCTGTACAACAAATGGTATTTCGACGAGCTTTACGACATCCTGTTCGTGAAGCCCGCCTTCGCGATCGGCCGCTTCTTCTGGAAGGGGGGAGATGAGGGCACCATCGACCGCTTCGGTCCCGATGGCGCCGCGGCGCTCGTCGAGGGGGGCACGCGGCTCGCGGTCCGGCTGCAATCGGGTTATGTTTATGGATATGCGTTCGTGATGCTGCTCGGTCTTGTCGGCCTCGCCAGCTGGGCCATGGTGAATTTCCTGTGAGCGGGCTTCCCATCCTGTCGCTGATGCTGGCGATCCCCATGGTCGCCGCCATCCTCTGCCTGTTCCTGGAGGCGCGGCCTGCACGCCAGGTCGCGCTCGCGGCGACGCTGCTCGACTTCGCGCTCGCGGTGCTGATGTGGACGCAGTTCGACATCGGCGGCGCGCAGTGGCAGTTCGTCGAACGCGCCGACCTGTTCGGCCGCTTCCAGTGGGCGCTCGGCGTCGATGGCGTCGCGATGATGCTGGTCGTGCTCAGCGCTTTCCTGATGCCGCTGTGCATCCTCGCGAGCTGGGAATCGGTCAAGGAGCGCGTCGGGCTCTACATGGCGATGTTCCTGATCATGGAAGTGATCATGATCGGCGTCTTCGTGGCGCAGGACCTGCTGCTCTTCTACATCTTCTTCGAAGGCGTGCTGATCCCGATGTATCTGATCATCGGCATCTGGGGCGGAGCGAACCGCCGTTACGCGGCTTACAAATTCTTCCTCTACACGCTGCTCGGGTCGGTGCTGATGCTGCTCGCGATGATCGCGATGATCCGCGAGGCGGGGACGACCGAAATCCCGGTGCTGCTCAACTACGACTTCCCGCCGGAGATGCAGACCTGGCTGTGGCTCGCCTTCTTCGCCAGCATGGCGGTCAAGATGCCGATGTGGCCGGTTCACACCTGGTTGCCCGACGCGCACGTCCAGGCACCGACGGCGGGGTCGATGATCCTGGCGGGCGTGCTGCTGAAGATGGGCAGCTATGGCTTCCTGCGCTTCATGATGCCGATGTTCCCCGACGCCTCGGCACAGTTCATGTGGCTGATCTTCGGGCTGTCGATGGTCGCGGTGATCTACACCAGCCTCGTCGCGCTGGTGCAGAGCGACATGAAGAAGCTGATCGCCTATTCGTCGGTCGCGCACATGGCGATCGTCACCGCTGGCCTCTACGCCTTCAACCAGCAGGGGATCGAGGGCGCGCTGATCGTCATGCTCAGCCACGGCGTCGTGTCGGCCGCGCTCTTCTTCTGCGTCGGTGTCATCTATGACCGGCTGCACACGCGCGAGATCGACCGCTACGGCGGGCTTGCGGTGAACATGCCGGCCTATGCGCTGTTCTTCCTGCTGTTCACCATGGCGTCGATCGGCCTGCCGGGGACCAGCGGCTTCGTCGGCGAATTCCTGAGCCTTGCCGGCCTCTATGAGGCGTCGAGCTGGGCCGCGCTGGCGTGCACCACGGGCATCATCCTCGGCGCCGCCTATATGCTTTACCTCTACCGCCGCGTCGTGTTCGGCGAACTGACCAAGGACGATGTGAAGGCGATGCCCGACCTCAATCCGCGCGAATGGGCGATCTTCGTGCCGCTGGCCGCGGTGACGCTATGGATGGGCGTCTATCCCGAAAGCTTCCTCGCGCCGATGCGTGGTGACGTGACGACGGTGGTCGCGCGGCTGGCCCCGACCAAGCCCGCGGGCGACGCGCAGCTTGCCGCCGCCAAGCCGAAAGCCGCCGCAACGGGCGACGCACACCATGCGGGAGGCGTGCAATGACCGCCGATCTCGCTCTCATCTGGCCCGAGCTGATCCTGACGATCGGCGGGCTGGTCACGCTGCTGCTCGGTACGTTCGGCGGCGACCGCCGGGTCGGGCTCTACCAGCTTGCGTCGCTGCTGACGCTGGCTGCCGGCGCGGCTGCTGTGGTGGCGCTGTTCGGGACCCAGGCCTCGGTCTTTTCGGGAACCCTCGCGGTCGACGATTTCGGCGGTTTCGCCAAGCTGATCATCTATGCCGCGAGCTTCGTCTGCATCGCGATCGCGCCGCGCTATTTCGGCGAAGGCATGCGCGCCGAATATTCGGCGCTGATCGTCTTCGCGACGCTCGGCATGGGGATCATGGCCGCGTCGCGCGACCTGATGACGCTCTATATCGGGCTCGAACTCAACAGCCTCGGCTCCTATGTGCTCGCCAGCTTCATGCGCGGCGACGACCGGTCGAGCGAGGCGGGGCTCAAATATTTCGTCCTCGGCGCGCTGGCGTCGGGCTTCCTGCTGTTCGGCATCTCGCTGCTTTACGGCTTCTCGGGCACGACCGATTTCGCCGGCATCGCGCGCGCGATGGGCGACGGGATCAACATCGGGCTGCTGTTCGGTATCGTCTTCGTGATCGCGGGCCTCGCGTTCAAGATCAGCGCCGTGCCGTTCCACATGTGGACGCCCGACGTCTACGAAGGCGCGCCGACCCCGGTGACGACGCTGTTCGCCAGCGCACCCAAGGTGGCGGCGATGGCGCTGCTCGTGCGCGTCGTGATCGACGCGATGGGATCGGCCGGCCCGGCGCTCGCCGCGTGGCAGCAGATCATCATCTTCCTGTCGCTCGCTTCGATCATCCTCGGCGCGGTCGGCGCGATCGGGCAGAAGAATATCAAGCGCCTGCTTGCCTATTCGTCGATCAACAACGTCGGCTTCATGCTGATCGGCCTCGCCGCCGGGACGCAGCAGGGGGTCGAGGCGGTGCTGACCTATCTGCTCGTCTATGTCGTCACCACGATCGGGGCGTTCCTGTTCGTGATGCAGCTTCGCGACGCCGATGGGCGCATGGTGGAAAGCATTCCCGCCTACGCCGGCCTGTCGAAGCGCCAGCCGGGGCTCGCCGCGGCGATGGCGGTGTTCCTGTTCAGCCTCGCTGCGATCCCGCCGCTGTTCGGATTCTGGCCGAAGTATCTGGTGTTCGAGGCCGCGGTGAACGCCGGGCTCGTCCCGCTGGCGGTGGCCGGGGTGGTCGTGTCGGTGATCGGCGCCTTCTATTATATTGCGATCGTCAAGACGATGTTCTTCGACGACGAGGCCGATGCGGTGATCCGCAACGACGGATCGCGGATCGAGGGCGCGGTGATCGGCGTCAGCGCGCTGTGGCTGTCGGTGATCGGCTATCTGTTCATCCCGATGCTGGCGGTGGCCGCGGCGGGCGCCGCATCGGTGCTGTTCTGATCCCGCCGATCGAGCGGATCGCGCAGACAGGTTCGACCAATGCCGACCTGCTGGCGCGGCTGGCAGGCGGCGAGCATGTCGGCGAAGGCCATTGGCTGGTCGCCGATCGCCAGACCGCCGGACACGGGCGGCTCGGCCGGCCATGGGGCGACGGGCTCGGCAATTTCATGGGCTCGACCGTGGTGCGGCTGACCGCCGCCGATCCGCCGGCCTCGACGTTGGCGCTGGTCGCAGCGGTCGCGCTGGCGCGGGCCCTCGCGGCCTTTGCGCCGCAGATTCCGATCCAGGTCAAATGGCCGAACGACCTGCTCGTCGACGGCGCGAAATGTTCGGGAATCCTGCTCGAAAGGGCGGGCGATACCGTGGTGATCGGCATCGGCGTCAATCTGGCCGTCGCGCCCGATCTGCCGGATCGCCCGACCTTTTCCTTTGCAAGCCGCGGCGTCGCCATCGACCGCGACCGGTTTGCCGACGCGCTGGCGGTGGCGCTGATGGACGCGTTGTGGACGTGGCGACAGGAAGGCGTCCCCAGCATCGTGCGCGCCTGGCTGCCGCTCGGCCATCCGGTCGGAACGCCGCTCCATGTGTCGGAACAGGGCATCGACGGGACGTTCGACGGCCTCGCGCCCGACGGGGCGCTGCGCTTGCGCGGCGCGGACGGGACGGTCATGCTGATCCATGCGGGCGATGTCGAGCTTCGCCGCCCGGTCAGGGAAGGGGAGTAAGCGATGCTGCTCGCAATCGACGTCGGCAACACCAACGCCAAGTTCGCGCTGTACGACGGCGCGGCGGGGCAGCCGCTCGCGCGCTGGCGGATCGCGACCGACGACCGCCGCACCGCCGACGAATATATGGTCTGGCTCGACCAGTTGCTGCGCATCGAGGGGCGCGACCGGCGCGCCATCGACGCGGTCATCATCTCGACCGTCGTGCCGCGCGCGTTGCATAATCTGCGCCTGCTCGCGCAGAAATATTTCGGGGTCGAAGCGCTGATCGCCGGGCGCGATCCGGTGAGCTGGGGCATCGCGCTCAGAGTCGACGAGCCGCAATCGGTCGGGGCCGACCGCGCCTGCAATGCCATCGCGGCGCAGGCCATCGCACCGCGGCGGGACAAGCTGGTCGTCAGCTTCGGTACCGCGACCACCTTCGATCATATCGGGCCGGAGGGCGCCTATATGGGCGGAATCATCGCGCCCGGCGTCAACCTGTCGCTGGAGGCGCTGGTCGCCGCGGCGGCCAAGCTGCCGCGCATCGCGATCGAGGCGCCGGCCAGCGCCAGCGTCATCGGCCGCACGACCGAAAGCCAGATGCTGATCGGCGTCTATTGGGGCTATGTCGCGATGATCGAAGGCCTGATCGCGCGCATGAAGGCGGAGGTCGGCGCGCCGATGACCGTCATCGCGACCGGCGGACTCGCGCCGCTGTTCGAACAGCACGCGCATCTGTTCGACCATATCGAGCCCGACCTGACGCTGAACGGCCTGATGCACCTCTATCACCAGCGAGGACAGGACGCATGACGACCCCCGGCAAGGAACTGCTCTTCGTCGCGCTCGGCGGATCGGGCGAGATCGGCATGAACGCCAACCTTTATGGCTGCGACGGCAAGTGGATCATGCTCGACCTCGGCGTGACCTTCGGGTCGCACGATTATCCGGGTATCGACATCGTCATGCCCGATCTCGAATTCATCGAAGATCGCAAGGCCGACCTGCTCGGCATCGTGCTGACGCACGGGCACGAGGATCATATCGGCGCGCTTCCCTATCTCGCCGCCGACCTCGGCGTGCCGCTCTATGCCAATCGCTTCACCGCCGGACTGATCGCGCACAAGCTGGCCGAGGAGGGGCTGGAGAAGGAGGTCGAGATCCGCACCGTCGATCTCGACGCGCAATTCCGACTCGGCCCCTTCGGCATCCGCCTGATGCCCCTCGCGCATTCGATCCTCGAGATGAGCGCGGCGGTGATCGACACGCCCTACGGCCGCATCTTTCACACCGGCGACTGGAAGCTCGACGACGATCCGGTGCTCGGCACGCCGTCGAGCGCCGCCGCGCTGACCGCGGTCGGCGACGAGGGCGTCGACGTGCTCGTCTGCGATTCGACCAACGTCTTCAATGCGCAGGCGTCGGGAAGCGAAGGCGCGTTGCACGACGGCCTGCTCGAAGCGGTGGGTTCGGCGCGCGGCCGCGTCGTCGTCACGACCTTCGCGTCCAACGCCGCGCGACTCAAGACGCTGGGCGATGTCGCGCGGGCGACGGGGCGCAGCCTGTGCGTCGCGGGGCGCTCGCTCGACCGCATCCTCGGCGTCGCCCGGGCGGTCGGCTATCTCAAGGATTTCCCGCCCACCGTCGATTTCGACGAGGCGATGCGGCTGCCGCGCGACAAGCTGATGGTGGTCGCGACCGGCGGGCAGGGCGAGCCGCGCGCGGCGCTTGCGCGCATGGCGGGCGACGGTCATCAGATCAAGCTCGAAGCGGGCGACACGGTCGTCTTCTCCTCGAAGCAGATTCCGGGCAACGAGATCGCCATCGGGCGGATCATGAACCAGCTCGCGGCAAAGGACGTGCTGACCGTCACCGAGAAACAGGCGCATATCCATGTCAGCGGCCACCCCGGCCAGCCCGAACTCGCGGCGCTTTATGGCTGGCTGCGGCCGAAGCTGATCGTGCCGGTGCACGGCGAAATCCGCCATATGCACGAACAGGCGCGTTTCGCGCGCGAACGCGGCGTCCCCGATGCGCTGGTGCAGGAAAATGGCGACCTCGTGCGGCTCGCGCCGGGGCCGGCGCGGATCGTCGAGCGCGTGCGCGCGGGGCGGCTGATCCTCGACGGCGACGTGATCCTGCCCGCCGATGGCGAGACGATCAACGAACGGCGCAAGCTGGCGATCAACGGCCAGATTTCGGTCGCGGTCGTGTTCAACGGCGGGCGCTTCGCCGACAACCGCATCCATTATCGCGGCGTGCCGGTCGAGGATGAGCGCGACGCCTTCCTCGACGAAATGAACGACGCGGCCGAGCAGGCCGCGACCGGTCCGGCGCGAAGCCCGGATGCGCTCAGGGAAGCGATCCGCCTCGCCGTGCGCCGCGTAGCGACCGACTGGACCGGAAAGAAGCCGATCGTCGACGTGCTGGTCGTCGATCTGTGATGGGGAAGACGACGCGATGAAGTGGACCTCGGCCGTCGCCATTTATTTTCTGCTGTGGATCTTCAGCGCTTTCTTCGTGCTGCCGTTTCACGGGCGGCGGGCCGGTGACGACGCCGTGCCGCTGGTCAGGGGGCAGGAACCGGGTGCGCCGGCGCATTTCCGGCCGCTGCGCGTGCTGGCCCAGATGACGATGCTGAGCGCCGCCATCTTCCTCGCCTTCTACATCGCGTACAAGCAGGGCTGGGTCGATCCCGACGTGATCGCGGGCCGCGCCTGACGCGCCGCCCGCGAGGCGCTCCAGCGATCGGCAGACCGCTTTTCAATAAATAAAGTGAATATGCCGTGTCCCCGCGAAGGCGGGGACCCAGAGCGGCAAAACGCCAAACTTGGCTTTAGAGCGGTTTTCGATCAGTCTGGATCATAGCCGCACGAGCTGAAGTAGTTGGCACATTCGGCGGGCTGGAAGATGTCGACGAGCCTGCCGATGAGGCCCCACAGGCCGCTAACGGTGCGCTCGCCTGCTTTTCGGAGCATGGCCTTGAGGCGGGAAAAGGCCTTCTCGATCGGGTTGAAGTCGGGACTATAGGGCGGCAGGAAGCGCAACGTTGCCCCTGCCGCCTCGATCCGCTCACGGACCGCAGGTCGCTTGTGGCTCGAGAGATTGTCCATGATGACGATGTCCCCAGGCCGCAGTTCCGGCACGAGAACCTGCGCAACATAGGCTTCGAACCAGTCCCCGTTGATCGGGCCGTCCAGCACCATCGGCGCGACCATGCCGCTCATGCGGAGGCCCGCGACGAGCGTGGTGGTCTTGCGATGGCCATGCGGGTATCCCATCCGCAACCGCTCGCCTCTAGCGCAACGGCCGTGGCTGCGGGTCATGTTGGTGGCGGTCCACGTCTCGTCGATGAACACTAGGCGTTCCGGCTCCAGATCGACCTGGTTCTCGAACCAGTCGTGGCGCTGCCTCAGGACGTCGGGGCGGTCTTGCTCGATGGCATGCCCAGTCTTTTTGCGCGTCATGCCCCGCCGCGCGAAGAAGCGGTGCAGTCCGGCAACTGACACTGTCAGGCCCGCTTCGGACAAGGCAATGCGCAGCTCTTCGAGCGAGATGTCCTTGCGCGCCTCCCACAAGGCCAGAATGTCGACCGCCCGCTCCTCCACTCGGCGGGATCGCATGTCGCCGCCTTGCGGCTTGGGAGCGAAGCTGCCGGTTTCCAGACGCTGCGCCTGCCAGCGAATGGCTGTCGATGGCGCAACCCCAAAGCGCGCCGCCGCTCCTCGGCAACTCAGCCCGCCATCAATCGCCGCCAGAAGCCGCGTGCGCAAATCCATCGACAGAGCGTGACCCATCCATGCCGGCCTCCTTCACCAGCACAGATTCTGAATCACAAATCAGACCAGAGGGAAATCCCTCAGCGATTCAAAACGGTCGAAAACCGCTCTAGAGCGGCGTGCCATAAGCCTGCAACGCCCCTTATCCGTTCGTGTCGAGCGAAGTCGAGACACTCATCGGCCTTGCGCCACACAGATGGGTGTCTCGACTTCGCTCGACACGAACGGGACGACGGGTCAGATTTAAGGCTCGATGCTATAGCCGCTCTGGGCTCCCGCCTACGCGGGAGCACACGCTCTCTTCGAGCCGCGCCATTACCCAAACGACGCGAGTTCAGCCCCGTAGCCGGTCGATCGCCTGCGCGAGCGCGACATAGAGCTTGCCGATGTCGGACGAGAGCAAGGTGACGCTGATCGCCGACCCGTCGCGCGCGCCGAGCAGCAGGCGGAGCATCGCCTCGAAATCGTGGATGAACTGGTTCACCGCGGCGTGGAACCCGTCGTCATTCTGGTAAAGGCGCAGGATTTCCTTCGCTTCGCTATTCTCGACCAGCTTGACCGCGCGCCGGGCGAAGACGCCGCGGTCGCCCTTCAGATAGGCGTCCCAGGCCGTGTCGCTGACCTCGGTCGACAGGATCTTGGTGACGTCGATCGCGGTCGATTTCAGCGCCTCGGTCAGCACGCCGACCTGTTTGGCGAGCGAATCGCGGTCGGAGGCGGCAATCGCCTGTTCGGCCTCGACGGCGCGCTGCTCGACGCTGGCGCTGGTGTCCATGATCGTGATGAGCTGCCGCATCAGCCGGTCGGCGGCGCCGTTCGCCGCCGATACCGCGCGGGCCGAAGCCTCCTCGATCGCGGAGAGCTGTTGCATCACCTCGGTCTTGAATGCGGCATCGATTGCGCCCGTCGCGGTGGCAGTCATCGTTTCGCGGGCGCCGGCGACGAGCGCGTCGAGCGTCCGGCGCGCATCGGCGGCCGCGGCTTCGGCGGTGGTCCGCACCTCGTCGAGCGTTGCGGTCATCCGGGCGCCGCCCTGTTCGGCGAACGCGTCCGCGCCGGCGCGCAGCCGCGCGAGCGCATCGTCGGCTTCCGCCAGCACGGCGTTGATCCGTCCGGCGAGCGCTTCCTGGCTTTCGGCCTGGCTCGCCATCCGCTCCTCGGTGGTCGCGAGCGCCGACTGGACGGCGTTGACGTGCGACAGCGTCGACTGCGCCACCATTTCGGAGGCTTCGAGCATCGGGCGCATCTGCGCCAGCGTTGCCTGCGTCGTCTTGCCGTGCGCCCCTAGGCGGTCGAGGGCGTGCGGCAGCGTCTCGTCAAGTTCGCGCGTGACGGCGTCGAGCGCGAGCAGCAGCGATTCGGCATGCGCGATAAGCTGGTGCGCCGATCCGTTGCCGCTTTCGACCGTGGCCATGAAGGTCGCAAGCTGCCCCTTGGTGTCGTCGATCGCGCGGCCGATCACGCCCGTGCTGGCCGAGACGCTGATATCGAGCACCTCGAGCTGCTGGCCGATCTCGGTCACATGCGCCTTGACCCGCGCGGCCAGCGCCTCGCTGGCCTCGCCATGTGCGGCGAGCTGCGCGCCCATCGCATCGCCGGCGTCGCGGGCTGCCGAAAGGCGCTCGTCCATCTGCTGTCCGGCGGCGGCGAGCCTGTCGCGGAACCCGTCCCACGTCTCGGCCATCCGCGCGCCCATCGCGCCGACCGCCGTCTCGAGCGCCGTCTGCGCCGCCGCGCTTCCGTCGGTCATCCGGGCCAGGGCAGCGTCCTGCGCTTCGGTGACCTGCACCGACGCCAACAGCAGCTTCGCCTCGGTCTCTTTCGTTTGTGCCTGCAAGGCGCCGATCGTTTCGTGAAGGCTGGCGGCGGCCGCTTCACCGACCTGCGCCGCATGGGCGCTTTCCTCGCTCAGCGCGGCAAGCCGCGCTTCGAGGTTGGCGCCCTGCTGATGCGCGACGAGGCCGGCTTCGCGGAAATTCACCGCGAGCCGCTGCGCCACATCGTCGATTCGCGGCAGGCCCGCGAGCAGTCCGTCCATGCGCTGCATCGCGACATCGCCTGAACGGGCAAGCTGGTCGTGCGCATTGGCGATCACCGAGGCGTTGCTCGCCAGCCGGTCGCTGCTTTCGTGCAGCCGCGCGACGGTATCGAGTCCGAGCTGCTGCACGGTGCGCGCCTGATCCGAAAGCTGTTGCTGCGCGTCGGCAAGATGCCGGGCCAGCGCCTGCATCGAATCGTTGAGCGCCCGGTTTTCCTCGCGCAGCTCGGCCGCGACATGCGCGAAGCGCGCCTGTTCGGAGCGTCCCGAGCGAAGCCAGGCCATCCACAAGATGCCGAGCAGCGCCAGCGGCATCGCGATGGTGGCGATCAGCGCGGACCATTCGGTAAAAGCCGGCGCGCGCGCGAAACCATCGGTCGCGGCGGCCGCGGCGAAGATCGTCCAGCCGAGGCCTGTCGCCCACAGCAGCGCGGGGACGAAGCGGTCGCGCCGGCGCGCGCCGGATTCATGATCGGAGGTTTCGTCCATCGTCTCGCTGTCGATCAGCGCCGACCGGTCGAGCCAGTCGCGCTCGGCCGACGCTTCGTCCTGCGGCGTCGCCGCATCGGGCGCGGCGGCGGCGTCCGGCGCGGCCGGCGCTTCGGCGCCGCCTGCCGGATTTTCCGTGGAATCCCGCCACAACCCTACGATCTTCTTTTCCCCTGCCATCCCTCCATCTTAGCAGCAAATGGCGACCATGAAACGGAAACTTAACCATGGCATGACAGGGCTGTGGAATGTCGTTCGATAGCGGCCCCCTCGATCGGTACCTGATGGCCGCGGTCGGCGACGACGCGGCGATGATGATGGATCTGCGCCAGGCCTTCACCGGCAGCGCGCGCGACCTTGCCGACCTGATGCTCCGCGCCCGCTGCGACGCCAACTGGCACGTCGCCGCGTTGCGGCTCAAGGGGCTGGCGGCGACCTTCGGCATCGTTCCCCTGATCGAGCTCGCCGAAGAGGCAATGGCCGGCGTGCCTGGCGACCCCGCCGTGCTGCGGCGTATCCACGGCGCGATCGACGGCGTCGGCTGATCGGTGGACCGGGTTCAAACCCCGTTCAGCCGCCGTCCTCCACTGCAAATATCGATGCTGGCGTCTTGCCTTGGCAACGCAGGGGGTTTAGCCGCGTTATCGAACCGCGGCCTGCCCCCGCTACGCCCGGGATCATCGGCCAGGCAACCGATTCAGAGGAGAGATCTTGATGTTCAACCGTTTCCGCTCGATGCCCGCAACGGCGATCGCCGCTGTCCTGGGCTGCGCGCTGATGACGACCGCCCCCCTTCCTGCCGCGGCCAAGGAAAAGCCGAAGAAGGAGACGAAGGGGACCAGCATTTCCGCGAGCAAGGGCTTCACGCCGTCGGTCAAGAAGATGATGGATGCCGCCGCCGCCAAGGACGCCGCCGCGCTGCAGGCGGCGCTGACCGAGGGGCAGGGCACCGCATCGACGACCGAGGATCGCTATTGGCTGGCCTATTATCAATTGCAGCTCGGCATCCTGAACAAGGACCAGTCGCTCCAGCGGCAGGGGCTCGACGCGATGCTCGATTCGGGCATCACCCCGCCCGAGAGCCTTGCCGCCTATAATTTCTTCGCCGGCAACTTCGCCTATGGCGCAAAGGATTATCCGAAGGCCGTCCAGCGGCTCGAGGCCGCCCGCGCCGCGGGTTCGACCGAGCCGCAACTCGGCCTGCTGCTGATGGACAGCTATCTGAACGCCGGACAGGTCGATCAGGGCGTCGCGACCGCCAAGGCGACGATCGAGGCCGCCCGTGCCGCCGGACAGCAGCCGTCGGACGAGCTTTACGTGCGGCCGATCAAGGCGCTCCAGGCCGCGAAGCGCGACGCCGAGGCCAATGAGATGCTGGCGCTCCGCCTCCGCGACTATAGCGCGCCCGAGGTGTGGCGGCAGACGCTGTTCGTGCTGTTGCAGCAGCCGGGCATGACCAAGGATGTGACGCTCGACACGCTGCGCCTGATGCGCGCCAGCAAGGCGATGCTCCAGCGCGCCGAATATCTCGAATATACGGCGCTGGCGACCGAAGCGGCGCTTCCGGGCGAGGTCGTCTCGCTGATCAAGGAGGGCCGGGCGAGCAAGGTGATCCCGACCCCCGACGCCAATTTCGACGAGGCCTTCAAGGCCCAGAAGGACCGGATCGGCGACGAGGAATCGACCCTCGCGGCCTATGCGCAGAAGCCGTCGACGCTGTCCAACCCGAAGGTGGCGGGCGCCACCGGCGATGCGATGGTCGGCTACGGCCGCTATGCCGAGGCGATCCCGCTCTACAAGGCGGCGCTCAACGGCGGCGACAAGGATCTGTGGACCTATCGCCTGGGCGTCGCGCAGGCCCTGTCGGGCGACACGGCGGGCGCACAGGCGACCTTCGCGCAGGTTGCCGGCTCGCGCAAGCCGCTCGCCAACCTGTGGCTGATCAAGCTGGGCAACGGCGCGGCCCCGGCCGCGGCTCCTGCCACCGGCGACTGAGTCGCGATTCGCGAATGAAATGAAAAGGGCGCCAACCTCGCAGTTGGCGCCCTTTCTCTTATCCGGACCGATCAGTCCTGCGGTCAGGTATCGACCGGGATGCCCGCCAGCTGCTTCGCGGTGCGAATCGTCAGCGACGTCTTGACGCTCGTCACGTTTGGCGCCGACGTCAGGTGCGCGGTGAGGAACGACTGGAAGCTCTGAAGGTCGCGCGCGACGACCTTGAGCAGGAAGTCGATTTCACCGTTGAGCATATAGCATTCGCGGACCTCGGCGAGCTGGCCGACATAGTCCTCGAACGCCTTCAAATCGGCCTCGGCCTGGCTACGCAGGCTGACCATCGCAAAGACGGTGATGCCATAGCCGAGCTTCGCGGGATCGAGGTCGGCGTGATAGGATCGGATGACCCCCGCTTCCTCGAGCGCACGGACGCGGCGCAGGCAGGGCGGGGCCGTGAGCCCCACCATCTGCGCCAACTCGACATTCGTCATCCGCCCATTTTTCTGCAGTTCACCGAGAATTTGCAGATCGATCTGATCGAACTTCTGGATCGCCATCTTGTAACTTCCGCTTTCCAAGCTTGCGGTGACCATAATATTATTTCAGCCGAATGCAATTGTCCCACAATGCGACGCGGGGTTCCAAGCCTCTTTCATGGCCGGTGGATTCACGCTAGCCGCTAAGAAAATGCTAACCAACGAAATGAGTGTGGGGCGGGTTCGACGTGACGGCTGACTCGATGATCGCGACCATATTGCGTCAGGCGCCGTCGAGCCGTCGGGCCGGCATCGCGGCCTGGCGTCAGCTCTCCGATATTCTCGCGCAGCGCGGCAATCAACTCCCCGAATCCGATGTGCGCCGCGCGCTCCATGCGCTTGCGGTGCTGCGGCCGCAGGTGCCGGAAAAGATTCGCCGCGACTGCGCGAAGGCGATCGCGCGCCACGGCCGCTTCGCCCCCCTCGTCGCGCTCTACGCGCATGACGTTCCCGCCGTGTCCGCCGCGATGCTGCGCGGTGCGCGGCTGACCGAAGCCGACTGGCTGGCGCTGTTGCCGGCGACCGACGCGACCGCGCGGTCGATCCTGGCAGGGCGCACCGACCTGCCGCAGGCGGCGCGGCGGGCGCTCGCCGCGCTCGGCAGCGCATCGATGGCCCTGCCGCGGCCCGAGGGGGCCGTCGCCGAGTCCATTACCGTAATGCGCGAAACGGTGCCTGAGAATGCGCCGTCTTCCGAATCGCAGCCCGAATCCCGCGAAGAACCCGTCGTCAGCGTCGCGCCCAGCCAGATCAGCGAATTGGTGCGCCGGATCGACCGCTTTCAGGCGGCGCGTCATCAGGCGGCGCCGAAGCCCCCACGCACGCGCTTCCTGTTCGAGACCGGCCCCGACGGGCTGATCCATTGGGTCGACGGAGTCACGCGCGGCGCGGTGGTCGGGCTTTCGATTGCTGAGGCGGCCTTCGGCGGCGAACCCGGGACCGACGGCCTCGCCGCCGGGGCCTTTCGCCAGCGTGCCGAGATCGTCAATGCGCGCATGATGCTGGAAGGGACGCGCGAAGAGGCCGGCGAATGGCGCTTTTCGGCCTTGCCCTGGTTCGATCCGGCGACCGGCCAGTTCCGCGGCTATCGCGGCACCGCCCGCCGCCCACACCGCAACGAGACGCCCTATGGTGCGCCGGAATCGGATGGCGCGGGCGACTCGATCCGTCAGCTCATCCACGAATTGCGCAGCCCGCTCAACGCGATCTCGGGCTTTGCTCAGATCATCTCGGGGCAGATGTTCGGCCCGGTCAGCCAATCCTATCGCGCGATGGCCGACCAGATCGTCGCCGACTCCGCGGCGGTGCAGGCGATCATCGACGATCTCGAAGCCGCGGCGCGCGCCGGGCAGGCGCCGGCGCTGCCCGCACCGGGCGACATCGCCGACCTCAACAGCATTCTGGTTCAGGTCGAAAGCGATCTGGCCGCGTTGCTCGCGCAGCAGCGGGTCGAACTCAGCCTGTCGCGCGTCGGGCGCTCGTTCGCCGCGCGCGCCGTCGATGCGAATGCGCGCCGGATGATCGGGCGGCTGCTGACCGCGCTGGTCGATATATCGGGTCCAGGGGCCGCGCTCGTCGGCCAGCTTGTTGCGGAAGCGGCGCCCGGCGACATGGTGCAGTTGCGTGTCGTGCGCCCCGCCGCGATCCGGTTCGCCTCCGCGGCCGAGCTTCTCGATCCCGGCTTCAGCCCCGAAGGCGAGGCGCCGGGCGCGGCGATCCTCAGCCTCGGCTTCTCGATGCGGCTGGTCGACAGCCTCGCACACGGCGCGGGCGGACGTCTCGAGATCGGAGACAATGCCTTGACCTTGCACCTGCCGTCGGCCAACCCGTTGCACGAAGCCGATCGCGCCGCTCCGGGGGGAGAGTGATCGGGCCTTCGATCGACGCGCGTTGAAGGGGAGAGGGGCGTTTGCAGCGGACGGCGGATTTGCTGGCCTATCCGGCCGCAAAGGATCGCATCGACCTGGCGGAAGGCGACCATCCCGTCTTCTGGGTCACGATAGATACCGAGGAGGATTTCGACTGGGGCGCGCCCTTCGCGCGAACCGGTTATCGCCTCGATTCGGTGCCGGCGCTCGCCGATTGTCAGCGCTATTTCGAGCGCGCCGGCGTCTGTCCCATCTATCTGGTCGACTGGCCGATCGTCGCCGACGACCGCGCGCTCGCGATCCTCGGCCCGGCGCAGGCCGCGGGGCACTGCGACATCGGCGCCCAGCTTCACCCATGGGTGACGCCGCCGCACGACGAAGAGGTGAACGAGCGTAACAGCTACACCGGCAATCTCCCACTCGCGCTCCAGCGCGCCAAGATGACGGCGCTGCGCGACGCGATCCGTGATCGCTTCGGCACCGCGCCGACGGTCTATCGCGCCGGGCGCTACGGCCTGGGGGGTGAGACCGCGACCATGCTGGCCGAACTGGGTTTCCGGTGCGACACGTCGGTGCGATCCGCCTTCGACTATCGGGCGGGGCAGGGACCCGATTATCGCAAGGCGCCGCTGCACCCCTGGCGGCTGGAGACGCCGGCAGGCCCGCTCGTCGAGGTGCCGGTGACGACGGTGTTCGCGGGACTGCTGGGCCGCGCCGGACCCGCGCTCTATCGCGGCGCCGCCCGCGTGGGGCGTCGCGCCGGGGCGGGGCTGGCCCGGCTCGGCCTCGTCGAGCGGATCGCCCTGACGCCCGAAGGCATTCCCGCCGACCGCGCGTGCCGGGCGATCGACGTCGCGATCGCGCGGCGCCTGCCCATTCTGACCTTCTCCTTCCATTCGCCATCGCTCCAGCCGGGCAACACGCCGTATGTCCGCACCGATCGCGATCTGGCGAATTTCTATCGCTGGTGGGACGTCGTCCTTGCGCACCTCGACCGCCGCGGCGTGCGCCCCGCTGGCACCGCCGACATATTGGCGCGATGCGCGCGATGAGCGATGCCGCTTGCCAAGCGCGCGGCGGCTCCGCTATCGCGCGCTGATCCCCTCGGGGGCCTGTAGCTCAATGGTTAGAGCTGGCCGCTCATAACGGCTAGGTTGCGGGTTCGAGTCCTGCCGGGCCCACCATTTCCCTTGCAAATTGCAACCCATGGCGCTCCATAGAAGCCTCGACAGCATGGGGAGGGGATCATGGCGCGACGCCGCACGATTTTTCTGGGCGGCCTTGCCGTCGTCGCCGTCGTGGCAGGCGCCGTGGCGGTCCGCACTGCGACCTTCGCGCCAAAGGATATCGCCGACGGCAGCGATGTCCGGCTCGCTGCGGTCCCGTCCTACGACCTCGACGCGGCGGTCGCGCATCTGAGCGCCGCGGCGCAGATTCCGACGATTTCGCATCAGGACCCGGCCGATAATGACGTCGCGCAATGGGATCGGCTGCATACGTGGCTCGCCGCGACCTATCCCGCGGTTCATGGTGCGATGACGCGCACGGTGCTGCCCAACCGGACGCTCATCTATCACTGGCCGGGCAGCGACGCGGCGCTCGCGCCGATCATCGTCATGGCGCATCAGGACGTGGTGCCGGTGACCCCCGGGACCGAGGGCGAGTGGAAATACCCGCCCTTTTCGGGCCAGATCGCCGAACAGGCGGTCTGGGGCCGCGGGACGGTCGACGACAAGGGATCGCTGATCGGGCTGTTCGAGGCGCTCGAGGCGCTGGCGAACGCAGGCTTCCAGCCAAAGCGCGGCATCTATCTCGTTTCGGGGCATGACGAGGAAGCGGGCGGATCGGGTGCGATCGCCGCGGCCGCGAAGCTCAAGGCCGACGGGGTGAAGGCGATCTTCACGATCGACGAAGGCAGCCTCGTCCTCACCGATACGCCCGTCATCAACGGCCCGGCGATCATGATCGGCATCGCCGAAAAGGGCTATGCGACGCTCAAGGTCACGGCGAACGCGCCGGGCGGGCACAGCTCGATGCCCCCGACCGAAACCGGGGTCCAGACGCTTGCCCAGGCGATCCTCGACATCAGCGGCGATCCATTCCCCTACGAAGTCCGGGGTCCGGGCGCGTCGATGCTCGAGGCGCTGGCTGCGGCAAAGGGCGGTACGACCCGGATGGCGGTCGCCAATCAATGGCTTTTTGGCCCGCTGCTCAAGCGCCAGATCGCGGCCGTCCCGTCGACCGCTGCTGCCTTCCACACCACCATTGCCCCGACGATGCTGGAGGGCAGCCCGAAGGAGAATGTTCTGCCGCAGACCGCCTCCGCGCTGATCAACTATCGCATCGCGCCGTGGAACCGCTCGGCCGACATCATGGCGCGCGCCAAATCAGCGGTGGGCGACGCGAAGGTCGAACTGAGCTGGGTCAAGCCGCCGCGCGAACCGTCGCGCGTGTCGTCGACCAATTCGCAGGGATGGAAATGGATCGCCGCCGCCGCGCGCGCCGACGCACCGGGCGCCGTGCTCTCGCCGATCCTCGTCGTCGCGGGCACCGACAGCCGCAGCATGGAACCGGTGTCGGAAGACGTCTACCGCTTCATGCCGATGCATTTCTCGCTGAAGGAATCGGCGATGATCCACGGCACCAACGAACATATGCGCGTCGACAGCTTCAAGCGGATGATCGACTTCTACGCGCGGCTCGTCGCGACCGCGGCGGGATAGACTCGCGCGCCCGGCGCGGCTAAGGCGCGGGGCCGGTCGGGGAGTAGCGCAGCCCGGTAGCGCGCCTGCTTTGGGAGCAGGATGTCGCAGGTTCGAATCCTGTCTCCCCGACCAAATATTTTCGGCCAAATAGTTCTAAACCTTTCAATGGGTTATGAAGGCTGTTGGAATCGGGAATTTCGCTCCCGAAAGGGTGGTCTTCGCAAGGCGTTGAATTATCTTAATAAAAGCAAGGATTCCGAGTTCTAATCCTGAATGGGTTATAGCCAGACAGCACGCCATTGCGTATTGCAAAATGCAATACATTCTTCTATGTGATGGCAGAGGTGAATCATGTCACGCCAAGCCCAACGTAAAGAACATCCGCTGTCCATGCGGTTGCCGGATGCCGACATTGCAATTATCGATCGCGCAGCAAGATTACGCGGACGTTCGCGCACGGATTTCGTGCGAGATGCCGCCGTGCGGGCGGCGGAAGACGTGCTGATGGAGACCACGCCGATCCGTATGAGCGCCGAAGGCTTCGACGCCTTCATGGCCGCCGTGTCCGGCCCCGCGGCGCCTGTTCCCGAAATGGTAGGACTGTTCCGACGCGCCGCGCCCTGGGAAACCGACAACCCCGCAAACGGGGAATAATCCTTGGCAGTTTCTGGCCCAGAACCGCTGACGGGCGCGCACGACGTGTCAACCTTTTCCTGTGGCAAACCCTCGCTCGATCGCTGGTTGCAAGTGCGAGCGCTCTCCAATCAGGAAAAGGGCTTCACGGCGGTCATGGTCGTCCATGAGGATAGCCGCGTCATCGGCTATTACGGTCTCGCGCCCACTTCAATCGTTCCGGCGCAGCTTCCCCGATCGATCCGCACCGGCCGGCCGCCCGATCCCGTTCCTTGTCTGCTGCTGGGTCAGCTCGCCACGGATAAAGGCTGGACTGGAAAGGGTATCGGCACGGGCCTGCTAAAACATGCGCTCCAACGCTGCGCGACGGCCGCACAACTGATCGGCGGCCGTGCCCTCGTCGTCAATGCGGTGGACAGCGAAGCTGCCGCTTTCTGGAATCGCCGCGGTTTCCTTCCCTCCAAAGACGATCCGCTGACCCTGTTCCGCTCGATCGCCGACATTGCCGCGTCAATCGACGCAGCATATCATTGAAGCCAAGCGCACTTTCTGACCGTCAGTCAACTGCAACCAGACTCACTAGTGCGGTCTCCACTAACGAATGCCGACAGACGCTTGAGGTAGATTGGCAAAGATCGGTCGGTGCACGAACCGCTGCGCGGATTGGTGCTAGCCTCGATGTAAAGCGGCCCAGCGATCGCCGCACCTGATTGAACGTGGGCTGCCGCAGGCAGACCCTTTCGGCTCCTTTACCTGAGGAGTCGAACGATGAACGAGCTTATCCAGATTGGCCCGATCAGCCCGCTGCGCCAGCGCCTGATCGACGACATGACCATGCGCCGCTTCTCGAAGGAGACGCAGCGTAATTATCTTCGCGATGTCGGACGGTTCGTTGTCCGTCGTCAGAACATTTGGCGCAGATCGCGGCGTAGATTAGCGGAGCGCGGGCCTCGTCCTGGGGTTGATATTAAGCGGCGAGCTTGCGGTGCTGCAAGCGTCGGTGTTCGATGGTCTTCCGTTTGATCCTTTCGCGCTGTTTGATGATGGCGTCAGCCCTGCCGAAGTAGGTGTCGGCGGGCGTCACATTGCCGAGGCTTTCGTGATATCGGCGGTGATTATAGTGGTCGATGAAGGCCTCGATCCGGGTCTCCAGATCGCCGGGCAGGAAGTAATTTTCCAGCAGGATTCGGTTCTTGAGGGTCTGGTGCCAGCGCTCGATCTTGCCTTGGGTCTGGGGATGCATCGGGGCGCCGCGGACATGGCTCATACCGTTGGCACCGATCCATTGGGCCAGCTCCTCGGCGATGTAGCTCGGACCATTATCGCTGAGCAGCCTGGGCTTTTGCACGACCCTGGCTGACGAACAGCCCGAGGCTTCAAGCGCCAGTTCCAGCGTGTCGGTGACGTCCCCGGCGCGCATGGTGGTGCAAAGCTTCCAGGCGATGACATAGCGGGAGAAGTCGTCGAGCACGGTCGACAGATACACCCAGCCCCAACCGATGATTTTGAAGTAGGTGAAGTCGGTCTGCCACATCTCGTTCGGCCGCGTCGTCTTGGTGTGGAACGCATCGGCTGCCTTGATCACGATGAAGGCCGGGCTGGTGATCAGGTCATGGGCTTTCAGAAGCCGGTAAACTGTAGCGCGACGATCTGGATGAGAAGTTAGCGACGATCAGGATGAGAAGCGCTGACCGCGACGGTGCCGTTTTGATGTGTTTAATTGTCGCTGGCAAGGCCTATGTCGCAGGTTGATTGTCGTGGAGCGACAGGCCGGTATTTTTGATTGTCGCGACCTTTGCGGGCCGACCTGCGCCGTGCTGCTTTCGGTCGATCGCGGCGCGCCGCCGATAGCTTTCGACGTTCATTTCGAAGATGGTGGCGTGGTGCACGAGGCGATCGACAGCGGCCAGCGTCATGGCGGGATCGGGGAAGACCCGGTTCCATTCGCCGAACGGCTGGTTGGCGGTAATCAGCAGCGAACGCCGCTCGTATCGCGCGCTGATCAGCTCGAACAGGACCGAGGTTTCGGCTTGGTCCTTGGCGACGTAAGCCAGATCGTCCAGGATCAGCAGATCGAAGCGATCGAGCCGATTGATCGCGTTTTCGAGCGTAAGCTCGCGGCGCGCAACCTGCAGTTTCTGGACGAGGTCGGAGGTCCGGACGAACAGCACGCGCCAGCCCTTTTCGATGAGCGCCAGTCCGATCGCCGACGACAGGTGCGATTTGCCCCCGCCGGGCGGGCCGAACAGGATCAGGTTCGCGCCGTTTTCGAGCCAGCTGTCTCCGGCGCAGATCGCCATGACCTGCGCCTTCGATATCATCGGCACCGCGTCGAAGTCGAACGTATCGAGCGTCTTTCCCGGCAACAGCTTTGCTTCCGCCAGATGCCGCTCCATCCGGCGGCGACCGCGTTCGGCGATCTCATGCTCGGTGATGGCGCTGAGGAACCGTGCCGCCGGCCAGCCCTCCTTGTCGGACCGATCGGCGAACGTCGGCCAGAGCTGCTTGATTGTCGGAAGCCGCAGCTCATTGAGCATCAGGGTGAGCTTGGTCGCATCGATGCCCTGGGTCATGCCATTTCCTCCGCGCGAGGAGCCAGCAGCGCTTCATAGGCGCTCAGCGGGACGAGCTCGACGATAACCTCGGGTAAAGCCGCGGGGTCGGGCGCGAACCGCGCACGCAGCGCTGCCATGTCCGGCATGCCCTGCGGCGTCGCCAGCAGGGATTCCAGCACGCCAGCAAGCTCGGCCTCGCAGGCCCGCTCATGTGCAAGGCTGAGCAACTCGACCATCGTCCGGCACGCCATCCGATCGGCGAGCCGCTCGATCAGCCGGTCGAACATGCGCCGATAGGCCTCGCGCGGGAAGAGCTGGTCACGGTAAACGAGGTTCAGCAACGCCATCGGCTTACGCCGCAGCGCATGGATCACATGGCGATAATCGACGACATGATCATGCTTGCCTTTGCGGTCGGCGCGACCGCGCGGCAGAGTGAACAGGGGCGTGCCGCCGAGGAAGAGCTCAAGCCGGTCGTCGTAAAGCCGTACCCGCAGCCGGTGACCGATCAGCCGCGACGGCACCGTGTAGAAGACCTTGCGCAGCGTGAACCCGCCCGAGGAGGTGACCATGACGAGCACCTCTTCATAATCGCTGGTGCGCATGCCCGGCAGCGACTGAAGCACCGCCCGCTCGGCGTCGATGCGCTTCGCGCTCCGGGCATTCTTGCGCGCGACGATCTCGTCGATGAAGCGTCGATATTCCGCAAGCTCGCCAAAGTCGACCGATCCGCGCATCAGCAGGGCATCACGCACTGCCGCCTTCAGATGCCCGTGCGCGCTTTCTATCGCGCCATTCTCGTGCGCAACGCCGCGGTTGTTGCGGCTCGGCTCCATCCGGTAATGGCGGCACAGCGCGTCATATCTGTGCGTCAGATCATCGCGCGCCGATGCATCCAGATTGCGGAACGCCGCCGACAGGCTGTCGCTGCGATGTTCACGCGGCGCCCCGCCCAGCGCCCACAGCGCATTTTGCAGACCCTCCGCCAGCGCGACATAACTCTCGCCGCCAAGGATCACATGGGCATGCTCGAAGCCCGAACAGGCGAGCCGGAAGTGATACAGCCGGTGGTCGAGCTCGACCCCCGCGATCCGTACACCCAGATCGGCCATGTCCGTAAAATCCGACAGCCCCATCCGCCCCGGCTCGTGCACCGGCGGAAGATCACATCGCGATCCGGGCCTTGCAGCGCCCGCCAACTGCGGATCCGACGCTCCATCGTCCGCCGCACTCCATCGGGAAGCTCAGGATGACGACGCTGCATTTCTTCGAACACCGCGACGGCGCGGATTCCGGCGCACTCTCCAGAAGCGGTACAACCTCGCTATCGAAGATATCCGCCAGCGGATCGGGGCGACGGCGACCGCGCGGCGCCTTCTTTGCGACGGCAACTGCGCATCCTGCTCCAGCCGATAGGCCGTCGCCGTGCTGAACGCCGCGCACGCCGCCGCTGAACGCGGCGACACTGTCTGTCTCATCTTCATATATAATCTCACCTGATGATCGTTGATATGGCTCCCAGGCACCGCTTCTCCCCTTCAGAAGGAGGCGCCACCTGACAGGTCACGATCACCAAAAGCGCCCTTCCAGAAGAAAAGGCGCTCGCGGCGGTGTGTCTGTCGCTCCTCGGGGCTTCGCCCCTCGTCCCGACAGACACACCGCCGCCTTTCTCATCTAGATTGTCGCGCTGTTCTCACCTTGATTGTCGCGCAGCAGGTAAACCGTCGATTCCGACACGAAGTAGCGCTTCTCGTCGGTAAAGCGCACAGCCAACTCGCGGGGCGATAGCTCGGACTGGTCCAGCGCCATCTCGACGATCTGCTGCTGGATATCGTTGCCGATGCGATTCCACACCCGGCTCGGCGCCGATGGCCGATCCTCCAGCGCCTCCGGCCCGCCTTCGAGGTAGCGGTCATACCATCGATAGAAGGTCCGGCGGGGGATGCCGAGCTGGTCCAGCGTCCGCTTGGCGGGCAGATGCGACTGCTCGACGATCCTGATGATCTCGAGCTTCTCAGATGCGGGATACCTCATTCTTCGTCGCCCCCATCCGCGATCATGCTTTTTGAGCAGACGGTTTTCCAGCGTCAGGTCGGCCACGCATTCCTTCAGGGCACGGGTTTCGCGGCGCAGGTCGTGCACCTCGCCGGTGGTCGCAGCTCGGGCGGTATCGCCGGCCAGACGACGCTTGCCCGCTTCCATGAACTCCTTCGACCAGGTGTAATACAGGCTCTGGGCGATGCCTTCCTTGCGGCACAGCTCGGCGATGCTGTCTTCGCCGCGCAGCCCCTCCAGCACGATCCTGATTTTGTCCTCTGCAGAGAAGTGCCGGCGCGTCGCACGCCGTATGTCCTTCACCACCCGCTCAGCTGGGGCCTTCGGCGCCGATTTTTTCAAGGAGGATTTGGGCTTCATCTTCGTTCCTTCGTCACTACGACGAAGCCCAAATCCTCCTTAAATCACAACCTCAAATCTGTGCCATTGGCGCTGACGGCGGACACTCATGGCCGGTCATCAGTTGAACGTCCGACATGGAGCGCAATGCAGACGGAACTCACCAGTGTTCACGGCTTTCGCGCAGCAGAATCTCGGAAGGTGTTTGCCGCCGTTTTGCAGTTAGAACGCGCAACTCGGCCGCCGCCTCTCCGAATGAACGACCCACCTCGGCGGAGAGAGCCTGATGCAGCATCTCCTGATGGTCGGCCTTGACCGCGCGATCATGCCGTGCGGCCCGCCAGCGCCGGCGGAGGCTACGGAAAACGCCAAGCATTATCCAATTCCCGAATATGGAGATGGCAATGACACCAAGTTAGCCGCTTCATCGAATTGAGCCATCCTAATCTCTTTTGTTGATTCCTTTCCCAGTTTCATGGCGAACGCGCTCGCGATCCCATTCGTGCAGGACGGAGAAGAAGCCGGTCAAGTTCTCCAACATCTGTCGGGCATCCTCGGATGTTAGATTCCTGTCAGCGCGCTTTTGGAATATCCTACGAGCGTCCTCTACCAGATCATCGGGAAAACGGGTGCTATGCGGTGGCCGAAATTCATTGGAAGCGTTGACATCAGCTCTTCGCGGGCGGCGACCGCTCATCGTTTAGCCCCGGCAAGTTCGGAACCAATTATATTTTCCTGAAATACGATCCAAAGCCTCAAAGGCATGGCTACATCTCCATGTCTCAGCACGACCGCTGCTTGGGCAAATATCCATCCGATATGCTTTGCCACCCCATCGGATGGCAAGATTCTTAACTTGCCAATATGACATTTCAGCTAGGAAGAAGCATCCTCACGCCGCGCGCAGCCAACCATGTTCATCTCGGCGGATTTCCTCAAGCCGTACCCTGAGAGAGCCGCTTGGCGCCTCACACAAAGTTCTATAGGACAACGCGAAGGCCGACCAATTCTCTCCCAGATGCTGCCTGTCCTTCTGGACGCCTTCCTGTTTTCGCCGTCCCGGCGCGCAGCCGTGGCGTGCTTGCGACGGGGTGCGGAACATCGGCGCCCCGCATCCGTTGCTTGGAAAGGTGGCGGTGCCGCCAGCCATGCGTCGCCGCTTCCTCCCCCCGAAAAAGGAGAAGGAGCCATGGCCGACACTATCGAAAGAAACGAAACCGACCGCCTGATCGCGTCCGACAAGGTCGAGGGCACGACGGTCTACAACCCGCAGGACGAGCGGCTCGGGACGATCCGGAATGTGATGATCGACAAGCGCTCGGGCAAGAGCGAATATGCCGTTCTCGAATTCGGCGGCCTCTTCGGCCTCGGCAGCGATCATTACCCCATTCCGTGGGAGATGCTGACCTACGACACCGACAAGGGCGGTTATGTCGTCAACCTGACCAAGGACCAGGTCGAAGGGGCGCCGCGCTATCGCAGCGAGGAAACGCCGGAATACAACGATACCTACGGCCGTACCGTCTATGAATATTACGGCCTCGGCTATCCGATGCTCTGACGATGGCGCATCCGACCGAACCCCTGCATCGGGCGCGGGATGTGCGCGGCGGCGAGATTATCCTGCGGACCCGGCGCCGCCGCCTGATCTTCGCGGCGGGGCTGGCGGCCTTCGTGCTGGTCGCGCTGGTCGCCGCGATCCTCGCTCCGCATTGACCGGCCCGCTTTGTGCCAAAGAAAAAGGCGGCCTTCCCATCGGGAAGACCGCCTCTTTTCTTTCGGTCGATGCCCCGAAGGGCTGCGACTTACTTCTTCTCTTCGGCCGGAGCAGCAGCGGCGTCGGCGGCCGGAGCAGCAGCGGCGGTCGCAGCGTCGGCGCCAGCGGCAGCAGCGTCGGCACCGGCAGCGGCGGCTTCCGCACCGGCGGCGGCAGCATCGGCGCCTTCGGCGGTCGCGGCAGCGCCGTCTTCGGCAACCGCGTCAGCGGCCGGAGCTTCGGTGGTGGCGGCGTCGTCAGCGGCCTTCTCACCGCAAGCGGCGAGGGCGAACATGCTGGCAGCAACGGCGATAGCAGCAAACTTCTTCATGATGTGTGGGCTCCCTAAAATGCCTTTCCGCGCTGGGGAAACTTTCCCTTCCCGCGAGCCGCGGGATTTAGTCTTTCCGTACCAATCGTCAACAAAAATAATTGAGATGGGACGAAGCGGCAGAAAAGGTTCACTTTACCGTAACAATCACGGCAGCTCGGTATCGCTGCTTTCGGCGAGACTCGCGACGGTCGCGGTCCAGACGGCGACATTCTGGCGAAGCTGGACCGGATCGACCTTGTCGAGCGTGTCGTCGGGTGTGTGGTGCCAGTCGAAATAGCGGGTACCGTCCTGCTGCAGGTCGATCGCCGGAACACCCGCCGCGACCAGCGCGCCGATGTCGGCGCCGCCACCGGCCCGGTCGCGGCCGCGCGTCACCCCCAGCGGCGCCAGCGCGGCGGCGATGCGGTCGGCGAGCGGCTTCGCGCTGTCGGGCAGGCCGAAATCGACGCGCCAGATGCGGTCGGCGCCGAAGTCGGATTCCAGCGCGACCGCATGGCGCTCCTCGCCGTGCGCATCGAAATAGGCCTGGCCGCCGAAGGCGCCGACTTCCTCGGCCCCCGCCCACAGCAGGCGGATCGTCCGGCGCGGCTGGCCTGCCGCCATCACGTGGCGCGCCGCAGCGGTGATGATGCCGCATCCCGCCGCGTCGTCGATCGCGCCGGTCGCGAGGTCCCAGCTGTCGAGGTGGCAGGCGAGGATCACCGGGCTGGCGTGCGGGTCGCTGCCCGGCACCTCGGCGATGACGTTGCCCGATTTCTGCCGCCCCAGGTCGCGCGGCGTGAGGAGCAGCTTCATGCGCAGCGCTGCCGGCGCCGCGGCACCGGCCTTGATGCGCCGGAGCTGGCCGACGAGCAGGTCGGCGTCGGGGTTCGAGATCGCACCGGCGGGGATCGGCTTCACCCCATCGTCGAAATTGGTGACGCCGGCATGCGGATTGCGATGGTTGTCGGTCCCGATCGAGCGGATGACGATCGCGCGCGCGCCCTTCTTCGCCGCGACGTTCGGCCCCTGAAAGCGCCCGCGGCCGTAATAGCCATAGCCGCTGCCGTCCTGCGTCGGCTTCATCTGATTGTCGATGAAGACGATCTTGCCCTTCACCGCGGCGTCGGGCGCCGCCTGCAACGCGTCGAAGCCGGCGAAGTAAACGACATCCCCCTCGAAACCGGCGGCGCCGGTCGAACCGCTGTTGCCGAGCGCGGTGATCGCGAGGCTTTGCGGCAGGAAGGGGGCGGTCAGCCAGGCCTTCTCCTCGCCGCGCACCCAGGTCCGCATGTCATAGGTCTCTTCGCGCACATTGGCGAAGCCCATCGCCTTCAGCCGCGCGACCGCCCAGCGCCGCGCCGCGGCCTCGCGTTCGGTGCCGGCGGGGCGCGGACCGATTTCGGTCGTCAGGTCGGCGGTGATCGACCAGGCCGGGTCCTCGCCGTGCAGCGCGAGATCGAGCGCGCCCGGCGCCGCGGGCTGGAGAGCGGGCGCCGGGGCGGCGGAGAGGGTGGCGACAAGGGCGGCGAGGCCTGCAGCGCAGGCGGATACGGGGCGTTTTGGCATGGCCTGTTCCTAACCGCCGCCTCGGGGCGGGAGCAAGCGCCGATTGCCAATCCGCCGCCCATTCGCTAACCGGCCCCCGACTTCCTTTCCCCTCCCGGCCGCAACCAGCGGCCCAGCCAGTTTCGGAGCGTTTCGATGGCCGCCCAATATAGTTTCGTGATGAAGGGTCTGACCAAGACCTATCCCGGTGCGCAGAAGCCGGTGCTCAACGGCATCCACTTGCAATTCTATTCGGATGCGAAGATCGGCATCGTCGGCCCCAACGGCACCGGCAAGTCGACGCTGATGAAGATCATGGCGGGCATCGACACCGATTTCACCGGCGAGGCGTGGCCGGGCGAGGGGATCACCCTCGGCTATCTGGCGCAGGAGCCCGAGCTCGATCCGGCGAAGACGGTGAAGGAAAACGTCATGGACGGCGTCCGCCCGGTCGCCGACATGATGGACCGCTTCAACGAGATCAGCACGCTGATGGCCGACCCGCCCGAGGATGCCGATTTCGACGCGCTGATGACCGAGATGGGCGAGCTTCAGGAAAAGATCGACGCGGTCGACGGCTGGACGCTCGACAACCAGCTCGAAATCGCGATGGAGGCCCTGCGCTGCCCGCCGGGCGATTCGAGCGTCGCAAATCTGTCGGGCGGTGAAAAGCGCCGGATCGCGCTGACCCGCCTGCTGCTCGAAAAGCCATCGATCCTGCTGCTCGACGAGCCGACCAACCACCTCGACGCCGAAAGCGTCGCCTGGCTCGAAAAGCATCTCGTCGACTATCCGGGCAACGTCATCCTCGTCACCCACGACCGCTATTTCCTCGACAATGTCGTGAACTGGATTCTCGAACTCGATCGCGGCCGCTATTTCCCCTACGAGGGCAATTATTCGACCTATCTCGAGAAGAAGGCGAAGCGCCTCGAACAGGAATCGCGCGAGGAAGCCGGCCGCCAGAAGGCGATCCGCGACGAACTCGAATGGATCCGGCAGTCGCCGAAGGCGCGCCAGGCCAAGTCGAAGGCGCGTATCAAAAGCTTCGACCAGCTCGTCGAGGCGCAGGAAAATCGCGCCCCCGGCAAGGCGCAGATCGTCATCCAGGTGCCCGAGCGCCTCGGCGGCAAGGTGATCGAGGTCGAAGGCATCTCGAAGGCCTTCGGCGACAAGCTGCTGTTCGAGGACCTGTCCTTCACGCTGCCGCCCGGCGGCATCGTCGGCGTCATCGGTCCGAACGGCGCCGGCAAGTCGACGCTGTTCAAGCTGATCACCGGGCAGGAAACGCCCGACAGCGGCCGCATCACGATCGGCGATACCGTGCGCCTCGGCTATGTCGACCAGAGCCGCGACGCGCTCGACCCGAACAAGAATGTCTGGGAGGAAATCTCGGGCGGGCACGAGTTGATGACGATCGGCAAGCACCAGATGCAGACGCGCGCCTATGTCGGCGCCTTCAACTTCAAGGGCACCGACCAGCAGAAGAAGGTCGGCATGCTGTCGGGCGGTGAGCGCAACCGCGTCCACCTGGCCAAGATGCTGAAGGAGGGCGGCAACGTCCTGCTGCTCGACGAACCGACCAACGACCTCGACACCGAAACGCTCGCGGCGCTCGAAGAGGCGCTGGAGAATTTCGCCGGCTGCGCAGTGGTCATCAGCCACGACCGCTTCTTCCTCGACCGTCTCGCGACGCATATCCTGGCCTTTGAGGGCGACAGCCACGTCGAATGGTTCGAAGGCAATTTCGAGGCCTATGAGGAGGACAAGATCCGCCGCCTCGGCGACGAGGCGACGCGGCCGACGCGCGTCGCCTACAAGAAGCTGACGCGCTGACCGGCATGATGGGGGAACCGGCATGAAAGGGGAAGCGGCGTCCGCCGCAGAGCCGATTTCGTCGCACGCGATCCGCATGGACGCGGCGGCGCTCAACGCCTTCATGGCGGAGGCTTTCCCGCATTCGCGCCCCGGTTCGCGCGGACATGTCGTGTCCGTCGCGCCGGGGCATGTGCAGGCGCGGCTCGATCCCAATGAACAGGCGTTGCGTCCGGGCGGGCTGGTGTCCGGCCCGACCCAGATGGGGCTCGCCGACATGGCCGCCTATGCGCTCGTCCTCGCGCATATCGGCCCCGTCGCGATGGCGGTGACGAGCGCGCTCAACTATCAGTTCCTGCGCCCGTGCCGCCCCGGCCCGGTGATGGCCGACGCGCACATGCTGCGGCTCGGCAAGCGGCTGGCGGTCATGGACGTGCGATTGTGGACCGACGATCCCGAACGGCCGATCGGGCAGGCGAACGTGACCTACGCGATTCCGTGAGCAGCGGGAACGCCGCGACAAACGGCTTTCCTACATTGCTCCGCCATGCCAGCATGATGATGACTTTACATCGACCCCCTTGCGTCATTGCGAGCGAAGCGAAGCAATCTCCAGCTATCGTCCTGCGATCCCGATAGCCGGAGATTGCTTCGTCGCTACGCTCCTCGCAATGACGGGGCGGATCGATCCGATATCCTCAAGATCTCTAATCCACCGCCGCAACCGGCACCGGGCTGAACTCCCCGGTCGCTTCGTCGAGCAGGTGGAGGATGCCGTCGCTGACCGCGAACAGCGCGCCGCGCAGCTTCAGCGTGCCGCGCTCCTCCTTCTGGCTGATGCAGGGGAAGGTGCGCAGATTGTCGAGACTGACCTTCACCGCCGAAAATTCCATGTCGCGCCGCGCGCCGTTGCTGTGCAGATCGTCGTGGCGCGCGCGCACCGCCGCGCTCGCCTCGTCGAGCATCGAGATCCAGTCGGCGATGAAGCCGCCATGCCCGGGCTCGGTGCCTTCCATCGTCCGGTGCAGCGCGGCATGGCAGCCGCCGCAAAGCCCGTGGCCGAGAACGACGATCTCCTCGACATGCAATATCTGGACGGCGAATTCGAGCGCGGAGGACACGCCGTGGCGGCCCGGCGTGGTTTCGAAGGGCGGCACGAGCGCGCCGACGTTGCGGACGACGAAAATCTCGCCAGGGTGGGTGTCGAAGATCTGCGCGGGTTCGACCCGGCTGTCCGAACAGGCGATCACCATCACCTTGGGCGATTGCCCCTCGGCCAGCTGCTCCCATCGCTCTCGTTGCTCTTTCCACCCTGTAGCGCGGAACCGGGCATAGCCATCGAGCAAATCGGCAAAGTGAGTCATGGGCGCGCCTTAAACCGAAGATGCGGAGTTGAGAAGAGCGGGCCACGCGATTATGTGAGCGCGATGACCGCACCCGCACAGCCCGCCCGCCCTTCGACCCTGCGCCCGCGCAAGCCCGACTGGATTCGCGTCAAGGCGCCGACCAGCCCCGGCTATGCCGAGACGCGGCGCCTGATGCGCGACCTCAACCTCAATACGGTGTGCGAGGAAGCGGCCTGTCCGAACATCGGCGAATGCTGGACGAAAAAGCACGCGACGGTGATGATCCTCGGCGACACCTGCACGCGCGCCTGCGCCTTCTGCAACGTCAAGACCGGCATGCCGCGCGCGGTCGATCCGTTTGAGCCCGAACATGTCGCGATCGCCGCGGCGAAGATGGGGCTGACGCACATCGTCATCACCTCGGTCGACCGCGACGACCTGCCCGATGGCGGCGCGAGCCAGTTCGTCAAGGTGATCGAGGCGCTGCGCCGCGAAACGCCGACGACGACGATCGAGATTCTCACCCCCGATTTCCGCAACAAGCCCGACAGCGCGGTCGCGGCGATCGTCGACGCGCGTCCTGACGTCTACAACCACAATCTCGAAACCGTCCCGCGGCTTTACCCGACGATCCGCCCCGGCGCGCGCTATTACGCCTCGCTGCGCCTGCTCGAAAGCGTCAAGCGCCGCGACCCGTCGATCTTCACCAAGTCGGGCGTCATGCTCGGCCTCGGCGAGGAAAGGATGGAGGTTCATCAGGTGATGGACGACATGCGCAGCGCCGATATCGACTTCATGACGATGGGCCAGTATCTTCAGCCGACCCCGCGCCATACGAAGGTGATCGACTTCGTGACGCCGCAGGCGTTCGACGCCTATGCCCAGATCGCCCGCGCCAAGGGGTTCCTCCAGGTCGCCTCGTCGCCGCTCACCAGGTCGAGCTATCACGCCGGCGACGATTTCGAGCGCATGCGTGCGGCGCGCGAGGCGCAGCTGGCGCGTGCGGCCGCCGACTGACCTTGCCCCGGCACCACGAAACCCGCGAACTGCCCTACAGCGCCGAACAGATGTTCGCGCTCGTCACCGATATCGCGCGTTACCCCGAATTTCTGCCATGGGTCGTCGCCCTGCGCGTACGCAGTCAGGACGAGCACGCGGCGCTCGCCGACATGATCGTCGGCTTCAAGGGGCTGCGCGAGAGTTTTTCGTGCCGGGTCGAAAAGCATCGGCCGACCCATGTCGCGGTCCTTTATATCGACGGACCGATGCGCCATCTCGACAATGAATGGCATTTCGCGCCGCTCGACGGCGGCGGCTGTCGCGTCGATTTCCTCGTCGATTTCTCGTTCCGCAACCGCGTCTTCGAAACGCTGGCGGGACAGATGTTCGACAAGGCGCTGCGCCGCATGATCGCGGCGTTCGAGGACCGCGCGGCGGTCCTTTACGGCGCGGGAAGCTCGATGTCGTCGGACGACGGTCGCAGCGAGTCCTTCTCGGGCTGAAGCAGGTCGAGCGCGAACAGCGTCGCCGCGTGGCGGATCGCGGCGCGTTCGGTCGACTGGAAACGCACGACCTGCGAGAAATAGTCGTCGGGGTCCTGCCCGCGCAGCGCGCGCGCGAACACGACCTGTCCGACCGGCTTCTTCTCCGACCCGCCGCCGGGGCCCGCGATGCCGGTGATTGCCACCGCGACGTCAGCGTCGCTATTGGCGAGCGCGCCCGCCGCCATCGCCCACGCGGTCGCGAGCGACACCTCGCCGAAGGTTTCGAGGATTTCGCTGCTGACGTCGAGCTGGCGCTGCTTGGCATCGCCCGAATAGGTGATGAAGCCCGCGGAGAACACGTCGCTGCTCCCCGCGATATCGGTCAGCGCCGCGCACACCATGCCGCCGGTGCAGCTTTCGGCGACCGCGACCCGGCGCTCCGCCGCGCGATTGGCGGCCAGAACCGACGCGGCGACCTCTTCACGCGCGACTCGGCGCGTTTCATCGACAGGCTGCAAGATCAATTCTCCGGAAGTTGTAACGTAGCGACGGCCTGCGCGGCGATCCCCTCTCGGCGGCCCGCAAAACCCAGCCGCTCGGTCGTTGTCGCCTTCACACTAACGCGATCGGGCGAAACCGCAAGGATTTCCGCGATCCGTTCGCGCATCGCGGCGCGGTGCGGGCCGATCCGCGGCGCCTCGGCGATGATCGTCAGGTCGGCGTGCGACACCCGGCCGCCGCGCGCCGCGACGCGCTCGGCGGCAAAGGCCAGGAAGCGCGACGAGGCGGCTCCGCGCCATTGCGGGTCGCTCGGCGGGAAATGATCGCCGATGTCGCCTTCGCCCAGCGCGCCGAAGATGGCATCGGTGAGCGCGTGGAGCGCGACGTCGGCATCGCTGTGCCCTTCGAGCCCGTGGCTGTGCGCGATTTCGATGCCGCCGATCCACAGTGGCTTGCCCGCCGTCAGCCGGTGCACGTCATACCCCATTCCGACCGCGGTCCGCATACGCCCCTCCGTTTCCAGCAGCCCCGACAGGATCGTCAGATCGGCGGCATAGGTCAGCTTGTGCAGCCGCGCATCGCCCTCGACCGTTGCAACGCGGAGCCCGAGCCGCCGTACGAGTTGCGCATCGTCGGTCGCGTCGTTCGCCGCCGCGGCGACATGCGCGCGGCGCAGGGTGCCGAGCCGAAAGGCCTGCGGTGTCTGGACCCGGGCGAGCGCGCTGCGGTCGACGGTCGCGCCCGCTTCGCTCCCGCCATGTTCGACCAGCGTGTCGGGGACCGGCAGCGTCGGGATCGCGGCTTCGGCCGTATCGAGCGCGGTCAGCAGCCGGTCGATCACGCCGGCCTCGACCCCCGGCCGCGCCGCGTCATGGACCAGCAGCGGCGTCTCGTCGGGCTCGTCCGCCAGCGCCGCCAGCGCGTTCGCGACCGAATCCTGCCGTTCGGCGCCCGGCGCGGCGATCGTCCAGCCGCGGGGCAGGTCGCCCGCCGCTGCGGCGACGGCACCGCTCGCCACCAGCACGCCCTCCGCTATGGCCGGATGTGCGGCGAAGGCGTCGAGGCTCCAGCGTAGCACCGGCTTGCCGCCCAGCGTCTGCATCTGCTTCGGCTGGTCGAATCCGGCGCGGGCGCCCTGGCCGCCGGCCAGCAGGATCGCGACGGCGCGCGGCGCGGGAAGGGGAGCCGACTCGGTCATGACGCGCGCCGGTTAGCGCAGCCGCCGCTTGCGGGAAAGCCGCTAAGCGTGTAGGTGGCGTGCTCATTTTTTAGGCAATTCGACGAAAGCATCCGCCATGGCGCCGTTGCGGCCCATCCAGATCGGCCCGATCCGCATCGAGGACCCCGTGATCCTCGCGCCGATGACCGGCGTCACCGACCGGCCGTTCCGCACGCTGGTGCGCCGTTACGGCTCGGGGCTCAACGTCACCGAGATGATCGCGAGCCAGGCGGCGATCCGCGAGACGCGCCAGTCGATCCAGAAAGCCGCTTGGGACCCGGTCGAAGAGCCGGTGTCGATGCAACTCGTCGGCTGCACGCCTTATGAGATGGGCGAGGCGGCAAAGCTGGCCGAGGATCGCGGCGCGGCGATCATCGACATCAATATGGGCTGCCCGGTGCGCAAAGTCACCAACGGCGACGCAGGATCGGCGCTGATGCGCGAACCGAAACTCGCCGCCGCGCTGATCGAATCCTGCGTGCGGGCGGTGAAGGTTCCGGTTACCGTCAAGATGCGCATGGGCTGGTGCCATGACAGCCTGAACGCGCCCGAACTTGCGCATATCGCGGAGGATATTGGCGCGCAGATGATCACCGTCCACGGCCGCACGCGCAACCAGATGTACAAGGGCACCGCCGACTGGAGCTTCGTCCGCAAGGTCAAGGATGCGGTGTCGGTCCCCGTTATCGTCAACGGCGACATCTGTTCGGTCGCCGACGCGCGCGCGGCGCTAGCGCAGAGCGGCGCCGACGGGGTGATGATCGGCCGCGGCGCCTATGGCCGCCCGTGGCTGCTCGGCCAGGTGATGACGGCGCTGCGCGGCGAGGGCGAGCGCTCTGATCCCGGCATCGACGAACAATATGCCGTCATTACATCGCACTATCGCGCGATGCTCGACCATTATGGCGAGACGACGGGTGTCAATATCGCGCGCAAGCACCTCGGCTGGTATGTCAAGGGGCTGCCCGGTTCGGCCGAGTTCCGCAACAAGGTCAATCAGATTCCCGACAGCCGCGGCGTCCTCGACGCGCTCGCCGCCTTCTATGGCCCCTTCCTCAGCAAGGCGGCGGCGTGACCGCGCTCACGTCGAGCATCCCCAGCTTCGATCATGACGAATTCATCCAGTCGCACCCGGTCGCGACCCTGCTGATCGACCGCGGCGGTGTGGTGCTGTTCGTCAACGCCGCCGCCGAACAGCTTTGCAATACTGGGCGGTCGGCGATGGTCGGGCGCCGCATCCATGACGTCATCGCCCTCGACCGCGGCTATCGGCAGCGGATGAACGACCCCGCGACCGCGGCGCTGTTCGCGCACCGGGCCGAGATCGCGGTCGGTGGGCGCCGGACGATCGTCGTCGACATGCAGATGGTGCCCTATGGCACAGCGGGGCACCGCATCCTGGCGCTCATTCCTTCGGACAGCGAGGCCGAACTGATGGGCGGCGCGATCGGCCGTTCGGGCCGCGCCGCGGGCGCCGCTGCCGCGATGCTCGCGCACGAGGTCAAGAACCCGCTCGCCGGCATCAAGGGCGCGGCGCAGCTTCTCGCGCGGCAGGTCGATGCGGGCGGCGAACGTTTCACGACGCTGATCTGCGCCGAGGTCGACCGGATCGCGACATTGATCGACCAGATGGAACATATCTCGCGCGGCGGACCGCTCGCCTGTTCGGCGATCAACCTCTATCCGCCGATCCATCAGGCGATGGAAACCGCGCGCGCCCGGCAATTCCCCGGCGTTCGCTTCACCGAGGATTTCGACCCGTCGCTGCCGCTGGTGCTCGGTAATCATGACGCCATGGTTCAGATATTGCTCAACCTCGTCACCAACGCGTGCGAGGCGCTGGCGGGGCGCGACGACGGGGTGGTGCGCATCGCCACCGCCTATCGCCACGGCCTGTCGATCGACAATGGCGACGGGCGCGGGCGCATCGCGCTGCCGATCGAACTCAGCGTCAGCGACAATGGCCCCGGCGTGCCGATGGACATGCGCGGCGACCTGTTCGCGCCCTTCGTGACCACCAAGCGCGATGGGCGCGGCCTCGGCCTCGCGCTTGTTGCCAAGCTGGCGCGCGACATGGGCGGGACGGTGCAGCATGTCCGCGACGGCGACTGGACGCGCTTCCGCGTCCATCTGCCGGCGGCCGGGCGGAAAGGGACGCCATGACGCAGGCACGCACGGCGGGCGGCAAGACGATCCTGCTGGTCGAGGACGATCCGGCGATCGCGTTGATCGTGCGCGAGACGCTGGCCGGGGAGTGCGCCCATTTCGCATCGGTGACCGGCATCGCCGAGCGCAACGCATGGCTGGCCGAGAACCGCCCCGACCTCATCATCACCGACGTGGTGCTGCCCGATGGCGACGGCATCGATTCGCTGCCCGGCGCCGGGGTCGACCCGCTGACGCCGGTGATCGTGCTGTCGGCGCGCAACACGCTCGACACTGCGGTGCGCGCGACGGGGATCGGCAGCTACGACTATCTGCCCAAGCCTTTCGATCTCGACGAACTGACCGCCAGCGTGCGCGCCGCGCTCCAGCGGCGCGTGCTGCCCAGCGAGCGCGTCGAGCCGGCGACCGACGACAGCCACGGCCTCGTCGGCCGCGCCCCGGCGATGCAGGCGGTCTATCGCACCATCGCGCGGCTCGCGACCAACGACCTCGCCGTGCTGATCCTCGGCGAATCCGGGACCGGCAAGGAGGTCGTCGCGCGCGCGATCCATGCCACCGGGCTGCGGCGCAAGGGCCCGTTCGTCGCGATCAACATGGCGGCGATCCCGCGCGAGCTGATCGAGGCCGATCTGTTCGGCCACGAAAAGGGCGCCTTCACCGGCGCGACCAGCCGCAGCGCCGGGCGGTTCGAGCAAGCGGCGGGCGGCACGTTGTTCCTCGACGAGATCGGCGACATGCCGATCGAGGCGCAGACGCGGCTGTTGCGCGTCCTCCAGACGAGCGAATATTCAACTGTCGGCGGCAGCCAGGCGCTTCGGGCCGATGTGCGCGTCGTCGCCGCGACCCACCGCGACATGCGCGCGCTCGTCGCCGACGGACGGTTCCGCGAGGATTTGTTCTACCGGCTCAATGTCATCCCGGTGACCCTGCCGCCGCTGCGCGAACGGCGCAGCGACATCGCCGCGCTCGTCCGCCATTTCGTCGAGGCGGGGCGTCATGCCGGACTGCCCGACCGCCAGTTCGCGCCCGCCGCGATGCAGTTGCTCGAACGCCACGACTGGCCGGGCAATGTCCGCGAGCTCGGCAATGTCGTGCAGCGCCTCGCGGTGCTGTCGCGCGACACGGTCGTCACCGCGCACGACGTCACGTCGGTGCTCCGCGACGACGGGGAGGAAGCGGACGCGGGCACGGCGGAATCGATCGCACGCGCGGTCGACGACTGGGCGCGCGAACAGCTCGCCGATGCGGGCGCGGAGGGCGATCTGCACGCGCGGCTGCTGGCGATCGTCGAGGCCGCGCTGCTCCGCCGCACGCTGCGCGCGGCACGCGGCAACCAGCTCGAGGCGGCGCGCCGCCTCGGCATCAACCGCAACACGCTGCGCAAGCGGCTCGGCCAGCTCGCGATCGACCCCACGCATCCCTGAGCGGGCGCCGCAGCCACAAAATCCCGCGCCGGACCGGGCGGCGGGCGCGCCGGTCGGCAAAAATAACGCAGTTTGTGTGTTCTCTATGCAACAGCTTTGTCGTATCGACGCAACATATGGTGCAGCCGGCCCGCCTCGCCCTCGATATCGATTCGGACGATGCGGCCGCTCGCTCGGGGATCTGGCGCTTTGCCGCGCCCGAATATTACACGCTGGCGGTGATCGCCAGCGTTGCGATCGCGACCTATATCTTCGTCACCGGCGACGCGCAGAGCGAGCGGCTGCTGACCCCGGCGCTGGTCGCGGCGATCATGGTCGCCAACCTTGTGCCGGCGATGGCGCTGATCGTGCTGGTCGGCAGCCGCATCGCCCGGGCGCGCGCGACGCGGTCGATGGGTGGCGGCAACGGTCGCCTCCACGTCCGCCTCGTCGCGCTGTTCTCCCTGATCGCGGCGGTCCCGACGCTGCTTGTCGTGATCTTCGCCTCTTTGCTGTTCCAATATGGCGTCGATTTCTGGTTCTCCGACCGCTCGCGCGGCATGTTCGAAAATGCCGCCAGCCTTGCCGAAGGCTATTATCAGGAGAACCAGCGCGAAGTCGCGGCGAACACCGGCGCGATGGCGAAGGACCTCGGCGCCTTTCTCCAGCGCGCTTCGACCGACGATCCCGGTTTCTCCAACTATTATTTCCAGCAGGTCGTCGTCCGAAACCTGAATGAATCGGCGATCATCGAGATCGGGGTCGACAATGTCGCGCGCACCGCGGCGGCGATCAATCCCGACGACCGCGAGGCGGAGAACCGGCTTTCACCCGCGATCCTCGCCCGGCTCGATGCCGGCGAGGACGTCGTCGTCGTCCGCCAGCCCGACCGGATCGAGGCGGCGACGCGATTGCCGGGGACGCGGCGCGCCTATCTCTACGCATCGCGCGACTTCAACGTGCCCGGGTTCCAGCAATCGCTCCGCGCCAGCAACGTCCTCGCCGACTATAACGACCTGTTCGAACGATCGCAGCAGTTGCAGTTGCAGTTCAACGGCGCGCTCTACCTCGGATCGCTGCTGCTGCTCGCGTTGGCGGTGATCGCGGCGATCGTCGTCGCCGACCGCATCGTCCGGCCGCTCGGCACGCTGATCGGCGCCACCCGCACCGCGGCAGGCGGCGACCTGTCGGTCCGCGTCTCGCCGCCGCGCCGCGACGACGAAATCGCGGTGCTGACCCGCGCCTTCAACCGCATGACCGAACAGCTCGAAGGGCAGACGAGCGCCCTCGTCAACGTCAACGAGCAGCTCGAGGCACGACGCAGCTTCATCGAGGCGGTGCTGAGCGGCGTGTCGTCGGCGGTGATTTCGGTCGATGCCGATCACCGCATCCTGCTCGCCAACGCGGCCGCGGAGCGGCTGATCGAACCCGATGGCGAGGGGCTGACCGGCCGCCCGCTCGCCGAGGTGGCGCCGGAACTCGCGCGCCTGCTCGACAGCGAGGAGCATGAGGCGATCGTCCAGCTCGCCCGCAAGGATGCCGAGCCCGCGACGCTCGCCGCCAAGGCGGTCGCGCAGGGCGATGGCTTCGTCCTCAGCTTCGAGGACATCACCCAGCAGCTTCTCGACCAGCGCCGCGCCGCCTGGTCCGACGTCGCGCGCCGCATCGCGCATGAAATCAAGAATCCGCTGACTCCGATCCAGCTCGCCGCCGAACGCCTCCAGCGCCGTTTCGGCGACAAGGTCGAGGGCGACACCGCGACCTTCCGCAAGCTGACCGACACGGTGATCCGGCAGGTGCACGACATGCGCCGGATGGTCGACGAATTCTCCAGCTTCGCGCGCATGCCCAAGCCGACATTTGGGGTCGAGGACCCCCGCGACATCCTGCGCCAGGCCGTCTTCCTGTTCGAGGTCGCCAAGCCCGACATCGCCTTTCGCATCCGTACGCCGGGCGAGATAGACCCGCTGGTGTGCGACCGGCGCCTGCTGTCGCAAGCCTTGACGAATATCGTCAAGAACGCGGTCGAAGCTATTGAAGAGAAATACAAGGATTCGACCGAACCGGCGGTGGGCCGGGTCGAGGCGAGCCTCGAGACGACCGACGACGGAGCGGTGCGCATTACCGTCGCCGATGACGGCATCGGCCTGCCGGAGGCGCGCGACGCCATCGCCGAACCCTATATGACGACGCGGCGGGGCGGCACCGGGCTGGGGCTCGCGATCGTCAAGAAGATCGTCGAACAACATTATGGCGAGCTGGAATTCACCGACAATCCGGCGGGGCAGGGGACTTGCGTCACGCTGACGCTGCATCCCGACCGGCTGCGCCCGCTGGCCGGAAAAGGGGGAGGGGGATCGACAGGACAGGCGGAATCGGTTCCGGGCCGCATCCGCACCCGACAGGATAGAGAAGATCATGGCGCTTGATATTTTGATCGTCGACGACGAACGCGACATCTGCGAGCTAGTGGCCGGGGTCATGGAGGACGAGGGCTATGAGGCGCGCACCGCGTCGGACAGCGACGCCGCGCTCGAAGCCGTCCGCCAGCGCCGCCCGTCGCTCGCGCTGATCGACGTCTGGCTCCAGGGATCACGGCTCGACGGGCTCGGGCTGGTCGAGGCGATCAAGGCGTTCGACCCGACGCTGCCGATCATCGTGATTTCGGGCCATGGCGGGCTCGATACCGCGGTGGCGGCGATCCGCCGCGGTGCCTTCGATTTCATCGAAAAGCCGTTCGAGGCCGAGCGCCTGCTGCATCTTGTCGCGCGCGCCACCGAAAGCGAGCGGCTGAAGTTCGAATATGAGCAGCTTCGCGAAAAGGCTGGCCCGGCCGACGAACTGACCGGCACCAGCGCCGCGATCAACAATGTCCGTGCGACGCTGAAGCGCGTGGCGGGGACCGGCAGCCGCGTCCTCATCACCGGCGCGCCGGGAGTGGGGAAGGAGGTTGCCGCGCGCGTCCTGCACGGCTGGAGCGGGCGGCAGACCGCGCCCTTCCGCGTAATCTCGTCGGCACGCATGGACCCCGAGACGGTGGAGGCAGAGCTTTTCGGGACCGAATCGGACGATGGCTCGATCCGTGTCGGCCTGCTCGAACAGGCGCACGGCGGCACTCTGTTCCTCGACGAGGTCGCCGACATGCCGCTGACCACGCAGGGCAAGATCCTGCGCGTGCTGACCGACCAGAGCTTCAACCGCGTCGGCGGACGCACGATGATCCGCGTCGATGTCCGCATCATTTCGGGGTCGGCGCGCGACCTGAAGATCGAGATCGCCGAGGGACGGTTTCGCGAGGATCTCTATTACCGGCTCAACGTCGTGCCGGTGCATATCCCGCCGCTGCGCGAGCGGCGCGACGACATCGCCAGCCTGTCCGATCATTTCGTGCGGCGTTATGCCGCCGACCGCCGCGTCCCCCCGCCGGAGATCAGCGCAGAGGCGATGGCGGCGCTCCAGGCGCACGACTGGCCGGGCAATGTGCGTGAGCTGCGCAATGTGATCGAACGCGTGATGATCCTCGCGCCCAGCGACCGGCTGGCGCGGATCGACGCCGACATGCTGCCGGCCGAGCTGATGCGGGGCGGCACCGATATCCTGCCGCACGCCGAATCGATCACCGCGATCCCGCTCAAGGAAGCGCGCGAGAATTTCGAGCGCGAATATCTGCGCATCCAGATCAACCGGTTCTCGGGCAATATCTCGCGCACCGCGACCTTCATCGGCATGGAACGCTCCGCGCTGCACCGCAAGCTCAAGCTGCTGGGCCTCACCGAGCATCCCGACGGCGACGGCTAGACCCTGATGACTTTGGATTGCCGCGCGGCTTCGCCGCTCGCAATGCCGAGTCCTTCTAAGGCGTGTGGGGATTCATCTTGCAACGGTCCTTTATCGTGTGTCCCCGCGAAGGCTGGGACCCATCTGCGGTGGTTTCGAGATGGAACCGGCTGAAGATGGACCTCCGCCTTCCGCCTATGGCGGAAGTTTATCCTGAGCGCCCGCCCTGCGGGCAGTCGAAGGGCGGGGGGACACGGCTTTGTCGAGACACGAACGGATAAGGGGCGGTGCAGGTTTATGGCACACCGCTCTGGGTGGGCGAACGCGCGCCGGGAACCGTCGCCGACCGGTTCGAAACGACACCGGTCGGGGCGGGCTCTGGCGACAGGCGCGTGCTTCGGACCCGCTTCGCGGGAACATCCCGCTTTTTCCATAGTATAGAGACCACTGGACCTGTGCCGCGCTTTGCCCCATATTGCGCCTGCGAAGATGCAGGCTGCCGGCGCCGCCGGTGTCGCGCTGCGGCTTTTGCCGCCAAGAACAGGAGGCCAATGTGTCCGATAAAACCCAGAATCTTCAAGATCTTTTCCTAAACGCCCTGCGCCGCAGCAAGACCCCGGTGACGATGTTCCTCGTCAAGGGCGTCAAGCTTCAGGGGATCATCACCTGGTTCGACAATTTCTCGCTGCTGCTCCGCCGCGACGGGCAGTCGCAGCTTGTCTACAAGCATGCGATCTCGACGATCATGCCGTCGCACGATTTCGACCTGGCGCTGCTCGGCGACAATGTCCGCGACGCGCCGCCCAGCAAGGGGAAGGCGTTGCAGGACGTGTTCCTGAACGCGGTGCGCCGGTCCGAGGAATCGGTGACGATGTTCCTCGTCAACGGCGTGATGCTGCAGGGCGACATCGTCGCTTTCGACCTGTTCTGCATGCTGCTCGAGCGCGAACGGCAGGTTCAGCTCGTCTACAAGCATGCGATTTCGACGGTGCAGCCGAACGGTCCGATCAATCTGGCCGACAGCGGGGAAGGCGACTCCGGCGACTGATCCGATGGACGACGCCGCACAGGGCGAGGTGACGCGCGGTGCCGCGGCGGTGCTGGTCGTGCCCGAGTGGCACGGGCAGGGGCTTTCGCGCGACCTCGACGCGCGCGTTGCCGAAGCGAAAGGGCTCGCGCTGGCCATCGGTCTCGATGTGGTGGCCGTGCATCCGCTACGCTTGCGCCAGACGCGCGCCGCGACCCTGATCGGCGCCGGCCAGATCGAGGCGATCAAGCCCGGCATCGCCGAAAACGCGGCGCAGCTCGTCATCGTCGACGCGGCCCTGACCGCGATCCAGCAACGCAATCTCGAAACCGAGTTCGGCGCCAAGGTGATCGATCGTACCGGGCTGATCCTCGAAATCTTCGGCGAACGCGCCGCGACGGCGGAGGGGCGGCTTCAGGTTGAACTCGCCCACCTCGACTATCAGGCCGGGCGGCTGGTACGCAGCTGGACCCACCTCGAACGCCAGCGCGGCGGTTTCGGCTTCCTCGGCGGTCCCGGCGAAACGCAGATCGAGGCCGACCGCCGGATGATCCGCAACCGCATGGCGCGCATCCGCCGCCAGCTCGACGATGCGCGCCGCACGCGCCAGCTCCAGCGCGCCAAGCGGCAGCGCGCGCCGTGGCCGGTGATCGCGCTGGTCGGCTATACCAATGCCGGAAAGTCGACCTTTTTCAACCGACTGACCGGCAGTGACGTCATGGCGGAAGACATGCTCTTCGCGACGCTCGACCCGACGATGCGCGAAATCCGCCTGCCCGGAATCGACAAGGCGATCCTGTCCGACACGGTGGGATTCGTCTCCGACCTGCCGACCGAACTCGTCGCGGCCTTCCGCGCGACGCTGGAGGAGGTCACGACCGCCGACCTGATCGTCCACGTCCGCGACATCGTTCATCCCGACACCGACGCGCAATATGCCGATGTGCGCGCGATTCTCGATTCGCTGGGCGTCAATGAAGCAGGCGGCGGCGAAGGGGATGGCGAAGACCGCGCCCCCCCGATCGCGCAGATCGAGATATGGAACAAGATCGACACCGCCGATCCCGAGCGTCGCGCCGAGATCGAGGCGATGGCGGCGCGGCGCCCCGACGTCGCGCCGATCTCCGCGGCGACGGGCGAGGGGGTCGAGGCGGCGCGCGTCCTGATGGCCGCCGAACTGACCGCGCGGCACGAACTGCTGCGTGTGCGCCTGCGCTTCGATCAGGGCGAGGCGATGGCATGGCTGCACGCGCGCGGCGAAGTGCTGGCCGATGAACCGCAGGGCGACGGCCATCTGCTGACCGTGCGGCTCGACCCCGCCGACCGCGCGCGCTTTGAACGGCTGTGGCCTGACCGGCATTGAATGAAACGGCATGCTGCCGGCGGGTTAGTGTGATGACTTTGGATTGACCCACTTTGTCATTGCGAGGAGCGTAGCGACGAAGCAATCTCCAGCTATCGTCCTGCGCAATACCGATAGCTGGAGATTGCTTCGTTACGCTGTACCCATCCGGTGGAGGCCGCGGATCAGCTATGATTGTTCGGCAATGAGGTTGATGAGGCATTCGATGCCGTCAGGCGTGAAGGCCATGGCGCCGCCGTCATCATCGGGCCCGAACACCCAGATCAGCCCGTCTTCGGGTTCCATTTCCGCGGCGATGTCGAAGAGCCACTCTTCGTCTCTGCCGAGCTCCCGCGCGACGAGCGCCAGGGTTTTGACGCTATCGACTTTGTTCACGTCCATCAGGCGGCGATCGCGGCGTGCTTGCTTTGCCAGTTCCAGGGGAGGAGCTCATCGAGCCGGCTGACGGGATGGCTGGCAATGCGGTCGAGCACATCGGCGAGCCAGGCCTGCGAATCGATATCGTTCAGCCGCGCGGTCTGGATCAGCGTGTAGAGGATGGCGGCGCGCTGACCGCCGCGATCGGATCCGCAGAACAGCCAGGCCTTGCGACCGAGCGGCACGCAGCGCAGCGCCCGTTCTGCCGCGTTGTTGGTCAGGCAGACGCGCCCGTCATCGAGGAAGCGGCTGAACGCGGCCCAGCGCCGGAGCATGTAGTTGATCGCCTTGGCAAGGTCGTGGTTGCGCGACAGCTTCCCGAGCTGTTCGGTGAGCCAGGCGTGGAGCTCGGCTAGCAACGACGCGCTCTGCTCCTGACGGAGGGCGAGGCGCTCGGCGGCGCTGCTGCCGTTCACGGCGCGCTCGATATCGAACAAGGCATCGATCCGCTGCACGGCCTCGAGTGCGATCGGATAGATGACACCCGAGCGCTCGCCGCGGCTCTTCTTGCGTGCCGCGCCCTCGACGTCGGCGAGCTCGAAGAACTTGCGCCGTGCGTGAGCGAAACAGCCCGCCTCGAAGATGGGTCCGGGCATACGCCCTTCGCGGTAGAGCTCGCCGTAGCCACCATAGGCGTCGGCCTGCAATATCCCCGTCCAGGACGTGAGATGAGCTTGCGGATGTTCGCCGCGCCGGTCGCGCGAGTAGTGGAACAGCGCCGCGGGCGGATCGGCACCTGCGAACGGCTTGTCGTCGCGCACATAGACCCACAGCCTCGCGGTATCGGTCTTGCCCTTTGCAAGGACCGGCACGGTTGTATCGTCGCCGTGCAATCGCTCGGCGGCGAGGACATGGGCTTCGATCAGGCGATAGATCGGTAGCAGCGCATGGGCACCGCCGCCGACCTGATCACCGAGCGTCGATGTGCTGAGCGGCACGCCCTCGCGGGCGAACCGCTCCGCCTGGCGGTTGAGCGGCTGGTGCTGCCCGTACTTCTCGAACAGCAGCATCGCGAGGAAGCTCGGCCCGGCCCAGCCGCGAGGGAGCACATGAAAGGGCGCCGGTGGCTGGGTGATCTTCTCGCAATCGCGGCAAGAAAACTTCTCGCGCACCGTCTGGGTGACCTTCCACGAACGCGGGATCACCTCGAGCGTCTCGGTGATGTCTTCGCCGAGCTTGGCAAGGCGGCTGCTGCCGCATGCCGGGCAGGAACAGGGGCGGGCACGACGATGCGCTCGCGCGGCAGGTGATCGGGGAACGGCTTGCGGCTCGGGCGCTTGCGCTCGAACGCGGTGACGGACAGGGCCTTTGCGGCGGCGGCCTCGGTGACGAGTTCATCCTCGCTGGCATCGGCCTCGAGATCTTCGAGCTGTAGCTCCATCTGCGCCGGAGACGCTTGCTGCGTTCTGCGCTGGCGCCGTAGGCCTCGCGCTTCAGCTTGGCGATCTGCAGCTTGAGATGGGCGATCATCGCCTCGGTGGCGCTCTCGCGGGCCTTTGCGTTGGCGAGCCGCGCTTCGGCCTCGTCGGCTCTGCGGGTCGCCGCGTTCAGCAGCGCCTTGAGCGCTGCGACGTCGTCCAGAGTGGGCGAAACGGCGGCTTCCATGCCCATGAATGAATCACCATCGGCCCCACCAATCAAGCCCAAAATGCATCATACCGGGCGCTATCCCGCGCTTTGTGGCCGCCAGCTATACTGCGGGTTACGCCAGTCGATCCCGTCGAGCAGACAGGCCAGTTGGCACTCGTCAGCGACACGATCCCGTCCTTCGCCGACGGCCAGATAAAGCGCCCCTTCTCGAGCCGCTTGGCGTAAAGCGACATGCCGATACCGTCATGCCAGATGATCTTGGTCAGCGATCCGGCACGCCCCCGAAAGACGAAGAGATCGCCGCCGAAAGGATCACGCCCCAGGCTCTGCTGAACGAGCAGCGCAAGCCCCTGCATGCCCTTGCGCATATCCGTATGCCCCATCGCTATCCATACCCGCGCGCCGGGCGGGATCATCGCAGCGCCTTCAAGGCCGCGGCGGTCAGCATCGGCGATGCCGATGCCGCAATACTGACCCGGCCGCCGCCGGGCAGCTCGATCAGGATCGCGACGCCCGGCGCGGACGAAGGCGGCTGCAGATCGTCGGCCACCATCGCCTCGGCGAAAACGGGGCCCGGCAAGGCTGCGCGAAACTTGCGCCGCCATATATAGATCAGGCTGGTCGAAACGTCATACCGGCGGCTAACCTCGGCAACGCAGGAACCCGGCGCAAACGCCTCGTTCAGGATCTGAAGCCGCTCATCCTCACTCCACCGCCGACGACGCTCGGGGCCGCTAAACAGCGTTACCTGGCTCATATCCGTCCTTAAGCTCGCTCACACGAGCACGCTTATGAGCGCGCGAAACCGCGACGAACAAGGCGGCTCTCACCGGGCGGATACGTTACGCTCGCAAAACATCGCGCTCTATAGCTCCGACGCCTTGACTGCCTGCCAATGCGCTTCGAGCGCGTCGAGCGGCAGGTCCGCGATGCGACCTGCGGCTCGCGCCTCAACCCCCTGAAAGCGATGCTGGAACTTAGCATTCGCGGCGCGCAGCGCCTCTTCGGCGTCGATGCCCAGATGGCGGGCATAGTTGACCGCCGCGAACAGCAGGTCGCCGACCTCCTCGAAGCGCGCGGCATCGCTGTCGGCCGCCATGACTTCGGCCAGTTCCTCGGCGATCTTGGCGCGTGGCCCTTCGGCGTCGGGCCAGTCGAAGCCGACGCGCGCGGGCGCGCGCCTGCAATTTCTGCGCACGCAGCAGCGCGGGCAGCGACAGCGCGACGCCGTCGAGCGCGCCCCTGGGCCCATCGGCGGCGCGTTCGGCGGCCTTGATCTGCTCCCATTGCTGGCGGACGTCGCCGGTCTGGGCATCGCCGAAGATATGCGGATGGCGCCGTTCCATCTTGTCGGCGATCGCGGTGGCGACGTCGTCGAAATCGAACAGGCCCTTGTCGGCCGCGATCTGGCTTTGAAAGACGATCTGAAGCAGCAGGTCGCCGAGTTCGTCGCATATCGCGGCAGGATCGCCGCCGGCGATCGCATCGGCGACCTCATAGGCTTCCTCGATCGTATAGGGCGCGATCGTCGCGAAATCCTGCGCCAGATCCCATTCGCATCCGCCGTCGGGATCGCGCAACCGCCGCATGACGGCGCGCAGCCGGCCGATGGGGGATGGAGGGGAGCCGGTCGCATCCTGGGGCATATATTTATCCGATAATATATATTATGTTAAATAATATTCGATACGGGAAGGGAGGTGGACCTCACCCCGCGGCGAGCTGATAGGTTCGGATCGCCAGGAATACGAGCGCGAAGATCGCCACCCACGCGAGCCCCATCTTGATCCAGTCGGCCGCCGGCAGCCGCCGCACGACCAGCGCGCTCAGCACCAGCGTGAAGGCCATCGCGAACCACAGGATGTTGGCGCCGGTTTCCATCGTCATAGCTGCACCTCCAACCCGTCATAGCCCGGTTCGACGCCCGGCGGCAATTCGTCCGCCAGTTCGTCATAATCCATCGTGTTGTCCATGTGCGTGATGATCGCGCGCGGATCGCCGACCTTGCGCAATCCTTCGAGCGTCATCGCCAGATGCGGATGCGTCGGGTGCGGATAGCGGCGCAGCGCGTCGATGACGAACAGGTCGACGCCCTGGAAGAAATCGACCATATCGTCGGTAAATCTCGAAAAATCAGTGGCGTAGCCGATCCTGTGCGCACCGTCGCTGAAGATGAGCCCGGTCGCCTTGATTGGCCCGTGCGGCATGTCGATTGCCGACACTTCGATCGGCCCGATCGCCTGATGATCGGCCAGATCGATCGGATCGACCGACGCCGGATAGCCGGCGTTGCCGACAAAGGCATAGGTGAAGCGCCATTTCAATATGTCGAGCACATTGCCGCGCGCATAGGCCGGCACCGCCGAGCCGCGCAGATGCATGATCTGCCGCAGATCGTCGAGCCCGTGGCAATGGTCAGCATGTTCGTGCGTCCAGATCACCGCATCGACCTCGCCCACCCCCGCGTCGAGCAGCTGGAGCCGCATGTCGGGGCTGGTGTCGACGAGCAGCCGGAACCCACCGAGCGAAACGAGGATCGAGGCACGGCTGCGCAAGTTGCGCGCATTGTCGGGGTCGCAGCGCCCCCAGTCGCCGCCGATGCGCGGGACCCCCGACGACGTCCCGCAACCCAGAATCCGCAGCTTCATACGTGGTGCGACGTCATGGCTGCGCCTTGCTGAAAAGACGATAGAAATTTTCGCTGGTCGCGGCCGCGAGCGCGCCGCGGTCCTCGCCGCGCAGTTCGGCAAGAAAGGCCAGCGTATCAGCGACGAAAGCGGGTTCGCCGGGCTTGCCGCGGTGCGGGACGGGGGCGAGGAAGGGGGCGTCGGTCTCGACGAGCAGCCGCTCCTGCGGCAGCCAGCGCGCCGTTGCCTGCAGGTCGGCGGCGTTGCGGAAGGTCACGATGCCCGAGATCGAGATATAGAGGCCGAGGTCGAGCGCCCCGCGCGCAAAATCGTCGCTCGCGGTGAAGCAGTGGATCACGCCGGCGTAGGGCGCCCTGCCCATCTCCTCGCCCAGCAGCGCCAGCGTGTCGGCCTCGGCCTCGCGCGTATGGACGATGATCGGCAGTCCGCTCTGCTGCGCGGCATGGATATGCCGGCGAAAGCTGTCGCGCTGCCGGCCCCGGTCGCTCTTGTCGTAATAATAGTCGAGCCCCGTCTCGCCGATGCCGATCACGCGCGGATGCGCGGCGCGCTCGACCAGCTTCGCGGTGTCGACGTCGGGATGGCCGTCGGCGTCGTGCGGATGGATCCCGACGCTCGCCCAGACGTCGGCGTTCGCCTCGGCCACCGCGAGCACCGCGTCCCATTCGCTCTCGCGCGTCGCGATGTTGAGCATCGCGGTCACGCCGCGCTCGCGCGCGCGGGCGAGCGCCTCGCCCTGCCGCTCGGCAAGCCCCTTGTAATTGAGATGGCAATGCGAATCGACGAGCATCAGGCGGCCGCCTCCTCCCCTTCGGGCAGGTCGAGGCGCGGGAAGATCGGCACCGGCTGGCCGACCGCGAAGCCGCTCGCCGCCAGCGCCGCGAACCAGCCGTCGTCGGCGAGCGCCGCGCTGTCGCGCGCGGCGACGCCCATCTGGTCGAGCAGCCGGTCGGCCGAGGCAGGCACCACGGGACGGATCGCGATCGCCAGCGCGCGCACCGCCTGGAACAGCGTCATCAGCACCGCGCGCATCCGCTCGGGATCGGTCTTGCGCAGCGCCCACGGCGCCTGCGTGTCGACATATTGATTGCACGCGAAGACCGCGCGCAGCCAGTCCTCGATGCCCACCGAGAAAGCGAGATCGCCGAACGCACGCGGCAGCCGGTCGCGCGCCATCACCAGCACGTCGGCCAGCAGCGCCGCATCCTCGGGCGCTTCCTGATAATCCGACGAAACGTCGCCGTCCAGATTCTTGAAAATCATCGACAAGCTGCGTTGCGCCAGATTACCGAAGCTGTTCGCCAGGTCGGCATTGGCGGTGCGCACGATCGCCTCGGCCGAATAGCTGCCGTCGTGGCCGAAGCTCACCTCGCGCAGCAGATAATAGCGCAGCGTATCGACCCCGAAGCGTTCGGCGAGGTCCATCGGATCGACGACATTGCCGAGCGATTTCGACATCTTCTCGCCGCGATTGAGCAGAAAGCCGTGCCCGAACACCTGCTTCGGCAGCGGCAGGCCGGCGCTCATCAGGAAAGCCGGCCAGTAAACCGTATGAAAACGCACGATATCCTTGCCGATCATGTGAATGTCGGCGGGCCAGAAGCGATCGAATTCGCCGTCGCGGTCGGGATAGCCGATCCCCGACAGATAGGTCGTCAGCGCGTCGACCCACACATACATGACGTGCCCCGGCGAATCCGGCACCGGCACCCCCCAGTCGAAGCTGGTGCGCGAGACCGACAGATCCTTTAGACCGCCCTCGACGAAGCGCAGCACTTCGTTGCGCCGGCTTTCGGGGCGGATGAAGTCGGGATGATCGCGATACAGCGCGAGCAATCGGTCCTGATAGGCCGACAGGCGGAAGAACCAGCTTTCCTCGACCGTCCACTCGACCGGCGTGCCCTGCGGCGACAGGCGGACGTCTCCCTCCCCTTCGGTCAGTTCGTCCTCGTCGTAGAAGGCCTCGTCGCGAACCGAATACCAGCCCTCGTAGCGGTCGAGATAAAGGTCGCCGTTCGCCTCCATCGCGCGCCAGATCGCTTGCGACGCCCGGTGGTGCGCAGGGTCCGACGTGCGCATGAAATGATCGTAGCCGATATTCAGTTTGGCGTACATCTCGCGGAAATAACCGGACATTTCATCGGCGAGATCGATCGTCGCGCGGCCCTGATCGCGCGCCGTCTGGAACATCTTCAGCCCATGCTCGTCGGTGCCGGTGACCATCCGCACGTCGCGCCCCTGCGCGCGCTGGAACCGCGCCATGACGTCGGTCGCGATCGCCTCATAGGCATGGCCGATATGCGGGCGACCGTTGGGATAGCTGATCGCGGTGGTGATGTAGAAGGGGATTTTCTCTGCGGACATGCGCGCGCCTTAGCGGCTGCGGCGCCGTTGGGAAAGGGCCGGGCCGTCACAAAGGCTGAAGCGGATCGATAGCTCTCCTTTCATCATCGTCGTGTTGAAACAAACCGGCATATCTGTCTTCAGGCAAATTAAGGTTCGTTCCCCGACGAAAGTCGGGGTCCAGATGTTATAGCGCTGTCCCGCATGGACCCCGGCTTTCGCCGGGGAACGGTTTCTAGAGTGTGATGACATAGAATGGAATCGTCATTGCGAGCGGCGAAGCCGCGCGGCAATCCAGAGCGTGCGGTAACCGCTCTGGATTGCTTCGCTCCGCTCGCAATGACGAAAGTAGGTCAATCCAAAGTCATCAAAGTCTAACCGGACAATACCCAAATCCGGCCCCTCACCCCTCGCGCGGCGCCAGTTCCGCCAGGCAATTGCCGATCTCGAACCCGACCATCGCCCCGTCGTAGGATCCGCGCACCGCGTCGCGGACGGTGCGCTGCACGCGGTCCCAACCGGCGAGCACCGGCGCGATCTCGCTCACCGGGCGTTCGCGGGCGAGCCGCGCGAGCAGACCCGGTACGATGTCGATCACCAGTTCCAGCCGCGCCCGATTGCTCGCCCCCCCGACCTCGCGCGCCAGCGCCTCGCGCAGCCGGTTGTCGGGATCGCCGCCCGCTGCGATCGCGAGCAGTTTCTTCTCCATTGCGGCGACGTCGCTGTCGATCAACGCCAGCGCCTTGCCCGGCACCCCGCCCGACGCCGCGACGATCGCGCGCGCCTCTGCGCGGTCGAGCATCGGGCGCAATTCGTGCAGCCACGCCGTCATGACGTCAGGGTCAAGCGGTTGAAAACGCAGGGTCCGGCACCGCGACCGGATCGTCGGCAGCAAGCGCCCCGGCGAATGACTGACCAGCAGGAACACCGTCCGCGCCGGCGGCTCTTCCAGCGTCTTGAGCAGCGCATTGGCGCCGTCAGTCTCGAGGTCGTCGACCGCGTCGATGATCACCACGCGCCAGTGGCCGAGCGACAGCGACAGATACAGACGCCGGATCATCGTGCGCACCTGGTCGATGGTGATGTTGCGCGCGAGGTCCTTGCCCTTTTCCTTGGGCTGGCGTTCCAGCCGGACGATCTCGGGGTGATTGCCCGCCTCGACCAGCCGCCCCGCCGCGCCGTCGCCGGGGTCGTCGAGCGCGATCGCCCCGCCCTCTCCACCGGCATCGTGGGTGACAAGGAAGCGCGCGACGCGCGACGCGAAGGCCGCCTTGCCGATGCCCTGCGGCCCGGCGAGCAGCCACGCATGATGCAGGCACCCGGCGCTCCACGCGTCGATGATGGCCTTCTCGGCCTCCTGATGCCCGATCATCACGGCAGCCAGTCCGCAAGGCTGGTCAGGATCGCGGCGGTGACCGCCTCCGCCGGCGCCTCGGCGTCGATCACGCGCCAGCGGCCGGGCTCGGCGGCCGCCATTTCGGCGAAGCGGCGGACGAGCCGCGCCTGATAATCATCCGGCTTGCTTCCCATGCGGTCGGCGCCGTCGGCATCGCGCACCGCCAGGCGGCGCCCGACCTCCTCGGCGCGCGCGGTCAGCAGGAAGGTCCGGTCGGGCAACAGTCCCAGCGATCCGAAACCGTGGAGCATCAGGATATCGGCGTCGGTGATTCCGCCGCCGCCGCCCTGATAGGCGCGCGACGAATCGACGAAGCGGTCGCACAGCACCCACGCCCCGCGCGCGAGCGCCGGGCGGATCGTGCGCGCGACATGGTCGGCGCGCGCGGCGGCGAACAGCAGCGCCTCGCTGCGCGCGTCCCAGCGGTCGTCGGCACCCTCCATCAGCAGCGCGCGGATCGCCTCGGCGCCGGGGCTGCCCCCCGGCTCGCGCGTGACGAGCGCCTCGAGTCCCCGCGCGGCGAGCGCGGCGGCCAGCGCGCGGATCTGGGTCGACTTGCCGACCCCCTCCCCGCCTTCCAGCGTGATGAAGCGCCCGCTCACCAGCCGGTCAGCCGATAGAAGCCGGTGCGCATGCGCGCCCACCAGCCGCCCCGGCCGACGTCGGCGGCGGCCAGCAGCGGGGTGGTTTGCGGCGGCAGGCCGTCGGGCGCGACGACCAGCTCGGCGATCCGGTCGCCGCGCGCGACCGGCGCGGTCAGCGGCGCCGTGGCGCGCATCGTCGCGCGAAATCCGCCCTGATAGCCTTTGGGCACCGTCATGCGCACCGGGATCGCCGCTTCGGCGGCGACCACCGGGGCTCTCCCCCGCTCGACGGCGAGACGGCCGACGGCCGCGCCGGCGGAGGCAATCTCGCGCCCTTCCCACGCGCCGAAGCCCCAGTTCATCAGCCGCTCGGCCTCGTCGCGGCGCGCTTTTTCGCTGGCCATGCCGGCGACGACCATGATCAGCCGCCGGCCGTCCCGTTTCGCGGAGCCGAGAAAGCAATAGCCCGCTTCGGCTGTGTGTCCGGTCTTGAGCCCGTCGGCACCGGCAAAGCGTCCGAGGATCGGGTTGCGGTTCGGCTGGACGATCGGCGTGCCGTCGGGCGCCTTGCCATGCTGGAGTTTGGGGATCGCGAAATAGCGCGCATAACCCTTGGGATGGTCGCGGATCAGCCGGTCGGCCAGCGTGATCAGGTCGGCCGCGCTGACCTTGGTGATACCGCCGTCGGGCCAGCCGCTCGGGGTTCCGAATCGGCTCGACGTCATGCCAATCCCGGCCGCCACTACATTCATTCGCTTGACGAAAGCTTCCTCGCTGCCGTCGATGCCGACCGCCAGCGCCGCCGCGGCGTCATTGCCCGAAACGGTGATCAGCCCCTTCAGCAGCTCGTCGACCGAAACCTTCTCGCCCGCGCGCAGGAACATCGTCGATCCGCCGTTGCCGCCGTTCCATTTCCGCCACGTCGCCTCGCTGACGGTGAAGACGGCGTCGCGCGACAGCTTGCCGCTCTCGATCAGGTCGAGCACGACATAGGCGGTCATCACCTTGGCCATCGATGCCGGCGCAAAGCGCTTGTCGGCGCCGCGCTCGAACAGGATGGCGCCCGAATCCATGTCCTTCAGCATCACGATCGGCGCCTGCGTCACATAGAGCGGGCGGCTGACCGGCGCCGCGGGCGGACCGCCGTCGGCGGGCGCCGCGGCCGGCGCCAGCAGCAGCGCCAGCGTCGCGGCCAGCGCGGCGCCACCGCCCTTCGCGATCGGGAAGCGTTGCGACATCATGCGAGGCGTCTCAGCGGTCGCGTATAACGACGGCGTCGCGGAACCCCTTCGCCTTCGCCTTGCCCAGCGCGCCCTGCGCCTCGCCGTCGCTGGCGAAGGGGCCGATCCGCACGCGCCACAGCTTGCCGGCCCGGCTTACCGTGCCGCCGACCGTCTTCGCCGCGGCGGCGGCGCGCGCTTCGGTGCTGAACGCCGCGACCTGCACGACATAGCCGCCGCCGGTCGCTGCCGGCGCCGCCGCGGGCTTTTCCGGTGCCTTGGGCGCGGCCGCGGCAGCGGGTCCCTCGACGATGAAGCGGTCGTCGCCCGGCTTCGCGTGGCCCGACGCGATCGGGGCGGCCGGCTGCGGCGCCGCGACGGCAGCGGGCTTGGGTTTCGGCACGTCCTTCAGCTTGGTGCGCAGAATGGCGAGCAGCGAATCGGGAGTGGCCAGCCGCTCGGGCACTGCCCTGCCCGCGCGAAGCTGCGCTCTTTCGGCGGCGGGCGGATTGGTGCGCCGCACGCGCACCGCCGCCACGCCGTCGGTCAGGCCGAGCTGCTGCGCCGCGCCGCGCGACAGGTCGATCAGCCGGTCGTTCGCCATCGGCCCGCGATCGTTGATGCGCACCAGGATCGTGCGTCCGGTATCGAGCGCGGTGACCTCGACATAGCTTGGCAGCGGCAGCGTCTTGTGCGCCGCGCTGATCGCGGCGGGGTCGAAGGTCTCGCCGTTCGCGGTGGGGTTTCCGGCGCGTTCATCGCCATACAGGCCCGCGTAGCCGACCTCGTCATAATCGGGGATATCGGCGGGGGTGTAGGTGACGCCGCCGATCGCATAGGGCTCGCCCAGCATCGCCGGGCCGTCGGCGGTCGCGGGCACCGGTGCGGGCGCAGGCCCCGGAGCGGACCCGCCGCGCTCGCCGCCGAAACCCCCACAGGCCGACAGCAGCAATGCCGCTCCGGCCAGTACCCCGCCCCTAACGATCGATCTCATCGGCCAGCAACCCCACAGACAGCGCATAAAAGTTGGAGCAATTATAGTCGAGTATCGCACGATAATTGCCGGTCAGCAAATAGGCGGTCTTGCCCGGGCCGTCGGGCTCGAGCAGCGTCGCCTGGATCGCGCCGTCGGGCCAGCGGCCGCCGATCGGCTGGAAACCGTCGGCGCGCCATTCGGCCATGCTGCGCCAGCGGCTGTAGCGCGCGAACACCCGCGGACAGCGCGTCGGCTGGAGGCGCGTCGCGAAGCGGACGCGGTCGAAGCCGTCCGGAACGCGCACCGCGACGCCCCACGGCTCGCCCTGCCGCCAGCCGGCGCGGCGCAGATAGGCGCCGATCGATTCGATCGCGTCGGCTTCGCTCGACCAGATGCGCGCGACGCCGTCGCCGTCGCCGTCCTCGGCGACCTGCAGATAGACCGAGGGCAGGAATTGCGGATAGCCGAAGGCGCCGGCCCAGCTTCCTTTCAGCACGCTGCGTGGCACGCCCTTCTCGACCATTTCCAGCGTCGCGAGGAACTCGGGCTCGAACAGGCTGCGCCGCCGCCCCTCATAGGCGAGCGTCGCAAGCGCTTCGGGCAGATCGAAATTGCCTGTCACCGCGCCATAGGCGGTTTCGTGGCCGAAGATCGCGATCATGATGCTCGTCGGAACACCCGTGCGCTGCTCGATGCGCGACAGCAGCGGCAGCAGCCGGTCGTGGACGCGTCGCCCGCCGTTGATCCGCGCGGCGTCGACATGCTTGGCCTTGTACGGAGCGAAGGCCGGAATCGGCGTGTCGGGTGTCGGCGGACTGCCCAGATTGTCGCGGTCGAGCGCCACCACCCGCGCATTGTAGCGCAGCCCCGCCGTCACGCTGTCGAAAGTCGTTCGCGATACGCCGCGCGCCTGCGCCTTGGGCCACAGCGACTGGACATAGGTATCGAACCCCGCGTCGCCGCTCGCCTGGGCCTGCACCGGCGCCGAAGCGGCCAGCAGCCAAGCCGACAATATCGTGGCCGAAGAACGGAAAAGGCGCCCGAATCCGAATTGCTTGCTGCGTGTCATCGCTTACCCATAGGCAAGGAATGACGCCGATGCACCAGCCTTGAACGCGCGATGCTGCGACGACCCGAGTCAAAGCCGCGCCGGGCCGTGGCGGGATGTTTCGCTTGCCGCGTGTCATCCGCACGCTATGGCGTCCGCAAAGGACAGGTGGCCGAGTGGTTTAAGGCAGCGGTCTTGAAAACCGCCGTGGGTGCAAGCTCACCGTGGGTTCGAATCCCACCCTGTCCGCCAATATGACCCCGCCGGCAAGGATCAGCTCCGGCTCGGCCGCGCCCCGCGTATCAGCGCGCGCAGCATGCCGTAGAATGTGATCGTCCACGCGGTCAGGGCGATCCAGAAGAAGGCGCGGGGCAGCGCGAACAGGAAATCGAGTTCCATCGCCCGGTTCATCTGCCATGTGCTGGCCGCGTACATGCCGAGCGGAAACACCGCGCCCCAGTAAAGCGGGTCGTAGCGCAGCGGGAAACGCTCGTAACCGTGCCGCCAGATGCTGAGCAGGACCAGCATCGGGATCCACCAGGTTCCCGTCGCCCAGTAGAACACCGTGACCCCCTTCAGGAACGGCAGCAGCGATGTCAGAAACGGCGCGTGGGGCGCGTTCAGGATGAGTAGCGAGCCGGCCAGCGTCGAGATCGCCATCGCGCCCATGTTGATCCAATAGGGCGGCGCAAGGTCGCCCGGCGAAAAATGAAAGAAGACATAGCGATAGAAGATCAGCGACATCATCCAGATATAGAGCATGCCGCCCCACAGCCACATCGACAGCGCCAGCAGGTTAAACTCGAGCCGGTAGGGCTGGCCGATGCGCGCGGCGAGCAGCGCGCTGGAAACGGAGATCGCCTGGGTCGCCACCACCGCCAGAAGCCAGCTTCCGCTGATCCCCTTGTCGAGCGTCGGCTTGTTGTGCCGCACCGTCAGGGCGGTGAAGATCGTGTAGGTCAGGCAAAGCCAGAGGATGGCAGCGAACAGCCACAGCGCCTTGCCCGCCGCGACATTGCCGTCGAGAATGAGGAACTGGCTCGCCAGAATGCAGGTGCCGGCGACCGCCGTGAAATAGCCCGGCCCGGTCAGATGTTCGACCATGTCGCCGAAGAACCGGCGCGGATAGCGCCACGCCCGCGCCGCATACAGCAGGCACAGCACGGCATATTGCACGATATTGAGATAGAACAGCGCGCGGGCGATGTTCGGATGCGCCATCATCGAGGCCGCGAGAGAGACGATGCCGGTGGCCATGACCAGCCCGAAATAGGCCGGCGACAGATCGGCAAGGCCCGTCCGCGGCGCCAGCGGATCGGATCTGTCGCTTCCCCTCGTCATGCCCCTTCCCCCTCGGAAATGTCCCCGACAAATATGTGGGGCAGGTCGAGGTCGTCCGCCGTTCGCTCGGCCGGCCCCCCGGACAGCTTATAGAGGGGGTATGGGACAGAAAAAGGGCGACCGGATCGCGCCGGCCGCCCTTCTTCTTTTCCGATCCGATTGGATCAGGCCTGCGGGCCCGGAGCCGGTGCGGGCTCTTCGGTCGGAGCGGGTGCGGGCTCGTCCGTCGGGGCGGGCGCCGGCTCTTCGGTGGGCTGCGGTGCCGGCGCGGGGGCCGGTTCTTCGGTCGGCGCCGGAGCGGGTTCTTCCGTCGGGTCCGGGGTGTCCGTCGACTGGGCGAACACGGCGACCGGCGAAATGAGGAAACTCGCCGCCACGACGGACATAATCGCATTCTTACGCATGATCTCTCCTTGAATTGACTGCGTGGCGGAGAGAAAAAATGGTCCTCCCCGCGCTCAATCTGCCGTTCCATGCAAATCGAGGAGCGCAACGTGCGCCATTCCGAAATCGTTCCGGAAGGTTGCCGGCTTCGGCGTGTCGTCGGGATAGATGCTTGGAATTACGCGATGAACTGTTCCGCGTGATCAGCCCTCCCCCGACTTTCGCATGGAGAACGCCTGTCCGGAAAATATGTTTCAAGGCCGCGGCGTGGCGGCTCCGTCTTGCGATTGTCCCGGGAGGACATTCCCTGCGATCAAAAGAGGATTTCCATGCGCAAGACCCTGCTGGCATCGACCTGCCTTGCCGCCATGACGGCGGCGCCCGTTCATGCCGAAACGACGATCGGCACCGCCACGACGACCCCGGTGCGGACCTCCACGGTCAACGCCGGCGCGGCCGACGACATCCGGATCGGCAAGGACGGTTCGATCAAGCCGACCGGCGGCACCGCCGTGACCATCGACAGCAACCACAAGGTCGCGAACGAAGGCACGATCGCGATCGGCGACGCCGACGACGCCACCGGAATCTTCGCCGGCGCGGGAACGACGGGTTCGATCACCAACGCGGCGACGGGCAAGATCATCATCGACGAATCCTACGCACCGACCGACATCGACAATGATGGCGACATCGACGGACCTTTCGCCGTCGGTCGCAACCGCACGGGAATCGCGACCGGCGGCGCCTTCACGGGCGATATCGTCAATTCGGGCGCGATCACGATCGAGGGCAATGATTCGGCGGGCATCCGGCTCGGCGGCCCCCTGACCGGCAAGTTCACCAACGACGGTACCGTCACCGTGCTCGGCGACAATGCGCTGGGCGTCGGGTTGCAGGATGTGACGGGCAATGTCCGGCTGGCCGGGACCATTGCCGCGACGGGCCAGAACGCCACCGCGGCGCGATTGGCGGGCGACATCGACGGCGCGCTCGTCGTGCAGGGAAGCCTGACGGCGACCGGCTATCGCACCACGACCCCGCCGGCCGACCCGTCGAAGCTCGATGCCGACGATCTGCTGATCGGCGGTCCGGCGCTGTCGATCGAGGGCGACGTGACCGGCGGCATCATCCTCGCCGTGCCTCCGAAGGACGGCAGCGGAACGGGCACCGACAAGGATAATGACGGCATCGAGGACGCGAAGGAAGGCTCCGCCGCGGTCCGCTCCTATGGCTCGGCGCCCGCGATGCGGATCGGCGCGACGGGCCGGGATATCGCGATCGGCGCGGTTGCGGGCACCGGAACCGGCTTCGGGCTGATCATCGACGGCACCGTCACGGGCAACGGGCTCTACGCAGGTATCGACGGGCTCGGCGTGCAGATCGGCGGCATGGGCGGCGCGGTCGACATCGCGGGCGGCATGGGCGTCGCCGGGACGGTCAGCGCGCTGTCGAAGGACAGTTCGGCGACCGCGATCCTGATCGGTGCCGGCGCGACGGTTCCGGAGGTCCGCATCGCCGGCAAGGTCGAGGCCGCGGGCGGCGGCACGGCGACGGCCATCTCCACCGCGCTGCGCATCGACAGCGGCGCCGATGTGGCACTGGTCCGCAACAGCGGCACGATCAGCGCGAAGGCAAGCGGCGAGGACGGTACCGCGCGCGCGATCTTCGACGCGTCGGGAACCGTAGACCTGATCGAAAACAGCGGCACGATCAGCGCCACCGGCGCCGCGGTGGGCTCGGGTCGCAATGTCGCGATCGACCTGTCGGCGAACGGCGCCGGCGCGACCGTGAAGCAGACCGAGGTCGCGGCTGGCGTTGCCGCGCCCTCCATCGTCGGCGACGTGCGCTTCGGCGCCGGCAGCGACATCTTCGACGTCGCCGACGGCACGGTGAAGGGCAACGCCTCTTTCGGTGCCGGCGACAACCAGCTCAAGCTCTCGGGCGACGCGGCCTATACCGGCAACGCCAGCTTCGGCGGCGGCAATGACAGCGTGACGCTCGCGGGCACATCGAGTTTCCGGGGCGACGTCGATTTCGGCGGCGGCGCGGATACGCTGTCGATCGCCGGCAAGGGCCTGTTCTCGGGCCGTCTCTCCAATGCGCAGGGGCTGGCGGTGAGCGTCGACGGCGGCACGTTCGACGTGACCGGCGCCGCGACCATCGCGTCGCTTTCGGTCGCGGGGAACGGCGTCCTCGGCGTGACGCTCGACGACGGCGCTGCCGGAACCGCGCTGACGGTGCAGGGCAATGCCGGCTTCGGCGAAGGATCGAAGCTCGCGCTCAAGCTGTCGAGCATCGAAAATGCCGAGGGCGAACATATCGTCGTCACAGCGGGGTCGCTGACCGGCGCCGACAAGCTGACCGCCGAAACGACGCTGCTTCCCTTCCTCTACAAGGGCGTGCTGAGTTCGACCGCGACCCAGCTCATCGTCGATGTCTCGCGCAAGAGCGTGGCCGAACTCGGCCTCAACCGCTCCGAAGCGGGCGCCTTCGACGCGGTGTTCGAGGCGCTCACCGCCGACGAGGCGATCGAGGGCGCCTTTCTCGGGATCACCGATGGCGAACAGTTCCGCGGCCAGATGCAGCAGATGCTCCCCGAACATGAAGGCGGGGTGTTCGAAACGCTCACTTCGGGCTCGCGCGCGCTGGCGCGCCACCTTCAGGACCCCAACGCACCCTATCAGGACGAGGGGAAATGGGGCTATTGGGTCAACCAGGCAGTCTGGGGCACGTCCAAGGGGCTCGGCAACACCGCGAGCTACGACGTCTCGGGCTGGGGCATTTCGCTCGGGGCGGAGATCGAGACCGGCGTCGGCAATTTCGGCGGGTCGGTCGCCTTCCTCAGCGGCAAGGACAGCAACGGCAGCAACGACAACGAGGTCAGCTCCAGCCAATGGGAGGGCGCGCTCCACTGGCGGCTGCGCTCGAACGGCTGGCTGGCCAACGCCCGCGTGTCGGGCGCCCCGGTCAGCCTGAAGGGCACGCGCGTATTCCGCGCCGAGGTGGACGGCAAGGCAATCGAAAAGACGATGCGCGGCAAATGGGACGCGACGCTGTGGTCGGCTTCGGGTTCGGTCGCGCACGACGGGCGCCTCGGCGGCCTGTCCTTCCGTCCGACGGTCGCGGTCGACTATTACAAGCTGAAGGAGGACGGCTATCAGGAAACGGGCGGCGGCGACGCGCTCGACCTCAACGTCCTCGGCCGCGACAGTGACGAACTGGCGGTGTCGGGCACCGTGGCGCTCGGTCTCGATTTCGGCGGTTCCGACCAATATGACGGCTGGACGCGTTTCGAGATCGAGGGCGGGCGGCGCGAGATCGTCAGTGGCACGCTCGGCACGACGGTCGCTTCGTTCAAGGACGGCACGCCCTTCACCCTGACCCCCGATGCGCGCACCAGCGGCTGGATCGGCCGCATCCGCGGCATCGGCGGCAATTCGGCCTTCCAGGTCGGCGCCGAACTGTCGGCGGAGGAGCAGCAGAGCCACTTCGGCTGGGCATTCCGTGCGAGCTTGCGGGTCGGCCTCTAACCCCCGAGGCAGCCTCGCGGCAAGGGGGAAGCGCCCCTCCTCACCCATGCTTCCCCCTTGCCAACCGGCCGACGCCAAACGCCCATCGGACACCGCCATGACCGCCCTCACCCTTCCCCGCCCGACCTCGATGCCGTCCGGCATCGCCGCGTCACGGTTGCGGATGTCGCAGGTGGCGCTATATCACGGCGCCATCAGGGGACCGGAGGACCGGGCCGGCGGCGTGGGCGCCGGCGCACTGCAGGCGACGTTCCGAACCAGGTATTTCATGACCCAGGCGACCGATCGAGACGAGGCCGCGCACGGCATCGAAGGCGTATTGCTCGCCCACCGGGCGCAGGTCGTCCGTTTCCTCGAACTGCGCGGCGCGGGCGACCAGGCGGAGGATCTGTTTCAGGATCTGTGGATGCGGCTGACCGAACGGCCGACCGGGCCGATCGCGAACCCGCTGTCCTATGTGATGCGATCGGCCAACAACCTGATGCTCGACCGCTATCGCGCCGCGCGCCAACGCGCGCTGCGCGACCGGGCGTGGAGCGAGACGGCGGCGGCCGAGCCTCCGTCGGCCGAGCGCGCGCTGATCTCGCGCGAGCAGCTGGCGATGGTCGAACGCACGATCGCGGCGACCGGCGAGCGCTCCGCGCACATCTTTCGCCGTTTCCGGGTCGACGGCGTCCAGCAGCGCGATATAGCCGCCGAGATGGGGGTGAGCCTCAGCACGGTCGAAGCCGACCTGCGCAAGGTCTATGCCGCGCTCGCGGCGGCAAGGAGGCAATTCGATGCGCCCTGATCGCGATTCCGCCATCGAGGCGCAGGCGATCGACTGGGTCGTGCGCCAGCGCGATCCCAGCTTTGCCGAATGGGATGCGTTTGCCGACTGGCTCGCGGCCGATCCGGGGCACGGCGCGGCCTATGACGCCATTGCCGGCCTCGATGCCGATCTCGACGCCCTGCCCCCCACCCGGCGATCCGAGCCGTCCGTGCGGCGCGGACCGTCGCGGCGGGCGTGGTTCGGTGGCGCGGTCGCCGCGGCGCTGGTCGGGGCCATCAGCCTCTCGAGCCTCGGCCTGTTCGACGGCACCAGCCGTATCGAGACCGCGGCGGGCGAGCACCGTACCCTTGCGCTGGCCGACGGATCGCGGATCGAGGTCAACGGCGCCTCGCTCCTCATCCTCGACGACGATCGCCCCCGGTTCGCGCGGCTCGAACGCGGCGAAGCGATGTTCCATGTCGTCCACCGTGCGGACGAACCCTTCGTCGTCGAAGCGGGCGGCGCCGAACTCGTCGACCTCGGCACCGCCTTCAACGTCGTGCGCGCGAACGGCCGCACCGCGGTAGCGGTGTCGGAGGGCGTGGTCGCCTACAACCCCCGGCGCGAGAATGTCCGCGTCGTCGCCGGACAGGGGCTGGAGGCCCGCGACGGCGACCGCGCGGCACCGGCGCCGCACGCGATCGACGTCGCCAACGTCGGCGGCTGGCGCACCGGGCTGCTCGTCTACAACGACACGCGGCTGACCGACGTGGCGGAAGACCTGCGGCGCACCGCCGGCATCGACCTGCGGATCGCCCCCAACGCTGCCGACACCCGCTTCCGCGGCGCGTTGATCCTCGCAAAACACCCCGCCCGCACCGTAACAGACCTCGCTGCGCTGTCGGGGACGCGCGCCGAGCGGCAGGGCGATGGCTGGGTGCTGTCGCGCTGACGATGCGGTTCCGGCTCTCCCCCCTCCTGTTTAACCCCCTTCTTGTCACTGGCGCAGCCTTGGCGCTGGTCGCGCCGGCGCAGGCGGCCGAGGAGTGCATGTTCGATGTCCCGAAGGGCAATCTGTCGGCGGCCCTTCCGCTGCTCAGCCGGCAGGCCGGGGTCAGCATCAGCGTCGCCGACGCCGAACTGTGGAAAAGCCGCGTCCGCCCGGTGCGCGGGCGGATGAGCGTCGATGCGGCGATCCGGCGGATGCTCGACGGAACGCAGGCGCGCGCCGTGCGCGTCAGCGACACGAGCTGGCGGATCGAGCGCCGGCCGGTTCAGCGGGTCGCACGGCGGTCAACCTCGCCACCGCGCGCAACGCCGCCGCCGCGGGCGCAGGTGCCCGATCATCTCGTCGCCCGGCCCGAGGACGAGATCATCGTCACGGCGAGCAAGGCCGACACCCCCTATTCGCGTTTCGCGGGCGTCGCCACGATCCTCGATGGCGGCGATCTGGCGTTCGGGGGCGAGCGCGGGATGGATTCGATCCTCTCACGCGTAGCGACGGTGTCCTCGACCCACCTTGGCTCGGGGCGCAACAAGCTGTTCATCCGCGGCATCGCCGATTCGAGCTTCACGGGGCCGACGCAGGCGACCGTGGGGCAATATCTGGGCGACATCCGTCTCAGCTACAACGCGCCCGATCCCGACCTGCGCCTGTACGACGTTGACGCGGTGGAGGTGCTCGAGGGGCCTCAGGGCACCCTCTATGGCGCGGGGTCGCTCGGCGGCATCATCCGCGTCGTGCCGAAGGCGCCGAATCCAGGCGCCATGGAGCTTCAGGCGATCGCGGGCGCCTCGATCACCCAGCATGGCGATCCGGGCGGCGACATCGCCGCCATCACCAACCTGCCGGTCGGGGACGATGGCCACGCGCTGCGCCTCGTCGGCTACATGCTCACCGACGGCGGCTATATCGACAATCCGCTGCGCGGGCAGAAGGACATCAACCGCGTCCATGTGCGCGGCGGCCGTGCGACCTTCCGCTTCGATGCGGGCGACGCGTGGACGATCGACCTCGGCGGCGTCTATCAGGCGATCGTCTCCGACGATGCGCAATATGCCGACCGCGACGCGCCACCGCTCACCCGCAATTCGCTCGTCGAACAAAATGCTAAGGCCCGCTACGGGCTCGGCACGATCGTCATTGCCAAGGATTGGGACGGGCTGCATTTCCAGTCGTCGAACGCCTTCATCCGTCATCGCCTCTACGAGCGCTTCGACGCGACCAGCGAGCAGAACCCCTCGCAGGTGCTCGACCAATATAACGCCTTCATCCGTCATCGCCTCTACGAACGCTTCGACGCAACCGGCGAGCAGAACGCCTCGCAGGTGCTCGACCAATATAGTGCAACGCGCATGCTCGTCAGCGAGAGCCGGTTGTCGCGCCCCTTCCACGCTGGGCTCGGCTGGGTCGTCGGCGCGAGTGTCATCGACAATCGGACCCGGCAGCGCCGCGAATATGGCGCTACGGTGCTGCGCGCGCCGCTGACCGGAGTCACCAACCGGATCACCGAGTTCACCGGCTATGGCGAAGCGACGCTCGAACTGCTTCCGCGCCTCGTTGCGACCGCCGGGCTGCGCTTGTCGCACGCCCGGCTGGGCGGCAGCGGCGAGGACGTGCCCTTCGTCATCGCGATGGCGGGCCGCGCGATCACCGCGCACCGGACCGAAACCGATCTCCTGCCCTCTGCCTCTCTGCTCGCTTCGCCCTTCGCCAATCTGACACTCTATGCGCGCTATCAGGAGGGATTCCGCCCCGGCGGGCTCGCGATCGACAGCCATTTCGTCCGCCGCTTCCGCAACGACCAGGTGCGGACATGGGAAGCCGGCGTGCGCTTCGGCGAACGGGGGACCAGCCCCTTCGACGCCAATATCTCGCTATCCTACAGCCGCTGGCGCGACATCCAGGCTGATTTCATCGACGCAAGCGGCTTTCCGACCACCGCCAATATCGGCAACGGCCGGATTACCAGCGTTTCAGGCGCGCTCGCCTGGCAGCCGGGTCCGGCGCTGTCGTTCGAACTCGGCGCCGTCTACAACCACAGCCGGGTCGACGAACTGTCGTCGCTGATCGCGCCGATCGCGATGGCGGCGCCGGCGCGACTTGGCCGCATCCCCAATGTCGCCAGCCACGCGGTGCGCGGCGCGGTCCATTATGTCGCGCCGGTCGGCGACGAGGAATTGCGCGTCGGCGGCTGGGCCAACTATGTCGGTCCGTCGCGCCTCGGCATTGGCCCGGTGCTCGGCGAAGGCCAAGGCGACTATGTCGACACCGGGTTCGCGATGCGATTCGGCAATGCCCGGCGCGGGCTGTCGCTGACCCTCACCAACCTTTTCGACGCCCGCGGCAATCGCTTTTCGCTGGGCACGCCGTTCGTCGAGGACGGGCCGGGCTACGCAACCCCGCTTCGTCCTCGCACGCTGCGGATCGCGGTGGACGTCGCCTATTAGAACATGATGACATTGGGCGGACTCGTCATTGCGAGCAGTGGCGAAGCTGCGCGGCAATCCAGAGTTGTGCGGCAAACGCCCTGGATTGCTTCGCTTCGCTCGCGATGACGAACTACTTCAATCGAAAGTCAACGGAATCCAGATCGACCCGCCTCGTCTTTGCGTGCCAGAAAAGCGCTTTCCCACATCGCCGCGTGCCAGCCTCCGTGCATGGCCCCTTCATCGCATGGAACAGGCGGCCTTCTGTCAGAAGGAAGGCTTTTTCGGAAGGCGCGCGCCGGCATAGGAGGCCAAACGAGGGGTACGTAATGTGACCTTTGTATACTTTGAAATAATATTACGCGCCTCGAAGCCCATCGCGGTCGGCTCGCGTCGCCCCTTCCCCTGAGAGTAAGGAGTGATTCGATTTCGAATGGAAAAAGCCCGAAAGCGAATGGCCTCGCCTCACTCCGCCAGCACGAGCCGCTCGTAACGATCCATATGATAGTCGGCGCTCCCGAACTGGCCTTCGATCAGGGTCGCGCGCTTGAAATAATGGCCGATCGCCAGTTCCTGCGTGATGCCGATACCGCCGTGGGTCTGGATCGCATTCTGCCCGACGAACTTCGCGCCGCGGCTGACCTTGTTCTTCGCCGCCGATACCGCCGCCATGCGCGCCGCCGCGGGCAGGTCGAGCTTCAGTGTCCCCATGATCGTCATCGAACGAGCCTGTTCGACCTCCATGAACATGTCGACCATGCGGTGCTGAAGCACCTGGAACTTGGCGATCGGTACACCGAACTGCTTGCGCTGCTGGGTATATTCGAGCGTGCCTTCGTGCAGTTTCTGCATCACGCCGGTCGCCTCGGCGCACACCGCGACCGTGGCTTCGTCGACGATCTGCTCGATCAGCGGCAGGCCGTCCCCTTCCTGTCCGAGCAACGCGTCGCTGGGGATCGCGACATTCTCGAAATAGATTTCGGACGCACGGTTGCCGTCGACCGTGGAATAATCGCGGCGGACGATGCCGGGCAGCTTCGCGTCGATCAGGAACAGCGACACGCCGTCGCGGTCGCGCTGGCCGCCGCCGGTGCGCGCGGTGACGAGCAGGTGCGTCGCCCACGGCGCCGCATAGACGACGCCCTTGTGCCCGTTCAGCACCCAGCCGGCGCCGTCCTTCTTCGCGCTGGTCTTCAGGTTCGCAAGGTCATAGCGGCCCTGCGGCTCAGCATAGACGAAGGCCACGATGGCGTTGCCCGCGATGATCTCGGGGATCAGCGCGTCGGCCTGCGCCCCGCCCACCGCCTTCAGCGCGCCACCCGCGATGACGACAGTCGGAAGATAGGGCTCGATCGCGATGACCTTGCCCAGTTCCTCCATAATGATCGCATTTTCCAGCGCGCCGCCGCCCAGGCCGCCATGCTCCTCGGCAAAGGAAGCGCCGAGCATGCCGAGATCCTGCGCAAGCGCGGTCCAGATCGCCGGGTCGCGGCCCGTGTCGCTGGCAATGAACTTCTGGCGCGTCTCGAAGCCATAGGTGTCGGCCAGAAAACGCGACAGCGTGTCGCGGATCATGTCCTGCGTTTCGGTGTAAGTGAAATCCATTTTTTCTATCCCCGTCGCCCCCGCGAAGGCGGGGGCCGCTGTAGGTTCACATTGCGGCGCCGAATAAGGCCGATTGCTGCCCCCGCTTTCGCGGGGACGCCGCCGTCACAATCCCAGAACCATCTTCGCGATGATGTTGCGCTGAATCTCGTTCGACCCGCCATAGATCGTCGTCTTGCGCATGTTGAAATAGGTCGGCGCGGCGCGATGCGCATAGTCAGGCCCGATCGGATGCTCGTTGTCGCCTTCTCCGAAGCCTCGGAAATAGGGCGCGCCGTAATGGCCGACCGCTTCGAGCGTCAGTTCGGTCAGGCGCTGCTGGATTTCGGAGCCCTTAATCTTGAGCAGGCTCGACTCCGGTCCCGGCCCCTTGCCCGCGTTCGGACCGGCAAGCCCGCGCAACTCGGTGAATTCGAGCGCGGTCAGGTCGATCTCCAACTCGGCGAGCTTGCGTTTGAAAAAGGGGTTGGCAAGCAGCGGCCGATCGCCGTCGAGTTCGGTGCGCGCGATGGCCTTGACGCGCTCGACGCCGCGCTTCGACGATGCGACCCCGGCGATGCCGGTGCGCTCGTGCGCGAGCAGGAACTTGGCGCAGGTCCAGCCCTTGTTCTCTTCATAGACGCGCTGGTCGACGGGAACACGGACGTCCTCGAGGAACACCTCGTTCACCTCATGCTCGCCGCCCAGCGTGATGATCGGGCGCACGGTGATGCCGGGCGACTTCATGTCGATGAGCAGGAAGGAAATGCCCTCCTGCTGCTTGGCATCCTTGTCGGTGCGGACGAGGAAGAAGCCCCAGTCAGCATATTGCGCCATCGTCGTCCAGGTCTTCTGGCCGTTGACAACATATTCGTCGCCATCCCGCACCGCCACGGTGCGCAGGCTGGCGAGGTCGGACCCCGACCCCGGCTCCGAATAACCTTGGCACCACCAATCCTCGCCCGACAGAATGCGCGGCAGGAAGCGTGCTTTCTGTTCCGGCGTGCCGAAGGTGTAGATGACGGGACCGACCATCGCGAGGCCGAACGGCATCAGGCGAATGCAGTCGGCGCGAGCGGTTTCCTCGGAGAAGATGAAGCGCTGCGTCGGCGTCCAGCCGGTGCCGCCATATTCGACCGGCCACGCGGGCGCCACCCAGCCCTTCTTGTAGAGAATCCGGTGCCAGGAGAGGAAATCCTCCTTGGTGAGTTCATCGCCCTCGTCCTGCTTGCCGCGCAGTTCGGCGGGATAGTTTTCGGCGATGAAGTCGCGCACTTCCTTTTGGAAGGCGAGGTCTTCGGGGCTGAACTCCATGTCCATCTTTTGATTCTCCCTTGGGCAGTGGCCCCTTTTAACGGGCGCTCACCTTTACGTAAACGGCAAGTTGCGCCTCGCAACCTTCACCACTGTGAACAGGGCGCAGGTTGCGCCGAACGGCACGGCTTGTCCAGCGGCCTTCCGTGCCGCATGAAGGGGGAAACAAGTGGGGGACATGATGACAAGAGGCAGGCGTGCGGCGCTTTGGGCGCTGCTGATCGTAGGTATGACCGCCACGGCGGCTTTCCTGTTCCAGCGTCCGATCGGGCTGTGGCTGTTTGAGCGCGGGGCCGAGCGGGCGGCCGGACGCGATCGGCTGGCGGACCTGCCCGACGGCCTGCACGTCGCTTTATGCGGCACCGGATCGCCCTTGCCCGATCGCCGCCGCGCCGGATCATGCACCGTTGTGATCGCCGGCAAGGCGATGTTCGTGGTCGACGCGGGCGAAGGCGGAGCGCGCAACATCTCGTTGATGGGATTGCCCAATCCCCGGATCCGCGACCTGTTTCTCACCCATTTCCACTCGGACCATATCGACGGCATGGGGCCGATGATGCTGCTGCGCTGGACCGCGAGCGGCAACGAAAGCCCCCTTCCTGTCCACGGCCCAGAAGGCGTCGAGGCGGTGATTGCCGGCTTCAACGCCGCTTATGCCGCCGATAATGGCTACCGTACCGCGCACCACGGCGCTACGATCACGCCACCGGCGGCGGCGGGCGCCGTCGCGATGCCTTTTGCAATGCCTACGGCGCCGACCGCCATCTACGCGGCGGATGGTTTGCAGGTCATGGCCTTTCCCGTCGATCATCGCCCGGTGTGGCCCGCGGTCGGCTATCGCTTCGACTACAAGGGACGCAGCGTTGTGATCAGCGGCGACACTGCGCCGTCGCCTTCGCTCGAAGCCGCGGCGAAGGGTGCAGACCTGCTGATCCACGAGGCTCTCCAGCCGAAGATGGTACAGCACCTCTCCGATCGCCTGACGGCCGCCGGGCGGCCTCAGACGGGCCGGATCATGCACGACATCCTCGATTATCATGCCAGCCCCGCGCAGGCCGCCGACAGCGCACGCCGCGCGGGCGTCCGGATGCTCGTCCTCAGCCACATCGTCCCGCCCCTCCCTTCGCGCTACTTCGACGCGGCGCTGCTCGACGGCGCCGATAATCGCTTCGACGGCCCGATCATTGTCGGCGAGGACGGGCAATATTTCTCCCTGCCAGTCGGCAGCCGTGCGATCGATCGTGGAAGCTGGTTCTAGCGGCGCACCGCCAGGATTACCGCGCCTTCGCTCGCATAGGCCGATCGCCGCTCGACCATGGCGAGCGTGACTGACACAACACTGCCGCCACGAGTCACCAGTTCCGACGCGATGCGAACAGGGTCGCCTGTACGGAACAGGCCTTCGAAAGCCTCGGTGAAAGCGTGCCGCTGCCCGGCCGCGAGCAGCGCTGAGAAGCGGAGGTGGGGGATTGCGGACTGTTTTGCGCCGATCATGGCGGCGAGCGCCGGGTTGGCCGCCTCGATCGCCTCGCGCACCGACACGCGAGCGACCCCGATCGTCCCGTCGATCTCGACCGCGTCGGCGAGCGCGCGCCGGGCGTCCTGTTCGGCGCGCGTCCCCCACGCGTCGCTGATGTCGCGCAGCACCATCGCCCCGCCGATCGGCAGCGGGAGGAGGTCGACACGCAGCCAGCGCTGCGGCTCGATCAGCCCCGGCACCTCGCCGGAGAAACGCTCGCGATGGTCGAGCATCCGCAGGAAATGCGCGAACAGCACCGAGCGCGCGAACCCCGGCAGGACGTCGGGCAAGGGCCGGTCGATCAGCGCGGCCGCCGCCCGTTCGAGCAGATCGGCGGCCGCCGGATTGACCCCCGCGACACGGCCTGTGCGGTCGACGAGGATCACCGCGTCGCGGATCGCCTCGACCAGCGCCGCCTGCGATGCCGCCAACGCGTCGCGCCCTTCCGCCTCCGCCCTGCCGTCGAGGCGGCGATAGTCGGCGAGGGAGATCAGCACATGCGCATCCTTGCCGTGATGCGTGACCATGACCGGCTTGCGCGACGCCTGCAGGCGCCAGTTCGCGAAACCGCGAATGAATTCGGCAGCGGGCACGCGCTGCGGTTCCCTGACCGTCTCCATATCCGTCTCCCCGGATCGAGCCTTTCCCTCGCATTATGGCATGCCGGTGCGGCATTTGGCTCGAAACCCGACGCAAAAACGCGGATTCGCGTCCGGAACGGCACCGGATCGGTCCTCACACCAGCCGGGTCCGTCCGCAACGCAGCGCGTTGACCCGCGCGTCGGCCTCACCCAGGTGGAGGCCCAGCACGCCCGTCAGCCCCTCGATCACGCCGTCGAGCGCCGGCGCCGCGGCGCCCACCGTTTCGCCGACCAGCGATGTCAACGCGCCGGCATTGAGCCCGAGGCCCAGCAGGTTGACCCGCAGATCCATGTCGCGGGCCAGCGAGCGCGCTACCCCGCCCGCAAGGCCGCTGCTCTCGACCGTCTTGACCGTGCCCGCCGCGATCTCGGCGCGCGAGAAGGCGAGCGATTTTTCGGATTGGTCCGCCAGCGTCAGTTGCGCCCGGGCATCGACGCTGGCGAGCGGCAGGCGCAGCACGCGCGCCATCTGGGGCGCGAGCGGGCGCTGCAGGTTCGCGAAATCGCCGTTGCTGACCGTCCCGATCGCGAACGTCGCGGGAGAGGTTGTGACGGCCAGCGTCACGCCTTGATCGCTGCCGCCGCAATCCATGTCCGAAATCCGCGCCGCCGCCGATCCCAGTTCGGCGACGATCGGCAGTTCGACGCTCGTCAGCAGCGGCGTCGCGATCCGGCTGACGATCTTCAGCCGCACCTGCGCCGTGCGGACGACCACGTCCTGATCGTCGGTCACCGCGATCAGCGGCGATTGCGCCGGCGGCTCGCCGATCAGCAGCGCGACGTCGATCGCCGAGCCGCCCGGCAGGTCGCTGGCCAGCGCGAGTTCGAGTTGGCGGTTGGCGTTGCCGAGCGCCAGCATCGCCTGCATCAGGCTCATCAGGTTCACGTCGACCCGGTCGGCGGCATCGGCGCGGATGCTCGACGCGCGTGGGCCGAGATCGATCGCGCGCGACGGGATCAGGGCGCGCGGCAGCGCCTTGTCGGCAATCGCCTCCAGCGTATCGGCGACCTGCCCGTCGCTCGCGCGCGCCAGCGCCGACAGCACCTGCGGCAGCGTCGCCTGCATATCCAGCGTCTCGCCGAACGTCAGCGCGTCGGCGTGCAGTTCGGTCCGCAACGCTTCGGAAAAGGCGAGCAGATCGACATCGGCGCTCGCCAGCGCCTGATAGTCCATCAGCGACAGTTCGACGCGGCTTCCGGTCAGCGCGGAGAGCAGCGCGTTGGGAACGCCGCCGCGCAGCGCCGCGACGCGCGAGCCCAGCGAGAAGGCCGCATAGCCGCGCCGCGCGCCCGTGGCGGTGACCGCGATGACGCTATGGCTCCGGCCGGTCAGGAAACCGCCGAAATAGAGCGGGCTCGGCCGCGTCAGGCGGATGCGGACGGCGTTGGGCGATACGCCCCCGGCGACGAAGCGCTGTTCCGCCGCGACGGCGGAGTCGGGCGTATAACGTCCGGGCTGGAGCGCGGCGATCGCTATGCCGCAATCGCAGTTCGCGGCGATGATCCGCTCTGCCGCCGCGCGCTCGGCGCCCGGATGCGCGGCGGCGGCGAGCGCCGCGGCGTCGGCAATCCCCTGAAGCTGGCGGCGGTCGAGATAGAGCGAGCCGATATCGACCGCGAAGGCGGCGGAGCCGATCAGCATCGTCATCGCAAAGGCGGTCAGGACGCTGACGCCGCCGCGCCGGTCGCAAGGTAAAGCGGAAAGGCGATATGTCTGGAGCATGGTCAATCCACCGGCAGTTCGAAGGTCGCGCTCGACCGGATCGGGCCGGCGGGCGACGGGACGAGCGAGGAACGCAGGAAGCTGTCTTCGGGCACGCTGAAGCTGACGGCGACGGTCAGCGCGTCGGCGGTTTCGGTCACGGCGACCGTGCGCGCCTTGGCGGAAAACCCCGCGACGCCGCTGAGGCTGCGGTCGACCGCTCGCTCGGCGATGCCGCGCCGGTCCGCCGCGTCGAGCCCGACGATCGCGGCGCGGGCGCCGTCGTTGGCGGCCTGCTGCACCGAATGCGCGAGCAGGAAATATTGGCCATAGACCAGCACGCCCATCAGCAGCGCGATGAACAGCGGCAGGACGAGCGCCATTTCGATCACCGCCGCGCCCCGGTCGCATCGGGCAAGCGCATGATGACATCGAATGGACTCGTCATTGCGACCCCGGATCAGGTCGGCAATTATCCCTTTTCGACAGGTGACTGTTCCCCGGCGAAAGCCGGGGTCCAGATGGCACAGCGCTACCCCGCATGGACCCCGGCTTTCGCCGGGGAACAGCTCCCCATTTGCCTGAAGGGTATGTATCCCGATCAGGTCCGGGGTCGCAATGGCGGCACGGCGGGTCGATGGATCGAGGGGATGCGGACCTGTCATGGGTCCGATCATCGCCGATGGACGTAAAAAGGCGGTCGCGAGGGCGGTTCGGCGCTTTTACCGGAAATGCGTAAAATCGCCGCGCCGCAATCGGCAGAAAAATGCTTTTCTGCCAACCGCTTGCGGAAAAGTCTTATCGAATCCTGAAGGGCTCCGCGGGCGCCTTTCCGTACAATTGCGTCATTTGGCGGGCTGTTCGGCCTGCACCTTGTCCTGCGTCCGCAGGTCGAAATCCGACGCATCGTGCCGTTCATGAAGCTGGCTCGCCGGGTCGCCCATGACCCGGTTGACCATGCGGCCACGCTTCACCGCGGGGCGCGACGCGATCTGGTCGGTCCAGCGCTGGACGTTCCGGTAATCCTGCACGCCCAGAAATTCGCCGGCGTCATAGACCAGCCCCTTGGCGAGCGCGCCGTACCAGGGCCAGATCGCCATGTCGGCGATCGAATAGGCGGAGCCCGCGATATATTCATTCTCCGCCAATTGCCGGTCGAGCACATCCATCTGCCGCTTCACTTCCATCGCGTAGCGGTTGATCGGATACTCCATTTTGGTGGGCGCATAGGCATAGAAATGGCCGAATCCGCCGCCCAGGAAAGGCGCGCTGCCCATCTGCCACATCAGCCACGACAGCGTCTCGGCGCGCTGCGCGGGCTCGGTCGGCAGGAAGGCCCCGAATTTCTCTGCAAGATAGATCAGGATCGCGCCCGATTCGAAGACGCGGATCGGATCGGCGCCGCTGCGGTCGACCAGCGCCGGAATCTTGCTGTTCGGGTTGGCGGCGACGAAGCCGCTCGAAAACTGGTCGCCCTCGTGGATGCGGATCAGCCATGCGTCATATTCGGCGCCGCCGTGCCCGGCCGCGAGCAGTTCCTCCAGCATCACCGTCACCTTCACCCCGTTGGGGGTGCCGAGCGAATAGAGCTGGAGCGGATGCTTGCCGATCGGAAGCGCCTTGTCGTGCGTCGGTCCCGCGATCGGGCGATTGATGCTGGCGAAGCGTCCCCCGCTTTCCTTGTCCCACGTCCATACCCGGGGCGGCACATAGTCGGTCTGCTCGGTCATCGGAGGCTCCTCGCGCTGATTATCGGTCGGTTCCCAAACTTAAGGTCTTGGGGGGATTTAGCGTTCGGCGCGCTGCATCATCCGTTCGTCATGCTGAACTCGTTTCAGCATCCATGGCCGGACCCTCTCTTTTGTGCTGCCTTTCATTCGAGGGCAGACCATGGACCCTGAAACAAGTTCAGGGTGACGAAAGGGAGAAACTGCGCAGAAACCCAAATCCCCGCAGACCATAGGAAGGCGTCGGCCGGACGTCCACCGCCGCGCCGTTCAAATTATCCTTTGCGCGCGCAAAGCCGAAATGGCGTCGGCGTCATAGCCGAGTTCGGCCAGGATCGCGTCGCTGTGCTCGCCGACCTGCGGCGCGCGCCGCGATGGAATCTTCGCGCTGGTGGACAGGTCGACCGGCGCGCGGATGACGGGCGCCGGCGCGGGCGTGCCGGGATAGGCGACCGGCTCGACCAGCCCCATCGCGGCGACCTGCGGCTGCGCCAGTGCTTCGCCCGGCTTGAGCACGGGCGCCGCCGGAACGCGCGCCGCCGCGAGTTCGGCCAGCGCCTCCGCGCTGGTCCGTGCGATGCACCAGCCCTGCATGATCGCGCTCAGTTCCTCGCCATTGTCGCCGCGCAAGATGTCGCTTGCGAAGCGCGGATCGGCGGGCAGTTCGGGCCGCCCCACCAGCGCCGCCCAGCGGGCGAAGATCGGGCCGCCGACGATCTGCGTCACGATCCAGCCGTCGCGGGTACGGAAAAGGTCGGTCGGGGCCGATCCGAAGCTGCGGTTGCCGATCGGCTGGCGCTCGATGCCGTTCAGCGCCTCGTCGATCGTCAGGCCGTTCGACATGGCGAGCGCGGTGCCGAGCAGCGATCCCGACACGCACTGCCCCTGCCCCGTCGCCTCGCGCTCGCGCAGCGCGAGCAGCACGCCGAAGGCCAGATGCAGCGCGGTCCCGAAATCGACATAATTGACCTGCGCGCGATAGGGCTGGCCGGGCGTGCCGGTCAGATGGACGGCGCCCGACATCGCTTGTCCGATGGCGTCGAAGCCGACGTTGCGCGACAGCGGCCCATCGCGGCCGAAGGCGGACGCCGTCGCCAGGATGATCCGCGGATTGATCGCCGACAGGCTGTCATGGTCGAGCCCCAGCTTCACCAGCACATCGTGCGGCAGGTTGGCGACGACGACGTCTGCCGTCTCGACGAGCCGCCGGACGATCCCGCGCCCTTCGGGACTGGCCGGCTTCAGCGTCAGGGAGCGCTTGGCGCGGTTCATCTGCAGGAACATCGCCCCCGAACCGTCGGCGGCGACCGGGACGGTGAAGCGGTCGTCGTTGCCGCCCGGCGCCTCGATCCGGATGACGTCGGCGCCATAGTCGGCAAGCAAGGCCGCGCAATAGGGGCCGGCGATATAGCGCCCGAAATCGAGCACCCTGATTCCCGTCAGCGGCAAGACATGCTTCTCCTCCTGCTTCGCCACCATCCCATGGCTCGTGGGGATTCGGATTTCGGCATGCTGCCTCATCCGTTCGTCATGCTGAACTTGTTTAGCAATTATCCCCTTCCGACAGGTGAGCGTTCCCCGGCGAAAGCCGGGGTCCAGATGGCACAGCGCTGCCTCGCATGGACCCCGGCTTTCGCCGGGGATCACCAGCGTCCCTGTCTCTAAGATATAAACGCCAACTTGTTTCAGGGTCCATGGTCTGCTCTCACCTGAAAGGCGGCGCAAAAGGAGAGCTCCGACCATGGATGCTGAAACGAGTTCAGCATGACGAACGGATGAGGCAGCGCGCCGAACGCCAAATCCCCACAGGCCATAGGACGACATGGGACGACCGTCACCTGTCGAGCCTGCCAGGCTTCTCATCGAAAGCCGCGCCTTGCAATGATGGGGCAAGGTCATATGGTCGCGGCATATTTCAACAGGGGATCATCATTCATGGCGCGTTTCGCAATCGCCTTCGCGGCGGCTCTGGCCTGTTCGACTTCGGCTCACGCGCAGGCCGCCGCCGAAGCAACCGGTACCGACACGTGGGACGTCAACGCCCCGCCCGGCATGACGACGCGCACGGTACCGATCGCGGTCGACGAGGGAAGCTGGATGAACGTGGACGTCGCGCCCGACGGCCGCACCATCGCCTTCGACCTGCTCGGCGACATCTATACGATGCCGATCGAGGGCGGGACACCGACGCGGATCGCCGAGGGGCTCGCCTATGAGCAGCAGCCGCGCTTCTCGCCCGACGGTTCGCGCATCGCCTTCGTCTCCGACCGTGGCGGCGGCGACAATATCTGGGTGATGAACCGCGACGGCAGCGACAAGCGCCAACTCTCCAAGGAGGATTTCCGCCTTCTCAACCAGCCGAGCTGGAGCCCCGACGGCCAGTTCATCGTCGCCAAGAAGCATTTCACCACCGGCCGCTCGCTCGGCACCGGCGAGGTGTGGCTGTATCATATTTCGGGCGGCGGCGGCGTTCCGCTGGTCAAGCGCCCGAGCGAGCGCCACCAGAAGGAACTCGGCGAGCCGACCTTCGCGCCCGACGGCAAGGGCGTCTATTACACCCGCAACGTCTCCCCCGGCCCGATCTTCGAATATGCGCAGGACAGCAACACCGACCTGTTCCATATCGAACGCTATGACATGGACAGCGGTGCGATCACCACCGTCGCGGGCGGTCCCGGCGGCGCGGTGCGGCCGACGCCCTCGCCCGACGGCAAGCGCATCGCCTACGTCCGCCGCGAAGGCATGGAATCGAAGCTTTATGTGAAGGACCTCGCCTCGGGCGCCGAGCGCAAGCTCTATGACGCGCTCGATCAGGATGTGCAGGAAACCTGGGCCGTCACCGGCGTCTATCCGAACATGGCGTGGACCCCCGACGGCCGCGACATCCTGTTCTGGGCCGGCGGCAAGCTGCGCCGCGTGGCGGGCGACGGCGGCGAAGCGCGCGTCATCCCCTTCCGAATCTCCGACGACCGCGTGATCGTCGACGCCGTCCATCCCGCGGTGGCAGTCGCGCCCGACAGCTTCGAGACGCAGATGCCGCGCTGGGCCGAAGTGTCGCCCGACGGCGGCCAGGTCGTGTTCGAAACGCTGGGCAAGCTGTGGATCAAGCCCGCGACCGGCGGCACCGCCCGGCGCCTGACCGCGGCGAAGGATGCTGCGTTCGAGATGTGGCCGAGCTGGTCGCGCGACGGCAAGTCGGTCGTCTTCGTGCGCTGGACCGACGCGGGGCTCGGCGAAGTCCATGTCGTCGGCACCGGCGGCGGCGCGACGCGCAGGGTGACGAGCGTGCCCGGCCACTATGCCGAGCCGCGCTTCTCCCCCGACGGCGGGACGATCGTCTTCGAACGGCGCGGCGGCGGCTACCTGACCTCCGGACGCTGGGGCGCGAACCCCGGCGTCTATCGCGTCGCGGCGGCCGGCGGCACGCCCGAACTCGTCGACGCGGACGGCGCCAAGCCGCAGTTCGGCGGATCGGGCGATCGATTGTTCATGGTCGCATCGGGCGGCGGCAAGAGCCAGCTTGTCAGCACCGACCTGTCGGGGCAGGACAAGCGCGTTCATGCCAGCGGCGAGCTGGTCAGCGATTACGAGATCTCGCCCGACGGCCGCACCCTCGCCTTCCGCCAGAACCACGACGTCTATGTCACGCCGCTGATGCCGGGCGCGCAGGATGTCGCGCTGGGGATGAAGGGCGGCGCGCTGCCCGTGACGCGCGTCAGCGACAGCGGCGCCGATTATGTCCACTGGTCGAACGGCGGCCGCCGGCTTCACTGGACGCGCGGCCCGACGCTGTTCAGCGCCGACCTTTCCGCCCTGTTCGCCAGCGCGCCGGGCGCGAAGGCGGCCTTCACGCCGCCCGCCGACGGCGTGTCGCTGTCGATGACGCAGACGGCGGCGAAGCATCGCGGCGCGGTGCTGATCACCGGCGCGAAGATCGTCACCATGGCCGACAAGCAGGGCGGGATCGTCGACAATGGCGCGATCCTGATCGAGGACGACCGCATCGCGGCGATCGGCCCGGCGGGGTCGCTCACCGTCCCGGCGGGCACGGTGACGATCGACGCGGCGGGCAAGACCATCGTTCCCGGCTTCGTCGACGGTCACGCGCACGGCCCGCACGGCGACGACGAACTGGTGCCGCAGCAGAACTGGTCGGAGATCGTCAATCTGGCGATGGGCACGACCACCAGCCACAACCCGTCGTCGCGCGCCTCCGAAATCTTCGTCTCGTCCGAAATGCAGCGCGCGGGCCTGATCCTCGCGCCGCGCATCTTTTCGACCGGCGAGGCGATCTATGGCGCGAAGGCGGCGGGCATCTATGCCGAGATCGACAGCTATGCCGATGCGCTCGCGCATGTCCGGCGTCTGAAGGCGCAGGGCGGGCACAGCGTCAAGAACTACAACCAGCCGCGCCGCGAACAGCGCCAGATGGTCGTGCGCGCCGCGCAGGCCGAGGGGATGACCGTCGTGCCCGAAGGCGGGTCGATGTACGCGCAGGGCGTGACCCTGATCCAGGACGGCAACGCGACGGTCGAGCACAATATCCCGCTCCACATCTTCTACGGCGATCTGGTGCAGCTGTGGGGACAGACCAACGTCGATTATACGCCGACGCTCGTCGTCACCTTCGGCGGCCTCGCGGGCGATCCCTATTGGCGGGCGCACACCAATGTCTGGGAGCAGCCGGTGCTGGCGCGGCACATTCCGCCGACCATCCTCGCGGCGGAGAACAAGCGCCGCGTGATCGCGCCCGAAAGCGACTATGTCGACGACGATTCGGCGCGCGAGGCGGCGAAGATCGCGGCGGCCGGGCGCAACGTGTCGATCGGGGCGCACGGCCAGCAGGCGGGCCTCGGCGCGCATTGGGAGATGTGGTCGTTCGTCCGCGGCGGCTGGAGCGCCATCGACGCGCTACGCGCCGCGACGATCATGCCCGCGACCGCGCTCGGCTATGCGAAGGATGTCGGCTCGCTCGAGGTCGGCAAGCTCGCCGACCTCCTCATCCTCGACGCCGATCCGACCGAGAATATCCGCAACAGCGAAAGCATCCATCGCGTGATGCTGGGCGGCCATCTCTATGACCCGTCGACGATGAACGAGGTCGATACCGGGGCGCGGAAGCGCGCGCCCTACTGGTGGGAATCCGACCGTCCCTGACCATCGGGCGGCGACGCTCCGCTTTTGCGACTTGAGGGTTGCAAAGGCGGGGCATCGCCGCTAGGGGCGACGGCCTCAGCGAGGAGAGTTGGCTGAGTGGTCGAAAGCGTCGCACTCGAAATGCGAAGTGCCGGCAACGGTACCGAGGGTTCGAATCCCTCACTCTCCTCCATTTTCTTCCTGGTTCGCGGCCGTGTCGTGGACGGCAAGATTCACCGGCAGGCGGTTGAAACGCAGCGCCGCGGTCATAAATTGGCGTCATGACGGCAAAATCCTCGCCCTTCACCGACATGCCCGGCGTGCGGGCCCCCTTGATCGAGCGCGCGCGCTTTGCGCCGGGCGACATCGTCCGCCACCGCATGTTCGATTTCCGCGGCGTGGTCTTCGACGTCGATCCCGTCTTCTCGAACAGCGAAGAATGGTATGAGGCGATCCCCGAGGCGATCCGCCCGGCGAAGGAGCAGCCCTTCTATCACCTCATGGCCGAGAGCGACGACTCCTCCTACATCGCCTATGTCAGCCAGCAGAATCTGGTGGCGGACGGCGAAGCCGGGCCGGTCGATCATCCACAGCTCGCGGCGATGTTCGACGGGCTCGACCGCGGGCGCTACCGCGTCCGCGCGATCCACCGGCACTGATCCGCCGCGCGATCAGGCCTTGAGCTTCCAGCCCGATGCCAGCAGGCGATAGGTCAGGACGCCCAGCGCGACATTGACCGCGAGGAGGATCAGCGCCGCGGTCAGCACCGGATGCGCCATCGAGGAATCGACGGTGCCGATGAAGCCGTAGCGGAACCCCATGATCGCATGATAGACGGGGTTGGCATGCGTGATCGACTGGAACCACGGCGCCAGCCGGTCGACCGAATAGAAAGTGCCCGACAGCAGCGCGAGCGGCGTCACCACGAAATTGGTCACCGCGGCGGCATGATCGAACTTTTCGGCCCAAACCGACGTGATCAGTCCCAGAAAGCCGAGCATCGTCGCGCCGAGCAGGCCGAAGGCCACGACCGCACCCGGATGGCGCGGCATCACGTCGACACCGGGCCACAGGAGCATCGCCGCCCACAGCGCCAGTCCGACCAGCACCGCGCGGGTGACCGCGGCGCCGATCATCGCGACGATCAGTTCGCCGACGCCCAGCGGCGGCATCAGATAATCGACGATCGTGCCCTGAATCTTGCCGACCAGCAGCGAAAAGCTCGAATTGGCGAAACTGTTCTGGAGCATCGCCATCATGATCAGCCCCGGCGCGACGAAATCGGCGAACGGCACGCCGATGACCTGGCGCCCCGCCCCGCCCAGCGCCACGGTGAAGATCACCAGGAACAGCAGGGTCGTGACCGCGGGCGCCCAGATTGTTTGCAGCTGGACCTTGAAAAAGCGCCGCACCTCCTTGACATAAAGGGCCTGTGTGCCGGGAATGTTGAGCGTGCGGATGCGTGGGACTCCGGGTTCGGCGAAGGGCTGCGTCGCAGCCGGAACGCCGGAGTCGGATCGCGAAATTTGGGGCTGGTCGTTCATGGCGTTCTCGCCTATCGCCTCCCCGACTTCACCGCAAGCTGGGCCTTGACGCCCTGGCCCGCCGGTTCGCGTCGCGATACCGGCGACCGGTAAAGATGAGGAATAGAGCATGTCATGGACCGATGAGCGCATCGAGCAGCTGCGCAGCATGTGGGAAAAGGGGCTGACCGCCAGCCAGATCGCCGACGAGCTTGGCGGTGTCAGCCGCAACGCCGTGATCGGCAAGGCGCATCGCCTTGGCCTCAAGTCGCGTCCGTCGCCCGTGAAGGCGACCGAAAAGGCGAAGCCGGCGCGATCCGCCCCGGTGCCGAAACCGGCCGCGCCGACACCGACGCCCGCGCCGCGCGCTGCCGAGCCCGCGTCCGCTCGCCCTGCCCCGGCGCCGCGCGCCGAGCCGCGCCCGGCGGCGGCCGTTCCGCCGACGCCCGCTCCCGATGCGGCGCCGAAGGCCGATGGACCGCGGATCGTCTCGATCGGACCCGGCGGCTTCATCCGGCAGGGACCGGGCGACCAGCAGGCGCCGATTCCGCCCGCGCCGCCGCGCCGTCTGGTGCCCGCCAAGCCGAGCCCGGAAATCGCCGACAAGACGAGCCTGCTCGACCTCAACGACCGCATCTGCCGTTGGCCGATGGGGCATCCGGGCGAGCCGGATTTCCATTTTTGCGGTGAAGCGGTGAATCCCGGCTTTCCTTATTGCGTCGAGCATTGCGGCCGCGCCTATCAGGCGCAACTGCCGCGCGGCACACGCCGCCCGCCGCCGCCGCCGCCCTTTGGCGGACCCCGCGTCCGGTGACGCCGTTCGGTCAGGATTTCCATTTCGCGCGAACGCTCGGCCTCCAGATGATCGAGCGCGGCGGCGGCGGCTGCAAGATGGCGATCGCGATCGATTCCGAACGGCATTTCAATCCGCATGGCGTCGCGCACGGCGGTGTCGCCTACACGCTGGCCGACACGGCGATGGGCGGCGCGCTGTCCAGCCTGCTCGACGACGACCAGTGGTGCGCGACGCTGGAGATCAAATGCAACTATCATGTCGGGGTGCGCGAAGGCCTGCTGACGTGCGAGGCGCAGGTGGTCCATCGCGGCAAGCGCATCGCCAACATCGATGCCCGCCTGTTTCAGGATGGGCGGATGGTGTGTAGTGCCAACGGGAACTTCGCGATCTTCGCGGCGCCCGACGCGGCACGTGAAAAGGGCGCCGGCTCCGTCGAGCCGGCGCCCCTTGCGCTGGATCAGACCCTTGCGCTGGATCAGAATCGATAGCTGATCGTTCCGCGCACGCTGTGGGTGCGGAAATGGGGGTCGCTGCGCTGGATGTCGACACCGGTGAGCGGATCGGGCGCCGGCGCGCTGCCCTGGCCGACGCTGACGGTATAGTCGTCGTCCTTGAGGTCGGTGTAGAGATATTCGAGGCCGACCGACAGATTCCTCGCCGCCATCACCTCGACGCCGCCGCCGGCCGAATAGCCCCAGCCGTTGGTCTTGCCGCTGTCGGCGAAGCTGTTCACGCTGTTCGTCGTCGCGAACTTGTTGTTGAGCCGCGCATAGGCGCCGCCGCCCGTGACATAGAAGAGCGCGCCGCCGCCCGGTGTATAACCGGCGCGCAGGCGGGCGCCCGCCTGCCAGTCGGCCTCGCGGCTCATCATATAGCTGTCGCCGGCGTCCGAGAAACCGCTGACGCTGTCGCGCGCCTCGCTGCGTCCGCCTTCGATCACGGCGCCGAGCACGAAATTGCCCATGCGGCGATCATAGCCGATCCGCCCGAAATATTCGGGCCCGTCCTTGTCGTTCCGGCACCCGATATTGGCGGTGCTCGTCGCGGCGCCGTTGCAGAAACCGGGCGCGAACACATCGCCGCCCGCCGCGTCGAGGACCGGGTCGCCATAGGCGCCGTCCTGGTTGGTGTCGAAGACCAGCGTCTCGCCGCGGTCGCTGCCCTGGAGCGTGCCGCCGCCGCCGATCGAGACATAGGGACCGTTGAAGTCCTGCGCCGGGTCGTGATTGTCCTGCGCCATCGCCGGGACGGCCAGGACCGTGGCCGCCGTGGCGGCAAGAAGGGAGGGGAATCGCATGTTATTTCTCCATTATTCGGTGGCTTTGCAGCCGCCCCCCAAACCCGCGGTGTGCGCGCGAAGTTCCTGCGCCACCGCGAAATGCGACGAGCCGAGCGCCGCGCACGATGCATGAAAGGGTCCGAAAACCGCGCTTGCCAGCCCCCTTCGCGCCCTCCTATAGCCAGACCATGAGTCACGATTTGTTCGATGCCGCCAGCCCCGCGACCGACAGCTACAACGCCTCGCAGATCGAGGTTCTGGAGGGGCTGGAGCCTGTCCGCCGCCGTCCCGGCATGTATATCGGCGGCACCGACGAGCGCGCGCTGCACCACCTTGCCGCCGAGGTCATCGACAATTGCATGGACGAAGCGGTCGCCGGTCATGCCAACCGCATCGAGGTGACGCTCGATGTCGGAAACCGGCTGACGATCGTCGACAACGGCCGCGGCATCCCGATCGACCCGCACCCGAAATTTCCCGGCAAATCGGCGCTCGAGGTCATCATGACCACGCTCCATTCGGGCGGCAAGTTCGAGGGCAAGGCCTATGCGACGTCGGGCGGCCTGCACGGGGTCGGCGTCAGCGTCGTCAACGCGCTTTCGGTCGAAACCACCATCGAAGTCGCGCGCAGCAAGCAATTGTATCGCCAGCATTTCTCTCGCGGCGTTCCGCAGGGGCCGCTCGAAGCGCTCGGTGCGACGCCGAACCGGCGCGGCACCAGCGTCAGCTTCGTTCCCGACCCGGCGATCTTCGGCGAGCATGGCCGTTTCAAGCCCCAGCGGCTGTTCCGCATGGCGCGCGCCAAGGCCTATCTGTTCGCGGGGGTCGAGATCCGCTGGAAATGCGCGCCCGAACTGATCGGCGACGACACGCCGACCGAAGCGGTATTCCAGTTTCCCGGCGGCCTCGCCGACCATCTGAAGGACCAGATCGGGACGCGCGAATGCGCGACCGCCGAACCTTTCGTCGGGCGGCAGGATTTTCCGGGCGATCAGGGACGCGCCGAATGGGCGATCGCCTGGCCGCTGTGGTCCGACGGCAGCTACGCCTGGTATTGCAACACCATCCCCACCCCGGCGGGCGGCACGCACGAGGCGGGGCTGCGCGCCGCGTTGACGCGCGGGCTGCGCGCCTTCGGCGAACTGATCGGGCAGAAGAAGGCGGCGCAGATCACCGCTGACGACGTGTTCAACAGCGGCGAGATGATGCTGTCGGTGTTCATCCGCGATCCCCAGTTCCAGAGCCAGACCAAGGACCGGCTGTCGAGCCCCGAAGCCGCGCGGCTGACCGAAAATGCGGTGCGCGACCATTTCGACCATTTCCTGTCCGACAATATGGACCGGGGCCGCGCGCTGCTCGGCCTGATCCTCGAACGGATGGAGGAGCGGCTCAAGCGCAAGGCCGAGCGCGAGGTGAAGCGCAAGACCGCGACCAGCGCGCGCAAGCTTCGCCTGCCCGGCAAGCTCACCGATTGTGCGAACGACGGCCCCGAAGGCACGGAATTGTTTATCGTCGAGGGCGACAGCGCCGGCGGCAGCGCCAAGCAGGCGCGCGACCGCAAGACGCAGGCGATCCTGCCGATCCGCGGCAAGATATTGAACGTCGCGAGCGCCAGCGCGGACAAGATCCGCGCCAATCAGGAGATCGCCGACCTCGCGCTCGCGCTCGGCTGCGGGATGCGCAAGGATTGCGACGCCGACCGGCTGCGCTACGACAAGATCGTCATCATGACCGACGCCGACGTCGACGGCGCGCATATCGCGACGCTGCTGATGACCTTCTTCTTTCAGGAGATGCCGGACATCGTGCGGAACGGGCACGTCTATCTCGCGCAGCCGCCGCTCTATCGGCTCACGGCGGGTGCGATGACGGCCTATGCGCGCGACGATGCGCATCGCGCCGAGCTGGAAGCGAGCGTCTTCAAGGGCAAGCGGGTCGAGGTCGGCCGCTTCAAGGGGCTGGGAGAGATGAACCCCAACCAGCTCAAGGAAACGACGATGGACCCGAAATCGCGTTCGCTGCTGCGCGTGACCCTGCCGCAGGAATATGAGGGGCGGCATCAGGTCAAGGACCTCGTCGACCGGCTGATGGGCAAGCACCCCGAGCATCGCTTCCAGTTCATCCAGGCCAATGCCGCGACGCTGGACGAGGCGGCGATCGACGCCTGAGGCGGGTCAACGCCTCTGAAGGCGAAGAGGGCAGAAGGGAAAACGACGCCATGACCCGCCTCCGCACCGCCCTGCTCTCCTCCCTCCTGCTCGCCCCCGCGCTCCCCGCCCCCGCGCTGTTCGCCCAGCCCGCAGAAACTACCGCGCCGGCGGCGGCATCCTTCGACGCGCGCGCGGGACAGATCGTCGGCCTGCTCACGGGACGCGTTCCCTTTGCGGACAGCTTTGCCCCGTCCTTTCAGACCGCGGTTCCCGAGGCGCAGTTCCGCGCGATCGCGGCGAACCTGATCGCGCAATATGGCCAGCCGATCGCGGTCGACAGCACGGCGTCCGACAATGGCCGGTCGGGAACGGTGCGGCTGCGGTTCGAGCGCGGCATCGCGACGGTCCGCCTCGACATCGGACCGCCGCCCGAAGCGCGGATCACCGGCCTGCAGTTCACCGGCTTCACGGTGTCCGACGACACTATGGAGCGCGTGACGGGGGAAATCGCGGGCTTGCCGGGGCGCAGCGGCTTTCTGGTCGCCGAAATCGACGGTAACGCGATCCGCCCGATCGCCAGCGCCAACCCCGACCGGCAGTTCGCCACCGGCTCGACCTTCAAGCTCTATGTCCTCGACGAGCTGGCGGCGGCGGTCGCGGCGGGCGAGCGGCGCTGGCGCGACGTCGTGCCGCTGTCGCACCTCAGCTTCTCTTCCGCGGCCACCGGAAACTGGCCGCCAGACACGCCGGTCACGCTGCAGACGCTCGCCAACTGGATGATCTCGGTCAGCGACAATGGCGCGGCCGACACGCTGATCCACCTGCTGGGCCGCGAGCGGATCGAGGCGCGGATGCGGGCCGCCGGCCACAGCGCGCCGTCGCGCAACATCCCCTTCCTGACCACGGTCGAGGCCTTTGCGCTCAAAGGCGACAATTTCGCCGACCTGCGCGCGCCGTTCATCGCCGGAAACGACGCGCAGCAACGGCGGATCCTCGACGCGAACCGCCATCGTTTCACGCTCGCCCAGGTCGACGGCGTCAGCTTCGGCGGCGAACCGCGCTTCATCGACAATCTCGAATGGTTCGCCTCGCCGATGGACGTCGCGCGGGTGCTCGTCGACCTGAAGGCGCGCCGGTCGGATGCCGCGATGGCGGCGATGGCGATCAACAACGGCGTGGGTCCGGCGGCCGCCGCCGACTGGTCGTGGCTCGGCTACAAGGGCGGGTCCGAACTGGGAGTGCTGTCGATGAGCCTGCTCGGACGGCGCAAGGTCGACGGCAAATGGTTCGTCGTCACGGCAAGCTGGAACAATGACAAGGCCGACCTCGACGGCGCGAAACTGGTCGGCCTCGTCACGCGCCTCCTCGCCCTCGCGGCGAGGGATGGCGTCACGCCGTCAGCGCCGCCACCAGCGCCTTGACCTTCGCCTGCCGCCATTGCGGCAAGGGGGCGACGAGCCAGTAGCCGCGCTTCACGGCGAAAGGCTCGCGCACCAGCCGGACGCGCCCCGCCGCCAGATCGGCCTCCGCCAGCATCGCCGGGACATTCGCCTGCCCCAGCCCGTTCGCCGCGGCGTCGATCGCAAGGCCCGCATCGCCGAGCCGCAGCGCGGGCTCGCCGTCCTCGACCGGGCAGCCGGGCCACGCGATGCGCGTCTCGCTCTCGCTGCCGTGTCCCGCGACCGTCACCATATGCGCTTCGGACAGCGGCACGCCCTCATGCTCGCCGGCGCCGTCGGTCCAGAAGATCGCGAGGTCGAGGTTCGCCTCGGTGAAGTCGATGCCGTCGTCGGCCGACACCAGCGTGAAGCGGACGTCGGGCGCCTGCTGGCTGTAACGCGCGAGCCTGGGCGCGAGCCATTTGGCGGTCAGGTCGCGCGGCGCGGCGATCGTCAGCGATTGCGACGACTGGCCCGCCTGCATCGCGCGCACCGATTCCTCGAACATCAGGAACCCCTGCCGCAGCGCGTCGAGCCCGGCGGTCGCCTCTCCCGTCAGTTCCAGCCCCTTCGGGGTGCGGCGGAACAGGACGACGCCGAGCATATCCTCCAGCGCGCGTATCTGTTGCCCGACGGCGGCGGGAGTCACCGCCAGTTCGTCGGCGGCGCGCGTGAAGCTGAGGTGCCGGGCAGCGGCATCGAACACGCGCAGGGCGTTCAGCGGCAGGTGGGTGCGCTTCATGACGCGGTTGCCGGTGCCACCAGCGGGAATTGCGGGATCGCGACGAGCATCTGCGATCCGTCGCCCATCTCCATCATATAGCTGCCGACCATCGACCCTTCGGGGGTGGACAGCGGACAGCCCGATACATAGTCGAACGACGCGCCGGGCGCGATCAGCGGCTGTTCGCCGACGACGCCCTCACCCTCGACCTCGCTCACCTGGCCGCGTCCGTCGCTGATCCGCCAATGGCGGCTGATCAGTTGCGCCGCGACCGCGCCGTCATTTTCGACCCGGACGTGATAGGCCCAGAACCAGCGACCGAGGGCCGGATGCGACTGTTCGGGCAGATAGCTCACCGCCACGCGCACGGTGATCGGCCCGGTGGTCGCCGCAAAGGGGAAGAGAGAGTCGATCATCGTCCGGGCAAGGTCGCTCAAAGCCCCACCCTGGTCAATGCCTGGTCGAGGTCGGCGATGACGTCGCGCGGATCCTCCAGCCCGATGTTGACGCGCAGCAGCCCCTCGCCGACGCCCATGTCGAGCCGCACGTCGGGGCTGACGCCATAATGGGTGGTCGTCCACGGATGGCAGCACAGGCTGCGCGCGTCGCCGATGTTGTTGCTGATGTCGACGAGTTCGAGCGCATTGAGGAAGGCCATCGCCTGCGCGGCGCCGCCGGGCAGGTCGAAAGCGAAGATCGGTCCGCACGCCTCCATCTGGCGCGCCGCCAGTTCGTACTGCGGGTGGCTGGGAAGCCCCGGATGCAGCATGCGCGCGACGCGTCCCTCGATCGCCTTGCCGACCGCGAGCGCATTCTCCGACTGGCGCCGCGCGCGCAGGTCGAGCGTTTCGAGGCCTTTCAACACCACCCACGCGCTGAACGGCGACAGGTTTGGACCGGTGTTGCGCTGAAACGGCAGCAGGACGTCGTTGATGAACGCCGCGCTGCCGCACACCGCGCCGGCGAGCACGCGCCCCTGTCCTTCCATCAGCTTGGTCGCCGAATAGGCGACGACGTCTGCGCCATAGTCGAGCGGGCGCTGGAGCACCGCGGTCGCGAAGGCGTTGTCGACGACGCTGGTGATGCCGTGCGCCTTCGCGAGCCCGCAAACATGCGCCATGTCGACGATGTCGAGCGTCGGATTGGCGGGGGTCTCGAAGAAGAAGACCTTGGTATTGGGGCGGATCGCCCTTTCCCATGCGGCATTGTCGCGCCCGTCGACCACCGTCGATTCGATCCCGAAGCGCGGGCACAGCGTGTCGACGAGCCAGCGGCACGACCCGAACGCCGCCTTGGCCGCGACGATATGGTCGCCCGCCGACAATTGGCACAGCAGCGCCGTGGTCATCGCCGCCATGCCACTCGCCTGCGCGCGGCACGCCTCGGCCCCTTCGATCAGCGCGATGCGTTCCTCGAGCATCGCGACGGTCGGGTTCTGCAGGCGCGAATAGGTCATGCCCTGCTCTTCGCCGGCGAAGCGCGCCGCGACGCTCTCCGCGCTGTCGTAGCTGTAGCCCGAGGTCAGGAAGAGCGCTTCCGACGTCTCACCATGCTCGCTGCGCCACGTGCCGCCGCGCACCGCCTGCGTGGCCGGATGCCAGCGGCGCGTCCTGTCGCGATCGAAACCCGTCGTCTTCTTCATCTGCCCTGTCCGTTCAAAGCCGAAACCACCGCATCGCCGAGCGCGGTCGTTCCCATCGTGCCGCCAAGGTCGGCGCCGCGGCAACCGTCGGCGAGCACCTGCCCCACCGCCGCCTCGATCCGCGCCGCATTCGCCTCGTCGCCGCCCGAATGGCGCAGCAGCATGGCGAGCGACAGGATCATCGCCAGCGGGTTGGCGATCCCCTTGCCCGCGATGTCGGGTGCGCTGCCGTGGATCGGCTCGTAGAGCCCGCGGCGTCCCTTGCCCAGCGAGGCCGAGGCGAGCAGGCCGATCGAGCCGACGCACATCGACGCCTGGTCGGACAATATGTCGCCGAACAGATTGCCGGTGACGATCACGTCGAACTGGCCGGGATTGCGGACGAGCTGCATCGCGGCATTGTCGACATACATGTGGCTGAGCGCGACGTCGGGATATTCGGCCGCGACCTCGATCACCACGTCGCGCCAGAGCTGCGAGGTTTCGAGGACATTGGCCTTGTCGACCGAGCAGAGCCGCTTGCCGCGCCCCTGTGCCGCGCGGAAGGCGACCTGCGCGATCCGCCGCACTTCGCTCTCGCTGTACGCCATGACGTCATAGCCCTCGCGCTCGCCGCCTGCGGTCGTGCGCGTGCCCTTCTCGCCGAAATAGACGTCGCCGTTGAGTTCGCGGACGATCAGCAGGTCGATCGCCGACGCGACCTCTGGACGCAGCGCGGAGCTGTCTTCGAGCCCCGGAAACAGCTTCGCGGGGCGCAGGTTGGCGAACAGCCCCAGTTCGGCGCGCAGGCCCAGAATCGCCTGTTCGGGCCGCAGATGGCGCTCGACCGCATCGAAGCGCGGATCGCCGACCGCGCCGAAAAGAATGGCATCGGCCGCCTTCGCCTTTGCCAGCGTTTCGGGCGGCAGCGGGTGGCCGCTCGCTTCATAGGCTGCGCCGCCGACCAGCGCGCGGTCGAGCGTCACCGGCAGCGCCAGCGCGTCCAGCACCTTCCCGGCCTCCGCCATGATTTCGGGACCGATGCCGTCGCCGGCCAGCAGCAGGATCTTCAATGCATCGCCTTCCCGTCCGGATCTGGCCGTTCGCCCTGAACGTGTCGCCGGGCTGGTCTTCTCTGTCACGCCGTCGAAAGAAGGACGGTGCTTCGACAAGCTCAGCACAAACGGAGGAAGCGGATGGCCTTGGTTTGACGGGGACGCTCTAAGCAGGCTGGTCGCTTCACGCAACCGCCCTCTTGAGCCGGTCGAGCAATCTTTCCCTTGCCGTCAGCAAGTCGCGGTTGCGCCCGTCGAGCCCGTCGCGGTCGAGAAAATGCCCGGTCAGTGCCAGAAAATCGATGACATCCGTCATCGTGGGTTCGGCCGCCGTCCCGTCGGGCCGATCGTTGCGCAGGAACGGCGGCAGGCGGAGAAGCCGGCTTTCATATCCGGCGGCGGCGGCCGTGCTTACGGCGCCACCCGACTTCGGGCTGACATAGGCCAGATCGTCGGACGTTCCCGTCACGACGCATTCGCCGAGGTCGAGCCCGAAACCGAGTTCGGCGAGCAGCAACAATTCATAGCGCCCGAGCGCAAGCGCCCATTGCCGCGCCGATGGCGCAACGCCGATGGCATCGAGAACGGCGGCCAGCGCGACGTAGAGGGCCGGATAGGGCTGCGCTTCGGGCAGCGTCGCCGCGGTCAGGCTGGTCGCCCATTCGATGGCCGCCGCGGGCAGCGGCTCGGCAAGCAGCGGCGCCCGGCTCGCCAGCAGCTCGACCGTCGCGCCGCCGAGCTGCTCCTCGGTCCGCGCCCGCAGGTCGAGCGCGACCAGATTCCCCGGCATCAGGATCGGCCGCAGGCGCCGCGAGCGGCCACCGCGCACATAGCCCGCGACCAGCCCCGCCTCGCGCGTCAACGCGCGCAATATCGCGCCATGCTCGCCGTGCGCGCGCACTGCGCAGACGATGGCCTCGGTAGAGAATTGCACAGCGCTACCGGATGCCTGCCTGCAATTGACGGAGTACAATCGTAGCTTCCGGATGAATCGATGTGTCTCCGATTCTTCGTTTAAATTCGATAATCTGCCAACTTCTGGTCGATAGCTGCGCGTCAAGCACTTTGTATGCTTTGGCACCTAGAGCGATGATACGTGCCGGTCTTAGCGCAGATATCGCCGGTTGCGTTGTCATCCTCCATACTCTTCCGATTTCGCCGCGCCGTGGCTGGACATCTTGCCGAGTTCGAAAGGCCAGAATGTTCATGAAGGCAATGTCCGATTCCCTTTCTCCTGTGGCGTCGATGATTTTGGAAATGATGCGCCAAATATTGTGAGTTCTTTGCGTCTGCATCCATAAACTAGACAATGCGCCCATTGCTTCTTTCTGATCTGATACAGAGCGGGCTTCTTTGAGGCGGCGACATGCGTCATAAAGTGCTTTGTCAGAGGGATTGCCACGATAGTTGTCGCCACCGCCGCCTGGGTTGATTCCCACGAGCAGCGTACCACCATCCCATGAAGAACCCACCCAACCGGGTGCGGCCTGCATTGCATCATCAACTGACGTTTGGGGCATCAAACGCTCATCATCGAACACCTCTTGTCGCTTGAGGCGCGCGATTCGAGCAAATGCCTGCACTATTTCTTCGTTCACAGCTCAGCCCTTTCCCACCTTCAGAGAATTCAACCCAAGAATCAGGCGGTCAGGCTGGCCAAAGCACCATCTGCGTCTGCGTTACCAGCGCGACATCGGCGCCGTCCTCGGTCCGGATGCGCGTCTGCCATACCGAGAGCCGCTTGCCGATCCTGACCGGCGTCGCCTCGCCGATCAGCACCGACCCTTCGGGACCGGCGCCGAGGAAATTGGTCTTGCTCTCGATCGTCGTCGTGCCGCTCGCCCCCTCGGGCAGCGTCAGGAACGCGCCCACCGCGCCAAGGCAGTCGGCAAAGGCCATGATTGCGCCGCCATGGACGATATGCCCGGCGGTGCAGATTTCGGGGCGCACGGGCAGTTTGCCCGCGACGCGATCCTTCGTTCCTTCGTGGATGGTGACGCCCAGCGTTCCTGCCAGCGGCATCGCGGCTGCAAAATCCATAGTCTATCCTTCCCTTTCACCCCCTCCTCTGAAGAGGAGGGCATCAAAGATCATCCCCCCGCATGATAGAAATCATACACCGCCTGCGCGACGCCCGCGCTCACTCCGGGCGCCTTCTGCAAATCCTCGAGGCTCGCCCCGCGCACCGCGCGCGCGGTGCCGAAATGCATGAGCAGCGCCTTCTTGCGCGCCGGCCCGATCCCCGGCACCTCGTCGAGCGGCGACGACCCCATCGCCTTCGCGCGCTTCTGCCGATGCGCGCCGATCGCGAAGCGGTGCGCCTCGTCGCGCAGGCGCTGGATATAGAAGAGCACCGCGTTGTTGGGGGGCAGTGTGAATTCGCGCCCGTCGGGCAGATAGAAGGTCTCGCGCCCCGCGTTGCGGTCGGGCCCCTTGGCGACGCCGACATAGGGCAGATCGTCGATCCCCAGTTCGGCGAACACGGTCGAGACCGCCGACACCTGTCCGCGCCCCCCGTCGATCAGCACCAGATCGGGCCATTCGCCCCTGGTCCGTTCGGGATCTTCCTCGATCGCGCGCGCGAAACGGCGCTGGAAGACTTCGCGCATCATCGCGAAATCGTCTCCGGGCTGCGTCTCAGCGCGCTTGATGTTGAACTTGCGATAGGCGCCCTTGATCCAGCCCTCGGGGCCCGCGACGACCATCGCGCCGAGCGCGTTGGTCCCCTGGATATGGCTGTTGTCGTAGATTTCGATGCGCTGCGGCGCCTCGTCGAGGTCGAACAGCTCGGCGAGTTCGCGGCCGAGCTTCGCCTGCGTGCTGCTTTCCGCCAGCCGGCGGTCGAGTTCCTCCCCCGCGTTGCGCACCGCCTGTTCGAGGAGACGGCGGCGGTTGCCGCGCTGCGGCACGCTGATCTCCACCTTGCGTCCTGCCGTTTCGCTCAACGCCTCGGCGAGCAGCGGACAATCGTCGGGCTCGCGATCGACGAGGATCAGCTTGGGCGGCGGCACGCCTTCGTAGAATTGCATCAGGAAGCTCGCCATCACCTCGGCTTCGGGCACCCCCGCGACGTGCGCGGGGAAGAAGCTGCGATGCCCCCAGTTCTGCCCGCCGCGGATGAAGAAGCCCGCGACGCAAAGCTGCCCGCCCTTCGCCGCGAGCGCGAAGACGTCGGCGTCGCCCAGCCCGTCGGCGTGGACCGACTGGCTGCCCTGGATGAAGGTCAGCGCCTTCAGCCGGTCGCGCAGCACCGCCGCCAGTTCATAGTCCATCGCCTCGGCGGCCCTGGTCATCGCGGCGCCGAGCCGTTTCTGCACCGCGGTCGAGCGGCCTTCGAGGAAATCCTGCGCGTCGCTCACCAGTTCGGCATAATCCGCCTTGCCGATCCGCCCGACGCACGGCGCCGAACAGCGGCGGATCTGGTAGAGCAGGCAGGGACGCGAGCGGTTGGCGAAGAAACTGTCGGTGCAGCTTCGCAGCAGGAAGGTCTTTTGCAGCGCGTTGAGCGTGCGGTTCACCGACCCGGCGCTCGCGAACGGCCCGTAATAGCGCCCTTTGGCGCGCCGCGCGCCGCGGTGCTTCTGGACGCGCGGGAAATCATGGTCGGCGCGCAGCAGGATGAAGGGGAAGCTCTTGTCGTCGCGCAGCAGCACATTGTAGGGCGGGCGATAGCGCTTGATGAGCTGCGCTTCGAGCAGCAGCGCCTCGGCCTCGCTGGTGGTGGTGACGATCTCCATCGCGCGCGTCTGCGCGACCATGCGCTGGAGCCGCTGCGGCAATCGCGCGACCTGCGTGTAATTGGTGACGCGGTTCTTCAGCGCGCGCGCCTTGCCGACATAGAGCACGTCGCCGCGCGCATCGAGCATGCGATAGACGCCGGGCCGCACCGGCAATTTGCGCACCACGCCGCGGATCACCTCGGCCCCGCGCGTCAGGTCGGGCTTGTCGCCCTCCGCCCCGCTGCCGCGGACGACATAGGTCGCCTTCTCTTCGTTGAACCGGTCGGGAGCGTTAGGGCGAGCCATGGCTGCCATGTAGGCGATGACGCGACGGGTCGCCATAGGGGCGGGCCAGAAAGCCGCGATAGCCCCCAGAAACAAAAACGCCCGCGGATTTTCCGCGGGCGCCTTGGTCCGGCGATGCCGAACGATCAGCCCTTGGCGACCGCCGCGATGGCCTTATCGACGAGGGCCGCGTCCGCCTTGGCATCGTGCCGGGCGGCGATCAGAGCGGCCGCCGCGTCGGTGGCGGCCTTCGCCGCCGCTTCGCGCACATCGGCGAGCGCGCTGGCTTCGGCGGCCGCGATGCGGTCCTCGGCCATCTGCTTGCGGCGCCCGATCAGCGCGGTCGCGTCGGCCTTCGCCTTGGCGACGAGACTCTCGGCCTCGGCTTCGGCGCGGGCGCGCAGTTCCTCGGCTTCCTTTGCCGCGTGGGCGAGCTTCGCCTCATATTCGGCCTTCAGCGATTCGGCGTCGAGCCGGAGCTGTTCGGCTTCGCTGAGCTGTCTGGCGATTTCGGCGATCTTCCTGTCGAGCATCGCGCCGATCCCGGCGGGCGCCTTTTTCCAGACGAGAACGCCGAGGAAGATCGTCATCGCCAGCGCCACCCACCAGCTCGGCGACGACAGGATCGAGCCCGCCGCGCCGCCGCCATGCGCCGCACCGGCGGCTTCGGACAGGATCAGAGTCAGATTAGCCATGGAGCACCGCCTTCACCGCCTGCTTCGCGTCCGCGGCGGCGACCTTCACACCCGACAGCTTCGCGACGAGTTCGCTCGCCGCTTCCGCCGCGACCGACTCGATCTCGGCCATCGCCGATCCGCGCGCCGCGGCGACAGCGGCTTCGGCCGCCGTCATTTTCTGAGCCAGTTCGGCATCGACCTTGGCAAGGCGCTTTTCGGCGTCGCGCGCCGCCTTGTCCTTCGCATCCTGCACCGCCTTTTGCGCGGCGGCGCGGCTGAGGTCGCTCTGCTGGCGATATTGTTCCTCCAGCCCGTCGGCGGAGGCGTGCGCCGCCTTGGCCGCGGCCAGATCGTCGGCGATCTTGCGGTCGCGCGCGTCGACGGTCGCCTCGATCTTGGGATACATGCCGAGACCGATCACCACGAAAACCGCGCCGAAAATCAGCGCGAGCCAGAAAAGCTGCGATGCGAAGAACCAATTTTCCGCAAGCTGGTTGATCTGTGGCATTTCTCTTCTTCCGATTGACGACTGCCCGGCGCACGCGCGCCGAAAGGCCGCCGCGCCGTCCCGCCACACGGCGGAACCGGCGCGGCGTCGACCGTCAGGCCGCCTTCAGATAGAGCAGGATCGCGATCAGGAACGACAGCAGGCCCAGAAGCTCCGCCGCGGCGAAGCCGATGAACAGACGGCCCTGCTGACCGTCGGCCGCCGCCGGATTGCGCAGCGCGCTTTCCAGGAAGCTGCCGAAGACATTGCCCACGCCGATCGCGGCCATGCCGGCGCCGATCGCGGCGAGACCGGCACCGATGAGCGTCGCTGCTTGTGCGTCCATGAACTTAACTCCTTGAGATAAACGTTTGGATTAAAACGGGATTAGTGAAGATTGACCGCGTCGTTGATATAGAGCGAGGTCAACAGGGCGAAAACATAGGCCTGGATGCCCGCGACCAGCAGCTCGAGCGCGCTGATACCGATCATCAGGGCGAGGCTGGCGATGCCGACCGGGAGCCCGATCGCGACGCCGGCGCCCGAGCTCTGGACGATGAAGTTCGCGAACACCTCCAGCAGCACGTGTCCGGCGGTCATCGCGACGAACAGTCGCAGGCCGAGGCTGAACGGGCGCACCATGAACGACACGAACTCGATCGGCGCGATGAACGGGATCATCGGCCACGGCGTGCCGTGCGGGACGAAGAGCGAGAAGAAATGCAGCCCGTGGCGCCAGAAGCCGACGACCAGCACGATCGCGAAGGACAGGATCGCGAGGATGCCGGTGATGGTGAAGTGGCTCGTCACGGTCAGCGGGTGCAGGCCGGCCAGCGCAAAAGGCACCATTCCCAGCACGTTGCAGAACAGAATGAACATGAAGAGCGAAAAGACATAGGGCGTATACTTGCGCCCTTCCGGTCCGATGTTCGTCGACATCATCGACGAAACGAAACCGGTGAAGCCTTCGACGGCCATCTGCCAGCGCCCGGGAACGAGCTGCCGCTTCATGCCGCCGAGCATGAAGAGCCACAGGATGACGGCGGCGGCGGCCATCCAGACCGCACTGGTGGTCAGCCACACCTCCCGTCCCTCCACCGCGAACAGCTTCGCGATCGGTTCGACGGTGAACTGGTGCATCGGGTCGAATTTACCGGCCTCTGCGGACACGCGCGTCACTCCAAACTATCCCCGCGCCTGACGGTGCCGGGCTGAACCTTGAGCCTATGCCGAACCGCCCTTGTCGCGCGATGCGGCATTGGCGATCCGAAAGATATTCCTGAAGGCGACGACGACCCCGAGAGCCAGCATCCCCAACAAACCCCAGGGCGAGGTGTCGGCGAAGCGGTCGATCAGCCAGCCGATCAACGCACCGCCCAGCATCCCGCCCAGCAATTCGGCCAGAACCCGGTTTCCGAGCCGATAATTGGCATCGGATTCGGGCGCGCTGACCCCGGCCCGCCTGGCTTCTGCGGCTTCGGCCCGGTCCAATCGCTCTTCGAGCGAGACCAGGCGCGAATCCTCCGAAGCTGGTTCCGGATCGCTGCCATTCCCCGTCATCTTCCGCCATCCTCCTGAAACAGAACCGGAATGCCCCGATTCTGCCTGCGAAAAAAGGCCCGAAAAATCGGGGGACCCCTGAGGCGCGGTCCGTTTAGAAACGCCGCCCCATGAAGTCAATGCCCGCACGCGAGCGCGCGGCTTAATCTTGCTGCGCTGCGGCAATATCGTTCGGATCGCGCCTCCCCGGACGCAAAAATGCCGCCGCGTTTAGGGGCGCGGCGGCATCAAGCGCCCGCGGGCGCTGCGAAGCTGTGATCTCAGGGGCAGCGCGAATCCCGCACCGGCGCGCCGCTGTCGCGCGTCAGCCAGCGGCCGTCGGGCGCCTTGTACTTCTCGCCCGGCTTGGTCTTCGCGATCAGGTTGCATCCGGTCGCAAAGGCGAACTGCTCGACCGTGCTGCCCTGCGGTGCATTGCTGGTGTAGGCGGCCTTGCGCTTGATGTTGATGTCGGTGACGAGCTTGCGCACCGCATCGGTCGGCGTCGACACGAAGCCCAGATAGCCGTCGGGCTGCTCGCCGATCTGGCCGTCGGCCCGTGCCTGCTCATAGGCCGGATCGCGCTGCGCCATCGCCGCGGGAACGGCGACCGCCACCGCGGCGGTCGCGGCAATCGCCGCCATCGCCATCGTGCCGGGTTTCCACTGTTTCACACGCATCTCTTTTGTGTCCCCAATCCAGTTCGCGTCAGAATATCTCGCTATTCTGCTCGATGAGCTTCTTCGCATCGCCATCCAGCCTATACACGACTTCCTGCTTGATGTTGATGTTCAGGTTGATCTCGATCGGCTTGTCCGGCGTGTCGATCTGTACGCAGCCCGCGAGGGCAGGCGCAAGGATCAGGCTCGCCAGAGCATGCGCGCCGATGGCATGCCTCCTTGCTCCGGTCTTGATGGCGGTCATGGCATGGGCTCGCTTTCTGGGGGCTGAACGGGTTTCGATGCGGCGGCGGCCGCGGCTTCGGCCTCTTCCTGCACGCGCAACAGGGTCGACAGATTCTGTTCGATCAGCAGCGTCGGATCGTAGAATCCCTTGGCCGATGTGATGAGCTGGCGGAAGGGTGCCTGGATCTTGACGTTGAAGACCAGCGGCAATCGGGCGATCTGTTTGGTCAGGAAATTGCGCGTCGCGCCCTCGCCCTGCCCCACGCCGCCGAAGCGGATGTCGGTCACCATCTCGCCGTCCAGATCCCCGTTCAATATGATCGTCAGATCGTCATATTGGAGCGATCGCAGCGCGCCAAAGGCAAAATTGGCGATCGCGCCCAGATTGTGGTTCGACAGTTCGCCGACATAGGCGAGCGTCCCGCCGCCCGCGCGCGCGTCGATCCGCCCGCCGACGATGCGCCCGCCGAGCCCGTCGAACTCGACCGGCAGCGTCCCGTCGAACAGGCCGGTCGCGTTGATGTTGTCGAAGCCGAACTGCTGGAGGAAGATCGCCGCATCGACGCCGACGATGTCGAACGACAGGCGCCGCGTCTGGCTGGCGTTGAAATCGAGCGTCGTCGGATGCAGCGACAGTTCGCCGCCCGCGAACGGCCAGCGCCCGCCGTCGATCGGCACGCGGTTGTCGCCGAGCAGCCGATAGGTGATCGTTCCCCCGATCACCGGGATGCCCGGGTTGATCTCGTCGATCCGGGCCACCTGTCCCGGCGCTGACCGCAGGCCGATCAGATCGTCGAAGGTCAAGGTCGCGGTCAGCCCCGTCACCGGACCGAAGGCAGCGGCCAGATTGGCGTCGGCGGTCGCGAAGGTGCCGTGGCTGGTGACGCCATCGGGCGTCCATTCGATCCGCCCGTCGCCGACGACCGATCCCTGGACGTTGGCGACGACGCCGAGCGCGAGGCGGGTGAGCTGATCGGGCTGGAATCGATCGTCGAATCGTAGTTCGCGGACCTTGAGGTCGGCGGCGCCGCTGCCGCTGTCGAGCCGGTGGGTGATCGTCGTGTCGACGACCGATCGCCCGCTCTTCTCTTCGCGAAATGCCGCCTCGGCGTCGATCGCGCCGTTCGAGAAGCGCAGATGCGCGCCGTCGGCGACGAGCGGAAAGAAGCGCGCGTCGGGCTCTGCGTCGGTCAGGCGCACGCCGCCGTCGAGCGTCAGCCCACCGCTGTCCCAGCGCCACGCCCCCGCAATGTCGGACAGGATGAGCGGAACGGCGCCGATCTTGCCGCCCGCGCCCTTGAGGTCGCCGCCCATCCCTTGCGCCGCCCGGCGACCGGTCAGCGATGCGGCGGCGAAACGCGTCGCGCCGTCCCCCTCGCCCAGCCGCACCTCTGCCCCGGCCAGCGCCCAGCGCATCGCGGCCAGATCGATGTCGGCACCGCGCGCATCGAAAGCGAAGGGCGAGGTCCCGCTCGTCCCGCGCAGCGCGATGCCCGGCACGCGGATATGCCCGCGCAGCCCCTGCGGGCCCGCGCTCAGCAGCGGCGCGCCGGGACGGCTGCACAAGTCGATTCGCGTGGGGGCCAGCCGGAACCCGCCCACATCGACCCGGTCGGCGCCGATTCGCGTGCAGCCGCCGTCGAGCGCGAGCGCGCCGTTCGGCGCCAGCACGCCGGCGAGCGGCACCGACAGCCGCTCGACGCGCCCATCGCCGACCGGCCCCGACAGCTCGGCGCGGGTCGCGAAACGCAGCAGTGCGCCGCCCGAGAATCGCACCGGAGTCAGCGCCAGGCGCGCGCCGCCGGCGGCATAGGGTTCGACTGTTGCGACGCCGGCGATCGTGCCGTCCGCGTGCCGGTCGAGCTGGAGCGATCCCGACGGCAGGCCGCCGCCACCGAATGCCCATTGTCCGGCGGCGATCACGGCGGGTTCGGGCGCGCCCAGCAGATAGGCGATGCGGCTGTCGTCGCTGCCGGTGAAATAAGCGCCGCTGGCACCGCGCAATTCGGGAGCGATCAGCTCGATCCGGGCCGATCTGCCCTCCCCCGCCAGCGCGAATCGCGCCTTGCCTCCGGCTTCGGCGAGCATGGCGGCAAGCGCCGTCGCCGCGCGCTCGGCCAACGGACCGACCGGACTGCCATCGAGCGAGCGGCCACCCTGAGCGATGGCGCGCCGCAGCGCTTCGCCGGCACGGGCGCGGGCAAATGTCAGTTCGCCGTCGACCTTCGGCGCCCGATCGCCGACCGTGGCCCTGGCGGTCAGCGCCACCTGCTCGGCGGTGACGGCATCGGCGCGCAGCCCCGCCATCGCTGCCTCCACGCTGATCGCGGTGCGACCGGCGTCGCCCGAGAATTGCGCGCGGGCGCCGATCCGTTCGGCCGCCGCCGGTCCCGCCGCGAGCCGGACAATGCTGGCATCGGCGATGCCACGCCATTGGCGCAGATCCTCGGACAGCGAGAGATCGAGCGCAATCTGCGGCGACGCAGCCGTCAGCTTGCCCCCGGCGCAGGCGAGGCTTGCGCCGCGGAGCGGCCCGACGAGTTGCGGCCGCACGCCGCGCACGCGCACGCTGCCGTAAAAGCTGACGTCGCGACCGCTGCACCCGGCCGCGGCGAGCGTCGGCGCGACCAGCGCGAGCGTTCCGTCGAAATCCCGGCGCAGATTGCCCTTCCCGTTCAGCGCCGCACCGACGGCGCCCCACGGCGTCCCCACGCGCGCGCGCGCATCGTCGAGCGTCACCGCCAGATCGGGCAGCACGAAGGGCGAGGTGCTCGTCGGATCGCGGAACTTGTCGAGCGCGCCGAAAGACAGGCGCCCGTCGGCGAAGGCGCCGTGGAGACGCACGCCTTCAGCGTCGATCCGCGCCACATAGGGACCGGTGAAGCCCCAGTCGAGCACGACCTCGACGCGGCGCGCGGTCAGGTCGGGACGCGCGGGATCGCCGATGACGATGTCGGTCAGCCGCTGGGTGCGGAAACCGATCCGTTCGATGGTGTAGCGCGCGGGAACCCCGCGCTGGTCGAGCTGGTCGCGAATGAAGCTGTCGGCGATCGGCGCGCGCGCGAACCACAGGCCCGCCGCGATCGCGATCAATGCGCCGCCCGCAATCCAGCGCTTGCGGAGTCGGGGCCGCGATGCCGAATCTGCAGCGACAGGCTCGCTCATGCGCGCGACCGCGATGAAAAAGTGGCGGATCGCGAAACCGGCGATGACGTCATGCGGTCATATTCCAATCTCGCCCGTTCCCCGTCCCCGGTCTGCCCTTCCTGTCAGCAACGCCGGAATTCCCGTTTCGCTGCAAGATATTGCACCGCATCGAAGCAAAAGCGTTTCTATGACCGTTGAGCGTGCCTCACAAGGCGGTTATTCCGGTCCCGACATGGCCGACGCGCCCGCCCCGATCCCGGATCACGCCGGTCATCGCGCCCGCTTGCGCGCGCGGCTGCTCGGCGGCGATGCCGATGGCATGGCCGATTACGAGCTGGTCGAATATCTGCTCGCGCTCGCCATTCCGCGTCGCGACACCAAGCCGCTCGCCAAGGCGCTGCTGCGCGAATTCGGTTCGCTGGCGCAGCTCGTCAGCGCCGACCCCGAATCGCTGCGCCGGGTCGCCGGCATGGGCGACACGGCGGTCGCCGCGCTGAAGATCGTCCAGGCCGCGAGCCTGCGGATGCTGAAGGGCGAATTTCGCGACCGGCCCCTGCTGTCGAGCTGGGACGCGCTGCTCGACTGGCTGCGCGCCGACATGGGGCCGATCGACATCGAACGCGTCCGCGTCCTCTACCTCAACGCGCGCAACATGCTGATCCGCGACGAGGTGATGAGCGAAGGGTCGATCGACCAGTCCGCCATCTATGTCCGCGAGGTCGTCAAGCGCGCGCTCGAACTGGGCGCGGCGGCGATCGTCCTCGTCCACAACCACCCGAGCGGCAGCCCCGAACCGAGCCGGCAGGACATCGCGATCACCCGCGACATCGCGGAGGCGGCGCGGAAGCTGGGGATCATGCTCCACGATCACATCATCATCGGCGGCGGCGATCATCGCAGCTTCCGCGCGATGGGCCTGTTGTAAGGCGGCGCGGACGCATGCCCGGCTTCGGCTCGTGCTGCAACGCCATCGGAATGTTTGACTTGCGCTGCGCGGCACGACATCATCGCGCCATGCCGACTCAGTGCACCCCTTCCCGTTTCGACCTCCGCGCGGGTCAGATTCTCGTGGGCCTCTAGCCCCGGGTCCGGTGCCTCCTGCCCCGAACCCGGGGCGAAAATCCACCCAACCCGATTCCAGCGGCGCAGCCGAGCCTCGCCCGCAATCCTCTTTCGGAAAAAAAGAACCCATGACGACCACCAGCAAGGCGACCCGCCGGCCGCCCATCCACATGATCGATACCGAAGCCGACGCGCTGACCGACCTTGCTATCGCCAAGGAAGACGATCTGCCGCAGGTCAGCGAAATGCTGCTGAACGAAATCGCGCGCGCCACCATCCACAAGGCCGAGCGCATTCCGTCCGATGTCGTGACGATGCGCTCGACCGTCGAGTTCGTCGACGAGAACAGCGGCGCGGCGCGGACCCTGCAGCTCGTCTACCCGCGCGACGCCGATATCTCCGCGGGCCGCATCTCGATCCTGACCCCGGTCGGGGCGGGACTGATCGGCCTGCGCGAGGGCCAGACCATCCGCTGGCCCGACCGTGACGGGCAGGATCATAATCTGTCGATCGTCCGCGTCACGCAGGCCGAAGCCGCCTGATCCACGCGCACCGCGGACAAACGGAAACAGCCGCCGGATCGCTCCGACGGCTGTTCCGCCGTGTCTGGGACCTATTCAGGTCAGGGACGCATTCAGGCGCCGCGCGACAGGAAGCCGATGAGTTCGGTCTTGCTGACGCCGCCCGACTTGTCGGCATCGGCGGCGCCGAACGCCTGGGCAACCCAGCTCTTCACCTGCTCCGATTCGGGATCGACCGTCGGGTCGGTCGCGGTGCGCAGCTTCTTCATCCAGGCGGAGAATTCCGTCTCGCTGAGTTCGCCGTTCGCGTCGCCGTCATAGGTGGGAAATTCCTGCTCGACGATCTGCGCGATCTGGCTCGGGGTCGCAGCGCTGTCCGACGGGGCGGGACTCGACTGCGGCGGCGGGCTCGACGGAGCCGGCTGGGCCGTCATGTCGTCCACCGGCGGCGGCGTGTCCGGTTCGACCGGTGCCGGTGCGGTCGTTTCAGCCGGCGGCATCGTTTCGGGCGCGGTCTGCGTCGCATCGTCGGGCGGCGGGGTTTCCGTCTGCGCGAACGCGGGGAAACTCACCGCGGCCGCGCCGATCATAAGCATATGTTTCAACATGATCTGTCTCCATTGGCGGCGACGGGGCCGGATTCGACAACCCGCGGCCTTGGTTCGAAGGGGCATGAGAACAACCGCCCGCGCGCCGCGAAAGTTGCCGCAGGCGCCCGATTGGCGTAGCCGCCTGCCCCTGCTAGGGGGCGGCTGGTCGCGATTCCGCCTGCATAACGCGACAAGGCGCCGCAAAAGGAAGGAAATTCAATGGTTCCGCGTTACGCCCGACCCCAGATGACCGCGATCTGGTCGCCCGAGAATCGCTATCGCATCTGGTTCGAGATCGAGGCGCACGCGACCGACGCGCTGGCCGAACTGGGCGTCGTGCCGCAATCGGCGGCCAAGGCATTGTGGGACTGGTGGGCGACCGGACCGGCGATCGACGTCGCGGCGATCGACGCCATCGAGGCGGTGACGAAGCACGACGTCATTGCCTTCCTGACATGGGTCGCGGAGCATGTCGGCGACGAAGCGCGCTTCATGCATCAGGGCATGACGTCGAGCGACGTGCTCGACACCTGCCTTGCCGTGCAACTGACGCAGGCGGCCGACATATTGCTCGCCGATCTCGACGCGCTGCTCGAGGCGATCAAGCGACGCGCCCATGAGCACAAGCTCACCCCGACGATCGGCCGCAGTCACGGTATCCACGCCGAACCCGTCACCTTCGGGCTCAAGCTCGCCGAAGCCCATGCCGAATTCGCGCGGTGCAGGACCCGCCTGATCGCGGCGCGCGCCGAGATCGCGACCTGCGCCATTTCGGGCGCGGTCGGCACCTTCGCCAATATCGACCCGCGCGTCGAGGCGCATGTCGCGGCAAAGCTCGGCCTGGCGATCGAGCCCGTCTCGACCCAGGTCATCCCGCGCGACCGCCACGCGATGTTCTTTGCCACGCTGGGCGTCATCGCCTCGTCGATCGAGCGGCTCGCGGTCGAGATCCGCCACCTCCAGCGCACCGAGGTGCTGGAGGCCGAGGAATATTTCTCGCCGGGCCAGAAGGGCTCGTCGGCGATGCCGCACAAGCGCAACCCGGTGCTCACCGAGAATCTGACCGGGCTTGCGCGCATGGTGCGCAGCGCGGTGACTCCGGCGCTGGAGAATGTCGCGCTGTGGCACGAACGCGACATCAGCCATTCGTCGGTCGAGCGCTTCATCGGTCCCGACGCGACGGTCACGCTCGACTTCGCGCTCGCGCGGCTGACCGGCGTGGTCGACAAGCTGCTCGTCTATCCCGCGCGGATGCAGAAGAATCTCGATCGCATGGGCGGGCTCGTGCATTCGCAGCGCGTCCTGCTGGCGCTGACGCAGGCGGGCGCGAGCCGCGAGGACAGCTATGCGCTGGTCCAGCGCAATGCGATGAAGGTCTGGGAATCGGATGGGCAGCTGTCGCTGCTCGACCTGCTGAAGGCCGATGCCGACGTGACCGCGCGCCTGTCCGCCGACCAACTCACAGACCTGTTCGACCTCGGTTATCACATGAAGCATGTCGATACGATCTTCGCGCGCGTCTTTGGAGCCGCATAGAGCAACGGCCGATTAGATTGAATCGGCCATTGCTCTATTTGCTTTCGTTTTCCGCATTCTGCGAGTCGTCGGCTGTGCCAGCCGACTTCAGAATGCTTTAAGATCTGTGGGGATTCAGAGTTTATCGCCGCGATATTGTGTGAAGCCGTGTTCCCCCGCCCTTCGACTGCCCGCAGGGCGGGCGCTCAGGATAAACTTCCGCCATAGGCGGAAGGCGGGGGTCCATCTTCGGCCGGTTCCATCTCGAAACCACCGCAGATGGGTCCCCGCCTTCGCGGGGACACACGATAAAGGACAGTCGCAAGATGAATCCCCACACGCCTTAGGCTGGCGTCCGGAGCCGAAGTCGCCTAGAAACCGTCCGAGGCCAAGCAAGGAGCGGAACAGTGGGAATCCTGCGCACCATCATCTGGGTCCTGCTGACCATCGTCCTGCTGCTGTTCGCCTTCGCGAACTGGAACGCGGTGACGGTGACCATCTGGCCGGGCTGGGAAGCCGAGACCAAGCTGCCGGTGATCGTGCTCGTCGCCTTCGCGCTGGGCAGCCTGCCGACGTGGATCGCGCTGCGCGCGACGCGCTGGTCGCTGAAGCGTCGTCTCGATGCGAGCGAGCGCCAGCTCGCCGACCTGCGCGCGATGGCCAATCGCCCTGCCGATCCCGCGCCTTCGACCGTGCCGGTCAACGATATCCCGCCCTCGCCCCTGGAGTCCGCATGACGTCGCCGCTCTATCTCGCCATCGACACGCCGCACCTCGACGCCGCGCAGACGCTGGCGCAGAAGGTCCGCCATCACGTCGGCGGGCTGAAGCTCGGGCTCGAATTCTTCTGCGCCAACGGGCATCATGGCGTGCTCGAAATGGCGAAGCTGGGTCTGCCGATCTTTCTCGACCTCAAGCTCCACGACATTCCGAACACGGTGGCCAAGGCGATCCAGGCGCTCCGCCCGCTCGAACCGGCGATCCTGACCATCCATGGCGCGGGTGGCCGCGCGATGATGGAGGAGGCGAAAGCGGCGGCGGGCGCGAACACCAAGGTGGTCGCCGTGACCGTGCTGACCAGCCTCGATTCGCCCGACCTCGACGACATCGGCGTTGGCGGAACCCCGCACGATCAGGTGGTGCGCCTCGCGGCGCTGGCGCGCAGCGCCGGCCTCGACGGCATCGTCTGCTCGGGGCAGGAGGTCAAGGCCGCGCGCGCGGCCTGGCCCGGCGGCTTCTTCGTCGTTCCCGGCGTCCGCCCCGCCAACGGCAAGCTGGGCGACCAGAAACGCGTCGTCACCCCGGCCGAGGCGATGGCCGACGGCGCCTCGATCCTCGTCGTCGGACGCCCGATCAGCCAGTCCGACGACCCCGACCTCGCAGCGCGCGCGATCGAGGCGACGCTTTAAGGTCTGTGGGCATTCAGAGTCTATCGCCGCGATATTGTATAAAGCCGTGTTCCCCCGCCCTTCGACTGCCCGCAGGGCGGGCGCTCAGGATAAACTTCCGCCATAGGCGGAAGGCGGGGGTCGATCTTCGGCCGGTTCCATCTCGAAACCACCGCAGATGGGTCCCCGCCTTCGCGGGGACACACGATAAAGGACAGTTGCAAGATGAACCCCCACAAGCCTTAGGCCGGATCGACATTCAGCTCTGGCGGCCTGCGAATGGCGGCTTTTCGCGCCTCCGGTGGCCACGTGCCGTCAGCACGCTGCGCTGCGGGTCCCGGAAATCCACCATTTTGACCTGTGGTCGTCTTCGACTCCGGCTCGCCATCTTCCGAATGTCGATCCGTCCCACGCGTCAGTTGATAACAAGCGCCGGGGACTGAATGTTGTAGCCGACAAGCACCGGTCCATTCGGTGAAGATTTGAATGTGAAAGTTTCGACGGCGCGGCCTTTTTCGTAGATCGTCTCCATATTCAGGACCGTCAGGGTCCGCCCGTTCACGATATTGACCTGCCATCCTCGCTGCGTCGTGTTTCCCGCCTTGCCCAGCTTGCGCTGCACGGCACCAAGAAACTCCTCGAATTCTGCGACATCCGCCGAACGCTGCATTTCCTCGCCGGAAGCAAAGTAGATGTCGTCAAATTTTCCGGCATTGGCGTCGTCGTGAAATGCATCGACCGCCTTTTCCGAGGCGGCGACATCGGTGGCCATGTTCGCAGGATTGCAGGCCGTCAGGCCCAGAAACAAAAGCATCCATAATATGCGGTGCATCGCAACCTCCCCCGCGAGGCTGTACCACGACCGGCGTGCTGCCAACCATAGGTATCTGCGGTTGCCTTGATGCCATTTGCAGCCCAAAGACCCTCGCATGCCACCACTCATCAAGATCTGCGGTCTCTCGACACCCGAAGCGGTCGATGCGGCCATCGAACGGGGCGCGGCCTACATCGGGCTTGTCCATTACGAGCCGAGCCCGCGGCATGTCGACCTTCGGACCGCCGCCGAATTGCGGCGCCGTGCCGGGGCGCACGTCAAGGTGGTGCTGCTGCTCGTCAACGCCTCGCAGCAACTCACCGGGCAGGCGCTCGCCGCGGTGCGGCCCGATGTCGTCCAGTTCCATGGCACCGAGACTCCCGAATGGCTGGCGGTCGTGAAGCGGCTGGTTCCGGCGGAGATATGGAAGGCGATCGGGCTCAAGGACGCGGGGACGCTCGAACGGATCGAGAAATATCGCGGCATCGCCGACCGCATTCTGTTCGACGCCCCCGCCTCGGCGCTGCCCGGCGGCAACGGCGCGCGCTTCGACTGGTCGCTACTCGCCAACCACCGTCACACGATCGACTGGGGCATCGCCGGCGGCCTGACTCCCGACAATGTCGCCGCCGCGATCGCGGCGACGCGCGCGCCGCTCGTCGATGTCTCCTCGGGCGTCGAAAGCGCGCCCGGGGTCAAGGATCTCGACCGGATCGCCGCTTTCTGCGCGGCGGTGCGCGCCGCTCAATAAGCGTCGCTCAGCGCGAAATCCTGCCGCCGTTCGCGCCACGCGCCGCGCGTGAAATCGGGGAACTCCAGCGTCCGGTTATCCTCTGCGATCGACTGTTCGGACAGCGGCGTGATCGCGCTCCACGTCAGCGCGTCGTAAATGTCGATCGGCATCGGCGCGCCGGCCTTCAGCGCCTTGACGAAGGCGTTGAGAACGAACCAGTCCATCCCGCCATGCCCGGCCCCGACCGCCTGGTCGGCGTGACGTTTCCACAACGGATGGTCGTACTGGCCGAGCACGGTCTCCGCCGGTTCCCAGCGATGCGGTTCGGGGCTGCGGCCTTCGATGTAGAGCGATTTGGCGACGTCCATCCACAATCCGCGCGTCCCCTGCACCCGGAAACCGAGCGAATAGGGGCGCGGCAGGTTGGTATCGTGGGTCAGCCGGATCGTTTCGCCATTGGCGCAGGCGATGCTGGTCGTCACGACATCGCCCAGCGCGAAACGCACCGCCGCATTGGGGTGGTCCGCGCCGCCCTGCGCGACCACATGATCGTGCAATCCGCGCGCCTTGCTCGCATAGCTGGTCAGCCGGATGAAGCGGTTGCCGCGGTTGATATTCGTCCACATCGCGCAGGGGCCGATGCCGTGGCTGGGATAGAGATCGCCGTTGCGCCGGACGCTGTGGTCGGTGCGCCAGCGCGCCTCGGACCAGCCTTTCGCGCCGAATTCGGCGCCGCCGCCATAGGGACGGCCGGGAATGCCCGAATTGAATTTCACGTCGCGCAGATCGTGCTGATAGCCGCCTTCGAGGTGGATTATCTCGCCGAACAGGTCCTGCCGCACCATGTTCAGCACCGCCATGACGTCGCGGCGATAACAGACATTTTCCAGCAGCATATAGGGCGTGCGCGTCGCCTCATGCGCCGCCAGCACGTCCCAATGGTCCTGAAGCGTGATGCCGGCGACGACCTCGCACCCCACCGCGACGCGCGCCTCCATCGCCGCGATCGCCATCGGCTTGTGCCATTCCCACGGGGTGACGATCAGCACGCCGTCGAGCGTTCCCGGTTTCAGCATCGCGCGCCACGCCTCGGCGTCGCCGGTGAAGCTGGCGGGGCGCGGCTTTCCCGCCGCATCGAACTGCCCCTTCGCGGCTTCGAGCACGAAGGGGTCGATGTCGGCGATCGCGGTCACGTCGACGTCGTCGCGGCGCAGCAGTTCGCGCAGGTGGACGCGTCCGCGCTCGCCGGTGCCGATGACGCCGATCCGCAGCCGCGATCCGCCGCGGTCCCGCGCAATGGCCGGTGCGGCGGCCGCCGTCGCCAACGCCGCGCCGCCCGCCATCAACAATTCGCGCCGATTCATGCCCCCGCTCATCCGTCTGCCTCCTTGCCGTGACCCTCGCCGCTGTTTGAAGCGCATCGAGGCTATGGACAAGGGCGTCATAGCGCCTAAGGGACACAGCCAGCCATGACCGAAGCCGCTCCCCCCCGCTCCGCCCTATCGAACAGCCTGCGCACCGGGCCCGATGCGCGCGGTCATTTCGGCGCCTTCGGGGGCCGCTATGTCGCCGAAACGCTGATGCCGCTGATCCTCGACCTCGAACGCGAATATCGCGCCGCCCAGGCCGATCCGGCGTTCAGGGCCGAATTCGAGCATCTGCTCGAACATTATGTCGGCCGTCCGAGCCCACTCTGGCATGCCGAGCGGCTGACGGCCCATCTGGGCGGCGCAAAAATCTATCTGAAGCGCGAGGATCTGAATCACACCGGCGCGCACAAGATCAACAATTGCATCGGCCAGATCCTGCTCGCGAAACGGATGGGCAAGACGCGGATCATCGCCGAGACCGGCGCGGGGCAGCACGGCGTCGCGACCGCGACCGTCGCGGCGCTGTTCGGCCTGCCGTGCACCATCTTCATGGGCGCGGTCGACGTCGCGCGGCAGCAGCCCAACGTGTTCCGCATGAAGCTGCTCGGCGCCGAAGTGGTCGCGGTCGAATCGGGCGCGAAGACGCTGAAGGACGCGATGAACGAGGCGCTGCGGCACTGGGTCGCCAACGTCCACGACACTTTCTACATCATCGGCACCGTCGCCGGCCCGCACCCCTATCCCGAGCTCGTCCGCGATTTCCAGTCGGTGATCGGCGAGGAAGCGAAGGCGCAGATCCTGAAGGCGGAAGGGCGCCTGCCCGACATGCTGATCGCGCCCGTCGGCGGCGGGTCGAACGCGATCGGCCTTTTCCACCCCTTCCTCGACGATGCCGAGGTCGAGATCGTCGGCGTCGAGGCCGCGGGCGAAGGGCTCGACAGGAAGCATGCCGCCAGCCTCGCGGGCGGCCGCCCCGGCATCCTCCACGGCAACAAGACCTATCTGTTGCAGGACGAGGACGGCCAGATCACAGAGGCGCACAGCATTTCGGCGGGCCTAGACTATCCCGGCATCGGTCCGGAGCATGCCTGGCTGCACGACATCGGCCGCGTTCGCTACGAACCCGTGACCGATGCGGAGGCGCTCGCCAGTTTCCAGAAGCTGACGAAGCTGGAAGGCATCATCCCCGCGCTGGAGTCGGCCCACGCCATCGCCGCCGCCGAACGGATCGCGCCGACGTTGGGCAAGGACAAGATCATCATCGTCAACCTGTCGGGCCGCGGCGACAAGGACATCTTCACGGTCGCGGATGCGCTGGGGGTGGCGCTCTAAAAGCCCTCTCCCCTTCAGGGGAGAGGGTTGGGAGAGGGGGACGAATGCGGGACCGAAGGCTGATCGAGTTCGCCAAGCAGATGCGCCGCGAACAGACCGAGCCCGAAACCCGCTTGTGGCTCGAACTGCGTGCGGCACGTTTTCAAGGAATCAAATTCCGCAGACAAAAGGTCATTGGTCCGTATATCGCCGATTTCTCGTCCAGAGAGCCGATGCTGGTGATAGAGATCGACGGCGACACGCATGCAGGTCGGGAGGCATATGACCGGGCCAGGACGGCTTATTTCGAAGAACAGGGTTATCGAGTGATCAGATTTACCAACCGCGACGTGTTGACGAATATGGATGGGGTTCTGGAGCAGCTTGCGTCGTTCTTGACTCCCCCTCTCCCAACCCTCTCCCCTGAAGGGGAGAGGGCTCTATGACTCGCTTCGCTTCGGCCTTTTCCAAAGGCTCCGCGCTCGTCACCTTCATCACCGCGGGCGATGGCGATACCGCCGCCAATCTCGACGCGCTGGTCGCGGGGGGCGCCGACGTGATCGAACTCGGCATGCCGTTCACCGATCCGATGGCCGACGGTCCCGCGATCCAGGCCGCCAATCTGCGCGCGCTCGGCAAGGGCACGACCACCGCCGACATCTTCGCCATCGCGGCCGCCTTTCGCTCGCGCCATCCGCAAGTGCCGCTCGTCCTGATGGGCTATGCCAACCCGATGACGATCCGCGGGCCCGAATGGTTCGCCGCCGAATGCGCGAAAGCGGGCGTCGATGGCGTCATCTGCGTCGATATCCCGTCGGAGGAGGACGCGGAACTGGGGCCCGCGCTGCGCGCCGCGGGGGTTGCCCCGATCCGCCTCGCCACGCCGACTACCGACGCGGCGCGCCTGCCCGACGTGCTGAACGGTGCGGGTGGGTTCCTCTATTATGTCTCGGTCGCGGGAATCACCGGGCTCCAGCAGGCCGCGCAGGCGAGCATCGAGGATGCCGTCGCTCGCTTGAAAGCCGCCACCGACCTGCCCGTCGCGGTCGGTTTCGGCGTCCGCACCCCCGAACAGGCCGCGCAGATCGCCAAGGTCGCCGACGGGGTCGTCGTCGGATCGGCGCTGGTCGAGATCATCGCCGCGCACGGCGATGCCGCCCCTCCGCATGTCGAGGCTTTCGCCCGCACCCTCGCCGATGCTATTCACGGCGCGAAGGAGAATGCCGCATGAGCTGGCTCGAACGCGTCCGCAACGCCCTGCCCTTCGCCGCGAAGCGCGATACGGCGGACAATCTGTGGCACAAGTGCCGCCAGTGCCAGCAGATGGTCTTCGTCAAGGAGTGGGAAGACAATCTGAACGTCTGTCCGCGCTGCGACCATCACGACCGCATCGGTGCCAAGGAACGCTTCGCGCAGCTTTTCGACGGCGGCCTGTACGAGGTTCTGCCCGCCCCCGCCGCGCCCGAAGACCCGCTCAAGTTTCGCGACACCAAGAAATATGTCGACCGCATCAAGGCGGCGCGCGCGCAGACCGGTGACCGCGATGCCTATCAGAACGGTTTCGGCCGCATCGACGGCCGCCCGGTGGTGATCGGCGTGCAGGATTTCGCCTTCATGGGCGGATCGATGGGCGTCGCGGTCGGCGAGGCCTTCGTCGCCGGGGTCGAACAGGCGATCCGGCGCGGCTGTCCCTATGTCGCGATTACCGCGGCGGGCGGCGCACGAATGCAGGAGGGCACGCTGTCGCTGATGCAGATGCCGCGCGCCACCGTCGCGCTCGCCCGCCTGCGCCGCGCCGGGCTGCCCTATATCGTCCTTCTCACCGACCCGACGACGGGCGGCGTCACCGCCAGCTATGCCATGCTCGGCGACGTGCAGATCAGCGAGCCCAACGCGCTGATCGGCTTCGCGGGGCAACGCGTGATCGAGAATACGATCCGCGAAAAACTGCCCGAAGGATTCCAGCGCGCCGAATATCTGCTCGAACATGGAATGATCGACATGGTCGTGCACCGCAAGGAGCTGCCCGCGACGCTCGGCCGCCTGATCGCCTATCTGGCGCCCGAAAAGGCGGCCTGATCCCAGGCATCCTCCTCACCTTGTCATTCCCGCGAACGCGGGAATCCATGATCCGAGGTGTCGTGACTGTATTACGTTTATATCATGGCCAGCCAAAAGAACGGCACGATCTATATTGGCGTGACCAACGACATTATCCGGCGGACCTACGAACATCGCGAGGGGCAATTGACCGGCTTCTCCCCAAAATATCGGGTGAAGCATCTCGTCCATTATGAAGAATTTCAGGACATCCGCGATGCGATACAACGCGAAAAGCGGCTCAAGAAATGGAATCGCGCGTGGAAAATCCAACTGATCGAGACGCAGAACCCCGATTGGCGCGATCTGTGGTTCGGTCTCAACCGATAGTATCGACCATGGATTCCCGCGTCCGCGGGAATGACAAAGCCGTATAATGCCCGACCACGCCCATTCCGCCGACCCCGCTGTCCAGACGCAGCTCGACCGCCTCGCCGCGCTGTCGCCGGGACGCGACATCCTCGGGCTGGAGCGCATTACCGAACTGTGTCGCCGTCTCGGCAACCCGCACGAGCACCTGCCGCGCACCTTCCACGTCGCCGGGACCAACGGCAAGGGGTCGACCTGCGCCTATCTGCGCGCGATCCTGGAGGCGAGCGGCCGCCGCGTCCACGCCTACACCAGCCCGCACCTCGTCCGCTTCAACGAGCGGCTCCGCATCGACGGCACACTGATCGACGACAGGCTGCTCGCGATGCTGCTTGAGGAGGTGCTGGACGAAGCCGCCGACCTGGAGGCGAGCTTCTTCGAGGTCACCACCGCGGTCGCCTTCCTCGCCTTTGCGCGCCATCCCGCCGACGATTGCATCCTCGAGGTCGGGCTCGGCGGACGCCTCGACGCGACCAACATCATCCCGCCGCCCGCGGTGTGCGGCATCGCCTCGCTGGGCATCGATCACGAAGCCTTCCTGCTCGCCCCCGAAGCCGGAACGCCGTCCGTCCCCGCCGAGCGGATCGCGTGGGAAAAGGCCGGGATCGTCAAGCCGGGCAGCGCGCTCGCGACGCTCGCCTATCCGCGCGCGGTACAGCGCGTCATCGCGCGCCGCGCCGAGGAGGCCGGTGTCGTTCCCTTCGCGGAGGGCGAATCCTGGTCGGTCGAGCCCGTCGGCGACGCCTTCCGCTGGACGTCGATGGACGGGACATTGGCCGGGGTGCTGCGTCCGGGCATGGCCGGGCTGCATCAGATGCGCAATGCGGGGCTGGCGATCGCGATGCTCCATATCGCGCCGGGGCCGAAGCCCGACGCGGGCACCATCGCGCGCGGCGTCGCCGGCGCCTTCTGGCCCGCGCGCCTGCAACGACTGGGGACGGGGCCGCTGACCGGGCTGCTGCCGCCGGCGACCGAGGTCTGGCTCGACGGTGCGCACAATGGCGATGCCGGCCTCCAGCTTGCGCGGCATTTCGCCAGCGAACCGCGCCGCATCCATCTGATCGCCGGCATGCTCGCCAACAAGCATCCCGAGGCGATCCTCGACCCGCTGCGCGACCGCCTCGCCTCGCTGACCGTCGTGCCGGTGCCGGGGCACGAGCATCATGATGCGGCGGCTTTCGGATCCGAAGCGCGATACGCCACGGACGTCGAAGCCGCCTTGCGCGCGCTGACGGTCGATCCGGCGCGCGATATCGTGCTGATCGCCGGCTCGCTCTATCTCGCGGGCGAAGTGCTCAGGGCGAACGGGGAACTGCCGGAATAGCTTCGGCGGAAGCGATTTCGGGGCCGTCATCCTCGGTGCTCGGCTGGCGGACCGTCTGGACGACGAAGCCACGCTTCCACAGCAACCACAGCAGGAGCATTCCGGGCGCGGCGATGACGACGGTGAACAGCCAGAAGCCAACCCAGCCCAGCGTCTCGGCCACATAGCCGCCAGGCGCAGCGAGCCACGTCCGCCCGACGGCTGCGAACGACGACAGCAGAGCGAATTGCGTCGCAGTATAGGCCAGGCTCGACAGACCGGAGAGATAAGTCACGAACACCGTGAGCCCGATCCCGCTCGTAAAATTCTCGGTCCCCACCGCTATAGCCAGCATCAGTGGCGAATGACCGACGGAGGCCAGCAGGGCGAACAACAGATTGCTGAACATCATCATCAGGCCCGAGATCAGGAGTGCCCGCCCCATGCCCAGCCACGCGATGAAGGGAGCACCGCAAGCCGACCCGATGATCAGCGCCACAAAGCCGACGCCCTTGTTGATCGCAACGAACTCGGTGTCGGTGAACCCCAGTTCGACGATCATCGGATTGAGCATCCCCTGCCCCATCGCATCGCCGACCTTGTAGATGAGCACGAAAAGCAGGATCAGGACCGCGCCATGACGCCCCAGAAATTCGCGAAAGGGGCTGATGACCGTTTCGTTGAGCCATGCACCAAAACCTTGCTCGCCCCCGCGCGCCTGTGATGGATGGAACCTCCCGGGGCCAGCCAGGAGAGCGCCGACCACGGCAGGCAGCACCGCAAGCCCGGTAAAGGCGTAAGCCGCTGCCCAACCCAGCCCAAATCCTTCGGGAGAAGCCAGCGCGATCGTGCCGACCCCGGCGATCAGATTGCCGGTGCGATAGCCGAACTGGTTCATTGCCGTGCCGTGGGGCAACTCGGCATCGCTCAAAATCTCGATACGATAGGCGTCGATGACAATGTCCTGTGTGGCCGACAGAAAAGCGACGATGATCGCCCAGATCGCGAACGGCGCCAGATTGTCGTTGGTCGGATTACTCGCCCCCAATTGCCAGATCGCGACGACCAACAGCATCTGAATCAGGAACAGCCAGCTTCGCCGCTGTCCAAAAAGGCGGGTCAGGACCGGGATGGGCAATTTATCGACCAAAGGGGCCCAAAGGAATTTCAACGTGTAGGGCGTGGTCAGGCCGATTGCGAAGCCGATCGTCGATTTTTCGATTCCGACCTTCGACAACCAGAATGCCATTGTACCCAACAGCAGTGTCAAAGGAAAACCGCTCGAAATACCCAGCAAAAAGGCGACGATCGGCATCGGCTTGCGGTAAGGCGCAAAACTCGGAACGAGATAAGCGAGGCCGACAACGGCCAACAGCACTGCGACCAATACCAGGCTATCCAGACCGAGTTGCATCGCGCGCCCTCCCTCACATGCCGACGCGGCGGCATCTCTCGCTTCAAGCCAGAGGCCTAAAGCCTTGGCGCCAAATTGGAAGCGGTGATTTGGCGGTCCGACGGATCGTGGCGGCGGCCGGTCGCCTCAGGCTGCCTCGGGCCGCCAATAGGTCTGAAGCCCGCTGATCTTGCGCGGCTTCTTCTTCTGGCAGATCATCGTCTCGATCGCGCGCAGCGCGCCGATCAGCGCGGCGGCGGCGTGCGGCTTGGCGAGGCAGGCGAGCGCGATCTCGGCGGCATCCTCGGGCGGCAGGCCGGTGACGAGCAGCACCGCAATGCCGCGATCGCGCGCAATCCGGGCGACCTCGCGCCCCGTCATGTGGCCCGCGAGATTCAGATCGAGGACGAGCGCGTCGACCCGGTCGATCGCCAGCACCTGCACCGCAGCCTCGCCCGAATCGACCGTCGCGACGACGTCGTAGCCCGCGTGTTTCAGCGTCCGTTCGTTGTCGAACGCGATCAGCGGATCGTCTTCGACGATCAGCAGGCGCTTGATGCACGACGGGCGGGACGCAAAGAGCATGAAAACTCCCTTCGATGGCGCCATGGCGCGCTCTCGCCCGTCCTGCAATATCGCTTCGGCATGCCATCGACGAAGCGATGCGTTTCCGGCTATGAGCGTGACCACAAGGCCACAGTTTCCTTCCCCCCTCAACGCCATGAAAGCCGCTTGCGTTCCGATGACGACACGCCGACCGCCCCGCTCCGCCCCTCAGCCCGCCGCACCGCGCGGCCGCCGCGCCGCGCGTTCCGCGCAACCCCGCCCCCCTGCCACCGCCGAACGCGAGGAAGAGGGGCCGCAACGGATCGCCAAGCTGCTCGCCCGCGCCGGAGTCGGCTCGCGCCGCGACGTCGAGCGGATGATCGAGGAAGGCCGCATCGCGCTGAACGGCCAGGCGATCGCGCAGCCCGCGCCGCTGCTCTCCTCGCTCGAAGGCCTGACGGTCGACGGCAATCCGGTCGCGAAGCCGGTCTCGACACGCCTCTATCGCTTCCACAAGCCGGCGGGCTGCCTCACCGCCGCGCGCGACCCCAAGGGCCGCAAGACGATCTACGACATCCTGCCCAAAGGCCTGCCGCGGCTGATGCCGGTGGGGCGGCTCGACTATAACACCGAGGGGCTGCTGCTGCTGACCAACGACGGCGAATTCAAGCGCCAGCTCGAACTGCCCTCGAGCGGGGTCGAACGCAGCTATCGCGCGCGCGCCTTTGGCGAGATCAGCCAGGCGCAGCTCGAGGAACTGGCGCTCGGCATCACCATCGACGGCATCCGCTATGGAAAGATCGACGCCAACCTCGAACGCCGCACCGGGCGCAACCAGTGGATCGAACTGACGCTGACCGAGGGCAAGAACCGCGAGGTGCGCCGCGTGCTCGAACATCTGAGCTTGCAGGTCAGCCGGCTGATCCGGACGCGCTACGGCGCCTTCTCCCTCGACGGGCTCGACAGCGGGGCGGTCGAGATCGTGCCGCGCGACGCGCTGTTCCAGTTTCGCCGGCGGATGGGCTGAGGATGCGGGTGATCGCCGGCGAGTGGCGCGGCCGCAAGCTGCTCGCGCCCCGGAACGACGCGACGCGGCCGACTGCGGACCGCACGCGCGAGACGCTGTTCTCGATGCTCGCGAGCCGCCTCGGCAGTTTCGAGGGGCTGCACGTCGCCGACCTGTTCGCGGGTTCGGGCGCGCTCGGCATCGAGGCGCTGTCGCGCGGCGCCGCGCACTGCCTGTTCGGCGAGCAGGACAGGGACGCGCTCGACGCGCTGCGGAAAAACCTCGCGACACTGGGTGCGGGGCAGCGCGCCGAGATTCGCGCCGGATCGGTCCTTTCCCTCGGTCCCGCGCCGCGCGCCTGCGACCTGCTGCTGTTCGACGCGCCCTATGGCACCGGCGCCGGCAGCGTCGCGCTCGACAAGCTGGCCCGCCTCGGCTGGGCCGGCCCCGACAGCTGGGTTTCGATCGAGACCGCCGACCGGGAAGCGGTCGATGTCCCCGGCTTCGGAATCGAGGCGGAGCGCCGCGTCGGCAAGGCGAAGCTGACCCTGCTGCGCCGCGCCTGACCATCGTTCAGCCGGCGGCGGCGCCCTGCCGGCGCACCATCAGCAGCCCGATCCAGCTGACGACCCCGGCCAGCGCCAGATAGAGGCCGACGACCTGCGTCCCGCCCCAGTCGCCGAGCGCCTGCGCGATGATCGGCGCCAGCGCGCCGCCCAATATGCCGCCGACGTTGAAGGCGACGGACGCGCCGGTGTAGCGCACCTCGACGGGGAACAGCGCGGTCAGCCAGCTGCCGAGCGGGCCATAGACCAGCCCCATGACGAACAGCGATGCCGCGAGCCCGAGGAAGATGAGCGGCCACGATTGCGACGCCAGCGACGGCCCGAACAGCAGCCCGATCAGGATCGTCGCGCCGCACCCCCAGGTCAGCACCCGCTGCGCGCTGACCGCGTCGCTCGGGTAGCCGGCATAGACGATCCCCACCGCCATGAAGAGGATCGCGCCGAGCTGGATCAGCAGGAACTGCTCCTTCGGATAGCCGAGCGCCGTCGTCCCGTGGGCCAGCGCGAAGCTGGTCGCGAGATAGAAGATCGCGAAGCAGGCGACGACCGCGAAAGTGCCCGCGAGCGTCGGGACGAGGTGGCGGCGGAACAGCTCGCCCAGCGGCACCGCGACGGGCGCCTGCCTTTCCAGTGCGTCGGCGAAGGCCGGCGTCTCACCGATCTTGAGCCGCACCCAGAGCCCGAGCCCGACGAGCACCGCCGAGACGAGAAAGGGGATGCGCCAGCCCCACGCCGCGAACTCCGCATCGCTGAGCCACAGGCCGAGCAGCAGGAACAGGCCGTTGGCGGCGATGAAGCCGACCGGCGCGCCGAGCTGCGGAAACATGCCGAAGCGCGCACGCCAGCCCGGCGGCGCATTCTCGACCGCCAGCAGCGCCGCCCCGCCCCACTCGCCGCCGAGCCCGAACCCCTGCCCGAAACGCAGGATGCACAGCAGCAGCGGCGCGACCCAGCCGACCATCGCATAGGTCGGCAGGAACGCGATCAGCAGCGTCGAGGCGCCCATCAGCATCAGCGAGGCGACGAGCGTCGACTTGCGGCCGATGCGGTCGCCGTAATGGCCGAAGACGATCGCCCCGACGGGCCGCGCCAGGAAAGCGAGCCCGAAGCTCATGAAGCTCAGCATCAACTGCGCCGAGGGTGATTCGGATGGAAAGAACAGCGGCCCGAACACCAGCGCCGCGGCGGTGCCGTAGATGTAGAAATCGTAGAATTCGACCGCGGTCCCGACGAGGCTCGCGGTCAGGATGCGCGCCTGCGCGCGATAGGGTGTCAGATCCACGGGCGGCGCCCCTTCCCTTCGTGATGGCGGGTCGCTTTGAACGGATCATGCGCTCCGGCGCAAGACCAAAGACCGTCCGCCGCGCAGCGCCGCCGCGTCCCGCCGCCTTGCACTGGACAGCATCGGCGCCGTTCCCTAATCGTTCGCGCGTGAACAGCCGCCCAGCCTCCCCGCCCGATCTTCCCCCGCCGCACCCATCGGACCCGCCCTATCTGCAGGGGCTGAACGGCCCGCAGCGGCAGGCGGTGCTGACCACCGAAGGCCCGGTGCTGATGCTCGCAGGGGCAGGCACCGGCAAGACGGCGGCGCTGACGGCGCGGCTGGCGCACATCATCGCGACGCGGCGCGCGTGGCCGTCCGAAATCCTGGCCGTCACCTTCACCAACAAGGCGGCGCGCGAGATGCGCGAGCGCATCGGCCGGATGATCGGCGACGCGGTCGAGGGGATGCCGTGGCTCGGCACCTTTCACAGCATCGCGGCGAAGATGCTGCGCCGTCACGCCGAACTGGTGGGACTGCAGAGCAATTTCACCATCCTCGACACCGACGACCAGCTTCGCGTTCTCAAGCAGCTCATCCAGACCGAAGGGCTCGACGAGAAGCGCTGGCCGGCGCGCCAGCTCGCGGGGCTGATCGACAAGTGGAAGAACCGCGGCCTGACCCCGCCCGACCTCGACGCCGCGGACCGCGAAGCCTATGCCGATGGCAAGGGGCAGCATTTCTATGCCCTTTATCAGGCGCGGCTCAAGACGCTGAACGCCTGCGATTTCGGCGACCTGCTGCTCCACATGCTGGTGATATTGAAGACGCACCGCGACGTGCTCGAACAGTATCAGCAGCGCTTCAAATATATCCTCGTCGACGAATATCAGGACACCAACGCCAGCCAGTATCTCTGGCTCCGCCTTCTCGCGCAGGCGCGCAAGAACATCTGCTGCGTCGGCGACGACGACCAGTCGATCTATTCGTGGCGCGGCGCCGAGGTGGCGAACATCCTGCGTTTCGAAAAGGATTTCCCCGGCGCGACCGTGATCCGCCTCGAACAGAATTACCGCTCGACCCCGCAGATCCTTGCCGCCGCCTCGGCGCTGATCGCCCAGAATTCGGGGCGGCTCGGCAAGACGCTGTGGACCGATCTCGACGCGGGCGACAAGGTCCGGGTGGTCGGCGTCTGGGACGGCCCCGAGGAAGCGCGGCGGATCGGCGAGGAGCTCGAAGACCTCCAGCGCCGCGGCACCAGCCTCGACCGCGCCGCCATCCTCGTCCGCGCGCAGTTCCAGACCCGCGAGTTCGAGGATCGCTTCATCGCCATCGGCCTCCCCTACCGCATCGTCGGCGGCTACCGCTTCTACGAACGCGCGGAGATTCGCGACGCGCTCGCCTATCTGCGCCTCGTCCAGTCGAGCGCCGACGACCTGGCCTTCGAACGGATCGTCAACGTGCCGAAGCGCGGGCTCGGCGACAAGGCGGTGTCGCGCATCCACCAGTTCGCCCGGATCGAGCGCACGCCGCTGTTCCATGCCGCGGCGCGGATCACCGAGACCGACGAGCTGACCCCGCAGGCGCGCCGCCAGCTCGCGAACTTCGTCGCGATGATGCGCAGCTGGCAGGCGAAGGCGAACGACCTGCCGCACCCCGAGCTGACCCAGCTGATCCTCGACGAATCGGGCTACACCGCGATGCTTCAGGCCGACCGCAGCGCCGAAGCGGCGGGGCGCCTCGAGAACCTCTCCGAACTCGTCCGCGCGATGGAGGAATATGATTCGCTTGAAGCCTTCCTCGAGCATGTCAGCCTCGTCATGGACCGCGACAACGACGACCAGACGGAGACCGTCACCATCATGACGATCCACGCCGCGAAAGGCCTCGAATTCGATCATGTCTTCCTCGCCGGATGGGAAGACGGCGTCTTTCCGTCGCAGCGCGCGATGGACGAGGGCGGCACCGCGAGCCTGGAGGAGGAGCGCCGCCTCGCCTATGTCGCGATCACCCGCGCCCGGCAGCGCGCGAGCATCTATCACGCCGCCAACCGCCGCATCTACGGCCAGTGGATGAGCAGCATTCCGAGCCGCTTCATCGCGGAGATTCCGCCCGAGTTCGTCGACAGCAAGAACAGCTTCGGCGGCGGCGCGTCGCTTTGGCGCGCCAACTGGTCGGCGCAAGGCGACCCGTTCGCGCATGTCGCGACGCAGAGCCCGGCACGCACGGCGACCCGCGGCCCGGCATGGCAGCGCGCGCTGGCCGCGTCCTCGACCATCACCCGGGCCCCTGCGCCGAGCGAAGGCGCCCCCGCCGCCTCGGTCGGCGCGAAGCCGCGCGCCGACCTGGCGATCGGCATGCGCGTGTTTCACGAGAAATTCGGTTACGGTCGGATCATCGACGTTGACGGCAACAAGCTGGAGGTCGAATTCGAGCAGGCGGGCACCAAGCGGGTCCTCGACGGCTTCGTCCGCGCCGCCTGAGGGCGTGGGCGGGACGATGGGGGACGTTCCGTCCTTCATGTATTGGATCGACACTTCGTCATTGCGAGCGAAGCGAAGCAATCCAGGGCCGTTACCGCCACTCTGGATTGCCGCGCGGCTTCGCCGCTCGCAATGACGGTTCCAGTCGATGTCATCCCGCTCTGAGGAGAGCGCCGGCAGCCGAACACATGCGGGCGAACGGGCAAAAGAGCCGGAGAATCGGGCTGGCACGGCCGGATAATGCAGGAAAGCCCCGATACCGATCGAACGACCGGCATTCTCCGACGCGACGCGCGGCGCCCGCGATCGCTCCACCAGCCTTGTTGCAAACACGCCGCGCCGCGCTATGCCGGGGTCATGACGCAGGGTGGGGACTGGATGGGACAGGCGCGCGCGGCGTTTCAGCGCGGCGACGATGCCGGCGAGATGGCGGTGCTCGAAGGCGCGATCCGCGCCGACCGGGGCAATATCCTGGCGCTGCTCGCCATGGCGGAGGCCAAGCGGCGGCGCGACGACTCGCGTGCCGCATGCAGTTTCTACCGGCTGGCGCTGAGCACGGCGGCGATCATGCCCAACGTGCCGTCCTCGCTGCACGCCGGCCTGATCCGCGGCCAGGAATTCATCGCCGAAAGCGAGAAGATGCTTGCGGCACATCTGGCGACCGAGTTGCGCGATGCAGGAATTTCGGCCGCCAGCGCGCCGCCGCGGGTCGCCGAAGCGCTGCGCCTGCTGACGGGCGAGCATGCGCTCTACCTCCAGCAACCAGCGATGTTCTATTTTCCCGGCCTGGCGCAGCGGGCCTTCTTCGATCGCGAGGAATTCGACTGGGTGCCTGCGATCGAGGCCGAAACGGCGGCGATTCGCGGCGAGCTGGAAGCGCTCATCGCCGATGCCGGCGACCGCTTCGCGCCCTATGTGACCGCGCATCCCGACCGACCGCCGCCGAACAATCCGCTGCTCGACAAACCCGACTGGGGCGCGGCCTGGCTGTGGCAGAGCGGCCGGATCGTCGACGGCATGGACCTGCTGTGCCCGCGGACGCTGGCGGCGCTCGAAGCGGCGCCGCAACCGGTCATTCCGGAACGCGCGCCGATCGCCCTCTTCTCCCGCCTCACCCCCGGCACGCATATCCAGCCGCATCACGGGCTGCTCAACACACGGCTGATCTGCCACCTGCCGCTGATCGTGCCGGAAGATTGCGCGATTCGGGTCGGCGCCGAAACGCGCGCATGGCGCGAAGGCGAACTGCTGATCTTCGACGACAGTTTCGAGCATGAGGCGTGGAATCGCGGCACGAGCGACCGCACGGTGCTGCTGTTCGAGGTCTGGCGGCCCGATATCGATGCCGACGAGCGCGAACAGCTCGCGCGAATCTTCACGGCGATCGCCGCCTATGACGAATCCGACCACGGATAAGGGAAAAGGGTCGCTGGTGGAGCCGAGGGGAATCGAACCCCTGACCTCTGCAGTGCGATTGCAGCGCTCTCCCATCTGAGCTACGGCCCCGCGACCGGGCGGCTCTTAACGAGCCTGCTTGACACTGGCAACGGCTTTTCTGACGATCTTTCGCGAAACGCGAAAATTGGGGAGATATCGAATGGCCAAGGCATGGCATCTGACCCGCCGCCCCTCCGCTTTGCCGACGATGGAACATTTCGCATTGCGCGACCTGCCCGACGATCCCTTGCAGGAGAATCAGCTGCGCGTCCGCAACCTGTGGCTGTCGGTCGACCCCTATATGCGTGGGCGGATGAACGACGCGAAAAGCTATACCGCGAGCTTCCAGATCGACCAGCCGATGACCGGCGGCGCGATCGGCGAGGTCGTCGAAAGCCGGATGGAGGGCTTCGCGCCCGGCGACCTGATCCTGCACATGGGCGGCTGGCGCGACGGCGGCGTCATCGGCCTCGACATGGCGCCGTTCAAGCTGCCTGCCGAGGCGCTGGCGGCGGGGATGGCGCCGCAGACCTTCCTGCACAACATGGGCCTGACCGGCGGCACCGCGTGGATCGGCCTGCTGCGCGTCGCGGCGGCGAAGGCCGGCGATACCGTTTTCGTGTCCGCAGCGGCGGGCGCGGTGGGATCGGCGGTGGTGCAGATCGCCAAGGCGCGCGAAATGACGGTGATCGGCGCCGCGGGCGGCGCGGAGAAATGCGCCTGGGTCCGCGAACTCGGCGCCGATGCCGCCGTCGATTACAAGGCGGGGCAGGTGCTGGACGGGCTGGCGGGGGCGCTCGAATCGCTCGGCAAGCCGGGGATCGACGTCTATTTCGACAATGTCGGCGGCGACCATCTCGACGCCGCTTTCGCGACCGCGAACGATTTCGCCCGCTTCGCCATCTGCGGGATGATCGACGTCTATAACGACGGGCATCCGCAGGAGATGAAATATCTGATCCGCGCCATCCCCGCGCGCATCCGCATGGAAGGCTTCATCTATACCGACCAGTTCTTCGATTGCATGGAGGAATTCTATGCCGACATGGGCAACCTGATCGCGAGCGGCGCGGTGACGATGCGCGAGACCGTGCGCGACGGCATCGAGTCGGCACCCGAAGCCTTCCTCGGCCTCTTCGCCGGCGCCAATATCGGAAAGATGCTCGTCCGCCTCTGACCGTCAGGTGCCGAAGCCGACCGAGAGAAAGTCCGGCATCGGGCCGTTCCAGCCATCGTCGGGACCATCGTCGTCGCGGCGAGTCGCCGCGGGAGCGGGCTTGCGGCCTGCGTCCTTCTTCGCGGCATGGCCGTCGCCGCTCCTAGGTTTCGCTTCGCTGCGCTTCGCCCGGGGTTTGCGCTCCTCTTCGCGGCGCCCTTCTTCACGGCGCCCCTCTTCACGTCTTTTGCCGTCGCGCGCGGGTCGCGCCTCTTCCTTGGGCTCGCCTGCGCTCTCGGTGCGTCCGAGGATCGCGATCTTCGAGCCGGTCAGCTTCTGGATATTGTCGATCGCCTCGTCGTCCGACGGCGTCACCAGCGTGAAGGCGCGGCCTTTCGCCCCGGCGCGGCCGGTGCGGCCGATGCGGTGGACATAATCGTCGGGATGCCAGGGCGCATCGAAGTTGAAGACGTGGCTGACGCCCTTGACGTCGAGCCCGCGCGCCGCGACGTCCGACGCGACGAGGATGTTGATGTCGCCGTTCTTGAAGCGGTCGAGTTCGGCGATGCGGCTCGACTGATCCATGTCGCCGTGAATCTCGCCCGCGCGATAGCGGTGCCGCTTCAGCGACTTGGCGAGTTCGCGCACCGTCGTCTTGCGGTTGCAGAAGATGATCGCGGTGGCGACGCCCTCTTCCTCGATCAGGTCGCGCAGCGTCTCGCGCTTGGCGCGCTCGCTGGTCTTGACGAGGAACTGGGCGATGTTCACGTTGGTGCTCGCGGGCCGCGCCACCTCGATCGTCTTGGGATTCGACAGGAATTTGTCGGCAAGCTTCTTGATCGGCGGCGGCATCGTCGCGGAGAAGAGCAGGGTCTGGCGATTCGTCGGCAGCTTGGTGCAGATATTCTCGATGTCGGGGATGAAGCCCATGTCGAGCATCCGGTCCGCCTCGTCGATAACGAGCATGTTGCAGCCGGTGAGCAGGATCTTGCCGCGCTCGAACAGGTCCATCAGGCGGCCCGGCGTCGCGATCAGCACGTCGACGCCCTTTTCGAGCGCCTTGATCTGATCGCCCATCTGCACGCCGCCGATCAGCAGCGCCATCGAAAGCTTGTGATACCGGCCGTAATTCTCGAAATTCTCGGCCACCTGCGCGGCAAGCTCGCGCGTCGGTTCGAGGATCAGCGAGCGCGGCATCAGCGCGCGGGCACGGCCCTGCGCGAGGATGTCGATCATCGGCAGCACGAAAGAGGCGGTCTTGCCGGTCCCCGTCTGGGCGATGCCGATCATGTCGCGCATCATCAGGACCGACGGGATCGCTCCCGCCTGAATCGGTGTCGGTTCGTCATAGCCCGCTTCGGTGACAGCGCGCAAAAGTTCATCGGAGAGGCCGAGGTCGGCAAATTTCATAAAGGTCAACTGTCCGGATAGGTTCGAGCGCGGCGTCCCACGCCAGCCGTCGCTGCCGCGGCCATTGGGCAAAAGGCCGGTAAAAGTCAAGGAATGCCGTTAAAAAGCCATGCGGCGGGACGGGCGCGATCAATCCTCCTCGCGCGGGACGGGCACGAGCAGCCGGAATTTGTCGATCTCGCACTTGGCGCCGGTCCGGGCGTGGATCTGGTCGCGATCCTCGCAGAGCTTTCCGTCCTTGTTCCCCTGCATGTAGAAGCCGGCATAGAAATCGAGCGCCCGGCAGCCGCGGTTGAGCTGGGCGCGCAAGAGCTGGTTCTGGCGCGTAATCAGGTCGATGCTGTCACGCTGGACCGCCTGCATTCCCATGATATTCCGCATCGGAATGCATTTCGGCGCCTTCTTTTCTTTCCACACGATCGTCGTCGGGCGGGGCGATCGCTGCGGCATCGGGCCTGCGGCGAAATTGTTGATCGGGCTGCGGCGCGCGGGCACGCGGATGATCAGTTCCTGCTCGATCACCACCTGCCAATAGGGCGCGGCGGGCGGTTCGGCGGGCGGCGGCACCAGCGACACCAGCGGCTCGGGCGGCGCGGCCGTGGGGGCGTTGGCGGCATTGGCCACCGGCGCCGCGGCGGCCATCAGCAGGGCAGCGGACGTCAGCACGGCCTTGCGACCGCTCCTGCCCCGTGCTGACCCATAATGCTTTTCACCAGTGCCTCCCGCACCCCCAAGCTGGACGGCGCCCCGCCGATCGTTCATTGCACCTTTAACCGCCATGATTGAACATCAAATGAATTGCTGTCGAGCCCCGAGGCGGAATCGTGCGCGGGCAGGCGCGGCAGCAAGCCGGACCGGGACCCGATGACACGCCCACCCTCTCCCTCGCTTCTTGCCGATCTTGCCGCGCTGCTGGGCCCCAAGGGCTTCATGACCGATCCCGAGGTTCTCGCGCCGTGGCTGACCGACTGGCGCGGCAAATATCACGGCGCCGCGGCGGCGATGCTGTCGCCCGCCACGACCGAAGAGGTGGCGGCGGCGGTGCGGCTGTGCGGCGAGGCCGGTGCCGCGATCGTGCCGCAAGGCGGCAACAGCGGCATGGTCGGCGGCGCAACTCCCGACGCGACCGGCACGCAGCTGCTGCTCAGCACCCGGCGGCTCGACCGCATCCGCGCCATCGACGCGGCGGCACGGCTGGCGGTCGTCGAGGCCGGCGTGGTGCTCGAGAATTTCCACAATGCCGTGCTCGCCCACGGGCTGCGCTTTCCGCTGACCCTCGGCGGCAAGGGGTCGGCGACGATCGGAGGGCTCGTCTCGACCAACGCCGGCGGCACGCAGGTGCTGCGCCACGGCACGATGCGCGCGCTGGTCGCGGGAATCGAGGCGGTGCTGCCCGACGGTAGCATCCTCGACGGTCTGGCGCCGCTGAAGAAGGACAACCGCGGTTACGACCTGCGCCACCTGCTGTGCGGCGCCGAGGGCACGCTGGGAATCGTGACGGCGGCCTGCCTGCGCCTCGTTCCCGTCGCGGCCGCGCGCGCCACCGCGTGGATCGGGCTCGAATCGCCCGACCAGGCACTCGTCCTGCTGCGGCGGCTCGACGCGGCGCTGGGCGACGCCCTCGAAGGGTTCGAGATCGTCCCGCACACGTGCCTCGACGCGGTGCTGCGCCATATTCCGCAGACGCGCGCGCCACTCGCCGCGCCCTGCCCCTGGTATGCGCTGATCGAACTCGCGGGCGACGATGCCGAAGCGCTCGACGCGGCGCTGCTCGCCGAACTGGCGCCGGCATTGGACGAAGGGCTCGTCCGCGATGTCGCGATCGCCAAGAACGAGCGCGAGAGCGAGGATTTCTGGCGCCTGCGCGATTCGATCTCGGAGGCGGAGCGCGCCGAGGGGCCCGCGCTCCAGCACGACATCAGCGTGCCGGTCGACCTGATGCCGACCTTCATCGCCGACAATCCGGCGCGCCTGTCCACCGCCTTTCCCGGCGCGCGCGCGCTGTCGTTCGGCCACCTCGGCGACGGCAATGTCCATCACCATGTCCAGCCGCCGGCTGGCTGCGACGGCAAGGCATGGATCGCCGAACATGGCGAGGCGGCCAGCCGGCTCGTCTATCGCCACGTCGTCGAACTGGGCGGCTCGATCTCCGCCGAACACGGCATCGGGCAGGCGAAGCGCGCCATGCTGGCGGAAATCGACAGTCCGGCGCGGCTCGCGGCGCTGCGCGGGGTCAAGGCGGGACTCGACCCGCTCGGCATCCTCAACCCGGGCAAGCTCGTCTGACGCATAAACCGCGCGTCGGCGGCAATCGGCCTCTTGCGCGGCGCGGCGCGGCCCAATAAGGCGCGAAAACCGCTTTCTTCCGCCACGCGGAAACCTGTTTCGGAGAATCATGATGGCCACGGCGCCGACCGCTTCCAATCTGCCCCTCTTCTACAAGGATCTGGTGCCGCTTTCGAGCGTCGACCACGCCGATTTCCATGCGCGCCCGCTCGACAGCGCCGATTTCCTGATCAACCAGCACGCCGTGCCGCTGACCTCCGACGAGTTCGTTTCCGCGTCGCGCCACTATCCGATCGTCTTCTCGGCCGGCGACAATCCGGTTCCGCTCGCGCTGATGGGCCTCAACGAGGGCATCAACACCTTCGTCAGCGAAGAGGGCAAGCTGATCAATCCGGTCTATGTCCCGGCCTATATCCGCCGTTATCCCTTCATGCTCGCCCGCCTGCGCCCCGACACCGACGAGCTTTCGCTCTGCTTCGATCCGACCTCGGGCGCGATCGGCAAGTTCGACGAGGGCGATGTGCTGTTCGTCGACGGCAAGCCGTCGGACGCGGTCAACAATATCCTCGAATTCTGCAAGAATTTCGAGGAAGCGGGCCAGCGCACCGGCCAGTTCGTCGAGGAACTGCAGAAGGCGGACCTGCTGATGGACGGCGAAGTCAGCATCCAGGGCGACGGCTATGAACAGCCCTTCGTCTATCGCGGCTTCAAGATGGTCGACGAAACGAAGCTGCGCGAACTGCGCGGCGATGTGCTGCGCAAGATGATGCAGAACGGCATCCTCGCGCTGATCTTCGCGCATCTCTTCTCGCTGCAGCTGATGCGCGAGATCTTTGCGGAACAGGTGAAGGCCGGCAAGATGCCGGCGGTGACGGTCGCCCCGACGACCGCCTGAGGGAGAACGAGCCATGGCCACCGACGCGACGGCGGGAACCACCGCGAGCCCGCGTTACACGAAGGTGGCCATCTGGCTTCATTGGCTGATCGGCGCCGCGGTCATCGTCAACATCGGCCTTGCGATGCTGACCGAGGGCCTGCCGCGCGAAACCCACCGCGAAGCGATGGCGATCCACAAGGCGCTGGGCGTCACGGTGCTGGCGCTGACCCTGATCCGGATCGCGTGGCGGCTCGGACACCGGCCGCCGCCGCTTCCGGCAAGCGTTCCGGCATGGCAGCGCCCGCTCAGCCGGATCGTCCATTTCCTTTTCTATGCGCTGCTGATCCTGTTGCCGCTGTCGGGCTGGGTCTGGATGTCGGCGGCGGATCGGCCGATCGATTTCTTCGGCCTGTTCACCCTTCCCCCGATCGCCGCGCCGGGCAAGGCGCTCGCCGACACGATGCACGAACGGCACGAAATGCTGGGCCTGACGATGCTGGCGCTGGTGATCGTCCATGTGCTGGCGGCGCTCAAGCACCAGTTCGTCGACCGGTCGGGGGTCAACGCGCGGATGAATCCCTTTTGACAGGCACCGCTCCCCCCGCGTCAGAAGTCGATCGCCAGTCCTTTATATTCCCAGTCGCCATAGCGCACCGGGTCGCGGCCGCCCGGCTGGCTTTCCGCCGGGGCGGGTGCGGCGGCCGCGGAGGCCGGAACCGGCGTGGCGGTCCAGCCTGCCGGCGCCTTGACATGGGCCGGACGCCGGGTCGCGCGCGGCGTCCCGCCGATGATGTCCTGTTTCGCTCTATCGGTCATGCCGATCCCATAGGCCGCCTTGGCGCCGCCGCCAAGCGCGATGGCACGGAAGGAGCGCGCCGTGGCTGATGCCCGCAATCGCAGGCGGGGCCGTGCCGATGCGGGCGATCCGCCGGGCACCGCGCCGCGCCGCGCGGCCCTGCGGCTGCTCGACGCCGTGCTGCGACGCGGCGAGCCGCTCGATCTTGCCGCCCATGCCGCGACACAGGGCCTGACGCCGCCCGACCGCGCCTTTGCGATCGCGATCGTGTCGGAAGCGCTGCGCTGGCTGACCGCCATCGACACGCTGATCGACGGAGCCACCGAACAGCCGCTGCCCGAGGACGTCAAGGCGCGCGCGGTGCTGCGGATCGCGCTGGCCCAGTTGCTCGTGCTGCGCAGCCCCGCCCATGCGGTGGTGGCGACGGCGCTGCCGCTCGTCGCGGGCGGGCCCCGGCGGCTGGTCCACGCGCTGCTGTCGCGCGCGCAGAAAGAGGCATGGGAACTGCCCGACCATGCCGCCCTGCCCGCCGCCACCGCCGCGCGCTGGGCCGAGCAATGGGGGACGGACATGGTCGCGGCGGCCGCCGCCGCGTGGAGCGCGCCACCGCCCGTCGACCTGAGCTTCGCCGCCGAGCCGCCCGAACCGCTGCCCGAGGCGTTGGCGCTGGCGCCGCTGCATCGCCGCCTGCCGCGCGGCGGCGCGATCGAGGAGATCGCCGGCTATCGCGAAGGCGGCTGGTGGGTACAGGATCTGGCGGCGTCGATCCCGGCGCGCCTGCTCGGCCGCGGCGAAGGGCGAAGCGTGCTCGACCTGTGCGCCGCGCCGGGCGGCAAGACGATGCAATTCGCCGCCGCCGGGTGGCAGGTCGTGGCGGTCGATGCCAGCGCGAAGCGGCTCGAACGGCTGCGGGCCAATCTCGCGCGGACGAAGACGAATTTGCAGGCCGAGGTGGTGCAGGGCGACATCCGGCGCTGGCAACCCGACGAGCCCGCCGATGCGGTGCTGCTCGACGCCCCCTGCTCGGCGACCGGCATCTTCCGGCGCCACCCCGACGTGCTCCACCGCGTCGAGGCGGCGCAGATCACCGAAATGGCGGCGCTGCAAGCCGACCTGCTCGACCGCGCCGCGGCGTGGGTCAGGCCCGGCGGGCGGCTCGTCTATGCTACCTGCTCGCTCGAACGCGCCGAGGGCGAAGAGCGGATCGCCGCCTTTCTGGACGAGCATCCGGGGTGGGTCGTCCTGCCCGCGACGGCCGACGAACTGCCGGCGGGCGTCGAACCCGACGCGTCGGGCTTCGTCCGCACGCTACCGACGATGCTCGCTGACCGCGGCGGTCTCGACGGTTTCTTCGTCGCACGGCTGGAGGCGCCATCCTGCTGACGGCAGGGTTCAGCGTGCAGCCTATGCCCTGAAAGCCGGGTGCTCCCGCGAAGGCGGGGGGCCAGAGCGTATCGGCGTGCCTCTTCCGTCACGCTCTGGGTCCCCGCCTTCGCGGGGACACCAATTTCCACCACAAGCCCCGCAGGCTTAGAGCATCGAGCATTAAATCTGAACCGTTTGCCCCCCGCTTTCGCGGGGGCAAGCTCTGAGCTTGTCGAAGCCTGTCCTGAGCGCCTGCAAGGCAGTCGAAGGGGGCCGTTCTTTCTTCTGGCGCCGCAAGAAGAAGGACAGTGCTTCGACAAGCTCAGCACGAACGGCAGAAAGGGTGATGCAGATTTAACGCACAATTTTCTAGAACACCGCCTTCGGCGCGTCTTCCTTCATCATCGCCTGACGCACCATCGGGATCGGGGGGCCGCCGTAGGACAGGAACTGGTCGTGGAAGGCCTTCCATTTGGTCCGGTCGCCCGCCCCCCCGTTCTTGGCTGTCCAGTCCTCGCGCAGCTTGCGGATCATCAGCTTGCCCATCGTGTAGTTGAGGTAGAGCGGGTCATAGGTGCCGCGCGCCGCCTGTTGCCGGGCGTTGCCCTCATCCTGCCAGCATTGTTCCTTGAACAGCTTTTCGGAGTCGGCGACGGTCATGCCCTTGGTGTGCAGGCCGATCGCCGAAAGATAGCGGCAATCGCGCAGCAGCGCGTTCGAAAGCTGGCCGATATGCGTTTCGGGGTCGCCGTCCCCCAGCCCGGCATCCCACATCATCTCCTCGGTATAGTGCGCCCAGCCCTCGGCGAAGGCATAGCCGACGAACAACTTGCCGAAGATGCTCTCGGCGCGGTTCGAGTGGAGGAAGTTGAGGAAATGGCCCGGCCACACCTCGTGGACCGAGGTGAACATCAGGTCCTTGCGGCCCGGCACGAAATCCATCTGCGTCTGCTTGTCCCACGCGGGGTCGGGCGGCGAGATGTAATAGACCGACGGCAGGCCTTTCTCATACGGCCCGGGGATGTCGATATAGGCGCTGTTCTGCCGGTTATAGGGCGGCGATTCCTCGACCTGCGCCTGTTCGGTGCCGGGGATCGTGACGAGGTCCTTTTCGACGAGGAAGGCGCGCAGGGCGGGCAGTTGCCGCCGCGCCTCGGCGACCGGACCGTCGGCGGGCTTGTCCGCGTTCATCTTCTTCATGCAGTCGGCGATCGTCATGCCCGCGGCATAGGTCGCGCAGGCGGCCTTGAGCGCGTCCTGGTTGCGCTTGAGGTCGGCCTGGCCGATGCGTTCGAGTTCGTCGAGCGGCGTGTCGACCCCCTCGTTGGCGAGCAGCATCTTCGCGAACCGGTCAGGCCCCAGCGCCCAGCCGTCGGCGGTGCCGGGCTTCGAGCCGACATAGGCCGCAAGGTCCTTCATCGCCGCCGCCGCCTTTGCCGCCGCGTCGTCGAACTGCTTCTGGAGTTCGGGGTCCTTGACCTCTGCAAAGGCCTTCTTGGCGTCGCCGGTATAATAGTCGGCAAAGCCGCCGAAGCCCGCCGTGCCGAACTTGACGAAGGTCGCGGGCAGCGGAAGCGTCAGGTTCGCCTTGATCTGCTCCGCGGCGGCCGGGACCTTCTGCGCATAGGCGATGAACGCCTTCATCCGCGTCGCAGCGTCGGCATAGGGGCGCGAGACATAGACGTTGGGGTCGAGCGAGCCGACGTAGAAGGCCGGGTTCCGGTGCGGGAAGTCCGCGTCCTTCAGGAAGAAGAGTTGCCCCTCGGCCACATGGACCAGATAGTCGCGCTCGAATTTCTCGGCATCGGTCATCTGCGCGTCGAACGCCCTGGCGTCGGCGATCGTCTTTTCGAGATAGGCGATCTGCTTCTGGATGCCTTCGGGCGACCAGTCGGGCAGTTGCCCGTCATATTCATGCTTGCCCTGATAGACCGCGAAGTTCGGATTGAGCGGGAAATAGCCGGCGAGGAAATTGTCGCGGAACTCGGTCCAGTTCTTCGCCTGCTGCGTCGAGGCGGCCCCGTCGCCCGATGCGCCGCCCGATGCGTCGCCCGACGCGTTGCAGGCGGTCAGGACGAGGAGCGCGGCCGCCATCGCGGCCCCGCCGAGGTGGGCAAATCTGGGTTTCATGCGGGTATCTCCCTGTTTTCCGATGGCGCCTCTTCTGGCATCCGCCCCCGCGCGTGGCACCCGATAATCGACGAACGACAGCATCGCGCCTCTGGACAGCCGGGATTGCCGGGCTAGGAGCGGGACCATGGCCACCATCCCACCACCGCCCGACGAAGAGCCCGTGCTGCCGGGGGATGCCGCGGCCAAAGCCCCTTCCCCGCTGCGCTATGCCGATTACCGATATTACTGGTTCGCGCGCTTCACCGCGGTGATGGCGACGATGGCGATGGTGGTGGTCATCGGCTATCAGCTCTACGATACCGCGCGCACCGATTACGGCATGTCGATCCGCGAGGCGTCGTTCCAGCTCGGCCTGCTGGGACTGGTGCAGTTCGTGCCGCTGGCGATTCTGACCCCGGTCGCGGGCTGGGCGGCCGACCGGTTCGAGCGGCGCAGCGTCGCGATCTTTTCCAACCTGATCGACATCGGCATCGCCGCGACGCTCGGCTGGTTCACCTGGACCGGAGGGCTGACGCTGCCGCTGCTGTTCGCGCTCGCCGCGCTGCACGGCGTGGCGCGCGTCTTCTCCGGCCCGGCGATGTCGGCGATCGCGCCCAATATCGTCCCCATCGAGGTGCTGCCGCGCGCCATCGCGATGAGCAGTATCGCCTGGCAGTCGGCCGCGGTCGTCGGCCCCGCCGCGGGCGGGCTGATCTATGCCGCGCATCCGGCCTCGGTCTATGTCTTCGCGGCGGTGCTGCTCGCGCTGTCGGCGCTCACCCTCGGCCGGGTGCGCCCCGTGCTGCCGCCGCCCGCCGAGGTGCGCGGCCACCCGCTGCGCGAGATGGTCGACGGGCTGCAATTCACCTGGAAGGAGCGCTTCCTGCTCGGCACGATCACCCTCGACCTGTTCGCGGTGATCCTGTCAGGCGCCACCGCGATGCTGCCCGTCTATGCCCGCGACATCCTGCACGCCGGGTCGGAGGGGCTGGGCTTCCTGCGCGCCGCGCCCGCGATCGGGGCGGCGATCGTCGCGCTGGGGCTCGCGATCCGGCCGATCGAGCGCAACGTCGGGGTCAAGATGCTGTGGGCGGTCGCGGTGTTCGGCGCCGGCACCGTGGCGTTCGGTGTCTCGAAAAACTTCGCGCTCTCGATGCTGCTGCTGATCGTTATGGGCGCGGCGGACATGTTCTCGGTCTTCGTGCGCGGCACGCTGATCCAGCTCAACACCCCCGACCATATGCGCGGCCGCGTGAGCGCCGTGTCGGGCCTCGCCATTTCGGCGTCGAACGAGCTTGGAGAGATGCGCGCGGGCGCGATGGCCGCAGTGCTCGGCCCGATCGGCGCGGTCGTCGTCGGCGGCGCGGCGGCGATCGGCGTCACCGCGATCTGGGCCTGGCTGTTCCCCGAACTGCGCCACGCGCGCACCTTCAAGCCGCAGTTCGAACCGGCGGCGCGCTGAGCGCGTCACCGCTGGTCGCAAAAGGCCCTCGCCCCGTCCAAAAGCTATTGTCTATTTATTTGGTTGAATTATGGTGAGCGCACCCGTCACCGCGGCTTCCTCTTCCCTCGATGGAGAAACCGCCATGCACAATGCCACCATCCGCTACCGGATCCTGACCATCCCGGGCCTCAACAACAGCGGGCCCACCCATTGGCAGAGCCTGTGGGAGCGCAAATTTTCCCGCTGCGAGCGCATCGACCTCGGCCGCTGGGATGCCCCGGATAAGGACGAGTGGGTCGAGCGGATCGACCATGCGATCGCCGATGCCACCGACGACGAACCGATCCTGGTCGCCGCGCACAGCCTGGGTTGCCATGCCTTCGCCCACTGGTTCGCCGCCGCCGGCGGACTGGCCCGCGCGCGGCTGGCAGGGGCGCTGCTCGTCGCACCGCCCGACCTGTCGCGCCTGCGGAACGATCACGGCCTGACCGGCTTCGCCGATGCGCCCGCCTTCACCTCGCGCGTCCCGATGACCGTCGTCGCCAGCGACAACGATCCCTATGCGAAGACCGCCCACGTCTGGCGCCTGTCGCGGCAATGGGACGCGCGCTTCGTCAATGCCGGTCCCTTCGGTCATCTCAATGCCGACTCGGGGCTCGGGGACTGGCCTTATGGACAGTATCTGCTGGCCTCGTTACAACCTGCGCCGACGCCCGCGCTGGCCGACGAAAGGCTTTGGATCCGCTCGGGAGACTGGCCGAACCGGGTCCGTCGCGATCCCCGCTTCGAACATAGGGAAAGTGCACACAGACGATGAAAGCCAATTCGATCCTCGAAACCATCGGCAACACGCCGCACATCCGCGTCGCGAAACTGTTTCCCGACGCGGAGGTGTGGATCAAGTCGGAACGCAGCAATCCCGGCGGGTCGATCAAGGATCGTATCGGGCTGGCGATGATCGAGGCGGCCGAGCGTGACGGCAGCCTGAAGCAAGGCGGCACCATCGTCGAGCCGACGTCGGGCAACACCGGCATCGGCCTGGCGATGGCCGCCGCGGTCAAGGGCTACAAGCTGATCCTCGTCATGCCCGAAAGCATGTCGATCGAGCGGCGGCGCCTGATGCTCGCTTATGGCGCGACCTTCGACCTGACCCCGCGCGAAAAGGGCATGAAGGGCGCGATCGAACGCGCGATCGAACTGGTCGAGACGACCCCCGGCGCCTGGATGCCCCAGCAGTTCGAGAACGACGCCAACGTCGAGGTCCACCTTCGCACGACGGCGCAGGAAATCCTGGACGATTTCGCCGATTCGCCGATCGACGCGCTGATCACCGGCGTCGGCACCGGCGGCCACATCACCGGCTGCGCCCAGTTGCTGAAACAGCATTGGCCGAATCTGAAGGTGTTCGCGGTCGAACCGACCGCGTCGCCCGTCATTTCGGGCGGCCAGCCGGGTCCGCATCCGATCCAGGGCCTCGGTGCCGGCTTCATCCCGCGCAACCTGCACACCGACCTGCTCGACGGCGTGATCCAGGTCGATGCGGGGGATGCCAAGCAATGGGCGCTCCGCTCCGCGGCGGAGGAAGGCCTGCTCGTCGGCATCTCCTCGGGCGCGACGCTCGCCGCGATCCACCAGAAGCTTCCCGACCTGCCCGCGGGCGCGCGCATTCTCGGTTTCAACTACGACACCGGCGAGCGCTATCTGTCGGTCCCCGATTTCCTGCCCGAAATCTAGGATCACCGCCATGCCGGGCAGCGACGAGCGCGATCCGCCGGCCTTGCGGCGCGACGGCGCGGGATGGCTGTTCGTCCTGCTGGCGGCGATCGCGATCGTCGCCGTCCTCCATGCCAGCGGGCGTGGGCCGGGCGCGGACGCCGCCGTCCGGCCGCACCCCGTCGCGCCGCCGCCCGACGTCGTGCCCGCGGTGCTGCCGACCGAACTCGCTCCCCTCACCGAGGATGATGCACGCACCGAAAACGCCCATATCCCGCTGGTGAAGAAGGGTTTCGTCGCGGCGCGACCCTTCGTCTATCCCGGCAATGGCGACAACCGCGCCCGCGCGCGCGACTGCCTCGCCTCGGCGATGCTCTACGAGGCCGGCGACGATGCCAAGGGCCAGCGCGCGGTCGGACAGGTCGTGATCAACCGCGTCCGCCACCCCGCCTTTCCCAAGTCGATCTGCGGCGTCGTGTTCCAGGGATCGGAGCGGGCGACCGGATGCCAGTTCACCTTCACCTGCGACGGGGCGCTCGACCGCCGCTATTCCGATGCGGCATGGACGCGCGCCCGCGCGCTCGCCGACCGGATGCTGTCGGGATCGACCGACCCCGAGGTCGGGCTCGCCACCCATTATCATACCGACTGGGTCCGCCCTTATTGGAGCGACAGCCTCGAAAAGATCGCGGTCGTCGACACGCATCTCTTCTTCCGCTGGCCGGGCTATTGGGGCACGCCCGGCGCCTTTCGCGGCGCCGTCGCGGGAAGCGACGGCCCGGTCGCCAAGCTCGCCGCGCTGTCCCCGTTCCATGCGGCGGCGCTGACCGCGCCGGTCGAGCTGGCGGGCGCCGATGCCAAGGCCGAGATCGGCGAGACGCGGATCGTTCCGGGTTCCGGCGGCGGCGCGGGGCGCGACGCCCTCTATGTCCAGCTCGACCACCGCGCCGCGCCAGAAAGCTTCGTGGCCACGGCGCTGCGGCTGTGCGGCGACCGGCCCTATTGCAAGTTCATGGGCTGGACCAACCCGGTGCTGAAGCCCGATTCCGACGCGATGAGCGAAATCCAGCGCGCGGCGATGAGCTTTTCCTATCTGCGCGACGACAAGGCGGCGTTCGAAAAGGCGCTGTGGAACTGCACCGAGTACAAGCGCGACGACAAGCGTCAGTGCATGAAGCGGTAAGGCGGCTCCGTTTCATCGTCATTGCGAGCGGAGCGAAGCAATCCAGAGCGGTTACCACAAGCTCCGGATTGCCATGCGGCTTCGCCGCTCGCAATGACGAGCGGGTTCATGCCGACGCTGCCCCGGATCAGCCGTGCGGACGGATCAGATATTTCTCGCCTGTCCGCTTGGCATTATAGGCGGCGACCGCATCGAGAGACAGCGTATCGACCAGCGAGATTTCGTGGCTGTAGTGGCTCTTGAAGGTCGTGGTCAGCTCGTCCGCGACGCGCTGGCGCATGCGGCCGACGACCTCGGCACCGGCCTTCTGCATGAAGGGGGTGAGCAGGAAGCCCGAGAGCGACCAGGCGAAACCGAAGCTGCGGTTGAGCACGGTCGGCCCCATGTCGAGCCCGCCATAGATATAGACCTGCTTGAAGCTGTCGGAGCCATAGCGGCTGTAATTGGTCATCCGCTTCACCGCCGCGGCCTCCATCGCCGACAATATCTGTCCCGCCAGCTTGCCGCCGCCGATCGCGTCGAAGCCGAGCGTCGCGCCCGTCTCGGTGATCGCGGCGATCAGCCGGTCCATGAAATCATCGTCGCTGCTGTTGACGATATGCTTCGCACCCAGCCCTTTCAGGATTTCGACCTGCGCGGCGCTGCGCACGATGTTGACGAGCGGAATGCCGTCCTTCGCGCAGATCTTCACCAGCATCTGGCCCAGGTTCGACGCCGCCGCGGTGTGGACGATCGCGCTGTGCCCCTCCATCCGCATCGTCTCCGTGAAGGCGAGGCTGGTCAGCGGGTTGACGAAGCAGGAGGCGCCGTCCTTCGGATCGGTCCCGTCGGGCAGCGGCATGCACATCTGGACCGGCAGGCAGCGATATTCGGCGTACATCTCGCCGCCGAGCAAGGCCACCGTCCGGCCGAGCAGCGCCTGCGCCTCCGGCGAATCGCCGGCCTTGACGACGAGGCCGCAGCCTTCGTTGCCGATCGGCAGCGCGTCGCCGACGCGGCTCGCCATCGCGCGCATCCCCTGCGGCGGAATGTCGGCGGTGACGACCGGCAGGCCGTCGCGGGTCGCGGCGCGTGCCGTCGTCATGTCGGCCCCGCCGAACAGCAGGCCGAGGTCCGACGGATTGATCGGCGTCGCCAGCACTTTCACCAATACCTCGTGCGCTTTGGGTTCGGGCATCGGGCGCCGCTCAAAAAAAACTTCGAGCTCGCCCTCGGGCTTGACCAGCGTCAGCATGACGAGGTTGGTGGCTGGCAGGTCGGTCATCGCATATCTCCCGGTTTTCAGTTTCTCGATGCAACCGATCTAGGCGAGCGCGTGCCGGCTGGCAATGGCGACCTCACCCCTGCGCGGGTCGATATGCCGCTGCCAGTCGCAGCACTGCGTCGGCCAGCTCCTTCCGGCAGATCAGCAGGTCGGGCAGATAGGGATCGGGGTTGTTGTAGCGGATCGGCGACCCGTCGACGCGGCTGACGTGCAGCCCGGCGGCGGCGGCGACCGCGGCGGGGGCGCAATTGTCCCATTCATACTGGCCGCCGGTGTGGAGGTAGATGTCGGCCTGCCCCTGCACCACCGCCATCGCCTTGGCGCCTGCCGATCCCATCGCGACGAGTTCGGCGTCGAGCCGCTCGGCGACGAACACCGCTTCGGCGGCGGGCCGCGTGCGGCTGACGAGCATCCGCGGCGGCGTGTTGGCGGGGACCAGGGCGATGGGAGCGCCCGACGTCAGCGTCACCCCCTGCCCCGGCAAGGCGACCGCGCCGACGCTCGCCACGCCGTCGATCGCGAGCGCGACATGCACGGCCCAGTCGCGGCGCCACTCGCCATATTCGCGCGTGCCGTCGAGCGGATCGACGATCCAGACGCGGCGGTGCGCGAGGCGCGCGGCGTCGTCCTTCTCTTCTTCGGACAGCAGCGCGTCGTCAGGGCGCGCGGCACGCAGTTCGCGGCACAGCAGCGCATTGGCGCGCGCATCGCCCTCCGTGCCGAGCGCCTTGCCTTCGAGGCCACTATCGGCGCGCAGTTCGTCGAGCAGGCGCCCCGCCGCCGTCGCGAGCCGTTCGGCAAGCTGCTCGTCGCTTTCGGGCGCGCTCATCCCAGCAGCCGCTCGACGATCAGTTCGGCGGCCTGCTCGGGCGTCATATCGGTGGTATCGATGTGGATTTCGGGGTTTTCCGGAACCTCATAGGGGCTGTCGATACCGGTGAAATTCTTGAGCTGCCCGGCGCGCGCCTTCTTGTAGAGGCCCTTGACGTCGCGCCTCTCGGCCTCGGCGAGCGGCGTGTCGATGAAGATCTCGATGAACTCGCCCTCGGGCAGCATCGCGCGCACCATCTCGCGCTCCGCCCGGAACGGCGAGATGAAGGCGGTGATGACGATCAGCCCGGCGTCGGTCATCAGCTTCGCGACCTCGCCGACGCGACGGATATTCTCGATCCGGTCGGCCTCGGTGAAGCCGAGGTCCTTGTTGAGCCCGTGACGGACATTGTCGCCGTCGAGCAGGAAGCTGTGGCGGTTCATCCGGTGCAGCTTCTTTTCGACCAGATTGGCGATCGTCGACTTGCCCGACCCCGACAGGCCGGTGAACCACAGCAGTGCGGGCCGCTGATTCTTGAGGTCGGCGCGCATCTCGCGATCGATGTCGGTCGCCTGCCAGTGGACGTTCTGCGCGCGGCGCAGGCTGAAATGCAGCATCCCCGCCGCGACCGTCGCATTGGTCAACTTGTCGATCAGGATGAAGCCGCCGAGCGTGGGATTGTCGGCATAAGCCTCGAACACGATCGGCCTGTCGGTCGACACTTCGACGACGCCGATGCCGTTCAACTCCAGCGTCTTGGCCGCGAGGCGGTCGAGCGTGTTGACGTTGATCTCGTACTTCGGCGCCTGCACGGTCGCCGACACGCTCTGCGTCGCGAGCTTGAGCCAATAGGCGCGGCCGGGAATCATCGCCTCGTCGGCCATCCAGACGAGCGTCGCCTCGAACTGGTCGGCGGCTTCGGGCGGCGCGTCGGCGGCGGCGATCACGTCGCCGCGCGAACAGTCGATCTCGTCGGCGAGCGTCAGCGTGACCGACTGGCCCGCGACGGCTTCGGAAAGGTCGCCGTCCATCGTGACGATGCGACTGACCGTCGTGGTCTTGCCGCCTGGCAGGATGCGGATCGCGTCGCCCGGCGCCACCCGACCGCTCGCGATCTGTCCCGAAAAGCCGCGGAAATCGAGGTTGGGGCGGTTCACCCATTGCACCGGCATGCGAAACGGCTTCGCCTCGTCGGCGGCACCACCGACATCGACGCTCTCCAGATGTTCGATCAGCGCCGGCCCCTTGAACCACGGGGTGTTCGGCGACAGCGCGGTGATATTGTCGCCCTTGAACCCCGAGATCGGAATGGCGGTGAAATTCGTGATCCCGATCTCGCTCGCAAAGGCGCGATAGGCGAGCGCGATGCGGTCGAACACCGCCTTGTCGTAGCCGACGAGGTCCATCTTGTTCACCGCGAGCACGATGTGCCGGATGCCGAGCAAATGCGCGAGGAAGCTGTGCCGCCGCGTCTGGGTCAGCACCCCCTTGCGCGCGTCGATCAGGATGACCGCGAGGTCGGCGGTAGAAGCGCCGGTGACCATGTTGCGCGTATATTGTTCGTGCCCCGGCGTGTCGGCGACGATGAACTTGCGCTTTTCGGTGGTGAAGAAGCGATAGGCGACGTCGATCGTGATCCCCTGCTCGCGCTCGGCGGCGAGCCCGTCGACGAGCAGCGCGAAGTCGATCTCCTGCCCCTGCGTGCCGACGCGCCGGCTGTCGGCTTCGAGCGCGGCAAGCTGATCCTCGAAGATCATCTTGCTGTCGTAGAGCAGCCGCCCGATCAGCGTCGACTTGCCGTCGTCGACCGAACCGCAAGTGATGAAGCGCAGCAGCGACTTGCGCTCGTGCTGCGCGAGATAGGCGTCGATGTCCTCGGCGATGAGGGCGTCGGTGACGTAGACGGGGTCGGTCATTGCGCGAATCCCCGAACACAATAGTCCGTTTGCCCTGAGCTTGTCGAAGGGCCGTTCTTTTCTGTTGTCGTCGAAAGAAAGGACGGGGCTTCGACAAGCTCAGCCCGAACGGACGGAGGGAAATAATGAAAGGGCAGCATCAGAAATACCCCTCCTGCTTCTTCTTCTCCATCGACGCGTCGCCGCCGTCCTTGTCGATGATGCGGCCCTGCCGTTCGCTGGTGGTGGTCAGCAGCATTTCCTGGATCACCGCGGACAGCGTCGCCGCCTCGCTTTCGACCGCGCCGGTCAGCGGATAGCAGCCGAGGGTGCGGAAGCGCACCGAGCGCTCGACCGGCACCTCGCCATCGCGCAGCGGGAAGCGGTCGTCGTCGACCATCAGCAACAGGCCGTCGCGTTCCACCGTCGGGCGCGGCGCGGCGAAATAGAGCGGCACGATCGGGATATTCTCGCGCGCGATATATTGCCAGATGTCGAGCTCGGTCCAGTTCGAGATCGGGAAGACGCGGATGCTTTCGCCTTTCGCCTTGCGGGCGTTGTAGAGGTTCCACAGCTCGGGGCGCTGCTGCTTCGGGTCCCAGCCGTGGCTTGCGGTGCGGAAAGAGAAGATGCGCTCCTTCGCCCGGCTCTTTTCCTCGTCGCGCCGCGCGCCACCGAAGGCGACGTCGAAGCCGTGGAGATCGAGCGCCTGCTTCAGGCCCTCGGTCTTCCACATATCGGTGTGGAGGGGGCCATGGTCGAACGGGTTGATCCCGCGCGCCTTCGCCTCCGGGTTCTGATAGACGATCAGTTCCATCCCGCTCTCGGCCGCCATGCGGTCGCGCAGCTCGTACATCGCGCGGAACTTCCACGTCGTGTCGACATGCATCAGCGGGAAAGGCGGCGGCGAGGGATAAAAGGCCTTGCGCGCCAGATGCAGCATCACCGCGCTATCCTTGCCCACCGAATAGAGCATCACCGGCCTGGCGGCGTCCGCCATCACCTCGCGCAGGATATGGATGCTCTCGGCCTCCAGACGGTCCAGATGGGTCAGCGTATCGATCATCCCCCGCCCTTGCCGTCCCGCTTCGCGCCGGGCAAGCTGTATGCCCTTTTCCCGGTGCAAGCCAGACTTGTGCGGCTCAACCATCGACCTTCGCCGCGCGCCAGTCGGTCGCCGCGCGCTCGATCGCGGGCAGCGCGTGCGCGAGCCGCGGCACGACATCGGCCTGCGCGCGCCACGCCGGATGGATCAGCAGGCCGAGTTCGCGGCGCAGGTCATAGCCGCCGACCCGCAGCGGCACGATGCCGTCGATCGCGAGCGACACCGGCGCGGTGGTGATGCCCACCCCCGCCGCGACCATGCGCAGGCAGCGCTCGTCGCTGTCGCTGCGCAGCGCGAAGCGCGGGCGAACACGGTGGCGCGTGAAGAAGCGACTGGTCGCGTCAAGCAATTCGCAGGCGCGGCGCGCGATCATCGTCTCGGGCGCCAGTTCCTCGGGCCCGACCTCCCCGCGCCCGGCCAGCACATGGTCGGCGGCGACGAACATCACCAGCGGTTCGTCATAGAGCGGGACGACATGCGGCCCGCGCTCGCCGGGGCGCAGCGGGACGAGCGCGATATGAAGCCGTCCGCCGTGGACGCCGGCGCGCAGGTCCGACTCGCCATTCTCGACGATCTCGATCGCGAAGTCGCGCGCGAGCAGCGCCGCGACGGCCTGCAGGAACTCGCCGGGCACCGACCGGATCGTGCCGAGTTTCAACGCCGGCCGGTCGCTTTCCTCGGCGCGGCCGAAGGTGTCGGCAGCGCGAAAGCCGCGTTCGAGGTCGCGCGCGATCGGCAGGAAGCGGCCGCCCGCTTCGGTCAGGCGAATCTGGCGGCGGTTGCGGATGAACAAAGGCGCGCCGACGAGCCGTTCGAGGTCGGCGATGCCGGTCGACAGCGCAGGCTGGGTCACGCGGATATGCTGCGCGGCGCGCGTGAAACTGCCGGCATCGACGACGGCGAGGAACTGGCGGATATGCGCACGCTTTATCATAAATTTTTCTTATGCTGAAACGCATGAAGTTTCAATTTTCATATGGTGCGGCTTTGCGGCAGACTTCACGGCGACCACGTTCGTGCGGGCAGTTCGCGCGGACGGAGGCCCTGTTCCGCTCCCGATCGAAGGAACCCTGATGCGCGCCACCCCCGATTTCGATTTCGCGCTCGGCGAGACCGCCGGCATGATCCAGGGCACCACCGCCCGCTTCGCCGACGAGGTGATCGCGCCGCTGGCCGACCGCGCCGACCGCGAGGACTGGTTCCCGCGCGCTGAACTGTGGCCCGCGATGGGCGATCTCGGCCTGCACGGGATCACCGTCGAAGAGGAATGGGGCGGGCTCGGGCTCGGCTATCTGGAGCATGTGATCGCGGTCGAGGAAGTGTCGCGGGCGTCGGGCGCCATCGGCCTGTCCTATGGCGCGCACTCGAACCTGTGCGTCAACCAGATCCGCCGCTGGGGCAATGAAGCGCAGAAGCGCAAATATCTGCCGAAGCTGATCTCGGGCGAGCATGTCGGCAGCCTCGCCATGTCGGAAGCCGGCGCGGGCAGCGACGTCGTGTCGATGAAGCTGAAGGCCGAAAAGAAAGGCGACCGCTTCATCCTCAACGGCACGAAATACTGGATCACCAACGCGGCCCATGCCGACACGCTGGTCGTTTACGCGAAGACCAGCCCCGAGGCGGGATCGCGCGGCATCACGGCCTTCCTGATCGAAAAGGACATGCCGGGTTTCGCCATCGGGCAGAAGATCGACAAGGTCGGCATGCGCGGCTCCCCCACCGCCGAACTCGTCTTCACCGATTGCGAGGTCAGCGAGGAACAGGTCATGGGGCCGGAGAATGGCGGCGTCGGCGTGCTGATGTCGGGGCTCGACTACGAGCGCGTCGTGCTGGCGGGGCTCCAGCTCGGCATCATGCAGGCGTGCCTCGACACCGTCATCCCCTATGTCCGCGAGCGCCGGCAGTTCGGCAAGCCGATCGGTTCGTTCCAGCTGATGCAGGCGAAGGTCGCCGACATGTATGTCGCGCTCCAGTCGGCGCGCTCCTATGTCTACAACGTCGCCAAGGCTTGCGATGCCGGGCAGACGACGCGCTTCGACGCGGCGGGCGCGATCCTGCTCGCGAGCGAGAGCGCGGTGAAGGTCGCGGGCGAGGCGATCCAGGCGCTCGGCGGTGCGGGTTACACCAGGGACTGGCCGGTCGAGCGCTATTGGCGCGACGCCAAGCTGCTCGACATCGGCGCGGGCACCAACGAGATACGACGCATGCTGATCGGCCGCGAACTGATCGGCGCCGGGGCGTGAGCCTGCTCTGGCTGTCGGCGGCGCTGATGGCGGCGACGGCCTTCGTCCATGGCGTCCTCGGCGAGCGGCGGCTGATCGGGCCGCTGATGATGCTCGATCAGGGCGTGATGGGCGTCGATCTGGCGCGCCGCGTCTTTCGCCTCGCCTGGCATGCGCTGTCGCTGCTGATGCTGGTATCGGCGGCGGCGGTGATCTGGCCGGGAACGCCGCGCGGGCTGATCCTGCTGATCGGCGCGGCGTGGACCGCGACCGGGCTGTTCGACGCCATCCATACGCGCGGGCGGCACATCGGCTGGCCTTTCCTCACCGCATCGGGCGCGCTCGCGCTGCTGGGGGCGGCATGAGCGAGACGATGCTCGACGCGCTGCAATATTATGGCGCCGCCGCGGCGACGATCGCGGCGCTGCTCGTCTCGCTCAACCTCGGCGAGCGGTGGAACGGCTGGGCGTTCGTCATCTTCGTGACCAGCAGCCTCGCGCTGATCGCGTGGGGCTTCCTGCAATCCGACAGCGAAGGCATCGGATGGCAGAATGTCGCGCTGCTCTGTATCAACTGCGTCGGCGTCTATCGTCACCTGATCCGCAGGAAGCCGGTTGGCAAACATGCCTCAAATGATTGACGTCATTGCGAGGAGCGGAGCGACGCAATCCAAGGCGATTACCGCACGCTCTACACCGAGCCTTAAATCTACACCGCTTGCCCTGAGCTTGTCGAAGGGCCGCTCTTTTCTTTGGCGCCGCAAAAGAAGGGCGGTGCTTCGACAAGCTCAGCACGAACGGACGATGGAGTGTCTCAGATTTAACGCACCCCGCTCTGGATTGCCGCGTCGCTTCGCTCCTCGCAATGACGGAGCTAAATCACCCCCACACGCGCACGCGCTTGTCGGGCGCGAGGTAGAGGGCATCGCCTTCCTTGACGTCGAACGCCTTGTACCACGCGTCGAGGTTGCGAACGGTCAGTGCGCGATACATGCCCGGCGCGTGGCCGTCGGTGGCGACGCGCTGGCGCAGCGCCTCGTCGCGCATCTTGGTCGCCCAGGTCTGCGCATAGGCGATGAAGAAGCGCTGGTCGCCGGTGAAGCCGTCGATCACCGGCGCGTCCTTGCCGTTCAGCGACGCATGATAGGCGTCATAGGCGGCCTGGAGCCCCGCGACGTCCGCGATATTCTCCCCCAGCGTCAGCTTGCCGTTCACCGCGAGGTCGGGAAACGGCTTGTAAGTGTCGAACTGCGCCGCGAGCGCCGCGCCCGCTTCCTCGAACTTCCTGAGGTCGGCGGCCGTCCACCAATTGCGCAGCGCGCCGGTCGAATCGAACGCCGCGCCGTTGTTGTCGAAGCTGTGGCTGATCTCGTGCCCGATCACGGCACCGATCGCCCCGTAATTATAGGCGGGATCGGCGGCCGCGTTGAAGAAGGGCGGCTGCAGGATCGCGGCGGGGAAGTTCAGCGCATTCTGCACCGGCAGGTTGACCGCGTTGACCGTCTGCGGCGTCATCCACCATTCGGCCTTGTCCATCGGCTTGCCGATCTTGGCGAGCTGGTGGACATATTCGGCCTTTTCGCCCGCGATTTCGTTCGCATAGGCGTTGTCGGCGCTGATCGTGTAACTGCCGTAATCGCGCCACGTCTCCGGGTAGCCGACGCCGACGACGATCGTCTCGACCTTCTTGATCGCTTCCTTCTTGGTTTCGGGGGCCATCCAGTCGATCGCGCCGACGCGCTTCGCGAACGCCGCCTTGATCCCCTTCACCATGTCGCCGACCTCGGCCTTCGCCGACGCCGGGAAATATTTCTCGGCATAGACGCGGCCGACCGCGTCGCCGAGATATGTGTTCAGCGCGTCGAGCGCGCGCTTGTCGCGGCTGCGCTGCTGCGGCGTGCCGAAAAGCGCCGTCCCGTAGAAAGCGAAATGCGCCGTGTCGATCGCGCTCGGCAGCACCTCGGCGTGACTGTTGATCTGGTGGAACGCCAGCCAGTCCTTCCACGCATCGAGCGGCTCCGACGCCACGAGCGCCGACAGGCCGGTGATCGCCTTCGCATGATAGGCGCCGAACTTCGCCGCCTTGTCGAGACCCGCCGCCGCGAAATAAGCGTCCCAATCGATGCCCGGCGCCTTCTTCGCGAAGTCGGCCCGCGTCCATACGTCGGCGGATCTGGTGAAATCCTCGCTGGCCTCGCGCGTCGCATGGGCGCGCGCGATCTTGACCTCGAGATCGTAGATGCGCTTCGCCTTCGCCGCGGCGTCCGGCTGCCCCGCCGCGGTCAGCAGCTTGGCAATATAGGCCTGATATTGCGTGCGCAGCGCGGCCATCTTCGGATCGGCCGACAGATAATATTCGCGCTCGGGCAGCCCGAGCCCGCCCTGCAATATATAGGGAATGACGTCGCCGGGGGTCGCGAGGCCCTGCGTCACGAAGATGCCGAACAGGTTTTCGGTGTTGAAGTCGGTCGCGTTGAGCGGATCGACGTCGGCGCGCGTCTGTTGGCCCAGCACCTTCGCCAGCGCCGCCTTGTCGCCGATCGCCGCGAAGCGCGCGAGGTCGGCCTCGACCGGCTTCATCCCCGCAGCGTCGATCGCGTCGGTGCTGACATAGGCCTTGTAGAAAGCGGCGATGCGGCCGGCGTCGCTGTCCGCATCCCCGCCCCGCTTGACGGTCGCGTCGACCAGTTCGCGCGTGCGCTTCTCGGTTTCGAGGAAAGCCGTATAGAAGGCGCCGGTCGACGAGCGGTCGGCGGGAATCTCGGTGGTCTTCTGCCAGTTGCCGTTCGCATAGGCATAGAAATCGTCGCCGGGCTTGACGCTCGTGTCCATCGCCGCCTTGCTGATGCCCAGCTCGGTGCCGACGGTGTAGCTCGCCTCCTGCTTGTCGCCGCCCTTCGAGCAGGCGACGGGCCCCGCGACGATCGCGGCGGTGGACAGGAGAAGGACGAAGACGGTTTTTCTCATGGAAGCGGCCTTGCTTGTTGGGGGTCGGTCGAGAGGCATAAGCCTGCGGCCAGCCGGTTTCAATGCCAACCAAATTCGGCCTGCGGTCCTTCCCAACCGACGAACGGCGGGATAGGCCGACACGCCTGCAAAGGAGAGAGACGAAGGTGAGCGCACCGGTTCTGGGAACGATGGTCAATGCGGACGGCGACGCATTCCGCGCCAATGCCGCGCACAACCGCGCCTTGCGCGACGCGCTTCGGGCGCGCGTCGCCGCGGCGGCACGGGGCGGGAGCGAGAAGGCGCGCGAGCGCCACACGAGCCGCGGCAAGCTGCTGCCGCGCGAACGCGTCGAGCGGCTGCTCGATCCGGGCTCGCCCTTTCTCGAGATCGGCCAGCTCGCCGCATGCGACATGTATGGCGGCGATATCGCGGGCGCCGGGATGATCACTGGGATCGGCCGCGTCGCGGGACGGCAGGCGATGATCGTCTGCAACGACGCGACGGTGAAGGGCGGCACATACTACCCGATGACGGTGAAGAAGCATCTGCGCGCGCAGGAGATCGCCGAAGCGAACCGCCTGCCGTGCATCTACCTCGTCGACAGCGGCGGCGCGAACCTGCCGCATCAGGCCGAGGTGTTTCCCGACCGCGACCATTTCGGCCGCATCTTCTTCAACCAGGCGACGATGTCGGCGAAGCGCATCCCGCAGGTCGCCTGCGTGATGGGAAGCTGCACCGCGGGCGGCGCCTATGTCCCCGCGATGAGCGACGAGACGGTGATCGTCCGGGACCAGGGCACGATCTTCCTCGCCGGCCCGCCGCTGGTAAAGGCCGCGACGGGCGAGGAGATCAGCGCCGAGGAACTGGGCGGCGGCGACCTGCACGCGCGCAAATCGGGCGTCGTCGACCATCTCGCCGAAAATGACGAACATGCGCTGACGATCGTGCGCGATATCGTCTCGACCTTCGGCGTCGAGCAAGGCTTCGAAGTGGCGATGAAGGACCCGCGCCCGCCAAAATACGACGCCGAGGACCTGTACGGCATCATCCCGCAGGACGTGCGCGCGCCCTATGACGTGCACGAGGTGATCGCGCGCATCGTCGACGGCAGCGAGTTCCACGAATTCAAGGCCACCTATGGCACGACGCTCGTCTGCGGCTTCGCGCATATCTGGGGCATTCCGGTCGCGATCCTCGCCAACAACGGCGTGCTGTTCAGCGAGAGCGCGGTGAAGGGCGCGCATTTCATCGAACTGGCGCAGCAGCGCCGCATCCCCCTGCTCTTCCTCCAGAACATCAGCGGCTTCATGGTCGGCGGCAAATATGAGGCCGAGGGGATCGCCAAGCATGGCGCGAAGCTGGTGACGGCGGTCGCGACCGCGACGGTGCCCAAGATCACCGTGCTGATCGGCGGCAGCTTCGGCGCGGGCAATTACGGCATGTGCGGGCGCGCCTATTCGCCCCGCTTCCTGTTCACCTGGCCCAATGCGCGGATCAGCGTGATGGGCGGCGAGCAGGCGGCGAGCGTGCTGGCGACCGTCCACCGCGACGCCGACACATGGACGCCGGAAGAAGCCGAAGCCTTCAAGGCGCCGATCCGCCAGACCTACGAGGACGAGGGGAATCCCTATTATGCGACCGCGCGATTGTGGGACGACGGCATCATCGACCCCGCCCAGACGCGCGACGTGCTGGGACTGGCTTTTGCGGCGACGCTGAACGCCCCGGTCGAGGACCGCGGGTTCGGCGTGTTCAGGATGTGATGATGGCGGCGCCACATGATCCTCCCCGGAACGGGGAGGTGGCATCGCGCAGCGGTGACGGAGGGGTCGGAGCCTCGCCGTCTGGCGCGCGGGCATGACCGGTAGCGCCCGGCCCCTCCACCATCCTTCGGATGGTCCCCCTCCCCGTTCCGGGGAGGATTCGGGGCGGGTGCGGCATCGGACGCTGGGTGCGCCCGACGGGACGGTGAAGCGCGCTCGCGAGCTTCGGCACGAGATGACGCTCCCGGAACTCCTGCTGTGGCGAGAGTTGCGCGGCAAGAAGGCCGGGCTGAAGTTCCGGCGCCAGTTTCCGGTGCTGGATTATGTCGCCGACTTTGCTTGCGTGGAGGTTCGCTTGCTGATCGGAATCGACGGGATCGCGCATGATATGGGGGATCGGCCTGAACGCGATCAGCGGCGGGATCGGATTTTGGGCGAAAAAGGATGGAGAATCGTGCGGATCATGGCGGGTGATATTTTGAAGGATGCAAAGGAAGTGGCGCAATCCATCGCGGTCCTGGCCGAGAGCCAGCGGCCCCTCCACCATCCTGCGGATGGTCCCCCTCCCCTTACCGGGGAGGAACGGCCGTGATCCAATCTCTCCTCATCGCCAATCGCGGCGAGATCGCCTGCCGTATCATCCGCACCGCGCGCGAGATGGGCATACGGACCGTTGCGGTCTATTCGGATGCCGATGCCAGGGCGCTGCATGTGCGCGAGGCTGACGAAGCCGTGCATATCGGGCCGTCGCCGGCGCGCGAATCCTATCTGGTCGGCGCGAAGATCATCGCCGCCGCCAAGGCGACCGGGGCCGAGGCGATCCATCCGGGATACGGGTTCCTGTCCGAGAATGCCGAATTCGCGCAGGCGGTGATGGATGCCGGGCTCGTGTGGGTCGGGCCGAAGCCGTCGTCGATCACCGCGATGGGCCTCAAGGACGCCGCCAAGGCACTGATGGCCGAAGCCGGGGTGCCGGTGACGCCGGGCTATATGGGCGCGAACCAGGACCCCGCTTTCCTCGCCGAACAGGCGGCCGAGATCGGCTATCCCGTCCTCATCAAGGCGGTCGCGGGCGGTGGCGGCAAGGGAATGCGCAAGGTGGACAGCGCGGCGGACTTCGCCGACGCGCTTGCCTCGTGCCAGCGCGAAGCGGCGGCGTCGTTCGGCAACGCCCATGTGCTGATCGAGAAATATATCCTGACCCCGCGCCATATCGAGGTGCAGGTGTTTGGCGACGCGCACGGCAATATCGTCCACCTGTTCGAGCGCGACTGCTCGCTCCAGCGCCGCCACCAGAAGGTGATCGAGGAAGCCCCTGCCCCCGGCATGGACGACGCAACCCGGCAGCAGCTTTGCGCCGCCGCCGTGCGCGCGGCCAAGGCTGTCGATTATGTCGGCGCGGGGACGATCGAGTTTATCGCCGATGCGTCGGAAGGCCTGCGCGCCGACCGCATCTGGTTCATGGAAATGAACACGCGCTTGCAGGTCGAGCATCCGGTGACCGAGGAAATCACCGGCGTCGACCTCGTCGAATGGCAGCTTCGCGTCGCGAGCGGCGAGCCACTGCCGCTGACGCAAGACGATCTCACGATCGAGGGCTGGGCGATGGAGGCGCGCCTCTACGCCGAGGACCCGGCAAAGGGCTTCCTTCCTTCGACCGGCCCGCTCGAACTGTTTCAACTGCCCGACCATATCGGCCGGGTCGATACCGGCGTCTATGAAGGCGCGGAGGTTTCGCCCTTCTACGACCCGATGATCGCCAAGCTGATCGCGCACGGCGAGGGCCGCGAAGCGGCGCGCGAGACGCTGTCGGAGATGCTGGAGGACAGCGCGGTCTGGCCGGTCAGGACCAACGCGGCCTTCCTGATCCGCGCGCTCGATCATCCCGATTTCGTCGCGGGGGCGGTCGACACCGGGCTGATCGGCCGCGACGGCGAAGCGATGGCGGCCGCGCCGGAGCCCTCCGCCGCGGCGTTGACCAATGCCGCGATGGCGATGGTGCCGCGTTCGTTGCAGGCAGGCTTCCGCCTCAACGCCCCCGACGTGCGTAGTGCGCCCTTCCTGCTCGACGGAAAGCGGGTCGACGTGGCGCTCCACGGACCCGGCACCGACGAACCCGCGCCCGCGATGCTCGTCGCCGAAGCGGGCGCCGTATGGCAACTCACCCCGTGGCGCGTCGAGGGGGGCGCGGGCGGCGCGGCAAGCGATGGCGCGATCCTGTCGCCGATGCCCGGCAAGATCATCGCGGTCGCCGTCGCCGCCGGCGAGCCGGTGACGAAGGGACAGAAGCTGCTGACGCTGGAGGCCATGAAGATGGAACACAGCCTGATCGCGCCTTTCGATGGCGTGGTCGCCGAACTCAACGCCACGCCGGGCGCGCAGGTGCAGGTCGAGGCGCTGCTCGCGCGGATCGAGGCGGCCGGATGAGCGATCTGGTGCTGCGCGATGCGACGACGGCGGATCTGCCGGCGATCCTGGCGATGCTTGCAGAGGAAACTATCCCGGCGAACCGCGAAGCCGACCCGACGGACCCGCGCTATCTGGCCGCGTTCGAGGCGATCGAGGCCGACCCGAACCAGCGGCTGATCACGGCCGAACTGGACGACCGCGTCGTCGGAACGATGCAACTGAGCTTCCTGCCGGGGCTTTCCTTCATCGGAAGCTGGCGCGGACTGATCGAGGCGGTGCGCATCGTCGCCGACCTGCGCGGGCAAAGGCTGGGCGAGCAGATGATATTGTGGGCGGTGGACCAGTGCCGCATGCGCGATTGCAAGCTCGTCCAGCTCACTTCGTCTGCTACACGCACCGCCGCGCACCGCTTCTACGCCCGCCTTGGCTTCGTGCAGAGCCACGTCGGCATGAAATTGCACTTGAGGGACTGACAATGGCAGGACGCTTTTTCGACGAATGGAGCATCGGCGACACGCTGTCGCACGATATCCGCCGCACGGTGACCGAAACCGACAATCTGCTGTTCACGACGATGACGCACAATCCGCAGCCGCTGCATCTCGACATCGAGGCGGCGAAGGCGTCGGAATTCGGGCAAATCCTTGTCAACGGCACCTTCACCTTCAGCCTGATGGTCGGCCTGTCGGTCGGCGACACGACGCTCGGCACGCTGGTCGCCAACCTCGGCTACGATAAGCTGGTGATGCCGAATCCGGTGTTCCTCGGCGACACGCTGCGCGCGACGAGCGAGGTGATCGGCCTGCGGGAGTCCCAATCGCGGCCGAATGCGGGTATCGTCACCTTCCTCCACCGCTGCCTCAACCAGCGCGACGAGATCGTCTGCCAGTGCGAACGGTCGGCGCTGATCAAAAGGAAAGGCCCCTGATGCGTCTTCGTTCGCTCCTCTTCGTTCCCGGTGACAGGCCCGAACGCTTCGCCAAGGCGGCGGCGTCGGGGGCCGACGCGATCATCCTCGACCTCGAGGATTCGGTGTCGCCCGCGAACAAGGAGGCCGCGCGCGCCGCGGTGGCCGATTATCTGGCGGGAGAGCGCGAGGTCATCACGCTCGTCCGCGTCAATCCGCTCGACGGGCACATGACCGCCGCCGACGTCGCCGCGATCGCGGCGGCGCGGCCCGATGCGATCATGCTGCCCAAGGCGGAAGGCGCACCGGCGATCGCGCAGCTCGACACGATCCTGCGCAGCGAAAGTCCGGCCGGCACCTCGCTGCCGCCGATCCTGCCGATCGCGACCGAAACGCCTGCCGCCATCTTCACGCTCGGCAGCTATCGCGAGGTCGGCGCACGGCTGATCGGCCTGACCTGGGGCGCCGAGGACCTGCCCGCCGCGATCGGCGCGGCGACCAGCCGCGAAGCCGACGGCGACTATACCGACCCCTATCGCGTCGCGCGCGTGCTGACCCTGTTCGCGGCGCACGGCGCCGGGGTCGCGGCGATCGATACGGTGTTTCCCGCGATCGACGACGGGGACGGGCTGGCGGCCTATGCGGCGCGGGCGCGCCGCGACGGTTTCACCGGCATGATGGCGATCCACCCGGCGCAGGTGGCGCCGATCAACGCCGCCTTCACCCCTTCCGCCGACGAAGTCGCGCGCGCGCAGGCGATCGTCGATGCCTTCGCGGCCAATCCCGGCGCGGGCGTGCTGCAACTGGACGGCAAGATGGTCGACGCGCCGCACCTGAAACAGGCGCGGCATATCCTGTCGCTGGCCGACTGACCCACGGCTTTCCTTCATCGCGAAGCGAGGGGGCAGGAACCGCGGCTATCCTAAGCTTCGTCCTGCTGAACTTGTTTCGGCATCCATGGCCCGCGTTCTCGCCCGGCGCCCCTTTTGGACAGGTGCCGTTCCCCGGCGAAAGCCGGGGCCTAGATGGCATGGCGCTGCCCCGCGTGGGCCCCGGCTTTCGCCGGGGAACAAGCCCTTACGCGGAGGGAGCACCTCTATCTGAAGGATATGTACGCCAAACAAGTTCAGGGTGACGGAAAGCCGGAAGCGTGCCGACCGAGGGGAGTTTGCTTCGTCTCGCAATGACGATCGTCTATTTGAACGGCCGGTGGCGCTTCATCCACGCCTTGCCGCGGTGCCAGCTTTTGCGGAGGCCGCGCTCGGTCAGGCTTTCGAACATGGCGTCGGGGCTCGTCGGGTCGAGCAATTCGTTCTCGGCGATATATTCGTCGAGCGGGCCGGGCGCGATCAGGTCGAGCCATTCGAGCGAGCGGCCGTCGCCGCGCAGCGCCTCGACGGTCTCGATCAACGATCCGGTGCGGTCGAAGGCGCGCGCGACGTCGTCGCGTTCGACGCCCAGATGCTCGGCGATCAGCGATTCGCGCAGGCGCCGGATCGTCGGCCCGACGTCGCGATTGGCGGGTAGCGCGGCGTCGATCGTCACGTCGCATTCGCTGTCGAGCCCCATCGAGCGATTGTTGAGGTTGGCCGATCCGACACGGATCAGCCGGTCGTCGACGATCGCGGTCTTGGCATGGACATAGATGGGATCGCCGCCCACGGTATGCGGAACATAGATGCGCAGCCGGTCGCCGTGCTTCGCCTTGGCGATCTCGCGCACCAGCTTCGCGCGCGCGGCGTCCATCGCCATCTGTTCGAGCCAGCCGTCGGCCTGTTTCGGCATCACCAGCACGAATTCGGGCGGGTCGTCCTCGTTCAACCGTTCGGCGATTGCGGCGGCGATCTTGCCGCAGGTGAAATATTGATTCTCGAAATAGATGAAGCGCTTCGCACCCGCGATGAGGTCGAGATAGAGCTGGTCGATCTCGCGTATCTCGGGATAGCCGTCATATTCGGCGCGGGTGCGCGAGATGGCGACATCGACGTCGCGGAAATCGGGCTCCAGCCCCTCGGGCCACGGCTCGCCCGCGCCGCTCAGGTCGCGTAGCGGCTTGTTCGTCGCGCGCTGCCAGCGTTCGTTGCCGAGTTCGGCCAGCGCCTCGCCGACGGGGCCGGCGAGGATCATCGTCGAATCGTGCCAGGGCATATAGGGCTTGCCGTCGGGTGTCGTGCGGTGCGGGTCGGCGTCGGCATGCGCGCGCGTGTCCCAGCGCCGTGCGCCGACATCGATGCCGCCGCACACCGCGAGATGATCGTCGAACACCGCGACTTTCTGATGATGGCTGCATCCCACGGGGTGCGCGCTGTCGAGCCGGAAGCTGATTGATCGCGTGACCTTCCAGCGCAGCACCATCGTGACGATGCTCGGCATCGCGAGCTGCTTGAGGCCGCCGAAATTCCAGCGCAATATGTCGATGTCGCGGTCGGGGCAGTTTTTCGCCAGCCGCAGCATGTAATGGCCGAGCGCCTCACCGCTGCCGTCGGCATCGGGGGTCAGCGCGATCCGCGGGTCGAAATCCCAGCCGATCAGCAGGATGCGCTCCTTCGCATCGGCCATCAGCCGCGCGAGCAAGGCGTAATAATCGGCGGCGTCGACGATCATCCGCGCCCTGCGCGCCCGCGCGACGCGCCAGCAATTGCGCCCCTCGGCGACGATCGGGGTCAGGTCAGCCGCGCTCATCGCCATCGCCACGCACGACGGCGGCAATGGTTGCGCGCGCGCATCGTCAGGCCCCGACGAACTGCTCCGGCGTCAACGCCATCATCGCTTCGCTGCCTGCCTCGATCTTGCTGCGCAGCGCGCCTGCGTCGGGGATGAAACGTTCGCCGAAATGGCGCGCCGTGACCAGCTTGGCTTCGAGGAAGGCGGCATCGCCGCGGCCTTCGTCCAGCGCCTTCTGCGCCGCCTCGGCGATGCGCAGCCACATCAGCCCCAGCGCGACGATCCCCATGATGTGCATATAGTGATGCGCGCCCGCGCCGACATTGTTCGGGTTGGCCATGCCGTTCTGCATGAACCACATCGTCGCGGCCTTGAGTTCGCCATTCGCCTTCTCTAGGCGCCCGGCGAGATCGGCAAAGGCGGGCTTATCTTTCGCGGCGGCACATTCGGCGTCGACGATGGCGAAGAAAGCCTGGATGGCGCGCCCGCCGTTCTGCGCGAGCTTGCGGCCGACGAGGTCCATCGCCTGCACCCCGTTGGCGCCTTCGTAGATCATCGTGATGCGGGCATCGCGGACATATTGGGACATGCCCTGTTCCTCGATGTAGCCGTGCCCGCCGAACACCTGCTGCGCGTTGACCGCGACGTCGAATCCCTTGTCGGTGCCATAGCCCTTGATCACCGGGGTCAGCAGACTGATCAGGTCGTCGGCCTGCTGGCGCTCCTCCTCGCTCTCGGCGGCGTGCGACAGATCAACCTGCAGGGCGCCCCACAGGCAGAGCGCGCGCAGGCCCTCGACCACCGCCTTGCCGTCCATCAGCATGCGGCGCACGTCGGGATGGACGAACAGCGGATCGGCCTTTTCCTGCGGGTCCTGCGGGCCGGTGAGCGCGCGGCCCTGGCGCCGGTCCTGCGCATATTGCACGGCGTTCTGGAACGCGATGTCGGCCTGTCCCAGTCCCTGGATGCCGACGCCGAGGCGCGCCGCGTTCATCATCACGAACATCGCGGCGAGCCCCTTGTTCTCTTCGCCGACCATCCAGCCCTTCGCGCCGTCGTAGTTCATCACGCAGGTCGCGTTGGCGTGGATGCCCATCTTGTGTTCGATCGAACCGCACGACAGCGTGTTGCGCTCGCCCAGCGAACCGTCCTCATCGACGAGGAACTTGGGCACGATGAACAGCGAGATGCCCTTGACGCTGTCGGGCGCGTCGGGGGTCTTGGCGAGGACGAGGTGGACGATATTGTCGGTCAGGTCGTGCTCGCCCGACGAGATGAAGATCTTGGTCCCGGTGATGCCGTAGCTGCCGTCGCCATTCGGCACCGCGCGGGTGCGGATCAGGCCGAGGTCGGTACCGCAATGCGGCTCGGTCAAGTTCATGGTCCCGCCCCACTCGCCCGAGATCATCTTCGGGACATAGACGGCCTTCTGCTCATCCGATCCCTTGACGAGGATCGCCGCAACCGCCGCCTGCGTCAGCCCCGGATACATGGCGAAGGCCTGGTTCGCCGCCATGCGATATTCCTCGACCGGAAAGCCGACGACGTGGGGAAGCCCCTGCCCGCCGAACGCCTCCGGCTGAGTCAGCAGCGTCCAGCCCGCCTCGCAATAGGCCTTGTACGCGTCCTTGAACCCTTCGGGCGTCGTCACGCTGCCGTCCTCGTGGTGGGTACAACCCTGCTGATCGCCCGAATAGTTGATCGGGAAAAGCACTTCCTCGCAGAATCGTCCGGCCTCGGTCAGCACCGCTTCGACCATGTCGGGGGTCGCGTTGGCGAAACCGGGAAGCCCGGCATAGCGTTCGATGCCGAGCACCTCATTCAACAGGAACAGCGAATCCTTCACGGGGGCGCGATAGACGGGCATGGGTCATCTTTCCGAAAGTCAGGTTGGCAACAATGTCCGTCCCGGGGAGGGTTTCAGTCGGCCTTTTCGCCTTGATCGACCTTTTTCACCGTATCGATGAAGCGCGTCAACTCCTCGACCGCGCTGTCGATATCGTCGCGCTGACGACGCAACAGCGAGATGCGCTCCTGGCATTTCTCGATCGTCACCTGCCGCTGCAGCCTCCGGCCGTCGCCGACGTCGTAGAGGTCGATCATCTCGCGGATGTCGGCGAGGCTGAAGCCGGTGCGCTTGGCGCGCAAAATCCACGCCAGCCGCGCGCGGTCGCGCTTCGAATAGATGCGCGACAGCCCCTTGCGCGACGGACTGATGAGTCCTTCGTCCTCGTAAAAGCGCAGCGCGCGCGCGGTCACGCCGAATTCGGTGGAAAGATCGGTAATGCTATATTGCTCACGCCCCAGATGATCGGGCGTGTCGATATGGGCGTGGCCGTATTCTTCGGTCATGCGGCCAAGACTAGTTTCCGTTGACGTGAACGTCAAGGGCAGCAGGTCGGGTGGAAAGCCCGCGAGTCAGCGATCGCACGGCCGGAACCTGTTGCCGTCTTTTCCGGCGATCTGCAAGCGTCTCGCATCCTCTTCCGACCAACTCGCGCGCGGCAGGCGGAGGCCGGCGAGCGAAGCGCGCTCGGGGCAGAGGTTGGCGCATTGCGGCGGCAGGCGCCCCGGAAGGGCAAGCTCGTCGTCCTCTTCGCGCACCGCCACGTCGCACCCCGGCGTCCCGGCGAACGACAGGCGCCACCGCCCCTCGCCTTCCGCTGCGCGCACGAGCGTTCCCTTTGTCGTGCAGGAAAGGCCCGGACCGAAGGCGGCGGTCAGCGCGAACCGCCACCGCCCCGGTCCGTCGGGCACCACGCACATCGCGTCGCGGCCCAGATCGTGGGCGCGCTCGAACACGCCGGTGGGCTCGCTCGCCTCGGCCCGGACGATACCGCGTTCGCGCGCCGCGCGTTCGAGCGGGTTTCGCGTGTCGATCGCGGCCTCCCCGTCCCCCGGCGGCGGCGAGCCGCATCCGGCAAGCAACGCCAGCGCGCCGAACAGCAGGCCGTCAGCCCTGCGCATCGTCGTCCAGAAAGGTCAGGCCGCCGTCGGCCTCGACCCGGCGATAGAAGCACGACCGGCGCCCGGTGTGGCACGCGGGTCCCGCCGGACGCACGCGAAGCAGCAGCGCATCCTGATCGCAATCGACACGCATCTCGACGACGGTCAGCCCGTTGCCCGAGGTTTCGCCCTTGCGCCAGAGCGCCTGCCGCGACCGCGACCAGAAATGCGCCTGTCCGGTCGCGCGCGTCCGCGCGATCGCTTCCTCGTTCATATGCGCGACCATCAGCAAGGTCGAACGATCGGCATCGACGACGATCGCGGTCAGGAGGCCTGCGGCGTCGAAGCGCGGCAGGAAACGGTCGGTTGTATCGCGGGACGGGTCCATGAAACGGCGCTTTAGAGCAGGATCGGCGGGGCTGTCACCCCACCGCGGCCCGTCCGGGCGACCGGAAGGCGAAATGAGGGGGCGACATTTGCCATTGCCGCTCCTATATGCGCGGCAGTCCCAGCCCCCTGCCCCCGGATTGACATGCTGACGACCCACCCTTTCGACGACGACAAGCTCCGCGAGGAGTGCGGCGTCTTTGGCATCCATGGCGCTGACAGCGCCGCCGCGGTCGCCGCGCTCGGCCTGCACGCGCTGCAGCATCGCGGACAGGAAGCCGCCGGCATCACCGCCTTCGACGGCCGCGATTTCCATACCCACCGTGCGATGGGCCATGTCGCGGGCAATTTCGACCGCGACGACATCATCCGCCAGCTTTCGGGCGCCGCGGCGATCGGCCATGTCCGCTATTCGACGACGGGCGAGACGGCGCTGCGCAACGTCCAGCCGCTGTTCGCGGAGCTGGCCACCGGCGGCTTCGCGATCGCGCACAACGGCAATATCTCCAACGCCATGGCGCTGCGCAAACAGCTCGTGCGGCGCGGTGCCATCTTCCAGTCGACCAGCGACACGGAGGTGATCATCCACCTCGTCGCCACGTCGAGCTATCGCACCCTGCTCGACCGCTTCATCGACGCGCTGAAGCAGGTCGAGGGCGCCTATTCGCTGATCGTGCTGACCGCGGAAGGCATGATCGGGTGCCGCGATCCACTCGGCATTCGGCCGCTCGTCATCGGCCGGCTGAACGACGCCTATATCTTCGCGTCGGAAACGGTGGCGCTCGACGTGGTCGGCGCCGAATTCGTCCGCACGGTCGAACCGGGCGAACTGGTGATCGTACGCGACGGCGAACTCATCTCGCACCACCCCTTCGCCAGCCATCCGGCGCGGCCCTGCATCTTCGAATATGTCTATTTCTCGCGTCCCGACTCGATCGTCGACGGCACCAGCGTCTATTCGGTGCGCAAGGCGATCGGCGCGGAACTGGCGCGCGAGAATCCGGTCGATGCCGACCTCGTCATCCCCGTCCCCGATTCGGGCACGCCCGCCGCGATCGGCTATGCGCAGGAATCGGGCATTCCCTTCGAGCTCGGCATCATCCGATCGCACTATGTCGGGCGCACCTTCATCCAGCCGAGCGACAAGGTCCGTCACCTCGGCGTCAAGCTGAAGCACAATGCCAACCGGGCGCTGATCAACGGCAAGCGGGTCGTGCTGATCGACGATTCGATCGTGCGCGGCACCACCAGCCTCAAGATCGTGCAGATGATGCGCGATGCCGGCGCCGCCGAGGTTCATATGCGCATCGCGAGCCCGCCGACCTCGCACAGCTGCTTCTATGGCGTCGACACGCCCGAGCGCGCGAAGCTGCTCGCCGCGCAGATGACGGTCGGACAGATGGCGAATTTCATCAATGCCGACAGCCTCGCCTTTCTGACCATCGACGGCCTGTATCGCGCGCTCGGCGAAGCGCGGCGCACCGATGCCTGCCCGCAATATTGCGACGCCTGCTTCACCGGCGACTATCCGACCACGCTGACCGACTTCGACGAGAACAGCCTGGAAGATCAATTTTCACTGCTTGCCGAGCGGGTTGTCTGACGAAATGACCAAAACATCCGAAGAACTGGCGGGGCAGGTCGCGCTCGTCACCGGCGCGAGCCGCGGCATCGGCGAGGCGATCGCCTATTCGCTCGCGCAGCGCGGCGCGCATGTCGTGATCACCGCGCGCACCGCGGGCGGGCTCGAGGAACTGGAGGATCGCATCCATGCCGCGGGCGGCAGCGCGACGATCGCGCCGCTCGACCTGACCGACGGCGACAGCATCGCGCGGCTGGCGAGCGCGATGGCCGAGCGCTGGCAGCAGATCGACATGCTGGTGATGAACGCCGCGATGCTCGGCACATTGACCCCCGTCGCCGCGATCGACGGCAAGGAATTCAACCGGCTGCTGACGCTGAACCTGATCGCACAGCAGGCACTGATCGCCAATTTCGACCCGTTGCTGCGGCGGTCGGCGAACGGCCGCCTGCTCGCGCTGTCGACCGGCGTCGCGCGGAATCCGCGCGCCTATTGGGGCGCCTATGCGGCGTCCAAGGCGGCGTTCGAGACGCTGGTGACCTGCTATGGCGCCGAAATGCGCAACATCTCGACCGTGCGCACGGCGATCCTCGACCCCGGCGGCACGCGCACCCAGATGCGCGCCCGCGCCTATCCCGGCGAGGACCCGCAGAGCATCAAGGACCCGGCGGCGGTCGGCGAATATGTCGCGCAGTTGATGGTCGAGGGCTTCGACAGCACCGCCTATCATGCGCTTCCCAAGGTGATGGAAGAGGCTTAACGCGATCTTTGCTTTCCTGTGGCAACAGGCTTGCTCGACAGGACCAATTCGCAAAGGCATCGGGAATGAGCAGCAACATCCTGCGTTCGGCGATCGCGGCCGTGGCCGGCATCGTCATCGCCTTCGGCCTGATCTGGCTCGCCCAATATGCGGGCAGCGAATTGTCGCCCGATGTCTATGATCCGCAGACCGGCGAAGTGCTGATCCCGGTCGGTTCGACCGTCGCGCTGCTCGTCGGCTGGTTCGTCGGCACCTTCGCCGGCGGCTGGGTCGCGATGCGCGTGTCGGGCGGCACGGGCGCGGGATGGATCGTCGCGGGCGCTGTGATCGGCGCCGGCGTCTATCGCGCGGTCACGCTCGCCGACGCCTGGTGGATCATACTGCTCGGCATCCTGATCCCGCTCGCCGCCGCATGGGCAGCGCAGCGCGCCACCGCCGTCGCGGCGCCCTGATCCGCGGCCCGGTGAGCGCCGGGAATACAGCATGACGCCTTGGAAGGAATCGTCATTGCGAGCAGAGCGAAGCAATCCAGGGCGGTTTACGCCACTCTGGATTGCTTCGCTCCGCTCGCAATGACGGAGAAGTATCCGCGCCTTCGCGGGGATGCTGATGAAGGTCCCGGTTTTCGCTGGCAACGTGATTTTCGCGGGATGGCTATTGGCCTTCCCGGTCCACCGCCGCCTGCACCTGCTTGTAGAAAGCCTCGCGCGCCGCGCCGACGCCCTCGGGGTCGGTCGCGGTCGGCCAGTTGCCGTTCGACGCGATCACCAGCCGCCGCTTCGGGTCGATGAAGATGCCCTGGCCGAAGATGCCCTGCGCGGCGAAGCTGCCGTCGTCGTTGGTCCACCATTGATAGCCATAGCCGCGCCCCGGCATGTCGATATCGGCCTGCTTCGTCGTCGCCGCGGCAAGCCAGTCGTCGGGCAGCACCGTCTGCCCGCCCGCGACGCCGCCGCCGAGGATGAACTCGCCGAAGCGCGCATAGTCGCGCAGGCTCGCCGACAGGCAGCAGCCGCTGATCTCGTGCCCCGTCGGGCCGAGCATCCACACGGCGTTCTGCTCCATCCCGAACGGCCGCCAGACCTTTTCGGACAGATAGGCGGACAGCGTCTTGCCGGTCGCGCTCGATACGAGCACCCCGATCAGATTGGTCTCGCCGGTCTTGTAGACCCACTTCGACCCCGCGGGCGCTTCGCGCGGCAAGGTCTTCATATAGCTGACCGTTATATCCTCACCCGGGACCGGCTGTTGCAGGTTGAACTGCGCGACGTCGGATTTGGGATCGGTATAATCCTCGTTCCATTGGACGCCCGACGTCATCGTCAGCAACTGGCGGACACTGACGTCGTCATAGGCCGAACCTTTCAGCCCCGGGATATAGGCGGTGACCTTGTCGTCGAGGCTCTTGATGAAGCCGTCCTTCACCGCGGCGCCAACCAGCGTCGAGGTGAAGCTCTTGGCCACCGAAAAGCTTGTCCAGCGCCCATCGGGGACATAGCCGAGCGCATATTTCTCGAGGCGTATCTTCCCATCCTGAACGATGATCAGCCCGGCGTTGCGCTGCCCCGCCATATAGGCATCGACGTCGATGCCGAGGTCGACCGGCGCGCCCTGCGGCAGCGGGTGGACCGGGCCACCCGCCTCGACCGTGTGGACGACCACCTTCGGGACCGTCTCCATCGTGCGAAAAGCGAGGTCACGCTGGTCCTGGCTCCAAAACAGCACGTTCAGATCCTCCGGCAATTGGGTTGTCGTCTGGGCCGATGCGGGGGCACTCCCCACGGCCGCCGCGGCGCAAAGCAGCGCCGCCATTGCAAATCGTCGCAAATCTGTCTCCCCTTCTTCCTGTTTTTCAGCCCGCCTTTTCGAGCGTGACCTGCGCGACGTCGATGCCGCCGCCACGGAAACCGCCCTCGCAATATTGCAGATAATAGCGCCACAGGCCGACGAAGCGGTCGTCGAAACCGGCGGGCAGGCGCCCGTCGCCGACCGCCGCGTCGAAGCGCGCGCGCCATTCGCGCAGCGTTTCGGCATAGTCGCCGCCGAACCGCCGGACGTCGCGCCACGCGAGCTCGCGCGCTTCGGCGAGTGCCTGGAAGCGGCTTTCCGAGATCAGGCAGCCGCCGGGAAAGATGTGGGCCTGGATGAAATCGCTGCTCGCGGCATAGCGCGCGAACAGCGCGTCGTTGATCGCGATATACTGGATCGCCGCCTTCCCCCCGGGCCGCAGCAGCCGCGCGATCGTGTCAAGATAGGCGGGCCAATAGGCCTGCCCCACCGCCTCGACCATCTCGACGCTCGCGATCGCATCGAACGCGCCGGTCATGTCGCGATAGTCGCACAGGGCGATGCGCGAGCGGTCCGACAGGTCGACCGCGGCGAGCCGCGCGGCGGCGACCTCCGCCTGCGCCGGCGACAGCGTGATGCCGGTGTAGAGGACGTCGTGCCGCTCGACCGCGCGCTCGGCCAGCGCGCCCCAGCCGCAGCCGATCTCGAGCAGGCGGCTGCCCGACCGCAGGTCGAGCCGGTCGAGGATCGCATCGACCTTCGCCGCCTGCGCCTCCTCCAGCGTCTGCGCGGCATCGGCAAACAGCGCGCTCGAATAGTTCAGGCCAGCGTCGAGCCACAGGCGGTAGAAATCATTGCCGAGATCGTAATGCGCGAGGATGTTGCGCCGCGCGCCGCTGCGGCTGTTGCGGTTGAGGAAATGCGCGGCTCGGTTGATCCAGCGCCATGGTCCGCGCGCGCGCGCCGCCCGGCCCAGCGATTCCGCGTTGCGCATGAACAGGTCGAACAGCGGCACCGGGTCGACCGACGACCATTCACCGCGATCCCATGCGCGATACCAGCCCACCGAGCCCGAGAGCGCGAGACGCACCAGCGCGGACCAGCTCTGCACATGGACGACCGCGACCGGTCCCTTGCCGCGGCCGCCCAGCATGCGGACGCTGCCGTCGGGCAGATGCCCCTCGATCGCGCCATGGTCGAGCCCCGCGTCGATGCGGTCGAGCTGGCGGTGGAAGAAGGCGGCCGGCGCGTGCCGGATCAGTCGCGGCACGAGCCCGCCGGAGCGGAACGAACGCTCCGCCCCCAGCAGCCTCTCGCCGCGCGCCTTCCTGACATGCGTGTTCATAGACCTTGTGTGCCGCAAAGCGGCGCGCAAGACAATCGCCTGTCGCGCGGCGCCATGACGTCAGGGCCCGGCTCCGCGCGCACGGCGGAACCCTAAAGGTCGGGTCCGCCTTCCTTCACCGTCCAGGTCTGCCCCTTCTTGAGCAGCCCCTGGAGGTCGGCCGTCTTGCCTGCGGCGGCGGCCTCATTTTGGCGCCAGACATCGGCCTCGAAGGTCGGGCGCGGGTCGTCGTAGAGGACGCCGAGCGCCATCGGGAACTCGCCGAAGCGCATCTCGACCAGCATGTGCGCGACGCTGCGGTTGGTGACGTCGTGGACGATTACGCCCGCCGCCTGCCAGTCGCCGTCGACCACGTCGACGACCTTGAGCGTCAGCGCCGCATGGTCGAGCGCAATCCCCTTGGCGCCCTTGGCGAACAGCATCGGCTCGCCATGCTTCAGCCAGAGCTGGCGGTCCTCCGCCCCCTTGGGCGCGGCGAAATCCTCGAACACGTCCTTGTTATAGACGATACAGTTCTGGAAAATCTCGATAAAGGCGGCGCCCTTGTGGGCGTGCGCGGCCTTCAGCACGTTCGGCAGCTCCTTCGACACGTCGAAGCCGCGCGCGACGAAGCGCGCCCCCGCGCCGAGCGCGAAGGCACAGGGCTGCGCCGGGCGGTCGATCGAACCGAAGGGGGTCGAGGGACTGTTCGTCCCGACGCGGCTCGTCGGCGAATATTGTCCCTTGGTCAGGCCATAGATCTCGTTGTTGAACAACATGATCTGGCAGTCGAGATTGCGGCGGATGACGTGCATCGTGTGGTTGCCGCCGATCGACAGCCCGTCGCCGTCGCCGGTGATGATCCACACGTCGAGGTCCGGATTGGCGAGCTTCAGCCCCGTCGCGAACGCCGGCGCGCGGCCGTGGATCGTGTGGAAACCATAGCTTTCGACATAATAGGGAAAGCGCGACGAACAGCCGATGCCGCTGATGAACACCGTATTTTCCGGCACCGCGCCGATGTCGGGCAGCGTGCGCTGCACCGCCTTCAGGATCGCATAGTCGCCGCAGCCGGGGCACCAGCGGACCTCCTGATCGGTCTCCCAGTCCTTGAGCGTCGTGGTGCGGGCGATGGTGGTCATCTCGTTCATGCTGTTTCCTCTCGGGGCAACGACGCTTTCGCGTCAGCCCAGCGCCTCCTCGATGGCGGCTTCGATCTCGGCGATGCGGAAGGGCTGGCCCGAAACCTTGTTCACCGGTTTCGCGTCGACCAGATACTGGTCGCGGAGCACCGTCTTGAGCTGGCCCGTGTTCATCTCCGGCACGATGACCCGGTCGTAGCTCTTGAGCAGCGCGCCCAGATTGGCGGGCAGCGGCCAGATGTGGCGGATATGGATGTGGCTGACGTCCGCTCCTTCGGCGCGCTTGCGGCGCACCGCCTGGTGGATCGGGCCATAGGTCGATCCCCAGCCGACGACCGCGAGCCGGCCGCCCTCGGCGCCGAGTTCGACGATCTGGTCGGGAACCTTGATCCCGTCGATCTTCATCTTGCGCAGGTCGGTCATCGCCTGATGGTTGGCGGGCTGATAGTTGAGGTGGCCGGTGTCGACCTCCTTCTCGATCCCGCCGATGCGGTGGAGCAAACCGGGCGTTCCCGGCTTCACCCACGGGCGCGCCAGCTTTTCGTCGCGTCCATAGGGCTTGAAGCCGCCCTCCGGCACTTCGGTCAGGAACTCGACCGGGAACGCCTCATAAGCGGTCAGGTCGGGGACCTTCCACGGTTCGGCGGCATTGGCGATGTAGCCGTCGGTCAGCAGCATCACGGGCGTCATATATTGCGTCGCGATGCGGCAAGCCTCGATCGCGCATTCGAAGGCGTCGCCCGGCGAGCGCGCGGCGATTACCGGCATCGGCGCATCGCCGTTGCGGCCATAGACCGCCTGATAGAGGTCCGACTGCTCGGTCTTGGTCGGCAGGCCGGTCGAGGGGCCGCCGCGCTGCGAGTTGACGATGACCAGCGGCAGCTCGGTCATGATCGCGAGCCCCATCGCCTCGCCCTTGAGCGCGATGCCCGGCCCCGACGAACTGGTCACGCCGAGCGAACCGCCATAGCTGGCGCCGATCGCCGAGCAGATGGCGGCGATTTCGTCCTCGGCCTGAAAGGTCGTGACGTCATATTCCTTGAGCCGCGACAGATGGTGGAGGATCGCCGACGCAGGCGTGATCGGATAGCCGCCGAAGAACATCGGCAGCTTCGCAAGCTGCGCGCCCGCAACGAGGCCGAGCGCGATCGCCTCGGCCCCCGTCAGCGTGCGATAAAGGCCCGGTGCTACGGGCGCCGGCGCGACGTGATGCTGCTTGAGCGGCCCCGACAGCTCGGCCGTCTCGCCGAAGGCGTGGCCCGCATTGAGCGCCGCGATATTGGCGTCGGCGAGATTGGGGTCCTTGGCGAACTTCGCCTTCAGCCATTCGATCAGCGGCTGGCGGTCGCGGTCGAACATCCAGAGCGCCAGCCCCAGCGTCCACATGTTCTTGCAGCGCAGCGCTTCCTTGTTGCCGAGCCCGAAGGGCTTGACCGCGTCCATCGTCGCCTGGCTGATGTTGAGCTTGAGGAGCTGCCACTTGGCGAGGCTGCCGTCCTCGAGCGGGTTCGCGTCATATTTCGCCTTGGCGAGGTTGCGGTCGTTGAACTCGCCCTCGTCGGCTATGATCAGCCCGCCGGGCTTGAGCTGGGGGACATTGGTCTTGAGCGCCGCGGGGTTCATCGCGACGAGCACGTCGGGCGCGTCGCCCGCGGTCGTGATCTCGCTCGACCCGAAATTGATCTGGAAAGCCGAAACGCCGAACAGCGTGCCCTGCGGCGCGCGAATCTCGGCGGGAAAGTCGGGGAAGGTCGCCAGATCGTTTCCGGCCAGCGCGGTCGAAAGCGTGAACTGGCCCCCGGTAAGCTGCATGCCGTCGCCCGAGTCGCCCGCGAAACGCACCACCACCGCATCGGAAAGGGAGGACTCGGGTGCTGCCGCCTCGTCCGCTACCGCTGTCGCCATTCTATCTTCTGCCTTCAAAACCTGCGAACCGTGATTCGGCCTAGGCTCGTCCGCGCCAAGCCGCAATTGAGAAAAAATTGTCGGCGGCCAAGCAGCCGCGCACCCGCCATTCCAAAACCAGTTGTCAAATGCCATTGAATTATCCGCGGCGATGCCGAATAGCTTGCGCAGACAACAGCAAGGGATCGACAGGATGACCGACGGCACCACCCCCTATGTCCGCCCCGATGTGGCGGGTTTTCTCGCCTTCCTGAACGCGCAGGAGGGCCCGAAGATGGAGGAACTGCCGCCGGAGGGCGCGCGCGGGATGATGCGCGCGATGGGGCAGCTTGCCGACGTCCCGCGCGGCGCCATCGCCAAGGTCGAGGATCGCACCATCCCGGGGCCGGCAGGCGCGATTCCGATCCGCATCTACGACGAACGCCCCGACCGCGAAGCGGGGCCGGTGATGGTCTTCTATCACGGCGGCGGCTTCGTGATCGGCGATCTCGAAACCCACGATCCCTATTGCGCGGAGGCGGCGCGCATCCTCGACATGCCGGTGATCGCGGTCGATTACCGCCTAGCTCCGGAACACCCCTTCCCCGCCGCGCCCGAGGATTGCGAAGCCGCGACACGCTGGGTCGCCGACAATTTTCCCTGCACCGGCCTGGTCCTGTCGGGCGACAGCGCGGGCGGCAACCTGACCATCGTCACGGCGCTGTCGCTGCGCGACCGGCCGGCGTCGAAACCGGTGATCGCCATCCATCCCATCTATCCGGCCGTGTCGACCCACAACGACTGGCAGAGCTACCGCGATTTCAAGGAAGGCCATTTGCTGACCGAAGCCGGCATGACCTGGTTCGGCGACCAGTATCAGTGGGTCGAGGACGATTACCGCGCCGCGCCGCTGAACTTCCCTGCCGAAGGCCTGCCGCCGACGCTGCTCGTCACCGCGGGCCTCGACCCGCTGCGCGACCAGGGCCGTGCCTATGCCGCCAAGCTGATCGAGGCGGGCGTGCCCACGACCTATCGCGAGGCGGCGGGCACCATCCACGGCTATATCTGCCTTTCGCAGGGCGTTCCGAGCGCCAGGGACGATATTCGCGGCAACCTGACCGTCCTCAAGGCGATCGTGGCCGAACAGACGGCATGAGCGACGCCGGCGCCCTGCCCTATCGCCCCTGCGCGGGGGTGATGCTCGCCAATCGGACCGGCCGCATCTTCGTCGGCCAGCGACTCGATTCGAGCGCCGACGCCTGGCAGATGCCGCAGGGCGGCATCGACCCCGGCGAGGATGCCGAAGCCGCGGCGCTGCGCGAGCTGGAGGAGGAAACGGGCGTCCACGCGGGGCTGGTCGACATCATCGCGCGCAGCCGGACCGAGCATCTCTACGACCTTCCCGACGATCTGATCGGCACGGTGTGGGGCGGCCGCTATCGCGGGCAGCGCCAGAACTGGTTCCTGATGCGCTTCATGGGCGAGGATGCCGACGTCCATATCGTCACCCCCCATCAGGAATTCCGCGCGTGGCGCTGGGCAGAACTCGACGAGCTCGAAAGGCTGATCGTCCCGTTCAAGCGCGCGCTCTATCGCGCGGTGGTCGAGGAGTTCCGCCCGCTCGTTTAGAATCTGTGGGGATACGGTTTCGGCGCGGTTTCTCTTTTCCTCATCCTGAGCTTGCTTGGCCTATATGCGCCCATCAGGCAGATAAGGTCTGTTCCCCGGCGAAAGCCGGGGCCCAGATGGCACAGCGCTGCCGCGCGTGGACCCCGGCTTTCGCCGGGGAACGGTTGTTCCTTGCCGGAAAAGAATCTTCACCAACCTGCTCAGGATCCGTATCCGCCCTCCGCTAAACGGCGCCCATCTCAATCCGTTCGTGTCGAGCGAAGTCGAGACACCCATCGGCCTTGCGCTACACCGATTAGGTGTTTCGACTTCGCTCGACACGAACGGGACGGTGACTCGGATAGGGTGCGCCAAGGATTGCACGCCGGGCTTACAATCGCCGGCCGCTTGCGATAGGCGCCGCCGCATGCGCGACGCGCCATCCCATGTTCCCGAGCCGCTGGCGCTCTATGCCATCGGGCTCGGGTCGAACCGTCGCCATGCGCGCCATGGCGATCCGCGGCGAGTGCTGCTGGCCGCGCTCGCCGCGATGGAGAGCGTCGGGATCGAGCCGGTCGACGCGAGTCCGATCATCGCCAGCGCACCGCTCGGCCCGTCGCGGCGGCGCTACGCCAATGCCGTCGCGCTCGTCGCGTCGCCGCTCAGCCCGCCCGAAATGCTCGATCGACTGAAGGCGATCGAGGCGGCCTTCGGGCGCCGCAAGGGCCAGCGCTGGAGCGCGCGGACGCTCGACCTCGATATCCTGCTCTGGTCGGGCGGGGCGTGGAGCGACGCGGCGCTGACCATCCCCCATCCGGAGATGGCCCGGCGCCTTTTCGTGCTGCGCCCCCTGACGACGATCGCGCCGCGCTGGCGCCATCCGCTGGCGCAGCGAAGCATCCGCCAATTGCTGCGAAGACTCGAACGCCCGAGGCCCATCGACCGCAAGGCCGCGGCGCACGAGGCCGGTGGACGGTCGGAGGTCTAGGTCGCAGACCTAGGTTCCGGAAGGCGAGCCGTTCGAGACGGATGCGACGACAGCCGGGTCCAGCGACACATCCCTGGGGGTTCCATATCCCTGATAGCGGATCGCGTGCAGATCGGTCAGGCACTCGGCAACCTGGGCCCAGAAATCGGCTTCGGCCACTTCGCCGGATGCCTTGAACTGCGCGATCTTGCCGGCGATGATCCGCGGCGCCTCGTCGCCATAGCGGCTTTCGAACGCGAGCGCCTGTCCCCACAGGTCGTGATCGGCTTTGGCTCCCATGTCGCGACTCCATTTTCCATGCCTGTGGGCTGCAAGGACGATATGAGCCGCCCGCAACGGCTTCCATAACAAAGGTTAGGGACCGACGCGCGGCGCGAACCCGTCGGCCTCGCGCTGCGCGCCATCGTTCGAAAGCAGATCGTCGAGCGCGAGCGCATCGCCCAGAGCAGCAAAGGACGCCGTATTGTCGAAGATGCACCACGCCGGCGCCGCCGATTCCGCCTGCGCGATCTGCGCGCCATAGGATTTCAGCCGCTCGGCCCCATAGGGCGAATGATAGACGACGGGCGACCCGTGCAGCCGCCAATAGGAAAAGCCGCGCCATCCGCCGGGCATTGCCGCCGCAGGAACCCGGGCTGGATCGGCGGCAACCCGCGCGATCCGCAGGCTGGCGAGCAGGTCGTCGGCCTCGGCCGCGAACCAGCTTGCATGCCGTGGTTCGCACACCACGCGAGCCGCCGACGCGGCGGTAAGCTGGTGAAAGAAGGTTTCGGCAATAGCGGAATCGAAGACGAGCTTCGGCGGCAACTGAACGAGCAGCACGCCCAGCTTATCGCCAAGACCGGCCATCTCGTCGAGCAGCTTCGCGATCGGGTCGCCGCAATCGGCCAGCGCCCTTTCATGGGTGATCGTGCGGGGCACCTTGACCGAAAAGCGGAAATCGTGCGGCACGATGGCGCCCCATCGCGACCATGTCTCGGGACGGTGGGATCGGTAGAAGGATGAATTGACCTCCACGCACGAAAGCCGCGCGGCATAGCGTTCGAGCGCGAAGCCTTCGTGCGGAAAGCCATCGGCATAACGCGCCGCGATGCTCCAGCCCGCCGTTCCGATCCTGACCGACATGTGTTTCCCAACGCCCTTGCGGCGCGGGCGTTCCGGTGTCGGCCGCCCTCGTAGACGGCTTTATCCCGCCCGTTCCCTTCGGGCGAATTTCCGAACCGCGACGCAAAGCGCAATCGTCAGCGCGATGGCGGCGAGGTCGGCATACCAGTCGCCGATGTCGCCGTCGCGGTGCAGCGTCGGCACCGACTGCACGAACTCGATCAACGCGCCAAGCGCCGCCAGCGCCGCGAGGATCCAGAACCAGCGGACGGCGGGATAGGCCAGGAAGAACAGCAGGGTCAGCACCACGAAAGCCAGCATATGCTGCGATTTGTCGCTTTCGATCAGCATGGGGGGTTGCGGAGACCATGCGAACCAGAGCGTGACGAGCAGCGCCAGCCAGAAGAAGAGCCTGAACAATCGATCCATACGGCCGCCCTATACCGCATCAGGACCATGTGCGTGCAAGCACTTCCGCCCTCGCGTCCATCTCGCCGGGTTCGCTTTCGCCGACCAGCGCGTAGGACATGTCACCGCGCCGCCAGTAGGCTACCGACTGCGCGCCCTCGCGGATCGCGTCGGGCTGTTCGGGCGCGCCATTCTTCCGGCGCTGTAGGAAGATGGAAAGCCGGTCGCCCTCCTGCGTCTGCACCGCCATCAGCAGCGCCGGGCCCCGCTCCGTCGGAAAGAGCTGCACGTCGGTGACCGTCCAGTCCTCCGGCACCGCAGGCACGGCGATGTTGGTCGCGCGGCGGATTTCCTGCGCGTTGAAGCGCGGCGCCTCGACCTGCGAATCCATCGCCGCGCGCAAAAGAGCGACGCGGTGCGAAGTCAACGCATCGTCGACATAGGCAGGCGGCGTGCGGATGACGATCGTCAGCACCAGCGCCGCCATTCCCGCGGCCGCCAGCCCGCCCAGCGGCGCCCAGAGCCGGCGCCGCACGGGTGCTGCGGAGGAAAGCGAACGCGCCGCCTCGATCAGATGCGCCGGCACCGGCTGCCGGCCGCGCGCGAGGAGTTGCAACGCGCTGCGTCGCCCCATGTCGCCCAGAACCGCCGCTGCCTTTTCGGGATGGCGGCGCAGATAGTCCTCGACCGCGAAACGGCCTTCGACATCGAGCTCGCCGTCGATATAGGCATCGATCTCCATATCGCTCGGTCCGTCAGTCACCCCGCCCTCCCACGATGCGCAGCGCGGTCGTCGGGACCGGCTGCTCGTCCAGTTCGCGAAGCGCCGTGCGCGCCCGGGCGAGCCGCGACATCACCGTCCCGACCGGAACATCCAGCAGGTCGGCGCATTCCTGATAGCTCAGTCCCTCGACCGCGGTCAGGTGCAGCACCGCGCGCTGATGCTCGGGCAGCGCCGCGAAGCAGCGCGCGATATCAGTTAGCCGGGCGTGATGTTCCTGCGCCGCGTCCGAATGGGCGACCAGCGTCTCGGCGAAGCGGTCGTCGCGCCGTCGCTCGGCCGCCCGCCGCCGGAGCCCGGAAACGAAGACGTTGTGAACGATCGCGAGCAGCCAGCGCTGGCGGCTCCGGCCCCGCTTGTAACCAGCATCGCGCTCGATCGCGCGAACGACGGCGTCCTGCACCACGTCGTCGGCGTCGTGGTGATCGCGCGCCAGCGCGCGAGCATAGCGTCGCATCGCAGCCAGCTCGCCGGCGATATCGTCGTCTTCATGGCGATCGGTCATCGCGGGCTCATATGCACCAAAAGCACCGGTTTCGCCATCGTCAGGCGACTTTCGCCAAGGTCGGAACGGATTCGCGGCGCGCGACGCGCTCATAGACGCGCGCGACCTCCGCCAGTATCTCGTCCCAGCGGAAGCGGTCGGCCGCGTCGCTCGCCGCGCGGCCCAGCAGGCGAAGGCGGGCCGGCTCGCCGATGAGCCGCGCCGCCGCGGCCGCATAGGCCCCGGCGTCGCGCGCCGGCACTAGCAGGCCGGTCCGTTCGTGATCGATCAGCGCCGACGCGCTCGCGACATCGGCCGACACCACGCCGAGGCCGGACGCCATCGCCTCCAGATTGACGTTTCCGAAGGCTTCGGTGACGCTGGGGTTGATGAGAAGATCGGCGCTCGCCACCGCCTGGCCCAGTTCGCTTCCTTCGAGCAAGCCCATGAAGGTCGCGTTGGGCAAACGGCGCGCGATCCAGTCGCGCGCCGGACCGTCGCCGACGATCATCGGGCGCACCGCCAACCCCTGCGACCGCAGGCGGGCGATCGTCTCGGCGAACAGGCCGAGCCCCTTTTCGAGCACCAGCCGGCCGAAGAACAGCGGCACGATCTCGTCCGGCTTGTAGCCCAGCCGGGCACGCAGCGCCTCGCTCCGCAGCGCCGGATGAAACATCGCGCGGTCGACCCCGCGCGACCATATCGAGACCTTCCGATCGCCGAAGCGGCTGGCCATCTCGTCGCGGATCGGCGGCGTCGGCGCGAGGATGTGATCGCTGTCGCCGTAGAAGCGCGCCAGATAATCGACGACGGGCCGCCGCAGGAAGCCGAGGCGATAATAGTCGAGATAGGTTTCGAACCGGGTGTGCAGGCTCGCCACCAGCGGGATACCGGCGGCCCGCGCATATTTCTGGGCCTGCCGACCGAGAATGTCGGGCGCGGACAGGTGGACGATGTCGGGCGCAAAAGCCTCCATGTCCGAGCGCGCCGCGCGCGTGAAGCCGAGCGCGAGCCGATATTCGGGGCGCCCGGGAATGCAGGCCGAGCGGACCGACACGACGTCGCCGACCGAAGCGAAAGCCTTTTGCGGGGCCGTCGGCGAATAGATGCGCACCTGCGCGCCCGCCTGGTGCAGAAGATGGTCCACCAGACGGTTCAGCGCGCGGTTGGCGCCATCGCGAACGCAATCATAATTTCCGGAGAACAAGGCGATCCGCAAGGGGGCGGTCCGCGTGGACCGGGGCTGGACAAGCAAGGGAGAGGAACGTGATAAAATGCCGGACATGCCAGGCATACGCCTGTAGCGGCCCGGTTATTCCATCGGCTCGCGCCCGATCTACGGAGCGCCGGTTCCCTCCCGGTCGATCAGCCCGGTGTCGAGCAACGGCGCGGCGTCGATATCCGCGGCGCCCAGAAGCGCCGCCAGCCGTTCGGTGCTCGCGAGGATCATCGCCTGTTCCCACGACGGCAGCGCGGCGAAGCGGTGCGCGAAGATTTCCTGCAGCGCATCCGGCGCATCGGCGAGCCGCTGCCGGCCCTCCGTGGTCGCATCCAGGAATATCTGCCGCTTGTCCCGCTCGCTGCGCCGCCGCGTCACGAGGCCGAGGGCGACGAGCCGGTCGGTGATGGCCGTGATCGTGGCGTGGCTGAACTGGAGCCGCTGGGCGATCGTTCCCGGCGTGACCTCTTCCCGCGCCTCGACCTCGCGCAGGACGAGCAGTTGCGACGGGGTCAGGCCGGTCGCCGCTGCCAGCTTGCGGCTCCCACGATCGGTCGCGCGCAGGATACGCCGCAAGGCCTTCAGGGTCGCATTCGCAATCTCGGTCTGCATGCGCCCCTGTTAGCGGCACGGAGGGGCGGCACCAATCCCATTCTTCCCGATGAATGCGGGTAAATATATTTCGCTTTATGAACCATTTTTCCCCGCAGGGGTTGATCGCTTCTCAATAATGCGTATGTTTTTGCACATCCCCACTCGCAATTTTTCATGCGACTCCGAAATATATTTCAGGAGATGAACGATACTGGATCAACGCCAGAATAATGAATCCTTGCCCTTGAGGCCTGTGTCGGACGCGGCGCCGGCATCGATGCCGGGTCTGCAACTGCGCAGACCGGTTGCCGAAGACGGACCGGCGATCACCGCCCTGATCGCGCGCTGCCCGCCACTCGATCGCAATTCCGCCTATTGCAACCTCATCCAGTGCGCACATTTCGCCGATCAGTGCATCGTGGCGGAAAAGGACGGCCGGATCGTCGGCTGGGTGTCCGGCCACCGCCCGCCGTCCGACCCGCACGCCTTTTTCGTGTGGCAGGTGGCGGTCGCGGTCGAGGGGCGCGGGAAAGGACTCGCCAGTCGGATGATCGGGGCATTGTTCGCCCGTCCCGCGCAGCAGGATGCAACGCATCTGACGACGACCGTCACCGACGACAATGATGCCTCGTGGGCGCTCTTTCGCGGCCTCGCGCGCGCCTGGGACGCGCCGTTCGAGCGTAGCGTCCTGTTCGACAACAAGACCCATTTCGCCGGTGCGCACGCCACCGAATATCAGGCCCGCATCGGCCCGATCGATCGCAGCAAGTTTCAGCAAGCACAGGGATAACCATGACCATGACACCTCAACCGTCCGGCGCGATTCCGGACAGGAGCATCTATGAGCGCCGTGAATCGGGGGTCCGCAGCTATGCCCGGTCGATGCCGCGCCAGTTCGGCAAGGCGGCGGGCGTGTGGATGCACGACAATCGCGGCGGCCGCTATCTCGATTTCCTGTCGGGCTGCTCGACGCTCAACTATGGACACAACCATCCGATCCTGAAGCAGGCGCTGCTCGACTATATCGGCGGCGACGGCATCGCTCACGGCCTCGACCTTCATACCGACGCGAAGGCGGCCTTCCTCGAAACCTATGAGGCGCTGATCCTGAAGCCGCGCGGGCTCGACTATCGCGCGATGTTCACGGGCCCGACCGGCACCAACGCGGTCGAAGCGGCGATCAAGCTCGCGCGCAAGGTCACGGCGCGCGAGATGGTCATCGCCTTCACCAACGGCTTTCACGGCATGACGCTGGGCGCGCTCGCCTGCACCGGCAATGCCGCGAAGCGCGGCGGCGCGGGCGTGCCGCTGTCCCATGTCAGCCACGAACCCTATGACGGCTATCACGGGCCCGAAGTCGATACCGCCGACCTGCTCGCGCAGCGGCTCGCCGACCCGTCGAGCGGCCTCGACGCCCCCGCCGCGATCCTCGTCGAAACGGTGCAGGGCGAAGGCGGCCTCAACACCGCATCGCCTGAATGGCTGCGCCGCATCGCCGCGCTGGCGAAAGCGCATGGCGCGCTGCTGATCGTCGACGATATCCAGGCCGGCTGCGGGCGAACCGGCTCCTTCTTCAGCTTTGAAGGGATGGGTTTCACGCCCGACATCGTCACCCAGGCCAAGTCGCTGTCGGGCATGGGGCTGCCCTTTGCGCTGACGCTGTTCCGGCCCGAATTCGACCAATGGTCGCCGGGCGAGCATAACGGCACCTTTCGCGGCAACAACCACGCCTTCGTCACCGCCACCGCCGCACTGCGCCATTTCTGGAGCGACGGGGCCTTCACGGCGGATATCGCGCGACGCGGCGACCTGCTCGCGGCGCGGCTCGATGCGATGGCCGCCGAGCATGGCTTCGAGACCCGCGGTCGCGGCATGATGCGCGGCATCAATGTCGGATCGGGCGAGCTTGCCGACGCGGTGACCGCCGCCTGTTTCGATGCAGGTCTGATCATCGAGACCAGCGGCGCGCACGGCGAGGTCATCAAGATCCTCGCCCCGCTTATCATCGACGACGCGCTGCTCGCGGGCGGCCTCGACATTCTCGAAACGAGCCTGCGCGAGGCGATGGCCGACGATTTCGCCGTCGCCGCCGAATAGGCCTCATCAACAGGAGACACATCCATGCTCATCCGCAATCTCGGCGATATCCGCAAATCGGATCGCAACGTCCGCTCGAACGGCTGGGTCAGCGCCCGCCTGCTGCTCAAGGACGACGATATGGGCTTTTCCTTCCACGTCACGACGATGTTCGCCGGCGAGGAATTGAAGATGCACTATCAAAACCACCTCGAAGCCGTGCTCGTCCTCAAGGGCACCGGGACGATCGAGGATCTCGCGACCGGCGAAATCCACAGGCTGCAGCCCGGCGTCATGTATGCGCTCAACGACCATGACCGGCACGTCGTGCGGCCCGAGACCGACATATTGACCGCGTGCGTCTTCAACCCGCCGGTCACCGGCAAGGAAGTGCATGACGAGAACGGTGCCTATCCGGCCGAGGCCGATCTCGTCTCCGCCGACTGAATCCATCCATCATCAGCAGGGGGACATTCCGTGAAAGACCTCTACCCATCGCGGCACGCGGCAAGCGCCGAACTGCTACCGCGTCTCGACCCCGTCGTCCATGGCGACTGGAACCCGGATGCACCGATCAGCGAGGCGCAGGCTACGCAATTCGACCGCGACGGCTATCTCGTCCTCAAAGGCGTCTTCTCGGACGCCGAGGTCGCGCATCTGCAGGGGGCGGCGAGCAAGCTGCTCGCCGATCCCGCCGCGCTCGACGCGGAGACGATCGTCGCCGAGCCGCAGAGCCGTGAAATCCGCTCGATCTTCGAGATTCACCGCCAGAGCGACGCGATGGCGCGGCTCGCGTCCGACGCGCGGCTCGCCGACGTAGCGCGCTTCCTGCTCGGCGACGAGGTTTACATCCACCAGTCGCGCCTCAACTACAAACCGGGTTTCAAGGGCAAGGAATTCTATTGGCACAGCGATTTCGAGACATGGCATGTCGAGGACGGCATGCCGCGGATGCGCGCGCTGTCGATGTCGGTGCTGCTTGCCGAGAACACGCCGCACAACGGACCGCTGATGGTCATTCCGGGGTCGCACCGATCCTATCTGACCTGCGTCGGCGAGACGCCCGAAGACCATTATCTGAGTTCGCTCAGGAAACAGGAATATGGCGTTCCCGACGAGGATCACCTCGCCGAACTGGCGCACGATCATGGCATCGTCGCGCCGACCGGCAAGCCCGGCACCGTCATCCTGTTCGACTGCAACCTGATGCACGGATCGAACGGCAACATCACGCCCTTCCCCCGCGCCAACGCCTTCCTCGTCTATAATGCGGTTAGCAACCGGCTGGAACAGCCGTTCGGTGTCGACAAACCGCGGCCTTGGTTCCTGGCCCATCGCGGCGAGCCCGAGCCGCTGACGGTCGCGTCGGGCCCGCTCGTCGAAGCGGTGCCGGCATGAGGGGGCATCATAGCGTCGAGAAGGTCGGCGGCACCTCGATGGCCGCGACCGCGACCCTGTTCGACAATGTGCTGATCGCGGGGTGTTCGGGCGGCGACCTCTATAGCCGCATCTTCGTCGTCTCCGCCTATGCCGGGATGACCGACCTGCTGCTCGAGAACAAGAAGAGCGGCGAACCCGGCGTCTATGGCCATTTCGTCGACGACGACGATGCCGGGGCGTGGCGCGCGGCGATGGAGCGGGTGCGGGCGGCGATGCGCGCGCGCAATGCGGAGATGTTCGCGCGGCCTGAAAGCCGTGCCGAAGCCGACCGCTTTGTCGATGCGCGGGTCGATGCCGTCGCCGCCTGCCTCGACGATCTCGCGCGGCTGCGCAGCCATGGGCGATTCAGCCTGAAGGACCAGTTCGTGACGGTGCGCGAACTGCTCGCCGGGATCGGCGAGGCACACAGCGCGCACAGCACCGCGCTGTTGCTCCGCGACCGGGACGTCAACGCGCGCTTCGTCGACCTGACGCTGTGGGACGAGGACGACGTGCGCAGCCTCGACGCGCGGATCGAAGAGGCGTTCGCCGCGATCGACCTTCGCACCACCCTGCCGATCGTCACCGGCTATGCCGGCTGCGAGGGCGGCATGGTGCGGCGCTATGCGCGCGGCTACACTGAAATGACCTTTTCGCGCATCGCGGTGCTGACCGGCGCGCGCGAGGCGATCATCCACAAGGAGTTTCACCTGTCGAGCGCCGACCCGAAGCTGGTCGGCGAGCGGCGGGCGCGCAAGATCGGGCGCACCAATTACGACGTCGCCGACCAGCTCGCCAATCTGGGCATGGAGGCGATCCATCCGGGTGCGGGCCGCGGACTGCGCCAGTCGGGCATTCCGCTGCGCGTCCGCAACAGTTTCGACCGCGAGGATGCGGGGACGCTCGTCACCGGCGACTATGTCTCCGACGTCCCGCGGGTCGAGATCGTCACCGGGCTGCGCCAGATGCAGGCGCTGCAATTCTTCGAGCAGGACATGGTCGGGGTGAAGGGGTATGATGCCGCGATCCTTGCCGCGCTGACCCGCCACAAGCTGTGGATCGTCAGCAAATCGTCGAACGCCAACACCATCACCCATTATCTGTCGGCGAATGCCGCCGCGGTGAACCGGGCGGCCGCCGAATTGCAGGACCAATATCCCGACGCATCGATCACCGCGCAGCCGGTCGCGATGGTGTCGGTGATCGGCAGCGACATTTCGCGCCCCGGCCTCGTTACCGAGGCGCTGCGCGCGCTCGACGCGGCGGGGGTGCCGATGATCGCGATGCAGCACCAGATCCGCAACGTCGACGTGCAGTTCCTCGTCGCGCCGCGCGATTTCGATACCGCGGTGCGCGCGCTGCACAAGGTGTTGGTCGAGGATGGGGCGCTGGTCGAGGACGAGGCGGCGCCGGCGGAAGATCGGCGCGCCGCTTGACGCGCCGCCCATGCTCGACTCGATCCGCCCGGTCCGCAGCCTGCTGATCGCCATCTTCATGATGATGGCGGGCAGCGGCTTCCTGTCGACGCTGATCGGCCTGCGGCTCGAACGCGAGGGTAGCGGAACGATGGTCATCGGCCTCGTCGCGACCGCCTATTTCGGCGGGCTGGTGATCGGTGCGCTGCGCGCCGGGGGCGTGGTGCGGGGGGTGGGGCATATCCGGTCCTTTGCGGCGTTCGTCGCGCTGCTTTCGGCCAGCACCCTTGCCTATGCGCTGGTCCAGCATCCCCTGCTGTGGGGCGCGTTGCGGCTGGTCGACGGCGTCTGCGTCGCGGGGGTCTTCGTCTGCCTCGAAAGCTGGCTCAACGACCGCGCCGAGCCCGATACGCGCGGCACGGTGCTCGCGTCCTACATGGTCGCCCTCTATTCGGGGCAGGCGATCGGCCAGTTGCTGCTCCGTTCGGGCAGCACGGCGCCGCAGGTGCCGTTCGAACTCGCCTCGATCCTGATCTCGCTCGCGATCATCCCGATCTGCCTGACGCGCAGCACCGCCCCGGCGCTGACGGAAGCCGCCTCGCTGCCGCTCCGCCGCCTGTTCGCCGCCTCGCCGCTCGGCGTCGTCGGCGCCGGGATCACCGGACTGCTGCTCGGCGCCTTCTACGGCCTCGCCGCCATCTATGCGCGGCGGCTCGGGCTCAGCCTCGCAGCGACCGCGACCTTCATGATGGTCGTGATCCTCGGCGGGGTGGCGTTGCAATGGCCGCTCGGGCACCTGTCCGACCGCTACGACCGCCGCCGCGTGATCGTCGGCGGCTTCGCGCTGACGCTGGCGGTCAGCGTCGCGCTGGCGATGCAGCCGTCGGGCACGCTGCTGCTCGCGCTCGGCTTCGCCTTCGGCGGGCTCGGTTTCGCGCTCTATCCGCTCAGCGTCGCGCATGCGAACGACCGGCTGCTGCCGTCGGAGCGCGTGACCGCGAGCGGGCAGCTCGTGCTCCTCTACTCGGTCGGCGCCGCGCTCGGCCCGATCGGCGGCGCGGCGGCGATGACGCTTGCCGGAGCAGGCGGCCTCTTTCTCTTCATCGCGTTCGCGGCCGGCGCGATGCTCGTCTTTGGCCTCTGGCGCCTCGTGGTGACCGACGCGGTGCCGGGCGAGGCGCAGCAGGATTTCCAGATATTGCCGCGCACGACCCCGACCGCCGCGCTGCTCGATCCCGCCGCCGACCCGCAACAACAGGTGATGACATGACCACGCAAACCCTCGCGCAACCCTCCTGCGCGCCGTCCAGCGCCGACCCCTCGACGCTGCGCCGCGCGATCGCCGCTTCGGCGCTGGGCAATGCGACCGAGTGGTTCGACTACGGCATCTATGCCTATGGCGTCACCTATATCTCGGCGGCGCTGTTCCCGGGCGATACCGACGAGGCGATATTGTTCGCGCTCGCGACCTTCGCCATCTCCTTTCTCGTGCGGCCGCTGGGCGGCCTGTTCTGGGGGCCGCTCGGCGACCGGATCGGGCGCAAGTCGGTGCTCGCGCTCACTATCCTGCTGATGGCGGGCGCAACGCTGTGCGTCGGGCTGATCCCATCCTATGACCGCATCGGCTTCTGGGCGCCGACGCTGCTGATCGTCCTGCGCATGATCCAGGGCTTTTCGACCGGCGGCGAATATGGCGGCGCGGCGACCTTCATGGCCGAATATGCACCCGACGACCGCCGCGGCTTCTTCGGCAGCTTCCTCGAATTCGGCACGCTCGCGGGCTTCTCGCTCGGCGCTTCGCTGATGCTGATCTTCTCGCTGACGCTCGGCGACGCGGCGATGCACGACTGGGGCTGGCGCATCCCCTTCCTGATCGCCGCGCCCCTGGGGCTGATCGGCACCTATCTGCGCTCGCGGATGGAAGACACGCCGATCTTCCTGGAGGAATGCGTCGTTGCCGAAGCCCGGCAAGCCCCCGGGCTCGGCACGCTGATGCGCGATCACTGGCGCCCGCTGCTCGTCGTCGGTGGGCTCGTCGTCGCGCTGAACGTCGTCAACTATACGCTGCTCAGCTATATGCCCACCTATCTCCAGCGGCGCATCGGCCTGTCGCCCGACGAGGCGCTGATCGTGCCGATCGTCGGCATGTTCTTCATGATGCTGTTCCTGCCCTTCGCCGGCGCGCTGTCGGATCGCGTCGGGCGGCGGCCGATGTGGCGCGCCTCGCTGATCGGCCTGCTGGTCGGCGTGGTGCCGCTCTACATGCTGATGGGCACCGGCCTCGCGGGTGCCACCATCGCCTTCATCCTGCTCGGCCTGCTCTACGTCCCGCAGCTCGCGACCATCTCGGCCACCTTCCCCGCGCTGTTCCCGACCCCGGTGCGCTTCGCGGGCTTCGCGATCGCCTATAATGTCTCGACCTCGATCTTCGGCGGCACCGCGCCGGCGATCGGCAGCGCGCTGATCGGCTGGACGGGCGACCAGCTCATGCCCGCCTATTACATGATCCTGTCGTGCCTGATCGGCCTCGTGGCGCTGCGCTTCATGCCCGAGACGGCGGGCAGCTCGCTGCGCGGCGATCCGTTCGCGCGACCGGTATCGGTGATCGACCGCTAGCTCCATCGCGGATCGGCCGAGCCTGCCGCGATGCTCCATTCCCGAGGCAAATCTCGAGCCAGCGATGCATCGTTCGTCGGCGCAGTGCGTTGCACCGCAGGGCGCATCCGCCCCGACAGTGAAGGATATGGCGATGAATCGGCTACGCCAGATGTTCCCCGCTCCGCTCCTGACCCTGATCGCCGGGCTGATCGTCGCGGTCATCGCGCTGGTCCTGCTGATCGGCGGCGTCTGGCTCGCCGCGCTCGGCGGATCGGCCTATTATCTGGTGACCGGCGTCGCGATGCTCGCCGCGGGCCTGCTGCTGATGCGCGGGCGGTTGCTCGGCGGCTGGATCTATGTCGCCGTCGTCTTCTTCACCCTGCTCTGGGCCTTCTGGGAGGTCGGGGGCAATGGGTGGGCGCTGGTGCCGCGGGTCGTCGCGCCGGTCGTGCTGCTGGTCCTCGTCCTGTTCGCGATGGCCGCGCTGTCGGTCCGCCCGCACCGCTGGCGGCTCGCGCTGGCAAGCAGCGCCGTAGCCGTTCTGCTCTGCGCGGCGGGCGGCGCGATGCTCGGCTGGCTCAACACCGCGCGGCCGCTGCAGCCGCTTCCCAGCCCGCGCTGGGCGATGGCCGATCCCGCGCCGATGCAGGCCGGTACCGACTGGCCCGCCTATGGCGGTACCTACAGCGCGCGGCGCTATTCGCCGCTGGCCCAGATCACCCCGGCCAATGTCGGCAAGCTGAAGCGCGCGTGGACGATCCATACCGGCGACCTGCCCTCGTCGAAGCGCGTGCGCGGCACCTATGGCGCGGAGAATACGCCGCTGAAGGTCGGCGACAGCCTGTATGTCTGCACGCCGAAGAACATCGTCCTGTCGCTCGACCCCGCGACCGGCAAGCAGCGCTGGCGGTTCGACCCCAAGGTATCCGACGATGCGATCCCCTATACCGCCGCCTGCCGCGGCGTGAGCTATTATGCCGTGCCCGGCGCCGCCGCCGAACAGGCGTGTGCGCGGCGGATCATCTTCGGCACGCTCGACGCGCGGCTGTTCGCGCTCGACGCCGCTACGGGGCGGCCGTGTCAGGATTTCGGCGCCAACGGCCAGGTCGATACCAAGATCGGCATGGGCGACACGCCGCCGGGCTATGTCTCGATCAACTCGCCGCCGACCATCGTGCGCGGCGTGGTGGTGACCGGGCACCAGGTGCTCGACGGGCAGGACCGCTGGGCGCCATCGGGCGTGATCCGCGGCTTCGACGCGGTGACCGGCAAGCTCCAATGGGCGTGGGACATGATGCACCCCGACTGGGACGGCTATCCTCCGCCGGGACAGACATGGGCGCGCGGCACGCCGAACATGTGGACGATCGCATCGGGCGACGAGCAGCTCGGCCTCGTCTACCTGCCGATGGGCAATGCCGCCGCCGATTATTATTCGAGCCTGCGCCGCCCGGCCGAGAACGACTATGCGACCTCGCTCGTCGCGCTCGACGTGACGACGGGCAAGCCGCGCTGGCGCTTTCAGGCGGTGAAAAAGGACGTCTGGGACTATGATTTCGGGGCGCAGGCGACGCTGATCGACTATCGGAGCGCGGGCGGGACGGTCCCCGCGCTGGTTCTGCCGTCGAAGCAGGGCGACGTCTATGTACTCGACCGGCGCACCGGCCAGCCGTTGACCCCGGTCGGCACGATCAAGGCGCCCGGCGGCGGGGTCGAGCCCGCCGAGCGGTCGCCGACGCAGATCGTGTCGCTGTGGCATACGCTGCGCAAGCCGGACCTGACCGAGCGCGACATGTGGGGCATGTCGCCGATCGACCAGATGATCTGCCGCATCCAGTTCCGCAAGGCGAGCTACAAGGGTTTCTTCACCCCGCCGACGAGCAACGGCCGCTCGATCGAATATCCGGGGTATAACGGCGGCACCGACTGGGGCGGCGTCGCGGTCGATCCGGTGCGCGGCGTGATCGTCGCCAACTATAACGACATGCCCAACTATGTCCGCCTCGTCCCCCGCGCCGAGGCCGACCGGAAGGGCTGGGCACCGCGCGACCAGGCCCGCGGCGAGATCGGCGGCCCCGAAGGCGCGGGCGACCCGCAGGCCGGTACGCCCTATGCGATCGACGTCAATGCGGGCTGGCGCCTGCCCTTCACCGGCATGCTGTGCAAGCAGCCGCCCTATGGCGGCATCCGCGCGATCGATATCGCGACCGGCAAGACGATCTGGGACCGCCCGCTGGGCACCGCGCGCACCAACGGGCCGTTCGGCATCCCGTCGATGCTGCCGGTAACGATCGGGACGCCGAACAACGGCGGAGCGGTGGTCACCGCGAGCGGGCTGATCTTCATCGCCGCCGCGACCGACAATCTGATCCGTGCGATCGATCTCGCCACCGGCAAGACCGTCTGGTCCGACGTGCTGCCCGCGGGCGGGCAGGCGACTCCGATGACCTATGAGGCGAACGGTCGGCAATATGTCGTGATCTACGCCGGCGGCCACCATTTCATGGAGACGCCGATCGGCGACGAGGTCGTCGCCTACGCCTTGCCGTAATCCACCGCCATGGCCGACGGTCCGCGCATCGGGCACATCAAGGCGAACATCGTCCTTTACGGGGCATTGTTCGCCAACCTCGGCATCGCCGCCGCGAAGTTCTTCGCGGCGGCGATCAGCGGTTCGTCGTCGATGCTGTCCGAAGGAGTGCACTCGCTCGTCGACAGCGGGAACCAGCTTCTGCTCCTTTACGGCCAGGCGCGGGCGAAGCAGGCGCCCGACGATCAACATCCCTTCGGCTATGGCCGCGAACTCTATTTCTGGGCGTTCGTCGTCGCGATCCTGATCTTCGCGGTCGGTGCGGGCATTTCGATCTATGAGGGCTGGACGCATATCGCCGCGCCCGAACCGCTGCGCGATCCGACGATCAACTATATCGTCCTCGGGATCGCCTTCCTGCTCGAAGGGGCATCGTGGACGATTGCGGTGCGCCAGTTCGACGCCGGCCGCAATGGGCTGGGCTGGTGGCAGGCGATCCGGCGGTCGAAGGACCCCGCCGGCTTCATCGTGCTGTTCGAGGATAGCGCGGCGCTGGCCGGGCTGGTCATCGCGGTGGCCGGCGTCTGGCTGAGTCATGCGACGGGCGACGCGCGGATCGACGGGGTAGCCTCGATCCTGATCGGCCTGATCCTGGCGGCGGTCGCCGCGCTGCTCGCGCGCGAATCGAAGGAGCTTCTGATCGGTGAAGCGGCCGATCCGGCGCGGATCGCGATGATCTGGCGGATCGTCGAGCGGCGGCGCGAGATCAGCGCCGTCAACCATGTCCGCACCATCCACACGGCGCCCGATTCGATCTTCGTGGCGGTCAGCGCCGATTTCGAGGATGCGCTGACGATGGGAGACGGCGAGCGCCTGATCGAGGAGATCGAGGCCGAACTGAAGGCCGCGTCACCCGATATCAGCTCGATCTACATCCGCCCCGAAAAGCGCCGGGACGCGGTCCTTCAGCCGCGCCCCAAAGCCTGAACCCGGCGGTCGGCGTGTCCGCTATCTGGCCAGTTGCAGTTCCGCCCGATAGGCGTCCACCGTCCAATCGCGGCCAAGGAAATTCCTGGCGAGTTGATTCATCGAAGCCGACCCGCCGGGGGCGAGGATGAGATCGCGGTAGCGCTTCGCCGTGGCCGGATCGCGCAGGCCATGTTTGCGGAACTCGCTCAGCAGGTCGCTCGAAAGCGCCTTGGACCATTGATAGGTGTAATAGGAGGCGCCGTAGCCGGTGAGATGGCCGAAAGCGGCATAGCCATGCGTGCCTTCGGGATCGGGAGCGAGAGCGTAGCGATTATAGGCCGCGTCATAGACCGCGGCCAGATCGCGATCCTTGGGAACGCCCGAATAGAAAGCGAGCGAGGCGCCGGCATAGCCGAGCTGCATCATCGTCCCGAACGCTTCCCCAAAACGGCGGCTGACGTTCATCTTCTCCACCAGAGCGGCCGGGATCGGTTCGCCCGCCGCGTTGGTCGCGAACCGCTTCAACGTGTCGTAATCCCACACCCATTCCTCGAGCAGCTGCGATGGCGCCTCGATGACGTCATTCTCCAGCTCCATCGGATTTTGCGCCGCATAATCCTGCCCGCCGGCGAAGATCCAGTGCAGCAGATGCCCGAATTCGTGGAGGAAAGTGACGACGTCGCTATGCTCCATCAGCCCGTTCGGCACGTTAAGCTCCAGCACCGCGGCGGGCAGCACGCGATTTTTGATGCCGAATCGCAGCGGAGCCATCTGGGCATGGGTGAACTTGCCGTCGCGCGGATGCATGTCGAGGTAGAAGCGGCCGATCACCGCCCCGTCCTGCACCATTTCGAACGCGCCGACATCGGGATGCCAGACCTCGGTTGCCCACGGCCGGATTTCGACGCCGAACAAATCCCGCGTCAGGTCGAAAATGCCGGCCTGCACCTTGTCGAACGCGAAATATTGACGGACCTGCTCCGGATCGACCGCATAATCCTCCTTGCGGATGAGCCGCAGGGCGTAACTGCTGCTCCAGGAGCCGAGCGAGGCAAGTGACGGATCGTCCTTGTGCAGCCGGGCCAGCATCCGCCCCGCCTCGGCCTCGCCGATCGGCCGGGCCACGCGGTCGATCTCGTCGAGAAAGGATCGCACTCGTCCGGGATTTTCCGCCATGCGATTGGCGAAGTCGTAGCCCGCGAAATCGCGATAGCCCAGCAGGCCGGCGAATTGGGCCCGATCGTCGATGAGCCGCCGCAGCACCGCGTCGTTGGCCGGATAGGCGCGGTCCGCGAAGGCCGTCATCACGCGCTTCCGCACGTCCACGCGGTCGGCATAGCGCAACAGCGGCATGACGTCGGGATAGCTCATGCCGATCTGCACCAACCCGTCCGCGCCGGCCGGACGCGCCGCTAGCCAGTCCTGCGGCATACCCGCAAGCTCTTCGGGGGTCGCCGTGACGGTGCGGGTGTCGGCAGAGATATTCCCCTCGAACTCGATCGATGCGGCGGTGATGCCATTCTGAAGCTCGCCGATGCGCGCCCGCGTCGCCGCGTCCTTGTCGACGCCCAGGCGGCGATAGGAATCGAGCTGGCGGTCCACCATATAGCGCAGGGCGGGCGAAATATCCGCCTTTCCGACCGTCAGCAGGCGTTCATAGATCGGCCGGGACATGCCCAGATCGACCAGCACCGCGCTGGCGCGCTGAAAACAGTCCTCGGCCGCCTTGCGGATCGCCGCATCGGGGTTCGTGTCCTTGATAACGCCCGGTTCGGTATAGGCGGTGGTGAAAGCAAGATTATAGAGGTCGTCATAGGCGGCAAGCAAATCCAGCGGCTCGGTCGACAGCGGCATCGCCTCGACACGCGCGCGCAGGCTCGCCAGCGCATCGAGACGGGTGTCGCATTGCGCGGCAACCTCGGCGGCGCTCTTCGGCGCCACGCTGATGGCTCCGATGATGCGGTCGGACATGGGTTGATAGTCCGCGCCGAGCGCCGGCATCGCCGTTCCACTGAGCAGGAGTGGAAACGCAAACGAACGCAGCATCGACATGATGGTCTTCCCCCTTGAAATGGCTTCGATGCGGGTCCGCTCCATCGACCGTCGCCGTCCGCTCGTATCTCCCTTCTGGCTCGCTAGCGCACTCCGGCCGGGCTGGCGCTGGAAATTTTTGCGTATATTTTCCAATCCATAGTTCCTACACGCTTTTTCGCTCAATAGACGTCGATTATCGCAAAGTAAGAGCGTGAACGCAGCCAGCTCCACCAAAACCCATGACCCCCATTTCAAGGTCGATTATTGGTCCGCGGAATCGATCCTTCGCCATCCGGATTTCCCGCACGCGCGCAGAGCCTATTTCGACAAGGTTCTGGCACTCTACGGCGACGATCCGTTCCTCAACAAATTGCTGATGGAGGCGGTGCGGATCGTGGTCTTTGCCGTAGCCATCTGCATGGAGGCCGGATATCGTCCGAACGATCGGGACACATGGCCGACGATCGGCAACCTCAAAAAGGCGCTGGCGCTGTTCGGCCTCGCCAGCCCGCGGCGGATCGAACAGATCGTGGGGAGGCTGGTGCAGACCGATTTCCTCGAAAGCCGTGTCTCGCCACTGGACCGGCGCGCGCGCCTGCTGATCCCGACCGCCAGGATGCTGGCGCACGATCAGGACTGGCTGATCGCGCATTACGCGCCGCTGGCTGTGCTGTTCGGCGAAAGTGATTATGCCCTTCCGCTGAAGGGGGACAAGGCGTTCCAGCGGGCGCAGCGGCAGGTTGCGACCGGCATATTTGTCAAACGGCGTTCAAAAGGGACCCCCGATCGGCGTCGAAGAGGGACCCCCTTTTCGGATAATATGATGCTGGTTTGTTGAAGATGGCCTTGCGCTGCGTGCGGCGGAGGGCGGGCGTAGCCCGACCGGAGGCGCGCGCAGCGCAAGATAGATTTTTGAAGGCGCCGAAGGTGGCTGTCAGCTGCGGTTTTTGAAGCGCCAGCTGTCGTTGCCCGTCTCGACGATATCGCAGTGGTGGGTGACGCGGTCGAGCAGCGCCGTGGTCATCTTGGGATCGCCGAACACGGTCGGCCATTCGCCGAAGGCGAGGTTCGTGGTGATGATGACGCTGGTCCGCTCATAAAGCTTGCTGATGAGGTGGAACAGCAACTGCCCTCCCGAGCGGGCGAACGGCAGATAACCGAGCTCGTCGAGCACGATCAGGTCGAGCCGCGACAGCTGCGCCGCCAGGGTCCCGCCTTTGCCGATCCGGGTCTCCTCTTCGAGGCGTGTCACCATCGACGCGGCCCGCGCCGGCAAGGTCGCTGCCGTCAACGCGCTCGACAAGATGGCCCGCGCGGCTCGCGCCGGTGAGGACTGACCCAGCCTGAATATTTCGAGATTCCGTGATGTTTGGAGCTGTGCCGGTTAATTGTCGCGATGGGGCCTATATACCTGACGTTAATCGTGCCGGGCTAAAGCGGTCATCAACTGAGACGTGCGTTCTCAACTCCCAGTTGAAATATGCGCCCACGCATTGTACATAGATACCAGACAGCTTGAGAGGTGGAACCGCTACCCACGCACTTCGAGCAATCGGAGTAGAGGCTTCGGGCCTAGAGATCGCGCTTTGCAACGCGCTCAAGCTACCTAAATGGGGTCGGGTAAAACCGGCCCCATTTTTCATATGACGATGTGCAATCGGTTGGCCGCGCGGCGTTGATTTACCGTTTCCTGATTGATCGAGTAAGCCGTCCGCACGTTGTAGCTCCCGAACCTGTTAAGCTGGAAGCCAATCGCAACCAAGGCATGAGGATTTGGAGCTTCGGCTGGTAGGGGCTTCACCAGATAGAAATTGTCACCGTGCTTTGGATCCTGCCCCACATAAAGAGGGCCGGTCACAATCTCGACGAGGCATGCCATGATGAACGGATAGTCTGCCGCATGGTCGAGGGCGATGTGCTGGTGGGCGATCTTGCTCAGCCACACTTCGCCTGCCTCAAGTTCCGTCCCAAGGGCCAAATTGATCTTTTCGAACGGAAGATCGCCGATCCGAATCGCAGGATAGGTTATCACCTTGAAGCGCGTCTCTTTTCGATCACCCTGCTGCACCCTCGCTGTCTCCCAGATCATCCTGGGTTGGGTCGCATAACATCGTCACAGCCATATGGGAAAGGCGCAATCGCTCCCTGCTGATCGTCCACACCGCCACCGGACAAGCGCGCTTAGTTAGTTTGACGGGCGCTCCAATTGCGCTGGTTGCCGAGCATAGCGTCAATCGGCGCGATGTTCATACTGGCTCAATTGCGACAGTTTCCCTCAATAGAGGGAAGGTGGGGCAAATTTGCCCGACCTCGATAACTCCGCAGATTTACGGCCTTCCGATCAAGAGGCAAATTTGCCCTTTGAAACGGATCGTCTGACCGACCGCTTGTTACCTTGTATGTTACCTAGATGCGAAAGGTGAAAACCGCCTCGCTCGCAGTGCCCATAAAACCTTTTAATGTCATAGTGTTATGGTGAGCCCTGCTGGGTTCGAACCAGCGACCTACTGATTAAAAGTCAGTTGCTCTACCGACTGAGCTAAGGGCCCGTTGCCATTCGCGGCACCGCCCGGCAGCGGGCGGAACCCTTTTGCTGCGAAGCGAGCGGCCCGCTATCATGGCCTAACCCTCCGTGCAATAATATTGTTCAATATCCTTTACGGGCACGCCGGCATTTCTCCCATCGATGTATGAGGAAGTTTCCCCAGCGACGGGAAATCCCTATTAGCGTTTGACCAATATAGAGGATTTCGTTCCCATGGATCAGTGAGCGAATGGAGATGCGATGAAGGTTCTTCTGACGGGCGGCGCGGGCTATATCGGCAGCCATTGCGCGGTCGCCTTGATCGCTGCGGGGCATCAGGTCGTCGGTTTCGACAATCTGTCGAACAGCAGGCCGCAAGTCGTCGAGCGGGTCGAAAGCATCACCGGCACGCGCATTCCGCTGGTCGTCGGCGACATTCGCGACCGGGAGGCCGTCCGCCGCGCCCTGACCGATCATGCCATCGAGGCCGTCGTGCATTTCGCCGGGCTGAAAGCGGTCGGGGAATCGGTCGAAAAGCCGATTCTCTATTACGATAACAATGTGCGCGGGACGCTGGCCCTCGTCGAAGCGATGGCCGAATGCGGTGTCCGCCGCCTCGTCTTCTCATCGAGCGCGACCGTGTACGGCCAGCCGCAATATCTGCCGCTCGACGAGACCCATCCGACATCGGCAACCAACCCTTACGGCCGGACCAAGCTGATGATCGAGGAGATGCTGGGCGACATCGCCGCCGCCGATCCCGGCTGGCGCATCGGCGTGCTGCGATATTTCAACCCGGTCGGTGCGCACGACAGCGCGCTGATCGGCGAGGATCCGAACGGCATCCCCAATAATCTGATGCCCTTCATCAGTCGCGTCGCCGCGGGCCGGCTGCCCGAACTGTCGGTGTTCGGCGACGATTACGATACCGCCGACGGCACCGGCGTGCGCGATTATGTGCATATCGTCGACCTGGCCGAAGGGCATGTCGCAGCGCTGGCAGCGTTGACGACCATCGACCGGCCGCTCTCGATCTGGAACCTCGGCACCGGTCAGGGCTATTCGGTCCTCGACATGATCCGCAGCTTCGAGCGTGTGAACGCCGTCTCGATCCCCTATCGCATCGCGCCGCGCCGCCCGGGCGACGTGGCGACCTGCTACGCGAGCCCGGCCAAGGCGCGCGACGAACTGGGCTGGCAAGCCAGCCGCGGACTCGACGCCATGTGCGCATCGGCCTGGCGGTTCGAGCGCATGCTGGCGACGCGCAACAGCGGTTAGCCGATCCAGCCCGCGGTCTGCACAAGAACCCACAGTCCTATGATCAGGAACAGGCCAGCGGCGATCAGCCGCACCTTGGCGAGGTCGATACGCTTTAGCAGCTCGTGGCCGAGGAAGATGGCAGGAACATTGGCGATCATCATGCCGAGAGTCGTACCCGCCGTCACGCTAACTACATCGTGAAAGCGCGCGCCCAGGGCGATGGTGGCAATCTGCGTCTTGTCCCCCATCTCGACGAGAAAGAAGGCGACCAGTGTCGTCAGGAAGGCGCCGAAACGCGGCCGCGGCGCCTCTTCGTCGTCGAGCTTGTCGGGGATCAGCGTCCACGCCGCCATGGCGATGAAAGAGAAGCCGACCGCGTAGCGAAAGACCGGACTGTCGAGGAAAGCGGCGGCCTGCGCGCCAAGCAGTGCAGCGAGCGCGTGATTGGCCAGTGTCGCGACCAGGATGCCGAATATGATCGGCAGCGGACGCCGAAAGCGCGTCGCAAGCAGCATGGCGAGAAACTGGGTCTTGTCGCCGATCTCGGCCAGCGCGACCACTGCGGTCGAGGTGAACAGGGCTTCCATGAAAAGACACTCCGGGGCCGGGCGGCGCAGCGAACTCCAACGGTCATCGTACCCCGCCGCCCGGCCCGGACGTGGGGTCGATGCCATTGGTCTCGCCCAAGCGGTGTCCCGCTTCCATCGCGCCACGACCTCTCGGCCGAGTATGTTGACGCGGTGGCCCGTCGGATCGACGGCTGGCTACTCCCCAGATGACGGCGGCGGGGTAGCCGCCTTGTCGTCGGTTGGCAAGGCGGAACTGCCCCCTTCCGTTTCGCCCGCCGCGCGGGCGGCTTTTTCGGATGCCGCCACGGCGGCATCCATGGCTTTCGCGCGCGCCTCTATTTCGCTGGCGGCCGCGTCGTAGCGGGTGTCGAAATCGGGCTCCCGATCGCAGGCCGCGAGCAGAAGGATCGGCAGGATCACGAGGGCGCGAGCCATCAATAATCCTTGCGATAGCGGACGCTGAGGTTCGACTGCCCCGAACCGCCGGCCTGGCTGAGCAGCGACAGGGCGCGGGTCAGGCTGATCTCCAGCTGGGTCGCGGTATAGCCGCGCGCGTCGGTGATCACCTCCAGATAGATGTCCTTCGAAATATATTGTCCCGCGGCGAGCGCGGTGCCGCGCCCGACGGTGTCGTCGGGGCCGAGCACGCGCAACCGGTCGATTCCCGTCGCCGATCGCAGGGCGCCGAGCGGGCTGAGCCCTCCCCCGCCGCCACGCAGCGTGTTGAGCGAAGCCGCGAGCTGGACGGCCTGCAAAGGCGACAGCGTGGTGATCGAGTCGCCGAACAGGATGCGCGAGAGGATTTCGTCCTGCGGCAGGCCGGGAACGCTGGAGAATGTCACCTGCGGATTCATCGCGCGGCCCGAAACATTGACGTTCACCGTCACCGTCTCGATCGTGTCGGTGGCGAGAAGCTGGATCGACGGGTCATAGGCATCGCCGGTCGGGAAGGTCACCTTTCCTTCCTCCAGGTCGAAGGAGCGCCCGGCGAAGCCCAGCGTACCGCGTACCAGTTCGATGTCGCCGGTCACGCGCGGCGCCTGCGTCGTGCCCTTGAGCGTGATGTCGGCCTGCCATTCGGACTCGAGTCCCATGCCGCTGACATAGACCTCGTCGCCCGCGCGCAGGCGGATATCGAGGCGGATCAGGTCGAACAGGCTGCCGCCTGCTGCCGCAAGCCCGTCGCCGCTGATACGGCGCCGGCCCGCCGGCGGTTTCCGGCGCACACCGGTCAGCACCGGGACGCTCGCCGCCCCTTCGCGTACGATGCGATAGCGGGTTTCGGGGAGGCGCAGATCCCCCGACAGCAGCGCGGTCTGGCCCGCGACCTTGTCGAGCGTCAGATTGCCGGTCGCCCGCGCCGCGATATTGTCGCTGCGCGCGAGACGCGCATTGTCGAGCGTCGCCTCGACATGCATCGGGTAGCCGTCCGCCGCGGCGAGGCTGACGAACCCCTTGGCCTTGACGGTGCCGTCACCCGCGGTCGCGGCGAGATCTTCGATTTCGAGACGGTTGCCGGTGAAACGGCCGTTGACCGCCATGTTGGTCAGCCGCGTGCCATAGGTCTGGTTCTCATAGACCATGTCCTTGCCGCGTATGACGCCGTTGAGGCAGGGGTCGGCGACGCGACAGCTGAAATCGGCGGCAACGGCGATCGGACCGGAAACCCCCTGATCGGCGGGGCCGAAGAAGGAATAGAGCGTATCCGCCGGACCGTTGTAGCGCAGCCCGCCGCCGAGCGGCGCCGCCTGCAACCGCGTCGTCCACGGGCCGACCTCTGGCCCGAGCGGCCGCAGCGAGGCTTGCAGGCGTCCGATCACGGTGCCGCGCTTGCGCATCACCGCCCGCGCCTCCCCACCATCGGGGAGCAGTTTGCCGACGAAGTTGACGTCGACCGGCTGGCTCACCGATGCGGCGCTGGTACGGGTGAAGTCGTTGATCGTCAGCCGGGCATCGGCGCGCGGAAAGGCGTCGGCATTCGCCTGCGCGAAGTCGAGACTGCCGGTCGCGTGGCCGCCCAGCCCCATATCCGGATAGATGGCATTGAGCAGCGCCATGTTGACGCGGTCGAGCCGGCTCTGGAGCATGATGCCCTCTCCAAAGCGTCCCGCGACACGCGCGCTGCTGCCGCGTCCGAGGTCGATCGTCGTCGGTAACAGTTCATAGCCGTCCTTGCCCGGTACGATGCGCGCGGGTGACACGGTCCGGAAATTGACGCCGGTCGCGCGGCCCTGGACCGAGGCGCGCCACAGCTCGGGCTGAAGGTCCGCATTGGCGGCGATGCGGAACGGCACGCCGCTCGTCCCCTCGACAAGCGCCTGCGCCTTGCCGCGGCCATCGCGATAATCGATCTTCACGCGCCCGACCGCGATGTCGAATTCGCGGATACGCGTGTCGGCGAGCTGAATATCGGCGATCACGCGCGGCTGGTCATAGAGGGTGACGTCGGCGTCGACGATCGCCGAGCCGACCGCAAGCCGCGCCGGTCCGGGCAGAACGACATTGTTCGCGCGCATATTGACCGATGCCGCCTGATATTTGCCGTCGGCGCTCAGCCGGACGATTCCGCCAAGTCCCTGCCCTGCCGCGTCGAGCTGGCCGGTGAACGGTCCCGCCGCGCTCTGGACGAGGCGGCCCGTCATGCCGATGCCCGACAGATCGGCGCGTTCGACGTCGATCGTCAGCGGCCCGGCGGCGGTGAGCAGCACGACATCGGCCGACAGCGGGCCATAATCGGTCGTGCCCTTCGCGGCGAGGCGATAACCCTTCGGCGCTCCCGTGATCCGCGCTTCGAGGTCGGCGAGACCGATGCCGAGACCGGGGCGCTTCGCGGTCAGCGTCGCGCGTGGGTCGCTGATCGTTCCGGCAAGCTGGAGGCCGAGCGGGCCATATTCGCGCGAATCCGCGCGCGCGCTGAGCTGGACGCGCCCGTCGGGGGCATAGCTTCCCTGCCCGCTGACGACTCTCAGCAGCGGCGACGTCAGCCGCAGGTTGGCGAAACGGACGACTCCATCGGTGCCATAACGCACGTCGCTGGTCGCCACCGCATTGCCGCCGAGCAAGTCGCGCACGCCCGAATTGAAGAGCCGCGTCGAGCGCGCACGCACCCTGCCCGCGATTTCGAAACCGCCGCCGGGCGCCGTCTTGAGGTCGGCGTCGGTGTCGATATCGAAGATACCGACGCTTTCGATCCGGTAATCGTTGACCCGCCCGTCGATCGCGCCGGTGTAGAAGCCGCGGTTCATGTCGGCGACGATGATGGCCTTGGCATCGATGCGCGGCGAACGCAGGCGCAGATTGTCGCTGAGGATGCGCCCGTCCGCATAGGCGAGATCGCCGTCGAGCCGTACCGAAACGAGCGTTCCTCCGGCAACCGTGTCGAGCCCGCGGATGCGCGCGGCACGCCCGGCGACGGGAACGACGATCTGGTCTGCATCGACGCGCGCCTTGCCGGAGAGATTCAGCGATTCGACGACGATGTCGTTGACAGCCAACGCCTTGGCGCTCGCCTGATAATCGACGGTCGGCAGTGCGAAGGCGCCGTCGAGCCGCGCTGTCGCGCGCACGTCGTTGCCGCGTACCGCCGGCGCCAACGCGCCCGGCCGCAACAGCACGAACGCGAGTTGCAAGGCCTCATAGCGATTGGCGCCGAGATCGATGCCGCCGCTGATCCCCAGCCGAAACGCCTCGGATGCGACGCGTGCATCGAGGTCGGCCTTGCGCTCGGCCAGGCGCGCCGTCACGTCGAGGTCGGTCTGCGCCCCCAGCAGCGATGCGGCCGGGCCGTCGAACAGGCGCGAAGCCTGCGTCGTCCCTTTCGCCGCGAACGTGCCGTCGCGCGCCGACAGAGCAATGCGTGCCAGCGGCCCCGTGCCGAGATCGGCGGTCAGATTGCCATTCCACGCCTTCCAGTCGCCGCGCCCATCGAGCCGTGCGACGAGCGGCTCATCGAACCCGCCCATCGCCGCGAGCACGCCGCCTCGCGGCGCGGTGAGGTCGAGCGTCATCGCCAGCCGGTTCTTGTCCGGAACCGCGTCGAGCAGCAGCTTCAGTGCGTCGCCCTTGCCATTCGCTCCGATCGTCTCGGCATCGGCCTGCACCAGCGCGCGCCGGTCGGCGATCGCGATCTTGCCGGCGAGCCGGGCTTCCTGCCGTTCTCCCGCCACGGCGGGGGCAAAGACGATGCGATCGACCGACAGGCGCCCGACATCGATATCGATGTCGGGCAGCAGCGGCTCGCCGGTGTCGGGAACCGGCTTGAACTCGGGCAGGCGCTGAACCGTGATGATCTTGGCCGTCGCCGACCGGACGTCGACATGGTTCGCCAGATAAGCGAAGGGCCGCCAGTCGATCCGCAATTCGGGCGAGGTCAGAAAACGCCCCTTCGGGTCCGACAACGAAAAATCGCGCACGATCATCTGGCCGTAGAGCGATCCGTCGAGCCGGCCGATGCCGATCTTCATCCCGTTTTCGAATTCATATTTCTCGATCTGGGTGACCACGAAGCGTCGGCCTGCGTCGCTGTTCAGTCCCACGAGGAATAACGCCAGCAGCGCGATAATCCCGAACAGTGCGATGCTGACCCCGCGCGCGATGCGCCACGGCCGGCTCATACGCGTCCTTGCCGACCCGGGCTCAACAGGCGCAGCATCCTCCGCCATCAGAAGGCCTGACCGATCGAGACATAAACGCTGATCCGCGCTTCACCCGGCTGACGGTTGATCGGTGTCGCGACGTCGAGCCGCATCGGTCCGAAATTGGTGTAATAACGCGCACCGATTCCGGCGCCGAAACGCATGTCGGAAAAGTTCGGGGTCGAGCCGCGATAGACCTGTCCAGCGTCGACGAAGCCGACGACACCGAAATTGCCGAAACGATAGCGCGCCTCGACCGCCGCCTCGTTGAGGCTGCGACCGCCTATCGGATCATTATTCGGATCCTTGGGACCAAGCTCCTGATAGCCAAAGCCGCGTACAGACCCGCCGCCGCCGGCATAGAAGCGCCGCGACGGCGCGAGCCGCTCGCGCGCCGCGCCCATGATCGAACCGACGCGCACCCGCCCGGCGAGCACGATGCTATCGGTCACGGGATAATAGCCGCTCGCGTCGACACGCACGCGCGCATAGGGAGAGAAATGCCCGCGCATGGAGCCTTCAGGCTGGACGAGCGCGGTGATACGGAAACCCTTGGTCGGATCGAGCAGGCTGTCCGTCCGGTCCATCCCGATCTGCCCGGTCAGGCCGAATATCGTGTAGAAATCGCGGTTGCGGGCGCCGCGTGTGAAATCATAATCATCCTCGCTCGTCGCGATCAGCTCGGCACCATAGGCATAGGTCCATCGCTTCTGCCACAACGGCGTCGAATCATAGCTCCAGCGCACGCCGACCCGCCCGGTCAGCGCCTCGAATGCATTATAGTCGCTGCGCGTCGCCTCGGCGACCAGCTCAAAGGTCTTATCGCGGCGCCCGGCGTTCGAACGACGGAAGGTGACGCCCAGCCCCTGCTCCTGCGTCCCGGCAACGCCGCGCACGATCAGCGCGCCTTCGGGCGGGAAAAGGTTGCGATGCATCCAACTCCCCTCCAGCCGGATGCCCTCGCCGGTTCCATAGCCCGCGCTCGCCGCCAGCGTGCGCGGCGGGCCGGCCTGTTGCGTCACCATCATCGTCACATATTCAGTGTCGTCGCCGGCGCTCTCGCCGGTCCGCTGCGGCTCGACCGCCACTGTCGAGAAAAGGCCTGAGGCGACCATCGCCTGGCGCAGGTCGTCAACCATCCGGCTGTCGTAAAGATCGCCGCGTTCGAAGCGCGAAAGCACCGCGACATGCTCGGCATCGAAAGCCAGGTCGCCGGTCGTCTCGAAACCACCGAATCGCGCGCGCGGGCCGATCTCGACCGGCAGTGTATAGGCGCCTTCGCCAGTCGCGCCGTCGAGCAATATGTCGCGCTGTTCGACCTTGGCGAAGGGATAGCCTTCCTGCGGCAATTTGAGCGCGATCGCCGCTTCCGCCCCCTGCACCCGCTCGGCGACGATGGGTTCGCCGACCTTCAATGGGAAATTATCGTCGATCAGCCGCGGCGGCACCGTCGGGTCGGCCTTGATCGTGATTTCCGAAAACTTGTAACGAACGCCCGGCGTCACATCGACCATCGCTTTCAGCGGATCGCCCCGTTCGCGTCCGCTGCGGTCGATCCGCGTATCGACGACGGCGTCGTAATAGCCTTCCGATGCAAGGATGCGCTGCATCAGTTCGGCATCGGCGGACAGGCGCGCGCGGATCATGGCCCCATTCGCAGCCTCGCCGTCGCCATCGTAGAGCGCCGACAGGTCGTGAAACAGGTCGGCCAGATCGATGTCGGTGGACTCGTCCGCCGCGGCCAACCCGTTGACCTCCACCTTGTATCGGATCTTCACATCGTCGCGGTCGGGCTCGGATTCGGCGAATTGCACGGGTTCGACGTTGAAGCTGTCTAGCGGGGGAAGCGGCGCGGCGAGTTCGCTGTCGCTGATCGGCGCATCGCCGATCGCTTCAGCCGTATCGCCGTCGGCGAGCGCGGGAACCGGCGTACCGCCCGCTACCGGAACGGCCGCATCTTCACCCTCCTGCCGTTCCTTGGCCGCCTGCCGGCGCTCGAATTCCGCGATCGATTCGAGCGGGCGGTCGAACTCAGGATCATCCTCGGCGCCGATCGGGGGGATGGCCTTTTGGAACTCTTCGTCTTCGATGATCGGCTCGACCTGCGGCAAAGACGCCCCGGGCGGCGGGGGCGCAGGGGCTGCAATATCCTTGCTGTCGGCTTCATCGGCCTCTGCTGGCGGCACGGACGGCGCTTCGGCCTGTTGGGCGGCCACCGCGCTGCCCGCGATGACGCCCCATAGCGACACGGAAAGGGTCAGCGCCCAGCGCGCTCCCTTTATGTCACCTGATTTTCGAGATTTTTCCGGAATTTGCATCTGTTCACAACCGATGCGCACTTGTGGCTTGCCCCGCGAACCGGCGCAACCGGATTTTGCGACGGGACTGATCCCGATACGGCATCTTCATGTCGAACGGCTTTCCCGGTTGCTGGCGGCCTGTTCCCCTAACGAGCCGAAACGGGTCAGGTTCCGCAAAAGGTCGTATAGGGACCAAAGGTTTCGGGCGCCGGCTGCGCATAGACTTCCCAATCGTCACGGCTCTCGAAGGGATGACGAACGACTTCCAGCAAATCCCGCCACGGCCCCATGTCGCCCGCTTCGGCCGCTTCAAGCGCCGCCTCGACGAGGTGGTTGCGCGGGATATACAGCGGGTTCACCGCATCCATCGCCGCCGCGCGCTCCATCAGATCGACCGTCGCGAGGTCGATCCGCTTGCGCCAGTTGTCGATCCAGGACGCCATGCCATCGCGCTGGGGAAGCAGCGCCGACAGCGGCGCGTCGTCACCGCGCAGCAGCATCGCGAGCGCCCGGAAGAAAGACGTGAAATCGACCGAGTGCCGCTCGAGCGCATCGAACAGGCCGTCGAACAGGTCGGCGTCGGTCTCGCTACTAGCGACCAAACCCAGCTTCGCGCGCATCCGTGCGAACCATGCTTCGCGGAAGCGTTCGGGAACCGCCGCGACGATCGCCTTCGCCTGCTCGACATCCACCGGGTCGACAGCATGAATCGCCGGTAGCAGCGCTTCGGCGAAGCGTGCCATGTTCCAGTGCATGATTTGCGGCTGCCGCCCATAGGCATAGCGGCCGTTGACGTCGATCGAACTGAAGACGGTGTTCACAGCGAAACGGTCCATGAAGGCGCACGGACCATAATCGAGCGTCTCGCCCGAGATCGCGATGTTATCGGTATTCATCACGCCGTGGATGAAGCCGACGCCCAGCCAGTGCGCGACAAGGTCGCATTGCAGTCCGATTACCCGGTCGAGTAGCGCGATATGCGGGTTCGCGGCATCGGCAAGGTCGGGAAAATGCCGTCTAATGCTGTAGTCCGAAAGACGGATCACATGATCCGCACCGTAATGCGCGGCGAAGAATTGGAAGGTGCCGACGCGGATATGGCTGCTGGCGACGCGGGTCAGCACCGCACCGGGGTGCGCCCGCTCGCGCTGCACCCGGTCGCCTGTCGCGACCGCGGCCAGCGAGCGCGTCGTCGGCACCCCCATCGCCGCCATCGCCTCCGACACCAGATATTCGCGCAGCACCGGCCCGATCGCCGCCTTGCCGTCGCCGTTGCGCGAGAAAGGCGTCGGCCCCGACCCCTTCAATTGCAGGTCGAAGCGTGTTCCATCGGGCGCGACGACCTCCCCCAGCAGCAGTGCGCGTCCGTCGCCAAGCTGCGGCGAGAAATGGCCGAACTGGTGCCCGGCATAGGCAAACGCGAGCGGGGCCGCGCCCTCGGGAAGCGCCGCGCCCGAAAACCGGCGCGCGAGATCCTCGTCGGTCGCGCCCTGTGTGTCGATACCGAGCCGCGCCGCCAGTGCATGATTGAACGCGAGCAGCTTGGGCGCCGCGGGCATCGCCGCCTCGGCGGGCGCGTAAAAGCCCGCCATCGCATCGTGAAAGCTGTTGTCGAAGGCGATATTCATGCCGCCAATGTCGAGCCGCGCGGCGGCGATTGCAAGCATCGGCTGCGCCAACCGCGCGCGTCAGGTTAACCCCCTGTTTTCCAAAGCGTGGCAAAGAGCCTGCGTGGAAAGCCGATTGATCTTGCGTCGGCATAGCGGCACAGGAGCGGGCATGAAAATCTTCGTTACCGGCGGAGCGGGCTATATCGGCAGCCATACGCTGGTGGCGCTTCTTGCCGCGGGGCACGAGGTCTGCGTCTTCGACAATTATTGCAACAGCTCGCCCGTCGCGCTCGCCCGCGTGCGCCAACTCACCAACCGCGACCTGACCGCGATCGAGGCCGACATCTGCAACGCCGACGCCCTGACCCAGGCCGTCACCGGCTTCGCCCCCGACGCGGTGATCCATTTCGCCGGGCTGAAAGCGGTCGGGGAATCGAACGATATTCCGCTGCGCTATTATCAGACCAACGTCACCGGATCGATGAACCTGCTCGCGGCGATGGACGCCGCCGGATGCCGCCGCATCGTCTTCTCCTCTTCCGCCACCGTCTATGGCGAACCGCATTATCTGCCTTTCGACGAGGATCATCCGATCGCGCCGACCAACCCCTATGGCCGCACCAAGGCGATGGTCGAGGAGGTGATCCGCGACTGGACCGCCGCCACGCCGGGATCGTCGGCGGTGCTGCTGCGCTATTTCAACCCGGTGGGCGCGCATGAATCGGGCCGCATCGGCGAAGATCCACAGGGCATTCCCAACAATCTGATGCCCTTCGTCGCGCAGGTCGCGGTCGGGCGGCGTGAGAAATTATCGATCTTCGGCGACGACTACGACACGCGCGACGGCACCGGCGAACGCGACTATATTCACGTCGTCGATCTGGCGGCAGCGCACGTCTCGGCGATCGAATATTCGGCGCGCGCGCAGGGCTGCGAAGCGGTCAACGTCGGCACCGGCGGCGGCATTACCGTCAAGGAACTGGTCGCCGCCTACGAACGCGCCTGCGAGCGCCCGATCCCGGTCACGATCGCGCCGCGCCGGCAAGGCGACGTCGCGAGCAGCTATGCCGCGACGGGAAAAGCCGAACGGCTGCTGCACTGGCGCGCGGCGTTCGACATCGATGCGATGTGCGCCTCCTCGTGGCGCTGGCAGGCGGATAATCCGCAAGGCTATTCCTCCGCCACTGAACAGGAGTGCTGACCCCATGACCGTACTCGTCACCGGCATCGCCGGTTTCATCGGGATGCAAACCGCCGCGCGACTGCTCGAACGCGGCGAAACGGTAATCGGTATCGACAATTTCAACGATTATTATTCCGTCGCGCTGAAGGAGGCTCGCATTGCCGAACTCGAACGCCTCGGCGGGGGTAGACTCACCGTCCACCGTGCCGATATCGGCGACGAGGCGGCCTTGGCGGCGGCGTTCGCCGGTGCGGAATTTGATCGCATCATCCATCTCGCGGCGCAAGCGGGCGTACGCTACTCGCTCGACAATCCTGCCGCCTATGTCCGCTCGAACCTCGCGGGCCATGTCAACATATTGGAAATCGCGCGCCACCGCGGCGTGCGGCACCTTGTTTATGCGTCCTCCTCGTCGGTCTATGGCGCAAACAAGACGATGCCGTTTCGCGTCGAGGACCGCGTCGATCATCCGATCTCGCTCTATGCCGCAACAAAACGCGCTGACGAATTGATGAGCGAGACCTATGCTCATCTATTCCGCATCCCGCAAACGGGGCTGCGCTTTTTCACCGTCTACGGCCCGTGGGGCCGACCTGATATGGCATTGTGGAAATTCACCGCCAACATCCTCACGGGCAAGCCGATCGACGTCTATAATAACGGCGATATGCGCCGCGACTTCACCTATATAGACGATATCGGCGATGGCGTGATCCGCAGCCTCGATCACCCGCCGGTCGATGACGGACGTGAAAAAGCGGGCGGCTTCATGACGCCGCATCGCATCTACAACATCGGCAACAACCGGCCAGAGCCGCTGATGGATCTCATAAGGACGGTGGAGGAAGCCTGCGGTCGTAAAGCACAGCTTAACCTGTTGCCGATGCAGGACGGCGACGTCTACGCGACCTACGCCGATATCGACGCGATTGCGAGCGAACTCGGCTATGTGCCGAAAACGCCAATCAGCGTGGGCATACCCGCATTCGTCGAATGGTTTCGCCGCTATCAGTATCAGCACATCTAACATGATGCCCTTCGGAGTTCCACGCAGAGCTAGAGATCCGAATATCAGCAAATTATCAGCCCTCTCTGCAGCGGTTTATGCAAGCGAAAGCCCAAATTGGGGGTAGCCAGTTTTTGCGGTCGCGTTAAAGGGCCTCATTCACAGCGTCGTTTCATCGACCTTGCGCGCCGAAAAGGAGCCCCCACTCGTGTCCCGGACCGAAAGCCCGATCTTGATTACCGGCGGCACCGGCTCGTTCGGCAAGACCATCCTGCGTGAACTGCTGCATACGAGCGACCGCGAAATCCGCGTACTCAGCCGGGACGAAGAAAAGCAGGATGCGCTTCGCAACGAGTTGCGGGATGCGCGCGTCCGCTTCTTCATCGGCGATATCCGGGATCGTTCCAGCGTCGACCGCGCCGTCAGCGGCACCGGCGCGATCTTTCATGCCGCCGCCTTGAAACAAGTGCCTTCATGTGAGTTCTTCCCGCTGGAGGCCGTGCGGACGAATATTCTCGGGTCCGAAAATGTCATTCGGTCGGCCATCGAGCACAAGGTCGAAAGCCTCGTTTGCCTGTCGACCGACAAGGCCGTTCACCCGATCAACGCCATGGGGATATCCAAGGCAATGATGGAAAAGCTGGCCCATGCGGCCGCGCGCGAAGTCGGGGTCGGGGCGGACACGACGATCAGTTGCGTTCGATACGGCAATGTCATGTATTCGCGCGGCTCAGTCATTCCGCTATTCATCGCCCAGATCAAGGCCGGGCGTCCGATCACCGTGACCGAACCCGAAATGACCCGCTTCCTCATGCCGCTGCGCGACAGCGTCGCGCTTGTCCGCTTCGCCTTTGCGAATGCGCGGCAGGGCGATCTGTTCGTCCGCAAGGCGCCGGCGGCGACGATCGCCGACCTGGTCGCCGCGCTCAAGGATCTTTTCGGCGTCCCTGACCATCCGGTACAGGTGATCGGATGGCGCCACGCGGAAAAGCTGGCCGAAACGCTGGCGAGCGCGCAGGAGCTTTCGACGGCCGAGGATATGGGCGACTATTGGCGCATCCAGCTCGACAGCCGCGACCTCAACTATTCGGCCTATTTCACCGAAGGCGAAGAGTTGAACCCGGTGACGGAGGATTTCCATTCGCACAACGCCGAGCGGCTGGACAAGGAAGGCGTCAAGGAACTGCTCCTGACGCTTGACGAAGTTCAAAGCGAACTCGCATCCTGGGCGCCATGAAAGCCACCACGATCGTGGTCACCGGCGCCGCGGGCCTGCTGGGATGGCACGCCGCGGCCCGGATACATGCGGCAAATTGCATGGCCCGTTACCGCGGCGAGCCGGAACCCTATTCGCCGGTTTTTCTGACGCGGCAGGCGTTCGCCGACGACCTGATACGTGATCAGGCCGTCGCGAGGGCCGACGTCATTCTTCATTTCGCCGGCATCAACCGCGGCGACGAGGCCGAAGTGGAAGCCGCCAATCCGGCCATTGCGCAGTTGCTCGCCGACAGCATCGCCCGAACCGGCGCCGCCCCCCATATCGTTTATGCGAACAGCACCCATGCCGCGTTCGACACGCCTTATGGCCGATCGAAACGCGGCGCGGCGGAGATATTGGAACGAGCCGCTCACGGCTTCACCAACCTCGTCCTGCCGCATATTTTCGGCGAGTGCGCGCGCCCCTTCTATAACAATGTCACCGCGACGCTGATCGACCAGATATGGTCCGGGGATCAACCGACGATCAATCCCGACGGGCAAGTCGCGTTGCTTCATGCGGGAGAAGCCGCCACGCTGGCGATTGCCAAGGGGCTTGCCGGACAGTCGGGAGAATGCGCGCCCACGGGCCGCGCCATGGCGGTGCTTGCGCTCTACGAAAAACTGCTGGGCTTTCACCGTTCCTATCAGGCCAATATATTTCCGGACCTGACCGATCCCTTCGACCTCGCGCTGTTCAACAGCTATCGGACCGGCGGATTTCCCCGCCATTACCCGATACGCCTCGCACTCAACAGCGATGCCCGCGGCGGGCTATTCGAATCGGCCAAGTCGAAAGCGGAATCGCAGACGTTCCTGTCCACCACCCTGCCCGGCCAGCGTCGCGGCGACCATTTCCATACCGATCTGATCGAGCGCTTCGTCGTCGTTTCCGGCAAGGCGACGATCCGTATTCGCAAGGTGCTGACCGACACGATACACAGCTTCGACGTGTCGGGAGAAAAGCCGGTCGCCATCGACATGCCCCCGCTGCACACGCATCACATCGAAAATACCGGCGATCGAGAGGTCGTAACCTTCTTTTGGGCGCACCGCCTTTTCGACCCCGCCAATCCCGACACATATTCCGATCCCGTGATAGAGAATGCAGCATGAGCAAATTGAAGGTGATGACCATATTGGGCACGCGGCCGGAGATTATCCGCCTATCGCGCGTGATGGCGATGCTCGACGCCTATACCGACCATCGCATCGTTCATACGGGTCAGAACTGGGACTATGAGCTCAACGAACTCTTCTTCGCCGATTTGGACGTCCGCAAGCCCGATCATTTCCTCGGCATCGACACCTCCAGCCTGGGCGCCGTTCTCGGCGGAATCCTGATCGGGACCGAAAAGGTCCTGATGGAAGATCGTCCCGACGCGCTGCTCGTGCTCGGCGACACGAACAGCGCCATCGCCGCGATCATGGCCCGGCGAATGAAGATCCCCATCTATCACATGGAAGCGGGCAACCGCTGCTTCGATCGCAATGTTCCGGAAGAAACCAATCGTCGGCTGGTCGATCACATCAGCGACTTCAACCTCGTCTATACCGAACATGCGCGCCGTCACCTGCTCGGCGAAGGCATGCAGCATCGCCGCGTCTATCTGACCGGCTCGCCGATGCGCGAAGTGCTGGACCATTATAGGCCGCGCATCGAAAGTTCCGCCATCCTGTCCGAACTCGGGCTTCAGCCCGGCGGCTATTTCATCGTGTCGATGCACCGCGAGGAAAATGTCGACAGCCGCGAACGGCTTGCCGTGCTTGTCGATACGTTGAACAGGCTGGCCGCCGCCTATGACATGCCCGTCATCGTTTCGACGCATCCGCGTACGCGCAACCGCCTCGAAGCGCTGGAGGACGTCACACTCGACAGCCGCGTCCAGTATATGAAGCCCTTCGGCTTTCACGATTACAATCATCTTCAGATGAAGGCGTGCTGCGCGATTTCGGACAGCGGCACGATTGCCGAGGAAAGCGCCATCCTGGACTTCCCCGCCATCACGCCGCGCGACGCCATCGAACGGCCCGAGGCGATCGACACGGGCAACATCATCCTCACCGGCATGAACGGCGACGCGATAGTCTCGGGCGTCGAGGCGGCGATCGCCTTTCACGCCGCCCGGATCGCGGCCGGAACACCGGCCATCGTGCCGGAGGATTACCAGATCACGAATACGTCCGAGCGCGTGGTAAAGCTGATCCTCGGCACGGCGCGCCTGTCCAACGGGTGGGACGGGATTCGCGTGAACCACTAGGCAGTTTTTCACTCCCATGCGCATTCTGTACATCACGCAATGGTTCGACCCGGAGCCCGCGTTCAAGGGCCTCGACTTCGCCAAGGCCCTCGCGGCGGCGGGGCATGACGTCGAAGTGGCGACAGGCTTTCCCAACTATCCCGGCGGCACGCTCTATCCTGGATTTTCGCTGCGTCCCTATCGGCGGGATGATATGGACGGCATCTCTGTCCACCGGCTGTTCCTCTATCCGTCGCACGACCGATCGTCGCTGGGGCGCGCGCTGAATTATCTCAGCTTCTTCTTGTCGGTCCTGGCCTTCGGCCTTCTTCGCGGGCGGCGGTACGACGCGGTCTACGTCTATCATCCGCCGATCACGCCGGGCCTTGCGGCGGCCCTGTTCACGCGCATCTGGCGCCGCCGCCTGGTGATCGAGATACAGGACCTCTGGCCCGACAGCGTCGGCGCGTCCGGCATGGCGAACCAAAGGGTGATCGCATTGCTGGGGCGCCTGTGCCGGTTCGTCTATCGCGCCGCCGACATTGTCGTTCCGCAGTCCGACGGAATGCGTCGGCGCCTGATCGAACGGGGCGTTCCCGAGGCGAAGCTGAACCGCATCTACAATTGGGCGACCTATGAGCCCGGCCCGGCCGAGGCGCCGGACATGTTCGCGGACCATATCAACATCGTCTATGGCGGTAATCTCGGCCAGGCACAGGCATTGGACAGGCTGGTCGATGCCTTCGACATCGCCCGCCGCGACACGCCCGCGCTGCGGCTTCACCTGTTCGGCGACGGGATCGAACGCGACCGGCTGGCGCGCCGCGCGGCGGAGCGCGCCGACGGCGGCCTGCACCTCCATCCCCCGGTCTCGCGCGACCGGATGGACCGGATTTTCGACGCGGCGGATATCCTCGCCGTCCACCTGAAGGACGATCCGCTCTATCAGATCACCATTCCGTCGAAGACCCAACATTATCTCGCGTGCGGAAAGCCGATCATCGCCGGGCTGAGCGGCGAGGCCGCCGACATTCTTCGGCGCTCAGGCGCCGCCATCGTCTGCGCGCCCGGCGATGTCGCGGCCATGGCCGAAGGACTGCGGACACTGGCCGACATGAGCCCGGAGGAGCGACGGAGCATGGGACAGCGCGCGCGCGTCTATTATGAGGATCATTTCAGCATGGGCCGCGCGGTCGAACAAACGCTGCGGCTGATTTCAGGCCGCGACCGCAGTGACGCGGATCAGGATCGCGCGGAGCAAGAACGATGAGCAATGCCAAGTGGCCAAGCTATGACGACGAGGAAATCGCGGCCGTGACGGCCGCGCTGGCATCGGGCAAGGTGAACTACTGGACCGGAACAGAAGGCCGCGCGTTCGAGCGGGAGTTCGCATCCTGGACCGGGTCGAACAAGGCGATCGCGCTCGCCAACGGCACATTGGCGCTCGATGTCGCGCTGAAGGCGCTCGGGATCGGTCCGGGGGACGAAGTGATCGTCACGCCGCGCACGTTCATCGCGTCGGTATCCTGCGTCGTGAACGCGGGCGCGACGCCGGTATTCGTCGACGTCGACGAGGACAGCGGGAATATCGCGCCCGCCACGATCGCCCCCGCCCTCACCAGCCGGACTCGCGCGATCATCCCGGTGCACCTCGCCGGCTGGCCCTGCGACATGGACGCCATCATGGAGATTGCGAACGCACAGGGGATCAAGGTCATCGAGGACTGCGCCCAGGCGCACGGCGCCGCGATTGGCTCGCGCTCCGTCGGCTCGATCGGCCATGTGGGCGCTTGGTCCTTCTGCCAGGACAAGATCATGACCACTGGCGGCGAAGGCGGGATGGTGACCACCGATGACGAGAATCTCTGGTCCGCCATGTGGGCGTTCAAGGATCACGGCAAGAGCTGGGACGCCGTCTATGAGCGCGAGCATCCGCCGGGATTCCGCTGGCTGCACGAAAGCTTCGGCACCAACTGGCGCATGTTGGAAATGCAGGCGGTGATCGGGCGCATTCAGCTTCGCCGGATGGCGGGCTGGACGCAGCGGCGCACGGAAATCGCCGACCGGTTCCGTGACGCGCTTGCCGAGTTTTCCGATATCGTGCGCGCGCCCGCGCCGCCCTCCGGTTTCCGGCACGCCTATTACCGCTTCTGTGCCTATGTCCGGCCGGAAGCCCTGCCTACAGGCTGGTCGCGCGATCGCATCATCGCGGAAATGTCCGGGCGCGGCGTTTCGGTGATGCAAGGCTCCTGTTCCGAGGTCTATCTCGAAAAAGCCTTCGACGGCACGGGATGGCGCCCTGCTCAGCCGTTGCCTGTCGCGCGGAGACTGGGGGAGACCAGCCTGACGTTCCTGACTCATCCCACGATGGATGACGCCGATGTCGCGGCTCAATGCGAAAATATCCGGAGCGTTCTGCAGAGCATCCCCGCCTGATTGGCAGGCCCACAATTCGTTAACCAAGTGCGTCCGCCGTTTGAGCGCCCGCAGCGTGCGGGCTGCTTTCGTCGGTGCGCGGTGCGGGCGTGAGCTTGCTCCCCGCCGTGATACCCAATGCAGACGTCGATACCAATGCGCCGAGCACGCCCCAAAGGATTGTCGCCTGATTGATCGATCCCGAAAACTGTGCCGCGATGACCTGCTGCACGACGAGCAACGCGAGCCAGCCAAAATTAGGGATATCGCGCATTACCCGATAGGCGAGAGTCAGCGTCAATATGATGATGGCCAGCATCATCAGGCCCCCGAATATCCCGGTTGCCATAAATGCTTCGATGACAAGATTATGCGGATAACCGCCAAAAACCGGATCTTCGAGCCCATAACCAGTCAACGGGAACTTCGCGAACTGAGCCCAAGCGGACGCATAGAGATCGAGGCGGCTCAGCGTATTAACCTCATCAAACTGCGATTGGCCCAACAACCGATCGTAAACCTGAGTTCCAGCCACTTTATCTACCAGCGCGACAATTGGAACGAAAGCAGCGGCGACAAGCGTCATCAAACCGATCAACCAATATTTGCTGCGCAGGTTGGACGCGATGGCAGCCAACATCAGGGCGACGACAAGGCTGACCAGCGGTCCGCGCGAATTGGCGGCAAGCGCAAGATAGGCACCCAAAAGCCCGCCAATCACGAAGAGGAGCTTCATATAGCGGCTCTTCTCTCCGGCCCGAAGGAAAAGGCCCCATGTGCAGAGCAGAACGAGCTGGACACCAAGATGTCCAAGCGAAATGGGGTTGAGCGCCGTCAACGCGGCGCGCCCTCCCTCATACCCGCCATAGTCCGTCTCCACCATCGTCGACATGTTGGGCAGGACCAGAAAGGACGCCGATATCACGAAGGCGAAGCACCAATTGAAATATCCATTCGCGTCGAATGCATCGAAGCGCGCGCGCGCGAGCCCGAGCAGCGGCACGAGCGATCCGCCGATGGCCCATAGCCAATAGTTGGAAGGCTCGGCCATCAGGGTATAGGATGCCTTCGTCGTGTCGTTGGTCATCCGCAACAGATACAAAATCCAGAAACCTACCAAGGTCGCAACCAGCCACCATCTGATCCGGCCGCGAGTCCAGGGAACGGAAATGACCAGCAGCATGGCGCAAGCCAGCGCGGAGAGCCCGCGTATGCCAATCGAAAAGGGCGTGCTCGATACTTCGATCGTTTGCGAAAACGCCGCGGCGAGCGGAAAGCCCGCGACGACTGCCGCCAGCGCAAAAGCCTGGAGGAAAAAGATAAATCTGGACACGCGCTTAATGTGGCTCATTGGCTGTCGCCCAACTGATCCATCAATGCGATAACGCGATCCGTCATTCCGCGCGTGTTGTAAAGCTGATCGGCGCGGCGCACGGCCTCCTTCGACCAACTGTCCAAGGCCTGAACATCATCGATTATCAGCGCGATCTTGTCAGCCAGATCGGTTCCATCGTCCTTTGCAAAGGCAACGCCGGTGGCATCGGCGCCGAAGGCGGTGATTTCCGGCCCGTTGCCCCACCGATCATCGTTGATGACGGCCGGCAACCCGTAAGCCATTGCGTGGATCAAACTCAGTCCGACCGCACCCGGAAACACGAAGACGCGACACTGATTCGCCACCTTGGCAATAACGGTTTCGTCCGATGTCCCTCCATGCCAGACGATCGCATCGGACACTTCAAGTTCGTCCGCCAGCGCTTCCAGTCCGGCGCGAGCGGGACCATCTCCGATAATATGCAGCCGAACCCCCGCCAGCCTTGGGTCGGTCAGCGCCTCGATCGCGAGTTCGGCCTGGCATTTCTCTTGCAGCCTGCCGATCAGCAGCATGTCGCGCGGCCGGTCCTGGGCACTATAGGATTGGCGCACCGCAATGATCGGATCGACATTAATGCCGTTGTTGACGGCGCTGATCGGGCGGCGATCGTTGCGCCCGAAACCCGCGCGATATTCGTCGATTTCCTGATCCGTATAGAACAGAACGCCATGCACGAGCTTCATCAGCATCATGCGCAGCCAGAAACGATGGGGCTTCGACGTGCTGCTCCAGTAATGGCCGAACCAGATGGTCTTGATTCCGCCCAGGCGCGCCTTGATCAACATCGCGATCGTCGATACCGTCCGGGGGCCGCCGCAGACGATCAACGTATCGTCGCGCTCCATGGGAATCCGCATCACGCCCGGCTGCCATTCGATGACACCGGGAATCAACGGCTGCATAAGGCCCACCGGCCGCTCCCAATCAAACGGTTCCCGGCTCTGCGTAAGGGCTCCCATGTCCGTTGGTGAATAATGCAGGCTAAAGCGCGGCCCCAGCCGCTTCGCCAACCGATCGAAAAAATCGATCCGATAGGCAGGCAAGGCGGGCTGACAGAAAATGACGCGAGGACGCGGATTGGAATTCACGATGGCCGACAATGTATCTTCATTCCCAAGGCATCATTCGGCGCGAAGATGCGCGGTTCGTATAAATTCCCGGCAGGACTTGTGCAACCGTGCGGAAAGCCTGCGAAAGCAGCGAGCGTTGAACGGCAGATCACCAGTCCCGTCGGGCGGAAAGATCGGATATGAAATCTTCCATATCGGAAAATGCGCGCTGCCCCGACCTGGCGATCCGATAGCGCCATATGCTGCCGACGAAAGCGCGGACGCGGATCGCGAACATCGCCGCTGCCGATACCGCAGTGCGCGCGACAAGAGCCGGACCGAACGCCGGATTGCCGCGCATCGCGGCGATGACATCCCCGCGATATTCCTTCCGGTCGAAGATGAAACAGGCCGCGTAAAGCCTGTGGAATGCGAACGGCGGCAAGGGGCCGGCGGCCACATCCTCCGCAGCGGCGATCGCCGATTGGGCATAGATGGTGTGGCCGGACCAGTATCGCGGGATTTCCGCCGGCCAGCGATCGAGGATACCCGGCGGCAGATGCGGCTGATCCTCGATCCTGCCATGATGCTGTCCGGCGGCGCCCGTGCCGCCGCCGCTCTTGCGCGAATGGCCGGAAATCACGGCTGCCCGCGGGTCGTAGGTCAGAGCGTTGGTGCAATAGGCAAGTCCCATGGCGTTTGCCATGTCGGGACTGCCGCCCGGAAAATAGCTGCCGCTGCGTTCGCGCAGGCGATCGAGCGCCGCACGGCTGACGATGCCATGATATAATCTGGGCAACCGGCGCAGGCCGTTGACCGTCGCATCGGAAAAGACATCCACCGCCTGCGCAACCGGATCGAGTTGGCGAGAGGTCGAAAAATGGCGATGCGTCGGAAATATCTTGCCGCCGAGATCGCCCCACAGCCAATGCCGCAACCCCGGCCAGAGAAAAGACCGGATCGCCGTCAGGACCGCATCGACACCCTCTACCTGTGCTTGCTCGACGATGCGGAGCGCGGGCTCCACAAGGATACCGTCGTCGTCCCCCAATCCGCACAGATAGGCGCCGCGCGCATTCGCGATCGCGCGGCTGAAATTTTCGTGCATGTTCAGCTTTTCGGACGAATGAATGTAGCGGAGCCGGGCGTCACCCAGATCGGCAATCGCCCTGCCCAGGCTGTCATCGTCGGAATTGTCGTGAAGCACCAGCTCAAATGACGATTCGGTGGAGGCATGAAGGCTGCGGGCAAGGCTGAGCGCGCAATCCTGTCTGTTTCGTGTCGGCACGACGATGGACAACAGGGGAATGTCGTTGGAAGTGTCTGACATGAAACGATCTACAGCCCATGGGAATGGCGCGCGTGTAGAGGAGCTATGGTGCCGAAGCAAGGCGGCCCCGCGCCACCACGGGCAGCACGAGGCGAAAGAAGGCCACCAGAGCACAAGCGCCCATCACGCCCGCCAGCGCCACAGAAAAAATGGGATTGAGCGACAATGTCTTTGCGAGGAATCCTCCCAGTACAACCGGTGCCAGGCCGAGTGCCGCGGGTAATGCAATGCACTGCACGAACCATTGCATTCGTCCCTCGGCCCAGGCGCGGCGATTGACCACGAAGGCGATCGTCGCAAAGTTCGCAAGGTTCAGCACGATCCAAGGCAGCGGCGCCCCCATCACTCCCAGATAGCGCACGCAGATATAGCTGAACGGCGCGGTCAACAGCATCGCCGTGACGGCCAGACCCAGAATGATCCGTGATTCCCCGCGCGCGAGGCTCAGATAATAGGGTACGATCTGCAATCCATAGAACAGGCTGCCCAAAGCCAGCAGCCGGACCACATCGGGCATCGCCGGGGGCAAAGGTTGCCCGGGCATCCACAGCGCGAGGATCTCCGGCGCCAGCACCATCAATCCGCCTGCCAGCACAGCGACGGTGACGGACGTCAGCGCGGAAAAATAATTATAGAGCTGCCGCGCCGGCGCCAACTCTCGCTTGGCCAGCAATTCGGTCAACCGCGGATAAAAGGCGACCGCAATGGGCATCGCCAGGGCCACGGGCAATTGCGACAATGTACTCGCCGCCGCATAATAGCCGAAATCGGACACGGAAAACAAACCGCTGACCACCAGCTTGTCGATCTGCGTGTTGACGGTGGAGATGATCGAAATCAGCATCATGCTGCCGGCGAACGACAGCGCCGGGCGTATCGAGACAAAATCATATCTGCCCATCGTAAAAGGCGAATGGCCAATGGCCCTGAAAAACAATCCCCGGAAAATCATCGAGAAGATGATCGTCGTCCCGAGCTGCCAGCCGAAGAATAAAATCGGGTCCCTATAGAGAAACAGGATGGGAATAACGAACCCGGACCGTATCAATATATAGATGGACTGGACGAGATTGTTCGAAACCTGGCGCTGCAATCCGATCGTTCCGGCGGAATAGAATGTCATCATGATCTGGGGAGGGATGGTGGCCGCCATCAGGCGCAGACATGTCTGGACGGATTCACGGTCGATGACATGGATATCGTTCAGCCATCTGCTGGCGATAAAGGGCGACAGGAAGAAAATGACGACCGCAATCGAAACCGTGGTGGTCAACAGGATCATTTCCATGGTCGAAAACATGTCGACAAGCGCGCGCCTGTCCCGCGTGGACGCCGCCTGCCGCGAAAAGGTGCTCGACAACCCCACGTCCGCCAACGACGCGAAGGTCAATAAGATGGTGTAAAACGCGATCAATGCATAGGATTCGGAACCGAGGATCGAAATATAGATCGGCACGAACAAATAGACGGACGCCATCAGCCAGGCACGGCCCGCATAGTTGGCGATGATGTTGCGATACAGCATATTACAAGGCTCTCAGGCCGAGCGGCAAAGGCGGCAGCGCCGTCATCCGAAATGCCGAAGCGCGGAAATCATTTCGGGCCAACTCGGAGGATGATAGCCGGTGGCCTTGCCGAAGCGGTCGGCGTTGAGCGTCCGGTCTTTCACGATTCCGCTATCCTCGACGATATCGATCCTGTGATCATATATGTCCGCCATCAGTTTCAGCAGCTCGAACTTGCTGATCGAGTCCGCCGCGATATGATAGATCCCGTCCAGACCGTCCCGGCAAAGAATGTGATCGCGAAAGATATGCGCCAGTTCGAGCGTCGTGAAACCCGAATAGAGCCAGCGGCTATAGCCTTTGATCGGCCCACTCTGTCCAAGCAGCCACGACAGCAACCCGCTGCTGCCGTTCAATTCGGGACCGATGATCGAAGTACGAAGCGTGAGAACATTCTTCCCCGCCGGTTCGCCGACGAATTTGGCCGCGCTATAGAGATCGCAGGGGTCGGGTTGATCGTCTTCGCTATACTGCCCCTTCTGCCCCGAAAAAACGCCGTCCGAACTGATATGGCAAAGGCGAATGCCGAGCCCTTCGGTGACGGCAGCGATCTGGTGCGGCCACAAGGCGTTCGCATGAACGAAGTCCGCCGTTGACGCAGACCCGGCCCCGGCCGCGCGCACCGCGACGGCATTGATGACCGCATCGGGGGCAACCCGTTCGACGAGACGGCCTACATGGGACTGGTCCGCGACATCGACATGATCGAAAATCCGTGCGCGATACGCGGCAAGCTGCGGATAGCGATCCACAGCCCCCCTGATCGTACCGAAGACCTCATATCGCGGGTCGAGCGCGAGTACCCGGAGCAGCATGTGTCCGAGCATCCCGGCCGCGCCAAAAACCATCACGCGCATGGGTACGGGCTCACATGGGCTTGCCGGTCCGGCCATCTACCATTGGCGATAGGCCGGGAGGATGGTCGCGATGACGTCGAAATGATCATGTATGTGCCTGGAAATCGATTCCGCATAGTTCCAGGCCAGTATCGCGCAGGCCCCTCCCCGGTCCTGCTGCGTGAAGGGGACGATCGGAACGTCGGTTCCGACGATATAACGCCCGCGCCGGAGCGGGCTGTCGTCGAACACGCGATCGAAACAGTCGGCCGTGCCGGTCATGTTGATGAACATCTGTGATCGTCCCGCCGCGCCATAGCCGTGAACCGGGCCGTGCGCCTCGGCAAGCCTGCGGATGTCGGCGCCGCACCGCGCGATCATCGCGCCGAACGCATCGCTCGACACCAGCCCCTCGGAAGGCGCGACATAGGCGGAGGCGGCATTCGACAGGCGCGCGACGAACCGAAGGCCCCCGCCGTGCATCGGCGTGCGGTCGCACGAAACGAACTCAAAGCCATGATGCTCAAGGAAATGCCGCAGACTGGCTTCCGTAAAATAGGTCAGATGTTCATGATAGACTGTGTCGAACTGCGCCTCTCGCGTCAGCAATTCGCCGTCGTGAACCTCGATCGCGAACAGGCCGCCGGGCTTGAGCGCGGCGCGAACAGCCGCCGCGGTCGCGGCAATCTCGTCGATATGGGCAAAGACGTTGGAACAGGTCACGAGGTCGAACTGCCCCGCCAGCCCCTCCCGCTCCAGCAGATCGATGGTCATGAAGCCCGTGCGAACGTCGAGTCCCTTTTGCCGGGCCATTTCCGCCACATTGTCCGACGCATCGATCCCGATCGCCGGAAAACCGAGCGCGTGGAGTTGCGCCAGCAGAACCCCGTCATTGCTGCCGAATTCGAGAATCCGCGCCCCGCTCTGCAAGCGCCGCGCAAGAAAGTCGGCATAGCCGACGAAATGCCGGACCAGATCGGGCACCGTCGATGACGCATAGCGATAGTCGTCGTGAAACACGGCCTCGATGGGCGGCAGGTTGGTCACTTGCAGCAAGGTGCAGACACGGCATTGCGTCAGGTCGAGGGGATAGCGATCCGCGGTTGACTGGCTGTTCGGCACGGCCGGGAAATTCCCCGCAAGCGGCTGGAGGCCGAAGTCATGGATCAGCGTCAACCGGTCCGAACCGCAGGATCGACAAAGCGTGGATTTCACGAAAACGCCTTTTTTTCTTGGAGTGAACCGCTCCCCATAGTGGCGAGCGAGAAAAAGAAAAGGGTATGCGCAGACATTCGCTCCCGCGTGCGTCGTCCCGACCGTCCGCCGCGCTAGCAAGCTTCGACGCCTCAACCTGCATGGCCTGGCGCGTTTTTTCCGCGCGCGAGAAAATTACCGCATGCAATCATTGCCGACCCCAGTTAATGGCGCAGGACGCCCATGTTCCGCGCGCGCCCGGCCGGAGCGATTTGGAGATTGAGGAATTTATGCAGGATATCACGATCGGCGTGGTCGGCTTGGGATATGTCGGCTTGCCCATCGCGGTCGCGTTTGCTCGCGTTTATGATGTCGTCGGCTTCGACATCGATCAGACTCGAGTAGAATGGCTCCGGCGCGGTGAAGACTGGACCGGAGAGATCACGGGCGAGGAACTTCAACAATCGTCGCTTCATATCACCGCCGATTCCGCTGAACTTGCACGATGCAGTTTCTTCGTCGTGTCGGTGCCGACGCCCGTCGATGACCAGCGGCGCCCCGATTTCCGTATGCTCGAAGCGGCTTCGCGACTCGTCGGTTCAGTGATGCAACGGGGCAGCATCGTCGTCTTTGAATCGACGGTCTATCCCGGTGCGACAGAGGAAATTTGCCTTCCTGCCCTCACACAGGCATCGGGTTTGAAGGCCGGGCACGACTTCAAGATCGGCTATAGCCCCGAACGGATCAATCCCGGCGATCGCGAACATCCGCTGGAGGAGGTCGTCAAGATCGTCGCCGGCGAAGACGCGGAATCGCTCGACATCATCGCCGAAGCATATGGTCAAATCATAAAGGCAGGTGTTCATCGCGCCGAATCGATCAAGGTCGCGGAAGCGGCGAAGGTGCTGGAAAACACGCAGCGAGACATCAACATCGCCTTGATGAACGAGATGTCCCAGATTTGCGATCGCCTTGGCATTCGGACGCACGACGTCCTGCGCGCGGCGGGCACGAAGTGGAACTTCCTGCCTTTCACGCCTGGGCTTGTCGGCGGACACTGCATCGGAGTCGATCCCTATTATCTGACATCGAAAGCAGAGCAGCTGGGCTATCACCCGCAGATGATCCTTGCGGGCCGCCGTATAAACGACAGCATGGCGGCCTATACAGCATCGCGGGTCGCGCAGATGCTTGCGGAAACGCGAACCGGCGACGGACCGCACCAAGTCGGCATCCTGGGCATCACCTTCAAGGAAAATGTTCCCGACATTCGTAATTCCAAGGTTGCGGACCTGTATAGCGAACTGAAGCGATACGGCATCACGCCGTTCGTCAGCGACCCGATGGCGGACCCTCAACAGACCATGCACGAATATGGCATCGAGCTTAGCGATCATCGCCAATGGAAAGATTTGTCCGCGCTGATCGTCGCAGTACCGCACAGGGATTTTGCCGATGAGCTTATTCCGTTCGCCCATTCGGTGATCCGTAAAAACGGCCTGCTCTGCGACCTGCGCAGCGCGATTGCCCCCGCGCAGGTGCGCGGCGACATTCACTACTGGTCGCTTTGACGCGCGGCGCTCAGAGCGTCATTCGGCCCGGCTCGCCTTAAAGAAATCGATATACCAGGCCAGCGCATCCGCTAGTCCCTCGGCCGCCCTGTGAGTCGGTGCATAACCCAGCTCGCGCGCCGCCTTTGCGATGTCCGCCTGCGAATGCAGCACGTCGCCCGCGCGAAAATCCCTATACTGCGGCTCCAACTTATAATCGATACCGCGATCCCGCAGACCGTCGCGCAGCAGGCCGAACAGCTCGTTGAGGGAGACGCGTTCACCGACCGCAACATTATAGACGGCGCTCGTATCGCGGTCGAGGAGGAGCGCAGCCCTGAGATTTGCCTGCACGACGTTATCGATATAGGAAAAATCGCGACTGGTCGTCCCATCGCCGTTTACTTCCACCACGGCGCCGCCGATCATCGCGGCGACCCATTTGGGTATCACCGCAGCATAAGCGCCATCGGGGTCCTGCCGTGGCCCGAAAACATTGAAATAGCGCAATCCAAACGCCGCGAAGCCATAGCTTCGGGAATACACGTCGGCATAGATTTCATCCATCAGCTTCGTCGCGGCATAGGGCGAAAGCGGCTGGCCGATCCGGTCCTCCCGCTTCGGCAGATTCGGCTCGTCACCATAGGTCGAACTCGAAGCGGCATAAACAAATCGTCCCACGCCCGCTCGGCGCGCCGCATCGAGCATGCGGAGAAAACCGGTTACGTTCACCTCATGCGACGTCAACGGATCGCCCAGCGAACGGGGCACCGAACCGAGCGCGGCCTGGTGCAATACGATATCAACGCCCAAGACCGCCCGGTCGCAGGCATCCCCGTCACGTATATCGCCTTCGATCAGCCGGAAGCGCGACCAGGCATCCGCGCCGACCGCGCGTTCGACTTCTTCAAGATTTCGCCTATGGCCCGTCACGAAATTGTCGAGGCCCACCACGACCTGTCCGTTCTCCAGCAAATCTTCCACCAGATTCGATCCGATGAAGCCGGCAGCGCCGGTCACAAGCCAAGTGCGCGGGGTACGCAGCAATGCCGCCAGATCGCTGTTGTGCGGCCGATCCAGCCAGTCGTTACCAGACAAAATATTTCTCCAATCGGCACCCCGACGATGATTCCACCGTTCAAGAGAACATCCCATAGGCCAGTGCGATCGACGTTGACTAGCCGCGGCTTCGCGTCAATTCACGAAAGCTCAAGGTCCGCCCTGTTTGACTTGCCGTATATAGGAACTTCGGGCAATGCCCCGGCGATGATGGACCTTTTCAAAAAGATCGCGCGCCGGATATTGCGGCCGCCGCTGCACAAGGCCGAGATCGACCTTGGATATGAGGTGCTGGGCACGGATTATGGCGGCTGGCCGCTGCTGACCGCCCAAACGCCGCGCAACCCGCTGATCTATTCGTTCGGCGTCGGGGAGGACATATCCTTCGACTTGGCAGCTATTGATCGCTTTGGCGCGACCCTTCATGCGTTCGACCCGACGCCGCGATCGCGCAAATGGATCGAGGCGCAAACGCTGCCGGAGGCCTTTCATTTTCATCCGATCGGGCTCGGCTCCGAAGACGGGGAAGCCGAGTTCTTCGCGCCGGAAGTGGACGCCCACGTCTCCTTTTCCGCTCAGCCCGCCGCGCAATCCGATCCCGCCCTGGCGATCCGCGCGCCCATCAAGCGGCTGTCGACGATCGCCGCCGAACTGGCGACCGGCAAGCCCGACGTGCTGAAGATGGACATCGAAGGCTTTGAATATGGCGTGCTCGACGATTTGATCGAAGGCAGCTTGCGGCCCGCGCAGTTGCTCGTCGAATTTCATCATCGCATGTACGGCATTCCCAACAGCCGCACGCTGGACCAGATCGAGCGGCTGCGTGCCGCCGGCTATCGGATTTTCCATGTCTCCGACAGCGGTCACGAATATGGGCTGGTGCATCAGGCGGCGATCGCATCATGAACGGATATGCCGGAAACGGGACAAGACGCTGATGCAGGACGCTGCCCGGCGAGGCGGCGGATCATGGGCCAGAGGAAGCTTGGCAACGCGCGGCAGGATTGGATATAGGCGCGCGCAAGGCGATGAAGGCGCAACAGGGAATTCGTCCGGGACAACAGACGATCGTCTCCCCTATCCCCGAAAGGAATGCGGCACGTGAAGGTTGTGTTGTTGTGTGGCGGCAAGGGCACGCGGCTCGGCGAACTGACGGGACGACGGCTTCCCAAGCCGCTCGTCGAAATCAACGGCCGTCCGATCCTGTGGCACATCATGAAATGCTATGCGCAGCAGGGCTTCACCGATTTCGTCCTCTGCGCGGGTCATTTGTCGGAGATGATCAAGCAATATTTCCTCCACTCCAGGCTGTTCGACGGCGACATGCGGGTCAACACCCGGACGGGAGAGGTCCAGTTCCTGGGCGAAAGCGAAAACGACTGGACGGTCACGATCGCCGACACCGGCACGGAAACGCAGACTGCCGGGCGGATTGCCCGTATCGCCCGCTATCTCGACCCGGAGGGGCCTTTCTTCCTGACCTATGGCGACGGCCTTTCCAACGTGGACTTCGCGCGCCTCTTGTCGTTCCACAGGGACCATGGCCGCCTCGCGACCATCACCGGGGTGGCGCCGCCGGGCCGGTTCGGCGAACTCGACCTCGATGGGGCAAGAGTCGCCACGCTCATGGAAAAGCCCGAGACCACGGACCGGTATATCAACGGCGGTTTCATGGTGCTGGATCGTGAGTTCGTGCGGCGCTATTGCGAGGTTCCGGACGCGGACAACATCATGCTGGAACGCGCGCCGCTCGAACGGGCGGCGCTCGACGGCGAGTTGATGATGTTCCAGCATTCCGGTTTCTGGCAGTGCATGGATACCGCCCGAGACTGGGAACTGCTTGAGAAGCTGGCCGGCCAGGCGAAAGCACCCTGGCAGTGACACCTGAGTTTCTGGAGGCGTTTCGTGGCAAGCGCGTGCTCGTCACCGGCCACACCGGCTTCAAGGGAAGCTGGCTGAGCCTCTGGCTGGAACGACTGGGCGCGGACGTGGCCGGCTACTCACTGGCGCCGCCGACCAGTCCCGCAATGTTCGACCTGTGCGGCATCGACGAAGGCATCCGCCACCGGATCGGCGACATACGCGACCTCGCCGCGATGACGCAGTTCGTGCGCGAAACGCGACCGGACATCGTCTTTCACCTGGCGGCGCAGCCGATCGTCCGGCAATCCTATGACGATCCGCTCGATACGGTGACGACCAACATCGTCGGGACCGCCAATCTGCTGGAAGCAGTCCGGGCGCTTGGTTCACCCTGCGCGGTCGTCGTCGTCACGTCCGACAAATGCTATGAAAATCGCGACTGGATCTGGGGCTATCGCGAGGACGACCCGATGGGCGGGCACGACCCCTACAGCATGAGCAAGGGGGCGACCGAACTGGTCGTTTCGTCCTGGCGGCGCAGCTTCTTCGGCGGCGACAGCGGAGTCAGGCTGGCGTCGGCCAGGGCGGGCAATGTGATCGGCGGCGGCGACTGGGCAAAGGACCGCATCGTGCCCGACTGCATCCGCGCCTTTTCGAAAGGCGAAAAGGTCGCCTTGCGCAACCCCGGCGCCACGCGCCCCTGGCAGCATGTGCTGGAACCACTGGGCGGTTACCTGCTGCTCGCCGCGCGCCTGTTGTCGCAGAACGGGGACGATTATTGTTCAGGCTGGAACTTCGGTCCGGCGACCGACGACGTCCAGCCCGTGGGAAGGATCGTCCGCATGATGGTGGAAGAATGGGGCGACGACGCCGCATCGACCATGTCGAACGGCCCGCATCCGAAAGAAGCATCGCTGCTCTCGCTCAATTGCGACAAGGCGATGGGGCTTCTGCACTGGAAGCCATGCTGGCACCTTGATGCGCTCGTTCGGCAGACCGTCGGCTGGTACAAGCAATGGCTCGACGACCCTGCCCTGCTGCGTCAGGCGACACTGGGCCAGATTGCGGCGTTCGAACGCGCCATGGCCGAACGCGGGATCGGCGTCGGCTCGATCGATTGATATGCGGATCTTGCTGGTCATCGACGGGATGCATCCACGCGACGGCGGTCCCCCGGCGGTCGTCGCGGGTTCGGCCATCGCGCTTCGCGGGCTGGGTCATGCCGTGACGGTCCTCACGACCCTGCAACCCGGCGACGAAGCCGACGTCTGTTCGACATGGGCCGCGATGCGCGATGCGGGCGTCGAGATGACCTTCTGCGCGCCGGTCGGTCTTTCGCATCTGCTGGGCCTCGACCGGATCGACCCGGCGATGCGCGATGCCGTCGCCGCGGCCGACGTAGTGCATGTCCATGGCTTCTGGACCCCCGCGCTCCTGTTGGCGGCCAAGATGGCGCAGCGCGCGGGGACACCCTATTTCCTGTCGACGCACGGCCTGCTCGACCGGCGCGCGCTCACGTCATCGCGGAGCAAATGGATCAAGAAGCGCGCCGCGTTGACTTTCCTGGGCTTCCGCCCGGTGTTTCGCGACGCCAGCGGCGTGATCTTCGGCAGCGAGACGGAGGATGCGGAAAGCTGGGACCCGACACCCGGAATGCGCAAATATTATATTCCCAACGGCGTCGACGCAGCGGTCGGACAAAGGCCCGCGACACCCGGATCCCGGCAGAAGCTGGCGGCCATCGCGCCCCAATTCGACCAATGGGACTGTTCGCTTCTCTTCTATAGCCGCATCCATCCCGAAAAAGGGCTCGACATGCTGGTCAAGGCCTTCAATGCCGTAGCCCTCGACTTTCCGGGCGTGGGCCTGCTGATAGCCGGCATCATGAAGGACGAGGATTATGGCGCGCGGGTCGCCAGCCTCGTCGCGCAATGCCCGGCGCCGGACCGCATCGTCCTGACCACGCGGCTGACGGGGCCGGAAAGTCATTTCGTCTATTCGCTGTGCGACATCTTCGTGCTGCCGTCGCATGCGGAGGGCTTTTCGGTCGCGCTGACAGAGGCGCTCGCGCACGGCCTTCCCTCGCTGATCACGCGCTATTGCCATGTGCCGCTGGTCGCCAGCGAAGGCGCAGGCGTGGTCGTCGATCCGACGCCGGAAGCGATCGAGGCGGGCTTGCGGCTCCTCCTCGCGCTGACGGACGAGGAACTGGCGGCGATGGGCCGGAACGCGCGCGCGCTTTTCGATCGCCGCTATACCTGGGCTCGCGTTGCCGAGCAGTTGAGCGAGGCCTATGGCGCGGCCGCGACGGCCGCCGGGGACAGCGGACGTGTCCGGGCGTAACCGCACGCTGGTGACGGGCGCGGGCGGGTTCGTCGGGCGCCGTCTTGTCGCATCGCTACGGGCGAACGGCGGCGACGTTCGCGCATGGACGCGCTCCGACGGGGATTTGCGCGACAGTGACGCGGTCCGGTCGGCGCTCGCCGAGATGAAGCCCGACGTCATCTATCACCTCGCCTCCGTCCTGCCGTCCGCGGGCGAGGAATCATGGTCGCTGATCGCCGACGAGCAGCGGATGCTCGCCAATCTGGCCTATGCGATGCCCGCCCATTGCCGATTGGTCTATACGGGCAGCATGGCCGAATATGGCCGATCCGGCACCTTTTCTGAACGCCATCGATGCGCGCCCGATACGGCCTATGGCTGCGCAAAGTTCAGCGGCACCAATCTCGGTCTGGCGCTGCGCGCCTCGCATGGTCTCGACATCCGCGTTGCGCGGCTCTTTGCCGTATATGGCCCCGGCGAGACGCCCGCGCGATTGCTGCCCTGGCTGATCGGAAAACTGCGGACCGGCGAGGCGGTGCCGCTCAGCGACGGCGCCCAGCGGCGCGATTTCGTTCATGTCGACGATGTCTGTGCGGCTCTCGCGGCCTTGGCCGACGCAGCAGTCGAAAATGATTCCGCGATCAGCAATATCGGCACCGGCATCGGCGTCACTGTCCGTCAGGTCTGCGAAGCCGTTGCCGATATCCTGGGTGCCGACCCCGCCTTGCTGCAATTCGGCGCGATGGCACGCAGGGCCGTCGATCAGGACTGCCTGATCGCGGACGTCGGCAGGATGCAGACTTTCACGACGCCGCCGCGGCAGCGCTGGCTCGACCGGGACCTCTCGGAAGAGATCGTGCGCGCCATGATCGCCAATGACGGGACATGATGCCGAAAAACTGTCCGGCGCGCTTTTCGGGCGCGCGATTATTGGCTAGTCGCAGCACAATGGGCAGGCTCGATCGATTTGCCGATTCACGAAAGTTGGAATTTCTATGACCAGCCAAGCTGCTGACCGGACATATCAGATTTGCGCGCGCTGCATCATGGACACGTCGGACCCGAACATCGCGTTCGACGACGATGGCCTGTGCGAATATTGCCAGAATTTCGACGAGCATATCCGTCCCAACTGGCACACGGACGAACGCGGCGCGCGCGAACTCGATGACATTGCGGCCCGCATCCGCAAGGAGGGCCAAGGCAAGGATTTCGATTGCATCATCGGGCTGAGCGGTGGTCTCGACAGTTCCTATGCGACCTATATCGCATGTGAGCGCATGGGCCTGCGTCCCCTGCTCTTCCATGTCGATGCCGGCTGGAACACCGACCAGGCGGTCGGGAATATCGAAAAGCTGGTCGACGGGCTGGGGCTGGAGCTTTTTACCGAGGTCGTGAACTGGCAGGAGATGAAGGATCTGCAAGCCGCCTTCTTCCACGCCCAGATTCCGGATCAGGATTTCCCGCAGGACGCCGCCTTCTTTTCGGCGCTCTATAAATTCGCGCGCAAGCATGGGATCAAATATGTCCTGACCGGCGCGAACTATTCGACCGAATGCTGCCGCGAACCCGAGGAATGGGGCGCATATCCAGGGATCGACAAAAAGCTGGTGATGGCGATCCACAAGCGGTTCGGCAAGCGTCCGCTCAAGACATTCCCGCTCGTCGACATCATGACCTATAAGATATGGTATCAGCGCGTTCTGGGCATGCAGATCGTCAAGCCGTTGAACCTCGTCCCCTATATCAAGGCGGACGCCGAGGCCGAGCTTGAGCGCCGGTTCGGGTGGCAGCGCTTTCAGCACAAGCATCACGAATCGCGTTTCACGCGCTTTTATGAGGATTTCTGGATGCCGCGCAAATTCGGATATGAAAAGCGCCGCGCGCATTTCTCCAGCCTCATCATGACCGGCCAGTTGACGCGCGAGGCCGCTATCGAGCGGATATCGAGGCCCGAATTGGACGATCATTTCATCAAGCAGGAGTTCGAGTTCGTCGCGAACAAGCTCGACATGACGGTCGATGAACTGCAGATGATTTTCGAGGGCGAGAACAAGACCTATCACGACTATCCCAACAAGCGCTGGGCGATCGGCATCGGCGCCGCCGCGATGCGGTTTCTGGGTTTGGAAAAGCGACTGTTCAGGTGATCCGGATCATCGATTATGGCCTGGGCAACATCCAGGCGTTCCTCAACACTTACAAGCGGCTCGGCATTCCCGCGGAGCGCGTTACCGACCCCGCGGCCTTGGCCGGGGCGAGCCATGTCATACTCCCCGGCGTCGGGGCATTCGACCGGGCCATGAGCCTGTTCGACCAGTCGGGCTTTCGCGCGCCCGTCGAACGGATGATCGCCGAAACCGACCTGCGCATCCTCGGCATTTGCGTGGGGATGCAGATGCTGGCGGAGGACAGCGACGAAGGCCAGCTGCCGGGATTGGGATGGATTCCGGGCCGGGTCCGGCAAATCGATCGCCTCGAAAAGGCCAAGGATCTGCCCATGCCGCATATGGGATGGAACGACGTCACCGCGCGCGCCGATGTCGTCCTGTTCGACGGCCTTGACGATTTGCGCTATTATTTCCTCCATTCCTATTATTTCGAATGCCACGACGACAGGAATGTCCTCGCTACCGTCGAATATGGAGACAGGTTCAGTTGCGCCGTGTCGAACGGCCACGTCTATGGCGTACAATTCCATCCGGAAAAAAGCCATCATTGGGGCCAGGCGCTGCTCCGCAACTTTGCGCGGACCTGATCATGCTGAGACCTCGCATCATCCCGACCCTGCTCGTGCACGACGGTGGCCTCGTCAAAACAATCGGCTTCAAGGATCCGAAATATGTCGGCGACCCCATCAATGCCGTGAAGATCTTCAATGAAAAGGAAGCGGACGAACTGGTCGTGCTCGACATCGACGCCACCGTAAACGGCACGGCGCCCGATTACCGCATGATCGCCAATCTGGCGGCCGAATGCCGGATGCCGCTCTGTTACGGCGGCGGAGTCCACAGCGTTGAACAAGCCGAACGGATCATCGGGCTCGGTGTCGAAAAAGTGGCGCTCAGCGCCGCCGCGATCGACCGCCCTGCCCTCCTGTCGGAAATCGCCGAACGGATCGGCCGGCAGAGCGTCGTCGCCGTCATCGACGTTCGCCGCAGGACCGGCATGTTCCGCAAGGGACTGGAAGTCACGACCCATAATGCGACGCGCGCGCATACGATCGCGCCGATCGACCTGGCGGTCGAGCTGGAACGCGCGGGCGCGGGAGAGATCGTCATCAACTCGGTCGATCGCGACGGCACGATGACCGGCTATGATATCGATCTCGCGGCAGAGATGCGTAGCCGCCTCCAGGTTCCGCTAACGATTTTGGGCGGTGCGGGGTCGCTGGACGATATCGCGGCCCTGATCGGCGCTTGCGGGACGATCGGCGCGTCCGCAGGCAGCCTGTTCGTATTCAAGGGGTCCTTGCGCGCCGTCCTGATCAACTATCCGCCAAGCGAGAAAAAAGATCAGATTTACGCGGCGGCGAAGAAGGCGATGTAGCAGCGCAATCAGGCGGCCGCCCTTGAAGCCGGGTTCATTCCGCGCCCAGCCAGTTTGCGATCTGGCGCTTGTGTTCGGTGGGATGGAGGGCGAACAGATTGATCGTCATTTCGGGGATCGACGGCATCGCCGTTCCGTCGATTTCGAACAGGCGATATCCCCGGCTATGGAACCAGTCGGTGACGGCGGCCTGATCGGCCTGCACTTCGATCATGAAGATGGGCGGCGTGGCGCCCGCGGTGAACCAGCCTTCGGCGCCGTGCAGCACTGCCAGTTCGAAACCCTCGACGTCGATCTTGACGAACGACGGGGCATCGGGAACCTCCTGATCGACCCGCACGACCTGTACGACGCTGCTGGTGACATCGACATCGACTGTCCCCGCATGGGCTGCGTTGCTCTGCAACCCCTGGAAGTCCGGCACGAAGCTGTTGTTCTGCCCCGTCAAACTCTCTTCGTAGAAGACCAGGTCTTCGGCTTGCGAGCCGCAACCCTTTTCGATCAGCCTGACATTGTCGAGACCCGCGATATTCGCGCGAAGATATGGGAGGTTGTTCGATCCCGGTTCGAAAACGATCACGCTGCCCCGCCCTACGGCCTGTGACAGAAGCATGCTGATATAGCCGATATGCCCGCCGACCTCGACCGCGATATCGCCATCGTCGATTAGCAGACGGATGGCTTCCATCTCCTCCTTTTCGCGGTTGCGGCCGTGATACCAATAGCCTTTGTGCGCGAACAGGTTGAGCTTCACCGGCCGCCCCGTCCAGTGATGGCGTATCCGGATGTCCCGGTTGACCGCCTTCAGCACAGGAAGCGCGATGGAGCGAAGAATCTTGTTTTCGTAGAGCGAAGTCATGTTGCTTTCAGTTCCCAGCAGCGGTCCCGACTAATGCTCTTCCGGTCGCCGCACAAGCGGAACGACATCGCGGCCACGAGCCGGGCAGGACGCCAGTTCGGCAAGCTCGGCAAAGCTTCGCATGGCGAATTGGGGGTGATAGCTCCGGTCGGGCGGTAGATGCTGCCCATGAACTCCTTGCCCATCGTGAACCAACATAATGGTCAGCCAACCAAGGCCGTTCGGCGCGGCGAAATCCTTCGCCGGATTGTCGCCGACGTAGACATAACGCCCCTCGCCTAATCGCTCCTCCACAGCCGCGAAGCGAGCGGGATCGGTCTTCAAAAGTCCGACTTCTTCCGACACCGAGATATAGGCCGCATCGAGACAATTTAACGCCGAGATCTTCGCGCGTTGCGTTACGCTGCGTCCGTCGGTCACGATGGCGTAAGCGGTCCTGTCCGCGCGCAGGACATCAATAAAATCCGCGGCATCCGGCCGAAGGGAAATGGCCGGCACATGGGCGCGCATCGCGTCGAGAACGGTGCTCCGTATATCCGGCGGCAAGCCATGTTCGTCCCATAACCGGCCTATCGGATTCTTCTCACCGGCCGCACGAAGCACCAGCAGCCGGTCAGCGGCATTAGCTAACGAGAAGCGTTCCGCGACCTCTCCACCAACGAAACGCAAAGCGGACCGGACATAGTCCTCTTCGAAATAGAGCGTGTCATCGAGGTCGAACACGAAATGAACGGGGTCATTCGCCAACGAACACCTCGGCATCGTAACGCAACATCATCAAGCCGTCGCGCCAATCGTCATAGTCGGGGATCGCGGCGCCCATCAGATATTCGTCGATCAGCCATTCGTGATAGCGCGCGCCGCTCCGCGCGGTCAGCGGATAGCCGCCGCCGAACCGCGGATTGACCTCGATCAGGAATATCTCGGACGTTTCGCGATGGCGCATCACCTGAATGGTCAGGCAGCCCACCGCGCCATCGATCTGCCCAATCCGGTCCTTGAGGTGGGCCACGATATTGTTGCGGACAGCCCGTCCCTTCGCCACTTCGCCGCCCCGCACTTCGATACGCAGTCGAGGCACGACGCACCGCATCGCGCCGCTTCGATCATAATAGGCGTCGCAAGTATATTCCTCGAACTCGGCAGGGTCGAGATACTGGCAGAATATATTGCGCGGTTCCGCCAGATGCGCGGCCGTGAGGTCTTCCGGCGCTCGCACCACCGATATGCCGACACTAAGCGAACCGTCATAAGGCTTGACGATCAGGGGATAGGCAAGATGTGCCGGATCGTAGAGCATCGGCGACCGCAGGCCATAGGGTTCGAAAAAGGAAATCGTCTTCCGCTTGTCCGCGCAAGCGTCGATAACCGGCGCTTCCGACACGGCAAGAAAACATCCGAATGTCGCGAAATGCGACCGCAGAGAGGCCAGAACGGGCAGCTCGGTGTCGATCGTCGGAATGACCAGGCGGACACCATTGCGGCGGCAGCAATCCTCAAGCGCGGCGAGATATTCATCTGATCGCACATGCGGCAAACGAAAGGACTGGCCCGAGACCTGACAGGCCGCACTCATATCGGGGTTCATGTCGGCAGTGGCTACGCTCAGTCCGCGCGCCTCCGCGGCCTTTGCCACGCCCCGAAACAGCGAAACCCGTCTCCCGGCCGAAAGGAGCAGAACATCAGCCATGATCGCCCATGCCTTCGGTCCCCCTAAAGACAGGCATTGTCGCGTTGTCGGCCGCACTGATGCCGTCCCGCCGGAACACTTTCCAGATCGTCAACAACATGATCTTCATATCGACCCAAAGATTGCGATGATCGACATACCAGACGTCGAGCTTGAATTTCTCATCCCAACTGAGCGCGTTACGCCCGCAGACCTGCGCCCATCCCGTCAGTCCCGGCCGGACGAGATGGCGCCGTGCCTGCTCAGGGGAATAGAGCGGGAGATATTGCATCAATAGCGGACGCGGTCCCACCAGGCTCATGTCGCCGCGCAGGACATTCCAGAGTTCCGGCAATTCGTCGAGGCTCGCCGAACGCAGCCACTTGCCGAAGGCGGTCAGCCGCTCCGCGTCGGACAACAGCCGCCCGTCGGCATCGCATGCGTCCGTCATGGTGCGGAACTTCAGCATGGCGAAGGGACGCCCCAGCAATCCGGGGCGCTGCTGCCGGAAAAGCACCGGCGACCCCAGCTTGATCCGCACGAGCATGGCGACCAGCGCCATAACGGGCAATAAAAGGATCAGTCCCAGCGCGCTGCACAGAACATCGACCGATCGTTTGAGCACGTCAGCGCGCCGTTGCAGCTTTGGCCAACTCCAGATCGCCCACGATCAGGCTGGCCGGATTGGTGCCGATACCGCCCGCAATTCGCATGTCGAGCCGCACCACGTCGCAATCGGATGGCAGCGGCATGGCCATCATCTTGTTCAGCGGCGTCGCGGCGTCGAGCAGATTGACCGACGTTTGCGCCGCGCCCTTGGCCTTCCCGGCAACGCAAGTCACGATCCATGTCGCCGCGCTCTGCAAATTGGTCGATCGGTCGTACACGCGCCAGCGAAGCTGCGAGGCGGCGCCCGGCGTGACGAGCTTGGACGCGGCCATGCCGACAGTCCCGGAAGAACCGTAAAATTCGATTCCGCTTCCCTTTGCATCGACGCTGACCAGGGTGGCGCCGAAGGAATCATTCGCCAGCGACCAGATGAAGGGCGGGTAACCGGTGACAAGCCCGTTCTTCGTAACGCCGCTGACATCACCCAGCGCATCCGGCTTGCCGTTCGGCAGCAGCGGATAGAGCCGCAGCGCGACGTCCACGGAGCCTTCATCGACAAGTCTGGTCACGAGCTTGGCATATGCCGGTTCAAGCTCCGCAATGGCAGGAGCTTTTGCTCGGCGTTCGATCAGCAATCGCGCTGCGGGTTCCGCCCTGGGCAAGCCGTTCACCGCCGCAATCAGCAAGGGTCTGAACCATGAGTTGTTCGCGCGAATATAGGGCTGAAGATAGCGCCGCCCTTCAGGCGCTACCATCACTGCGGCCAGGCGGGGAAGAATCTCAGGCTGGGTCGCCGGCTCGACACGCATGATCAGATCGTAATGAGCCAGGCCGCCAGCAATCGACGAGCGACGAAATGCGTCTTCGGCAAGCCACAACTGAACCGCGGTATCGCGCCGCGTGATCCGTTCGGCGTCCGCCATCACGCGACGGGCGCCCTCGAAATCCTTCCGCGCCTCCAGCCCCTTGCCCACCAGCCACACGGATCGGGCCGACAGCGGTGTATAGCGCAGCCCCATATGACCTGACCGAACCAGCTTCGCCGCATCAGGCAACTTTTTCCGTTTCTGGAACAGTTCGATCGCCAGATCGCGTTGAGCACTACGCCAAGAGAAAAAGCTACCGCCCAGCGGACGGAATGTATCGAGCTTGATACCGATCGACGCCGCGGCCTGCGAGAACGCAAGTACCGAAAGCAGCAGTCCAAACAGCAGTACCAAGAATATCCATGGTGTGAAGCGCAAGGCAAGAATCTCTTCCCGATGTCCCCGATCGACCGGAATCACCCCTGCGCCCCATCGGTCTTCTCACGCCCATAATCATAGCCATAGCCATAGCCGTAACCATAGCCGTAACCTGCCTGCTTGGCGCTATATTTGGTGAGCAACACGCCCAGGATATGCGCGCGCGAATCACGAAGCCGCTGGATAGCCGCTTGCGAGGCACGAACGGCCGTGCGGTCGGCCTCGATAACATAGACCACGCCTTCGACAACATTTGCGATCAGCGGAGCATCTGACAGGCCCAGCATCGGTGGGCTGTCGAGGATGACGTGATCAAACCGACTGGCGAGTTGCTGGATCAACAGCGCCAGACGCTCGCCACTGAGCAGTTCGGACGCGCTCGGCGGCGTGGGACCCGCCGCGACGAAATAGACATTGTTCGCGGTCGTTTCCTGGACGAGTTTCTCCCAATTGTCGTCGCCTGCCAAGAAGTTCGATACGCCATATCCGCTCTGCAGTCCCAAGCGCGATGCCAGAATCGGGCGACGCATATCGACATCGACCAGCACGACCGAACCCGATGTGCGGCCCAGCACGCGAGCCAACGAATAAGCGGACGTCGATTTGCCTTCGGCGGGGGACGTGCTGGTGAGCGCGAAAGTCTTTGGCACGCCATGATCGGTCGAAAAGCTGAGATTGGTTCTGACCGTCATATAGGCTTCGGACAGAATCGACTTTGGATCGTTCATATTCTCCAGTGCGTCATCCTCAATAATCGGAATGGCACCGAGAAGCGGCACATCGAGCTTCGCTGCGACCTGCTGCGGCTCGCGCAGGCTTTCATCAAGATTTTCAAGGACGAAGATCGTGATCGCCGCCAACCCGGTTCCTGCGAGCAACGCGAGGATCAGGTTAACCAACAGTTTGGGCGACGACGGCGTTTCGGGTACCGGAGCCGGATCGACAATCGAGATGTTATTGGTGCCGACCCCGGCAACACCAATCTCCTTATAGCGCTGCAACAGGGAATCGTAGAGTTGCCGGTTGGTGTCCACCTCACGCTGATAGATGTTGTACTGGATGCTCGAACGGCTTTCGGAATCGAGTTGTCCGAGCAGTTCGTTGACGCGCCCACGTAATTCCTTTTCGCGCTGTGATGCGGCATCGAAATCGGCCGCATAGGAATCCCGAACCCGCCTTTCCTCGGCCGTAATTGCACGATCCAAGGCCGCGATCTGCTCGCGTGCCGCCTGCGCTTCGGGATATTCAGGCTCGAAATGCACGAGCATATCCTGATATTTGGCGTTGGCTTCCGCTCGGCGCGAACGCAGGTTGCTCAATGACTGGTTCTGCAAAGCCAATTGCGTGCTGCCCGCCGACCGCGCGGCGCGCAAGCGGGATTCCGCCAGCGTCCGCTCCGCCGTGGCTTCAATGAGCACGCGGTTCAATTGATCGAGATTACTCGAGGCAAGCGTCTGCGTCGTCTGGGTCTTTCCATCACTGCTCTTCGTCTCGGACAAACGGACAATACCTTGCCGGGCCGCATAGTTGACGAGATCGCGCTCCGACTGCTCCAGGCGCTCGCGCAGGCCCTGAAGCCGGGTTTCCAGATATACGCGAGCGTCCGCCGTCGAGGCAAGACGGCGGTCCATGCTCTGCTGAGCAAATTCGTTCACCCAAGTCTTTGCGATCAACTGCGAAATACTCGGCGACGCGCTGGCATAGCTGACATCCACCAGTGCAGAGCCGCGCACCGGCGAAATCGTCACATGGCCGAGAAGAATATCCGCAGCCTGCCTCTGACGGTCACGCATATTCCCGACCGACACGGTACCAGCGGCGCCGCCATTCGACAGGATGCCCTCACCCACCGGCGTCGCGCCATGGGCGTCGAAAAAACCCCTGTTCGTCGCCAATCGCAAACGCCGCTCGACGCGCTCGGCCAGCGAACGCGCGTTGAGCAGCGAATATTGCGTCAGATAGAATTCCTGATTGGGTGTCGCATCCTCGCGCTGCAGCCCCTCGACATTGGTGACGTTGGCCTGTTCGCGTGCAATCTCGATCCGCGATGTGGCCGTATATTGCGGCGTCATGAGCAGAGTCAGGATCGTTCCGATAATCACCGACACGGCGATGATCGCCGCGGCCACCCAGATGTGCCGCTTCAATGCGTTCCAATATTCCAGCAGCATCGGGGCTGCCCAGGAAGGCGCACTGGTGCCGGCGTCTTCGCTGGCCGTTTGCCCAAGAAATTCCATTTTTGACATCAAATCAAACTCTTAAAGCCAAGGTGCGGATTAGCGCCTGTTGTCCAGAATCGCAATCAGCGGCGAAATGAAGAGCGGCGCAACGGTCACGAGCTGCTGAAGCAATCGGCGCGAGGGGGAGTCGCCCACAACAACAACATCGTTGGGATAAAGGACTGGGTCCGAATAGGCGCCGCGGCGAATAGCGGCAAGATCGTATAGCGCGACCATTTGGCGGCCTTGTACCGTGCGATGAATGACCACTTCGCGAAGCTTCGCGAAATCGGTCGCTCCCTTCGCCGCAGCAACCCCGCGCATCAGCGTCATGTCACCGATCATCGGATAGTTCCCAGGCTGCTCCACCTCTCCATCGACCGTCACGAAGCGGCTGACGGATTCCTGAAGGTTAATGGCAACGCGAGGATTGCGTACGTGCCCGGCGCGAAGCTGCTGCGTCATCCGCTCCATCGCTTCGGCAAGCGTCAGATTGTTGAGATTGACCACACCCGCAACCGGCAGGCTGATCGCACCATCGCCATCCGCAGTCACGCGACGATCGGATAATTGCTCAATGCCGAGAACATCGACAATCAACTTATCATATGGTCCGATACGATAGCTATAGTGCTGCTCCGATCCCACCTGCCCGTCAGGCCCCGGCAATTCGCTGGCATCCACGCGCGTGACCGACGCGCCGCCAAGACCGCCAGCCGTCAGACTGTTCGCGCATCCCGCAGTCGTCAGCAACAGTGTCACCGCAGCGCCCGTGACCGCTGCTTTCACAAAATGTCTAAAATCGACTTGCGACATAACTCTCTTCATCGTTGAGCAGCCCGATAGGCATTTGAACACCAGCCGGCGGCAACAACCACCAACAGCATGAGCGAAGGAACCCGCAGCGGATAGTCAGCCGCACTATAGAGTGCAAGCATGGCGATGACGGAAAGGCCCGCACGGCCCAGGACCTGCGATTGGAAACCTGGCTGATCCTGCCGCAATCCCCGAAGCCTGACTTGCGAGCGCAACGCGAACAAACCCAGCACAATCGCCCAAAACACCAACGCAACGCCCGGAACGCCCGCCGTCAGCAGGGTTTCGAGAAAATCATTATGCGCATGATTGAAATAGGTCTGCGAAATCAGCTTGTTTGGTTCGAACAGCTGATAGGTTTCGACAAATGTTCCTATTCCACTGCCGAAAGGAAAAAATTTCTGTGCGGCGTCCATGACGATCGGAAATGTGCTCACCCGCAGTTCGTCGGCTGAATCGGTTTCGAGCAGCCGGTGAACAGCCGGTGTGCGCACAGCCACGATCACGGCAAAGATCGTAAAGAGCGACGCGAGACCAAAAGCGATCAGTCGGGTCCGATAGTCTGTCGCCCGATCCGCCGAGCGCGCCTTCGCGACAGGCGATTTATAGACCCACCACGCCAATGCGACGCCGAGCACCGCGAGCGCGGCACCGCCACGCGACCCTGTCATCAAGATCAACAGGAGTAGCACGAACGCCCCGATAATCGCCATCGTCCTTTGAAAGAGCAACTGTTCCGGCTTACCCTTGAACAGCGTAAGATTCGCGGCAATCAGAGGATACATAGCCGCAAGAAAGGCCGCCTGATGGTTCCGGTTGGCGAAAAAGCCGACACTGAATCCATTGTTCGTGATGCGATAGAAATAGAGCGGCCCCTGCGCCGGGCCAATGGCCTGAAGCATCCCGATGACACCGCTCATAAACCCCAAACCAAGAAGGATGAGCGGAATTCGACGCTGCCATTGCGAAGGGAGCGAGAGCACGAGAATCAACATGGCAACCGGCGCGGCAAGCGAGAACAGCGCGTTCCAAGTACGTGCCTGCGCGACCGAAAGCGGCTGCCAGGGAATATCCATTCCCACATCGCGATAGATCGCGACCATCAATTCCCGCCCCGGCAGGGAAGACCAGATCGCAGGCGGCAACGGAACGAGGTGCAGCGCCGGCAATAGTATCACGGCCAAGGCGAAGCACATAAGCGCGCGACCATTCCGCCACGCATCCTGCCAATAAACGGCAACGGCTAGTGCAAGGACGATCATCGATAGCGGCCGCCAGAAGAGCAGCGATAACAGATCGTCCCTGGCTCCGCCCGCCAACAGAAAAGCTACCGTCAGCAGAATGACCACGCCGTAATAGGCCAATCGATCACGTGACATGGACGTTGCGGCAGGCATATTATCCAGACGATTTTTCTTCAGGATTCGTGTCATCGCTTCGTCGATTTCTTCAGGGAATTGACGCGCGTTTGCGAGATGCTGTCATCTTCTTGGAGCGGCGGCGGCGCGTAATCGGGAACGACGTAACGAACCACCGTCATCGCCCCCTCGACATCTCCCGATTCCAGCGCACGCATCATCTTGTCCAATTGCGCAGACAGGCCACGCCAGTCGAACTTTTTCTCTCTCGCCCTCATTATACGGTCGTGATCTGTCGGCTCAGGATTATCACCGATGAGCAACTCCTCATACATTTTCTCGCCGGGCCGCAAACCTATTTCTTCAATGACGATATCGCCGTCAGGATTATCGTGGTCGCGCACCGTACAACCTGAGAGCTGAATCATAGAGCGGGCAAGATCGAGGATGCGCACCGGCTTTCCCATATCGAGGATGAAGACCTCTCCACCTTTCGCCATCGCCCCAGCCTGCATGACCAATTGAGCCGCTTCGGGAATAGTCATAAAATAACGCGTGACCTCCCGGTGCGTCAAAGTCACGGGTCCTCCGCCATTAATCTGGGCCTGAAAGCGCGGAACGACCGAACCGCTGGAACTCAACACGTTACCGAAGCGAACGATAGAGAAGATCGTACCGCTCCCCTCGCCCGCCCGACCTTGAAGGATCAGTTCGCAAATCCGCTTTGACGCGCCCATGATGTTCGTGGGACGGACCGCCTTATCGGTGCTGACAAGGATGAAGCGCGAAGCGCCGACTCGCTCGGCTTCGAGACAGCAGTGAAGGGTTCCCGATATATTGTTCCGAAGCCCCGATATGGGATTCCTCTCGACTAAGGGAACATGTTTGTAAGCCGCGGCATGGAAAACGGTATCGGGCCGGTAGCGCTCCATGATCCGGCGAATCGCGGGTCCATCGGACACATCGACCAGTTCGGGAACGACAATGATCCCGCTATCACGCATATCCTCCTCGAATTCGGAAAGAATATTATAAAGGGCGAATTCGGACTGCTCCGCAAGCACCAAACAGCGCGGATGGCGCATGATCACCTGTCGGCACAATTCGGCGCCGATCGAGCCGCCCGCACCCGACACCAGCACTGTTTTCCCCGCGATCGCTCCGCCCAGCAACTGCTCATCGGGCGGGACCGGATCGCGACCGAGCAGATCCTCTACACGAACGTCCTTCAAGTCCCTGATCGATACCTGTCCATCGATAATATTGCCGATACTGGGAAGAGAACGGACCCGAACCGGATATTTCTTAAGTTCCTCAACAATCTCGCGCCGCCTCCCGCGCGTGACACTCGGCAAAGCCAGCAATATCTCATCAATCCCCAACTCGCCGATATAGCGGCTGATCTGCTGAGCGGGATGGATGGGGGCGCCGTCGATCCGGTCGCCAGCCAAGCTATGGTCATCGTCGAAATAACAGGTAAGCGGCAAATGCCCTTCGTGTCGAAGAGCCCGGCCCAATTGCTGTCCTGCACGCCCAGCGCCATACACTGCCACTCGGCGCGTATGGCCGCGATGCACCAAATGAAGAACATCCACCAGCGCATAGCGGACGATCACCCGGCTTATCGCGAGAAGCATGAGCAGAAGGATGGGCTGAAGAATTCCGATCGTTCGAGGCACCCCATCTACACCCACGAAACTGAAGATCGTAATCATCGGCAATGAAAGTATGAGGCAGGCGACGCCGATATCGACGATGGTTCGCCCTCCAGCAAACCGGATGATCGCGCGGTAGATACCCACCCATAAGGCGATGAGAAACCAGCAAGGCAGCACCAGCGCGATGACAATCAGCACCGGCCGACTAAAAAGGTCCCATCCGCCCAGCCGGATTGAGAAAGCTAGCCATACCGAAAGGATGCAAGTCACCACGTCCATCGCAAATGCGATCGAGCGCCGCATTGCGCGCGGCAAATCTGCCACCCGCCGCAACACCGAGACCACGAAGTTGAGCAAAGAGGACGTTTCAGTGGATTGAGACAGAGTCACATCAACCCGCTAAAAACCGGCCGGTAGGAAAAGTATCTGCGGGTGAGCAATGGTCATGGCTTAGCGCTTGCGGGTTTGTCCGATCAATGACTTGCAACATCAACAGGCTGCCTAGCGGCTCTTAGTGCCGCATCCAGATGGGAGCAATGACAAAACCCGGCGAATCCAGAATGTGGCAACGAATCAGGCGACAGTAGCCTCATGTCCTCAGATAGCGACGCGCGGTTCCCTCCAACACGATCGCGGTCAGCACATCCGACGCATAGGCGCCAGTGTCGATCCCGATTCGATTTGACCGCTCGTCAACATCGGCCCCTATCGTATGGCCGTGGACGATCATCGCGCCATGATCGCGATCGTCCTCCAAGAAATCATCGCGAATCCAGCGCAGATCGGCAAGCGTCTGCTTGCGGAGCGCAATGCCTGGGCGGATACCCGCATGTACGAAGACATAATCGCCGATTTCGATTACATCTTCGCCGCCGCTCAGAAATTCAACATGCGACGGCGGCACCATCGCCGGAAAATGCTCCGCAACTTCATCGAAGGTCGCTTCGGTCAAGCTCATCGCGCCCTTCCAATAGCTTTGCACCGTAGCGTATCCTCCGATCCGCATGAAATAGCGCACTCGGCGGATGTCTCCCGTCAGCGCGGAAAGGAAACATTCCTCATGATTGCCGATCAACAGGCGCGTGTCTTTGAACTCTTCCTTCAGGTGGATGGCACGTTCGACAACTGCGGCCGATTGCTGTCCGCGGTCGATAAGGTCGCCAAGCAGGATCAGCGTGACTTCCGCCGATGCGTGCGCAGCATGATCGGCACGGATCAGATTCATGAGGGCTGCGAACAAGTCATCACGGCCATGAATGTCGCCAATCGCATAGATGCGCCGGCCCGCGGGAACAGCGAAATCGTTCCGTGCGGTGGGAACATGCTTGTTCTTACGCTTCCAGAACATGAAACAATCCAACTTGCAAAAAAAAACCGGCAGCCGTGGGCGAGGCAAGCTGCCCCTAGCCTTCCCGGCATCGGGAGACAATAAGGGCTTTGCCGTGTGTCCGTTGATCGGTGTATCCATCCGGTTGATTTTACACAGGTCGCGCGGACTTAAGGGTGTCGCAAGCTTTGCGGATTAGTTGATCATGGCCGGTCGGACTTTTCCGAGCGGGAAAGGCTAATGGTAAAGTGAAGGAGCCGACGATGCAGGTGATGAGCGTTTTCGGCACACGCCCGGAAGCGATCAAGATGTTTCCGGTCGTCCATGCGCTGCAGGCGCGAGACGGAATCGACGCGCGCGTCTGCGTGACGGCGCAGCACCGCGAGATGCTCGACCAGGTGCTGGAGATCGCGCGCATCGTGCCCGACATCGATCTTGACGTCATGACGCCGAACCAGTCGCTCGACGCGCTGCTCGCGCGGCTAGTGACGGGTCTCGGCGAGACGTTCGATGCCGAGAAGCCGGAGCGCATTCTCGTTCACGGTGACACGCTGACAACGATGGCGGCGACGCTTGCCGCTTACTTCCGCAAGATACCCGTCGGGCATGTCGAGGCGGGGCTGCGCAGCGGCAATATCTATCATCCCTGGCCCGAAGAGGTGAACCGCAAGGTCGCGGGCGCGATCTCGGACCTGCATTTCGCGCCGACTGAGACCGCTGCCGCCGCGCTTCGTGCCGAAAATGTGCCTGCCGAGCGCATCCACGTCACCGGCAACACCGTCATCGACGCGCTGCTCGCCACCAAGGCGCGAATTGAGGAAGAACCGGCGCTGGCCGCCGGGCTCGACCCGCTGCTCGCGCGCTTCGCGGGCAAGCGGGTCATAGCCGTAACATCGCATCGGCGCGAGAATTTCGGCGACGGCATGAAGGCGATCGCCGAGGCCATCGCCGGTATCGCGGCGCGCGAAGACGTCGCGGTGATTTTCCCTATCCACCCGAACCCGCATGTGCGCAGCGCGATGGAACCGATCCTCGGCAATCTCGCGAACGTCGCGCTGATCGATCCGCTCGACTATCCGCATTTCGTCCGCCTGCTCGGCCTCAGCCATCTCGTGCTGACCGACAGCGGCGGGGTGCAGGAGGAAGCGCCCTCGCTCGGCAAGCCGGTGCTCGTGATGCGCGAGACAACCGAACGCCCCGAAGGCATCGAAGCCGGCACCGCGCGGCTCGTCGACACCGACAAAAATCGCATCGTTTCGGAAATTTTCAGCCTTTTGGACGATGAAGGCGCCTATAACGCCATGGCGCGCGCGCATAATCCCTTCGGAGATGGCCGCGCCGCCACACGAATAGCGGAGATTGTTGCGCGTGCCCATCGATAACGACCAGCAGGTTACCGTCCTCGGCCTCGGCTATATCGGCCTGCCGACCGCCGCGCTGATCGCACGCACGGGCAGCAAGGTCACCGGTGTCGATGTCAGTCGGCACGTCGTCGACACCATCAACAGCGGCAAGGTGCATATCGAGGAAGTCGATCTCGACGGCCTCGTCCAGGGCGTCGTGTCGCGCGGCGCGCTCGTCGCTTCGATCGAGGTCGCGCCCGCCGACGTCTTCGTCATCGCGGTGCCCACCCCGCACGACGAGGAGCATCGCCCCGACATCACTCACGTCCTCTCGGCCGCGCGCGCAATCGCGCCGAAGCTGGAGGCCGGCAATCTCGTGATCCTCGAATCGACCTCGCCCGTCGGCACCACCGAGAAAATCGCCGCACTGCTCGCCGAGCTTCGCCCCGATCTCAAGGTGCCGGGCGCCTGCACCGGCGCCGCCGACATCTTCGTCGCTTACTGTCCCGAGCGCGTGCTGCCGGGGCGCATCCTCGTCGAGCTCGTCGACAACGACCGCTGCATCGGGGGCATCACCCCGCGCTGCGCGCGGCGCGCGATGACCTTCTATCGCCAGTTCGTGCGCGGCACCTGCATCACAACCTCGGCACGCGCCGCCGAAATGGTGAAGCTGGTCGAAAACAGCTATCGCGACGTCAACATCGCCTTCGCCAACGAGCTGTCGATGATGGCGGAGGAAATGGGCGTCGACGTGTGGGAGGTGATCCGGCTCGCCAACCGGCACCCGCGCGTCAACATCCTCCAGCCCGGGCCGGGTGTCGGCGGGCATTGCATCGCGGTCGATCCGTGGTTCCTCGTCCACGGCGCCCCCGCGCACAGCCGCCTGATCCGCACCGCGCGCGAGGTCAACCTCGCCAAGACCGCGCATGTCGTCGGCGCGGCCGAAATGCTCGTCTCGCAGCATCCGGAGGCGCGCGTCGCCTGCCTCGGCCTCGCCTTCAAGCCCAATATCGACGATTTCCGCGAAAGCCCCGCGGTCGAGGTCGCAGCAGCGCTCGCGCGTCGGTTCGGCCCGCAGATCCATATCGTCGAGCCCTTCGCGCGCACGCTTCCGGCCGCGTTCGCCGATACCGGTGCCGAACTGATCGATCTCGATAGCGCGCTGGCGTCGTGCGACATCCTGATCGTGCTCGTCGATCACGACCTGTTCCGCTCGATCCCGCTCGAGGAGCGTGCCGACAAGATCGTCTACGATACGCGCGGCCTCTGGCCCGACCAGCCTGGAGCGGCGACTAGCCACCGTCTGCACCGGGCGGCCTGACCCTTTTCCGCTTGACGCGGCGGGAGCGCCTCCACATCTGTCGGCCATGCTCGTGCGCCTGCAAACGCTTGTCGTGGAAAAGCCCTGGGGCCGAACCGACATACCCAGGGATTTCGGCGATTTCGGCGGCCGCCGGATCGGGGAAATCTGGTTTGCCCATCCCGATGGCGACGATGCGCCGATCCTGGTCAAATTCCTCTTCACCTCCGAACGCCTGTCGATTCAGGTCCATCCCGACGATGCGGCGGCGCAGGCCGCCGGCTTCGCACGCGGCAAGGACGAGTGCTGGCTGGTGCTCGATTCCGATCCCGGCGCCGAGCTCGGGGTCGGGCTGGTCGCCGAGACGTCGCGCGAGGCGCTGCGCGACGCCGCGCTCGATGGATCGATCGTCGACATGATCGACTGGCGGCCTGCACGGGAAGGCGATTTCGTCTATAATCGGGCGGGGACGATCCACGCGATCGGCGCCGGGCTGACGGTGGTCGAGGTGCAGCAGAATGTCGACTGCACCTATCGGCTCTACGATTACGGCCGGCCGCGCGAATTGCACCTCGACGCCGGGCTGGCGGTCGCGGCGCCGGGGCCGCGCCCCGATTCGCGCGACGGCCGCGTCGAGCCGGACGACAACCGCCTGTTGGTCGACGGCCCGCATTTCCGCCTGCTGCATCTGGCGGGCCCGGACGCCGCGGCAATGCTGCCCCAGACCGACGGCGCCTACAGCTTCGTACCGCTCTCGCCGGGGTGCCGCGTCGATGACGAGGCGGTGGCGCTCGGCGAGTGCGTCGTCATCGACCGCGCCGACGGCATCGCGCTGGCCCCGAATGCCCGCGCCCTTCTGTGCTGGCCTTGCTGATGGCGATGCGGGGCGAAGGGTGGTAACAGGAAGTCCATGATCGTCCCCGTCATCCTGTCCGGCGGATCGGGCACCCGCTTGTGGCCCGTGTCGACCAGCGCCGCGCCCAAGCAGTTCCAGCCGCTGATCGGCGAAGTCAGCCTGTTTCGCCAGACGCTGGATCGCGTCGCCGATCGCGCGCGCTTCGCCGCGCCGCTGGTCGTCTGCGGCCCCGGGCACGTCGCGCCGGTCGAGGCCGATCTGGCGGCGGCGGGAATCGCCGACGCGCGGGTCATCGTCGAACCCGCGGCGCGCAACACCGCCCCGGCGATCGCGCTGGCCGCACGCGCCTGCGACCCCGATTCGCTGCTTCTCGTCATGCCCGCCGATCATGTCATGACCGACGTCACCGCATTCCTGCGCGCGATCGACACGGCGCGCCCCGCGGTCGAAGCGGGCGCGATCGCGACCTTCGGGATCGCGCCGTCGCATCCCGAAACCGGCTATGGCTATATCGCGGCGGGCGAAGTGCATCCCGATGCGCCCGGCGTTCACAGCGTCAGGCGCTTCGTCGAAAAGCCTCCGCGCGAGCGAGCGGAGGCGATGCTCGCCGAAGGCGGCCATTACTGGAACGCCGGCATCTTCCTGATGCGCGCCGATCATTTCCTGACCGAGCTCGAACGCCAGCAACCGGCGATGGCCGCGGCCTGCACCGCCGCCATGACGGACGCACGGCACGATGGCGGACGCGTCCATCCCGACACCGACGCCTTCCTGCACAGCCCCGCCGATTCGATCGACTATGCGGTGATGGAGCGCGCTGACCGGGTCGTCGTCGCGCCGGTCGATCCCGGCTGGTCCGACGTCGGCGGCTGGGCGGCGCTGCACACGCTCGGCGCGAAGGACGACGCCGGCAACGTCCGCATCGGCGACGTCGTCACGCTCGACGCCGAACGCAACTATCTGCGCGCCGACGGCGGCAAGCGCATCGCCGTGGTCGGTGTATCCGACCTGATCGTGGTGACGCACGGCGACGACATCTTGGTCATCCCACGCGAGCGCGCGCAGGAGGTCAAGGCGATCGTCGAATATCTGGCCGCGCACCCACCGCGCTGACGCGGGAAGCTCTGTCCGTCCGCAGTAGTGCCCTTGCGCCGCGCGGCGGCGGCGTTAAACCGCTTTCATGCGAAACCATCTCCTGTCCAGCGCGATCGCGCTCGCCGCCGTCCTGTCCACCCCCGCTCTCGCCCGGCCGATGACCGAGGTCGATCTGGCGACAATGAAGCGCGTTGCCGCTCCCGCCGCCTCGCCCGACGGACGCTGGGTCGCATTCCAGATCACCGAGACCGAGGCGGAGTCCTACAAGCGCTCGACCGGCCTGTGGCTTCTCGACCGCAAGGCGAAGGGAGCAGTACCGGTGCGCATCGCCGACACCCCCGGCAAGAACGAGACGAGCCCGGCGTTCGGCCCCGATGGCGCGCTTTACTTCCTCTCCGACGCGTCGGGCAGCGACCAGCTCTGGCGAATCGCCGTCGGCGACGGCAGCGCCCCGGCAACGCAGGTCACCAGCGAGAAGGCCGACGTCGCGGGCTTCAAGCTGTCGCCCGATGGCCAGCGCCTGCTCGTCTGGGGCGACGTGCCGCGCGAGTGCACGAGCTTCGGCTGCGATGCGAAGGAAAAAGGCGCGCTCGTCGGACCGGGCAGCGGCCGCCACTACAAGGACGGCGTCGGTTTCGTCCGCCACTGGGATCAATGGGAGACGCCGGGCACCTACAGCCGCCCCTTCGTCTTCGATCTCGTCGACGGCAAAGCGACCGCGGGGCGCGCGGTCGATGGCGCGCTGATCGGCGACACGCCGTCGAAACCCTTCGGCGGCGGCGAGGAACTCGCCTGGGGTGCCGACAGCCGCACGATCTTCTTCACGCTGCGCAAGGCCGACCGCGACGAACCGACCTCGACCAACCTCGACATCTATAAGGCGAAGGTCGATGCGCGCATCGCGCCGATCAATCTGACCGAAGCCAACAAGGCGACCGACACGCTGCCCTCCCCCTCCCCCGACGGCAAGTGGCTCGCCTATGCCGCGATGGCGCGACCCGGCTATGAAAGCGACCGGCAGGTGGTGATGCTGCGCAATCTCGAAAACGGCGAGACGCGCAAGCTGACCGACGCCTGGGATCGCTCGGTCGCCTCGATCGCCTGGGCACCCGGCGGCAAGGCGCTCTACGTCACCGCGCAGGAGGTTCTCGACCATCCCGTCTTCCGCGTCGATGTTGCGACAGGCAAGGTCGAGCGACTGAAGGCGTCGAACGCCGCGACCGAGGGCAATATCGGCGACGTGACCCCGCTCGCCGACGGCGGCCTGCTCTATTCGCGCAATTCGATCCTGCTGCCGACCGACCTCTACCTCCGCGATGCCAAGGGCAAGGTCACCCAACTCACCGACGCCAACGCCGCAACGCTCGCCGAACTCGATCCGGTCAAGGTCGAACGCATGCAGTTCGCCGGTGCGAACGGCGACACGGTGTGGGGTCAGATCGTCAAGCCTGCCAATGCCACCGGCAAGCTGCCCGTCGCCTTCCTCGTCCACGGCGGCCCGCAGGGCAGTTTCGGCGACAGCTGGTCGACGCGCTGGAACCCGCGCCTGTTCGCGCAGCAGGGCTATGGCGCGGTGACCGTCGATTTTCACGGCTCGACCGGCTATGGTCAGGCCTTTACCGACAGCATCAACAAGGACTGGGGCGGCAAGCCGCTCGAAGACCTGAAGCTCGGCCTTGCCGCTGCAGGGCAGAAAGATGCGCAGCTCGACATCGGCAACGCCTGCGCGCTCGGGGCCTCCTATGGCGGCTACATGATGAACTGGATCGCCGGGCAATGGATCGACGGCTTCAAATGCCTCGTCCAGCACGACGGCGTCTTCGACGCGCGCGCCATGGCCTATGAGACCGAGGAGCTGTGGTTCGACGAATGGGAGCACGGCGGCCCCTATTTCGCGGTTCCCGAAGAATATGAGAAATGGAATCCGGTGAACCATGTCGACAAGTGGAAGACGCCGATGCTGGTGATCACCGGCGAGAAGGATTTCCGCATTCCCTATACGCAGGGGCTCGCAGCTTTCACCGCGCTTCAGCGGCGGGGGGTGCCGTCCGAACTGCTCGTCTTCCCCGACGAGAATCACTGGGTGCTGAAGGGCGCAAACAGCGTCCAGTGGCACCGCACGGTGTTCGACTGGATGAAGCGCTATCTGAAGAAATAGCCTTCTATTTCCCGCCTCTCGTCACCCCGGATTTGATCCGGGGTCCCGCTGATCCCACAAAAGCAGGATGCCGGATCGCGTCTGGCATGACGAAAGAGGCGGGGCGGCGAAACGATCACCCCCTTGCCGCATCGCAGCATGGCTGGCAAAGGCCCCGGTCATGCCGATGGAAAAAACCTTCGATCCCGCCGCCATAGAAGCGAAATGGGCCCATGAGTGGGAGAACCGCGGGCTGTTCCGCCCCGCGCGCCCGAATGCGCAGCCCTTCACCATCGTCAACCCGCCGCCCAACGTCACCGGCGCGCTGCATATCGGTCATGCTCTCGACAACACGCTGCAGGACGTGCTCGTCCGCTACGAGCGGCTGCGCGGCAAGGACGCGCTGTGGGTGGTCGGCACCGATCATGCCGGCATCGCGACCCAGATGGTCGTCGAGCGCCAGCTGGAAGCGCGGCAGGACAAGCGCACCAACTACACGCGCGACGAATTCGTCGAGAAGGTCTGGGAATGGAAAGCGACAAGCGGCGGCCAGATCACCCGCCAGCTTCGCCGGCTCGGCTGTTCGATGGACTGGAGCCTAAATTCCAGAGACAATAACGGGCAGTTCACGATGGACCCGCATTTCACCCGCGCGGTGGTCAAGGTGTTCGTCGATCTGCACCGGCAGGGCCTGATCTATCGCGACAAGCGCCTCGTGAACTGGGACCCCAAGCTCAAGACCGCGATTTCGGATCTGGAAGTCGATGCCCGCGAAGTGAACGGCCACATGTGGCACTTCAAATATCCGCTCGCGGGCGGCGAAACCTATCGCTATGTCGAGCGCGACGGCGACGGCACCATCCTGTTCGAGGAAGAGCGCGACTATATTTCGATCGCGACGACGCGGCCGGAAACGATGCTGGGCGACGGGGCCGTGGCGGTCCATCCCGACGACGAACGCTATCGCCCCATCGTCGGGAAGCTGTGCGAAATCCCGGTCGGCCCCAAGGAACATCGACGGCTGATCCCGATCATCACCGACGATTATCCCGATCCGAATTTCGGTTCGGGCGCAGTCAAGATCACGGGCGCGCACGACGAAAACGACTACGGCGTCGCGCAGCGCAACGGCATCCCCATGTATCGCCTGATGGACGAAGTGGCGGCGATGCGAACCGATGGCCCCAGCTATGCGGAGGCCGCCGCCCGCGCGAAGGCCATCGCCATGGGGGAGAAGGTCACGGCGGCCGAAGTCGACAAGCTGAACCTCGTCCCGGAAGCCTATCGCGGGCTCGACCGATATGAGGCGCGTAAGCGGGTCGTGGCCGACATCGACGCCGAAGGGTTGATGATCAAGGTCGAGGACAAGCTGATCATGCAACCGTTCGGCGACCGCGGCGGCGTGGTGATCGAACCGATGCTGACCGATCAATGGTATGTCGATGCCAAGACGCTGGCGCAGCCGCCGATGCAGGCGGTGCGCGACGGACGCATCCGGATCGTCCCGAAGACGTGGGAAAAAACCTTCTTCAACTGGATGGAGAATATCCAGCCGTGGTGCGTGTCGCGCCAGCTCTGGTGGGGACACCGGATTCCGGCGTGGTATGCCGCAGACGGCCGCATCTTCGTCGCCGAGACCGAGGAAGAGGCGCAGGCCGAAGCAGGTGCAGGCGTCGCCCTTACCCGCGACCCCGACGTCCTCGACACCTGGTTCTCCTCCGCACTGTGGCCTTTCGCGACGCTCGGCTGGCCCGACGATACCGAAATGCTGCGCCGCCATTATCCGAACGACGTTCTCGTCTCGGGTTTCGACATCCTGTTCTTCTGGGATGCGCGCATGGCGATGCAGGGGATGCACTTCATGAACGAGGTGCCGTGGAAGACGCTTTATCTCCACGGCCTCGTCCGCGCGCCCGACGGGCAGAAGATGTCGAAATCGAAGGGCAACGTCGTCAATCCGCTCGGCCTGATCGACCAATATGGCGCCGACGCGCTGCGCTTTTTCATGGCGGCGATGGAAAGCCAGGGCCGCGACATCAAGATGGATGACGCGCGTCTCGCGGGCTATCGCAACTTCGCGACCAAGCTGTGGAACGCCGCACGTTTCTGCGAGGCCAACGGCATTTCGGCCTCGACCAGCCTCGCAGCGCCCGCGGCGAGCCTGCCAGTCAACCGCTGGATCATCGGCGAGGTTACCGACACCGTCGCCGCGATGGAAAAGGCGTTCGCCGCCTTCCGCTTCGACGACGCCGCGAATGCGATCTACAGCTTCGCGTGGGACCGCTTCTGCGACTGGTATCTGGAACTGATCAAGGGTTCGATCGATGAAGAGACGAAAGCCGTCGCCGGCTGGGTTCTCGATCAGATCCTCGTCATGCTCCATCCCTTCATGCCCTTCATCACCGAAGAACTTTGGACCGGCCTCGGCGACCGCGCGGGTTACCCGCTGATCACCGCGAAATGGCCCGAGCCGCAGGCGCAGCGCGATACGCAGGCGAGCGCCGACATCGACTGGCTGATCAAGCTGGTCGGCGAATTGCGCGGGGCCAAGGCCGAGCTCGGCCTGCCGCCGGGCGCGCGCCTGACCGCGCATTTCCCGGCGTCGCTGAGGGAACGCACCGATACGCTCGCGGCGCAACTCGATCGCCTCGCGCGGCTCGACGCGATCCGCTTCGATCCCGCGCCGGCGGGAGCGTCGGCGCAGCTTGTCGTAGAGGGAGAGACGATCACCGTCCCGCTCGAAGGCGTGATCGACATCGCCGCCGAGCGCGACCGTCTGTCGAAGGCGCTCGCCGCAGCCGTCAAGGAGCGCGACAGCCTCGCCGGGCGCCTCGCCAATCCGAATTTCGTCGAGCGCGCAAAACCCGAAGCGGTCGAAAAGGCGCGCGCCGACCATGATGCCAAGGCGGCCGAGGCCGACCGGCTGACCGCCGCACTGGCGCGGCTGGGGTGAAGGAAGAGGCACCCGTCGCGCCCGTCGTCGCCGCGGCCGACCCCGCTTCGGGGCCGGTGCCGCCGCGCCAGACCGCGCGCGGCAATGGGCGGCTCGACCTGACCGACGGGCCGATCACGCGGACACTGGTCCTTTTCGCGCTGCCGACGCTGGCGTCGAATATTCTCCAGACGCTCTCGGGCTCGGTGAATTCGGTGTGGGTGGGGCAATTCCTCGGCGAAAGCGCGCTCGCCGCGACCGCCAATGCGAATATCGTCATGTTCCTGATGTTCGCGACCTTCTTCGGTTTCGGCATGGCGGCGACGGTACTGATCGGCCAGTCGATCGGCCGCGGCGACATCGATGCCGCGCGCCGCGCGTCGGGCGGCGCGATCGGCCTGTCGCTGTTCTTCTCGCTCGTCATCGCGGTCGTCGGCTGGTTCGCCTCGGATGCGATCCTGCGCCTGCTCGAAACCCCGGCGGAGGCCTTTGGGCTCGCGCACGACTATCTGCGCGTCACCTTCATCGCAATCCCCGCCAGCATGCTGATGGTTACGCTGATGATGGCGTCGCGCGGCGCGGGCGACGCGGTGACGCCACTGCGCTTCATGATCCTGTCGGTCGTGCTCGACATCGTGCTCAATCCCGTGCTGATCCTCGGCCTGGGCCCCTTCCCGCGCCTCGGCATCACGGGGAGCGCGCTCGCCACCGCCAGCTCCGGGACGATCAGCCTCGTCGCGATGCTTGTCTGGTTCTACGCCAGGGATCATGTCCTGCGCCTGCGCGGCCGCGAACTCGCTTATTTGATCCCAAAGATCGACGAACTGCGCTTCATCGTCGCCAAAGGCGTACCGATGGGCGCACAGATGCTCGTCATCTCGGGCGCCGGGCTGGTCATGGTCGGCCTCGTCAACCGCGAGGGGCTGGTGACGGCGGCGGCTTATGGCGCGACGCTCCAGCTCTGGAATTACGTCCAGATGCCCGCGCTCGCGGTCGGCGCCGCGGTCAGCGCGATGGCGGCGCAGAATATCGGCGCGCACAGGTGGGACCGCGTCACCGCGATCACCAACAGCGGCATGGCGATCAACCTCGCGATGACGGGGGTGCTGATCGCGCTCCTGCTCGCTTTCGACCGCGCCGCGCTCGGCCTGTTCCTCGGCAGCGGCAGCGAGGCAGTCGACGTCGCGCGGCACGCCCAATATATCGCGACCTGGACCTTCCTCCCCTTCGGCACGACAATCGTTCTGATCGGCACGCTGCGCGCCAACGGATCGGTGGTGCCGCCGCTGATCATCCTGTTCCTGTCGATGTTCCCGATCCGTCTCGGCATCTATCATTTCGCCTATCCGTGGCTCGGCGGCGACGCGATCTGGTGGAGCTTCCCGCTGTCGTCGCTCACCTCGCTGGCGATGGCCTGGTGGGTGTATCAGCGCGGCAACTGGCGCAGAACCATGCCGCAGCCGGGGGTCGGATGAGGGCGCGGCACCCGACGACTTTCGACCAAGGCGCCCGCCGCTTCGACTGGCGGTTCGAAGCCCGCTGGCCTCGTCCCCGCCTTTACGGCTAGACCGGCGCCATGAACCGCGACCGCCACCCCGACCCGATGCGCGAGCAGCGCGCGCGCATGCTTGCGGCAGCGCCCGACTGGCGTGCGTCCGACGCGCGCGTCAACCCGCGCGTCGCCATCGGGTCGATCATCGCGATGTGGCTGCTCTATTTCCTGATCACGACGGGGCTTTCGGCGCTGACCGGCGCGCCGGGGCAATGGTCCTTCATCAACCAACGCGGCATCGTCGTGGTCGCCGGAATCCTCTGCACCTTCCTGCTCTATCAACTTCTCCAGCGTGTCCAGCCGCGCAGCTTCGGCGCGCGGCTCGCCGTCGCGATGGGGGCGGCGGTGCCGCTCGTCGCCCTTTATGCGAGCATCAACATGCTCGTCTTCTTCTATTGGTTTCCGTCGGACGAGACGGCCAAGATCATCGAGGATCTGCACGACAAATATCCGATCGCCTGGGAACTGGTGCTCATCCTCGACAGTTCGATCCGCTGGTATTTCTTCTTCGCGGTGTGGGCCGCGCTCTACGTCGCGCTCGGCTACGCGAACGAGATGCGCGCGGTCGAACGGCGCGCCAACGCCTATCGCCTCGAGGCGAAGAATGCGCAGCTTCGCGCGCTGCACTATCAGGTCAACCCGCATTTCCTGTTCAACACGCTCAATTCCTTGTCGACGCTCGTCATGCGCGGTTCGCAGAGCGAGGCGGAGGCGATGATCATGAACCTCTCCTCCTTCCTGCGGTCGAGTCTCGAGGTCGACCCCGAACAATTGGTCAGCCTCGACGAGGAGATCGCCCTCCAGCGTCTCTATCTCGACATCGAACAGGCGCGTTTCCCCGACCGGCTGCAGGTCGCGGTCGACGTGCCCGACGCGCTCGGCAATGCGTGCGTCCCGGTCCTGATCCTGCAGCCCGTCATCGAAAATGCGATCAAATATGGCGTCGCGCCCAGCAAGGGCCGCATCGGCATCCGCGTCACCGTGTCGAGCGACTACGGTCTGCTGATCCTGCGGGTCGAGAATGACGTCGACCCCGCGGCGCCCGCGCCCGATCCGGGGATCGGCCTTGGCCTCGGCAACGTGCGCGAGCGGCTGATCACGCGCTATGGACCCGTCGCGGGGTGCGAGTGGGGGCGGTCCGGCAAGGGCGGCTTCTACGTCTCACTCTGGCTGCCGCTGGCGCGGGACGGATGCTGATGCCGCCGACGCTGCGCACCCTGATCGTCGACGACGAGCCGCTCGCGATCGAGCGGCTGCAGATTCTCGCGGGGCAGCAGGACGGCATCGCACTCGTCGGCACCGCGGGTGACGGCGCCTCTGCGCTGCGCATGGTCGGAGCGCTCGCGCCCGACCTCGTGCTGTGCGACATCGCGATGCCGGACCTCAATGGCATCGAGGTCGCGGCGGCGATCGACAAGCTCGACAACCCGCCGGCCGTGGTTTTCGTCACCGCCTTCGACCGTTATGCGGTCGCGGCCTTCGATGTCGCGGCGGTCGACTATCTGCTCAAGCCCGTGTCTCCCGACCGGCTGGCTCGCGCGATCGCGCGCGTACGCGAATGGCGCCAGACCGACCACAGCCACGACATCAAAAGCCGATGGATCAACGAATTCTGGGTCCAGAACCGCGGCGAGATGCTGCGTATCGACGCCGGGCAGGTCGACCTGATCGAAGCCGAGCGCGATTATATGCGCCTGCATGTCGGCAACCGGAGTTGGCTGATCCACCAGACGATCAAATCGCTCGAAGAACGGATGAATCCCGAACAGTTCATCCGCATCCACCGATCGAAGATGGTCCGCCGCGGCGGCATCGTCGGGCTCAAACATCATGGCGACGGCGCGTGGAGCGTCGATCTGGGCGAAGGCGGGCTGCATCGCATCGGCCGCACTTACCTGCACGACGTCAAGGCGATCATGCAGGGGCGGTGATCCTGCCATAGCCACCGGTATGAAGCGGAACACGCAGGCCCGGACCGGGGTAGACCGTCGCCTCCGTGTTCCACATCCGCATCATGCCGCGCGATGCGGCGATTCTCGGCCCGCTTTCGATCGACTCCTGTGGCCGGTCGACGGGCCGACGAAAGTCGCCCGACGATCGACCAACGGCGTCCGTATCAGCGCCTCATGTCAGCGCTGCGGTTCGGGCAATGGATGCGCGCAACGCGTGGTGTCACCGGCCTTGCAGGCCGCGACATCGGCTTCCCACTGCATCCGTTCCTCGGCGCCCATCGCCGCGACGCGGGCCTTCTCCGCCTCGTAGGCCGCGGTTTCGGCGGCGTATTTCTCCTGCTCCGCCTGTTCCTGCGCAGCGGCGGCAGCGACCTCCTGCTCATAGGTGACATTCTCGGCCTTCGCCCGCGCCGCCTGTTCCGCGTTGAGCCGCGCGGTATTCGCACGCTCTTCCGGTGTCGTGCCGTCGGGTTTGGTCTGGACGGCAGCGGCCGTGTCGGCGGCGTCGGGTTCGGTCTGGGCAGTAGCCTGCCCGGCTCCGAACAGCGCCAGCGCGGCGGTCGCGGCCAATAGCATCCTGGTCATCGAAGTTTCTCCTTCACGGCAACGGCGATTGCTTGCCGTGCAAACGCCTTCGCCGCGAAGCCGTTCCCAGACGGCCCGGGTTCGGACGGCCGCTATAGGCACGCCGTTCGCGACCTACCAGATCCGTGTCCGCGCCTCTGGCTTCAGATAATATTTTGCATCCGCCGGCACATCGAACGCCTTGTACCAGGCATCGACGTTGCGCAGCGGCCCGATGATGCGCCAGCGTGACGGGCTGTGTTCGTCGCTCGCCACCTGCTGCTTGATCGCATCGTCGCGCGCCTTGTTGCGCCACGCCTGCGCGAAAGCGAGGAAGAAGCGCTGGTCGCCGGTCAGCCCGTCGATGACCGGTGCCTCCTTGCCGCCCAACGAGCGGTGGTAGGCATCATAGGCGATCTCCAGCCCGCCCAGGTCGGCGATATTCTCTCCCATCGTCAGTTCGGGATTGATGAAGGCGCCCGGTGCCGCCTCATAGGTCGCATATTGCGCGCCGAACCCTTTCGCCTGCGCCTCGAAGCGCGCGGCGTCCTCGGCGGTCCACCAGTCGCGCACCGCGCCTTCGGCATCGATCTTGCGTCCCTGGTCGTCGAAGCCGTGCACGATCTCGTGCCCGATCACCGCCCCGATCGCGCCATAGTTGACCGCGTCGTCGACGGACTCGCTGAAGAAGGGCGCCTGAAGAATGCCGGCGGGAAAGACGATCTTGTTTTCCAGCCCGCCGTTATAGGCGTTCACTTCCTGCGGGTTCATCGCCCATTTCTTGCGATCGACCGGCTTGCCGAGGTCGGATAGCAGATAGGCATATTCGAAAGCGGCGCTGCGTTCGACGTTGCCATAGAGGTCGGCAGGATCGATCTTCAGTCCCGAATAGTCGCGCCACTTGTCGGGGTAGCCGACCATCACGTCCATCCGTGCGAGCTTGGCGAGCGCCGCCTCCTTTGTCGCGGGCGCCATCCAGTCGTTGGCGCGGATGCGGTCGGCCATCGCCAGCTTCAGATTCGCGACGAGCTTCTCCATTTCCGCCTTGGCGCTCGGCGGGAAATAGGCGTGGGCATAGGTTTCGCCGACCAGTTCGCCGAGGCTGCCGTCGACGAGCCGCAGGCCCCGTTTCCAGCGCGGCCGCAACTCCGCGACACCGCTCATCGCCTTGGTGAATTCGAACCGGCTGTCGACCCAGTCCTTCGACAGATAGTTCGCCGCATTGTCGGCGACGTGGAACTGCTGCCACGCCTTGATCGTGTCGAGCGGCGTCTTCGCATAGAGAGCAGCGATGTCGCGAACGGCGGTGTTTTCGTTGACGATGATGCGCTTCTGAGGCGCGATCCCGGCGCCGGCGAACCAGGCCGCCCAGTCGAGTCCGGGCGCATAGGCGGCCAGTTCGTCGGACGACATCGGATTGTTGATCTTGCCGAGGTCGCGGCGGTCGGCGATCGGCCAGCTCGCCCGGGCGATTCCGGTTTCGAACGCCAGGATCGCATCCGCCGCCTTTTCGGGCGCCGGATCGCCGATCATCGTCATCGTCCGCACGATATAGGCGCGATAGGCATCGCGCTGCGCCTGGAAATCGTCCGACAGATAATATTCGCGGTCGGGCAGCCCCAATCCGCTCTGGCCGAGCCACAGCACGTTCGTCGTCGGATCGGCCGAGTCGGCATAGGGCTCGCCGGAAACGACGCTGAAACCGAAGGCGCCCTGCGATTGCCCCATGAAGCGCGCCATCGCGCTCTTGTCCCCGATCGCCCGCACCCTGGCGATGTCGACCATCAGCGGTTTGCTGCCCAGTGCCTCGACCCGCGCTTCGTCCATGAAACTCTGGTAGAGGCCACCGAGCTGGCTGATCGCCGGTGCGCCCGTCACCAGTTGGCGGAGCTGGCGCTGGGTCAGATTATAGACGTCGTAATCGACCCCCGCCGACGGCTGGTCGGCCGGAATCTCGGTGCGCGCGGACCAGCCGCCGTTGGCATATCGGTCGAAATCGTCGCCCGGCTTCACCGACGGATCGCGCGCCGACAGGTCGACGCCCCACGCCCCGAAGGTCAGCGCCCGAAGCGACGCCGCGTCCGCATCTGCCGCTGCGGCAGACGCCGTCGTATCGCGCGCCGGCGCCGGCATCCCCGCCAGCATCGCGGCCATCGCCAGCATCGCCGCCCCCATGTGGATCGACTTCATCTTCTTCTCCCCGTTTCGCACGCCGTCGCGGTCGGACGGCGGATATGCCATGCTTGTTCGCCCTTGGCGGCAGGGGGTCAAGCGAGCGGGCGAACATTGGTCGAAGGGTTCGGCGGGTTGGTGGAAAGTTCGCGTCGATCGTCGCATTGCGGGCCACCTTCGTGCTTCCTATTTAAGAGGCGACGCTCGCCTCTTGCGCGTCGAGAACAAATCTGGAACACACCCCTCCCATGAGTCTCACCCACATTTCGGTGCGCGGCGCGCGCGAGCATAATCTCAAGGGCGTCGACGTCGACCTGCCGCGCGACAGCCTGATCGTCATCACCGGCCTTTCCGGGTCGGGCAAGTCCAGCCTCGCCTTCGACACCATCTATGCCGAGGGGCAGCGGCGCTATGTCGAGAGCCTGTCCGCCTATGCGCGCCAATTCCTCGAGATGATGCAGAAACCCGACGTCGAACATATCGACGGTCTGTCGCCGGCGATCAGCATCGAGCAGAAGACGACGAGCCGCAACCCGCGCTCGACCGTCGCGACCGTCACCGAGATTTACGACTATATGCGCCTGTTATGGGCGCGCGTCGGCATCCCCTATTCGCCCGCCACCGGCGAGCCGATCAGCGCGCAGACGGTCAGCCAGATGGTCGACCGCGTAATGGAATTGCCCGAAGGCACGCGCGCCTATCTGCTCGCCCCCGTCGTGCGGGGCCGCAAGGGCGAATATCGCAAGGAACTGGCGCAGTGGCAGAAGGAAGGCTTCACCCGCGTCCGCATCGACGGCGAATTCCACGCGATCGAGGATGCCCCCGCGCTCGACAAGAAATACAAGCATGACATCGAGGTCGTCGTCGATCGCATCGCGGTGCGCGAGGGCATCGAGACGCGGCTCGCCGACAGCTTCGAGACGGCGCTGAAGCTGGCCGAGGGGCTGGCCTATGTCGATCTGGCGGACACGACGGTGGCGGAGGCGCTGTCGTCTAATGGTAAGACTACGGATTCCAGTTCGTCCGTTCGTGCTGAGCTTGTCGAAGCACCGTCCTCCGAAGAACAGGGCGGCCCTTCGACAAGCTCAGGGCGAACGGGAATGAAGAATGTTGGGATACCGTCGAACCGCATCATCTTTTCCGAGAAATTCGCCTGCCCGGTCTCGGGCTTCACCATCGCCGAGATCGAACCGCGCCTGTTCAGCTTCAACGCGCCGCAGGGCGCCTGCCCCGCATGCGACGGGTTGGGCGAGCGGCTCGAATTCGATCCCGACCTTGTCGTCCCCAACCACGCGCTCAGCCTCAAGAAGGGCGCGGTGGTGCCGTGGGCGAAATCGAACCCGCCCTCCCCTTATTATATGCAGGTGCTCGAAAGCCTCGGCAAAGCCTATGGGTTCAGCCTCGAAACGCCGTGGCAGGACCTGCCCGGCGAGGTGCAGCTCGTCATCCTCTACGGCAGCGGCGGCAAGCCGGTCGAACTGACCTTCCGGGACGGCAAGCGCACCTATACCACGCACAAGCCGTTCGAGGGGGTGATCGGAAACCTCAACCGCCGCATGCTCCAGACCGAAAGCGCGTGGACGCGCGAGGAACTCGGCAAATATCAGACCGCGCAGCCGTGCGAGACCTGCCACGGCGCGCGCCTGCGCCCCGAACCGCTCGCGGTGAAGATCGCGGGCGAGGACATCAGCCAGTCGGCGCGGCGGTCGGTTGCAGACGCCCTCCACTGGTTCGGCACGCTCGAAGAGAAATTGAACGCGCAGCAGAAGCAGATCGCCAAGGCCATCCTCAAGGAGATCAACGAGCGGCTCGGCTTCCTCAACAATGTCGGGCTCGACTATCTCAACCTCAACCGCACCAGCGGCACGCTGTCGGGCGGCGAAAGCCAGCGCATCCGCCTCGCCAGCCAGATCGGCAGCGGGCTGTCGGGCGTCCTCTACGTCCTCGACGAACCGTCGATCGGCCTCCACCAGCGCGACAACGACCGGTTGCTCGCGACGCTCAAGCGGCTGCGCAACCTCGGCAACACGGTGATCGTCGTCGAGCATGACGAGGATGCGATCCGCACCGCCGACCATATCGTCGACATGGGCCCCGGCGCCGGCGTTCATGGCGGCGAGGTGGTCGCCGAGGGCACGCTGGAACAGGTGCTGGCGAACGAGAAGAGCCTGACCGCCGCCTATCTGACCGGCGCGCGCCGGATCGAGGTGCCGCCGCATCGCCGCCCCGGCAACGGCTTCGACCTGGTGCTGAAGGGCGCGCGCGCGAACAATCTGCGGAACGTCACCGCGAAGATTCCGCTCGGCACCTTCACCTGCGTCACCGGGCTGTCGGGCAGCGGCAAGTCGAGCCTCGTCATCGACACGCTCTACGCCAGCGCGGCGCGCACGCTGAACGGCGCGCGCATGGTCGCCGGACCGCACGACAGCCTGTCGGGGCTCGAACATTGCGACAAGGTGATCGACATCGACCAGTCGCCGATCGGCCGCACCCCGCGCTCGAACCCCGCGACCTATACCGGCGCCTTCACCGTGATCCGCGACTGGTTCGCGGGGCTACCGGAGGCGCAGGCGCGCGGCTACAAGCCCGGCCGCTTCAGCTTCAACGTCAAGGGCGGGCGTTGCGAGACCTGCACCGGCGACGGGCTGATCAAGATCGAGATGCATTTCCTGCCCGACGTCTATGTGACGTGCGAAACGTGCGGCGGCAAACGCTACAATCGCGAAACGCTGGAGGTGAAGTTCAAGGGCAAGAGCATCGCCGACGTGCTCGACATGACGGTCGAGGATGCGGCGAAATTCTTCAAGGCGGTGCCCGCGATCCGCGACAAGATGGCGATGCTCGTCCGCGTCGGCCTCGGCTATATCAAGGTCGGGCAGCAGGCGACGACGCTGTCGGGCGGCGAGGCGCAGCGGGTGAAGCTGGCGAAGGAATTGTCGCGGCGCTCGACCGGGCAGACGCTCTACATCCTCGACGAGCCGACGACGGGGCTGCATTTCGAGGATGTCCGCAAGCTGCTCGAGGTGCTGCAGGCGCTGGTCGATCAGGGCAACAGCGTCGTGGTGATCGAGCATAATCTCGACGTCATCAAGACCGCCGACTGGATCGTCGACCTCGGCCCCGAAGGCGGCGTCAAGGGCGGCGAGATCGTCGCCGCGGGCACGCCCGAACAGGTGGTGAAGGAAAAGCGCAGCTTCACCGGGCAGTATCTGGCGCCGCTGCTGGGGAAATAAAGATGACTCCCCTCCCGCTCGCGGGAGGGGCCGGGGGTGGGCTGGCGGCGTCGCATTGGCCCACCCCGCTGCGACTAGCGAGCAAGCTCGCAAGTCTCGCTGCCCCTCCCGCAAGCGGGAGGGGAGGAAATCTCAGCCCATCAGCTTCGCGGTGATATCCTCGGCAGCATAGATGCGGATCACGGGCGGTTCGGGCGAGAGACGGCGCATTTCGGCGACGAAAGCCCCCGACGCCGGCACCGCGAAATGCGCTCGCACCGCGTCGGCGCTTTCCCATTCCTCGACGAACATCAGCCGGTCGGGGTTCTCGACATCGACATGGCAGTTATGCGCCAGACACCCCGCCTCGCCGCGCGACCGCGCGCTATGCTCGGCGCCGAGCGCGATCATGCGCTCGCGATTCTCGGGGGTGAGGATGACATGGCCGGTGATGAGGATCATCGCTGTTCGTTCCTTCCTGTTACGTTGGCAATGGCGGTCTTCGGCTCGTCACCATCACGGCGTCCATGACACTTATGTGACGCCCTCTGTCACATACGCGTCATACAAAACCCCCATTGGCGGCTCAGCGAGTCGCCCTCGGGGGTGGCGGCTTGGTTGGATAGCGACTCCCGACAGGATTTTTCCATGGCCAAGACATTTGCCCTTGCCATCGGCGTCGCGACCGCCGCGCTGGCGCTTTCCGCTTGTCAGGATCAGGCGGCATCGGGCGGCGGCGCGCGCGATTATATCAGCGCGGTCGGCTCCTCCACCGTCTATCCCTTTGCCACCGCGGCGGGCGAGAAATTCGCCGAGGCGACCGGCAACAAGGTGCCGAAGATCGACTCGACCGGCACCGGCGGCGGTTTCGAGCGCTTCTGCCAGGGTGTCGGCGGCGACACGCCCGATATCGCCAACGCCTCGCGCCGGATCAAGAAGAAGGAATTCGACAGCTGCGCCGCGAACGGCGTCAAGGACATCGTCGAAATCCAGATCGGCATCGACGGCATCGCGCTGGGCGAAGCGGCGCGCGGCCCCGGTTTCAGGCTGACCGAGGAAGATGTCTACAAGGCGCTCGCCGCCAATCCCTATGGCAAGCCGAACACCGCGAAGACGTGGAAGGACGTCAACCCCGCCCTCCCCGCGGTCGGCATCTCGGTCTTCGGTCCGCCGTCGACCAGCGGCACCTATGACGCGTTCAAGGAACTGATCATGGGCAAGGGCTGCGACGCCGACCCCGCGATGAAGGCGCTGAAGGACAGCGACAAGGACAAGCATGAAGCGGTGTGCACCGGCCTGCGCGGCGCGCCCTTCTATGTCGAGCAGGGCGAGAACGACAATCTGATCATCTCGAAGCTCGACAAGAACCCGAGCAGCCTCGGCATCTTCGGCTTTTCCTATCTCGACGCCAACAAGGACAAGATCAAGGCGGTGCCGGTGCAGGGCGTGTCGCCGACCTATGCGACGATCGCCGACGGCAGCTATCCCGGATCGCGCCCGCTGTTCGTCTACGTCAAGAAGGCGCACGTCGGCGTGATCCCCGGCCTGGCCGACTATGTCGCCGAAATCCTGAAGGGCGCGGCCGAGGGCGGCTATCTGGCGCCCAAGGGGCTGATCGTGTCGCCGAAGGCGGTGGCGGACGCGGCCGCCGCGGCGGCGAAGGCGATGACGCCGCTCGACGGGTCGGTGCTGAAATAAGCTTCTCCCCCACCACCGATTATCCCTGACCCCGTTCGTGTCGAGCGAAGTCGAGACACCCATCGAAGACGCGCAAGGCCGAGGGGCATCTCGACTTCGCTCGATGCGAACGGAACAAGATAGGCCGAAATTACTCCGTGACCTTCAACCCCGCCGCCCTTCTGCTCCTGATCCTCGGCCTTGCGCTGATCGGCTGGCTGGCCGGCCGCGCGCGGTCGGCGATGCTCGCGGGCCGCACGGGTACGAAGCTGCATTCGCGCCCGCAATATCATGGCTGGTACGTCGCGCTGTGGCTGTTCGCGCCCGCCGCGATCTTCCTCGCCGTGTGGACAAGCGTCTCGCCGGCGCTGATCACCAACGAGGTGCTGACCAGCGAAGCGGCGAAGGACCTGCCCGCCTTTGGTTTCGAGCGCGGGGCGATCCTGTCCGACGCGCGGGGCGTCGCGCAGGGCAGGCAGGCCGCGGTGCGCCTCCCCGCCGCCGCGCCGCTGGTCCGGCCCTATGCCGAGGCGACGCGCGAATATGCGTGGATCGGCATCGCGGCGATGCTCGCGCTGGGGCTGGCGGGGGGCCTCTATGCCTTCACGCGCATTCGTCCCGATTTTCGCGCGCGGACGCGGGTCGAGCGGATCGTAATGGGGGTGCTGCTGCTCGCGTCGCTGGTCGCGATCCTCACCACCTTCGGCATCGTGCTGTCGCTATTGTTCGAATCGATCCGCTTCTTCCGCCTCGTTCCGGCGACCGAACTGCTGTTCGGCACCAACTGGAACCCGCAGAGCGGCGCGCCGCAGCCCGGCACGTTCGGCGGCATTCCGCTGTTCTGGGGGACGGTGTTGATCGGAGCGATCATCGCGATGATCGTCGCGATCCCGATCGGCATGATGACCGCCGTCTACCTGACCCAATATGCCGCGCCGACGGTGCGCAAATGGGTGAAGCCGTGCCTCGAGATTCTCGCGGGCGTGCCGACCGTCGTCTATGGCTATTTCGCCGCGCTGACCGTCGCACCGGCATTGCGCGAGTTCGCGGTGATGCTCGGCATCCCCAACGCGTCGACCGAGAGCGCGCTCGCGGCGGGCATCGTGATGGGGGTGATGATCATCCCCTTCGTCTCGTCGATGGCCGACGACAGCATCAACGCGGTGCCGCAGGCGATGCGCGACGGCAGCCTCGCGCTGGGCGCGACACCGAACGAGACGATCCGCCAAGTGCTGATCCCCGCCGCGCTGCCCGGCGTGATGGGCGGCATCCTGCTCGCGGTCAGCCGCGCGATCGGCGAGACGATGATCGTGGTGATGGCCGCCGGCCTGTCCGCCAACCTGACCGCCAACCCCTTCGCCAGCGTCACCACCGTGACCGCGCAGATCGTCAAGCTGCTCACCGGCGATCAGGAATTCGACAGCGCCAAGACGCTCGCCGCCTTCGCGCTCGGCCTCGTGCTGTTCCTCGTCACTTTGCTGCTCAACATCGTCGCGTTGCGCGTCGTCAAAAAGTATCGCGAAGCCTATGAATAGCGAAACCGCCCCCACCGACTGGAAAGGCCGGGCGATGCAGGCCCGCATCGCCAGGCGCTACGCCGCCGAGCGCCGCTTCAAGGCGCTCGGACTGGGCGCGGTGCTGCTTTCGGGCGCCTTTCTCGCCTTCCTGCTGATCGTCATGGTCGGCAACGGCGCGCGCGGCTTCACCTACACGCATGTCGCGGTGCCGGTCGATTTCCGCACGACGCCGCTGGTGATCGACCCCGCCCGCCTGTCCGATCCCGACGCCGATCAGGCGATCGCGGGCGCCGGCCTGTCCGACATCGTCGCCTTCGCCGCCGACGAGGCGCTGGGCGATGGCGGATCGGCGCTGATCAGCGAGAATGCGTGGAAAGAGGTTCGCAGCGCGATCAAGGCCGATCCCGATCTCCTCAAGCGCCGGACGGTGTTCGAACTGCCCGCGTCGAGCGCCATCGACATTGCCGCCAAGGAGGACGCGAAGGGCGAACTGGGCGCGCGGGTCGATGCGCTGGAACGCGACGGACGGCTGTCGACCGGAATCCACTGGCCCTTCTTCCGCAACGCCGATGCCACCGATCCGGCGGTCGCGGGCATCTGGGGCGCGCTGAAAGGGTCGGTGCTGACGATCGTCATCGCCTTCCTGATCGCCTTTCCGACCGGGGTGCTCGCGGCGCTCTATCTCGAGGAATATGCGCCCAAGAACCGCTGGACCGACCTGATCGAAGTGTCGATCAACAATCTGGCCGCGGTGCCGTCGATCATCTTCGGCCTGCTCGCGCTCGCGGTGTTCATCAACTGGTTCGGGCTCTGCCAGGCGAGCGCGCTGGTCGGCGGGCTCACGCTGGCGCTGATGACGATGCCGGTCATCGTCATCGCCGCGCGCAACGCGATCAAGGCAGTGCCGCCGTCGATCCGCGACGCGGCGCTCGGCGTCGGCGCCAGCCCGGTGCAGGTGGTGTTCCACCACGTCCTGCCGCTCGCGCTGCCCGGCATCCTGACCGGCACGATCATCGGCATGGCGCGCGCGCTGGGCGAGACGGCGCCGCTGCTGCTGATCGGGATGCGCGCCTTTATCGGCGACGTGCCGAACGGCATCTGCGCCCCCTCGACCGTGCTGCCGATGCAGATTTTCCTCTGGTCGGACGAGGTCGACCGCGGTTTCGTCGAAAAGACCTCCGCCGCGATCATCGTGCTGCTCATCGTGCTGCTGTCGATGAACGCGCTGGCCATCTATCTTCGCAACAAGTTCGAAAAGCGCTGGTGATCATGACCCAAGACGATCTTATCATCGCCGACCCCAAGATGCGGGCAGAGGGCGTCGACGTCTTCTACGGCAAAAAGCAGGCCATCAAGGACGTGTCGATCGACGTCGGCACCGACCTCGTCACCGCCTTCATCGGCCCGTCGGGCTGCGGCAAGTCGACCTTCCTGCGCTCGCTCAACCGGATGAACGACACGGTCGCGAGCGCGCGCGTCACCGGCCGCATCGAACTCGACGGCGAGGATATCTATGCGCCGTCGATGGACGTGGTGCAGCTTCGCGCGCGCGTCGGCATGGTGTTCCAGAAGCCGAACCCCTTTCCCAAGTCGATCTACGACAATGTCGCCTATGGCTCGCGCATCCACGGGCTCGCGGCGAACAAGGCCGACCTCGACGTCATCGTCGAGCGCGCGCTGACCCGCGCCGGCCTGTGGGACGAGGTCAAGGACTGGCTGAACGAAAGCGGCACCGCGCTGTCGGGCGGCCAGCAGCAGCGCCTGTGCATCGCACGCGCGATCGCGGTCGATCCCGAAGTCATATTGATGGACGAGCCCTGCTCGGCGCTCGATCCGATCGCGACGGCGAAGATCGAGGAGCTGATCCACGAACTGCGCGGCAAATATGCGATCGTGATCGTCACCCACAACATGCAGCAGGCGGCGCGCGTGTCGCAGCGCACCGCCTTTTTCCACCTCGGGACGCTGGTCGAGTACGGCAAGACCACCGATATCTTCACGAACCCGAAGCAGGAACGCACCAAGGATTATATTACCGGCCGCTATGGTTGAGCCATAGGCGCGAAAGGACAGCATGATGGCAATAGTCAACGATCATACCGTCAAGGCCTTCGACGAGGACCTCAACCGCCTGCGCGGGTTGATCAGCGAGATGGGCGGCCGCGCCGAACAGGCGCTGCTCCAGGCGATGACCGCGCTCAACATGGGCGACCTCGACCTCGCGGCGCAGGTCGTGCAAGGCGACAAGAAGATCGACGCGCTCGAAACCGAGGTCGAGCAACTGACCGTCCAGACGATCGCGCTGCGCGCGCCGATGGCCGATGACCTGCGCGAGATGATCGCGGCGCTGAAAATCGTGTCGGTCGTCGAGCGGATCGGCGACTATGCGAAGAATATCGCCAAGCGCGTCGCGCTGATGGACCAGACCCGCTCGATCGAGGCGATCCCGCTGCTGATGTCGATGTCGTCGCTCGTCGTCGAACTGGTCCATGACGCGCTCGACAGCTTCGCCGCGCGCGATGCCGACCTCGCGGTGCGGGTGACGATCCGCGACAAGACGGTCGACGATTTCTATAACAGCATCTTCCGCGCGCTCGTCACCTTCATGATGGAAAATCCGAAGCATATCACCGAAAGTGCGCATCTGCTGTTCGTCGCCAAGAATCTGGAACGGATCGGCGATCACGCGACCAACATCGCCGAAATGGTTCATTATGTCGTGACCGGCGAGCGGATGGAGGAGCGCGAGCGCGGCGAGCAGCCCGAGGATGGCGCCGCGGAGCAGGAGCAAGGCTGATGCCGCAGCCCGACCTGCTGCTGATCGAGGACGACGAGGCGATCGCCGAACTGATCGTCTGGCATTTCGCACGCGAAGGCTTTTCGGTGCGCCAGACCCCCGACGGCGAACAGGCGCTGATCCTGGTCGAGGAACGGGTGCCCGACATCGTGCTGCTCGACTGGATGATCGAGAGCCTGCCCGGCATCGAGGTATGCCGCCGGCTGCGCCGCAACCCCAAGTCGGCGAACGTGCCGATCATCATGCTCACCGCGCGCGGCGAGGAGGAGGATCGCATCCGCGGTCTCGAAACCGGCGCCGACGATTATGTAACCAAGCCTTTCAGCCCGCGCGAACTGGTGGCGCGCGTCCAGGCGGTACTGCGCCGCCTGCGCCCGGCGCTGGCGGGCGAGATGCTGACCTATGCCGACATCGAGCTCGATTCGGTCGCGCACAAGGTGGTGCGCGACGGGCGGCTGGTGAGCATGGGCCCCACCGAGTTCCGCCTGCTGCGCCATTTCATGGAGCATCCGGGCCGCGTCTTTTCACGCGGGCAGTTGCTCGACAGCGTGTGGGGGCAGGACAGCGACATCGAGCTGCGCACGGTCGACGTCCATATCCGCCGGCTGCGCAAGGCGATCAACCTGCCAGGCACCGCCGATATCATCCGCACCGTGCGCTCGGCAGGCTATGCGCTGGATGCGGCGAATAATGTATAGGGATCATGGAGCGGCTGCAGGGATAGACCGGAGCCCCCATCGTCATCCCGGACTTGATCGGCATATATACCATTCAGGCAAGTCAGGAGCTGTTCCCCGGCGAAAGCCGGGGTCCATGCGAAGCAGCGCTGTGCCATCTGGACCCCGGCTTTCGCCGGGGATCAGTGACTTGCCGGAAAGGGATAATGGCCGACTTGATCCGGGTTCCATTCACCAGCGTCGAGTAAATGGATCTTGGATCAAGTCCGGGATGACCGAATTCGGGGAACGCCCGCCGCCCCTTTCAAAGCCGCCCGTCAGAAATCGATCTGCGTCCGCAGTCCGAACGTATCCACCGAATAATCGCGGTCGCCCGCCGCCGTCGCGATGTGTGCGTCGTCGATCCACAGCCTGCCGTAGTTGGCGGTGATGCGGACATAGTCGATCGGTGCCCAGACCAGCCCGACCAAGGCCGCTCTCTGCCGTCCCCCGACAATGCCCGCATCATTGAGGTCGAGATGGTCGTACCGCACGTTCACTTCGAACGCGCCGATCCCGCCCGCGGTGATCGGGCTGGACGGTTTCAGTCGGTCGAAGGCGCCGTCCTTGTAGGTCCGGCTCTCGCCCGTCAGCACCATGCCGAGCTCCGCATAGCCGCCGAAGAAGGTCGGATCGGGAAGCCCCGGCCGCCGGACCGTCTGCCAGAAGGTTTCGCCCGCGGCATGGAAAGGCCCCGACAACAGCGCCGCCTCCAGCCCCAGCCCGCGCTCGCCGGTCGCCGCGATCGCGCCGGTATCGACCAGCCGGACGTCGGTGGTGTGCGCGAACGGGCGCGCACGATAGCGGGTCGTCGCCGCGGAATCGTTGAAGTCGCGCCAATGCGCCGACCCGCCGAGATGGAGTTGCGTGTCGCCGAACTTCGGCATCCACACGGCGCGGCCGTCGACGCCGAAACTGTTGTTGGCATCGTCGAGCAGGTCGTTGGCATTGTCGCCGAAGACGCCCGCCTGCGCGAGGAACGCCTTGCCCTTATACTGCGCCGACAGGCCCAGACGGCGTTCGAAACCGAACGCCTGGGTGAAGGCGGCGCGCTCCATGACGCTGGTGAACAGGTCGCTCGTCATCTCGTCGAGCGACCAGAAGGGTTTGACCTGCCCCGCCGTGACCGACAGCGGCCCCGGACCATAGGTGAGGTAGACGTCGGTCAGTTCCACCGATCCGTTCGCCAGATCCGCCTCGACCCGATAGGAGAAACCGCCCGGAATCTTGCCGTCGACGCCCAGATAGACACGGCGAAATTCGCTCCCGATACCGCCGCGGTTTCCGGTCGCGCCGGGCGTGTCGATGCCCGCGACGTCGATCTGCACCCGCCCGCGCGGCTTGAAGCTCCACCCGTCGGCATTGCCGATCTCCGGCGCACCCTTCCACGTCGTCACCGGTGCGGCGGATGCCGCGGGGGCGGGTGCGGAGGCGGAAGGCGATGCGCCCGGCGATCCCGCGTCCGCCGCATCGAGCCGCGCCTCCAGCCTCTCCACCTGCGTCCGCAGCGCGGCGAGTTCCGCGCGGAGCGCCGAAGCCTCCTCGGCGGTCATGGCCTGGGCGTGCGCGGTTGCAGGCAGACAAAGCATCGTGGTCGCGAGCAGGGCCGCTGGACAGGCGAGGCGCATCGAAATCGCTCCATTGCGAAAGGGTGGCTATTCGGGGGCCGTATGACCGATAGATGACAGTTGCACGTCATTTGAATGACATTTCGATGAATATCGCCCTTGTGTCCTTCCCCCTTGCCAGCACGGCCCGAACGGCTAAGGACATCCCCGTTTTCTTCCGCAACGCTTCGCGGACGGCTCAATTCAGGAGATCATCATGGCGATCAAATTCGACGGACGTGTAGCCATTGTCACCGGCGCCGGCGGCGGGCTGGGCCGCGCCTATGCGCTCGAACTCGCGCGGCGCGGCGCAAAGGTCGTCGTCAACGACCTCGGCGGCGCGCGCGACGGCACCGGCCATTCGGACGCCGCGCTGCAGGTGGTCGAGGAAATCCGCGCCGCCGGCGGAACCGCCATGTCGAACGGCGGCAGCGTCACCGAATATGAGCAGATGGTCGAAATGGTCGCCAAGGCGAAGGAAGAATGGGGCGGCGTCCACGTCCTGATCAACAACGCCGGCATCCTGCGCGACAAGAGCTTCGCGAAGATGACGATGGACGATTTCGACCTTGTCGTGAAGGTTCACCTGCTCGGCAGCGCCAACGTCACCAAGGCGTGCTGGGACATCATGCGCGACCAGGCCTATGGCCGCATCCTGATGACCGCCTCGTCGACCGGCCTCTACGGCAATTTCGGCCAGGCCAATTACGGCGCGGCGAAGCTCGGCCTGGCCGGCCTGACCAAGACGCTGCATCTCGAAGGCGCGAAATACAACGTCCGCTGCAACACGATCGCCCCGGTCGCGGGCACGCGCATGACCGAGGATATCTTCCCGCCCGAACTGTTCGAGAAGTTCACGCCCGAAAACGTCGTGCCCGCCGCGCTGTTCCTCGTCAGCGAGGACGCCCCGACCAACATGATCGTCGGCGCGGGCGCCGGGGCCTTCCATGCCGCCTATGTCACCGCCACGCCGGGCGTCGCGCTGCCCGAGGACGAGCGCACGCCCGAGGGCATCGCCGCGGCATGGGAGAAGATCATCGACCGCAACGGCGAAATCGTCCCGCAATCGGGCAGCGAGCAGTCGATGATCGTGATGAAGGCGTTGCAGGCGCTGGGCTGACGCGAAAACCCTCCCTGTCGCATAGCGATGGGGAGGCCGCCGCGCTTCACCGTATTGACACACTAACACGCCCGTGCGATACCGTCGCGGGGCAAGGGGATCGGACGAAAGGACGACCCCGATGTATAGTGAAAGCGACCTGCAAGCCGCGGTCGATGCGAAGGTGTTGACGCCGGAAGCCGTTCAGGCCTTTCGGTCGCATGTCGCATCGGTGCGCGACGCCCCCGGAGCGGACGAGGAATCCTTCCGCCTCATCACCGGATTCAACGATATTTTCGTCAGCATCGCGGCGGTCATCCTGCTCGTCGCGGTGGGCTGGATCGGCGAATCGATCCACACGGCGCTTGCGGGCGCCTTCGTCGCGGCATCGGCGTGGCTGCTCGCCGAATATTTCACCCGGCATCGCCGGATGGCGCTCCCCAGCATCGTGCTCGTCCTCGCCTTTTCGGGCGGCGTCTGCGCGACGATGCTCGGCTTCTTCTTCCGGCACGGCGAGGCGCTGTTCGGTCCGCGTCTCGGCGACACGGCCGGCGCCCTGCTGATCGGCGGCATCGCGCTCGTCACCGCGGCGGCGACCTGGCTGCACTGGAAGCGCTTCATGGTGCCGATCACCGTCGCCGCCGGCACCGCCGCGCTCGCTGCGACGGCGGTCGCGCTGATCCTGTCGGTCGTCGGCAGCTTCGGGTCGCCCGACCTGGTGATGGCGCTGGTGCTGGTCGCGGGGCTCGGCGTCTTCGCGCTCGCCATGTGGTGGGACCGCAGCGACCGCACGCGCACGACGCGCCGCAGCGACGTCGCCTTCTGGCTGCACCTGCTCGCGGCGCCGATGATCGCGCACCCGATCTTCCACCTGCTCGGCGTGACGCAGGGCGACGATATTTCCAGCGCCGCCGCGGTGATGGTCGTCGGCATCTACGTGCTGTTCGGGCTGATCGCGCTGGCGGTCGACCGCCGCGCGCTGCTCGTTTCGGCGCTCGCCTACGTGCTCTTCGCGCTGACCCAGCTTTTCCGCACCTTCGGCGCCGTCGAACTCAACGTCGCGCTGACCGCTTTCGTGATCGGATCGGCGCTGCTGCTGCTTTCCGCTTTCTGGCAGAATGCCCGCGCGGTGATCGTCGCGATGCTGCCCGCCGGGCTGGCCGAACAGCTTCCCGCTACGATCCGCCCGCAACCAGCTTCATAAGCTTGCGCTCGACGGGGGCGAGCACGTTCGTCAGCTCGTCCCCGCGCTTCAGCACCGCCCCGCCCTCCGACACCAGCGCCCACATGCCCTGGCGGCTCCGCAAGGCGGGGCGTTTCTCTATGCGATATTCAGGACGCTCGGCGCTGCGGCGAAAGGCGGAGAAGATCGCAACGTCGTGATGGAAGTCCATCGCATAGTCGCGCCACTTCCCGGCCGCGACCATGCGGCCGTAGAGATCGAGGATGCGGGTCAGTTCGTGCCGGTCGAACCCCGTCTGCCGCGGCGCAACGCGGCCAGGAAAGGAGAGCGGCGTGACCGTCCCCATCAGGCGCTTTTCCGACCTCCCTTGCGCCGCGGCGCATTGTCCTCGGCCCCGTCGGCATCGCGTTCCGCGATCAACGCGGCGAGCTGCTTCTGAAGCTGGTCGAGCTGGCACTGGAGCAGCTCGATCTTCTGCGTCGCCGGATCGAAGGTTTCGCTGCACGGCGTGCCATAGGGCACGAACTCGCGCGCATATTCGGTCGCATCGACCAGCGTCGAGCGCGCCGGAATGCCGACCATCACCGCGCCCTCGGGCACGTCCCTGGTCACCACGGCGTTGGCGCCGACACGCGCGCGCGCGTTGACGACGACCGGCCCCAATATCTGCGCGCCCGATCCGACGATGACATCGTCGCACAGCGTCGGGTGCCGCTTGCCGCCGATGCCGTTGGCGGGATCGGTGCCGCCCAGCGTCACGTCCTGATAGATGGAGACATTGTCGCCGATCTCCGCCGTTTCGCCGATGACGACGCCAAAGCCGTGATCGATGAACAGATGGCGGCCGATCGTCGCGCCCGGGTGGATGTCGATCCCGGTCAGCCAGCGTGCCAGATGATTGACGAAGCGGGCCAGGAAGAACAGGTCGGCCTCGAACAACCAGTGCGCGATGCGGTGCATGCCGACCGCGAGCAAGCCCGGATAGAGCAGGATTTCCCAGCGGGTCCGTGGCGCGGGGTCGCGCGCCTTGATCGAATCCAGATAGGCGACGAGCCCGTTGAACATCGCATTTTTCCCCTGCGACCCTGTCTTGTTCGCGGCAAGATAGAGGTTCGGCGGGCGCATTTCCACCCCCGGCGCCGCACTTTCGTCAGCGGCCCAGAAGCCCGATCCGGAAAAGCAGCCATTCCTCGCGGCGCCAGCGGCGCTCGCCCCCATGCGCGGCGATCGCCCCGGCCCAGCGGTCGAGCATCAGCAGCGCGCGATGACCGACGGCGGCCCGCGACGGTCGCGGACGGTCGCGGGCATCGGCGAACAGCCGGTGCGCGGCCTCCGCTTCGCCCTGCAATGTCGCTGCCCAGACGAGGCCCCAGCGCTCGCCACCGCCGCCACCCGACAGAGCGAAAAGCGCCGTGCCGAAGTCGCATGCGGCCACGCTCCGTGCCGCGCCATCGTCGGCGAGCAGCAGCGCCTCGGCGGCATCGGGAAGCGCGCCAAGCCCGGCCTTCCCCGCCCAGTCCGTCTGCAGTTCGGCGAGCAGCGGCTCGCCCTTCGGCAGCGCGGCCGGGTCGTTTTCGAGCGTCGCCATCATGTCGCGCCACCAGGCGAGCTTGATCTGCGCGATCAGCGGCTCGCGCGCATCGCGGACCAACTTGCCCAGCCGCTCGGCCAGCGCCCACAGCGCCGTCATCGCGGCGCGGCGGTCGCGCGGCACGGCGACCATGACGCGCGGATCGCGCAGGTCGGGATAGAGGCTTACCTCGGATTCGTCGTCGCCGGTCATGTGCGGCGCGCTATCATTTCAAAGCCGTCATTGCGACCTCGACACACTCATCGCCTGCCGCCCGACCGTCGCCCCGCCTCCGCGCGGGCGACGGTCATGGCGAGGATGCAATCAACCGCGGTTGCACACGGCCTTCACCGCCGCGATCACGCGCGGCGTGTCGACCAGCGCTGCCTTTTCGAGATTGGCAGCATAGGGCAACGGCACATCCTCGTCGGTCACACGCATCACGGGCGCATCGAGGTCGTCGAAGCCCTGCTCCATCGCGACCATCGCCAGTTCGCTGGCGATCGAGCAGGTCGGCCAGCCTTCCTCGACGACGACCATGCGGTTCGTCTTCTTCAGGCTGGCGAGCACGGTAGCCGTGTCGAGCGGGCGCAGCGTGCGCAGGTCGATGACCTCTGCGTCGATGCCCTCGCCCGCCAGCGCCTCAGCCGCCTCGAGCGCGAGCCCGACGCCGATCGAATAGCTGACGATGGTAACGTCATTGCCTTCGCGCATGATCCGCGCCTTGCCGATCGGCAGCACATAATCCTCGACGTCGGGAACCTCGAAGCTGCGGCCATAGAGCAGCTCGTTCTCGAGGAAGACCACCGGGTCCTCGCTGCGGATCGCGGCCTTGAGCAGCCCCTTGGCATCGGCCGCGTCATAGGGCGCGATCACGATCAGGCCGGGGACGCTCGCATACCACGGGGCATAATTCTGGCTGTGCTGCGCCCCGACGCGCGACGCGGCGCCGTTGGGGCCGCGGAACACGATCGGACAGCGCATCTGTCCGCCCGACATGTAATTGGTCTTTGCCGCCGAGTTGATGATGTGGTCGATCGCCTGCATCGCGAAGTTGAAGGTCATGAACTCGATGATCGGACGCAGTCCGCCCATCGCCGCGCCGGTGCCCAGCCCGGCAAAGCCATATTCTGTGATCGGCGTATCGACGACGCGCCGCGCCCCGAACTCGTCGAGCAGCCCCTGCGTGACCTTGTAGGCGCCCTGATATTCGGCGACCTCCTCGCCCATCACGAAGATGCGGTCGTCGGCGCGCATTTCCTCGGCCATAGCATCGCGCAGCGCCTCGCGGACGGTGAGCTTGACCATCGCGGTGCCGGCGGGAATGTCGGGGTCCGCGACCTGCGCCTTCGCCTTGACGGCAAGCTGATCGGTGCCCGATTCGGCCTTCTTCGGCGCCTCCTCGCTCTCGCTCTTCGCCTCGGCCGCCGTCGGCGCCTGTTCCGCGGGAGCGGGGGCGGGGGCAGGCGCAGTTGCCGTAGCGGCCTCCTCCCCCTCGCCCGCGATCAGCGCGATCACCGTGCCGACCTTCACATTGTCGGTGCCTTCGGGGATCAGGATCTGCGCGACCGTGCCTTCGTCGACCGCTTCATATTCCATCGTCGCCTTGTCGGTCTCGATCTCGGCGAGAATGTCGCCCGACTTCACTTCGTCGCCTTCCTTGACGAGCCATTTGGCGAGCGTGCCTTCTTCCATCGTCGGCGACAGCGCCGGCATCTTCAGTTCGATCGCCATCTCAATATTGCTCCACCAGCACATCGGTATAAAGGTCGGAAAGCTCCGGTTCCGGCGCGCTTTCGGCGAAGTCTGCGGCCTCGTTCACGACCTGGCGGATTTCCTTGTCGATCTCCTTGATCTTTTCCTCGCCGATCCCGGCATCGAGCATCAGCTTCTTCAGCCCCTCGATCGCGTCCGACTTGTCGCGCACCGCCTGCACCTCTTCGCGGCTGCGGTATTTGGCGGGGTCGGACATCGAGTGGCCGCGATAGCGATAGGTCTTGAGTTCGAGCAGGATCGGTCCCTTGCCCGCGCGCACCCATTCGAGCGCCGCCTCGGCCGCGCCGCGCACCGCGAGCACGTCCATGCCGTCGATCTGCATGCCGGGAATGCGGAAGCTCTCGCCGCGGCGATAGAGCTGATCCTCGGCCGACGAGCGGTTGACTGACGTGCCCATCGCATACTGGTTGTTCTCGATCACGAAGATGATCGGCAGCTTCCACAGCTCGGCCATGTTGAAGCTTTCGTACACCTGACCCTGGTTCGCGGCGCCGTCGCCGAAATAGGCCATGGCGACGCCGCCGTCGCCGCGATATTTGTGCGCGAAGGCAAGACCGGTACCGAGCGCGACCTGCGCGCCGACGATGCCGTGACCGCCATAGAATTTATGCTCGACGCTGAACATGTGCATCGAACCGCCCTTGCCGCGCGAAATGCCCGCGGCGCGGCCGGTCAGTTCGGCCATGATCACCTTGGGATCGATGCCATAGGCGAGCATGTGGCCATGGTCGCGATAGCCGGTGATGACGCTGTCCTTGTCGCCGTCGAGCGCCGACTGCAGGCCGACCGCGACGGCCTCCTGCCCGATATAGAGGTGACAGAAGCCGCCGATCAGGCCGAGGCCATAGAGCTGGCCGGCCTTCTCCTCGAAACGCCGGATGAGCAGCATCTCGCGATAGAATGTCTCGAGTTCCTCCGGTGTCGCCTCATAGGGGGCGGGATCGCGCGGTGTTTCGCGGTTGGACGTGGGGGCTGGGGTGGATGCAGTTTTTTTTGGCGCGGCAGTCTTGCGCGCAGGTGCTTTGGCCAAGGCGGTTTCCTTTGCGTTTAGCCGTTACGGCAAGGCCTCCTATAGGACTGCCCAGCCATGATTGGCAACGCCCGCTTCGGGCCGCCCGATATGCCTTTCCGGGTTTCTCCGTCCCGTCGGGACGTCTAGGTCTGTGACCTAGGGCTTTTCCGATCCGTCCATCGGAATGATCACCTCGTCCTGGTGATTGACGCCCAGTTTCTCGCGCACATATTCGTCCGCCAGATCGGGGTCGACGCGCCGGCGATCGAGCAGGTTGACGCGGTTCTGCAGTTCGTTCTGCTTCTTGGCCAGTTCGCTCAGCACGACGCGCTTCTTCTCGACCGACTGGCTGTAGTCGCCCCAGGCGTAGAGCCCGGTCGGACCGAAGATGATATAGCCGATCATCGCCAGCACCGCGATCAGCGCCACGGCGGGACCGACGGCCCGGCTCATCGACTTGCGGAATTTGTGGCGCTGCGTCATTCGGGCGTTGAATCACAAGTGATTCCAGACGTCAAGCGGCATGATGCGATCCTCCTCCGCCTTCGGACGAAACAGGCGGGAACCGGGCTTGCGCGGGGCAAAAGCCTGTGGGAAGACGCCCGAAATGAGCAGCCATCACGATGATCGCGTCCGCGAACAGTTCGGCCCGACCGCCCGGTCCTATGTCACCAGCGCCGTGCATGCGACGGGGGACGATCTTGCGCGGATCGCCACGCGCGCCGCGGCGTTGCGTCCGCGGCGCGCGCTCGACCTCGGTTGCGGCGGAGGCCATGTCGCCTATGCGATCGCGCCGCACGCGGTTGCCGTCACGGCGTGCGACCTGTCGTCCGACATGCTCGCGGCGGTCGAGGCCGAAGCCGCGCGGCGACAGATCGGCAATATCGAGACGATCGTCGCCTCGGCCGAAGCCCTGCCCTTTCCCGACGGCAGCTTCGACTTCCTCGCCTGCCGCTTTTCGGCCCATCACTGGCGCGACGCCGAGGCGGGGCTGCGCGAAGCGCGGCGCGTGCTGGCGCGCGGGGCCCCGGCCCTGTTCATCGACATCGTGTCCCCCGGCGAAGCCGCCCGCGACACGCATCTTCAGTCGGTCGAGCTATTGCGCGATACGTCGCATGTCCGCGATTATTCCCAGGCCGAATGGACCGCGATGCTGGCGCGCGCCGGCTTCTCGGTCGGCGCCGTCGTCACGGCGCGGCTACGAATGGATTTCGCCGACTGGACCGCGCGCATGCGAACGCCGCCCGTCCAGGTCGAAGCGATCCGCGCGTTGCAGGCGGCGGCGAGCGATACGGTCGCGCGCCATTATGCGATCGAGGCCGACGGCTCCTTCACGATCGACATGGCGCTGTTCGAAGCCGCGTAGCTCAACCGAAGATCGACGCACCCGGATAGCGCGCCATATCGCCCAGTTCCTCCTCGATGCGGATGAGCTGGTTGTATTTGGCGAGCCGGTCGGACCGCGCGAGGCTGCCGGTCTTGATCTGGCCGCAGTTGGTCGCGACGGCGAGATCAGCGATCGTCGCATCCTCGGTCTCGCCCGAACGGTGCGACATCACCGCCGTGTAGCGCGCGCGATGCGCCATATCGACCGCGTCGAGCGTCTCCGACAGCGTGCCGATCTGGTTGACCTTGACGAGCAGCGAATTGGCGAGCCCGCTCTTGATCCCCTCTTCGAGGCGCGCCGGGTTGGTGACGAACAGGTCGTCGCCGACGAGCTGGCACCGGTCGCCGATCAGATCGGTCAGCGCCTTCCAGCCGGTGAAATCATCCTCGCTCATCCCGTCCTCGATCGACTTGATCGGGTAATCCCTGACCAGCGCGGCGAGATAATCGGCCATTTGTTCGGGGGTCAGCGACAGGCTTTCGCCACTGATCTCATATTTGCCGCCCTTGAAAAATTCGGTCGCGGCGCAATCGAGCGCCAACACGACGTCGCTGCCCAGCTTGAACCCGGCCTGCTCGACCGACGCGGCGATGAAGTCGAGCGCGTCGCGCGTCGAGGCGAGGTTCGGGGCAAAGCCGCCCTCGTCGCCAACCGCGGTCGCGAGCCCCTTTTGCGCGAGCCCCTTCTTCAGCGTGTGGAAGATTTCGCTGCCCCAGCGCACGGCATCGGCGATGCTGCCCGCGCCGACCGGCATGATCATGAATTCCTGCACGTCGATCGGATTGTCGGCATGCTCGCCGCCGTTGATGATGTTCATCATCGGCACCGGCAGGGTACGCGCCGACACGCCGCCGACATAGCGGTAGAGCGGCAGGCCGCGCGCATCGGCCGCGGCCTTCGCGGCGGCCAGGCTGACGCCCAGGATCGCATTGGCGCCGAGGCGGCCCTTGTTGGGCGTGCCGTCGAGGTCGATCATCGCAATGTCGAGGTCGCGCTGATCCTCGGCCTCCATGCCGATCAGCGCCTCGGCGATCTCGCCGTTCACCGCCGCGACGGCCTTGGTCACGCCCTTGCCCAGATAGCGCGCCTTGTCGCCGTCGCGCAGTTCGACCGCCTCGTGCGCGCCGGTCGAGGCGCCCGAGGGCACCGCGGCGCGGCCGAAGCTGCCGTCCTCCAGCAGCACATCGACTTCGACGGTGGGATTGCCGCGGCTGTCGAGGATTTCGCGGCCGTGGATGTCGATGATCGCGCTCATGGGTCGGGTCCTGTTGAAAAGGCCATCGCTGGCCGGATGAGGAAGGCGCCCGCCTGTTATCGACGCCGCGCCGGCAAGGCAACCGGTGCCGCGGGAATTTTCGCGGGAAATTCGCGGCGCTATGGAACCATTCGGCGCGCCTTGCTATATAATGGGGACAGGATCATCGACGGCACGGCAGGCGTGGCGTTCGACACAGATGAAGAGGATGACGTGATGGCCAAAGCCGCTACTCCCGCGACGAAAAAGGCTGCTCCCCGCGCCAAGGCACCGGCAAAGGCCGGTGCGACCAAGGCTGCCCCGGCTCGCAATCCCGCGACCGTGAAGGCGGCGAAGGACCATCCGATCCGCGATCAGCTTGCCGCGACGCGCGACACGATCAAGACCGAAGCCGGCAAGAAGGCCGCCTCGCTGAAGGACGAAGCGACGACGCTCGCCAACCAGGCATCGACGAAGGCCCGCGACGCGGCAGCCAAGGGCAAGGACAAGGCCGCCGAAGCCGTCGGCAGCCTCGCCAAGATGCTCGAGGACAGCGCCGGTACCGTCGACAGCAAGTTCGGCAAGCAATATGGCGACTATGCTCGCTCGGCCGCCTCGACCGTCGCGGGCCTCGCCTCGACGCTCGACCAGAAGGATCTCGACGAACTCGCCGCTTCGACGCGCGATTTCGTCAAGAAGAGCCCGGCGGTCGCTGTCGGCGCCGCGGCGGTGATCGGTTTCGTTCTCGCCCGGATGCTGAAGGGCTCGAACAACGGCTGATCTGTCTTGCCGCCGCACGATCCCGACACGCCGCCCGCCTCCGATCGGCGCGCCTTCGACGGCGTAAGCCACGGTTACGCGCCCAACGGCCCTGCCGCGCCGCCTCCTCCGGTGCCGCTCGAGGACATCGTCCGCGATGTCGTCGACAATCTGTCGACGACCGCCAGAGCGGAACTGGCGCTGCTCGAAGCACGCGGCGCGCTCGCCGGACACGGGGTCAAATGGGCGTCGGCCTGGGGTTTCGTCGCCGCCTGCGCGCTGCTCGTGGCGATGCTGGCGGTGGCGTTCGGCGCGATCCTGGTTCTCGCACCGCACGTCGGGCCGTTGCTCGCGACGCTGATCGTCTTTGCGTCGCTGATCGCGCTTGCGGGCTTCGCCGGGTGGCGCGCGAAGGTCAGCGTCGGCGATGTCAGGACGGCGCTGCGCCGCGACCTGATGCACGAGGGAGACGACGACTGATGCCCGCATCGCGCAACCGCCTGATCAACGCCGCGCGCCGGTCGATGATGCAGCGCGCACAGCTGCGCCGCAAACTGGACGTGGCGCAGCAGGCCTTCAAACCGCAGGCGCTCGTCGATCGCGGCAAATATCGCCTGAGCGCGGCGGTCGACGACACCGCGCACGCGGTCCGCAAGCAGTTTCGCGACAACCGCCTGCCGATCACGCTGGCCGCCGTCGCCGGGCTCGCATGGATGTTTCGCGAACCGATCAGAACACACGCCCCCACGGTCGGGCGCAAGGCACGCGATCTAGCGAACGCGCTCGCCGAACGACTGCGCCCCGCCGACAAGGCTGCGGACGAAAGTGCACAGACGATGGAGAATGACGATGAAGCCCTTCGGTGAGACCGCCCGCGACGCGCAGGCGAAAGCGAATGAACTTGCGGAGAAAACCGCCGAAAATGCCCGCGCAACCGCCGAGGCGGCTAAGGCGCGCATCCAGGAAGGCTATGGCCGCGCCCGCGCGGCGACGAGCGATCTCGCGACCAAAGGCCGCGAACAGGCCGACGCGGCACGCGAGGCGGCGGAGCAAGCCTATGAGAAGGGCAAGGCCCAGGCGAAGCGTGCGGGCGGCAAGCTCAAGACCGTGGCCGAGGAACAGCCGCTTGCCCTGCTCGCCGGCGCCGCGGCGGTGGGGGCGCTGCTCGGCTCGCTGCTGCCGAAGCGCGGGGATTCCGAATAGGCCGTCATCCGCACTGAGCCGGCGCGCTGAGCCGGGAGCGCCGAAGCAGGTCCGCCGTGGTCTGCTGCGACCATGGCGGCCCCTTGCCGTAACGGCGCGGGGCTGTTAGGGGCGCGCCCTTCCCTCCCCAGCGCTGCACGCCAAGGAATATAGACAATGAGCAAGCTGCACCTCGTCTTCGGTGGTCGCGTCAGCGATCCCCAGGGCCTCGATTTCGTCGACCTGAACAACCTCGACATCGTCGGCCTGTTCCCCGACTACAAGGCCGCCGAAAAGGCATGGCGCGCCGCCGCGCAGCGCACCGTCGACGACGCCGAGATGAAATATGTCGTCGTCCACCTGCACAAGCTGCTGCAGCCCGACGCCGACGCCTGATCCGTCGTTCCGCCGCAAGCCGGGATCGCCTGCTTCCTTTCCCACATCCGCCGTCTGCTCGGTCCACGCTAATCGTTTGCGGATTCGGCGACGAAGTGGCAGATAACCGGCGCTGGATCGGCGGGAAACGGGATATGCACTGGGGCGACACCGTAAAATCGAAGATCGAAACGGTCGGCTCCCTCGTTCTGGGAATCGATCCGGCGCCGGATCATGCGCCCTTGTCGCTGTGCGACCGGTCCGATCTGTTCCTGGAACGATACGTCACGGCCCTTCTCGACGGCGCGGAAGGCAAGGTCGGCTTCGTCAAATTCCAGTCGGCCTATTTCGAGGCATTCGGCAGCGGCGGGATGGTCAGCCTCGCACGATGCATCGCGATCGCGCGCGAACGGGGGATGTCGGTGATCCTCGATGCGAAGCGCGGGGATATCGGATCGACCGCCGATGCTTATGCGCGCGCCTATCTGGTGCCGAGCGGCTCGGACCTTGAAGTCGACTGCCTGACGGTCAACCCGTTCCTGGGGCCGGAAACGCTCGAGCCCTTCGTCAATTGCGCCCGCGATTACGGCAAGGGGCTCTTCGTTCTCGTCAAAACCTCCAATCCCGGATCGGGTTGGCTTCAGGATCAAATCGTGGATGGCACTTCGGTATCGGAGCGATTGGCCGAAGCCGTAGCCGTCTGGGCGGACGAAACCATCGGCGATCATGGGATAGGCGCGGTCGGCGCCGTCGTCGGCGCGACCTACCCATCGCAGGGCCAACGATTGCGAACCGTCATGCCGCGCTCGATCTTTCTCGCGCCGGGCCTGGGTTTTCAGGGCGGGGACCCGCGCGCGACGTCCGCCCTCGCGACGCCGACCGGGCCCGTGCTCGTTTCCGCCTCGCGCGGCGTCGCAGCCGTCGAAGATCGCGAGATGCCGCTCGATGCCTATCGCGCCCTGATCCGAAGCCGCCTTGACGGATTTCGCCAGACCCTCAGCCCCGCCGCGATACCCGCTTCCTTGCCGGGATGATGGTCAGCGAAAATTGTCGGCGTAGGCCTGGATCTTCAGACGGCGCGTCGGCGTCGGGATGATTTCGACCTCCAGCCCTTCGCGCTCGGCATAGGCGAGCGCCTCGTCGCGGCTCGCAAAGCCCAGGCGAAGCTGACGCTGCGTGTCGCCGCTGCCCGCCCAGCCCATCAGCGGATCGGCCTTGCGCGGTTCGGCGGGGGCGAACTCCAGCATCCAGCGCTGCGTTCCGGCGCGGCCGGACTGCATCGCATTCTTGGGCTTCTGGAAAATCCGCGCTTTCATGGTTCGTCCTCAACTGGTGCTGGTGCCGATGCCGCCGCCTTAGCCATTTGCGGCGCGCCCGGAAAGAGGGCTTATCGCGCGTCGCGTCGCGCCTGCGCCGCCTTGGTGAGCAAGGTCGGCCGCGCGCTCGCCGGGTCGTCAGGCCAGCTGTGTTTCGGATAGCGTCCGCGCATCTCGCGCGCCACCTCGTGCCAGCTTCCTTTCCAGAATGAGACGATGTCGCGCGTCGTCTGGATCGGGCGATGCGCCGGCGAGGTCAGCGCGAGGACGAGCGGCATCGGCGGATCGCCGACGGTCGGATGGCGCGCAAGACCGAACATCTCCTGCACCCGCACGCCGACCGTCGGTCCGCCCTCGGCGCCATAGTCGATCGCGTGGCGGCTGCCCGCCGGCGTCGCATAGTCGGCGGGCGCCAGCTTCTCGAGCAACTGCCGCGCCGGCCAGTCGAGCAGGCCCGCCAACGCGTCGGCCAGCCGCCGGTCGCCGATGTCGCGCAGTCCCCGGCAACTGCCGAGCAACGGTTCGAGCCAGATGTCGAGGCTGTCGGCAAGCGCGGCCGTCGACAGCGCGTCGAGCCCGGCGAAAGAGGCCCGCTGGCGCAGCGCCTGCGATGCCGGGCCCCAGCCGATCAGCCCGAGCCCCTTGTCGCGCACCGCGGCAAGCCGCACCGCGCCGTCGTCCTCGGCCCCGGCCTCGCGCGCCGTCCTGCCGCTTGTCAGCACAACCGCGCCCAGCCGCCGTTCGCGGCGGTGATCGACGCGGTCGCTATCGGCGTCGTAGCGGCTCGCCGTCTGCTGAACGATGCGGTCGGCGAAGATCGCCTCGACCTCGGCCGCGTCGATCGCCGCCGCGGCGAGGATGCGCACGCCCGCCGCATGCCCTTGCGCATCGGCGATGGCGAGCCATTCGCTACCCGCGAGCGGATCGACGGGGTCGATGCGATAGGCGCGCCCGCCGACGCCCAGATATTCGCCGCGCTGGCCGGCGCGCCGGCGCGCGACGCGGTCGGGCCACGCCGTCGCGATCCAGCCGCCGATCGAGCGCGTTTCGCCCGACCCGGACGGTTCCGCCAATCGCTCGCCCAGCGCGACAAGGCGCCGGGCCAGACGTATCGCGCCCTCGGCGCGGTCGCCCCTCATCGCCTTCCAGCGGCCGAGCCGCGCCTCGATATCGACGCCGCGACCGCCAAGCCCCGGCTCGGTGAGCAGCACCGCGAGCCGCGCCGCGAGACCGGCCTCACCCGCCCCCGCCGCGTCGAGCAGCATGTGCGCAAGCGGCACCGGCAGCGGCACGGCCGCGAGCGCCTGGCCATGCGGCGTGATCCGCCCGTCGTCGCCGAGCGCGCCGATCGCCTGCAATCGCCCCTTGGCCTCGGCGACCGCGGCCGGCGACGGCGGATCGAGCCAGCCGAGCTGCCGCGGATCGACGATGCCCCAGCTCGCGCAATCGAGCACGACCGGCATCAGGTCGTTCTCGTGGATTTCGGGCGGGTCGAACGGCGGCATGCCCGCGGTCGCCGCCGCTTCCCACAGCCGATAGGCAACCCCCGGCGCCTGACGCGCCGCACGCCCCGCACGCTGGGTCGCCGATGCCTGGCTTGCCCGTTCGGTGACGAGCCGCGCGATCCCCGCCGCCTTGTCGAAACGCGGGCGGCGCGACAGACCGGCGTCGATGACGATGCGCACGCCGTCGATGGTCAGGCTGGTCTCCGCGATGCTCGTCGCGAGGATCAGCTTGCGCCCGCCATCGGGGTCGCGCACCAGCGCCTTGCGCTGCTGCGCCGGGTCGACCTGCCCATGGAGGCGATGGACGACGAGAGGCAGGCCGGCCGCCTCGACCGCCGCCGCGGCGCGCTCGATGTCGGCGGCGCCGGGCAGGAAGGCGAGCATGTCGCCCTCCGGTTCGCCGGCCATCGCCTGCCGCACCGTCGCCAGCAGCGATGCTTCGAGCCGATCTTCGGCGCGGCGGCCGACATGCCGCAGGTCGAGCGGCCAGCTTTTCCCTTCGCTCCGGATCACCGCCGCGTCGCCGAGCAGCGCGGCGAAACGCGCGCCGTCGAGCGTCGCCGACATGGCGACGAGACGCAGGTCGTCGCGCAGTCCCTGCTGCGCGTCGATGGCCAGCGCGAGCGCGAAATCGCCGTCGAGGCTGCGTTCGTGGACCTCGTCGAACAGCACCGCCGACACGCCCTGAAGCTCCGGGTCGGCGAGGATGCGATTGCGGAACAGGCCGGGGGTCATCACCAGCAGCCGCGTCGCGGGCGACTGGCGGCTGTCGAGCCGCGTCGCATAGCCGACGATCCCACCGACCGCGGCACCCATTTCCTCGGCGATCCGTTCGGCCGCGGCGCGCGCCGCGAGCCGGCGCGGCGAAAGCAGCCATACCGCGCCCTTGCACCACGGCTGGTCGAGCAGGGCGGGCGCGACGCGCGTCGTCTTGCCCGCGCCGGGCGGCGCGACGACGACGGCATTGGGTTTCAGGGTCAGCGCCGCCAATATGTCGGGCAGCACCCCGTCGATCGGCAGGATCGTCGACCCGCGCGTCATCCCCGGTTCAATAGGCGCGGGCGACCGCGAAGGCGACGGCCTCGGTCAGCGCCGCCTTGGCACGGCTGGCGCGGAAGCCGCCGATCGCATCGACCGCGCGCTGGCCGTAGTGACGCGCCCGCGCCAGCGTGTCGGCAATCGTGTCGTGCTTCAACAGCAGCGCGGTCGCATGGGCGAGGTCGTCGTCCGAGGTCCGGTGGCCAACGATCGCCTGCTTCCAGAATTCGCGCTCCTCCGCCGTGCCGCGCGCATAGGCGAGGATGACGGGCAGCGTGACCTTGCCATCGCGGAAATCGTCGCCGACCCCCTTCCCCATCGTCGCCTCGTCGGAGACATAGTCGATCGCATCGTCGACAAGCTGGAAGGCGATGCCGAGATTGCGGCCATAGGCGTCGAGCGCCGCCTCGGTCGCCTCGTCGCGCTCGGCGACCACCGCCGCGATCTTGCACGCCGCGGCGAACAGTTCGGCGGTCTTGGCGTTGATGATCTCGAGATACTGGTCCTCGCTCGTCTCGATCCGGCGCTGCGCCGAAAGCTGGTTCACCTCGCCCTCGGCAATCACCGCGGACGCGCGGGAGAGGATCTTCAGCACCTTCAGCGAACCGTCCTCAACCATCACCTCGAAGGCGCGGCTGAACAGGAAATCGCCGACGAGGACCGACGCGCTGTTGCCCCAGATGATGTTCGCGGTCTTGCGGCCGCGGCGCAGGTCCGACCCATCGACGACATCGTCGTGGAGCAGCGTCGCGGTGTGGATGAACTCGACCGCCGCGGCGAGCTTGCAATGGCGGTGGCCCGGATAATCGAGCAACTTTCCGCACGCCAGCGTCAGCATCGGCCGCATCCGCTTGCCGCCGCCCGCGATCAGATGACCCGCCAGCTCGGGGATCAAGGGCACCTGCGACTGCATGCGGTCGAGGATGACCGCATTCACCTCGTTCATATCGGCGGCGACGAGCGCCATCATCGGGTCGAGCGAGGGCGGCCGGTCGCCGTGGAGCTGGAGGATTTCGGCAGTCATGACGCGGCGAGCCTTGGCCGCGCCATCCCGATTTTGCAACGACTTTCGGCTTGCCAGCCGCCCCCCGCCGGTGCCAAGCGTGCCGGGCACGAGAGGAGCCGCGCATGGACGACCAGTTGAGCCGTTACCGCCAGAGCATCGACAATATCGACGCGGCGCTGATCTATATGCTCGCCGAACGGTTCAAGGTGACGAAGGCGGTGGGCGAGTTGAAGGCACGGATCGACCTGCCGCCTGCCGATCCCGACCGCGAGGCGCGCCAGGTCGAGCGGCTGCGCGGCCTGGCCCGGGAGGCCGACCTCGACCCCGAGTTCAGCGAGAAATTCCTCCGCTTCATCATCGACGAAGTGATCCGCCACCACGAACATTTCAAAAGGGAGGCCGGTGCATGACCCTCGATCACCCCATTTTCGCCAAATGGCCGGCGCGCCATCCCGAGCGGCTGCAACTCTTCACCGCGCCGACCCCCAACGGCGTCAAGGCGAGCATCATGCTCGAGGAAACGGGCCTGCCCTATGAGGCGCATCGCATCGACATCATGGCGAACGAAAGCCATGACCCGGCCTTTCTGGCACTGAACCCCAACGGCAAGATTCCGGCGATCTACGATCCCGACGGACCGGGCGGAAAGCCGCTGGCGCTGTTCGAATCGGGGGCGATCCTGATCTATCTCGCCGACAAGACGGGGATGTTCCTGCCCGCCGATCCCAACGCCCGCTACGAAACGATCCAGTGGGTGATGTGGCAGATGGGCGGTGCCGGCCCGATGTTCGGCCAGCTCGGCTTCTTCCACAAGTTCGCCGGACGCGACTATGAGGACAAGCGTCCGCGCGACCGCTACGCGGCCGAATCCGCGCGGCTGCTCGGGGTGCTCGACGACCGGCTCGATGGACGGACGTGGATCATGGACGAGGGTTACAGCATCGCCGACATCTCGCTGCTCGGCTGGGTGCGCAACCTGATCGGGTTCTACGACGCCGCCGACATCGTCGGGTTCGAGCGGTTCCGCAACGTGCAGGCTTGGCTCGACCGCGGGCTCGCGCGGCCGGCGGTGCAGCGCGGGCTGGAGGTCGGGGCGGCTTAAGCCACAAAAGCCCCGTATGCGCGATTGGGCAGGCGAACGGCGAACGGGTCAAAGAGTCATCGTCATGCCGGCACGGCCGGATAATGCAGGACAGCGGAATTTCGCGCGGGTTCGGTGAGCCGGGAGGTGGAGCGCCCTTCTTACTTTCACCTTGTCGTTCCCGCGAAAGCGGGAAGCCAGGGAAAGGTCAGCTGGCGCATGCTCTGGACCCCCGCTTTCGCGGGGATGACGAAGATGGGGAATGTCCACCGCTCCAGCAACCTGTACCGCTACCCCGCCGGTAGCCGTAGGCGCACGAGCGCGCCGCCCAGGTCCTCGCTTTCCTCCAGCGCGACGCTGCCGCCATAGATTTCGGCGACGTCGCGGACGATCGCCAGGCCCAGACCGGTTCCGGGCTTGTTGCTGTCGAGCCGTACGCCGCGGTCGAAGATGCGATCGCGATCGGTCGGCGAAATGCCCGCGCCGTCGTCCTCGATCAATATCTCTGCCATGTTGCCGTCGCGCTGCACCGTGACGAAGACGCTGCCGCCACCATATTTGGCGGCATTGTCGAGCAGGTTGCCGACCAGTTCGTCGAGGTCCTGGCGCTCGACGCGCGCGACGACATTCCTGTCGCCCGCGGCGTCCAGCCGCACGTCGGGATAGAGTGCGGCGACCGCGCGCGACACGCTGTCGACGCTGGCGAAGACATTGGCGCGCGCCTGCGCCGCGCCGCGCCGACCGACCGCGCGCGCGCGCGCCAGATGATGGTCGACCTGCCGCCGCATCGCCGCCGCCTCGCGCCGCACGATGTCGGCGAGGTCGCTCGTCGAACCGGTGGCGCTAGTGAGCAGGACGGTCAGCGGCGTCTTGAGAGCATGGGCGAGGTTGCCGGCGTGCAGCCGCGCCTCCTCCGCCTGCTTTTCATTGTGCGCGAGCAGCGCGTTGAGTTCATCGACCATCGGCTGCACCTCCAGCGGCAGCGGCGCGATGATGCGGCGATTTTCCCCGCCGCGCATCGCCGCGATCGCGCGGCGGATATGGCGCAGCGGCCACAGGCCATAGAAGGTCTGCAAGCCCGCGAGCACGATCAGGCCAAGGCCGAGCAGCGCCAGGCTGGGGATCAGCGTCGCGCGCACCGCCCGGATCTGAAGGTCGAGCGCCTCGCGCGACTGGGCGATCTGGAAGCGCCAGTTGACCTTGCTGCCGGGCAGCACGACATCACGCTCGAGCACGCGCAGTTCCTCATCGGGGAACTGGCGGCTGTCATAGGTGTGGAGTTGCCGGTCGTCGTGCTTGTCCGACGTGTCGAGGCGACGCTCCCACAGCGAGCGCGACGGATAGGGTTCCTGCCCGCCGCCGCTGATCTGCCAGTAAAGGCCGCTGTACGGTTCGAGGAATCGCTGATCGCCGAGCGGCTCGATCATCCGCACCTCGCCGTCGGGACCGATTTCCGACGAGCGGATCATCGCGATCAGCACATATTCGAGGTTCGAATCGAAATTGCGCGTTATCGCGCCGGTCAGCACCCGGTCGAGCGCGAAGCCGCCGCCGATCAGCAGCAGCGATATCCACAGCGCGGCGATCGCGATCATGCGCCGCGCCAGCGAGCCGGTGATGCGGCTCGTCAGCGCCGGGCGCGATGCGAAATCGTCGCTCGCCGCTTCCGCTTTCGCCGCATCCCCCTCGGTCATCGGCCGACGGTCAATCCTGTGGATCGTCGAGCTGGTATCCGAGGCCGCGGATGGTGGTGATGATGTCGGCGCCCAGCTTCTTGCGGATGCGCGTCACGAAAACCTCGATCGTGTTCGAATCGCGGTCGAAATCCTGATCGTAGATATGCTCGATCAGCTCGGTGCGCGACACCACCTTGCCCTTGTGGTGCAGGAGGTAGGAGAGCAGCTTATATTCCTGCGCGGTCAGTTTCACCGGCTCGCCGCCGAGCGTCACGCGGCCCGAGCGGGTGTCGAGGCGCACCTTGCCCGCGACGAGTTCGCTCGACGCATTGCCCGAGGCACGGCGGATCAGCGCGCGCAGCCGCGCGATCAGTTCCTCGGTCTGGAAAGGCTTGGCGAGATAGTCGTCGGCACCGGCGTCGAGCCCGGCGACCTTGTCCGACCAGCTGTCGCGCGCGGTCAGGACGAGCACGGGGAAATTGCGCTTTTCCTTGCGCCAGCGGTCGAGCACGGTCAGCCCGTCGATCTCCGGCAGGCCGAGGTCGAGGATCGCGGCATCGTAGCTTTCGGTCGAACCCAGGAAATGCCCCTCCTCGCCGTCGGTGGCAAGGTCGACGGCATAGCCGTTTGCTTCGAGCGTCGCCTTGAGCTGCGGCCCGAGCGTGGGTTCATCTTCAACAATCAGGATCCGCATTCAAAGGCCTTTCTGCCGCGGACCGGCACCCGCCGGCCGCCTGGGTTGCGACTGTCTAACAACTCCGAACGATCATCGCAAAATGTCGTTGCACGAAGCGGGATTCAGCGGAAGGAATTCAGGGCTTGCGGCCCACGATGCGGCCGGTGCGCGCGTCGACATAGACGACGACGACCTGGCTGCCGTCCATGAACTTGAGCGCATAGACCATCTGGCTGGCGATGAACTGCGGCCCGCCGAGATAGGTCATTCCATTATAGGGCGGACGCGAGCGCACCTCCGCGATCAGCTTGTTGAGCGGGATCACCTCGCCCTGCGCCGCCGCCTCGCGCAGATGGTCCTGATCGCGGTCGCCGCGCGCGGCCGCGGGGGCGCCCGTCGAAAGCAGGACCGCCGAAGCGAGCGAAAGGATCAGGGCGCGGGTCATGACCGCATCCTGTAAGTCCGACGCATTGAATAGGCGATGAATGACGTGGTCAGCCCCCATATCGCTTCGGGTTCGGCCGTCCGGATCATGGTGGGCGCGGCAAGGATTGAACTTGCGACCCCACCCGTGTGAAGGGTGTGCTCTACCACTGAGCTACGCGCCCGTTCCGGCATGTTGCGGCTGATGCCGCGTCCGAAAGCGGGTCGTCCATAACCGCTGCGGCGATGATTGCAACGGGCTTTTGCACGCACCGCATGCAAATCGGGCCGCGACTTGCGCCGCGGCCCGAGATTTGTTCGCCAAAAGGCGCCTGCCTTAGTTGCAGGCGTCCTTGAGGGCCTTGCCGGCCTTGAACTTCGGCTGGTTCGACGCCGCGATGGTCATCGTCTCGCCGGTGCGCGGGTTGCGGCCGGTCGACGCCTTGCGCTTGCTGACCGAGAACGTCCCGAAGCCGACGAGACGGACTTCGCCGCCCTTCTTCAGCGATGCGGTAATCGCGTCGAAAACGGCCTCGACCGCCTTGCTCGCATCGCCCTTGGTCAGGCCGCTCGAGTCAGCGACGGTGGCGATCAGGTCTTGCTTGTTCATGCCTAAGGAACCCCTGTGAGTGGTTGTAAGTGATTCATGGCCTTGCCATGGCGCGTCACTAACGCCGTTTCACCCCGCCTTGTCAAAGCAAAAAACGGGGAAAAACGCCCCGAATCGGCGTTTTTGCGACGAAAAGCGCTCCGTACGCCACGCCCGGTCAGTGCCGGATCGCCGATTCGGGGTCGGCGCCGGGCGCCAGCGGCGGCGACGCGGCCAGTTCGTCGGCCTCGGTCCACTCGATCGGTTCGACGGGTCCGGTCAACGCTTCGGCCAGGACCTGGTCGGCGTGACTGACCGGCACGATCCGGAGCTTCTCGGTGATATTCGCCGGAATCTCGACCAGATCCTTCTCATTCTCCTCGGGAATCAGGACGGTCGTGATGCCGCCGCGCAGCGCCGCGAGCAGCTTTTCCTTGAGCCCGCCGATCGCGAGCACCCGCCCGCGCAGCGTCACCTCGCCGGTCATCGCGACATCCTTGCGCACCGGGATGCCGGTGAGCGTCGACACCATCGCGGTGACCATGCCGACGCCCGCCGACGGACCGTCCTTGGGCACCGCGCCTTCGGGCAGGTGGATATGGATGTCCTTGCGCGCGAACAGGCTGGGCTTGATGCCATAGGCCGGGGCGCGCGCCTTCACGAACGACAGCGCCGCCTGCACCGATTCGGTCATCACCTCGCCGAGCTTGCCGGTCGTCCGCACCTGGCCCTTGCCGGCGACGGTCACCGCCTCGATCGTCAGCAGTTCGCCGCCGACCTCGGTCCAGGCAAGGCCGGTGACCGCACCGACCTGATCCTCGCGATCGCCGACGCCGTGGCGGAATTTCTGCACGCCGGAAAACTCGGCCAGATTCTCGGGCGTGATGGTGACGCTCGTCACCTTGCCTTCGAGAATCCGGCGCAGCGCCTTGCGCGCCAGCCGCGCGATCTCGCGCTCCAGCGTGCGGACGCCCGCTTCACGCGTGTAATAGCGGATGAGGTCGCGCAGCCCGTCTTCGGTCAGTTCGAACTCGTCGGGCTTCAGCCCATGCGCCTCGACCTGCTTGGCGATCAGGTGACGCTTGGCGATCTCGACCTTCTCGTCCTCGGTATAGCCTTCGAGCCGGATGATCTCCATGCGGTCGAGCAAAGGCTGCGGCAGGTTGAGCGAGTTGGCCGTCGTCACGAACATCACGTCCGACAGGTCGACGTCGATTTCCAGATAATGGTCCTGGAACTTCGCATTCTGTTCGGGATCGAGCACCTCGAGCAGCGCCGACGCCGGGTCGCCGCGGAAATCCTGGCCGAGCTTGTCGATCTCGTCGAGCAGGATCAGCGGGTTCATCGCCCCCGCCTTCTTGAGGTTGGTGACGATCTTGCCCGGCAGCGAGCCGATATAGGTGCGGCGATGGCCGCGAATCTCGGCCTCGTCACGCACGCCGCCCAGCGACTGGCGCACGAACGCGCGGCCCGTCGCCTTGGCGATGCTGCGGCCCAGCGAGGTCTTGCCGACGCCCGGCGGGCCGACGAGGCACAGGATCGGCCCCTTCAGCTTGTTGGTCCGCGCCTGCACCGCGAGATATTCGACGATGCGGTCCTTGACCTTTTCGAGCGCATAATGGTCGTCGTCGAGCACCGCCTGCGCGGTCGCGATATCCTTCTTGAGCTTCGACTTCTTGCCCCAGGGCAGGCCGAGCAGCGTGTCGAGATAGTTGCGGACGACCGTCGCCTCGGCCGACATCGGCGCCATCGCACGCAGCTTCTTCAATTCGGCTTCGGCCTTGGCCTTGGCTTCCTTCGACAGCTTGAGCGTGTCGATCTTCGTCTGGAGTTCGGCAAGATCGTCGCCACCCTCGCCATTGTCGTTACCGAGTTCGCGCTGGATCGCCTTCAACTGTTCGTTGAGATAATATTCGCGCTGGCTCTTCTCCATCTGCCGCTTCACGCGGCCGCGGATCTTCTTTTCGACCTGCAGCACGCCGAGTTCGCCCTCCATGAAGGCGAACACCATTTCGAGCCGCTTGGCGGGCGCCTCTTCCACAAGCAGCGCCTGCTTGTCGGCGACCTTGATGTTGAGGTTGCCGGCGACCGAATCGGCGAGGCGCGAGGCGTCGTCGATCTGCGAGAGTTGCACCGCGGTTTCGGCGGGCATCTTCTTGTTGAGCTTCGCATATTGCTCGAACTGGTCGACCACCGACCGCATCAGCGCGGCGGTGTCGACGCTGTCGTCGACCGCGTCGGCGGTGGGATCGACGGTCGCCATCACGGCCTTGTCCTCGGTCGCGAGGTCGATCAGCCGGGCGCGCTGCTTGCCCTCGACGAGCACGCGGACGGTGCCGTCGGGCAACTTCAGGAGTTGGAGCACCGTTGCAATTACGCCGGTATCGTAGAGGTCGTCGCGTACCGGATCGTCCTCGCCCGGATCGAGCTGGGCGACGAGGAAGATTTCCTTGTCGGCCTCCATCGCCGTCTCGAGCGCCGCGACCGAACGGTCGCGGCCGACGAACAGCGGAACGATCATGTGCGGGAAAACGACGATGTCACGTAGCGGAAGAAGGGGAAAGGTCTGGCTCATCAGGGCTCCTGGAAGGCGCTCCGAGCGGACGCGCCTCCCTGTTCATAGGGTCGTTATCGCTAATATGGCGTAACCTGCCGCCTATTCAATGACACGGGGCTGAACGGCGACCTCCCAACTCCGCGAACGGGGGTTCAGGGCGCCGGGGAGACCTCAGAACGGCAGCTTGAAGCCCGGGGGCAGCGGCAGGCCGCTCGTCATCTTGCCCATTTCCTCGTTACTCGCCTGGTCGGCCTTGTCGCGCGCGTCGTTGAAGGCGGCGGCGAGCAGGTCCTCGAGCATCTGCTTCTCGCCCGGGACCATCAGGCTGTCGTCGATCGCGATGCCCTTGATCCGCCCCTTCGCGCTGGCGCGAATCCGCACGAGCCCGCCGCCCGAGACGCCTTCGACCTCGATCGTGTCGAGCTTGGCCTGCGCCTCCTGCATCTGCGCCTGCACCGAAGCGGCCGCTTCCTGCGCCGCCTTCATCATTTCCTCGATGGATTTCATGACTGGAACCTTTGCTGATGATGCTCGTCCTCGACAAGCCTTGCGTCGGGAAAAGCCGCCAGGGCAGCCTTCACGACAGGCAGTTCGCGAATCCGCGCGTCATTGTCGGCGCTCTTCGCTTCCGCCACGTCCTTCAGGCTCGGGCGCGCCTCGCCTTCGCCGGCGCGCACTTGCCAATGACTGCCCGTCTGCGCGCGCAGCACCTCCCCCAGCCGGCGCGCGAAATCGCCGTCGAGCGTCGGGACCGCGGCGAACACCAGCAGCCCGGGCTCCAGCTCGATCACGCGCACCTCGTCATGGACCTGCCGTGCGAGCTGCTGGTGCCCGCTGCTGTCGAGAAGATGATGAATCTGCCGGATCGTGAGCGCCACCGCCGGAGTCTCGGCGGGCGCCACTGCCGCGCTCTCCGGTCCGGCCGCCGCGGGACCCGGCGAAGGGGGCGCCGACAGGGCGGACGCACCGCCCGCCTCGATGCGCTTCGCGAGCTCGCCCGGATCGGGCAGCGAGGCGGCGTAGATGACGCGCAGCAGCAGCATTTCGAGATGCTCGAGCGGATTATTCGCGCGCAGCACCTCCTCATGCCCCTTGAGCAGGAGCTGCCAGAGGCGGTTCAGCGGCGCGAAGCCCAGCTTCTGCGCCCAGTCGCCGATGCGCGCGCGGTCATCGTCCGACAGCGCCGGGTCCTCGTGGCGCGACACCTTGGCAAGGGTGACGGCATGCGTCAGGTCCATCAGCCCGCGCACCATCGCGACCGGTTCGATCCCCAGCGCATATTGGGCGCGGGCGAGGTCGATCGCGCCGCCCGCATCGCCCTCCAGGATCGCCGCCATGAGTTGCGCGATCGTCGAGCGATCCGACAGGCCGAGCATCGTGCGCACCTGCTCGGCGGCGATCCGGCCACCGCCGCCGCCGGATTCGAGATCGGCGTGCGCGATCGCCTGGTCGAGGATCGACAGCCCGTCGCGCACCGAACCCTCGGCCGCATTGGCGATCAGCCAGATCGCCGGCGCCTCCGCCTCCACCCCTTCCTTCTGGAGGATGGCGCTGAAATGCGCGAACAGCATGTCGGGGGTGATGCGGCGGAGGTCGAAGCGCTGGCAGCGCGACAGCACCGTCACCGGCACCTTGTTGACCTCTGTCGTCGCAAACAGGAACTTGACGTGCGGCGGGGGTTCCTCAAGCGTTTTCAGCAGCGCGTTGAAGGCGTTGCGCGACAGCATGTGCACTTCGTCGATGATGTAGATCTTGTAGCGTGCCGACACCGCGGCGTAGCGCACCGCCTCGATGATCTCGCGCACGTCGTCGACGCCGGTGTTCGACGCGGCATCCATCTCGATCACGTCGATATGGCGGCCTTCGGTGATCGCGCGGCACGGTTCGCAGACGCCGCACGGATCGATCGTCGGCCCGCCCTGCCCGTCGGGACCGATGCAGTTGAGCGCCTTGGCGATCAGCCGCGCGGTCGAGGTCTTGCCGACACCGCGCACCCCGGTCATCAGGAAAGCATGCGCGAGCCGATCGCGGGCGATCGCATTGCCGAGCGTGCGGACCATCGCGTCCTGGCCGATCAGTTCGGCAAAGGTCTGCGGCCGATATTTGCGCGCAAGGACGCGGTAAGGCCCGGCCTGCGCGGCGGGCTGCGCCGGCGTTTCGGGCAGGTCCATTCCCGGCATCGCGGGTTCATCGTCGGCGGAATCGCTCATGCGCCCGTCTTAGGGGCGGCCGGAGCGCTTGTCGAAGGGGAATGCGAGGCCGCCGCACCCACATGCTTACGTCATCCCGGGGTGACGATTCAGACATGTCGTGAGGGTGGGAGCCGGAACGACCCGCAGCGAATTCGTTGCGGCTGCTTCCTTCCGGACCTGACCGGGTTGGCGAAGACTGCGTCCGCCCGACTCCCGGCGCGGATATGGCGGCGGATCGCGCGAAATGCAAGCAGGAGCCGTTCTGTAGACATCTTTCGGATTTGAATTTCCATTTCCGGCTTCCTACAGATCATGGCGGCACCCGGAGGACGGACGATGGAAGCCAGCGTAAGAAGGATATGAGAGCGTCTTCAACCGCTCCCTCGCCGGCGACACCGATATGACGGAGGTCGCGGCGCTATATGCGTCGGAGTTCATCGCAGCATCGCCTGCGGGCGTGGTGACCGGCAAGAACGACGATCAGCTGAAACAGGTCATGGCGCAGGGCTATGAACGCTATCGGGCGATGGGGACGAAGGAGATGCGGATACGCGACATCCGCGTTTCCCCCATGGATGAGCATCATTGCGTGGCCCATGTCGCCTGGACGGCACATTATGCCCGCAAGGATCGACCGGATGTGGCAATAGACTTCGACGTTCACTACTTCGTTCAGAAACTGGAGGACGAACCAAAGGTTTTCGGCTGGGTATCGGGCGACGAACGGGCGCTTCTGAAAGAGCATGGTATCGTCTGAGGTCGATTCAACGCGCGCCCTGCATGTTGCGGCTTTCCCCCGGGATATGCACGGTCAGTCCGTCGAGCGCCTCGGTCAGCACGATCTGGCACGACAGGCGGCTGGTGCGGCGGGCGCCGGCGGCGAGGTCGAGCATATCCTCTTCCTCTTCGCTCGCGGGCGGCAGGCGGTCGAAATCCTCGCGCACGACGATGACGTGGCAGGTCGAGCAGGCCATCTGGCCTTCGCATGTGCCCTCGAGCGGCATCAGATGCGCCTGCGCGACGTCGAGCAGGACGTCGCCGGGGACCGCCTCGGCCTCGGTGCGACCCTTGCCATCGGCGTGGATGAAAGTGACGCGCATCAATCGACTCCCTGCAGCCGCGCCGCGTCCCTGATCGCGGTCAGGCCGTCGCGCAATTCCGCCTCGCTGGTATAGCGCCCCCAGCCGAGGCGGATCGAGGCGCGCGCATCGGCCTCGCTTACCCCCATCGCGCGAAGCACATGGCTGACCTTTCCGGAGCCGCTGCCGCACGCGCTGCCGAGCGAGAAGGCGACGTTCCGCGCATCGGACATCAGGCGCAGTCCGTTCACCCCCTCGCGCCGGATGTTGAGATTGCCGTGATAGCGCCGCTCGACCGAACCGTTCACCGTCCATCCGGGCAGGCCGTCGAGCGCAAGCGACCAGAGGCGCTCGACATGGCGCGCGTCGGTGTCCGCGCGCTCCGCCATCAGTGCCGCCGCCGCGCCGAAGCCGGCGCACAGTGCGGGCGACACGGTGCCCGACCGCATTCCCTGTTCCTGCGCGCCGCCGAGCAGCAGCGGCGGCAGGTCGACGCCGTCCTTCACCCACAGCGCGCCGATCCCCTTCGGCCCGTGGATCTTGTGCGCCGACAGCGCGATCAGGTCCGGCCCATCGGGAATCGCGACGCGGCCGTAACCCTGCACCGCATCGCACAGCAGCAGGCTTTGCCTCGCATGCGCGGCGGCGACGAAATCGGCGACCGGCTGGATCGTCCCGACCTCATTGTTGACGAGCATCGCCGCGACGATGCCGCCCTCCGGAATCAGCGCCGCATCGGGGGGGAGCGCCAGCCCCTCGCCATCGACCGGCAGGACCGCCGCATTCAGGCGTTCGAGGCATTGCAGCGACGCGGCATGTTCGATGGCGAGCCCCGCGACGCCGCCCGGCTTCGCCTCCGCGCCGCGCAGCAGCGCCCAGTTGAGCGCCTCGGTCGCGCCCGAGGTGAAGAAGACGCGCCCTCCCTTCGGCAGCAGCGCCGCGACCTGGTCGCGCGCGACCTCGACCGCGGCGGCGGCGGCGCGGCCGGCCTTGTGCGTGCTCGACGGATTGGCGAAGCTGTCGCCGTCATCGGACAGCCAGCGCAGCATCGCCTGGCGCGCTTCGGGGGCGAGCGGCGTCGTGGCCTGGTAGTCGAGGTAGATCATTCCGCCGGTCTCTGCTCTTCCATCTCTCATCATCGTCACCCCGGACTTGATCCGGGGTCCATTCACGCAGCGTCGAAAGAATGGACCCCGGATCAAATCCGGGTGACGAACAAGCACTTATTGCGAACGATTCGCAAAAGTTGCAACTTGCCACCGATTTTCTATATAGGCGCCAATTCCGCTCCGCCACCCCGTACCCCACGCGAATCGGTGGCCAGCCCGACACAGATAAAGGTGCTCCATGCCCGACGTCATTTTCCCCGGCCCCGAGGGCCGCATCGAAGGCCGCTTCTCTCCCCCGCCGCGCCCGCGCGCGCCGGTCGCGCTGATCCTGCATCCGCATCCGCAGGGCGGAGGCACGATGAACGACCGCATCACCCAGGCGATGTACAAGAGCTTCGTCGCGCGCGGCTTTGCGACGTTGCGCTTCAACTTCCGCGGCGTCGGACGCAGCCAGGGGACGTTCGACAACGGCATCGGCGAACTCTCCGATGCCGCGTCGGCGCTCGACTGGGTGCAGTCCATCCATCCCGAGGCGCAGACGACCTGGGTCGCCGGCTTCAGCTTCGGCGCCTGGATCGGCATGCAGCTTCTGATGCGCCGCCCCGAAATCCGGGGCTTCCTGTCGGTGGCGCCGCCCGCGAACATGTATGATTTCAGTTTCCTCGCGCCCTGCCCTTCGTCGGGGATCATCGTCGCGGGCGGCGCGGACGAGATCGTGCCGCCCACCGCGGTGCAGAAGCTGGTCGACAAGCTGCGGACGCAAAAGGGCATCACCATCCATCACGACGAGATTCCGCGCGCGAACCACTTCTTCGAGCATGAACTCGACCAGTTGATGAAGAGCCTCGACAATTATCTGGACATGCGGCTCGCGCCCGATTCACCGATCCGGTAACAACCCGTCGCGGGGGCGACGCATCAGGTCGTCGGGATCAGCCAGATCGCGACATTGGCGAACATCACCAGCGCCGCGACGAACATCAGCAGCGCGCGGCGCCGGTCTCCCTTGCGAAAGAGATAGGCGCCGCCGCCGGTCAGCGCGACCCCGGTGAACACCAGAACGGACATGATCGTGTCGGACATCGCGCCGCCTTATCGCCCGCGTCACAAATTTACCACCTCGCTTATGGCAAAGCGGGGCGGCTTCGCCTAAAGCGCGCTCATCCGATTCCCTCGAAACCCAGCGGGAGACGCGCCATGCGCATCGCCATTGCATCCGACCATGCCGCATATGAGCTGAAGGCCCTGCTGGCGGAATGGCTGCGCGGCGAGGGGCACGAGGTTGCCGACCTCGGCACCAACGGGCCGGAATCGGTCGATTATCCCGATTATGGCTACGCTCTCGCCGATGCGGTCGCGACCGGCGGCGCGGAGCGCGGCGTCGCGCTGTGCGGGTCGGGCATCGGCATCTCGATCTCGGTCAATCGCAACCCGGCGTGCCGCTGTGCGCTCGTTTCCGAACCGCTGTCGGCGAGGCTCGCACGCGAGCATAATGACGCGAACGTCATCGCGATGGGCGCGCGGCTGACCGGCATCGACATGGCGAAGGCGTGCCTGACCGCCTTCCTGTCCACCGATTTCGCCGGCGACCGCCACGCGCGCCGCGTCGACAAGCTTTCCAACCCGCAACTGGAGACCAGCCGATGACCACAGACACGCTCGACAAGCCCATCAAATCGGCCGGTTATTTCACCGACGGCGTCGGCACGACCGACCCCGCGGTCGCGGCGGCGATGCAGCATGAGCTGGAACGCGAACGCTATCAGATCGAACTGATCGCGTCCGAGAACATCGTCTCGAAGGCGGTGCTCGAGGCGCAGGGATCGGTCTTCACCAACAAATATGCCGAAGGCTATCCGGGCCGCCGCTATTATCAGGGCTGCGGTCCGTCGGACGAGGTCGAGACGCTGGCGATCGACCGCGCGAAGCAGCTTTTCGACTGCAATTTCGCCAACGTTCAGCCGCATTCGGGCGCGCAAGCGAACGGTGCGGTGATGCTGGCGCTGACCAAGCCGGGCGCGACGATCCTCGGCATGAGCCTCGACGCCGGCGGCCACCTGACGCACGGCGCCGCGCCGGCGCTGTCGGGCAAATGGTTTAACGCCATCCAATATGGCGTGCGCGCCGACGATCATCTCGTCGATTTCGACCAGGTCGAACGCCTTGCCAAGGAGCATCGGCCGGCGCTGATCATCGCGGGCGGTTCGGCCTATCCGCGCACGCTCGACTTCGCGCGCTTCCGCGCCATCGCCGACGATGTCGGCGCGCTGCTGATGGTCGACATGGCGCATTTCGCGGGCCTCGTCGCGGGCGGCGCGCACCCGTCGCCGATGGAACATGCGCATGTCGTCACCACGACGACGCACAAGACGCTGCGCGGCCCGCGCGGCGGCATGGTGCTGACCAATGACGAAGCGATCGCGAAGCGGATCAACTCGGCGGTCTTCCCGGGCCTGCAGGGCGGCCCGCTGGTGCATGTCATCGCCGCGAAGGCGGTCGCCTTCGGCGAAGCGCTGCGCCCTGAGTTCAAGACCTACGCCAGGGCGACGATCGCCAACGCGCAGGCGTTGGCGAACCGGCTGAAGGCTCGGGGCGCCGATATCGTCGCGGGCGGGACCGACACGCACCTTGCGTTGATCGACCTGCGCCCGCTCGGCATCACCGGCCGCGACGCGGACGAAGCGCTCGAACGCAGCGCGATCACCTGCAACAAGAATGGCGTCCCCTTCGACCCGCTGCCGCCGGTCAAGACCAGCGGCATCCGCGTCGGATCGCCCGCCGGCACGACGCGCGGCTTCGGCATCGCCGAATTCGAGGCGATCGGCGACATGGTCGCCGACGTGCTCGAAGCGCTGCGCGACAAGGGCGAGCAGGGTGACGCCGATGTCGAGGCCGACGTCCGCGCGCGCGTCCGCGCCCTGTGCGAACGCTTCCCCATCTATCAGGGATAGGATGATGGCGCGCCAGCACCCCGAGGAGCCGACGCTGGTCGAACTGACGATCGAAGAGGTCAAGGCGATGGGCCGTCAGGGGATGGACCATCCCTCGACGCGCCCGGTGCTGACCGGCGGGGCGATCGGCGCGGTCGCCGGTGCGTTGCTGCCCGTCGTGAGCTGGCCGGTCGGCCTGCTCGCGGGGGCGGCGATCGCGCTCTATGGCCGGGTGAAACGCTGAGCGATGCGCTGTCCCTATTGCGGCCATGAAGACAGCCAGGTGAAGGACAGCCGTCCGACCGAGGACGGCGCCGCGATCCGCCGCCGCCGCCAGTGCGAGGACTGCGGCGCGCGCTTCACCACCTTCGAGCGCATCCAGCTTCGCGAGGTTGCGGTGCTCAAGGCGGGCGGCAGCCGCGAACCCTTCGACCGCGAGAAGCTGATGCGCAGCGTCCAGATCGCGTGCCGCAAGCGCCCGATCGATGGCGCGCGCATCGAGCGGCTGGTGTCGGGCATCCAGCGTCAGCTCGAAACATCGGGCGAGAATGAGGTGAAGGCCTCGCAGATCGGCGCGATGGTGATGGAGGCGCTGAAAGGCTTCGACAGCGTCGCCTATATCCGCTTCGCCAGCGTCTATCGCGATTTCACCGAAGCGAAGGATTTCGAGGAATTCGCCTCGACGATCAACGAAGCAGCGCACAAGGGCGGCTCGTGACCAAGGCGCCCGTCCCGGTTATCGTCCTCGTCCGTCCGCAGCTCGGTGAGAATATCGGCACCGTGGCGCGCGCGATGCTCAACTTCGGGCTGACCGAACTCCGCCTCGTCGCCCCGCGCGACGGCTGGCCCAATCCGGCCGCCGGCCCCGCGGCGTCGGGCGCCGACGTCGTGCTTGCCAACGCCCGGGTCTTCGGCACGCTCGCCGATGCGGTCGCCGACTGCACTCACGTCTACGCCACGACCGTGCGCAAGCGCGGCGTCACCAAGCCGGTGCTGACGCCCGAAGCCGCCGCGACGCAGGTTCATACCACGTCCGGTCGCTCGGCCTATGTCTTCGGCCCCGAACGGTCGGGGCTCGACAGCGACGATGTCGCGCTCGCGCACAACATCGTCACCGTGCCGATCAATCCTGCTTTCGGATCGCTGAACCTCGCGCAGGCGGTGATCCTGATCGCCTATGAATGGTCGAAGGGCGAAGCGCTCGCGAGCCCGCCCGACGTGCCGCTCGATCCCCCTGCTCCGCATCGGGAACTGGAGGATCTGATCGATCACCTCGTCCGCGATCTCGATGCGGCGGGCTATTTCTTTCCGCCCGAACGCACCACCGCGACGCTGCGCACGCTGCGCACCGCGCTGACCAAGACCGGATGGTCGCACAATGATATCAGGATGATGCACGGCATCGTTACGACGCTGGGGAAAGCGCGGAAATCGGCTCGCGGCGACGATAATTAGGCGCGCAGATCGTCCCAGCGGTCGAACTCGTGTGCGATCGACTGTTCGACCAGTTCGTTCCACACCGCCCGGATGCGCGCCGCGTCGAGCCCCGCCGCTTCGGCCGCGCGCCCCACATTGTCGAGCACCTGCGCCTTGCGCGGCTCGTCGCGGACCGCGCCGCGCTCGGCCTTGATCCGCGCCGCCGCGTCCATATAACCGAAGCGACGCGCCAGCAGCGCGACCAGTTCGCGGTCGACCTGGTCGACCCCTTCGCGCACCTCGATCATCGTCTGGCATTGTTCGGGCGGTTTGGCTGTCATGTGCGTCGCCTTTAGCGGCTTTTTCGGCGCTGTCGAGCGGGTCGCCGCACTTGACTCGGACACACGCTCCGTCTAACGGCGCGCCTTCGCAATGGACCCCGCACCCCGGTGAAGCGGCGGTCGCGCAGGAAGGCTTTCCTGTGGTGCGACCCGGGACACAAGCCGAAATCCCTCGGCACACAGCAGATTGGAGACGACCGATGTCGAAGCGCCACAGCGCCAAGTACAAACTCGACCGCCGCATGGGCGAGAATATCTGGGGCCGCCCGAAGAGCCCGGTCAACCGCCGCGAATACGGCCCCGGCCAGCATGGCCAGCGCCGCAAGGGCAAGATGTCCGACTATGGCATCCAGCTTCGCGCCAAGCAGAAGCTGAAGGGTTACTACGGCGACATCACCGAAAAGCAGTTCAAGAAGAACTATATCGAAGCCGCGCGAATGAAGGGCGATACGAGCCAGAATCTGATCGGCCTGCTCGAACGCCGCCTCGACGCGATCGTCTACCGCGCCAAGTTCGCGCCGACGATCTTCTCGGCCCGCCAGCTCGTCAGCCACGGCCACGTCTATGTGAACGGCGTCAAGTGCAACATCGCGAGCCGCCTCGTGAAGCCGGGCGACGAAGTCACGCTGGGCAAGAAGGCCCAGGAAATGGCGCTGGTCGCCGAAGCGCAGAGCCTGCCCGAGCGCGACCTGCCCGAATATGTCGCGGTCGACGGCACCAAGGCGACCTTCGTCCGTGTCCCCGCGCTCGACGAAGTGCCCTATCCGGTGAAGATGGAACCGAACCTGGTCGTCGAATTCTATTCGCGCTGATCGTTCCGGATCACGAAATCAAAGAGGCGGTCCGGCAACGGGCCGCCTCTTTTCGTTTCAGCGCGGCAGGAAGGCTGCAATGCGCGTGAGCATCTCGGTCCGGCTCTTGCTGTCAGACAAACTGTGCGCCAGCCCCGGATATTCGATGAGTTCCACCCGGCCGCCCGCGGCCGTGAGCGCGCGCTTCATCGCCCGCGATTGTTCGATGTCGACATTCTGGTCGAACGTGCCATGCACCATCAGCACGGGCACCCGGATCGCAGCAGCGTTCCGTAACGGCGACCCTTCGCGGACGTGCGGCCCGGACCCGATGTAGTCGCGCACGATGCGCTCCGAAGTGTATTTCTTGCTGTCGTTCTTCAGCATTTCGAGATCGGTAACGGGCGCGATCGCGACGATGGCCTTGAATAGGCCGGGATCGACGACGCCCGATTGCAGCGCCGCATATCCACCATAGGACCAGCCGACGATCGACAGGCGGGCGGGATCGGCGCCCTGCGACAGCAGCCAGCGGCCCGCATCGTCGATGTCGCCGATCGCGGTCCGCCACGACTGGAAACCATTGATCACGAACCATTCGTCGCCATAGCCGGCCGAACCGCGAAAATTGGGCTGCACGACGGCGAAACCCTTGTGCGCGAGATATTGCGCGAGCCAGTCGAAGCCCCATTCATCGCGCGCAGATGGGCCGCCATGCGGCATGACGATGGCGGGAAGCCCTTTCGCGTCGCTGCGCCCCGGCGGGAGCGTCAGATAGCCAGGGATCGACGTGCCGTCGGCCGAAGCATAGCGGATCGGACGAACGGGAGAGAGAGTGATATCCGCCAGCAGCGGTCGCTCATCGAGCAACGGACGCAATTCCTTGGCGGCAGGCGTATAGCGATAATAGCGTCCGGCGTCGGTGTCGGATCCCACCCACAGCAACCAATGCTTTTCGTCGGCCGACGCATCAATAAAATTGACCTGCTTGTCGCCGAGCGCGCGCGCCAGCGCCTGGGCCATCGCCTCCACCTTGGGATCGGTCACGACCATCTGGCGCTTTTCGGTGGCGAAAGTCACGCCGACAACGCGCTGATCGCGGCCCACGCGAACCAGCCCGTCAACATCAACATGCGGATGCGCGAAGAGGGTTTCGGTGGCCCCCGATCCATCGAGTCGCCTGGCGACCGCCGCGCGGCGCCCGTCGACCTTGTCGAAACCGATGGCACGATCGGTCGCGGCATCGACGGTATAGGGATCGAACCCGTCCGACGTCAGCACGTCGACCGTCGACAGCGGCTGCCAGTTGCCGCCGGCGGCAGGTTGGAAAAGATAGGTAAGCGTGCGGCTCAGATTATCGGTCCGCCCCTTAATCGGATGCGTCCCCATGATACGCAGACGCCCCTTGCCGTCGGTGATGAATTCGACGGCATCGGGGTGCGGCTTTTCAACCACGCGCACGCTGCCCGACTGCACGTCGACTCGGTCGACTCCCAGCCCCTCCGCATCCTTTGTAATCAACGAGGATGTATAGCGGTTGACCTCCGGAACATGGCTGCGCGTCATCAGGATCGAATCCTCCTGATCGGGCAGCCAGTCGATGACGCCTCCGCCCCGCAGATCATAGCCCAGTGCGTTGCGTCCGCGGCGAACGCTCAGCGATTTCGCATTGCGACCGTCGGCATCGACTCCGACGATGTTGCTGAACCCCAGCAATTCGTCGCCATATTTCTGCACACCGCCGACCTGGCAGATGAGCCGCCGGTCGTTGGCCCATCGACACCAGTACAACCATTCGGGATCACCGCTCGACCGCAATATACGCCGAGGCGCACTGTTATCGGCGATGTCGACGACATAGAGGTCATTCGCCTGCCCCTTGTTGGGAGCGATAAACGCCAGCCGCTGTCCATCGGGCGACAGGCTGGCCTGCATGACGCCGGGAAGCGTTCCGAAGCGCCGCGCCGCATCGTCCTCCTGTGCTGACGCCAATCCGCAAAATGGTGCCATCGCCGCGACCGCAACACCGCACGCGAGCACCCGCCTACGCTTCAGACCCGTCATCTTTTGCCCCCTTTTCTTTTGCCCCCGCCAAATGCGACCCTCCCCAATGCTCCGCCCGCCCTCCAAAAAGGGGGCGAAAACGAGAGCGGCATGGCAGACTCCCTTCATGGGTCCTGCTGCCGGGCATCGTCAAGCCACCCTGTTCATGTGTGGTCTCCACGCCCTTGCATCGGTCCGACCGGGCTGCCAAAAGACGCCCTTCGTCGATTTTCGAGAAGGAATTTCCATGCCCCGCACCTCTCTGGTCGCGCTTTCGGTCACGGCGCTGCTCGCCGTTGCCGGGTGCAGCGCTCCCGACAAGGCGGCCTCTTCCGCCCTGCCCGACGTGCAGTTTCCCGAACTGTCGCTCCAGACGCTTCAGGACGCGACGAAGGAATTGTCATCGGACGCCTATGAAGGACGCGCGCCGGGCACCGCGGGCGAGGAGAAGACGCTCGCCTATCTGATCAGGCAGTTCGAGGCGGCGGGGCTTCAGCCGGGCAACGACGGCAAGTGGACGCAGGACGTGCCGCTGGTCGAGATCACCGCGAAGAATGCGACGCCGCTGACCTTCACCGGCGGAAAGACGCCCGTAACGCTGCAATATGCGAAGGATTATGTCGCGTTCAGCTATCGCGTCCAGCCGAAGACCGAAGTCAAGGACAGCGACGTCGTCTTCGTCGGCTATGGCATCAACGCCCCCGAAAAGGGGTGGAACGACTATGCCGGGCTCGACGTCAAGGGGAAGACGGTCATCATCCTCGTCAACGATCCTGATTGGCAGACGAAGGAAGCGAAGGGCGAGTTCAACGGCCGCGCGATGACCTATTACGGCCGCTGGACCTATAAATATGAGGAAGCGGCGCGGCAGGGCGCGGCCGCGGCGCTGATCGTCCACGACACCGAACCCGCCGCCTATGGCTGGAACGTCGTCGAGTCGAGCAACACCGGCACGCAATATCTGGCCGACAGCCAGAATGGCGGCGCCGACCAGACCGCCGCCAACGGCTGGATCCAGCTCGGCAAGGCGAAGGAATTGTTCGCGAGCGCCGGGCAGGATTTCGACAAGCTGCGCGAAGCCGCGGGCAAGAAGGGCTTCAAGGCGGTCCCGCTGGCCGGGGTCAAGGCCTCGCTGGGCTTCGACAACGCCATCACCAAGAAATTGTCGCACAATGTGGTCGGCATCCTGCCGGGCGCCAAGCGGCCCGACGAATATGTGCTCTATACCGCGCATTGGGATCATCTCGGCCGCTGCACGCCGGTGAACGGCGACGGCATCTGCAACGGCGCGGTCGACAATGCGACCGGCACCGCGGCGCTGATCACGCTCGCGCAGGCCTATCAGAAGGCCGGGGCTCCCGACCGCAGCGTCGTCTTCGTCGCCGTCACGGCCGAAGAATCGGGGCTGCTCGGATCCGAATATTATGCCGCCAATCCGATCTTCCCCCTCGCCCAAACGGTCGGCGGGGTGAACATGGATGCGCTGAATCCCAACGGCCCCGCCAAGGACATCGTCGTCGTCGGGCGCGGCAAGTCGGAACTCGATACCTATCTCGAAAAGATCGTCAAGGCGGCGAACGTCACGATCGTCGACGAACCGACGCCGGAAAAGGGCTTCTATTACCGGTCCGACCATTTCAGCTTCGCCAAGCGCGGCGTGCCCTTCTTCAACTTCGGCGCCGGCCAGGATCTGGTCGAAGGCGGCACCGACGCCGGCAAGAAGGCGTCGGAGGATTATGAGAAGAACCGCTATCACGCCCCCGCCGACGAATATGCGGCGATCAAGAACTGGGACGGCATGCTCGCCGATCTCAAGCTCTTCTATGCCGCCGGCCGCATGCTCGCATCGACCGACGCCTGGCCGAACTGGGTGAAGGGCGACGAGTTCCGCGCCGCGCGCGACAAGTCGCGCCCGACGAAGTAGGTCGGAGTCCGCTCCTCGTCATGGCGAGGGGCGACGCGGCACGGTAATCTCCGGCTGCCGTCCCGAAAGGGGCGCCGGCTGGAGATTGCTTAGCCCTGCTCGCCATGGCGGAGCAGGAAACAAGGATCGAGAGCAGACATGACGTTGCGCATGGCCGCCGAATGGGCGCCGCACGAAGCGGTGTGGATCGGCTTCCCGCACCTCGACGCGGAGTGGGCGGGCCGGATCGACGCCGCGCGCCGCGACGTCGCGGCGTTCGCCAATGCGGTCCATGACGGCGGCCGGGGCGAAGAGGTGCGGCTGGTCGTCAACGACGAGCGCCAGGCCGAGGTCGCGGCGGCGCTCGTCGATCCGGCGGTGCGCATCCTCGTCCAGCCGCTCGGCGATATCTGGCTGCGCGATACCGGGCCGATCGTCGCCGGAACCGGCGCGGCGCGCCGGGCGAGAAACTTCGAATTCAACTGGTGGGGCGAGAAATTCGTCATGCCCGGCGATCAGGAGGTCGGCGCCGCGCTCGCGCATGCAGGCGGCCTGCCGGTCGACGATCAGGACTGGGTGCTCGAAGGCGGCGGCATCGACGTCGACGGCACCGGCCTTTGCGTCACGACCGAGGAATGCCTGCTCAACACGAACCGCAACCCGACGCTGACGCGCGAGGATATCGCGGTGCGGCTCCGCCAGTCGCTCGGCATCGAGCGACTGCTGTGGCTGGGCAATGGACTGATCGGCGACCATACCGACGGGCATGTCGACAATCTGGCGCGCTTCGTCGGCGAGGGGCGGCTGGCGATTCCCGTGGCGACAGACGATCATGACCCCAACGCTTCCGTCTATGCCGACGCGCGCGCGCGCACCGCGGCGTTCGGTGGGATCGAGATTGTCGATCTGCCCTCGCCCGGCCGCATCGAAATCGACGGCGACCTTGCGGCGGCGAGTTATATGAATTTCTATATCGGCAACAGCGTGGTGGTCGTCCCGACCTATGGCGCGGCGAACGACCGGGTGGCGGTCGACACGATCGGCGCGCTGTTCCCCGATCGCCGCACGGTCGGGATCGATGCGCGCGGGATCATCGTCGGCGGCGGCAGCTTCCATTGCTCGAGCCAGCAGCTTCCGGCCTAGCATCGGGCGCAAAGCCCCCTATATTCCGGCTCGTTTCGAGCCCATCACGGATCCGCCATGCCCCGCACCCTCACCGTCGCCGCGCTGCAGCTTCCCCTGCCCGGCCCCGTCGAACCCAATATCGCGGCCGTGTCGACACTGGTCGAAGAGGCTGCGGCGCAGGGCGCGCAGGTCATCCTGCCGCCCGAACTGTTCGAAGGCCCCTATTTCTGCCAGGTCGAGGAAGAGGAATTGTTCGCCGACGCGCGGCCGACCGCCGAGCACCCGAGCGTCGTCGCGATGCAGGCGCTCGCCGCGCGACTCGGCGTCGCTATCCCGACCAGCTTCTTCGAGAAGGACGGACCGCATTACTACAACACGCTCGCGATGATCGGCCCCGATGGCGCCATCATGGGAACGTACCGCAAGAGCCACATTCCCGACGGCCCCGGCTATGAAGAGAAATATTATTTCCGCCCCGGCAACACGGGGTTCAAGGTCTGGGACCTGTTCGGCACGCGGATCGGCGTCGGCGTCTGCTGGGACCAATGGTATCCCGAATGCGCGCGCGCGATGGCGCTGATGGGCGCCGAACTGCTTTTCTATCCGACCGCGATCGGATCGGAGCCCTATGACCCCGATCTCGACACGAGCCAGATGTGGCGCCGCGCGATGCAGGGGCATGCGGTTTCGAACTGCATGCCGGTAATCGCCGCCAACCGCATCGGCACCGAGGGCGAATCCGATTTCTATGGCCACAGCTTCATCAGCGACGAGTGGGGCAATTTGTCCAAGGCGTTCGGAGCGGTGGAAACGGGCGTGCTGATCGAGACGATCGACCTCGACCGCGCCGCTAAGCATCGGGCGGGAATGGGTTTCTTCCGCGATCGCCGCCCGCAGCTCTATGGCCGGCTGGTCGAGGACGTCTGACCCTCGCTCCATTGCGTCCGCGACGGACCGATGGTACCTTTAAATCATGAATTCTTGCGATGCCTGCGTCGTCCGCAACCGGTCGATATGCGCTGCGCTCGACTCCGTCGAGGTTGAGGCGCTTAATGCGATCGGCCGTCGCCGCACGCTGGAGCCGGGAGAGTCGTTGATCTGGGAGGACAGCGAGTCCGTCCTCGTCGCCAATGTCGTCGAAGGCGTGCTCAAATTGTCCACCGGTACCGAGGACGGGCGCGAGCAGATCGTCGGCGTCGTCTATCCTTCGGACTTCATCGGCCGGCCGTTCGGCGCCACGACGCCGCATTCGGTGACGGCGATGACCGAAGCGAAGGTCTGCGTCTTTTCGCGCACCGATTTCGACGGCTTCGCGAGCCGCCACCCCGCGCTCGAACACAAGCTGCTCCAGCGCACGCTGACCGAGCTCGACCGGACGCGACGCTGGATGCTGCTGCTCGGGCGCAAGAATGCCGAGGAACGGGTCGCGACCTTCCTGCTCGACATGTCGGAACGGCTCGTCGATCCGGGCTGCGACACGCCCGACCAGCCGCTCGACCGCTTCGACCTGCCCTTCTCGCGCCAGCAGGTCGGCGATATATTGGGGCTGACGATCGAGACCGTCAGCCGTCAGTTCACCAAGCTGAAGCGCGACGGAATCGTCGACCTGCCATCGCGCCGCGCGGTCGTCATTCGCGACCGCGCGGAGCTGAAGGCGCTCGCCGGCTGATCAAAAGCGCAGGGCGACCCCGGCGCTGATCACCCACGGGTCGAGCTGGTGGCGCGTTTCCAGCACCTTCGTGGTGCCGGCGAACCAGCGCGCATTGGTGTCGATGAAATAGCGCTTGGCATCGAGGCTGACCGCAAGCCCGGTGTCATTCACCGGAATATCGACGCCCGCCTGCAGAGCGAAGCCGAGTTCGTTCGACATGTCGAAGCGCGTCGCGCCGAGCGTGCGCGTCGCGGCGCCGGGCTTTTCCTTGAAGAACAGGAAATAGGCCGGCCCCGCCCCGACATAGGGCGACACGCCGCCGGGATTGAAATGATATTTGACCGTGACGGTCGCGGGCACCAGCTTTGCGTTGGACACCAGTTCGGCGCCAGGAAGCCCCGCGGTTCCGTCGACGTCATGCTGCGTCATGCAGCAGATGGTTTCGACCGACACGGCGGGCGAGACGAAATATTCGATCGCCAGCGTCGGGACGACATTGTCGTTCGCGCTGGTCTGCGTGCCCGCGGGGAGGCCGATCAGGTCGGTGCGCACCTTGTCGATCTTGCCGTCGGGCAGCACGCCCGTCGCCAGCAGCTTGACCTGCAACCGGCCCTGCCCTTCCTGAGCATGGGCGGGCTGGACGGCCGCGGCGAAGGCAGCGGTTGCCAGCAGGAGGGGAAGCTTACGCATGGATAGTCTCCGTGCGCCATAGCGGCCGCCCTTCGCGGCCCAGGGTGATTATGGCGCGGCGGCCTGCTGCGCCGCTTCACGACCCGCGACATTGATCCTGCGCAAAAAGGGTTCCGCCCCGCCGAAGCGGCGCGAAATATTGGTCGTTCCCGGCTTGATAATTGATCCGGATCAATGTTTCACCGACAGGCGGGGCGCAGGGCGGCCCCGTTCAGTAGGGGTAAGATTCATGGACAAAGTCGTAGCGCGCGGCGGCATCTGGATCGCCGTGATGCTGGTGGCCCTGGTGGCCGCGGCCACCGCGAAGGACGCCGGCTTCTCGATCCACATGACGATCGTCGCCTTCACGGCACTGGTCATCATGGCGATCGGCGTCTCCAAGGCGGATTACAGCACGATCGCGCGCGGCGTCCTGCGGATGCCGTCGGGCGAGACAACCTATGACGACGATCCGGTGCGCTGGGGCGTGCTCGCGACCGTCTTCTGGGGCATCGTCGGTTTCCTGGTCGGCCTCTACATCGCCCTGCAGCTCGCCTTTCCGGCGCTGAACCTCGGCCTCGAATACACGACCTTCGGGCGGCTGCGGCCGCTGCATACCTCTGCGGTCGTCTTCGCCTTCGGCGGCAACGCATTGATCGCGACGAGCTTCTACGTCGTGCAGCGCACCTGCCGTGCGCGGCTGGCCTTCCCCGGGATCGCCCGCTTCGTCTTCTGGGGCTATCAAATGTTCCTGGTGCTCGCGGCGAGCGGCTATGTCCTCGGCATCACGCAGTCGCGCGAATATGCCGAGCCCGAATGGTATGTCGACCTGTGGCTGACGATCGTCTGGGTCCTCTATGGCGCGGTGTTCGTCGGCACGCTGCTGAAGCGCAAGGAGCCGCATATCTATGTGGCGAACTGGTTCTACCTGTCGTTCATCATCACCATCGCGATGCTGCACATCCTCAACAATCTGGCGGTGCCGGTGTCGTGGACGGGATCGCTGTCCTACTCGGCCTTCTCGGGCGTGCAGGATGCGCTGGTCCAGTGGTGGTACGGGCACAATGCGGTCGCCTTCTTCCTGACCGTGCCCTTCCTCGCGATGATGTATTATTTCGTGCCCAAGCAGGCGCAGCGGCCGATCTACAGCTATCGCCTGTCGATCCTGCACTTCTGGTCGCTGATCTTCCTCTACATCTGGGCGGGCCCGCACCACCTGCACTATACCGCGCTGCCCGACTGGGCGCAGACGCTGGGCATGGTCTTCTCCGTCATCCTGTGGATGCCGAGCTGGGGCGGCATGATCAACGGGCTGATGACGCTGAACGGCGCGTGGGACAAGGTGCGCACCGACCCGATCATCCGCATGATGGTCGTCGCCCTCGCCTTCTATGGCATGGCGACGTTCGAGGGCCCGATGCTGAGCGTCAAGGTCGTCAACTCGCTGTCGCACTATACCGACTGGACGATCGGCCATGTCCACGCCGGCGCGCTCGGCTGGAACGGGATGATCACCTTCGCCGCAGTCTACTACCTCGTTCCGCGGCTGTGGAACCGCGAGCGGCTCTATAGCCTGCGCATGGTCAACTGGCACTTCTGGCTCGCGACGCTGGGGATCGTCTTCTATGCCTCGGCCATGTGGGTCGCCGGCGTGACCCAGGGGCTGATGTGGCGCGAATATGGCGCCGACGGCTATCTGGTGAACAGCTTCGTCGACACGGTCGCCGCGCTGCACCCGATGTACCTGCTCCGCGCGTTCGGCGGCGTGCTCTACCTCGCGGGCGGCGTGCTGATGGTCGTCAACGTCTGGCGCACGATCCAGGGTCGCCAGCGCGAGGAGGCCCCGATGTCCTCCGCTCCCTATGACGCGGCCGCCGATCGCCCGATCGCGCCCGCCCCGGCCGAATAAGGATAGTCGCCATGGCCAGTGTCACCCAACATCACAAGAAGCTGGAACGCAACGTCACCCTGCTCGGCGTCTTCGCCTTCATCGCGGTGGCGATCGGCGGCATCGTCGAGATCGCACCGCTGTTCTGGATCGACAACACGATCGAGAAGGTGAAGGGGATGCGTCCCTATACGCCGCTCGAACAGGCGGGGCGCGACATCTATGTCCGCGAGGGCTGCTATACCTGTCACAGCCAGATGATCCGTCCGTTCCGCGACGAGGTCGAGCGCTATGGCCACTACAGCCTCGCCGCGGAAAGCATGTACGACCACCCGTTCCAGTGGGGGTCGAAGCGCACCGGGCCCGACCTTGCGCGCGTCGGCGGCCGCTATTCGGACGAATGGCATGTCCAGCACCTCAAGGACCCGCGGTCTGTCGTGCCCGAAAGCATCATGCCACCCTACGCCTTCCTCGCCGAGAAGGAACTGAAGGTCGGCGATCCCGCCGCGCGGCTGGAAGCGCTGCGCAAGGTCGGCGTGCCCTATACGAAGGCCGACATCGAGCAGGCGGAGGCCGACCTGCGCGCGCAGGCCGACCCTGATGCCGACGCCGGCGACCTCGCGAAGCGCTATCCCAAGGCGCAGATTCGCGATTTCGACGGCAATCCCGGCCGCGTCACCGAGATGGATGCGCTGGTCGCCTATCTCCAGATGCTCGGCACGCTGGTCGACGTGAACAGCGCGGCGGCGCAGGAAGAGCTGGCGTCGGAGAAGGGCCGATGAACGATCATTCGACCTATGAAACGCTGCGCCATCTCGCCGACAGCTGGGGGCTGCTCGCGATGCTGGTCGTGTTCGTGATCCTGTGCGCATGGCCGTTCCGGCCCGGCGCCCGGTCGCGCAATCAGGAAGCCGCCGAGGCGATTTTCAAGGACGACAACGATGGCGAATGACAAGCTCGCAGCCGGTAGCCGCCTGGACGAAGCGACGGGCACGCAGACCGTCGGCCACGAATGGGACGGCATCGAGGAACTCGACACGCCGATGCCGCGCTGGTGGCTCTGGGCCTTTTACGCCACGATCGTCTGGGGTATCGCCTATGTGATCGCCTATCCCGCCTGGCCGATGATCGATCGCGCGACCGAGGGCGTGCTCGGCTGGTCGAGCCGCGGACAACTCGCGACCGAGATCGCGGAACAGGACAAGGCGCGCGCCGCGACCGTCGCGGCGCTCGCCGACATGCCGATCGAGAAGCTGCCCGACAATCCGGCGCTGATGCGCGCCGCCGTTGCGGGCGGGCGCGCCGCCTTCAAGGTCAATTGCGTCCAGTGCCACGGTGCCGGCGCGGCGGGTTCGATCGGTTATCCGAACCTCAACGACGACGACTGGCTTTGGGGCGGCAATCTGAAGGAGATCGAATATACGATCATCCATGGCACGCGCCAGCCGGGCGGCAAGGATACGCACACCAGCCTGATGCCTGCCTTCGGCCGCGACCAGATGCTGACCGACGGACAGATTTCGGCGGTCGCCGACCATGTGCTGAGCCTGTCGGGCCGGGCAAAACCGAATGCGACCGGCGCGCAGATCTTCGCCGACAATTGCGCGGCATGCCACGGCGCCGACGGCAAGGGCGATCGCCAGTTCGGCGCGCCCAACCTCGCCGACGCCATCTGGCTCTATGGCGGATCGAAGGCGCAGGTCGTGCAACAGATCAGCAACGCGCGGCTCGGCGTGATGCCCGCGTGGGGCGGGCGGCTCGATCCGGTGACGATCAAGATGCTGGCGGCCTATGTCCATTCGCTGGGAGGCGGCGAAGCCTTTGCGGCCACCGCTGCGGCGCCCGGTGAAATAGCCGCGGCGCAGGCCGGCGCGGCGCCGCAAGAGGCGGGCGATGTCCGGCCCTGACCCCCTGTCCGTACTCGCGGCGGACGCCGCGGCGCTGCGTGCATCGTCCCGCAAGCAACGCACGCCGCCGCCCCCGCCCGAGAACGAGCCGCAGCTCTACGAAAAGCGCCGGGGCGTCTACCCGCAGAAGGTGCAGGGCCCGTTCCGCCGCTTCAAATGGCTGGTGATGTTCGTCACCTTGGGCATCTATTACATCACGCCGTGGATCCGCTGGGACCGCGGTCCCTATGCGCCCGACCAAGCGGTGCTCGTCGATCTCGCGCATCGCCGCTTCTACATGTTCGGGATCGAGATATGGCCGCACGAATTCTATTTCGTCGCGGGCATGCTGATCATGGCCGGCATCGGCCTGTTCCTCGTCACCAGCGCCGTCGGGCGCGCCTGGTGCGGTTATAGCTGCCCGCAGACCGTCTGGACCGACCTGTTCCAGCACGTCGACCGCCTGATCGACGGCGACCGCAACGCGCAGATCCGGCTCGCCAACGGGCCGTGGACCGCCGAGAAGATCGCGAAGCGCGCGGTCAAATGGACGATCTATCTGGTCATCAGCTTCTGGACCGGCGGCGCGTGGATCATGTATTTCGCCGATGCGCCGACGCTGACGCGCGATTTCTGGGCCGGCGACGCCGCGCCCGTCGCCTATGCGACCGTCGCCATCCTGACCGCGACGACCTTCACCCTCGGCGGTTTCATGCGCGAGCAGGTGTGCATATACATGTGCCCGTGGCCGCGCATCCAGACCGCGATGCTCGACGAGAAATCGCTGATCGTCACCTACAAGGACTGGCGCGGCGAGCCGCGCGGCAGCGTCAAGAAGGCGGCGAAGGACCCGGGAGCGTTCGGCGACTGCATCGATTGCAACCAGTGCGTCGCGGTCTGTCCAACCGGAATCGACATTCGCGAGGGGCCGCAGATCGGCTGCATCACCTGCGCGCTGTGCATCGACGCGTGCGACCGGGTGATGGGCGAGATCGGGCGGCCGCGCGGACTGATCGACTATGCGACGCTCGACGACTGCAAGCGCGAAGCCGCGGGCGAAACGCCGCGTCCGGCGTGGAAGACGCTGCTGCGCCCGCGCACGATCGTCTATTTCCTCGCCTGGGGTGGGATCGGCCTCGGGCTGCTGTTCCTGCTCGGCGCGCGGACGCGCACCGACATTTCGGTCGCGCCCGACCGCAACCCGCCCTTCATGCTGCTCAGCGACGGCAGCGTCCGCAACGCCTACACGATCAAGCTGCGCAACATGGAAAGCCGTCCGCGCGACATGGCGATCACGATCGACGGCGTCCGGGGCGCCATGATGTGGACCGACGAGATGGACCGGGCCGACGCGGCACGGTCGCTGACCCTGACCGTCCCCGCCGACGCGACCCAGCCGCTGCGCCTCTATGTCGTCGCGCCGCGCGACACGCCGGCGCAGGCGATCACCTTCGCCGTCCGTTCGCTCGACGAGCGCGGCGAGCGGGACAGCAGCGAAACGCGCTTCGAAGCGCCGGAGGTCAATCCATGAACCGCCCCTTCACCGGCCGCCACATGGCGCTCGTCCTCGTCGGTTTCTTCGGCACGATCATCGCGGTCAACGTCGTCATGGCGCGCTATGCCGCGTCGACCTTCGGCGGCATCGTGGTCGAGAACAGCTATGTCGCGAGCCAGCATTTCAACAAGTGGCTCGACGATGCGGAGGCGGAACGCGCGCTCGGCTGGGACGCGGTGACCGCATGGCGCCCCGACGGCCGGCTGCTCGTGACGCTGAAAGGGCCGGGTGAGGAGGCCAGCGTGGCCGGCGTCGCGCGCCATCCGCTCGGCCGCCTGCCCGACCGGGCGCTCCGCTTCGAGGCGATCGGCGAGGGCCGCTATCTGTCGCACGAAGCCGTGCCGGAGGGCCGGTGGACGCTGCGCCTCGCGGTCGCCGACGGCGCACAGCGCTGGCGCCGCGAAGAAGCACTGCAATGAGCGCACAGCCGCGCCCCGACGTCGCGCCGCTGCGCACCGTGCTCGCGGTGCCGGGGATGCATTGCGCCGGTTGTATGAGCAAGGTCGAGCGCGGGCTGAGCACCCTGCCCGGCGTTTCGGGCGCACGCGTCAACCTGTCGGCGCGCACGGTGACCGTCGCGCACGGCGACCGCGTCGAGGAACGCGATCTGGTCGATGCACTTGCAGTGCTGGGGTTCGAGGCGCAGCCGCGCCGTGACGAACTTGCACCCAATCTGTCGGCGGTGAAGCCGCTGCTCGCCCCGTTCGCGGTCGCGGGTTTCGCCGCGATGAACGTCATGCTGCTGTCGGTCAGCATCTGGTCGGGCGCCGACGGCGCGACGCGATCGCTGTTCCACTGGATTTCGGCGGCGATCGCGATCCCCGCGGTCGCCTACGCCGGACGCCCCTTCTTCGCCTCGGCATGGCGCGTGCTGCGGCACGGGCGCACCAACATGGACGTGCCGATCTCGATCGGCGTCCTGATCGCTACCGGCCTCAGCTTCTACGAGACCGCCGTCGGCGGCGAGCATGCGTGGTTCGACGGCGTGCTGATGCTACTGACCTTCCTGCTCGCGGGGCGGGTGCTCGACGCGATGATGCGCGACAAGGCGCGCGCCGGTGTCGATGCGCTGATCCGCCAGGCGGCGCAGGGCGCGACGGTGGTCGCCGCCGACGGCACGCTGGCATGGCGCAAGGCCGACGAGCTCGCCGCCGGCATGGTGATGCGCGTCGCGGCGGGCGAACGGCTCGCCGCCGACGGAGAGATCGTCGCGGGTCAGAGCCGCTTCGACCAGTCGCTGCTGACCGGCGAAAGTGCGCCGATCGCGCTGCATCGCGGCGATGCCGCGCTCGCGGGCACGCTCAACCTCGACGCGCCGGTCGACGTGCGCGTCAGCCATGCCGGGCAGGACACGACGCTCGCCGAGATCGCGCGGCTGATGGAAGCCTCGACGCAGAGCCGGTCGCGCTACGTCCGCATCGCCGACCGGGCATCGCGCCTCTATGCGCCCGCGGTCCACACGCTCGCCGCCGTCTCGGTGATCGGCTGGCTGATCGGGGGGGCGAGCCTGTACGAGGCGCTGGTCATCGGCGTCGCGGTGCTGATCATCACCTGTCCCTGCGCGCTCGGCCTTGCGGTGCCGGTGGCGCAGGTCGTGGCGAGCGGCGCGCTGATGCGGGCGGGGCTGATGGTCAAGGACGGCTCGGCGCTCGAACGGCTTGCGACCATCGACCGCGCGCTGCTCGACAAGACGGGAACGCTGACGCTGGGGCGCCTGACGCCCGATCCGGCCGCGCTCGACGCGCTGCCGCCGACCGAGGCCGGAATCGCGCTCGCGCTGGCGTCGCACAGCCGCCACCCGCTGTCGCGCGCGCTGGCCGGTGCGCTTGCGGCCCGCGGCGTCCGCGCCGCTAGCCTGTGGGGCGTCGAGGAGCGACCCGGCGAAGGCGTGTTCGCGCATCATGACGATGGCGCGGTGGCCTTGCGCCGCCCCGAACAGGCGACCGGCACCGCCGTGGTGCTCGACATAGACGGCGCCCCCGCCCGGCTGATCGTCTGCAGCGACCGGCTGCGTCCCGATGCGGCGGAAGCACTCGCCGGACTGCGCGCGCTCGGCGTCGAATGCTCGATCCTGTCGGGCGACAACATCGCCGCGGTCGCCGAGGTGGCGCGCGAAACCGGGCTGACGGCGCAGGCGAGCGCGACGCCCGCCGACAAGCAGGCGGCGATCGCCCGGCTGCGCGCCTCCGGACACCATGTGCTGATGGTCGGCGACGGGCTCAACGACGGCCCGGCGCTCGCCGCCGCCGACGCCTCGATCGCGCCGGGCACGGCCAGCGATGTCGGATTGCAGGCGTCCGACCTCGTCTTCGTGCAGGATTCTTTGATCGCCCTGCCCCGCGCCGTGCGCGCATCGCGCGCGACGATGCGCATCGTGCGGCAGAATTTCGCGCTGGCGATCCTCTACAACATCTTCGCGGTGCCGCTCGCCATCGCGGGGCTGGTGACGCCGCTGATCGCCGCGCTGGCGATGTCGATCAGTTCGCTGATCGTCGTCGGCAATTCGCTGCGTCTGGCGAGGATCGCGCGATGACCGGCCTTGCGATCCTGATTCCTGCCGCGCTCGCGCTCGGCCTTCTCGGCCTCGGCGCCTTCTTCTGGGCGCTTCGGAACGGCCAGTTCGACGATCCCGACGGCTCTGCGGCGCGCATCCTGATCGACGAGGAAGACATATGACGCCCAGCCCGCTGCTCTTCGCGCTGTCGGCGCTGATCCCGGCGATGACCGGGCCGTTACCGGGCACGTCGCAGCGAATGCTGGCGGTCATGCTTTGCGGCGGCGGCGCGACGTCGGTTCCGCTCGGCGGCCAGGCGCCTTCGGGCGACACGCCCGCGCCCTGCTGCGCGAAGGGGTGCCACAACAGCCGTTCGCGCAAGCAAATTGACCGGGCGCAATGACAGCCCGCCCGTCTTCGGCGACAAGCGCCTGCATGTGGCCCTATCATCCCGATCTGCTCGCAACGCCGGTGCCGCGCTACACCAGCTTTCCGACGGCGGCAGAGTTCACCCCCGACGTCGGTCCCGACCGGTTCGCCGAAGCGGTCGCCACCGCGACCGGCGACGTCTCGCTCTATCTCCATATCCCCTATTGTGAGCATATCTGCTGGTATTGCGGCTGCAACACGGGCGCCGCCAACAAGGCGCAACGGCTGACCAGCTATCTGACCGCGCTGCACCGCGAGATCGCACTGGTCGCCGGATTGCTGCCCGCGAGCACGCGGGTGCGCCGCATCGCCTTTGGCGGCGGCAGTCCGAATGCGATCGCGCCGACCGATTTCATCCACCTGATGGAAGCGCTGGTCATCCATTTCCCGCTCGACGATCCGACCATCTCGATCGAACTCGATCCGCGTGCGATGTCGTCGACATGGGGCGATGTCGTCGCGGGGGTCGGTGCGACACAGGCCAGCCTGGGCGTCCAGACCTTCGCCCCGCATCTGCAGGCCGCGATAGGCCGCATCCAGCCGGTCGAGACGATCGAGGCAAGCGTCGAGACATTGCGCCGCGGCGGCATCCGATCGCTCAACTTCGACCTGATGTACGGACTGCCGGGGCAGACGCAGGACGATCTGGCCGATACGCTCGACCGCACGGTGCGCTTCGGCGCCGACCGCATCGCGCTGTTCGGCTATGCCCACGTCCCGCACCTGATCCCGCGCCAGCGGCGCATCGACGACAGCGCATTGCCGGGGCAAGCCGAGCGGTTCCGCATGGCGGCGCTCGGCCATCGGACGCTGGTCGAGGCGGGTTATGTCCCGATCGGCTTCGATCATTTCGCCCTGCCCGACGATCCGATCGCGCAGGCGGCGCGCGCCGGGCGGCTGCGGCGCAATTTCCAGGGCTTCACCGACGACGGCGCGCCGGCGCTGATCGGCCTCGGCGCTTCGGCGATCAGCAGCTTTCCCTCGCTGCTCGCACAGAATGAGAAGAATTCGGGGCGTTATCGCATGCTGTTGTCGCACGACATCCTGCCGATCGCGCTCGGCAAGGCGCGCGACGTCGAGGATCGCCGGCGCGGCGCGATCATCAGCGAATTGCTCTGCCACGGGCGGGCCCGGGCCGACAAGCCGCTGGTCGACGAGGCGTGGGAACGGCTGGCACCCTATGTCGAGGCCGGGCTGTGCTCGTTCGACCATGGGGCAGTGGCGATTCCGCCGGAGGGCCTGCCCTATGCCCGAAGCATCGCGGCGGCCTTCGACCCCTATCGCCAGCATTCGCCGCGGCGGTTCAGCTCGGCGGTCTAAGTCGGGTTTCGACGCGCTACCTCATCCGTTCGTCATGCTGAACTCGTTTCAGCATCCATTTTCTGCCGTTCGTGCTGACTCCGGATCACGTCGGCGTTTATACCCTTGAGACAAGAACGCCGGTGATCCCCGGCGAAAGCCGGGGTCCAGCTACGTGCGCCTGCCTCGCATGGGCCCCGGCTTTCGCCGGGGAACGCTCACCTGTCGGAAGGAGATGATTGCCGACCTGATCCTGGGGAAGCACCGTCCCTTTTGTTGCGGCGCCAAAAAAAGGACCGCCCCCTTCGACTGCCTTGCATACGCTCAGGACAGGCTTCGACAAGCTCAGGGCAACGGTTCAGATTTAGAGCAGCGTGCCATAAACCCGCAACGCCCCTATATCCGTTCGTGTCGAGCGCAGTCGAGACACCCATCGGCCTTGCGCCACGCTGATGGGTGTCTCGACTGCGCTCGACACGAACGGGACGATGGGTCAGATTTAAGGCTCGATGCTCTGACAATCACGAAAAAGCTGGTACGGGTGGCCGGACTCGAACCGGCATTCTGTTGCCAGAGGCGGATTTTGAATCCGCTGCGTCTACCAATTCCGCCACACCCGCACGGCGACCGCCCGGCGGGCCGATCGACAGATTCGCCCCTATAAGGATGCGCGCGGGGGATGGCCATAGCCTATCGTTGGCCCCGCGACGCCTCGGCCGGCGCGCCGTATGTCCCTATTTCTTAAGTTCGCGCGCCAGCGTCTTTTCGGTCGCCTTGCCATAGGGCGGCTTGAAACCCGCCAGCCCCGCGACATCGAACTTGGGCTGACGATAGACGGCACGCGCGTGGCTGAAGGTGCGGAAGCCGTCAACCCCGTGGTAATTGCCCATCCCCGACGGTCCGACCCCGCCGAAGGGCAGATCCTCCATCGCGTTGTGGAACAGCACGTCGTTGACGGTGACGCCGCCCGAGATAGTGCGGGTGAGCACGCGCTCCTCCTCGCTCCGGTCCTGGCCGAAATAATAGAGGCCGAGCGGACGGTCGTGCGCATTCACATAGTCGATGGCATCGTCGATCGTCCGATAGGTGCGCACCGGCAGGATCGGGCCGAAAATCTCTTCCTGCATCACCTTCATCTCGTCGGTCGCGCCGCGGACGATGTGGAGCGGCATCTTGTGGCCGTTCGAACTGGCGAAATCCTCGTTCCCCGGGTTGACCTCGATCACCTCGGCGCCCTTGTCGCGCGCATCGGCAAGGTAGGATTGCAGCCGGTCGTAATTGCGCGTGTTGACGACCGAGGTGTAGTCGTCGTTGGCGAGCAGGGTCGGATAGAGCGCGGCCGCCCCCTTGGCGACGCCGTCGATCACCGCCGCCTCCTGATCGTCGGGAACGAGCAGATAGTCGGGCGCGAGGCAGATCTGTCCGGCGTTCATCAGCTTGCCCATCGCGACGCGCTGTCCCGCCAGGTCCTTGTTCGCGCTGCGCCCGATGAAGGTCGGCGACTTGCCCCCGAGTTCGAGCGTCACCGGCACCAGATTTTCGGCGGCGGCGCGCATGATGTGCCGTCCGACGCTCGTCGCGCCGGTGAAGATCAGATGGTCGAAGGCGAGCTTCGAGAAGGCGATGCCGACCTCCGCATCGCCGGTGAACACCGCCATCTCGCTTTCGTCGAAATAGTCAGGAACGAGCCGCGCCATCAGCGTCGAGATATTCTCGGTGAACTCGCTCGGCTTGATCATCGCGCGATTGCCCGCGGCGAGGATGCCCGCCATCGGCACGAACACCATGCCAATCGGGAAGTTCCACGGGCTCACGACGCCGACGACACCCTTGGGCTGGTACATGACCTCTGCCTTCGCGCCGAGCAGGCCGAGCGGGAAGGTCGGCTTGCGCTTCTCCCCCCTCGCCCAGTTCGCGAGATGCTTCTTCGCATGCTTGAGCGCGCTGACCGAGGGCATGATGTCGGTCATCAGCGTCTGCTCGCGGCTGCGGTGGCCGAAATCCTCGCTGACCGCCTTGGCGAAATCCTCCGCATGATCGACGAGCAGCGCGATCGCGCGGTCGATGCGGTCGCGGCGCACCGCGAGGCTTTCGGGCATGGCGGCGGTGAAGTTCGCCTTCTGCGCGGCAAGGACCTGCTGCATGCGGGCGGCTTCGCCGGCGATATCCTGCTTGATGGCGGTGGCCATGACCGTCTCCCCTATGACTTGCGGCCGGCAATTGACCATGCCGCGCGGCGGGTTGCAAGATGAAACCCGCCTGACGCGCGCGCAACCGGGCGGAAGGCCGCGTGGAAAGCATGCAAGAATAACGCAGCGAACGATTGTAGGACAGCGGTTTTCGGCAAACAAAAACCACGGGGGCGACCGCCCTCCTCCCCTCGCCGGCAGGCGGACGCAGGAGAGGAGGATCGCTCACCATGCCCCCTCCCTACCAGCCGAACGTGATACCGGCGCGCGCGCCCGTCGATCCTCCGACGGTCGATCCGGCGATGCCACTCGATACCCAGACACGCTCGCTGATACGGGCCACCAGAGACCCTGAAAATCCCTGCTGCCCGCGGAAAGTCGCCAGATTGAACGACAGGGCGAAGTCAACATCGGCGGGCATCACCGTTCCGCCCAACGCCATGGCCGTGGCAATCCCGCCGTCAGCACGGCGTGTCGCGCGGTTCAGGGCGCTGCCGATCGCGTTAACGCCGCTTTCGATCGCATCGAGCCTGTTTCCCAAATTCTGGAGAGCGTTGACGTCGAGATCGAGCGTCGCAAGATTGCCCGCGATGTCGGACGTCACGAGGCTGACCGCGCCCTGCTGGGCGGCACGACTGGCGTCCGACGCGATGCCAGCCAGCTTGTATGTCGAGCGCGCGCTACCCAGCGCCACCTGATTTGCGCGCACGGCCACCGCATCGGGGCCGATGGCGACCGCGCCGTCACCGGTGGCGCTTGCACCGTTGCCCAGCGCAACCGCGCCGGCGCCATGGGCCTGATTGGCATTGCCAAGAGCAATGGCGCCGATACCCGTCGCGACATTGTCTTCGCCGATGGCGACCGCGCCGGTCCCGGTTGCGACATTGGGGTCGCCAATGGCGACGGCCCCATTGCCAGAGGCGATATTGCCGAAGCCGATCGACACCGCGTTGCCGTCCGTAGCCTGAGCACCGCCACCGATGGCAACCGCATTGGGACCACTGGCGACCGGTGCGTCGCCCTCACCGCTGATGGCGATATGCTCGGTCCGGGCAAGCGAGACGCGGGCCTCCTGTGCCGCGCTGCGTGCATCCTCAGCCGCAGTGGTTGCCTCGACCGTAGCGGTGCGGGCGCCTGCCGCCGCATTCACGGCATCCGCCGCGGCGGTCGTTGCGCCCGCAGCGGCCAAATTGGCCGACTGCGCGGCATCCCGCGCTGCAGAGGTTGCCGCGGCGCTCGACTGAACCGCCGCACCCGCCTGATCTTCCAGCGTAGCGACACGCCCTTCCAGTCCCGCCACGACCTGGTTGGTGTCATAAAGCTGGGCGCCCGTCACGGCGTCGCTGCTGTTTTCATCGATTGCGCCCGCTCCAACGCGGGTGATGACGCGAGTCTGCGACGCGTTGCCGACCGACAGCGTGTTCGCCGTATCCGCCAGCGATCCGGCGCCGAATGCGATAGCGCCTGCAGCAGACGCCGAAGCGCCCTTGCCGATCGCTATGGCGTCGTCGGCGCTCGCCGAAGCATCTGTCCCGATGGCGATGGCATCATTCGCACTCTCGTCTTCAACCGCAGCCGCGGCTGCGAACAGGATCGGACCCGTCGGAATCGAAAGGATATCGAAGCTCCGGCCACCCGTGCGTGCACCCGATCCGATAGCGATGGATGTCTTGCCTGCCGCATCCGCCTTGCCCCCGAGGGCGAGCGCCTGCTCCCCCGACGCCGCCGAAGAGGCGCCGATGGCAACGGCCTGCGTTCCCTGCGATGACGCATTGCCCCCCATCGCGAGCGATGTGTCGCCGGACGCATTCGATCCGTTGCCAAGCGCGAGCGTGCCAAGGCCAGCGACGACACCTGACGGAATGCTGGTTTCCAGTTGGGAAACGCGCTGGGACACGGCATCGAGTTGCCCCAAATTGACCGCGTCGGTTCCGCTTTGCCCGGCGGCGACATGAACGATGCGTCCGGGGGCATCAATCGAACCGACCGAAAGCGCGCCCGCGACGTCGCCGACTGCCCCGAAACCGATGGCCGTGGAACCGGTTGCGATGGCGATTGCGTTGACGCCGAACGCACTGCTGTAGTCGCCCGACGCGCGAACGCCGCTGCCTACCGCGACGGCGCTTATGCCCATTGCCGCTGCGGTTTCGTCGGTGTCGACGTTCAGATAATCGGGGGACAGGAAGTTGCCGTCGCCGTTCCGGTCGTACCAGCCAGCCAGCGCCAGGCCGCCGGCGGCGCTCACGCCGGTGGCGGCATTCAGTCCCAGCGCGGTGCTGTAGTCGCCCAGCGCGGTGCTGTAGGTGCCGATGGCATGGCTGAATGTACCGGATGCGCCATTGCCGTAACCGAAAGCGGAGCTTGCTATGCCGCTCGCGGTGTTTGCGATGCCCAATGCGGTGCTTCCGGTGGCGGAGCTGTGATTGCCGATACCGGCCGCGACCGAGACGGCCGCGCCGTCCGCGACATTCTGCATCCCCATCGCCACATTCGTTTGTCCGAGCGCCTCATTGGCGGCGCCTATGGCGACGCCGTTCGAGCCATCCGCCAGATTGGCCGTCCCAACCGCGATGGCGCGCTGACCGCTGGCCGTGTTCGACACGCCGACGGCGACAGCGCCTTCGCCCATCGCCACCGACAGATCGCCGGTGGCGAAGCTCGCCTCTGGATCGACCGGCGTGGGAGTCGGGGTTGGGGTTGGGGTCGGGGCTGGGGTCGGGGCTGGGGTCGGGGTCGGTTGTGGAGGATCGGCGGGGCAAAAGCCGGTGAAACTGATCAAACCACCCGGACACAAAGTATAGCCCGGATCGTCCGCAAGGGCCGCCGAAGGCGACAGGGCGAACAGGAAGCCGGCGGCCCCCAGGACGCTTCCCGGCCATATGAAACGATCCCGGCGGACCAGACGCAGCCGACGTTCCGCGCGTGCGGCAGCGTTAACTTTGTGAAACTCATTCGACAATCGCCCCATCTCTACCTCCTTGGTCAGACCGGGCGCGTCGGGCCCCGGCCGCAGATCAAATCGGTCGCCTGCATAGACGCGGCGGATGCCCGGCCGTTAGTGCGGCTGTTCCAGCCTTCGGCCGCTTGTCTCGATGAAGCGAATCCCGGCCAGTTGAACGCCATCGAGAGATACGCTAGAAAAAAGGGGGGGCGAATATGGAGAAAAAACGCAATTTGAGCGCTCAACGGGCGGCGCGTTTCTTTTCGGTCAATACGAACGGTGTCGCTCCGGACGATGCATTCGAATTCTGGCGATCGCATTTCCCCGAGGTGGATCTGGCGCCGATGCCGCTGCTCGATCACAGCCACTATGGCGCGGGCGTCATCGGCTGCGAGGGAGACGACGGGATCGGCTTTTCCGAAACGGTCTGCGCTCCCACTAAAGCCCGGTTTACCGAAGTAGACGAGCGGGACATGTGCCTGGCGCTGGTCAGCGGCGGCGCGATCGAGGTGACCGACCGCGGCGACGGCCGGACCCTTTTTTCACACGCGTCAGGCATCGCCCTGTTCGACGCGCAGCGCGCACGCACGGCGAATTCGCCCGCCGGTTATCGCGCTTTCTATATCTCGTTGCCTCGCGCGTTGGTGCACCGGGCAACCGGCCTGTCCTCCTTGCGGGGAGACGACCCCCTGATGCGCCTTCCCGATACGCCGCTGGCGCGAATGATTGCAATCGACCTGCGGGCGATAGCGCAACTCGGCCCGAAGATGGACGCCGCGGCATCGGGTGCGGCCATGGATTCGCTCGGGTTGTTGGTCCGCGCCTATCTTGCACAATGCGGCGAGCGGTTCGGGGTGAACCGGCCCATGGCCGACCGATCGCTGTTCGCCGCCGCCTGCCGCTTTATCGATCAGCATCGCGCTGATACGCGCCTGACGGTCGGCGCGGTCGCGCAGGCGCTTCATTGCTCGCGCGCCCGCCTCTATCGCCTGTTCGATCGGCGCGGAGTGGCCGTAGCGGAATATATTCGCGATGTCCGGCTGAACGGTGCGCGCCAGTTGCTGCGCGACCTGAGCCTGGACATCGGCGAGGTCGCCCTGCAAAGCGGCTACGAAGACCCGTCCGCCTTCACCAAAGCCTTTCGCCGCCGCTTCGGCATGACTCCACGCGACTGGCGGTCGTCGCTCGGCTGAAGACGGACGGTGGCCGGGTTCCGTCATCGCCCGGCGCTCGATCGACGATACGGCTCAATCTTCTTTCGCACGTGCAGCATTTCCGCTAGACCGGCGTCCGACCTTTTCCACCGGAGTCTCGCATCATGACCGCAACCGATCCCGTCGTCTTTCTTTCCTATGCCCGCACCCCGATGGGCGGCATGCAGGGCGTGCTGTCAGACGCGAGTGCGACCGATCTGGGCGCGACCGCGGTCAAGGCGGCGGTGGAGCGCGCCGGGGTGAAGGGCGACGATGTCGAGCGTATCTACATGGGCTGCGTCCTCCCCGCCGGGCTGGGTCAGGCGCCGGCGCGGCAGGCGGCGATCAAGGCGGGCCTGCCCAAGTCGGTGCAGGCGACCACCGTCAACAAGGTGTGCGGTTCGGGCATGCAGACCGTGATCATGGGCGCCGAGGCGCTGGCGGCGGGCAGCATCGACCTGGTCGTCGCGGGCGGCATGGAATCGATGACCAACGCGCCCTATCTGCTCAAGAAGCATCGCTCCGGCGCGCGGATCGGCCACGACACCGCCTATGACCATATGTTCCTCGACGGGCTCGAGGATGCCTATGAGGCGGGCCGCGCGATGGGCACCTTCGCACAGGACACCGCCGACGCCTATCAGCTCAGCCGGCAGGCGCAGGACGATTATGCGATCGAATCGCTGAAGCGCGCGCAGGCGGCGATCGCGGGCGGCGCCTTCGCCACGGAGATTACCCCGGTGACGCTGACCACGCGCAAGGGCGAAGTCGTCGTCGACACCGACGAACAGCCCGGCAAGGGCAACCCCGACAAGATTCCGACGCTGCGCCCCGCTTTCGCCAAGGACGGCACGATCACCGCCGCGACCAGCTCGTCGATTTCCGACGGCGCCGCCGCAGTCGTTCTGACGCGCCAGTCGGTCGCCGATGCGAAGGGCGCGAAGCCGGTCGCGAAGCTGGTCGCCCACGCCGCACACGCACAGGAGCCCAAGGATTTCACCGTCGCCCCGGTCGGCGCGATCAACAAGGTGCTCGAAAAAGCGGGCTGGTCGATCGCCGATGTCGACCTGTTCGAGGTCAACGAGGCCTTCGCCTGCGTCGCGATGTTCGCGATGCACGACCTGGGCATTCCGCACGACAAGATCAACGTCCACGGCGGCGCGACCGCGCTTGGCCACCCGATCGGCGCGAGCGGCACGCGCATCATCACGACGCTGATCGCGGCGCTCCAGCGTCACGGCAAGACGCGCGGCATCGCGAGCCTGTGCATCGGTGGCGGCGAAGCGACGGCGGTGGCGGTCGAACTGGTCTGACAAGGCATAGACCTCGTCTTTGCGACCCCCGACCTGATCGACATATATATCCTTAAGGCAAGTAGGGGCCTGGTCCCCGACGAAAGCCGGGGTCCGGATGGCACGGCGCTGCCCGCATGGCCCCCGGCTTTCGCCGGGGAACGGTTGCCGGTCGAAAAGGGATATTGCCGAGCCGATCCGGGGGAAGCAATTCAGCGCAGTTACCGCCCGCTCTGGATTGCCGCGGGGCTTCGCTCCTCCCGCCATTCGACCGCGACAAACTGCGACACTGATGAGCCGAAGATAAACGCGGCATTCCGGGTTCGTTCAAACCGACTCGCCTAATCCTTTCCCTGTCATCGGGCAGATCCCCTCCCCCGTGACCGATCAAAGGAATGGCACCATGAAGAATAAAATTCTCACCGCCGGCCTGATTGCCGCGATGATGGTTCCCGCAATGGCGCAGGCCCAGACCCACGAGCTGCGCCGCGACCGGCAGGATATCCGCTATGCGCAGACGCACGTCAACCAGCGCGACGTGCGCGATGCGAAGCGCGAATATCGCCAGGATGTCCGCGACTGGCGCCGCGACAATCGCTATCAGAACTGGCGCGCCCCGTTCAAATATCAGCAGTTCCGCGCCGGTTCGACGCTGCGCTCCAACTATTATGCGCCGGCCTATCGGCTAAATTATGACAGCCGCTGGGGCGTGCCGCGTGCGGGCCGTAACCTCGCCTATGTCCGCCACTACAACGACCTGTTGCTGGTCAATGTGCGCAGCGGCAAGGTGATGAAGGTTTACCGCAACCACTTCCGCTGGCGCTGATCACCGGCGGGCGGTCGAAGGGTCGGGCGTTCGCGCCCGGCCCTTTTTCCTTGTCCTGACCAAGAAGGGTCAGGCCGGAAGGGTCGAGGGCGCCGGCAGCGGGGCCTTGTCGCCGGCGGCTTTGGCAACCGGCCGGAGCCACGGGCGGCGCACCAGCCGACCGGCCGCGATCAGCGCCGCCGCGGCCAGCGCGATCCCCGCGAGAACGTCGACCAGATAATGCGCGCCGTCGATCGGCGTCGCCAACAGCATCAGACCGGCCCACAGCATCCCCGCCCATCCGGCGCGGCCCAGCTGCGCAAATCCCCAGATGAAGATCGCGCCGAGCGCGGAATGATAGCTGGGAAAGGTGATGATCCCCTCGATCCGCGTCACGTCGATCAGACGCAAGCTGCCGTCGCGCAGCCCCGTCAGGTCGGCGTAGTGGACGACGGCCGCCGCGGGCCGCAGGTTCGGCAGATCGCCGGGACCAAGGTTCAGGTGGATATAATTTCCGACCGCCGGCGTCAGGCCCGAAAGCAGCACCGCCGCCAGCCCCGCGAGAATCGCGGCGCATATCGCGATCCGCATCTCGCGCAGCCGGTTCGTGGTGGTCAGCGCGAGCACCATCACCAGAAGCTGCGGGATCATGCTGACATAGGCCCAGCGATAGAGGGTGGCGAGCGTCGGATGATCGTTGACCCAGCGCGCATAGCCGAGCCAGTCGAAGCCGAGCGCCAGGTCCCAGCGCTGAAGCCGCGCATCCCAGAGCGCCCCGCCCTGCGCGGCGACCAGATAGCTGAGGATGCCGCCAACGATCGAGAAGAGGATGATCAGCATGACCGACGTGACCAGCGCGGCAAAGGCCGGGCGGACGCGATAGCGGGTATAGAAGCGGTCGGTGGTCCACAGCAGGCCGATCATCGCGGCCGATCCGCCGAAGCCGTTCGCCGCGAAAGCGAAAGGCGCGGCAAGTTGGAAAGCGATCAGGAACAGCAGGCAGAGCCCGATGAGCAGCCAGGACGCGTCGTCGAAACCCTGTGATTCGGGTTCACGATGGAGGGATGCGCTCATGGTCCGCCTGTTAGCGGCGCGCGCATAAAATTCGATTAATGGCGGCCCCGATCGACCGCGCGCGCGCGAAAAATCAATCGCCCCAGATATGCGCGGTTTCGATCCAGCCGCGGCGGCCCTTGACGTCGAAGCGGCACCAGCCGTCGCGGCAATCGCTGATCCGGCCGACGACGCCGGCTTCGGCACGATAGGCGACAGGCGCGGATTCGTTCGGCGATTCGCGCATCGGGCGGGTTCCGCCGGTGACGATCGCGGTGCGCGTCCGGCTGAGCAGCCGCGCCGCCATCCAGCCGCGGGTGCCGTCGGGATCCTCGACCTTGCGCCATAGTTCGTGCCGCGCGATCACCTTCACCGGCAGGTCCCTGCGGCGATATTCCCAGATCACCGGCACGTCGGGCGATGGCCCCTTGCGCATCCGCGCCTCGTCGACGCTGATCGAGGCCCAATAGGGCAGTTGCGGGTCGGACTGGGCGGCGGCGGGGCCGATCACGGCCACCAGCGCCAGCACAGCGAGAATCTGGCGGCTTTTCATGGCCGATGCCTTGTCAAACTCCGCCCGCTTTTTCAACCGCTCGCGGCACGCGCGGCACGGTTCGTCCACAGGCTTCGTCGCGCCCGCCCCTCTTGACCCCTTCGCCGCGGCACGCTCTATCGGCGGTCATGTCCGATTCCTCCCGTCCCCGGCGCCCGCGCGTCATCGTCACCCGCCAGCTCATGCCGCACGTCGAAGGGCGCATGGCCGAGCTGTTCGACGTCACCCTCTCGGCGCGCGACCGCGCCTTCACGATCGACGAACTGCGCGCCGCGGTGCAGAATTGCGACGTGCTCGTTCCGACGGTGACCGACCGCATCGACGCGGAGATCATCGCGGCGGCGGGCGAGCGGCTGAAGCTGATCGCCAATTTCGGCGCCGGCGTCGATCATATCGACCTGGCCGCGGCGCGCGCAAAGGGCATCATGGTCGCGAACACCCCCGGCGTGTTCACCGAGGACACCGCCGACATGACGATGGCGCTGATCCTGTCGGTCCCGCGCCGGCTGGCCGAGGGCGAGAAGCTGATGCGATCGGGCCGGTGGGAAGGCTGGGCGCCCAGCACGATGCTCGGCCGCCGCGTCGGGGGCAAGCTGCTCGGCATCATCGGCATGGGGCGCATCGGGCTGGCGGTCGCGCGCCGCGCCCGCGCCTTCGGCCTGTCGATCCACTATCACAACCGCAGGCGTCTGCCCGAAGCGATCGAGGACGAACTGGGCGCGAGCTATCACGCGAGCGTCGACACGCTGCTGCGGATCAGCGACGTGGTGACGATCCACTGCCCGCACACCACCGAGACGCACGAGATGGTGAACGCGGCGCGGATCGCGGCGATGAAGCCGACCGCCTATCTGATCAACACCGCGCGCGGAGAAATTATCGACGAAAAGGCGCTGATCGCGGCGCTGAAGAGCCGCCGCATCGCGGGCGCCGGGCTCGACGTCTATGCGCAGGAACCGGTGGTCGATCCCGAACTGCTGACGCTCGACAATGCGGTACTGCTGCCGCACCTCGCCTCGGCGACGATCGAGGGGCGCGAGGCGTCGGGCGAAAAGGTCATCGCCAACATCCGCGCCTGGGCCGACGGCCACCGGCCGCCGGACCAGGTGCTGGAGGGGTGGGTGTAGTTTCCCAACGGGCGCGTTGAGCCGCTCTGGATTGCTTCGCTTCGCTCGCAATGACGGTGCGCTATGAAACTCCGTCATTGCGAGCGAAGCGAAGCAATCCAGAGTGTCACTCGCTGCCGTCGAGAATGTCAGGCCACAAATCGCGCCAGAGCGGATTTTCCGCCTCGATCAGCGCCAGTTTCTTCGCGCGGCTGCCAGCTTTAAGTTGCTTTTCCCGCGCAATGGCAAATTCCATGTTTGCGTGAATTTCAAACCACACAAGCATCCCGCAATCATAACGACCGGAAAAGCCGCCCAATCCTTCGCGATGCTGCCACACGCGCTGCGCCAAGTTCGAGGTTACGCCAGTATACAGCGTCCCGTTGCGCCGGCTCGCCATGATATAGACCGCCGGCTGACGTTCGCGCATGGCCTCACATCAATAGAAGCTTGTCATTGCGAGGCGCAGCGAAGCAATGACGGGGACATATTCAATCCCCCGTCAGGATGCGGTCCACCAGTTCCTTCACCGTCGGGGTGAAGTTGTTCGAGTAGAAGGGGTCAGTCTTGAAATTGAACGCGGCGTGGCCCGCGAACATCAGATTCTGCTCGACGTCGCCGCCGTGCGCGATGTCCTGCAGCGTCTTCTGGATGCAAAAGCTGCGCGGGTCGGCGAGATAGCCGGTCGAATAATCGTCATGGTCTTTCCACGACGAGAAGCCGCAATGCGACAGGCAGCCCATGCAGTCGGCCTGGTCCTTGCGGATCGTGGCCTTGTCGGTCTCGGTGACGAAGACCACCGTGTTGTCGGGGGTCTTGAGCGCGGTGGTATAGCCTTCGGCGACCCAGCCCCGCGCACGGTCGCGGTCGTGCGGGGTGACCCAGAAATTCTTGCCCTTCACCCCGGCGTCGAGCTGGACGACATGGTCGCCCGCCTGTTGCTTCGAATAGGGAATCTGGCGTTCCGAGCGCGCCTCGAGGTCACGCAGGAACGGGTTGCGCACCGCGCTCGAATAAAAGCCGGTGGGCGAGAAGCGGTGGAGCAGCACGTCGCCGTCTTCTAGGGTGCGCAAGCGATCCTTCCACGCCTGCGGGATCGGGCTTTCCTGCGTCAGCAGCGGCCGCGTGCCGTACTGGAATACGATCTGGCCGAGTTCGGGATTGTCGATCCAGTCTTCCCAGTCGCGCAGATACCAGACGCCGCCCGCCATCACGATCGGCACGCTGTCGGCGATCCCCTCTGCGCGCATCGTGTCGCGCAGCGCCTTGACGCGCGGATAGGGATCCTCGGGCTTCAGCGGGTCCTCGGCATTCGACAGGCCGTTGTGGCCGCCGGCGAGCCACGGGTCCTCGTACACCACCGCCGCCATCAGGTCGGCGACCTTGTTGTAGGCGCGCTTCCACAAGGCGCGGAAGGCACGCGCCGACGAGATGATCGGCAGATAATGGACATTGTGCCGCGCCGCGATCTCGCTGAGCTTGTAGGGCATGCCCGCGCCGCAGGTGACGCCGGTGACGAGCCCCTTCGTCCGTTCGAGCACGCCTTCGAGCACGCGCTGCGCCCCGCCCATTTCCCACAGGACGTTGATGTTGATCGCACCCTGGCCGCCGGCGATGTCGTGGGCGCGCGTCACCTGCTCGACCGCGCCGTCGATCGCATATTGCACCAGTTCGTCGTGCCGCTCGCGCCGCGTCAGCGCGCGATAGACTTGCGGGACGATCTTGCCCTCCGCATCATAGCTGTCGGCGTTGACCGCCGAAACCGTGCCGATCCCGCCCGCCGCGGCCCAGGCGCCGCTGGAGGCGTGGTTGGTCGCCGACACGCCCTTGCCCCCCTCGACCAGCGGCCAGACTTCGCGGCCGCCGTAAAGGATGGGCTTCAAACCTTTGAACACTCTATACCTCTTTCTCTCGGCCAACCGCCTGCTCGGCTCCGGCCCCCATTTTCCGTTTCCGTAAGCGGAAGACGGCCCCCTTTGTCAATCGATCGCGACCCGTTCGCCGCCGAACAGGCCATATCCACCCAGCGGTCGAGCATAAAGCTTTTCATAGGCCGCGACCATCGTTGATTCGTCGAAGCGTTCGGCGGCGACGCGCCGATTCGCCGCGCCGACGGCCGCCCGCAATGCGGCGGCGCCCGCCATCCGCGCCAGCGCGGCGCGAAACGCGCTTTCGTCGCCGGCGACGAACGGCCGGTTCGCGTCCGACACCATCGCCGCGACGTCGCCGACGTCGGGGCTGACGACGGGAAGCCCCGCCGCCATCGCCTCGATCACCGCGATCGGCGCCTGTTCGCTGAGCGACGACAGCGCGAGCAGATCGAAATGGCCGATCCAGCGCGCCGGCTGCGCCATGAAGCCGGGCATGACAAGACGGTCGGCGATGCCGCGCGCCGCCGCCTCCGCGGCGATGGCGTCGCGATCCGGCCCCTCGCCGACGATCGCGAGCCGCACGTGCGGCGGCAGCGTCGCCACCGCGCGCACGAGGCGCGGCAGGTCCTTCACCTTGCGCAGCCCGGCAACGGTGCCGATCACCACCTCGCCCTCGCGCCGGACGAGGCCGGGGATCGGCACGTCCGGCGCGCGGCCATAGGCGGCGACGTCGATGCCGTTGCGGATCAGCCGGGTGCGGTCGGCAACGCCCCATTCGGCGGCGGCGATCCGCTGGAGCAGCGTCGAGGGCACGACGAGCGCCTCCGCCGAACGCAGCGCAAGGCGACGGAACAGATTGCGCTTCCGGTTGCGCCGCGCGCTTTCATCCTCGTTGAACCCGTCCTCATGGTGGATCAGGCCCGGCAGGCGACGCCGATGGAGCCGATGCGCCATCACCCCGTCCATGGCGCCCCAATTGTAGCTGAGCGCGAGATCGAAATCCTGCAAGTAGCGCGCGATCTCGCGGTAGCGCGCCAGCGACGGCCGCCCGGCGAGCGACGGCGCGTCGGCGGGGAAACGCACGTCGATGCCCGGCGCGATCGCGTCGCGCGCGCCGAGCGCGCCGGGCACCGCCGACAGCACGACGTGCCGTGCGCGATCCTCCATCAGGTTCATCAGCCGCACCGCCCGCGCCTCCTTGCCGCCCAGCGAAAAGCTGGAGTGGAGGTGGACGATGCGAACCGGGCGATCGCGCGCGATCGCGGGGCGAACCGGACGCTCGCGCGCGATCGCGGGCCGGTCCTTCACGCCGCGGGCAGGTCCGCGATCCACGCGTCGATCGCCGCGCGCGCTTCGGGTTCGTCCATCGTCGGGGCATGGCCGACGCCGGGCACCTCGACCAGCCGCGCGCCCGGCAGGGCCGCCGCCATCTTCGCGGCCGCGCTTCCCGCCAATATGTCCGACAGCGCCCCGCGCAGGATCAGCACCGGCGCGTCGCCGAAGGCGCGATAGGCGGGCCACAGGTCGACCCCGTCACCGGCGGGCAGGCGCAGCGGCGCGGCGATCTGCTTGTCGTAATCGGCGACGATCCGCCCCTCCGGGGTCAGCCGATGGGTGCGCTTGGTCAGCCGCAGCCAGTCGTGGATACCATAGTGCGGAAAGACCGCGTGGTTCAGGTCGCGGAACGCGCGCGCGGCGTGCATCCACGTCGGCTGGCTGCCCCCCACGCCGATATAGTCGCGGATGCGGTCGAGCCCGGCGCTTTCGAGTTCGGGCCCGACATCGTTGAGCAACGCGCCGGCCAGCCGCCCCGGCAGGCTCGCCGCCATCAGCATCGACACCAGCCCGCCAAGCGAGGTCCCGACGGTCGCGAAGCGCCCGATCCCCAGTTCGTCGAGCAGCGCCACCATGTCCTGAACATAGGTCAGCGGGACATAGGTCATCGGGTCCTTCGCATAGGCGCTTTCGCCGCGGCCGCGGAATTCGGCGACGATCACGCGCCGCCGCGCCGCCATGTGCGGCGCCACCGCCTCGAAGTCGCGGGCGTTGCGCGCGAGCCCCGGCATGCACAGGATCGGCGGCAGCGCGGCCGCCTCCTCCGGGCCGGGATAGAGGCGCGCGTGCAGCCGGACGCCGTCGGCCGACCACCAATAATGGTCATCCCACTCGCGGCGATGATCCTGTCTTGCCAAAATGGCGGGTCCCCTTCCTGTCCGCACGGACGCCCTGCTGCGTCTATCGCCAACCCGGCGCGCCGCGCAAGCCATCCCGCGCCGCCGCCGGTTGCCGCGGGCGGCTTTCACCGATAAGAGGCGAGCGACCATGAGCGAAGCCCTGCTTTCCTTCGAACCCGCCACCGGAAAAGAGCTTTGGCGCGGCGCGATCAGCGATGTCGACGCAGAGGTCGCGATCGCCCGCCGCGGCTGGCCCGAATGGGCGGCAAAGCCGCTCACCTTCCGCTCCGAAACGCTGCGCCGCTTCGCCGACCGGGTGAAGGCGGAGGGAGAGACGCTCGCCGACCTGATCGCGCGCGAGACCGGCAAGCCATTGTGGGAAGCGCGCACCGAGGTCGAATCGGTCGCGAACAAGGTCGACATCTCGATCAAGGCCTATGCCGAACGCACCCCCAACCGCCGCATCGAGGGCGCGATGGGGCTGCGCAACGCGGTGCGGCACAAGCCGCACGGGACGCTCGCGGTTCTCGGCCCCTATAATTTCCCGGCGCATCTGCCGAACGGCCACATCGTCCCGGCGCTGCTCGCGGGCAATTCGGTGCTGTTCAAGCCGTCGGAAAAGACCCCGGCGGTCGGCGCGAAGCTGGTCGAACTGTTCCACGAAGCGGGGGTACCGCAAGAGGTGCTGCGGCTGATCGTCGGCGGCCCCGATCAGGGCAAGGCGCTGGCGGGGCACGAGGGCATCGACGGGCTGCTGTTCACCGGATCGGCACGAACCGGTGTCGCGCTGAGCCGCCAGTTCGCCGGTCAGCCGGGCAAGATACTGGCGCTCGAAATGGGCGGCAACAACCCGATCGTCGCATGGGACACCGCGGACATCCGCACCGCCGCCATCCTGATCGTCCAGTCGGCCTTCCTCAGCGCCGGGCAGCGGTGCAGCAACGCGCGGCGGCTGATCGTCCGGGACAGCATGGCCGACGCGCTGATCGAGGAGGTCAAGGCGCTCGCAAACCGGCTGATCGTCGATCATCCGCACGCCGACCCCGCCCCCTATATGGGGCCGGTGATCGACAATGAGGCGGCCGACGGCCTGACCGAAAGCTTCCTGATCCTGATGTCCAACGGCGGCCAGGTCGTCCGCCACATGACGCGGCCGGTCCAGGGCCGCCCCTTCCTGACCCCCGGCATCATCGACGTGACCGACATGCGCGAGCGCCCCGATGTCGAACTGTTCGGCCCGCTGCTCCAGGTCATTCGCGTCGACAGCTTCGAGGCGGCGATCGCCGAGGCGAACAACACCCACTTCGGCCTGTCGGCGGCGCTGATCGGCGGCAACCCGCAACTTTACGACCAGTTCTGGGCCAATGCCCGCGCCGGCGTCATTAACTGGAACCGGCCGACCAACGGCGCCTCGTCCGCCGCGCCCTTCGGCGGCATCGGCCTGTCGGGGAATCACCGGCCGAGCGCCTTCTACGCCGCGGACTATTGCGCCTATCCGGTGGCGTCGTCCGAAAGCGACGCGATGCGCGCCTCGATCGGCATCGGCCTGCGCGATCCCGAAGGGTCGAAGCTGATTCGCAAGGGTTTTCTCTGAGCGCGGGCCGATCCCGCGATTGATAGAAATGAAGCCGCGGGTTACATCGTGCGCGTGAAGCCCATCGCCTACGCCCTGTCCGCCATCAGGACGTGGGCCGTATGCCGGCGAATACGGCGCGATTGATCCGGTCGAAGATCGAACAATATGCAAGCGATCCCGCATCGCTGGCGAACAATGTCAAAGCCTTGAAGGGGCGCGACGCCGTCCGCCTTCGCGTCGGCGACTGGCGTGTGATCATGGAAGACGGGGTCGTTGTCGCGGTTCTGGAAATCGGTTCGCGCGGCAGCATCTATGAGTGAAGGACGATGGCGTGAACAAGATGGTGACGATCCCGCAAGACGAATATGACCGCCTTCGCGAAGCGGCGGAGGAGCTAGTCGACCTTCGCGCCTATGATCGGGCGAAGGCGCGTCTTGATGCGGGCGAAGACGAGCTGGTTCCCGCCGAATATGCCGATCGCATCCTTGACGGCGAAAATCCGCTTCGCGTCTGGCGCGATCTGCGCGGATGGACCCAGCAGGGCCTGGCACAGGCGTCGGGCGTCAACCGGGTCCAGATCGCCGATATCGAATCGGGCCGAAAGCGGGGATCGGTGGAAACCATAGCGCGGCTGGCACGCGCGCTGCGCGTCGAAATGGAGGATCTGGTGCGAGGCTGAATTTCAATACGCAAATTTTGCTTCACCCCAGCAAAAAAAGCCTGCTTTGCCATCTTTCGGGCCGACGGCCACACCGGCGGCATGGACAAGCATCCTCTCCCCCAGGGCAAGCTGTGGCTTGTCGGCGCCGGTCCGGGCGATCCGGACCTGCTGACGCTGCGCGCGGCGCGCCTTCTCGAAAGCGCCGACCTGATCGTTCACGACGGGCTGGTCGGTGCGGGCGTGCTCGCGCTGATCCCGCCGCACGTCGAGCGCATCTCGGTCGCCAAGCAACGCAGCCGCCACACGATGAAGCAGGAGGCGATCAACGCACTGCTGATCCGCGAGACGCGCGCGGGACGGCAGGTCGTGCGGCTGAAGGGCGGCGATCCCTTCATCTTCGGGCGCGGCGGCGAGGAACTCGACGCGGCGCGCGACGCAGGCATCGCCTGCGAGGTCGTTCCCGGCATCACCGCCGCGGCGGGCTGCGCCGCGCAGGCCGGTCTCCCGCTCACCCACCGCGAAGATGCCAGCGCGGTCAGTTTCGTCGCCGGCCAGTGCAAGAATCTGACCGATCAGGACTGGTCGGGTCTCGCGGGTCATGGCCGTACCCTCGTCATCTATATGGGGCTCGCGACCGCCTCGGCGATTGCCGACAAGCTGATCGCGGACGGGGTCTCGCCCGGTCTGCCGGTCGCGGTGATCGAGCGCGGCACCACCGCCGACGCCCGCGTGCTGCGCACCCTGCTCACCGACCTCGGCGATCTCGTCGCGCGCGAACGGGTCGCCAGCCCCGCGCTGATTATCGTCGGCAAGGTCGCGGCGCGCGCCGACGCGCTCGACTGCCTCGGCGCGCCGGGACTGATTGCTTCATTGAAGGATATGGCATGCGACTCCTGACCGGAAACGATCTGAAGACGGGCGCCGTGATCTGGTGGACCGGCCGCGGCTGGTCGATCCACGTCGAGGACGCCGCCGACGTCGGCGAACATGGCGAGGCGATCCTGTCGGCCGAGGACGGCGCGCGCCGCGTCAACGGCGGCTATCTGATCGACGCGGTGGACACCGCCAAGGGACCGCGCCCGGCGCATATCAAGGATCGCATCCGCGCGCGCGGCCCGACCGTGCGCCCCGACCTGACATTGAAGCCCGCCGATCCGGTGGCCGGCGACTGGGTGATCTGACATGTACAAATACGACCAATATGACCGCGCGATGGTCGATGCGCGCGTCGAGGAATTCCGCGACCAGACCCGCCGCCGTATCGCGGGCGACATGAACGACGACCAGTTCAAGCCGCTGCGGCTCAAGAACGGCCTCTACCTCCAGCTTCACGCCTATATGCTGCGCGTCGCCATTCCCTATGGCACGCTCAATTCGACGCAGCTTCGCAAGCTTGCCGAGATCGCGCGCAAGTATGACCGCGGCTACGGCCATTTCACGACGCGCCAGAATCTCCAGTATCACTGGATCAAACTGGAAGACGCGCCCGACATCCTCGCCGAGCTGGCGACGGTCGAGATGCACGCGATCCAGACCAGCGGCGAGAGCATCCGCAACATCTCCGCCGACCAATATGCGGGCGCCGCCGCCGACGAGATATGCGATCCGCGCCCTTGGGCCGAACTGCTGCGGCAGGCGACGACCTTTCACCCCGAATTCAGCTATCTGCCGCGCAAGTTCAAGATCTGCGTGATCTCGTCGCCGGCCGACCGCGCGGCGCTGCGCTGGCACGACTGCGCGCTGCGCATTGTCCGCAATGAAGCGGGCGAGGAAGGTTTCGAGGTCTATGCCGGCGGCGGCATGGGACGTACCCCCTTCATCGCCTACAAGATCCGCGATTTCTGCCCGGCGTCGCAGATATTCTCCTACCTCCAATCGATATTGCGCGTGTGGAACCTCCACGCGCGGCGCGACAATATCCACAAGCAGCGGATGAAGATCCTCGTCCACGATCTGGGCGAAGAGGAGTTCCGCCGCCAGGTCGAGGAAGCGTTCCAGCATTTCCTGACGCTCGGCACCGACTTTCCGCAGGCCGAATACGACCGCATCGCCGCCTATTTCGCGCCGCCACCGTTCGAGGCGGGTCTGTCCGCGGCCATCGACCGGTCGGACCCCGATTTCTCGCTGTGGGTCGATCACCAGACCGTGGCGCACAAGGCGGCCGGCTATGCGATCGTCAACGTCAGTCTCAAGCCGATCGGCGGCATCGGCGGCGACGTCACCGCCGAGCAGATGGAGGCGCTTGCCGACCTCGCCGAACGCTACAGCTTCGACGATCTGCGCGTGACCCATGCCCAGAATGTCGTGCTGCCGCATGTCCGCAAACAGGACCTGCATGCGGTGTGGCAGGCGCTGAAGGCGGCGGGGCTCGCCGACGCCAACCTCGACCTCGTCACCGATGTCATCGCCTGCCCCGGCCTCGATTATTGCACCCTCGCCAACGCGCGGTCGATCCCGGTCGCGCAGAAGATCCAACAGCGCTTCGCCGACATGGATCGCCAGCGCGACCTCGGCGAACTCAAGATCAAGATTTCGGGGTGCATCAACGCCTGCGGGCACCACCATGCGGGGCACATCGGCATCCTCGGCGTCGACCGCAAGGGCACCGAGAACTACCAGCTGCTGCTCGGCGGATCGGGCGCGGAGGACACGACGCAGGCGAAGATCACCGGCCCCGGCTTCGACGAGGACGGCGTCGTCGATGCGGTCGAGCGCGCAATCGAGCGCTACCGCGAACTGCGCACCGGGGACGAACGCTTCCTCGACACCTATCGCCGCGTCGGCCTCGACGCCTTCAAGGAGGCCATTTATGGCTGATGCCCTGCGTTTTCGGAACGACGAACCGGTCGAGGAACCCGCGGTCACGCTCGACGCCTTCCTCGAACAGCCCGACGCCAGCGCGGTGCGGCTCGAAGCGGGCGAGGACCCGCGGCGGCTGATTCCCGAACTCGGGCGGGTGAAGCTGGTCGAACTCGGCATTCCCCGCTTTCGCGACGGCCGCTGCTTCACCGCGGCGCGCATCCTGCGCGAGGCGGGTTATGAGGGCGAGATTCGCGCCGAAGGCGACGTGCTCGTCGACCTCGTCGCCTTCATGCGGCGCTGCGGCATCGACAGCTTCGCCCCGCACAGCCAGCTTAACCGCGCCGACATCGATGCGTCGCTGCGCCGGTACGATCATGTCTATCAGCATGCGGCGGACGGCGCGGTGCCGATCTGGAAACTGAGGCATGGCTGACACCTCTAAACTCCCGTTCGCGTCGAACGAGGTCGAGACGCCCCAAGGCCATGCGCGGCCGATGGGTGTCCCGACCGCGCGCGATGCGAGCGGTGATGCGGGGGATGACAGGAGGCGCGACCGGATCGACGTCGCGCCGCGCTTCACGCAGGCCGACGTCGTCCGCCTGAACAATCTGTTCCGCGGGCAGGACGCCGCGGAGGTGGTCGCGAGCGTGCTCGGCGCGGGCTTGCTCGGCGACACCGCGATCGTTTCGAGCTTCGGCGCCGAAAGCGCGGTGCTGCTCCATCTGGTGACGCGGGCGGCGCCCGATATTCCGGTGCTCTTTTTGGACACCGGCAAGCATTTTCCCGAAACGCTCGCCTATCGCGACACGCTCGCGGCGCGGCTCGGGCTCAACCTCGTCACGCTGACACCCGATCCGGAGGAACTGGCGAAGAAGGACGAGACGGGCCTGCGCTGGTCCTACGACCCCGACGGCTGCTGCGAGATCCGCAAGGTCAGGCCGCTCGAAAAGGCGCTCGCCGACTTCGACGCCTCGATCACCGGCCGCAAGGGTTTCCAGTCCGCGACGCGCACCGGCCTGCCGCGCTTCGAGCTCGATGGCAGCTCGGGCCGCCTCAAGTTCAACCCGCTCGCCAACTGGACACGCGAGGCGCTCGACGCCTGGTTCGAGGCGCACGACCTGCTGCGCCATCCGCTGGAGGCGGAAGGCTATCCGTCGATCGGCTGCTCGCCCTGCACCTCGAAGGTGAAGCCGGGCGAAGACCCGCGCGCCGGCCGCTGGCGCGGCTGGGACAAGACCGAATGCGGCATCCACGAAGCGGTGACGCCGATCGGCGACGATCCGGCGAACGACCCGGCGTTTTGAGGCTCTGTCATTGCGAGGAGCCGAAGGAATCTCCAGCTATCGACCTTGTGCGAGACCGATAGCTGGAGATTGCTTCGCTTCGCTCGCAATGACGACGCTATTGAGCGATCGGCCTACTCGTAATCCGCATAGGCCATGCTGTCGTCGGCGAGGTCGCTGAACTTGGTCGTCTTGGCCTCGAAGTGCAGGCGCACCTTGCCGGTCGAGCCGTGACGCGACTTGGCGACGATCAGTTCGGCCAGGCCGAAGACGCGCTCCATCTCCGCCGCCCATTCCTCGTGCGCGGCGTGGATCTTGATGTCGTCGCCTTCCACCGGGCGCTTCGGCTCGCGTGCCGCGACATAATAATCCTCGCGGAACACGAAGAGCACCATGTCGGCGTCCTGTTCGATCGAGCCCGATTCGCGCAGGTCCGAAAGCTGCGGGCGCTTGTCCTCGCGGCTTTCGACCTGACGGCTGAGCTGCGACAGCGCCATCACCGGCACATTAAGTTCCTTCGCCAACGTCTTGAGACCGCGCGAAATCTCTGAAATCTCCTGCACCCGATTGTCGCCGCTGCGCGACGAGCCCTGCAGAAGCTGGAGATAGTCGACGACGATGAACCCGATACCGTGCCGCCGCTGCAGCCGCCGCGCCCGCGTGCGCAGACCGGCGATCGTCAGGCCCGGCGTATCGTCGATGAACAGCGGCAGCGTCTGGAGCTGCTGCGCGGCGCGCGACAGTTGCTGGAACTGCTCCTTGCTGATCTTGCCCATGCGCAGCGCTTCGCCCGACACGCCCGACTGCTCGGCCAGAACGCGCGTCGCGAGCTGGTCGGCCGACATTTCGAGGCTGAAGAAGGCGACCTTCGCGCCCATGTTCTTTTCGGGCGGAATCCCGTCCTCCTCGTCGCGGCGCCAGCGCTCGGCGGCGTTATAGGCGATGTTCGTCGCCAGCGAGGTCTTGCCCATGCCCGGCCGGCCGGCGAGGATCATCAGGTCCGAATTGTGCATGCCGCCGATCTTGGCGTTGACGCTCGCGATGCCGGTCGTCGTGCCCGACAGGTGACCGCCCGAATTGAGCGCGCGTTCGGCCGCCTGGAGCGCGGTCAGGCTCGCGGCGCTGAAGCTCTTGACCGACCCCAGTTCGGCATCGCCGCCCGCGACCTTGTAGAGCGAGGTCTCGGCCTCTTCGATCTGCGCCTGCGGATCGACGCTCTCGCTGGTGTCGAGCGCATTGTCGACGAGCGTGCGGCCGACTCCGACCAGCTCGCGCAGCAGGGCGAGGTCGTAGATCTGCCGCGCGAAGTCGCGCACGCCGATCAACCCGGCGCCGCTGCCGGTGAGCTGCGCGAGGTAGCCGACGCCGCCGACCGCCTTCATCGCCTCGTCGCCCTCGAAAAAGGGTTTGAGCGTCACGGGCGTCGCGATGCTGTTGCGCTCGACCAGCGCCATCGCCTGCGCGAAGATGCGCCCGTGCAGCGGTTCGAAGAAATGCGCGGGCGAAAGCTGCACCGGCAGATCCTCGACGACTCGGTTGTCGATCAGGATCGCGCCCAGGAACGCGGCCTCGGCCTCGATATTGCGGGGCAATTGGCGGTCGTCCCCGGCGGGAGCCGGGATCGGGAAACGGGCGACTTCGGGCATGGCGACGCATAATGGAACCCCCTGAAACCATATGCAATGGCGTTGATCGTCGCAGCCACGCCTGCCGTGGAGCGTTCTGGGGATAGTTTTGCGGCCTCCCCCTCCCGCAGGCGGGAGGGAGTCCTCGCCGCCCCCTTGCCCTTCGCCGTGCGGCGGGTAGAAGCACCTTCATCATGACCGACGCCGACCCATCGAAGCAGCGCATCATCTCGGTCGAGCTCGACGAGGGCACGATCGTCTGGCGCAATCCCGATGTCGAGCAGGAACGGCGCGTCGCCATCTTCGACCTGATCGAGGACAACAAGTTCGTGCCGCAGCGCGGCCATCCCGACGGCTATGCCGGGCCCTATCGCCTGATGCTGCGGGTCGAGGACGGACGGCTGATCTTCGAGATCAGCCGCGAGGACGGTTCGCCGCTCGAGGCGGTCATCCTCGGCCTCGGCCGCTTCCGCCGCCCGATCCGCGACTATTTCGCGATCTGCGATTCCTATTATCAGGCAATCCGGTCGGCGACCGCGCAGCAGATCGAAACCGTCGACATGGCGCGCCGCGCGCTTCACAATGATGCGGCTGAGATGCTGATGGACCGGCTCGACGGCAAGATCGCGGTCGATTTCGACACCGCGCGCCGCCTGTTCACGCTCATCTGCGTCCTCCACATCAAGGGGTGAGCATGGCGAAGGGGGCGATCCAGCGCAGGAACAAGCCGGCGACGACCGGCTGGCGCGATGCGGCGGCGCGCGGCCTGCGGCGCATCGGCGGGGTGCTGCTGCTGGCCGTGCTCGCCATCGGGGTCGGATTATGGTGGGCGGCGCGCTGGACGCCGCAGCGCGCGCAATATCCGTTGCAGGGGGTAACGCTCGACGCCTCGAACGGCCAGGTCCACTGGGGTTCGGTCAAGGCGGCGGGCGCCGATTTCGCCTATCTGGCGGCGACCGACGGCGACAGCGGCGTCGATCCGCTCTACGCGCGCAACATGGCCGCGGCGCGCGACGCCGGGGTGCGCACCGGTCCGATCCACCATTACAGCCTGTGCCGCCTCGCCACCGACCAGGCGGCCAATTTCATCCGCCACGTCCCGCGGCGCACCGACGCGCTGCCTCCGGTGGTCTGGCTCGATTACGACGACCGCTGCCCCGACCGGCCGACGCGCGCGCTGCTGCTGAGCGAACTCGCGACCTTTCTGGCGCAGATCGAGGCGCATATGGGCAAGCGCAGCCTGATCGCACCCGGCGCCGCGTTCGAGGCCGATTACAAAGTGACGAGCGGCATCGCGCGCACCACCTGGCTGCGCCGCGATTTCTTCGAGCCCGACTATGGCGCCCATCCGTGGGTGATGTGGCAGGCCAACCATTATCTGCGCATCGCCGGCGCCGACGGCACGGTCGGCTGGAACGTCGTGCGCCCCGAAGGAACCACGCCATGACCGACGATCCGACCGATGCCGACCGCGACGCGCTGATCGACGCGGCGCGCGAGGCGGCCGCGCGCGCCTATGCCCCCTATTCGGGCTTTCACGTCGGTGCGGCGCTATTGCTCAAGAATGGCGACGTCGTCACTGGCGCCAATGTCGAGAATGCGAGCTATGGCCTGACGCTGTGCGCCGAAACCGCGGCGATCGCGAAGATCGCCAACGAAGGCTGGATCGGCGAACTCGCCGCGGTCGCGATCGTCGGCGGCCGCCCCGAAGGCGCGGCGCTGGCCGGTGCCGAGGCGGTGCATCCGTGCGGCCGCTGCCGCCAGATATTGAACGAGGCGGCCGAGCAGTCGAAGACCGACATCTGGGTCCATTGCGCATCGGGCGACGGCACGGCGGTGGAAAGCTATCGGCTGAGCGATCTGCTCCCCGCCGCCTTCGGGCCGAAGGATATGGGCCTCGTCCGCGACTGACCGCTTGCGCAAAGGCGCGCGCGCCGACAAGACGGCGGCATGGCCATTCTTTCCGACAAATGGATTCGCGACGCCGCCCGCACGCAGCAGATGATCGAGCCGTTCGTGGAGGCGCAGCGGCGCGACGGCTGCATCAGCTATGGCCTGTCGTCCTACGGCTATGACGCGCGCGTTGCCGACGAGTTCAAGATTTTCACCAATGTCGACAGCGCGGTCGTCGATCCCAAGGATTTCGCGTCGAACAGCTTCGTCGACCGCAAGACCGACGTCTGCATCATCCCGCCGAACAGCTTCGCGCTCGCGCGCACGGTCGAATATTTCCGCATCCCCAGGGACGTGCTCGTCATCTGCCTCGGCAAATCGACCTATGCGCGCTGCGGAATCATCGTCAACGTCACCCCGCTCGAACCCGGCTGGGAGGGTCATGTGACGCTGGAGTTTTCGAACACCACCCCCCTACCCGCGAAAATCTATGCCAACGAGGGCGCGTGCCAGTTCCTGTTCCTGCAGGGCAACGAGCCGTGCGAGACGAGCTACGCCGACCGCGCGGGCAAATATATGGGGCAGAAGGGCGTGACGCTGCCCAAGCTCTGATCCCGCGGAACCGCCCCGCCCTCTCGCGCGTCATCTCCCCAAGCGGAAGGGGCGCGTGTCGGAGGATGTTCCATGTCCATGATCGCCGTCTTCATCGGCCGCCTGTTCATCGCGCTGATCTTCGTCGTCTCGGGGATCAACAAGCTGATCCACGTCAACGACACCAGCGCGATGATCTCCGCCGCCGACCTGCCCGGCTGGCTCGCCGTTCCGACCGGGCTGTTCGAACTGATCGCGGGCGTCTGCATCGCACTCGGCATTTATGCGCGAGCCTTCTCGCTGCTGCTGGCGGCGTTCGTGCTGCTCACCATCCTCTTCTTCCACCGCGATTTCACCGATCCCGTGCAGGCGATGGCGGCGATGAAGAATCTGGCGATCGCGGGCGGCCTGCTCTGCCTCTTCGGCTATGGCCACACGCGCTGGAGCTATGATGCGCTGCGCCGCAGGCGCCGCGACGAGATCGAATTGCACGAGGCCGAACTGCGCGCCGCGCGCGCCGAGGGTCAGGCCGAAGCCGTGGGCGCGCCGGTCGTCGTCAAGCGGCCGTGGTGGCGCTTCTGACGCTTCGCGCTTGGCATCGCGGTCCGCCTGCGCTAGCCTTCGCTTGACGTTTACGTAAAGGGAGGGTTTCATGGCATCCCGCGATCTCGACATCATCGTCTATGGCGCGACGGGTTTCACCGGGCGGCTCGTCGCCGAATATCTCGCGCATCATTACAAGGGCCGTGCGGACGCGCCGCGCTGGGCGATGGCCGGGCGCAGCCTCGACAAGCTGGCGGAGGTGCGCGACCTGATCGGCGCCGACGAGGAAACCCCGCTGATCGTCGCCGACGCCGACGATCCCGGCAGCCTCGACGCGATGGCCGCGCGCACGCGCGTGGTGTTGACCACGGTCGGCCCCTACCAGCTTTACGGCAGCGCCCTCGTCGCCGCCTGCGTGCGTGCGGGCACCGCCTATGCCGACCTGTGCGGAGAGCCGGGCTGGATGCGCGAAATGATCGACGCGCACCAGGGCGCGGCCAGGGCGTCGGGCGCGCGCATCACCTTTTCGTGCGGCTTCGATTCGATTCCCTTCGACCTGGGCGTGCTGTTCCTGCAGGCCGAGGCGGTGAAGCGCCACGGCGCCCCCGCGCCGCGCGTCAAGGGCCGGGTGCGCCAGATGAAGGGCGGCGCATCGGGCGGCACGATCGCCAGCCTGACCGAGACGCTGAAAGCCGTCGCGAAGAAGCCGTCGCTGGCGCTGCTGCTCAAATCGAGCTTCGCGCTCACCCCCGGTTTCGAAGGGCCGCACCAGCCGAGCGGGCTGGTTCCCGAACATGATCCGGCGACCGGCACCTGGACCGCGCCCTTCGTGATGGCGCCGATCAACACCAAGAACGTCCACCGCACCAATTTCCTGCTCGGGCACCGCTGGGGCACCGACCTCGTCTATGACGAAATGGTGATGACGACGATCGGCGACGCCGGAAAGGCGATGGCCGAAGCGATGGCGAAGGCGAATCCGTTCGGCGACGCGAAACTCAAGCCCGGCGAAGGGCCGAGCAGGGAGGACCGCGAGAACGGTTTCTACGACATCCTGTTCATCGGCGAATATCCCGACGGGCGGACGATTCGCGCCTCGGTGCGGGGCGACCGCGACCCCGGCTATGGCTCGACGTCGAAGATGCTCGCCGAAACCGGCATGACGCTGCTGGCGACCGAGGGCGAAGGCGGCATCTGGACGCCGGGCGCGCTGCTGGGGCAGGCGTTGATCGACCGGCTGACCGCCGAGGCCGGGTTGAGCTTCCAGATCGAGGAATGACCCATCTTCCGTTCGTGCTGACCCCGGATCAAGTCCGGGGGAAGCACCGTTCTTCTTTCCCTCGAAGGAAGGGCGGCCCTTCGACAGGCTCGGTGCGAACGGATTCATGACGAAATGACGGATATGACCCTCTCCTCTCTCTCTCCCCTCGACACCCTTCTCTCGACGCTGCGGACCGACGGCGATGTCGCGACCGCGCATATCGACGAAGGCTGGATGCAGGGACGCACCTCCTATGGCGGGATCAGTTCGGCGGTGGCGCTCGCGGGCACGATGGCGCTGCATCCGACCGATGCGCCGCTGCGCTATGCCCAGATCAGTTTCGTCGGGCCGGTCGCCGGCGATTGCACAGTCGAGACACGGGTGCTGCGCCGGTCGAAATCGAGCCTGTTCGTCGATGCGGGCGTGTCGAGCGAGGCGGGTTTCGGCACCGCCGCGGTGTTCGCCTTCTCGCCCGACCGGGAAAGCCACGTCGATCACAATCGCCTGACCATGCCCGACGCCCCGCCGCCCGAGGCGCTGGAACCGGTTCCTCAGCACAAGGTGCGCCCGACCTTCTCGAAGCATTTCGACATGCGCCCGACCACCGGCCCGCGCTTCGGCTGGAAGCAGGAGGTCGGCGAGTATCTGACCTGGGTGCGCTTCGTCGAGGAACCGCGGTGCCACCCCACCGTCGCGCTGCTCGCGCTCGGCGACGCGTTGCCGCCCGCGGCGATGGCGCTGTTCAGCGAATTCGGGCCGATCAGCTCGATGAACTGGACCGTCAACATGCTCACCGCGACGCCCGAGACCGACGACGGCTGGTGGCTTTTGTCGGCCAGGACAGGCTATGCGCGCCGCGGGCTGTCGGTGCAGGACATGATGCTGTGGAACCGCGCCGGCGAGCCGGTGCTGAGCGGTAGCCAGGCGGTTGCGGTGTACGCATGACGATCGCGATCTAACCGCCGATAGCAGGACGTCGCTTCACTCCGGAACCGGCAGCGCGATCACCGCGTCGAGGCCGCCGCCCGCGCGGTTGGCCAGCGTCAGGCGGCCGCCTTCGCTTTCGGCAATCTCGCGCGCGATCGCCAGTCCCAGACCGGCGCCGCCGGTCGCGCGGTTGCGCGATTCCTCGCCGCGCGCGAAGGGCTCCATCAGCGCTTCGATCTGCGTCTCGGCGAGCCCGGGACCGTCGTCGGACACGATCAGGCGCGCCTCGCCGTCCGCGACCTTCACCGACAGGCGTGCGCGCAGGCCATAGGCGACCGCATTGTCGATCAGGTTGCGCAGCGCCCGGCGCAGCAGCATCGGCCGCGCCTGCACCGTCACGGCGGCGACGGCGGCGAGCGAGACGTCCTTGCCCTGCTCGCGATAATCGGCCGCCACGTCGCCGGCCAGCACGTCCAGCCTCACCGCCTCGCGCGCTTCGGTGCCCGAGCCGGCGCGGGCCAGCGCCAATATGTCGGCGAGCATCGCCGTCATTTCCTCGATCGACGCGATCATCTTGTCGCGCAGCCGCGCATCCTCGACCTGCTCGACGCGCACGCGCAGGCTGGCGAGCGGGGTCCGCAGGTCGTGCCCGACCGCGCCGAGCATCCGGTCCTTGTCGGCGAGCATCGCCGCGATCCGCGCGCGATAGGCGTTGAAGGCGCTGATCAGGTCGCGCACGTCCGACGGCCCCGCCTCGACGAGCGGGGTCGTGTCGCGCAGCGCCGGATTGCCGCGCGCGGCGCGCGTCAGGTCGCGCAGCGGCGCGGCGGCGCGCCAGGCGATGAACAGGATCGGCACCAGCAGCAGCAGATAGAGCGAGAGCGTCTGCCACAGCAGGAAACCCTGCAGCCGCTTTCCGTCGGTCGGAATCCGGCTGCGCACCGCATAATAGCGATCCCCCACCTTTGCCGACACGACGACCGTCCGCGAGGAGAAGCCCGTGCGCTGCGCGTGCGGCCGCGGCGGCAGGGCCCAGGCATCGACCCGCTCGGCGCGGACGTCGGCTTCGTCGAGCAGCCCGGCGACATAGGTGGCGAGCGCCGGGGCCGCTTCGGCCTGCGGCGGCGGCCGGGTCGGTTCGTTCGATATGACGAGCCGCTGCACGCGCTCGCGCCGGTTGTGATCGCTGTCGTCGGCTTCGGCCACACCGCGCCGGTCGCGTTCGACCGCGTCGATGATCCGCGCGACCGCCATGCCGCCGCCGTGAGCCAGGATCTGCTGCCGCTGCCCGCGCGCGAGCATCGCGAAATTGACCGCCTGCGCGATGAACAGCATCGCGGCAACCGCGAAGACAAGCTGCCCGATCAGGCTGCGGGGCCACAGGCGCAGCGTCATGTCGCCGCGTCCATCCGCTTGACCTCGCACGCCAGCGTATAGCCGCCGCCCCACACGGTCTTGACGATCTGCGGCCGTGCCGGATCGTCCTCGATCTTCTTGCGCAGGCGGCTGACCAGATTGTCGATCGCGCGGTCGAAGATGTCGGCCTCCCGCCCGCGCACGAGGTCGAGCAGCCGGTCGCGGCTCATCACCTGCCGCGGATGACGCACCAGCGCGTGGAGCAGGTGATATTCGCCCGACGACAGCGCCACCTCGCGCCCGTCGCGATCGACCAGCACGCGCTCGACCTCGCGCAGCACCCACGGGCCGAAGGCATAGCTCGTCCCGCCGGCGTCGAGCGCGCGGCCGTTCGCCTGCGTCCGGCGCAGCACGGTACGGATGCGCGCGACCAGTTCGCGCGGGTTGAAGGGTTTGACGACATAGTCGTCGGCGCCGATCTCCAGCCCGATGATCCGTTCGGTATCCTCGGCCCGCGCGGTCAGCAGGATGACGGGAATATGGCTCGTCTCGCGCAGGTGGCGGGTCAGCGACAGCCCGTCCTCGCCGGGCATCATGATGTCGCTCACCACCAGGTCGATGCTCTTGGCGCGCAGCACCGACCGCGCCTCGGCGGCGCTCGCGGCGTCGCTGACGGCAAAACCCTGTCCTTCCAGATACTCGGACAGCGGCTCGCGGATCGACGGCTCGTCGTCGATCAGCAGGATGCGGGGGGTATCGCTGTCGGTCATCGTCGATCTGCCTGAAACATGAGGTTCGCCCACCGGCCGGGGGCCGATGGGCGATACCGTGCTGGCAGCGGACTGCGGCAAAGGCAATGGCGAGACCGCCCGGCCGCCGTCCGCGCGCCGATCAGTTGGTGGCGGGGGCCGGAGCGGCGTTGCGCTTGGCCTGCCACTCGGCGCGCTTCGCCTCGCGCTGCGCCTTGCGTTCCTCGGCCGTCACCTGCCCGTCCTTGTTGGCGTCGAGGCGATCGAAGCGCGCCAGGGCGGCCGTTTCGAACTCGGCGCGGCTGATCGCCTTGTCGCCGTTGGTGTCGGCCTTCATCATCATCCCGCCGCGCATGCCATGGCCGCCACGCTTGCCGTGATGGCCGCGCATCGCGCGCGGGCCTTCGCGAGCCTCGCCGGCAGCGGCGGCGCGCTTTTCCTTCCGTTCGCCGCGCTTCGCCTGACGCTCGGCGGCGCGCTGGTCCCATTCGGCCTTGCTGATGCTGCCGTCCTTGTTCGCGTCGAGCCGTTCGAACATCTTCGCCTGCATCGCGGCGCGCGCCGCGGCGCGGTCGGCGGCATCGAGCTTGCCGTCGCCATTGGCGTCGAGCTTGGCGAACATCTGCGCGGCGTGCGCCTGCGCCTCGGCGCGGGTCAGCACGCCATTGCCATCGGCGTCGCCCATGGTGCGGGGGCCGCCCGCGGGGGCGGCAAGCACCGGACCCGCGATCAGCGCGGCGCCCAGTGTCAGAAAAGCGATCTTCTTTTTCACGTCACCTAACTCCTTGTTCTGGGACCGAGGGGAGAGAAGCCAGTCCCGATGACGGCCTTCTAGGGGTCATTTGTCCCAAGCTATTGCCCGCTCGACGAAAAATTGTCGCAAATTGTCGCAAAACCGGCGGTCCGTTCATGACGGCGCAAGCCGGCGGCCCGGTTGCGGCCCGCCCGCGCGAAGTCTAGCACGCGCGATCGACAAGGAGAAAAGGCATGAGGGGTTTCGCACTCGACCGACGGACGTTGCTCGCGGGATTGGGGCTCGCCGGAATGGGGAGCGTCGCGGCCGCCGCGATCGTCCGGCCGGCGTTCGCGGCGGACAGCGCCGACGCGCGGCTCGACGCGCTGCTCGCGGCGCAGTTCGAGGCGGGGCTGCGCGACGACCCAACCCGCGCCACCTCGCTCGGGCTCGACACCGGCGCGCTCGCCGACCTGCGCGCGTGCTTTCCCGACTGGTCGCCCGCCGGGCGCGCCGCGCGCGACCGCCGCATCGACAGCGACCTCGCCGCGGTGCGCGCGATCGACCCCGACACGCTGGGCGACACCGCCCGCGCCGCGCACGACAGCGCCGAGTTCGACCTCACCGCGCGCCAGCGGCTCGCGCGCTTCCCCTATCACAGCGGCGGCTTCGGCCACCGGGCCGGTCCCTATGCCGTGACCCAGCTCGGCGGCTTCTACACCGGCGTCAGCACCTTCCTCGACAGCCAGCACCCGGTCGCGACCAAGGCCGACGCCGATGCCTATATGGCGCGACTCGAAGCGGTCCCGGCGCTTCTCGACGACGACACCGGCATCGTCGCCGCCAACGCGGCGATGAACGTCGTGGCGCCGCGCTTCATCCTCGAACAGGCGCTCCAGCAGCTCGCGCGGCTGCGCGACGGCGACGTCGCGAGCAAGACGCTCGTCGCCTCGATCGCGCGGCGCAGCGCCGCGATCGGTCTCGACGGCTATGGCGAGCGCGCCGCCGCGGTTTTCGAAGGGCCGATCCGCGCCGCCCTCTCCCGCCAGATCGACGCGCTCACCGCGCTGCTGCCGCGCGCGGGCGATGCGGCGGGCGTCGGCCGCCTGCCCGATGGCGAGGCCTATTATGCCGCGACGCTTGCGCAGCATACGACGACCAGCCTGGGCGCCGCCGAAATCCATCGCATCGGCCGCGAGCAGCTTGCCGACCTGACCGCGCGCATGGACGAACTGCTCAAGGCGCAGGGTTACGCCAACGGCAGCCTTCGCGAACGGCTCGACGCGCTGGGCAAGGCGGAGGGACAGTTGTTCGCGAACGACGACGCCGGTCGCGCCGAGATGCTCGCCTACCTGAACGGACGCCTGACCGCGGTGCGCGCGCGCCTGCCGCAGGTGTTCAGCCGCATGCCCAAGGCGCCCTACGAGATCCGGCGCGTGCCGCCGGAGATCGAGATCGGCGCCCCCGGCGGGTCGGCGCAGGCGGGCACGCCCGACGGATCGCGCCCCGGCATCTTCTTCATCAACCTGCGCGATACCGGCGAATGGCCGCGCTACACCCTGCCCACCCTCGCCTATCACGAAGGCGCGCCGGGGCATCTGTTCGAGGGTGCGCTCAAATATGAGGATGCGGCGCTGCCGCTCTATCGCCAGACGGCGTCGGTGACGGCGTTCGGCGAAGGCTGGGGCCTGTATGCCGAACAGGTCGCCGACGAACTCGGCATGTACGACGACGATCCGCTGGGCAAGATCGGCTACCTCGCCTCCTATGCCTTCCGCGCGTCGCGCCTCGTCGTCGACACCGGGCTGCACGCGATGGGATGGAGCCGCGAACAGGCGATCGACTTCATGGTGCAGAATTCGTCGGAGGCCCCCAGCGCGGCGCGGACCGAGATCGACCGCTATATCGTCTATCCGGGCCAGGCCTGTTCGTACAAGATCGGCCAGACGGCGATCAGCCGGCTGCGCGACGAGGTGTCGGGGCGGCCGGGCTATGACATCAAGCGCTTCCACGACGTCGTGCTCGGTGCGGGTCGCATCCCGCTCGCGGTGCTCGAGAACCGGGTGCGCGCCGCCTTTCCGGCCTGAACCAAAAAGTAAGCCCCGTCGCATCTCTGCGGCGGGGCTTCCCTAGGTTGCGTCCGAAGACGCGAACCAAATCTACTCTTTCTTTCGATCAAGTAGGCCATGGAAACGCCCGGCGAAGCGGGAAGGTTCCATGGACGTTAAAAAATCGGCGGTCAGGGGACTTTCCGGGCCGCTGCGGCGCCCAGGATCAGGAACAGAACCACCAGCGCCAGCCCGATGAAGAACAATATTTTCGCGATGCCGGCCGCCGCGCCAGCGATGCCGCCGAAGCCGAGCACCGCGGCAACCAGGGCGATCACGGCGAAAATAAGGGCCCATTTGAACATCCGATACCTCCTCCAAACCGGCGCGCAAATCGGCCTTGGGAAACGCGCGTCAACGCAGTTTTCCAAGGACGGACGGCCCTTGGCCGCGCCGCAATCTGCTGAATAGCAAGGGCCCTGATCAAACGACCGCACCGGCCGAAAGTTCCGGGGCGTGGCCGGCACGGGATGGAGGCGCGACCCCTTGTCCGGCGTTACGCCGCCTGTTCCCGGTCTACCGCCGCCTGAACGCGCTTGTAGAAGGCCTCGCGCTCCGCGACGAGGCCGTCGGGATCGGTGGCGACCGGCCAGTTGCCGTTCGACGCGATGACCAGCCGCCGCGCGGCGTCGACGAATATGCCCTGCCCGTATATGCCCTGCGCCGAATAGCTGCCGTCGTCGTTCGTCCACCATTGATAGCCGTAGCCGCGGCCGGGAATGTCGACATCATACGCCTTCGTCGTCGCCTGCGCGATCCAGTCATCGGGCAGGACCTGCTGTCCGCCCGCCACGCCGCCGCTCATCATGAACAGACCGAAGCGCGCAAAATCCCGTAACCTCGCGGAAATGCAACAGCCCGCGATCTCGTGCCCGGTCGCGCCGAGCATCCACACCGCATCGTCCTCCATGCCGAACGGCTTCCAGATCTTCTCGGACAGATAATCGGACAGCCGCTTGCCGGTCGCCGCCGAAACGAGGACGCCGATCAGGTTCGTCTCGCCCGTCTTGTACACCCATGTCGTGCCGGGCGCCGCCTCGCGTGGCAGCGCCTTCATGTAGCTGACGGAGACATCCTCGCCCGGCACCGGTTTCTGGCTGTTGAACCGCGATACGTCGGACGCGGGGTCCTCATAATCCTCGTTCCATTTCACGCCGGAGGACATGGTGAGCAACTGGCGCACCGTCACCTCTTCGAGGGCCGAGCCCAGCAGCGCCGGAAGATAGGTCGACACCCTGTCGTCGAGGCTTCCGATATATCCGTCCTGCAGCGCCGCCCCGACCAGCGTGGACGTGATGCTCTTGGCGACCGAAAAACTCGTCCAGCGGCCGGTCGCGGTATAGCCGAGCGCATAGCGTTCGAACCGGATCGCGCCATCCTGGACGATGATCAACCCGGCGTTGCGCTGTTTCGCCATATGCGCGCCGATATCGAACCCCAGGTCGATGATCCGCCCCTGCGGGACCGGGTGCATCCGGTTTCCGGCGCGAATCGTGGCGACCTTGATGCCCGGAAGTTCCTCGACCGCGCGAAAGGCCGCATCGCGATGGTCCTGGCTGGCTAACAACATGGCTTATCCTCGATCGATGGATGGACGGGCAAAACGCCCCGCGCGGTTGCGGCGCGGAACGCGGAGCATCGCTTGCGGCAGCCCCGATCGCGAGGCCGCCGAAGCCGTGCCTAAGGTCTGTGGGGATTCAGAGTCTATCGCCGCGATATTGTATGAAGCCGTGTTCCCCCGCGAAGGCGGGAGTCCATCTTCGGCCGGTTCCATCTCGAAACCACCGCAGATGGGTCCCCGCCTTCGCGGGGACACACGATAAAGGACAGTCGCAAGATGAATCCCCACACGCCTTAAAGGGTGATGTCGGCCAACTGGTCGTGCATCTCTGCAAGAACGCGCAGCAGCGGCTTCGGCGCCTTGCCCATGTCGCCCTGCATCGAAACCCGACCGGCCTTCGCCATCGCCATGGCATGCACCGCCTGCGCCGCATTCTCCTCGGGCGTGGCGCGGCGCCGGTTCAGTCGCGCCGCCGGCAGCATGGCGTCATGGTCGCCCCGGACGACGACATCGGCGTCGATCTCCGTATCGAAGAATTCGACGCTCTCGCCCGTGATCCGCGCGGCGAGCACCACGGTCCCGCCGTCCGGCGGAACCGCCGTCACCACCTCGCACATGCGGAAGTCCGCGTCGGGAAAATCGTGCCGATGCTGGTCGACCAGCGTGGTCAGGATCGCGCGCATTGCATCGCACCAGCCGGGCGACGCATAGGCGTGGCGCGCGGCGGTCATGGGACGCGATCCGGCCGGACGAGCGGCGCAGGTGCGGCGGCTTCGGCGCAGGCCGATGCGTGACGACGATAGGAAATGGAACCCTCCCGCAATAATATAGTGCAATCATAGCACTATATTATTGCGGGATCAACTGGCCCCCATAGAGATCGAGTACCGACGCCTCGCCCAGTTCGCCGAGCACGATGTCCTTGAGCTGCTGCATATGCTGCCGCCACACCGCGGCCGCGGCCTCGGCGTTGCGGGACTCGATCATGTCGGTCAGCAACGTGTGGTTCGCCAGCGCCACCTTGTTGAGCTCGAGCTGGTCCTCGCGCGCGCGGGCGATGAAATGCGTCACGTGACGGCGGAATATGTCGTCGAGCATTCCCGTCATCAGCGCCAGCACGACATTGCCCGCGCGCTGCATCAATATGCGGTGGAATTCGGCGGTCGCGAGCGCGAATACGTTGAAATTCTCCAGATTGTCGCGTTCCTTGGCCAGATGGTCGCGGAGCGCCTTCAGGTCATCGTCGGTGCGCGTCGTCGCCAGCGCGCGCATCAGCGGCGGCTCGATGATCAGGCGCGCCTCCAGCACCTCCTTGAGCGAGGCGCCGCGAATTTGCAGCAGGGTGCCGATCGACTTGGCCGCGATCTCGTCCTTGGGCAGCTTGATCCGCGCCCCGCCACCGGCGCCGCGCTTCACCTCGATCAGCGATTCGGCTTCCAACACGCGGAACGCCTCGCGCAACGAAGAACGCGAAACACTGAACTCAAGCATCATTTCCGCTTCTGCAGGCAGTGCGTCGCCGGCCTTGAGCTCGCCCAGAACAATACGGCGCCGCAGTTTCTCGGCAATGATCTCGGCCGCCTTGGGAACATGGATCGGCTGGGATTTGGCGACGGGTTCGCGCTCGCGGCGCGGCGTCTTCGTTCTGGTTGCCAAAGGCTTATTCCCTCGTAGAGTCCGGATAAGGTGCGATGATAGTCCTATAAAATGGGGAATCCCTCGTTTCAATGCCCCGTCGACGGTCGAAAAGGCCGAAAGAGGCGCGGAAACATAATTGGTGCACTCTTTTTATTGCGCAGTCCGCGGCTTTCGCACATGGTCGTGAAAACAACAACGACATGCGGGAGAGGATGTGACCACAGACGCATCGACGGCCACCCCTGGCCGTGAGCAATCGGCGGAGCGGCGCAACGCCCTGCACGGCTGGCGGACCATGGCCTTCGCGAGCCCGTCCTTCGCGCTGACGGCCATGCTGCTGCCGGTGCTGATGTATCTGCCCGATTATTATGCCCGCGACCTCGGCGTCGATCTGGCGGTCGTCGCCTTCGTGCTGACGACGGTGCGGATAGCCGACATCGCCTTCGACCCTGTGCTGGGGCTGATGATGGACCGCAGCCATCCCCGCACGGGGCGCTACCGGACATGGTTCCTCTGCGGTATCCCGCTGGCGGCGATCGCGATCTACATGCTCTATAACGCCCCCGTCGGCGTGTCGGGCGCCTATCTCTTCCTGTGGCTGGCCGCCGCCAACGTCGGGCAGTCGGTCAGCTATCTGGCGCATATCTCGTGGGCGGCCTCGGCGGCGCGCTCCTACGATCACCGGTCCAACATCTTCGGCTGGCTGATGGTCTTTTCAGTGCTCGGCATGTTCCTGATCATGGCGCTGCCCCCCGTGCTGAGCCTCACCCTCGGCTGGGAGCGGCCGCACGCCGTGCAATCGATGGGCTGGCTGATGATCGCCTCGCTGCCGCTGACCGCGCTGCTGGCGATCGCCGCGGTCGGCGAGCCGCCCCGCCGGCCGACGCTGGTACGCCCCTCGCGCCAGGAACTGCTCGCGTTGCTGCGCCGGGGGCTCGTGGTCCGGCTGATCGCCGCGGACATCGTCTGGGGCATCGGGCCGTCGGTCGCGGCGGCGTTGCTCTTCGCCTTTTTCGACAGCCTCAAGCTGATCGAGCGCGACCTCGCCGGGCTGGCGCTGCTCGCCTATTTCGTCGGCGGCATGCTGGGCGCACCGATCTGGGTCCGGATCGCGAAGCGCACGGGCAAGCATCGCGCGCTACTGTGGTCGGGGCTGACCTATGCCGTCGTCCAGTCGGCGATCCTGCTCGTCCCGGCGGGCAATGTGCCGCTCGCCCTCGCCGGAATGGCGATCGCCGGCCTGCCCAGCAATGCGGGGCCCATCCTCATCCGGTCGATGATGGCCGACGTCGCCGACGAAGTCCGGCTCGCAACGGGAGTCGATCGCCTGTCGCTGCTGCTGTCGCTGCTGTCGTCGATCGGAAAGATCGGGCCAGCGGTCATGACCGGGCTCGCCCTCTATGCCCTCAGCCTTGCGGATTTCGACATCGCGCTCGGCGCCCGCAACAGCACGGAGAGCCTGTGGCTGCTCGGCTTCCTCTATGCGATCGTTCCCGCCGCAACCGGCCTGCTGACCGCATGGGTTATCCGCGGTTACCGGCTCGACGCCACGACCCACGCCGATATCTGCCGCCAACTCGACGAACGCGACCGGACGGCGGAGCGCGAAGCGGAAACGCCCGAGCCGGCACAGAAAAAAACTTCGCTTGCATCAATTTAGTGTATTGAGTGCACTAATTAATAGCTTTATCGTCGACATGTTGCACCGAATCCCGCTGCGAGACGGCGACACGGCGCGACGAGGCAAACACAACATGTCTCTGGGGAGAGGCCTAAATGTCAGATAATTTCCGGCGCCTGCGCGCCCTGCTGTTCGTCTCCGCGACCTTCGCCGTTCCGCTTTCCGCCGCTCAGGCGCAGGACGCCGCCTTGCCAGCCGACATGGCAGCGACCGGGGGCGGAGCGAGCGACATCGTCGTCACGGCCCAGAAGCGAGTGCAGAATGTGAAGGACGTTCCGATCGCGGTGACCGTCATCGGCGGCAACCGGATCGAGGAAGAGCAGATCACCAGCTTCCACGACATCGAGCGCATCGCGCCGAGCTTCAAGTCGCTGCAGCTCGGCGATGCCCGCGCATCGACCATGAACATGCGCGGCGTCAGTTCGGTCCAGGGCAATCCCGGCCGCCAGTCGTCGCTCGGCGTCTTCATCGACGGGGTTTTCATGGCGCGAACCGGCATGGCGTCCTCGCAGGATTTCCTCGATATCGAGCGCATCGAGGTGCTGCGCGGTCCACAGGGCACGCTGTTCGGCATGAACACCGCCGGCGGCCTGATCCACATCATCACGCGCAAGCCGAACCTGTCCGAATTGTCGGGCCGGGCCGAAGTTGTCATCGGCGAATATGATACGCTGGAAGCGCGCGGCTATGCGACCGCGCCGCTGATCGAGAACAAGCTGGGCCTGAGCGTCTCGGCCGCGAAGAGCACGCGCGGCGGCCTTCTTTACAATTCGGTGCTCGACCGCCGGGTCGATACCGAGAACAAGTTCAACGTTCGCGGCAAGCTCTATTATGCCGACGACGGTATCGACGTCCTGCTGTCGGCCGACTACCACAAGGAAACGTCGATCTGCTGCAGCGCCGTCTTCACCCGGGTGACGGGCACGCCGGCGACCGGCCTGGGCGCCTATCCCGTCACCGTGCCCCCCGGCTCGCCATACAGCCGGATCACGATCCAGGACGGGCTCAGCACGAATCCCAACGAAGGCGGCGGCGTCAGCGCCGAAATCAACGTCGCCGTCGGCGATCACACGCTGACGTCGCTCACCGCATGGCGCCAGTGGACCGTTCGCTCGATCAACGATCCCGATTCGGTGAACTGGAATTTCCTCAACGATTTCCTGATCTATCAGAAGCACAGCCAGTTCAGCCAGGAATTGCGGCTCGCTTCGCCCGCAGACCAGCCGCTGACCTATCTCGCCGGCCTGTTCTTCTATGACCGGCGATCGCGTGACTACGAGGATCTGCACATCGGCAAAAATCCGCTGCCGCCCGTGCTGCTCACCGGACAGGCGGCGATCACCGATTCGCGGGTCAAAGACCGCACCTACGCCATCTTCGGCCAGGCGGAATACAAGCTCACCGACAAGCTGACCGCCGCGCTCGGCGCCCGCTACACATGGGAACCGCAGAAGTTCAGCTTCGACCAGCAGTCCCAGATCTATATCTATCCCAATTTCGGGCAGATCTATCGCAGCCGCACGGACAAGGCGCTCACCTGGAAGGCCGACCTGCGCTATGCCTGGACGCCCGAGGTGACGACCTATGTCAGCGTCGCGCGCGGCTTCAAGCCCGGCGGCATGACCATGACGCGCGTTTCCAGCCTGTCGGGCCTGATGTTCGAGGAAGAGACCAATATCAATTACGAGATCGGTCTGAAGGGCATTTTCTTCGACCGCACCCTTACCCTGAACACCGCCGCTTTCTACACCGAATATAATGACTTCCAGACGACGGCGTTCGACGGCACGCGCTACATCACCGCCAATGCCGAGCAGTTCACGACCCAGGGCATCGAAGTCGAAGGCCAGTGGGCGCCGTCACGGCACGTCTCGCTGTTCTTCGGGGGCAGCTATGTCGACGCGCATTACACCGATTTCACCAACGGCCAGTGCACCGGCGTCGCCGGCGCGTGCGACCTGTCGGGCCAGCGCCTGAACGGATCGGCGAAGTGGAATCTCAATATCGGGGGCAGTTTCTCCGCGCCGATCACCACCGGTCTCGATGGCTATCTCCGACTCGACTACGCATGGAAGAGCGATTCCTACGTCGCGCAGGACCTCGACCCGAATTCGCGCATCGCGCCCTATGGCGTCGCGAACGCACGTGTCGGGATCGAAACCGGCGACGGCTTCAGTGTCGAAGTCTTTGCCAAGAATCTGTTCGACAAGAAATATCTGCTCTTCACCTACGGCCTGCCCTTCGGCGCCGGCGGTCATGTCGGCTACGTCGGCGCGCCGCGCCTGATCGGCGTTCGTCTTTCGAAGGCCTTCTAGATGAGGGTCGCCCCAAAGGACGGACCGGGCGCCGGAGCCGACCGTTTCGGGACTTGCCGCTTTTTGAATTAGTGCTATGATTCAACTATAAATATATCATTGGGATAGCCTTGCCCTGCGCAAGCCAGAGGAGATGCACATGCCTTATGTTGAAAACCAGATCGTCCATGATGCCGATGCCCATATCGTCGAAATGCCCGACTGCCTCGATCCCTATTTCGATCCCGGCATGCTCGAAGTGTATCACGAGGCGCGCAATCAGGAACGCGAGTTCCGCGCGCGCATGGCCCCGCTGATCGAGATGGGGGCGTTCGACAAATGGGCGGCGAAACATGACGATCCCGAATTCCGCGCCGGCGCGGACGAGAATGTCCACAGGCGCAAAATGTATGAAGCGCTCGGCGCCTTCCGGGCCGATGACCGCCCCCATGTGCTCGATCTTCAGGGCTATGCCAGCCAGCTGATCTTCACCTCGCTGTGCCTGCGCAACTTCGACTTCGACAAGGGTCCGAACATGGACCTCGCCTATGCCTCGGCGCGGGCGCACAACCGGATGATGGTCGATTACTGCTCGGTCGACCGGCGACTGCTGCCGACGGCCTATATCCCGATCGCCGACATGAAGCGCACCGTGACGGAGGCTCGCTATGCGATCGAGCTGGGGGCCAAGGCACTGATGATCCCGGCCCACCCGCCGGCAACGCATTCGCACGCCCATATCGACCTCGAACCGCTGTGGGCGATGGCACAGGAAGCCGGTCTGCCGATCGTCTTCCATATCGCCGGGACCGAACTGCCGCAGGGGTACAAGTTCACGGGCCGCGCCAATGTGAACGACACGGTGAGCGGCGGCGACGGCGATCACAATTCGCTGGGCCTGATCGCTATCCCGCATCCTATCCTGCTCACGCTTTCGGCGCTCATGTTCGATGGCGTGATGTGCAAATTCCCGAAGCTGAAGTTCGGGGTCATCGAACTCGGCGCGTCGTGGCTGCCCAGCCTGATGAAACTGCTCGATTCGAGTGTCCTGGCCTTTTCGCGGCACGAGGAGCGGCTGCGCCAGCTGTCCGCGACGCCCAGCGAGATCATCCGCCGCCAGGTGCGCGTCACGCCCTACCCCACCGACGACACGGGCTGGATCATCGCCAATTCGGGACCGGAAATCTGCATGTATTCGTCGGATTACCCGCATCCGGAGGGCGGCACCGATCCGATGAAGCGGTTCCGCGCCTCGATGGAGGCCGCCAACCTGCCGCAGGCGACGTTCGACGCGTTCCTGCGCGAAAATTACATCGACATGATGGGCGAAGGGCTCGCGCCGGACCTGCGCTATCCCAAGCATCTGGTTGCCGCCTGATTTCCTTGCTTGGCGGGGCCGCCTCGGGCCGGCGTTTCCGGCGCCGGCCCATTTTTCCGGGGCAGACCCATCAAAACTGAATGCGCTCGAGGGATAGGTGAGGACGATATGACGTCAGCGAATGACAGCACGTTGCCGGACGGACCGCTGGCGGGGGTCAGAATACTCGAAATCGGGCATTATATCGCGGCCCCGCATTGCGCGATGATGCTCGCCGATCAAGGCGCCGACGTCGTCAAGCTGGAGCCGCTGTCGGGCGATCCCGGGCGGCAATCGCCTCCCCTCGCCGACAATGGCGAAAGCCTCGCCTTCGCCTGCCACAACCGCGGCAAGCGCAGCGTCGCGATCGACCTGCGCGATCCGGCGAACCGCCCTGCCCTCGACTCGCTGCTCGGCTGGGCCGACATCGTCGTCACCAACTATGCGGCCGGCATACCCGAAAAGCTGGGGTTCGGCTTCGACCGCCTGCAGGAGGTCAACCCGGCGGCGTCGATGGTTCACATCACCGGCTATGGCGCCGACGATCCGCGCCGCGATTTCCTTGCATTCGACCCGACGATCCAGGCGATGAGCGGCTTTGCGGCGCTCAACGCGACGATCGACGGCCCGCCGCTCGCCAGCCCCTTCTTCATGGCCGATCATTCGGTCGCGATGAACGCCGCCTTCGCCGCGATGTGCGCACTGTGGGAACAGCGTCGCACCGGAAAGGGCCGCTTCGTCTCGCTCTCGATGATGGAATCGATGACTTCGCAGCTCAGCTATCACATCCCCTCGGCGGGGGTGAAGGGCAAGGTCGCCGGGCGCGGCTCCGGCTTCGGCATGTTCGACATGTTCCCGACGAAGGATGCGCCGATCTTCCTGGCGCCCGGCGCGCCCGACATGTGGAGCGCGCTGTTCCGCCTGCTTGGCCACCCCGAATGGATACCCGAAAAGGGTGAGAAGCTCGACCTCGCGTCGAATCCCGCGCGCATCATGGAGGTGATGAAGGCCGTAACCGCCTGGCTCGCCGAGCGCAGTTCGAAGCAGGCCTTCACCGAATTGCAGCAGGTCGGCATCGCGTGCGGCGTCGCGCGCAGCGTCGAACAGCTTTATCAGGAGGAGCGCGCCGACGAGACGAGCGCCATCGTCTTCGCCGAACTGGCTCGCGATGGCGGCTCGGTGCCGGTGCCGGGCGCGGCGTTCCGCATGATGCCCGACGGATCGGTTCCGACCGGCGTCCCCAGTCTTGGCGCTGATACGCGCGCAGTGCTGGGCGATCTGGGGCTAAGCGGCGACCGGCTCGACGCGCTCCAGGGGCACACCGCCGCCGCGGCGTCCTGATCCGAACGAAACGAGCCCTCGATATGCCCGATTCCCATGCGGACGAGCCGTTCAGGCGCGAGGTCCGCGCATGGCTGGACACCCATTGCCCACTTGAAATGCGCGGCCCCGCCGACGGCGAAGAGGATCACTGCTGGGGCGGCCGCAACCCCGAATTCAAGAATGATGCGCAGCGACGCTGGATGGAGGCGATGGCAGCGCGTGGGTGGACCGTTCCCGACTGGCCGGTCGAATATGGCGGGGGCGGCCTTTCGTCCGGGCAATGCCGGATATTGAAGCAGGAACTGGCGCGTATCGAAGCGCGCAACCCGTTGTTCAGCTTCGGCATCTCGATGCTCGGCCCGGCGCTGCTGAAATTCGGCACCGAAGAGCAGAAGCGCCGCTTCCTTCCCGAGATCGCACGCGGCGAGATCCGGTGGTGCCAGGGTTATTCGGAACCCAACGCCGGCTCCGACCTTGCCGCGCTGCAGACGCGGGCGGACGACAAGGGAGACCATTGGCTGGTCAACGGCCAGAAGATATGGACCAGCTATGCCGACAAGGCCGACTGGATCTTCTGCCTGACGCGCACCGACCCCGCCGCGCCGAAGCATCGGGGGATCAGCTTCCTGCTTTTCGACATGGCCAGCCCGGGCGTCACGACGCGGCCGATCCGGCTGATCTCGGGCCTGTCGCCATTCTGCGAAACCTTCTTCGACGACGTCCGCGTTCCCAAAGACCAGGTGGTCGGCGAGGTCGGCAAAGGCTGGGACGTCGCGAAATTCCTGCTCGGCCACGAACGGGAGATGATCGCCGGCATCGGCCTGCTCGGCCCCGAGGAGGGGCTGGGCGCCGAATTTGCCGATCTGCTTGCGGCCGATCCCATCCTGCGGGCGGAGGTCGCGGCGTTCGACGTCGACGCGCTCGCCTTTCGCGCGATGAGCGAGCGCTTCGTCGACGAGCTGAAAAGCGGCCGGGCGCACCCCGTGCAGCCGTCCCTGATGAAATATGCCGCCACCGAATTGCACAAGCGCCGCCACGAACTGCGGATGGCGCTCGGCGGCACCGCCACGCTCGAATGGGAAAGCGAACGCACCGCTTTTGGCATACCGGCGCGAGAATGGTTGCGAACCAAGGGCAATTCAATCGAAGGCGGAACCAGCGAAGTCCAACTCGGCATCATCGCCAAACGGCTGCTGAACCTGCCGGGCGCCTGAACCGGAAGGCGGCCGAACATGTCGGTAGCGGGAGCCACAGGATCAATTTAAGCAATTGTTAATATTGAATATTTCTTCTCGCAAAATTGCCCTTACCAACACCCCTACCATCACTCATCTATCATGAAAAAATGGAATCGAATTGAGGGATTCTAAAGGCGGAAAGTGGGAATCGAAAAGGCCGAATCAACCTTTGCGACTTGCGGGGCATATTCTGCACCCTGCTCATGGTTTCCGCCGTCCCGGTTGAATCGACGATCGGTTTCGCTCTGAGTACAAATTTCGGACAGCAGCATCGTGAGCCCTTATCCCAGCGACTTCTCCAGCGCATCCAAAACCGCCTTATGGCGTATCGGGCTAGCTTCTCGAAATTTGCGGACGTTCATCAATTTGAACTGCGGCGCGGGCAACCCGGCGAGCGCCGCGATTGGAAAGCGGCTCCAGTCCGGATCACCGGCTTCGAAGGATAGAAGGAAGGCTCGATCGTCATCGGTCAACGATCCGCGCAACGCGCCCACTAAGCGCTCGAGCGTTGCCTGATGGTCGTCATAGCTGAAGGGTTCGAACGGCATCCCTTCAAACTGCGACAGAAAGGTCTCACGCTGATCTTTGCGGGCAGGATCGACGAGTTCGGCGATCGGGCGACCGTGGCTGACAAAGCCAGCGATCGCGCCAAGGCGGACCTCGTCCACCAGGCCTTCCTGATTGAGCAGGCGCCTGATGTCGAAGAGGTCGCGAGGGTGCTGGCGGTCGAGCGCGGCGCAGATCTTTCCGCCGAACAGTTCGCCGTGTGACACGCACCGCGCCTCCACGAAGGCCTCGAACTGTTCCTGCACCTGATCGGAGCAGGCCAGGTCGCGCACAGGCAGCAGGTGGCCGCGAAGAGAGGGATTGACCTCGATCTTCACCTGGGTGCGGGCGCGCTGGCAATTGAGTTTCACCTCCATGCCCTCGCCGCCCTGTCGCGCCTGAGTGACACGGGTCGGCGGCAATCGCCGCTCGATCTCTGCCCCTATTCGCGCCAACGCTTCGCCAATCGCAGCAAGTGAATCCTTGCGATCATGGTTCGGCAGATAGGTAAGATCGATATCGACCGACAGGCGCGGTAGATTCCATTCGAACAGATTGATGGCGGTGCCGCCCTTGAGCGCAAAGACCGGCTCCGTCATTACCAGCGGCAGGATGTCGAGGAGCAACCGGACCTGGTCGCGATATGGTTCAGCCATGATCGACCAGCTCTTTCGGAAGCAGAAGCTGATATTTTGCGACATAGCGCCCATTCGGCACGAGGCTGCGGTCTCCCGTTCCAAGATCAATCCGGTCAAGATCGAGATGGCGCACGACCGGCAGGTTGGCGCGCTCCGCAAGGTAAAGGAACAGTCTTCGTACCTTGATTGAGGTGCATTGCTCCAGCAAGCCCTGCATGAGCGTTGGCCGTATCGAAGTCATGCCCTCAATGATCATCCCGATCTCGACGAGGTCGAATTCTTTCGGCGCGAGATGCAACAGTTCCAAGGCGGCGCGTTCAACACCGGATGCCTTCAACGCAAAGCCCTCGGGTGCCTGCTGCTCTGTCAGACCAAGTTCGGGAGGTAAGAGCTTGGTCTGGACATGCCGCACGTCATCGCCCCAATGGGTTTTGAACCAGAGCGGTAGCGCGACGTTGAGCGGCGAGAACAGATAAGCCTTGGTGTTAGCGAAACGGACATAGTGGCTGTTGCCCGACATCTCGAGCGCGGTCAGTGCCCCGACATGGACGGGCAATCGCAGTTGGGTCTGCATGCTGTATAGCGCGCCCTGCCAGGTCACCGTCTCCATCGGACGCTTGAAAGCACCACGACCAAGCGACGCTAGCCAGCGTGACGAGGTGTAATTCTGAAGATCCTGCGGCGTTATTCCGAGGGTCTTGAGATGGGCGGTGGTCGCGACGCTGTGCGGCTTCCAAGCGTCGAGCAGCGTCCTCAATTTTCTTGATCGTGATATGTTCATCGTATATTTATGGCATAATTTTCAATGTATCTCAAGAGAAACTGCGAAAGTTCTTTCCAGAACATGCCGTGAATATATTTCTGATACAAATTTCAATGGTTCCAAAATGTGGGAACCGAATGGGGGCGAGCGAAAGAGGGAATCGAAAAGGCCGAATCAGCCTTTGTGACTTGCGCGGCATAGCCGGTCATAGTCTCCTAGCTTTTCTCGAATAGGCGCTTGAGACTGGCGTATCGGATGAAGGTCGATCGACCCACCTTTATTGTTTCGAGTTCGCCCGCTTTTATGAGTTCATAGAGCGTCGATCGACCAATGCCGGTGAGTTTCACCGCCACAGCTATGCGGACGCAAATGGGCTCGACATTGTCGCGATCGTCCGATCGGATTTGCGGCCGTTGCCTATTCTGCTCCCTGCTCATCGCTTCCGCCGCCCTCGGTTGAAGCGGCGATCGGCTTCGATGAAGGCCGAAAGCATCGCGGGAATAAGGTCTGGAACCGACTCCCGCTGGCCATATGCGGCTTCGTAAGTGTCAGCATAGGCATTCAGCGCTTCGAGCAGGTCCGGCATGACACTGATCGTAATCTTGACCGGCGTTCGCTCGGGCAGTTTCGGTAATCTGAGATCAGCCACGCCCGCCTCCCCACGGCTTCCCGACGACAATATCCTTGTGGACGATGACGCGAAGCGGCCAGCCGGGGCGGACGCGCAAGGTCGGCTGAATATCGAGATTGCGGGTAACGAGCTGATCGCCCGCCCGCGTTCCGTTCTGCTGCGTGGATTCGCGAATAGCGCGCACAAGGTCGCTTTCGCCATCACCCCATCCGAGTTCCGTGCCAACACCGAGCAAGGTCGATAATGCGACGCCCTTCAAAAGCTGCCAGGTGTGGCGGTCGATCTTATCGGACAGCCCCACGTAGCCCTGCGTATCGGTCGCCGGCACATTGTCGATGCGGATCGACGACCCATCCGGGAGGATGATCCGCTGCCACACCACCAGCGCGCGGCCCTGACCGAACGCGACGACGCTGCCGTAACTGCCAATTAGCCGCGAGCCTTGGGGGATGAGCAGGCTTCGGCCCGTCACGCTGTCATAGACATTTTCGGTGATCTGCGCCGTGACCAGCCCCGGCAAGTCGGAATTCAGCCCGGTAATAAGGCTGGCCGCGATGACACTCCCGGCCTGCACGGTCCAGGGCGAGACGGGAGCGATCAGCTTGTGCGGGCTCACGTCGCTACTGTTGTTCTCCTTTCCAACCATCGCGTTCTTGCGCTGCTGCCCGTTGGGATCGTCTGCGGCGTGTGCGGGCGCTGGCAATTCGGGCACCTGTTCTGGTTCAACCGCGATGGGGTGAGTCGATGCGGCATTGCCTGCGACTTGCAGCATGACCCCGGATTCCCGCGCCGCTTGCTGTTCCGCCGCGAGGCGCTGGCGCTCGGCTTCGGCCTCCTGCGCCGCTCGTCGTGCTGCCTCGTCACGGGACTCCATAGGTGCCATTCCGATTTCGCGCTGGCGATTAAGGATCGGGCGTCCCAAATCTCCAGGCAGCGGCGCGCCGAGTTGCGGCACGTCGCCATAGCTGGTCGGCGCGCCCGCGAGCGCATCGGACGGTGCTTTCGCGCCATGAACCTTCTCGTCCGTGGGCGCGACGATATTGATGCTTGCCGGTTTCAGCGCCAGCCACGCCACGCCGACAATCGCAGTCGATCCGGCGGCAGCAATGGCGACGATGGCGCCGCGACGGAAGCGGGTGACACGCCCCGGCGCGGCGCGCAGCACGAGAGTTTCAGGATCGGCCTTGGGCGGTGCGGCCTTTGCGGACCGCTCGACAGGTTCAGTCACGACCGCGCCTCCGCTTCGGCTGCGCCGTCTCGATCCGCACGATCTGCTGCTTCTTGCCGCCAAGGCGTAGTTCGGCGGCGCCGAACAGGCGATCGACGACATAATAGCGCCCGACCATGCGATAATTGACGAGCTGAGCCTCGCCGTCGGCGCCGATGACGAACAGCGGGGGCGCTTCGCCCACGGCGATCGGCGGCGGAAACTCGATGAAGGTCTGCCGCCCGTCGTCGAACGCGCGAACAGGCCGCCATGCCGGCTTGTCGCCGCTAATCTCATAATGGAAATTGAGTCGTTCGATGGCGAGGCCAGATGCGACCGGCGCTGCCGCGGCGGCTGCATCGTGCTCACGGCGCAGCGCGATCAACTCATCCTGCGGGTAGGTCCACGACAAGGCAGCCATCGCGCCGGTCGTCCGGCTCGCCAATTCGATGTGATACACCCGCCTGTCAGTCGTGATGACCAGATTGGTGCGCAGCCCTGCCGCAAAGGGCTTTACGAAAATATGGGTGCGCTGGCTTGTGCCATTGCCGCTGGTCGTGTCGCCCACGGTCCAGCGCACGGTATCTCCCGCGGCAACCGACGTAATGGTTTCGCCCGGCTGCAATGCAATATCGGTGATGCGCTCAGGCGCAGCATAGAGCCGATAGAGGCTACCGTCATTATAGGGATAGACTTGCACGGCGCCGACGAATCCGGCGCTCGCCGGCTCGCGCAGCGCGGCCTTGTTGGCGGCGGCGACCTTCGTGGTCGGCTGGGCGACAGCGGGAACGGCGAGCGCAAGGACGCTCGCCGACAGAATGACGGCGCGGATCATGGTTCATTTCCTTCGGGTGCTGGTGAGGATTCGGGGTCGAGCGGAAAATCCGCAGGCGGGGCGAGCAAATCTTCGGGCGACGGAAAAGGCTCGAGCGGCTTCAGGACATTCGTATCGAGTTCGCGGCTCCAGTCGATCGCATCGACATAGAGGCCGAGCGGATTCTTGCGCAGCACCTCGGCCGAGCGTGGCGGCTGCACCTTCACGGTCAACATGGCCGTCCAGCGCGAGGTGCCCGACAGGCTGCCGCGTTCATAAGCCTGCTCGGTCCATTTGACCTGAAAGCTGGTGTCCGACGCGCGGACGACGCTCGTCACCTGCACCGACACGGTGCGGCGGCCAACATCGGCAAAGGGATTGTCGGATCGCGCATATTCGCCAAGGAACAGCGACGCGCGCTCGGTCGCGAAGTCGTATGCCGACAGCCAATTTTCGCGCATCAGCACCGGGTCGAGCGAGCGCGAGCGGACGTTGGCGATGAATTTGCCAAGATGCCACGCGATCTGCGGGTCGGTCGCCTGATACTCCGTGTCTGCCGGCGCGACCGCCTGCGCCTCACCGAGAGTGTCGACCTCGACGACATAGGGCACAACACGGCTTTGCATCGACTGCCAGACCAGCGCCGACGACAGGCCGATGGTGAGGAACAGGCCGCCGAACGCCATCAGCCGCCAGTTCTTTGCCTGCACACGCGCCGCGCCAATGCGCTCGTCCCATGCTTGTCCGGCGCGTTGATAGGGTGTTTCGGGCTCCGGCGTCTGGCCGTAGCGCTGCACGGCTCGTTTGAATCTCATAGCTTAGTCCCTTTCCTTGATGTCCGGTGTGATCCCGGCGCCGCCGCGATCGCCCGATTGAACGGCATGGATCGCCATCTGACGGCGGTGTCGGCTGGCCTGGGTGGCGTGGAGCTTTTGTGCCCATGCGGGCGGCGATGCGTCGCCGCTTGCTGCGCTACCGCCGACCGCGCTCGATGCGCCGCTGGTCCCTGCGGCCCAGGCGGCTTGCTGACCGCGCGCGGCGGCAGCGCGAAGGCCAAGCGCATTGTGCATCCGGTTGGCGACGGCGCCTTTCGCGGCCGACGCCATGCCGCCGATGCCGGCGCCAACCGTGGAGGATCCCGAAGTTTCCTGGCCGAGCTTGTAAGCGGTCGATGCTGCGCTCCCCATCGCCGTCCCGGCGCGGACCGCGCCGAGACCGGCGCCAGCGATGCCCCGCGTAGCGGCAACAGCGCCCGCACCGCCCATCGCGAAGCCACCTGCGGCCAATGCGGTTGTCGCGACGACGGAACCGGCGCCGAGTTGCGGGGCGCCCGCGACCAGCCCGGACGCAATGCCCGGACCAAATATGGCGAGACCGAACAGCGCGAGGCTCGCGAGCATCAGCGATACCGCCTGCTCGATCGACACCTCCGCGCCGGCAATCGCGCCGGTGAAGTCGGCAAAATAGTTGGAACCGATACCGACGATGACCGCCAGCACCATGACCTTGATGCCGGAACTGACGACATTGCCCAACACGCGTTCGGCGAGAAATGAGGTGCGATTCCAGAGTGCGAAGGGAACCAGCACGAAGCCCGCAAGGCTCGTCAACTTGAACTCGAGAATGGTGATGAAGAGCTGGATCGCGAGGATGAAGAAGGCCGCGATGACGATGACCCATGCAATGACCAGCACCGCGATCTCGACAAAATTGTTGAAGAAGTCGACCGGACCGACCAGCTCTTTCGCTTGCACCAGGAGCGGAAAGGCCGCCTCGAATCCGGTTCCCGCCAGCCGCCCGGGCATCAGCAAATCCTGCGCGCCGATCGCGCTGCCGCCTGCGGTCAGTCCCAGCCCGGCGAAGCTGCGAAAGATGATGTCGGTCAGCAGCGGAAAGCTGTTCAATATCAGTGCGAAGGCGCCGACATAGAGAATCTTCTTGAGGAACTTGCCGATGATATCATCCTCGCCGCCTAGCGCCCAGAACAGCCCGGCGAGCGTGATGTCGATGCCGATCAGGATCGTCGTCAGGAAGCCAACGTCACCGCCGAGCAGCCCGAAACCGCTGTCGATATAGGCGATGAACGCCTGCATGAACTGATCGATGACATTGAGATCCTGCACGCGCGGACTCCTGGATGAAGACGAATGGTGTCGCGGGACCGGTCCCGGTGAGAGGGGAACGGGAATCCGGCCCCGCGACGGGACGGCGCTCGCCGGGGAGTTGGGGCGCAGCGCCGCCCTAACTCACGGGCGCGGGGTGTAAGCCTTGCCGTCACCGAGGAAGCGGGTCGTCCGCTCCCGCGCCTCGCGCGCGCTCTGTCCGCGCCGCGCCGCTTCGAGCGATTGGCTGCGGAACTGCGCCGCCATCAGGGTCTGGAGCTGGAATTGCTGCTTGGTCGCGAGCGCGAGAAGCTGGTTCGTCGCCTGCTGGGCCTGCAACGATCCTTCGGCGCCCTGGCTTTTGGCGACGATCTCGCTGAGCGCCTGAGCGTCGTCGCGGACATTTTCGACGATACCGCTTTGCACTTCCATCGTATGCCGGAACGCGGCCATCTCGTTGTCGAGCCGTTGCTTCGCCGCCGCGATGCGTTGGTCGCGTTTCATCACTTCGCCAACGCTGCTCGGGAACTGCCGCATAAACTGCTCGCCCAGTTGATCGACGCGGAAGTCGATGCCCTGCGCTTGCCCCATGAGCTTGTCGATCTCGCCGAGGGTCTGACGAAGCCGGTCGAGCTGCGGGAAGTCGATACGCGCCAGATTCTTCCCCTGATTGACGAGCATCTGGGCCTCGTTCTGGAGCGACTGGATTTGCTGATTGATCTGCTGGAGCGTGCGCGCGGCGGTGAGCAGGTTCTGCGAATAATTGGTCGGGTCGAATACGCTGATCTGAGCCGATGCCGGCGGGACCGGAATGGCGATGGCGATTGCAAATGAGCCGATGGCACCGAGGCCGAGCAGGCCGGTGACGATGTGGTCATTGAGGGGAATGCGCATCACTTGTCTCCTTCAGGGGGGCTTGGGGGTTGGAAAAATCGGCGAGCAGGTCCGCGGCCCACTCGAGACCGGCGTCGGCGAGAAAGGCCCGCGCGAACGCGGTCGGGTCGCGCCACCCCAGATCGAGCGGGTCGATTTTCGAGAGGATCGCGTCGATGCGCTTCTGTGTGTCAGGATCGGACGCGCCGCACAGCGCGAGCGCGACCGGACCTAGCCCCAGCTCGAACAGCCGATTGCCGCGCGCCGATTGCAGATAATATTGCCGCTTGGGCACGGCGCGGCTGACAAGCTCTATTTGCCGCACGTTGAGGCCGAAGCGCACATAGGCGGCTTGGCTCTGCGGCTCGATGGCGCGGTCATTGGGAAGCAATATCCGCTGCGGGCAGGATTCGATGATCGCGGGCGCAATCGTCGAATCCGCGATGTCGGTTAGCGATTGCGTCGCGAACACCACGGCGACATTCTTCTTGCGAAGAACCTTCAGCCATTCGCGGATACGCGCCGCGAACAGGGGATGGTCGAGAAACACCCAGGCTTCATCGAGAATGAGCAGCGTCGGCCGCCCGGTGAACCTCTCTTCGAGCCTATGGAACAAATAGGTCAGCACCGGCGCGACGACGCCCGCTTGCCCCATCAACGCCTCGGTCTCGAAGCACTGAACATCGGCAATCGCAAGGTCGTCCTCAGCGGCATCGAGCAGTCGCCCGAATGGCCCTTCGAGCGTATAGGGCGCGAGGGCGACACGCAGCGGCGCCGACTGCAAGAGCAGCGACAATCCGGTCAGCGTTCGTTCCTCGACCGGCGCGGCGGCGAGATTGGTCAGCGCCGACCAGACAGCTTCCTTGACCTCCGGCGTGACCACGATCATTTCATGGGCCAGCAAGGCGCCAATCCATTCGGCCGCCCACGCCCGTTCGCCGGCGCGGTCGATATGGTGCAAGGGCTGGAAGGCGATAGCACGGCCACCCCCGCTACCGCCCGCGTCGTCCTCGCCGCCAAGGCCGAGCGCATGATGCGCGCCGCCCATCGCCAGCACCGCGGCGCGCGCCGAAAAGCCCTTGTCGAAGATATAGACTTGGGAATCCGAGTAGCGCCGAAATTGGAGCGCCAGCAATGCGAGCAGCACCGATTTCCCAGCACCGGTCGGGCCAACAATGAGCATGTGGCCGACATCGCCGACATGGGTGGACAGCCGGAACGGCGTCGATCCGCTGGTTTCGGCATAGAGAAGCGGTGGGCCATCGAGGTGTGTGTTGCGCGCCGGTCCCGCCCAAACGCTGGACAGCGGCATCAAGTGCGCGAGATTGAGCGTGTGGACGATCGGTTGCCGGACGTTGGCGTAAACGTGACCGGGCAGCGAACTCAGCCACGCCTCCACAGCGTTGACGGTTTCACGGATGCAAGTGAACCCGAGCCCGTTGACGATGCGCTCGACCGCGCGCACCTTCTCTTCGACACGGCTCCGGTCGGTGTCGGCAACAGTGATCGTCGTTGTCAGATAACCGAAGGCGACATGATCGCCGCCGAGCGCCTGCAACGCCAGGTCGGCATCGACCACCTTGTTGTCGGCATCGCTGTCGAGAAGCTGGACGGGCTGATTATAGATGACCTCGCGGAGCAAGGCCGTCACCGACTTGCGCTTGTTGAACCACTGGCGGCGCAGTTTGGTGAGTGCCTTGGTCGCGTCGGGCTTGTCGAGTGCAAGGAATCTCGTCACCCAGCGATAGCCGAAATCTTCGTGATTGAGCGCGTCGAGGATTCCGGGGCGACTGACGTTCGGGAAGCCCATTATGGTCAGCGTCCGCAAATGCTGATCGCCCAGCATCGGTTCGAGGCCGCCGGTCAGCGGCGTGTCGGTCAGTATCGCGTCGAGATACATGGGGGTTTCGGGGACCGCGACGGCATGGCGCCGCGTCGATATGGTGCCGTGGAGGAAGGTCAGCGCCTCGCTATCGTCGAGCGCGCGCACCTCCGGCATGAAGCCGGAAAAGAGATCAAGCGCCCTATCTGTCTCGGCGATGAAGCCGGCGAGCGCCTGCCGCCAATCGCGTCCCTTCACATCGTCGCTGCGTTCGACCAGCGCGCGGCCCGCCGTGTCGGCCTGATCGGGCGGCGGAAGGAAGGTCAGCGTCGCATAATAGAGGCTCTCGAAATGCGCGCCCGCGCTCTCGAAGGTCGCCGCGCGCTCCTGATCGACCAGCCATGACGCGGCATCGGGAAAGTCGCTGTCGGGATAGCCCAGCGCCTCGCGACGCTCGGCCTCGAAGTGCAAGGCCCAGCCCGACCCGAAACGCTTGAGGACATTATTCGCCCGCGCGCAGGCCGCGACCAGTTCCGCCTCCGTCGCGCTTTCAAGGTCGGGACCGCGAAAGCGCAAGGTGCGCTGAAAGCTGCCGTCCTTGTTCAGCACAACGCCGGGGGCGACGAGCGCCGCCCAAGGCAGATGGTCGGCAAGCCGGTCGGCGCGATTGCGATATTCGCGCAGGTTCAGCATGTCAGATACCCCCGCTGGCGAAGGTGGCGAGCGAGGACGGGCGCAAAGTCGGGGTCACGCTTCGCGGCGAACACCGCGAGCGTGTGGCCCGCCGCCCACATCACCAGCCCGGCAATCCATTGCTGCAAGCCGAGGCCAAGCGCGGCGGCGATCGTGCCATTGACGATCGCGATGGCGCGCGGCGCACCGCCGAGCAGGAGGGGTTCGGCCAAGGCGCGGTGCATCGGCGCCTCGAAGCCTTCGATATGCGAGCCTGCGCCGATCATGCGATCAACGCCCCGCCGCCGAAGGAGAAGAAGGACAGGAAGAAGCTCGACGCCGCGAAAGCGATCGACAGACCGAAAATGATCTGGATCAGACGGCGGAAGCCGCCCGCCGTCTCGCCGAAAGCCAAGGTGAGGCCCGTCACGATAATGATGATGACAGCGACGATCTTGGCGACCGGGCCTTGAACCGATTCCAAAACCTGCTGCAACGGTTCCTCCCACGGCATCCCCGACCCGGCGGCCTGCGCGGCGGCGGTGACAGAAAGGCCGAGCATGGCGGCAGCGGCGGCGGTTACGATCTTATGGGGCTGGCGGACGCGGGACAGGCGCATGTCATTCTCCTTCAAAGATGGCGGTGTCGGGGGTGAGGTCGCGAACGGCGTAACCGCCCTGCGCGTCGAGGCCGGTGACGCGCACGGCGCCATCGACGCGGCGCGCGAGACCGCGACCGGATATGAACACGATCATGTCGATCGCCTCGGCGATCAGCCGACGCGGGACGGTGACGACGCTTTCCTGAACAAGCTGTTCGAGCCGATAGAGCGCGGCGCCCGCGCTGTTCGCGTGGACCGTCGCGATGCCCCCGGGGTGGCCGGTGTTCCAGGCCTTGAGCATGTCCAGCGCCTCGCGCCCGCGCACCTCGCCGACAATGATGCGGTCGGGCCGAAGGCGCAGCGTCGAGCGCACAAGGTCGGCCATCGTGACAGCGCCGGTTCCGCTCGGGCCGATCGCGCGGGTGCGAAGCGCAACCACATCGGACGCGGCGCATTGCAGTTCGCGCGTGTCCTCGATGATGATAACGCGCTCGTCGAGGCCCGCCATTTCCGCGAGCAGCGCGTTGGCAAGCGTCGTCTTGCCCGATGAGGTGCCGCCCGCGACAAGGATATTGCGGCGCTCGACAACCGCCATCGACAAGAGCCGCGCCGTGTCGGCGGGCATGATGCTGTCCTTCACATAGTCGAGCAGCGTATAGATGCGCGCGGCGGGCTTTCGGATCGAGAAGCAAGGCGCGAGGCTGACGGGCGGCAAGACGCCCTCGAACCTTTCGCCCGCGCCTTCGCCGTGCGGGGGCAGTTCGGCCGATATGATAGGTGCTGCCGCATGGGCCTCGGTCCGCGCGTGGCTCGCGACCAGGCGAATGATGCGCTCGATCTGCGCCGGGTCGTAGCGCGTGCCGGTGTCGATCCGGCCTTCGCCGAGCCGGTCGAGCCGAAGCACCCCGTCGGGGTTCACCATGATCTCGATAACCGCGGGGTCGGACAGCGCCGCCGCGATGCCTGGCCCCATCGCCGTGCGCAGCATCGCGCGGCGGCGCCCAGAGGAATTATTGGCGTCGGAAAGCGCGTCGGTCATGGCAGTGCCTCGGTGATGTTCTGGGTGTCAAGTGTCCGCTTGCCGCCCGCGATCTGGCGGCCAAGCTGGGCGATAAATCGCTCGAAACGCTGATTGCCGGTCGCAAGCGCGGCGGCGTCGGCTTCGGGGAGCGGCGCGGTGACGGTGAGCTGGTAGCGCACGAACAGCGCCAACGCCTCAAGCACCACCTCCATGTCGCGGCGGCCCGCCGCGACCTCGCGCGATATGCGATCGAGCCGGACTTTCAGAAGGTCATCGACCTCCTTGGTTGCGCGGCGCGCCAGCCAATCTCGCAGCGCCTCGTTGACGATCCGCGACTTGTTGCCGCCGCGCCGGATCACCAGCGCGTCGAGCGCATCGCTCAAGTCACTGTCGATATAGAGATTCTGCCGGACCTTCATCGCCTATAGCCCCGGCAACAGGTCTTGGGATTGCGATTGATTCATCGCATGGCCGCGGACCAGCGAAGCGCGAACGCGGTCCATGACACGCTTGTCGGCCGCCGCGTCGGAGTCGTCGCGTTCGAGGTCTGGCAGTTCGAGTTGCATCGCGGGTTCGGCCTGCGGCGGCGTTTCGTCGATCGAAGGATGCCGCTGCTGCTGCAACCCGCCGTCCTCGTCCGCGCCGCTGTCCTCGTCGGCCTTGCCGAGCCGGTTATCCGGCGCGCTGACCAGCCCGGTCCAGCCGTCGGGACGGCCCTGCGGGCGGTCGGGATAGTCGCCGATCGCAAGCGCGGGCGGCGGCACGAGCCGCGAGCGGAAATTGGCATCCTTGTAATATTGCAGCTTCTTCGCCCGGATCGGCGCCATACCCGACACCAGCACCAGTTCATCAGCGGGCGGAAGCTGCATCACCTCGCCCTGCGTCAAAAGCGGGCGCGCCGTCTCCTGCCGGCTGACCATGACATGCGCGAGCCAGGGCGCGAGGCGATGGCCCGCATAGTTCCGCATCGCGCGCTGTTCGGTGGCGACCCCGAGCGCATTGGAAATGCGGCCGCCGGTCCGCTCGTCGTTGGTCGCGAAGGCAATGCGGACGTGGCAGTTGTCGATAATGCTATTATGCTCGCCGTATGCCTTTTCGATTTGATTGAGCGACTGGGCGATCAGGAAAGCGCGGACGCCGTAGCCGGCCATGAAGGCAAGCGAACTCTCGAAGAAGTCCAGACGGCCCAGCGCCGGGAACTCATCGAGCATCATCAAAAGCTGATGCTTGCGCCCCTGCGTTGGGTCAGCGTCGAGCTTCTCGGTCAGCCGACGCCCGATTTGATTGAGAACGAGGCGAACGAGAGGCTTTGTCCGCGAAATATCCGACGGCGGAATGACCAGATAGAGCGAGGCAGGATGGTCGGCCTCGACAAGATCGGCGATGCGCCAGTCGCAGCGCGATGTGACCGCCGCGACGGTCGGGTCGCGATAGAGACCAAGAAACGACATCGCGGTGGAGAGGACGCCGCTGCGCTCGTTCTCCGATTTGTTCAGAACCTCGCGCGCCGCCGATGCGACGACCGGGTGAACCTGTGGCGCTTCCTTGGTGCCGAGATGATTGGTCGTCATCATCCGGCGCAGCGTCGCGGTGAACGGGCGCTGCGGATCGGACAGGAAGGTCGCGACGCGCGCGAGCGTCTTTTCCTCCTCCGCATAAAGGATGTGGAGGATCGCGCCGACCAGCAGACTGTGGGAGGTTTTTTCCCAGTGATTTCGACGTTCGAGCGCGCCTTCGGGGTCGACCAAAATATCGGCGATATTCTGAACGTCGCGAACCTCGTTATCGCCGCGACGGACTTCCAACAGGGGGTTATATTTGGCGGACCGAGGATCGGTCGGATTGAACAGCAGCACGTGACTAAACTGCGCTCGCCAGCCTGCGGTAAGCTGCCAGTTCTCACCCTTGATGTCGTGGATGACCGCCGAACGGGTCCAACTCAGCAGCGTCGGGATGACGAGCCCAACGCCCTTGCCGCTGCGCGTTGGGGCGAAAGCCATAACATGCTCGGGGCCATCATGGCGCAGATAGCGTCCGCGCTTGCGGCCGAGGAACACGCCCGCATCGTGGAACAGGCCGGCGCGGCTGATCTCTCGCGTGGTCGCCCAGCGGGCGGAGCCATAGGTGGTGACATGGCGCGATTGCCGCGCCCGCCAGAGCGATCCGACGATGGCCGATGCGCAACCCAGAAACCCACTCGCCCCGGCGATCATCCCCGCGCGATCGAATATCTCCGGCGCGTAGGCGTCGTAGTGATACCACCATGGAAAGATGGACCACGGGCGATAGACGTTCGGTAACCGGTGTTTTCAGGCCACGTCGAACCAGGGCATGAGATCGCCGACGCTTTGGATGGGATGACCGTTGGCAAGGCTGGTGAGCGTGTCGGTCAGCCACGCGTGGGGGTTGATGGCGCCCAGCTTGCAGCATTCGATGAGGGTCGCGATGACGGCCCAGTTATCTCCGCCCTCGTCGGAGCCGGCAAACAGGGCGTTTTTGCGATTGAGAGCCAGCGGCCTGATCGACCGTTCGACGGTATTGGAGTCGAGGTCGATGCGTCCATCGTCGAGGAATCGCACGAGGCCGTCCCAGCGGGTGAGTGCATAGCGGATCGCCTCGCCAAGCTTGCTTTTGGCGCTGACCGGCGGCCGCGGGCGACAAGATACTGGTGAAGATCGTCGACGATGGCGCGGCTGCGCTCGGCCCGGACGGCGCGGCGCCGCTCGGCGGATGAACCGCGTACGTCGTCCTCGATGGCATAGAGCAAGGCGATGCGGCGCAGCGCCTCGGTGGAGACCGGCGACGTGTCGGCGAGATCGTAGAACTTGCGGCGCACGTGCGCCCAGCAGAAAGCGAGCCGGATCTGCTGTCGCCGCCGGGCGAGCGCGGTGTAGCCGCCATAGCCGTCGACCTGCAGGATGCCCGCGAAATCGCCAAGATGCGCGTGAGGACGCTCGGCCTTGCGATCCGGAGCATAGACATAGGCGACGATCGGTGGATCGCTGCCGCCCCATGGCCGGTCATCGCGGGCATAGGCCCAGAGTTGCCCGGTCTTGGTCCGCCCGCGCCCGGGATCGAGCACCGGCGCCGTCGTCTCGTCGGCGAACAGCCGCTCGGACCGGCGAAGCTGTTCGAGGATATGGTCACGCAAGGGGCGTAGATACCATGCTGCTCGGCCGACCCAATCGGCCGGGTGGATCGATCGAGCCGGATGCCCTGTCGGGCGTAGATCTGGGCTTGCCGGTAAAGCGGCAGATGATCCGCATACTTGGATACCAGCACTTGGGCGATCAGCGCCTCAGTCGGAATGCCGCCTTCGACGATACGCGGCGGTGCGGGAGCCTGCACGACCGTGCCCTCGCACGCGCGGCAGCCGTAGCGCGGTCGGCGCGTGACCAGGACGCGGAAGGTGGTCGGCACGACATCGAGACGCTCGGCGACATCCTCGCCGATCTGGTGGAGCGCACCGCCGCAGCAGGGGCAGGCCTTATCCTCGATATCCACGACCTGCTCGATCCGTTCGAGATGCGACGGCAGCGAACCGCGGTTGGTCTTGCGCACCCGATCGCTGTGAGGCCTTCCGGCCTTCGCTTCGGCGGCGACCTCGGCCTCGGCGAGCGCCGCCTCGACATCCTCGAGACCCAGTTGCAGCTGATCGGGATCGAGCTGTTCGGAACGGCGGCCGAACCGGTGGCGCCGAAACGCCTCGAGGATCGCCCTCAGACGTTCGACTTCCGCACCGGCACTCTCGAGCTTGCGGGCCTGTTCGAGGACGAGCGCGCGGAGCGCGTCAACATCATCCGGCAGGTCCGCTTCCACGAGCATGGGAGCAGTGAATCAGCGGAAGAACGCCCCGTCAACCAGCAATCTGCGGTGCCTGTGGCCGGCGCCCGCCATGGACGCGGCGCCAGTCCAGTCCCTCCAGAAGAGCCCCGAGCTGCGCGGCCGTGAGGCGCATGACACCGTCCTGGATGCCCGGCCACTTGAAGCCGCCGGACTCCAGCTTCTTGGCCATCAGGCAGAGTCCCGTGCCGTCCCACCAGACCAGCTTGATCCGGTCGCTGCGCTTCGCCCGGAACACATAGATCACGCCCGACCGGGGATCGCCGCCATACTCGGCGGCGACCAGCGCGGCGAGCGCGTCGGGCCCCTTGCGGAAATCCACGGGACGCGTTGCGACCATCACGCGCGCGCCGGCACCGGGGCCGATCATCGCGTGGCCTTGAGTGCTTCGATTACCGCGGCAATCACGCCGACATCGGCGCCTCGGCCGATCCTCACCGCCACGCCGTCGATCTCCAGCTCGACCGCACTTGCCTGGGACGCCGCCGCTTCGCGGAATGCTTGACAGCTGGATGTGGATCGCTCGCGGGCAGCGGATCGATCACAGCAGGGACGAAGGCGGGAGCCGCCGTCGGCAACGTCAGGCCCGGCCTTCCAGGCGCTTGCGCAGATCGCGGCGCCAGTTGAACAACTGCGTGGGGCTCAAGCCATGCCGACGCGCCACCGCACAGACCGTCTCGTGACCCGAAAAGCTCTCCGCAACGATCGAGGCCTTCAACTCTGGCGGCCAATCCCGCCGCTTGCCCCTACCGGTGAAAACCTCGAAGCGCTGAACCCCGCTGGTGCCAGCATCATCATATGGCATCGTCATAGCACCAGCTTCCTACCCCACGATCAGGGCGCGGACACTCGGCGCTGCGCGTCACTCCCGCAAGGTGGGGTCACGCCTCCGCTTACGACGTTCGTGTCGAACAAGACGAACCAGGCCGGACCAAGCTGCGGCTGATAGCCGAGCTGCGCCGCGCACCATTGGGTAGCGGCCCACACACCCGCGATGACGATCGCGAAAACGACAAGGATTTGGCCGATCAGCAGCTTGGTAGGGGTCACGAGAGTCTCCCGGCGGCACCGGGGGGCGCCGCCAGACCCCAAAATCAGCCCGACGGGAAAAATCGCATATTACCGTTATGGCGCGCGATAACGCAGCACGACGCAGCGAGGTTAAAGCGCTCTTCGAAGAGTCATGATTCTACGCTTGGTTTGCGCCTCAACCTCGACAGTGGGCGATGTGCAACATACCCCTGCCAGCCGCCGCATATTTTTTTCGAGATCGAAAGCCCAGTGAGCAAATACGGATTTACCCTTCTTTTCGATACAAATTTGCAATTGCAGGGTAATCTCTTGAAAAATGCTGTTTTACCCTGCATATAATGAATAATAGAAAAAGCAGGGTAATATGAAAGCTGTCACTCCGTTCAGCGATGAACAGGCGCGAAACCTGATCAATATTCGCCAGCAATATGAGGTATGGCGCGACGCCGAGCGCGCGCTCGCCGAAATGCCATATAACCTGCGCATCAAGGAAGTGTCTGGAAACGCTTATCTCTATGAGCTCACCGATCGGGAAGGCAATATGAAGAGCCTCGGTCGGTTGGACGAAGAGAAGCAGGCGCGATTCAATGCCTACAAGAGCGACAAGGAGGAGGTCAAAGCGCGCATAGAGTCCAGCCGAACCATGCTCGCCGAGCGCGCGCGCATCTATCGCTCACTCCAATTACCGATGCTCGATCCGGAAGCAGGAAAAATCCTGCGCGAAGCTGATCGACGCTGCCTTCTCGGCAGCCACCTCATGGTGGTCGGCACGAACGCAATGCCCGCCTATCATATCGAAGCGGGCGGCGCGATCCGCGACGTTCCGGAGGAAACACTCGACTTTGATCTTGCATGGACGGCCGTGCCCCCTGCTGACGAGCTATCGTCGATCTGGATGATGCTGAAGGCTGTCGACCGGACCTATACCGTCAACACCGAACGCCAATTTCAGGCACGCAACGCCAAGGCCTATGAAGTCGAGATCCTGGCCGCCCCCAGCACGATCGACGGGATGTTTCGCAAGGATCAGCCCAAACCAATCCCTCTCCCAGAGCAAGAATGGCTGCTGCTGGGACGACAGGTTGATCATGTCGTCATCGCTCGTGACAACGCGCCGGCGCGTATCGTGGCCCCCGACCCACGGTATTTCGCGTTACACAAGCTCTGGATGGCTGAGAAGGCTGGTCGGAATCCGCTCAAGCGGCCTAAGGATGAGAAGCAGGGCATGCTGCTGCTCGACGCCGTTGCGGAGGCGATGCCTCACTATCCAATGGACAAGGCGTTTGTCTCCAGCCTGCCCGCCGCCCTTCTTCCACAATTCGATCGCTGGAAGGCTCAGTGGAAAGGAGAACGGACATCATCCTGGTAGCAATCGGCCTCTTTGAAAGGGAAATGCCAGGGCGACGCGCCTATTCCGTCGTCGCATCCCTATTCCGATGCGAGACAAGATTTCGCGATAGGTAATCAGAATGACTTCTTCGCGCCCGAAGTCGGCCATTCGCATGGGCGCAAGATTAACCCTTAGAGCGGTTTTCGATCAGTCTGGATCATAGCCGCACGAGCTGAAGTAGTTGGCACATTCGGCGGGCTGGAAGATGTCGACGAGCCTGCCGATGAGGCCCCACAGGCCGCTAACGGTGCGCTCGCCTGCTTTTCGGAGCATGGCCTTGAGGCGGGAAAAGGCCTTCTCGATCGGGTTGAAGTCGGGACTATAGGGCGGCAGGAAGCGCAACGTTGCCCCTGCCGCCTCGATCCGCTCACGGACCGCAGGTCGCTTGTGGCTCGAGAGATTGTCCATGATGACGATGTCCCCAGGCCGCAGTTCCGGCACGAGAACCTGCGCAACATAGGCTTCGAACCAGTCCCCGTTGATCGGGCCGTCCAGCACCATCGGCGCGACCATGCCGCTCATGCGGAGGCCCGCGACGAGCGTGGTGGTCTTGCGATGGCCATGCGGGTATCCCATCCGCAACCGCTCGCCTCTAGCGCAACGGCCGTGGCTGCGGGTCATGTTGGTGGCGGTCCACGTCTCGTCGATGAACACTAGGCGTTCCGGCTCCAGATCGACCTGGTTCTCGAACCAGTCGTGGCGCTGCCTCAGGACGTCGGGGCGGTCTTGCTCGATGGCATGCCCAGTCTTTTTGCGCGTCATGCCCCGCCGCGCGAAGAAGCGGTGCAGTCCGGCAACTGACACTGTCAGGCCCGCTTCGGACAAGGCAATGCGCAGCTCTTCGAGCGAGATGTCCTTGCGCGCCTCCCACAAGGCCAGAATGTCGACCGCCCGCTCCTCCACTCGGCGGGATCGCATGTCGCCGCCTTGCGGCTTGGGAGCGAAGCTGCCGGTTTCCAGACGCTGCGCCTGCCAGCGAATGGCTGTCGATGGCGCAACCCCAAAGCGCGCCGCCGCTCCTCGGCAACTCAGCCCGCCATCAATCGCCGCCAGAAGCCGCGTGCGCAAATCCATCGACAGAGCGTGACCCATCCATGCCGGCCTCCTTCACCAGCACAGATTCTGAATCACAAATCAGACCAGAGGGAAATCCCTCAGCGATTCAAAACGGTCGAAAACCGCTCTAAAGCGGACGTTGCGTCGACGCACGCACTTGAAAAGAGATGGGCCCCGAATGAATCCTTCTCTTCCGCATGGCGGGCAGACCAGCAGATAAGTGACCGAGACTAGAATCAGGCTTTGCCGGTCGGCGTCAACATGATCCTGCCGGCAGTGTTGAACCCCGACCGTTCGGCGCGCTGCGTCCAATATTGCCCGACTAGCGATTTCGACACTGCATCATAGTGAAGCAGGCCTGCGCCGAAATGTTCGGGTTCGTCAGTCACAGCAACCGGGTTAGGATCGACTTGCTGGAAGACATAGGTAAGCTCGGGCTGCAGGGGCGGGTTCCAAAGCGGACGGACGAACCTCGTCGTACTGTTGCGCTTCGAATTCTCTGGTTCCAGCCGCATCTCTATCGTCAAAAGGCTCGATTTGATCGTCACCTTCGCCTTGGTGACCCGGTCTGTTTCATCGGTAGGACCGAGCGGGTCGGACATCGCGTCGAATTGCTCCTTTTTGCTGCGGGCAGCCTCATAGGTTCGTCGAATCCTTGGCCAGTTCGACGAGATTTCTGCATCCCAGTCACCGTCCAGCCGCGGGAACAGCCAAAAGTCCGCGAGTGTGATGCGATGAATGACGCCATAGACGGCTGGATGACACATCGCCAGAACAAGGATGTTCACGCCCACGATCACGGTCCCGCGCGCCTCCCAGACTTCGAGCGCTGACAGGTTTTCAATTAGCAACATCGCGCAGATGATCAGGACGATAACAGTGGCGATCAGTTTGATCGCTCCGGACCGGGTGAGTGCGAAAATCAGGGCTCTGTCCCTCTATCCATGTTCGCGCATTGTTCCCAATGCGGCGAAGTCGTGTTAAGCATAATCCCAAAGGATTACGCCATGTCGACAAAGTTGAACTTGCACAGACTGATAGGGACCGACGCCGGATATCTCCATGCAATTCGCGTCGAGAGGGATGACCGCAGCCAACTCTCTGTGGCGCGGGAAAAAATTCGGGACACCCTCCGAGACGCCTTTCGGCACTGGGAGGATTTTGTGACCCGTATCGAACTGCGCGACTCGGCCGTCGCGAGCACCGGGTTCGACTTCCGGCTACCCGCCCCGAAGTTCCGCATCCAAGGTAGCTTCGCCTATCACACGGCCAATGATTGCCAGTACCCCCCCGACCAGCAGATCGATCAAGATGACGGGGTGTTCCTACCTTTGTCCTTTGTTATGGTTAACGGATCGGCGCGGCCGACGATTGCTTCGGCCGCCTATTTTCGGCTCGTAGAGCGGGCGCTCGCGCCTCTTTGCGCCGAAGAGGGGTGGACACTGAACCCGGGCCGGAAACCAAAGAATAGCTGCGTGCGGGTGGGCATCAACGATCGCCTTCACATCGATCTTCCGCTCTACGCCATCCGCGACGACGCATTCGAGCAGTTGATCAGCTTCGCGTCAGCCAATTCGCTTCAGAAGTCGATTGAAATAAGAGATTCTCGAGAACTCGACGATCAAATCTACCGCCAGCTGAAGCACGCCGAGATCATTTTGGCACACCGCCGCGACGGGTGGATTGAATCTGATCCGCGGCGGCTCGAGACTTGGTTCAATAATGCGCAGGGGATATTCGGACCCGTGCGTGAGCTGTCGCGTTGCTTCAAAGGGGCTCGCGACGCGAACTTCGACCACGGTCTGAGCTCCATTTGCATCATGGCCAGCGTCGTCCGCGCGGTCGAGGTAATCGGCCGGATCGACGAGAATCGTCTCGATCTCGCGATGATCAGGGTGGCGCGCGAAATGGCGCGCAAGGTCCATGCGCCTGTCGAGAATCCGGTCTTTCCGGGTGACCGTTCCAAATATCTCTGCCTAGGCTGGGATGATGCCTATCGCGTCAAGGTGCGCGATTTCTTCAGCGCGATTGCCGATCAGCTCGCGGCGGCTACCGACGGCACTTATCACAAAGCGATCGCCCTAGATCATGCAAAGCGCGCGCTTGGTCCGCGTGTTCCGACGGATGAGGCACTGATTTCCATGTCTGTTGCCGCTGATGTGGTGCGCAGCGTCGCGCCTGCGCGTCAGCCCGAGCCGATGGTGCCTCGGACCAAATCGGGATAGTCGTGCAGGTCTTTCAGCCGATCCTTGAGGCGGCCCGCGACGATGGCTTTCTAATGAGGCTCGAGGGGGCCGGCGTACGCCTCGAAGGTAGCGTGATCGTGCGCGGAAAGTCGGTGCCGCTCATTCTGCGCTTCGAAGACTTGACCCTCGCCGAGGGACCGCGAGCCTTCCTCACCGATATATCGATGCTGGGCCGCAAGGTCGTCCCGCATGTCGATGATGCCCTCGAACTGTGCGTGGTTGACCGCAGTGTCTTCGTCTTTGATCGCGAAAAAGCTCCCGAACTTGTGCGCGGGCTTATCGCGCGCGCAAAGGAAGTGCTGGAGCGCGGCATGACCAAGGCCGGCACCGACGAAATAGCTGAGGAGTTCCCGTCGTACTGGTCGTCGACCTACATCCCTGATCCTGCGTCGGAAGGAGACGCGGATCGCGCAGCGGCTATGACAGAAGCGGCCAATTTCGCCGAAGTAACGACGGCTAGCCGCCTGTCATTCGAAGCCCACCAAGCGAAGCCGGAAACTTGGGGCGAATTCGTAGATTGGGCAGCGTTCTGGGATCCGGGCCTCGACGAGCGACTTACGAATGCCTTGGCTGGGCTATCGGCCAAAAACCCGACGGTGGTTATCCGGGCGCCTAATGGGGCCATTGCTGTGGCCGTGACGGTCCCGGCCGCAAGCGCGAAATCCCAAGGAGCGTTCGACAAGGGCGCGGGCCGTCGTCGGCTCCTTCGCACTCCGGCAGCCCGCGCCTTCAAGATCGAGAGATTACGAGTCCGTGCGATGGATCTCGTCGCGATCCTCGGGGCAAACGGCGTCGATGGTATTCCGCCGCTGTCGAGCAAGAAGATCGTAGTAGTGGGATGCGGCGCGATCGGTGGCTATCTGGCGCGGATGCTGGTTCAGATGGGAGCTGGAATCGGCGGCGGTCGGCTCAACCTGATTGATGCTGATCGCCTCGACGCTACGAACATCCGGCGCCACCAGCTAGGTCGAGAGGCTTACGCGCGGCATAAGGTGGTGGCGTGCGCCGAGATGTTGGGGCGTGACTTTCCTGGTGTCGTCGTCAAGCCCTTCGTGGGCGAGGCGCACCAGAATCCGTCGCTGCTTGTTGATGCGGACCTCGTCATCGATGCAACCGGCGAACAGGCGTTCAGCGAATGGTTGAATGCCTGGTGGATCGGGCGCGCGCGCGCCGCCGAGGTGCGGCCGGACCTGCTGTTCTGCTGGGTCGCCGGCCCCGGAGCAGCGGTACAATCCTTCATGATGGCCAAATCGACCGGCGACGACTTTGCCTGCTATCGCTGCCTGCAGCCCGACCTGCGCGATCGCGGGCGCTTCGATCCTTTGAAGGAGGCGCCAGCGGACCCCGTTCAGCCATGCGGTGAGGCCGCTTTCACGCCCTATGGCCCGGCCGCCCCGACGATCGCAGCGGGCCTCGCCGTAAACCATGTTGGCGACTGGGCGTTTGGGCGCCCCCATCCCTTGATGCGCACCGTGAGGATCGATTGGGAGGCCACGGTGAAGCGTGATGGGAGGCGTCACGGCGTGACACCTGCTCGTGACTAGCGCGCCAAAAGGAAACCGGCGGCTTCCTGAGACCGAGATCACCGACCTCACGCATCGTGTTGCTTCATCGGTCGCCTCGTGCGGCTCGAAAGCCTCGCGCTGGTCGACACCCTCTGCCACCGATCGCAAGGCTTGGAAGACCTTGGCGCAGGCTGTCGGGCGCCCGGTCATTGGCGAAGAGGTCTTTCTCGCCGTGCGGAGAGGAATTCGCTTTGGCGTACGCCTCGAAATGGTCGAGGAGGGCCAAGACTATTTCCTGTTTGCGGAGGGGCGCTAAACTGATGACACGGTGGCTGCTACGATAGGGGGAACGATGGCGGAACAGCTTGAAGCACGGAGCGCTCGCGTCCGCGATCTCTCGAATATACTGCGTTCTGCCGCCAAGGTCGCAGGCTTCCAATTTTCCGGGCTCGGCGTGCTGGTCAGCGATGCGCCGGACAATCTGCCGCTCTTTCCCCTGCGCCCCGATCTTGCGGCCGTCGCCAAGGCAGGCGTAGCCGAAGTCCTGGGTGAAATTTCCGTGGTCGGCGGCCCGCTCCACGACGGGTTTCATATTCTGTCGGCGGACTTCCGCGTGACCCGTCTTTCACAATATTTTTCACCGCCGATCGTGCCGAACCTCGAATTTGATCGCGTGAAGCCAATCGGCGGCAGATATCTCGCGGCCCTCTTCGGATCGAAGCTGCCGGTCGTTCTGATGAGCGCAATTGCCACGCCAGCGCATGGCATCGTGATCTTCGCCGATGGCAAGGTCGTTCATCGGACAGATCTGGCGTGCTGACCGTTCTACCTGTCACGAGGATCGTGACCTATATCGCGATCGCTTACGGGGTCTGCCTCGCATTTATCGGTTCCATCTTCTGGTGGTACACTGGCGGACGCCATGACGCGCTCACGATAGCCAGTTGGGCAATTAGCGGGGGCACCGCATTAAATCTCGTCATCATCTACTTTTTCAGCATCGGTTGGCGCACAATTTGGAAGAAAGCGCCTTGGCTGAGCGAGAATATTTTCCCCGACTTATCCGGCGAATGGGAGTTCGAACTAACCTATCATGGGCAATTTGGCGACGGCACTGCTTCCGGCCGTGCGACAATCAAACAGTCGTTGCTGAAAATCAGTATCGAAGTGCAAACCGGGAAGTCGCTGTCGCACACGATGTCGGTTACCGCCCAGATGGATGCCGAGGCGCAGGCTCCGCTGTTGCAATATATCTATCGCGTTAATCCAGGGAATTCGGGCATGCCTTATCGTGGAGCCGCCGTTCTGAACTACCTTAAGAACGACGATATGCTGAAAGGAAAATATTGGACTGAACGGCCGACTTACGGGGAGTACGTGCTGAGGCGGGTGCAAAGTCGGTGGATTTACTAAGGGAGAGCGAGGGAGTGTCGAAAACATCCGACGAAGACGTGCCCGCGTTCCTTTCCTATTCGAGCCATGCTCTGCCTTTGACCTCGGGATGACAGGCGTGGACCCTGCGCGGATGCAAGTTTAGTGCTTGCTTGCACCAAAATGGATTAAACTCTGCAAGTGTTTGATACCGTTCGAAGTTCAAGCCTCGCTAACGGCTTTTGCGGACCAGGTGAGGGAAATAGGTGGTTCGCGACGTTGATTGGTGGCCCCGCCAACGATAGACGAGCGCGGGGAAAATCGACATGGCGCGCGGCCGCAGCCGCGCCGCACGCGGGGGAGGGCCGAATGGCGTTTTTTGACGAGGAGCAATGTGCGAAACTGACAATCAGCCGGATGGTCTTCCATCTGGTTGGGCCCGATAAGACCAAAGATCTCATTCTCCTCCAGGAACTCGCCCCGGGGCAGTTCGCGAAATTCTTCCTCGATCGCATCCTGTCGGTGAATGCCGGGATACCCTATATTTTCTCCGATGCCTCCTCGACGCGGACGAGGCTTGCCCGCATCGCTGCCGATCCGAAGAGCTTCCAGCTGGAAAGCGAAAAGCTCGCCGACGATTTCCAGCAGCATCATGGCGGAAGCGCGGCCGCCGGCGCCTTTCTCGTGTTCGAGATCGATGCGGCGGGCGATCAATGTTTTGCCTTGCTCAAATATGACGATGAAACCGTGCTCAGCTACGCGTTCGAGGAAGATGAAGAGGGCCGGAAGAAGGTCAATCTCGAAGCGCTTGAGCGCACCTTTGTGCAGAACCGGGAAGCACTGCAGAAGTCGGCGCTGATCCGGCTGACAGATGGTGGCGGCGAACTCGTCGTGCTCGATCGGCGAAACCAGCAAAAGGTCGCGCGCTATTTCGAAACGTTCCTCGGGGCGAAGCGCGTGCATGAGGATGCGGACGTCACCTCGACACTGGTGAAGGTCACGCGCGACCTTTTCCTGGAAAACAAGCAGCTCGTTCCAGAGCAAGTGTTCCGCGAAATGACGAAACGCACGTACGACGCGGCCGCCGCCGGGGGTTCGATCGGCGTCGACGAGCAGAAGTCCTTCCTCGACACAGTGCTGGGACAGAAGCTGCCCGACGATCACCCGCTGGTCGCCAAATATCATAATGCGCTCCGGCGCGCCCGGATCGACGGCACACCCGTGACGCTCGATGCCTCGAACGTCAAACGTCCGGCCAGCCGGCGCTACATCACTCGCAACAAGATCTTTATTCGTGTGCCGACCGAAATGATCGGCGCGGTCAAGGTCGAAGGCAATCAGATCATCATCAACGACCGGCTCGAGACGACCTATGACGACCCCGAGCCAACTGGTTGATCTCATCCTTCGATCCGCGCCGCAGGGCGAGATCGACGAACGGGACGATGCGGCGAGTTTCGCGACGGCCCTCGGCGACGCTGCCTTGCGTGCCGAATGGCTTTCGCTGGCGGGCTCGCCGCCGCCCTTCGTAACCGGCATCACGGTCAAGATCGGCGACAGCGACGGCGATCTCGATGCGGACCGCCCCGTTGCCGCCGGTGACACATTCCAGGTGCGGATTGCGAAAAAGGTCGAGCATGACGTCCTCCTGCTTTTCTTCGCGGACGGCTATCCCGACAATGTCGAAGCGCATGGCGACGTCGCCCATGTGCGCGTTGCCGCCATGCCCACCGACGGCACCTTCGCAACCTACCGGACGCGTTTCGAGGCGTGGACCGCGGATCCGCCCGCCGAATTCGCCCCGTCCGAAAAGCTCCCCGATCCGCGCATCTATGCCAGCGATTTCACCCAGCAAAATGCCGTGCCGCAGGATATTCGCCCCTGGCTGCTTCGTGCGGCTCCGCAGGAAGAAAGCGATATCTTCGCCGCCTGGCGCCTGATTGCCGCGCGCAAGCTTCTCGCCAGTCTCGCCGATCGGGTCTGCATCGAAGACGAAAAGCTCCTCTACGCGTTCAATGGTCCGCCCGCTTGCAAGGTCGAACTCGACGACGACAATGCGCCGAAGCTGTTCGACCGCGTCGCCGAAGGCGCCGTCTGGGTCTATGCGGAAGGCCTGCGAGACGCCGACACGCGCCACCTGCTGCTTGCAAATGAATGGGCGCGAACCGGCCGCAAGGCGGCAATCGAAGACCTGGGTCATGGCAGTCTGGAATCGGCAAAGGGCGCCTATAGCGCCTATGTGAAGGCGGGAAGCAAGGAGACGCTCAAGGCGCTGGCCGAACTGCGCAAGTCGATCGTCGACGAGACCCAGAAGATCAGCCAGCGCGCGCAAGATCTTATCGGCGCGATGTGGAAGGATGTCGCCGTCGCCGCGACGCCGTTTGCGCTTAAGATATTTCCCGATGCGGGCAAGGCAGAAAACAGCTTCATCGCCAGCGGCCTCGCGATCGGCGCCGCGGCCTTCCTGATTTTCTCCTACGTCATGCAATGGCGCATCAATGCGCGCTGGTTCGATCAACAGAAGGCAGCGCGCGATATCTGGAAGTCGCAGTTAAACCTTGTTCTCGCGCCGAAGGAAGTGAACGATCTGAGCGACCCGCCGGTCAACGCCTCGATAAAAAGCTACGACAATGTAAGATATTGGGTCGGCGGCTTTTACTTCATCCTCGTCGTCCTACTTCTCCTGTTCGCCTGTGCGAGCAGGCCGGCTCCGCCTGCGGCGTCGTCCGCGGCGGTCGGGGCAGGACTTGCCGGAAAGACGGCGGGCGAAAAAGGGGGTGAAGGGCTCGTTGCCGCGCCCGCGCCGGGAAAGGCTGGCGCGCTGGAACCCAGCGTCGCCGCTGGCCAGCCGGCTGGCGCCACGCCGGAGGACCAGACGGCGGCGCGATAAAAGGGAGATGCGCCGCAGGCTGGTGGTGATCCTGCCTGGCCTTGGCTCGCCGACGAGGAGATCGCTGCGCATGGCAGCGCCTTTGTCGTGATTTCAGGATTTGGCGTCGGGATCATAATAGAGCGCGTCGAGCATCGCCGCGCGATAATCCCACAGGACGCCATCGCGTCCGTCGGGGCGCGGCACATTATACCAGGGCGCGGTGCGTATGGGCTCGATCACCCGCTCCCAATAATTGTCGAGCCCGAGCGTCGAATAGGAAAAGCCGAGCGCATCGGCGATGGCGCGTCGGTTCATGTCATTGACGCAGACGAATGCATCGGGGCGTTTCATGGCGAGGAGGCGCGTCGCCGTCGGTACGCCCCCGATGCGGCTCGCGCCTTCGAACGCTTCGAGGAAGGTCGCGACAAATCGGCCGAAATCTTCGTGCGTGACCTCGCCGGCGCGCGGGACGAGATCGAAGGCTGCAGCGAGCTTTACATTCTGCTGGCGAATCCGTTTGGCGAACTCGCCGCTTCCGCCCATCGAGCCGAACAGGCCCCAATCGAGGTCGGGAAGCTCTGCGTCCAAGCGTTCGCGTTTGCCGATAACGCCCGCGATCGCCTTCCATTCGGCAGAATTCAAATTGGTCAGCGACCTCGCGCCTTCGAGGCGCGCGCGCATGTCGTTGAGAAGCCTGATCCGTTTGGCATAATATTCCTCGGCGCGGGCCGCCTTGCTGAACGTGCGCCACTCCATCGTCGCGAGCTCGGAATTGACACGCGCCCACTCCTTCTTGTCGGTCGGCAGCGCGGGATCCTTTGGGCCGCGGTTGGCGCATGCGATTTTATGCTGTCGGCGATAGGCTTTCGCGATCTCATTGGTAATGCCGAAGGCTCCGCGTTGATAAGTCTTCAACTCGCTACGCAATTTTTTGAAGACATCGGCTTTGGCGTCGCCCGCGAGGTGGATTCCCGCCTCGACATTGCGGCCGAGGCCGCCTCCGGTGAAGTTCGCGCTTCCGACAATCGCTTCGGCCCGATCGCCAGTTTCGAAATAATAGATTTTGGGGTGAAAGAGGCCGGTCCTCGCCTTTTTTCCATAGACATTTTTCATCTTCACGATCCGGTCGACCAGGTCCGGCGATGTCGCGAAGCCATTGAGCCCGATCATGACCGACCGGAACTTTCGCCGATGTTTCAGGAGATGATCGGCGAGCGCTCCGTCATAGCCCCATGCGACAGCGATATGAATGATATCGTGCGCGGCGATGAGCCGTTTGAGCGTCCGCGCGGTCCCCTTGGCGTCGAGCAGGGCGATCTTCATGCGGATGCCGAACTCGTGCCCCGCATAGCTTTCGCCTCGGGATGGTCGCTAATGCTGTCGTAGGCCTTGGGGATTTGTGTCACGGCGCCGTAGGTTTCGGCGGTGTCGCCGAGATTGCCGAATATCGGAAGGACCAGCACATAGGCTCTTACGCTGCTCTTCAGCCTTTCGGGCCGCTCATTCCGTCGCAGCTGGCGCGCTTCTTCATCAAGACGGTCCTCGCTGTCATAAATTTCGCTGAGGCGCTGGTTGATCGCGAAGACATAGCTCCTGACCTTCGTAAAATCCTGGAGAACATCGGCGGGAAGGCTGGATGCCGCAAGCTCGCGCATGGCTTCGATTGTCTCGCGCGCCCTGTCGCCGCGCAGCGCATATAATTTTGCCGAGCTTGCCGGTGTCAGTGCGGAGTCCAGCCGCTCGCCGACGATCTGGAGAGCGTCGAACGCCAGCCGATAGGCGACCTGAACGAGCCGGGACCGCTCGGCTTCGGCCTCGGCGCGCTGCGTGTCGAGCTGGAAGAGGGCGAATGTGCCGCCGACGATGATGGCGACGACCCCGCCGATCGCCTGGACGCGGTCGGCTGCATTGCCTCCCAGCCAGCAGGCGAAAGCTTCGGCGAGCAAGACGGTGATGGCGAAGATGATGATCGAGGCGACGATCGCGAGGAAAAGCCATTTGGCGCCCAGCGCCCGCGCCGTCGAAGCGGGACGAGGCATGCTCATCGAAAGGTGAGCGCGGTCAGAAGTTCGGGGGTGATCGTCCCGGTAACCTGGAGCGAGAATGCGCCCTGGAAGGTCTCAATCGCCTTGCGGGTCGAAGGGCCGACGATGCCGTCGATCTCGCCGCTATAATAGCCGAGCGCTTGCAGGGCGCGCTGCACCTCCTTCACTTTCGTCGTGTAGGGTGCCTCGACCGGCGCGCTGTCGTAAAGCGAATAGGGGGTGGTGGGCGTGGCTGTCGCGGAGGAGGACTGGGGCTCGCTGCGCTGCAATATCTTGTCGCTCGGGGTCGGATAAACGACCTGGGGTTGCGGGCGCGGCGCCGGCGTGGGCGTCGGGACCGGCGTGTAGATCGTCGAGGGGCGATAGCTGCCGCCGCTCGTGCTCGACCTGTGGCTGGAGTGGCTCGAATGGCTGCGATGGCTACTGTGCGAGCGGTGTCGCGCGAGCTGGATCGCTTGCGGATTGCGGAAGAGCTGTCGCGCCGCGTCGGTGACGACCGGCTGCTCGGGCTCGGCGAATATCATGTTCGTCTCGCTCGCGGGGGCTTCGGTCGGTGCGGAGAAGCCGGCGAGGAGCAAGCTCGGAATCAGAAATTGCCGGGTCGTCATAGGGGCATCACTTCCATATGCGTGTCGGGGTGCCAGGCGAAGAAGCCCGAGCAGTCGGGCTTTTGCGAGCATGGGTCGCAGGCGTCGGGATATTTGCGCTTCCAGTCGGAAATCGAAGCGGCGGCAAGGCTGCGGTATGCGGGCGGCACAGAGCAGCGCGGCATGTTGAACAGCGCGACCGGCACCCCGAACAGCGTCGCGATGTCGATCGCCTCGCCGAGCGGCGCGAAATTCCGGGCATGATCGACATAGAGGCTGGCGAAGCGGTTGCGCGCGAAACCGATATTTTCGAGCTGCATGATCGACCATTGGCCGACGAACGCGAGATGATCTCCCACCAGCCGCGCGAGCGCGGGCAGATGGTCGAGATTGTCCTGAAGCAGCACGGTGCGCAGCTCGATGTTCATGCCTCCCGAGAGGCAGTGCACGAGACTGTCAAGGAGCCGCTCATAGGCGCCCGGCTTGGCGACGATTGCGTCATGGGTCGCGGGATCGTGGCTATAGAGCGGAATGCCCCAAAGCGTGTTGCGGCTCGTCGCAGCGATGCGCGGCACATCGCTCGCCTCGAAATGCTGCCCGTTCGACAGGATGTGGAAGAAAAGATCGGGGCGGTCGGTCGCGGCTTCTTCGAGCAGCGCAAACAGCGCCTCCTTGTGGAGCGTCGGCTCGCCGCCCGAGAGGCCGATGACGATATTCGCGGGGGCGAGCCGGATCGCTTGCGCATATTCCACGAAACGGTCGTCGTGACTCTTCTTCGGCGGCTGGCTGCACATGAGGCAAAGCTGGTCGCACTGCTCGGTGACTAGAAATGTATTGTGGGGCGAGCCTGCGCGGATGAGCCGCTCGGCGGTCTTGCGCCGCGGGTCGACGCAGACGATGTCGCCGATAAGCGCGTGCGGCGTCGCGATCGAAAAGAGGCCATTCTCGCCCGCGAACAAGGCTTCGCCATCGGTGGTGCCCAGAAGGCGGGCGTCATGCGGGCCGATGTCAGGCGCGTCGACGAGCCGCGCAACGAAGCGGCCGCCGGCATCGCTCATCGCGGGCACGACGAGCGGTATCATACGCATTCCGCCATATCGGGCAGGCGCTCGCCCGCGAGGCCGGTCCATTTGGCGAGCGAATAGCGCGTCCCCGGATCGGGGTCGTAGAGGAGCCGCATGCAGAGGTCGAACATATGCTGGTGTTTTTGGCAGAAGAAGGTCTCGTGCCGCGGCTTGGCGATCGTCCCGTAGCGCGAGAGGTCGTCGACCAGGTCGCGGCCGCACCAAGGCTGATAGGCGCAGCTGTCGCAGGCGGGGTCGCCGATGTTGGTCGAATGCCGGTCGAGCATCGCGCGCGCGCGGGTGTCCCAGCCGCTTGCGACCGTACCGATGCCCAGGTCGACGACGCCCGACCGGGTCAGCATGCGCGCCTCGTCGGTCGGATAGACGCGCCCATCGAAGTCGACGAGCACATAGTCTTTGCCGACCGGATTGGGATTGCGCAGATCGACATGGCGGTCGTGCCCGACCTGGAAGATGCGCTGGAGGCAGAGCGTCAGATAGCTCTCTTCGAAGACGGTGGAGCGATCTTGATGATTGCGCGCGATCAAGCGGCGGACGAAGCGATCGTACCAGCGCCACCAGGCTGAATGATCCTGGTTCGCCGCAGCATGGCGCTTGCGCGCGAAACCCTGATAATTGATCGGGCGCAGGAAGATGCTCGTCTGGCCGAGGCTCGCATAGGCGTCGATCAGTTCGTCAGGCTCGGGCAGGTTCGTCTGGTCGATCGTCGGCAGCGCCGAAAGCTTGCCGGGGCCGAAGCGCTCGACGATCGTTCGCGCGTTTGCGAAGAAATCGTCGGTCGCATCGCCGCTTTGGGTCCGCTGCGCGCGGTGCGTCGCGGCGCTGCCGTCGAGCGAGGTCGATACGAGGACCTCGGGATTTTCGAGGAGCCGCAAGACATCTTCATCGAGGCGGCTGAGGTTGGTGCAGATCACGAACTGCCGTTCGTCGAAACGCTGGCATGCGTCGATGACGGCCTCGATGAGGTCGAGGCGAAGCGTCGGCTCGCCGCCCTGGAACTCAATCTTGATCGCCTTGGTGTCGAGCGAGTGAAGGAGCGCGACGACATGGCCCAGCGTTGCCTCGGTCCAGTCGAAGCGTGTCTGGTCGATCGGCGCGCGCGACACCTGGCAATAGCTGCAGCTCAAATTGCAGCGAAGCGTCGGCACGAGGATCAGATAGTCGAGCGCCCTGGTTTCTGTAAGCCGCGCCGCCGCACGGGCACGCTCGCTGAGCGCGAAAAGCGGATGAATATCAGTGCCGGCGCGAGCGGCGGCCGTCACGGCGGTCGGCGCAGCTGGCTGCGAGCGTTCGAGGATAAATTTGCCCGACGCGCTAATATGGCATGTGCCGAGCCCGTCGATCACGCGGGGCCGCGCCTGCGGAGCGCACATGAAATCTTCTGCTGACACTCTTAATCCCCCACGCAACTTTCGCACGGGAAAGATTTTCGGGCAAGCGGGGGAACGGTTTCGCGGTCTTCCTTCCGTACGCGAAGGCCGGCTTTTTCGGGTGATAATAGCCAAAATGGATCAAATTTTGCCGCGGGGGCGGCAATAGGTGGTGCCGACTTTGCGCGCATTGGTTGATCTGCTTGCCCATCGCAAGCGCTGGCTCAGCGCAGGCTGCGGAAGGTGATCGACCAGCGGCGGTTCTCGATCGGCGCGATACTATGCTCCCAGTCGTCGCGTACTTCGCCTGCGAGATGATAGATCGACCGCGGCGCGAGATCGGCGCTCGCGCGCTCGGAGCCCTTTTCGGTGCGTCGGCGGAAGCGCATCACCGCCGGCGCGCCGAACGACACGCCAATGACATGCTCGAACACCGGGCGATCTTTGTGCCAGCCGATCCCCGCGCCGGGGCCATAATCGATGAGCAGTACCTGTTCGAGTGCTGCGGCATCGACGCCCGCGAAAGCGGCAGCGCGGGCGCGGAGTGGTCCGAGCCATAAGGGCATCGGCTCGCCCGGTGCGAAACACCCGGTCATCGGCTATTCGCGCCACAAGCCCTTCGAGCATATTTACCGCCACCATCGCCGCTATCGCATCACGGAGGGCGCCGAGGAAATCCAGATGCGCAAGGTCGGCGCCTATCTGTTTGGCTGTCTGGGGCCGCGGCGTGAAAAGATCGGAATGCACTAAAAGCCGGGCGTTGGCCGAGGCTGCCGAGAACTGTTGATGTCTGCAATCGGCCTCGAGCTGCTAATCTAGCCCTACCGGTTTGGAACGTCCGCTTCTCCATGTTCGCCGCCTGAAAGCTGCCAGTCCGTGATCGGCCAAAATTGCCCATTTTCAGTCATGAAATCGTCGGCCCGCCGCGTTGTCGTCCAAAGGTCCAGCTTATGCCGCCGTCGTGCATGATACCTGAGACATTCTTGCCGATATGCCGCTCCATCACCGGGCGCCAGGGAACCAGAGTGAAATCGCGCGACCGCTCGACCAGCGCATGCCGCCCGCTGGTCATATCGACGGCGCGGACCAACCGGCCCTGTATCGGCTCCTGCGGCTTCGCTTCGGCGAAGGGCTTGCCGATTTCCTCGGATAGCGGGCGCGCGACGCGCATCAGCTCGCGGCGCTGCAAGGCCGCGAGCATGTTCGTGCGATAGAGGGTTCGCCCACCTTGTTCCTCGGCAAGCTGCTCGGCGACCAGCCATTGCCGTCGCATCGCCTGCGCGGCGCGAACCTCGCGCCCGAAACCGGCATCGCGGAGCGGCACCGGATTGTCGGCGACCAATTCCCGGTCGAGCCACGTCGCGGCCTCGGCCCCCGGCAGCTTGTCGAGCGGCAGCGCCGACAGGGTTTCGACGGTGGCGGGGCGGTCGCGAAGTTGGCGCGCCTCGAACACCTCCACCTTGTCGAGATGGTCGGGCGTGATGATCCAGCTTCCATCGGGTTCGCGCTCGACGTTATGGGTTACGCGCCGCATGGCTTCGAGCCTGCGGACATGGCTTTCGGCAAAGCGCTCGCTGGCGGTCGGGTCGTGTCGCAAATGCGCGTCGATCGTGTAGCGCCCGCCGTTGGCGGCTGCGACCTCGGTAACGGTCCGATCGACGTGCCGAACGCCGCCGCTACGCGGCTCGATCTGCACGATAGCATCTTTCGGAATCGGGCCGACGGCCTCGCCCCTGCCGATCTCGACATAATGGGTGCGCCCGTCGATCGCTTCGACGATGACATAATGGCGATCGGCATATTCGTCCGACAGCCCGCGTTCGACGACACGGCCGACAAGCGAGCGCGCATCCGGCGCAGCCGGGTCATAAATGGCCTGATCGACTATCGCGGGCGCGTTTCCGCGCGCCGCATAGGCGCGCTGCATGGTGCGGATAATGTCGCCGCGCTCGCCCATGCGGCGCAGCGTATCGGCAAGATCGGGCGCGAGCCGCCAATGCGCTCCGCCGAGCGGTGAAGCCAACCCGAGATGCTCGAGCCTCCTGAGCCGTCCCATGCGAATGGACTGATCGAAGGCGCCGCGCGCATCGCTACAGACAAGAACGCCCTCGTCGGCCTCGCGCAGCATCGCGCGGTCGATGCTGGTCAGCCGTTCCTGGCCCACCTCGGCGCGAAGGCGCTGCTCGATGGCATCGTCGGTACGTGGGCCAAGATCGATATCGACCAGCTCTGCGGCGCGCTCGCGCAGACCATGGCTGATATAGTCGCGCGCGATGATGAGATCCTTGCCGCGATCATCCTTGCCGCGCACGATGATATGGGTGTGCGGGTGGCCGGTGTTATAGTGATCGACCGCCACCCAATCGAGCTTCGTTCCCAGATCCTCCTCGACCCGCTGCATCAGCCTGCGGGTCAGCGGTTTGAGGTCGTCATATTCAAAGCCGTCCTCGGCGCTGACGATGATGCGAAATTGGTGACGATCATCCTTCGCCGGGTCGAGCCAGGCGTGGCGGTCAACCTTGTCGGCCTCCGCACCATAAAGTTGCCCACGTCCCCCCTCGCGCGTGGTGCCATCGCGCTCGACATAGCGCAGATGCGCCTTGGCGCCCTCGAAACCCTTGCCGCCCAGCCGGACGGTACGAACCTTGACGATGACGCGCCGCCGACGAAAGGCCGCGTATCGGTCGCGCGCTGAGAGAACACGGCCGACCCCGGCGCCGCGTCCGATGCGGCTGCCGGTGAAGGCCGATGGGCGGTTACGTCCAGGTGCCCCGCCACGCGCACGATTGGCGGCGGCGATGACACGCGAGAGGAACTTGCGCGGCCGGGGCTTGCGGCCCTTGTCGCCGGGGCGGCCGAGTTGCGGTTCAAAATCATCGGTGGTGGACATGAGCGCGGCCTATGATGGAAGCGAAAACGCGATCATGCGCGCGCTCGCAGCCCATGAAAATCGGTGCCGCCGAATGCGGCGGAAAACCGCTGATTTTCGGCGCGGCGGCACTGTTATCGACAGGGCGGCACTGCCCCTAAACGCCCAAAAATGATGTGCAGACAAATAGTTACGGCAACCAGGGGGTGCCGTAGCTTTCCATCTTGCCTTCCGTGCCTTTCCTCTCGACCGGCCCCTTCGCGTCATTCCTGACCCATCCTCATACCTCCCCGCGCACAAAAAAAGGGAGCAACGTCCTGCGGACGCCGCTCCCCAAACCTTCCTCTCCGATTGCGCACCGGCCTATTGCCAGCCCGTCTTGTCGGCTTCCCGCTGCGCTCGATTGTGCCGCTTCCAGCGTCTCTCGGCAGCGCGCAATTCGGCTTCGATCTGACGCCGTTCGGCCGCGTCGTCGCACCAGGAAAGCTCGGCGCGCAGTTCCTCGATTTGCTGTTCAATCGACATCTTCTTGCCTCCATCTTGCGAAAGATGAGGCTTCGCCCGGCGGCGGGCGGGCCGGGTCCAGGACCGCGAAGCGGCCGCGCCAGCGGGCGACGGGGGTGCCGATTTTGTCGTCAGCGAAGCGCCGCGCAGCGGCTTGAAGACGGCGGCAAAATTGGGGGCACCGGCGATCCTTGACGCGGCCCGTTCGCCGCCGGATGCTGGTCCTTGCTGAGCGGATTTCTTCCTCTCGTCTGCCGCGCTACACCTACTTCGCACGCCCCATTGCTCTACCATTCAAGCATGAAAAACCCCGCGCCGATCGACAGCGCGGGGTGAAGTTCGGCTCAGTCGCCGGGGTTCCAGATGATCGCATAGGCGTCCTCGTCATCCTGCCCGGCGGCGCGTCCGAGATTGGCGTAGAGGGTGCGCGGACCGAGTTCGGGCGCCGACATGGCGAGGCGGATATATTCGCGCTGCGACACCTCGCCGGTGCGGATCCAGCCGCCACCCAGCTCGACGCCGTTCGACACCACGCGGTAGTCGGGCTGCTCGCCGCTCTTGCCGCGATTGGGGACGATGGCGACCTCGGCATTGACCGAAAGCGTCCTGATCGCGCCCTTGAACGACCCGTCGGGCTGGCGCTGCACATAACCGATTGCTGACATTGTTCATCTCCTTCGATCTCGCCCAGCCCCGTGCCGGGCGATGGGCAGACCGGAGGGACGGTTTCAGCGGCTCACGCGAACCGGAGGCCGAAGCGCCAGCGGAGGACCGGAAGCACGCTGCTGATTTGGATGCGAAGCGGCCGCGAGGAGCGCCGCGTCAGCGGCGCGGGGAAATCAGCAGCGCGCGATGGTTTTGCGGGAGGCGCGGCCGTCCCAGGTCGATGCCCCGTCCCGGCACCGGCGCCGGGCGATGATAGCGGAATGATTGTCAGCAAAGGCGTTTTCGGCCTCTGCCGTGGGGGCGAAACGACGCCATCAGACAAGAGAAAATGGGCGGCGACATCGCCGCCGCCCGCAAGGGTTCAGGCCGCTTCGCGCTGGGGCTGTTGCGGCTCGCCGGTGCCTGCGCCATCACGCACGGGCACATGATCGGCGCGCGCGGCCGCGACCAGCGCGGCGGCTTTCACCGTGCCGACACCGCCGCGTTCGCTATAAGCGGCGGGCGGAAAGGCCATCCATTTCGGGACCCAGTTTTCGCACCTTTCGCGTCCGTTCGTGCCGTTCAGATGATCGCGGATAATGCGTTTCAGAACCTTGCCCGGTTCCTTGGTATTGGCCTTCGCGACGATTTCGCCCGCGACCTCGGCGACAAGGCGGGTGAGTATGTCCCTGTCGCGAAGGCATTCGAAAAAGGCGTCGTCGGCTTGCCAGACGGCAGCCATGTCGACGCCGATTTCCTGCCCGACGGCCTCGACGGCGGCGCTGCCGCTTTCGAGCGTTTCGCCGATCACGATGGTCATGACGTCCATCACCGCGCGGTCGGGCAGTTCGAGGAGGCGCAGGAAAAGGCCGACCAGCCCATGCGGATCGCCATTGCCGCCGGTGACGGTCGGCTCCTCGGCATCGAAGCCGATCAGCGCCAAGACCGCGCGGCGGCGCTCGTCGAATAGCGCCTCCGCAGCGCAGGTTTCGACGCTCTCGCGCACCGCGTCGTTGCGACAGCTTTGCGGCTCGGCGCGAACGCGCCACAGATAGGAGCCGACAATCGCATGGGCGACCATGAGCCTCAAGGCGACCTTGGGGTGACCGGTCAGCGCCGCGCGCACGGCGGCGTGACGATGAAGGTCGATATAGGTCTGGCACGTGCTGCTGACCTCGGCGCGGGTTGGCTTGATTTCCTTATCGATCGCCTCGCCGCGTTCGAGCCGCCGCGCCTCTTTCATCGTCACATAGCCTTCATGGAAGGCGACTTCGCCATTGCTGCGCGCCTCGATATAGATGCGCCCGCCCTTGCGCTTCGGGGCTTGTGCGAAGTCGTAGCGGTGAAAATAGTCACCGCGCGGGACGATCACGACATCGCTCCAGCCATCGGCGAGATAGGCCTGCTTGCGGTCAAGGATCGCCTGTTCCTGCGCGCGCCAGAACATGTCGGCGTCAGCGAAATAACGCTCGTCGCCGAACAGGTCGGCGATGATCGCGAGGCCGCTCGCCCCGACATCGAACAGCGCATGATCGACGTTGATCGAGGCGCCGCCGAATAGCCATTATGCCGACCGCGTAATTATGCCGATGATGTCGTGCCAATCGGCTTTGTGCGCGGAATCTGGCTCGCGTTGATCGGTATAATCGCGGCTTCCCGGGATCAGGTGCTGCCGGCCATAGCAAGCATGGCGAGGAGCTCGTCGGATGGTGGTCTGAACCGGCCTGGCGTAACGCCTGGCGGTGCGTGGGCGGCGAGGATCGCGAGCTTCTCGACCGGATCGGCGCGCAAATAGACTTCGGTGCTGCGAAGCGAAGCGTGTCCCAGCCATAGCGATACCTTCCGAATATCGCCGGTCGCCGTCAGAGTGTGGGCGGCGCAGCTGTGACGCAGGACATGCGGCGTGACCCGCTTCGAGAGCAGGGACGGGCATGACAATGCCGCTTGGCGGACGTGCTTTGCGACCATCAGCGCCAAGCCGTCGCGGCTCAACGGCTCGCCTGCTCGGCTTAGGAATAGTGTCGGTTCGCTCGTCGCACCGCGGGCGCCCAGCCAGCCTCGCAATGCTTGCTGGGTCTCGCGCCATAGCGGCAGGACGCGCTCCCGGCGCCCCTTTCCGTGAATCCGGACCGTCGCCAGCGAGGCGGGCGGAAATGCGGTCATCTGCAGGCCGAGCAGTTCGGATGCGCGCAGTCCGCAAGCATAGGCGATGTGAAGCATCGCCCGATCGCGCAATCCACAATAGCTACGGCCATCGGGCGCTGCGAGAAGCGCCCGAACCTCTTCGATCGTCAGGGCATCGACGAGCCGCGTCGCGGTCCGCTTGCGGGGCAGCGCGTGGATGCGCAGTGCCTGATCGAGGCAGGCTGGAACCTTGTATTCGATATAGCGGAAGAAGGATCGCACCGCGGCGAGACGGGCGTTACGGGTGGAAACGCTGTTGCGTCGCTCCTCCTCGACATGATCCGGAAGGCCGGATGAGATCGGGGCCGAGATCTTCGACCTGAAGGTCGATCGGTCGGCATCGTCGGCGGTCGGCCGCGAACCGGACCAGTAATGTGAAACTGTGGGCGTAGCCTGCGACCGTATGAGTGCTGGCGCTGCGATGCCGGGGCAGATGATCGACCAGATAATCGGTGAGATGAGGAGCGAGCGCGGTCATCGTGCGCCTCCCAGGAAGCGGACTTCGTTGGCCGCGGCGATAGTGCGCATCAGCACCGGGGTGGCTTCGAGATACCAATAGGTGTGCAAGATGCTGCTATGGCCCAGATAGTCGCGAAGGGCCGTCATGTGACGGCGCACCGCATCGTAATCGTGGGCGCAGGCCTCAAGCGATCGGACGGCGAAACTGTGCCGAAGATCATGCAGCCGCGGGCCGGGCGTGCCGACCGGGCCACGGATGCCAAGCTCCCGGGCCAGGCCAATGAACACTTTGCGGACGGTCGACCTGTCCGGTGCCCGTCCTGTGCTGATGATGAATAGATCATCGCTGATCGAAAACACTCGGTTGCGCCGGTTGAGATATGCCTCGATGGCGTCCCGTGTTGTCGAGTGGATGGGCAGCAGCCGACTGCCGCCGCCCTTGCTTCGGCGAACAAGCAGTCCCTCGCCGGTGAGGTCGGAGCGCTGCAAAGCGAGCGCCTCTGACACCCGCATGCCCGTTACGGCCAGCAGGCCGAACAGGCAGTGATAGGTGTAGCCGTTGATCGTCCTGTCCGGCGGGGTCAATGCAGCCGATATAATCGCCGCAATCTGCTCGCGTTGGAGCAGATGCGGCGCCGGCCTCGGGCGTCGGCGGCACCCGAACGCGCCGATCGGTGGTGCGGCGTGGCCTGGATCTTCTGCTCGTAGAAACAGCGAAAAGCGGCGCAGCACGTTGTACTTGGCCCGAGCGCGCTCGGGCGAGCACGCCTGACTGCACCACTCGTGAATCCGCTCGATGGTGACGTGACTGTCGCCGTGTTCCCCAGCGTAGCGCGCGAACAATGTGAGGGTGTGCTCGCCCTCTTCGAACCCGACCCCAAGCTTGTGGCGATAGTCGACATAGCGTTCGACGTGGTGGATCAGCATGACGCACCTCCAATCCAGGGCTGCGCCACCTCGCCCAACATGGCGAAATCGACCTTCGCGTAGATCGCGGTCGTATCCGGCTTGGAATGCCGCAGGACGGTGCCAATCGCCTCCAGCGTGGAGCCTTCACGCAGCATCGATGTGGCGAGCGAGTGACGAAACACATGCGAACCGGTCGGGATGCCGGTAAGGCCGGCACGTTCGACCGCCTTGCCGATTATCCAGCAGATGATGCTGGGGCCTGCGAACGGCTGATATGGCGCCTTCAGGTTCAGAAAAAGATGGTTGCTCGCGACTGTTGGTCGAGCCTGTTCGATATAGGCGAGGGTCGCTTCCCCGGCATCCTGGGGAGCGGAAGCCGCACAGCGCGCGCAGACTTGCCGGAAACGCGGACCGTTCCCTGATCCCAGTCAATATCGTTGAGCTGCATTGCCACGAGATCGCCAGCGCGCAGTCCGAGACGCGCCAGCAATAACAGCAGGGCGCGGTTACGAAGGCCGGTTGGCGTTGATATATCGCAAGCTGCGACAATCTGCTCGATGGATGCTCGATCGATGAAACGGGGAACCTGGGTGGCCGCGCGCTTGGGCCCGATGCTAAGGGCCGCAAGGCGATCAGGCGGACACTCCCTCGTGCAATCAGAAAGCGGACAAAGGACCGCAAGGTGCTCACCGTACGATCGATGGCCCCCTTCGAGCGGCTCGGATCCTGGTCGAGCAGGATCGATCGGAGCGCTTCGGCCGAGCATGTTACGCCTTCACCGCAGATGCTGTCGTACCACCGCTTCACCTCCCGCAGGTTCCGTTTAATCCCAGCGGTTGGAAGCCCGCGGGCGGTTGCGAGCCAATGACTATAGGCCGTCAGGCGTTCATCCAGCTCGGGCTCGCTTGCGGTGGATGCAATGGCGCCGTGGCCGACGAGATACGCGAGGAACTTGGAGGCATGTCGGCGGCGTACGGCGATAGCGGTATCGCCAGGGCGACCGCGCATCGCGCGTGGACATGAGCACTCGTGACCGGCAAAATGCTCGATGACGCTGCGGTCGATCTGGCCCCAATAGGCGTTGCGGCCGACCCAGTAAGCAAAGTGCCGCGCGTCAAACATCATGCGCCGAACAACCTTGGCGACGTAGCCTTGGCCATTGAGGTGGGCGGCATATGGCGCAAAATACGATGCGACATCACGCGGGCAACGAGCCGGTATTACGCCCCGCTGCTCGAGCAAATGCACGAACATCCGTATCATGGTCATATAGTATGGATCGCGATTAGGCTGAGTCCGGTATCGACGACAGCGACACCGATGCTTGCCGAACCGTTCCAGCACCGCATTGTCGACGTCCGCCAAGGCGATCTTGCGGAGCTTCAGCCAGAATAGCAGATGCCGGGCGGCAAAGCCGTGGCGGCGGTTCGAACTGCCGGCGTAAGGTGCCTCGAACTCTGCGACAAGCGCATCGAGCGACATCGACGTAGCCGACTCGAGCGGCTCGTAATCGAATAGTGAGATCGTGCTGTGCATATATCCTCCCTCGGTTGTGGGAGGACAGGATTATCCCGAGCGTGCCGCCGACAGATGTACGGAAAACGGCGCTTCGCTATGGTGTGCTCGGCATAATTACGCGGTCGGCATAATGGCTGTTATGCCGAGCTCGGCATAACAGCCATTCCTTCAATTGATGGCCGGTCGGGCAATAGCTGTTCGGGTCGTCATGGAGCGCAAGCCATGATTTCTGCTGCGCCTTGCTCGCGAGGGTCAGATGGCGGACGGTCGCGGCATTGATTTCCTCCTTGCGGTAGAGGGTGCGGATGCGCGGCAGGAGATTGCCGAGCGCGAGGATGCGTTTCACGCCCGCTTCGGGAATGCCGAAAGTTGCCGAAATATCGGCGACATCGCGGCCCTCGCGGACCAGCCGCGCGAACGTCTCCCAGCGCGTCACCTCGTCGGGCGCGAGCCGCGCGATATTCTCGATCAGCGAGGCTTCAATGGCGGCGACATCATCGCCTTCGCCGAGAATGGCGCAGGGCAGCGGCTCGCCGGGGAGGTCGCCGCGTTCTTCGGCGACCTGCCGCGCGGCGGTGAAACGCCGCGCGCCCGCGACGATTTCATAAGAACCGGGCGAGCAGTTAGGCCGCACGATCAGCGGCACGAGAATGCCGCGCGCGCGGATCGTCGGCAGGATGTCCGAGACGTCGGGCGGCTTCTTCGCATAGCGCATATTGGCCTTACTGATCGCCAGCTTGTCGGGGGCGATAAAGTCGAGTTTCATGATGGTCACCTTTCGATGGAAGGTGCCGGTCCGCCGCGAAATGGGAGGATGGCGGACCGGCGAGATATGCGGCGAAACGCGCCGCGCGTTATCCGCCGGATGGCGGAGTCCCGTCGTCATTCGCCGCACCGGAGGCGCGGCGAAGCCATGTTTCGGCGATGATGATCGACCCGGCGCGGCGCGACCATGCGGCCCATGTCGAAAGACTATGGGTGCTCGCAAAACCGACATCGCGCTCGATACCGAGGCCGAAGGGCAAGCGGACGCCCGCCAGTTCGGACAGGCTGAAGCTCCCAAGTTCGGGAAAGCCGAACCCCAAATCGGCGAGGCCGAACAGGGTGTCGCCATCGGCATGAAGTTCGGTCGCGAGCCATGTCGCCGCGCCGACCGGATTGAAGAATTTGACCAGCGGAACCGGGTCGGGTTCCGCGGTGCGAAATTGGAGGGCGTCATGATGCGCGGCGGCGTTGGCGCGCAGCGCGGCGTGAAGATCGGGGGTCAGGAGCATCATGCCGCGACCTCCCGCCGTTCGTCGATCCCGTCCGTTTCCACATGACGTGCGAGCAGCCAGTCGGCAGCCTTGCTCGCCGCGCTCGCGGCGCGGAAGATCGCGCGATTGTCTTCGCGCAGAACCTGAAGCCATGACGCCAGATAATCAGAGTGACGAACGGTCGGCTCGATGCCGAGCGCGGCGCAAAGAAAGGCGCTGCCGAGTTCGGCGACCAGTTCCTCGCGGGCATAATCCTTGGTGCCGAAGGAGTTGAGGATTTTGCGCGCGAGCCGGGACTCGTGCCCGGTGGCGTGGGTCAGTTCGTGGAGTGCGGTGCGGTAATAATCGACCGGCTCGAAGAAGGCGGGCTGCGGCGGAAGCTGCACATAGTCGCGCGCGGGCACATAGCAAGCTTCATCGCCGCCATTGCGGACGGAGACGCCCGATGCCGCGATGACGGCTTCGGCAAGCGGCAGAATGTCGCAATCGCGGCGCGGTTCCAGAGGCGCGACCGGGTCGCCGACGAGGTCGGGCGGCAATCCCTCACATTGCGCGACGTTGAAGACGGTGAAGCGTTTGAGGAAGGGAATGGCGCGCGCATCCTCGCCGGTTTCGCGCGCGCGATCCTTCTCGGCTTCGGGAGTGAAGCGGTCGGCGTAGACGATGCTGGTTCCGCGCTCGCCCTTGCGGACATGCCCGCCCGCAGTCAGCGCTTGGCGGAAGGTGAGCCAGCCTTGCGTCGGCCAGCCCTGATCGATCACCGCGCTCCACAGAATGAGGATATTAACGCCCGAGTAGCTGCGGCTGGTGAGCGCATTATGCGGAAGGCCAAGCGCCGCCGCGCCGCTGCTGCGCCACGGCTGGACCCAAGGAAAGCGGCCGTCTTCGAGCTCGGCGATGATGCGGCCGGTGACTTCGTCATAGAGGCTGACGCGATCTTCGGCAGGCTTGGTCCTGCCGCCCTCGCGGCGCGCACGGCGGTTGCTGGTCTGGCGCATGGCTATCCTCCCATCTCCGCCCCCAACCCTGCGCGGGCCTCCCCCGGAGTGGGGGTGAGCGGCGGAATGCGACCTGCCGGGCGCGGCCAGGAGGCGCGTTCGCACCTGCAAAGGCCGCAACGCATGTGAAGGAGCCGAGCCCGTAGGGCCGGCTTGCGGACGCGCCGGGCCGCGCCCAAGAGGGAGCGCCGCTCACCGCCACGACGGCGGGACGGCCGAAGACAAGCGCCGCCGCGCGGGTCACTCGCGCGGCGTCAACAGGCCGGAACCCCTGGTTCCGGCCCGGCGGCAGCGATCATAGCCCGGACGGGGCGGGACGCATAAGCGGCCCGCCTTCGCTTGGTGCTCCCAAAGAGGGAGCCCAAGCGAAGCTGAGCGCGGTCACGCCGTCAGGCGCGAGCCGCCCGATTGCCAACCGTTACGGCAAAGCGCGCTGGCCAAACCATGCATCATCAAATGACGTGAGGCTGTCGACCTTCTGCCTGTCGATCTCAGACGTTAGACGCGCGAACGCCTGCCCGAATGGGCCAGCGAGCCGCCTTCGACAGAACAAACTGCAAAGATCTGGGCGTCGTCGTAGGGACGAAGGAAGAAGATGAAGTTAAGATCCTCCAATGCCAAATCACCGCCGAAGGCCGCTGCTGATTGGGTGGTAAAGGACATCCGCCGACAGACCCGCCGGCACTTCCTGGCTGAGGTAAGATCCGTATCGTGCTGGAGGGGCTGCGCGGTAATGACGGGATCCCAGAGCTGTGCCGGAAGGAAGACAGCGAGCGGGAAACGCGAAATAGGTTGCGCTACATTTCGGACTGAAGCCAATGCATCACGTCGTTCGCGACTGTCAAAGCTCCAAGGGTCTTGAGATCACATTCCCACACTACGCGCGTGCGCCATCCTGCCGAAGCGAGACCGTCGAGATTGCGCTGATCTCGGGAAACATTCGCCGCAAACTTTTCATCCCAGAATTGTGGGCGCGTTGCTGGCACGGTTGCGTACCTGCACCCTTCATGGCGGTGCCAGAAGCAGCCATGAACGAAAATCACAGCTTTCCAGCGAGAAAGGACGATATCCGGCCGCCCAGGTAACTTCCGATCGTGTAGCCTGAACCGCAAACCGAGCGCATGCAGCGCTTTGCGCAAGGCAATTTCCGGGCCCGTGTTGGATCCCTTGATGTTCGCCATCATCCGTGATCGCGTTTGAGGATCAACAATATCCGCCATCACATTGCCATATCTGGATTGCCTGGTATCAGTGCCATTCGATGGAGAATGTCGAGCGTATGGCTGCCAAGTTCAAGGTTGTTGATCTATTCGCAGGACCGGGCGGCCTTGCCGAAGGCTTTTCGTCGGTTCGAAACCAAGACGGTCAGCGAATTTTTGAAATAGCTCTTTCGGTGGAAAAAGAGGCATCAGCCCATCGAACCCTTCGCCTGAGGAGTTTCGTTCGTCAGTTCGCCGCTCCCCCAGCCGAGTACTATGACTATTTGGCCGGCAAGGTCAGCCACGCAGCCCTTGCTGGCAAATACCGTCGCGAGTGGGCGGCTGCTGTGGCCGAGACACGTCTGCTCGAACTCGGTTCGGAACAGGCTCAGCGTGAACTGGACCCGATCCTAGACCGACTTCGCAACGGTGACGACCCTACAATTCTGATTGGGGGGCCTCCTTGTCAGGCTTATTCTCTTGTTGGACGCGCCAGAAACAAAGGCATCGAGGGCTATGACCCTGAAAAGGATAACCGCCATTTTCTCTATCAGGAATACATCAGAATAATCGGAAAGCTACAGCCTGCCGCTTTCGTGATGGAGAACGTCAAAGGCATTCTATCGTCGAAAGTCGGACAGAAGGCGATCTTCAACCAGGTTCTGGCCGACTTGCGCACCGCAGGCGGATCGACCGGCAGCTATCACCTGATTCCCGTCGTGCGACCGATCGAGGAGCAGGCGAGCAGCTACATCGTCCGATGTGAGCAGTTCGGAATCCCGCAAGCGCGGCATCGTGTGATCATCGTGGGAATCAGAAACGATATCGCTTGCGCTCTTGGCGAAGAAGACAAGGCTGGATTGCTCTCCATTTCGCCAGCTGAAGCGACCGTCCAAGGCGTACTGGAGGGCATGCCAGAACTTCGGAGTGGACTCAGCCGCGAGATCGATACGCCGGAACAGTGGCGTGGGGCGGCCACGGCAGCGATGCTTGCTGCGTCGGAGGCCTGCAACGATAGCGACATGCCGGAAGTCGCTTCCGCACTAGGAAGCGCAGCCCAAGAGGTTGCCACAAGAAAGCAGCTTCCGGCACGAAACAGCACAGAGCTGACAACTCCCCGAAACAATGTGCTTGCCGCGTGGCTGAGCGACCCTGAATTGACCACATTGCCGAACCATGAAACCCGTGGTCATATGCGGGAGGATCTTGCGCGTTATGCCTTTGCCGCTGCGTTCGCCCAGGTTTTCGGACGCTCTCCCAAGGCCCGCGAATTCCCTGACGCCCTCGCGCCTCGCCACGACAACTGGAAGACCGGCAAATTTGCTGATCGGTTCCGTGTACAGCTCTGGAAACGCGCGTCGACGACTGTTACCAGCCACATTTCCAAGGACGGCCACTATTTCATCCATCCAGACCTGAAGCAGTGTCGCAGCCTGACTGTGCGCGAGGCAGCAAGGCTTCAGACGTTCCCCGACAATTATCTTTTCGAAGGCAACCGTACCGAGCAATTCGTGCAGGTCGGCAATGCCGTCCCGCCGCTTATGGCCAGGCAGATCGCTCAGGCCTTGCTATCGCTGCTCACCAAACTGCAGCACCCCATGAACAACAAGGAGTTCGAGGACGCCTGATGCGTTCAATCGGTTGCGAGCTTCGAGAAGAACCCACTGCTGGGGCTCGATGGAGTTCCGATCAATAAAGCCCGGTCCAGAAGGCGATTACCTTCCTCACAGCTCGTTTCAGGCAATAGCATGCACCCGTGGCAGGCAGCCATGTTCAGCGAATTCGGGCCTCGCGCCGGGCTCTCTATGCAGACCGGGTCGTTCGAACACCAGCCGGAACGCCGCATCGCAGAGCTGAACAGTGCCTCAAGCTTATCGGGCTCCCCTTGGCTGACCAGGCCGCCTAACGTACCTTCCGAATCTCCCGAGGCAGTATAGATCAAGAGGCCGAGCATGCTTTTACCGTCGGCATCCTTCCCGTGGTATATCCGTTCCCGGAGAGCAGACGAGCCATAGCCGCAAAGGAAGGTCAGCTCTCGTATCAACGCGTGGGCAAGTGCGTGAATTGTCAGAAAGCCCGCATCGATTGGTCCTGGGTCCTGACCACGTTCGGCCCTTTGCTTCTCGAGATTTTTAGATAGCAGCGCAACATGCTCTGCAAGACCAAGTGCGGGCGCGGCAAACCTTTCCGCCTTGAATTCAAGGAATATTCCTTCGCCGCGCACCACGATAGCTGGAAGCCAGCGAGGTTTGCCGTTCCGCTGCATGGCCTGAAGATCATCACCCTTTCCAGACGGAGGGTTGATCCGGGTGAAGCCGGTCATCACGCGTGTCTCACGAAGCTTTCGTACCAGACCGACGCGCTGGACAAATTCGCTCAGCCTATCGAATTGACTGCCTTCGATGATCTCGCAAAGCAGATCACTACCATCGCGGTTGCTGCCTTTTCGGAGTGCCTCGAACTCCTCCCGCCGCAAAGCCTCCGGCGTACCGGACATTTGCTTGGCCTGTTGCTTCTCGCCGAGCTTCTCTCGAACCGCAGCAACAAGTTCCGAGGCGTCCACCTTGAACATAGAAGCAAACATGCTCAACATAGCTTCGGGAACTTGGCCATCGACGATCTGCGCTGTCAGCCCCGCCCACTTTGCCGGGTCGTCTACCAGGTTCTGGATACGCGGGTCGAATTCGCGCTGCCCCCTCGGCACGTAGATGGCGCTCTCCACTGCCGGGAAATAGATGTTGGAAGCACCTCTAAGCAGTGTGTGCAGCGGGTGGTGACAACTGCCATCGCCCTTCGCATCGCCCAGCCATGGTCGAGCTCCGTTGCAGATCGCGCCCTTGTTGGCGACAGCTTGGGGCTGGAATGCTGCCGCCAGCGAATTCGCTTTACCGCATGCTTTGCATTCGACCTTGGTTCCTTGGATACTGGCAGAGCTTCGTCCCGACTTGAAATACAGCTGCGCGCTCGCTCCGCATTCGCATCCTATCCATTGGGCAAATGGAAATTCCTCGATATGTCCCTGTTCGCAAACGGAAACGATCCTGATTGGAATCATCCGACGACCTTTACCCTTGCCGCAACCTTCGGATTGACAGAAAGGTTGGTCACCAAAGGGCGTTGTTCGCTCCATCCGGTAACAGCGGGGGCAATAATGCCAGCCTGGGAACCTTACATAAGGCACGCGACGCTTGGTTCCATCGACGCTGTCTGCGTACTCCGGAGGAAGGACGAAGTATTCGCACCCAAGCGACACTTGCAGTCGCTCTTCTGAAATTCGGAGCTCTGCAGGAGGTTCTCCTTGGAACCAGCTGTCTATGCCGGCGCACATCAGCGCTTCGTCGTTTCTGAAATCGGTGATCGCTCCCACGCCGAAAGGGGATATCAGCTGGCTCCGCCTGATGGGACGATTGCGAATGATCATTCCACCGCCGCGGCGCGGCTTACCTGGGCGCCTCATTCCTCTTCTGCTCCCGGATATGTTCTCAGCAAGAAGGCCTCGCCTTCCCCATCGACGCTGCGCATGGATGAAAGTGTCGGCTTCATTGAATTCCAGTCTTCATGGGGGATCGGCCGCCCGGCCGGCCATAGGAGCGGTTCATTGGGGTCATCCGAGCCAAACTCACCATACGATTGAGGTCGCCACTCGTCCCAACGATCCAAGAACGCCTTGAGACGCTTCATCGCAACGTCCTTCTCTAGGTCGGTTGCATTCCTCGTCCTTCGGGCAATCACGTCCACGATCTGACGACGGGTCTGATCGGATATTCCTGAATTCGGAGAATTCAGGAGAGCTGCGTCCTTGTAGCGAGCCAGGACGACGGCCAACGCATGAATAGCTCGATCGACTACCGGAACGGCAAATGGAGTCACACTTGTCGGCTCGACGTGTCGGTAGGCATTTTCGTGGAAAGCTCTGAAGCTCTCGAAATGTGACCGATCTCGCGGTTTGAAGGGATTGAAGTTGGTTACGACAAGCCCTGGCTTGTCTCGATCACGGCCTACTCGGCTAGATGCCTGGATGTATTCCGACGCGGTCTTGGGCTGCCCCACGATAAGCATCAAACTGAGCCTCGGAACATCGAGGCCGACTTGGATCATGTTGGTGGCAAGGCAGAGATCGACAGTTTCGGAGGACGGTAAGGAGGTGAAGAGCTTTTGAAGTGTTCCCGGGATTTCGCCGCTGCGCAATCGACTTGTAAGCTCCTCGTCCCGATTGATGAATCGACGCAGGTCCATCGCTCCCTCAGGCAGAAGGTCCTTCATCAGGCCCATCCGGAACCATTCGGCATTCAGGTGTTCGGGAATGTCGGCTCGGATCAAGGTGGCTGCGCGCCCGAGTTCCCGAAGCGAGTTGAAGTACGCCATCACGGTCCAATAGGGGTCGCGATTGGCTTCATCGGTCGCCGAAAACGGCGGTTTCAGGAAGGCAGGTGATTGCAGAAGTGAAGACAGGGTCCAGACCTGAGCCGTGATATGAGACGGCAGGGCGCTCGCAAGCACACCGACATAGAGTCTTCCGGGGATGTCCGTACGTTCGATGGCGAAAAACGAGTCGCCCGCTCGCAAACCTTGAGGCGGGAAAAGCATGGACTTTCGGTCATACAGGGATTCTACCTGCTCTTCAGCCCGCGAGATCGTTGCCGTGGAAGCAACAATCTTCGCTCCGACTCGCTTGCCCGATTTTTCGCGAATGCAAAGCTCGTCGATCACGGTCTCGTAATGCCCGACCATGGAACCTAACGGACCAGAGATGAGGTGCAACTCGTCCTGAATGACGAGATCCGGCGGATCGACATTCTTTCCAGCGTCGATTCCGAAGAGATGCCGAGCTTCGGGTTGCCAAGGCATCATGGCGAACTTGTCGACGGTGCCGATCAATAGCGTTGGAGGGTTCGCATAAATGCGCTCGTCAACGACTTCGAGGGGGAGGCCGGTTGAGCCGTGAAAATCGCAAGCTGGGTCTGAACACCGAAACCGCACCTGTGGGGGGCGTGCCTCGCGTTCGTAGCCGAAAATTCGGCGGCGACCTTCGATGTCCACCGGCCCCATGTCCACACCGCACCAAGGGCAGGATAGCACGATAAACTTGTTGTCGTCGCCGCCGCCCTCAAGATCGGCGAGTTCCTGAACGGCCTTCGCGTTCTTGTTCGGCGTCACCGAACCGCCCAACCAGAGGCCGATTGTAATAGGGTCTACCCCATACTTCTCGGGCGACTGCCGACGAAGCAGCTCCAGTGAACAGATCAGTGAAGCGGCCCGCTGGAATTGCTGAGTTGTCAGCAGCCTGAGCGTGTATCGCATCAGAACCGAGGTGCCGGAATTTCCAGGATCAGTCAGTCGACGATGCAGGATAGCGAATGCAGCGAGGCCAAGATAGGCTTCGGTCTTACCGCCGCCGGTGGGAAACCAGATGATGTCTGCGACATCTCGTTCCTGGCTGTGAGGGTCGGCAAATGAAACGAGGTTCATCAAGACGAACGCCAGCTGGAAGGGCCTCCAGGAAGTCTTTTCGGGATATTCCGGCGCTACATAAGGTCGCTCCGGGATGTATTCAGTGCCTTCCTTGCGCCACGTCCGGCGCCTTTCGGCAACCGAGGCGAGTTCGTAATGTGCTCGCTGTGCAACCATCGCATGGTTCATCTCGGAAAATGCTTCGAACACGTCCCGGTCTGCTCCGAGCAGATCGATGCCAGCGTTCATGCGAACCAGGCATTCCCGGCAATTTGCGAGGTGGGCTCGCCCTCGCTCACGCAATTTTGCGGACAGTGTCGCGTCCGCTTCGAGCTCAGCTCCCTTGGTCTGGATCCAGTCGCCGTATGCATCTGCGAGCGCACTGCAGACTTGAGCAAGTTCCGCCCGAGACATCCGCGACATGCGGAGCATGGATAGATCGACGTTCGGTATCAGGTCCAATGGAGCAATCGGTGCCTGCTCGAAAATCGGCATTGTTTCGGATCTGACCGATCTCGCCAGTAGGTGGGGTCTGCCGTCCGTTGTCCAGTCGGCCGCACATCCGTGTCCAACAGCGAATACCGGTTTGTGCCGGTATAGCAGGCGAAGCGACAACTCCTCCTCGTCGGCACTGCTCTCGACTCGTTCGGGATATGGAAGGATCGCTGCAGCTTCTTCGCATTCAACGTTAAACGAGCATTGATATAGGCACGCCTGGTTGCTTACCTCTTGGGCACCTCGGTGCAACATGGTCATCGTCACCAGTCGCTCGCCATTCTGCCCCCAGCTGCGCGAGATCCAGTGAAGGTTCAGAATCGCACCGTGCTCGTTCCGAAAGACTTCGCGCTCGGGATGACTTCCCGGCGTGAGGTCGTTTTCCGACAAATGGATGCGTTCCGAATGCGGTTTTCGGAACCACAACTTGTTGTCAGCTTGTGGCTGTCCGGCTCCGTATCCTGGCAGATTCTTCTCTTCGTATGTCGCCCATTCCAAGGTGACACGCACACCTGAGCCTGCGGCAAGAAGGAAACTAACGCCCATCGAAGATGGGAGGAAGGTGAACGATTGCTCGACCTCCTCCTCTTCACCTTGTGACGCTTCGTTGGGCACCTCCCTTTCCGGCGGCCCCGCCATGTCTGCTTCGTTCATACCGAAATCTGCGGCTTCCGGCAGTTCGGGTGCCGCCATGGCCCCGGAATATGTCACGCCATTCGGGAAAAGAATTCCGGCAGCGTATCGATACCTCGGAGGATCTTGCGGGCGCAGGATCTCCTGACCGTTCAGGGACCCATCGGTACTCCATTGAACTGCGGGATATCCCGGATCTGGCCCGATGAGTTTCCTGCGCAGACTGTCGACGATGAAATTCCTGACCTCGACGGCAGATTCAAGTCTGGATGGAATCGGAAGCGGTGCAGCGCTCATATCGACAACGCCTTCGCCATTCCTGCAGCCACTTTCTGATCGTGAGCCCTTCGGCAGCTTTCATCGATCAGCATGTACAGTCGCGCCCTTGCCCTCGACATTCCAACGTAAAGCAGGGATTCCTCCTCATCTTCCAAGGCGTCCACATGGGCTAGAATGATGACTGGAGCCTCCAGACCCTTGAAAGCGTGGATCGTCGAATATGGCACTGAGAAGCCATTTACCTCACTCGCTTCGACGATAGCCCACGGTAAACCGGATTGTTTTGCCGCCTTCCAATTCTCCAGCCGTCGCTTGCCCAAAATCACGATGTCCTTTGCCGGAATACCTTCCCGGTTGAGGTCGTTCATGATCTGGGCGAACTTGGACGCTTCGTCCTGTTCGCTGCGATAGAAACGCACATCGACAGCATCTCCGTCTGGTTGCCCTTCCAGATTTCGATACCCATCAAACCTGGACAGGTATGAAGTCTGCAGCGCGATCCTCCGTGTATTCCGGCAGTTTCGAGTGAGAGAAATGATCCCTGCGCTACCGAGCCGATCCTGCAGCCTCTGGAGTGCTTCCTGATTTTTCCCGTAGATTGCCTGACGGCTGAAATCGCCGAAGAAGACGACCGACGCTTCGGGGCTGTCGCCGGTCCAAGCCCTTACCAACGTTGAAATCACATCAGGGTCAAAATCCTGCGCCTCGTCCACCAGGACAATGTCGAAGCGCTCGCCAGCCTCTTCGATCGCCTGAAGGCCGTAAAGCGGAAAGATTTCGTCGTAGATATCCTTGTGGCTCGAGGAGGCTTTGAAGTCTGCGGCAAGCGAGCTTTGGGCAATCCGATCCGACAGAAGCCGATGAAGGGAGCCGGCCACAATATTTCCGGATATCTTGGCTGCAGCGTCTGTCAGCCATTTTCCGAGCAGACGATTGAAGCAGAGTAGCAGCACTTGTTTTCCACCTTCCGCCATACGCCGCGCCTGCTCGAGTGCCAAGGTTGTCTTTCCGCATCCGGCCGGTCCAAGAACAATGCAGCGTGGATTGTACTGGACGCTGTCAAGGAAAGCGTACTGCTCTTCGGTGAGGGCTCGAAGTGCGGCTTCGACAGGATGCAAAGCTGCGCCAGGCGCCATGACTCGATCGAAGTCGGGCCGGATGTAACCCCTGATCCGATCAAGGACATGTGCAGTTGCCGTTCCGCCGTCTAGCTTGTTTCGCGACTGCTCCAGAGTCGGGCAGTTCGAAATGCGGCCTGCGATCCCGCCCGTCAGATCGTCCCGGTCGATGACGTCTGCACGCACGAATTCCGGGCTGACCGGCGGAGCCGGGGAATCGGGAAAAACCATCATCCAGCCAAACGGCACAGACGCTTCCCGACTGTTGGGCCCGAACTTCTTTGAAATTGCCCGAGATAGCTTGAACATCGCGTTCTGGACCTGACGGTATGGCGGTGGATCCAGATCGTGTGTCCGTCCACTGCGATCGCGCGTTGTCCATATACCATTGCGTTGGCTGATCGCTCCGCCTTTCACTTCCAGACACACAATCCCTCGATCAGGGATCAGGACAACGAAGTCGAGTTCCCCGAAGTGGCCCGTGTAGACGCTCGACAAGCCGACCGAATGGAACACGACCCAATCTTGGGTACCGGGTGCCTTTGCCAATCGCTGAAACACGGCGCGTTCGGAATCCGGAGCATCGGCGCCAGGTCTTGGCGGGATCATCGTTGCCAAAAATCACACTCCCACATCGTTCAGGGCGCTCTTCATTCGGCTTTGCCAAGCCTCATTGCCCCAGCTCAAATGATTGATCATGTTGGATGGCCAGTCGGCGAGTTGATGGATCTCCCGAACCTGAACCAACCACACGAGACCGAGTGAGAGTTCGATAGCGGTTTCCTTGTCGACTGTTTCGTCCAGCAACCCTTGGCACTCTTCGTCGAGTAGCCGCCCCAGTCTCATGCCGGACTGCATATGCAGGCCTCTCAATTTGTTGATGGCATCCCAACATTCCGTCCAGGCCGGGGCATCGGGCTCATCGTCGGCCAGCTCGGCGATGATGGTCAGGTCATCCCTGTTTCTGGGGCCGATGGTGGAGTCATCAAGCAGCCAGCCCCGAATTGTCAGACGGTCACGATGGAGGCCTCCCCATGACAGCTTCTGCCAGAGATCTGCGGGCCGATTGGAAATTTTGAGGAGAGCCTGTCGCCACTTTCGAGATCTTTGCCAAAGCTGGTCGTATTCGGTGACACCGATCTTGTCCTCGGCCAGGAGACGGATGACATCCTTCTGTCCCGCTTCGCGAATAATGAGGCGATCACCGACAGCAAGATCGTCCACCGTTTTTCTCTCGATGGTCTTCCCGCCTGAGCCAGACACCGCTGATAGCCCGTGCCCAGTAGTGAAGACCGCCCAAGAGCAACCTTCAAACACACAAAGGCGCCCCTCGCGAGAGTGCTCACTGGGTCCCAGAGAAACAGGAACGTGCATTTTGGGAGGCCGCCTGCCTTGCTCGAAGCGGTCCGTGCCAGTGCTCGTTTCAGACAGTTCCGTGTTCGACGGAGGCTTCTCCAACTCCGTCAGATCGATAGTGCCAATGACACGCTCTTGAAATTCCCTGTCCGGTCGCAGCGCCTTTCGCCGTTTCGTCCGCAATCGGAGCCTTGACCGGTAGATATCGCATTCGAAATCATAGCCGACGAGGCATAAGCGGGAGGTGGGCACTGGATCGATCAGCTTCTCGAATGATCGCCTGCTTATGAGAGACAATGCCACGGCGGTTTGGGACGGGATTATCTCGCCTGCTCCAGCGACTTCAATCTTGGCATCCGGGAGTAGTTCGGCGGCCCACTCCTTGAGCGCCGTGACATCCTTCGAACTTCCTACAATGAGCCGATCCGGCTTTTCCGTTGCCACAGCATCGAAAAGGGAGAGCCCTTTTGGGGTATCCCTGCCGGGAGTTCCGCTCTCCAAGAATGCCCGCAAACCCTGAATGGCCAATCGTGTAGGCTCCCAGGCGTCACGCGGCATTACCGGCTTCAGCATCGCGTTAGTCAACTTCAATTGCGCCAGGTGCTCCGATTGAGCGTCGAGATCGGCCTGCGCAGGGAATCTCAACCATGAGCAGAAAACCAGGAATGTTTCCCACAGATCGGCCATGATATCTTCGACCCTGTCGTCGAGGACCTCATCTACTTCTGTTGCCGAGACGCATTTCCCCAAAGCGGCCAATGCAGCTTTGCATTCGGCAAGATTGGGGTCGCAGGCTTGATGCAAATCTGTCGAGAGCGATCGCTCGGCAATGGCCGCGTCCACATTGATCCGAAGTGCCGGAAGTGCAGGCTTGCGGTCGAAATTGGTGTCAAGAAGCTCCGTCGGGTTCAGTTCCCATACGAGCCAACCTTCCTTCTGAAACGGAGCAACTTTTTCGCGGTCACGCCCTGTCGCCACCAGCACGAAGCGATGCCTTTCGGCCAAGCGGGATACGCTCTCGATATTGCGCAAACATGCATCGATGGAACGCGTGACGAAAAGTAGGCTGCCGGGTTCCGCTTTTTCTCCGGCCTTACGTGCGGCCTGGAAGTCTCGTGTTGCTGCGACAAGAGGCTCGCCAACTGCGTTGCCCACTGATTCCACGAATGCGCGACCGTCCTCGTCCAAGCCACCCCAAGCTACCCATTCAGAGAGATCCGGCCAGCCCTGTTCGTTAAACAGTTCGGGTCGACAGAGCTTGAGCGAACGAAGGCCAGATTCGGCTTCCGATTTGGTGCCCAACACGATGACTCGATTTCGCTGCAACGAGAGGTTGCCGAAGGTAGTAGTACCCGCCAAGACGTCCAATGGGGTTGGCGCAAGGGGCGACCACGTCTGCCTTTCTCGCCCCATCGGTCTCTTACGATTTGTCGCTTCGAATCTCTGGAGATCGGATTTCCTGATTAGGAAGCGACCACCATCCTGACCTTTGCGACGGTCTAATCGCTGTAACCAGTAACCTTCAATCTCGTAGCCTCCGGTCTTCTCCGAAACTTTGCCTGCGACTTCATAGACAAGTCCATCCGGCAGCGTCTTGACGCGCTGCCCTGCAACGAACGTTCGTTGTTCATGGGAATGCGCCATTGTTTCGCAATCACCCCTCATGTGAGCTATTGCGGTGGTAATTGCGGCCAGTTGATCAACACCATCCGAGACCGGAAGGATCAGGCAGACACCGCCCGTATCCTTATCGTCCGCAACCTTCATCAGCGTCTTCATGAGCCGCGTAGGCTCGAGAGGTTCTCCAGATTGATCGGAGATCACCCATTGCGCCGATACCGTATCGAGAGGTTGGTCGGTGACCTCGCTAGTCGTCAATTGCCTCTCCGGCACCCAGCAGTTTTTCCATCGCATCGATAACTATCCGGCTCTGCTTAACGGAAGGTCTCCGTTGCCACGAGCCTGCGGCATAGGATGCAACCGTCTGACAAATAGCTGCAACTTTCCAGTGGAGCAGGCCTGACTGGCGGCCCTTCTCTCCGACCTTGAGTATCTGCTCGGCTCTCAGTTGCATCACACGTCGCACCAACTCGAGGTCGCCCGGACTCAATGCTGGCCCTGCAGGTGCCGCCGAGCCTCCACTGGAGGCCCCAACTACTCCACTGGCGATCTCTGGTGGCAAGGGATTTTGGGCGTGAGGAATGTCGTTGCGCATTGCGCTCCAGCATTCTTCCTTCTTCGCCCATTCAGTCGGCATCCGAGCACCTGCCGACGAGCGAAGCAGTTCGTCCAGACGGTGTGACCATGACCGGATCAAGGCTTGGAGCTCGGCCGAGATCGACTGCTCGCGCCATATCATTGCAAAATCGATCCTGCCGGCCGTCAACTGCCCCAGTGATGCGACAGTGTAGACCGTGATGATTGCCCGGTACGCAGGAAATGCTTCCTCTCGCACAATCCGCTCGGTCGTCCGGTAGAGAATCGCCAATGCAATGAGCCGCTCGTACCAGGACCCATCGATCTGCACAGGCGCCTGCTTCAATCTTTGCATGAAGAACTGGAAATTTTTCTGCGCCCCGGCAGCAACTTCGAAAGGCCTGCCTTCCCAAGCGTTGAGATATCGGGCCAGCTGGGTCTTGTCGAAGCGGCGCTCCTTCGGCGTCTCGGCCCTAAAGGATCGACGCGTATCAGCCTTCGCCTCGGCTATGCCTTCCGCCACACCGTAGGTTCCCCGGGCACGTTCGTAGAACCAGCGAGCACGTCCATCTGGTGACCAAGTGTTATTTGCCAAATTCTCCACTTCACGATGAAAGGGGTCGTTTGCCGAAAAGTCGGCCGGTTGCACCGTGTTCTGGGTGTTCGCTGATTTCGATATACGTGCAACCATCTGGTCGAGCATTTCACCCCCAGACCGCACATGAATTATCTTTGCTGGAACAAGCACATCATCGAGATTGGCCCCATCTTTGACCTTGGCCCGATGCAATGATGCCGTGGTCTGGCCCCCATTGACGATCTGCAGCCCTCTCAAAGATTTGATCCCGAGCCGATCAGGTGTCAGCTCCAATTCGTCCACCGTGGCAACGATGCCATTGTTATATGCCAGAAAGTGTCCGGGCTCCTTTAGCAGCGTTTCCCTCAGGCCGGCATTTGCTGTCTTCTTGCCGCGGACGCCGAGAAATGCGCGAACGTTCAATTCGAGAAGTCGGGTATTGAATTCAGCATACATGGAGCAAAGCGCATTGCCAGGTATGGCGGCCAGATATGTATCAAAATCGGAACCGTCCCGTTCGCGTACGGCCAAGCAGCTCAGCGGCGATCCGGTCAGTTCTTCGAAATTTACTTCGATATCCTCTCGGGACACCGACGATCCGGCGGCGCGGCTTAACCGGATACTGTCAAATATGTCGACTCGAACCTTTGTCCCCTCAATTACATAGTCTTCGAGGCTCTTTGCCGGTGCAATACCACGCGTCACGAGCACCAGTCGGATCAGAGAAATATGCCCATGCGCAGCATCAATCTGCCGACTGAACTCCTGAAGCTCTGGCGGAATACTCGTGATCTGAGAAACACGGCTGGCTTGGCGGTACAGTCTGACCGACTGATCGGCAACGTTCCTGACCTGCGCAAGCGTCAGTCGTGCGTTTGGCTCAGCCGCAATCAGATTGAATACGGTAAGAACCTCAGCATCTTCATCCAGATACCCCCCGACAATTGACGCCTTTCCTGTACCTGAATCAAATACGCCAGGAAATATCTGCAAGTCATCGATCACTTGCGCCTCAGCAAGCAGCCCAGATGAATCGACAGCAAAATCGATTTCTTCATCCGGAAAAGCATCAAAATCTGATACGGCGAGCTCAGGGCTCAACAAGTTTTCGCCGCTGCTCGATGGCATTCAAATTACCCCATTTTTGAATCGACAACGTCTTGAGAAGTTTAGGTTGGCCACGCTTAAGAATCGATGCAAGCTTTTGATGGACAGTCGGCGGCCATGAATTCGCTCGCTCCAGATTCGCACCACGGCAATCCTCACCTTGGAGGAGAGGTCGGTGCCTTTTGCGGACACGGATGCACGAGCCGTCCATTTCACGCGCGGCAATCCCTGACAGCCTGATATGCGGCCCTTCGGCGCACCAGATCGGGCCGTCACCATCCCACACCGCTGTCGGGGTGCAATTGAAGGACTGGCCAGCGGGTACAATCGAGGCGAGAAGGAGCGCGATCACTGGTATCTGGTAGTCATGATCGGTTCGGCAGTGAAGACATTGACGATCTGGCCTGGAACCATGGTTGCCGATTTACCGGTAATGATCGCAGCCCCAAGCAGCGCGCCCGCGGTGTTGCCGCGGCCTTCCTGCCGGTGCATTCCGCGCAGCTTGTAATTCGCCTGACCAACGCGAACCCAATCGAAGGACAGCTCGAATTTCGCTGATTTTCCAACGATTCCTTTGCCCGTCCGCCATGTCACCTGGGCCCCGACCGGCGAACCGCGAGGAATGACGACGACGCCTTGATATTCGACATCATTGACGACGAGAAATTCGCGCGTGGTCCCTTCCTTCATCTTCTTGGAGGTGATTTCATTGGCCGGCGTCACCTGGACCAATGTGTTGACCGGCAAAGTGATCGTACGCGGCGCGGGCTGGGTCACGGCGGGCGCGTCGCCGGTCGACTGCGCGATCGCCGGTACGGCGGCAAGCGCAGCGGCCGCGCCGATAGAAATCAAGATTTTCATGAACTCACTCCCCCTCAACCGCGACGACGCGATTGTTCTGCGACAGCCCGAATAGGGAAAGCTTCTTATCATATTGTCAATTGGCAGAAGATGTCACTATGGCGGCAAAGACATTCATATATTATATTGATTTACAATTATATACATAGCGATCTTTGCCCAAATTATATGTCTCGCCTTGGCATCGCTGCAGAGAATTCCTTCAAGAGACGGCCAGCCTTCGCATGGCAGGTTGGCCAGCAAGCCGCTGCTTATAGTGGCAGTGCTGGTTGGTCTGCGGACGTCGCACCAGGGTCATGTTTCTCGATCGCCGCAACAACCGCGCGCGCCAACTCCTGAGCGGCATCGGACCGGATATGAGGCGCCGGCGCCGTGATGCCGACGCGCGCCCAACCCGGCGCGGTGAGGATGGTTTCGGCGATTCGATTCGTGTCTATCTGCTCCATTGCCAAATGAGAACATAGAGAGAACAATAACGCAAGAGGAACGCGATGGGCCGATGGCGCGGCGCGCGGTGGGGCCGCTTCCGATTGCCAAGGGCGCGCGAATTATCGCCGTTTAGCGGCGAATGAAAAAGATTGGCGGCGACGCTTCGCGCGCTTCCGCTTCGGCGATCGGTCGCGATCGAGCGGCAAACAGGGCGGCGGGCGGCGCCGCAACCGACGATCCGCGCCGGCCTGCGACGCTCACCATATAAGCGCGCGTCTCGCCGAGTAGGTCCGACCGCCCCGCGAGCCAGGCCGAATAGCGCGCCGGCCCCGCGTTGTAGGCTCCGAACAGGCCGGGATAACCGAAGCGGTCATACATGAGCCGCAGATAATAGGTTCCCGCCAGGATGTTGTCGCGGGGCGCGTGCGGATCGTTCCCCAAGCCGAGCCGCGCGCGCATGTCCGCCCATGTCCCCGGCATGAGCTGCATGAGGCCCATCGCCCCGGCGCGACTGACGATCGGGCGCCCGTCCAGCGTCGTGCGTCCGCCGCTTTCGGCGCGCATCACGCGCTCGATCCATGCAACGGGAACGCCGTAGCGCGCCGATGCCTCTTCGATATAGGGTCGCCAACGATCGACCGACTGCGCTTCGGCGGGCGAAGCCGCGACCAGCGCCAGCGCGGCAAGAGCGACCCTCACCGCCGCCATATCAGCCGCGCCTTGCCGACAACATCGTCCGCCTCCGTAACGCCGAAATAGCGCCCGTCGAACGACGCGCGGCTATCGGTCATCAACAGGAAAACCTCGCCCGTCCCCAACTCGGCGCATCCCGACCACCACGGCATCGGCCGACCGGCACCGTCGCGATCGAGCCGGCGCGCGACAAGCCGCCCGTTGACCATCACGCGCGCGCCAACGGCGCAGACCTCATCGCCCGGCACAGCGGCAACGCGCTTCACCAGCGGCACGTTCGCTGGAAGATAATGGCGCCGCGCCGCAAACATCCGAAACCCGACCGGAACGTGCGCGATCACCATGTCGCCGCGCGCGAGCGGCGCGGCCTCGCCGACCGCATAAAGGCCGACCGGCGCACTGGCGCTGGCGTTCCATAGCAGCCACGGGCGCGGTTCGATCAGCAGGGTCGAGACAAGCGCGCCGGCCAGACCGCCGAGCGCAATGCTCCAGCCCAGCAAGCGTTTCGGATGGGCGGGGCGCAGCAGCGGCCCCGCGACCGGGTCTATGGCGGCGCGATCAGTCACGGCCCGCGCCCGCTTTGACGGTGCTGCGCGACCAGGCATCGAGGTCGTCGATATGGTATCGGACGCGCTGGCAGGGCCGGAAAAAGCGCGGCCCGGTGCCGTTGGTGCGATGCACCTGCAAGGTGCGCAGCGAGACGCCGAGATAATGGGCGGCCTGTTTGGGACTTAGAAAGGGAGAGCCGCGCCTGGCCTCCTTCGCCCGTTCGATGCTGTCCTGCTCTTCCATGCTGATTCCTGCTCCGCGGCGCCACGTCGGCGAAACCGGAAACATGGGCGATGGCGCAGCACCGCGGAGGTGTCGGATTCGCCAAAGCGCAAATCCGACACCCCTCGCGAGACGCCCGGATCAATCAGGATGGAGGGGTGGCCTCACCTCCTGAGGGGGGGAGGTAGGAGGTGAGGTTGCGGTGGTTACGCGCGCATAGGCCAAGGGTTCCCCGGCGCGCATCGACGCCATAATTCAGGACCGGCGGTTCCTGCACGATTTGGCGTCGCTCGCGATTGCCGCGGCCAGCCCTTCACCGACGATCCAGTGCGCGCGATCGAGGTGCGATTGCCAGCATTGCCTTGCGCCTGCGGCGTCGGCAGCGACATCGAGGTCCAGCACCTCCAACGCCACATCGGTCCAGTCATAATCGTCGCGCTCGGCGTCGAGCAGCCGCGCATAGGTCAGCATCTGGACGCGATCGTAATCGGTCATGGCCAGGCCGTCCGGCGCACGCTCCGCGATGCCGACCCGGCATCCGTTCAGAAAAACCGCCATTCGATCCCCTATCCCTATCGTTCGCAGGCTCATTCGTTTCGCGTATTATAGTGCATAGCATTAAAATGCTCGTCTGTCCTCTAAGATCAGGATGGATATAAGGCGTCTCGTTGGCGGCAATGTGCATCGCTACCGCAAAGCTGCGGCTCTCAGCCAGGAAGAGGTAGGGGCTCGCATGGGTGTCGATCGTGCCCATGTCAGCCTGATCGAGCGCGGCGAGCAGAATGCGACCTTGCTGACGATCTGGAGCCTTTGCGAAGCACTGGGAGTTCGTCCGCGAGACCTGTTCGACGAAGCCAATTATGGTTCGGACGATACTGCCGATCTGTGAGGCCCGGTCGAGCCGGACAACATGATTGCGGGACCGCCCGCCCATAATCGACGGGAAGAATCGACAAGTCGGCGCGCGGCCGATTTGGTCGATTCCCCGCGCCCGGGCCAATCGTTCGCGCGAACAAATGTCTCGCCGATCACCTGCAACGATGCCCCCTCGGCCAAGGCATCAATAACGCGCAGCATTTGCACGATGCGATAGAGACGGCGTGTTGCCCTATGCGGCGCGAGCGGCTGGCCGCGCGCAAGAGCGGCCAGCCGCCGGAAGTCAGTGAGTTGCCTCGGCGCGATGGCGATAGTGAAAGGGAATATCAGCCGATCGAGCGGCGGTAATCGGCTTCCCATAATGTCGAGCCGAATGCCATGGTGAACTCCACCGATGACGGCGTGGAGGCATCGATCGCCGGCAACCGCCAAATAGGGCGTGACCGAGAGGGCCCGAGGCGCGCTGGCCGCCCCCGTAACGGGCCTCGCCAGCAGAACGGATGGGTCGAACGCGCCCGACCATAGCAGGCGGGCGCTAGGCGCAGATCGGCCCGGCGCTTCAGCGAAAGTGCAGCCCCCAGCGGGCGACGAACGCGCTGTCGGCAGCGGTCAGTGCACCGTCGCCCGGATCCGCCCTGTCGGGATAACCGGGATCGCGGCGAAGCAACTCCCATGCGAGGCCACGCGCGCCGGTCGCGGCGAGCGCAGAATAGGCGCGCGCGTCGCGCCAACTCCCACGAGGGAGGGCCGGGCGCGCCTCAATCGCGGGCATGATCGCGCTGCGCGTCGACATAGGCGCGAAGGGCGTCGGCCTGATCGGGCCGCAGCGCATCGACGGCGGCGACACGATCGGGTCTCCCGCCCGTCAGCAAGAGCGACGGACAGCGTCCCTCGACATTGCCGAGATTCGGCCGATGCTGCGCGTAGCCGACCAGCGCCGCCAGTTCAGGGTCGAAGTGCCGCGCGACCTCGGGCGGATAGACCAGCCATTGCAGTTCGAAGGGCTTGAGCCAGCCAAGGCAATAGCTGACGATGATCCCGCGCCTAAGGTCATCGCTGACATTGGCGCCCGCACCGTGCAGCGTCCCGCCAAGCCAGACCAGCGCGTCGCCGGGTTCGCAGGTTGCGGCGACGGCCGCGCTCTGGCTCGTATCACCGTCATAAGTGAGCCGGTGACTGCCCGGCCATAGCCGGGTCGCGCCGTTCTCCGCCGTGAACGGCGACAGCGGCCACATGACATTCACCTGAAATTGATGCCCACCCTTGATCGCGGGCCATAGGTCATGGTCGCGGTGCGGATATTGGGCGAGCGCGCCGGGGTGGATTTCGACCGCCTGCGTCAGATTGAGCGCGATGCGGTCGCAGTTCGGCAACAGGACGCTTTGGGCAAGCGCCAGGATCGCGTCGTGCATCACCAATGCGCGGGTCGCCGGCGCGCGCGTCAGCAGCCGCCCGAAACGCTTGGTCCGCTCGCCGAAGAAGTCGCCGACGCAATAGGGCGTCGCCGCGAAATCATAGTCGAGCGACAAATCTATCGTGTCGATCTGATTGGCCGGGAGCAGACTGCGGATGACGCAAAAGCCATCGCGGTCGAGCCTGACGGGCGCGCTATCGGGGGAGAAAGGCCCGGTCATGCCGCTGATCCAGTTGCGGTCGTTCCCGCCGACAAGGCGGGGAGCGCATAGAGGCCGTTGGCTTCGAGATGGGCGGGCGTCGCCGCCTCGATCGTCACGGCGAAGGCGCCGAGGCGACCGCCTCCCAAATCCTGACCCGGCCCCAGCGCCTCTCCCTGCCATCCCATGCCAAGGATCTGTTCGCGGAAGCGCGCGGTGACGACGCCGGTAAAGCGGTTGATGCCCCGATCCAGTGCATGATCGACCATCGCGCGGATCAGCCCGTCGCGAAGCCGCAGCCGTTCGGGCCGCAACAGGTTCGGCGGCAGGCAAAGCCGGGTGATCTCGAAAATGTCTGGGCCGACCGGAACGCCGTCGGCGCAAAGCCGCTCGAACAGCGTGCCGAGCAGATGCGGCCGGGTCGAGGGCAGCAGTCGCATCGACGCCAGATGACGGCCGGCGCCATCGGCGGCGATGATATAGGTGGCATAGGCGTCGTCGAAGCGGTCGATTTCGAGCCGGTCGTCAACGACGGTCAAATCCCAGTCGAGCAGGTCGATGAACAGCCGCTTGCGGTCCTCGAACATGGATTCGAGCAATTGCTGGTCGGCTGGTGTGCCAAGGCCTTCAACGATGTGGATCATGTTTTTCGCTCCCTTGCGTGTCCACGCAAGGGAACGAAATTTCGCCGAAAATGTCAGGTCGCCAGGTAGCGATGTTGCCTTGGCGCGATTTCGTGGATGCTGATTTCGCCATCGAGGATAGCGGCCAACACGAGCTGGGTTCGATTGCTGACCTCGTAACGGGCGCAGGCTCTTTCGATGTAAGTCTTGATCGTCGCCGGGGTCAGGCCGAGGATCGTCGCGATGTCGGTGTTACTCTTGCCCTGTCCGGCGAGGACGACGCAATCACGCCAGCGCGGGCGAAGCTGCGCGACGCGGACTTGCCGCAAGCGCCCGCCGTTCACGATCCGCCGCGCCTTCTGGAACGCGAAACCGCCGATCGAATGAACGGCGTCGAGATGATGCCGGACGCTCCCCGGTTTGCGCGGGCTACAGAAATTGCACGATCCGCTACGCTCGCCCAGGACGAAGGCCGGAACAGTGATGCCGTTGCTGACGCCATAATATTCTCCGCGTTCCAGGAAGGCCAAGTGCCGCGGTCCAAGCTCGATCAGTTCGGCGATCTCGCACCACGTAAAACAGGCATTGGCCGCGATGCAGGCATGAACGACGGGATCGTCGCGATGATAGAGGCCGCCGAAATATTCGGCGGCATAGTCGGGCGCATAATTGTTCATATTGATGAGGCCCGGCGAGCCGCTGCGATGATCGTCGTGATGGATCATCGCATAGTGGCGAAAGCCCAACTCATGCGCGACGACCGCGAGAAGGCTCTCGATCGTAGGCAGATCGTCCGCCTTCTGGATTTCGATCAGAAATGCCGCAGCGAGGCTTAACGCGCTCGCGTCCATACTTTGGTGCGGCAGAAAATGGCCGCTTTGCAACCCTTCACCTCCAGCTTTTCATCGGCACGCAGCGTCAGGGTGGCCCGCGCTGCGCCTTCGCCCGTCTCGGGATCATAGACCGGGCCGCCCTTCCATTCGCGTGGGCCACCCTCGAACCTCTGCAACACGACCAGCCCTTTCAATCGCCGGTCGCGCAATTTGCGGTCGGGATTCTTCACATCGCGGTGGTCGGGGTTGGCCCGCAGGGGGGCGGCATCGACCACCTTGCCGCAGATGGCCGCGCCGCAGCGATATAGCTCGACTCGCCCCCCGTTGCTTCCGGTCGACCACAGACCGGCGATGGCGCCGCTCCCCTGCGGAGCCCCGGCCGTTCCCCCTCCGGCGGCCGAAACCAATATCATCGGGAACAAGACAGCCCTCATGTCCCGATCACCGCGGCAGGGGCGTGATGAGCGGCGGGGTCAGCGACGCGAGGGCGCGCTGTGCCAGCGCGCGGTCGTCGAGCTGCCACGGATGGAAGCCGGGACGGAAATAGCCGGCCATACCGCGCGCGAGCAGGCGCATGGCGCCCGGATAGTCGTAGAGGTAGGCGAGCAGGCGACGCCATGTCGCAAGGTCGGTCTTTCTGTCCTGTGCGAGCAGGTTCGCGGTATTGCAGAACATCACCCAATGGAAGCGCACGGCCGCACTTACCATTGCGAGCGACCGCAGCGCCCAGCGTAGCGCGCGGGGCATGTTGCGGGTCGCGTGCAGCCATGTGTCGTAGGCAACCGCCTTATGCTCGATCTCCTCGATCGCGTGCCAGCGCCACATGCGCTGTGCCTCGGTGTCGGCACCCGCGAGATGCGCGGGATCGGACAGCACAGCGTTGGCGAGGATCGCCGTGAAATGCTCGAGCGCGCAGGTCGCGGCAAGTTGCATGATCGGCGGGCGGCGCTTCACCCAGGCGATCGTGCGGGCGGCGAGGTTATCGGACGAGGCCATGTCGTAGCCCGCATCGCGCGCCTGTCGGTTGAAGAAGATATGTTCGCGCGAATGGGTCGATTCCTGAAAGATGAAATCGTCGATCTGCTCACGTAGCGGTTCGGGCGCGCCGCCGCGATAGTGGCGCACGGCCGACATGAACAATTTCTCGCCGACCGGGAAAGTCGAGGACAGAGCGGTATAGAAGGCGGTCCGGCCCGGATCGCCGCTGTGCCACCAGCGGCGCGGCAGCATGTCGCGGCCGAATTTCCAGTTCCGCCTTTCGATAACGTGGCCGGCAGACGTTGGGGCTCGTGTTGTCATGCGGCGATTCCTTCTCTTACTATGCGCCAAAAAGCGCCAGCACCTGTCCTCTCGAAAAATTGGGCCGATGCGCTGGCCGGGAGCAAGCGAGACATCGGCCCAAGTAACCCCCAGTGGAGAGGGTGGAGAGGCCTTTCGTGGGTTGGCTATTCGATCAGCGGCAGCAGTTCGTCGATCAGATAGCCGAAGCGACGCATCTGTTGGTGATGCGCAGTTACGACTGCGCGAACCTGACACGGGGTCAGTTCTTCGCGCCACTGGTCCGCCTTGCCTTCGCGGAAAAAGCGTTCGGCGCTGTCCGGCTTTTCGGAAAACCCCGCCTCGTCCTCCTGCTGTTTCAACGTCGCGAAGGACGAGCGTTCGATGGCGGTGGCGAGTTGTTCGGTCGTTGGCGACAGCAAGAGGTGTCGCGCCAGCGCCCCGAACGCCTCCGTCGGATCGGCCAGCATGTTCTCGTAGCGCATGAAATGGATGGCGCGATGTGAGGTGCGGGTCCAGCTTTCGACATGCTGGCTCCACGACCCGTAGATTTCATAGACGCTCTTGTCGGTAACACCCGTCTCCTTGTTGCGCAGCGCCATCTGCTCGATCGCATGGTCGACGTTGGTGCCTAGATGATGCGCGAAGGATACCGCAACATCGAGCGGGTTGCGCACGATGTAGATCGCACCCGACGTCACCGCGAAGTTGATCGCGGGGATGCCGCGGTCGGACACCATCGCATGGTGGGTCTTGACCATCGCCAGCCCGTCGGTGCGCTCCGCGATCTCGGCCTGCACCGCAGGGCGGATGCGCGCGATCTCGGCGCGATCCACCTCGGTCACCGGCTTACCTAGATGGCGTTCATAGGGCTTGGCGGCGATATCCCACAGCGTATATTCGGTCATCCTATTGATATTTTGCGGCGCGCCCTGATCATCATCCTGCAAAATCTTCAGCAGATTGTTGAGAAACGCCCGCGTCCAGGTGTTGCCGGACTTGGGATAGGACGCGATCCACAATATGCCGCTGGGCGCCGGTGTTTCGCTCTCGCCCATGACGCGCCTCAATCCACGCGGGCGTGGCGGAACCAGCCGACGCGGATTTGTTCGCCGCCCGGGGTATAGCCGATCAGATTCAGATCGATGCCATAGATTGGCCAGATCGGTTCCCGCTGCTTTTCGCGCAGTTCGTGGGATTGCAGCACGGCGACCATCCCAACCAGCTTTTCGTCCGGATTGTCAGCCGCCCACGCTTCTAGCACCGTGCGGGTGTGGCCGACGACCCGCGCCGCCACGTCCTTGCGCCGCGCTGCCGGCGACACCGCGCAGCGCAGATGGAGGAAGCGCGCCTTAAGCGCCGGAAACTCGCCGGGTTTTGCGGTGGAAACGCCGGCGAGGGTGTCGCCCAGATAGGCGACGACGCACAGCTCGCCGGCGCGTTTCTCGGCCACCTCATCGGCCATCCCCATCTGGCGCCAGAACGCCTTGGCATCGGCGACACAACGCGGATCATCGCGCCGCCAAGCCTGAACGAAACGAAGCTCTTCCATGATGGTCATCCTAGGCGAAACCGGATCAGAAACCGATGCCGAATTTCACATATGGGCCCTGGATGGTCCGGTCGAAGGATTGCGCCTTGTCGATCCCGCCATCGATGGCGCCGAAGAAGCGTTCCCAGCGATAGCCCGCGGCGACTTTCACCCCGCCAACACGATAGCTCAGCCCCATGCTCGCTCCAAAATTGGGCACGGTGACGCGCCGCGACCGGCTGCGGTCGACCTGCTCATCATAGAGGACATCGACGATCTGCTGCGCATTTATGACACCCTCGGGAAAATGATAATAGCTGCCGTCGCGTTCTTCGCGGCTGGCCATGCTCTGCTTGCCGAACAGCAGGCCGCCGTTGATCCGCCAGTCGAGGGCGAGGCTGCCACCCTGTTCGCTGCCGACCAGACGCTTCGACGCTTCCCACGATAGCGAGGGGCCGAAGCCTTCGAACTTGCGGGTGGAGGTGAGCGACGCATGATACAGGCTGCTATGGCGCGTGGGATATTTTATTTCCTCATATTCGGCGCGATAGCGGTCGGGGATGCCGGCGATGTCGATGTCGGTGGCGGACCGGAACTGGGCATAGGTCATGCCCAGACCGATGACCGACGTGCCGCCCTCTCCCATCAGGCCGAGGCCGACATCCTTGCCCACCATGAAATCGACTATGCTGTGGTCTTCATACTGATCGACCTCGATGGTGCCGAAATTCTCGCCGCCGCTGAAATAGCGAGGTGGGGCGCCGAAACCAACTCCTTCGACATAGCCGCCCTTCGCTTGTTCGGAACTGATGCCTTTATGCTTTGCGCCGAATTTCCTGCCACGATACGCTCCCCAAACGTGCCAGCCATCCGGCATATTGAAGGTGACGCGAGCGTCGCGAACATGGCTGATCCCCATGTCCTTCCGCTGCGTCGCCACCGCGGTATCGGCGAAGGGCAGGCTGTCGAGATAACTGTCGAAGAAGTCCTGCTTATACAGGGCATTTTTGGCCATCATGCTGTTGGCGCCGATACCGAATTCGAATTCGACCGGATAGGGCTCACCCGGCCCCCGCTGGCGCCACCCGCTGCCCCAGGGCAGCGAGACTTCGCCGAAGCTCTTGGAGACGCGCAGGCCATAGAGGCGCGGCTCGGTCAGAAAGACGTTGGTGGTCAATCCGGTGTCGTCGCTGTTGAGGAACGACCCTGTCAGCGCCGTCTTGTTGAAGACATTTTTGACATAGGCCATGACCCGCCAGCTATCGGCGATGTCGAGGATCGCCGCCACATTGACCGTCGAAAAGCCCTTCAACCGGTCATAGGGATTGCTGTTGATCACCCGGGCCCAGCTTTTCGACTGATAATGATAATCGCCATGCAGCGTCAGGCTCGTGTCCGTCGCCAGCGGGATCGTGTAATCCGCCGTCAGCGTCACCGTATATTGGGGCGCGTTGGGCAATTCGTTGCCACTCAGATCCTTGGAAAAACCCTGCCCGCCGTTGGGCGCCGTCGAGGGGTCGAACCCGATGTAGCCGGAGTAATTTGGTTGTAGCGGCCGTGTAGTGCCGGTGCCACTCGCGCCGGCCCGGACCGTTGGATTAGCCACATAAGGCAAACCGGTGATCGGATCCAACCCGGAGTAATAAGCATCGACGCATATGCCGTTGCCAGTGGTATTGAGATAGCCGGGCCTAACATTAATGTTTCCGCCAGCCGCAACGACATAGGCCGGCAAGATGCAGTTGGACGGAATGGTCGGGAACGGCTTAACGACGACCCAATCGGCATTTCCGGCGGTGCGGTCCATCAGGTCGACGGCGCTCGACCCGTCGGCCATGCGGGTTTTCTGGTAGCCCCCCTTGAACCCGAGCCGCAGATTGTCGGTGGGCCGCCAATCTGCCTCAATCTCCAGCCCCCATATTTCGGCATCGAAGTTGGAATTGACCGCCGATCGGTTGACAATCTCCGATGTCTGATAATCCTTATAATCATAATAGAAGGCGCCAAGATTTAGCGTCAGTGCGCCGTTGAACAACGTATTCTTGATTCCGATTTCAAAAGCATTGACATATTCCGCCGCGAACGTCTCAGGCGCACCCTGAAGGTTCGCAATCGTTGCCGGATCGAATTCTCCGTAAGTCGCGATCACCGGCGGCGGCGGGTTGGCGCCACCGGCCTTGTAGCCATGCGCGAAAGACGCATAGAGCAGTGTGTGGTCGGTGAAGCCCAAATCGGGCTGCCAGTCGATCGCGACCCGTCCTGTCGGCTCGCTCCACTTTTGTGCGACCACCTTTTCCGTAGGATATTCGCCGGCTGTGTCCGCCGCCAGCAACCAACTCGGAATTTGCGGCGCGTCCTTCTCGTCAACCGTGAACCGGAGGCCGCCGGTCAATTTCAGATTGGGGGTGATATTATAATAGGCTTCGCCAAAAGCGGCATAGGAGGTCAATTTATAGGGATTTCGGCTGAGAAAATAATTGCGACCTTCGCCATTCAGGCTGCCGATCGGATTAGGGTCCATGGATATACAATGGACAATGCCATATTCGCCATTCGGGTCGGGCTGTGCGCCAGCAGGCGTCAGGCATTCGCTATTGTCTGAGACGCCGGGGATATACACATTGCCATCGGTATATTTTGCCCATTGCAGGGCTGAGAACATGCTGAGGCTGTTGACGAAGACATAATAGCGATCCTCGGTCTTGTAACGCAGAAAATTGGCGCCCAAGCTGAAGTTGAACGGACCATCGAAATCCGATGACAGGCGAAGCTCCTGGCTGAACTGCTTGGAGTCGGCGGTCGAAAGATCGCCGAGCAGCAGGCGGTCCGAGCAGCCGAGTTGGGGATCACAGAACACGCCATTCTCGTCGATAACGCCGGGACGGTTTGGCTTTAGCGGCGGAATAGAGGGATCGAACGCCCCCGGCTTGGTCGTAAAACGATTATAGTCCTGAGTGGAGAACAGCTTGTCGGTGCTATAGGCCGTTTCCGAGGTCAAGGTCAGGGCGTCGCTGAGATCCATGTTGAGTTGCAACTCGAAGATATCGGTTTTCGCCCGATATTCGGGCTCGATCGACGATTCGATGACGCGCAGGTCGCGCGATTGGAACGCGCTGGCATACGGATCGACATTCATGAAAACCGGATTCTCGAGATTTCCTGTCGGACCATAGAATGGCAACGCGAAACCATTCGGCGTCTGGAACGCCTCGTCCGAATAGAGCGATACCGGCAGACAGCCCTGGCTGAGATAGGTTTGGGCTCCGAAGGTGCCGCCCAATTCTTGATTCACCGGAACGCCCCCGATCTCGTCCGGCCCCAGATCCTTCTTGCACAATTGCTTGCCGCTGCGCAGGCGGTCGTCATTCTCCTGGAAATGTTCATAGACGAAATCGGCGCGCAACCACGACGTCGGCTCGAAGCGCAGCGAGGCGCGCAGCGACCACAGATCGCGCCCGTCGATCTGTTTGCCCGTCATCTGGTTCGTCGTGTAACCATCGCGCTTAGTCATCGCGCCCGCGAGGCGAAAGGCGACCTTGTCGTCGACCAGCGGGATGTTGATCATCCCTTCGACCCGGCGGTTCTTGTAGTTGCCGGCATCGACCGACGCAAATGCTTCGGGATAATATTCGGGCTTGGCAGAGATCAGGTTGACCACGCCCGCGGTGGCGTTGCGGCCATAGAGCGTGCCCTGCGGTCCGCGCAGGATCTCGATCCGTTCGACGTCATAAAATTCCTGCTCGAAAAAGCGGTTGCGGACGAAGGGCGTGTTGTTGAACGCGATCGCCACCGCCGGATCGGTCGTCGCCGATACCGCCTGGGTACCGATGCCGCGGATCTGGATGGTATAGCCGGTGAAATTGGTCTTGCTGAACGTGATGTTAGGCGCCTGGCTGATCAGATCGGGACCGCCGGCGACCTGCCGCGTCGTCAGATCTTCCTGGCTAAGCGCGGTCATCGCGATCGGCACGTCCTGGATCGATTCCCGCCGCTTCTGTGCGGTCACGACGATTTCGTTGTCGCGGTAGCCAGCATCATCGACCGGCGCTGCGGCAGCGGACGCGGATGCAAGGGTATATGTGCGTCCATCGCTCGACATGATACGTAGGCCCGCGTCGGCAGCGGCGCGCCGGATCGCCTGATCGACCGTCATCTGCCCTCTAATCGCACGAATGCTCTTGCCGCGCACGGCATCGGCGCTGACGAGAATCTGGACATCTGCCTGCGTAGCCAATGCGGGGATGCCAGTTGCCGCCGATTGCGCAGGAATGTTGAAGGATTTGGTCTGGGCCATGACCGGCGCTGCAATCGCAACTGCACAGATTGCCGCCGAAGACGCAAGAGCGCCGCGAAGATGGCGATACCGCATAATATCCTCCCCCATGTATGCTGCCCCGATTATTCGGGCTCACATGGACAACGATGCTTGAGCGACACTTTTTTGTAATTTTTTCTGAAAAAATCCGTCAATCCGACGACAGGATGATCCGGTCGGCGGTGACGACGGCGCGAGAATCCGTCAGTATCTCAACGGCGTGCGCGAAGGCGTCGGGTTCATTCGTGCGAAAGCGGCCGATCATCTTTTTTTGCCCAAGCGCCGCGTCGGAAAGCTCGATCTTGCGGACATTGTAGCGGTTGAATTCGGCCACCGCCTCCGCAACCGTGTCCCCGTCGAACACGAGTTGGCCGGTGCGCCATGCCAGCGCATTGTCGATTTCCTCGCTCGCAGCGGCAATGGACACCACGGCTTTGTCGGGTGCGATGAAGGCGCGCGTCCCCGCCGCAACGCGGCGAGTATTGGCTTCGTCCCCGACGCGCCACACCTCGACGACGCCTTCGGTCACTTGCACATCAACGCCGTTCGCTTCCCGCCTGACGGAAAAGGCCGTGCCGACCGCGCGAACGCGCACGTCGCCGATTTCGACGACGAATGGCCGCGCCCGATCCTTGGCGACCTGAAACCACGCCTCGCCGCCCTTGAGCGCGATCTGGCGCAGCTTCGGCTTCATGGTCACGTCGAGCGCTGTTTGCGTGTTCACCGCGGCAAGCGAGCCGTCGCTTAGCGGCACCCGCCGGATTTCCCCTATCGCCGTCTGGATTTGCTCATCCGGCGCAGCGAAGAAATCCATGCGCGGAAGGCCGACCACCAATGCGGCGGCAGCGGCGGCGGCGGCACCGCCGCCCAATATGACACGCCACCTGGAAAACCAGCCGCCGCCAGCGGCGACCACCTCGTAAGCTGGCGGTTGTCCGGCGCGAAGGACGCTCGCGCGGTCGAGCATGTTCCATGCGACCTTGGCACGGAAATAGGCGCCGCGACGGCGATCATCACCCGCGAGCCACGCCTTGAGTTCGGCGCGCACGGCAGGGTCATGGCCCTCGCGGTCCATGCGAGCGACCCACTCGACCGCGCGATCATTGATCGCTTGTGCTGTTTCGCGCTCGCTCATCATATCCCATTCTTGCCATTGCTCGCGCGGTCTTGCGATCGCCATCGGCTATCGACTGCAATATCAGCTTCATGCCCTTGGCAACCTCATTCCCGATCACAAATTCCGTAACGCCAAGCTGCTCGGCAACCTCGCGCTGCGATAGTCCATCGACCTTGCGAAGCTCGAAAATCCTTCGGCAGCGGTCGGGCAGTTCCGCGATAAGACGCTGCACCCTTTCCAGTTCGCGCCGGGCGGCGACAACCCGTTCGGGTGTCGGCTCGTCCATTGCGATCCCTGTGTTCTCAATCTCCGTAACCGATTCGATGCTGACCACGCGCGCGCGGCGCAATCGCATGAGAACGATGCTGCGCGCGGCGGTGAAGAAATAAGCGCGACCGCTGGCGATATGGCTCACGCCTTTCAGGCCCGCAATTTGGCAATAGGTTTCCTGTATCACGTCTTCCAGGTCGTCGGGATCGAGCGTGCGGAGAAGCCAGGCGCGCACGTCCGCTTCGTGCGGCAGGATTTCCCGCCCCACCCAGGCCATGATCTGCGCGCGCTTCTCCCGGTTCACGTCATTCGACTTTTCGCTCCCGTTCACCCCAACGATGCACGACGGAGGATTTCCCGTAAATTTTGTTCAAATTTATTGGGTGCTGACAATCTACATCCCAATCATCCAAGCCCGAAACCAAACAAAAAATGCACCGCCGCGCATCGTTGAAGGGAGTAGGAGAATGCGAGGCCATGAACGATGAGGCGACGATAACGCGGCAAGAACTATACGATCTCGTCTGGCAGAAGCCGATGACACGCCTTGCAGAAGAATTTGGGATTACCGGCCAACAGCTTGCCAGCCTGTGCAAGCGAGAGGCTATTCCGCGGCCGCTCGGGGGCCATTGGAACAAGCTCGCATTCGGCAAGCAGGTTGGTGCAAGACCGCCGCTTCCATCCGGAAATCGAGGCGTGGATGCGATCGTTTTTCGCATATCGGACTTGTTAGCTCCTCCCGCGACGCCCAAATCGCAGGTCGATCGGCACAAGGCAAAGATCCCGCCGGTTCGGATTTCTGAGCGACTGTTTCATCCGCACCCGGTCATCGCCGAGCGTATCGCTTGCCGAAAAGCGGATATACGCGCCGGCAGGGAATATTATGACTGCGGCACCCGCGCGTGGGAGAAGATAACGCTCTTCAACGATACTGATCGGCGCCTTTTTTGCGTTCTCGATGCTATTTGCCAGAATCTCGAGGCGCATGGAGTGGCGGTAAGCCGCAATGAGCACGGCGAACTGACCGCACGTTCGGGCTGTGATGCAATCGTGTTTCAGCTTCGCTACCGAATGAAGCGGATCAAGACGTCAGGGATGCCCGACTCCTGGGACATTCGACCCAAAGGGGATGACGTCGTTCGTCGCGATCTCGAAGCGACGGGCAATCTCATATTCGAGATGACAAGTTGGATGCCTTCAGGCTTCCGCCGCAAGTGGTGCGAGGGGTCAACCTATCGCATGGAACAGTTTGCCAGCGACATCGTCGCGACCATGATCGTGGCGCTCCCCGCTCTCGCTGCCGAACGCGAAGCGCGGGAGGAACGCAGGCGCCGTTCTGAAATGAGGATGAAGCAGCAAAGCGAACAGGAAGCACAGCGGCGCTTGGACAAAAATCGCTTCCGGCAGCTCGCCGAACATGCCGCGGCATGGCGTGAAACGTCGCTGCTGCGCCGCTTCGTTGCGGCCATACGCAAGACCGACCTCGACATGGACGCGATGATCGAGGGCAAGACCATCGCGCAATGGCTCAACTGGGCGGAGATTGCGGTCGACCGTCACGATCCGCTTTTACACCCGAAGAGCGTGATCGAATCCATTGGAGCCGTGGATCGTTGGACCTATTCAGACTGACAAGCAGTCCGCCCGAACGCCTTGCACCCACGGATGGTTTTTCGGGCTCCAGATTCTGAGCGGACTCTAAGTTCTTCCGCAAACGATCGAGTTCATCCGACCAGAATTGCATCATCTGGACGCGCTCGTCCCAATACTCGCCCCTGGCATAGGCGCGCCGCACCGCGTTGCCTTCGGCGTGGGCGAGCTGCCGTTCGATCGCATCGGGATTCCAGCGGCCCATTTCGTTGAGCAGCGTGCTTGCCATCGCGCGGAAACCATGCCCGGTCATTTCATCCTTCGCGTAGCCGAGACGACGGAGCGCGCCGTTGATGGTATTTTCCGACATCGGGCGACTGGCCGAGCGTAGGGAAGGAAAAAGATAGGAACTCAAGCTGGCATCATATTCCAGCATGGCGATGATCTCCAAAGCCTGCCGGGAAAGCGGAATCTTGTGCGCCCGGCGCATCTTCATTTTGCTCTCGGGAATCGTCCACACTGCTTTGTCGAGATCAAACTCCTTCCATTCGGCATGGCGAAGTTCGCCGGGGCGAACAAAAACATGGGGCAAGAGGCGCAGCGCGATCAGCGTGGACGGATGGCCCTCATAGCTCTCTATCGCTCGCAGCAGCGCGCCAACCTCTGCCGGTGTGGTAATGGCGGCGCGATGCGTCACCTTTGGCGTAATCAACGCCCCGCGCAAATCGGCGGCGACATCGCGGTCCGCTCGAACAGTGGCGATCGCATAGCGGAAAACCTGACCGCATATGCTTCGCAGGCGAAGAGCGGTTTCATGCTTTCCCTTCGTTTCATATTTGCGAAGCAGGGTCAGCAATTCGAACGGCTTGATCTCTGCAATCGGCCGATGCCCGATAAACTGGTAGGAAAAGTCCAGCAGCCAACGATTCTTCTTGAGCGTGGCTGGCGAGAGACCTTCTTTCGTGACCTTGGCGAGCCATTCCTCTGCAACGGCCTTGAACGTGTTTGCCGCCGCTACGCTCGCTGCCGCCTTTTCCAGCCTGGCCTGCTCGGCTGGGTCGCGCCCGGTGGCCAGCAATTGCCGAGCTTCGTCGCGCTTGGCTCTGGCTCCGGCGAGCCCAACATCGGGCCAAGTCCCAAAGGACAGGGTCTTTTGCTTTCCAAGGAAGCGGTAGTTCATGCGCCAACATCGCCGCCCCGAAGGGTTCACGAGAAGATATAGCCCGCCCGAATCACCCAGCTTATATGGCCTATCGCGGCCCTTCGCCGCCTTGATCGCTACCGCCGTCAGCATGATGGTATCTCTTCCATGACTGCTTCGGACATACCATCAAATATACCCCCAAATTGTCGGGGTGCGACGAAATACGCCCGTATCAACACGGACGGTGATAGCACAAAAAATGGGAGAAATCAGCCGTTTTTTGGACGTCACCGGACGTCCTCGGAAGAGCCTCTGGAGCGGGTAGCGGGAATCGAACCCGCCTAGCTAGCTTGGAAGGCTAGAGCATTACCACTATGCTATACCCGCGTCTCCAAGGTCGGCGGCGATTGCCATTTCGGCCCGCATTCGTCAAGCGTCGACGTCGGATCGGGCGGGGGCAGCGGGCCGGCGCCGCGATTGAGAACATCATGGCAACATGATAGGATGGGCGCGTGAGCGAGGGCAGCGACAGCGGTGCGGAGGGCGCAGGCGGCCCGGTGCGCAAGATCATCCATGTCGACATGGACGCCTTCTACGCTTCGGTCGAGCAGCGCGACGACCCGGCCTTGCGCGGAAAGCCCGTTGCGGTCGGTGGCTCATCGCGGCGCGGCGTGGTTGCCGCCGCTTCTTATGAGGCTCGAAAATTCGGGGTTCGCTCCGCAATGCCGAGCGTCACCGCCAAGCGGCGCTGCCCCGACCTAGTCTTCGTCCCACCGCGCTTCGACGCCTATCGCGAGATTTCACACCAGATCCGCGCCATCTTTCGCGACTATGCCGACGAGGTCGAGCCGCTGGCGCTCGACGAGGCCTATCTCGACGTCACGCGCGACAAGGCCGGACTGGGCAGCGCGACCGCCGCGGCGCGTGCGATCCGCGCCCGTATCCGCGCCGAGACCGGCCTCACCGCGTCAGCCGGCGTCTCCTACAACAAGTTCATCGCCAAGCTTGCCTCCGACCAGAACAAACCCGACGGGCTGACCGTCATTCCGCCGCGCCGGGGCGCCGCCTTCGTCCAGACGCTGTCGATCCGCCGCTTTCACGGCATCGGCCCGGTGACGGCGGCGAAGATGGAGGGGCTCGGCATCTTTTCCGGTGCCGATCTGGCGGCGAAGGACAGGGCGTGGCTCGCCGCGCATTTCGGCAACAGCGCCGAATGGCTCCACAATCTGGCGCGCGGGATCGACCATCGCCGCGTCAAGTCGAACCGGCCGCTCAAGTCGCTCGGCGGCGAGCGGACCTTCTTCCACGACCTGATCGCCGACGTCGAGATCCGCGAGGCGCTCGCGCATGTCTGTACCGTCGTCTGGGACCGCGCCGCCAAGCGTCATGCGCGCGGCCGCACGGTAACGCTCAAGCTGCGCTACGCCGATTTCCGGACGATCACGCGGGCGAAATCGGTCCCCTTCCCCATCGGCGACGGCGCGGCGTTGCTCGCGGTGGGCGAGGCGATCCTGGCCCCGCTGCTGCCCGTCGAGCAGGGCATCCGCCTGCTGGGGGTGACGCTGAGCAAGTTCGAGGGGGAAGAGGAGGAGGAAGCCCCCGCCGCACCTAGTGACCTGCTCAGTCTTATCTGACCGCTAGCGCGGGCGCGAAGCGGCGGATCGCCACCTGCATCTTCGGTGACATCGCCTTGAAATCGCAGCGGATCAGCGGCTCGTCCATTTCCTGAATCTCGTCCCGAAAAGGTGCGCCAACGCGGTAAAGCGCGCGATCCGTTTCGACCCGCTTGATGCGGAAATAGCCCGCGCCGTCGTAGCCGCCGAACTGCATCTGGGTGAAGCCGTCCGGCGCCGCGCGCGTCTGCGTGATCGGTTCGAGTTCGGCGGCGGGGCCCATGCTGCCGTTGGGGCCATAATAATAGAGCGCGCCCCAGCGCGTTCCGTCGAAGACATAGCCGTGATGCACCGTGGCGCATTTTTCGGTGTCGTTAGTCCAGAAACCCGGCGCGATCGGCAGTTCGATCGCAGGCTGTGCCCCGGCCGGCGTTCCGTTCATCAGCGCCGCGGCGGCGATCATTCCCAAAGCGCGCATCCATCCCCTCCCCACCCATGGTCGAACGTGACGTCATGGTGGCGGAATCGCTGCGGGCGATCAACCCGCGTCGGCGAACCGCCGCTCCTTGGTCGCGGTGAAGCGGATGGCGGGGTGGCGCTGCGTCACATAGCCGACCTCCCACGCGTCCTTCGCCATGAACACCGGCGCGCCATCGCGGTCGGCCGCGCTCGCGCCACGATGGTCCGACTGAAAGGCCTTGAGCGCCGCCGGATCGTCGCTCGCGATCCAGCGCGCCGTGTCCCACGGCGATGCCTCCAGCTTCGCCTCGACCTTATATTCGGCCTCGAGACGGCTGATCAGCACGTCGAGCTGCAACTGGCCGACGACGCCGACGATCATGTTCGACCCGATTTCGGGATAGAAGACCTGGATGATCCCCTCCTCCGCCATGTCGTCGAGCGCCTTTCGGAGCTGCTTGGTCTTGGTCGGATCGACCAGCGCGACGCGGCGCAGGATTTCGGGCGCGAAATTGGGCAGGCCGGTGATGGTAACGTCGCTGCGTTCCGACAGCGTGTCGCCGACGCGCAGCGTGCCGTGGTTGGGAATGCCGATGATGTCGCCGGGCCACGCTTCCTCGGCCATTTCGCGGTCCTGCGCGAGGAACAGCATCGGGCGGCTGATCGCGATCGCCTTGCCCGTCCCGCCCTGCGTCAATCGCATGCCGCGCTCGAACTTGCCCGAGCACAGGCGCATGAAGGCGATGCGGTCGCGGTGCGCGGGGTTCATGTTCGCCTGCACCTTGAAGATGAAGCCGGTGACGGCATCGTCGTCGGGGCGCACGGGCGCAGGCTCGGCGGGCTGCGGCTGCGGCCCCGGCGCATGCGCGGCGAGTGCGGCGAGCAGGTCGACGACGCCAAATTCCTTGAGCGCCGACCCGAAATAGACTGGCGTCAGGTCGCCGCCGCGATAAGCCGCCGCGTCGAAGGGCGCATAACCCGCCGAAGCCAGTTCGATCTCTTCGTTGAACTGGTCGAGCGCGCGCGAGTCGACCGCCGCCGCCAGCTTCGGATCGTCATGGCCGGCGAGCGCGATCCGCTCGCCCTCGAATGCGCGCGAAGCTTCCTTGCCCGGGACTGCCAGCGACGGTTCGACGAGATCGTAGAGGCCGGAGAAGGTTCCGCCCATCCCCACCGGCCAGTTCATCGGGCAGACGTCGAGCGCGAGCCGGTCGGCGACCTCGTCGAGCAGTTCGAAGGGCGACTGACCTTCGCGGTCGACCTTGTTGATGAAGGTGACGATCGGCACCGATCGCAAGCGGCACACTTCGAACAGCTTCAGCGTCTGCGGCTCGATGCCCTTGGCGGCGTCGATCACCATCACCGCACTGTCGACCGCGGTCAGCGTGCGATAGGTGTCCTCGCTGAAATCCTCGTGCCCCGGCGTGTCGAGCAGGTTGAAGACCAGCCCCGCATGCTCGAAGGTCATCACCGACGATGTGACCGAAATGCCGCGCTGCTGCTCGATCTTCATCCAGTCGGAGCGCGCGCGCCGCGCCTGCCCGCGCGCTTTCACCTCGCCCGCCATGTGGATCGCGCCGCCCGCGACGAGCAGCTTTTCGGTCAAGGTGGTCTTGCCCGCGTCGGGGTGCGAGATGATGGCGAAGGTGCGGCGGTCGGGACGGTTCTGGGACATGGCGCGGGCGGTTAGCAGGGTGCGGGGCGAGTGGAAAGGGGCTGGCGCCGCCGCCATCGCATAGGCAAGAGCGGACAATGCGAAACTCCCTTTTTGCCCTCGCGCTGATCGGCGCGCCCGTCGCCGCGCAGGATTCACCGTTCATCGGCGAATACGGCCTTGCCGAAGGCCCCGACGTTGGCGGCGGCCTGCTGATAAGGAACGACGGGCGTTTCCAATATGGGCTCGCTGCGGGCGCGCTCGACGAACGCGCCGAGGGGCGCTGGGAAGCGCGCGGGGCCATGATCTGCCTGACCACCGACCCCAAGCCGGTGCCGCCGACGATGTCGAAAGGCACGACCGGCGAGATCGACGGCGCGGTGCCCACCATCCTCGTCACCTGGCCGAACGGCCGGACCATCGCAGGCGTCGATTTCACGATCGGTTTCGACAGCGGCGCGCCGATCGACGGCTACACCCAATATGACGGCTGGACGATGCCCGACGACGACCCGCGCATCCCGCGCTGGATCGAGGTGCGCGAGCCGATTTACGGCATCACCGCGCCGCGCTTCGACCTGACCGGAGCCGACGGCGGCAAGCTGCGCGTGATCATCGAACCCAACGACATCGGCGTCGTCGATTTCGAGGGTGCGTGCGCTGAGCGCACCGAGCGCGGCCTGACATTGCATCGCGCCGAGGGCACCATGCGGTTCGTGCGGGTGGGTGACGAATAGGGCCTATCGACATATGGCGAATCACCCGCGACATTTTATTTCAAAGTATACGAAAGTCACACGACGTCCCCCTCCATTTCGTCTCCTGAGCCGGGCTGAAGCCGTGGCGGAAGGGAGGAGAGAGGGCGAACGGAGCGGCGCATCGCGAAAGGGCTATCATGCCCCGATATTAGGAAAGCGCTGCGGTTCCGGGAGTAGCGCCCGCCCTTCACCTTCGTCATGCTGAACTTGTTTCAGCATCCATGGCCGGGACTCGAAATCGGCGCCGCGCCGAAGGAAACGGCAGACCATGGACCCTGAAACAGGTTGGGATATGTACCCTTCAGGCAAGTAGGGAGCTGTTCCCCGGCGAAAGCCGGGGTCCACGCGGGGCAGCGTTGTGCCATCTGAACCCCGGCTTTCGCCGGGGAACAGTGACTTGTCGAAAAGGGATAATTGCCAAACCGGTTCAGGGTGACGAGAAAAGGAATATCGCGCTTCGGCCGATACCTGGCATTCCACGAAATTTGCGCAGAGGCGCAAAGATCGCAGAGATGAAGCGCGCGCGCCTCTGCGATCTTTGCGCCTCTGCGCGAATCCGATTCAAGGTTGGCGCCCATGACCGCTATCGGTCGTTTCCAGCCGTCGCCATCCGATCTCCCCTCCCCCTTGCACTCGCCCCACAAATGGGTCACATCCTTACGTGAACGTAAAGGTAAAGCAGCCCCGAGAGGATTTCTTCCCCATGACCGACCTTCCGACCTTCGACACGATCAAGCTTGCCGTCGCCGACGATGTCGCGACCATCACGCTGAACCGGCCTGAGCGGCTGAACTCGATGCCACCGGCGATGGCCGACGATATTCGCGCGGCGCTCGACTGGATGGGCGTGCTCGGCGCGCGGGCGCTGCTGATCACCGGCGAAGGGCGCGGCTTCTGTTCGGGCGCCGACCTGGCAGGCGACCGCAGCGCGTCGGCGGTCGGCGGCGGCGCTAACAGTCGCAAGGCGCTGCGCAACCATTACAATCCGATGCTGCTCGCGCTCGCGAACCTCGACATTCCCGTCGTCACCGCGGTCAACGGCCCCGCCGCCGGCGTCGGATGCAGCTTCGCGTTGTCGGGCGACTTCACCCTCGCGGGCAAGAGCGCCTATTTCCTCCAGGCCTTCGTCAACATCGGACTCATCCCCGACGGCGGATCGTCGTGGCTGCTGCCGCGGCTGATCGGCCTACCGCGCGCCACGCAGATGATGATGCTGGGCGAAAAGATTCCGGCCGAGCAGGCGGCAGACTGGGGCCTGATCTACAAGGCGGTCGCGGACGACGCCCTGATGGCCGAAGCCCAGGCACTGGCGAAGCGCCTTGCGAGCGGCCCGACGGTCGCGCTCGGCACGATGCGCCAGGTGCTGCGCGGCGGGCTGACCCAAAGCTATTCCGATACGCTCGATGCGGAGGCGATGGGCCAGTATCGCGCCGGCAACAGCGCCGATGCGGTCGAAGGCGTCGCGGCCTTCCTTCAGAAGCGCAAGGCCGCGTTCAAGGGGCAGTAAGCCCTTCACCACCGAATCCGGCATTGTCGTCATTGCGAGCGCAGCGAAGCAATCCAGAGCGGTTTACGCACACTCTGGGTTGCTTTCCTCGGATCAGGTCCGGGGCAGCAATGACGGAGAAGTGAAAGATTCCGGACGCTTCATCGTGATGCCGCCTGATACTTCGGCGGGATAACGTCCGTTGCGACGCCCCCGTCACTCGACCGCGTAGGTCACGCCATATTTCAGCGCCTCCTCCAGCGTCAGGCAGCGGCGGGTCGACTTGTCCGCCCCGCTGCCCTTGACCGCCTTTTGCCGATACATCACCTCGGTCAGCAATTTGCGCGACACGCCCATCCGGATCAGGAAGTCATTGTCCTCGCTCGCCAGCAGCGCGCTGTCCTGTTCGACGTCGCCGATCAGTTCGGTGGTCGCATCGGTGCCCATCGCCACGCTCTGGTCGATCGCGGCGCGGTCGCCGGTGCTGGTGAACATGTGGACGATGAACTCGCCGCCGGGTTCGATGATTCGCGGGGCGCCGCCCATGAACACGAAGTTGCAGGCGCTGAAGCAGGCCCAGCCGCTGGGGATGCGCGTGCCGAGACCGGTGTTCGACCGGATGATGCGCCCCGCCGCATTGCCCGCGCGCGCGTCGCCGCCGGGCGAACGCAGCCAGATCTCGCTGACGTCGGGGTTGGCCTTCAGCGCCGCGGCGAGGCGTTCGGGCAGGCCCGGATCGACCCGCCCTTCGGCCAGCATGACCTTCATCCGACCACGCGTCTCGACGGTCAGCGTCATCGTCGCATTGGTCGACCAGTTGGGATTGAGCGGACAGGTGGGGTTCAGTGGGTCACGCTCGGTCGCCGCGGTCAGCGAGGTCAGCGCCAGTGCCCCCGCCAGCACGCGGGACAGGTCAGGCAGCCAGGACATAGCGCGCGTCGTCCGGCCCCTTGCACATCCGCTTCGTGACGCGCGTCTCTTCCCCGTCGACGATGATGAAATCGTTGACGGTCATACACTTGCGGCCGCCGTCCTCCTGATTGATCGACGCGACGGTCGACGAACCGCTGACATTCTCGCGCGTTTCGCTGGTCCAGTTCGACGTCGCGCCCACCGCCTCGCCGCGCGTGACCTCTTCGGTCGCCTGCGCCGCCTGCACCTGTTCGGCGGGATCGAGCCGGCAGGCGATCGCATCTGTCAGCGTCCCGCTAACCTCCGCGATCGGCACATAGCTGTAGACGCCGGCCCTGCTCGCCGCGTCGCCGACGGCATCGCGGATCACTCCGCCCAATATGCTGCGCCCGACGCCGCTGCCCTTCTTGCCCTTGGGACAACCGCCATTGTCGTCGCTGCTCGGGCTCGGTGCCGGCGTTGTCACCTTGCGCAGCAGGCCGCCGAACTGTGCCTGGGCCGGCGCAGCGACCAGCATGCACGCCGCGAGAACCGCCGGGCCTTCGAATAGCTTCCGCATCGCCCTAATTCCTTGTCGCGCCCGAAACGGGCAAACTGCGCGATCCCACTGGCGTCGATTCATGCCACCCACTGTGATTTTCATCAACCTTTCCCGAATCTCATCCAGACAGGTTGAATTAAGCTGGAATATGTCACAGTAACGCCGCCATGCTCTCGCAAAAGACCCGCTACACGATCCGCGCCTTTCAGCATCTTGCCGACCATTGGGGCAAGGGGCAGGTGCAGCTTGCGGATATTGCAGACGCGCAGAACATCCCGCCCAAATTCCTGACCGTCATCCTGTCCGAGATGGCGCGCGAGGGGCTGCTGATCTCGCAGCGGGGGCGCGATGGCGGCTACCAGCTCGCGCTGCCGCCGGTCGACATCAGCTATGGCGACCTCGTCCGGCTGACGCGCGGATCGCTAGCGCTCGTGCCCTGCGCGGCGCGCAACGCGCACGAGCATTGCAAGAACTGCCTGCCCGAAAGTGAATGCCGGCTGCGCAGCCTGATGCTGCGGGTGCGCGACGACACCGCCTCGATCCTCGACCGCATCACGCTCGCCGATCCGATCATGCTGGAACCGCTATTCGAGAAAGAGGAACTCGCGCTCTGACGTCCCCTGTCAGTTTCGCAAGAAAAAGACCCGCATGCTGTCGCATCGGGCCGTTTCCGGGTCGGGTTGTCGAAATGGTGGAGCCTACCGGGATCGAACCGGTGACCTCTACAATGCCATTGTAGCGCTCTCCCAGCTGAGCTAAGGCCCCGCGCCATTTCGGACGATCGCTCTGGGTGATGCGATCGGGACGCCGCCTTTACCAGCGCGTGTCCCATATGCAAGGGGCCAAATGCATCGCGCGATGCTTTTTTGGCCCCATGCGTCCGATTGTCAGTTTTCGTCGTCCTCGTCGTCGCCGGTCGCGACGCCCAGATCGTCGTCGCCGCCCAGATCGACGTCATTGTCGGGCGAATCGCTGTCCTCGTCGACATCGACGTCCAGATCCAGATCGTCGTCGGCCGCCTCTTCCTTGGCCTTGCCGGGCTTCTCGACTTCCTCGAACGGCATCGGCTGCTTCGATTTCAGCACCGATTCCGGAATCCAGGCATAGCCGCAGTTGATGCAGGTGACCGGGTCGTCGTTGGTCAGATCGTAGAATCGCGTCGCGCATTTCGGGCAGCTTCGCTTCGCGCCCCATTCAGCCTTTACCATAGAAGCCTCGTAACCCTTTGAAGGAATAAGATAAATTTCGGAGAAAGGGCGGCACCGGAACAGCCACCCGCCAAATCGGCGTGCGCCTTGCCAGATTGTTTGCCCGCTGTCAAAAGCCGCACGCCATGACAGACCCCAACCCCAGCCCGCGCGCCTTTTCCGCTTCCGCTCCGCTGAAAGGTAAGATCGCGATTCTCGGCGACAAGAGCATTTCGCACCGGGCGCTGATGCTGTCAGCGCTGGCGGTCGGCACGAGCCGCGTCACGGGGCTACTCGAAGGGCATGACGTGCTCGCGACGGCGGCGGCGATGCGCGCGATGGGCGCGAGCATCGAGCGGACGGGCGACGGCGAATGGGTAATCGACGGCGTAGGCGTAGGCGGCCTGCTCCAGCCGCGCGAAGCGCTTGAAATGGGGAACAGCGGCACCTCGACGCGCCTCCTGATGGGCCTTGTCGCGAGCCATCCGATCACCGTCACCTTCACGGGCGACGCCAGCTTGTCGAGCCGCCCGATGGGACGCGTCATCGACCCGCTGTCGCAGATGGGCGCGGACATATCGGCCTCGCCCGGCGGGCGCCTGCCGCTGATGGTCCGCGGCCTCGCGCCGGCGATCCCCCTCGCCTACCGCCTGCCGATGGCGTCGGCGCAGGTGAAGAGCGCGGTGCTGCTCGCGGGACTGAACACGCCGGGCATCACCGAGGTGATCGAGCCCATCCCGACGCGCGACCATAGCGAGCGGATGCTGAAGGGCTTCGGCGCCGACCTGAACGTCGAGACCGACGGCGACGGCACCCGCCGCATCCACATCCGCGGCGAGGCCGAGCTTCGGCCGCAGACGATCGCCGTCCCCGGCGACCCCTCGTCGGCGGCCTTCTTCATCGTCGCGGCGCTGATCGTGCCCGGATCGGACGTCGTCATCGCCAATGTCGGCCTCAACCCCACGCGCGCCGGGCTGGTCGAGGTGCTGCAGGCAATGGGCGGCGATATCGAACTGCTCGACCCGCGCGAAGTCGGCGGCGAGCCGGTCGCCGACCTGCACGTCCGTCACAGCGCGCTGAAGGGGATCGAGGTCGATCCCGCCATCGCGCCGAGCATGATCGACGAATATCCGATCCTGTTCGTCGCCGCCGCGCTTGCCGAAGGGCGCACCGTCACCACCGGCCTCGACGAACTGCGCGTCAAGGAGAGCGACCGGCTGGCGGTGATGGCCGCCGGTCTCACCGCCATCGGCGCGCAGGTCGAGGAAAGCGCGGACGGGCTGGCAATCGACGGCACCGGCGGCGACCCGCTGCCCGGCGGCGCGACCATCGCCGGCCACCTCGACCACCGCATCTGCATGAGCTTCGCGGTCGCGGGCCTCGTCGGCAAGGCACCGGTGACGATCGACGATATGGGCCCGGTCGCGACCAGCTTTCCCAATTTCGAGGCGCTGCTCGAAAGCCTGCAGGCATGATCGTCGCCGTCGATGGTCCCACCGCTTCGGGCAAGGGGACAATCGCGCGCGCGCTGGCGGCGCATTTCGGGCTGCCGGTGCTCGACACGGGGCTTCTCTATCGCGCCGTCGGCTATCAGACGCAGCTCGACCATGGCGATCCCGACGATGCGGACGATGCGCTCGCCGCGTGCGATTTTCCCGACAGTCTGCTGAACGATCCGGCGCTGCGCTATGAAAGCACCGGCAGCCTCGCGAGCCGTGTGTCGATCCATCCCGCGGTGCGGGCGGCGCTGTTCCAGCGGCAGGTCGATTTCGCCAACCAGCCGGGCGGCGCGGTGCTCGACGGACGCGACATCGGCACGGTGATCGCGCCGCACGCCGACGCCAAGCTGTTCGTGACCGCCACGCCAGAGGAGCGGGCGCGGCGGCGCCATGCAGAGATGCTGGGGCGCGGCGTCGAAGTCACCTATGACGCGGTGCTCGCCGACATCCATGCCCGCGACGCGCGCGACACCGGGCGCACCGACGCACCGCTGCGCCGCGCGGCGGATGCACTGCTGCTCGACAATACGACGCTGGACCGGGATGCGGGCATCATGGCAGCGATCGCATTTGTCGAGGATAAAGTCGGGAAGCGGGGCTGAAAGAAGATATTCGCGCAGAGGCGCAGAGATCGCAGAGGGTAAAGTGAAAAGGATTCACGCGGAGGCGCGGAGAGATGGCGCTTGCCGCGAAGCGGCTTTCTTCTGCAACCTATCTGGAACCGCGATGCGGGGGAGCAAGAAGGGCCTATCGGCCCAAACCATAATCTCCGCGCCTCCGCGTCTCCGCGTGAACCAAAATCCTCTGCGATCTCTGCGCCTCTGCGCGAATATCATCTGCTCCACCATTCAAGGCTCAGCCGTCTCGACCGGCACGCCCTTTTTCCTTGCCGAAAACCGCCTCCCCGCTTATATGCGCGCCGTCCGACGGGCGGTTTGCCGGTCGAGGCACGGATGAACCGTCGCTCCCACCGGAGCGTCGGGCGTGACGGGGCACCCTCGTCGCGCCCTTTTTGCTTTGCCCGTGGCTCACCTTGCGAGGCGCCCCGACGACGTCCTGTTTCGCATTCGGCGGGCAGGACGGTTCGGCCACAAGACCAGCGGACCCAACCGCTTGGCCGGAAACATGTGAAGTAAGGAAATCATCTATGGCCTCTACGGCTTTTCCGACGCGCGACGATTTCGCCGCGATGCTCGATGAATCGCTGGGCGGCGCCGACGGCGGCTTTGAAGGCCGCGTCGTCAAGGGCACCGTGACCGCGATCGAAAACGACCTGGCAGTGATCGACATCGGCCTGAAGAGCGAAGGCCGCGTGGCGCTTCGCGAATTCGCGATGCCGGGCCAGAAGGCCGACCTGAAGGTCGGCGACGAGGTCGAAGTCTATGTCGACCGCGTCGAGAACGCCAATGGCGAAACCATGCTGTCCCGCGACCGTGCTCGCCGCGAAGCCGCCTGGGACCGGCTGGAAGAAGAATTCAACAAGGAAGCCCGCGTCGAGGGTGTCATCTTTGGCCGCGTCAAGGGCGGCTTCACCGTCGACCTCGGCGGCGCGGTGGCCTTCCTTCCGGGTTCGCAGGTCGATATCCGCCCCGTGCGCGACGTCGGCCCGCTGATGGACCTGCCGCAGCCCTTCCAGATCCTGAAGATGGACCGTCGCCGCGGCAACATCGTCGTGTCGCGCCGCGCGATCCTCGAGGAAACGCGCGCCGAACAGCGTTCGGGCCTGATCCAGAACCTGGAAGAAGGTCAGATCATCGAAGGCGCGGTCAAGAACATCACCGATTACGGTGCGTTCGTCGACCTCGGCGGCATCGACGGCCTGCTCCATGTCACCGACATGAGCTACAAGCGCGTCAACCACCCGAGCGAGGTGATCAATATCGGCGACACGGTGAAGGTGCAGATCATCCGCATCAACCGCGACACGCAGCGCATCAGCCTAGGCATGAAGCAGCTTGAGGCCGATCCGTGGGAAGGCGTCGCCGCCAAATATCCGGTCGGCGCCAAACTGAAGGGCACCGTCACCAACATCACCGACTATGGCGCGTTCGTCGAGCTGGAGCCGGGCATCGAAGGGCTGGTCCACGTCAGCGAGATGTCGTGGGTCAAGAAGAACGTCCACCCCGGCAAGATCGTTTCGACGAGTCAGGAAGTCGACGTCATCGTCCTGGAAGTCGACAGCGACAAGCGCCGCATTTCGCTGGGCCTCAAGCAAGCGCAGTCGAACCCCTGGGGTGCCTTCGCCGAAGCGCATCCGATCGGTTCGGTCGTCGAAGGCGAAGTCAAGAACGCGACCGAGTTCGGCCTGTTCGTCGGTCTGCCCGGCGACGTCGACGGCATGGTCCATATGTCGGACATCGCCTGGGGCATCTCGGGCGAGGAAGCGCTGCATCTCCACCGCAAGGGCGAGCAGGTGCAGGTCGTCGTTCTCGACGTCGACGTCGAGAAGGAACGCATCAGCCTCGGCATCAAGCAGCTTGAAAAGGGTGCTCCGGCGGTCGGCGCCGGCGCCGGCTCCGGCTCGCTTAAGAAGAACGAGACCGTCACCGTCACCGTGCTCGAAGTCCGCGACAACGGGCTGGAAGTGCAGGCCGGCGACGACGGCGCGACGGGCTTCATCAAGCGCGCCGACCTGGGCCGCGACCGCGACGAGCAGCGCCCCGAGCGCTATCAGGTCGGGCAGAAGTTCGACGCGATGGTCACCGGCTTCGACCGTTCGAAGAAGCCGACCTTCTCGGTCAAGGCGCTGCAGATCGCCGAAGAGAAGCAGGCCGTCGCGCAGTACGGCTCGTCGGACTCGGGTGCGTCGCTCGGCGACATCCTCGGCGAGGCGCTGAAGGCCGGCAAGAAGGACTGATTTCCTCCTTTCGCGCCAGAGCGAAGAAAAGGCCCGCAGAGTGTCCCTCTGCGGGCCTTTTTCTTTCGGCGATAGATTTTGACGGGATAGCGATTCGTGATAATCTCGGCGCCGCGTCGGGAGGGGTCCTACGCATCGTCGCCGGCAACGGCCGGATAACCCGCGTCCGCGGGATGCGCGTGGCACATTTAGGGGAAGCAGATGATCCGGTCAGAACTGGTTCAGAAGATCGCGAGCGAAAACAGCGATTTGCGCCTGGAGGAGGTCGAGAGGATCGTCGACGCCTTCTTCGATTCCATCATCGAGCAGCTCGCTGCGGGCGGACGGGTGGAATTGCGTGGTTTCGGCGCCTTTTCGACGCGCGCGCGCGAATCGCGAACGGGGCGCAATCCCCGCACCGGGACGCCGGTCGCGGTCAAGGCGAAGAACGTCCCCTATTTCAAGCCCGGCAAGGAAATGCGCGAACGGTTGAACGACTGAGGGGGTCACATCTTACGGCGGTTGGCGATGTGCTTGCCTCAATTCTTGAGCCGATATCCCGTCCGGAACACCCAGAAGATCACCGCAAGGCACAGCGCGAGAAAGATCGCGACCGCGCCCATGCTGACGCCGATGCCGACATCGCCGCGGTCGAAGAAGGTCCAGCGGAAGCCGCTTATCAGATAGACGACCGGGTTGAACAAGGTCAGCGCGCGCCACGCGGCCGGCAGCATGTCGATCGAATAGAAGGCGCCGCCGAGGAAGGTCAGCGGGTAGACGACAAGCAGCGGGATGACCTGCAACTGCTCGAAGCTTTGCGCCCAGATGCCGATGATGAAGCCGAACAGGCAGAAGGTCACCGCCATCAGCACCATGAAGGCGGCCATCAGCAACGGATGCGCAACCTGGACATCGACGAACAGGTGCGCGGTCGCGAAGATGATCGCACCGATGATAACCGACTTCGTCGCCGCCGCCCCGACATAGGCGATCAGCAGTTCGAGCGGCGACATGGGCGACGAGAGCATCTCGTAGATCGTCCCCGTCCATTTGGGCATGTAGATGCCGAAGCTGGCGTTGCTGATGCTTTCGGTGAACATCGTCAGCATCATCAGCCCCGGCACGATGAAGGCGCCATAGGGCACGTCGCCGACCGCGCTCATCCGGCTGCCGATCGCCGAGCCGAAGACGACGAAATAGAGCGTCGTAGTGATCACCGGGAGCAGCAGGCTGGTCCAGAAGGTGCGCCCGAAGCGCGCCATTTCGAACCCGTAGATGGCGCGGATGCCGCGGAAATTCCCGATCATGCCGTGGCCCCCTGCGCGCCCGCGTCGTCGCTTTTCGATTCGTGGACCAGCCCGACGAAAATCTCCTCGAGCGAGCTTTGCCGTGTGTGGAGGTCGCGAAAGGGAATGCCAAGATCGCTCAACCGCCGCAGCAGCGACGGGACGCCGGTCGCCTCGGCCTGGCTGTCGAATTCATAGACGAGTTCGTGCCCCTCGCCCGCGAGTTCGAGCGACCAGTCGTCGAGCCCGGCGGGAAGGGCGGCCAGCGGCTCCGACAGGTTGAGCGTCAGCGTCTTGCGGCCCAGCTTCTTGATCAGCGCGTCCTTGTCCTCGACGAGGATGAGCTTGCCCTTGCTGATCACCCCGACGCGGTCGGCCATCTCTTCAGCCTCCTCGATATAATGGGTAGTCAGGATGATGGTGACGCCGCGGTCGCGCAGGCCGCGCACCATGTTCCACATGTCGCGGCGCAGTTCGACATCGACGCCCGCGGTCGGTTCGTCGAGAAAGAGGATTTCGGGTTCGTGGGACAGCGCCTTGGCGATCATCACGCGGCGCTTCATGCCGCCCGACAGTTCGAGAATCTTCGCGTTCCGCTTGTCCCACAGCGACAGGTCACGCAGCAGTTGCTCGATGAACGCCGGATCGCGCGGCTTGCCGAACAGCCCGCGCGAGAAGCTGACCGTCGTGATGACCTTTTCGAACGCGTCGGTATGAAGTTCCTGCGGCACCAGCCCGATCATCGACCGCGCGGCACGATAGTCGCGCTGGTGATCGTGCCCGCCGACGGTCACCGCCCCCTCGCTCGGCGTCACGATGCCGCAGACGATGCCGATCAGCGTCGTCTTTCCCGCGCCGTTCGGTCCCAGCAGCGCGAAGATCTCGCCTTTGTCGATCGTCAGGTCGACGCCGCTCAGCGCGCGGTGGCCGCTCTTGTAGGTTTTGCCGAGGTTGGAAATCTGGAGCACGGCCGTCATCGCGCCGGTCTAGCCGACCCCGTTCGCCGGGTGAAGCGGCAAAGATCGCTTGACCTCCCCTCCCCCTTCGGCTTGACCGGCGCACGGCACGCGGACGTGGCGGAATCGGTAGACGCAGCAGACTTAAAATCTGCTATCCATCTGGGTGTGCGGGTTCGAGTCCCGCCGTCCGCACCAGCGAGGAGAGGCAGGTCATGAAGGCTGGCGGCAACGGCGCGCGGTTCGTCCCGGCCGGGCTTCTGGCCCTTTTGCTTGCCGGTTGCGGGCTGTTCGGCGAGCGCGGGCCGGTCCGCGTCGCGGCGATCGGGCCGCTCAATCCCGCCGCCAATCCGGCGAACGGCGAATTGTCGGCCGCCAATGCCGCACTGCTCGATGCGACCGCGCAGGGGCTGGTCAGCTATGATGGAGAGGGGCAGATCGACGTCGGCCTCGCCGAGCGCTGGACGGTGACCGGCGACGGGCTCAGTTATATCTTCCGCATCCGCGAGGCGAAATGGAGCAACGGCCGCAAGGTGACGGCCGAACGCGTCGCCGCGATCCTGCGCACCTATCTGTCGCCGCGCAGCCGACATGTCCTGCGCGACGATTTCCCCGAGATCGAGACGATCAAGGCGATGACCGACAGCGTCATCGAAATCCGCCTCGCCGCGCCGCAGCCCGCGATTCTCGAACTGCTCGCCCAACCGTCGATGGCGATCGTCGACAAGGATATGGGCTGGGGACCGATGCGACCGAAACGGCATGGCCGCGCGATGCTGTTGTCGCCCGTTCCCGATCCGCTCGCGGAGGACCCCGAGGAGGCCGAAGAAGCCGCCAACGATCCCGCCGCCTCGATCGAACTCGTCGGAACGTCGCCCGCAGGCGCGCTGGCGCGGTTCAAGAACGGCTATGCCGACGCGGTGATCGGCGGGCGCTTTTCGACGCTGCCCTATTTCGTCGCGTCGAATATCGGGCGCTCGCGCCTTGTCGTCGATCCGGTTCCCGGCCTGTTCGGGCTGGCGTTCGTGCGCGCCGAGGGATTTCTGGCCACCGACGCCAACCGCGAGGCGCTGGTGCGCGCGATCCGGCGGCAGCGGCTCGTCGATGCCTTCGGGCTCACCGAATGGCAGCCGCAGATGACGCTGCGCCCGGCGCTTTACCGTCGCGACGGCGGCCCGGCGCCGCTGCTGCCCGCGTGGGCCGATTTCGACGACGATTCGCGCCTGATCCAGGCGCGGCGCGTCGTCGACCGCTGGCGCGCGGCGCGCGGCGACATCGCGCCGCTGCGCATCGCCGTGCCCGATTCGCCCGGCGGGCGCATCCTCTTCGCCTATGTCGCCGCCGATTTCGCGGCGATCGGGGTGCCGAGCCGCCGCGTCGACGCCGACGCCGAAACCGACCTCAAGCTGATCGACGAGGTGACGCCCAACGACGATGCGCTGTGGCCGCTGCGCCGACTGTCGTGCCGCAGCGACACGCTGTGCAATCGCGAAGCGCAGGCGCTGATCGACCGTGCCGCGCTCAACGACGACCCCGCTCTGCGCGCGGCGCAGATCGCCGAGGCCGAGGCGGTTCTCGCCCGCTATGTCCCCTTCATCCCGCTCGCGACGCCGCTGCGCTGGTCGGTCGCGTCGCAGCGGACCACCGGACTGCGCGCCAACGCCCGCGCCCAGCACCCATTGAATCGCCTGATCGCCGCCCCCACCTGATCGGACGGCGCCCAGCTTCGGGCGCTTGCTGAAAGGACCCCGATGGCCCCTTCGTCCCCGAATACCGACGCGATCTTCGAGGCGCTGATCCCCAACCGGCGCGATCCGGCGGCGCTGCGCAAGCGCGTCGAGACGCTGGAAATCATTCTGGAACGCAGCTTCACCATCCCCGGTATCAACCGGCCGGTCGGGCTCGACGCGATCGTCGGCCTCGTTCCGGTGGTCGGCGACGCGATCACCGCGGTGATGGGCGCCTATATCATATGGGAGGCGCGCAACCTCGGCATGTCGAAATGGCAGATCTGGCGGATGATCGGCAATCTGAGCGTCGACACTGCGCTTGGCGCGATCCCGCTCGCGGGCGACGCCTTCGACCTGCTGTTCCGGTCGAACACGCGCAACCTGAAGATCATCAAGAAGCACCTCGACAAGCATCATCCGGGCACGGTCGTCATCGACCAGTAAGAGCGGTAACTGATCCGACGCATCGGTCGCCCCTTCCCTCGCGGTGTGTGATGATGCTAGCACAGCATCAGCCAAAGGATGCTTCAGGGGAGATGATGATGATCCGCGCCAGCCTTGCCGCGCTTGCCCTAGCCTGTTCGCTGTCCGCCGCCGCCCCGGCCGCGGCGGAAGAAGAGGATCGTTGGCTGTGGCTCGAGGAGATCGAGGGGGCGAAGGCGCTCGACTGGGTGAAGGCGGAAAATGCCGCCACCGACAAACTGATCCTGTCGCGCCCTGGCTTCGAGGCGGATCGCCGGCGCGCCCGTGCGATCCTCGACGACGAACGCCAGATCGCCATGCCCGACGAGGTGATCGGCGATGTCGTCACCAACCTGTGGCGCGATGCGAAGAATCCCCGCGGCCTGTGGCGCCAAAGCCCGCTCGACGCCTGGCTGGCGGGCAAGCCCGAATGGCAGGTGCTGATCGACGTCGACGCACTCGGCAAGGCGGAAGGAAAAAGCTGGGTCTGGCACGGGGCCGACTGCCTCGCCCCCGAATATCGCCGCTGCCTCGTCTCGCTGAGCCCCGGCGGCACCGATGCCGACGTCGTGCGCGAATGGGACCGCACGACCGGCCGCTTCGTCGACGGCGGCTTCGCGCTGCCGGAAGCAAAGAGCAATGTCGCGTGGGAGGATGCCGACACGCTGCTGGTCGCGACTGACTTTGGCGCGGGCAGCATGACGGCTTCGGGCTATCCGCGCATCGTCAAACGCTGGAAGCGCGGCACGCCGCTGTCCGATGCCGCCGTGGTGGCCGAGGGCGAGACGAGCGACGTCAGCATGGCGCCCTTCACGCTCGTCGACGGCGACCGGCTGTGGACGCTGATCCGGCGCGGCAAGAGCTTCTACACGACCGACTATCTGATCCCGAGCGCCGACGGATCGCGCTTCGTCACCGCGCCGATCCCCGACACCGCCGACCTGCGCGACGTGCTCGGCGGACAGGCGATCGTCTTCCTCAACAAGTCGGCGGGCGCGATCGCCGAAGGCTCACTGGTCGCGATGTCGCTTGCCGACATGGCAGTGGGGCGCCAGACGGCGATGGTGCCAGTGATGACCCCGACGCGCGCGCAGGCGATCGAGGAGGTCGCGGCGAGCGATAACCTGCTGTGGGTCAAGGCGCTCGACGATGTCGAGGGCAAGCTCTTCGCCGTGCGCCGCGATGCGGCGACGGGCGCCTGGTCACAGCGCGAGGTGCCGCTCGCGACCAATGCGACGGTCAACCTCGTGAGCACGATCGGCAAGCGTGATATCGCGCTGGCGACCAGCGAGACCATGCTCGACCCGCCGACGCTGTATGCCGTCGCCGAGACCGGCGCGGCGCAAACGGTGCAAAGCCTGCCCGCCACCTTCGATGCGGCGGGCATGACGGTCGAAAAGCGCTTCGCCACCTCGAAGGACGAAACGAAAATCCCTTATTTCCTCGTCCGCAAGACCGGTACGAAGGGGCCGGTCCCGGCGCTGGTCCATGCCTATGGCGGCTTTCGCGCGGCGCAGACGCCGGGCTATCTGACCGGCCAGCCCTATCGCGCAGGACCGCTGGGCCTGTTCTGGGTCGAGGACGGCAACGCCTATGTGCTCGCCAATATCCGCGGCGGCGGCGAATATGGCCCCGCCTGGCATCAGGCGGCGCTGCGCGAGAAGCGCCAGAACAGCTTCGATGACCTCCACGCGGTCGCCGAGGATCTGGTGAAGACCGGGGTCAGCGCAAAGGGTGGGATCGCGATTTCGGGCCGGTCGAACGGCGGCGTGCTGGTCGGCGCGGCGATGACGCAGCGTCCCGACCTGTATGGCGCGGTGATCTCCGGCTCGCCGCTCAAGGACATGAAGCGCTATTCGCACCTGCTCGCGGGCGCATCGTGGGTCGCCGAATATGGCGATCCCGACAAGGCGGAGGACTGGGCCTTCATGGCGCAATATTCGCCCTATCAGAATGTGCGCGACGGCGTCTCCTATCCGCCGATCTTCCTCTACCTGTCAACCAAGGACGACCGCGTCCACCCCGGCCACGCGCGCAAGTTCGCTGCGAAGCTGGAGGAATACGGCAACCGCGTCTATTACCACGAATATCTGGAGGGCGGTCATTCGGTCGGTGCCGATCACGCCGAGGATGCCGTGCGCGCGGCGATGCTCCACGCCTTTCTGCTGCGCGAACTGGAGGAGAGGAAATAGAGCCGGAAACGCCGCCTGGCGCGCTTTCCGGAACCGACTGCGCGCTGCGGAGGCGGACGCCAGCTACAGACGATCCATGCGAAGCCAGCGCCGGTCGCCGAGCCACGCCTTCGACAGCGCCCGGTCCGCGGCCGCGGCTTCGAGCCTGCGACCGCGCGCGGACTCGCTCCGACCGAGCCCGTAAAGCGCCCAGCCGTTGTTCGGCGTCCGCGCCAGCGCGCCGCGAAATGCCTCGCTCGCCTCGTCGTACCGCCGCGCCTGGAACAGCGCCGCGCCGAGCGATTGCCGGACCGGATAATACCAGAAGGTCGGCTCCTGATAGGGCAGGCCGTCCTCGATTTCGATCGCCTGCCGATAGAAAGCGATCGCCTCGTCATGGCGGCCGAGCGATGCCGCGAACCGGCCGCGCGCGACCCGTTCGGCCAGCATCACCAAATCCGTCGCGGGCAGGCCCTGCTCGATCAGGTCGGCCAGCGCGCCCGACGTGCGCAGCTTCGCCATCGCGGCCATTTCGCCTTCGAATCCGGCACGATCGCGCAGCGCGGCATAGGCGGCACCGCGCGCATAATGGCGCATCGCGGTCGGATAGGGCAGGCGCGCATCGGGCGCGACCATCGCCAATATGGCCTTCGGATCGGCGAACTGCGCCATCGCGAAATAGGGTGCCGCATCGATCGCCTGAATCCAGCCGATCCGCGCCGAGGTCGCGGGGTCGAGCACGCTGCGCAGGCGCCGGGCCTCGCGGACCGCGGTGCGCATGTCGCCCGCCATCTGCGCCGAGGTGACGATGAAGTGAACATTGTGCGGATAATAGCCATAGCGCACCAGACCGTCGTCGCCCGCGCTGCGGATAAAGGCTTCGTCCGCGCGCGCCGCGGCGACGTTGACGCGGATCGAATCGGCGTGCCGGCCGCGCAGCTGATAGATATGCCCCGGCATGTGGACGAGATGCGCGGCGCTCGGCGCCAGCGGTTTCGCCAGCCGGTCCGCCGCCGCCTCGGCCCGCTGCGGATCGCGCGCCTCCATCAGATGGATATAGAGGTGGTTCGCCTGGACATGGTCGGGGTTGCGGCGCAGCACGATTTCGATCAGCCGCACCGCTTCGCCAATGCGGCCCACCGGTGTTTTTCCGTCGGCTTCCCAATAGTTCCACGGCGTCGTATCCATCGCCGCCTCCGCCGCGAGCACCGCGACATCGTCGTCGCCCGGAAAAGCGCGCGCGACACCGAGCATCGCATCGGCGTAGCCGGCGTCGAGCGCGGCGCGATCCGCGCCGGCATCGCGCGAATAGCGATGCGCGACGGCTTCTATCAGCGCCCGCTCCATCGGCGACGCCGCGGCCCGCAGCACCATCGCCCGGTCCATGGCATCGAGCGCCGCCGTGCGGTCGCGCTCGTCCATCGGCGCGTTGATGTTCGGCCCCAGCGCCACCGCCTCGCCCCACCAGCAGAGCGCACAGTCCGGGTCGCGGCGCTGCGCCTCGCGGAAGGAACGCACTGCGCCGGCATGGTTGAAGCCGTAATTGAGGAGCAGGCCCTGGCTGAAATAACTTCGCGCCTGCGCATCGCGTGTCGAGACGGGAAATGGTGATGCGGCAAGATCGGGATAGAGCGGAATCGGCCGCACCTGGCTGGCGGGCGCCGCCATCGCCGCCGCGACGAGCAGATTCTGCGCCAGCGCCGACCCCGCGCGCTGCGCCCCGCAGTTCAGTCCGGCGAGCCGGCTCGGGTCGAGCGCGTCGAGCGCCGCGGTCGAAAAGCCCGGCAGGGGCGCGAAGCTGGCGAGCGAAAAGCCGATGCCGACGATCGCGGCCGCCTTGAACGGATGACGCATCCCGATCCCCTCCCCCCGAAGGTGAATATCGCAGCAATCTATCACGAAGGGGGGCCGCTCAAAAGAGTGGCGGTGTCATTTCAGCCGATGGGATGGCGAAGGTCTTGGTGGCAGGTTGCGCGCGACGGTGAAGAGGAAGAAGCGGGCAACGGGCGGGCGCTGCTTGGCCGCGCCCTGATAGACGCGGACATAGACCTCCTGCCGCAGATCGGCGACCTCCGACGCATCGGGCCAGACGCGCCGCAGATAGGCGGTCAGCGCGCCTTCATAGGGCAATATCTGCTCGGCAAACCATTGATCGAGATCGTCCATTGCGCCCGCGAATCCTCCCTCGCGCGAGGGTGTGCGGAAATCGGACTATGTCAAGACGCTGGGAATCGGAGGCGGAGACTATCCCGCTTTCTTGCCCGGAAGGGGCACGACATTGCCCGTGCCAGCCGCTCCGTTCGCGCAATAGCGCCCCCATGCGGCCATCAGCTTCACGCGCGCGCCCGGCTGGTCGGGGGTGCCAAGATAGGTTGTGCGGCGATAGGCGGCCTGCACCGCATCTGGCGTCTTGTGGGCCAACGCCGCCTCGACCACCGCATCGGCAAAGCCTTCGTTCGCCGCCCAGTCGGTGAAGGCCGAACGGAAGCCGTGGACGTGATATGGCTCACTCATGTCGCGCATCACTTTCAGCAGCGTCATGTCCGACATCGGCTTGCCGGCCACCCCGGGGAACACGACATCGCTCCCTGCCATCCTGAACGCCGCCGCCTTCGCAAGCACCGACAGAGCCGCGTCGGAGAGCGGAACCATGTGTGCCTTGCTCCGCTTCATATGATCGGCGGGAATGGTCCATAGACGGCTCTCAAGGTCGAATTCTGCCCATGTGGCGAGGCGCACTTCCTGCGAACGAACAGCAGTCAAGATGAGTAGGTCCAGCGCCATCCGCCCAAACGACGGCTTGCGCCGCAACGCCACCATGAAGGAAGGCACCGCGACATAGGGCATCGCCTTACGGTTCGCGCGTTCCTTCACTTGCCGAGGCAGGCCGCGCCCGGCTTTCAGGCTCCCATTACCCGATGGGGCTTCGGCAGAACGCCAGCCCTTCGCATGGGCATAGTCGAGAACGGCGCAAATCCGGTTGCGGACCTGACGCGCTGTTTCGGGAATGTCCTGCCAGATTGGCGACAGCGCGTTGATGATATCGGGCGAGGTGATGCCGCCGGTCGGAATATCACCCAATTTCGCGAAGGCGTGGTTTTCGAGACTAGCGAGCCACTGGCGAGCATAAACGGCGCTTTTCCAGCCCGCCTTGTTCTCGGCATGATACTGCTTAGCTGCTTCGCGGAACGTCACCTTGGCGGCGGCTTCATCTTTCCGTTCCGCCAGAACGTCGCGCCGTTCGACCTTGACCGCCTTGCGTAGCCCGCCAGCTTTCTCGCGGGCTTCCGCCAGCGTCAGCAGCTTGGCGCTGCCCAACCCCATGTCCTGCCTCTTGCCGTCGCGCTGCAAGCGCAGGAGCCAATAGGCCCCGCCGTGCTTGTCCACCTTCAGGAACAGCCCGTCTCCGTCCTGATAGGTGCCGGGATTAGTCAGGGCCGCCTTGACCGCTATCGCCGTGAGTTTACCCATCGGATTCTCTCCCCACACTTTGAGGCGTCAAAATGTGGGAGCAAGCCGATCTCTCCCCACATTTCTCCCCACACTACGCTTCGGCTGCACACGAACGGCAGCGGATGCGAGCGGAAAGCCGCAGGCATAATATGCTAGGTTTTCTGGGATTTCTAGGGACTTTGACGGAAGTCCCCGGAAGGAAAAATGGTGGACAGGGCTGGATTCGAACCAGCGTACGGGAAACCCGGGCAGATTTACAGTCTGCTGCCTTTAACCACTCGGCCACCTGTCCATGGGGCCCCTGCGGGGAAGCGGTGCCATGGCGAAACGAGGCTTGCCTGTCAATGGCAGTCGTGGGAAAGGCCGCGCGCTATGCGACAAATTTCCCGTCATCGCCGCCCGCAGGGTGGCAATCCGCGCGGTCAGGGCGTCCGGCTTTGGGGCCGGCACGCCGTGCTGGCCGCACTCGCCAATCCCGAGCGCCGCGTCCGGCGCATCTGGGGCACGCGCGAAGCGCTCGGTCAGCTCGACCTGCCGCCGGTGATTCCGATCAGCTATGCCGATGTCGCCGACCTTGCGCGACTCGTCGCACGCGATGCGCCGCACCAAGGGCTGGTGATCGAAGTTGATCCGCTCGACGATATCTTCCTCGCCGACATATTGCAGGCTGAGGTCGATGCCGATAGCCGGCGCCCGCTCGTCCTGCTCGACCAGGTGACCGACCCGCACAATATCGGTGCGGTGCTTCGCTCGGCTGCGGCCTTCGATGCTGCCGCCATCATCACGCAGGACCGACACAGCCCGCCCGAAAGCGGTGTCATCGCGCGCGCCGCGTCGGGTGCGCTCGAAACCGTGCCGTGGATACGCGTCGTCAACCTGTCGCGCGCGCTCGATGAGATCGCCGAGGCGCAATATTGGCGCATCGGTCTGACCGGCGATACCCGGACGACGCTCGGCGAGGCGCTCGACGGCAGCAAGGTGGCGCTGGTGCTGGGGTCGGAGGGCGATGGCATGCGCCACAATGTCGTCGAGCATTGCGACGTGCTCGCGCGGCTACCGATCTCGCCGCGCATGGAAAGCCTGAACATCTCGAACGCCGCGGCGGTCGCGCTCTACGCGGTCGCGACCACGACGGCCTGATCGGCGTTCCGGCGAAAGCCGGGATCGCTATCGCTATACAGAAGGCCAGAGGTCCCAGCGTTCGCTAGGGCGACTTTCGGGCTCAATCCTCTTCGGCGATCCGCACCCGCAGACCATCGAGTTCGGCGGTGAAGGGAATCTGGCACGACAGGCGCGAATTGCCGTCGCGGTCGCTCGTCGAATCGAGCAGGTCGTTCTCGTCTTCGCTCATCGCGGGAATCGCATCGCGGCTGCCTTCTTCGACATGGACATGACACGTCGCGCACGAACAGCAGCCGCCGCACAGCGCCAGCAGTTCGTCGAAGCCCGCATCGCGGATATTCTCCATCACGGTCAGGCTGGTGTCGCCTTCGATCTCATGCTCGGTCCCGTCACGCGTCACGACAATCAGCTTGGCCATGCTCATCCCCATAATTTTCGAGTCGGCTGGCCTATGTCGCGCGTTGCACAGCAAATCAAGCGCTGCTAGGGAAACGACAGGAACAAAAAGGGAATATCGAATGGGCCTGAGCCATGAGCAGTTGACCGCGGGAATCGACGCGCTGGCGGCGGTCGAACCGAATTTCGCGCGCGCGCTCGGCAACGCCGGCTATCCCGAACCGCGCATCCGCGAGCCCGGCTACACGACCTTGCTGCGCACGATCGTCGGCCAGCAGGTCAGCGTCGCCGCCGCCAATTCGATCTGGAACAAACTGGAGGCCGGGTTCGGCGAAGGCTGCCCGGCGGACGTGATGGCCGCGGCCGAGTTCGACGCGCTGCGTGCCTGCGGCCTGTCGGCGCAGAAGCAGAGCTATGCCAAGAGCCTCGCGCAGCTCGTGCTCGACGGCGCGCTCGATTTCGACGCCCTCCCCGCCGACGACGAAGAGGCGATCGCGTTGCTCACCAAGGTCAAGGGCATCGGCCGCTGGTCGGCCGAAATCTACCTGCTCTTCGCCGAGGGACGCCCCGACATCTGGCCTGCGGGCGACCTTGCGGTGCAGGAAGCAGTCGGCCGCATCCTGTGCCTCGACGCGCGGCCGAGCGAGAAAAGGGTACGTGAACTCGCCGAACCCTGGCGCCCGCACCGCGGCGCGGCGGCGATCTTCAGTTGGCACTGCTATAACATGGACGTGATCTAACGTCCCTACCCCTACCCCGAAATCTCCGTCAGGATGCGCATTGCGCCAACGCCTGCGTAACCGGTTTCAGATTGTTTTCGCGGTCATATTCCGACAGCGTTCCGTCCTTCTGATAGGCTTGCATGATGGCCAGGGATTCGCGCAAGGCCGGGCATTGCAGATCCGGGCGCCCGAGGACGGCATAGACTCCGGCGCCGTCCTTCAACCCCACGGCGAGATGCAACCGAGCGCCCTTGTTGCCGCCACTCTTGGCGGCCAGCGAACGGCGAATGGCGATCGCTTCCCGCGCCGCGGCGATCGCCGCCGGCCTGTCGCGGCGGGCGCTTTGAATCTGGGCCAGCACCATGCCGGTCAGCGCCACCGATTCGGGCCAGCCCGCATCCCTGGGGTTCGCCGCCTGCTGCGCCCGCGCGAGGCTCTGCCCTTCGTTGATCGTCGCCAATGCGTCGTCCAGCCGGCCGGCGACGCGGTACATGTCGCCCAGCGACCAGAGCGATGCGACCAGCTTTCGGACCGTGGCGGGGTCGCCCTTCGAGGCGCGAACGATGTCACGGTTGAGGGCCACCGCTTCGCGCATGCGCGCGATCGCCTGGTCGGGCTTGTCGGCATAGCGGTAGACTTCGCCGCTCTGGCGCAACAGGCCCGACAGGGCAATGCGGGTGGCCTGCTCGTCGCGAAGAGCCGGCGGCATCGTCTGCACCAACTTGATGCCCGCTTCGTAGGTCGCTCCCGCCTTCGGCAGGTCATTGTCCCAGCCATAGCTGTCGCCCAGATACAGATAGGCACCGGCCAGGGCGCCGGCGCTGCGCGGCGTCTGCCGCGCCAGCCCACCGAGAAGCCGCTGCGCCTCCTGGGCCTGTGCACGCGCGACCTTGGCATCGCCGTCGCCGTACAAGCTTTCTCCGGCCGCGGTCGCCAACAGGTGGCCGAGCGACAAGGATATGTCATCGCGGCGCGGATAGTCGCGATGCAATTGCCCGAGCAGGTTCAGCGCATGCTGCCGAAGCCGCTTCCCCTCCTCGCGCTTGCCAAGCGATCCGCCGCCGGTGAAGCCGATCAGCTTCGACAGGCGGAAATAGCCCTCGCCGACCTCCAGCCGCACATCGATCGGCGCGTCGCGGTCCGCAGCCAGCTTGTCGAGATAGGTCTTGCCGCTATCGGCAAGCAGCAATTTGGCATCGGTCGTTCCGGGCACCGCGTCGATGGCGTCATAGGCGTCGAACAGCAATATCTTCGCCAAGGCGCGCACGTCGTCGAACCGGGCCTCGGCGCGCAGGCGGGCGTCCTCGGCGCGGGCGTTGGCGACCAGCACGGCGATCAGCGCCGCCGTCAACCCCAGCAGCGCCACCGATGCGAACGCGACCGGCCACCGATTGCGCCCGACGAATTTGGCGAGCAGGTAGCGCTTGCCGCCGCCATATGCCGACACCGGCCGGCCGGCGCGCCACGCGGCGACGTCCCCGCGCAGCATCTGCGCGGTCTCGTATCGCTTGCCGGGATCGGCCTCCGTCGCCCGGGCGATGACGGCATCGAGTTCCGGGTCGCGTTCGGCGCCGTCAATCAGGAACGCCAGCACCTTGCCGAGCGAATAGATGTCGACCAGCGTCGTCGCCTCGCCGCCCGTCATCCGTTCGGGCGCGGCATAGCCGGGGGTCAGGCTGAGCGTCGCCAGCGACGGGCCGACGCCGGCGCGGTCCTGCCACAGCGCCGATACCGGCTTGGCGATGCCGAAATCAATCAGCTTGGCGACGCTGTCGCGCGTCACCAATATGTTCGACGGCGTGATGTCGCGGTGGATGATCAGGTTGCGATGGGCAAAGGCGACCGCGTCGCACACGCTCTCGAACAGATCGAGCCGCCGGTCGAGGCCGGGCTTTTCCTTCGACAGCCAGTCGCCCAGCGAATCGCCGTCGACATATTCCATCACGATATAGGGCAGGCCGCCGCCGGTCTGTCCGCCATCGAAAAGCCTTGCGATATTGGGATGGCCCAGATCGGCCAGCGCCTGGCGTTCATGCTGAAACCGCTCGATCAGCGCTTCGGACAGCAGCCCCGGTTTGATGAGCTTGATCGCGACGACGTGGTTGAAATCGCCGCCGACCCGCTCCCCCTTGTAGACGGTGCCCATGCCGCCCCGACCGATGACGTCGATGATGCGATACTGCCCGATCCGTTCGGGAACCGGTTCGTCGTCGATCATCGACGCAGCCATGCCGGTCTGCAGACCGGGGTCGCCACTTGCGGCCAACAGCGACTCGAGCCGCGCGCGCAGTTCGGGTTCACCCGCCGTTCGCGCGTCGATCCACACAACCCGTCGCTCAGGGGCAACCGCGAGCAATTCCTCGAAAAATCGAAGCACCCGTATTTCGCGTTCGCGCTCGTTCATGCTGATCCCCCCGATCTCGCCCGGGTCGATCCTAGTATATTTTCGCGGCAGGTCGATCCTTTGGATCGCCCTGCGTCCCGGAATGGGAACACCGACGAAAAAGGCCGGGCGGAGCATTCCCCACCCGGCCTTTCGGTCTCTTGCGACGCGAAGAAGCTTATTTCTTCGCGGCGGCCTTCTTTGCCGGAGCCTTCTTCGCAGCGGGCTTGTCCTCGGCAGCCTTGGCGGGCGCCTTTTCCGCAGCCGGCTTGTCATCGGCCTTGGCGGCCGCAGCCTTCTTCGCCGGCGCCTTCTTGGCGGGCGCGGCTTCGGCGGCCTCTTCCTTCTTGGTGGCGGGCTTCTTCGCCGCCGCCTTCTTGGCCGGCTTGGCGTCGTGATCATGGTCGTGGCCGCAGCCAGGGCCGTGGACATGCCCGTCGTCATCGGCCTCGATCGCCGCTTCCAGTTCGTCGCGGGTCACTTCGCGATCGCTGATCTCGGCCTTCTCGAACAGGAAGTCGACGACCTTGTCCTCGTAAAGCGGCGCACGGAGCTGCGCGGCGGCGAGCGCGTCCTGCTGGACATATTCGACGAAGCGCTGGCGATCCTCGGGACGATACTGCTGCGCCGCCTGCGTCACCAGCCGCTGCATTTCCTGCGCGCTGACCTGAACCCCGTTCGCCTGCCCGATCTCGGACAGTAGCAGGCCCAGACGGACGCGACGCACCGCGATCGCATGATATTCGTCGCGATCTTTCTCCAGCTCGGCCTTTGCCGCCTCGGGGTCTTCCTCGTGGCTCGCTTCATGTTCGAGCTGCTGCCAGATCTGGTTGAATTCGGCCTCGACCATCGTCGGCGGCACTTCGAAATCGTGACTCGCCGCGAGCTGATCGAGGAGCTTGCGCTTCATATAGGTGCGCGTGAGCCCGTTATGCTCCTGCTCGACCTGATCCTTCATCAGCTCTTTGAGCTTGTCGAGGCTTTCGAGACCGAGCGACTTGGCGAACTCGTCGTCGATCTTCGTGTCGGCGGGAACCTTCACTTCCTTCACCGTCACGACGAATTCGGCAGGCTTGCCCTTGAGATTCTCGACCGGATAGTCCTCGGGGAACGACACTTTGACGGTCTTCTCGTCACCGACCTTCACGCCGACGAGCTGATCCTCGAAGCCGGGGATGAGCTGGCCCGAGCCGATTTCGACCGCCATGTTCTCACCCGTGCCGCCGTCGAAAGCGACGCCGTCGACGCTGCCCGCGAAATCGATGATCACCTGATCGCCGCTCGCGGCCTTCTTCGTCTTGGGGGCGTCCTCGAAGCGCTTCATCTGCACAGCGAATTCCTCGATCTTCGCCATTACCGCCTTGTCGTCGGCGGGGACAGTCAGCCGTTCGAGCGTCAGCCCGTCGATCGACGGCGCCTCGATTTCGGGCAGCACCTCAAGCGCGACGGTCAGTTCGGCATCCTTGCCGCGCTCGTAACCGTCGGCGAGGGTGACCGCGGGCTGCAGCGCCGGGCGCAGCTTCTGCTCCGCCATCAGCACCTTGACGCCTTCGTCAATCGCCTTGTTGAGCGCATCAGCGGACAGCGCCTCACCATGCATCTTGCGGATGAGGTTCGGCGGCACCTTGCCGGGGCGGAAGCCGGGCATGCGCACGGTCGGTGCGATGCTCTTCACTTCGTCATCGACCCGCGCGTCGATGTCATTCGCAGTGATGATCAGGCGATACTCGCGCTTCAGCCCTTCGTTCAGCGTTTCGACGGTCTTCATTGCCTTGGTCTTATCCTTGCTCAAAATCTCGTAACGATGAACCCCGCCCGAAAGGCAGCGTTCCCCATATCCCGATCGAAGCTCGCGGAGGTGGTGCGGGCGAAGGGACTCGAACCCCCACATCTTGCGATACTGGTACCTAAAACCAGCGCGTCTACCAATTCCGCCACGCCCGCAGGAGCTGTCGGCCGGGTGCACGAAATCGCGCGCTGCCGCGCACGCCCGTGCGGGCCGCGCGGGGCTATAGCAGACGGGACGCCGAGAGCAAGGGTGAACGCCGCCTTTTCCCATGGATGCGGGGGAACGGAACATGGCATCATCCCATTCGTTGAAAGGACAAGGAGATGCATGATGGCGACCAATCCCGACCCGCTGCCCAAACCCAAACCCGATACCATCGAGCCGCAGGCGCCGCCCGAGCAGCCGGTGCAGCCGAACCCACTGGAAGACCCGGCCGGCCGGCCCGTCGAATTGCCCGACGGCCCCGGCGGCGGCGACCTCGACCAGCCCGGCCGGGGTCCCGACGAGTTGCCACCGCAACCCTGACCGGCCCGCCAATCCGGCCTTGACCCGCCCGCCGACTATCCGCACGGTAGGGGCGGGAGAGACGCATGACATCCAGAATCCGGGCCACGGCTCTTTTCGCGGCGCTGCTCGCGCTACCTGCGACTGCACAGGAACGGCCGACCATCTATCGCGGCGGCACGATCATCACCATGGACGGCGACGCGCCGCAAACCGTGCCGGCAGTCGTCGCAAAGGGCGGAAAGATCCTGTTCGCAGGCGACGAGGCGCGCGCGCGCCGTGCCGCCGGCGGAAAGGCCGCGATCCGCGACCTGCGCGGCGCAACGATGCTTCCCGGCTTCATCGACGCCCATTCGCATTTCGGAATCGCGATGCAGATGGCGGGTGGGCTCGACCTGTGGGATACAGCGCTGCCTCCCATCACCGACATCGCCGCGTTGCAGGGGGTGATCCGCGACCATATCGCGCGCCATGGCATCGCGAAGGACGACTGGGTGGTCGTCTGGCAATATGACAATGAGAAGCTGGCCGAAAAGCGTCACATCACCCGCGCGGAACTGGATGCGGTGTCGCCCGATCACAAGATTGTCGTGCTGCACCAGTCGCTGCACGCGCTCGTCGCAAACAGCGCCGCGCTCAACGCGGCCAGGCTGACCGACGCCAGCGAACCGCCCCCCGGCGGCCTGATGCTGCGCGATGCCGAGGGGCATCTGAACGGCGTGCTGCTCGAAAAATCGACCTTCCTGATGCTCGCCGCGATGCCGCAGCTCACACCCGAGCAGAAGCTCGAACGCCTCGTCGCCGCGCAGCAGCGTTATTTCGCCGAAGGCTACACCCACGCGCAGGACGGCGCGACGATGCCCGCCGACCTTGCTTTTTTCACCGGTCCCGACGCGAAGGCCCAGTTGAAGATCGATCTGGCGCTACTGCCGATCTACATGGGGCTCGACGCGCTGCTGGCGCAGCCGGACCTGCACTTCGGCACCTATGACCGGCATGTGAAGCTGCAGGGGATCAAGGTCATCCTCGACGGGTCGGTGCAGGCGCGCACGGGCTATTTCACCCGCGATTACGAGCGCGGCAGCCCCGACGGCATCCATCCGTGGCATGGCCATCCCGCGATGGACCAGCCAGCGTTCGACGATCTTGCCCGCAAGGTAACGACCCGCGACTGGCAGCTGTTCGTCCATGCAAACGGCGACGCTGCGATCGACATGGCGATCAGGGGATTCGACGCCGCGGGAATCACCGCCGCCGACGACCGCCGGCCGATCGTCATCCACTCGCAGTTCCAGCGCCCCGATCAACTCGCCGATTATCGGCGCATCGGCGTCGGGCCCGCCTATTTCTCCAATCACGCCTGGTATTGGGCCGACGTCCACCGCACCAACTTTCCAAAGGAGGTCGTCGATTTCATCAGCCCCTTCCGCTCGGCGCGCGCCGCGGGACTGATCGCATCGAACCACAGTGATTTCAGTGTCACGCCGCTCGACACGCGCTTCATGCTGTGGACGTCGATGGCCCGCGTCTCGCCGACCGGGGTGGTCAGCGGACCCGACGAACGGCTGGGCGCCTATGAGGCACTCCAGGCGCTGACCACCGGCCCCGCGTGGCAGGCGTTCGAGGAGGATCGCAAGGGCCGCATCAAGGCGGGCCTACTCGCCGATTTCGTCATCCTCGACCGCAACCCGCTGACCACCCCGGTCGACGACATCAAGGCCATCAAGGTGCTGGAGACGGTGAAGGAGGGCGAGACGGTATGGGAGGCGAAGGCCGGCTGATCCCGGCTACCGGAAAGCACCGGCATAATAGCTGAAAGCCATCAAGCCCCCTGAAGCGACGTCGTCCATTGGTCCACCGCCGCGCCGAGGACTTCCATCGGCAACGGCCCCGAGGCCAGAACCATGTCATTGTAGGCCCGCGAATCAAATCGGGAGCCCAGGTCTGCCCGGGCCTTCTCCCGCAGGTCCACGATCTGCTGCTTGCCGACCATGAAGCTGCAGGCCTGCCCCGGATATACACAGTATCGGTCGATCTCGCGCTCGGCCGCATCGCGATTCTCGCCCGCATTGGCGACCATCCAGTCGATCGCCTGTTCGCGCGTCCAGCGCGCATGGTGGATGCCGGTATCGACGACCACGCGACAAGCGCGGAACAATTGCCCCTGAAGATAGCCGATACGTCCCGTCGGATCGTCATCATAGGCACCAATCTCGGCAGCCAGCTGCTCGGCATAGAGCGCCCAGCCTTCCGTCCAGGCCGAGAAGCGCACCGTGCGGCGAAACAACGAAAGCTTGCCCGCTTCCTTCAGGACGCTGGCCTGAAAATGGTGGCCGGGGATGCCTTCGTGATGCAACAGCGTGGGGATCCGCCACAGGGCGTTCTCTTCGACCGACCGAAGGTTAATGTAGATGACCGATGGCTGGGCCGGATCGCTGCTGGCGCTGTAGAAGCCGCCTGGCGCACCTTTTTCGATCGCGGGTGATACCCGCCGGACCTCGACGGGAAGATCGGGCACGAAAGCGAAACCCCTAGGCAGGAGGTTCCTTATCCGGGCCAGACGCGCGGTCGCATAGTCGATGATCTCCCGTCGCCCCGCATCGCTGTCCGCCTTGAGGAAGCGCGGGTCGCGGTCCAGCGCGCTCATCCGCGCGGCGACGCTGCCTTCGGTGAGCCCTTGCGCGCGCAGCAGGCGATCGATCTCGGCGGTCAGTTCCGCCACCCACGTCAGCCCCAGCCGGTGAAGCTCCGCCGGTGCGTAGCCGGCCGTGGTGTTGGAGTGGAGACCCGAAGCGTAATAAGCCTCCCCGTCCGGCTTTGCCCACACGCCTGCCCGATCGTCGGCGCGCGGACGCAGGGCGTCCAGCGCCGCCATCTGACGGGTAAGTGCCGGTGCGACCTGCGCGGCGAAGATCGCCGCGGCACGGCTTTCCAGATCGTTCAGGCCGGCGGCACGGGCGCGGGCCACCGCAGGCCCGATTAGGGGATTCGAAGCAGCGGGCATATCACGCAGCGTCGCGATCTGCGCCACCGTCTTGGCGAGAATGAAAGCCGGCGGCACGACGCCAAGACCGGCGTCATGGGCGATCTGCTCCGTTTCCTGATCGAGGGCGACCACCAGTTGCCGCAGCTTGTCGAGATACCGCTCAGCATCCGCTTCGTTCGCCAGGGGGGAGCGACCGGCGATGCCGTCCGGCAACCAGTAATAGGCCCCGTTCATCTGGCTGACGACATAGGGGCTGGGGCGCAGATTGATGTCCGAGAATCCGTAGCGCCCATATTGATCGTCCATGGCGTCATAGACAAAGCGCGCGGTGTCATAGTCTAGCGCGGCCGCGGGCGAGAGGACGGAACGATCGACGCCGTTCAGTTCGGCCAGGCGCGCCGCATTGGCCTGGCGTGCCTGCGCGCGCGCCGCGAGGGAATAGCCGCCCAGGCTGTCCGGTCCTCCCTCTTCGTCCCGCAAGGCCCGGGCGTGCCGCTCGAGCATGGCGGCGAGACGGACATCGGCGGACGTTCCCGCCGCACGGCCTGCGGAGGCGCAGCCGGTGAGAGAAAGGGTGGCGCCCAGCGCAGCCGCGCCGGCCAGAAGATCACGACGACGCATCAGGCGGCGCTCCATTGTTGAACCAGGGCGTCCAGAACCTCCATCGGCAGAGGGCCTGACCGCAGGATGAGATCATTATAGTCGCCAAGGGAGAAGCGCGGCCCCATGGCGCGTCGCGCTGCCTCGCGCGAGGCGCGAATCTGCTGCTTGCCGACCATGAAGCAGCAAGCCTGCCCTGGATAGACACAATAGCGATCCACCTCGCGCGCGGTGGGCCCGGGCAATTCGCCGACCGTGTCGACCATGAAGGCGATAGCCTGTTCGCGGGTCCAGCGCTCGTGATGGATCCCGGTATCGACAACCACACGCCCCGCGCGCCAAAGCTGGGCCTGCAGATAGCCAATCCGCCCGAGGGGATCGTCCGCATAAGCGCCGATTTCGTCCGCCAGTGCTTCGGCGTAGAGCGCCCATCCTTCGGTCCAGGCCGAGAAACGCACCGTGCGCCGGAAAAGCGAAAGGCCGCCCGTGTCCCTCAGCACCGCCGCCTGGGTGTGATGGCCTGGCACGCCTTCATGGTGGACCAGCGTCGGCAGGCGCCAGGACGGCAGGTCGCTGGGCTTCTTGAGATTGAGTAGGACCGCGCCGGAAGTGCCATCTCGCGGGCCGTTGTAGAAGGCGATGGGCGAACTGTCCTCGCTGGTCAGCGGCATGCGCCGGACCTCGACGGGATCGTCCACGAAATGGTTGAAGGCGCGGGCGGCGCGGCCCCGCGCAGCGACCAGATAAGCCTTGGCCTGGCGATGGACTTCGGCCCGGCCCGCGTCGGTGTCCTGCTGGATCAAACGGGCATCCGTATTCAGCGCCGCAATGCGCTCGCCGACCGAGCCGCGGGTCAGATTCAGGGCACGCAGATCGTGATCGATCTCAGCGCTCAGTTCCCGCACCCACTCCTGCCCCATGCGGTGCAGATCGCCCGGCGCGATATTGGCAGTGGTGTTGGCGCGGAGCGAGGAGGCATAGGTCGCCTCGCCGTCGGGTTGGGCCCAGACCCCGGCCTTCGAGGAAGTGCGGGGCATCAGTGCGTGTAGCGCCTGAGCCTGCCTGTCGAGTGCCGGCCTCATCAGGCGGTCGAAGCGCTCGGTCGCCTGTGCACCGACCGTGCCCGACGCCGCGATGGCGGGCGCCAGAAGAGGATTGGCCGCGGGCGCGCTGTCCCGCAGCGCACGCAGTTGGGACAAGGTCGCGTCAAGGATAAAATCGGGCGGAACAACGCCCAGCCCGGCATCATGCACGATGCGCTCGCTTTCCTCGTCGATGCCCCGGGCCAGAGCCTCGATATTGTCGAGATAGGCGCGGCGTTCCGCTTCGGGGCTGCTCCCACCCGTGCCGAGCCTGGACGGCAGCCAGTAATAGGCGCCGTTCATCTGGCTGACCACATAAGGGCTGGGACGCAGGTCGAGGTCGACCGTTCCCGGCCGTGCCAACTGGTCGTCGAGAACCCCGTAGACGAAGGCCGCCGTATCATGGTCAATCCGCGCGGCAGGTGACAGCGCGTCGTAGCCGATCCCGGCCAATTCTTTCATGCGGACCGCGTTCTCCGCATGCGCCCTCACACGACCGGCCAGCGACCGATCTCCGACCGGATTGCCCGGCTCCGCGCCGAACCGGCGCAAGGCGTTCGCGTGACGCTCGAGCAGAGCTTTCAGCCGGGCGTCGGCGCCTTCGCTCGCGAACAGGGGCCCCGCGCCCGTCCCGACCATCGCGACGCCGGCGGCGGCGCCCAGAAGCATCTGCCTTCTGTTCATTCCCATCTCCGGCCGGCGGCGACCCTCAAGCCGATGCCAGCCAGCGGTCGACCTTGGCTTCCAGCACGTCGAGCGGCAAGGCGCCGGTATCGAGCAACTGGTCGTGGAAGTGGCGGATGTCAAAGCGGTTGCCCAGCTTCTCGGTCGAGCGGCGCCGCAGTTCCTGAATCTTCAACTCGCCGACCTTGTAGGCGCTCGCCTGCCCGGCGTTGGTAATGTAGCGGTCGATCTCGACAACCACGTCGCGCGGCGCCATGGAAGTGTTCGCCATCATATAATCGATCGCCTGCTGCCGCTCCCAGCGAAGGGCGTGCAGGCCGGTGTCGACCACCAGACGCACGGCGCGCAGCATCTCCATGTCGAGATGGCCGAACCACTGATAGGGATCGGTGAACAGGCCCAGCTCCTTGCCGAGCGACTCCGCGTACAACCCCCACCCCTCGGTGTAGGCCGTCGCCGGCGCCAGCCGGAAACGCAACATGTCGGGCAGGCTTTCATCCTCCTGCACCAGCGACGACTGATAATGGTGGCCGGGCACGCCCTCGTGGAGTTGGAGCGTTTCCAGCGTCGGGATCGGCCGCGTGTTGAGCATCGCCATGTTGAAATAGAGCACGCCCGGCTCGGACGCGTCGGGCGGGCCGGAGCGGTAATAGCCCGTGCCGCGCTGATCCCCCAGCGCCGGCAGCGGACGCACCTCGAACTCGGCGCGCGGGCGCCGTGAGAAGAGGGTGGGGATTTTTTGCCAGACTTTTGCTTCGATCCTCTCGAAATGGTCGATAAGGTCTTGAGGTTTGGTGTAATAAAAACGGGGCTCGGTACGGATATATTCGAAAAAGGCGTGAAGATCGCCGGTGAAGCCGGCGGCCTGACGCGCGCCCTCCATCTCTTCAAGGATGCGCGCCACCTCGGACAGGCCGACGCGGTGGATCTCCTCCGCGCTCATCGTCGTGGTGGTGTGCCGCACCAGATCGGCCGCATAGACCCGGTCGCCGTCCTTCATCGACCACAGGCCCGCGCCGTCGGCGGCCGTGGGCAGATAGTCGTTGCGCAGGAAGGTGCGCCACCGGTCATAGGCCGGATAGGCGCGCGTCTCGACCGCCTTGCGATAGGCGGCCTCCAGCCGCGCGCGGTCCGCGGCCGCGATCGTTTCGGGAAAGCGGGTGACGGGCGAATAGAGCGGGTTCTGCTCGACCGGCAGCGCCAGGAACGCCTCCACCTGCTTCAGCACATTGTTCACCACGACCTTCGGCTGGTGATAGCCGTCGGCCATGCCCTGACGCAGGCGCGCGACCGTGTCGTTCATGAACCCCGTGAAGCCGTCGAGCTGTTCCAGCGCGATTTCGTAATCCTCGACGCTCGCCAGCGACACGCTGGCCGACATATAGTCCGGAAACTCCACATGCAGCCCGAAGGAGGCGTTCAGGGGCGCCTTGCGCCGGATGGCGTTGACGCCGCTGTCGAACTCCCCGACCGCCTTTTCGGCCTGATAGCGGAACACGTCATAGGCGATCTGGTCGCCCTCCGGCAGCGCCGCCCGGTCGATCCGGGCGAGGCCGGCGAGTTCGGCGCGCTTGTTCGCTTCGAGCCCGGTGGCATAGGCCTCCCCCTGCGGATCGACGAACACCGGCCCCAAAGGGCGCTTCCCGCGGCGGGCAAGGCGCATGGGGTTGAGGAGATCGTCGGCCTGCTGACTGTCGCGGACCAGCTGGGCGAAGCGTTCCCGCGCGGCCGGCTGACCGAGCGCCGCCGCAACCGGCGACCGGGAAATCAGGGCCAGAGAGGCTACGCCGGCGGCTCCCGCAAAGAGTTCACGTCTTTTCATCGTCCGTCCTCGTTCCTTGTTCGCCCGCCCGAAGGCCGCGCGGTTTATCCAGATGGGCGAACCGTGCGCCCATATCGTCACCCCACCATAGCCATCCATGGTGAAGCGGCGACAGGCCCTCGGGACAAAAAGGCCTGTCGCCGCCCCGAGCGGATCAGAAGCGACTCGTCACGCCAACGAAGAAGCGGCGACCCAGGATGTCATAGGTCGACGGATCGGTGTTGGACTGGATGCCCGGCGTCCAGGTGCGCGGCGCCTTGTCCGTCAGGTTGTTGACCCCCATGCGCAGCACGAAGCTGTCGCTGACGTTCCAGCTGGTGAGCAGATCGAAATAGTTGATCGCAGGCAGGCTGTTGGCGGTGTTGTAGATGTCCATCTTGCCGACCCGGCGCCAGCGCAGGCCAAGACCGAACGGGCCGTTGCTGTAGTTGACCGAACCCAGCATCTTCCACTTCGGGAAGGTGAAGCCGTTGGTCGAGTCGATGGTGCCGGCCCGCTCGTTGAACGGTCCGCCCGCCGCGTCCTGACGCTGCCAGGCGCGCAGCCAGCCGACCACATAGTTGAGGTTCAGCGAGCCCAGATTGCCCAGACCGGCATCGGCGAGATCGAAGCTCCAGTCGACCTGCAGATCGATGCCCGACGTCTTCAGGGTCGCCAGATTCTGCTGGAGGCCCAGGCTGTTGATCACGTTTCCGGTCAGCGGATCGCGCTCGAACAGCTGGCAATAGCCATTGTTGACGTCATAGGTCGGATTGGTCACGCCCGTGGCGTTGAAACAGCCCTGAAGCTGGTTCGTCGCGGTGATGCTGCCGACCACGTCGGTGATCTTGATGCTGTAATAGTCGATCGAAGCCGAAAGACGGGAGAACAGCGCGCTGCCGAAGTTGGGGCGATAGACGGCACCGACCGTCCACGTATCGGCCGTTTCCTCCTTCAGATTGACGTTGCCGCCGACGAAGCCCTGAATCTGCGTGCTGTTGAAGACATAGCTGTCCACCGCAGCGCCCGACAGGCCCTGAGCGAGGCAGAGCTGGCGCACCTGAGCCGCATCCGGACCGTTGCGATAGGCGCCGCGAATATCGCACGGGTCGCCGCCGAAGACCGGAGCGCCCTGCGCGTTCACCGGCCCGCCGATCTGGGGCGAGCTGATGTCGCGATTGCCGTAGAGTTCGCCGATCGAGGGCGCGCGCACGGCGCGCTGGATGCCGCCACGCACCCGCAGGCTGTCGAACACCGTCCAGTCCACATCGGCCTTGTAGGCCTGAACGCCGCCGATGGTGCTGTAGTCGGAGTAACGATAGCCGAGGGTCAGTTCCAGCCGCTTGATGAGAGGCAGGTCGGTCACCACCGGGATCAGCGCCTCGACGAAGAATTCGGTGGAGTTGGTCGAACCGGTCAGCGGCTGGACCGGGTTGAAGCCCGCCACCTCGACGCCGCCGATCCTGCCGCCGTCGGGCAGGCCGTCCGCGCCCAAATGGGGCACGATCGGATTGCTCTGCGACAGGCCGGAGTCCGGACGGAATGCAAAGCTGTCCTCACGATACTGCGCACCGAGCGCGACACGGACCTGACCCGCGGGGAGCTGGAACAGGCCGCCCTGAATCGTGCCTTCGAAGATGGTCTGCTCGCTGAGGGTCGAGTTCTTGCTGTTGCGGTTGATGTAGGCGATGCAGCTTTTCGACAGGGTCGTCAGGCCGAACGGGTTGAAGCCGCCTTCGCACAGGCTGGCGCCGCCGGTCGGGTCGTCGAGCAGGCGCTGGACGGCCGAACGGGAGACGTTGCCCGACTGTTCGGTCGAGTTGTCGACGCGGCCGTACTGGCCGCTGAGGTCGTAGCGCCAGTCGCCGAACGGCAGATCGCCGCGCAAGCCGGCCGTGACCTGAAAGACCGTGGTGCTGTCGCGGGCCAGACGGCCGCCGATCGCGTTGAAGCGCTTGTTCAGGCCGAACGACGCCGTCGGATCGGGACGGGCATCCAGAAATTCCCGCAGGTCCGCGGTGATGAACGGATTGGTCGACGGCACGCGGAAGCCGTAGGTCGGCGACGGTCCCGGCATGGGCGTCGGCGACAGGATGGTGTCCGCGCTATATTGGGTGAACAGGACGTTGCTGTAGAGCTCGATGGAATCGGCCAGTTCGTAACGCGCCGCCGCGAAAGCGTTCCAACGCTCCAGCGGAATGCTGAGCATGCCGGTCGCGCCGGTGTTATAGGCCCAGGCCACGCCGGGTTGATGATAGGCGTCCCACTCGGGGCCGCCGGGGCTCTTGAAATTATAGGCGCCGACATGGCTGAACAGCGAGCCGTCGGTATTGTAGCCGAACTCGCCCGTCGGCGTGACGCAGTTGGTGCAGCCCAGATAATTGTTGATGAAAGCCTGGCTGGGCAGATTGGTCGAGTCGAAGGTGGTCACGCCCAGCGGCGACACGCTGTTGCGGCCCGAAACCGCGGAAAAGCCGCGCGCGCTGCTCATGATCGCTTCGCGCGTCGAGCGACCGACCGACAGGACCGCGTGGCCGCGCCCGTCGTCGAATCGGCCGCCGATCGTCATGGTGTAGCTCTGCGTCGCGCCGTCGCCCTGTTCGGTCACGCCATATTGGGCGTCGAGTTGAACGCCCGAGAAATTGTCGTTGAGGATGAAGTTCGCTACACCCGCCAGAGCGTCGGAACCGTAGGTCGCCGACGCGCCGCCCGAGATGACCTCGACGTTGCGGATCAGGGCCGACGGGATCAGGTTGATGTCGACGGTGCCGTTGGCGTTCGACGGCACGATGCGGCGGCCGTTCATCAGCACCAGCGTCCGGTTGCTGCCCAGGCCGCGCAGGTTCAGGTTCGCCTGACCGCCGTTGCCGGGGTTCACCGAGCCGTTGCTGGTGCCGGGCATGAACTGCGGCATGTCGTTCATCAGCGTCTCTGCCGTGACCGAGCCGGTCGCCTGCAGGTCGGACTGCCCCACCGTCACGATGGGGCTGGTCGAGCTGTAGTCCTTGCGGACGATGCGCGAACCGGTGACGACGATGTCTTCGGACGGGGCGGCTTGCGCGGCGGCGGTCGCGCCATCCTGAGCAGCCGCCGGCGCTGCGGCGAGAACGAGGGCCGCGAAGCCGCCGATCATGGTTGACGCCAGAAGGCGTTCACGGGTGATGCTGAAGGTCAAGAGGAAGCTCCATGGACTCGATGTTGAAGGATAATCGCGTTCTTTCGACGCGTTGGACGGAACGTCAGGCGTCGAGTTGCGCGGTGGCCTCGATCTCGACGAGAAAATCGGGAAGGGCGAGCGATTGAACGCCGACGACGGTATTCGGCGCCGGGGTCGCTCCCCCGTAGAAGCGCTGAATCGCGGCGACCACCACGCCCAGCTTTTCGGGATCGTTGTCGACGATGTAGGTGCGCAGGCGAACGAGGTCGGCGGGCGTCAGCTTCATATGCTCCAGCACCGCCGTGAGGTTGGCGAGCGCGGCCTCGACCTGAACGGCAAGGTCGCCCTCGCCGATCACGTTGCACTGCGCGTCCCATGCGACCTGCCCGGCCAGATGAAGGACCCGGCCGCTGTCCTGAACGGCGGCGTGGGAAAAGCCGAACGGCGTGCTCTTGTAAAGGTTCGGCGGATTGATCTTCGTGCTGCCCATGATGCGGATCCCGGTTCAGTCCACCAGTTCGAGCTGGAGCCCGAACGGATCGAGGATGTAGAGGTTCTTCTTTCCGGCCAGCGGGCCGGCGTCGATTTCGATCACGTCCATCGGCGTGCATCCATGCTCCGCGAGCCAGGCCGCCGCCGCCTCGACGTCGTCGACGCGGAACGCCAGATGATGCCCGCCGAGGTCGCAATTGCGCGGCGGCGAAGCATCTCGATCCGAAGGCTTGTCGTACTGGACCAGTTGGATGCGGGCGCCGCCGTCGAACTCGATCATCGCCAGGGTCAGGCTGGCACCCGCCACGCCGACATGCGATTCCATCCAGTCGCGCCCATCGGTGCCGACCGGAATGTCGGCCGCGTCCATCGGGCCCATGCGATAGAGCTCGCGGCCCCCCAGCACATCGCAATAGAAGGCCAGCGCCTGGGCCAGATCGGGCACCGTGCGCGAAACATGATCGACGACCAGGAAAGACGGCTTGCGCGCCTGTTTCACCATCTCGGCCACCCTCTCCCCTTCTCGCAACGCGCCTTTGCGCCATTGAATGAGACAGGTTTTATGTCCGCCCTTTGTCGCGAACAATGACAGGTTTTGCAAAGTTCGTTGCGCTGGACGCAATCAATCTTCGGCGAGCAGATCGCCTATCCGGATCGGGCGCGCCGGGAATCGCGGCGTGAATCCATGGGGTTCGGTCGACACGTCGCCGAGCAGCGCCAGCAGGCCATGTTCGCAATTGCGGCCCTGACACACCCCCATGCCGCAGCGGGTCGCCAGCTTGACGCCGCCGGCGTCGGCGCCGATCGCGAGCGCCGCGCGCAGGTCGCCCATCGTCACGTCTTCGCAGCGGCAGACGATGGTGTCGGCGGGCAGATCCCGGTCGGGCAGCGGCCCGGGGTCCGCGACCGCCTCCAGCAGCGCGGCGAAGCGCAGCGCGCGGGCGCGGGCGCGCCGCACCGGCGCCGCCCTGCGGACGGCCTCGCGCAGGGGCAGGACGCCCATGTCCACGGCGACGGCGAGGCCGGCCAGCGCGCCTTCGGCCGCGGCGGCATCGGCGCCTTTCACCCCCGTCGTCTCTCCGGCAACATAGGCGCCGGGGCGCGAGGCCCGCATCCATGCGTCATGGCACGCCTTCCAGCCGCCCGGCCGTGCCGGACGGACCGCCAGCCCCATCGCCCGCGGCAGGTCCGACTGCGGCAGGAAACCGAAGCAGAAGGCCGCCGCGTCGCACGCCACGACCGCGCCGTCCTCGAGGCGCAGGCCCTGCACCCGGTCGCGGCCCTCGACGGCCGTCGGCGCGCGGCCGAAATGGATCGGCACGCCCGCCGCGCGCAGCCGCCATCCCATCAGCAGGACCGACATCAGGCGCGGCAGGTTCGTCAGCGCCGTCCAGGGCCGCCCCAGCGCCTTCAGGACGAAGCGCCGGAAAGGCTGGCTGAACGCGACCGCCGCCACCGTTCCGCCGGCCTTGCGCAGCTGATCGGCCGCCAGCAGTTGCAGGGGGTGCGATCCGGCAAAGGCGATGCGGTGCCCGGGTGCCAGCATCTGGCTCTTCACGAAAGCCTGCACGCCCCCCGCGCTCATCGCCCCCGGCAGCGTCCAGCCCGGCAGGGGCACGGCCATGTCGTAACAGCCGGTGGCGATCAGGACGCGCCGGGCGGTGACCTCCCGCACGCCGCCGCCGTCCGAAAGGGCGAGGCGCCACCCCTCCCCCGCTTCGCGCGCGCCCAGCACCGAGCAGCCGCCGCGCCATTCGACCGACTCCAGCGATTCGAAGGCCGCCAACCGGGCCTTGAGGCGGCGGTATTCGGCGCCCTCCAGCCAGCCGCGCACGGAAAAGGCACGGGGCGGCTGGCGCAGGATCTGGCCGCCCGGCCGAAGCTGCTCGTCGATCACGACGATGCGCGGGCCGTCGGGCAGCGCCAGACAGGCGGCCTGCCCGGCGGGGCCTCCGCCGACGACCGCGAGATCATAGTCGGGGCGAGCGTCGTCGTTCATCGCCGCTCATCCGGGCGCGTGGTGACGATCATGCCGTCGGCCGCCGGGGTCAGGCAGGCGCGCAGCCGGCGCGGCGACGCGCTTCCGTGCGCCACGGTGACGAGGCATTCGCCGCAGACGCCCATGTTGCAGAACAGGCCCCGCGGCCGGCCGCCGCGATCGAGGCGAAAGGCCAGAAGGTCGCGGGCCAGCATGGCGGTCGCGATCGTCTCGCCTTCGAAAGCCGCGACCGCCTGTCCGTCGACCAGCAGGGTCAGGGGTGCCCCGCGCCGCACATCGCCGTCGCTACGCACCCGCCGCCCCCATGAAGCTGTTGAGATGACCGAAGCGCGCGGGCGAGAATATCTCCAGCCGCTCCTCGGGCTCGTCGAGGATGCGCCGTGCGAGCAGGCGCGCGAAGGTGGGGCCGAGCGTGAAGGCCGAACCGCCCGCCGCCACATAGACGCCCGGCGCCTGCGGAATCGCTCCGACCAGGGGCAGCTGGTCGGCGGTGATCGCCGTGATCCCGGTCCAGCTGCGGATCAGGTTCAGGTCGGCGACGCGCGGGAACACCCGCGCCGCCACGGCCAGATTGCCCCTCAGCGACGAGGCCAGCATCTCCGCGGGCCGGTCGAGATCGAAGCGGCCGGCGGCGTCGAGCCGCATCCGCGACGGCCAGCCGCCGCCGATCAGCACATTCCCCGCATGCGCCTGCTTCATGGACAGCCGCTGCCCGACATGCTGGATCAGCGGATCGAGCAGCGGAGCCGTCCGCTCGGTCGCGCTCATCAGCAGCGCGACGGGGTAGAGCGGCAGGTGCAGGTTGAACAATTCGCCGATCCGCGCGCTCCACGCGCCCGCCGCGATCAGTATCTTCGGCGCCGTAAGATCCTCCGGACCGTCGGGCGTTTCGACGGTGAGCCGATAGCCGCCCCGCACCGGCCGCGCCGCGACGACGCGGCACCGCCGGCGCAGCCGGACGCCCCGCGCGGCGGCGGCGGCGGCGAACGCCAGCGTCAGCGCCTTGGGGTCGGCGTGCCCCTCCGCCTCCAGGTGGCTGGCGGCCACGACCGTTTCCGACAGGCCGGGCGCCAGCGCGCGCGCCGCGTCGCCGTCGATCATCCGCGACGCGAGGCCGCCCTGAACCTCCCGCGCCACCTTGCGTTCGAGAATGGCGACCTCGTCCGCGGTTTCGGCCACCATCAGGCCGCCGCGCATATGGACGCGGATGTCGGGGCCCAGCTCGTCGGCCAGCCCGCGCCATTCCTCGATCGCCAGCAGGTTGAGGCCCAGGATCGAGGCCGCCTGATCGGCGAGCGCCTCGCCATTTTCGAGAAAGCGGCGCTCGAGCTGGAAATGCAGCGAACCGGCGTTGGCGCCCGAGGCGCCGGCGTTGGGACGCGCCGCTTCGAGGATTTCGACCCGCGCCCCCGCCTGGACCAGCCGACAGGCGGCGGCACATCCCACCAGCCCAGCGCCGATCACCAGGACATCGACGCCGTCCATTTCGGCTAGACGCGTCCCAATGCGGTCAAGGTGGCGCGGATGCGATCGAGGTCGGGGGCGGACACGTCGAGCAGCGGACGGCGCACATGACCGCCGGGCAGCCCCTGGATGTTCAGCGCGGCCTTCAGAATCGCGGGCCCCGAACCGAAGCGCCCGACCAGATCCTTGGTATACCATTCGTCCATGATGACCCGGTCCTGCCGTCCGCATGCGCGGGCCGCCTCGAAATCGCCGGCCCACACATGATTGTAGAAGTCGGGTTGCGCGCGGCCAAGCACGCCGCCCGCCCCCATGGTGCCATCGCCGCCCGCGCCCTTCAACAGGGCGAGGCCGCAATCGTCCATGCTGTGGCCGAAGACGTGCACCCGATCGCTGAGCCCGAAATAGGTCTGCACGAAACGGCGCAGGTCGCCGGTCGACTGCTTGATGGCGACGACATTCTCGATATCGGCGAGGCGTTCCAGCAGCGGGATCGACATGTCCACCCCGGTGCCCGGAGGCCAGTTGTAGACGCAGATCGGCAGCGGACTGGCATCCGACACCATCTTGTAAAAGGCATGAATCTCGTCATCCGAAGGACGGATGTAGGGCGGCGGGGTCACGAGAATCCCCTCGAAGCCCGAAACCGCCGCCTCGGCGGCGAATTCCAGCACCTCGGCCGCCGTGAAGGCCGTGCATCCGGCGATCAGCGGCAGCTTGCCCGCCATCTGCGCGCCGACCGCGGCGATCAGCGCCTTGCGTTCCCGGGGGCTGAGGCTGGTCCATTCGCCGGTCGTGCCCGCCACCACCAGCCCATGCATCCCCTCTGCATGAAGCCATTCCACCAACAGGCCGAGACCGCGCGGGTCCATGTCACCCTGGGCATCGAAAGGGGTGGTGATCGCCGGGATATAGCCGCGCCACCCGACGCGCGTTCTCTTGGTTGCCACAAGCACCTCGAAATTAGGCATAGTCGTAAATGGCGCCCCCTGTCCTGCATTTTTCCCTGTCCCGCAAGGCGGGATGATTGGCCGAAATCATTGCGTTCAACGCAAGGATCGATAATGTGGCCGCCATGCACGGAAACGCTCTCTATTATTTTTACGAAGCCGCCAGCCTGGGTTCGATGCGACTGGCCAGCGACAAGATCGGCGTGGCGGTTTCATCGATCAGCCGCCAGATCGCGCAGCTGGAGAAAACGATGGGCGTGGCGCTGATCGAACGCGGCCGGCGCGCCATCCGCATGACCGAGGCCGGGCGCCTGGCCTATGAATATTATCAGGGCTGCATCGCCAACGAAGAAGCCTTCATGAACCGCCTGCACGAGCATCGGCAGTTGAAGGCGGGCAAGGTCAGCATCGCCATCGGCGAGGGATTCCTGGGCGGATTCTTTTCCAAGGTGCTGGAGGATTTCCAGGGTCAGCATCCCGGCATCGCCGTGACCGCGTCGGTCCTGCCGACATCCGAGATCGTGCATGCGGTTCTGGAGGACGACGCCCATTTCGGCCTGATCTTCAACGATTGCACCGAGCCCAAGATCCGGGTCCGCGCGACGGTCGCCCAGCCGCTGATGGTCATCTGTGCGCCCGATCACCCGGCGGCGAAGCGCAAGTCGCTGTCGCTGGAGGACCTGAGCACCTATGACCTGTGCCTGCCCGACGCCAACCTGCGGCTGCACCAGATATTGCGCGAGGCGGAGCGCCGCGAGCAGGTCTGGCTGGAACCGGTGCTCACTACCAGTTCGATCTATGTGATGCGCGAAGCCGCGCGCGCCGGGCGGATGGTGACCATCCTTCCGCGCATCGCCGCAGCCGCCGAACTGGAAGACGGCCGGCTCGTCGCCCGGCCCATCTACGAGGCCGACCTCGAACATACCTCGGTCAGCCTGATCCACCGGCTGGGACGCCAGCTGGACGGCGCCCCGGCCCGCCTGATGGCGGCCTTCGAGGCGCGGCTCAAGGGATGGAGCGAAAGCGACGGTCCCGCCGCGGCGTGATCGCCGTCACGCGGCCGCGGCGACGGCCGGAGAGGCGCGCGTGGTGAGCAGGATCGCGATCACCGCGACGATGAAGTTGACCCCCATCGCCACGAGGCCGATGTCCCAATCCGGCAGGGCCACGGCCCACATGTCCCGCGCCGCCGGCAGCAGCAGGGCCAGATAGCCCGCGCCGATGCCCGTGGCGACGCCGAGCGCATTGGCGCGGGGCCACAGGAAGGCGAGGAACACCCCCGGCGTCAGCATGCCGATCGCCGCATAGGCCGACAGGCCGATCTCCACCAGCGAGGCCGTGGCGCCGAGCGTCAGCCATACCGCGATCACCGCGAAGGCCACCATCGACAGCCGGGACAGCAGCAGGGTCGCGCGGTCGCTCAGGTCCGGTTTCAACGGCATGACGACGTTGCGGCTGAAGATCGAGCCGGCCGTGAGCAGCAGCACCGAGCCGGGCACGAGCGCGAGGAGGCAGGCGGTTCCGGCCAGCAGCCCGATCATCCAGCCCGGATAGGAATCCGACACGAATTGCAGCAGCGCGGCGTTGATGTCGTTGTCCGGCGGGGACACGCCCGCCAGCAGGGCGCCGAAGCCGAGCAGGATGATGAAGAAGAAGGACAGCGAATAGAGCGGCTGCCAGACGGCGTTACGGCGGATCGCCTTGCGGCTGCCGGCCGCGTAGCAGAGCTGGAACATGTGCGGGAATATCCACGTGCCCAGCGCCACGTTCACCGCGGCGGTCATCATCCAGGTGACCGACAGGCCTGCCTCCGGAACCAGCCCCGGAAAGACGCCGATCCCCGGATATTGATCCTGCACGCGGTCGAACACGTCGAGGATCGACGACGCCCCGACCTTGCCGGCGACGGTCGCACTGAGGCCCACCACCAGCACGATCATCAATATGTCCTTCACCCCCGCCGCAAAGGCGGCCGACCGCAGGCCGGCCACATAGACGAAGGCCAGCATGATGACGGCGGCGAGGACCGCCGACATGGTCGGCGACACGCCGGTGCCCAGCGTGAGGCGAAGGATCAGGCTGAGCGCCGTGATCTGGATCTGCACATAGACCACGATGGCCGCGATCCCGGCCAGTCCCACCAGGCAACCGAGCCAGGTCGCATCATAGCGGGCGGCGAAGAAATCCGCCTGCGTGATGAATCCCCCTTCGCGCCCGGCCTGCCAGATGCGCGGCATCAGCCAATAGCCGAGCGTCGCGGCCAGCGACACCGAGGTGAAGGCCAGATAGGCGGGCGCGCCATAGGCCCAGGCATAGCCCGAAATCCCGAGAACGGCGAAGGTCGTGTATATCTCGCCCGCGTTCAGGAACCAGAAGATCAGGGTGCCGAACCGGCGCCCCCCGACCGCCCATTCGGCGACCGTCCGGGCGCGGGTCTTGCGATAGCCGTAGAACAGCGCCCCCAGCATGGTGCCGAGAACGATGGCGATGGTCAGGCCGAGGATCACGAGGGCTTCGCCTCGTCGGAAGGTTCGGGGAAGGAATCCGGCTCGTCATTCGCCTCGATGCGCTCGTCGCGCACGAAGACGAAGCCGATGGTGGCGCTCGCCACCAGAATCCCGCACATCTGCCACAGCATCGGCAGCGGCAGCGAAAAGACGCGAACGGCGGCGGTGTTGACCAGCGGGGTCCCGCCGACCTGCCAGATGAAGGGAATCAGCAGGAGCCAGCGGTGCGCGTAGCGCCGGTGGGTCGGCGACAGCAGGGATCGGAGCGTCATGGAGTCACGCCGCCCGGATCACCGGACCTGGCCCGAAAGGCCATGGTCGTCGCGCACGACCTGTCCGCCCTTCATGACGAAGGCGATCGAGCGCAAGGCGCGGATATCGCGGGTCGGGTCGGCATCGACGAGCACGATGTCGGCATATTTGCCCACGGCGATGCTGCCGATGTCGGTGTCGCGGCGCATCATGCGGGCCGGCTGGATCGTCGCCGCCTGCAGCGCCTGGAGCGGGGTCATCCCCGCGTCGACGTAAAGCTCCGCCTCGCGCACGGTGGCGGTCGTGCCCTCATTGTCCTCGAAGGGAAACTGGTCGGTGCCCAGCGCGATCGGCACGCCGAGGCGGATCGCGGACTGCAGCATCGCCCAATGGTCGCGGCCGACGCTGTCCACCCGCTGCAGATACCAGTCCGGCGACCCGATGCGCTGATAGAAGGTGCGCGCGCCCGGCTGGCTGACCACGATCGTCGGCACCAGCCACACCTTGTCCTTCGCCATGCGGCGCAGCACCGGCTCGGTCAGGTGATAGCCGTGCTCGAAACCGTCGATGCCGTAGGTCAAGGCCTGCATCGCCGCCTCGGGCGAACCGTTGTGCGCGGTGACGCGCACGCCGTTGCGGTGGGCCACGTCGATGAGGACCGACAATTCATCGTTGGTCATCGGGGCGGCGGCGATGGCGCCGTGCGTGTCGGAGATGCCGCCCGAAATGGCGATCTTGATCCACGAGGCACCCTGGCTGATCTGCCGGCGCGCCGCCTGCGCGAAGGCGTAGGGACCGTCGACCTCAAGGAAGCCGTGCCCGCCGGTGGGCACGATCAGTTCGCCGGCCGTTTCGATGCGCGGCCCGACGGCCTCGCCCCGGTCGATGGCGCGGCGAAGCGCGAAATCATTGCCGTGGATCTCGGACACCAGACGAACCGAGGTGACGCCGGCGCGCAGCGACAGGCGCGCGTTGTGCGCCATGCGCAGCGCCTGTTGCGCGTCGGTCTCGTTCTGCAACTCGGCCCCGGCGGTGCCGGGAAGCTTCAGGCCGAAATGCACGTGCATGTTCATGAGGCCGGGGATCAGCCAGCGCCCGTCGACGGGGACGATGCGCGCGCCCGGCGGGGGCTGGAGGCGGCCGCGTGGGCCGAGCTGAACGATCCGCTCGCCCTCGATGACGACGACGGCGTCCTCGATGACGCGGCCGTTTTCGACGTCGACCACCGCGCCGCCGACCAGCGCGACGACATCGGGCGCCGGCGACTGGGCGACGGCGGGAGCCGTGACGAGGACGGCGGCTGCAAGACCGGTCAGATACCGGGCGATACGGCGAAGGGTGTCGATAGGCATAGGGATTCCGCGATCCGTCCGGAACCGCCCGGAACCAGCGAAGTCTAGGGCCTGTCGCGGCCAAGACAATGCCAAGGGCTGATGCATGATGTTGCGCTGAATGCAACGATCCTGATGCAGGCCGCCTTTCGGATCAACAATCGCGACGCCTGCGCGGGCGAACGACGGCGATGCGGCGAAAGCGGTGTTCTAGAGAATCGTGCGTTAAATCTGCATCACCCTTTCTGCCGTTCGTGCTGAGCTTGTCGAAGCACCGTCCTTCTTCTTGCGGCGCCGAAAGAAAGAACGGCCCCCTTCGACTGCCTTGCAGGCGCTCAGGACAGGCTTCGACAAGCTCAGAGCCTGCCCCCGCGAAAGCGGGGGGCAAACGGTTCAGATTTAATGCTCGATGCTCTAAGCCGGGGCGCGGCCGGAGCCGCGGCCGCTTATCCCAGCGCCTTCTTCAGCAGTTCGTTCACCACCTGCGGGTTCGCCTTGCCCTGCATCGCCTTCATCGTCTGGCCGACGAAGAAGCCGAACAGCGCTTCCTTGCCGCCGCGATATTGTTCGAGCTGGTTCGGGTTCTTCGCCAGCACCTCGGCGATCACCGCCTCGATCGCGCCGGTGTCGCTGGTCTGCCGAAGGCCCTTGTCCTCGACGATCTTCGCCGCATCGTCGCCGGTTTCGAGCATGATCTCGAACACCTGCTTGGCGATGCTGCCCGAGATGGTGCCGTCGGCGACGAGGCCGAGCAGTTCCGCCGCCTGCGCCGGGCCGACCGGCGAATCGGCGATCTCCCTGCCCAGCCGGTTGAGCGCGCCGAACAGCTCGCTGGTCATCCAGTTGGCGGCCGCCTTCGGCTCCGCGCCCGCGTCGAGCAGCGCGTCGAACCAGCGCGCGCTCTCGACCTCGGCGGTCAGCACGCCGGCGTTATAGGCCGAAATCCCCGCCGCCTCGTAGCGCGCGCGCTTGGCGTCGGGCAGTTCGGGCAGGCTCGCCCGGCATTCGTCGAGGAACGCATCGTCGAGTTCGAGCGGCAGCAGGTCGGGGTCGGGGAAATAGCGGTAATCATGCGCATCCTCCTTCGACCGCATCGTCCGCGTCGTGCCGCTGTCGGGGTTGAACAGGCGCGTTTCCTGATCGACCGTGCCGCCCGATTCGAGCACCTCGACCTGGCGCTTCGCCTCATATTCGATCGCCTGCATGACGAAGCGGACCGAATTGACGTTCTTCGTCTCGGTGCGCGTGCCCAGCGCTTCGCCGGGCTTGCGGACGCTGACGTTGACGTCGGCGCGCATCGAGCCTTCTTCCATATTGCCGTCGCACGAGCCGACGTAGCGCAGGATCGCGCGCAGCTTGCGCAGATAGGCGCCGGCCTCGGCGGGCGAGCGCATGTCGGGCTTCGACACGATCTCCATCAGCGCGACGCCCGAGCGGTTGAGGTCGACGAACGACATCGTCGGATGCTGGTCGTGCATCAGCTTGCCGGCGTCCTGCTCGACATGGATGCGTTCGATCGCGATGCGCTTCGCTTCCTTGATCCCCGCCTTCTCATCCGCCTCGATCGTCAGCGAACCTTCGCCGACAAGCGGATGATAAAGCTGCGAAATCTGATAGCCCTGCGGCAGGTCGGCATAGAAATAATTCTTGCGGTCGAAGCGCGACCATTTGTTGATCTGCGCGTCGATCGCCATGCCGGTGCGCACCGCCTGCCGGATGCATTCGCGGTTCGGCACCGGCAGCATGCCGGGCATCGCGGCATCGACCAGCGACACCTGCGTGTTCGGCTCGGCCCCGAACGCCGTCGCGGCGCCCGAGAAGAGCTTGGCGTTGGAAGTGACCTGCGCATGGACCTCGAGGCCGATCACGACCTCCCACTCGCCGGTTTCGCCCTTGATGCGATAGTCCGTCATCTTACCACCACCTCTCGGCGCGAGCGGTGAAGCCCGCGCGTTCCTCGATCGCCAGCCCGGCGTTGAGCACGCCCTGCTCGTCGAAGGCCTTGCCGATGATCTGCAGGCCCAGCGGCAGGCCTTCGCGGTTGAGCGCCGCGGGGACCGACATCGCGGGCAGCCCCGCGAGGCTGGCCGGCACGGCGAACACGTCGTTCAGATACATCGACAGCGGGTCGGCGGTCTTTTCGCCGAGCCCGAACGCCGCCGACGGTGCGGTCGGGGCGAGGATCACGTCGCACGTCTCGAACGCCGCCGAAAAATCGCGCGAAATCAGCGTCCGCACCTTCTGCGCCTGCGTGTAATAGGCGTCGTAGAAGCCCGCCGACAGCACATAGGTGCCGATCATGATGCGGCGCTTGACCTCCGGCCCGAAGCCTTCGGCGCGCGTCGCGGCATACATGTCCTGCAACCCCGCACCCTGCGGCAGATCGCGCAGCCCGTAGCGCACCCCGTCGTAGCGCGCGAGGTTCGATGAGGCTTCGGCGGGGGCGATGATATAATAGGCCGGCAGCGCATATTTGGTGTGCGGCAGGCTGATCTCGACGACCTCGGCCCCGGCATCCTTGAGCATCGCGATGCCGGCATCCCACATCGCATCGATGTCGGGATCGATGCCCTCCAGTCGATATTCCCTGGGAATACCGACTTTCTTGCCCTTGAAATCGCTCGACAAAGCGGCTTCCCAATTCGGCACGGGCAGGTCGAGGCTGGTCGCGTCCTTGGGGTCGAAGCCCGCCATATTCTGAAGCATGATCGCGCAGTCGCGCACGTCGCGCGCCATCGGCCCCGCCTGGTCGAGCGAGCTGGCGAAGGCGACGATGCCCCAGCGCGAGCAGCGGCCGTAGGTCGGCTTGATCCCCGAAATGCCCACGAACGCCGCGGGCTGGCGGATCGAGCCGCCGGTGTCGGTGCCCGTCGCCGCGGGGCAGAGCCGCGCCGCGATCGCCGCCGAACTGCCGCCCGACGAGCCGCCGGGCGCCAGCGCCGCGTTCCCGCCGTCGTTCCGCTTCCACGGCGAGATGACGTTGCCGAAAAAGCTCGTCTCGTTCGACGAGCCCATCGCGAACTGGTCGAGGTTGAGCTTGCCGAGCATCCCCGCGCCCGCGTCCCACAATTTCTGCGACACGGTCGATTCGTAGCGCGGCACGAAGCCTTCGAGCATGTGGCTCGCGGCGGTGGTCTGGACGCCTTTGGTCGCGAACAGGTCCTTCATGCCGATCGGCACGCCCGACAGCGGCTTGAGCGTTCCCGCGGCCCGGTCGGCATCGGCCTGCTTCGCCGCGCCGAGCGCCTGTTCGGGCGTCTCGACGATGAAGGCGTTGAGCGCTTTCGCGCCCGCGACATTGGCGTTGAACGCCTCCGCGACCTCGACGGCGCTGAAATCGCCCGCGCGGTGGCCGTCGCGAATCTGCGCGACGGTGAGATTGGTCAAATCAGTCATCATCAAAACCCGTTCGTGCTGAGCTTGTCGAAGCACCGTTCTTTCCCGGCCGCGTCGAAGAAGGACGGTCCTTCGACAAGCTCAGGACAAACGGCTGGAACCATAGCGTCAGTCATCACTCGATCACCTTGGGCACGCCGAAGAAGCCGTGCTGCGGCTCGGGCGCGTTCGCCAGCACGTCGTCGCGGCGGTTGCCGCCGGTCAGCGGGTCGGCGTCGACGATATCGTCGCGCAGCCGCAGCGTGTTCGGGATCACCGCCGTCATCGGCTCGACCCCGCTCACGTCGACCTCGCCGAGTTGCTCGACCCAGCCGAGGATATTGTTGAGTTCGCCTTCCATCGCGGCGGCCTCCGCATCGCTGATCGCGATGCGCGCCAGCGACGCGATCTTCTTCACCGTTGCCTGATCGATTGCCATAGCTTCCTGCCTCGTGCGGGGGACGCCGCGCCGCTAGCACCCTCCCCCCTGCGCATCAAGCGGCGCCTAATCGAAAGGGCCGGTTTCGGGCACGCCGTCGACCGTGATGCGCCGCTGGCGAACCGTTTCGACCTCGACCCGCGCCTTCGACAGGTCGAGCCCCGGCCGCGCCGGACGCGGGCTCGTCGCGTCGCCCTGGACCCACTGGCCCTCGGCATTGCGCGTCACATGGTCGAATTGCAGCGCCTCGCCCGCTTCCTGCTGCCCCAGCACGCCGATCCGGTCGTCGGAAAGCCATATCGCGACGCAGGCTTTGGCGCGGGCGCACATATAGCTCGCCTCGATCCGCGCGAGCGCTTCGGCGGGGAGCGCGCGGTCCGCCGGGACGATGCGCAGCCGCTCCGTGAAGGGTTTCAGCAGCGTCGGCCCACGCGGCCCGGCGAGGTCCCAGCGATTCTTTGCCGCGAGCGCGGCCCTTGCGGCGTCGGCACGCGCCTTCTGCGGCGACCGGGTCATGTCGCGCAGCGCGTTCCGCCCCGCCGGGCCGAAATCGAACGCCATCGCCGCCCAGTCGAACTTTGCCGCCGGGGTCGCGCCGCTGTTCAGCCGCGCCAGCTGGTCGCGCGCCGAAATCGCCCCGAAATCGAGGATCGGCAGCGCCAGAAACAGCGCGAGCAGCATCAATCCGATCGCGAGCTTCTGCTGCAAGGGGCGCAGCCAGTCGTCGAAATCGCGCCGTCCGCGGACCACCGCCCACACCCCGGCGACACCATAGGCGAGCGCGACCGCCGCCGCGATCACGCCCCACAGGCGTTCGGGGGTCCAGCCATATTGGCCGATGCGCAGACCCATCGAATAACAGGCGATGCCCGCGAGCGGCAGCACCGCGACCGCCAGCACCGGCGCGGCCCAGCGCAGCAGCGGATTGGTCGCGCGGTCCTCGCGCCCGTCGCCGATCACCGCATTGGCGAGCAGCACCGCGAAAGCCGCCGCCGCCATCATCAGCGCGGCGGTCGAAAAGCCCGAATCCCACAGCTTCTGCAATCCGGTTCCGAGCAGAGAGACGAGGAAGAGGACCAGCGCGACCGCGAGCACCGGCGCCAGCACCGCGAGCACGATCATCACCAGCCGCTGGAGCGTCGCGACCAGCCGGTCGCGCTCGCGCAACAGCCCCACCGCGCCGCCGAAGGCCGCCCCCGCGAGCATCCAGCCGAACCATTCGTCATTGAGCAGCCGTTCGATGACGTCGATCCCGATCAGCTTGAACATCTGTCCGATCAGCACGACGAGCAGGAAGGTGACGCCGACGAAGGCAAGGCCGGCCGCGCCGATCACGGCGTCGGTCCACGCATGGCCGTGCAGCCGGTCGTAGGGCATCCGCCACAGCCGCCAGAAGCGGGCATCGGGCGCGACGTCGCGCCGCGTCTGGAACAGGGGCGTCGCGACGAGCACCGCGAGCATCCCCGACCAGAACGGCCATTCGACCGGCGATCCGTGGATATTGTAGCCCGCCGACTGCCAGACGATCAGCCCCATCACCGCGCCCCACAGCAGCGCGAAGCCCAGCGCCCAGTGCCAGCGGCGAAGCTCGACCCCCAGAACGAAGGTGATCGTCCCCACCGCGACCGCGGCGGCGAGCGCGCTGCGCCAGGCGGCGAGCGGGTCCTCGTACAAATGGTCGACGAGCAGGTGAAAGGCGAGCCCCGCGACCGAGCAGACCGCCGCCATGATCCACGGCCGCAGCGGCCACGGCGGATCGCTGCCGTCCAGACGGTGCGACTCGGAGGCGGACGGGCGGGCGGGCGCATCGGTCATGCGCGACATCTGGGCTTGTTTCGGGTACGCGCGCAAGCCAGATAGCATGGCGCCCGTCGACGGGATTTTCTTTTCCCGTTCGCATCGAGCGAAGTCGAGATGCCCATCGGGGCAGCGCCAAACCGATGGGTGTCTCGACTTCGCTCGACACGAACGGGTAAGGATGTTCGCCTCTTCTCTCCCATGGAGCCCGCATTTGGCCCGCAAATTCCTCTATCTGATCGCCGCGATCATCCTGCTGATCCTTGCCGCCGGCGTCGTCTATCAGCTTTTCCCCGGCTGGGTCGCGCGGGTCGCGTTCGTCCCCAGCGCCGAATTCAAGCCGCAGGTCGTTGCCGCGCCCAACGCCTATGACGATCCCGAGATGTGGTTCGCGCGGCCGGGGATGGAGGACGATCCGTCGAAATGGCGCCCCGACCTTGCCGACGATGCGTCGGGGGGCGAAGCCTCCGGCGACGACGAGGCGCAGGCGCGCGGCCAGATCGTGCCGCCCGCCCGCGCCGCCGCGCCGTCCGCCGCATCCGCCGCCGCTGTTCGAGGCGACGCGGAGATCTTCTTCGTCCATCCGACAAGCTATTACAGCAAGTCGAGCTGGAACGCCCCGCTCTCCGACCGCGACGCCGACCACCGCGCCAACCTGTTCGTGCGCGGCATGGCGAGCGCCTTTTCCGACGCGGGCGAGGTGTGGGCGCCGCGCTATCGCCAGGCGACGCTGGGGGCTTTCCTCGCCACCGACCGCGTCACCGCGGGCAAGGCGATCGACGCCGCCTATCGCGATGTCGAGCAGGCGTTCGACGCCTTTCTGGCCGCGATCCCGAAAAACCGGCCGATCATCCTCGCAGGGCACAGCCAGGGCGCGCTGCACCTCGAAACGCTGCTGAAGAACCGCGTCGCCGGCACCCCGCTCGCGAAGCGCGTCGTCGCCGCCTATATCGTCGGCTGGCCGATCTCGGTCGAAACCGACCTGCCCGCGCTCGGCCTTCCGGCCTGCACGACCCCCGACCAGAAGGGCTGCATCCTGTCGTGGGCGAGCTTCGCCGAGCCCGCCGATCCGGCGATGGTGACCGAAGCCTATGACGGCACCATCGGCTTCGACGGCCGCCCGCGCGCCGAAACGCGGATGCTGTGCACCAATCCGATCACCGGGATTCCGGACACCGATGCGCCGGCAGAGGCCAATCTGGGCACGCTGAAACCCGAGGCGAAGTTCACCGAGGGGCGCCTGATCCCCGGCAAGGTCGGCGCGACGTGCGACGATGCGCGCGGCTTCCTGATGATCGGGCAGGCCGACGTCGTGAAGGATTATGTCGTTCCGGGCTATGTGCTGCCGGGCAACAATTATCACGTCTACGACATCACCCTGTTCTGGGCGAACGTCCGCGCCGACGTGCTGCGCCGGCTCGCGGCGTTCGAGGGGAAGCCTTCGCCGGTTCCGCCTGCCGTGGCGCCAGCGGCTGCCGCAACACCCGCATCCGCTCCCTCGTCACCCCGCACTTGATCGGCAATCTTCCCGTTCCCCGGCGAAAGCCCGGGTCCAGACGGCATCGCGCCGCTCCGCGTGGACCCCGGCTTTCGCCGGGGAACGGGTCCTCGATCGGGGGCTATTCGGCGCCCCATTTCGGGCGAGGCGCCGAATGGATGCCGAATCAAGTTCAGCATGACGGAATCCGGCGATAAGGACCGATCGATGATTTCCACCCTCGCCCCCGATTTTGCCGCCGCGCTTCCCGACGGCGGGCGCCTCGCCGGGCTCGATGTCGGGACGAAGACGATCGGGGTCGCGCTGTGCGACGCGGGGTGGAGCTTCGCGACCCCCGACCGGACGATCCGCCGCGGCAAGTTCGCCGCCGATCTCGATGCCCTGCGCGGGCTCGTCGCCGCCCAGTCGGTCGTCGGCCTCGTCGTCGGGCTGCCGCTCAACATGGACGGCAGCGACAGTCCGCGCACCCAGTCGGTGCGCGCCTTCGCGCGCAACCTCGCGCCGCTGGGCCTGCCCGTGCTGCTGTGGGACGAACGCTGGTCGACCGCGGCGGTCGAGCGCGCGATGATCGCCGCCGACGTCAGCCGCGCGAAACGCGCCGAGCGCATCGACAGCGCCGCCGCCGCCTTCATCCTGCAAGGCGCGATCGACGCGCTGGTGCGGGCGTGAGCGCCTGACCCGATCGGCGGATCGCCGTGGACGGGATCAGGCGCCGTCCGACATCTTCGCCAATTCGCGGGCAAAGGCGCGAAAACCCACGGTCAGGATGATCGCCGCCAGCGGCATGGCGACGCCGGTCACCAGCGCTATCGAATAGCGCAGCGCCGCATCGTCGCCGAACAGATGGTCGGTGAGCAGCGCCATCAGCATCGGACCGAAACCCAGCCCGGTCAGGTTGACGATGAAGAAATAGAGCGCGGTCACGCGGGCGCGATATTCGTTCGGGGTGATGAGCTGCAACGCCACCGTTCCGACGCCGTGCATCGTCAGCATCGGAAAGGCGAGCGCCAGCATCGCGAACGCCAGCACCGCATCGGGCATCAGCGCCGCAGCGAGCAGCGGCGGGCCGCCCAGCAGGATCGACAGCCGCATCACGCGCAGATGCGCGTCGGCGACGCCCTTGCCGAACATCCGGTCGGCCAGCGTGCCGCCGAGCACCAGCCCCGCCGCGCCGCCGATCGCCATGATGACGCCGAACCACAGCCCGGCCCGCGACACCTCCATGCCATAGGTGCGGAAGAAGAAGGTCGGAACCCAGGCGATCACGCCGTACATGACGAGCCCGATCAGCGCCATGCCGACGAACAGCGCGCCGAGCGCCGCGCGCTGGCGGACGAGGTGGGCGAGAAAGCCGGGCGCCGGCGGCTCGTCGGCGTGGGCGGCGGCCTGCCGGCGTCCCTGGCGCAGCGGTTCGCGCACCGTGAGGAGCAGCAGGCAGACCAGCAATCCCGGCGCCGCGACCCAGAGGAAGATCGTCCGCCACGCCTCGACCGGGCCGACGAACGGCAGATCGACCATCGGCGCGGCGAGCACGGCCTGGACGACGAAGGCGCCGAGGATCATCGCCACGCCCGAGCCGAGCGGCACCCCGATCGAATAGACCGCCAGCGCGCGCGCCAGGCGGTCGCGCGGAAAGGTGTCGCTGAGCATCGAATAGGCGGCGGGGGACAGCGCCGCCTCTCCCACCCCGACGCCCATGCGCGCGAGGAACAGCGTGGCATAGCTTCCCGCGAAGCCGCAGCCCGCGGTCATCACGCTCCACAGCGCGACGCCGACGAGGATCAGGTTGCGGCGGTTCCAGCGGTCGGCGATCCACGCCAGCGGCAGGCCCAGCAGCGTGTAGAAAAGCGCGAAGGCCAGCCCGATCAGCAGGCTGACCTCGGTATCCGAGATGTCGAGCGCGGCGCGGATCGGCGCGACGAGCAGGCTCAGGATCATCCGGTCGACGAAGGACAATGTATAGGCGAGCAGGAGGACGCCGACGACGTACCAGCCATAGACCGGACGCGGCCATTGCGGGGATTCGGCGCCCGCGTCGGGCGATGGTTCCTGCCGCGATCGAGTCGTTGCGCCGTCGTTCGCCATCATCCCGTCCCTTCGCGCACGGCGCGCCCTTGCGCGCTCGATCATGCTGTTATATATGAAATATTACTTAGAACGCTAAGTAAAAATAAGGCTGAGTCAAGCGGATATGAACCGCGGGCCGGCGGGTCGGGAGATGAGAGATGGCTAGAACGGAAATCAGGATAAGCACGCTGCTGCTCGCGGGCACCGCGGCGATAGCCGTGCCCGCCGCGGCGCAGGACAGCGCGCCGCGCGACAGCGACGACATCATCGTCACCGCGCAGCGCCAGGAACAGCGGCTGCAGGACGTGCCCGTTTCGGTCACCGCCTTCGGCGCCGACCAGCTCCGCGACAACAGCATCGAGACGGTGCAGGACATCGCGATCCGCACCCCCGGCCTGGCGATCAGCGCGGTCGACCCGGTCAACACCAACTTTTCGATGCGCGGCATCGGCAGCGCGCCGGGCATCAGCCAGAATGCCGGCGGCGACCCGTCGGTGGTCGTCTTCGTCGACGGCGTCTATGCCGGGCGCGGCGGCACGCCCGACCTCGACGCGCTCGACCTCGAACGGGTCGAGGTGCTGCGCGGACCGCAAGGGACGTTGTTCGGCAAGAATGCGATCGGCGGCCTCGTCCAGTTCGTCAGCCGCAAGCCGACCGACGAGGAAAGCTTTCATTTCGAGGGCACCTACGGCAATTACGACCGCATCGGCGTGACCGCCCGCGGCAACATGGCGCTGACCGACACCATCTATTTTTCGGCCGGCGTTTCGCACAAGCAGCGCGACGGCTTCGAATATAACGAGACGACGGGCCACCGCGTCAACGACCTGAACCTGACGACGGGCCGCGCGGCGCTGCGCTTCGTCCCGAACGACACGCTCGACATCATCCTGCGCGCCGACATCTCGCACCAGGACCAGAAGGGCAATCCGCGCCACAACAATTGCGACAGCAGCTTTCAGGACGGCATCCACTGCGTCGGCATCAATCCCGACCCGCGCGTCGTGAACGCCTATATCGACGGCGAGATCAAGCGGACGATCCAGACCTATTCGGGCGAGGTCAACATCGACCTGCCGTTCGGGACGCTGACCTCGCTCACCGCGCTGCGCAAGGTCAAGTTCAACTTCGTCACGCCCTTCTTCAGCAACCCCATCAACCCGCCGGCGCAGATCGAATCGACCAGTTTCGGCGAGGAGAACAACAGCCAGTTCAGCCAGGAACTGCGCCTGGCCTTCGACGCGTGGGACGGCCGCCTGAAAGGCCAGACCGGCGTCTATTTCCTCAAGGAGAACAACGACCGCATCGAAGGGCAGATTCAGGATTTCCCGACCCCCGAAGGATCGGGGACCGGCATCTATCCGCAGTCGGTCAACGCGCGCAGCTTCGCGATCTTCGGCCAGGTCGACGTCGAGATCGTCCCGGCGCTGACCGCGACGGTCGGCGCGCGCATGACGTGGGAGCGCAAGAGCGGCCGCTTCGCGGGATACAAGGCCGACGACGGCCCGGGCCTGCCGCCGCCGCTCGGGTCGCTCGACGGCTACGACGTCACGGGCAAGAAGAGCTGGAAGGCCTTCACGCCCCGGTTCGCGCTCAACTGGAAGGCGACCGACGACGTCCTGCTCTATGCCTCGGTCGCGCGCGGCTACAAGAGCGGCGGGTTCCAGGGGCTGTCGGGCACCGCGGCGGGCGCCTCCACCCCCTACGACCCCGAATTCGCCTGGGGCTATGAAATCGGCGCCAAGACCGACTGGCTCGACCGCCGGCTGCGCCTGAACGTCGCGGCCTTCCGGACCGATTATTCGGACCTGCAGATTTCGCAGCTCGTCCCGCTTTGCTGCGTTGTCGTCAGCAATGCCGCCAAGGCGCGGATCAAGGGGATCGAGGTCGAAGCCGTCGTGCGCCCGGTCGACGGGCTCCAGATCGACGGCAGCTATTCGTGGCTCGATACCAAGTTCATCGAATATGCGATCCCCGGCACCGACTATACGGGCAACCAGCTGCCGCGCTCGCCGCGCAACAAATTCAACATCGGCGGCCAGTTCGAGCGCCCGATCGGCGACCTGACGGCAAAGCTGCGGGTCGATTACAGCTGGGTCGACGACGCCTATTTCGAGGCGTCGAACATTCCGCAGCAGCTTTGGCCCGCGCACGAGAATGTCGACGCGCGCCTGTCGCTGTCGAACCCCGACGATGGCTGGGAGCTGTCGCTGTGGGGCAAGAATCTGACGAACGAGCTGACGCCGACCTATGTCACCTGGTTCTCCGCCTATCGCCAGCTTCTGACCCCCTATGCGCCGCCGCGCACCTATGGGGCGACGGTCGCGTTCAGCTTCTGACGCGGCGGGCGGCTCCGCCCGACGGAGCCGCCCTCCCCCTTTTTCGCTTCCCGCTTCTTTTCCGAAAGGATGACCGATGGACGAACCCCGCTTCCGCTACCTCTGTTCCTATCGCGCCGCTTTCACCGAACCCCAGCAGATGATCGGCAAGGCGCATTTCGGACGCCGGATGATCGCGGCGCTGACCGGCGGCGAGGTCGAAGGCGAGCGACTGCGCGGCCGGGTGATGCCGAGCGGCGGCGACTGGGCGACGATCGACGACAACGACACGCTGCGGCTCGACGCCCGCATTACGATGGAAACGCATGACGGCGCCCTGATCTACGTCTCCTATCGCGGCGTGCTGCGGCCGCTTTCGGCCGCGCACAAGCATGCGCGGAACGGCGGCCCGAAGACTCCCGAAGACAAGGCCGAAGTCTATTTTCGCACCACGCCGATGTTCGAAACGGGCGACGAGCGCTATCGCTGGCTGAACGACATCGTCGCGGTCGGCCTTGGCGCCAGCGTCGGCGGCGCGGTCCGTTACGACGTGTTCGAACTGCTGTAGCGCGGGCGGGATCGATCGCCCGATCGGTCACGGCCCCTTTTCGCCAGCCAACCGTTCCCCGGCGAACGCCGGGGCCCATGCCGCGCGGCACCATGGCATCTGGACCCCGGCTTTCGCCCGGGAACGGGCCCTTGCATGTCTGAAGTCCATATATGCCCGCCCGATCCCGGCCGGCGCGGCGCGGGATCGGGGTTGGCAACGCCGTGCATCTGGTCCATCGCCGCCCCCGATGAGCAACAGGACGCAGGAAACGGGCCCGCCCATGACGCAAGCATCCCATCACCCGATGACGATGATCCACCTGTTGCGGGCGGTCTATTGGTATGACGAGGCGCTCCAGTCGAACCTGCGCCGCGACGGCTGGCCGACCCCGACGCGGACCCAGTCGATGCTGTTCGCGAACATCGCCATGGGCGAATCGCGCCCCGCCCGCCTCGCCGCCAACCTGGGGATCACGCGCCAGTCGATGAGCGAGATGATCGCGACGCTGGTCGAACAGAATATCCTGGTGGTCCGGCCCGACCCGCAGGACAGGCGCGCGCACAAGATCAGCTTCCATCCCGATTCATCGCCGCTCCGGCACGCCGCCGAAGCGGTGATGAACGCCTTGCACCAGCATCTGGGCGCCCGCCTGGGGAAGGATCGCCTCGACGCCCTCGACGACGCGATCTCGGCGGACTGGGGTCCCATTCCCGATTTGAGCGCGCCCGAAAGAAAATAGTTAGTATACTATTGACTTTGTCAGGCAGCCTGACAAACTCCCTCCAAAGACATGAGGGAGAGAATGGCCGTGGCCGACATGGAATTACCGCCGACCGTCCAACCCGCGATTCCGGTCGGGGATGATTTCCTGACGCGCGAGCAACTGGCCCAGCTCACGCCCGAAGACCTGGTCCGCCGCACCACCGCGCTCAAGCCGCTGTTGCAACGGCACGCCGCGGCGTGCGAGCGCGAACGGCGCCCGATCGTCGAGGTGTGGAACGCCATCCGCGCGACCGGCTGTTTCTATCACTTCATGCCGCGCAAATATGGCGGGCTGGAATTCGACGTCGACAGCTTCCTCGACGCGATGCTGCCGCTGGCCGAAGGGTGCGCGTCGACCGGCTGGGTCACCGCTTTCTGCGTCGAGCATGTCTGGATGCTGTCGCAATTTCCCGAGCCGTTCCAGGACGAGATTTTCGGCGGCGGCGGAGACCATGTCCCCTATGTGATCGCGCCCGGCGTGACCGCGCCCCCGGGCAAGGCGATTCCGGTCGACGGCGGCTATCGCATCTCGGGCCGCTGGAAATGGGGCACCGGGATCATGAATTCCAACTGGGCGATGGTGGCATGCGCGATCCCCGACGATCCCGAGCGCCGCGCCCTGTTCTGCGCCCTGCCGACGAACGAGGTCAAGGTGCTCGACACCTGGAATATCGACGGGATGGAGGGAACGGGCAGCCACGACCTGCTGATCGAGGACGCCTTCATCCCCGAATATCGCACGATGAACATGAACGACATGCGGGCCGGAACCGGCCACGGCGCGCGCCTGTACGACAATCCGATCTATCGCCAGCCGATGACCCCCTTCCTGGGCGTCACCGCGGCGATCGGCGGCGTCGGGGTCGGGCGCGCGGCGGTCGCCGCCTTTGCCGAACAGCTTCAGCAACGCGTCATCCCGGGAAGCACGACCCGGCAATCGGACAAGCCCGCGGCGCAGATGCGTCTGGCCCATGCCGACGTGCAGATCGCGACCGCGGAGATGTTGCTGCGCGCGGCGGTCAATCGCAACGTCGAACTCGCGGCGGGACCGGTGCCCGCCACCTTCGGGCAGCGCAGCTTCATGCGCCTGCAGATCGCGCACGCGATGGAAATCTGCCGCGAGGCGATCCGCACGCTGGTCGAGGCGGCGGGCGCGGGCGCCCACATGCGGGGCAATCCGCTGCAGCGGCATCTGCGCGACATCAACGTCATGTCGAACCACGTCATCTACGACATCGACGCGGCATCCGAACTGCGCGGCCGCGCCATGCTGGGGATGGAACCCAATTCGATGATCTACTGATCGCTTGCGGCGGGCGAAAGGCGCGCGCCCGCGGCGAAAGGACCGGCGCCGACAATAAATGGGGCCCGCGAAACCCGTCATGGCGACGGGGGCGGAGCGCCCGAAAATGGGAGGGAAAAATGAACCGGATTACGCTGTTCCGTTCGATGCTGCTTGCCAGCCTTGCCGTTCCGACGTCCGCCTATGCCCAGACCGACGGCGCGTCGGCCGCCCGCGATTCCGAAATCGTCGTCACCGCGACCAAGCGCGAGCAGACGCTGCTCGACGTGCCGCTGTCGGTCGCGGCGGTCAGCGGCGAGGGCATGGAAGCGATGGGCATCCGCCAGTTCAACGACCTCCAGTCGAGCGTCCCCAATCTGCAGATCGACCAGACCAACGGCAATTTCGTCGTGTCAATGCGCGGGCTCGGTTCGGGCGGCGGCAACCTGGCCTTCGAACAGTCGGTCGGCTTCTTCATCGACGGCGTCTATTCGGGCCGGTCGCGGTCGATGCAGACCGCGATGATGGACGTCGCGCGGGTCGAGGTCGTGCGCGGTCCGCAGGGCGCGCTGTTCGGCAAGAACACCAACGCCGGCGCGATCAGCGTGATCAGCCGCGCGCCCACCCGGCAGTTCGAAGCGCAACTGCGCGGCCGCTACGAGTTCGAGAATGACGGCTATGGCGGCGGCGGCTTCGTGTCGGGTCCGTTGACCGACAGCCTCAGCGCCCGGCTCAGCTTTCAGGCCGGGCACGAGGGCGGTTACATGTACAACCGCGTCACCCGACGCGACGACAACAGCAACAACAATATGGGCATTCGCGGCCAGTTGCTGTTCGAACCCGCCGGCGGGGGCGGATCGATCCTGTTCAAGGCCGAATATGCCGAGAACAACTACAAGGGCGGCAACCTGACCTACAACGGTCTGGGCAACTGCGTCTTCTGCGACCAGATCCGCGCCGCGTCGGCCGCCGTCGGCGGCCCGCCCGAACGCCCCTCGTTCGAGCGCGCGCAAAGTTCGGCCTATCCCGAATTCTCGCGCACCAACAACCTCAACCTCACCGTCACCGCCAAGCTCGATCTCGGCGGGGGGTTCGAGCTTTCGTCGATCTCGGGCTATCAGCGGCTGCGCGCCCGGACGCAGAACGATATCGACATCAGCCCCATCGCCTTTTCGGATTCGATCCATACCGAAAACAGCTCGCAGCTTTCGCAGGAAATCCGGGTCGCGGGCGCCGTCGGGCCGGTCGACCTGATCGTCGGCGGCTCCTATTTCTACGCGCGGTCGGACATCCTGCAGGAAATCTACTGGAACGGCGCCGACAAGGTGCTGACCCCGCCGATCGGCCCCTTGCTGCAAGGGACGGCGCGGCTGCCGTTCCACCAGACGAGCGAGGCGCTGTCGCCCTTCGCCGCGATCGACTGGCATCTGACCGATGCGCTGACCTTCAGCGGCAGCCTGCGCTACAACCACGAATCGAAGCAGGCGCGCGTCGCCGGGGAAATGAGCGTGCTCGCCTATCCCAGCTACGTCTTCATCCGCTCGCGCAGCGAGGCGCTGTGGGATTATTCGGCGAAGCTCAGCTACAAGTTCGGCCCGTCGGCGCAGGTCTACCTCAGCTATGCGACCGGATCGAAGGGCGGCGGCTATGTGTCGAACGACAGCCGCCTCGGCCTGACCGGGCGCGTCGAGTTCGAGCCCGAGCGGGCGCGGTCGTGGGAGGCCGGCGCCAAGCTGCGCCTGCTCGACAACCGGCTGCACCTGAACATGGCCGCCTTCACGACCGATTTCACGAACCTTCAGGTCTCCTCCTTCACCGGATCGTCCTTCACCACCGGCAACGCCGCCGAAGCGCGGTCGCGCGGGATCGAGGGCGACGCGGCGTTGCGGATCGGCGACATGCTGACGATCGGCGGTTCGCTGGCCTATCTCGACGCCTATTACACCGATTATCCGGGGGCGGCCTGCACCTATGACGCGCCCGCGGGCTGCACGACGATGAACCTCGCCGGCTACCGGCTGACGCGCGCGCCGAAGTGGAAATGGAACAGCTATGCCGAGGTTCGGGTGCCGGTGGCGTCGGACTGGGCGCTGACCGGCCGCGTCGCGGCGGACTATACCGGCGCCTCCATCTATCAGGACGACCGCCATCCCAACAATATCATGCCCGGCTATACCAAGCTCGACGCGCGGCTCGCGCTCGCGTCCGAGGCGAACGACCTCGAGGTCGCGCTGATCGGCCGCAACCTGACCAACAAGGTGTCGTTCAGCCAGTCGTTCGGCGTGCCGCTGGTGGCGGGAAGCTGGGCGGTGTTCGTCAATCCGTCGCGAACCATCGCGCTGGAGGTCACCAAGGGCTTCTGACCCGGCATTGCAGAGGGGCCTGCCATGCGGAACGCTCTGCGGGAAAACGGACCGGATGTGCAAGACGGCGGACAGCTGCACGATCTTGCACGTCTGGTCTTCCAGTCCTTCCAGCGGCTGCTGGAGCACCGGACCATGGTGCATGACGTGTCGGCGAGCCAGTGGAGCTTCCTGCGGCAGCTGTGGCGCACCGACGGCATCTGCCAGCGCGAGCTGGCCAACCGGTTGGGAATTTCCGAAGCCACGGCTACCATCGCGCTTCGCAGGCTGGAGGAAAAGGGTTTCGTCAGCCGCCGGCGCAATGCCGGCAACCGCCGCGAGATGCTGGTCTTCCCGACCCGGCGCACGCAGGCGCTGGAGGCGGTGCTGATCCCCCTCGCCCGCGACGTCCATGTCCTGGCGACGCAGGATTTCACGGCGGCGGAGGTCGCGACGCTCGAACGGCTGTTGCGCAGCGTGATCGCCAATCTCGCCGCAGCCTGAGGAGACGCACGAGGTGAAGATATTGCATATCGCGGGCAGCCCCAAGGGCGAGCGGTCGGCTTCGCGAAAACTGGCGGACGTCTTCCTGCGCCGCTATCGCGCCCTGCATCCCGGCCATGAGATTGGCGACATCGACGTGTTCGACGCCGCAGCGAATCCCGATTTCGGTGCGGTCCACGCCATTCACAAGCTGGCGCCGCTGTTCGGCGAGGAACGGAGCGAGGCGGGGACGGTCGCGTGGGTTGATACCGAGCGGCTGATCGCGGATTTCGACCGCGCCGACAAGATATTGCTGTCGTGCCCGATGTGGAACTATTCGGTGCCGTGGGCGGTGAAGCGCTATCTCGATCACCTGATGCAGCCCGGCCGGACATTCGGGTTCGATCCGAAGACCCGGCAGCACTTCGGCCTGCTCCGCGACCGCCCCGTCCAGTTCATCCTCACCCGTTCCTCGACGGGCGACGACGATCCGGGGGATTTCCAGCTGCCCTATCTGCTGCACATCTTCCGGCAGATGGGCCTGCACGATATTCGCGTGATCAACGCCTGCAAGACCACGAAAGCCACCGCGCCGGAGCGGCTCGCCTATCTCGATTCCTTCACCCCGGAGCTGGAGGCGGCCGCCGCCCGTTTTTGAGCGCCCTGCCCTCGATACGGCATCACCCCGCTTCTTCGCTTGCGGGATCGGCCCGCGCGTCCTAGACGCTGCGCTTTAATGACAAGCGCAACCACCCGACCCGCCAGCGACTACCCGCCCGGTGGCGATGCCTTTCGCCATCGCGACCTGACCGGCATCGCCCAGCTCGCCCCATGGGAAATTTCCTATATCCTCGACGCCGCCGAACAGTGGGTCGAGCTGAACCGTTCGGGCGCGGCGAAGCATGACGATGCGCTGAAGGGCCTCACCATCATCAACGCCTTCTTCGAGAATTCGACGCGCACCCTGCTGTCGTTCGAGATCGCGGGCAAGCGGCTCGGCGCCGACGTCGTCAACATGCACGCGGCGCAGTCGAGCGTGAAGAAGGGCGAGACGCTGATCGACACCGCGATGACGCTGAATGCGATGCGCGCCGACGCGATCGTCATCCGCCATTCGGCCTCGGGCGCGGTGCAACTGATCGCCGACAAGGTCGACTGCCCGGTGCTGAACGCCGGCGACGGGCGGCACGAGCATCCGACGCAGGCGCTGCTCGACGCGCTGACCATCCGCCGCCGCAAGGGCAAGGTCGAGGGGCTGACCATCGCGATCTGCGGCGACGTGCTGCACAGCCGCGTCGCGCGATCGAACATCCTCGCGCTGACCCTGCTCGGCAACGAGGTGCGCGTCGTCGCGCCGCCGACGCTGATCCCGCCCGCGCTCGACCGCATGCACGCCATCCCCTTCACCGACATGGACGAGGGGTTGAAGGGTGCCGACGTGGTGATGATGCTGCGCCTTCAGAACGAGCGCATGGACGGCGCCTACCTGCCCAGCGCGCGCGAGTATCACGCGCTCTACGCGCTGACGCCGCAGCGGCTGGAGAAGGCGAAGCCCGACGCGATCGTCATGCATCCCGGCCCGATGAACCGCGGGGTCGAGATCGACAGCAGCATCGCCGACGACCCGGTGCGATCGACGATCACCGAGCAGGTCGAAATGGGGGTCGCGGTGCGCATGGCGTGCCTCGACATATTGACCCGCCGCAAGCGGGGGGTGCCCGGATGGAACTGAAGCCGCTCCTCATCGCCAACGCCCGCCTGCTCGGCGGCGCGAGCGGCAGCCTGCTTGCGGTCGGCGGCCGCATCGCCGCGATCGACCCCGCCGAGCGTCCCGAGGGCGCCGAGACGGTCGATGCGAAGAGCCGGTGGCTCGCCCCCGGCATCATCGACCTCGGCGTCTTCGCAACCGACAAGCCGGCCTTTCATTTCGGCGGCATCACGCGCGCCGCGCTGATGCCCGACAGCGGCCCGCTCGACGGCGCGGGGCTCGTCGAGCGCGCGGCGAAGGGCGGCAAGCCCGACCTGTGGGTTCATCCGCTCGCCGCCGCGACCAAGGGGCTCGCCGGCAGGGAACTGGCGGAAATCGGGCTGATGAAGGGCGCGGGCGCGCGCGCGGTGGCGACGGGCCGGGACCGGATCGCCGATGCCGGCGTGATGCGCCGCGTCCTCTCCTACGCCGCGTCGCTCGGCCTCACCGTCATCGCGCATGCCGAGGACGAAGGACTGACGCACGGCGCGGTCGCGACCGATGGGGAGATGGCGACGCGGCTCGGCCTCGCCTCCGCGCCCGCGATCGCCGAGGCGATGGCGATCGCGCGCGACCTGCTGCTGGTCGAGGAAACGGGAGCGCCGCTGCATATCCGCCAGGTCACGACGCGGCGCGGGTTCGACCTGATCCGCGCCGCGAAGGCGGCGGGACTGCCCGTCACCTGCGGCATCACGCCCGCGCACCTGTTCCTGTCCGACACCGCGATGGGCGATTTCCGCACCTTCGCGCGCCTGTCGCCGCCGCTGCGGTCGGAGGACGACCGCCGCGCCTGCCTCGCCGCCATCGCCGACGGCACGATCGACGTGCTCGCTTCGGGCCACGACCCGCGCGGGCCCGAGGACAAGCGCCTGCCCTTCGCCGAGGCGCTGCCCGGCATGGCGGGCGCCGAGACGCTGCTCGCGATGGGGCTGCAACTCGTCCGCGACGGCCACGCGACCCCGGCGCGCCTGTTCGACCTGCTCGCCGCGAACCCCGCGAAACTGCTCGGCCTTAATGCCGGAACGCTCGCGGTCGGCGCCGAGGCCGACCTGATCCTGATCGACGACGGCACGCCGTGGCAGGTCGATGCGAAGAAGATGGCGGCGTGGGCGGGCAACACCCCCTTCGACGGCATGCCGATGCAGGGCCGCGCCACGATGCTGTGGAAAGGCGGCGTGCGGATACGCTGAGGCGCGATGGCTTTGGATTGCCGCGTGGCTTTGCCGCTCGCAGATGGCGAGCCCGTTCCATGTCATCGGGCCGTAGCGCGTCAAATCCGAACCGTTCGCCCCCCGCTTTCGCGGGGGCAGGCGCTGAGCTTGTCGAAGCCTGTCCTGAGCACCTGCAAGGCAGTCGAAGGGCCGTTCTTTCTTTTGACGCCGCAGGAAGAAAGGCGGTGCTTCGACAGGCTCGGCACGAACGACAGAAAGAGTGATGCAGATTTAATGCACGATTCTCTAAGGTCTGTGGGGATTCAGAGTCTATCGCCGCGATATTGTATAAAGCCGTGTTCCCCCACCCTTCGACTGCCCGCAGGGCGGGCGCTCAGGATAAACTTCCGCCATAGGCGGAAGGCGGGGGTCCATCTTCGGCCGGTTCCATCTCGAAACCACCGCAGATGGGTCCCCGCCTTCGCGGGGACACACGATAAAGGACAGTCGCAAGATGAACCCCCACACGCCTTAAAATGGTGCCCATCCGAGGCATGGCTCCCTAGCCTGATCATCTTCGGATGAATCGTGCCGTGTCCCCGCGCAGGCGGGGACCCAGAGCGATAGACGCCGACATGGCTCCATCCGCTCTGGGCTCCCGCCTTCGCGGGAGCACTCGGCTTTATAGCCCAAACGATTGTTCTCCGGGGCAGCGCGGAACCAGGATGGTTCCTCGCAATGATAATCCCGCCGAGCAGTCCGGTCCGATACCCGTCTTCCAACCGCGCCCTACCGCCCCCCGGCGGCCAGCCGCGCGCGCAGGTTTTGCAGGTCGCGCTGCGACAGCGGCGCCAGCGCGGCGGCGGGCTTGCCCTTGCGAAGGCGCTCGCGGTCCTTTTCCGACGGTTCGACGCGTCGCACGCGCACCGGGGCGTGGCCCTGCGCCTTCATCCCGAGTTGTTCGGCCGCGCCGCGCGACAGGTCGATGATGCGTCCGCCGCCCGCAAAGGGGCCGCGATCGTTGACGCGCACGACGATCCGCCGCCCGGTGTCGAGCGCCGTCACCTCGACATAGGTCGGCAGCGGCAGCGTCGTGTGCGCGGCCGTGACCCATCCGGGGCGGAATTTCTCGCCATTGGCCGTGCGGTTGCCCGATTCGCTGCCGTACCAGCTCGCATAGCCCACCACGTCATAGGCGGGGGCGGCGGCGGGCACATAGGTCGTGCCGCGGACCGCATAGGGCTTGCCGATCCGCACCGGCGAATCGCTGACCGGACGGAAATTCCCGCCCGCGCAGGCCGAAAGCATCAGGATCGCCGCCGCGGCCCCGGCCAACCGGACGGGGCGGCAATCGGGACGGCCCCGCATCCCTACCCCAGCACCCAGCTTCGCCGCGGATAGCCCTGCGCCCACAGCAGCGCGGTCAGGTCGTGATGGCGGATCGCGGCGTCGGCGGCGTCGGCGGCCGCGGGGTGCGGGTGATAGCCGATGCCCAGCCCGGCCGCGGTGATCATCGGAATATCGTTGGCGCCGTCGCCGATCGCCAGCGTCTCGGCCAGCGGCAGCCCGCGCGCCGCGGCCTCGGACTGGAGCATCGCGAGCTTGGCGCCCGAATCGACGATCGGCTCGCGCACCTGCCCGGTCAGCCGGCCGCCCACGATCTCCAGCTCGTTCGCGACCACCTTGTCGAAGCCGACCGCTTCCGCGACCGGCCCGGCGAAGGGCATGAAACCGCCCGACACCAGCACCGACCAGGCGCCGTGCGCCTTCATCGTCTGGACCAGCGTGCGCGCCCCGCGCGTCAGCCGGACCCGCTCCATCCGGCATTCGGCCAGCGTCGTCTCGGCCATGCCGCCCAGCAGCCCGACGCGTTCCGCCAGCGCGCCGCGAAAGTCGATCTCGCCGCGCATCGCCTTTTCGGTGATCGCCGCGATCTGCGCCTTCAGCCCCGCATAGTCGGCGAGTTCGTCGATGCACTCGACGGTGATCATCGTCGAATCCATGTCGGCGATCAGCAGCTTCTTCGTCCGGTCGCCGAGCGGCTGGACCACGATGTCGAGCGCGCCATGGTCCATCTTCGCAAGCTCGCTGCGCGCGCTGACCAGACTGCCCTGAAAGACGATGTCGGCCGCGTCGCCTTCGTCGAGCCAGTGCGGCGCGCCCACGTCGTGCCCGGTCGCGGCGAGGCGGTCGATCGCCTCGCGCACCACCTCGCCCGTCAGCGCTCCGGCTGCTATCAGCGTCGCAACGAACATGGCATCTCCTTCTTCATCCTCGAGCCAGCGGCTTCCTGTGGCGCTTATCGCCGGGCCGACCGCCAGCGGCAAGAGCGCCCTTGCCGTCGCCTTGGCGCAGGCGGTGGGGCGTGCGCAAGTCATCAATGCCGATGCCAGCCAGGTCTATCGCGACCTGACCATCCTGTCGGCGCGCCCGACCGCGGCGGAGATGCAGGGCGTCCCGCATCATCTGTTCGGTCATGTCGACGGGGCGGACGGCGCCTATCACGCGGCGCGCTGGGCCGCCGAAGCGCGCCGTGCGCTGGCCCGTGCGTGGGAGGACGACGATATCCCGATCCTGGTCGGCGGGACCGGCCTCTATCTGCGCACGCTGCTCGACGGCATCGCGCCGGTGCCCGCGATCGCCCCCGATATTCGCGCCGAAGTGCGTGCGATGGCGGTGGCCGACGCCCATGCCGCGCTGACGAAGGCCGATCCCGCCGCGGCGGCGCGCCTGCATCCCGCCGACACGACCCGCGTCGCCCGCGCGCTCGAAGTGGTGCGCGCCACCGGCCGGCCGCTCGCCGACTGGCAACGCGCGCGCGAGGGCGGCATCGTCGGCTCCGTCGCGCTCGTCCCGCTGGTCCTGCTGCCGCCGCGCGACGAACTGCGCGCGCGCTGCGACGCGCGGCTTGCCGGGATGTTCGAGCGCGGCGCGATCGACGAGGTCGCGGCGCTGATCGCCCGCGATCTCGACCCCGACCTTCCCGTCATGCGCGCGATCGGCGTGCCGCAGATCGCCGCCCTGCTGCGCGGCACCCTGTCGCGCGCCGAGGCGCTCGACCGGGCGCAGGCCGCGACCCGCCAATATGCGAAACGCCAGTTCACCTGGCTGCGCCATCAGCCGCCGGCCGGGTGGCCCCGGCATGAAGTATCATTATCCGTCGATTCCATAAAGGAAATAGCAATAAAATTACAACATGCACTGTTGACAGGATAGAATCATATACCTATTGCCCGCAGCCTTGTTGCGTCGCACAAGCGCGGGCCTTGCGCGCGGGCGAAATGGAGAAAAGGAGCAGTGTCGTGACGGAAATGAGCGGTGCCGACATGGTGGTTCAGGCGCTGGTCGACCTTGGGGTCGATACGGTGTTCGGCTATCCGGGCGGCGCGGTCCTTCCGATCTATGACGCGCTGTTCAACCACCCGACGATCCGGCACATTCTGGTCCGCCACGAACAGGCGGCGACCCACGCGGCGGAGGGCTATGCCCGCGCCACCGGCAAGCCCGGCGTCGTGCTCGTCACCTCGGGCCCGGGCGCGACCAACGCCGTGACGGGCATCACCGACGCGCTGCTCGATTCGATCCCGATGGTCGTGCTGACCGGGCAGGTGCCGACGACCCTGATCGGAACCGACGCATTCCAGGAATGCGACACGGTCGGCATCACGCGCCACTGCACCAAGCATAATTATCTGGTGATGGACCCCGACCGGCTGGGCCCGATCATCCACGAGGCGTTCCATATCGCGACGCATGGCCGGCCCGGTCCGGTGGTGATCGACATCCCGAAGAATGTGCAGGTGGCGACCGGCACCTACAGCGTGCCCGAACTGATCGAGCACCAGAGCTATCGCCCGCAGGTCGAACCCGACGCCGATGCGATCGCCGATGCGATCGCGCTGATCGCGGCGGCCGATCGCCCGATCTTCTACACCGGCGGCGGCGTCATCAACGCGGGCCCGGACGCGAGCGCGGCGCTGCGCCAGCTCGTCGGGCTGACCGGCGCGCCGATCACCTCGACGCTGATGGGGCTCGGCGCCTTTCCGTCGGACGATCCGAAATGGCTCGGCATGCTCGGCATGCACGGCACCTATGAATCGAACATGGCGATGAACCGCGCCGACCTGATCATCGCGGTCGGCGCGCGCTTCGACGACCGCGTCACGGGCCGCCTCGACGCCTTCGCGCCGCATGCGAAGAAGATCCACATCGATATCGACCGGTCGTCGATCAACAAGATCGTTCCCGTCGACGTCGCGGTGCTCGGCGACGCGGGGCGCGCGCTCGACGCGCTGATCGGCGCGTGGCAGGACAAGGGGCACAAGGCGCGCGACCTCGGCGAATGGTGGCGCCGCATCGACGGCTGGCGCGCGACGCGCTGCCTCGACTTCCCGGAGAAGAAGGACAGCGGGGCGGAGATCATGCCGCAGCGCGCGGTCAAGGCGCTGTTCGAGGCGACGCGCGGCCGCGACCCGATCATCACCACCGAGGTCGGGCAGCACCAGATGTGGGCGGCGCAGCATTTCGGCTTTTCCGCCCCCAATCGCTGGCTGACGTCGGGCGGTCTCGGCACGATGGGCTATGGCTTTCCCGCCGCGGTCGGCGCGCAGGTCGCGCGGCCCGACCGCCTCGTCATCTGCATCGCGGGCGAAGCCTCGCTTCAGATGAACATCCAGGAAATGGGCACGGTCAGCCAGCACCGCCTGCCGGTGAAAATCTTCATCCTCAACAACGAGTGGATGGGGATGGTCCGCCAGTGGCAGGAACTGACCTATGAAAGCCGCTATTCGAACAGCTATTCGGACAGCCTGCCCGATTTCGTGAAGCTGGCGGAGGCCTATGGCTGGACGGGGCTGCGCATCGACACGCTGGGCGAACTCGAGGACGGCATCCGCACCATGATCGATACGCCCGGCCCGGTGATCGTCGACTGCCGCGTCGCCAAGCTCGCCAACTGCTTCCCGATGATCCCGTCGGGCGCGGCGCATACCGAAATGATCCTCCAGCCGAGCGACGTCACCGGCACGATGGACGACGAAGCCAAGGCTCTGGTGTAACCGACATGAAAATCATGACCGAAGCGGGCGAGCGCCACGTGCTCGCCATCACCGTCGACAACGAGGCCGGGGTGCTCGCCAAGATCACCGGGCTGTTCACCGCGCGCGGCTATAATATCGAAAGCCTGACGGTGGCGGACATCACCGCCGACCATGCGCTGTCGCGCATCACCATCGTCACCTCCGGCCCGCCGCCGGTGATCGACCAGATCATCGCGCAGCTCGACCGGCTGGTTCCGGTCCACAAAGTCATCGACCTCGCCGACCAGGGCGCGCATGTCGAGCGCGAGATCGCGCTGGTCAAGGTCGCCGGCACCGGCGAGAAGCGCATCGAGGCGCTGCGCCTCGCCGACGTGTTCCGCGCCAAGGTCGTCGACACGACGCTGACCAGCTTCGTCTTCGAGATCACCGGCAACAGCGACAAGGTCGACCGCTTCATCGCGCTGATGCGCGAATGCGGCCTTGTCGAGGTCGGGCGCACCGGCATCGTCGCCATCTCGCGCGGGCCGGAGGCGGTTTAGTTCAATTTCGTGCTCCCCCGCGAAGGCGGGGGTCCAGTCAACGTCAGATGGGTCCCCGCCTTCGCGGGGACACACTATTAGGGAAGAAAGACATGCAGGTTTACTATGATCGCGACGCCGACCAGGATCTGATCAAGGGCAAGAAGGTCGCCATCCTCGGCTATGGCAGCCAGGGCCACGCTCACGCGCAGAATCTGCGCGACAGCGGGGTCAAGGATGTCGCGATCGCGCTGCGCCCCGGTTCGGCGACCGCGAAGAAGGCGGAAGGCGCGGGCTTCCGGGTGCTGTCGAACAAGGAAGCCGCCCAGTGGGCCGACGTCATCATGATCGCCGCCCCCGACGAGCATCAGGCGAAAATCTATTATGACGACCTTGCCGACAATCTGAAGCCCGGCGCCGCGCTCGCCTTCGCGCACGGGCTCAACATCCATTTCGGCCTGATCGAGGCGCGCCCCGACATCGACGTCTTCATGGTCGCGCCCAAGGGTCCCGGCCACACGGTGCGCAGCGAATATCAGAAGGGCGGCGGCGTCCCCTGCCTGATCGCAGTCGCGCAGGAAGCCAGCGGCAATGCGGGCAACGGCCACGCCAAGGCGCTCGCCCTCAGCTACGCCAGCGCCGTCGGCGGCGGGCGCAGCGGCATCATCGAGACGACGTTCAAGGAAGAGTGCGAGACCGACCTGTTCGGCGAGCAGGCGGTGCTGTGCGGCGGCATCACCCACCTGATCCAGGCCGGGTTCGAAACGCTGGTCGAGGCGGGCTATGCCCCCGAAATGGCCTATTTCGAATGCCTCCACGAAACCAAGCTGATCGTCGACCTGCTCTATGAGGGTGGCATCGCGAACATGCGCTATTCGATCTCGAACACCGCCGAATATGGCGACATCAAGACCGGCCCGCGCATCATCACCGACGAGACCAAGGCCGAGATGAAGCGCGTCCTCGCCGACATCACCTCGGGCCGCTTCGTCAAGGATTTCGTCCTCGACAACCAGGCCGGTCAGCCCGAACTGAAGGCCAGCCGCAAGGCCGCCGCCGCGCACCCGATCGAACAGACCGGCGCCGCGCTGCGCGCGATGATGCCGTGGATCGCGAAGAACAAGCTGGTCGACAAGGCGGTCAACTGACCGCGCCGGACAGCGACGGAACCTCGTCATTGCGAGGAGCGTAGCGACGAAGCAATCTCCAGCCATCGACTTCGCACATGGTCGATAGCTGGAGATTGCTTCGCTCCGCTCGCAATGACGAACGGAGGGAAATGATGAGGCAGCCCTTCCACGCCCACCGCGCCGATCTCGCCGCGCTCGCGGCCGAAGACCGCCGCCGCACCCTCGTCCCGCGCGCCGGGATCGATTTCGCCTCGAACGATTATCTCGGTCTCGCCGGCTCCGCCGCGCTGCGCGACGCGCTCTCTCAGGGCATCGCGCGCGGTCTTCCCGCCGGCTCGGGCGGCTCGCGCCTGCTGCGCGGCAATCATGCGGAACATGAAGCGCTCGAAACCCATGCCGCGCGCCACTATGGCAGCGAGGCGGCGCTGTTCTTTCCCACCGGCTTCGCCGCCAACGCCGCGCTGTTCGCGACGCTGCCGCAGCGCGGCGACCTGATCATCCACGACGAATTGATCCACGCGAGCGCGCACGACGGCATGAAGCTCGGCCGCACGGACATCCGTGCCGCCGCGCACAATGATGCGCAGGCGTTCGACGACATGGTCGTCGCATGGCGCAAGGCGGGCGGCACCGGCACGCCGTGGATCGCGGTCGAAAGCCTCTACAGCATGGACGGCGACACGGCGCCGCTCGCCGACCTCGCGACCGTCGCCGAGCGCCATGACGCGGTGCTGGTGATCGACGAGGCGCACGCGACCGGCGTCTTCGGTCCCGCCGGACAGGGGCTTGCGCACGGCCTTGCGTCCCGCGAAAGGCTTATCACATTGCACACCTGCGGCAAGGCGCTCGGCTGCGAGGGGGCGCTGCTTTGCGGGCCGCAGATCGTCCGCGATTTCCTCGTCAACCGGGGCCGCCCCTTCATCTTCTCCACCGCGCCGTCGCCGCTGATGGCGTGGCTCGTCCGCCAGGCGCTGGAGATCGTGGCGACCGAGCCCGAGCGGCCCGCGCGCCTTCACGCGCTCGTCCGCCATGCCGAGGCGCGCCTTGCCGCGCTCGGCCTGCCCGCGAGCGGCAGCCAGATCCTTCCCGTCGTGATCGGCGACAACGCCCGCGCGATGCGCGTCGCCGGCGCGTTGCAGGCCGCGGGCTTCGACGTCCGCGGCATCCGTCCGCCGACCGTGCCGCAGGGCACCGCGCGCCTGCGCATCGCGATCACGCTCAACGTCGCCGAAAGCGATATCGACGCGATGACCGGCGCGCTTGCCGACGCGATGGCGGCCGCCTGATGCCGCGCTTCGTCGTGACCGGCACCGACACGGGTATCGGCAAGACCGTCTTCACCGCCGCGCTGGCGGGGGCGCTCGGCACCGCCTATTGGAAACCGATCCAGTCGGGGCTCGAAGACGAAACCGACAGCGAGGTCGTCGCGCGGCTGGCCGGGGTGCCGGTCCGGCCCGAGGCGTATCGCCTCGTCACCCCCGCCTCCCCCCACCTCGCGGCCGAGATCGACGGCGTCGCGATCGATCCCGATGCGCTGACCCCGCCCGCGGGCGACCTGATCGTCGAGGGCGCGGGCGGCGTCCTCGTCCCGGTCACGCGCACGCTTCTCTATGCCGATCTGTTCGCGCGCTGGCGGATTCCGGTCATCGTCTGCGCGCACACGGGTCTCGGCACGATCAACCACAGCCTGCTGACGATCGAGGCGCTGCGCGCGCGCGGCGTCCCGATCCACGGCATCGCCTTCGTCGGCGACGCCGTCGAGGACAGCGAGGCGATCGTCGCGAAAATTGGCGGCGTCCGCCGTTTGGGCCGCCTTCCCCGCCTCGATCCGCTGACGGACGAGACGCTGGCGCAAGCCTTCGCCGCCAACTTCGATCTCGCCGGCTTCACCTGAAACCAGAAGCCGCTCGCCCTGAGCCTGTCGAAGCCTGTCCTGAGCGCCTGCAAGGCAGTCGAAGGGGGCTGTCCTTTTTTCCATCCGGCGCCAGAAGGAAGAACGGTGCTTCGACAAGCTCAGCACGAGCGGTAAGAGAGGTCGCACTTATGTCACCCATCTGGCATCCCTTCACCCAGCACGGGCTCGGTGAGCCGATACCGCTGATCGACCGGGCCGAGGGCGCGCGCCTTTACGACGCGCAGGGCAACAGCTGGATCGACGCCATCTCCTCGTGGTGGGTCACCACCCACGGTCACGCGCATCCGCGCATCATGACCGCGATCCGGGCGCAGAGCGAGAAGCTCGACCAGCTCATCTTCGCAGGCTGGACGCACGAGCCGGCCGAAGCGCTCGCCGCCGAACTGGTCCGCATCACCCCCGATCCGCTGACCCGCGTCTTCTTTTCGGATTCGGGTTCGACCAGCGTCGAGGTCGCGCTGAAAATGGCGCTCGGTTACTGGTTCAACATCGGCGAGGCGCGCAGCCGCATCCTGGTGATGGAGCACAGCTATCACGGCGACACGATCGGCGCGATGTCGGTCGGCGAGCGCGGCGTCTACAACCGGGCGTGGCAGCCTTTGCTCTTCGACGTCGGCACCATTCCCTTCCCCGCCGGGGGACGCGAACAGGCGGCGCTCGACGCGCTCGAAGCCGCCTGCGCCGAAAAGCCCGCCGCCTTCATCGTCGAACCGCTGATCCTCGGCGCCGGCGGCATGCTGATCTACCCCGCATGGGTGCTCGCGGAGATGCGCGCGATCTGCGCCCGTCACGGCGTCCTGTTCATCGCCGACGAGGTGATGACCGGCTGGGGTCGCACCGGCACCCGCTTCGCCTGCGACCAGGCGGGGGTGATCCCCGACATCGTCTGCCTGTCGAAGGGGCTGACCGGCGGCGCGATGCCGCTCGCGGTGACGCTGTGCATCGAACCGGTCTTCGAAGCGCATTATTCGACCGACCGCGCAAAGACCTTCTATCATTCGTCGAGCTACACCGCGAACCCGATCGCCTGCGCCGCGGCGGTCGCCAATCTCGCCATCTGGCGCGACGAGCCGGTACAGGCGCGGATCGACGCGCTCGCCGACGCGCAGGCGGCGCATTTGTCGCTGCTGACCGGCGATGCGCGCATCGCGAACCCGCGCCGGCTGGGCACCATCGCCGCGCTCGACGTCCGCGTGCCCGACGGCGGCTATCTGTCGACGCTCGCGCCCCGCCTGATCGCTTTCTATCGCGAACGCGGCGTCCTGCTCCGCCCGCTCGGCAACAGCATTTATGTCATGCCGCCCTATTGCATCGCGCCCGACGAACTCGCGCAGGTCTGGGACGCAATCGCCGCATCGCTCGATCTCGATCCATCGCCATAAGTGGTGGCGCGTCCGCTCAAGCATTCTCCAGGCGCCTCTATGGCGTGTGAGGATTCGGGTTTTGGCGCGCTGCCCCATCCGTTCGTCATGCTGAACTTGTTTCGCAATTATCCCCTTCCGACAGGTGAGCGTTCCCCGGCGAAAGCCGGGGTCTATGCGGGGCAGCGCTGTGCCGAACTCCGAATCCACAGGCCGCAGTTCGGCCTGGGTTCATCTGCGGCGGTCCATCGTCGCAGGCCACGACATCGGGAACGCGATCCGGAATGACAGGAAAAGCCGCTCTTCTGACTTGTCTCGCGGCCCTCGTCTCCGCGGTTCCAGCGCTTGCGCAGGAGGAGGAAAGCCTCGCGCAGTCGGCGCAGCCGCCGCAAAAGAGCTCGATCCTCTATACCTATGGCGACGAACCCTGTCCCGAGGCGCAGGGCGACGAGATCGTCGTCTGCGCGCAGCAGCCCGAATCCGATCGCTACCGCGTCCCCAAGGAATTGCGCGAGGAGATCAAGGACGACGCCCCGGTCGGCGGCGGCAGCTGGGCGTCGCAGGTCGAGGGTTATGAGACGGTCGCCCGCGCCACCCGGCCGAACAGCTGTTCGCCGGTCGGCAGCTACGGCTTCACGGGCTGCGCCGCCGCGGCGCTGCGCGAATGGTTCGAGGCGCGGCGCGCGACGCACCCATAGGGCCATATTCCGGAAACCGTGCGTTTCGCCGCGACGACATTGACGCCGCGCCGCCCTCTCGCCTAGCCTCGCCGCTCTCGGAACAGGAGCCCCCCATGCGCCATACCCTTCCCTTCGCCGCTCTCGCGCTCGCCGTCGTCGCGGTCCCGGTCGTCCTTGCGCAGGGCGGCCCCGCCGTGCCCGGCGCGCCCGACAGGAGCCGTGTCGCCGCCGGAACCTATGCCGCCGACCCCGGCCACACGATCGTCGTGTGGGAAGTCGATCATTTCGGCTTCAGCAAATATCAGGGGATTTTCGGCGACGTGACCGGCACGCTCGTCCTCGACCCCGCCAACCCGGCGGCCGCGAAGGTCGACGTGACGATCCCGGTGTCGAAGGTGACGACGGCAAGCGCCGGGCTGACCGGCCACCTGCTTCGCGCCGGCAAGGACGGCGCCAAGCCCGATTTCTTCGGCCCCGATCCCGCCGACGCGCGTTTCGTGTCGACCCGCGTCGTCCTCGACGACGATGGCGACGAGGCGAAGGTGATGGGTGATCTCACGCTCAACGGCGTGACCCGGCCGGTGACGCTCGAGGTCGATTTCCACGGCGCGGGCACCAATCCCGGCAGCAAGAAGGAAACCGTCGGCTTCGAGGCGGAGGGCGAGATTCGCCGCAGCGACTTCGGCATCCTCTATGGCATCCCGCTGGTCAGCGACCGTGTCGAGCTGAAGATTCACGCGGCGTTCGAGAAGCAATAGGCGCCTTCCCACCGCACTTTTTGCGGCCGCCCCCTTGCCAAGCCCGCGCTTTTTGGTCATGAGCGCGGGCGATGCACATGCGCGGCCTCCTTCTTCTGCGACTTACACGCCCTTGGGCGTGACTTTCGGCCTGCGCCTTTCGCGGTGGGCCACGCGCTCAAGGGCCTGACGACACAGCATCCGAATCCACACAAGCAGAAGAAGCCAACCCATGCCCATGCTCCGCGACCCCTCGGCCAAGTACCGACCCTTTCCGCAGGTCCCGCTGGAAAACCGCCAGTGGCCCGCCCGCACGATCACCAAGGCCCCGATCTGGCTCTCGACCGATCTGCGCGACGGCAACCAGGCGCTGATCGATCCGATGGACGCCGAAAAGAAGACGCGCTTCTTCGACCTGCTCGTCAAATGCGGGCTCAAGGAGATCGAGGTCGGCTTCCCTGCCTCGGGCGCGACCGACTTCGACTATATCCAGAACCTCGTCCGCTCGGGCCGCATCCCCGACGACGTCACGCCGCAGGTGCTGACGCAGGCGCGCGCCGACCTGATCCGCACCAGCTTCGACAGCCTGGCGGGCGCTAAGACCGCGATCGTCCACCTCTACAACGCGGTCAGCCCCGCGTGGCGCCGCATCGTCTTCGGCATGGAGATGCCCGAGATCAAACAGATCGCCATCGACGGCGCGAAGCAGCTGCGCGACAATGCCGCGCGCCTGCCCGGCACCGACTGGCGCTTCGAATACAGCCCCGAGACCTTCTCGACCGCGGAGATCGATTTCAGCATCGAATGCTGCGCCGCGGTGATGGACGTGCTCCAGCCGACGGCGGACAAGCCGATCATCCTCAACCTGCCCGCGACGGTCGAGGCGGCGACGCCGAACATCTATGCCGACCAGATCGAATATTTCTGCAAGCATCTGCCGAACCGCGACCGCGCGCTGATCAGCCTGCACACGCACAACGACCGCGGCACCGGGGTCGCGGCGGCCGAACTCGGCCTGCTCGCGGGCGCCGACCGCGTCGAGGGCTGCCTGTTCGGAAACGGCGAGCGCACCGGCAACACCTGCCTCGTCACCATCGCGCTCAACATGTACACGCAGGGCGTCGACCCCGAACTGGACTTCTCCGACATCGATCAGGTCATCCAGACGGTCGAATATTGCAACCAGTTGCCGGTCCACCCGCGCCACCCCTATGGCGGCGAACTGGTCTACACCGCCTTTTCGGGCAGCCACCAGGACGCGATCAAGAAGGGGTTCGCGGCGCGCGAGCGGCAGAACGACGACAAGTGGGAAGTCCCCTACCTGCCGATAGACCCCGCCGATCTGGGGCGCAGCTACGAAGCGGTGATCCGCGTCAACAGCCAGTCGGGCAAGGGCGGCGTCGCCTGGGTGCTCGAACAGGACAAGGGGCTGAAGCTGCCGAAGAAAATGCAGGCGAGCTTCAGCCACATCGTCCAGGCGGTGGCGGACCAGACGAGCCGAGAGCTGACCGCCGACGACATCTGGACCGCCTTCGAGGGACATTATCTGGCGGCGGACGGCAAGCGCTTCCAGCTCGTGAGCTGGGCGGAAAGCCAGAGCGGCGCCGACCGCATCTTCGCGGGCAAGCTGACCATCGACGGCGCCGAGCGCAGCATCAGCGGCCGCGGCAACGGCCTGATGTCGAGCGTCGTCGCCGCGCTGGCCGAATCGGGCGGCCCGGCGATGGACATCGTCGATTATTCGGAACATGCGATCGGCCAGGGCAGCAATGTGCAGGCCGCCGCCTATGTCGAATGCCGCACCCCCGACGGCCGCAGCCTGTTCGGCTGCGGTCTCGACACCGATGTCGCGACCGCCAGCGTGCGCGCGATCCTGTCGGCGGCGAACGCGATCTGATCCGGTCGCGGAGGCGGGCGCGGCGCGGGCCGCCCCGGCCTCCGCGCACCCCTTCCCTCTCCCGTCCGCCGCATCCCGGTCACGACTGGCCCGATCGGCGTTTCGCGGCGCGCGCATTTGGTCCTAAGCCGATGCGCGCAGCCGGGGGGCGGCGAAGGAGAAGGACCCGTGAACGCATCCCAGGCCCCGTCCGCCAGCGGCCCGAGCGCGTCCGCCGCGCCCACCGGGCCGCTCCCCGCCGACGGGGGAAGCAGCGACCTGTTCTGGAGCCTGCAATATTGCCGCGCGAGCGCGCTGTCGCTGACCCGTCTCGAACTGGCGCTCGCCAGCAGCGACCGGCAGCGGATCGTCGAGGCGATCGACCGCCTCCACGCGCTCGACCGCGAAATCGAGCGCAGGGTCGCAAGCCTGCCGCCGCCGCCCGATCCCGACCCCGAGCGCGAGGCGATCGACCGGCACCTCGACCGCGAGAAGATGGCAGTGGCGTTCGAGAAGCTGGCGCTCGCCAGCGGGATCAGCGGCCCCGCCCTCGCATCGCCGCCCACCTTCGCGGCGCGCACGCGGCCCGAACCCGAGCTTTCTCATGAGGTCGATGGGCCGCCCTTCGATCGCCGGCGGACCCATATTCTCGCCTCGCACGGTCCGAAGATCGCGCTCCTGCTGGCGATCGCGGCCGCCACCGCCGCGCTGCTGGCGACTGCCTTTTAGGATAGGGTCAGTCACCACGCCGCGAGACACATATAAAGATTTCTTTATATAGCGCTTGACAGGATCGTCGCGGCGCCTATTCTGCATGCTGTCGAGGTTCTTCGCGCCGGGCATCTGGGGCGGAGCGAAGATGGGAAGCCGGTGCGAAACCGGCGCTGCCCCCGCAACTGTAAGCGGCGAGCGGCGGTCGATCATGCCACTGGTTCGGCAAGGAACCGGGAAGGCCAGACCGCTGCGGCGACCCGCGAGCCAGGAGACCTGCCTCGTCAGATACGTCCTCCGGCGGGGTGCCCGGTCAGGCCGCATGCATGGCTGCGTCCGACCCTTGCCCTGCGGACGCGGGATATCGTGCGTTCGCGTCTGTCCGTCGCCCTTGCCCCCTGCAAGGTGCTCGAAATGACTGTCAGCGTCGCCACTTTAGGCTTTCCCCGCATCGGCCTTCGCCGCGAACTCAAGGTCGCGCTCGAATCCTACTGGTCGGGCAAATCGACCCTCGCCGACCTGCATGCGGCGGCGGCCGGCCTGCGCGTCGCCCACTGGGCGCGGCAGAAGGCGCTGGGGGCCGACATCCTGCCGTCGAACGATTTTTCGCTCTACGACCATGTGCTCGACATCTCGGCGCTGATCGGCGCCGTCCCCGCGCGCTACGACTGGGACGGCGAGACGGTCGATACCGATCTCTATTTCGCGATGGCGCGCGGCGCGCAGGGCGATCCGGCGCACGCCGGGTGCGGCCACGCCGCCGATACGACCGCGCAGGAGATGACAAAATGGTTCGACACCAACTATCATTTCCTCGTCCCCGAACTCACCGCCGGCCAGACCTTCCGCATCGCCTCGACCAAGATCTTCGACGAATATGACGAAGCGAAGGCGCTGGGGTATCAGACGCGCCCGGTGCTGCTCGGCCCGGTCAGCTACCTGATGCTCGCCAAAGGCAAGGCGGTCGAACCGCTCGCCCTGCTTCCCGCGCTGCTCGACACCTATGCCGAGATTCTCGCGCGGCTGGCGAAACAGGGCGCCGACTGGGTGCAGATCGACGAGCCCTGCCTCGTCCTCGATCTCGACGATGCGCAGCGCGCCGCGTTCGAGCGCGCCTATGCGCGGCTGGCGACGGCGGGGCCGCGCCTGATGCTCACCCCCTATTTCGGCGGCCTCGGCGACAATCTGGACCTCGCCGCCGAACTGCCCGTCCACGGCCTCCACCTCGACCTCGTCCGCGCGCCCGAACAGCTCGGCCCGGCACTCGACAAGGTGCGGCCGCACGTCCTGCTGTCGCTCGGCATCGTCGACGGCCGCAACATCTGGCGCGCCAACCTTCCCGACCTTTACTGGCGGCTCAAGGAGTTGGCGGCGACGCGCGACCTGATCCTCGCGCCGTCCTGTTCGCTGCTCCACGTTCCGGTCGATCTAGCGCTCGAAACCGCGCTCGATCCCGAAATCGCGCAATGGCTGGCTTTCGCGGCGCAAAAGATCGAGGAACTCGCCGCGCTCGCCAGGGCGTTGAACGAAGGCGAGGATGCCGCCTTCGCCGCCTTTTCGGCGTCGCGGATGGCCGCGGTCGCCCGGGCGACCTCGCCCCGCATCCACGATCCCGCCGTCGCCGCGCGCCTTGCCGCGCTCGATGCGGACGCCGCGCGCCGGGCCGCGCCCTTCGCCGCCCGCCGCGAGGCGCAGCGCCGGCGCCTTCCGCTTCCCCGCTATCCGACCACGACGATCGGCTCCTTTCCCCAGACGGCGGAGGTCCGCAAGGCGCGCGCCGCGCATATTCGGGGCGAAATCGACGATGCGGCCTATGACCGCTATCTGAAGGTCGAAACCCGCGCCGCGATCAAGTGGCAGGAGGAGATCGGCCTCGACGTCCTCGTCCACGGCGAGTTCGAGCGCAACGACATGGTGCAATATTTCGGCGAACGGCTTGCCGGTTTCGCCTTCACCCGCAGCGGCTGGGTGCAGAGCTATGGCTCGCGCTGCGTGCGGCCGCCGATCCTCTATGGCGACGTGTCGCGTCCGCGGCCGATGACGGTCGACTGGTGGCGCTATGCCCAGGATCAGACCGACCGGCCGGTGAAGGGCATGCTCACCGGCCCGGTGACGATCCTCAACTGGTCGTTCGTCCGCGACGACCAGCCACGCGAAGCGAGCTGCCGCCAGATCGCGCTGGCGATCCGCGACGAGGTGCTGGACCTGGAGGCCGCGGGCGCCGCGATCGTCCAGATCGACGAGGCGGCGCTGCGCGAAGGGCTGCCGCTGCGCCGCGGCGAATGGCCGCATTATCTGGGCTGGGCGGTCGAATGCTTTCGCATCGCGGCCTCCGGCGTGCGCGACGACACGCAGATTCACACCCACATGTGCTATTCGGAATTCAACGACATCCTTCCCGCGATCGGTGCGATGGACGCCGACGTCATCTCGATCGAAACCGCGCGGTCGCAGATGGAGCTGCTCGGGGCCTTCGCAAGCTATGCCTATCCGAACGAGATCGGTCCCGGCGTCTATGACATCCATTCGCCGCGCATTCCGGCCGAGCGCGAGATGACCGACCTGCTGACCCTCGCCGGACGGCACCTGCCGCCCGATCAAATCTGGGTGAATCCCGATTGCGGGCTCAAGACGCGCAAGTGGGACGAGGTGCGACCGGCCCTCGTCTCGATGGTCGCCGCGGCGCAGCGGATGCGGATTCGGGAGGCCTATGATGCCTGACGAAACCATGCCCGCGGACCAGCCCACGATCCGCGTCACCGCGATGCCCGCCAACGCCAATGTCTATGGCGACATCTTCGGCGGCTGGCTGATGGCTCAGATGGACCTGGCCGCGTCTTCGGTCGCATCGCTCCACGCGCGCGGCCGGGCGGTCACGGTCTCGGTGGAGGGCATGGCCTTCCACCGCCCCGTGTTCGTCGGCGACGAGGTGTCGGTTTTCGGCCGGCTGATGAAGGTCGGGCGGACCTCCATGCATGTCGAGGTCGAAGCCTGGGCACGCGACCGCCATGCCGAGGACGGGCACAAGGTGACGCAGGCGGTCTTCATCTTCGTCGCCGTCGGCCCCGACCGGCGCCCGCGCGCGCTCGGCCGCCCGGCCGCCGTTCCTCCGCAGTCCTGACCGGTTCGCACTTGTGACAGGCGGCCGCGATCCCCCTTGCACAGCCTTCCGTTTACGTTAAGGTCAGCCGAAACCTCTATTCGGAGAGCGACGCCCATGGCCCTTCCCGCGATTTTTGACCGCCTTCGCCTGCCCGTCATCGGTTCGCCGCTGTTCATCGTCTCGGGCCCCGACCTCGTCATCGCGCAGTGCAAGGCGGGAATCGTCGGCAGCTTCCCGGCGCTCAACGCGCGCCCGCAGACGCTGCTCGACGAATGGCTCCACCGCATCACCGAGGAACTGGCGGCGTGGGATCGCGACAATCCCGACCGTCCCTCGGCGCCGTTCGCGGTCAACCAGATCGTCCATCGCTCGAACGACCGGCTCGAAGCCGATATCGCGACCTGCGAGAAGTGGAAGGTGCCGATCACCATTACCTCGCTCGGCGCGCGCGAGGAGCTGAACCAGGCGGTCCATAACTGGGGCGGCATCACGCTTCACGACGTCATCGACGACCGCTTCGCGCGCAAGGCGGTCGAGAAGGGCGCCGACGGGCTGATCCCGGTCGCGGCCGGCGCGGGCGGGCATGCCGGCACCCAGTCGCCCTTCGCGCTGGTGCAGGAAATCCGCGAATGGTTCGACGGGCCGGTCGCGCTGTCGGGCGCGATCGCGCACGGCCGCTCGATCCTCGCCGCGCAGGCCTGCGGCGCCGATCTCGCCTATATCGGCAGCGCCTTCATCGCCTGCGCCGAGGCGAACGCCGACGCCGGATACAAGGCCGGGATCGTCGAGGGGCGCGCCGCCGACATCGTCTATTCGGACCTGTTCACCGGCGTCCACGGCAATTATCTGCGCGGCTCGATCGTCAACGCCGGGCTCGACCCCGATGCGCTGCCGAAGGGCGACCTCAAGACGATGAACTTCGGTTCGGGCGGCAATACCAAGGTCAAGGCGTGGAAGGACATCTGGGGGTCCGGCCAGGGAATCGGGTCGGTGCGCGCGGTGCGCCCCGCCGCCGATTTCGTCGCCGAACTGACCGATCAATATCGGGAGGCGTGGCGCGAATTGCAGGGCAAGGTCATCGGCTGACCCCGCCGCCGAACAGCCGCCCGATCGCGTCGTCTAGATAGGGGCGATCGGCGAAAATCCGCATAGGATCGCGCCGGTTGAGCCAGAAGCCGGCACCATGCCGGTCGGTCAGCGCGCGCCGCGCCGTATCCTGCAGCAGTCGCAGCCGCATCACCGCGGTCCGCCGCGCCGCGATCGGGTCGCCGGGCGCCTGCACGGCGAAATGGGCGCGGATACGCTCGACCCGCGCGACCATCACGTCGCTGTAGCCGGGGTGCGGCCCGCGATGCAGCGCGTGGCCCGACGACAGCGCGCCGCCCTCGCTCGCCGGCAGCATCAGGCCGTTGAGGTCGAAGCGCTGGAGCAGGAAGCCCTCGGCGCGCAGGCAGTCAAGCATCGCCGCCATCTGCGGGCGGCGGAGCAGCAGGACGGGCAGCAGGTGATGGCGCTGGAAACCGGGCCGCGGCGGCGGCGCCCCGCGCCATCGCCGCGAATCGCACCGCAACGCGGCCTCAGCCGCCGCGGTCGAAGGCGACGTCCACCACCGCATGTCCCCGATCGGCATCGAGGCGCGGCGACAGATCGACCCATTCGCCCTGTTGCAGCCCGCGCGCCCGCTGCGTTTCGAGGATCGGGCCGTTGACCATGATGTCGAGCGCGAGACGCGCCAGCCGCCGCACCATGTCCGCCACCGTCCAGCCGGCCGGGATCGCGGCGGTGAGTTCCTGCCCGGCAAAGGCGGCGAGCCCGCGCGTCCCGACATGCGCGCCGCGCGCCGTTTCGTGCCGGCGAAAGGCGACGAGGTGCAGGACGGGCGGCATGCCGCTCGTCAGCATCTCGGCAACCGCGGCGCGGAACTGCGGGGCGTCGGACCACAGCCGTGCGGGGGACCAGAAGATGTGGCTGGCGTCGAACAGGTCGATCAGCAGCACCAGCGTCTTGAACAGTTCGCGCATGCGCGTGGCCTGACCGCCCCCGGCGGATGGGGTCGCGCCGCCGGCCGCGACGAACGCCCAGCATCGCCCGGCCCCGCGCCAGTCGGGCGGCAGCCCTGCCGCAAGCTGGCTGGTCGCCGGCGCGTCGGGATCGGCAAAATCGAGCGCAGGCGCACCCGCCGGTGCGGCGACCAGTTCCGTCGCGCCGAGCCTCAGGTGGAATGTCGGCGCGTCGGGCCCCGTCGCCAGCAGCCCGCCTTGTCCGTCCGCCGCAACGCCCTCCGGCCGCAGGCCCATGTGACGCAGCGCGCGCTCGATCTCGGCCGGCGACCGGCGTCCGAAACCCTGCGCGACGATCAGCGCAAAGGGACCAGCCGCAACCAGCCCCTTGACCCCTTCATTGCTGTTGTCGTCGCCATCCATCGCCGCGCCGGCCTTCGTCGATCGCACCGGGCATCGCAGGACGGGCGCCCTTGATCAAATGCTAATTGCGATCCTGTCGACAAGTTAATCCGCCGCCGCGCGGCAGGTCATCGTCCCGCAGCATAGCGTCGACCTATACCCCATCGGCATTGTTTCGATTGCCAGCCTTCGCTCGACGGATATTTTCGTTCGCCAGAGAGGTTCCTTCATGTCGCGACGCTGGATTTGGCACGCCACCCTTGGCGCCGCGCTGCTCGGCTCCCTCGGCCTGCCGTCGGCAGCTTTTGCCCAGACGTCGCCGCAAACCGCCTATAACGTCCCGACGGAGCAACTCGCCGGCCTCGCCGATTTCATCGATGGCGTGATGGCCCAGCAGATCGCGACGCGCGAGGTTGCGGGCGCGGTCGTCATCGTCGTTCATCAAGGCCGCGTGCTGCTCGCGCGGGGCTATGGCTTCGCGGACGTCGACCAGGGCGTCCCGGTGGACCCGCAACGGACCCTGTTCCGGCTGGCCTCCGTGTCCAAGCTGTTCACCTGGGCGGCGCTGATGCAGCAGGTCGAGGCCGGCCGCGTCAGCCTCGATGCCGATGTGAACGACTATATCGACTTTCCCATCCCGCCGTTCGAAGGGCAGCCGATCCGGGTGCGCGATCTGATGGCGCATACGCCGGGCATGAGCGATACGGGCAGAATCACCGCACGGTCGGTCGACGAACTCGTCCCCTATGGCGATTGGCTGAAAGCGCATGTCCCGCAACGGCTGTGGCCCGCGGGCACCAAGATATCCTATTCCAACTATGGCGCGGCGCTGGCCGGCTATATCGTCGAGCGGGTTTCGGGCGAACCCTTCGCCGACTATGCCGAACGCCACCTCTTCGCGCCGCTCGGCATGGAATCGGCGAGCTTTCGCGAGCCCCTGCCCGCCCCGCTCGCCCCGCGCGTGGCCAAGGGCTATCGGCTCAGGGACGGGCGTTTTGTCGCAAAGCCGTTCGAGCTGTACAGCCAGATCATGCCCGGCGGTTCGGGAACCGCAAGCGCCCCCGATGTGGCGCGGTTCATGATGGCGATGCTGAACGGCGGCGCGATCGGCGCGGCGCGAATCCTGAAACCCGAATCGGTCGCGCTGCTGATGCGCGATTCGCATGCCAATGCCCCCGGCCTGCCCGGCATGGCGCACGGCTTCTTCGTCATTCGCAACGCCGGACCGCGCCTCGTCGGCCATGGCGGCAATACCGTCGATTTCCATTCGCGCCTGATCCTCGCCCCTGAAGCCGGCCTCGGCATCTTCGTGTCCGAAACCGGCGGGCCGGGCAGTTATGGCGCGCGTACCGAATTGACGGACGCGCTGATCGGCCGGATCTTTCCGCAAAAGCCGGCGCCGCGCGCCGCCGCGCCCGCGGGCGAGGTCGTGCCGGTCGGTGCCTATCGCACCAACCGGCGTAACTATAATGTCCCCGTCAAACCCGACCGCGACCTCTGGATCAGCGCCGCGGGCGCCGATGCGATCACCGTCACGCGCCAGAAATCGACGACCTATTGGGAACGGATCGGCCCGCTGCTGTTCGAACAGGTCACCGGCGCGCGTGCGGGCGGCCCTTATGAACAATTGCGCTTTTATGGCGAGGACGGACGCTGGCGCTTGTCCTTCTCCTCGCAGCCCCACGTCGCCTATCATCGGGTTCAGCCCTGACCGATCGGGGCCGCGCACGTCCAAACAGGACAGAATCTAAATCGCGACCTGGCTGCCCAGTTCGACGACGCGGTTGGTCGGTAGGCGGAAATATTCCATCGCGCTTTCCGAATTGCGCAGCATCCACGCGAACAGTTTCTCGCGCCAGATCGGCATGCCGGGCTTGCTCGCCGCGATCAGCGTCTGGCGCGACAGGAAGAAGCTGGTCTCGATCATCCGGAATTCGCCGCCGCAACTGGTGACGCGCTTCAGCGCCGCGGGCACGTCGACGGGCTGCATGAAGCCATAGTTCAGCACCAGCCGGTGGAAGCCCTTGCCCAGATCCTCGAGCAGGCAGGAATTCTCCTCCTTCACGAAGGGCACGTCGGCGATCTTGACCGTCAGCAGGATGATCCGTTCGTGCAGCACCTTGTTGTGCTTGAGGTTGTGGAGCAGCGCGTGCGGCACCCCGTCGGCGGTGGAGGTCATGAACACCGCGGTGCCGGGGACACGCGTCGCGCTGTCGGCGGCGGACTTCACGAACACCGGGATCGGCATCGCGCCTTCGGCCATCCGCTGCTGCATCAGCTTGCGCCCGCGCGACCAGGTGGTAAGCATGGTGAAGATGCTGAGGCCGATCGCCAGCGGCACCCAGCCGCCGTCGGGAACCTTGATCAGGTTGGCGGCGAAATAGGCGATGTCGACGACGAAGAACAGCACGAGCAGCGGCACCGCCTTCCACGCCGGCCACTTCCACAGCATGAACAGCACGACGCACATCAGACAGGTGTCGATGAACATCGCGCCGGTCACCGCAATGCCATAGGCCGCGGCAAGATTGCTCGACGATCCGAAGAAGAGGACGAGGATGATGACCATCGTCATCAGGAACCAGTTCACGACCGGGATATAGATCTGCCCCGCCGCAGAAGCGCTGGTATGTTCGACGCGCAGGCGCGGGATGAAACCGAGCTGGATCGCCTGCTGGGTCAGGGAGAAGGCGCCGGAGATCACCGCCTGGCTGGCGATGATCGTGGCGGCGATCGCCAGCATCACGACGGGAATGCGCCAGCCTTCGGGCATCATCAGGAAGAAGGGATCCTGGATCAGCCCGAGCCGCTGTCCCAGATCGGCCTCGAGCACCATCGCCCCCTGCCCCATATAGTTGAGCATCAGCGCCGGCAGCACGAAGCAGAGCCACGACAGGCCGATCGGCGCGCGGCCGAAATGGCCCATGTCGGCATAGAGCGCCTCTGCCCCCGTCACCGCGAGGACGACCGCGCCGAGCGCGATGAAGGCGGTGAACCCGTCGTAATAGAAGAATTTCAGCGCATTGATCGGGTTGATCGTGTGCAGGATGATCGACGGATGATCGACGATATGCGTCACGCCCAGCACCGCGAGCATCAGGAAATAGGCGAGCATGATCGGGCCGAACAGCGCCCCGACCTTTGCCGTCCCGCGCGATTGCAGCGCGAAGATGCCGATCAGGATCGCCAGCGCGATCGGCACGATATAAGGCTCGAACCCCTCGTTGACATAGCTCAGCCCCTCGGTCGCCGAGAGCACCGACATAGCGGGGGTGATCATGCTGTCGCCATAGAAGAGCGCGGTCGCGAACACCCCCAGCAGCACGATCGGCCAGGTCCAGCGCGCCTCGCCCGACGAGCGGCTGATCAGCGCCAGCAGCGCGAGGCTGCCGCCCTCGCCCTTGTTGTCGGCCTTCATGATCGTCAGCACATATTTGAAGGTGACGACCAGCATCATCGACCAGAAGACCAGGCTGAGCACGCCATAGATGTGCAGCCGGTCGGCGTCGATCGAATGATGCCCGGCGAAAGTTTCGCGAAACGCGTAGAGCGGGCTGGTGCCGATGTCGCCGAAAACGACGCCGATCGCGCCGACGGCCAGCTTGATCCGGCCGTCGCCGGCGTGCCCGTGCGGCGCGTGGCCGGCACCCGCGTCTCCTTCGACGGCCATGCCGGTCATCCCCGCCGCCTGTTGCGACTCAGCAGTCATGCCGCCGCCTTTAGACGAGCCCGTTGCGGTCGAATAGCATCGAAATCACGGCCCGTTCCCGGCTTCGGACGGCAGCTGCGGCCCCATCGCGCGGCGCAGCTGGTCCAGCCGCATTTCGAGGTCGGCGCGCCACGGCGCATCGGCCGGCGAGCGGGCGAGAAGCCCGCTCCACACCGCATCGGCCCCGCGCAGGTCGCCGCTCTGCGCCATCGCGAGCCCGGCGAAGAAGGGCGGCGCCGGGTGGGTCGGATCGCGCTTCGCCGCCTCGTCGAAGGCAAGCGCGGCGGCGGGCGACATCATCCCGCCGCCGTGCGCGACGAGCGCGTTGCCCAGCCCAACCCACAGGTCGACATTGTCGGGATATTTCTGCAGCCCTTTCTCGAGCGTTTGCGCCGCCAGCGCGGTCTTGCCGGTGCGCGCGAAGCCGTCCGACATCGCGAGCCACTGCGCGGCGGGGCCGAAGCGGTCGGCCATCCCCTGCCGCCGGTCGGTGATCGCCTCGCCGAATCCGTCGGGCTCCTCGGGCGCCGCCACCGGCTTGCCCGGCAGCGCCGGGCTGCCCTGCAACGCATAGCCCGCGAGCCCCAGCATCACCGCCGCCGCCGCGAGCGGCCGCGCCGCGGCGGGCACCCGGCCGAACCAGGCGATTCCCCCGGCCGTCACCGCCGCGACGAGCAGGAGCCACAGCCAGATCACGCCTCGCCCCCCTCTTCATCCGTACCGCGGCGGAAACGGCCGAAGGCCAGCCAGCCGCCGAGCGCGAGGAACAGCAGCGGCCCCAGCCACAACAGCGCGGTCGCGGCGTCGAAGGGCGGGTCATAGCTGACCCAATTGCCGTAGCGCGCGATCAGCCAGGTGCGGATCGCATCGGGGCTTTCGCCCGCGGCGATCTTGCTGCGCACTTCGTGCCGCATGTCGCCGGCCAGCGGCGCGTCGCTGTCGGCGATCGACTGGCCCTGGCAGACGAGGCAGCGCAGCGTTTCCATCAGCGCCTTCGCCTGCGCCTCCTGCGCGGGGTCGGCGAGCTGCTGATAGGCATAGGGCGCGGGCGGCAGGCGGTCCTGCGCCATGGCGGGGAACGCGAAAAGCGCCGCCAGCAGCAGCAGCAGACGGGCGCTCATTTCATCGCCTCCAGCCTGGCGACGATCTCGGGCACATTCTCGGCAAGGATCACGCCCTGAATCTGCTCGCGGATGATGCCCTTGCCGTCGATCAGGAAGGTTTCGGGCACCCCCGACGATCCGAGCGCGATCTGGACGCTGCTCTGCATGTCGGCACCGATGCGGTCGAACGGATTGCCGTTCTCGCGCAGGAAGGCCGCGACATCCTCCGGCCGGTCGCGGATCGCGATGCCGTCGATCGGCACCCCCGCCGCCTTCAGCGCTTCGAGCTGCGGCGCCTCGGCGCGGCAGGGGATGCACCAGCTTGCGAAGACGTTGACCAGCCGCGGCCGCCCGTCGGCGAGCTGGCTGCTCCTCAGCCCCTCGACCCCCGCGGTCGCGGGCGGCAGGTCGAACAGCGGCATCGGCTTGTCGATCCACTGCGACCGGATCAGCGTGTCGTTGGGCGTCACCAGCCGATAGACGAAGGCGCCGAACAGCAGCCCCATGATCGCCAGCGGAACGAACAGCACCCAGCGCGACCTCATGCGAACCGCTCCTGTTTCCTGCGCGCGCGCCGGGCGCGCCATAGCGCGAGCAACTGCGCGCGGCCGAGCAGCGCCAGCGTCCCGCCGACGGCGATCAGCCCTCCGCCCAGCCATATCCACCACACCAGCGGTTTCCACCACAGCCGAAGCTGGTAGCGGTCGGCGCGGCCGTCGGCATCGGTCACCGGCTGCCCCAGCACCGCATAAAGCTGCCCCCCCGGCCGCGTCAGCAACGCCGCCTCGTTCGTCTCGGTCGGCGGCGTGCCCATCAGCCCGGGAAAGGTCCGCGCCGCCGGGCGCATCGTGAAGCTGTCGCCCGAAGACGTCGTGGCGACGAGCGTGCCCTCGATCGCGGTGTAATTCGGCCCGGCGACCGGCTGCACGCCGACGAATTTCACCGCGAAATCACCGACTTTGACCGTCTCGCCCGGCGCCGCCGCGACGAGCCGTTCCTTGATGAAGGCGCTTTCGGCGGCCATTCCCGCCAGCGCGACCGCGACGCCGAAATGCGCGATCACCATTCCCCAGGTCGGCAACGGCGTGCGGCGCAGGTTGCGGCCCCACAGCGGGGCGAGGCTCGCCACGCCGACGACCGCCGCGACCGTCATGCCGAGCAGCGGCAGCACGCCGACATGGCCGCCGAACAGGACGAGCCCGAACAGCACCGCCGCCCCGGCCAGCACCGCCGCGGGCAAGCGCGACCACAGCTTCCGGCCGTCGTCGCGGCGCCAGTTGAGCAGCGGCCCCGCCACCATGACGAGGCAGAGGATCAGCGCCAGCGGCCCGGCGACGCGATTGTAATAGGGCGGCCCGATCGAAATCTTCTCCCCCATCGCCTCTGCGACGATCGGGTAGAGCGTGCCGAGCAGCACCAGCGCGAGGATGGTGGTGAGCAGCAGATTGTTGATGACGAGCGAGCCTTCACGGCTGAGCAGCGCGAATTTCTTGCCCTCGGCGACCGCCCCGGCGCGAAAGGCGAAAAGCGTCAGCGCGCCGCCGATGTAGAGCGCCATCAGCACGAGCAGGAAGGTGCCGCGTTCGGGATCGACGGCGAAGCTGTGGACGCTGGTGAGCAGGCCGGAGCGCACGATGAAGGTGCCGACCATCGACATGGAGAAGGCGATCACCGCGAGCATCACCGTCCAGGCGCGCAGCGCGTTGCGCGTCGCGGTGACGCTGACCGAATGGAGCAGCGCCGCGCCCGCGAGCCACGGGATCAGCGACACATTTTCGACCGGATCCCAGAACCACCAGCCGCCCCAGCCGAGTTCGTAATAGGCCCAATAGCTGCCCGCGGTGATTCCCAGCGTCAGGAAGATCCAGCTCCCCAACACCCATGGCCGCATCGCGCGCGCGAAGGCCGGCCCGATCTCGCGCGTCACCAGCGCGCCGACCGCGAAGCTGAACGCGACCGACAGGCCGACATAGCCGATGTAGAGCGTCGGCGGGTGGAAGGCGAGGCCGGGATCCTGGAGCAGCGGATTGAGCCCCTGCCCATCGGGCGGCGCGACGGGCAGCCGCTTGAACGGGTTCGACGAAAACAGCAGGAAGGCGAAGAAGCCGAGGCTGAGCGCCGCCTGCGCCGCGAGCGTCGCGATCAGCGTATCCTCGCGCAGCCGCTTCTCGAACAGCGCGACAAGCGCGCCCGACAGGCCGAGGATCGTCAGCCACAGCAGCATCGATCCTTCGTGATTGCCCCACGCGCCCGCGACCTTGAACAGCATCGGTTTCAGGCTGTGGCTGTTGCGCGCGACCAGTTCGACCGACATGTCGGACCGCACGAACAGCGCGATCAGCACGCCGAAGGCCGCGGCGGTCAGCGCACCCTGCGCGACGCTGGCCGGGCGCACCAGCGCCGCGAGTTCGCCCTTGCCGCTGCGCAGATAGACGATCGCCGCGACCAGCGACAGGCAGGCCAGCGCCGCCGCGATCCACAACAGGGCCAGGCCGAGTTCGGCGATCATCGCGCCGGCCCGCCTGTCCGAAGCTCGTCGTTGCGAGGAGTGCAGCGACGAAGCGATCTCCCGCCATCGCCATGGCAGGCCGCATGCCGGAGATTGCTTCGCTCCGCTCGCAATGACGGGATTCGAGAGACCCTCATGCCGCCGGCGCCGCTTTCCCGGTCTTGGGCGGGTGGCTCATCTGCGGCGGGACATAGCGCTCGTCATGCTTGGCGAGGATGCGGTCGGCGACGAAGACGCCGTCGGCGCGCATCCGGCCGTCGGCAATCATCCCCGAATCCTCGGCGAACAGGTCGGGGACGATGCCCTTGTATTCGACCGGCACCGACGCTTCGCCATCGGTGGCGACGAAACGGATCGTCAGCCCGTCGGGCTGCCGCCGGAGACTGCCCGACGCGACCATGCCGCCGAGCCGCATCGCCTCGCCGGTGGCGGCGGCGCCCGCCGCAACCTCCGTCGGCGTGCGGAAATAGGCCGCCTCGTCGCGCAGCGCGCTCGCGGCGAGCACCCCGGCCCCCGCGACGCCGACCAGCGCGACCAGCGCCAGGATCAATCGTTGATGCTTCGCTTTCATGTCCGATCCCTGCGTAGCGCGTCGCTGCGGCGTTCGGCCTTGCGCATCGCGCGCCAGCTATGCCCCAGCACCGCCGCGATCAACAGCGCGGTCAGCGCATAGGCGGCGACGACATAGGCCCATTGGCCGCTTCCGCTGATGACCCCGGTCACACCCCGCTCCCTTCGTCGTCGGCGAGCCGCCGCAGCCGCGCCGCGACGCGGTTGTCGGCGATGATCCGCCGCATCCGCATCAGCACGATCGCCCCGAACAGGAACGAAAAACCCAGCAAGGTCAAGCCCAGCGGCCACAGCAGCGCACCGTCGATGCTCGATCCGCGCACCGTGATGCTCGGTCCCTGGTGCAGGCTGTTCCACCACACGACGCTGCGGTTGATGATCGGGATGTTGATCGCCCCGACCAGCGCATAGACGGCGGCGCCGCGCGACAGCGATCCGCCCTGCCGCTGGCCCCCATTCCCACCGGCATCGCCCATCGTCAGCGCGATGAAGCCCGCATAGAGAAAGAGGAGGACGAGCATCGAGGTCATCCGCCCGTCCCATTCCCACCAGGTTCCCCACGTCGGCTTGCCCCAGATCGACCCGGTCGCGAGGCAGAGCGCGGTGAACAGCATCCCCGGCACCGCGATGGCGCGCGCCGCGATCCCCGCGAGCGGGTGGCGCCAGACGAGCTGCACGAGCCCGCTGACCGCGAGCGCGGTCCACCCCCCCATGCCGAGCCATGCGGCGGGGACATGGACATAGAGAATCCGCGCGGTCTCACCCTGCTTCGCCTCGCCGGGAACCACCGCCAGCCCAGCCCAGGCCCCGGCAAGCAACAGCACGACGCCAAGCCCCAGCAGCCACGGCGTCAGCGGACGCGCGATCGCCAGAAAACGGGTCGGATTGGCATAGGCGTGCATGGCGCGCGAAGCCTTAGGCGAGCCGGCAACGCCGGTCCAGCCTGTAGGTGGCCGCGGCGGCCGATTTGCTCGCTATGCGCGCCGCTTTCGCTGCCGCGCCGAAGCCGTTCCGGTCCGGCCATGAAGATCAAGGCGCGGGCCACCTGTGTCAAATTTGCAACAATTCCGACAAAAGCACGGAAAATCAGCCCGATTCTTCAAACCATGGGTGGAAACCGCCCGCCTCCCTCCCAATCTGGCAGCGGATCGGGCCCGACGGACCCGCAACGACAGGGGAAAACCATGCGTACCACTCAGCTCTCCACTCAGCTCTCCACCTTCGCCCTCGCCGCCGCGCTCGTCGCGGGCGGCTGGACCACGCCCGGCTTCGCGCAAGAGGGGGCCGACGAAGCCGCCGACAGCGCGACGATCATCGTCACCGGCACGCGCCGCACCGACCGCACCATCGCCGACAGCACGGTGCCGATCGACGTCATTTCGAGCGATTCGCTCCAGAACAGCGGTTCGACCGAAACCAACCGCCTGCTGGGCCAACTCGTCCCCTCGTTCAACTTCCCGCAGCCGTCGCTGACCGACGGCACCGACTCGCTGCGCCCGGCGACGCTGCGCGGTCTTGCGCCCGACCAGGTGCTCGTGCTGGTCAACGGCAAGCGCCGCCACCTGTCGTCGCTGCTCAACCTCAACGGTTCGGTCGGCCGCGGTTCGGCGGGTGTCGACATGAACACGATTCCGCCGCTCGCGATCGAGCGGATCGAGGTGCTGCGCGACGGCGCCGCCTCGCAATATGGCTCCGACGCGATCGCGGGCGTCATCAACGTCCAGCTCAAGAAGAGCGTCGGCGGCCGCGCACAGATCAGCTACGGCAAATATATCACGACGATGGAGGACGTGGAGCAGGTCGCGAACGTGCTGCCGACCACCGGCGCGTCGGACAATCCGGCGATCAGCTTCACCGGCAAGGACCGCAAGCGCCGCGACGGCGAAACCTATACCATGGCGACCAACATCGGCCTGCCGGTCGGCGACAGCGGCTATCTGAACTTCACCGCCGAATATAAGGACCGCTCGCCGACGAACCGCTCGGGCGCCGACCTGCGCCGCAACTATGCGGCGGCGGGCGATCCGCGCGAAGTGACGATCGACCGTTACTGGCACCGTTTCGGCGACGGCGAATCGAAGGACATGAACTTCTTCTACAATGCCGGCATGGACGTGGGCGCCGATTGGGAGCTCTACAGCTTCGGCAGCTATGGCGTGCGCGACGGCAATGGCGCGGGCTTCTATCGCCGCGCGCTCGACCCGCGCAACGCCGACTGGGACAATGGCGGCGCGCCGATCTACGCCGACGGCTATCTGCCCTATATCACCAGCGAAATCCGCGACATCGCCTTCACCGGCGGGCTGCGCGGCATGGCGGGCGGCTGGAACCTCGACCTGTCATTCGGCTATGGCTCGAACCGCCTCGACTATGGCGTGGAGAACACCGTCAACGTCTCGCTCGGCGGCAATCATAGCCCGCGCAAGTTCGACGCGGGCGGCATGCGCTACGGCCAGATGGCGGTGAACTTCGACGCCCAGCGCGACCTCGACCTCGGCTTCGGCGATACGTCGCTGGCGCTTGGCGCCGAGTGGCGGAACGAGAATTACAAGATCGTCGCGGGCGAACCGGCCAGCTATGCAGTCGGCCCCTATTTCTACACCAACGGCGCCGGTGTCGGGTCGCAGGTGTTCGGCGGCTTCATGCCCAGCTCGGCGGTCGACAAGTCGCGCGACAGCTTCGCGGGATATGTCGAGCTCGACGCCGACCTCAGCGACATGTTCAACGTGCAGGCTGCTGGCCGCTATGAGCATTTCTCCGATTTCGGCGATACGGTGAACGGCAAGCTGGCGGCGCGCTTCGAGCCCGTCGACGGCCTCGCCCTGCGCGGATCGGTCTCGACCGGCTTCCGTGCCCCGGGCATGGCGCAGCAGTATTTCTCGACCACCTCGACGATCAGCCAGGGCGGAACGCTGGTCGAAGTCGGCACCTTCCCCGTCTCGTCGCCGATCGCGATCGCGCTCGGCGCGCAGCCGCTCAAGCCCGAAAAGTCGGTCAACTTCGGCGGCGGCCTGGTGTTCGACATGGTGCCGGGGCTGAACGTGACGGTCGATTACTACCGGATCAAGATCAAGGACCGCATCACGCTGACCGAGACGCTGTCGGGAGCGGACGTCCTGGCGCTTCTGCAGGCCGCCAATGTTCCGGGAACGTCGGCGCGCTTCTTCGTCAACGGCGTCGACACGCGTACGCAGGGTCTCGACATCGTCGGCAGCTATCGCGTTCCCGATTTCGGTCTCGGCACGCTGCGCCTGAACGTCGGCTATAATCTGAACGACACCAAGATCACCGATCGCCGCGTCTTCAGCGCCTTCACCGCGCAGCGCCTGTTCGCGCGGCAGGAATCGCTGCGTCTGACCGACGGTCAGCCGAGCAACAAGTTCAACGCCGGACTGACGTGGGACATCGGCAAGTTCGGCATGACGCTGAACGCCAATCGCTACGGCAAGGTGTTCCTGCCCGACAGCGTGACGGCCGTGGCGGCCGACGGCAACCCCGTCACGCTCAACAATCCCGCGATCCGCGACGACATCCGCATCGCGGCGGGCGACGCGCCGGGCGACATCACGCTGTCGCCGAAGTGGGTGGTCGATCTGGAAGTCCGCTTCCGCCCGGTCCAGCCGGTGCAGATCGCGGTCGGCGCGAACAACCTGCTCGACGAATATCCCGACCGCCTGCCCTTCGGGCTGGTGAACGGGGTCGATTATGGCGCGAACAACAGCTTCCTGCCCTATTCGTCCTTCTCGCCGTTCGGGTTCAGCGGGCGCTTCGTCTATGGGCGCGTGTCGGTCGATTTCTGACCGCGCGGCCGGATGGAAAATCGGCGAGGCCGGGAGCTATGCTTCCGGCCTCGTCCATATCCAGCTTCCGGTGACGGCGGCGGCGATCACCGGTGCCATCACCCACGGCCATGGCGAAAAGATCGCCGCCAGCACGATGCTGAACGCGAAGGCCGCGGTCGCGGCGAGCTTGCCCCGGCGGCTGATCGCGCCCTTTTCGCGCCACGCGACGATGTGATGGCCGAAGCGCGGATGCGTGATCAGCCAGCTTTCGAGCCGCGGCGACGAGCGCGCGAAGCAGAAGGCGGCCAGAATGACGAAGGGCACCGTCGGCAGCAGCGGCAGGAAGGCCCCCAGCGCGCCGAGGCCCAACGAAGCCCAGCCGCTGACAAGAAAGAAATGCCGCTTCATCGCGCGCTGGCTTAGCGGAAATCATAGGCCGCGCCAGCCGGCAATCGTCGCCCAGCGAAAGCCGGGGCCGCTATCGGCATGGCGTAACGGTTGCAAGCGGCCCCGGCGTTCGCTGGGGCGGCGTTGGTCTATCCGCGTCCGATCAGCGCCTGCGCCATACGGTCGGCGACGTCCGACGCGGGGGTGCCGCTGGCCCGGCTCTCGGCCCAGATATCCGCGAGCCGTCCCGGAATCTGTCCGATGCGGCGCTCGACTTCCTCATGGCTGCCCTGCCCCAGATATTCGAGCGCGACGTTGATGATGCCGCCGGCGTTGATCACATAGTCGGGCGCATAGACGATGCCGCGATCGTGCAGGCGCTGGCCGTCGGCCTCGGTCGCGAGCTGGTTGTTCGCGGCGCCCGCGACGATCGACACCTTCAGTTTCCCGATGCTCTCCTCGGTCAGGATCGCGCCGAGCGCATTGGGGCTCAGCACGTCGGCCTCGACCTCCATGATCGCCGCCGAATCGGCAAGGTCGGCGCCCAGTTCCTCGGCAAGCGCCTTCGCGCGGGCGAGGTCGACGTCGGCCAGCGTCAGCACCGCGCCCTCGGCCGCCAGCCGTCGCGCGACCCCGGCGCCGACGCTGCCGACGCCCTGCACCGCGACGCGCACGCCGCTGGCGCTGTCGACGCCCAGCTTTTCGCGAATCGCCGCCTTGATGCCCAGATAGACGCCGAGCGCGGTCAGCGGACTCGGGTTGCCGCCCACCTTGTCGCCAGCCGCCGGAAGGCCGCTGACATGGCGTGTCGCGCGCGCGATCTCGACCATGTCGGCGACCGACATGCCGACATCCTCGGCCGTGACATAGGCGCCGCCGAGCGATTCGACCGCACGGCCGAAGGCCGCGAGCAGTTCGGGGCTCTTCGCCTGCCCTTCCTCGGCCAGGATCACACCCTTGCCGCCGCCCAGCGGCAGGCCCGCCATCGCATTCTTGTAGCTCATGCCGCGCGACAGCCGCAGCGCATCGACGATGGCATCCGCCTTGTCGGGATAGCGCCAGTATCGCACTCCGCCAGCACCGGGGCCGAGATGCGTCGAATGCACCGCAACGACCGCCGTCAGGCCGCTCGCCCGATCTCGGAACATGTGGACATGTTCATGATCGTCGAAATCGGCAAAATCCCAGACGGCGGACATGGCAGAACCTCATATTCAAAAATTACGCATATGCGTAATAAAGAAACAGAGGTGTAAAGTCACGCCGTTTTGCGTCCGAGGGCGCGCGGTCGGCTCACACATCGGCCATCGCGCGCCGCGCGGCCATGCGCCGGGCATGATCGCCGAACTTTTCGCTGCCATAGGCCAGAGCCGAGATGCCGTTGACCTTCCACGGCTTGCAAAGTTTGCAACCGGCCCGCTGGTTTCGGGATCTGCCGCGCTTGTGATGCATGCGAAGTCTCCCCGGCGGCCGCCGGAACACTCGTCAGCAGCCGTGAAAGCGGGTTCATTTGAACCTTAGGCTCCCGGTATTTTTCGAGCTAAGTTCTTAAAAAGCTGGGGCGACCGATGGGACTTGAACCCACGACCCCCGGTACCACAAACCGGTGCTCTAACCAACTGAGCTACGATCGCCACATGCCGGGCGTAACGCCATCGACAGCGCGCGGCGATAGGCGGGGGACCGCTGTTCGTCAAGCATTGTTCGCGGGCACCGCGGCCGGTAAAAGCCGCGGCATGGCTGGAAACGAGCATGTCGACATGGCGACCTCCGGCGCCGACCGCACCGCCGAGCGGCTGGCCGTGGTGCCCGGCATCCGGCGCGCGCCGAGCCCGAAGCTTGCGCAGTTCATGCTGCCGCATTTCCTCGATGCCGAGACCTGCGCCGCGCTGGTCGAGCGGATCGATGCGGGGGCGCATCCCTCGACCATCGCCGACCCCAACGGCGACACGGCGTTTCGCACCAGTTCGACCTGCGACCTCAATCATCGCGACCCGCTGGTCGCCGCGGTCAACCGGCGACTCCACGATCTCACCGGCATCGCGCCCGAATATGGCGAGCCGCTGCAGGGCCAGCGCTACGACGTCGGCGAGGAGTTCAAGGCGCACACCGACTATTTCGATCCGCACGGCGCCGATTGGGAAACCTTCTGCGCGGTGCCCGGCCAGCGAAGCTGGACGCTGATGATCTACCTCAACGAACCCGCGGCGGGCGGCGCGACGCGCTTCCTCGCCACCGGCAAGCTGCACCAGCCCGAAACCGGCAAGCTGCTCGCGTGGAACAATGTCCGCGCCGACGGCACCCCGAACCCCGACACGCTCCACCACGGGATGAAGGTGCGCAAGGGGCGCAAATATATCATCACCAAATGGTTCCGCGAACGGCCGTGGCCGTGGGCGGACGGGGAACTGGGCTGACCGCCGAACAGCAGGGCCCGCCCGATCCGGAACCGCTTGCCCGAACCGGCGTTGAAAGAGCGTTCGGCAATCGCCGAAAGCCTTTCGCCCGCGCAGCGTCGCGGGTGCCATGATGGGAGGGTGGAATGACCGCACGAGCAGCCGTCCGCAGCACGGCGAAACGCAAACCGGAACAGCAGGCCAAGAGCGAGGCGATCGCGAAAGCCCGGGCGGTCGCGCCCGACGTGGCGGCGCGCATCGGCAGCACGCCGCGGACGAAATTCCGCGGCGACGCCGACATATTCGGCCGCCTGGTCGAGGATCACGACCGCCATCGCGCGCTGCTGGCGATGATCGAGGAGACCGAGGGCAAGTCGCCCGACCGCCAGCGGCTGTTCCGCGAATTGACCAAGGAGCTGAAGGCGCATGCGGCGGCCGAAGAACAGGCGCTGTGGTCGAGCGTGCTGCGCGATCCCGAGACCACCGACTTCGCGCGCCACGCGATCGCCGAGCACAAGGAGATCGACGACATGCTCGCAGACCTCGCCGCCCGCGACATGGCGTCGTCCGGCTGGCTGCGGCGGTTTGCGGGATTGAAGGACGAATATCTCCACCATATCCGCGAAGAGGAGCAGGAGCAGTTCGTCGCCGCCGAGGCGCATCTGAGCGCCACCGACGTCCGCTACATGCGCCGCGTCTTCAACCGCCGGAAGCGCGAGGAAAAGGCGGCCGCCAAGATCGAGCGGAAGATCAAGCTCAAGGACTGACGCATCGCGGCGGCGTTGCGCAATATCTTCCGGCTACGCCCCTCCCCTCGTATATATCCGCCTGCAAGTGCGGTCCTGCTCCCCGGCGAAAGCCGGGGTCCACGCAGGGCAGCGCTACCCTTTCTGGACCCCGGCTTTCGCCGGGAAACGAGGCCCTGCCGGAAAAGGGACACCCCTCCCCCGGAGGGGAGGGATCGCTTCGAGCGCTTTACCGCACCAGTCGATACTGGAAGCTCAGCGTCAGCGTGTTGCCGACCTGCCCCGGCTCGACCGGCGCCTTGGCCATCTCCGCCTGCGCGACCATGCCGCGCGCATAGGGCATCGGCGGCTGCGGGCCCGAAAAGCCGCCTTCGCCGATCGACACCAGTTCGGCGCCGCGATAGCCCGCGAGCCGCGCATAGTCGGCCGCCTTCGCCTCGGCCGCCTTGATCGCCGCGCCGCGCGCGCCGACCAGCATCGCGTCGGGGTCCTTCATCGCGAACCACGGCCCGTCGATATTGGTGCCGCCCGCCGCGACGAGCGTGTCGAGCAGTTCGCCGATCCGGTCGATCCGCGCCGTCGTCGCGCGCACGCTGTTCGTGACCTGATAGCCCAGGAAACGCGGCGGCTGGCCGTCGGTGCGATTGCTGTAGTCATATTGCGGCGACAGGTTGATGCCGCTCGTCTGAATGTCCTCGGCCTTGATCCCGGCCTTCTTCGCCGCCGCGATCAGCTTGTCCATCGCCGCCGCATTCGTGCGCATCGCCTCGACCGCGGTCGGCGCGGTCGTCTGGACGCCGGCGCCGATCGTCGCCTGGTCGGGACGCGCCCGCACCTCTTCGTTGACGCTGAAGGAAAGAATCGGTCCCTGCGCCGTCGCTGTCGTCACCGTCGAACCTCCTGCCCCTTGCTGCGCGATCGCGGGCGCCGCGGCCGCCAGCATCCATCCGGCAACCATAGCGGTGAGCATCTGCTTCGTCATGTCATTCTCCTGTTCACCGGAGGTCCGGTTCCTGATGATCGTCCCCCCGTAACGCCGACGGAGCGAACCCGTTCCGGCCTTTGACCGCGCGGCGCTTGCATGAGGCTGAACGGACCGGTAGCGAGCCGTTCATCATGGCGGCACCGATCTTATCTTATGAAGGCCTGGGCCTGGTGCAGGGCACCGGCTGGCTGTTCCAGGATCTCGACATCTATATCGGCGCGCGCGACCGGCTGGCGCTGATCGGCCGCAATGGCGCCGGCAAGACGACGCTGCTCAAGCTGCTCGCCGGCCACATCGAACCCGACAAGGGCAAGCGCACCATCGTCCCCGGCACCCACGTCGTGCTGCTGGAGCAGGAACCCGACTTCACCGGCCATGCAACGCTGATGGACTATGCGACCAGCGGCGACCACGCGCCCGAGGCGCATGAAGTCGCCGCGATCGCCGACCAGCTCGGCATCGACATGGACCGCGCCGCCGCCAGCGCTTCGGGCGGCGAGCGCCGCCGCGCCGCCATCGCCCGCGCGCTTGCGCAGAATCCGGACGTGCTGCTGCTCGACGAGCCGACGAACCATCTCGACCTTGCGGCGATCGACTGGCTCGAATCCTGGCTGTCGCGCTTCACCGGCGCCTTCGTCGCGATCAGCCACGACCGCACCTTCCTGACCCGTCTGACGCGCCAGACGCTGTGGCTCGACCGCGGCAGCATCCGCCGCAAGGAAATCGGGTTCGGCGGTTTCGACGAATGGACCGAGGCGGTGTTTGCCGAGGAAGCCCGCGCCGCGCAAAAGCTGGATTCCAAGCTTCGGCTGGAGGCGCACTGGCTGGAGCGCGGAGTCACCGCGCGGCGCAAGCGCAACCAGGGGCGACTGGAAAAGCTCAAGGAAATGCGTGCGACGCGCGCCGCGATGATCGGCGGCCCCGGCGTCGCCAAGCTGGGCCTCGCCAACGACGACGTGCGGTCCAAGTCGGTGATCGTCGCGGAGAATATCTCCAAGACGTTCGGCGACCGCACGATCATCAGGGATTTCACCTTTCGCGTCCAGCGCGGCGACCGCATCGGCATCGTCGGCGCGAACGGCGCGGGCAAGTCGACCCTGCTCAAGCTGCTGACTGGCGAGATCGCGCCCGACGAAGGCACGGTTACGCTTGCGCCGACGCTGGACGGCATCGTCATCGACCAGCAGCGCAGCCTGCTGTCGCCCGAAAAGAGCGTGCGCGACATCCTCGCCGATGGCGGCGACTGGGTCGACGTGCGCGGGGTGCGCAAGCATGTGCAGGGCTATCTGAAGGATTTCCTTTTCGACCCCTCGGTCGCCGAGGCGAGCGTCGGCGCGCTGTCGGGCGGCGAGCGATCGCGTCTGCTGCTCGCGCGCGAATTCGCTCGCGAATCGAACCTGCTCGTCCTCGACGAGCCGACCAACGACCTCGACCTCGAAACGCTCGACCTGTTGCAGGAGGTGATCGCCGATTATCAGGGAACGGTGCTGCTCGTCAGCCACGACCGCGATTTCCTCGACCGCACGGTGACGGTGACGCTGGGTCTAGACGGATCGGGCAAGGTCGACATCGTCGCGGGCGGCTATGCCGACTGGGAGGCGAAGCGCAGCAAGCCGGCGGCCGCGAAGGCCAGGACGGCCACGAACGGAACCGCCCCGCCGCCTCAGCCGCAAGCACGCAAGAAACTGAGCTACAAAGACCAGCGCGACTACGACCTCCTGCCGGCCCGCATCGAGGAGATCGAAGCGGAAATGGCAAGCATCGAGACCGAACTGTCCGACGGCAGCCTGTTCACGCGCGACAACGCGCGCTTCACCGCGCTGACGACGAAACTCGACACGTTGCGCGACGAAAAGGCGGCGGCGGAGGATCGCTGGCTGGCGCTCGCCGAGGAAGTCGAGGCACTGGGATAACGTCGACTTAGCGGGGTAAGCGGCCATCCCCTTCTTTTGCTATGAAATGCAGAATGTCGTGTTCCGGTCGTTTTCCAGCTTTCGTCATCCCGGACTTGATCCGGGATCCATTCTTTCGGCGCTGCGGGAATGGATCCCGGATCAAGTCCGGGATGACGATCAGAGAGGTTCGCTTGCAGCCGCCCCCATCCGAAATCACCCCGCCCCGTAAAACCGCGCCAGCCGGTCGAGCGCCAGCCCGAGGACCAGCTTGCCCGACCGCGCCGGCCAGCCGAGCGCCTTTTCCGCGCCGCCGATCCCCTCGCCCGCGCAGATCACGCGCCAGCAGATGTCGGCGAGCCCCGGCCCGACATGGTCGATCGCCGCGTGAAAGCGCCGGTGCGCATCGATCCGGGCGAGCGAGGCGTCCGATGCCCGCGCGCCGCCGCGGCTCTTCGCGGGCGGCGCCGCGTCCCAGCGCATCGTCACCCGCGCCGCCAGCCCCGCGCGCTCATAATCGGCGCGCAGCCGTTCGCCTGCGGCCAGTTGCGGCGCGGTCAGCAACCCGCGCGCGGCGAGCCAGGCGATCGGGCTTTCGGCGACATTGACCGTGACATGCCGCATCACCTGCGGCCCCGTCTTGCCAGGATCGATCCGGTCGTCGGGATGGAGGCGGGTTTCGAGGCGGCGTGCGGTCATCGGCTTCTCCTTTGGGGTGTCCGGAAAGATTCGCGTTCAAACCGCGCTTGACATCTGGATATTTTGTAGGAAAGAAAAAACCGATTTGGTTATCGGAGCCGCACCATGATCAACAGCATCCGCACCGTCCGCCGCGCAAAGGGCCTGACGCTGGAAGAGGTCGCGCAGCGATGCGATCCGCCGACGACCGCGCAGACGATCGGCCGGCTCGAAACCGGCACGCGCACGCTTTCACTCGGCTGGATGAACCGGATCGCGAAAGCGCTGGGTGTCGAGGCGGCCGAACTTGTCCGGCTTCCGCAGGACGCGCAGCTTACGATCACCGCGCTGCTCGGCGCCGACGGCGCGCAGGCGCCGACGCGGGTCGAGCAGGCGCTGACCGCGCGGCCGGGCGAGGACATGGTCGCGGTGCGCGTCACCTCGTCGATCGGCGATTATCGCGCGGGCGACGAAATCTGGTGCCGGCGGATCGAAAGCGACTGGACGGCTGCGCTCAACCGCGACCTGCTCGTGCCGCGCCCCGCCGGGCGCTACATCTTCGCCCGCCTGCTCAACGTCGACGGCGAAAAGCTTTATCTGCTGCCGCTCGGGGTCGGGCAGCGGCAGCAGGTGGTGAGCAATCCGCCCTGGGCCGCGGTCGCGGTGCGACTGATCCGTACGCTGTGAGGTTCGCTCCCATGTTCCAGACGCTCGTCCTTGCGATCCCAGACCTGATCGGCAATTATTCCTTTTCCACAGGTAACCGGTCCCCGGCGAAAGCCGGGGTCCAGATGGCACAGCGCTGCCCCGTGTGGCCCCCGGCTTTCGCCGGGGCACAGGCCCTTACTTGCCTGAAGGCTATGTACGCCGACCCGATCCGGGGGAAGCGATCCAGGGCGGTTCGCGCAAGCTCTGGATTGCCGCGTCGCCTTCGGCTCCTCGCAATGACGCATTCCGTCTATCCGTCGCCGTGACGCTCCGCATCCTCTCGATCGCCACGCTGTTTCCCGACGCGGCGCGGCCGAACTTCGGGCTGTTCGTCGAAAGGAGTCTGCGCGCGCTGGCGCAGCAGCCGGGCATCGCCCTGACCGTCGTCGCGCCGGTCGGCCTGCCGCCCTTCCCGCTATCGCTCCACCCGCGCTATCGCGCGCTGCGCAGCCTGCCGCGAACCGAGACGTGGAACGGCCTCGCCGTGCATCGTCCGCACTTCCCGCTGATCCCGCGCCATGGCGCACGCTTCAACCCCGCGCTGGTGGCGCGCGCGGTGCTGTCGGCGGTGCGCGGCGCGGCGTTCGACGTCGTCGACGCGCAATTCTTCTATCCCGACGGCCCCGCCGCGATGCGGGTCGCGGCGGCGCTCGACCTGCCCTTCTCGGTCAAGGCGCGCGGCGCCGACATCAGTCATTTCGGCCATGCCGCGGCGACGAAGGCCCAGCTGCTCACCGCCGCCGACGGGGCCGCCTGGCTGCTCGCCGTCTCCGAATCGATGCGCCGCGACATGGCGGCGATCGGGATCGATCCCGGCAAGGTCGCGATCCATTACACCGGCATCGACGGCGAGCGGTTCCGCCCCGGCGACCGCGCCGCCGCGCGCGCGGCGCTCGGCATCGGGACCGATCCCGTCATCGCCACCGTCGGCGCGCTGATCCCGCGCAAGGGCCAGGCGCTGGTGATCGAGGCGCTGCCCATGCTGCCCGGCGTGCACTATTGGCTCGCCGGAGCGGGGGAAGAGGAAGGCCGCTATCGCGCGCTTGCCGAGCGGATCGGCGTCGCCGGGCGGGTCCACATGATGGGCCCGGTCGCCAACGCCGACCTGCCGACGCTCTATCGCGCCGCCGATGCGGTGGTGATGCCGTCGGTCAGCGAAGGGCTGGCCAATGCCTGGGTCGAGGCGCTCGCCTGCGGTACGCCGATCGTGATCAGCGACGCGGGCGGCGCGGCCGAACTCGTTGCCTCACCGACGGCCGGGCGCATCGTGGAGCGCACACCCGACGCCATCGCCGCGGCGGTGCGTGCGATCCTCGCCGCGCCGCCCGGGCAAGCGGAGGTCGCGGCCAGCCTTGCCGGCCGCTTCGACTGGGACCGCAATGGCCGCGAACTCGCCGACCATCTGCGTCGCTGCGCGGGACGATAGGCCCCGCCGGGTATCAGACCACCGCGCCGTCGTCCGAGCGCGCGACACGCTCGGCGCCGCTGGTCGCGGCCGAGGTGCGCGGCACGAAGCTGTGCGGGCCGACCTTCAGCCAGACCAGCACCGGCGTCGACATCAGCACCGACGAATAGGTGCCGACGAACACGCCGAGCAGCATCGCGGCGGTGAAGCCGAAGATCACGTCCGGCCCGAAAACGAGCAGCACGCCGAGCGCCAGGAACATCGCGACGCTGGTCATCACCGTGCGCGACAAGGTCTCGTTGATGCTGAGGTTGAGCAGCGGAATGATCTCCATCTTGCGGTATTTCTTCAGATTCTCGCGAATCCGGTCATAGACGACGATCGTGTCGTTGAGCGAATAGCCCACGATCGTCAGCAGCGCCGCGACGCTGTTGAGATCGAACTGCAACTGCGTCACCGCAAAGAAGCCGAATGTCAGCGACACCTCGTGGAACAGGCGGCCGAGCGCCCCGACGCCGAACTGCCACTCGAAACGCAGCCAGATATAGATGGAGATGCCCAGCACCGCGAGCGCCAGGCTGATCGCGCCGGTTCGCAGCAGTTCGTCCGATACCTTGCCCGAAACGGTTTCGACCGCGCCCGTTTTCGCGTTGGGAAAAGCCTTGTGAATCCCGGCGACCAATTGCTCGCCGGCACGATCGGCGCTTTCCTTGTCGCCTTCGGGCAACCCCGTGCGGATCGACACCGCGCTGTCCGAACCGAATTGCTGGATCGTCGGTTCGCCGAGGCCGATCTTGTCCACCTCGCTCCGGATCTCCTCGATCGGCGGCATGGTGCCCACGAAATCGACGCGGACCGACTGGCCGCCGACGAAATCGACGCCCAGGTTCAACCCGCGCACCGCGACGAGCGCGATCGAGAGGACGACGAGCAGGAAGCTCATGGTCGAGGCGACCTTCCGCCAGCGCAGAAAGTCGATGTTCGTATCGTCGGGGACGAGTTTCAGCAGGCGCATCGTTCAGCTCCCTCAGATATGGATCGCCGTCGGGCGCTTGGCGCGAAGCCAGTGCGCGACGAACATGCGCGTGACGGTGACGGCGGTGAAGACGCTGGTCACGATACCGATGGTCAGCACCACCGCGAACCCCTTGATCGGGCCCGACCCGAACCAGAACATCAGCGCCGCCGCGATGACGTTGGTGACGTTGGCGTCGAAGATCGCGCGGCTCGCCTCGGTATAGCCCAGTTCGACCGCCTGGAAAGGCCGGCGCCCGCGTTTCAGCTCCTCGCGAAGCCGTTCGTTGATCAGCACGTTCGCATCGACCGCGGCACCGATGGTCAGCACGAAGCCCGCGATGCCCGGCAGGGTCAGCGTCGCGTTGAACGCGGCCATGGTGGCAATGATCAGGAAGACGTTGAAGATCAGCGCGATGTTCGCATAGACGCCGAAGCGGCCATAGACGACGAGCATCAGCACCAGCACCGAGACGGTCGCGATGATCCCGGCGATCACGCCCTTCTCGATCGAATCGGCGCCGAGTTCGGGCGTCACCGTCCGTTCCTCGACCACCGTCATCTTCACCGGCAGCGCGCCCGAGCGCAGCGAGATGGCGAGCGCATTGGCGCTGGCGACCGAGAAGCTGCCTGAAATCTGCGCGCTGCCGCCCAGGATCGGTTCGTTGATCGACGGGGCCGACAGCACCTGGCCGTCGAGCACCATCGCGAAGCGCTTGCCGACATTCTGCGCGGTGACGCGCGCGAAGGTGTTCGAGCCCGCGGCGTCGAACCGGATCGTCACCACCGGCTGATTGCTCTGCGGATCATAGCTTTGCCGCGCGTCGATGAGCTGCTCGCCGCTGATCATCACCTGCCGGCTCAGCACCTCGAACGGCGCCCCGCCGCCTTCGCCCTTGGCATAGGGCACGATCTCGCTGCCGACCGGCACGCGGCCCTGCATCGCCTCGTTCGGATCGGCGTTGGCGTCGACCATGCGGAATTCGAGGCGCGCGGTCTTGCCGATCAGGTCCTTCAGCGCCTTCGGGTCCTGAAGCCCCGGCACCTGGACGACGATCCGGTCGCTGCCCTGGCGGATGATCGTCGGTTCGCGCGTGCCGAGCGCGTTGACGCGGCGGTCGATGATGTCGCGCGCGGTATCCATCGCACGGCTGACCGCCTGCGCCTGCCCGGCGCGGGTCGGGGTCAGCACGATGCGCGTCGTGTCGACGACGTCGATGTTCCAGTCGCGCTGGCCGGTCAGCCCGGCGCCCTGCGTCTCGGCGAACAGCCGCTCGCGCGCGGCGTCGAGCTTCGTCTGGTCGCGGACGAGGAAACTGATCTTGCCGCCCGCGTTCGACAGTTCGCCGATCGCGATGTCGTCGTCGGCGCCGCGTTCGCCGCGCATCGCGGTACGCACCGTCTTTTCCATGTTGGACAGCTGCGTCTTCTGCAGGTCGGCAACGTCGGCCTCGAGCAGAAGATGGCTGCCGCCCGCAAGGTCGAGGCCCAGGTTGACCTTGATCTGGGCAAAGCCGGGAAGGCTTTCGAACGCCTTCGTCGGCAAGAAGCTGGGAATGGAAAAGAGGATGCCGGCCAGCAGGATGAGGCTGATGCCGAGGGTCTTCCAGCGCGGGAAATCGAGCATGACTGGGATTCCGTTGGTCTGGGCGGAAGCGGCGGTCGCCGCCGCCGCATCAGTCGTTGGCGGGCTTGCCGCCGGGCTGGAGAACGTCCGACAGGGTCGATTTGACGACCTTGATCTTCACGCCCTGCGCGATTTCGACATCGGCGAAATCATCGTCGACGCGCGTCACCTTGCCGACGATGCCGCCGCCGGTAACGACCTGGTCGCGCGGCTTCACCGCCGCGATCTTGGCGCGATGTTCCTTCATCCGCACCTGCTGCGGGCGGATCAGGAAGAACCAGAACACAACGAAGATCAGGACATAGGGCGCTAGCATCAGCAGGCTGGCGGCCCCGCCCCCCGATCCGGCCACCTGGGTCAGAAGCAATGTCGTCGACATGGATGAAAACTTTCCGTTCGAAAGCGCCGCCGCCCGCAGGAAGGGCCGGCGCATAGAAATATGGCGCGGCGCCTATCACGCAGGGGCGGCGCGCGCAACCGGCGGCTTGAGCCCTCCCCGCGACAGGCCGCGGCAAGATGGGGACCGGACAGCGCCGATCAAGAGCCGCCATCCGTCCGTCGCATACCGCCCCCGGCTCTCCTCAGGAGAGCCTTGCATCGCCGGCCAAGCCGCGCTAGGGGCCTCGCCTGCCCAATCGGGCCGGTCGGGACGTAGCGCAGCCTGGTAGCGCATCACACTGGGGGTGTGGGGGTCGGAGGTTCGAATCCTCTCGTCCCGACCAATTTTCCTCGATTATATTCAATCGCTTGTGCGAGCTCTTTTGGCGACTGGACTTCGATTCGCGCCTATCCGATGCCCGCTGGTGGTGCAGTCAATCCAGAATGCCCGGCAAACACGACCACGGCAATCGCGATGCGGCGGATGATTCCAATCCTTCGCTCGACAAGAATGCTGCGAGGGATTGCTCGGGAAGGCTCGTAAGCGCTCCCTTGGACAGCGCCATCCCACCTTTCGTCGCCGCGATGTACGCTGGATCGTCGTAGCGATGTGCACGGCGGGGGGATGGGCGCGGCGGCCTGTTCGAGGTGGCCGACTGACGCTCGCGCCATGAGACAGGCTTCAGCGGAACGGCGAATCAGGGCGCGAGAGAAGTTCGGATATGTCGTCGGCACTGAACGCCTGGCCGTTTTCCAGCACGAGCGTGAAATGTTCGCGATCCTGCGGCGATGCCCGATGGAACGCGACAAGAATTTCGCGAAGCGGCCTCGCCGCTGGCAGATCATCTTCCAGCGGCGGCAATTCGATGCCGCTCTCTTCGTCATGCGCGCGCGTCAGCGTGCCGCGCAAATCCCAGATATGCCGATCATCCGTCATGCCCGATCCCTGATCCGAGTGCCGCCGCTCTGTCCGGCGCAGTGTGCGCAGCAGAAGATATCGTCGCCCTCTTCCACGCCATGTCCGATGATTCGGCAGTCGCAATGGGCGCAGCGCGGCGCCAGCGCTTCGATCGCGCATTCGAAACTGTCGAAGGTCGAGGTCTTCCCGCCGAGTTCGACGGTGAAGCTCTTGTCATAATCGTTGCCGCATTGATCGCAGATCGCCATCACAACCTCCTCTAATCGCTCCGGTTCGACTTCGCACGCGGCGTCGCCGGCCTGCCCTTTTCGCCGCGGTCCCGTCCGAGGCCAGCGGTCTCGGCCGACGCGCGCTGATCGGGCGGATAGTCCCCGGGCTTCACGATGCCGACATTATCGCGATCCTCGACATCCTCCTGCGGAAGTCCGCCCGGCGTCGGAGCGCCCTCGGCCTGCTCGGGCCGGGCATCACCGTCGGCGCGTTTGTCCTTTTCCGCCATCTTCGCGCTCCTGCGGGCGTTCCAAGATGCAGGAGAGACGCGCCCCTCGATGGGGAAGTTCCCCATGGAGCAAGGGGCGCGCCGCAAAAATCGGCAAAACTTCAAATGGATCAACTTGGGCGGACGCGCATTCGGTGCCGCCGATCAAGAATGAAAGGAAACTGAGGCCGACAAGACCTTCAACCGAACGAAACACATTGTCCGATATTCCGGTCGGCAGCGCGGGCCAGCACATGATATCCCGCCGCAATGTCCTGCGCGGCGATGCCCAGCGATTTGTAGATCGTGATGTCGTCGTCGCTGCGGCGTCCCGCCACCTTGCCTGACGCGACCTCGCCAATTTCGCCGAGGATATGATCGGGACCAATCAGACCCGCGGCGATCGCGCGCAGATATTCGCCGGCCTGGTTGAGCGCGGAATCCCGATAATCGACGAAGAAGCGCGACTTCGCGACCAGATCGCCGTCGATCTCGGCGGTGCTCGGAATGCTCGAGCCGACGATGTTGAGGTGCGTGCCCGGTTCGATCCATGCACCCGGCAGGATCGGTTCGGAGGCATGGGTCGTGGTGCAGACGATGTCGGCGCCCGCCACGGCATCGGCCACCTGTTCGACGGCGCGACAGCCGACATCATAGGTGGCGGCACAGGATGCGGCGAGAGCCTGCGCTTTCGCGGGATTGCGGCCCCAGATGCGGATGTCCGCGCTCGGCCGGACGGCAATCATCGCCTCGACATGTCGCCTTGCCTGTTCGCCGGTGCCCAATATGGCCAGTCGCGTCGCTTCCCCGCGGGCGAGAAGGCGCGTCGCCATGCCGCTGGCGGCGGCCGTCCGGATCGCCGTGATCTCGGCGGCGTCGAGCAGTCCGACCGGGTGGCCGTGGCCGGTTTCGAACAGCACCAGCATCCCGAGATGCGACGAAAGGCTGGTGCCGGCATTGCGGGGGAAGAGGCTGAGCAGCTTGACCGCGTACATATCGGCGGTCGCCAGATAGCCCGGCATGATCCCGAGCGCACCGATGTCGCCGGGCATCGTCATGATGCTGCGCAGCGGCAGCAGCGATTGCCCTTCGGACACCGCGACCATCGTGGTTTCCATCAGCTCGATGCACGCCGACATCGGCAGCATTTCGCGGATTTCGGGACCGGACAAGACGCGCAGTTCGATGCTCATTCCACCCCCGATTCGTCGTCAAAGCGAAGCAGCCGGAGTTCCGCCGGCATGCTGCTGGTCGGTTTGCCCTATACCAGCGCAACAATAGCTCGCCAGCCATGCGAGCCCGACAATTCGCAAGGCACGCCGACAGCCAGGCTCGGGAGGGCGGAGGCCCTCGACGCGCAGCATTCCGGCATCGGCATCACGCCATCGCCGAGGCGGCTGCCTCTCGCTATCGACTCCTTCTACTCCCCCTCTTTCCGGCAACGCCCGGCGCGCGACGATGTTGCTCGCCCGTCCCTGTCAGGAGGAAAGGCTCGCCCACCGGACTGGCGGCCAGAATATGATGACATGAGTTGGAATCGTCATTGCGAGCGGCGAAGCCGCGCGGCAATCCAGAGTGGGCATAAACCGCTCTGGATTGCTTCGCTCCGCTCGCAATGACGAAGTGGGTCAATCCAATGTCATCAGAGTCTAGCCATCGGGACGGAAGCGGCGGCGTTCGGGGTCGCGCTCGCAGCGAAACCGGTCCCTGATCCGGTCGTTGAAGAAGGTCCCCGCCGACGCCGCCCGACACAAGCCGTCGAACAGTTCCTCCGGAACGTCGAAATAGAAATAGATGCCGCTATCGCGAAAGCGGATGCGAAGGATGGACGTATCCGGATCGAACGCGGCGCAATCGATCATCGAGGATTGGTCGATCCGGCAGGTGCGCATTGCAGTCTCTATCCTTCCCCCACCCTGTCGAAATGAAGCTCTGCCCGAAAAGTTGCGATCGGGGTGCGGTCCGTCCGCGTCGAGCAACCGGGAGACGCGGCTTGCGTTGGATGGCCATGCAGACCGATATTTCGCGAACATGACGCCGCGCTGGTCCTCGACACCGTGGGGTGTTCGCCGCGGTCAGAGCGCGGGCAATGACGCACGCGATGCCGCGGACGCCGCGGGGGCGGCGCGCATCACCGGTTTCGACATCCACCCCCAGCAAGCTTGACGCACGACGGCGACGCCACACGCTCGTTAGACGGCCCCGACCCCGAGCCGTTCGGGCGCAAGATGGGCGGGTGCGATGCCCCAGTCGGTCAGACCCGCGGGCCATGTGCCGCCGGTGATGAGCGCCTCGGCGATCGCGCTCATCGCCGGGGCGGTCTGAAGGCCATATCCGCCCTGGCCCGCGAGCCAGAAGAAGCCGTCGGCGTCGGGGGCGAAGCCGGCGACCGGAACGCGGTCGTGCGTGAAGGTGCGCAGCCCCGCCCAGCTATGGCCGATCCGCCGGACGGCAAGCGACGTATAATGTTCGACCTTCGCCGCCGCGAGCGCGATGTCATACTCCTCCGGCTGGGCGTCGGTCGGCTCGCTCGGCACCTCATCGACGGGGCACGCCAGCAGCCGCCCCGATTCGGGCAGCATGTAGAAATCGTCGACCGCGGTCTTGGTGAACGGCCAGTCGCGAACCTCCTGACCGGGCGGCGCGTCGAAGGCGATGATCGTGCGGCGCAGCGGTTGCAGGCCCAACGGCGCGACGCCCGCCAGCCGCGCGACCTCGTCACACCAGGCGCCCGCCGCGTTGACGAGGACGGGGGCGACGAACCGATCGCCGGCCGCGGTGGTCGCGACCCAGGCCGCCCCGTCGCGGGCGATCGCAACGACGCGGGCGCCCGCGATCGACCGGCCGCCTTCGCGCTTGATCGCGGCGCGGTAATCCTGTTGCAGCGCCTCGCTGTCGAGGCGGCGCGCGGTCCGGTCGAGCACCGCGGCGACGATCCCGTCGCCGCCGCAGCGCAGGACCGGCACGACGGCGCGCACGGCATTGGCGTCCAGGCGTTCGAGCCCGTCGCTATAGGGCCGCATCTCCGCCTCCAGCGCGTCGAGCCCCGCGAGCATCTCCGGCGGCGCGATGAACAGCGCGGAGGAAGGACGCGACAGCGCGGTGCCGTTGGCGCCCACGGTTTCGAAATGCGCGCGGCTGAACGCCGTCATGCCGCGCACCACCGATTTACCGATGCCGAAATGATAATAGGTCGCGCTGCGGCCGCTCGAATGATAGCCGAAACCGTCCTCTGCCTCGAGCAGGATGGTCCGGCCATGCGGGGCGAGGCGCGCCGCCGCGGACACGCCGGCGATGCCCCCGCCCAAGATCAGGAAATCGGCGGTCTGCAAGTCTCACTCCTATGAAACGGTGGCCGGCGGCGGGCGCGGCGTGGGCCTCGCCCGGCCTAGTTCGCGACGCGGATGATGCCGACGCCCTTCACGATGTCGATCCGCGTGCCGAAAGGCGCCGACAGCCGCTGGAGCCGTTCGAGGATGCGGGCGCCGGTCGCCGCGTCGGCCATGTTCGGCACTCCGCGCGCCGCGCCCGTCGCGGTGACGCCGAGATCGATCGGATACAGGCGCACCTCGGTCAGCCGTCCGTCGCGAAAATGCGTAGTCGCGATCACCGATTCATAGAGGTTGGGATCGGAAAAGCTCTTCGCGTTGCGCGCCTGGAGCAGTTCGGGGGTCGTAACGCTGCCCGGCGTGACGCCGAACTGGTCGAACATGTCGGCGGGCACCTCGTCGAGCGAATTGTTCATCATCGCGAAGTTGCCGAGCGAATAGAAGATCGGCTTGCCCTTGTAGATCTCGATGCCGCGAAGCTGGTGCGGCCCGTGTCCCATATAGACGTCGGCGCCCGCGTCGATGATCTGGCGGGCAAGACCGGGCGCAAAATCGGCGGGGGTCTGGCTGGCGTTGCCGGGTTCGTGATTGTGCAGCGAAAAGACGACGAAATTGCCATTCTGCTTCGCCTGCCGCACCGCGAGCAGATTGGCGTCCAGATCCTTCCGGTTGAGATCGTAGCCGATCGTCATCGGGGTCGTCGGAGCATCGACCGCGCGAAAGTCGCGGCCCTTGATCCGCACCGTCGCGCCCGGCTTCGTTCCGGTGATGCGCGCCAGCACCGCAAGGTCGGCTTCGGACACCTGCCCGATCTCGGTGCTGCGGATCGTGTTGGCGCCCGGACGGCCCGGCACCCGGCCCAGCGGGTCGGCCGCGGGGGTCATGGGGGTGAAGGTGGTCGTCGCCGAAACGAGCGCGACGCGCCCCTGCGGTCCGTCATAATAGGCGGGCGCGCGCGCCTCTGCCATCGTCCGTCCGGTTCCGGCGCGCACCAGCTTCGCGGCGTCGAGCAGCTTCAGCGTCTCGATCATCCCCTCGACGCCCCAGTCGGTCGCATGGTTGTTGGCATGGCCGACGATATCGATGCCCATCGCGGCGACGTCCTTGGGCACTGCCGGATCGGCGAGCATCCAGGTCCCGCCCGATTCGGCCTGCGGCGATCCCTTGAAGGTCGCGAGGTCGAGCGCGGTGGTCTCGAAATTGCCGAAGGTCACATCGGCACCGCGCAGGATGCGCAGCATCTCGGGCGCCTGCTTCTCCAGCGTCGCCAGCATCGGGCGCAGATAGATGAGGTCGCCGACGGCGGCGAGGCTGAAATCGCCCGCAATCGGCGTGCTGGGGACCGGCGCGGTTTCGAGCGTCTGGCCGCCGCGCTGCTGGGCATGGACCGAAAGCCCGGTCAGCGCCGCCGCGGCCGATCCGGCCAGCAACAGGATGCGCAGGACCTTGGGGCAGGCAAAGGGACGGGCGAAATTGGTCGACATGCGGATGCTCCCCTGATGTGAAGCACAGCGAATAGGCGGCGGCGCTGACACCAACCTGTCACCGGTCAATCGGCGCGCAGAAAACGCACCGTCACGCACAATCCCCGGCCGCTCCGGCCATCCGCCAGTTCGATCTGCGCGCCCATGCGCTGCGCCAGCGCGCGCGCGATCGGCAGGCCAAGGCCGGTCCCCGTCGGCTGCCCGCGTCCCTGGATGCGGTAAAAGCGATCCCACACCTTCTCGCGCTCCGCCTCGGGAATGCCGGGGCCGTCGTCGTCGATCTCGACCAGCGGCCCGCGCGCGTCGTTCGTCAGGCGGACCGAGACCATCCCGCCGGGGCGGCCGTAGCGTATCGCATTGTCGAGCAGATTGCCGATCAACTCGGCGGCAAGCGTGGGCTGACCCATCGCCATCACCGGACCCTCGCCCTCCTTTTCATAGCTGATGAGCCGGTCGGCCGAAGCCTGCGCGGCGCGCTCGCCCGTCACGCCGGCGGCGATGTCGGCCAGGTCGAACGGCTGTACCGATATCATCCCCTGATCCTCGCTCCGCGCGAGCGCGATCAACTGGCGCAACAATTGTTCGAGCGTGTCGATGGCGTGCGGAATGTCGGTCAGCGCCGCCTGCCCCTGCCGCGATTGCGGGCCATAGCGTTCGAGCACGTCGAGCTGCACGCGCACGACCGCCAGCGGCGTGCGCATCTGGTGCGAGGCGTTCGAGGTGAACTGGCGCAGCGATTCGCTCGCGCGCTCCAGCCGCGCCATCAGTCCGTTGAACGCGGCGACGAAGGGACGGATTTCGGTCGGCGTCGCCTCGTCCGCATCGAGCCGGACCGAGGGAGAGGCGGCGCGCCGTGCCGCCTCGACCTGTTCGGTCAGCGTGCCGAGCGGGCGCAGACCCCAGCGGATCGCCAGCCAGAACAGCAGACCGGTCACGAACAGTGCCGTCAATCCGATCATCAGGACCTGCCGCAGGAAGGCGCGCTCGTGCGCCAGGCGGTCGTCGACATAATCGGCGATCTGGATCGCGATCAGCTGGTCGTCGCCGTGCGCGCGGCGAATTTCCATCGCGATCCGCGCGGGCTTTCCGTGCAATGTGCCATCACGCAGATAGGCGGCCTGCGTCACCGCGCGCGCGTCGGCGGGGTCGAGATAGCCGCGCACCAGCCGGGTCTGGCGATAGGCGTTGGTGAAGACCGTCGGGGGATGGCGGTCGATCGTGCCGTCGTCGATCGGGCTATAGTCGGCGGGCGGGCGCAGCGCCGCGTCGCCGGCGATCAGCCGGTCGCCGCGCCAGACGCTGTAATGCACGACCGGACGCGCGCGTCGCTTGAGCAGGTGAACCGCGAGCGGGATGAGCCGTTCGCGGTCGGCCGCCGGGCTGTTGTACGCGAGACTCAAGGTGCGCACCGACCCGATCAACACCCGGTCGACGGTATCGGCCTCGTTATTGCGCGCGACCAGCGTCGTGATGATGCCGAAGAACAGCACGAGCCCCGTGAGCGGCAGGAGAACGGCGGCGGTCAGGCGAAAGCGCAGCGAGGGGGGAAGACGGCGCATCGGTCAATCGGTCTCGATCATATATCCGAGGCCGCGCACGGTGCGGATCGCGGGTCCCGACGGTTGCAGCTTGCGGCGCAGGCGCCCGACATAGACCTCCAGCGCGTTGGGCGTCACGGCATCGTCGAAATTGAAGACTTCCGCCGCCAGCCTTTCCTTCGGGATCACCTTGCCCGGCCGCCCCATCAGCGTTTCGAGCACCGCGAGTTCGCGGCGGCGCAGATTGATCGCCCGGCCGTCGAGCGTCACCGTCCGGCTCGACCGGTCGAACGACAGCGCGCCGATCCGCAGCACCGGGTCGGCGGTGCCCTGGCTGCGGCGGACGAGCGCGCGCAGGCGCGATTCGAGTTCGCGCGGACTGAACGGCTTGGCCATATAATCGTCGGCGCCGCGATCGAGGCCGGTGACCCGGTCGTCGATCATGTCGCGCGCGGTCAGGATCAGGATCGGCGTCGTCACCCCGCGTGTGCGCAGCGCCCCCAGCACGTCGAGCCCGTCCATGTCGGGAAGTCCCAGATCGAGGATGATCGCGCTGTAGGGCTCGCTTTCGGCGAGATGCAGCGCGTCTTCGCCATTGGCCAGGCAATCGACCGCGAAGCCGGCCGCCTCCAGCGAGGCGGCCATGCCGCGCGACAGGCGCTCGTCGTCCTCCACCAACAGCACGCGCATGATCCGATTCCGCTTCGCCTCCTGCCCTGTTGCGATGGAAATTACGGCCAGCCTCTATCTCCGCATACGGAAATGTCACGCCCGGCACCGATAATTTTCCATTCATTACCCGAAAGCCGGGCCGCCGTCGTTGGTGTCAGCTTCGTGACAGCGACCTCGATTAGGGAGGCGCGCTCGAACCTTGTCCGTAGCGCCACGGGAGAATCGGATATGAAGACCAGCCTGCCTCTGCTTGCGGGGGCGACCTTGGCCTTGTGCGGCGCGACGCCGGCCGTGGCTCAGGCACCCGCGCCCGGCGACGCTGCTACCATTGCGCAGCTCGATGGGCTGTTCGCACGCTGGGCGCGCGACGATACGCCGGGCTGCGCGATCGCCATCTCGCGGGGCGGACAGCCGATCGCGATGCGAAGCTATGGCATGGCCAGCCTCGAACTCGGGGTGCCTGCCACCGTCGACAGCATCTACGAAGCCGGTTCGGATTCGAAGCAATTCACCTCCGCCGCGATCCTGATGCTGGCGCGCGAGGGCAAATTGTCGCTCGACGACGATATCCGCAAATATCTTCCCGAAATGCCGGCCTATGCCGCTCCGGTCACGATCGCGCACATGCTGCACCACACCAGCGGCCTGCGCGACTGGGGATCGGTTTCGGCGATCGAGGGCTGGCCGCGCAATTCGCGCACCGCGAACAACGATGACGTGCTGCGGATCGCCGCGCGTCAGGCCGAGCTCAATTTCGCGCCGGGCAGCCACTATCTCTACAGCAACACCAACTACAACCTGCTGGCGATCATCGTCGACCGGGTCAGCGGGCAGTCGCTCGCCGATTTCACCCGCGACCGCATCTTCGTCCCGCTGGGCATGACCAGCACGCGCTGGCGCGACGATCATGGCGACATCGTGCCGGGTCGCACCGGCGCCTATGAGTTCGAAGACGGCGTCTGGCGCAACGAACAGGTGATCGAGGACGCCTATGGCAATGGCGGCCTGCTCACCACCGTCGGCGACCTCGTCAAATGGCAGGCGGCGCTCGACAGCGATTTCTTCGGGCCGGGTTTCACCGCCCAGATGCAGCAGACGACGAAGCTCAACGACGGAACGCCGATCGCCTATGCGCTCGCGCTGGTGAATCTCGACCATCGCGGGCAGCAGGAGGTCGGCCATTCGGGGTCGACCGGCGGCTATCGGGCCTGGATGGCGCGCTATCCGGCGCAGCGGCTCGCCGTATCGCTGCTGTGCAACGCGGGCGATGCCGATGCGCCGGCGCTGGGGCGCGCGGCCGCCGATATCTTCCTGCCGTCCGACAACGCCAGGACCTATGTGCCGCGCGGCGCCGCCCCGACCGGTCTCTATGCCGACAGCGTGAGCGGCGCGCCGCTCCGTTTCGACGTCGACGACAAGGGCGGCCTGCGCGCCGACGGCCGCGCGCTCGTTCCGGTCGGGCCGGGGCGCTGGATGCTGCGCGAGGATATCTTCGCCTTCGGCGCGAAGGGCAGCCTGGTCCGCGAAACGCGCGAGGGGGAAAAGATTCCCTATCGCAAGGTCGACGCCGTGACCGCGCTCGATCCCGCGCCTTATGTCGGCCGCTTCTGCTCGGCCGAAACCGGAACCTGCCTCAGCTTCCAGGCCAGCGGCGGCCAGCTTGTCTACAGCGGTCCGCGCTGGACCGGCCAGCCGCTCGCGCCGGCCTATCGCGACGTGTTCACCGGCACCGCCGCGCCGCGCGCCTCGCGCATCATCGTCAAGTTCCAGCGCGATGCCGCGGGCGCCGTCACCGCGCTCCGCTTCGGCGAGAACCGCGCCTTCGACCTGCTTTTCACGCGCGCGGACTGACCGCCGATTTCATTCAACGACATTCAAAAAAGGGGAATATCTATGCGTAACGATCGGACCGGGTTGAAAACCCTGTTGATGGGCGGCAGCGCCGCGGCGGGGCTGATGCTCGCGCTGGCCTGCGGCGGCACGGCCGCGGCGCAGGAAGCCGGCGACGAGGGCGCCGCCGCCGATTCGGCGATCGTCGTCACCGGCTCGCGTATCGACCGCAAGGGCTTCGACGCGCCGACCCCGACGACCGTCGTCGGCGAATCCGAACTGGCGCAGGGGGCACGTCCCAGCATCGCGCAGGTGCTGAACGACCTGCCGCAGTTCCGCGCCACCGTGTCGCCGAACAGCACCAACGCCAACACCAATTCCAGCACTTCGGCGATGGACCTTCGCGGCCTGGGCGCCACGCGCACGCTGACCCTGCTCAACAACCGCCGCTTCAACGGCGCGTCGGACCTCAACAGCATTCCGCAGGACATGGTCAAGCGCGTCGAGATCGTCACCGGCGGCGCGAGCGCGGCCTGGGGTTCGGGCGCGATCGGCGGGGTCGTCAACATCATCCTCGACGACAATCTGTCGGGCCTGAAGCTGGGCGTCCAGAACGGCCTGTCGACGCGCGGCGACGGCTATCGCTACAGCATCAACGGCAGCTTCGGCACCGAGTTCGCGGGCGGCAGCGGCCATTTCATGATCGGCGGCGAATATCAGAACGACGAGGGCATCCTCAGCCGCAACGCGCGCAAGAATGTCGGCAGCGCCGACCTGTTCACGCCCGCCGGCAGCACCGAACAGATATTGATCCGCGACGTCAATCCGGCCAACACTGGCCTCGACGGCCTGATCACCACCGGCGCGCTCAAGGGCATGACCTTCGCGGCCGACGGCTTGCTGCGCCCCTATCAGTACGGCAGCATGATCAATGGCGACGGCACGCTGATGGTCGGCGGCGAAGGGCGCGGGATCGGCGACCAGAAGTCGCTCGCCAACCCCTATCAGCGCGTCAACGGCTATGCCCGCGCCAGCTTCGAGGTCGGCGACGCGACCTTCTGGATCGACGGGCTCTACAGCCGCATCTGGGCCAAATATCCCTTCTATGCCGAATATGGCAATTACACGCTGAAAGCCTCGAATCCCTATCTCGACGGCATCCGCAGCCAGCTCGGCGCGGGCGAGACGACGGTCAGGATCGGCCGCGTGTTCGAAGATTACGGCATGCGCACCTTCGATTACTACCGCCAGAACGTCGAGGGCGGCATCGGCGTCGACGGCAGCTTCGCCGACGGCGCGTGGCGCTATTCCGCCTATTACAACCATGGCGAACTGCGCAACATGCAGAGCTATCACAATCAGATCGTCGGCGCGAAGATGACGGAAGCGCTCGATGCGGTCCGCGTCGGCAGCGACATCGTCTGCGCGGTCGCGCTGACCGACCCGAACACCGCGTGCCGCCCGCTCAACATCCTGGGTGCCGGTCGCGCCGATCCGGCCGCGATCGACTATGTGTTCGGCGACCTCGCCAAGGTCGTCTACACGATCAAGCTCGACAGCATGGGCGCCAGCCTGCGCGGCGACCCCTTCTCGACCTGGGCCGGCCCGGTCTCGATCGCGTTCGGCGGCGAGGCGCGCTGGGAAAAGCAGGTGACGAACAGCATCGATCCCATCTCGACGGCGCGCGGGTTCAGCCGCTTCAACTTCTCGCCGCTCGACGGCGGGTTCAACGTGCAGGAAGGGTTCGGCGAAGTCGCGATACCGCTGCTCGACCAGCCGTTCAGCAAGCTCGATTTCAGCGCCGCCGCGCGCTACAGCCACTATAGCACCAGCGGCGGCATCTGGTCGTGGAAGATCGGCGCCACCGATCGCATCCTCGACAATCTGCTGCTGCGCGTCTCGCGCTCGCGCGACATCCGCTCGGGCAGCCTTGCCGAACTGTTCACGACGCGCACGACCACCTTCTCGACGGTGTCCGAGAACGGCCAGTCGTACAGCGTCACGCGGTACGGCGGCGGCAACCCGAACCTGAAGCCCGAGATCGGCAGCACGCTGACGCTCGGCGCGGTCTTTACCCCGACCTTCCTGCCGGGCTTCAACCTCGCGGTCGATTATTTCGACATCAAGCTGCGCGATGCGATCACCTCGCCGAACGCCCAGGACGTCATCACCGCCTGCGGCAACGGCAACCAGAACGCCTGCTCGCAGATCACGCGCGACGGCCAGGGCCGCCCGACCGAGATCAACTCGACCTATCTGAACCTTGCGCAGTACAAGACCAGCGGCGTCGATATCGAGGCGAGCTATCAGCAGCCGGTCGGCGGCGGCACGCTTCGCCTGCGGGCGCTGGCGACCTATGTGTCGAAGGTCGTGATCGACGACGGCATCTCGGTCATCGACCGCGCCGGCGACGTCGGCGACGTCACCTTCGGCACGCCGCACTGGCGCGGGACCGGCAGCGTCACCTATGGCGACGATCATGCGACCTTTACCGCACGCGTCCGCTATGTCGGCGGCGGGCAGTACAACCATCTGCTGAACATCTCGAACAACGACACCTCCGCCCGGGTCTATGTCGACCTCAACGCGCAGGCGAATATCGACGAGCGGTTCACGCTCTTCGCCAACGTCAACAACCTGTTCGATCGCGATCCGCCGCTGAGCCCCGCCGGATCGGTCCACTACGACTCGATCGGCACCTATGTGACGGTCGGTGCCAAGCTTCGCCTCTGACCCCCGATAGCATCGAGGCGAAGGGAAAGGTGGGCATCCCATGGGGTGCCCACCTTTTTGCCGTTCCGGCGCCGGGGCGAACGGGGGGCGGAGGTCTCATCCCGCCACTCTGCCGCTTGGCTGCGCTAAGACCGCAACCACAAGCCCACGCGAACCCGCGTCATTCGTCCTGTGCGCGGTCGATCATGTCCATGAAATCACGCGCCGAATCGCGGTCGGCCGCGTCGGGAAAGGCGACTTCCAGATCGGGCGCTGCGCCCAGCATATAGAGCAGCGCCCACAGCGCGAAGCGGCGGCCCGCATGCGCCTCCAGCGCCAGATCAACGCGCATCCGCTCAGTCCCCGCCGCCAGCGCCGCGGGCGGAATCGCGCCCATGTCGCGGGTGCCGAAATAGCGAAAGAGCTGGTCGTCGAAATCCATGGCCGCGCCCTTGTGGCAGACGGCGCGCGATATTCCAACGCCGCGGCCGCCGCTCGGTTGTCTTCGGGCGGGCCGCGGATTAGGGGCAGCGGGGTGAACAACAGCATCGAAATCGGAATCGACGAGCGCGGTCAGGGTGTGCGCATCGAGGTGCAGGAGCTGCTCGCCACGCGCCTGCTCGTCCAAGGCAATTCGGGATCGGGCAAGTCGCACCTGCTGCGCCGCCTGCTCGAACAGAGCGCGGGCCTCGTCCAGCAGGTGGTGATCGATCCGGAGGGCGATTTCGTCACCCTCGCCGACGCCTACAGCCATGTCGCGATCGACGCCGGCGACTATAACGAGCGCGAGATCGCGACGATGGGCGCACGCATCCGCGAGCATCGCGCCTCGGTCGTCCTCAACCTCGAAGCGCTCGATATCGAGGCGCAGATGGGCTGCGCCGCCGCCTTTCTGAACGCGCTGTTCGACGCGCCGCGCGAGCATTGGTTTCCCGCGCTCGTCGTCATCGACGAGGCGCAGATGTTCGCGCCGAGCGCGTCGGGCGACGTGTCCGACGCGGTGCGCCGCGCCAGCCTGTCGGCGATGACCAACCTGATGTGCCGCGGCCGCAAGCGCGGCCTGGCCGGCGCCATCGCGACCCAGCGCCTCGCCAAGCTCGCCAAGAATGTCGCGGCGGAGGCGAGCAACTTCCTGATGGGGCGCACCTTCCTCGACATCGACATGGCGCGCGCCGCCGACCTGCTCGGCATGGAGCGGCGGCAGGCGGAGGCGATCCGCGACCTCGAACGCGGGCATTTCCTGGGCCTCGGTCCCGCGATCGCGCGGCGCCCGGTCGCGATCCGCATCGGCGCGACCGAGACGCGCAGCCGCGCCGGAACGCACAGCCTGCTGCCGCTGCCCGACGCCGAGCCGCAGGACATGCGCACGATGCTGTTCGCCGAGATGGAGAGCGCGGCGCCCCCGCCGGCGCCCCTGCGCCCCGCCCCCGTCGCCGCGGCTGAGGTGATCGAGCGCATCGCGCATCACGAAGCCGACGCATCCGCCGCGGACGACGTATCGGCGCCCGCGGCCGCCGACAGCATCGATGCCGGCGCGGTGGTCGAGGCGGTGCTGCGCGACATGCTCGGCGATGCCGAAAGCGCCTATCAGCCGGAGACGATCCTCTATCAGGATTTCTCGGTGCGTTGCCGGATGCAGCGCCTGCGCGCCGCGCCGTTCGACCTAGCCGAGTTCCGCCGTCGCTTCGCGCTGGCGAAGGGCGGCATCCTCGACCCGGCCGATCCGCACTGGCGCGACCTGCTCGGCGCGGCGGCGCGGCTGCCCGACGACATGCTCGCGCCCTTCCTGCTCATCGCCCGCGCGGCGATGGACGGGGCGCCCTGCCCTGACGAGGAAGCGCTCGGCCGCGCTTACGGCACGCGGTCGCCGGGGCGCGTGCGGCGGCTGCTCGACTATATGGAGAAACAGGGCGTCATCGTGGTGCGGTCGAGCTTCGGCGGCCAGCGCTCGGTCCACATCCCCGAGCTCGGGCTGGCGACCGAAGCGGCCTGACCCGTCATCCCTTCACGGCCGCAGCACGACCTTTCCGATCACCTCGCGCCGTTCGAGCATCGCGAAAGCCTCGCGCCAGTCGGCAAGGTCGAGCGCGGCGTGGACGTGCGGGCGGATCGTTCCCTCGGCCGCCAGCCGGTCGACCGCGGCGATATTCTCGACCCCCCGCTCGGGAAAGCGGCGGCCATATTCGCCGGCGCGCACGCCGATGACCGAAAACCCCTTGATCAGCGGGATGTTCGCCGAAACTGCGGGAATGCGGCCCGACGCGAAACCGACCACCAGCAGGCGTCCGCCAAAGGCGATGCAGCGCGTCGATTCGTCGAACACGTCGCCGCCCACCGGGTCGAAGATCACGTCGGCGCCGACCCCGCCGGTCAGCGCCTTCACCGTGTCGCGGAACCCCGGATCGGCGGCGATCAGCGCATCGGGGGCATAGAGGCGCGCGATTGCCGCGCGCTTGGCTTCGCTGCTCGCCGCCGCGATCACGCGCGCGCCGAGCGCCTTCGCGAGGTCGACTGTCGCCAGCCCGACTCCGCCCGCCGCACCGTGCACCAGCACCCAGTCGCCGGGCTCGACGCGCGCGCAGCGAACGAGCGCGACATAGGCGGTCAGATAGGCGACCGGACAGGCGGCGGCCGCCTCCCATCCCAGCCGGTCGGGCTTCGGCCGCAGCGCGGCGGCCGGGGCGACGATATGTTCGGCCATCGCGCCGAAACGGTTGCCGCCGACCACCGCGTCGCCCGCGCGCCATGCCGTCACCCCCTCGCCGACGGCATCGACCTCGCCCGCGAATTCGAGCCCCGGAACGAAGGGCAGGTCGGGTTTGAGCTGATAGGCGCCGCGCGTCATCAGCAGGTCGGGGAAATTGACCGCCGCCGCGCGCACCCGCACCCGCACCTCGCCCGGACCCGGCTGCGGCACCGGCAGGTCGGCAAGCGCGACGCCGGCATGATCGGGCAGCAGTTCGCGAACCTGCAACGCACGCATCAAAAAAGCCTTTCCTACATTATTCCTATATGGTTCGTTTTATTACTTCTACAAACCACAGGAGTGAAACATGCCGAATGCCGATCCATCGACCTGCGATGCCGACACCCTGATCGATGCCGTCATCGACCGCGAAGGCCGATATGTAAACCACCCGGCCGACCGCGGCGGCCCGACCTGCTGGGGAATCACCGAAGCGGTCGCGCGCGCCGAGGGCTATGCCGGGGACATGCGCGCGCTGCCGCGCACGGTGGCCGCCGCCATCTATCGCCGCCGCTATTGGCTGCAACCGCGTTTCGACCGGGTCGCGCTGCGTGCACCGCGGATCGCGGCCGAACTGTTCGACACCGGCGTCAACATGGGCACCGCGACCGCGACGGGCTTTCTCCAGCGCGCGCTCAACGCGCTCAACCGTGGGGCGCGCGATTATCCCGATATCGCGGTCGACCGGCTGATCGGCCCGCGCACCCTGTCGGCGCTCGACGGCTTTCTCGCCGCGCGCGGCAAGGGCGGCGAGACCATCCTGCTCCGCGCGATGGAGGCGCTGCAGGGCGAACGCTACATCGCGCTCGCCGAACGCCGCCCGAGCCAGGAAGCCTTTCTCTACGGCTGGCTCGCCAACCGCATCGGGCAGAACTGACCCGATGTGTTTCACAGTGAAGTTGCACGGATTCTCTAGCGGAAAGGAACAATCGACATGAGCATCTTCGAAGGGCTGATCGGTCCCGTCGCGGGCCTGATCGACAAGATCATCCCCGACCCGGAGGCGCGCGACCGCGCCAAGCTCGAACTGCTGAAACTCGAAGGCAGCCAGGAACTGGAAACGATCCGCACCCGGATGAGCGCGATCATCGCCGAGGCCAACAGCGCCGACCCGTGGACCAGCCGCGCGCGGCCCAGCTTCCTCTACGTCATGTATGCGCTGCTGCTGTGGGCGATCCCGATGGGGCTGATCGCCGCAGCACGGCCGGAGATGGCCCAGGGCATCGCCGACGGCATGAACGCCTATCTCGCCGGCATCCCCGAATCGCTCTACGCGCTCTTCGGCACGGGCTACCTAGGCTACACCGCCGCAAGAGCATGGGGCAAAGCCAAGGGGATCGAAGGCTGATCGCCTGGGGTAGACTGCCTCCCCTCCCGCAAGCGGGAGGGGATCAGGCGCGTGACACGCGAACTACCCCGCCAGCGCGGCCTTGACCGCCGCGACCGCGGCTTCGGCCGCGGCGCCGTCGGGGCCGCCGCCCTGCGCCATGTCGGGACGGCCGCCGCCGCCCTGCCCGCCGAGCGCCGCCACCGCCATCTTGACGAGGTCGACCGCGCTGCAGTCGCCCGCCTGATCGTCGGTCACGCCGACCGCGACCGAGGCGCGTCCGTCGTTGACCGCGACGAGCATCGCGACGCCGCTGCCGACCTGTTTCTTCATGTCGTCGACCGCGCCGCGCAGCCCCTTGGGGTCGAGCCCGTCGACGACCTGCGCCAGGAACTTCGTGCCGCCGACCTCTTCGATCGCCGGGCCGCCACTTGCCGCGCCGCCGCCGCCGCTACCGCCGAGCGCGAGCGCTTTCTTTGCCTCGGCCAGCTCACGCTCCGCCTTCCGGAGCGCCTCGGCCATCGCCGCGGCGCGCACGGGCACTTCGTCGGGCGCGGTCTTGAGCGCCGCCGCCGCCGCCTTCAGCGCCTCGTCGCGGCCGATCAGCCACTGGCGCGCCGCTTCGCCGGTTAGCGCCTCGATGCGCCGCACGCCGGAAGATACCGCGCTTTCGCTAACGATCTTGAACAGGGCGATGTCGCCGAGCGCGCGGACGTGGGTGCCGCCGCACAGTTCGACCGAATAGCTGCGGTCGTCGGCCTTGCCCATGCTGAGCACGCGCACCTCGTCGCCATATTTTTCGCCGAACAGCGCCATCGCACCCGCCGCGATCGCATCGTCGGGGGTCATCAGGCGCGTCGACACCGGCTCGTTGGCGCGGATATGCGCATTCACCTGCGCCTCGACGTCGGCGATCTCCTCGGCGGTCAGCGCCTTGGGGTGCGAGAAGTCGAAGCGGAAGCGATCCTCGGCGACGAGACTGCCCTTCTGCGTGACGTGCGCGCCCAGCCGGTTGCGGAGCGCCGCGTGCAGCAGGTGCGTCGCGCTGTGATTGGCGCGGATGCGGTCGCGGCGCGCGGCATCGACGCTCAGCCGCACCGTGTCGCCGACCTTGAAGCTGCCCGCCTCGAGCGTCGCCTGGTGCGCGTGCAGCCGGCCGAGCGGCTTGCTCGTGTCGCGCACCGTCGCCTTTGCGCCGCCCAGCGTGTCGATCGTTCCGGCGTCGCCCATCTGGCCGCCGCTTTCGCCATAGAAGGGCGTCTGGTTGGTGAGCACGACGACGGTGTCGCCCGCCTTCGCCTCTTCGACCGGAACGCCGTCGCGAACGAGCGCGATTACCTCGCCCTCGCCCTCGGTCGAGGTGTAGCCGGTGAATTCGGTGCCGCCGTTCGCTTCGGCGAGGTCGAACCAGATTTCGTCCGACGCCTTTTCGCCGCTGCCTTTCCACGCCGCGCGCGCCGCCGCCTTCTGCTGCGCCATCGCGGCGTCGAAACCCGCACGGTCGACCGCGATGCCCTCTGCGCGCAGCGCATCCTCGGTCAGGTCGTACGGGAAGCCATAGGTGTCGTAGAGCTTGAAGGCGACGTCGCCAGGCAGCGTCGCGCCCTTGGCCATTCCCACCGTCGCCTCGTCGAGCAGCCGCAGCCCCTTGTCGAGCGTCTGGCGGAACTTGATCTCCTCGCGCTCGAGCGTTTCGCAGATCAGCGCCTGCGCGCGGATCAGTTCGGGATAGGCGGCGCCCATCTCGGTGGTCAGCGCCGGCAGCAGCCGGTGCATCAGCGGGTCCCGCGCGCCGAGCAGGTGCGCGTGGCGCATCGCGCGGCGCATGATACGCCGCAGCACGTAGCCGCGCCCCTCGTTCGACGGCAGCACGCCGTCGGCGATCAGGAAACTCGACGCGCGCAGGTGATCGGCGATCACGCGGTGGCTGGCCTGCGTCGCGCCCTCGGCCGGAACGCCGGTCAGGTCGACCGACGCGGCGATCAGCGCCCGGAAGGTGTCGATGTCGTAATTGTCGTGGACGCCCTGCAGCACCGCCGCAAGACGTTCCAGTCCCATGCCGGTGTCGATGCTGGGCCGCGGCAGGTCGACGCGCTCGCCGCCCGGCAGCTGTTCATATTGCATGAACACCAGGTTCCAGATCTCGATGAAACGGTCGCCGTCCTCTTCGGCCGATCCCGGCGGGCCGCCCCAGATATGGTCGCCATGATCATAGAAGATTTCGCTGCACGGCCCGCACGGCCCGGTATCGCCCATCGACCAGAAATTGTCGCTGGTCGGGATGCGGATGATCCGTTCCTCGGGCAGCCCCGAAATCTTGCGCCACAGGTCGAACGCCTCGTCGTCGGTGTGGTAGACGGTGGCGGTCAGCTTGTCGGCGGGCAGGCCCCACGTCTTGTGGACGAGGGTCCAGGCATGGTGGATCGCCTGTTCCTTGAAATAGTCGCCGAACGAGAAATTCCCCAGCATCTCGAAGAAAGTGTGATGGCGCGCGGTATAGCCGACATTGTCGAGGTCGTTGTGCTTGCCGCCCGCGCGGACGCACTTCTGCGACGAAGCCGCGGTGCTGTAGGGCTTCTTCTCCAGCCCCGTGAAGACATTCTTGAACGGCACCATCCCGGCGTTGACGAACATCAGCGTCGGGTCGTTGAACGGCACCAGCGGCGCCGACGGTTCGATATGGTGCCCTTCGCCCGCGAAATAGTCGAGGAAGGAGCGGCGGATGTCGTTGGTCGATGTCATGCGCGCGAATTAGGGATTTTGGCACGGTGCGACAAGGTGATTAGTGGTCCGCACGATTATCGGCCTTCCGCCGGTTCGACGGAAGGCGCCTCCGCATCAGAAAGCCGTCGCGATCCCCTTGCCCAGATAGCAGGGAAGCTGGTGCAGCACGTCGGCCTTGGGCACGCCCTCCTCGATCAGTTCGGGCGGCACTTCGGAGGTATCGGTGCGGACGATGGTGAAGCCGGCGCCCGGCGCGGCGCGATGGACGACGACATAGCCGCAATCCATCGTTCCATCCGCCCGGTCGCCCCGGAAATCGAACGCGGCATAGACGCCGGGCGGCTGCCCTGCGGGGTCGAGATACCAGCTCAGCCGCAGGATGCGCAGCCTCCCGTCGGCCCACAATGTGCCGCGCTTGCGCAGGTTCATCTCCCATTCGAGCCGCGGGCTCGACGCCTGCAGCGACAGGCGCAGCATCGCATAGGCGGCATCGTAATCGCGCTTCGCCAGCGCCGCGACATAGGCGGCGAAGCGGTCGATCGCCCCCTCCTCGTCGACCGCGGCGGGCGCGAAGGCGACGCCTTCGGGCGCGACGACATCGCGCTCGACCTCCGGGCCGAGTTGCGGCGGCGCCGCCATCGCGGGGCCGGCCGCGAACAGCGCCGCGCCGATCGCCAATGCGATGCGCCGGACGGGAAAAGTATCAATAGCCATAATAGGCGCCGCCCTTGTCGCGCGCGCGGCGCCACGCCGGACGGTCGTGACAGGCGTTCACGAACGCCGCCAGCTTCGGATAGCGCGGCGCCATGCCCTGCATGATCGCGATCTCGGCGGGAAAGCTCAGCATGATATCGGCCGCCGACAGGCTGTCGCCGATGAAATGGCCGTTCGTGCCGAGACGGCTTTCCATATAGGCGAAATGCGCGTCGAGCTGCTGCACGATCCGCGGTTCGAGGACCGCCGCCGCCTCGCCGAGCCGCGCGGTGTAGATGCGCAGCAGGATCGGCGTCATCGCTGATCCCTCGGCGAAATGCAGCCATTCGAGATGGCGGACATGATCGTCGGTGCCGCGCGCGGGAACCAGATGCCCGCCGCCGTGCCGCTCGCACAGATATTCGACGATCGCCCCCGACTCGGTGATCACGCGGCCGTCGTCCTCAATCACCGGCGACTTGCCGAGCGGATGGACCGCCAGCAGTTCGGGCGGCGCGAGGTTGGTCGCCGGGTCGCGGTCATAGAAGCGGATGTCATATGGCGCGCCGATTTCCTCGAGCAGCCAGAGGATACGCTGCGAACGGCTGTTGTTGAGATGGTGGACGATCAGGCTCATCGATTCTCCTTTCGCGGCACGGTTTGTCCCTTTCGTCACCCTGAACTTGTTTCAGGGTCCATGGTCTGCCCCTCACCTGAAAGGCGGCGCAAAAGGAGGGGTCCGGCCATGGATGCTGAAACAAGTTCAGCATGACGAACGGATGAGGCAGCGCGCCGAACGCCAAATCCCAACCGACCATAGAACGCAATCGGGCTCGGATGGAAGCAATGTCGGGTCTGCGATGGGAAAACCTGCGAGGGATCGAGATCGGCAAAGCGGCGAAAGATCGAAGGTTACGCTCATCGGCTTTCGAAGCCGCGCGCGCGAACGAACCTTTCGGCCGCTCCCGGCCCCGTTTCGCCCGACCAGCCCGCAAGTGGCACGCTCATCCGACATGATTTGACACAAAGGAGTGTTGCTAATGCGACTAATTCTTATTAGCGGACAGAAAGCCGCCGATGGGAGCGGCATTCACAGGAGCCCATTATGCGTGCCCGCCTTACCGGCCTGATCATTGCCGCGCTCGTCCCCTCTGCGCTCGCCGCCCAGACGAATGCCGGCGACGGCAGCGACGCCATGTCGAACGAGATCGTCGTGATCGCCACCGGCCAGAGCACCGCGTCGGCCAGCACCAAGACCGACACGCCGCTGATCGAAAATCCGCAGACGATCACCGTCGTCAATCGCGCCGAGATGGATATTCGCGCGGTCGATACGGTGTCCGACGCGCTTTCCTATGTCGCGGGGGTGCAAGCGCAGCCGCAGGGCAACGACAACCGGGTCGACGAGATCACGGTCCGCGGCTTCGGCGCCGGCGGCTTCGGCAGCAACAACAATTTCGTCGACGGCCTGCGCCTTCCCGCAGGGGGACAATGGACACGCCCCGCCTTCGACCCGTTCGGGTTGCAACAGGTCGATGTGCTGAAGGGTCCGTCGAGCGTCCTGTACGGCCAGACCGCGCCCGGCGGGATCGTCAACCTCGTCACCAAGAAGCCGACCTTCCGCGCGCATGGCGAGGTGCTGTTCCAGGGTCAGGCCTTCGGAGACCTCGACCGTGCGCGCCTGCTGGCGGGCGCCGATGTCGGCGCGCCGCTGTCGGACAATGTCGCGGTGCGGTTCGTCGGTCTCGCCTCGCATGGCGAAACGCGCGCGAAGGACATGCCGAACTCGCGCTATTACATCGCGCCGAGCGTGACCTTCCGCCTCGGCGCCGACACGACATGGACGCTGCTCGGCCAGTATCAGCGCGACGAGGGCGCTTCGACCTTCCAGTTCCTGCCGATGCGCGGCACGCTCAACGCGTCGAACGGCAAGTATATCCCGCTCGACGCCAATCTCGGCGAGCCCGGCTGGAACGATTTCGACCGCGACCAGTATCTGGTCGCCTCCTTCTTCGAGCATCGCTTCGGCGACGGCTTCGCGATCCGCAACAACACGCGCTATACGAAGATCGACAGCTTCTATCGCGCGGTGGTCATGGGCGGCGACACGCTGACCGCCTGTCCCGCCAACATTCCCGGCTGCATTCCCGGCTGCATTCCCGGCCAGACGATTCAGCGGCGCGCGGTGCAGGGGCGCGGCGAATCCGAAGGCTGGGCGACCGACACGCAGATCGAGGCGCGCTTCGCGACCGGCGCGATCGAGCATGTCGTGCTGGGCGGCGTCGATTATTTCCACACCGACTGGTCGCACGATCGCGATGGCGCCGCGCCGACGCTGGTGCTGCCGCTCCTCGACATTTTCGATCCCGTTCCGCGCGGTTCCTCGGGCTATGCCGCCGCGCTGAGCCCGCAGATTTATGGCGGCGCCGTGTCGAAACAGACCGGCCTCTATCTGCAGGACCAGCTTTCGGTCGGCAATCTGCGCCTTTCGATCGGTGCGCGTAACGACTGGGCGACCGACAATCTGTCGAACAGCCTGAACAACACGGGCTTTCGCCTGAAGGCGGAGGCCTTCACATGGAACATCGGCGGCGTCTATCTCTTCGATTTCGGCCTTGCCCCCTACGCCAGCTATTCGGAATCCTTCCTGCCGCTGCAGAACGATCCGGTGACCAATGCCACCGGCCGCCCTTTCGTGCCGACGACCGGTCAGCAATATGAGTTCGGCCTGCGCTATCAGCCGCCCGGGCAGAACATCTATCTGACGCTGTCGGCTTTCCAGATCACGCAGCAGAATCTGCTGACGGCCGATCCGGCGGGCGCCCGCTGCGGCCCGACCCTGACGCCCTGTCAGGTCCAGCTCGGCGAAGGACGCTATCGCGGGCTCGAATTCGAGGGCCGCGCGACGCCGACCGACGCGCTCACGCTGATCGCCACGGCAACGCGGATCAAGGCGAAGGTGACCGAAGGCGCCGCGGCGCAGATCGGCAATGCCCTGCCGCAAATTCCCGACTGGCAGGCGTCGCTCTTCGCGGACTACCGCATCAAGGCGGGGCCGCTCGTCGGCTTCGGTTTCGGCGGCGGCGTGCGCTACACCGGCGACAGCTGGGGGCTCGTCAGCAACGACCCGCTCTTCGCGATCCCTTCCTACACGCTCTTCGACGCGTTCCTCCGCTACGACGTACCCGATTCGGGCCTGTCGCTCGCGGTCAACGTCCGCAACCTCGCCGACAAGCGCTATGTCGCGACCTGCACCGCGACGCAGGCCTGCTATTACGGCCAAGGCCGCACCGCGACCGCGCGCCTGCAATATCGCTGGTGACGATGGAGATTCATCGGATGCAAATCGAACGATCGATCCCGTCGCGACGCGCGGCGCTGACGCTGCTCGGCGCCCTGCCGCTGGTGCTTGCCGGTTGCGGCAAGTCCGACGACAAGCGCAAGGCGGGCGCGGATGCCCCGCTCACCGACCTGCGCGACCGTCCGCTCGACCTGACGCTGCCCGCGACGCCGCTGACGATCGACGACGGCCGCTACCTGATCGCGCTGTCGCTGATCCATCCCGATCCGGTCAGCCTGCTGTCGGGGTGGTCGGGCGACGTCAACCGGATCAGCCCCGAACAATATAAGGCCTATGTCGCGCGCTTTCCGAAGCTCGCCACGCTGCCCAGAACGCCCAACTCGTCCGACGAGTTCAGCGTCGAGGCGGTGCTCGCCGCAGCGCCGAAAGCGGCAGTCGTCTCGCTGGGATCGGGTCCGACCGACGCGCAGGTCGCGCAACTGACCGGCGCCGGCGTCGATGTCGTCTTCATCGACTTCTTCTCGCACCCCTTCGAAAACCAGGCGCGCAGCCTGACCCTGCTCGGGCGCCTGATCGGTCGCGAAGAGCAAGCGGCGGCCTACAACAAATTCCGTCAGGACAAGCTCGACGTCATCAGCAAGCGCGTCGCCGCCATCCCCGCCGACAAGCGCCCGACGGTGTTTCTGGAGGCGCATGCCGGCAACGGCCCCGATTGCTGCAATTCGCCCGGCAAGGGCAACGTCGGCGACTATATCAGCTTCGTCGGCGGCAGGAATATCGGCGAGGATGTGATCAAGGCGCCGTTCGGCAAGCTCAACCTCGAATATGTCATCGACCGGAATCCGGACGTCTACATCGCCACCGGCGGCCCGCATCTGGAAAAGGCCGGCGGCTTCGTCGTAGGCCCGCAATATGATGAGGCGCGGTCGCGCGCGTCGTTGCGGAAGGTGACCGAACGCCGCGGGATCGCCAGCCTGTCGGCGGTGCGCGCCGGACGCGTCCATGGCCTGTCGCACCAGATGATCAATTCGCCCATCGACATCGTCGCGACCGAGGCGCTCGCCAGGTGGATCCATCCCGACCTGTTCGGCGATCTCGATCCGCAGGCGACGCTCGATGCGATCAATCGGCGGTTTCTCGCGGTCCCCTACACCGGAAGCTACTGGACCGATCTCCAGCCCTCCCCCGCTTCAACAGGAGAATGACATGGTTATGCGCAACGCCTTCAAATTGTCGGTGGCTCTCGTCACACTGGCCGGTGCAACGGCCGCATGGGCGAAGCCGGCGGTAGACCGCTCGGTCAAGGTCGCTCCGGGCGGGCTCTACGAGATCGTGCAGAACGGTGCCGACAACGACATCTATATCGCAGCGGTCGGCCCGCGCGGCGAAGACAAGGGCGCGATCGTCCGCCTCGACGGCAAGACGCTGCAGCCGAAGGGGTCGATCGACGTCTCGACCAGCCCGCTCTACGGCCTCGCGATCAACCAGACCACACAGACCCTCTACGGCACCGATACGCGCAACGGATCGGTATCGGCAGTCGACCTCGCAACGGGCAAGGTCGTCGGAACCGTCAAGGTCGGCGAAAAGGCCCATGTCCGGCAGGTCGCCGTCGATGAGGGAGCGAACAAGGTCTATGTCACCGTCGTCGGCGCGATGCGCGGCAGCGACACGCCCAGCGCCATCTGGGTGATCGACGGCAAGAGCAACACGCTCGACCGCGTCATCGCGGTGCCGGGCATTTCGCTCACCGGACTGGCGCTCGACCCGGCGAACAAGCGGATCTTCTCGACCGGCATGAGCAGCAACGACGTGATCGTCCTCGACAGCGACAGCGGCGCGGTGAAGGCCCGCTGGCCAAGCGGCGGCGAGAATGCCATCAACGTCGCCTATGACGGCGCGACGCAGCGTCTGTTCGTCGCCAACCAGGGCAATGGCGTGCTCGGCGTGATCAACGCAAGGGACGGCTCGCTGATCAAGGCGGTCCCGACCGGGGAAGGCGCGCTCAGCGTCGCCTACAACGGCGCCGTGGACCAGATCTATGTCGCGAACCGCCGCGCCGGAACGGTCAGCGTCATCGATGCGAAAACTTACGAAAAGCTCGCCGATCTGGAAACGGGCACCTTCCCGCAGACAATCGCGATCAATCGCGCCGACAACAGCGTCTATGTGACGAACAAGGCCCGCGGCCTGCCGCGCGACGCCGCGCCGGGGACGCCGCCGGTCGAGGATCCGAAGGGCGACACGGTCACGCTGATCCGCCCCTGACCGTCTGACGAACGCACCGAAAGGCCGCCCGATCCCAAGCGGAACGGGCGGCTTCCTTACAATATATCGTCGATCACCATGCGCAGCGACCCGCGCTCGCAATGATCGATGCGCGCCCGCACTCGCCAGACGTCGGCCAGCACCGCGGGCGTGATCGCTTCTTCGGGCGGCCCTGCGGCGGCCACCTGCCCTTCGGACAGCACCACGACGCGGTCGGCGATCCGCGCCGCCGCCTGCAGGTCGTGAAGCACGAGCACGGCGATCATGTCCTGCTCGCGCGCCAGCGAACGCACCAGATCGAGCACGCGCACCTGGTGATTGAGGTCGAGCGCACTCGTCGGTTCATCGAGCAGCAGCAGGCGCGGTGCGCGCACGAGCGCCTGCGCGAGCGCCGCGAGTTGCCGCTGCCCGCCCGACAGTTGATCGATTCCGCGCATCGCCAGCGCTTCGATCCCGACCCGCCCGAGCACGGCCATAGCGCGCTCCGCCGCATCGCCACCATGGCCCTGCCCGGTGGGCGACGCCTCGAGCGCGCCGATCACCGTTTCGAGCACGGTGAGCGCGATCCCCTGCGGCAGCGTCTGCGGCATGTAGGTCACCGCTTTCGCACGGTCGGCGAGCGGCAGGCCGTTGAGTTCGTCCCCGTCGAGCCGGATCGAGCCGCGCGCGGGCGTCAGGCCGGCGAGCGCACGAAGCAGCGTGCTCTTCCCCGCCGCATTGGGCCCCAGCAGCGCGATCGTTTCGCCGCGCGCGATCGGCGGCAGCGACAGATGCTCGATCACCGCGCGGTCGCGATATCCCGCCGACAGGTCGGTGACATGGAGGCCGGCGCTCATGCCCCCTGCCTTCCGCTGCGAAAGATCAGGAACAGGAAGATCGGGACGCCGATCATCGCGGTCACGATACCGACCGGCATCAGCACCCCCGGCACCAGCAGCTTCGACAGCGCCGACGCGACCGACATGATCGCGGCACCGGTGAACAGGCTGGCCGGCAGCAGATAGCGATGATCCTCACCCAGCAGCATGCGCGCGATATGCGGGCCGACAAGGCCGATGAACCCGATCGCGCCGACGAAGGCCACCGCGGTCGCGGCCAGCAGGCTGATGCGAAAGAGCGACAGGAAACGCAGCCGCCCGACGTCGACCCCGAAGCTCTGCGCCCGGTCCTCGCCGAGCCGGAGCGCGGTGAGCGCCCTGGCCGATGCCAGCGAAAAGGGTGCAACGGCGAGCAGGACGAGCGCGAGCACGCTGACATTGCTCCACGTCGCGCGCGACAGCGACCCCATCGTCCAGAAGACGAGCTGCTGCAACGCCTCCTGCGACGAGAGGAACTGCACGAGCGAGGTCAGCGCGTTGAAGGCGAAGACGAGCGCGATGCCGAGCAGGACGAGCGTCTGTGCGCCCGCCGCGCGCTGCCGCGCGACCGCCTGAAGCAGCAGCATCGCGAGGAAAGCGAAGAGAAAGGCGTTGAGCGACACCATCCAGTCGGCCGCCCAGCTCCCCGCGAACGGCAGACCGATCCCCAGCACGATCGCCAGCGACGCACCGAAGGAAGCGGCCGACGACACGCCGAGCGTGAAGGGACTCGCCATCGGATTATCGAGGATCGTCTGCATTTCGGCGCCCGCGAGCGACAGCGATGCGCCGACCATCACCGCCATCATCGCGTAAGGCAATCGCACGTCCCAGATGATCGCGCGCTGTCCCGGCGTGATCCGGTCGGGATGGGCGATGCCATACAGCACGTCGCGCGCGCCCATCCCCGATGGCCCGGTCACCAGATCGACGACGAACGCCGCCACCGCGATCGCCGCGATCAGCACGATGACCATCACGCGCCGCCGCACCGTGCGCCGATAATCGTCCAGCATGGCTTTCATCGTCGGAGAAGGTCCGGCCGACCGGATCATGACATTTTGTTTCCCTTGGATTGGCATGGGTTGATCGAACGGCGCATCGATGCCATCCGCCTTATTGAAAACCGCTCGCAATTCCAGCCCTAATCGGACCATGACCGCTTCTGCCACCCCCGCCACCGATCCACGCATCGCCGAATGCCTGTCGCTGAGCCTGCCGCGCGGGGATGCGGCCTATCGCGTCGACCTCCACGTCCCGGCGGGCGAAGCACCCGTCGGGGGCTGGCCCGCGATGCTGATGCTCGACGGCGAAGGCTGCTTCGCGACCGCGGTGGAAGCCTTGCGGCGGATGAGTCGCCGTCCCGACGCAACGGGAACCGGACCGATGATCCTGATCGGCCTGTCGTCGCCCGACCGCGACCCGCAGGACCGCCATCGCGAACGCGATTTCGGCGCGCGCGGCGGGGCATCGGATTTCGCGCGTTTCGTCGAGGCCGATGTGATCGCCGCCGTCGCGGCACACGCTCGGCTCGATCCGCGACGCCTGACCCTCTTCGGCCATTCGCTCGGCGGCTATCATGCGCTGTGGATGCTGGCGCATCGCCCGCATCTGTTCGCCGCGATCGCCGCGATCAGCCCGTCGATCTGGTGGGACCCCGACGGCCTGCGCGGAGCCCTGCGTCAGGCGCCGCTCGGCGATCATCGCATCCTGCTCTGCGTCGGCGAGTGGGAGGAGGAACTGCCGCCTTGGCAGACCGCTCGGCAGGACAGCGATGCGGTCCGCAGCCGGCGTGCCGAGCGGCAGATGGTGGCGCGCGCCCGCGACATGGCGACGCTGCTCGCGGACCGCCTCGACCCCGCGAACGTCCAGTACCGGATGCTTGCCGAAGAAGATCATGCGTCGATCATATCCGCCGCCATCCCGCGCGCACTGCGGCTCGCGTCGGCGGCCGGGCGCTAGGAACGGAGGACCGACATGCTGCTGCGCGACACGCCCAACCATTATGGATCGATGACACGGCTGCTGCATTGGACGATGGCGCTGCTGCTGTTCTGGCAGCTCGGCGGCATGATCATGAAGAGCGTGCTCGGCCGCGTCCCGCTGATGAAATTCTGGGTCGGCACGCACGCATCGGTCGGCGCCCTCATCCTTGCACTCGTCGTCGTCCGCGCGCTTTGGGCGCTTCGCAACCGGCGGCGGCGCCCCGCCTATTCATCGAATGCGATCGGCCAGGCGGCGCGCATCGGCCATATCCTCCTCTATCTGCTGATGATCGTCGTGCCCACGCTCGCGCTGTTCCGCATGGCCGGAAGCGGCAAGGGGGTGACGCTGTTCGGCATCGAGTTCGCAGCACCGACGGGACAGGAGATCGCGTGGATGACCGCCCCGGCCAATGCGGTGCACGGCTTGCTGGCCTGGACGCTGCTTGCGCTGATCGCAGGGCACGTCGCGATGGTTCTGGTGCATCGCTTCGGGTGGCGCGACGACACGCTCTCCCGCATGCTCGGCCGCCGCGTGGACGCCGCGGCGCCGCTACAACCAAGCATGGACTAGCTCGCGGGGTCGTACATGAATTCGCGAAGCTCCTGCGCGCATCGGCAGGCCGCCGCGATCTTCCTCGCCCACTCGACCGCATCCTCGCGCGACGGCAGTTCCAGCACCGTGAAGCCGCCCGTGAGCCCGCTGCCGGGATAGATTTCGGCCGACACCGATCCGTCAGTGGAGACCAGCACGGGTGCGACCTGCTCCGCAATCCCTCCGCCGAACACATAGACGCCGGCGGCCCTGGCTTCCTCGATCACCGCGTGCGCGTCGGCGGATACGATCGGGAACTCCGCGTCGGTGAGGACCATGGCTTCGCTCGGAAAGGAAATGAGGTATTTGGTCATCGCTCAATGATGCATCGCGGCGGTCGCGACGACAAGGGGCCCGTCGAGCGCGCGGCCGGGAAACGAATGATCGGTGTAGACGCCGCCGCTTTTTTTCATCATCCTGTCTCCCGTCGCAACCTTTCGCCACGCGCCGACGAAGAGGAGAGCGAAAGAGAGTCCGGACGAGGCGCGCGCCCACCGTTCGAGTTGGAGAAGCCAGATGAAAATCCGGAACAAGATCGCGACGTCGTTCGGCCTCGGCCTGTTGCTGGCCGTCCTTCCGGCGCAGGGCATAGCGGCCCTCCAGCAGGGCGCGAAGGCGCCCGACTTCACGCTGAACGCGGCGCAGGGCGGCAAATCCTTCAGCCTGACGCTGAAACAGACGCTGCGGAACGGGCCGGTCGTGCTCTATTTCTTCCCCGCCGCCTTCACCCCCGGCTGCACGATGGAGGCCCATCTGTTCGCGGAGGCAAACAGCCAGTTCAACCAGCTGGGCGCCCGCGTCATTGGCGTGACCGCCGGCAACATCGATCGCGTGGCGGAATTCTCCAAGTCGGAATGCCGCGACAAGTTCGCCGTCGCGGCCGATCCGGGCGCCAAGGTCGCGGTCAAATACGACACCGCCATGCCGGGCCCCAACCAGACGCTCATCTCCAACCGGACGTCGTTCGTCATCGCACCCGACGGAACCATCCTGCTGAGCTACACCGACCGCAACCCGCAGGCGCATATAGAAAAGACGCTGGCTGCGGTCCGCGCATGGAACGCCAAGCGCGGCTGACCGCCGAACTTAAGCCGTGAGAACCGCGGTTTCTCAGGCGATATGGAGGGAGGCCGACAGCTTCGCCAGGTCGATGTTGCGAATGTCGTATGAAAGATCGAGGACCTCGCGAACGCGTGCTGCGCCGATCAAGGGTGTCGCCAATACGGAAAATTTCCGGTCCAGCCTGTCGTCGAGATCATTCGGTCCGATATCCGCTTCGGACACGTCCCAAACCGCCTCGAGCATCGTATCATCGCCGAGCCTGATGGTCGTCCTCGCGCCGAATATGCTGTCGAGATCGCCCACCACGCCGATTTTGCCGCGCAGGCGTCCGAGCGCCTCGTCGCCGGCGAGCATGTCGTTGAAAACGCCGATATCCGCCGTGTCATAACCGCCGAGCGTCAACGCGACGACCTGCCGCAGGCTGAATTTGGATTCGAGGCCGGTCGCCGGATTTTCGATATTGCAGACCTTGAGATGGCCGGCCGGAACCCGAAGTACGACGCTCTCCAAAGCGTCCGGGATCAGCCCCCGTTCGATCACCAACTGCCGGACCGCCTCGATGCTCGAATGCGTCAGGTAGCAGGAGGCGTGATATTTGAAGAGCAGGTGATCGAGGCTCTCCCCGAACCGCGGCGCCCGCCAGTCGGCCGGAACCGGCTGATGCGCCTGAGTGGCGAGAAAGCCCTGATCGGTTTCCAGACTTTCGCGATTTGCGGTCATTCCGCGCGCGGCAAGCCGGGCGGCAATGACGCCGGCCGACGCCGCACGACCCGCGTGAAAGGGCTTGGCCATGGTCCCGAACATCGATTTCAGCCCCGCCGCCTGCGTCGCCGCCAGCCCGATCGCGTTTTCGGTTTCTTCCGCCGCGAGGCCCATCAGCACGGCGGACGTCGCCATCGCCCCGAACGCGCCGATCGTCGCCGTCGAATGGAAGCCATGGTCATAATGGCCCGGCATGGCGAGCGTCCCGACGAAGCGCGCGGCGTCATAACCGGCGATGATCGCGCGGGCGAGTTCCTCGCCCCCCGCGTCCACCGTCTCCGCCACCGCCAGCGCGGCCGGAACCACGACCGTCGCCGGATGCCCGATGAACTGCTGAACATCGTCATAATCGAGAGCATGGCCGGTGGTGCCGTTGACCAGCGCCGCATCGGCGGCTGCCGCCCGGCCGCCGCCCAGCACCGACGCCGCGCCTTCGGCGGATGCAAACTCGGCGCGGAGGATTTTCGCGACCGGCTCGGTCGTTCCCGCCAGCGCGACGCCCAGCCAATCGATCAGGATGCGGCGGACGGCGGCATATTGCTCGCCCGTCGGACGCGCGTTCCCCGACCCCGCGATCGACCGCGCGAGTAAGCCAGTGAACGGCTGCGCGCCTGCCATCCGGCTTTCCGCGCTCATATGCGGATCGTCACGCATTTGAGCTGGGTATAATGGGTCAGCGCCTCGATCCCCTTCTCGCGCCCATAGCCGCTGTTCTTGTACCCGCCAAAGGGCGTCTCGATGCCCCCGGCCATATATTCGTTGACGAAGACCTGGCCCGCCTCCAGCGCCGCGGCCATGCGGAGCGCGCGGCCGATGTCGCGGGTCCAGACTCCCGCGCCGAGCCCGAAATCGCTGTCGTTGGCGATCGCGACCGCCTGATCCTCATCCTCGAACGTCAGCACGGTCAGAATGGGGGCGAATGCCTCCTCGCGTGCGATCCGCATATCAGGCGTTACACCCGCATAGACTGCCGGTGCCGGGAAGAGCCCCTTGCCCGCCGCCGGTTCCGGCGGCTCGCGCGTCAGCCGCACCGCGCCTTCGGCCTTCGCCAGATCATGGAACCGGCGCACGCGCTCGAACTGCGCGGCTGTGGTCGTCGCGCCGAAGACCGCGCCGTCCTGATCGCCATATCGGAGCGCATCGACCGCGGGGACGAGCCGGTCGAGAAAGGCATCATATATCGACGACTGGAGCAGCAGCCGCGTTCCCGCGACGCAGACCTGTCCCGCATTCATCGTGAAGGCGCGCACCGCGCCCGCCACCGCCGCGTCGAGGTCGGCGTCCGCGAAGACGATGTTCGGCGACTTGCCGCCGAGTTCCAGCGTCAGCGGAATGATCCGTTCCGCGGCGACCCGGCCGATCTCTCGCCCGGCCCGCACGCTGCCCGTGAACATGACCTTGCGAATGCGCTCATGCGCGACCAGCGGCTCGCCGACCTCGCGCCCCGTGCCCAGCACGACGTTGACGACACCGGGCGGCAGGCCGCATTCCTCGACCGCAAGGCGCGCGACCTCGACCAGCGTCGACGGCGTTTCCTCCGACGGCTTGGCCACCACCGTATTGCCGACCGCCAGCGCCGGCGCGATCGCGCGCGCCGCCTGATTCAGCGGCGCGTTCCACGGCAGGATCGTCGCGACGACGCCAAAAGGCTCGCGGCGCGTGTAGCTGTGATAGGGCGCACCGATATTGATGACTTCGCCGTAGAAGATGTTCGCAAGGCCGCCGTAATATTCGAAATACTGGGCGGACATCTCGATCTCGCCGGCCGCCTGCGCCATGACCTTGCCGGTTTCGCGCGCCTCCATCTCCGCCAGTCGCGCGGCATGGGCGCGGATCGCGCGGCCGATGTCGACGAGGATACGGCCGCGCTCCATCGGCCGCATGTCGCGCCACGCCGGAAAGGCGGCGCGCGCCGACTGGACCGCCTGGTCGACGATCTCCGCGCCGCCGAGCGCGACACGCCCGATCACTTCGCCCGTCGCCGGCGCCAGATTATCGAGATAGCGCGCGCCCGGTTCGACGACCTCGCGGCCGTCAATGAAATGGTGGCAATCCATCGTGCGATCCTTTCCCTCCGCATGACCCTATCGCTTTCGGCGGCGGCGCAAAACGGCCCGCGCGCTTCATCGCATATGCAATGGATCGTCCGGACGCATTCGGGCACGGACCTTTCTCCGCTATCCTCGCGCAACCGGGTCCGGACGGGCCCTATTCGATCGGGTGAGGGATGAACCAATGCAAAGCTGGACAATCGGCAAGGTCAGGATCAGTCAGGTCATCGAACAGATCGTGCCCGAAGGCATACCGGGCCTGATGCCCGATGCGACGCCAGAGGCGCTGCTGGCGATCCCGTGGCTCTACCCCGAATTCATCACCGAAAAGGGCGAGCCGAGCCTCAGCCTGCACGCCTTCATCCTCGACACACCCACGAAGCGGATCATGGTCGACACCTGCATCGGCAACGGCAAGGACCTGAAGATCGCGCCGATCTGGGACCAGATGCAGACCGATTTCCTGGAAAAGATGAAGGCCGCGGGGTTCCCGCCGGAATCGATCGACGTCGTCGTCTGCACCCACCTGCACCTCGACCATGTCGGCTGGAACACGATCCGGGTCGACGGGCGCTGGGTGCCGACTTTCCCCAACGCGCGCTATCTGTTCGGGCGGGTCGAATATGATTTCATGCAGGCGACCCACCACAGTCCCGACGTCGACGAAGCCTGGCGCGAATGCAACGCCTCGGTCGAGCGGGAGTCGGTCCAGCCGGTGATCGATGCCGGGCTCGTCGATCTGGTCGAGGTCGATCACCGGATCACCGACGAGGTGTTTCTGACGCCGACCATCGGCCATACGCCGGGCCACGTCTCGATCGTCGTCCGCTCCGAAGACGAAAGCGCGATCATCACCGGCGACTGCGTCCATCACCCCTGCCAACTCGCGCATCCCGACTGGGGCACCAACGTCGATGCCGACCCCGAAATGAGCAAAAGGACGCGCTGGAAGCTGTTCACCGACGCGACCGAGGACGGCTGCCTCGTCCTCGGCACGCATTGGACGGGCGCGGGCGGCGGCACGGTCGTGCGCGACGGAGATGCGTTCCGGCTGGAGTTCGAGCCGACCGTCCGGCTGCCCTGACGCCCTATCGCTTCGGCGCCCCGCACGGCCGTCGCCTTCGGTTCCACCGATGGCGACGGCCTTTTTCTTGACCCCCGGATGAAAAAAAACGGGCGCAGCCACGCATGCGGCTGCGCCCGATCAGGCTGAGAGAAGGCGATAGGCGTCAGAAGTTGAAGCGCACCATCGCCCCCCAGGTGCGCGGATCGGCAGGCGCGAAGAAATCGAGCCCGAAGAAGGTCCTGAGATCGAGACCGTAGAGATAATAATGCTTCTGGAACAGGTTCTTGACATAGAGACCGGCGGTGATCCGGTCGTTGCTCCACAGCAATTGGGCATCGACCTTCGCATAGCCGTCCTGGTGCAGACGCTCGTTGCCGATCGGGTCGCCGGGGAAGGATTCGCGGTCGTTGAACGGCGAGAACCACTGATGTCCGGTATAGGAGACACGCGGCAGGAATTTGAGGTCGCCGTCGCCGATCCGCGCCATCGTCCAGTCGATGCCGGCCTGGGCGGTCACGTGCGGCGCGAACGGCAGCTCATTCCCCGCCAGATCGACGCCGACCGTCCCGCTCGCGACATCGCGGCCGAGCACGAGCTGATCGTATTTGCTGTGCAGCAATCCCAGCGACGCGTTGAACGACAGCGCGGGCGACACGCGGCCGTTGAGCTCCAGTTCTCCGCCATAGACGGTCGCCGAACCGGCATTGCGGAGGAAGCCCGTGAAGTTGATGACCTCGTTGGTCTGCTGGTTCTTGTAATCATAATAGAAAGCCGCGAGCGAATAGCTGATCGCGCCGTCGAACAGCCGTCCCTTGCTGCCCACTTCATAGGCGTTGACCGTCTCCGGCTTGATATAGTCGAGCTGTGCGACGCTGGCGTAGGCGCCGCCGTTGAACGTCCCTCCGCGATAGCCGCGATTGTAGCTGGCATAGAGGATCGCCCCGCTGTCGAACTCGTAATTGAGCGCGAGGCGGCCGGTCAGCGCGCCGTCCTTGCCATATTGGGTCGGCACCGGCTGACCGTAATTTGCCGGGTCGGTGACGGTATAGACGATCGGCTCATAGTCATAGTCGCCGAAATAGGAGAGCGCATTGCGCAGCTTCGACTTGTCCCATGTATAGCGCAGCCCCGCCGTCAGCGTGAGCTGGTCGGTCAGCTTGTAGTCGGCCTGCGCGAAGATCGCGGTCGAACGGCGATCCTGGATATAGCGCTGGTTGATCGAGAAGCCGCCCGCCGCACCCGTCACATCGGGCGGCGCGCCAAGGTCGCGCAGGAAGAAATAGAGGCCGAGATTGTTGTTGGTCCGCGTCGTATCGGTCCCGTAATAGGCGCCGAGCACCAGATCGAGGCGATCGGTCGACAGGTTCGCCCGCAATTCCTGATTGAACTGGTGGGTCTTCGACGACGGCGTATAATCGAGCAGGCTGAGCGGCTGCGCGTCGGCATCATTGTCGACGAGGAAATAGCCGCCGTCGTAGCTGGTCAGCGAGTGAAGCGTGAGACTGTCGCTCGCCTCGTAGGAAATCTTGCCGAGGAAGCCATAGCTGTTGGTCCGGCGCTTGCCGGCATAGCCATATTCGACCTCGTAGAAACCCAGCCCGTCGCGCGTATAGCCGGTGATCGGATTGGCTCCCGACGGCGTCGCGCCGACCGAATGGAGCGCGCCCTGGGTCAGCTTGTCCTTTGATCCATAGGCCTTCAGCAACACGTCGAGTTCGGGCACCGGCTTCCAGCGGAGCTGGACGCGGCCCGAATAGCTCGTTCCGCCGTTCGGACTGGGTTTGCCGGGAATCAGATTCCTGAATGTCGGGTCGTTGCGATCGTAGTTGGCGGCGATGCGGATGCCGAGCTGGTCTTCGACCAGCGTCGTTTCCAGCGCGGCCTGTCCATGGAGGGTGTCATAATTGCCATAGCTCGCCTCGACATAGCCGCTGCTGCCCGACAGGTCCGGCTTGCGCGTGATCATGTTGATCGCGCCGCCCGTGGTGTTGCGGCCGAACAGCGTCCCCTGGGGACCGCGAAGCACCTCGATGCGTTCGAGATCGTAGAGCTGGGCGCCCTGGCTGGTACGTGACGCGATATAGGCATCGTCGATATAGACGCCGATCGGCGATGCCTGATTGGCGGAATATTCGTTGCCGACGCCGATACCGCGCAGCGAGAAATTGGGCTGCGTCTTGCCGTAGGCGCTGTTGATCTGGAGGTTCGGAACGACCGTCGCAAGCTGGCTGCTGTCGCTGACCCCCGCGTTGGCGAGCGCGGCGCCCGTTACCGCGGTAATCGCGATCGGGACCGAGAGCATCGATTGCTCGCGGCGCTGCGCGGTGACGACGATGTCGTCACTCGAGGTCGCACGAGCGACTTCGCTCTCGTCCGAAGACGTCTGGGCATGGGCAGGTGCCGCCATGATGAGCCCCAGTGCGGCCGATTGAAGCATTATGCTTTTGGTAAGCATCGCAAAACTCCCTCCCAAATCTCATGCTTCGCGCATGGAATATCTTGTGAATGATGGAACTTCATTTTCAGAAATTCAGAGAAACGGAGCCTGAAAAGGCGAAACAACTCCTCCTCCCGCAGCGCAGGATTATTTGGAAAACAGGATGAAGAGGTTGAAAATCAGTAGGAGTCGGCAGCCCTTTTCCAACCTTCTCCACTACGAAAGCACAATCGCCTCCGATGTGCGAGTATTCGGTGCCATCCGACGCGAACTCATCACAGACGTGATGAGATGGCGCTCTCAATCGACCGATTCATCGCGTCGGCGTGCTATCGCGGCCGCTGTAGCCTGCACACGTCGCGCATCGTCGAGGTGAAGCCGTTCGACCATCTGCCCGTCGATCTGCACCACCCCCTTCCCCGCATGGTCGGGCGCATCGAAAGCGGTGATGATGCGCTCCGCCCATCGCACCTCGTCGGGGGTCGGCGAATAGACGGCATTGCACGGATCGACCTGTCGCGGATGGATGATGGTCTTGCCGTCGAAGCCCAATACCAGACCCTGCCGACACTCCGCCTCGAAGCGGTCGATATCCTGAAAATCGTTGCAGACTCCGTCGAGTACGATCAGCCCATGCGCGCGCGCCGCGATGACGGCGGAGGTCAGGATCGGCAGGAAAGCGAGCCGGTCAGGCGTGAGCGCCGCGCGCATTTCCTTCGCAAGATCGTTGGTGCCCAGAACCATTGCCGCAAGGCGCGAGCCCTCCGCGGCGGCCGCGATGGCAGGCAATGCAACAACGGCCGCGCAAGTCTCGATCATCGCCCACAGCGACAGTCCCGCCGGCGCATCGCGGAGCAGTTCCTCACAGCGCGCGATGTCGGCGGCGCTGCCAACCTTGGGCACCAACACGCCGTCCGCGCCCGAGCGCGCAGCCGCGACCAGATCGTCGCGCCACCAGGGCGTGTCGAGTCCGTTGGCGCGGATGATCAGCTCGCGGTCCCCGAAACCGCCCTCCTGCGCCGCCGCCACGGCGGCGTTACGCGCTTCTTCCTTTCGCTCCGGCGCGACCGCGTCTTCCAGATCGAGGATGACGATATCGACCGGCAGTGTCCGCGCCTTGGCAACGGCCCTGGCATTGATCGCGGGCAGGTAGAGCGCGGTGCGGCGCGGCTTGAAAGGCAATCGCATGAAAGCGTCTCCGAACGGAAGTCAGCCGGCGTCGGCCAGAATCAGGTCAGCGGCGCGTTCGGCGATCATGATCGTCGGGGCGTTGGTGTTGCCGCTGACGACATAGGGCATGATCGACGCATCGATGACGCGCACGCCCGGTATGCCATGGACGCGAAGCCGGGGATCGACGACCGCGTCGGGGCCGGTCCCCATCTTGCAGGTACCGACAGGATGCATCACGCTTTGCGCATATTCGCGGACGTAGGACAGGATTTCGTCGTCGCTCTGGAGCTGTTCGCCCGGCCCGCATTCGCGCACGACCGCATCGCCGAACGCGCCGGTAGAGGCGATGCGGCGCATCCATCGGATGCCCCGCAGCAGGGTGGCGCGATCATATTCCTCGGTCAGATAGTTGAAGCGCAGCACCGGCGCCTGCCGCGGATCCTGCGGATTGAGAGTCAGCGTTCCGCGCGATTCGGGACGAAGCAGGATCGCCACCGCCTGTACCCCCGGATAGCTGTGCATCTTGAGTTGGCCTCTCGCGTTGAAATCGAAGCTCCAGGCGCGGAAGCTGATCTGGATGTCGGGCGCCGCCGCTTCGGGATCGGTGCGGATGAATGCCGCCGCCTGCGACGTTCCGAGCGACAGCGGTCCCGACCTCGTCAGCAGGTAGCGCACGCCGTTGAGATATTTGCGCACCCCCGACAGGGTCTTGTTGAGCGACATGCCCTCGCGCGTCTCGTAGTTGACCGGGGCGCTGATATGGTCCTGAAGATTGCGGCCGACGCCCGGCAGATCGTGGACGACCGCGATGCCGTTTTCGGCGAGATGCGCCGCCGGGCCGATCCCCGACAGCATCAGAAGCTGGGGCGAATTGATCGATCCGCCGCTCAGCAACGTCTCGCGCGCATAGGCGCGGTGCTCCTGACCACCCCGGACATAGCAAACGCCCCGCACCCGCCCGTCCTCGATGATCAGGCGGCTGACCGGCGCACGATCGAGCAGTTCGAGGTTGGGACGGCGCCGCGCCGGCCGGAGGAAGGAGTGGGCCGTCGAATTGCGCCGCCCCTCGCTGATCGTGAACTGATAGAGCTGGGCGCCCTCCTGCTGCGCGCCGTTGAAATCCTCCGTCGGCGGCAGCCCGGCCGCGCGGCCGGAATCGACGAAGGCGTCGACCACCGGGATGTCATAGGAAGCACGCGCGACGCGCATCGGCCCCGTCGATCCGTGATACTGGTCGACGAAATCGAGATTGGTTTCGGCGCGCCGGAAATAGGGCAGAACGTCGGCGGCCGACCATCCCGCATTGCCCTCCGCCGCCCACCGGTCGTAATCGAACCGATTGCCGCGGATATAGACCATGCCGTTGATCGCGCTCGATCCCCCCATCAGCATGCCGCGCGGGTGATAGACGCGCCGGCCGTCCAGCGTCGGCTCCTCTTCCGAATGATACATCCAGTTGAGCCTGGGATCGGTGTAGAGGAACGGAACTCCCGCCGGGGTGCGGACCCAGAAGCTTTCCTTGTCCGGCCCCGCCTCCAGCAACAGCACCCGGTGCTTTCCGCTCTCGCTCAGCCGATTGGCGAGCACGCAGCCGGCCGAGCCGGCGCCGACGATGATATAGTCATAGTGCTGCATGATCCGTCCGCCGGACCTGTCCGGCGCCTCCCGTCATTTCGTTCGCCGGCCATGATCATCGCCGCGGGGTCCCGCGCAAGCCGGGCACCCATCTCATTACATCTGCGATGGAATGGCGCCCCGCCGCCCGCCGCTCAGCGTCCCAGCAGATGGTCGGAAATGATCCGCAGCTGGATTTCCGACGTGCCCTCGAAAATCTTGGTCAGCCGCGCGTCGCGCCAATAGCGCTCGACGGCATAATGGGTGGTATAGCCGGCGCCGCCCAATATCTGCAGCGCGTCGCTGGTGACGCGCTCTGCCATTTCGGAGGCGAGATATTTGACCATCGACGCCTCGGCATCGCAGCGCCGCCCCGTGTCGATCTGATCGCAGACATGATACATGAGCTGGCGGCATGCCTCGATCTCGGTCGCCATCCGCGCCAGCTTGAACCTTATGTCCTGAAATTCGGCGATGGGTCGGCCGAACTGCTGTCGCTCCTTGGCGTAAGCGAGCGCATCCTCCAGCGCGCCGCGCGCGAGACCGATCGAGCGCGCCGCGGTGTGCGCCCGCGCGCGTTCGAGGCCGTGCGCGATCATGTAGAAGGCCTTGCCTTCCTCGCCCAGCAATGCCGAAGCGGGAACGCGCACGCCGTCGAACGCCAGTTCCCATGTCTTCCAGCCGAAATAACCGATCTTCGGGATCGGCGACCCCTGCACGCCCGCGGGCAATTCGCCGCGCGGCTTTTCGAGAACGAAGGCCGACAGCCCCGCATGGCGGCGCTTCGGGTCGGGATCGGTTCCGGTGCGCGCGATGACGGTGACGAAGTCGGCTCCATCGGCGAAGGTGCACCAATATTTGTTGCCGGTGATGATATAATCGTCGCCGTCGCGGACCGCGCGCGTGCTGATGTTGGCGACATCGCTGCCGGCGTTCGGTTCCGACATGGCGAAGGCACCGAGATATTCGCCGCGCGCGACGCGTGGCAGCACGTCGGCGCGCCATTCCTCGCTCATGCTTTCCATGCCGATCATGCTGTTGCCGCGCGCGATCAGGCTGCCGACGCTCATCCACGCGCGCGCCAGTTCCTCGGCGACAAGGCAATATTCGAACGCGCCCAATCCCAGGCCGCCGTATTTTTCCGGCACGACGATGCCGAAATAGCCAAGCTCGCCCATCTTGCGGATCAGATCGTCGGGGATGATCCCCTGGACGGGATCGAGCCGGTTCGCGATCGGCAGCACTTCGTTCATCGCGAAATCGCGCGCGCTTTCCTGAATCATCAGGCGTTCTTCGGTCATCCACCCCATTGCCAAGCTCCCGATCTCATGTCGTGCGGCGCTGCACCGGCGCCCTCGCTTCCCGTCTATGCGGATCGGCGTCCGGGCGCCACGCGACCACCCGCTTCATCGCATGTGTAATGGAAGGGTGCACGCAGCAGGTGCGAACTCGACAGCGAGGACAAAGCGCGCAAGACAAGGGGCATCGGACAGGACGGGCGCGAACCGCCGTCGCAGGGAGAGTGTAGCCATGCCTTCGACCGAGATATTGGACGCCTTGAACGCGGACCCGTCGGTCCAGCGAAGATTGCGATTCGCAAACTGCGTCTTGCGCATCGAGACCGGCGACCGGCGTTGGCTGCTGGCGCTGCGCGACGGAAAGGTCGCATCGGCGGCGGCCGACGAGACTGCCGACGTCACGATCCGGATCGCGCCGGAGGCCTGGGCCGCGTTCCAGCAACCGGTGCCGCCGCCGGGATGCCACGACATCTATGCGATGGCGGAAACGGGCCGCGCCGACGTGACGGGCGACTTCCTGACGCTGTTTCGCTATTCCTATGTCCTCAAGGACATTCTCCAGCAACTCGCAACCGGAAGGATGTTCGGATGACCACCGTCGCACCCTGTTTCGAACCGGCCGTCGGCCGCTACATCACCATCGACGTCGAGGGGCGCCGCAACCGCGTCTATGTCGAGCAGGCCGGCGAAGGCATTCCCCTGCTCTGCCTGCACACCGCCGGTGCCGACAGTCGCCAGTATCGCGCGCTGATGAACGACGAACGGCTGCTGTCCCAATATCGGGTGATCGCCTTCGACCTGCCCTATCACGGCAAGTCGTCGCCGCCCGAAGGGTGGGAGCGCGACGATTATCTGCTGACCAGCGACCGCTATGTCGCGACGGTGATGAAGGTGATCGAGGCGCTCGGCATCGACCGCCCCATCGTCATGGGCTGCTCGATCGGCGGCCGCGCCGTCCTGCACCTCGCGCTGCGCCACGGTCCGAAGTTCCGGGCGGCGATCGGTCTGCAATCGGGGCTTCATGCCGAAAGCGTCTTCAACGCCCAATATAGCGACGAAGCGATCATGAACCGCCCCGAAGCGCACGGCGGCGAGATGTGCTCGATGCTGATCTCCGGCCTGATCGGGCCGGAAGCGCCGCACAAGGACCGGTGGGAGACAATCTGGCATTATATGCAGGGCGGCCCCGGCGTCTTTGCCGGAGATCTCTATTATTATTTCGACGACGGCGACCTTCGCAACGGGCTGGTCGCCAATATCGACACCGCCGTCTGTCCGCTCTACCTGCTGAGCGGCGAATATGACTATTCGGCGCCGCCCGAAGCGGCGGAAGAGGTGGCGCGGCACGTCGAGGGCGCGAAGTACAGCCTGATGCCGGGCCTCGGCCATTTCCCGATGAGCGAGGACCCCGAGCGCTTCCTCGGCTATCTTCGCCCCGTGCTCGATGAAATCCGTGCCCGGGAAAGCAGCGTCGCGGCTTGAGATCGGGGCAGGATCGTCTTCGTACATAAGGCCCGGTGGCCCGCCCGCACAGGCGACACCCGGCGGCGGTACGATCTAGGGTCAGGGCCCAAGGATCGTGTCGCGCGAACTCGGCTCCTGCTGCGGCAGCGTGATGATTTTCAGCCGTTCGCTGGCGTGGCGCAGTGCATCGACGATCATGTCATGCTTCGCCTCGATCCGCTCCACGGGAATGCCGACGCCCAGCGCCATCGGCATGAAGCCGCGCGGTGCGGGCACGGTCACGGCGATCGCCCCGAATTCCGGCGTGACGTCGCCGCGGGTCTGTGTGAAACCCTGCCGCCGGATCTGCTCGATGATCGCCATGAATTCGCTGACGCCGATCCGCAGCCGATCCTCGGTCGCCTCGGCGTTGCAGCGGTGCACCCAGCGCTGGATTTCGCCGTCGCTTTTCAGCGACAGCAGCATTCGTCCGACCGACGAGGCCGTGAGCAGTTTGTGCTGCCCCGCTTCCACGCGCATCCCGCGCGGCTTCTTGAGCAGGATGGTCGCGATATATTGGGCATAGGGTCCGTTCTGGAGACCCAGAAAGACGGTTTCCTGCACTTCGCGCTGAAGGTCCGACAGGATCGCGGTCAGCGATCCCGCCTGGTCGAACTCGCGGTTGATCCAGCTACCGAGCAGCGCGACGCGGATCGTCGGCGCATAGGTGCGCCGGTGCGCGTCATAGGTGATGTAGCCCAGATCGCGCAGATTGGCGAGCAGCATGCTGGTGCTCGCCTGCGGGATCGCGAGTTCGGCCGAAATGCGCCCCACGGTCAGCGGCTGCTGTCGGCGTGAAAACAGCTCGAACAGCGCGAGCGTCCGTTCCGCCGACTTCACCGACCGTGACATGTTCCTATCCTACATCCCTATGAGTTCGGCCTTGCGCAGCGTATTGCGCGTCAGGCGCAGCACCGCAACGTCGATCATCACGCCATCGACCTGCACCGCGCCCAACCCCGCGCTTTCGGCCTCGCGATAAGCCTGCTCGATCCGGCGCGCCCGATCGACTTCCTCCCGCGAGGGGCTGAACACATCGAGAGCGGGCTGGATCTGCGACGGATGGATTGCCCATTTGCCGACCATGCCGAGCGCCTTGGCGCGTTCCGCTTCCTGGCGATAGGCCGCGTCGTCCTTGAAATTGGCGAACGGTCCGTCGACCGCATCGATACCCGCGGCACGCGCGGCCATGGTGATGCGAAAACGGGCATAGTGGAAGATGTCGCCCGGATAACCGTCGGTCGATCCGATATTCTTCGTCTCGATTCCCTGCGATCCCGAATAATCGCCCATGCCAAAGATCAGCGCCTCCATCCGATCCGAACAGCGGGCGATTTCCTCGACATTCTGAAGCGCCTCGACTTCTTCGATCAGAACCTCGATGCCGATCCGCCTGTCCAGCGACAGCTTCTGTTCGAGCTGGCCGAGCATGCGATCGAGGAAGATCACGTCCGCGGCGCAGTAGGGCTTGGTCAGCATGATCGTATCGACATTGGCGCCGGCGCCCTCGACGATCTCGATGATGTCGCCGTGGCACCATTGGGTGGTCACGTCGTTGATGCGGACGCAGCGGGTCTTGCCACCCCAGTCGAGCGTGTTCAGCGCGTGGACGATCTTCTGCCGCGCCTCGACCTTGGCGGATGGCGCAACGGCGTCCTCCAGGTCGCAAAAGACGTGGTCCGCAGCCGAGGCGGCAGCTTTCGCCAGCATCTTTTCGCTGCTTCCCGGGACGGAGAGCTGGGAACGGCGGGCACGCGCGGGCCGTTGGGTCATTCGGAATTCCTTTCGTTGGTATCAAAGCTGGCGGCCTCTCGGCGAGCGATCAGCCCTTCGATCTCGTCTTCGGTCAGGCCCGCCTCGATCAGGCGGACGCGGGTATGTTCGCCAAGAAAGGGCGCGCGCCGGCGCACCCCACCGGGCGTTACGGTCATCTTGACGGGCACGCCCGCCACGGTGGCGTCGGGCTGCCCCGGCTCGTCCACCGTCACGATCATTTCGCGCGCGGCAAAATGCGGATCTTCGGCGATCTCGGCAATGTTCATCACCGGGCCGAAGGGCATGCGCCCGCCGAGCCGGGCGACCAGCTCCGCCTTGGTGAAGCGCCGCGTGATGTCGCTGAGGATCGCAATCAGGCTTAACCGATTGGCCGACCGTGCATCCTGCCGCGCGAAATCGGGATCGGTCGCGAGTTGCGGCGCGTCGATCGCATCGCACAGCGAGGCGAAGAAACTGTCGATATGGGCCGCCAGCGTGACGAACCCGTCCGACGCGGGATACATGCCGAAGGGGCAGAGGAAGGGATGATGATTGCCCTCCGGCCCCGGCAGGACACCGTCGAACGATCGCTGCCACACGCTGCGCTCGCACACCGCAAGCACGGCGTCGGTCATCGCGACGTCGACGATCTGCCCCTCGCCGGTCCGCCGCGCATGGTGGATTGCCGCCAGCACGCCGAAGCCCAGCATCATGCCCGGTATGATGTCGCCCACCCCCGGCCCGACCTTCGTCGGCGTCGCGGCATCGGGGCCGGTGATCGCCATGATGCCGCCCATCGCCTGCGCGACGACGTCGAACGCCGGCCAATCCTGATAGGGGGAAGCCCCGGTACGCGGGTCGCCGAAACCGCGCAGGCATCCATAGACGAGCCGCGGGTTGATCGCGCGCAGCACATCCCAGCCCAGACCCAGCCGGTCCATGACCCCCGGGCGGAAGTTCTCGACCACTGCGTCGGCGTCGCGGACCAGTGCCTTCAGCGCCCGCACGCCGCCCTGAGTCTTGAGATCGAGGACGACGCTGTCCTTGTTGCGCCCGATGCTCTGGAAATATCCCGAAAGCTTCCTTTCGCCGGCGGCTTGCGCCTTTCCCGCCGCGGCGCGGCTCATGTCGCCCTCGGGGCTCTCGATCTTGATGACCTCTGCACCCTGATCGGCGAGCATCATCGTCCCATAGGGCCCGGCCAGCATCTGCGTCAGGTCGATGATCCGGATGTCGGACAGCGCTCCGAAGCGCGGCGCGCTCACCGGTCGCCCCAATGGCTCTTGCGCTTCAGCAGCACGGTGCGCTCGACCTCGGCGACCAGTTCGTCATGCTGGTTGTAGCCATAATGCTTGAAGACGACGATGCCCGCATCGTCACGATCGGCGTCGCGCTTCTCCAGCACCTCCGAACAGGCATAGAGCGTATCGCCGTGCGTGACCGACTTCGTCAGCCGGATATTGTCGAGCCGCAGTTCCGCCAGCGCATTCTCGCAGCAATCCTGCGACGCGAGACCCAGCACCATCGAGAAGTTGACACCGCCATAGGACAATATCTTCCGGAACGGCGAATTCGCCATATGGTGCTCGTTGAAATGCCCCTGCGCCGTATTCATCACCATGTTGGTGATAAGGACGTTTTCGAGCGGGGTGATCGTCTTGCCGCGCTGGTGCCGGATCGCGTCGCCGACCGCAAAATCCTCGAAATAGTTGGCTGTGCCCGTCAGGCTCGACAGCTTCTCCATCACTCCGCTCCTTCGGGAAAGCGCCGCGCGACCAGGTTCGAGCGCCGGAAGGACACGATCCGTTCGCCCGCGTCGTCGAGGCCTTCCGTCTTCCAGGTCACGATACCGTTCGCCGGATTGCTGGCGGACAGGCGCGCCTCGATCGTCTCGCTGCGCGCGCGCAGGGTAATGCCGGGATAGACCGGGCGATGATAGTCGAGGTCGAACACGCCCAGGAACGGCCCGCCGATCTCACTGCAATCCTCGACCGTCAGGCCGAGCACGACGTTGAACACCAGCTGTGGATTGACCACGATGTCGGGATGACCATGAGCGACCGCATAGCTGCGATTGAAGTAAAGCGGATTGAAGGACAGGGTCAGGGTGGAGAAGAGCATGGTATCGCTCTCCAATATCGTCCGCCCCCAATGATGATCGAATCTTTGCCCCTCGTGGAAATCCTCGAACAGCCGCCCCTTTGCCCAAAGCTCCGCTCGCGCTCGCACGTCGTTCGACACGACTTCCTTCTCCTGCTGCCGCCGCACGCTTTGCGATGCGATGTTCGCGGGAAGGCGGCAAGGTGGCAAAGCGCGTTGCGGCCTTGTCATTACAGATGCGATGAGATCGCTGCATTGCGTCGCATGGGCGGGATCGGAATCCATCGCCGAAACCGTAGGCAGGCACGATATCGCCATGACGGCCGACAATTGATGCGGGAGAAGCGTGCGTTTTGCGCTAGGTCATTTCGTCGCGGCTGCCATCGGCTATCAATCGGTTCGCCACGCCACCGGACCGGCCGCGATCGAGATAAAGGGGAGATATGTATGAACGGCGCCGAAGCTCTGATCGAAACCCTGGCCCAGGCAGGCGTCGAAGTATGTTTCACCAATCCCGGAACGTCCGAGATGCAGCTCGTCGCCGCGATCGACCGGCAGCACGGGATGCGCGCGATACTGGGCCTGTTCGAAGGCGTGGTCACGGGCGCGGCCGACGGTTACGGCCGCATGGCCGACAAGCCGGCGATGACCCTGCTCCACCTCGGCCCCGGCCTCGCCAACGGCCTCGCCAATCTGCACAATGCGCGGCGGGCCGGATCGCCCGTCGTCAACGTCGTCGGCGATCATGCGACCTATCATCTGCAATATAATTCGCCGCTGACCAGCGATCTGGCGGGCGTCGCAAGGCCGATGTCCGATTGGGTCAAGGCGTCGCGGTCCGAACGCGACCTGCCGCAGGCCGGTGCCGAGGCGATGGCGGTCGCCACCGCCTATCCCGGGCGTATCGCGACCCTGATCGCCCCCGCCAACCATGCGTGGACCGAGGGCAGCGCGAGCGTCGCGGTGCGCCCGGCGCCGGCCGCGCCGACGGTCCCGGCGGCGGTGATCGAAGAGGTCGCGACGCTGCTTCGCGAAGCCGATGCGCCGAAAGCGATCTTCCTGGGCGGACGCGCGCTGCGCGAAGGCGCGCTCGAGCAGGCCGGGCGTATTGCAGCGGCGACGGGCGCGCGCCTGATCTGCGAGACGTTCCCCGCCCGGCTGCAGCGCGGGGCGGGCCGCGTGGCGGTGGAGAGACTCCCCTATTTCGGCGAACAGGCGCAGGAATATCTGCAGGATTTCAAGGCGATCGTCTTTTGCGGCTGCGAACCACCGGTGTCCTTCTTCGCCTATCCCGGCAAGCCCAGCCGGCTTTCGCCCGATGGCGCGCGCGCGGCCCGGCTCGCCTCCGCGGAAGAAGATGTCGAGCAGGCGCTGACCGATCTCGCCGACGCGCTGGGCGCCCCGGCCGAGCCGGCGCTGGTCCAGCAGGCGGGAACGCCGCCCATCGACGGCGGCCGGCTCGATCCGGTGAAACTGGGTGCGGTCATCGCGGCCGCGCTGCCGAAGGACGCGATCGTCACCGACGAGGCGAACACGTCCGGCATCGCGCTATTTCCGTATACGGCGGGCGCCGCGCCGCACGACTGGCTGACGCTGACCGGCGGCGCGATCGGGATCGGCCTGCCGCTCGCCGTGGGAGCGGCGGTGGCGTGCCCCGAACGCAAGGTGATCGCGCTCCAGGCCGACGGCAGCGCGATGTATACCTGCCAGGCGCTGTGGACGATGGCGCGCGAAAAGCTGGATGTCACCACGATCCTCATCAACAACGGCAGCTATGCCATCCTCAACATCGAACTGATGCGCGTGGGCGTGCAGAACCCCGGCCCCAAGGCGCTGTCGATGCTCGATCTGCGCAATCCGGCGATCGACTGGGTTTCGATCAGCGAGGGCATGGGGGTGCCGGCACGCAGAGCCACGACGTCGGAAGAGCTACGCGAAGCGCTGGACGAAGCGCTGGCCGACAAGGGACCGCACCTGATCGAAGTCCTGATCTGACCCCACCATATCCCGCCGCCAGGAGACGCAGCCATGCCACAGGACGATCTGCTCGACGCCATCAGGGCCATCGCGGGGGATGGCGGCGTCATCGCCGGCGCCGAGCTTGCCAAACGGCCGGGCGACTGGCTCGGTTTCTCGTCCTGCATGGCCGCCGCCATCGTCCGGCCGCGCTCGACGGACGAACTGTCCCGGATCATGCGCCTGTGCCACGCGCGCCGCCAGCCCGTCATCGCCGCGGGCGGGCTGAGCGGACTGGTCCACGGCACCGACGCGGCCGGCCATGAACTGCAGATATCGTTCGAACGGATGCGCGCGGTCGAAGCGGTCGACCCGGTCGGGCGAACGATGACGGTTGAGGCGGGCGTGCCGCTGCAGGCCGCGCAGGACGCGGCGCTGGAGCACGATCTGATCTATGCGGTCGATCTGGGGGCACGGGGGTCGGCCACGATCGGCGGAACCGTCTCGACCAACGCCGGCGGCAATCAGGTGGTCCGCTATGGCATGACGCGCGAGAATGTCCTGGGGCTGGAAGTCGTTCTCGCCGACGGCACGGTGCTGTCGTCAATGAACCATCTGCTCAAGAATAATGCCGCCTATGACCTCAAGCAGATGTTCATCGGCAGCGAGGGGACGCTGGGCCTGGTCACTCGCGCCGTCCTGCGGTTGCATCCCAAGCCCCTGACCACCGCCACCGCCTTGCTGGCAGTGGACGATTTCGATGGCATCACCGGGCTGCTTTCGCTGTGCAGCGGCAGGCTCGGCGCCATGCTGACCTCGTTCGAGGTGATGTGGGAATCGCATTACCGGGCGATCGCGATCGACAGCGGGCGGCACCAACCGCCGCTCCCCGCCGGGCACGCCTATTATGTCATCGTCGAAGCGTCCGGCATGGACCCGGGGCGCGACGAGACGTTCTTCACGGCATTGATGGAGGAAACGCTCGCCGGCGGACTGGCCGCCGACGCGGTGATCGCGTCGTCGGGCGCCCAGCGTGGCGCGATCTGGGGCATCCGCGAGGATATCCCCGGAATCATGGAGGCGATGATGCCCTGCGCGGTGTTCGACGTGAGCCTGCCCGTGACGGCGATGCCCGATTATGTCGCGGGCCTGACCGCTTCGGTCGACGCCGAATGGGCGGGCCAGGGCAAGCTGATGGTGTTCGGCCATCTGGGGGACGGCAATCTGCACATCAGCGTCGCTCCGCGCCCGTGGAGCGAAGAGGCGCGCCACCGCGCGGAGGAGCTCGTCTATCGCCCGCTCGAAGCGATCGGCGGATCGATCTCCGCCGAGCATGGCATCGGACTGGAAAAGCGCGCCTGGCTGTCTTCATCCCGAACCCCGGAAGAAATCGCCACCATGCGACTGGTCAAGGCCGCGCTCGATCCGCTGAATCTGCTCAATCCGGGCAAGGTCCTCATCCCCGACAGCGGAGCCTGACCAATTTGTGAGGCGGATGGTCCACTTAGGGAAGGAGGCTCAGCGCGAAGCTCCCCATCCGAGCGACGGCTCGACAACTTGTTCCGGTTATTCCGGCCGATTGAAGACGATCCGCCGTGGAGAAAATTATAGGAAAAAGATACTATTCCGCCGACAATTGGCAGGCGATCTTGACCCAGGAATCGCCGCCAATCTGTGTGCATGTGTTGATGGGTATCTTTTTTCCCTTCAACAGCACAAACGCATTCTTGAACTGGGTCGGTGTCAGGCCGAATGCCTGCTCCGTCGTGCCGATCATTCGGCTTCCAACATAAACGATTCCTCCGGCGGGCTGTGAGCTGATGCGCAATTTAACGGGCTCCTGCCGACCGCTGTTGAATATCCAGTCCAGAATGCCTGGAGCGCGGATCGCCGCTTGTGATGTGGCGATGCCTCCCAACAATCCCCCGAGGCTTCCGCTTAAGATATCGCCAAAATCGGGCTGGACGCGCTCGGCGTCCGGGAGGCTTTCAAGTCCATTCCACGAAAGCCGTTTCCAACGCGGGATGCGGACGGAGACGGGGGTATTGGCAATCAAAAGCTGTTCTGGCGCACAGACGCCTTGCGGTTCGCCGTGCGGCAATAAAAACAGAATTGGTGTTTCGATGTCTGCGGGCGCGGGGTGGTTCGCGCGGATCGTGACCTTCATGATAAGGCCGTACTTCACGCCGGTTGCCGACCGATACTGGTCGACTGGCAGGACCGTATCACTGCAAATAGTGCTGGCTTGAGATTCGATGACCAGGCCGAAGAAAGCACAATTATTATCCGGGGCGGGAATGCAGTTCACCCGCTCAACTTGCCGAAACTCCTGGCTGACCGCGGTTTTCAGTGCAGCTTGTCGTTCGGCATAAGATGCAACGGGCTCCTGCGCACGCGCCCCGCTACCGCATCCCCCGAGAACCGCTAGCATCGCCAAATGGCATAATCGCATCAACCGCGCCCCCCTGTGCGATATCGGCCGTCCCGATAATAATGATGGACCACGGCGGTGAAAGACAAGACCGACAGCTGGGCAAGAAGGCCTATGCCTTCCCAATAGAGCCGCGATCTCACAAGGCCGAACTCGAACGGCATCAGCGTAAGCTGGACGCCGCTGTCATAGAGAAATCGGAGGCCGGAATAAAAGGTGACAAGAGCCGCCAGCATGGATGCGATAAGCATCGCGCCCTGGAATCGCCGATATCTGGGCTTCAGCGGCTGCCGAAACAACCACAGCGCCGCAACGACCAACCCCACCGACATGGTAATCATGACCTGTGTCAAGGAGGCGAAAAGATCGATCGCCTTTTCGGATGGTCTGATGTCGACCAGAACTTCAGGGGTAGCGGCGTCAGAAAGGGCCAGGAATGAAAGCGCCAGGACCGCGAGCATGGGAACAAAAAAGGCGACGCAAGCGACTATCCATCCCCAAAGCTCGATCGTCCGTTCGCCCACAATATTTCGCCTCCCATCCCCCCTTGTTCATCATCGTTCTGCAAGTCGTCAACTGCTATTCAAGAGCATCGCATTTGGGAACGGCAGGACCACTCGACTGAAATTCCGGAAACCCGAAATCCGGGCGACGGTTCGGCGATTCGCTCAGAAAAGTTCTGGAAACCAGCCGCTTACTGGGAGATCCCGGACATTGCCTTAAAAGGCCAAATGGTGCCCGGGGGCGGGATCGAACCACCGACACTGCGATTTTCAGTCGCATGCTCTACCAACTGAGCTACCCGGGCATCGCCGCCGCGGCTGACGGCCGGGCGGGAGAGCGGCGGCTATAGGCAGGGCTTTCGATCCTGTCCAGAGCCTTTGTGGCGTCCGTCGCGCCCCTCAATCTTCGCTTTGCCGGCCGCCGTCGGCGGCGCCGTCCGGGGCCTGGTCGACGGGCACCCGATAGCCCTCGCCGAACCATGCGTTGAGGTCGCGATCGCGGCAGCCACGGCTGCAGAAGGGCTTGTACGCCTCGTCGCGCGGCTTGCCGCACAGCGGGCAGCGCCGCGTCCTCGCCGAACGTTCATTGGGCATGGCCCGCTCCTTTTATCTGCGCATCGGGGACGACCGCCACGGCGCGGCCGCTCTTCTTCTGCAAGGCATCGATCCAGTGTGGATGCGCGCCGATCCATTCGGCAACGGCCGGGCGCGTCACAAGTTGCAGCGCTCCCGTCCCCACCGCGCGCCCCGCCTGCCGCAGCAGCAACGCCGCATCGGTCGCAACCGGGTCGAATCGCACCTGCTCGATCAGCGACGGCCGTTCGCGCCGCCGCACGATCTGAAGAAAGCCGAAGCCGTTGACCGCCGTGCGCTCGAAAGGCTGCGGCAACAGGGCATCGATCAGCCCGTCGATCGCCTGCCGCTCGGCACGCCCGGGCAAGGACGGAAAGTCGATGCCGATCGCGCCGCCGACGTCGCAGCAGCGCACGACATGCACCGCCGCCGCCGCGCCCCCCTTCGCGAGCGCGAAGGCGTCGCCTTCGCCGTCGATATCGATCAGCAGCATCGCCGGGGTCGCATCGACCCACAGCGCCCCGCCCCCAAAAGGCCAGTATCCCGTGCGGACGCGGTCGATCAGTTCGGACCAGCCGGCCGCTTCGAGCCGGTCGGGCCCGGTCGCGGGCAGATCAGCGACGGGAATCCCGGTGGCGGCGATCCGCGCGCGCAGGTCGGGGCCCGGCGAAGGCTGGGTGCCGTCATCCGCCAGCCGCGCGCGCGCCGGCTTGTCGCGGCCGCGCTCGCGCAGCGCCATGCGGGTGATCTCGACCGTCAGGCGGCTGCCGAGCGGGACGCCCGGCGCGGCGATCGTCGCGACCGGCTCGCCCGGCGCGTCGAGCGACAACCGGCCCGGTTCGACGAGCCGTGCCGTCAGGATCGCCCCGACACGCGGCCCCTCGCCTTCGCGCTCGATCCGCGCCTCGACGATGCGGCCGTCCTCAACCAGCGCGGCGCGCGCCTCGCCGATCCCGGCCTCATAAAGCCACTCAGCCAAGCGGAATGCCTGCGGCGGTCAGCAGCGCCCGCGTCTCGAACAGCGGCAGGCCGACGACGTTCGAATGGCTTCCCGACAGGAAGCGGACGAAGATTTCGGCGCGCCCCTGGATCGCATAGCCGCCCGCCTTGCCCATGCCCTCGCCGCTCGCGACATACCAGTCGATCTCGGCAGGGGTCAGCCGCTTGAAGGCGACGACGGTGTCGGCAACGCGCGCCCGCGCCCTGCCATCGGCATCGACGACGCAGACGCCCGAATGCACATGGTGCCGGCGTCCCGACAGCAGCGCCAGCATGCGGCGCAAATCCGCCTCGTCGGCCGGCTTTTCCAGAATGCGGCGACCGACCGCGACCGTCGTGTCGCCGGCGAGCACGACCTCGTCCGCCGCCCGCTCGACCGCGCACGCCTTGCTTTCGGCGAGGCGCGCGACATAGGCGCGCGGGCTCTCGCCCTTCAGCGGCGTTTCGTCGATCTCGGGCGCGGCGATGCGCGACGGCGTCAGGCCGATCCGCGCCAGCAGCTCACGCCTGCGCGGCGATGTCGAAGCGAGGACCAGATGTCGCATGGGGGCGGGCATCGTCGCCGCACCGCTCATTTGAAGCGATAGGTGATCCGACCCTTGGTCAGGTCATAGGGGGTGAGTTCGACGAGCACCTCGTCGCCCACCAGCACGCGGATGCGGTTCTTGCGCATCTTGCCGGCCGTGTGGCCCAGAATCTCGTGGTCGTTTTCCAGTTTGACGCGAAACATCGCGTTCGGCAGCAGTTCGACCACCTGGCCGCGCATTTCCAGAAGTTCTTCTTTCGCCATCTATCCTCTGGGGGCTCGAATATTCGGATGCGCGCCCATAACGCCAAATCGGCGCAATGGAAAGCCATCTGTCGCGGGGGTGGCCTTCACGCTGAAGGCATGAAGAATTTGCTTCACGCAAAGACACAAAGAGGGTGCGCCGCCTTGCAAGCGTGCTTGCCGCCGCAGGCGGCCGTTTTTTAAAGCGCTGCGCGCATCATGCACGATGTCGCGGAGCACAGTCGCCCTCTTTGTGTCTTTGTGTGAGATCTTTTATTTGGCGATTATATCGATTGCAAACGCAAGCGAGGACGCCGGCTTTGGGGTGGGAAGCGGACATTCGCCTGCCTTCCCCACCTTTGTCATTCCCGCGAAAGCGGGAATCCAGGGTATGCGTCGGCTGCCCCCACGCTGGATTCCCGCTTTCGCGGGAATGACAAGATTCTAAACATACCGGCAGTCGCCTTCCGCTCGAAGGCCGGCGCCAGCGCGTTTGCAAAATACATAGTCGCCTTTATTTACGCCTTTGCGTGAGGCAAATCATCATGACACCAGCTTGAGTTTCCGGGCGATCCGCCAGCCCACCGTCTTTGCCCGCGCATAGTCCGGCCAGCGCGGCGGCATCGCGGGGTCGAGCCCCAGACGCCGCAGCAGCGCGTTGGCGGCGTGCGCCTCGGACTCGCGATAGCTCCATTCGCTGCGCCAGGTGATCGACAGCGAGATCGACGGCGCATCGCCGTTGGCGACGAAATGCGGGGCCATCACCGGCACCAGCACCGCGTCGCCGGGGCCGAGCGGCACCTGCTGCTCGCCGCCGCGAAAGGCGTCCTGCCACGGCAGGTTGCGATGGCCGCCGGTGTGATAGCGCTCATGCTCGCGCCGGTCGGCGAAGCGCTCGTCCCCCGCGGGCCAGACGTGCATCACCTTGCGGCCGCGCAGTTGCAGCAGGATGTTGTGCTCGGGATCGAAATGATAGGGGGTGATCGACCCGGGCGACGAGATGAAGAGAAAGCCCTGCGGCATCAGCATGGCGCCGGTGCGCGGTGCGACGACCGGTTCGAGCTCGCCGAGCAAGTCCATCAACAGCGCGCGATAGCCGGCCTCCGTCTCGATATTCTTGAGCACCGCCCAGCTCCGGTTGGTCTCGATGGTGCGGATCGTCTCGCCGATCGACAGGCCGTTCGACGGGACGTCCTCGGGCCGGATGCCGACCGGCAGGTCGCCGGGATTATATTCGACCTGCCCCGCGGGCAGGCTCTCGCCGAGCGCGGCCAGCGCGCCCAGCGACAGCAACGGATGCTCATCGAGCCGATGGTGAAGCAATCCGGCCTGCGAGGGATAGAGTTCGGCCATGCGGTCGAGCGTCTCGGCGGGAAAGATCGGAGTGGCGATCGCCTGATGCATGGTCATGACGGGTCCTGTATGGCGTCGGAAGGGGTGGAATGCGAGCGCTTCCAGCGCCGCCAGATCGCCTCGATCCGGGTCAGCGCGTCGAAGCGCCAGCGATCGGGCGCGGCGGACAGCGGCACATTGACCCAGACCAGCCGCCGGCGCTCGCGCCAGATGCTGTCGATCATCGGATGATGCGGCACCGCGCAACTGTCCACCCAGTCGATCGCCGGATCATCGAGCAGGTCGAGATTCTCGCGCTGGAGGAGGACGCCGGGGGAGAAGCGCGCATAAGCCTCGTTGAACGCCGTCTTGAACGAGAAGCCGCCGGGTGGGCAGAGGAAATGGATCAGCATCGCGAGCGGCCGGCCGTCGAGATCGAGCGCGCTCATCGCGAGCCGGTCGGCGGCGACAGCGCCCGCCAGCGTCGCGCGAAACCAGGCCTCGGTCTCGCCATGGCTCGCGAGCGCCGATCCGGCGCGCCCCTTCCAGCCGCGCATCTCGAGGTCGAGGAAGGCGTCGATCCACGGGTCGAGCGGCTCGTCCGGCCGCCAGCGGCGAAAGGCAAGCTCGCCCTGATCTGCGAGACGCTTCGTCTGCCGGCGCAATTCCTTGCGCTTCTTGGCGCGCACGGCGGCCTGCCAATAGGCGTCGGGCGACAGGCGGCTATCGAGCAGCGCGCGTTCCTCGCGGTGAACGATTTCGACCGCACGGCCGCGCCCCTGCGCCACATCGGCGAGCGCGCGGTGCAGCGGCCCGTCCTCGGTCAGGCGCGGCAGGTGGACCAGCGTTCTCGCCCAGGGCGCGGCGTCGCACCAGCCGAGCAGGATCGACCAGAACAGCCGCTCGAACCCCGCGCGGACCAGCGGCAGGCCCAGGAAATGGTTGGGGTGCGCCCAGCCGATCGCATGGCGCAGCGGCAGGCGGCCGTACCGGTCCGCCGGCGCGAGCGGCATCACGCCGATCACCGGCCCGCCGTCGCCGTCGCGCACCATCACCAGCCGCGCCCGCCGTTCGGGGTCGAGCAGATGGAGCGCGGGCTGCAGGCACCAGCGTTCGACAAAGGGGTTGGGCTCGCTCGCGTCGTCCGCCAGCGCGTCCCACGCCGCCGCCAGTTCGGGCGACAGCGACAGCGGATCGACGACGCGCACCGCCAGCGGCGCGGCGTCCTCGTGCGTCGCCACATCGTGGGCCGGAAAGGCGGGATAGACCGTCATCGGCGGCGAGCCTGACAGCAAGTCGTTAAGATGACGTGGCGATTCATGCGAGGGATTTTCCGTAGGCCGATCTTCAGCCGTCACAATCCGAACAGCTTCGCCAGCGACTTCTCGAGCATGAAGAACTGCCAGATCAGCCGGCCGTGATCGCGGCGGCCCGCCTGGTGCGCGGCGACGATGCGCTCGATTTCCGCCATGTCGAACCAGCCCGACCGCGCCAGCGTCGACGAGGTCGCGAGCGCGCGCGCCTGATCGGCGAGCGCCCCGCGGAACCAGTGCGACACCGGCGTCACGAACCCCATCTTCGGCCGATAGAGGATGTCGTGCGGCAGATAGCGCTCCATCGCCTGCTTGAGGATCGCCTTGCCCGTTCCGCCCTTGACGCGCATCGCGGCGGGCAGCGCCGCGGCGAATTCGACGAGGCGATAGTCGAGCAGCGGCTCGCGCGCCTCCAGGCCGACCGCCATGCTCATCCGGTCGGTCTTGGTCAGGATGTCGCCGGGCAGCCAGATCTTCAGATCGGCATATTGCGCGCGGTCGAGCCGCTCGCGCGCCGGCGCCTCGGCCATCGCTTTCCAATAGCGCGCCTCGGCGACATGATCGCCGAGCGCGCGTTTCGCGGCGTCGTTGAACAGGCGCGCGCGCTGGTCGGGGCCGGTGACGCCGACCGCCTCGGCATAGGCTTCGGCCCCGCCTTTCGACAGGCCGGCGAGCGTCGCGCGGGCACGCAGCGGGCGCGGCGCCCAGTCCATCTGCGGCCAGACGCGCGCGAGCGGACCCAGCAGGTTGCGCCGCAGCACCGCCGGGATCATCGCGCGCAGCCGTTCCTCCTGATGCTGGAACACCAGCCGGCGATAGCCCGCGAACGCCTCGTCCGCGCCGTCGCCCGACAGCGCGACCGTCACCTCCTCGCGCGCCAGTTCGCACACGCGGTAGGTGGGAAGCGCGCTCGCATCGGCGAAGGGTTCGTCGAACATGTCGGCGATGCGATCGACCAGCGCAAAGTCGGCGGCCGCGACGGTACGCGCGCGATGGTCGGTGGCGAACCGCTCGGCGATCTGCTGCGCATAGGCGGTCTCGTCGAGCGCCGCCTGGTCGAAACCGATGGTGCAGGTCCGGACCGCCCGCGCGCTCGCCTCCGCCATCAGCGCGACGACCGCGCTGCTGTCGACCCCGCCCGACAGGAACGCGCCCAGCGGCACGTCGGCGACCATCCGGTCGGTGACGGCGGCGCGCATCAGGTGGACGAGATGCTCGGCCGCCTCGCCTTCGCTGGCGCGGATGCGGTTCGAAAAATCGGGCGACCACCAGCAGGAGGGCGCGGGAACGGCCTTGCCGCGTTCGAGCATCAGATAATGGCCGGCGGGCAGTTTCTCGACCCCCGCGACGATGCAACTGTCGTCGGGAACATAGCCGAGAGCGAGATAATCCTCGACCGCGGTCAGCTTCGCCTCGCAGCGCAGCAGCGGGTGGCGGAGCAACCCCTTGAGCTCGGACGCAAAGGCGATCGAACCGTCGGACAGGCGCGCATAATGCAGCGGCTTCACGCCCAGCCGGTCGCGCGCGAGGAACAGGCAGCCGCGCACATGATCGTGGATCGCAAAGGCGAACATGCCGTTGAGTCGCGACAGGCAATCAGGGCCCCATTGCCGCCACGCGGCGATGATGACCTCGGTATCGCCGCTGGTGCGGAACCGATGGCCGCGATCCTCCAGTTCGGCGCGCAGCGCGCGGAAATTATAGATTTCGCCATTATAGGTGAGCGTCACCGCCTCGTCGTCGCTCGCCATCGGCTGCGGGCTACCCGCGATGTCGATGATCGACAGGCGCAGGTGGCCGAGCCCGACCCCCGGCGCGGTCCAGTCGCCCGATCCGTCGGGGCCGCGATGCGCCATCGGGTGCAGCATCGCGCGCACGCGCGCCGGGTCGACGGGCTTCGCCGTTTCGAGATGATAGATGCCCGCGATCCCACACATGGATCAGGGCCTTAGCGGTTTTCGAGGGCGCGGTCAGCCATCGCCTGCGCTCCGCCCGACGCGGAAAGGAAATCGGCGATCGCAGCGCGCCCGCCCTGCCCCGCCTCGCTCGACACGATCAGCGACAGCGCGCGCGGGTCGCCGCCGAGCAGCCGCGCCCGCAGCCCGGCCAGCTTCGCCGCGCGCGCGCTGCCGGTCGCGCGCCCGTCGACGACATACCAGGTCGCGGCGTCGCGGAGCACCGGGCCGGGGTGGAGCAGCCGTTCGGTCCGGCCGCCGTCCACCGGGGCAAGCGCCGCGCTCCACGCCCATTTGCCGGCGGGATCGACTGCCCCCTGCCCGAAAGCGACGACCTCGCGCCCCTCGGCCTGCCGCTCGTAACCGCCGATCGCGACCGCAACGCGGCGCCCCTTCGCATCGGCGAAATGGCGCAGCAGGCGCTGGTCGGCGCCGTCGAAACGCGGCCCCCAGCGCAGGCCCTGCGCCGCAGCAGCATGCCAGCCGGCGGGCGTTTCGACCGGCATCGTCGCCGGCAGCGGCGCCGAACGCCCGCCGACCAGCGCCGCCCAGCCGATGAACAGCAACGGGATCGCCAGCGCGACCGGCAGGATGGCCCGGCCGTCGCCGCGATAGCGCACAGGCCCGCCGAGCCGCGAGACGTCGACCGCCGCATCGCCGGCCGGGCGGTCGAACCAGCGGCGCGCGCCCAGCATCACCGCCAGAATCACCAGACCGAAGAAGATCCAGCCATAGAAGATATGGTCGATCCCCGCCGCGCGCTCGATTCCCCAGATTTCGGCGGCGACCATCGTGCCCCAGGCGCGCAGCGCGTTGGCGAGAACCGTCGCGGCCAGCGCGATAGCGACGAACAGGACGCGCCGCGGCCAGCTTCGGAAGCAAAGATGCGCCGCGAACACCGCATAGGCGAGCATCGCGATCAGGAAATTGACCCCCGAACAGGCTTCGGCCACCTCGAAGAAACCGGCGCGCGTCGTGATGAACACGCCCTCCATATGCGCTTCGAGCCCCGACAGATGCAGCAGCGCGACGCTGATATGCGCGGTGAGCGTCTGGAGCAGCGGCACCAGTTCCTCGCCGAACGGCACGAGGAGCAGCGCATAGCCGAGCGGAAAGAGCAGCGCGCGAACCACTTTTTCGCCGAGCGTCGCGCCGACCGCTCCCTGCAGCATCAGCACAAGGCCGAACTGTCGCAGCAGCGCCACCCCCGCCGCCTCGCCGACCAGCCAGACGCATGCCGCGCCCGCGAGCCAGCCGACCGCCGGCCACCAGAAGGCCGGCGTCAGCGTCTTCAGTTGCGGCCAACGCTGCGCCACCAGCCAGCCGATCATCGGCACCATCAGCAGGCAATGGGTGAAGGTGGAACTATGCCACCAGATGCCGACCAGATCGGCCAGGTCGCGCGCGAAAAGCGCGAGGATCGCCCCCGCCAGTAATGCCAGCGCGGCCAGTTGTCTCCGCCACACCGTCATCGCGTCGTCAGTCCCAGCAGATGGCCGAGCGGGGCCAGCCGCGCGTCCCAGCCATAGCGCGCGATCATCCGCGCGCGCGCGGCGGCGCCCATCGCCGCGGCCGCTTGCGGATCGTCGAACAGGCGGACGACCGCGCCGGCCATCGCCCCCGCATCGTCGGCGACCAGCAACTGATCGCCGGGAACCGCGTCGATCCCCGTCGCGGCGGCGGCGCTGGCGACGACCGGCCGCGCCATCGCCATCGCCTCGAGCAGCTTGTTCTGCACCCCGCGCGCCAGCAGCAGCGGCGCGACCACGGCGTCGGCGGCGGCCAGCCACGGCCGCACGTCGGGCACCTCACCGGTGACGGTGACACCGGGCTGGCCTTCGAGCGCGCGCACCGCGTCGGTCGGCGCCCGGCCGACGATCGCGAAACGCGCCTGCGGATGCCGCCGCCGGATCAGCGGCAGGATATCGGTCGCGAACCAGCTTACCGCATCGACATTGGGGCGATAATCCATCTGGCCCGTGAACACGGCAAGCGGCCTCTCTCCCGCCGCGACTTCGGCCAGCGGCAGCGCGGGGTCGAAGCGATCGGTGTCGATACCGTTCTCGACCGCGTGCACCTTGTCGGCATCGACCTCGCTTTGCCGGCGGAACAGCGCCGCCTCCGCCTCGCTGACGAACAGGCTGGCATCGGCGCTGCGCGCGACCTTGGCTTCATAGGCGCCGAGCACCCGCGCTTCGCGCGCATGAACCCAGTGAAGCGGCTGGCGCGCGTCCTGCTGTGCATAGGTGGCGAATTTGGCCGAATCGACATCGACGAAATCCATGATCACCGGACCGTCGAACCGTGCGGGCAGATACTGCGCCATCTGGCCCGAAAAGCCGACGATATGCGTGACCCGGCCGCTCGCCAGAAGCCCGCGCACATGCGCGGCAAGCGCACTGCTGCGGAACAGCCGGTTCGACACCGGCTCGCCGCGCAGCACGGCCTGCGCCAGCGCCACCGGTCGCGACACCTTGCGAACCTCGATTGCCAAACTCTTGCAAAGCGCGGTCATTTTCTTACGCGCCACCGCTGCATCCGCCGCATTGTCGGCGAGCGCGGCAACATGCACCGGCGCCCATTTCGCCAGTGCCTCGAACATGTGCCAGCTTCTGATCCGGTCGCCGCGATCGGGCGGCCACGGCGCGCGATGCACCAGGAACAGGATCTCAGCCATCGACGATCATCGTCATTGCGAGCGAAGCGAAGCAATCCAGAGTCGCGTACGCCGCTCTGGATTGCTTCGCTTCGCTCGCAATGACGAAATTCCGTAGATCGCGGCCATCCTATCCCAACCCCCGCGCGATCAGCGGGCCGATGCGGTTGGCGGCCCACAGCGGCATTTTCTTCCACAGATCGACCTGCAAACGGTATTTCGCGCTGGTGGGATTGGTGTCGCGCGGCGTCTCGCCCGGCGCCAGCCAGCGCGCATAGACGAGCGGTCGCGGCTCGAACCCCCAGTTCTTCTTGTAGGCGAACGGCCCGGTGCCGACTTTCGATCGGCCGAAATCGAAGCGCGTGCAGCCCTTTGCGCGCGCGTGCCGCATCAGCGCATAATACATCAGCTCGTTCGCGCGCAGCGCCCGCGCCTCGGCCAGCCCACCGCCCCAATAGGGCATCACCGCGCCGCGCCAGTAGAGGCTGAGCACGCTCGCCACTGCGCGGCCATCCTCGCGCACGGTCAATATGTCGGCATCGTCGCCGAACGCATCGAGCGCCGCATCGAACAGCTGCTTCGGAAAGACCGGCGTCCCCAGATTGCGCACGCTCGTCGCATAGACGCGATAATGGTCGCGCCGTTCGGCTTCGTCCCGGCCCGTCGTCACCGTCAGGCCGCTTTCGAGCGCCTTGCGCACCTCGGCGCGCTGCTTGCGCGGTATGGCGAGCAGTTCTGCGGCATCGTCGGCCGCCAGATCGCGCGCGAAACCGGCGTAGACGCCATCCTCGCGCGTCCATCTCTCCGCCATGGGCAGCACGCCGCCGCGCAATTCGACCGAAGGCACGCCCAGCGACCGCGCGACATCGGTCGCCCCGTCTGCCAGCGTCGCCGCGACGGCGTCATCGTCCGCCAATATCCCGCCATCGACGGCAAAGCCGGTCGCGGCGAGCGCTTGGCCGAACAGCGCCGATCGGACATGATGAAGCGGCAGGATGCCGGTCAGCGCCCCTGTCGCGTCGCGCGCCGCGACCAGATGGCACCGATGCCCCGTCGCCGCGGTCACCGCCTCGCACCACATGCGACTGTGGAAAGGCGTCGCGGCGGGATGCGCCGCGACATAGGCGTCCCACGCCGTCGCTTCGCCGAGCGGCGCGGCCGAAACGCCCGGCGCTGCGGCTGGATGGGTGGGGGCGTTCATGCCGCGGCGCGCCACGGCCGCGCGCGGTCCTGCTGCGCGGGAAGCAGCGCATCGGCCCGCGTCCATTCGAAATCGGCGAGCAGTTGCTTCAGCTTGCCAGCCATGGCCGACAAGCCGCTGTAATGCCGTATCTTCGATTTCAGCGGCGCGTCGGTCACGCGCGGCTGGCCGGGGTCGATCTCCCACGGGTGAAAATACAGGATGGCCGGATGTTCCTCGGCATTCATCCGCCGGATCGCCCAGCGCGTGAAGCCATAGGGCAGCAGGCGCATGAAGCCGCCGCCGCCCGCCGCGAGCGTGCGGCCGAAGGCGCGCGCCGTCGTCACCGGCCATTCGACAAGGTCGCTGTCCGCGACCGGCCGCCATGCGTGGCGCGGACTTTGCGGCCAGCCATAATGATCGTGGACGACCGGCGCGACGCTGCTCGAATAGGCATAGCCCTGTTCGGCGAGGATCGAGTGGGCCCACGGCGTGCGCGCGTCGATCGAAAAGCTCGGCGCGCGATAGCCGCGCACCGCGACGCCGCCCAGGTCCTCGAGGATCGCGCGCGCTGTCTTCAGGTCGGCGGCGAAGTCGTCGGCGCTCATCTGAAAGACGCGCTTGTGGTCGTAGCCGTGGCTCGCCAGTTCGTGTCCCGCCGCGACGATCCGCCGGATCAACGCCGGGTAGCGCTCGGCGACCCAGCCCAGCGTGAAGAAGGTGCCGTGGACGCCGGCTTCGGCGAACATCTGGAGCACCGCGTCGCAATTCGCCTCGACCCGGCATTCGAGCGTCGGCCAGTCGGCGCGGTCGATCGTGCGCTCAAAGGCGCCGACCTGGAACCAGTCCTCGACATCGACCGACAGGCCGTTCCGCATCGTTCTTCACCTCATGAAACCCATAGCCGGGAATCGTGGCTGCGTCATGCCGCCCAGACCTGCGACCGCGCCGGATTGGGCGCGTTCTCGGGATCGCGCTCGACCCATTCGATCAGCAGGTCAAGCACCCGGCGCAGCGCGTCGTCCTGTTCGCAGACGCGCGCCTCGAGCCGCGCGATCTGCTCGCGCAGGGCGGCAAGCTGCTCGGGATCGACCGCCGGCGGATCGGCGGCGACCGGTGCGGCAAAGGGCGCCGCGTCGGGCGCGGCCGGCGGCCATTCCGTCGGCGCCGCGGGCGCGGCGACGGGCGCCATCGCGGCGGCAAGTTCCACGACCTCCTCGACCGGCGCCGGCGCCAGCGTCGCTTCGTCGATGCCGCGGTCGGCCTCGATCTCGGCGATCACGCTGCGGACATGATGCCCCGAAATCCGGTTCAGTTCCTCGACCGCGCCGAACAGCAGCAGGCGGCTGACCAGCACGTTCAGCTTGCGCGGCACGCCGCCGCTATAATCGAAGATCAGCTCGAACGCCTCGGGGCTGAAGCCCGGGTTGCCCGTCCAGCCGACCTTGCCCAGCCGGTGCAGGATATAGGGCTCGACCTCCTCGGGCTCCATCGGGTCGAGGTGGTGCGTCGCGATCACGCGCTGGCGCAACTGTTCGAGCGTCGGCGAATGGAACAGCGTCTGGCGGAACTCGGGCTGGCCGAGCAGGAAAATCTGGAGCAGCGAATGCCCGCCGAGCTGGAAGTTCGACAGCATCCGCAGCTCTTCGAGCGCGGAGATGGCGAGATTCTGGCCTTCGTCGACGATCAGCAGCGTGCGGCGGCCCGCGCGCGCCTGCTCGCGCAGATATTGTTCCATCGCGCGGATCAGTTCGGCCTTGCTCTGCCCTTCCCATTCGAGGCCGAACTGCTCGGCGACCAGGCGCAGCAGGTCGTCGCCCTCGACCTGCGTCGACACCAGCTTGACCGCGGTCAGCCGGTTGGCGTCGATCGTGTTCATCAGGTGGCCGACCAGCGTCGTCTTGCCCGCGCCGACGTCGCCGGTGATGACGATGAACCCCTCGCCCTGCGCCAGACCATAGCCGAGGTACGACATCGCCTTGCGGTGCGTGCCGCTCTCGAAATAGAAGGCCGGGTCGGGCGTGAGCTGGAACGGACGCCCGCTGAAGCCGTAAAATTGATCGTACATCGCTCTATCCCCGGGAGTCTGGATCAGAAGTTATAGCGCAGGCCGACGAGCGCCGAACCGATAAGCTGGCTGTTGAAGCCGTCCTGGTCGAAGGCATTCAGCGCCGCCGCCGCGGTTCCCGTCAACCCACGCCAGAATCTACGCGAATAAGCCGCCGAAACCCCCGCCGACCGCACATCGCCGGCCCCCGGCGCGCCATTGTCGAAATAGTTGACGTAACCCGCAAGGCTGAGGCTTGCATCGGTGCCGAGTTCGCGGCCCGCCGACAGGAAGAGATAATAGCTTTCATCCTTCACGCCGTCGAAATCGGCGATCGCCGACAGCGCCGGTGCCAGCAAGCGTCGCTGGTCATAGCCGACACCGACGCCATAGGTCCAACGTCCGTAGCGCGACGAGTACATCGCCTGAACGCCGCGGCTGCGGAACTGGAACGCCGTTGCGCTGCCGAGCTGCGGATTGAGGCATCCCGCGCTTTGCTGGCCGAAGACACAGGGATTGATGTCGCCACCGACCGGGTTGCGCGACGGGTCGAACTGGGTCGGGAGCGCGGCAAGCCCGCCCGACAGGCCGCGTCCGAAGCTGGAAAGGCCGTCATAGAGGCCGACCTGCACCAGCGTCGCGTGATCGGGACGATAGGTGAAGCTGCCGGTATAGATGGTATCGCCATAACGGCGGCCAACGCGCGCGGTCAGCGAGGTGCGGCGGCTCGGCTGCCACATGACGCCTGCGTCCCAGATCAGCCCGTCGGTGTCGAAGGAAAGCTGGCGCGGGCTCGATTTGTCGGTGACGTAGCGGCCGTTGGCGTCGAGAACCGGAATGCCGTTCGTGTCGAGCACGGGGTCGCGCTGGCCGATCTCGATGTCCTCATAGCCGACACCGCCAAGCAATGCGACGGTCGGGCTGATCGGGACGGTGATGTCGGCGCGCGCATATTTGCCTTCGAAGCGTTGGTCGAGCTGGCTTGCATCCTCGCGTTCGTAGCCGCCCGACAGCTGCCAGCCGAAGGGCAGATCGCCTGGCCGCTGGCCGATGCTGGCCCACGCCGCATGGTTCGTCGAGCTGTCGAAGACATTCTGCCGCGCAACGCCGCCAGGCAGCAGCGCGGGCGCTTCGACGTCGACCTTGGTGTAACCGAAGCGATAGCCCGCCCCGATGTCGAGATCGCCGACGCGCTGGACCAGTGTCGGGCCGGCGTAGAATGAATAGAGGTTTGCGACGTTCGTGGCGCGGCCGTTGAAGATGCCGTTGTCGGCGCCCTGCCCGTCGGCACGCGTTCGCGTCGCAAGCGCGCCGCCTTCGAGGTTGAGGCCGCGCACGAGTTCGAGCCGCCCACGCGCGAGACCGCTGATGATATCCTGATCGCTGTAGCCGCGCGATTCGGCGAACTGATGCTCGTAGCGCAGCGTTGCCGCCAGCTCGGCGCGGCGGGTGACGATCGCGGCGTCGACCCCGGCCGCAACGGTCGTGTAGGTCAGCACGTCGCCGCCGCCCTTGAGCTCGGCGGTCAGCACCTGCCCGATTTCGAGATAGGGCGACACGTCGATCTTCTTCTGTCCGCGCGACCGCGAACCCGCGCCGGCTGCGGAAGGGGCAGCGGGGGCTTCGTCCGCCCCCGGACCGCCATCGCCCGAAAATTGCGCGTGCGCGCCGGTCGCGGTGCCGGCGAGCAGCAGCGCTGCGATCGCGCCCACGCGGCGCAAGCTGGTTGTGCGCATCATGACGCGCCTCCCTGTCCGTAATAGGTGCCGAAGCGGCGACCGCCCGGTGAATATTTGACGCCGTTGAGCAGCAACTGGACGTGCGGGCAGGCGCCCATCAGTCCGATCGCGTCGCGCAGTGCCGATTCGAGCGTTTCGTCGGCGCGCACGACCATGATGAGCTGCCCCACATGGCCGGCGAGCACCGCGGCCGGCGATGCCGCCAGCACCGGCGGCGAATCGAAGATGATGATGCGCCCCGGCGCACCCGCTTCGAGCTGGGCGATCAGCGCCTCTGTGCGCGCGGAGGCGAGCAGTTCGGTATCGTGCGTATGCTGCGTTCCGGCAGGCATGACCTTCAGCCCCGGAATGTCGGTCTGGATCAGGCAATCGCCGAGCGTCAGATGCGGATCGGCGAGCGCGTCCATCAGGCCCGGCCCATCCTCCAGCCCCAGCGTTTCGAGCACGCTCGGCTTCGCGATGTCGGCATCGACGAGCAGCACGTCATGATCGGCCTCGACCGCGAGGCTGAGCGCGAGATTGACCGCGGAGAAGGTCTTGCCCTCGCCCGGATTGGCCGAAGCGATCAGCACGCGGTGGCCGCGCGGCACGACCGGGCGGTTCGCCGTTCCCGCGAAGTTGCGGATCAACTCGCGCTTCACGATACGATATTCCTCGGCGATCCCGGTGACGGGCGCGCCGGGCACGATCATGCCGCGCGCGGCAAGCCGCTCGCGGTCAATCGTCCCCTGGCGCGTCGGCACGACGGCGGGCGCGGCCTTGGCGACCTCCTTGCGCGGCGAAGGTTTCGCCGGCGCGGGATCGATCGCGGGGGCGGCCTCGACCACGGCTTCGGGAGGCAATGCCTCCGCCTGCGGCGTTTCGGCGGCGGGCGCCGGCCGGGCCTTCGCCTTCTTCTTCTCGGGCTCGGGCGGCAGCTTCGATACGTCGATCGTCGGCGCGTTCGCCGCGGGGTCGAGGCCGAACATGTCGGCGGCGCGTTCGAGCAGCGACGGCGGGCGCTTGACGGGGCGTTGGTCGTTCATGTCCTTCTCCCCGCTCACGCGACCATGCCGCGCTGGACGAACTCGGCGACGAGCAGCAGGGCGTAGAGGCCGACGAGCGCGCCCGCCCCGCCCGCGAGCCACATCAATCGCTTGCGTCGTTCGACATGCCGTTCGGGCGTCACCACCTCGGTGATCGAGCCGATCACCGGCAGTCCGCTTGCGCGTTCGAGCTTGCCCGCCGTCGCGTAGCTGGTGCGGACCTGCGCGAGGCCAAAGGCCACGCCGATGCCGCCGGCAAGACCCGCGAGCAGGACGCCGGTCAGGAACAGCGGGCGATTGGGCGCGGCGGGGCTGGTCGGCTTGGTCGGCGGATCGAGCAGCTCGACGCGGATCGCGTCGGTTTCCGTCTGCACGTCGCCGCGGAGGCGCACCTGCTCGCGCTGCCCGAGCAGCTTGTCATATTGTGCCTTGAGCGCGGTATACTCGCCGTTGATCCGGTCATATTCCGCCGCGATGCCGGGATTCTGGATCTGCTGCGACGTGATCCTGGCGATATCGGCGGTCAGTTGCGCCTTGCGCGCGCTCAGCGCGCTGACGGTGGCCTGCCGCTCGGCACGCATGGCGGCGAGCGAACCATAAGCCGGGTTCTGCGCGTTGCCGGCGCTTCCGCCGCTGCCTTCGCGATCCGCCTGCGCCTTCAGCGAGGCGATCTGGCTCTTGAGCGCGACGACGTCGGGGTGCGCATCGGTCAGCCCGCGCGCGCGCATCGCCGACAGTTCGGCCTGCGCGCCCGCCAACTGCTGGCGCGCGACGCCGCCGCCGGTGGCACCGAGACCCGGCACGTTGATCGTCGCCGGGGTCGAGGCGAGCTGGCCGTTGGTCGCGGCAAGCGCAGCCTGCGCGGCAACGAGCTGCGTGTCGATCTGACCAAGTTCGGCGCGCGCCGCTTCGACGCGCTGCGCGGGCGAGCCGGCGCCGGCGGGAATCAGCCCGATGTTCTGCGCCTCGAAGGCCGCGCGCCGACCCTCGACCTCGCGCAGCGCCTTTTCCCGGTCGGCGATCTGCGAATCGAGGAATTTCAGCCCCTCGCGCGCGTTCATGCGCCCGCCGCGCAACTGGTCATCACGGAAAACGGTTATCAGGCTGTCGAGTACCCCCGAAGCCAGCTTGGCATTGTCGGCATCCGACAGGCTGCCGACGGCGACGCTCGACGTGATCTCAAAGATATTATCCTGTTGCGGAACGATCTTGATGCTCTTCTGCAACATGCCGACCGCCCCGGCCCGCTCGCGCTCGCCCGCGCCGACGGGCAGCAAGCCCGTCGTCACCGCGACCTTTTCGAGGTTGCGCGCGCTGGTCAGCGTCTCGCGAATCTGATCGATCCGCTGACGGCCGCCGAAACCGGCGGTCGTATCGTCGGGCAGGATCTGGTTGATGTCGACGAGCAGGCGCGCCCGCGAATCGTAGCGATTCGGGATCGAGGCGATCGCGAGCCAGCCGAGGATGCAGATACCCCAGGCGACGCCCAGCACCAGCCACCGGCGTGTCCAGACGCTGTGCAGCGCCAACCGCAGTTCGTCATATAGACCATTCATCGCCGGGGTTCAGTCCTTCGGATCGCGGGGCAGGGTCGGCCGTCCATGTCAGAACATGCTTTCGGGAATGATGATGACGTCGCCCGGCTGAAGCTTCACATTGGCCTTGATGTCGCCGCGCTTGATCAGATCGTTGAGGCGCAGAGCATATTCGTGCTGCTTGCCGCTTCCCTTATCGTAGCGCACGAGCCGCGCCTTGTTGCCCGCGGCATATTCGCCGAGACCGCCGACGGCGATCATCGCGTCGAGCACGGTCATGTTGGCGCGATAGGGAATCGACGCCGGCTTCTCCGTCGCGCCGACGATGCGCACCTGCTGCGAGAAGGTGCTGTTGAAGCTGGTGACGATGACGCTGACGATCGGGTCGGTGATATATTGGCCGAGCGCCAGCTTGATGTCCTGCTGAAGCATCGTCGGCGTCTTGCCGACCGCGGGCATGTCGGTGATCAGCGGCGTCGTGATCCGCCCGTCGGGACGCACCTGGACCTTGCCGCCGAGTTCCGGATTGCGCCACACGAAAATCTGCAGTTCGTCGAGCGGCCCGATGATATATTCCTCGCCCGGCCCTTCCTGGTTCGCGACGAAATTGGCGCTCGGCAATTGCGGCGCGGTTCCGGCGCTCATGCAGCCGGTCAGCGCGGTCGCGGCGATGCCGGAAACCAGCGCGGCGCGGGCGGCGCGGAGCGAGGGGAAGGATCGCATGTTCATATCACCTTTCGCATAGCCGGGCGCCCTCGCGGGCCCGGAAACGCGCCGGAACCCGCAATGACATCCATTGCGTCAGGGTCAGCCATGCTCGAAAAGGGTGAACATACCGTTAGTATTGGGGTAGGTTCGCGCCGCGCTTGTCGCAAACTGTCCCTGTTCGGAACAGAAATCGCCGTCTAGACGAGCATTTCGCGCGCCGGTCCCTGGCCGAGAAAAGCTGCCGGGCTCGCCGTGGCGCCATAGGCGCCCGCCTGAAAAAGCGCAACAAGATCGCCGACTTGTGCCGCGGGTAGCGCAACCTGATCGCCCAGCCGATCGAGCGGCGTGCACAGACAGCCCACTACCGACACCGTCTCGGCCGGCTCGCCGCCGAAGCGGTTGGCAAGCGCGATCGGATAGTTGCGCCGGATCACGGTGCCGAAATTGCCGCTTGCCGCCAGTTGATGGTGGAGTCCGCCATCGGTGACGAGGAAGGTTTCGCCGTGGCTGACCTTGCGATCGACGATCCGCGTCAGGTAGACGCCGGCTTCGGCGACGAGCCAGCGGCCAAGTTCCATCGCGAAGCGGCTGGTCGCCAGCACCGGATCGCGCGCCGCCAGCGTATCGGCGAGTGCGGCGCCGACCGCCACAGCATCCACCGCGGTATCGCCAGGAAAATAGGGCACGCCCATACCGCCGCCGATGTTGACGAGCGGCGGCGGCGCACCGACGTCGTTCGCCAGCCGCGCCGCGAGCGCCACCGTCTGCCCCTGCGTCTCCGCGATGGCGGCGGCGTCCAGCGCCTGCGATCCGGCGAAAATGTGGAAACCCCGCCAATCGGCACCGGCGTCGATCAGCCGCCGCACCAGCGCCGGGACCTCCGCCGCATCGACGCCGAACGGCTTGGCGCCGCCGCCCATCTTCATCCCCGATCCCTTGAGGTCGAAGTCGGGATTGACCCGCACCGCCAGCCGCGGCGTGATGCCGAGCCGCGCGGCGACGGCGAGCGCGCGGTTCGCCTCGCCAATCGATTCGAGGTTGAGCGTCGCGCCCGCCGCGATCGCCGCTTCCAGTTCGCGGTCGCGCTTGCCGGGTCCGGCAAAGCTGATGTGTTCGGCCGCCATGCCGCTCGCCAGCGCGGCCCGCAATTCGCCGCCCGAGGCGACGTCGAACCCGTCGACCCGCTCCGCCATGAAGGCGAGCAATGGCGGATAGGGGTTCGCCTTCATGGCATAGTGAAGCTGCACCGTTTCGGGAAATGCGGCGCGCCATTCGGCGATCCGCGCCGCCAGCAGCGCGCCGACATAGACGAACAGCGGCGTGTCGCCCGCAGCATCGGCAAGCCGGTCCGCGCGCGCGCCCCCGATCAGCAGCATGCCGTCGGCGTCGGCGGCGAAGCCGGGCGGAATCGGGCCGTGCGGCTTCATGCCGCCACCTGCCGCGTCCAGTCCGCAGCGATCGCGACGCGGTCGAGCTTGCCGTTGGGATTGCGCGGCAGGGTGTCGCGCCACTCGATCGTCTGCGGCTGCATGAAGTTGGGCAGCGTCTGGCGCAGCCACGCCGCCAGCCCGTCACGATCCGCATCCCCCCCCCTGCCGCGCACGATCAGCACGATCGCCGCGCCGAGCCGCGCATCGGGGATGCCGAAGGCGACGGCTTCGTAAACAAGGCCGGAGGCGACGGCCGCATCCTCGACCTCGGTGGGGCTGACGCGGTTGCCCGCGGTCTTGATCATCGCATCGTCGCGGCCGACGAAGGTCAGCAGGCCCTCGGCATCGCGGCGCACCGTGTCACCCGACCAGACCGCGATGCCGCCATGGCGCGAGGCCGGCGGTGCGGGGCGAAAACGCTCTGCGGTGCGTTCGGCGTCGTGCCAGTAACCCTGCGCGACGAGCGGTCCGCAATGCACCAGTTCGCCCGGCTCGTCGTCGTCGGTCACGCTGCCGTCAGGGCGGCACACCAGGATTTCGGCATGGGGGATCGCACGGCCCATCGAGGTCGGATGCGACGCCACGAGCGCCGGGTCGAGCCAGGTCGACCGGAACGCCTCGGTCAGTCCGTACATCGGGTAGATGGCGGCATTCGGAAAGGTGGCGCGCATCGCATCGATGAGCGTCGGGGTCAGCGCGCCGCCGCTGTTGGTCAGGCGGCGCAGCAGGGCGGCAGTATCGGCGGGCCAGTCGCTTTCGACGAGTTGCACCCACAGCGGCGGCACCCCCGCCAGCGTCGTTGCGCGGTATCGCGCCACGGCCTTCACCACGTCGCGCGGGGTCAGATAGTCGAGCGGCGCGACCGCCCCGCCCGCGTACCAGGTCGAAAGAAGCTGGTTCTGGCCATAGTCGAAGCTGAGCGGCAGCACCGCGAGCACGCGGTCGTCGGGCGCGATCTTCAGATAGGAGGCGACGCTCTCTGCCCCCAGCCACAGGTTGGCGTGGCTCAGCATCACGCCCTTGGGACGTCCGGTCGATCCGCTGGTGTAGAGGATCGCGGCCAGTTCGTCCGTTCCGGCCCGCGAGGGCGGCAGCGCCGGCCCGTCCGAATCGATCGCCGTTTCGGCGGCCTTCAGATCCTCGAACGCGCAATCCGCCGGCCGGCCGTCGCCGAGCATGTCGGCGCGCGGCGCGTTGGTGACGAGCAGTGTCGCACCGCTGTCGGCCAGTATATGCGCGACCTGCGGTCCCTTGAGCAGCGGGTTGACGGGCACATGGATCAGCCCGGCGCGCGCCGCGGCGAGCGGCATCAGGCAGATCGCCCGCGTCTTCGCGCCCCAGCTGGCGACGCGCTCGCCCGGACCGCCCGCGCGCTCGCGCAGCCAGGCGGCCAGCCGCCCGACCCCGGCATCGAAGTCGGCGAAGGACAGGACGCGCTCGCCGATCAGCAGCGCGGGCGCGTCGGGAACGCCGCGCAGCGCAAGATGGTCGATCGGATGCGACGGAGGATTTTCGATCTTGGTCATCGGCTGTTAGGAGACGGGTGATAGAGCGCGCGACCATGCAAGGGAACGGTGAACATCCCGCTAATGATGCGAAACGCCCCCCGGCGCGGGGCGCTGGCTTCGCCTCGCCCTTCGACCGCGAAGAGTGGTTCGATCTGCTCACGGCGCATGGCTTTGCCGGCGCGGGACGCCATGACGCGCGCGGCACGGCCGTCGACACGCACGCCCTCCTGCCCCTGCGCATCGAACGACCGGGCCATTATGCCGGGCTCGCCAACTGGTACAGCTTCGCGATCCGGCCGCTCTACACCGGCGATGGCGACCGCCCGGCGGCGCTCGCGGACCTGTTCGCGGCGCTGCGCCGGCGCGCCGTGCGGCTGACCCTCTACCCCGTTCCCGATACCGAACAGATGGCCGTCGCCTCCGCGTTGCGCTCGGCGGGCTGGTGGGTGAAGGCCAGTCCGAAAGGCGACCGGCACTGGCTCGACCTGTCGGGTCTCGATCATGACGGCTGGTGGGAGAGCCGCCCCGGCGCGCTGCGCAGCACCGTCCGGCGCAAGGCGAAGAAGGGCGTGGTCGGCATCGAACTGTTCACCGCCTTCGACGCCGACGCCTGGGCGGCCTATGAAGCCATATACGCCGCGAGCTGGAAGCCGGAGGAAGGCGACCCCGGGCTGCTGCGCGCCTTTGCCGAGGCCGAAAGCGCGCGCGGTACCTTTCGCATGGGACTCGCGCGCATCGAGGGCGCACCGGTCGCCGCGCAATATTGGACCGTCGAGGACGGCACCGCCTTCATCCACAAGCTCGCGCATGTCGAGGACAGCCTGAAAGCGTCGCCGGGGACGCTGCTGTCCGCGGCGCTGTTCCGCCATGTCATCGAGGTCGACCGCGTGTGCCGGGTCGATTTCGGCACCGGCAACGACGCCTACAAGCGCGACTGGATGAACCGGCACGAACCGCTGTGGCATATCGAGGCTTTCAATCCGGCGCGCATCGCGGCATGGGGACCGGGACTCAAGGCTTTTGCGCGTTCGGTCCTCGGGCGCGAATGAGGATCAGGATCGTGACCGAACCCGTCGACACCCAACTTCGCGCCCTGCTCGCCGACATCCTCGGCCTGGGCGAAGAGCGCGCCGCCGCGCTAACCGCCGACAGCGGCCTGTTCGGCGAACTGCCCGAATTCGATTCGATGGCGGTCGCGACCGTCCTCACCGAGATGGAAGATCGCCTCGGCATCCTGATCGACGACGACGAGATCGACGGCGAGATATTCGAAACCTATGGCCACCTGCTCGCCTTTGCCGAGCGCAAGGTTCGAGGTTCATAGGATAGGCGGGGGCGCATGGACGGTCATCGGCTGCGCATAGACCCCGCCGGAACGCCGCGCGCGACCGTCCTGTTCGTCCCGCCGCTATTCGAGGAAGCGAACCGCACGCGCCGCACGCTGGTGCTGACGATGCGCGCGCTGGCGGCTGACGGATTCGCCGCGCTGCTGCCCGACCTGCCCGGACAGAATGAAAGCCTGACCCCGCTCGTCGAGGTCGATCTGGCGCGCTGGATCGAAGCGCTGGCCGCGGTCGCAGAGCGAATCGACGGCCCGCTGATCGTCGCATCGCTGCGCGGCGGCTGCCTGATCGACCATCGCGCCAAGGCCGCGGCCCATTGGCGGCTGGCCCCGGTCGCCGGCGCGTCACTGCTCCGCACGCTGCTGCGCGCGCGCGTCAGCGCCGACCGCGAGGCCGGAGCTTCTTCGTCGCTCGAAAGCCTGCAAGCCGAAGCGCGCAATACCCCATTGCTCCTCGCGGGGAATCTACTGTCACCCGCGATGATCGCCCAGCTTGGCGGCGCCGAGGTCCAGGCGGTCGCGCCGTTGCGCAGCCTCCCGCTCGGCAGCGGCGACGGCGCGCTGCCGGGCACGCCATTGTGGCTGCGCGCCGAGCCGGGCGAGGACGCCGCGATGGCGAACGCGATCGCGACCGACATTGCGGCCTGGGGGGTGGCATGCGGCATCAACTGAGTTTCGCCTGCGAGGGTGCGGCGCTCGCCGCGACGCTCGACGACGCGCCGGGAACGAGCGGGCTGCTGATCGTGTCGGGCGGCAACGAAATCCGCAGCGGCGCGCATCGCGGCATGGCGATACTCGCGCGGCGGATTGCCGAAGCCGGTTATCCGGTCTTTCGCTTCGACCGCCGCGGCATCGGCGACAGCGAGGGCGAGAACGGCGGGTTCGAGTCGAGCGCCCCCGACATCGCCGCCGCCATCGCCACCTTTCGCACCGCCGCGCCGCAGGTCGCGCGGATCGTCGCCTTCGGCAATTGCGACGCGGCGAGCGCACTGCTGCTCCATCAGCCGCTGCCGCTCGACGCGCTGATCCTCGCCAACCCGTGGAGCTATGAGGATGCCGACGGTGACGAGGAAGCCGAACCGGCGCTGCCGCCGGCGGCGGCGATCCGGACGCGCTATCTGTCGCGGCTGAAAGACCCCAAAAGCCTGCTCAGGCTGGTGAAGGGCGAGGTCGATCTTCGCAAGCTGGCGCGCGGACTGTCGGCGCTCGGCCGGAGGAAGCCGGAAACGGCTCCCGACAGCCTTGCCGCGCGGCTCGACAAGGCGATGGCAGAGCTTCCCTGCCCCGCCACGATCCTGCTCGCTACGGGCGACCGGACGGCACAGGCGTTTGCGGAGAATTGCAAGCCGGGCGCGCTGGCGGTCGAACGGCTCGACAGCGCGTCGCACAGTTTTGCGGGTGCGGATGGCGACTGGCTGGCGACCCGGATATTGGAAAGACTGGGCTGACTTCCGGTTTCGGATAGGGAACCGCCCCTTCCAAACTCGTCATGCTGAACTCGTTTCAGCGTCCATGGCCAGCGTCGACAGGTAACCGTTCCCCGGCGAAAGCCGGGGTCCAGCTATGTGCGCCTGCCTCGCATGGACCCCGGCTTTCGCCGGGGATCACCAGCGTCCCTGTCTCAAGGTATAAACGCCAAACAAGTCCAGGGTGACGACGAAATCTGAATGTCAGCTTTGACCGAAGCCTCTCCGTTCGGGCTCCGTTTACGCATCCACCGTGGCGCGATACTCCGCCTCGGCAAGGAAGCGTTCGGCGTCGAGGGCGGCCATGCAGCCCATGCCCGCCGCGGTCACCGCCTGGCGGTAGACCTTGTCGGTCACGTCGCCCGCCGCGAAGACGCCGGGAACGGCGGTCAGCGAGGTGCCGGGCGTCACCTGCAGATAACCGTCGTCGTCGAGCGGCAGCTTGCCGACGAACAATTCGGTCGATGGCTTGTGCCCGATCGCGACGAAGCCGCCGTCGGTGGGCTCGTGCCTCGCCTCGCCCGTGACGGTGTCGATCAGGTCGACGCCGACCAGTCCCGCGGCGCCTTCGCCCGCGACGAAGCGATCGACCTTCTTGTTCCAGATGACCTTGATCTTCGGATTGGCGAACAGCCGATCCTGCAGGATTTTTTCGGCGCGCAGCGAATCGCGACGGTGGATCAGCGTCACGTCGTCGCTGTGGTTGGTGAGGTAGAGCGCTTCCTCGACCGCGGTATTGCCGCCGCCGATCACCACCACTTTCTTGCCGCGATAGAAGAAGCCGTCGCACGTCGCGCAGGCCGACACGCCCTTGCCGCCCAGTTCCTGCTCGCCGGGAACTCCCAGCCATTTCGCCTGCGCGCCGGTCGCGATCACCAGCGTTTCGGCGACATAGACGTCGCCGCCGTCACCGATGAGCCGGAAGGGGCGTTGCGACAGGTCGACGTCGACGATCGTGTCCCAGATCATGCTGGTCCCGACATGGACCGCCTGCGCGGTCATCTGTTCCATCAGCCAGGGGCCCTGAATCACCTCGGCGAAACCGGGATAATTTTCGACGTCGGTGGTGATGGTCAACTGGCCGCCGGGCTGGAGCCCCTGGACCACGATCGGCTGCATCCCGGCACGCGCGGCATAGATGGCGGCCGACAGGCCCGCCGGACCCGAACCGAGGATGAGCATCTTGGTGTGGTGAGTGGTGGGCATGATCGTCCTGTTGCTGCGTGATCGATGAGCGTTTCGACCGTCTCTTCGACAATCGAACTGCCCGGTCGAGATGGGTGTTGCCAAGCGCGCTAGCAAGGGACAGGCTGCGCGCCAAGGGGAGAGAGAGACAATGGCTAGCTGGTGGGACCGTCACGCCGTACCGCGCCTGATCCGCTGCGCCTGTTCGCAGGGTCAGATCATGAAGGCGCGCAGCAAGGTCGTTCCAAACGCGTCGGGCGACGTGCTGGAACTCGGCTGCGGTGGCGGTATCAACATGGAATTCTATGACTGGAGCCGGGTCTCCAGCTTCACGGGCCTCGACCCGTCGCCCGAACTGCTCGCGATGAGCCGCGCCGCGGCGCAGGAGCGCGGGATCGAGGCAACGATCGCGGGCGGGGTCGGCGAGGCGATGCCCTTCGACAGCGGACGCTTCGACACGGTGGTCACCACCTTCACCCTGTGCTCGGTCGCCGATCAGGCGGCGGTGCTGGCGGAGATTCGCCGGGTTCTGAAACCCGGTGGCACCGCGCTATTCCTCGAACATGGCGGCGCACCCGACGCGGGGGTCGCGAAATGGCAGCGGCGGATCGAGCCGGTGTGGAAGCGCGTCGGCGGCAATTGCCACCTGACGCGGCCGATTTCCGGCGCCTATGCCAAGGCGGGCTTTGCGGTCGATCGGCAGGCCGCGCACTATATGCCCAAGACCCCGCGCCCTTTCGGCTGGATCGAATATGGCGCGGCGCGTGCGGTTGGCTGAGTCGAGGATCGGCGCGCCTTGTTCGTCATGCGGAAGTTATTCGGTAATCGTCGCTTTTCGGCAGGTAGCTGTTCCCCGGCGAAAGCCGGGGTCCATATGGCGTAGTGCCGCCCCTGTCTGGACCCCGGCTTTCGCCGGGGACCAAGCCTCGATTGACGCGGCGTTTACCGTGAGACCGGGCCGTGAATGCTGAAACAAGTTCAGCATGACGCAGGTAGGATTCAGCGAAGTTCGTGGCCTTCCTTCTCCCCCATCTCGACCAGACCATGGCCGATGCTCACGCGTTCGTCGAAGACGAAGCAGCCGCCCTGCCAGCGGCTCTCCGCCTCGGGCACCTGTTCGAGATAGGCGAGGATGCCGCCCTTCAGATGGACGACATCGGCGACGCCCTCGCGCTTCAGGAAGGCGGTCGATTTCTCGCAGCGGATGCCGCCGGTGCAGAACATCGCGACGCGCTTTCCCGCGAAGCGATCGGCATTGGCGCGCCACCAGTCGGGAAAATTGCCGAAGCTGCGGGTACGCGGGTTGATCGCGCCGTCGAAACTGCCGTAGCCGACCTCGAAATCGTTGCGCGTGTCGATCAGCACCGTGTCGGGATCGTCGACCAGCGCGTTCCAGTCGGCGGGGTCGACATAGGCGCCGACCTCGCGCGCCGGGTCGATTCCCGGCACCTTCATCGTCACGATTTCCTTTTTCAGCCGGACCTTGAGGCGCCCGAAGGGCATCGCCGCCGCAGTGGAATATTTGACGTCGAGGCCCGCGCAGCCGGGAAGCGCGCGGATATGCGCGACGACCGCGGCGATACCGGTTTCGCTGCCCGCGATCGTCCCGTTGATGCCTTCGCGCGCCAGCAGCAGCGTGCCCATGACCCGATTGGCGGCGCAAAGCTCCAGCAAGGGCTGGCGCAACGCGGCGGGATCGTCGAACGGCGCGAAGCGATAGAGGGCGGCGACGGTGAAGCTCATGGCCGACGCCCATAGCCGCGCGGCCAGGCGATTTGAAGATCAGGCGGCCGCGACGACGCCATGCCGCAGAAAAGGCCGGACAGCCGCCATCGCGCGCTCGACATAAAGCGCCTTCTCGCCGACCGGCGCGACATAGTGGAGCGCGCCCTCTGCCGCGGCTTCGTCCGCGAGGCGCGCGATGACCCACGCAGCGAGATATTGCGAGGCGAGACAGCCGCCCGCGGTCGCGACATTGCCGTGCGCGACGAAGGGCGCGTCGAGTACCTCCACGCCAGCCTCGATCACCCAGGGCTTCGTCGTCAGGTCGGTGCAGGCAGGAAGATCGCCGATCAGTCCCAGCTTCGCGAGCAGCAATGTCCCCGAGCATTGCGCGCCGACAAGCTGGCGTGCCGGATCGAGCCGGATCCGGTCGAGGATCGCCGGATCGGCCGCGATTTCGCGCGTGCGGACGCCGCTGCCGACGATGACGGCATCGGCCTCTTCAGCATATTCCAGCGGCTTCTGCCGGTCGATCGTGACGCCGTTCATCGAGGTCACGCGCGCCGTCGGTGCCGTAATATGCGCCGCCCATCCCTGTCCGCGTAGCCGGTTGAGGATCGCGGCGGCGATGAACGAATCCAGTTCGTTGAAGCCGTCGAACGTCAGCACCGCGATCTGCATGGGAAACTCCATCGAATGAATGAGACGAAAGCCCTACAGGACTCACCCCCAGACATTCAAATCTTCGTCACCCTGAAGGTCAACGCTGCGCTACGCCGCCTTCTTCGCCTGCCGGAAGCTGTGCAGCAGCGGCTCGGTATAGCCCGACGGCTGGACCGTGCCCTCGAAGATCAGCGCCCGCGCCGCGCGCCAGGCGATGCCGTCAGGCGTCAGCGTTTCGTAGAGCGGGTCGCCGGCATTCTGCGCGTCGACCTTCTTCGCCATGCGCGCGAGCGCGGCATCGACCTGATCGGCGGTGCAGACGCCGTGAAGCAGCCAGTTGGCGATCGCCTGGCTGCTGATCCGCAGCGTCGCGCGATCCTCCATTAGGCCGACGTCGTCGATGTCGGGCACCTTCGAGCAGCCGACGCCCTGGTCGATCCAGCGCACGACATAGCCGAGTATGCCCTGGCAATTATTGTCGAGCTCGCGCGTCACCTCCGCCTCGCTCCAGTTGCGGCCGGTGGCGACGGGAATGGCGAGCAGGCGGTCGAGCGGCGGCACCGCCTCGCCCGCGATCTCCTTTTGCCGCGCGAACACGTCGACCGCGTGATAGTGGAGCGCGTGGAGCGTCGCGGCGGTCGGCGAAGGCACCCAGGCGGTGTTCGCACCCGATTTCGGATGGCCGATCTTCGCCTCCAGCATCGCCTTCATCATGTCGGGCATCGCCCACATTCCCTTGCCGATCTGCGCCTTGCCCGACAGGCCGCAGGCGAGGCCGATGCGGACGTTGCGGTCCTCGTAGGCGGCGATCCAGTCGCTCGCCTTCATCTCCCCCTTCGGGATCATCGGGCCGGCGTGCATCGAGGTGTGGATCTCGTCCCCGGTGCGGTCGAGGAAGCCGGTGTTGATGAAGACGATGCGATCCTTCACCGCTTCGATGCAGGCGGCAAGATTGGCGCTGGTGCGGCGCTCCTCGTCCATCACCCCGACCTTCACGCTGTGGCGCGCGAGACCGAGCATGTCCTCGACCGCGTCGAACAGGCGGTCGGTGAAGGCACATTCCTCCGGCCCATGCTGCTTGGGCTTGACGATATAGACGCTGCCCGTGCGGCTGTTGCGCAGCGTGCCGAGCTGCTTGAGGTCGTGGAGCGCGCACAGGCTGGTGATCACCGCGTCGCAAATGCCCTCCGGCGCCTCGCCGCCGCCCGGCAGCCGGATCATCGGGGTGGTCATCAGATGACCGACGTTGCGCACGAACAGGACCGCGCGGCCATGCAGCGTGAAGGCGGTGCCGTCGGGCGCGGTCCATTCGCGGTCGGGCGCCATCGCGCGGGTGACGGTCCGGCCGCCCTTGTCGAAGCTTTCGACGAGATCGCCGCGCATCAGGCCGAGCCAGTTGGCATAGCCGAGCACCTTGTCCTCGCCATCGACCGCGGCGACCGAATCCTCGAGGTCGATGATCGTCGTCAGCGCGGCCTCGATCACCACATCGGCGATTCCCGCGGGATCGGTCCGTCCGATCGGGCTGGCGGGATCGATCACCAGTTCGATGTGCAAACCGTTGTGCCGCAGCAGGGTGCCACCGTCGCGCGTGCCGACAAGCTGCGCGGGGTCGGCGAGCTTCGGCTCCCCGCCCTGCCAGTCGGCCCACGAACCGGCGGCGAGCGGCACGGCTTCGTCGAGGAAGGCCTTGGCGCGCGCGATCACCGCCGCGCCGCGCTCAGGGTCGTAGCCGCCGGGCTTCGCCGCCGGCGCGTCGAGCGCGTCGGTGCCGTAGAAGGCGTCGTAAAGGCTGCCCCAGCGCGCATTGGCGGCGTTCAGGGCAAAACGCGCGTTGAGCGCGGGAACGACGAGTTGCGGGCCGGCCATGGTCGCGATCTCGGGATCGACATTCGCCGTTCCGACGGCGAAAGGCGCGGGCTCCGGAACGAGATAGCCGATCTCGCGCAGGAACGCCTGATAGGCGGCGGGATCGTGTGCCTCGCCCTTGCGTGCGTCGTGCCATGCGTCGATCTTCGCCTGCAGATCCTCGCGCTTGGCGAGCAACGCGGCGTCCTCGGGCGCGAACCGGCCGAGCAGCGTCGCGAAATCAGCCCAGAAGCGATCGGGATCGAGCCCCGTTCCCGGCAGCGCCCGGGTTTCGAGAAAATCGACCAGACGCGAATCGACGGAAAGGCCGTGGCGATCGAGAAAATCAGTCATGCAAGCACCCTTTGGTCGGCGCGAACGCGCCAGTGGACCCGGGGAGGAAAGGGCCGCCGCCCTATGGCGCGAATGGCAGGGCTTGGCAATGGGGCGGTGCGTCGAAAGAAAAGGGATGGGAGGGTTGCGGCGCCGGTCAGGCGGCGCCGCGCACCGGCGTCGGCGGCAGATCGCCCAGCACGACGCAGACCCGGTTCCGACCGCCCGACTTTGCCCGGTAAAGCGCCGTGTCAGCGCGATGAAGCAGGTCGGACAAAGTTTCCGGCGGCATCCATTGGGCAACGCCGAAGGACGCGCTGAAACGGCGGTCGACGCCGAGCACGGGCAGTTCCGCCGACGCAAAGGCGGCGCGCACCGCCTCGGCATAGAGGCGTCCGTCGGACAGCAGCGCGGCAGGCAGCAGCACGGCGAACTCCTCTCCCCCGACGCGGCCGACGATTGCTTCGGATGGAGCGGCTTCGGTCAGCATCGCGGCGAAGTGCGCGATCACGCCATCGCCCGCGGCATGGCCGAAACTGTCGTTGATCTGCTTGAAATGGTCGAGGTCGGCTGCAATCAGCGTCGCTCTGCCCTCGCGCGCGAGCGCCGCTTCGGCATGGCGTTCGAAACCGCGGCGGTTAAAGACGCCCGATAGCGGATCGGTTTCCGAGCGGGCGATCATCTCGGCCGTCGTGTCGCGCATGGTCACCAGCAGCATGACGAGACCGGTCGCGATCAGCACTACGACGCTGCCGCTTTGCGAGATCGCGGCATAAGTCGTCGCCATATAATCCTGCGGCGTGCGGGCCGTCCCCACCAACATCGCGAACAGCGGCTTGAGCAGATAAAGCGTCGCCCCGACCGCCTGCAACACGACCAGCAGCAGGTCGAGCGGTTGCCGGCGCCCCGAGCGCCAGATCATCATGCCGAAGAGCGCCTGCATGGCGAAATAGGGAAGCTGGTAGAGCACCAGCCGCGACAGCGAGCCATAGGTCATGCTGAAGACGACCGGCACCAGCAGGACCGTGACAATCCAGATCGCGGCCATCGCGGTCCACGGCGGCTCGACGCGGTAGTGGCGCGCGACCCCGATCAGCGCGAAGCTGAGCGCGGAAAGGAAAACGAGGAAGATGGCGATGCTGACCGGCACCGGATCGGCCTGTTGCCGGAGCAGGAATTCCAGACCGGCGTTGACGATTCCCACCCCGCAACCGAGCGCCAGCCACCATGCGCCGCGCGCGCTCCGGTTCGTCGCCGCGACAACGGTGAAGGCCACGGCAAAGATGCCCGCAACGGCCATGTTTATGCCAAGCACGAAAGCAGCTGTCATCGACCCACTCACCATTGGTCCGCACCGCGTAGCGAGGCGGCCACCAAATTTTGGTTAATGGCACGATCGGCAGTCGGCTTCCCTGAAGGCTCTACTGGCAGGATTATTGGGCATCAGTGACTTACGGTATCGTGCCGACAAAATGCCAGGCCGGGGGTGCAAAAGCCCCTCGCCGCTCGCTATAGGCACGCAATGACCGCCCTTACTGCGAGTGAAATGGCGACGCTCGAACGCGCCGCCGATGCCCCGATGCTGGCCGCGGTCGAGGCGTGGGCGGCGGTGAACAGCGGTACCGGCAATCTGGCGGGGCTGAAGACGATCGCGGGGATGCTCGCCGACGCCTTTGCCGTCCTGCCGGGCACGGTGCGGCTGGTCGAGCCCGATCCGGTCGAAAGCGTCGACGCGGCGGGGCAGGTCCAGACGATCGTGCGCGGCGATCATCTCCATGTCCGCGTGCGCCCCGACGCGCCGGTGCAACTGCTGCTGACCGGCCATATGGACACGGTGTTTCCGGCCGATCACCCGTTCCAGTTTCTGACATGGCGCGAACCCGGCGTGTTGAACGGTCCCGGCACCGCCGACATGAAGGGCGGAATCGCGGTGATCCTCGCGGCGCTGACCGCGCTCGAAGCGTCGCCGCTCGCCCCGCGCATCGGCTATGACGTGATGATCAACAGCGACGAGGAAACGGGAAGCCACGCCTCGGCCGCGCTGATCGCCGAACTGGCGAAGGGCAAGGCGGCGGCGCTCACCTATGAGCCCGCGCTTCCCGACGGAACGCTCGCCGGCGCGCGGCCGGGCAGCGGCAATTTCTCGGTGTCGATCCACGGCCGTTCGGCGCACGCCGGGCGCAACCCCGAGGAGGGACGCAACGCGCTGATCGCCGCGGCAGACCTCGCACTCCGGCTGAACGCGCTGAAATCGCCCGATCTCAAGGTCAACCCCGCGAAGATCGACGGCGGCGGACCGAATAACGTCGTTCCCGATCAGGCGATCCTGCGCGTTAACATGCGCCCCGCGACCCCCGCTGCGATGGCGGCGGCCGAAGCGGCGCTGCGCGATGCCATGGCAGCGGTGGCGCGGGAGCATGACGTGCATTGCCACCTTCATGGCGGTTTCAACCGGCCGCCCAAGCCGCTCGACGAGCCGGCAACGCGGCTGTTCGAACTGGTGCGCGATTGCGGCGCGCTGCTGGGGATCGCCATCGACTGGAAGGCGACGGGCGGCGTGTGCGACGGCAACAATATCGCCGCCTGCGGCGTGCCGGTGGTCGACACGATGGGGCCGCGCGGGGGCGCTATCCATTCGGCCGACGAATTTCTGATCGTCGACAGTTTGCCCGAACGCGCGCGGCTGTCGGCGCTGACCATGCTCAGACTGGCGGAACGGGGGACAGCGTGAATTATCTGATCCGGGCGGCAAAGCCGGGCGACCTGCAGAGCATCTATGAAATGGCGAAGCTGACGGGCGGCGGCTTCACCAACCTGCCCCCCGACCGGCAGGCGCTACGGTCCAAGCTCGAACGCGCCGAGGCGAGTTTCGCGCGCGAGGAGGATGCGCCGGGCGATGAACTCTATCTGATGGTGCTAGAAGAGGTCGAAACCGGCGAGGTGCGCGGCACCTGCCAGATCTTTGCGCAGGTCGGACAGCACTGGCCCTTCTATTCCTATCGCATCGGCACCGACAGCAAGCATAGCGAGCAATTGGGCCGCACCTTTCACGCGCAGGTGCTGATGCTGAGCAACGACCTGCACGGCGCGAGCGAGGTCGGCGGACTGTTCCTGCACCCCGCGGCGCGCGCGGGCGGGCTCGGCCTGCTGCTCGCGCGATCGCGCTATCTGTTCATCGCGCGGCATCGCGCACGTTTCGCCGACCGCATCCTCGCCGAATTGCGCGGGGTGATCGACGAAGCGGGCGGCTCGCCCTTCTGGGACGGAGTCGCGGGCAAATTCTTCGGGATGAGTTTTCAGGAGGCGGACCAGTTCAACGCGGTTCACGGCAACCAGTTCATTGCCGACCTGATGCCCAAGCATCCGGTCTATATCGCGATGCTGCCCGACAGCGCGCGATCGGTGATCGGCGTCCCGCATCCCAGCGGGCGTGCCGCGATGCGGATGCTGGAGAATGAAGGATTCGCCTTCGAGAACTATATCGACATCTTCGACGGTGGCCCGACGATGACCGCGCGCACCGATCAGGTGGCGAGCATCCGGAACGCGCGGCATGTCGAAGTGGCGGGAATTGCGGAGAGCGGCGAGGACGCGCTGATCGCGACCGGCCGCCTCGCCGATTTCCGCTGCTGCTTCGGACAGGTCGGTGCGGATGGGACGATCGATGCGAAAAGCGCGGGGCTGCTGGGCATCGGCAAAGGCGCCGAGATCAGCTGGATCGGGCGGTAGTAGGAAACTGCATCCCTCCCCTGAAGGGGAGGGGCTCAGGAAAGAAAACCATGCTCACCGAAATCAACTTCGACGGCATCATCGGCCCCACGCACAATTACGCCGGGCTCAGCCGCGGCAACATCGCCTCGGCCAGCAATGCCGGCGACGTGTCGCAGCCACGCGCCGCGGCGCTGCAAGGGATCGAGAAGATGCGGCACAATCTGGCGCTCGGCCTGCCGCAGGGATATTTCATGCCGCTCGACCGGCCCGACGCGGCGTGGCTCGAAACGCTCGCCACCACGCTCGACGAGGTCGAGCCGCACCTGCGCGCACAGGCGTGGTCCGCCTCGTCGATGTGGGCCGCCAACGCCGCAACCGTGTCGCCGGCGCCCGATAGCGACGACGGGCGATGCCATCTGACCATCGCCAACCTCGTCACCATGCCGCACCGCAGTCACGAATGGCCGGGCACGCTCGCGCAGCTTCGCCTTGCCTTCGCCGATCCGGCCTTCGCGGTCCACGGTCCCGTGCCGGCTCCGTTCGGCGACGAGGGTGCGGCGAACCATATGCGGCTGTGCGCGGGGCATGGGGCGCCGGGGGTGGAGATCTTCGTCTATGGCATCGGCGGCGGCCGCTTTCCCGCGCGCCAGCACCTCGACGCATCGAAGGCGATCGCGCGACGGCACCGGCTCGATCCCGCGCGCACGCTGTTTCTTCGCCAGTCGGACATGGCGATCCAGGGCGGCGCCTTTCACAACGACGTCGTCGCGGTCGCCAACGAGCGCGTCCTCTTCACGCACGAAACGGCGTTCGAGAACCGCGAGGAAGCGCATGCCGCGATCCGCACCATCTTTCCCGAGGTCGAAATCGTCGAGGTGCCGGCCAGCGCGGTGAGCCTGCCCGATGCGATCAGATCCTATCTGTTCAACGCCCAGCTCGTCAGCCTGCCCGAGGGCGACGGCATGGGACTCGTTCTGCCGACCGAGGCGCGCGAGACGCCGAGCGTCTGGGACTGGCTGGAGGCGCATGTCGCCGGCAACGGTCCGATCCGCAGGCTGCTGCCCGTCGATGTGCGCCAGTCGATGGCGAACGGCGGCGGCCCCGCCTGCCTGCGGCTGCGCGTCGTCGCCGATCCGGCGACCGTCGATCCGCGCTTTCTGGCCGACGAGGCGAAGCTCGACCGTATTGCCGCGGTTGTCGCGGCGCATTGGCCCGAGGCGATCGCGCCGGGCGACCTTACTTCGGCGGCGCTGGTCCACGACGTCCGACGTGCCCGCGCGGCGCTGCTGGACGCGATGGACTTCGGCGAACTGGTGTAAAGCGCCGCCCTTCCCCTTTCTTTGTCCGTCGGGTTAATTTACAGTTTACCATCCGCTTGCGGCATCGAATCCCCGATTTGTGCCGCTGGCACGCCCCTTGCTTCGGATGGCGACGATGCTGATGGTGATGTTGAAGAAAATTGGACGGCTGTTCGTCATCAAGACGCGCTTCGAGGCGTGCCTGATCATTTACGCGCTCGGCGTGGGGGCGATGGCGCGCGGGATGATCTATCTGGACCAATATCCCGGTATCGGCGGCAAGCTGCTGCTCGCCGCGTGCAGCGGCTCGGTATTCCTCGCGGGTGCCAAAATCTTCGACTGCCTGCGCTACGAGAAAGCGGCCAGAGCGGCAGCGGACGGCTGAAATACCGCCGCGCAGCAAACCGCGGCGACGAAGGCGGCCCCCTTTCGCCCCGCGTCAAGCTGTGCCAAGGCGTGTGCCATGAGCAGGATCAGCGGGCGGCCGTCCGTCAGCACCGAACATGTCTATGGCCTGACGCTGCGCGTCGCGCGCTGGCGCGCGGGCAAGGGCGGACCACCCCTGCTGTTCCTCAACGGGATCGGCGCCGACATCGCCGCGGCCGCGCCACTGCTTGCCCGGATCGGCGAGCGCGAGGTGTGGACGCTCGACATGCCAGGGGTCGGCGGCTCGCCCGACGCGCTGCTGCCCTATGCAGCGCCGACGATGGCGGCGACAGTCATGGAGATCGCCGACCGATTCGGGCACCGACGGCTCGACCTCGCCGGTTTCAGCTGGGGTGGCGCGCTGGCACAGCAGGTCGCGGTGCAATTTCCCGGCCGCATCCGCCGCCTCGTGCTGATGGCGACCACTCCCACCGTCGCGGCGCCGGGGATCGGCTGGGCCGCGCTGCTCGACGACGATATGCTCGCGAGCGGCCTGCGGCTGCCGACCGCGACGCCGCTCGGCCTGTCCTATCAGGCGATGGCGATGGCCGGATGGACGAGCGTGCCGATGCTGCCCCGGCTGAGGGCGCTGCCGACGCTGGTGCTGATGGGCGAGCGTGACGGCGTGGTGCCCGCCAGCCACGGCCGGGCGATTGCCGACCTGATCGAAGGCGCCACGCTGGAAATCGTGCCAGGATCGCACCTTTTCCCCTTCACCCATGCCGCGTCGGTCGCGGCGCGGATCAGGGCGTTTCTCGACCAGCCGGCGCGGGCGGAGCAACGAGCCGCCGCTTGAGGAAATCGGCGATCGCGGTGGCGGTCGCGTCGGGCGCCTCCTCCATCGGCAGATGGCCGACGCCGTCGAGCATCACCACCTCCGACCCCGCGATGCGTTCATGGAAAGTCTGCGCCGCGCTGGGGTTTATCAACCGGTCCTGCTTGCCGAACAGGATCAGCGTCGGTGCCGCGATCGCGCCGATGCGGTCCGCCATCGCGGGTTCGCGATCGAGCGTCGCGCGCAGCGAGGTCGCCTCGCGATTGCCGGGGAAGCGCAGCAGATTCCAATAGCGGTCGATCATCGCGTCGGTGACGATATCCTGCCGCTCCACCGACCCGCGCAGCGACCGTTCGACCAGCGAGCGCGGCGTGATCTGCGCCGCCAGCCAGCGCCCGAGCGGATATTGCAGCAGGCGAAAGCCGATGTTCGACGGCGGCGGCTTTTCGACGGCGCGCAGCGGCATCCCCGCGGCGTCGAGCAGCAGCAGCGCGTCGATGCGATCGGGGCGAGCGAGCGCATAACGCCATGCCACCCAGCCGCCCATCGAATTGCCGCCGAGCACGAAGCGATCGAGGTCGAGCCGCGCGGCAACGACATCGACCGCGGCGATCATGCCGTCGGCGCTATAGTCCTTGTCGGGAGTGCCGCCGGTCAGACCGTGCCCCGGCAGGTCGAGCGTGACAATGCGATAGCGGTCGCCCAGCCGCCGAACCAGCGGTTCCCACGTCTGAAGGCTGCTGTTCGACCCGTGCAGCAGGACGAGCGCCTCCGCATCGCGCTTTCCCTGATCGCGATAATGGATGCGCTGCCCCGCCGGCCCCACCGCAAACTGTGCGTCCGCACCGCCATATCGGGCGATCATCGCGTCGCGATCGGTGTCGGGGGTACGCAGGGCGAGGAACAGCGCGACGAGCGCGAGCAGCAGCCCGAGCGGGATCAGGACACGCTTGCGGCGCAGCAAGGGCCGCCGCGGCGGCAGCGGTTCGAACTCGTCCTCGTCGATCATTACGCCTCCCCAGACCCCCGCCGACCCTAACGTGCCGGAACGGCACGTCAATCGGCGGCGGCCGGGAAAGGATCGGGAGCGGACGAGGTTGCCGGCGTCAGCCGACGCGCTGGACCGCGCCCTTGTGCGCGCCGACGCCGCCGCGACGCGGCCGGAAACGGCGCTTGCGCTGGGGCTGTGCGCCCTCGCCCGCCGCTTCGCGGCGCGGACCGCGTGACGGGGCGCCGTCCGCCTTCTTGCGCAGCGCATCTTCGCGCTGGCGCTGCGGATCGCGGCCCTTGCCGCCGGTATTGCGCGGCGGCTGGGCGGGCTTGGGCAGGTTGCGGACCATCTCCGTAAAACCGTCGGGCAGCGCAACCGGCTCGGCGCGGGTCCGCGTCACGCGTTCGATGTCGCGCAGATAGGTGCGCTCGTCAGGCGCGACGAAGCTGATCGCAATGCCCTCCGCCCCGGCGCGCGCGGTGCGGCCGATCCGGTGGACATATTGTTCGGGGACGTTCGGAATCTCGAAGTTGATGACGTGGCTGACTCCGGACACGTCGATGCCGCGCGCCGCGATGTCGGTCGCGACGAGCAGCCGCACCTGCCCCGAACGGAAGGCCTGAAGCGCCGTGGTGCGCTGTCCCTGGCTCTTGTTGCCGTGGATCGCAAAGGCATCGATCCCCGCGCCTTTCAGATGGCGAACGACACGGTCGGCGCCATGCTTGGTGCGCGTGAAGATCAGCGCGCGGTCGATCTCCTCGCTGCGCAGGACATGATGAAGCAGCGCCTGCTTCTCCTTCTGCTCGACGAAGGTGACGCGCTGGCGGATCTTTTCCGCGGTCGTCGCCTGCGGCGCCACCGAGACGGTGACGGGGTCGTGCAGGAACTGCTGCGCGAGCGCCGCGATCTCCTTCGGCATCGTTGCCGAGAAGAAGAGATTCTGGCGCTGCTTCGGCAGGATCTTGGCGACGCGACGCAGCGAATGGATGAAGCCCATGTCCATCATCTGGTCGGCCTCGTCGAGGACGAAGATCTCGACGTCGTCGAGGCGCAGCGCGCGCTGGTCGACCAGGTCGAGCAGCCGGCCCGGCGTCGCGACGAGGATGTCGACGCCCTGCGACAGGTCACGAATCTGGCGATTGATCGGCACGCCGCCGAACACCGTCGCAACGCTGAGCTTGGTGAAACGGCCGTAGTCGCGACAGCTTTGCGCGATCTGCGCCGCCAGTTCACGGGTCGGCGACAGGACGAGCATGCGGCAGCCGCGCGGAGTGCGCGGGCGCGGGTTCGACAGCATATAGTCGAGCGAAGGCAGCGAGAAGGCCGCGGTCTTGCCGGTGCCGGTCTGCGCGATGCCGCACAGGTCGCGCCCTTCGAGCAGGACGGGGATCGCCTGGCTCTGAATCGGCGTCGGCTGGGTATAACGCTTGGCCGTCAGCGCACGCTCGATGTCGGCGTGGAGGCCGAAGTCTTTGAATTCCATTTTGATAATCTACTCACGATAAAGCCGTGGACGCGCCGCAAAACGGCCGCGCACGACAGGCGGGTTCGAAACGACCCGCGTGAAAGGGTGCCTCAAGGGACTCAGCGCAACCGGCTCGTCCAGCCCTGTCGCGGGCGGGAAAATCACGCTGCCGGTGGAGGGCGGCCTGCTGCCGCCATGCTGCGCTGCACAAGCATATGGCGGATATTGCGCAAAATTGCAAGATGATTGCGTGAGCCTGACGCCTCGCCCAAAAACCCGTTCGCCCTGCGCTTGTCGAAGGGCCGTTCTTTCTTCATTGCTAATCCAAAGAAAAGACCAGGGCTTCGACAAGCCAAGCACGAACCGAGGAGATTCAGGTGCCGGAAAACATCATCGTCATCGACGAAGGCACCACCTCAACGCGCACGATGCTGTTCGCCGCCGACGGCACACCGCTGGGTAGCGCGCAGCGCGAGTTCCGGCAGCATTATCCCGGCCCCGGCCTGGTCGAGCATGATGCCGAGGAAATCTGGCAGGCCACGCTCGCCTGTACGCGGACAATGATCGACAAGGCGGGCGGCGCCGACCGGATCGCCGCGATCGGCATCACCAACCAGCGAGAGACGGTGGTGTTCTGGGACCGGGCGACCGGCGCACCGCTTGCGCGCGCAATCGTCTGGCAGGACCGGCGCACCGCCGCCGCCTGCGCCGCGCTCAAGGAAGCGGGGCACGAAGCGACGGTGCAGGAGCGCAGCGGCCTGCTGCTCGATCCCTATTTTTCGGGAAGCAAGATCGGCTGGGCGCTCGAAAACTGGCCGCAATTACGCGAGGCGGGCGACCGGCTCGCGGTCGGAACGATCGAATCCTATCTCGTTTTCCGCCTGACCGGCGGCGTCCATGTCAGCGATGCGACCAACGCGTCCCGCACGCTGCTGATGAAGATCGACGGGGCGGGCGGCTGGGATGCCGGTCTGTGCGACCTGCTGGGCGTGCCGATGGGCCTGCTGCCCGAGATCGTGGGCTGCACGACCCGGGTCGGCACCACCGATCCCGCGCTGTTCGGCGGCGCCATCCCGATCTGCGGCATGGCGGGCGACCAGCAGGCGGCGACGATCGGTCAGGCGTGCCTTGCCCCCGGCCAGACCAAGGCGACCTTCGGCACCGGCGCCTTCATCCTGTCGGCGAGCGGAGAGACGCGCCCGCATTCGGCGAACCGCCTGCTGGCCACGGTGCTGGTGCAGGAAGGCGACCGGCGCAGCTATGCCCTCGAAGGATCGGTGTTCGTCGCCGGCAGCCTGATCCAGTGGCTGCGCGACGGATTGGGACTGCTCGCGAGCGCCGGCGAGAGCGAAGGACTGGCCCGGTCGGTGTCCGACAATGGCGGCGTCTATCTGGTCCCTGCCCTGTCCGGACTCGGCGCGCCGCACTGGCGCCCCGATGCGCTCGCCGCGCTGTCGGGGCTCAGCTTCGCAAGCAGCAAGGCGCATGTCGCGCGCGCCGCGCTCGAGGCGCAGGCCTATCAGGCGCACGACCTCAAGACCGCCTTCGCGGCCGACGGCGTCGACTGGGCCGACCTTCGCATCGATGGCGGCATGGCAGCGAACAACTGGATGGCGCAGGATCTGGCCGACATGCTGGGGCTGGTGGTCGAACGTCCGGACTTCGTCGAAAGCACGGCGCTCGGCGCCGCAATGCTGGCCGCGACGGGCGCGGGCCTGTATCCGAACCTTGCCGAGGCGGCACGGACGATGCGCGGCCGCACGACGCGCTTCACCCCGGCGCTCGACGCGCAGAAACGCGAAGCGCGCCTTGCCGGGTGGCAAAGCGCGCTTGCGAAGATTCTGACGGCGTAGAGCCCTCCCCTGAAAAGAGAGAGATCGGGGTGGAGGCCGCGATAAGGCGCGATGCTCCGATGCCCACCCCGCTGCGACTGGCGAACAGGTTCGCAAGTCCCGCTGCCCCTCCCGCGAGCGGGAGGGGAAAAGCGCTTTAGCGCTTGAGGGTGAGGCCGCCGAAGCGCTTGTTGAACTTCGCGACCTGGCCGCCCTGATCGAGCAGGCGCTGGTTGCCGCCGGTCCATGCCGGGTGCGCGGTCGGGTCGATGTCGAGCGTCAGCACATCACCTTCGCTGCCCCAGGTCGAGCGCGTCTGATATTCGGTGCCATCGGTCATCTTGACCGTGATCATGTGATAATCGGGGTGAAGGTCTTTTTTCATCTCGTCTGCTCCTGTGCCGCTGGTTTCCGACCAGCCGCGTGAGTCTGTGCGCCCGGGGACGCGAAGCCCGCGCCTTTAGGGGGCAATGGGGGGAAATGCAACACCCGACCCCTCTCTCTGGCGTCACGCCGGACTTGAACCGGCATCCATTCTCGCCGCGCCTGCGATGAAGTGCCGAATGGCCCCCCGATCAAGTCGGCGTTTATACCCTTGAGACAAGGACGCTGGTGGTCCCCGGCGAAAGCCGGGGTCCATGCGGGGCAGGCACACTTAGCTGGACCCCGGCTTTCGCCGGGGAACGCTTACCTGTCGGAAGGGGATAATTGCCAATCAAGTCCGGGGTGACGATGCAGCAGGGTCAGCCTCTTATTCCCCCGGCGGGTCGGCGATCATCGCGGTGAACTGGCACTCGGTCGCCACCTGCCCGTTGAGCATCGCCTTGCCCTCGAACTTGCAGATGGTGCGTTTCGCCTGAAGGATCGTGACGTGCAGGTCGAGCAAGCAGCCCGGCTCGACCGGCTTGCGGAATTTCACCCCGTCGATGCCCATGAAATAGACGAGCTTACCGGTGCCGGCGAGCCCGAGCGACTCGATCGCCAGCACCCCACCCGCCTGCGCAAGCGCCTCGACGATGAGGACGCCCGGCATGATCGGCCGGCCGGGGAAATGCCCCTGGAAGAAGGGCTCGTTGATCGTCACCGCCTTGACCGCGTGGATCGACCGGTCCCCGACCATCGATTCCACCCGGTCGACGAGCAGCATCGGATAGCGATGCGGCAACAGGCTGAGGATGCGCCGGATGTCAACCGGCCCCAGCGTTTCCGCAGCCTGTTCGCCGTCGCTCATCGGCTTAGCGCGTCGTCGGCTGGCTGCCGTTCGCCGGCGGCGCCGCCGGAGCGGCCGTGCCCTGCTGCGCGCGCGCGGCGTCCATCAGCTGCTGGTTGCGCTGCTGGACCAGCTGGCCCGGCTGGTAGCCGGCCGGCGGCGTGATCGTCACGTTCGGCAGGATGCGGTTGAGCTCGGTCACGACGGCATCGGTGATATCGACATTGGTCTCGCGCGCCAGAACCGCATCCGGATTGAGCAGCAGATCGACCTTCTTAGCAGTCATCGCGGCCTTGATCGCCTCGTTCATGCGGACGCTGATCTGGTCCTCGACATAGGCGATGGCGAGATCGACCGGCGCGCCGATGCGGCCGAGTTCCTCGCTGGCGGACTGGCGCTTGTCCTGCACCGCCTTCGCCGCCGCCTGAAGCGCTGCCTGGTTCTGCGGCGTCTTCTTCGCTTCCTCGTTATACTTGGCTACCAGCACGTTGAGCTCTGCCTGCAGCGTCTGGCCGCGCGATTCCTGCTGGTCGATCTGCGCCTTGTAGGTGGTCTGGATCTGCTGCGACGCGGTGGTGAAGGCGTTCGACTTGGCGGCGGCCACGCGCACGTCGGCGACCGCCGTGGAGCGCGCCTGCGCGGCGGCGGGAGCAGCGAACATCGGCGAGACCGAAAGGCTGGCGATCGCCAGCGCCGAAGCGACAAAAATTTTCTTCATCAGAATTGGGTTCCTACGTTGAATGAGAAGCGTTTGGTATCGTCACCCTCTTCTTTGCGGAGGGCATAGGCGAAGTCGATGCGGAACGGACCGAAGGGAGAATTCCAGTTGACCCCTGCGCCGATCGCGACGCGCGGCATCCAGGTATCGCCATAGAAGCGTTCCTCGAACGGTGCGAGGGCCGAGAAGCCGTTCGCGGTATCGCAGGTCTGATATTGACCGGAAGGGGTTCCGTCGGCGTTGGGCGTTTCGGTCGCGAACACCCGCTGCCCGGTGGCCGCGTTGCGACAGAGATATTTGGTCAGGCCAAAGCCCGGCGCGTTCGGGTCGGTCTCCCGGAAATCGGCGAGCGTCGTCAGCGTCGGGCGCTTAACGCTCCACACCGACCCGACGTCGAGGAACACCGACGGACGCAGCCCCAGTTCCTTCGCGCCGGTGCCGAGCGGAATGTCGACCTCCAGACGGCCCTGATAATAAGCGCGGCCGCCCAGCGAGTCGTCGATCCGGCCGTTGCGTTTCGACAGGCTGGTGTCGAGGATCGGGTTCGCCGGGTCGGTCAGGTCGACATTGCCGTAGCGGATGACGCGCGGGCCGACGCCGCGGATGTCGAAGCCGCGCATCTGCGGTTCGCCCAGGAAGAAGCGGTCGGTCAGGCGCACCTTGTCGCTGGTCGGCGTCGGGCGCCCGCCGAGCGGATAGATATAGCCGCCCTCTGCCGACACATTGAGGATGAAGCGGCTGCCGAGGTTGAAGTGCTTGCTCGCCGCGGCCCGGGTGCGAACATATTTGACGCTGCCCCCCAGCCCCGCAAAATCCTGGCTGATGCTGAACGACTGGCCGCGCGTCGGGCGCAGGCGATTGTCGCGGTCGTCATAAGCGAGCGTGAAGCCGACGAGCGAGGTCGTGCGCTTGCCGATCGCATCGCACAGATAGCGACCCGCAACCAACGGATCGCACTCGCCGCCGAAATAATAAAGTCGCTCGTCGAGCGAAACATCGTCGTAATTGAGGCTGTAACGTCCGAAGAAGGACATGAACTCGGTCAGCGGCACCCCGGCGTTGAGCTGGAAGCCCGTCGTCGTCTGCTCGAAGGTCGTCTGGCGATCGTTGCCGATGAAGTTGAACGAATTGAGGTCGCGGCGATAGATGCTGCCGCCGATCGAGATATTGCGGTCGAACAGATAGGGCTCGGTAAAGCCGAGCTCGATCGACTTGGAATAGCTCGAATAATTGACCGACGCCGACAATTGCTGCCCGAGACCGCGGAAGTTGCGCTGGCGGATCGATGCCTGGAGCAGGAAGCTTTCGATCGACGAGAAGCCGGCCGAGAGCGACAGTTCGCCGGTCGGCTTTTCCTGGACATTGGTTTCGAGGACGATGCGGTCGGGTTCGCTCCCTTCCTTGCGGTCGATCTCCAGATTCTCCTGGAAATAGCCGAGGCTGTTGATGCGGTTCTGGGTGCGCTTGATCCCGAAGCTGTTGAAGGCGTCGCCCTCGTTCAGGCGGAATTCGCGGCGAACCACCTTGTCGTGGGTCAGCGTGTTGCCGTTGACGTCGATCCGCTCGACATAGGTGCGCGGGCTTTCGGCGACGTCGAAGGTGATCGACATCGTCCGGTTGTCGGGATCGCGGCGGAACTCAGGGTTGATGTCGGCAAAGGCATAGCCGAACAGGCCCGCGGTCTCGCTGAGGCTTTCGACCGTGTCCTCGACCTGCTTGGCGTCGTACCAGTCGCCGGTGGTCATCGGCAGCAGGCGCTTCAGCGTCTCCGGCTGGAAATCGCGGATCTGGCTCTTCACGTCGATGTCGCCGAACTTGTACCGCTCGCCCTCCTCGACGACATAGGTGATGATGAAATCCTGCTTGTTGCTCGTCAGTTCGGCGACAGCAGAAATGACGCGGAAGTCCGCATAGCCGTTCTGCAGGTAGAACAGTCGCAGCTTCTGCTGGTCATAGGCGAGGCGGTCGGGATCGTAGGTCGTGTTCGACGACAGGATGGTGAGCAGCCCCGATTCCTTGGTCGCCATCTCTCCCTTGAGTTCACCGTCGCTGAATTTCTCGTTGCCGATGATGTTGATCTGGCGGACCTTCGATTTCGGTCCCTCGTCGATCTCGAACACCACGTCGACGCGGTTCTGGTCGAGCGTGACCATCTTGGGATCGACGGTCGCGGCGAAACGACCCTGGCGCTTGTAGAGTTCGATGATGCGCGCAACGTCGGCGCGGACCTTCGACCGGGTGAAGATCTGGCGCGGCGCGAGCTTGATCTCGGGCCGGATCTTGTCTTCCTTCAGGCGCTTGTTGCCTTCCAGGATGACGCGGTTGATCACCGGGTTTTCGGTGACCTGAATGGTCAGCGCCCCATTGTTGTCGGTGATCTGGAAATCCTTGAACAGCTCCGTCGCCGCAAGATCCTTCAGCGCCTGGTCGAGCGTCGCGCGGTCATAGGGCTGGCCGACGCGCAGCCGCAGATAGGAGAGGATCGTCTGCGCCTCGAGCCGCTGGTTGCCCGTCACCGTGATCGACTGAACGGTCGAGGCCGCGGGCACCGCCTCCGTCGTGGGGGTCGGAACCGTCGGGGCCGGAACGACCGGCGGCGCGACTTCCTGCGCCAGCAGCGCGGCGGGCCATGCCAGCATCGTCCCCGCCATAAGGAGAGCCGACACCTGCGCCCGCGCCATAGATTTGTGTGAAGCCACGCTGTTCATCCCGCAAAAATAACTCGAAGCGATCAACCCGCCGAACGCGGACCTGCGCGCTCTCCTGCCCCAGACCGGCTATCCAATCAAGCGGGCGATCCGATCCCACAGGCCGAATGAGCCCAAATCGTTGAAAGTCACGACCAGCATCAGGGTCACGACCACCGCAAAACCAAATCGAAAGGCCCATTCCTGCGCCTGCAGCGGCGCCGGGCGCCGCCGGACCGCTTCATAGGCATGGAAGAGAAGATGGCCGCCATCGAGCATCGGCAATGGCAACAGGTTTATGAACCCCAGATTGATGGACACGAAGGCGATGAAGAAGATCAGCGACGCCACGCCGAGCGTCGCCATCTCGCCCGACTGCTTCGCGATCCGCAACGGCCCGCCCATATCCTTGACCGAGCGCTGGCCGGTCACGAACTGGCCGAGAATCTTGCCGGTCATCCGAACAAGGCCCCAGGTCTGCGCGGTGCCGGCAGTCAGCGCCTCGACCGGTCCGACCGTGGTATAGACCGGCGCCACCGGGCGGATGCCGATGATCGCGCGCTCGGCCTTGTTCCCGAAGCGATCGGTCTCGGTCACGATCCGCGGGCGCAGCGTGAGGGTCCGCTGCTCGCCGCCGCGCTCGATCCCGATTTCCACCGGCCGGCCGAGATCGAAGGCAACGGCCATGGGGATGTCCATAAAATCCTCGATCGCACGTCCGTTGATCCGGGCGATGCGGTCGCCGACCTCGAGTTGCGCCTTGTCCGCCGCGCTGCCCGCTTCGATCGCGCCGATCACCGGCGGGGTCGTCGCAACGCCGTAGACCATGGCAAAGGCCGCGAAGATTGCGATGGCGAACAGGAAATTGGTCAGTGGCCCGGCGAGGACGATTAGCGCGCGCTTCCACACCGGCTGCGCGGGAAAGCTGTGCGCGCGCTCGGCCTCGGGCAGCGATTGCCATTCGGCATCGGGCTGGCTCACCGCATCGCGGTCGCCGGCGAACTGGACATAGCCGCCGAGCGGCAGCCAGCCGACCTTCCATTCGGTGCCGCGCCTGTCGGTCCAGCCGAATATCCGGCGCCCGAAACCGATCGAGAAGGTGTCGGCCTTCACCCCGCACCAGCGGCCGACGATATAATGCCCATATTCGTGCACGAACACGAGCGGCCCGAGGACGATCAGGAAGGCGATCAGATAGAGCCAGGGCGGCACGTCAAGCATGTTCGAGCTGGTCCACAAAATGCTGCGCGGTCGTGCGCGATGCGGCATCGACGCTGAATATGTCCTGAAGCGATGTCGGCACCGCCGGCGCATCGGCGTCGAGCACCCGCTTCACCGTATCGACGATCGCGGGAAAGGCGATGCGTCCGCCGAGGAAAGCGGCGACGGCCGTCTCGTTCGCGGCATTGAGCTGCGCCGGCCGCGCGCCGCCTTCTGCAATAGCGGCGCGGCAGAGCGCGGTCGCGGGAAAGCGCGCCTCGTCGGGCGCCTCGAAATCGAGCCGCGCGATGGCGGGAAGGTCGAGCGGCGCGCACGGCGTGACCATGCGCTGCGGCCACGCAAGTGCAGAGGCAATCGGGATGCGCATGTCGGGCGAGCCGAGCTGCGCGAGCGTCGAACAATCGACATATTCGACGAGGCTGTGGATCACCGACTGCGGATGGACGAGGATTTCGATCCGATCGAGGCCCACCGGAAAGAGGTGATGTGCCTCGATCAGTTCGAGCCCCTTGTTCATCATCGTCGCCGAATCGACGCTGATCTTCGCGCCCATCGACCAGTTGGGATGCGCAACCGCCTGCGCCGGGGTGACGTGTGCCATCGCTTCCGCCGTCATGGTGCGGAAGGGACCGCCGCTCGCGGTCAGGATGATCCGGCGCACCTGCTCGATGCGTCCGCCCGCCAGGCACTGGAAGATCGCATTATGCTCTGAATCGACGGGCAGGATCGTCGCACCCGACGCGCGGGCGGTCGCGGTCATCAGCGCACCCGCGGACACCAGCGCTTCCTTGTTGGCGAGCGCGACGTCGGTGCCCGCTTCGAGCGCAGCCATCGTCGGCGCGAGGCCGGCGGTGCCGACGATCGCCGCCATGACGAGATCGGCCGGGCACCGCGCCGCCTCGACGAGTGCGTCGGCGCCCGCCGCCGCCTCGATGCCCGTTCCGGCCAGCGCAGCCCTCAGCGCCGGATAACGCGTCTCGTCGGCGATCACCGCGACGTCGGGCCGGAATTCGCGCGCCAGCTTCGCAAGCTCGGCGACATCGCGGTTCGCGGTCAGCACCGTCACCCGCCACGCCTCTCCATCGCGGCGGACGAGGTCGAGGGTCGACTGGCCGACCGACCCCGTGGCGCCGAAGAGCGAGAGGCGGCGCGTCATCTCAGCCCGCCGCCCGCACCGCGATCTGCCCCGCGAAAGCCAGTGCGCCGAGCACCAGCGCCACCGGCAGCAAGCCGTCGACACGGTCGAAGATGCCGCCATGGCCGGGGATCAGGCTGCCCGAATCCTTGACGCTGGCGCGGCGCTTCATCCAGCTTTCGCCCAGGTCGCCGAGTTGCGCGAGCAGCCCCATGAACAGGCCGATCCACAGCGGAATACCGACGATCCCCGCGCGGTCGCCGATCGTCGCGCTGGCGACCAGCGCCGCGATCATGCCGCCGAACAGTCCCGACCAGGTCTTCGACGGACTGATCGCCGGAGCGAGCCGCGCGCCCCCGAAGGCGCGGCCGGCGAAATAGGCGCCGATGTCGGTCGCCCAGACCATGCCGAACACCCACAGCGCCGCGGTGACACCCAATTGGTCGCGGATATGCCAGAGACCACCCACCGCGCCGAGGACGAGCAGCGGACCGAGCAGCGTCAATGCCCCGCGCGCGCCGCCGCCGAGCGACATGGCGCGAACGAGCGCGAACCATTCGACGAGCAGAAGCGCCGCGCCGACAAGGAGCAGCAGCCCGAAGGCGATGCCGCCGAACCACAGTGCCGCGCCGGCGATCGCGAAGAGGACGATCGCCGAGCCGACGCGGACGCCCAGATCCGATTTTGCTGCCGCCATCGTCACAATCCCCCGAAGCGGCGTTCGCGCCGCGCAAAATGGTCGAGCGCCGCCCGCAGGTCGGCCGGCTTGAAATCGGGCCAGAGCGTATCGGTGAAATAGAGTTCGGCATAGGCCGATTGCCAAAGCAGGAAATTCGACAGCCGCACCTCGCCCGAAGTGCGGATGAGCAGGTCGAGCGGCGGCAGGCCGGCCGTGTCGAGGTGGGCCTCGATCGCCTGCGCGCTGATCCCGCCTTCCGCGGCGGCCGCGCGCGCGGCGCGCACCAGTTCATCCTGCGCGCCATAGTTGAGCGCGACGGCCAGCGTCGTGCGGCTGTTCCCCGCGGTGCGCGCGATCGCATCCTCGATCAGCGCGACGACGTCGGGTGCCAATGCGCGCCAGTCGCCGATGACCTTGAGCCGGACGTCGTTGGCGGCAAATTCGTCGAGATCGCTCAGGATGAAGCGCTTCATCAGCCCCATCAGGTCGCTGACCTCTTCCTCGGGCCGCTTCCAGTTTTCCGAGGAGAAGGCGTAGAGCGTCATCGCCTCCAGTTCCATCTCGGCCGCGGCGCGCACGATGTTGCGCACCGCCTCGACCCCGGCCTTGTGGCCGGCGACGCGCGGCAGAAAGCGCTTCTTCGCCCAACGGCCATTGCCGTCCATGATGATGGCGACATGCCGTGCGCCGTGGGAGGGGGTGGTCACGAGAGCGCCTTCAGAATCCGTTCGTGTCGAGCGAAGTCGAGACACCCGTCAGCATCGCGCAACGAGGATGGGCATCTCGACTTCGCTCGATGCGAACGAAAGAGAGGCGGGGACGGGAGGGCACTAGCCGAGGATTTCCTTTTCTTTCGCGCTCGCGGCGGCGTCGATTTCGGCGATGACCGAATCGGTCAGCTTCTGCACCTCGGTCTCCGACCGCTTGCGGTCGTCCTCGCTGATTTCCTTCTTGTTCTCGTCCTGCTTCAGCGCGTCCATGCCGTCGCGGCGGACGTTGCGCACCGCGACGCGCGCCTTTTCGGCATATTGGCCGGCAAGCTTCGACAGTTCCTTGCGGCGCTCCTGCGTCATCTCGGGGATCGGCAGGCGCAGCACCTGGCCGTCGACGATCGGGTTCAGGCCCAGGCCGGCAGCGCGGATCGCCTTGTCGACCGGGCCGACGTTCGACTTGTCCCACACCTGCACCGACAGCATCCGCGGTTCGGGCGCGCTGATCGACGCAAGCTGGTTGAGCGGCATGTGCGAGCCATAGACCTCGACCGTCACCGGATCGAGCAGCGCCGTATGCGCGCGGCCGGTGCGCAGCCCCGCAAGGTCGTGCTTGAGCGATTCGACCGCGCCGTGCATGCGGCGGTCGAGGTCGGCCTTGTCATATTTCGCCATTGTCTTGTCCTCTTCTATGCGGTCAGGCCGCGTCGCCGACGACGGTGCATACGCCATCGCCTGCCAGCACGCGGGCCAGATTGCCGGGTTCGCGGATGTTGAACACGACAATCGGAATCTGATTGTCGCGGCACAGCGCCACCGCGCTCGCGTCCATCACCTTCAGATTGTCGGCAAGCACGCGGTCGTAGCCGAGCCGGTCGTAACGCACCGCCGTCGGGTCCTGCTTGGGGTCGGCATTATAGACGCCGTCGACGCTGGTGCCCTTCAGCAGCGCGTCGCACTTCATCTCCGCCGCGCGCAGCGCCGCGCCGCTGTCGGTGGTGAAATAGGGCGCGCCGACGCCGGCGGCGAAGATCACCACCCGTCCCTTTTCCATATGACGTTCGGCGCGGCGGCGGATGACGGGCTCGCACACCTTGTCCATTTCGATCGCCGACTGGACGCGCGTCTCCACGCCCAGCTGTTCGAGCGCATTCTGCATCGCCAGCGCGTTCATCACCGTCGCGAGCATCCCCATATAGTCGGCCTGCGCGCGGTCCATGCCCTTCGCCGCGCCCGCCATGCCGCGAAAGATGTTGCCGCCGCCGATGACAAGGCAGATTTCAAGCCCGCGATCCTTCGCCGCCTTGACCTCCGCCGCCATGCTCGCGACCGTGTCGGGGTCGATCCCGAACGGCGTCGTGCCCATCAACGCCTCGCCCGACAGCTTGAGCAGGATGCGTTTCATGCCGGGCAATGCCATGTCGAGGAGAACCTTCACCAAGGGGTCGAAAAACCAATGGCGCGCACCCTAGTCAGAGTGCGCGCCATTGCCAAGCGGACTGCCGCACCGATCGGGCGGCAGCCGCGGATCATCATTAGCGGCCGGCAGCGGCGGCGACTTCGGCGGCGAAGTCGCTCTCTTCCTTCTCGATGCCTTCGCCGAGCTGGAAGCGCATGAAGCCCTTGAGGGTGATGTCCGCGCCGACGTCCTTGCCCGCAGCGGCGACGACTTCGGCGACCGGGGTCTTGCCGTCGATCACGAACGGCTGCGACAGCAGCGCGTTTTCCTTGCGGAACTTGGCGATCGTGCCGTCGACCATGCGCGAGACGATGTCGGCGGGCTTGCCCGACTGGGCGGCCTTTTCCTCAGCGATCGCGCGTTCGCGGGCGATCAGTTCGGCGTCGAGTTCGTCGCCGTTGAGCGCGAGCGGGTTGGCGGCAGCGACGTGCATCGCCAGCTGCTTGCCGAGCGGTTCAAGGACATCGGCGCCGGCGCTCGATTCGAGCGCGACGAGCACGCCGATCTTGCCGAGACCCGGCGCGGCGGCGTTGTGGACATAGCCGGTGACGACGCCCGAGCCGACCGAGAGGATGGCGACGCGGCGCAGCGACTGATTCTCGCCGATCGTGGCGATGTTCTGCGTCAGCGCCTCGGCGACGGAGCCGCCCGCGGGATAGGCGGCGGCGCCCAGCGCGTCGATGTCGGCGATGTCGCCGGCCAGCGCGACCTGGGTCACGTCGCGGACGAAGCCCTGGAACTGTTCGTTCTTGGCAACGAAGTCGGTTTCGCTGTTGACCTCGACCATCGCGCCGCGGGTGCCGTCGGTGACGACGCCGACCAGCCCCTCGGCGGCGACGCGGCCGGCCTTCTTGGCGGCGGCGGCAAGACCCTTGGTGCGCAGCCAGTCGATCGACGCTTCGATGTCGCCGTCATTCTCGGCGAGCGCCTTCTTGCAATCCATCATGCCCGCGCCGGTGCGTTCGCGCAGTTCCTTGACGAGGGCGGCCGTGATCTCAGCCATGGGGTGATCCTTTCCAAAAGGGGGGCGGGCCATCGGATCGGCCCGCCGCTGCGCCGCGCGCATGGCGGCGCGACAAGACAGGAGGATGACAGGGACGGCGCCTGTCGCGGCGCCGGCCCGTCACGCAACGTGCTTACGCGTCGCTCTGACGCTCGGTTTCGGCGGCCGCTTCGGCCGGAACCTGCTCGTCCTCGGTCGCCGGGGTCTCGGCAAGCACGGGCTCGGCGATCGGCTCGACCGCCGCGCCGAGGTCCTCGCCGCGATCGACGCGCGCCTGCTGGCCGCCGCGGGTCGCCGCCTGGGCGACCGCTTCGCAGTAAAGGCGGATGGCGCGCGCGGCGTCATCGTTCGCGGGAACCGGGAAGGCGATGCCGTCGGGCGAGACGTTCGAATCGAGGATCGCGACGACCGGGATGCCCAGGACATTCGCTTCCTTGATCGCCAGCTCTTCCTTGTTCGCGTCGATCACGAACATCACGTCGGGAATGCCGCCCATGTCGCGGATGCCGCCAAGGCTCAGTTCGAGCTTGTCGCGCTCGCGCGTCCTGTTGAGCACTTCCTTCTTGGTGAGGCCCGAGGTGTCGCCCGCAAGCTGTTCCTCGAGCGTCTTGAGGCGGCGGATCGAATTGGAGATCGTCTTCCAGTTGGTGAGCATGCCGCCCAGCCAGCGGTGGTTGACGAAATGCTGACCCGATGCGCGCGCGGCGTCGGCGATCGGCCCCTGCGCCTGGCGCTTGGTGCCGACGAACAGCACCTTGCCGCCCGCCGCCGCGGTCGAGGACACGAAGTCGAGCGCGCGCGCGAAGAGCGGCACGGTCTGCGACAGATCGAGAATGTGGATGCCGTTGCGCGCGCCGAAGATATACGGCTTCATGCGCGGGTTCCAACGGTGGGTCTGGTGGCCGAAGTGGGCGCCCGCTTCGATAAGATTCTGCATCGTGACGACAGGTGCCGCCATGGTCTTTCTCCTTCCGGTTAGTCCTCTGGAAGGCAAGAACCGAGACATCCGCGAAGGGATGGACCCGGCACCGGTATGTGCGCCTTCCATGTGGAATGCGCGGGCCGTTAGCCGCATCGCCGCCCGGAATCAAGGAAAAAGCCACTGCCGGGTGCACGCCCGCCGCATGAACGCCGGGCGCAGTCAAAACGATTCATCGACGATAAGCACCGCTTCATCGCAGGATGATTGAGAACATATCATGAACATGGAACGAAGCGGATAGCGAAACCGTCATGCCGATGCGGGAGGTTTCGCAGACCGAAACCGAAAGGACAAGTCGATGCTTCAGGTCGCTGCCGCTCTCCTCTTCACCCTTGCTGCGGGGCTTGGCCTCGCCGTGATCCTGGCGATGCTGACATCGAACGGCGATGCGATCCTTTCGGCGCTTGCGGGCGACGGGGCTTTCCCGGCCGACGGTGTTCCGGCCTCCCCGGCTCCGGCCGCCGCGACGACGCGCCAGCGCCCTGCCCGCCGTCTTCCCGTCCGTTCGGTTTCGCGCGCGATGGCCGCGCAGCCGCTGCTCAGCCGCGCCGCCTGACCCGCGCATAGCTCGCGATGCCGAACGGCAGCAATGCGACGTAGATAACGCAGATCGCGAGCAGGCTGTGCCAGGGTGCGGTGACGAGCGCGGCGCCGAGCAGACCGACGCCGGCGAGCGCGAAGAGCCGCCACGAACGGCGCAGACGGATCGACGACCAGCCATAGGTGGGGATCGCGGAGATCATCAGCATCGCGATGGCGAGCACCCACGGCATCACGACATACCATTCGCGGAACAGCGTCTCGCCGGTCACCAGCCACAGATAGACGGGAACGAAGGCCAGTCCGGCCCCGGCCGGCGCCGGGATGCCGGTCAGAAAACCCGCCGCCTTGTGCGGCTGGACATCGGCGTCCATGCGCGAATTGAAGCGCGCGAGACGCAATGCGCAGCACACCGCGAGCGCCAGCGCCGCGGTCCAGCCGAATTTCGGCGCATCCTGCAGCGACCAGAGGAACATCACCATCGCCGGCGCGACGCCGAAGGCGATCACGTCGGACAGCGAATCGAGCTCGGCGCCGAAACGGCTCTGGGCGCGGAGCAGCCGCGCGATGCGTCCGTCCATTCCGTCGAGCACCCCCGCGAAGATGATCGCGGCGAGCGCCTTTTCCCACTCCTCGCCGATCGCGAAGCGAACCCCCGTCAGCCCGAAACAGAGCGCCAGCGCCGTGACCGCGTTGGGCGCGAAGGCGCGCAGCGGCAGGCCGACGATCCGGCGCTCGGCTGCATCCGCCTGTCGATCGGCACCATCCATCGCCGCCGCCCCTATTGCCCGATGCCGTCGATCGTCTCGGCGTGGCCGATCCGCGCTATGACGGTTTCGCCTGCCAGCGCGCGCTGGCCGAGCAGCACCTGCGGCGTCGTGCCTGCGGGCAGATAGACGTCGACACGGCTGCCGAAACGGATCAGCCCGACGCGCTGTCCGGTCGTAACCTCGTTCCCCATGCTGACGAAGGGCATGATCCGCCGCGCGACGAGACCCGCGATCTGGGTAAAGCCGATCCGCACCCCGTCGGCGCGCTCAACGACGAAATGCTGGCGCTCATTCTCCTCGCTTGCCTTGTCGAGGTCGGCGTTGACGAACTTGCCGGGGATATAAACGAGCTTGCGCAGCGTCCCCGCGACCGGGGTGCGGTTGATATGGACGTCGAAGACGCTCATGAAGATCGACACGCGCAGCATCGGCGCATCGCCGAGGCCGTCGGGTCCGGCGATCTCGATCGGCGGCGGCACCTCGGCGATCTGGGTGACGAGCCCGTCGGCCGGCGCGATGACAAGGTCGCGCGCCGTCGGGGTCACGCGCACCGGATCGCGGAAGAAGGCGGCAACCCAGACGGTCAGGCCGAACATCAGCCAGCCGGCGATCTCCCAGCCCAGCAGCCAGAAGCAGAGGGTGACGACGCCCGCGATCAACAGGAACTTGCGCCCCTCCGGATGGATCGACGGCCAGCGCCACTTGATGCCGCCGCCGGGACGGTTCGAGGAAATGGTGGAGGACATAGCGGTCTTTCTAGGGGGGCGGTTCCAAAGAGACAATCGAGTTGTGCAATCGTTCCGCGCCTCGCCCGATCAGGCGCATCACCACGGCGGTTGAACAATCGGGCCGCATTGCCTAAGGCGCCCTGCAATTCGACTCCCCACAGGAAAAGGCACGCACATGGGCAAGATCAAGGTAGCCAACCCGGTCGTCGAACTCGACGGCGACGAAATGACCCGGATCATCTGGCAATGGATCCGCGAGCGGCTGATCCTGCCCTATCTCGACATCGACCTGCACTATTACGACCTCGGCATCGAGGAGCGCGACCGCACCGACGACAAGATCACCGTGGAAGCGGCGAACGCGATCAAGAAGCATGGCGTCGGCGTCAAATGCGCAACGATCACCCCCGACGAGGCCCGCGTCGAGGAATTCGGCCTGAAGAAGATGTGGAAGTCGCCGAACGGCACGATCCGCAACATCCTGGGCGGCGTCGTCTTCCGCGAGCCGATCGTGATGAAGAACGTGCCCAGACTGGTTCCCGGCTGGACCGACCCGATCGTCGTCGGCCGCCACGCCTTCGGCGACCAGTATCGCGCGACCGATTTCCGCGTTCCCGGCCCCGGCAAGCTGCGCATGGTGTTCGAGGGCGAGGACGGCACCGTCATCGACGAGGAAGTGTTCCAGTTCCCGTCGTCGGGCGTCGCGATGGGCATGTACAATCTGGACGATTCGATCCGCGATTTCGCGCGCGCCAGCCTCAACTACGGCATCGCGCGCCAGTGGCCGGTCTATCTGTCGACCAAGAACACCATTCTCAAGGCCTATGACGGCCGCTTCAAGGACCTGTTCGAGGAAATCTATCAGACCGAATTCAAGGCGAAGTTCGACGAACTGGGCATCACCTATGAGCATCGCCTGATCGACGACATGGTCGCGTCGGCGCTGAAATGGTCGGGCAAGTTCGTGTGGGCCTGCAAGAATTACGACGGCGACGTCCAGTCGGACACCGTCGCGCAGGGCTTCGGCTCGCTCGGCCTGATGACCAGCGTGCTGATGACCCCCGACGGCAAGACGGTCGAATCGGAAGCCGCGCACGGCACCGTCACCCGCCACTATCGCATGCACCAGCAGGGCAAGGCGACCTCGACCAATCCGATCGCGTCGATCTTCGCGTGGACGGGCGGGCTCAAGCACCGCGGCAAGCTAGACGGCACGCCCGAGGTGACGCAGTTCGCCGACGACCTCGAGAAGGTCTGCGTCGCCACGGTCGAAAGCGGCAAGATGACCAAGGACCTCGCGCTGCTGATCGGTCCCGACCAGAACTGGCTGACCACCGAAGGCTTCTTCGAGGCGATCGTCGAGAATCTCGACAAAAAAATGGGCGGCTAACCAACCAAAAAAGTTGAGATACGGCCGGCCGACCTGCATAAGGTCGGCCAATGGTCACCGAAGCCGAAACATCCGCCATCGGCAACGCCCTCGTCGTGCTGGGCGCGGCGGGCGTCGTCATACCCGCCTTCGCGCGCTTCCGCATCTCGCCGGTCATCGGCTTCATTCTCGTCGGGCTGCTCGTCGGGCCGTCGGGGCTGGGAAGCTTCACCGCCGATTATCCCTGGCTGAGGCACGTCACCATCTCGTCGCCGGACGATATCGCGCTGTTCGGCGAACTCGGCATCATCCTGCTGCTCTTTTCGATCGGTTTGGAGCTTTCGTTCCGCCGCCTCTGGCAACTCCGCAAGCTGGTGTTCGGGATCGGCGCCGCCGAACTGCTGCTGGGCGGAGCGATCCTCGGCACGGCGCTGATGCTGGTCAGCGATCAATCGACGGCATCGGCCTATGGGCTGGGCATCGCGCTCGCGCTGTCGTCGACGGCGCTCGTCCTGCCCATCGCGGGCACTCAATCCGCGGTCGGCCGCGCCTCCTTTTCGATGCTGCTGTTCGAGGATCTGGCGCTCGTCCCGATCATCTTCATCCTCGCAGCCCTGTCGCCGGCGGCGTCGGGCGACAGCGCCGAACTGCTGCTGACCACGCTGTGGCAGGGGGCGCTGGTCGTCGCGGCGCTGGCGATCGGCGGCTGGTTTCTGCTGCCGCGCATCTTCGCGCAGGCGGCGCGCGCCAAGGACCCGGAACTGTTCCTGGCCGCCAGCCTGCTCGTCGTCATCGTCGCCGCGCTGGCGACCGCGGCGGTCGGCCTGTCGCCGATCGTCGGCGCGCTGCTCGCCGGACTGATGATCGCCGAGACCGAATATCATACCGAGGTCGAGGCGATTACCGCGCCGTTCAAGGGGCTCGCGCTCGGCGTGTTCCTGATCAGCGTCGGCATGGGGCTCAATCTGCGGACGATTGCCGGACTGTGGCCGCAACTCATCGCCGCGGTGGTCGGCGTGGTGCTGATCAAGGCGGTCGTCACCGCCGCGCTGCTGCGTTTTTCGGGCGCGGCGCGGCGCGGCACCGCGGCCGAGGTCGGGCTGTTGATGGCCAGCCCCTCGGAAACCACGCTGATCGTGCTCGCGACCGCGCTCCAGGCACAGATCATCAGCCGCACCACCGCCGAATTCTGGCAGCTCGTTACCGCGATCGGCCTGACCATAACGCCGCTGCTCGCACGCGTCGGCCACGACATCGCCCGGCGCATCGAGATACGGGTCGCCGAAGCCGAAGCCGACGACGACGGGCCGCCGCCGCGGCGCACCGTCGTCGTCGGCTTCGGCCGCGTCGGGCGCATCGTCGCCGGATTGCTGAAAGAGCATGAGCGCCCCTATATCGCGGTCGATGCCGACATCGACGCCGTCGCCGCGGCGCGGCGCGACGGTTTCGCGGTGCGCTTTGCCGACGTCGGACGGCCGGGCAGCCTCGACCGGCTGGGCATCGACACCGCCGAAGCGGTCGTCCTGACCATGGACGACCCGGTGCAGCAGCTTCGCATGACGCGGCGGCTGCGGCGCAAATATCCCGACCTGCCGATCATCTCTCGCGCGCGCGGCGCCGACCATGCCGCCGCCCTCTATCAGGCCGGCGCCACCGATGCCGTTCCCGAAACGCTCGAAAGCTCGCTTCAACTCGCCGAAGCGGTGCTGATCGACCTCGGCGTCGCGATGGGGCCGGTGATCGCGTCGATCCACGACGTGCGCGCGAAGATGCGCCACGACATCATGACCAAGGGTCACCTCGATCGCGAACCGCGCATCCAGAGGCTGCGGCCGTTGCCCGGCGAGGACGGCTAGGGAGCAGGCCCTTTTCCGCTACTGCCCGCCGGCCCGTCCATCCGCGCGGCCAAGCGCCGACGCGTCGGCGAGCGACATTCCCTGCGGCAGGACGACCCCCGACCACTGGCGGTCGGGCTTCAGATAGCGCCGCGCGAGACGCTGGATGTCGGCCGCGGTGACGGCGGAGATATCCTCCCCGATCGACAGCGCCGCCGCCGCCACGCGCGGGTCGCGGGTCGCGCCTTCGAGCAGGAACATCCAGTAGAGATTGCCCGTCGAGGCGCGCGCGACCTGCTCGCGGATCGGGCCCGCATTGCGCGCCAGTTCGTCCGCGCTCACCGGCCGCGCGACGAGGTCGGCGGCGATGTCGCGGGCGATCGCATAGAAACGGTCGATGTCCTTCGGCGCCAGCAGACTGCCGACCAGCAGATAACCGCCGCTGTCGAAGGCGGTGGGCCAGTGGCTGTCGACGACGGGCCCGTAGCTGGCCCCCTGCTCGGCGCGCAGCCGATCGAAGAGCCGGTCGTTGAAGATCGCCGCCAGCACATCAAGCGCGCGCGCGTCGCGCGGCGCCGTGAGACCGCCGCCCGTCGGCCACGCCGTCATCGCCGCCGCCTGCCCACGCTCGCCGCGGTGATAGGCGATCATCGGCGTTTTGCTGTGTTTCGCGAAAGCGACCGCCTGCCCTTCGGGCGGTGCAAGCGGGCTGCGCGGCGGCAGCTCCCCCAGCGTATCGGCGAGGATCTGACGATAATCGACCGAAGAAAGATCGCCGAACAACTGAACCTCGATCGGCCCGCTCGCGAGCCGCGGTTCCCAGAAGCTGCGGAAAGCCGCGGGCGTCAGCGCCTCGATCTGCGCCTTGTCGGGCGCCGCCCAGCGCGCGTCCCCGGCGGTCAGCCAGCCGCGCAGATTGCGGTCGAGCACCGCATTGGGCGTCGCGTCGTTGACATCGTAGCCGGTCAGAAAGCCGACGCGCAGTCGCTCGACCGGTGCCACGTCCCAGCGTGGAAAGGCGAGCTTGCCGGCGATCAGCTTCATCTGGTCGGCGAGGTCGGCGGGCCTGCTTTCCGCCGCCAGTTCGAAGGCATCGTCGTCGATATCGAAATTGAGCTGAATCTGCCGCCCGTTGGTGATCTGGTCGATCTCGTTCTGACCCCAGGGACCGATGCCGCTCGCGACCAGCGCATAATCGCCCGTCCACAACAGATTGGGCGCGTCGGCGGCAACGCTGCGGTTGCCCGATCCGAAACGGACGTTGACGCGCACCTTGCCGGGCTCCACCGCATTGTTCGACACCAGCGCGGTCACGCCGTTGGCGAACTCGATCCGTTCGGCACGCAACCCGGGAATCTGCGTCGCCGACACGATCGTACCGGGCTGGCCGATCGCGGGCAGTTCGCCGATGTCCACTTTCGCCACCGCCAGCCGGTCATCGCGAATCTGTGCGGGGACGGCGAGCGCGGCGAGCAACGCCTTGTCCCCGCCCTCGACCGCCGTCGGCGTCGTCAGCACGACGCGCGTCACCGGCGCCGCAAAGATCGCGCGGCTGATGTCGAGCATCACCTGCGGCGTCGCCGAAGCACGGATCGCCTTGAACATATCGACCTGCCCCTGCGGGCTGGTCACGGTTTCGCCGATGTCAACCGCTCGCACCATGTCGTCGGCCAGGCGGGCGCCGGGTTCGTTACGCGCATTTTCGAGCTCCTTGGCGAGGAACGCCTCGATCTCGTTCGCCTCGCGGTCGATGTCGGCCTGCGACGGCGGCGTCTGGACCGCGTCGGCAATCACGCCGCGCACATCGGCGAGCGCGGCCTTCCAATCGCCGAGCGGCACGATCTGCGCCATCGTCACGTCGGCGCTGCGGCTGACATATTCCTGCCCGACCGTGGCGACGAGATAGCTGCCGCCGCTGCGCGCCCGGTTTTCGAGCCGCCGGTTGACGAGCGCCTGCGCCAGATATTCCAGATAGAGGCGCCGCGTATTCTCGACCGTGTCGATCCGCTTCTTCCACGGACGGATCATCGCGAGCATCAATGCCGCGGGCTGGCCCGGCTCGACGATCTCGCGCGCGACCGCTGCCTTGGGGTCGGGCATACCGAAATCGGGCGGCGTCGGATTCGATCCATCGGCGCTCCAGTTACCGTAATATCGGGCAATCAGCCGTTCGAATTCCGCCGGATCGGCATCGCCGACAATGACGATCACCGCGCGGTCGGGGCGATACCAGCGATCGTGAAATGCCGTGACGCTGTCGGCGCGCGCACCGGCGAGCGTTTCCTGCGTGCCGATCGGCGAGCGGTCGGCAAGCGGCTGGCCGGCGAAGAGATGGGCGTTGGTGGCATCGGCGATGCGCTTTTGCGGCCCATCCGATTCGCGCAGCTCGGAAACCACGACGCCGCGCTCGGCCTCGACCGCGGCCGCCGAGATGCGCGGCTCGCGGATCATGCCCGACAGCAGTTTCATACTCTCGTCGAGATTGGCGGCCGTCACGCTGGGCAGGTCGAGTTGATAGACCGTCTGCGTCGGTGTCGTCTGGGCGTTGGTATCGCTGCCGAAGGAAACGCCGAAACGCTGCCAGATGCGCTTCGCCTCGCCATCGGGAATATGGACCGATCCACGAAAGGTCAGATGCTCGAGGAGGTGGGCGAAACCGCGCTCCTTCTCGGTCTCGAACAGCGATCCGACATCCATCCGCACCCGGATCGACACCTGCCCCGGCGGAACCCCGTTATTGCGGACCGCATAACGGAGCCCGTTGGTGAGCGTGCCGAAGCGCCACCCGGCATCGCGCGGAATGTCGCTGCCGGCATAGAGCCAGTCGTCGCCAGCGGCCTGTGCGGAAGAGAGTGCCGAGGTCGCAGCCTCTTGCGCCGGAGCGCGCACGGGCGCGAGCAGCAGCATGGTGGTCGCGCATGCAGTCAGCAGAACAGAAAATCGGCGCCGCGCGGCGCGCGTGGGAAAAATCGACATCGCGCCAGTGTATCGCCTTCGAACCTTGCTGGCCACTGAACCGTCGCCCTCTTGTCCCCGGAAAGACATCGGCCTAGCCAATCGGAATGGAACAGCAAGCCGCCGCGCCGCTCGCCGCACTCGTCCAGATGACCAGCGGCATCGATCCCGACGCCAATCTAGTGGCGATCGACCGCGCGATGGCGGCAGCCGCGGCGCAGGGGGCTTCGATGGTCTTCCTGCCCGAAATGTCGCTATTACTCGACCGCGATCGCCAGCGGTCGGCGCCGCATATCCGGCGCGAAGCGGACAGCGCCTGGCTGCCTGCTTTGCAGGCGATGGCGCTGCGCCATGGCATCTGGCTGCACAGCGGTTCGATGCCGCTGCTCGCCGACACGGGCGACCGGCGCGTCAATCGCAGCCATGTCATCGCCGCCGACGGCAGCATCCGGGCCCGCTACGACAAGATCCACATGTTCGACGTCACCCTGCCGTCGGGCGAGAACTGGACCGAATCGGCAGCTTATGCCGGCGGCGACGCGCTGATCGTGGTCGATACGCCGCTCGGCCGACTGGGGCTGAGCATCTGCTTCGACCTGCGCTTTCCCGAACTCTATCGCGCGCTGGTCGACCGCGGCGCCGAAGTGATCGCGATTCCCGCCGCCTTCACCGTGCCGACCGGCGCGGCGCATTGGCATATCCTGCTCCGCGCGCGCGCGATCGAAACGGGCTGCCACGTCATCGCGGCGGCGCAGGGCGGCACGCACGCCGACGGGCGCGCCACCTATGGCCACAGCCTGGCCGTCGATCCGTGGGGCCGCATTCTGGCCGAGATCGTCGAGACCGGAGGCGACCCGACGCTCGCGCTGGCACCCATTGCGAAAGAGGCTCGGCGGGAAGCCCGGACCGCCATCCCCTTGGCGCGCTCGCGCGCGGCGCGGCGGGCGACAATCGACAGCGTTTGCGCAGGAGATCGGAACGACTGACGGTTTCGGAAATGCCGGGGCCGTTCAAGCGCGCCGCAAACGGCGCTGCCCTTCCGGCAGTCAATGAAAATGCTTGCTTCGATCTTTAGAGCGGCGTGCGATAAATCGGAATCGTGCCCAATCCGTTCGTGCTGAGCTTGTCGAAGGGCAGTTATTTCTTTCGGCGCTGCCGACGGAAGAACGGTGCTTCGACAAGCTCAGAACGAACGATGACGGGGTGTCGCGGATCAAACACATGCCCCTCCGGATTCTGATGACTTTGGATTGCCCACTTCGTCATTGCGAGCGGAGCGAAGCAATCCAGAGCGGTTACCGCACGCTCTGGATTGCCGCGCGGCTTCGCCGCTCGCAATGACGAGTCCTTCTGATGTCATCATGGTCCAGCAACGACAGCATCGGCGGCAATGCGACGGCACGCGAAGCGTCACGATGCATGAACGCCGTCAGAAACCGACGCAGTCGCGGACACCAGATATGCAAACGGCCCCGAGCAGGAGCTCGAGGCCGTTCGGAAACTGGTTCCGACAAGAGCCGCGATTACGGGCTGGTCGGGTTGTCGTCGTTGTTGTCCGAAGCGATCACGATGCCGACAACGATGGCAGCCAGGGCGAGAAGGCCGATGATCCAACCGCTCCCCGTGAGTTCACTTTCGCCTTCAGCGGTCGAGGTCGCACGAGCCCCGTCGAACGCGGCAGCCGCAGGAGCAGCCGAAGCCACGACCGGAGCCGCAATCATCGAGGTCGCCGCGAGGGAGACCGCAGCTTTCTTAAGCAGATTCATCTTATTCTCCGTCCACTGGATCAATGGTCTTGTCGATTCACACCAGAAAGCTCTCGCTCCCGATCTGGTTCTGCAATGCCCTCCTAGGCGTAACCATCGGCAATTGCAATGCTGTTTTGGCCTAGCCGATCATTTCCTATCAAATTGCTAATGCACCGATAAATAGACCGGTATCAGCTGCGCCGCGCACGCTCGAAGGCTTCGGAAGTCACCGGATATCCGAGCCCTTCCGGGATGCACAGATATCGCCGCCCTCCGCGATCTTCGACCCACGGCGTGATAAGCTCGATCGGATATTCTCCCGCATGCCTCGTGAAATCCTCGAAATCCGTCCGCTGCGCCAGCCGCTCCAGATTGCGCCGAGTCGGAAAGATCACCGACGCCTCGCCGCGATCGGCCATCGCCAGCGTCGCATGCGCGCTCGCCCAGAAAATCTGGCTATGCTCGGCCTCTTCGACGGTGAGTTCGTGGCCGTGGGCGGGGGCCGGCACCGCATAGAAGCGCGTGTCGAAGGTCCGCGCCTCCTTGAAATTGGGGCACCAGCGCGCGAAGGGCACGAGCGCGTCGAGCGCGATCCGCTCGTCGCGCGACGCCAATATGTCCGATAGCAGCGTCCCGCCCAGCAACGCCCGCCGCACGGCCGCGATTTCACGGTCGCGCAGCCCGTCCCAGCCGACCGCGAGCCCCGTCTCCTCGATCGTCTCGCGCAGCGCGGCAACCCGGGCCGCGCCCTCGGCATCGTGCGGCGCAAAGCCGTGACGCTCGGCAACCAGATAATCGTCGGGATCGATCCGCCCGCCCGGGAACACCAGCGCGCCGGCGGCAAAGGCCATGTTCGTTGCGCGCTTCACCATCAATATCTCGTCAGGACCGCCGTTGTCGGAAGGCCGCATGATCACGAGCGTCGCGGCGGGGATCGCTCCCTCGGGCACCGGCGGCGACGCATAAGGTCGCAAGGTGGAATCATTCATGATCCAGGCGATACGCCGCGTGCCCGCGCTTGTCATCCCGGCATTGCGGGGACGCCCTTGCAGGTGCAAGATGGCGCCGACAGCGCTGCAGCGGGAGCGGACCGTTGGGAATCTTGGAGATATTGGGAGTCGCCGGAAGCCTGAGTCTGCTGGCGGGATGGCGACTCTATCTGACGATCCTCGTCACCGGCATCGCGATGCATTTCGGCTGGTTGCCGCTGCCCGAACATCTGAAGGCGCTCCAGATCCTGGCCAACCCATGGGTGCTGGGCGTCGCCGCGATCGGCACCCTCGCCGAATTCCTGGCCGACAAGGTGGCGTGGGTCGATTCGATCTGGGACGGGGTTCACGGCATCGTCCGCCCGCTCGGCGGCGCACTGCTCGCGCTGGCGCTGGTCGACTCGTCCAACCCGGCCTGGCAGGTGGTGGCCTTTCTGCTCGGCGGCGGCGGCGCGTTGTTGAGCCACGGCGCGAAGGCGACGACACGCGCGGTCGTCAACGTCAGCCCCGAACCCTACAGCAATGCGGCCGTTTCGACCGGCGAAGACGTCGCGACGAGCGGGCTGCTGGCGCTCGCCATCGCTTATCCTCCGCTTGCCATTGGGATTGCGGTGCTTCTGTCGGTTGCGGCGGTAATCGTCATCGTGGTGCTGCGCCGTCTGCTTCGCGGCATCAGGACGACGCTGAAGCAGGCGCTGGGCGATGCGCCGCCCGGCGCTGCCTGAGCGTCAGGGTGCGAGGAGTTCCTTGAGCGGGGTCCGGGTGTCGGCGAGTTGCCCGGGGGTTGCCGTCAGCCCCGCGGTGACGATCATGCGGCCCTGGACATAGTCCTTCGTCGCATTGACGCAGTCGATCGCGATCACCCTGCCCTGCTTCAGATAGACGACCGAGAAGCTGCGCGTCACGGGGTCGCCGCGCAGCACCGCCCGGTCGTGCCCGGTCGACAGGCCCGCGGTCTGGAGCTTGAGATCGTACTGGTTCGACCAGAACCACGGGATCGCATGATAGGGCGCTTCGTCACCGACGATGCCTTTGGCGACGACATTGGCCTGGTCGTTGGCGTTCTGCACCGATTCGAGCCGGATCACCGCGCCTTCGGCAAAGGGGTTTTCGTGCGCCGCGCAGTCGCCGATCGCATAGATGTCGGGAAGGCTCGTCTTGCAATGGCGGTCGACGAGCACGCCCCCGCTACCGCTCGCGCCCTCGGCCCCTGCCGCGAGCAGCGGTTCCACCGCCGGGACGATGCCGATGCCGACGATGACGAGGTCGGCGGGGATGACCTCGCCGTCCGACAGGCGAACGCCGGTGACATGCGCCTCGCCCTCGATCGCCTCGACGCAGACGCCGAGCCGGAGGTCCACCCCATGCTCGCGATGCTCCTTTTCGTAGAAGCGCGACAGCGCCTCGCCCGCGACGCGCGCGAGCACCCGGTCCTGCGCCTCGAGCAGCACGACCTTCTTGCCCGCCTTGGTCAGCACCGCCGCCGCCTCGAGCCCGATATAGCCGCCGCCGATCACGACGATCTGCCTCGCCGTCTCCGACGCCGCCTTCATCGCATCGGCATCGGCGCGGGTGCGCACCCCCTGCACCCCCGGCAGGTCGCCGCCCGGGATCGGCAGCATCCGCGGCGCGCCCCCCGTCGCCCAGACGAGCTTGCCGTAGCCGATCGTCTCGCCGCCGTCGGTCGTGACGGTGTGCGCCGCCGGGTCGACACCGACCACGCGCTTGCCGAGCAGCATCGTCACGTCGCGCTCGTCCCAATATCGGGCGGGGCGCAGCTGGATGCGCTCGAATTCCTTCTCGCCCGCGAAATATTCCTTCGACAAGGGCGGGCGCTCATAGGGAAGCTCCGGCTCGTCGCCGACAATCGCAACGCTCCCCGCAAACTTCTGCGTCCGCAGCATCACCGCAACCTGCGCACCACCGTGACCGCCGCCCACAATCAATACCTCAAAATGCATCGATAACGCTCCTGCCCCCAGGGTCGCGCGTCCCTTGCACGGCCGGCAAGTCATGACAAGCCGGGCGCGGCTAGAAGCGTTTCCTTGCGGTCAGGCTCAGTGAGGTGGTGCCGGTTTTCTGGACAGGGTGTTAAGCTAGTCCAGACCTGAAGGACTGGTACGGGAATGAAGACGACGAGGAAGCGGTACAGCGCGGATTTCAAGGCGAAGGTTGCGCTTGAAGCGATCCGGGGCGATCTGACGCTGGCGGAGTTGGCCGCAAAGCATGGCGTTCACCACACGATGATTGCGTCATGGAAGCGGCAGGCCATCGCGGGGATGGCGGGCACATTTTCCGGTGCGGGCGAAGCGGCGGGCGGCCAGCGAGGCCGAAGTGGACAAGCTGCACGCGAAGATCGGGCAGTTGCTGGTGGAGCGGGATTTTTAGCGAAAGCCTCCGGTCGATGAGCGTGGCACGGAGGCGATCGATGATCGAGCCTGCTCACCATCGCCTGTCGATCGCGGCGCAATGCCGGCTGCTGTCGATCAGCCGGTCGAGCTACTATTACGCGCCAGTGCCGGAGACCGAGGAGACGTTGGCGCTGATGCGAGTGATCGACGCGGCGTTCCTCGACATGCCGTGGTACGGCAGCCGGCAGATGGTCCGGCATCTGCGCCGTAATGGTCATGACGTTGGGCGACGACGGGTGCGGCGGCTGATGGCGAAGATGGGTCTGTCGCCGATCTACCAGAGGCCTCGCACGAGCGATCCGCACCCGCAGCATAGGGTCTATCCTTATCTGCTGCGCAAGCTGGCGATCGAGCGGCCGAACCACGTCTGGTGCGCCGACGTGACATACATCCCGATGCGCCGGGGCTTCCTCTATCTGGTGGCGATCATGGACTGGGCAACGCGCAAGGTACTGGCTTGGCGCTTGTCGAACACCATGGACGCGGGCTTCTGCGTCGCGGCATTGGAGGAAGCGCTGACGCGCTTCGGAAGGCCCGAGATCTTCAACACCGATCAGGGCAGCCAGTTCACCAGCTTCGCCTTCACCAGCGTGTTGCGCGAGGCCGAAGTCCGCATCAGCATGGACGGCCGGGGCCGGTGGATGGATAACGTCTTCATCGAGCGCCTCTGGCGATCGCTGAAATACGAATGCGTGTATCTGCACGCCTTCGAGACCGGCTCCGAGTTGCGGGCTGGTCTTGGCCGGTGGATCACCTATTACAACACCCAGCGCCCACACTCGGGCCTTGCCGGGAGAACCCCGGCAGAGGCCTATCGGCGGATCGGGCAATCAGATCATGGGGGGCATGCCCCCCATGATCTGATGATCAAACAGGCGGCATGAACGTAGCCATCCGGTGAGGGCCGCGGCCCTGCTATGATTGTTCGGCCATGAGGTTGATGAGGCATTCGACGCCGTAGGGCGTGAATGCCATGACGCCGCCGTCGTCGTCGGGACCGAACACCCAGATCAGGCCGTCTTCCGGGTCCATTCCCGACGCGAGATCGAAGAGCGATTCCTCGTCCTTGCCGAGCTCGCGTGCGACGCGCGCCAGGGTTTTGACGCTACTGACGTTGTTCACGGACATCAGGCGGCGATCGCGGCGGGCTTGCTTTGCCAGTTCCAGGGGAGGAGCTCATCAAGCCGGCTGACCGGATGATCGGCGATGCGGGCGAGCACGTCTGCGAGCCACGCTTGCGGATCAATGTCGTTCAGGCGCGCGGTCTGGATCAGGGTGTAGAGGATGGCGGCGCGCTGACCGCCGCGATCGGATCCGCAGAACAGCCAGGCCTTGCGACCGAGCGGCACGCAGCGCAGTGCCCGCTCAGCCGCGTTGTTGGTCAGGCAGATGCGGCCGTCATCGAGGAAGCGGCTGAACGCGGCCCAGCGTCGGAGCATGTAGTTTATCGCCTTCGCCAGGTCGTGGTTGCGCGACAGCTTCCCGAGCTGTTCGGTGAGCCAGGCGTGGAGTTCGGCAATGAGCGGTGCGCTGAGTTCCTGCCGCACGGCGAGCCGCTCAGCGGCACTGCTGCCGTTCACGGCGCGCTCGATGTCGAACAGCGCATCGATCCGCTGCACGGCTTCGAGCGCGATCGGATAGATCAGACCCGAGCGCTCGCCGCGGCTCTTCTTGCGCGCAGCGCCCTCGACGTCGGCGAGCTCGAAGAACTTGCGCCGTGCATGGGCGAAACAGCCCGCCTCGAAGATGGGTCCGGGCATACGCCCTTCGCGGTAGAGCTCGCCGTAGCCACCATAGGCGTCGGCCTGCAATATCCCCGTCCAGGACGTGAGATGAGCTTGCGGATGTTCGCCGCGCCGGTCGCGCGAGTAGTGGAACAGCGCCGCGGGCGGATCGGCACCTGCGAACGGCTTGTCGTCGCGCACATAGACCCACAGCCTCGCGGTATCGGTCTTGCCCTTTGCAAGGACCGGCACGGTTGTATCGTCGCCGTGCAATCGCTCGGCGGCGAGGACATGGGCTTCGATCAGGCGATAGATCGGTAGCAGCGCATGGGCACCGCCGCCGACCTGATCACCGAGCGTCGATGTGCTGAGCGGCACGCCCTCGCGGGCGAACCGCTCCGCCGGCGGTTGAGCGGCTGGTGCTGCCCGTACTTCTCGAACAGCAGCATCGCGAGGAAGCTCGGCCCGGCCCAGCCGCGAGGGAGCACATGAAAGGGCGCCGGTGGCTGGGTGATCTTCTCGCAATCGCGGCAAGAAAACTTCTCGCGCACCGTCTGGGTGACCTTCCACGAACGCGGGATCACCTCGAGCGTCTCGGTGATGTCTTCGCCGAGCTTGGCAAGGCGGCTGCTGCCGCATGCCGGGCAGGAACAGGGGGCGGGCACGACGATGCGCTCGCGCGGCAGGTGATCGGGGAACGGCTTGCGGCTCGGGCGCTTGCGCTCGAACGCGGTGACGGACAGGGCCTTTGCGGCGGCGGCCTCGGTGACGAGTTCATCCTCGCTGGCATCGGCCTCGAGATCTTCGAGCTGTAGCTCCATCTGCGCCAGGAGACGCTTGCTGCGTTCTGCGCTGGCGCCGTAGGCCTCGCGCTTCAGCTTGGCGATCTGCAGCTTGAGATGGGCGATCATCGCCTCGGTGGCGCTCTCGCGGGCCTTTGCGTTGGCGAGCCGCGCTTCGGCCTCGTCGGCTCTGCGGGTCGCCGCGTTCAGCAGCGCCTTGAGCGCTGCGACGTCGTCCAGAGTGGGCGAAACGGCGGCTTCCATGCCCATGAATGAATCACCATCGGCCCCACCAATCAAGCCCAAAATGCATCATACCGGGCGCTATCCCGCGCTTTGTGGCCGCCAGCTATACTGCGGGTTACGCCAGTCGATCCCGTCGAGCAGACAGGCCAGTTGGCACTCGTCAGCGACACGATCCCGTCCTTCGCCGACGGCCAGATAAAGCGCCCCTTCTCGAGCCGCTTGGCGTAAAGCGACATGCCGATACCGTCATGCCAGATGATCTTGGTCAGCGATCCGGCACGCCCCCGAAAGACGAAGAGATCGCCGCCGAAAGGATCGCGCCCCAGGGCCTGCTGGACGAGCAGCGCGAGCCCCTGCATGCCCTTGCGCATATCCGTATGACCCATCGCTATCCACACCCGTGCGCCGGGCGGGATCATCGCAGCGCCTTCAAGGCCGCGGCTGCCAACACCGGCGATGCCGAGGCCGCGATGCTGACCCGGCCGACGCCCGGAAGCTCGATCAGGATCGCGACGCCCGGCACGGACGAAGGCGACTGCAGCTCGTCGGCCACCATCGCCTCGGCGAATACGGGGCCTGGCAATGCCGCGCGAAACTTGCGCCGCCATGCATAGATCAGGCTGGTGGAAACATCATATCGGCGGCTAACCTCGGCAACGCAGGAACCCGGCGCAAACGCCTCGTTCAGGATCTGAAGCCGCTCATCCTCACTCCACCGCCGACGCCGCTCGGGGCCGCTAAACAGCGTTACCTGGCTCATATCCGTCCTTAAGCTCGCTCATACGAGCACGCTTATGAGCGAGCGAAACCGCGACGAACAAGGCGGCCCTCACCGGGCGGATACGCATGAACGACAACCGGGATTAGCTTAACTTAGCCGCCAAACTGTCCAAGAAGGCGGGACCACCTCACAGCGTGCGGCCGAGCGGGTCGATTTCGTTGCGGCTGTAGCCGGAGGGCACGCGGCCGTCGGCGAGCGTCACCCGGCGGTATCCGTTGAAGAGATTGCGGACATCGACCGAAATCTTGAGACCGTTCAGCGCGCCTTTCTTGCCCGACAGTGCGAACAGGCGATCGGGTTCGACGAACGCGGACAGGTTGAAGGTCAGCGGCGGCTTGAACCGGAAGGCCGCATCCGCATCGTCGGCCGCGCCGCGCAGGCGGCCCGGGCTGCTCCAGTTGCCGCTGAGGTTCGCGCCGATGCCGCGCTTGCCCACCGAAAGCTGCATCGAAAGATTGTGGCGCGACTGCCCGCCGGCGCGAAGCTGGTCGATCGCGGGGAGCCCAGAGCGCGTGAGCAATTCGCTTTTCAGGCGTGGACTGCCCGCGATGACTGGTCCGGTTGCATAGTTAGTTGAAGATCGCCTCCGATGCCAGCCTGGGCGGGAGGCGGAGCGCAGCGGAGCCGAGCGGCCAGGCTGGCATCTTGATCGTTTCCGGAGTCGGTGGTTGGTATCCGAGGCTGCTGTGCGGCCGGAGGCGATTGTAATGATCGCGCCACCAGCCGGTGACGCACCGGACCTCCTCCAGGCTGTAGAAGATTTCACCATTGAGCAGTTCGTCGCGAAGACGGGCATTGAAGCTCTCGATATAGCCATTCTCCCACGGGTTACCCGGCGTGATGTAGAGCGTCTTTACGCCGATCTGGGCGAGCCATTGCTGCACCGCCGTTGCGATAAACTCCGGACCATAGCACATTGGGAAGCAGCCTTTCGAAGGGCCGCGATGCCTTGATGGAGACAAGGGCGCGTAGCGCCCGCCGGCTTCATCAAGGCAGTCATGACCGGCCAGCAGGTCTCTAAAGAGATGTTGTCGACACAACTCTTTGGAGGCTGACCGATCATGACCAAGCTGTATTCTACGCCACCCGACGCCGTCCTGGTAGCCATCGATATGTCGAAGCACCGCCAGGAGGTTCTCCTCGAACGACCGGAGGGCGGCCGCCGACGCCGTATGACCGTCATGGCGACGAAGGCGGACTATGACCGGCTGGCGGACGATCTGACGGCCATCGGTAGGCCCGTGATCGTCGGCTTTGAAGCAACCGGCAACTATCACCGCACGTTGGCGCATCGATTGCTGTCCGCCGGGTGCGAACTGCGCCTGATTTCGTCGGTCGCCTTGGCCCGGACACGCGAAGCGCTGCACAATGGCTGGGACAAGAATGATTCCAAGGACGCGCAAGTCATCCTGCACATGCTGAAGATCGGCGCGACCCAGCGCTATGTCGATCCGCTGGCGGCAGGGATCAACGATCTGCAGGAGATGTCGAAGACGCATGAAGCCATATCGAAGGCGAAGACCCAGACCTGGCATCGGATCCTCACGCATTATCTGCCACTGTATTTTCCGGAGATCGAGCGTTTCGCCGGCAACAGCCGGTCCGACTGGTTCCTGGCGTTGATCGAACGCTTCCCGACGCCGGGCAGCATCACCTCGATCGGACGCGAGGCGTTCACCGAACAGGCTTGGCCGCTGATCGGTCGCAAGGTCTCCAAGGCCCGGGTGGTCAACGATATTTACGAGACCGCCTGTGCATCGATCGCGCTGCCGATCGACGAAGATTCCACGGCGGTCACAATGTTCCGCATGGTCATCTCCCAGGCGCGCACCCTGATTCAGCAGCGTAACGAGATCGAGCGGATCGCCCATGACGCGCTGGCGACGAACAGCGATTATCAGCTCCTGCGCATGATCCCCGGTATCGGTCCGATCAACGCTCTGACGATCCTGGCCGAGGCCGGCGATCTACGCCGGTTCAGCCACCATCGCCAGTTCCTCAAGTTCTGCGGCCTCGACCTCGCTACCTACCAGTCAGGGATATTTCGGGGGCGGACGAAGCTATCAAAGTACGGCAATGCCCGGCTGCGACGCACCTTCTGGATGGCCACGCAGGTCGCGATCCGACAACCCAACAACAGCTTCCGTGACAAGCTCTCCCGCTATGTCGATGGCCATGTCGACGACCCCGATCGCCGCCGCAAGGCGATGACCGCTCTCACCGCCAAGATGGCGCGCGTCGTGCACGCCGTCATCAAGACGGGAACCGAGTACCGCCCGTTCGTCGAACGGGCGGACACCAGATGGAAGGACCCCTCTCTGCTGTGCCGTGAGGGCGCTACGGCGACCCTGTAGATAATGTTCGGGCCTTCCATCTGGCATGCGTATCTCATCTTAAGGACGGTGAGGACCACGATCCCGATGATCGATGGATCCTATGTTTGCTATGGCCGAGAGCGCCTTCCTTGACGATGGAAGCCATCTGGATCATAAAATCATCAGCGCCGATCACATTCGGCGCAACGAGATCTGCTGGCCTGTTCCCGCCGCTGCTTCCCAACATAGGACGTTGTCGGACCTAATATGCTCGGGTGGGCCATGTTCGATGAACAGATCGGCGAGGACGTCGATGACGTCGTTCGACCGGAACCGCCGCAGCGGCACCATCGCCAGGCATTCCCGGCTATGCTCGTCGATGATGTTGAGCATCCGGAACTTCCGGCCGTTGTGCGTCTGATCCTCGACAAAGTCGTAGGACCACACATGCCCGCGGTGCAGCGGGCGCAACCGGATGCACGACCCGTCGCCAAGCCAGAGCCGGCGGCGCTTCGGTTGTCTCTTCGGCACCTTTAAACCCTCCCGCCGCCAGATGCGCTCGACCACCGACAGGCTGACCTGCCAGCCGGCATGCCCGAGCAGCGCATGGATACGGCGATAGCCGTAACGGCCATAATCCTTCGCCAGCGCGTGCTGCGCGACAATCAAGGTGAGAACAGCGCGACAATCTAGATGAGAAAGGCGGCGGTGTGTCTGTCGGGACGAGGGGCGAAGCCCCGAGCGACGACACACCGCCGCGAGCGCCTTTTCTTCTGGAAGGGCGCTTTTGGTGATCGTGACCTGTCAGGTGGCGCCTCCTTCTGAAGGGGAGAAGCGGTGCCTGGGAGCCATATCAACGATCATCAGGTGAGATTATATATGAAGATGAGACAGACAGTGTCGCCGCGTTCAGCGGCGGCGTGCGCGGCGTTCAGCACGGCGACGGCCTATCGGCTGGAGCAGGATGCGCAGTTGCCGTCGCAAAAGAAGGCGCCGCGCGGTCGCCGTCGCCCCGATCCGCTGGCGGATATCTTCGATAGCGAGGTTGTACCGCTTCTGGAGAGTGCGCCGGAATCCGCGCCGTCGCGGTGTTCGAAGAAATGCAGCGTCGTCATCCTGAGCTTCCCGATGGAGTGCGGCGGACGATGGAGCGTCGGATCCGCAGTTGGCGGGCGCTGCAAGGCCCGGATCGCGATGTGATCTTCCGCCGGTGCACGAGCCGGGGCGGATGGGGCTGTCGGATTTTACGGACATGGCCGATCTGGGTGTACGGATCGCGGGGGTCGAGCTCGACCACCGGCTGTATCACTTCCGGCTCGCCTGTTCGGGCTTCGAGCATGCCCATGTGATCCTTGGCGGCGAGAGTTATGTCGCGCTGGCGGAGGGTCTGCAAAATGCGCTGTGGGCGCTGGGCGGGGCGCCGCGTGAACATCGCAGCGACAGCCTGTCGGCGGCGTTCCGCAATCTGGATGCATCGGCGCGCGATGATCTGACGCACAGATATGACGCGCTGTGCCGCCATTACCGGATGGAGCCGAGCCGCAACAACCGCGGCGTTGCGCACGAGAATGGCGCGATAGAAAGCGCGCACGGGCATCTGAAGGCGGCAGTGCGTGATGCCCTGCTGATGCGCGGATCGGTCGACTTTGGCGAGCTTGCGGAATATCGACGCTTCATCGACGAGATCGTCGCGCGCAAGAATGCCCGGAGCGCGAAGCGCATCGACGCCGAGCGGGCGGTGCTTCAGTCGCTGCCGGGCATGCGCACCAGCGATTATGAAGAGGTGCTCGTCATGGTCACCTCCTCGGGCGGGTTCACGCTGCGCAAGGTCTTCTACACGGTGCCGTCGCGGCTGATCGGTCACCGGCTGCGGGTACGGCTTTACGACGACCGGCTTGAGCTCTTCCTCGGCGGCACGCCCCTGTTCACTCTGCCGCGCGGTCGCGCCGACCGCAAAGGCAAGCATGATCATGTCGTCGATTATCGCCATGTGATCCATGCGCTGCGGCGTAAGCCGATGGCGTTGCTGAACCTCGTTTACCGTGACCAGCTCTTCCCGCGCGAGGCCTATCGGCGCATGTTCGACCGGCTGATCGAGCGGCTCGCCGATCGGATGGCGTGCCGGACGATGGTCGAGTTGCTCAGCCTTGCACATGAGCGGGCCTGCGAGGCCGAGCTTGCTGGCGTGCTGGAATCCCTGCTGGCGACGCCGCAGGGCATGCCGGACATGGCAGCGCTGCGTGCGCGGTTCGCGCCCGACCCCGCGGCTTTACCCGAGGTTATCGTCGAGCTCGTCCCGCTGAGCGCCTATGAAGCGCTGCTGGCTCCTCGCGCGGAGGAAATGGCATGACCCAGGGCATCGATGCGACCAAGCTCACCCTGATGCTCAATGAGCTGCGGCTTCCGACAATCAAGCAGCTCTGGCCGACGTTCGCCGATCGGTCCGACAAGGAGGGCTGGCCGGCGGCACGGTTCCTCAGCGCCATCACCGAGCATGAGATCGCCGAACGCGGTCGCCGCCGGATGGAGCGGCATCTGGCGGAAGCAAAGCTGTTGCCGGGAAAGACGCTCGATACGTTCGACTTCGACGCGGTGCCGATGATATCGAAGGCGCAGGTCATGGCGATCTGCGCCGGAGACAGCTGGCTCGAAAACGGCGCGAACCTGATCCTGTTCGGCCCGCCCGGCGGGGGCAAATCGCACCTGTCGTCGGCGATCGGACTGGCGCTCATCGAAAAGGGCTGGCGCGTGCTGTTCGTCCGGACCTCCGACCTCGTCCAGAAACTGCAGGTTGCGCGCCGCGAGCTTACGCTCGAAAACGCGATCAATCGGCTCGATCGCTTCGATCTGCTGATCCTGGACGATCTGGCTTACGTCGCCAAGGACCAAGCCGAAACCTCGGTCCTGTTCGAGCTGATCAGCGCGCGATACGAGCGGCGTTCGCTGCTGATTACCGCCAACCAGCCGTTCGGCGAATGGAACCGGGTCTTCCCCGATCCCGCCATGACGCTGGCCGCTGTCGATCGCCTCGTGCACCACGCCACCATCTTCGAAATGAACGTCGAAAGCTATCGGCGGCGCGCCGCGATCGACCGAAAGCAGCACGGCGCAGGTCGGCCCGCAAAGGTCGCGACAATCAAAAATACCGGCCTGTCGCTCCACGACAATCAACCTGCGACATAGGCCTTGCCAGCGACAATTAAACACATCAAAACGGCACCGTCGCGGTCAGCGCTTCTCATCCTGATCGTCGCTAACTTCTCATCCAGATCGTCGCGCTACAAGCGCGATGATGTCGGCCGTCAGGCGTCGCTCGTCGGCATCATCTCTCGGAGGATGTCGCTGTGTCGAGCGGTGCTGGCCGAGCACGCGGCAGGTCCGTCGCTCCGATACCGGCAACGCACGACGAACCTGCTCAATCGCCTCGCGGCGACGGGAGGGGCTCAAAAAGTCAGCTTCGACGCCTCTTGCAGGATCGCCTTGTCCAGCGCGAGGTCAGCAACAAGCCGCTTCAACCGCGCATTCTCCCGCTCCAAATCCTTCATCCGCCGCGCCTGATCAACCTTCAGGCCGCCATATTCCTTGCGCCACCGATACAGCGTCTGCTCGGATATACCGATCTGGCGGCAAGCCTCGACCGCCGTCGATCCCCGCCCCACAAGCACATCCGCCTCACGCAGCTTCGCGATAATCTGTTCCGGCGTAAAACGTTGACGTCCCATAACTTTCTCCAATTCTTTCGCCACAATCGGCTCTCTCTAGAATTGGACCAGTTTTTCCAAGGCAGACCAGGACGCTGCCGTTTGGCCGCATATCTGATTTCAAGTTCTTTGAGTGGCATGGTGGGGGTATCGCCTGCTTTTGGAAACAGGCAAAAATTACCCCATTGCCACCCCCAAAACAAATTGACGTCAGGGGTCGCAGCGGGTCGCAACAGGACATGAGCGTCCGCGATTGGAACCCGAAAATATCTGATTTCGTTGGAAAAATGTCCGTCAGCGTCCAAAACGGGTCGTCGGCGGAAAATGGGCTTTGGTAGCGGAGGAGGGATCGTTAGATCAGCGGCAAAATACTGCTTTAATTGCATAATTTAGAGGATCCTCCGATAAATACCCCCTGCAATACCCCCAGCCGGCACCCTTGCGGCGGACTGAGCAAATGATGCGACGAAACCAACCGCTTCAAGTTCGTTCGTCTCAGATTCGCCCCAGCCAGAAACCCGCCAAACACTTCCGATGCCGCAAAGCTAGACACTTACGTGAAATTATATTATCACGTGATTCTTGAATTTCACGTTTTTTCAATTTTCACGTGAGTGCGAGGTCATGGATTTCAGAGCGCCTACCGAAGCAAGCCAACAGAATGCGAAGGCTATCGATTATCTAACCAAGAACCTCAGTGACCCCGAGGCAGGAAGACGGACTGTCGAGGGTCTGATCCAAGACTTGGGGAATGCCGTGTATGCATTCCCTGATTGGCATCCAATTCTAACAGCCCCACCTGCTAGCTCCTCGCACCACGTCTCCGCAGTATCGCAGGTCAAGGCCTACGCACTCGCCGATCACACGGTTGAGTTCGTGCGCGGCTTTGTGACCTGCCCATACTCGCAGGACGACGCAGACGGGTTGGTCGAGACCGTTAACAAGATCCCGGGTCTGCACGCCCACCGTATTGAAGTGCCGTTATACGCTGACAGCGCACACCCCGTTGTGGTGCAAGCCTATGAGGTCGAGCTTGAAGCCGACGGAACCATCCGCGGCCGCAATGCTCTGGCATGGTTCGTAGGGCAAACCGTCAAGAATGCGCGACATGCCGAAGTAGCAGAGACCTGGTGGAACATGCGCGCCTACATTCTGGGCCGGCCCCACGGTAAGCGTTCGTCACTCTTTGTGAACCAGCATACCGGCGTTCATATGCGGAAGATCCTAGACGCCCTTAATAGCAGCGGCATGTTCGGCCCAGTACGGGAAGAATCGTTGGACATGCTTTCGCAGAAGAAGCGCGATGCCATCAATGAAACGCTTCTGCGCACCGCCATATCGAGCTGGGACAAGGCCAGCGAGAAGTTCAGCTTCGAGCTGCGCGGCGAAACCTGCAAAGCTGCAATCCGCGACACGTGGGACGATGGAATGGAACTTTCCGTCCGTGTCGAGATCGGCGACGGCGATGTCTATGTTTCGGGCTTCTACTATGCTGAGGGCGACAAGTTCACTTTCTCAGAACCACGTGGCAAACGGACTGTAGCCGAAAAGTTTTTCTAACAGACGACCGTGTCAGGCGGAGTCCAGCCGATATGAGCCAGAGATTTACCCGCGAAGAATTCTACGAACTAGTCTGGTCAAAGCCGATGACCCACTTGGCCAAGGAATTCAGACTTTCTGATGTTGCTCTCCACAAGATCTGCAGGAAGCACGATATTCCCAATCCGCCGCTCGGGTGGTGGGCAAAGCATGCTGCAGGCCACAAGGTGAAGCGAATCCCGCTTCCGAAGGCCAAAGCTGGGGTCGCCCTCACAGTCGTCATAGCGAGTGGTGAGGTCCGGCAAGAACCTGACAACTTGGCGTCGGCACGAGAACAAGCACGCGTAAAGGCGTCCGAACTCGATCTGTCGGGAGAGGTGCTCTCGCATCCCTTGGTGAAAAAGAGCTTCGACAAGCTGCGAAAGGCAAAGCCTGAGCACACCGGCCTCGTCACCCTTTCGTCGGACGGATATGTCCATCTCGAAATGGCTCCAGCTTCAATCGACCGGGCAGAATTGTGTCTGCTCCAGATCGTAGCTGCCGCCAAGGCCCAAGGATTTGAGCTTTCCGCTCAGGCAAGCAAGGCGACTTTTACCAACGGCTCCGTGGCTATCACGTTCGCCATGAAGGAAGCCTACAAACGCATCAAGCATGTTTTGACGCCCGAGGAGATCGCCGAAGACGAGCGTCGTCAGCGACGGCGATCGCGGGATTGGAGCCGCAGCGATTGGACGCCTCACAGCTTCAGTTTTGGACGACCGGAATGGGACTATGTGCCCACCGGTCAGCTGGCCTTCGAGTTTGATATTCATCTAAGGTATGCGTCGCAGGTTCGCAGAGCATTCAAGGATGCCAAGCTCCAACGACTTGAGAATCTGGCGCCAGACATTGCTGTAGGGCTCGCCGTCCTGGCAGCAGCCAAGGTCGAGGATGACAAGAAGGCCGAGGAAGCTCGTCTTCGGGAAGAGGAAGCCAAACAACGGCGTATCGAAGCCAAGCGGCTGGCCCACATAGACGACCGCCGAAGCAAGGTTCTCGAGGATGTGCTCGCTCGCCTTGAACACAGGGATCGCTTGAGGAACTTTGTCGCAAGGCTGGAGGAAGAACTTCCGGACGATCAGGGCCTCCGGGTTTCCGAGTTCGTGGCCTGGACCAGAAAGAAGCTTGCTTCCGCAGATCGCAAGTTGAGTGCGATCGGTTTGGACGAACTGTTTCGGGAGCAAAACGTGTTTGGTAGCGACGATGATCGCGGATTTTACCCGAACGCATACTGGTGAACTGTGCTGAGCATCGATCACTGAGATCGATCAGTGCCGGCTCGGCGGCGTGGTTGCCGGGAAAGCCAGGTTGCGAGCAAGACCCTCAATTTCCTCGCGCCATGCCAGCTTTTCCAACCAAGACGGCCGAATGGACGAGGATCCATAGATGGCTCCAGCTAACTGGCCTGTGATGGCAGCAGTGGTGTCGGCATCCTCACCCAAGTTTGCCGCCAAAAGCACGGCATCATCGAAGTTGTCCGTGTTATCCAGGCACCAGAGGGCCGCCTCGAGACTATGCGCCACGAAGCCGCTGCTCGAAATCTGATCGCGCTGCTTCCCGCGCCAGCTACCGGCGATAATGGGCCCGATCTCGGGTCCATACTCTCCGCGAGCGTGGGTCAGTGCCCCATCGAAATCAGCACCGAGAATCGCCGCTCGCAGTATGAGTGAGTAAGCATCGCAGGCTTCCAGACATGCCTCTGCCGCATGGGTAGTCATGCTCTGCCGACGGGCTACTCTGGTCATTACCGAAGGATCCGCGCGGGTCCCCCAGATTGCGACGGGCGCCAGTCTCATGAGCGAACCGTTCCCGGCTGAAAAAGGATCAGCTGAGCCGGAGATAGGATCGCCGGTCTGTTCAAACCGAGACAGCGCTTGGCGGGTGGTTATCCCGATGTCGAAACAGTCGCCGGTTGGGCTGTACGATCCATTCCTCCACCATTCTACGAAACGCTTTTGCGCCTCCGCTGGCTCGAAGATCGAGCCCTTGGCCGCACTCGCGAGTAGGGCCTCGCCGAGCGCCAAGGCCATCGAAGTGTCATCGGTCCACGTGCCCGCGTCCAGACCGAACGGCCCTCCCCCAATCATGTCGGTAATGTGGTCGTAGGAATCACGTCTCCTGAACTCGAGAGTCGTCCCCAAGGCATCTCCGACTGCCAGTCCAAGCAGGCATCCGCGAGCGCGGTCGAAGAGCTTCCAAATCGAGTGTAGGTGGTCCTCTTGGGGCACAGTCTCGATTGCGCCGCGACGGACTTCGCGCACTCGCGCAATTGCGCTTTTCGAGTCGGCTTCTCCAAGCTCAATGAGGAGTCTCGCCGCTACGGTTCCCGCACGACCGAGCCCACCCTTGCAATGAATGAAAACGCTCTGTCCACTGGTGAGCAAGCCGCGGACGCGAGCCCCAGCCGAAAGCCATCCTTGTTCGAACTCCTCGCCCGGAGCCGTCACATCAGGAATTGGCAGATGGATCCACTCCATCCTTCGGGCAGCCACCTCCGAGCCCAGATTCGAGACGCCTAGCGTCCTGATCTCATGGTCTTCAATGAGTGAGATGACCGCAGCCGCCCCCCACTCGGACACCGCATCGAGGTCCACAGCCAGGTCACGCCGCCAGTCAAATCCACCAACGGATCTACTATGCTTGCCTGGGCAAAAGGACACTCCAATGCGGCCATTGCGAGCTGACAGCGTCGCAATTTGGATCGGGTCGGTAAAGCTCGTGCGGACATTTCTGTTCATTACGGCTGGGTACATCCTCATTGCGACAAATTTGGTCGCACATACTCCTCGTTGGCGATCTTGCATCGCCCGCGCCTCTCAACCACCGGTGCAGAAATGGGGCATTCCCGATGGAAATCGTGTGAAAGCGTTGGTTCGTCCCACTTATGGCTCAAACTTGCGGCGTAATGCCTCAGCATGGGCCCTAACTCCCGATGACGCTGCTGTCGTATCGAAGCGTTTCAGCCAGTCCGACCAACTAACCGCCGCAAAACGAACACGTGCGCCACGCACTGCGGCAGAGAAGACTTGGATTTCCGCGCGGTGCGCCGAACACGCAGATGCAGCCACTCGTGATGGCTCGGCGTAGAGGTACAACAGGACCGGCGATCGGTTGACCCGCCCAGCTTCGGTCACCAACCCGAAAGCGTGCTTCACAAGCTGTGCCGCATCAAGGAAGCGATAAGCGGACGGATCGCTTCTCAAGGCGTCGCGCATGGTAAGCCAGGGCTCCATCGCTTCGCCCCAAACATCGCGATCATAGGCTTCGGCCAGAACGGCCTGCTTTCTATCACGAAATGGCTCAAACCGTTTGGACTCAACGCCAATGAGATGGGTCTCGGTAACAACCGCGGCATCGAGCCATGGGTGACGACCGCCAGACCAGGGAAAACGCATCTGCCGTTCGATCTCGACCGATACTGCGGGCCAATCGATGTCGTCGAGGCCCGGGAAAGCCGGAAGCAAAGCGGGTCGTTCAATAAACCAACCGAAACCGTTCGCCGCCAAAGCTGCGCTGCTTTCTGGATTTGCAAATTTGCCCGAGGCCAATTCCTTGCCCCCAGCTCTATCTAATGCTTGGCGGACGAGATGCTCAGGAACGCCGGGGAGAAAAAGTTCGCTCATCATCTTCTCCTATTTCCCGTGCCCGTCAAAAGTGGTCGCAGTCGTCCTGGCTGTTTGCCTTTCCAAAGATTGCCTTTGCAAAGAATTGAACTGGAGAGCCTAGATCGGAGAAATTTCCGGGTGGACGCCCCATTCTGGCGCTTCACCAAGTTCCATGGCCAGTTGGCGTAGGCCATTATCAACAACCGCCTGGAACTTCCCAACCACGGCCTGATTTTCCCACGCCAGATACTCGTAATGGGCGCCTATCAGGGTGCCACAATGGGCGCAGCCATTGCTCAGATAGCGGGAGTTCGCTTCTTGGCTGTGACGGCGCATGATCCGGCCGGGTGAAATGTGCTGTGGCAACACCTGCAGCGCGCGCGCTATCAGATCAGGACAACGGTCGAGTTCCTTGATGGTGGCGGAGAGCTCGTGTGGGCCAACGTTGATGTCGAGCCCGGTGATGATCGGCGTTTCCGCACCACACCTGTAGCAGTCTATGGTCCCACAGCGCACGGCAACTGCCGCTGGTGCCCCCAACGGTAGTCCGAAGCGATACTGCCGGTTCAGAACGGCTGAAACGAACGATGCCAGCGGCAGAACCTGCTCGCCTGTTCCGGTTGGTACGTATACTTCAAAGCCATCGGCAAGCGTCCCGCAGATCCGAACGGCAGGAATGTCTTTGGATGCCGCAAAACGCTGCTGCCGGAATACCCAAAGCCCCCGGACCCCCGACGTGGCATAACGGGCCTGACGGCGCGCTGTCTCATCGTCGCTTTGCTTTGACCACTGGACTTCAATGGCGATGCGAGCCGCGCCCTTGCTTAACAGGACATCGGCGCGCCAGGCTTCGCCTTCCGGGCTCAGGCCATCCACTTCCGCAACAGCCAGCCAACCGTTCGCTCTTCCCACTTCTACGATAACGCGCTTCACCTGCCTGTGCTCTTCCGTTTCGGGCGCGCTGTTGCAGGTGCCGCGAACTCTGTGCACGAAATGCTGCGTCCCCAACTTGGATCGCCTGAGGATCACGTCAGCCTGACAGCAGGGTGCTCGCAGATGCCCTTCCCGCTTGTTCCTCAACGCCAGATTGTCCCATTCCATGGGATCAAATTCGAACGCGTGCAGGCTCTGTCCAGTCAGCGCATCTATGCATCGTAGTGCCACGACTGCTTACCTGTACTCAATCATCTGCAGTTCTTTGGCTGTGAGGTGTGCCGACAAGGCACCGATGGCTGCGGCCAGATCACAGTCAAACAGCTCCTTAGAAACGATAGCCGTCCCATTCCGTATCCAGGCCCTTTCAGCGCGAAAGTCGGAAAGCGATTGATGAACGGCAATCTCCTTCGCCCCTGCATGATCTGCCCAAACCGTCGCGCAAATCTGCCAGTCCCATGCTCCGCCGTATCCGTCGAGATTCGCGATGTAGATTCGATTATCCGGATCGTCGCTGGAGAAGCCGACCTTGATCAGGCCCAAGCCCGATGACCGGGCGAGGTAAAGGTAGCCTGACAATTCACTTCGACGCGCGAAGGCGATCGAAGCGGGAAAACACTGGATGCAGTTTCCGTATCGATTGCGCAAAGCGTGGCCATTATGACACGGGGTGACACCGTAGGCGACGAACTTCCCCTCCGCCTTCATTCTGGGTCGATATTCAGCTCGCTTGAGGCCCGAGGCATCGAACGCTTCCTCAGGTTCGATCCCGTGGTGCTTCAAGTAGCGCAAATGCGCCTTGGTGAGGCGAGCCAACTGCGGTGCTCCCTTTTCAAATCCCTGCCGCGCACGGCGAGTTCAAGCTCGCGCAGGGGTGAACCGGGACTGTCATGCGGGCTTTGCCTGTTTGGCCTTCGCCTGGCTCGCCTTTCCAGAGGGAACGACGCGAATCTGCAAATGACCGGTTTCAGTTCTGCGTGATTCGAAACCCCCTGCTCTTTCGACCAAGTCGCTCAGCTTGCCGTGACCATAGGTTCGGGGATCAAAGTCGGAGGCGAGTGCTGCAAGGCGTTGACCCACCCGCCCAAGAGGTACCCAGCCCCCTTCATCATCGAGCTGTGAGATGGCAGTTCGGATCAAAGGTGCCGCAGCAGTGGGCGATTTCTTTACGCTAGCCGGACGGGCATCCTGTCGGCCTGGCTCATCTGACGTTGGCGCCTCTGGCAGCAGGTTCTCAGTGTAGATGAAGCGGCGACACGCTTGGCGGAAGCTCTCGGGTGTTTTCTGCTCTCCGAAGCCGTAGACATCTATGCCCTGCTCACGGATGCGCGAGGCCAAGCCGGTAAAATCACTATCGGAAGAGACAAGGCAAAACCCGTCGAACCGACCGGTATGCAAAAGGTCCATCGCGTCGATGACCAACGCAATATCCGAGGCATTCTTGCCGCTGGTATATGCAAAGTTCTGGTGCGCCTTGATCGCATGAGTGGCGAGAACGTCGGCCCAGGATTTAAGCCTGGTTCCGGAGAAATCGCCATAAATGCGGCGGACACTTGCTTCACCGATCTTTGCAATCTCTTCAAAAAGGCGCGGTGCGATCCGGGAAGATGCATTGTCTGCGTCAATCAAGACAGCAAGACGTGGAGTGCGAGGTTCATTGGCCATTTTGCACCATTGCCCTGATATCCATTAATCAGCCGATAAAACTTTGAAGGCGCCGGCTGACAACGGCCTGATCTTCAGGGGTCCTGAGCAGGCGCTTGGCCCTATCATGTGCGAATTCGTCCACCTCGAGAACGACTAAACTGTAGCCATGCCTCGGCAGCAAATCGGCGCGGCGCTCATCATATCGTCGGCGCTGTTCACCCCGAGGAACGCCGGAAACCGTTGGCTTATCGTCGAAGAATCCGACACGTTCGCGGTGTTGGCGCTCATGATATTCCACGACGAGGCCAAGAGCAGGATAAAAGCCATCGACAGGTAATGGCTTCCGGTGACCACGCCGATCTGGATCTCCGGTCAGAAACGGGAAGCAATGCTGTCGGACGGCCTTCAGCCCGACAACCGCGTCGCAGAGATCGAGCACGTAATGCTCGTCACGAATTGCGGCCTTGCAAGCGCCTTGTGCAGCCTTTGACGTCGATCGGAGCCTGACACTCCCTCCTGTTAGCTGCGCCATAACCCGTTCGATGTCTCGGTGCTGATCGCTCCCTCGCACGACCTCCCAACGACCGTTGTGCGAATGCCAATCGAGACTTGCAGATCGAAGCGCTGCTCGTAGGCGCTTGGGGTCTATGCCACTGGCGGCGGCCATTTCTACAGCCGTGATCAATTCGCTTGGGCCAGCCATCCAATCTTCCTTTTCCCAATCAACGAGCCGGGACGAAATTGCCGCGAACCAGGCCGCTCTCGATTTCACCGAAAATGCGAACGAATTTCCAGGTTTGATCGCCCGCTCCCCGTATCACCGCGCTTTCTGCTGCAAATTGACATCACAGACGGGAAGAAACAGCAGGGGATTATGCCCCTCAGATTTTGCGGCATCGAGCCATTCTCGACCGGAGACGCCTCGGCGCGCCAACTCATGAAGAGTCTCAACAGTACCGGCAGCGGCGATCTCGCGATCGCGCACTCGAGCAACGGTTGCGCGCAAGTCGCCTGCCTTCTGCTCCAAAACCTCTAACCATGTCGACGTGCCAGCATTTTCCATTGGCGCGTGAGCAAGAACGAGAGGGGCAAGCTGGATTGCCTCCCCCAACTGTACCAGCGTGAGTGCCCGAGAACTCGCAGCTTCCCTAGCCATATCGTCTTGGGAGGATGCCATCCGTGCAGTCACGCGAAGCCCTGATGCGAGAGCGAAGGCTTCGACCATGGGGTCCGTGTTGAGCACATTGCTCGCGGCACCTAGCTCGCGCGCGCGGCGCTCGAAGCTGTCCGCTAGAAAATGCGCATCCCGTGCAATTGCAATCCATTCTCGTTGGGATGCGGATGGTAACCAGGCCTCTTCAACCTGATCAACCAATGTACGAAGTCGCGTGAAATCCTCTGCGATCCTCTCGACTCGCATGGCCTCCAGTCCCCGCACGATGGCATCTAGGTTTGGAAGGATCGCGTCAACCTTCTCCTCGACCCTCGCGATACGCTTCGCCAAGATCGCGGCGCCAGCTACGGAAACACCAATACCGATCCCACTGACCGCAAGGTTTGCGATTTGCAGCGACTGAACGACAGATATCGCAGCCTTGATCTGCTCGTTCTGAACGACAGTGACTGCATCCATCGCCATTTGCGGCAGGCCGAGCGGGCTCAAGTTCAGCAAAGAGGATATTGCTGACGTCTCTTGCAGATGACCGACAACCCGTCCCGAAGAAACGGACTGAATTATCGAACCAGCAACGCGGTACTCGCCTGATGACACGCCAGCCAGCAGTTCGGCAGGCACTTCTCGCAGGACCACGTGAGAAAGTGCCCCGATCATAACGCTTTTGCACGTTTAGCGGCGTGGTCAAACTCCGCGGTCAACTGCTGCAGGATTGACGGTGAGTTTTCATCTCCACCAATTAGCGAGGCAACGACAAAGGAACGGACGCGGTCACGCAGTCTGGCTTGGGTCCGGTCGCGGATCTTCGCGGTGTTGAGCAGCCCTGTTGCAATGCCCAGTCCGGCGAGCGCGCCGCCGCCGAGTACAATCGGCCAGCTGATTGTTGTCGTGGTGACCAGTCCAAGCCACGCGGTCGTCGTTGTCACCGCTGCGAAAGGAAGCGATGCGGCGGTCGCAACCCCCGCAGCGAGTGGCACTGCTGCTGCAGCGATATCCTTGGCGCCATCGAATGCAGCCTCTGGTTGCTCAGCATAGTCCGGACCTCTCACCCAGACGGCTTGTTCCTCTACAATCGCCGCAAGGGCGGCGTTTGCTTCGTTGAGAATCTCAATCGCTACAGGCTCCGCGACCTCCCGAACCTTCGGAGCGATGCTGTTTTGCAAGAAGGAGGACTGCGCCAACAGGCCGTCCTTCAGACTTGCATTGGAAACGTCCTGCTCAGCGCTCGCTATCAAGTCGGCCGCAACCTGATTGAGCGTTCTGGCCGCAACAAGCGAGTATTCCGACGCCCAATCATCGATCCGGTGCCCGAGAAAAATGCGATTAAATAGGCCCATTCTTGTCCCTCGTTCTCGGTCAGCCGTAAGCCAAATTCTTAAAAGCGACCACCCACGACAAAAACGGTCGTATGGCTACTGCCGGCGCAGCTTCGACCTGTTGAGATTTGACCAATCAAAAGGTACGAAGCCGGACGCAAGCTTGGCGGCTCCCCGCTATGGAATGAGTAGTTGGATCCTGCGACCGAATTTATCGTGACAATTATTCATCCTCCGGCGACGCAGAAGGAAGGGTTCAAGCAATATGGATAAGTTCCGGATCCGCTGGGTGGACTCAGTGCACACAGGCGATGATTTCGAACTCATTCTCCAGGCGCTCGAAGTGGGTCTAGACGAAGGTCCAATCATCTCGGTCCCGCGGCGGGCTGCGCGTCGACTTGGTACTAAAGCGGGGGCAGACTATCAGGCTTTGGTGTTCGAAAATCCGGACTGGCTGGGCGCGCACCTTGTAGAGTATCGGGACCAGCTCGATCACGAAATCTGGCTTGGTGTCTGCGAGGGTGCCCCAAGGGAGAAGCGGCAGGATGCAACAGTAGCCCTGTGGCATTATGCCAAACTGATAAATGAGCTCGCAGGTCGGAATCGGAAGCTTCCACGGCCGGGGAGAGCCGGCTCCTTAGCACCCCTTGTGTACGGTGCTGTTGAGGAGCCACAAGCCGAATGCGTTGAGGCGTTCCTCGAACAATCCGGAGAGGCCTTCGAAACCATGGCTTCGGAGTATATGAATATTCCGGCAAACATTCTGATTTCACGAGCATGACGCCCATTCCGGTGGGACTGATCGCTCTCGCTTAAGGGATCCAAGGCATCATTGCTCGCGCAGCTAACATATCAGGATATTCGGGGTAAAATGTCGCTAGGCCGTCTTCGCAATATCGTGAACCTCGCCGTGCCGACGCTTTTCCGACAGATAAGTGGTGGGCGTGTCCGGTGCGAAAGCGAGGCAACACTTCAGTTACACCTTGGTCGCATCATCTCGACTGCTGCCGATCTCGAGATCATCAGCGAACGCGAGACCTTCTCGATAGAACTGGAAAAACCGCTTCGCAGCAATGGCGGCAAGCGAGGTCGGATTGATGTCTGGTTCCGGCTCACCGACGATGAAGCCCGCGAATGGCGCTGTGCGATCGAGCTCAAATTCTTCAAACGAGAGAACCACCGCGAGCCGAACAACCGGTACGATGTTTTCAAGGACATCGCCCGCTTGGAACAGTGCGCCGATGTGGCCGATATCGGCTTTATGCTGGTAGCGACCGACCATCGCCACTACGTCGATCAAGGCGGCTATTCGAGCGATACGAGTGATTTCGATTTCCGGCACGAACGCCAGTACGGGGCGGGAACAACACTCACTTATAAGACCGGAGCGTATGGTCCGCCCATCACCCTCGCCGGGAGCTACGCATTCCGCTGGTCTGAATGCAGTTCGGCACTTCCATATATGCTGCTTGAGATTCCTCCTGTGCAGACTGGTCCCGTCTGAATGACGGGGAAATCGCCCGCCCCGTGGGTCACGGCTCGAGCTTGATCTGCAATTCCTCCAATGTGGCTATGTCGACGCCTTCGTCGACGAGACGATCAAGGTAGGCCAACAAATCATCCTGCCTCGGCTGCCCAAACGCCAGCCTGTAGAGTGTCAAACTGCGCTTAAGCCAACGCAGTCGCGTGTTTTCGCGGCTCATAGGCAGCATGGGCACGCGCCGTTCGACCTTCACCGGACCGTCATAAACCCAATAGGGCACAAGTTCCGACGAGCTCTTCGTTGCACGCCGCGCAGCGTCGAACATCGCCCTCCAAGGATCCTTCGGAGTCTTCGCAGCAATGCGGATTGTATCTGCATGTGCCTTCGCGACATTGTGCCGAACGGCATGTCCTTTGAACCGGTGAACCCGCCCTTCCCTCTGCTCAAGATCGACTGGATTCCCAGGAAGGTTCCAGTGATAGACCCGATAGCAATAGGGGTGAAAATCCAGCCCTTCCTGACCTATCGAAGTCGTGGCCAGAACGAACGGTCGGAAAGGAGAATTGAAGGCGTCCCGCACGCTTCCCAGCCGGACCGTTCCGCCTTCATCATCCTTGTACTCAGCCAGACGCATGGCAAACCGCCCGCGCATCCTGATCGGCGGATGGAAGATGACCTTGTTGTCCTCGACAACCACATCATCGACCTCGATCTGTGAGGGGCGCACCGCCAACGCGTGCGTCATGGCTTTGGCCACCCCGGCGATGCGATCACGCTCTGAGCTATCGGCTAGGCCTTCGCCCTCGACGAGATAATGCGCATACTCGTCCAGCACAGCCTGTAGGTTGTGCTGGACCCCGTGCGCCAAAGCACTGCGCCAATAATGCTCATCTCGCTCCTGCCGAAGCAAAGCGACAGCGTCGTGCTGGTTGAAGAGTGCGCGGAAGCCCCAAGCAATTGAGGCCGCAGCTTCGAGCAGATCATGATCATCCCAGGCCAATCCTGGCGCAATACGACGCAGAGCTCGCAACGCGCAAACGGCGGGGCTTCCCAGGGCAACGTCTACCAGCAAACTCAACGTTTCGTCGTCAAGCGTCCCTACTGACCCGTCGGCCGACGTCCTCTGCAATTCTGAGATATGCTCCCGGAAGCCGTCTTCCTGGGCTGTCCATCGGTAACCGAGGTACTTAAGCCAGCCCGACGCTTTGGTACCTAGAAGTCCGTCGATCGTCGCTGGGGTGGACCATACGGTATCCCGACCAGCTGCGTCGGCTACAGATTCTCCGGCGAACAGGTATCCAAGCTCTGTTCTAATGCGCTCCGCAATCGCTGTGCGCATTTCCTCTACTGATAACTGCGTCGGCGAGCCGGCAAACACCTCGAGCGGATCACCAACTCGAGCCAACGTTGGCGATGGATATATCAGGTGCAGCGCACGCATCGCTGCCGGGCGGCCATCAACCAGCTTGAACTGCAATGGACGACGGCGCGTAGCTTCGGAGTAAGATCGGACGACAGACCCAGCACCCATGCGCCGCTCGGCTTCGTAAGATAGCAGGGCAGCAAGTGCATCGGGCACCATTTGCCATGCCGAGAAGACGAGCGCCTTCGTCGCCGGCGCACCATCCGAGACGGGTCCATAGTATGTAAGCGCCGGAGGGAGCCAAAGATGTTGATGGAGCCCGGGGTCGAACAAGTCTGACATCAATGCACGAAGACGCCCGTTCGCCGGATCAATCGGCTGATAGGCTTCGATTTGTTCGCGACTGATCCCCAACGCCTGCGCGGCGCTCAATGCGGACAGCAAGGCCGGGTCCGCGTTTGCAGCTTTGTCCTTGATGCGATGCTTCAGCGTGTAGTCACGCATGAAATTCAGGAGGTAAGGCGCGGACTTCCAATATTCGATGATTTCGCGAGCATCTACAGCGCGCGCAACGCGCGCAAAAGCTTCCGCCTGATGGAGATCGACAGGTGCGAGGGGCACATCGATCGTGGGCTCTGCCAACATCGAATCTCGCTCAGCAGTGCTGCCTACACGCTCGGTGCGGGCCATAACGCGCTTCAGTGTGCGCTGAACCGTGTTACGCGCCCGTTTGGCATCGTTCGTACTCGTCGGCAGTTGCTGGAGCAGGTTGCGGAAGCGGCGCATTTCCCGGTCGAGTTCGACCTTGATGTCAGCACCTCTGTCACGGCCATAGAGAAACTCGATCGTTTCGAGGAAGTCCTCGTAATGATCGCCATCCTCCGGCTCATCGCCCGTCAGCGTCAGCATCTTGTAAGGCGTCGCAGAGAGAAGAAGGGTACGCGCGCTGGCTGTATCGTCGGAATATTCGAACAGAGCCCGTGCGAGCTCAGCTGGCTCCCCTTCACCGCTCAGCAATTCCCGAAAGCGCTGGAATTCGTCGAGGATGATGAGGTCGGGCTTGAGCGCGCTGACACAGGCGTGCGACAGTTTGCCCCTCAGCGCCCCGACCACGTCGTTGCGCTTCCATCGCTTTTCATCAGGGTAAGTCGGCTGTCGGCGCGGAAACAGCGCGATCATTTCCTCGATCGCAGATGTCAGAGCCAGATCAGCGCGGACGGCCTCCTGAAAGTTCGCAACGATGGCCGAATCGATACCTTCAAGTGACATGTTGTCGAGGTAGGCATCCCACCGACCATTCCCAACGTCCACTTGCAGCGCGTTCCTGAGCGGCGTGAACGGATACCCCATGGCTTCGAGCAGACGATGCAAGAATGCCCGCTCTTCGAAGACGCCCGTAGTCGATCGAAGGTTGAAAGTGGTTCTAGGTGTAAAACTGATAAAATTGACTTTGCTCGCGGACAGATCTGGTTTCTCCCGCAGCTCCAAGGGCATCAGTGTGATACGGGTTGATGACTCTGCTGTGACAACGCGATCCCCCAGCACATTCAAGCGCTTCAGGTTTTGCGCGGCGATGGCCTGATTGGAGCAGATATAGAGAATGTCGATCCGTTCGGATCGATCCCATAACGCTTCAATAGTCTTGGCAATGACCCCACGGGCAACCATCGTCTTGCCCAAGCCCACCTCGTCCGCGACGAGGAATTGGCGCACAGGATCTGCGCCGTGCAGACGGTCGAAGACATAGTCCACCGTGCGACGCTGAAACCGCTTGAGCTGAGCTAGGGCAGGTCCAGCGTCGAACCGCTCATCGTCCATGGCCAGCCTCCTCAAGTGCGGAGCGGAAGACCTGCCAAAGCGTACGGAATTCTTCTGGTATCGGATCGGTGTCCGCAGAGGTCGTTTCGTCGAGCCGGGTCATCAGTCGATCAACCGCGTCCAGCCGACCATCCTTGGCGCACAGGGCCCGGACCAGTTCTTCAAGCATCGGTTCGTCGTCCGCGACTGACATCGCCCAACCTGCTCCGCTACCATTTCCTGTAGCCGCCAGAGCGGCCGAAAACGGATCACCAAGGGCCGTGAGCAAGAGCCTTAGGTAGCGAAGGAATGTCTTTCGATTGTTGATCACAGACCGCATGATCGCCGCATCGCGTTCAGCCGGCAGCCCCTCAATTGGCAAACCCGTGCTAAAGAGGATCGTTCGACCAGTCGCCTGCTCTTTCAACTCGATCGCCAAGAAGCGGGTCACATCGGCCAGCGGAACAACCCCAAGATCGAGCGGCTGACCGGAAGCAAGCGAATCCTTGGCATCACGGGCGTGCCCTTCCCCACGCGTTATTGGCCAAACCCGCACTTGCTGGATTCCCGCAAGCGCAATTCCCTCTTCCGGCGGTACCAGCCACAAGCGCCAGTTCCCGGGACCTTCGGTTGCCACTGCTTCGCAGCGGATGGTGAGACCACCTCGCGCAAGTGCCCGCCGAGCAAACAGCAAAACACGTTCAGCTGCGCGCTCGGATGCTTCAGCAGCGGCCAGCTCTCCCGGAACATAGGTACGCGTTAATCGCCCGAACCCGCTTTCTCCGAGGATTGTGTCGATTGACCCGAGCTTCGATGTTTTGCCGGTGAAGGTTACGAAAAACTCGACATTGCGCCCTGAAATGAACGCGGGCGTGGTTGCGTTTCCCGAGCCCAGCGTCAGGCGAGTGTCCCAGCTGTGCTCGGCAACGATGATCTTGGCATGAAGCCCCTCGAAAGCCGTCGACTCAGCTTCTTCACCATCTTCGCGCTCAGCCATTTCGTCGAGAACGGCAACACGCCCAAAATCGTTCAATGTTTCTGCGGAGATGCACGCCAGCTGGTCAGGCCTGCTGATCAAGACTTCAGCGGATCGGCGTGCTTTGCTCGCTAAGGTCGCCAGCGCTTCGTCGTCACAAAATGGCGAGACTACGCCGATACGGGTACATTCTTGCGGCTGCCAAGGTCGCCCCCCCAAGCCGTTGACTGCAAACTCCAGAGTTTCACACCCGTCAGGCAAAACCCACTCCCCGAAGCGCATGTCCTCAGCGAGCTCCGTTGTAAGAGCGCGCTGCTCCGGGGAGATGTTGCCAACAGCGAGACTCGGAAGCTTTGAAATCAGCGCGTGAAGTGGACGATTCTGCGCTTTCGGCTGACGCGTACGGCGTCCGTCCAAACGAACGGCGATGTCCCAGGATCGGTCTCGCGTGAGGTTGCGCGACAACACGAGGACACGAAGAAGATCATCGCCTTCGTCGTCCAACGGCTTGAAGCGCAGAGCCCAGATCTTCGGATGGAAGCTACCCTCTTTGGGGGCTTGGACCTCGACGATAACCTTTTCGAGCAACGAACAGAGGCGAGATTGCTGGTCGTGTGCCGCGTGGATCTGACCGGCCTCGGCAAAGACGGCCAAGCGCCCGGCAATCCGCTCTGCACCTTCCAGCAAAGCAATGGGGTGCTGTAGAATTTCCTCTCGATTGTCTGCAGCAAACAGAGCAAGGCTTACGGGCACTGCTAGCGCCGTTTCAAAATCGAGCGAGAATGTCGTCGCCACCCCAGCATCGAACCGATATCCTGGTGGTGCCTGAAGGCTGTCGCCGTAGAGTAGCCGAGTCTCCGGATCGAGCGTGTTCCGGGTCAAGGTTTGAGATCCTTCAAGTAGCTGCGGGCGATGGGCCAGCGAAACTGGAACCGTTCAATACCGGAGGCTCCTTGCCAACGATCCCTGGCACTCGTGTTTGCGAACCGTGACTGGCCTTTTTTGAGCCTTCGCTCACGCGTGATGATAAGGGCATTGGCGGCTTCGCGATTGCGGCCAATACCTCCTTCCTTGCGGATCAGAGACACCCACTCGGTGACAAATCGCTTGGCCGGCTCAAGCACCTGGTGCCCTAGGTGTCGCGTCTCATGCCAGAAGTCGTCCAACGACCAGGACGCTAGCGCCTTGGCATCAAACTCGTCACTCCAATGAGCAAGCGCGACCTGGTATCTTTCGATCCAGTCCTGTCGGGCTCGTTGCTCACTAAGCAGCAGATTATAGAGCAATGCAGCGCCATGCATCACGCCCGAGAATACCCTGGCGTGGTCAACCAGCCTCCTCGCTTGCTCAGGAAAATCGGCCAGATGGGGGTGCAGCCAGATCGCGTCCGCCGTGGCTCGATCGTGTCTGCACGCTAGATAAGTCAGAAGGCTGTTAGGATGACGTTCGACTAGGCGATCAAGCAGAAAACTCGCTTCGTCTGGCTTCAGCTCAAAGTCGACGTTTTCCGGCCACCCTGCCGGTGGATCAGGCAAACGCTCGTGCCACAACGAGCGACCGCGCGGAGCACCTCCAAGATCATCTTCTGCGTGATCTTTCGCAGCATCCTTGGGCCAATGCGGGAGCGCCGCAAAGTAGGCATCAATCGAACCGGGAAAGTAGCGAATGCCCCAGCTTTCCAAGCCCGACCAGTAGACGCTGCTGGGCAAGCGCTTGAGCTTGTCGCCCGCGTCCCGTCCAATGATTCCGACGTCTTTCGGTGCTCCCGCGATCAAGGCTCTAACGAGTTCAATTTCCTTTTGTCTCGCTTTGGCGGCCATTTCCCGGACCCCAAGGTGCGAAGGCAATGACCTCAGTACCCATGGAATGAAGAGCATGTACCGCAGCCGCGTCTGGATCGTACTCGTTCCAGGAAAGAGATGATCAGCGATGGAATCTCTAATGGCGCCAAGGCCCAGCTCATCGCGGCTGTCCTGCTCACGAAACAGGTCCATCAACCGTTGCGCACGGTCACGTTCTGCCTCATCAAAATCGATCCAGCCAATCGCTGAATTCATGCCTTGCGCCAAGTGGCTGCCCCTCAAATCCCAAGTCCGAGCGTCAGTTCGCCGGTTTCCGTCCAAAATACAGCCGCTCCATTAACGGGTGTGCCTCCTCGATCGCCGACGGCGTCGATGTAGGCTGCTAGCTGCGGCCAATAGCTCTCGAAGCGGGCTGCGTGGTCAGCAATCGGGCCACTCTTATGGTCGATGATTATGAAGCCTTCCGCCCCCTCGGCGATCAGATCGACGATGATGCTTTGACGTCCTCCATCGGTCAGTGCGATCTCGATTGGCTGTTCGATATGCAGGCGCGGATAGCCTAGCTTCGCGAGGGTCTGACGAAGTGCTTGCGCCTGTTGCGCGAAAAGCTCGACCTCAGCGTCGGAGACCCGGCAATGCTGGCCCACCCTGCCCCGCAGATCTGGCCTGCACAGCAAAATCCGCAATGCCTCGTGGACTGCAGTTCCCTTATCGGTTGCCTGGGCGAGATCCGATCCAGTGAGCCGGACACCTGCGGAAATCGACCGGGTCTCGATTTTACGAGGCAGCGGCCGCGCGGTGGCGACGGCCTGCGAGGGACTGACCACCAAAACCAGCGGGCCGACCGCTCGCTTTTCAATGGCAAATCTGGGTTCGCGGTTGCTGCTCGCCAAGCAGACGCTGCCTTCCGTATCGAACGATGCCGGGATCTCCTTGTCACAGATCGTCATGCGCGACGGGAAGTTCGCCGAACCGACAGTGATCTGATTGCCCTGCAATTTGATGCCACAGACGTCGTTCAAAAGACGACGCGCCGTGATCGGCAAGGGCGGCTCAACCTTGTCGTCATCCTGCGGCCATTCGATGATCAAGCGATCACGCGCACGGGTCAGAGCGACGTAAAGCAATCGGCGCGCTGTTTCTTCACTCTCGGGATAGAGCTCGTGGAGAAAGCGCGCCGTCGCCTCTGGAGCAGCAAAATCAGGAGCATAGGCAAGTGTCGCCTCTTCGATCACATGATCGAGGTCGTCGAAGCCGGGAAACTTTGTGCTGAATGTTCCAGCACGAGGATCAAGCTTATGGTCCAGACCGCATACAACCACGACCGGCCACTCCCGCCCTTTCGATGCGTGCCAGGTCACGATCTCGATGCCGTCGGCCTCTGCGCCGGCAGGATTGGGGCGCAAATCCTCGCCCTTCAATCCCACCTTGTTCTCGAGCCAGCCAAGGAAAACGTTGGCGCTTTGACCATAGAAACCGGAGGCTTCCCGCATATCGCGGTGTGCCTCCATGAAAGCTGCCGCTTCAGCCTCGAAGCGAAGGAGATCCGCTCTCATCTGGGCTGGGTCGTCAAGCCGGTCGCACCAGTCCCGCAGTCCGGCGATCTGGATCACCTGGTGAACCAGTCTGTCCACGGGCGTCGCAAGGGAGTCCGGCCATAGCCCCTGCAACGCCGCTAGCTCGGGTGTATCGATCCGGCCATTACGGGCCAGCGCGCCGAGGGCTTCTGTGAGAGGTGTCGCCCCAGGCCCGAGCGTGGCGGTGCAGATAGCTGCGTGATTGTCTGCAGGATCGACGGCGAAGCGGAGAGCAAAGCACGCTGCCTGGACGATCTTGCTTTGCCACCAGCCACCTTCCGCGACGCGCACTGGCAAACCCAATGCACGCAGCGCAGCCGCGTAGCTCGCACAGTGGTTGTGCGTCGGACACAGGATTGCGATGTCCCGCGGTTCCAGGTCGCGCAGCACCTTGAAATGCCTGTCGACGATAGTGACCTGATCATCCATCAGCAGAGACAGGAGCCGATCAGCGATGAAATGCTGGGGTTTTCCGCCAGAGCGGGCACCGCGTTTGTTGGCCAGCTCAATGACCTCCAGGGCGGTGTCGTGCCCGGCGGCGTTCTGCGCGGCAAGCGCGGTATAATCCTCCCCGAATAGGCACGGGCCCAGCGCGTTCACGAAATCCATGATGCGCGGATCGGAGCGCCAGTTCCGGTCGAGTGGGCTGGTTTCAAATTGCTGTGTGAGCGCAACGGTTAGCCGTGGATCCGCGCCCTGGAAGCCCATGATCGCTTGCTTGGTGTCCCCAACGATCAGTGCTCGCTTGGCCCTGCGCGCGAGTGCCCACAGAAAGGTGAACTGGATCGGGTTGGTGTCCTGGAACTCATCGACGATGACGCAGTCGACCTCGTCCATGATGGCGCCAAGCACGGCTGGCTTTTCCTCGAGGATCCGCGCGGCGTTCGTAACCATGTCACTAAAGTCGATGACGCCGAGCTCACGCTTGCGGGTCTCGTAGTCCGTCATCGCCGACTGTGCGCCTTCCACCAAAGCGCGCGCATGCGAGACCGCATCCTCAAGCGGTCCGGGATGAGAAATCAGGCTGTCGGCCGCCAGCATGACCGCAGTCGCAAGATCATCGTAGCCATCAGGGGTCGGACTGCCGCGCTTCGACAGACGGAGGTCGCGCAGCCTTTGCCACAGCCGCCAGTCCTTACCATTGGCGGCGAGGAGCTGCTGCGCTTGCTTCAGAGCGCGAAAATTCTCGCGGAATGCAGTCTTGGCGGCGGCACTACCTGCCTCGTCAGCGAGCGAGCGCGGAAAGGCGGTAAGCAAGGCATCGACAGCCTTCTTCAGCCCTGCTGCCAGGGTAGCGGATTTGCCGATCGGCGCTCCGTACCCGGCTCGGATCGACGCCTCGACAAAGTCCGCCATGGCCGGATCGCTGCCCCGCGGTCCTAGCGTTCGCAACAAGGCGATGACACCGAGCAACCTCTTGCGGAAGCTGTCCTCTGCTGTTTCGTCCGAGGAAAAACTTCCTTGATAGCCAAGAGCGGCCAGGTTCCGGGTGAGCTCGCTCAGTCCTGGATTTTCTTCGATCGAGCGGCGGATCAGCAAGTCTTGCTCGTCTTCGGCGATCAGGCGCTGCTGCGGGGATGCCCCCGATGCGAAGGCATGCTCGATCAGCAAACGGCGGCCCAGCCCGTGGATGGTAGAGACATAGGCTCGCTCAACAGCCAGCGCTGCTGCAAGATTGCTGTCCGCAATCAGCGCGCCCCTGATCCGCTGCCGCAGTTCCCCGGCGGCGGCTTCGGTAAAGGTAACCGCCAGGATCTTCTCGGGCCGCACCTTGCCGTCCCTGACCCATTGGGTGAGGGTTTCCTGGATATGGTGGGTTTTGCCCGCCCCTGCCCCTGCGGGTACAATCGAAAGTTCAGTCATCTTGATCGTCCGGAAGGGTTACAGAGGGAGCGGTGTCGTCGCGCATGAAGGCGGTGATCAACGGACTGTCCTCCAAGGCGTAGGTGCCCAGGGATGCTGCCTTCTGGAAGAACTTGGCATCGGCCGTGGTGTTTGTTTCCAGTCGGCCAGCCTTGAGAGCGTCGAACCGAGCCGAAATCAGGGCAAGTGCATTCGCAGCGATGTCGCCGGCAACGAGTTCGACCTCCGTGCTATCGAAGACCTCAACCCCGTTGAGGAGGACGTTCCCGTCGTTCAGCGTATGATAGGCAACTGCCGGGAGCTTGGACCAACCGCTCAGAGTCTCGCCGATGCGGACAACGCCTTCATGGCTGCGCTCATCGATCCGCACGCTCATGCGTCGATAGAGGTCGACCTGCAGGTCCCAGCCTTTTTGAAGGCGCTGACGCCGTGTTCCCGAGCTGCTCTTCTTGTAATCGACGACAATCGGCTGCCCATCGGGCAGGCGAAGCAGGCAGTCAGCTTTGCCGTGCACAGGATGGCCGAACAGGGTGCCTGAGAGCCAGAATTCGTTGCCGACGATCTCGGCATCGAGCGATCTAAGGACCATCGACCAGTGCTTGGCCGCCTTGGTAATCTCCGCCTCGAGCGTATTGCGTTCGACAGCCCAGACCGACGTCTGCAGAAACGGCGCAATCGAACGAATGCGTTCCAGCAGCAGCTCAGGCACCTTCTCTTCGATGACTTCGTTCGAAGGATGATCCTTGCCTGGTGGGAACAAGCGCTCAAACACCTCGTGCGCGAGCGAGCCACGCAGCATGACGTCAAGCGCCTCCGGCTGCCACGAAACATGCTCGGCGCCGAGTTCGGCCAAAACCCAGGCCAATGGGCTGATGAGCAGCTTCTCGAGACGGCTCGGGCTCTGCGCCCTCGGGCTGCCATCATCCTTCTTGCGCAGACCAAGGAGATCGAGATCGAACTCGTAATGGCTCGGCACCTCAAGCGGCTGGAGCGGTTCCATCACAGGACGTGGCTTCCAGGCCACCAGCCTGTCCCAGATAGTCCCCTCGCTATGCGTCAGCGGCACGACCAGTGATTCTGGGTCTTCCAAGCCTGCGACGAGACGCGAGATAAGAGGCAAGCTCGACGAGACGGAAAGAAAGCTGCCGCCGCGATCGCGCTCTGAAAGGAGGAAGATCACCTGTTCACTGGCAGCTCCGATCTGACGTGCGAACAGATCGAGCGCGGCATCAATCTGCTTAGCCTTCGACGGTAGCTGCAAGCCAGTTGCCGCGCCAATCGCCACAACCTCGCTATCGAGGAAGAACGGATTGCCCGACGGAGACGGCGGATAGGCACCATCGTTGAAGCCCATGACGAGAAGCTTGCGGAACTGCCGCTTGGGCGCTTCATGGGCCAGCATCACCGAGATGCCGCCAAGGAAGTAGTCGCCCCGTGGGCAAGGCGGCGCCTGATAAGCAGCGGCCATTTGAATGGCCTTCTCCAGTTCTGCATCGGCGGCATCATTGGCGTTGCCGAGAGCGGCCAGGAGGCGCGATGCCAGCTGCTTCGCCTCGGCTACATCCGGCGCGAAGAGTTCGTCATCACTGAGCAGCCTCTGGAAGTGTCAGAGGGCGTGTAATTCTCCGCAAAAGTGGGCTTTGAAAATTCCCTGATTGTTGGACGAGGTTCCCCAATGAGCCGGGGTTAACCCCGGCTCATTGGGGAACGCCAAAATCGGCGCGATGACCTCCCGGAGGAGGCGGCGCTGATGATCCGACTTGGAGAAGCCATGATGATATTGGAGCTACACCGGCAGGGGCTGTCGGTAACGGCGATTGCGCGCCGGACGGGGCGCGACCCCAAGACCGTTCGCAAATATATCGAGCGCGGCGTGGAGGTGCCGGCGTATGGCCCGCGCAAGGTGGGGCGGCCGTGCAAGATCGCGCCCTATATGGAGTTCCTGCGTGAGCGTGTGACGGCGTTCCCCGAGTTGACGGCATCGCGGCTGACCCGCGAGATCAGGGAGATGGGCTATGCTGGTGCCTATACGGCGGTGAAGCGCTATCTGGCGGCGATCCGTCCCGAGCATGATCCCAAGCCCTATGAGGTCCGCTTCGAGACGAAGGCGGGCGTGCAGGGCCAGGTCGACTTCGCGCGGTTCGTTGTCGAATTTACCGACGAGCCGGGAGCGGTGCGCATCGTCTGGCTGTTCAGCCTGGTTCTCGGCTACTCGCGGTTCCTCTTCGCCCGCTATGTGCTGCACCAGGATCTGCAGACGCTGCTGCGTTGCCATATGCAGGCCTTCGAGTTGCTGGACGGCGTGCCGATCGAAATCCTCTACGACCGGATGAAGACGGCGGTGACCGGCGAGGACGATCAGGGCCATATCATCTACAATCCCTCGCTGCTGGCGCTGGCGAAGCACTACCGCTTCCAGCCCGGGCGTGCCGCCCCTATCGTGCTAAAACGAAAGGAAAAGTCGAGCGGCCGTTCCGCTATATCCGCGAGGACTTCTTCCTGGGCCGATCCTTCCGCAATATGGAGGACCTCAACGCCCAGCTCATCGCCTGGCTCGACACCGTCGCCAACGTTCGGGTGCACGGCACGACGCAGCGCGTGGTCGCGGAGGCCTTCGCCGAGGAGCAGGGGGAACTGCAACGCCTGCCCGATCACCGCTTCAACGCTGTTCTGAAGCTTGAGCGGCGGGTTACCCATGACGGCTTCGTATCGGTTGGCGGCAATTTTTACAGCGTGCCCGACCGGACCCGCCGGATCGTGGAGGTCGAACAGCTGCCGGACCTGGTCCGCATCATCGATCGCGGCATCGTTGTTGCCGAGCACCCTGTGCTCGAAGGGCGCCGGCAATATCGTATCGACCGGCGCCATCGCACCGGACGGCCGCATCCGCGCACGCCGGATCGGCCGACCATGATGATCGGCCGGATCGGCGATCATGTGCCGCTGCGATCGCTGGCGGTGTACGAAGCCATCGGCGCGAGCCTTGCGATGGAGGGACGGCCATGAACGGGACGGCTCCATCCTCGCGCGTGGACTCGATCCGCCGGAGCCGGTGAACCTCAAGATGCCGCGCGCGCTCGAGATCCTCGACGCGACCCTGCGGCGCATCGAGCAGGGCCAGATCGACGGCATCGAGGCGCTCGACGAGCTCTTGGGCGAAGAACTGTCGCTGCGCGAGAACCGGCGGATCAAGGCTGCCCTGCGCATGGCCCGGCTGCCCGTGGTCAAGACGCTCGCCGGCTACGACTTCTCGTTCCAGCCCTCGCTCGACAAGAACCGCATCCTGGCGCTGGCCGGCCTCGACTTCATCGAACGCGCCGAGGTCGTCCATCTGCTGGGGCCGCCCGGCACCGGAAAGAGCCACATTGCCACGGCGCTTGCGGTCGAGGCTGTCCGTGCTGGCAAAGCGGTCTATTTTATCCCGCTCGCCGATCTGATCGCCCAGCTTGCCAAGGCCGAACGTGAAGGCACGCTCAGGGAGAAGATCCGCTTCCTCACCAGGGCGTCGCTGCTGGTCGTCGACGAGATCGGATACCTGCCCGTCACGCCGGGCGGCGCGAACCTGTTCTTCCAGCTCGTCAACGCCCGCTACGAAAAGGGTGCCATGATCCTGACATCCAATCGCGGCTTCGCCGAATGGGGCGAGGTCTTCGGAGATCCCGTCGTCGCGACCGCGCTGCTCGACAGGCTCCTCCACCATGCCGTCGTCATCCAGATCGAGGGCTCAAGCTACCGCATGCGGGAGCACGCTGCGCTCATCCCCGAAAACCTGCGCAGCGCCGCCTCGTTCAATCCGCCCACGCCGAAGCGTCGAGGCCGCCCGCCAATGAAGGGAAATCAAGATCCAGCTCACGGCTGATCACCGAAACATCGCAACCACCAACATAGGGAATTTTAACCGCCCACATCTGCGGAAACTTCGGTGCCCATTGACAGGAAGGAGCGTATCTGCTCCTTGAGCTGACCGTTCGTCGCGGGTGATGCTGACCGAATGAGCGAGAAGAGCGCCGCCTGTTTCCCACTAAGGCTCTGCACCAGCATTGGCTGAAAATCGCCGGCCATGACGGCACTGGCCAGGGCCGTTCCCACGTCTGGAGGCCAGCAAAGGATCGGGGAGCAATAGAGCGAGGCGAGTGCCATGGCAGGTGCTGGACGCCGCCGGCATTGCAAGAAGTGCAGGAGCGTCTCACCCCCAACATTTCTGCGGTCCGGCACACCAGGCAAGGACGATGTTGTGAGCCCAGCCTGCCCGAATGCTTCGGACAGGTAATGAGTGTATTCCGGACCAGATGGCAAAATGATGCCGATCTCACTGGCGGCCAGAGTTTGATCTTCGGCCAGCCAGCGCTGGACGATGGCTGCGGACGCTTCGCATTCAGTCAATGCGTCCCGGACGGAGAGAACCGCGAGGCTGTCGTCCATGGGCGCGATAGGCGCTGACGGGTCCAGAAGATGCCGTTGAACATGACCGGCAAGGACCGAGGCAGGCGCGCGGCAAATCTTGCGATCCGAAATCAACCGCACATGGTCAATGTCGTCCTCGTCGAGCTTGCCATGGTGGCTTTCAAGGTGCTCGAGCACAGCACGCTCGAGAGACGTCAGCTGGGTGCAGTTCCGATCCCAAATGACTTGAAACGACTGCAGTGCCTCGGCCGCTTCACAGGCCAGAAATGCCTTCAGCGTAGCCAGGTCGGACGGCACAATGGCTGGATTACCAAGCCAAAGATCCCGGAGCGCATCGATGTGGACGCGCGCCCGCCCATCCGACGGCAAAGCATCGGTCGTTATGGAGCCCGGCTCCACGTCTCGCGTGGCCATCATCAGATGGCACAGCATGGTCGCGATGGCCGAGGCTGTCTGTTCAGGGGCGACCGCGAAGCTTTCCGCCCAGGGCACATTGTCGCCCAGCGTTTCCAGGACCTCGAGCAGGGGCTTCTCGGTACAGTGAGGCAAGGCATAGAGGCTCGCCAGGAGCTGCGGGCTGAGCGGCATGCAGCTCGCAAATGGCGCGTCGCCGATCCGAAGATGGCAATTCTCAAACATTCAAACGAATCCCCTCGACAATCGTCGCACCAAGCCCTGTCCTTTTCTGCGCATCAGCTACGACATATTCGGTCGTAGCATTGCCTGAGCCACTGCCAGGCGCTTCTCCATCATTTCCTGGAGTGCCGCAGGTCCTTCGATCACCAGGTCGCCAGCCCATCCGAACAGATGATTGGCGAGTTCAAACAAACCGCCGGATCGGAATCGCACCAGCACCTCTTCGCCATCATCTTCGAACTGCTGAAGCGGGTGGAATCGCCATGCGCGCGCACGCTCCACGGCATGTGGGAGGACTCTCAGCACAATGTCATGGTCTTCTTCTTGCCAGATGCCGAAACTCCGGGCCATCCAGGCGTCGAGATCCCAATCATCCGGCGGGCAGCCGACGATCCCGCTGTCTCGAACGTTGCTCATACGGTCGAGCCGAAAGGTGAATGGCGGATCATCCCGGTCGGGCATCTTGCCCAGAAGATAGGTGATGGGCCCATGGATCAGGCCGTACGGGATGACTCGTCGCCAAGAAGGCTCGGCTGCCCAATCGGGCTGATAGTCGAAATCGACACAGTGGGCTGCCAGGATCGCTGACTGGATCGTTGTCAGATCCTCAGGCGAAGCAATGACCGCAGGCCCTGCGGCAACTCGCGATCGCTGCAGCCGGGTGAGCAGATCGAGATCATTGTCGAGCCGACGCCGCTCGGCGCTGTCGAAGGCGATCTTGATCTTGGACAGCAGCTTCTCAAGTGCTTCGGTGTTGGCGGTGCCCTCAATGCGTCCGGCTTCAACCACGGCCTGGAGGGCGGCGACTTCGGCCGCGTTTGGTCTTGCATAGGCCCTGCCGGGGCTATCCTTGATCCTGAACCGCTTGATGCGGCCATCTACCGTTTCTTCCAAGTCGAAATGAATGAGTATGACGTTGCGCAGACGCTCAACAGTTCTTCGGTTCACCTCAAGCAATGCAGCCATCTCATCGAGCGACAAGCCTTCGATGCTTTGCGTCAACGCATGCACGAGTTTTAGCGTGCGATCGAGATTACTGAGGCGCTTTGTCATTAAAACCCTTGCTAACTACCTGTCCTACAAGCGCAAGTCGGATCACGCGCAACCCCCACATTATGCGACCATTCTTGTCGCACTCGCATGTTTGAAGGCTCCTCATGGAACCGGAACTCAGGGAGATTGCGCACAACATGGCACGTCAAAGGGCAGCACAAGCGGAGTTCGGCCAGAACGAACAGGGCGAAACAGCGCATTTCGCGCATGCTGCTGCGCGCGTATTGCAGGGGTTGAGCGTCAACCAGGTGAAGCGGTGCGGTGAGGATCTGATTGATCTCATTGACCGGGAGGTACCGGTTGCTGCGCTGCAAAAGCTCACCAGTCGGGAAAAGCCCTCCTTGGTCGAAATCCGAGCGGTGGCTCGGCAATTGGCAGCGAAGCGTGCCGACCAAGCCCAGTTGGACACTGTCTTTGCATGGGTTGGTGAACTGTTCGGTCTGGATCCCGCTGAAATCACCATCCTGACAATTTTCGCTCGTTGGGGAAAATTTGAGTGCTGGCGGGAGCTCGTACGCCGTGCGCCCCTGTCATGCAGCAACCTCACCCCGAGTGCCGTTGCTCAGCTATCTGGCCTTGCCAACAATACCGTCGAGCAGAAATTGATGCCCGGCGCCCCGCTCTTCGCGTCCCGTCTCCTTCATGATGACCGCGATGGGGAATACAGCCTGAGCCCGCTGCTCAGGCGCCTCATTCGGGTTCATGCGGAAACCCGGGAGGACATGTTGCGCTGGCTCATGCCTGAACCGGAGCAAGGGGGACTGCTTTGGGATGATTTCGAGCACCTCGATCCTTTGCGGAGCGTCGCACTCAAGGTCCTTGTGAGCAAGGAACCCGTCAGCATTCTGTTGTTCGGCGAGCCCGGCACGGGAAAGACCGAGTTTGCCCGCTCGCTCGCCAGCGAGGCCGGAAGCGGCGCGATCTTTGCCGGCTTGAGCGACGACTTCGGCAACGAGCCTGATCGCTCCGAGCGCCTCGATCATCTCATGATCCTGCGCGCCATGTGCCGCCATCACCGGGACAGGGTTATCGTCGTCGACGAAGCGGACGATGTTCTGATGATGAGCGAGCGCAAGGGCAGTTCCAAGCAGTGGATCAACCGCCTCGTTGAGGCTCCGCAGGTTTCCACGATCTGGATCGTCAATCAGCGTTCGCGACTGGACCCTGCCGTCCTGCGGCGCATGACCCTCGCAATTGGCTTCGACAGGCCGCGTTTTGCAGTGCGAGAGCGGGTTGCCCAGAGGTCCGCTCAGACAGCATCGGTTTCCCTCAGCACGACTGAACTGCGTGAGATCGCGAGTCTGAAGGCGCCGCCTGCAGTCGTTGCGGCCGGCCTGAAGGCCGCCCATCTCGCCAGCGGCGGGGCCGACGTTGCGAAGACCGCCATCCACAGCGTGATGCGTGCTCTCGGCCAGTCCTGCGCCCCCGATGCACCAGGCAGTTCGATTTATGATCCGAAGCTGTCGCGGGCGGACACTGATTTGTCTCGTCTCGCTCAGCGCCTGGCCGCGACCCCAGACCGGGGCTGGAGCCTGTTGCTGTCGGGCCCTTCAGGTACAGGTAAATCCGCCTTTGCGCGGCACCTCGCCGAGACCATGGGATTGGAGATTGAAGAGCGGCGGTGCTCGGACCTGATGAGTCCCTATGTAGGCGAGACTGAACAGAACATCGCTGAAGCCTTTGCCAAGGCCGCCGAACGCGGCGCGCTGCTATTGATCGATGAGGTCGACAGCTTCCTTTACCGCCGGGAAGCCGGTCAACGGAGCTGGGAGGTCAGCCAGGTCAACGAGATGCTGGTACAGCTCGAACACCTCCACACTCCCTTCATCGCCACGACTAATCTGGCTGACAATCTCGATCCAGCGACCCAGCGTCGCTTCACGATCCGCGCTGTATTCAATGCCATGACGCCAGCTCAGGCAGGCAAGCTTTTCAAAGCCCGGTTCGGCCTCGACTGGCCTTCAGAGTGGCCAGTCCACCATGGCCAAACGCCAGGTGACTTTGCTGTCGTTGCGCACCGTGCGGATCTGTTGGCGGAAAAGGATCCAGCTGTCCTCGTGAGGTGGCTGCGTGACGAGATTGATGCCCGTGGCGACCAGGTGCGGGGTACTATGGGGTTTCACGTCCACTCGCCCCCTGAGCCATGCCAACGCGCAGAAGCCTTGGACGAGGCAGCGTGAACCCACCCCGGAGCGGCGGAGCTAGTCGACCACTGGGTAATTCGGCATCGGCCAATCGTGTTCCGGGTTATCCATCATCAGATCGACGAAGATGGGCAGCAGGCAACCCAGAAGAGATGCGCCATCCCTGACTTGGTCACGGTTGACGTCGCTGTTCCAGGTTGCGCCGCCATGCACCAGCTGGTTCCTCAGAACGTACAGCCGATCGAACAGGATAGAGAGGATCCGGGCGGTATCGTGCTCACGCAAGGCGTGCTTGATGGCTGTCTGGCTTCGCTCAAGCTTTTGCTCCCAATCCGCATAGCCCGGGACCCCGTTCTGGTGTTGCCAGAACGGGTGATAGACATACCGATTATCTAGTAGCAGCCGGATTTCCTGGCTGAACCGTTGCCAGACGGCATCGTAGACCCGGTGGCGGGCGTCGAACTTCACCAAGGTCGAGAAAAATGCCTGGAAGAGGCCGCGCTCCCCCTCCGGCGCTGAGCTGCTGGCCGATGCTTCCACGTCGCCAGCATAGGCCGCGTTGAAGCCGATCCACAGGAGTATGAAGCGGACATCGTGGTCAGCTTCCTCGGCCTCCGCCCGGCGCAGCCAAGAGATGGCACGATGAACCCGAAGTGCCAGCGGCGTCTGGAAGCCGTCCCGAAGCGAACGCTGCTTCTCTTTCAATGCCTCAGGATGGAGTGAATTGCCGACATGATAACGGTAAGCCATTGGTGTAGCTTAGCGAGCAGTTCTGACTTGCGGTAGATGGGCCCTCGTCGAAATTCACCGCTAGCCGTTTAACACCCAATCAATTCTGTAATCCGGTTGCGAAGGGCGCGTGAACGCTCTTGGACTTTCGCACAGCCAACGTTCTTTGCGCAGTGAGCATGATCAACCCGATCGAGCTGACAATTATGCCGATTCCATTGCTCGCCAGAGGGATGGTTCAAGCCGGAGAGAATTCGGGCTTTGTCGACGACGCCTCGCTGGCCAAGATCATGTAGCACTGCGGCGGGAGTCGGCCCGAACGGCACGATCCAGGCGCTCTTGAAGCAACTGAGCTCGGGAATGAGATATTCCTCGACGAAGCGCACCAGTAGCGGGTTTGCTCGCGATTTAGGGTCTTCGCCGCCGGAGTAGTTACGCCATCCGTGCCCATTCTCTTTCAGGACCGGGTAGCGGTACACTGACGTGTAATGGGCGCGATTTGCCGCCTTTCCAAATAACTCCGATGTGGTTTCCAGACCGAAGAGCTTGTGGAAGCCGAAATGATCCATGAGCTGCGCAGCAATCCCCCGCATTGAGCCCTCGAACGAAGCCGCCTTTTTCGCGTCGCTCAATGCCCTGCTCATCGCCTGATCGTCTAGTCGGGATGCTGAGAGCTTTTGACGAAGCTTCAAAAGCGCAGTCTCCGCCTGGCGCATACCCGGCGTTATGCCGACAATCACGATGTCAGCTTCGGCATTCAACCAGTCAAATGGAGCATAGAATGCTCCTAGCTCCCCATGTTGGCCGCGGCCAAAATGCGGGTCGGAAACGAGTGCTCCGCTTTGGACGCTGCGCGCGACTTCCGCAGTGCTCATTGTGGCCAAGAAGTCGGCGACTTGGCGAGCTTCAGCGACAGCCTTGTGATTCAAAGCCAGTGAGCTGTTGTCATCGTTGGGTAGAAGCTGTCGGTACATATGGAAGCCTCTTGCTGAGGATTGATGCGTAACCGGTGTTTTCAGCCCACGGCGGTCCAGGGCATAAGTTCGCCGACGGCGTTTGCGGGATGACCGCTGGCCAGCTTGGCGAGGGTCTCGGTCAACCAGGTGTGTGGGGTCACGCCCGAGATCTTGCAGTTCTCGATGAGCGTGGCGATCACCGCCCAGTTGTCGCCGCCTTCGTCCGATCCGGCGAACAGCGCATTCTTGCGGTTGAGGGCCAGGGGCCTGATGCTACGCTCGACGGTATTGCTGTCGAGGTCGATGCGGCCGTCGTCGAGGAAGCGCGAGAGGCCTTCCCAGCGATTGAGCGCGTAGCGGATCGCCTCGCCGAGCTTGGCTTTGGCGCTGACCTGGCGGTTCCGCGCATCGAGATATTGGCGCAAATCATCGAGGATGACGCGGCTGCGTTCCGCGCGGACTGACCAGCGCTTCTCTGCAGACGTGCCTCGCACCTCGTCCTCAATGGCGTAGAGCATGGCGATGCGGCGGAGCACCTCGGTGGCGACCGGTGAGCTGTCAGCCAGCTCGTAGAACTTGCGCCTCACGTGTGCCCAACAGAAGGCAAGTTGGACTTGCTGGCGGCGCTTGGCGAGCGCGGCATAGCCGCCATAGCCATCGACCTGCAGTGTTCCGGCGAAATCTCCAAGATGCGCCTCGGCGCGCTCGCCCTTGCGGTCGGCGGCATAGACATAGGCGACCATCGGCGGATCCTCGCCGCCCCAAGGCCGGTCATCGCGAGCATAGGCCCATAGCTGGCCGGTCTTCGTCCGCCCGCGGCCCGGATCGAGGACCGGCGCCGTGGTCTCGTCGGCGAACAGCCGCTGCGATCGTCGCAATCGCTCGAGGATGTGATCACGCAGGGGCCGCAGATACCATGCTGCCCGGCCGACCCAGTCGGCCAGCGTCGATCTATCGAGCTGGATACGTTGCCGGGCGTAGATCTGTGACTGTCGGTATAACGGCAGGTGATCAGCATACTTGGCAACCAGCACCTGCGCGATCAGCGCTTCTGTGGGGATGCCGCCTTCGACGATCCGTGCCGGTGCCGGAGCCTGAACGACTGCGCTCTCGCAGGAACGGCAACCGTAGCGTGGCCGGCGGGTGACAAGAACGCGGAAGGTGGTCGGCACGACATCGAGACGCTCAGCCACGTCCTCGCCGATCTTGTGGAGTGCGCCGCCACAGCAGGGGCAAGCCTTGTCGTCGATATCGACAACCTGCTCGATCCGCTCGAGATGGGCCGGAAGCGATCCCCGGTTGGTCTTGCGCGGCCGCTCGGCAGGAGCCCGGCTTGCCTTGTCCCTGGCATGTTCGGCCTCGGCCAAGGCCGTCTCGACTTCTTCAAGGGCAAGCTCGAACTGGTCGGTATCGAGCTGCTCCGACCGTCGTCCAAAACGGTGGCGCTGCAAGGCGTCGATGATCGCCTTCAGGCGTTCAATCTCAGCCTTGAAAACCTTCAGCGCGTCGATCTCGCGAGCCTGTTCGAGGACCAGCGCACGGAGCGCTTCAACGTCATCGGGAAGGTCCGCTTCCATGAGCATGGAAGCAGTGAATCAGTCATCGAAAGTCCCGTCAACCCGCAATCTGCGGGGCAATCGGACGACGCCCGCCATGCACCCGCCGCCAGTCCAGACCCTCCAAAAGCGCAGCCAGCTGAGCCGCAGTCAGCCGCATCACACCGTCCTGGATGCCCGGCCACCGGAAGCCTCCTGACTCAAGCTTCTTGGCCATCAGGCACAGACCCGTTCCGTCCCACCAGACCAGCTTGACCCGATCGCTGCGCTTCGCCCGGAACACATAGATCACGCCGGAATAGGGATCGCCACCGTACTCGGCGCCGACCAGCGCAGCCAAGGCATCTGGCCCCTTGCGGAAATCCACCGGGCGCGTCGCGACCATCACCCGCGCGCCAGCGCCAGGTCCGATCATCGTGTCGCCTTGAGCGCTTCGATCACCGCGGCAATCACGCCCGCATCGGCGCCACGGCTGATCTTCACTGCCACCCCGTCGATCTCCAACTCGACAGCGCTCACCTGCGAGCGACGGCGCTTCCGGGGTCGCCTGACTGCAGGTGCCGGATCGCTCGGTGATAATGGATCGATCACGGCGGGTACGAACGACGGCGGTGGCGTTGTCGTCGGCACCATCAGACCTTGGTCTTCCAACTGCCTGCGAAGCTCCCGGCGCCAGGTGAACAGTTGCGACGGGCTCAAGCCATGCCGTCGCGCCACCGCACAGACCGTCTCGTGACCCGAAAAACTCTCGGCGACAATCGACACCTTCACATCCGCCGGCCAGTCGCGCCGTCGACCCGCCCCGGTGAAAACCTCGAACCGCCGAACCTCGCTGGTGCCAGCATCATCATATGGCATCGTCATAGCACCAGCGTCCTCCACCCAATCAGGGCGCGAAGACTCGGCGCTGCGCTTCAAGCCCGCAAGGTGGGGCCGCGGCTCCGCTTACATTGATGCGCACGCCCCAATAGGAAATGGGGTGCCGTCTCTCCGGCTGTCACGCGTGTCCCCGCGTTCAGGGAAACCGGGTTCGGGAAAGGTGAACCGACCTGATTTCATCCGGCGCGAAGCGTGTCGCCGGCCTCACGGGCGCTCATATAGCGCCATCCCGATCGTCCCTCCGGCTATTCAGCCGGGGCGGTGTTGGACAATCGAGCTCTGTCGAAGTCTATGATGTAGGTGACCACCGGGTCGATGAAGGCGAGCGGTCCGTGACCGTCCGCCAGCAGCTTTACATCAGTCGTCGCGCAACCCGTTTCATTGGCGATCCGCTCAAGCCTCTGCCCAAGAGCCATGCCCGATATCAACGCTGCGCGAGCACGCGTAGCGGGTTCTGAGATTTGCTCGAGACGAGAAGCCAACAAGCCAGGGCGAAGGTTTCCAAGCGTGAAACCACGACGCGACAGCAGCCAGTCGATCGCATCGAAGCGATTGATCGCAACAAAGCCTCTATGAGAGACTGCGCTTTTGCGCTGCCGATACTGCTCGACCGACCGTAGGGGGCCATTCTTTCCGACCCGATTGCGCAGCGTCCGCTCTTCTATCCCAGCAAGGTTTGCAACGTCGGTGACGGTCAATGGTTCGCTGCTAAAGTCTCCCTGCGACCCGGCATCGAGAGCCTCGATGAGATGATGCCAAGCCTTCCCCAAGTGCAGGAGCTGTTTGAGCGCGCCATTGCGGCTCGAAGTCCAGTCATATGCGGCTAACGCGATATGCGACAGCGACGAAAGAAACTGCTCAATCGGGTCGAGAGCTTCCTGTTCGATTTCATCGGAGGAGAGCCAGCCGTCACCAACACGGATTCCTAGAGCTCGGGCATTAAGTCGGTCGTGGAGATCTCGGACGCTGGTTGTGATGGCGAGGCGATCCAAGTCGATGCGGATCAACTGGCCCTCGCTGGCAAACCAATCCGTCGGAACGCCGCCTACGTCATTCACCCCGGTCAACTCGGCGACCAACCGAGCGCCGACCTCACCGCCCGCGAGAACAGCGAGCTCTTCCGCCTTAAGTACCAGCGTCTCGCGCAAGTTATGCTCAAGCGCTTCGATTGAGGGAATGTCCATGCCGATCTCCTATGGAAGTGATATGTGACGTATCACAACCAAAGAGTCAAGCGAAACGTGATAGGTTACCCATCACGCACAATTCCACTCCTACCGCGTCTCAGCGATCGATGCGATCCAAGCGTCGATTTCCGTCTCAACCCAGACTGCGCATTTCGGGCCCAATGATCGGGACCTGGGAAAACGTCCTTCACTCATCCGCTGGTATATTGCCGAACGCCGCAACCCCACGCGCGCCATGACTTCGGGCAGGCGTAGAAGCCGTGCCGGCGGCACCGCTTCGGACGGTTGATGCGTGCGCATTTCATCTTGTGTTGCATGTGGCATTGCTGATCTCATTCGCAAGGTTCGGTCCCCTCCGAACTCAAGAACTTACCGCGACAGCGACATCGCGATGTCTCGGCCCACAAAATCATCGATGTGCTTGGCGAGCATTCGCGCCACGAGCTGTGAGGTGCCGTTGGCCCACCTAGGCCGCAGGTCCTCGATCCGGCGGCCGAGGGTCCGCTGAAGATGGACGGGCAGGCTGGTGAAGAATTCTTCGAGAAACTCGCCCATCTCGCCATGCATCCACTCGCAAGCGAGATCTTCCTGCCCGGCGAGAGCGAGGATCATGCTGGCTCGCGGGTGAGCTCCACAGGCGGCAAGCACACGAGCTGCTTCGTCGAGCCCGATGGGCCGCTCACCACGCGCAACGCGAAGCAGGGTCTCGCGATGCATCCCACATTCATTGGCGATCCTGTGGCGGGGCTTGCCTGCGGCATCGATCGCATGGGCGAGCACCCGAGCCAGGCTTTCATTGGCCGGTCTGGCGGCGGCAGTTGGATGGTACATGGTTGTCTCCTAGCTTCTGCACTGGTGCGACTCGCAGGCATAACGCGAAGCATCCCATGTAGGAAAATGAAAAGAACATAGGTGGAACATCTCGTTTAAAGGCGAATCAGTTCCTCTGCCCGACTCGTCGGCGGATCACGGCGTATCCGGCGGCGATCTTCGACATAAAAACCCTATATTATAGTCATTATTGCTGTTGAAGACCGACGAGCGCTGAAAAATGTGTCCGCATCCATCCGTCTCCAAAGCGGATCGGATGCCAACCCTTTCCTACGATCGCTTCCTAGATGCATGTGGAACACACAGCGAACGCAAGAACGCTGTGACCACCCCTCCAACCGGAGCTTCACATGCAGTCTCTCACCCTCCCCCGGCGCGCCAGCGTCAAGGGTCTCGGCAAGACCCTCAACATTGCCATCCCGGTCGCAGTCGCGGCGCTTGCGGCGAGCGCCGCCTACGCTGGCGCGGATACGACCTTCACCCCTGCCCTCACCAAATTCACGGATTTCCTGGAAGGTTCGGGCGGCAAGATCATCACGGTCCTCAGCCTCGCCGGTGGCCTGATCGGTCTGGCGTCCGGGCGATTTTCGCTCGGCCAAGTCGCCGTTCCGGTGGGCGTCGGCATCGGCGTCGGCACGGGTGTTCCGATCGTCACCTCGGTCGTGACCGCGGTTATCTGAGCGGTCGGACGGGAAGGCGGCGGCGCCATGGCAGACCCTTACATCATTCCCCGGCGCCTTGATGACCCGGAGCTGATCGGCTTCTGGACCATCGACGAGTTCGCGGGAATGCTGGCCCCCTTCACCTGGGGGATCCTCACCCAGCATATCTTTATCGGCATCATAGTCGCCTTCGGCGCCTGGTTCGCATTGCGAAAGGCAAAAGCAGGACGCGCCAGCTCCTGGGTAGCCCATGCCGCATACTGGTATCTGCCTGCAGGATTTCTGGGCATCAAGGCAACGCCGCCTTCTCACTGCCGACTGCTTGCCGGTTGAGGGGAAGCCCATGTTTTCCGACATATCACACGAACGTCAGCAATCGTTGCTGCGCCAGCGGAACCTGTTCGCGCTCACCAGTGCCGGTCTCGGCCTCGCACTGGTCATCGCAGGGAGCCTTGCCGCCACCCGCGACCGTGAGGTCGTGCTGGTGCCAACTGTTCCCAAGCAACTCACGGTGAGCAGCGCCGGGGTCGAGGCCGACTATCTCGAGCTCGTCACCCGCGATGCGGCACTTGTTCTCCTCAATCGCAGCCCCGAAGGCCTCGATTACTGGATGAACGAGATCCTGAAGCTAGCGGATCCCGCAAGCTATGGGCGGCTGAAAGCTGAGCTCGTGCGGATTGTCGAGGAGCAGCGGGGCTCAGACGTCACCCAGGCTTTCGTGATCCGGTCGATGAGCGTCGATCCGAAGGGGCTGACCTCGGATGTGACCGGAACCCTCAAGACCTTCGTCGGCGCGCAGGTGATTGCGAGTGACGAGCGCCGCTTCCGCTTCAGCTGGACTTACCGCGGCCTGCGCCTGGCGCTGGCAGGGTTCGCCCAGCTCCCCCCACAGGACAAATCGAAGGAGGCCCAGTGATGGCTTACCGAAAAGGGACCCATACACGGGGTCTACTTCTGAGCGCGGCCGCTCTGCTCATAGCAGCATCCCCCGCTCATGCCGCCGACCAGTTCAAGCAAACGGCTGACGGTGCCGGGATCGAGTGCAGCGTTTCAGCGCGCGAGCTGACCCGCTTCGCATTGATCGACGACCAATTCGCCAGCGTCTCGAAGATCTCGACCGGCACGCCCTACAACGACTTTGCAGTGACCAACGAGCCGGTGCGCGGCGACGTTTATGTGTCGGTTCCGGAAACCTACGCCGCCCGGGCAATCAGCTTCTTCGCCACCACGAAAAAGGGCTTCGTCTACAAGGTCGCGTGCCGGGTTGAGCAAATTCCGGCGACCCAGGTCTTCATTACCAACCCCGCCATCGCGAAGAACCGGGCGGCGGACTGGGAGAGCCAAACCCCGATCGAGACAAGCGCCGTAAGGCTCATCCAGGCCATGGCCAACGACCGCACTGTCGATGGCTACGAGGTCCGCCAGTCGACCGCCATGCCCGCAAGGGTCGGCGATCTCGAGGTTCAGCTCATCGCTGATTATCGCGGTGCCAGCCTCACCGGGAAGGTGGTCCGCGTCCACAATCGCGGGTCGAAGCCCGTCACGCTGGCCGAGCGCGATCTCGCGCCCCGCGACACACTCGCCGTCTCGATTGCCGAGCCGAAGCTCGAACCCGGGGCCAGCACAACCGCCTTTGTTGTCGGCGCAAACGGGGAGACCGGCCATGACTGATGCAGTCAATACGCCAAGCCCGGCCCCTCTGCAGGCCGAGAGCGCGGCGCCGTCCGAACTTTCCGGACTCAACGCGCGTACTGCGCACCGTCAGAAGCTGCTGCTGGGCTCGCTGGGAGCGCTCGCGCTGCTCGGCGGGAGCTGGTTCATCCTTGGCGGTGACGACAAGGCCAAGACCGGCGATCCCAATGCGGCGCAGACGATCGACACGGCAGGTCTGGTCAACCGCGATCTGTCCCAGCGCGAGTTCGTCGCGACCTATGGCAACCGGCTCGATGCGGTCACGCGCGAGCAGAAGGCGCTGAAGGATGGAAGCATCCCGCGGACGGAAATCGAGGCACAGCTTGCCGCTCTCAAGGCCGAAAACCAGGCCATGCGGGTCGATGGGCAGGCTGCAATCGATGCCATCTCCGCAGAGAATGCCGAGCTCAAGACACGGCTAGCCGCACAGCCGGCGACGACGGCACCCGCTATACCGCCACCGGCCTATGGGCCGCAGGCGGGCGGTTATGACGCGCGGGGGCGTTCGTCCCAGCCCGGTGCTGTGTCCACTGGGGGCGACCCGCAGGGCGGCATGATCCCGTCGCCTGGCGAGGTGAAGCTGATGAGCTTCAGCTCTGACAAGGCAGGGAGCAGCGGTCTCCGGGTGGGCCGCCCTGATGCGCCGCCGGTCGTCGTCGAGGACTCGCCTGATTACCTGCCGCCCAATTCCTATGCGCCGGCCAGGGTTATCGTTGGCGTCGATGCTTCGGCGGGCGTCGCCAGCCAGACCGATCCGCTGCCCGTGGTGCTGAGGATCACCGGCCCGGCCCGATCGGTGATGCAGAACGGGAAGGTTCTGACCACTCGGATCCAGGGCTGCGTTGTCAACGGCGCGGCTCGCGGGGATCTCAGCAGCGAGAAGGTCTATGTGAAGCTTGCCCGCATGACCTGCGATCAGCCTGGTGGCCGGGTCGCAGTGAGCGAGGTCAAGGGCTTCATCAGCTTCGCTGGCAAGTCCGGGGTCCGGGGTCGCGTCGTGAGCCGCGAAGGCAGCCTCGTCAGCCAGGCATTGCTCGCCGGGATCGTCGGCGGTTTCGGGCGCGGCTTCTCCGCAAACGCCAACAGCGTGTTCTCCGGCGTCACGACCAACCCCGATGGCAGTCGCTCCAAGCTCTCGGCTGGTGACATCCTCGGTGGCGGGCTTGGCCAAGGCGCCGCCGATGCCGCCGACACGGTCAGCAAATACCTGATCGAGCGCGCCGAACAGTACCAACCCGTCGTCGAGATGCCGACCGGCATCGATGTCGAGATCGTGTTCCTCGACGGCGTCTACGTGAGGAACTCCCAATGATCGAAAACTCGCTTTTAGAGCACGGCAATGGTCGGCGCCGCTGGTTGCGTGCCAGCGCAGGGCTGGCAGCAATCATCGTCTTGTCGGCCGCGACCGGATGGGGTGTAGCAAGCCTTGCAGCCCCTGCTGCCGCTCCGGACACGGCGAAGGTGCGTGAGGCACTCAAGCTGCGCCTGCCCAAGACGCCGATCGACGCGATCAACTGCAAAGGCCTTGGGGGCTTGTGCGAAGTCGCGTCCAAATCGACGCTCTTCTATGTCGACCGGGCTGCGAAATACCTGGTGATCGGCCGGGTCTACGACATGGAAGCCCGTCAGGATCTGACGGCTGCGCGGCTGCTTGCCCTCAATCCGGATCTGCTGGCGGCAGGCGCTGCGCGGCGCAGCAATCCCGAGACGCAAGCAGAAGGCGGCCCGAGCCCCGACGCAGCGTCTGCCCGAAGTACGGCACCGCGCCATGTTCCGCTCGGCAAACTTCCCCCGAGCGGCGCGATCACCTGGGGCCCTGCCAATGGTCCACGCGTCGTCGTCTTCTCGGACTTCCACTGCGGCTACTGCAAGAAGCTTGAGGCGGAACTGAAGGCGATCGGGGCGCGGGTCGAAGAACGGCCGATCTCGATTTTCGGGGCTGAGAGCCGCCGCGATGCGGAACGGGTGCTGTGCTCGCCGCGCCCCGAAGTCGCCCTCCACATGGCCTATTCGGGCCTCGCGCTCGCCAATCCCAAACCCTGCGACACGAGCGGCCTCGATGCCAACGAGGCCTTCGCGCGGGCTCACGGCTTTGGCGGCACGCCGGTGATCGTGCGCCCCGCCGATGGCGCCGTTCTCGAAGGCTACCGCCCTGCCGCAGTGCTCCGGGAATTCCTGCGCGCTGCCCCCACCCCAGCTCCGAAAGGATAAACCCATGCGGTTTCCGACACGTCTCCTCGCCTGCGCCTGTCTGGCCGGCTTCGCCAGTGGCTGCGCCACGTTCGGCACCAATGTCGAAGGTGACTTCACCTGCCGGGCGCCCAAAGGCGACTGCGCGCCGGCCCACGTCATCGATGCCAAGGCGACGAACAATCTGTCGCCGGGCACGACGCCTCATGCCGAGACACGCCCCCGGTCGGGCGTGGTGGATGCAGATACCACGCGTACGGCGGAGCGGACCCTGCGGGTCGTCTTCCCAGCGCATATCGATGAGGCAGGAACGCTCCATGATGAAGCGGTCGCCTGGACGGTCGTCGACAACCCGCGCTGGGCAACCGAGCTGCGCCGCAAGGCGGGGGAGGACAAGAGCGGGTCCGTGATGCGCCAGGTCCGCCGGCAGTTGAAGGCCGCTCAAGCTGCGTCGACACACGAAGACGCAGACGGACACTCGGATGCTACTGTCGATCTTGCGTCGCCCTTCTCGTCCGCGCCCACGGACGGGACCAGCGCCTTTGACACCCTGGGGACTGATGCCCCCAGTTCCGAAAATGCAGTTTCAGATGCCTCGCCGCTGGTCCTCCCCTCCACGGCGCGCGAGGCCGTTGCCGGTGCCAAGGCACCGGCGGTCGAGGGGTTCGACACGTCGCCTCCCCCGCGTGATCGGACCCCTCGGCCTGCGGCCAGCCAGAGCACTCCGGTGTTCCCGAGCGCAGCAGCCATTGAAGCCGCAAAGGCTGCAATCCGCCCCGTAGCCAGAACCGGCGAACAGCCGATGGCCAGCACCTCGCAGTCGAAGGAACCCAAGTGATGGCCGAGCAACTCAAGTCCGTCATTGATCGGTTGCTCAGCGGATTGCTGGGTGATGCCGAGCACGCAGAGAAGGGTCGCCCGCAGCTGATGGTCGATATGCTCTCCGACTGGCTGCCTTACCGGGTCTATGATCCAGCGACCCGGCTGTACTTCAATGCACGCTCGAAAGGCTTTATCCTGTCGGTCACGCCGCTGATCGGAGCCGACGAGCGCACCGGGGAAATCCTCGGGCAGTTCTTTTCGGAAGGCTTGCCAGCCGGCGCGTGCCTGCAGGTGCTGCACCTCGCGAGCCCCCGCATCAGCCGGATTGTCGCCCCGTGGTTCGCGCCACGGTACATCCAGGGAGGGGTGTACGAGGCGATTGCCCGCCACCGGGCGCGGCGGCTCTATTCACTCGTCTGGGAATCCGGCTCTGCGGACGCGCCGTTCCATGCACGGCATCACCAGGTCATCGTATCAGTCGGCGTGCCGACATCGAAGGCGGTCAGCAACGAAGATCTCAAGCAAACCCGCGAGGGGTTGATGGCGATGCTCAAGTCGCTGAACCTCGGCGTGGTAGAAGTCGGGCCGGAAGCGCTGATCACGGTCATCGATGATCTGACCTCGCCCACCACCGCGCCGCAGGACGACGCGGTGCCCTACAACCCCAACGATCCGATCGCCTCCCAGGCGATCCGCCACGACATCGAACTGGTCGTGGCAGAGGATCGCATGCGTCTGGTGACCGAGCGGTTCCGTCCCACCGGCAAGGTCAATGATGGGGTGCCCGAGATCGGGACCGTCTATCCCGATGCTTTCGATGTCCGGCATTTTGCTGTGCGCAATATGCCGTCGCGCTGGGCTCCTTGGGAATGCGCGCGGCTGATCGGCGACCTGTTCACCGACAAGCTGCGCTTCCCCTGCCCGGCCGCCACCATGCTGTGTCTCGTCTATCCGGACCAGGAGGCAGCATCGGCCAAAGCCGGCTTCAAGTTCATGCGGACAACCAGCCTCGCCGGTACCCGCAGCGCAAGGTTCCTGCCGCGGATCGGCGAGCAGGCGGCCGAGTGGCAACATGTTCAGGCCGAGCTCCAGGAAGGTCGCCGCCTCGTGCGGGTGTTCTACGGCGTGACGACCTATTCGCCGCTGGGCCAGGGCGACCGCCACGAACGCGCGATCAAGTCGATCTACAAGGCAGCAGGCTGGGACCTCACCGACGAGCGCTACCTGCAGATCCAGGGACTGCTCGCCGCCATGCCGCTGACGCTTGCCGACGGGCTCGGCGCCGACATGGAGCGGCTGAAGCGGTTCAAAACCGTCCTGTCGACCACGGCAGCCAATATCGCGCCCATGCAGGGCGAGTATCTCGGAAGCGCCCACCCTCACCTGCTGTTCGTCGGTCGGCGCGGGCAGCCCTTCTTCTGGTCGCCGTTCGAGAACGAGGCGGGCAACCACAATGTCGCGATCTGCGGCAAGTCGGGATCCGGCAAGTCGGTACTGCTCCAGGAGATGTGCGCCGCGCTGCGCGGCGCCGGCGCGCAAGTGGTCGTGATCGACGACGGCCGCAGCTTCGAGCACTCGGTCAAGCTGCAGGGCGGCCGCTTTGTCGAGTTCACGATGAAAGCGGGCTTCTGCCTCAACCCCTTCTCGATGATCGACGCAGCCCGCGCCGCCGAGGACGAGGATTATCGCCTCGACTGCTTCGGGATGATCAAGGCGATCGTTGGGCAAATGGCCCGCCACAGCGCGAAGCTGACCGATACCGAGCGCGGGCTGATCGACCGGGCAGTCAACATGGTCTGGACGGAACATGGCGCGGCGGCCACGGTCACGACCGTCGGCGAGATGCTGGCCACTCTTGGCCATGACACGGCCGCAGACATTGCGACTGCGCTTGCCCCCTACATGGCTGGCGGAACCTACGGCGCCTTCTTCGAAGGCCAGGCCAGTCTCGACCTTGATGCGGATTTCACTGTGTTCGAGATGTCCGACCTCGCGAGCCGGGAAGACCTGCGCAGCGTGGTCCTCTCCGCGATCATGTTCATGACCAGCCAGGCGATGACGCGCAGCCCAAGGTCGCTGCGCAAGCTGCTGCTGATCGATGAAGCCTGGTCGATGCTGAAGGGCGGTTCGATGGGTGAATTCGTCGAAACCTATGCCCGCACCTGCCGGAAATATGGCGGCGCCCTCGCGACCGCCACACAGTCGCTCAACGACTACTACAAGTCCGACGGGGCGACGGCAGCGCTGGAGAACAGCGACTGGATGCTGATCCTTCAGCAGAAGCCGGAGACGATCGCCGATTTCAAGGCGAGCAAGCGCCTCGATATGGATGATCGGACCGAGACGCTGATCCGCAGCCTCAAGCGCTCCGGGAGCGACTATTCCGAGGTGTTCATCAAGGGCCCGGAGACCGAGGCGATCGGGCGGCTCGTGCTCGATGACTATTCGGCAACGCTCTTCTCGAGTTCGCCCCAGACCTTCGCCGCCATCGATGCCGAGATCGCCCGCGGCCACCAGCTCGCCGATGCCATCGAGCGCATCGCCTTCGCCAATCGCTGACATCCCCAGATCAAAGGATCCCTATTTCCATGCCTCTCCATCTCGTCACCCCTTTCGACCGGCCCGATGCGCCCGAAGACGAACAGCCCCTCTTCTCGCCGGTGCCGACCTGGCGCTCGCGCATGGCCGATGGCTGCTACATTGCTCTGCGCGGTAGTCTGTTTCTGGGCTCGTCCTACCTGATGGCGCTGGGCCTGCCGCTGCTCTTCTTCCTGCTCTTGTCGGGCGGAAATCCCGATGCCTTCTTCGCCCAAGTCGCGAACCTCGGTGACCGCTTCCTGGCGGCCGATCTCGCACGGCGCGTGACCTTCCTCGACCAGTGCAAGTTGGTGCTGATCGGTCTCGCCACCTTAGTCGTCGTGTGGCGCATGCCGCGCTTCATCCGTGATCTCGACCGCGAACTCTCGGGAGAAAAGCTGTGAAGAACATTCTGGCAACATCAAACCTTCGCAGGCGGCTGGCATCGATCAATCTCACCGCTGTCGTGCTCGGCGTCGGCATGATCGGCCAGGTCCTGTGGGGCGTCTGGGTGACCGACAAGCTGCTCACCGTCGCGAAGCGCGAGGTCGTCACGATCCAGCTGAGCCGGATCATGGGCGACTTCATCGAAGCCGAAGCGCGTGCCGGCCGGCCGCCAGAGGAGACCAGGCTGCGCGTTCAGGCCTACCTCAAGGCCGTGGAAGCCTCTGTGCAGAAGCTTGGCCGCGAGGGCCGGACGGTCCTCGTTGCCGAAGCCGTGGTCGCCGGGAGCACGCCGGACCTGACGCAATCTGTGCGCGCCGATGTTGTGCGCCGGATGGGAGCCATTCCCGATGCAGCCCGCTGATCGCCTGATCCGCTCTGCGTCCGCGCGCCGTCTGTTGCTTTGGGGCGGGCTTGGCGCCGGGGCGCTGGCACTCTCCTCGCTCGCCGCCTTCGCTCAGGGCCACGCGCTCATGATCAACATGAGCCCCAGCCTGCCCTACTGGGCCCTCTGGGTGACGCGCGGAGCGGCCGTGCACCGCGGGGATATCATCCTTTTCGATCCGCCTGCTTCGTCGTTGCTGGTGAAGCATTTCGGGGCGGAGCCGAAGCCGTTCGGTAAGCGGGTGAGCGGCGTGCCGGGCGACATCGTCACCGAGCAAAACCGCACCTACTTCGTCAATGGGCAGGCTGTCGCCAAGGCCAAGCTCACGAGCCGCCTTGGTGAACCCCTCGCGCTCGGCCCGACGGGCCGCGTTCCGCAAGGCTGCTATTTCGTCACAAGCGAACACAAGGACGGTTTCGACAGCCGCTACGCCGCAATCGGTTGGATTTGCGGCCCACGCATTCTCGGGGTCGGGAGGCCGATCCTGTGAGGCTGCTCACCTTGCCCGTTTGCGCCACCGCGCTTGCGCTCGCCATAGCACCCCAGGCAATGGCTCGCGACTACGGCCAGCACGGCACGGTCTGGCCAGTGGTCGAACCGGACCTGCTCCAGCAGATCCATGCCAGGCTTACGCAGCTCGAGAAGACCGGCGAGACCGCCCGTCTCAATGAGGAGCTGAAGCGGCGGACGATCGCCCGGGTCAACCGGCCTGAGCCAGTCGCGGGTATCGCCCTCGCCTCGGCGCTGCGCAGCTGGCGTTTCGATCCGACGATCACCGTCGAGCGCGACATTGCTGACGATAAGGGCCGGCTCATCATCGCCGCAGGCACGCGCGTCAATCCGCTCGATACCGTGCCGCTCCGGGCTCCCCTCGTCTTCCTCGATGGCGACGACCCGGCACAGCTCGCCTGGGCGATCCGTCGCTATGCCAGCACAAAGGCCAAGCTCATCCTCGTGCGGGGCGCGCCGCTCGAACTCATGAAAGCCCGCCAGCGGCGCTTCTACTTCGATCAGGGCGGCACGCTGGTGAAGCACTTCGGCATTCGCGCGGTGCCCGCAACCGTCGAGCAGCAGGGCCGCGCGCTTCTCATCACCGAACAGCCGGTCACCCCCAAAGAGCGGGCGCCATCATGAGCAGAAAACATCGTCTTTTGTCATGGCTTTGCGGAGCACTTCTGCTCACCAGCCTGAGCGTCATCTCCAGCGCGCCTGCCCAGGCTGCGGCCGGTCCGGGCCGCTGCACCGGCAAGTTCGTCAATCCCATCACGGACATCTGCTGGTCGTGCCTTTTCCCGATTTCGATCGGAGGCCTGAAGATCTGGCCGTCAAGTCGGCCCGACACCAACAACCCCGCTCTGCCGGTGTGCCTGTGCGGGCTGCGGCCCGGGATTGCCATGGGGTTCTGGGAGCCGGTCCGGCTTGCCGATGTCAGCATGAAGCCGTGGTGCTTCGTCAATCTGGGCGGGATGAAGCTCGATCCGGGGTTCGACATCGGCTTCAAGTCGATGGCCGGGCCATCGGCGGTCGGCGGCAACACCCAGTACAACTCGCAGTGGCATGTCCACTGGTATGCCTATCCGCTGATCTACTGGATGGAGATCGTTGCCGACTTCCTGTGCCTCGAGTCCGGCTCGATCGACATTCTCTACATCACCGAGATTGATCCACTCTGGCAGGACAGCGAACTCACTGCGATCATCAACCCCGAGGCGGTCCTGTTCGCCAATCCGCTGGCGCTTGCAGCCTGCGCGGCCGACTGCGTGGCGGCAACGGCCAAGCTGCCGACCGATGAGCTGTTCTGGTGCGCGGGCTGCCAGGGCACGATGTATCCGCTCAACGGCAACGTGTCGGCGACCATTGGCCATGTCCAGGCCTCGCGGCTCGCGCTCGCCCGCTTCTCCTACAAGCTCCACCGCGAACTCGTCGCCTGGGGGACGATGGGCAGCAAGGGGCTTTGCGGCAAGTACCTGATGCCGGTGATGCGCAAGCAGCAGTACCGCTTCCAGGCCACCAATCCCAATCCGCAGACCAAGGGCCGCTATGCCTGCGCGCCCATTGGTGCCTCCACCACCTTCATGTCGGCAGGCCAGGTCTATCCCGCCATTGGCGAGGACATGGGCTATCTGGTCTGGCGCAAGCGGAACTGCTGCGCGCTATGACAACACTTCCTCATCTTCTTGTAGTCGCTTCGCTTTCGAGCCTCGCCGCTCTGGCTGGCGCATCAGCGCAGACAGCCGAACCGGACCTCGATGTTGCGGCCATCCGGGCACGCGCCAGCGCAGGCGCCAGCGATGCCGACGCGCTCTCTGCCAATGCTCGCGCAAGGGCTGAGGCTCTCGCACGGGAAGCCAGAACAAGCGCCGACGAGGCTGATGCGCATGGCCGCCGCTACACCCGTCAGGCCGTCGCAAGTGCGAAGCCCGATGGGCCGAGCACCTTCGATTTCGACCGGATGGTTGCCGATGCCGGCACAATGGCAAGCGAAGGCATGGGCGAAGCGCCGAGGTTCATCGCCTTTGCCTCGCTCTCGATGCCGCCAGCGGCGCTGCGCGCGATGATAGACGACGTGGCCAAGGCGGGCGGCATCGTCGCCCTGCGCGGTCTGCCTGGCAACAGCGCCAAGGCTCTGACGGACGCATTGGCAAAAGTCGCAAAGCCCGGCGAGCAGCTGGACGGCGTCGGTATCGACCCGCGGCTTTTCCGTGCTTTCGGGATCGAGACCGTGCCCACCTACGTCGTCACCAACAGCGACTTCGATCTGTGCGACGGGTTCGATTGCCGGACGCAGGTCCCGCCCCACGACCGGATGAGCGGCAATGTCAGCGCAGCCTACGCGCTCGAGACCTTCGCGCGTGGCGGTGGCCCTGGCGCTTTGCTCGCAGCCCAGCACCTTGCCCGTCTTGAAAGGCAGGTTCCATGAAACGACCAGTCCTCTCTCTCACTGGCGTGTGCGCGCTCCTGCTCACCCTGACCGGACCGCTTCACGCCCAGACCACCACCGATGCTGCCAAGGCAGACGGCAAGGCTTTCGGGCGAGACAAGGCGGCCTCGGCGCAAAGCGTGGCGACGACAAATCCTGACGCAAGTCGCATCCCCAATTTCGGCGGCACACCAAGTCAGTCGGGATATTTCGACGATCCGGACCGGATGAGCCGCGAAGCGGCTAGCCAGGCCACCACAAGTACCGGCTACAAAGCCATGCGGGACTCGATGGACCAGCGGGCCCGGTTTGCCCCTCAGGATCTCGATGCGACGATCGCGCGCAGCAATGTGATCAGCGATGACCCGCTCGCCTATACGAGCGGGATGGCCATTGGCGGCTCGCAGGGGCGCTGCGTGCCCTTGCCGCCGGCCAGCGGAACTGCGGCGCGCTACATGGCGACCTGCAATGTCGGTTACACCGCGGCACAGGAAACCCGGACCTGCCCCGTGACATTGACCGCGCGGGTCGAGCAGCGTCAGGTCTACGGCTACTACTGCGTGGGCGGCAGCGGGGTCGACCCGGCTTCGGTCTACAACTGCAACCGCTACCCCGCGCCGCAATGCACGGTCACGCAGTCCTATCCGATCAACCTGTGCGATCCCTATTTCGGGATCTACTGGGGCTGCAACTCCGGCGATCTGAGGGTTGATCTCGTCAGTTGCACCGCGCCGGTGGAGGGCGCCACGCCCTATACGGTGACCGGCGAGAACGTCGTCACGACCACACGCGATGAAAGCCAGTGTGCTGGCCTCGTGGCCAACAACTCATGCCAGCAGGACACCGAGACTTGCACCGACAGCGATCCGGTGACCCGCATTGTCGATGGCATCGCCGTGACACAGCCTTGCTGGGCCTGGAGCCGCAGCTACAGCTGCGCACAGTTCACGCAGGCTCAGGACTGCCAGACGCTTGAAGCCACTCCGGGCTGCAAGCTGGTGCGCGAAGACTGTCTCGCAGGCGAGCCCTGTCGCACCTGGGAGCGGGTTTATGATTGCCCTGTCCCGGACCAGCCCGCGAGCACCAACCAATTCATCTGCGACGGCGACGTCTACTGCATCGATGGCTCGTGCGAGACCATCCAGCGCGAGGCCAACGACGAGTTCAAGGATGCCGCTGTCGCGCTCAATGCGATGGCGCAGGCCCAGCGTGAGTTCGATCCCGACACGCTCACCTTGTTCAAGGGCACGCGCAACACCTGCTCGTCCAAGGTCTTCGGTGTGCTCAACTGCTGCAAGGGCAAGGGCTTCCCGCTCATCCCCGGTATCCAGCTGCTCGTCGCGCTCGGCTGCAGCCGCGAGGAGATGCTGCTCCACCAGCGCGATGCCCAGGGCCTGTGCGCCTATGTCGGCACCTATTGCTCGGACAGCTTCCTCGGCGTCTGCCTGACCAAGAAGAAGGTCTACTGCTGCTTCGAGTCCAAGCTTTCCCGGATCCTTCAGGAGCAAGGCCGCCAGCAGCTGAACAAGCCCTGGGGCAAGCCCAAGACCGAGCAATGCCAGGGCTTCACCATCGACGAGTTCGCCCGGCTCGACCTCAGTCGGATGGACTTCAGCGAAGTCTATGCCGAGTTCACCGACGCCGCCCGTCTGCCTGACGAACTGCAGGCCACCCAGGACATCCAACAGAAGATCGAGGACTACTATGCCCGCGCACGCCAGTAAGGCCGCGTGGCGGCTGCTTGCCGCCTGCGCGATTGCCAATGCCGCTTCATTCCTTCCGCCCGCAAACGCGCAGACGGCCACCACCCAGACCGATGCGCCACCACGCGCCGAGACGAGCGAGCGGCAGGACAGCTTCTACTGCGAGGAGCGCCGGCTTGGGTACTGGTTCTACTGCAACCGGCCCAAACCGCCGGAACAGCAGGCACCCGCGCCGGCGGCCAGCGCCACGAGCCAGCTTGACGCGATCACGGCGACCTTGCGGGAGCTCAAGGCCAAGGCGATCCTCGAGCCCACGCCCGGGAATGTGACGGCCTACATCCGGTTCCAGCGGGCCCAGCTCGACCGGGCGTCGCTCTTCAGCGACGTCTGGCAACGGGCCATCTGGCAGGATCCCGAGCTCGACTACACGCTCCAGCGCCCGGTCTCGACGCTCGGCAAGCGCCAGTGGCAGGATTCGCGCAGCGCGGAACGGAACGCGGCAATGGCCCAGCTCTCCGAGCGCTACGGGCTCTTCTACTTCTTCGCCCAGAGCTGCGGCGCCTGCGAGGTCATGTCGCCGATCGTGCAGAGCGTTGCCTCGACCTGGCACATCGCCGTGCGGGCGATTTCGACCGATGGCGGCCCATCGCGCCATTTTCCGAACTACACGGTCGAGACCAACCAGCGCACCCGCATGGGCCTGGAGCCCAAGATCACGCCAGCGGTCGTGCTTTGGGACGCCCTGACCGGTCGCCCCATTCCGATCGGCTACGGCGTCATGAGCGCCGACGAGCTTCAGGACCGGATTTACCTCCTCACATCGAAGGAAGCTGGACGTGACTACTAGGATGAAAAGAGTCGTCGCTGCGATCCTTGCAGCCACCCTTCCCCTCACCCTCCCGCTATCCGGCGCATCGGCGGACGTTGGCAGTTCGATGGACTCGTTTCTGAACGACGTCGGAGGCGCAGCCAACGTCAACGGGCCGACCGCGTTCCAGGGGCAGTCAGCCGGCTATTACAGCCTCGGCAATGTCTGGACGCGCTTCCCGCAGAAGACCACCAACATCGCGAACCTCCAGCTGCCGCGCGCCCGTGCTGGGTGCGGCGGCATCGACATCTTCGCCGGCTCGTTCAGCTTCATCAACGCGAGTGAGATCGTCGCGATGCTGAAGGCCGTCGCGAACAATGCCGTCGGCTTCGCCTTCAGCCTGGCGATCGACACGGTCTGTCCGGAATGCTCGAAGATCATGCAGGAGTTCAGCCAGAAGGCTCAGCTCATGAACAACCTCAACATCAACTCCTGCGAGATGGCGCAAGGGTTGGTGGGCGGGATCTGGCCCAAGGGCGACCTTGCCGACAAGGCGATCTGCGAAGCCATCGGCAACTCCGAAGGCATCTTCACCGATTATGCCGCAGCCAAGCACGGCTGCGGCACCAAGGGGCAGCGTTCGAGCACGACCGCACAGGGTTCGGGCAAGTACGATGACGTCAATCCTGGCGTACCCCGAAACTACACCTGGACGATCCTCAAGAAGTCGGCGTTCTTCTCGCCCAGCGGCCAGTTCGACGAGGAGCTCGCCGAATATGCGATGACGCTGCTGGGCACGATCATCTACGTGCCGCCCAAGGACAATGAACCGGGCAAGTTCGTGCCGATCGTCGGCGAAGCCTCGTCGACGCTCGTAACCTCTCTGCTGGACGGTACCACGAACGGCAACGTCTTGATCTTCGACTGCGATGAGACCGAGAAGTGCCTCGACCCAGGCTTCAAATCGCTGAGCCTGCCGGCATCGAAAGCGCTGCGGCCGCGCGTGGCGGCGCTCATTGGCGGGATGGTTCAAGCCATCCGCGACGATACAGCCATCAGCGAAGAGCAGAAGGAACTGCTGCAGGTCGCCTCCATCCCGCTCTACAAGATCCTGACCGTCCAGGCGGCCTATGGCCGCGGCATGCCGACCGACGACCGCGAGACCCTGGCCGAGATCGCCAGTGTCGACCTGCTGTTTGCCGTGCTCGACCGCATCGTCAGCGAGGCCGGCCGATCGATGTCGAGCTTCATCGGGGCCGACGAAGCGAAGATCGCGATGTGGCAGAACCAGGTCAATGTCGTGCGTCAGGCACTCGCTGACCGGCAGGCCAACACGCATCTCAAGGTCAATGCGGTGCTGCAGATCATCGAGAAGACGGCGTTCATCGAGAACGTGCTGGCTGCCTCGATGTCACCCGGAATGGCCGCATCGTTGGACTGGTCGCGCGGCGTCCAGAGCCGCGCCCTCACCCACTGACCGGGCCAACCACATCCAGGCGGAACAATAGATATGGTCGAGATTTTCACGGTCGGCGGCGGCGACTATCTGGTCAACGTGTTCCAGGCAGTCGCTGCCTGGACCGGCAACGGCGGCTATAAAAGCCTACTCCAGGTAGTCATGGTGATGGGCCTTGGCCTGTCCGCCCTGACCCTGGCGTTCAATCAGGACTGGCGCGCCTGGATCAACTGGTTTCTCGGCGCCACGCTCATCTACTCCTGCCTGATGGTGCCGCGGCTCGATGTCCATGTGACCGACCGGCTCAACCCCAGCCTTGCGCCTGCCAATGTCAGCAATGTGCCACTGGGCCTAGCCTTGATGGCGAGCTTTACCAGCCAGGTCGGCGACTATCTGACGGGATCGGCCGAGGTGGTGTTCGGCCTGCCGGGCGATCTCAACTATTCGAAGAACGGCATGATCTACGGCGCACGGCTCTACGATGCGACCAGATCCCTGCGGATTTCCGATCCGGAGTTCGCCGCCAATCTCGACGAGCATTTCCGGCAATGCGTGTTCTACGACGTCCTTCTCGGCCGCTACTCGATGAAGGAGCTGGCGGAGACCGGTGACATCTGGGCGACGATCGCGCCGGGCAGCCAGGCACGCGCCCAACGATTCCTGACCCGCGATGCGACCACTGGCCAGGTGAGTTCGAACATTGTCACCTGCCGCGATGCCTATGACACCTTGAATGCCCAGTGGGCCGGGCTGGTCGATGCGATGGGCTCGGTGTTCGGCCGCCAGCTCTACCCCAACCAGACAGCCGCGCTCGCCAAGGCCAAGCTCTTCGCCGATCTGCCGGTGGCCTATCAGTATCTGACCGGGGTCTCAGCGAATGCGACCGAGATCTTCAAGCAGACGTTGACGATCAATGCGATGAGCCAGGCCATGCACTCGATGTCCGGCAGCAGCGGCGCTGGCAATGTCGACGTCTATGCCCAGACCCGCGCCGACATCCAAACCGAGCGGACCTATGGTTCGATCGCAAGCAACGCGATGAAGTGGGTCCCGCTCCTGAACGTCGTTCTGACCGTGCTGTTCTACGCCCTATTCCCGGTGCTGTTCCCACTGTTCCTGCTTCCCAAGACGGGGCCGGTCGCACTCAAGGGCTATGTGACGGGCTTCTTCTATCTCGCGGCCTGGGGACCGCTGTTCGTGATCCTCCACATGATGCTGATGTACAAGGGCGCGGCTGACATGAGCGCGGTCACGGGCAGCAACGGCCTCAGCCTTGCAAGCTTTACCGGCATGGTTGACGTGAACAGCGATATTGGCCTGCTGGCAGGCTACCTCATCGCCTCGGTCCCGTTCCTGGCAGGGGGTGTGGCCAAGGGCGCCATGGCGATCTCGCACCACGCGACGAGCTACCTCAACCCGAGCCAGAATGCGGCGGAAGAAGCGGCCCGAGAGGCGAGCACCGGCAATGTCTCGCTCGGCAACACCAGCTTCGAAAACTCGAGCGTCCTCACCCGTCAGTTCGCCCAAGGCACGATTGCTCCGAGCTTCACCTATGGCGCACCGCAGATGCGGACTTTCAGCGACACCGGCTCGATGACCACCAGCTTCCCGGATGGCAGCTACGATCAGATCCCGACCTCCAGCTATCCTTTCACGCCGACGCTGGGCCAGGAATTCACAGCGCGGCTTTCGACGATGGCATCGCAGGCCCGCGCCAACAGCGAGACTTTTGCCAATGTCGCGACGGAATCGACGACCAGCGCCGTCACGAAGTTCCGTGAACTCAGGGACCAGTTCAGCCGAGGCGAATCCTTCGAGAGCGCGACCGGCACCTCGAACTCCGACAGCATCCAGACGGCATTCAGCGAGGTCGAACAGGCATCGACCAGTCTGCAGCGGCAATTCGGGCTTTCCCGCAGAGCGGCCGATGACATTTCAACGGCCTGGTTCCTCGGCGGCGAGGCCGGGGCAAAAGCCGGAATTTCAAATGGCGTGCTCTCTGGGAGCGTAGGAGCGAAGGGCGGTGGGACACGCACGTGGACCGACAGCGACCTCGGCATCGCATCCGAAGACCGTTCCCGGATCTTTGGGAGCCTGTCCCAGATGTCCGACAGCCGCAATTGGTCGAGCACCCGCGATGGGTTCGTCCGCTCGGTCAGCACCTCATCAAGCTCGTCGATCTCAAGCACCGCGAGCGGGATGAATGCTTCTCTGACGGAAGCGCAGAGCTTCACAATCGAAGCCCGCCGGGCCGAGGAGCTTGCCAATCGTCTCGAGAGCCAGGCATCCTTCTTCGAGGGAAACAGCGCTGCAGGCAGTCTCAATCTGTCCCAAGCCTACCGCGAATGGGGATTGGCCGAGATCGAAAGCAATCGTGACTTCTATGGAAATGCCCGGTTCGATGACGTGACCTTCCAGCTCAGCCCTGACGGCCAGGCATTGCAGGCCAAGTTCATTGAAAGTTATGCCGAGCAGCTTCGCGACGGCATCGACGATCGCCTCGTCCTGACCCCCGGACAGTCCGTATCCCGTCCGGCATTCTCTGGCGCAGGGTCGGTGCGCGGGCGGGCACAGACTGGCGGAGGGGCGTCCGGTTCAGTGCCCCAGGTGGGCGCCGGCGATCTCCACGAAGAGGTTCAGAGGGCTCAGGCTGCTGGTCGCCAAAGGATCAGCGAATCTACCGGACGCCTCGACGCCGTTACAAGGGGAGCCCAAGGCGCCAGTGCAGAGGCAGCGGATGACGTAAAAGAGTGGTGATCTGCAAAGATCACCACAGTCCGAATGACGCACCAGCTAAAAATGCGAAAACGGCAACAATGACGAAGACCCCGATGATCGTCAGCTTACGCCCCCAAGGGTCGGCCCAGGACTTCTTGATACGATACTCGATCAGGCGGTTCTCGCGGAGCGCCTGATCAAGCTCCGACAGACCTTCCCAATTCTGGGGTACAGGTCGGTTGCCAGTATCGATGTCAAAGTTGCTCATGAACACATTCCTCTCGCCGCTCCTTGGAACATAGCAGAAACGAGGGCGGTAACCAGCATAACAGGCCCCGCAGCGGAGAGTGCGCAGCCTCTCCTCCAATTCGGTGTAGGCCGTCAGGTATCAGCGTCTTCATCCGGCAAGAGCATCAACTCGCTTCGGATGCCTGGACGGGTCATCATGTCCGCGACAGTCGGCAAACTTTGCGACATTGCATCAAGGAGATCAGCCTCTAACGCCCGCATCTGTGGGATGTCGATTTCAGGCGGATTCGGATTGTCCGAGCGACCTAACGTGTTCAATAACTGAAGGACTTCCCAGTCTCGGAGAACATGGATCTGAGCTGCGTTATCGCGCCAAGCACCTAGGATAATTCGGGTAACCGAGTGGTCCTGGCCAGTAACCTGATCCTCAACTGAGGCGATAAGCAAGGGAGCGGGCAATCGCGTGCAGGTCGCCAGGGCCGATTGGAGGTTTTCCCCTTCCTTGAGCGCTCGATCGAAAAGCGTGTGCCCCACACCGACAAGACGGACTGGGCCTTCGCCATTGCCTAAGCGAGCATTGCGATCGAACAGCAGCCCCTTGTACCGATCCTGCATGGCGTAGTCTTCGTCGGCCCATTTCTCCGGCGTCAGAACGTCTAGACCATCGTCCCTCCGGAAAACGCGCCGCCCCTTCGATTCCATCACCATCGAGAAGAATCGTTCGAGATCCGGGAGATCAACCTGCGGAAGATTTCTTCCAACTTGGGCAAAGTCGAAGCGAGTGACATTGCCAAGCATGGTCTTGACCTTATCGACTAGGTCTTCTCCGCCAATCGTAGCAGATTCCCGGTCGAACCACCGATCGAGGCTTTCTCGCGGCTGGGTCTGGCCTGCAGCAAAAATCTTCTCAAAAGCGCTTGGACCAGTCATGCCAATGACGAGCTGGCTGATGTCTTCTCGCTCATCCATTGCCTCGTCCAAAGTGCGCTGGATTCGCTCGAGCTTGGCGTTCAGGAGGTCCCAAATGCGCGCCTCCACCGTGTCTGGGTTCCTCAGAATGAATACTTGAACCGGCCTTGTCTGACCGTAGCGCGACAGGCGGCCGACACGCTGATGAAGCCGCATGGGATTCCATGGCATGTCGACATGGATAAGCGTCGCGCAGCGATCCTGAAGATCGATCCCTTCGCCCGCTGCCTCGGTTGAAACCAGAAAGCGGATCGTGCCTTGGTTGAAAGCTTCCGCTGCCGCATCGCGCGACCAACTTTTCGGGCCCCGCGAACCGTCCGCCTTGGTGACTTCGTCCAAGCGTTCATCACCGTTGATGAATCCGCAGCAACCGTGACCAAATCGAGCATGCAGGGCATCAACGACGAGAGCCTGGGTTGCTTTGTATTCGGTGAAGAGCAGCACTGGCTCGCCGGTGGGCAAATCGCTCGCGATGAGATCAACTAGTCGCTCGATCTTCCGCTCTTGCTGAATGGGTGCAGCCAACGCAAGCAGCTCATCCAGGCGAGCGATCTCGCCCTCCATCAGTTCGGCGAGCATCTTGCCCCACGCCTCTTCGTCAGCCCGCGCGCGATCGTCCAATGTCTCGTCGTCATCACCCTCCGTTATGGACACAGAAGGCGTACGTGCCTGTTCAGCAACATCTGCGAGCTTGGCGCGGCGTTTGGTCAAGGCGCTTCGGATCGCAGCAATAGAACTCGCCGCAAGCTTCTGCAGCGCAATTAGCAAGAGCATTCTTGCCGACTGTGCCCGACCATCGAGGGTCGATGCATATGCTCGCCCATCAATGATGAAGGCACTCAGCGTTTCATAGAATGCGCTTTCCGCAGCGCTAAAGGCGTACTCCCTTGTTTGCACTGTGACCGGCGTGAAAAGGCGGTTGCCTTTGAGATCGGTGACGGTCGCCTTGTTATTGCGGATCATCACATCCGGCAGCTTGGCCAGTTGCTCGTCGATGTCGTGCTCAGGTCCGAACTGATCCGGATCGAGGAGGCTCAGCAATGACAGAAAGCCGAAGTCCTTGCCCCGATGTGGCGTGCCCGTGAACAGAAGAAGAGAACGGATTCTGTGCCGTTCCTCCAGCGCGCGAAGGAGCTGAAAGGAAAGGGTCTCTCCCGTGCGTTCATCCGCGTGCAAATGATGCGCCTCATCGACCACGACCGCGTCCCAAGGATCGGCCGCAAGAAACCGGCTGCCTTCAGCCCGTCCGTCGGCGACTTCCCGGCGCAGCGTGTGGACCGACGCGACCACCATGTTTGCCGTATCCCAGAAATCCACAGCAGGTGTATCTACGGAGCGATCGTAGACCTGCAGGCGGATATCAAACATCTGCCGCAGGCGTTTCTGCCATTGGGGCACTAGCTTTGCTGGTGCCAATACCAGCAGGCGGCGAATTTGCGCCCGAGCAACCAGAGGCATGAGCACCAGACCGGCTTCGATCGTTTTGCCCAACCCCACGTCATCGGCTACCAACCAGCGGAACGGGAAAGTTCGATTAACCTTGTGACAAACCCAGAGTTGATGCGGGAGCAGCTGGACGCGTGATCGAGAAAACACCCCCCACTGATCGTTAACGGACCGGATTGCCATGGCGCTGGCACGCATCAAAGTCTCGGCACTGTCGTCAAAAGTCCCGGTCGACAGCGCTTGATCTAGCGACCGAGCAAGCGTGAGTTCTGTGCGAAGAACCTGCTGGATCGTCGCGCCGAAACGCGCAACAACGAATTCTCCTGCATCGGCAATAACTTGGCCCACGCCGTGGCGTGGGTGAGTGACTCTTGCGTCAGCGCCTAGTGCTTCAGGCATCGTCATCTTCTGCATCGTCCCAATTGTTGCCTGGCCATTCGTCGACGTCTGCATCGTGAAGGATCGACACGAGGTCATCGCGGTGCTTGGCAAGTGTGATCACATGCAATGGCAAATCACCATCGCCATCGAAATGAGCAGCATCACCAATGCGACGCTCTACCGCTCCATACAGGGCGCGTCCCTCGTCGATGCCACGCTCAAACTGGCCCATGCCGAGCGTGTAAGCGAGACGGCGGACGCGTTCCGCCGCACTCCAGCCATAAGGCATGATCTGCTCGAATTGCGCCTGAGAATAGATACCTTTGCGGCCCAATTCGCGCACAAGCCAGTTGGCGCCAATGCCAAGCGATCTTGCTAGAGGGGCTGCTTCAATGCCCATACGAGCGGCGACGTGAGAGAATGCCGGTCGCAAATGTCCGCGCAGGCTCACGTCACCCTCTTGGGCGATCACCGCAGGCAATTTGCGGAACAGTCTCTGGTAGCTTTCGAGATGCCGCGCGATCATGCATAGATCAGGAAGGCATCTGCGCCACATCAGGTAGTTTTCATCGGCATCTGGATCGCTCCAGGCTCGGAGGCGCTCGACAAAAGGCCTCAGCTCCTCGTCACAAGGGTCGATTGTCGCGAGTTCGTGCCACCAGCCATCTTGGATTGCCTTGGTAACAAACTGCCGGGATTGAGCCGGCTTAATCCTCCCCAGTGTCTGGAAGGTTGCGAGGGAAAGCATGGTAAACCAGGCGGGCTTATCTCCATCAGCGAGGGCTGCTGACGAAAAATCTTCAGGATACACGGTTCGATCATAGGCAGCCCGCAAATCCCCATGATTGTCGCGCCACCACTGCGCGATCCTTGAGAGCGCCTCCGCAGCGTCAGGTTGCCAGGGACTGATTGGATCGACCGGTGTTGAAGGGAGGCCGAATGAATACCCTAGTTTGGCGAGCAACCGGTTCTTCTCGTCTTGCCTCAGCCCGGCCAGCAGAGGGGAGTTGGCGAGTTCGTCGACATTGGGTAGCCACTTTGCCGCGCTCGCTAATAGTGCGACGGTCCGATCATCCGCACCGACCAGATAACGAATGAAGGCTTGCTGGCGTGCGGCGCTGTCACCGGCAGTCTCAGCCCATTTGGCGACGGGTAGCTGACCTGCCTGTTCACGGGCGAAGGCGGCGAGCTCAAAGGCGGCGCCTACGTACTCTGATGAAAGGCGGCCCGAAGGAGGAGCGAATGCAGCCCTGCCTTGTTCATCGTTGTCGCCCAGCGGAAACGCTAGAAGACGGATCTGCTGCCAACTTCCATCTTCGGCGAGCCAGAGCCGCTCACGCAGTAACTTGCGGAATTCTGATTGTTCCTCACCGGTCATCGCCTGCGAAACTGCTTCCTCGCAAAGACAGGAAATGCGTCCCGCCAGCCCAGGATCTATGCCCTCGGCTCCAGCAAGGTTTTCGGCCAAGGTCACGACATCCAGTCGCTGACCCGAAGGCAGCCCAACAGATTTCAGAAGCTGTCCTGTTTCCTCGGTGACAACTGCATTCTTGAATTCCACTTCGGCGAGCAAATTCGAGATCGCAGCTTGAGCATCGCGATCGGCAAGGGCTCCCGACAAGCGCCATTTGACATCAGCCGCGCGCGTTGCACCGCCGAAAGCCAGCGGCACCACGGGGCGCTCCGCCCATAGCCTCGCAAGCCCTTGGCCTGACTTGTGTAGTGACTGTTCGGACCCCTGGCTTGCCAGATCTTGTGCAAAAAGCTGCACTAGCTTCCGCCAAAAATCCTCCCGTCCTTCCGGATCGAGACCTGTCGCTCGTGCGAAACTTGACCAGTCAGCAAGACAATGGTCGTAAAAAGCGATGAGCCGTGGCCCAAGAGCAATGCCAAGCCGGGCAAATCGGCTATCCTTCTCATCGGCCGTGCCAGACAATTGGGTACGCCCCGGGTCAACCGGAAAGCGGCCTTCCAGAAGCCAGGCCCCCCGGCGACGTTCCCCAACGAGCGGGACAAGGTGCCAAAACTGCGGCACATCATGCGGAAACGAGTAGGGCCCATTACGTCCGAAGGGCAGAAAGAGCCGGAAATCGCTCCCTAAATCGAAGCGCAATACGTGGCGAGTAGCATCGATTGTCAGCCAGCTGACGCCATCGACAAGAGGATGCTCCTCATGTCGGAACACGGTCTCACCGTCTGGAGCCACCACCTCGATGGATGCTTCCTGACCGAGCGCCGCCAAAAACGGAGCCGCATCCCGAAACGCTTCCCATGCGTCTAGCGCATCTTCTGATCGGCCCGGAGCAACCGGAAGTTCGATGAGAGTCGCTTTGCGCCCCCTGTCATGGAATGGGGTGACCGTCCTGCTTCCCCCTGCCCAATCTGAAGGGATCATGCCTCCCAAGATCCGGATAGCTATGCCTCCGCTGGCGAGGCGAACTTCGTCGGTGAGCATATGCACGGTCTTGAATCCAAGGCCGAAGCGACCGGTTACCCGATCTCCATCTTTGGCAGAGTGATTGATGGCGAGCATATTCGAAAGGTCCCGTCGGTGCCCTTCATCCTCTGCCTTGCGTGGATCAGTCCCTGGTTGATTGATGGGGCGCCCCCAATGGATCACTCGCAAGCAAGTGATCACTTGATCGTCATTGTAGATCGCTTCTACCCGGAAGCGTCCGATACCGTGCCATTGCGCTTGGGCATCGACAGCATTCTGGTACAGTTCGAAAACCACGCGATGGGGAGCATAGCCCATCTCGTCGATCTTCTGGCGGGTGGCTTCGAGAAGCTCCCTCGCCCCGTCGTCCGACTGCGCGGCTGCCCAAAGTGCGTTGCGCGCCTTGTCCCGGTCGCGTGGTGCGTCGCGATGATAATCATTCAATGCCGCGCGCATTACGGGCCCGGTCTTGATGCCGGCCAGGCGATCATGAAGCACCTCCTGCAACTCTTCACAGGTGTCTTCGAGCGTGCGCTGATCGCTTGTAAAATAGCTGTCCAAGAGCTCCGACAATGCCGCCTTGTGACGTTCGAAGCCTAGCATCAGAGCCGGCGCCAGTTTTTTGACGAACTGATCCAACAACAGCCGCGCCTCGGCTTCATCGGATGGCGATACCGGTCCGATCACGAGGTCATAGACGTGTCGATAGCCATATTCGTCGCGCTCAATTCCTCTCTGAATACAATCCAGCAGCAGCGCATCGTCTTTGCCAGACAGTGGAACTGTGCAGTCCGTTCCAGCAGCTGACCGCACCGTGACCTGCCCATGTTCCGGCAGCTCGACTGCAAAACGCAGTTCAGCAAGCCGGTCCAAATTTGCGTTAGTCAAGCCACGGTGTTCGTCGGCCAAACTGTCAAGATCATCGCAAATGCGGTGGAATGATCGCTGCCCTTCCCATCTGGCTGCGAGCGACTGGATCCTGTCATCACGACCAAGCATCGCCAGAGCTAGCAGAATCCCATCATGCACATCGTACTGGCTGACTGGAGTGAAGGCGCGCTCGACACTCTCGAGCCAGTCCACCTTCGCAGACTTGCTTGCTGGAATGGTGCCTGTCTTTTGATCGTCGGGCTGTTCCAGTTTGCCCGCATAATCGTGTGCGAGGAGCGCCGCAGGGTCGATACCTGCTGCTCCTAGCGCAACCCTGTCTGCCCTGCTGAAACCACCTGCTTCGGTCGGCACAAGGAGATCGGGAGGCAGATAGCTGGACGCATGCGTCAAAGCACGCAGATTTCGGGCGAATGTTGAGCGGTAAAGGCGCCGTGCTGCTTCAGCATTCGTACCGAGCCCGCTCAGTGCAGCCATTGCATTCATTTGAGCAACGGTGTCGGCAAGAGAGGGCGCGATCAAAACCTCAGCCATTCCCGCAATGACCTCATCGGTCACGCCGTCGCGAAGAGCCGCAGAGATCAGAGGCCACGCTTCTGCGTCAAGGCCAACATTCGAGGCCGCCAGCTTCGCTAGCTCATCTAGGTGCTCGACGACATCGAGGCAAAGGCCGGTGGCTCCGTGGTCAGCGGCAAGGCGGGCGGCAAAGAGAAATGACTTGGATCGATCGGGCCTTAGCCTCGCCAAGTGCCGCTGCACACTTTCTTCGCGAAGGGAGCCGGGAAGCATGCTGGCGAACAGAAGTCCGCCTTGGTCGATAATTAGCTCCTCGAGCGCATGTTCAGCATCCAGAGGCAGGTCGAGGACTTTGGTCGGTGTCCAAGCATTCCCGCCTGCAGCAATCCAGGCGATCTCCTGAAGCTTTTCTATCAGATCGTCAGGCAGTTGTTGCTCGATTTTGCTCAATGCTACAGCAATTTCCGAGGTAAACTGATGGGGGTTTGGCGCGGACAATGCTGTGCGGATCGCGGCTTCAGGCCCCCACCGCCCGATAAGCCTGTTTTGAACCGCCGCTGCTAATGGATCGCCCCAAAGCTCGACCAGACGGGTAAATGGCAACAGCGCAGGTGCAACATCCGAAACACGACCGCTGAACAGATCAGTGGCCGGAAGAAGGGGTTCATTCTGGTCGGATCGGTGCAAGGGCAGCGACTTCAAAATATCGTCATCGATCCCTGACTTGAGCAATGCCATAGCCTTGGAGTCGTCCATCGGCGGCATGGTGCCGGCACACTGCGCATCGCGAAGCCATGCGCCTAATTCGGCAAGATCGATCCGTCGCAGGTCGATGTGATCGCGCAATGCCCTTTTCAATTCCGCCGCAGTCGCGGACGATACGAGGCGATCTTCCCTGTCCTGCAACAGCGCCAGTACCAGATCATCGAGTATCCCACCGAGCTCATCGAGCTCAATCAGATTGACGTGCGAAGGCAAAGCCTGATCTCGCGCAACAAGGCGCCGCAACTCCTCGCGTGGAGCATCGGCACCGAGCAGTTCAGCAAGCTCGCCACACTTGCCTGGATCCCCGAAGCGATCAACCTGTCGCAAGACTGCCAGGAGGCAATCGGCCTTCTTGGCCGAGGCCAAATCCCCCAACCCGCCATCTTTCAATGTAACCCGGTAAATCGGGGGTGACAGGACTGCGCCAGCGAGCACGACCAGCTCCCGATTTGGTGCCGCATCGAACAGCAAACCCTTTCGCTTCAATCCCGCGATGGCGCCCAAAGATAGCCGCACTTCCTCTTCGGCTTGCATCATGCGCGCCGGAATGACCTGCAATTCGCTACCCCGACGATCCGCCGCCAATGCGTCGAGCGATGGACCGTTTCTCAAGAGATGCGATATCAGCGTCGAGGCTTCCTGCGCTACGGTTCCTCGAGATGACAAAAAGGGTTCGGCGGCGGTCAACAGTTCGATTGTTTCGTTCAGCCCCAATTGCCGGGACATCGCCCCACCCTGCTCCGACCACGCAGCTTTAACCGGAATGCTACCTCCAGCGGCAGCCAAGGCTTTTAGGAGCTCACGATTTTCTACGCTCGGCGGAAGAACAAAGATGCGATCCTGCGGGAGGCGTCGGACAAGCGGCCTTAGCTTGTCAGCAGTAGCGAAACTTTGCTCGACCATGGCGATGGCGCTGCGGCAAGTTTCGACCAACGCCATCCGTGTTGCTTCGCCGGGCTGCGCGCCCTCGAGCACCGTCGCCAGCGTTTCGGCGATCTGCCCTTTTTGGAAGGCAGCGGGCCCGGCAAGGCGCACCAGGTCAGCAAGCTGCGCATCAGGCCAGTGTGGATCAGCATCAGCCAAGACCGTGCCGAATGCCAAAACGATGCCATTTTCGCTGCACCACTCCTCGAGTCTAGGAAAAGCGGCCTTAAGGCGGGCAATCGAGGTTGCATCGCCTCTCGTCACCGGACGCAGTGAGTCACCGGCGCAAACCCGCCAGCTTTCCGCCTTGTCGCCCGTCCAGCATCGGGCAAGAGCCCTGCCCTGGCAGGATTCCACACGGTGCTCATTCCACCATCGCGTACGCTGTAATGCTCGGATCAGCGCATGACGCTCTGCATCGCTGGGTAAGCTGGGCAAGATATCTGCAATCGCATCGAGCAGCAGCGGCAGCGCCGCCTCGCGGCGGAGCGCCTGGTTCCAACGGGTTTCGATATGATCGTCTTCACGCAGTTTTCGCCGGTCACTCGACACGAAGAAATAGCCGTGCACGAGCAGATCGACATTGTCCGTTCCGCGTTCGAGTGGTTCGGAAAACAGAGGGTCACCCAGCGGCAAGTAAACGGCAGAACGCAACCGCAAGTGGCCCATACCTTCACGGGCGGCAGATCGGCACAAGATAACTGCACCATGCGGATTTGCCTTGGGCGGAATGAGCTTACCGTGGATGTCGAACACCTTGTCCCATCCGTCGGCCGTCAACAGTTGCGCAGCTTGTCCATCATGCTTCCATTGCTGGCGTCCGCTGAACGAGAGCTCGAAGCCCGCTCCCTCGACGTTACCGTCAATACTCGGGGCCCCGCTCTCCACACCCGGGCCAGATAAGCGCCGGGCACCGCTACGCAGGGAGATCCGGCGCACCTCGCCCGCGACTGGTATGATCTCCACGCTCTCCAGATTGCGGAGACAGCACAATGTGGCGGCCAATTCCTCACCATCGAGGATATCTGAGATCGCACCGTCGGGGTACCAGTTCGTATCTGACAGGCACAGCGCGGGCCCGGGACGCAGATGTGGGGTGCGCAGCGGCAGGAACAGCGCCATGCCCCGCTCCATGCCGAGCGCCGCAGCCTTATCGAGTAGCATCTTCGCTTCGGTGGCAGAAAGCTGCGGCCAGTCGCGATGTGCCGCATCGGCTTCAGCAACCTGTTCCCATGGGTTCATGATCAGCGTTTGTGGTCGGCCTTTGCGATCCTCCACCCGACCAAGCGCAATGAATGCGTCGCACAGATGATAGACTGATTTTTGCCCAAGACCGAACCGCCCTACTGCCGACCGTTCATCCGCTTTGCTCCCGCCGCTGGCGCGGGTGATCGCATCCATATGCCGGGCAAGGACGGGACCATCATTTGCGATAATCAGCCCAGGGGTTCGCATCAGCGGGTTGGTCGCTTCATCGAACCCAGCGTGACCGGCCACGACCATCCGGCGAGCACCCGCGTCTTCGGCGTTCTGGAGCAGCTCCTTGAAGATCGTGAAGCCCGAGGCATACCCCTCCCGCAAAATCTGCTGCAGGCGAAGAATGTCGCTTTCCGCTGAATGCACTAACCCGCTAGATCTGATCTCCATCTCCGTTGGATAAGATCCGAGTACGTCAGAACCGGTCGCATCCCCCTCAGTCACACGCCCCCCTTCAGCAGCTCAATCCGATTTTCGCCGTGAACTACTGACATTAACGTGCGCATAATACGTTAAAAGCAACGAAGTTTGTCCCAAGGAATTAAATGCTCAGCGGGATGGCTTACAATGACCTTAGCAGGCGACTGCGAATTTGCCATCGACGAGGTCTCGGATTGCTTGCAGGGCGGACTGGCCCGAGAAGCGCGCGGTGCCGGTGACCGAGCGGTATCCAGCATGGATTTGGGCGCCCCAGCCGGAACCGAAACCGTTTGTGACCTTGGGGAGCACACCCGAGGGGCGGATTTCCCGCGCGGAAATGTTGTAGGTAGAGGGGATCCTCGCGATGGTCAGGAATGCGGCATAGGCCGCCAACGTTGTATCCTTTAGACTGCCTCGTCGCTTGGGCGAAAGAGACGGGCCTCACTAAGGTCGACAATGACGACGGCATTCCGTGGTGTGGACTGTTCATGGCCGTGGTCGCCAAACGCGCCGGCAAGCCGGTCGTGGAAGGTCCGCTCTGGCGCGCAACTGGGCGACGTTCGGGAAAGCCGCTGATCGGGCCCAGCTCGGCGACATCTTGGTGTTCCGTCGTGCACAGGGTTCCGGCCATGTCGGCTCTATGTTGGCGAGGACTACGGCGCATTCCACGTGCTCGGCGGCAACCAGTCCGACGGGGGCACTATCACCCGGATCGCCCGGGAACGCTGCGTCGCCATTCGCCGGCCGGCCTATCGCAAGGCGCCTGCGACCGTGAAGCCGGTCCAGCTCGCTGCCAGCGGCATCCCGTCCGTCGACGAGGCCTGATCTGCTGTCAATGGGCACCGAAGTTTCCGCAGATGTGGGCGGTTAAAATTCCCTATGTTGGTGGTTGCGATGTTTCGGTGATCAGCCGTGAGCTGGATCTTGATTTCCCTTCATTGGCGGGCGGCCTCGACGCTTCGGCGTGGGCGGATTGAACGAGGCGGCGCTGCGCAGGTTTTCGGGGATGAGCGCAGCGTGCTCCCGCATGCGGTAGCTTGAGCCCTCGATCTGGATGACGACGGCATGGTGGAGGAGCCTGTCGAGCAGCGCGGTCGCGACGACGGGATCTCCGAAGACCTCGCCCCATTCGGCGAAGCCGCGATTGGATGTCAGGATCATGGCACCCTTTTCGTAGCGGGCGTTGACGAGCTGGAAGAACAGGTTCGCGCCGCCCGGCGTGACGGGCAGGTATCCGATCTCGTCGACGACCAGCAGCGACGCCCGGTGAGGAAGCGGATCTTCTCCCTGAGCGTGCCTTCACGTTCGGCCTTGGCAAGCTGGGCGATCAGATCGGCGAGCGGGATAAAATAGACCGCTTTGCCAGCACGGACAGCCTCGACCGCAAGCGCCGTGGCAATGTGGCTCTTTCCGGTGCCGGGCGGCCCCAGCAGATGGACGACCTCGGCGCGTTCGATGAAGTCGAGGCCGGCCAGCGCCAGGATGCGGTTCTTGTCGAGCGAGGGCTGGAACGAGAAGTCGTAGCCGGCGAGCGTCTTGACCACGGGCAGCCGGGCCATGCGCAGGGCAGCCTTGATCCGCCGGTTCTCGCGCAGCGACAGTTCTTCGCCCAAGAGCTCGTCGAGCGCCTCGATGCCGTCGATCTGGCCCTGCTCGATGCGCCGCAGGGTCGCGTCGAGGATCTCGAGCGCGCGCGGCATCTTGAGGTTCACCGTGCTCCGGCGGATCGAGTCCACGCGCGAGGATGGAGCCGTCCCGTTCATGGCCGTCCCTCCATCGCAAGGCTCGCGCCGATGGCTTCGTACACCGCCAGCGATCGCAGCGGCACATGATCGCCGATCCGGCCGATCATCATGGTCGGCCGATCCGGCGTGCGCGGATGCGGCCGTCCGGTGCGATGGCGCCGGTCGATACGATATTGCCGGCGCCCTTCGAGCACAGGGTGCTCGGCAACAACGATGCCGCGATCGATGATGCGGACCAGGTCCGGCAGCTGTTCGACCTCCACGATCCGGCGGGTCCGGTCGGGCACGCTGTAAAAATTGCCGCCAACCGATACGAAGCCGTCATGGGTAACCCGCCGCTCAAGCTTCAGAACAGCGTTGAAGCGGTGATCGGGCAGGCGTTGCAGTTCCCCCTGCTCCTCGGCGAAGGCCTCCGCGACCACGCGCTGCGTCGTGCCGTGCACCCGAACGTTGGCGACGGTGTCGAGCCAGGCGATGAGCTGGGCGTTGAGGTCCTCCATATTGCGGAAGGATCGGCCCAGGAAGAAGTCCTCGCGGATATAGCGGAACGGCCGCTCGACTTTTCCTTTCGTTTTAGCACGATAGGGGCGGCACGCCCGGGCTGGAAGCGGTAGTGCTTCGCCAGCGCCAGCAGCGAGGGATTGTAGATGATATGGCCCTGATCGTCCTCGCCGGTCACCGCCGTCTTCATCCGGTCGTAGAGGATTTCGATCGGCACGCCGTCCAGCAACTCGAAGGCCTGCATATGGCAACGCAGCAGCGTCTGCAGATCCTGGTGCAGCACATAGCGGGCGAAGAGGAACCGCGAGTAGCCGAGAACCAGGCTGAACAGCCAGACGATGCGCACCGCTCCCGGCTCGTCGGTAAATTCGACAACGAACCGCGCGAAGTCGACCTGGCCCTGCACGCCCGCCTTCGTCTCGAAGCGGACCTCATAGGGCTTGGGATCATGCTCGGGACGGATCGCCGCCAGATAGCGCTTCACCGCCGTATAGGCACCAGCATAGCCCATCTCCCTGATCTCGCGGGTCAGCCGCGATGCCGTCAACTCGGGGAACGCCGTCACACGCTCACGCAGGAACTCCATATAGGGCGCGATCTTGCACGGCCGCCCCACCTTGCGCGGGCCATACGCCGGCACCTCCACGCCGCGCTCGATATATTTGCGAACGGTCTTGGGGTCGCGCCCCGTCCGGCGCGCAATCGCCGTTACCGACAGCCCCTGCCGGTGTAGCTCCAATATCATCATGGCTTCTCCAAGTCGGATCATCAGCGCCGCCTCCTCCGGGAGGTCATCGCGCCGATTTTGGCGTTCCCCAATGAGCCGGGGTTAACCCCGGCTCATTGGGGAACCTCGTCCAACAATCAGGGAATTTTCAAAGCCCACTTTTGCGGAGAATTACACGCCCTCTGACATCTGCCAAGATCATTACCGACCTGTCCGCCAGCTGTGCCAGCGGGCTTTTTGTGGAGAAACGACATGGAAGAACTGAAACCCTGGTGGGCGTCCAAGGCCATCTGGACAGGCGTCATCGGCAGCCTATGGTGCGTTGCCGCGGCGCTCGAAATCCTACCCGAGGGGCTGACGCAGGCTGACGTCCTGACCGTGGTTCTGGCGCTGACCGGCATTGCCAGCGTGGTGTTCCGGAAGACGGCGAAGGCTCGAATTGAATGATCCCACGCGGCGGCAGAATTCCATTGCCTGCTCTGCTGAAAAAATAACAGGCACTGATGGGGGCTCATAATACTTAAAGATCGAAATCATTCATCTTATTAGCGCAGATCTTATTTGCAATCAGATCGCAAAATATTTCGTTATTTTGTCATGCTGCAAAAATTTCCAATAAATATGTCACATCGCCCTGGTCATGCTTGAATCGCTTGCGCAAAATGAGTGCGTTTCCTAAAACCCGGAACATGGGCGGTGAGGAAGACATTCTGCAGGTTATGGGAGAGGCGCTCTATGGGCGCCAATGGCAGACGCCGCTTTCCCGCGATCTTCAAATCACCGATCGCACTATCAGGAACTGGGCAGCGGGCGTCGGGCGCCCTGTCGACTTGGCAGACCGCATCCTGCCATTGTTGCGGGCTCGCCAGAAGCAGCTCCAACATGTCATTGCGCTCGCCGAGCGCCTTCAGAACAGGTAATTGCATGGCCTCGACGACGATCTTCGACAGCTGCCAGCCTCGGCATGATATCCTCAACGGCACGATGTCGGAAGCTGAGTTTGCGGCCCGTCTTGGTCCAGTGCTTTCGGGCCAAGGGCCTGCTGACTATGTTGATGCACGCCTTTTCTTCGCCAACACTTACCCGACTGCGGGATTGAAGGAACTCCTTGGGCAAGTTCTCGGGCGCCTCTCTGGACTTGGATCTTCCTCAGCGGTGTTCCGGCTCGACACCAGCTTCGGCGGCGGCAAGACGCATGGCCTAATCGCGCTAATCCACGGTGCACGCGAGGGCGCGTTGGTGCCGAACATGGGCGAATTCGTGTCGCTGCCGTCGATGCCGACTGGCGCGTCTGTAGCCGCGTTTGATGGAGAGGCATCGGATCCCTCCAACGGGCGCACAATGGGTGACGACATCCGAGCGTTCACGCCCTGGGGCGAAATTGCCTACCAAATCGGGGGCGCGGCTGGATACGAGATCGTTCGCAAATCCGATGAGATGCGGCGCGCTCCAGGAGCCGACACGCTGGCCGAAGTGTTCGGTGATCGCACCGTTCTCGTGGTCCTCGACGAACTCGGTGAGTATCTACGGAAGTGCCCCGACGCGCATGGTCGCGACCAAATCTCCGCGTTCCTGAAGGCCTTATTCGCGGCCGTCGAAAGCCGCCCGCGTGCAGCCGTGGTATTCACCTTGGCAGTGCGTTCTGATGGAAAAGCTACTGATGCATTCGCTCGCGAAAACGAAGAAATTTCGCGGATTGTCAGCGAACTCGAGAGCGTCTCAGGCCGCAAGGCGACCATCCTCAACCCGACCAGCGACGATGAAACAGCGGCGGTATTGAAGCGTCGCCTGTTCGAACGCGTCGATGTATCGCAGTCCACGATCGACGAATATTGCCACTTGTGGACGCAGTACCGCGACCGCATTGACGCCGGCCACCAAGGTGCCGAAGCCCGCACCGCGCTGGAAGCGAGCTATCCGTTCCACCCCGACCTATTAGACACACTGACGGGCAAGACTGCCACGCTGGCGGACTTCCAACGCGTTCGCGGCATGCTGCGCATCCTGGCTAAGACCGTAGCCAATGTCTGGGCGAAGCGCCCCAAGGACGCGGCGCTGATTCATACTCATCATGTCGATCTTGGCGATGAGGGTATCCGTCGCGAGTTCACCACGCGCCTTAACCAGAGCGCCTACGATTCCGCGATCCTCAATGACATTGACGGCAAGGCTGGACGTGCCGCTCTAGCAGCCGGCATCGACGCGGATAGGTTTAATGGCCTGCTCCCCTATGCCAGCTATGTCGCGCGTACGATCTTCATCCACACAATGGCTTACAACAACGAGCTACGTGGCCTCACGCCCGCGCACCTGCGCTACTCCGTCTTGTCGCCAAGCGCGGATCTTAGCTTCGTGGCTGACGCAGAGGCGGCATTCATCCAGGGTTCGGCATATCTTGATGACCGCCCAGGTGTACCCCTCCGGTTCAACGCGGAGGCGAACCTTACCCAGATCATCGCGCGCGAAGAGCGTGGCGTTGATATCGAAGCGATGCGGGTTGAGACCGACAGCCGGATCAAGGAAATCTTTGGTGGCAACGGATCGTTCGAGGCAATCCCCTTCCCAGCAGGCGCATTCGATGTCCCCGACGACATTGGCGACGGAAAGCCACGGCTTGCCATCATTCATCACCAAGCTCTCAGCATCGGCAATGTCGTAGATGAGGTGCCGGAACTGATTTCGACGATCTACCAACGCAAGGGCCAAGACGGTGCCGGTTTGCGCCAACTGCGCAATAACGTCGTTTTCCTTGTCGCGGACGAACGACACGTGCATCACCTGACAGCGACCGTTTCCCGACACCTTGCGCTACAGGAATTGAAGCGACCGGATCGCTTAAGCGAACTTGCCGACCATCAGAAAGCGCAGGTTATCGAACTGACTCAGCGCTCTCAGACTGACATCGCCGTCGCCATTCAGCAATGCTATCGACACCTGTTCTATCCCTCGCGCACAGCGCTTGGCGGGGGCAGCGTCTCGCTCGATCTTGCAACGATCGACCAGCATTCGGCATCGGAGCGTCCTGGTTCCGGCCAGACGCAGATTGTCCGCCAGCTAACCGAAATCGGCAAACTGCGCACACCCGAGGACCAGCCCGATCTGCCCCAGTTCGTGCGCGACCGTACCCCGCTTAAGCGCACCGGCCAGATGACAGCCGCGGACCTGCGCGCCGAATTCCGCCGCGATCCGTCGCTGCCGATGCATGTCGGCGACGATCCGTTCAAGAAGCTCGTCATCAAAGGCATTAACGACGGCATCTTCGTCTATCAGCGTGAAGGCCTGACCGCAGGCAAGGGTGACCCCGTACCGTCCATCGTCATTGATGGAAGTTCGATCATTTCGACTGCCGACTATGCCCGCGACCACGGCATTTTCCCCCGGCCAATCAAGTCTTCGGAGTCCACTGAACCCGCCACTGGGGATCCAGCCGATCCCGGCCTCGGTCAGGGCGGCCACGGCGAGGCACCCTCGACCGGGGGCGAAAACGCTGCCACCGGCGTGACGAGGCCGTTTGCGGGGCAACCCGGTGCCAGCACAGTCGCGCCTGTTTCCACGGCCCAAACTTTCTCGGGCGAGGGCGTGCTCAAGGATGCACTTTCTACCGTTTTCCAGCGCGCGCGTGCAGCCAAAATCGAGAAGGTTTCACGCCTTGCGCTGACTCCTTTCGAGGTCGGGCACTTTTTCACGCTTCTCAATGTCGTTGAGAGTGTACCGGGCGCCACGAAGACGGCGAAAGCGACAATCGAGTTCGAGACAGCAGCCAAATCGATCATTACGATGACGATCGAAGGCGCGATCAGTGATGCGAAACAGACCCGCGAATATGTGGAGCCACAGCTGCGGGCCGCGACTGAAAAGAACGTGTCCGCCACAATCCAGCTCGACTTTGCTGACGGCCTCGCGCTGGGCGGGGACGAGCCGGACAAGATCATAGAACGTCTGACGAAGTTCGGTGCGTCCGCCGCCTTCGTCGAAGTCACTGCAGAGGCATGAGAGAATGGCATCCAGATCAGCAAGGGCCGAGGGCGTGACGCTCCCCACAATCGAACCATCGTACGAGGTTCGGGCGCGTCGGATCGCCGGCAACGAACTGCAGGTCGAGATCTGGCAATTGCCGTCGCCAGCATCACCCCACATTCACGTTCCTATCCGTGTTGCAGGCCTGGCCGGCCGAAATCTTGAGATCAATCAGATCCGCATTCTGAAGAAGCTAAAGGAGGCTGGCATCCGACTCGAGGTAATGCCGGTTGATGGACTGCGCACAGCGATCCGCGAAGATGCAGCGCTGCGGCTGGCGCTCCTGTTCCGCGTGCTCGCCCCGATGCGTTCGCGTGCAGCGATGGTCGCGGTGGCTGAAGGCGTCGAAGCAATGGCTCGGCAGGAGGCTGCCTACTGGCTCGGCATGGCCGTCCACCGCAAGAATCCGCGACGTGTGCTGACTGCCCTCCGCATACTTCTTACTTCATCTCAGAATTGATATTTATGAACAAGCGATTGATCGAGCGTTATATTCCTATCGCAGCTATTAGCGAGGAAAGTGTCAGGGAGCGCCGGTCTATGACAGCGCTACCGCCAATCTATTATTTGCATGTTTGGTGGGCGCGGCGTCCACTGGTTGCATCGCGAGCCGCTATTTTGGCTTCGCTATTGCCTGAAGATACAGAGGACGGGGCCTTTCTTCACGCTCTTGGAATCCACGGTGATCCAGTCGCGGCGAAGCGTAGAATCGACATGGCTGACCGCAGGGGAGAGCGCGTTGGTCCCAATGCTTACGGCTATCCTCGCGCATTCGGATACAATCCAACCCAAGAGGAAATGGAAAAAATCCTCCCCGGCGCGAAGAATTTGGTAGTTCTCGATCCTACGGCTGGCGGGGGCGCTATACCTTTTGAATCATTTCGACTTGGTTTTAAAACACACGCGAATGACCTCAATCCAGTTGCATCAATAATTGAGAAGGCAACTGTTGATTTCCCAGCGCGATTTGGCGAAATTTTGCCAGACGATATTACGGATATTGGTCGTGAGTTTACCAGGAGACTTCGCGAGCGGATTGCTACTTTCTTTCCTGCTGAAAAGTCCTCGAACTGCAGATCGGACGGCTACCTCTGGGCGCGGACAGTTGTCTGCCCCTATTGCAGCGGGGTCATTCCACTCTCACCCAATTGGCGCCTAACACCTAACGGTACCGGGGTGCGCCTAAAGCCATTGGTCAGCAAAGGAGCTGGCAGTGCCGGGAGAGTTTGCGAATTTGAGATCGTACATTCAGCGGAGCAGCAGTCGGTTGGTACCGTTTCCGGTGGCGATGCCTTGTGTCCGTTTCCTGATTGTGGGCGTGCTGTCGATGGCGATGAGATCAAGAGGCAAGCTCAGGCCCAGGGAATGGGAGATCAACTTTTCGCTGTGGTGTTAAAGCGCCGTGTAGACGCGTTGACAAAGGGCGGAAGGGCAACCCAAGCATGGGTTCGAGAATATCGAGCTCCAACGCCCGATGACGATATTTCTCAGATTGTTTCGACTCATCTTGATGAAAAAATGGATGAGTGGAGCGCCCGAGATATCATTCCCAGCGAGTTTATCGATCAAATATCCAATTATGACCGTGGCCACCGCATGTACGGAATGAATAAATGGATTGATCTTTTCTCAGATCGCCAATTGATCATGCATGGTTACTGCAGTGAAATTTACAGAGAAATGATCGATGAGGATATTACCTTAGGAAACCTTTCTGAAGTTAGAAAGGCCTCTTTCGTTTATATTGCTTTTGCGCTGGATAAGTTGCGCGATTACAATTCTCGTATGACGAGATGGATAGTTCAACGCGAAGTCATGGCAAACACATTCGACAGTCATAACTTCGCCGTTAAATGGTCGTATTGTGAAATGGCGCCAATGGTGGATGGTTTGGGCCCCGATTGGGCCATCCGCCAGATGTCGAAATGTGTCAAAGAACTGACAGCGCTGGTGGGCATCAGCAAACAAGAGTCTTTGCTCGATGGCGTTCAGCCAAAGGGTGAAATTTTGATAACGAACGGATCAGGTTCAGACCTGAATTCAATCGGGAGCAATTCGGTCGACGCAATCGTGATGGATCCGCCGTACGGCGCGAACGTTATGTATGCAGAATTATCAGACTTTTTTTATGTTTGGCTGAAGCGAACTGCTGGCTTGGTGGAGCCCAACCTCTTTACGAGAGTTTCTGCCGATAAAGCCTCTGAAGCAGTTGCCAACAAAGCTTTATTCAAAGGGCTGGCAAACCCAGGCATACTCGCAAATAGCGACTACCAGCAGAAAATGGCCGCAATATTTACAGAATGCCGACGCGTGCTGAAGAGAGATGGTATCATGACCGTCATGTTCACGCACAAGGACACGGGCGCTTGGGATGCGCTGGCCATGTCACTAATGGACGCAGGTTTTGTCATTACTGCGTCTTGGCCGGTGAACACCGAGGCGTCTGGATCGCTGCACATCAAGGACAAGGCTGCCGCCAATTCAACCATTTTCCTAGTTTGCCGCCCCCGTGAGGAGGCGCATGGCGATACGATGTACTGGGAGGATGTTGAGCCAGAAGTGGCTAAGGCCGTCCGCTCGCGGGTTGGCGAATTTCAGGCGGCGGGCATTCAGGGCGTCGACCTCTATCTCGCCAGCTTTGGACCGGCACTTGAGGCGTTTTCACGTCACTGGCCACTTACTCGTGGCACCCCTGCTCCGGAGCCAAAGAAGAAGCGGCGCAGTCAAGGTGACCTGTTCGAAGAGTTCGATCCTTATGCCGTGCGTCCGGAAGATGCACTCAACGCTGCGCGACGCGAGGTGAAAGCGTGGCGACTTGCCCAGCTTGCCTCAACCAAGGCCCAGGCCGACATGGACGGGCCAACAGCATTTTACGTGCTGGCCTGGGACGCCTTTAAGGCGGTCAGTTTCCCCTATGATGAAGCCTTGCGCCTTGCCCGCGCCGTCGGCGTCGATCTGGAAACACAGGTCATCGGTAGGCTGGCTGAGAAAAAGGCAGCTGAGATCAAGCTGTGGGACTCTGCCACCCGCATTGCCAAGGGCGCGATTGGAGCAGCAGACGGCTCACGCGGGATGATCGACGCGCTCCATCACGCTGCCCACGTGATGCGGACGCGCGGCGCAGAAGCGGCACAGGAAATGCTGAAGGATGCTGGCGTCGCGCAGGAGGACGAATTCAAGGTGGCGCTTGAGGCCCTGCTGGAGGTTCTCCCGCCATCCAAGACGTTCTCCGGCATTGACGCCGACAAGGCCGTGAAACCAGCAGCAGACGACTTCGACGCGCTCGAGAAGCTGCGCCGCATCGCCTATGAAGGCGAGATCGGTGAACCTCAGCAGCTGGAACTCTACCGCGAGCTGATTGCGGCCGAGTAGGATGCTACTGCAAGACCGCACCTGGAAGCTGAAATACAGCCGCGAGGACGGCGATTTGGTGTCGCGGTTCTGGATTCCGGCCCTGTCCTCCGCGATCCGCTATGACCGGACGACCGGATACTTCCGGGCGGGCAGCTTGGCGCTTGCCGCACGCGGAATCGAGCATCTCGCCCTGAACAACGGCAAGATGCGCCTGCTGGTCGGATGCACCCTGGACGATAACGAAGTCGAGGCAATCGAACGCGGCATGGCTATGGCAGACGTGGTCGCTGCCAAGACGGACCTCAGCTTGCCTGATACGGTTTCGGCTAGTGAGCGGGAAGCGCTTGAACTGCTCGCCTGGCTCGTCGCGCGCGGAATGCTCGAGGTGCGTGTTGCACTTCCCTGCAATCCAGTCACACGCGAGCCAGTGAGCGGCAGCGCGATCTTCCACGAGAAAACCGGGATCATTGAGGACAAAGTGGGCGACCGCATCGCCTTCACTGGATCAATCAACGAGACGGTCCAGGGGTGGATGAACAACGGCGAGACTTTCACCGTCTTCAAGTCGTGGACACCCGCTGTTGAATACGTCGACGAAGAGGATCGCTCCTTTGCGACCTACTGGGCTGACCGGGCCGACCGTATCCGGACATACGACGTGCCAACGGCAGTGCGACTTGACCTGTTGAAATTCCTTCCATCAGACGACCAGCTGCCTACACGCCTTCGAGAGAAGCCCCAGCCAGAACCTATTATCCAGTCAGCGCCCGAGGCGCCGGTCATCCCTGCGCAAGATTGGGATCAGATGCGCAGCGATCTGTGGCACCGGGTGCGGACCGCCGCTCGCGACACCGACGGAGGCATTTGGGTTGGCGAGGCAACCTCGCCAGTCGAAGCATGGCCGCATCAGCGCCGCGCATTTCTTCGCATGTACGGCGAGCGCACGGATCACATACCCCGACTTCTCATTGCGGACGAAGTTGGCCTCGGCAAGACTGTTCAGGCCGGCCTGCTAATCCGCCAGACATGGTTGGCGGGACGCCTGCGGCGCGGGATGATCCTAGCACCGGCAAACGTTTGCAGTCAGTGGCAGGCCGAAATGCGCGAGAAATTCGCGCTGGACTGGCCGATCTACGACGGAAGGTGCTTCCGCCGTTACGATCCTGCCACGCAGTCGATCGTCGACACGACGGTAACAAGGGATGCCTGGTCCTCTGAACCGTTCGTCATCATGTCGAGCCATCTGGCACGGCGCCGTGACCGGCGGCCGGAGTTGCTCGAGGCCGAACCCTATGATCTGGTGATCGTAGACGAGGCTCACCACGCCCGCCAGAAGCGCACTAGCGGCCGGGTCGATCCTAATATGCTGATGCGCCTATTACGGGACCTTCGTAACCGCACATCTGGCCTGATCCTCCTCTCTGCCACGCCGCTCCAGACACACGCGATGGAACTGTACGACCTCCTGTCGCTGCTCGGCCTTCCGCCCGAGTGGGACGCCGTCGCATATGAGCGCTATTTCGAGGCACTTGCCGCCCCCCATTTCTCGGTCGAGAAGATGGAAGACTGTGCGGGGCTATACCGGGCCACCGAGGCATTCTTCGGTGAGCTCCCGGCAGAGCGCGCAGCCCGGAGCGGTGGAACTGCCGGGCAACCACTTTCCACCATCCGCACTCGCAGGATTCTGGGCGCACTACGCGGCGCCGCTTCGATCCCACGCCGACAGTTGAACGGGGAAGATCGTGCGGCTGCCGTCCGTATCATGAAGCGATGGACCCCCGTGGCGGCGCTAATGTCGCGCCATACTCGCTCGCTGCTCCGCCGCTATCAGGCCGAAGGCAAGCTCCATACCCGCATCGCCGTCCGCGACGTGCAAGACCGCTTCATCAACATGCTGCCAGCCGAGCGCGATATTTACGAGAGAGTGGAGGACTTCATCCGGTCGGCCTATCAGAACGCCGACCAGGCAAAGCGGACCGCAATTGGCTTCGTCCTGACGATATATCGCAAGCGCCTATCATCAAGCTTTGCGGCTCTGACTCGTAGTCTTCAGGGGCGGCTGGACCGTCAGGTAGACGATGACCAGTTTGACCTGGAGGAAAGCGGCGAAGAGGTCGATGCGGACGAGGTCAAGGGCAATGAAGACATTGCCCGTCGGTTGCTGGAGAGCACCGCGATCCGCGACATCCTCGCTGACCTGGAAACCCTGCCCATCGATACCAAGGCGCAAGCGCTTAGGGACGAACTCACGCGGCTAGCTGCCGAAGGCTACCAGCAGACGATGGTTTTTACCGGCTACACTGACACAATGGATGGCCTGCGGGGCTGGCTCGCAGACCAAACCGGGCGCGAGGTTATCTGCTTTTCGGGCCGTGGAGGTGAGATACGACTTCCCGACGGGTCGTGGAAGCTGGTGTCACGTGCGGAGATCAAGAAGCGCTTCCGCGAAGGTCGTGGCGATATTCTGCTATGCACCGACGCCGCCGCTGAAGGTCTGAACTTCCAGTTTTGTGGATCGCTAATCAATTACGACATGCCATGGAATCCAATGCGCGTGGAGCAACGAATTGGTCGTATCGACCGCCTGGGACAGAAGTTCGAGAGCATCAAGATCGTCAACCTACACTATCACGATACAGTCGAAACTGAGGTTTACCTCGCGCTATCAGGTCGCATTAGAGCGGTTTTCGATCAGTCTGGATCATAGCCGCACGAGCTGAAGTAGTTGGCACATTCGGCGGGCTGGAAGATGTCGACGAGCCTGCCGATGAGGCCCCACAGGCCGCTAACGGTGCGCTCGCCTGCTTTTCGGAGCATGGCCTTGAGGCGGGAAAAGGCCTTCTCGATCGGGTTGAAGTCGGGACTATAGGGCGGCAGGAAGCGCAACGTTGCCCCTGCCGCCTCGATCCGCTCACGGACCGCAGGTCGCTTGTGGCTCGAGAGATTGTCCATGATGACGATGTCCCCAGGCCGCAGTTCCGGCACGAGAACCTGCGCAACATAGGCTTCGAACCAGTCCCCGTTGATCGGGCCGTCCAGCACCATCGGCGCGACCATGCCGCTCATGCGGAGGCCCGCGACGAGCGTGGTGGTCTTGCGATGGCCATGCGGGTATCCCATCCGCAACCGCTCGCCTCTAGCGCAACGGCCGTGGCTGCGGGTCATGTTGGTGGCGGTCCACGTCTCGTCGATGAACACTAGGCGTTCCGGCTCCAGATCGACCTGGTTCTCGAACCAGTCGTGGCGCTGCCTCAGGACGTCGGGGCGGTCTTGCTCGATGGCATGCCCAGTCTTTTTGCGCGTCATGCCCCGCCGCGCGAAGAAGCGGTGCAGTCCGGCAACTGACACTGTCAGGCCCGCTTCGGACAAGGCAATGCGCAGCTCTTCGAGCGAGATGTCCTTGCGCGCCTCCCACAAGGCCAGAATGTCGACCGCCCGCTCCTCCACTCGGCGGGATCGCATGTCGCCGCCTTGCGGCTTGGGAGCGAAGCTGCCGGTTTCCAGACGCTGCGCCTGCCAGCGAATGGCTGTCGATGGCGCAACCCCAAAGCGCGCCGCCGCTCCTCGGCAACTCAGCCCGCCATCAATCGCCGCCAGAAGCCGCGTGCGCAAATCCATCGACAGAGCGTGACCCATCCATGCCGGCCTCCTTCACCAGCACAGATTCTGAATCACAAATCAGACCAGAGGGAAATCCCTCAGCGATTCAAAACGGTCGAAAACCGCTCTAAACTGTTCGAGGACATGGTAGGTGGGCTCCAGCCGATCCTATCGGCTATCAGCCGGGAGATCGGGTCACTTGCTCTTGCCGGCGCACATGTCGACGTCGATGCAATGGTCGCCTCGACGATCAGCTCGATTGACGTCCCAAAGGTCGACATCGACGATGTCGACGATCTCGGCGAGATGCCTGAGATGGGACGCCCAGCGCTCTCACTCGAGGACTTGAAGGCAATCGTCGAACAACCGCGCCTCCTGCCAAACGGTTATGAGTTGCAGCGCCTCGATGGCGATGACTTTGCAGTTGAGGAGCCAATTTCCCGACATCGGCGCCGCGCCACGCTGTCGCGCGAATTCTACTCAAACCACTTCGATCACACAGACTTTTGGACGCCCGGTAGCGCCTCGTTCCCGGTCGAAGGCTGGCCAGAGCAACCTCTGGCATGAACTATGTGCCACGGTTTGGATTTGCCGACTCTTAGGTGATTTTGGCAAAATGGTGAGCCAAAATGGCATGCCCATCATTTAAATGGCTGTGGCTGCGGAGCGAGTTTGTTCGCAGAATCCCTCCCACCGCCACTATCTTATTACTAATCAATTAGATCGCCCTTCTTAGGGATGAAAAATCCCCAGCTTCGGCGAGACGCCGAGACCCACAATCCGCTAATTTACGCCACGAGTTGTGCCGAATGTTCTGACAACGGACAGTCTTCAATCACCCGTTCATCCTACTAACCTCATGCGATCCCATTGGGTTGCGAACGCTATGGCCAGTTCGGCAAATTTCAGCAATTGCTCCGACTTCATTCAGATAACCGCGCAAGCGCTCTTCGGTCCGTCGACGCGGCCGCCTGCCGGACTTCAGATCGGTGACCAGCCTTGGGTCTCCAACCGCCAACCTGCCGAAGGTGCTTGGCGACGTCTGGGTTCGCGCCAGATATTCCTCGATCTGCTCCAGAAGCTCCATGATTCCAGACTCGCTTCGCACTTGCGTTCTTGGTATGTTCTTACTAGGAAGGCTTCCTAGAGTCTAGGATCGATTTTCCTAAACGCCCGCGATAGGACTGGCAGTCATGGACGACGCACGCAGAGCCCTGGACGAACTGATCCAGCAACGAGGCTGCAATTATTCCTCGGTTTCGCGACTGCTCGGGCGCAACGCAGCCTATATCCAGCAGTACATTCGCCGCGGTAGCCCGAGACATCTGGACGAGCAGGATCGCTCGGTGCTCGCCCGCTTTTTCGGGGTGGACGAGAAGGTACTTGGTGCCCCTGCCCGTCGCTCAGGTCCGGTCGTCGAACTGGTCCATGTTCCCGTTCTCAATGTCGAGGCATCGGCTGGCCACGGTGCTCTGGCCGAAATGGAATCCAAATCGGCGCAATTCGGCTTCGATGAGAAGTGGCTGCGTCGGCTGACCGCCAGCAAGGCATCGAGCCTGTCGATCATCGCCGTGCATGGCGACTCGATGGAGCCCACCCTCCACGATGGCGACGAGGTCATGGTCGATCTTGCCGATGGCCAGGCGCGCCTAAGAGACGGCATCTATGTCCTGCGGATGGATGACATGCTGAGCGTCAAGCGGATTGCCCTCGAACCGCAGGGCAAGCGCGCTTCTGTTCTGAGCGACAACCCGGCCTATCCGAGCTGGCGCGGCCTGGAAAAGCGGACGCTCAACATCGTCGGGCGGGTTCTCTGGTTCGGACGGGCGCTGTAAGGAGGTCATCTGTTGCTTTCCCTCCTTGCCGCCTCGATCGTCGCCTCCAGTCAGACCTTCACCTGCACACCAACCCATGTCTGGGATGGCGATGGCCCGGTCTGGTGTGCGGAAGGCCCCCGCATTCGCATTGCTGGCATCGCTGCCCGGGAAATTGATGGCAGCTGCCGCACCAATCAGCCCTGCCCCGATGCCACGGCGATTGAGGCGCGCGATGCGCTCGTCCAGCTGATGGGCGGCGCGCGCGGGACGATCCCGACCGGTCACATTGTGGTTCGAGGGCCGCGGCTGTCGTGCCGCTCGGAAGGTTCCGCAGGCGGAAGCCGCACGGCTGCCTGGTGCCGCCTGCCCTCCGGCGCAGATCTCTCCTGCGCAATGATCCGTACGCGAACGGTGCTGCGATGGGACCGTTACTGGAAAGGGCCAGCGTGCCGGTAAGCCCCGACCTACACCTTCGTGGCGAGCTGGTCGAAGGGCCGCTTGGACTCGTGCTCCAGGCAGGCGGCGGCCACTGGGAACTGGATGCGCCGAGGTCGGCTCGACGCCTTGTCGGCCGCGAGGTCGAGGTCACTGGCCACCGTGCAGGCTTCAACGGCTTGATCTGCAAGCAAGTCTGGCCGGCAGGCACAGCCCAACCTCGCCGAATGCAGCGTCCAATCGAACGCCTGCTCGTTGGTGGCTTCGTGATTTACGGACTTCTGGCGACCTTGGCCGGCCTTGCGGGGCAGCTCTCTTGATGCTCAGCGATTGGGAACTCTGGGCCTGTGCCAACCATGTTCTGCAAACGCATGGCGACAAGGCACCGTTGCACGTCGCCGAGCAGATTGGCGCTCTCGCTCTCGCGAATGACCAGGCTGGAATTCGTGCGTGGCAGGCCATCGCTGAGCGGATTGTCCAGCTGACCGCCAACCGTGATGGCGCCCGGCTGCAGTAGCCGTCTTCGATGCTACCGTCTCGTTCATCCGATCGGTGATAGATCGCCTGGAAACAGACATGCCTGCGCGCTGGATGGGCCACTGGCATCGCCTTCGATCTTGAAACCACGCATGCGCTCCACCAGATGGCGGGCAAGATCGACACGGGCACCGCGCTGCACACGCGGATCATCGGCATTGAGGCGAACGAGGGTGTGCTCTGGCGCAACGGCCAGGGCGACTTCGAGATGGGTCAGAAGGAGGTCGTCAGAGATTCGGCGCATGCCCCATGAGAACAAATAAAGAACTTTTAGTCAACCGACGGCGATCGGAGAGGTGTGGAAGGCGGAACACTATAGGCCGATCTCGAACGGTCTGGTGATCGTCCGATCAAGCTCTGGCGGATTGCGTTCAGGCGCAGGTGCCAAGCGATCCTTGGCCTGCCCTTTGGCGGCTGCATCGCGCAGCAGATCGACCGTCTCCAGAGCCGAACGCTTCATGCCGGCGTTGCGCTCGACCGCCGCTTCGAGCTTGCCGGTATTATCGACAAACAGGGTGAGGCCATCGCGCAGACGCGTGATCGTCACCAGGAACGTCTGCTGGTTGGCCAGATTGCGTTCACGGCTGTCCATGACCGCGATGCCGCGATCGGAGGTGAGCCCCTGAGCCATATGGGCATTGAGCGCATAGGCGAGATCGAGACGGCGGAGCATTGGATCATCACGCTCCAGTCTGTGCTCTGCGCCGAGAGATGTCTTCACAACGACCCCGGCGCTGTCGACTGCTACAATCCGAGCCTGGTCGGCATTAAGCAGGCCCCGCTTGTGATCGGTCTCGGTCCATCGAATCCGGTCATGAGTGTGGATGTCGATTTCGCGCACCTCGAAGAGCCGCAGTGCATCCTGCTCACCTTGGGGCCGGAACTTGCCCGGACGAAGCTCGAACTGGCGCCCCCGCTCGTTTTCGAGTGTGACCCGCTCGCGCGCGATGTCGGCCGAGACCACGCGATACTCGCCGGGAGAAAGGCCCTGCCCTCGTTGGCGGCGCGCGACCTCGACCACCATGCCGGGCGCATAGGTGCTGGCATAACGCAGCTCTTCGCGGGTGACGTTGACGCGCGAGAGGGTACTGAGGCGCATCGCCCCAGGTCCCAATTCCCCGTTCGCCTTCAGGCCCGTCTGTACGGCTTCGTTCACAGCGCTGCGCAGGGCCCGGCCTGAAGCGTAAATTGCGGTTGCCTCGCGCTCCCCTGATGGGAGCGACAACCATGCCGCAGCAGCCTCGACGGCAGCTCCGTTTCCCACTTCGATCACCTGGGGGGCCAGATGACGCATGGCGTCCTCGATCCGTCCCTCTTGGGCAGCCTGCTGGGCATCACGCAGCACTTCGGTCCGCGCCCTGAGGTTAGTGTCCATCACTGCCGTCTCGATTCCGGCCTGCTGCATCACGTCGAAGGGCTTGCCGGCATCGACAGCGCCCAGCTGTTTGCGGTCGCCAATGCTGGCAAAGCGCCCGAGTTCGAGAAGGTTGGCCAGCCGCACCAGCTTTTCCTTGTCGGCATTGCCGACCATGGAGGCTTCGTCGAGCAGCACGACCGTACCGCGCATCGCGGCTCTCGCCTCGGCAAGGCGAGCCGCATCAGCCCCTTCGAGCAGGTCGCGGTGCTGGCCCAAAAACCGCGAGACGGTCATCGACGGGATGCCCGTCTCGCGCTCGAGCATCTGGACCAGCGTGTTCTGAACCGCGAGGCCCAGCACTGCCCTGCCTTCTTCCCGCAGGATATCGGCGACGGGCTTCAGGACCGTGCTCTTGCCCGCACCGGCAACGCCCTGGATCGCGACGATGCGGTTATGCGATCCAAGCAGCAAGCGCCCTGCCCCTTCCTGCCCAGGGTTGAGGGTCAGGCCGTATTTGATCTGGGAGAGGGCCTGCAGCCGTGTCCCCGCGAGTTCCGGTGCAATGATCGCCGGGGCCACACCGCGCCCACTTTCGACCGCCGCAATGATACGTTGCTCAAGGCTGATTGCATCACGCGTTGTCAGGAGGTCCCGGTCGCCTCCCCTGCCCCGTTCCAGATGCCCCTGACGCACGAGCTGGTCGACCCGGTGCTCGATCTCGGCGAGCGAGGTCGGCAGCGCAAAGCCAAGCGCCGCGCGATAGATCGCCGAGCGGGTAAAGGCTGCTTCCCGCTCGCCCAGATGACGGACAGCCGAGGCAACCGCATGGATCGCGGCGACCTGCTCCACGCTGCGGTTACCCATACGTGCGGGTATCAGCGGATCGCCTTCACGCAGGCCCAGCCGCTCGGCAAAGGCGGCTGCAATGGCTTGCCCTTGGCGGACAAGCGCTCGCACGGAGGGGCCAAAGCCCGTCACGTTTCCGAGGTCCTGCGCGCTGCGAGCATTGGCTCTGGCAATGACCGTGGCGGGATCAAAGCCCAGCTTCGCGGACGTTTCCTGCCACTGCTGCGTCAGCGCATCGCGATCCTCGATCCGCCCCTTGTCGGCACGCGTCATGAGGTTCGCTGCGTTGCGCGCGGCGAGCCCCTTTCCCTCCATGGTTGCCAGACGGTCCAGGATTTCTGCACGCCGGGAACTGAAGGCATCGCGCACGGTCTTGGGTACCCCCACGGCCTCGAAATTGCCGTGCTTGCCGAACTCCCCAACCTCGTAGCCGAGCTTCTCCACGTCCAGACGAAACCGGGCCATGGTCATCGCATTAAGCAAGGTGTTGTGCTGCCAGAGCTTGTCGTTGCGCAGCGCCCGCCATTTGCCGTCTGGCCCTTGGGTCACATTGGCAATGACGGCATGGAAATGCGCATTGGGCTCCTGGTTGCGGTTGGTGTCGTGCTGGAAGAGCGCGATCGCAAGGTTGCCGGTCTGCACGACGCGCTCCCTGCCCCGGACCTCCATCCGGGTCTCGGCGAGGTTCTTCTCGGCCCAGCGCAGAGTTTCCCGGACGGCCGCAGCGTAGGCATCGAGGATCCGTTTGTCGCCGCCCACCAGCGCGAGGACCGACCAACTTTTCGGCATTGAAAAGGTGAGATCGGACCCTGCCCGATGCGCCCGATTGTCACTGCCAACCCGGCTGCCATCGGGCAGCATGCCTTTGAGGATTGCCTCGAACTGCCGCGCGTCTACCGTCCCGTTTAGGCCCATGGCGGCAGCGCCCTTCCCGAGCCATTCGCCGGAGCGATCGGCATCGGCCCGCGTGTAATAGTTGTCGGCAGCAAAGTAGTTGGCCGCGCCGCCTGCGGTGCGGACATTGGCTACCGACAGCATCGACCGTCTCCCGTTGCTGTGGCAATCGGTGACATGCTCACATCTCCATGTCGCCGAGGTCAGGCCCCGTGATCGGCGGCGGCTCTTGCTCGCGCAGACCATCCTCGAGCATCAGCTTACGCGCTGCGGCATCGCTGGAGCCGGTGCTTTTAGAATTGTCTGGCTTACCCTCTTGCGGCGGCTTCGCTTCCGGCGTTCCGGCCCGGGCAGTGCCCTTGGGCGTGGCTGATTGATCCTGCGTTGCGGCGGTCTCGCCGGTCGGGAGGAGCGGGCGGGCGGAGGGGCCAGCCTTTCTCGGCCTAGCTTCAGTTCGGGTGTTCGAACTCTCCCGCTTGGCGTTGCCCACCTTATCTTTTCCGGATTGGGCTGCCCGTTCCTGTTGCTTCGGCGTCTTCCCCGGTGTGCTTTCAACGGCCCGATGCGAATCCTTTACGTGCGCGTCAGGCTTCTGTTTCGGCTCGGATTGCAGCCTCTGGTCGAGGGCCAGTTCTCCCTGCTTGGGCACGACCGGCTTGCCCGCCCCATCGTCGTTGGACGAGGGATGCTCATTGCCCGTTGATGCTGTCGACTGCCGCGCCTGCTGTGCCGGCAGCTGAGGCTCGGGAACCGGTGCCTTTGGGGCATCCTTCACCCGGGCGATGAACGTCTCTGCTCTCTTGGGCCGGTTGACCGGGGTGAGCCTGACGGGCGCGGCGGGGAAGCCATCGGGAAACTTGATGTACCCGGACAGCCGCGGCAGGTTCATCAACTGGTCGGGCAGCAGCAGCGGCTCGATGTGCTTGCGCGGGGTGAGGCTCACCGCATCACGGGCATTGTTGTATCCGTATGTATAGCCCTCCTCCATGTCGCGCACCTGGCGATGGCCAATGAAGTCGGAGCACCAGGTGGCCGTTTCCCGGTCGGCGGTGCCGAGGATCAGTTTCGTCCGGGCCAGCGATGACAGGGTCATCGCCATGTTCTCGCCGTAGACTTCCTTGAGTTTGGCGTAGGCGTGGATGCCGAGGACAATGGCGCCGCCGAAATTGCGCGCTGTCTGCAGTCCTTTCTCGAGGGCTGGCAGGCGGTGCAATGCCCCCAGTTCGTCGACGAAGAACCAGCACTTGAGATCGCGCGTGCGTGGGCCAGTCATGAGCGTATTCATCGCTGTATCGAGCCAGAGCGTGAGCAGCTGCGCGCAAACGCTCATGTCGACGTAGCGGGCGGATATGAACAGGATTGAGCCCTGCTCCTGGACTCCATCTGCGCCCTCCTCGATCCACTTTCGGACCGAGAAGCGAGGCCCGGTAGTCGGCAACAACTTGAGCGCCTTGGCATTGACGTTGAACACGGCCCGGATCGATTCCGCCATGCGGGCGGCTTCCGGTGCGGTCAGTGGATCGGCGATCGTGCCGCGCATCATGGCATGAACGCGCGACAGGTCCGCAGTCATGAGCTCGCGGGCAAGAGCTTCGTTGCTCGCCCTGCCATCGGCCACGAGTTTGAGGCAGAATTCGACGAACAGGGCGCGGGCAGCGATCACCCAGAATTGGGCTTCACCGCCCCCGTCATGGGGCACAAGGGCATCAGCGGCTGCCCAGAATTCGCCTTCGGTACGGCATTCGTCGAAGAGACTCCACTGAGGGCAGCGCGCATCGAGCGGGTTCAGGATGATGTCGCAGTGGGCCGTATGGAAATGTTCGATAAAGGCACCGGTCAGATCGAAGACGATGCAGCGCTGGCCCTTGGCTCTGGCCTCGGCGATCATGTCCGAGATCGCGACGGTCTTCCCCATGCCGGTGGTACCAATGAGCATCGCGTGGCTCTGCTCGAGGCGCCATGGATAGGTGACCGTGGCGATATGCGATGGCCGGTAGGGAAAGACCCGGGTGATCTCTCGCGGCAGGCTGAGCCGCCACTTCCAGCCCATAGCCTGATCGAGCTCACGGGTGCGCTCGCGCCGGTTGTGGGTCGTCAGTTCATCGACGAGCTCGGGAAGCGTGACAAGCATCGCGCCGCGCTCGTGCTTGCGCTCCTTGGAGCGGCCACCGAACCGCTCGGCGAACCAGTAGAATACGGCAAAGGCTGGTACGAGCAGGAAGCCGGAACGCCACAAGGCACTGCTCAGAAGCGCCGTGAGCTTCTCCCACGCATGGACGACCGGCGGATAATGGTCGAGCTGCGAAATCGGAAACTGAATGGTCGCGCCAAAGGCTGTCTCCAGCGTGATCCGCTTGGCGGGATCGAACTCCATGAAGCTGTAGATGGCGGCATAAATCCGCATCCAGACCAGGTAGACTTCGTGATCGGTGAGACCTGCCGAAATGGTCCACCACGAGGTCCATGAGATCACGAGCGCGGCGACAATCAGGGGGCCTTTCAGGCCGGCAGCGAACATGAAGCTGAAATGGCCGAGCAGCTGGCTGCCGCGCGTGAAATTGACGAGGTTACGCTTCATCGGAACCTCCCTCGCCGGCGGACGTGGAGAGACCGAGCTCCTTGCACTTGCGCGCATAGGCCTGATGAGCCCGACCGCGCAGAGCGTGATCGGGGTGCCCTGCCAGCAGCGCATCAACGCCGACCATGAGGAATACCGAGCGGCGCGAGATGCGCTCGATGGAAGTGTCGAGGCGCGAGGCAAGATCGTCCTCGGTGCAGGCATTGGCGAGCAAGGCGCGAACCCATTCGCTCATGCTGATCCCCTTGGCCTTGGCGGCCTTGCGGATCAGCGAGCTAAGCTCGCTGGAGATGTAAACCTGGAGACAGATTGGCCGTGTCATGCACGGACTCCTCATGGTCAGGAGCCCGGTTCACACTGCGAAAGGCAGGAGCGACACTAAGTCAGATTCAAGAACATGTCAAGAACATCGCAACCTGGTGGAATTCCGCCATTCTCAATCTGGCTTTGGTCAAATCCACGGGATCACTTCCGCCCAAGTCATTTTTGACGGAGAAGCTGCCATTGCAGCAAAATCCGCATATGCCACTGTATTATCGCGCTTTGTTCGCCCTACTTTCCTGCGACCTGTCGCGTACGGTGTGCTCCCCAGTCCCCAGCTGCAAGGTCAGGAACCAGCTATTGAGCCTGTAACGGACGATGCGTTTTGCGATGCCGATTTCTCGAGATGTCTCGTGGGGCTGCCGTCGCCCGGATCCCGATAGTCACAGAACGGATCAGGGCCTATGACGGTGGGCTGAAAGCAGGCAACGAGGAGCCTGAAGCATGACCCAGGTCACACTGAGCGCGACACCCAAGGGCAACGGCTTCCAGGCGACGATCACCTATTCAAACGGGGTGTCAATCAGTTCGGCCGAGGCTTTCCCCACACAGGCAGAGGCGATCGAGGCGGCGGCTTTGAAGGTCCTGGAAATGCCAGAGCGACTTGCTGACCTGGACAAGCCCGATGCCCAGGATTGATGTCGGCCATCGACAATTGCGCCTGGTCTGACGCGGTCTGCAAAGGGCTGCGAGCAAAAAGAAAGGAGGAAGCCCAGACGGACTTCCTCCCAAACCGGTGGGTCAGAATTCATCGCTGAGCCGGCCCGGCACCGTCTCAATGACACGGTCCAGCAAGGCCTTGGGCAGCGCACCGTAATCCCCTTCATCGACTGCGATGTAGCCTGCCTCTTCATCGCTCAGAATGTACTGCGTGAAGTAGCTGTGAAAGGACCGGGCATGGGCCTGATCCAGTGCGGCAACGAAAGCGGCCTGATCTGCCTTGAGACCGGCATCGGCAATGTTCAGCGAAGCGTACATGATCTTTCCTCCTGATGTTCGATGCGTCGCATCAGGGATTGCGAAAGATGTGGGCGACGGGCTGGGTCAGGGACCGCGTCAGCGGCCGCGAAGCGGCGATGGGGGTAACGATTTTTGCCGGGCTTGCCCGGTAAAAATGGTGGGGCCCCGTCGTCCTTGACGCAGCCCCAAAGCCCGCATCAGACTTGGTCTGTCTGCGAGAGAGACCTCTCCAACGTCAGCGGGAAAGCGCACCAATCGCCCCACAAACCATTTTCCTACACGCGTCCGGAATGCCAATATCGTCAGCGGAGGGGACCAACGGCCAGCAAGAAGGAAAACCTATGGCCAGGTCCAAACCCACTGCGCGCGATGCGCTGAAGAAGCTGCGTGAACAGCGTGCCCAACTCGAAAGCGAGGAAGCTCGTCTTCGCCAAGAGGCAGCGACCGAACTCGGCAAGGTGTTGATCGAGTGCGGCGCCGAGACGATCGAACCGGCACAACTGCGTCAGATCGTGCGCGCATCGATGGCGCTTGGCATCGAGGAAACGCTGAAGCGGATCGCGCCTGCGTAGCCCCACCCAGCGGCGGCAAGGGGTTCGATGCCCCGCGCCGCCGCACAGCCCCCGAGCAAAAGAAAAGGCCCCGATGGCGTCTGCCAACGGGGCCTTTTCGTGGGGTAAGGACATTCAGTCCTCGTCGATATCGGGTGCTCCCTCGTTGCTGCCCGAACGGCCCTTGGTGAGGAAGTCGACCTTGTCGGCGATGATCTCGCAGCCGTAGCGCTTGGTGCCGCTCTGATCCTCCCACTGGGTGTAGTGGATCCGCCCTTCGACCGTCACGAGCTGGCCCTTGGTGCAGTACTTGGCGACGTTCTGGCCCAGGCCGTTGAAGCAGGTGATCCGGTGGAATTCGCTGTCCTTGGCGGTGTAGCCGTTCTCGTCCTTGTAGGTCTTGCCATCCTTGCGGGCGGGCCGGTCGGTCACGACCGAGATCGAGGTGATGCTGGTTCCACCCTGGGTGGTGCGGGTTTCGGGGTCGCGAGCGATGCGGCCAACGAGGATAACGAGATTAGTCATGGGCTTTCTCCTGATCGAGCATTCCGGGTCCATCCCGGCTGCAAACCCGAGCAGAAGCGCCCCGCGGCGAAGCGCACCGAAGGGGAACCCGGAACTGGGCCGGGTGGTGCGGGCAGCCGGGCACAGCCCGGCAACTCGGCCGGACCTGATCCGGGTTGCGCGTCTCGACGGGGGTGATTCAGGGACAGGTTTGTATCGAAGCCGGGTGGAGCTGGATGCCGTGGACAGGTTTGCCCTGCCTCGTTTCTCTCCGGTCTTGGCCGGATCATTCCCCCGCTAGCCCTCCACCGGAGAACCCCTTCCTAGATTACGGTACGGACCTCTCCTCCAGCAGGTGGCCTAGTCCTGGACGCAACTGCTTCGCCGGGGACAGGCATATCGATCGTCACCCCTTCAGCGCCGTCCAGAGGATTGCCTCGCAACATCCATGCCTGCGGCGTGATCAAGCGCGCCCAGTCAGCAAAGGAGGGGATCGAGCCCAAGTCTTCGCGCACGTGCTGCTCGCCGACCAGACGCACCGGAACGACCCGGCCATCGGCATTGACGAGGGTCTCGCCGAAGATCGCCTCCAGCATGAATATCCCCTCGGCATGGTGCCGCAGCGCGCGGTGCCGAGGGTCTGCCAGGATTGCCTTGGACTGGTCGAACCACTGGTGCAGCGGGAGATAGTCATCGACCGCGCCGCCCCATTTCCGGACCGACGAAAGGGCGTGGTAGTAGCAGTGGGCCATGCCGGGTCTCCTAGAGCTCGGTCGAATGATCATCGGTTGCGGTGAAGCGCAGGCTGCAGTCGAGCACGAAGGTCCCTTCAGGCACATCGATCACGAGTTCGCCGCAGGCACCGTCGTTGATCTCCCAGCCAGGATGGTGACGTTCGAGTGCTAGATAGGTCAGCTGCTCGAGAGCTTGCCCAAGCGACGGCGGCTGCTCGGAACCGGCACCATCCGCCGTATGTGTTTCGCCTTCCTGCAGGGTAGCATCAGGGCACGTCATCGCCGCACCGGCTGCATCCAGGCAGACACATTCCTCGACCGCACCGCTGTCGCCGCAACCGTCAAAGCGGATTTCGACGCGGGCGATGCCGGCTTCCTTCAAGCGCGGGAGAATGACGGTCTTGAGCTGCTGAATCTCTTCGACCACCTGGGTCTGCCGCTCAGCCTGGCGAACGGCAAAGTCGGCCATCACGGCCTCGATATCGATCATGGAATGCCTCCTGTAGAAAGGAGCCAACGACCATCGCTGGCTCCAACCGACCGGCGCACGCCTTTCCTCTAATGGACGACGCCAGCGCCGATCCGGCGCTGGCGCGAAGACCGATAGGGCCTTAGTCGGTCCTGGCCGAAGTGTTCTTCGGATTGGTGCCGAGGGGCCCGCGGCGATCGACCACGGTGATCCGCCGAGACTTGGCGTCGATCACCAGGCGTTCGAGTACGCCATTACCCGGGAACGCGATGACGTAGCGCGGATCGAGGGAGAGCATCCGCTCGTTGCGCTTGAAGCCAGCACGGGCGCCCAGCCGCATATCGAGCGAGAACGTCACCTGCGGAATGCCTCGACGTTCAGCCCAGCTCGATGCCAGACGGTCGACGCCCTTGGTGTCGCCGCCGTGGATGAGGACCATGTCCGGCACGCGGTCGCGGACCTTGTCGAGCGTAGCCCAGACATTGTTGCCGAAGGTCAGCGCATCGTCTTCGGTAGCATGACGGGTGCGCCCTCCGGCGAATACTACGGGGGTTCCTTCGGGCATCGCCGCACGGCGCTTGGCCTCGGCACGGGCGCGCAGGAAGTCGCGACCTTCGACGAGTGCCGACGTCAGCATGGCACTGTGATTGAAGCGCGAACTGGAGACTGGCTTCCAGGAGGAACCGAACTCGTTGAGGTAGAGCGCCGCTGCGACTTCGCGCATTTCTTCGAGCGCCAGCATCGCGCCCTCGGCGCACTGCGCCCGCTCGACCTGGGTCTCGAGTTCATGGGTGTGGACCTCGGATCCATCAGCCGTAGCAATCAGCGCGCGGACCTCGTCGGTCGCCCGGTCAAGGGCTGTCGACTTGCGCTCGGCGGATCGGTGAAAGATGTTGACGAAAGCCCAGCCGAGATCCTCGGCGTCGGCTTCAAGAGCGGTCCCGGACACCATGGCGAAGAGATCGGACCAGACCGCTTCGAGGGTTTGGACGACCGCCTCCCGGACTGGGAAGTCGCTTGTCGATACGGGAGCAGGTCCAATCGAGAAGCCGGCGAGATCGAGCCCGGCGAGTTGGTCGGCGAATGATGTGTGCATGGGATGTCCTCCTGACTGACGTGAGGCCGACGCACCCGTTCATGGCTGCGCCAGCGAGAGCCCGTCAGGGCCAGCATTCAGGCAGGGTTGCGCACCCTTCAGGGGACACCTGGCTTGGCGGGCTGGCGCGGGCAGGCCTTGAGCCCGAAGGGCGAAGGCCAACACGGGCCCGACCAAGCCGGGTTGCGCAAGACTGGCGGCTGGCCCAGGGCCTCTCTCGCATGGCGTCAGTCCATGGGCGGTCGGAACATAGCATAGGCAGGGCACGCCCTATGCTTCATCCATACACCGCCCCGGCTCGGCTCAAGCCGCACGCTTGGCGTAGACACCCTCTCCGTTCGACATATGCCCGAGACAGTCATAGTCGCCGAACACGGCATCGAAGCGGGATGCGATCTGGGACAGCCAGCGCTGTGCCCGCGGTGAGCGAGCCGTGCGCCAATCGGCGTCCCAATAGGCGCCGTCATCGCGTTCGACGATCCAGACGGCCACCAGCCCACCGTAGACCGATACGCCGAAATCCGCATAGGCATTGCGCATGAGGATCCAATCCTCCCGGCCGCGCCAGCCGTCATGTGGGATCAGCGAAGGGAAGGCTCGGCCGGCCCGCTCGCGCAAGTCTTCGCGCAGCCACTCATATTCAAATTCCCAGTCGTCCTCGGCTTCGACCTCGAGCACCGTGAATGCGACGACTGCGCCGCTGGGATAGCTGACCGATCGGCCCATGATATCCTCCCTCAGGCAGCGAGCGCAGCGTCGTCAGACGCGTCGTCAGACGCGTCGTCAAACTGTTCGGGTGTGACCCTTCCGCCAAGCTTCAGCAGCAGGGTCGAAGCCTCCTCGGCCTTGGCCGCAGCGGTCAGAATGGCGCGGTCGTCATCCTTCAGCAGCTTGAGCCAATGCTCGATATAGCTCGCATGGCTGTCGAGATGCGTGACCGGCAGCCCCAGCTCAGCGCCCAGCATCGCGCTGGAAAGTTCCGCGACCAGTTCCTCGGCGGCATAGGCTGACGTACCGAAGCGGTTCTTGAGGGCGCGTCCCAGGCGGCTGGCATGGCCGGTCCAGTGCGACAGCTCGTGGGCGAGCGTCGCATAGTAGTGGTCGAAGCCTGAAAACAGGCTCGTCGGCGGCATCGTGACACGATCAGCAGTGGGTTCGTAATAGGCTTCAGAACCCTGGTGACGGAGATTGACGGGGATGGCGGCGAAGAAGGCGTCGAGTTCGGCCTCGCGCCCTTCAGGCTCGACCAGTTCCAGCGTCACCGCCGGATGAAAGCGCTCGGGCAGACCTTCGACCTGATCGGCATTGAAGACTGGATAGGCCTTGAGCACCCGGCGGGCCTCGTCGGTCTTTTCGCCGGTATCGGGGGCTTCAACCTCCTTGGTGTAGCTCTTGTAGAAGATCGCAATCGTCGACTTCTCGCCCTTGCGGACCTGGGCGCCGAGCGATTTGGCCTGGTTGTAGGTCATCCAGAACGGCGAGGCGTAGCCGCACATGTCAGCGACCATCCACAGCCAGAACACATTCATGCCGCGGTAGGGAATCCCGCAAGCCCGGAGGGGCCGGGAAACGGGCACGCCGCGCCACGGCTTGATCCACGGCTTCGTGCCAGCTTCCAGGCGCGCGATGATTTCCTGGGTAATGCGGGTAGCGGGCGACAAGCCGCTGCCCTGTCCCTTGCGATAGGCCATGATGGTTCTCCTGATTGAGGCATTTGGACAGTCGGCGACGGGTTCGCCGGTCAGTGCCACAGGTTCCCGAGCCCCCTCTGCTCTCTCGCCAAAAAGGAAGCGGCCCTCCGGCGTGAGCCGAAGGACCGCTTCACAAGTTGCGAGTGGCCTTACCTGTCAGGAGGAGGTCAGGCGGCCAACTCGCGGGGAGACTGATGTTCGGTATCGACGCCTGGCTCAGCGTCAGTGGCGTCAATCTCCGGCTCGCCAGCCTCTGGCGCAGCGGAAGCGAAGCGCATGACCTCAGGCACCCAGGCCAGAGCCTTCTCGCGTACTTCGACTTCGGTGATGTAGGTGCCGGCGAAGACACGCTCGGCGCTCATCGCGAGATCACCCTTCTTGACCGAGGCAAAGCGCAAGGAAAGCTCAAGACCGCCGACATCGGTCAGCGCGTCGAGGATCACCTGCTTCGACACCCGGTCGAAGTAATTGGCCGCAGTCGGTCGCCACCACTGCGCCATGTTGATGCCGATCAGGCTGCCAAGGTGATCCTGGAACGGCATCTGACGCTCGCCCGTCATGTTGAGGCTCGCCTCGAGCGACCGGGCTACGACATAGCCAAGCCATGCGGCGCGGCTGTCATCGGACAGCGCGCGAAACAGGTCGAAGCGGGAAGTCGCATCGGTGCCAGCTCGCCAGCTTTCGTCGAGATTGGACCTGAGCTCAGCGAGCGCGCTGCTGGCCGGAGCATCCTTGGCTTCGAAGCCAATGATCGGCCCTGCCGGAAGAGGCGCACGCAGTGTGGTTGCGGCCCGCGCCCGCCAGTCGTGCGTATCGGCATCAGCCAGCGTGAAGACCATGACGTCGAGCGCAAGCCCGGGATCAGAGGCAACATGCAGGGCCAGGACATCACGGCGCTGCATGGCCAGCTCGTCGACCAGGCGCTTGGACAAGGTGGTCCGGCGCTTGTCCGAGCCATCGTCAGCCGGAACGACTTCGATCCCGCTGTCGGCTTCGGCAGGTTCAGCCTGTCGCTCGCCGTAGAACACGGGCTGGAGAACCGGCGTGCCATCGCGCGAGAGGACCAGGATCATGCCCGCTTCGGCCTTGAGTTCGGCCGCGATGACTGGCGGGCGTGCGCGGATTTCCTGGCATTCGCGTTCGATGGCCTCGATAGCCGCTTCGGCCGCCGCCACGGCTTCCTCGGCGCTGTCCTCATCTTCCAGGATCGCTGCATGCTCATCATAGGAGGCATCGAGTTCGTCGAGCTTCGCCAGTTCCGCTTCGGTGAGCGGCGCCGGTTCGGCAGGAAGCCGGACCAGCCCTTCGACCAGATCGTGGCTGGCATAGGGATCGAGCGTGGGCTTGACCCAGGCGAGACCCTGCTCGGCTGCGAGCGCCTTTGCCTGCTCTTCCATTTTCGCTGCGGCGAGGCTCTCGAGCAAAGCGACATCGACCCAGGATTCGCTGTCGTCATCATCGAACAGTTCGCGTTCGATCCGGCCGCCGGCGGCGATGTAGGCATCGCGACCAACGAGCCGGGCGCGCGGATCGCTGCCCCGGACGGTCCCGGAGAGGACCATGCGTCGGATGCTGTCGGGATTGGGCGCATAGTAGGCCGAGGAAACCTGTTCGAAGACGCGAGCCTGGATCTCCTGGTCCGAGGTCGCACCGAAGGCCTTGGCGATGTCGAGAGTGATTTGACCGGATGCAAGGGCCTCGAACACAACCGGCGCAAGCGTCGCGAGACGCAGACGGCCCTCGACGAAGCGGACCGTCAGGCCGAAGCGGCGCGCAACATCCTCGACAGTTGCACCGCCTGAGACGAGAGCAGCAAAGGCTTTTGCTTCATCGGCAGGGTTCATGGCAAGGCGGTGGAAGTTCTCCGCGAGACTGGTCTCGACTGCCGCCTCAGCACTGTCCTCGAGGACGAGGCACGTGACTTCGTGATCACGAGCGAGGATCTTTTCGTCTGCGAGTGCAAGCATTGCGCGGCGGCGGCGCTCGCCGGCTTCGACCTCGAACTTGCCCTTCGCGGCAGGCCGGACAATGAGATTCTGCAGCAGCCCATGGGCAGCGATGCTGGCCTTGAGCTCGGCATCGGCGGCTGGATCGCCGTGACGGCGGACATTGCGGGGAGACTGGACGAGCTTGTTCAGCGGGATCGACTTGATCATGGGGCACACTCCTGATTGTGAGCCCAGCGCATCGACCATCGACGCCCAAATGGCTCAATCAGGACAAAGCCCACTCCCCTCTCATGCGTTCTCTGTGGATCTCTCGGTAGGCATGGACAATGACGAATGGCGATGCTTAGGACGAAGCAGCCGCTCCCAGAACACCCACAGGACGGCAGGGATAACCAGCAGCGGTCATTCGCCATCTGCCAGGGCGCAGCCCCTGCTGGATGACTAAATTGTGCGCAAAACTCACGACCAGTCCCGAGAGCTGCGCGAGTGTACCGGCACCGCCGCACATACGCCTCGGCAAAGGTCTTCGCAGAAATATCATCCCGTTCTCATGATTGAGAACCTGTTTCGTGGCGCGGACTTGGGTGCTAGTCTCGCTACTGGAGGGGCCTTGCGTGTATATTGCTGAGATCAGGATCGAGAACTTCCGGCTGTTCGGATCGGCCGCGCGCGCCTTCCATCTTCCGCTCAATCCCGGGCTGACGGCACTGGTCGGCGAGAATGACGCGGGCAAGACCGCGATAATCGACGCGCTCCGCCTAGTGCTCGGTACGCGCGACCAGGATATGCTGCGCGTCGATCCGGTAGATTTTCACCAGAGCGCGCCCGATGCGGAGCGCGCCGACCAGATCGCCATCCGCCTGACCTTCCGCGGCCTAACCGTTGCCGATCGTGGCGCCTTTGCCGAGTTCCTCACCTATGAGAGCGTCGGCGAACAGCTCGAGACCGCGCTGATCGTCACTTGGATCGCCAAACGCAACGTGAAGGAAGGCAGCTCGCGGCGGGTGCTTCCGCCCGAATGGCGCACCGGTGCCAAAGGCGATGGTCCCTTGATGGACCTGGGGGCGCGCTCGCTTTTAACCGCGACCTATCTGCGCCCGTTGCGCGATGCGGAGCGCGCGATGCGCGCCGGACGCGGATCGCGACTGTCGCAGATCCTCCAGCACACTGCCGAGATTCGAAACACCGGCGTCGGCTTCGATCGCAACGCCAACCCGCCGGTCGAGCCCAAAGACCTCAGTGTTCTCGGGCTCGGCGACTATGCCAGCTACCTATTCGGTGAAAGCGAGGGCATCAAGCAGGCGCGCACGCGGCTCAACGAGGAATATCTCGCGCCCCTGTCGTTTGCGGATGATCTGCTTATTGCCCGCATCGGCGTTGCTGGAGCACAGGAGGACAATCTCAGGCTGCGCCAGCTTCTCGAAAAGCTGGAACTGGCCTTGACTGCGTCGGCCGATGCGGACAGCACACACAACCGCGGGCTCGGGTCGAACAATTTGCTGTACATGGCCTGCGAGCTGTTGCTCCTCGCAGCTGAAAACGACGGCTTCCCGCTTCTGCTGATCGAGGAGCCTGAGGCGCATCTCCATCCGCAGCGTCAGCTACGTCTCATGTCGTTCCTGCAGGCCCAGGCAAGCAAGCCCCGCGCCGATGGCCAGAAGATCCAGATCATTGTCACGACGCACAGCCCGAACCTCGCTTCTGACCTGCAGCTGGACAATCTGGCGCTGATCGAGGGCGGGCGGGCATTTCCGTTGTGCCGCGGCAAGACTCAGCTCAGCGCCTCCGACTATCGATTTCTCGAGCGCTTCCTCGACGTGACCAAGGCGAACCTGTTCTTCGCGCGCGCGGTGATGATCGTCGAAGGCGATGCCGAGACGATCCTGATGCCAGTCGTCGCCAAGCTGCTCAAGCGCGATTTCCACGAATATGGCGTGTCGCTGGTCAATGTCGGTGGCGTCGGGCTTGGCCGTTATGCGCGTATCTTCATGCGCGAGAACCCGGAAAGCGATGGCGAAATCGGTATTCCCGTCGCTTGCGTGACCGACATGGACGTGATGCCCGACATGGCGCCGTGGATCGTCGGCAAGCTCGAACCAGGCCAGCCGGTACCAGCACGACCGCCCTCGCGGCGGCAATGGCGGATCAAGGCGGACCTTCCCGGTGAGAAACTTGCCCAGCGCCGTGCCGAACGCCGCGCGAAGGCGTCGGGCCAGCGGGTCGAGACCTTCGTCTCCGACGAATGGACGCTTGAATACGACCTCGCGTTTCACGGGCTCGGCAGGCAGGTCTATCGCGGCGCTTCGCTGGCGCTGGCAGACGACGCACTCAACGGCGGCAGCGCAGTACAGGCAGAGGTGGTCGCAGCGGCCGATGCGGCCTATCAGGCTTTGGCCGAAGCGGGTCATGATCGGGAGACGCTCAGCTCTCACATCTATGCGCTGTTCGAGGCCGAGGGCGCATCGAAGGCGATCGCCGCCCAATATCTCGCCGAACTGCTCGAGAAGGAGGTGAAAGCCGGAACGCTCACTGCTCTAGCGTTGCGGCAGCTACTGCCGCCCTATGTCGTAGCGGCAATTGCGCACGTCACCGCGCCCTTCCCAGCGCCTGAACCGAACGGCGCCGGGGCGCCGGGGCCGGCGGCAGCGGCCTGAAGCCAATGTTCGACGATCTTATCCGGGAGCAGGACGTCGCTTGGGCGGCAGCGCTCATGGGACTGGGACCGGACGGCTTCGCGCCGGTCGGTAATGACGACAGCCGACTCCGGGCGATGCTCAATCTCAACACGGTCGATTTCGAGGCCTGCCCCGGGAGCGGCAAGACCACGCTGCTCGTCGCCAAGCTCGCCGTGTTGGCAACGCGCTGGTCTCAGCGGCAGCAAGGCATCTGCGTGCTCTCGCACACCAATGCAGCGCGCAACGAGATCGGTGCCAAGCTCGGCAATTCCGCTGCGGGAATGTCGCTGACTCGCTACCCGCATTTCGTCGGCACGATCCACGCGTTCGTGAACGAGTATCTGGCGCTACCCTGGCTGCGCTCCAAGGGTCTCGAGGTCCGGTGTATCGATACGCAAATCGCGCTCGCCAAGCGCTGGGGGCTTCTGCCCCGAAATACACGCTGGGCAATCCAAAAGGCACGGCTCAGCGAAGGATGCCTGATCTACACCTGCCCCGACTATACGGGCGGCAGCACCGGCAAGTTCGGGCCGCAGACGCCGACCTACCAGGCGCTCCTCGAAGCGCGCCGCACGGGCAGCGAACAGGGTTATTTCTGCTTCGACGAGATGTTCGTCTGGGCGAACGAATTGCTCGACAAGCGGCCCGAGGCCGCAGCGGACCTCCGGCAACGCTTCCCCTTGGTTTTCATCGACGAAGCGCAGGACAATAGCGAGGAGCAGTCCGCGCTCCTGCACCGGATCTTTTGCGCGGGTGACGCGCCGTCGCGCCGGCAGCGCTTCGGTGACTCGAACCAAGCGATCTATGCACGCGCCGGCGCCGAGGGCGCTGCGACCGATCCCTTTCCCGGCGCCGAGGTCCAGGCGATACCACGCAGCTACCGTTTCGCGCAGCCGCTCGCCGATGAAGTGAAGGCGCTCGGAGTCGCGCCCCAGGACCTGGTCGGTGCGGGGCCGCCACCCGAGCACGGCGTCGCGCACCAGTCGCCCACGCTGTTCCTGTTCGACGACGCCAGCGTGCAGTCGGTGCTGCCCCGCTATGGCGCGCATCTGCTCGCGACCTTCGACGCCCATGTGCTCGAACGCGGCGTATTCACCGCGGTGGCGGGAGTGCACGATCTCGACGAAGCTGGTCGGGTGCCGCACGCGATGGGCCATTACGCCCCGACCTATGATCCGGCCTGCGCGCGCAAGGAAGCGGCGCCAGCCAGCTTCAGGCAATATCTGGCACGCGCGCGGTTCGAGATGGCAGGCAGCGGCAACAGCGACAAGTTGGTTAATGCGGCGGCATCGGCGCTGCTCGCAGCGAGCGAACTGGCCGGCGGGACGCACGGGCGCATGGCGCGCAAGTCGCCGCATCGCCGCGTAGTCGATCTCCTCACCGGCACCGAGGCTTACCCCGCATATCTCGCCCTGGTTGAGCGCATACTCGCGAGCCGCGGCGAGATCGCGGAAGCCGATTGGCAGGCGGCAGTACGTTTGCACTCGGAGACGATCGTCTTTCAGCTGAGCGGCGCCGAGGCGCTCGGCAATGCGGCAGCATTCCTCGCATGGCCGGAAGGCAAACCCGCGCTCCACGCCGGGGCTGCGGCTATCGCGCGAACCGACAATCTGTTCGCCTATCCCGAGGGCGCTCCGCAGGTCCACGTCCGGCTGGGATCCATCCATTCGGTGAAGGGCGAGTCCCACACTGCGACACTGGTGCTTGACAGCTTCTACTTCGCGCATCACCTGAGCGAGCTCAAACCCTGGCTCCTCGGTGCTAAGGCGGGCGGGTCGCGCCTGAATGGCCGAGGCAACGTGGTCACCGAAGGTTCGCGAATGCTCGGTAGGCTGCGACTGCACTATGTCGCGATGACGCGCCCCACCCATCTCCTGTGCCTAGCGATGCGCAAGGATGTCTTTGCCGCGGGAGAACTCGACATTCTCACCGGGCGCGGCTGGATGGTCATCGATTGCTGCGCGCCTACGCAGACCTGAGCATCCGGATGACAGCTTTCAGGGTTGTCGACTGTTAGGTCGAATGACCGACAGTGATCGTCGCCCCCAACGCGGACCCGGTGGACCATCAGAACAAGATCTTCCCCGGCCGCTGATCGGGATTCCCCGGCATAAGGCTCCCTTAGCAGAACCCGCGACTGATCTATGAGACCGAACTTGGGAGCCGCCCCGGCTCCCCAAGACACTTGACTTCGGGCCATCCGCGCCCGCAAGACTGCCTCATTAAAGTAAGCCTTCCGACGGATTCAAAATGACGCTCGATATTCGTGGAAGTCTGAAAAACACCAAGATAAGTTCGGACAGATACGTTGTCCTCGAAGAACTCATCTCGAACTCGATCGACGCCTTCCTGATCCGGCAGCACACCGATCCAGGGGCGCGGAGTCTTGCGGTCTCGATCGAGGCCGACATCACTTCGTCTGGTCTGCTTGCCGATGGCACAGACATATCGATCACCTGCAAAGACAATGGCTGCGGCTTCGGTAACGACCAGGCCGACGCCTTCGTGACCAAGGACACTTCGTACAAGGATGACCTCGCCATCGCCGGGATCGGCAAGTGCAAGGGTTCGGGCCGCATTCAGTACTTTCACCACTTCGAGCGCGTGGGGGTGCAGAGCACGTTTCGCAACGAGACGGGGGTCGCCACCCGCACACTCGTGCCCGACGCTGCACGCAAGAAGATCGACGTCGCCGACTTCATCAGCACCAACGGCGACGAACGACAGATAGGCACCGCGATCAGGCTCGAGGGACTCAGGGACGCGACGCGGGCAAAGCTCTTCAGGACCGAAGCCTTGTCCGACGTCTTCTCGGCGGCGAACATGCGCCGCAACATGCTGATCGCGTTCCTGCAGCGCCTTGTGAGCCTCAAGTCGCAGTTGGGTGACTTCGTCATCGCGTTTGAGACCCGACATTCCAATGGTGGCGTCGAACGGAGCAGCCTGACAGCGGCGGATCTGCCGGAAGTGACAGTGGTCAGGTCGACCGAGGTCGCCGAACGCGATCCCAAGTCCGGCGACCTGTTGGGGACGACGCAGACCTTCACCCTCTCGCACTACCGGCTTGACGCCCAGACCTACGACCTTCCTCGCAACGCGATCTCGTTCTGCGCCAGATCCTCGCCGGTGCTCGACATAACCAAGAGATACCTGAAGACGGTTGCCGAGCAGAACCGCCCGGTCGAAGGCTTCCACCACATCGTGCTGATCGAGGCCGACCTCCTCGACCGGCGCGTCAACGAGCAGCGCGACGGATTCCACGAGATTCCTGACGAACTGCCGGTCTGCGACCTCTTCACCGACGCGACCGTCGCATTCGCCGACATCTACGAACAAATAGATCCTATCATTGCGGAGATGGTCACCCCCTCCGGCTGGAGCAAGGACGACGTCATCAGGGACGTAGCTGACAAGTTCGGCGTGATCCAGGCGATGCTTACCGACACCGACACGCGGGTCATCTACGGCGACACTGCAAAGTCCGTCGCCGAGCGCGTGCTGAAGAAGTACCAGGAACGCATCGTCGCCGACACCGCCGAGATCTTCGACCTGCGCGCGGAGATCGAGGCAGCTGAGCCGCACACCGCCGACTTCCGCCACAAGATTAACGAGCTGTCGTGGAAGTATACTTCGTACCTCAAGACGTTCGACATGGCGAACCTCTCCCAGCTCGTCGTCCGTCGGGCAGCGATCGTCGAAGTCCTAAAGCTCGCCTGCGGACGGGGCCTCGCCGTGCAGGCCGTCGAAGATGGCCAGCGTCGCAAGGACGAGCAGATCATCCACAGCATCTTCTTCCCGATGCGAAAGGACAGCCGTGAGACGACCGACCACGACATCTGGCTCCTGAGCGAAGAGTATCAATATTACGAATACATCGCGTCCGATAAACCGCTCTCCCAGATCGAATGGGACGACGGAGAGAAGCTGTTCGATCCGACCATCGACACCGAGCTAGCGGAAACCCTGCGCCGCCGGACCAAGGATCATTCCGCCAAGCGGCCCGACATCGCGATCTTCGGAGAGGAGGGCTCGGCTATCATCATAGAATTCAAGGCGCCGGGCGTTCCATTAGACGAGCACATCGGCGACCTGTCGCGCTACGCGCACCTACTTGCAGCGAAGTCGAACGGACGGCTCAAGAAGTTCTACGGCTATCTGGTCGGAGATACGCTCGATCCGCTGGGAATGATCGGCTGGAAGAAGTTCGCGTCCGGTCGCAGCTTCTTCCACACTAGCGCTCTAGAAGATCCGGACACCGGACGCATGCTGGGCGAGCTGTACGCCGAAACCCTCCTTTACGAGGACATCGTGGATCGGGCGAGCAAGCGTATCGGGGTGTACCGGGAAAAGCTACAGATCGACTTCTCAAAGAAGTAGCATGTCGTCCACTTCCAACAAGCGATGTGATCTATGAAGCCCAGGCAAGCCGAAAATACCGGTGTGCCGCGACTACCGTCCGACGGGGAGCTCGACGCCGTGGTCGCAAATCTCCAGCGCTCGGTCCAAGAGTGGGCCTCCCGGCACGAACTCTGGTTTGACTGCGGCTTCCAGTCCTACGCGGAACGGATCGACGGAGAACCCGGAAACACGCCCGTCGTCACGATCCTCCACTTCGACGGCGACCTAGGCCGAGCGCTCGACGGCGAATTCGATGGCCTCGACGTCGAATTCCACGAGCTGCTCGAGCGCCATGGCTTCTGGTATGAGCGAAACGACGCTGTCAGCGCACACATATATCCCGCGGACGAAAGCCCGCTGCTCCAGCCGTTCCTCGACCAGGCGAACTGGCAGTGGGTCTGCAGCCTCGTCCAGCAGGACGTGGCAGACGTTTACGAGGAGCTGTACTCTCATTTCGCGAAGCGTCCGGCTGATCTCGAGCGCCTGACATGGAGAGAGTATGAGATACTTCTCTTCAGGATCTTCCAGAGCCAGGGGTTCGCCTGTGAACTCGGCCCAGGCACTAACGACGGTGGCGTCGACATTCGGATCCTGCAGCGTGATCCGCTTGGCGACATATTAACCCTCGTCCAGGCCAAGCACTACGCGCCAAAGAATAAGATCGACCTCTCCGCCGTAGCGGCACTTCACGGTGTCGCTGATGTAGAGGCCGCGCAGAGAAGCATCTTCGTCACGACCTCCGACTATCTGCCGTCAGCGCGAAAATTCGCCAGCAGAACCAAGATCCCGATGACGCTCGCGACGTCCGAGCATGTGCGGGACTGGTGCCGGAACGCGAGCGACGGGATCATCCGCGACAAATCTAAGCTGATCTCGCCCGAAACGGTCTCACGTTTGATCCAGGACCTAGCAGCGAACGATCCCCGCATCGTTCAAGCGAATACAGGCTACTCGGCAATCATGAACCAATTCGCGATCGTGCTGAAGCAGACTAAGCACGCGGCGCTTCTGATGGCCATACCCGCTCGAACGATATCGGACGATGGCTATGGCCAGAGGGGTCTGGAAGTTCCCGACATTGGTCCCGCCTGCCTTGATCGACTTACGGCGGAAACGGTCTTTCGTGCAAAGCGATCCGTTCGCAACGGCGAAGTCAGCTACTGGACGGGTAGCACCCTGTTCTCGCCTTGGAACGGGGTGCCAGCCTACTTCGACCTCTGCGATTGAGGCGGCCAAGACCGTTCGATTCCCGCACGCCGCTTGTGTGACAAAATGACCGGAGGGTGTAAGCGACCCGAATGACGGATTTCAGCAAAAGCTGACGCTCATATTCACGATGTTGAATGTCTTGACCTGGTCGGTCCCTTCAATTCCAACCATTCCAGCGGCCTGGCCGGTAGCGTCAGTGGACGCGCTTGACAGCGAGCACTATCCTAAGCCGCCATGTTTCACCTCCTCTGCACCAAGAAACTGCTAGATCGGATCAAACCCGAGATCGCTGAGCCCGGACAAAGCGACACCGCGCTGGGCAATTGGTATGCCACGGTGCTGTTCTGGAAGCCGCAAGTCGCTTTGCTGGTTTCTGAGCGCACGCTGCTTCCCGTGCTTATGCCGCTAGCCCCAGCGGCCACGCTTGCTCGACGGTTCCCGGCACATTTGGCGCTGGTTCTGAAGGAGCACGGCGTCCCAAGCGAATTCGTCGCTCAGGAAATCTGGCGGATGGACAAGGTCCAGTACGCAAAGACTGCGAACCGGAGCGTCGTGGGCATCATCAATGAGTTCGTCAAGCAGACCGAATTCTGGCTGGCCGCTTATGCCTATGAAAAGGGTGATGATGACGACCTCCTAGCGATTTCCGCCAAGCTAGCGGAGACACCGTGTGGACCGCTGTACAAGGGTCCGGTTTCGCCGGACAAAGCCCTTCATGAACTCGTGAAGGCTGGTGCGCAGACATGAGTCTGCTGGCCGGCAACTGTGCTCGGAGATCCTACAGCACTCCGCTGGAAGCCCAACTCATGCGGTCAGACAGGATCGATGGGCAAATCGACGATGCGGAAAACAGCTCCCGAACCGGCATCGCGGACAAGGTCAACCCGCTCGCCATCCCAGTGATAGTCGAGGTGGCGCCCCTGCAAAGGATTTGACGCGCAGTCCGGGTAGAAGAGTGCGACGCACTCCCCGCCAGGATGTCGGATGCTCGGGTAGACAATGCCGTCGGATTCCGCACCCCTGAGATTCGCAGCCAGAGCTTGGGATGCTGCGTAACTTTCAGGATCCAGGGCCGGCGCGAGTTCTACATCTCTGAGATCATGGAGGTCAGCATCGACTGACATAACGATCTCCCGGAACTGCGAGGTCCAGCCAGGCGCTTCCTTTGTCCGTGCCATGAAGCGGGCATGGTGGTGGATCGTCTCGAACAACGCGGTTTCAAACCGGTCCCCGACATAGAGAACACCATAGCTGCCATCGGTAAATCGGCTCGGCCGGTCAGTGCTGACATGAGTGAATGGCGCCATGAGGTAGGATGCCCCATTGCCGCCGACGCGTCGGTCGACTGGAACGAGGTCGAGATTGCCAATCGTCGCCATGATGCGGGGATTGGTCTTCTGCTCTGCCGAGATCAGCAGCGGCCAGTCGGCTGGATCAGCGATGTCCTCGAACAGGTCGATCGGCGGAAAGGCGCTGCGGATGATCCTGACAGCGCCCCTCCACTCAACTCGAGAAACCGGGACATCCGCGGTTTTGCTCACCAGCCACCACGCTCGGCGTCGAGGTAGCGACGCACCCGCATGATGTCGGTGAGTTCGCCTCCGAGCATCACATCGAGCGCACTGGCTCCACCGAACGCGTCATTGGCTGCCCTGATCCAGGCATATCCCCGCGTCGCCTCCGAGTAGATGGTCCGGAGCGCCTTGTGGATGCCCATCAGGTTAGAAAGACGAGCGCGTCCGTCGCGCGAAACGCGCCCGGCACCTTCAGCCTTCCAGCGGCGATAGGAGCGCAATGGCATGTCGAGCAGCGTTGCCGCCTGGTCGTCGGTCAGCTCCCATTTGCCGAACAGATTGAGGACTGCCCGGAACATGGCAGCTGCCTCGTCCTGGGTAATCGGATCGGGACGGAAAGCGGCAACGGCAGTATCAACGGGTTGCAGAGCCAGCATGGCAAATCTCCATATGGCATCATATATGCCACTCAATGCCATTTGGCAATCGCCTATGCGGATGATGCCAATCTGGCAACCACGCTCGCCGCGCCCTCGATCGGCACAAACAGCCGCGTCTGGTAGCGGATGATTTCCGTAAAGCAGCCTTGGGCCTTGTACCAGTGAAGGCGGGCTACGCTCCATCCGGTCAATTCAATTCGCTGTGAGCCATTGACCAGGCTGCGCTTCACCACAAGCCGCTCACGGCCGGCGAATTCCATGGCTCGGCCGGTCGCCAGGACGGTCTGGACGATGTCTTCGGCGGAAAGCGTTTGCTCGCGTTCCAGACCCAGCGCCCGGCACAGTTCCGGAACACAATGGGCAGGAACCTCCCGGCCAAGGAGCGACCGGCCATCCGCCGCCGAGATGCGGCTCACCCTCACGAAATCCGAAGGGAGCTTGTCCCAGACCGGGAGCAGGAGGCCCGTCGCGAGATAGAGGCGCTCGCGCTTGTGGCTGGACCGCGCCTCCTCGACTTCGGCTACCCAGGCTTCGCGGAAAGCGTCGACCGAAATGCCTTCCCAGCTGCTCTCAGCCAGCTGATCCTCGGTGATGTGGCTGCGCTTCAGCGGGCGCAGCAATTCGAAGCGGGACACGCGGGTGCCGTCATCGGCAAGAATGCTGCGGGCGGGCACGAGCAAGGCGACCCGGCCCGAGCGGGCGTTCCGAACAGTTCGCTGCCGTTGCCCAGCGAGGCCGTGGAGCTCCTCGAGTCGCTTCAGCGTAAACGGCTTCACGGCCCGGGCGATTTCCAGTTCCAGCAGATGGGTTGTTGCGCCCGAGGCAGGATCGGTGCGTAGCAGCGTGTCCGACAGGACTGTGAAGTCCTCGACCGCGATGGTTTCAAGGCCGAGATCGAGCGTCCCGGCCCGGCGGGCGGCATCAATACGCGCCTCAACCAGCCCCATGAACTCATCGAAGATCGCGTTCTGCAGGGCGATCGGCAACGCGAGGATGCGATTGAGCCAGCGCTGGATCGATGGCAGGTCATCGACCATCGACCCGTCAGGGGCTTCGATCCTGAGACCTGTCAGTTCTTGAAAGCGTCCGAGGCTGACCGCTTCGAGCTTGCCGGTGAACAAAAGCCCGAACCAGCGGTGGAGCGCCTCCTTGGCGTAGATGCTTTCGAGATTGTCGGCCGGGTCGAACAGGTTCTGTCCGCCGGTCTGGCGCTGCCCGCGCGTCAGAGCTCCGAGGCTGTCGAGCCGCCGAGCAATCGTCGAGATGAACCGGCGCTCACCGCGCACATCGCTCGTCACTGGCCTGAACAGCGGGGCTGATGCCTGATTGGTACGATTGGTCCGCCCTAACCCCTGGATTGCGGCATCAGCGCGCCAGCCCGGTTCGAGCAGGAAGTGAACGCGGCGAGCCTGGTTCTTGGCGGCCAGATCGGCATGGTAGCTGCGTCCGGTTCCTCCGGCATCGGAAAAGACGAGGATGCGTTTGTTGCCGTCCATGAAGGCCTGGGTTTCAGCGACATTGGCGCGCGGCGACCGGGATTGGAGTTTCTGACAGCCATCGCGGCCGACGATGAGCCGGCGTGTCCGGCCGGTCACTTCCGCCACCTGGTCCACGCCGAAGCGTTCGATGATGGCATCAAGCGCGGTCGCGATGGGCGGCAAAGCGCAAAGCTGCTCGATCATCCGGTCGCGCGCGGCGAGTGCCGATCGGCAAAGTACCGGCGCGCCGTGTTCGTCGCTCATCGGCTCGGAGCGAGGATTGCCGTTTTCATCGGTAAAGACGGCCATCAGCCGGACAGGAAAGCTCTTGGCGAGATAGTCGATCACATATTCTTTGCAGTCGCAGTTTATGTCGAGCGTGGCGGCAGGAGGCGCAGGTTTCCTTCGGTTTTCCATGATTTCACTCCAGATAATATATGAGGATCAGGGGAATGTCTGGGGACGGGTCAGGCCAGTCTTCGAACGTCGGTAAGCATGGTGATCAGAGCGTCGGATGGCGGCTTGAAGCGTCCGGGCATGATGGCGGGGGCGCCGTGGGCCGCGAGAATCTGCAGCTTCTCCTCGGGATCGGCGCGCAGATAGGCCTCGGTACTTTGGATGCTGGCGTGGCCGAGCCACAGCGCGACTTTGCGAATGTCACCTGTCGCCGCCAACGTGTGCATGGCGCAGGAATGGCGCAGCACGTGCGGCGTGACCCGTTTTCCGAGGATCGAAGGCTGCTTGATTCCGGCAATCTTAACGTGTTCGGCCAGTCGGAATGCGAACCCGTCACGCGTCATGGGCTGCCCGTTCGCGTTGAGAAATATCTCGGAAACCTGCGCTTCGGGGCGGATCGCAAGCCATGCGCGCAATGCGATCTGGGTCTCTTTCCAGAGCGGCAAGACCCGTTCGCGGCGGCCCTTTCCCATGATGTGCATGGTGGACAGCGAACGGTCCGGGAAATCGCGCTGTTGCAGCGATACGAGTTCCGACACCCTGAGCCCGCCAGCATAGGCCAGGTGCAACATAGCGCGGTCACGAGTGCCGAGGCGGGTCCGGGGATCAGGTGCATCAAGCAAAGCCTTGATCTCTGCCCGGTCGAGGTAGTCGATCAGTGCCTTGTCGGTCTTCTTGGTTGGAATCGCACGAATGCGCAGGGCCTGATCGAGACAGGCAGGCACGCGATACTCGATGTACCGGAAGAATGATCGGATCGCTGCCAATCGGCCATTGCGGGTCCTCACGCAGCTGCCGCGTCCGTTCTCAACATGGTCGAGGAAGGCCAGGATGAGGTCCGTGCCGAGATCCTCGACCTCAAGATCGGTTGGCCGACGCTTCAACCGGTCGGCAGCGAACCGGACCAGCAGCACGAAGCAGTTGGCGTAGGTCTTCACCGTGTGCGGGCTGACGGCGCGGTCGCGCGGAAGATGTTCGCGCAGGTACGCCGAGAGATAAGGGGCGAGTGCCGTCATGCCGCTTCTCCCAGGTAAAGGTGTTCGCTGGCGACCGCGATGTCGCGCAGCAACACCGGGGTGGCCTCGACATACCAGTAGGTGTTGGCGACCGACGCGTGTCCCAGATAGACGCTGAGGCCGGCCATGTGATGTGCCACGGCCTCCCTGTCCGGCGGACAGGACTCCAGCGAGCGCACGGCGAAGGTATGGCGCAAATCGTGCATCCGCATACCCGCTGTTCCGGTCGGTCCGCGGTATCCAAGCTGTCGTGCCAACCGGACGAACACGATGTGGGCGCGAACCTTGTGGGGTGCCCGTCCTCGGATGGTGACGAACAGGTCATTGCCCGTGGCGCCGAGCCTCGCTCGGGTCGCGAGATATGCTTCGAGCGCCTGCCGGGTCGACGGTTGCAACGCGACGAGGCGCTGCTTGCCGAACTTGCCATTGCGAATGATCAACCCGTCTTCGCCCAGATCGTCACACTGTAGCGCGAGGGCTTCGGAAATCCTCAGGCCAGTCGCTGCCAGCAATCCGAACAGGCAATGGTAGGTGTGGGGGCTGATTGTGCCTTTGGGCGGCAGGTCCAGCGCCGCGGCCATGATGGCGCGGATCTGTTCGGGCTCGATGATATACGGGGTCGGGCGTGGACGCTTACCCCGGCCGAAGACGCCAGCAGGAGGCACTTCGTGGGCGGGTTCCTCGGCATGGGCGAAAAGGCTGAAGTTGCGAACGGTGTCGAAGCGGGTCTGTGCCACATATTGCGAGCTCGCCGTGTGGCACCAGTCGTAGATGCGCTGGACCTGGGTGTGTTGGTCACCGAAATGCCCTGCGTAGGCTGCATAGAGGCGGAGCAGCCGATCCTGTTCGTCATACTTCCGGCCAAGACTGCGGTGCAGTGCAACGTAGCGGGAAATGTGCGTGTTCAGCATGACGGTTCTCCTGGCCATGGCTGGGCGATCTTCATGAGCATCGGCAGATCGACCTTGGCGTAGATGGCGGTGGTCTCGGGTGAGCTGTGGCGCAGGATGGTCCCGACGGACTCCAGCCCCGCGCCTGCGCGCAGCAAGTTGGTGGCAAGCGAATGCCGGAAGATGTGCGATCCGGTCGGCACGCCCGGATCCCGCCGCGTTCACGCGTGCGCGCAACTATGCCGGCAATCTCGGCGGACGAACGGAATGGCCGGAACGGGGCTTGCGCGCGTACGAACAAGTGCGGATCGGCGGCCTTGGGACGGGCCGTGGCAATGTAGTCCAGGATCGCGTCGCCAACATCCTGGGGTAACGGCAGCCGGTCTGGCCGTCTGGTCTTGCCCTTGACCGTCAGATGACCGGACCGCCAGTCGATGTCTTCGAGGTGCATATCCTGAATATCGCCGGCACGCAGGCCGAGCCGGCGAGCAGAAGAATGATGGCCTTGTCCCGAACTTCCACTGGGCGGCCTGTCGGACAGGCGTCGATGATCTGCTCGACCGTTGCCGGGTCGACGTGGCGGGGCAGCGTCGACAGGCGGTATCGCTGGACCGAAGGGATCGCGTGCAACAGTGCCGGTCGACACTCGCCTTGCCCAATCAAAAAGCGGATGTAGCTCCGCATGATCGTGACGATCAGCGAGACGGATCCCGGCGTCTCCTTGCTTCGTCGTTCAAACGCCCGCCTGAGCGCCGCCGCATCCCATTGCGAAGGCTCGCCCAGCATGGGCATGAGCCGACGAATGTCGGCCCGGTAGCGGCGGATCGTCTCTTCGGTGGCGCCGCGATGTTGCCGAAGCCAGGCAAGGTAAGCCGCCATGTGCGGGTCAGCATCCGCCACCGGTTCGACTGGTGGGATGGCACCCTGCCGCCGCAGAAACTCGACGAAGTGCCGAGCGCACCGCCGTCGACGCTTCGCACCTGATGCAACGAGCTTGCCTCGCTTGCGCCAGACCGGACAGCGACAAACATGCGCGCCGTACTGGTCGATGATCGTGTCGTCGATATCGGCCCACCGCCGCCGCACAATGCGAAGCCAGGCCGCGAAATGCTCGGCCTCGGATCGATAGGACTGGGCCGGTCCTTGCGCGAGTTGCAAGCGATCGATCCCATCGAAATAGTCGGCGAGGTACCGTGGCAGATCGTCCATCCCGTCGTCGACATCGACGTAGCCTTGATCTTCCAGGAAGCGGACGAAGCGCCTGACCCGCGCTGCAATGTCCGCCTTATAAACTGGCTGCTGCGCCGAATACCGGTGGCAACGGCACCGATGCTTCTCGAACCGCCGAACGGTCCGATCGTCGATCGTGCGGATCGCGATCCCGTGCAGTTCCATCCAATGCAGGAAATGACGGGCCGCAGCGCCAAACAGAACCGCACTGCCTGACCTCTCGTCGAGCGACAGAGAGGAGAGGAATGCGGTGAGTAGAGCGTCGTGACTGGGCGGGTCGTCGACCCGGAGCGGGGCCGCTCGAAACGGCAATGATGATCTTGATCGCATGTTGGTTCCTTCGACTTGTTGAGGTCGAGGGAACCGTAATTATCTGGAGTGAAATCATGGAAAACCGAAGGAAACCTGCGCCTCCTGCCGCCACGCTCGACATAAACTGCGACTGCAAAGAACTGGTGTAATGTTGAGCTCAACATTACACCAGTTCCCGCGGGGACAGATCGATCTCCAGCGCTTCGCGTTCCTCGTCCGACAGGTCGGCAAGCCGACGATTGAGCATGGCTTCTGCGGTGGAGACGAGCTGGACGACAACGGCGTTCCCCTCGGCAATCGCGGCGTCGATGGCTGGCAACAGGCTGGGCAGCTTCATCGAAAGAAGCAGCTGCGCGAAAAAGCGCTGTTTGGTTCCTTCGAAGATCGACATTGCTGCGGACTTGGCGCCCGAGTTGAGCGTCCCGCCAGTTTCGCTATCGACGATCCGCGTGGCCTCCAGCGCTTCGCGCAGGTTGGCGTGAATGATCGCCCAGGCCTCAGCGTAGGCATCATAGACCGCGATCTGATCCTCGCTAAGGCGATGCTCGAGGATCTCGTATTCGACGCCGGCGAAGGACAATGCGCGCGCGGTGTAGATGCCGAGCGACTTGAGGTCCCGCGCAACCAGTTCCATTGCTGCGATCCCGCCGTCACGAATGTCGGCCACGAAGGCCTCGCGATTGGCGAAGGCGGTCTCAGGTCCCCACAGGCCAAGGCGCGTCGCATAGGCCAGGTTGTTGACGTCGGACGCGCCGGTCGCCGAGGCATAGAGCACCCGCGCGCGGGGCAGGAGGTTTTGCAGGCGCACACCGGCGATACCCTGCTCCGAGCCCTTGACCTTGCCCCGTGATCCTTCTCCGCCAGCGGCATTGGCCATGGCGTGCGCCTCGTCGAACACAATGACGCCGTCGAAGTCATCGCCCGCCCAGGCGAGGATCTGGTCGAGGCGGGTCGCATCACTTCGGCCTGAGCGCAGGGTCGGGTAGGTCACGAATAGGATGCCGTCGCGCATGGCGATGGGGGTGCCGAGTTTCCAGGATGCAAGCGGCTGGATGTCGATCGGAAGGCCGCCAAGTGCAGCCCAGTCGCGCCGGGCATCTTCCAGCAGCGCCTCATTCTTGGAGATCCAGATATGGCGGCGTTCACCGCGCACCCAGCGGTCGAGAATGACGCTCGCAACCTGACGGCCCTTCCCGGCGCCCGTTCCGTCCCCGAGGAAATAGCCCTGCCGGTAAGTCAGACCGTCCGCCGATGCCTTGAGCGAACAGCCCTTGTCCTCTGGCTCGAACCGGCCGGGAAGATCGCGCCCGTGGGCGCTTGCAGCATAGATGAGGGTCTCAGCCTGGGCAGCAGACAGCAGCCCCTTGGCAACCAGCCCGTCGGGCAGCTGCGGCACAGCTTCGGGCATCGGCGCGGCGATCGACCCCATGGCGACGGACTCAACGAGCGGCGTCGGATGCTCGGCCGCGCCATCGATCACGATCCTGCTCGGGCGATAGGGCAGATAGTGGCCGACCTGAGGGGCAAGCGGCGCAGGGGTTTCGAGCGACTGGTAGGTGAGCGACCCGATAGCGGTGGCTACAGGAATGACCCTGCTCGGTATCGGCAGCGGCCTGCGCGGTGCCGCCACCAAGCGAAACGGCGCAAGGGCCGGAAGGCTCGCCTGGTCTGGAACAGCGTCCAGACTGCTGCGAGCGGGCAAGGCATCGACAAGCTCGACCAGCTGGCAAAAGTCGCTTGTGCGGATAACGACAGGCTCATGGGAGCCGCCCACCTTGTCGAGGACCAGCAGCCGCGTGGTGATGCCGGTGCCATGCTTGACGAACGCACGTTCGACCGCGGCATCGAGCCGCAGCGACACCGGTCCCTTCAACCCCGCCATGAACTTCGCGCAATCGAACCATTCGGGCATGATCGCGACAAGGCGACCACCGGATGCGAGACGGTTCCAGGCCGATCGCAGGTGGCGCGAACCGGTGCGACTATCGTGCCCTCGCTCGATGCCGTGCGAATAGGGAGGATTCATCAACACCACAGACGGATTGATGGCGGGATCGAGCAGTTCGTCGATCAGCTCGGCGTCGTGGCCGGCCACACCCGCGCTCGGGAACACCACATTCAGGCAATCACGGCGGAGCGGCGAGATCTCGTTGAGGGCTAATCGTGAGCCAGCCTTGGCGGCCCAGACTGCCAGGATCCCCGTTCCGGCCGAGGGTTCGAGCACAAGCTCACCGGTGGCCAGCGCACAAGCCCGGGCGGCAAGCCAAGCGAGGCGCGGCGGCGTTGCGAACTGCTGCCATTCGATCTGCTCGTCACTGCGATTGCTTTGGGTCAGAAGCCGGGCTTCGAGAGAGCAGAAGAACTGATCTGCATCGTCGGCCGAAGTCGAAAGCGAAATCTGATCGAAGGCTTTCAGGTACTGAACCTGTGCCACCTCAAGGGCTGCATGAGCGTCACGGACGGACCAGCGTCCGCACGCATCGCTGCCCCCGAAGTGATTGGTCATAATGCGCGTGACGTCACTGCGCGAGAGCACGCGGCCTGCCGCCAGCTCGGAAGCCATGGACTGGGCCGCCATCACAACTGCGGGCGGTGATGGTTCATCGAATGCGAAGGCGAGGGAAGAATTGGACATGGGAACCTCCTGACGAGGTCCTGCGTCGGGCAGGCCTCAATCAGCCGAAGGCACCCTCCCCTCTGCTAGACGGATCGGGTTGTCGGGCGAGCCGCGACTTCAATTCGTCGTTCCAGTCAAAACCGGGCGAGGCTGGTGCGCGTGAGTGGATGACACGATTAGGCGCAGCGTAGGCCTTCAGCGCTCGCTCCTCGGCGAGAGCGCCTCCGGCATCATTGTCGATGAACAGGTAGAGCTCGCGCACGCTTTCCGGGACCGAAACGAGACCAAACCGCTCGTTTCCAAGCGTCGCCCAGCACGGGATCCCGAAGAGCTGCATTGCTGACAGAGCGCTCTCGATACCTTCGGCAAGACCCAGACGCCCCTGCACTGCCGGCGCAAGCCTGACGGCACCGACGCCGAGGCTGCCCAGCGCGCGCTTGGGCCGCTCGAAGCCCGCCAACCTTGCGGAGGCGCGGTCAAGGAACGTCCTGTGCACCGCAATTATCCCGATGTCGGTTGTGACTGCCGCCAGCATCGCCGGGAGAAATTGGACAGCCCCGCGTGGCCCAAGCGGCGTACGTTCCAGGTAACGGAGCCGGTCAGATGCGTGCTGGAGACCACGCTGTGCGAGATATCGTTCGACGGGGCTGTCGGAGATCAACGTGGCCGATTGCCACAAGCGTCGCGCATTGGGACTGAAGTCACCCTGATTTTGCTGATTGGCTGTCCCAGCGCCAGAACCATCAAAGAGCTCGCGGCTGCGAACGCCCTGGCGATCCAATGCTGCAATGACGTCCTCATTCGAGCATCCGGCGAAGCAATGGAACAGGATGGCCTTTCGCCCCAAGGTCACGCTGAGCGACGGTGTGCGGTCGTCGTGGGCGGGACAGCAGCACATGCCCTTGCCCTGGCGCCATGTTCCGTTGAGGCGTTCGACAATCGTGCGGGCGCGGCGTTCGAGTTGATGACTATTCTTTATCTGGGGCATCGACCTTCTCCGATTGAGGTGCCCTGCCCGTGCAGCCTCCGCTCTGCACCAGCGCCAAACCATTTTCCTACGCCCTATGTTCTTTATATGTTCCGTCTCGATTCGGCTATAGAAGGATCGAGAAATGCCACTGAAAACCCTGATGATCGGCAGCATTGGCCTCGCCATCGCGTTTGCCACTCCTGCCAGCGCGCAAGACCTGCCGGCTCCTTACATGCCCGAAGAAAGTGACAGCCGCTCCGATGGCATCCGGATTGCAGAGGCATCGAACGGGTTCCAGTTGGTCGAGCATGGACTCTGGCAATCGGCGCTGAATTCGACACCATCGAATCCCGAGATCGGCGCTGTAGGCCGGGTCCACCTTCCCTATCGCTACCAACCCAAGACTGGCGCGGGTCCATCCGGCTTTCGACGAGCAAGCTTTCTGCCTCACGTCTATGCCGCTGAAGCAAAGTACTCTTTGCCCACCGGCCTACTCGATGCACTTGTCTGGACAGAATCCCGATACAATCCACTCGCCGTGAGCAAGGCGGGCGCAGCTGGCCTCGGTCAGCTGATGCCGGCGACGGCCCGGGAACTCGGTGTTTCCAACCGTTTTGACCCAATGGCTAACATCTTCGGCGCTGCCCGATATCTGCGACAGATGCTCGACAAATTCGGCATGGTCCACTTGGCCGTGGCGGCCTACAATGCCGGTCCAGGTGCAGTCGAACGCGCGGGCGGTATCCCGCGGAACGACGAGACGCCAGGATACGTTCGCGATGTCCTCCGCCATTGGCGCTTTTAGCGAGGAAAGCAGTGAATACGAGCCGACGGCGCGTTGCCGGGCTACTGGGCCGGACCCAGCGCGGCCTGATCCTTACGACAGAGATCAATGAGGTCTGGGTCATCGAGTACGACGAGCCATGCGATGAACTTATTGACTCCACCGTCATCGTGGATGGAGCCATGTCAGGTATTTACCGTTTGCGGGCCGACTGGATCGGCCCTGTCTGACCAAGTGCTTCAAGCAGCCCGCTTGCGTCCCTTGCTGATGTCCACAACCTTCCTTCCATCCAGAAAGTCAGCCCAATCCTGCATCATCCGCCGACGAGGGGCGAGATACTCCGCAGCGTTGTAGGCACCTCGGACATCATTCTTCTCTGAATGAGCGAGCTGCATTTCAACCCAATCCTCATGGTACTTCCGGATCCACATCGCCGGCTTGCCAAACTCAACCAGCTGCTCGTTCGCCCAAGTGCTGGCGAGCCCTCGAAAGCCGTGGACGGTCTGCCGGCTATGATAACCGAGGCGGTACAGCGCATAGATCATCGTATTTTCAGACAACGGCTTGTCTGGGTGGGTCCCGGGAAACAAGTAATTACCGGTGGCCCTGGATACCATGTTTCTAGCAATTTGCGCGGCTTGAGCGGAAAGTGGAACAAGGTGTTCGCGCCCCATCTTCATGCGCGCAGCTGGAATGCGCCAAACCGGGTCCGTCCCATCGAGATCTTCGAACTCGGATTTGACGGCAAGCCGAAGCTCCTTTGTCCTGACCCAAGTCAGCAAGGCGAACAGTACCGCATCGCGGGTGATAGCCGAGCGTCGGTCACCTTCCTCCTGGTAGGCTCGCAGCTTTTCGAGGAAGGCAGGTAATTCAACCAAAGGGAGACGGCTCATGTGCTTCACCCTGGGCCGGGGCTTTAGAGCGCCGCGGAGATGAGCTGTGGGATCACTGGATGCCAGCCCGCACGCAATCGCGAACTGAAAGACCTGCCCCACCCCTTGCTTGGCGCGTCGACTAATATCGAGGGCACCGCGCCCCTCGATCTTGCGGATCATCTCCAGAACATCAGGAGCTGTAATCTCGTGGATGAGTTTCTGGCCGATCTCGGGGAATACGTCCCTCTCCATTCTCGACCATACACGTTCGGCATGGGCCGGATTCAATGCCGACTGGCGGTTCTCATGCCAGCGTTTCGCCACCATGTAGAAGGTGTCGCCGTTTTCCGAGATTACCTCGCCCTTGGCCTTCATCGGATCCTTGCCCTCGGCAAGCAGCGCCTTAGCGGCTTTGCGCTTATCCCTGGCCGCTGCGATCCCCAGCGCCGGATAAGCTCCAAACGACAGCAGCTTTTCCTTACCTGCAAAGCGGTATTTCATCCGCCAAAGCCTCGTGCCGTTTGGCTGGACGAGCAGGAACAAACCCTCGCTATCGGCAAGCTTATAAGCGCGCTCGCGGGGCTTGGCATTTTTGGCTTGAGTCTCCGTCAGAGGCATGGGGGTATCGCTCCTTTCCGATACTCCGCAAAACTACCCCCAAAATACCCCCACACCAAATCTGGCTGCATGTGGAAGGCCATGGGCGCATGCGGACGCGAATCACCCGCAACCCTCTGCTTTTCTTTCGATTTTTGGAAAAATGCGGAAGCTGTCGGAAGCTTCCGGATAAAGGGATGGTAGCGGAGGAGGGACTCGAACCCCCGACACGCGGATTATGATTCCGCTGCTCTAACCGGCTGAGCTACTCCGCCCCGAAAGGCCGCCCGTGGGCGAGCCGCGCCTATAAGCAGGCGGTCTGCGCCGGTCAATATCGTCCGCGCATGCCGCGAAAATTCCTTTCGAACGCCGTTTCCCACGGCCCGCCGCGGTAATGGTGGGCGGCGAGGCCCGCGATTGCCAGCGGCCGGGCGCGGAAATCGCGCCGCAGTTCGGCGAGCAGCGCCCGCGCCGCTGCTGGATCGGCCTTGTTCTGCACCGTGATGTGCAGGCGCGGCGTGCCGCGGTCCTGCGCGGCGAGCAGGCCCGCGAAACGGTCCGCGATGCGCGCCCGGATCGCCAGCAGGTCGGGGCTTTCGACGCGAAAGGCGACGCCGCGATCGAGCAGGTAGATGTCCGAAACACGCGCCACCGGCGGCGGCGTGTCGGCGACGATGGCGCGGATCAGCCGGGCGAGTTCGTCGAGGGCCGATGGCGGCAGATGATGGAACAGCGTGATATGCGCCGCTACGCGGTTGCGTCCCGGCGGATAATGGGCGGTCCGCAGCGCGTCGAAGAAGCGCTGGTCGGCCGCGCCCATCGTTGCGGTAACGACGACGGGCGCGGCGCCAGAGGCCCGGACGGGAGGGGGATTGCCCGGGTCGCCAGTCAAGAGAAGGGATGGGCGCGGCGGGAGGGGGGATGGCCATCGTCCATGGGACGCCCTTTCTCGATGTCGGGCGCTTTCGGCCAATCCTTTGCGGCAATCCAATCGATTTCCTGGGTCACAATGATCGCCTGCGCCGATGAGAGCGAAAAAGCGCCCCGTTACAATGTGTTCCAGAAGCGATGCAGCGCCGCCGCGACCGCTTGCGGGCGTTCGGCGATCGCCCAATGCCCCGCATCTTTGATGACCGTCAGCGGCGTGCCGGTGCGGGCGGCGTAGCGCTGCGCCACCGCCAGAGCGACATAGGGATCGTTCGCGCCCCAGATCAGCGCGCCCCGCGCGCGCAGGTCCGGAAGGTCGCGCGCCCAGTCGTGCCGGAAGCTGAGCCCCTTCGCCGAGCGGTAGAGGCGCAGGATCGCGCGGCGCTTGTCCCTGCCCGCCCATTGCCGCGCCTCTTCCTCCGCAATGGCGGCGGGAAGCCCCTGCGCGACGAGTCCCTTCGCCAGCGCCGCCGGACGGCTCAGCGCCATGAAGATTTCGCCGAGCAGCGGCGTGTTCCAGACCCGCGCGATACGGTGGCCGCGATAATCGGGGTCGATCACGGCGTTCGACACCGCCCAGCTTCGGATGAGGTCGGGGCGCAGCATCGCGACGCGCTGCGCGATCAGGGCGCCCCAGTCGTGGCCGACGATGTCGATCGGGCCATGCACGCGCGCCAGCGCCGCCGCCTCCCCCACCGCCCAGTCGGCATAGGCCTCTTTCGTCGCGGGGAAATGCGCGGGCAGCAGGGCCGTGAAGCCGGGCAGCGCGGGGGCCGCAACCGGCGCATCGCCGAGGTCGAGCGCGTCGAGCAGCGGGCGCCAGACCGCAGGGCTGTCGGGAACGCCGTGGAGGAAGAGTTTCGCGGTCGCCATCGTCGCTTCGCCTTTCCTTCGCCCTTCCGAACGCGCGGCCCTATCCGTATGGCGCAAGGCTGCCAGCCGCCCCAGCTTTCACCGCGACGGCGCTTGTCCTACATCTCCCCGCGCTCGCGCCGGATCTCATACCATTTCTGCACATTGGCATTATGCTCGGACAGCGTGCGCGCAAAGATATGGCCGCCGTCGCCCTTGGCGACGAAGAAGAGATAGTCGTTGGGTTCGGGGTCGAGAACCGCCGCGATCGACGCCTTGCCCGGATTGGCGATTGGCCCCTTCGGCAGACCGACCATCGCATAGGTGTTGTAGCCGTTCACCGCCTGGATTTCGGACCGCAGGATACGACGGCCAAGCGGCTTGCCCCTGGTGATCGGATAGATGATCGTCGGATCGGCCTGCAGCTTCATGCCGACCGCGAGCCGGTTGGTATAGACGCCCGCGACGGTGCGACGCTCAGCGGGGACGCCGGTTTCCTTCTCGACGATCGAGGCGAGCGTGATCGCCTCGCCCCGGTCCTTCGCCGCGGTGCGCGGGGTGCGTTTCGCCCAGAGCTCGGCAAAGGCCTTGTCCATCGCCGCCTGCATCCGCTTCAGCACCGCGGCACGGCTTTCGCCGGTGGTGAAGGCATAGGTATCGGGCAGCACGCTGCCCTCCGCGGGCACCGCTACCTCGCCCGTCAGGCGCGGTTCGGCCATCAATCGCTCCCACACCATGATCGAGGGCATGCCTTCGGGAATCATCACGAAGCGCTGCACGGTCTTGCCCGACTGCAGCAGCGCGAGGATATCGCCCGCGCCCATGCCCTTCTTCACTTCATATTCGCCGGGTTTGATCGGCTTGTCCGAGCCGAGGAAGCGCGCCCGGTTACGGAAGGCGGACGCCGACACGACCCCCGCCTTCTCGAGGATCTCTCCCGCCTTCGCGATGCTCGCGCCCGGCGGGATGACGACCACCGTATCGCGCGGCGCGCCGCCCGAGCAGGCGGCGAGCAGCAGCGCGAAGATCGCAATCGTCAGCCAGCGAAACGGACGCACCAAAGTCTCCCGTCAGTCCTTACCCGGCGGCCTAAAGCCACAAAAGCCCCGCATGTGCGGTATGCTTTTGTGTCCTCTGCGGCTTTAAACCGGGCCCGGTCGAGCGCACGCGCCTGCTAGAGCATGGCGGCGCAATGTAGGAAAGAGGTTTCAGTCCGGCTCGAGCTACTCCTCGACCGCCTTGACGATCAGGCTGGCGTTGGTGCCGCCGAAGCCGAAGCTGTTGTTGAGCGCGGCGCGCACCGGGCGCTTCCTGGCCTTGTGCGGGACGAGATCGACGCCCTCGGTCCCCTCGTCGGGGTTGTCGAGGTTGAGCGTCGGTGGGACGATCTGGTCGCGGATCGCGAGGATGCAGAAGATCGTCTCGACCGCGCCGGCGCCGCCGAGCAGGTGGCCGATCGCCGACTTGGTCGAGCTCATCGACACGTCGCCGATCGCGTCGCCGAACAGGCGCTTGACCGCGCCGAGTTCGATCGTGTCGGCCATCGTCGAGGTGCCGTGCGCGTTGATATAGTCGATGTCGTCCGGGGTCATACCCGCCTTCTTCAGCGCCATCTCCATCGAGCGATAGGCGCCGAAGCCGTCGGGATGCGGCGCGGTGACGTGATAGGCGTCGCCCGACAGGCCGTAGCCGACCACCTCGGCATAGATTTTCGCGCCGCGCGCCTTCGCATGCTCATATTCCTCGAGCACGACGACGCCCGCGCCCTCGCCCATCACGAAGCCGTCGCGATCCTTGTCATAGGGGCGGCTCGCCTGTTCGGGGCGGTCGTTATAGCTCATGTTGAGCGCGCGCGCCTGCGCGAAGCCGGCGATGCCGATCGGGCAGATCGTCGACTCGGCGCCGCCCGCTAGCATGATGTCGGCGTCGCCGTCCTTGATCATCCGCGCCGCGTCGCCGATCGAATGCGCGCCGGTCGAGCAGGCGGTGACGACGGCATGGTTGGGCCCCATCAGCCCGTATTTGATGCTGACCTGACCCGAGATCAGATTGATCAGGCGGCCGTGGACGAAGTGCGGGCTGACGCGGCCAGGGCCCTTTTCGGCGAGCAGCAGGCTCTCGCTCTCGATGCCCGGCAGGCCGCCGATCCCCGACCCGATCGAACAGCCCGCGCGCAGCTTCTGCTCGTCGGTCATCTCGGTCAGGCCGGCGTCCTCGATCGCCTGCCCGGCGGCGTCGATGCCATAAATGATGAAAGGGTCGACCTGGCGCTGCACCTTGTGATCGACGCGCTTCATCGGGTCGAAGCCATATTCGTGATCCGCCGGCTTCACCTCGCACGCGATCGTGCATTTCTGGTCCGACGCGTCGAAGCGGGTGATCGTCCCCGCGCCCGACTTTCCGGCGATCAGATTGGCCCAGCTCGTTTCGACGTCGCCGCCCAGCGGCGTCACCAAACCCAAACCCGTCACCACAACCCGGCGCATAGTCATTCCTTTCGTCGGGCCTCGCCTCTTCGGGGCGCGGCATCATCTTTGTCGGGGCATGCCCAAAAAAAAGGCTTCCCGGCCATGGCGCGCAAGCGCTGGGAGCCGGGAAGCCGGAAACGCGTGGGCGGCGTCGCCGCCGCGTCCGGCCGCGCCGGACCGAACGGGCCTAGCCCTTGTTCGCTTCGATATAGTCGATCGCATCCTTGACGGTGGCGATCTTTTCCGCCGCATCGTCGGGAATCTCGACGCCGAATTCTTCTTCGAACGCCATCACCAGTTCGACGATATCGAGGCTGTCGGCGCCCAGATCGTCGATGAAGCTCGCTTCCTCGGTGACTTTGTCGGCTTCGACGCCCAGATGCTCGACGACGATCTTCTTAACCTTTTCGGCCGAATCGCTCATGCACAGTTCCTTTTTTCTGACTGTCTCGTGAATGTTGGAATTTGCCCTAGTGTCCGTCAGCGGGGCTGGCAAGAGGCTGGCGTCGCGACCGCGGCCAGGCGCCGCATCGACACACCGCCCCCGGACAAGGCGCAGGCCGACCGTCGCCCCCTTTCTGCTGTTCGGCCACCTGTCCCCGGAAATAGGGGGTAGAGCCGCCGGCTTCAAGGACGAACCCACGGCCGATCGCGATGATCATGCCCCCGGAAAGCGGCGCGGGCCGTATTCCGGTCAACCGCGCGGGGTGGCCGGCACCACGCCCGAATCGCGCAGCGCCGCCGCGGCGTGCCCGACCACGGCGGGCGTAATCATGAACTGGCCGAGCACCTTTTCGGGCGCTGTGTCTTCCAGCTGCCGCGTATAGGTCAGCAGGCGCTGCCAGAGCTGGCGCGCTTCGGCCAGCCGGCCCTGCCGCGCCAGGACGATCGACCGCACGACCAGATATTGCGGCTCCATGTTGCTGGGCGACGGCATGCCGTCGAGGATGGCGCGCGCCTCATCGACTTCGCCGCGCTGCGACAGCACGAACGCAAGCGTGACCGCCGGAACCCCCGCATAGCTGGCGTCGAGCGCGAGCGACCGGCGCAGCAGCGCCTCTCCATTGTCGCCGACGCTGCACGTCAGCTTGAACAGCCCGATGAAGCCGGCCATGTCGGGATCATAGGGATTGAGCCGGACCGCGGCATTGCCCATCGCCTCCCCCGCGGCGCAATCGCCGGCATAGAAATGGGCGCGCGTGATCGCGAACAGGCCGGCCGGCGTGTTCGGACCGTTTTCATAGGCGCGCTCGGCCAGCCCGCGCGCCTCGGCGAAGATCGCCTTGCCCTGCGGCGTCCCCCGCTGCGGCCCCCAGTCACCGAACCGAAGCCAGGACAGCGCATTGAGCAGCACCGGGTCGCGCGGCGCGCGCTCGACCGACGCGCGCAGGCAGTCGCCGACCCTACGCGCCCCTTCCGCGGTGCGATTCTGCCGCATCCGGCTGAACTGGGCCAGACAGGGGTAGCCGGGAGCGTAATCGTCGGGCTGACGGCGGAGCTGGTCGCGAACGATCACCCCGTAATCGCCGGCGATCTGGGCGATCGCGGGCTCGAGCTGACCGAATTCGGGCACGTCGCCGTCATTCACCCGCACCTGCGTCGACCAGATGGCCCGCTGGTCGGCGACGCGATTGAGCACCAGCGTTACATCGACCGGCCCCTCGACCGTCCGCACCACCGAACTGTCGAGTCGGTAATCCGCGCGGTCGCGCCGGTCGTCCTCGCGGCTCCGCGCGCTCAGCAGGTCGACGAACTCGAAGCGGCGGATACCGTCGCGCAGCTTGCCGTCGAGCGCGCGCGCCAGCGCCCGCGAAACCGCGCTCTCCCCCGCTTCGGGGGCGCTGATCTCGACCAGCGGCATCGGGTCGATATTGCCCTGGAATACCGCCTGCTGCCCGCGCCAGGCCCACCATCCCGCGAGCGCCGCGAGCCCCGCCAGAACGAGCACGGCGAGCAGGACAGTGCGGCGTCCGCGCCGCAAACGCGCCGGGGGCAACGCGGCGGCTTCGTGCGAAGGCGTCGCGACCGGGTCGACCGATGCCGCGGCGGACGCTTCCGCAGCATTTTCGGCGGAGCGGGCCGGCGGCGGCGCGGCACGATGCTGGACGACGATTTCATAACTGCCCTGCGGAACGCGCAGGCGGTGCACCCAAGGCGTATCGGCATAATAGCGGTCGAGCAGGTTGCGCAGGCGCCCGACCATGACGCGGGGATAGCTGTCGAGCGAGGGATCGAAATCGTGGCTGCGCCCCAGCGCCTCGGTCGCGATCTCATAGGCCTTGGGCGCGCTCCGCGCGCCGCGCAGCCGGTGATCGGCCAGATATTGCAGCAATCGCGACAACACCGGCGAGCGAACGAACAGCGGTGATTCGAGCAGGCGGCGCAGTTCCTGTTCGACGATCCGGTCGCCGGCGTCGCTGCTCTCCGACTCGTTCGTTCCTGTATGATTCATTCTACCCTCGATGCTCCCCGACGAGCTGCTGCGGTAGATACGCCAATCCCGGAGCACGACCAGACACCGTTACGGCCATGTAACGGTAACAGATAGGCCGGAACGCGCCATGCTGAAAATTGGTTCCCACCAATCCGGCCAAAATCCGGTGAAACAATCTTAGCATTTGGTTATCAAGTAGCGACAACCCGCTACGTGACCCCATGTAACTATCATTTCCCCGTCACCGCTGCCACCTTTCAATCGTCGCGGTGCCCCCCACAACACCGTGGTCTGGTCTGAGACATGTTCTCAGTTCGACGAATTGAAGCCGGTGGGTTGAAGAATGCGAGCTGGTCCCTGGCATTCTTCGCAACACCTGTCGGCTTCATACACTGAGACTTTGCCGGAGGGGACATAGCCCCACCTGTGCCCCCTCCGGCAGGTCCGCTCTCCTCCCCTCATCACCACGATCAGAAGCGTGTCCGGACTTGTCCGGTCCGCGCCGTATCCCGCAATATCGGGCGTCGGCGCCAATCCGTCGTGCGATGAAAGGGCGCCGGCTCGTGCCGACGCCCATGGTGCTGCCGAAACGCTTCGGCTCAGCTTTAGCTTTTCGTCGCGGCGCCGGCCTGACACGGGCCGGTGTGCGTGCTGACCACCTGCATCACCATTTCCATGTCGCCGCCGGTCGGAATCTTGCCCTTGGTCGTGATGGTCACGTCGCTCTTCTTCGCTTCCATCGTTCCGGCCATCGCCATGTCCATCGTCTGGCCGTTGGCGGTGCAGGTGCCCGCGACGTCGATCTTGCCGCCGGCGACATCCTTTTTCGACCATTTGCATTCGCCGCCGTTGCCCGAGCCTTCCTTGGCGAGTTCGGCCGCGATATCCTCCTTGTCGACCTGTTCCTGCGTGAAGCACTGATCCATGCCGCTCGCGCCCTCGACCATCTGCTTCATGCCGGCCTTCATTTCCTCGGGCATGCCGGGGACCTCGAACTTGACCAACTTGACCTCGGTCTTCCAGTTGCCCGCCTCGCGCTTCACCGGGCCGTCGCTGTTTGCCGACTTGCTGCATCCCGTCACCGCCATGGCAACGCCAAGGGCCGCGATCGTCACAAATTTCCTCATATATTCCATCCTTCTGCTGGATTGGGCGATAACCCCGATGCGATCCATTTGGTTGCCGTCACGCCACGTTGTCGTGGCAGGCAAACGATACCATATTCCTCGTGATGGCAATCCAGATTCGCACCTCGCTCGACGAAATCGACACCAGCGGCGATTATGTCCCGCACCGCCCCGCACGTCCCGACAAGGTCGAGGGCGGCAAGCGCTTCGAACTGGTCAGCGACTATCAGCCCGCCGGCGACCAGCCGACCGCGATCCGCGAACTGGTCGACACCGCGCGCGCGGGCGAGCGCGACCAGGTGCTGCTGGGCGTGACCGGATCGGGCAAGACCTTCACCATGGCCAAGGTGATCGAGGAATTGCAGCGCCCCGCGCTGATCCTCGCGCCGAACAAGATCCTCGCGGCGCAACTCTATGGCGAGTTCAAGAGCTTCTTCCCGAACAATGCGGTCGAATATTTCGTCAGCTATTACGACTATTACCAGCCCGAAGCCTATGTTCCCCGCTCCGACACCTATATCGAGAAGGAGTCGAGCGTGAACGAGGCGATCGACCGCATGCGCCACTCGGCGACGCGCGCGCTGCTCGAACGCGACGACGTCATCATCGTCGCCTCGGTGTCGTGCCTTTACGGCATCGGGTCGGTCGAAACCTATTCGGCGATGATCTTCGACCTCAAGAAAGGACAGGTCGTCGACAGCGGCGAGATCATCCGCAAGCTGGTGGCGCTGCAATACAAGCGCAACGACCAGGCCTTTTCGCGCGGTAATTTCCGCGTCCGCGGCGACAGCCTGGAAATCTTTCCCTCGCACTATGAGGATATGGCGTGGCGCGTCAGCTTCTTCGGCGACGAGATCGAGGAGATCACCGAGTTCGACCCGCTGACCGGAAAGAAGATCGCCAACCTGAATTATGTCCGCGTCTTCGCCAATTCGCACTATGTGACCCCCGGTCCGACCCTGAAACAGGCGAGCGAGGCGATCCGGCACGAACTGGCCGAACGGCTGAAGGAACTGGAAACCGAAGGACGGCTGCTCGAGGCGCAACGGCTGGAACAGCGCACCAATTTCGACCTCGAGATGATCGCGGCGACCGGAAGCTGCGCGGGAATCGAGAATTACAGCCGCTTCCTGACCGGCCGCCTGCCGGGCGAGCCGCCGCCGACCCTGTTCGAATATCTGCCCGACAACGCGCTGCTGTTCGTCGACGAGAGCCATCAGACGATCCCGCAGATCGGCGCGATGTCGAAGGGCGACCACCGCCGCAAGATCACGCTGGCCGAATATGGCTTCCGCCTCCCCTCCTGCATCGACAACCGGCCGCTGCGCTTCGCCGAATGGGATGCGATGCGGCCGCAGACGGTCAGCGTCTCGGCCACTCCCGGCACGTGGGAAATGGACCGTACGCAGGGCGTCTTCGCCGAACAGGTGATCCGTCCCACCGGCCTGATCGATCCGCCGGTGATCATCCGCCCGGTCGAGGAGCAGGTCGACGACCTGATCGCCGAGGCCAAGGCGACCGCGGCGCAGGGGTATCGCACGCTCGTCACCACGCTGACCAAGCGCATGGCCGAAGACCTGACCGAATATCTGCACGAGGCGGGGCTGAAGGTCCGTTACATGCATTCGGACGTCGAGACGCTGGAGCGCATCGAGATCATCCGCGACCTGCGGCTCGGCGTGTTCGACGTGCTCGTCGGCATCAACCTGCTGCGCGAGGGGCTCGACATTCCCGAATGCGGGCTGGTCGCGATCCTCGATGCCGACAAGGAGGGCTTCCTGCGCAGCGAGACCAGCCTCGTCCAGACGATCGGCCGCGCGGCGCGCAACGTCGACGGGCGCGTCATCCTCTATGCCGACCGCATCACCGGCAGCATGGAGCGCGCGATGCGCGAGACCGACCGCCGCCGCGAAAAACAGCAGGCGTATAACGCCGAACACGGCATCACGCCGACGACGATCAAGCGCAACATCGGCGACATCATCGCGCATGTCGCGTCGAAGGACCAGGTCACCATTGATCTGGGCGACGACAAGCCCGACCATATGGTCGGTCACAATCTGCGCGCCTATATCGCCGAGCTCGAAAAGAAGATGCGCGACGCCGCCGCCGACCTGGAGTTCGAGGAAGCCGGCCGCCTGCGCGACGAGATTCGCCGGCTGGAGGCCGACGAACTGGGCCTGCCCCCGGACGAACAGGTCGCACCGCGCGTGGGACGCTCGAACGAAGGCAAGCCGGGAACGCGCAAGGGACGCTTCGGGAAGCAGAGCAAGACGAAGTGGGGGCGGTAGGCGATTGAATTGCCGCGCCTGGCGCATGAGTGTCCGCTAGCGGACACCCGTCGCGATCCGATCCGAAACTATGAATGAGCGGCGGCCAAGGACGGCAGCGGATCAGAATTGGGTTGACATGAGCGATAATGTCTCGTATAAAGGACAAGTGATCGAAGTTCGGCGAACGCGTCAGTTCGATAAATGGCTCCGCGCTTTACGGGATCGTCGGTCCCTGTTGCGGATTGCCGACAGGCTGAGGCGCTTTGCATCCGGCCATGCGGGCGACAGAAGCCGGTCGGCGAGGGTGTGCACGAGTTGAGGCTCGCATTCGGGCCGGGATATCGAATCTATTATATGTGGCGCGATACCACGCTGGTACTTCTGCTGATCGGTGGCGACAAGGATAGTCAGGCGCGCGATATCGCGAAGGCCAAGGAACTGGCAAGGGAAGCAGACAATGGGATTGACGACGACGCGCTTTGACCCGGCCGACTATATCGAAACGGCCGAGGATATCCGTTTCTACCTCGAAGCAGCGATGGAAGGGAACGACCCCAAGCATATCGCCTGCGCCATCGGCGATGTCGCCCGTTCCAAAGGCATGAGCGAAATCGCTCGCAAAACGGGCCTTGGCCGGCAGGCGCTTTACAATGCGTTGTCGGAAAACGGCAACCCGACACTGGAAACGCTGACCGCCGTGCTGGACGCGCTCGGCCTGCAATTGTCGGTGCAACCCAAAAAGGCCGCCTGACCGCTTCGACAAAAGGACGATCCCCGCCGACGAGCGCCCTTGCTCCTCCCGTGCGCTGCCTAGGGTCCGCGCGCAACTGGGGAGAATGAGATGAAATCTGGTCTGTCGCTGATCGCCTTGGCGCTTGCCTTCGCAACGCCCGCCATGCTGCATGCCGAGGATGCCCCCGCTGACAAGGTAAAGGCGGAAAAATCCACCGACTATGAGCCGCAAGTCCGTACGACGAAGCTGTCTGGCACGTTCGGGGGCAGCGCGTCGCCTATGCCGCGACGATCGGCGAAACGATCCTCAAGAACAAGGACGGCGTGCCCGAGGCCGCGATCGTCACCACATCCTATGTCAGGGAACCGCGCGATCCCAGCCGCCCGGTGACCTTCCTGTTCAACGGCGGCCCCGGTTCGGGTACCGTGTGGCTGATGATGGGCGCCTTCGGTCCGAAGCGCGTGGCGATCCCCAGCGACGCGCGCGACGACGGCGCCCCGCCCTATCCGATCGTCGATAATCCCGATTCACTGCTCGACGTCACCGACATCGTATTCATCGATCCCCCGGGCACCGGCTTTTCGCATCTGATCGGCAATGCCAAGCCCGAGGATTATTACGGCGTGACGCAGGATGCGAAGGCGGTCGCCGAAGTGATCCGCCGCTGGCTGAACGACAATGGCCGCTGGAACAGCCCCAAGTTCCTGGGCGGCGAAAGCTATGGCACGACGCGTTCGGCGGCGGTCGCCAACCAGTTGATGAACGTCACCTACAATGACGTCGGCCTCAACGGCATCATCCTGATCTCGACCGTGCTCGACTTTGCGGCCGGGTCCGACGCGCCGGGCAACGAACTGGGCTTCATCACCAATCTGCCCTCGATGGCCGCAACCGCGCTCTATCACGGCAAGGCGAGCGCGTCCTCGGTCGAACAGTTCGTCGAGGAAGCGCGGCAATGGGCGATCGGTCCCTATGCCGCGGCGCTGCTGAAGGGCCAGAAGCTGCAGGGCGACGAGCGCGCGCAGATCCGCCGCGAGCTTTCGCGCTTCACCGGCCTGTCCGAAACCTTTCTGGAAAATGCCGACCTGCGCGTGACGCCGGGCCGTTTCTACAAGGAATTGCTGCGCGATCGCGGGCTGACCGTCGGACGGCTCGACAGCCGTTATACCGGCCGTGACTACGACAATGCCGGCGAAGAGCCCGACAACGATCCCAGCTTCTATGGCATCGACGCGAGCTATACCGCCGCGATCAACAGCTGGTCGCGCGAGACGCTGGGGTTCAAGACCGACCGCGAATATCAGTCGATCGGCGGCATCGGGCGGCTGTGGGACTGGCGCATCGGCGGGCGCGACACCAACGCCTATCTGAACGTCGCGCCCTATATCGGGCAGGCGCTGCGCGAGAACAGCGGATTGCGCGTGTTCGTCGGACAGGGCTATTACGACTTCGCGACGCCCTTCTTCGCCGCCGAATATTCGCTGTCGCGCACCGGCATCCCGCAGGACCGCGTCGAATATCAATATTATGCCGCGGGACACATGATGTATATCCGCGACGAGGACCGCCACAAGCTGGCGTCCGACATCCGCGCCTTCATCCGCGCGCGGTAAGGAAATGGACAGGGGCGCTTGATCGGCGCCCCTTTTCCGTTCAGCGCAGAACGCCCGCTGCCGCCTGTCGCCGCGCGTAGATGAAGAGCGCGATCGCGACGATCCAGACGATGGCGGAGAAGACCATGGGGAACGTCCCGAACAGGCGCTCCAGATCGCCATAATGCAACCCGAACTGATAGAAGCTGCTGACCGCAAGCCCGACCAGCGAGGCGGCGAACGCCGTCACCGCATGCCGGCTGCGCGCGAGCAACAGGATCGACCCCAGCACCGCGCCCCAGACGCCGAGCGCCCAGCCGGCGCTGGCCCATAGCGGAAAGCCGTGGAAATAGGCCTGCTGCTCGGGCGTGAAAGCGCTCAGATAATCGGCGTTGCGCAGCTTGGTCATCGTATAGTCGAACGCACCGATGGCGTTCCACAACAGGGTGAGAATGCCGACGATCCACAGATGGAACGGCGCCTTGCCCATTTCGCTCATATCTTCCTCCCTCCCCGGAAAAGACGGAGCGATATCTATCATGTCCCGCTTGGCAAATCATCACCCAAGCACGATATGGCCGGCATGTGCGTCGTCGCCCTCGCCCGCCACGTCCATCCCGACTGGCCGCTGATCCTTGTCGGCAACCGCGACGAGTTTCATGCGCGGGCCGCCGCGCCGCTCGCGGAATGGGGCGACGGCAGCGGCATCATCGCCGGCGCGACCTGCACCGGCTGGGGGTGCATCCCGCAAGCGGGCGCGTCGTCGTCGTCACCAACGTGCGCGGCGCCCCGCCCGATCCCGGCCGTGAATCGCGCGGCGAACTGGTCGCCGACCTGCTGCGTGGTGAAGGGCGCTTCGCCGACCCGCAGTGCGCCGACCTCGACCGCTTCAACGCCTTCAACCTGCTGACGGTCGACCGGGGCGGCGCGCGGCTGCTGACCAACCGGCCGGAACCGCGCGTCGAAAGGCTGACGACGGGAATCCATGCGCTGGCGAACGAGCTAACCTACAGCCCATGCGCACGCGCCACACGCCTGCGCGCGGCGCTGGCGTCAGCGACCGCGGCGGCGGCCGATCCCGAAGCCTTGCTCGACATGCTGGCCGCGGACGACACCCCGGCGCTGTTCCTGCACGGCGAGGTCTATGGCACGCGCTGTTCGACCCTCGTCGCCATCGCGGCGGACGGACGCGCACATATGGTCGAGCGCCGATACGAAGCGGGCGGCCGCCCCATCGGAACGACCGCCCTCGATTTTCGTACCGGTTTCTGAAGCCGCGGCGTCGGCCTACTTCGGCGCGAGCACCATCAGCATCTGGCGGCCCTCGGTGCGCGGATGCGCCTCGACCTTCGCGATCTCGGCGGTCATTTCCGCGACCTTCTGCAGCACGGCGAGGCCGAGCTGGGTGTGGCTCATCTCGCGGCCGCGGAAGCGCATCGTCATCTTGACCTTGTCGCCCTCGCCCAGGAAGTCGAACACCTTCTTCATCTTCACTTCGAAGTCGTGGTCGTCGATGTTCGGACGCATCTTGATCTCCTTGATCTCCTGCGTCTTCTGCGTCTTGCGGGCGGCATTGGCCTTTTTCTGGGCTTCGTACTTGAACTTGCCCACGTCGAGGAACTTGCACACCGGCGGGTCGGCGTTGGGGGAAACCTCGACCAGGTCGAGGCCGACCTCGGCCGCCTGTTCGATGGCTTCGGCAGTCAGCATTACGCCCAGATTTTCGCCTTCCTCGTCGATCACGCGGACCTTGGGAGAGGCGATGAACTCATTATATCGCGGGCCGTTCTTCGGCGGCATAGGCGCCAGCGGGCGGCGGGTCATGGGCGGGCGTATAGCTGTATCTCCTCACATCATTTCGACAGGCACGCGGGCGCCCATGCGGAACATGGGCGGATGCGCGCACTGTCCATATAGTGAACGGGCGCGCGCCGTAAAGGCCGCGCGTGCCGATCGGACGACACTTTCCGCCCGACTGTGGCGCCTATGCCACGCCCCGGCGCGTCACCATTTGGCCGGGGCGGGATCGACGACGCGGAAACCGCCGGCGCCGACCTCGCTGACCTCGAGCGCGCGAACCGCGATGCCGCGATTGTTGAATCGGAAGATGCCGTCGATACCGCCGAAACCGTCGGCCGCAAGCAGCCGGTTCACCGGAAAGGCGGTGCCGGGTTTCCAGTCGCGCGCGATGCGCACGGTCAGCAGCACCGAATCATAACCGAGGCTGGCGAGCCGATAGGGCGCCTTGCCGTAGCGGGCACGATATTTGGTCGCGAGCTGGCCGTAGAGACCGTCGGAAACGCTGGCGAACCACGCGCCGCGCATCGCGGCGTTGCTGCCGAGCGAGGCGTCGGTGTTCCACAATTCGGTGCCCAATATCTGCTTGCTGCCCGCGCCCTTGACGATCGGCACGGCGCGGATTGCATTGCCGCCGACATCGGCGATCAGCACCGCGTCCATCGCGCCGCCGTTGGCGAGCCGCCGCGCCGCGCCGGTCAGCGCCGCCGCGGTGCGATCGTAGGTTTCGACCGCGACCAGCGTCCCCCGGCTTCGCGCACCGCGTCGCGGAACGCGGCCGCCGCGCGGTCGCCATAGACATTCTTGGGCACCAGCGCGCCGAAGCGCTGATGCCCTTGCCGCGCGCGAAGGCGACGACGCGCTCGACCGACTGGCCCGGCACGAAGCCCAGGATGAAGACGCCGTTGCCCGCGACCCCGCTGTCGTTCGAGAAGCTGAGCACGGGCACCTTTGCCGCGCGCGCGATCGGCGCGACCGCCGCGACATCCTCGCTGAGCAGCGGACCCAGGATCAGGCGATTGCCATCGGCGACTGCCTGCCGCGCCGCCGCAGCGGCGCCGAGCGCGGTGTCGTAGGTGGTGATGCGAACCTTGTCGGCGCGCGTGTCGAGCAGCGCCAACGTCGTCGCATTGGCGATCGCGGTGCCGACGTCGGCATTCGCCCCCGTCTGCGGCACGAGCAGCGCGACGCGGTGGCGATCGGTGTCGGTCGGCAGGCCGGGGCCCACGGTCTCGTCGGGGTTTTCGGGCGGCGGCGGCGCCGCGGGACCGCCCGATTTGGGCACGACCGGCAGGCCGCGAGCAAGCCGCCGAGCGCCAGCGTCGCCATTCCACGCAGCAACCGGCGCCGCCGCAACGCATTGTCTTGGCGCTCGACGACGCTTTCTGCCATTTTCGGCGACATGCCGGATTCGACCATTTCTCAATCTCCCTTGCCCGGTCTCTATATCGTGGCGACCCCCATCGGCAACCTCGGCGACATCACGCCGCGCGCTGCGGCGTTGCTTGCCCGCGCCGACGTGATCGCCGCCGAAGACACGCGCGTGACGGCGAAGCTGCTGTCGCACCTGGTTTGCGCGTTCCGATGACCCCTATCACGACCATAGCGACGAACGCGCGCGCGCCGCGCTGGTTGCGCGCATGGAAACCGATGTGGTGGCGCTGGTGTCGGACGCGGGCACGCCGCTGATCTCCGATCCGGGGTACAAGCTGGTGCGCGATGCGCGCGCGGCGGGGCGGCGCGTCACCACCCTGCCCGGTCCCTGCGCCGCGATCGCGGCGATCACTCTGTCGGGCCTGCCGAGCGACCGCTTCCTGTTCGCCGGCTTCCTGCCGTCCAAGGCCAAGGCGCGCAGCGAGGCCATCGCCGAACTCGCCGGGCTGCGCGCGACACTGGTCTTCTATGAAAGCGGACCGCGCCTCGCCGCGACGCTCGCCGCGCTGGCCGAGGGACTCGGCAACCGCGCCGCGGCCGTCGCGCGTGAGATCAGCAAGTTATACGAGGAATGCGTCACCGGGTCGCTCGGCGAACTGGCCGCGCGCTATGCCGACGCACCGCCGAAGGGCGAGATCGTCGTCATAGTCGCGCCGCCCGCCGACAATGTCGTCGAAGAGGCCGACGATGCGGCGGTCGACGATGCGCTGCGCGCCGCGCTTGCCGATCAGCCGGTCGCCAAGGCGGCGAAGGCGGTCGCCAAACGCTATGGGCTCGACCGGCATGCCGTCTATGCCCGCGCGCTGGCACTGAAGGACGGGGCGTGAGCCGCGCCGTCGCCGAGGCGCGCGGCCGCCGCGCCGAAATCGCGCCGCGTGGTGGCTGCGGCTGCACGGCTGGCGGATATTGGCCCGACGGCTGCGCGTTCGCGTCGGCGAGGTCGATCTGGTCGCGCGGCGCGGACGGACGGTCGCCTTCGTCGAGGTCAAGTGGCGCGACCGCGCCGCCGACCTCGACTTCGCGATCGACGCCGGCGCCTGCGCCGCGTCGCGGCGGCGGCGGAAATGCTCGCCCCGCGCTTCGCGCGGCCGGGCGACGAAACCCGCATCGACGTGATGCTGCTTGCGCCGGGGCGCTTGCCTCGCCATCTGGTCCACGTCTGGCAGCCCTGACGCGGCTCGCCGGAAAATTCGGTCGCCCCGGAAGGAGAATGAGATGACCCTGCGCGCCGCCGTGCAAATGGACCCGATGGACGGCATCAACATTGCCGGGGACAGCAGCTTCGCGCTGATGCTGAAGGCGCTCGAACGCGGCCATATCCTCTATCATTACGACGTGCGCGGCCTGACATGGGAAGCGGGACGGCTGACCACTCCGGCCCATCCGGTGCTGGAGGTGAAGCGCGTGAAGGGCGACCATTACCGGTTCGGCGACCCTGTCACCCTCGACCTCGGCCGCGATGTCGATGTCGTGCTGATGCGGCAGGACCCGCCGTTCGACCTTGGCTATCTGACCGGCACCTGGCTGCTCGAGCGCATTCGGGACAAAACGCTGGTGGTCAATGATCCGGTGTCGGTTCGCAACGCGCCCGAAAAGGTGTTCGTGCTCGACTTTCCGCAGTTCATGCCGCCGACGATGGTCACGCGCGACCTGAACGCGGTGAAGGATTTCCACGCGCGGCACGGCGCGCTGGTGATCAAGCCGCTGCACGGCAACGGCGGCAAGGCGGTGTTCCGCATCGACGAGGCGGGCACCAATCTGGGCGCGCTGGTCGAACTGTTCGGACAGGTCTGGCCCGAACCCTTCATGGTGCAGCAGTTCCTGCCGAGCGTCAGCGAGGGCGACAAACGCATCGTCCTGATCGACGGCGAGGTCGCGGGCGCGATCAACCGCAAGGCGGGCGAAGGCGAGTTCCGCGCCAACCTGGCGGTCGGCGGCTATGCCGAGGCGGCGGCGCTGACCCCGCGCGAAGAGGAAATCTGCGCCGCGCTCGCTCCCGCGCTCCGGGAACGCGGGCTGATCTTCGTCGGCATCGACGTGATCGGCGGCGAATGGCTGACCGAAATCAACGTCACCTCGCCCACCGGCATCGTCGCGATCGACAAGTTCAACAACAGCGACACCGTGGGAATGATCTGGGACGCGATCGAGCGGCGGGTCGGGTGACAGGTTCGATGACGGACGCGGATCGAACCGCCCTCCCCTCGCGTTAAGCCCCGCATGACCGACTTCATTCTCGATCTGATCCAGGCGTGGGGCTATTTCGGCATCTTCGTCCTGATGTTCCTCGAAAACGTCTTTCCGCCGATCCCGTCCGAGGTGATCATGGGGCTGGGCGGCGTCGCGGCCGCGCAGGGGCGCTTCGATTTCTGGACGCTCGTCGCGGTCGCCGTCGCGGGGACGACCGCGGGCAACTGGGTATGGTACGCGATCGGCCGCTGGATCGGCTATGAGCGGCTGAAGCCCTTCATCGACCGCCACGGCCGCTGGCTGACGCTCGACTGGCGCGAGGTCGAGCGGCTGCACGCCGGCTTCCTGAAATATGGTCCCGGCATCGTCTTCGCGGCGCGCTTCATGCCCGTCGCGCGGACGATGGTATCGCTGCCCGCGGGCATGGTGCGGATGAACCAGGCGAAATTCCTGCTGTGGACCGCCGCCGGATCGACGATCTGGATCGCCGCGCTGGCGGGTGCCGGGCAATGGTTCGGCAAGCGCTTCGCCGCGATCGAGCAGCTGGTCGGACCGCTCGCGCTGATCGCGATCGGGACGCTGATCCTGTTCTACCTGTGGCGCGTCGTCACCTGGAAGCCGCAGCGGCCCGGCGACTGAACGCCGGTCAGGCGCGCGGGTGCGCGTTGCGGTAGATGTCGAGCAAATGCGCGGCATCGACCGCGGTATAGACCTGCGTCGAAGCGAGGCTCGCGTGGCCGAGCAATTCCTGCAACGACCGCAGGTCGGCACCGCCCGCGAGCAGATGTGTCGCGAAGCTGTGGCGCAGCGCGTGCGGTGTCGTGCGCTCCGGAAGCCCGAGAGCGCGGCGCGCCGACCGCACGCTCGCGCGCACGACGCCGGGCTGGAGCGGGCCGCCGCGCGCGCCGAGAAACAGCGGCATTTCTTTCGCGATCGGCCATGGGCAGGCCTCGACGTAACGCGCCACCGCGGCGGCAACCGCGGGCAGGATCGGCACGATCCGCGTCTTGCCGCGCTTGCCGGTGACGCGCAGTGTCTCGCCGAGCGGGAGCGCGGCGCCGGTCAGCGACAGCGCTTCGCCGATGCGCAGCCCCGCGCCATAGAGCAGCAGCAGTAGCGCGAAATCGCGCGCGCCCGTCCAGCCCTGCCGGGCATTATCCTCCACCTCGTGCGCAAGATCGAGCGCCTGGTCGGGCGCGACGGGGCGCGGCAACCCCTTGCGGACGCGCGGGCCGCGCATCTGCGGCACGCTGGCGTTCGAGCCGCCGACGAAGCGCAGGAAGGTGCGGATGGCGGAGAGTTCGCGTGCGGCCGATGCGTTGCCCAGCCCCGGCGCGGCGCGCGGCCAGATAGGCGCGCAGGTCGCCGGCGGACAGCGACCGCAGCATCGCCGCATCGACCGCACCGCCGCGATGCTCCATCAGGAAGGCGCAGAAGCGCTCGGCCGTCGCGACATAGGCGCGGCGCGTATGCTCCGACCGGCGCCTTTCGTGCGCCAGATGGGCGTGCCAGTCGCGGATGACGTCCTGCGGCAAATCCGGATTCCGTTTGGGCTGAAAGGGCTTCGGAGGGCGAGTCTAGCCGGTCCGCACCACTTCCGAAAGAATCGAGTCGAGCAGCAATATCCCGGCGTCGGTGACCGCCAGTTGATCGCTCTCCTGCACCAAAGCCCCTGTCCCGCCAGCCGCGCGACCGCCCCGGCATCGACGAAGGCATCGCGTGCCATCCCGCTGCGCGTCTCGACGCGCGTCAGGTCGACGCCCTCGGTCAGGCGCAGGCCCATCAGCATCGCCTCGGTCGCGCGCTCGTGCGGCGGCAGGTCGGTTTCGACCTTCAGGCCGTGGCCGTTGCGCGCGACGGCGGACAGGAAATTCTCGGGCTTGCGGTGCCGCTCGGTCGCCTGCGCAAGTCGCCGCCCGTGCGCGCCGGGGCCGATGCCGGCATAATCGCCATAGCGCCAATAGGTCAGGTTGTGCCGGCTCTCCTCGCCGCGGCGCGCGTGGTTCGACACTTCGTAGCGCGGCAGGTCGGCCGCGCGCGTCGCCGCCTGCGTCGCGTCGAACAGATCGGCGGCAGCATCGCCGTCGGGGATGACGAGATCGCCCTTCGCCGCGAGGGTGGCGAAGCGCGTCCCCGGCTCGATCGTCAGCTGATAGAGCGACAGATGGCCGGTGCCGAACGCCAGTGCCTCGGCAAGCTCCACCTCCCACGCGGCGAGCGACTGGCCGGGACGCGCATAGATGAGGTCGAAACTGACGCGCGCGAAATACGCCTGCGCCGCGGCGATCGCCCGCCGCGCCTCGTCGCCGCTATGCGCCCGGCCCAGGAATTCAAGGATTTGCGGATCGAAGCTTTGAACCCCTATCGATACACGATTGACCCCGGCAGCGGCGAGCGCGGCGAAACTGGCGACCTCGACCGAATTGGGGTTCGCCTCCAGCGTGATCTCGCAATCGTCGATCAGCCCCCATGCCGCGTCCGCCGCCGCGATCACCGCCGCGACCGTCTGCGGCGGCATCAGGCTGGGGGTGCCGCCGCCGAAGAAGATCGACGAAACCTTGCGACCCGGCAGCAGCGCCGTCTCGTGCCGCAGGTCGGCGAGCAACGCGTCGCGCCATGCCACTTGATCGACGCGCTCGCGAACATGGCTGTTGAAGTCGCAATAGGGGCATTTCGACACGCAGAACGGCCAGTGGACATAAAGGGCGAGCGGTTCGGCCATGGGGAGCGATATAGGGCGCGGCGCGCGAATGTCAGCCGGCGATCAGGCGCCGGATATGATCGCGCACATCGTCCGGCCACTCCGCGATCAGACTGTCGAACGCCGCGCTATCGTCGCGGTACAGCGCGCGCAGCGCCTCTTCATAGCCCGGCAGGTTGCCGCACATATGGCTCATGAAATGATAGGCGGCATCCTTGCGCTTGCGACCGTCACCGGGCGCCCGGCTCGCAGCCTCGACCAGTCGGCGCAGCGCGGCGGAGGCGCCGCCGGGCTGTTCCGCCAGCCAGTCCCAATGCCGCGGCAGCAGCGTCACCTCGCGCGCCTTGACGCCGAGTCTCGGGCGACCCACCGACGATGCCGGCGCGGTCGTCGCGGCGTCCCAATAGTCGAGGTCGACCGGCTTGCCGGTCGCATCGTCGAAAACGAGGATCGCGCCGAGGTCGCCCGGATAGCACTCCTCCAGCCGTTGCCGGACGATCATGCGCGACCCCGATACGAGTGATGTGGCGCCAAGGAAGGCGGTTACGGTTTGAATATCTTGTTGCATGCCGGCCGATTACACCCGGATAAAATTGGAGTCAATAATATCCGGGTAAAATAAGCGATCAGCCGAAAACACCCGCCACCAGCTTCGCAAACGCATCGGCGCGGTGGCTGATCGCGTGCTTCTCAGTCGGGTCTATTTCCGCATAGGTCTGTGGCTTGCCGGACGGAACGAAGACCGGGTCATAACCAAAGCCCAGCGTGCCGCGCGGCGGCCGGTCAGGCTGCCCTGCGCGCGCCCCTCGAAAACCTCGGCATGACCGTCGGGCCAGGCGAGCGCGAGGGTGCAGACGAAGCAGGCGCTGCGGTCGACCCCCGGCCCCTGTTCGGCGAGCAGCCCCTCGACCTTGCCCATTGCCATATACCAGTCGCGGCCGGCCCAATCTTTCCCGGCTCGCCCTCGAACCATTGGCGTTCGGCCCAGTCGGCAGTGTAGACGCCCGGCCGCCCGCCGAGCGCCGCGACCTCGAGCCCGCTGTCGTCGGCAAGCGCTGGCAGGCCCGCGGCGGAGGCGCTGGCGTGGGCCTTGAGCAGCGCATTCTCGGCGAAGGTCGTGCCCGTCTCGGCCGGCTCTGGCAGGCCGAGGTCGCCCGCCGACACCGGATCGATGCCATAAGGTGCGAGCAACGCCCGGATTTCGCGTACCTTGCCCGCATTATGGCTGGCGATGACGAGTTTGCCGGGAGCGAGCTTTCGGGTCACGTCAGCGCCCCACCGCCTTCGCCTGTGCTGCGAAAATCTCGGTGCAGCCGATGCGGGCGAGGCGGAGCAGGCGCAGCAGGCCTTCCTCGTCATAGGTCGCGCCCTCGGCGCTCGCCTGCACCTCGACGATCTGTCCCTTGCCGGTGAGCACGAAATTGCCGTCGGCCCCCGCAGTCGAATCCTCGTCATAGTCGAGGTCGAGCACCGCGGTGCCGTTGTGGATGCCGCACGAGACGGCGGCGACCTTGTCCTCGATCGGATCCTCGGCGATCGCCTTGGTGGCGAACAGCTTGTCGACCGCTAGGCGCAGCGCGACCCACGCGCCGCTGATCGCCGCGGTGCGCGTACCGCCGTCGGCCTGGATCACATCGCAGTCGAGGACGATCTGCCGCTCACCGAGCTTCTTCATATCGACGACGGCGCGCAGGCTGCGCCCGATAAGCCGCTGAATTTCCTGCGTGCGGCCCGATTGCTTGCCCTTCGCCGCCTCGCGGCTGCCGCGCGTGTGGGTGGCGCGGGGAAGCATGCCATATTCGGCGGTCACCCACCCCTGCCCCTTGCCGCGCAGGAAGGGCGGCACCTTTTCCTCGACGCTGGCGGTCACCAGCACCTTGGTGTTGCCGAAAGCGACGAGGACGCTGCCCTCGGCGTGGATGGTGAAGTCGGTTTCAATCGCGATGGGGCGCATCTGGTCGGGCGCGCGGCCGGAAGGGCGCATGTCGTCTGTCTCCTCGTGAAGCTGTGCCGGCGCTTAGCGGCGTTGACGATCCGGCGCCACCCCGCAATGCTTGCCCCCGCCCCGCCCCATCCCTAAATCTGCTTCCATGACCACGCCGCCGATCATCGAACTGACCACGCGCGCACGCGACGTGTTCCGGCTGGTGGTCGACGCCTATCTGGAGACCGGCCAGCCGGTCGGATCACGCACGCTGTCGAAACTCGCGACGCTCAACCTGTCGCCCGCCTCGATCCGCAACGTGATGCAGGACCTCGAGGAACTCGGCCTGCTCGCCAGCCCGCACACCAGCGCCGGGCGCCTGCCCACCGAGCAGGGGCTGCGCCTGTTCGTCGACGGGATGATGCAGGTCGCCGAACCGTCAGCCGAGGATCGCGCGCAGATCGAGGCGAGCCTCGCCGAGGGCGGGCCGATCGAAAGCGCGCTCGCGCACGCGACCGCCGCGCTGTCGGGCCTGTCGGCCTGCGCCGGGCTGGTGCTGGTTCCGAAGCACGAGCGGGTGCTGAAGCAGGTCGCCTTCGTCCCCATGTCCGACGAGCAGGCGCTCGTCGTCCTGGTTGCAGCCGACGGGACGGTGGAGAATCGCGTCATCGCGATCCCGCCCGGCCTTCAACCCTCGACGCTGGTCGAGGCGGGCAATTATGTGTCGGCGATGCTCGCCGGCCTGACCTCGCCGAGGCGCAGACCCGCGTGCGGCGCGAACTGGAGGCCGAACGCATCGCGATCGACCGCGCCGCCGCCGACCTGGTGTCGCGCGGGCTGGCCATATGGTCGGTCGACGGCGCCGACCGACCGGTGCTGATCGTACGCGGTCAGGCGAATCTGCTTGACGAATGCGCGGTTGGCGACCTCGACCGCGTGCGCCTGCTGCTCGACGAACTGGAGACGAAGCAGGACATCGCGCATCTGCTCGACAGCGCGCGCGAGGGCAGCGCGACGCGTATTTTCATCGGGTCGGAGAACAAGCTCTTTTCGCTGTCGGGTTCGTCGGTTATCGCCGCGCCCTATCATGGCAGCGACGGACGCGTCGTCGGCGTCGTCGGGGTAATTGGTCCGACACGCTTGAACTATGCGCGCATCGTACCCATGGTGGACTTTACCGCACAATCGCTCTCCAGACTGATACGATAGGGTTATGACGAACATCGAAAACGATACGCCAGTCGAAGACGGCCAGACCGAAGACTCCGCCGCCATCGAAACCCCGGCCGCAGAGCCGCAGGACGAGACGGCAAAGCTCGCCGAACAGCTTGCCGCGGTGCAGCAGGACCTGCTCTATGCGCGCGCCGAAACGCAGAATGTGCGCCGCCGCGCCGAAAAGGAGGTCGCCGACGCGCACGCCTATGCCGCGACCAAGTTCGCGCGCGACATATTGTCGGTCGCCGACAATCTGGGTCGCGCGCTGGCCGCGGTCAGCCCGCAACAGCGTGAGGACGAGACGTTCAAGGCGTTCGTCGCCGGGCTGGAAGCAACCGAGCGCGAGTTGATGGGTGTCTTCGAACGCCACGGCATCACGCGCATCGCCGCAATCGGCCTGCCGCTCGACCCGAACCAGCATCAGGCGATGCTCGAAGTGCCGAGCGACAAGGAGCCGGGCACGATCGTGCAGGAAATGCAGGCGGGCTATATGATGAAGGATCGCCTGCTGCGCCCGGCGATGGTCGGCGTGGCGAAGGAGGCGGATTGACGAAAACCCTCTCCCCTTGGGGAAGAGGGATGCGCAGCCTTGGCAACTCGTTGCCTAGGCGAAGCTGGGTGAGGGTTCAGGCGCTGGCGTAACAGCCCTCACCCGCTGCGACCAGCGAACAAGTTCGCAAGCCTCGCCCCCTCTCCCTAAGGGGAGAGGGGGGATTATGCCGCCTTGCGCATTTTCGCGAGCTTCTTCAGTACCATCTCGCGCTTCAGACGCGACAGATGGTCGATGAAGAGGATGCCCTCCAGATGGTCGTGCTCATGCTGGATGCACGTCGCCATCAGGCCGGTCATGCGTTCCTTGTGCGGCTGGCCGTCGGCGTCCTGCCATTCGACCGTCACCTCGGCGGGGCGCGTCACCTCGGCATATTGCTCGGGGACCGACAGGCAGCCTTCCTGATAGACGCTGTGCTCCTCCGAAAAGTCGGAGAAGACCGGGTTGATGAAGACGCGGGGGTCGCGAATCACCCGCTTTCCTCTTCATCCTCGGGATCGGGTTCCTGAAGATCGATCAGGATGCGCTTCGGCACGCCGACCTGGATCGCGGCCAGCCCGATGCCGGGGGCGTCGTACATCGTCTCGAACATGTCGGCGATCAGCGTCTTCAGTTCGGCGTCGAACGTCTCGACGGGCTTCGAAATGACGCGCAGCCGCGGATCGGGGGTCTCTATGATGGGTAGCAGGGCCATGGGCGGGAGGTATGAACTCGCGGGCCCGCCGTCAACCCACCGGTCGCCGCGCGCGAAGCGCCTGCGCGAGCGTCCCTTCGTCGAGATAATCGAGCTCGCCGCCGACCGGCAGGCCGTGCGCGAGCTGGGTCAGGCGCACCGGAAAGGATTCGAGCCGTTCGGCGAGATAATGCGCGGTCGTCTGCCCCTCCAGCGTCGCGTTCATCGCCAGCACCACCTCGTCGATGCCGCCCGCCGCGACGCGGGCGACGAGCGCGTCGATGCTCAGATCCTGCGGCCGCACGCCTTCGAGCGCCGACAGACGGCCGCCGAGGACATGATATTTGCCGGGGAAGAGCCGCGCCTTGTCGAGCGCCCATAGGTCCGACACCTCCTCGACCACGCACAGGCTGCGTGCGTCGCGGCGTGGATCGGCGCAGATCGCGCAGGGATCGTGCGTATCGACATTGCCGCAGACGGTGCAGGTGACGAGCCGTTCGGACACGGTCTGGAGCGCGGCGAGCAGCGGCGCGAAGGCGCTTTCGCGTTTCTTCATCAGGTGCAGCACCGCGCGCCGCGCCGACCGCGGCCCGAGGCCGGGAAGCCGGGCGAGTTGCTGGACGAGGGCTTCGATTTCGGTGGAGGCCATGGGTGTGGTGGTAGTGGGTGTGCAATCGGTGCACAATCCATATGCATAAATCCACCACGTGTGTCCCCGCGAAGGCGGGGACCCAGAGCGTTCGGAACCAACGTCACCTCTTGATCCTCTGGATCCCCGCCTTCGCGGGGACACATGCAGGCAGAGCAGGGTTGAATGTATCGCCTGCCTCCGCCAAAGCCCGCAACCATGCGCATCGCCTTCATGGGAACGCCGCCCTTCGCGGTGCCGACGCTCGCCGCGCTGCACGCGGCGGGGCACGAGGTTGTAGCGGTCTACACCCAGCCGCCGCGCCCCGCGCGGCGCGGGAAGAAGGTGCAGCGCAGCGCCGTGCACGACTGGGCCGCGGCGCACGGCCTACCCGTCCGCACGCCGAAAAGCCTGAAGAACGCCGAGGAACAGGCGGCGTTCGCGGCGCTCGACCTCGATGTCGCGGTGGTCGCCGCCTATGGCCTGATCCTGCCGCAGGCGGTGCTCGATGCGCCGCGCGCCGGGTGCCTCAACGTCCATGGCTCGATCCTGCCGCGCTGGCGCGGCGCGGCGCCGGTGCAGCGCGCGATCTCGGCGGGCGATGCCGAGACCGGGGTGACGATCATGCAGATGGACGCCGGGCTCGACACCGGTGCGATGCGGCTGATCGGACGCACGCCGGCAGACGGCAAGACGGCGGGCGAACTGACCGACGAGCTGGCGGCGATGGGCGCCCGGCTGATGGTGAAGGTGCTGGGCGACCTCGATGCTTTTGCGCCCGAACCGCAACCTGACGCGGGCGCGACCTACGCCGCGAAGATCGACAAGAGCGAAGCGCGGCTCGATTTCCTGACCAGCGCGGTGCAGGTCGAACGGCGACGCGCAACCCCGTCCCCGGCGCCTGCGATGTCGCCGGCGTGCTGCCGATCGCGCGCTGGCCGCGGGTCGATGCCCGGCCGCATGCGTCGGCGGGCGCGTTGGTCCATGCGAGGCAGCGCCGTGCCATCTGGACCCGGCTTTCGCCGGGGAACAGTGACTTGTCGAAAAGGGATAAGTGCCGATCAAGTCCGGGGTAACGGCAAGAAGGTTAGGCGCGGCCGATGACCCGCTTCGCCCTCACCATCGAATATGACGGCCGCCCCCATGGGCTGGCAGCGGCAATCGCACGGCCCCAGCGTCCAGCAGGCGCTGGAGGAGGCGACCGCGCGCATCACGGGCGAGGCGGCGACGGTCCATGGCGCGGGCCGCACCGACGCCGGGGTCCACGCGATCGCAATGCGCGCGCATGTCGACATCGCCAAGCCGCTCACTCCCTTTCGCCTGATGGAGGCGCTGAACGCGCAGCTTCGCCCCGCCCCCGTCGCGGTGCTGGCGTGCGAAGCGGTCGCCGACGATTGGCACGTGCCTGGGGCGCGCCTATGAATATCGCATCGTCAATCGCCGCGCGCCGCTGACCTGGGACAAGGGGCTGGCGTGGCAGTTCGCCAAACCGCTCGACGCGCAGGCCATGCACGGCGCGGCGCGGGCGCTGGTCGGACGGCACGATTTCACCACCTTCCGGTCGGTGCACTGCCGGCCGAAAGCGCGGTGAAGACGCTCGACCGACTGAGCGTCAGCCGGCACGGCGACGAGGTGATCGTCGAGGCGGCGGCGCGCAGCTTCCTGCATCAGTGCGCTCGATGGTCGGATGCCTCGTTCTCGTTGGGCAGGGAAAATGGTCGGCGCGCGACCTGAAAGCCGCGCTCGACGCGGCGGACCGCAGCGCGCTCGGGCTCAACGCGCCGCCGGATGGGCTTTATTTCGTGGAAGCGAAATATCCGTAACAAAGGTCGCCTCCGCGAAGGCGACGCATGAAAAAGGGCGGCCCCGCGGGACCGCCCTTTCGCTTGTCGGAATGCGGCGGGTTTAGCCCACCTTCTCCACATAATATTTCGGCGCATGCTCGTTGAGAATCTGGAGGATCTTCGCCTGCGCGGTCCTTTCGTCGCTTTCCTCCATCGCGGCGAGTTCGCGCGCGAGTCGGCTCGACGCCGCTTCGAAGATCTGGCGCTCCGAATAGCTCTGCTCGGGCTGATCGTCGGCGCGGAACAGGTCGCGCGTCACCTCGGCGATCGACACGAGGTCGCCCGAGTTGATCTTCGCTTCATATTCCTGCGCGCGGCGCGACCACATGGTGCGCTTCACCTTCGGCTTGGTGGTGAGCACCTGCAGCGCTTCCTTCAGCGTCTTGTCCGACGACAGCTTGCGCATGCCGACGCCTTCCGCCTTGTTGGTCGGGACGCGCAGGGTCATCTTTTCCTTTTCGAAGCGCAGGACATAGAGTTCGAGCTGCATGCCCGCGATTTCGGACTTCTGCAGTTCGATGACGCGCCCCACGCCATGTTTCGGATAAACGACATAGTCACCGACTTCAAAGACGAGCGTGTTTGCGGACATGCAAGTTCCTTTCTGTGGCCTTGCCGAGACAGGAAAAGCGCCAAAAGCCGGGTGCCTCCGCCCTCGCAGCGAGGCGGAACGAAGCAGTTCGGGCGGCGCTCGCCAGTCTATGACGACAAGGGATAGGCTCCATCGGAAACGACGAAAGCGCCCCCGGCCCGGCGGCGGGAAGAGGCAAACTGTCGGCGTGATGATAGATAGTATAACAGAGTCGCAACAAAATTGCCAGCCCCGCACGGAAATCCGCGGTTGGGCGCCTTGACGACCGGATCGACGCGTTTCAGGTTGAGACTGAATCACAGATAGGGATGCCGGCATGAAAGAGCAAATATGGTGGGTTACGGGCGCCTCGTCGGGGATCGGTGCGGCGCTGGCGCGCGGCCTGTCCGCGCGCGGTGCAAGGCTGATCCTGTCGGGACGCAACGTCGCGGCGCTCGAGGAAGTGGCGAAGGATTGCGGCGCGGGCACGATGGTCCTGCCGTTCGAGGCGACCGATTTCGACGCGCTGCCGCGACTCGTCGAAGAGGCGTGGGGCTGGTGCGGCCGTATCGACGGGCTGGTGAACAACGCCGGCATCTCGCAGCGCAGCCTGGCGATCGACACCGATTTTTCGGTCTATGAAAAGATCATCGCGGTCGACCTGCTGGCGCCGATCGCCCTCACCCAGCAACTCCTGCCGCGCATGGTCGGCGCGGGCGGCGGCCAGATCGTCGCGATTTCGAGCGTCGCGGGGATCGCGGGCGTGCCGCTGCGCAGCGCCTATTGCGCCGCGAAGCACGGGCTGATCGGCTATCACGACAGCGTGCGCGCCGAAAACGAGCATCTGGGGCTGAAGGTACTGGTGGTCGCGCCGGGATCGGTCGCGACCAACGTCAGCCGCAACGCGCTCAACGCCGACGGCAGCGTGCGCGGGGAAAGCGACGCCGCGATCGACAACGGCCTGTCGCCCGAAACCGCCGCCGCGCAGATTCTGGACGCCGTCGCGCAGGGCAAACGCGAGATCGTCGTCGCGGAGGGCCCGGAGGCACAGATCGCCGCGCTGCGCCGCAGCGACCCCGACGCGCTGTTCGACCGGATGAGCGCGATGGTCCAGGCCGGCTATGCGAAACAGATGAAGGCCGAGCGCTAAGTCGACCCTATCGTCATTGCGAGCGGAGCGAAGCAATCCAGAGCGGTTTACGCCACTCTGGATTGCCGCGTCGCCTTCGGCTCCTCGCAATGACGAACAAAGAAAAGCCCCGCCGGATCGCTCCAGCGGGGCTTTCTTTCACCCGGGACGGGAAGCGATTACATCGCGTGTCCCGCCAACGCCGCGAGCAGCAGCAGCGCGACGATGTTGGTGATCTTGATCATCGGGTTGACGGCCGGACCCGCGGTATCCTTGTAGGGATCGCCGACGGTGTCGCCGGTCACCGCGGCCTTGTGGGCTTCGCTGCCCTTGCCGCCGTGGTTGCCGTCCTCGATATATTTCTTGGCATTGTCCCACGCGCCACCGCCCGAGGTCATCGACAGGGCGACGAACAGCCCGCCGACGATCACGCCGAGCAGCAGGGCGCCGAGCGCGGCAAAGCCGTTAGCCTGCCCCGCAACCGCCGAGATGACGTAATAGACGACGATCGGTGCCAGCACCGGCAGCAGCGACGGGATGATCATCTCCTTGATCGCTGCCTTGGTGACGAGGTCGACCGTGCGCGCATAGTCGGGCTTCGACGTGCCCGCCATGATGCCGGGATCGCCCGCGAACTGCTCGCGCACGTCCTTGACCACATCGCCCGCCGCGCGGCCGACGGCGGTCATGCCCATCGCGCCGAACAGGTAGGGCAGCAGCGCGCCGAGCAGCAGCCCCACGATGACGTACGGATTTTCGAGGCTGAAATTGACCGTTAGATCGGGGAAGAATTCCCGAAGGTCGGTCGTATAGGCGGCGAAGAGAACCAGTGCAGCAAGCCCCGCCGAACCGATCGCATAGCCCTTCGTCACCGCCTTGGTCGTGTTGCCGACGGCGTCGAGCAGGTCGGTCTTTTCACGGACCGAATCGTCGAGACCCGCCATTTCGGCGATCCCGCCGGCGTTGTCGGTCACCGGACCATAAGCGTCGAGCGCAACGACCATGCCGGCGAGCGCGAGCATCGCGGTCGCGCCATAGGCGATGCCGATCAGGCCCGCGAGCTGATAGGCGATGATGATGCCCGCGACGATGACGAGCGTCGGCAACGCGGTGGCTTCGAGGCTGATCGCAAGGCCCTGGATCACGTTGGTGCCGTGGCCCGTTTCCGAAGCCTTGGCGATCGAGCGCACCGGACGGAAATTGGTGCCGGTGTAATATTCGGTGATCCAGATGATCAGGCCGGTGATGACGAGACCGAGCAGCGAGCAATAGAAGAGCGCGCGGCCGGTGAATTCGGTGCCCGCAATCGTCGCGTTCATGTCGCCGAGGACATAGCCGGTCGAAATCCAGATCGCCGGAACCGCCGGATCGCCGAGACGAGGAAGCCCTTGTACATCGCGCCCATGACGTTGTTCGAGCCGCCGAGGCGGACGAAATAGGTGCCGATGATCGAGGTGATGATGCACACGCCGCCGATCAGCAGCGGCAGCGCCATCAGGCCCGGCAGCAGATCGCCCGCGCCCTTGAGCAGCAGCGCGGTCAGCACCATGGTGGCGCCGACGGTGACGACATAGGTTTCGAAGAGGTCGGCGGCCATGCCCGCGCAGTCGCCGACATTGTCGCCGACATTGTCGGCAATCACCGCGGGGTTGCGCGGATCGTCCTCCGGAATGCCGGCCTCGACCTTGCCGACGAGGTCGGCGCCGACGTCGGCGGCCTTGGTGAAAATGCCGCCGCCGAGACGCGCGAAGATCGAGATCAGCGAGGCGCCGAAGGCGAGCGCGACGAGGCCGTCGACGACCGTGCGGTCGTCGCCGCCGACCGTCCGGCCCATCTGGACCGTCAGCACCCAGTAGAAGACCGCGATCGCGAGCAGCGCGAGCCCGGCCACCAGCAGGCCGGTGATCGCACCGGCGCGGAACGCCAGCGTCAGACCCGCCTGCAGCCCCTTCTGCGCCGCGGCGGCGGTGCGCACGTTCGAGCGGACCGAGATGTTCATGCCGATGAACCCGGCAACACCCGACAGGATCGCACCGATGGCGAAGCCCGAAGCTGAAACAGGGCCGAGCGCCCAGAGGACGATCGCCGCGACGACGACGCCGACGATGGCGATGGTGCTGTACTGGCGCTTCAGATAGGCCTGCGCCCCTTCCTGGATGGCGCCTGCGATTTGCTGCATCTTTTCATTACCGGCCGAGGCGCCGAGCACCTGGCGGGAGGTAATGAATCCATAGAGCACGGCCAAAAGGCCGCACGCTATCGCGATCAAAACCGGATTCATGCGTGTCTGTTCCTTCCCCATTGAAGGAGGCGGACACAGGCTGGCAGTCGAGACGTCCGACTTGTCGATGCCGGTTCGCTCTTTCCCCTGATGCGACCGCCCCAATTGGTGGCGGGGTTATGGGAAGAAAGGCGGCCAAGGGCAAGCCCGGTTTCGGCGCCTCCGCCTCGTCGCGGATCAGTGCATGAAACCGAGCCGGTCGGGCAGTGCGACGCGCTGCGCTCCGTCGATCACCACGATCCCTTCGCCGACCCCGGCGTGGCCGATCGGGGTCACGGCGATATTGAGCGCCTCCGCCGTTGCACGGATGACGGCGCCGGCATCGGGGTCGGCGGCGAACAATAGCTGATAATCGTCCCCCGCCGTGGTCGCCGCCAGCCGCGTGTCGAGCACGTCGGGACGCACGGCGAGCAGCGCCGCCGACAGCGGCACCGCATCGAGCCGCAGCGTGATCCGGCAACCGCTCGCCGTCGCCATCCGCTGCGCGTCGATCAGCAACCCGTCGGACACGTCCATCATGGCGCGGACATGCGGCGCGAGCGCCTGCCCCAGCGTGAGCTGCGGCTGCGGGCGGCTATAGGCGGCGAGACACGTCTCGTTGGCGTCGATCTCCCCAAGTCGCATCGCGAGGCCGGCCCCGGCGTTGCCGATCGTCCCGCTGACCCAGAGCCGGTCGCCGGGCTTCATGCCGCTGCGCGACGGCGCACCCTCGGCCGGCGCCCGGCCGATGGCCGTCAGACCGAAGCTGCGCGGCGCCCCCGCCGGAACGCCGACGGTATCGCCGCCAAGCAAGGGCAGGCCGTAGCGGCGCAGCACGATGTCGAGTCCGTCGGCAAAGGCGGCGTCCCAGCCGCATCGCCCGCCAGACTATAGCCGAGCAGCACCCCGACCGGCGTCGCGCCCTTCGCAGCCAGTCGGAAAGGTTCACCGCAACGAGCTTCCATGCGGCGTCCTGCGGGCGCTCGTCGGGAAGGAAATGCACGCCCTCGACGATCATGTCGTGGGTAAGGACGAGATCGCCCAGCACGGCGGCATCGTCAGCGAGCCCACGCGCAGCGGGGTCGGTCGCGATGCCGCGCAGGCGGGCGATGAAATCGGCTTCGGTCACAACACAACCCCGTTCGCCCTGAGCGGTTCACCCCTTCGCCCGCACATCCTTGCCGATCGCATCGAGCAGACCGTTGGCGAACCCCGCCTCGCGCCCGTCGAAGAAGGCCTTTGCGACATCGACATATTCGCTGACCACCGCGCCGACCGGCACATCGCCGCGCGCGATCAGTTCGTAGGCGCCGGCGCGCAGGATCGCCTTCATCGTGCGGTCGAGGCGGTCGAGCGTCCAGCCGCTCGCCAGCCGCGCGGCGATCGCGGCGTCGACCTCGGCCTGGCGCGCGAGCGCGCCCTTCACGATGTCGTCGAAGAAGGGGACGTCGGCCTCCGCATATTCGGCATCCTCGATGATGGCGCCGATGCGATGCTGGTGGAATTCATGGAGGAGCTGCGCCGTAGGCGTGCTCTCCATCTCGTGCTGATAGAGCGCCTGCACGGCGGCGAGCCGTGCGGCGGAGCGGGACTGGGCGCGTTTGTTCATGGCTTTGCCTGTTCGAGTCTGTTCTGGACGCTGAGCGCATGGGCGGGAAGCCCCTCGGCCTCGGCGAGCGCGACCGCGGCCGGACCGATCGCCGCCAGCGCGCCCTCGTCGAGTGCGAGGAAGCTGGTGCGCTTCATGAAGTCGGCGACCGACAGCCCGCTCGAGCGCGCACGGCGGCCGGTGGGGAGGACATGATTGGGGCCGGCGACATAATCGCCGATCGCTTCGGGCGTCTGGCGGCCGAGGAAGACCGAGCCGGCGTGGCGCACCTTGGCGAAGAGCGCGTCGGCTTCGGCCGCATCGACCGCGAGTTCGAGATGCTCGGGCGCGAGCCGGTCGCACAAGGGGATCGCGGCGGCCAGCGTCGGCACGATGACGATCGCGCCGTTGGCATCCCAGCTCGTCCGCATAGTCGCTTTGGTCGTCAGATTAGGAATCTGATGCTCTATCGCCGCCGCTACCGCATCGGCGAAAGCATTATCATCGGTGAAGAGGATCGACTGGCTCGTCGGGTCGTGCTCGGCCGGCTGAGCAGGTCGGCGGCGATGACATGCGGGTCGTTCCGGGCGTCGGCGACGACGACGATCTCGCTCGGACCCGCGACCATGTCGATGCCGACGACACCGTAAAGCTGGCGCTTCGCCTCGGCGACCCGGCGTTGCCGGGGCCGGTGACGACATCGACGGGCGCGATCCGATCGGTGCCATAGGCAAGCGCGGCGACCGCCTGCGCGCCGCCGACGCGCCATATCTCGTCGACGCCGCCGATATGCGCCGCCGCCATGACGACGGGATTGATCGTGCCGTCGGGTGTCGGCGTGACCATCACGATGCGCTCGACCCCTGCGACCTTGGCGGGAAGGATGTTCATCAGCACCGACGAGGGATAGGCGGCGCGTCCGCCGGGAACATAGACCCCCGCCGCATCGACCGCGCGCCAGCGCGCCGAGCCGCGCGCCCGCCGCGTCGCGATAGTCGCGGTCCGCCGGACGCTGCGCTGCGTGATAGGCGCGGATGCGCTCCGCCGCGAGGTCGAGCGCCGCGCGCAGGCCGGGCGCGAGCGCGTCATAGGCGGCGGCGCATTGCGGCTTCGAGATGCTCCAGCCGCTCGCGTCGAGGTCGAAGCGGTCGAAACGGCGCGTATAGTCGGCAAGCGCCGCGTCGCCTTCCGCCTTCACCCGCGCGACGATCGCGGCCACGTCGGCCGATACACCCGAATCGCTTTCGCGCCGGTCGTCGACCAGCGCGTCGAAGGCGGCGCGAAAACCGGGAGCGGAGGCGTCGAGCCGTCGCACTCAATTTCCTCCGACGGGACTCGACACCGCCTCGCGGAACCTTTCGACCAGCGCCGGCACCTCGGCCGAGCGCAGCTTGAACGCCGCGCGGTTGACGATCAGCCGCGCCGACACCTCGCTGATCACCGTCTGTTCGGCGAGTGCGTTCTCGACCAGCGTCCGCCCCGTCGAGACGAGGTCGACGATATGCGACGCAAGTCCCAGCTTCGGCGCGATCTCCATCGCGCCGTTGAGCTTGATGCATTCGGCCGGATGCCTTGCCCCTCGAACCAGCGGCGCGTCGTCGCGGGATATTTGGTCGCGACGCGGATATGGCTGGCGCCCCCGAAGTCGGCGGCACCCGGCGGCGAACTGCCCGCCGGCCCGGCGAGCGACAGGCGGCAGTGGCCGATGCCGAGATCGACGGGCGCGTAAAGTTCCGAATAATCGAACTCGTCGATCACGTCGGACCCGACGATGCCGAGTTGTGCCGCGCCGTGCGCGACGAAGGTCGCGACGTCGAACGCGCGCACGCGGATCAGTGAGACATGCGGCTGGTTCGTCCCGAACACCAGCGCGCGGCTCTTCTTGTCGAAGAAATCCGCCGCAGGTTCGATGCCGACGCGCGCGAGCAGCGGCAGCGCCTCGTCGAGGATGCGTCCCTTGGGGATGGCAAAGATGATCGGTTCGGGCATAAGCACCGCGCCCATAAGCGGCGACGGGAGAAAGGGCAATGAGCGAGCGCTACGAGTTCATCGACATCGGCGCGACCGGCGCCGATGCGGTGCGCACCGCCTTCAGGAACCAGGTCGCCTATTGCCGCGCCGCCGACGCCCCCGTGACGGCGCGGATCGTCGCGGCGCTCGCGACGCTGATCGACGCGCCCGCGACCGGATTCGCCCGGCGCATGGCGGAATGGCAGGGCGCGCCGCTTGCCGACGCGCTGCCGCTGCGCGCCGCGGGCGGGCTGCATGCGCTGCACTTGTCGGGCGCCGCGCCCGAGCTTGCACCCATCTATGCCGATGCCGACGACATCAACGACGCCGCGATCGTCGCTGGAGTCGTCCAGCGGCAAGAGGCGGCGCTGCTGCCGTGGCTCGACGGTCCGCCGCAAACCAACGAGGCGGGGCGGTCGTCGAACTTCATCGCAGCGATGCTGTGGCTCGCCGAGCAAGGCCTTCCGCCGCACTTCGATTGCCTCGAAATCGGATCGAGCGCGGGGATCAACCTGATGATCGACCGTTATCATTACGATCTGGGCGGCGTGCAGGTCGGGCCTCGACCCGGCGTCATGGCCTTCACCCCCGAATGGCAGGGAAACCATCCGCCGCAGCTGCCGATCGAGATCGCGGCCCTGAAGGGATGCGACGTCGCACCGGTCGACCTGACCGATCCCGCGCAGGCGCTGCGGCTCAAGGCCTATATCTGGCCCGAGCATGCGGTGCGCTTCGCGCGTATGGAAGCGGCGATTGCTGCGGCGCGCGAAACCGGATCTCGTTCGCGCCTCCGCCGCCGATTTCGTCGAGGCTGAACTGAAAAAGCCGCAGGCGGCCGGCACCACGCGCCTGCTGATGCACTCGATCGTCTGGCAATATGTGCCCGAGGACCAGCAGATGCGCGTGACGACCGCGATGGAGGAAGCCGGCGCCGAAGCGACGCCCGACCGCCCGCTCGCACGGATCGCGCTCGAAGCCAACCGCACCGTGCATCATCACGAACTGGTCGTGCGCCATTGGCCCGGCGGCGAAGCGGGCCGCCTGCTCGCGCGCTCGCACCCGCATGGTGCGTGGGTCAAGTGGACCGGATAATCGGGAACGCGCGAACGGTTTTCAGGCGCTCGCCGCCGCGATCGGATTCGCCCCCGCCAGCAAACCCCGGCATCCGGTGAAGACGCCGCCCAGCACGCTGCAGATCTCGTCCCATACCTGCCGCTCGTCGGCGGCATCGGCGGGAATGCTTTCGGCGATCACGTCGATCGTCGCATCGACCAGCCCGCGATACCAGTCGAACGATACCTGAAGCGTGAACTGATGATGCGGAACCGAATTTTCGAGCAGGATCTCGATCTCGGTCGGGCGTTCGAGACAATACATCAGGCAATAGAGGCAGTTGTCGACCATCTCGTGCTCCAGCGCCGAGGTCCGCCCCATTCCGTGTCGCTCGAAACTGGCCGCGGCGTCGGGGTGCCGCGCATAATAGCGCGCCATCACCACCGGCGTGATGTCGCCGATCGCGTCGGCCGCTCGCGTCAGGCTGCGATCGAGCAATTCCAGTTTTTGCGCACGGTCCATCTCCAACTTCTCCTTTTTTCAAAGGAGTATTTCAAATGCGGGTTTTAAGGCAAGCGTTATGCGCACCGGGAGGATGCGCACGCGTCAGAGGCGCGCGGCGATCTCCGCCAGCATGTCGTGCACCGGCGTCGGCGCGGCGGGCGCATCCCAGCCCGCCTCGAGCGCGGCAACGCGTTCGAACAGCCGCTCGCTCGCCATGACGACGCGGGCGACCGGGGCATCGAAGCGGGCGCAGACAGACCAATCGGCCGGGACGGGATCGCCGATGCGCGCGGCGCTGTCGTCGGGTCCGGCCCCGGATCGCCGGCGATCATCGCGCGGCGGTGGAGCAGCCATGCGATGATATGCATCAGCCGCGCCGTCGTCTTGAGCGATTCGCAGGCGAGACCGACCTGAAGCAGGCCATCGCCGCCCGGATCGCGCATCGCTGCAAAGGCCGCATGCGCCTCGTCGGCGAGCAGCATCGCTTCGACATAGAGATTTTCGACCTGCGCGCGATGAACCGGCCGGCCGATTCCGCGCATGCCCGACTGCCGCTCGTCCATCGCGCGGCCATGCCACGGTCGCGGCGCGCACCGCAACGCCGCTAACCATCTTTCCGGCGCGCGACCGGACGGATCAGGCGATGATGTCGGGCAGAAGCTGATCCTCGCACCATGCGATCTCGTCCCGCAGCCGCAGCTTGTGCTTCTTCATGCGGGCGAGCTGGAGCTGGTCGGGAACCGTCGCCGTGGCGAGCGCGATGATCGCCGCATCGAGGTCGCGATGCTCGGTCCGAAGCCGTTCGAGGCGCTGGGCGATGTCTTCCGGATTCACGCCCGTCTCCTGCCACGGCCACCGCTGGTCCGCAACGGGGACCGTCCGGCCGAATCGTCACGACTTTCGGGGCAATTCATGTTCTACTCGCCCCTGCCCACCCGATTCGAAAGGAAGGCCTCATGAGCACATCGCACCTTTCTGCCCTGAAGTCCCGTCACGCGGACCTCGACGCGAAAATTGCGAATGAAGAACGGCGCCCATCGCCCGATGCGGCCCTGCTGGCGCAGATGAAAAAGCAGAAGCTGAAAATCAAGGAAGAGATGCTCGCGTTCGATTGAGCGAGCCCCGACTGCTACCGCCGGCTGATGCCTTCCATCGCGAAGCGCGTCAGCGCGGGCGGTAGAAAGGCCCGTTGAGCGCTGAAATGTGCGGGGGAACCTCCATTTTGCGAACCACCTGACGGCGCACCGCCTGCGGATCGACCGGCCGGTCGAACGCGACGCCGAACTTGCCGTCGCCGATCCAGACGATCCGCCCCGGCACCGGGCCGATGTTGCGCAGATCGACTTCGACCGCCCCGCCCTGTTCGAGCCCCTGATCCGGCCCTGCACCTCGGCGAGCATGCCGCCCGCCGACAGGTTGCGGACGCGGACGAGCACCGTATCGGGCGCCCCCGCCAGTTGCAGCCGCGCCTGCATGAACAGGCTGTCGCGGTCGGCGCTTCGCGACAGCGCCGCCACTTCCTCGTCGACCGATGTGTGTTCGTGGGATTCCATGCGACCCGTTCCCCGCTTGATTCAGGGGACGAATCTAGGCAGCAGCCCTTGCGATATTGTAAATGGCGCCGACGCCTTCCGAGCCGGCCGCGATCAATCCTCGCGCGAAATGCGCTCGTTGCGCTCGTGGCGCTCCTGCGCCTCCAGCGTCATCGTCGCGATCGGACGCGCCTGAAGCCGCGCGAGCGAGATGGGTTCGCCGGTGACCGCGCAATAGCCATATTCGCCTTCGTCGATGCGGCGGATCGCGGCGTCGATCTTGGCGATCAGCTTGCGCTGGCGGTCGCGGGTCCGCAGCTCGATCGCCCAGTCGGTCTCGCTCGACGCGCGGTCGGCGAGGTCGGGCTCGCGCAGCGGACCGTCCTGCAGATGCGCCAGCGTCGATTCGGCTTCGGAAAGGATCGACTTCTTCGAGCGAGCAGGAGGCCGCGGAAATAGTCCTCGGACGTCGAGACGCTGGAGCGCATCGAGATCATCCGCGACCTGCGGCTCGGCGTGTTCGACGTGCTCGTCGGCATCAACCTGCTGCGCGAGGGGCTCGACATTCCCGAATGCGGGCTGGTCGCGATCCTCGATGCCGACAAGGAGGGCTTCCTGCGCAGCGAGACCAGCCTCGTCCAGACGATCGGCCGCGCGGCGCGCAACGTCGACGGGCGCGTCATCCTCTATGCCGACCGCATCACCGGCAGCATGGAGCGCGCGATGCGCGAGACCGACCGCCGCCGCGAAAAACAGCAGGCGTATAACGCCGAACACGGCATCACGCCGACGACGATCAAGCGCAACATCGGCGACATCATCGCGCATGTCGCGTCGAAGGACCGTGTCACCATTGATCTGGGCGACGACAAGCCCGACCATATGGTCGGTCACAATCTGCGCGCCTATATCGCCGAGCTCGAAGAAGATGCGCGACGCCGCCGCCGACCTGGAGTTCGAGGAAGCCGGCCGCCTGCGCGACGAGATCGCCGGCTGGAGGCCGACGAACTGGGCCTGCCCCGGACGAACAGGTCGCACCGCGCGTGGGACGCTCGAACGAAGGCAAGCCGGGAACGCGCAAGGGACGCTTCGGGAAGCAGAGCAAGACGAAGTGGGGGCGGTAGGCGATTGAATTGCCGCGCCTGGCGCATGAGTGTCCGCTAGCGGACACCCGTCGCGATCCGATCCGAAACTATGAATGAGCGGCGGCCAAGGACGGCAGCGGATCAGAATTGGGTTGACATGAGCGATAATGTCTCGTATAAAGGACAAGTGATCGAAGTTCGGCGAACGCGTCAGTTCGATAAATGGCTCCGCGCTTTACGGGATCGTCGGTCCCTGTTGCGGATTGCCGACAGGCTGAGGCGCTTTGCATCCGGCCATGCGGGCGACAGAAGCCGGTCGGCGAGGGTGTGCACGAGTTGAGGCTCGCATTCGGGCCGGGATATCGAATCTATTATATGTGGCGCGATACCACGCTGGTACTTCTGCTGATCGGTGGCGACAAGGATAGTCAGGCGCGCGATATCGCGAAGGCCAAGGAACTGGCAAGGGAAGCAGACAATGGGATTGACGACGACGCGCTTTGACCCGGCCGACTATATCGAAACGGCCGAGGATATCCGTTTCTACCTCGAAGCAGCGATGGAAGGGAACGACCCCAAGCATATCGCCTGCGCCATCGGCGATGTCGCCCGTTCCAAAGGCATGAGCGAAATCGCTCGCAAAACGGCCTTGGCCGGCAGGCGCTTTACAATGCGTTGTCGGAAAACGGCAACCCGACACTGGAAACGCTGACCGCCGTGCTGGACGCGCTCGGCCTGCAATTGTCGGTGCAACCCAAAAAGGCCGCCTGACCGCTTCGACAAAAGGACGATCCCCGCCGACGAGCGCCCTTGCTCCCTCCCGTGCGCTGCCTAGGGTCCGCGCGCAACTGGGGAGAATGAGATGAAATCTGGTCTGTCGCTGATCGCCTTGGCGCTTGCCTTCGCAACGCCCGCCATGCTGCATGCCGAGGATGCCCCCGCTGACAAGGTAAAGGCGGAAAAATCCACCGACTATGAGCCGCAAGTCCGTACGACGAAGCTGTCTGGCACGTTCGGGGGCAGCGCGTCGCCTATGCCGCGACGATCGGCGAAACGATCCTCAAGAACAAGGACGGCGTGCCCGAGGCCGCGATCGTCACCACATCCTATGTCAGGGAACCGCGCGATCCCAGCCGCCCGGTGACCTTCCTGTTCAACGGCGGCCCCGGTTCGGGTACCGTGTGGCTGATGATGGGCGCCTTCGGTCCGAAGCGCGTGGCGATCCCCAGCGACGCGCGCGACGACGGCGCCCCGCCCTATCCGATCGTCGATAATCCCGATTCACTGCTCGACGTCACCGACATCGTATTCATCGATCCCCGGGCACCGGCTTTTCGCATCTGATCGGCAATGCCAAGCCCGAGGATTATTACGGCGTGACGCAGGATGCGAAGGCGGTCGCCGAAGTGATCCGCCGCTGGCTGAACGACAATGGCCGCTGGAACAGCCCCAAGTTCCTGGGCGGCGAAAGCTATGGCACGACGCGTTCGGCGGCGGTCGCCAACCAGTTGATGAACGTCACCTACAATGACGTCGGCCTCAACGGCATCATCCTGATCTCGACCGTGCTCGACTTTGCGGCCGGGTCCGACGCGCCGGGCAACGAACTGGGCTTCATCACCAATCTGCCCTCGATGGCCGCAACCGCGCTCTATCACGGCAAGGCGAGCGCGTCCTCGGTCGAACAGTTCGTCGAGGAAGCGCGGCAATGGGCGATCGGTCCCTATGCCGCGGCGCTGCTGAAGGGCCAGAAGCTGCAGGGCGACGAGCGCGCGCAGATCCGCCGCGAGCTTTCGCGCTTCACCGGCCTGTCCGAAACCTTTCTGGAAAATGCCGACCTGCGCGTGACGCCGGGCCGTTTCTACAAGGAATTGCTGCGCGATCGCGGGCTGACCGTCGGACGGCTCGACAGCCGTTATACCGGCCGTGACTACGACAATGCCGGCGAAGAGCCCGACAACGATCCCAGCTTCTATGGCATCGACGCGAGCTATACCGCCGCGATCAACAGCTGGTCGCGCGAGACGCTGGGGTTCAAGACCGACCGCGAATATCAGTCGATCGGCGGCATCGGGCGGCTGTGGGACTGGCGCATCGGCGGGCGCGACACCAACGCCTATCTGAACGTCGCGCCCTATATCGGGCAGGCGCTGCGCGAGAACAGCGGATTGCGCGTGTTCGTCGGACAGGGCTATTACGACTTCGCGACGCCCTTCTTCGCCGCCGAATATTCGCTGTCGCGCACCGGCATCCCGCAGGACCGCGTCGAATATCAATATTATGCCGCGGGACACATGATGTATATCCGCGACGAGGACCGCCACAAGCTGGCGTCCGACATCCGCGCCTTCATCCGCGCGCGGTAAGGAAATGGACAGGGGCGCTTGATCGGCGCCCCTTTTCCGTTCAGCGCAGAACGCCCGCTGCCGCCTGTCGCCGCGCGTAGATGAAGAGCGCGATCGCGACGATCCAGACGATGGCGGAGAAGACCATGGGGAACGTCCCGAACAGGCGCTCCAGATCGCCATAATGCAACCCGAACTGATAGAAGCTGCTGACCGCAAGCCCGACCAGCGAGGCGGCGAACGCCGTCACCGCATGCCGGCTGCGCGCGAGCAACAGGATCGACCCCAGCACCGCGCCCCAGACGCCGAGCGCCCAGCCGGCGCTGGCCCATAGCGGAAAGCCGTGGAAATAGGCCTGCTGCTCGGGCGTGAAAGCGCTCAGATAATCGGCGTTGCGCAGCTTGGTCATCGTATAGTCGAACGCACCGATGGCGTTCCACAACAGGGTGAGAATGCCGACGATCCACAGATGGAACGGCGCCTTGCCCATTTCGCTCATATCTTCCTCCCTCCCCGGAAAAGACGGAGCGATATCTATCATGTCCCGCTTGGCAAATCATCACCCAAGCACGATATGGCCGGCATGTGCGTCGTCGCCCTCGCCCGCCACGTCCATCCCGACTGGCCGCTGATCCTTGTCGGCAACCGCGACGAGTTTCATGCGCGGGCCGCCGCGCCGCTCGCGGAATGGGGCGACGGCAGCGGCATCATCGCCGGACGCGACCTGCAGGCGGGCGGAACCTGGCTGGGGGTGCATCCCGCAAGCGGGCGCGTCGTCGTCGTCACCAACGTGCGCGGCGCCCCGCCCGATCCCGGCCGTGAATCGCGCGGCGAACTGGTCGCCGACCTGCTGCGTGGTGAAGGGCGCTTCGCCGACCCGCAGTGCGCCGACCTCGACCGCTTCAACGCCTTCAACCTGCTGACGGTCGACCGGGGCGGCGCGCGGCTGCTGACCAACCGGCCGGAACCGCGCGTCGAAAGGCTGACGACGGGAATCCATGCGCTGGCGAACGAGCTAACCTACAGCCCATGCGCACGCGCCACACGCCTGCGCGCGGCGCTGGCGTCAGCGACCGCGGCGGCGGCCGATCCCGAAGCCTTGCTCGACATGCTGGCCGCGGACGACACCCCGGCGCTGTTCCTGCACGGCGAGGTCTATGGCACGCGCTGTTCGACCCTCGTCGCCATCGCGGCGGACGGACGCGCACATATGGTCGAGCGCCGATACGAAGCGGGCGGCCGCCCCATCGGAACGACCGCCCTCGATTTTCGTACCGGTTTCTGAAGCCGCGGCGTCGGCCTACTTCGGCGCGAGCACCATCAGCATCTGGCGGCCCTCGGTGCGCGGATGCGCCTCGACCTTCGCGATCTCGGCGGTCATTTCCGCGACCTTCTGCAGCACGGCGAGGCCGAGCTGGGTGTGGCTCATCTCGCGGCCGCGGAAGCGCATCGTCATCTTGACCTTGTCGCCCTCGCCCGGAAGTCGAACACCTTCTTCATCTTCACTTCGAAGTCGTGGTCGTCGATGTTCGGACGCATCTTGATCTCCTTGATCTCCTGCGTCTTCTGCGTCTTGCGGGCGGCATTGGCCTTTTCTGGGCTTCGTACTTGAACTTGCCCACGTCGAGGAACTTGCACACCGGCGGGTCGGCGTTGGGGAAACCTCGACCAGGTCGAGGCCGACCTCGGCCGCCTGTTCGATGGCTTCGGCAGTCAGCATTACGCCCAGATTTTCGCCTTCCTCGTCGATCACGCGGACCTTGGGAGAGGCGATGAACTCATTATATCGCGGGCCGTTCTTCGGCGGCATAGGCGCCAGCGGGCGGCGGGTCATGGGCGGGCGTATAGCTGTATCTCCTCACATCATTTCGACAGGCACGCGGGCGCCCATGCGGAACATGGGCGGATGCGCGCACTGTCCATATAGTGAACGGGCGCGCGCCGTAAAGGCCGCGCGTGCCGATCGGACGACACTTTCCGCCCGACTGTGGCGCCTATGCCACGCCCCGGCGCGTCACCATTTGGCCGGGGCGGGATCGACGACGCGGAAACCGCCGGCGCCGACCTCGCTGACCTCGAGCGCGCGAACCGCGATGCCGCGATTGTTGAATCGGAAGATGCCGTCGATACCGCCGAAACCGTCGGCCGCAAGCAGCCGGTTCACCGGAAAGGCGGTGCCGGGTTTCCAGTCGCGCGCGATGCGCACGGTCAGCAGCACCGAATCATAACCGAGGCTGGCGAGCCGATAGGGCGCCTTGCCGTAGCGGGCACGATATTTGGTCGCGAGCTGGCCGTAGAGACCGTCGGAAACGCTGGCGAACCACGCGCCGCGCATCGCGGCGTTGCTGCCGAGCGAGGCGTCGGTGTTCCACAATTCGGTGCCCAATATCTGCTTGCTGCCCGCGCCCTTGACGATCGGCACGGCGCGGATTGCATTGCCGCCGACATCGGCGATCAGCACCGCGTCCATCGCGCCGCCGTTGGCGAGCCGCCGCGCCGCGCCGGTCAGCGCCGCCGCGGTGCGATCGTAGGTTTCGACCGCGACCAGCGTCCCCCGGCTTCGCGCACCGCGTCGCGGAACGCGGCCGCCGCGCGGTCGCCATAGACATTCTTGGGCACCAGCGCGCCGAAGCGCTGATGCCCTTGCCGCGCGCGAAGGCGACGACGCGCTCGACCGACTGGCCCGGCACGAAGCCCAGGATGAAGACGCCGTTGCCCGCGACCCCGCTGTCGTTCGAGAAGCTGAGCACGGGCACCTTGCCGCGCGCGCGATCGGCGCGACCGCCGCGACATCCTCGCTGAGCAGCGGACCCGGATCAGGCGATTGCCATCGGCGACTGCCTGCCGCGCCGCCGCAGCGGCGCCGAGCGCGGTGTCGTAGGTGGTGATGCGAACCTTGTCGGCGCGCGTGTCGAGCAGCGCCAACGTCGTCGCATTGGCGATCGCGGTGCCGACGTCGGCATTCGCCCCCGTCTGCGGCACGAGCAGCGCGACGCGGTGGCGATCGGTGTCGGTCGGCAGGCCGGGGCCCACGGTCTCGTCGGGGTTTTCGGGCGGCGGCGGCGCCGCGGGACCGCCCGATTTGGGCACGACCGGCAGGCCGCGAGCAAGCCGCCGAGCGCCAGCGTCGCCATTCCACGCAGCAACCGGCGCCGCCGCAACGCATTGTCTTGGCGCTCGACGACGCTTTCTGCCATTTTCGGCGACATGCCGGATTCGACCATTTCTCAATCTCCCTTGCCCGGTCTCTATATCGTGGCGACCCCCATCGGCAACCTCGGCGACATCACGCCGCGCGCTGCGGCGTTGCTTGCCCGCGCCGACGTGATCGCCGCCGAAGACACGCGCGTGACGGCGAAGCTGCTGTCGCACCTGGGTTTGCGCGTTCCGATGACCCCCTATCACGACCATAGCGACGAACGCGCGCGCGCCGCGCTGGTTGCGCGCATGGAAACCGATGTGGTGGCGCTGGTGTCGGACGCGGGCACGCCGCTGATCTCCGATCCGGGGTACAAGCTGGTGCGCGATGCGCGCGCGGCGGGGCGGCGCGTCACCACCCTGCCCGGTCCCTGCGCCGCGATCGCGGCGATCACTCTGTCGGGCCTGCCGAGCGACCGCTTCCTGTTCGCCGGCTTCCTGCCGTCCAAGGCCAAGGCGCGCAGCGAGGCCATCGCCGAACTCGCCGGGCTGCGCGCGACACTGGTCTTCTATGAAAGCGGACCGCGCCTCGCCGCGACGCTCGCCGCGCTGGCCGAGGGACTCGGCAACCGCGCCGCGGCCGTCGCGCGTGAGATCAGCAAGTTATACGAGGAATGCGTCACCGGGTCGCTCGGCGAACTGGCCGCGCGCTATGCCGACGCACCGCCGAAGGGCGAGATCGTCGTCATAGTCGCGCCGCCCGCCGACAATGTCGTCGAAGAGGCCGACGATGCGGCGGTCGACGATGCGCTGCGCGCCGCGCTTGCCGATCAGCCGGTCGCCAAGGCGGCGAAGGCGGTCGCCAAACGCTATGGGCTCGACCGGCATGCCGTCTATGCCCGCGCGCTGGCACTGAAGGACGGGGCGTGAGCCGCGCCGTCGCCGAGGCGCGCGGCCGCCGCGCCGAAAATCGCGCCGCGTGGTGGCTGCGGCTGCACGGCTGGCGGATATTGGCCCGACGGCTGCGCGTTCGCGTCGGCGAGGTCGATCTGGTCGCGCGGCGCGGACGGACGGTCGCCTTCGTCGAGGTCAAGTGGCGCGACCGCGCCGCCGACCTCGACTTCGCGATCGACGCCGGCGCCTGCGCCGCGTCGCGGCGGCGGCGGAAATGCTCGCCCCGCGCTTCGCGCGGCCGGGCGACGAAACCCGCATCGACGTGATGCTGCTTGCGCCGGGGCGCTTGCCTCGCCATCTGGTCCACGTCTGGCAGCCCTGACGCGGCTCGCCGGAAAATTCGGTCGCCCCGGAAGGAGAATGAGATGACCCTGCGCGCCGCCGTGCAAATGGACCCGATGGACGGCATCAACATTGCCGGGGACAGCAGCTTCGCGCTGATGCTGAAGGCGCTCGAACGCGGCCATATCCTCTATCATTACGACGTGCGCGGCCTGACATGGGAAGCGGGACGGCTGACCACTCCGGCCCATCCGGTGCTGGAGGTGAAGCGCGTGAAGGGCGACCATTACCGGTTCGGCGACCCTGTCACCCTCGACCTCGGCCGCGATGTCGATGTCGTGCTGATGCGGCAGGACCCGCCGTTCGACCTTGGCTATCTGACCGGCACCTGGCTGCTCGAGCGCATTCGGGACAAAACGCTGGTGGTCAATGATCCGGTGTCGGTTCGCAACGCGCCCGAAAAGGTGTTCGTGCTCGACTTTCCGCAGTTCATGCCGCCGACGATGGTCACGCGCGACCTGAACGCGGTGAAGGATTTCCACGCGCGGCACGGCGCGCTGGTGATCAAGCCGCTGCACGGCAACGGCGGCAAGGCGGTGTTCCGCATCGACGAGGCGGGCACCAATCTGGGCGCGCTGGTCGAACTGTTCGGACAGGTCTGGCCCGAACCCTTCATGGTGCAGCAGTTCCTGCCGAGCGTCAGCGAGGGCGACAAACGCATCGTCCTGATCGACGGCGAGGTCGCGGGCGCGATCAACCGCAAGGCGGGCGAAGGCGAGTTCCGCGCCAACCTGGCGGTCGGCGGCTATGCCGAGGCGGCGGCGCTGACCCCGCGCGAAGAGGAAATCTGCGCCGCGCTCGCTCCCGCGCTCCGGGAACGCGGGCTGATCTTCGTCGGCATCGACGTGATCGGCGGCGAATGGCTGACCGAAATCAACGTCACCTCGCCCACCGGCATCGTCGCGATCGACAAGTTCAACAACAGCGACACCGTGGGAATGATCTGGGACGCGATCGAGCGGCGGGTCGGGTGACAGGTTCGATGACGGACGCGGATCGAACCGCCCTCCCTCGCGTTAAGCCCCGCATGACCGACTTCATTCTCGATCTGATCCAGGCGTGGGGCTATTTCGGCATCTTCGTCCTGATGTTCCTCGAAAACGTCTTTCCGCCGATCCCGTCCGAGGTGATCATGGGGCTGGGCGGCGTCGCGGCCGCGCAGGGGCGCTTCGATTTCTGGACGCTCGTCGCGGTCGCCGTCGCGGGGACGACCGCGGGCAACTGGGTATGGTACGCGATCGGCCGCTGGATCGGCTATGAGCGGCTGAAGCCCTTCATCGACCGCCACGGCCGCTGGCTGACGCTCGACTGGCGCGAGGTCGAGCGGCTGCACGCCGGCTTCCTGAAATATGGTCCCGGCATCGTCTTCGCGGCGCGCTTCATGCCCGTCGCGCGGACGATGGTATCGCTGCCCGCGGGCATGGTGCGGATGAACCAGGCGAAATTCCTGCTGTGGACCGCCGCCGGATCGACGATCTGGATCGCCGCGCTGGCGGGTGCCGGGCAATGGTTCGGCAAGCGCTTCGCCGCGATCGAGCAGCTGGTCGGACCGCTCGCGCTGATCGCGATCGGGACGCTGATCCTGTTCTACCTGTGGCGCGTCGTCACCTGGAAGCCGCAGCGGCCCGGCGACTGAACGCCGGTCAGGCGCGCGGGTGCGCGTTGCGGTAGATGTCGAGCAAATGCGCGGCATCGACCGCGGTATAGACCTGCGTCGAAGCGAGGCTCGCGTGGCCGAGCAATTCCTGCAACGACCGCAGGTCGGCACCGCCCGCGAGCAGATGTGTCGCGAAGCTGTGGCGCAGCGCGTGCGGTGTCGTGCGCTCCGGAAGCCCGAGAGCGCGGCGCGCCGACCGCACGCTCGCGCGCACGACGCCGGGCTGGAGCGGGCCGCCGCGCGCGCCGAGAAACAGCGGCATTTCTTTCGCGATCGGCCATGGGCAGGCCTCGACGTAACGCGCCACCGCGGCGGCAACCGCGGGCAGGATCGGCACGATCCGCGTCTTGCCGCGCTTGCCGGTGACGCGCAGTGTCTCGCCGAGCGGGAGCGCGGCGCCGGTCAGCGACAGCGCTTCGCCGATGCGCAGCCCCGCGCCATAGAGCAGCAGCAGTAGCGCGAAATCGCGCGCGCCCGTCCAGCCCTGCCGGGCATTATCCTCCACCTCGTGCGCAAGATCGAGCGCCTGGTCGGGCGCGACGGGGCGCGGCAACCCCTTGCGGACGCGCGGGCCGCGCATCTGCGGCACGCTGGCGTTCGAGCCGCCGACGAAGCGCAGGAAGGTGCGGATGGCGGAGAGTTCGCGTGCGGCCGATGCGTTGCCCAGCCCCGGCGCGGCGCGCGGCCAGATAGGCGCGCAGGTCGCCGGCGGACAGCGACCGCAGCATCGCCGCATCGACCGCACCGCCGCGATGCTCCATCAGGAAGGCGCAGAAGCGCTCGGCCGTCGCGACATAGGCGCGGCGCGTATGCTCCGACCGGCGCCTTTCGTGCGCCAGATGGGCGTGCCAGTCGCGGATGACGTCCTGCGGCAAATCCGGATTCCGTTTGGGCTGAAAGGGCTTCGGAGGGCGAGTCTAGCCGGTCCGCACCACTTCCGAAAGAATCGAGTCGAGCAGCAATATCCCGGCGTCGGTGACCGCCAGTTGATCGCTCTCCTGCACCAAAGCCCCTGTCCCGCCAGCCGCGCGACCGCCCCGGCATCGACGAAGGCATCGCGTGCCATCCCGCTGCGCGTCTCGACGCGCGTCAGGTCGACGCCCTCGGTCAGGCGCAGGCCCATCAGCATCGCCTCGGTCGCGCGCTCGTGCGGCGGCAGGTCGGTTTCGACCTTCAGGCCGTGGCCGTTGCGCGCGACGGCGGACAGGAAATTCTCGGGCTTGCGGTGCCGCTCGGTCGCCTGCGCAAGTCGCCGCCCGTGCGCGCCGGGGCCGATGCCGGCATAATCGCCATAGCGCCAATAGGTCAGGTTGTGCCGGCTCTCCTCGCCGCGGCGCGCGTGGTTCGACACTTCGTAGCGCGGCAGGTCGGCCGCGCGCGTCGCCGCCTGCGTCGCGTCGAACAGATCGGCGGCAGCATCGCCGTCGGGGATGACGAGATCGCCCTTCGCCGCGAGGGTGGCGAAGCGCGTCCCCGGCTCGATCGTCAGCTGATAGAGCGACAGATGGCCGGTGCCGAACGCCAGTGCCTCGGCAAGCTCCACCTCCCACGCGGCGAGCGACTGGCCGGGACGCGCATAGATGAGGTCGAAACTGACGCGCGCGAAATACGCCTGCGCCGCGGCGATCGCCCGCCGCGCCTCGTCGCCGCTATGCGCCCGGCCCAGGAATTCAAGGATTTGCGGATCGAAGCTTTGAACCCCTATCGATACACGATTGACCCCGGCAGCGGCGAGCGCGGCGAAACTGGCGACCTCGACCGAATTGGGGTTCGCCTCCAGCGTGATCTCGCAATCGTCGATCAGCCCCCATGCCGCGTCCGCCGCCGCGATCACCGCCGCGACCGTCTGCGGCGGCATCAGGCTGGGGGTGCCGCCGCCGAAGAAGATCGACGAAACCTTGCGACCCGGCAGCAGCGCCGTCTCGTGCCGCAGGTCGGCGAGCAACGCGTCGCGCCATGCCACTTGATCGACGCGCTCGCGAACATGGCTGTTGAAGTCGCAATAGGGGCATTTCGACACGCAGAACGGCCAGTGGACATAAAGGGCGAGCGGTTCGGCCATGGGGAGCGATATAGGGCGCGGCGCGCGAATGTCAGCCGGCGATCAGGCGCCGGATATGATCGCGCACATCGTCCGGCCACTCCGCGATCAGACTGTCGAACGCCGCGCTATCGTCGCGGTACAGCGCGCGCAGCGCCTCTTCATAGCCCGGCAGGTTGCCGCACATATGGCTCATGAAATGATAGGCGGCATCCTTGCGCTTGCGACCGTCACCGGGCGCCCGGCTCGCAGCCTCGACCAGTCGGCGCAGCGCGGCGGAGGCGCCGCCGGGCTGTTCCGCCAGCCAGTCCCAATGCCGCGGCAGCAGCGTCACCTCGCGCGCCTTGACGCCGAGTCTCGGGCGACCCACCGACGATGCCGGCGCGGTCGTCGCGGCGTCCCAATAGTCGAGGTCGACCGGCTTGCCGGTCGCATCGTCGAAAACGAGGATCGCGCCGAGGTCGCCCGGATAGCACTCCTCCAGCCGTTGCCGGACGATCATGCGCGACCCCGATACGAGTGATGTGGCGCCAAGGAAGGCGGTTACGGTTTGAATATCTTGTTGCATGCCGGCCGATTACACCCGGATAAAATTGGAGTCAATAATATCCGGGTAAAATAAGCGATCAGCCGAAAACACCCGCCACCAGCTTCGCAAACGCATCGGCGCGGTGGCTGATCGCGTGCTTCTCAGTCGGGTCTATTTCCGCATAGGTCTGTGGCTTGCCGGACGGAACGAAGACCGGGTCATAACCAAAGCCCAGCGTGCCGCGCGGCGGCCAGGTCAGGCTGCCCTGCGCGCGCCCTCGAAAACCTCGGCATGACCGTCGGGCCAGGCGAGCGCGAGGGTGCAGACGAAGCAGGCGCTGCGGTCGACCCCGGCCCCTGTTCGGCGAGCAGCCCCTCGACCTTGCCCATTGCCATATACCAGTCGCGGCCGGCCCAATCTTTTCCCGGCTCGCCCTCGAACCATTGGCGTTCGGCCCAGTCGGCAGTGTAGACGCCCGGCCGCCCGCCGAGCGCCGCGACCTCGAGCCCGCTGTCGTCGGCAAGCGCTGGCAGGCCCGCGGCGGAGGCGCTGGCGTGGGCCTTGAGCAGCGCATTCTCGGCGAAGGTCGTGCCCGTCTCGGCCGGCTCTGGCAGGCCGAGGTCGCCCGCCGACACCGGATCGATGCCATAAGGTGCGAGCAACGCCCGGATTTCGCGTACCTTGCCCGCATTATGGCTGGCGATGACGAGTTTGCCGGGAGCGAGCTTTCGGGTCACGTCAGCGCCCCACCGCCTTCGCCTGTGCTGCGAAAATCTCGGTGCAGCCGATGCGGGCGAGGCGGAGCAGGCGCAGCAGGCCTTCCTCGTCATAGGTCGCGCCCTCGGCGCTCGCCTGCACCTCGACGATCTGTCCCTTGCCGGTGAGCACGAAATTGCCGTCGGCCCCCGCAGTCGAATCCTCGTCATAGTCGAGGTCGAGCACCGCGGTGCCGTTGTGGATGCCGCACGAGACGGCGGCGACCTTGTCCTCGATCGGATCCTCGGCGATCGCCTTGGTGGCGAACAGCTTGTCGACCGCTAGGCGCAGCGCGACCCACGCGCCGCTGATCGCCGCGGTGCGCGTACCGCCGTCGGCCTGGATCACATCGCAGTCGAGGACGATCTGCCGCTCACCGAGCTTCTTCATATCGACGACGGCGCGCAGGCTGCGCCCGATAAGCCGCTGAATTTCCTGCGTGCGGCCCGATTGCTTGCCCTTCGCCGCCTCGCGGCTGCCGCGCGTGTGGGTGGCGCGGGGAAGCATGCCATATTCGGCGGTCACCCACCCCTGCCCCTTGCCGCGCAGGAAGGGCGGCACCTTTTCCTCGACGCTGGCGGTCACCAGCACCTTGGTGTTGCCGAAAGCGACGAGGACGCTGCCCTCGGCGTGGATGGTGAAGTCGGTTTCAATCGCGATGGGGCGCATCTGGTCGGGCGCGCGGCCGGAAGGGCGCATGTCGTCTGTCTCCTCGTGAAGCTGTGCCGGCGCTTAGCGGCGTTGACGATCCGGCGCCACCCCGCAATGCTTGCCCCCGCCCCGCCCCATCCCTAAATCTGCTTCCATGACCACGCCGCCGATCATCGAACTGACCACGCGCGCACGCGACGTGTTCCGGCTGGTGGTCGACGCCTATCTGGAGACCGGCCAGCCGGTCGGATCACGCACGCTGTCGAAACTCGCGACGCTCAACCTGTCGCCCGCCTCGATCCGCAACGTGATGCAGGACCTCGAGGAACTCGGCCTGCTCGCCAGCCCGCACACCAGCGCCGGGCGCCTGCCCACCGAGCAGGGGCTGCGCCTGTTCGTCGACGGGATGATGCAGGTCGCCGAACCGTCAGCCGAGGATCGCGCGCAGATCGAGGCGAGCCTCGCCGAGGGCGGGCCGATCGAGCGCGCTCGCGCACGCGACCGCCGCGCTGTCGGGCCTGTCGGCCTGCGCCGGGCTGGTGCTGGTTCCGAAGCACGAGCGGGTGCTGAAGCAGGTCGCCTTCGTCCCCATGTCCGACGAGCAGGCGCTCGTCGTCCTCGTTGCAGCCGACGGGACGGTGGAGAATCGCGTCATCGCGATCCCGCCCGGCCTTCAACCCTCGACGCTGGTCGAGGCGGGCAATTATGTGTCGGCGATGCTCGCCGGCCTGACCCGCCGAGGCGCAGACCCGCGTGCGGCGCGAACTGGAGGCCGAACGCATCGCGATCGACCGCGCCGCCGCCGACCTGGTGTCGCGCGGGCTGGCCATATGGTCGGTCGACGGCGCCGACCGACCGGTGCTGATCGTACGCGGTCAGGCGAATCTGCTTGACGAATGCGCGGTTGGCGACCTCGACCGCGTGCGCCTGCTGCTCGACGAACTGGAGACGAAGCAGGACATCGCGCATCTGCTCGACAGCGCGCGCGAGGGCAGCGCGACGCGTATTTTCATCGGGTCGGAGAACAAGCTCTTTTCGCTGTCGGGTTCGTCGGTTATCGCCGCGCCCTATCATGGCAGCGACGGACGCGTCGTCGGCGTCGTCGGGGTAATTGGTCCGACACGCTTGAACTATGCGCGCATCGTACCCATGGTGGACTTTACCGCACAATCGCTCTCCAGACTGATACGATAGGGTTATGACGAACATCGAAAACGATACGCCAGTCGAAGACGGCCAGACCGAAGACTCCGCCGCCATCGAAACCCCGGCCGCAGAGCCGCAGGACGAGACGGCAAAGCTCGCCGAACAGCTTGCCGCGGTGCAGCAGGACCTGCTCTATGCGCGCGCCGAAACGCAGAATGTGCGCCGCCGCGCCGAAAAGGAGGTCGCCGACGCGCACGCCTATGCCGCGACCAAGTTCGCGCGCGACATATTGTCGGTCGCCGACAATCTGGGTCGCGCGCTGGCCGCGGTCAGCCCGCAACAGCGTGAGGACGAGACGTTCAAGGCGTTCGTCGCCGGGCTGGAAGCAACCGAGCGCGAGTTGATGGGTGTCTTCGAACGCCACGGCATCACGCGCATCGCCGCAATCGGCCTGCCGCTCGACCCGAACCAGCATCAGGCGATGCTCGAAGTGCCGAGCGACAAGGAGCCGGGCACGATCGTGCAGGAAATGCAGGCGGGCTATATGATGAAGGATCGCCTGCTGCGCCCGGCGATGGTCGGCGTGGCGAAGGAGGCGGATTGACGAAAACCCTCTCCCCTTGGGGAAGAGGGATGCGCAGCCTTGGCAACTCGTTGCCTAGGCGAAGCTGGGTGAGGGTTCAGGCGCTGGCGTAACAGCCCTCACCCGCTGCGACCAGCGAACAAGTTCGCAAGCCTCGCCCCCTCTCCCTAAGGGGAGAGGGGGATTATGCCGCCTTGCGCATTTTCGCGAGCTTCTTCAGTACCATCTCGCGCTTCAGACGCGACAGATGGTCGATGAAGAGGATGCCCTCCAGATGGTCGTGCTCATGCTGGATGCACGTCGCCATCAGGCCGGTCATGCGTTCCTTGTGCGGCTGGCCGTCGGCGTCCTGCCATTCGACCGTCACCTCGGCGGGGCGCGTCACCTCGGCATATTGCTCGGGGACCGACAGGCAGCCTTCCTGATAGACGCTGTGCTCCTCCGAAAAGTCGGAGAAGACCGGGTTGATGAAGACGCGGGGGTCGCGAATCACCCGCTTTCCCTCTTCATCCTCGGGATCGGGTTCCTGAAGATCGATCACCAGGATGCGCTTCGGCACGCCGACCTGGATCGCGGCCAGCCCGATGCCGGGGGCGTCGTACATCGTCTCGAACATGTCGGCGATCAGCGTCTTCAGTTCGGCGTCGAACGTCTCGACGGGCTTCGAAATGACGCGCAGCCGCGGATCGGGGGTCTCTATGATGGGTAGCAGGGCCATGGGCGGGAGGTATGAACTCGCGGGCCCGCCGTCAACCCACCGGTCGCCGCGCGCGAAGCGCCTGCGCGAGCGTCCCTTCGTCGAGATAATCGAGCTCGCCGCCGACCGGCAGGCCGTGCGCGAGCTGGGTCAGGCGCACCGGAAAGGATTCGAGCCGTTCGGCGAGATAATGCGCGGTCGTCTGCCCCTCCAGCGTCGCGTTCATCGCCAGCACCACCTCGTCGATGCCGCCCGCCGCGACGCGGGCGACGAGCGCGTCGATGCTCAGATCCTGCGGCCGCACGCCTTCGAGCGCCGACAGACGGCCGCCGAGGACATGATATTTGCCGGGGAAGAGCCGCGCCTTGTCGAGCGCCCATAGGTCCGACACCTCCTCGACCACGCACAGGCTGCGTGCGTCGCGGCGTGGATCGGCGCAGATCGCGCAGGGATCGTGCGTATCGACATTGCCGCAGACGGTGCAGGTGACGAGCCGTTCGGACACGGTCTGGAGCGCGGCGAGCAGCGGCGCGAAGGCGCTTTCGCGTTTCTTCATCAGGTGCAGCACCGCGCGCCGCGCCGACCGCGGCCCGAGGCCGGGAAGCCGGGCGAGTTGCTGGACGAGGGCTTCGATTTCGGTGGAGGCCATGGGTGTGGTGGTAGTGGGTGTGCAATCGGTGCACAATCCATATGCATAAATCCACCACGTGTGTCCCCGCGAAGGCGGGGACCCAGAGCGTTCGGAACCAACGTCACCTCTTGATCCTCTGGATCCCCGCCTTCGCGGGGACACATGCAGGCAGAGCAGGGTTGAATGTATCGCCTGCCTCCGCCAAAGCCCGCAACCATGCGCATCGCCTTCATGGGAACGCCGCCCTTCGCGGTGCCGACGCTCGCCGCGCTGCACGCGGCGGGGCACGAGGTTGTAGCGGTCTACACCCAGCCGCCGCCCCGCGCGGCGCGGGAAGAAGGTGCAGCGCAGCGCCGTGCACGACTGGGCCGCGGCGCACGGCCTACCCGTCCGCACGCCGAAAAGCCTGAAGAACGCCGAGGAACAGGCGGCGTTCGCGGCGCTCGACCTCGATGTCGCGGTGGTCGCCGCCTATGGCCTGATCCTGCCGCAGGCGGTGCTCGATGCGCCGCGCGCCGGGTGCCTCAACGTCCATGGCTCGATCCTGCCGCGCTGGCGCGGCGCGGCGCCGGTGCAGCGCGCGATCCTCGGCGGGCGATGCCGAGACCGGGGTGACGATCATGCAGATGGACGCCGGGCTCGACACCGGTGCGATGCGGCTGATCGGACGCACGCCGGCAGACGGCAAGACGGCGGGCGAACTGACCGACGAGCTGGCGGCGATGGGCGCCCGGCTGATGGTGAAGGTGCTGGGCGACCTCGATGCTTTTGCGCCCGAACCGCAACCTGACGCGGGCGCGACCTACGCCGCGAAGATCGACAAGAGCGAAGCGCGGCTCGATTTCCTGACCAGCGCGGTGCAGGTCGAACGGCAGATTCGCGCGTTCAACCCCGTCCCCGGCGCCTTTTTCGAACTCGACGGCGAACGGTACAAGCTGCTCGCCGCCGGGGTCGTGCATCCGGCCGACACGGTCGCGGGCGCGACGCCGGGCATCACGCTCGATGATGCGCTGACGATCGCCTGCAACCCCGGCGCGATCCGCGCGACGCGAGTGCAGCGCGCGGGCAAGCCGGCGATGGACGCCGCCGAATTGCTGCGCGGGCGCCCGATCGCGAAGGGGGTGCGGCTGGCATGAAAGCGACCTCACTCCCTCGCCACCCCGGACCTGATCCGGGATCCCGCTGCCGGGCGGCGCATAGCGGGACCCCGGATCAAGTCGGCATATATACCCCTCAGGCAAGTGGTGAGCTGTTCCCCGGCGAAAGCCGGGGTCCATGCGAGGCAGCGCCGTGCCATCTGGACCCCGGCTTTCGCCGGGGAACAGTGACTTGTCGAAAAGGGATAAGTGCCGATCAAGTCCGGGGTAACGGCAAGAAGGTTAGGCGCGGCCGATGACCCGCTTCGCCCTCACCATCGAATATGACGGCCGCCCCTTCATGGGCTGGCAGCGGCAATCGCACGGCCCCAGCGTCCAGCAGGCGCTGGAGGAGGCGACCGCGCGCATCACGGGCGAGGCGGCGACGGTCCATGGCGCGGGCCGCACCGACGCCGGGGTCCACGCGATCGCAATGCGCGCGCATGTCGACATCGCCAAGCCGCTCACTCCCTTTCGCCTGATGGAGGCGCTGAACGCGCAGCTTCGCCCCGCCCCCGTCGCGGTGCTGGCGTGCGAAGCGGTCGCCGACGATTGGCACGCGCGCTTTTCGTGCCTGGGGCGCGCCTATGAATATCGCATCGTCAATCGCCGCGCGCCGCTGACCTGGGACAAGGGGCTGGCGTGGCAGTTCGCCAAACCGCTCGACGCGCAGGCCATGCACGGCGCGGCGCGGGCGCTGGTCGGACGGCACGATTTCACCACCTTCCGGTCGGTGCACTGCCAGGCCGAAAGCGCGGTGAAGACGCTCGACCGACTGAGCGTCAGCCGGCACGGCGACGAGGTGATCGTCGAGGCGGCGGCGCGCAGCTTCCTGCATCACCAGGTGCGCTCGATGGTCGGATGCCTCGTTCTCGTTGGGCAGGGAAAATGGTCGGCGCGCGACCTGAAAGCCGCGCTCGACGCGGCGGACCGCAGCGCGCTCGGGCTCAACGCGCCGCCGGATGGGCTTTATTTCGTGGAAGCGAAATATCCGTAACAAAGGTCGCCTCCGCGAAGGCGACGCATGAAAAAAGGGCGGCCCCGCGGGACCGCCCTTTTCGCTTGTCGGAATGCGGCGGGTTTAGCCCACCTTCTCCACATAATATTTCGGCGCATGCTCGTTGAGAATCTGGAGGATCTTCGCCTGCGCGGTCCTTTCGTCGCTTTCCTCCATCGCGGCGAGTTCGCGCGCGAGTCGGCTCGACGCCGCTTCGAAGATCTGGCGCTCCGAATAGCTCTGCTCGGGCTGATCGTCGGCGCGGAACAGGTCGCGCGTCACCTCGGCGATCGACACGAGGTCGCCCGAGTTGATCTTCGCTTCATATTCCTGCGCGCGGCGCGACCACATGGTGCGCTTCACCTTCGGCTTGGTGGTGAGCACCTGCAGCGCTTCCTTCAGCGTCTTGTCCGACGACAGCTTGCGCATGCCGACGCCTTCCGCCTTGTTGGTCGGGACGCGCAGGGTCATCTTTTCCTTTTCGAAGCGCAGGACATAGAGTTCGAGCTGCATGCCCGCGATTTCGGACTTCTGCAGTTCGATGACGCGCCCCACGCCATGTTTCGGATAAACGACATAGTCACCGACTTCAAAGACGAGCGTGTTTGCGGACATGCAAGTTCCTTTCTGTGGCCTTGCCGAGACAGGAAAAGCGCCAAAAGCCGGGTGCCTCCGCCCTCGCAGCGAGGCGGAACGAAGCAGTTCGGGCGGCGCTCGCCAGTCTATGACGACAAGGGATAGGCTCCATCGGAAACGACGAAAGCGCCCCCGGCCCGGCGGCGGGAAGAGGCAAACTGTCGGCGTGATGATAGATAGTATAACAGAGTCGCAACAAAATTGCCAGCCCCGCACGGAAATCCGCGGTTGGGCGCCTTGACGACCGGATCGACGCGTTTCAGGTTGAGACTGAATCACAGATAGGGATGCCGGCATGAAAGAGCAAATATGGTGGGTTACGGGCGCCTCGTCGGGGATCGGTGCGGCGCTGGCGCGCGGCCTGTCCGCGCGCGGTGCAAGGCTGATCCTGTCGGGACGCAACGTCGCGGCGCTCGAGGAAGTGGCGAAGGATTGCGGCGCGGGCACGATGGTCCTGCCGTTCGAGGCGACCGATTTCGACGCGCTGCCGCGACTCGTCGAAGAGGCGTGGGGCTGGTGCGGCCGTATCGACGGGCTGGTGAACAACGCCGGCATCTCGCAGCGCAGCCTGGCGATCGACACCGATTTTTCGGTCTATGAAAAGATCATCGCGGTCGACCTGCTGGCGCCGATCGCCCTCACCCAGCAACTCCTGCCGCGCATGGTCGGCGCGGGCGGCGGCCAGATCGTCGCGATTTCGAGCGTCGCGGGGATCGCGGGCGTGCCGCTGCGCAGCGCCTATTGCGCCGCGAAGCACGGGCTGATCGGCTATCACGACAGCGTGCGCGCCGAAAACGAGCATCTGGGGCTGAAGGTACTGGTGGTCGCGCCGGGATCGGTCGCGACCAACGTCAGCCGCAACGCGCTCAACGCCGACGGCAGCGTGCGCGGGGAAAGCGACGCCGCGATCGACAACGGCCTGTCGCCCGAAACCGCCGCCGCGCAGATTCTGGACGCCGTCGCGCAGGGCAAACGCGAGATCGTCGTCGCGGAGGGCCCGGAGGCACAGATCGCCGCGCTGCGCCGCAGCGACCCCGACGCGCTGTTCGACCGGATGAGCGCGATGGTCCAGGCCGGCTATGCGAAACAGATGAAGGCCGAGCGCTAAGTCGACCCCTATCGTCATTGCGAGCGGAGCGAAGCAATCCAGAGCGGTTTACGCCACTCTGGATTGCCGCGTCGCCTTCGGCTCCTCGCAATGACGAACAAAGAAAAAGCCCCGCCGGATCGCTCCAGCGGGGCTTTCTTTCACCCGGGACGGGAAGCGATTACATCGCGTGTCCCGCCAACGCCGCGAGCAGCAGCAGCGCGACGATGTTGGTGATCTTGATCATCGGGTTGACGGCCGGACCCGCGGTATCCTTGTAGGGATCGCCGACGGTGTCGCCGGTCACCGCGGCCTTGTGGGCTTCGCTGCCCTTGCCGCCGTGGTTGCCGTCCTCGATATATTTCTTGGCATTGTCCCACGCGCCACCGCCCGAGGTCATCGACAGGGCGACGAACAGCCCGCCGACGATCACGCCGAGCAGCAGGGCGCCGAGCGCGGCAAAGCCGTTAGCCTGCCCCGCAACCGCCGAGATGACGTAATAGACGACGATCGGTGCCAGCACCGGCAGCAGCGACGGGATGATCATCTCCTTGATCGCTGCCTTGGTGACGAGGTCGACCGTGCGCGCATAGTCGGGCTTCGACGTGCCCGCCATGATGCCGGGATCGCCCGCGAACTGCTCGCGCACGTCCTTGACCACATCGCCCGCCGCGCGGCCGACGGCGGTCATGCCCATCGCGCCGAACAGGTAGGGCAGCAGCGCGCCGAGCAGCAGCCCCACGATGACGTACGGATTTTCGAGGCTGAAATTGACCGTTAGATCGGGGAAGAATTCCCGAAGGTCGGTCGTATAGGCGGCGAAGAGAACCAGTGCAGCAAGCCCCGCCGAACCGATCGCATAGCCCTTCGTCACCGCCTTGGTCGTGTTGCCGACGGCGTCGAGCAGGTCGGTCTTTTCACGGACCGAATCGTCGAGACCCGCCATTTCGGCGATCCCGCCGGCGTTGTCGGTCACCGGACCATAAGCGTCGAGCGCAACGACCATGCCGGCGAGCGCGAGCATCGCGGTCGCGCCATAGGCGATGCCGATCAGGCCCGCGAGCTGATAGGCGATGATGATGCCCGCGACGATGACGAGCGTCGGCAACGCGGTGGCTTCGAGGCTGATCGCAAGGCCCTGGATCACGTTGGTGCCGTGGCCCGTTTCCGAAGCCTTGGCGATCGAGCGCACCGGACGGAAATTGGTGCCGGTGTAATATTCGGTGATCCAGATGATCAGGCCGGTGATGACGAGACCGAGCAGCGAGCAATAGAAGAGCGCGCGGCCGGTGAATTCGGTGCCCGCAATCGTCGCGTTCATGTCGCCGAGGACATAGCCGGTCGAAATCCAGATCGCCGGAACCGCCGGATCGCCGAGACGAGGAAGCCCTTGTACATCGCGCCCATGACGTTGTTCGAGCCGCCGAGGCGGACGAAATAGGTGCCGATGATCGAGGTGATGATGCACACGCCGCCGATCAGCAGCGGCAGCGCCATCAGGCCCGGCAGCAGATCGCCCGCGCCCTTGAGCAGCAGCGCGGTCAGCACCATGGTGGCGCCGACGGTGACGACATAGGTTTCGAAGAGGTCGGCGGCCATGCCCGCGCAGTCGCCGACATTGTCGCCGACATTGTCGGCAATCACCGCGGGGTTGCGCGGATCGTCCTCCGGAATGCCGGCCTCGACCTTGCCGACGAGGTCGGCGCCGACGTCGGCGGCCTTGGTGAAAATGCCGCCGCCGAGACGCGCGAAGATCGAGATCAGCGAGGCGCCGAAGGCGAGCGCGACGAGGCCGTCGACGACCGTGCGGTCGTCGCCGCCGACCGTCCGGCCCATCTGGACCGTCAGCACCCAGTAGAAGACCGCGATCGCGAGCAGCGCGAGCCCGGCCACCAGCAGGCCGGTGATCGCACCGGCGCGGAACGCCAGCGTCAGACCCGCCTGCAGCCCCTTCTGCGCCGCGGCGGCGGTGCGCACGTTCGAGCGGACCGAGATGTTCATGCCGATGAACCCGGCAACACCCGACAGGATCGCACCGATGGCGAAGCCCGAAGCTGAAACAGGGCCGAGCGCCCAGAGGACGATCGCCGCGACGACGACGCCGACGATGGCGATGGTGCTGTACTGGCGCTTCAGATAGGCCTGCGCCCCTTCCTGGATGGCGCCTGCGATTTGCTGCATCTTTTCATTACCGGCCGAGGCGCCGAGCACCGGCGGGAGGTAATGAATCCATAGAGCACGGCCAAAAGGCCGCACGCTATCGCGATCAAAACCGGATTCATGCGTGTCTGTTCCTTCCCCATTGAAGGAGGCGGACACAGGCTGGCAGTCGAGACGTCCGACTTGTCGATGCCGGTTCGCTCTTTCCCCTGATGCGACCGCCCCAATTGGTGGCGGGGTTATGGGAAGAAAGGCGGCCAAGGGCAAGCCCGGTTTTTCGGCGCCTCCGCCTCGTCGCGGATCAGTGCATGAAACCGAGCCGGTCGGGCAGTGCGACGCGCTGCGCTCCGTCGATCACCACGATCCCTTCGCCGACCCCGGCGTGGCCGATCGGGGTCACGGCGATATTGAGCGCCTCCGCCGTTGCACGGATGACGGCGCCGGCATCGGGGTCGGCGGCGAACAATAGCTGATAATCGTCCCCCGCCGTGGTCGCCGCCAGCCGCGTGTCGAGCACGTCGGGACGCACGGCGAGCAGCGCCGCCGACAGCGGCACCGCATCGAGCCGCAGCGTGATCCGGCAACCGCTCGCCGTCGCCATCCGCTGCGCGTCGATCAGCAACCCGTCGGACACGTCCATCATGGCGCGGACATGCGGCGCGAGCGCCTGCCCCAGCGTGAGCTGCGGCTGCGGGCGGCTATAGGCGGCGAGACACGTCTCGTTGGCGTCGATCTCCCCAAGTCGCATCGCGAGGCCGGCCCCGGCGTTGCCGATCGTCCCGCTGACCCAGAGCCGGTCGCCGGGCTTCATGCCGCTGCGCGACGGCGCACCCTCGGCCGGCGCCCGGCCGATGGCCGTCAGACCGAAGCTGCGCGGCGCCCCCGCCGGAACGCCGACGGTATCGCCGCCAAGCAAGGGCAGGCCGTAGCGGCGCAGCACGATGTCGAGTCCGTCGGCAAAGGCGGCGTCCCAGGCCGCATCGCCCGCCAGACTATAGCCGAGCAGCACCCCGACCGGCGTCGCGCCCTTCGCAGCCAGGTCGGAAAGGTTCACCGCAACGAGCTTCCATGCGGCGTCCTGCGGGCGCTCGTCGGGAAGGAAATGCACGCCCTCGACGATCATGTCGTGGGTAAGGACGAGATCGCCCAGCACGGCGGCATCGTCAGCGAGCCCACGCGCAGCGGGGTCGGTCGCGATGCCGCGCAGGCGGGCGATGAAATCGGCTTCGGTCACAACACAACCCCGTTCGCCCTGAGCTTGTCGAAGGGCCGTCCTTTCCCTTGACGTCGCTAAAAGAAGGGCGGGGCTTCGACAAGCTCAGCCCGAACGGCTGAGAGAACGGTTCACCCCTTCGCCCGCACATCCTTGCCGATCGCATCGAGCAGACCGTTGGCGAACCCCGCCTCGCGCCCGTCGAAGAAGGCCTTTGCGACATCGACATATTCGCTGACCACCGCGCCGACCGGCACATCGCCGCGCGCGATCAGTTCGTAGGCGCCGGCGCGCAGGATCGCCTTCATCGTGCGGTCGAGGCGGTCGAGCGTCCAGCCGCTCGCCAGCCGCGCGGCGATCGCGGCGTCGACCTCGGCCGGCGCGCGAGCGCGCCCTTCACGATGTCGTCGAAGAAGGGGACGTCGGCCTCCGCATATTCGGCATCCTCGATGATGGCGCCGATGCGATGCTGGTGGAATTCATGGAGGAGCTGCGCCGTAGGCGTGCTCTCCATCTCGTGCTGATAGAGCGCCTGCACGGCGGCGAGCCGTGCGGCGGAGCGGGACTGGGCGCGTTTGTTCATGGCTTTGCCTGTTCGAGTCTGTTCTGGACGCTGAGCGCATGGGCGGGAAGCCCCTCGGCCTCGGCGAGCGCGACCGCGGCCGGACCGATCGCCGCCAGCGCGCCCTCGTCGAGTGCGAGGAAGCTGGTGCGCTTCATGAAGTCGGCGACCGACAGCCCGCTCGAAAAGCGCGCACGGCGGCCGGTGGGGAGGACATGATTGGGGCCGGCGACATAATCGCCGATCGCTTCGGGCGTCTGGCGGCCGAGGAAGACCGAGCCGGCGTGGCGCACCTTGGCGAAGAGCGCGTCGGCTTCGGCCGCATCGACCGCGAGTTCGAGATGCTCGGGCGCGAGCCGGTCGCACAAGGGGATCGCGGCGGCCAGCGTCGGCACGATGACGATCGCGCCGTTGGCATCCCAGCTCGTCCGCATAGTCGCTTTGGTCGTCAGATTAGGAATCTGATGCTCTATCGCCGCCGCTACCGCATCGGCGAAAGCATTATCATCGGTGAAGAGGATCGACTGGCTCGTCGGGTCGTGCTCGGCCTGGCTGAGCAGGTCGGCGGCGATGACATGCGGGTCGTTCCGGGCGTCGGCGACGACGACGATCTCGCTCGGACCCGCGACCATGTCGATGCCGACGACACCGTAAAGCTGGCGCTTCGCCTCGGCGACCCAGGCGTTGCCGGGGCCGGTGACGACATCGACGGGCGCGATCCGATCGGTGCCATAGGCAAGCGCGGCGACCGCCTGCGCGCCGCCGACGCGCCATATCTCGTCGACGCCGCCGATATGCGCCGCCGCCATGACGACGGGATTGATCGTGCCGTCGGGTGTCGGCGTGACCATCACGATGCGCTCGACCCCTGCGACCTTGGCGGGAAGGATGTTCATCAGCACCGACGAGGGATAGGCGGCGCGTCCGCCGGGAACATAGACCCCCGCCGCATCGACCGCGCGCCAGCGCGCGCCGAGCCGCGCGCCCGCCGCGTCGCGATAGTCGCGGTCCGCCGGACGCTGCGCTGCGTGATAGGCGCGGATGCGCTCCGCCGCGAGGTCGAGCGCCGCGCGCAGGCCGGGCGCGAGCGCGTCATAGGCGGCGGCGCATTGCGGCTTCGAGATGCTCCAGCCGCTCGCGTCGAGGTCGAAGCGGTCGAAACGGCGCGTATAGTCGGCAAGCGCCGCGTCGCCTTCCGCCTTCACCCGCGCGACGATCGCGGCCACGTCGGCCGATACACCCGAATCGCTTTCGCGCCGGTCGTCGACCAGCGCGTCGAAGGCGGCGCGAAAACCAGGAGCGGAGGCGTCGAGCCGTCGCACTCAATTTCCTCCGACGGGACTCGACACCGCCTCGCGGAACCTTTCGACCAGCGCCGGCACCTCGGCCGAGCGCAGCTTGAACGCCGCGCGGTTGACGATCAGCCGCGCCGACACCTCGCTGATCACCGTCTGTTCGGCGAGTGCGTTCTCGACCAGCGTCCGCCCCGTCGAGACGAGGTCGACGATATGCGACGCAAGTCCCAGCTTCGGCGCGATCTCCATCGCGCCGTTGAGCTTGATGCATTCGGCCGGATGCCTTGCCCCTCGAACCAGCGGCGCGTCGTCGCGGGATATTTGGTCGCGACGCGGATATGGCTGGCGCCCCCGAAGTCGGCGGCACCCGGCGGCGAACTGCCCGCCGGCCCGGCGAGCGACAGGCGGCAGTGGCCGATGCCGAGATCGACGGGCGCGTAAAGTTCCGAATAATCGAACTCGTCGATCACGTCGGACCCGACGATGCCGAGTTGTGCCGCGCCGTGCGCGACGAAGGTCGCGACGTCGAACGCGCGCACGCGGATCAGTGAGACATGCGGCTGGTTCGTCCCGAACACCAGCGCGCGGCTCTTCTTGTCGAAGAAATCCGCCGCAGGTTCGATGCCGACGCGCGCGAGCAGCGGCAGCGCCTCGTCGAGGATGCGTCCCTTGGGGATGGCAAAGATGATCGGTTCGGGCATAAGCACCGCGCCCATAAGCGGCGACGGGAGAAAGGGCAATGAGCGAGCGCTACGAGTTCATCGACATCGGCGCGACCGGCGCCGATGCGGTGCGCACCGCCTTCAGGAACCAGGTCGCCTATTGCCGCGCCGCCGACGCCCCCGTGACGGCGCGGATCGTCGCGGCGCTCGCGACGCTGATCGACGCGCCCGCGACCGGATTCGCCCGGCGCATGGCGGAATGGCAGGGCGCGCCGCTTGCCGACGCGCTGCCGCTGCGCGCCGCGGGCGGGCTGCATGCGCTGCACTTGTCGGGCGCCGCGCCCGAGCTTGCACCCATCTATGCCGATGCCGACGACATCAACGACGCCGCGATCGTCGCTGGAGTCGTCCAGCGGCAAGAGGCGGCGCTGCTGCCGTGGCTCGACGGTCCGCCGCAAACCAACGAGGCGGGGCGGTCGTCGAACTTCATCGCAGCGATGCTGTGGCTCGCCGAGCAAGGCCTTCCGCCGCACTTCGATTGCCTCGAAATCGGATCGAGCGCGGGGATCAACCTGATGATCGACCGTTATCATTACGATCTGGGCGGCGTGCAGGTCGGGCCTCGACCCGGCGTCATGGCCTTCACCCCCGAATGGCAGGGAAACCATCCGCCGCAGCTGCCGATCGAGATCGCGGCCCTGAAGGGATGCGACGTCGCACCGGTCGACCTGACCGATCCCGCGCAGGCGCTGCGGCTCAAGGCCTATATCTGGCCCGAGCATGCGGTGCGCTTCGCGCGTATGGAAGCGGCGATTGCTGCGGCGCGCGAAAGGAAACCGGATCTCGTTCGCGCCTCCGCCGCCGATTTCGTCGAGGCTGAACTGAAAAAGCCGCAGGCGGCCGGCACCACGCGCCTGCTGATGCACTCGATCGTCTGGCAATATGTGCCCGAGGACCAGCAGATGCGCGTGACGACCGCGATGGAGGAAGCCGGCGCCGAAGCGACGCCCGACCGCCCGCTCGCCTGGATCGCGCTCGAAGCCAACCGCACCGTGCATCATCACGAACTGGTCGTGCGCCATTGGCCCGGCGGCGAAGCGGGCCGCCTGCTCGCGCGCTCGCACCCGCATGGTGCGTGGGTCAAGTGGACCGGATAATCGGGAACGCGCGAACGGTTTTCAGGCGCTCGCCGCCGCGATCGGATTCGCCCCCGCCAGCAAACCCCGGCATCCGGTGAAGACGCCGCCCAGCACGCTGCGAATCTCGTCCCATACCTGCCGCTCGTCGGCGGCATCGGCGGGAATGCTTTCGGCGATCACGTCGATCGTCGCATCGACCAGCCCGCGATACCAGTCGAACGATACCTGAAGCGTGAACTGATGATGCGGAACCGAATTTTCGAGCAGGATCTCGATCTCGGTCGGGCGTTCGAGACAATACATCAGGCAATAGAGGCAGTTGTCGACCATCTCGTGCTCCAGCGCCGAGGTCCGCCCCATTCCGTGTCGCTCGAAACTGGCCGCGGCGTCGGGGTGCCGCGCATAATAGCGCGCCATCACCACCGGCGTGATGTCGCCGATCGCGTCGGCCGCTCGCGTCAGGCTGCGATCGAGCAATTCCAGTTTTTGCGCACGGTCCATCTCCAACTTCTCCTTTTTCAAAGGAGTATTTCAAATGCGGGTTTTAAGGCAAGCGTTATGCGCACCGGGAGGATGCGCACGCGTCAGAGGCGCGCGGCGATCTCCGCCAGCATGTCGTGCACCGGCGTCGGCGCGGCGGGCGCATCCCAGCCCGCCTCGAGCGCGGCAACGCGTTCGAACAGCCGCTCGCTCGCCATGACGACGCGGGCGACCGGGGCATCGAAGCGGGCGCAGACAGACCAATCGGCCGGGACGGGATCGCCGATGCGCGCGGCGCTGTCGTCGGGTCCGGCCCCGGATCGCCGGCGATCATCGCGCGGCGGTGGAGCAGCCATGCGATGATATGCATCAGCCGCGCCGTCGTCTTGAGCGATTCGCAGGCGAGACCGACCTGAAGCAGGCCATCGCCGCCCGGATCGCGCATCGCTGCAAAGGCCGCATGCGCCTCGTCGGCGAGCAGCATCGCTTCGACATAGAGATTTTCGACCTGCGCGCGATGAACCGGCCGGCCGATTCCGCGCATGCCCGACTGCCGCTCGTCCATCGCGCGGCCATGCCACGGTCGCGGCGCGCACCGCAACGCCGCTAACCATCTTTCCGGCGCGCGACCGGACGGATCAGGCGATGATGTCGGGCAGAAGCTGATCCTCGCACCATGCGATCTCGTCCCGCAGCCGCAGCTTGTGCTTCTTCATGCGGGCGAGCTGGAGCTGGTCGGGAACCGTCGCCGTGGCGAGCGCGATGATCGCCGCATCGAGGTCGCGATGCTCGGTCCGAAGCCGTTCGAGGCGCTGGGCGATGTCTTCCGGATTCACGCCCGTCTCCTGCCACGGCCACCGCTGGTCCGCAACGGGGACCGTCCGGCCGAATCGTCACGACTTTCGGGGCAATTCATGTTCTACTCGCCCCTGCCCACCCGATTCGAAAAGGAGAAGGCCTCATGAGCACATCGCACCTTTCTGCCCTGAAGTCCCGTCACGCGGACCTCGACGCGAAAATTGCGAATGAAGAACGGCGCCCATCGCCCGATGCGGCCCTGCTGGCGCAGATGAAAAAGCAGAAGCTGAAAATCAAGGAAGAGATGCTCGCGTTCGATTGAGCGAGCCCCCGACTGCTACCGCCGGCTGATGCCTTCCATCGCGAAGCGCGTCAGCGCGGGCGGTAGAAAGGCCCCCGGTTGAGCGCTGAAATGTGCGGGGGAACCTCCATTTTGCGAACCACCTGACGGCGCACCGCCTGCGGATCGACCGGCCGGTCGAACGCGACGCCGAACTTGCCGTCGCCGATCCAGACGATCCGCCCCGGCACCGGGCCGATGTTGCGCAGATCGACTTCGACCGCCCCGCCCTGTTCGAGCCCCTGATCCGGCCCTGCACCTCGGCGAGCATGCCGCCCGCCGACAGGTTGCGGACGCGGACGAGCACCGTATCGGGCGCCCCCGCCAGTTGCAGCCGCGCCTGCATGAACAGGCTGTCGCGGTCGGCGCTTCGCGACAGCGCCGCCACTTCCTCGTCGACCGATGTGTGTTCGTGGGATTCCATGCGACCCGTTCCCCGCTTGATTCAGGGGACGAATCTAGGCAGCAGCCCTTGCGATATTGTAAATGGCGCCGACGCCTTCCGAGCCGGCCGCGATCAATCCTCGCGCGAAATGCGCTCGTTGCGCTCGTGGCGCTCCTGCGCCTCCAGCGTCATCGTCGCGATCGGACGCGCCTGAAGCCGCGCGAGCGAGATGGGTTCGCCGGTGACCGCGCAATAGCCATATTCGCCTTCGTCGATGCGGCGGATCGCGGCGTCGATCTTGGCGATCAGCTTGCGCTGGCGGTCGCGGGTCCGCAGCTCGATCGCCCAGTCGGTCTCGCTCGACGCGCGGTCGGCGAGGTCGGGCTCGCGCAGCGGACCGTCCTGCAGATGCGCCAGCGTCGATTCGGCTTCGGAAAGGATCGACTTCTTCCAGGCGAGCAGGAGGCCGCGGAAATAGTCCTGCTGCCGTTCGTTCATGAACGGCTCGTCCTCGTTGGGGACATAATCCGAATCGAGATTGGACCTGGCTTCGCGGAGGGCGTCGGCGCCAACATCGGCAATCTTGGTCGGCATAAGGGGCTCTCGCGTCCTTTCCTGTCGCCTTGCCGCCGAAATGGCGGTCCAAGGAATGCGCCGCGCCTATAACCAGCCGTAGGTTGGGACACAAGCGCCAAGGGCCGATAGGCGGCCGCGGGTGAAGCGCCGCTGAACCGGTCCGATGCTCTCCGCAAGCCCACCGCGCTCACCCATTCGAGCGCCCAGCCGTTTACCAATGGGACATGATTCGGTAAAAATCCGTGCTGTTTTGGGACAAAGTAGCGCTTTAGAGTTGATTTCGATCCCATTTTCCCGCTCTCGGACAGGCAAACGCGGTTAACGCAATTGCCGTGTTCACAAAGCATTGGCCTTTTGCTCTTAGTGAAAGGCGCAATCGGTGCCGGCGGCAGCGCTGGGGGCACCTGCAACGGGAAAAGAGAGAGAAACCTATGTCTGTCCGAATGGCCCTCGCAAAGCTTTGTGCCTGCACATGCGGCGGCGCGATCATCGGCACCGGCGCGATGCAGGTCGCCGACGTGCCGCGAGCGAAGGCGCAGACGGTGCAGAACTGCTGCACCAAGAAAGTGGTGCGCAAGCGGCACGTGGCGCGCAAGCCGGTGAAGCGCGTCCGCCGCGTGGTCACGACGAAGCGGATCATGCGCACCGCCACCCCGCAGACGCAGGTGGTGACGCAGACGGTTCCGCTGCCCCCCATCCCCTATGCGCCCTTCCCGCAGCGCGGCGGCTTCGAAGGCGGCGGCGGCGGCGGTGGAGTCACCGTGATCGGCGGCGGCTTCGGCGGCGGTTTCGGTGGCGGCTTCTTCGGGGGTTTCTTCGGCGGCAGCAGCGGCGGCGGGAGCAGCGGCAGCGTCGTCATCACCTCGACGACCACGGGCGGGCTCAGTTCGACCACCAGCAGCACCTCGGGCGGGGTTTCCACATCGACCGGCGGGGTCAGCACTTCGACCTCGACGGGTGGCGTCAGCACGTCGACCGGCGGCGTTTCGACTTCGACGGGCGGCGTGTCGACCTCAACCGGCGGCGTCTCGACCTCGACGGGCGGGGTCAGCACCTCGACCGGCGGCGTTTCGACCTCGTCGGGCAATGTCAGTTCCTCCTCTTCGAGCAGCAGCAGTTCCTCTTCGTCGAGCAGCAGTTCGTCCTCCTCGTCGTCGAGTTCCTCCTCGTCGGGCGGCGGCAGTTCGTCGAAGGGCGGAAGCTCGCACGGCGGGTCGTCACGCGGCGGCAGCTCGCATGGCAGTTCGTCCCACGGCGGATCGTCGCATGGAAGCTCGTCGAAGGGCGGAAGCTCGCACGGCAGCTCGGGCTGGGGCGGCACGTCGGGCGGATCAGGCGGTTCGGGCAGCAGCTCGTCGAGCAGCAGCTCTTCCTCTTCGTCGTCTTCCTCGTCGTCGAGCGGTTCGAGCGGCGCGTCGACCTCGACCGGCGGCGCATCCTCGTCGTCGAGCAGTTCTTCCTCCTCGTCATCCTCGTCGAGCAGCAGTTCGTCGAGCGGCGCGACCTCGTCGGGCGCGACGGGCGGCAGCAGCAGCTTCGGCGGATCGACGGGCAGTTCGTCCTCCTCGTCGAGCAGCAGTTCTTCGTCGTCGTCGAGTAGTTCCTCTTCTTCGAGCTCCTCGTCTTCGTCGAGTTCGGGCGGCAGCACGAGCAGCGGGTCGTCGGGCGATCCGACCCCGGTGCCGGCACCGCCGATGATGCTGCTGTTCGGCGCCGCAGCCGCGGCGCTGGTGATGCGCCGCCGTGCGGCCAACCGCGACGGCGACGACAGCGAAGCGGCATAACGGGCCACTGGCGGCAGACGGCCTCGCGCCGGATGCCGAATGATGGGGGCCGTCCCTTGGGGCGGCCCCCTTTTTCGTGGCGGTCATGATTTCGGCCCCGGGATCGCCCCGCGTCGTCATTGCGAGCGGAGGGGCGAACACGGGCTTGCACCGCCCGCTCCGCGCCGCCATAGCGCGGCCATGCACGATATCCGCCTGATCCGGGACGACCCCGCCGCGTTCGACGCGGGCCTCGCGCGCCGCGGCCTTGCCCCCCTGTCCGAAACCATCCTGGCCGCCGACGCCGCGCTCCGCGCCTTGCAGACCGACATGCAGGCCGCGCTCGCGCGCCGCAACGAGGCGTCGAAGGCGATCGGCCAGGCGATGGCGCAGGGCGACACGGCCACCGCCGAAACGCTGAAGGCAGAGGTCGCGGCGCTGAAGCAGTCGCTCCCCGAACAGGAAGCCGCCGAGCGCGCGCAGCTTGCTGCATTGCAGGACAGCCTCGCCGCGCTTCCCAACCTGCCCGCCGCCGACGTTCCGGAGGGCGAGGACGAAGAAGGCAATGTCGAGATTTCGCGGTGGGGCACCCCGCGCACCTTCGCCTTCACGCCGCGCGAGCATGCCGATTTCGCCCCCGCGCTCGGCCTCGATTTCGAGACTGCGGCGCGGATGTCGGGCGCCCGCTTCGCCTTTCTGAAAGGGTCGATGGCGCGGCTCGAACGCGCGCTCGGCCAGTATATGCTCGACCGGCAGACTGACGAGGCGGGCTATCGCGAATGCGCGACGCCGCTGCTGGTGCGCGACGAGGCGGCATTCGGCACCGCGCAGCTTCCCAAGTTCCGCGAGGACCTGTTCCAGACCACCGACGGCCGCTGGCTGATCTCGACGTCGGAGATGAGCCTGACGAACGCGGTGCGCGAGGAGATATTGCCCGAGGCCGACCTGCCGCTGCGCATGACCGCCCTCACCCCCTGCTTCCGGTCGGAGGCGGGCGCGGCGGGGCGCGACACGCGCGGCTATATCCGCCAGCACCAGTTCTGGAAGGTCGAGTTGGTGTCGGTCACCCGCCCGGAGGACAGCGACGCCGAACTCGAACGCAAGACGCGCGCCGCCGAGGCGATCCTCGAGGCGCTCGAGCTGCCCTATCGCCGGATGCTGCTGTGCGCGGGCGACATGGGCTTTTCGGCGCGCAAGACCTATGACCTCGAAGTGTGGCTGCCCGGCCAGGGCGCCTACCGCGAGATTTCGAGCTGCTCCAACTGCGGCGATTTCCAGGCGCGGCGCATGAACACCCGCTTTCGCCGCGAGGGCGCGAAGGGCAACGAGTTCGTCCACACGCTCAACGGCTCGGGGCTGGCGGTCGGGCGCACGCTGGTCGCGATCCTCGAAAATTATCAGCTGGAGGACGGCAGCGTCGATATTCCCGCGGCGCTGTTGCCTTACATGGGTGGGGTCACGCGGCTGACACCCATCACCTGACTACCCTCGTCACCCCGGCCTTGGGCCGGGTGACGAAAAGAGAAAGAAACCAAAGTGCGCATCCTCCTCACCAACGACGACGGTTATCACGCCCCCGGCATGGCGGTGCTCGAAGCGATCGCACGGCAGCTTTCGGACGATATCTGGGTCTGCGCCCCGTCGGAGGAGCAGTCGGGCGCCGGCCATTCGCTGACGCTGTCCTATCCGGTGCGCGTCCGCCAGCATGGCGAACGGCGCTGGTCGTGCACCGGCACCCCGACCGATTCGGTGATGATCGCGATCGGCAAGCTGATGCCCGAAAAGCCCGACCTGATCCTGTCGGGGGTCAACCGCGGCGCCAATCTGGGCGACGACATCACCTATTCGGGCACGGTGTCGGCGGCAATCGAGGGGGCGCTGGCCGGCATCCCGGCGATCGCGCTGAGCCAGGTCTATGCGCGCGAAGGCATGGGCGACACCGTTCCCTTCGGCGCGGCCGAGGCGTGGGGGGCGAAGGTGCTGGCGCCGCTGCTCGCGATGCGGATGGCGCCGCGGACGCTGATCAACGTCAACTTCCCGGCCGTCCCCGCCGACGCGGTGCGCGGGATCCGCGTCGTCCGGCAGGGCTTCCACGACTATAGCCGCGGCTCGATCGTCGAGGGCGTCGATCCGCGCGGCTACACCTATTACTGGTTCGGGCTGCACGGCATCGAGCATTCGCTGGGCGCCGACAGCGACCTCGAGGCGATCGACGCCGGCTATATTTCGGTGACGCCGCTGCAACTCGACCTGACCCACGACGCCTCGCTCGCGGCCTTGCGGAGCGCCTATCAGGGCTGAGCGGCAGCGAGACCATACCGATCCGATGTTCGATGCATTGGCGCGATCACTCTTGAATATGACACATCGTGTTCCCGCGCAGGCGGGGGCCTATGGCTGTGGGGATTCGGGTTTCGGCACCGTTTTCCCTTCCGCCACCCTGAACTTGCTTGGCAATGATCCCTTTTCGACAAGTCACCGTTCCCCGGCGAAAGCCGGGGTCCACGTGGGGTAGCCCGCCGCGCATGGACCCCGGCTTTCGCCGGGGAACAGCTCCTGACTTGCCTGAAGGACATATGCGCCAACTTGTTTCAGAGCCCGCCCCGGACCCGGTCCGAGGGTCCATGGTCCGCCCTCGCCTGAAAGTCGGCACAAAAGGGAAGGTTCGGCCATGGATGCTGAACGAGTTCAGTATGACGGACGAGGCAGCGCGCCGAACGCCGACTCCCCATAGACCGTAGAGCGTCTTGACGCCGACGCCGGCTTTGCTTTGCGCTGGGCTCCCGCCTCCGCGGGAGCACACGGGTATTTTCGCGATCCGCTTCGCTGAAACGGGCGTCCCATGCCCTCCGATCACTCAGTTTCTGTTCCAAAATGAAACAGATGACTGGCGTTCGCCGCCTGGCTTTGGCAAGGAAGCGGTGTGGGGGCGCTTATTCACCGTATCGGGCCGCTTGTGGGCGCGGCATTGCTGGGCGGCTGTATTCCAGCGGCCACGTCGCCGACACCGCGCGCGACCGCACCGGTAGCCAGCGCGCCGGCGCCGTCTACCGCGCGTGACGATTTCGAACGGCGCTCGCTGGGCGAGGTCGTCGGTGGCGACGCGCGGCAGACCTGGACGCTGAAACCCGTCACCGCCGACGCGCGCGCAGTGACCGCCGGCACCTACACCGTGCGGCCGGGCGATACGCTGCGCGCGATCGGCGCGATGACGGGCGCGGGTTCGGAGGCGATCGCGATGGAGAACGACCTCGCGCCGCCCTACACGCTGCATCCCGGCCAGACGCTCCGCATTCCCGCGGGCCTCTATCATCGCGTCGCGGCGGGGGAGACGGGCATCGGCATCGCACAGGCCTATGGCGTCGACTGGGGGGAGGTCGTCACGATCAACGCGCTCGGCGAACCCTATATCCTGCGCGTCGGCCAGCGGCTGCGCCTGCCGGCCGAGGCACGAGCCCAATCGCCGCGTGCCGTCAACGTGGCGGCACGCGCAGCATCCTTCACGCTCGACATCGACGACATCGCGACGGGCAGCCAGCCCGCGCTCGCCGAAAGCGGGCGGCCTGCCGCGGCCAGCGCGGTGCCAAAACACCCGGTGACGACGGCAATCGCGGCGCCGGCCGCCTTTTCCGGCCGCTTCCGCTGGCCGCTCACCGGTCCGATCATCGCCCGCTTCGGTCCGCTGGCGCCCGGCAAGGTCAACGACGGCATCAACATCGCCGCAGCGCAGGGGACACCGATCCACGCCGCGGCGGACGGCGTCGTCGCCTATGCCGGCGACGAAATCGCCGTCTATGGCGGCCTGATCCTGATCGACCATGGCGGCGGCTGGATGAGCGCCTATGGCCACGCGGGCGAAATCGCGGTGCAGCGCGGGCAGGCGGTGAAGGCCGGCGCCGTGATCGGCCGCGCCGGCGCGAGCGGCCAGGTCCAGTCGCCGCAACTCCATTTCCAGCTCAGGAAGAATCGGATACCTGTCGATCCGATGAAGCAGTTGCCGCCCCGATAGCCGCCGATGGCCAGACGACTACCCCGGAGCGTCCAGCGCCAGTTCGACGTCCTGCGCCGCGCGACCCGCTGGCCGATCTGGGCCGACCTGGTCACACGGCTGGGTGTCGCCTTCCTGCTGATCGGGATCGCGGTGGCGATCCACTGGGTCGGGCGCGACGGGCTGGTCGATCACGAGGACGGTGCCATCAGTTTCCTCGATGTCGTCTATTTCACGATGATCTCGGTCACCACCACCGGCTTCGGCGACATCACCCCGGTGTCCGACCGGGCGCGGCTGGTCGAGGCGGTGGTGATCACGCCGATCCGCATCGCCGTGCTCTTCATCTTCGTCGGCACCGCCTATCAATTCGTCCTCAAACGCACATGGGAAAAATGGCGCATGGCCCGCATCCAGGCAAAGCTCACCAACCATATCGTCGTTCTCGGCTTCGGCGTCAGCGGCAGCGAAGCCGTCAAGGAACTGATCGTGCGCGGCACCGATCCGTCGAAGATCGTCGTCATCGACCCGGCGCGCGGCCGCGTCGCCGCCGCCGAGCATATGGGCTGCAACGTGATGGAGGGCGACGCGTCGAACGACGACACGCTGCTGCACATCCGCATCAACGAAGCGAAGAGCGTGCTCGTTTCCGCCGGGCGCGACGACACCTCGATCCTGATCGTGCTCACCGTGCGCCATCTCGCGCCGCACGTTCCGATCAGCGTCGTCATCCGCACCCAGGACAATGAACTGCTCGCGCGGCAGGCGGGCGCCAACAACGTCATCAACCCGGTCAGCTTCACCGGCCTGCTTCTCGCGGGGTCGGCCGAGGGCGCGCATGTCGCCGACTATATGGCCGATCTGGCGGCCGCCGGCGGCCGGGTGCAGCTGAGCGAGCGCCGGGTCAGCCCCGAGGAGATCGGCCGCGGCCTTGATACGCTCGCCAGCGGCGGGCGCGGCCTGCGCCTCTATCGCGGCGGCAAGCCCTACGGCTTCTGGGAGCCCGAAGCCCAGGCGCTGCAAGCGGGCGACCTGGTGGTCGAGGTCGTCCCCTGCAAGGATAGCGAAGCGCCGGCATAGCGCGCCCGACGCGCGACAATCCTCGCATACTACTGCGTCGCGGTTTCAATTTACTGCATGACAAGAAGCCTCGTGAACCGCCTGGATCGGCGCCTTGGTGCGCGAAATGCCGACGGAATGTAAAAAGGCGCTTGCATTTCTCGCGAATGACTCGCAATAGCGCGCCATTATTTCCATCATGGATCAAAAAGGGGGCATGAATGTCATTCTTGCGTTTGCGTGAATCACTGGCGGCAGCGGCGCCGGCCTATCTGGCTCTGGGTTGCTTCGGTCTCGCCGTTTCGCCCGCGGCTGCTCAGGACAGCGGATCGGAAGCGAAGGCGCCACGGCTCGGCGGGGTCACCGTGACCGACACCGCGATCGACGACGAAGGCTATAAGGTCGACCGTCCGTCCTCGCCGAAATTCACGCAGCCGCTGCGCGACACGCCCCAGACGATCCAGGTGATCGACAAGCAGCTGTTCAACGAACAGGGGGCGACGACGCTGACCGAGGTGCTGCGCAACAGCCCCGGCGTCGGCACCTTCTATGCCGGCGAGAACGGCAATACGACGAGCGGCGACGCGATCCGCATGCGCGGCTTCGACACGTCGAACAGCATCTTCGTCGACGGCATCCGCGATCTGGGTTCGATCTCGCGCGACATCTTCAACACCGAAGCGGTCGAGGTTCAGAAAGGACCGGCGGGCACCGACAATGGCCGCACCGCACCGACGGGCGCGATCAACATGGTGTCGAAGCGGGCGTCGCTCGAAAGCGCGCTGTCGGGCACGCTCTCGGTTGGCGTCGACGGGCAGAAGCGCGTGACGGCCGACGTCAACCAGACGCTGGGCGACCTGAGCAACAGCGCGTTGCGGCTGAATGTCCTGTGGCAGGACAGCGATGTTCCCGGCCGCGATCATGTCGAGAACCAGCGGCTCGGTCTCGCCGCCTCGCTCGGCTTCGGCCTCGAAACCGCGACCCGCGCTTATCTCAACCTGCTCTATGTTGATCAGGACAATATTCCCGACGGCTATGTCCCGACGATCGCCCTGCCCGGATGGCAGCCCCAGTCCGGACAGGAAGCGCTGGCCGGCCATCCCGTCGATTCAAGGAATTTCTACGGCACGCGCAAGGATCATGACGACGTCAGGGCGCAGATGGCGACATTCATCTTCGAACATGATTTCTCCGACAATGTGCGGCTGTCCAACGTCGCGCGCTGGGGCGAGACCAGGCAGGATTATCTGCTGACCGCATTCATGTCGACGGGCGCCAACATCGTCGGCGATCCTGCGAACCCCAACGACCTGTCCGCCTATACGATGACGCGCGGCAACCCCACGATCCGCGATGCGCGAAACCGCATCCTGACCGACCAGCTCAACCTGAGGGCCGATTTCGCGACCGGAGCGATCGAGCATAATCTGAGCGTCGGTGCCGAGATCACCAGCGAAAAGCAGATCACCTACGGCCACAGTTCCTCGGGCACCCTGCCGGTCGCCAATCTCTACGATCCCGACTGGAACGACACGAGCAACTACACCCATTCGCGCAACGGCACCGCTTCGCGGGGCAAGACGAATACGCTGGCCTTCTATGCCTTCGACACCGCGAAATTCTTCGACGGGCTCTTGCTGGTGACCGGCGGCATTCGCCTCGATCATTACAAGACGACCTATGTCAGCACGGCCGTCTGCAACAACGGAACCGGCCGCGGCGCCGTGCCCTGCGGTACCGCGCCCGTGGGCTCGATCGTGACCACCGCCGACCTGACGGCCAAGGACACGCTGTTCAACTGGAAGCTGGGAGCGGTGCTGAAGCCCAGCGAGCCGGTCAGCCTCTATGTGAACTATGCACTGTCGCAGCAGCCCCCGGGCGGCGACAACTTCACCCTGGCCACTGGCAACAGCGCCAACAACCCGGACTTCGCTCCCCAAAAGGCCAAGACGATCGAGGCCGGCGTCAAGCTGGACGCACTGGACGGCGCACTCGCCTTCAACGCGGCGGTGTTCCAGACCAAGGTGCTGAACGAGGTCAACGCCGCCGACCCGTCCGACATCCAGAGCGGATCGAAGCGCGTGCGGGGCTTCGAACTGTCGGTCGTGGGCAACATCACCGACGACTGGTCGATCTCCGCCGGATACGGGCATCAGAAGACCAAGGTCACGATCGGCGGCGCGGTCGCGGTCGACGGCAGCACCGGCCTGACCTACGCCCCCGACGACAGCTTCTCGTCATGGACCAGCTATCGCGCGCCCTTCGGGCTCGAGATTGCCGGCGGCGTCCGCTACACCAGCGGAATGCGGCGCGGGACCGACGGCGCGGCCGGCACGCCGCCCCGCACCCAGGGCTACACGGTCGTCGACGCGCTGCTGGGCTATGCGGTCAACGACAATGTCACGCTGCGGGTGAATGCCTATAACCTGTTCGACAAACATTATGTCGCGGCGATCAACAAGAGCGGCTATCGCTACACGCCGGGGCAGCCGCAAACCTTCCTGTTCAGCGCCGACTTCCGGTTCTAGGTCGGCGCGGAACGGGCCTGGGCGGGGGACGTGGCGCGCCCCCGCCTTCGCCGTTTGAAAGGATCTGGATCGGCATGTTGCTGCATATTCCGAACATCCTGTCGGCCGAGGAGGTGGCGGCGGTCCGCACCCGGCTCGACGGCGCCGAGTGGACCGACGGGCGCGAGACGGTCGGAGCGCAGGGCGCCCGCGTCAAGCGCAACGAGCAATTGCCCGATAACCTGCCGCTGAAGGCCGAACTGGGAGCCACGGTGCTCGCCGCGCTGCAGCGATCGCCGCTGTTCTTCGCCGCCGCGCTGCCGCGCAAGATCCTGCCACCGCGCTTCAACCGCTATGCGGGCGGCGGCGAATATGGTTTCCACGTCGACGGTGCGGTGATGCGTCTGGGAGAGGACGAACATCTGCGGTCGGACCTGTCCTGCACCCTCTTCCTCAACGATCCGACCGAGTATGAGGGCGGCGCGCTGGTCATCAGCGATACTTATGGCGAGCATCGCGTCGCGCTGCCAGCGGGGGACGCCATCCTCTATCCTTCGAGCAGCCTGCACCGCGTCGAACCGGTGACACGCGGCGCACGCATCGCATCCTTTTTCTGGATTCAAAGCCTGGTGCGGGAAGAAAGCCTGCGGCGGATGCTTCTCGAACTGGATACGGCGATCCAGAAACTCACCCTCGATGGGGCCGATAATGATGCTGTCCTTCAACTCACCTGCGTCTACCACAACCTGCTGCGACGCTGGTCGGAAACCTGAACGCGAGGCTCGAGAGCGCTTCGCCGCCGTGCCCCTGCCTCGTTCCGCCCGCCCGGTCGAGGCGGCCGGAGGCCCCGACGGCGCCGCCGTGCATCGCTATGGCGAGACATCGCGCCCCAACCCGATCGCCGCCGGACTGGCGCTGTTGCTGACCGCGGTGCTGATCGCCGCGCTCGTCCACAGCGGGATTCGCCACGCGCACACGAAGGCGACCAGGCTGGCGGTGGTCAACCTGTCGATGGCGCCGCCACCGCCCCCGCCCGCACCCGCCGAGACGCCGCCGCCGCCACAGCCGCGCGCCACCATGCCGCAGCCGCTGGTCGTGCTGCCCAATCCCCGGCCGGTGCAGATTGCGGTTCCCGACCCCGAACCGGCCGCGCCGATCGCGGTTTCCGTTCCGGCCGCTCCCCCGGCGCCGCCCGCTCCGCCGGCACCGCCGTCGACGATCCAGGCCGACGATCTTGCGACGCGCATGCTGTCGGGGCCTCCGCCGCGCTATCCGACCGAAAGTCGCCGCCACCGCGAGCAGGGAACGGTGCTTCTGTCGGTGACGCTGGGCGTCGACGGATCCGTCGCGGCGATCAGCGTCGCGCGAACCAGCGGCTTTCCGCGCCTGGACGAAGCCGCGCTGCGCGCGGTGCGGAAGTGGCGCTGGGCACCGACCATCCGCAACGGCGAAGCCGTGCGCGTCAAGGGCGTCGTCGAAATCCCCTTCATCCTGCGCGGATAGCGAAGCCGCTCAATCGAGCATCGCGCGCCACGCGCGCGACACATATTCGCGCTCGTCCGCGATCAGGCAGGCGGCGAGCCCGTGGGCGTCGGCCATGTCGAGCGCCGCCGCCGGCCCGGCGACGGTCAGCGCGGTCGCCCAGCCGTCGGCCATCATGCAACTGCGATGGATCACCGTCGCCGACGATATGCCGTTGCGGATCGGCAGACCGGTGCGCGGATCGAAGCTGTGCGAATAGCGGCGGCCCTCTATCTCCAGACCGCGCCGATAATCGCCCGACGTCGCCACCGACAGGTCGTGCAGCGCGATGCGCCAGGGCAGCCCGTTCCAACCGGGCGGTGGCTCGACATCGACCCACCATGGATGACCGTCGGGCCTGATCCCCTCGCCCCGCAGCTCACCCCCCACCTCGATCAGGAAATGGCGCACGCCGGCGTCGCGCAGCCGCTCGGCCGCGAGGTCGACGCCATAGCCTTTGGCGATGCCTGACAAATCGAGCGATGCGCCCTCCTCGCGGCGCAGCTTCCCGGCCTGCCGGTCGAAGGCGATGCCGCCGCGCGGCGCGGCGATCGAGGGGGCCGGGCGCGCCGCCACCGGCCCCGCGCTGCCGAAACCCCACGCCTCGGTCAGCCGCCCCAGTCCCGGATCGAAAGCGCCGCCGCTGGCGTCGGCGATGGCGAGCGCCGCCTCGACGACCTGCACCAGTTCGGGCGGGACCGCCTGCCACGTCCCGGCCGGGGCGCAGTTGAAGCGCGACAGGTCGGAGTCCGGCTCCCACTGGCTCATCTGCGCGACGACGAGGTCGAGCGCGCGCTGGACGACGTCCGCCGCATCGCGCGGCGGCGCAACGGCCTGCAGGCTCCAGTCGGTCCCCATGCTGGTTCCCGAAAAGCGCTCGATCCCCGCCGGCGCATCGCGCTTCGCAAAGGCGGCGGGGGTCAGCGCCCGCGGGATGAGGACGCGGTCGTTCAGGGCGCCATCACCTCGAGCGTCGTGACATAGCTCGCCCGGCGCTGCGGCTGGGCCGGCGCCGCGCCCTCTTCGCCCTGCTCGGCACGCGGCGTGGTGACGTTGACCCAATAGAGGCCCGCCTCGGGCCACGTCACCGTGACGCGGCCGTCGGTACCGGTCGTCAGGTCGATCTGGCCGAGCTGGTCGCGATAGCGGATGCCGCCGGGGATCACGGTCACCGTCAGGCCCGCCGCGGGCTTGCCGTCGAGCAGGAACTGGAAGGTCGCCGCCTCGCCCGCATAAAGGTCGTTCGGATGCGTCACCGGGACCAGCTCGATCCCCTTGCCGGTCGTCTGGAACACCGTCGTCGTCGGTTCGCCGACGGTGACGAAAATCTCGTTGCGGTTGTTCGATTCCGCCGTCCGCACATTGCTCGCGCCGGCGGGCAGCCGCTCGGCAAGGTTGGCGGTGGTGGTGCCGCGCGGCAGGCGCTCGGTCTTGCCGTTCAGGTCATAGCTGCCCATCAGCGCGTCCGACGCGGTTCCGATCTTCCACGTCCCCTTCTGCGTCAGATGGACGTCGAACGTGCTGCGATAGCGGCCGGTCGAACCATGTTCGATCTGCGCCTCGCTGCCGTCGGGCGCCCAGGCCTTGATCCCGTCGAGCCGCAGCGGCTGGTGCTCGAAATAGAAGAGGTCGTTCGACACCGCCGCATCGACGGTGACCCAGACGTCATCACCCGACAGCACGGTCGCCGACGGCATCATCCACTGTCGATGCGCGCTTGCCGGCGTCACGGCCAGCGCCGACAAGGCGATCGTCGCCGCCAGTCCCAGGATTCGCTTCTTCATCGTTCGCCCTTTCGTATCAACGGAATGAGATGGAGACGGCGCCCAGCTCGCTGGTGCCCGCAGCGCGGCCGCCCGCACCAGCCTTCGCCGGCCAGGTAAAGGGGATGCGCAGCAGTTCGCGTCCCCCGACCTCGCGCGCCGCCTCTATGACCAGCGTATATTGCCCCGGCGCCGTCGCGCCGAGCTGCGCGCGCGAGAAACTGACCTTGTGCGTCCCGGGTGCGCGCGTCGCGCCGGTGATGCCGTTCGCGGGGAAGGTCATCGAGCGGCCCGAGACGCGCCACCACTGGCGAACGTCGCGAAGCCATTTCGTGCCCTCGCCATTCTTCATGTCGTAATCGTACCAGACCGCGACCGTCTTGGCCGGGGCCCCCTCCTTCTCCACCCAGATGGCGACATAGGGCCGATGATATTCGGCGACCTTGAGCCGCGGGATGGTGACGGTCACGTCCATCGTGCCCGGCGCGGCGGCCAGCGCCGGGGCCGCGAGTACGGCTGACAGCGTTCCGCCGATCAGGATCGTCCGCATGGGTGAAGTCATGGCTGTTGCCCTCCTAGTGAATAGAGACGATGGCGATTGCGGCGGGGATCGCAAGCCCGGCCGCGACGATCGGCCAGGTCGATCTGCGCTTGGCCGCGTGAAGCTGAAGCAGGAACAGCCCGGTGATCGCGAAGACCAGGCAGGCGAAGGCGAAGATGTCGATGAACAGGCTCCACGCGCCGCCCGAATTGCGCCCCTTGTGCAGGTCGTTGAGGTAGGAGATCCAGCCGCGGTCGGTAATCTCCGCGCTGACAGCACCGGTGGCGCGGTCGATCGCGACCCAGGCGTCGCCGCCCGGACGCGGCGCGGGCAGATAGACTTCGCCGTCCGACCATTCGGCATCGGCCGACACCTTGACGGGGAAATGCGCCTCGACCCACGCGGCGACGGACGGGGGCAGCGGCGCCTTTTCATCCGCCTCGCCGGCGGGGGCCGCCCTGGCGAGCTGATCGAGCAGCGGGGGGGGCAATTGCGCCGTCCGCGCCGACACCTGCGGCGCCGCCTCGATATCGGCGGCATGGTTCAGCGTGAAGCCGGTGACCGCGAACAGCAGCAGCCCGATCAGACAGATCGCCGAGCTCATCCAGTGCCACGTGTGAAGCTGTTTCAGCCAAAAAGCCTTGCGCCCGCGCTTCGGACCGGCTTGACGTGACGATGATCGGGACATGATAGGCGAAAGGTTCCGTTGCACAGCGCGATGGCAGTCGCCCTATCCAGAACGATTCTCAATAGCAACAGAGAGATTGTCGCAAATCCTCTCAAATTCCGCGAAATGAGGCCGGTCAACTTCGATAGCTGTCCGCTGCTGGCGGCCGGAAGGATCACCGTCTTTGTGAGGAGCCGTAGGCGTCGGAGCGACCTCCAGCCATCGGCTTGCCTTGCCGATGGCCGGAGATCGCTTGCCCGGCCGGCGTCGGAGGACGGCTTCGGTCAGCCCCCGATCGTTGCAGCCTGACGCCGCGAATTCTGCGGCGGCGTTTCGGGCTCGGCCGGCAATTCGGCCGCAGGCCGGACGGTCATCCCCAGCGCCGCGGCGACGCCGGCCCCATAGGCGGGGTCGCAGCGGGTGCAATTGTCGATGTGCCGCTGCTTGATGAAGGCCGGCGCATCGCCCATCGCCCGCGCCGTATTGTCGAACAGCACCTGCTGTTGCTCCGGGCGCATCTGCTGGAACAGCTTGCGCGGCTGGGTGAAATAATCATCGTCGTCGTCGCGGAAATTCCAGTGCGCCGCGTCGCCGCTGATGCGCAGCGGCGGTTCGCCATAGTCGGGCTGCTGCTGCCACTGGCCGAAGCTGTTCGGCTCGTAATGCGGGCGGCTGCCGTAATTGCCGTCGACCCGTCCCGCGCCGTCGCGCTGGTTGCTCATCACCGGGCAGCGCGCGGCGTTGACCGGAATCTGGTGATAGTTGACCCCGAGCCGGTAACGCTGGGCATCGGCATAGTTGAACAGGCGCGCCTGCAGCATCCGGTCGGGCGACACGCCGATTCCCGGCACCAGGTTTGACGGCGCGAAAGCGCTCTGTTCGACATCGGCGAAGAAATTGTCCGGATTGCGGTTGAGTTCGAACTCACCGACCTCGATCAGCGGATAGTCCGCCTTGTACCACACTTTGGTCAGGTCGAAGGGGTGGAAGCGATAGGTCTCGGCATCGGCCTCCGGCATGATCTGGACATACATCGTCCATTTCGGGAAATCGCCGCGCTCGATCGCCTCGTACAGGTCGCGCTGGTGCGATTCGCGGTCGCCGCCGACCAGCGCCGCCGCCTCCGCATCGGTCAGGTTCGCGATGCCCTGCTGGGTCCTGAAGTGGAACTTGACCCAGAAGCGCTCGCCCGCCTCGTTCCAGAAGCTGTAGGTGTGGCTGCCGAAACCGTGCATGTGGCGATAGCTTTTCGGGATGCCGCGGTCGGACATCACGACGGTCACCTGGTGGAACGCCTCGGGCAGCAGCGTCCAGAAATCCCAGTTGTTGGTGGCGCTGCGCATGTTGGTGCGCGGGTCGCGCTTCACCGCCTTGTTGAGGTCGGGGAATTTGCGCGGGTCGCGCAGGAAGAAGACCGGGGTGTTGTTCCCCACCATGTCCCAATTGCCTTCCTCGGTGTAGAATTTCAGCGCGAAGCCGCGGATGTCGCGCTCGGCGTCGGCCGCGCCGCGCTCGCCCGCGACGGTGGTGAAGCGCGCGAACATCTCGGTCTTCTTGCCCACTTCGCTGAAGATTTTCGCGCGGGTGTAGCGGCTGATGTCGTGAGTCACGGTGAAGGTGCCGAAGGCGCCCGAACCCTTGGCGTGCATGCGCCGCTCCGGGATCACCTCACGCACGAAATTGGCGAGTTTCTCGTTGAGCCACACGTCCTGGGCGAGCAACGGGCCGCGCGGGCCGGCGGTCAGGCTGTCCTGATTGTCGGGCACGGGCGCGCCGAATGCCGTCGTCAGATGGGAAACCGGGCACTGGCCGGCGTCGGGATGCGTCTTGGTCATGGCAGTTCCTCCTCTCGAAATGGCGATACCCCCTGTTAGACCGGCAAGCTCAATTCATCAGCTTCATAAAAATCGTCATTCTCATCGAAAAAGTCGATCAAGATTGATCGCAACGCAAGGTAAGGCTGATGAACCCGGGCAGTTCCTTCGAACTATCCGCGCAGGATTTTCGCCATGGCCTTCCCGCGGGCCAGTTCGTCGACGAGCTTGTCGAGATAACGGATCTCCCGCATCGTCGACTCCTGAATCTCTTCGAGACGAACGCCGCAAATCACGCCCGTAACCAGCGATCGCAAGGGATTCATTCGAGGCGCCTGGGCGAAGAAATCCTCGAAGCTCGTCTGCTTCGCCAGTCGATCGTCCAGCGCCTTCTGGCTGTATCCCGTCAGCCAACGGATGATCTCGTCCACCTCGGCCCTGGTGCGCCCCTTTTTCTCCGCCTTGGCGATATAGTGGGGATAAACGCTCGCGACGCTGACCGAATAGATGCGATGCTTCGCCATGCGTCCTCCTCCGTCGCCATGAGCCGCGCGCCGGCTGCGCCGACCGATCATAGCATGAGAGGGAGGTTTGACCGCTATGGTGAACTCGGCCTGCTCTATGTCGATCTCGACATCGCCTTACCGGACGGAGAACGGTCGAATGGCCGGAAGCGGGCTTCGTCCGCGTCCGGCCACGAAGCGGGAATGGCGCACGGCTGCCGCCGCGCCAAATGCGGGCGCCTATCGGAACTTGAAACTCATGTTGACGCCATAGGTCACGGGCATGCCGGCAAACCGGATCACCGCATCTCCGCGCCGCGCCCGCCGACTTATGGCAAGACCTGGACGGGCAAGATCGCGCTGGCGTCGGCGCTGTTCAAGCAACCGCGACCACGGCCCGAAAAATAACCGCCGGCGGCTACTTCCCCTGTGTGGCCAGGACGCGCAGGATGTTGCCGCTCCACATCTTCTCGATATCGGCGTCCGAATAGCCTGCCTGCTTCAGCCGTTCGGTGACCTTCGGCAGCGCCGAAATATCCTCGATCCCCTTCAGCCCGCCGCCGCCGTCCCAGTCAGCTCCGAAGCAGACATGATCGACGCCGCCGACCTCGATCGCGCGCAGCACCATCTTCATATAATCCTCGAAGTCCGCCGCCCACATCGTTTCGGTCTTGTCGAGTTCGCGCCACTGGCGCGTCAGTTCGGCCTGCGCTTCGGGGGCCAGTTCGCCGATCCGCTCATAGTCGGCGAACAGCTTCGCGCGCGGCGGCGACATCTTCATCTCCGACATGTAGATGGTCGAGATGCACATCGCGCCGCCCTTCGCCGCAAGCGCCTTCAGCCGCCCCTCGTCGAGGTTGCGCGGGTGATTATGCGCCGAACGCAGGCTCGAATGCGAAAGCAGGATCGGATATTTCGACAGCGCGAGCAGTTGATCGAAGGTTGCATCGGACGAATGGCTCGCGTCGATGACGATACCGAGCCGGTTCATCTCGGCCACCCACTTTTCGCCGAGCGGGCTGAGGCCGTTCCAGCGCGGCTTGTCGGTCGCGCTGTCGGCGAACTGGTTGTTGAGCCCGTGCACCGGCCCCGCGAGACGCACGCCCTTGTCGTAGAACTCGCTGAGCAGCGACAGGTCCTCGCCCAGCGGATAGCTGTTCTCTATCGACTTGAAGGCGATCAGCTTGCCTTCCCTGTCGAGCCGCCGCGCATCGTCGGCGGTGCGCGCCGCGCCGATGGCGCCGCTGTTGGCGGCGATCATCCGGTCGATGCTGTCCGAACGCTTGCGAGCGTGCGCGAGCGCGGCGGCATAGCCCGCCGCGGTCAGCGGTCCCTGATCGGTGTAGATGGCGAAGAAGCCGCCATCGAGATTGCCGTCCTTCATCCGCGGGATGTCGAGTTGCGACAGGTCGGTCGCGAGGATGTGGCGGTCGGCGAAATTCCATCCCTGCCGATCGAAATGGAGCGGCGTGTCGAGGTGGGTGTCGAGCACGAGCATCCGGCTGTGCAGCGGTGCCTCGGCGGCCTTCGGCTTGTCGCCGCCGGTCGAACAGGCGGCGAGCGCGGTCGCGCCGAGCAGAATGGCGATGCGTTTCACTTCTTGTCCTCCACAGGCTTCAGGTCGAGGTCGTGATAGTCCCAACTGAAATCGGCGATCTGGCTGACCGCTTTCATCGTCACCCCGGTCACCTTGCCCCCGGCATCGAGCGCGAAGGTGACATAGGCGGGCTCTATCGCCGGATCGTCGAAATCGGTGACAAAGCTGTCATACTGCCAATGCTTGAGGCGCCCCGCCATCCGCGGCGTCGAGGTGAAGTCGATGCTCAGCCCCTTCGCGCCCGCCCCGATCACGACGTCGCCATACCAGGGATCGCGGTAGCGCCCCGCATAGCCCGCGAGCGGCAGCGACGGGCCCGATTTGGCGGGCGACGCCTTCGCCTGCTTGAGATATTCGACCCCACCCGCGAGCCGCGCCTGATACCAATCCTCCCATTTCCGGGTCCAGCCATAGTCGGGCTGGTCCAGATAATGGTCTAGCAGTTCGTAGGTCAGGCCGAGCAGCATGCCGCTGTCCTCGCTGTTCATCATGATCGCGAAACCGACATTCTTGTCGGGGATCATCACGACGCGGGTGATCGACCCGAAAACGCCGCCGCTATGCTGGATGATGCGGTGGCCGCGATAGTCCTGCACCTGCCAGCCGAGCGCATAGGCCTGCTGCGTCGGCTGCGCGGGTTTCAGCGTATCGGGCAGCGGGGTGATCGGCATCGGTGTCACCGGCGCCCACATCTCGGCCGCCTGCTTCTCGCTGAACAATCGCTTGCCGTCGGGGAGCGCGCCGTGCGCGAGCTGGATATTGAGCCACGCCGCCATATCTTCGGCGCTGAGCGCGAGGCCGCCCGCGGGCGCGCCGTTGCGGCCGAGCTCGTCGCGCTCGTCGAGCGCCTGCTGCGGCCCGATCCCGCGCAGCACGCCCGACAGGCGCGCGTGCGGCCAGCTCCGGTTCGCGATGCGGAAGCGGTCTTCGCTGTCGCTCGTCGCATTCTTCATGCCGCCCGCGCGCAGCACGCGCTCGCGGGTGAAATCCTCCCAGGTCTGACCAGTGACCTCCTCGATCAACTGCCCCGCGACCGCATAGAGGATATTGTCATAGGCATAGGCCGAACGGAAGCTCGTCCGGGGCTTGAGGAACGCGACGCGTTCGGCGGTCTGCCTGCGGGTCAGGCTGGTGCGCGGCACGAACATCAGGTCGCCCTGCCCCAGTCCCAGTCCGCTGCGGTGGACGAGCAGGTCGCGGATCGTGATCTCGCGCGTTACCCACGGGTCGTACATCCGGAACCACGGCATATGCTCGATCACCGGGTCGTCCCACCCGATCCGACCTTCGTCGACGAGCACCGCGAGCGCCGCGGCGGTCATCGCCTTGCCGGTCGATCCGGTCTGGAAGATCGTCTGACCGTCGATGGGCGCGCTCTCGCCGAGCTTGCGAACGCCCCAGCCGCGCGCGAGCGTGGTCCTGCCGTCCTCGACGATCGCGATCGAGACGCCGGGCGCGCCGACCTTCTGCCGCAGCACCTCGACGCTTTCGCCAATGTCGGCGGGCGGGTCGGCCCAGACGGGCGCGGCCGCCGACAGCAGCAGCGACAGGGCAAGCAGGCGAACGGGTTTCATGGCAAGACCTCCCTTCGAGGAGCAGACGACGGACGCAGCAGGCGCCAGGTGCCGAGAGTGATGAGCGGCACGACAAAGACGGCGAGAAACAGCCAGGCGAGGAAGCGGTATCCGCTGGCGATGAGCTCGACGAGGCCGATCTCGCCCGCGACGAACATGCAGCCGGTCAGGATCACCGCGCCGATCAGCGCCCGCGCGCCGGCGCCGAGCGCAGGCCGACCCCGGCTCTCGACCGCGCCCGAGATACGCTCGTTGATCGCGTGCACCGCGCCCGCGCCACTTTCGAGCAGCGCCGCGAGGATCATCATCTGGAACAGGATGTGAAAGCCCGGCACCTTCATCTGGCGCAGCAGGAAATCGGACGGCAGGGTCTCTGCCCCGATCGCGGGATAGAAGGCGATCATCGCGACGAAGAAGAGGATCGCCGGCAGCATCGACAGCGGCCCCGCGATCAGCCCCGCGACGACCGCGTCGCGCTGGCTGGTCAGATGTCGCAGCACCGGCAGGATAACCACCGCGCCGACGATATTGTAGCTCGCATAGGTGATGCCCCCCGCCATCCAGCCTGCCGATGGCGGCGGCGCGGCGGCGAACCCCTGCCCGATCAGCCCGCCGAAGCTGGCGAGCGCAAGGATCAGGAACAGGCCGTAGACGGTATAGAGAAGGATCGAGACATATTTGAACATCTGCTCGACGGCGCCCGTCCCCCAGGCGGTGACCGCGACGATCGCCACCGCCAGCAGCGCCGATCCCGCCCATTCGGGCCAGCCGAAGGTGGCGGCGCCGATCGCCGCCGCCGCCGCGCCGAACACTGCGAGGATCAAGATGACGAAGACGATATAGGCCGCCTCGAACGCGACCCAGGCGGGGCCGAGAAGCCCCTTGAAGAAGGCGCGATAATCATATGCGCCGAGTTGGCGCGCGAGCGCGAAGGTCAGCGCGGCGATGACGCTCCAGATGCCGGTCGCGAGCAGCATCGCGGCGAGCCCGCCCCACGGCCCCGAGGGCACGAAATATTCGGCAAGCTCGCGCCCCGTCGCATAGCCGCCGCCGATGATGACGGCTTTCAGCGCGAAGCCAGGGAGCAGGAAGCGCTGGAACCAGTTGGGGTTCGCCGCGCCCGCCGTCATGCGAGAATGGCGTCCACGAGCGCGGCGAAGCCCGGACCGCCGCGGATCGGGTCGGCGACCGGCAGGCCGAGCCGGTTGCGCTCGGCCGCCATCAGCGCTTCGGCGCCGTCGGCGTCGAAGATCGAGGTGTTGAGGCTGACACCGCCGCAGCGGATCGCGGGATTGGTGCGGCTGCCGAGCCGGACTGTCAGGTCGATCACCTCCTCGATGCTCGGCAGGGCGAAATTCTCCATTCCCAGGATCACCTTGCGGGTCGGGTCGTGGCAGACGACGAACACGTCGGGCTGGCTGCCGTGCAGCAGGCCGAGCGACACCGCGGCATAGGCGGGGTTGAAGATCGATCCCTGCCCCTCGATCAGGTCCCAATGGTCGTCGGGCGCGTCGGGGCTGAGCATTTCCGCCGCCCCGGCCTCGAAATCCGAAACCACCGCGTCCATCGGCACGCCGCCGCCGGCGATCATGATGCCGGTCTGGCCGGTGGCGCGAAAGTCGGCGTCGATGCCGCGTTCGCGAAAGGCCCGGTGCAGCGCCAGCGCGGTATATTTCTTGCCGAGCGCGCAATCGGTGCCGACGGTGAGCAGCCGCTTGCCGCTGCGCTTGCGCCCGTTGCCGATGGGGATCGTCGGCGGCGGGGTGCGGACGTCGATCAGCCGCCGCCCGGTCCGCCGGGCGGCCTCGACGAGCGCGGGAACGCTCGTCAGCCTGGTGTGCAGGCCGCTGACGATGTCGAGCCCGGCCTCCATCGCCTCGACCAGCACCGCCACCCACGTATCGCCGATGACGCCCCCCTGGTTCGCAACGCCGATCACCAGCGACCGGGCCCCGGCCGCGCGGGCATCGGCGGGCGACAGGCGCGGCAGGCCGGTGCTGACCGTGCAGCCGGGCGCCGACCATTCGCCGACGCAGCGGTCCGCGGCCCAGTCGGCGAGGCCGAAGGCGGTCTTGGCATAGCCCGCCTCGGTCGTATCGCCGAGGAACAGGAGATAGGGTTGCGGCAGTGTCAGGCTGTCGGCCAGCCTGCCGAGGGGGGCATTCATCTTTTTCACTCCGTTCGCGTCAAAAGGCCATGTCGAGCGCGACGCCGATCGTCCGGGGCTGCAACGGCGAGATGGCGAGGAAACTCGGCCGGTTGAGTCCGTCGGCCATCGTCGTGCGCGCCATCTCGCCCTTGTTGTCGAGCAGATTGCGCGCATAGGCCCGCAGCGTCCAGTGGTCGTCGAACACCAGCGACGCGTTGAGATCGACCGACGTATAGGGTCTGGCACGCGCGACGAGCGGGTCGCTCTCGACCAGCGAGAGCCGGCTGCTCGCATGGCGGATGCCCGCGCCGAAGCTGCCCCGCGTGCCGCCGCCGAGCCCGAATTCATAGTCGGCGCGCAGCGCGCCGCTGAACCTGGGTACCGCGGGCAGGCGGTCGCCGTCGACGCCGCTGATCTCGGGCACATCCTCGCTGAGCCCGGCGTCGGTGTAGCTGCCCGTCGCGGTGATCGTCAGCCCCGGCACGGGACGGAACGCGATATTGCCTTCGAAACCCTTGCTGGTCGCCTTGCCGCCGTTCGCGCCGCCCGACACGCCGCCGAAGGCGCGCGTGACCTGGATGTCGGTCCAGTCCATCCAGAACCCCGCGACGTCGATCGTCACCGCCCGGTCGGCTAGGTCGGCCTTCAGCCCGACCTCGTAATTGGTCATGCGGTCGGCATCGACGCTCGGCGGGACGTTGGGGACGATGACGTTCGGGCCGCCGGGCCGATAGCCGGTCGCGACGCGCGCATAGAGCATCGCATCCGGGGTGATGTGGAACTGCGGGCTGACCGAGAAGGTCCACACGCTCTCGGCCGAGGTGCCCGGATCGTCGGCGGACGGGACAATCGCGCCCGAACTGATCTGGCGGAAGGTCTGCTCGTTGCGCGCCCAGCGCAACCCGGCGGTGATTTCGAACCGGTCGCTGAACTTGAAGGTGCCGTTCCCGAAGACCGCATATTCCTTGTAGGTCGCGGGCAGGCCCACGGTCGCGAGCGGATCGAGCGAAGCGATCAGATTGCCGTCCATGTCATAGGAATGCACGAGCTGCGCATTGCTGGTTTTCTCGTCGGTGTAGAAGCCGCCGATCATCCATTCGAAGCGGCCACCGCTCGGCGAGGCGAGCCGCAGTTCCTGGGTCCATTTGCGGAGCCCGAGGTCGAGATGGAAGGGCGTGATGCCGGCGTCGATCGGCGGATCGGTGATGAACGGGAAGAGCACGCCGAAGGCATAGCTCGCGTCCTGAAGCTGGCGGCTCTGCGTCTTGCTGTAGGTCGTCGCCGAGGTCAGCGTCGCGGCGCCGAAATCATAATCGATCGTCGCCGAATAATAATCGAGGTCGATGTCGTAGGATTCGGGGACGTAATTGTTGTACGAGCGCCCGTCGCCGAGCCGCACGCCGGTGAGGTCGGCGGCATAAATCCCGTTGCCGTCGGAATCGAGCGATTGCCAGATGCCCGCCAGCTTCACGCTGAGTTCGGCCGTCGGCTGCCACAACAGCGCGACGCGGCCGCCGCGCTGCTCATAATCATTCTGGTCCTTCAGCGCGGCATTGTTGACGCTGCCGACCCATCCCGGGGTGCTGCGCCAGGCGAAGCTGCCGGTGACCGCCAGCTGGTCCTCGACGACCGGGACGTTGACGAACGCCTGCCCGCCCCAGCCGAGACCGTCGCCGCCCTTGATGCCAAAGCCTTCGATCCCGGCGCGCACGCGGAACGCCCGCGCGTCCGGCTGGACGGTGACATATTTGACCAGCCCGCCGATCGAGCTCGCGCCGTAGAGCGTCCCCTGCGGCCCCTTGAGCACCTCGATGCGTTCGAGGTCATAGGGCATCAGGTCGATCGTGAACTGCCCGGCGCGGTTGTAGAGCGCGCTCGATCCGACCGGCGCGTCGTCGAGATAGATGCCGACGGTCTGGCCCGCGTTGAGCGGCGCGACGCCGCGCAGGGTGATCGTCGTCTGGCCGGGCGTGCCGCTGTTGCTGACGTTCATCCCGGGAACATAGCCCGCATAGTCGACGAGCGAGGCCGAGCCCTGCTCCTGCAGTTCCTCGCCCGCGACGACGCTGATCGCGATCGGCACGTCCTGCACGTTCTGCACGCGCTTCTGTGCGGTGACGACGATCTCGCCGCTACTTCCGGTCGCCGCTGCCTCCTGCGCCTGCGCGGGGACCGCGGTCGTCAGAGCGATCAGGCTGACCGCAACAAAATACCTCTTTTTCATCGTCTTACCCCCAGACTTGGGCGAGCAGGCGGCGGAAGTTGCCCCCGAGCACGGCCCCGATGTTGTCGTTGGAATAGCCCCGGCGGATCAGTTCCTCGGTCAGGTCGAAGACCTTGCGCGGATGGTCGAATCCATCGATGTCGATCTTGTCGCGAAAGGCGTAGCTGCCCTTGTAGCCCGCTTTCAGCAGCGCATATTCGTCGGGCTTCATGTCGTCATAGCCGTTGAGGTCAGCGTCCGAGCCGATGCCGACATGCTCGACCCCGACCAGCTTCGCGACATGGTCGACATGGTCCGCCATATGCCCGACGTCGGTCGGGTCGGTCGCGCGCACGAACATCCGCACCCCGGTGATTCCCATCACCCCGCCCTTCGCCGCGAGCGCGCGGATCGCCTCGTCGGCCTTGGCACGCGGATGGCCGGCGATCGCGCGGGCATTGCTGTGGGTGATCGCGATCGGCCCCCGCGCGATCGCAATCGCGTCGAGGGTCGTCCGGTCGCCGCAATGCGACACGTCGACGAGCATGCGCTCCGCCTCCATCGCCGCGATGATCGCCGCGCCATAGTCGCTGACGCCGCCGTCGACGCGATCGGTGCTGCCCGACCCGATCATGTTCTGGCTGTTGTAGGTGAGCTGCGCGCAGCGCAGGCCGAGGCGGCGGAAGGTCGCGACATCCTCGACCGCCTCGAACTGGTCGGCGTTCTGGATGCCCATGATGACGGCGCATTTGCCGTCCCTCTTCGCCCGGTCGAGATCGTCGGCGGTGTCGACGAGCGTGAAGACGTGACTGTTGCGCCCGACGAAACCCTGCCAGCCGGCCATATATTCGAGCGCCTGCGCCTTCGCGCCGGGGCCGCCAAGGCCATAGGCGTTGTGAAAGCCGGTGATGCCGCTGGCGCGGAATTCGGCGGCTTCGGCGTCGGTCAGGCGATGCGCGACATAGGCGGGCGACGTCGTGATCTTGAGCGGTGCCAGCATGTCGATGACCAGCGACGATGCGACGAGGTCGACCGCACGGCGCGAATAGGCGTGCGCCGGATCGGCCGCGAAGGCATAGATGCCCCTGTTGATCATCGGCGCGGACAAAGCGGCACCGACCGCGCCCGCGATGGCCGCGCGGCGCGTTACCCGGAATGATCGCGTCATTCCATCCTCCACCCAGGAAATTTCGATTTCTAGACTATTGTCCTAATCAGAAAATTGTCAACCCGTTTAGGACATAAATTTGTCAGTCACCCCAAATGCCGGCGGGACAATGGATCCTGCCGCCGCGATATTCGACGCCGGGATCGCGGTCGCGCGCGAGGAAGGTCGGCCCGTCGAGGTCGACGATGTCGCAAAGCTGCCCGACGAGGTAGGAGGGCGCCATCGACAGGCTGGTCCCCATCATGTTGCCGACCATCACGTCGAGGCCGAGCGTCCGCGCCTGCCGCGCGATCGCGAGCCCTTCGGTCAGCCCGCCGCACTTGTCGAGCTTGATGTTCACGACGTCGAAACGCCCGACGAGCGACGCGGTGTCGGCGAGCGACAGCGCGCTTTCGTCGGCGACGAAGGGGAGCGGCCGCTTGACACCGTCGAGATCGGCCTCGCGTCCGCGCGGCAGCGGCTGTTCGAGCTGCGCGACGCGCATCTCGACAAGCACCGGCAACAGGTCGGCGAGCGTCCGGATGTCATAGCCCTGGTTCGCATCGACACCGATCCAGGCGTCGGGACGCGCGGCGCGGATCGCGGAGACGCGCGCGATATCGTCGGCCAGATCGCCGGTCAGCTTGACCTTCACCGGCGCCTGCGCGTCGATTGCCAGCGCCGCCTTTGCCATGACCTCCGGATCGTCGGCGCCGAGCGTCAGGGTCGAGCGCAGCGCCTTCGGCGGGTCGAGGCCGGCGAGGTCCCAGACCGGCCGGCTCTGCTGCTTCGCCTCCAGGTCCCAGAAGGCGCAGTCGAGCGCGTTGCGCGCGCCGCCCGGCGGCAGGAGATGCTGCAGGTCGCCGCGCGTCGCGCCACCCTCGATCGCCTCGCGCGCGCGCATCGCCTCGCCAAGCATATGATCGATGTCGTCGCCCAGATAATAGACGCCGGCACCCTCGCCGCGCCCGACATGCGTCCCGTCCGACAGTTCGGCGACGAGCAGCGCGGTCTCGGTGAAGACATGGCCCGAAATGCGGAACGGCTGGTGATAGGGAAAGCGCTCGACCCGCAGGTCGAGCGCCAGGGTGGGTGCAGGCTGCGTCGCCATCAATAGACCATCCCGAAGCCATAGAGATGGAAGGCGAGCGTCACCCAGGCGAGGACCAGCCCCGCGAGGACCAGCAGCACCGCGCCGAGCTTCATCGTCCAGCGGCGCTTGCCCTGGATGCTGAGCCACAGGTGCCACGCCGCCGCCGCCAGCAGGCCGAAGGCGGCGACCGGCGTCAGGATGCGCAGCAGGTGGATCAACCAGTCGAGCGGGCCGCCGATGCTGCCGATATCGGCCGAGAAGACGGCAACGAGCCCCGCCCAGCCGATGACCGCGGCCAGCACCAGCCACGCGAAGACGCGCGACAGGCGATAGGCGCGCAGCGCTTTGCCTTCGAGCACGAAATTCGCAGCGAAGCTGCGCCGGACCAACGCGCGCACCGGCCAGGCGAGCGCCGCAAGCAGCGTGATGCCGAGCGCGAAGATGAGCGCCGGGTTGAGCCATGCCGCGTTGACGCCGGCGGGTGCGGGCTCGAACACCATGAAGGGCGATCCGGCATCAAGGCTCCAGCGCACGACGCGGCCGTCCTTCACCTCTGCGGCGAGACGTTCGCCCGTGTTCGTGTCGCGCCACACGAAAGGCTCGACCTCGACCCAGTCGCGCGCCCCGGCGCTCAGGCCTTCGAGCCCCGGTACCGTGATCTTGCCGTCTTCGGTCAGCGACACGGCGGGCTGGCCGAGCAGGCCGAACAGGCTCATGAAATTGGTGAAGGAACCGCGGCTGCTGACGTAATGGCCGACCATCATCTCGGCATGCTGCCGCGCGGTCTTCGCGTCGACCTGCCCCGGCTTCTCCGCGCCCGGCAGGTAGCGATCGGCGAATTTATGGAACAGCGCGCTGCGGATCGCGCCCGCCGCGCCTTCCTTGCCCGGGCTGTTCATCGAAATGAAGACGCCGATGTCGGCATCGGGGAACAGCCACAGATAGGAATGGAACCAGACGGTATCGCCGCCATGCGCGATCGCACGGTGACCGTTGACCCATTGTTCGTAGAAGCCGAGCGCCATGCTGTTGAGCGGGCCGACACCGGGCGCCTTGAAATCGTGCATCATCTTCGCGGTTTCGGGCTTCAGCAGACCCGCGCCGTCATTGAGGTGCGCGATCATGAACTTGCCCATGTCGGCGCCGCTCGCCGACAGGCTGCCCGCCGGCGCCGGAATGACCATCTCGAACGGCCGCGCCTTTTGCGTGACGTCGGGATAGCCGCCCGCCATGTCGGGCGCGAGCGCCTTCGGAAGCGGCTGGCGGAACGTCGCATGCGTCATGCCGAGCGGCCTGAAGATATGGTTGTCGATATAATCGTCGAACGGCTCGCCGCTGACGCGCTCGACGATATAGCCCGCGAGCGCGGTGGCATAGTTCGAATAGGCGGGCGTCGTGCCGGGCGCGAAGACGCGTTGCGGCAGCGCGAGCGGCATCTGCCGCTTGAGCGTCATCACCGCCTTCGGATCGTTGCTGATCAGATGGCGGACCGATTCCTCGAAGCCCGCCGTATGCGTCATGATGTTGCGCAGCGTGATCGGCTTGCCCTCGAAGGGCGGAATCTTGAAGTCGAGATAGGCATTCACATCCTTGTCGAGGTCGAGCTTGCCCGCCTCGACCTGCTGCATCACCGCGGTCCAGGTGAAGAGCTTCGACACCGATCCCGGTCGGAAAAGCGTGGTCTCCGGCAGGACGGGCTTGCGCTTGGCGACGTCGGCATAACCATAGCCCTTTTCGAGCACGACCTGATCGCCGCGCACGACCACGACGACCGCGCCTGGAATGCGCGCGCGTTCGAGCGCGTAGGGCAGGAAGCCGTCGAGGAAGGCTTCGAGATCGGCCGAACTGAGCGTAGCCGCCTGAGCGGGTTTCGCCGCCGGCAGCGGCGCCGCCTCGACCTTCTTGACGGTCGGCGCCGGGACCGGCCCCTGTGCGGCGAGCGGCACTGCGGCGAGCGCGGCGAGCCCGATCATGGCCTTTCGGATGAAACGCATCGCTTTCCCCCTTTTTCTGGCGCGCCCTCTGAAACCTTGCAGCGAGCCGCGCGACCCCTTACCAAGGAGCCAACACCTATTGGCCCATTGGGGACATAATGATCCTGATTGGAAAATTGTCAAACATGGAATGGAAAAACTGATGGCGGACCGTTCGAACCCGCCGACGCTCGGCGCGGTGATGCGCGGAATTCGCTCGCGAAACGGCTGGACGCTCAAGGAAATGAGCGCGAAATCAGGTATCCCCGTGTCGACGCTGTCGAAGGTCGAGCACGACCGGCTGACCCTGAGCTACGACAAGCTCCAGCAGCTCAGCCAGCGACTCAACATCCGCATGTCGGATCTTTTCGCCGAGGGCGAGGAAGAGAGCGCGCCGCGCGTCACGGGCCGCCGCAGCATCGGCACGAAGGAAAAGGCGGTGCGCGTCACGACCGACAATTACGATTATCACTATCTTTGCACCGATCTGCGGCAAAAGCGGATGCTCCCCATCATCACCCGCATCCGCGCGCGCAGCGCCAGCGAGTTCGGCGAACTCGTCCGCCATCAGGGGGAGGAATTCATCTTCGTCATCGAGGGGCGGATCGAGGTGCACAGCGAATTCTACGATCCGGTCACGCTCGAGCAGGGTCAGGGCATTTATATCGATTCGACGATGGGGCATGCCTATGTCGTCGGCGAAGGTTGCGAGGAGGCGCTCGTCCTCGGCGTCTGCTCGAGCGCCGACGACGGGCTGATGGACTCGCTGATGAGCCTGCACGGCTAGGGCGGATCGTTCCAAATCCGGTGAGGTTCTCCCTCTTCGACGGGGCATCGTTCCCCGGCGAAAGCCGGGGTCCACGCGGGACAGCGCCATGCCATCTGACCCCGGCTTTCGCCGGGGAACAAGCTCTTACGTATCTGAAGAGCATATACGCCAAACAAGTTCAGGGGGACGGAAGATCAGCGAACGTGCAGCGAGGCTGAATCCCTGCGACTCTCGATGAGCCGCCGACAGGCGTGTCGGATTCTCGGTTGAAATCCCGGTCGTTATCGTATGAAGGAGACATGGTTCGTCCATGCCGTCCCTTTCGGCGCCGGGCGATCCCAGCGCCGCCACGGCCGTCTCCTGTTGCAATGACGCGACTGCAAATCCGGGAATGACCATGACCGACACCACGCCCCGCCACATTCTCCTTGCCACCGACCTCAGCTGTCGCTGCGACCGCGCGCTGGACCGCGCCGTGCAGTTGGCGGGCGAATGGGGCGCGGAGCTTACCGCCGCGACGGTGATCGAACCCGAACCCGCGGACCTTCTCGACCCCCGCCCCTCCTCCTGGCGCCGGCAGGCGACGCCCGCCGAGCGGATGCACTGGCGCCTGGCGCGCGATGTCGCCAGCGTCGCGGACGATATCGGCGTGGTGGTCGAAACCGGCGATCCCGCCACGAAGCTGGTCGAGATCGCCGAACATGAGCATTGCGACCTGATCGTCACCGGCATCGCGCGCGACGAGACGCTGGGGCGGATGATCCTGGGCAACACCGTCAGCCGCCTCGTGCGCCGGGCCGCGGTGCCGGTACTGGTCGTGCGCGACCGCCCGGCCGGACCCTATCGCCGGATCGTGATCGCCACCGATTTTTCCGAAGCCGCGCTCCAGGCGACGCTCGTCGCCTCGGCCTTTTTTCCCGCAGCAGCGCTGACCCTTTTTCATGGATATGACGTGCCCTACACCGGCTATCTCACCGACCGCGACTTCACGTCGGAATCGCGAGCCAAGGCCGACGAAGCCAGGGCGATGCTGCGAGCCGAGAGCCGCATCGACGCCGCGCTGCTCGAACGGCTGGACGTCGTTGTCGAACGCGGCACGCCCGAAATGCTGATCAGCGACCATGTCGAGGACCATCACGGCGACCTGACCGTCGTCGGAAGCCAGGGGCACGGCATCCTGTTCGACGCGTTCATCGGCAGCATGGACAAGCGGCTGCTCGATACGCTCGAAGGCGATCTCCTGATCGTTCCGGGCGCGGCGGGGGCCGGATAGACGCGTCGGCGCCGCCGCGCCGGATCGCCTGCCCAGCAAAAAACTCAACTCACGCCTTGCTCCGCCGCGCCAACGTCTACCATAAGGGGGGACGCCCTCGGGCAGCGCACCAGGCGATGGAGATCTTCCCCCTACCTTATGCACGACCCCCGCTTCCTCCTGGCCGTCGTCGCGCTTCCATTTCTGGGCAGCGCGATCGCGGCATTCCTGCCGGCCCGCGGCCGGAACCTCGCCTCGACGCTGGCGGGGGTGATCGCGCTTGCAGGCGCCATGATCATCGCGGCCTATTATCCGCTCGTTGAGCGCGGCGAGGTCGTGCGCCACGAACTGGCGTGGCTGCCGACGCTCGGGCTCAACCTGACACTTCGGCTCGACGGCTTCACCTGGCTGTTCGCGACGCTCGTCCTCGGCATCGGGGCGCTCGTCATCCTCTATGCGCGCTACTACATGTCGCCGGACGATCCGGTACCGCGCTTCTTCGCCTTCCTCCAGGCGTTCATGGGGTCGATGCTCGGCATCGTCCTGTCGGGCAACCTGATCCAGATCGCCTTCTTCTGGGAATTGACCAGCCTCTTTTCCTTCCTGCTGATCGGATATTGGCACCATAATCAAAGCGCGCGCGACGGCGCGCGCATGGCGCTGATCGTCACCGGCGCGGGCGGCGTGTGCCTGCTCGTCGGGCTGCTGCTGCTCGGGCGGATGGCGGGAAGCTACGACGTCGACGCGGTGCTCGCCGCGCGCGACGCCATCCATGCCGACAAGGCTTATCTGCCCGCCCTGATCCTGATCCTGATCGGCGCGTTCACCAAGAGCGCACAGGTCCCTTTCCACTTCTGGCTGCCGCATGCCATGGCCGCCCCGACGCCCGTATCCGCCTATCTGCATTCGGCGACGATGGTGAAGGCGGGCATCTTTCTGCTCACCCTGCTCTGGCCGGTCCTCTCGGGCACCGACAGCTGGTATCTGATCGTCACCACGACCGGCCTCGCGACGCTGCTGGTCGGCGCCTGGGCGGCAATCTTCCAGCAGGACCTGAAGGGCCTGCTCGCCTATTCGACGATCAGCCACCTCGGCCTCATCACGCTGCTGCTGGGTCTGGGCAGTCCGCTCGCGGCGGTGGCGGCGATCTTCCACACCGTCAATCACGCCACCTTCAAGGCGTCGTTGTTCATGGCCACCGGGATCATCGACCATGAAACGGGAACGCGCGACCTGCGCCGGCTGAGCGGCCTCGTCCGCTTCATGCCGATCACCGCCACGCTCGCGATGGTCGCGGCGGCGGCGATGGCGGGCGTACCGCTGCTCAACGGCTTCCTGTCGAAGGAGATGTTCCTCGCCGAAGCGCTCGAAGCGCACAGCGGCACGATCATCGACGTGGCGCTGCCCTATCTCGCGACGCTGGCCAGCGCGTTCAGCGTCTTCTATTCGGTGCGCTTCATCCACCAGACCTTCTTCGGACCGCCGCCGGTCGACCTGCCGCACCAACCGGCCGAAGCGCCGCACTGGATACGCCTGCCGATCGAGATACTGGTGCTCGCTTGCCTGCTCGTCGGGATCGTCCCGGCGCTCACCATCGGGCCGTTTCTCGCCAGCGCCGTCCAGTCGGTGCTGGGGGACCAGACGCCGACCTACAGCCTGGCGATATGGCACGGGTTCACCCTGCCGCTGGCGATGAGCTTCATCGCGCTGATCGCCGGTACGGCGCTCTATATACTGTTCCGCGAGCGGCTGAACGCCGTCGAGCGATCGCCGCTGATCGGCCGGCTGAAGGGACGCCGGACCTTCGAGGCGGTGCTCGCGGCGATCGTCAATGCGGCGCGCGGCCTGCACGAGCGGCTCGGCACCCGGCGCCTGCAGGTACAGCTGCGGTTGATCGTCGTCACCGCGCTGCTGCTCGGCACCCTTCCCTTCCTGCGGCTCGGCTATAGCCGGGGGCCGCTGCAGGATACGCTGATCGATCCGGTCTTCGGGCTGCTGTGGCTGTGCGGCGGCGCCTGCGCCATCGCGGCGGCGTGGCAGGCGAAATTCCATCGGCTGGTCGCGCTCGTCCTGGTTGGGGCCGCCGGGCTTGCCGTCTGCATCAGTTTCATCTGGCTGTCGGCGCCCGACCTCGGGCTGACGCAACTGCTCGTCGAGATCGTCACCCTCGTCCTGCTTCTGCTCAGCTTGCGCTGGCTGCCGCAGCGCCGCCCCGCCATATGGCCCGAAGAACGCAAGCCGCCGATGGTCCTGATCCGGCGCGGCGGCGACCTGCTGCTCGCGATCGCCGGCGGGACGGGCGCGGCCGCGCTTGCCTATGCGATGATGACCCGCCCGATGCCGGACAGCATCTCGCGCTATTTCGTTGAGAACGCCTATTCGGGTGGCGGCGGAACCAATGTTGTCAACGTCATCCTCGTCGATTTCCGCGGGTTCGACACGCTGGGAGAGATCACCGTCCTGTCGATCGTCGCGCTGACCGTCTTCACCCTGCTGCGCCGGTTCCGTCCCGCGCCGGAAAGCATCGAGATACCCGACCAGCAGCGGCGGCAGAATGCGTTCGACGAAGCGAGCAAGGATCATGCGATGGGCGATACGCTCGTCCATTATCTCTTCGTCCCGCGCATCATCATGCAATGGCTGTTCCCGGTCGTCCTGACCTTTGCCCTCTATCTGCTGATGCGCGGCCACGACCTGCCCGGCGGCGGCTTCGCCGCGGGCATCGCCACGTCGATCGCCTTCCTCCTCCTCTACATGGCGAACGGCACGCGACTGGTCGAAGCGAGCCTGAGCGTCCAGCCGGTGCGCTGGATCAGCGCCGGACTGGTCTGCGCGGTTGCGACCGGCCTTGCCGCCTGGTTGTTCGGCTACCCCTTCCTGACCAGCCATTCGCGCTATCTGACGCTGCCGCTGATCGGCGATATTCCGCTGGCGAGCGCGTTGCTGTTCGATATCGGCGTGTTCGCGGTGGTCGTCGGCACCACGCTGCTGATGCTGATCGCCATCGCGCACCAGTCGATCCGTTCGCCGCGCGCGCGCAAGCCGGTTCAGCCCGCGGCGGCCGAGCCGGGCACCGGGGGGAGCGCCTGATGGAAATCCTCCTTTCGCTCGCCATCGGGGTGCTGACGGCGTCGGGCCTGTGGCTGCTGTTCCGGCCGCGCACCTTTCAGGTGATCCTCGGCCTGTCGCTCCTTTCCTATGCGGTCAACCTGTTCATCGTGGCGGCCGGTCGGCTGCGCAGCGACGCGCCGCCGATCATCGGCAAGGATCCGGCGTCCGCCGATCCCGCGCTCTACGCCGATCCGCTGCCGCAGGCGCTGGTGCTGACGGCGATCGTCATCTCGTTCGCGACGACCGCGCTGCTGCTGGTGGTGCTGCTCGCCTCGCGCGGCCTGACCGGCACCGACCATGTCGATGGCGAGGACGGCGAAGCATGACCGGCTGGCTCCATCACCTGATCATCACGCCGATCCTGCTACCGCTGCTGGCCAGCGCGCTGATGCTCGCCTTCGACGAGCGGCGGCGCGTCCTGAAACGGTGGCTGAGCCTGATCGCATCCGCGCTGCTGATCGCCAATGCCGCGTCGCTGCTGTGGTTCACCAGCGACGCGGGCAATGCGGGCACCGACAGCCCCCATGTCTATCTGCTCGGCAACTGGGCGGCGCCCTTCGGAATCGTGCTGGTGGTCGACCGCCTGTCGGCGACGATGCTCCTGCTCGCCAACGTGCTCGGCTTCACCTCGCTATTCTATGCGCTGGCGCGCTGGGACCGGTCGGGACCGCGCTTCCACGCGCTGTTCCTGCTGTTGCTGATGGGTGTGAACGGCGCGTTCCTGACCGGCGACATCTTCAACCTCTTCGTCTTCTTCGAAGTGCTGCTCGCCGCCTCCTATGGCCTGATTCTGCACGGCGCGGGGACCGAGCGAACCAGCGCTAGCCTGCATTACATCACCATCAACATCGCGGCCTCGCTGCTCTTCCTGATCGGTGTGGCGCTGATCTATTCGGTCACAGGTACGCTCAACATGGCCGACCTCGCCACCCGCGTCGCCCGCACCGATCCCGGCGACATCGCGCTGCTGGAGGCCGGCGCGGCGATCCTGGGGGTCGCCTTTCTGATCAAGGCGGGCGTCTGGCCGCTGAGCTTCTGGCTCCCGCGCACCTATGCCGCCGCAGCGCCGCCGGTCGCCGCGCTGTTCGCGATCATGACCAAGGTCGGCGTCTACGTCATCCTCCGCCTCTCCTTCCTGCTGTTCGGCGAAGCATCGGGCGACGTCGCCGGCTTCGCCAACGACGGACTGCTCTATGGCGGTCTCGCCACCATGACCTTTGGCGTCATCGGCATCCTGTCCGCCCGCCAGCTCACGCGGGTCGTCGGGCACTATGTGCTGGTTTCGTCGGGCACGCTGCTCGCCGGGCTCGGCATCGGCGGCCAGCCGCTCATCGCCGCGCTGCTCTTCTATCTCGTCAGCTCGACGCTCGCGATCAGCGCGCTCTACCTCATCATCGAACCCGTCGAACGCAACGCCGACGAGGACGACATGATCGAAGGCATCGCCGAGCCCGTGTTCGACGACGAATATGTCGGCGCGATCGAGGAAGAGGAGGACGAGACGGGCGTCGTCATCCCCGGAACGATCGCCATCCTCGGCGGCGGCTTCATCTTCTGCGCGCTGCTGCTCGCCGGATTGCCGCCGCTGTCGGGCTTCATTGCCAAATTCGCCATCATCGATGCGCTGCTGCGCGCGGGTGCGGTCGGACCGATGAACTGGACGCTGATCGGACTGCTCATCGTGTCCGGCCTCGCGACGATGATCGTGATGACCCGCGCCGGCATCGACCTGCTGTGGACGCCGGGCGAGGACGCCCCGTCGCGCCTCAGCCTGGTCGAGGTCGCGCCCATCGCGCTGCTGCTCGCCGTCTGTCTGGCGCTGATGCTGTGGGCCGGGCCGGTCATGGCCTATCTCGAGGCGACATCGGCCGCGCTGCACGATCCGGCCGGCTATCTTTCCGCCGTCGCCGGCGCGCCTCCGGCGGGGAGCGCGCAGCCATGAGGCGGCTCGTCCCCTACCCGCTGCTGGCGCTCGCGCTGTTCGCAATGTGGACGCTGCTGACCGGCTTCTCGCCCGGGCACATCCTGCTCGGCGCTCTGGTCGCGCTGATCGTGTCGCGGTCGATGCTGTCGCTCAAGCCCGAACCGCCGCGCGTGCGGGTCGGATGGGCGATGGTCCGGCTCGCCGGAATCGTGCTGGTGGACATCGTCCGTTCCAACATCGCGGTGGGGAAGATCATCCTGTTCAACCCGCCGCACCGTCATTCGGACTTCATCGAACTGCCGACCGAGCTGCGCAGCCCCTATGCACTGGCCGTGCTCGCACTCATCATCACAGCGACGCCGGGGTCGCTGTGGGTACAGCACGACGCGAACCGGCACGTCATCCTGATCCATATCCTCGATCTGGTCGACGAAGCCGAATGGGTTCGGCAGATCCGGCAGCGTTACGAGCGGCTTCTGATGGAGATATTCGAATGAACGCGCTGTTCCTGGCGCTGGTGATCACCGCCGCGCAGATCGTGCTGGGCCTCGCGATGGGATGCGCCGCCTTTCGCATGCTGCGCGGTCCGCGCGCGCAGGATCGGGTCCTCGGGCTCGACACGCTCTATCTGACGGGGATGCTGCTGCTGCTCACCTATGGTATTCAGACCGGCCGCACCCTCTATTTCGAGGCGGCGCTGGTCATCGCGCTGCTGGGATTCGTCGGCACCGTCGCTCTCGGCAAGTTCCTGATGCGGGGAGAAGTCATCGAATGATGCAGGCACCCGATCTGCCGACCTGGGCCGCGATCATCGTCGGCCTTCTGGTCCTAGGCGGCGCGATCATCACGCTGGTGGGCGCGTTCGGCCTGATACGCCTGAAGACCTTCTATGCGCGCGTCCACGCCACGACGCTGGGCGCGACCGCGGGCATGGCGGCGATCCTGCTCGGCTCGATGCTGTGCTTCTCGATCACGCAGGGCCGGCCGGTCGTCCATGAGATATTGATCGCGCTGTTCGTCACCCTGACGACGCCGGTCACGCTGATCCTGCTCGCCCGCGCGGCGATCTATCGCGATCGCAGCGAAAAGCTCCCGCAGCTTCCGACCCGCAGCGAGCCGGAGCGCGCCGAATAACGTCCGTGCCGTACCAAATCGTCGATCATGGAGATTGTGGTGCCGCTTAGGTGACTCGAACACCTGACCCCATCATTACGAATGATGTGCTCTACCAACTGAGCTAAAGCGGCAACGAGGGGCGCCTCTACCAGCGTGTCGGGGCGAAGACAAGCGCCGTTGCGCAGATTCTCCCGTCGAACGGCAGGCGACATATCATGCGATCCTGCGCACCGATCCGGTAAGGAAATTTCCCGTAATTTTCCATTTTAAAACAAAATCTTGAACCTCGCCATTTCGAAGCGAGCAGCTTTCCACCGGCCTTGCGGCGAAGATATGGCGCACCCACGCCATCGTCCGGCTCGCCGCAATCGACGGATGTTTCGTTGCTCGCCGCCCTTTGCTCATGGCCGGGGCGGGATACAGGATTCATGCTTGACATTCGCCAGCTCAAATTATTATCCGAGTGGATAAATAAATGGGAGGATGCGGATGAAGAGCATATTCGTGGCGTTGATGGGATCGACGCTGCTCGCGAGCGGCGCCCATGCGCAGGACACCGCGCCCCTGTCCGCTTCGGAGAACGCAAGCGTCGCCGGCGACGAGATCGTCGTGACGGCCCAGAAACGCGAACAGTCGTTGCAGGACGTTCCGCTGTCGGTCGCGGTGCTGAGCGGCGAGCAGTTGAGCAACCGGAACATCACTGAAATCTCGCAGTTGCAGACGACGACCCCGAACTTCTCCTTCCAGGGCAGTAACAACCCGCGCGGCGCCGGCCTGGCGATCCGCGGCATCGGCACGAATAATTTCTCGTCGGCGATCGAGGGCTCGGTCGGCATCGTCATCGACGGTGTACCGATCGGGCGGCAGGGCGCGGGGATGACCGACCTGTTCGACATCCAGCGGATTGAAGTGCTGCGCGGTCCGCAGGGCACCTTGTTCGGCAAGAATGCCTCGGCCGGCGTCCTCAACATCGTGACCACCGATCCCAGCTACAGCTGGGGCGGCAAGGTCCAGGCGACCTACGGCGAGTTCGACGAATTCGTGCTGCGCGGAACGGTCACCGGCGGCCTGACCTCGAATCTGGCGTTTCGCGCATCGGCCTATCGCACGAAACGAGACGGCTATATTCGCAACCGATTCGACGACAGCCGCCTCAACGATCGCGACGAGTGGGGCGGTCGCGCGAAGCTGTTGTGGGAACCCGCCGACAATATCCGCGTGCTCGTCGCGGGCGACTATTCGTCGCGCGACGCCGCCTGCTGCATGTGGACGATCCGCAGTTTCGGCAACAATGCCGATATCCGCAACCGGGTGACCGCCGCAGGCATCGTTCCCGGCCCCGACAACCGGGAGGTTGCGCTCGACGGCCGCACGTTCATCCGCCAGGAAACCTATGGCGGATCGGTGCAGGTCGATATCGAGGGCACCGGGGGCATCACGGTGACGTCGATCACCGGCCTGCGCTGGTGGGATGCGACCGACAACAACGACGCCGACCAACGGCCGACCCCCGTTCTCAACATCAACAATGGCGACAGCCGTCAGCGCCAGTTCACGCAGGAACTGCGCCTGACCTCTCCGTCCGGCGAGCCGTTCGAGTGGGTCGGCGGCCTGTTCCTCTTCAACCAGGATTATGAACTCGGCAATTCGCAGCAGGGCACGTTCGACCAGCCTCTGCCGCCCGGCGTCCAGTTGTCGCGCGCGATCTTCGTCGAGAACGATACCCAGAATTTCGCCGCCTTCGCCGATGCGACCTATCATCTGAGCGATCAGTTCAACGTCTTCGGCGGACTGCGCTACACGGTCGAGCGGCTGAACACGCATTTTCGGCGCTTCGCCAATCCGGGTACCATCCTGCTCGGACCCAATGTCGACCAGAAGATGAAGCGCGTCGACGGCGCATGGACGTGGCGCATGGGGGCGCAATTCCGTCCGACCGAAGAGGTGACGCTCTATGGCAGCGTCGCGCGCGGCTTCAAGGGCGGCGGCTTCAATGCGCTGCAGGACTCGACCGTGCTGCGCACCGTCGAACCCGAGATTCCGACGTCGTACGAATTCGGCGCCAAGACCGAGTTGTTCGATCGCCGGGTGCGCTTCAACATCGCCTTCTTCAGCACCGATTTCGACGATTTCCAGGCGCAGGCGATCGGCGTTTCGGACACCGGTACCCTGGTGTTCGACGTGATCAATGCCGGCTCGCTGCGCACGCGCGGGATCGAGGCCGACGTCGACATCAATATGGGATCGGGCCTGCGTCTGATGGGCGGCGCGGCCTATACCAGGGCGAAATATACCGACTTCGCGGGCGCACCCTGCTATTTCGGACAGACGGTGGCCCAGGGCTGCATCGTTTCGGGCGGGCAGGCGCGGCAGGATCTGACCGGCAAGGAACTGGCGATGGCGCCGAAGTTCACGGCGAACGCGTCCGCGCGTTACGAAACCGAGGTTTCGGCGGCGGGCGCGAGCGTTTTCGGCCAGCTTTCCTTTGCCTATCGCGGCAGCACATTCACCGCGCTCGACCTCGATCCGAAATCGGTGCAGAAGGCTTATGGCCTGCTTGATGCCCAAATCGGCTTCGCATTGCCGGGCGACCGCCTGCGAGCGTGGATCTGGGGCAAGAATCTGACCGACAAGAGCTTCGTCGAACTGATCTACGACACGCCTCTCGACACCGGCGGGCAATCGCAGTTCTTCCCGTCGACCGCGGCGCGGCAGTTCGGGGCCACGGTGGAGTATAGATTCTGATGATGGAACTCGATCGCCGCAGCCTGCTCGCCAGCCTTGCCGTCGCCGGAGCCGGCGGGGTCTCCACACTGGCACTGGCGCGGTCGAAGGACAGCGCCGCGCGGCGCCGTCCGCCGAATTTCATCGTCGTCCTCGCCGACGATCTCGGGTACGGCGACATCGGGGCCAATGGCTCGCGCGCGATCCGCACGCCCAATATCGACCGGCTTGCCGCCGACGGGCTGCTGATGACCGATGCCTATGCCTCGGCGAATATCTGCACCCCGTCGCGCGCCGGCCTGCTGACCGGGCGTTATCCGATCCGCACCGGGCTGGCGTGGCAAGTGATCCAGGCGGACGACACGAACGGCCTGCCGCCCGAAGAGGTCACGATTCCCGAAGTGCTCGGCGACGACTATGCATCGGCGCTGATCGGCAAATGGCATCTTGGGCACACCCCACCCTATTGGCCGCCGACCGTGCAGGGATTCGACCTGTTCTTCGGCCTTCCCTATAGCCACGACATGAAGCCGCTGTCGCTCTATACCGCGGGCGAGGGCGTGGAATTCACCCAGGAAGACGTCGACATGGTGGCCCTGACGCAGCGATTCTTCGCGCGGGCCGGCGAGTTCGTCGACGCCAATCGCGATCGCCCCTTTTTCCTGATGCTCGCGCTGACCGCGCCGCATATTCCGCTTCACCCGACGAAGGAACACGCCGGGCACTCGCCGGCCGGCGACTATGGCGACGTCGTCGAAGAGGTCGATGCCGAACTCGGCCGCCTGCGCGAACAGATCGAACGGCTCGACCTTCAGAACGATACCTATGTCATCGTCACGTCGGACAATGGACCATGGTTCGAAGGATCGACCGGCGAACTGCGCGATCGCAAGGGCGGCGCGGGATGGGACGGCGGCTATCGCGTTCCGTTCATCGCCTGGGGCCCCGGCCGCATCCCGGCCGGCAGTCGCAGCAGCGCGATCACGATGAATTTCGACCTGTTGCCGACCTTCGCCGCACTCGCCGGCAAACCGCTGCCGAAGGATCTCGTTCTCGACGGCAAGGATATCAGCGCGGTTCTGCTCGACGGCGCGCCGAGCCCACACGAAGCACTGGTCCTGTTCGACAACGAGAAGGTCGCGGCGATCCGCACCGATCGCTGGAAATTCGTCGCGCGCAGCTATTATCGGGGATATGATCTGCCGCTGGCACGGATCGGTGCCAATCTGTTGTTCGACGTGCGCAGCGATCCCGGCGAGGATTATAATCTGGCGACGCGCCATCCCGAGGTCGTGAAGGCCATGCGCGCGCGCTTCGAGCAATATCGTCAGACATATGAGCCGCTCGGACGGAAAAAGGAGCCCGATCGGCTTCCGGGCGGCAAAGCCCTCCCCTGAGCCGTTTCTCCATTATTGCTTATGTCCGATTGTCGCTGGTATTGGCAGCGCGGTCGAACGATAATGATTCAAGGTCTGAGGCAAGCAGGTTGCAGTCGAAACCGGGACGGAAAAGAAAAACCCAGGATCGCGGAGTCGCGACCCGGCAGCGGATCGTCGAAGAAGCCCTGCAGCTTTTCTCCCGCCATGGCTTCGACGGTGTCGGAGTCCGTGAAATAGCCGAAAGCGTCGGCGTCCAGCACGGGCTGATCAAATATCATTTCGGCAAAAAGGACGAATTGTGGCGCGAGGCGGTTCGTCTGCTCTTCACCCGCATGAGCGAGATATTGGAGCCCGAGCCCGGCGAAGCCGACCTTCCCCCCGCCAAGGCTTTCGAAATCTCGTTGCGGCGCTATGTCCGCTATTGCGCCGAGCACCCCGAGCATGCGCGGCTGATGGTTCAGGAATCCTTCCGCGACAATGAGCGACTGGCATGGGCATCGGAAAGCTTCATCCGCCCCAGCCACGACCGGATCTTCCCACGATGGGACATCCTGATGCGCGACGGCACGATGCCGCGGGTCGACCCGGCGCTGATGGTCTATGCGCTGACGGGGGCCGCCCAGTCGATCTTCAACCTCGCTGCCGAAGCGAAATTGACGCACGGCATCGACGCATGCTCGAACGAGACGATCGAGGCCTATTCCGACGCGATCATCGCCCTGTTCCTTCCCGGCCTCGCAAAGCGCGAAGAAGCATCCGGAAAATAATTATCCGATTGGATAAAAATTAGAGACAGACGGACCCTGGTGCGATAGATGCTCCCCATAAAAGGGAGAGAGCAGCGATGGCCGATGGCAGCGTTGGAGCGGGGCAACACCGGGATCTTGCGGACCGATCATCCCTGCCCACCGGCGCGGTCGTCGCTTACGGGTCGGGCGATCTGGCGTTCAACCTCTATTTCACCTTCTGCTCGCTGTTCTTGCTCTATTTCTACACCGACGTCCTTGGCATTTCCGCCTCGGTCGGCGGATTGATCATCATGGCGGCGCTCATGTGGGAGGGGATTACCGATCCCGCGATGGGCGTGATCGCGAGCCGGACGCGGAGCCGGTTCGGCAGCTATCGCCCCTATCTGCTGTTCGGCGCACCGCTCCTCGCCCTCGCTTTCGTCTCCATGTTCCTGCCGCTGGGCCTTTCGAGCAACGCACTCGCCTTCTTCTGCCTTGCGACGCACATCCTGTTCCGCACGGTCTACACCGTCGTGAACATTCCCTTCGTCGCCCTGTCGGCCCGCATGAGCGCGGACTCGCTCGTCCGGTCGCGACTGGCGGGAGCGCGCATGCTGTTCGCGATCATCACCGGCCTGTTCCTCGCTGCGGCGACGCTGCCGCTCGTCGCCCGCTTCGGCGGCGGCCGCGAAGGCTTCCTGTGGGTCGCAACGCTCTATGCGTTCATCGCCACGCTGGTGCTGCTCAACTGCTTCAAGCGCACCCAGGAAACGATCGGCGAAGCGCCCGACGCGCATCCGACCTTTTCCGCGATGCTTCGCGCGGTCGGGTCGAACCGCGTATTCCTGCTCCTGCTCGGCGCAACCCTCGTCGGCTCGATCGGTTATGCGATGGGCGGCAAGGCGCTGCTCTATTACATGAAATATTATGCGGGATCCGAGGAGACGATCACTATCGGCCTGACGGTCTCGCTCGCCGCGGCGGCCCTGTCGATGCTCCCCTGGGTCAAGGTGACGCAGCGCATCGGCAAGCGCGCGGTGTGGTTGAGCGGCATCGCGATCAGTGCGACCGCCAACATCCTGATCTTCGCCATCGCGCCGAAGGCGGGGCCGATGCTTTACGGCTTGCTGGCGTTCAGCGGCGTCGGGAACGCAGCCTTCGTGCTGACTTTCTGGTCGATGCTGCCCGATACCGTCGAGGTAGGCGAATGGCAGACCGGCCTCCGCGCAGAGGGGGCACTCGTCGGCTTTCTCGCCTTCACGCAGAAGGTCGCGCTCGGCGTCGGAACGGGCCTGATCGGCATATTGCTCGACGTCATCGGCTATGTCCCCAACGCGCCGCAAGCCCCCGACACGCTGACGAGCATCCGCGGACTGGCAACGCTCGTCCCCGCGGCGCTGGCGGTCGGCGCCGGGCTGTTCATCTATTTCTACCCGCTCGACACGCGGACCCACGCGCGGCTCGTCCGGGCGATCGGATGGCGTAATGCACGCCGCCGCGGCCCGGCTTCATCCACCCCCGACAATGGACAGACGACATGACCGACCAGCAGCATGATTTCTCCCCGCGGCGCGGCGCCTCCGAGGAATGGATCGCCGAGACGATCGATGCGATCATGGAGCATGCAACGCTGGCGGAGAAAGTCGGCATGCTGTCCGGCCGCGGCTTTTTCCGGGAGTTCGCCGCCGACGACAAGCTATGGGGCGCGCGGCCCTATCGCGCCGGGAGCGGAATCGAACGCCTCGGTGTCCCGCCGCTGTGGTTCACCGACGGGCCGCGCGGCGTCGCGCGCGGGCAGAGCACCTGCTTCCCCTGCACCATGGCGCGCGGCGCGACCTTCGACACCGACCTCGAAATGCGGATCGGCGAGGCAATGGGGAAGGAAATCCGCGCGCAGGGCTGCGACCTTTCGGGCGCGGTCTGCATCAATATCCTTCGCCACCCCGCCTGGGGCCGGGCGCAGGAAACCTATGGCGAGGACCCGCACCATCTGGGCGCCATGGGAAGCGCGCTGGGGCTTGGCATCCAGACCCAGAATGTGATGGCGACGGTCAAGCATTTCGCACTCAACTCGATGGAGAACGCACGGTTCAAGGTCGATGTGCGGGTCGGCGAGCGTGCGCTTCACGAAGTCTATCTGCCGCATTTCAAGATGGCGCTCGACGCCGGCGTGGCGAGCGTGATGAGCGCCTACAACAAGTTCGACGGCGAATATTGCGGCCAGCATCACGGCTTGCTGACGGACATCCTGCGTGGCGAATGGGGTTTCGCGGGCTTCGTGCATTCCGACTGGGTGATGGGCCTTTACAAGCCCTATGCCGTCGCGGCGGGGCTCGACATCGAAAATCCCGAACCGCAGATTCTGGGCGAAAAGCTGATCGCCGCGGTCGAGGCGGGGCATGTCGCGCCCTTCGTGATCGACCGCGCCTGCCGCAACATCCTGCGCACGCAATATCGCTTCGCCTGCGCGCCCGATCCGCTGACCGCCTATCCCGCCGAACTGGTCGCGTCCGCGGAGCATGTCGCGCTGGCACGCGAGGCGGCGGAGAAGTCGATCGTGCTGCTCGAGAACAACGGCGTCCTGCCGCTCGACCGCAGCCGGGTCCGCCGTCTCGCCGTGCTCGGCCGGCTGGCGTCGCTCGAGAACACCGGCGACATGGGGTCGAGCCGCGTTCGCGCTCCCCATGTGGTCACGCCGATCGAGGCGCTGCGCGCGATGCTGGGCGCCGACGCCATCGCGGTCGGCGACGAGGATGACATCGACGCGGCGGTCGCGGCGGCGCGCGATGCCGACGCCGCGCTGATCGTCGCAGGCTACAATGCACGCGAAGAAGGCGAATATATACCGGGCGACATCACGCTGGGCCAGGAAAGCGATGCAAGCGGCAGGCGCCCGGCGATCGGAGGGGATCGGCTGTCGCTCGACCTGCCCGCGCGGCAGATTGCGCTGATCGAAGCCGTCGCCGCGACCGGAACGCCCGTGGTCGTCGCGATCGTCGCGGGATCGGCGGTGCTGGTGGAAGGCTGGCGCGCGCAGGCGGGGGCGATCCTCCAGACCTTCTATTCGGGGATGGAGGGCGGCGCCGCGCTCGCCGATATCCTGTTCGGCGACGTCAATCCGTCGGGTCGCCTTCCCTTCACGGTGGCGCGCGATCCCGCCGATTATCCCTTCTTCGACCGCGATGCGGACAGGATCGTCTACGATCATTGGCACGGTTATGCGAAGCTGATGCGCGACGGGATCGAGCCGCGCTATCCCTTCGGGCACGGCCTCAGCTACACGCGTTTCGCCCGCCGCGCCCTGCGCGTCTCGGCATCCGACCGGGCGGTGCATGTTTCCGTCACCGTCGCCAATGTCGGCGACCGTCCCGGCGACGACAGCATCCTGTGCCATGTCCGGTATCCGGGCAGCGTCGAGCGTTGGTCGCAGGCGCTGAAGGCCTTCACGCGCGTTTCCCTTCAGCCCGGCGAAACGCGGACGATCGCGATGACCATCGATCTCGACGATCTGCGCTACCGTGACGAGACGGCGCACGGCTGGAAGCTCGAATCGGGCCCCCATGAAATCTGCATATCCGGGGGCGTCGAGCCCGATCTCAGCGTATCGGTTCGGTTCTAGTCTACTCGAAAGGCGATTACCGAACGGCCTATGCCGGCCGCCGGAACCTGGCCGAAGGAAAGGGCGGAAAACCGCGCAACCTTACACTGGCATCTGGGCGACGAGCGCCTTCTTTTCGGCAGAGGGGCCTGCTTGAAGCCCCGCATGTGCGGGCCGGCCGCTGTGGCCGGCCCATCGGTTCAGAAAGCCGCGATCCCCGTTATGGCACGGCCGAGAATGAGGGCATGCATGTCGTGCGTGCCCTCATAGGTGTTCACGGTTTCGAGATTCACCATGTGGCGGATGACATGATATTCGCCGGCGATCCCATTGCCCCCGTGCATGTCGCGGGCGGTGCGGGCTATGTCGAGTGCTTTGCCGACATTGTTGCGTTTGACGATCGAGATGGTTTCGGGAGCCATGCCGCCTTCGTCGAGCAGGCGGCCGACGCGCAGGCTGGCCTGGAGGCCGAGCGCGATCTCGCTCGCCATGTCGGCGAGCTTCTTCTGGAAGAGTTGGGTCGCGGCGAGCGGCCGCCCGAACTGGTGCCGTTCCAGCCCGTAATTGCGTGCGGCGGCATAGCAGAATTCGGCCGCCCCCAGCGCGCCCCACGAAATGCCGTAGCGCGCCCGGTTGAGACAGCCGAAGGGGCCCTTCAGCCCCTGAACGCCGGGGAGGAGCGCATCGTCGGGAACGAAGACGTCGTCCATCAGGACCATGCCGGTGATCGAGGCGCGGAGCGACAGCTTGCCCTCGATCTTCGGCGCCGAAAGGCCGGCCATGCCCTTTTCGAGCAGGAAGCCGCGCACCGCGCCATCATGCGCATCGGATTTCGCCCAGACGACGAAAACGTCGGCGATCGGCGCGTTCGAAATCCAGGTCTTGCTGCCGCTGAGCCGGAAGCCGCCGTCGACCTTGCGCGCGCGGGTCCGCATCCCGGCGGGATCGGACCCCGCGTCAGGCTCGGTCAGCCCGAAGCAGCCGATCAGTTCGCCGCGCGCGAGGCCGGGCAGATAACGCTGCCGCTGCTCCTCGCTGCCATAGACGAGGATCGGATACATGACGAGGCTCGACTGGACGCTCATCATCGAGCGATAGCCCGAATCGATGCGTTCGATTTCGCGCGCGACCAGCCCGTAGCTGACGTAGGAGGCGCCGGCGCCACCATATCCGGCGGGCACCGTCACGCCGAGCAGCCCCTGCTCGCCCATTTCACGGAAGATCTCCGGATCGGTCCGCTCCTCGGCGAAGGCGTCGACGACGCGCGGCAGCAGGCGATCGGTGGCGAAGGCGCGCGCGGCGTCGCGGATCATCCGTTCCTCTTCCTCCAGCTGGGCATCGAGCCCCAAAGCGTCTTCCCAGTCGAACGGTCGGATATCAGCCATCGAACATACTCCTTTCGGCGTCCCTTGACGCCCGATTTTCATTCTATCAATGTCATTAAAATCATTATTCCATCGCATTCAGGAATGAAAGATGCTCGACCGCCGCCCGCTCGAAATTTTCCTCGCGATTGCCGAGGAGCGCAGTTTCGTCCGCGCGGCCGACCGCCTCGGCCTCGCCCAGCCGGTCGTGAGCCGCCAGCTCCAGCGACTGGAGGGAAACCTCGGCGCGCGCCTGTTTCACCGCGGCAGCCGGTCCAAGGTCACGCTGACACGGGCGGGCGAGCTGTTTCACGACGAAGCGCGCGACGCGCTCGCCGGGCTCCTGCGCGCCGAACAGCTCGGACGCAATGTCGCGCGAGGGGCGACGGGGCCGCTTCGCATCGGCTATGTCTTTTCGGGCGCGATGACCGCGCTGCTGAGCGACATGGTTCGCGGCCTGCGCACGGCCTTTCCCGATCTGGAAATCGAGCCGCGGCTGATCGAAACGCCCGCGCAGCTTCGCGAACTGGCCGAAGGCCGCATCGACGTCGCGATCGTCCGCCCCCGCCCGTCGTGGCCGCGCGGCGCGGCGGTGCTGGCCCGCCACCACGAGCCGATGCTGCTCGGGCTCGGGACGACGCACCCGCTCGCCCGCCACGACAGCATCGCGATCGGCGATCTGGTGCCCGAATGTTTTCTGACGCCGCAGTTCGACGTCGAGGACGAGCTCGCCGAGACCGTGCGGCGTCTGCTCCGCAAGGTCGGGGCTCGTCCCCGGATCAGGGCCACGGGCGATTTCATCACCGCGGCCGCGCTCGCCGCCGCGGGTGAAGGCGTCATCCTCGCGCCCGCGTCGCTCGCGCATCTGGTGATCGACGGTCTGACCTTCCGGCCGATCTCCGGGCATGCCGAGCGGCTCGAACTCGCCGTCGTCGGGCGGCCCGAACTGCCGGCCGCGCAGCGCGAGGCGATCATCGCCGCCCTTTCGGCATCGCGGACCGACTGCCGGGTCTGACCTTCAAGGGACACAGCGGGCAGTCATCGCGCGCCGCGGCGCCATGCCGGGCCGCTTTATCTTGACATCGGTCGTGCATCGTCGCAAAATACGCATGTTAGATACCTATTTTAAATCGAGGCATCCGCCGATCTTTGCGGCGACAGATGGAGGTCGTGATATGGCAAGCAATCCCGTCGAAACGGCCGACCCGGTCGACGCAGCGGAGACCCCCGCTCTCGTCGATCATATCATCGGGCGCTATCACCGCGTGCACAGCCGGGAGCTTCCCGAACTCATCCAGATGGCGCAGCGCGTCGAGCAGGCGCATCAGGGCCACCCGGCGGTCCCTGCGGGGCTTGCCGCGTTGCTGAAACAGATGCTCGGCGAGCTGACCATCCATATGCAGAAGGAGGAACTGGTCCTTTTTCCGCAGATGAAGAAAGGCGGACGCCCCGAAATCGGCACGCCGATCATGGTGATGATGGCCGAGCATGACGATCACAGCGCCTTCCTGCGGGCGGTCGATGGCCTCACGCAGGGCCTGCAGATTCCGGAGGGCGGCTGCGGGACCTGGCGGGCCCTGTATGCGGGCCTGGCCAAGCTGTCGGCCGATCTGACCGACCATATCCATATCGAGAACGACATCCTGTTCCCCCGTTTCCTGGGGTCCGGGGCCTGACGACGGCGCGGCCGCAATCCGGAGCGCGCGCAGACCGCCCCGGATTGCTTCCCCCGGATCAGGTCGGGATATATACCCTTCAGGCAAGTAGGGAGTTGTTCCCCGGCGAAAGCCGGGGTCCATGCGGGGCAGCGCTGTGCCATCTGGACCCCGGCTTTCGCCGGGGAACAGTGACTTGTCGAGAAGGGATAATTGCCGACTTGATCCGGGGTCGCGATGGCGAACCGGGTCAATCCAATGTCATCATTCTTTATGGTCTATGGGGATTCGGGTTTCGGCGCGCTGCCTCATTCGTTCGTCATGCTGACTCGTTTCAGCATCCATGGCCGGACCTTCCCTTTTGTGCCGCCTTTCATTCGAGCGCAGACCATGGACCCTGAAACAAGTTCAGGGTGACGAATGGGAGAAACTGCACAGAACGCCAAATCCCCACAGACCATAGTCATGGGCTGCACTTTTTCGCCGCCCCGCAAATACTCCATCACGGCCCGTTCCCCGGCGAAAGCCGGGGCCCAGATGGCGCTGCTCCGCGTGGACCCCGGCTTTCGCCGGGGAACAGCTACCTGTCCGAAAGGGATAATTGCCAAACAAGTTCAGGGTGACGAAAGGGAGAAACGGTGTCGAAACCGAATCGCCACGGGCCTTGGAGCGGCGTCAGCGATCGTCGGGTCCGGTGCAGATGAAATTGCTTGCCGACCGCGTCGAACCCGAGCCGCGATACACCGCCCTCCGCGGATAGGGGCAGAGCGGTCGCTGCATGGCGATCTCGCCCGTATCCTCGGCCGAAAATTTCGTCGCGATGACATGATCGGGCGCCTCGCCGCTGTCGGTCCAGGCAATCAGGGCCGAGAAAATGTCATGCTTCGCATCGTCGGCCGGCGGTCGTGGTGGGATGCCGAGCGTGGCGTTGAAGGCGTCGGGGCCGGTGCCGCCGCCGCAATGCATCATGCCGGGCGCGAGGAACAGGCGCGCGCTGTCCGCGAGATTGCGGCCGCCACCAAGCTGCGCCGCCTGCCGCTCATAGAATGCGATCGACTGGCCCGGCGCGACGAGCGTATCGGCCAGACCGTGATAGATGATCAGCTTGCCGCCGCGCGCGGCGAACGCCTCTAGACTGCCGCGCGTGGCATCGTTCACGATGGGGTCCAGACGCGCATCGACGGCGGGCATGTCGCGATCGAAATCGAACCCCTTCCAGTCCCAGTCGGCGCCGAACACCCATTTGAAAAGCGCGCCGAAAGGCGGCTGGCCGTTGATCGGCGTTTGCAGGAAGGACCAGCCGAAGGTGTCGGGCATTTCGCTTCCCGGGAGCCAGCCGAAATAGCTCGCCTTGCCATCGCGGCCCGTCGGTCCCGAATAAAAGGCGCGCGCGGTGGCCACTTCGTTTTCGGACAGACAGGCGTCCGATGCCGCGCCCATGCATTGCAGGACCGCGGGGTCGAAGCTGCAACTCAGGGGATCGGAGATGAACCGGTCCCCCGCCAGACCGTGCCCCTGTCGCCAGCAGGTCGCGATCGCCGCCTTGTTGAGCAGCTTCAGCTTGGCGTCGGAGAGCAGGCTGCCGGGCGCGCGATGCGCGGCGGCATAGTCCCAAAGCACCGCAGCATGGCCCCAGGTCCGGTTGATGACGGGCGCGCCGACGAGGATTCCGTCGTAATCGGCCGGATAGTAGAGCGATTCGATCAGGCCCTGCTGGCCGCCGGTCGAGCAGCCGGTGTAATAGGAGCGCCGGGCGTCGCGACCGTAGAAGGCCCTGGTGATCGCCTTTCCGGTCACGGTCATCACATGCGTCGACAGGCGGCCCCAGTCGCGCCACTTGCGCGGTTGGCCGATCAGGGCATCGCCCTCCAGCGGCGAGGCGGGCGCGGTTCCCGCATCGGTCGTCGCGGTCGCAAATCCGCGCCGCAACCCGTCGACCATCCCCGAATAGCCGCCAGCGAGAACGCCGGCGAAGCCGCCGTTTCCATTGCCGTGAAAGACGCCGGTCCAGTCCTGGGCGGGCAGCCAGATTTCGACGCCGATGTCGGAATCGGGCGCCGAGCGCACGCGCGCGACGACGCGGCAGAAGCTCCGGTAACCGGGCGTCTCGCCCGCAATCGTCGTCTCGGCCGCCTTGGCCGGAACCAGCGCCGCGCTGACGATGCTCGTATCGGGGAGCCGCAGGACGGCGAGGCCGTTGCAACGCGCGGCGACGGCATCCGGCGCCGGGGTCGGCGCCAGGGCCATCGCATCGCTCGGGACCATCCACCCCATGATGAGGACCGCGGCGGCGGCAAGGCTGTTTTTCCGTTTCATGTCTGTCTCCGCAAAGCTGTCACCTTCACTTCGTTCCCCGCTTCCCCAGCCCTTCACACAGGATTGGCTTCGCGCCGCTCCGGAACGGCGGCGGAAGGCGCCCGCCTGATCAGACGGGCGAGCCACAGGAACAGCAGCGCCGCGATCAGGTACATGGGCGCCAGCGCATAAAAGGCCATCTGCAAGGCATGCCCGCCATATTCCGGGCGGAAGAAATCGCTCGCCATGCCGACGAAGGTCGGGCCGAGGCCAAGGCCGATCAGGTTCATCACGAGGAGCAGCAAGGCGCCCGAAATGACCCGCGCATCCGGATCGACCTCTCCCTGCACGAAGGTGACCGTCGCGGGCAGGAAGAAGGAGTTGAGGAACAGCGGCACACAGAGCAGCGCCAGCGCGACCTCCCAGCGTTCCGCGGTGGCGAAACCCAGGAAGAAAGGCAGGGCGAGCAGCAGCGACAGCGCCGGAATGCTGGCATAGGCCGCCTTGTTCCGGACCCCGAAGCGGTCGATGAGGCGGCCGGAGACGAAAATGCCCGCCCCCATGCCGATGCCGACGGCCAGCGCATACCAGATCGCGACCTCCTCCAGCGTCATCCCCTTCTCGCGCATCAGGAACAGGGTGGCGAAATTGCTGAGGCCATAGGTGATGAAATTGGCGGCGCCGCTCGCAAGCGCGGTGACCGCGAGAATCCGGTTGCCGAAGAAGCTGCGGATTGCCTGCCCGAAGCCCTGACCGGGCTCCGCGGCGACGGCGGAAACGGGCGCCGGGTCGAACTGGCCGCGCGCGGGCTCCGGAACGATCAGGTAGACGAGCACCGCCGTCAGCACCCCGACCGCGCCGACGACGTAGAACGGCACGCGCCAGTCATAGGCGGCCGCCAGCGAGGCGCCGAAAGCCACCCCCAGCGCGGACCCGAGCGGCGGGCCGAGATTGAAGATGCCCATCGCGGTTCCCCGCTGCTCGCGCGGGAAGCTGTCGGAGATGATGGCATAGGATGGCGGCACGCCGCCGGCCTCTCCCACGCCGACCGCCATGCGGGCGACCACCAGTTGCCCGTAATTCGCCGCCATGCCGCACGCCGCGGTCGCGGCGCTCCACAGGCCGCAGGCGAGCGAGAGGACTTTCACCCGGTTCGTGCGGTCCGCCAGCCAGCCGACGGGGATCGCGATGAAGCAGTAGAAGAGCGCGAAATAGAATCCCGTGATCCGGCCCAGCTGGCTGTCGGTGATCTGCAAGCCATCCTGGATCGGCTTGGCGAGAATGGAGACGAGCTGGCGGTCGAGGAAATTCAGCACATAGACGAAGCACAGCATGCCGAGCACCAGGCCGCGATGGCCGGGTGCGCGGCTGTCCACGATGCCCGGCCGATCCGGCGATCCGTTCCTGTCCATATGCCTAGCACCTTCCCTGCCCATTGTTTTCCCGATCCGGCCGGCGCGCGCCGGCGGCTCCCGCCCTTACATCGCCTCTCCCGCGTGCGGCGCCATCTTTGCGTCCATGTCGCGCCGCCAGCGCTGCGCCCGATCGATATACCAGGGCAGAACCTCCGGGGTAGCGGTCGCGTCGGCATTGATCACCTTCGCCACGGGCCAGCCGCCGAACAGCCTTTTGATCGGCAGTTCCTGCTTCTTGCCCGACAGCGTGCGCGGAATGCCGGGCGCGGCGATCAGCCGGTCGGGCACGAAACGCGGCGACAGGCTGGCGCGAATGGCGGTCGCCACCGCCGCCTCCATCGCCGCATCGACGCCATGTCCCTCGGCCGGAACGACGAACATGATCAGCTGGCTGTCGCCGTCCGCGCCCTCGATGTCGACGATCATCGTGTCGGCGATCTGTGGCAATCGTTCGACCGCCGAATAGATTTCGGCGGTGCCCATGCGCAGGCCGTGCCGGTTGATCGTCGCATCGCTGCGCCCCGAGATCGTGCAGCCGCCGTCGGTGCCGATCGTCAGCCAGTCGCCGTGGCGCCAGATGCCCGGCCATTCGGCGAAATAGGATTCGCGGTAGCGGCTGCCGTCCTCGTCCCCCCAGAAATGCAGGGGCATACTCGGGAAAGGGCGCGTGCAGACGAGTTCGCCGACTTCGCCGATCACCGGCTTGCCCCGCTCGTCCCACGCCTCGATCGCGGCGCCGAGGTGGCGGCACTGCAATCGCCCCGGCGTGTCGGGAAGCTCCGGATTGCCGGCCATGAAGGCGGCCGCGATCTCCGTCCCGCCGCTGACGTTGCACCACCAGATATCGGGGCGGCCCAATCCGGCGAATTGCGCCGAACCCCAGCGCTGGACGTCGGGCGGAAGCGGCGAGCCGGTGCTGCCGAGCGCGCGAACGGATTCGAGGCCGCCGATCCGGGACAGGTCGAGCCCGGCCTTCTGGCAGCTCGTGAAAAAGGCCGCGCCGGCCCCGAACCAGGTCACGCCGTTGCGCGCCGCGAACCGCCACAGCCGGGTCCAGTCGGGAGTCCCCTTGGGCCCGCTGGGCGATCCGTCGAACAGGCAGATGGTCGTGCCGCTGAGCAGGCCGCCGACCTGAATGTTCCACATCACCCAGCCGGTGGCGCTGTACCAGTGGAAACGGTCGCCGAAATTGTTCGGGGCGTAGCTCGGTCCGAGATCGAAATGGAGCTGGCCCGCACAGGTCGCGAGCAGGACCCCGCCATGTCCGTGCACGATCGGCTTGGGAAGGCCGGTGGTCCCGCTCGAATAGAGAATCCACAGCGGGTGATCGAAGGGCAGCCATTCGGGTTCGAACGCCGCGACCTCGGCATCGTCGCGCGCCACCGCCTCTTCGAAGGCGACGGCGCCCGGCACCTTGTCCTCGCCGAATCCGCTGTCGATGACGAGCAGCACTTCGATGCAGGGCAGTTGACGCCGAATCTCGGCGACGGCGGCGCTGCGGTCCATGGCCTTGCCGCCATAGGCGACGCCGTCCACCGCGATCAGCACCCTGGGCCTCGTCTGGCGGAAGCGGTCGAGTACCGCATTGGCCCCCATGTCGGGCGAGCACAGCGTCCATATCGCCCCCAGGCTGGCGCATGCCAGGAGGCCGATCACCGCCGCCGGGATGTTGGGAAGATAGGCGGCCACGCGGTCGCCCCGCCCGACCCCGTGCCGGCGCAGTTCGAGCGCCAGCGACGCCGCCTGCCGCCTGAGGTCCGCCCAGCTGAGGACCGCCCGGTCGCCGCGTTCGTTCTCGGCGACGATCGCGGGCTGGCCGGCGGCGTCGGCGGGGACCGCATGGCGAAACACGTGCCGGGCGTAACTGACCTGCGCCCCGTCGAACCAGCGCGCGCCCGGCATGGCGTCTTCGCCGAGCACGGCCGCGAACGGCGTCGGGGATTCGATCCGATAATAATCCCAGATGCTGCGCCAGAAGCCTTCTAGATCGTCGACCGACCAGCGGCGCAAATCCTCATATTCCGCGAATTCCAGATCGTGCGTGGTCTTGAGCCAGTCCGAATACAGGCGGATCTGCGGAACGGGAGCCGGGGCGTCCGCGCTGTTGCTGGCATGACTCATAACAGACCTTGTTTCATTTCAGGGAGATATGACGAGGAGCGCTGCACCGGCCCCAGTTCCGCTCGATCAGGCGGGTGAACGACGGGCGGCGACCTCATCGAAGATCGCCGCCCATGGCATCAGAAGGCGGTGCGCAGGCTCATCGCCGCATAGCGGCCGATCGCATTATGGGCGCCGCCGATGCCGTCCGTCCCGGGGAAGAAGGGCGGCTTCTTGTCGAACAGATCGTTGATCTGCAGCGCAATCTCCGTTCCCCTGGCGAAACCCGTATCGGGCAGCCGCAGGGACAGGCGCAGGTCCACCGTGGTGTAGCCCTTCGAATGATAGAGGCCCGACCCGGTCGGCGTCGCAAAGGAAGCGGTGACCCCGCTGCGATGATTGACGAAGTTGACCAGAGTGACCGGCCCCGCCGTGACTCCCAGCGTCGTGCGCAGCGTGGTTCGCGGGATGCCCGCCTCGAGCGAATCGCTGACCGCCGAGGTCGGCGACAACCGGGTCCGGTATTTCAGGACATAGTTGCCGGCGACGCCGCCGAAAATCGTGCCAAAACCCGCCGTATGCCGGTAACGCACATCGAAATCGATCCCGTTCGTCTTGCGGATGCCGAAGTTCCCCTGGCGCAAGTCCAATATGTTCTCGATCGTCGGCACCGCCGAGAAGGTGTAGAAGAAGGGAACGGTGTCGGTAATCGCCGCCGCGACCTGCGCGGCGGTCGGGTCGCGGATGACGAGCGACGCAAAGGTCGGGTCGGTGAAGAGCAGCGCGCCGAGGCCCGACGGCGTGCCGATGACGTCATTATATTTGATGTCGTAGAAGGTCGCGCCGGCGCTGAATCCCGGAGCGAATACGGGCCGGAAATCGACGCCGAGCGAAAAGGTCCGCGCCTTTTCGGGTTTCAGATTCTGGTTGCCGCCGTAAAGCAGCATCGTGTTGACCTGTGCCGCGCCGCGCAGGGGATCGCGGGCGCCGAAAGCATCGACGAGCGCCGCGGCAGCATAATAGGAACCGACGGTCGAACCCAGATCGCGAAGGCCGGGCGCCCTGAACGAACGACCGTAGCTTCCGCGAAAATTCAACCCGTCCACCGGCTCCCAGGTGATGCCGACCTTCGGATTGGTCGTCGAACCGAAATCGCTGTAATGATCGTAGCGCCCCGAAAGCGACAGCGCGAGGCTGCGGAGCATCGGCGAGGCATTGCCTTCGCCGACGATCGGCACGAACAATTCCCCGTACAGCGACTGGACGCTGCGTTTCAGATCCTCGGGAAATCCGACGCCGCCGCTCGATCCGCGCTGATCATATGTTTCGCGGCGATATTCGGCGCCAAGAGCGACCTTGACCTCGCCGCCCGGCAGATCGGCCAGCGGGCCGTCGACCTTCACGGCACCGATCCGGGTGCGCTGATGATTGGTGAAGTCGGTCGGATTGTCGAGAATGGCGGCGACGACGGTGGGGCTGGTCCCGGTACCGAACGGATCGAGCGCCGTCGCGGTCGTGGTCCCGGCCGCCGCCGCCGTCAGGGCGGTGGTGTCGATCCCCGGCTGGAAAGTATCGTTGCGCGACCAGTTGAAGGTCCCGTACAGGCTCGCCTTGAAGTCGCCGGGCAGCTTGACGTCGATCCCGGCCGTCGCATTGCCGGTCCTGACGCGATAGGTCTGGTCGAAATGATCCGCGCCGACCAGATTGTCGGGGCGAAAATCGACGAACTCGAACAGGGCGCCGGTGCCCGGCGGGGCCCGGAAAAAGGGGTTGGTCGCGGTTATCAGAACGAATGTCTGGCCCGGCAGCGCGGCCTGCACCACGTCCTTGCGATCCGAATAGAGCAGGTCGCCCCACAATGTGACGCTGGACGACAGATCCTGCCGCGCCGAAACGAACAGGCTGTGCGTGCGGTTCTCCGGAACGAGATCGACCGGCCCGCGCGGGTCGCAGGTGTTGAGGCCCGGCGCCAGGCCGGGCGCGGCATAGATCGGTCCGGTGAACAGGTTGACGTTGGCGTCCGGGCACACCGCCGAACGCGTGTCGATACCGCCGGCCGCCCGGAAGTCGAGCGACCGGTACCGGCGGTCCGCCCCGGTGATGTTGCCGTTCTGCGAATATTGATAGGCCGCGACGAACGAGCCGCTGCTCCATTCGTGCCCGAAAAGGACGCCCGCGTTGAGAGCGTGATAATCGTCCGCGAAACCGTAGCGGACGTTGGCCTCGATCCCCGATACGCGCTTGCGGGTGATGAAGTTGACGACGCCCGCGACCGCGTCGGAGCCGTAGATCGCCGATGCGCCGTCGGCGACGATCTCGACACGCTCGATCGCGAGTTCGGGAAGAAACGGATAGTCGGGATTGGTCTGCTGGGTGCTGCCAGAGATCAGGCGATGCCCGTTCATCAGCGGCAGGGTCGCGGCGGACGGCAGGCCGCGCAGGCCCGGCGCGAAGGAGCCGAGGCCGCCGTTGCTCGTGCGCGGGGCGGTGTTGAAGCTGTTGAGCTGCGGCACGGTCGCCAGCAGTTCGGGGGTGCTCGCCGCGCCGATCAGCTTTGCGTCTTCGCGCGACACGCTGATGAGGCCCGATCCGGTCGGCGGAATGCCGCGGATGCTCGTGCCGGTGACGACGATCTCCGTATCGGCTTCCGCCGCGCTGTCCTGGCTATCGTCGGCGCTCTGGGCATGAGCGGCAGCCGTTGCGCCCAGCATGGCCGCCGCGATTGCGGACCCGCACAGCATGCGCGCGCGGCGTCCCTTGAGAATGGTTCTGATCGACATGATGTTCCTCTTCCCTGGCTAGGCTTTTCCTGGCGCCGGGCTCTGCCGGCTTGATGTCGTGCTTATGATTTGCCAGAGCGGTTTGTAAGAGCATTAGCGGACATCGCTGTGTCTTTGGCGGACACGCTTTATTCTGAGGAACGATATGCCTGTCGATGATGGTCAAGGCGCATTCGCCAACGGCAATGGCCGCGCCGGCTTTCCTTCGCTGAATCAACGCATCTTTGCGCCTTTCAAGCTGGCCACCGTGATCGACACGGTGGCTGGCCGCGGCATCGCGCCGGAGACCGTGCTCGACCGCACCGGCCTGACGCTCGCCGAAGTGCGCAATCCCCATACGCTGACGTCGATCGGCCAATATCTGATCGCCTGCCAGAACATCGTGTCCGCCGGCGCCCAGTTCAGCGATGCGTTCGCGATCGGGTCGCGCCTCCACCTGTCGGCCTACGGCATGTACGGCTATGCGCTGATGTGCTCGCCGACGATGCGCGACTTCTTCGATTTCGCGGTGCGGTATCAGCCGCTCGCCACCCCCACCGTGCGCCTCGGCTGGCGGATCGAGGGGGAGTTCGCGATCTGGCAGTTTCACGAAATCTATCGCGACGTGATGAGCAGCGACGTGCGCACCTTCCTCGTCCGCCAGCAGATGAAGATGACGTACACGCACATCCACGACACGGCGGGATCGGACAATCTGCCGGTCCGCGCGCTGTTCGCGCTCGCCGAAGACGCCCATTCGGCGGAGGACGAGCGCGAATTGTCCTGCCCCTGCCTGTACGCGCAGGAGGCGAACGAGCTTCACTATCCGATCGGCATCCTCGAGCAGACGCCGGAACTGGGCAATCGCCTCACGAGGACGATGCTCGAGGAAACATGCGACCGGCTGATCGGGCAGTCGCGGATGTCGTCGGGCCTGTCGGGCGAGGTCTATCAACTGCTGCTGCTCACCCCGAACCACTTTCCGTCGATGACGGCGATCGCGGACCAGCTCGGCCTGCAGGAGCGCACGCTTCGCCGCCGCCTCGCGGCCGAGGACACCAGCTATGGCGAGATCGTCGACGACGTGCGCCGCAAGCTGGCCATCGAATATCTGCAGACGACCCGCATGAGCGTCGACGACGTGGCCTGGAAAGTGGGTTTCAGCGACAGCGCGAACCTGCGCCGCGCGATCCGCCGATGGACCGGCAAGACCATCGGCGAAATCCGTGCGGGGTGATGCGGGGGCACCGACCGCCTCCATTCAGGATGAATTCGGACCGCGCGCAGAACCGGCTGCCCCCAGTCGGTTCCCAGCCCAGAGGGGAATTTCGACCCTAAGGCTTGACCCTGTAGCCGCTACAGGGCGCATAAAGGCGCGAATCGACCAAGGGAGATTTCGTGGACACGATCGATCGGAAGCAGGCGAGGAAGCTGATCGCGGGCGAGCTTGATCGCTATCGCGCGGCGCGCACCGCCGGTGATGGCCGTTCCGCCTGGATCGCGCTCGAACGTGCGCATGTCGTCGCGCAGTCCTTTTTCGCGCTTCACCTCGCTTCGCACTGGCGCATGCTCGGCTACGCGCTCGCGCTAGGCGATGGACGCGAGGCCGCCGGGCAGTTGTTCCGTCTCGCGCTCGTGCCGCTCGGCTCGCTCACGGGGCGCCTGCCGGTCGGCAATACGGGCCGGGCCCGGATCAGCGCCTTCAAGCCGATGCCGATCCCATCCGACCTCGAAGCGCTGATTTCGCAGCGCGACAAAATGGCTTCGGGCCGATAAGGGAAGCAGTCATGCCGGGTGCGATGATGCGACTGCTGATGATTATCGGGGTGCTGCTTTGCAGCATGCATCTGGCCGAACCCGCGTCGGCGCATGCCACTGCCGATGAAGCCGCCTTCCATCTTTCGGCCGATGACGGCGACCGGGACAGTCAGGAGCCGGCATCGAAGCTGATGCATGGCGGCCACCATCATTGTCCCGTCGCGCCCGACTTGCGGCCTGCATCCGATACCCCATGGACGTTCGCGCGCGCGCCGCTGTTCGCGTCTGGCGTCACGCAGCTTCCCTCGCGCACCCTGCCCCCCCTTCTCGATCCACCTCTCGCGATCTGAGCGCGCTCGCCGCGTCGTGCGGCGATCCCCCGGATCAATTGAGGATGGATCTTATGTTCAGGTTCGTTGCTGCCCTGGTGGCAGCCACATCGTGCGTCGCAATCGCGCATGCACAGCAGGCCGGCGTCGTGAGCCGGCCAATATCGGAGCCGTTGCTGACGCTCGACGATGCCATCGCGCTCGCGACCGGCAGCGCTCCGGCAGCGGAAGCCGCGACGGCGGAGGTCGATTCGGCCGAGGCCGGACGCCGGGTTGCAGGCCTCAGGCCCAATCCCGCGCTGCTGGTCGAAGTCGAGAATTTCGTCGGCACGGGCCCCTATAGCGGGGTCAACGGCGCCGACGTCACCGCCAGTCTCGCCATTCCGCTCGAACTCGGCGGCAAGCGACGAGCACGGATCGCAGTGGCCGATGCCGAGGCACGCCGCGCGCTCCTCGCCCGGACGATCGTACAGGCCGATATCCGGTTGCAGGTCACCGAACTCTATATTCAGGCCGCGGCTGCCAGAATCCGGTTCGCGATCGCCGAGGACCAGTTCCGGATCGCCAGCGACACGGCGCGTGCCGCGACCGTTCGCGTGCAAGCGGGTCGCGCCTCGCCGCTCGAACAGGAACGCGCCGAAGTCGCGCGCCTCAACGCCGAAGTCGATGTCGACAGGACACGGCGTCTCGCGGACGCTGCGCGCGCCAATCTCGCGCGGCGGGTCGGACGTCCGATCACCGGGCCACTCGACGTCAGCATTCTCGGCGGGCCGACAAGCGGAACGGTGGGTCCGCCGCGCCCCGCTTCCTCGGCTGGCAGCCTCGCGCTCGCCGCGGCCGAAGCCGAACTCGCGACAGCGGACGCAGGCGTGCAACTCGCAAGATCGCAGCGCGCGCCTGACCTGACGGTCGGGCCGGGGGTCCGCCGGATCGAGGCGACCAGCGACGTCGCGGCGGTCTTCAGCATCTCGATGCCGCTGCCGCTGTTCAACAACGGGCGCGCCGCGGTCGAAGCGGCCAACGCCAGACGGCGCCGTGCCGATGCGCAGCGCCGCATGACCGCGCTCGACGTCGAGCAGCAGATCAGCGACGCCGAGGTCGAAGTGCACAATGCGGCGGCCGCGGCGCGGGTTGCCAGCGGCCCGGCGCTCTCGGCGGCGATGGAGGCCGCGCGGATAGCGCGCATCGGATACCGCGAGGGCAAGTTCGGACAGCTCGAATTGCTCGATGCCGAACGGACGCTGATCGAAACGAGATCGGCTTCGATCGAAGCGCTCGCCTCCTATCAACTTGCCAGGGCCCGGTTGGAGCGCCTCACCGCTCCCGCGCCCATCGAAGGGAATTGATTCCATGAATATCTTCATCAATCGAAAGCTGCTCTCCGCCGCGCTGGTGCCACTTTTGCTCTCAGCGTGCAGCGGCAGCGAGAACGCCAAGCCCGCCGATGAACATGGCGAGACAGAAGGCGGCCACGCCGAGGAAGGCCATATCGCGCTCACCGCAGAGCAGATCCGGGTCGCAGGCATTACGCTCGGCCGACCGGCCGTCGGCAGCGCAGGCGCGCTCCAGCTTCCCGCGACGATCGAAGGCGATCCGCAGGGAACGCAGGCGGTATCGGCGGCGATCGGCGGGCGCGTCGTCGCGCTCAATCGCCATCTCGGCCAGAGCGTCGGCCGCGGGCAGACGCTCGCGATCATCGAGAGCCGCGAGGCGGCACAGTTGCAGGGCGAGGTGCAGGCGACGAAAGCCCGGCTTGCGCTCGCCGACTCCAACCTCGCGCGCGAGGAGCGGCTGTTCGCGCAGCGCGTCTCGCCGGAACAGGACGTCATCGCGGCACGCACGGCGGCGACCGAAGCGCGCATCGCCTATCGGCTCGCGCAGCAACAGGTGGCGGCGGCCGGCGGCGGCGGCGGCCAGCTCAACCGCATCGCCATCGCGGCGCCGATCTCGGGCCAGATCATTTCGCGCAGCGTCGTGCTCGGCCAGACGGTCGCGGCGGACGCCGAACTCTACCGCATCGCCGATCTGTCGAGCGTGTCGCTCGCGCTGAACCTGCAACCCGCCGACGCCGGGCGCATCCGTCCTGGTGCGATTGTCACGGTCAGCGCGCCCGGGAGGCAGGCCAGCGGCAAGATCGGCTTCGTCTCGCCCGCGCTCGATCCGGCGACCCGGCTCGTGCCCGCCATCGCGATCCTCGACAACCGGGCCGGGCAATGGCGTGTCGGCGAAGCGGTCACCGCTTCGATCGCGCTCGCGGGCGATGGCGGCGATACGTCGATCAGCGTTCCCTCCACCGCGATCCAGACAGTCGAGGGCAAGAGCGTCGTTTTCGTCCGCACCAAGGAAGGATTCAGGGCGGTTCCGGTCGTTCCCGGCGACCGTGCCGGCCCGAATGTCATCGTGCGATCCGGCCTCAGGGGCAGCGAAGAGATCGCGATCACCAACAGCTTCGCGCTCAAGGCCGAGATCGGCAAGGGCGAAGCAGGGCATGAGGACTGAGCCATGATCGCCCGCACCGTCACCTGGGCGGTCGACAATCGCTGGCTTGTCGTCCTGCTCACCGCCATTTCCGCTGTCATCGGCGCCTTCGCGCTCTCACGCCTGCCGATCGACGCGGTTCCCGACATCACCAACAATCAGATCCAGATCAATGTCCGCGCGCCTGCGCTCTCGCCCGAACTGATCGAAAAGCAGGTCGCTTTCCCGATCGAGACCGCGCTCGCGGGGATTCCCGGCCTCGAATATACCCGCTCGCTGAGCCGCAACGGATTTGCGCAGGTAACGGCCGTCTTTACCGACAGGACCGATATCTATTTCGCGCGGCAACAGGTCGGCGAACGGTTGAACGAAGCCGCCGAGACGATGCCGGACGGCGTCCGCCCCGAAATGGGGCCGATCGCGACCGGGCTCGGCGAGGTCTATATGTGGACGGTGCGGCTTGCGCATCGCAAGGACGACGTTCACAAACCCGGCGAACCCGGCCTTCAGCCCGACGGCAGTTATATGACGCCCGAGGGCGAGCGGCTCGTCACCGAAGCCGACAAGGCGACCTATCTGCGTACCGCGCAGGACTGGATCGTTACCCCGCTTCTGCGCACCGTTCCCGGAGTTGCCGGGATCGATGCAATCGGCGGTTATTCGAAGCAATATATGGTCGTCCCCGACGTGCAGCGGCTCGCCGCGCTCGGCCTCGGCCTCGCCGACCTCGCCGAAGCGCTCGAGCGCAACAATACCGCCGTCGGCGGCGGCGTAGTCGAGCGCAACGGCGAAGGGCTCGCGGTCCGCTCTGATGCGCTCATCCGCAACGCCGCCGAGCTTTCGCGCACCGTCGTCGCGACGCGGGCGGGGGTTCCGATCACGCTCGATCAGGTTGCGAGCGTCCGCACCGGGCAGGCCGTCCGGATGGGCTCGGCGTCCGAAGCGGGCACGGAGGTCGTCGTCGGCACCGCGATCATGCGGATCGGCGAGAACAGCCGCACGGTCGCGACGGCGGTCGCCGACCGGCTCGCGGGCATCAACGCCTCGCTCCCACCCGATGTCATCGTCGAGCCGGTGCTGGACCGCACCAAGCTCGTCAATGCGACGATCTGGACGGTCGGCAAGAACCTGACCGAAGGCGCATTGCTCGTCATCGTCGTCCTGTTCCTGCTGCTCGGCAATTTCCGGGCGGCGCTGATCGCCGCGCTCGTCATTCCGGTGACGATGCTGCTGACCAGCTTCGGCATGCTGCAGGCGGGCGTTTCGGCGAACCTGATGAGCCTCGGCGCGCTCGACTTCGGCCTGATCGTCGACGGCGCGGTGATCATCGTCGAAAATGCGCTGCGGCGCATGGCCGACCTCCAGCACCGGCACGGCCGCATCCTGACGATCGAGGAGCGGCTGGCGACCGTTGCCGCGGCAGCGCGAGAGATGGTGCGGCCATCGGTCTATGGCCAGGCCATCATCATCCTCGTCTACGTGCCGCTGCTGACGCTGAGCGGGGTCGAGGGCAAGACCTTCATCCCGATGGCGCTGACCGTCATCATCGCGCTCGGATTCGCCTTCATCCTCTCGCTCACCTTCGTGCCCGCCGCGATCGCGATCTGGCTTTCGAAGCGGGTCGAGGAGAAGGAGGGGCGGATCATGACCTGGCTCAAGCAGCGGTACGAACCCGGCCTCGACCGGGCGATGGCCAAACCGAAGCTGACCATCGGCGCCGGAATCGGCGGGTTCGTTGTCGCGATCATCGCTTTCCTCTCGCTCGGGCAGGTGTTTCTGCCGCAGCTCGACGAAGGCGATCTGATGATTCAGGCCTTCCGCGTTCCCTCGACCTCGGTCGAGCAGAGCCAGGCGATGCAGCTGCCGATCGAGCGCATGCTGTCGAAACAGCCCGAGGTCGCGATCGTGTTTTCGAAGACCGGCACCGCAGACCTCGCGTCCGATCCGATGCCGCCCAACGCCACCGACAATTTCGTCATCCTGAAACCGCGGAAGGAATGGCCCGACCCGAACCTCGCCAAGGCCGATCTCGTCGAGCGGCTGGAGAAGGAACTGAACAAGTTTCCGGGCAATGCCTATGAAATCACGCAACCGATCCAGATGCGCTTCAACGAACTCATCGCCGGGGTGCGCGGCGACGTGGCGGTCAAGATATTCGGCGACGATTTCGACGCAATGAATGCGACCGCGCGGGAAATCGCCGCGATCCTGCGCACGACGGAAGGAGCCACCGATGTGCGCGTCGAGGAAACCGAGGGCCTTTCGATGCTCGACATCCGCGCCAACCGCGACGCGATGGCGCGGCTCGGCGTCACCGCGCAGGACGTGCACGATGTCGTGACCGCGACGATCGGCGGACGTCAGGCCGGCACGATCTTCGAGGGCGACCGCCGCTTCCCGGTCGTCGTGCGCCTTGCGGATACGCAGCGTTCGGACTTGTCGGTGCTTGAACAGATACAGGTTCCGGTCGCTGGCGGCGCCTTCGTCCCGCTCGCCAGCGTCGCCGATATCGCGATCGTCGACGGGCCGAACCAGATCAGCCGCGAAAACGGCAAGCGCCGCGTCGTGGTGCAGGCCAATGTCCGCGGGCGCGCGATCTCGGACGTCGTGGCCGATGCAAAAGCGGCGATCTCCAAGGATGTTCGCCTGCCGGCCGGCAGTTATCTCGAATGGGGTGGTCAGTTCGAGAATCTGGCTTCGGCGCGTGACCGGCTCCAACTCGTCATTCCGGCGTGCTTCGTGCTGATCCTGTTGCTGCTCTATGGCGCGCTTCGTTCGCCGCGCGACGCGGCGATCGTGTTCACGGGGATTCCGCTGGCGCTGATCGGCGGCGTGCTGGCGCTGTTCCTGCGCGGGATGGACTTCTCGATTTCGGCAGCCGTTGGTTTCATCGCGCTGTCCGGGATCGCCGTCCTCAATGGTCTCGTGATGGTGTCCTCGATCCAGGATCTGATGCGCAGCGGCGTCGCGCGCGCCGAAGCCGCGCGCCTGGGGGCGCTGCAACGCCTGCGGCCGGTCGTGATGACCGCGCTCGTCGCCAGCCTCGGTTTCGTGCCGATGGCGCTTGCGACGGGCGCGGGCGCCGAAGTCCAGAAACCACTCGCTACCGTGGTGATCGGCGGGCTGATCTCGGCGACCCTGCTCACCCTTTTCGTGCTTCCGACCCTCTATGCGCGTTATGGGGGAGAGCGGGCGAAGACAGAGGAAAGGATCGAAGATGGCGCATTCGCATAGCCATGACGAAGGCGATCACGCCGGGCACGATCATGCGGCCGGGGCCAACGCCCGCAGCCTGACGATCGCGCTGGCGCTGACCGGCACCTTCCTGATCGCCGAACTGGCGGGGGCGTGGCTGTTCAACAGCCTCGCCCTTCTGTCCGATGCCGCACATATGTTCACCGATGCGGCAGCGCTCGCGATCGCGCTTGCGGCGATCCGTATCGGGCGACGGCCCGCCGACGACAGGCGCACCTATGGCTACCGCCGCTTCGAAATCCTTGCCGCGGCGTTCAACGCGCTGCTCCTCTTCGCGGTCGCCGCCTATGTACTCTATGAAGGGATCAGGAGGTTCGTCGAACCGCAGGAGGTGCAGTCGCTCGGCATGCTCGCGGTCGCCGTGGCCGGGCTCGTCATCAACCTCATCGCGATGCGCGTGCTCGCAGGCGGGAAGGACGAAAGCCTCAACGTCAAGGGCGCCTATCTGGAGGTGTGGGCGGACATGCTCGGCTCGCTCGGCGTGATCGCCGCCGCGGCGCTGATCTATTTTACCGGCTGGAGCTGGGTCGACCCGATCGTCGCGATCGCGATCGGCCTGTGGGTGCTGCCGCGGACCTGGATATTGCTGCGCGACACGACGAACATCCTGCTGCAAGGCGTGCCGCGCGGCGTCGATCTTGGATCGGTTCGGACGAGCATGGCCAAGGTCGCCGGGGTAATGGAGGTGCACGACCTCCATCTCTGGTCGATTGCGGGAAGCGACATGAGCCTGACGGCGCATGCTGTCTTTCAGCCCGGCGGTGATCCCGAAGCCGTGCGGCGAGCGATATCCGAGATGCTCCATGACGAGTTCGGTATTTCGCATGCAACCATCCAGATGGAATCCGATGCCGAGCAGTGCCTGGAACCCGTGCATCCTTAATGAAAACAGACGCCGTTATGCGGACGATACCGTAACGCGCGCGCTGCCTCGAGCTTTGGCTTGCTCCGCCCACGGCGCGAAACCGCTTGCATGCCATCAAGCAGGCACCTAATGGCTGCTATTGATAATCCTTTTCAATATCGCGAATAGAGCGTTCCGTGCAGCGATCGACCGTCCGGACCTGGTTTCTCATCCATAAGTGGACGAGCATCGTCTGCACGGCTTTCCTGCTGATGCTGTGCGCGACCGGCCTGCCGCTGATCTTCCACGACGAAATCGACGCGCTGACCGAAGGCCCCCCGGCTTATGGCATGCCCGGCGTCGGCTCGTCGCGCGAAGCGCCGGGCCTCAGGCCACTCGACGAAATGCTGGCGAAAGCGCTCGCCGCCCGGCCGGGCGAAGTCCCGGTCTTCATGGCGTTCGACAACGATCAGCCGTCGCTGACGATCACCACCGCGCCGCGCCCCGACTCCCCTGCCCAGGATATGACGATCCAGCTCTTCGATCGCTCGACCGGCGAGCGGACGGGCGCGGTCGACGAGGACGGGGTGATGCACTTCCTGCTCCAGCTCCATACCGACATGTTCCTCGGTCTGCCCGGGATGCTGTTCCTCGGATTCATGGGGCTGCTGTTCGTGGTCGCGATCGTCTCCGGCGTCGTGCTCTATGCGCCCTTCATGAAGAAGCTCGACTTCGGGACGCTACGCACGTCGCGCAGCGCCCGCGTCAAATGGCTCGACTATCACAACCTCCTCGGCATCGTCGCGCTCGCGTGGATGAGTGTCGTCGGCGCAACCGGGGTGATCAACGCGCTCGCGACCCCGATCTTCCAATATTGGCAGACAACCGAGCTCGCCGAGATGACCAAGGCCTATGACGGCAAGGGCGCGGTGCCGCCATCGCGTTACGGCTCGATCGACAAGGCAATGGCCGCGGCGCGCAAGGCGATCCCCGGCAACAATCCGCAGTTCATCGCCTTCCCCGGCGGCAATTTCAGCAGTCGGCACCATTATGCCGTCTTCTTCCAGGGCGATACGCCGCTGACCGAACGCCTGCTCACCTCGGCGCTGATCGACGCCGAGACCGGGGAGTTCACCGACGCACGGCCGATGCCCTGGTACACCAAGGCGCTCGCGCTGTCGCAGCCGCTCCATTTTGGCGATTATGGCGGGCTGCCGCTCAAGATCCTGTGGGCGATCCTCACCCTCTTCACGATGATCGTCCTCGGTTCGGGCCTCTATCTCTGGCTCGGAAAACGCCGCAGCGGCACCGACGCGCTCGTTCGCGAGGTCGAGAGCGGCGGCGCGCTGGTGCCTGCCGAATGAGGAAGAAACATGGCCTCGCCGCGATCTTCGCAATCCCGCTTCTCGTTGCGCTCGTCAGCATCGCGGGCCTCGTCGTCGCGCTGACCGGCGACGGGCTTCGCGACGCCGCTTCCTGGGCCGCACTCGCCATACCCGTTTTCGCCGTCGGCTGGGCCATGACGTTCCGCCGCACCTGACATCCGACCCGCGGCGTGAAGCCGCATCAAAAAGGGGAATAACATGTCCAGTCTCTCCCTCCGCGGCATGATCGGCCTGACCGCCGGGGCATCGATGCTCGCGATCACGGCGCCTGCCATCGCGCAGGACGCGGTCGGCGGCGACGACATCGTCGTCACCGCGCAGCGCAACAACCAGACGAAGGTCACCGCCGGCGGCAATGTCGGCGTGTTCGGCACCAAGGCCGCCGAGGATATTCCGTTCAACATCCGCAGCTACAACGAGGCGCTGATTCTCAACCAGCAGCCAGACTCGCTGGGCGAAGTGCTGGAAAACGACCCGACAATCCGCACCGCACTGGGCTTCGGCATCGCCGGCGAGGTCTTCGTCATCCGCGGCTTCGACCTGTCGTCGGACGACGTCGGCTTCGATGGCCTCTACGGCATCACGCCGCGCCAGCTCGTCGCGCCCGAACTATTCTCGTCGGTCGAGGTCATCAACGGCGCGAGCGCCTTCCTGAACGGCGCCGCGCCGGGCGGCAGCGGAATCGGCGGCAGCGTCAACCTGATCGCGAAAAAGGCCGAACGCGACATGGCGCGCGCGACGCTCGGCTATACTTCCGACGCGCACCTGTCGGGCGCGGTCGATGTGGCGCGCCGCTTCGGCGCGGGCGACGAATGGGGTTTTCGCATCAATGCCTCGGCGCGCCGCGGCGACATTGCGGTCAACGATGAGTTTCATTCGAGCTATGTCCTGGGCGCGACGCTCGATTACGACAGCGGCCCGCTGCGCGCCGCCTTGAATCTCAACTATCAGCGGCTGAACCAGACATATTGGCGCGGGCAGGTCAGCATCGGCGCGGCCATCCCGCGCGTGCCCGATGCCGACACCAATTATTCGCAGCCGTGGAGCCAGATCCTGACCAAGGACTTCTTCGGCACCTTCAGCCTCGAATATGACCTGTCCGACGCGGCGATGCTCTATGCCAAGGTCGGCGCACGCGACGGCCGCGAGGACCAGACCACCGCCGGCATCACCGTCACCGATCCGGTGACCGGCGCCGCCACCGGCCTTGGCTCCTATGTGCCGCGCGAAGACAACAACGAAGCAGCCACCGCGGGAATCCGGATCAAGCTGGCCGGCGGCGGCGTCAGCCACGAGATCAACGCCGGCGTCGCGGTGAACTGGCAGGTCAACCGCAACGCCTATGATTTCGACCTCGTCGGCTATGCCACCAACCTTTACGATCCCGTCGTCGCGCCGCGACCGGCGCCCAACCAGTTCGTCGGCGGCGATCTCGACAATGTGTTTCCGATCGCCCGCAGCCGCCTGTCGAGCGTCTTCGTCTCGAACACGCTCGGCCTCTGGGACGACCGCATCCTGATCACCGGCGGCCTGCGCCTGCAGGAGATCAAGACGAAGGGCTATGCGTATAACGACAGCACCATCTTCGATCCGGTATCTTTCAATGCAGGCGACCAAACCAGCGGCTACAAGGAATCGGCCGTAACCCCGGTCCTCGGCCTCGTCGTCAAGCCGGTGCCCGGCGTATCCCTCTACGCCAACCGGATCGAGGGGCTGGTGGCAGGTTCGAGCGCGCCGCCGACCTATGACGACGATGGCCTGCCAGGCACGGCCCCCCTGCCCGTCGTCAACGGCGGCGCGGCGCTGCCGCCGGTCAGATCGAAACAATATGAGGTCGGCGGCAAGCTGAACTTCGGCCGCTTCAATGCCGGTCTCGCGCTGTTCCAGATCGACAAGCCCAACAGCTTCGTCGATCCCGCCACGCTGATCTATGGCAATTACGGCACCCAGCGGAACCGCGGCATCGAGATCACGCTCGACGGCGAGCCGGTCGACGGTCTGCGGATCATCTCGGGCCTGACCTTCAACGACGCCAAGCTGCGCCGGACCGAGGGTGGGCTGAACGAGGGCAATGACGCGGTCGGCGTGCCGGACGTGCTGGCGAATGCCAACGTCGAATGGGATTTGCCCTTCCTGCCCGCGCTGACGCTGGTCGGCCGCGTCGTTTATACCGGCAAACAGGCGGCCGATGCGGCCAACACGCTCGAACTGAACGACTGGACCCGCTTCGACCTCGGCGCGCGTTATGTCGCGCTGGTCGGCGACACCCCGCTGACCTTGCGCTTCAACGTCGATAATGTCGCGAACAAGCGCTACTGGGCTTCTGCCTACAACGCCTTCAGCGCCTTCGGCTCGCGGCTGCTGCAGGGTGGCCCGCGCACCTTCAAGGCGTCGGCCTCGATCGAATTCTAGGAAGCATCCGTCCGCCCGGGCGCCGTAGCGCATGCAAGTGAAGAGCCGGGCTGGCGGAGCCTTTCGTTCGCCAGGCTGCTGACTGGCGCCCTTTGGCGAGAATTCGTGGAAAGCTGACGCGCCGCGAGCTTATGTCACTGCGGTAGGAGGACAAGGCAGGCACCGCCTGCGCTCGCGATCATCTATTGAGGACAAGATCCCCCCATTCCATTCGTTCGGCTCGCGGAATCTGGGTGGTTGGGCAATATGTGTGCGTGACATGTTCGCCGTCATCATATTCGACGGTGAAACTGGTGCGGCTCCTGACCGCCATTACCTGACTGTCCGTGTAGGATTTTCCGCTGGGATCGACCGCGCGATAGCTTCGTTCGTAGCGACCGTGACCCAAATTCCTGAAGCCAAGGGTTTCCGTACCGCCATCGGCGGCGCTCTGGCGCTTCTCGTCGATATACATCAACGTCAGATAGGGGTCTGCGACCGCCGCCGCGCAGCTCGTTTGGATGGCGTAATATCCCTTCTCCATCGGAGGAAATTCAATGGAACCCTGGATATGCGACGCGGTGCTCGCCTGTCCGGTTGCGGCGCCGGCCAGTTGCGGCCGCTCGGCGCGGATCGTCGCCTGCATCTGAGGAGAAAGCTGCGCGAAGGCGCACTTCCGATAGGCCTCTTCCAAGATCATCTCGCCGCCCGAGGCACCGCCCTGACTGACCTGGATGCTCGCAAACCGACCATTGCCTTCCGCTTTTATCCCCAGAATATCCTCGTCGCTATCTGCATTCTCCGCATTCCAGACGAGCGTGTAGCCACGATAATAATCGTAGAAATCGCTGTCGCGTGACGGGGCTCCGACACGGTGGATAGGATTGACCTCCGAATATGCGCCAGCGCCGTTCGCGCCCGGCTCGGCCTGTTTGACATATCCGTAATTCGCGCCATCGTAGAAGAAGACCAGCGATGCGCGCGCGCAGCTTCCTCCCTCGACATTGCCGTAGATGCCCTGCTCGATCGGCAATGCCCCAGCCGCGACGGCTGGAGCCCCTGTCGCATTGGCGGCGGATTGTGTCGCCAGGGTCGCTGCATTTGCGCTGTCGTGTGCAGGGGATTGCGCCCCGCACGCCGCCACGGCGACGACGGCCAGGCCAAAGATACCGGTTCTCGATATGCGGAAATGACACGAGGACATATAAGTCGCTCCATTTCTTGTCTGATCGTGAGTGAGGCTGGCTTTTCGAGGGGTTCCATTGGCATATCGGATGCTTGTCGCCGCTGATGCCTGCCGACGCCCCCCGAACCCTAGAAATCAGGGCATTTCACCAGCACAGAGATGGTGCCGTCGGGGCCTTTCGCCCGGATGCGACCGTTGCCCAATGGCTCCACCTCGAACACGGCCAGGTCCCCTTCGGATTTCCTGGTCGACCGGGCTTGCAGGATCAGCCGGTTGCCCATCAGCTTCCAGTCGCCCGCCGCCTCGTTCCCCACGACGAAGGTGCCATCTTCGCCGAGGATCATCGTCGACGCGGCTTCGCAGGATCTATTCTCCCGCGACCAGCTTCCGACCATCGCCTGGCGGAACAGCGGCGCAGCGCCCGAGGGCGGCGGCGGCAATGATGGCGACGGTGACGGCATCGGCGGGGTCTCGGCTGGATTGTCGGCGACGTCCGTTCCGCCCAGCCCGCCGAACAAGGCGCTGCCGGAAGACGCGCCTGCCGGCGTGCCTTCGCCTTCGGCCTCGCCCGTCATCGCCGGCTGGACATCCTGATCCGGGCTCGCTTCGGGGGCTGCGGGCGCGGCGACCGGTTCGGCTCGGTCCGAACCTCCCTCCAGCCAATACCAGCCCCCGCCCAGCAGCAAGGCACAGGCGGCCAGCACGAACAGGCTGGACCCGCCGCCTCCGCCCGTTTCGCCCCGCAATACTCCCTTATCCTCCACCCCCATTGCGGCGCCTCCCTGTCCGGACCGGCCGACGGACGCCGGCTTTCATCGGCGGCACGATGCAATGGAAAGGCGCCTCGGCGCACGTGACAAAATCTGTCAGGCGGCGCGGGTTCAGTTGGTGAAGATGCTGATCGCTCCGGCGCTGCCGCCGTCGGGCGCGATGGTATCGACGACGACGCTCTGCGGGCTGAGCGGACGCCAGCGACACAGAACGCGTCCGCGCGCGCGCTCCTCGTTACAGAGGATATTGCCGGCTTCGTCGCGAACGCGCAGGCGGAGCGGGGCCGGAAATTGCGTACGGGCATAGACGATCGCGGGCGCGCCGCCCTCGAAGCGGATGTTGACGGAGGCCGGATCGCCGGGCGGCCGGATCACTTTCTGCCGCCCCCCTTCGCGTCCGCGGTCGATACCCGGAAGCCTGGCCAGCCGGTCGAGCAGATCGTCGCGGCTGTCGCCCGCCTTCTCGACCGCTTGCCGCGCTTCGGCCAGCCGTCTTTCATAATCGATCGGGGCGACGCCGCCACCGGGCAGGAAAACCTGTCCTTTCGCCCAGCTCAGCATCTCGGCGGACGAGACCAGCGCTTCGGCGCGCTGCTGCGGATCGGACGTGGAATAGGCCTGTTCGCGCGCGACATCGGCCTTCGCCAGCCACTCGACGGCGCTGGGCGATGCCTCCTCCGCCCCCGCGAACCCGGTCGCGAGAGCCCCGGCGACCAGCCCGGCGAAGGCCATCGCGGATCGGCGCGAGGATCGGCGCCACTTCATTTCCTGACGGGATTCGTCAAATGCATCCATAGACGGATTAGCCTAGTATGAAACGATCCGGGGGGAAAGCGCAGCCTATGCATATCGCGATACTCGAAGATGAAAGCTACTGGATTGATCGCATTCGCCGGACACTCGACGCTGCCGGCTGGCAAGGCAGCTTCTTTCGTACCGGCGAGGACCTGCTCGCCGGCCTCGGCCGCGCCGCGTTCGATGCCGTGATCCTCGACATGCACATCGCGAATTCCCCGATGACGGGGGCGGACGTGCTGTCGCAGCTTCGCCGCCAGAAATCGCCCGAACCGATCCTGATGCTGACCCAGTTCGCCCGCCAGCACAGCGCCGCCGCCGCACTGGACGAAGGCGCGGACGACTATCTGGCCAAGCCCTTCGACGGCGACGAACTGTGCGCGCGGATTCGCGCGATCCGGCGGCGCATCGCGGTGGCCGACGCCGACATGGTTCACGCGGGGCCCCTGCACCTGAGCCGCCAGTTTCGGTGTGCGCACTGGTTCGACCGCCGGATCAACCTGAGGGGGCAAGGCTTCGACATCCTGCTGATGCTGGTCGAGGCGGACGGCGACATCGTCACGCAGGACGCGTTGTGGCAGCGGGTGTGGGCCAAATGGAGGAACCTCGACACCCAGGCCCAGCCGATCCAGGCGGGGGTATCGCGGCTGCGCAAGGACATAAGGGAAGTCACCGGTTTCGAGGTCGTGGCGACGGTGCCCGGGGTCGGTTACAGGCTGGCGCTCGGGTGATCGAGCAACTGTCCCGCTGGTCGTGGCGACGCGCCTTGCTGCTGTTGGCGCTGCTCGCGATCCTGCCGGGTGCCGCGGCGCTTTTCCTCCTCACCACCCGCGACCAGATGATGCGTAGCGCGGAAAACGAAGTGAACGCCGATGTCGCGGCGCTGACGCGGCTGACCGACGTCGACGGGGTCGTCACCGCGATCGAGGTGCTGGAAGACCGGGGCGCCCGCGGCGCCGCCGGCGGTTTGGCCTATTTGCTGGTCGATCCTGAAAATGGCGCCACGTTGGCCGGCAACATGGAGCATTGGCCCCGGAGCATCCCGCGCGTTCCCACCGAAAAGCCGATCGTCGCCGCCGGAGAGTCGCCGGTCCTGATCGGCCGGGTCATGCTGCTCGACGGTCACTTCCTGCTTTTCACCGGGCGCCGGATCGAGGGTTTCGCCGCGCTGCGCGATCGGACGATCCAGGTCGTCGGGGGCTTTACCGTCATCATTCTGGCGGGCGGGCTGATCTTCGCCTTCCTTTCGATCCGCACGGCCGAGAAGCGAATCGCGGCGATCGAAGCGACCCTCACGGCTTTCAGCCAGGGCCGCCGTTCCGTCCGGATCGAAGACCGGCGCCGCGACCCGCTGGGCCGGGTGTCGGCGCGCGTCAACGCCCTGCTCGACCTGCTGCGCGAGAAGCTGCGGCACCACGAACTGATCGCCGAACAGATCGCGCATGAATTGCGCGGACCGGTGGCAAAGGCGGCGACGGCGATTCAGGCACGGTCGGACGACCCGGCCCAGGCCTCTTTGCTGGCGCGCGGGACGATCGACGACCTTCTGCAGATGATCGACGGCGTCCTGTTCATTACCGGGATGCGCATTCGCGACCTGAAGGTCGAACGCGTCCCGCTGCACGAGGTCGCCTCCGAGATCGCCGAACTCTTCGGCGAGGTCGCCGAGAGCAAGGAGATCGAACTGGAGCGGAGCCTGCACCCCGCTTTCATCATGGGGGAACGGGCGCTGATCGAACGGCTCATGGCGAATCTGGTCGATAACGCCCTCAAATATTCACCGCCGGGAAGTTCGCTTCGCCTGCGCGTCCGCGCCGATGCCGACGGCGCGCTGTTGGAAATATCCGACAAGGGGCAAGGCCTCGCCAACTTCCCGGAAACGCCGGGGATGCTGCTTGCGCGGGGCCAGGCCACGCAGGATGTCGCGGGGACCGGCCTTGGCCTCGCGCTGGTGCTGCGTATCGCCGAACGCCACGATGCGCTGGTTCACTTCGCCGATCGCGAGGACGGCGGACTGACGGTTGCGGTGCGTTTCGCCCCAGAATCCGCGGGAACTCCGGGACCGCCGGCAACATAGGAAAGCGCCGCCCAATAACGGGGATGGCGCCAGCGGCCGGAGGGATCGTCGCGCAATGCGATCGCCGACTTGCGCAGCGCGTCGGCCAGGTCGATCCGCGGGTCCGCGCCGACCTGCGAAAAGAATTCGCGCATCTGGACATAGGCAGCGGCATCGTCGAGCGGCCAGTGACTCACCAGCAGGTTGCGCGCGCGCGCCAGGAAGAAGGCCCGGGCGAAGCTGCTGAGGGGGTCGGCGTCCCCCGGCATCGCGGTCGCCGTATCGCAGGCGGTCAGCACGACCAGCGGATGATCGAGGCGCAGGCTGCCGATGTCGGTCAGCGACAATAGCCCGTCGTTCGCCGCCGCCCCCGTTTCGGGGGCCAGTTGCAGCGCCGGCTCGACGACCGGGCCGGGAAGGCGCGTGCTGTGCGTCGCGAAAATGATGACGGCGGCCGATGCGACCTCCGGCGCCGTGGCCAGCCAGCCTTTCGTGGCCGCTTCGCCCTTGCGCACCGTCGCCGTCGCTCCGAATATGCGCGCCAGATCGTCGAGTTGGCGTTCCGCGCCGGCGAGCGGCGGCAACGACGGTTCCGCGGAGTCCACGGCACCGAGGGCCACGATGCCTCCCGCCGCCAGTCCCGGTCCGCTGCCGGCGACGATGCTCGCCACCGATGGCAGGCGCGTGATCCGAAAACGGTCGACGATCCAGTCGCCGTTCCAGCGCAACAGCGATAGCGGCAGATGAGCCAGCGGACCGGACTGAACCACGCGCAGGCTTCGGACTTCGGCGAGTTGTTCGCCGAAAGGACCGAACAGATCCTCTCCCAGCCTGTCGGCGGCATCACGGTCGAAGGCACGCAGCGTCGTTGCCCGCGCGTCCATTTGACCGCGCACGATTTCGCCCGATGTGGGCTGCAGCGACGCATTGAGCGAGGCGATCGCACCGCCGAACTGTTCCATCGACAAGCCCGCCCTGCGCCACCAGATACCGCGCGGCGTGACAAGCCACATATGGTTGGCGCGAACCGTCGGCAGCGTCAGGAGCAGCGCTTCATCGCGCTGCATGCCCTGCCGAAGCACGGGGACGTCCAGCGGAGTCGGCCGCAGCGCGACTTCATAGTCCGGATAGTCGACGCGGATCCGGTGGCTCAGCGCATCGAAGCGGAGGCGGGCCTCGGCGACGCTGGTGGCGGTATAGCGATGCTCCGTGCCGTCGGGGTTGTCGCGGAGCGCCCGGATCAGATGGCGCTCGTCCTTCACGATCTGCCGCGCGAGCAGGAAACGCTCGCGTTCGAGGCCCGCCAGCCTGTCGTCCCCCGCGCTGATGGTCGCCTGCACGAGATCGCGCGCGCGGATCGCGGCGCTGCGGTGCGCGCGCTGTGCCGCGGCGAAGCTGCGCAACGCGGCCTCGCCTTCGGTCATCTGCCCGGCATCGAGCATCGCCGCCACGACGTCGATCTCGGTCTCGGCGATGTTGCACAGACCCTTGCCCGGGCCCAGCCCGTCCGCCGAACCGAAGCTGTCGATCGTCTCGCGCGTCAGCGATTCCGCGGCGGCCTCTTCCAGCAATGTCAGCGCTTCGCGCAGCGTCGCGGGGTCGCGCGCCAGCAGCTTCGCAAGCCCGGCGCGCAGGTTCAGCGTCTGACAATGCGCGGCCGGAAGCAGCTTTTCATATCCGGGCAGGATGGTGCGATAGAGGGTGATCGCTTCGGCCCTCTTGTCGCGCTGGGCCAGAACGGACGCCAGCACCGCCTGGATGTCGAGGCGCAGAAGCGCATTTGCGGTGACGAACCCGGCGAGCGCTTGCCGCGCTTCGACCTCGGCCTCTTCCAATCGGTCGGCCGCCTGCAGCGTTTCGGCCATCGTCAGCCGGGTCTTGGCGATGAGCGCGGGATCGGCGCCCGATTCCCCGCTGCTCGCGTCGAGGATCGACAGCGCCTCGCGCAGCAGCGGGATCGCTTCGTCGGGCCGCGCCTCGCTCACCAGAAAATCGGCGTAGGCGACGAGCGTAAAGGGTTGCTCGCGCGCCGGCGCCAGTTCGCGGGCATAGCGCATGTTGTTGAGGAACAATTGCTCGGCCGCGCGGGGGCGCCCAAGCGTCGCAAGCGTCTTGGCAAGGCCCAGTTCGGCCCTGCGCGTGTCGCGGCTGTCGGGACCCAGCCGTTCGAGATAGATGGCATAGGATTCGCGCGACAGCGATTCCGCCTCGTCGAAGCGGTTGAGCTGACGCAGCACGATAGAGCGATTGAGGAGCGTCGTCGCGCGCACGGGATGCGTGGCGGGATAGAGGCGCGACTGAAGCTCGATGACCCGGGCGGAGAGCGCGGCGGATTCCTCCAGCCGGCCCTGATTGTCGAGATTGCGGGCCAGATTGTTGAACTGGGCGGCCAACAGCGGCGCGCTCTCCTCCCCTCCCTTTTCGGCTATGGCGATGGCCTGGCGATAGCGATCCTCCGCCTCCTTGTAGCGGCCCATATAATCCAGCAGCACCCCCTCGTTCCCCAGGCTGACGGCCAGGTCGGGGTGGTCGGACCCGAACAGCTTGCGCGTGATCGCGATATCCCGGGCGCGAAGCACCGCCGCCTCTTCATATCGGCCGCGGCGCAGGTACAGCGATGCCAGGAGGCCGGACGCCGACGCGATCGCTTCGCTGTCCGGCCCGTCCGTGGCTTCCGCGGCCGCGAGAAAAGCCAGGCCTTCCGCTTCGACCAGCACGTCGTCCTGCGCGTACAGGCCGCTGTCGAGCAGTTCGTTCCAAAGCTGGTAGCATGACCGGGGCGGCAGATCGGCACGCGCCCGGCACGCATCGAGTTCCGCCTTGGCGAGCCGCGTCGAGGTGCGAAAGTCGCCAGCCTCATAGGCGGCGGTATAGGCGGCGCTGGGCGCGACCGTCACCGCTTCCGCCTCCGCGGCGCCCGCCGGTGTCGCCCAGGCGATGCTCGCGATTCCCAGCAGCGCGGACAAGGCGGCGAAGGCCGACCCCGTGCATCCGCCCTTCGGCGATCCCCCGCATGCCGTCATTGCCACCCCTGCCCCGCTTTTACGCCAAGCCCCTTTGATGTGGGGGGCTTGCGCAAAAATCGAGTGATTTTTCGCACCAATCGCTTGCGATCTTTGCAACGGTAGCACCCGGATTTTCGTGGCTCAACTTGCCCTCGATGATGCCGCGCGAGTGGACATGCGAACGGCAGACGCTGTTGCGGGAAAAGCCGCAACGCCAGTCCCGGGACGATGAATCAGCGCGCGCCGTCATCCCCGGGCGATCGCCGCTAGCCTTCAAACCAATCGCGGACCCCCTTGGGCACTGTGTCGGTGGGGCAATGCGTATAAGTTTCCGGCTCGTCGAAGAGAGTCGACCCCGCTTCCGCGACAAAGCTGGATGCGCCGGTGACGCGAATTACGAAATTCGTGCTTGTCCCCTTGGTGTCATCGCCGTTGCCGTACGAACGGGCATGAACCCGGAAGCGGTTGTTCCCGAGCGATTCAAAGCTCCGTATCTCCGGCCCGCCATCGAACCACGTCAGCGCGCTTTCGTCGAAGTGAGCCAGGCTGCCCGGCCCATCGCTTGCAGCTTGCGCGCTGGCTGCCCGCGCACAGGTCGTGCCGACGGCGTAATAGCCTTTCGGGACGGGCGGAAAGCTCGCCGGTCGGGCCGCTGCTTGCGTGCCGACGGCGCAACCTTCCTTATCGACGAGTTTCCCCTTGTCGTCACGGCGCTCGATCACGTCCATTTGAGTGCCGTTCCAGCCCCACACCGCGGTTTCGATATAGCCGCAATTGCCGTTCCAGCCGCGCCGATATTCGACGACATCGCGCTTGCCCCGGCGCTTGACGTCCTCGGGACCGATATCGCCGTTAAATCCATAAGCGACCTGATAGCCTGCGGCGGTCGAGATGATGAAGTCGTAAGGCGGCCCCATTTTGCCATGATCCGCCTCCTCCGCGCACCCCCAATTCTGTGTGGTGACAACAAAATCGGGCCGTCCGTCGCCGTTGAATTCCGCGACGATGAAAGCGCCCTCGTTCGCGGCGGATTCCTGCTTGAGATCGACGGATTGGATCGGAGCAAAGCGCACGGCGCTGAAACGCACCCCCATGTCGCGGCACTCGCCGCGGGCATAGCCTTCCCATGCCGAAAGCGCGGCAGCGGGGAGCACGGAATTTGCCGCGACTGCGGTTGCGCCGCTTTCGGTTCCCGCGCTTTGCTCCGCCGCCTGTTGCCGGGTCGACACGCCTGCCGCCGCATCGGCACTGGATTCCGAGCCGCAACCGGCGATGGCAACCGCTATCACAGAAACCAGGGAAAAAACCGACAGGCGAGCGATACGGCCCCTGGCCGGTTCACGCCGCTTTTGCACGGGCCTTCTCCTGCTCGATCGCCTTGTTCATTTCGACTTGCACGCCATCGACGATGGCGTCGCGCACCGAATTGCTGTGAAGCTTCCTGGAGAAAAGATAGCCGCTGACGACCAAAACCCCGAACAACCAGAAGTACCCCCAATCGCTCCAATCACCAAAAATGGCTGCGATGACGAACGGCAGGAATATGCCCATCGCCAAACCCAGCCATTCATTGAAACGCTTGACCAGGGAATTGGCGGTCGCCCTGCAAATCGAAGTTCTACCGGTGTCATGAACGACGAGCCCAGTGGCGTAACCGCCATCATCGTTCTTCGGCATCGCGAATATTACCGACACGCGATGCCCGGCGCGAACCGCCACGCCGATATTGTCGAAGGTCGTGTCAAACTCCTTGCCGTCGTCCTGGCGCACAAACAGGTGCAGATGCTGTGTGGTGCTGGACGAGATATGCACCGGAGAATTGTTCTGGCCGCCCCCGCCATAGACGCGCGTCGTCGATGAATTTTGACCGTCGAGCACCGTTCCGCTTTTGGTAAAATAGGTAATCTCGTCCGCTGATTTCACCTTTGCAATCGCCATTTCCGTCTCCTTACGCACCCGCCGATCTGCCGATGCAGCGGCTGTGGAAGCCTCCCTCGAACTATTCCGCCGGTTGCAATCCGCCTTCGAGGGCCCGGCGCCGATTCAAGGAATTCCCAAAGCCGCACCGGCACATCTCGACAGGATGTTTGCGCCATCTCCCGCGACCGGATCGCTTACGCCGATCGGGAGACTGGAGCGACGAAGGGTCGTCAATCGCGCCTCCGCCACATCCCGACCGGCCCGCACGTCAGGCCCCCGCGAGCAGCGACCGCGCCGCCGCCAGCCGCACCGTCGTCGCCTTCTTCTCCCGTTCCTGCGTCGCCGCGAAGCTGCGCTGGGCCTTTACCGCCCGATCGATGCGCGCACGCCCGGGCGACGCCGCCGCGGGCTTCGCCGCAACCGCGACCGGCACCGCGCTGGCGCCGAGCAATCCGCCGTGGATATATCCGTTCATGCCCGATGCGGTGCGCACGAACATCCATCCGTCGCCCCCGTCGCCGAGCGCATCGACCGCCGCCCCGTTCGCGACCGTTTCGATGATCCTTCCGCCGGTCGAAGGAGCATCGCGAAGGCGAGCGCCGCTGGAGGCGCGGATATAGCGTGTTACGGCCGCAGCCTCGGCCGTTTCCACCGGAGCATCGTCGTCGATGCCATAATAGCGACTGGCCCAGCCATCCTGTTGGGCCAGCGTCGGATCGGCACCATCGGCGACCGCATTGGCCTGCGCAAAGGTCGTGATCGTCTGTCCCTGAATGCCCGAAGCCTTGGCGATCACCCGATCATCCTCGGCGATCCATTTCTCGATACTGGCCAGCCGCTTTTCGGCTTCCTTTCTCGACAGCGTCGCGGCACCGGCCTCTCTTTCCACCGTCTCGATCTGGGTCCTGCGGCATTGGCCCAATGCCTCCAGCTGCCCCGGAAGCGCGGAATATTGATTCATCACCGGGTCGAAATCCGCGTCGATCGCCGCGCGCAACTCATCCTTGTTGCGCTGATCCTGCGAAATCGAGCTCAGATAGCCCGCCGCCCCGCCGGCCGCCGCACCGGCCAGCACGGTGGGCAGAACGCTCGACTTGTTCTGCTTGCCCGAATTGCCCAGCACGCCGACCAGCGCGCCAAGCCCGGCGCCGATCAGCGCTCCGCCGGCGATCCGGTTCCCCTGAAAATTCTTGATGCGACTGAACGGCTGACGCGCTTCGAGGCAATTGTCGGTAAAGCGCGTCGATTTGGCGAAGGCCGGTGTCGGCGCCGCCGCGACCAGCGCGCCAAATGTCACGGCGCTTATCATATGCCGCCAAACCGCCCGGCGGCGAGAACGGGAAAGGATATGGCGTTCAGTTCCGGACGGCATCTTTCAACTCCTCGATCCACCGCTGATCGCGGGCCGCGTCGCGCGGCTGGCTGCGCTGATTGTCGATATGCCGGCGAATGGCCGGGACGTAGCGCGTCAGACGCTGCAGCCCCGCCCGGTCCAGTTCGGCGCTGATCGCGTCGAAGGCCGCGGCCGTCTGTTCGGCCTTTGCCGCGGCGAGCGCTTCGATCCCGCTGAAATAGAGGGCGTAGCTCGCGTCGCGCTCGCGCCGATGTTCGGGAAGCTGTGCGATCAGCGCATCGAAATCGCGACGCTCCTCGCTCGACAGCGCCGACGGGTCGGACCCGATACTCCCGGTCAGCGTCTCGACCTGATCGATGCGGGCGCCGCGCTCCGCGCCATAGGAGGCCGCGAGGAGGCAGGCGAGGATGGCCTTCTGGTAAAGCGCATCCGCCTCGCCGGCGCTGGCGGGCGCCGCCGGCGCGGCGTCGGTTCCCGCGGAGGCGACGGCGGCTTTCCGATCGTCCCCAAGCCCGGGGATCTGGATCGACCCGCCCTCCAGCCACCAATAGCCCCCGCCGAGAGCCAGCAGGCAGGCGGCAAGGACCGCGATATTCTTGCGATCGATCACGCGCCGCCTCCCTCAGTCGGCCGCAGCGCGGCGCTTCGCCACGCCGAGATAGATGCAGCCGGCACCGAGCAGGAGGATCAGCCATCCGCCGCCCTGCAAGGCGATCGACTTTTCGATCGCGCGCTTCAGGGCGGAGAGATTGACGTCGTCCCGCACCATCGTCATCGTCATCGCCGCTTCAAGCAACGCGATGGTCTGCTTTTCCCACAGATAGGGGATGAAGGTGGACGCGCAGCTGACAACGCCCAACGCCGTTCCGAGCGGTTTCACCATGGCATTGCGCATCCAGCCGGCGGCGATCGTCAGGAGAGCGAGGAGCGGAACCAGCCAGACGAGCTTGGACAAGGTCATGATATTGTCGAACTTGTCCATCGCGGCGTTGACCTTCCCCACCGCGCGCTGCAGTTGGGCGACCTCCGGTGAATCGCCGAACTCGCCGGCGACCGTTACGCCCTGCTGATCGAGTTCCTTCGCGATGCTGGCCCGGGTCGTTTCGACCCCGGCCTGATTGTCGCCGGCGGCCGACGGCACGTCCAGCAGGCTATGGTCCCCACCTGCCGCCAGATATCTCAGATCCTTGTGGATGCGCCCGTTTTCATAATTGAACCCCGTCGACATGAAGGTCATGGAAAAGGCCGCGAACAGGATGAGCGCCGCGGGCAGCATCTGCGGCGCGAGCTTCAGCCGGCCGAGCAGGTCGCCGATCGCGTCGTCGCGGGTCGATGCGGCGCGAAACTTGTCCACGATCTCCTCGCTGATCGCGGATGCGTCGCTGAGGTTGGGCGCCGGCTTCAGCGCCCCCGCGCCGGGTGCTTTCGACCCGAGCGCGATATAGATTTCGCGCGCACCGCCATCCTCGACCACGAAATCGACGAGCGTACCCCGCTGCGGGTCGCCGGCGTCGCGCCAATCGGTCCGCGTAAACGAATAGCGCGCGTCATCGTCACCCTGAATGACGCCCGCTTCTTCCTGAAAGCCCAAAATCCGACCGCGCACGCTTCCCTCCCGATGCCATTGCCTCGATCGGGTTCGATTACGCGGTCAGGGCGCGGCTCCCACGAAAATCCGGATGGCTGACACCATTTGTCAGTTCTGAAAGGGAAAAACCTTGATGGTGCGGAGAATCCCGACACGCGGAGGATTCATTTCTTGCGTGGAAAGCTTTGATTCAGACGGTCGCAAGATTTTGCACTCGCAAAGAGTGGCATCGCCGCATGTGAAAACATCGGACGGATTATCCGGGTCTGAATGTCGCTTGACGATCTATCGGTGCCGTCATCGGCTGGTGATGGACGGAAAATGGTGCCAGAAGAGGGACCGTGACGTGCGGACAAGGTGTTATATCACAATGTTTTGTTGCCCTGATTCGCTGATTCGATACCGTCAAAAATACCGTTTAGCGCTTTGGCTTGGTCCTCGATGAGGACTCAAATCGCTGCCCGCAGTGTTTCGATGCTCAGCGGCCTCCCTTATAACTGTCGGCCCGTGCCTTGGCCAGAAGGGCTTTGAGCGCATCGACCGTCACCAGGGTGCACCTGCCGATCTTGATCGTCTCCAGGTCGCCCGAGGCGATCAACTCGTAGAGCTTCGACCGGCCTATTCCGGTCATCCGCACCGCATCGGGGATCCGGACGGCGAGCGGCTCCGCGCCGTTGGTTCGGATTGCCTTGGGGCTACGATCGAACGGGAGCGCGAGCTGTTCGTCGCTGGCAGGCGACTTGGCTTCCCGCCGCTTCATTCTCCCTGCTCCTGCGCAAGCTTGTCGAGCTGCCGTTTATGCGCTTCGTGGACTTTAGTCCTGAGCGTGGCATCCGGATGGGCAAGCAGAAGGCCATCGAGAGCGCACATGATGAAGATCAGCCGGCGCTTGATGAACTCTGCGTTCTGCCGCGCTTCCTCGCGCAGTTCCTGGCCCTGGAACAGGTCCGTGACGATGGCCCCGATCCACTGGCTGCGGCTCTGCTTGGCGCGGTTGGCTTCATCCTGAACCCAAGCGGCGACATGCTTGGGCAGGTAGGTCTGGATGGAAACATTGCGTGTCATGCTGGACTCCATGTTGGCGGAGCCTGGAACACACTGCGAAAGGCAAGTTTGTTCTACTTATGTTCGGATTGGCCGTCAAGCCTGCTGAAGATGCCGCATTTCCCCGCCTTTCGGGCTGATGTGATTTGCGGGAATGCAGGAGACTGATGGCACGTCAGATTTGACGGAGAAGCTGCCATTTTCTCAGAATCCAAACACGTCATTGATTTTATGATGTTTTAATCCGGATTTCATCTGCGATTTGTCGCGTACGGTGTGCCCGGTCAACCGGGTTTCTGACTGCGTGTATGTGACCAGTTAAACTGCCTGTCGCGTCCTGACGAATTTTGCGTTCTTTCCCAGTGGATTGCAGCGCCTGTTGCGGCATTCGAGCGTAAAGATTCAAGCAAGGCAGAGTGAATGCGGAGCTCCCGAGAATGCGGGTTTGTTCCGAAATGGGGACCAAATGGCCATCATCGCTGCAGCAGCATTCCCGATGCGAAAGGGCCAGCGATAGGGCATCCTTATCGTTGGTTGTGACGCCACTTTCGTATAGCCTGAACGCCAGACAGAACGACCAATCCAACTCCGAATATCAGCCAGATCATTCCCCAACCGTGGAATACGTCTTCATCGATAGACCTCATCCAAACCAGACCGACGCCAAAAGCTGCGGCTAGGCCGAGCTGGCCGTAGGTGATCTTTGAAAATGCGAGGCTCCGTGCCTCCTCACGAGTCAATGCAGCACTTTCGGGTGTGCGGCGCTGCAACTCGCGGGAGGGAGCATTCCATGCCCAATAGTAGATGGCCATAAACGGGATCAATATCGCAGCGATACCAATCCAAATCGCCGCATTTTCAAGGTCACTGTCGGAGTCTGGAATGAGCCAAGCGAGCAAGACAATCAGGACGATCGTCGTAGGTGCGATTGCCCATGATGCATATCGTAGACGCTTGTTAAACGTCGCGACAAATTCATCCCGTTCGGCCTCACTGACGTGGTATGCCGCGCCCTTCATTCCCCTCCGATAACGAAATCCGTTGGCGTCTTGTTCAAACTGGCCAGCAAAAATCTCGCGGACCCGATCAAAGTGAGAGTTGCCGAACATTACACGTCCCCAATCGCGCGATTTCAACCACGCCAGCCTGTCGAGAACCTAAGCGCGCGGAGCATGGTGAAAGTGTCGCAGCACTGCACGCCTACGTCGGCACATATGTCCGGCACTCGCCTGTTCTGCCTTTGGAGGCGGCGCTTCGACACCTCGGTGGTCACCACGCAGCGGTTGCCGGGATCGGCCAAAGCGTGGGCGATCAGGAACGGGTCGCGACCGATTGCTTCCAGCTCGTCGTCGGTCAGATCGGGTGCGTATTGTCCGGTCACCTGCTGAACGAGCCGGGGTTCAACGTCACCATCGAACAGGATCGCCGCCTTGTGCGCGTCATCTTGCACCCAGGCGTAGAGCAAGTCCTTATCGGCGTCGTTGCTACCGTCCTTGACCTCTTCGAAGGTCTCGATCGGCATCTTGATGTTGCCAGCTTCGCCTTGGTGCGCAAGCCAATCCCAGAATTCCGGCACGGCATCGACCGGGTAATAGAGATGGTGCGCGGTGATCAGGACGTTGGCATCGAGCAGGTAAAGCATCCGTTAGGCGCCTTGCTCAACTGCCAGGGATGCACCGCTCAACAGGGGGTGGACGCTGCGCGGCTTCACTCCGAGCAGCTTGCCCGCGCGTGTCGGGGTGAGAACCCCCTCGCTCATGTTTCGGGCCACAAAGCTCAGCAACGCCGAACCTAGTCGATGGCGGCGAATGATGTAGTAATTCGGCCCGCCATCTTGCCCGCGCGCGCGTTCGCGCTGGGCAGCGCGGTTGCGCAGCCACTCGCCCTTGAATGTCTCAGTCAGATTGCGCCACGCGGCCTGATCGAGCGCACCTGCGCGGAAAAGCCGGTACGCCACCAGCGACCGGCTAACCAGGCGTTCATTGGCGAATTCGGTGATCTGGCGGGCAATCTGCGCTTCATCGCCACCGAGCTCGACGCGAAGCTGATTGAGTTCTCCCTCAGGCAGCAGGAAGCTGCTGGCAACATCATTGCAGAATTGCTCGGTCGCGCCTTCGATGTGCCCTCCGCTGACGCCAGTCGCCCCGATCCAGAGGTGCGCTACTTCGTGAAGCAAGGTGAATGACCAAGCGGTCTTTGCGTCCTGATCGTTGATAACGACAAAGGGCGCAATCGGATCGGCCAGCGCGAACCCGCGAAACGCATCGACGTCGATCGCGGAATGGTGACTGCCGAGATTGCCGATCAGCAAGACATATACGCCTGCCATTTCGACCTGCCGCCGGAGCATGCTGAATGCGGCCTCGGCAGAACCTTGCGCGCGGAAGGCAGCAAGATCCAATCCGAGGGTCTTGCGGATCGAGGCCAAGACCGGGCCGACACCATCATTGCGCGACATCGAGCCAACGAAAGCGAGCGGCTGCGCTTCCTCTTCTTCGACCAGGACAGCGCGAACCATCGCCTGCCGGGACCGGATATCGCGCACCAGGGCATCGACAAGCGGTTCGCCGGCAGTGTGCTGGTCTGGCAGCGTGCGAAAATCTTCGCCGCGATCACCGCGCACGGGCGGCTCTTCGAGATAGAACGAAACGAGCGGACGCCGGTAAACCTTTGCCATCTTGAGCAGGACCGGGCGCGATACCTCGCCATCCTCGGTTTCCAGCGCCAGCAGCCGATCTTCGCCGGGCACGCCGCGCGCATCCCGAATGCCGACCTTGGCTGCCGCTTCTTCAAGCGAAAGCCCCGCGCTTTCGCGCGCCCATCTCAGGATTGAAGGCTTAACCACCGGCATGCGCTTGTCTTTCGCACAAAGAGATCGGGATGTGTGAGAGAAAACTTCTCCGGCTCAAGCGATTGCCGGGACGCACGCTTGCCGGTAGTTTGCAGGCGTGAAGCTTTTACCTCAGATCATGCTTTGGATTTTCATCGCCGCGTGGTTCGTCGGTGCAGCAGCGCATATCTATGCCACTCGTTTCTTTCTTCCGCGATGGTTCGCGGGATTCAAAGCGCGACCCGAACATGCGGGTTACGGCCGCAAAATACTCGTTGGATACGGGATATTTCTTGCAGCAATTGCCGTAGCATTTGCTGCTGGCGGAATTGCCGAGTTGGCAGGCGGATGGGGATAGGCGAAACAACTGCATGACTACATCGCTTGGCCTTGCTGGTGATCTGGACGACGTCGATCTTATCGAAGATGTCGAGGCAGCGTTCGGCGTCCGATTGGGGGACGATGAGATCGAGCAATGTTCAACGGTGGGGCATCTATTTGAATTGATCGAAGCTCGCCTCCCGGACTTGCCTAGCGGGCGAACATGCGCGACCGCGATGTGCTTCTATCGATTGCGGCGGGCTCTTCAGCCGCACTCCGTGATTGCCCTGAAGCCGAAGACATCTATCGGGGCGCTGGGATCACTACCTGTCCTGCAACTGCACCGCATAATTGAAACCGAATGCGGACTGCGTCCTCCACCGCAATACATCACCTTTTGGGGATGCTTGGCACTGCTGCTTGTTTTGGCGCTGCCACTCGGTCTCTTCGCCATCGGTATGCCGTGGTGGGTTGATCTTCCATCCGCCGCTCTCGGAATCGGGCTTTATCGGCTTGCGCCAATCCAATTGCCCGGCGAGGTCGAGACGTTCGGCGATCTGGTCAAGATCGTCTCATCGCGAAGCATAGGCGCGCTAGCAGGGCAAGGTGCACGGCTTGGACCGAAAGAAGCGTGGCAGGCATTCACGGACGTGCTGTCAGATCACACGCAGCTTTCGAAAGACAGGATATTGGCGGAGACCCTGTTGCTGGCACCGAAGTGAGAGGCGGCACCACCGTCTCGACGGGAACAATACGCAGTTGCTCGACGGCACGAGGCCTTGAAGTACCAGAAAGTCCTAGTGAACCGCGAGCAATGGCACCGAGCCGCTCAAAGACGCTCGCGCGTTGACTTCGGTTAGAACAAGGGCAACTCCGGGTATGTCGAAGCTGACGCGGTAGCCATCGATATCGCGAAAATCTGGAAGGCTCTGGTGGCGAGCATTTCCAGACGCATCAAACTGATAGATTCCATCGAGGCCGACCGCCACCAGTTCTCGGTTTGATGATGCCAGGCCAAAGAAGGCTACCGTGCTCGCTGGCTCCCCGTTGTCCAGTTCATTGCGAGGCGGTTGTGGATCGAACGGCTTGAAGTAGCGTCGGTCAACGTTGCCGCCGCAAATCTCCACGATACGACCATGTGCCATCATGTGAACCAAGCCAATCGCGGCCACGACACAGTCCGGATTCCATGGAGATGCCGCTAGTCCGTTCACGGGGTCGCATTCGGTATTCAGAGGTCCGCCACAGAGTTCCCCTGAACGATTGTTCTGAATTATTGAGACTTGTCCGTCATTGAGCGAGATGCGAGCCAGTCCGCCTCCCCACTCTCCGTTGTTTAATCCGAGCCACAAAAAATTGTCGGCTGCCAATGCCGTTGCGGTCACGTAGGGTGGCTCAATAGTATTGCTCAATGAGACCGCTTGAACGTCGCTTTCAGCAACCCGGACGAGGCGCCGATCCGTAACTAAGACTGCAGATTCTCGTCCGTTGCCGCAGGCCATCGCAATTACCGTTTCACCATTGGTCGGAATTGTAGTTTGTTCGTCCCAATCACGCGACGATCCTAATTCGATTGCCCAACTGTCGGCTCGTTCGACGAGGGCTGCAATTCCCTCTTCCCTTCGACAAATCGCCAAGACTTTTCCGTCCAGATTGGTTGGCACTACGCTTGATCCGTTTGGCTCCAAGCTCACGAGAGCGCCATCATCTTGAAGCAACCAAAGCCGCTCATTGGCAAAGACAGCGCTAGTTATCGCTCTGAATTGTGCTGTGTCATCCGGAGTGGACGGCGAAGCTCCGCTGCACGAGCTTGTTGCCACCAACGCAAGAGAAAGGGCAATTCTCCGCCAATTCGATTTATTGACGATGCGAAGTTCTGTCGGCCTGCCCATTTGATGATCATGCATCGCCTCACGCAAAGATCAAAGATTTTTAGTCAGTTGAAACCCAAAAGATTGTCTACTGCGTCACCGATTTGCTGGGCAGCATCAAGCAGATGGTCATCATCCAGATGCGCATAGCGGGCGGTCGACTGGTGGTTGGCGTGGCCAAGTAACCTGCCGATCATCGGTAGCGTTTCCTTGTTCATCGCCGCATGGCTGGCGAAGGTGTGTCGCAGGTCGTGAATGCGGACCCGGCCAAGCTCTGCGCGTTCGCGAATGCCCTTCCAAGCCCAGGCCACATCGCGCATTTGACGCCGATAGCGGTAGTTCCAGAATAGCCAGGACAATTTCCGATGGCGTGGAATGCCAGCAATCACCTGGCGGGCGGCGGAACCGAGCCAGACGGTGCGCGGCCCAGTTTTACTGTCGCGAAGGTTCAAGCGATTTCCCTTCACGTCGCCCCAGTGCAGATTGAGTATTTCGCCCCTGCGACAACCGGTCAGCAGCAGCAAAGTGATTGCCGCGCCCTCGCAGCGGGCGGTAAGGTCGTCACTCTCCCGTAGCTTCGCAAGCTCGATCCCGACGCGCCCCAGCTCTTCAACCGTCAAGAACCGCTCGCATTGACGTTTGCGGTTCGGTCGGATCGATCGACACGGGTTGGTATTCTCCAGCCGATACCCCCACGCCTCCGCCTTGTTGAGCATGTGTTTGAGGATTTCGAGCGTCCGATTGGCAGCACCCGGACCGGTGCGGTTGTTGAGCTCCGCAAACCACTTGGTCACATGCTCTTCGTTGACCTCGTCGATGAAGACACCCTTGAATGCGTCGTCGAGGTAGAGCCGCCGGTAGCGCGTGTGTGAATCGAGCGTCGAGGCTTTCCAGCGCGGCGACCAGCGAATCCAATATTCCTCAAGGAAATCGTCGAACCTCGGCGCGGATCGAATGCGCTTGCGATCGGTGGCCGGATCGCGCCCCACCTGCGCGTAGGCAATAACGCGGCGCGCGACCATTTGCGCTTGATGGCGCGTGAGGACCGAAGCCGGGCCGATTGTCACGGTGCGCAGCCTGCCACCCATCCGGGTCTGCACGATGTAGACATTGCGCCCGCTGGGATAGTGACGGATGCCAAAGCCGTGTTCGATCCCGAGCCAGGTCGTCGTCCGTGCCTTGCCCTTGGGAACGAGCCTGAAGTTTACCGATGCGCCAACCTCGGCCAGCGCCTCTTCGACAATGCGCTTGAGGCTGGCGGCTGTCATGACCGCAGTCCGATCGCTTGCGCCAGCGAGCCGGAAATGCGCTCGGCAGCATCGCCGATCACGTCATCGGACAAATGCGCATACTTCGCCGTCGTCTCGGGCAAGACGTGGCCAAGCAGCTTGCCGATCGTGGCCAGCGGCACATTGTCCATGATCGCGGTCGAAGCGAAGCTGTGCCGCAGATCGTGGACGCGCAAATCGGGCATCGCGCAGCGTCGGCGCAGATTGTACCACCACGGCTCGATGTTGACCGGGTGCTTGCCCCGTGAGTTGATGAACACCAGCGCGTCATCTTCGGCGCGCTCAAATCCTGCCAGTACCTCCAGCGCTTGCGAGTTGAGCCAGATCACCTTCGGGCCGGTTTTGCTGTCGGGCAGCACGAGCCGGGGCGGTTTCACCATTCCCCATCGAAGAAACCTGATCTCGCCCAACCGCGCGCCGGTGAACATCAGCAGCCGCACTATTGCGACCGGAATGGGATGCTCGGCCTCAGCTTCGCGCAAAGCAGCGCCCAAGCGGCGATATTCTGCGGGGGTAAGGTATCGCTCCATCTTCGGGCGCTTGAAACGTGGCATTCCTCGGCAAGGATTCGATCCCTTGCGCCGCATCCGCAGCGCCTCGGCGTATTTCATGAGGGAGGCAAGAACCGGCACGGCGCGGTTGAAGCTCGTTTCGCCTGCCCCGGAGCAACCGTCACGCCAGCGGTGGATGTCGGCGGGCATGATGTCCGCCACCCGCATCGCGCCAAATTCCGGCTCGATGGAAAGCCGCCACGCATTCCGGTTGCGCTTGATCGTCGAAGGCTTCCAGACCCGCGACAGGTCGTCCCAATAGGTTTCTACGAAATCGGAAAGCGTTGGCGTGGCTTTGACCACGGCTCGCTTGGGCAGACCGTCCAGCGCCACCTCCGCCAGAATGCGCCGCGCTTGTGCCCTTGCTACGGCAGCGTCCAGCTCTTCGGTTCGGCCAAGCGATATCCGGCGATGTTTGCCGCGATGTCGTACGCGGACGAACCAGAAGTAGTTGCCGCTTGGTCTGACACGCAGGCCGAACCCGGCAAGCTCGGTATCCCAGATGCAGTATTCAGTCTCGCGAAGCGGCAGCTTGCGCCGCGCGAAATTACCATCGAGCAGTGCCCGGCGCCCGGGCTTTCGCCGCCTGGGGACCATATGGCAATCGTCACTAGCAAAACTGCCCTCTAAAGTCGCGGAATTACCGTCATTTGCGGGGACCGGATGGCCTTCAGCAGCATGCCTGCTGCCGAGCACTTCCAGCATCTCACGCACTGATTTTACGGCATTTTTTCCCATACCCTGGCAGTCTTACTGCGTACGGTGTGCTCTGCACTGTACCCAACTTTTGCGACGGGTCCCGGATTTGTCCCTCGCATACCACGCTTCCGCCCTGCCATCCCTTACTCGCGGGACGGCATGTGCCAACCTCGCCAAGATCTGAACTTGGCATCGACTCGCCAGGCGGTATGATGCGTGGAAGCAAAAACTGAACATCGCCGTGGGTTTAGCAGCGAGTATTGGTTTTGCTTTCCGTTTAAGGGGGCTGATCTTGACGACGTCGTTTCAAACCAATCCTGTTTCGTTGAAAGATCTCATGCGCGAATGCCATGAGGGGAAGTTGCAGCTTCCAGATTTTCAGCGCGGGTGGGTTTGGGATCAGGACCGGATCATCGATCTGCTTGCCTCAATCTCTGAAGGTTTTCCTGTCGGCGCCTTGATGACATTGGATGCGTCGGGTGAAGTTTCTTTTGCTGTGCGACCCGTGGAAGGCGCTCCTGCACCGATTAAGCCTCTTGAAGCATACTTACTCGATGGCCAGCAGCGCATGACCTCGCTGTATCAGTCGACCTTCTCGCCTGTGCCGGTGGCTACGCAGACGGCCAAGAAGCGGCCGATCAAGGTGCATTTCTATTTCGACATCCGCGCCGCTCTCGATCCGGATGTGGCGCGATCCGATGCTGTGATCGCCGTGCCGGAGGACCGGATCATCCGGGAGAATTTTGGCCGTGACGTGAAGCTTGATCTGTCATGCGAGGAGCACGAATTCGAGGCGCTGCATTTTCCCATCGATCGGATTTTCGATGAAAACCGGTGGCAGATCTCAGCAGCACAATGGATGGCGAAGGACCCTGTTGCTCGGCAGGAGAAATGGGAGCTCATCAATCGCTTCGCCGAGGAGGTCGTGAACAACTTCACGTCCTACCACGTGCCTGTCATCAAGCTTGGCAAGGACACGTCGCGGGCCGCCGTTTGCCTTGTGTTCGAGAAGGTCAATACCGGGGGCAAGCCGCTCGACGCCTTCGAGCTTGTCACTGCCATGTATGCGTCGGAGGAATTCCATCTCCGCGAAGATTGGAAAGCCCGCCGCGACCGCCTGATCAACCAGAAGGTACTTGCGAAAATTGAGCCTGTTGAGTTTTTGCAGGCCGTTTCGCTGCTTCATACCAAGGGACGCCGTGACGAAGCGATTGCCGCCGGATTGGAGCCACCCGCGATCAGCGCCACGCGCAACAGCCTGCTGCAGGTGCCCTTGGCCGCCTACAAAAAGTGGGCGGACAAGGTTGAGGCCGGATATGTGGCTGCCGCGAAGTTCCTCCATTCCCTGAAGATCTTCAACTCACGCGACCTGCCATATCAGACGCAGCTGGTGCCGTTGGCGGCGATCCTCGCAGAGCTCGGCACGGCCTGGGAAAACGATGCCGTGCGACAGAAGCTGGCCAAGTGGTACTGGTGCGGCGTCTTCGGAGAACTCTACGGTTCGGCAGTGGAAAGCCGCTTTGCACTCGACATTCGGGACTTTTCGCCCTGGATCAATGGCGGTGCCGAACCGCAGACGGTCCAGCGCTCAAGTTTCGAGGAAAAGCGCCTTCGTACTCTTCGCTCCCGTCTGTCCGCCGCGTACAAGGGCGTGCACGCTTTGCTGATGAAGTCCGGGGCTGAGGATTTCAAATCCGGTCAGCCCTATGACCAGACCGTGTTCTTTGATGAGAACGTGGACATCCACCACATCTTCCCGGAAGCCTGGTGCAAGAACCAGAAAATCGAGCCCGCGATCTACAACAGCATCGTCAACAAGACCCCGCTCGCGTCCGCCACCAACCGTATGCTGGACGGTGTTGCTCCGTCGGCCTATCTTGGCCGATTGACAAAGGGGAATGACAGCAACCCGCCCATCGCAGCTGATCGGCTTTCTGCCATTCTGACAAGCCACGAGATCGACGAGACGCTGCTGGCTTCAGACGATTTCAACGGCTTCATGGATAAGCGTCGTTCCAGCCTGCTGTCCCTGATCGAAGCTGCGATGGGTAAGGAAGCGGTGCGCGAAAGCATCCTGCCGATGAACCAGGATGACGATTACTATGGCGAGGAGGAACTGGAGGAAGCGGCTTGACGCCGAAGCCAGACCGTCCCCTCACGTTCCATCACCAAGGCATTGCATGACCCCGCAGGAATTTCTCAACAAATGGCGCCACGTCGAGCTCAAGGAGCGTTCGGCGTCACAAAGCCATTTCAACGATCTGTGCGCACTGCTGGGCGTTCTCGACCCCATCGCCGCCGATCCCAAGGGGGAATGGTTCGCCTTTGAGAAAGGTGCGACCAAGACCACCGGCGGCGATGGCTGGGCCGATGTTTGGCGCAAGGGCTGCTTTGCCTGGGAATACAAGGGCCCGCGTAAGGATCTCGACAAGGCCTTCGCGCAGCTCCTGCAATATGCCGTCGCGCTGGAGAATCCGCCGCTGCTGATCGTGTCCGATATGGACCGCATCCGCATCCACACCAACTGGACCAACACGGTGCAGGAGGTGCACGAGTTCACGCTGGACGACCTTGTCGACGGGCAAGCGCGCGAAAAGCTGAAGCGCGCCTTCACCGATCCGGAAGACTTCAAGCCGAGCAAGACCCGCCAGGCGCTGACCGAGGAAACCGCGCGTGAGTTTGCTGCCATTGCGCAGCGCCTGCGCGACCGCGGGCATGAACCGCACAAGGTGGCGCACTTCGTCAACCAGCTGGTGTTCTGTATGTTTGCCGAGGATGTGGGGCTGTTGCCCGACAACCTGTTCACGAAGATGCTGGACCTCAGCCGCAGCGATCCGGACAGCTTTGCCGAGAACGCCAGCACGCTGTTCGGCGCGATGGCACAGCCGAACGGCAAGGTGGGCTTCACCCGGATCGACTGGTTCAACGGCGGCCTGTTTGCCGACGATGCCGTGCTGCCCCTTGCGCGCGAGGATGTGGACGAACTTTATCAGGCCGCGCTGCGCGACTGGTCGCAGATCGATCCCTCGATCCTCGGCACCCTGTTCGAACGCGGGCTGGACCCTGCGAAGCGCAGCCAATTGGGCGCGCATTACACCGACCGCGAAAAGATCATGATGATCGTCCAGCCGGTGATCATCGACCCGCTGGAAGCCGAATGGGCCGATGCGTTGGCGAAGATGACCGCACTGGTAGAAAGCGCGCCCAAGCGCACGGCGGAGCGCCTGCTGACCCCGGCGGAGAAGCGCAAGGCCGAGAAGCTGCGGGATGAGGCCGCCGCTATCCACAGCGCCTTCATCGAACGGCTGGTGAATTTCCGTGTGCTCGACCCGGCATGCGGATCGGGCAATTTCCTCTATGTGGCGCTGCGCGCGCTGAAGGACATCGAACACCGCGCCAATCTGGATGCCGAAGCGCTGGGCCTGCCGCGCGGCTTCCCGCGCGTGGGGCCGGAATGCGTGCTGGGAATCGAACTGAACCCCTATGCGGCCGAGCTGGCGCGGGTGTCGGTCTGGATCGGCGAAATCCAGTGGATGCGCCGCAACGGGTTTGATGCGGCGAAGAACCCGATCCTGCGCAATCTCGATACGATCGAGTGCCGGGATGCTGTGCTGGATGTGGGGGGCGACGAGACAACCTGGCCCGCCGCAGACGCGATTGTCGGAAACCCTCCGTTTCTAGGCGCAAAAGTGATGAAAAGATCGCTTGGCGTCAATGAAACCGAGGCGCTTCGCAATGCATTCGCGGGCCGGTTACCGGGTTTTACCGACTTGGTCTGTTACTGGTTCGAAAAGGCACGTGCGCAGTTGAAGAGTGGGCTTTCCACCCGGGCCGGGTTTGTCGCCACAAACTCAATAGCGAAAAACACGAATTTGCCCGTCCTTTATCGAATTTCAGAAGATGGTGTGATCTTCAATGCATGGGCAGATGAGGCATGGGTCGTCGATGGGGCTGCGGTACGGGTCTCTTTGATTTGCTTTGAAAGCAAGAGTGCGAAGCCGCAACCAAGGATGCTCAATGGAGAGCCGGTTGACGCTATCAATCCCGACTTGACGACGGGCCTCAATGTTTCGGCGCTGCCAGCTTTGGCGGAAAATCGAGGAATAGGCTTCGTTGGCGTGCAAAAGAGTGGTCCGTTTGATGTGCCTGGTGAACTGGCACGGGTCTGGCTTAAGTTGCCGTTGAACCCAAACGGGCGCGCCAATTCGGAAATCTTAAAGCCAACTTGGAACGGTCGTGACATAACCACCGTCCGCCGAGACAGCTGGTTCATAGATTTCCCTAGGGGGCTCGCAGAGCAAGACGCTGCTTTGTGGGAAGCGCCGTTCACATACCTTCAGCACGCGCCATATGATCCCGATGAACCGACATCGCCAGTCTTGAGTGAAGTCCGGAAGGCGGCTCGTGATGTGCATCCTCGGACCGAGTGGTGGACTACCTATTGGCCTCGTCCGGAAGTGCGAAAGAGTTTGTCGGAAATTAGCCGCTATATCGTAACGCCGATGACTGCTGAACATCGTATCTTTCTCTGGCTGGCGATACCTACGCTGCCAGACAACAACCTCGTAATATTTGCTCGGGACGATGATACACACTTCGGAATTCTTCATTCTGTTGTTCATGAAGCGTGGTCAACTCGCATCGGCAACAAAATGGGAGTGGGAAATCAGCGTCGCTACAATCGTGAAGCAATCTATGATACCTTCCCTTTCCCCGAAGGCCTGACCCCCAACATCCCCGCCGCCGACTATGCCGACGATCCGCGCGCGCTGGCCATCGCCAAGGCCGCCGCGCGGCTCAACGAACTGCGCGAGAACTGGCTTAACCCGCCCGATCTGGTGGTGCACGAGCCGGAAGTGGTGCCCGGCTATCCCGACCGCATCCTGCCGAAGGACGAGGCAGCGGCGAAGGAACTCGCCAAGCGCACTCTCACCAACCTCTACAACGCCCGGCCCGCATGGCTCGATCACGCCCACCGCGCGCTCGATGAAGCGGTGGCCGATGCCTATGGCTGGGGTGACGACTTCCGCGCCGGCCTGCTGACCGACGACGAAATCCTCGCCCGCCTGTTCCGGCTCAATCAGGAAAGGGCACAGGCGTAATGGACGCTGCCGTATCGCCTGAGATCCGCCGCCTGATCGACCTGATCGACTATGTCGAGGCAACCGAGCGCGACAAGCTAAAGATCGAGCTCGACTATCGCAGCCATCGCGGTTTCGTAACGACGGAAGAGGAACTGGTCGGCCTGCCCGGCGTCTCGCTGGATTGCGGTGACGAGGACGACCCGGTGTGGCTGCGCGTCGAGCGGCTGGCCAAGATTGCCCCGCCCGCCCCTGCAGATCGGGAGCTCGTCCTGTGGCTGTCGCTGCGCGATGATGTTGCGGCGGTTCCGTCTCTCAAGCCCGAAATTGCGACGGCCGGGCTGGTCGAGCTGGAACTTCTGCCTGCCGAAGAGGCGCCTGAACGCTTGGCACTGTCTGACTATGAGCGGCGCGAGACTGTCGAGGCTGCTTTCCGGGATTGGCTGGAGAGTGCGTGGCAGCCGTGGTCCGAGCGCGAAAAGCCCCGCCGCGACACGATCAAGCTCTACAACGCCCTCTATATGCTGCGGCAGCAGCTCGAAGGCGTCAGCGACGTGCCGGTGGAACTGGTCTGCGGAATTGGGTTCGCCACCCTGTTCCGTGGTGGCCAGCGCCTGCGCTATCCGTTGCTGACAATGGCCATGGAGCTGTCGCTCGACGAACGAAGCCATTGCATCGAAGCCCGCCCCCGATTGGAGGCCGATCCGGGATTGGAGCTGGATCCGCTTGACCGGATGGGGCTGCACGGACTGGATCAGTGGCGCGCAACAAGCGAAAAGTTCCTGTCGGGACTGGACGAAGTTGCGCTTTCGCCATTCGCGGCCGAGAGCTTTGAGCCAATCCTGCGTCAGGCTGCGGCGTTGTTCGATCCCGATGGACTGTTCGTGCCCGATGCGAGGCCGGCCGACGCGCGAAAGATCCCGTCAGCCGAACAGAACCTGCAAGTCAGCAATGCCTTCGCCTTCTTCCAGCGCGAACGGCGCGCCACCCAGCTAATGGAGGACTTGCGGCGTTTCCGGGCCAGCCTGTCCGAAGGCGCGGAAGCATCGGCACTGCCCGCCGCTGTTGCAGCTCTGCTGATCGAGCCCTCCGATACGATCGAAGAGCCGGATTATCCGCAGTTCCGTGGCATATCGACCATTCCCGGCGTCACCTCGTCAGATGGGGCGGGCAAAGACCTGTTCTTCCCCAAGCCATTCAATCGCGAGCAGGTGGAGGTTGTCCAGAGGCTGGAGGTGCGCCCCGGCGTGGTGGTGCAAGGGCCGCCGGGTACCGGCAAGACTCACACGATCGCCAACATCATCAGCCACTATCTGGCGCTGGGCATGCGGGTGCTGGTTACTTCGCAGAAGGCGCCAGCCTTGCGCGTGCTTCGCGACAAGCTGCCTGAAGCTGTCAGGCCACTGGCGGTCAGTCTGCTCGACAGCGACCGCGACGGTCTGAAGCAGTTTCAGGAATCGGTCGATATCATCGCCGAGAAGCTGCAGCGGCTTCGCCGGCATGAACTTGAAAGAGAGATCGCCGATCTCGATCATCAGATAGACAACCTGCACCGCGGCCTTGCGCGCATTGACAATGAGGTCGACGCCATCGGCCGCATGGCCGTCTCACCGGTCAAGCTTGGCGATGAAACGATCGAACCGGTCCGTGCTGCGCGGATGGTGGTCGCCGAACTGGAGTCGGCGAACTGGCTGTCGGACGAGATCGATGCTGCGCCTGAGTTCGAGCCTCGCTTTTCTGACAGCGAAATCACGGAGCTTAGGCAGGCGCGACGGCAAGTTGGACAAGACATCGGGTATCTGGGCTTGTCCATCCCGCAACTGGCCAGCCTCCCGACACTCGATAGCCTGTTGCCCATTCATCGTGATCTGGCACGAGCCGAAGAATTGCGCCGCCAGATCAATGCCGGGACCTTGCCAGATTTGCGCGTGCCCGAAGGCGAGGCCGCAGAACGCCTGCAGACCCTTGCGCAAGAGCTTGATGAACTGGATCTCTCAGGTGCGAAAGTTTCGACCTCGCCCTATGGCTGGACGGCAGATGCGACCCGTATCGTGCGCGCCAACGAAGACCGGGAATTCGTGGAGGCACTTGAACGCCTACAGCCTGAAATTGAACATTTGCTGGCAGAGGCCAGCCATTTCCTGACACGCCCGATCAGCCTTCCTGCCGATGCACTGGACGATGAAAAGCTACTCGAGGCACTGCAACGATTGTGCGACGGCAAGCCTGCACTGGGGTTCGTGGGCGGGCTGTTTGCCGGAAAGATCAAGGCGGCGCTGGCACAAGTAACGTTGCTGGGCGAAGCACCCCGAGGCGCCGACGAGTGGCTGGAAGTTCAAAGGTTCATCGACGGCATCAAACGCTCACGCAAACTTGCGCAGGCCTGGAACCATCTCGTCTCGTTGAGTGTCGGCGACACCGTCGAGTCGGACGGTCTTGGAGTTGCGAAACGCATCCGTGCTCAACAGCAGCACCTTGATGCCATCAGGGACTTGGTAATCCGGCAGGGCCGGGTCGACGCGCTGGCGCGGGACACCGTCGCCGGCTGGTCCGGCGCGCTGTCTGACAATTCTGGCGTGCTCACCAAGCTGCGCGACGTGGTTGAGACTCACAGGCTCAAATACCGCCTGGAAGGTGCCGAAGCCGTTCGCGCCAAGTTGATTTCCTATCTTTCCTCCACCGAGGGTGATGTAGCGCGCCAGTTGCAGGGCTGGGTTGTCCGTGCGCTGGGCAATCCTGATGTCACGGCCGAGGCATTCCAGTCCGAATGGCAGGCTTTGACTGGTCGGTTGGGGCACATCGAAGGACTGGGCGAGGCCTTTCAGGCAATCGATACCGCATGCACCGCCATTGCGGGATCGGGAGCCCCTCTTTGGGCACGCGCTCTTCGTTCCCAGCCCATAGAAGGCATGGAAGACAATCTAACGCCGGGGGATTGGTCGAAGCGCTGGCAACTCCGGCAGCTCTCGACATGGCTCTCACGCATAGACCGGCATGACAGATTGCGGGAGCTGGGCGCAGATCGCGTCGAAAAGGAAGTCTTACTCAAGGACGCATATGAACGTTCGATAGAGTTACGGACCTGGTTGGAACTTAGCCGGAAGGCAACTGATGGCGTCAAAGCGGCACTGGCTGCCTACGCAGACGCAGTCCGCCGCATCGGCAAGGGTACGGGCAAACGGGCGGGACGATTTCGGCGTGAAGCGCGCGCTGCCTCAGATCGCGCCAAGGGTGCGCTCCCATGCTGGATCATGCCGCACTATCGAGTCTCGGAATCCCTCCCGGCTGATCTTGGGCTGTTCGACATTGTCATCGTCGACGAAGCGTCGCAATCTACCGTAGCTGCACTTCCGGCATTGTTGCGCGCCAAGAAGATCCTGATTGTGGGCGATGACAAGCAGGTGAGCCCCGAACTGGTCGGGCGTGACCAAGCGCGCGCCGATGAACTGGCGACCCGCCATCTCTCAGCCCAGGTCGCGGACTATCGCTCATGCCTTCGGGAAGAGCAGTCGCTGTACGATCTCGGCAAAGTCGTGTTCGCGGGCGGTTCCATCATGCTTACGGAGCATTTCCGTTGTGTTGCGCCGATCATCGAATTCTCGAAAGCGCAGTTTTATGGCCACCGCCTGACGCCACTGCGGCTGCCCATGGCGTCGGAACGGCTTGATCCGCCGCTTATCGATGTGTTCGTTGAGGATGGCTTCCGCAAAGGCGACATCAATCCTCCCGAAGCTGATTTCATTGTCTCCGAAATCGCCGCCATTGCCGACGACGAGCGGATCGCGAAGCGGACAATCGGCGTCACGACACTGCTGGGCCAGAACCAAGCTGCACATATCTATAAAGAAATCGAGCAGCGCCTCGGCACAGAGGTAATGGAGCGCCACGAAATTCGGGTTGGGGATCCTACCGCCTTTCAGGGTGATGAACGGGACATCATGTTCGTTTCACTGGTTGCGCAGCGGGCTGACAGTCCATTGTCGGGCAATCGCTATGAGCAGCGTTTCAATGTAGCGTTGTCGCGCGCTAGGGACCGAACATATCTCGTCCGTTCCGTCGAATTGGATCAGTTGCGCGCCAGCGATCAACTGCGCAGATCACTTCTGGAGCATTTCCGATGCCCGTATCCGGCTGAAACGTCGGACCTAAAGGACCGCCGCGATAGGTGTGAGTCTGATTTCGAACGTGAGATGTTCGACCTGCTTTGTGAGCGCGGCTTCCGGGTCAATACGCAGGTGCGGGTCGGCAACTTCCGGATCGACCTCGTCGTGGAAGGTGACAATGATCAGCGGATTGCCATCGAATGCGACGGCGATCGTTACCACGGGCCAGACAAATGGCCTGACGATATGATGCGCCAGCGGATATTGGAGCGCGCCGGCTGGACGGTGTGGCGATGTTTTGCATCACGCTTCGTTAGAAGCCGTCAGCAAGTGATTGACGAACTCGCGGACTTCCTCGCAGCGCGGGGGATTCAGCCGGTCAGTGGAGATGGCAATTGGGCAAGCAGGCATACTGAGTTACGGCTCTGGCGGCCCACCATTGGGAACGATGACGAAATCATTGCTGTGCCCGACGAGGAGGACAGTTCATCGACTGTCGCGCCAGCGGATCCGTTGGAAGCAGGTGAGGATCTGTTTGAGGCCAAGTTGCCAAAGGAAACCCCCTTGCCATCGAAGCGGGTGACGGAATCGCACGTGCAGGCCGCCATCGTAGATCTGATGTCCGACAACACGGTATGGTCGAACGGCGACCTGAAGAAAGCACTTAGAAGCGTTCTGCCACTTTCAGACGGAGACCGAGAGCCCGCCAAGTTTCGACCTGGTGAGGAAAAGTGGGAGGAGCTGGTAAACAATGCACTCTCGCCCTCTCGCGGGAATTCTCTTCATTCCAAGGGCTTGGTTAAAAGCGCTGGACGCGGCCTGCATATCCTCGCCGAAGCTGCGACTGCAAATTCTGCTACAGAAGCGCCGGAACTGGAACTGCCTGCAATCGGCAAATCCAAGTATCGAAACCCGGCTCGTGAAATCGGTGAAGAATATCGGGTAGCATCATTGTCGGTTCCGGATGATGACGCAGATCAGATTTATCAGACAGACTACAAGCATGTCCTCGAGCAAATGGTCGATCACGTTCTTGAGATTGAGGGGCCGATCTATGAGGACATGCTAATTGAACGGATTGCCCGGGCGCACAAAAAGGAGCGGGCTGGCAGGATCATCCAAGATATTGTGGCTGGTGCTATCGCTGGGCGCCATCCGTCAATATCGGAAGATGGCCGTAAAGTTGTGTTCCACCGAAGAATGGATGTCATGGAATTGGTTGCGTATCGACCTGCTCGATCGGACTGGCGATCTCACCGCGACATCCCTCTTATCGAACTCGCCAGCCTAGCACTCCCGTTGGTCCGCAAGGCAAAGCCAGACACGGAAATTCTGGCTCACTTTGCACGAACATTCAGTTTGGCGCGATTGCGGGAACCAACACGGAAACGCTTCGAGGCAGCAATTTCGATCGCGCGTGCTACAGGTGAGGCTCAGGCCTAAATCTTCGGCTATCTCAGCGCTGCGAGAAAGCTTGTGGGCGTCAGCTCGATGTGCGCCGAGAGTGGGGGGCGAAGGCTGAAGGCTTTTGGTTGGCGAGCAAAATTCCATACCCTCACGAGGTGCCATTCATCACGGCAGGTTTCTGCGACCGCGATTTCATTCTGGCTGATGTGAAAAGGTGTGCGTTCCCAGCCGTTGGTAGTCTTCACTTCGATCAGTCGCTCACGGCCATCGGGTTCGAAGCTGGCAATGTCGAAGCCATAGCCATCGCCGTCCTGCACGGCGGTCCAGCGCACTTTATCGGCAAGATCGTTTCGTCCAGCCTGCAAGAGCGATTGGCGCTCGTGATGCAGGATCAACTCTTCACCAGCCTTACCGAGCCGCCTGTTCCTGGCATCGCGTTCAGCCACATCATATTTCTTGCCGATTGCCGCCATGATGGTCGGATCTATCAATGGTGGTTCATTCTGATGCGTCGGCGGAGGCCCAATCCACAGAGATGGCATTTCACGAACATGGCTGCCTTCGTCAGGTTGAACCTTTGGTTCAAGCCAATCGGGTCGTTGATCAAGCCAGCGCAACACTCCATCTGCCAACGCATTCTGATAATGCTTGGCTGGCTTGAGGCCTGTAACCCATGGCTGACCGAAGCCAATCATGATCGCGCTGATGTTCTGGTGCTTGCGCTCGATCGATTTGATGTTTCGCGGGATTCGTTCGGCAAGGCTGCGATAGCGCGCGAGCTTTACAAAAGGACGACCCGCAAGCTCGTCGCCAAGCATTCCGAAGTAGTCGGCGACAACCGCGTCAATTTCGGATTCGGTCCAATCTTCAGCCACCTTATCTCAGCTAACCGATATCGCAGGGCCTGACCAGGACGCGAGTGGCCAGATCTTATTGACCATATGCCGAGCCTCCCAACGAAGGTGCCTCATCTACGCCTCCGCTTACTTCTGGCACACCTTCCTGCCCGGCGTGCGCCTTTACTTCGGTTGCCCGCTCTTCGATTTCCTTTGCGAAGACCTTCAGCATCGACGAACCTGCTGGCATAGCTGCCACGTCCTCGACCGCTGCGGGCAGTTCGCGCAGCAACCGTGCCGTCACCTGTTCCACCCGCTGCACCGTCCCCCGCGCTGCCAGTCCTGCGGCTTCGGCCATACGCCGCCAGTGGCGGCCGTAGATGTGGCGGCCGCGGCGCTGCCCGCCGATCGCCTGGGCATGGCTCTGGGTGATGTTGGCCCACGCGAGGCCCGACATGAGATCGTAGAGCGGAGCAAGCTGCGGCGCGCCTGGGCCGAGCAGGATCGAGTAATTTTTGGCGTGCGAGTCGACGTTGCCGATCGCGATATTGAAGATCACTGCGTCGAGCAGCCGCGTGATGTCGCGCGCCGTCATATGCTGGCGGACAACCGCGAACATGTCGGCGATCGAGGGGCCGCGCGTTCCGGTGCCGTTGAACTCGTACTTGGCGGCAGGCGGCCGGCCGAGGGCCTGGCAGAAATCCTCCTGATGAAGGCGGCGGAAATTGTTGCCGGTGCCTGTCCGGTCATAGCGTTCGACCAGCAGGTAGCTGCGCTCCTCCGCAACGTTGGTCGTAACCGGCGCGACGTTGAGGCCGATGCGGCGGGCTAGGACCATGCACAGCGCTTCATTCTGGACGCTGCCGGGCAGGCGTGGATTGTCGGGCTTGAGGATATGGGTGGATGGCGCGCCGTTGATCGGCACCGCAATCTGGCCGTCGATGACAGCCACCGGCAACTTTTCCTGCGCGCCGGCGAGGCTCATCGAGACACCGTCCTCGCCGACCAGGAATGGCCGCGCTGGCAGTTCCTCGATGATCCGCTCCAGTGCGTCGGCATCCGGGATCGTGCGATAGCCGGGCTCGCCTCGCGGCCGCTGCGGAGCGATGCTGAGCGCGCCTGCCAGATCGTTGCCGGTCTGGGCTATCAGGCCGAGCGCGTCCTCCGGCGCTGCACCGAGCGCGCGCGTCATGGCGCGCAGCGGTTCGCCCTCGGGCAGGAGGTTCATCAGCCAAGGGAGGACCTGTTCTCCCTCATAGGGCTCTGGCCGGATCGGCATGGCGAGCGAGACGGGGAAGCTTTCGGCGGATGAACGCCAGGCATCCGCATAGGCAAGGCGGGTGGCCTGCGCGTCGGCGCTGATCGTAGCGACCAGACGGTCTTCGTAGTGAACTGGAAGGTCCACCGTCAGGCCTGCGAAATGCCGGTTGCGGTGAGTCGCAGGCCGACTGCCTTGGCTGCGGCGAGTGCCTTGCCGAGCTGCGCAGTGGGCTTGCCAGCTTCCAGATCGACGATGAAGCGCTCGCCGCTATTGATAGCGAGTGCCAGCTCTCGCTGGGTAAGGCCAAGGGCCTTGCGGGCCGAGGCGACGGCTGCGCCGAATTGGGTTGCGTTATTGATCATGTCATTCTTACCGAGCGGGAAGTTGCCATATGTGTCGTAGAGATTCAAGAGCATTTCTTCCCGATCGGGAAGAAAGCCCCTTGATGTTGAGGTCTATCCGGAAATTCTTACCGCTCGGTAAGTTTATTGGTGGCTTGGGCGGAGGTTCCATGCTATCGAGGGCGCGTCGAAGTCAGTGGATCTGTCCATGTCGATCGCCAGCGCTCAATACGACGATAACGAAATACTGGCCATGATGCGGGCCGCCGATGCATTGGTCGCGCGCTGGGGCGTTCAACATGAAGCAGCCGAACGGCTTCTCAACGGCAAAGGGCGGGCCGCAGCGCTACTCGGCATTCATCGCGCATTGCGATGCATGTTCGCTGACAGCGATAGGGCCGCGCGGTGGATAGGTGCTCCCAACGAGGCCTTTGCTGGAGCCAGCGCGCTGGATCTCATGCTTGCAGATGGCCTCGCAGGTATGTGGCGCGTCGAGGCCTACCTTGATGCGGAAATCGCCGGCTGAACAGATTGGTGACAGATCCTGAGCAATGCAGCAGGATCAACCCGGCAACGCGCTCGCAGCGCCCGATGGCTTGCGGAAGCTGCCTTGCAGCACCTTTGCACCGGACCTGAGCTGGTCGAGGTAGTCCGCCCAGCTCTGCATCATCCCGATCCGCTCATCCCAGTGCTCGCCGCGCGCGTAGGCGCGACGGACGTCATCGGTCTCAGCATGGCCAAGCTGGCGCTCGATTGCGTCGGGATTCCAGCGGCCCTGTTCGTTCAGCAGCGTGCTGGCCATGGCGCGGAAGCCGTGCGCGGTCATCGTGGTGCCATCGAACCCCATCCGCCGGAGCGCAAGGTTGATCGTGTTTTCACACATCGGCCGGTCGCGCTTGCCTTGGGCGGGGAACAGGTAGCGGCGGTTGCCGCTGATCTCGCGCAGCTCTTCCAGTATGGCAAGGACCTGACGGCTGAGCGGCACGCGGTGCGCGACGCGCATCTTGGTCTTGTCGGCGGCGATGGTCCAGATGTTGCGGGTGAAGTCGAACTCGCTCCATTCGGCCTGCCGCAGTTCGCCAGGGCGCACGAAGACATAGGGAGCCAGCCGCAGCGCTGCGTGAGTGACCGGATAGCCTGAATAGGCGTCGATCGCGCGCAGCAGTTCGCCCGCTTCCTTCGGTGTTGTGATGGCGGCACGGTGCGTCACCTTGGGCACGATCAGTGCGCCGCGCAGGTCTGCCGACACGTCCCGGTCGGCGCGGCCGGTGGCGATGGCATAGCGGAAGACCTGGCCGCAGGTGCTGCGCAGCCTTCGTGCGGTTTCGTAATGGCCGCGCTTTTCGACAGCGCGCAGGACGGCGAGCAGTTCGGGCGCCTTGATCTCGCCGACTTTGCGGTCTCCGATGATGGGGTAGGCGAATTCGAGCAGCCATGTCAGCTTGCCCACGGTCACATCGGCACGGCCCTCGCGTCGGGCCTTGTCGAGCCATTCTTCCGCCACGGCCTTGAAGCTGTTCACATTGGCAAGCGGGCCGGTGATCTTGTCGATCTTGCGCTTGGCGGCGGGATTGATGCCCTCTGCGATCTGCTTCTTGATCTCCAGTCGCTTGGCTCGCGCCTCGGCCAAGGTGATTGTCGGATAAACTCCGAGTGCCGCAGTGGCCCGCTTTTCACCGAACCGGTAGTCCATCCGCCAGTATCGCTGACCCGCCTTCGTGATCAGCAGGTACAGTCCGCCCCCGTCAGAGAGCTTGTAGGGCTTGTCGCGCGGCGCGGCTTTTCGGACGGCCAGATCGGTCAGCATTGTGCCACCTCTGTCGGTTTTGATACCGTCAGATATACCGTCATGTACCGCCAATTTCAACGAATTCGGCCGGATGCCGATGGACACCAAACTGGCTCGAAACCTTTGATTTCTTGGATTTTTCCGGACGCTTGTGGATGCGTCCGGAAAGAAAAATGGTGCCCAGAAGAGAACTCGTAAATTTCTGACAAGAAATTGATCCAGAAAAATAAGTCAATATCTAATCAGGAAACATACCCTCATATATCACTTCATTTGAGAAGTCTTATAAGGTTTTGAGTCCTCTCATGCGTCATCCTGAAATCTGAACAACATAATAAACTTAATATTTCCGTCCACCAATGTCCACTGGAATTTGTATGCTTCCGGGCAGAAAGGATTTGCCCACTCTTGGTCTCGGCTTCGTTCCATAGAACTTTCTGCCAAACTCTTAACGGCAGTCTCAAGGTACGGCTGGAGGAAATTCGAAGTGACGAATGGGGGAGCTGGATGCCGCGTGACCAACCAACAGCAGCACTGTTTCCGCTGGCGCTGGAAATGCAGGTAGTTGAAGTGGATTAGTGGCTAGCCTTAAGCCGACCATGGCAATTTCTGGCGATCCATTGAGCCCGTCGGAGATGAGTCGTCCAGCAACGATGAGAGCGTTCCGGCTCCGCCACAGGATCGCGATGTAGAACGATTCGAGCAACCTCACGCCAATCTGCACCTTCGGCTTCAGCATCAAGAAGACGGAGATAAAGGCACAGTCTCTCCTCATCATAAGGCGTAAGCATATCCTGCCATGGCAAGTCATCGGCCACCGGGGGGTCGAGTTCAATCGTCAAGCGTCATTCCTCGCACATACGGGAGAATAAATCCCGTTATGGGATAATCCGATTTCGGGATCAAAGGAAATTCCGGCCTCATTCTTTTTGCCGGACCCTATGCCCAGTTCACTTCGTTCACCACAGCAACAGAAACTTCGGGAAATTCTCATTCGTGCCCGCAAGGAGGCTAAATTGACTCAGGCGGTATTGGCGGCCCGCATACAACGGCCTCAATCCTTTGTCGCTAAATACGAACTAGGAGAACGTCGGGTCGATGTCGTGGACTTTGTAGAGGTCGCTAAAGCGTTAGGCCACGATCCGGCCGGACTGCTGAACGCGTATATGATGGCGCGTGAGGCTGATGGCATCTAGGTTGAGTCCGCCCGAAAGCGGGCGGGTGTCGTATCCGTCAATTTTCTGAAATTTACGGTGAAGTGGCTCTGATTGGCGAAACCCACCCGTAAGGCGACTTCGGCGATCGGAATATTACGATCCAGCAGCAGTTCTTTTGCCCGACTGATTCTACGTGCCTGCAAGAAACGGAAAGGTGTCTGCCCCGTCGACACCTTGAATTGCTCTCCAAAGTGTCCCGGACTAACTTCCGCAACGGCAGCGAGATCGCGCAGGCCGATGTCGGTTTCGAGATAGGCGTCGATATAGGCGATCACCCGGTTGAGACGGACAGGACCAAGCCCACCTTTGGCAACTTGGAGAAGAGCCGTTCCTTCACCATAGAGCCGATAGACATGTAACGCCAAGACGGTTGCGAGCCCTTCTGCGAATAGCCGTCCACCAGCGCCTCCTTCTTCCAGTTCTCGCCGCCAGCCCGTTGCGATGTTCGCTATGTCTGGGTCCTCCACTCCAATTCGCGGTAGGAGCACGACGCCATCTGGTGCGAACGCTTCTTTGATTATGGGGGCCAGAAACACCTGATCCAGCGCCACCACCAACACGCGGGGTCTGCCTGACCAGCGTTGATAGATTGGAGTATCGGCCGGATTAATATGGGCCATGTCCCGCACGACCGTCCGTTGTTCCATATGCAGCGCCGATGGCAATTGCCATTCCATGTCGAGCGGCTCGCCCTCGTGAATAGCGATAGTGAGTTGAGTCGCGCCAACCATCGTGCCGGGATTAGGCGGCAAGATGCACCGGCTGACCGAAATGCCCTCATAAACTACACGTTCTGCATAGCGCAGGGCGTAAACGGGCTGAGGTGCTGAAAAGTCAATAAGGATAATATTTCGAGAAACTACATTCTCCCTATTCCAATCAAGTTTTTCCAATATCGTTGAGTCTTCTGGCAGTTGAATCGGGCGTTTTCTGCCAATCTCTGTACCCCGGTCATTCTCCATATTTATGTATTTCATACGCATAAGATTCGGTGGATCTACGATTGCCTTAGATCCCGATCACTTGAGTATTCTGGCATTGCGAAACTCCTCGCTCATTATTTCCAGACGATTGCGATACTTCTCGATCGCCGCGACCTTAACCGGTCCGAAGCCCCTTATTTCGTCTGCAAGGGATAAGAGCGTCACCGCGATCCCATGGTTTACCGCTGTAAGCGCGCCAAGCACCTCTTCCACGAGCGCTTCATATTCGGAAATCAAAGCCCGTTCGGTGCGCCGCTCCGCCGTATGAGCGAACGGATCGAGCCATTTGCCGCGCAGGCGGCGTGAGCGAGCAAGAATGTGCAGCACCGGCACGATCCACGTGCCGAACTCACGCTTTTTGGGGCGCCCGTTTGCTCCGGCGCGGGCCAGAATGGGTGGGGCCATGTTGAAGGCGATACGTCCGCCATCTGCGAACGCCCGTTGGATCTCATTTCGCAAATCGGGCTGGGTCAGGAGGCGTGCGACCTCATATTCATCCTTGTATGCAAGGAGCTTGGCGTAATTCCTTGCCGCAGCGAGCGCCAACGTATCGGAACCGGGCAGTACCTCGCTTTCACGTTGCTCGACACGCTTTATGAGTGCGCGATAGCGCTCCGCGAGATGGTCGTCCTGATAGTCACGAAGATGTGTTGCCCGATGCGCCACGATGTCACCGAGGCTCTGCGGCGGCACCAGCCTGTTGCTGGGTGGTATGAGGGCCGACACTCGCTTCGGGTCTGCGGCAAACAGCCGACCCAGGCGAAACGCTTTCAAGTTGAACTCCACCGCCACGCCGTTCAACGCAATCGCGCGTTCCAGCGCATCGATACTGACAGGCAACAGCCCCCGCTGGGCGGCGACGCCAACGAGAAACAGGTTTGCGCCGATCGTATCGCCGAGAAGCGTGAGAGCGAGGGAGGAGGCGTCTGCGACCACTATCGAAGCAGCGCCGACCTCTTTGCGCAAACGCGCCAGCAACAGCGACGGATTGACCGCGAAATCGCGGTCGAACTGAAAAGCGGCCGTCGGCGATACGTCTGTATTGGCGATCGTGCGGGTGCGGCCGGCTGCGATGGTCGCGAAAGCTTCTGGTGCGGTTGCCGACACAAGATCGAACGCCATCAGCAGATCGGCTTCGCCTTGTCCCAGTCGCTGGGTATGAATGTCACCCGACTGCCGGGCAATCCTTACATGGCTATAGACAGCACCATTCTTCTGACTCATGCCGGTCATGTCGAACAGCGACATGGAAAGACCATCGATATGAGCCGCCATACCGATAAGCGCTCCGACGGTAACAACGCCTGTACCGCCAATCCCTGCAATCATGAGATTATAGCTGCGATCAGCGATGGATGCCTGCGAGGGTTCGGGCAAAGCAGCGAATAGTTCTTCGTCGATCCCTATGCTTTCGGGCTTGCGCGGTGCTGCGTCGTAAATGGTGATAAAGGATGGGCAGAAGCCATCCACACAGCTGTAATCTTTATTGCAGCTCGACTGATCGATCTGACGCTTGGGGCCAAATGGGGTTTCGACGGGCGTGAGGCTAACGCAGGTCGATTGCACCGAACAATCACCGCAAGATTCGCATACGCTCTTGGCGATGAAAAATCTCTTCGCCGGATCAGGGAAAGCTTTTCGCTTGCGCCGCCGACGCTTTTCAGCCGCACAGGTTTGCTCATATATCAGCACCGTGCAGCCGGAAGTTTCGCGCAATTCCCGCTGCGTCTCGTCAAGCCTTTCCCGATGCTCGATGCGGACATCGGCGGGTATTTCGGGATTTCCTATATGGCGCGAAGGATCATCGCTGAGGATAACGACCCGTTTCACCCCTTCGGCAAGAACCTGGCGGGCGATTTCCGCGACCGAAATCGGGCCGTCTATGGGCTGCCCGCCCGTCATCGCTACGGCATCATTGTAGAGAATCTTATAGGTGATGTTGACATCGGCCGCGACCGCCGCACGGATCGCGAGCAATCCCGAATGATAGTAGGTGCCATCTCCGAGATTCTGAAAGATGTGCTTGGTGTCGGTAAAAGGCGCCAGGCCAATCCAGTTGCCGCCTTCGCCACCCATCTGGGTGGGCAACAGCGCTTCTTGTGGCCGAACAAAGTTCACCATCGTGTGACAGCCAATTCCTGTCATGCTCAGGCTGCCGTCGGGGATGCGTGTGGAGCGGTTGTGCGGACAGCCCGAACAAAAAAAAGGGCTTCGCTTGGGGAGCGCTTGGTCGCCCTTTTGTTCCAATGGCATGAGAGCCGTAACGCCGGTGTGAACCCGTTCGTCATGGATGCCAAGCAGTTCCAGACGACGGGCAATGACCTGCGCAATCGCGAGCGGTTCCAAAGGCAGCGTCGAGGACAGCAGAGGCTTTCCGCTTTCGTCCAGCTTTCCCAGCAGCAACGGGCGTTCGGGGGTGTTGATCAGCACCGTAGCCAGCTGCTGCTCAAGGAAGCTTTTTTTCTCTTCGACCACCAGAATTGCGGCATGGCCATCGGCGAACGCCGCGATCCCCTGGCCTTCGAGCGGCCAGATGCAGCCGACCTTGTAGAGCGAGATGCCGACGGCAGCGGCGGCTTGCTCATCGAGACCCAGCAGTGCCAGTGCCGAACGAACATCGCCATAGGACTTGCCGGCCGTGATAATACCCAGCTTCGGCTGTGCCGCTCGGAAGATCGTTCGATCGATGCCGTTGGCCCGAACAAAATCATGTATGAGCGGCAATCTATGTTCGACGACGATCTGCTCCTCACGGAGCGGATTGAACGCACCTTCGCGGATATGCACGCCCTCGGGAGGGCCTTCCCGATAGGGTGGCAGGACAGGCGCGAAGGTATCGAGATCCAGGTCGATGCTGGCTGTCTGCTCGACAACCTCGGTCACGCATTTGATCGCAACCCAGGAACCGCTGTAGCGCGACATGGCGATGCCCATCAATCCGTAATCGAGGATTTCCTGGACATTGGCGGGGTAGAGCGATGGGATCAGGCTCGCGGTTATCGCCTGCTCGCTCTGATGGGCTACCGTCGATGACTTGGCGGCGTGATCGTCTCCATAAAGGACCAGCACTCCTCCCTTCGGATGGGCGCCACGATAATTTCCATGTTTGAACGCATCGCCGGATCGGTCCACGCCAGGGCCTTTGCCATACCATGCGGCGAATACGCCGTCATATCGCGCGCCCGGAACGGATTCGATCTGTTGTGTGCCCCGCACCGCAGTCGCCGCGATTTCCTCGTTGACGCCCGGTTGGAAGCGAATATGCGCTTCCGCCAGACGCTTGCCTATCGACCAAAGCGCCGTGTCGACATTCCCCAGCGGCGAGCCGCGATATCCGGTGATGTAACCGGCCGTCGAAAGCCCTTGCTTTCGATCGATCGCGCTCTGGGCCAGCAGGATACGGGCAATCGCCTGATTGCCGTTCATGACGACGCGGCCCTGCGTAAATGTCCACTTGTCGTCCAGCGAAACGGGTTTGCAATTGTCGGCGATGGCTGTGGTTGGCACGCGAACTCTCCTTTATTGCCGACCGGAATACAGGAGCGAAACGTGACTTGTTGTCGCCGCGGCGACAGCCGGGCAGATTTTTAGGCCATTATTTTGTTCTGATCAGACTATTCCCCTTTTTCGACAGCATTTCGAGCGGCGATTTCCGCCACGATCGTTCGTGATGATAACCACAGGAAAAATGCGGTCAGAAATCCCGTCAGCGTCAGCGCGACCATCGCAAGCCGAAGCCCTTCGGCTTCCCCCAGAGATTTCGCGAGCGCGTCAGACAGGAAGCCGACCGCCAGCGGGCCGATGCCAAGACCGACCAGATTGGTGAACAGCAGTTGTACCGCGCTCGCCATTGCGCGATGGCGCTGCGTCGCCAGCGCCTGGATTGCGGCATAGCCGGGACCGTACATCAGTCCTCCCACCACGGCCGGGACAATCAACAGCACGAGTGCCAAAAGCGTATGGGGCGTCATGAGCATCCACAGCATCAACGGAGTAGCGATTATCAGCGCCAGGGCTGGGACAAGGACATATGCCCGTTCATCGCGTATGGCTGCTCGATCAGCGAGCCGTCCTCCAAGGATCGTCCCTGCAATACCGAAAAGACCGAAAGCGATTCCCAGCGTCAGACCCACCAGCGTATAGACCGGGAGTTTCACGCCCATCAGCGCTGCGATGTCGTTTGTCAGGGTTTGTAGGCCTGTCGCATGATTGCGCAGGAAGAAGGATGCGTAGAAGGTCTGGAAACCATAGATGAGAATTGCCCGGCTCGCGATACCGGCGATCAGCCAGCAATATGCCGGTGACGAGAGTAGCGTCCGAAGCGCCTGTATCGTCGATACCCGCTGATGATCAACCTCCCCCGCGACGGAACTGCGTTTCGTGCGGACTTCGGGAATGACCGCAAGCGCAATCAAGGCAATCAAGATGCCGGGAACTCCGACGATAACGAACGCCAGCCGCCAACCGACGATCGGAACAAGTATACCACCCAGAGTAAGGCCTAACAGTGCTCCGATCGGTGATCCAAGCGAGACAAACGCCAGCGCCGACGCACGGCGCTCGCGCGGAGTGGCGTCGGCAACGAGTGCGTGCATCGGCGGTGTGCATCCCGCCTCGCCGACCCCAACGCCAACGCGCAGAAGTGCCAGTTGCGCAAATGTCGTCGGCAAGGCGCACAAGGCGGTGAAGGCGCTCCAGATAGCCAGTGCGCCGCTGATGATCTGAACGCGGTTTACCCGCTCGGCCAAACGCGCGATCGGAACACCCAGCAAACTATACAGGACTGCAAAGGCGAGGCCGGTCACTGCCCCCACCTGGGTGTCGCTCAAGTGCAGATCACGCTTGATGCTCTCCGCCAGAATATTGACGATCTGGCGATCAAGATAGTTGAGCGTCGTGACAGCCAGCAGCACGGCAAAGATGATTTTCTGGCGCTTGACCGGCCATCGCATCGCGACGGTTGCCGCCTGACCTTGTAACTGGTGAGAGTCGGGAGCCATATTGCTTCCTTCAAAATTCGAGGCGCAGCGAGCTGCTACGGGACCGTGGCTTTCCGAATGTTCCCGTCGGAAAGCTGCGCTGGCGGGCATGATGTGATCGCGCGACAGCCACTAATGATCGTCGGATGCCTGCGCGCGCAGCGCCTCCAGCGAATGGATAATCAAGCGGCCGTTCTTCACGCTTAAAAGCCCTTCGTCCTGGAACAGTTTTATGACGCGATTCACCGTCTGACGCGATGTACCCACCATCAGCGCCAGATCGGACTGCGAAAGATTGACCGCAAGCTCGATGCCGGCCTGTCCGGGCTTTCCAAAACCCGACGCCGCAGCGGCGATCCGGCTCGCGACACGCGCGCTGATCCCTCGAAGTTGCGCGTCCGCGAACAAACTGCTCAGAAGGCGCATATGGCGGGTTACGAGCCGCAGCAACGCATCATCGAACTCTCGATATCGCGCCCGGAGCTGGTGGAAGGCTGGTCGTCCCAGTACCTGCAACTCAGTGTCCGCGAGTGCTTCAGCCGTCTGGGGCAATCCCTCACCGTCGATGAGCGTGCTGACCCCGAAACAATCGCCTGGCCCGAACAGCAGGTAAAGCAATTCTCGCCCGTCCGAGCGCCGGACCGACAGGCGCACGGCACCCGAAACGATCCGAAACATTTCGCCACCTACCTCACCCTGGCTATAGATGAGTTCGCCTTGGGCGCATCGCCGGCATCGGGCCGCCGTTTTGAACTCGGCCTGGGCTTCTGCCGGCAACCACTGAAAAACATCAAATGGCGCGGGGGCGCTCGACTGCTTCATGCCATCCTCATCGGGGCGAGCATGGAACCAGCATTTCCAATGTGGCACGGTGCTTTCCGAAATCCACCTGGCCCCCGGAATCCATCAGGGCGCGCAAAAAGCGCACCTTTGCCTTCGGGCCTGAACCTTGTGTCGAAGGAACGGAGAGGCCGCGCTCTTGCACCAGAATATGGCTTGATAGCGCGCGATAAAGCGCATCATAGATCGGAAAGCTGGCTTCCAGAACGGCCAGGTCGTCACCATCCAGCAGCATCATGCCTTCGGAAATTTCAAGCAGGCCGACCGCAATCTGGCCGTTTTTGTCTTCGGTGTCCGGCCGAAAGCCTTTCCGCACATATGCCACGCCTGCACGGATAACGTCGGCGAGAATCCGAAGCGCCGGATCGGTCAAACCGAACCTGGTGATTACCTTGTCAAATGTGGTTCCCGTCTCATCATGGGGGCCGAGATCCGCTCCCGGTATGGCGAACGGAATCGCTTCGTTCGGGGCCGCTGCTTCCTCTCCCCAGGCGACAAACAGGAATTCGGCATCTGGGTCTATGAATCGGCTGATCAGCCATGGCACTGCCACGCGGTCGAGATGGACATGTTCGCGCGTCACCCATTTCATCGCGGCTCTCCCGGTTCTCCTTCAACCTCGGCGATCACCGTGTTGCGGAGGATGCCCAAGCCACTCACCTCAACCTCGATTTCGTCCCCCGGTTTGATCTCCCCCACGCCTGCCGGGCTGCCCGACAGGATCACATCCCCTGGAAGCAACGTAATGGCGGAACTGAGCCAGGCGATCAGCCGGGGTATGGGAAAGATCATGTCGGCCAATGCGGTCGACTGCCGAACCTCGCCATTGAGCCGTGTGGAAAGTCTGGCATTTCCCGTGTCGATTTCGGTTTCTATCCAAGGCCCCAGGGGACAAAAGGTATCGAAGGACTTGCCGACCAGCATGCAGCCCGCTTTCATCTCCTCGCGCTGGATTGTCCTCTCGCTGACGTCGTTTGCACAGCAATAGCCTAAAACATGATCTATCGCCTGATCCTCACGGATTCTGCGGCCTTGTTTGCCGATAATGACCGCGAGTTCGCCTTCATAATGGACGATGGTGCTGCCCAGAGGGTAGATGATCGGTTCATCATGTCCGATCACTGTCGTGCCTGGTTTCATGAACAACGCAGGAAGGGTGGGCTGAGCGCGGCCACTCTCGGCTGTATGCTGGGCATAGTTGAAGCCTACCGCGAAAATACGCGGTGAATGGAGCGGGGCCAATATCTCAACACTATCGAGAGGCAGCTTTTCTCCCGTCGTTTCGGAGTTCCACGGCTCCCCGGCAAAAGGAATTATCTGATTTCCCTCCAATTGGCCGAAGCCAATTCGGCCTTCTTTCCCGAAACGAACAATCCGCATCATAATCTCCTGTTCAGCGGTGCTGCACGATCGTCCCGGCGGACAGAAGCGCGTCGATTTCCGATTGCTCCATGCCGGCCTCCAGCAAGATGTCGGTGCTATGCTCGCCCAATTGCGGCGCAAGCCTTCGCACCTTCGGTTGTGTCTCGGACCATTTGCTCGGTGGCCGGATTTGTCGGATTTTGCCTTCGGTCGGATGGTCGACGAGGTTCAGATATTCGACGGCCGCCAGATGCTCATCGTCGATCAGAGAGTCGAGCGTGTGGAGAGGGGCAACCGGAATATCGGCCTCCAACAGTGCCGCGACCCATTCGGCGCTGGTTCGTTCCAGTATCGCGTCGGAGACAAACGCATAGAGATCATGTGCATGTTCGGTTCTGGTGCCGATATCCGCAAATCGCGGATCGGATCGGAAGATGTCCGCCTTGCCGATAAGCGACATGAACCTTTCCCAATGACCATCCGTGTAGATGATCACGCAAATCATTCCGTCACTGGTCCGATAGGGCCTGCGTTCTTTGGTGAGTGTGCGCTTGTATCCGGGCGGGCCAAGCGACGGCTCAAACGTGCGACCGGCAAAATGATCGCCGAGAACCCATTGCGCCATGGTCTCATACATGGGCACGGTGATCTGCTGGCCTTTGCCTGTGCGGTTCCTGTGAATGACGGCCGCCAGCAATTGCAGGGCGCCGCTCACGCCTACCGCTCGATCATTCAATGCCATCGGCGTATAATGCGGGGTCTGCGAACCCGCCTGGACAAGCATCGAGGGCAAGGCCGTCGCGCCCTGGATCAGATCCTCATAAGCAGGACGACCGGCATAGGGGCCGCCTTCGCCGTAGCCGACAAAGTTGATGGCGATGATGCGCGGGTTTGCCTTCGAGAGAGATTCATAGTCCAGGCCAAGTCGTGCCAGGGCGCGAGGCCTGACATTTGTTACGAACGCATCGGCTCCCTCGATGACCTTCAGCAACGCCTCGCGCCCGCCAGGAGCCTTCAGATCGATGACCAGACTGCGCTTGTTCCGATTGGCGTGAAGGAAAACCCAGCCCATATTCGGATTGCGCATCGGCGTGACATGTCTCGTCGAATCCCCTTTCGGAGATTCGACCTTGATCACGTCCGCACCCAGATCGCCTAATATTTGGGCCGCGAACGGACCCATGACGACGGTGCTCATCTCGATGATGCGCAGTCCGTCCAGCGGTAATGCCTCTCCCATTCAAATCTCCTGTTCTGAAGCTTCGGCTTTCAGTTCGTTACGTCGATCACCACTCGCCCCTGAACGCGACCATCCAGAATGTGTTCGGCAAGTTCCGGCAGACGCGACATCGGCTCTACGCTCGTCATCTTTTCCAACAGTGCCGGATCGAGATCGCGCGCGAGGCGCGACCATGCGCGCTCGCGGCGCTCGGCGGGCGCCATCACGGAATCGACGCCGAGCAGAGCGACATTCCGCAGGATATGAGGCAGAACGGTTCCCGGAAGATCGGCGCCACCCGCCAGCCCGCATGCCGCAACTGCGCCTCCATAAACCGTCTGTGCGAGCACGTTGACGAGCGTAACGCTGCCGACGGTGTCGACGGCACCAGCCCAGCGTTCCTTCTGCAACGGTCCGGCCGCTGTGGCGAGTTCCTGCCGGTCTATGATTGCGGAAGCACCAAGCTCCTCAAGATAACCCCGTGCTTCCCTGCGACCGGAAGACGCAACGACTCGATATCCGTTCCGCGCGAGCAACGCTATGGCAACCGAACCGACGCCGCCAGCCGCTCCGGTGACAAGCACCTCGCGCTCATCGGGGATGATCCCGTATCGTTCCAGCGCATCGACACAAAGCGCGGCTGTGTAGCCTGCGGTGCCGATCGCCATTGCCTGCAAGGGAGTGAATTCGGGCCGGAGTCGCGTCAGCCATTCCGGCTTGAGGCGCTGATAGCGGGTATAACCGCCATTTTCGGTTTCCGACAGGCCCCATCCGTTTACCACCACCTTGTCGCCGGGATTCCAGTCGGGAGAAGCGCTTTCGACAACGGTTCCGGCAAGATCTATACCGCCCACGAGCGGGCGCCGCCGTGCGATCTTGCCGCGACCGGAGACCGCCAGCCCGTCCTTATAGTTCAATGTCGAATATTCCACTTCGACAAGGACGTCGTAATCGGGAAGGTCGCTTTGCTGAAGCATGCGGAAGGCCCCCTTCGGCTTTCCGTCGTGATCGTCGATTACAAGGGCCCTGAAACTGTCTGCCATATGGTTGATCCTGTGCTTTCGGAAACGAGGCTCATGATTACGCATTGGGGAATCGAATTTCAAGATTCGATTTCGCTTGGCGTAATCATATCCCTCTTTCTCCGAAAGAGAGTCATGGTGTAAGGCCAATGTTCATAGGGTCTTCGGTGATCGAACTGGCAATTTCAGGGGAGGCGGCAATCGAGAAGGCAGAAGAGCAGATCGGTGTGCAGTCGATCGAAACGGGCATGGCTTTGTTGATGGCAGTGGCTTCGCTGGTCGATGAGACCCCACCGCCAATGCTGAAAACAATCGCGGCGAAGGCAGGGATTCCGGCCGCCAAGGCGCACCGTTATCTGGTAAGTTTCACAAGAAGCGGCATGGTCGAGCGCGATGCCGCAACGGGACGTTATCGCCTGGGACCAAACGCACGGCTGATCGGTGTCGCTGCGGTAAGAGGGGCCGATGTGGTGCGCAGTGCCAGCGCCCGCCTTCCTCAGCTTTGTGAGGATGCCGGTCATTCTGCCGCTCTGGCGATTTGGACGGACTACGGCCCAACGATTGTCTGGTTGGAGGAAGTCCGGCGGTCGATTACCGTCAGCACCCGTGTCGGTGAGGTTTTGCCTTTGCTGACCACGGCATCAGGGCGAGTCTTCGGCGCCTGGCTGCCGCGCTATCAGACGCAAAAGCTGCTCGCGCAGGAAATAGATGCCAACCGCAAGCTCAAGTCGGCAGATCATCCGTGGCGGATGGAAGAAGTAGAAGAGATATTCGAACAGGTTCGAAGCACTGGCGTGGGCTGGTCGCGCGGTGAACTGAACGCCGGAATTAACGCGTTGGCCGCTCCCATCTTCGATTATCGCTCTACTCTTGTTGGCGCGCTCGCAATGCTCGGTCCGCGCGAATCTTTTGATACGGCACCGGATTCGAAGCTGACTGCACTGCTCAAGCAGGCCGCTGCGGATGTCTCTTCTTCATTGGGCTTTTTTGCCAAACATACCTAAATTATTTATTTGCAAATTCGATACCGCGATGCGTAATCTTCCTGACCTTCTTTTCCGGGAGGCGTAGCCTCTGCGCGCGAGCAATGAATCGCGCTGGCAGGGGATTTGATGGGAGGATTTCTGAATATGGCCGATGAAGCTGTCCCCCGGTCGACGGCTGCAATGTCGCCCAAAGACACTGGCAGTCGCCCGCCGTGGCTCACCTTGGGCGTTTTGACGCTTATCTACGTTTTCAGTTTCGTCGATCGGAAAATGCCGTTGATCCTGATCGAATCGATCAAGACCGATTTACAGCTTTCCGACACCCAGATTGGCCTGATGACAGGGATCGCCTTCACCCTCGTCTACGCCATTGCCGGAATTCCGATTGCCGCGCTTGCCGAAAGATATGGCAGGAAGAAGATCATTTGCATGTGCATTTTGTTCTGGAGCGCCTTTACGTCGGCCGGAGCGCTCGCAATGAACTTCTGGCAGTTGATGATTTCGCGCATGGGGGTCGCCGTCGGGGAGGCAGGCGGAACGCCGGCAAGCCACTCGCTCATTGCGCACTATTTTTCCGATCGCCGGACGACTGCCCTTGCGATCTTCTCGATGGGCGCCCCGGTGGGCGCCTTTATCGGGATGGCTGCTGGCGGATACCTCAACGACCTTACAGATTGGCGCACGACCTTGATCCTGGTGGGAGGTATCCCAGGGATCTTTATCGCCCTGTTGGTGATGCTCGTCGTAAAAGAGCCCCCGCGCGCGCCGACCGAGAAAAAGCATGACGGCATGATCGCCGGAGTGATGACCCTGCTCAGGATAAAAACGGTTCGCCATCTTTGCGCAGCTGGCTTGCTGTTCGGTTGCGCCGCCGGCGCCACGATGAGCTTCACCCCTGCCTTTGCCATGCGTTCGTTCGGACTTTCCACAACACAAGTTGGCGTTTCATATGGGATGTTGGTCGGATTTCTCGGCGGCTTTGGAGTGCTCTTGAGTGGTCTCCTGAGTGATCGGCTGGGCAAGCGCGACGTCCGTTGGGGACTTTGGCTTGTAGGTGGCGCCATGATGTCGACAGTTCCATTTCATCTGGCGGCCTGGAGCGCTCCCAGCCATGCAATAATGCTGACGTTTCTTGTCATCCCCGAACTGTTCCAGAGTTTTCATGCCGCGCCGACCTTCGCGGCCCTTCAGACCGTTGCGCCGGTCAAACATCGCGCACTCGCCTCGGCCACGTGGCTGTTGTTCGCGACGGGAATCGGCCTCACCGTGGGGCCTTTCCTCGCGGGCCTGCTGAGCGATACGTTGCAGGAGGTGGCGGGTAAGGCATCCCTCGGCTGGGCGCTGTCGATATTGACGTGCCTGAAATTATGGGCTGCGCTGCATTATTTCATCGCAGCATCTTATCTAAAGAAAGAACGGATCGCGGAAATATAAGTCTCATCCGGGGAAGGGCATGTCGGCAACGAGGATCGAGGCCGTTTCTGCCTCGGTGATATATAATTGCTTCTTCCCCGGTCCGCCATAGGTCAGGTTGGTGACGGCTCGTCCAGCGCAGCTTCCCACGCGTGCCAGCAATTCACCAAAAGGGCTATACAGCCAAACCAGGCCACGTCCGGTCTGGGCGACGGCGACATTGCCCCGGCTGTCCACTGCCATTCCGTTCGGACCGATCGATCCGCCATCGAGCTGAACGAATACCCCCGCCTTGACGACAGGACCGTAATCAGGAGCAAGCGGGAGGCGCACCAGCTGCAATGTGCGGGTCACGGCCACATATAATATCGTCTCGGCCGCGTTGACCGCCAGGCCATTGGGATAGGCGAGGCCGGACATGAGCAGGTCTATCGTACCGTCGGGGCGCAGTCGGAATACCCGTCCGCAGGGATTCTCCAGCCCGCTCATGCCGGGGTCGGTGAAATACAGATTTCCCGATTGCCCCAACACAATATCATTGACGCCCAGCAATGGCTCACCCTCAAAATGCGTTGCCAGCGATCGTCGACTGCCATCAGAAGAATCAAAAGCGACAATACCATAATGGTGATCGGCTACGATGATTTCACCGTTTGGAGCGATCTTGAGTCCGGTTGGCCGCCCATCATAGGCGGCGAACACGTCCCAATCGCCGTCGGGCGAGATGCGAAAGATGCGTCCATAAGGCACATCAACGCAATAGAGCTGACCTGAGACATCGAAAGCCGGTCCTTCCAGAAGTGAATGGAAGTGACTTCCATTGGGAGGGGCGTTGCCCATCATCGATCGTTGGGCATCGGCCGCAGACACCTGGAAATGCGCTGGCATGGCGGTGTGTAGCCGGGTGGGGACATCGATCGGTGACGGGAACATCATCAGCGGGCCTCCCGTAATTCTGCACGCAGGACGGCTTCATCTTCCCCGGAACTGAGCACCGTGATCAACTCATCAAAACCGAGCGGCCGTCCTGCGGGATTGTCGTCGAAGGTATCGGTATTCATATAAGCGGTCGCGTCGTCCACCGTATCGAACAGATCATTGAACAGCTCCAGGGAGTTGCCATCGGGATCGCGAAAATACAGCGATAACGTCAGCACATGATTGGCGATTCTATAGGGGGCGATGCCGGCATCGTTGATCCGTCCCAATAGTCCTTTCATCGTCCGCAATGTCGGCACCTTGAACGCCGTGTGATAAAAACCCACCCGGTTCTCCACCTGCGCAGGTGCAGCATCAGGCAGCGCAACAAGTGCAACGCGATGATGTTCCCCATCATTGGAGATGAAGGCATAGGTCGCGCCCGCCGCTACCACCTGGCCATCGATCACAGTGGCATACCACCGGCTCATCTCGTCTATGGATTTGGTATAGAAAGCGACATGTGACAATTCGGTGGTGTTCATCGGCGAGGTCTCCTGAAGGAATTCAGCCAGGGGCTGGAGTATTGGGTTTCGCGGGCGGCTTTCAGACCCGTCATCCCCTCGGTTCGGAGGATGTCGGAAAAGCGCCGCCCATCGGGTGCTTCCGCAATCTGACTGAGATATTTGGTCATCACGTCCTGAGACCGGCCAGCGACGCGCCCCGCGGCATCGCCACCGGCTTCGGCTGCCTTGTCGACGGCGCCCTTGTTCAACATGACGGCGTGGCGCGGCATCCGCGCGATCCGTCGGGAAAGATCGAGCGCGCGATCGAGCAACATGTCGGCGGGGATGACGGTCAATGCCAACCCGATATCGTGGGCGGTTTCGGCGTCGATGATCTCGCCGGTCAGGATCAGGAATTTCGTCCATTGCCGTCCGATTGTCGGCAGCAGCTCGACAGCACCGGGATGGCCGATTCTTGCTTCAATGAGGCCGAACCGCGCGTCGTCCGCCGCAATCAGCAGGTCGCACTGTGCCGCCAATCCCAGTCCTGCGCCGAGACAATAGCCCTGCACTGCCGCGATGACCGGTTTCTTGATCGATCGCAGCTGCGCATAGAACTGGTTCATCGCGTCATTGAAGAGATAGGCGTCGACCAGCGCATCGTCCGCTGGCATCCGATCTTCGACCGTTCCTCCGAGATCACCCCCTGCACAAAAAGCGCGCCCTTCGCCTGAAAGCAGGATGCAGCCGACGGCAGGATCTGCGTCGGCGTCCGCAAAAGCTTGGCAGAGTTCCTCCCGGTTCGATCCAGGCCCTATGCCGAGCGTATTGAGCTTCTCTGGTTGGTTCAATCGGACATGAGCAACGCCTTCGGCGATGGTCAGGCAGATGGTTCGATATTCGCGGTTCATAGGCTTTCCTGATGCTGAAACAGGGCAACGATATTGGCCCTTTCAATTTTTTCTCTTCCCGATTCGAATTTCGTTGTGCATAATCGGATTACACCATTAGTTCGAATGGGGAAAGGCTTTCACGCCAAACTAAAGGGAGGATACCATCTTGTCGAAACACAATTTCGCTACGCAAACCGCGATGTTGCTATGTCTGGGTTTGGCTGGTCCGGCATATGCCCAAAGCACTTCGGCGTCCGATTCGGCATCCCAGCAGGCAGAGGGGCTTGGCGATATCGTCGTCACTGCCCAGCGACGCGAACAGCGCCTGCAAGACGTTCCGATTTCGGTTACGGCTGTTGCGGGCGAAGCGCTCGATCGGGCGAACATCGCCGATACCCGCAACCTCACCCAGATTGTTCCCAATCTGGTTTTCAACACGACCAATTTCTCATTCCAGCCGACCATCCGTGGCGTCGGCACGCGAAACGTCACCCAGGGCGATGAAACGAATGTCGCGATCTATCTCGACGGAATCTACCAGCCGGATATGGCGGCGGGTTCGTTTTCGCTGCTGAAGGTGCAACGAGTTGAGGTGCTGCGCGGGCCGCAGGGGACGCTATTCGGCAGAAATGCCACCGGCGGCCTGATCAACGTCATCACGGCGGACCCGTCGGAAGACTTTGGCGGTGAATTCGATGTCCGATATGGCCGATTCAACGAAGCACGTGTGCGCGGTTATGTAACCGGTGGTCTCGCCCCCGGCCTGGCGGCGAATCTGTCGTTCGTGGCGGGCCGGTCGGACGGCTATATCAAGGATCTCCTGCGCGGCGGCAAGTTCAACGAATCGAAGAACTGGACAGCGCGCGGCAAGCTGCTGTTTGAGCCCAATTCGGTCGCCCGCCTGGTCCTGAGCGGCGGATATTCCTATGTCGATGACAATACCGGCATTGCCACGTTCGCCCTCAATGGGAATACGGCGGCAAAAGCGCCTGGAGTATTGATCGCCAGCGAGCCCTTCACGACGGCACAGGATAATTCTCCCTCGCTGACAAAGCGGAAGGGCGATGTCAATCTTCAGACCAGTTGGGACTTCGGCAGCGTTTCGCTGGCCACGGCGACGAGCTACCAGTGGATGAAATATCACAATATCGTCGATACCGACGCCTCGCCTCGGCCGATCGCGATCAATGATAACACCGGCATCAGTGACAGCTGGCAGCAGGAAATCCGTCTGCTCTCGGATGATTCAGGGCCGTTCAGTTGGATCGTTGGAGGTTATGGTTTTCTGGCTCACGCCCGGCATGATCCGATCATTCTCGGATCGCCTGCGGCCCCCAATGCGAATGTCGGCAGGAACAGGACGTTGTCCTTTGCAGGGTTCGGGGAAGGCACATTCAAATTCAATGATTGGTTGTCTCTCACGGCTGGCGCCCGCTACACCACCGAGAAGCGCAATTTTACCTATACCCGGAACGGGACGGTTCTCGTCGACGATGCAGAAACATCGTTCAACCGATTCACGCCGAAGATTTCGCTGCAAGGCCGCGTGGATGGGCTGGGCATGTTTTATGGCTCCTACAGCCGTGGGTTCAAGAGCGGCGTCTTCAACACCACGGCTCCGCAAGCCACGCCTACCAAACCGGAAGAACTGGATGCGTTCGAAGTCGGCGCCAAGCTCGACCCAAGTTCGCATTTTCGCGCCAATTTCTCGTTCTTCTACTATAAATACCGCGACATTCAGCTTTCCGCCCGCGATGGCAACAGTCCGTCGAGCGTCCTGCTCAACGCCGCAAAGTCCACAATCAAGGGAGCCGAAGCCGAATTTACCGCTCTGGTCACGTCCGACCTGAATATCCGCCTCAATTTCGCGTTCATCGACGCCAAATATGACAGCTTTCCAAATGCAGTCGTGAATACTCCTCGACCTGGAAATACAGGCAACGCTCAGGGTTTTGAGGATGTTTCCGGGAAGGACATGATCCGCTCGCCTCGCAGTTCGGTCACGCTCGGCGTCGATTACAAGCGTCCGCTGGGCGATGGCGAGCTTACCTTCAACGGCAATGTCTATCTGACGGACAAATATTATTGGGACTTCCAGAACCGCCTCACTCAGCCATCCTATGTCATGGTCAATGGTGAGATCGGCTGGACATCGCCCAACGAGCGCTTCCGTGTCGCCGTTTGGGGTCGGAATCTCGCTAACGAACTTGTCTATCTGGCCCTGCTGCCTTCGACCAATCTCGACGGCGCGACCGTGGACCTCCCAAGGACGTTCGGCGTATCCCTTTCGACGAAGTTCTAACATATAATACCCGCAACCGCAGGATCTGAAGATGCCTCGAATTAAATTGCCTTCACGCGAAGATGGTGCCGAAATTTCACGAATTTTCGACCGGATAGCGGAAGAGCGACCGAGACTTAAGGACGCCTATGTTTATCGGCTCCTTGCGCTTCAGCCTGCGGTTGCGGATTTGTGGTTGCCGCTTGGAACGAGGATACGGGAAGCAACCGGGCTTGATCCTCGTGAAATCGAACTTGTTATCCTTGCGGTGTCGCAGGCCCGTGAAAGCGAGTATGAATTTAATCAGCACTGGAATCTTGGCCTTGATTGCGGCGTTACGCCAGATCAACTCGCGACGATCGACACCTTCGAAACTTCGCCCGCCTTTTCGGATGCAGAGCGGGCGCTGATGCGCCTTGCGCGGGAAGTCGCTCTGACCGGAGAAGCCGGCGATACTGTCTGGACGCCGGTACATGAACGGCTTGGAGACGCGCGGACGGTAGGGCTGCTATTCCTTGTCGGGTGGTATCTTTTCACCTCTGCATTGGCCGGCCCGACCAAGCTTGAGCTTGAGCCATGGTTCCGCCGACGCTAAATCGCGCGCTTGGACAGCGTTGGTGGTTTGATGCTGTCGAGTGACAGCCGATGCAAGGTGGGCTCGCGCGATACGATTCTCGCCCTCTGCCCAAGCGATCGGTCCCAAGCTTGCTATATGTATGTGGCTTGGTAGGGATACGGCAAATTCAGCCGCCAACCCGTTAGGCAGCCCGCCAATAGCTGGCGATTGATCATCTACCATCTTTGCAGGGCATCGATATCCGCGGAGCGGAGCTGCGCAGATGCAAATTTAAACCACCGTCATTGAACGGCGGTTGGGTTTCATACGAAAAGGCAGGTAAAAGAAAGGAGAGCGTGCAACTGCACGCTCTCCTTTCTTTTACCTCAATCGATTTTCAGGCCGTGACGGACTCCCGCTCTTCTGGCACTCCTACCATGGAATGATCGGTCACGTCGCCGTGCCCTGTAACGATGCCAAGGAAATAATCGACATCCTTGGGCAATGCGTCGCCGCGCCATGCCGAATGACCATCGGGTCGCACCAGGCAGAGCTTGTGCTGGTAAAGTTCAGCAATTTCGGGTCCGTCGGAGAGTGTAATGACCTGGAGCGGCATATCGATCCTCGCTGCCGCCTGTTCCAGTGATGTGACGTCGACGGTCGCATCGAAGCGCAGCAGCACGAAATGCGTGCCCAGCAGATCAAGCAGCGCCTTGCCCGGCTCCAGCCAGGCATGTGGCACAATATGGCCGGGACGCGAGGTCTGGACATAAATCGACGTTTCATCGGGCGTTGGCTGCGAGCCATCATGCACGCATATCGGCGAATTTTCATAGCGATAGCCCATCGCGATGCCGTAGCTGTGCCACTCAGGATAGAGCATCTTGGAAAAATGCTCCCGCAATCGGTGGCGCGCTGCGGCGCCAGCATGGCCTTCGTCTCGTACCTGCCCAAAATCGTCAGTACGGCCCACCCAAAACCTGTAATTGCGGGTCGAGGCAGAAAAGTTGCGCAGCGCCACCGGCCGCCGCTCAAAGGTATAAGCATCAAGCAATTTAGGGCCTGCCCAGCCTTTGAGATTGGCATCCAGCATCCAGCTAAGCGCGATCACGTCGCCCAAACCGGTGTTGATGCCGTGGCCGCCGGTCGGCGATGTCGTGTGGCAGGCATCGGCGGCAAGCCATACCCGACCCTCACCATATTTGCGGGCGAGATATTGCGCGCGCCGCCATGGCACCACACGCAAAACCTTGTAAGGAACGTCGACGTTCCCGAAAGCCCGACGCAGCACGGCATCGACGTCGAGTTTCGCTGGATCTAGCCGCTCTTCCGACCCGACCATCGTGAAGCGCCAATAGTTCATGTGGTTGACCGAAGTGATGTTGGCGTAGGTGCCCTCGGTATCGATGAACATGATGCGGTCCAGTCGGCCCATATCGTGATATTGCTCGAAATTCTCGATTTCGAGCATGATCGAGACGGAGAAATCCAGGTCCAGTCCGTCGAAGCCGATACCAAGTTGCTGTCGCACTTTGCTGCCCGCGCCATCGCAGCCGACCAGATATTGCGCGCGGATCAGTTCGGCTGCATCTCCCCGCCGTACCGTCGCGGTGACACCCTCAGCGTCTTGCACGAATTCGACGAACTCGGTGTCATAACGGATATCGACCAAGCCGGTCGCCAGTGCGGCGCGCGCAAGGATCGGATCGAAAATATATTGCGGACATTTGCGCCATTGTTCCGGGCTGGAGTCACGCACCGGCCAGTCGCGTGCGGCCGGCATCGGATCGCGGCCTATATAGGGTCCGTCCAGCGAGACGCAGAAACAGGTATCGCGCGGATAGTTTTGCGGCTGCCCCCAATCGTAGACGGCATCCCGAACTCCCCACCAGCGGCAAAATTCCAGCGTTCGTTCATTAAGAGCGCCGGCCTTGAACAAAAGCTCCTGGGTCTCTGGTCCCTGTTCCACCACGATGCTGCGGTTCCCTCGCCGCGCGAGGTCCAGTGACATCGCGAGCCCGGCAGGGCCGGCGCCGACGATCAGTACCGGTGTGTCATATGCAAGTGTCACGATCACATCTCCATTGTTCAGCGCGCATCTTCCGGTTGAGAGCAAAGGCAGCCATGGCCCTAATTCCCTTTCAACTCGTATTTCGCATTGCATAATTGAATTACACATAATGGATAAGGCGCGCAAAGGTTTTTGAGATGGAAGAGGCTCGGAAACGTAGTCGATAGGAACTAGGTACACATCTACAGGCGGCCTTAGCGACAGCGGACTGTAGCATTTGCGCTCGCGCGACTCGGTTTAGGCCAGAATATGAAGGGCGCGGCGGGCAGGTTCGATAATCCCGGCGACCTGATTTCTGATGGCGCTGCCGGTTCCGGGAGCGGGATTGCCCACATATCTGAACAATTGCCTGTTTCGCAGAAAAGATCGTCCTTGTTCTTCCCTGCACCTTGCCGCGTGCTGGGGACAATCACCGCACACCATACCGGAAATCCCCGTAACCGATCTGCCCACATGAAGGGTGGTACGAGAGAGGGGCAAGTATATGGTGCCAAGCACACCGGATGGACCAGCGCGCGATTGGAGGGATTCGTCAACCTACCGCTCGCTGTTCCAGCTCGACCGTGCTGCCGTCGATTGGGCGTTCGCCCGCCGCCATGTCGAGGCGGCTCTCTTGCCCAGCCCGCGAGTGCGCGAACGATTGTTGCGCGCGAGTCCACCCATCCGCCTTCTGACCATGTTGGACAGGCAGCCGGCATCGCGTGGATTGCGATTTCGCGGAAGCCGCCGATGACGGCCTCGCCTTCTGGGGTGCGGACTGCGACCCTATGGTGCTGGAAGCGGAAGCGCACCCGGCCACGGCCTGCGATCCCGAAACTCTTGACCTGTTCGCGCTGCCGGTGAGCGCTGCCATCCTCGATGACGGCGAAGTCGAACATGTGTTGATCGCGGACGGGCTGCGACACCTGCGGCTGGCAGTGCGTGGAGTGAGCATCCTCCGTGGACCGGTGCGCCTTTCCTTCGCCGTGCCGTCGCTTCAGCATATTCCGCCCAAGGTTCTGTTGCTGCGGCGATTGTCGGCGCTCTGGCGATTACACCGCCTTCCGCGCCCGCTGTTTCCTGCTGATCCGGTCGTGGCGCGCTGGGTGCGGGCGTTGCAGGCGCTCGACGCGCGGCAGGCCGGAGCGGGACAGCGCGAAATCGTCGTTGCCGTGCTGGGACCGAAGATGGCCGATGCGCGCAGCTTCGATTCCTCGCGCAAGAAGGTTGCACGGATGCTGGCGCTCGCGGAGCACCGCGTGGAGGTCAGTTTCCGACGGTTTCTGTCGGATAGCGCCTGGGATTGGGAAGGCTGATGCCGAAGGGCTACAGCGCACGAACTGCTGCAAATTGTTGCGCATGGTCTGGCATCTCGCCCGCAAGCGGGCGACCGCGCTCTACTTCGCTAGGCGCCTGCGTCGCCAAGCTCCGCTGGGCCGCCGTTCCGGCGTCCCATCCGAAGGTCACGATCGCATGACGCTTGCCGGGCGCGCTTGCGCGCCCGGTTCGTTGCCCGGCACTCCTTCGTCGCGCCGGCGCTATTTGTTGGCAACCCCTTGGGCGCGGAGGGTGGTCGGCGCGCCCTGATAGGCCCGCCGCGCCGCGCGGCAAGCCTGCGCTTCGCTTGGCTGCTCCACTATGTTCCGCCCCTTCGGGTGCCGCCCGGCGCTTGCGCGGGCCTCTCTGGTCGCTCCTGCCGCCCACCCCCCACGCCCGGCGGGTTTGCGGTCGGTTTTTTTGGTTGTGACAGGAGGCTAGGCATGGGCTTTTCCCGCAAGCGTCGCGCGCTTGGGCAAGGTCGCGAGGATGGGGCGCAGCCCCGCGCGAACCTGTATGACGAGGTAACGCGCAGGATCATCACCGAACTGGAAGCGGGCCGCTTTCCTTGGGTTCAACCGTGGAGCAGCAGCGCAGCGGGCGGCCCCGGCCTGCCTCACAATGCCCTTACGGGGCGGCGCTATAGCGGCGTCAATATCCTGCTATTGTGGGGCGCGGCCATCGCGGGCGGCTATGCCTCGCAGCATTGGCTAACCTTCAAACAGGCCCTTGAGGCGGGCGGCAACGTCAAGAAGGGCGAGAAGGGAACCACCGTTGTCTATGCCGACCGCTTCATTCCCGAAGCCGAGAAGGCCCGCGCGGTGGAAAGCGGCGAGGATGCCCGCGCCGTGCCGTTCCTCAAGCGGTTCACCGTCTTTAATGTCGCGCAATGCGAAGGTTTGCGGCCCGGCCTTGCGAGCGAACCCGCCCCCTTGCCGGAACGCGAGATCATCCCCCATGCGGAGGCATTGATAGAAGCGACCGGCGCGGATTTCCGCATCGGCGGGGCGAAAGCTTTTTATGCCCCCGGCGCTGATTTCGTGCAGGTGCCGCCACAGCCCGCTTTCCGCGATCAGATCAACTATTATCGCACCGCCTTCCATGAACTGTCCCACTGGACCGGGAACGCCAAGCGGCTGAACCGCGACCAGTCCGGGCGGTTCGGATCGAAGCCCTATGCGCGCGAGGAACTATGCGCGGAGATCGGTGCGGCCTTCATTTGCGCCGCCTTGGGCATCGCGCCCACCGTGCGCCATGCCGATTATGTCGGTTCATGGCTTGAGGTGTTGCGCGAGGACAACCGCGCGATCTTCCGCGCCGCCAGTCAGGCGACCAAGGCCGCCGACTATATCCTTGCCTTTGCCGAAGGCGAAGAAGCTGACGCGATAGACAGCGAAAGGAGGATGGCGGCATGATCCTCCTCACCCCCGAATTGCGCGCCGCCTTGCGCGCCAACGACGCGGCCCACATTGCCGCGCAGCGCGAGGGCCGACGCAGCCCCGACCCGTTGCCGGTTGTCAAATTCTTCAACCCGATGGGTGCAGCGACATGGCTGGCGACCGAACTGGACGAGGACGGCGATATATTGTTCGGCCTGTCCGACCTTGGTTTCGGATGCCCGGAACTCGGTTATTTCAGCCTGTCCGAAATCGAGTCCGTCCGCCTGCCCGGAGGGCTTGGCATCGAGCGCGATCTATATTTCACGCCGCGCTTTCCGCTGTCGGCCTATGCCGAAGCGGCGCGGATCATGGGCCGGATCACCGAAGCCGAAGCCCTGTTGTCCACCGCAGCGCGGGCGCGCGACCTTTCCCGTAATTCCGAGATTCCGCCCGCACAGGACGGATGAGCCGCGCCGCTCATTCGGCGCATATCCCGGCCCGTCCGTCCATCTTGGCAGATCACACGAACGGGCCGGTTCACCCCAAGAAAGGATGAACCGTCATGCAACTGGAAAACATCGACATTGGCAAGCTGTTCGTCAGCAAGACCAATATGCACCACGCGGAGAAAAACCCGGACGTTGCCGATATTCTCCCGTCTATCCGCCAGCGCGGCGTTATCGTGCCGTTGATCGTTCGCCCCGGCGAACTCGAAGGCAGGCCCGAAATGTTCGGCATCGTCGCCGGACGCCGCCGCCGCTTCGCCAACGACATTGCCCTTGCCGAAGGAATCGACCACGGCCCCATGCCGTGCGCGATTCTTGAGGAAGGCGACGACGCGGCGGCGCTGGAAGCCTCGTTGATCGAGAATATCCAGCGGCTCGACCCGGACGAGGTTTCACAATGGGAGAACTTCACCCGGCTAATCCAGAAGGAGAAGCGAACGCCGGAGCAGATACAGCAGACGTTCGGGCTGACGCCGCTCTATGTCCAGCGCATCCTTGCCCTCGGCAATCTTCGCCAGCGCATCCGCACCCTTTACCGCGCGGGCGAGATCAACGCGCCGACCATCCGGCATCTGACCTTGGCGACGAAGGAACAGCAAAAGGCATGGCTGGCGCTCCACGACGACCCGGAGCAGCGCGCGCCGACCGGCGACCATTTGAAAGCATGGCTGTTATGCCGAGCTCGGCATAATAGCCATTATGCCGACCGCGTAATTATGCCGATGATGTCGTGCCAATCGGCTTTGTGCGCGGAATCTGGCTCGCGTTGATCGGTATAATCGCGGCTTCCCGGGATCAGGTGCTGCCGGCCATAGCAAGCATGGCGAGGAGCTCGTCGGATGGTGGTCTGAACCGGCCTGGCGTAACGCCTGGCGGTGCGTGGGCGGCGAGGATCGCGAGCTTCTCGACCGGATCGGCGCGCAAATAGACTTCGGTGCTGCGAAGCGAAGCGTGTCCCAGCCATAGCGATACCTTCCGAATATCGCCGGTCGCCGTCAGAGTGTGGGCGGCGCAGCTGTGACGCAGGACATGCGGCGTGACCCGCTTCGAGAGCAGGGACGGGCATGACAATGCCGCTTGGCGGACGTGCTTTGCGACCATCAGCGCCAAGCCGTCGCGGCTCAACGGCTCGCCTGCTCGGCTTAGGAATAGTGTCGGTTCGCTCGTCGCACCGCGGGCGCCCAGCCAGCCTCGCAATGCTTGCTGGGTCTCGCGCCATAGCGGCAGGACGCGCTCCCGGCGCCCCTTTCCGTGAATCCGGACCGTCGCCAGCGAGGCGGGCGGAAATGCGGTCATCTGCAGGCCGAGCAGTTCGGATGCGCGCAGTCCGCAAGCATAGGCGATGTGAAGCATCGCCCGATCGCGCAATCCACAATAGCTACGGCCATCGGGCGCTGCGAGAAGCGCCCGAACCTCTTCGATCGTCAGGGCATCGACGAGCCGCGTCGCGGTCCGCTTGCGGGGCAGCGCGTGGATGCGCAGTGCCTGATCGAGGCAGGCTGGAACCTTGTATTCGATATAGCGGAAGAAGGATCGCACCGCGGCGAGACGGGCGTTACGGGTGGAAACGCTGTTGCGTCGCTCCTCCTCGACATGATCCAGGAAGGCGAGGATGAGATCGGGGCCGAGATCTTCGACCTGAAGGTCGATCGGTCGGCATCGTCGGCGGTCGGCCGCGAACCGGACCAGTAATGTGAAACTGTGGGCGTAGCCTGCGACCGTATGAGTGCTGGCGCTGCGATGCCGGGGCAGATGATCGACCAGATAATCGGTGAGATGAGGAGCGAGCGCGGTCATCGTGCGCCTCCCAGGAAGCGGACTTCGTTGGCCGCGGCGATAGTGCGCATCAGCACCGGGGTGGCTTCGAGATACCAATAGGTGTGCAAGATGCTGCTATGGCCCAGATAGTCGCGAAGGGCCGTCATGTGACGGCGCACCGCATCGTAATCGTGGGCGCAGGCCTCAAGCGATCGGACGGCGAAACTGTGCCGAAGATCATGCAGCCGCGGGCCGGGCGTGCCGACCGGGCCACGGATGCCAAGCTCCGGGCCAGGCCAATGAACACTTTGCGGACGGTCGACCTGTCCGGTGCCCGTCCTGTGCTGATGATGAATAGATCATCGCTGATCGAAAACACTCGGTTGCGCCGGTTGAGATATGCCTCGATGGCGTCCCGTGTTGTCGAGTGGATGGGCAGCAGCCGACTGCCGCCGCCCTTGCTTCGGCGAACAAGCAGTCCCTCGCCGGTGAGGTCGGAGCGCTGCAAAGCGAGCGCCTCTGACACCCGCATGCCCGTTACGGCCAGCAGGCCGAACAGGCAGTGATAGGTGTAGCCGTTGATCGTCCTGTCCGGCGGGGTCAATGCAGCCGATATAATCGCCGCAATCTGCTCGCGTTGGAGCAGATGCGGCGCCGGCCTCGGGCGTCGGCGGCACCCGAACGCGCCGATCGGTGGTGCGGCGTGGCCTGGATCTTCTGCTCGTAGAAACAGCGAAAAGCGGCGCAGCACGTTGTACTTGGCCCGAGCGCGCTCGGGCGAGCACGCCTGACTGCACCACTCGTGAATCCGCTCGATGGTGACGTGACTGTCGCCGTGTTCCCCAGCGTAGCGCGCGAACAATGTGAGGGTGTGCTCGCCCTCTTCGAACCCGACCCCAAGCTTGTGGCGATAGTCGACATAGCGTTCGACGTGGTGGATCAGCATGACGCACCTCCAATCCAGGGCTGCGCCACCTCGCCCAACATGGCGAAATCGACCTTCGCGTAGATCGCGGTCGTATCCGGCTTGGAATGCCGCAGGACGGTGCCAATCGCCTCCAGCGTGGAGCCTTCACGCAGCATCGATGTGGCGAGCGAGTGACGAAACACATGCGAACCGGTCGGGATGCCGGTAAGGCCGGCACGTTCGACCGCCTTGCCGATTATCCAGCAGATGATGCTGGGGCCTGCGAACGGCTGATATGGCGCCTTCAGGTTCAGAAAAAGATGGTTGCTCGCGACTGTTGGTCGAGCCTGTTCGATATAGGCGAGGGTCGCTTCCCCGGCATCCTGGGGAGCGGAAGCCGCACAGCGCGCGCAGACTTGCCGGAAACGCGGACCGTTCCCTGATCCCAGTCAATATCGTTGAGCTGCATTGCCACGAGATCGCCAGCGCGCAGTCCGAGACGCGCCAGCAATAACAGCAGGGCGCGGTTACGAAGGCCGGTTGGCGTTGATATATCGCAAGCTGCGACAATCTGCTCGATGGATGCTCGATCGATGAAACGGGGAACCTGGGTGGCCGCGCGCTTGGGCCCGATGCTAAGGGCCGCAAGGCGATCAGGCGGACACTCCCTCGTGCAATCAGAAAGCGGACAAAGGACCGCAAGGTGCTCACCGTACGATCGATGGCCCCCTTCGAGCGGCTCGGATCCTGGTCGAGCAGGATCGATCGGAGCGCTTCGGCCGAGCATGTTACGCCTTCACCGCAGATGCTGTCGTACCACCGCTTCACCTCCCGCAGGTTCCGTTTAATCCCAGCGGTTGGAAGCCCGCGGGCGGTTGCGAGCCAATGACTATAGGCCGTCAGGCGTTCATCCAGCTCGGGCTCGCTTGCGGTGGATGCAATGGCGCCGTGGCCGACGAGATACGCGAGGAACTTGGAGGCATGTCGGCGGCGTACGGCGATAGCGGTATCGCCAGGGCGACCGCGCATCGCGCGTGGACATGAGCACTCGTGACCGGCAAAATGCTCGATGACGCTGCGGTCGATCTGGCCCCAATAGGCGTTGCGGCCGACCCAGTAAGCAAAGTGCCGCGCGTCAAACATCATGCGCCGAACAACCTTGGCGACGTAGCCTTGGCCATTGAGGTGGGCGGCATATGGCGCAAAATACGATGCGACATCACGCGGGCAACGAGCCGGTATTACGCCCCGCTGCTCGAGCAAATGCACGAACATCCGTATCATGGTCATATAGTATGGATCGCGATTAGGCTGAGTCCGGTATCGACGACAGCGACACCGATGCTTGCCGAACCGTTCCAGCACCGCATTGTCGACGTCCGCCAAGGCGATCTTGCGGAGCTTCAGCCAGAATAGCAGATGCCGGGCGGCAAAGCCGTGGCGGCGGTTCGAACTGCCGGCGTAAGGTGCCTCGAACTCTGCGACAAGCGCATCGAGCGACATCGACGTAGCCGACTCGAGCGGCTCGTAATCGAATAGTGAGATCGTGCTGTGCATATATCCTCCCTCGGTTGTGGGAGGACAGGATTATCCCGAGCGTGCCGCCGACAGATGTACGGAAAACGGCGCTTCGCTATGGTGTGCTCGGCATAATTACGCGGTCGGCATAATGGTTACTCGGCGGCGAAGCGATTTCCGTCAAAGCCGCGATCTTCCCGCTGGAAGAATATAAGGGCCGGATTGCCGGGGACTTGTTCGAGAAAGACGGGTTTTTCGCGGACGCCGAACAATTCTGGACCGCGCAGAATGAAGCCATCGCCGCCAAGCGGGACGCCTATCTTGCGGACGGATGGGCGGACGTGGAGATTCTGGAACCCGGTGAATGGTTCTATGCCTACCAGCATGAACAGACGCCCAAGGCGAACGGCGGCAAGGTGTTTATCGCCGTGCAGCCGGGCGGCGCGGTCGAAATCCACGAAGGCTATTTGTCACGCAAGGAGGCCCGGAAAGCCGAAGCGGCGGCGGCGAAAGCCGCCAAGGCGGAGGCGACCGAAGCCGAACGCCAAGCCGCGCAGGCGGCAAAGCCGGAAACCACCGGCCCCTTGCAGACCTATATCGACTTGCACCGCCACGCCGCCGCGCGGGCCGTGCTGGCCGATCATCCCGCCGTGGCGTTCCGGCTCATGGTCGCCCATGCGATTACCGGCTCTTGCCTCTGGTCCGTGCGCGTCGTGGAGCAGAAGGCGCGCGACGACGCCACCACGGAAAGCATCGAGACGAGTGCGGCGGAAACCCGCTTTGACGAGAAGCGGCGCGCGGCGCTGGCCTTGCTTCATTTCTCGCCTGAAGCCCCGACCGTGACGCGCGGCAACGGCAAGAGCGCGGGAACCGCAGCCATCTTCGCCCGCTTGCTGGCGCTGCCCGATGCCGATGTTTTCGCGGTCGCGGCTATCGTCATGGGCGAGACGATGGAGACAGGCAGCACCGTGGTGGAGGCAGTCGGCAACTACCTTGGCGTTGACATGGCGAGCCTCTGGACGGCGGACGACGCTTTCTTCGACCTTATCCGCGACCGGCAGGTGGCAAACGCCATGTTGCGCGAAGTCGGCGGCAAAAGGATTGCGGACGGCAACCTTATCGCGAAGGTCAAAACCCAAAAGGGCATTATCCGCGACCATCTGACAGGCGCGAATAACCGCCCGAAGGTGGACGGCTGGGTTCCCAAATGGCTCCGCTTTCCGGCGACCAGCTACACCGCGCGGCCTTTCGCCACCCTTGGCCGGTGGAAGAATGTGCAGCGCCATTTCAGGAACGTGCCGCAGCCGGTCGAGATCGAGCAGCCCGACCCCTACGCCATTGCGGCGGAATGATGATGGAAGGGGCGGCGTTGCCGCCCCTTCCTGCGTCCTCGCAAGCCCCCGTGCCGGATCGGGCGCGGGGGCTTTTTCGTGGCTGCTGTCCGTCCATCCCAGACTTGCGGCGCATGGCGTTTGCAGTCCCGTGCCAGCGGCTTGCCGTACCGGCAGGATAGGCCGCGCGATCATGGGTAGGCAGGCGCACAAGGCACGGCGCTTCCCTTTCGCGATGGGGTCATCCTGCACCGCAGTCATAGGGACCGCTACCGAATGGCGGGCATGGGCTTTCCGTCCCCGCTTTCAGGGGGGCGATCCAGTGCCCGCGGATATGCGCCCGGCCAGCCTCTTGCGCTACCGCATCGCCGGTTCGGGACGGCCCTACTGCCGTGATGCAGGAAATCGGCATCCTTCCCGCATCGCTGGATCACCGATCCCGGCTGTTGCTGCTGGACCTATGGGCTGTCCGAGACGCCCGCAACCGGGCTGCGCCTGGCTATTTTCCCCGCCTTCGCTGCGCTTCGGCTCCTCGCGGTCGCTTCGCTCCAAAATAGCCGCGCATCCCGGTCCTCCGCTGCGCTCCGGCCCTTCGGGTGCGGGCGTCCCGGCCAGCCCATAACGGTCCCGCATCGCCGGGGATCGGCTCCGGCGAACAACGGAAAGGAAAGTCCCATGTCCACTCTCGGTATCGTCTCGCGCAACCCGGAAACCAACGAAATGCGCGGTAGCATCGGCCTTCTCGGACGCCGCAATCCGCTCGGCATCGAGATCGTTCCCAACCCCGACAAGCGGGCGGAGAAGCAGCCCGACTTCCGCATCTGGAGCGGCCCCAACGACATCGGCGGCGGCTGGATCAAGAAGAACCGCGAAACCGGCAGGCCCTATGTCTCGCTCCGCATCTTCCATCCGCAGATCGCGCCGTGGCCCATCTTCGCCAATCTCGGCCGCGCCGCCGGACAGGATGACGACGATGTTCTGGCGCTGATCGTCAACGAAGCCGCCTGATCGGCACCGAATGCCCCCGCGCCCGATCCGGCGCGGGGGCTTTGCCTAGCTGATTGCCCGAATCCGGGAAGGGGCTGGAACGGGCCTGCCCGAACGCACCCCGGCGCGTCCAATCTCTCCGGGCATACGGGCGGCACTCGCTGGTATGCTCCAAGGAGCATCAGACATGGACGACGACGATACGAACGCTCGCGCCGCGCGGGCGCGACGAGGCAGCCCGTTCCTCAATACCGCGCAGGCTGCTTTCTATATCGGCCTTAACTGGCGAACGCTTGAACAGATGCGCTGGAAAGGGATCGGGCCGCGCTATCGCCGCCACGGCCGTTTCATCCGCTACCACATCGACGATCTTGACGACTGGTCGCGCACCAACGGACAGAAATCGCCAGTCAAGGGAGGCTCCGATGCGTAAGCCTCTCAACCGTCAATTGGCAAACCCAAAGCCCGCGCCACTGTTCGATTGGGAACCGCCGCTGGCCCGGCAACTGCGCCGTCGTCGCCGTCCGATCCTGATCGCGGGCGGCATCGGCCTTGCGCTGATGGGCGTTACAGCCGTGCTGGATTTCGCCGTCCGACCCGTACCGCGCATCATCTGGAACGCATCGGTCAGCGCGCCTGTCGGCTTCTGGCGCGTCGATCCTTATGCGCGCCTTCGCACTGGCGACATGGTGCTGGCTCGGACTCCCGCCAGCGTCCGCGAATTGGCTGCGCGACGGCACTATCTGCCTGCAAATCTGCCGCTGTTGAAGCGGATCGCGGCGCGCGATGGTGACGATGTTTGCGCGTTGGGGCAGGAAATTTTCATCAACGGACGATGGATTGCGGAGCGCCGCACCGCCGACCGGCGGGGCCGTCCGCTGCCGTGGTGGCAGGGCTGCGAACTGCTGCGCGGCGGGCGCGTGTTCCTGTTGATGGACGCGCCTGACTCGTTCGACGGGCGCTATTTCGGGCCGGTCGATGAGGATGCCATTATCGGCAAGGCCACCTCGCTATGGCTGCGCTGACCCGTATCGCCGCGTCCTGGGCAGCGGCTTCGCTCCTGCTCGCCTTGCCTGTCGGGGCGCTCGCACAGGCCGCGCCAACGGGCGAGCGGGTGTCTCCGGCGGTAGAACGCTGGCGACCGATCATTGCCGAAGCCTCGCAGCGTTTCGGCGTTCCGCAGGCGTGGATCGCCGCTGTCATGCAGGCCGAAAGCGCCGGGCAAACGCACCGCAATGGCCGCCCGATCACCAGCCATGCAGGCGCTATGGGGCTGATGCAGGTGATGCCGGACACATGGGCCGTGCTGCGCCGCCAGCATGGGCTTGGCCCCGATCCGCACCACCCGCGCGACAATATCTTGGCGGGCACGGCCTATCTACGCGCCATGTATGATCGCTTCGGATATCCCGGCCTGTTCGCCGCCTATAATGCCGGACCGGCCCGCTATGCCGAGCATTTGCGGACCGGCAGACCGCTTCCGGGTGAGACGCGCAGCTATATCGCCCAGCTTGCGCGGGCACCGTCCACACCCTCGATGCCGCCCGCGATCCTGTCGGGAACCCGGCTGTTCTTCGCCTTGGAATCGGCCCCGCAACTGGCCCCGACAAGTCCGCCGCCGCCTTCCGAAACGACCCCCGCGAATCCCTTGTTCGTACCGCTGGGACAGGTGCGGGAGGGGAATAAATGAGAAGTCCGGCGCGTGGGGAGAGGAGTTTATCCGCTCAAGTCCGCCCAGTATCCGGCATGGATCGAGCCGCCTCAAGGACGACGGTTCCCCCAATTTTGCTGGCGCAAAATCGGCACCCCCGTCGCCGCTGGCGCGGTCGCTTCGCGATCCTTGACCCGGCCCGCTCCATACCGGGCGCAGCCTCCCGTCTTTCGAGATCAGGAGGCGAACATGATGTTGGAACAGCATATCGAGGAACTGCGCGCCGAGCTTCGGGGCGTTGCCGATTTGAAGGAGCATCGGCAGATCAAGGCCGAACTGGAAGCCGCGCTGGAGGAACTGGAACGGCGCTGGAACGAGGAGTGACGAGAGCATGGAAGCGGCGTCGGCAGGCGTCGCTTCCGGCCTTTGCCGTGATCGCGGCGGGAACGGGGAAGCATCGGCTTGGGCGGGTTTCAGGGTATAGGCTGCTAAGGCAAGATGAAAGAATGGCGCCATTCTGCGAACGGCTCCATAAGTTGTTGTCTGCACATTGTTTTTTCGGCGGCCGTTGGCGCTATCCCTTGTCGCGTGGCGCCATGCCGCCCGCAAGCCCGCAGAAATCCGTCGATCCGATGGCGCCATTGTTCCATCGCCGCCCGGCAGTTACCGGCGCCGTTCAGGAACCGCGCCATGTCCGGTGACGACGATCTTGAACCTCGGCTTGGCCGGATGCGGTCGGGCGGCATGGCGCGCGGGCCGCGCAAGTTCCTCCACCGCGTCCTGCAAGCTACCAACCTGGCGCGCGGCGGCGCGGCGTCACCGCGCGGCAAGGGGACGTTCACCGGAAGCCGCATCGGCCGGGGATCGGGCATTGGCCGCGTGCTGGCTTCGCGCGATCGGCTGGCCGCGTTCCGCCAGCGCCGGGTGATCGTCAAGAACCGGATCGTCCGGCTCGACAAGGCGAAGGGCATGGACGCGGCCCGCGCTCATATGCGCTATATCCAGCGCGATGGCGTGACCCGCGATGGCGAGCCGGGCCAGCTCTATTCGGCGGAGCAGGACAAGGCCGATGGCCGTGCCTTCATCGAGCGGGCGGAGGGCGACCGGCACCAGTTCCGCTTCATCGTCTCGCCGGAGGACGGCGACCAGTATGACGACCTCAAATCGCTGACCCGCCGCCTGATGGCGCAGATGGAACAGGACGTAGGCACCCGGCTCGATTGGGTGGCCGTCGATCATTTCAACACCGGCCATCCCCATACGCACGTCATCGTTCGCGGCAAGGATGAGCGGGGCAAGGATCTCGTGATCGCCCGCGACTATCTGACCCACGGGATGCGCGAGCGTGCCGCCGAGCTGCTATCGCTCGACCTGGGGCCGCGCACGGACATCGAGATCGAGGAACGCCTGCGCGCCGAAACCGGGCAGGAGCGGCTGACCAGCATCGACCGCCGGTTGCTGCGCGACAGGGACGCGAACGGACTTGTCGAGGCGACCGACCGCGATCCCTTCTATCAGTCGTTGCGCGCGGGCCGGTTGCAGAAGCTGGGGCGGCTGGGCCTGGCCGACCAGATCGCGCCGGGCCGCTGGCAACTGGCTAAGGGCTTCGATGACACGCTGCGCCGCATGGGCGAGCGCGGCGACATCATCCGCACCATGCAGCGCGCCTTCACCGAACGGGGGCTGGAGCGGGCAGGCAGCGACTATGCCATTGCCGATCCCGCGACCATGAACCCGCTTGTCGGCCGGGTGATAGAGCGCGGCCTGTCCGACGAGCATAGCGACCGCCATTATCTGATCGTCGATGCGACCGACGGGCGCAGCCACTATGTCGATATAGGCCAGGGTGACGCCACGGACTTTGTGCCGCAGGGCGCGGTGGTGCGGATCGAGCCGAAACCGACTGTTGCCCGCGCGTCGGATCGCACCGTGGCCGAGATTGCCGCCGCCAATGGCGGGCGCTATTCGATCGACATGCACCTGGCCCACGATCCCAACGCCACGCAGACCTTTGCCGAAACCCATGTCCGCCGTCTGGAAGCGATGCGACGGGTCATGGGCAGCGTCGAGCGCGAGGCCGATGGCACATGGATCATCGAGCCGGATCATATAGAGCGCGCCGCCGCCTTCGAGGCGCATCAGGCGAAGGCCGCGCCGGTCCTCGTCGATACGCTGTCCGTGATGCCGCTCGATCGGCAAGTTGGAACCGATGGGGCAACGTGGCTGGACCGTCAGCTTGTCGGCGGCGATTCCGAATCCTTGCGCGATGCCGGGTTCGGACGGGAAGCGCGCGACGCGCTGGACCGGCGGCGGCAATGGCTGGTGGCCGAGGGACTGGCGCAGGAGGAGCAGGGCCGCGTCGTCATCCGCGCGAACCTGCTGGCGACCTTGCGGCGACGGGAACTCACCCGCATCGCCGGACAGCTCTCCGACGAACTGGGATTGGGCTATGCCGAAGCGAAACCGGGCGAGCGGATCGAGGGCATCTATCGCCGTCCGGTGGAACTGGCGTCAGGCCGCTATGCGCTGATCGAAAAGAGCCGGGAGTTTACGCTGGTGCCGTGGCGGCCGGTGCTGGACCGCCATCTTGAGAAACAGGTGTCCGGCATCATGCGCGGCGACAGCATCAACTGGACTATCGGCCGACAGCGGAGCGGGCCGTCGATTTCGTGAACGCGGCCCGTCTCGATGCTTATAGCTTGAAGTTCCCGCGATCGGCATAGCCCTTTGGGCGGATTTCGATAGCAGCCGCTTCGTCAAGCCGATGTTTACGGCAAGCGAAGTTCCAGCCATTACCGGCGTCCGAAGATACTTGCAGCCACGCACCATCCCGACGCTCCAACCATCCCGACGCAAACAATTCGCCCGCATGGAAACCCGCGTTGGCTGCCCGGACCCAGCGTTCGCTATCAGATGTGGGCCACAAGGCGACATGGATGGAAAGTTCATCAAACCCAGCATCGTGGACGGATGCTATTGCAGGAATGGAGCCGATCGAGAATCTATACACATAAGGTTCATTGCGGGTGAACCGATCCTTGCTCGCTCCCGGCCAACGATTATCATTCGGCCGAACCGAAAACAGACGCATATCTAGACCGGCATTAATGCCTGCGACCATTACGTTGCGCCATGCTCGCTTCCGCATTGACTTGGAATAGTCGATTTCATGAAAGCGGAACGAACGCGTTTTCACGATTTCGGAGGGATCGGGATAGGGCAAACGATCGAAAGAAAAGTGACGGACATCAGATACCGTCGCACTGTTTACGTTCAAGGCGTCCCGTCGGACGATAAACGCTTTTTCGTCAAGCAGGACATATTCGGGATCAGCTGGGTCGACGAATTTCATCGCGGTGAGCAAGGCTGCGTGAGTGTTGAAGCCGCAGGCTGAAGCTAGTGCTTCAGTCAGATGCGCTGATTTGTCATTAGGGAAATGGGTCTGCAATGCGCGCTTAACATTGCGGATACCGGAATCGGTCAAGGGAATGGCCGTCATGGATCACCTTCATATCTGGGTCGATGTCCGTGGATTACGCATCGACCGGATATGTTGGTCGATCCAGTTCAAGAATCTGTCCGCTTTGACCCCACGGTAGGTCCGGCGAGACGGCCGTTGTGGAAGATATGAATCAACGGACTGATATTCAAGTGGACTAACGGCTTTGGGCCAACACAGACAGGCCGCCCGTAGGCGGATTCTCGGTGAGCGCCCGTATGCACTTAGGTGAAAGCCAGGAAATTCAGCCAATGTCGGGGCAAAGCTGTAAAAGCCGATAACGTGGCTCCCTTCTGCAATCGAGAACGTGTCTCCGGTGCGCTTGAGAGGGTTTAACCGCCATAACTGTCTAGCGCCGACCTGATCCAGCCTTGGCTCCACTCGCTCCGCATGTCGCGGCCCGCGAGTCGGAGCCAGCCACATGACACCGACCAAACTGCTCATCGGCCAGATATTCATTGTATTCGCCATCGTCATTCTCGGCGTCTGGGCCGCCACCCAATGGGCCGCCCACATGCTCGGCTATCAGGCGCAGCTTGGCGCGCCCTGGGCCATTGCCTTCGGTGTGCCGGTCTATCGCCCGTGGCAGCTATTCGCATGGTGGTATCACTACGAGGCTTATGCCCCGGACGTGTTCGACAAGGCCGGGGCGCTGGCGGGAGCCAGCGGCTTCCTCGGCTGCGCGTCGGCCATAGCCGGTTCGCTCTGGCGGGCGCGGCAGAACCGCAACGTCACGACCTACGGTTCGTCCCGTTGGGCGACGCGCGGCGAGATCGCCAAGGCCGGGCTGTTCAACGCGGCGGGCGTGTTCCTCGGCCGGATGGGCAGCGACTATCTGCGGCACGACGGGCCGGAGCATGTCATGGCGTTCGCGCCGACCCGTTCCGGCAAGGGCGTCGGGCTTGTCGTGCCCTCGCTCTTGTCGTGGACCGGCAGTGTCGTCGTTCACGACATCAAGGGGGAAAATTGGCAACTCACCGCCGGCTGGCGCTCGCGCTTCTCGCATTGCCTGCTGTTCAACCCGACCGACCCGCGTTCGGCGCGCTACAATCCGCTGCTGGAGGTCAGGAAGGGACCGGATGAGGTCCGCGACGTTCAGAACATCGCGGATATTCTTGTCGATCCCGAAGGCGCACTGGAACGGCGGTCACACTGGGAGAAAACCTCCCACAGCCTGCTAGTCGGCGCGATCCTCCATGTCCTCTACGCGGAAGAAGAAAAGACGCTCGCCCGCGTCGCCACCTTCCTGTCCGATCCCCAGCGGTCGTTTGCCCACACGCTGCGCCGAATGATGGCGACCAATCACTTGGGGACCAAGGAACATCCGCAGGTCCATCCTGTCGTCGCCAGCGCGGCGCGTGAAGTCCTCAACAAGTCCGAGAACGAACGCAGCGGCGTGCTGTCCACGGCCATGTCGTTCCTCGGCCTCTACCGCGATCCTACCGTGGCGCAGACCACGGCGGCCTGCGACTGGCGCATTGCCGATCTTGTCGATGCCAAATCGCCGGTCAGCCTCTATCTGGTCATTCCGCCCAGCGACATTTCCCGCACCAAGCCGCTGGTCCGCCTGGTTCTCAACCAGATCGGCCGCCGTCTCACCGAGCGGCTGGAAGGCGACCCGAAGAAAAGTCGCAAGCATCAGCTCTTGATGATGCTGGACGAGTTTCCGGCGCTGGGGCGGCTCGACTTCTTTGAAACCGCGCTCGCCTTCATGGCCGGCTACGGCATCCGCGCCTATCTGATCGCGCAGAGCCTCAATCAGATCAGCAAAGCCTATGGCGAGAACAACGCCATATTGGACAACTGCCATGTCCGCATCGCGTTCAGCTCCAACGACGAACGCACGGCGAAGCGGATTTCGGATGCCCTCGGCACCGCGACCGAACTGCGCGCCCAGCGCAACTATGCCGGGCATCGGCTTGCCCCCTGGCTGTCGCATGTCATGGTGTCGCGGCAGGAGACGGCCCGCCCGCTGCTGACCCCCGGCGAGGTGATGCAGCTTCCGGCCAGCGATGAGTTGGTGCTGGTGTCGGGGCTTGCCCCGATCCGGGCGAAGAAGCTGCGCTATTATCAGGACCGCAATTTCATGGCGCGGATATTGCCCGCGCCCGATCTTGGCGGCGGCAACAGCGGCGGCGGTGTCGCCGGTGGTGGCAACGGCGGAAACGGCGGCGCTGGCGGCGCGGCCTATGCCGACCGTCCCGATCCGCGCCCCGACGATTGGGGTGGCGAGGTGCGCGGTCCCCATGACCGCCTGATGGCCGCCGCCGAGGAAGAAGGCGCGGCGTTCGACGAGGAATCCGAAGGCGGACTCCAGCAGCAGCGCCATCCGGGCCTGCCCGAAGAACAAGCCGTGCCCCCGGTGGAACCCGACAAGGAGATTTCGGCCGGCGCCGACGACGATAGCGACGAGGTGGCCGACCGCCGGGCAATGGATCGGCTGCGCGGCCTGACCGCCGTTCAACGCGCCTACGGCATCAATGAGGGCACGGATCGCGGCGACGATCTGCTGCCGAATTTCTGACGGGGCGGCTGCGATGAAACCCCGCCATCACCTCTATCTCGACGAGGAATTGACCGCCCGGCTCGATGCGCTGGCGGCAAAGCCCGGCACGTCCAAATCCGCCATCGTTGCCGACGCGCTGCGTGCCCATTTCCGGCGGCAGGGGATGCGCGAGGTCGATGATCTTCTGAAAGTCCGGCTGGATCGGATCAGCGCCGACCAGAAGCGGATTGCCCGCGACATGGATGTGCTGCTGGAAAGCCTGTCGCTGTTCCTCAGCTATCAGTTCAGCCTCAACGCCCAGCTTCCCGAACCCGATGCCGCCGCGCGGGCCGTTGGCCGCGACCGCTTCCAGAAGTTCATCGACCAGATCGGCCGCCAGATGGCGCGCGGTGCGGATCGTGCGCCCGGCAACGGGTCGCTGGCGCAGGCCGTGCAGGACGGAGGCGCGCAATGACCGGCTTCGTCAATGCCCAGGCGCAGGGCCGCCGCCGCGCGATGCTCAGGACGGCGATGGGGCCGACCATTGCGGCGGCGCTGGCTGACCCGCTGGTTATCGAGATCATGGCGAACCCCGATGGCGTGCTGCGGCTCGACCGGCTGGGAGAGGGCCGCGTCGATACCGGTGCGCGGCTGGACGCCGCCGAAGCCGAACGCATCATCCGCCTGGTCGCCAGCCATGTGCGTGCCGAGGTCCATGCGGGCGCACCCATCGTCAGCGCCGAACTGCCGGAGGGAGGGGAACGCTTCGAGGGGCTGTTGCCGCCGGTATCGGCCGCGCCGTGCTTCTCCATCCGCAAGCCCGCCGCGCGCATCCATCGCCTGATCGACTATGTGGCGGACGGCATCATGCGCCCGGAAGTCGCGCTGGCGCTGTCGATGGCCGTCGTCGAACGCAAGAACATCCTGATCGCGGGCGGGACCAGTTCCGGCAAAACCACGCTGGCGAACGCCCTCCTCAACGAGATGGCGACGCTCGATGAGCGGGTCATTCTGATCGAGGACACGCGCGAACTTCAATGCGCCGCATCCGATACCGTGGCGCTGCGCACCCGGCCTGGCATCGTGACGATGGCCGACCTTGTGCGCTCCACCCTGCGCCTGCGCCCGGATCGCATCATCGTGGGCGAGGTCCGGGGCGGCGAAGCGCTCGACATGCTCAAGGCGTGGAACACCGGCCACCCCGGCGGCATCGCCACCGTCCACGCCAACTCCGCCCGCTCCGCGCTCTACCGGATCGAGCAGCTTGTCGCGGAGTGCGTCGTCACCGTGCCGCGCCGCCTGATCGCGGAGGCGATCGACCTGGTGGCGTTCATCTCCGGCCGGGGAACCGGCCGCAGGATCGAGTCCGTGGCCGAGGTCAGCGGACTGGATGCCGACGGCGATTACGTCGTCACCGACCTCAATTTCCCCCCAACCACCATCCCCTCCGAAGGAGAATGACCATGCACGTCACCCATCCCGCCATCGTCAAGGCGCGGGCACGTTCCCCCCATCTTCGCAAGCTGGCGGCCGTCAGCCTCAACCTTGGCATCGTTCTCGGCCTTGCCGCGACGGCCCATGCCGCCGGGTCCGGTATGCCGTGGGAAGAACCGCTGCAACAGATTCTGGAATCGGTCCAAGGCCCGGTCGCCAAGATCGTCGCCGTCATCATCATTATCACCACCGGCCTGGCGCTGGCCTTCGGTGAAACGTCGGGCGGGTTCCGCAAGCTGATCCAGATTGTGTTCGGCCTCTCCATCGCCTTCGCCGCATCCAGCTTCTTCCTGTCCTTTTTCAGCTTTGGCGGCGGAGCCTTGATCGCATGAGCGGCATCAGCTCCATCGCGGCCGGCGGCGAGGTCGAGGGCTTTGAAGTCCCGCTGCATCGCGCGCTTACCGAGCCGATCCTGTTGGGCGGTGCGCCGCGCGGGATCGCCATTCTGAACGGCACGCTCGCCGCCGCGATGGGGCTGGGCCTCCAGCAATGGATCGCCGGGCTGCTGCTCTGGCTCGCCGGGCACAGCCTCGCGGTGTTCGCCGCCAAGCGCGACCCCGATTTCGCGCCCGTCCTCGCCCGTCACCTCCGGCAGAAAGTCTATCTCACATGCTGAACCTGCGTGAATATCGCGGGCTGGCCGACCGGCTGGCCGATCATCTCCCCTGGGCCGCGCTGGTGGCTCCCGGCGTCGTCTTGAACAAGGACGGCAGCTTTCAGCGAACCTTCCGGTTCCGGGGACCGGACCTTGAGTCCGCCGCCGAAGCCGAACTGATTTCGGTCTGCGCCCGCGCCAACAATGCGCTGCGCCGTCTGGGATCGGGTTGGGCCTTGTTCTTCGACGCCGAGCGCATCGAAGCCTTGGGCTATCCCGACAGCAGCTTTCCCGACCCGGCATCGTGGCTGGTGGACGAGGAACGCCGTGCGCATTTCGACGGGCGCAAGGGCCAGCATTTCGAGAGCCGCTATCACCTGACCCTTTGTTACCTGCCGCCCGCCGATCAGGTCAGCCGCGCCGAGCGCGCCTTGCTGGAACGCGACGTTCCGCAGCAGGACCGCGACTGGCGCACCGAACTGCGCGCCTTCATCGCAGAGACGGACCGGATAGCGGATCTTCTGACCGGCATCATGCCGGAGGTCGCGGCGCTGGACGATGCCGCGACGCTGACCTTTCTCCACGGCTGCGTTTCGCCAAAACGCCACCCCGTCGCGGTGCCGGAAACGCCGATGTATCTCGACGGGCTATTGGTCGATACGCCGCTATCGGGCGGCATCGAACCGATGCTGGGCGACAGCCATCTTCGCACGGTGACGGTGCTGGGTTTTCCGGGCGCCACCCGGCCTGGCATCCTCGATGCCTTGAACCATCAGGACTTCGCCTATCGCTGGGCGACCCGCTTCATCGCGCTCGACAAGACCACCGCCAACAAGGCGCTGACCGGCATCCGCCGCCAGTGGTTCAACAAGCGCAAGTCCATCGCGCAGTTGATGCGCGAAGTAATGATGAACGAGCAGGTAGCCCTGACCGACAGCGATGCCGACAACAAGGTGGCCGACGCCGATCTCGCCTTGCAGGCGCTTGGCGGGGATCACGTCGCCTTCGGCTATCATACCGCGACGATCACGGTCAGCGACGAGGACCGCGCCGCCGCCGATGAGAAGGTCCGTATCGTCGAGCGGATCGTCAACGGCCTTGGCTTCACCTGTATCCGTGAGAGCGTGAACGCGGTCGAAGCCTGGCTGGGATCTCTGCCCGGCCATGTTTACGCCAATGTCCGGCAACCGCTGGTCCATACGCTGAACCTCGCGCATCTGATGCCGCTATCGTCGGTCTGGGCAGGCCCGGCGCGCAACGAGCATCTTGCCGGCCCGCCGCTGCTTTATGCGGAGACGAGCGGATCGACGCCATTCCGCCTCTCCACTCATGTTGGCGACGTGGGGCATATGCTGATTGTCGGGCCGACCGGGGCGGGCAAGTCCGTCCTGCTGGCATTGCTGGCGCTCCAGTTCCGCCGCTATCCGGGCGCGCAGGTCTATATCTTCGACAAGGGACTGTCCGCCCGCGCTGCTGTCTTGGCGATGGGCGGCGAGCATCACGCCCTTGGCGAGAGCGACGCGCTGGCGTTTCAGCCCTTGCGGAACATCGACGACGATGCCGAGCGGGCATGGGCGGCCGACTGGATCGCGGCGCGCTTTGCCGATGAGCGCGTGGACGTAACCCCGGAGGTCAAGGACGCGCTCTGGTCCGCGCTCACCAGCCTCGCCAGCGCGCCGCCGGAGGAACGCACGCTGACCGGGTTTTCGGTTCTCTTGCAGTCCAACGCGCTCAAGGCCGCGCTGATGCCCTACACGCTCGAAGGGCCGTTCGGCCGCCTGCTCGATGCCGCCGAGAACCATCTGGCGCTGTCCGACGTGCAATGCTTCGAGACGGAGACGCTGATGCACACGGCCAGCGTCGTGCCGCCGGTGCTGACCTATCTGTTCCACCGACTCGAAGAACGCTTCGACGGGCGGCCGTCGCTGCTCATTCTCGATGAAGCCTGGGTGTTCCTCGACAATCCGCTGTTCGCTGCTCGCATCCGCGAATGGCTGAAGGTTCTCCGCAAGAAGAACGTCAGCGTCATATTCGCCACGCAGTCGCTCGCGGACATTGCCGACAGCAGCATTGCCCCGGCGATCATCGAATCCTGCCCCCAGCGCATCTTCCTCGCCAATGACCGCGCCATCGAGCCGCAGGGCCGCGCCGCTTACGAACGCTTCGGCCTCAACGAACGCCAGATTGAGCTGATCGCCCGCGCCACGCCCAAGCGGCATTATTATCTGCAATCCCGGCGCGGCAACCGGCTGATCGAGCTGGCGCTTGGCCCGATCGCGCTCAGCCTATGCGGCGCATCCGATCCCGACACCCAAAGTCTGATCGACCGGCTGTTGGCCGAACAGGGGCCGGAGGACTTCGCCGCGGCCTTCCTCGCAGCGCGCGGCCTGTCCTGGGCCGCCGCCCTGCTCCCCGACTTTCCCAACCCCCAGCAGAAGGAGACTTCCCTATGAAATCCCGATTCCTCGCCGCGTGCCTTGCGGTCACGTCCGTCATGGCAACGGCCATCGTGCCGCTCGCCCCGGCCCACGCGATCACGGTGTTCGACCCATCGAACTACGCGCAGAACGTCCTGACGGCGGCACGCACGCTCACGCAGATCAACAACCAGATCGCCAGCTTGCAGAATCAGGCGACGATGCTGACCAATATGGCGAAGCATCTCCAGCGGCTCGACTTCTCCTCGCTCTCCCAGATCACCCGATCGATGCAGCGGATCGACACGCTGATGATGCAGGCCGAGGGCATCGCCTTCGACCTGGAATCGACCGACGCGGCGTTGCGTCAGCAGTTTCCGGCCGAGTTCGACCGGGCGCTCTCCACCAGCCAGATCATCGCGCAGGCCCGGACCCGGTTGCAGGCGAGCATGAAAGCCTACCGGCAGACCATGCGCGTGCAATCGCAGGTGATCGAGAATGTGCAGGCCGACGCCGGCTTGCTGGCCGACCTCGTATCGCAGAGCCAGTCCGCGACCGGCAGCTTGCAGGCGCAACAGGCCACCAACCAGCTCATTGCGCTCAGCACGAAGCAGCAGCTTCAAATCCAGCAGATGATGGCGACGCAATATCGCGCCGACGCGATCGAGCGCGCCCGCCAGCAGCAGGGACTCGAAGCCGCCCGCGAGCGCACGAGCCGGTTCGTCGGATCGGCCCACGCTTACACGCCGCGATAAGCGGCGGCCCCCTGTCCGAAGGCGAGGCTCCCAATGGACCCTGATCTCAATATCATCGACGGCTTTCTCGACAGCTTCATCCGCTACATCGACAGCGGCTTCGGCTTGCTGTCCGGCGATGTCGCGTTCCTCACCACCGTCCTGATCGGCATCGACGTGACGCTGGCCGCGCTCTGGTGGGCGATGGACAGCGATCAGGACGTGCTGGGCAAGCTGGTCAAGAAGGTGCTCTATGTTGGAGCCTTCGCTTTCATCATCGGCAATTTTTCCGGTCTTGCCGACATCATCTATCGCAGCTTCGCCGGGCTGGGCGTCACGGCGGGCGGCGGCGGCATGGTTGCCGACGACCTGCTCAAGCCCGGCAAGATTGCGGGCGCGGGTTTCGAGGCTGCCCATCCGATGCTGGATGTGGTCAAGGACATGCTGGGGTTCCCGGAGTTCTTCGGCAACTTCCTCAATATCGCGGTGCTGCTGATCGCCTGGTTCCTCGTGGTGCTGGCCTTCTTCATCCTCGCCATCCAGCTTTTCATCACGATCCTTGAGTTCAAGCTGACCACGCTGGCGGGCTTCGTGCTGGTTCCCTTTTCGTTGTGGAACAAGTCGAGCTTTCTGGCCGAACGGGTGCTGGGGAACGTCATATCATCGGGCATCAAGGTGATGGTGCTGGCGGTGATCGTCGGCATCGGCGCCAACTTCTTCACCGAACTGGCCGGACTGATCGGCTCCGATCCCGACACGTCCGACGCCATGACGCTGCTGCTCGGCGCGCTGTCGCTGATGGGCCTTGGCATCTTCGGTCCCGGTATCGCCTCCGGCCTCGTTTCCGGCGCTCCGCAGCTTGGTGCGGGCGCGGCGGTTGGCACCGCAGCCGGCGCGGCGATTATGACCGGCGGGGCCGCCATGCTCGGCGCACGCAGCGCGATGATGGCGGGGCGCGGCGGCATGTCCGCCATCCGGGCCGGCACCGCGATGGGTTCGGCCGCGCAGACCGCTTATCAGATCGGACAGGCCGGAGGCGGGGGCGTAAAGGCTGGCCTTGGCGGCGTCGCCTCGGCTGCGCGCAATGCGACCGGACAGAAAATGCAGGCGGCGTCTGCAAGCGTCAAATCAGGATTTCAGGCCGACGCCGGCCGGGGCCGTGCCGCCGCGTGGGCCGCGATGAACATGGATGCCCTGATGCCCGGCGCTGGACCCAAAGGGACCGGCGCGGGCGCAGCCGCCAGTTCCGCTCCCGGCACAGGCACGGCCGCGCATGCTTCGGGAGCAGCAGCGCCGCAATGGGCGCAGAAGCTCCGCTCAGAACAGACCGCCCGCCATCACCGGCACATCGCCGCGCAGACCATCAAGGACGGCGACCGGCCCGGTTCTGCCGCCAATCCCGACCTCAGTGACAAGGAGTAACCTTCCATGATCTTCAAGCGATCCATCCAGCGTTACGGGCAGACCCCGCAGCCCGAAACCCCCTATCAGCGCGCGGGCCAGCTATGGGACGAGCGCATCGGTTCCGCCCGCGTGCAGGCAAGGAACTGGCGGCTTGTCGCCTTCGGTTGCCTCGGCCTGACCGGCGTGTTGATCGCATCGAACGTGTGGCAGTCGATGCAGAGCCGCGTCGCGCCCTATGTGGTCGAGGTGGACCGCCTGGGCGAAGCCCGCAGCGTCGCGCCCGCGATCCAGAACTATCAGCCGACGGACGGCCAGATCGCATGGCATTTGGGGCGCTTCATCTCCAACGTGCGTTCCGTCTCCACCGACCCGGTGCTGGTCAAGCGCAACTGGCTCGACGCCTACGACTTCGCCAGCGACCGCGCCGCGATCTTCCTCAACGAATATGCCCGCGCCAACGATCCCTTTGCGGGCATCGGCCAGCGCAGCGTGTCGGTGCAGGTGACGAGCGTGGTCCGCGCGTCCGACACCAGCTTTCAGGTCAAATGGACGGAGAGTATTTTCGAGCGCGGCAGTCTTGCGAAAACCGAACGCTGGACCGCCATGCTGACCGTGGTGATGCAGCCGCCCAAGACAGCCGACGCGCTCCGCAAAAACCCCTTGGGCCTGTTCGTCAACGCGATCGACTGGGCGCGCGAGCTGGAGGGGCAACCCTCGCAGACGGGCCAGCGCGGCATCCCGCAGCAGGGACAGCCCGCCGCCGCTCCGGCCGCGATCCCAGCGCCAATGGCCGCGCCGACGATCCCGGCCGCCGCGCCGGAACCCGCTCTATCCCAACCGACCGCGACCGAAACGGCCCCGGCTCCCGCCAGCCCGGCTGCTCCCGCACAGAAAGGAACCCGTCCATGATCCGCCATCCTGTCCTCTGCCTGCCGATGCTGGCGCTTGCCGCCTGCGCGGGCACGACCCCGCCGCCCGCCCTTGCGCTCGATGCCGCGCAGTTCCAGCCCGCCACGCTGGAGGCCGAGCCGCCCCGGCCGGTCGAAATCGTCGAAACGCCGGTGCCTCTGCCACTTCCGGGCCAGCTTCTCCCGCGTCCATCCGTCAGGAAGGATACGAACTTGCCGACCGCGCGGGTGGAAGCCGCCAACCGCGCCGCCACGCGCGAACCGTCGAGCGCGGGCTATCTCAATGCCGTGCAAGTCTATCCGTGGACCGAAGGCGCGCTCTATCGTCTTTATGCCGCACCCGAACGGGTGAGCGACATTGCGCTCCAGCCCGGCGAACGGCTGGTTGCGGTGTCCGCCGGTGACACCGTGCGCTGGGTCATTGGCGATACGACGAGCGGCGCGGGCGACGAGGCACGCGTGCATGTGCTGGTGAAACCCTTTGCGGCCGGGCTGGTGACGAACATGGTCATCACCACCGACCGCCGCGCCTATCATCTGGCGCTCGAAAGCACCGACCGCACGGCGATGGCGGCAATTAGCTGGACCTATCCGCAGGACCGGCTTGTGGCTCTCCGGCGGCAGAACGCCCGCGCCGAGGAAGCCCGGCCGGTCGCGGAGAATGTCGCGCTCACCAATCTGCGCTTCCGCTACGCGATCACCGGCGACAATCCGCCATGGCGACCGCTCCGGGCATGGGACGATGGGAACAAGGTCTATATCGAGTTCCCCGCGCGGCTCGATCAGGGCGAAGCCCCGCCGCTGTTCGTCGTCGGCCCGCTGGGTCAGAGCCAGTTGGTCAACTACCGGGTGAGTGGCAACCATTATATCGTCGATCGCCTGTTCGGCGCGGCCGAACTGCGGTTGGGAGAGAATCCTCAGTCGGTTGTGCGGATCAGCCGCACCGACGGCCAGAACCGGAGGGCGCGGAAATGAGCGAGCCTCCCGTCGAACCCGTCGCGCCCGAAACACCTCCCGAAGCCGGGCAGGACGTTCCGCCCCGTGCCGCCTCTCGCAAGGTCAGTCCGGAAGCGTTGACCTTGCGCGCCAATCCCCGCCGCGTGGTGCGCTTCCGGCGCGGCGTCATCATCGGCGGCGCGGCAGCGGGATCACTCGCCATCGCCGGTATCGTCTGGATGGCGCTCGGCCCCAAGACGCTTCACATCGTCGCGGCCGGCGACGACAAGGCGATCACCGACCGGCGCACGCCCGCCGATGCCGTCGCCAACCTGCCTGGCACCTATGGCGAGATTGCGCCCGGCGTGCCCGTGCTGGGGCCGCCGCTGCCCGGCGACCTGGGGCGGCCGATCCTTGAACGGCAGCGCGAGCTTGCCGAAGGCGGCGGGATCATTCCGACCGACCCCGCTGCCGCGCCGCCCGCCATGACCCCGGAAGAACAGGCCGCCGAAGCCGAGCGCCAGCGCATCGCCGCGCAGGCCCATCAGGCACGCGAGGCGGGCGTGATGGTGCAATCGTCCGGCCGAGCGGCGGCGGTCCCGGCGGCGAGCGGCGATGGCGCAGCAGCGCCCGGCGCCGCAGCAGCAGCCGATAGCGGACAGGCGGGCCGTCTCGCGCTGGACCCGGAGCGCGATCAGAATGCGCAGCAGCGCAAGCTGGACTTCATGGGCCAGCAGGCATCAGGCGGCATCTACAATGCCCATGCGCTCCAGACCCCGGCATCCCCGCATCAGCTCATGGCAGGCAGCATCATCGCCGCCAGCCTGATTACCGGCCTCAACTCCGACCTGCCCGGCATGGTGATCGCGCAGGTGACGGAGCCGGTCTATGACACGGTGACGGGCCGCACCTTGCTGGTCCCGCAAGGATCGCGGCTGATCGGCAGCTATGACAGCGTTGTGGCCTTCGGCCAGCGCCGTGCCTTGCTGGTATGGCAGAGGATCATCTTGCCCGATGGTTCGTCCATCCAGATCGACAATCTGCCCGCCACCGACAGCGCGGGCTATGCCGGGCTGGCCGACAAGGTGGATTTGCACACCTGGCAGCTTCTGAAAGGCGTCGCGCTCTCCACCCTGCTTGGTGTCGGCACCGAAGTGTCGTTCGGCGGCAATGAGAGCGATCTTGTCCGCGCGCTCCGGCAGTCCACGCAGCAGTCGGCCAGTCAGGCAGGCCAGCAGATCGTCTCGAAGAATCTCAACATCCAGCCCACCATCACCGTCCGCCCCGGCTGGCCGCTCCGCATTGTCGTCCACAAGGACATCGTGCTGCGGCCCTGGGCCGGCGCCCGCTGACAAGGAGACGCCGCCATGCTGAAACTCGCCAAGCTGCCCGACCGCACCCCGGTCAAGATCGGGATCACCGTCACCCCGGACCTCGATGCCGACCTGCGCGCCTATCTGCACCTGTATCGCACCACCTACGAGGACAAGGCCGCGACGGTTGCGGATCTCATTCCCGCGATGCTCGAAACCTTCCTCGCCAGTGACCGCGCCTTTGCCAAGGCCCGCAAGGAAGCGGAGGCGCGGCTATGATGAAACGACGGATCATCGGCCGGTTCAAGCGGTCGAAGGACGGGGGCTGGGAAGGCGAAATCAACACGCTCTCTATCCAGCGCAAGATTCGTCTGGTGCCCAATGACGACCGGACGAGTGAGAGCGCGCCAGCGTTCCGTGTCATGCTTGGCAGGGAGGCGATGGGCGACGCATGGGAGAAGAAGTCCCGCAGCGATCCGCCGCGCGATTATCTGCGCGTCAAGATCGACGATCTTCCCGGCACCCTGTCGGCCGTCCTGTTCTTCAATGAAGAAAACGACGATGCGCGGCTGGTATGGAACCCGCCTTCCGAAACGGACGGCGAGCCTGATGGCTATCGCCATGCAAGGAGGGCGAACCGCTGATGACGCGCGGGCCGACCCCCGAAGAACGCAAGCAATGGGCGCAAGAAGCGCTTGCTGCTCAAAAGGAGCTGCCGGCGGAGCCGGTCAGCGTCCGCATCGCAACGGCCGTGAAGCTGACGGGCATTGGCCGGTCCACCCTCTACGAGCTGATTAAATCCGGCGAGATCGAGACGGTGAAGATTGGGCGCTCCACGCTCATACCCTACCGCTGCCTCAAAAAGCTGGTAGGCGGATAATATCCCCGATCGCAGTCAGACGAGTTGCAATTCCACGCGCCTGCCTACGATCGCCGCCGCGCGTTGCAGGGTTTCGATGGTCACATTGCCGTCGTCGGGATCGAGCAGCCGGTTGACTTGCGTGCGGCTGGTTTTCATCATCGCGGCCAGCCGGTTCTTGCTCAGGTTGCGCGAACGCATCGCCTCGGCAAGCTGCCATGCGATCACTTCCTTGATGGCCTTGGCCTGAAACTCCGGCAGCACGCCTTCTTCTTCGAGGAAACTGTCGAGGGACGATCCCCGGTGCGGATTGTCAGCCATTTTCGACCTCCTTCTTGCGCTCGCGCGCCAATTTCAAATCCGGCTCCGGCGTCTTCTGGCTTTTCTTGATGAAGCCGTGCAACGCATAGAGTTCGCCGTCATGGAAGCAGAACAGCACGCGGGCGATGGTCTTGTCCGGCAAGTCCGTGCGGACCTCGAACAAGCCTTTTCCCATCGGCCGGACCAAGGGCATCCCCACAGGCCAGCGATATTGCACCCGTTGCAAATCCTGGCCGACAATCCGCCGATTCTCGATTGGCAAGCCTGATAGCCAATCCCGAACCGGCTCGTTACCGGCCAGCGTCCTGTAGAAGACCAGTTCGATCTTCCGAGCCGACTGCTCCATATCTGCACCTTATATAGTCCATGAACCTTATATGGTTCAAGTGAGAAATCGGCCGGTCGATCCGCTGTCGTGCTTTCGACCGGCTCTCGCGAACCGTTCCAACGTCTAGCTTGCTCGCTGGAAACGCCTGCTGAAATCCGGTTTCAGGATTTTCCCGCCGTCCCGCAGTTCATCCAGATAGTCGGACCAGTGCTGCATCATCCGCACCCTCTCTTCCCAATACTCGCCACGGGCATAGGCGCGGCGCACGCCGTTGCTCTCCATGTGCGCCAACTGGCGTTCGATGGCGTCGGGGTTCCAGATGCCCATTTCGTTGAGCAAGGTCGCGGCCATCGCCCGGAAGCCGTGCGCCGTCATTTGCTCCTTCGCATAGCCCATCCGGCGAAGTGCGATGGTGATGGTGTTTTCCGACATGGGCCGCCTCCATGTGTGGAAGGCCGGAAAGACATAGGGGCCGTGGCCGGTCAGCGGATGCAGTTCTTCGAGGATTTCGAGAACCTGCCGGGAAAGCGGCACTTTATGCGGCCAGCGCATTTTCATCTTCTCGGCGGGGATCGACCAGATGGCGCGGTCGAAATCGAACTCGCTCCATTCCGCCCGGCGCAATTCGCCGGGCCGAACGAACACATGCGGCGTCATGCGAAGGGCAAATCTGGTGATCGCATGGCCGGAAGAAAGCTCGATTGCCCGCATGATGTCGGCCGCATCCTTGGGAGTAGTGAGCGCGGCATAATGCTTGGTCTTGGGAACGATGATCGCGCCGCGCAGATCGGCAGCAACGTCGTGCTGCGCCCGGCCGGTTGCGACGCCATAGCGGAAGATGCGGCTGATGACGCTTCGCATACGGCGGGCGCTTTCATATCGGCCGGTCGCTTCCAGCACGCGCAGCACGGCGAGAACTTCCTGAACCTCGATCTTGTTCAGGGGCCGCTCGCCAATCAGCGGGTAAGCCATGTCGAGCAGCCAGCGCACCTTGTCGAGCGTGACCGGCGCGCGGCCTTCGCGCTCGATCTTGACCAGCCATTCCTCCGCGACCGACTTGAAGGTGATGGCGGCGTCGATCTCCGCGCGCACGCGGGCGAGCTTCTTTTGCGCGTTCGGGTCGAAGCCTTCCTTGAGCTGCTCGCGCGCCTTGTCCCGCTTGTCGCGGGCGTCGGCAAGGCTGACCTCCGGCCATACGCCGAAGGACAGGGTTTTGACCTTGCCGAGATAGCGATAATTCATCCGCCAGTATTTTCCGCCCTGGGGCGTCACCAGCAGATAGAGCGCGCGTTCGTCGTGGAGCTTGTAGGCTTTATCGCCAGGGCGGGCGTTTTTGATCGCAATGGCCGTCAGAGGCATGAGGGTATCTCCATCCGAAACCGGGTGGCCCATACCTTCCAGATACCCTCACAATGAGGGTATCTGTAGCCGGACACACCCGAACCACGTTGGACAAGATACCAGGAAAAACGCTTTGGCCCCAGTCACTTACGGGACGTTCACGGACGTCACCGGACGGGTAAATGGTGCCCAGAAGAGGACTCGAACCTCCACGACCTTGCGATCGCCAGCACCTGAAGCTGGTGCGTCTACCAATTCCGCCATCTGGGCACGGGGTAGGAGCGGGCGCTTAGCGGCGGGGGCTGGCGCTTGTCAACCGCGCTGCACGGGCGCGGCGCGATTATTTTGCCGAAGCGCGGATTTGCGTCGCCGCCCGCGACACATGCCCTTGCCCCCGCGGGCGCTTCGCGGCATGGGAGCGCGAGCGGCGCCGCGGCGCCGGTGGAGAATCGGATACAGGGCGACGCGATGCGCAACCTCGACGGACAATTGATCACGGTGCTGGGCGGCGGCGGGTTCGTCGGCCGCTATGTCGTGCAACGCCTGCTGACGCTGGGCGCGCGGGTGCGCGTCGCGCAGCGCGACCCGCGCGCGGCGGTGTTCCTGAAGCCGCTCGGCGGCCTGGGCCAGACGCAGTTCGTCGCCGCCGACGTGCGCGATGCGGCGAGCGTCGCGCGCGCGGTCCAGGGCAGCGACGCCGTCGTCAACCTCGCCGGCAGCTTCGACGCGATGCACGCGGTGCAGGCGGAGGGCGCCGGCCATGCCGCCGCCGCCGCGAAAGCCGCCGGCGCGCGCGCCTTCGCCCATGTCTCGGCGATCGGCGCCGATCGCGACAGCGCCTCGGCCTATGGCCGCAGCAAGGGCGACGGCGAGGCCGCGGTCCGCGCCGCCTTCCCCGAGGCGACGATCCTGCGCCCGTCGATCGTCTTCGGGCGCGAGGACCGGTTCATCAACCGTTTCGCGGCGCTGATGCGCATGACGCCGGTCGTCCCGGTGATCGCGCCGGCAACGAAGCTCCAGCCCGTCTATGTCGGCGATGTCGCCGATGCGGTGGTCGCGGCGCTCGCCGCGCCGGCCGCTGGCGACCTGTTCGAACTGGGCGGGCCGCAGGTGTTGACGATGGCCGCGCTGCAGCAGTGGATCGCCGCCGCGACCGGACGAAAGCGGCTGTTCGTCGAGATGCCCGACGCCGTCGCAGCGGCGCTCGCCGCCGGGCTGGGCTGGCTGCCCGGCGCGCCGATCACCCGCGATCAGTGGCGGATGCTGCAGGTCGACAATGTCGTCGCCCCCGGCGCCGCCGGGCTCGCGCAGCTCGGCATCACGCCGACGTCGCTCGCCGCGGTCGCCGAAGGCTGGCTCGTCCAGTATCGCCGCCACGGCCGCTTTGCCGGGGCCGCGGCGCGTTAACCGCCCGCTCCGGCGCGCCCGGCCGCGCGCTTTTCAAATAGCGGCTGGAAAAATCCGCACGCGCTGCGTAGGTCCGTCAGGGAAAGGGGCGTCCGGCACCGAGCCGGCCGCCCCTTCGCCTATTCGTCTTCGCTTCGCAGGATCGTTCATGCCCCCAGCCGATTTGCCGTTCGCTCCCCCTCCCCCCTCGCTTGCCCCTCCCCCTGGGCACGCGCCGGCGGGAGAGCGTCGATGAGCCTGTGGCTGACCGCGATCATCCTCGGCATCGTCGAGGGGCTGACCGAATTCCTGCCCGTCTCCTCGACCGGCCACCTGATCCTCGCGACCGAGCTGCTCGGCTATGACGCGGCGCGCTGGGCGGTGTTCAACATCGCGATCCAGCCGGGCGCGATCCTCGCGATCGTCGTCCTCTACCGGCGGTTGTTCCGCGAGATGATCGTCGGCTTCTTCCGGCGCGACCCGGTGGCGATCGCCTTCGTGCGCAACCTGCTGCTCGCCTTCCTGCCCGCGGTCGTCCTGGGGCTCGCGTTCGGCGACTATATCGAGGCGCTGCTCGAAAACGCCGTCGTCGTCGCCTGGGCGCTGGTGATCGGCGGGTTCGCCATCCTGCTCGTCGAGCGGTTCGCGAAACCCGTCGACAGCGGCGGGGTCGCGGCGCTGACGACGCGCCAGTCGATCATCGTCGGCCTTGTCCAGTGCATCGCGATGATCCCGGGGGTCAGCCGCTCGGGCGCGACGATCATGGGCGCGATGGCGCTCGGCATCGACCGCAAGACCGCCGCCGAGTTCAGCTTCTTTCTCGCCCTGCCGACGCTGACCGGCGCGACGGTGCTGCAGCTTGCCAAGCATCACGAATCGATCACCCGGAACGACCTGGGCCTGATCGCGCTCGGCGCGTTCGTGTCCTTCATCGTCGCCTGGGCGGTGATCAAGGCCTTCCTCGCCGTCGTGACGCGATACGGATTCGGCCCCTTCGCTTGGTATCGAATCATCGTCGGCGCCGCAGCGCTGGCCTGGCTGGCCCTAAGATAGGTCCGACATTTTACTAATTTTGAAAGATGATTGCGTGAGATAAGCGACTTTCCAGAATTGAGCGGATTTAAGGTCAGTATTACTGCCTTAAATCCGCTTTTCCTGATGACAGCCTTTCGGCGCTCCTGCATCCGCCCTCGCAGCGAAGGGAAAAAATGCATGGCTGCCGATCGCATGCTCCAGTTCGTGGGGCACGACCAATCCTATCCCGACAAGCGCTCGCCGGAGGAGCGCGCGCGCGATTTCCGCGAGATCGCCGAGCGCTACGCCGCGCCCGATGCGCGCGATCAGTCGGCGCGCTGTTCGCAGTGCGGCGTGCCCTATTGCTCGGTGCATTGTCCGCTGCACAACCACATCCCCGAATGGCTGCGCCTGACCGCGGAGGGGCGGCTGCGCGAGGCGTACGAGCTGTCGAACGCGACCTCGACGATGCCCGAGATCTGCGGCCGCATCTGCCCGCAGGACCGGTTGTGCGAAGGCAATTGCGTGATCGAGAGCGCGGGTCACGGCGCTGTGACCATCGGCAGCGTCGAGAAATACATCACCGACACCGCCTGGGCCGAGGGCTGGGTCGAGCCGGTCCGCGCGGGCCCGGCGACGGGCCAGTCGGTGGGCATCGTCGGCGCCGGCCCGGCCGGGCTGACCGCCGCCGAATATCTGCGCGTCGCGGGGCACGAGGTGCATGTCTATGACCGCCACGACCGCGCCGGCGGCCTGCTCACCTACGGCATTCCCGGCTTCAAGCTGGAGAAGGAGGTGGTGATGCGCCGCATCGAGCGGCTCGCCGAAAGCGGCATCCACTTCCACGCCGGGTTCGAGGTGGGCCGGGACGCGACGCTCGACGCGCTGCGCCAGCGGCACGACGCGGTGCTGATCGCGACCGGCGTCTACAAGGCGCGCGAGATCGCCGTCCCCGGCAAGGATGCCGAGGGCGTGGTCGCCGCGCTCGACTATCTGATCGCCTCGAACCGCAAGGGGTTCGGCGATGCGGTCCCCGCGTTCGACGACGGGCGGCTGAATGCCGAGGGCAAGCATGTCGTCGTCATCGGCGGCGGCGACACCGCGATGGACTGCGTTCGCACCGCGATCCGCCAGGGCGCGAAGTCGGTCAAATGCCTCTATCGCCGCGACCGGGAGAATATGCCGGGCTCGCAGCGCGAAGTCGCCAATGCCGAGGAGGAAGGCGTCGAGTTCGTGTGGCTGGCGGCGCCCGAGCGCTTCACCGCCGACAAGGCGGTCCGGCAGGTCGCGGCGCAGGGCATGCGCCTCGGCGCGCCCGACGCGAGCGGCCGCCGCAACCCCGAGCCCGATCCGGGCCGCAGCTTCGACCTACCCGCCGACATGGTGATCAAGGCGCTCGGTTTCGACCCGGAGGAACTGCCGCACCTGTTCGGCGCCCCCGACCTCAGCGTCACGCGCTGGGGCACGCTGCGCGTCGATCACCAGACGATGATGACCAGCCTGCCCGGCGTGTTCGCCGCGGGCGACATCGTGCGCGGCGCCAGCCTGGTCGTCTGGGGCATCCGCGACGGCCGCGACGTCAGCGAACAGATGGCAAAGTGGTTGAAGGTCAAGGCAAAAACCGAAAAGAAGGCGGCATGATCAACAGGAAGGAATCATGACCATGTCGAGCTGGAAATCGCTGGCGCTCGCCGGCACCGTCGCGCTGCTGTCCCCCGCCGCGCCCGCCTGGGCCGAACCCGAGGAAGCGCCGGCGGCAGAGGTCGTCGCCGACGATTCGATGCTGAGCGAAAGCAGCCTTGCCGATGCCAAGGCGCGGATGCGCAAGGAAATGGACGAAGCCATCGCGCTCGTCGAAAGGATATTCGCAACCGACACGCTGCCGCCGATCGACCCCGCGCAGCTCGCGCTCGCGCAGCAGACGACGGCCGCGCTGATTCCCGCGGGCAGCCTCGAGCGGATGCTCGACAATCTCTACGGCAAGGTCTTCAAGTCGATCATGGCGCAGGTCGACGGCGCGTCGGACCTGATGATCGGCATCAAGACCGGCGTCGACAGCGACACGATCGCCGCGCTCGACGCGCCGAGCAAGCAGGCGATCGCCGACCTGTTCGACCCCCATCGCAAGCAGCGCGAAGAGCAGGTGACCGCCGTCATCAAGCCGGTGATCAGCGAGGTGCTCGCCGACCTCGAACCGCCGATGCGCGCGGGGCTTGCGCGCGCCTATGCCCGCACCTTCGCCGCCGACCAGCTCGGCCAGTTCAACGCCTTCTTCGCCACCCCCGCCGGCCAGGCCTATGCCCGCGAATGGATGGCACTGCAGGCCGATCCGGAGGTGATGCTGGCGATGATCAAGGCCGTTCCGCCGCTGGCGGACAAGGTCATCGACCGCGCGCCGCAGGTCGAGGGTCAGCTCAAGGAGCTGCCGAAGGAACGCGCGCTGGCCGACCTGAGCGACGCCGAACTGCGCAAGCTCGCCAAACTGCTCAAGGTCGACGTCAAGACGCTCAAGGAAACGCGCGATTCGTGGAATGCGCCGGTCGAGACCACCGAAGCCGCGGCCAGCGACGAATGGAGCTATACCGACGATGCCGTCGACGCGGCCGCCGATGCGGCGGCCGCAGCCGCGGACGATTACGACGCGGGCCACGACCGCTCCAACTGGTCCGAGGCCGACCGCAAGGCGGTCGAGGAACTGGAAGCGGCAACCTACGAAGCCGAACAGAGTGCCGCCGCCAACGCGCGCAAGCGGCTCGGCATGACCGATCCGACCTCATAGTCAGGAACGAAGACATGACCCATTACCCCACCCCCGACCATGCGCGGCTCGCCGAAACCGGCATGTATCGCCCCGACCTCGAATCCGATGCCTGCGGCGTCGGGCTGGTCGCCGCGACCGACGGCAAGCCGTCGCGCCGCGTCGTCGATGCGGCGATCGAGGCGCTGCGCGCGGTGTGGCACCGCGGCGCGGTCGATGCCGACGGCAAGACGGGGGACGGGGCGGGCATCCATGTCGACCTGCCCGAACGCTTCTTCGACGATGCGATCGCGGCGTCGGGGCACAAGGTGCGCCCGAACCGCCTCGCCGTCGGCATGGTCTTCCTGCCGCGCACCGACCTGGGCGCGCAGGAAGCGTGCCGGACGATCGTCGAGGCGGAGATCATCGATGCGGGCTACACCATCTACGGCTGGCGGCAGGTGCCCGTCGACGTGTCGGTGATCGGCGACAAGGCGCAGCGCACGCGCCCGGAGATCGAGCAGATCATGATCGCCGGTCCGCTGCCCGAGGAACAGTCGCTCGCCGAATTCGAAAAGCAGCTCTATCTCGTCCGCCGCCGGATCGAGAAGAAGGTGATCGCGGCGCAGATCCACGATTTCTATATCTGCTCCCTGTCGGGTCGCTCGATCATCTACAAGGGGCTGTTCCTGGCCGAGAGCCTGGCCGATTTCTATCCCGACCTGACCAACCGCCTGTTCGAAAGCCGGGTCGCGATCTTCCACCAGCGCTATTCGACCAACACCTTCCCGCAATGGTGGCTGGCCCAGCCCTTCCGCTGCCTCGCCCATAACGGCGAGATCAACACGATCCGCGGCAACCGCAACTGGATGAAGAGCCACGAGATCAAGATGGCGAGCCTCGCCTTCGGCGAGCATTCGGAGGACATCAAGCCGGTGATCCCCGCGGGCGCCAGCGACACCGCGGCGCTCGACGCGGTGTTCGAGACGCTGTGCCGCGCCGGCCGCGACGCGCCGACCGCGAAGCTGATCCTCGTTCCCGAGGCATGGGGGCACGACGACGATATCCCCGACGCGCACAAGGCGATGTACGCCTATCTCGCCAGCGTCACCGAGCCGTGGGACGGCCCCGCCGCGCTGGCGATGACCGACGGCCGCTGGGCGGTGGCGGGGATGGACCGCAACGCGCTGCGCCCGCTGCGCTACACGCTGACCGCCGACAATCTGCTCGTCGTCGGATCGGAAAGCGGCATGGTGCTGCTGCCGGAGGCGAGCATCCGCAAGAAGGGCCGCCTCGGCCCCGGCCAGATGATCGCGGTCGACCTCGACGAAGGAACGCTTTACGAGGATCGCGCGATCAAGGACCGCATCGCCGGCGCGCAGGACTATGCCTCGCGCGTCAAGGGCTTCCGTACCATGGCCGACCTGCCGAAGGGCGGCAAGGCCAGCCTTCCCGCGTGGGACCGCGCCGAACTGCTGCGCCGCCAGGTCGCGGCGGGCCTGACGATGGAGGACATGGAACTGATCCTGTCGCCGATGGTCGAGGATGCCAAGGAAGCGATCGGATCGATGGGCGACGACACGCCGCTCGCGGTCATCTCGGACAAGCCGCGCCACGTCGCGCAATTCTTTCGCCAGAATTTCAGCCAGGTCACCAACCCGCCGATCGACTCCCTGCGCGAACGGCATGTGATGAGCCTCAACACCCGCTTCTCCAACCTCGGCAACATCCTCGACGAAAAGGGGCAGAGCGCGCACGTCCTCGTCATCGATTCACCGGTGCTCGTCGGCGACGACTGGGATCGGCTGCGCGCCTATTTCGGCGACGCGGTCGCCGACATCGACTGCACCTTCGCCGCCGGCGACGACGCCTCGGCGCTGCGCGACGCGATCGCGCGCATCCGCCGCGAGGCGGAGGACGCGGTGCGCGCCGGGCGCAGCGAGCTGTTCCTGACCGACCAGGCCATCGGCCCCGACCGCGTCGGCGTCGCGATGGTGCTCGCCGCCGCCGCGGTCCACACTCACCTGGTCCGCAAGGGGCTGCGCAGCTATGCCTCGATCAACATCCGCTCGGCCGAGGTGCTCGACACCCACGCCTTCGCGGTGCTGGTCGGCGTCGGCGCAACCACCGTCCACGCCTATCTGGCCGAGGCGAGCATCGCCGACCGCCACGCGCGCGGCCTGTTCGGCGACCTGTCGCTCGACGACTGCCGCGCCCGCTTCCGCAAGGCGATCAACGACGGGCTGCTCAAGATCATGGCGAAGATGGGGATCGCGGTGATCTCCAGCTATCGCGGCGGCTATAATTTCGAGGCGGTCGGCCTGTCGCGCGCGCTCGTCAACGATCTCTTCCCCGGCATGCCGGCAAAGATTTCGGGCGAAGGCTATCAGTCGCTGTTCATCAACGCGACCGACAAGCACGAGGCGGCGTTCGACAATCGTGTCATCGCGCTGCCCGTCGGCGGTTTCTACCGCCAGCGCGCGGGGGGCGAGGCGCACGCCTATTCGGCGCAGCTCATGCACCTGCTCCAGACCGCGGTCGCGACCGACAGCTATTCGACCTATCTGCAATTCTCGCGCGGGGTCGACGATCTGCCGCCCGTCTATCTGCGCGACCTGCTCGAATTCAACTTTCCGCAGCAGGGCGTCCCGCTCGACAGCGTCGAGGCGATCACCGAGATTCGCAAGCGCTTCGTCACCCCCGGCATGTCGCTCGGCGCGCTGTCGCCGGAGGCGCACGAGACGCTGGCGATCGCGATGAACCGCATCGGCGCGAAGGCGGTGTCGGGCGAAGGCGGCGAGGACAGCGCGCGCTATCATCCCTATCCGAACGGCGACAATGCCAACAGCAACATCAAGCAGATCGCCAGCGGCCGTTTCGGCGTCACCGCCGAATATCTGGGCGCCTGCGACGAGATAGAGATCAAGGTCGCGCAGGGCGCCAAGCCCGGCGAGGGCGGACAGCTTCCGGGCTTCAAGGTCACCGAGTTCATCGCGCGGCTGCGCCATTCGACACCGGGCGTGATGCTCATATCCCCGCCGCCGCACCACGACATCTATTCGATCGAGGACCTCGCGCAGCTCATCTACGACCTCAAGCAGATCAACCCGCGCGCGCGCGTCTGCGTGAAGCTCGTCAGCTCCGCGGGCATCGGCACCGTCGCGGCGGGCGTCGCCAAGGCGCACGCCGACGTCATTCTCGTCTCGGGCAACACCGGCGGTACCGGCGCCAGTCCGCAGACCAGCATCAAATATGCCGGCACCCCGTGGGAAATGGGGCTGTCGGAGGTCAATCAGGTGCTGACCCTCAACGGGCTGCGCCATCGTATCCGCCTGCGCACCGACGGCGGGCTCAAGACCGGCCGCGACATCGTGATCGCGGCGATCCTCGGCGCCGAGGAGTTCGGCATCGGGACGCTCAGCCTCGTCGCGATGGGCTGCATCATGGTGCGCCAGTGCCATTCGAACACCTGCCCGGTCGGCATCTGCACCCAGGACGAAAAGCTGCGCGCCAAATTCGGCGGCAGCCCCGAAAAGGTCATCAATCTGATGACCTTCATCGCCGAGGAGGTGCGCGAGATCCTCGCCAGACTCGGCTGCCGCAGCCTCGACGAGGTGATCGGGCGCACCGAACTGCTGCGTCAGGTCAGCCGCGGCGCCGAGCATCTCGACGATCTCGACCTCAACCCGCTGCTGGCCAAGGTCGACGCGCCCGACGAGGAACGCCGGTCGCAGGGTCCGAACTTCCGCAACCCGGTGCCCGACAGCCTCGACGCGCAGATACTGAGCGACGCGAAGCCGCTGTTCGAGCGCGGCGAGCGGATGCAGCTCACCTACAATGTCCGCAACACGCACCGCGCCGTCGGCACCCGGCTGTCGGCGGAGATCACCGCGCGGTTCGGGATGAACGGGCTGGCCGACGACCATGTCCAGGTGCGTCTGCGCGGCACCGCGGGCCAGTCGCTCGGCGCCTTTCTGTGCAGCGGCATCACGCTCGAGGTGTTCGGCGACGCCAACGACTATGTCGGCAAGGGCTTGTCGGGCGGCCGCATCGTCGTGCGCCCGACCGTGTCGAGCCCGCTGGTCAGCCAGCACAACAGCATCGTCGGCAACACCGTCCTCTATGGCGCGACCGCGGGCACGCTGCTCGCCGCGGGGCAGGCGGGCGAGCGCTTCGCGGTGCGCAACTCGGGCGCGCGCGTCGTGATCGAGGGCTGCGGCGCGAACGGCTGCGAATATATGACCGGCGGCACCGCGGTGATCCTCGGCCCCGTCGGCTCGAACTTCGGCGCCGGCATGACCGGCGGCATGGCTTTCGTCCTCGACGAGGACGGCAGCTTCGAACGCCATGCGAACGGCGAATCGATCCAGTGGCAGCGGCTCGACAGCGCGCATTGGGAAGGCGTGCTGAAGACGCTGATCGCCGAGCATGCCGCGGCGACGGGCAGCCGCTGGTCGGCCGAAATCCTGTCCGACTGGGACCGCCGCCGCGCGCAGTTCTGGCAGGTCTGTCCGAAGGAGATGGTCGCCCGCCTCGCCCACCCGCTGAGCGACTCCGATATCGCGGTCGAAGCGGCGGAATGACGCGGACGCGGCATGGACGGCATGCCGCGTTCAGCGCAGCGAAAGCGACTCGCGCCTATGATCCGCGCTTCGATTTCCGGTCGAAAGGACGACGCCATGCGCTGGACCATCGCTGCCCTCCCCCTGCTCGCGCTCGCGCTCGCGGCGCCGCTGCCTGCGGCGGCGGGCGAACATGATACGCGCGGCGCCGTCGCGGCGCTGAACGACCCCCTGCTCCAGGATCGCATGGCCGACACGGTGACGGCGCTGATCGGGGCGCTGATGCAGCTCAACGTCGGCCCGCTCGCGCAGGCCGTGGCGCAGATCGACCCCGAATCCGACGCCGCCTACATCCCGCCCGACGCGACGCTGGGCGAGGTCGCGGGCAAGGACGATCCCTATTATGCCGAGCGGATGGGCGACGACGTTCGCGCCGGCGCGCGCATGGCCGGCCACGCGGCCTCGGCGCTGGCGGCCTATGCCCCGGTCCTCAAGGACATGGCGCGCGACCTTGCCGCCCAATGGGAACGCGAACGCGACGCCGCGCGACGCTGAAAACCGCCATAGCCGTTGCGCCCCGCAGCCGCTATGTCGAAGCCATGTGGCAGCTCTATCAATTCCCGCTTTGTCCCTTCTCCCGCAAGATCAGGCTTTTGCTGGGCGAAAAAGGGGTCGGCTATGAATTGCTGCGCGAGTCGCCGTGGGAGCGGCGCGACGAGTTCATCGACCTCAATCCCGCCGGCCGCACCCCGGTGATGGTCGACGAGGGTCGCGGGCAGGTGCTGATCGACAGCAACGCGATCGCCGAATATTTCGAGGAGACGGTCGAGGGCAAGGCGATGATCAACGGCACCGCCGCGCAGCGTGCCGAGATCCGCCGCCTGGTCGCGTGGTTCGACCAGGATTTCTTCTACGAGGTGACGGGCCCGCTACTGTTCGAGCGGATGCAGAAGCGCATCGTCCACCGCCAGCCCCCCGACGGCGGCGCGCTGCGCGAGGCGATGAAGGCGGCGAACAACCACCTCGACTATGTCGATTATCTGATCGACCACCGCACCTGGCTCGCCGGCGCGACGATGAGCCTCGCCGACCTCGCCGCCGCCGCGCACATCTCGGTCGCCGACTATCTGGGCGGTATCGATTGGACCGGGCACGAGCAGACCAAGGGCTGGTATTCGGGGCTCAAGTCGCGCCCCAGCTTCCGCCCGCTGCTCGCCGAGCGGATGGAGATCGTTACCCCGCCGAAATACTACGAAGACGTGGACTTTTGACGCGCCACGGAATGCGGGCCCGTCCCATCTACCCCCGGCGCCGCGCCGTCAGCAGATAGTTGAGCGCCTCGCTGCCGCCGAGCTTGAACCCCCGCGCCGGCGACGGCGACAGGCCAGTGCGGTCGACCACCTCCAGCCCCGCCCCCTCGATCAGGCCGGTCAGCTCGTCGGGCCGCAGGAAGCGATCCCAGTCGTGGGTGCCGCGCGGCACCGCGCCGACCCGCTCGGCCGCCTCGACGAGCAGCAGCTTCGACAGCGTCGTGCGGTTCGGCGTCGACAGGATCATCAGCCCGCCCGGCGCGAGCCGCGCCGCCAGTTCGGCGACGAAGGCGGCCGGGTCGGCGACATGCTCGACCACCTCCATCGAGGTGACGAGGTCGAAGGTCGCGGGCGGCAGCGCGGCCAGTTCGCCCGCGTGATAGGCGATCGCCAGCCCCTGCCCCGCCGCATGCGCGCGCGCCGCGCCGATATTCTCGGGCGCCGCGTCGACGCCCGTCACCGCCGCGCCCATGCGCGCCAGCGGCTCGGCGAGTAGCCCGGCGCCGCAGCCGACGTCGAGCGCGGACCTGCCGGCAAGCGGACGGCGCTCGCGGCTGTCGGCGTGCCAGTGCGCGTCGATCTGCTCCCGGATATAGGCGAGGCGTACCGGGTTCAGGCGATGGAGCATCGCCGAGGACCCGCGCGGGTCCCACCAGTCGGCGGCGAGCGCCCCGAAATGGGCGGCTTCCTGCGGATCGATCGTCGCGGCGTTCATGCCCAGCGATGTGGCACTCCTGCCCCGGCGACGCAAGAAAATTGCCGTCCGGCCACGGTCGACGCGGCATCGGAACGCCTGCGATTGCCCGCGGCCAAGAAAATATATCCCCGCCGCCCGCTCGCCGCCTTGCCATAGCCCCTCCCCTTGCCTAACAGCGGCGCGCCCGCAGGATTCCACGGAAAAGTTGCAGGCGATACCAGTTGCGGAAGGCAGGACGAGATGGCGCGGATCGTGATGAAATTCGGAGGCACGTCGATGGCGGGCACCGAGCGGATTCGCACCGTCGCGAAACTCGTCGCGCGCGAAGTGGCCCAGGGCAACGAGGTCGCCGTGGTCGTCTCCGCGATGGCGGGCGAGACCGATCGGCTCGTCAATTTCTGCCGCGAGGCGAACCCGCGCTACGACCCCGCCGAATATGACGTCGTCGTCGCATCGGGCGAACAGGTGACGTCGGGCCTGCTCGCGCTGACCCTGCAGGCGATGGGCACGCCGGCGCGAAGCTGGCTCGGCTGGCAATTGCCGATCCGCACCGAAGAGGTCCACGCCCGCGCCCGCATCCACGAGATCGAGACCGGCGCGCTGTCTGCGGCGATGGCGCGCGGCGAAGTGGCGGTGATCCCGGGCTTTCAGGGCCTGATGGAGGACGGCCGCATCGCGACGCTCGGCCGCGGCGGGTCGGACACCAGCGCGGTCGCGGTCGCGGCGGCAGTAAAGGCGGACCGCTGCGACATCTATACCGACGTCGACGGCGTCTACACCACCGATCCGCGCATCGTCGCGCGCGCCCGCAAGCTCGATTATGTGACCTATGAGGAAATGCTCGAACTGGCGAGCGTCGGCGCCAAGGTGCTCCAGACCCGCTCGGTCGGGCTCGCGATGAAGGAAGGCGTGCGCGTGCAGGTGCTCTCCAGCTTCGTCGAGGGCGACGAGGCGCCGAAGCGGGGCACGATGATCGTCAGCGATCAGGAAATAGAGGAACTCCACATGGAACGGCAGCTCATCACCGGCATCGCTCTGGCCAAGAATGAGGCGAAGATCATCGTCACCCGCGTGCCCGACCGCCCGGGCGCGGTCGCCAGCATCTTCGGCCCGCTGGCCGCGGCGGGGATCAACGTCGACATGATCATCCAGAATGTCGGCCGCGACAAGGGCGAGACCGACGTGACCTTCACCGTGCCCGAAACCGACCTCATCCGCTCGATCGACCTGCTGGAGGCCGCGAAGGACAAGATCGGCTTCAATCGTATCCTGTCGGACGACAAGGTCGCGAAGATCAGCGTCGTTGGCGTCGGGATGAAGAGCCATGCCGGCGTCGCGAGCACGATGTTCCGCGCGCTCGCGGACCGTGGCATCAACATCCAGGCCATCTCGACCAGCGAGATCAAGGTCAGCGTGCTGATCGACGAGGACGAGACCGAACTCGCGGTACGCGTGCTGCACACCGCCTACGGGCTCGATGCCGAATAACAGTCTCTCCCGCGACCTGTCGACGCATCCCCATCGGTCCGTCGCAGACGGGGAACATTGGACCGGTCCCGCGAGTTTCCTGTTCGCCGCAGCATGACGGTATGCCTGCGGCATTTTGCAGGAGACTGAAAATGGCCAACCCGAACCAGCAGGGTCAGAACCCCCAGAAGGGAGGCCGCGATCAGGGTCGCGAGCAGCAACAGCAGCAGCAGCAGGGCGGTCAGAACCGCCAGCAGGGCGAACAGCCGCGCCGCGATCAGCAGAATCGCGAACCGCAGCAGCGCTGACAAGACTGCATGAAAAAGGGGCCGCCCCAGCCGGGACGGCCCCTTTTTGCTGCGCCGGTCAGAAACGCGCCTTGATCGTTCCGCCCCATGTGCGCGGGTCGCCGGGCAGGCCGGTAATCAGGCCCGTATTGCCCGGCCCGACGCTGAGCTGGTCGATATAATTCTGATCGAAGGCGTTGCGGACCCAGGCGAAGAGGTCGAAGCCGCTCTCCGTCCGGAACCCGGCGCGGAAGTTCGACAGCGAATAGCCCTTGACCCAGGTATAGGCCGACGGCGTCGGGTTCGACGACCAGTCCGACCGATAGCTGCCGTCATAGCCGAAATAGAACTGCCCATCCTGGTCGACGAGCTTCGACTCCGCATTGACCTCGGCCCCGAAGGAAAAGGCCCATTTCGAAACCCCCGGCAGCCGCTGGCCCGAAACATCGCAGTTCGGCGGACTGGTCGTCCCACCCGACTGTTCAGGCGCGCACGGCGCATCGACGAATTTCACATATTTGGCGTCCGTATAGGCGCCGTTGACATAGGCCCGGAAGCGTTCGCTCGGACGGATCGAGAAATCGCCCTCGACGCCCTGCGTCCGCACCTTCCCCGCATTGGCAAGATAGCCGCGCAGCACGCCGAACTGGCCGTTGTTCACATTGGCCTGAAAATTCTTGATGTCGGTGCGGAAGGCGGTGAGGTTGAAGGTCGCGCGGCGATCCCAGAACTCCGTCTTGATGCCGACCTCATAGTGATTGACCGACTCCGGCTTCACCGTCGCGGCGCCGAGCAGCGGATTGTTGTTCGCATCGTTCGGCACGCCATTCTGGTTGATCCCGCCCGATTTGAACGTCTTGGCATAGGTCGCATAGAAGAGCAGGTCGCGCGTCGCCTTGTATGTCGCGGTCAGGTCATAGCTGAAGTTCCAGTCGCTGAACTCGGGCGCATATTCCTGCGGCGCGAACACGCCGAGCCGCGCGAGCGTGACCGCGTCGGTCGGCCCGAAAACGACCGGCGTCCCGTCGCCCGCGAAGACGCGCCGCTGATAAAAGCCCTCCTTCTTGTCGTAGTTCAGCCGGACGCCGGGCTGGATCGTGAACTGGTCGCTGATCTTCCAGCTCGCCTTCACGAACAGCGCGGCGCTGGTATTTTTCAGGAACTGGGTATTGATCGCGGTCAGCCCGTCGAGCACCGACGGGGTGCAAGCAAGCTGGTTCGACGCACTCGGGCCGCAACCGGTCACCAGCGGATCGAAGAGCGTCGAATCGCTTCCTGGATTGAGCGTCCAGCGGCTCGACGCCGGGCCGTGCTGTTCGGTCCCCTGCGTGTCGATGCGCTGGTAATAGTAGAAGCCGCCGAGCACGAAGTCGAAGCGGTCGCCGGTATAATTATAGCGCAATTCCTGCGTATACTGGTTCTGCTGCGACGGGTTCTGCGACTTGGTGACGATCGGCAGGCCGGTGAAGTCGCGATCGTTCTCGGGCTGCCAATCCCAATAGCGCCACGCGGTGACCGAGGTCAGCGTGCCGGGGCCCACGTCCCATTTGACGCGCAGCGCGACACCGCCGATCTCGTTCCCGGCGTTGAGGCTGGCGTCGAGGTCGGTCAGCCGGTCATAGGGATTGGTGCTCGGCACGGTATAGCCCTGCGCCGCGGCCAGCGCGGCATATTGGCGGTTCAGTGGGCGCTGCGTCGCGCCGGTGCGGACGAATACCGAGGCGCAGCATACCGCATCCTGCTTGCTCCAGTCGCCCGACAGGGTGACGCTGAGATCATCATTCGGCTGCCACAGCAATTGGCCGCGAATGCCGATATTGTCCTGGCTCTGGACCCAGCGGTCGGTGGTGACGTTATAGATGGTACCGCGGCGGCTGGTCGAAGAAAGCGCGATGCGCGCCGCGAGATGGTCGGTGAGCGGGCCCGAGATGGCGGCCTTCGCCTGCTTGAAATTCAGATTGCCGATGCTGATCTCGGCCTTGCCCTCGAAATCGAAGGTCGGCTGGTTGGTCGTGATGTTGATCGCGCCGGCGGTGGTGTTCTTGCCATAGAGCGTGCCTTGCGGCCCGCGCAGCACCTCGATCTGCGCGACGTCGAGGAAGTCGAAGGTCGCGGAAGCGACGCGCGAATAATAGACGTCGTCGACATAGATGCCGACCCCCTGCTCGATCCCGTCGTTGGTCAGGCCGAAAGGCGCGCCGATGCCGCGGATGTTGACCGCGGTATTGCGCGGGTTCGACGAATAGAATTGCAGCGTCGGCGCCAGTTGCTGGAGCCGCCCGACGTTGAAGCTGCCGGTGTTGTCGATCTGGTCGCCGCCGACGACCGAAATGGCGATCGGCACGTCCTGCGCGGTTTCGGCGCGGCGGCGCGCGGTGACGACGATGTCGCCGCCATAGCTGCCGCTGCCTTGGGCATTGGGGGCCGCATCGAGGGCCGCATCGGGCCGGGGCGCATCGCCGGCCTCCTGTGCGGCGGCGGGCTCTGCCGCGAACAGCAGGGCAAGGGCAAGGGTCCAATAGGATGCCGGAAAGGTCCGGCGGACGGAAGAATATCGGGCAGTCATGGCAATTTCCTGTTGCAAGAAAATTGCCACATCCGGTGGTCCGGTCTGCGGCAGTCGTGGGAGAATATCCCCCGGTCGGGAGCTTGGATCAGTTGGGGTAGCGGTGCCGTTCGGTCACATCGACCTGCACCAGCCGCCCTTCGTGGACGGTGAGCTGGATCGCGCCGAAGCGCAGCTTTTCGAGCGCGTCGAGCACCGTCTGGATCGCGCGGGGCACCGGTTCGCGCTGGCCCGGGGCCTTGTCGGATGAAGCAGACATAATTTCCCTTTCCCTGATCTGATTCGAGGCCAAGCATATGCCAACTGTTTTGGTTGACAATGATTGATTTGCTTTCTGCGGCGAAAGGACGAATTGCCACGCCGAACGGATCCCGGCGCCTGACGGCACCCCCACCCTCTCGTCTCGTCATGCTGCATCCATGGCCCGGCGCTCGCCTGAAAGGGCGGTGCCGGTTGATTTCACGCAAAGGCGCGAAGACGTGGGTTTATGGGTGTGAAGGGAGAAAAATCTCACAAAAAGACACCAAGAGGGCGGCTTGCTCTGCCCCGTCGCGTTCCCACCGCGAAGCGGTTTTCTCCTTTTAGAAACACCGCCTGCTGCGGCAGTCGCCATTTGCGGCAGACACGCCCTCTTGGTGTCTTTGTGTAAGATTTTTTTCGCGCCTTTGCGCCTTTGCGTGAAACAGAACCGCACAGCGCCTGACGACGGACCGGCCATGATTGATATCCGCAGGCAAATGCCGCCATCGCGGGCGCAATCCAATTGCACGCGGGCCCCGCTGCTGGCAAAGGCGCTTGCGATGAGCAAATTGAACGAACTGATGGCACGCGGCACCGAACTTCTCGGCAGCGATTACGCCATCCTCTGCGGCGCGATGAGCTGGGTTTCGGAGCGTCACCTGGTCAGCGCGATCAGCAATGCCGGCGGTTTCGGCGTCATCGCCTGCGGCGCGATGACTCCCGAACTGCTCGATGCGGAGATCGCGGCGACCAAGGCGCTCGCGAAGCGCGGCTTCGGCGTCAACCTGATCACCATGCACCCGCAGCTTTTCGATCTGATCGCCGTGTGCACCAGCCACGGCGTCGGGCATGTCGTGCTGGCGGGGGGCCTGCCGCCGAAGGGCAGCCTCGAGGCGATCAAGGCATCGGGCGCGAAGGTCATCTGCTTCACGCCGACGCTGGCGCTGGGAAAGAAGCTGGTCCGCTCGGGCGTCGATGCGCTGGTGATCGAGGGGATGGAGGCGGGCGGCCATATCGGCCCCGTCTCGACCAGCGTCCTCGCGCAGGAGATATTGCCCGAACTGGCGGGCGAGGTGCCGATCTTCGTCGCGGGCGGCATCGGCCGCGGCGAGGCGATCGCCGGCTATCTGGAAATGGGGGCTTCGGGCGTCCAGCTCGGCACGCGCTTCGTCTGCGCGACCGAAAGCATCGCGCACCCGGCCTTCAAGAAGGCCTTCATCCGCGCCTCGGCGCGCGACGCGATCGCCAGCGTGCAGATCGACCCGCGCCTGCCGGTGATCCCGGTCCGCGCGCTCAAGAACGCCGGGACCGAAGCCTTCACCGCCAAGCAGCGCGAGGTCGCGAACCTGCTCGACGCCGGGACGGTCGACATGGCCGCCGCCCAGCTCGAGATCGAGCATTACTGGGCGGGCGCGCTGCGCCGCGCGGTGATCGACGGCGACGTCGAAAACGGCTCGTTAATGGCAGGGCAATCTGTCGGCATGGTAACAGGCGAAGAGAGCGTCGCAGAGATTATCGCGTCGCTGGCACGGCAGGCCGAAGCGGCCTTGCAAACTCGGGGTTGACGCCGCATCGCAGGTGCGGTTGGGGAGAAGGTCATGAAATTGTCGCGCAAGATCATCGTAGCCGGGCTGCTGGCGAGCGTCGCCGCCTGCGCCCCGAAGCCGCCGCCGCCACCGCCCCCGCCGCCGCCACCGCCGCCGGTGGTGATCGTGGTGCCGCCGCGTCCGCTGCCGCCGGGCAGCGCCTCGCTGACCCAGATCCTGCCGGGCCGCGCGCTCGACGGCCGCTTCGTCACCGCGAACAGCAACCTCAGCGGCGACCGCGCCTTCTGGCAGCTCAAGATCGGGCTCAACGTCGCCGCGATCGGGTGCCGCGGGCTCGAGGAAGCGACGCTGGTCTCGGCCTACAACAACATCATCAAGACGCATGCCAAGGTGATCCGTTCGACCGAAAAGACGGTGATCAGCGAGCTCGGCAAGGAAACGAAGACCAACGGCATCTCGGCGCGCGACAAGCTGTCGACGCAGCTTTTCAACTATTTCGCGCAGCCCCCGGCGCAGCGCGATTTCTGCCCGCGCGCCAACGAGGTCGCGCAGCTCGTCTCGACCTCCCCCAGCGCGCAGGTCGTCGAACAGGCGGGGACGCTGCTCGCGCGGCTCGACCAGCCCTTCGTCGATTTCTATGAGGCCTATGCCCGGTATCAGGCCGACGTCGCGGCGTGGGACGCCAAATATGCCCCGGCGCCGGCGATCATGACGACGCCGGCGATCGACACCGCGGTGCAGCCGGCGACCGGCACGGTCACGGCGCCGGTCGACGGCTGAGCCTTTTCGCAGGGGGATGCGCGCGGCAGCGATGGCGTTGCCGCCGGGCTTCTGATAGCAGGGCTGGCGATGACCAATGCCCCTCCCCCGCCCTCGACCGCCGCGCAGTCGGCCCGCACGATCCTGACGCGGCTGCACGAGGTGATGGCGTCGCGCACCAATGCGCAGGGCAAGCTCAACCAGGTCGTCGGCATCATCGGCGAATGCCTCCACAGCGAGGTCTGCTCGATCTATCTGCTGCGCGGCGGCACGCTCGAACTCTATGCGACGCGCGGCCTCAACCAGGATGCGGTGCACGTCACCCGCCTCGCGCTCGGCGAGGGGCTGGTCGGCACGATCGCGCAGCAGATCGAGACGCTGAACCTCGACGAGGCGGCCGCGCACCCGGACTTTTCCTATCGCCCGGAAACCGGCGAGGAACTGTTCCACAGCTTCGCCGGCGTCCCGATCATCCGCCGCGAGCAGGCGGTCGGGGTGCTTTGCGTCCAGCAGAGCGACCCGCGCCGCTATGAAGAGATCGAGATCGAGACGCTGCAGACCGTCGCGATGGTGCTGTCCGAACTGATCGCCAACGCCGACCTCGTCGACACCACCGCGCGGATCGACGCCGCGGCCGCCGATCAGTCGGCGCAGCGGCTGACCGGCCAGAAGCTCGTCGACGGCATGGGGGCCGGCATCGCGGTGTTCCACCAGCCGCGCATCACCATCGAACACACGGTCGCCGATGACATAGAGGCCGAGCGCCACCGCGTTTACGCCGCCTTCGACAAGATGCGCGAGCAGATCGACCGCATGGCCAGCCAGGCCGAGTTCGGCATCGGCGACGAGCATGAGGAGGTTCTCGAAACCTACAAGATGTTCGCCTATGACGAGGGCTGGTCGCGGCGGATCAACGAGGCGATCGACAGCGGCCTGACCGCCGAGGCGGCGATCGAGCGCGTCCAGCAGCGCACCCGGATGCGGATGCGCCAGATCGACGACCCGCTGCTGCGCGACCGCATGCACGATCTGGAGGATCTGTCGAACCGGCTGATCCGCATCGTGTCGGGACAGATGGGCACCGCGGCGCAGATGGGCCTGCGGCACGATTCGATCCTGATCGCGCGCAACCTGGGGCCCGCCGAACTGCTCGAATATGACCGGCGGCGGCTCAAGGGCGTGGTGCTCGAGGAAGGCTCGCTGACCGCGCATGTCATCATCGTCGCGCGCGCGATGGGGGTGCCGGTGCTCGGCCGCGCCCGCGCGGTGCGCACCGCGGTCCGCGAAGGCGACCTGCTGCTGCTCGACGCGGGCGCCGGAACGCTGCACGTCCGCCCGACGCAGGCGGTGCAGGACGCGTTCGACGCCAAGCTCGAACTGTCGCAGAAGCGCCGCGCGAGCCTCGCGGCGCTGCGCGACCTGCCCGCGGTCACCCGCGACGGCGTGCCGATCGAGCTGATGATCAACGCCGGATTGCGCGAGGACATTGCCGCGCTCGACCTGACCGGCGCCGGCGGGATCGGGCTGTTCCGCACCGAGTTCCAGTTCCTCGTTTCCGCCACCCTGCCCCAGCGCGAGCGGCAGCAGCGGCTCTATCGCGACGTGCTCGACGCGGCGGGCGACCGCCCGGTGGTCTTCCGCACCGTCGACATCGGCGGCGACAAGTCGCTGCCCTACATGAATGTCGACGAGAATGCGCTGGAGGAGAATCCGGCGATGGGCTGGCGCGCGCTGCGCCTCGCGCTCGACCGCGAAGGCCTGCTCAAGGTCCAGGCGCGCGCGCTGATGGAGGCGGCCGCCGGGCGGACGCTGAACGTCATGTTCCCGATGGTGTCCGAACCGTGGGAATATGAAGCCGCGCGCGATCTGTTCGTTCGCCAGCGCGCCTGGCTGAAACAGCATGACAAGAAGCTGCCCGCCGCGATCCGCTATGGCGCGATGCTGGAGGTGCCGGGGCTGATCGAAACGCTCGACCTGATGCTGCCGCATCTCGACTTCCTGTCGATCGGCACCAACGACCTCACCCAGTTCCTGTTCGCCGCCGACCGCGCCCACCCGCGCCTTGCCGAGCGCTACGACTGGCTGTCGCCGACGGTGATGCGCTACATCGCGCGCGTGGTGAGGATCGTCGCGGACAGCAAGGTCCAGCTCGGCGTGTGCGGAGAGATGGGCGGCCGCCCGCTGGAGGCGATGGCACTGCTCGGCGTCGGGATCGAGCGGCTGTCGATCACCCCGGCGGGCGTCGGCCGGGTCAAGGCGATGATCCGCTCGCTCGACCTCGGCGCGCTGCGCGCCGACATTCCGGCGATACTGGCGCACCCCTCCTCCACCCCGCGCGCGCAATATCTCGACTGGGCGAAGGCGCATGGGGTGGATCTGGGGGAATAGCCGCGCAATTTCACCGGACCCGGACAGTCGGAATCCGGATTCTAACAGCCCGTTAACCAATTGCCTCTAGCTTCCGGAAAGCATCTGAAGCGGTCCGGAAGTGGGAGTTGTCCGAAACATGTTCATGCGTGCCGGCCAATTCGATGCGGCGCTTGCGCTGGATGACGACGCCGCGCCGACCATCGCCGTCCTGCTGCCGTGCTACAACGAAGGGCTCGCGATCCGGACGGTGGTCGAACGCTTCCGCGCCGCGCTGCCGACCGCGAAAATCTATGTCTACGATAATAACAGCAGCGACGGGTCGGCGGACATCGCACGGGCCGCCGGGGCTGTCGTGCGCAGCGAACCCCGGCAAGGCAAGGGTTTCGTGGTCCGCCGCATGTTCGCGGATATCGATGCCGACATCTATGTGATGTGCGACGCCGACGAAACCTATGACGCGGCCGTCGCCGGCGATCTTGTCGACCGGCTGGTCGAACATGGCCTCGACATGATCGTGGGAACGCGCGTCGACGTCAGCGGGACCGCCTATCGCCCGGCGCATCGGTTCGGCAACTGGATGCTGACGTCGCTCGTGCGCACGATGTTCGGCGGCGGCTTCAGCGACATGCTGAGCGGCTATCGCATCTTTTCCCGCCGCTTCGTCAAATCCTTCCCACAGATGTCGCAGGGGTTCGAGATCGAAACCGAGCTGACGATCCACGCCCTGCAACTCGGCATGCCGACCGGCGAAATGCCGACGCGCTTCAAGGATCGCCCGAGCGGATCGGAGAGCAAGTTGCGCACCATTTCCGACGGCGTTCGCATCCTGTGGACGATCGGAACATTGCTCAAGCAGGAAAGGCCGTTCCTGCTGTTCGGCGTCGCATGCCTGGGTCTCGCCGCCTTGTCCCTGTTGCTCGGCTACCCGGTCATTGCGGAGTATCTGCGCAGCGGGACGGTGCCTCGCCTTCCCACCGCCGTTCTGGCCACCGGGATGATGATCCTGGCTTTCCTCAGCCTGTTCAGCGGGCTGATACTCGACACGGTCACGCGCGGACGCAAGGAAGCGAAGCTGCTACGCTATCTCCAGATTCCGGGCACGCACACGATGGGGGACTTGCGTCGCGGAAAGGCCGCCGACCGACACCGGGACAAGGGAAGCTAGACTCCGATGACTTTGGATTGACCCCCTTCGTCATTGCGACCCCGGACCTGATCGGCAATTATCCCCTTCCGACAGGTAAGCGTTCCCCGGCGAAAGCCGGGGTCCAGCTACGTGCGCCTGCCTCGCATGGACCCCGGCTTTCGCCGGGGATCACCAGCGTCCTTGTCTCAAGGGTATAAACGCCGACCTGATCCGGGGGAAGCAATCCAGGGCGCTTTACGCCTGCTCTGGGTTGCCGCGCGGCTTCGCCGCTCGCAATGACGAGTCCTTCTAAGGCGTGTGGGGATTCATCTTGCGACTGTCCTTTATCGTGTGTCCCCGCGAAGGCGGGGACCCATCTGCGGTGGTTCCGAGATGGAACCGGCCGAAGATGGACCCCCGCCTTCGCGGGGGAACACGGCTTTATACAATATCGCGGCGATAGACTCTGAAGCCCCACAGACCATAGAGCGGCGTGCCATAAACCTGCAACGCCCCTCATCCGTTCGTGTCGAGCGCAGTCGAGACACCCATCGGCGTGGCGCAAGGCCGATGATTGTCTCGACTGCGCTCGACACGAACGGGACGATGGGTCAGATTTAAGGCTCGATGCTCTAACGCCTGTCGGCGGTAGCGGAACGGCCGAACAGGCCGAAAGCGCTGAGCAGCATGACCGCCAGAGTGGCGGGAATGTTGACGATACGCAGGACGAGGATCGCCAGAATCATCGGTCCGGCGGGACCATCGAGCAGTTCCGCGACGGCCGCCCAGCCCCATTCCGTGATGCCGAGATTGCCGGGAGTCAGGGCCGCAAGCGCCGACCCCTGAACCACCGCGAAACCCCAGACGGCCGATGTCACCGACAGGCCGGTCCCGATCAACAGCACCGCTGCAACGGAGCGGAGGCCGATGAACAGATATCGCACGATGCTGAGCGACAGGAGGCGCGTCGTCGTTTCGGGCGCATCCAGCCCCTTGTCGCGGGCGAACTGCAAAGTCTGCCGGACCCGGCCCGCCCCCGGCGCACCGGCGGGAATGAATCGGAGCGCGGCCGATAAGGGCGGTATCGACCGGAACATCCAGGGGGAAATCAGCACGGTGAAGGCCAATGCAAGCGCGACGCATGCGATGGCCATGGCCGGCGGCACGCCCAGCAGAAACAGGGCCAGACAGCCAGCGGCGCAAAGGACCAGAACCGCCACATCGAACAGCTGGTCGTAAACGGTGACGCTGGCACCCTGAAGAAAACTTCCTTCGAGATGGAGGCGGGTAACCGCGCCGCGGATCGCTCCGCTCGCCAGGAACGTGGGAACCACCTGTCCGACAAGAGCGGTCAGGGCGGAATAGAAGACGAGCATGGGAAGCGGAAAGGCACCGCTTTCGCCGTTCGCGAAATGCCTTTGCAGCAAACGCCATTTCAGCGCGCCGACGATCGACTGCCCTCCGATCGAGACGACACAGACAAGGAACAATATCGCGCCGTGCTCGCGAACCGGCCTGGCGACGTCATGCCAGCGCAAGTCACCGAAACGCACCGCGAGACCAACGAGAAGAATCGCCAGCAGAACAGTCGCCGCGCTCGCCCCCCAGCGCCGCGCCCGCGATCCTCCCGGTTGCCACGGCGGCGTTATTTGCAAAGCCCGGATGCCTTCACAACAATCGCTTCCCATTTTCGGCAACAGTGCCAATAGAGGGCATATGCCCGAATTGCTGATGATCTCCAGCCATTTCATCGACCATGGCGGCGGTCTCGAGCGGGTTGCGGACGACCTTGCAAGGCGATTGGCAGAGGATGGTCGTTTTGCCGTGACGCTGGCCGCGCACGGCCCCGCTCCATCGGGGCTCGCTTACCGAACGCTGGCATTGCGCGCGAGCAGCATCGTCGAGCGCCTGACCGGCCTGCCCCTCCTGTTCCCTCATCCGGCGGACCTGTTCGCACTGGCGAAGGCGGTGCGGAAGGCCGATGTCGTCGTCCTTCACGACAATCTCTATCTGGCAAATCTGATCGCCCAGTGGGTTGCGCAGCGGCGCGCGATACCGACCATCCTGATCAAGCACAGCGGCTGGGTTCACAGCCCATCGGCCGTCATGCGGACCGCCCAATCCATCGCGAACCGGCTGGTCCTCGGGCCATCGCTGCGCTCGGCGACCCGCTGCGTCGCAGTCACGGCAGCCAAGCGCGACAGCCTGTCGCATCTGGCGAGAGGGCGGAATATCGACGTCATCGAGAATGGCATCGACACCTCTCTCTTTTCCATTCAGGAGGTGGAGCGGGACATCGACGTCCTCTTCGTCGGCCGCTTCGTGGTCAAGAAGGGGATCGGACTGGTCGAACGCCTCGCCGCACAGATGCCCGAATGTCGCTTCCTATGCGCGGGTTTCGGCCCGGCAGCGCCACAACGCACGCGCGCCAATATCCTTGTCGTGGACCGGCCGGACCCGGCCGAGATCGCGCGCCTCTATGCACGCGCACGGGTCGTCGTCGTCCCGGCCCACAGCGAAGGCACGCCCCTCGTCGTTCCCGAAAGCCTGGCCTGCGGCACCCCGGTCATCGCAAGCAGGCAAGCAGCCCATCCAGCGCTGCCCCTCGCAGCCATTTTGCCGATCGACCTCGACTGGCCGGACGCCGTCGTCCGGCAATGGAAGGCGGCGATCGCCGCCGCCCTGGCCGAAAAGGCCGATCCCCATCGCCTTCACAAGGCGGTGACCGACCATTTCAGCCTGATTGCCACGGCCGGACGCTATGCCGCATTGATCGAGGAGGTTGTCGGCGTGCCGTATGCCCTTCCGGAGCGGCGGAGCGCGCGTCCGGAGGATTCAATCGACGATATCGCATCCGGCGCTTCGTAATTTTTGCTCCACAGCCCGATCGGCGCTGTCGTCTCCCGTTGCGCTACGAAGGCCGTAATAGGCAAGAATCGGTTCGAGCGCCTTGCCGTCGATGAACGTGACCGAGGGCCGCTCGGCACAGATCGCCAGCGCCGCCGCGGAGTCGATTTTTTCACGCCACAGGCGCAGCGGGCGCCGGTCCAGATAGGGCGGATTGACGATGAGATCGGTGGCAAAGGGCGCGTCGTTTCCGCCGATGACGACATAGTCGGCGTCCATCCGGTCGATCTGCTTCGAAATGCGCGCCGAAGGGGCATAAAAGGCGTGCGCCATCCACATCTGCACAGGCAGTAGGACCGCGATGCCGGCCAATGTGGTGCGGATCAGCAACGGACGCCAGCGCGGCAGGTGGGCAGGCATCGACTTCCAGCCGAACAGCGCGAGCAGGATGGCATTGCCGATGAGCCCGTGAAGATAACGATAGCCGAAACCATGTCCCTGATAGGGAAGGATGACCGTCATGACGACGACGGTCAGCGCGATGCTGCCGGCCAGTGCCGCCGCCAGCCGGTCCCGGCGCACGGCTCCCAGCCCGGCCATCGCAAGCGGAAGCAGCAGCACAGGCCCCCAGGCGACGAAGCGCAGCAGATTGGACGCCATATCCGCTACCCGGAGGTTATTATCCTTCGCCAGCGCCGCCGTCAGCCGATTCAGATAGTCCGCGGTGCCGCCTCCCCCTGCCGGGGGCGCCATCTGCACGATGGACGCTATCCATGTCGGCCAAAGATACCAGAAATAGCCGATCGCCAGATAGCCGGCGAAATAGAGCGCCGCGCGCCGCCAGCTTCTTTCGAGCAACAGCAACGACAGGACGGGGGCCGCGAAAAGCGGATGCATGATCGGCTGGTGGAGCCCGACGGCGACGAAAGCGACGACGAGCGCCGTTGCGTCCGACCATGTCCGGCGCTGCAGGAACAGCCGCAGCCAGACGAGGTTGAGCGCAAGATGCCCCGGCATGGCGTAGGCCGTCATCCCGTTGGCGAGGATCTGCGCCGAGCCGATGTAGAGCAGCAGGCCGACCACCGCCGGCTCGCGATCCTCCGGCCATATCCGCCGCGCGCAACTCCAGAGCGCCAGCCCGCCGATCAGCGTCATCAGCGGGCCGGTCAGCGCCGGGGTCGCGAATGCCCCGACGATCGCGCGAAGGGCCGCATTCAGGGGCAGATAGTCGGAAACCCAGGCTGCCCGGGGATCCGCCCGGTACATGAAGACGGTATTCAGCACATCGGAATGCGCGCGCCACAATTCAGGCAAAAGAGCTGCCACCCCTCCCCGCCCAAACACCACGGCATCGAACGTCGCCATCTGCTCGTCGCGGCTCATGTCGTAGCCCGACAATATCCAGTAGTGGCCGGCGAAGGCGATCAGCGCCATGCAGCCGGCGGCGGCTATGGCGACACGCAATGATCCTACCATGGGCTCGTGCCGCGCAGGAAGTTGCCAGAAGCAAATTATGAGCAGGAGGCTAGCACCGAACAGGAGCCATCGATCCTGCCGGTGAAGGAAGAACAGGCTGAGGTCGGCATGGGGTTCATATAAGGCGGAGAGTATGAAGGCCAGGAGTGTAACGGCCGCCAGCCACACGAACGCCCGGCGGAAAGGGTCTTTCCCTGCGGCCGTATCGCCACTCGGGTCACCCATGCTGCGCCGCACTGTCCGCATCGCCTGACAGTGCACGATCATGCCTAATTTTATGTTAACCTTGGGCTTCGCACCTGTACCGGGCGGCTTTGCAGCCACCATATGTTTATGATATGTTCCCCGCCAACTTAGGGAGACAGCCATGACCGATTCACCCACTCGCGCCAACGGCGGATGCCATTGCGGCGCAATCCGTTATTCGATGCCGACTGCGGTCGAGCATCATGCCTTGTGTCACTGCAGCGACTGTCGCCGCCACGCGGGGGCGCCGCTGGTCGGCTGGGCGCTCGTCGGACAGGACGCGCTGGAGGTCAGCGGCACGCCTAAAATCTATGCGTCATCGGAGCATGGCCGGCGCCATTTCTGCGGCGACTGCGGCACCGGGCTCTTCTATACCAACGATGCCGTCTTTCCCGGTCAGATCGACGTCCAGACCGCGACGCTCGACGACCCCGACCTGATCCCCGCGCAGGTGCAGATCCAGACCGCCGAGCGCATCGGCTGGATGGCTCGGCTCGACGCGATTCCGGCTTTCGAGCGCTATCCGGGGTAGCGTGGTTTCACGCCGGCCAGCGAGGGACCGACGCGAAAGAAACAATAGGTCGGCTTTGCGCGAAACGCGTTACGATCCATCGGCTGCGACGACCGCACGGACAAGCGCGGCGATGTCGAGCCGCTCGGCGGCATCGTCATAACCCTGGCGGACGATCACCAGTCGGCGCGATGGGATGACGACCATATATTGGCCGCGGTTCCCGAAGGCGCCGAAGGCATCGGCCGGGATGCCCTCCGACGCATCGAGCAGCCAGAAGCCCGCGCCATAGCCGAATGACCCATCGGGCTGCGGTCCTGCGCGCGCCGTCACGAAGCGGCGCCAGTCGGCGGGCAGCAGCCGTTCGCCCCGCCACACGCCGTCGTCTTGATAGAGCAGCCCCAGCCGGGCCAGGTCGCGCGCTGTGGTCGAAACCTGACTCGACAGGATCGCATCGCCGTCCTTGTCGCGCTCGATGAAAGTCCGCGTCATCCCGATCCGATCGAGAAAGGCGGCAGGATCGAAGGGCTCCCCTGCCCTTTCCAGCGCCGCCTTCAGCGACAGGACGGCGAGCAGCGTATCGTTGTTGGCGTAGCGATAGCGCGTCCCCGGCGGGTTCAGCAGCGGCCATTGCGTCGTCCACTGCCGCACCGACGCACCACCCATATAGATGGCGTCGGTGCGGTTGCCCGCGCTGTCGCTGGTCAGCCCGCTCGCCATACGCATGAGCTGTTCGGTGGTGATCGTCGCGCGCGGGTCGCCCGCCGTCCGCCATTCGGCGATGCGCGCCGGCGCCTTCACGTCGAACCGCCCGCGCTCGACGGCGTGGCCGATCAGCGTCGCGGCGATCGACTTGGCGACCGAGAAGGTGCGCTGCGCGGTGTGCACCCCATGCCCCGGCTGATACCATTCGAGGGCAATCCGGCCGTCCTTGACGATCAGCAGCGAACTCGTCCGGCCGCCGAAGCGCGCCCTGTCCGCCGCGACTGCCGAGAAGCGCGCCTCTCCATCGGCGACACGCGCATCACGGTCGCCGAGCGGCCACGGCTGCGCGTCGAGATTCGGTCGCGTGTCGTGCGAAAGCGCTCCCACCGCACCCGGTTCGGCGCCGATCGGCAGCGTCACGCAACCGTCGCGCCCCGTCCATTCGGCGACCCGCGGCGGCATGTCGTCGCGATAGCGCACCGTGACGCGTTTCGCCTTCATATCGATCTCGGCGCGGGTCGCGCGGACATCGGCTTCGATCTCCGGATAGATATGCGTCAATTCATCGCGCTCGATATCGGCGAGCGCCTTGCCCGCTCCGTTCCACAGGGACGAGCAGGTGAAAGCGGCGCGATAGCCCGCCGCCCAGGCGCGATTCAACTCGGCGTTCGTCTCGGCTGCCTGCGTGGGAAGCGGCAGCGCCGCGACAGCCAGCGCGAGCAGCACACGACGCATCGCGTCAGGGCCGCGCACCGAAGCGGACGAACGATTCGGACCGACCTTCCCTATGCGCTGTCCACCGAAAACCATCGTCATTCGCCTTTCCGTTCGCGCCGCCGCTCATCCCACCAGGCGAGCCGTTCGGCGATACGTTTTTCGAAACCGCGGTCGACGGGGCGATAGAAGGTCGCGGCTTCCATGTCGTCGGGCCAATAATTGTCGCCTGAGAAACCCTCGGGCGCGTCATGGTCGTAGCTGTAGCCCGCGCCATAGCCCAAATCCTTCATCAGCTTCGTCGACGCGTTGAGGATGTTCGCGGGCGGCGCCAGACTACCGGTGTCGCGCGCTGCCGTCCACGCGGCCTTCTGCGCGGTATAGGCGGCGTTCGACTTGGGCGCGGTGGCGAGATAGAGGCATGCCTGCACGATCGCGAGTTCGCCCTCGGGCGAACCGAGAAACTGGAAGGCGTCCTTGGCGGCAAGGCATTGCACCAGCGCCTGCGGATCGGCGAGCCCGATGTCCTCGCTCGCCATGCGCGTGAGGCGGCGGAGCAGATAGAGCGGTTCCTCGCCCGCAACGAGCATCCGCGCCAGCCAATAGAGCGCCGCCTGCGGGTCCGACCCGCGCACCGCCTTGTGCAGCGCGGAGATCAGATTGTAGTGGCCGTCGCGATCACGGTCGTAGACCGGCATGCGGCGGTGCAGGAACTGCCCGACCTCGCCCGCGTCGAGCGGCGTCTCGATGGCCGCGGCGAACAGCGTCTCGACCTGGTTGAGCAGAAAGCGGCCGTCGCCATCGGCGCTCGCGATCAGCGCGGCGCGCGCCTCGTCGGTGACGGGAAGGCGGCGCCCCACCTCGGCCTCGGCGCGCGCGACCAGTGTCGCCAGCGCCGCCTCGTCGAGCCGGTGCAGCACCAGCACCTGCGCGCGGCTGAGCAAGGCGGCGTTGAGCGCGAAACTTGGATTTTCGGTCGTCGCGCCGACGAGCACCACCGTGCCGCGCTCGACATAGGGCAGGAAACCGTCCTGCTGGGCGCGGTTGAAGCGATGGATTTCGTCCACGAACAACAGCGTCCGCTTGCCCGCCGTCGCCATCTTCTCGGCATCGGCAAAGGCTTTCTTGAGGTCGGCGACGCCGGAGAACACCGCCGAAAGCGGCGCGAAGCGCATCCCTACCGCCTCGGCGAGCAGCCGCGCGATCGTCGTCTTGCCGGTGCCGGGCGGTCCCCAGAGGATGATCGACGCCAGTTGCCCCGCCGCGACCATCCGCCCGATCGCACCCTCGGGACCCGTCAGATGCTCCTGCCCGACGACATCGGACAGGCTGCGGGGACGCAGCCGCTCGGCGAGCGGAATCGGGCCGGCAGCGCCCGGGTCGCGCTGCTGCTCCGCATCGTCGCCGAACAGGTCCATGGCGCGCTCAGCCCCGTTGCCGCTGCTTTTGCCGGATCAGCCGCAGATAGGTGTCGGCCACCGCCTGGTTGATCGCATCCCATTGATAGGCGGCGCTTTCCGCTAGTCCAGCCGCGCCGTGTCGCGCGCGCAGCGCGGGGTCGCGGCAATAGCGCTCGAGATCGTCGGCAAAGCCGGTGATCGCGCCCGGCGAGACGAGATAGCCGGTCTGGCCGTGCTTGACGATGCTCGCGCTGCCGGTCGCGCGCGCCGCGACGACCGGCAACCCGCACGCCATCGCTTCCAGCGTCACATTGCCAAAGGTCTCGGTGACCGAAGGATTGAACAGCATGTCGCACGATGCGACGGCGCGCGCGAGATTCTCGCCGCCCTGAAAGCCGACGAAGCTGGCGTGCGGCAGGCGCGATTCGAACCAGTCGCCCGCCGGTCCCTCGCCGATCACCACCACATGGTGCGGAACGCCGCGGCGCTGGAGCAGGTCGATCGTGTCAGCGAAGACATCGAGCCCCTTTTCCATCACCAGCCGGCCGAGGAAGGCGACGACCGGCACATCGTCGGCGATGCCCCACGAACGGCGCCACGCTGCGTCGCGGCGGTCGGGCCGGAAGATGTTGCGCTCGACCCCGCGCGTCCAGATGCCGATGTCGTAGTTCATCCGCTGCTCGCGCAGCACCTGCGCAAAGCTTTCCGACGGCGCGATCAGCGCGTCGCAGCGGCGATAGAGCCGCCGCAGCCATGCGACGACCAGCGGTTCGAGGAAGGACAGGTTGTAATAGCGGAAATAGGTCTCGAACCGCGTGTGGACCGAACAGGCGACCGGAATATTGCGCCTCCGCGCCCACGCCGCCGCCTGCCGCGAGACGCGATCTGGGCTGGAGATGTGCAGGATATTGGGCGCGAATTTGGCGATATCCTCGCGAACGCGCGCGGAGAAGGACAGCGGAATGCGATATTCGCTGCGGCCGGGGATCGCCATCGACGGCACGCTGACGAGGTCGCCGGTCGGCGCAAAGTCGGGGTCGTCGACGGTCGGCGAATAGACACGGACCGCCGCGCCCTGCCCCAGCAGATAGCCGACGAGGCGGTTGAGCGCCTTGTTGGCGCCATCGACCGTCATATTGTAGTTGCCGCTGAACAGCGCGATGCGAAGGTCGGAAACGTCCATCGCCCCTGCGCTAATAGCATCGCCGCGCAAAGGCAATCGGACGCGCGGCGTCAGAACTCGTCGCCGCGGTCTCCCGGCGCTTCTAGGTCGACCTCGACCGGCGGATGCAGGCGCAGGTGGTGGACGCGCTTCTCGTCGGCCTCGGTCACCTCAATCCGCCAGCCGCTAGGATGCAGCAGCACCTCGCCGACACCGGGCACATGCCCCGCGAGCACTGCGGACAGGCCGCCGAGCGTGTCGACATCCTCCTCGACATCGGCCAGCCGTGGGTCGATCGCCTCGCCGATGTCGTCGAGTTCGGCGCGCGCGTCGGCTTCCCAACAGCCGTCCTCGCCCGGCGCGAAGAGCGCCATTGGCTCGTCGTCATATTCGTCCTCGATCTCGCCGACGATCTCCTCGACCAGATCCTCGATGGTGACGAGACCCTCGGTTCCCGAATATTCGTCGATGACGATCGCGAGGTGGGTGCGCTGCGCGCGCATGTCGGCGAGCAGGTCGAGCACCCCCATCGACTGCGGGACATAGAGCGGCTGGCGGATCAGGTCGAGCAGCGGCGGCGGGTCGCGTCCCTCGGCGAGCACCGCGAACACGTCCTTGACGTGGATCATCCCGACCACCTCGTCGAGGTTGCCGCGATAGACCGGCAGACGACTGTGCCCCGCATCGACGAACAGCGCGACGACCTCGTCGAAGCCCGCGCTCTCGTCGATCGCGATGATGTCGGCGCGCGGCACCGCGACGTCGTCGACGGTCTGCTCGCCGAAATGCAGCAGGTTGCGCAGCATCTTGCGCTCGATCGGCGACAGATCGCCGACGATGCTGCTGCCGCGGCGTTCGGCGCTTTCCTCCTCGGCCTCGTCGATCGCCTCTTCGATCTGTTCGCGCAGCGAAGGTTCGCTGTTGCCGCCGAACAGCAATGTGCGGATTCCGGCCCACAGGCCGGATCTACTGTCCTCGTCCGATCGGTTGGAAGCCCCAGGCTCGTCGGGCATGTCGCTCGCTTTTTCCGTTAATCCTGCACCGCATATGGATTGGCGATGCCCAGCGATGCAAGGGCTTTCACCTCCAGCGCCTCCATCGCGTCGGCAGCGGGGTCATCGAGATGGTCGTATCCGACGAGATGGAGCGTGCCGTGGACAATCAGGTGCGTCGCATGATCGGCGATCGGCACCGCCTTTTCCACCGCCTCGCGCACGCAGGTCTCGCGCGCCAGCACGATGTCGCCGAGCAGTATCTCGCCGTCGTCGCTGTTGCTGAGCGTGTCGAGCAGGTCGGCCTGTACCTGCGGAAAGGACAGCACGTTGGTCGGCCGATCCTTGCCGCGAAAATCGCGGTTGAGCGCCTGCACCTCGGCATCGTCGGTCAGCCGCACCGCGACCTCGACGAGCGGCGCGGCGTCGGCAAGCCCCGCCCAGGGCGTCAGCGCCAGCGCCGCCGCGACCGCTTCCGCCGCGCGGGCGTCCCAGTCGAGCGGATCGGGCCAGGGCGTGGCCTGGTGAGTCTCAACGCTCAGCATGACAGGCGCCGGAACGCGGCGGAAGGAAAGAAGGCGATCATGCCCGCCACGCTATCGCCGCGGCGCCTCGCGGGACAGCGAAAAAATCCCTCGCCGCCCCTCATTGCGGCCCCTGCGGCGGCGGCTGGGCCGGCTGGGCCTGCACCTCGGCGGGCCGGTCGCCGCCGATGGGCAGCTTGAGGTCGATGCGCGTGCCGTTGATCTCCGTGCTGATCACGGCATTTCCCTTTTCGAGCCCGACGCTGGTCCGGTCGGACACCGGAATCGCGGGAATCTCCGGCACGTCGAGCGGCTGGACGGGGCCGCCGGGATCGGTCGCACGGGCGGGAGGCGCGGACCGCGGCGCATTGTGTCCGCGCGCCCGCACCATGAAGTCGTGCCAGATGCGCGCGGGCAGCCCCCCGCCAGTCACCCCGCTAAGCGGCGAATTGTCGTCGTTGCCGATCCACACGCCGACCACCAGCCCGTTCGCATAGCCGACGAACAGCGCATCGCGGCTGTCCTGCGTCGTGCCGGTCTTGCCGTAATTGGCCTGCGGCAGTCGCGCCGCGCGCCCGGTGCCGCGGTTGACCGCGGCGCGCAGCATCCGTTCGATATCGCCGTGGACGCGCCGGCCGAAATGATGCGGCCCCAAGAAAAGCGATTCGAACCAGCCGGGCTCCGCTTCCTTAAAGGCGTGCGGAACGACCGGATAGCTGTCCGCCGCGACCGCGGCATAGGCGGCGGTGAGTTCGAGCAGCGTCATGCTCGACGTGCCGAGCGCCAGACTGGGATCGCCCTTCGCGAGCGGCGCGGTGACGCCTAGGTCGCGCGCCATGCGGATCACCTTGTCGTCGCCGACCTGTTGCAGCAGTCGCACCGCGGCGACGTTGCTCGACCGCGCGAATGCCTCTTCGAGCGTGATCTTGTCCGAATAGGCGCCGCCGGCATTCTTCGGCTGATAGGCGCCGGTGGCGATCGGCGAATTGGCGATGGTGTCGTCGGGCCGCCAGCCATCCTTCAGCGCGGCCAGATAGACGAACAGCTTGAAGGTTGATCCCGGCTGGCGCCGCGCCTGCGTCACGCGGTTGAAGGGCGACGCAGCATAGTCGCGCCCGCCGACCATCGCGACGACTTCGCCGTTCGGCCGCATCGCGACCAGCGCGACCTGCGCCTTGCCGGGTACCGCACGGCCGGCGACGCGGCGCGCCACCGCCTGGAGCCGCGCGTCGAGCGTGGTGCGGATCGTGCGCCGCGCATAGCCGACGTCGGACAGCTTGCGCGCCTCGGGCAAGGCCCAGTCGGCGAAATAGGTGCCGGTCGGCAGGTCGTCGCGTGTCCGCACGTCGATGCGCGGGGTGCGGATCGCCCGCGCCTCGACGGTGGACAGCGCGCCGGTATGGACCATCGCACCGACGACCAACCGCATCCGTTTTTCGGCGAGATCGGGGTTCTTCGTCGGCGCGAGCCGCGACGGCGCCTGCACCAGCCCCGCCAGCATCGCCGCCTGCGCCGGGGTCAGCTTCTCGGGCTGACGGGAGAAATAGTGGAGCGAGGCAGCACGCAGTCCATAGCGATTGTCGCCGAAATAGGCGTTCGACAGATAGCGTTCGAGAATTTCGTCCTTGGTCAGCCACGCTTCGAGCCAGAAGGCGATCAGCGCCTCGCGCGCTTTGCGTCCCAGCGTGCGCTTCGGGGTCAGGAAGGTGAATTTGGCGAGCTGCTGTGTGATGGTGCTGCCGCCCTGCCGCCGCCCGCCCGAAACATTGGCCCAGACGGCGCGCGCGATGCTGCGCGGATCGACGCCCCAATGGCTGTAAAAGCGCCGATCCTCGATCGCCAGGAAGGCGGCGGGAACATGCGCCGGCAGTTTCGCGACCTCGACCGGCGTGTCGACCACCGCCCCCATGCGCGCGATCGGCGTGCCATCGGCGGCGAGCAGCGTGATTTCGGGCGGCGCAATCGGCTCGAGCGATTTCGACAGCGGCGCGGTCAATGCGAGCCACCCGATCAGCAGGATGAAAGCGGCGCACAGCACCGCAAAGGCCCGTCCTGACCGCCGCAGCCATTTGCGCGCCCGCGTCTCGGCGGGCGGCGGAAAGGCGGCATTCGGATCGGGAAACGACGCGCCCGCCGCGGGCACGGCGGCGGCTTCGATGGCGACGGGTTTACGGGACCAGAGCATGCTTTCGCCTGCGTATTACACTGACAACACAGGAGAGGCAAACGCGTTCCGCCGCGATTCCGGCCCGTGATCGGGAAGGATCGGGATGGCTTCAGGCCGATCCCACGTCTTTTCCCTTCGTCATTCCCGCGAAGGCGGGAACCCAGTGAAAGGTCAACTGACACACGCTCTGGATCCCCGCTTTCGCGGGGATGACAAGATAGGAATATCTGGAATCCATCCCGAAGCCGCCGCGCATTCCTACAATATCCGGCTATGATAGCCCGTTTGCGATGCGCCGCGTCGATCGCCTCCTCTCCTCCCTTCCGCAACGCGATCTTTCCCGCCCAGACGGTCAAAAAGAGGGGGGCGTAGTGTGACTTTCATACACTTTGAAATAAAATGTCGCGGGCAATCTGACCATTTCGACGAGCGCGGAATCCGTCGACTCCCCCTAATTCACCATCCGCTCATAACCTTCCCAATAGGGCGCGCGCAGGTCCTTGCGCAGGATCTTGCCACTGGCGTTGCGCGGCAGCGCCTCGATCACGTCGATGCTGCGCGGGGCCTTGAACGCGGCGATGCGCTCGCGCGCCCAGGCTATGACGTCGGCCTCGTCGATCGTCATTCCAGGCTTCGGCACGCAGACTGCCTTGACCGTTTCTCCCCATTTGGCGTCGGGCACGCCGATCACCGCGACCTCCTGCACCGCGGGATGGCCGTAGATCGCGCTTTCCACTTCGGCCGGATAGACGTTTTCGCCGCCCGAGATGATCATATCCTTCACCCGGTCGTGGATATAGAGATAGCCGTCCGCGTCCATATATCCGGCGTCGCCAGTGTGGATCCAGCCATCGTCGGTCATCGTCTTCGCGGTCGCCTCGGGCAGGTTCCAGTAGCCGAGCATGTTGTTCGAAGATCGGGTGACGACCTCTCCCACCTCGCCGGTCGGCACGTCGCGGCCGTCGGCGCCGACGATGCGGATTTCGACCCCGGGCAGCGGCTTGCCCGCCGATCGCATCCGTTCATTGCCTTCGGGATCGTGATCCTCCGGTGGCAGCATGCAGATTGTCCCGGTCGTCTCGGTCATACCATAGGCCTGGATGAACTCGGCGCCGAACATCCGGATGCATTGGCGCAGCAGTTCGAGCGGGATCGGCGCGGCGCCGTACAGGATATATTTGAGCCGGCTGTAATCGACGCTAGCGCACCGCGGATGCATCAGCAGCATCTGCAACGCGGCGGGCACGATGAAGAAGCGCGTCACGCCGTGCTGCTCGACCGCGTCGAACACGCCTTCGGGGTTGAATTCGGCAAGGATCACGCCGGGCAGCCCTGCGGCGAGCGCCATGATGCCGAGCCCGGTGCCGCCGATATGCGCGCACGGCATGGCGACGAGCACCGCCTCGTCATCCTCCCACTTGGTGTAGGGAAGGTCGAGATCGGCCGAATTCTTGCGCAGTGCAAAGAGGTTGCGGTTCGACAGCACCGCGCCCTTGGGATGGCCGGTGGTGCCCGAGGTATAGAGTTGCAGCACCGCATCGTCGGGACCCGACGGCATGAAGGCCGCACGCGGCGTCGCGTCGATCAGCGCGCGAGTCGCGTCGGCGCCGACGATCCGCGGGCCATGGTCAAGCTTGCCGGCGAGTTGGTCGGCCACCGCGTCGAACCCCGGACCGGTGAAAACGATCTTCGCCTTCGTATCATTGACGATGAACGCCCATTCGGCGGGCGACAGACGCCAGCCGATCGGCGCCATCACGATGCCGGCGCGCGCCGCGCCGAAAAAGAGGGTAAAATACAGATCGCTGTTCTTGCCGATCCACGCGATGCGGTCGCCCTTTTCCAGCCCCGCCTCCGCGAGCGCCGTCGCGACCCGCTCGGTACGCTCTTCCAGTTCGGCATAGGTGAAGACGCGATCCTCCTCGCGCATCGCGATCCGGTCAGGCCGGTCGGCGGCCCAATGCGTGATGAATTCGTCGAACGTCACCAGGTCCGTAATATCGACCATCGGTCCTCTCTCCTCGAATCGCGTTGCTTTTTGCAATCGAGGGCAAGGCTAGCGGCTCCGCGCGCAAGGGAAAAGCGCGCAGATGTGACAGGGTGAGTCAGCGGCGGCGAAACAGCAGCATCAGGTTGTTCGCCGGCATCGCGCGGCGCGCAGCCAGGCTGAAGCCCGCCTGCTCCGCCGCCGCCGCGACCACCGCTGTGTCGCGCAGGCCCCAGGCGGGGTTACGGATGCGAAGGCTGGCATCGAACGCGCGGTTGCTCTCGGCCGTCGGCACGTCGGCCTCCACATAGGGACCATAGAGGATCAGGGGCGCGCCCGGCGGCAGCAGCCGCGCCGCGCCCGCGAACAGGCCCAGCGTCGCCTCCCACGGGCTGATATGCACCATGTTGATGCACAGGATCGCGTCAGCGCGAGGGACCGGCCAATCAGGCGCGGCGGCATCGAGTTGCAGTGGCGGCAGAATGTTCGCGGCCACCGCCTCCCTGCTCCACGCGGCGATCGAGGTCAGCGCGGCGGAATCGGTGTCACTCGGCTGCCATGTCAGCGCCGGAAAGGCGGCGGCGAAATGGACGGCATGCTCGCCCGATCCGCTCGCGATTTCGAGCACAGTGCCCGCTGCGGGCAGCCAGTCGGCGAGCACCGCGGCGATCGCGTCGCGGTTGCGCAGCGTCGCGGGGGCGTGGCGTTTCTCGCCGCTGCCTCCGTCGGCCGACAGCCAGGGTTTCGGCGTCACCTCGACCGAATCCGCGCCCTGGCCCGCGCGCGGCGTTCGCGCCAGACCAGCCACAGGAACAGCCCGACCGGCCCCGCGAGCAGCGTCAGCAGCAGGAAGGGAAACTGGACGATGCGGCCGACGCCCTTGCCGTCGGCATCGCGCGCGATCCACAGCCCGGCGAACAGGTCGAATGCCAGATAATGCACCCACCCCAGCGTTGCTCCGCCCGGCGTATCGAACAGCTTCATCACCCCGGCAAGCGAGGTAAAATCACCGCGGCTCGCGCCGCCCGGATCGATGCCGCCGCTCAGGAACCCGACGATCAGCACAAGGTAAAGCAGGCAGAGCAGCGCCACCCCCGCATAGAGGATCAGCGACAGGACCCAAGGGCTGCGCGGCGCGAAGGCCAACACCAGCCACCCGGCGACCGCCCAGTAATTGGTCAGCAGAAACAGGCTGTCCCAGCTCATCGCGATCTTCCTTCCGCTTCGGCCATCAACTCTCCCAGCGCAGCACCGGCTTGCGCGCCGCGAGCGTCTCGTCGAGCCGGGCGCGCGGGGCGAAATGCGGGGCCGACTTGAGCGCCGGGTCGCCGTTCTTCGCGCGCAGCGCAATGCTGCGCAGCGCGCCGATGAACTGGTCGAGCACCGCCTTGCTCTCGGTCTCGGTCGGCTCGATCAGCATCGCGCCGTGAACGACGAGCGGGAAATAGACCGTCATCGGATGATAGCCCTCGTCGATCAGCCCCTTGGCGATATCGAGCGTCGAGAAGCCTTCGGCCAGTCCCTTGTCGCTGAACAGCGCCTCGTGCATGCACGGGCCCGACGCCGCGAAAGGCGCTTCGAGGACGTCTTCGAGGCTGCGCAGGACGTAGTTTGCGTTGATCACCGCATCTTCGGACACCTGCTTGAGCCCATCGGCGCCGTGGCTGAGGATATAGGCGAGGGCGCGGGTAAACATGCCCATCTGGCCGTGGAAGGCGGTCATGCGGCCGAAGCTGTCGGGATGCGCCTCGCCCGCATTTTCCTCCTCGATCAGGCGAAAGCGGTCGCCGTCCTTCGTCACGAAGGGCAGCGGGGCGAAGGGCGCCAGCGCCGCCGACAGCACCACCGGCCCCGACCCCGGCCCGCCGCCGCCGTGCGGGGTCGAGAAGGTCTTGTGGAGGTTGATGTGCATCGCATCGACCCCCAGGTCGCCGGGCCGCACGCGACCGACGATCGCGTTGAAATTCGCGCCGTCGCAATAGACATAGCCCCCGGCGGCGTGAACCGCGTCGGAAATGGCCTTCAGGTCGCGCTCGAACAGCCCGCAGGTGTTCGGATTGGTGATCATCACCCCGGCGACGTCGGGCCCCAGCCGCGCCTCGAGCGCCGCCAGATCGACGCGACCCTCCGCGTTCGCCGGAATATCCTCGACCGTGAAGCCCGCGAAGGCAGCGGTGGCAGGATTGGTGCCGTGCGCGCTTTCGGGGACGAGCAGCACGCGCCGGTCCTCGCCGCGCGCCGCGAGCGCCGCCTTGATGCACAGGACACCGCACAGTTCGCCGTGCGCGCCCGCCTTGGGCGACATGGCGACCGCGTGCATGCCGGTCAGCGTCACCAGCCATTCGGCGAGTTCGTGGATCACCGCATAGGCGCCCTGCACCGTTTCCTGCGGCTGGAGCGGGTGGACGTCGGCGAAGCCGGGCATCCGCGCGACCTTTTCATTGAGGCGCGGATTGTGCTTCATCGTGCAGCTTCCGAGCGGGAAGAGGCCGAGGTCGATCGCGTAATTCTGGCGCGACAGGCGCGTATAATGGCGCACCGTCTCGGATTCGCTGAGCCCCGGCAGGCCGATCGGCGCCGAACGCGCGAGCGGGCCGAGGTCGGCCGCGCCGGTATCTTCGTCGAAGTCGACGCCGGTCGTTTCGGTCGAACCGATTTCGAACAGCAGCGGTTCTTCGAGCATCAGCGCGCGGTTGCCGGTGAAGGTCGTGCTGTCGTCGGCGCCGCCCGCGTTCATTTCGGGGCGCCAGCCGCTCTGATTCAAAGCCATGATCTTAAATCCCGTTCAGGCTGAGCTTGTCGAAGCCCTGCTCTTTTCTTGCGGCGGTCAGGAAAAAGGACGGCCCTTCGACAAGCTCAGGGCAAACGGAGAGCGGGAAAGTCATGCCAGCACCTCCTTCAGCGCCGCGGCAAAGGCGGCAATATCGTCCTCGGTCACGGTTTCGGTCACGGCGACCGCAAGCCCGTTCGCCAGCGCATCATTGTCGGGATAGAGGCGGCCGAGCGACACGCCGCCGAGGATGCCCTTTTCGGCAAGCCGATGGATCACGGGCCGCGCCTCGGTCGGCAGGACGAGGGTGAATTCGTTGAAGAAGGCCGCGTTGAGCAGCGACACCCCCGGCACCTTCGCCAGTTCGGTCGCGGCCGCCTTCGCGCGCTGGTGGTTGATCGCCGCGAGGCGGCGCAATCCGGCCTCGCCGAGCAGGGTCATGTGGATGCTGAACGCCAGCGCGCAAAGACCGGAATTGGTGCAGATATTGCTCGTCGCCTTTTCGCGGCGGATATGCTGCTCGCGCGTCGAGAGCGTCAGCACGAAGCCGCGCTTGCCGTTCGCATCGACCGTCTCGCCGCACAGGCGTCCCGGCATCTGGCGGACATATTTGCTCTTGCAGGCGAACAGGCCGACATAGGGCCCGCCGAACTGGAGCCCGACACCGATCGCCTGCCCCTCGCCGACGACGATGTCGGCGCCCATCTCGCCCGGCGCCTTGATCAGCCCCAGCGCGACGGGTTCGGTCACGACGGCGATCAGCAGCGCGCCCGCAGCCTGACACGCCTCCGCCAGCGCGCTCATGTCGTCGATGCGGCCGAGGATATCGGGATATTGGACGACGACGCAGCTCGTATCCTTGTCGATCGCGCGCGAAAGTGCCGCCCAGTCGGTTCCGGGTTCGAGGGTCGGGTCACCATCGACGAGCGTGTCGCCCGTATAGGTCGCCATGGTGCGCGCGACGCTGCGGTAATGGGGGTGCAGGCCGGTCGAGAGCAACGCCTTGCCCCGCCGCGTGATCCGCCGCGCCATCACGATCGCTTCCCAGCAGGCGGTCGAGCCGTCGTACATCGATGCATTGGCAACATCGGTGCCGAACAGCCGCGCGACCTGGCTCTGGAATTCGAACAGCATCTGCAGCGTGCCCTGCGCGATCTCGGGCTGATAGGGCGTATAGGCGGTCAGGAACTCGCCGCGCTGGATCAGATGGTCGACGCTTGCCGGGACGTGGTGGCGATAGGCGCCGGCACCGAGGAAGAAGGGTCCATCGCCCGCGACGCGGCTCTGGCGCGACAGCGCGGCCATATGGCGCTCGACCGCCAGTTCGCTCGCATGCATCGGCAGGCCGGGGATCGGACCGGAAAGCCGCGCCTCGGCGGGTACGTCGGCGAACAGATCATCGATCGACGCGGCGCCGACTGCGGCAAGCATTTCCTTGCGGTCGTCGGGAGTGAGCGGAAGGTAACGCATTTCACTGTCTCCCCCCTCCTGCAAGCAGGAGGGGCTGGGGGTGGGCATAGCCGCAGAGGTGATCCCATCGTTCGGGCCCACCCCGCTGCGACTAGCGAGCAAGCTCGCAAGTCTCGCTGCCCCTCCCGCAAGCGGGAGGGGGCGATTCCGATCTAAAGACTATCGCAGAAGGTCTTGTATTCCTTGGCGTCCATCAACCCGTCGAGCTGGCTCTTGTCGCCGAGCGTCATGCGGAAGAACCAGCCTTCGCCCTCGGGGTCGGTATTGACCAGTGCCGGGTCCTCCTCGAGCTGGCCATTGCCTTCGGTGACGGTGCCGTCGACGGGGGCATAGACGTCGCTTGCCGCCTTCACCGATTCGACGACCGCGGCGTCGCCGCCCTTGGTCAGTTCGGCGCCCGCATCGGGCACCTCGACGAAGACGATATCGCCGAGCTGACCCTGCGCGAAATCGGTGATGCCGACCGTCGCGACATCGCCGTCGACGTCGATCCATTCATGTTCCTCGGTGAAATAACGCGGCATCGATCAGGCTCCCTGCTTGCGGACATAGTTATGCGGAACGAAGGGGGTGGCGGCGACGACGACGGGCACGCGCTTTCCGCGCACCTCCGCCGCGAGCGCGGTACCGGGTTCGGCGAGGCCTGTCGGGACATAGCCCATCGCGATCGGCGCGCCGACGCTGGGGGCAAAGCCGCCCGAGGTCACGATGCCGACCTCGACATTGCCGTCGAACAGCTTCGCGCCTTCGCGCACCGGCAGCTTTCCATCGACCGTCAGGCCGACGCGCTTGCGCGGCGCGCCATCGGCCAGATGGCCGAGGATGCGCGCGGCACCGGGGAAATTGGCCTCCTCGCGGCGGCGTTTGCTGATCGCGAAGGCCAGATCGCCCTCGATCGGGTCGGTCGCCGGATCGAGATCGTGACCATAGAGCGGCAGCCCCGCCTCCAGCCGCAGCGAATCGCGCGCGCCGAGGCCGATCGGCTTCACTTCCTGTATCGCGCACAGCGCGTCGGCGAAGGGCGCAAGCGCCTCGTTCGGCAGCGCGATTTCGAAGCCGTCTTCGCCGGTATAGCCCGAACGGCTGAGCGCGATCGCGTGCCCCTGCCACGTCGCCCGCGCCGTCTGCATGAAGACGAGCTCCGTCGCTTCCGGCACCAGCCGCGCGAGCGCCGTCGCGGCCTTTGGTCCCTGCAAGGCGAGCAGGCCATAATCCTCGTTGTGGTTGAGCGTCACGGCGTCGGGGAGATTCTCGCGCAGATAGGCAATGTCGTCCCACTTGACCGCGCCGTTGACGACGATGCCCAGCCGGTCGCCCTCGTTGGTGATCATCAGGTCGTCGAGGATGCCGCCATCCTCCGCCAGCAGCAGCGAATAGCGCATGCGGCCGGGCTTGAGCCCCGCGATGTCGCCGGGGACGAGCGCTTCGAGCGCGGCGATGGCGCCCTCGCCCTCCAGACTGATCTGGCCCATGTGGCTGACGTCGAACAGGCCGGCGTGCTCGCGCGTCCACAGATGTTCGGCCATGATGCCTTCATACTGGATCGGCATCCAGTAGCCCGCGAATTCGACCATACGCGCACCCTTCGCGCGGTGCCAGGCGTCGAGCGGCAGCGTCGCGGTTTCCACCGCTTCCTCGGCCGGCAATTCGGTGTCGGTCATAACAATCTCCCGCGTTGACATGGCGAACGCACGGCCCGGTGCCGCGGTTTCCGCCATGCCCCCTCTGTCACGGGAACCTGAGAGTTTTCCTCCATGCGATCATGGAGTTACCCCTTCGGTGGTCGGGCGCGAGCCACGACGCTTTCCAGAGTGTCCAGTCCGGCTGCGCGGTCCCTTGACCTGAGAGTTTCCGGGGCGGTTGCTCCTTCGGTGGCGGTGCAGTCGCCTGCCCCGCGCTCTCCCGCGCGGCCGGTCGAATCCCCTGCGGGGAGCCGACAGACGCGCGAGCCTTGGCTGCGCGCCCGCGCGGAGTCAATCGAAGAACGACGCATGATTCCGTACCCTCGTCACCCCGGATCGAATCGGCCCATATGCCCTTGGCGTTTATACCTCTGAGACAGGGACGCTGGTGATCCCCGGCGAAAGCCGGGGTCCATGCGAGGCAGGCGCATGTAGCTGGACCCCGGCTTTCGCCGGGGAACGCTCACCTGTCGGAAGGGGATGATTGCCTATGCCCTTCCCGGCAAGCAAGGCTCGTGCCCCTGTCGAAGCCGGGGTCAGATGAGGTTGCGCGGCCCCGCGTGGACCCCGGCTTTCGCCGGGGAACGGCTTGTTCGAAAAGGGGTGACGAAGAAGAGAAGCGCGTCAGATCAAAGCTCGGATCGCGTCGTTTTCATGGACATGCACGCCGGAATCCTCCTGCCCCGCGAGCCGCACGATCGCCCGCGCGACAGTCGCTGCCGGGATCGAGCGATAGCGGCGCAGCGTGCCATGGAGCAGCGCGTTGGTGAAAGGCGCGGCCATCATAGCGATCCCCTCGCCGAGCCGTGGCGCCCCTTCGCGTGTGCCCGTCAGCAGGCCGGGGCGAAGAATATCGAGACGCGCGAAATCGAGCGCGCGCAAGCCCGCCTCCATCTCGCCCTTGGTGCGCAGGTAGAAATTGCGACTCTTCGCCGAGGCGCCGACCGAGCTGACGACGATCATCTGGCGGGCGCCGCCCAGCCGCGCACCGCGGGCGGCGGCGAGCACCAAGTCGTGATCGACCGCGCGAAACGCCGTCTGCGATCCCGCCTGCCGGATCGTCGTGCCGAGGCAGCAGATCAGGGTCGCCGGCCGTTCGGCGGCGATGATATCGGCCCAGCGTTCCGGCGGCGCGACGAGCGTGTGCCCATCCGGCGCCCCACCGACCGCGCGCCGCGCGAGGATGGTCAGCGGGCGGTCGTCCATCGCCGCGACAACCCCACGTCCGACGAGACCGGTCGCACCGATCAGCAAGATGTCAGGGGATGCCATGGCCGAAGCTTAGCGGCGCGGGCGCGGTTGGCAATGCGGCGGGTGTATGTTTCGCGCAGAGGCGCAGAGGCCGCAGAGATGAGGTGGAAGAGGATTCACGCGGAGGCGCGGAGGCGTGGAGAGATTTTGCGCCCTCCCCCTCCCCATGTCGTTCCCGCAAAAGCGGGAATCCAGTTGCGACGCTGGCGATCCAGCGCTGCCGCGCCGATTATTCTTTTCGCTGGATTCCCGCTTTTGCGGGAATGACATGGGAGTGGTACCGAGCGAGGATGAGAAACCGGAAGATGCGTTTGCGCGCTCTCTCCTCTTTCCGCGCCTTCGCATGCGCCAGAACTCTGCGCGCTCCGCGCCTCTGCGCGGATCTCATTCCAACGCCGCGCCGGTCAGGCGTGCGCCAGCGCCTCGGGCACCGCGTTCCGGCCGAAAATCTCCGCAAAGCGGTCGATGGCGAAGCGGTCGGTCATCCCGGCGATATAGTCACCGATATGACGCACCGTCGCACCGTCGCCTTCGGGCAGGCGCGATCCCCAATCCTCCCCCATCAGGCGCGGATCGGCGACATAGGCTTCGAACAGCCGCGACACGACCTCCTTCGCTCCCGCTGCCGCCGCGAGTTGCGAGGGATGATGGTAGAGGTTCGCATACATGAAGCGCTTGAGGTCGCGTTCCTGCCGCGCCAGCTCGTCCGAGAAATCGCCGAGGGTCCGGCCCGCGGCGCGGACCTCGGCGACGCTCGCGACACCGGAGGCAGCGACATTGGCCCCGGTCGCGGCGATCACGTCGTTGACCATCACCCCGATCTGGTCGCGCACCAGCTCACGCAGCAGCCGGTCGCGCGGCGCGCCGGGAAAGCGCTTCTCGACCGCGCGGTAATTGGCGGCCACGAAGGGCTGCGCCATCAACTGGTCGAGCGTCAGCAGCCCGGCGCGCAGCCCGTCGTCGATGTCGTGATTGTCATAGGCGATGTCGTCGGCCACCGCGGCGACCTGCGCCTCAAGGCTGGCATGGCTGGACAGGTCGAGCGGGAATTCGGCATCGATCTGTGCCAGCGCCCATCCCGGATGGCGCACCGGGCCGTTGTGCTTGGCCAGTCCCTCAAGCGTTTCCCACGTCAGGTTGAGCCCGTCGAAGCGCGGATAGGGACATTCGATCCGCGCCAGCGTACGCAGCGTGTGGCCGTTGTGGTCGAACCCGCCATGCGCCTGCATCGCATCCTTCAGCGCGGCCTCCCCCGCATGGCCGAAAGGCGGATGTCCGATATCGTGCGCGAGGCACAGCGCCTCGGTCAGATCCTCGTTGAGGCCGAGCGCGCGCGCGATGCCGCGACCGATCTGCGCCACCTCTATGCTGTGGGTCAGGCGGACGCGATAATGGTCGCCGTCGGGGGCGACGAACACCTGCGTCTTGTGGCGCAGGCGGCGGAAGGCGATCGAGTGGATGACGCGGTCGCGGTCGCGCTGAAAGGCGTCGCGCGGGCCGCGCACGCCGTGCCCCGGCTCCGCGTGGAGGCGGCCGCGCGTGCGCGCGGGGTCGCTCGCGCACATCGCGAGCGTCATTTCACGGGATCGACGGTCTCGCCCGCCTCGCTGTTGAACAGGAAGCCGTCGCCGCCCGCCTTCTTGTAGTCGGCGAGCCAGTCCTGCGCCGCCTTCTTGCTGGCGAAGGGGCCGACGAGCAGGCGGCGCGTCCGGCCCCATTCGGCGGTGGCGCCCGCCTTGCCCTTGAAGAGATCGGCGTTCTTCTTCGCGAAACGGTTGTAGTCGAAGGCCAGCGCCTTTTCGTTGGCGCCGGTGGCGATCTGGACCCACAGGCGTGCGGGGTTCGCCTTTTTCTTCGCCGCTTCCTCCTTCGCCTTGGCGTCGGCTTCGGCCTTTGCCTTGGCGGCCGCCTCTTCCTTTTCGCGCTTCGCGGCCTCGGCGGCCTCGGCCTTGCGTTTCTCCGCCTGGAGCATCGCGAGCGTGTCGGCACCGATCGCATTGTCGGGCCGCGTCAGTTCCTCGGGCGGAATCTCGATCGAACCGATGATGGCGGCAAGCGATGCGAGCGGCGCCGCGGCGGTCGGCTTCGCCACGGCCGCGGCGGGATCGGGCGGCGGCGCGGCGGCGATGGCCGGCGCGGCAGATGGCGAAGGCGGAACGGCGGCGCCCGGCGACGGCGCACCGCTGCCACCGACCGAGAAGCCCGGACCGACCGGCCCCGACGCATGGTTGACCGCGACGCCGATCGGCGCCGTGCTGTTCGTGGACGGCGGAACGGACTGCACGGGAGCGGGCGACGGGGCCTGCTGGGTGGGCGAGAGCACGGGCTTGCGTTCCGCTGGGGTCGGGGTCGATGCCGCGGAGGTAGCCGGCGGCGTGGCTCGCGGCTGCGGCCGGGTGTCGGGAGACGTCGTGGCGAGCGCCGGAACCCGCCGCGCGGGCGAAGGGGCGGCAGCACTGGCACGCCCGCGCTCGGGCCGCTGGCCGCTGGCCGGGCGCCGCGCATCGACAGGCGCCGAAACGGGCGCAGGCGTCGGCGCGGGGGTCGCCGCCGCCATCTGCACCGGCTTGCGACGCGGACCGAGTTCGCCCGAAGGGAAGCGGCCGAAATGCGCCGCCGCCGCCTGCTGCGCCGGGTTGAGCCGGTCGAGTTGGGTTAGGTAGGGGAGGATGTTTTGCGCGAGTTGTGGCGGCATCGTCGCGTTGACGATGTCGGTCGCTTCCTTGTCGCGGCCGTTCATCGCGAGGATCATCGCGCGGACCCGCCAGGCGCCGCGGTCCTGCGCGCGCAGCTGCGGGGTCAGCATCTCCACCGCCCGGTCGGGATCGCCGCTGATCCCCAGCGACAGCGCATAGCGGCGCGTGACCTCTTCATTCGGGCCGAGCGACAGCGCGAGTTGATAGTCGCGCTGCGCCGCGTCCTGCTGCCCGAGCAGGTCGCGCGCGAGCCCGCGGTCGGCGAGGAACAGGCGTTCGGGCGCGCCCAGCAACTGCGCCTCCCCGAAATAGTCGAGCGCGCGGGTCGGATTCTCCATGCGGACCATCGTCGATCCGAGCGCCGCCTTCACCGCCCCGTCGCGCGGATTCGCCTTTTCCGCGCGGACGAGAAAGCCGAGCGCGGCGCGATAATCCTCGAGATCGATCGAGGCGCGGCCGGCATCGAGCAGCGCGCCGGGATCGGACCCGTTCGCCGCGATGCGGGGGATCGCCGACGACAGAAGGGTGCGCGCCGCGGTCCGCTTCTCCATCGCCGCTTTGGTCGCCGCGTCGGGCTGGCTCGCCTGCAACGCCATGGCCGGCCCCGCCGCCGCCGTTCCCAACAGCAGCAGCGTGGCGAAAGCCGTGGCGCGGCGGCGTGCACGTCCCGACCCGGAAGGTGCTCCAGCCGTCAATTTCGATCGCCACATGGGCAAAGTCATCCCGATCTACGGTCCGCCCCTGCCCGTCGCAGCGGCCGCTCGATAAACCCCGTTACTGGTTATTCTGCCGCCCCAGGAAGCGCGGGATATCGACCCCGTCCTCCTTCTTCGCGGCATCGGCATCGGACGATGCCACGCCGCGCGACAGGCGCGACATGCGCTCGAACAGCGTTCCGCCGCCGATCGGACGCGCCGGGCTTTCGCCCGCCGGTGCGGCGTCGGGTGCGGGCGCCGCCGGAGCGGGCCGATACTCCGCCTCGGGCGCCGCGGCGGGTTCGCCGAGCACCAGTTCGCCGGTGGTGTCGTCATAGGTCGCGGCAACCTGCGAAAGCTCCATCGGCTCTTCCTCGGCCGGCGCGGGCGCGGGGGCCGGCGCGGTTTCGGCCGCCGGAGCATCGCTGATCGAAAAGCCGGGCTGCGGATCGCTGTCGGCCTCGACCGCCGGTTCGGCAGCGGGTGTTTCCTCGACGGGGCGTTCCTCGACCAGCGGCTCGATCGCTTCCTCCGCCACCGGCGCCGGCGCCGCGGCGCGGCCCGGCTGGAAGGAGAAGCTGCGCGCCGCGGGCGCGGGCGCCGCCGCACTGTCGCCGGTCCCGTCGATGCCGGTCGCGACGACCGACACGCGGATCTTGCCTTCGAGCGCTTCGTTGAAGGCGCTGCCCCAGATGATGTTGGCGTCGGGATCGACCAGCTCGCGGATGTGGTTCGCGGCCTCGTCGACTTCCATCAGGCGCATGTCCTCGCCGCCGACGATCGACACGATCACGCCCTTCGCGCCCGCCATCGACACGCCGTCGAGCAGCGGGTTGGCGATCGCCTTCTGCGCCGCCTCCAGCGCGCGACCGTCGCCTTCGGCCTCACCGGTGCCCATCATCGCCTTGCCCATTTCGCGCATCACGCTGCGCACGTCGGCGAAGTCGAGGTTGATCAGGCCGGGCATGACCATCAGGTCGGTGATGCCGCGCACGCCCTGCTGCAGCACCTCGTCCGCCATCGAGAAGGCTTCCTTGAAGGTCGTGTTGGGGTTCGCGACTAGGAAGAGATTCTGGTTGGGGATGACGATCAGCGTGTCGACATGTTCCTGCAGCTCGGCGATGCCCGCCTCTGCCGACCGCATGCGGCGCTGACCTTCGAAGGTGAAGGGTTTGGTGACGACGCCGACGGTCAGGATGCCGCGGTCGCGCGCCGCCTTCGCGATCACCGGCGCCGCGCCGGTGCCGGTGCCGCCGCCCATGCCCGCCGCGACGAAGCACATGTGCGCGCCGTTCAGCGCCTCTTCGACCTGGCTGATGCTTTCCTCTGCCGCCGCGCGGCCGACCTCGGGCCGCGAGCCCGCGCCCAGTCCCTGCGTGATCTGGGTGCCGAGCTGGATGCGCCGTTCGGCCGGCGAGGCGTTGAGCGCCTGCGCGTCGGTGTTGGCGACGATGAAATCGACCCCCTCGACGTGGGCGGCGATCATGTTGGCGATGGCATTGCCCCCTGCGCCGCCGACGCCGATCACGGCGATCCGCGGCTTCAGCTCGTCGACCTGCGGCGGGCCAATATCGATGCTCATCAAATAATCTCCCTGCAGCGGCGAACCCCTGCCGCCAGCCTCACCATGCGACCCAACGGGCGGTGGTCCCGCCGCCCGGATTCAAGGATGCGGACCCGTCTATGCCATGTTCGAGGTTTACCACAGACAGGGCCGCACTTAAGTCCCCGCATTGCACTATTGTGACGCCGGAATCACCCAAAAAATTAACCTTTCACGTTCGCTGCGATCAAAAGCTGCTTTTGAGCGCAGCCATCAACCGCTGGAGGATGCCGGCGCCCTTCGGGCGATAGATATCCTGCGCCATCATCGGCAGGTCGCGCAGGTCGACGGGGTCCGACGCGGCATAGAGAACCAGACCCGCCAGCGTCGCGAAAGCCGGTCCCGAGTGGGCATCGGGCAAGCCGTGCAAGCCGCGCGGTCGTCCGATGCGCGCGGCGCGGCCGAGCGCGCTCTGGGTATAGTCGGCGATGCCCTTGAGGTCGGCGCCGCCGCCGACCAGCACGACCTGCCGGCCCACCGGGCCGACGAAATGCAGGTCCTTGAGCGTCCGGCCGATCTCCCCCATCATCGTGTCGAGCCGCTGGCGGATCACCGCGACGAGCTGCGCACGGGTGATGCGCGGCGATTCGCCCCCCGCGGGGGCGCCGGGATCGAGTTCGATCACTTCGTTATTGTCGCGCGGGCTGGCGGACGCGGAGCCGTAGAAGCTCTGGAGCCGCTGCGCCTGGCTGCGGCGGATGCCGAAGGCGGAGGCGATGTCGTCGGTGATGTCGCTGGCACCGAAGGGCAGCGACGCCATCTCGACGAGCATCCCCCCGGCATAGAGCGACACGGTCGTCACCGACGCGCCGAGTTCGACGAGCGCGACGCCGAGGTCGCGTTCCTCGTCCGACAGGCAGGCGAGCCCGGCCGCAATCGGCGCGGCGACCACGGCGTTGACGTCGAGATGCGCCTGCCGCACCGCGACCTCCAGATTCCGCACCGGCGCGCCGTCGGCCATGATGATGTGGATGTCGACCCCCAGCCGGTCGGCGTGAAGCCCGATCGGGTTCTTGACCCCGGCAAGCCCGTCGAGCGTGTAGAGCGCGGGCTGCGCGTGCAGGATCATCCGCCCTTCCGGGTCGATGCCGGCGCGGCCCGCGGCGAGCAGGTCGTCGACATCCTCCTGTTCGATGCGGTGGCCGCCGAGTTCGCTCTCGATCGGCGCGACGTCGCTGATCAGGCAGCCGGCGGAGAAGGATACCCACACATCGTCGATGTTGAGTCCCGCGATGCGCTCGGCCTGCTCGATCGCCTCGCGCACGACATGCTCGGTCTGCTCCATGTCGGCGACATAGCCGCGCTGGACGCCGCGACTCTCGCGCTGTCCGGTGCCGAGGACGTGCAGCTGGCCGTCGGCGGTCTGTCCCGCGATCAGCGCGCAGACCTTCCACGACCCGACATCGAGCGCGGTGATGATCTTTTCGATGCGCGGCGGCGCCATCGTCCTACCCCTCGTTCGCGGTGCTCGCCGCGACGGCATCGGCGGTCGCGCGCGCGGCGTCGAGCTTCGCGGGCGCCACCTGCCCCTCGTGCGGCAGGCGTAGCACGAAACGGCTGGGATCGCGCATGTCGAAGCGCAGGATGCCGCGGCCGAGCAGCCGGTTGGCGCCGTCCATATGCGCGAATTTGGCGAGCGCACGCTTCGCCTCCGTCTCGCCTTCGGGCAGCGACAGCGTCTCGCCGCTGCGGAACCGCAGGTCCCAGCGGCGGTTGCCGACCCAGGTCGCGCCCGCCAGCAGTTCCTTGAGGCTGCTCGCCTCTGCCAACAGCCGGTCGAGGTCCTGCGCGCGGCGGTTGGCGCTGGGGCCAATGACCAGCGGCAGGTCGGGCATGGTCGCGACCGAAACGGGTTCGAGGACGACGCCCTTTTCGTCGATCAGCGACAGGCGGCCCGCATTCTGCCAGATCGCGGCGGGGGAGCGCTCGACGATATCGACGACCAGCGTATCGGGCAGCCGCCGCGACACGCGCGCATCCTTGATCCAGCCATATTGCATCAGGTCGTGGCGCACGCCCTCCAGATCGACCGCCGCCATCGAGCGATCCTTCTGCGCGAGCGCGATGTCATAGACTTTCAGCCGGTCGATGCGGTCGGCGCCGACGACCTCGACCTTGCGCACCTGGAACCCCGCGCGGCCGACGGCCTGCGCCCATTCCTCCTGCACCTTTGCCGTCACCCCCGTCGCATGGGCGGCAAGTCCGGCGACCGCGAACAGGCTGAGGCCGATCGTCCAGTTGGCGATCCGCTGAAGCGTCGCGGGCCGCACCGGCAGCGCGTTGATGATCGCGTCGAGGCGCGAGGTCTGGACCCGCCTGCGCTTGCGCGGCGCCCGGACCGGGCGGCGCGGCGGGGCCTTGGCGCGCTTGATCCGCGTGCTGCTCACAGGGCATCCTCCACGATGCGCTCGACCAGCTCGGCATAGTCGATGCCGATCGCGCGCGCCTGTTCGGGCACGAGACTGAGCGGCGTCATGCCGGGCTGGGTGTTGACCTCGAGCAGATAGATGCCCGCCAGGCCATGTTCGTCGTCCCAGCGGAAATCCGAGCGCGACGCCCCCTTGCAGCCGAGGATGCGATGCGCCTGGAGTGCCAGGTCCTTCATCCGCCGCGCCACCTCTTCGGGCACGTCGGCGGGGCAGACATGCTGGGTCAGGCCGTCGGTATATTTGGCGTCATAATCGTAGAAGCCCGACTTGACGCGCAATTCGGTGACGCCGAGCGGTTCGTCGCGCAGCACCGCGACGGTCAGTTCGCGCCCCTTGATGAAGGGTTCGGCCAGCAGCCGGTCGAACGCCTGCCACGGCCCCACGGCGTCGCGCGCGATCGGGTTGCCGTAATTGCTGTCGTCCCTGACGATGGCGACCCCGACCGACGAGCCTTCGTTGACGGGCTTCAGCACATAGGGACGCGGCAGCGGGTCGATGGAAAAGAGGCTTTCGCTGTCGACCATGGTCCCCGCCGGCATCGGAACGCCATGCGGCACCAGCGCCTGTTTCGTCAATTCCTTGTCGATCGCGATCACCGAGGTGACGAGGCCGCTGTGGGTATATTTCAGGCCCATCAGGTCGAGCATGCCCTGCACCGTCCCGTCCTCGCCCGGCACGCCGTGGAGCGCGTTGAACACGACGTCGGGATTCGCCTCTGCCAGCCGCTGCGCGACGTCGCGGCCCATGTCGATGCGCGTCACGCGGTGCCCGCGCGATTCGAGCGCGTCGGCGATGCCCTTGCCGCTCATCAGCGACACCTCGCGCTCGGCGGACCAGCCGCCCATCAGCACGGCGACATGCCAGGGGCCGCGGGTCATCGGAAAGTCCTCCCCGCTTGCGGGGAGGTGGCAGGCGCGAAGCGGCTGACGGAGGGGGCGATCGCGGCCCGCCGACGCTGTTTGAGGACGCCAGCCCCCTCCACCGCTTCGCGGTCCCCCTCCCCGCAAGCGGGGAGGATTTTGATTGCCACGCTCACGTCTCCACTCCCACGCGCTGAATCTCCCATTGCAGGTCTATGCCGCTGTTCGCCTTCACCCGGCGGCGCACCTCTTCGCCCAGCGCCTCGATGTCGGCGCTGGTCGCGGTGCCGGTGTTGATGAGGAAATTGGTGTGCTTCTCGCTGACCTGCGCGCCGCCGACCGTGAGCCCGCGGCAGCCGGCCGCGTCGACGAGCTGCCACGCCTTGTGCCCCTCGGGATTCTTGAAGGTCGAGCCGCCGGTGCGCGAGCGCAGCGGCTGCGACGCCTCGCGGCTCGCCGATATGCGGTCCATCTCGGCCTGGATCGCCTGCGGGTCGCCGGGGCGGCCGCGAAAGGTCGCGCCGGTCACCACCGCGCCCGCGGGCAAGGCGCTGTGGCGATAGCTGTAGCCGAGGTCGGCAAGCGGCAGCGTGCGGCGCTCGCCCGAGCGCAGCACGACCTCGGCCTCGACCAATATGTCCTTGACCTCGCTGCCATAGGCGCCGCCGTTCATGCGCACGAAGCCGCCGACAGTGCCGGGGATCGAGCGCAGGAATTCGAGCCCCGCGATGCCGGCGTCGCGCGCGGTCGAGGAGACGAGGATGCCCGACGCGCCGCCGCCGCAGCGCAGCGTCGTCGCATCGACCGCCGCGACCGTCGCGAACGCCTTGCCCAGCCGCACGACGACGCCGGGGAAGCCGCCGTCGCGGACGATCAGGTTCGAGCCGAGTCCGAGCGCCATGACGGGGATCGCGGGGTCGAGATCCCGCAGGAAGGCGGACAGGTCGTCGGCATCCTTCGGCTCGAACAGCCAGCCGGCGGGACCGCCCGCCTTGAACCAGACGAGCGGCGCCAGCGGGGCATCGGGGGTGAGCTTGCCGCGGACATTCCCAAATGCCGTTTGCCCTGAGCCTGTCGAAGGGCCGATCTTCCCTTTTTCCTCCGCACGAGAAAAGGACTGTCCTTCGACAGGCTCAGGACGAACGGCTTTGGGATCGGACGTCATGCCTGCCCCTCCACCGCCGCCGCCAGTCCTGCCGCGATCTTCGTGATGTCGCCCGCGCCGAGGCAGATGATCCGGTCGCCGGCGCCGATCTGCCCCGCCGCGATCGCCCCGGCGACCGTCGCGGCGAGCGCCGCGGCGTCGGGGACGAAGGCGACGTCGCGGTGGCCGCGGTCGCGCAGCCCCTCGACGAGCGCCGCCGACGTCACCCCCTCGATCGGCGCTTCGCCCGCCGCGTAGACCGGCAGCGCATAGACGATGTCGGCGTCGTTGAACGCCTGCTGGAACTCGTCCATATGGTCGCGAAGACGTGTAAATCGGTGCGGCTGGACCACCGCGACGACGCGCCCCATCCCCACGCCCTCGCGCGCGGCGGCGAGCACGGCGCGGATCTCGACCGGGTGGTGGCCGTAATCGTCGATGACTGTCACGACACCTTCAGCCGCCGCGATCTCGCCGACCTTGGTGAAGCGGCGCTTGACCCCCGCGAACCCCTCGAAGCCCGACACGATGCGCGCGTCGGGCACGCCCATGTGCAGCGCCACCGCGACCGCCGCGAGCGCGTTCTGGACATTGTGGCGGCCCGCCATCGGCAGATGGATGCCCTCGATCGTCCGGCTGCCCCCGTCGCGGTCCCGCACCACGACGTCGAAGCGGTTGCCGTCGGGTCCCGGCGTGACGTTGGTGCCGCGCACGTCGGCCTGCGCGGAGAAGCCGTAGGTGACGATGCGGCGGTCGCGGATGCGCGGGATGATCGCCTGCACCTCCGGATGGTCGAGGCAGAGCATCGCGGCGCCGTAGAAGGGCACATTCTCGATGAACTCGACGAAGGCGGCCTTGATCGCGTCGAAGCTGCCGTAATGGTTGAGATGTTCGGGATCGATGTTGGTGACGACCGCGATCGTCCCGTCGAGGCGCAGGAAGCTGCCGTCGCTCTCGTCGGCCTCGACCACCATCCAGTCGGACGCGCCGAGCCGTGCGTTCGAGCCATAGCTGTTGATGATGCCGCCGTTGATGACCGTCGGGTCGATCCCGCCCGCATCGAGCAGCGCGGCGACGAGACTGGTCGTCGTCGTCTTGCCGTGCGTCCCGGCGATGGCGACGGTCGACTTGAGCCGCATCAGTTCGGCGAGCATCTCGGCGCGGCGGACGATCGGCACGCGCTGCGCGAGCGCCGCCTCGACCTCCGGATTGCCGCGCTGGACCGCGGTCGAGGTGACGACGACCGCGACGCCCTCGACATTTTCGGGGGCGTGGCCGATCGCCACCTTGATCCCGCGCTTGCGCAGCCCCTCGACGACATAGGATTCGGCGATGTCGCTGCCCTGCACCTGATAGCCGAGGTTGTGCATCACCTCGGCGATCCCCGACATGCCGATGCCGCCGATGCCGATGAAGTGGATGATGCCGATATCGGTCGCGACGCCGCGCATCAGTTCGCCTCCCGCGCCGCGGCGACGCCGCTTGCCGGCGCGCGCTGGGCGCTGGCGCCGACGCGGATCACGTCCATCAGCGGCGGCGGCGCGAAGGATTCGACGAGGTCGGCCAGATCGCGCGTCGCTTGCGGTAGGCCGCAGCCCGCCGCATGCCCGGCCGCCGCCTCGAGCGCGCCGGGTTCGAGCGCCATGCGCTGGATATGCTTGGCGACCGCGGCGGGGGTGAAATCCGCCTGCGCGAAGGCGATGGCGCCCCCCGCCTCGACCAGGTCGACGACGTTCCAGCGCTGGTGATCGTCCATCGCGTGCGGATAGGGGACGAAGATCGCCGGGCGGCCCGCGCAGGCCAGTTCGGCGACGGTCGAGGCGCCGGCGCGGCCGATGAACAGATGCGCCCAGCGCAGCCGTTCGGGCAGGTCGGCGATATAGGGCGCGCATTCGGCCGCGACGCCGAGTTCGGCATAGCGGGCACGCACGCCCTCGATATCCGCCTCGCGCGCCTGCTGCACGACCTGCAGCCGTTCGAGCAGCGCGGGCGGCAGCATCGCGATCGCGGCGGGCACCACCTCGCTCAGCACCGTGGCGCCGAGGCTGCCGCCGACGACGAGCAGGCGGACGATGCCGTCCTCGGGCAGCGGCGGGAAGCCTTCCTCGCGGATCGCGACGATCTCCTCGCGCACCGGATTGCCGGTGAGGTGGCGCTTCATCGCCTGCTTTTCGGGGAAGCGATGGATGTTGCGGTAGGCGACGGCCACCGCATCGACGCGCGGCGCCATCAGCCGGTTGACGCGGCCGAGCACCGCATTCTGTTCGTGGATCACGCGCGGCCGCCGCGTCGCCCCCGCGGCGAGCAGGCTGGGCAGCGAGGGATAGCCGCCGAAGCCGACGACGACGGCCGGGTCGAATTCGCCGATCAGTTCGATCGCCTGCCGGCGCCCCTTGCGGATCGCCAGCGCCGCCTTGACCCAGCCGACGGGGCCGCCGTGGACGCGGCCGGCGGGCAGCACATGCGTTTCGAGTTCGGCGGGCGCGCCCGGAATCCTGAGGCCGCGGTCGTCGCTGACCAGCGCCACGCGGTGCCCGCGCGCGATCAGTTCGCCCGCCAGCGCATAGGCGGGCAGCATATGGCCGCCGGTGCCGCCGGCGGCGAGGAGGAAGTGGCGGGTCGCGGTCATCGGCGGGCGATCATTTCTTGTTCCAGTTGCGGGTCAGGGACACCCGCGCGGCATAGGGGTTCCGCCGGGTCAGCGACAAGAGCAAACCCATGCCGATCGACAGCGCGATGAAGGAGGAGCCGCCATAGCTGATGAAGGGCAGCGTCATCCCCTTCGACGGGAAAAGCTGGGTGTTCACCGCCATGTTGATCGTCGCCTGCCCCCCGAACTGCGCGATCAGTCCGGCGACGGCAAGGATCAGGAAACTGTCCTCTTCGTCGAGCAGGCGGACGAGAACGCGGACGATGATCGCGAGATAGAGGACGACGATGGCAAGGCACGCGATCAGCCCGAATTCCTCGCCGATCACCGAGAAGATATAGTCGGTGTGCGCCTCTGGCAGCTTGAACTTGGCGAGCCCGGCGCCGGGGCCGGTGCCGATCAGCCCGCCGGCGGTGATCGTCGCATGCGCCTTGTCCTCCTGAAAGCTGTCGCCTTCGCCGAACAGCCAGCTGTTGATGCGCTGGGTCGCGACCGAATAGGTGAAATAGGCGACGACCAGCCCTGCGAGCCCGCCGGTGGCGAGCAGCACGATGATCCGCATCGAAAGCCCCGCGACCATCACCAGCACCAGCCAGGTACCGATGAAGATGATCGTCTGCCCCAGGTCGGGCTGTCCCATCAGCAGCACCCCGATGATGCCGGTCAGGACGAAGGAGAGCGGCACGACCGGCAGGCTTTGGTCGTGGAGCCGCAGCGACAGGATCCACGCGAGCGACACCGCGAAGAAGGGCTTGAGGAATTCCGATGGTTGCAGCCGGAACATGCCGCTGCCGAGCCAGCGCTGCGCGCCGTTCACCGAGGCGCCGATCAGCGGCACCAGGAACAGCAGGATCAGGAAGGTCAGCGTGCCGTAGATGGCGAAGCGCCGCGCCTGCGGCTTGGGCAGCATCGACACCGCGAGCATCACCGGCACGCCGACGATCACCCACATCAGCTGGCGGTAGAAATAATAGAGCGGATCGAGGCTGGCGGTCGTCGTCGACAGTTTCTGCGCCGCGACCGGCGAAGCGGCGGCGACCGCGACCAGCCCGACCGCGACCAGCATCGAGACGAGGAGCAGCAGCACCCGGTCGATTTCCCAGAACCACAGGCCGAGCGGCGTGCGGTCGGCGCGGCTGAGCCGCGGCCCGCGGCGCTTCGCCGTCCGGGTCGTCGCCGCGATGACGGGTCGTTCGGTGGCGTTCATGCTGTCCGGCTCCCCACTCATGCCCTGGCCAACACCGGGCGGGCACCTGCCCCGTCCGTTCGCGTCGAGCGAAGTCGAGACGTCCATCGGCCGTGCACGACTTCGCGGCGTCTCGACTTCGCTCGACACGAACGGAGATGAAAGGCCGTCATTCGCCAAGCGCCAAAACGGCCGCGCGGAACGCGTCGCCGCGCTGCTCATAATCCGCGAACTGGTCGAAGGAGGCGCAGGCGGGCGACAGCAGCACGACGTCGCCCGGCCGGACGGCGGCGGCGGCCTGCGCGACGGCGGTCGCGAGGTCGCCCGACCGTTCGACCGCGATGGCGTCGCCGATCTCGGCCGCGAACGGGTCCATCGCCTCACCGATCAGATAGGCGCGCCTGACGTTGCCGAACCACGGGCGGCAGGCGGCGAGCCCGTCGCCCTTCGCCCGCCCCCCGGCGATCCAGTGCAGACGCTGGTCCGGCGCCGGCGGAAAGGCCGCCAGCGCCGGTGCAGCGGAAGCCGCGTTGGTCGCCTTGCTGTCGTTGTACCAGCGGGCGCCACGGGCTTCGCCGACCCATTCCATGCGATGCGGGAGCGCGGTGTAGGTCGCGAGCCCACGCTCGATCTGTTCGTCGTTCAGCCCCAGCACGCGGCACACCGCGATCGCGCAAACGGCGTTCTGTGCGTTGTGCGGTCCCTGCAGCGCGGGCCAGCGCGCCTGGTCGGCGGGGTCGATATCCTTTGCCGACACGCGGTGGAGCCGATGCGCGACGCGCCCCGCGATCATCCGCGACGGATCGTCGTCGACCGCGATCACCGCGACCTGATCGGGGGTCTGGAGCGCGAAGAGGCGCGCCTTCGAGGCGGCATAGCTTTCGAAACCGTCGTAGCGGTCGAGATGGTCGGGCGTGATGTTGGACAGCACGGCCACGTCGCAGGCGAGGCTGCTCGTCAGGTCGATCTGATAGCTCGACAATTCCAGCACATAGACGCCGACGCCGTTTTCATTTGGCGACAACGGATCGCGCGTCAGGATCGGCAGGCCGATGTTGCCGCCCATCAGCGCCGGGATCCCCGCCGTCTGGAGCATATGGGTGATCAGCGCGGTGACGGTCGACTTGCCGTTGGTGCCGGTGATGCCGACGACCTTGTGCGGGGGCAGATCGGCGCGCGCCTCCGCGAACAGTTCGACGTCGCCGATGACCGGCACGTGCGCCGCGCGCGCATGGTCGGCGATCGGATGGCGGTTGAGCGGCACCCCCGGCGAGACCACGACGCCCGCGAAACCGGCGAGGTCGATCGCCAGCGGGTCGCCGATATCGGCGCCGAGCGCCATCGCCGCGTCGCGCGCCTCCGCGCGGTCGTCCCACGCGGTGACACCCGCGCCGCCGGCGATCAGCGCCTCGACCGTGGCGAGGCCCGAGCGCGCCAGCCCGAGCACCGCATAGCGGCGGCCGGCGAAGGCGCGCGCGCCGATCATCGCAGCTTGAGCGTCGCGAGCCCCGCGAGCGCGAGGACGATCGAGACGATCCAGAAGCGGATGACCACGGTCGATTCGGGCCATCCCAGTTGCTCGAAATGATGATGGATCGGCGCCATGCGGAAGACGCGCCGCCCGGTGCGTTTGTACCAGAAGACCTGGATGATCACCGACAGCGCCTCGGCCACGAACAGCCCGCCGACGAGGACCAGCACCAGTTCGTGCTGCGCGGTGACGGCCATCGTCGCGAGCGCCCCGCCCAGCGCGAGGCTGCCGGTGTCGCCCATGAACACCGCCGCCGGCGGCGCGTTGAACCACAGGAAGGCCAGGCAGGCGCCGATGATCGCCGCGGCGAAGATCGCGAGCTCGCCCGCCCCCGGCACGTGCGGGATGCCGAGGTAGCCCGCGAACTTCGCATTGCCCGACAGATAGACGATGACGAGGAAGGTCAGGCTGGCGATCATCACCGGAAAGGTCGCGAGCCCGTCGAGCCCGTCGGTCAGGTTCACCGCATTGCCGAAGCCGACGATCAGCACCATCGCGAAGACATAGAAGAAGGGCCCGAGCGGGATGGTGACGTCGCTGAAGAAGGGCAGATAAAGGTCGGTGCCGGTGCGCGACACGATCAGCAGCACCGCGACCGCCGCGATGCCGAATTCGATCGCCAGCCGCACGCGCCCCGGAATGCCGCGATGGCTCGACTTGGTCACCTTGTCGAGATCGTCGAGGAAGCCGACGAGCGCGAAACCGCCGGTGACGAACAGGCAGGCCCAGACGAAGCGGTTCGACAGGTCCATCCACAAGAGCGCCGAAACCATCAGCGAAATCAGGATCATCAGCCCGCCCATCGTCGGCGTGCCGCGTTTCGCCAGATGGCTTTGCGGGCCGTCGTCGCGGATCGGCTGCCCCTTCCCCTGCCGCATGCGCAGCATCAGGATGAAGCGCGGCCCGATCCACAGCCCGATGATCAGCGCGGTCGCGACCGCGGCGCCCGAGCGGAAGCTCAGGTAGCGGATGAGGTTGAGAGCCCCGGGAAAGCCAAGCCATTCCGCCAGCCAATATAACATCAATAGTCCCCGTTGGTCAGCGCCGTGACGACATGCGACAGACCGACGCTGTTCGATCCCTTGACCAGCACGACGTCGCCGGCGCGGATCACGTCCTTCAGCCGCGCGGTCGCGGCCGCGTGGGCGGGCACATGCTCGAAATCGACGCGCCCCTCAAGCGCTTTGGCGAGCGGCGCCATCTCTTCGCCGACGAGCAGGGCGAACTGCACTCCCGCCGCGACGAGCGGAGCGGCCAGCGCTTCGTGATAGGCGGCGCCATCGGGGCCGAGTTCCTTCATGCTCCCCAATATCGCCACCTTCCGCCCGGCGGATTCGTCGCCGAGCAGGCCGATGGTCGCCGCCATCGAAGCGGGGTTGGCGTTATAGCTTTCGTCGATGACCCGAATCTCGCCGCCGGGCACCGCGACCCGGTGGCGCGCGCCGCGTCCCGCGAGCCCGCCCATCTCGGCAAAGGCGAGTCCCGCCGCGGGCAGGTCGCCGCCGACCGCCTTGACCGCCGCGAGCACCGCCAGCGCGTTCGACACCCAATGCGCGCCCGCCTGCGCGATGGTGAAGCAGAGCAGTGCGTCCTGCACCTGCGCCGTGACCAGCGAGCCGCCCTGTCCGTCGGGCAGCCAGTCGACCGCGCGCACGTCCGCGCCCTCGCCGAAACCGAAGCTGACGATGTGCGCGGCATGCTGCTCCGCCTTCGCGCGCAGCCGCGCATGATGCGGGCTGTCGAAGGGGATGATCGCGGTGCCGCCGGGTTCGAGCCCTTCGAAAATCTCGCCCTTGGCGTCGGCGATCGCCGCTTCGCTGCCGAAATATTCCATATGCGCAGGGGCGATGGTGGTGACGATCGCGACGTGGGGGCGGACCATGCGGGTCAGCGCCGCGAGTTCGCTTTCATGGTTCATGCCCATCTCGAACACGCCGAAATCGGCGGCCCCCGGCATGCGCGCGAGGCTGAGCGGCACGCCGACATGGTTGTTGTAGCTTTTGACCGAGCGATGCGCCTTGCCGGGGCGGAAGCGGTCGAGCGCCGCGAACAGCGCCTCCTTCGTCCCCGTCTTGCCCGCCGATCCGGTGACGCCGACGATCCGGGCATGGCTGCGCGCACGCGCCGCGATGCCCAGCGCGTTCAGCGCCGCCGCGCTGTCGGCGACGCGGACGTGCGGATGGTCGATGGCGGTTTCGCAGACGATGCCCGCGGCGCCGGCGACGATCGCCTTGTCGATGAACTTGTGGCCGTCGGTCGCCTCGCCCTTCATCGCGATGAACAGGTCGCCCTTTGTCACCTCGCGCGAATCGAAGGCGACGCCGTGCACGGTGAAGTCGGCGCTGGCGGTGCCGCCGGTGGCTGCGGCGATGGCGCGCGCTGTCCACAGCGGGGTCATGCCGCCGCCTCCCGCGCGACGGCGACGTCGTCGAAGGGGATGACGCGCGCCGCGGCGCCGCTGCCGACGATCTGCCCCTGCTCGTGCCCCTTTCCCGCGATGCAGACGATGTCGTCGGCGCGCGCCTCGGCGATCGCGGCGGCGATCGCGGCGCGGCGGTCGCCGATCACGCGCGCATCGGGCGCGCCCCCGGCAATCGCGGCGCGGATGGCGGCGGGATCCTCGCCGCGCGGATTGTCGTCGGTGACGATCAGCACATCGGCCCCGGCGGCCGCCACCCGGCCCATCTCGGGCCGCTTGTCGCGGTCGCGGTCGCCGCCGGCGCCGAAGACGAGGATCAGCCGCCCGCTCGCATGCGGGCGCAGCGCGTCGAGCGCCGCGGCGATCGCGTCGGGCGTGTGGGCATAATCGACATAGACCGGTGCGCCCGCGCGGGTGATCGCCGCGCGTTCGAGGCGGCCGCGCACCGGCTGGAGACGGGCGAGATTGGCCAGCGTCTGCTGGACATCGCCGCCGGTCGCGATGACGAGCCCCGCCGCGACCAGCGCATTGGCGGCCTGATAGGCGCCGATCAGCGGCAGCGTGACCTTCTGCGCGAGCGGCCCCGCGGCGATCGTCAGCGACTGGCCGAGCTGGGTCGGCTCGCGCGCGACGAGCCGCAGCGCCTCGCCCTCGCGCCCGACCGTCATGATCCGCAGGCCGCGCTGCTTCGCTTCATATTCGGCCGCCGCCGACCACAGATCGTCGGCCCAGATCACCGCGACGCCGTCCGGATCGACCACTTCGCGGAACAGCCGCATCTTCGCCGCCAGATAGGCGTCCATGTCGCCATGATAGTCGAGATGGTCGTGGCTGAGGTTGGTGAAGGCGGCCGCCTTCACCGGCACCCCTTCGGTGCGATACTGGTCGAGGCCGTGGCTCGACGCTTCGAATGCGGCGTGCGTCACGCCTTCCGCGGCGAGCCCCGCCATGTTCGACAGGAAGGTCACGATATCGGGCGTCGTCAGCCCGGTCGAGGCGCTGTCGTTCGAGGTGGTGATGCCCAGCGTGCCGATCGAGGCGGCGTGAAAGCCCGCCATGCGCCAGAGCTGGCGCGTCATCTCGACCGTCGAGGTCTTGCCGTTGGTGCCGGTGACCGCGACGCAGGTCGCCGGAAAGCGGTGGAAGAAGCGCGCCGCGATGTGCGCGAAGGCGCGCCTTGGGTTGGGGTCGGCGATGTGCACCGCGCCCGCCACCGTCGCCCCCGGCCGCGCGACCACGGCGATCGCGCCGGCCGCGATGGCGGCGGGGATGAAATCCTCACCGTTGAACCGTTCGCCGGCGAAGGCGCCGAAGATCGTGCCCGGCGCGACCTTGCGGTGGTCGATGGCGAGCCCGGTGACGACCGGGTCGGCACCCGAGGGGCCCGGCGGGTCGAGGAGCGCCGAGAGACGCATCAGTCCGCCTTCCCGCCCTTCCAGAGCAGCGGCGTCAGTTCGGACACGTCGACGTCGCGGCTTTCGTCGGGGAAGACGCCGAGCATCGGCCCCGCGCGCATCACCACTTTCCGAACCACCGGCGCGGCGGTCCAGCCGGCGGTGCGCTGCCCCGAGCTGAAGGCGTTGCCCTTCGGCTCGTCGATCATCGCGAGGACGACGTAGCGCGGATTGTCCATCGGGAAGGCGGCGGCGAAGGTCGAGACGAGCGAATGGCGGCGATACCCGCCCGCGCCCGGCTTTTCGGCGCTGCCCGTCTTGCCGCCGACGCGGAAGCCCGGCGCGTCGGCCTGGCGCCCGGTGCCGTCGGACACGATCAGGCGGAGAAGCTGGCGCATCCGTGCGCTGGTCGACGCCTTGAACACGCGGCGCCCCTGCGGCGGCGCCTTGTCGCCCAGCCTGAGGATCGTCGCCGGGCGCCAGATGCCACCGTTGACGAGCGCCGCATAGGCGCTGGCGAGGTGCAGCGGGGTCACCGCGATGCCGTGGCCGTAGCTGGTCGTCATCGTCGTCAGCCGGCCCCAGTCGCGCGGCCACAGCGGGAACGCCCGTTCCTTGATGTCGATCCCCGGCCGCTTGTCGAACTCGAGATTGCGGAACAGCTCCTCCATCTTCTCGCGGCCGAGCTGGTCGGCGATCTGCGCGGTGACGACGTTCGAGCTGTGGATCAGCGTTTCGGGCACGTTGAGCCAGCGGCCCATGCTGTGCGAATCGCGGATGCGGAAACCGGCGATCGCGAGCGGCCGGGTCGCGTCGTAGCGCTTCGCCATGCTGGTCACCACGCCATTGTCGATCGCCGCCCCGATCGACAGCGGCTTGAAGGTGGAACCGAGCTCGTAGAGGTTATAGGTCACCGCGTTGCGCCGCGCGCCGCCATTGTCGGGCACCAGCTTGTTCGGATTATAGGTGGGCAGCGAGGTCATGGCCAGCACTTCGCCCGTGTGGACGTCGAGGATCAGCCCGGCGCCGCCGATCGCCTCCAGATTGGCGACGGCGTTCGACAGCTCGCTTTCGAGCACGCCCTGCACGCGTGCGTCGATCGACAGCGCCAGCGGATCGCCGCGCGTCGCCTTGTCGGTCAGCCGTTCCTCGAACGCGCCCTCGACCCCGGTGACGCCCTGCCCGTCGGCGTTGGTGAAGCCCAGCACGTGCGCGGCGAGCGAAAGCTGCGGATAGAGCCGCTCCTTCTCGCGCGGGAAGTCGAACCCGACATCGCCGATCGCGTTGACCGCGGCGACCTGATCGGGCAGCGCGCGGCGGCGGATATAGGTGGGACGCGGCCCGTTCAGCTTTGCGAGCAGTTCCTCGCGCGGCATGTCGGGAAATATCCGGTGCAGTTCGTCGGCCAGATAGGGCCGGCTGTTGAGCAGCTTCGACGGCACGACACGGATCGAATAGCCGTCGATCGTCCGCGCCAGCGGCACGCCGTTGCGGTCGACGATGTCGGCGCGCGCGGGCACGAAGGCCGCCGATCCGTTGCGGTGCCCGGCGGAAGTGTCGAACAGCGCGAAATAGACGAGCCGCACCGACACGAGGAAAAAGGCCGCCATGAACAGCAGCATCAGCATCATCAGACGCTGCTGCGCGGTCAGCAATATCTGCTGCCGCACCCCCGCGGTCCGTACCCGGGTCGGTCGGACGACCAGCGTGTTCATTGCGGCGTCTTGCCTCCCGCCGCTTCGCGGGCCGCCTGACGCTTGAGGTCAGCGAGCGTCGATTCGGTGAGGAGCTGATCCTCGATCATCTTGAGCTGTTCGCGCCGCCGCGTCGGCGCCATGTGCGGCAGCGCATCGCTGCGCACCGCGCTGTCCGCCTGCGCGAGCACGACGGGCTTTTCGGCGGCGGGCCGCGCGGCGGCGGGCGGGGCGGGCGCGGCTTCGGGCGTGCCGACCGGGCTGACCATCGCCATCAGCACCGGCGCGACCTCGTTCGCGCCGCGTGCGCGCGGCAGGCGGTCGATCGAGGCGAGCTGCGTCTCGCTCGACAGATATTGCGACGCCGAGGGCGCCGAATAGCCGAAGGTGTCGGCGTTCCACTGTTCGAGCTGGCGCATCGACGCGCGCACCGCCAGTTCGGATTCGAGATAGCGGATATTGTCGCGCGTCCGGTCGATCTGCTTTTCGATGCGCGACAGTTCGCTGCGCGTCGCCGCGACCTTGAGCGACACCGGGTAGAGCATCATCGCGAAGACCAGCACCAGCAGGACCAGGCCGATCCCCTGAAGCTTGCGGGCCGCCATCAGCATGACATCGCCTCCTTCGTCATCGTCGCGGGCCAGGCGGGCGCCGCCGTCCGCACCGCGCTGCGCAGCGTCGCCGAACGCGCGCGCGGATTGCGCGCCTCTTCGGCCTTGCCCGGGCGCAGCTTGCGCGCGGGCGGGTGGAAAGTGGCGGCCCGCGCCGAAGGAAGAAGCGCGGGCCGGTGGCGCGAACCGCCGGCGTCGCCGCCGCTGCGTTCGCGCAGGAAATTCTTCACGATGCGATCCTCGGTGCTGTGAAAGCTGACCACCGCAAGACGGCCGCCGGGACGCAGCACGCGTTCCGCCGCCTCCAGCCCCGCGACCAGTTCGTCGAGTTCGCCGTTGATGTGGATGCGGATCGCCTGAAAGCTTTTCGTCGCCGGGTCCTTCGGCGCGCCCGGCGGATGCCGCAGCGCCTTGCGGATCACCGCCGCGAGTTCGCCGGTGCGCGACAGCGGCCGCGCGGCGACGATCGCGCGCGCGACGCGGCGCGACTGGCGCTCGTCGCCATAATGATAGAGGACGTCGGCGATCTCGCTCTCGTCGGCGCGGTTCAGCCACTCGGCGGCGCTTTCGCCCTCCTGCGCCATGCGCATGTCGAGCGGGCCATCGGCTTGAAAGGAAAAGCCGCGCGTTTCGCGGTCGAGCTGCATCGACGACACGCCGATGTCGAAGGCGATGCCGTCGATCGCATCGATCCCGCGCGCCGCGAGCAGGCGGTCGATCTCGCCGAAACGGCCGTGGATCAGCGTCAGCCGGCCGCCGGCCTCGTCGACCAGCGCCTGCCCCTCCGCGATCGCGTCGGGGTCGCGGTCGCAGGCGATCACTTCCGCCCCCGCCGCGAGCATCGCGCGGGTATAGCCGCCGGCGCCGAAGGTCGCATCGACGTGCCGCTCGCCCGGACCGATGACGAGCGCGGCGACGACCTCGTCGCGCAGCACCGGATCGTGGCGAGGATCGCGGGGAAGCCCGGTCACTTGCGCGCCCTCCCCTTCGTTTCGGCCCAGGCGGCCGCGAGCCGCTTGAGCACCGGATCGGCCTCGGCGCATTCGGCAAGCGTCGGCAGCCACCAGATTTCGAAGCGGCGACCCGATCCGACGAAGGCGGTCGCCCCCGCCTCTCCGACGCGGTCGCGCGCGGTGAAGTTGGGGAGGAAGCGCCCGCTGTCGTCGAGCGTATAGGCCTCGGTATAGCTGAAGCGCTTCTTGAACGCCTCGTCCTCGTCGAAGTCGAGATTGCGGGCGAGCGCGGTGTCGCGATCGCGCTCGATCTCGTCGGAGAGGCGGTCGTACTGGTCCTGCCCATAGGCGACCAGGCAGGGCAGCTTTTCATGGAAGCCGACCCAGAGCACGCGCTGACCGTCCGCATTGAGGGGCACATTGTTGCGGAACTGCGAAGGGACGGCGATCCGCCCCTTGCCATCGATCGCGGCGAAGTTGGTGCCCGAGTATCGTCCGGGCGTTACAACCGCCATCGCTGCAGCCCCTATTTCTCGCGCCTCCGGGCAAAACTTCCCTGATCCCGAAATCGCACGGATTCCGGGTCAAATGACTCAGGCGGAGATTGCCCCTCTCCGATTCCTGCCTATCAAGAGTCGTTCGGGGTGGAAAGGGGTATTTTAGGGTGAAACCGGGTATTTACGCCCCAAATTGGCGATTCCGAGGTGAATCGAGCGCCAAAACGGGCATGCGGACGCCCTAAAGCGCTTCCGGCGACAGATCATGGATCGAAACGGATTGGCCATTATCCCTGTTCGGCAACCAATTGCTCCCGGCGAAAGCCCGGTCCACGCGGGGCAGCGCTTCGCAATCTGGACCCCGGCTTTCGCCGGGGAACCGTATCGGGATTCAACGCCCTAACCGACCGCCGGCCGTATCCACAGCGGGCGGAGCCAGCCTTGCGCGTCGTCCCGTCCGGCAAGCCGCGCCGCGATCCATTCGATCGTGTCGGCCTTGCGCAGATGCGCGGCCCAGGGCGGGACCGGCTGCCACAGCGGCGCGAACAGCAGGTCGGCGTCGCCGACCAGCCATGCCTGCCCCCGTCCGATCGGACAGGCGGCGACGCGCGCGTCGGCAAAGCTGCGGCATCCGGGCGGCAGACGCGCGAAGCGCCCGGCGCTGAACAGGCGCAGTCGCGCGCCGTCGACATCGACCGGCCGCGCCGCGCGGTCGCCCGGCGGCGCAGCATCCAGCGTCACGCCCCAATGATCGAGCAGCGGCGTGAGCAGGCTCGTGACCGGCGGATTGCGCGGGTCGCCGAGCGGATGCGCGGGCGGCCATCCCGACAGCGCGTCGGCGAGCACGACCGCCCGGCCTCCGCCGCGCACGAAGGTGTCGATCGCCACCAGCTCGCGCGGCGCGAGCGCGCGCGGGTGCGCGAGCAGCAGCGCGCCGCCCGGCGGCGGCGGATGGTCGACAAGGCTGTCGACGAGGCGGACCGGCAGCGCCGCCTCGATCGCACGGAGCGCCGGATCGTCCTGCGACCCGTCGGCGATCATCGCCGCGATGCCGCCGCCACCGGCCCAGCGCAACGGCAGCCCGGTCAGCATCGTCGCGGGCGCTGCCGCGCGGAAGGCCGGGCGATAGAGCGGTGCAAGCGCGGCGTGGCCGGCGGCGAACCAGCCGACAGCGAGCAGGAGCAGCGCGGCGACCCGAAGGCCGGCATGCCGGCGCCAGCGAACGATTGCGTCGCACAGCCACGCGGTGGCGGCGCCCGCGACGGCGACCAGCGCGACCCCTCCCCCATCGAGCGCGTGCGCCAGCAGAAGGGTGAGCAGACACTGGATCGCCGCAAGCGACAGCAGCGCAATCAGGACGCCGCGCCGTCGCGCGGGGGCCGCATCGTCACGGCGCCACCAAGCTAGCAGCGCCAGCGGCGGCACGAGCAGCGGCAGCGCGAGCGCGGCGTCGATCCGGCCGAGCATGGCCTGCCCGCCGGCGAACCAGGCGAGCGCCGCGGCAAGCGCCGCGACCGCGAGCGCCGGCCACAGCGACCCGCGGGCCGATGCCGTCACCGCTTCGACTGGCGAGCGCGGGCGAGTTCGGGATCGGGTTCGAGGTCGGGCACGGTCGCCACCGACGGCGGTGCCTGCGGCACCTTGATCGCGGCCCCCGCATTATCCTCCTTCGACACCGGCTGGACCCCCAGGTCCTCGAGCGGCGCGCTGCCGCTGCCAGCCTCTGCGCCGGGCAGGCGGACCGCGGTGGCGGTCGCGACGTCCTTGGCCGCATTCTCACGCGCCCGGTCGCCGATCACGCCCGCCAGCCCGACGAGCAGCAGCACGGTGACGACCCCCGCGATCCCGATCTGCAGCCGGCGCATCGTGTCATGGACCGGCACCGCGTCGGCGGGCGCCGACGCCTGTCCGCTCGCGGCCGGGGACCTGATCTCGAGCCGGGTCACGCCGCCGCCTCCGCGAGCCCTTTGCTCGCGAGCCATTCGGGGTTGTAGAGCGTCGAGAGATAGCGAAAGCCGCTGTCGCACAGGATCGTCGCGATCCGCTTGCCGGGGCCCAGTTCGCGCGCCAGCGCCATCGCGCCCGCGACGTTGATCCCCGACGAAAGGCCGAGGCATAGCCCCTCTTCGGCGAGCAGGCGGCGCACCACCGCCAGCCCCTCCGCATCGGAAATGCGGAACTGCGTGTCGATCGGCGCGCCGTCGAGGTTGCCGGTGATGCGGTTCTGGCCGATCCCTTCGGCGACGCTCGACCCCTCGGGCTTCAGTTCGCCGCACTTGTAGTAATTATAGAGTCCGGCGCCGTGCGGATCGGTCAGCGCGATGGTGATCGCCGCGTCCTTGGCCTTCAGTCCCAGCCCCGTTCCGGCGATCGTCCCGCCGGTCCCCGCGGCGCAGGTGAAACCGTCGACGCGGCCGTCCATCTGCCGCCAGATCTCCTCCGCCGTGCCGAAGATATGCGCCTTGCGGTTGGCGATATTGTCGAACTGGTTGGCCCAGATCGCATTGTCGGTCTCTTCGGCGATACGGCGCGAGGTGTGGACGAAATGGCCGGGATTGGCGAAGGGCGCCGGCGGCACGAGCACCAGTTCGGCGCCGAGCGCGCGGATCGTCGCCATCTTCTCGGCGCTCTGGTTGTCGGGCATGACGATGATCGTCTTGTAGCCGAGCGCGTTGCCGACGAGCGCGAGGCCGATGCCGGTGTTGCCCGCGGTCCCCTCGACGATCGTGCCGCCGGGCTTCAGGCTGCCGTTCGCCTCGGCGTCGCGGATGATATAGAGCGCCGCGCGGTCCTTCACCGATCCGCCGGGGTTCGCATATTCGCACTTGCCCCAGATTTCGCAGCCCGTTTCCTCGCTGGGCCCCTTCAGCAGCACCAGCGGGGTGTTGCCGATCAGGTCCAGGCTATTTTCAGCGATGGTCATGCCCCCGATCTAGGACGACGGCCCATGCGCCGCAAGACAGCTTCGCTTGGCCGGCCCATCGGCTGGCTTTGTCGACCAACGGGGCATCGGGTCCGACCAACGACAGTGCGCAGCCGTCCGAAGACTTGCCTTGGTGATATTATATCATTACTGCGGCGACGCTATCGCTTCGAAACAGCAACGGGAATCCTCCATGCGTCTGTCATCCTCCGCCGCCGGCCTCACCCTCGCGCTCGTCCTTTCGGCTCCGGCCTTCGCGCAGGACCGCACCGCGAGAGGCGTTGGCGACGACCTGCACACCGACCAGCCGATCGTCGTGACCGCTCCCTATGTCCGCAGCCTCGACATCCTCGGCAACGTCTCGGTGCTCGAAGGCGACGAGCTGGCCCGCGACATCCGCGGACAGATCGGCGACAGCCTGACCCGCCAGCCCGGGGTGTCGGCCACCAGCTTCTCCCCCGGCGCCTCGCGGCCGGTGCTGCGCGGCTTTTCGGGCGAGCGCGTGCGCGTGCTGACCGACGGCATCGGCTCGATCGACGTGTCGAACACCTCGGCCGACCATGCGGTGACGATCGACCCGCTGACCGTCGAGCGCATCGAGATATTGCGCGGCCCCGCAGTGCTGCTGTTCGGCAGCCAGGCGATCGGCGGCGCGGTCAACCTGTTCGACCGCCGCATCCCGCGCAAGGTTCCGGCGGACCATGTCCATATCGATGCGATCGGCGGCTATGCGACCGCGGCCGACGACCGCAACCTCGGCGGCTCGATCGACGTCGCGCTGAGCCCGCAGGTCGTCGCGCACCTCGACGGAAGCTGGCGCAAGACCGACGACATGCGCGTCGGCGGCTATGTCAACGCACCGGGGCTGCGCGGCCAGCTGCTCCACCTCGCCGAGCATGCGGTCGAGGACGGCCACGCCGACGAGGCGGCGGAGCTGACCGCGCAGGCGAACCGGCGCGGACGGATCGCCAACACCGCGAGCGAGACGTGGACGGCGGCGGGCGGCCTGTCGCTGATCAACGACGGCGGGCAGCTCGGCATCTCGGTCAGCTATTTCGACACCGGCTATGGCGTCCCCGAACGGCCCGATACCGCGCACGACCACGGGGACCACGACGACCACGATCATGACGACGACGATCACGGGCACGAACATGGCGAAGGCCCGGTGACGATCGGCATGAAGCAATGGCGCGCCGACCTGCGCGGCGAGGTCGAGCTGGGCGACGGCTTCTTCGACAAGCTGCGCCTGCGCGGCGGCTATGCCGATTACCAGCATACCGAATATGAAGGCGACGAGGTCGGCACGGTCTTTTACAACAAGGGGGTCGAGGGGCGGCTCGAACTGGCGCAGAACGATCGCGGCGGCTGGCGCGGAGCGAGCGGGGTGCAGTTCAGCCACCGCGATTTCGACGCGGTGGGCGCCGAAGCCTTCGTCCCGCGCAACCTGACCGACCAATATGCGCTGTTCACGCTTCAGGAATGGACGGCGGGGCCGCTCGGCCTCGAGGCGGCGGCGCGCTTCGAAAGCACCAGCGTCCGCGCGCCGGCGCTGGGCATCACGCGCGCCTTCGACACCTTCTCGGGCGCGCTCGGCGCCAATTACGACCTGACCGACGCGGTGAAGCTGGGCGTGTCGGTGGCCCGCGCGGTGCGCGCGCCGTCGGCGGAAGAGCTGTTCTCGAACGGTCCGCACATCGCCACCCAGTCGTTCGAGCTCGGCGACGTCAACCTCAAGCGCGAGGCGAGCTGGGGCGCCGAAGCCTCGCTCAAGCTGCGCAGCGACCCGGTGAATTTCAGCCTTTCGGTCTATTCGAACTGGTTCGACGATTTCATCTATTCGGATGCGACCGGCGCCGAGGAGGATGGCCTTCCCGTTTTCCGCTATTTCCAGCGCGACGCGCGCGTCTGGGGTTTCGAGGCGGAGGCGAGCGCGCGGCTGGCGCAGATCGGCGGCTTCGCCATCGTCGGCGACGTCACCGCCGACATGACGCGCGCGAAGATCAAGGGCGGCCCATATGTGCCGCGCATCCCGCCGCTGCGCATCCTGGGCGGGATCGAGGCGCAGGGCGACCGCGTCGATGCGCGCGCCGAGGTCGAATGGACCGACGACCAGACCCGCATCGCGGCCTTCGAGACGCCGACCAAGGGCTTCACGCTGGTCAACGCGTCGATCAGCTGGCGCCCGCTCCCCGAGGCGCGGCATCTGACGCTGTCGCTGGCGGCGAACAATATCTTCGACGTCGACGCGCGGCGCCACGCGAGCTTCACCAAGGATTTCGTGCCCCTCGCCGGTCGCGACATCCGCCTCACCGCACGGGCGAGTTTCTAGGGCCCGCTTCGATCCGATCGAAACGGAGCCCGGGAACGGAGCCTAGGAGGAAATATCCTCGATCGACCGGTCCTGCGTTTCCGGCCCGAACCACCAGACGAGCAGGGCCGCGGCGGAGAAGCACAGGGCGCAAGCGATGAACGCGCCGGTATAGTCCCATTTCAGGATCAGGGCCGAGATGAGCAAGGGGCCCGAAACGGCCGCGATGCGCCCCACGGTCGAGGCGGTTCCCAGCCCGGTGGAGCGCGCGCGGGTCGGAAACAGTTCGGGCGTATAGGCGTAGATCGCCGTGGCGACCGAAACGAGGAAGAAGTGCATCGCCGCGCCGGCCGCGACGACGAGGACATATGTGGACGCCTGTCCATAGAGGAACGCGGCCACCGCGACGCACAACAGCGCGATGATGATGACGATCTTGCGCCCGAACCGCTCCATCGCCTGTCCCGTTATCCAGCCCGCCGGTATGCCCGCCATCGTGATGAGAACTCCTGTCCCGATGGATGCGGTAATGCTCATCCCGCGGTCGACGAGGAATTTTCCGACCCAGACGCTGATCCCATAATAGGCCAGCAGGAACAGGAACCAGAGCGACCAGGCAAACAAGGTTCGTTGCGCATAGCCGGGCGCGAACAGGGTGCGGAATCCGCCGTGTCCGGTTGTGGCACTCGCGACTTTTCCGTCCGATTTCGGCGATGGAAGCGGCTTTCCATATGCATCCGCAACGGCAGCTTCGAAGCGCCGCATGGCGTGCTCCGCCTCGTCGTGGCGGCCCGAAGCCTCGTACCAGCGCGGGGATTCCGGCAAGTTCCGGCGGATATACAGCGCGGCCAGCGCGACGACGAACATGACGACGAACATCGCCCGCCACCCCAGCGAAGTGCCGATGAGCGAAATCACGCCAAATGATGCCAGCGTGAAGAGAACGACCGAACTTTGCGACGCGACGTGCATCCATCCGCTGATGCTGGCGCGACGATTGGCGGGCATGATCTCGGCGACCAGCGCGAACACCGCGGGCAGTTCGGCGCCGAGCCCCAGACCCGTGACGAACCGGAAGAAGCTGAAGGACCAGATATCCCAGGAAAAGGCTGTCAGCAGGCTCGCCGTCCCCCAGATCAACATGCTGTGGATCAGGATTTTCCTGCGCCCGAAACGGTCGGACAGATATCCGGCGGCCGTGGCGCCGACGCCGACGCCCGCGAAAACAGACCCGCCGGCAATACCCGCCTGCTGGACCGTCAGACCAAGATCGAGCGTGATAGCCGAGAGCAGGTAGGACAGCATGACGAGATCGACGGCGTCGGCGGCAAAGCATGTCGCGAGAATGACCGCGAGCCACCGTTGATAGCCGGTAAATGGCAGGCGCTCGAAACGCTCCGACAGCGAATATGCAGTCGGCCGGTCGGGCCGGGCAAGATGGCCGACGCCATGATGATCGGGGTTCTCATGCTTGTTTTTCATATGGCTGCCACTCCCATGTGGGCCGCGATCCTGAGGGCGTACCCGTTTGATTTGCTTGTTCGAGGCGTCGAATTGACGAAAATCCCGGGTTCATCCGGACACGGCGAGCCGCTTCGCTGCGCCGCAAGGCCGCGCGGACCGGGTTTGCAGCCGTTCGGTATCAGTGCGGGATTCGACCGGCTTCGCTCCCCTTTGGTTGAAGCATGAAAATTTTATAGATACGGTTTTATTTCTGTCAAGTTCGGTTTATCCGGACAGCATCGACAATCTGGACGGGGACGGCGCATGCCACGAATCGCCATCGGAGGCTTTGGTCACGAAACGAACAGCTTCGTTTCGCATCGCGCGGACTATGCGTATTTCGCGGACCATCGCGACCGTCCCCCGCTGGTCCGGGGCAGCGCCATCTTCGACTGGCTGCGCGATGGCGTGTTCCCCATCACCGCCTTCATCGAGGCCATACGCGACGAGCATGTCCTGATACCGCTCGCATGGGCGCATGGCGGCGCGGGGGGACCGGTCACCGATGACGCGTTCGAACGCATCGCCGGCGAACTGGTCGGACGCCTCTCCGAAGCCATGCCGATCGATGCCGTCTATCTCGACCTCCATGGCGCCATGGCATCCATTCCCTTCGAGGATGCCGAAGGGGAATTATTGCGGCGCGTTCGGACCGTCGTCGGCGACAGACCGATCGTCGTCAGCCTCGACTACCATGCCAATATCACGCCGGAGATGGTCGAGCATTGCGACGGCATGGTCGTGTTCCTGACCTATCCGCACGTCGATCGCCGGGAAACGGGGGAGCGCGCGGCAAAACTGCTTTCGAGCCTGCTGGGCAAGCCGCGTCCGGCGGGGCGCGCCATCCGGCATATGCCTTTTCTCATTCCAACGACCGCGCAATGCACGCTGGTCGAACCCTCGCGCAGCATTGTCGCGGAATCGCGATTGCTCGACGGCGATGTGCTGAGCCTTTGCTATGCCGCCGGATTTCCGCCTGCGGACCTGTTCTGGTGCGGCCCGACCGTGGTGGCCTATGCTGACAGCCAGACCGAAGCCGATCGCGTTGCCGACGCCCTGACGGAACTGATCGTGTCGCGCGAGGCGGATTTCGATGCGACATTGCTGACGCCCGCCGAAGGCGTGGCGCGTGCGATCGCGATATCCCGGACGGCCCCCCGACCCGTTGTACTGGCCGACGTGCAGGACAATCCGGGAGGCGGAGGCAGCGCCGACACGACGGGAATTCTTCGTGCGCTGCTAGAGGCCGGGGCGAGCAACGCGGTGGTCGGAATCCTCTGTGACGCCGACGCCGCAGCGGCGGCGCATGCGGCCGGAGAGGGATGCGAGATCGAAACAGGGCTTGGCGGGTGTGTCACGGTGGACGGCGTGGAACCGGTTTACGCCCGCTACAAGGTGAAAACCTTGGGCACCGGCCGGTTTCGCACCAGTGGTGCCGTGGCTGGCGGGCTCGATGTCGATCTGGGACCGATGGCCCTGCTGACGGTCGGCGGTACGGAGATCGTGGTCTCGTCGAAGCGGATGCAGGCGATGGACCTCGAACCGTTTCGCCATCTGGGGGTCGAGCCGGCCGAACGGGATATCGTCGTGGTGAAGAGCGCGGTCCATTTCCAGGCGGAGTTCGGCCCGATCGCCGAACAGGTGCTCCTCATCAAGGCACCGGGCGCCTTTGCCGACGATCCTGAAGATTATCCCTACGAACGCCTGCGCAAGACGGTGCGCCTGCGTCCGTGCGGGTGACGTCGAACGCTATCAGTGCCTGCGGCCAAGCTGATGAAAGGCGATGCGGCCTGGCTGGTCAGTATCCCGCCGCGCGATAGGGGCCGTGGCCCTTGCGATAGACCAGAAACTTGCGCTCGAAGCGGCAGACCTCGTCGCCGTGCTGGTTGTGGGCGCGGGTCCGGACATGCAGGATTCCCTGGTCCGGGCGCGACGCCGATTCGCGCTTGCCCAGAATTTCGGATTCCAGAAGGATCGTGTCCCCGGCATAGACCGGCTGGAGAACGACATCGGTCAGGCTCAGATTGGCGACGACCTTGCCGAAGGTCTTGGTCGTCATCGCCATCATGCTCAGCAGGTAGGTTTCGGCGACCTGCATTTTTTCCCCGCGCACCGCGCGGGCATAGTTGCGATCGACGAGGTGCGGGGTAAGGTCCAGCGATTGCAGCGCATGCTTGTGGCAATCGCCCTCTTCGAACGTCCGGCCCGGCCGATGTTCGAAAACCTGGCCGACGTCAAAATCCTCGAAGTCGACGCCATAACATTCGATATATGTATCCTTGGCCTGTCGGCGCAGGAAATTGAATGATTCCTTCATCCTTTCCAACTTTCTAATAGTTGTTTTCCGAAAACGGGAGAGATTCCTTCCTGTATATTAGGCTATCATATTGCATTTCGCAGAAGACAATGTCCTCCTGATTGATTCCATATGTCATGACGGTCACTTTTCCGCATTGGGCATCATCATATTGCGAAGTGTCCATGATCCGGCTTTCACTGTACAAGGTATCGCCGGCGAAGATCGGTGCTTTCATCGTGATATGATCCCAGCGGACGATCGCCTTGCGCCTGTTGAAAGTTTTCCACGTCATCCCGATCAACCGCTGGATCATGGCGGTCGTGACCATCAGCGGCGAAGAAAACTCGGTTTGCGCGGCATATCGCGCGTCATAATGCAGCATGGCCTGGTTCAACGTATCCATGCAGTCGTCGATATTGTCCTGCTGGGTAATCGTATAACCCGGACGATGCCGAAAATGCTGGCCTGCCCGGAAGTCTTCGAAATCGAGGCCGAAGCGTTCCCGGTACCGGTCTTTTCCGACCGGAACATAGGCCGGGAACATCATGTCCCCCGTCTCGCTTTCTCTCGTCATCAGATCACCCCCGACAGTTCGAGGTCGCGTATGGCGTTCTCGTCAAAGCCGATGTCGCGAAGAAGGCTGCTGGTATGCTCTCCCAGCGCCGGCGACATTTTCAGGTCGAGGCGGTCGGCCCCGAAATTCATCGGGCTGCCCAGGATCTTGAAATCCCTGCCCCCGTCTCGAGCTATGGTCCGTATCCGGCCGGTTTCGGTGACGAAGAGATTCTCCATCGCCTGCCTTACGTCGTAAACGGGCGCGACCGGGACTTTTCCATCAAAAACGGATATCCATTCGAACGTCGTTTTCCGGCTGAAGACGTCGTCCAGAACAGCGGTCAGCTCGTCCCGAACATCATATCGTTTCGAGAATGTCTCGTAACGCGGATCGTCCGCAAGATCGCTTCGCCCGATCTTCTCGCACAATATCCTCCAGAATTTCTCCTTGTTGCACATGACATAAATCCATCCGTCCTTCGTCCTGTACAATTGGCAGGGCGTCAGCGAGGCATGGGCCGACCGCGGCAATCGCTGTTGATTGTGGCCGGAATTCAATTGCCAATGCGCGATGTAGTTGAGGTTGTAGAGCGCCACGTCGAACAGGTTGATGTCGACGTCGCGGCCCCTTCCCGTCTGCCTGGCTTCCAGCAGGGCGGCCACCGTGGCGCAGGCGAGCGCCAGCCCCGACATGAAATCGACGATCGAGAGCCCGAACCGCGTCGGCGGCGTATCCGGCTCTCCCGTCAGCGAGAAGAAGCCGGCCTCGGCCTGCATCATATAGTCGTATCCGGGCCAGCCCGCCCGCTCGCCGGTGCGGCCGTAGGCGCTGATATGCCCGCAGACCAGCTTGGGATTGAAAGCCTTCAGATGATCGTAGGTAAGGCCGAGTTTCTCCGGAACGTCGCCGCGCAGATTGCCGACGATCGCGTCCGCATTCTCCACCAGGCGGTGCAGAATCTGCCTGCCGCGATCCTGCGTCAGGTCGATGGTCATGCTCTTCTTGTTGTGATTGAGCCCCTGATAGAAAATGCTCGCCGAGCATTCCGGCATGTCGTCCAGGAAGAAGGGGCCGACCGAGCGCGAAATATCTCCGCCATCGCGCGGATTTTCGATCTTGATGACTTCCGCGCCCATGTCGACGAGATACTGGGTGCCGATCGGCCCGGCGCCATATTGCTCTACGGCCAGAATGCGGACGCCGTTTAACGGAAGCATGATGAGATTCTCCAGGAATGAGCGTGAGATGCCGGGGGCCTCATGGGACAGGCAGACGGGACGATGGCGCCCGCGTCATCAATCGGGAGGGCGACGAGCGACGCTTTCATGCGCAGACGCGGCGATCATCCGCTTCCCGTTGCAACAAGGTCGAATGGAACCACGCATAAACCCTCGCCAAAGCATCCTGACACACCGCGCGCAGAGGCGACCTTCTTTGGCTTGTGATGGGTAAGCCTTTGAAAATCACCGGGGTTGGGCCCTTCACCATGCCGGTCCCTTATCATGTTTTCAATTAAATCCGGTTCTATTAATTGTCAAGCACCAAGAGCAGCGTCCATAGGCCGCCGCATAGGCGCTCAACTTCGGGTAAATCCTGTGATATGGGGCGGTCGCAACGGGGCCGGAAGCGCCCCTCAAAACCTTGGAAAATCATGGCTCAGAAACCGAACCAGCGAATTGCACAGAAGGGCGTGCCGCTTTACCAGCAGATCGCATCATGGCTGCGCGAAGATATCGACAGCGAGCTGTATCCGGTCGGGTCGCTCCTGCCGCCGGTTCCCGAGCTCGCGAAAGCGTTCGGCGTCGGCAAGCATACCGTCGGCAAGGCATTGGAGCAGTTGAAGAACGGAGGCGTGATATCGATCCGCCGCCGCGGCGGCACGCGAGTGGAAGCGACCCTGGCGACGACCAGTCCCTATGTCGTCCAGGCGTTCGATTCCATCACGCAATACTCCAACATGGCCAAGCTGAAGATCACCGACAAGAATCTGATCGTGGCGCGAAAGGATGTGGCGGAGATGCTGCAGTGTCCATCCGCGCAGGAGTGGCTGCATATCGAAGGATATCGGTCGAGCAACACGTCGGAGGAAGTCGTCGGCTATACCCAGGTTTTCATCAACCGCGCCTTTCCCAAGATTTACGAGCGCGTTAATAAAAACACGCTCATCATCTTCAAAATGTTTCAGGAAATATACGACGAGAGCATCGTCGAAGTTCGTCAGGAGATGCGCGCCATCGTCATTCGCGATAAGGCGGCGAAGGTTCTGAAGGTTCCCGAAGGCACGATCGGCATGCGCTACATAACGCGCTTCTACAGCGCAAAGGGCGAGCAGCTGGAAGTGACGGTCAACATCCACCCGCTGGATAAGCTGAACTTCGCGCAGCATATCGTCTATCCGCGCCCCATCAACGACGCTTCCGGATCATCCGACGCCGGGTGATGCGCGCGCCAACAAGCGTCGGGCCCATGCGATGACCGGGCGGTCGACCATGTGGCCATCGACGCTGACGGCCGCCCCGCCCTGACCTTCCGCGGCAAGGACGATTTTCCTCGCGCGTTCGACATCGCGGTCGTCGGGCCGGAAGGCTTCGTGAACGGCAGCGACCTGAGATGGGTGGATGACGACCCTGCCGTCGAACCCCATCCCCGGGAGCCGGCGGCTTTCCTCGGCGAGGCCGTCCATGTCCGCGATGGCGAGCCATGCGCCATCGAGTGCGAGGATGCCTGCGCGCGCGGCGGCCTGAACAATCCGGCCGCGAGCATAATGCAGGGCGTCCCAGTGCATCCCGCTGCCCGTTTCGGCGGAATAGTCGGCCGATCCGAAGCAGATTGCGGCAACATGCGGCGCCATCGCGATTTCGGATGCGTTTTCCAGGCCTTCCGCCGTCTCGACAATCGCGATGATCGGGCAATGCAGGTCGATCTCGTCCATCAGTGCGGCGAGCGCGCGGATGTCGTTGGAACAACATGTCTTGGGCAGCAATATGACATCCGGCCGCACGGCGTGGGTTGCCAGGTGCAGAATATCCCTCGACCCGTCGAGGGTCGAAAGGCTGTTGATCCGCAAGGCGCGACGAACCTCCGGCTTGGCGGCGATGGTGAAAAACCCTGCGACTGCGTCGCGCGCCGCCGCCTTGTTCACGCATGCGACGGCGTCTTCCAGATCCACGCAAACGATGTCGGCACCGCTGCCGAGGGCTTTTGCATAGCGATCGGGGCGATCGGCGGGCACGAACAGCGTCGTTCGCGCGACCGGAAGGGTCGGGCTTTCCACGGACCGATTCCCTTCGTTCACTTCATATAGTCGAGCGGCGGATTGCGATCCCCGACAAGCGAGACATATCGATACCCAGTCCCGCGACGCTCGACGAACTCGGCCTTCACTTCGGCCACAAGTTCGGGGGACAGCATCAGGTCGACCGTCGTCAGCGCCATCGTCTTGGCGGCGACATGCATGCCCTTCAAGCCGATGGACATGTTGCTGGCCGCGGTGGCCTGCCATGAATGGCCCGACGTGCCGGGCACATAGGTCGCAGTTCTGATCCAGTTGGTCGGCACAGTCCACGACACGTCGCCGACGTCCGACGATCCCGTCCAGATGTCGGTGGGATTCAACTCGACGGGCTGGATCTCCCGCGCCCGATCGATCTGCGGTACAGGCTGCTGGAAACTCTGGATCAGCGTTTGGGCAAAGGCCATTTCCTGCGCATCATAGATCACCCCGCCCACCCGCTGCAGATTGTCATGAGAAATCTGCGACAGCCTGGTGTTGGGCAGATAGCCGTAATGACCCGTCAGCACTTCGTGGTCTACGGTCGTGCCGGTGCCGAGGGCGGCGCCCTCCGACGCCTTGACGATACGATCCCAAAGCCTTTGCGCTTCCTGCGCGTCGGGGTCGCGCACGAAATAATAGACCTCCGCGAAATCGGGCACGATATTCGGGGCCGGGTTCGTCCGGGTTATGGCATAGTGGATACGCGACTTTTCACCGATATGTTCGCGCATCATGTTGGCCATCACATTCATCGCCTCGACCCCGTCGAGCGCCGACCGCCCCCTTTCGGGCGCAGCGGACGCGTGTGTCGCGTAACCGTGAAAACGGAATTTGCCGGTGATCATCGCCAGATTCGATTTGGTGACGGCGGCATTGTAGCTGTCGGGATGCCAGTTCATCATGACATCCACGTCGTCGAGCACGCGGTCGCGGACCAGATATGTCTTGCCGCCGCCGCCCTCCTCGGCGGGCGTTCCGTATACGCGGATCGTGCCCCGCCCCTTGTTCGCCGCCAGCCAGTTTCGAACTGCAACGGCGGCCAGGACCGCACCTGCTCCCAACAGATTATGCCCGCAGGCGTGACCGGCGGCCTGCCCGTCGATCGCCTGCTTGATGGGAACGCCCGCCTGCGACAGTCCGGGCAAGGCATCGAATTCCGCCAAGATGCCGATGACGGGTTTGCCTTCGCCATATGAGGCGACAAAGGCCGTCGGCATCCCGGCAACAGGCGTGGTGATCTTGAAGCCCGCTTTTGCCAGACGCTCCTGAAGAAGCGCGGAGCTCCTGTGCTCCTGATATCCGATTTCCGCCCAGCGCCCGATCTGCAGCGCGTTCGCGTCGTCCACTGATCGCAAGGCCTCGATATCGGCGATCAACGCGTCGCGCCAGCCGGGTTGTTGCTGAGCGGCGACAGGTGCATGGCCGCTCAGAAGCGCGATCGTCACGAGGCCCGCCCGCCAATTCCGCCATTGCATCATCTGCCCGTCCTCCCCGGATATCATTCACTCCTGCCTCGATATTATATCCGGTAATATTAGTCAATTATCATTGCGCAGCAGCGCCGGAACCTTCTGGGGCACGGAAGGAAGGATTGCTGCAATGCATCATTACTGCAGGCATCCTCCGCATAAGCGCTGCATGAAGAAGCGCACACTCCTTGCACCCACATTCGACCTCGACAAATAAATCCGGTATTAATTGTTGACGGAGAAAGCGGCTGTCACTATCCACGGCGTGGAAGAGGCCGTGGAATGGCCTCCAAAAGGGAGGAAGCGATGCGGTTGAATTATAAGGTGGAACTGTCGGCCCTGGCCCTGCAGGCGACTCTGTTGGCCGCATCCGGCGCGCAGGCGGCGGAGCAGGAAGCCGCGACGGATGGCGGGATCGACGATATCGTCGTCACCGCGCAGAAGCGCAGCGAAAACCTGCAGAGCGTCCCGATTTCCATCTATGCGCTGAGCGGCGATTCCATCGCCAAGGCCGGCCTGAACGACGTCTATGACCTGGCGTCCTATGCCCCCAGTTTCAAAAGTGATAACGTGGGTCCGGCGGATCCGACGTTTACGATGCGCGGCATCGGGTCGAACGAGCGCGGGGCGGGGAGCGACCGGTCGGTGGTCGTGTTCCTCGACGACATCTATATCGGCCGCAGCTCGGGCACCGTTTTCGAACTCTACGATATCGAGCGCATCGAAATGCTGCGCGGACCGCAAGGCACGCTGAGCGGCCGCAACGTCGTCGGCGGCGCGATCAACATCGTCACCAAGAAACCGACCGAGCGATTCTCGGCGGCGGCCGAGGTAACCCTCGGCAACTATGATCTGCGACAGGCGAAAGCCCGCGTGAACGGAAAGCTTGCCGAAGGCGTCGCTGCCAGCCTCTCCTTCACGACACGCTCGCGCGACGGATTCTACACCTATGCTCCGACCGGCAAGGATACCGACGGGATAAATTCCACCAACCTGCGCTCCAAGATCGCGATCACGGCCAGCGACAATCTGGAAATCCTGCTGTCGGGCGATGTCTCACGCTTTCGCCAGGACGGCGTTTCGGCGAAACCGTTCGAAGTCGGGAACTACACCAGGAATACACTCGGCTATACCCCGCTTCCCGACCCGTGGACCGTCGAAACGTCGCGCCGGGGTTATGCGGAGGTTGATCTGTGGGGCCTGTCGGCACGCGCCGATTTGACGACGGACGTGGGCATCCTGACCTCGATCACCGGCTATCGCCACGTGCTGTCGGACAGCGCGCAGGATTCGATCGGTCTGCCGGCGGGCTATTTCCTTTCCTATCTGTCGGCGCGGGAAAAATCGGATTTCTTCTCGCAGGAACTCCGCATGGCCTCGCTTCCCGACAGCGGGCCCCTGACGTGGGTCGTGGGCCTCTATTTCCTCAGGGACGATGTCCACCGGCTCGAAGGCTATGATCGCGATTTCAAGGGGCAGACATCCCGGCCGCTATGGAATCAGGACGCAAGGACCACGAGCATTTCCGGCTTTGCGCAGGGCACGTACAAGCTCACCGACCGGTTGAACCTGACGGCGGGCGTTCGCTACACGCACGACGACAAGCGGCTGCACAACATCCTGACCGACGAGTCGGGCGGGACCGCGACCAACGGCCTCACGCCCGGAATTTCGGCGTTCGACGTTTCGGTGCAGAAGAACTTCAATGCCTTTACGCCAAAGGTCACGATCGATTTCTCGCCAAGCGAGGACGCCCTGATCTACGCAACGGTGTCGAAGGGGTTCAAGTCGGGGGGCTTCCAGGGGCTGGCTCCCACTGCGGCCGCGGCCACGCGCGCGTTCTTTCCGGAAATCGCCTGGAACTATGAAATCGGCACCAAGACGCGATGGTTCGACAATCGCCTGCAGATCAATCTGGCGGGCTTCTATATGGACTATCAGGATCTTCAGGTCAGCAATCGCATCCTGACCATTCCCGGCGACCAGTCTTCGGCGCTTCGCATCCTGACCAATGCCTCCGACGCCGTCGTCAAGGGCATAGAGCTCGAGGTGCTGGCCAAGCCGGTCCCCGGGCTGACGCTGTCAGGGAATTACGCGTATCTCGATACGGAGGTGAAGAAATTCATCATCGGAACCGACGGGACGGACCTGTCCGGAAACCGGCTCGGCAAGGCGCCGAAGAATGCATTCACGATCTCCGGCTCCTATGTCAAAAGCGTCGGTGAGAATTCGGAGATCTCCTTCAACGCCGACTATGTTTACCAAAGCTCGATGTTCTTCTTCATCGAGAACACCCCGACCGCGGAAGAGCCGGCTTACGGCATCTTGAACGGGCGTATCACCTATACGCTCAACAACTGGTCCTTTACGCTGTTCGGCCGCAATATCACCGACAAGCTCTACAGAACGAAGACCGTTCCTGTCGGGGATGGGGCTTTCTCGGGATTCGGGGATCCGGCCACCTATGGCGTAACCGTCGGCTATAAATTCTAGGGCCGCGCTTCATCGACTGCATGGTCGAATGACGAGGGCGACGAGAGCGATCGCCAACATGCCGTGATATGCCGCCCCTGCAAAGGCAGGGGCGGCAAATGAATCAGGACAGCATCGCCATGCCGCCGTTGACGTGGATCGTCTGGCCGGTGACGTAGCCCGCCTCGCGCGACGCGAGGTAGACGACGGCGGCGGCGATGTCGCTTCCCTCGCCCATCCGGCCCGCCGGGATACGCTGGTTGAGTGCTTCCTTCTGCGCGTCGGGCAGGCCGTCGGTCATCGCGGTGGCGATGAAGCCCGGTGCGACGCAGTTCACGGTGACACCGCGGCTCGCCAGTTCCTGCGCCAGCGCCTTGGTCATGCCGGTGACGCCCGCCTTCGACGCGGCATAATTGGCCTGCCCCGGATTGCCCGTCGCGCCGACGACGCTGGTGATCGAGACGATGCGGCCGAAACGCGCTTTCATCATCGGCTTGGCGGCGGCACGGCACAGGCGGAAATTGGCCTCAAGGTTGATGCGGATGACGTCCGACCATTCCTCGTCCTTCATGCGCAGGATCAGATTGTCGCGCGTGACGCCGGCATTGTTGACGAGAATATCGAGCGTCCCGCCCAGCGCCTCGACCGCCGAAGGCACGAGCGCGTCCACCGCGGCGGCATCGCCGAGATTGCACGGCAAGGCGACCGCATCGCCGCCAAGGCTGTCGCGGAAGCCATTCAGCTTGTCGGCATTGGAACCCGAAACCGCAAGCCGCGCGCCCTGCGCGGCAAGCGCCTGCGCGATCGCGGAGCCGATGCCCCCCGAAGCGCCGGTAACGAGGGCGGTCATGCCGGTAAGATCGAACATCGTGTCATTCCTTTATACCTGGGCCGGGCGGCCGGACATCGACTTCCTGCGATCTGGTCGAGCCATTTTCCCTGCAATCTCCGCGTCTCCGCGTGAATCCTAAAAAGCCTTCAGCAGCGCTTCAATATCGTCCATCGACATCACGCTTACCGTCTCCACCTCGCCGCCAGCGCTGCGCTTGACCATCGGCGACAGCACCTTGCCGCCGATTTCGACGAAGCGGTCGACGCCGATGTCCTCCATCGCGCGGACGCTCTCGCGCCAGCGGACGCGGTCCGTCACCTGGCTGACAAGCAGGTCGCGAATCGTGTCGGCGTCGCTGACCGGCGCCGCGGTGACGTTGGCGACCACCGGGACCAGTGGCGCGGCGGGCGGATTCGCGCCGAGCGCCTCGGCCATCGCATCGGCCGCGGGCTGCATCAGCGGGCAATGAAAGGGAGCCGAGACGGGCAGCAGCACGCCGCGTTTGATGCCCCAGGATTGTCCGGCTTCCTTGACCAGCGCGACCGCGCGCTCGACCGCGCCCTTGTGGCCAGAGATCACGACCTGCGACGGGTCGTTGTCGTTGGCGACGGTGCAGACCTCGCCCTCGGCCGCCGCGTCGGCGAGTTTCTGCGCGGTGTCGATGTCGGCGCCGAGCAGCGCCGCCATCGCGCCCACGCCGACCGGCACCGCCGCCTGCATCGCCTGACCGCGCGTCTTCAGCAGCCGCGCCGCGGTCGCGAGGTCGAACGCCCCCGCCGCGCACAGCGCCGTATATTCGCCGAGGCTGTGGCCCGCTACATAGTCCGCGATCGCCGTCAGCGTCACGCCGCCTTCCTTTTCGAGCACCCGCAGCGTCGCGATCGCGTTCGCCATGATCGCCGGCTGCGCGTTTTCGGTCAGCGTTAGCTCGTCTTCCGGCCCCTCGCTCATCAGCCGGAACAGATGCTGGCCGAGCGCCTCGTCCACCTCCTGAAACACCTCGCGCGCGTGGCTCGATGCATCGGCGAGCGCCCTGCCCATGCCGACCGACTGGCTGCCCTGACCCGGAAAGATGAATGCGCGCATCTGGCGTCCCCTTGGTGTGATGTGTCGCACCCGCGACTATTGCCTCACCCGGCGCGATGCAAGCCGAAGGGAACGACCTTGTTCGCCGCGTCGTGCCCGATGTCGGCGCGGCCGAGCCAGGCGATGCCGGTGCGCGCACACCAGTCCCGCGCGATCGCCTCCGCCTCCATCCCGAACGGCCGGTCGTTCACGGGCACGTCGCTGACGCGGCCGAGGCGCAGCCCGGCCAGCTCGCGCGGCGCCAGGCAGCTTGCGACATGGAAGAAGGCGCGGTCGAAGGCATAGAGATATTCGCTCACCTCCTCGACGAGCAGCACATGACCGCCGAGATCGGGTTCGAGCGGGGTTCCGAGCAGCATCGACAGCGTCATCAGGTTGAAGGCGGCATGGCGCGCACCGTGGGCGAGGCCCGGCTCGCATGCGGCGGGATCGCGCGCGACCAGCCAGTCGAGCGCACGCGCCACCGCCGCCTCGCCGTCCGCGCGGCGGACATCGGCGACCATCGGGCCGTGCGCGACATGGTCGAACCCCTCGCGATAGAGGCAGGCGAGCAGATTGCCCTGATCCGAATAGCCGAGGAACGCCTTGTGCCGCGCGCCCTCCCCCATCGCGGCGACGGCGTCTTCGGCGATCCGGCATGCGCCGTAGCCGCCGCGCGCAAACCAGACCGCGTCGATATCGGGACGGTTCGCCATCGCGACCAGCGCCTCGCGCCGCACCGCGTCGGCGCCCGCGAAATGGCCGTGGCTGACGAAGCATTGCGGGTCGAAGACCAGCTCGACCTCGGGATAGCCGAGCGCCGCGATCGCCCGCACCGCCTCTGCATCGTCGGGCAAGATGGGGGTCGAGGGGGCGACGATTCCGATGCGCATGACTAGAAGCACCTCCCAAATCCGTTCGCATCGAGCGAAGTCGAGATGCCCCTCGGCTCTGCGCTGTCCCGATGGGTGTCTCGACTTCGCTCGACACGAACGGATTTCGCGCTGAGTGCCGGTTGCAAACCCGTCTCCAAGGCCATAACGCGCGGGCATGGTCGAAAACAAATCCTATTTCTTCTGCGGCATCGGCGGATCGGGGATGCTGCCGCTGGCGATGATCGTCGCGGCGCGCGGAGCCGCGGTTTCCGGGTCGGACCGCAGCCGCGACCAGGGGCGCACCCCCGACAAGTTCGACTGGATCGCCGGCCGCGGCGTCGCGCTGTTCCCGCAGGACGGTAGCGGCGTCGCAGCGGGCCAGACACTCGTCGCCTCCGCCGCGGTCGAGGACAGCGTGCCCGACGTCGCGGCCGCGCGCGCGCTCGGCCTGCCGCGGCTGGCGCGCGCCGACCTCAACGCCGCGCTGTTCAACGCCGCCGACACGGCGGTCGGCGTCGGCGGAACGAGCGGAAAATCGACCGTCACCGGGATGATCGGCTGGATCCTGGAGAGCGCCGGGCGCAGGCCGACCGTGATGAACGGCGCGGTGATGCGCAATTTCGCCGGCGCCGACACCCCCTTCGCCAGCGCGCTGGTCGGCGATCCGGCGACCTATGTCAGCGAGGTCGACGAAAGCGACGGGTCGATCGCGCTCTATCGCCCCGACGTCGCGGTCGTCACCAACATCAGCCTCGACCACAAGAGCCTCGACGAGTTGCATCGACTCTTCGGCAATTTCGCCGCCAAGGCACGTGTCGCGGTGATCAACGCCGACGACGCCGAATCGGCGCCACTGCTCGCCGGCGGCAACGTCCTGCGCTTCGGCTTTTCCGACGCGGCGGCGGTGCGCGGCAGCGATTTCGAGCCGCTGCCCGACGGCTGCCGCTTCACCGTGCAATTCGCGGGCGACAGCCACGCCGCGCGCCTGTTGATGCCGGGACGCCACAATGCCGCCAACGCCCTCGCCGCGATCGCGGCGGCGCGCGCGCTCAATATCCCGGTGGCGCAGTCGGTCGCGGCGTTGGCCGATTTCGCGGGCCTCGCGCGCCGCTACGAGGTGCTCGGCCAGGCGGGCGGCGTCACCGTCATCGACGATTTCGCGCACAATCCCGACAAGGTGGCCGCGACGCTGGCGGCGGTCGCCGAACTGCCGGGCCGCGCGCTGCTCTTCTTCCAGCCGCACGGCTATGGTCCGCTCCGCCAGATGGGCCAGGAACTGGCGGCGAGCTTTGCGGGCGGGATGCGCGACGGCGACCGGCTGTTCGTCTGCGATCCGGTCTATTTCGGCGGCACCGTCGACCGCAGCATCGGTAGCGAGGCGCTGGTCGCCGACATCGTCGCCGGCGGCGGCGACGCGGTCCACCTGACGACGCGCGCGGCGTGCGGCGCGGCGATGCTCGACGCGGCGAAGCCCGGTGACCGCATCCTGATCTTCGGCGCGCGCGACGACACGCTGACCGAATTCGGGTACGAAATACTTGCGAAGTTGACCTGACCTCCGCGCAAATGGGCAAGGGACAAAGGCCGACCTCGGCTTGAATTTTGGCGCTCCAGCCTTTATGTCAACCTTGTATACCGGGCGGCAAAGCAGCAGATGTGGCTATGACGGGTGCATGGATCGCGATAATCATCGGCGTCATTACGGCATTGGTCCTTGCATTTTCCTCTCGCTCGCAAGAACCCGACGCCTGATCCATTAAGACGCTCCGCATGCCCGCCACGACTGGCGCGTGCCCCCGGAACGCATGATCCCTGCAAGAAGCGGGGCGGGGGGACATTCGAACCGATGCGCTACCGGACAACGCGATCCCTTGCTTATCCCGCCGAAATCTGTATAGGCGCCCGCATTCGGGGCGAGGCCTTGTGCCTGTCGCCCCGTTTGCTTTGCACGAACAGGCAAAGCCGGACGACAGCCGGAGGGGTTTCGCGATCGGCGCGAAATCAGCGATCGGCCAAATGAAGGAAGCGCAACCATGCCGTTCTACGAGCATGTATTCATCGCGCGTCAGGACCTGAGCCAGGCTCAGGTCGATGCGCTGGCGGAAAATGTCGCCACGATCGTCACCGACCACAAGGGCACGATCCACAAGACCGAAACCTGGGGCCTGAAGCAGCTCGCCTACAAGATCGCGAAGAACCGCAAGGGTCATTACGCAATGGTGTCGGTCGAAGCGCCGGGCGAAGCCGTCGCCGAGATCGAGCGCCAGGCGGCGATCAACGAAGATATCATCCGCTGGATGACGATCCGCGTCGACGAGCTCGAAAAGGGTCCGTCGGTGATGATGCGCAAGCAGGAACGCCGCGGCGGCCGTGGCCGTGACCGCGACGGCGAAGAATAAGGAGAAGCACCATGGCACGACCCTTTTTCCGTCGCCGCAAGACCTGCCCCTTCAGCCAGAAGGACGCACCGGTCATCGATTACAAGGACGTCCGCCTGCTCCAGGGTTACCTGTCGGAGCGCGGCAAGATCGTCCCGTCGCGGATCACCGCGGTGTCCACCAAGAAGCAGCGTGAGCTGGCCCGCGCGATCAAGCGCGCCCGCCACATCGGCCTGCTTCCCTACATCGTGAAGTAAGGAGGGCGGACCGATGGAAATCATCCTGCTCGAACGTATCGAGAAACTGGGCGGTATCGGCGACGTCGTCACCGTCAAGAACGGCTTTGCGCGCAACTATCTGCTGCCCAACCACAAGGCGCTGCGCGCGAACGACACCAACCGCAAGCTGTTCGAAGCGAACCGCTCGAAGATCGAGGCTGACAACGCCGAACGCCGCAGCGCCGCTGAAGGCCGCGCCAAGGATGTCGACGGCAAGCAGGTCGTGCTGATCCGCCAGGCGTCGAACACCGGCCAGCTCTACGGCTCGGTGTCGGTGCGCGACATCGTCGACGCGCTGGTCGAGGACGGCGTGACCAACATCACCAAGGCGATGGTTGAGCTCGAACGCCCGATCAAGTCGCTCGGCCTGTTCGACGTCAAGGTCCGGCTGCATCCCGAGGTGAGCGTCACCGTCGGCGTCAACGTCGCCCGCTCGCCCGACGAGGCCGAAATGCAGAGCCAGGGCATCGACGTGATCGCGGCCATGTTCGAGGAAGAACATGCCGAAGCGGTCGCCGCGGCGCTGGAACCCGACAGCGAGGACGAGTTCGAGGACGCGACCCCGCTGTCGGAAGCGGTTGCGGAAGACGCGCCTGCGGCCGACGAGGGCGAAGAGGCGTAAACGCTTCTCCATTCCTCTCGCGAGAAACAAAAGAGCCCCGGAACACAATGTTCCGGGGCTCTTTTCTTAACGTCGCTCCAGCTCTCGCCAAGGGCAATATTTTCGCTAATAGCCCATCAGGCTCAGTACTTCCTTGCGGCTACGCTCGTCGTCGAGGAAGCAGCCGAGCAAGCGGCTCGTCACCATGCCGACGCCCGGCGTGCGCACGCCGCGGCCGGTCATGCAGCCGTGCTGCGCATCGATGACCACCGCGACGCCGTGCGGCTGGAGATGGTCCCAGATGCACCGCGCGACCTCGGCCGTCAGCCGCTCCTGCACCTGGAGCCGGCGGGCATAGCCGTTCAAGACGCGCGCCAGTTTCGAGATGCCGACGACGCGATCCTTCGGCAGATAGGCGATCGACGCCTTGCCGGTGATCGGCGCCATATGATGCTCGCAGTGCGACTGAAACGGAATATCGCGCAGCAGCACGATCTCGTCATAGCCGCCGACCTCCTCGAAGGTGCGCGACAGGTGGAGGCCCGGGTCCTCGGCATAGCCCTGGCAATATTCCTTCCACGCCCGCGCGACGCGCTTCGGCGTGTCGAGCAAACCCTCGCGCGACGGGTCGTCGCCCGCCCATTCGATCAGCGTGCGGATCGCGTCCTGCACGGGACCGGGCACGAGAATCTTGCCGTCCGGCCCCAGTTCCACCTCGGTCATCGCCCCTCTTTCACTGTTGCTATCATGTCGCACATGTCGCCCCCCAAATGGCTTTGCGCAAGCCCATGGCGCGAAGAAATTCCCACCCCGGGACAAGTTTACGTTGGGGAATCGTGGCTTTTCGGAAGGAGCCGAGGAGCGCGCTTTCCTGCGATTTTTTCTCCCGCACAAGTGGCTTGACGCTTTCGTCAACTAAGCGCACCTTTGGACCATTACAGAGTTCGCTTGAGCGGACCGTAATCCGGAGAGGCCGGCGTTTTCCCCGACGCCGGTGGGAGAGGACGATGACCAGCATCGCTGGCGAGCAGCAACTGCTCTGGCGTCGGATCGGACGGGTCCGGTGCCCGTTCGTATGCCTGATCGGCGTCCCTTCCCCAACCACAAATCAGATTTGGGCGACCCGCAACCGCGGGATCGAAAATGGGAGGATATAAATGAAGTTCAACGCACTGATCGGAACGTCCATCCTGGCCATGACGGTGGCGACACCGGCCTATGCGCAGAGCGGTTCCACGACCGACGCGTTCGGCGGCGAGATCGTCGTCACCGCGCAGCGCCAGTCCGAACGCCTGCAGGACGTGCCGATCGCGGTCAGCGCCTTCTCGTCGGAAGCGCTCGAGGCGCAGCAGATCAAGACGCCGTCGGACCTTCAACTCACGCTGCCGAACGTCACCTTCACCAAGACGAACTTCACCGGCGCAAGCTTCACCATCCGCGGCATCGGCGACCTGTGCGTCGGCACGACCTGCGACAGCGCGACCGCGATCCACCTGAACGGCGACCCGCTGTTTTCCACCCGCCTGTTCGAAACCGAATTCTTCGACCTCGAACGCGTCGAGGTGCTGCGCGGGCCGCAGGGCACGCTGTTCGGCCGCAACGCGACATCGGGCGTGGTCAACGTGATCACCGCCAAGCCGAAGCTCGGCGTGTTCCAGGCGTCGGCCGAAGCCGAATATGGCAATTATGACTCGATCAAGGGCAAGGCGATGGTCAACATCCCCCTTGGCGACACCGCGGGCATCCGCGTCGCGGGCATCTACCTCAACCGCGACGGCTACACCAAGAACACCTTCCTCAATACCCGCATCGACGACCGCGACCTCTACTCTGTCCGCGGCTCGCTGCGCTGGGAGCCGTCGTCCGACACCACGATCGACCTGATGGGGTCGTATTTCCACGAGCGCGACCAGCGCACGCGCATCCAGAAGCAGCTTTGCCAATATGACCCGACGGGCATCCTCGGCTGTCTGAACAACCGGCTCGACGCGTCGCCGTTCAACGGCAATGCGACCTTCACCGCCGCACTGACGTCAAAGGAATTCCTGGCAACGCAGGGCATTCCGGCCGCCTTCGCGCTTGGCAGCATTTACGGCCCCAACGTCTATGGCAATACGTCGATTTCGAGCGACCCGCGCGAGGTAAAGACGGCCTTCACGCCGTCCTATTTCACCAGCGAACTGATCCTCCAGGGCCAGATCGAACATAATTTCGGCCCGGTCGCCTTGCAGGTGTCCGGCCAGTATCAGAAGGTCAAGCTCGAGGCGCAGCAGGATTACAACAGCAATATCGGCGACCGCTCACTCTATGCGGGGGCCTTGAACACGTTGGCTTTCTTTGCCGCCAACGGTATTCCGACCGGCCTGCCGGCGCCTGCTCCGGCGTTTGTTCCTGGCTCTGCAGCCTATTTCGCGCCCGTAGCCGCAGCCCTGATTCCGAACGGTCCAAACGGCGTTCTTTGCACTTCGCAGTCCGACGATACGGGACGCGGCGTGTTTGGCGGCAACGGCATCTGCAGCGATCAGTCGCTGCAATTCGATCGATCGAACCAGTATAACAGCAGTTGGTCGGGGGAAGCCATCCTGTCCAGCGACCTTGATGGTCCGTTCAACTTCCTGCTCGGCGGCATCTATGCCGATTATCACCTGACCGAGAACAGCTATTATGTGAACGCCTTCCCGATCGATTATCTCGCGGGTGTGCTGGGAGCGTTCTCGTCCTTTAAGGCGGGATTGCCGCCGTCGGTGCTGGGTCAGCCCTTCTTCCGCAACAACACGGATGATTTGAAGATCAAATCCTACGGTCTTTTCGGGGAAGCCTATGTCGAGTTCAGCGATCGGCTGAAACTGACCCTCGGCCTGCGCTACAACAACGACAAGAAGAGCGTCCGCGCACGGTCGCTGCTCGCCAGTTCGAACGGCAATATCTTCGCACCCCACAGCTTTGCCGGCGATCTGTTCGACACACCCTATGGCGCCCTTTTCGATGGCGACAGCGCGACGCCCTGTACCCAGACGTTGCCCGATGGCAGCACGGCTTTCATGGATGGCACCCCCGCTACTCCGGTGGGCGCGGTCGGATCGAAACCGGGATGCGAAGCCTATCAGAGCCGCAGCGTCTCCTATAACAAGCTGACTGGCCGCGCGGTGATCGACTTCAAGATCACCGAGGACAATCTGATCTATGCCTCCTATTCGCGGGGCTATAAATCGGGCGGCATCAACCCGCCGCTGCAGCCGGTCTTCGCGGTGCCCGAATCGTTCAAGCCCGAACAGGTCGACGCGTTCGAAATCGGGTCGAAGAACAGCTTCGGCAACGGCGCACTGCAGCTCAATGCCACCGCCTTCTACTACAAGTACAAGGATCTCCAGCTCAGCAAGATCGTCGCCCGTACCGCGGTCAACGACAACGTCAGCGCCGACATCTACGGCTTCGAAATCGAAGGCATGGTGCGGCCCGACCCGAACTGGCTGATCAACCTCGGCTTCAGCTACCTGCATACGAAGGTGACCGAAGACAAGCTCACCAGCAACCCGCGCGATTTCGGCGGCGGCCGGGCCGATGCCGTCATCATCAAGGACATCACCAACGGTGCGAACTGCGCGGTTTCGTCGACTTCGGGCAACGTCACCGGTGTCAACGCCTTCGTCAACACGGTGAACAACGTCATCAACGCCGGCCTCGTCCCCGGCCTCGCCGCCGGCGCTGGCTTGCAAGGAACGACCACCTTCCCGGCAGACGGCGGCATTGCTTCGACCGGTGCGTTCGGCATTTGCGGCGTGCTTGGCGCCGCTGCCAGCGGCGCCTTCGCGGGGGCCGGTCTCGACCCGGCGGCGTTCGGCGGGATCGAATATCATTCGGCCGGCGTCAATGTGAACCTGAAGGGCAACAAGCTGCCGCAGGCGCCGAACTACAAGTTCAGCGCTGGCGTGCAATATACCGCGCACCTCGGCGACAGCGACATGACGCTCGTCCCGCGCTTCGACCTCGCCTACACCGGCGACAGCTATGGCAGCATCTTCAACGGCAACGTCAACAAGATCAAAGGCTATGCCCAGGTCAACGCGCAGCTTCAGCTGAACGGAGCCGAGGACAAATGGTTCGTGAAGGGGTTCATCCAGAACGTCTTCGACGTGAATAGCGTCACCGGCCTCTACATCACCGATCAGTCGTCGGGCAACTACACCAACATCTTCACCCTCGAACCGCGGCGCTACGGCATCGCGGCGGGCGTGCGGTTCTAACCAGCCCGAATAGGCGAACAAAAAGCCCCGGCCTCTCGAACGAGAGGCCGGGGTTTCTTTTGTCCGTCGTCGAAGGGCGGACGCGAACGCCCGCCTTCCGGTCAGAATTTGAAGCGCGCGGTCACGCCATAGGTCCGCGGCTGGCTGGGATAGCCCGAGACGCTGCCCGACTGCGCGACGGCGTTGAAGATCGTCGTCAGATAGCGCGCATTGGTCAGGTTGCGGCCCCACACGCCGAGTTCGAGGCCGTTGGTCAGCGCGACGATGAAGGACGCGTTGAGCTGGTTGACCTCGCGCTTCAGATTCTGCGCGACGCTCGCCGGCAGGGCGGCGAGGCCGTCGACGATCTGCGTCGGGCTTTCATACTGATAGTCGACATGCGCGATCGCCCGCGTCCCGCCCGCGAATTCGTGGGTGTAGGTGCCGCCCGCCGACACCGACAGGTCGGGGATGCCCGCGGGCTTCATGCCCGACAGGTCGCCGAACGCCGAGGCGACGAAGCTGTCGTATTTGGCGTCGAGATAGGTGACGGCGAGGTTCAGGTTGAGTCCGCGAACCGGCCGCACCGATCCGTCGAACTCGATCCCGAAGGTCGACTGCTTGCCGGCGTTGGCGAGCGCGAAGCCGGTGCCGGTGAAGACGTTCGACTGGAACCCCTTGATCGACTGCTTGAACACCGCGAGGTTCAGCGCCGCGACCGACCAGTTGGCCTTCAGCCCCGCCTCATAGACTTCCGATTCCTCGGGCGCCGCGAAGCGCGTGCCCGCCACCAGGTTCGGCGTCGCGAGGCCGCCCGCGACGATCGCGGGCAGGTCCGCCGCCAGCGGGCGGCTGTCGCGCGACAGGTTGACCGAGGCAGCCTTGAAGCCGGTCGCATAGGTCGCATAGACGTTGACCGTATCGGTCAATTCATAGGACAGACGCGCGCTCCACGAAAAATCGCCATCGCTGACCCGGCCCGGCTCGACGCTGTTCGGAACGTCGAGGAAAGGCGGCAGGAACTGGAAATCCTTGAGGCCTGCGAGGGGGTTCGCGCTGCTGCCATCGGGCAGGGTCAGCGTCGGATTCGCCGCGAGGAAAGCGGCGGTCGCCGGATCCACCCCACTGCTGACGAGCACGAATTCACGGAACGGCGTATAGGCGGCCGCGTCGAGGTCGATCCCCGAAAAGACGTCGGTGCTGGTGACGTCGGTCGTGAAGCGCTTCTTGTCCTTCGTATAGTTGCCGCCGAGCGTCAGCGTCAGCCGGTCGCTGATCCCGAAATCGAGCGTGCCGAAGATCGACCAGGCGGTGTTCTTCATCCGGTAACGTTCATCCATGCCGTCGCCGGCGTGGAAGAAGGAATCGTTCGGCGCACCCAGCGCGGCCTCGAGCGTCGGAACGTCCAGCAGCCCGCCGCTGGCCGCCTGGATCAGCGCGTTGCCATAGGGACGGAAGTCGTCGCCGAAATAGATCTGACTGTGCTGCCGAATCTTCTCGTGGAAATAATAGCCGCCGATCAGAAAGTTGACCGGCCCGTCGAAGTCCGACGTCAGCCGCAGTTCCTGAGTGAACGTGTTGATCGCGGTATCGTCCGATTTCTGCCCGATCAGGTCGGCGCCCGAGAAATCCGAATCCTGATTGGTGTCGGCGCGCACCTCGCGATAGGCGGTGATCGAGGTCAGTGCGAGCGCGCCGAGATCATAGTCGATCTGCGCCGATCCGCCGTAATTCTCGATCTCGTTCGACGACAGGAAATTATTGTAGACGCGATAGGAAAAGGGATTGGCGGCATCGACGCTCGTCCCGCCCGCCAGCAGGTCGGTGATCGCGACCGTCGGCCCGGCGATGACGTTCGCCGCGATGCAGCAATTCTCGTCGATCTTGTCGTAATCGCCGATCAGGCGGATCGACAGCGCGTCGGTCGGTTCGAACAGCAACTGCCCGCGCACGCCCCAGCGGTTGCGGTCGTTGACGTCCTTGCCCAGCCGCAGATCCTGCGCATAGCCGTCGCGGCGGTTGAAATTGCCGCCGAGCGAGAAGGCGACATTTTCGCTGATCGGGCCGGTGACATTGCCCTTCACCGTGATCGCGTCGTAATTGCCGTAGGTCGCCTCGACCGAGCCGCCGAAATCATATTGCGGCTTTTGCGTGACGATGCTGATGACGCCCGCCGAGGCGTTCTTGCCGAACAGCGTCGATTGCGGACCGCGCAGCACCTCAACGCGTTCGAGGTTGGGCAGGTCGCCGATCTGCGCCGCCGAACGCGAGCGATAGACACCGTCGATGAAGACGCCGACCGACGGCTCGATGCCGGGGTTGTTGGCGCCGTTGCCGAAACCGCGGATGATGAAATTGGTGTTGGCGCTCGACTGAAGCTGCGCCACGCGCAGGCTGGGCACCGCCGATTGCAGGTCGATGAGGTCGCGGATCTGCGAATTCTCGATGTCGGCCGCCGAGGCCACCGACACGGCGATCGGCGTATCCTGCAGCGTCTGCGACCGCTTGCTCGCGGTGACGATGATCTCATTGCCGTAATCATTATCGCTGGCACCCGTGTTCTGGGCGAAGGCGATGGCGGGGGTCGCTGCGGCGCACAGCATCGTGGCGCCCAGCAGCATGTTGCGCAAGGTCATGATTCTCTCTCCGACCCGCGAAGCGCAGCCCACAGGGGCCTGAGGAGGGGATGCTCCGGGGGTGCCAGTGGCCCTAGCGCGCCGCCGGACACCGTCAACGCGGAGAAAGAAAAACCTTGGCTTTTCCGTCCGATAGTGGCCGAAAAGCAACAGTCCCCGTGCGAGACCCCCTACAGCCGCCCGCTGAACAGGCCGGAAACCGGCGCCATGATGAGGCTGAGCAGCAGCGCGACCACGATCGCGGCGATGATGACGACGGCGGTATAGCCCAGCGCCTTCGCTTCCGGCGCCCGCATCAGCTTTGGCAGCCCGAGGTAGAGCAGATACAGGCTGTAGAGGCCGAGCAGCATCAGCACGGCGAGCGCCGGGACGAGGCCGAAGATTCCGGCCACCCAACTCGCGGTTGCCGAATAGGCGGCGACCTTGAACGCCTGCACGCGATTGGGCGTCGCGTCGAAGGTCGGCGCGAGGGCGTCGATGATCAGCGCCAGCACGAACACGCCGACCAGCGCCGCGCCATATTGGACGAGCGCGGTGCCGAGCGCCGCGCCGACTGACGGCCGAAAGGTGAAGCCCATCGCCGAATAGCCGAAGACGGTCGACCCGATGAAGTGGGCGACGGCGGGAATCGCCGCGAGCGGCAAGACATGGCGGCGATAGATGTCGCCGATCGTGTCCGCCTCCGTATCGATCTTCGCCCATTCCTCCGCCGGACGCAGAAGAATGCCCCTCACGCGCGCGACGAGCGCCGGCTTGCCATCATTCGCTGTCATCTTCCTCTCCCCATTTCGCGGCTTTCGACGGAGCCATATGCGGGATTCCGGCCCGTCGCCGCTGTGCTCCATAGCACAGGGACGGCGGAAACGGGAAAGACGCGTCCGGGGCTACTCGAACCGGCCGCCGCGCCCGGCACCATCGGCGAAGCGGCCGGCGCCGGCCTTCGCCTCGGCGCGCAGCGGCTTTTCGCCCTCGCGCCCCTCGAACCGCAGCGCCTCGGCCAGGTCGAAGTCCCATTGGCGATAGGCCGACGCCCGGTCGGTGCGCATGCACAGCGCCGGAAAGCGCGCGATCTCCGCCGCCAGCGCCTGCGCGGCCGCCAGCGCGGTGCCGTCCGGCACGACGCGGCTGGCCAGCCCCATCGCCAGCGCCTCGTCCGCTGCGACCGGCCGTCCGGTCAGGATCATGTCGAGCGCCCGCCCCTGCCCGACGACGCGCGGCAGGCGCACCGTGCCGCCATCGATCAGCGGCACGCCCCAGCGGCGGCAGAAGACGCCGAAGGTCGCACTTTCGGCGGCGACGCGCAGATCGCACCACAGCGCGAGTTCGAGCCCGCCCGCGACCGCATAGCCCTCGACCGCGGCAATCACCGGCTTCGACAGCAGCATCCGCGTCGGCCCCATCGGCCCGTCGCCCTCGGGCTCGTAGCGGCGTTCGCCCTGCCCCACCGCCTTCAGGTCGAAACCGGCGCAGAAATGGCCGCCCGCCCCGGTCAGCACCGCGACCGCGCTGCCTTCGTCGGCCTCGAAATCGGCGAATGCGGCGCGCAACGCGTCGGCGGTCGCCGGGTCGACCGCGTTGCGGCACGCGGGCCGGTCGATGGTGACGGTGCGCACCGCGCCGTCGTTCGTGACGCGGACCGTCATGTCGCGGGCATCGCGCGGTCGACGATCATACGCGTGTCGATCGCGGCATCGAAGGCGCCATAGGCGCTGCCACGCGGGATCAGCCGCAGGCGGCAGAAAGCCTCCGCGAGCGGGTTGCCCTGGCCGATCAGCACCGCCGCCTGCGCCGCGAGCGCGAGCCGCTCGATCAGCAGCCGCGCGGTGCCTTCGTGCGCGGCGCGCAGGTCGATCGCGTCGATCCAGCGATCATAGGCGCCGTCGTGCCCGCGCTGCGCCGCCAGAAAGGCGTGCAATGCCTCGACCCCGTCGGGTTCGCGCGCGATGGCGCGCAGCAGGTCGAGCGCGATGACGTTGCCCGACCCTTCCCAGATCGCGTTGAGCGGCGACTGGCGGAACAGGCGCGGCATCGGCCCCGCCTCGATATAGCCGGCGCCGCCATGCGCCTCCATCGCTTCATAGACGAGGCCGGGCGCGCGCTTGCACACCCAATATTTGGCGACGGGGGTCAGCAGCCGCGCGAGGGGATCGTCCGCATCGAAAGCCTGCGCCAGCCGGAAGCCGAGCGCGGTCGCCGCCTCGCTTTCGACCGCCAGGTCGGCAAGCACCGCCGCCATCGCCGGCTGGTCGATCAGGCGGCGCTGGAAGGCCGAGCGGTTCGCGGTGTGCCACAACGCCTGCGCGAGCGCGCCGCGCATCTGCTGCGCCGATCCGACGACGCAGTCGAGCCGCGTGTGCTGGACCATCTGGATGATCGTCGCCACCCCGCGCCCTTCGGGCCCCAGCCGCTGCGCCAGCGCGCCATGATATTCGATTTCGGACGAGGCGTTCGACCGGTCGCCCATCTTGTCCTTGAGCCGCATGACGCGAAAACCCGCGTTGCGCGTCCCGTCGGGCAGCCAGCGCGGCACGAGGAAGCAGGTCAGCCCGCCCCCGGCATAGGCGAGCGTCAGGAAGGCATCGCACATCGGCGCCGAACAGAACCATTTGTGCCCCGTGAGGCTGTACCAGCCCTCCTCACCCGTCGGCTCGGCGCGCGTCGTGTTGGCGCGCACGTCGCTGCCGCCCTGCTTCTCGGTCATCGCCATGCCGATCGTCACCCCCGCCTTTTCGGCGGCGGGGCGGACCGCCGGGTCATAGCGACCGGCGGCGATGCGCGGCACCCAGACATCGGCGACCGCCGGTTCGGCGCGCAGCGCGGGCACCGCGGCATAGGTCATCGTCATCGGACAGCTCGTCCCCGAATCGGCCTGCCCGGTCAGGAAGAGGATCGCCGAATGCAGCGCATGTCCGTGCGCGCTGCCGTCCCACGCGGCCGACGCGAAGCCGCTGTCGAGCCCCAGCCGCATCAGTTCGTGATAGGCGGGATGGAAACGCACTTCATCGACGCGGTGGCCATAGCGGTCGAACGTTTCGAGCACCGGCACCTGCCGGTTCGCCTCGACGCCCCATTCGATCACCTCGGCCGAGCCGCAGCGCTGCCCCAGCGCCGCCAGCCGTTCGGCATGGCCCGCCGCCCCCGCCTGCGTCACCGCATCGACGAGCGCCCGATCGCCGGTGAACAGGTTCGTGTTTTCGAGCGGCGGCGGCTGGTTGAACACCTCGTGCGTGTCGAGCCGGTCGATCGGGCGGATGGCGGTCATCGTCTGTCTCCTCAATCTTCGGCCGGCAGGCGCTTCGACACCTGGCTCGCGATCGGATCGCCGCTGTCGCGCTCGGCCACCGCCTGCTTGAAGCCGACTTCCTGCGCGCGCTCGCGGAACCATATACCCTCTGGCGAATGGCGCGAAACGCCGTCGAACAGCGTCGCGAACATCTGCGTGTTGTTGAGGCCCATATTGTCATAGGCCTGATTGACGACCGTCTTCGTCATCATCAACTGGTTGCGGGGCACGCCGCGCAGCCGCCCCACCAGCCGCTCGACCGCATCGTCGAGTTCCACCTCGGGCACCGCCTCCAGCGCCAGGCCGATGCGCGCCGCCTCGCGTCCGTCGATCAGGTCGCCGGTCATCATCATCCGCTTCGCCATCTGCGGCCCCAGCCGATAGACCCACATCGCAGGCGTCGGCACGCCCCAGACGCGCGCGGGCGGATAGCCGATGCGCGCATCCTCCGCCATGATCAGGAAGTCGCAGCACAGCGCGATGTCCGATCCGCCCGCGACCGCGGCGCCGTGGACGCGGGCGATCGTCGGCTTGGTCGCGCGCCACAGCGCCATGAAATCCTGCGTGTTGCGCCACATCATCTGGAAATCGAGCGTCGGATCCCACGGCATGTCCTGCGACCCGCTGATTTCTCCCTTGCGCTCGGCATAATGCTTGAGATCATAGCCGCCGCAAAAGCCCGGCCCCGCGCCGCGCACGACGATGACATGGACGTCGGGGTCGGCCTCCGCCTTCTCGACCGCGGCGCGGATCTCGCGCGGCATGCCGTGCGCGATCGCGTTGAAATGGTCGGGACGGTCGAGCGTGATCGTCGCGACCCGGTTGTCGGTCGCATAGGACAGGGTTTCGAAACGCATGGTCAAATCTCCCGGGGAACATGGATCGCGCCCATGGCGAGCGCAGCGGCGATTTCGGCGGGGTCGAGGCCGGCGGCGGCGAGGATGGCGTGGCCATGTTCGCCGACCCGCGGCGCATGGGCATCGGTCCCCGCCCGCGCGCCGTCGAAGCGTGCGACCGCGCGGGCGCGGCGCACCGGTCCCGCCTGCGGATGGTCGGTCAGCGCGACGAAATCGTCGTGGGCGAGCTGCGCATGCCCCGGCAGCGCCGCCGAGCGGTTGGCGACGCCGCACGGCACCCCCGCCTCGGCCAACCGCTCGACCGCCTCGGCCGTCGTCATCGCCGCGACGCGCGGGGCCGAAAAGGCGCGCAGATCGTCCCAGTTGAGGAAACGCGTCGCCATGTCGGCATAGCGCGGATCGGACAGCAGCTCGGGTGCGCCGATCGCCCGCGCCCAGCCTTCGAACTCCGATTGCGACAGCATGACGACGACGATCCATCCGTCCGCCGTCGCCCAGGGACGATAGACCGCGGCGATGTTCGGCATCCGCGACGGCGCGTCGGGAAAGACTTCGGCCCCGTGCAGGTCGATCCAGCCATAAGCGACCGCCGCTTCGAGCATCGAGATATCGACCACCGTCCCCTCGCCGCTGCGCCCGCGCGCGACGAGCGCCGCGGTCGCAGCTTGCGCGGCATAGAGACCCGCCGTCTTGTCGCAGATCCACTGCGGCGCCAGCGTCGGCTCGCCGCTGTCGTCCCAGCTCACCATCCCCGATTCGGCCTGGATGATCGGGTCATAGGCGCGGGTGCCGCACATCGGCCCATCTTGCCCGAAACCGCTGATCCGCGCGATCACCAGATCGGGGCGGAGCGCGTGCAGTGCCGCGATGCCCAGCCCCAGCCGTTCCATCACCCCCGGCCGGAAATTGTGTATCAGCAGGTCGGCATGCGGAACGAGGCGGCAGAGCAGAGCGCGGCCCTCGGTGCGGGCAAGGTCGAGCGCGATCGATTGTTTTCCTGCGTTGAGCGCGACGTGCGCCGAACTGAACCCCGGCGCCGCGATCGCGCCCAGCAGGCGCGCCCGGTCGCCCTCGGGCGGTTCGATCTTCCACACGCGCGCACCCTGCTGCGCCATGATCTGCGTCGCGAGCGGTCCCGCGACAACGCTGGTCAGATCGATTACCGTGATGCCTTCGAGGGGCAGCATCTTCCTCTCCTTCATTATTTATTGCACAATAAGTCGGATATGGACGCAGAACGCAACATAATAATCGCTGGCGGCGGCACGATGAGCGCACGGATGCTGATCCTCGACCTGCTCGACACCGGCGAGCCGCCGGCCTTCTCGGTCGGCGAACTGGTGCGGGCGGGTGCCGCCTTCGGCATCGAGGCCCCGGGAATCCGCACCGCGCTGACGCGCCTCAAGGCCGAGGACCGGGTGCGCGCGATCGCGCGGGGCCGTTACACGATCGGTTCGGGCGGCGCACCGCTCCAGCAGCTCATCCTGGGCTGGCGGACGCGGCTCGACCTGCGGCGGGCGTGGGGCGGCGGCTGGCTGCTGGCGATCGCGGGGCCGCTGGAACGCGCCGACCGGACGGCGTGGCGCCGCACGCTGCGCGCGCTGGACCTCGAAGGCTTTGCCGAGGCCGAAACGAACGTCTGGGCGCGCCCCGACAATCTGGAAGGCGGCGCCGAGGGGGCGCGGCAAAGGCTGGCGACGCTCGACGCGGCCGCATCGCTGTGCGTCGTCGAGGCGGCGGGGCTCGACGCGGGGCGCGCGGAACGCTTCCCGACGCTGTGGCCCGCCGACGCCCGGCGCGCGGCCCATCTGGAACTGGCCGGGGCGCTCGACCGCAGCGGCGCGCGCATCGACGCCATGCCGCTACACGCCGCGGCGGCGGAGACGCTGCTGCTCGGACGGCAGGCGATCCGCGCCATCATGCGCGATCCGCTGCTTCCCGACGCGTTCGGCCCGGCCGACGGCCTGTCGCGCCTGATCGAGGCGATGAACCGCTACGACCGCGTCGGCAAGGCGATCTGGCAAGCCTATCTGCGGGGATAAAGCGCGGCGCCTTCAGCCGCGCCTTTATCTGCATCATCCCAAATCCGTTGGGACGGTAATTTGGATACCAATGCATGGTTGTCTTGGCTCGCAAAGCCGCGTGCTCCCGCGAATGCGGAAGTCCAGAGCTTCGAAGAGCCAAGGGCGGCGCCACATCGCTCTGGGTCCCCGCCTGCGCGGGGACACGACATGGTTCATCCAAACATGATCACGCTCCAAACTCGACACATCAGCCCGCGACCTCGCGGCGGCGCACCATGTCGAGCGCGACGTCGACGATCATGTCCTCCTGACCGCCGACCATCTTGCGGCGGCCGAGTTCGACGAGGATCGCGCGCGTGTCGAGTCCGTGGTCGGCGGCGGCCTTTTCGGCGTGACGCAGGAAGGAGGAATAGACCCCGGCATAGCCGAGGGTCAGCGTCTCGCGATCGACGCGCACCGGGCGGTCCTGCAATGGGCGCACCAGTTCCTCGGCGGCGTCCATCAGCGCGAAAAGGTCGCAGCCATGGTTCCAGCCATAAACGTCGGCGGCGGCGATGAAGACCTCCAGCGACGCATTGCCCGCCCCCGCGCCCATGCCGGCAAGGCTGGCGTCGACGCGGATCGCACCGTTCTGCACCGCGACGATGCTGTTCGCGACGCCGAGGCTGAGATTGTGGTGCGCGTGGACGCCGCGCTGCGTCTCGGGCTTCAGCACGCGGTCATAGGCGGCGAGCCGCGCCGCATAGCCGTCCATTGTCAGCGCACCGCCCGAATCGGTGACATAGACGCAATGCGCGCCATAGCTTTCCATCAGCTTCGCCTGGCCCGCCAGCGCTTCGGGCTCGGACATATGGCTCATCATCAGAAAGCCCGCGACGTCCATACCGATGCCGCGCGCGAACTCGATATGCTGCTTTGCGAGGTCGGCCTCGGTGCAATGCGTCGCGATGCGGACCGATCGCACGCCCATTTCATAGGCGTGCTTCAGATCGTGGATCGTCCCGATGCCGGGGAGAAGCAAGGTCGTGAGCACGCTATGCTCCAGCACCTCGGCCACTGCGCCGATCCAGTCCCAGTCGGTATGCGCGCCGAAGCCGTAGTTGAAGCTCGATCCTTGCAGGCCATCGCCGTGCGACACCTCGATCGCGTCGACCTTCGCAGCGTCGAGCGCCCGCGCGATCGCGCGCACATGGTCGAGGCCGTATTGGTGGCGGATCGCATGCATCCCGTCGCGCAGCGTCACGTCCTGGATATAGAGCTTGCTGGTGGTGGGGTCGAAGCTCATGCCGCCATCCTTTCGGCGATTTTCTCGGCGGTCTTCAGCGCCGCCGAGGTCATGATGTCGAGATTGCCCGCGTAAGCCGGCAGATAATGCGCCGCCCCCTCGACCTCCAGAAAGACGCTGACCTTCAGGCCCGTAAAACTGCCGCCCATTTCCGGAATGGTCAGCGGCGCGTTGCCGCCGATGCTTTCGAACTGCACCGCCTGCTTCAGCCGGTATCCGGGGACGTAGCTTTGCACCTCGGTCACCATGGCCTCGACCGACCGGCGGATCGCGTCGCGGTCGCCGTCGTCGCACAGGCAATAGACGGTGTCGCGCATGATCAGCGGCGGTTCGGCGGGGTTGAGGACGATGATCGCCTTGCCGCGCGCCGCACCGCCGACCTCGACGATCGCCTGGCTCGTCGTCTCGGTGAACTCGTCGATATTGGCGCGGGTGCCGGGGCCGGCGCTCTTCGACGCGATGGACGCCACGATTTCTCCATAATGCACCTTCGCCACCCGATTCACCGCCGCGACGATCGGGATCGTCGCCTGCCCGCCGCACGTCACCATGTTGACGTTCGGCGCATCCAGATGCGCATCGCCGTTCACCGGCGGGATCGTGTACGGCCCGACCGCCGCCGGCGTCAGGTCGATCACCCGCTTGCCGTGGGCGACCAGCACCTCGCTATGCCGCTGGTGCGCACCTGCGGAGGTCGCATCGAAGACGATGCCGATGTCGGCAAAGCCCGGCATCGCGACGAGCCCGTCGAGCCCCTCGGCAGTAATCGGCACGCCGAGCCGCTCAGCGCGTTTCAGGCCGTCGGATTCGGGATCGATGCCGACGAACGCTCCCATTTCCAGTCCCTTCGACACGCGCATGATCTTGATCATCAGATCGGTGCCGATATTGCCCGAACCGATGATCGCCACTTTGGTTTTCGTCACGATCTCAGTTCCCGTAGGTGAAGCGGCATTCGCCGATGCCCGCGACGCGCGCGACCACCGCGTCGCCGGGCGTCAGCGCGACCATCGGCCCCAGCGCGCCGGCGAGCAGGATGTCGCCCGCCTTCAGCGGCTCGCCGCGCGCCGCCAGCGTCCGCGCCAGCCATGCGGCGGCGTTGAGCGGATTGCCGAGCGCCGCGGCGCCGACCCCGGTCGAGGCGACCGCGCCATTGACGGTCATCTCCATCGCCGCGCCTTCGAGGTCGAGCCCGGCGAGGGGCCGCCCAGCGTCGGCGAGCAGGAAGAAGGCCGACGATCCATTATCGGCGACCGTGTCGGCAAAGCTGATCTTCCAGTCGGCGATGCGGCTGTCGACGATCTCGATCGCCGTATGGACGCGTGCGACTGCCGCCGCCGCCTGTTCCGCCGTCGTCGCCGGGTCGGGCAGGTCGGCGCCGAGGATGAAGGCGATCTCCGCCTCCGCCTTCGGCTGGATCGTCCGCGCCGGGTCGAGCCGGCCGCCGTCGGCGATGCGCATATCGTCGAACAGCACCCCGAAATCGGGCTGGTCGACACCGAGCTGCTGCTGCACCGCCTTCGCCGTCAATCCCGCCTTGCGTCCGACGATGCGCCGCCCCTGCGCCTCCCAGAAGCGCGTGTTGATCGTCTGCACCGCATAGGCGCCGTCGGCATCGGTCGGGTCCAGCCCGTCGCGAAGCGGGGGCACGGTCCCGCCCGCATAGGCGTCGCGCAGCCGCCGCGCGAGGTCTTCGAATGTCGCTGTCATCTCGGTCTCCATGCGCGCCTGCTATCAGGGATCGCGCCGGGCGCCACTGCGCGATTGCGATTATCTCTTAATATTCGAGAGCAAGCCTGCCACAAGGCGGCATGAATTCGCCCTCGCGCCCCGCTTACACGTCGCAGACGCTGATCAAGGGACTGCGGCTGCTCGAAGCGCTGGTTCGCGACGGCGGGCGCTCGACCCTGTCGGCGGTGGCGGCGCGGCTGGCGCTGCCGCCGCAGACGGCGCACCGCCTCGCGCTGACGCTCGAGGCCGAAGGCTATCTGGTCCGCACCGCGAAGGGCGTCTATCGCGCCGCGCCGCGCCTCGCCGCCCTCGCGCAGCCCAGCGAGCCGCGCCCCGCGCTTGCCGCCGGCCTGCGTCGCCCGCTCGCGCGGCTGGCGGCACAGTTCGGCGCCTATGCCCATGCCGGAATTCTTGAGGATTCGATGGTCACCTACATTGTCAAGGAGCGCGGCGATGCCGCCGAGCTGTTCACCGCCGAACGGATGCAGCTCGAAGCCTATTGCTCGGCGATCGGCAAGATTTTGCTCTCCGCGCTGCCCGAGCCCGAACTGGCCGCCTATCTCGCCGGCGGCCCGCTGGTCGCGCTGACCCCGAACACAATCATCGGCGCGGCGGCGCTGCGAGACGAGCTGGCGACGATCCGCCGGACCGGCATCGCCTATGACCGCCATGAAATCCGCAACGACCTGTTCTGCATCGCGGTGCCGCTGCCGCCGGAGGATGGGCGCATCGAAGGCGCGATTTCGCTATCCTTCCTTGGGCGCACACCCGATGCGGCGGTGCGGCGCAAGGCGATCGCGCGGCTGCGCGCGGTGGCCCGCCGCCTCGCCGAAGAGGCCGGTCAGGCGGGCGCCGTCAGTTCCGCCCGCACATAGTCGACCGACCCGGCGCCGCTCGTCAGCCGCTGGGCGCCGAGCTGCCGGTTCCACCAGCTTTCAGACCCGTCGGCAAGCCGCCATTCGTGCAGACGGCGGGTGAAGAGGTGAAGGTCGTGTTCGGCGCTGATCCCGATCGCGCCGTGCACCGCGTGCGCGGTTGCGGCGACGCGCGTCGCGGCCCTGCTCGCCACCGATTTGGCGGTCGCAGCGGCGGCCAGCGAAGGCGGCCAGGCCCCGGCGCAGCCGAGTTGCGACGCGATGCGTGCCGCGACCGCCTCTTCGGCCATCACCGCCAGATTCTGCTGAAGCGCCTGCTGACGGCCGATCGGCTTGCCGAACTGGACGCGCTCGTTGGCATAGGCGGCGGTCATCGCGACGAGCCGATCCGCCGCGCCGGCGATCAGCGCCGCGCGCAGCACCGCCGCAAGCGCGCGCAATCCCCCCGCCGGCGCCGGCAGCGTCCCGTCGAGCCGGTCCCATCGCATCCGCGCCGCGAGGCTGCCGGCGACTCCCGTCGCTTCGGCCCCGTCCGCCGCCACGAGGGCGAGCCGCCCATCCTGTTCGACCAGCACATGGCGCGCGACGAGCCCCAGCGGCACCACCACCGTGTGTCCCGGCGCCGCCACGGCGAGCACGATCGCCCCGCCGGGCGGCGGCGCACCGGCGTCCGCCAGCAGCGCCCGCGCGATCATCGTCTCGCCGACCGGCAGCGGTATCGCGTGGCGCCCCAGCGCCTGCCACAGCGGCTGCACCGCCGCGACCGGCAGGCCGAAGCCGCCCACCGCTTCGGCCACCAGCGCGTCGAGGAACCCCGATCCGGCGACCGCGTCCCACATCGCATCGGTATCGCCGCCCGCCTCGACCGCACGCACCGCGGCGGGCGCGGCGACGGTTTCGAGCATCCGCTCGAAGGGCGAAAGAAGCGCGTCGTGATCCATCATCGCAGTCCCATTCCGCGCGCGATGATCCCGCGCAATATTTCCCGCGTGCCGCCGCGCAGCGAAAAGCTCGGCACCACATGCGTCACATAGAGCAAGGTGCGATACAGCTCCGCATCGACCGGCTCGTCCGGATGCGCTGCAAGGTCGTCGCCGATCGCGATCGGCAGTTCCTGTTCAAAGCTGGTTCCGAGGTCCTTGACCAGCGACGCCTCGACCACCGGGCTCTCGCCGAGCGCGAGCCGCGCGGTGCAGGCGATCGACATCGCCCGCAGCGTCCCCAGCCGCGCGGTGAAATCGCCGACCAGCGCCAGCGTCGCCGAATCCTCGCGCCCCATCGCCTGCAGATGCCGAACCCAGGCGTCGAGCAGCACGACGCTCGAATAGATGCGCTCGGGCCCGCTGCGTTCGAAGGCGAGTTCGGCCGTGACCTGCTTCCAGCCCTCGCCCTCCTGCCCGATCAGCGCGTCGGCGGGCAGGTCGACATCTTCGAAGAACACCTCGGCGAAATGCGCGTCGCCCGCCAGGTCGGCGATCGGCCGCACCGTCACGCCCGGCGCCTTGAGGTCGATGATGAGCTGCGACAGGCCGCCGTGCCTATCCTCGCTGGTGCCCGAGGTGCGGAGCAGCGCGATCATGTAGTCGCTGTGCATCGCGTTGCTCGTCCAGATCTTCTGGCCGTTGACGCGCCAGCCGCTTTCGGTGCGCTCGGCGCGGGTGCGCACGCTGGCAAGGTCGGACCCCGACCCCGGCTCGCTCATCCCGATGCAGAAGAAAATCTCGCCGCGGCAGATGCGCGGAAGATAGTCATCGCGCTGTGCCTCGGTGCCGAAACGCAGGATCAGCGGCGCGCTCTGGCGGTCGGCGATCCAGTGCGCCGCGACCGGCGTACCCACCGCGAGCAATTCCTCGACGACCACGAAGCGCGCGAACGGCCCGCGTTCGCCGCCGCCATAGCGCCTGGGCAGCGTCAGGCCGAGGAAGCCCGCTTCGCCCAGCCTGCGGCTGAACGCCGCGTCAAACCCCGCCCACGACCGGGCGCGGGCCGCATCGCCGCGCGCCGCGACGGCTTCGGCTGCAAGCGCGCGGATCGCCGGGCGCAGCGCTTCGTCTTCGGCGGGCAGCGCCGCGAGGGTCAATGTGTCGAACACCCGTCCTCCCTCCTATGTGGCCGGCCGCACCGCGGCAGATGCCGCATGCCCCATCGCCGCCCCGGCAGCAATAGAGATGCCAGCCCCTTTCCCGAAGGCCGATTCGGTCACCCTCGCGACATCGCCCACGCCGCCCACAGCCAGCCGGCAATCATCAGGGCGCCGCCGATCGGCGTCACCGCGCCCAGCCACCGCGGCGCGCCCAGCGCCATCGCATAGAGGGTGACGGCGAACAGGATCGAACCGGCCAGCAGCATCGCCGCCGGCCCACGCGCGACGCCCATCACGGCGAGCGCCCCGACCGCGTGGATCAACTGATAGAGGCCGCCGGTCCGCAGCCATTCGGCCTCTTGCTGCCCCGCCGCGCCATGGGCGCCGAACGCGCCCGCCGCTACCGCGACGGCCGCGGAAATCGCCGCAAACAATCCGATCATCGTCCTTTTCCTTCCTTTGCGCGGCCGCCCGATAGCGCCGCGCGTGACAAAGCCACAAAAATCGCATAAGGGCGCCGCCAATCATGCCAGTCAAGACCCTCCCCGCCCAGCCGAAAGTCGGCATGGTTTCGCTCGGCTGCCCGAAGGCGCTGGTCGACAGCGAACGCATCCTGACGAAATTGCGCGCCGACGGCTATGGCCTGTCGCCCGATTACGCCGGGGCCGACGTGGTGCTCGTCAACACCTGCGGCTTCCTCGACAGCGCGAAGGAGGAAAGCCTCGAGGCGATCGGCGAGGCGATGGCGGAGAACGGCCGCGTCATCGTCACCGGCTGCATGGGCAGCGAGGCCGACCTGATCCGCGCGCGCTTCCCGAAGGTGCTCGCGGTCACCGGCGCGCATCAATATGAGCAGGTGGTCGATGCGGTCCACGACGCCGCGCCGCCGACGCAGGGACCCTTCGTCGATCTGGTGCCGGAGGGCGGGCTCAAGCTGACCCCGCGCCACTACAGCTATCTGAAGATCAGCGAGGGCTGCAACCATAGCTGCGCTTTCTGCATCATCCCCGACCTGCGCGGCCGGCTGGTCAGTCGCCGCATCGACGCGGTGCTGCGCGAGGCGGAGAAGCTCGTCGCGGCGGGGACCAAGGAACTACTGGTGATCAGCCAGGACACCTCGGCCTATGGCGTCGATATCCGCCATGATCCGCGCGAGTGGAAGGGGCGCGAGGTGCGCGCGCACATGACCGATCTCGCGCGCGAACTCGGCCAGCTTCGGACGAGCGAAGGCCGCGCGCCGTGGGTGCGGCTGCACTATGTCTATCCCTATCCGCACGTCGATGCGGTGATCCCGCTGATGGCGGAAGGGCTGCTCACCCCCTATCTCGACATTCCCTTCCAGCATGCGAGCCCGAAGGTGCTGAAGGCGATGAAGCGCCCCGCGAACGAAGCGAAGGTGCTCGAACGGCTCGCGGCGTGGCGCGCGATCGCGCCCGACATCGCGGTGCGGTCGAGCTTCGTCGTCGGCTTCCCCGGCGAGACCGAGGAGGATTTCCGCTATCTGCTCGACTGGCTCGACGAGGCGCAGCTTGATCGCGTCGGCGCCTTCCGCTTCGAGCCCGTCGCTGGCGCGCAGGCGAACGCGCTGCCCGATCCGGTGCCGGAGGCGGTCAAGGAAGAGCGCTACCAGCGGATCATGGAAAAGACCGCCGCGATCAGCGCCGCGAAGCTCGCGGCGAAGGTCGGTCGCACCCTTCCCGTCATCATCGACGAGGTGGGCGAGGCCGACGAGGACGGCAGCATCGGCGCCACCGGCCGCAGCCAGGCCGACGCGCCGGAGATCGATGGCCATGTCTACCTTCGCGACGTCGCCGCAGGGCTGAAGGCGGGCGACATCGTCGACGTGCTGGTCGAGGACGCCGACGAGCATGACCTGTTCGGGGTCTTGACCGCCTGATTTCCGGGCGACATTTTTACGGGAACGCTTCGGCCCGGTCGGTGGTAGAACAGATATCGACCGGGGGCCGACACATGCGGATAGCACAGCGACTGCCATATCTGATCGTCATCGCGGCGGCGCTTGCCGGCTGCAAGGCGCAGACGGTCGCGGACATGGCGCCGCCCCGCGCCACCGACACCGCGCCGACGCCGAAGCAGACCTCGCTGGTCGCGGTGCCGATCGACGCCGACGCCGCGGCGCTGCGCACCGCGCTCGAACGCGCGGTGCCGCGCACGCTGTGGACGATCGACCGGCGCGAACCGAAGTGCGTGCCGCCGCAGGGCGTCAAGGTTTTCGGCAAGAAGGTGAAGGTCACGCCGCCGATCGCCTGCACCATCGTCGGGCAGGTGACGCGCGGCCCCCTGCGGCTGCGCGGCGAAGGGCAGGAGATCGTCGTCGACGTGCCGCTGAACGCGCGGGTCAGCGCACGCGACGTCGGCGGCGTCCTGAAAGGGGAGACTGCGACCGGATCGGCGATGGCGCACGCGCGCATCCGCGTCGAACTGACCCCCGACTGGCGGCTGCAGGGCAAGGCGCGCATCGCCTATGGCTGGACGAAACCACCGGGGGTCGACTTCCTCGGCCGGCGCATCACCTTCACCGACCAGGCCGACGCGAAGCTGAAGCCCGTCGTGCGCGATGTCGAGCGCGAGGTGAACCGGGAGATCGCCCGGGTCGACGTGAAGCGGCAGGCGGCCGACATCTGGCGGCGCAGTTTCACCACCCTCGAACTCAATCGCGAGAATCCGCCGGTGTGGATGCGCTTGACGCCGCAGCGCCTCCTCTATGGCGGCTATCGCGTCGACGGACAGCGCATCAAGCTGAACCTCGCGCTCGAGGCGATGACCGAAAGTTTCGTCGGTGAGCGCCCCGCCGACCCCGCGCCGACGGCGCTGCCGCGACTGGTGCACGAAACGCCGCGCCCGCACCTCGACGTGTTCGTGCCCGTCGTCGCCGATTATGCGGAGCTGGAACCCGTGATCCTGCGCGCGCTGGTCAAACGGTCGGCGCAGCCGTTCGAGGTTCCGAAGGTCGGGCCTGTGATCGCGAAGTTCGACAAGGTGACGGTCTATGGCGCGCCGGGCGGCCGCGTCGCGGTCGGCGTCTCGGTCGAAGCGCAGTCGCAGCGCATCCCGCAGGGGCCGACGCACGGCCGCATCTGGGCCACCGCGGTCCCGGTGAACGATCCGGGATCGGCCGAGGTCCGCTTTGCCGATCTGACAATTCTGGGCGACACCGACGGGATCGGGGGCGATCTGCTGCTGAAGCTTGGGCAAAGCCCTGGCTTCTCGACCCTGATCGCGTCCGCGCTGACGCAGAATTTCACCCGCGACGTGGAAGAACTGGAAGGCAAGATCCGCCGCGCGGTCGATCAGCGGCGCGAGGGCGATTTCGAGATTCGTACGACCGTCACGGGCTTCGAGACCGGCGAGATCAAGGCCTATGGCGCGGGCCTCTATCTGCCGGTCCGGATGCGCGGATCGGCCAGCATCGCCTATCGACCCGCCCGATAGTCAGCCTGCTACCGTCTCTTTGTGGAGAATGCGGCCCGCGCCGTCCGCGATCGTGAAGGTGACGCGCCACGGCACCTCGTCGGGGAAGCGCGTCCGGCCGAGGACATGGGGCTTCGCGCCGGCGACATAGCTCGCCGAATTGCGCGAGCGCGACTTGCCCGTCACCTCGACCGTATAGACATAGCGCTCGCCATGCCCCGGCCGGCCTTCGAGGGTCAGTTCGACATATCCCGCATGCCGTTCGGTCTGCAGCAGGATCGGTGAGGCGTCGCGAGATGTCATGGCGGTCGATCCCGAAGCGAGGAAAGCGGCAAGCGGTGCCACCAGAAATTGCGCCGCCCGCACCCAGGCGCTCCGCGGTTTCACCGGCGATTGCCCGGCTTGGGTGGCTGGACCGGCGGATCGGGCGGCCCGATCGGCAGCTGGTCGGAATCGGCGCCGAATATCCCTTCGGACCCCGGAAACTGATTCAGGAACCGCGCCAGCATGTCGGGGCCGATCTCGCGCGCGATCAATTCGGGTGTGGGCTGCTGGCCGCGGCGGCGTATCACTTCCCAAGCCGTCGCGACCTCCCGATACAGTTCCGCGCGCGGATGCTCCACCGTCAGCTTTTCCAGACTGCCTTCGGGACCGCTGTCGTCGCGCGGCAGGTCGATCGTGTCCGGCAGTTGCTCGACGGCAACGCTCGTGGATTTGCGGGCGTCGACCTGTTCGACCCGATCGCCGCCCTTTTCGCGGGGCGGGCCGATCTGGCTCACCGTGGTCGCCTCGCCTCCGCTCGGCGGCGGTTCCGCGGCCGGAGCGGCCAGAAGCAAGGCAAGCGCGATGATCAACGGCTTCCCGTCTGGGTGATGCCGATCGAGGCACCGCCCTCCTGAAGGATCTGCAGGATCAGGCCCGTGCCGATCTGATCGATGGCGGCCAGATTGTCGTTCCCCTGCTGGGTCAGGTCGAGCGCGTTCCCCGCGCCGGTCTGCGTCAGCATGGCGATATTGCCGATCCCATCCTGAAGCAGGCCGATATGGTTGGCCGCGCCGGCGTCCGCCTGCTGGGTCACCAGCGCGCTGTTCGCCTGGCCGGATTGCCATATGCTCACGATATTGCTGCCCCCTGGCGCGCCGGACTGGCGAACGCCGACGGTGCCGTCGCTCCCCTCCATCGCCAGCGTGACGGCGGCCAGCGCATCGCCCTGCTGGTCGATGCCGGCCCGAAGCGCGTCGCCGGTCAGCGTGAGGTCGGCGGCCGCATGAGGGGCATCCTGCGTCACGTCGACGCCGCCGGCGGAGCCGATCTGCTCGATCGTCACGCTCTGGCCAGGATGCTGGCCCTGCGCAACAGCGGCCGAAAGGCCGGTCCCCGACTGGTCGATCGTCGCGGTGGACTGGGCCATGGCGACGCCCGGCCCGGCCGACAAGGCCCCGGCGGCGAGAAGCCATAGATCACGGCGTTTCATCGGACTTCTCCAATAAAAAGTCCCCGGAGGGCGCCCTGGGGCGTCCTCCGGGGCGCGGGGTCACTGTGCGACGTTCGCCACGTTGAACGATCCCGACTGAAGAACGGTCGAGACGTTTCCGTTGGTGAGTTGCGTCACATTCGCGGTGTTGTTGTTGCCGCTCTGATCGACCGACGAAGTGTTGCCCGAACCAAATTGCAGGACGAGCGCATATTGCGAGTTGCCTGCCTGGGTCACGGTCGAGCTGTTGTTGTCGGCATACTGGCCGACGCCGGCATAGCTGCCGCTGCCGGTCTGGAGGATCGACGAGCTGTCGAAATTGCCCGTCTGCTCGTTGACCGCGACATGGTTGTCGCCATCCTGGTCGATCGACGACGTGCCGTCATTGCCATACTGGTAGATCGCCGCAGAGAAATTCTCCGTCGGCGGGCTATCCTCGCGCTGGATGATGCTGCCCGTATTGCGGTTGCCGACCTGATAGACCAGGGCGTCGCTGTCCTCGGACCGCTGGACGATCGATGCGTCATTGTCGTCGCCGGCAAGCTGCCAGACATAGGCGACCGAACGGTTGCCGTGGTTCAGCACGCTCGACACGCTGTTCGTGCCCCACTGCAGGACCTCCGCATAACCGTCGTTGGCCCGCTGGAAGACTTCGGAGTCGTTGCCGTCCCCGGACTGGTCGACATAGACCGACGAATTGATCGGCCGGATGCCGCCCGGCGACGTCTGGTCGACAAGGCTGCTGTTGCCGTTGCCCGACTGGTCGACGGTCGCCAGCACCGATTCGCCGTCCTGGACGATGTCGGAGCTGTTGCCGTCGCCGCTCTGGTTGACGTCGGCGTCGTCATCGGTTCCGGTTTGCAGGACGGTCGAGAAATTGTCGGCCCCGCTCTGCACGACATAGGCCTCGCCGACGTCACCGATCTGATCGACCGTGCTGTCGTTCCGCAGCCCGGTCTGCGTCACCTCGGCGATCTGGCTGCCGGTGCCGCCCTGGTTGATCATGCTGTTGTTGCCGTAGCTGTCGTCGGTCAGCGCCGCCGTCGCATCGCCCTGAACCACCGTCGCGCTGTTGCCGTCGCTGGTCTGGTTGATCGTCGACGACTGCCAGTCGTCGACCTGCGTCACGTCGGCATTATTGTTGTTGCCCGACTGATTGACGAACGACTCGGTCTGGATCGCGATGGTCGACGTGTCCTGCGATACCGTGGCGACATTATTGTCGCCGGACTGGTCGACCTCCGACACGTTGATCGGGGTCGAACCCGATCCGTCGTCGGCCTGGGTGACGTTGGCGAGGTTGTTGGCGCCGCTCTGGGTGACCAGCGAATCGCCGCCGTCCAGCGAACCCGTCTGGTCGACATTGGCGGTATTGCCGGTGTTCGACTGGTTGACGGTGCTGACCGATTGGGCGAGCGCCGGTCCGGCGATTGCTAGCGCGAGAACCGAAGCCGCGCTCATCATCATCTTCTTCATCTTCCTGCTCCTTGGCTTTTGCGGCCAGCGATGCGCCGCCGCAATACAAAGGCCGGATCCGTTGCGTCATCCAGCGCCGGCCCCGCTGGTTGCCGACGGGAAGAGAGAACGCGGTCGGTGCGGCGGCCACGGGGGGATCGGCGCCGCCGCACCTTGCGATTCCGCCGCGGCTGCGATATGAAGCCGGACGGACGCTCGCGTCTGGCGAGGTTTCCCGTAAACCTTGCCAAGTCCGGTCTCGTCGGCATCGCGATGCCAATCAGAGTGTCGACGAGACCGCCTTTCGTGCCCGGACGATCCGGGCGATTCCTTCTATTCCCCTCCCTTGTTCGGCTGGACCGTGACGTTCGTCGTATCCAGCGTGTTGAGCGTCGGTATGGGCGGCGCGGGTTGCCCCGGCGCCGGCCCGCTCGGGCGTGCCGCCGGCTGCGCGGGCCGCACCGAAAGCTGCGGCGCATCGCCGCGATGCACCGGCGCCGCCGGCGCGCGGGCCTGGACATAGCCGGGCGTGCACGCGCCGGTGATCGTGCTTCCGTCGGTGCGGCGCACCAGTTCGACCGCCTCGGGTTCGATATTGTCGCGGCGCGCATAATATTGGCGGAGCAGCTTTTCGCTGAACTCCGGCTGCGTCGACATGCACCACAGATCGCGCCCCGCGCCTTCGATGATCAGGCCGTAGACCGCGGATTCGATCGCCTGCTGTAGCGCGAGGGCGTCGGGCTCATTGGTCGCAACGCCGCCTTCCAGTTCGAGCAGGTCCTTGAACGCGACATAGCGGAAGGCATTGGCGTCGAGCCCGATCGACGCGATCGACTTGCGTACGCTGACGGTCAGCAGCACCTCGCCCGTCTTCACGCTGACGGCACGGAGATAGACGGTCACCGTATCCTCGCGATATTTGGTGCTGCCGCCGATGCCCAGGAACCGCGCGCCGATACCACCCGACTTGGTGTTGGTGTCATATCCGATGATGCCACCTTCCAGGATGACGCCCGCGAAAAGCAGCGGGGGAAGCGCCTGGCGATTGAGTTTCGTCTCTCCCAGGTAGGACGCCCGCATCTCGCGGATCACGGCGCGCTCGCGCAGCAGATTGTCGAGGCGCTCGCGCTCGATGACGGTGAACCAGCGCCCGCGCCCCGATTCCTGCAGTGCCTTGACCAGAATCGAGGTCGCGCCCTGCGTGACCGCGCGCGACAGCGTCTGGACCCCTTCGGTGGGTTTGAACTGGCCCGTCTGATCGGCGAAATTATAGACCGCGACCGAGATATTGTCGCCGGGTGCCGGCAGGCTCTGCAAGGTGTGGGTCGCGGGGGTCGGCAGCACCGGCTGCGGCGCCGACCAGCTCGCTCCGTCGTTCACGGCGCACGCGCAGAGCAGCGTCGTGGCCGCCGCTACGACGGCGGTGCGAAGACGCAGGGGAGAGGTCATTCGCCCGGTCCCGTCAGGCCGCCGTCCTCGCTGCCTTGCAGCAGCGGGATGACGATCTCGGTCACGCTGCCGTCGGCATTGTTGGTGATCGTCAACGTGACCGAATCAAGGCCGCGGACGAAGGAAATCTCCTGGTCCCCGAACTGGATCAGGCCGCTGTCCTGCGCGTTCTCGCCAAAGATGATATCGGTGATCTGGGTGGCCAGAGACGACAGCAGGCGGCTTTGCAGCGTGCGCAGGAACTGCTGCGCCGGATCGGTCGAGGTGACGGCGTTCGGGTCCTTATATTTGTTCTGCGCGGAGGCGATGCCCAGAAGGTGGGCGGAATTGAAGGGGTTGCCGCCGAACGAGGGATTGACGGGCGTGTAGACGATGTCCTGCGCGTGCCCCGCCGCCGGCATCAGCACGGCACACGCCCCCAGCGCCGCTGGCGCGGCCCATTTCGCCCGGAAAATCATGGCACGTCCTCCGCCTGCTATCCCCGCCGCAAATTCGCGACCCGCCTACCGGTCGCCCGGAAAGCGTTTGAGGCTCGGGGTGCTTCGGCCAACCGCCCGTTATCGCGACGTGGAGAGCCGAAACATTTGTCGCGGCAGCCGATTGGCAACCGCCGAAGTGGATGACGCTATGCCAGCTTGGGCGAGTCGCCTACCCGTACCACTACGGATGGTGGCTTTACGGGTAGATGGCTAAGGGAGTAATAGGCCAAAGACGTCATACGAGGTCGCCCGACGAAGTTTCGAAAGCAAATCATCGAACAACGGTTGGGAGTTAGGGAGATGAAACACGACCTGGTCCATGTCGTTGACGACGACGAGGCCGTTCGCAACACGCTCTCCCTCCTGCTTCACGCCAATGGCTACCGGGTGCGGCCATGGTCCAGCGGCGAGGCGATGCTGGCGAACGATTTCGACAGCGAGCCGGCCTGTGTGCTGATCGACCTGCGCGCGCCGACCGCGGCGGACCTCGACCTTCTGGAAGCGATCAACCGGCGCGGCACGATGGTCGCGACGATCATCCTTTCGGAGCAGGCGGATGTTCGAACCGCCGTCGCCGCCCTGCAACGCGGCGCCGCCAATTTCATCGCGATGCCGGCCGAAAGCGAATTGCTGCTGAACGGCATCCGCGACGTTCTCGGCTCGCTGCACAATCGGCAGGCGGCGGACGCGCGGCGCCGCGACGCAATCGCCCAGCTCGGCAAGCTATCGCCGAGGGAGCTCGAGGTGCTGTATGGCGTCGCCAGCGGCAAGCAGAACAAGGTCATTGCGCTAGAACTGGGGATCAGCCCCCGTACGGTGGAGGTCTATCGCGCGAACATCATGGAGAAGATGAACTGCAGGACCCTCGCCGGAATATTGAGGATCGCCTTCATCGCCGGACTGCTGGAGGACAACGTTATCGCGGGCGCCGCCTGATGGTGGCGGCACGGGTCGTGCGAGACCGGCGATAGCGGCTCCGCGATCAGAAAAGCCGCGTCAACGAATAGAAGATCGCTGCGACCACCGCGCTCGCGGGAATGGTGATGAACCAGGCGACGACGACGTTGCTCGCGACGCCCCAGCGCACCGCGCTCGCGCGGCGGGCGACGCCCGCGCCGATGACGCTGCCGGTGATGGTGTGCGTCGTCGACACCGGGATACCGAACCAGCTTGCCGCGAACACCATGATCGACCCGCCGGTCGAGGCGGCAAAACCCTGGTGGTGCGACAGCTTGGTGATGCGCCCGCCCATCGTCTCGATAATCTTCCACCCGCCCGACAGCGTGCCGAGCGCGATCGCGATATAGCAGCTGATCGCGACCCAGTGCGGCACGTGGAATTCGCCGTCCAGATAACCGGTCGAATAGAGCAGCACCGCGATGATCCCCATCGTCTTCTGGGCGTCGTTGAGCCCGTGGCTGATCGAATAGGCGGCCGAGGAGAAGAGGTGGAGGCGGCGAAAGCTCTTTTCGGCGAATTTCGCGGTCGCGCGGCGCAGCGCCCAGCTGCTCGCGAGCATGACCAGCATCGCCAGCAGCATGCCGAGCATCGGCGACAGGAAGATGGCGATCACGGTCTTGTTGAGCCCCGACCACTGGATGCCTTCGAAGCCCGCATGCGCGACGCCCGCCCCGACGATGCCGCCGACCAGCGCGTGGCTCGACGAGGAAGGAATGCCTTTGATCCAGGTGACGATGTTCCAGAACATCGCACCGACCAGCGCGCCGAACACGACCGCGGGCGTCACCAGATTCTTGTCGATCAGTCCGGCCCCGATCGTCTCCGCGACCCGGTGCAGTTCGGGGAAGCTGATCGACAGGAAATAGGCCGCAAAGTTGAAGAAGGCGGCGAACATCACCGCCTGCACCGGCCGCAGCAGGCGCGTGGCGACCACCGTCGCAATGCTGTTCGCGGCGTCGTGCAGCCCGTTCAGGAAGTCGAACGCCAAAGCGAGCAGGATCAGCCCGGCGAGAAGGGGAAAGGCCAGTTCGTGCATGGGCCTATCCGTCCAGTGCCAGAGAGCCGTTCGTGTCGAGCGAAGGCGGGACACCCCCCGACCCCGTACGGTCCCGATGGGCATCTCGACATCGTTTATCCTGAGCGCCTGCAAGGCAGCCGAAGGGCTCGATGCGAACGCGATTTTTCATGCCGGGCATGTCTTCCGTCCGCTCACGCGTGATCGATGACCAGGCCATCGATCTCGTTCGCGACGTCCTCGAAGCGGTCGACGACGCGTTCGAGATGGCTGTAAAGCTCGCGCGCGATCATGAAATGGATGGTGTTCGTCGCGCCATGTTCCTTGAACAGGCGGCGGAGGCCCGCGTCGTGGATCTCGTCGGCATGCCCCTCCATGCGGACGAGCCGCTCGGTCAGTTCGTGCAGGCGCGCGCCGTTGGCGGCGACGTTGCGCAGCAGCGGCAGCGCCTCGACCGTAAGCCGCGCCGCATCGACGATGATCGCGGCGATGTCGCACATCTCGGGCTCGAACGTCTTGACGTCGTAGAGGTCGATGGCGCCGGCGGTCTTCTGCATCTCGTCGATCGCATCGTCCATCGAGGCGATGAGGTCGGTGATCGCGCTGCGGTCGAAGGGGGTCAGGAAGGTGCGGCGCACCGTCTGCAGGACCTCGCGCGTAATCTCGTCGGCGTCATGCTCGCGCTCGACAATCTCCTGGACGTGATCGGCCATCCCCTCGCCGCCCTGCAGCAGCCGCGCGAGCGCCTCGGCGCCCGCCGCCAATGTCGCCGCATGCGCCTCGAACAGGTCGAAGAAATTGCCCTGCCTCGGCAGCAGGCGCTGGAACCAGGCAAACATGCGATTGACCCCTGTCTTTTCGGCCACGTGGAACATGAACCCCGACCGCTGCGCCGCGGCGCGAAAGCCGCTGTCCCCGAACGACCGGATCAGCGCCTGAAGGTCGGGCTCGTCGACCGACGCCGCCGCCGCGTCGAAGGGGAACCAGCGCCGTTCGCGCTCGTCCATTTCCTTCCATTCGTCGAGTTCGCGCGTCACCGCGAGCGGAAACACCTCGACATCGTACATGATCGCCGCGCCGTTCGGGCGGCGCTTGCGGTATTGGAAGCTGCCGATCGGCGTCGGACAGACTGCGCCGACCACCCCGGCCTCCTCCTCCGCCTCGACCGCGGCGGAGGCGTGCCGTTCCATGCCGTTCAGCGGATTGCCCTTCGGGATCACCCAGCGCCCGGTCCCGCGTGAGGTGATCAGCAGAATCTCGGTCGGGCCGTCCATGCCTGGCCCGCCGAATCGATAGGGAAGGACAGCGATCTGCCGCATGTCGTCGGCGTTTACCCCTTGCGGTCCGCGCAAGCGAACCCGTGATTGCGAATTGGTGACGCCCCTATGACAATATTGTGACAGCGGCAATGGCGCATGGTGTCGAGCCCGGTTTCCGTACCCGTCAATTCGATTGCAAAATGCAACGCTGTGCGTAAGCTGTTTGCCAAAGACGAACGGGAGACGACATGATGGCTGGCAGCGCGACCCTCGATCGCAGCGAACGGACGGCGGCCGCCCCCGTCGATCAGGATGTGCTGATCGTCGGCGCGGGCATCTCCGGCATCGGCATGGCCGTGCATCTTCAGATGAACTGTCCCGACCGCAGCTTCGCGCTTGTCGAGCGGCGCGCGAATCTGGGCGGCACCTGGGATCTGTTCCGCTATCCCGGCATCCGCTCGGACAGCGACATGCACACGCTGGGGTTCATCTTCGAACCGTGGAAGCATGAAAAGTCGATCGCCGACGGTCCGTCGATCCTCGCCTATTTGAACCGCATCGTCGACGAGCGCCATATCCGCGACCATATCCGCTTCAACCGCAAGGTGGTCGGCGCCGACTGGAGCAGCGCCGAGGGGCGCTGGACCGTAACGCTGGAGGATGACGCGGGAGCGACCACGACGACGACCGCGCGCTGGCTCTATCTCGGCTCCGGCTATTACGACTATGACGAGCCCTATGACGCGCATTTCCCGGGGCGCGAGGATTTCGCGGGCCAGATCGTCCATCCGCAATTCTGGCCGAAGGATTTCGACTATGCGGGCAAGAAGGTGGTGGTGATCGGGTCGGGCGCGACCGCCGTGACCATTGTTCCGTCGATGACCGAAAGAGGCGACGGCAAGGGCGCGGCACATGTGACGATGCTCCAGCGCACGCCGACCTGGTACGCGATCCGTCCGGCGAAGGACGGGATCGCCAATTTCCTGCGCAAGATCCTGCCCGAAAAGCTCGCCTACAGCATCACGCGCTTCAAGAATATCCGCCTGCAGGACATCGTGTTCCGCCGCGCGCGCGAAAATCCCGAGAAGGTCGCCGATTTCCTGACCAAGAAGCTTAAGCAGGCGCTCGGCGACAAATATGATCCGGTCGCTTTCACCCCGCCCTACAATCCATGGGACCAGCGCCTGTGCCTCGTCCCCGACGCCGATTTCTTCGAGGCGATGAAGGCCGGACAGGCATCGGTCGTCACCGATCATATCGAGCGCTTCGACCGGACCGGCATCCAGCTCAAATCGGGCGGGCACCTCGACGCCGACATCATCATCACCGCGACGGGCCTCAAGCTCGCGGTCGCGGGCAAGATTCCGGTGCGCGTCGATGGCGAGACCGTCGATTGGAGCCAGCATTTCTACTACAAGGCGTGCATGTTCTCGAACGTGCCGAACTTTGCGGCGGTGTTCGGCTATCTCAACGCGAGCTGGACGCTGCGCGCCGACCTCGTTTCCGAATATGTCTGCCGCGTCCTCAACCATATGCGCGATACCGACACCACGGTCGCGACGCCGGTGCTCGAAGACCCGTCGACGCTGGTCGAGGACGACATCTTCGACTTCTCGTCGGGCTATATCCAGCGCGCGCTACACATCATGCCGAAAAGCGCGGTCGACATGCCTTGGCGGCTCAGCCAGAATTATGTGCGCGACCGCGTCGACATGCGTACGGGCACGATCGCCGACGGCATCCTGACCTTCGGCCACGCGCGCAAGGCGGCGGCATCGCCGCCGGCGGAACTGGAGGCGGCCGAGTAATAGGCCACCGCCGTCAATCGATGTGCTCGGGCTTGCCCTTGCGCGCGCCCTTGGCAAGCTCTTCGAGCTGCTTTTCGCTCATGCTGTCGACCATCTCGCGCGAAGCGCCCTTCAGGTCGGACTTAGGGGTGTCGCCGCGCTTGGCGCTGAGCGCGGCGCCGGCGGCTTTCTGCTGAGCCTTGGATCTGGCTGGCATGACCTGTCTCCTATCTGCCCCCGCTATCCGTTAGCGCCCCCTATCCGTTAACGATCGTCCCACCGTTGGGATGCAACACCTGGCCCGACATATAGCTGCTGTCGTCGCAGGCAAGGAACAGGAAGCAGGGCGCCACCTCATTGGGTTCGCCCGGCCGCTGCATCGGCGTGCTCTCCCCAAAATGCGCGACCTTGTCGGCGGGGGCGCCGCCGCGCGGGTTCAGCGGGGTCCAGATCGGCCCCGGCGCCACCGCGTTGACTCGAATTCCCTTCGCCACCAGATTCTCGCTCAACGACCGCGTGAAGGCGGTGATCGCCCCCTTGGTCGCGCTGTAGTCCAGCAAGCCCGGCGAACCCTGGTACATCGTCACGCTGGTGCAATTGACGATCGCCGCGCCCTTGCGCAGATGCGGCAGCGCCGCCTGCACGAGGTAGAACATGCCGAAGATGTTGGTCGCAAAGGTGCGCTGAAGCTGGTCGGGGTCAATGTCGCGGATGTCCTCCGCCGGATGCTGTTCCCCCGCATTGTTGACGAGTATGTCGAGCCGCCCGAAGCGCTCGATCGTCCGCTCGACGATCTTCGCGCCCGCCGCGGGCTTGCCGACATCGGCCTTGACCGCGATCGCGCGGCGCCCCTCGCCCTCGACGATCGCGACGCTGTCCGCGGCGTCCGCCTTGTTGTCCTTGTAGACGATCGCGATGTCAGCGCCCTCGCGCGCGAAAAGCGCACAGACCGCGCGGCCGATGCCGCTGTCGCCGCCGGTGACGATGGCGACCTTGCCGTCGAGCCGGCCCGATCCCGGATAGCGCGGTTCCCACCGGGGCGGGCGGTCGAGGTCGGATTCGCGGTCGCTGGGCGGATCGGCGATCGTCTTCGCCTTACCGACCGCCTTTTCGAGCTTCGCCGCCGCGCGCTTCTTGCCGCGCTTCTCGGTGGGGATTTCGCCGACCTTGCCGGCCTTGGGCTGCTTGGCCATCGTCGCTATCCTCGTGTCGCCGGGCGGAAATCGCCGCGATATTCGGGCTTGAGCGCGTGGATCAGCGCCGCCGACATCGGCAGGTCGATCCTGTAGCTGCCCTCGACATAGGGACCTACTTCATAGGGACCGATCCCGATCGTCAGCCGGTCAAGCTTCTTCCCGTCGGACGAGCCGAGCCAGATCGTCTGCGCCGACGCCACCGGGCATTTTCCGAAAACGCTGTCGGTATCGCGGTTCCATTCGACGCCGCGCGCGGCCTTGGCGCGCTCGACGCCGGCGCACAGGTCGTCGTTCGCCGCCTTGTCGAACGCCGCGCCGCTCGTGAACATGTCGAGCGGCTTCAGCCGCGTCGCCTTGTTACGGTCCCACACCAGCGTGTCGAAGCTCTGCATCCCGTGCGCGCCGCCCATATAGGTCCCGATCTCGGCCGACAGGCTCAGGAAGCGCGGCGTATCGGTGACGCGCTGCCAGCTCTGGAGGTGGCTGTGCGCGTGATAGGGAAACCCCTCCTTGGCCGCCGCCGCCCGGTCGCGCTCGGCCGCCGCGACCAGCGCCGCGCGCTGGACCGCGCGGTCGTTGTCGAGCCATGCCGCAAGCCCCGCAATGCGCGCCGCCTCGACCGGATAGCTGTACGCGAATTCGATGAGGTCGGTCTTTTCCTCGACCTTGGAGGCTGTCGCTTCCTTCGCCGCGACATCGGCGGCACCGTTCAGCGGCGCGCCCGGGACCGACGCCGCGGCCTCCTTTTCGGCGCGGGTCGGCGCGGCCTTTTCCGAACAGCCGGCGACAAGCAGCGCGCCCATGCACAGGAGCGCCGCGGAGCGATGGGGGAATATCCTCGTCATGCGCCAACAACGCCGGGAATCGACAAAGTTTCCCTATCGGCCTAGCACGACCGCATGTTCGATTATTCCGATCTGATCCAGCCCGACAAGGAGCAGGACGCCCGCACCATCCATCTGGTCGACAAGACAAGTTATGACGATTGGCTGAAGGGGCGCAACGCCCGCGAACGCACTGCCCTCGCCGCCGCCGGCTACAAACCCGACGGCTACGCCCACGCCATTCTGCCCGGCGACGATGCCGAAAGCTGGTCGGTGGTGACCGCGGTCGCCAATGTCGACAGCCTGTCGGCCTGGTGCCTCGCCAAGCTGGCGCAAACGCTGCCCGAAGGCCGCTACCGCGTCGAAGGCCGCCAGCCCGGCAAGGCGCTGTTCGGCTGGCTGAGCGGACAATATCGCTTCGACACCTATCGTTCGAAGGCCGAAGCACGCGGGGGCCGCGTGCTGCTGACCACCGACGTCGCGGCGATCGCGCCGGTCGTCGCCGAGATGCGCGGCGTCGCGCTGGTCCGCGATCTCGTCAACACCCCCGCCGCCGACATGGGTCCCGCCGCGCTCGAAGCGGCGGCCGAGCGCATCGCCAGGGCGCATGGCGGAACGCTCACGGTGACGAAGGGCGAAGCGCTCGAACAGGGCTATCCGATGATCCACGCGGTCGGCCGCGCCGCCGCGCGCCACCATGCGCCGCGCCTGATCGAGATCGTCTGGGGCAAGGAAGATCATCCGCGCATCGCGCTGGTCGGCAAGGGGATCGCCTTCGACAGCGGCGGGCTCGACATCAAGCCCGCGGCGGGGATGCGGCTGATGAAGAAGGACATGGGCGGTGCCGCGCACGTTCTCGCGCTCGCCGAGCTCGTCATGGCGACCGGCCTCCCCGTCCGCCTGCATTGCCTCGTCGCGGCGGCGGAGAACGCCATATCGGCCGACGCCTTTCGCCCCGGCGATGTGCTGCGCAGCCGCAAGGGGCTGACGATCGAGATCGGCAACACCGATGCCGAGGGGCGGCTCGTGCTCGCCGATGCGCTGGCGAAAGCGGGCGAGGACACTCCCGAACTGGTCGTCGACTTCGCGACGCTGACCGGCGCCGCGCGCGTCGCGCTCGGTCCCGATCTTCCGGCGCTCTATGCGAATGACGACGTGCTTGCCGACGAACTGCTAAAGGGCGGCGTCGAGCGCGACGATCCGCTGTGGCGGATGCCGCTGTGGGACGGCTATGCAGACCTTCTCGAAACCGACATCGCCGACCTCGGCAATGCCGGGACGTCGGCGTTCGCGGGGTCGATCACCGCCGCGCTGTTCCTCAAGCGCTTCGTTCCCGAAGGTGCGGCCTGGGCGCATTTCGACACCTTCGCGTGGCGCCCGTCGGCGAAGCCCGGACGGCCGAAGGGCGGCGCGGCGCTTGGGCTGCGCGCGGCCTGGGCGATGCTGCAAGGACGCTACGACCGGCGCGGCAAGGCCTGAACATCCTTGATAAAGCGCGTCCCGCTGGTCTAATGGCGCGCGATTGTCCGTCCCGGCGGACCTCATCCATTTTCAGGACGGCTAGTGAAAGCAGAGATTGGCGATAAATCCGCGGCGAGCCGGGTACGCATGGGGCGCCCCGGCGCGGCCGGTGCGGGCCGCGACCGCTTCGCCCTCGCTGGAACGTCGCAGCCGTTCGACCCCCGCGTCGTCGCGATCCGCCCCGACCTCGCCGACATCGCGGTCGCCGGCCACTATTTCGCCCCGCACTATGCCGCGCCGATGATGCGGAGCTGCGTGCTTCCGGCGACGGCGCTGCGCGCCGACCCGGCGCCCGACGCCCGGCAGACGAGCGAGTTGCTGTTCGGCGAGGCCTTCGCGCTGCTCGACCTCACCGGCGGCTGGGCGTGGGGCTACAGCCTTGCCGATCATTATGTCGGCTATCTCGCCGCCGAAGCGCTCGGCGCGCCGATCGCCCCGACCCACCGCGTCACGGCCGCCGAGGCGATCCTGCACAGCGCGCCCGACGCCGCCAGCGGCGGATCGGCCATCCTGCCGCGCGGCGCGCTGGTCATGGGCGAGGAGCAGGGCGAATGGCTCGCGACGCCGCACGGCTTTCTGCCCCGCGCCGCGCTGGTCGAAGCGGACGGCCGCGGCGACGATCCAGCCGGCATAGCCGAAGCGCTGGTCGGCGCACCCTATCTGTGGGGCGGCCGCACCGCAAAGGGCATCGACTGCTCAGGGCTCGTCCAACTGGCCTGGAGCGCGGCGGGCGTTCCGCTTCCGCGCGACAGCGACCTGCAGTTCGCGGCGCTCGGCCCCGACAGGGCGGTCGATCCGGCCGCTCTCGCGCGCGGCGACCTCGTCTTCTTTCCCGGCCATGTCGGCATCATGACGGACCCCGAAACGATCGTCCATGCAAGCCGGCATTGGGGCGCGGTCAAGGCGGAGCCGCTCGCCGAGCTGGTCGCGCGCGTCGCGGCCGAAGGCAAGGATCCGCCGATCATCGGCGCCCGGCGGCCGGGGCAGGCATGACACACACGGTCTTCATCGACGGCGCCGCCGGAACCACCGGCCTCGAGATCGCCGAGCGGCTCGCGGGGCGGGCCGAATTCACTCTGCTCACGCTCGACGATGCGCGGCGCAAGGACGCGGCGGCACGGCGCGAGGCGCTGAACGCCGCCAATTTCGTCATCCTCTGTCTGCCCGACGACGCGGCGCGGCAGGCGGTGGCGATGATCGACAACGACCGCACGCGCGTGATCGACGCCTCGACCGCGCACCGCGTCGCCCCGGGCTGGATCTACGGCTTTCCGGAGGTCAGCGGCCATGACGCGGTCGCGCAGGCCGCGCGCGTCTCCAACCCCGGCTGCTATTCGACCGGCTTCATCGCGCTCGTCGCGCCGCTCGTCCGCGCGGGTCTGCTGCCCGCCGACTGGCCCTATATCTGTCATGCGGTCAGCGGCTATTCGGGCGGCGGCAAAGCGCTGATTGAGCGGTTCGAGGCAGACCGCGACATCGCATGGCGCGGCTATGCGCTGGCGCTCGGCCACAAGCATGTGCCGGAAATGCAGGCGCGCTGCGGTCTGGCTGTCGCCCCGCTCTTCTCGCCCGCCGTCGTCCCCGCGCATCGCGGCATGGTGGTCGAGGTGCCGCTGCCGCTCGCGGCGATGCCCGGCGCCGCCTCGCCCGACGCGCTGCGCGCCGCGCTCGCCGATCATTATGCGGGCAGCGCGGTCGTCGCGATGGGCACGGCGCCCGAAAGCGGTGAAATGCTGCTGCGCGCCTCGGACGGCGGCAGCGACCGACTCGATCTGCTCGTATTCGCCAACGCCGATGCCGGTCAGGTCCGGCTCGTCGCGCGCCTCGACAATCTGGGCAAGGGCGCCAGCGGCGCCTGCATCCAGAACCTCAACATCATGGCGGGTTTGCCCGAGACTGCGGGGCTGCGCCTGTAAAGCGTCGCCGCGCTCAGTGAACGGTATCGAGCGGAGCCTCGATCGACAGATAGGTGATCAGCCGCTCGATCTGCCGCCAGCGCGCGAAATGGACGTGGTTGCCCAGCACGCGATATTGCTCGGCGCGCGCCGCCGCGGCGAAGCCCGCTTCCTCGCCATGATCGCGGATCAGCGCATCGGCTTCGTCGACCGCCGTGCGGTCGGCCAGGAAAGGTGCGGGCAGCTGCATGGAAACCCCGATCCGTTGCATCGAACCCGCCGTCTAGCGCGGCCGCATCACCGCGCCGTTCCCAACCGTGATGAACGATCCGGTAAGGTTAACGGGCACGTTCCGTCCCGCCCGCGTTTCGCGCTTTGCCGCGGCGAAGCGCCGGTGTAGACAGGCGCCATGCGCAAGATCGTCAAATATGCCGCCCTCGTCCTGCTGTTGATCCTGATCGCCGGCGGCATCGTCCTCTACATCCTGTCGCGCCCCGACGTGGCGCGCTTCTCGACCGCCGAACTCAGCGGCCGGGTGCCGGTGATGGCCTCGCAGCATCCCGAGAGCTTTCCGACGATGAACGTCCCCGAGGCGACGAGCTGGTCGGCCGGCGAAGCACCGCGGGCTGCCGAAGGCCTGACCGTCGCGCGCTTCGCCGACGGGCTCGACCACCCGCGCGCGATGCTGGTGCTGCCCAATGGCGACGTGCTGGTCGCCGAGGCGCAGAGCCCGCCGCGCGAGGATGGCGGGATCGAAGGCAAGGTGATGAAATCGCTGATGGGCAAGGCGGGTGCCGGCGGCGTGTCGGCAAACCGCATCACGCTGCTGCGCGACGCCGACGGTGACGGCAAGGCGGAAGTGCGCAGCGCCTATATCACCGGCCTCAACTCGCCTTACGGCATGGCGCTGGTGAAGGATACGCTCTACGTCGCCAACACCGACGCCATTCTCGCCTTCCCCTATGTCGAGGGCGCGACCAAGATGGCGGGCCAGGCGAAGAAGATCGCCGACCTGCCCGCAAAGGGCACCAACCGCCACTGGACGAAAAGCCTCGCCGCGGCGCCCAATGGCTGGCTCTATGTCGGCGTCGGCGCCGACAGCAACATCGGCGAAAAGGGCATGGCGAACGAGGTGAAGCGTGCCTCGGTGCTCGAGGTGCGGCCGGAGAACGGCTATGTGCGGACGTTCGCCGCGGGCATCCGCAATCCCGTCGGCCTCGCCTTCTATCCTGGCAGCGACCAGCTCTGGACCGTGGTCAACGAACGCGACATGCTGGGCAGCGACCTCGTTCCCGACTATCTGGCCGAGATCGACGAAGGCGATTTCTATGGCTGGCCCTGGTATTATTGGGGCGGCTACATCGATCCGCGCGTTGCGCCGCCCGAGGAGGATCAGCGCCAATATACCAAGCGCCCCGCCTATGGCCTCGGCGCGCATGTCGCGCCGCTGGGGATGACCTTCACCCAGGGACTCGACCTTGGCGAGCGCTGGGCGAACGGCGTGCTGGTCGCGCGCCACGGATCGTGGAACCGCGAACCCGCGACGGGCTATGACGTCGTCTTCGTCCGGTTCGGCACCAACAAGCGCCCCGCCGACGCGCTGCCCGTCATCCTCCTCGACCGCTTCCTCGCCGCCGACGGCAAGACGACGCGCGGCCGCCCCGCCGACGTCAAAGTCGCGAAAGACGGCAGCGCGCTGGTTGCCGACGACACTGGCGGCGTGATCTGGCGGATCGCGAAGGCGGGATGACGACAAGTCCTGCGTCACTCGCAGGGTTCAGCGGTAACGACGAAGCCATCCATGACGCGATGACTTGGACGGACTTCCATGTCCGTTCGTGTCGAGCGTAGTCGAGACACCCATCAACCTGGTGCAATGCTTACGGGTGTCTCGACTACGCTCGACACGAACGGGACGATGGATCGAATTCAGCCGATACCATGGATCAGCGCCAACATCATCGCCGCCATGCTCCTGCGGCCGAAGCTCAAGGCAGCGTTTTCACGCCCCGCGGCATCACACCCGCATCGGCATCAGCACATAGAGCGCCGGGCTTTTCTCGCTTTCGCGGATCAGCGTCGGCGCATTGGCATCGGCGAGATGCAGTTCGACCGTGTCGCCATCGACCTGCCCCAATATGTCGCTGAGGTAGCGGGCGTTGAAGCCGATCTCCAGCGGCTCGCTGTCGTATCCGGCGGGCAGTTCCTCGGCCGCAGTGCCGTTTTCGGGGCTGGTCACCGACAGGGTGATGCGATCCTTGTCGAGCCCGACCTTCACCGCGCGCGTCTTTTCGCTCGCGATCGTCGACACGCGGTCGACGCCCTGAAACAGGCTCTTGGGATCGACCTTCAGCAGCTTGTCGTTCGCGGTCGGGATGACGCGGCTATAGTCGGGGAAAGTGCCGTCGATCAGCTTCGACGTCAGCACCGCATGGCCGAGCTGGAAGCGGATCTTGGTCGCCGACAGGCTGACCTCGACATTGCCCTCGGCCTCGTCGAGCAGCTTGCGGATCTCGCCGACGCATTTGCGCGGCACAATCACGTCGGGCATCGCGCTCGCACCGTCGGGCCGCGTCACCGTATAGCGCGCGAGGCGGTGGCCGTCGGTCGCCGCGGCCTTCAGCACCGGCCCGCTCGCATCCTCCGCGACGTGCAGGAAGATGCCGTTGAGATAATAGCGCGTTTCCTCGGTCGAGATGGCGAAGCGCGTCTTGTCGATGATCTGGATCAGCTCGGCGACGGGCAGCTCGAAGCTGGTCGGCAGGTCGCCCTCGGCGATCACCGGAAAATCATCGCGCGGCAGCGTCGGCAGATTGAAGTTCGAGCGGCCCGCCTTGACCTGCATCTTGCCATCGGCGGCGGCGAGGCTGACCTCAGCCCCCTCGGGCAGCTTGCGTGCGATCTCGAACAGCGTGTGCGCCGACACGGTCGTCGTGCCGGGCGTTTCGACCTTCGCGGCGACGGTCTCGACGACCTGGAGGTCGAGGTCGGTCGCCATGAGTTTCAGCTGTCCGCTGGCGTCGGCTTCGATCAGGACGTTCGACAGGATCGGAATGGTATTGCGCCGTTCGACCACCGACTGGACGTGGCCGAGGCTCTTCAGAAGCACTGCGCGTTCGATCGTCGCTTTCATTCTTGTCCGCCATCCTGTGTCTTGCGGGAGAAGTCCCTCGCGGGGGCGGGCGATTCGGCGCCCCGATTCCCTGCCCCCGAAAATGCCAACCTTCCTTACCGAACGCATCGCGCCGCGCAACCCAATGCTTGCAAAGCCGAGCGTTTCGCGCAATCGGACCGGATGCGCCCGGCGCTTTTCCTCCTCCTGCTTGCGGCGCTGCCGGCCGCCGCCTGGGCGTCCCCGCGCACCGCGCTCGGCGTCTTCGACGGCTGGGGCGCCTTCCGCGAGGCCGCTACACCGCGCTGCTACGCCATCGCCGCGCCCGCGGCGACGATCGGCACGCCCCGCACAAAGGCCTATGCCAGCGTCGGCTATTGGCCCAAGGCGCGCATCCGCGGCCAATTCTATGTCCGCCTGTCGAAACCGCGCGGCGCCAACCGCGAATTGCGGCTGACCGTCGGCAGCCGCCGCTTCATCCTCACCGGCAACGGCCTCCATGGCTGGGCAAGCGACGCCCGCATGGACGCCGCGATCATCGCCGCGATGCGTTCGGCCCCGAGCATGAGCGTCGAGAGCGGCACCGAAAGCGGCGGCGCGATCGCCGACACCTACCGCCTGCGCGGCGCGGCGACCGCGATCGACGCGGCGGCGCTGGGATGCGCGCGGGCGGGATAGCGCCTTCGCTGCGCCGCGCCTACTTCCGCGCCGCCTTCGCCTCCGGCGCCAGCGTTTCGACGACCTCGCCCGCCGCGTTGAGGAATTCGATCGCGCCATAGCCTTCGGGGGTCACCGTCAGCCGCACCCGCGCTCGGTCCTCCGCATCGGCAAGCGCTACCGATGGCGTGCCGTCCGCCGCAACGTCCAGCTTGATCCGGGTCGAGGTCGCCACGCCGGGAACCAGACGATTTCCCAGCGCCGGCTCGCGAAGCAGCGGCGGTGCCTGGTTGATCGAGAAGCTCACCGCGCCGTCGGGCGCGACACGCCAGCCGATGGCATCCTGCGCCGGATGGTCGAGCGCCAGCACCGCCATGCTGCCGTCCGGCAGGTCGGCGACGCCGAACCCGCCCCGCTCGCTACCCCTGGCATCGTAGAGGATCAATCCCGACACGTCGAACACCCGTTTGTACTGGATGCCGTCGATTATCGGCGCCGGCGTGTCGGCGGCCAGGGTCATGCGGATCGTTCCGTCGTCTCCAACGATGTCGATTCGCTTTGCGGTAATGCGCTCGTGATCGACCGATTCGACGCGCACGGCGGGATCGCGATCGGCGATGATCTTCTCGAGCGTCTCGATCGAAGGCGCCGCCGGCCGGGCGATCACGGGCGCCGCGGCCAGGAATCCGGCGAGAAGCAAGGGAAGAGCATATCGCGGGGGCATGATGGTATCTCGCAGAAAAGAGGGGAGGAACCGATGGAAACGACCCGATCGGCGGGCCCTTATCCTTGCCCGGTGGCGGCCAGAACCGTCAAGCATTCGCTCCCTTTTCTTCCGAGCGGATGGATCGTTACGCCGACCGATACGGATTCGACAGATTGTTGCGATGACGCTTGCCCCCACCCGCTTCTTTGCGCATGATCGCGGATGACTGCCGGGGACGCGTCCAGCAGAAAGACGCGCCCTGCCCGGTCGAACGATTGGGATGAGGAGACAGCAAGATGAACGCGCCCTTGCGCTGTGACGGTACCGCCCGCGAGCGGCACAAGACGCTCGATTTCATCGGTTTGCGCGCCCATGCGACGACCGTCGGGCTGATCCAGCTTTGCGAGGAGCTGATGAACGCCGGCGTGCTGAGCGCAGAGGGATTGCAGCGGATCAAGGATGCGATCCGCATGGAACTGACCGTGTGCAATGCCCGGATTTCAGGGCAGTCGAACTTCGACGACACGCTGCGCCGCCGCCTCGACGCGATCTTTCCGCAGGCGCCCGGCCGCCCGCCCGAGGAGCCGGTCGGCCCGCTCACCGATTTCGAGGAAGCGATCGAGGAAGGCCTGCCGCACTGAGATGAAGGCGGGCGATGCGCGATTGCGCAAGCCCCCCTTCCCTCCTATATCGCCGCGCATCATGCAGATTCCCGGCCATATCGACCCGGTCACGACCGGCACCGTGCCGTTGCGCGGCGGCAACCGCATCGACCTGGTCGGGTTGACGCGCGAAGGGATTCGCGCCGCGCTGGAAGAAGCCGGGCTCGACGCCAAGGCGGCCAAGCTGCGCGCCAAGCAGATCTGGCACTGGATCTATCACCGCGGCGTCACCGAATTCGATGCGATGACCGACATCGCCAAGACGATGCGTCCGTGGCTGACCGAGCGGTTCATCGTCGGCCGCCCCACCGTCGTCACCGCGCAGGTGTCGAACGACGGCACCCGCAAATGGCTGCTCGCCGCCGCCGACGGCCAGGAATATGAGATGGTGTTCATCCCCGACGCGGATCGGGGAACGCTGTGCGTGTCGAGCCAGGTCGGCTGTACCCTCAACTGCCGCTTCTGCCACACCGGCACCATGCGCCTCGTCCGCAATCTGGAGGCCGGCGAGATCGTCGGACAGGTACTGCTCGCGCGCGACGCACTCGGCGAATGGCCGAAAGGAACGATGGCAGGCGGCGCGGAAGACGAGGAAGACGACGCCGGCCACTACACCGCCGATGGCCGCATGCTCACCAACATCGTGATGATGGGGATGGGCGAGCCGCTCTACAATTTCGACGAGGTCAAAGGCGCGCTGAAGATCGTCATGGACGGCGACGGGCTGGCGCTGTCCAAACGCCGCATCACCCTGTCGACGAGCGGTGTCGTGCCGATGATGGCGCGCGCGGGCGAGGAGATCGGCGTCAACCTCGCGGTATCGCTCCACGCGGTCAGCAAGGAAATCCGCGACGAGATCGTGCCGCTCAATCGCAAATATGGCATCGAGGAACTGCTCGCTGCCTGCGCCGCCTATCCGGGTGCGAACAATGCGCGGCGCATCACCTTCGAATATGTGATGCTGAAGGATAAGAACGACAGCGACGCCGACGCGCGCGAACTGGTGCGACTGCTCAAGCAGTATCGGCTGCCCGCGAAGGTCAACCTGATTCCGTTCAACCCGTGGCCCGGCGCGCCCTATGAATGCTCGCCGCCCGAGCGGGTGCGCGCGTTCAGCAACCTGATTTTCGAGGCGGGGATTTCGGCGCCGATCCGTACTCCGCGCGGGCGCGACATCATGGCCGCCTGCGGCCAGCTCAAGAGCGCGGCGACCAAGCCCACCCGCGCCGAACTCGACCGCATCGCCGAGGAAAAGCAGGCCGCGCTGGGCTAAAGCATGATGACTTTGGAAGGACTCGTCATTGCGAGCGGCGAAGCCGCGCGGCAATCCAGAGTGGCGCAAACCGCCCTGGATTGCTTCGCTCCGCTCGCAATGACGAAGTGGGCCAATCCAAAGTCATCAGAGTCTAAACGCTAATCGGCTTCGCCGAAATCAAGCTCCCAGCCGTCATCCCAGCGAAAGCCGGGCTCGCTGTCGACCCGACCCAAACCCGCAAGCGATTCCAGCTTTCGCGGGATGACGAGGCCTGCTCCATTCTGACCGTGTTGCAAAAACAACACAGGTAAGAAAATTGTCTTATTCTGAACGATCCATTCATGGCAGCGACAGGCCGCAACCCCATTTAGGGGCCGGGTCGCGACCCAATAGGGCGCGTCCCGATTGAAGAAAAAAGGAAAATGACATGAAAAAGTTCGCAGTTGCCGCCGCTCTCCTCACCGCGGTCGTTGCCACCCCCGCCCTTGCCGCCGACGGCGGCGAAGCCCGCGTCGAAGTGCGCGGCGGCTACATCTCGGGCGGCGGGCTCGACGACGCCACGCTCGGCATCGCGGGCGGCTATGACCTGAACGCCGGCCAGACGACCTTCATCGGCGCCGAGATCGCCGGCGACAAGGTTCTCAAGAAGGGCTTCGACGTCCAGTTCTCGGCCGGTGGCCGCGCGGGCGCCAATGTCGGCACCAACGGCAAGGCCTATGTCAACGCGGGTTACACCTTCGGCCAGATCGACGACCCCTATGTCGGCGCCGGCTATCAGCACAAGCTGGGCCAGAACGTCTATGGCAAGATCGAATATCGCCATCAGTTCATCAACAACTTCAGCGACCACGACACCTTCGGCGTCGGCGTCGGCCTCGCCTTCTAAGGCGACCGCCAGAGCTGAAAAGGAAAGGGGCGCACCGCGGTGCGCCCCTTTTTCATTGACGTCAGGGCGCCGGGACGGTCATGCCCTTAGCGCGTCGATCGGAGCGCCGAAATTGATATGATAGGCCTGCCCGCCGAGCACCAGCGCCGGCACCGAGCGGACCCCGGCGTTTTCGGCTTCCGGGACGCGGCCCGGTGTTTCGCCCAGATGGACGCGTTCGACGTCGTAGCGCGCGGGGTCGATCGCGTCGGCCACCACCTGCTCGGCGTCGAGGCAGACGCTGCATCCGGCATGATAGAAAATCGCCTTCTCGGTCATGGTTCGTCTCCTTTTAAAAAGTATCGAGTCGATACAATGCATCTGTCATGCCCACCGGGATTGTGCAAATGGTTTTTAGTCGATACTAAAAAGAGATGACGCAGGACCTGGCCGACATGCTGACGCGCACCGCGCGCCTGATCGCGGGCGACGGCCACGCCGCGGGGCTCAAGCCCGTGCAGTGGCAGGCGCTGCGCTATCTGGCGGCCGCGAATCGCTTTTCGCGCACGCCGGGGGCGCTCGCCGCATGGCTGGGGCAGACCAAGGGAACGGTGTCGCAGACCGTGGCGGCGCTCGAACGCAAGGGGCTCGTCGCGCGGACGGGCGATGCGGGCGACCGGCGGCTGGTTCGGCTCGCCCTTACACCCCATGGGGAGGCGCTGCTCGCCTCCGCCCCCGACACCATTGCCGAGGCGATGCTCGCCCCGATGGCGCCGGCCGACCGCGCGGCGCTGGAGGCGCTGCTCGCCCGCATGCTCGGCGGCTTTCTCGCCGCGCGCGGCCACCGCCCCTTCGGCCTGTGCGCCAACTGCCGGCATTTCCGCCGCGATGCCGAAGGCGGGAACCCGCATCGCTGCGCCTTGCTCGGCGTGCCGCTCGACGAAAGCGATTCGCGCGCGATCTGCATCGAGCAGGAGGCCGCATGAGCATCGCCATCGACGCGCTTCTGACCGGCAAGGCGCGCGCCTTCGGCGATCGGGGCGAACCGAGCGCGATCGGCAAGACGCCCGTCGCCGGGTCGCGGCATGTCGGCTTCCTCGGCATCGCGGGCGACGAGCAGGGCGACCTGACGGTGCATGGCGGTCCCGACAAGGCGATCCATCATTATCCGCGCGACCATTATCCCTGGTGGATCGAGCGGCTGGGCGGCCATCCCCTGCTCGCCGCGCCCGGTGCGTTCGGAGAGAATCTGTCGACCCGCGACATGGTCGAGGATGCGGTGTGCATCGGCGACCGCTACCGGCTCGGCACCGCGCTGATCGAGGTCAGCCAGGGGCGCCAGCCGTGCTGGAAGCTCGGCCACCGCTTCGGCATCGCAAGCGTGCCCGCGACGGTGGTGAAGACCGGCCGCAGCGGCTGGTATTACCGGGTGATCGAGGAAGGGACGGCCGCGGCGGGCGACACGCTCGACCTGATTGCGCGGCCGCAGCCCGACTGGACGATCGCGCGCGTCTTCGCGCTGCTGATCGGCGGCGCCGGAAAGCGCGAGCAGGCGGCGGTCCGCGATCTGGCGGCGCTCGACGCGCTGGCGGGAAACTGGCGCAAGCGCGCCGAGAAGCTGATCGCGCCCTGACGCTACCCGGCGGCGGGCAGCGCCGCCTCGACCAGCGGCGCAAGGCCCTGCACGACGATTTTCACTCCCTTGGCATTGGGGTGCAGATGGTCGGCGAGCATCAGCGACGGGTCGGTGACGACATCGTCGAGGATGAAGGGATAGAAGCTGACCCCATATTTCGCAGCAAGATCGGGATATATGGGGTTGAATTTCTTCTCATAATCGCTGCCGAGATTGGGTGCCGCCATCATCCCGGTGAGCAGCACCGGGATGTCGCGCCGCTTGAGCTCCGCCAGCATCGCGTCGAGGTTGGCGCGCGTCTGGTCGGGACCGATGCCGCGCAGCATGTCGTTGCCACCGAGCCCCAGCAGCACGAGCGCGGGTTTCTGTCGGGCATTGTCGAGGACATAGGCCAGCCGCTGGCGTCCCGCCGCGCTGGTATCGCCCGACACGCCGGCATTCTGCACCCGCGCCACGACGCCATCGGCGGTCAGCGCGGCCTGAAGCTGTGGCGCCAGCCCCTCTTTCGGTCCGAGCTGATAGCCCGCATAGAGGCTGTCGCCGAATGCGATGACCAACGGCGCATCGGCGGGGATCGCGGGCGCGGCCTGCGCATGCGACGCCCCGTCGTCTTTCGGGGCCGCGGGCGCATCCGCCGACCCGCAACCCGCGAGCGGTTGGCAAAGCGCGAGCATGCAACCATATAGCAGCATCGAACGCCATCCGGCCGTTTTCATCTCCAAAGGGTCCTTTCTTGACCGACGCGCTCTCCGCATCGCCCGAACCGGCGATCGCCGCCCATAATGTGACGCTGACGCTGGGGACCGGCAAGGCCCCGGTCGAAATTTTACGCGGGGTCGACCTGACGGTCGACGCAGGCACATCGGTCGCGCTGCTCGGCCCCTCGGGCTCGGGCAAAAGCTCGCTGATGGCGGTGCTTGCGGGGCTCGAACGCGCAAGCGGCGGGACGATCCGCGTCGCCGGGCTCGATTTCGGCACGATGGACGAGGATGCGCTCGCACGGGCGCGGCGCGGACGGATCGGGATCGTGCTCCAGGCTTTCCACCTGCTCCCGACGATGACCGCGCTCGAAAATGTCGCGGTGCCGCTCGAACTCGCCGGGCACGCCGATCCGTTCGGACGCGCGCAGGCGGAGCTGGAGGCGGTCGGGCTCGGCCACCGCCTGACGCATTATCCCGCACAGCTTTCGGGCGGCGAGCAGCAGCGCGTCGCCATCGCGCGCGCGATGGCGGGCGAGCCCGCGATCATCTTCGCCGACGAGCCGACCGGCAACCTCGATACCGCGACCGGCCACGCGATCATCGACCTGATCTTCGCACGCCGCGCCGCGCTGGGCGCGACGCTGCTCATCATCACCCACGACCCGGCGCTCGCCGACCATTGCGACCGCGTCGTCGTGATGCACGACGGCCGGATCGAGGAGCGGGCTGCATGAACTGGCCCATCCTTCGAAGGGGCGCGAATTGACCCCCGCCCTCGCCACGCTCTGGCGGATCGCGCGGCGCGACCTCGCCGCGCGCATCCGCGGTCTGCGGCTGCTCGCGGTCTGCCTGTTCCTCGGCGTCGCGACGCTCGCCGCGATCGGCAGCCTGACCAGCGGCATCACCGCCGAACTCGAGGCGCGCGGCCAGACGATCCTCGGCGGCGACCTCCAGCTCGCGTTGCCGCAGCGGCAGGCGAGCGCCGAAGAGATGGCGGCGTTCCGCCTGGCGGGAGCAACCTCTGCCACGGTACGGATGCGCGCGATGGCGAATGCGCCGGACGGCGAGGCCCTGCTCGCCGAACTGAAGGCGGTCGACGACGCCTATCCGCTTTATGGCACGATGCGGCTGGCGGGCGGCGCGCGGCGCGGTCCCCCGCCGCCGGGAACGGTCTGGATCGGCGCCGACCTCGCCTCGCGGCTCGGGCTGGAACCGCAATCGAGTGTGAAGTTCGGCGAAAAAGCGTTCCGAATCGACGGTATCATCGCCGACGAGCCCGACCGGCTGGGCGAGGGATTCACGCTGGGGCCGGTCGCGATCATCGGCATCGACGACCTGCCGGCGACGCAGCTCATCCAGCCGGGCAGCCTCTACGAAAGCAAGTATCGCATCCGCCTGCCAGCGGACGCCGATCCGGCCGCGGTGGGCAAGAGCCTGACCGCCGCCTTTCCCGATGCGGGCTGGGACGTCACCGACCGCAGCAACGGCGCACCGGGAACGCGCCGCTTCATCGAGCGCATGGGTCAGTTCCTGTCGCTCGTCGGACTCGCGGCGCTGGTGATCGCCGGAATCGGCGTCGGCAACGGCGTCGCCAGCTATCTCGCGGGAAAGCGGCCCGGCCTCGCCACGCTGAAGGTGCTGGGCGCCGACAGCGCGACCGTCGCGCGCATCTATGGCTTGCAGATTCTGACCGTGGCGGCGCTCGCCATCGTTGCCGGGCTCGCCGCCGGTGCCGTCGCGCCGGCGGCGATCGGCGCGATCGCGGGCGACGTGCTGCCGGTGCGCCCCGGTTTCGCGCTCTATCCGCTGCCGCTCGCGGTCAGCGCCGCCTATGGCCTGCTGATCGCCATCGCCTTCGCGCTGCCGCCGCTCGCGGCGACCCGCCGCGTTCCCGCCGCCGGGCTCTACCGCGCGACGGTGAGCGGCGCCGGACGGATCGAGGCGCGCGTGCTGGCGGCGGTCGGCGTCGCCTTCGCCGCCATCGTCGCGCTCGCGGTCGCGACGGCGCGCGAGCCGCTGTTCGCACTGGGCTTCGTCGCCGCGGCCGCCGCGCTCCTCGTCGTGCTGGTCGGGCTCGGCTGGCTGGTGCGGCGCGTCGCGGGCCGCCTTCCGCGACCGCGCCGCCCGCTGCCGCGTCTCGCCCTCGCCAATCTCCACCGCCCCGGCGCCGCGACCGGCGCGCTCGTCGTCGCGCTCGGGCTCGGCCTCACGCTGTTCGTCGCGCTCGCGGCGATTCAGACGAGCATCACGGCGGAGATCGCGCGCACCGTGCCGCAGCGCGCGCCGAGCTTCTTCATCCTCGATATTCCGCGCGACCGCGCCGCCGATTTCCGATCGCTGGTGACGCGCGCCGATCCCGATGCCGCGATCAACATGATCCCGGCGCTACGCGGCAGCGTCACCGAGTTCCGGGGCCAGCGCGTCGACGAACTGGCCGAACTGCCGGAGGGCGCATGGGTGCTACGCGGCGACCGCGGCCTGACCTACAGCGCCACGTTACCCGCGGGCAGCACGCTCGTTGCCGGGCGTTGGTGGGACGCGGGCTATCGGGGCCCACCGCTCGTCAGCGTCGAGCAGGAGGTCGCGGCGTCGCTGGGGCTGCGGCTCGGCGACACGCTCGGCGTCAACGTGCTGGGGGTCGAGGTGCAGGCGAAGGTCGCCTCCTTCCGCACCGTCGATTGGGAGAATTTCGGGCTCAACTACGTCCTCGTCTTCTCGCCCGGCACCTTCGACGCGGCGCCGCACAACATGGTCGCGACCGTGGCCGTGGGACCGACGGCAGAGACCGAACTTTCGCGGAGCGTGCCGCGCGCCTTTCCCTCGGCCTCGCTGATCGCGGTGCGCGACGTCGTCAGCCAGGTCACGACCCTCCTCACCCAGATGAGCCAGGCGATCGCGGTCGCGGCAAGCATCGCGATCCTCGCGGGCATCGCGGTGCTGATCGGCGCGATCGCCGCCAGTCGCGAGCGGCGCGTCTACGACAGCGTGATCCTGAAGCTGCTCGGCGCGACGCGCGGACAGATACTGGGCGCGCAGGCGCTCGAATATGCGGCGCTGGCCGGCATCGTCGCTTTGCTCGCGCTGGGGCTCGGGCTCGCCGCGGCCGCCTATGTCGTCGTCGAGCTGTTCGATTTCACCTTCGCGCCCGATCCGCTGGTCGTCGGGCTGACCCTGCTCGGCGGCGCCGGCCTCGCCTTCCTGATCGGCATCGCAGGAAGCTGGCCCCTGCTCTCGGCCCGCCCCGCGCAGGCGCTGCGGAGTCTGTGACCGATCCCTTCACGGGCGATACGAGCACCCAAGACGCTTGGCGTGGTCGAACAGCCGCTTGTCGAGGGTCCATAGCCGCACGCCCGATTCGCCGGCAACCGATGCCAGCAGATGAGCATCGACCATGCCCAATCCGGTACCGAACAGGCGGTGATCGGAAATGAATGCGAGCAGGCGACTATGATCGACGACGGGCATCGGAGGAAGGTAGGCCAGCATCGCGATGAATCTCGCCCGCTCCGCAAGCGATCCCAGCGCCAATTCGGCGGTGACGAATGGATGCTGGCATACCTCCCCCTCGGACAGGGCAAGGGCAAGCGCTGCATTGGCGCGGCGCAGATGATCGATCCAGACCGACGTATCGACTAATATCATACAGAGGGTCGTTCGCGCGGCGGCGCAGCCGCATCGGGCATCGTTCCCCCCATCAGCGCCAGCGCCCGGCCGGCTTCGCGCTGAAGCAGCGCAGACACCGCCGCGCGTTCGAGCGCCTTGCGGTCGCGAATGCCACTGATCCGCGCGGCTTGGTCCCACAGGTCGTCATCCGCGACAGCGCGCCCAGCGCGGCTATGGTTTCTCACCCGTTCGAAGCGGACCCGTCCGCGTTGCTGGTCGATTTCGCGCGTTTCCCATCCGGCATCGATCCACGCCTTCGCCTGGCTATGATGGCCGCGAAACTGGTTAGCCCACCATGCACGGTGCTGGTGCGCGCTCGGAGGAAGCTTGAAGCGAAGAATCCTTTCGATTTCGGCGAAGGTCGCGTCCCAGCTATCATCCGGAACCGTCGCCAGGAAATCGGCAAGTGGCCGATATTTTCCCATGATCGTCACTCCATTTCGTAGCCAGAATAGTTCGAAACTATTTTTATGTCAAGAAAACTATTCTCCCGCTGAAACGGTCAGTTCAGCAGCCGCACCACGGCGGAAACGGCGGCAACGCCCAGCACGACCGCCACCATCGCCTGCCAGACATGCGGCGCCACGCGGCCGAAGTGGCGGCCGCCGAGGCGGTTGCCCAGCCACATCGGCAGGAACAGCAGCACGGCCAGCAGGAACAGCCGCCACGTCGCCAGCCCGACCCACATCGACGCGAGCGTCCCGGCGATGGCGGTCGCAAAGAAGATCAGCAGCATCGACGCCCGTGCCACGCGCGGTTCGAGGGGACGACGGTAATAGAAAGGAACGACCGGAGGCCCCGGCATCGCCGCAAAACCCGTCAATATCCCAGCGGCGAACCCGGTGCCCCCGATTGCGAGCCGACCCGGCTGGTGTCCCTCGGGCTGTTTGGGCAGCAGTACCGCGACGAAGGCGCCCACCGCGACACTGGTGATGAGCAGCCGCGCGACATCGGGCGTCACGCCTTTCAGCGCCAGCATCCCCAGCGGCGTCGTGACCACCGCGATCAGCGCGATCGGAATCGCGCTTGCGCGGTCCGAATCGTGGATGATCGGCCCCAGCCCGACCGGACCGATCAGCAGTTGCAGCAGGATGCCCAGCGTCACCGCCTGTGCCGGCGCGATGATCAGGCCGAGCAGCGGCACGAGGATGATCGCCATGCCGAAACCGGTGAGTCCGCGCACATAGGCGGCGCCGAACGTCATCGCCGCCGCCCCCGCGATCGTCAGCGGCGCGAGGCCGACCAGATCGTCGAGGCCCGTCAAGCGGGCCGCAGGTCCGGCGGCGTCGCCTCGTCCTTCAGCATCGCGATCGCCTCTGCAAGCGGCAGGATGCGCTGGCCGTCCTGGCCGAGGGTGCGGATCGCGACGGTCCCTTCCTCGGCCTCGCGCTTGCCGACGACGAGGAGGTAGGGAACCTTCGCCAGGCTGTGCTCGCGGACCTTGTAGTTGATCTTCTCGTTGCGCAGATCGGTCTCGACGCGGATGCCCGCGGCCGCAAGCTGCGCCGCGGCGCCCGTGGCATAATCGTCGGCGTCGCTAACGATCGTCGCGACCACGGCCTGCACGGGCGCGAGCCAGGTCGGGAAGCGGCCGGCATAATGTTCGATCAATATGCCGATGAAGCGCTCGTAGCTGCCGAAGATCGCGCGGTGCAGCATGATCGGCCGGTGCCGCTCGCCGTCCTCGCCAATATAGCTGGCGTCGAGCCGCTCGGGCAGCACGCGGTCGGACTGGATCGTGCCGACCTGCCACGTCCGCCCGATCGCGTCGGTCAGGTGCCATTCGAGCTTGGGCGCATAGAAAGCCCCCTCGCCCGGCAGTTCCCCCCAGCCATAGTCGTCGGTCGCGAGCCCCGCGCGCACCACCGCGTCGCGCAATTCGGCCTCTGCGACGTCCCAGATCTCATCGCTGCCGAAGCGATTGTCGGGCCGCAGCGCGAGCTTGATCGCATAGGAGAAACCGAAATCCTTGTAGATGCGGTCGGCGAGCTGGCAGAAGCTCTGCACCTCGTCGATGATCTGGTCCTCGCGGCAGAAGATATGCGCGTCGTCCTGCGTGAACTGGCGCACGCGCATCAGCCCGTGGAGCGCGCCGTGCGGCTCGTTGCGGTGGCAGCAGCCGTTCTCGTAGATGCGCAGCGGCAGGTCGCGATAGGACTTGATCCCCTGGCGAAAGATCAGGACGTGCGCCGGACAGTTCATCGGCTTGAGCGCCATCCATTCGGCGGCGTCGGAGACGAGCGGGCCCTCGTCCTCGGTGTTCGGCACCTCGTCGGGGATGACGAACATATTCTCGCGATACTTGCCCCAATGGCCCGACTGCTCCCACTGGCGCGCGTCCATCACCTGCGGGGTCTTGACCTCCTTGTAGCCCGCGCCGTCGATCGCGCGGCGCATATAGGCCTCGAGCTCGCGCCAGACGATATAGCCCTTGGGGTGCCAGAAGACGCTGCCGTGCGCTTCCTGCTGAAGGTGGAACAGGTCCATCTCCTGCGCCAGCCGGCGATGGTCGCGCTTCGCGGCTTCCTCCAGCTTGTGGAGATGCGCGTCGAGCTGCTTCTTGCTCAGCCAGCCGGTGCCGTAGATGCGCGTCAGCTGTGCATTGCGCTGATCGCCGCGCCAATAGGCGCCCGCCACCCGCATCAGCTTGAACGCCTGCGGATCGACCTTGCCCGTGCTCGCGAGGTGCGGGCCGCGGCACATGTCGAGCCAGGAGCCGGGTTGATGAGGGGGGCCCGACCAATAGACGGTCAGATCCTCGCCCTCGGGCAGCTCTTTCGCCCATTCGGCCTTGAAGACCTCGCCGTCCTTTTCCCACTTGGCGATCAGGGCGTCGCGGCTCCAGACCTCGCGGCGCAGCGGCTTGTCGGCGCGGATGATCTCGCGCATCTTCTCCTCGATCGCGGGCAGGTCGTCCATCGAGAAGGGTTCGCGGCTGTCGGGCGCCTTCACGTCATAGTAGAAGCCGTCGTCGGTCGCGGGGCCGAAGGTGATCTGCGTCCCCGGCCACAGCGCCTGCACCGCCTCGGCCAGGATATGCGCATAGTCGTGGCGTACGAGTTCGAGCGCGTCGGCCTCGTCGCGGCTGGTGATGAGCGCGAGACTGCTATCGGCCTCCAGCGGGCGCATGATGTCGCGCACCTCGCCGTCGACACGCGCGGCAAGTGCGGCCTTCGCGAGCCCGGGGCCGATGTCCGCCGCGATCTGCGCCGGGGTCGTGCCGCGCGCGACTTCTCGGGCAGAGCCATCGGGAAGGGTGACGCGGATCATCTCGGGCATTGGGAAATCGGCCTTTCTGGCGAGGGAAACTGCGCCCCTTTGCCAGCATGCGATAGGGGCGGCAAGGGGCGGATTCGCAATCGGGGTTGCAATGATACAATGTATCATTATGGAGGCGGCACGCATCGCCACCGCGAAGGATTCGCCCCATGCGCATTCCCGTCCCCCGTTCCCGCGTCGCCGACCTTGCGGGAATCACCCTCTCGTTCGGCTGCCTCGTCCATTGCCTGTTGCTGCCGCTGCTCTTGCTGCTGGCGCCGGCGCTCGCGCCGTGGCTCGGCCTGCCCGAAGGCTTTCATGCCGCGGTGCTGCTGCTGGCGCTGCCCGCGGCGTGGGTCGCGATGGCCGGCGGCTGGCGGCACCATCGCCGATGGCTGCCCGCGATACCGGCAGCGGCGGGCTTGTTGCTGCTGGCGCTGGGGCTGGCGGCGCACGAGCAATGGATCGCGCTTGGCGATCCCGAGACCGCCGACCGGCTGCTCACCTCGCTCGGCGCGCTGAGTCTCGCGAGCGCGCACGGCCTCAACTGGCGGTTCCGCCATCGCCGCGGATAAATCGGCGGCTTCCGGGGGCAGCGGGGCGGAGAGCTTGCAGGCCCCCTGCACGCGGGCTAGGGGCAGCGGGTCTCGGTATTCGATCCGCCGCTGCCAGAACAGGAACCGCCCCGTCCATGGAGAGACAACAGCTCCCTCCCCTCCCCGTTTCCGGCACGGCCGCGGCGCCCGCCTGGCTCGATCGGCCGGGGCGACCGCGCCTCGCCTATCGCCATGTCGCTGGCGCGGGACCGACGATCGTCTTCCTGCCCGGCTATATGTCCGACATGGCGGGCGGCAAGGCAACGGCGCTGCTCGCCTGGGCGGCGGCGGAAGGGCGCGCCTGCCTGCTGCTCGATTATGCGGGATGCGGATTGTCCGAAGGTCAGTTCGCCGAACAGACGCTGCTCGACTGGCGCGGCGACGTGCTCGACCTGATCGACGCGAAGGTCGAAGGACGCGTGCTGCTCGTCGGATCGTCGATGGGCGGCTGGCTGATGGTGCTGACCGCGCTCGCGCTGACGCAGCGCGACGGGCCGCAGCGCGTCGCGGGCCTCGTCGGCATCGCCGCGGCGCCCGATTTCACTGAATGGGGTTTCAGCGACGCCGAAAAGGCGATCATCCGCACAGAGGGCGCGCTGATCGAGGATACGCCCTACGGCGACCAGCCCTATGTAACGACGCGCGCCCTCTTCGAATCGGGCGAAGCGAACCGGCTGCTGGATGGCACGATCCCCCTCGCCTGCCCGGTCCGTCTGCTCCACGGGCAGGAGGACGGCGACGTCCCGCCCGACATCAGCCTGCGCCTCGCCGCGGCGCTGGCGAGCGACGACGTGCAGGTGACGCTCGTCAAGGGCGGCGACCACCGGCTGTCGCGCGACGGCGACATAACCCTGCTCATCGACACGGTCGCGCGATTCGCGGCCCATCCAGCCTGAAGGACAACCATGGCCCGCAGCGACTTTCGTTTTCACGTCACCAAGCGCGTCCGCTATGCGGAGATCGATGCGCAGGCGGTGGTGTTCAACAGCCGCTATCTCGAATATTTCGACATCGGCGTCACCGAATATTGGCGCGCGGCGGGCGTCTATGACCGCTGGCCGGATCACAGCAGCCCCGAATTCCACGTCGCGCGCGCGGAGGTCGATTACAAGGCGCCGATCCTGCTCGACGAAGAGATCGACATCTGCGTCCGCGCCGAGCGCGCCGGGCGCAGTTCGCTGACCTTCCTGTTCGAGCTGCACGGCAAGGGCAAGGACGAGCTGCGCGCCGCCGGGCGGATCGTCAACGTCCACGTCGCCGAGGCGCGCGGGGCGGCTTCGCCGGTGCCGGAGGCGTTCCTGGCGTTGTTCGAAGCGTTTGAAGGACGGGCGTTGCGCGCCTAGGGTCCTGATCCTAGACAGGTTTCATGGTTCAATATCTCCACACGATGATCCGGGTCACCGACCCCGACGCCACCATCGCCTTCTTCAAGCTGATCGGGCTCGAGGAAGTGCGCCGCTTCGACAGCGAGCAGGGTCGCTTCACGCTGATCTTCCTCGCCGCGCCGGGACAGGCGGGGATCGCCGAGGTCGAGCTGACGCACAACTGGCCGCCCGAGGACGGCAGCGCCCCCGAAACCTATACGGGCGGCCGCAACTTCGGCCACCTCGCCTATCGCGTCGACGACATCTATGCGACGTGCCAGCGGCTGATGGACGCGGGAGTGACGATCAACCGTCCGCCGCGCGACGGGCATATGGCGTTCGTGCGCTCGCCCGACGGCATTTCGGTCGAGCTGCTGCAGGACGGCCATCTGCCGCCGCAGGAACCCTGGGCGTCGACGCCGAACGTCGGAAGCTGGTAGGATGCCCGGCTGGCCCGATCGCCGGTTGACCGGGCTGTTCGGGACGCGGCATCCGATCGTCCAGGCGCCGATGGCGGGCGCGACGTCGACCGACATGATCATCGGCGCGATGGCCGGGGGTGCGCTCGGCTCGCTGCCGTGCGGCATGCTGACCCCCGATGGCGTCGCCGCGGCGGTGGCGGCGATCCGCGAGCGGAGCGACGCGCCGCTCAACCTCAACTTCTTCTGCCACCGCCTGCCGCCCGCGCCCGACACCGCGGCATGGCAGGCAGCGCTGGCGCCCTATTATGCCGAATATGGCATCGCCGACGCCGGTCCCCCACCGCCGCTGCGCGCGCCGTTCGACGCCGCGATGGGCGAAGCGGCGGTCGCGGCGAAGCCCGCGGTCGCCAGCTTCCATTACGGCCTGCCCGACGAGGCGCTGCTCGCGCCGCTGCGCGCCGCCGGCATCGCGATCGTGTCGAGCGCGACCACCGTTGCCGAGGCGTGGCACCTCGCGGCGCGCGGCTGCGACGCGATCATCGCCATGGGTTATGAAGCGGGCGGTCATCGCGGCTGGTTCCTGGGCGAAGAACCGGACAGTCAGATCGGGACGATGGCGCTGGTGCCGCAGGTCGTCGACGCCGTCGCCTGCCCGGTCATCGCGGCGGGCGGCATCGCCGACGCGCGCGGGGTTGCCGCCGCGCTGATGCTCGGCGCCGCGGGGGTGCAGATCGGCACCGCCTACCTGTTCACCGAAGAGGCGCCGATCGGCGCCGCGCACCGCCGCGCGCTGAACGGACCGGAAGCCGAGGCGACGCTGCTCACCAACCTGTTTTCGGGCGGCGTCGCGCGCGGCATGCGCAACCGGCTGGTCGCGGAACTGGGGCCGATGGCCGACGCCGCGCCGCCCTTCCCCCATGCGTCCGCCGCGCTCGCACCGCTGCGCAAGACGAACGAAGCGCAGGGCGGCGGCGATTTCTCGCCGCTGTGGGCGGGACAGGCGGCACCGCTGGGCCGCGCCGGCACCGCCCGTGCCCTGACCGAGCGGCTCGCCAGCGAAGCGCTCGCGCGGCTTGACGGAAGCGGATCGCACCCGCCACAATCGCGCTGACGCCAAGGCCGGCGGCCGCCCGCTCCGTCATCAGGGCAAGAGGCCGGACCGCGAAGGAGAAAAGAGCATGGCTGCGCTCGACATCGTCCGCATCCCCGTCCTCAGCGACAATTATGTCTGGTTGGTCCACGATCCCGAAAGCTTCGAGACGATGGTGGTCGACCCGTCGGTCGCCGATCCGGTGCTGGCCGAAGCCGACCGGCGCGGCTGGCCGATCACCGCGATCTGGAACACCCACTGGCACCCCGACCACACCGGCGGCAACGCCGATATCAAGGCGAAGACGGGCTGCGAGATCATCGCCCCCGCCGCCGAGCGCGAACGCATCCCGACCGCCGACCGGCTGGTGAAGGACGGCGACCGGGTGCGGCTGGGATCGCATGTTGCCGACGTCTGGGACGTGCCCGCGCATACGGCGGGCCATATCGCCTATCATTTCGCCGACGACGCCGCGATCTTCGTCGGCGACACGCTGTTCGCGATGGGGTGCGGCCGGCTGTTCGAGGGAACGGCCGAACAGATGTTCGCCAACATGCAGCGGCTCGCGACGCTCGACGACGCGACGCGCGTCTATTGCGCGCACGAATATACGCTGTCGAACGCGCGCTTCGCGGTGACGGTCGACCCCGACAACCGGGCGCTCGCGGACCGCCTTGCCGCGGTCGAGGCGGCGCGCGCCGCCGGCGAGCCGACGGTGCCGACGAGCATCGGCGCGGAACGCGCGACAAACCCCTTCCTGCGCGCGCCCACCGCCGCCGAGCTCGGGCGCATCCGCGCGCTCAAGGATGCCGCGTGATGCGGCGGCTTCAGCGCGCATTCATCCTCCCCGGCGCATCGTGCCAAACGCAAGGAGTCCGATCATGGCCAGGCTGAATCCGGTATATGCGGCGGCGCTGATCGGCGCGATGCCGCTGATCGCGAGTTGCGCCCCCGCCGGCAGTGCCGATGCCGGCGCCGCGGCGCTGACCCCGAAACAGAGCCGGACGCTCGACAAATATCTGGCCGGCAAGGTCGCGGGCGAGCCGGTCCGGTGCCTGCCGCACTATGCGAGCGCCGATACGATCCGCGTGTCGGACGACATATTACTCTATCGGCAGGGAAGTCGCATCGTCTATCGCAACGACCTGAAAGGCCGCTGCCCCGGCCTCGCGCGCGACAGCGACATAATGGTGGTGCGCCAGTTCGGCACCCAGACGTGCAGCGGCGATTTCTTCCACCTGGTCGACCGCGGCAGCGGCATCCGTGGACCGACGTGCGTCTTCGGCGATTTCATCCCCTATCGCAAACCGGCGGGGGACGAAGGCTGAGCCGAAAGGCCCGGCCGCAGGCGGGGTTCGGTTTGCGCCGAGCTCTCGGGTCGCAGCCCCGCCTGCTCCGATGAAAAGCCATGCTTTTCGTTAGACCATGACGACATGAGACGGACTCGTCCTTGCGAGCGGCGAAGCCGCGCGGCAATCCAGAGCATGCATAAACCGCCCTGGATTGCTTCGCTCCGCTCGCAATGACGTGGTCAATCCAAAGTCATCAGAGTCCGAAGCACCGTGCCATAATGTGCCCCGTTCCGTCCGAAGGATATATACGCCAAACGAGTTCAGGGTAACGGAAGGAAGCCGAACCCGGATCCCCGCAGACCATGGACTCTTTCCGATCCGCCTGCGCGGGGACACGGCCTGCTTCGTTCAAAGACGGTCACGCCACGGGCATCACCCCCGATACAGCGCCGCGATCTTGTCGGCATAGACTTGCTTCAGCACGTGGCGGCGGATCTTCATCGACGGCGTCATCTGTTCATTCTCGATCGTGAAGGGTTCGTCGGCGAAGTCGAACTTGCGCACCTTCTCGATCACCGAGAGCTGGGCGTTGACCCGGTCGACCGCGGCGCGGATCGCGGCGCGGAATTTCTCGTGCTCGCGCAGCAGCTTCAGGTCTTTCGGCAGCCCTTCCGCCTCGGCCCATTCATCCATCCATTCGGGATCGGGAACCAGCAGGCCGACCAGGTGCGGGCGCTTGTCGCCATAGACCATCGCCTGCAATATCTCGGGCTGGAGCGTCAGCATTCCCTCGACGCGCTGCGGCGACACATTGTCGCCCTTGTCGTTGACGATCAGGTCCTTCTTGCGGTCGGTGATGACGATGCGGCCCGCCTCGTCGATATGGCCGATGTCGCCGGTGTGCAGCCACGGCCCCTTGTCGGGCTCGGCCGGATCGGGAACCAGCACGCGCTCGGTCTCGGCCGGGTTGCGCCAATAGCCCTTCATGACCAGTTCGCCGCGCACGCAGATTTCGCCGTCGTCGGCGATCCGCACCTCGGTATTCATCAGCGGCGGGCCGACCGTATCCATCTTCAGCCCCGCCGCAGGGCGGTTGCAGCTGATCACCGGCCCCGCCTCGGTCTGGCCATAGCCTTGCAGCAGGGTCAGGCCGATCGAATGGAAGAAAACGCCGATTTCGGGGTTCAGCGGCGCGCCGCCCGACACCAGTGCCTTCATCCGGCCGCCGAAACGCTTCTGGATCTTCGGGCGGAACAGCTTGTTGAGCAGCAGGTCGACCGGACGGTCGAGCACGCCCATGCGCCGCTCATAATCCTTTTCGCCGACGCGCAGCGCCTGGCTCAGCATCCAGTTCGCCAGCTTGCCCTGCTTTTCGACCGCCTTGATCATCCGCGCGCGGATCACCTCGAACAGGCGCGGGACGACGACCATGATCGTCGGCCGCGTCTCCTCGATGTTCGAGACGAGCTTTTCGAGCCCCTCGCTGTAATAGATCTGCGCGCCGACCATGATCGGCAGGAACTGTCCGCCCGAATGCTCATAGGCATGGCTGAGCGGCAGGAAGGACAGGAACACCTCCTCGTCGCCGATGCCGAAATCATTGACCAGCACTTCGGCCGCGCCCGCCGCATTGTGCAGGATCGCGCCATGATGCTGCATCACGCCGCGCGGCGCGCCGCCGGTGCCGCTGGTGTAGATGAGGCAAGCGGTGTCGTCGCGCGTCATCGCCAGGCCCCGCGCCTTTGCCTCGTCCAGATGCGCCTCGCCCCCCGTGACCAGCGGGTCCCAGTCGTGGATCGCGACATTGCCCTGCTGGCCGACGCGCAGGCTTTCCATGCTGATGACCAGCCGCACGTTCGAGCGCAGCACCGCGGGCATCAGCGTCCGCGCGAGTTTGGCGGTGGAGACGATCACCGCGCTGGCGCCGCTGTTGTCGAGGATATGCTGGTGGTCGCGCTCGGTATTGGTGGTGTAGGTCGGCACGGTGATGCACCCCGCCGCCATGATGGCGAGGTCGGCGATGCAGAATTCGGGGCGATTCTCGCTGACCAGCACAACGCGGTCGCCGTCGCGCAGCCCCAGCCGGCGCAGATTATATGCCAGTGCGGCGACCTGGTTCGCGACCTGCCGCCACGACAGCGGCTGCCAAGCGCGATCGGCCTTGCGCCACAGGAAAGGCGTCTCGCCGCCCCGCTCGGCGCGGTCGAAGAACATCGCGACGAGACTGGGGAAATGGTCGAGATGGGGGTTTTCCAGCTTCATTCCTCTACTCTCCCAGAGAGGTTGGATCGTTCGTCATCGTGCCGACCGGAAAGCCGGCGCATCACCCCTGCGGCGGCGAGCCGTCGACCGACGCCGATCCGGGGCCGCGCGGATCGGCGGCGCCGTGCCAGACGCCGTCGACGCGCTGCGCCGCGTTGAGTTTCGACCCCAGTTCGGTCGGCGTGAAGGCATAGCCGAAGGGCTGCATCTTCGCGGCGATCGCCTTGCCCGCCGCATCGTCTTCGATCAGCACGCCCTGCTGGCCGAAGAACAGGTTCGGCAGCGCGATCGCATCCTCGGCCGACAGGCCCCAATCGAGCACACCGATCAGCGTCTTGGTCACGTGCATGATGATGCGCTTGCCCCCCGCCGAGCCGACCGCGAGCACGACCTTGCCGTCGGGACCATAGACGATCGTCGGCGACATCGACGACAGCGGCCGCTTGCCCGCCTGCACCCGATTGGCTGCGGGCGCGCCACCCTGCACCGGGCTGTGGTCGAAATCGGTCAGCTCGTTGTTGAGGAAATAGCCGTTGACGTTGAGGTGGCTGCCGAAAATGCTCTCTACCGTCGAGGTCATCGAGGCGACGTCGCCGGCGCGGTCGACGACGACGAAATGCGTCGTGCCATGTTCGGCGACCGGCCCCGAAGTGGTGCGCGGTTCGGCCCCCGGCGGGTTGCCCGCTTCATAACGGCCCGCCGCGCCGAAGGGCGAGATGAGTTGGCGCCGCCCGGCCAGATACGCCTTGTCGAGCAGCCCGGCGACGGGCACCGAAACGAAATCGCCGTCGCCCAGATATTTGGCGCGATCGGCATAGGCAAGCTGCATCGCCTCCGCCAGCAGGTGCCAGCTCATCGGGTTGTCCTTGCCCATCGCCTTCATGTCCCAACCTTCGAGCAGGCCGAGGATGCCGAAGACGGTGGTCGCCCCCGACGAGGGCGGCCCCATGCCGCAGACCTTGTAGACGCGGTAGGTGGTGCACACCGCCGGCCGGTCCTTCGCCCGATAGGCGGCGAGGTCCTTCGCGGAGATCTGCGCCGGGTTACGCTTCGATCCGGCGACCGCCGCGCTGATCGCGCGGGCATTGGCGCCGGTATAGAAGGCATCGGGACCGCGCGCCGCCATGTCGCGGAGCAGCGCGGCATAGGCGGGGTTGCGGATCGTCGCGCCGACCGGTGCGGGCTTGCCGTCGATATAATAGATCGCGCGCGCGGCGGGGAAATCCTTCCACAGCTCATCGAACCGGACCAGCCAGTTGTGGAGGACCGGCGTCACCTGATACCCCTCCTCCGCCAGCCTGATCGCGGGCTGGAACAGCGCCTTCCATTCGAGCTTGCCCCATTTCCCGTGCGCCATCTCCATCAGGCGGACGTTGCCGGGCACGCCGACCGACAGGCCGCCCGGCACCACCTCCATGAACGGGCGCGGCTTGCCGTCGGGCCCCAGGAAGCGGTCGGGCTTCGCCGCCGCGGGCGCGGTTTCGCGGCCGTCGATCGTCGCGATGCTGTCGCTCGCGGCGTCGTGATAGACGAGCAGCCCGCCGCCGCCGACCCCGCTCGACTGCGGCTCGACGAGGGTCAGGACGAGCATCATCGCCATCGCCGCATCGGCGGCCGAACCGCCGTCGGCGAGGATCGCGCGCCCCGCCTCGGTCGCGCGCGGGTCGGCGGACGAGGTCACGCCCTGCGCGACGGCGAGGGAGGGAACGGCAAGGACGAAGAGGCTGAGCGCGGCGAGGAGTCGTTTGATCATGCGCGCGACATTGGCGCGGCCCTTGGGCCAGCGCAACCCCGACCTCTTCTTCCTTGGCACGGGTCTTCGCCTAGCCGCCCGCTCCCACCGCGTCGGCCACCCGCACGAAGCCGTCGCGCGCGGCGAGCGTTTCCAGTCCGCGTGCGATGCGGCCGGCAAGGCCCGGCCCTTCATAGACCATCGCCGAATAGAGCTGGACGAGGCTGGCGCCCGCGCGGATGCGCTCCCACGCCTGTTCGGGCGACGCGATGCCGCCCGCGGCGATCAGCGGCAGCCTGCCGCCGCTTGCGGTGCGGAAATCCCGGACGCGCCGAAGCGCCAGTTCGGCGAGCGGCGCGCCCGACAGCCCACCGGCCTCGCCCGCGTGGCGCGACGCGAGCGGCGGGCGCGTGATCGTCGTGTTCGACACGATCACCGCAGCGAGCCGCTTGTCGAGCGCCACCGCGACGATATCGTCGATGTCGGCGGGCTCCAGATCGGGCGCGACCTTCAGGAAGACGGGCTTCGCTGCCCCTGCGGGCTGCGCCGCGGCGACGCCGTCGAGCAGCGCCTCGAGCGCGCCCTTGTCCTGCAGGGCGCGCAGCCCCGGCGTGTTCGGCGAGCTGATGTTGACGGTCAGATAATCGGCGAGCGGCGCCATCGCCGCGGTGCCCTTCGCATAGTCGGCGATGCGATCGACGCTATCCTTGTTCGCGCCGATGTTGATGCCGAGCGGCACCGGCAGGCCATGGCGGCGCAGGCAGGCGATCCGCCCGGCCGCCGCCGCCTGCCCACCGTTGTTGAAGCCCATGCGGTTGATGATCGCGCCGTCCTCGACCAGCCGGAACAGGCGCGGGCGCGGATTGCCCGCCTGCGGCAGCGGGGTCAGCGTCCCGACCTCGACGAAGCCGAAACCGAAATGCGGCATCGCGTGCGCGACGCGCGCATCCTTGTCGAAGCCGGGTGCGAGCCCGACCGGATTGGGGAAGGACAGACCCGCGAATTCGGTCGCGAGCGCCGGGCTGGTCAGCGCGCGCCGCGCGCGCGGCAACGGCTGGAGCGCGGCGAGCGTCAGATTGTGCGCGGCCTCGCCATCGGTGGCGTGGACGATCGGGCGGGCCAGCGCATAGGCGGCATCGCAGGCGGAGGCGAAGAGCGACATGGCCCGCCATTGCGCCGCGCCGGCCACTATGGCAAGCCCCACAGCGGATCGGGCAAATCCGCCGGACATAACAGGAGATTATCGTGTCGCACCGCCGCATCGCCGCCAGCCTGTCGACTTGCCTGATCGCGCTCGTTGTCGCGGGCTGCGCTCCCGTGACGGCCGAGCGGGCGCCCGCCGCCGCGTCGATCCCCGTCCCGCCCGCCGGCGCGGGGCTTGCCGATTTCTTCGAGCAATATGACGCCGCGCAGCTCTCGCTGAGCCCGCAGAGCAAGGCCTATCGCGGCATCCGCGACCAGGATTATGGCCGCTGGAACGATGTCGGCGACGAAGCCGAGGTCGCGAGCCACAAGCTCCAGCAGGCGACGGCGGAGGCGATGCGCGCCAGCTTCGACCCGCGGACGCTTTCGCCCGACGATGCGCTGTCGTTCGAACTGTTCAACGCGCAGGCGGAGCGGGCGGACCGGCTGTTCGCCTTTCGCGACCATGCCTATATCTTCGACCAGATGAACGGCGCGCAGAGCCGGCTCCCCGCCTTCCTCATCAATATCCACCGCGTCTCCGACGCCGTGGAGGCGCAGGCCTATGTCGACCGCATCCGCGGTCTCGGCCCCGTTCTCGACGCGCTGAGCGCCCAATCGGCCGCGCGCGCGCAAAAGGGCATCCAGCCGCCCAAATGGGTCTATGCCTATGTCATCTCCGACATCGAGAATCTGATGAAGCCCGACAACGCGGTGATCGAGGACATCGCCGCGAAGGTCGGCAAGCTCGATGCGCCCGATGCGGAGAAGGCGCGGCTGGTCGACGCCGCGCGGGCGGCGTGGACCGAAAGCGCCGGGCCGGCCTATGGCCGCCTGCTCGCCGAGATGAAGCGCCAGCAGGCGGACGCGCCGACCGCCGACGGCATCTGGCGCCTGCCCGACGGCGCCGCTTATTATCAGGCGCTGCTCGCCAATTACACGACCACCGACATGAGCGCGGCCGAGATCCACGACCTTGGCCTGCGCGAGGTCGCGCGCATCCACGGCGAGATGAAGGCGATCATGGCGAAGGTCGGCTTCAAGGGCACGCTGCCGCAGTTCTTCGAGCATCTGCGCACCAGCCCGCAATATTATCACACGACGCGCGAGGCCTATCTCGCCGACGTCGCGACGCGGGTCACGGCGATGGAGGCGCGGCTGCCCGCTTTCTTCAACACGCTGCCCAAGGCGCATCTGCAGGTGAAGGCGGTCGAGGCGTTCCGCGAGAAATCGGCGGGCAAGGCCTTTTACCAGTCGCCGTCGCCCGACGGGTCGCGGCCGGGCACCTATTACGTCAATCTCTACGACCTGCGCGACATGTCGAAGACCGAACTCGAGGCGCTCGCCTATCACGAGGGGGTTCCCGGCCACCACCTCCAGCGCGCGGTGCAGACCGAGCTCACCGGCCTGCCCCCCTTCCGCCGCTTCGGCGGCTTCACCGCCTATACAGAGGGCTGGGGCCTCTATTCGGAGGAGTTGGCGAAGGACATGGGCTTCTATACCGACCCCTACAGCGACTTCGGCCGGCTCGGCATGGAATTGTGGCGCGCGTGCCGGCTCGTCGTCGATACCGGCATCCACGACAAGCGCTGGAGCCGCGAGCAGGCGATCCGCTATCTCAAGGACAACACCCCCAACCCCGACGGCGACATCGAAAAGGCGATCGAGCGCTATATCGTCTATCCGGGTCAGGCGACCGCCTATCTGATCGGCAAGCTCAAGATCATGGAATTGCGGACCCGCGCGCAGGCGGCGCTGGGCGAGCGTTTCGACATCCGCGCCTTCCACGACGTGGTGCTGCAATCGGGACCGGTACCGCTCGACGTCATGGAACGACGCGTCGATGCGTGGATCGCGCACGAAAGCGCCTGACGCCTCCGATCATTGCGGCTTGACGCCCCGCCGCTTATGGAAAATTATACATGTTGGAAACAAGGCGGCAATAAAGCCGCCGAGGGTCGTTCGTCATGTCAGACAATGCGTCCGCGGGCGCGGGGAGCAGCGCGCCGTTCGAGCTTCACTATTTTCCGCCCGATCCCGATCTGGCGGAGCTGGTGTCGAGCTTTTACTGCGCGCGCATCAATATGCCGCGCTTCGACGAATATGAACGCGCCGACCGGCCGCAATTCCGCTTCCTGACCGTGGCCGACGGCGAATATGTCTTTGCCGACGGCCATCATGCATCGGTGTGCCGCGCCAACATCATAGGGCCGACAAGCGGCCGGGTGCGCGCGATCAGCAATGGCCCGACGCAGATCTTCGGCTTCGGCATGCTGCCGGCGGGCTGGGCGGCGCTGATGGGCGCCGACGCCGAAAAGCTGACCGATCGCGCGATCGACGCCGCCGACCTGTTCGGCGACTGGGTGAACGAGGTCGCGAGTCGCGTCCACGATGCGGCGAACGACGCCGAACGGCTGGTCATCGGCAACAATTTCGTGCGCGAGGTGCTGAAGCGGGGCGAGCCGGCGCCGATGTGGTTCATCCGCACCGTCGACCGCTGGCTGACCGACACGGCCTCCCCCCACGTTCCCGACCTGGTCGCGGCCACCGGCATGTCGATCCGCTCGGTCGAACGGATGACCAAGCATTTCTATGGCCTGTCGCCGCGCATGCTGGCGCGCAAATATCGCGCCGTTCGCGCCGCCGCGGCGCTGGCGCGCGGCGAGGATCTTGAATCGGCGCATCTCGGCGATGCCTTCTACGATCAGTCGCACCTGATCCGCGAGATCAAGCGCTTCGCCGGCGCGACGCCGGGACAGCTGGCGACGCCGACGCTCTATACCGAGGCGACGACGCGCGGACGCAAGCAGCTCGCGGGCAAGGTCAGCCCGATCGTGTCGGACACATAGGCAAGTCGGCGACGGCCGCATTTACCATCAAAATTTTTGATCGCGTCGATTTGGCGTTTTCATACAATCGCGAATCGCGGCGCGCGCATAATCGGACATTGCGACCCAGAAGAGCTCTTCCTTTTCACGAGGACTGAGACCTTCATCTCGGCACTCGTTCGGCTTCGGCCGGACGGGTGCCTTTTTATTTGCGCCGCACAAAATCGCCTTGCTTGCACCCCGCGCCCGGCTCGCCTATATAAGTGGAGTAATTTACTCCAGTTAAGAATCATTCGCAATTCCAGCGAGGAAATCCGTGCGCCTGTCCAACCTTGCCGATTATGCCGTGGTGCTGATGAGCGCCGCCGCGCGTCAGTGCGGGTCGCAAGTCGGTTCCGGGCCGCTGCACGCCGCGCGGCTGGCCGAGCAGACGGGCATTCCGGGGCCGACGGCGCAGAAGCTGGTGAGCCTGCTCGCCCGCGCCGGACTGCTGGTCGCCTCGCGCGGCAGCGGCGGCGGCGTGCGGCTGGCACGGCCCGCCGCGGCGATCAACATCGCCGAGATCATCGAGGCGGTCGAAGGCCCGATCGCGCTGACCGCCTGCTGCGACGAAGGCCGCCACGACTGCGGTTTCGAGGGCAGTTGCCAGATTCAGCCGCACCTCGGCATCGTCAACGGCGCGGTGCGCGCGGCGCTCGCGGACATCAGCCTCGCGACCCTTACCGTTGCGCCTGCAAAGGCGGAGGTCGCCGGTGCGCCCGCTGCGACGCCGCAGGACAAGACAACAGCGACCCCGGCCTTCGCCGGGGCGACGAGTTAGAGACATGACCGACACACCCGAAACCGCCCTCAAGGACCAGGCCGCTCGCGAAGCCGCGCTGCGCGTCGCCGATTACGAGCATGGCTGGTCCTCGCCGATCGAACAGGAATTCGCGCCCAAGGGGCTGAGCGAAGACACGGTGCGCTTCATCAGCGCCAAGAAGAGCGAGCCCCAATGGATGCTCGACTGGCGCCTGAAGGCCTATCGCCACTGGCTGACGATGACGCCGCCCGACTGGGCGAAGCTCAACGTCCCGCCGATCGACTATCAGGACGCGTACTATTATGCGGCGCCCAAGGCGAAGCCGAAGGTGTCGAGCCTCGACGAGGTCGATCCCGAGATTCTGAAAGTCTACGAAAAGCTCGGCATCCCGATCGAGGAGCAGAAGGTGCTCGCCGGGGTCGAGGGCGCGCGCAAGGTCGCGGTCGACGCCGTGTTCGACAGCGTTTCGGTCGCGACGACCTTCCGCGAGGAGCTCAAGAAGGCCGGCGTCATCTTCCTGTCGATCAGCGAGGCGATCCGCGAGCATCCCGACCTCGTGAAGAAGTGGCTCGGCCGCGTCGTGCCGATGCACGACAATTATTTCGCGGCGCTCAACTGCGCGGTCTTCTCGGACGGCACCTTCGTCTATGTGCCCGAAGGCGTGCGCTGCCCGATGGAGCTGTCGACCTATTTCCGCATCAATGCCGAAAATACCGGGCAGTTCGAACGGACGCTGATCGTCGCCGACAAGGGCGCCTATGTCAGCTATCTCGAAGGCTGCACGGCGCCGATGCGCGACGAGAACCAGCTTCACGCCGCGGTGGTCGAACTGGTCGCGCTCGACGATGCCGAGATCAAATATTCGACCGTCCAGAACTGGTACCCCGGCGACGCCGAGGGCAAGGGCGGTATCTATAATTTCGTGACCAAGCGCGCGCTGTGCCAGGGCGCGCGGTCTAAGACGTCGTGGACACAGGTCGAGACCGGCAGTGCGATCACGTGGAAATATCCGAGCTGCGTCCTCAACGGCGACGACAGCGTCGGCGAATTCTATTCGGTCGCGGTGACGAACAATTATCAGCAGGCCGATACCGGTACCAAGATGATCCACAACGGCAAGCGCACCCGATCGACCATCGTCAGCAAGGGGATCAGCGCCGGCAAGTCGAACGGCACCTACCGCGGCCTCGTCCGCGTCGCGCCGAACGCCGAGGGGGTGCGCAACTTCACCCAGTGCGACAGCCTGCTGCTGGGCGACCAGTGCGGCGCGCACACCGTGCCCTATATCGAGGTCCGCAACCCGAGCGCGCAGGTCGAGCATGAAGCGACGACGAGCAAGATCAGCGACGACCAGCTTTTCTATGCGATGCAGCGCGGGCTTTCGCAGGAAGAGGCGGTGGCGCTGATCGTCAACGGCTTCGCGAAAGAAGTGCTGCAGCAGCTGCCGATGGAGTTCGCGGTGGAGGCGCAGAAGCTGCTGGGGATTTCGCTGGAGGGGTCGGTCGGGTGATAAACCCCACGCTCATAGATCAGGCAAGACGCCTTTCCACCCCAACCTCTCTCCTGAAGGGGAGAGGCTTGAAAGATGAATATGCTCAAAATTGAAAACCTCCATGCCACTGTCGCAGACAAGCCGATCCTGAAGGGGCTGTCGCTCACCATCAACGCGGGCGAGATTCATGCGATCATGGGGCCGAACGGCGCGGGCAAGTCGACGCTGTCTTATGTGCTCGGCGGTCGGCCGGGGTATGAGGTCACCGAGGGATCGGCGACCTTCACGCCTTCGCCTCAGGCGGGGGCGATCGACCTGCTCGCCCTCGACCCGCACGAGCGCGCCGCCGCCGGGCTGTTCCTCGGCTTCCAGTATCCGGTCGAAATCCCCGGCGTGTCGAACGTCCAGTTCCTGCGCGAAAGCCTGAACGCCCAGCGCAAGGCGCACGGGCAGGAGCCGCTGTCGGGCGGCGAGTTCCTGAAGATCGCGCGCGAGAAGGCGGGGCTGCTGGGGCTCGACATGGATATGCTCAAGCGGCCGGTGAACGTCGGCTTTTCGGGGGGCGAGAAGAAGCGCAACGAGATGGTGCAGATGGGCATCCTCGACCCGACACTCGCGATCCTCGACGAGACCGACAGCGGCCTCGACATCGACGCGCTGCGCGTCGTCGGCGAGGGGATCAACGCGATCATGCGCAAACCCGACAAGGCGGTCCTGCTCATCACCCATTACCAGCGCCTGCTCGATTATGTGCAGCCCGATTTCGTCCACGTCCTCGCGGCCGGGCGCATCGTCAAGTCGGGTGGGCCGGAACTGGCGCGCGAGCTGGAAGAACATGGCTATGCCGAGGTGGTGGCGTGACGCAACTCCGCGCCGCAGGCGCCTTCCCTTCTCTCCTCTGCGATCTCTGCGCCTCTGCGCGCATTATATTTGATTCGCGCAGAGGCGCAGAGATCGCAGAGAGGAGGACCGCATGACCGCCCTCCCAACGCGCAAGGACGAACCGTGGCGCTACAGCGATATGGAGGCGCTGACGCGCCTGTGGCCGCTGCCCGCGCCCGAGAGCATCGTCGTGCCCGCGGACGCCATTTTCACCCGCGCCATCGTGCAGGATGAAGGCGGGGTGCAGCAAATCGAGTTGGAGCTCGGCAAGGGCGCGGCCGCGTCGCTGCACGTCCTCAACATCGGCGGCGCCTATGGCCGCATCGAACTGAACGTCACGCTGCACGAGGGCGCCGACTTCACGCTCGGCGCGGCGCAGATCGGCGGCGGTGAGCAGACGCTGGAGATCGTCACTACCGTCACCCATGCCGAACCCGGCGCGCGCTCGCGGCAGATGGTGCGGTCGGTGCTCGGCGGCACCGCGACGGGCACCTATCTTGGCAAGGTCGCGGTCGCACGCGGCGCGCAGCAGACCGACAGCGAACAGGACGTGAAGGCGATGCTGCTCGACCGCAGCGCCACCGCCAACGCCAAGCCCGAGCTCGAAATCTTCGCCGACGACGTGCAATGCGCGCACGGCTGCGCGATCGGCGAACTCGACGCGCAGGCGCTCTTCTACCTCCAGTCGCGCGGGCTTCCGCCCGCCGGCGCGAAGAAGATATTGCTCCAGGCCTTCGTCGCCGGCGTGTTCGACGGCGCCGAGGACGAGGCGCGGCTGCAGGAACTGGCGCTGGCGAAGCTGGGAGAATTGGTGTGACCAATCTCTCTTCTCCGTTCGCATCGAGCGAAGTCGAGATGCCTCTCGGCAGCGCACGCACGCCCGGTGTCTCGACTTCGCTCGACACGAACGGCATTCGGGATCAGTTTCCCGGCCTTACCCCCGGCTGGCATTATCTCGACAGCGCCGCCACCGCGCAGAAGCCGCAGGCGGTGATCGACGCCTGCACGCTGGCGATGGGGCGCGATTATGCGACCGTCCACCGCGGTGTCTATGCGCGCTCGGCCGACATGACGCTCGCTTACGAGGCGGCACGGCGGCGGATCGCGGCGTTCATCGGCGCGACCAAGGACCAGATCGCCTTCGTGCGCGGTGCGACCGAGGCGATCAACCTCGTCGCCTATGCCCATCCGAAGAAGGGGCGCGTGCTGCTGTCGCTGCTCGAGCATCACAGCAATATCGTGCCGTGGCAGCTCGCGGGCTGGCAGATCGACGTCTGTCCGCTGACCGCCGACGGCCGGATCGACCTCGACGCGGCCGAACGCATGTTGACGCCCGATCATACCATGGTCGCCTTTGCGCATGTGTCGAACGTGCTCGGCAGCCCGCTCGACGTCGCGCGCGCGGCAGAGCTGGCGCACCGCGTCGGCGCCGAACTGCTGGTCGACGGCTGCCAGGCGGTGCCGCGGCTGCCGGTCGACGTCGCGGCATTGGGCTGCGACTATTATGTCTTCTCGGGCCACAAGCTTTATGGCCCGACCGGCATCGGCGTGCTGTGGAGCGACAGGCTCGACACGCTGCCGCCGTGGCAGGGCGGCGGGTCGATGATCGACCGCGTGACGTTCGAGAAGACGAGCTACGCCCCCGCCCCCACCCGCTTCGAGGCGGGAACGCCGGCGATCGTCGAGGCGCTGGGGCTCGCGGCGGCGGTCGATTATGTCGATGCGATCGGCCTCGACGCGATCCATGCGCACGAATGCGCGCTGGTCGGGTCGCTGCGCGAACAGCTCGCACGGCGGAACAGCGTCACGCTGTTCGGTCCCGACACCAGCGCCGGGATCGTCAGCTTCGCGATGGCGGGTGTCCATCCGCACGACATCGGCACGATCCTCGACGAAAGCTCGGTCGCGATCCGCGCCGGGCATCATTGCGCCCAGCCGCTGATGGAGCATCTTGGCGTGGCCGCGACCGCCCGCGCGAGTTTCGGGCTTTACAGCAACGACGACGATGTGGCGGCGCTGATCGACGGCCTCGCCCGCGTCGAAAGGATTTTCGGATGACCGACGAACGCACGATCCGTATCGAGGAAGTCGAAAGCGTCGACGCGCCGCCCAGGGCGCGCGTCGCCGATGCCGAAACGGCGCCGGAAACGATGGGTGCGAAGCTGGAACGCAAGCGCGACTATCTGGACGGCTTCCTGTCCGCCAAGCCGGCCGCGACCGACCCGAATGCGGTCGGCGGCGACCTGTACGAAGCCGTCGTCGCCGCGCTCAAGGATATCTACGACCCGGAAATCCCGGTGAACATCTACGACCTCGGGCTGATCTACAATGTCGAGATCGACGAGGGGCATGTGGCGATCACCATGACGCTGACGACTCCGCATTGCCCGGTCGCCGAATCGATGCCGGGCGAGGTCGAACTGCGCGTCGGTGCCGTGCCCGGTGTCGGCGATGCCGCGGTCAACCTCGTCTGGGACCCGCCCTGGTCGCCCGAGGCGATGAGCGACGAGGCGAGGCTGGAACTGGGGATGCTATGACCCCTCTCGCAAGCGCGAGGGGGTTGGGGGTGGGCCGCGGGCCGAATCATCCCTATATAGAATGAACCACCCCCGGCCCCTCCCCAAGCGGGAGGGGGGAGATGACGATGACGGACACGAAAACCAGAATCCGCCCCGCCGCGGTAACGCTGACCCCCGGTGCCGAGGCGCGCGTCGCGAAGCTGATGGAAAACGCCCCCACGGGCGCGATCGGCGTCAAGCTGTCGACGCCGCGCCGAGGCTGCTCGGGGCTCGCCTACTCGGTCGACTATGTGACCGAAGAGGATCGGTTCGACGAAAAGATCGAGACGCCCGGCGGCACCTTCTACATCGACGGCGCCTCGGTGCTCTACCTGATCGGCAGCGTCATGGACTGGGTCGAGGATGATTTCGCCGCGGGCTTCGTCTTCCAGAACCCCAACGCCAAGGGAAGCTGCGGCTGCGGCGAGAGCTTCACCGTTTAAGGAACGGGCGCTCGATCGGCATCTCCTATTCTCTGTTCGTGTCGAGCGAAGTCGAGACGCCCATTGGCACGGCGCAAGGTCGAGGGGTGTCGCGGCAACGATCCCTTTCCGTTCCCCGGCGAAAGCCGGGGTCCACGCGGGGCAGCGATATGCCATCTGGACCCCGGCTTTCGCCGGGGAACGGATTCTTACGTGTCTGATGGTTAAACGCCGGTATCTCGATTTCGCTCGACACGAACCGGAAGAAAGGTCGGATCAAGAATATCCGCGCCCACCCCTCAACGGCAGACCGACCAGCCCGCGGTGCGCGCCGCCATGTCGAGGTGGAAATGGTTGGCGTGCGCCGCGTCGTGGTCGGGCGACAGCACGGTGCTGAACAGGCCGCACGAGCCGTCGCGCACTGCGTGCAGGAACTCGCTTCGCCGGTCGCCGTCGTCCCAGTCGTTGATCAGCGCGATGCGCGTTCCGTCGGCAAGGACAAAGGCCGAAATGTCGATTGCATTGGCGGTCGAATGCTCGCTCTGCGCCGCGCGCCCGGCGATGGTGCGGCAGTTGTAGCTGCCCAGATTTTCCAGCTCGACGACCTTCTGCCCGAAATATCGCTGCGCGAGCGGCTGCACGACGTCGCGGGTCCACAGCGCCATTGCCGCGGTCACCGCGCAGCCGGGGGCGGCGTTGGCCGGGCGGAGCGAGGGAACGAGGCGGTCGCCGGTGAGCACCATGCGCTGGCTGGCACGGCAGGCGCCCTCGCCGACGACAGGCCGCCGCTGATACCCCGCCCCCGCCCGCTCGAACGCCGCGAAGCAGCCGGCATCGTCGCCGACGAGGCCGATCAGCTTGCGATGCGTCGCCCAGCCCTGCGGATGCGCAAGCTCGAACCGCGCGCCCGGCCAATGTTCGGGATGATCGCGCACCCATGTCATCGCGCGGATCGCGGCGACGGTCACCAGCAGGGCAGCGACGAACCACAGCAGATAGGGCCGGAAACTCTTCACCGCCCCCACGTGGCGGATCGCGCCCCGCCCGGCAAGGTCAGAGCGGCGTCAGCGTCACCGTCAGCCCGTCCTTCGGCCGCGGGATCGGCCACATCTGCCAATCGGGCGCATAGCCGTCCGCGATCTCGATGCGATGCGTCGTCAGGACGTGGTGAAAGAAGATCTTCGCCTGCATGTGCGCGAAATGCAGCCCCAGGCACATGTGCGCGCCGCCGCCGAAGGGCACCCATGCATATTTGTGCCGCCCCTTCGCCGCGTCGGGGGCAAAGCGCATCGGGTCGAACCGTTCGGGATCGGGCCAATATTCGTCCATCATGTGCGTATAGCTGGGGCTGACGCCGACGTTGGTGCCGGCGGGAATGCGATAGCCGCCGAATTCGAAATCGCGCAGCGCGCGGCGCGGGATCACCGGAACCGGCGGGATCATCCGCAGCGCCTCCTTGAACGCCCATTCGGTGAGTTCGAGTTCGCCCAGGCTGTTGTGCCCGACACCCTCGCCCGCGGGCGCGACGCGCAGCATCTCCTCGCGCAGCCGGTCCTGCCATTCGGGATGCTGCCCCAGCAGCCAGACGAGCGACGTCACCGAACTGGTGATCGTGTCGTGCGCCGCCATCATCAGGAAATTCATATGGTCGACGATCGCCTCGACCGACAGATATTCGCCCTCTTCGTCCTTCGCTTGGCAAATCTGGGTGAAGATGTCGTCGCCGGTCGAGGCGCGGCGTTCGGGGACCATCTTCGTGAAATATTCGACCAGGAATTTCCGCCCGGCGACCCCGCGCCCCATCGCGGTGAACGGCAGGGGCACGCGGACAACGCCGATCGACGCCTGCACCATGTCGACGAACGCCTTGTTGATCCGTTCCGCCTCCGGACCCCAGGGGATGCCCAGAAAGCTGGTCGCCGCAAGGTCGAGCGTCAGCTGCTTGATCGCGGGATAGAAGGCGAAGCGCGTCCCGCTCCAGCGCGCGACACGGTCCCTGATCCCCTCGTTGAGCGCATCGGCATAGAGGCGCATCGGCTCGGGCTTGAAGGCGACCGACAGCGTACGGCGGTCGGCGCGATGCTTGTCGAAATCCATCAGCATCAGCCCGCGCGGGAACAGCAGGTTGAGCACCGGCCCCCAACCCTGTTCTGACGAGAACAGCTTGTCGCGGTCGAACAGCACCAGCTCGTTCGCTTCCGGCCCGACGAGCGATACCCCGCGACCGCCGAAGCTGCGGGCGCGATAGACCTTGCCGTGGCGGTCGACCATGCGGTTGGTGAAGCCGACGGGATCGCGAAGCTGCGCCAGCGTCGTGCCGAGCAGAGGAATCCCGTCGTCGCCCGGGATATGATCGAGCGCGCTTTCGGGGCCGCGCGGCAACCAGTGCGCGGTGTCGGGACCGAAGCGGCGTTCGGACCACATGCTATTCGCGGGGGCATTCATTGTCGCATCATCCTTGCTGATTCACCCGATCGCACCGACGCTATCGCCCTATTGACACCGATGCAAGCAAGTGCCGGACGCGACAATGCGACCTGTCGGCCTCCCCCTCCCGCAAGCAGGAAGCGAGAGCCGGCGTCGTGTCGCGCATCCATTCTCCATTCACCGCGAATTCAACTCGACTCGGGCAGTTTGTCCGACGGAAAACGGACCGCCTCGCTGGTCCGGAAAGGACAAGATCATGCGCAAGACGATCCGTCGCCCCCTCTCCCTCGCGCTTGGCGTGGTCGCGACGACCGCGCTCGGCGGCTGCTATTACGGCGACGTCTATGGCAGCAGCTATGCCTCCGCCGGGGCCTGCCCCGACGCCTATTACGACTACGACCCCTACAGCTATGACGACGGTTACGGCTATGGCTGCTACGATCCGGCCGATTACGGCGGCGGCTTCGTCCAGATCGGCTTCGGTGGCGGCTGGTACGACGATTATTATTATCCCGGCTACGGGATGTGGATGTACGACAATTACCGCAACCGCTATCCGCTGCGCGGCCAGTATCTGAACTATTGGGGCGGTCGGCGCGCGTGGTGGAAGCACCGCGGCGATCGCGGCGGCGGTCAGTGGCAGGGCGGCACCCGCCCCGGCAACCCGCCCGTCCGCCCGGGACGCCCCGGCGGCTGGCAAGGCCATGACGGCGACCGGCCGCAAGGCACCCGGCCCGGCCGCGGGACGCCCCCGGCGGCCGGCCATAACCCCACCCGTCCCGACAATGGCACCGCCCAGCCCCCGCGCCGCCCCGGCGGCTGGCAGGGTCGCGATAGCGACCGACCTCAGGGCACTCGACCCGGTGGCTGGCAGGGTCGCGATGGCGATCGATCGCAAGGCACGCGCCCCGGCCGTGGCACGCCTCCGGCGGCGGGCAACCGCCCCGGCGGCAACGGGGCAGTCCGCCCCCGCGCCCGGCGCCCGAAGCGGGTGCGCCGCCCCCGCGCGCCTCGCGGCCGGCCCCGCCACCCCGCGCCACCCCGCCCGCACGGCCGAGTGGTCCGGTGCGCGGCAGCCGGATCGAGCCCACCGGGCCGGTTCGCGAACAGTAGAATCTCCGCTCTCGCCCCTCTCCTTCGGGAGAGGGGCCTGAACGCCCGCGTCAGGCGGCCGGCTCCGCGCCCTCCGCATCGCCGACGCCCGCCGACACCACCGTCGCGGCGACGAGGTCGCCGACGACGTTCAGCGTCGTGCGGCACATGTCGAGGAAGCGGTCGACCCCCAGCACCAGCCCGATCCCTTCCGGCGGCACGCCGATCGAGGCGAGGATCAGCGCGATCACGGGCAGCGATCCCGCGGGCACCCCCGCCGTGCCGATGCCGCCGAGGATGCAGACGAGCATCACCATCACCTGCTGTTGCATCGTCAGGTCGACGCCGAAGAACTGCGCGAGGAAGATCACCGTCACGCCCTCGAACATCGCGGTGCCGTTCTGGTTGGCGGTGGCGCCGAGCGTGAGGACGAAGCGCGCCACCCGGTCGGGCAGGCGCAGCCCATCGTGCGCGACGCGCAGCGCGGTCGGCAGCGTCGCGTTCGACGAAGAGGTGGCGAAGGCCATCACGAAGGCCTCCTGCGTCTCGCGGAAGAAGGCGAGCGGCGACTTGCGCGCGAGCAGCCGCAGCACGATGGGAAAGACCACGAACATCTGGAGGCCGAGCGCAAGCAGCACGACGCCGACATAGGCCGACAGGCGGACCATCAGGTCCCAGCCGAACTCGGCGGCCAGATTGAACATGAAACAGAAGATCGCGACCGGTGCGAGCTGGATGACGATGCCGATCAGCGTCATCGCAACCTCGAACACCCCTTCGATCGCGCTCTTGAGCGTCGCGGTCTGCGGGGTCTGCACGATCATCAGGCCGATGCCGAAGAACAGCGCGAAGAACATCACCGCCAGCACGTCGTTCTGGCTCATCGCACCTATGAAATTGCTGGGGATGATCGCGACGAGCGCATCCATACCCGTCTTCGCCTCGCCCGCCTGGCTGGTGATCGCCTTCGCCCCGTCGGCGCCCTGCGCGATCAGCGTCCGGGCCAGCGCAGGGTCGACCCCCGCGCCGGGCTGGAGCAGGTTGACGAGCAGCAGGCTGATCGCCACCGCCACGGCCGAGACGCATACCGTGTAGACCAGCGTGCGCACGCCGACCGACTTCAGCGCGCGCATCTCGCCCATCTCGGCCACCCCGACGATCAGCGCCGATACCAGCAGCGGGATGACGAGCATGAACAGCAGGCGCAGGAAAATCTGCCCGATAGGCCCCGTGACGTAAGCGGTGAGCGCATCGACCCAGCCGGCGTCGGCGGCGCCGTAATGCACCGCGAGGCCGGCGATCAGCCCCGCGGCGAAGCCGATCAGCATGCGCCATTGCAGGCGGCGGGCGCGCACCTCCTCGCTGCGCGCGCTCGCGCTCGCCGTCGTGTCGGCCATGATTCAGCTCCCTTGCGCGCCCGTGTCGGGGGGAGCGGCCGGAATGCTGGGCGTCAGGTGCGGCCGGCCGCGGGCGGGCCGCTATCCTCCACCATATCCTCCTGCAGCTCAAGCCCGCGCGCGCCGCGGTGCGCGGTCCGGCTCGGCGCGTGGGGGTAATCCATGTCCGCGGGATCGGCCGTTTCCAGCATCCCTTCCCACCGCGTGATGACCGACGTGGCGACCGCGTTGCCGACGACGTTGGTCGCCGACCGGCCCATGTCGAGGAACTGGTCGATGCCCAGGATCAGCGCGACGCCCTCGACCGGCAGGCCGAACTGCGCCAGCGTCGCGGTGATCACGACCAGGCTGGCGCGCGGCACGCCGGCGATTCCCTTCGACGTGATCATCAGCGTCAGCAGGATCAATATCTGCGTCCCGATCGACAGGTCGATGCCATAGGCCTGCGCGATGAACAGCGTCGCGAAGCTCATGTACATCATCGACCCGTCGAGGTTGAAGCTGTAGCCGAGCGGCAGCACGAAGCCCGAGATGCGGCGCGGGACGCCGAAGCGGTCGAGCTGCTCGAACAGCTTGGGCAGCGCCGCCTCCGACGAGGCGGTCGAGAAGGCGAGCAGCAGCGGCTCGATGATATAGCGCACCAGCATCAGAATGCGCTTGCCCAGGAAGATCGCACCGAGCGCGAGCAGCACCACCCACAGCAGCAGCAGCCCGAAATAGAATTCGACGATCAGCCGCAGGAAATCGAGCAGGATACCCAGCCCGTTGACCGTGATGACGCCGGCGAGCGCGCCGAACACCGCAAAGGGGGCGAACAGCATCACATAGTTGGTGATCTGGAGCATCAGCTCGCCGAGTGCGTCGGCGGCGCGCACCAGCGGCGCACCGCGCTCGCCGAGCGCCGACAGGCCGACCCCGGCGAAGAGCGAGAAGACGAGGATCTGGAGGATGTCGTTCTGCGCCATCGCGTCGAAGATCGACTTGGGGAAGATGTGCATCACGAAATCGCGCAGGTTGAGCGCGTCGGTCTTGACCTCACCGATGTCGGCCATCGGCGTCAGGTCAAGCCGGACGCCGGGCTGGAGCAGGTTGACGAGCAGCAGCCCCAGCGACAGCGAGACGAGGCTGGCGGTGATGAACCACAGCAGAGCGCGCCCGCCGATGCGGCCGAGCGCCGCGCTGTCGCCCATGTTGGCGATACCGGCGACGATCGTCGCCAGCACCAGCGGCGCGATGATCATCTTGATGAGCTGCAGGAAGACGTCGGCGAGCAGCTTGAAATAGCCGGCGACCTGCGTCGCCGCCTCCTTGTCGGCGCCGACCTGCGCATAGGAGATCGCCCCGGCAACGATGCCGAGGATCATGCCGATCAGGATATAGAGCGTAAGGCGTTTAGCCATGAAAGATGTTCCCCTTTTCCCGGATCGTCCGGGTCTGTTTTCGTGGTTCGGGTAACAGCCCGGCGGACCGCGGGCAATCACCGATGCGGCGAACGGCCGTCAGGGCGACCAGAAAGCCAGCGCCGTGCAGCCCGCGATCCCGGTCAGGATATTGAGCGGAACGCCGACGCGAACGAAATCGACGAAGCGATAGTCGCCCGCCGCATAGACCAGGGTATTGGTCTGATAACCTACCGGGGTCGCGAAGCAGGCCGACGCCCCCATCATCAGCGCGATCAGCAGCGGATAGGGCGCGACCCCCGACACGTCGGCGATGCCGATGACCAGCGGCCCCATCAGCGCCGCCACCGCATTGTTGCTGAGCAGTTCGGAAAGCAGCATCGCGGAGAAATAGACGATCGCGATCACCGCCCATGGCGGCGCGTGGGTCAGCACCGGCTCGAGCGCGCCGACGACCAGCGCGACCGATCCCGCCGCTTCGAGCGCGGCGCCGACGGCGAGCATCGCGAAAATCAGGATCAGCACGTCGCCGTCGATGCTCGCCCACGCCTCCGACGCGTCGATGCAGCGCGTCAGCAGCACGATGCCGACCCCGATGAAGGCTGCGATGCCGATCGACATCGCCCCCAGCGCCGACAGCAGCACCGCGCCGGCCATGACGAGGATCGCGATCCATGCCTTGCGACGTCGGAAGGCGGTGATCGAAGTCATCGCAACGCCGATCAGACCGGGATTGGCGCGCAGCCTTTTGATGTCGGCCTCGTCGGCCTCGACCAGCAGCCGGTCGGCGGCGCGGATGCGGTTTTCGGACAGCGTCGGCCCGGGATTGTGGCGAAAGCGCGAGACGCCGAGAATGCGGACGGGCTGTCCCTGAAGAAAGGGGATTTCGCCCAGCCGACGGTCGATCTCGCGGTGACTGGGCGATACCGTCACCTCGGCGACCATTGCCTCCTTGTCGAGCTTGTCGCCGATGCCGATGCCGAAGCGGCCGCCGCCGCGCAGCGTCATCAGGCTGGCGCCGTCGATCCGCGCGACGATGCGGTTGCCCGCCGCCAGCACATGCGCGCGCGCGTCGGGACCCGTGATGAAGCGTCCACCGCTGATCACGCCGATCGGCGCGAAATCCAGATTCGCCTCGCCCAGCGCGCTGCCGATCGCCGGATCGTCCTCACGCAGCGTCAACTCGGTCAGATAAAGCTGTTCGGACCCGTCGGCCTTTTCGGTGATGCGCGGCGAATCCGACGGCAGGAAACGCGCCATGACCAGCAGGCCGAGGATGCCCGCACCGGCGATCGCAAGGCCATAGGGGGTGATGCTGAACAGGCCGAAGGGCTCGAGCCCCGCCTGCTCGGCGATGCCCGCGACGACGAGATTGGTCGAGGTGCCGACCAGCGTCAGGCAGCCGCCAAGCACCGCGACGATCGACAGCGGCATCAGCAGCCGCTTCGGCGACACGCCCATCGCCTCGGCCAGCCGGAAGCAGACGGGCATCATCACGACGACGAAGGGCGTGCTGTTGATGAAGCCCGACACGACCAGCCCGCCGCCGAACACCGCGACCACCGCGAGCCGCGGACTCCGCCTGGCAAGGTCGACGACATAATTGCCGACGCGGTCGATCACCCCGGTGCGGATCAGCGCGCCGGAGAGGACGAACATCGCCCCGACGGTCAGCGGCGCGCTGTTGGAGAAGACGCCGTAGGCGGCCTTTTCGTCGAGCAGTCCGAGCGCGAGCATGACCCCCGCGCCCCCGACCGCGACGACCGAGGGCGGAAAGCGTTCCCACAGGAAGGCGATGAAGATGCCCGCCAGCAGGACCAGGCCGATGACGGCGCGGTGCGCGGCGATGAAGTCGGCGAGAAGCTCCACCCGCCCCCTATCCGCACTGCGCCCGGTGGAGCAGCTTGTGGTCGGCGAGGACGAGCGCCATCATCGCCTCGACGACCGGCGCGCCGCGGATGCCGACGCAGGGATCGTGGCGTCCCTTGGTGACGATGTCGGCCGCCTCGCCGGCGCGGTTGATCGTCGGGACGGGCGTGAGGATCGAACTGGTCGGCTTGAAGGCGACCCGCACGACCACCGGCTGCCCGGTCGAGATGCCGCCGGCGATGCCGCCCGCATGATTCGACAGGAAATCGGGACGGTTGCTGCCGTCACTGGCTGGGCGCATCGCATCGGCATTCTCTTCGCCGCGCAGGCGCGCCGCGTGGAATCCCGCGCCAATCTCGACCCCTTTTACCGCGTTGATCCCCATCATCGCGGCGGCGAGGTCGGCGTCGAGCTTGGCATAGATCGGGGCGCCCCAGCCCGCGGGCACTCCGCTCGCCGCGCATTCGATCACCGCGCCCAGCGAACTGCCCGCCTTGCGCGCGCCGTCCATCAGCGCTTCCCAGCGCTGCGCCGCGGCGGGATCGGGACAGAAAAAGGGATTACGGTCGATTTCGTCGAGGTCGAAGTTGGCGGGATCGATCGCATCGCCGCCGATCTCCGCCACCCAGGCGTGAATCTGCACCTCGGGGATCACCAGCCGCGCCACCGCGCCCGCGGCGACGCGCGCCGCCGTCTCGCGCGCGCTCGACCGGCCGCCGCCGCGATAGTCGCGGATGCCGTATTTGGCGTCATAGGCATAATCGGCGTGGCCGGGACGGTAGGCCTGCGCGATCTCGCCATAATCCTTCGAGCGCTGGTCGACGTTCTCGATCATCAGGCTGATCGGCGTGCCGGTCGTCCTGCCCTCGAACGTGCCCGACAGGATGCGCACCTGGTCGGGTTCCTGCCGCTGCGTCGTGTGGCGCGACTGGCCGGGACGGCGCTTGTCGAGGAACGGCTGGATATCCCCCTCCGACAGCGCAAGCCGCGGCGGGCAGCCATCGACCACCGCGCCGAGCGCCGGTCCATGGCTTTCCCCCCAGGTGGTGAAGCGCAGCACGCGTCCGAAGCTGTTGAAACTCATCGATCCCTCTCCCCTTGGGGGAGAGGGAGGGGCCCGCGCGGCGCAGCCGCGTGGGAGGGTGAGGGGCCGCCAGCCAGAGCAGCCTCGATCGCCCGACAGACGCCCTCCGGATTCTCCATCACATCCCGATTGGTGAAGCGTAGCACCCGATATCCCTCTTTCGCCAAAAACGCCGTGCGCCGCGCGTCATAGTCGATCTGAAACGCATGGCTATCGCCATCGACCTCTATCACCAGTCGCGCGGATTGACAGACAAAGTCGGCGATGAAGGGCCCAAGCCGCTGCTGGCGGCGGAACTTATGGCCGCCAAGTGCCGAGCCGCGCAGCACCGGCCACAGCTTTTTCTCGGCAGGCGTGGAATCGCGCCGAAGCGCACGGGCGCGATCGATGGTGCCATCGCGTATTTCGAAGCGGCTTTTCGTCACGCCCTCACCCTCCCATCGCTTCACGACGGGCCCCTCCCTCTCCCCCGAGGGGAGAGGGGGTTATCCTACCCCATCCGGCCAAACGCCGGCGCATAATCCGCGCGCCCGCCTAACGGCCAGGGCGTGTGCGAGTCCAGCATCATCGCCATGAAATGCGGCCCCGCGAAGGGCGAAGCGAAGCGCGCGGCGAGATCGGGCGAATAGCCGAAGCGCGGGTAATAGGCCTCGTTCCCGAGCACGAAGCTGATTGCCACACCCTGCGCGCGCAGCGCGTCGAGCCCGGCGCGGATCAGCGCGGCGCCGATGCCCTGCCCCTGCCGGTCCGGCGCCACCGACACGGGCGCGAGGCCGGCGGCGGACAGCGCCGCGCCATCGGCCTCGACGTCCATGCGGCTGAACAGCACATGCCCCGCGACCGCACCGCCCGCTTCCGCGACGAGCGAGACCAGCGCGTCGCCGTCCGCCTCCAGCATCCGCACCAGTTCCGCCTCGCCCTGATGGCCATGCTCCGACCCGGCGAAAGCGGCGCGGATGACGGCGTCGATCGCGTCGGCATCCTCCGCGCGCGCGGGCCGGATCACCGGCGCATCAGGCAAGCGCGATGTCCGGCGCGTCTTCCTGCTTCATGCCGATGGTGTGATAGCCTGCATCGACATGATGCGTCTCGCCGGTGACGCCCGAGGCAAGGTCGCTGAGCAGATAGAGCGCCGAACCGCCGACATCGTCGATGGTGACGTTACGGCGCAGCGGCGCATTATATTCGTTCCATTTCAGAATCAGGCGGAAATCGCCGATGCCGCTCGCCGCCAGCGTCTTGATCGGCCCCGCCGAAATGGCGTTCACGCGAACCCCCTGCGGGCCGTAGTCGTTGGCGAGATATTTGACGCTGGTTTCCAGCGCCGACTTGGCGACGCCCATGACGTTGTAATGCGGGATCACCTTTTCGGCGCCGTAATAGGACAAGGTCAGCATCGCGCCCCCGCCCTCGCCCGTCTCGGGATCCTTCGGCGGCATCATCGCCGCGGCACGCCTGGCGACCGCGGTGAAGCTGTAGACGCTGATGTTCATCGTCATCAGGAAATCCTCGAGCCCGATGTCGGCATAGTGGCCGCGTAGCGCCTCCTTGTTGGTATAGCCGATCGCGTGGACGACGAAATCGATCGTCGGCCAGCGCGCCGCGAGCGTGGCGAAAGCCTGGTCGAGATTTGCCATGTCGGACACGTCGCAGTCGATCAGCAGGTCGCAGCCCAGTTCGTCCGCCAGCGGCTTCACCCGCTTGAGCATCACCTCGCCCTGATAGCTGATCGCGAGTTCGGCGCCCGCGCCGTGCAGCGCTTTCGCGATCCCCCATGCGAGCGACTTGTCGTTCGCGAGGCCCATGATCAACCCGCGCTTGCCCTTCATCAGACCCGTCATTCCGTTTCTCCGGTCTTGTCGTCTTCGATTATGATGTCGTCCACGCGCCCAATAGCGTCGTGACCCAGATCCTCAACCTCGACCAGCGCGGCATTGAGCTCGGCACCCATCACCATACCCAATCCGACGAGGTAGAAAAAGAAAAGCGCGACCATCACCCCCGCGAGGCTGCCATAGGTCGCGTCATAGCTGAGCAGGCTGGCGAGCAGCGGCGGCAGCGCCAGCGTCACCGCGATCCACCACGAGGTCGTGAACAGCGCGCCCGGCCATTTCGGGCATTTGAGCTTGCGGTATTTCGACGGCGTCAGCGAATAGAAGAGCATGTAGATGGCCAGGAACAGCCCCGCCCCCGACACCCCGCGCGAAATCAGCACGACGCCCCACGCCTGATATTGTTCGGGCAGCACGCGCGTGACGAACTGTTCGATCCCGACGATCAGCACCTGCATGCTGAACGACAGCAGCATCAGCACCACCGCGCCGGTGATGATGCCGATCGACAGCAGCCGGTAATGGAAGAAGCCCTTGGAGAAATGGGTGCCGTAGGCGCGGCGCAATATGTCGCGGATCGTTTCGACCAGGCTGCCCACCGTCCACAGCGCGACGATCGCGCCGAGCCACAGGAACAGGCCGGTGCGCGCCCCCATCACCTCGCGGATCGGCCCGGCCAGCGCCTTGGCGACCGTCGGCGGCATCAGCGAAAAGACCGCGGCGATCGCTTCCTCGCCGCCCGCGCTGCCGCCGAACAGGCTCAGCGCGGCGGCGAGCAGGATGAAGAAGGGAAAGAGCGCGATCAGCGCGAGATAGGCAAGGTTCCCCGCGTGGATGAAGCCGTCGGTATAGGTGCCGACCAGCACGCGGCGAACGATCGCGAAGGCGCGCGTTCCGGGTCCCAGCGTCTCGCGCCCGCGTTCGATGACCCCCTGCGCCCGCGCGCGCAGATGCAGACGCTTGGCGCGTTCGGCGCGCGCTTCGGGCGAGTGCGGTGAATGCCCCTCGGCGCGGAACTCCCGCTCGACCTCGTCGGCGATTTCGCGCTCGAGCGCGGCGGACGATTTCCTCTGGCTGCGATCAGCCACGCATCACACGCCGAGTTCGGCCCGGACGGCGCGCGTATCGGTCCATTCGTCCACGATCCGGCGGAGCGCGGGGTCGTCCTTCGGCAGGTCGACCATCAGCCGCACCAGCTGATCGCCGCGCCCGCCGCTCTTCTGGCTGAATCCCTTGCCCTTGAGCCGCATCACCTTGCCCGACGTCGACCCGGCCGGGATCGACAGCATCACCGGTCCGTCGACCGTCGGCACCTTGACCTTCGCGCCCTTTACCGCCTCGGCCAGCGTCACCGGCAGGTCGAGGCGGATGTTGCTGCCGTCGCGCACGAAGAAGGGATGATCCTTGACCGTGATGGTGACGATGCCGTCGCCATTGCCGCCCGGTCCCGGCTGCCCCTTTCCGGCGAGCCGCATCTGCGTCCCCGTCTCGACCCCCGCGGGCAGCTTGAGGTCGATGGTCTTGCCGTCGGCCAGGGTGATGCGCTGCATCGCCTGCGTCGCGGCGTCGATGAAGGACACCGACAGGCGATAGGCGACATTGGCGCCCTTCGGCGGCGGGGCGCTGCGCGCGCCGAAGCCGCCGAACGGCCCCCCGCCGCCGCCGCGCCCGCCGAACAGACCCTCGAAGATATCGCCGAAATCGGCGCTCTCGCCGCCGAACCCCCGGAAGTCGCCCTGCGGCCCGCCGCGTGGGTCGCCGCGAAAGCCGCCGCCGCCATAGCCGAAGGGCATGGCGGGATTGCCGTCGGCGTCGATCTCGCCGCGGTCGAACTGCCCGCGCTTTTCCTTGTCGGACAGCAGGTCATAGGCCTTGGTGACGTCGGAGAATTTCTCCGCCGCCTTCGGATTGTCCTTGTTCCGGTCGGGGTGCAACTGCTTGGCGAGCTTGCGATAAGCGGACTTGATCTCCGCTTCGCTGGCGTTTTTCGCCACGCCGAGGGTGGAATAGGGATCTGCCATATATCTTCTGTAGCCCGATAAGTGACTGGCCGTGAAGGCCCATTGCGCGGCGATGTGGGAATGGCGCGCGGGGCGATCAAGTTCCCCGACAACAGCTCCGTCTTCCGTCACCCCCGACTTGCTCCGGGGTGACGACACGGTCGGGGACGGCTTTTGCTCGACCACAGGCCGGCAGCGCATTAGAAGCGCCCGCATGACCACCGACCCCTTCGCCCTGTTCGATGCCTGGTATGCCGAAGCGCGCGCCGGCGAACCCAACGACAGCAATGCGATGGCGCTCGCCACCGCGACGCCCGACGGCCGCCCGTCGGTGCGGATGGTGCTGCTCAAGGAGCATGGCCCCGACGGCTTCGTCTTCTACACCAACCTCGACAGCCGCAAGGGCGAGGAACTGGCCGCGAACCGTCACGTCGCGCTGCTGTTCCACTGGAAATCGCTGCGCCGCCAGATTCGCATCGAAGGGGCGGCGGCGCCGGTCGAGGCGAGCGTCGCCGATGCCTATTTCGCAACCCGCGGCCGCGATTCGCAGCTCGGTGCCTGGGCCAGCGAGCAGTCGCGGCCGCTCGACAGCTATGCGACCTTCGAGGCGCGCTTCGCCGCGATGCAGGCGCGCTTCGAGGGGCAGGACGTGCCGCGCCCGCCGCGCTGGTCGGGCTGGCGCGTGACGCCCGAACGAATCGAGTTCTGGCAGGACCGCGCGCACCGCCTGCACGAGCGCACGCTGTTCGTGCGCGAAGGCGATACATGGTCGAAAGGACTGCTGTTCCCATGAGCTGGCGCCGCTTTCCCGTCACGCGCGTCGACGCCTTTGCCGACCGCGCCTTCACAGGCAACCCTGCCGCGGTGATGCCGCTCGACGAATGGCTCGACGACGCGACGCTGCTGGCGATGGCGGCGGAGAACAACCTGTCCGAAACCGCCTTTCTGGTCCCCGACGAAAGCGAAGCCGCCGATTATGAGCTCCGCTGGTTCACGCCGGGCGTCGAAATCGCGCTGTGCGGCCATGCGACGCTGGCGAGCGGCCATGTCCTGCTGTCGGCCGCGCCGTGGCGCGACGCGATGACCTTCCGCACGCGCAAGGCCGGAATATTGACGGTCGCGCGCGCCGGGGACGACGACGGCGACGACGTCTATCGCATGACCCTTCCCGCCTATCGTCCCGAACCGAAGCCTTTGCCCGACATCGCGGCGGCCGTCGGCGGGCGGCCGGTCGAGACGCTGTGGCATGGCGGCGGCTATGCCCTGCTGGTCTATGCGAGCGCGGCCGAGGTGCGTGCGCTGGCGCCCGACATGGCGGCCCTGCGCGCGCAAGGCGAAGTGCTGGCGATCGCGACGGCGCCCGGCGCCGACGATCCCTCGGCCGCCGATTTCGTCAGCCGGGTTTTCGTCCCCGGCGCGGGCGTCGACGAAGATCCCGTGACGGGATCGGCGCATTGCGTGCTGACGCCTTACTGGTCCGCGCGGCTCGGCCGCGAACGCCTTTCGGCGTGGCAGGCCAGCAGGCGCGGCGGCTCGGTCGGTTGCCGCATGGACGGCGATCAGGTCGAACTCACGGGATGCTGCGTGACGACGCTGGTGGGCGATTTCCTGCTCTGACCGGACGCCCTGCCGGCGCCGTCGTCACAGCGCCTCCTGCAAATCCGCCAGATGCCGCCGCAGCGCCGGAAACTGGTCGTCGCTGGTGATTCCCAGCCGCACGATCGTCACCCGCTGCGACGGCGAAACGATGATATATTGCCCCTGGTGGCCGATGCAGGCGAATAGATCGTTCGGCCCGCGGTCGGGCCATAGCGCGATGTCGGCGCCGCGCGGCCGCTGACGGTTCAGCCAGATATGCCCGCCATAGCCCGCGTCGGCGGGCGACGGCGACAGCATGAAACGCATCCAGCTTTCGGGCAGCAGCCGCTGGCCGTCGACCACGCCGTGATTGCGCAGGAATTCGCCGAACTTCGCATAGTCGCGCGCGGTGGCATGCATGATCGATCCGCCGATCATCGTTCCCTTCGCGTCGAACTCGGGGGTCAGGCTGGTCATGCCGAGCGGTTCGATCAGCCGCCCCTGGATGAAGTCGCGCACCGCCTCGCGCCGCGCCTCGGGGCTGGGCGACGGGGTCAGCGTGTCGGCGAGGATATCGGCGAGGATGACGCTGGTCGCCGAGCTGTAGTTGAACAGCTCGCCCGGCCGCGCGACCGCCGGCTTCGCCTCGGCGAAACCCGCCATGTCCTGCGCGCCGGGGCCGAAGAGCATGTCGACCGTGTCGCCCTTCCAGACCGGGTCGCCCACCTCGACATGCTCGATGCCGGAGGTCATGTGGAGCAGGTCGCGCAGCGCGATTGCGGCGCGCGGATCGCCGCTGCGCTGCCACGCCGCGACCGGCGCCGGACCGTCGAGCGACAATTGCCCGTCGGCGACGAGGAAGCCGGTGAGCACGGCGGTGATGCTCTTCGCCATCGACCAGCTGATCAGCTTGCTGTCGGGCCCGAAGCCCTCGCCATAGCGTTCATAGATCGGCTTGCCGTCGCGCAGCACATAGAGCGCGCGCGTCTCGCCGACCGCACCGGCGTCGGCGAACAGCGCGTCGGCGCGCGCCTTCACCGCCGGATCGAGCGCGGGAAGCGGCGGCAGCGTCTCGGCTGCGATCGCCGGGTCGGGCGCGGCGCCGAACCGCGGAGCCGGCACCGGCGCCGCGGTCGCGCCCTGCCCCGCCGCCTGCGTCAGCGACCAGCCGCCCAGCATCGCGAGCACGGCACTTGCCAGCATGGCTTTTTTCGTGATCATGGCACCCCGTGAGTAACACCAACCCGCCACAGACGGCAACGGGCGAACCGACACCACCGGCCGCGCCCACCCCGCCGCCGCCGAGGCCCGAGGTGCCGGCGCATCTGCGCGGGCGCAAACGTGGCGCGAGCCGCTGGGGCGGCTGCCTGCCGTGGGCGGCGATCGTCGGCGTCCTGCTGCTCGCCTTCCTGATCTGGAAATTCCCGTCGTTCAAGGCGCAGGCCGAACTCGGCTCGGCCTATGCCGCGCGGGTCGGCTGCTCGTGCCGCTACGTTCAGGGCCGCAGCCTCGAAAGCTGCCAGAGCGATTTCGAGCCGGGAATGGAGCTGGTATCGCTGAGCGAGGATCCGGCGACCAAGACGGTGACGGGCAGCGTCCCCCTCCTCGCCTCGCGCAGCGCGCGCTACGCGGGCGCCAACGGCTGCCTGCTCGATCCGGTGCGCTAACCCGCCGCCAGGAAAGCGTCCATCGCTGCATTGACCCGGTCGGGGGCTTCCCACGGCACGAAATGGCCGCAGCCCGGCACCTCGACGATCGTCGCGTCGGGAACCAGCTCGTCCAGCCCGTCGAGATTGCACGCCGGCAGCGCGACATCGTCGAGCGCCCAGATCACCAGCGTCGGGATCGTCAGCTTCGGGAAAGGCGTCGCGGGCGGTTCGCCATAGGGCGCGTCCATCGGCGGCACCTCGGCCGGCGAGCCGCGATACCAGTTGATCATCGCGCGGCACGCGTCGCGATCCTCCCAATCGACGATCAGCCGGGCGATCTCCTCGGGCGGCTGGATACCGCCGCTCGGCACGCGGCCGGCAAAGGCATGCGCGAGCAGCCCGGCGATGCCCTGCTCCTCGATCAGCGCGTCGCTCGCCGGGTCGCGGAAGGTGCGGATATACTGGCTCGCCGCGCGCTGCTCCGGATTGGTGAGCAGCAGGCGCTGGAAAATGGCCGGGTGCGGCGCATTGGCGATCACCGCGCGCGTCACGCGCCCCGCCCATTGCGGGTGCAGCCCGCCGGGCTGGCCGCCGAGCGCGACGCCCCACGCGATCGCCCCGCCCCAGTCGTGGCCGACGACGGTGAAACGCTCGACGCCGAGCGCATCGGCGAGCGCGAAGACGTCGGCGATCAGCTTGTCGGGCGTATAGGAGTCCGCGCCCTGCGGCTTCGACGAGCCGCGATAGCCGCGCTGGTCGGGCGCGATGCAGCGGAAGCGGTCGGCGAAATGCGGCAGCTGGTGGCGCCAGGTGCGGTGCGATTCGGGAAATCCGTGGAGGAAGACCAGCGCCGGCGCGTCGCGTGGCCCCATGTCGACGACGTCGAGGTCTACCCCGGTCGAAAGCGCCACCCGCTTCTGTTCGAAATCGCCCACCATCTCGCGCTCCTTCCATCTTCCGTCGGCGCGAAGGTGGCGGGATTATTTCCCGCTGACAAGCCTGTCAGTTCGATCAGGGATAGGCGGGCGTCTTCGGCATCCCGGGCAGCGGGATATATTCCTCGTTGTCGCCGGGGACGAGCGGGAATTTGCGATCCTTCCAGTCGTGCTTGGCCTCGTTGATCCGGTCGCGCGACGAGCTGACGAAATTCCACCACAGGTGCCGCGGCGTCGTGAAGGCCTCGCCGCCGAGCAGCATCACCCGCGCATCGCTCGCCGCGCGCAGCGTCATCGCCTCGCCGGGCTTCAGGATATAGAGGCTGTAGCGATCGAGCGTCTCGCCATCGAGGCTCGCATCGCCCAGCGCGACGACCACCGCGCGCTCGTCGGCCTCCGCCTCGATCGGGATCGCCGCCCCCGCCTTCATCGCGATGTCGGCATAGATGGTCGCGGCATGCTGGGTGATCGGCGAGCTTGCGCCCCACAGGCTGCCCATGATGACGCGCGCCGATACCTGCCCGTCGTCGATCAGCGGCAGATCTTCCTGCGCGGCATGCTCGAACGCCGGGTCGATCTCCTCCTTGCCGTCGGGCAGCGCGAGCCACGTCTGCATGCCGGAGATCGCCGATCCGGTCGCGCGCTCGGCCGCCGGGGTGCGCTCCGAATGGACGATGCCGCGTCCGGCGGTCATCAGGTTGCAGGCGCCCGGACGGATCGTCGCATAGGTGCCCAGGCTGTCGCGATGATCGATCGCGCCCTCGAACAGATAGGTGACGGTCGCCAGGTTGATGTGCGGGTGCGGCCGCACGTCCATTCCCTTGCCGATGTCGAAATGCGCCGGGCCGAACTGATCGACGAAGATGAAAGGGCCGACCATCGTCCGCGCCTTGTCGGGCAGGGTCCGCCGCACGTCGAAGGCGCCGATGTCGTGCGTCGAGGGCGTGATCACCTGCATCGTCATTCTCCCGGCGCGGTCGCCCTGATCGCCAGCGCATGGACGCGCTGCCCCGGCAGGTCGCCCAGCGCCTTGTTGACCGTCCGCTGGCGCGCGACGCGGTTCTGGCCCGCAAAGCCCGCCCATTCGATGCTCAGGCTGAAATGCGACTCGCCCGATCCATCGTCGCCGACATGACCATGATGCTTCGCGCTGTCGTTGCTGAGGATGAAATCGGCGTCGGGGAAAGCGGCGCGTAGCCGCTCCTCGATTTCGCGTTGGACTGGACCTTTTTGCGTCATGCCCCCATGTTGGGCGCGGACGTTCCCTATGACAAGCCCCCGCCCCAACCGATTCCACGGCCGCGTGCCCCGCGAGGCGCAATGCGAAGCGCCCGGCTGCACCGAGCCCGGCGAGTTCCGCGCCCCCGTCACCGGCCACCGCTCGCCCGACGGGCCGCCGCCGTGGCGCTGGCTGTGCCTCGACCATGTGCGCGAATTCAACGCCGGCTATAATTTCTTCGACGGAATGAACGCCGAGCAGATCCTGGCCGCGCAGTCGCCGACCGCGGGCTGGGAGACCGAGAGCCGCGCCTTCCGCGCCGCCGGCAGCGCCGACCTGCCGCCGCGCTGGGCCGATTTCCGCGATCCGATCGACGCGTTAGGCGCGCGCTTCCGCCAGCGGATGGACGAGGCGCGGCGGCAGGCCGCCGACCCGCGCTTCACCCGCGACGAGCATCGCGCGCTGGCGATGATGGGCCTGCCCGCCGACGCCGGGCGCGCCGCGCTCCGCCGCCGCTACAGCGAACTGGTCCGCCGCTATCACCCCGACCGCAACGGCGGCGACCGCAGCCACGAGACGCGGCTCAGCGAAGTGGTCGCGGCCTACCAGCTGCTGCGAAAGAACGCGGCCTTCGCATAGGGAGAGGATGGATGAGCGACCTCGACGAACGGCGGATCGAAACCGTGAAGCGCCACATGGCGCTGGAGATCGCGCAGGATTGGGACGGCGTCCTCGCGACCTTCGACCACCCGCGCTACGAACTGCTCGGCCCCGGCACCGTCTTCGACGGCGAGGCGGCGGTGCGCTCCTATTTCGCCTCGTCCCGCGAACCCTTCCCCGACCAGGCGAACGAGATCATCGCGATCGCCGCCGACGCCGCGACCGACACGGTGCTCGTCGAATTCTGGCTGACCGACACCCATCTCGGCCCGCTGCGCCTCGGCCTGCGCACCGTCGAGCCGACCGGCAAGGCGTTCCGCATCCGCATGGCGGCAAGCTTCGAATTCGCGCCCGGCAGCGACCGGATCGTCTGCGAACGGCCCTATTACGACCAATCCGCGGTGATGAAGGCGCTCGACCTGTTCTGAATAAGGCGTTGCAAGCCGCAACCCATGGCGATACCGCGACGGCGTAGCGCCGCCGGCGGCGACTCTCCCTCTTTGCCCTGCTGGACATTTGCCATGACCGATATTCCGAACAGCCTCCCCGATCATCACGGTTCGACGCTTCTCGCGGCGCCCGATACCGAGATCGACGCGCGCGAGGTCTTCGGCGTGGATATCGACATGAAGGTGCCCGCGTTCAGCGAGGCCGATGAGCGCGTGCCCGACCTCGACCCCGCCTATGTCTTCGACGGTGACACCACCCTCGCGATTCTCGCGGGCTTCAAATACAACCGCCGCGTGATGGTGCAGGGCTACCACGGCACCGGCAAGTCGACGCATATCGAGCAGATCGCGGCGCGGCTGAAATGGCCGTGCATCCGCGTCAACCTCGACGCGCACATCAGCCGCATCGACCTCGTCGGCCGCGACGCGATCGTGCTGCGCGACGGCCAGCAGGTCACCGAGTTCCGCGAAGGGCTGCTGCCCTGGGCGCTGCAAACGCCGACCGCGCTGGTCTTCGACGAATATGACGCCGGGCGCCCCGACGTGATGTTCGTGATCCAGCGCGTGCTGGAGACGGAGGGCAAGCTGACGCTGCTCGACCAGAATCGCGTGATCCGCCCGAACCCGCACTTCCGCCTGTTCTCGACTGCGAACACAGTCGGACTCGGCGACACCAGCGGGCTCTATCACGGTACGCAGCAGATCAACCAGGGGCAGATGGACCGCTGGAACATCGTCGTCACGCTCAACTATCTGCCCGCCGCGACCGAAAGCGCCATCATCCTCGCAAAGGTGCCGACCGCCGACGACGCGACCGTCGCCAACATGGTCAAGGTCGCCGACCTGACGCGCCAGGGCTTCATGGCCGGCGACATCTCGACCGTCATGTCGCCGCGCACGGTGATCAGCTGGGCGCAGAACACCGCCATCTTCAACAGCCTCGGCTTCGCCTTCCGCCTCTCCTTCCTCAACAAGTGCGACGAGGCGGAGCGGATGATCGTCGCCGAATATTATCAGCGCGTGTTCGGCGAGGACCTGCCCGAGAGCGTGGTCGGCAAGTAAAGCGGGAGCGACCTCCCGCTATTGCAGCACCGTTTCGGCATCGACCAGCCGGACGTCGTGCATCCGGTGGAGATAAGCCTCGAAATAGCCCTTGTGCGAGGCGCCGACGATCGACAGCGTCCGCGACCCCGGCTGCGCCGCGATCGCCGCGCGGATGTTGGCGACCATGCGCAGGTTGCGCGCCTCCCACCAGCCGACATAGCGCCGGCCATAGCCCTCCGGCGAGGGATCGGCGAGCGCGGCGCCGAAATCGCTGTCGAAGGCGACCTGCGCCGTTTCCGGTCGGTTATAGTCGCGATAGAGCGCCAGCACGCCCTCGTCGTCGAGCCGGGCCGTCAGCGCATCGTCCCGCGCCTTGCGCCGCTCGGCCACGGGATTGTTCCAGGCGCGGCGCATCGCCGCCTCGAAACCCGGATCATTGTCGAGCGACGCATTGATCGCGTCGGAACTGTGATCGTCCGCCGCATGGACCCGCTCGAGCCCGAGCCGCGCCGCGAGCGCCGCCGCGATCAGATAATCCTCGTTGCGCCGCGTCGTCAGCGCCGTGAGTTCGGACGCCAGGGCTTCGTCCAGCCCGTCGCCGGCCCGCCGCTCGGCGGCCGGCAGGCGCAGCCACTGGACCAGCGCCGACGCCGGCTCGCCGCCCGCGAGGAACAGCGCCGCCAGATGGCGCCGGTCGGCCGGCTGCGGCTGCGCGGGCCAGGCGGCGAGCCGCCGGTCGGCCTCGGCCGTCGCCGCGGCCATGTCGAGCCCCAGCGCCTTCTGCGCCGGGCCCGGATCGCGGCAATAGGAGTCGTAGGTTCCCGGATAGCGCGCCTTGTAGTGCAGCATCATCTCGCATTCGGGGCCCGACACCGCCTCGATGGTGATGATATCGGGCTTCCACGCCGCGAGCCGCGCCAGCAGCGGTTCGAGATGCGCGGGATCGAAATCGGCGGGCAAGCCCGAAAGATGCGGCGTACCGAGCACGACGACGAGGTTCGGCGGCCCCGCGACCTGGCTCTTGAGCGCGGCCGGATCGAAAGCCGGAACATAGGGGACCTCCGCCCCCGCGGCGAGCAACAGGGCCAGCATTGCGGACATCGGCTTCTCTCCTGCATCAGAACTACCCCTCGATAGACGAAGTGTATTATTCAATCAATACACATTGCGCCGACCGATTTCGGCTTTCCAAGCCGCGCCGCCTCTGCCAGCGTCCCGCGATGCGCCGACTTCGTGCGATCCGCGTTTTCCATCGCCGCCGTGCGCCGGCGCGCCGCCTGTCCGGCACCGCCGCCGCGTTCGCCGCGCTGGCGCTCGCCGGCTGCATCACGCCGGTCGATTACGGCAAGATCCGCCACGCCGCCTATGTCGCCGACCCGCGCTGCGATCCGAAGGCGGGCGCGCCGGTCGATGGCGAGGCGCTGCCGCTCTTCGTCGTCACCAGCCGCCTGCCCGACTGCCGGACGAGCGACCTTGCGCTGCTCGTTTATCGCGGCGACCGGGTGCGCCACGGCCGCTTCGCGGCGCCGCGCGAGGAAAAGGTCGACGGCAAGACGCGAACCCGCACTCCGCTCGCGCTGCAGGCGGAAGGCGACTGGTGGCGCGCGCTGCAGGCCGAGACCGATCGGCGCCAGGGGCGCGTGCTGCTCTATGTTCACGGTTACCGCGAAAGTTTCGAGACGACCGCCAGGGACGCGGCGCAGATCGCGCGCATGACCGGCTTCGACGGCCCGACGGTCGCCTATAGCTGGCCGTCGCAGCACGACGTGTTCGGCTACATGGTCGACGAGACCAACATGTATCACGACGTCCGCAACTTTCGCGATTTTCTGAAGGCGCTCGCCGAGCAACCATGGGTGAAGGAGATCGTGATCGTCTCGCACTCGCTCGGCGCGCGGCTGGTCGTTCCCGCCATCGCCTATGTCGACCGCGCCGCGCCGAGCGCCGACAGCCGCAACATCTCGAACATCATCCTCGCCTCGCCCGACATCGATCGCGAAACCTTCGAACGTGACATCGCCGACGGCGCGCTCACGCCAGCCAAGGTCGCCCGCGACCGGCATATCACTATCTATGTCTCGCTGCGCGACAAGGCGCTCGCCGCCTCGCGCGCGCTGCACGGCTATCCCCGGCTCGGCTCGCCCTATTGCTTCGATCCGTTCGAGGCCGCCGACCTGAAGGCTCGCGGGCTTCCCGAACGCTGCTATCCCGTCGCGATCCCCGGCCTCACCGTCGTCGACACCACCGACGTGTCGCGCGGGTCGACCGGGCACAGCAATTTCCTGCGCAGCGGGGCCGCCTGCCGCGATTTCGTCGATGTCGTCGCGGGCCGGCGGACGCGCCCGGAGCGCATCGCGACGCATGTTTCGCATGTCTTCCGCTTGCTTCCCGACCCGGCAGCGCCCAAGAACGGCGACGACAGCATCTGCAACCGAATCCCCGATCCCGAAGCACCATGAGCCAATCCTCTCCCCTCGACGATTTCAAGACCGCGCTGTCGAGCGTCGCCCGCGCGGTGACGCGCGATCCGGAGGTCGAGGTCGGCTTCACCGCCGACGCGCCGGCACAGGTCGGCAAGGCGATCAAGGTCCCGACCCCGTCGCGCACGCTACCGCGCGACCAGGTCGCGGAGGCGCGCGGTTTCGCCGACGCCTATGCGCTGCGGATGAAGCACCACAACGAGCGGACGCACGCCGCGGCGCGTCCGGCCGAGCCGATCGCCGCCGCCGCCTTCGACGCGATGGAACGCGCGCGGGTCGAGGCGCTCGGCGCGCGCTCCATGGCGGGGATGCGCGCCAACCTGTCGGCCAGCCTCGCGATGCGGATGCGCTCCGATCCGATCAGCCGCGCGCAGAACCGCGACGACGTGCCGGTGTCGAGCGCGCTCGAACTGATGCTGCGCGAGGTGCTGACCGGCGAGCAGGCCCCGCACGGCACCGAGACCGGGCTGTCGCTGGTGCGCGAATGGATCGCCAAGGATGCCGGCGCCGACCTGACCGCGCTGTCGATGCTGCTCGACGACCAGGCCGCCTTTGCCGAGACCGCGCGGGTGGCGCTCCGCAACCTCGACCTCATCCACGGCGACGACCCGCTGGAGGACGGCAGCGAGGACGGCGGCGATCAGGAAGAGGCGGAGTCCGAGGCCGACGAAAGCCCGGACCAGCAGGACAGCGAAGAGGGCGGCAGCGGCGAAAGCCAGGTCGACGCGCGCGCCGAGATGGACGGCGACCAGGCCGACGACGGCGACAGCGATCCCGACGCGCAGGAGATGGAGGGCGACGGCGATCCCGAAATGGGCGGCGAAGGCGACGAGGGCATGCTGCCCGTCCGCCCCAACCGCCTGCCGACCGACGTCCCCGACTTCAACTATATCCGCTTCACCGAAAAGCATGACGAGATCATCGCGGCGACCGAACTGTGCGACGCCGACGAACTGACGCGGCTGCGCGCCTATCTCGACCAGCAGATGACGCATTTGCAGGGTGCGGTGACCAAGCTCGCCAACCGGCTCCAGCGCCGCCTGATGGCGCAGCAGAACCGCGCGTGGGATTTCGACCAGGAGGAAGGCCAGCTCGACGCCGCCCGCCTCGCCCGCGTCATCGTCTCGCCCGGCCATTCCTTGTCCTACAAGATCGAGCGCGACACCGATTTCCGCGACACCGTCGTCACGCTGCTGATCGACAACAGCGGCTCGATGCGCGGACGGCCGATCAGCATCGCGGCGATCAGCGCCGACATCCTCGCGCGCACGCTCGAACGCTGCGGCGTCAAGACCGAGATCCTCGGCTTCACCACGCGAACGTGGAAGGGCGGGCAGAGCCGCGAGGACTGGCTCGCCGCGGGCCGCCCGCCGCACCCCGGCCGCCTCAACGATCTGCGGCACATCATCTACAAGCCCGCCGACGAGCCCTATCGCCGCGCACGCAAGTCGCTGGGCCTGATGATGCGCGAGGGGCTGCTCAAGGAGAATATCGACGGCGAGGCGCTGATGTGGGCGCACAGCCGCATCGTCGCCCGGCCCGAGGAACGCCGCATCCTGATGGTGATCAGCGACGGCGCGCCGGTCGACGACAGCACCCTGTCGGTCAACCACGGCGCCTATCTCGACCAGCATCTGCGGCAGGTGATCGAATGGATCGAGAACCGCTCGCCGGTCGAACTCTGCGCGATCGGCATCGGCCACGATGTGACGCGCTATTACAGCCGCGCGGTGACGATCATGGACGCCGAACAGCTCGGCGGCACGATGGTCGAGCAACTGGCGGGGCTGTTCGACATCGACTGAGCATCACCCTTCCCCTCGATGAGGGGTTCGGTCGCCCCATATCAGTCGCGCGCGCCTACCGCCTTGGCCTTCCCGGCCAGCCCGACATCCCAGTGCGCGGCGAAGAATTGCTCGAGGACTTTCGCGGCCGCGTCGCCGAATCGCTTTCGGCTTTCCGCCGTATCGCGAACGCCCCTGAAAGGCGCCTCGATCTGCAGCCCGCAGATGCGGCCTTCGGGCGAATCGCTCCCCGAACCGCAGGCGTGGCGGCGGGTATTGGGGCCGCCGTTGAAATAGGACTGGCCCCCGGGGCTGGGATCGCTCGCGCTCGGAACCGCGGGAAAGCCCGCGTCCGCGAACAGAGTGCCGAGGCTCGCCGGTCCGCGAAGCAGGGTAGAAAGCGGCGTCTCCCCACCTTTGGCAAGGCTGCGGATGCTCGTCCTTTCGAGGGCGCTCGCGTCGCCGTCGATCGCCTCGTCCGAGCGGTCGAGCAGCCCCCCGGTGAGCAGATAGCCGAGTTCGAGCCGCTGCACCTTGTGCCCGTGCCCGTGGATGTCCATGAACCATCCGCGCTCGCTCGTCCGCAGGACTTCCTTCTTCGCGATATCGATGAAGGCGTGCCATTCCTTGTACGCCTGCTCGGCGTCGGCATTGCCGCAGGCGGCTTCCGCCGCCGACCGGTTGGCATCGAGCTTCTGTCGCGCCAGCCGATTGATGATCACGTGCGGATAGGTGCCGAACCGGTCGTGAAAGGACTGGCGCATCGCCTGCACCAGCTCGGCGGTGTTCCGGTCGGGTCCGACCACGGTGCGCGCGCCGCCACAGCGCTCCTTCGTCCGGTCGGGAATATCCTCCGGCAGCAGCGTGCCGCCGTGCGGAGCGACGAGGATCACCGGTGCATTGCCCGGCAGATATTCGATATAATGGCCGTAGGACTTGCCGACCTCGAACGCGGCAGCTTCCGAAGCCGAAGCGGACGGGACGGCGGCCCAGGCCAGCGCGAAGCCGGCGGCGCCCGCGACGGCCATCCGGATCGGCACGCCCCATGCCCTGCGAACCCGATCGATCATCTGCTCCCCCTCACTGCCTTGCAAACGCGATTTCGCCATCGCGCCATCCACCGGATAGTCGTGGACAGGGCAAGGCGGGGAAATGAAAAATCTATGAGACCGGTATAACCTCAAGGCGTATATCCATCAGACACGTAAGGTCACCGTTCCCCGGCGAAAGCCGGGGACCGCGCGGGGCAGCGCCACGCCATCTGGACCCCGGCTTTCGCCGGGGAACGGTGACCTGCCGAAGGGGATGATTGCCTAATCTTGATGGGAACACAGAACCGCTGTCCTAGATGCTTTGCCTCGCGCCCCGCGTGACAACCCTTCCCCCTCTCGTTACACATCCCCTCCGGCACAGCACGGACTCGCGATCGCAGGACGGGGCCGCTGGGCCATGATCCGCGCCGAGGTCGCCGGCGCAGGCTTGGGGCCGCACGATCGGTATGCGGCCCGATAAGGGGGCGACCGACCATGACCAAAGCATCCGACCTGTTCATCGCGTGCCTCGAGGAAGAGGGCGTCGAATATATCTTCGGCGTTCCGGGCGAGGAGAATCTCGACATGCTCGACAGCCTGTCGCGATCGAAGCAGATCAGGCTGATCCTGACCCGTCACGAACAGGGCGCGGGCTTCATGGCGGCGACCTATGGCCGCCACACCGGCCGGACCGGCGTCTGCATGGCGACGCTCGGCCCCGGCGCGACCAATTTCGTCACCGCCGCCGCCTATGCGCAACTGGGCGGCATGCCGATGCTGATGGTGACGGGGCAGAAGCCGATCAAGAAATCGAAGCAGGGTCGCTTCCAGATTCTCGACGTCGTCGGGATGATGAAGCCGATCACCAAATTCACTCATCAGCTCGCCAGCGCCGACAATATCCCGAGCCGGGTGCGCGAGGCCTTCCGGCTGGCCGAGGAGGAAAAGCCCGGCGCCGCCCATATCGAGTTTCCGGAGGATATCGCCGAAGAGGAAACCGCGTCGGTGCCGCTGAAGCGCAGCCATGTCCGCCGCCCCATCGCCGACGTCAAATCGGTGCGCGAGGCGGTGAAGGCGCTCGAGGCGGCGCGGGCGCCGGTGCTGGTGATCGGCGCAGGCGCCAACCGCACGATGACCGGCCGCATGCTGCTGCAATTCGTCGAAAAGACCGGAATCCCCTTCCTGACCACGCAGCTCGGCAAGGGGGTGATCGACGAGCGGCACCCGCGTTTCCTGGGCTGCGCGGCGCTGTCGGCGGGCGACTTCGTCCACCGCGCGGTCGAGGCGTCGGACTGCATCGTCAACATCGGTCACGACGTCATCGAAAAACCGCCCTTCTTCATGCAGCAGGGCGGACCGCGCGTCATCCACGTCTCGACCAGGACCGCAGAGGTCGATCCGGTCTATTTCCCCGATATCGAGGTGATCGGCGACATCGCCAACGCCATCTGGCAGATCAAGGAGGACATCGTCCCCAACGGCGGCTGGAACTTCGACCACATGCTCGCCTATCGGAAGGCCGATCTGGAGCATACGCGGTCGCTCGCCGCAGATGCGCGCTTCCCGATCTTTCCGCCGCATCTGGTGCAGCAGGTACGCGACGCGATGCCCGACGACGGCATCATCTGCCTCGACAACGGCGTCTACAAGATATGGTTCGCGCGCGGCTATACCGCCTATCGCCCCAACACGGTGCTGCTCGACAACGCACTCGCCTCGATGGGCGCGGGGCTGCCGAGCGCGATGATGTCGGCGATGCTCTATCCCGAACGCAAGGTGATGGCGATCTGCGGCGACGGCGGCTTCATGATGAACAGCCAGGAGATGGAGACCGCGGTGCGGCTGGGCCTCAACCTGACCGTGCTGATCCTCAACGACAGCGCCTATGGCATGATCCGCTGGAAACAGGCGAACATGGGGTTCGCCGACTTCGGCCTCACCTACAACAACCCCGATTTCGTCCAATATGCCGAAAGCTATGGCGCGAACGGCTATCGCGTCGAAAGTGCTGCGCATCTGAAGGAGCTGCTGGCGCATACGCGCGATACGCCGGGCGTCCACCTGATCGACTGCCCCGTCGACTATTCGGAGAACGACCAGATTTTGAACATCGACATCAAGCGGCTGTCGAAGGAGTTGTAACTACTTTCTGTCATCCCCGCGAAAGCGGGGACCCAGAGGCATGATGGAACGGATTTATCACGTCTATATCCTTGCCAGCGGACGGAACGGCACGCTTTACATCGGCGTGACCGGGGATCTGGCCCAACGATGCTGGCAGCATCGGAACGGCGAAGGCTCGAAATTTACGGCGAAATATGGTGTAGAGCGTTTGGTATACGCGGAAGCCTTCGCCGATGTAAACGAAGCCATCGCCCGCGAAAAAGCGATCAAGAAATGGCGTCGGGCGTGGAAACTGGAATTGATCGAGCGCGACAATCCGCAATGGCTCGACCTATATGAAAGGCTCAACGGCTGATGGCCCGGCCCCTGGATCCCCGCTTTCGCGGGGATGACGGCGTTGGGGAAGGTTGAGAGTGTTGGAGAATGATTGTGAAACTCAAGGACGTCTACCCCCTCTACCTCAACAACAAGGCGGCGCAGCCGAACACCGACCTCGCCGTTACCGACAAGTTCACCGGCGAGGTCGCCTTCCGCACCGCGCTCGCGACCCCCGACGTGATCGACGAGGCGATTGCCGGTGCGGTGCGCGCCGCGGCGCCGATGGCGAAGCTCGCGAGTTTCGAGAAGCAGGACGTCCTCAATCACTGCGTGGCGCGCTTCCGCGAGCGCTTCGACGAACTCGCCTATGCGCTGTGCGTCGAGGCGGGCAAGCCGATCGCCGATGCCGAGGGCGAGGTCGGCCGCCTGATCGACACCTTCCGCATCGCCGCCGAGGAAGCGGTGCGCAATTACGGCGAGATCCAGCCGCTCGACATCTCGCCGCGCTCGAAGGGCTATATGGGGATGTGGAGGCGCGTGCCGATCGGCCCGTGCAGCTTCATCTCGCCGTTCAACTTCCCGCTCAACCTCGCCGCGCACAAGATCGCGCCGGCGATCGCGGTCGGCTGTCCCTTCGTGATGAAGCCCGCGTCGATGACCCCGCTCGGCGCGATCATCATCGGCGAGGTGCTCGCCGAATGCGACATCCTTCCCGAGGGCGCGTTCAGCATCCTGCCCGCGAGCCGCGACGGCGCCGACCTGTTCACCAGCGACGACCGGCTGAAGCTGCTGTCCTTCACCGGCTCGCCCGGCGTCGGCTGGGACCTGAAGGCGAAGGCGGGGAAAAAGAAGGTCATCCTCGAACTCGGCGGCAACGCCGCGGTGATCGTCGACAAGGACGCCGACCTCGACCATGCGCTCGCGCGGATCATCTTCGGCGCCTTCTACCAGTCGGGCCAGTCGTGCATCGGGGTGCAGCGGATATTGATCCACGCCGACGTCTACGACCGCTTCCGCGAGATGCTGGTCGAAAAGACGAAGACGCTCGTCTCCGGCGACCCCAAGGACCGCGACACGTTCATCGGCCCGATGATCTCCGAAAAGGAAGCGGCGCGGCTCGGCGGCTGGATCGAGGATGCGGTCGCGGGCGGCGCGACGCTGCTGACCGGCGGCCGGCGCGACGGCGCGATGCTGGAGGCGACCCTGCTGGAGAATGTCGACCGCAAGGCCGATGCCTATCGCGAGGAGGCGTTCGGCCCGCTCGCCATCCTGTCGAAATTCACCGACTGGGACGACGCGCTGGCAGAGGTCAACGACAGCAAGTTCGGCCTTCAGGCGGGCCTCTTCACGCGCGACCTGCACAAGGTGCTGGCGGCGTGGGACGACCTCGATGTCGGCGGCATCGTCGTCAACGACGTGTCGAGCTATCGCGTCGACAACATGCCCTATGGCGGGGTGAAGGATTCGGGGCTGGGCCGCGAAGGCATCAGATTCGCGATGGAAGATATGACCGAAATCCGGAACATGGTGATCCGGCGCGCGTGAGCGCTTGTCACCGGACCGTCGCCAGACCGTCACCGAACCGTCTTCGCTTCGATTCGCAGGGTGTAACAAAAGCCGTGTCTAGGCCGTGGGCAGCCAAGGCTGCTTACGGAGTGCGACATGGCTTCTATCTCGACCCTGCCCATCCCGGCGCGTTTCGCCGATCCCTTCGCCGCCGAACCGCACGTGCCCGAATGCGTCGTCGGCGAACGGCGCAGCTACCGCACCGTGTGGATCAGCGACATCCACCTCGGCACCCGCGGGTGCAATGCGGCGCTGCTGATCGACTTCTTCGACCATGTCGATTGCGAGACACTCTACCTCGTCGGCGACATCATCGACGGCTGGCGGCTCAAGAAACGCCATTTCTGGCCGCCCGAGCATAACGACGTCGTCTGGCGCGTGCTCAAGCGCGCCAAGCGCGGCACGCGCGTCGTCTATGTCCCGGGCAACCATGACGAGATGGTCAAGCCCTTCGACGGCTTCGATTTCGGCGGGGTCGAAATCCGGCGCGAGGCGGTGCACGAGACCGCCGACGGGCGCCGCCTGCTGGTCGTCCACGGCGACGAGTTCGACGCGGTGATGCTCGCGCACCGCTGGCTCGCCTTCGTCGGCGATGCCGCCTACACCGCGCTGATGAAGGCGAATGTGGTGGTCAACGCCATCCGCAGCCGCATGGGCCTGCCCTATTGGTCGCTGTCGCTCGTCGCCAAGCACAAGGTCAAGAACGCCGTCCAGTTCATCGGCCGCTACGAGGAAGTCGTCGCCCACGCCGCCCGCTCGCGCGGCGTCGACGGCGTCGTCTGCGGCCATATCCACAGCGCGGAGATGCGGGCGATCGACGGCGTCGACTACTACAACGACGGTGACTGGGTCGAAGGCTGCACCGCGCTGGTCGAACATGCCGACGGCCGCATGGAGATCGTGCGCTGGGCCGAGGAAGTTGCGGCGCGCTCAGCCCCGACGCCGCTCGAACAGCCCGCATCGGCACGCGCTGCATGAGGATCGTCATCGTCACCGACGCCTGGGAACCGCAGGTCAACGGCGTCGTCCGCACGCTTCAGGCGACGATCGCCGAATTGCGCGCGCAGGGGCATACGGTCGAGGTGATCTCGCCCGACCTGTTCCGCTCGATTCCCTGCCCCACCTATGGCGAAATCCGCCTCGCTCTTGCGGGCAAGCGCGCGGTCGGGCGGCGTATCCGCGCCCTCGCCCCCCAGGCGATCCATATCTCGACCGAAGGCCCGCTCGGGCTCGCGGCGCGGCGCTGGTGCCTCGACCATGATTTTCCCTTCACCACCGCCTATCACACGCGTTTTCCGGAGTATGTCGCGGCGCGCCTGCCCGTGTCGCCCGGCCGTGTCTGGCGCTTCATCTACTGGTTCCACCGCCCCGCCCGGCACATCATGGTCGCGACGCGCTCGTTGCAGCGCGAACTGGCCGCGCACGGCCTCGACCGGACGATGCTGTGGGAGCGCGGCGTCGACCCGCGCCTATTCCGCCCCGATCGCGCGCCCCACCCCCTCTTCGCCGGCATCGCGCGTCCGATCCAGCTTTACGTCGGCCGCGTCGCGGTCGAAAAGAACATCGCGGCGTTCCTCGCCACCACGCAGCCGGGGACCAGGGTCGTCGTCGGCGACGGTCCGGCGTTCGCCGACCTGCGGATGCGCCACCCCGAAGCGGTGTTTCTCGGCAAGCTCAGCGGCGAAGCGCTGGCGTCGGCCTATGCCGGCGCGGACGTCTTCGTCTTCCCCAGCCGGACGGACACGTTCGGCCTCGTCGTTATCGAAGCGCTGGCGTGCGGAACGCCCGTCGCGGCCTATCCGGTGCCGGGACCGGGCGACATCGTCCGCGACGGTGCGGGCGCCCTCGACGAAGACCTGAATGCCGCCATCTCGCGCGCGCTGACCTGCCGCCGCGAAGACGCCGCAGCCCTCGGCGCACGCTATGGCTGGACAAGCTGCACGGCGCAGTTCCTGAAAGCCTTGACCTTCATTCCGCGAGATCCGGAGCCCGGCGCGCTCGCCGCGCCCGGCCTCGCGGCCTAGGAACACCTAGGGACAGGCCCCTAGAATGCCTTGCGCCATTGCAGCTCGATATAGCGGCCGAGCGGGTCGATGTAGCCCGGCTGATAGTTCAGCGGCACCACTCCGCTTCCATCGGTGATCCGCCGCTGCGCGTCGAACAGATTGTCGACCGACAACCGCACGCGCGAATTCTTGAGGAAAGGCAGACTCCCGGTCAGCTTCGGCATCTGGTTGAAATCGGCGAAGACGCGCAGGTTGAAGGTCGCCAGATCGTGGAAATCGAGGTTGCCGTTCGCACCGCCGACGATGGTGCTGCCGCTGTCGTATTTGGCGCTGACCCGCGCGCCGAAGCCCTTGTAGAAGACGCCGCCGTCGAGTTCGAGCAGGTGCCGGTTGCTGCCGCCGCCGTTGCCGGTCGCCGAACCGCCGAGCAGGTCGAGTTCGGGCACGCCCGGCCCGATCAGCACTTTGTCGGTGAGCTTGACGGTGTGATAGAGCGAGATGTTCCAGCGCCCGCCCTGCGGCCGCCCCCGAACATGCCGCCCGGTCCGCGCGCGCCGCCGCCGGGCCGGCCGAAGCCGCGCCCGCCCGCGGACGGCGGCGGACCGCCTTCGCCCCGGGACGCCGCGCTGCCGTCGGGCGGCGGCGGCGCATCGGCCCCGTCCGCACCGCGGCGTCCGCCGGCCCGGCCGCCGCCGCCTTCGCTCGCGGCCGCTTCCTTCTGCCCGAAGCTCGCGCCATAGTTGATCCCCCAGCGGATCTGCGAATTGGTCGCGCGATCGAAATTGACCGGCCGCTGGTCGAGCGCGATCAGCGTGCCGCTGCCGTCGCGGACCACGCGGCCGGGGAACGCCGCCTCGATCTCCGGCGTCAGCAGCGGGAAACTGTTCGCGGTGTCGAGGCTGCGGTTGCGGTTATAGTCGATCGAGAAGCGCAGCCCGTCGACCATCGGCACATTCCAGTTGAGCCCGAGCTTCAGGTCGCGGCGCTGCTCGGCGAGCAGGAACGGATTGCCGCCGGTGGTCGTCGTGATCTGCACCGTCTGGCCGGTCGCGAAGTCGTAATAGGTGACCGCGGGCGTCACCAGCGGCGCCGCGCCGAGCTGCGTCATACTGGGCGCCGCCTCGTCGCTCGCAAAGCTCGCGAGCAGCGACAGGTTGCCGGTCAGGCCCCAGTTGAGCGTCGCGCCCCAGCTCTTGAGCGCGGAAAAGTCGCTCGGCCGCTCGACCTCGGCGTTGAGGGTCAGCGACAGGCGGCCGAGCTTGCCGACCTCGTAATCGGGATCGAGCAGCGGCACGGTCAGCGACCCGAAGACGCTGGGGGTATCGCGCGCCAGATCGGTGACGGTGATCGTGCCGCCCCGTTCGGAACGGCTGTCGAAGCGCGATCCGGTGTAGCTGCCGGTGATCGAGGCGCGGATCGGCCCGGCCCAGCCGTCGATCACGCTGCCCGAGATATTGGCGTTGCCGCCGAAGCTCTGCTGGCTGCTGTCGAAGCGGTCGCTCGTGCTGCCGAGGCGATCGGTGAAGATGCGCTGGTCGGCATCGGAATAATTGCCGGTCGCCGACCAGCGCCAGTCGCCGAGCATGCCGTTGACACTCGCCGAGCTCGTCCAGTTCTGGGTGCGGCTGTCGCGGCGCAGCGGATCGCCCGCACCGCCGGCACCGGGGCCGAGCAGGCTGAGGCTGTCGGTCTGGTCGAAGCGCAGGCTGACCGACGCCTCGGTCACCTTGTCGATGCCGCGCACCAGCGTGCCGTCGATGACATAGGTGTCGCTGGCGGGCGACAGGCTGCGCGCCTCGGCGTCAGCGGCGCTGCCGGTGACCGGGATCAGGTCGCGGTCGCTTTCGCGCAGCATCGTCTGATGCTCCCAACTCGCGTTGAGGTTGAGCCGGCCATTGTTGCCGATCGCCATGAAGGCGGGTTCGAGCTCGCTCTTGAACTGCCCGCCCTGCGTCGGGATACCCGCCTCCGCTTCCGCCGAAATCTGGCGGAAATCGGACTTGAGCACGAAATTGACGACGCGCTCGGTCGCGGCATAGCCATATTGCAGCGCGACCTGTTCGGGAAACACCTCGACCTTGGCGATGGCCTCCGGCGGGATGTTGCGGACCGCGCCGAAGCCGGAGATGCGCCGCCCGTTGACCAGGATCACCGGACGCCCGCCGCCGCGCCCGCGGCCCGACCGCGTCTGCGGTTCGAGCGCGTCGAGCAGTTCCGCGATCGACGACGCGCCATAGCTGGCGATATCGGCCTCATCGAGTTCGACCTCGGCCGCGAAATCGGTGTCGAGCTGCCCCGCCAGCCGCGGCGCGGTGACGACGATCTCGTCCTCATAGTCGTCGCCGAAATCGGAATCCGACTGCACCGAAACGGTATCGACGGGCTGGTCATCGACCGCCAGCGCGGGCGTCGCGGCTAGCGCCGTCGCCGCAAGCAGGGCCGAGCGGAGAGAGAGAGAAGGGCTTTTCATCGGGAGAGGCGCTTTCCGTTATCCGTATATCTTGTCTTGGTTTTTTCCTAGCAGCGGCGACTGAACACGCCCTGACGAGGATTGGCACCGCGCGTTCATCTGGTCACAATTTGTCGCAACAATATGGCAGGGCATGCGAAGGGGGCGGTTTGCTTGTGGGCCGGCCCGGGCACGATGGCACGGCGACGGCTGGACAGCGAGGGCGCGCCTCTCTATCGGCCAGCCATGCAGACTCCAGCTCCCTCCGAATCCATCCTGATCGTCGACTTCGGCAGCCAGGTGACGCAGTTGATCGCGCGGCGCGTCCGCGAGGCCGGCGTCTATAGCGAGATCGTGCCGTTCGGCAGCGCCGAGGCCGCGCTCCAGCGCATGCAGCCGAAGGGCGTGATCCTGTCGGGCTCGCCCGCTTCGGTGCCCGCGGCGGGCAGCCCGCGCGCGCCGCAGGCGGTGTTCGACAGCGGCCTGCCGATCCTCGGCATCTGCTACGGCCAGCAGGTGATGAGCCAGCAGCTCGGCGGACAGGTCGAACCGGGGGGCAGCGATGGGACGCGCGACGGCGAGTTCGGCCGCGCCTTCCTGACCGTCACCGAGCCCTGCGTGCTGTTCGACGGGCTATGGGAGGTCGGCGAGCGCCATCAGGTATGGATGAGCCACGGCGACCGCGTGACCGAGTTCGCGCCGGGTTTCCGCATCGTCGCTGTCAGCGACGGCGCGCCCTTCGCGCTGATCGCCGACGACGCGCGCCGCTATTACGGCACGCAGTTCCACCCCGAGGTCGTTCACACCCCCGACGGCGCGAAGCTGATCGCCAATTTCGTGCGCCACGTCTGCGGCTGCTCGGGCGACTGGACCATGGCCGAGTTCCGCGCGACCAAGATAGCCGAGATCCGCGCGCAGGTCGGCGACCAGCGCGTGCTGTGCGGCCTGTCGGGCGGCGTCGACAGCGCCGTCGCCGCGGTGCTGATCCACGAAGCGATCGGCGAGCAACTGACCTGCGTCTTCGTCGACCACGGCCTCCTCCGCCTCAACGAGCGCGAGCAGGTCGAAACGCTGTTCCGCGACCATTACAACATCCCGCTGGTGGTGGTGGATGCCGAGGCCCGCTTCATGGCCGGCCTCGCCGGCGTCACCGATCCCGAAAAGAAGCGCAAGTTCATCGGCGGCGAGTTCATCAACGTTTTCGAGGAAGAAGCGAAGAAGCTGGGAGGTGCCGACTTCCTGGCGCAGGGCACGCTCTATCCCGACGTGATCGAATCGGTGTCCTTCACCGGCGGGCCGAGCGTGACGATCAAGAGCCACCACAATGTCGGCGGACTGCCCGAACGCATGAACATGAAACTGGTCGAGCCGCTGCGCGAGCTGTTCAAGGACGAGGTCCGCCTGCTCGGCAAGGAACTCGGCCTGCCCGACATCTTCGTCGGCCGCCACCCCTTCCCCGGCCCCGGCTTGGCGATCCGCATCCCCGGCGAGGTGTCGAAGGAGCGCTGCGACATCCTGCGCAAGGCCGACGCCGTCTATCTGGAAGAGATTCGCGGCGCGGGCCTCTACGATGCGATCTGGCAGGCGTTCGCGGTGCTGCTGCCGGTCAAGACGGTCGGCGTGATGGGCGACGGGCGCACCTACGACCATGTCTGCGCGCTGCGCGCCGTGACCTCGACCGACGGCATGACCGCCGATATCTATCCCTTCGACGCAAGTTTCCTGTCGCGCTGCGCGACGCGGATCATCAACGAGGTGGAGGGGATCAACCGGGTGGTGTACGACTATACCTCGAAGCCGCCGGGAACGATCGAGTGGGAATGATTCCGCGTCTGGCACAGCCAGGCACCTGATGGCATGAAATGCCGCTAAGCCCGCGTAATTGCGGGCTTTTTTTTGTTTGTGTTTGGCACGATCTGGCAACGGGAGGAAGCGCCAAGCACCGTTTGAGCATGGCATTAAAGCTGGTATTATGGTTTGGCGATGCCATGATTGATGCCGATACCATGCTGCGTTCTTTTGTGTGTTCATGGTATTAATATTCTATAAGTTACTGTTTCGTAAGAAAAAATACGATAAATTCGAGATTTTTTCAGCATGGTATCGGAGACGAAGAAGGACAAGGTACATGCTGACCGATACCAAGCTGCGCAATCTCAAGCCCAGGGACAAACTCTACAAAGTGAATGACCGGGAAGGTCTCTATGTGGCAGTGACTCCAGCCGGCTCCATCTCGTTCCGTTACAACTACTCAATCAACGGTCGGCAGGAGACCATCACCTTTGGGCGTTATGGTGTCGGTGGCATCACCCTGGCCGAAGCCCGCGAGCTGTTGGGTGACGCCAAGAAGATGGTTGCGGCGGGCAAGTCGCCGGCCAAGGAGAAAGCCCGAGACAAGGCGCGGGTGAAAGATGCAGAGACGTTCGGTGCCTGGGCGGAGAAGTGGCTGCGTGGCTACCAGATGGCCGACTCCACCCGCGATATGCGCCGCTCGGTTTATGAGCGTGAGCTGAAGCCGAAATTCAGCAATCAGAAGCTGGTGGAGATCACCCACGAAGACTTGCGGGCGCTGGCTGATGCCATTGTTGAGCGAGGCGCACCGGCCACCGCCGTTCATGTGCGTGAAATCGTGTTGCAGGTATTTCGCTGGGCCATCGAGCGTGGGCAGAAGGTCGAAAACCCGGCAGAACTGGTGCGCCCAACAAGCATCGCTCGATTCGAGCCACGTGACCGAGCGTTGACGCCAGAAGAAATTGGGCTGATGTACCAGTACATGGAGCGAGTGGGCACAAGCCCAACAAACCGTGCGGCGGCCAAGCTGTTATTGCTGACGATGGTGCGCAAGAGCGAGCTGACCAATGCGACCTGGAGCGAGATCAATTTCAGCGAAGCGTTGTGGACGATTCCAAAGGAGCGGATGAAACGCCGTAACCCGCACCTGGTATTTCTGTCCCAGCAGGCTCTGGATATTTTCATTGCCATGAAAACCTTTGCCGGTGGTTCCGACTTCGTTTTGCCATCACGGTACGACTCGGATGCGCCGATGAGCGCTGCCACACTTAACCAGGTGCTGACGCTGACTTACAAGGCGGCGCAGAAAGATGGGAAGTCACTTACCAAGTTCGGACCGCATGATTTGCGGCGCACAGCCAGCACGCTGTTGCATGAGGCCGGCTACAACACCGACTGGATCGAGAAGTGCCTGGCGCACGAGCAGAAGGGCGTGAGGGCTGTCTACAACAAGGCTGAGTACCGCGAGCAGCGGGCGGCGATGTTGCAGGATTGGGCCGATATGATTGATGAGTGGACTTCGGGAGGCAGTAAGGGTTGATGTTTTTGCTATCTTTGATAGCATTGAAGTTGATGCCGTGAATTTATAAATAAGGCCGCCATTGGCATCGGGCAGGTCAATTACCGATTAGCTGCTTCGCGCAGCTACTCGATGAATAGCAACTATTCATTTGAGAGGTATTGACCCATGCAAAATATAAAGACCCTCATCAACAGGAAGAAGCTCCTGGAGATGATCCCGCTTTCGACACGAACAATTTATAACCTGGAGCAGCGAGGGGATTTTCCACGCCGTATCGCGTTAACCAGTAGAAATGTCGCCTGGGATTTGTCAGAGGTCGAAGAGTGGATTGAGGCACGTAAATCATCGGGTGATCAAGCTGCGCGACCTGGCCCTATAGAGGGCTAGTTATATGGCTCTTGATCTTATGGCGGCTTTCACGGAATTGCCGCCACCCATTGATTATGTTCTGCCTAATATGGTTGCTGGCACTGTTGGTGCTCTTGTGTCGCCTGGTGGGGCTGGTAAATCCATGTTGGCCCTTCAATTGGCTGCACAGATTGCAGGCGGGCCTGATTTACTTGAAATAGGCGAGTTTCCCACCGGGCAAGTGGTCTATCTGCCTGCTGAAGATCCACCGGCCGCTATTCACCATCGTCTGCACGCCCTTGGGGCACACCTCAGCGCAGCGGAACGGCAAGCCGTGGCTGATGGTTTGCTCATTGAACCCTTGATCGGTAAATGCCCAAACATCATGGCTGCTAGCTGGTTCGATGCTCTCAAACGAGCCGCTGAAGGTCGTCGCTTGATGATCTTGGACACTTTGCGGCGCTTCCACATTGAGGAGGAGAACGCTAGCGGGCCGATGGCGCAGGTTGTTGGGCACATGGAGGCCATAGCCGCTGATACAGGCTGCTCCATTGTGTTTCTGCACCACGCGAGTAAAAGCGCAGCCATGATGGGGTCGGGCGATCAACAGCAGGCCAGTCGTGGATCGTCCGTACTGGTTGATAACATCCGTTGGCAATCGTACCTATCCGGCATGACGCAAGGCGAGGCCGAGATACTGGGGGTCGATGATTGTCAGCGTGGGTATTTTGTCCGCTTTGGCGTCAGCAAGGCCAACTATGGCGCACCTTTTCAAGAACTCTGGTTTAGACGGCACGACGGCGGCGTGTTGAAGCCTGCTGTACTGGAGCGGCAGTGCAAGGTGAAAAGGAGACAGCGTGAAGAAGCCTAAGCATGACCTGACCCACGTCCGACATGATCCCGCGCACTGTTTGGCACCTGGCCTGTTCCGCAGCCTCAAGCGTGGCGATCGCAAACGCTGCAAGCTGGACGTGACCTACACCTTTGGCGAGGACGAATCCATGCGTTTCGTCGGATTCGAACCTCTCGGGGCCGATGATATGCGTCTTTTGCAAGGCATCGTGGCCCTTGGCGGCCCGAACGGCATCTTGCTAACCCCGGAACCGACCAGTGAGACGGGGCGACAGCTACGGCTATTCCTTGAACCCCGTTTCGAAGCCATTGAGCAAGACGGCTTGGTGGTTCGTGAGAGCCTGACCAAACTGCTCTCAGAAACGGGCATGACGGATAGCGGCGACAACATCAAGGCGCTCAAAGCCAGCCTGCTGCGCATGTCGAACGTCACCATCCTTGTGACGAAGGGACGGCGGCAAGCCGCGTTCCACCTGATGAGTCATGCTTTTGACGAGACGGACGGCAGGCTATGGGTTGCCCTGAATCCGCGTATTGCCGAAGCGATCCTGGGGCATCGTCCATATGCCCGTATCGACATGGCGGAAGTGCGGGTGCTACAGACTGATCCGGCACGGCTGATGCACCAACGGCTATGCGGCTGGATCGACCCCGGCAAATCCGGGCGCGTGGAACTGGACACGCTTTGCGGCTATGTCTGGCCAGATGAAGCCAATGCCGAAGCTATGAAAAAACGCCGTCAGACTGCCCGGAAGGCACTGGCCGAACTTGCCGCCGTGGGTTGGGTAGTGAACGAATACGCCAAGGGAAAATGGGAGATCAAGAGGCCTGGCCCCACGGCAACTGCACCCGTTTACCGTCGTAACGTTCCCTTGTTACCGTCGTAACGCTCCCCTTCTGCCGTCGTAACGTTCCCCGTCCCAATTTGGAAAACCCAGACGGTGCGCTGCTTTGCGGGCAGTTTGGGAAATCCATCCAAGATTATCTAAAGATAATCCATCATGCGCGGTGCAGCTCGCGCCTTGAGGGCGCGTTCTGACCTTGCCAATAAAGCCCTGGCGGGCTTTATCAATCGGCCATAGGCCGATGGTTTAACGCCAAGAAGAGAAGGCGGCTTCAGTGGCCGCTGAAACGCCTTGTGAGAGGGGAAAACAACCCGGAGTCCCTTATTCCATGAGCTGAAGCAGAATCTGCGTCTAACGGTGCTGGAGGGCCGCTGTGTGCACTTGTAGTTATCTGTACTGAAACCTTGGCTCGAAACGTGAAATGGCTAAGCAGTGCCCATTCGTTCGGTAAGAATAATAAGAAGATTATTATTCTTATTATTACCAAGCAGGAATGAGCCGTGTGTGTTGGACGCCCATAACCAGTAACCTGCGTGAAGGTGTCAACATCAGGAAAGGTTGCCCCTCAAGTATCAATACGTCGCCTTAGTGGTATGACGGGAGGGGAGGCAAATTTCTTGTGTTCATTGACACTTGAGGGGCGGGTTATGCCCTTCTTTTTTGGCGTCCAACTCGCCCCATCGGGGCGAATGGTTTGTGTCGATTGTTGGCATTTTAGGTTCCGATTTAAAGCCGATTGAGCAGCGATTTTGAAGCGACTATGTCGATTGCAGGCCGATTTGGTGACGATTACGGTTATGTTGCCAAGAATCGGTGTTTGTTTGACGATAAAACGCTTTACGTTCGATATGCGCTAGATTTTCAATAGTGGGTGAAATGCGGGCAGGATGGGTGAAGTTAGCTAACCGGCAAGCCGGTTATCTATCTTCACTGTCCCTTATTCGCGCCGGGGGCACTCAACGGGAATCCTGCCCTGCGGGGCTGATCGGCTACCGCCGGTTGCAAGAGTATAGGTCTTGCTATTTTTAATATCTTTGATAGCATGGTTGTCGGGTACACCAAAAGGGTATTGATATGGCAAATGTGCTTATCAGGAATTTACCCGCCGAGGTGCACCGTGCGTTGAAAGTTCGAGCAGCGCTCAACGATAGGAGCACCGACGCGGAAATACGCGAAATACTGACGGCGGCAGTACAGCCGCTAGAGCTTGAAGAGATTGGCCGGGAAGTTGGCTTGTCCGAAAGCGATAAAAAAACAGAGTAGTTTTACGTTTGTAAGTCCGGGCCTCAGCGCCAAGGGCAATACCGATCAGCTAGTGGCGTAGCTCTTCGATGAAACGTTGCCGAGAACAAGCACAACGCTTGGTCAAGGCAATGCCTTCTTTTCATCGACGGAGTACGACCATGAAGTCCAAAATTTTAGCGGCTAAAAAAACCGCTCTAGCCGTTGCACTCGCAACCGGCTTTATCACCACTACCACCGCCCCTGTGCAAGCTGGTATCCCCGTCATCGACGGCGGCAACCTGGCCCAGAACATCATGACGGCCATCGAGTCGGTGGCGCAGACGCTCAAGCAGATTGAGCAGTACCAGACCCAGTTGCAGCAGTACGAAAATCAGCTCCAGAACACGATGGCCCCAGCCGCGTATATCTGGGATCAGGCGCAGACTACGATCAACCGGCTGATTGCCGCGCAAAACACGCTGGCCTATTACGAGAACCAGCTAGGCAGCCTGGATCGTTACCTGGCCAAGTTTCAGGACGTGGCCTATTACCGCAGCTCGCCATGCTTCAACGGCAGCGGCGGATGCACGCCGGCCGAAAAGGCAGCGATGGAAGAGAACCGCCGCCTGGCGTCAGAGTCGCAAAAGAAGGCCAACGATGCCCTGTTCCAGACCGTTGCCGACCAGCAAAAGGCTTTGAAGGATGACGCCCGTACCCTGGAGCGGCTGCAAGGCGCGGCCCAGGGTGCAACTGGCCAGCTACAGGCCATCGGCTACGCCAACCAGCTCGCCAGCCAGCAGGCCAATCAGCTCTTGCAGATTCGCACCATGTTGACCGCCCAACACAACGCGGAGGCAGCCCGGATTGCAGCAGAACTCGATGCCGAGGCGCGAGGTGATGCCAGGGCCGAGCAAATGCGTACCTGGACGTTTCGCCCGAGTCCGGCAGACAACTACTAGGGAGGCGGTGAGATGAAAAAAATCTTTTTTACTACCGCGGCTACGTTGCTGTTGTTGGCTGGATGTGAACAGGAAAGGATGCCCGAACCAAATGCGGCGACGTGTGCCCCCGATGCGTTCCAGGCAGCACTGAATGAAATGCGCAGCGAAGCGAACCGAGAGGCCTTTACCGAGGAATGCAGAGCATTCCAGAAGGCCAAGCAGATGCGTCAGTGGGAGTTCAAGCCCAGCCCTAAAGATGATTATTGAGGTGGTCGCCATGAGAAAGAAAATTGCTCTAGGTGGCTTGATGATGGTCGCCACAATGGTGCTGGCTGAACCTGCAATGGCGCAGGAGCTAAGTAGCAGCGGTGTTATGAATGATGTGCTCAAGCGTTTTCATGATGCTGCCGCAACATGGGGGCCAGCTATTGAGTCCGCTGCATCGCGTTTGTTCTGGACGCTGGTTGTGATTTCGATGGTCTGGACATTCGGCATGATGGCTTTGCGCAAGGCCGACATTGGCGAGTTCTTCGCGGAGTTCGTTCGCTTCACGATCTTCACCGGCTTTTTCTGGTGGTTGCTGACGAATGCGAACCAGGGCATGAATATCGCCGGTACGATTGTTCAGTCATTGCAAACTCTGGGCGCGCAGGCGGGGGGACTTTCCAATAGCAATCTTGGGCCCTCCAGCATCCTTGATCTTGGTTTCGAGTTATACAACCGCACAGTACAGGCCACCTCGGAGCTGGGATGGCGGCAGATGGCAACTGCTCTGGTCATGGAGCTAATGGCCCTGGCTGTTTTGTTTGTCCTGGCGTTGATTGCGGTCAACCTGTTGCTGTTGCTCGCATCAGCCTGGATTCTGTTGTATGCCGGTGTGTTCTTCCTTGGCTTTGGTGGAAGTCGTTGGACTTCCGACATGGCGATCAATTACTACAAGACCGTGCTGGGCCTGGCCGCACAGCTTATGGCAATGGTGCTTCTGGTTGCGATTGGCAAAGAGTTCATCAATCACTACTACACGCAAATCAGCGAGAACATGGCATCCAAGGAACTGGCCGTGATGTTGGTTATATCGGTCATCTTGCTTTTCTTGGTCAACAAAGTTCCGCCGATGATTTCTGGTCTTGTGTCTGGTGGTGGTATTGGCGCAGCCGGTGGAATTGGAAACTTCGGTGCGGGTGCGGCAGTTGGGGCGGCGGTGACGGCGGCCAGTATGGCAACTGGCGGCGCTGCCCTGGCAGGTAAAGCGGTTATGGGTGCCGCAGCCGGTGCAGCCGGAGGTGCAAGTGCACTCCAAGCGGCTTTTCAGAAAGCATCAGCGAGTATGGAAACCGGCGGTGACATGTCCAGCATGGGGTCAGTTGTCAGCAGTGGCGGAAACGGTGGTGGTGAAGCGGGTACTGCTGGCAGTAGCCCATTCGCCCAAGCGGCTGGCTTTGGTGACAGCGGCAGTAGCTCAAGCGGTGGCGGCTTTGCCAAGGCCGCGAAGCTGGCCACAGGCACGGCCTCCGAGTTAGCCAAGGGTGTCGGCTCTCAAGTGAAGCAGGGATTCCAGGAGCGAGTGAGCGAAACCACAGGCGGAAAACTGGCTGCTTCGATACGCGAAAGCATGGAGCCGAAAGAAGCAAGCCAATCTGGCCAGTTCGAGGGCAATAGCTTGGGCGCCGATTCTGGCCCAGATAGTAACGAAGTCAGGAGTTAGCACGATGACGACATCAACATACATGGCCGCATTGGCGGCCCTGGATGAAGCGCCAAGGGAAGAAGTCAGCCAGGTATTTATTTCGCCGCTGGGTGATCAATCGACCGAGGTCGATGCAGAGACAGAAACAGCCGCTTTTGTATCACGGCCAGACCCTATGAGAGAGAGCGAAACTAAGCCGATAAGTATTGAGGTTAATGGCGGCAGGAATGAGCGGTCAGCATTCGCGGAGGCGGCGGGGCTGTACCTGTAGGCGCACCGGGCTGGCCACAACCAGCCCGGCACTTTCAATCAACACCTACTGGAGAGGTGAATTATGACAACACAACATATTATCGAACCAGGGCAAGCAGTGCATCAAGCAGCGGCTATTCTTTCTTCTTTGGAGTACATCAACCAAGCGGAAGCGCGGAGCCTTGGGCCATTGGCCGAAGCCGTCGCTAATGCTTTTATGGTGGTGTACTACCAAGCTGAAACGGGCCGGGCGACACAGGCTGATTTTCAAGAAGCAATGAACGCCTTGCGCCAAGCGTGCAGCTAATGACGAAAGGGCGGCCACTCGAACTGGCCGCCTTTTTCAATCTTCACTGTTTGGCCATTCCCGACCCACAGACGGCGCATCCATCCATTCGCGTTCCTCCGGCGGCAGCGGGTAAGCCCCGGATGCTTCCGCGTCGGCCAGTAGTTCGGCCAGTGTGTAGCGCACCCGACCAGTGGAAACGGCGCGGGCCGGGTCGGCCTTCTCATGCAGCCTGTTCTCTAGGTTCTTTGGGTCTGTCATCGGGCGACCTCAGCAAGCATGGATACTAGGTGTTCCAGGTCAGTGATCGAATGCGCCGGGAGTGTCAGATTTTTTGTGGGCGGGGCGGTTTGGCATCGTTTAATCCCTCGCCTCGGTGAACCGTTCACCGAACAGGATGGCGAACTGATTCATGGCTGCTTTCCACGTATGAACCGATCGCGACGGCTTGGCCAGCACGTTTCGCAGCGCCAGCCATAGGAGTTTGACGGCCGCCTCGTCGCTGGGGAATTGGCCCCGGTTCTTGATGATTTTACGCAGCTGCCGATTCATGTTCTCGATGGCGTTCGTGGTATAGATCACGCGCCGGATATCGGGTGGGAAGATGAAGAACGGCACCACATGTTCCCAGGCCCGCTCCCAGGCGGCCACGATCGTCGGATATTTCGTGCCCCAAGGGCCAGCCGCGAAGGCGGCCAGCGCCTCTCTGGCCTGTTGCTCATTGGCGGCGGCATAGATGGGCTTGAGGGCGGCGGCGACCAACTTACGGTCCTTCCAGCCGGCGTAATCCAGGCTGTTGCGCATCAGATGCACGATGCAGGTCTGCACCGTCGTTTTCGGGAAGACCACGTTGATGGCCTCGGGCAGGCCCTTTAAACCATCGACCACGGCAATCAGAATGTCCTGGCAGCCCCGGTTCTTGAGCTCGTTGAAGACCTTGAGCCAGAACTTCGAACCTTCGGTCTGCTCAATCCACAGCCCCAGCACGTCACGCTCCCCGTTAGCGTCGATCCCCAGGGCCAGGTAGACCGCCTTGTTGACCACCAGCCCGTCGGTGCGGATCTTCACGCGCAGGGCATCGAAGAACACGACCGGGTACATGCGCTCCAGGGGCCGATTCTGCCAGGCCACCGTCTCGGTCATGACCTCGTCAGTGACCTCGCTGATGAGCTCGGGCGAGACATCCGTGCCATAGGTCTCAGCCAGGAATGCCTGGATCTCGCGCACGCTCATGCCTCGGGCGTACAGGGCGATGATGCGTTCATCGAACCCGGCGAAATGGCGCTCATGCTTGGGGATCAAGACCGGCTCGAAGGTACCGTCCCGGTCGCGGGGCAACTGAACACGCATCGAGCCGTGTTTGGTCAACAGCGTCTTGGCGCTCACGCCGTTGCGTTCGTCGGCTTGTTGGGCCGGCTTGTCTTCGCCGGCACGGTAGCCAAGGTGGGCGTTCATCTCGCCAGCCATGGCCCGCTCGATCACCGCCTTGCCAAAGGCATCAATCAGATCCTCGACCTCCATGGCCGACATCGGACCTTCGACCAGGCCGTCCAGCAAATGTTCCGGCAGCTTCGGAAATCGGGCCGTACGGGCGGCCGCCTGGGCCGCAATAGATGGCTTCTTGTGTTTCACGGGCATATCCATGATCGTTTTCTCTCATGTTATGCCTCGCCCACAAAATTCTGGACACTCTCAATGCGCCAGGAAGCGGCCGGCGCGGCAATCTGCAATCATTTCCTCAGTTTTTTCCTACTCATGTTCAACCTCGTTCGTACCAGCTCTTCGAGCGATTCACCACGCGCACGACCAGCAGCATCACCGGCACTTCGACCAGGACGCCGACCACGGTTGCCAATGCAGCGCCGGAGTGCAGACCGAACAAGCTGATGGCGGCCGCCACGGCCAGCTCGAAGAAGTTGCTGGCACCGATCAGGGCCGAAGGACAGGCGACAGAGTGCTTTTCCCCCGCCCGCTTGTTCAGCCAGTAGGCTAACCCGGAATTGAAGAACACTTGAATCAAGATCGGCACGGCTAGCATGGCGATCACTAACGGCTGCCGGATGATGGCCTCGCCCTGGAAGGCGAACAGTAGAACCAACGTCAGCAGCAGCGCGGCCATCGACCACGGCCCGATCTTCTGCATGGCCCGTTCAAAGGCGGCCTGTCCTTGCTTGAGCAGATGCCGCCGCAAGAGCTGCGCCAGGATCACCGGCACGATGATGTAGAGCACGACCGAAATCAGCAGCGTGTCCCAAGGCACCGAGATCGAGGACATGCCCAGCAGCAGGCCGACGATGGGCGCGAAGGCCACGATCATGATGGCGTCGTTCAGAGCCACTTGCGAGAGCGTGAAAAGCGGGTCGCCGTTGGTAAGGCGGCTCCACACGAACACCATTGCCGTGCAGGGCGCGGCGGCCAGCAAGATCAAGCCCGCGATGTAGCTGTCCAGTTGATCGGCCGGCAGGAACGGAGCGAACACTTGTCGGATGAACAGCCACCCCAGCAGGGCCATCGAGAATGGCTTGACGGCCCAATTCACGAACAGCGTGACGCCGATGCCGCGCCAATGCTCTTTGACCTGGTGCAGCGCCCCGAAGTCGATCTTGACCAGCATCGGGACGATCATTACCCAAATCAGCAGGCCCACCGGCAAATTGACCTGGGCCACTTCCATGCGGCCTATGGCCTGGAACACGTCAGGAAGGCCCTGGCCGAGCGCAACACCGGCGACGATGCACAGGGCCACCCACAGCGTCAGGTAACGCTCGAAGCCGCTCATCGGGGCCTGGCGCGGCTTCGCGGCGATGGCCTGTGCGCCGGCGCTCATGCTTCCTGCTCGGTCTTGCCGATGTTCGCCAGCTCGCGCTTGATGGCCGTCTGGTCAAGCATTTTGAGAGGCAGATTCACGAACAGGCGGACGCGGTTCATCATGTGCCGGAAGGTTTGTTCGAAGGCCCGGCGCTTCTCGGCGTCAGTGCCTTCGACGGCGGCCGGGTCTTCAAATCCCCAATGCGCCGAGATCGGCTGACCAGGCCACACCGGACACATTTCGCCGGCGGCGTTGTCGCAGACGGTGATGATGAAGTCCATCTTCGGTGCGTCGGGCGTGGCGTACTCGTCCCAGCTCTTGCTGCGCAGATTCTCGGTCGGGTAATTCACCGACTCCACCTTTTCGACGGCGAAGGGATTGACCTTGCCGGTTGGGTGACTGCCGGCGCTGTAGGCGCGGAAGCGCCCTTGCCCCATCGTGTTGATGAGAGCTTCGGCCATGATGCTGCGCGCCGAATTGCCGGTGCAGAGGATGAGGACGTTATAGATTCTTTCGGTCATGATGTTTCGCTTTCTGGTAGTGGCTGGGGAGCAATGGCGATGGATGAAAGATCGGTGGCCTCGTCGATGACGTGGCCGGCCGCTTTCCGTTCGGAATAGCGGTCTGTCAGTGCTTCACGGTGCGGCCGTACCAGCGCCGTGAAGCGCACCAGTTCTTCCATCACATCGGCTATTCGGTCGTAGTACGGCGAGGGCTTCATGCGGCCCGCCGCGTCGAACTCTTGGAACGCTTTGGCGATACTCGACTGGTTCGGAATGGTGAACATTCGCATCCAGCGGCCGAGCAGACGCAAGGTGTTCACGGCGTTGAAGCTCTGCGAGCCGCCGGATACCTGCATCACGGCCAGGGTGCGGCCTTGGGTCGGCCGGATGCCGGCCATTTCAAGCGGCAGATGGTCAATCTGCGCCTTCATGACACTGGTAATCTGACCGTGGCGTTCCGGGCTGCACCAGACTTGTCCCTCTGACCACTCGGACAGGGCGCGCAGCTCCTTGACGGCCGGGTGATCGTCGCTTTGCACTTGATCGGGCAACGGCAAATCGGACGGGTCGAAGATGCGTGTTTCTGCGCCAAAGAATTGCAGCAGCCGGGCCGCTTCCTCGACGGCCAGCCGTGAGAACGAGCGGGCGCGCAGCGAGCCATACAGCAGCAGGATACGCACCGGCGGGGCGTCGGGTGCCAGCCCGAGCGCCGGGCGCTCGATGGCAAAGGATTTGTCCAAAGCGGGCAAAGAATCGGGGTCGGAAAGATGGCGAAGTCTCATGCCAACACCTTCCCGGCTTCCGTGGTGCAAGACAGGTTGCACACCTGGCCGCCGCAGCAGTTTTCCGTGAGAAAGGCCACCAGGTTAGTGGCCGTCGAAAAGTTCGCCTCGTAGATCACAAATCGGCCTTCTTGCCGCGACGTGACCATGCCGGCGTGTGCCAGCTCTTTCAGGTGGAAGGATAGCGAAGACGGCGGGATGCCGGCCGCTTCGCTGATTTTTCCGGCGGCCATGCCGGCGGGGCCGGCCTGGACGAGAAGCCGGAACACCGCGAGGCGCGATTCTTGAGCGATGGCCGCCAGGGCGGCTACAGCATTTATCGTTTCCATGTTTCAATAATAGTCGAAATATGGAGTGTGCTCAATAGCTCATTTAAGCTGTAAAAATGAGCTAGGCGCATTTAGATCGATATGTGATAAATTGGCCTGCCAGTTTAAGATGGGTGCATTTGAGTATGCCCAAAGGAGCCCGCAAGTATGCGCAGGACGAAGCCAGTAGCCGCGCCGATGGTGGCGCGGGTCTATCTGCGCGTCAGCACCGACGCGCAGGACTTGGAACGCCAAGAGGCGATCACTACGGCCGCGAAGGCCGCCGGCTACTACGTCGCCGGCATCTACCGTGAGAAGGCATCCGGCGCACGCGCCGACCGGCCTGAGCTGCTGCGCATGATCGGCGACCTACAGCCCGGCGAGGTGGTCATTGCCGAGAAGATCGACCGCATCAGCCGCCTACCTTTGCCCGAGGCCGAGCGCCTGGTGGCCTCGATACAGGCCAAAGGCGCACGCCTGGCCGTCCCTGGCGTGGTCGATCTATCCGACCTGGCGGCCGAGGCCCAGGGCGTCGCCAAGATCGTGCTGGAAGCCGTGCAGATCATGCTTTTTCGCCTGGCCTTGCAGATGACCCGCGACGACTACGAGGACAGGCGCGAACGCCAGCGCCAAGGCATTGAGTTGGCCCGCCAGGCCGGGCGGTACAAGGGCCGCCGTGCTGATCCGAAGCGCCGCGCCCAAGTTGTCGCGCTGCGCAAGTCCGGCTACAGCATCAACAAGACCGCCGAGCTGGCCGGGTACAGTGCGGCCCAGGTGAAACGGATATGGGCCGAGGTCAGCCAGGCCGAAGCGAAGCAGCACGGCGCGTTCGTGGAGGACGCATTGACGGAAGCCGATGCCCTGGCCGCTGTCGGCCAGGATGAGCGCCAGGAGGAAAGGGCATGAAGAAGCCGAACCAAGACGACGAGCCGTTTTTCATCACCGAGGAGATTGCGGCCGAAATGATCGCCGGCGGCTATGAGTTCGAGCTGCCGCCCATTCCTTGCACCATCCGCCTACGCGACGTGCTGGAGCGCATGACCGATGCTGAGCTAGCATTGCAGCCGGGCGAGATCGCCGACCAGGAGCGTGAACGCTGCCGGCGCAAGCCGTGTTCAACCTCATGATCTGGTCATGGTATTTTTCATGGCACTGAGCCTGATAGTTCTTGCAAATTGTTGTCACTAAAGGGTTTTGTGTGCTTGTTTACAATCGAGTGGGGAGTGATCGGAAAGGGGACCATCCCGTCCGCATGAGGAGACGAAGAGGATGACCCCGACCCGTATCGAAACCGAAGCATCCGGTGGCTGCCAGTGCGGCGCGGTGCGCTATCATGCGTCGGCGATGCTCGATACATCGCACATCTGCCATTGCCGCATGTGCCAGAAGGCGACGGGGCATTTCTTCGCGGCGCTGGTCGGCGTGCCGAAGGATGCGCTGCGCTGGACGCGCGGCACGCCCGCGATCTTCAACAGTTCCGACCAGGTCGAGCGCGGCTATTGCCGCGACTGCGGGACGCCGCTCTATTATGACTATCCGGAAAGCCGGCATCTGAGCGTCACGACCGGATCGCTCGACGAGCCCGCGCGCTTTCCGCCAAAAATGCAGTTCGGCATCGAGGCGCGGATGCCCTGGTTCGAGACGCTCGTCACGCTGCGCGAGGAAGGCACCACCGAGCAGACGATGTCGGGTATCGCCGAATCCATCGCCGCGAGCAACCGCCAGCATCCCGATCACGACACCGAAAGCTGGCCCTGACAAGGCCGGCGTGGCGGAGCCGGATCGCCTATCGCTAGGCCGGGTCCGCCCTGCTACACCGCCGCCATGTCCGAGAAGAATCACCTCTATCTGGTCGATGGCTCCAGCTACATCTTTCGCGCCTATCACCGCCTGCCGCCGCTGACGAACCCCCGGGGCGTGCCGGTCGGCGCGGTCTATGGCTACACCACCATGTTGTGGAAGCTCGCGAAGGATCTGCACGCCGCCGACGGCCCGACGCACCTCGCCGTCATCCTCGACCATTCGAGCCAGTCGTTCCGCAACGAAATCTATGACCAGTACAAGGCGAACCGGCCCGATCCGCCCGCCGACCTGGTTCCGCAATTCCCGCTGATCCGCGACGCGACGCGCGCCTTCTCGCTGCCGTGCATCGAGATGGAGGGTTTCGAGGCCGACGACCTGATCGCCAGCTATACCGAGGCCGCGGTGCGCGAGGGGTGGGACGTCACCATCGTCAGCAGCGACAAGGACCTGATGCAGCTCGTCCGCGAGGGCAATGGCGCGCCGGAGGTCGACATGCTCGACACGATGAAGAACGTCCGGCTCGGTCTCGACGCGGTGCAGGAAAAATTCGGCGTCGGTCCCGAACTGGTCGGCGACGTGCTGGCGCTGATGGGCGACAGTGTCGACAACGTCCCCGGCGTGCGCGGGGTCGGACCCAAGACCGCGACCAAGCTGATCGTCGAATATGGCGACCTGGAGGCGGCGCTGGCGGGCGCCGCGACGATGAAGCCGTCGAAGCTGCGCGACAATCTGATCGAACATGCGGAGATGGCGCGGCTGTCGCGCATTCTGGTCGACCTCAAGCGCGACTGCCCGCTGCCCGAGCCGATGGAGGATTTCCGGCTGGGTGCCATCCCGCCCGAGCCGTTGAAGCTTTTCCTCGACGAGCATGGCTTCCGTTCGCTGTCGGCGAAGCTCGACACCGGGACGACGCCGGGCGGTCCGCCGACGCTGCCGCGCGCGGTGGATGCGGGCGCTGCCGCCGCCGCGCCTTCGACCCCGACGCTGCCGCCGATGCTGCCGATCGACCGCTCGCTCTACGAGACGGTGACGACGATCGAGGCGCTCGACCGCTGGATCGAGGCGGCGCGCGCCGCGCATGTCGTCGCGGTCGATACCGAGACCGCGAGCCTCGACAGCGTCACCGGGACGCTCGTCGGGGTCAGCCTGTCGACCGGTCCGGGCAAGGCCTGCTACATCCCGCTCGGCCACGGCGGCACCGACATGTTCGCCGAAAAACCCGAACAGGTGCCGGTCGCCGATGCACTCGGCCGCCTCCATTCGCTGTTCACCGACGAGGCGGTGCTCAAGGTCGGCCACAACCTCAAATATGACATCGGCGTGCTCGCGCAGCACGGCGTGCGCATCGCGCCCTATGACGACACGCTGGTGATGAGCTTCGCGCTCGACGCGGGCAAGCACGGCCACGGGCTCGACGAACTGGCCAAGCTTCACCTCGATCACACCTGCCTGACCTTCAAGGAGATGTGCGGAACCGGCAAGTCGCAGATCAGCTTCGCCGAGGTGCAGCTGGCGCGGGCGACCGAATATGCGGCCGAGGATGCCGAGGTCGCGTGGCGGCTGTGGAGGCTGCTCAAGCTGCGCCTGCCGCTCGAAGGCGGGACGCGCGTCTACGAGATGGTCGATCGCCCGCTCGTCGCGACCGTCGAGGCGATGGAGCGCGCGGGGATCATGGTCGACCGCGACTATCTGGCGCGGCTGTCGGGCGAGTTCGCGAACGCCATGCTGCGCACGGAAGGCGAGATTCATGCGCTCGCGGGCCAGCCGTTCGTGATCGGCAGCCCCAAGCAGCTCGGCGAGATATTGTTCGACAAGCTGGGCCTGAAGGGCGGGCGCAAGGGCAAGTCGGGCGACTGGTCGACCGACCAGAACGAACTGGAACGGCTCGAGCGCGACGGCGTGCCGATCGCGCGGAAGGTCCTCGAGTGGCGGCAGCTCGCCAAGCTGAAATCCACCTATACCGACGCGCTGCAGCAACAGATCAACGCGAAGACCGGCCGCGTCCACACCAGCTACAGCCTCGTCGGCGCGCAGACCGGGCGGCTGTCGTCGACCGACCCGAACCTTCAGAACATCCCGATCCGTACCGAGGTCGGTCGGCAGATCCGCGACGCCTTCATCGCTGCGCCGGACCATGTCCTGATGGCGGCGGACTATAGCCAGATCGAGCTGCGGCTCGCGGCGCACATGGCCGATGTGCCCGAACTGAAACAGGCCTTTGCGCAGGGGCAGGACATTCACGCCGCGACCGCGATCGAGCTGTTCGGCGAGGTCAACCGCGATACGCGCGCCAAGGCCAAGACGATCAACTTCGCCATCCTCTACGGCATTTCGCGCTGGGGCCTCGCGGGGCGGCTGGAAATCACGCCCGACGAGGCGCAAGCGTTGATCAGCCGCTATTTCGAGCGCTTTCCCGGCATCAGCGACTATATTCAGGCCACGCTGGAGGGCGCGCGCGAACATGGCTATACCGAGACGCTGTTCGGCCGCAAAACCTGGTTCCCGCGCATCAAGGCCGCGAACCAGAACGAGCGGCAGGGCAGCGAGCGCGCTGCAATCAACGCACCGATCCAGGGCACCAGCGCCGACCTGATCAAGCGCGCGATGGCGCGCATGCCCGGGGCGCTCGCCGATGCCGGACTGTCCGACGTGACGATGCTGTTGCAGGTCCACGACGAACTGGTCTTCGAAGCCCCCGAGGCCAAGGCCGAAGCCGCGGGCGCGGTGATCCGCCGCGTGATGATGGGCGCTGCCGAGCCGATACTGAAGCTGTCGGTCCCGATCGACGTCGAGATCGGAGTCGGCAAGAGCTGGGGCGACGCGCATTGACCGGCATCGCCCTTCTGCTCGCCGCCTTCGCCCTCGATCCGCTCGCGGCCCCTCCCCCCGCCGAAACCGCTGCGCCGGCACCCGTCGCCGAAAGCGACCTGCGCGAGTTCGCGGCCGTCGTCGGCCGCAAGGCGGTGGGCCGGACGGTCGGCGGCCCGCTCGGCACCGGCGACAAGATTCTGCTGCTCGCGCGCGACGACAAGGGCTTTCCCGCCGTCGCGGGCAGCTTCGGCTTTTCGGTGCGCCAGTCGCTCCCCGCCCCGCCCGCGGGCACGCTCGCGGTCGTGCGGCTGCACCAGCGACCCGAAACCATCGTTCCCGGTCCAACCCCCGACGACCTCGCCTTCGTCACGACGAACCGATTGCCGCTGTTCGTGATCGGCGAATGGGCACGCCCCGCGCCGATGTGGGAAGTCGCGTGGATCGACGGCGCCGCGCGTTTCCGCACCATCGGCGAGGTCGGGGAGATCGGCCCCTGGCGCGATTAACGGCCCATCGCGACTGAAGCGGCGGCCGGCTCCAGCGCCCTTTCGCCGCGCGGCCTTTCGCTCTATGGCGGTTCGGTGACGTCTGGCTGACGCAGATGTGACAGCCAGAAACGAAAGGCAGACATGTCCGGTATCCCGAGCGCCGAGATGAAGGCCCCGACGCGTATCCAGCACAATATTCTGGCGCGCAGCGAGCGCCGCCTTCTGAACTGGCTGTGCGCGCGCCTGCCCGCCTGGGTAACGCCCGATCAGCTCACCCTGCTCGGTTTCGTCGGCGCGCTGATGGTCGCCGCGGGTTACATGCTGAGCTGGCTCGACAATGAATGGCTCGGCCTGTCGCTCGCCGGCTATGTCGTCAACTGGTTCGGCGACTCGCTCGACGGCAGCCTCGCGCGCTGGCGGCGGATCGAGCGTCCCGCCTACGGCTATTTCGTCGATCACAGCGTCGACGCGATGGCGACCTTCCTGATGATCGGCGCCTTGGGGCTCGGTCCGCACATGCGCTTCGAAGTCGCGCTGCTCGCCGTCACCGGCTATTTCATGCTGTCGATCCACACCTTTCTGGCGGCGAAGATCATCGGCGAATTCCGCCTCTCCTATCTCGCGGGCGGCCCTACCGAGCTGCGGCTGATGCTGATGGCGATGACCGCGGCGATGCCGCTCGTCGGCCCCGACATGGTGGCGGGCACCGGTTTTTCGGCGTTCGACCTGTTCGGCCTGTTCGTCGCGAGCATCCTGGTGACGCTGTTCATCATCCAGAGCTTCACGACCGCACGGATGCTCCGCCATCGCGGCAGTTAGGCACCGGCCGGTTCCAGTGCCACGCTATCCGCGCACGCGCGCCATCGGATAGGTGCCGAGCAGGCTCACCGACTTGGTCTGGAAATCGAGTTCCTCCAGCGCGCGGTCGACGGCTTCCTCGCCCGGCGCCCCGACGATGTCGGCATAGAATTTGGTCGCCGCGAAGCTGCCGCCGAGTTGATAGCTTTCGAGCTTGGTCATGTTGACGCCGTTGGTCGCGAAGCCGCCGAGCGCCTTGTAGAGCGCGGCGGGGATATTCTTCACCTCGAAGACGAAGGTCGTCATCAGCGGCACGCCCTGCGGCTGCGTATCGCGCGGCGTGCGCGCGAGGACGACGAAGCGCGTCATATTGTGATCGGCGTCCTCGAGTCCCGTCGCGTGAAGCGTCAGGCCGTACAGGTCGGCGGCATGCGGCGGTGCGAGCGCGGCGAGCCCGACCTCGTCGCTGTCGGCGACCCAGGCGGCGGCCCCGGCGGTGTCGCTGTGCGCCACCGGGTCGATCCGGTTCGCGCGCAGCCATTTGCGGCACTGACCCAGCGCCTGCTCGTGGCTCATCGCGCGCGTCACCGGGCCGAGGTCGCGGCTCATCAGCCCGTAGCGGATGCGCAGGAAATGCTCGCCGACGATCGACAGGCCGGATTCGGGCAGCAGGAAATGGATGTCGGCGACGCGGCCGTGCAGGCTGTTCTCGATCGGGATGATCGCACGGTCGACGCGCCCTTCGCGCACCGCGTCGATCGCGTCCTCGAAGGCATAGCAGGGCAAGGGCAGCGCGTCGGGGTCATATTCGCGCGCAGCAAGGTCGCTGTTCGCGCCGGGGGCGCCCTGAAACGCCAGGCCGCGCGCGGGCTCGGCCAGCGCCGCCGCCTTCATCTCGTCCACCAGTCGCTGCGCCGACGCCGAATAGCTGCCCATATCTGCCTTCCCCAGCTGCGCCGCGGCGCATAGCGGGCCGTCCGCGGCGGCGCAATGGCGGCGTCGCCGATTTCATCCCCTTGCGCCGCCGCGCGCGCACCAGTAAGGGAGCGGCCAATCATATCATGCGCCTGTTGATCAAGGGCGCCAGCGAACGGGGCTGCAAGCATGGACAATCGCAACAACACTATTGCCGGCTGGGTATTGTTCGCCGGTATTTGCGCTCTCGGCCTGTCGATCGGGACCGGGATGCTGTTTGCGAGCCACAACCCCGAAAAGCCCGGCTATCCGATCGAGGACGCCGAAGGTGGCGGGGGTGCCGCCGAATCGGCCGTGCCGCTCGCCAACCTGCTCGCCGCCGCCGATCCGGCAAAGGGCGAGGCGGTGTTCGCGAAGTGCGCCGCCTGCCACACGATCAACTCGGGCGGCGCCAACGGCATCGGCCCGAACCTGTGGGGCGCGCTGGGCAAGCCGCACGGCCACGTTCCCGGCTTCGCCTATTCGGATGCGCTGAAGAGCGTCCCGGGCAACTGGGATTTCGAAGGCATGGACAAGTGGGTGACGAGCCCGCGCAAATATGCCCCGGGCACGAAGATGTCGTTCGCCGGCCTGTCGAACCCCGAGGATCGCGCCAACCTGATCGTCTATATGAACAGCATGGGGTCCAACCTGCCGCTGCCCGCGCCCGAAGCCGCGCCGGCTGAAGACGCCGCCGCCGAAGGCGAAGCCCCGGCAGAGGGCGCCGCGCCCGCGGCAGGTGACGCGGCTGCCGCGCCCGCCGATGCGGCCGCACCTGCACCGGCCGAAGCGAAAAAGTGATGCGCCGCGCGCCCGCCTTGCTGGCGGTCGCCTTCGCGCTCGCCAGCTGCGGACAGCCGGACCAGCCCGCCTCCACGGACGATCCGGCGTCGGAATCCGCGACACCGGCAGAACCGGCTGAGCCTGCGGCTGCGGTGGAACCGACCGCGGCGATGGGCGAGCCGCTGTTCAAGCGCTGCGTCGCCTGCCACACGATCGACAAGGACGGGCGCAACGGGGTCGGTCCGAACCTGCACGGCATCGTCGGCCGCGCGGTCGCCTCGCACCCCGGCTTCTCCTATTCGGGCGCGATGAAGGCCAGAGGCGGCGTCTGGGACGAAGCCGCGCTCGACGCCTATCTGGCCGCGCCGATGAAGAATCTCCCCGGCACCCGCATGGCCTTTGCCGGCATCCCCGACGCCGCCGAACGCAAGGCGCTGATCCTCTATCTGGCGGCGCAGTCGGAATAGCGCCGGCCGGGCGATTTCCATCTGTCCGGGCTGCTCGCAGCTCCGGCTTTCGCCGAAGCGACGGTCCGGTCAATGATGATCGTCGTTCGCGTAGAAATTCTGGATGATGCCCCACGCCTCGTCCGCCGTCTCGACGAAGGCGAAGAGGTCGAGGTCGCGGGCGCTGATCACGCCTTCCTCCACCAGCGCCTCGAAATCGACGACCCGGTTCCAGAAGCTCTTGCCGAACAACAGCACGGGAATCGGCTTGATCTTGCCCGTCTGGATCAGCGTCAGCAGTTCGAACATCTCGTCGAAGGTGCCGAAGCCGCCGGGGAACACCGCGACCGCGCGCGCGCGGAGCAGGAAGTGCATCTTGCGCAGCGCGAAATAGTGGAACTGGAAGCTCAGCGACGGGGTGACGTAGCGGTTGGGGGCCTGCTCGTGCGGCAGCACGATGTTGAGCCCGATCGACTCGCGCCCCTCGTCCGCCGCGCCGCGGTTCGCCGCCTCCATGATCGAGGGGCCTCCCCCCGAGCAGACGACGAAATGCCGGCATCCCCGGTCGTCGCACGGCGTCTGGCTCGCAAGCCGCGCAAGCTGGCGCGCCTCGTCGTAATATTTAGCCTTCGCCTTCAGCCGGCGCGCGATGTTGCGCTGGACGTCGTCGGTCGCCGCGGTTTCGAGCGCATCGGCCTGACCGGGCTCGGGAATGCGCGCCGAACCATAGATGACGAGGGTCGACTCGATCCCCGCCTCGTCGAGCAGCAGTTCGGGCTTGAGCAGTTCGAGCTGGAAACGGACCGGGCGCAGATCCTCGCGCAGCAGGAAATCGGTGTCCTGAAAGGCCAGCCGATAGGCGGCGCTGGCGGTCTGCGGCGTGGTGGTCGCCTGCTGGGCGAATTGCGCGTCGTCCTTGGCCTTGTGGAAACGCGAGCGATGGGGTTGCTTGTCTTTTGCCATGCCGCCGCAGCTAGCCGCCCGCGCCGCGCTTGCCAAGTCAGCGGCAGAAACCGTTGCCGCTCATGTCGAGGTGGAAATGATTGTAATGGGCGGCGTTATAGTCGGGGCTGAGCACCGTTCCGAAACGCCGGCACGCCGATTTGTGCAGCGCGCGCAGGAAGTCCTGCGACGGCCTATCGCCCTTCCACCCACCGTCGAGCATGATCCGCCGCCCGTCGGCGAGCACGAAGCCAGCGACGTCGATCGCGTTCGAATAGGCGTGCTGCGACAGCCGCCCCGACCGGCCGCCATAGATGTTGCGGCAGCTGTAGGTGCCATAGGTCTCGATCTTCACGACCTCGGTCCCGAAATATTTCCGCGCCGCGGGGCGCACCGCATATTGCGCCCAAGCCGCGAAATTGCGCGCGAGCGGACAGGTCATCGGCCCGAGGTTCGTCACCGGGGTGCCGATGTCGAGCAGTTTCACCGAATCGATCGAACTGCACCCGCCGCCATGATCCTGGTTCGGCAGCGGCGTGAAGCGCACCCCCGCCTGCTTGAGGTCGAAGGCGCATTGCTGCGCGTCGGTGCTGGTGAAGGACGGCGCGCCGGTGACCTGCGGGCGCTGGACCGTCGTCGCGCCGGGACGCTTCGCATCGGACCGCTTCATCACGTCGGGAGCGCCGAAGCAGGCCGACAGCGCAAAGGCCGCGGTGGCCGCAACGAGCATTCGGGGCTTCAAGACCGTCGGGATCGCCATGCCGTCAAATTATCGACGAAAGGGTTAACAGCCCGTAAACCATCTTCGCGGTTCGTCGCAAATGATGCGATGCCCCTCTATTCTCGGCGATGGAGATCGGCGAGCGGAAGCCCCCGCATCGCCGCCGCCCGCACAAATCATTTGACAGTTGCGCCCTCCTCCTTAAACGCGGCGCCGGGCCACGCGGTCCCAACGCCGCGCGTGCTCTCTGTAAGGAGAGTTGACATGACTGAAGTGCGTAAACCGCAGGCCAAGCCTGCGCGTCCCTTTTTCTCTTCCGGTCCCTGCGCCAAGCCGCCGGGCTGGTCCCCCCAGAAGATCGCTACCGAATCGCTAGGCCGTTCGCATCGTGCGAAGATCGGCAAGGCGCGTCTCGCCCTTTGCATCGAGCTGATGCGCGAGATGCTGCGCCTGCCCGACACGCACCGCATCGGCATCGTCCCCGGATCGGACACCGGGGCCTTCGAAATGGCGATGTGGACGATGCTGGGCGCGCGGCCGGTCACGGCGCTGGCCTGGGAAAGCTTCGGTGAAGGTTGGATCACCGATGCCGCCAAGCAGCTCAAGCTCGACCCGACGGTCGTCCGCGCCGATTACGGCCAGCTTCCCGACCTGAACCAGGTCGACTGGTCGAATGACGTGCTGTTCACCTGGAACGGCACCACCAGCGGCGTGCGCGTGCCGGACGGCGACTGGATCGCCGACGACCGGCAGGGGCTGTGCTTCGCCGACGCGACCAGCGCCGTGTTCGCCTATGACCTGCCGTGGGACAAGATCGACGTCGCGACCTTCAGCTGGCAGAAAGTGCTGGGCGGCGAAGGCGCGCACGGCGTGCTGATCCTCGGCCCACGCGCGGTCGAACGGCTCGAAAGCCACACCCCCGCATGGCCGCTGCCCAAGGTGTTCCGCCTGACGAAGGGCGGCAAGCTGACCGAGGGCGTGTTCAAGGGCGAGACGATCAACACCCCGTCGATGCTCGCGGTCGAGGATGCGATCTTCGCGCTCGAATGGGCAAAGGCGCTCGGCGGGCTCGACGGCCTGAAGGCGCGCAGCGATGCGAACGCCGCGGCGCTCGACGCGATCGTCGCGGACCGCGACTGGCTGAGCCACCTCGCAGCCGATCCGGCGAGCCGGTCGAAAACCTCGGTCTGCCTGTCGGTCGCCGGCGCGGACGCGGATTTCATCAAGAAATTCGCCGGCCTGCTCGAAGCCGAGGGCGCGGCCTATGACATCGCAGGCTATCGCGATGCGCCGCCGGGCCTGCGCATCTGGTGCGGCGCGACCGTCGACACCGCCGACATCGAAGCGCTCGGGCCGTGGCTCGACTGGGCTTACGCCGAACTGTCGGCCTGACGCTCCCTCTTTTCCGCTGGCCCTGAGCTTGTCGAAGGGCCGCCCTTTTCTTCCGACGTCCAAAAGAAGAACTGTCCTTCGACAGGCTCAGGACGAACGGCATTTTTGAAAGTCACCGAAATGACCACACCCAAAGTCCTCATCAGCGATAAGATGGACCCCAAGGCCGCGCAGATCTTCAAGGAGCGCGGCATCCAGATCGACGAGATCACCGGCAAGACCAGGGACGAGCTGATCGCGATCATCGGCGATTACGACGGCCTCGCGATCCGCTCGGCGACCAAGGTCACCGCCGACGTCCTCGCCGCCGCGACCAATCTGAAGGTCGTCGGCCGCGCCGGGATCGGCGTCGACAATGTCGACATCCCCGAAGCGTCGAAGAAGGGCGTCGTCGTGATGAACACCCCCTTCGGCAACAGCATCACCACCGCCGAGCATGCGATCGCGATGATGTTCGCGCTGGCACGGCAGATCCCCGAAGCCAATGCGCTGACACAGGCGGGTAAATGGCCGAAGAATGATTTCATGGGCGTCGAACTCACGTCGAAGACGCTCGGCCTGATCGGCTGCGGCAACATCGGCAGCATCGTCGCCGAACGCGCGCTGGGCCTGAGGATGAAGGTCGTCGCCTTCGACCCCTTCCTGACCCCCGAGCGCGCGATCGAACTGGGCGTCGAGAAGGTCGACCTCGACACGCTGCTGGCAAAGGCCGACTTCATCACGCTGCACACGCCGCTGACCGATCAGACCCGCGGCATCCTGTCGAAGGAGAATTTGGCCAAGACCAAGCAGGGCGTGCGCATCATCAACTGCGCGCGCGGCGGCCTGATCGACGAGGCGGCGCTGAAGGACGCGCTCGATTCGGGTCATGTCGCGGGCGCCGCGCTCGACGTCTTCGCGACCGAACCGCCGGCCGCGGACAATCCGCTGCTCGGTACGCCGAACTTCATCTGCACGCCGCACCTCGGCGCCTCGACCGACGAGGCGCAGGTCAATGTCGCGATCCAGGTCGCCGAGCAGATTTCGGACTATCTGCTGACCGGCGGCATCACCAACGCGCTCAACGTCCCCAGCCTGTCGGCCGAGGAAGCGCCCAAGCTGCGCCCCTATATGAGCCTTGCCGAAAAGCTCGGCAGCCTCGTCGGCCAGCTCGCGCACGACAATCTGACCACGATCTCGGTCGAGGTCGAGGGCGCGGCGGCCGAGCTCAACATGAAGCCGATCACCGCCGCGGTGCTCACCGGCCTGATGCGGCGCTATTCGGACAGCGTGAACATGGTCAACGCCCCCCACCTCGCGCGCGAGCGCGGGCTGGACGTGCGCGAGGTGCGCCACGACCGCGAGGGCGATTACCAGACGCTCGTCCGCGTCACCGTGGCGACCGAGGCGGGCGATCGGTCGGTCGCGGGCACGCTGTTCGGCAACAACGAACCGCGCCTCGTCGAGATGTTCGGGATCAAGGTCGAGGCCGACCTCGACGGCCATATGCTCTATATCGTCAACGAGGACGCGCCCGGCTTCATCGGCCGCATCGGCACCGCGCTCGGCGAGGCGGGGCTCAACATCGGCACCTTCCACCTCGGCCGCCGCGCCGCGGGGGGCGAAGCGGTGCTGCTGCTCAGCCTCGATTCGCCGATGCCCGAACCGCTGCTGTGGCAGGTCTGCCAGCTTCCCGGCGTGAAGACGGTGAAGGGACTGACGTTTTAAGCCAGCTTTTCAAATCCCGTTCGCATCGAGCGAAGTCGAGATGCCCATCGATGAAACGCTTCCCTTCGGGGTGTCTCGACTACGCTCGACACGAACGGATTTCGAGGTCGGTTGAATCCCTGCCTTCACCCTCCTAAGGCCAGCCCCATGACCAAGGCCCCCGCTCTGCTTCCCGAAGGCCTCCGCGACCGCCTGCCGCGCCAGGCGGAGGCGGCGTCGCGCGTGACGCGCGCGCTGGTCGATGCGATGCGCGCGCACGGTTACGGCCGCGTCGCGCCGCCGCTCGCCGAGTTCCGCGAGACGCTGAGCGGAGACGACGCCCGCGCGGCGCGCGACCTGCTGCGCTTCACCGACCCGGTGTCGCAGCGCACGCTGGCGCTGCGCCCCGACATCACGCGGCAGGTCGGGCGCATCGCCACCTCCCTGCTCGCCGCCGCGCCGCGCCCCCTGCGCCTCTGCTACGCGGGGCAGGTGGTGAAGCTGCGCGCGAGTCAGCTTCGCCCGGCGCGCGAGATGCTGCAGGTCGGCGCCGAACTGATCGGCAGCGACAGCGTCGCGGCGGCGCGCGAGATCGTCTCGGTCGCGATCGACGCGCTCGACGCGGCGGGGATCGGATCGGCGACGATCGACTTCACCCTCCCAGACGTCGTCGACCTGCTCGCCAGCGGTCCGTTGCCCGTCGCCGCCGACCGCGAAAATCTGCGCGACGCGCTCGACGCCAAGGATGCGGGCGCGCTCGTCCGTCTCGGCGCCCAGGCCTATCTGCCGCTGCTCCGCGCGACCGGGCCGTTCGACCGCGCGCTCGCTGACCTGCGCGCCTTCGACCGCGACGGCACGCTGGCAAGCCGCCTCGACGCGCTCGAGGCGATCGCCGCGCCGATCCGCCAGCGCGCCGCGCTGACCCTCGATCCCACCGAGCGCCACGGCTTCGCCTATCAAAGCTGGTTCGGTTTCCAGATCTTCGTTCCCGGCCATGGCGACGCGATCGGCCGCGGCGGCGGCTATGCGATCCCGCTCGGCGAGGAACAGGAGGAGCCGGCGGTCGGCTTTTCGCTCTATCCCGACCCGCTGATCGACGACGGCCTGGGCGCCGCGAACGAGGCCGAGCGCCGCATCTTCCTGCCGCTGGGCCACGACGCGGCGCTCGCCGCCAGCCTGCGCGCCGATGGCTGGCGGACGATCGCCGCGCTCACCGACGCCGACGAGGCCGGACGACTCGGTTGCGGGTGGAGCCTGGGGCCCGACGGGCCGGTCGCGGTATAGAGCATCATGCCTTAAATATGCACCGTTTGCCCTGAGCTTGTCGAAGGGCCGTTCTTTCTATCAGGCGCCGCAGAAGAAGGACGGTGCTTCGACAAGCTCAGCACAAACGACCTTGGGGGTGTTCCCCTGCACGACCGGGATCCGGCACGGACCCACCGCATATTCCACGCCCCGCCCCTTGCCTCTGCGGCCAAATCCGCTAAGCCCGCGCCGGGCCGGACCGGGCCGCATTCAGCAGGACAGCATCATGGCAAATGTCACCGTCATCGGGTCGCAATGGGGCGACGAGGGCAAGGGCAAGATCGTCGACTGGCTCGCCAATCGGGCCGACGCGGTCGTCCGCTTTCAGGGCGGGCATAACGCCGGCCATACGCTCGTCGTCGGCAACCAGACCTACAAGCTGTCGCTGCTGCCCTCGGGCATCGTCACCGGCACGCTGTCGATCATCGGCAACGGCGTCGTGCTCGATCCGTGGGCGCTGCGCGACGAAATCGCAAAGCTGCGCGGACAGGGGGTCGAGATCAATCCCGACAATTTCGCCATCGCCGACAATTGCGCGCTGATCCTGCCCTTTCACCGCGACCTCGACGCGCTGCGCGAGACGGCGGCGGGCGCGGGGAAGATCGGCACCACCGGGCGCGGCATCGGTCCCGCCTATGAAGACAAGGTCGGCCGCCGCGCGATCCGCGTCTGCGACCTTGCGCACCTCGACCATCTCGAACCGCAGATCGACCGCCTGACCGCGCACCACGACGCGCTGCGCGCGGGCTTCGGTGAGCCGCCGATCGACCGCGAGCGCCTGCTCGCCGACCTCGCCGAGATCGCCGACTTCGTGCTCGAATATGCGCAGCCGGTGTGGAAGCGGCTGAAGAAGGTGCGCAAGGCGGGCGCGCGCATCCTGTTCGAGGGCGCGCAGGGCGTGCTGCTCGACATCGACCACGGCACCTACCCCTTCGTCACCAGTTCGAACACCGTCAGCGGCACCGCGGCGGCGGGCTCGGGCCTCGGCCCCTCGGCGGTGGGTTTCGTGCTCGGCATCGCCAAGGCCTATACGACGCGCGTCGGCAGCGGCCCCTTTCCGACCGAACTGGAGGACGAGACCGGCCAGCAGCTCGGCGAGCGCGGGCATGAATTCGGCACCGTCACCGGCCGCAAGCGCCGCTGCGGCTGGTTCGACGCGGTGCTGGTGCGGCAGAGCTGCGCGGTGTCGGGCGTCACCGGCATCGCGCTGACCAAACTCGACGTGCTCGACGGGTTCGAGAAGGTGCGCATCTGCACCGGATACCGTCTGCACGGCAAGATCCTCGACTATTTCCCGAGCCACGCCGCCGATCAGGCCGCGGTGGAACCGATCTACGAGGAGATGGAGGGCTGGGCCGAATCGACCGCGGGCGCGCGCAGCTACGCCGATCTGCCGGCGCAGGCGATCAAATATATCCAGCGCGTGCAGGAACTGATCGAAACCCCGATCGCGCTCGTCTCGACCAGTCCCGAGCGCGAGGACACTATCCTGATCCGCGATCCGTTCAGCGACTAGGAAGCGCGCGCGAACGCGCTATAACCCTGCCATCGGGAGGGGGCCTATGGCGACGCGAACCGATGGATGGAGCGAAGGCGGGCGGCTGCTGATCCTGCTGATGGCGATGCTGCTCGTGATGAGCGCGATCGTCCTCGCCATCGCGGGCAGCGGAATCGACGGCACGCGCATGCTGATCCGCGCGAGCGCGCGCTCCTCGCTTCTCCTGTTCGTCGCCGCCTTCACCGCCGGTGCGCTCTTCCGGCTGCGGTCGACGCCGGCAACACGCTGGACGATCCGCAACCGGCGCTGGCTCGGGCTCGGTTTCGCCTTCTCGCACCTCATCCACCTGCTCGCCATCCTGTGGCTGTTCGGCGCCTATGGCGACCGGACACCTCCGCCCCCGATCTCGACGCTCGTCGGCGGGGGAATCGCCTATGTCTTCATCGCCCTGCTCGCGGCGACCTCGTTCGACGGCGCCGTGCGGACGCTCGGCACAAAGAACTGGCAGCGGCTGCACAAGGCCGGCGTCTGGTACATCTGGCTGATCTTCATGGTCAGCTATGGGGGCCGCGCGGCGATCGCCCCGATGTATATCCCGCCGGCGCTACTGCTGATCGCCGCCGCCGCGGTCCGGTTCGTTCCGGCGCGAAAGAGGGCGACTGCCTAGCGCGCCGCCGCCACGTCGCGGATCGCGGCGACGAAGCCCGCCGGGTCGTTCTCCTGAATGAAATGCCCGCCGTGCAGCGTACGGTGCGCCATGCCGCGCGCGCCGGGGATGCGCTCGACGAACAGCGCATCGCCGCCGCGCGTGATCGGATCGCCGTCGGCAAAGCAGCACAGGAACGGCTTGTCGAATGCCTCCAGCGCCGCCCACGCCCGTTTCTGGTCGGGCACCGCGACATTGTCGCCCAGCGGCACGAAAGACGGGAAGATACGCGCCGCAACCTTCGACGCGCGCGTCGGAAAGGGCGCGTCATAGGCGGCGATTTCCTCTGGTGTCAGCGACCGCTTCGCCCCGGCATTGACGATGCGCCCGATCGGAAAGACCGGGCTGTATCGCGAAAAGGCGCGCCAGATGGCAAAGGCGCGCGGCGCCGGCTGCCCTTCCGGCAGGCCGCCGTTCGACAGCGCGACGCCGGCGAACCGCTCGGGCATTTCCGCCACCAGCCGCAGGCCGATCAGCGAACCCCAGTCCTGACAGGCGAGGATGATGTCCTTCAGATCCAGTGCCTCGATCCACTGCCGCATCCACGCGACCTGCTGCGCATAGCTGTAGGCCGATGCCTCAAGCGGCTTGTCGGACCGGCCAAAGCCGATCAGGTCGGGCACGACGACGCGAAACCCGGCATCGACCGCCGGACCGATCATCTTGCGATACAGATACCCCCAGGTCGGCTCGCCGTGGAGCATCAGCACCGGCTGCGCCGCGGCGTCGCCTTCATCGACATGATGGACGCGCAGACCGTCCGCGATCTCGACATATTGCGGCGCAAAGGGCCAGTCCGGCAACCCGGCGAACCGGTCGTCCGGCGTGCGGTATACGCGCATATCCTTCTCCCCCACTTCTCCCCGATCCAGCTTAGACACGCGCCCGGCAGGCGCAACCCGCTTCCGTTCGGGCGGCAGACGTGGCACGAGAGGCGCATGAGCCGCGTCATCCTCGTCTTCTACGGCAGCTATCGCCAGGACCGGCAGGGCATCAAGCTCGCCCGCTGGATCGTCGAAGCCCTCGCCGCGCGCGGCGACCGCGCCGAACTGGTCGATGCGAAGGCCGTCGACCTGCCGATGCTCGACCGGCGGCACAGCGACTATCGCGAGGGCGAAGCGCCCGCGGCGATGGCCGCGCTGGCCGACCGGATCGCGGCCGCCGACGGCTTCGTCTTCGTGGCGGGCGAATATAACGGCGGCCTGCAGCCGGGGCTCAAGAATCTCGTCGATCATTATCTGCCGCAGTTCGCGTGGCGTCCGGCCGCGGTCGCGTCCTACTCGGCGGGCCCCTTCGCCGGCATCCGCGCCGCGACGGCGTGGCGCACCACGCTGGGCGCGATGGGCATGGTCGTCACCTCGACCCCGCTCAGCCTGGCGCGGATCGGCGGCGCCTTCGATACCGCGGGCCTGCCCGCGGGCGAGGACGGCGGCCGGCTGATCAAGGCCTTTCCGCGCTTCGCCGACGATCTGTGCTGGTGGATCGACGCGGCGAAAGCGCAGCGCGCCGCCGAGCGTCCGCCCTTCTAACCCGTCTTGAGCTCCGCCGTCAGGCGCAGGCTGGCGCGCCAGAAGAAGAAGGCGGGGATCAACCCCAGCCACGCGGCGCCGTACAGGACATAGCGCACGCTTTCCCCGCCGACGCTCGGCACCAATGCATCGGACAGGACGCCGAACAGGAAGGGCCCGAACCCGAGCCCGATCAGATTCTGCCCGAACAGCATGATCGACGCCGCGACCGCGCGCGCCTGCGGCCGCACCAGTCCCTGCACACAGGCGTAGGCGGGGCCGTAATAGGCCGAATTGACGATGCTGGGCACGATCAGCAGCGCCATCGCGACCCGCCAGTCCTCCATATAATAGCCGAGGAACAGCAGCGGCGCGACGATCGCCATGCCATAGGCCGGAAAGGTCAGGATATGCCGCTTGTCGCGCCGGCCGAAGACGTCCGCCACCTTGCCGCCCAGCCAGGTGCCGAACGCCGCCACCAGTCCCAGCACCACGGCCATCGACAGCCCCGCTTCGGTCGTCGACAGGCCGTGGCTGCGGATGAAGAAGCTGATCGTCCACAACGCCTTGCCATAGCCGAGGAAGGCCGTCACCGACGCCGCGATCAGGATGTAGACGAAGGCGCGCGAGGCGAAGACCTCCCTGAGCGCCGCGCTTGCGGGAAGCGCCGCGGTCGCGGAAGCGGCGGTCGCCTCCGCGACGCGGTGATGGCGCGGCTCGCGCATGACGAAGAGCACGACGAGCGCGAGGATCAATCCCGGCAGGCCCACGAGCATCAGCGCGATGCGCCAGCCATAAAGGTCGTTGACCACGCCGCCGAGGATCAATCCGAGCAGCGAGCCGACCGGGACGCCGAGGCCGTAGAAGGCGATCGCCGACGAACGCTTCGCCGCCGGCACGCTGTCGGTGATCAGCGAATGCGCCGCCGGGGTGCAGCCCGCCTCGCCGACGCCGACGCCGATCCGCGCGAGGAGAAGCTGCACGAAATTCTGCGCTAGCCCGCACACCGCAGTCATCACCGACCAGATGGCGAGCGCCAGCGCGATCAGCCGGACGCGGTTCGTCCCGGCTTTGTCGGCATGGCGCGCGATCGGGATGCCGAGCAGCGCATAGAAGACCGCGAAGGCCGGGCCGGCGAGCAGCCCGAGTTCGGTATCGGTCAAGCCGAGGTCGCCCTTGATCGGTTCGGCAAGGATGTTGACGATCTGCCGGTCGAGGAAATTGAAGATATAGACGATCAGCAGGAGCCACAGCGTCGCGCGCGTCCCCGTGCCCATGCCGTCCGTGGGCGGCGACCCGAGCCCCGGTGCAAGGGCAGATTTATCGTTCATTCGTCTCTCCGCCGCCATGGGTGCAGAGGCCAAACGAGCGTGTCAATGGCGCTGAAAGCGGTGCGAAAGACCGCGCCGGCTTTGCCGTTACGGCGACCGGGCCCGCGTGCAGCAAAAAAAATGGGGATGCTTCATCCGCCATATCCGCTCCCCGGCCAAAGCCGGGGTCCAGACGAGGCGGCGCCATCGGGCATGGCCATCTGTCGCCGGGGAACCGGAACCGCTCCATGTATCGACGGAGATGCGCCGAAAATTTCGCTGGCCCCGGGGCGCCGCCCGAACCGGCATGAAAAGTGCCGGAGCAGCGAGTACTAAATCCGAACCGCTCGTCCGTTTGTGCTGAGCTTGTCGAAGCACCGTGCTTCTTCTTGCGGCGCCAAAGGAAAGAACAAGCCCTTCGATAGGCTCAGGGCAAAGGGTTCGGACTTAGGACACGGCGCTCAAGACTCTGATGACTTTAGATTGACCCACTTCGTCATTGCGACCCCGGACCTGATCCGGGGGAAGCAATCCAGAGCGGTTACCGCACACTCTGGATTGCCGCGCGGCTCCGCCGCTCGCAATGACGATTCCATTCGATGTCATCACGGTCTAGCGCCGCGACCGGCGCAGCCACCCGGCTTCCTCGCCCTCGAGCAAATCCATCGGCACCTGAATGGCCCGAATGGCAAGGCGCACCTCGAGGAGGAACAGCAGCAGCGACGCGAGCAGCAGCAGCATCGCCAGCGCAAAGGCCCACGACGCCGCGACCCCCAGGTTCAGGCCGGTGAACGCCTGGGTGAACAGCAGCGCGACGAGCAGGCAGACGACGATGCCGCAGGCGACGGCGGCGAGGATCGAATTGTTGATGACCCGCATCCGGCGGTCGGCGGCGCGCAGTTCGGCGACGACGCGCGCATGCTCATCACCCTCGGTTTCCGGCCAGCGCGCCATCAGCACCCGCGAACGGTCGACGACGCGCGACAGCCGGCCCGCGAGCACGTTGAGCAGGCTGCCGGTCGCCACCAGCAGGAATACCGGCGTCACCGACAACTGGATCGTCTGCGCAATCGCGCTCGCGTCCGCCGCCATCGTCAAGCCGGCCGCTCCGCCGCGAACCGGTAGTCCCGTCCGTTCATGGGCCGCGACCCGCCCGCCCGGTCACCGGTCAGCCGCCCGCCGCAACCGACGGCGTATTGACGCCGTGCATCTGCAGGAACTTGCGGATGTTGCGCGCCGCCTGCCGGATGCGCTGCTCATTCTCGACCATCGCGATGCGGACGAAGCCCTCGCCGTCCTCGCCATAGCCGACGCCCGGCGCGACCGCGACCTTGGCGTGGGTCAGAAGCTGTTTCGAGAATTCGAGGCTGCCCATGTCCCGCAGCGCGGGGGGCAGCGGCGCCCAGGCGAACATCGATGCCGGCGGACTGGGAATCTCCCAACCCGCGCGGCCGAAGCTTTCGACCATCACGTCGCGGCGCTTCTGATACAGGTCGCGGTTGCGCGCGACGATGTCCTGCGGGCCGTTGAGCGCCGCGCAGGCGGCTGCCTGGATCGGCGTGAAGGCGCCATAGTCGAGATAGGATTTGACGCGCGTCATCGCCGCGATCAGCCGCTTGTTGCCGACCGCGAACCCCATACGCCAGCCCGCCATCGAGTATGTCTTGGACATCGAGGTGAATTCGATCGCGACATCCTTCGCCCCCGGCACCTGAAGGATCGAGGGCGTCGGGTTGCCGTCGTAATACAGCTCCGAATAGGCGAGGTCGCTGAGCACCCAGACCTTGTTTTCCTTCGCCCAGGCGACGAGCCGTTCGTAGAAGGCGAGGTCGACCGCTTCGGCCGTCGGGTTCGACGGGTAGTTGACGACCAGGATCGACGGACGCGGCACGGTGAAGGCCATCGCGCGGTCGAGCGCCCGCCAGTAATTCTCGTCGGGGGTCGTCGGCACGCTGCGGATCGTCGCCCCGGCGATGATGAAGCCGAAGGTGTGGATCGGATAGCTGGGGTTCGGCGCGAGCACGACGTCGCCGGGCCCGGTGATCGCGGTGGCGAGGCTCGCGAGCCCTTCCTTCGACCCCATCGTCACCACGACCTCGCTTTCGGGGTCGAGTTCGACGTTGAAGCGGCGCGCATAATAATTGGCCTGCGCGCGGCGCAGCCCCGGAATCCCCTTCGACTGCGAATAGCCGTGAGCGTCCGGTTTCTGCGCGACCTCGCACAGCTTGTCGATGACGTGCTGCGGCGGCGGCAGGTCGGGGTTGCCCATCCCCAGATCGATGATGTCCTCGCCCGCCGCGCGTGCTGCCGCTCGCATCGCGTTGACTTCGGCGATGACATAGGGCGGCAAGCGCTTGATGCGATAGAATTCATCCTCGGACATGGGAACTGGAACAACTCCTTTTCGTTAAGTTCGGCCTTGACGCGAGCGGCAATCTCGCCAGCCGCATCGCGGCTTGTTATAGGCATAATATCGGCACTGACCAGCAGGAACGAGCATGAGCGACGCGGGCGGCAATACGGGCGGGGACGACAACGGCACGACGCCGAACCCCTTCATCCCCTCCCCCGACGACATGCAGCATTGGGCGAGCGTGATGGCCCGCGCGCAGCAGATGATGCTCGACCATGCGATGGGGCAGGCCGGGGCTGACAGGCAGACCGACAAGGATGGAAGCGCGGGCGCGGCGTCGCCGTTCGACCCCGCCACCTGGCTGGCAAACCCCGCGGCGCAGATGTGGGCCGAACAGAGCGCCAGGATGTGGGAACAGGGGGTGCAGTTCTGGTCGTCGCTCGCGACGCTGCAACCGCCCTTTGCGCCCGCGGCACCGGCCGACGCACCGAAGGACCGGCGCTTTACCGATCCCGACTGGACACAGAACCCGGTGTTCGCGCTGATTCGCCAGACCTACGGCCTGCTATCCGACCAGATGCTCGCCACCACCCGCCAGCTTTCGGGCCTCGACCCCGAAGCGCGCGCGAAGCTGGAGTTCGCGGCGAAGGCGACCGCCGAGGCGCTGTCGCCGACCAACCTTGCGATCACCAATCCCGAGGTCATCAAGCGCGCGGTCGAGACGCGCGGCGAAAGCCTGCTCAAGGGGCTGAAGCACATGCTCGCGGACCTCGCGCGCGGGCAATTGAGCCATGTCGATACCGACGCGTTCGAGGTCGGGGTCAATATCGCGACGACTCCCGGCAGGGTCATCCACGAAACCGAACTCTACCAGCTCATCCATTATGCCCCGACGACCGCGGAGGTCTTCACCGTCCCGCTCGTCATCTTCCCGCCATGGATCAACCGCTTCTACATCCTCGACCTCAACCCGCAGAAAAGCTTCGTGCGCTGGGCTGTCGATCAGGGATTGTCGGTGTTCATGGTGTCGTGGAAATCGGCCGACGCCTCGATGAAGGACGTGGTGTGGGACGATTATGTCGCGGCGCAGGTCGATGCGATCGACACGGTGCGCGACCTGCTCGGCGTGCCGCACGTCCATACGATCGGCTATTGCGTCGCCGGGACGACGCTCGCCGCGACGCTGGCGATGCTCGCGGCGCGGGGCGAGGCGGACAAGGTCAGGTCGGTGACCTTTTTCACCGCGCAGGTCGATTTTGAGCTCGCGGGCGACCTCAAGCTGTTCGTCGACGATAGCTATCTCGCGCTGCTCCAGCAGTTGTCGGCGCCGGGCTTCCTCGATGGGCGCTACATGGCGGCGACCTTCAACAGCCTGCGCGGCCGCGACCTGATCTGGAACTATGTCGTCAACAATTATCTGCTCGGCAACGACTATCCGCCCTTCGACCTGCTCTACTGGAACGGCGACACGACCAACCTGCCCGCGAAGTGGCACCGGCAATATCTGGTCGATCTCTATCGCGACAACCGCCTCGTCCTTCCCGGCAGCCTGTCGGTGTGCGGCACGCCCGTCGACCTCCGCAAGATAGAGACCCCCGCCTATATCCAGGCGGGACGGGAGGATCATATCGCGCCGCTCGCCAGCGTCTGGCGGCTGATGGACCATCTGTCGGGTCCCAGGACCTTCGTGCTCGCCGGATCGGGGCATATCGCGGGCGTCGTCAACCCGCCTGCGGCGCACAAATATCAATATTGGACCGGCGACAACGACGCCAAATCGCTCGCCGAGTTCGAGGCCGGCGCGACCGAGACCAAGGGAAGCTGGTGGCCGCACTGGATCGGCTGGATCTCGGCGCAGGACGGCAAGAAAACGGCCGCCAAGGGCGCGCGCATCCCCGGCAAGGGCAAGAAAAAGGCGATCGAGGATGCCCCCGGCCGCTATGTCAAGCAGCGGTAATATCGCGCGAATATAGCGGCCCCCGACGGGCGCCACGAATTTTTTGTGCAGCGCACAAAAAATCTCTTGAAATCGACGACTCCCTCCTATATTGTGCACTGCAACATAAAGGAGTTGTTTCGATGGCTACCAAGATGGACAGTGCTGAAAAGGCTTTCGAAGCCGCGACGCTGGAAACCGCCGCCAAGCCGGCGACTCCGGTTGCCCCGGCCGTGACCGCAGACGCCGCCCCGGCGCCCGCGAAGGCCGAAGCGCCCAAGACCCCGACCGTGAAGGCGAAGGCCAAGCCGGTCCAAAAGAAGGCCGCGAAGCCGGCCGTCAAGAAGGTCGCCCCCAAGAAGGCGGCTGCCAGGAAGACCGCCCCCAAGGCCGCGCCGAAGCCGGTCGCCGCCGCCACCAAAGGATTCAAGACCATGAACGACACCGTCAAGAAGTTCGCCGACGAAGCCAAGACCCGCGTCGAGACCCTGACCGCCGATTTCAACCAGCGCGCCAAGGATGCGATGGCGAAGTCGGGCAAGATCGCCGAAGAGGCCGCCGAGTTCAACAAGGCGAACATCGAAGCGATCGTCGAATCGGGCAAGATCGCGGCCAAGGGCTTCGAAACGCTGGGCCAGGAAGGCGTTGCCTTCGCCCGCAAGAGCTTCGAGGACACCACCGCCGCGCTGAAGGGCTACACCACCGTCAAGTCGCCGGCCGAGTTCCTGAAGCTCTATGCCGAGAACAGCAAGAAGGCGTTCGACGCCGCCGTCGCGCAGACCTCGAAGACCAGCGAGCTGGTCGTCAAGCTGGCGAACGACAGCTTTGCGCCGATCTCGAACCGCGTTTCGGTCATCAGCTCGAAGATGAAGGCAGCCTAAGGGCCTTTTTCTTCCCGGTTGGTGCGGGCACTCCCCCTCCTCTCCCCGCCCGCGCCGACACTCCCAAGACCGCTCGCTTCCTTTTCGGAAGCGGGCGGTTCTTGCTTTCGCCGGCCCTTGCGGCGCGGCGAATTAACCACCCCTCCCTCTTGCGATTCCGGCTGGGCTTGCGATATTCCCCCGATGATGCTTCCCGCTTCGATCCCGCATCTGGTCCACGCGATGGCGGACAAGGACGATGGCGCGCCCGGCACCCCCGGCGTCGGCATCGCGACGCGCACGCGCGCGAAGCCCAAGAAGCCGTCGATGTACAAGGTGCTGCTGCTCAACGACGACTACACGCCGATGGAATTCGTCGTGATGGTGCTCCAGCGCTTCTTCAACATGGACATCGAGCGCGCGACGCAGGTGATGCTGCACGTCCACCAGCAGGGCGTCGGCGTCTGCGGCGTCTTCAGCTACGAGGTCGCCGAGACCAAGGTCAACCAGGTGATGGACGCGGCACGGCAGAACCAGCACCCGCTGCAGTGCACGCTGGAGAAGGCGTAAACTGTTCATCCCCTCCCGCATGCGGGAGGGGCAGCGAGGGTTGCGAGCTTGCTCGCTACTCGCAGCGGGATGGGCTGCAATGCGCGCACCATTACCCTCTCCACTGCGACTAGAGCATCGAGCGTTAAATCTGACCCATCGTCCCGTTCGTGTCGAGCGCAGTCGAGACACCCATCAGCGTGGCGCAAGGCCGGTGAGTGTCTCGACTTCGCTCGACACGAACGAATAAGGGGCGTTGCAGATTCATGGCACGCCGCTCTAGCGGCAAGCCGAAGGGGAAATCAACCGCCCGAACGCGCCGCCTGTTCGGCCCGGAGCGCGGGCGACGGCTCGCCTTTCAGCTCGCCATAGCGCAGCGGCTCGCCGCACCCCGGACAGATCGTCGCCGTCCCGACATCGGCGCCGCACGCGCGGTGCACATAGCGCATCGCCGGCCCGCCGCCCGTCTCGCCGGGCGTATAGGCCCAGCGCTCGGCCCAGCCGCGCAGGGCATAGAGCACGTCGAACAGATCCCTGCCCTTGGCGGTCAGCCGATATTCGTGGCGCGGCGGCCGGTCGCGATAGGCATGGCGCTCGATCACCCCTTCCGAAAGCAACCGCTTGAGCCGCGCCGAGACGAGCTGCGGCCCAAGGCCGGTGGTCGCGACGATCGTCTCGAACCGCCGCCGCCCGAAGAACAGCTCGCGCAGGATCAGCAGCACCGCCCGGTCGCCGAGCAGCTCGGCCGAGCGGCCGAGCGGGCAGAAGGTGTTCGACAGGTCGGTGCGTTTGGGCAAACTCTAGCCCCTCCTTCGTTCGTCATTCCCGCGAAAGCGGGAATCCAGTTCCAACGCCGGTTCGCTGGATTCCCGCTTTCGCGGGAATGACGAATGACTTTTACTCTTGTTACTATGATTATCATAGTTACTATCACCCGCAAGAGGAGATTCGCCCGTGACCGATCCAGCATCCACTCGCGCGGCCGTCATCGTCGGCGCTGGCGATGCGACGGGCGGCGCCATTGCGCGCGCCTTCGCCGCCGAAGGGCTGACCGCCTGCGTCAACCGGCGCGAGCGCAATGCCGACGCGCTCGAAAGGCTCGCGCAGTCGATCCACGACGCGGGGCATCAGGCGCGCGCCTTCCCCGCCGACGCCCGCGACGAGGACGCGATGATCGCCCTGTTCGATCAGGTCGAGGCAGAGGTCGGGCCGGTCGAGGTCGCGGTGTTCAACATCGGCGCCAATGTGAATTTCCCGATCGGCGAGACGACGGTGCGCGTCTACAGCAAGGTCTGGGAAATGGCGTGCCTGGCCGGGTTCCTGATGGGGCGCGAGGCCGCGAAACGCATGACGCCGCGCCGTCGCGGCACCATAATATTCACCGGCGCGACCGCCAGCTTGCGCGGCGGGTCGGGCTTCGCCGCCTTTTCGGGGGCGAAGGCGGCGCTGCGGATGCTCGCCCAGTCAATGGCGCGCGAGTTGGGGCCGCAGGGCATTCACGTCGCGCATGTCGTGATCGACGGCGCGATCGACACCGAATTCATCCGCGACCGCCACCCCGATTTCGACAATGCCAGGGCGCAGGACCTGATCCTGAACCCCGACGCGATCGCCGCCCAATATGTGGCGCTGCACAAGCAACCGCGAAGCGCGTGGACGCACGAACTCGACCTTCGCCCATGGGGAGAAAAATGGTGACGGAAATTCCCTCTCCCCTTGCGGGAGAGGGTTGCGGAGACTTGGCGGCTCGGCCGCCTAGTCATAGCTGGGTGAGGGGTATGCGATCCAAAGGATCGCGCGAGCTTCGCTCGCAACCCCTCATCCAAGTCCGCCTAATCGCTTCGCGATAAGGCTCCCTATCCTTCTCCCGCAAGGGGAGAAGGGAAAGGATTTGAAGCATGACCAAGACCCTCGAACTCATCTTCGATTTCGGCAGCCCCAACGCTTATCTGACGTTGAAGGTCCTGCCGGGCATCCTCGATCGCACCGGCGCCGAACTGGTGGTCATTCCCTGCCTGCTCGGCGGCATCTTCAAGGCGACGGGCAACAAGGCGCCGATGGTGCAATATGCCGGGGTGCCGGCAAAGCTCGCCTACGAGAATCTGGAAATGCGCCGCTTCATCGAACGGCATGGGCTGACCCGCTTCCGGCTCAACCCCCATTTCCCGGTCAACACCCTGCTGATCATGCGCGGCGCGATCGTCGCCGCGGACGAAGGGCGGCTTGACGCTTATGTCGAGGCGGTGAACCGCGCGATGTGGGAAGAAGGGCTGAAGATGGACGACCCCGCCGTCGCCGCCGCCTTCCTGTCGGCCAACGGTTTCGACGGCCCGGCGCTGCTCGCCCGGACGCAGGAGCCCGCCATCAAGGAAAAGCTCGCCGCCAATACCGAGGCCGCCGTCGCGCGCGGAGTGTTCGGCATCCCGACCTTCTTCGTCGGCGACGCGATGTTCTTCGGCAAGGATCGCCTGGCCCAGGTCGAAGAGGCACTGCTGGGCTAGAATCTGCCGCCATCGGACGGCCGCGCCGGGACCACCGCATCGGCCGCCGTAACCGGCGCCTGCATGCTGCGCCCGGCCACGAAAATTCCCGCGATCACCAGAAACAGCCCGGCGACGTGGAAGAGATGCAGTTCCTCCCCCAGGAACGCGATCGCCAGCCCGGCGCCGATCAGCGGCATGACGTTCATATACTGCCCCGTCGCCGCCGACCCGATCAGTTCGACGCCGCGGTTGAAGAAGAGATAGGCGAGGAACGAGGGGAAGATCGCGACATAGGCGATGGCCAGCACGCTTTCGCGCGCGACGATGATCCGCCGCCCCTGCACCAGTTCGCCGGCATAGAAGGGCGCGATCGCCACGATCCCGATCAGGATCGAACCCGCCAGCAGGCTGAGCGGATGAACCGGCGGGCGGCGGCGCAGCAGCACCGAATAGACCGCCCACAGCACCACTGCGAAGCCGATGATCGCATCGCCGCCGTTGAGCCGCAGCGCGAGCAGCGCCTGCAGGTCGCCGCGCGAGATGATGGTCAATACCCCGGCCAGCGAGACGGCCACGCCCGCGATCTGCCGCGCGGTCGTGCGCTCCTTCATCAGCAGCGCGCCGATCAGCAGGATCAGCGCCGGCTGCGCCGACTGCATCAGCATCGCATTGAGCGCGGTCGTGGTCTGGAGCCCGCTGTAGAGCAGGGTATTGAACGACCCGATCCCCAGCATCCCCAGCAGGATCATGATCGGCCAGTGCGCGCGCAGCACCGGCCAGTCGCGCCGAAGGTGCGGCCAGGCGAGCGGCAGCAACAGCAGCAATGCGAGCGCCCAGCGCCAGAAGGACAAGGCGATCGGCGGCACGAAATCGCGCGCGGCCCGCCCGACGATCGAATTGCCCGCCCAGCACGCCGCGGTCAGCGTCAGCAGCAGATAGGGCCGCGCACACAATCCCGCCAGCCCCGCCCCCGGAGCCGCGTGCACCGATTCTTCCATGCCTGTTCCGTCGTTCATCGCGCCTCCGTGCCGTGCCAGGCATCCGGAGGCAACCGCTTGCGCGCTCCCGCGCATCCGCTAAACACGCTCGATGGATCAAATCGTCATTCGCGGCGGCCAGCGACTCAAGGGCCGTATCCCCATTTCCGGCGCCAAGAATGCCGCGCTCACCCTGCTCCCCTGCGCGCTGCTCACCGACGAGCCGCTGACGCTGCGCAACCTGCCGCGACTCGCCGACGTCGACGGTTTCGGCCACCTGCTCAACCAGCTCGGCTGCTCGACGACGATCGAAGGGTCGCGGCCGGAGGATTTCGGGCGCGTGATGACCGCGCGCGCGACGACGCTGACCTCGACCGTCGCCCCCTATGACATCGTGCGCAAGATGCGCGCGTCGATCCTCGTCCTCGGCCCGCTGCTCGCGCGCGCGGGCGAGGCGACGGTCAGCCTGCCCGGCGGCTGCGCGATCGGCAACCGGCCGATCGACCTGCACCTGAAGGCGCTCGAAGCCTTCGGGGCGGAGATCGAGCTCGCCTCGGGCTATGTGAAGGCGAGTGCGCCGGGCGGACGGCTGGCCGGCGGCAGGTTCACCTTTCCCGTCGTGTCGGTCGGCGCGACCGAGAATGCGGTGATGGCGGCGGTGCTCGCCAAGGGGACGTGCGTGCTCGAAAATGCGGCGCGCGAGCCCGAGATCGTCGACCTGTGCAACTGCCTCGCCGCGATGGGCGCCGAGATCGACGGCATCGGCAGCGAGACGCTGACCATCGAGGGCGTCGACCGGCTGCACGGCGCGACCTATCGCGTCATGGCCGACCGCATCGAGGCGGGAAGCTATGCCTGCGCCGCGGTCATCACCGAAGGCGACGTCGAACTGGTCGGCGCGAAGGCGGCCGAGATGGAGGCGACGCTCGCCGCGCTGCGCGAGGCGGGCGCGACGGTGGAGGAGGTCAAGGGCGGCATCCGCGTCGCCATGTCGGGCCGCGCCGAACCCGTGACGCTGTCGACCGCGCCCTACCCCGGCTTCGCGACCGACATGCAGGCGCAGTTCATGGCGATGGCGACGCTGGGCACCGGCGCTTCGCTGTTCACCGAGACGATTTTCGAGAATCGCTACATGCACGTTCCCGAACTCGCGCGCATGGGCTGCGACATCCAGGTCAAGGGCCGCACCGCAGTCGTCCGCGGCGTCGAAAAGCTGGTCGGCGCGCCGGTGATGGCGACCGACCTGCGCGCCTCGATGAGCCTGATCATCGCCGGGCTCGCCGCCGAGGGCGAGACGCAGGTCAACCGCGTCTATCACCTCGACCGCGGCTATGAGCGGCTGGAAGAAAAATTGCAGGCGGTCGGCGCCGATATCGAGCGGGTCAGCGACGACTGACGCGGCGTGCGAAAAGCGCGCAACATCATTTCAAGGCATACAGAGCACACGGTACGCCCCTTTGTTCGAGGGGTCGTGCGTCCATTCGACCTCCCCTCCCGCTTGCGGGAGGGGCAGCGAGGCTTGCGAACTTGTTCGCTAGCCGCAGCGGGGTGGGCAAATGCAACGCCGCTGGCCCACCCCCGACCCCTCCCGCAAGCGGGAGGGGAGACGCGTGTATGCACAAATTGAAGCAGTCATGCGTCGAAGGCCGGCACGGCGCGATAACGTAGGAAAGCCTTTCGTAGGTCGCTCCGGCGTCAGTCGCGCGGGTTCTCGCTCGCCATGGCCGAGCATTCGGGGGCATCGACCGCGACCGATACCATGTTTCCGCTGACCGAGGGGCGCTCGGGCCGCTTCGCCACCGCGATGATCAGCCCGGCGAGCGCCACCGCGCCGCCCGCGATCGACAGCGGCGCCCAGTGATAGTCTTCGAAGACGGTCGAAAACCCCATCGCGATGATCGGGATCAACACGCTCGACCACGCCGCCTGCCCCGGGCCGACGGCGCGGATCACGCTGAAATAGAGCGGAAAGGACACCGCGCTGGCGACGATGCCCAGATAGAGGACGCCCAGCAGATAGACGGGCGTCGCCTCGATCGTCGGCGGCCCGGTCGTGATCCATGCAAAGCCGCCGTCGGCGAGCGCGCCGAAGAGCATCGCCCATGCGATCATCACCGTCATCGACTGCGCGCGGGCGATCTTCGTCCCCTGCATGACGTTGGCGATCGAGGCCGAGAGAACCCCCGTCAGCGTCAGCAGCGTGCCCGCGACCACCGCCTGCGGACCGAGCGCCGCGGCGCGATATTCGTGCAGGATCATCAGCCCGACGCCGACGATCGCGATTCCGGCGCCCGCCAGGAAGCGCCCTTCGAGCGGAGTCTTCAGGAACAGCCGCCCGAACAGCGTGTTCGGCACGATGAGCAGCGCGAACAGCACCGCGACCAGCCCCGACGTGATATGCTGTTCGGCGCGGTAGACGAAATTGAAGTTGAAGGTGAACTGCGCGATGCCGAGCAGCACGACGAAGGCGAAGGCCCGGCGGTCGAGCCACAGCCGTTCGCCCCGCACCGCGGCGAACAGGAACATCGCGGCGGCCGCGACGATGAAGCGATAGGTCACCGACCAGCTCGGCGGGACGATGCCGAGCTGCCCCTTGATGACGATCCACGTCGATCCCCAGATCAGCGTCACCAGAGCGAAGGGGATAAGGACGCGCGGATGGAGGAGCGATGCGCCGGGCTGGCTCATAGCGCGGCGATCGCCGCCGCGAGCGGCGCCGTCGAGGCGGCGTCCTGATCCCAGCTGGTGACGAGGCGCGCGGCGCCTTCGCCCCAGTCGTAGAAATCGAATCCCTGTGCGCGCAGATCGGCCGCCTCTTCGGCGGTCAGCCGCACGAACAGCTCGTTCGCCTCGACCGGATACATCAGCCGGTCGCCGCAGGCCGCGGCGAGCGCCGCCGCCCCGGCGTTGGCGGCGCGCGCGTTGGCGAGCCACAGATCGTCCTTCAGCATCGCGCGGATCTGCGCCGCGACGAAGCGCCCCTTGCTGAGCAGGTGCCCGCCGCGCTTCTTGAGTTCGCGCACGCCCGCGCCGCCGCTGCCGCCGAAGAACACCAGCGCCTCGGCTATCATCGCGCCGTTCTTGGTGAAGCCGAACGACAGCGCGTCGACCCCGGCGCGCCAGGTGACGTCGGCCGGCGTGCAGCCGAGAAAGGCGACCGCATTGGCGAAGCGCGCGCCGTCCATGTGCAGCTTCATGCCGCTGGCCTTCGCGATCTCGCTGATCTCGGCGACCTCGTCGGGACGCCAGGACAGGCCGTATTCGGTCGCGTTGGTGATGCTGATCGCCGCCGGCTGGACCTGGTGGACGTCGGCGCGGATGCCGGCGATTCGCGCCTTCAGCGCGTCGGCGTCGATCTTCGCCCCCGTGCCGGGCAGCGGCATCAGCTTGGCCCCGCCCGAATAGAAGGTCGGGGCGCCGCATTCGTCGACCTCTATATGCGCTTCCTCATAGCAGAGGATGCCCTGCCACGGCCGCACGAAATGGGCGAGGATGATGCTGTTCGCCGCGGTTCCGGTCGAAATCCAGACGACCTCGCACTCCGTTTCGAACAGGTCCGAAAAGGCCGCGTCGAGCGACCGGCTGAGCGCGTCGCCGTCATAGGCGGTGTCGACATGGTTCGCCGCGGCCAAGGCGTTCATGACCGCGGGATGGACCGCGGCGGCATTGTCGGAAAAGAAGCGCAGGGCGGTCATGCCGCCGCCCTTAGCGCAGGACGGGCATCCTGCTAAGCCGTTATTTGCTCCACGCGTCCGGCGCGCCGTCCCGGTCGGGCGAGCGCGGACGGTAGAGCCATTTGCCCTTGGTCCGCGACCGGCGCACCAGATATTCGCCCGGCATCAGCAGGCGGAAGTGCGTGCCGTTGCGGTCGAGCAGCAGACCGAAACGGGGCAGCAGGATCGAACGGCTGTGCCATTCGTAGACGCCGTCGTTCGGCGCGGCAGGATTCTCCATGGCGGACCACTCCGCTCCCGAGCAAAATCGCCCCGTTCCGATGGCGGGAGACTCCATCGGACCCGGAACGTCCTTACCGCGATTCGGTTGCATGGTGGTGGCAGGGGCGGACGGCACGGCGCATGAAACGACCGGACCGACCGGCTTCGGCCGCGCGAGCGCGGCCAGCCGAAAACCGCGCCGCGCCGCGTGATCAGCGGTCGCGCTTCGCCAGCAGCTTGAGCCGCAGCGCGTTCAGCTTGATGAAGCCCGCCGCGTCCTTCTGGTCATAGGCGCCGGCGTCGTCCTCGAAGGTGACGTGGCGCTCGCTGTACAGGCTGTGCGGCGACTTGCGGCCGACAACGGCGGCACTGCCCTTGTAGAGCTTGATCCGCACCGTGCCCGACACCTTTTCCTGGCTGTGGTCGATCGCCGCCTGCAGCATCTCGCGCTCGGGCGCGAACCAGAAGCCGTTGTAGATGAGCTCGGCATATTTCGGCATCAGCTCGTCCTTCAGGTGCGCCGCGCCGCGGTCGAGCGTGATGCTTTCGATCCCGCGATGCGCGCGGGCATAGATTTCGCCGCCCGGCGTCTCGTACATGCCGCGCGACTTCATGCCGACGAAGCGGTTCTCGACGAGGTCGAGGCGGCCGATGCCATGCTTGCGGCCGAGGTCGTTGAGCGCCGCGAGCAGCGTGGCGGGCGACATCGCCTGCCCGTTCAGCGCGACGCCGTCGCCGCGCTCGAAATCGATGGTGACATATTCGGGCGCGTCGGGCGCATCCTCGGGGTTCACCGTGCGCGAATAGACATAGTCGGGGGTCTCTTCCCACGGGTCCTCGAGCACCTTGCCCTCCGACGAGGTGTGGAGGAGGTTCGCGTCGGTCGAGAAGGGGCTTTCGCCGCGCTTGTCCTTCGGCACCGGAATCTGATGCTTTTCGGCGAAGTCGATCAGCGCGGTGCGGCTTGTCAGGTCCCACTCGCGCCACGGCGCGATCACCTTGATGTCGGGATTCAGCGCATAGCAGGACAACTCGAAGCGCACCTGGTCGTTGCCCTTGCCCGTCGCCCCGTGCGCGACCGCGTCGGCGCCGGTCTGCTTCGCGATCTCGACCAGCCGCTTCGAGATCAGCGGCCGCGCGATCGAGGTGCCGAGCAGATAGTCGCCCTCGTAGCGGGCGTTGGCGCGCATCATCGGGAAGACGAAGTCGCGGACGAACTCCTCGCGCAGGTCGTCGATGAAGATATGCTCGGGCTTGATCCCCATCAGCTCGGCCTTGGCGCGCGCGGGCTCCAGTTCCTCGCCCTGCCCCAGATCGGCGGTGAAGGTCACGACCTCGCAGCCATAGCGGGTCTGCAGCCACTTGAGGATGACGCTGGTGTCGAGCCCCCCCGAATAGGCGAGGACGACGCGCTTGATGGACTCGGACATGATGGCACCTTCTGGCGGGAAACGACGCGGGCGCGGCTAGCAGGCCAGCCCGCGCGGCGCAACGGCCTGATCGGGCGAAGGGGCGGAAAAGGGCGCGGCCACATCCTTCGTCATGCGGAACTTTCCCTTTCGTCACCCTGAACTTGTTTGGCAATTATCCCCTTCCGACAGGTGAGCGTTCCCCGGCGAAAGCCGGGGTCCAGCTACGTGCGCCTGCCTCGCATGGACCCCGGCTTTCGCCGGGGATCACCAGCGTCCCTGTCTCAAGGGTATAAACGCCAACCTGTTTCAGAGCCTGCCCCGGACCCGATCCGGGGGTCCATAGCCTGCCCTCGAATGAAAAGCGGCGTAAAAGGGAGGGTCCGGCCATGGATGCTGAAACAAGTTCAGCATGACGAAGGATGGACCTGATCCGGGGAAAGCAATCCAGGGCGGTTTACGCAAGCTCTGGATTGCCGCGCGGCTTCGCCGCCCGCAATGACGAGTCCATTCGATGTCATCGCGCTCTGACCGTACCGCGAGCGCACGGAGCGTAGGAACAGCACGTCAGGCGGCGCGCAGAAGCCGGAAGTCGACGCCGCTCGGGTCCTGAAAGGGCCGCAGTCCGAATTCGGGCATGATCGCGAACAGATGATCGAAGATATCCGACTGGATATCCTCATATTCCGCCCACGCGGTCGTGCTGGTGAAACAATAGATTTCGATGGGAAGGCCCTGCGCCGTCGGCGCCAGCTGCCGGACCAGCAACGTCATGTCCTTCGATATGCGACCGTTCGCCCGCAGATAGGCGAGGACATAGGCGCGGAAGGTGCCGACGTTGGTGACGCGGCGGCTGTTGACCGGATCGTGCCCGGCCCGTTCGACCCGGGCATTCCATTCGCCCAGCTCGCCCTGCTTGCTCTCCAGATAATCGTCGATCAGCCGCAGGCGGCGCAATTGCTGCTTTTCGTCCGCGGTCAGAAAACGGATGCAGTTCTGGTCGATCAGCAGCGACCGCTTGATCCGGCGCCCGCCCGATTCCGACATGCCGCGCCAGTTCTTGAAGCTCTCCGCGATCAGGCGATGCGTCGGGATGGTGGTGATCGTCTTGTCCCAATTCTGCACCTTGATCGTGTGCAGCGCGATGTCGATCACGTCGCCATCGGCGTTGAGCTGCGGCATTTCGATCCAGTCGCCGACGCGCAGCATGTCGTTCGAGGTGAGCTGCACCGACGCGACGAGCGAGAGTATCGTATCCTTGAACACCAGCATCAGCACCGCGGCCATCGCGCCGAGGCCGGACAGCAGCAGCAGGGGCGATTGCTCCATCAATGCCGCGACGATCAGGATCGCCGCCCCGGCATAGAGGATGATCTTCAGCACCTGCATATAGCCCTTGATCGGCCGGCTCGCGGCGTCGGGCCGCCGCTCGTATATCTCGTTCCCCAGGCTGAAGGCCCGGCTGATCGCCATGGCGATGAAGAGGATGATGGAGGCGGCGACGACATTGCCGACCACGGTGACGACGCCCGCGGGCAAATGCGGCACCGCTCCGATGCCCGACGAGATGACAAGCGCGGGAAAGACATTGGCAAGCCTTGCCGCGACGGGAACCGGCGTCGGCCCGCCCTGCGGCAGCCAGCGCAGCGCGACGCGCAACACGACATGCTTGACGATGAAGTTGACGACCCAGGCGATGGTGAGGAGCAGGCCCAGGCCGATCAAGGTCTCGGCCCAGGGCGGCAGGTCGGCAAGGAAGGGAAAAACAGCAGCGATCGAGAGGGTTTCGGTCGTGATGGAATGCATGACATCGTGCCTGCTGGCGCGCAGGCCTGTCTCCTTTGGCTATGGACGGGATATCAAAACATCGCACGCCCCGCGCGCCGGTGTCAAATTCCGCCGACTTCCGCAGGCTGACCTACGCCCTCGCCATGCCGAACCCGTTTCCGCCTTTTCACGCCGCCAGCGAGAGTCGCAGCCCCAATGCCCTGCATATCCTGACCAGCGTATCGAGGGTCGGATTGCCGTTCTCACCCAGCGCCTTGTAGAGGGCTTCCCGCGTCAGACCGGTCTTGCGGGCCAGCGCCGTCATGCCTTGCGAGCGAGCGATGGTCCTCAACGCCTCGCGGATTTCCTCGCTGTCGCCGTCTTCCAGATAGGTGTCGAGATAGGCGGCGATATCCTCGGGCGTGCGAAGAAGTTCTGCCGGATCCCAGATTTTGGTTTCAATAGCCATCATTCGATCTCCTTCGCCATCGCCTTGGCCTTTTCGATGTCGCGCGATTGCGATCCCTTGTCGCCACCGCACAGCAGGATCACCACGACATCGCCCCGCCTCGTAAAATAAACGCGATATCCGGGCCCGAACGTGAAGCGCAGTTCGCTGACTCCGCCGCCGACCGATTTGACATCCCCCGAGTTACCCGTCGCAAGACGATTGAGGCGCTTTGCGATACGAGCGCGTGCTGCAACGTCCCGGAAGTCCGGCAATCCACTGGATGAAATCGTCCGTGCGCCGAATTTCGATCATATGTGAACTATAGATTACACGGTCAGACGTGTCAACTACGGATTACATCGCGCCATATTGCGCTTCCGCCTCGCCCATATAATCCCGCGTCAGCGGCAGCGCGCGGCGGCTGCGGGCGAACTGGATCTGGTAATTGCCCATGCTGCCGCTCTCGAACGCCGCGGTCGCGCCGGCGAGGTAGAAGGTCCACATGCGAAAGAAGCGCTCGCCCATCATCGCCACGATCTGTGCCTCGTGCGCGACGGTGCGCGCATACCATTGGCGCAGCGTCAGCGCATAGTGGAGGCGCAGCGTCTCGACGTCGGTGGCGATCAGCCGGCATTTCTCGCTCGCCGCCACCGTCTCGCTGAGCGCGGGGATATAGCCTCCGGGGAAGATATATTTGCGCGTGAAGGCGTCGGTCGATCCCGCCCCCCCGAAGCGGCCGATGGTGTGGAGCAGCATCACCCCGTCCGCCGTCATCAGGTTCGCGCAGGCGCGGAAGAAGGCCTCGAAATTGCGCGCGCCGACATGTTCGAACATGCCGACCGAAACGATGCGGTCGAAGCGCCCCGGCTCGCGCGCCGCAAGGTCGCGATAATCGATCAGTTCGAAGCGCACGCGGTCGGCGACCCCCGCCGCCTCCGCACGCTGGCGCGCGAGGGCGAGCTGCTCGTCCGACAGGGTGATGCCCAGCACCTCGACCTGCTCCAGCTTCGCCAGCGTGATCGCCATCCCGCCCCAGCCGCAGCCGATGTCGAGCACGCGCTGCCCGGGCGCGAGCGCGAGCTTTGCCGCGATATGCGCCTTCTTCGCCGCCTGCGCCTGCTCCAGCGTCATGTCCGGCCGCGGCCAGTAGGCGCAGCTATATTGCATGTCGTCGTCGAGGAAGAGGCGATAGAGATCGTTGCCGATGTCGTAGTGATGATGGACGTGGGCGCGCGCGCTGCGGCGGCGGTTGATCGAGTTGAATCGCGTCCGCACCCCTTCCAGCCATTCGCCGAAGACGGTCTTGTCCTTGAGCTTCGCCCCGCGGTCCCACGGCGTGTTCATGCGCAGCAGCGCGATCAGCTCCATGATGTCGCCCTCGACGATCTGGAGGTCGCCGTCCATGAAGGTTTCGCCGGCGCCGAGGCGCGGATCGAAGATGATCCGGCGCATCGCGCGCCGGTTCCGGAAGCGGACGGTGACCTCCGGAAAACCGGATTCGGGCTCGCCGAAACGCTCTTCGCGACCGTCGGGCATGACGACGGTCAACCTGCCGCGGCGCACGACGCGGGTAAGGAAGGGACGCAGGATCGACATAGGTCTCGGTTCAGAACCCCCGTGGCGGCATTTGGTTGCGCTCGGTTGCCGGCATAGCATGCAGGATCGCCGATGTCGTCCCGGTCGCGGCGCGGAGCCCGCGTCGTGCACGCAATGCCCGATTGTCCGTCATCCCAGCGAAAGCCGGCACGACGTTCGGGGCCGGACGACCTCGAAGCGCTACGGCGGGACAGTCTAAGAACTGCGGGAATTCAGATCATATCGCGTTGATTTGTAAAAGTCGTGTTCCCCCGCGAAGGCGGGGGTCCATCTCCCACCGGTTCCATCTTGCGCCGACCGGAGATGGGTCCCCGCCTTCGCGGGGACACACGACCCGGAACAAGCCGCAATCTGAATCCCACAGACCTTAGGCGGCCGCCTCCGCCGCATATTCCTCGCGGTAGCGGGTGCGCAGCGTCACCTTGTCGATCTTTTCGGTGCCGAGCTTGGGCAGCGGATCGCGCGCGATCCAGATGCGCTGCGGCACCTTGAAGGGCGCGAGGCGCGCCTTCAGGAAATCGGCCAGCCCCGCGGCATCGAGCGCGCTGCCCGGCTTCGTCCACAACACGGCGCCCGGCACCTCGCCCAGCCGCTCGTCGGGCAGGCCGAACACCGCGCATTCGTTCACGTCGTCATGTTCGTAGATCGCCGCCTCGACCTCCTGGCAGCTGATGTTCTCGCCGCCGCGGATGATGATGTCCTTCTTGCGGTCGACGATGAACAGATAGCCGTCCGCGTCGAGATAGCCGAGGTCGCCCGAGCGGAAATAGCCGTTGGCGAAGATCGCCGCCTTCGTCGCCTCGGGATTGTTCCAATAGCCTTCGAAATTGCAGACCGAGCGGATGCAGATTTCGCCGACCTGTCCCTGCGGCAGCGCGTTGCCGTCGTCGTCGAGGATCGCGAGGTCGACGAGCGGCTTCGACGCCGGGCCGGTCGACAGCGGCTTTTCGAGATAATTCTCGTTGATGATGCCGCAGCCGACGGCGTTGGTCTCGGTCAGGCCGTAGCCGAGCAGCGGCTTGCCGTCGCCCATCTCGGTGGCGAGGCGCTTGACGTGCTCGGGCGGACGCGGCGAACCGCCGCCCGCATAGCTCTTGCAGGTCGACAGGTCGTATTTCGACCGGTTCGGATGGACGAGGATCTCGTAGCTCATCAGCGGCACGCCGACGAAATAATTGACCTGTTCGTCCTGGATCAGCCGCATCGCCTCTTCGGCGTTCCATTTCGGCATCAGCACCAGCTTGCGCCCCAGCGCGAAGCTTTGCAGGAACACCGGAATCTCGGCGGTGACGTGGAACAGCGGCGTGCAGATCAGCGTCGCGGGCTGGATGTCCGACATCAGCCCGTCCTGGGTCAGCAGATGGACGATGCTGGCGGTCTGGGTCACATAGTTGAAGACCGCCTGCACCACCGCCTCGTGCCGCGAATAGGCGCCCTTCGACTGGCCGGTCGATCCCGAGGTGAAAAGGATGGTCGCAAGGTCCTGCCCGGTCAGCCGCGGCAATTCGGTCTCCGCGCTGCCGCCCGCGTCGGTGATCGGCGCGATCGCCTCGTCGATCGGCCTGGCGATGTCGAGCGTGATCACCGTCGCGCCGTGCGCGGTTCCGGCGAGCCGTTCGGCGCGCTGCGGGTCGGCGATGACCAGCTTCGCCTCGCTGTCGGCGATCCCCGCCGCCAGCTCGCCGCCCTGCCACCAGCCGTTGAGCAGCGTCGCACAGCCGCCCGCCAGCAGCACGCCGATATAGACGACGCACCAGGCGTTGGCGTTGCGCATCGCGATCGCGACGCGGTCACCGCGCTGCACCCCGTGCCCTTCGACCAGCGCCGCCGCGACCCGCCGCGCGGCCGCATAGGTCTGCCGGAACGACAGGCGCTCGTCGCCCTCGACCAGGAAGGTCGCGTCGCCGTGCTGCGCGCAGAAGAAGGCGACATAGTCGGCGAGGTTGGTCGGCGCATTGGTGATGAACGGCAGGTCCCGCCCGAAGCGTTCGACCGATCCGACCTGGATGAGCCCTCCGGGGCCGGTGATCTGTTCGTAAGCGGCGTCCAGGCGCAGGTCGAGCGCGGATGGCATCAGTATCTCTCCTCTTGGTCTCGGTGCGCTTACCCCTTATGGGGAAAGGCCTCTCCTGGGGAAGGGCCGAGCCTTTATGACATTTCCTGCGCTTCTAGCCGAAGCAACGCAATATTTGAACTTCCATGATCTGATGGGCGAAAACAGCGAAATCGCCTTCCACGTCTTCGGCCTGCCGATCCGCTGGTACGCGCTCGCCTATCTCGCCGGCATCTTCGTCGGCTATTGGTATCTGCTGAGGCTAATCGCGCAGCCGGGCGCCCCGATGGCGCGTCGCCACGCCGACGACATGATCTTCTATGCAATGCTCGGCATCATCCTCGGCGGCCGCATCGGCTATGTCCTCTTCTACAATCTCGGCGCCTATCTGGCCGACCCGATCGCCATCTTCCGCCTGTGGGACGGCGGCATGTCGCTGCACGGCGGCGTGGTCGGCGTGCTGATCGCCATCTGGTACGTCACGCGCAAGGAAAAGCTGAGCTTCCTGCGCTTCTGCGACTATATCGCGTGCGTCGTGCCTTTCGGCCTCTTCTTCGGCCGCGTCGCCAATTTCGTCAACGGCGAGCTGTGGGGACGCCCGACGACGGTGCCCTGGGCGATCATCTTTCCGGGCAGCGGCACGATGGACCCGCGCCACCCGAGCCAGCTCTACGAGGCGGGGCTGGAGGGCGTCGTGACCTTCCTCGTCCTCGCCTTCATCTTCTGGCGCACCGATGCGCGCTACAAGCCCGGCTTCCTGTTCGGCATGGCGGCGATCCTCTATGGCCTCAGCCGCTTCGCGCTCGAATTCGTCCGCGAACCCGACGTCCAGCTCGGCACGCTGCCGTGGGGGCTGACGATGGGGCAGACGCTGACGGTGCCGATGCTGATCGCCGGAATCTGGCTGGTCGCGACCGCCAGGGGCCGCCGCCAGCGCGTCGAGCCGATCGCGGGGCCCGACAGCATTGCGTGACGGCCCGCCCACGCCGGCGCAGCTGATCAGGGAAGTGGCGGCGGGACGGCCGATGACGGTCGCCGACTATATGGCGGCCGCCAACGCGCATTATTATGCGACGCGCGACCCGCTGGGGACCGCCGGCGACTTCACCACCGCGCCCGAGATCAGCCAGATGTTCGGCGAGATGATCGGCATCTGGATCGCCGACCTGTGGCGGCGCGCGGGCAGCCCCGCGATTCGCTATGTCGAGATCGGCCCCGGCCGCGGCACGCTGGCCGCCGACGCGCTGCGCACGCTCGCGCGCTTCGGCTGCGCGCCGCAGGGCATCCATCTGGTCGAGGCGAGCCCGGTGCTGCGCGCGGCGCAGGCGGCGCGCCTGTCGTCGGCCGAGCATCACGACGCGGTCGACGCCCTGCCCGACGACCTGCCGCTGATCGTCGTCGCCAATGAATTCTTCGACGCGCTGCCGATCCATCAATATGTGCGGACGGCGGACGGCTGGCGCGAGCGCATGGTCGAGCGCCGCGACGGCCGCCTCGTCGCGGTCCCCGGCGACACGCCGGTGGACGAGATCATCCCCCCGGCGCTGCGCGTGCGCGGCGAGGGCACGATCGTCGAGACCGCCCCGGCGGCGGCGGCGGTCATGCACAAGTGCAGCGCCCGCCTCGCGCGGCAGGGCGGCGCGATGCTGGCCGTCGACTATGGCTACAGCGGCCCGGCGGCGGGCGACACGCTGCAGGCGGTGAAGGCGCATCGCTTCGCCGATCCCTTCGCCGATCCGGGCGAGGCCGACCTGACCGCGCATGTCGATTTCGCCGCGCTCGCCCATGCCGCGCGGCGCCCCTCGACCCACGTCCTCGGCCCCGTCGGACAGGGCATCTGGCTGAGCGCGATGGGAATCGACGCGCGGCTCGAAACGCTGAGCGCCGCGGCGCCCGCGCGCGCCGCCGAACTGCGCGGCCAGCGCGACCGGCTGGTCGAGCCCGGCCAGATGGGCGAGCTGTTCCAGTGCCTCGCGGTGTCGGCGGCCGGCTGGCCGCGCCCCGCCGGCTTTCCGGAGTGACCGCATGACCGCCGCCGTCGTCCCCGCCCGCGCCGACGATGCCGAGGCGCTGTCGCGCTTTGCCGAAGCGGCCTTCGTCGACACCTTCGGCCCTCTCTACGACCCCGCCGACCTCGCGGCCTTCCTCGCCGACTGGAACCCGCCCGCGCGCATCCGCGCGCAGATCGCCGACCCCGCCTGGACGATCGGGCTGGTGCGCGATGCAGGGGGCGCGATCGCGGGCTTTGCGAAGCTCGGCCCGATCGACTTCGCGCTGCCCGAAGGCCAGCCCGCCGACGATGCGACCGAACTGCACCAACTCTATGTCGGCGAGGCGGCGAAGGGCACCGGGGTCGCCGCCGCGCTGATGCAATGGAGCATCGCCTGGGCCCGCGAGCGCGCCGCCATCCTCTATCTGTCGGTGTTCACCGAAAATCCGCGCGCGCAGGCCTTCTATCGCCGCTATGGTTTCGTCGACGTCGGCCGCAACGCTTTCCGGGTCGGCAACCATATCGACGAAGATCGCATCTGGAGGCTCGACCTGTGACCCCGCCCTTTCGCACCGCCGCGCCGCTGGAGGGCGTCCCGCACGGTTTCTTCGGACGCCGCGGCGGGGTGTCGGGCGGCGACCTCGCTTCGCTCAACTGCGGGCTCGGGTCGGGCGACGATCCCGCGCTGATCGCCGAGAACCGCCGCCGCGCCGCCGACGCGCTGTTGCCCGGCGCGGCGCTGGCCGGCCTCTATCAGGTCCACGGCAACCGCTGCGTCGTCGTCGATGCGGCAAGCGACCCCGCCGCGCGGCCGGAGGCGGACGCGCTTGCGACCCGCACCCCGGGCATCCTGCTGTCGATCCTGACCGCCGACTGCGTGCCGGTGCTGTTCGCCGACCGCGAGGCCGGCGTCGTCGGCGCCGCACATGCCGGGTGGAAAGGCGCGCTCGCGGGCGTCACCGACGCGACGCTCGACGCGATGCAGGGACTGGGCGCCGACGCCTCGCGCATCACCGCCGCGATCGGCCCGTGCATCGGCCGCGCCTCCTATGAGGTCGACGAGGCTTTCGTGCAGCGCTTCGTCGACGATGACCCCGAAAACGAGCGCTTCTTCGCCGCCGCGCGCGCCGGCCACGCGATGTTCGACATCGCCGCCTATGTCGCCGCGCGCCTTGCCGCGGCGGGGGTGGCGCGGATCGCGATCGACGGGCAGGACACCTATGCCGAGGCCGCGGAGTATTTCAGCTATCGCCGCGCCTGCCACCGGGGCGAGGACAGCTATGGACGCCAGATGGCGCTGATCGGCATCGCGGCGCGATGAGGGGAACGCGATGAGGGAGGTGCGATGACGGGGGCACGGCTGTTCGGGCTGGTCGGCGGGCTGCTGGCGTTCGCCCTGATGCGGATGCTGCCGGCGCCCGCGGGAATGGAGCCGGGCGCCTGGGCGGTCGCGGCGATGACGCTGCTGATGGCGGTGTGGTGGATGACCGAGGCGATGCCGCTGACGGTCACCGCGCTGCTGCCCTTCCTGCTCGTGCCCAGCTTCGGGGTGATGGATTCCAACGCCATCGCCAAGGAATATTATTCGCCGATCCTGTTCCTGATCCTGGGCGGCGCCTTTCTGGCGCTGGCGATCGAGCGCGTCGGCCTGCACCGCCGGGTCGCGCTGGCGCTGCTCAAGCGCGCGCCGCCGACCGCGACCGGGCTGCTCTTCGCCTTCATGGCGGCGACCGCGGCGATCGGCCTGCTCGTCTCCAACACCTCGACCGCGCTGATCATGATCCCGATCGCGCTCGCGGTGATCGAGGCGGCGGGCATCCCGGAAGGAGAGACAGAGGGTTTCGCCGGTGCGGTGATCATGGGCACCGCCTTCGGCGCGACGATCAGCGGGTTCGGGACGCTGGTCGCGACGCCGACGAACGCGATCGCCGCCGGGCTGATCGAGCGGACGCTGGGCGTGCACATCTCCTTCCTCGACTGGCTGATGTTCGGCCTGCCGGTCGTGATCCTGAGCGTGCCGATCGTCACCTTCGTCCTCGCGCGCGTCCAGCGATTGAAGGACCATCCCTTCGACGCCGCCGCCGCGGCGAGCGCGCTGGGCGAGGCGACAACGTGGAGCCGCGCCGAGCGCCGCGTCGTGCCCGTCGCGCTGCTGGTCGTCGCGGCGTGGATCGCGCAGCCGCTGCTGGCGCCGCTGTTTCCGAAGGGCGCGCTGACCGACGGCACGATCGCGGTGGCGGGCAGCCTGCTGCTGTTCGTCGTTCCCGACGGGACGGGCCGTCCGCTGCTGGTCTGGAAGGAAGCCGACCGGGCGCCGTGGGGCGTCATCATGCTGTTCGGCGGCGGACTGGCGCTGGCGGCGGCGATGACCGAGAGCGGGCTCGCGGCGTGGCTCGGCACCATCCTCGCCCCGCTCGGCGCGATGCCCGCGATCCTGCTGGCGCTGATCATCGTCGCGCTGACCATCCTCGTCACCGAGTTCGCGAGCAATGTCGCGACCGCGAGCGGCATCATGCCCGTGCTGACCGCGCTGATCGCGGCGACGGGGGCCGATCCGATCCTGCTCGCCCTGCCCGTCGCAATGGCGGCGAGCTGGGGCTTCATGCTGCCGTCGGGCACCGGGCCGAGCGCGCTCGCCTGGTCGACCGGCCACATCGCGCTGCCGCGCATGCTGAAGGCCGGGCTGGTCCTCGACATCATCGGCGCGCCGCTGCTGATCGGGGTGATCTGGACCGTCGCGATGCTGGTGTAGGGCGGGGCGGCCGTGGCACGCGCCGCGCGCGGATTTCGTTTCAATTGCAACCGGCGCTGTTGTAGACGGAACACCTCATCCAAAGGAGCATTTCATGGCCATGCGCGGCAAACCCAAGGCGGACATCAAGACGATCGGCGGCCGGACGCTCAATCCCGCGACGCTGATGATGGGGCATGGCTACGACCCGGTGCTGTCCGAAGGATCGCTGAAGCCGCCGATCTTCCTCACCTCGACCTTCGCCTTCGAGAATGCGGCGGCGGGCAAGCGCTTCTTCGAACATATCACCGGCAAGCGGCAGGGGCCGGCCGACGGCCTCGTCTATTCGCGCTTCAACGGGCCGAACCAGGAAATCCTCGAAGACCGCCTCGCGATATGGGACGGCGCCGACGACAGCCTCGTCTTTTCCAGCGGCATGTCGGCGATCGCCACGCTGCTCCTGTCGCTGGTCAACCAGAATGATGTCGTCGTCCATTCGGGCCCGCTCTATGCCGCGACCGAGACGCTGATCGCGCGCATCCTGTCGCGCTTCGGGGTCAGCTTCGTCGATTTCCCCGCCGGCGCGACGCGCGAGGAGCTCGACGCGCTGCTCGCGCGCGCCAGGGCGCTGGCCGACGAAAAGGGCGGCAAGGTCGCGCTCGTCTATCTCGAAAGCCCGGCGAACCCGACCAATGCGCTGGTCGATGTCGAGGCGGTGCGCGCGGCGCGCGACGCCGCCTTCCCCGGTGATCAGAAGCCCGCGATCGCGATCGACAACACCTTCCTCGGCCCGCTGTGGCAGCAGCCGCAGAAACAGGGCGCCGAACTCGTCGTCTACAGCCTCACCAAATATGCCGGGGGCCATTCGGACCTCGTCGCCGGGGGCGTGTCGGGCGACCAGCGGCTGATCGACATCATCCGACCGATGCGCAACACCATCGGCACCATCTGCGACCCGAACACCGCGTGGATGTTGCTGCGCAGCCTCGAAACGCTCGAACTCAGGATGAGCCGCGCGGGGGAGAATGCGCTGAAGGTCTGCACCTTCCTGAAGGATCATCCGAAGGTCGAGGGGCTCGGCTACCTCGGCTTCATCGCCGACCCGCGGCAGAAGGACATCTTCGACCGGCACTGTTCGGGCGCGGGGTCGACCTTCTCGCTGTTCATCCGCGGCGGCGAGGCCGAAAGCTTCCGCTTCCTCGACGCCCTGAAGATCGCAAAACTCGCCGTCAGCCTCGGCGGCACCGAAACGCTCGCCAGTCACCCCGCGGCGATGACCCACCTGTCGGTTCCCGACGAGCGCAAGAAGGCGCTGGGCATCACCGACAATCTGGTGCGCGTGTCGATCGGCATCGAGGACGCCGACGACCTGATCGCCGATTTCGACCAGGCGCTGGCGGCGGTTTGAGCCGCAAAGGCAGCGTAGGATATATTCGCGCAGAGGCGCAGAGTTCGCAGCGTTCACAAAGGTTTTCTGCCGTTCGCCCTGAGCTTGTCGAAGGGCCGCTCTTGCTTTTGGGGGTCGAGAGGTCAGGAACGGTGCTTCGACAAGCTCAGCACGAACGCGAAAGCTATGTTTCTCTGCGAACTCTGCGCCTCTGCGCGAAAATTCATGACTCACGGCGGGAGGACGACAGCGGCCCCTGCATTCGCAGCGGCGACGTCGACACCCTATTTCCGCCGCCAGTCGACGACCTGCCAGCCCATCGTCGGCGCGAGCTTCTTCAGCCGGCGCGACGGGGTCGTCGCCACCGCCTGATCGGCGAAATGCAGCATCGGCCGGTCGGACACATGGTCCGAATAGGCGCGGATATGCGCCGCCTCGCGCGTGATGGCGTTGTCGGCGAGCCATTCGCCGATGCGCGCGAACTTCGCCTCGCCATAGCAATTGTCGCCCGCCAGCCGGGCGTGGACATGATCGGCGCCGTCGGGTTCGTCGAGCCGCGTCGCGAGGACGTCGTCGATCCCCAGCCGCCGCGCGATCGCATCGACATAGAGGTGGAAGGAAGCGGTCGCGAGCAGCAGGCGATAGCCCGCCGCGCGGTCGGCCGCGATCTGGTCGAGCGCCGCCGGATGCAGCCCGCGCGCGACGACCTTGTCGGCGTAGCTTTCGGCGAGCGGCGCGATCTCCGACCGGCGAAAGCTTTTGCCGACCAGCAGCCGCAGGTTGATCGCCTTGAGCCGCGACCGGTCGATCAGCCGCAGCGCATAGGCCAGCCCCGCAAGCGCGACGAGCGGCAGCAGCAGCAGCCGCCACGGCTGGCGCCGCCGCGCGACGTGCATCAGGAAGCCGCTGTAGGTGCCCGCGCGCGTGATCGTGCGATCCATGTCGTACATCGCGATGCGGTGGGCGTAATCGGGGGCGGCCGGGCGATCCATGCGCCTTCCTTACCCCCGCCGCCATCGTCGGCCAAGCCCGGCCCGCGCCACGGATTCGCTTGCCGTCATTCGGCAAATAATCCAAGGTCGTCCGCACGATGGCGGCCAGGGCGGATTTCGAGACGGACGAAGGAGCCGATGGCGTCGATGTGCGCTTTACCGGGCGTCTGACGCTCGCGCGGCTCGGCGACCTGCCCGCCCGGCTCGACGCGCTGGGACCGGTCGCGACGCTCGACCTTTCCGCGATCGAGCGAATCGACACCGTCGGCGCCTGGATCGTGACGCGCACCGCGCAGGCGCACGACGCGAAGGTGGTCGGCGCCAGTGAGGAGGCGCAGCGACTGCTGAAGGCGCTGGCCGACGACAAGAGCGAATATCGCGTCCACCGCGACCGGCGGCCGATGTGGGCGCGCATGCTCGAGCAGATCGGCACCGCGAGCGTCAGCATATGGCGCGAGCTGGTCGGCATCGTCGATTTCTTCGGCGCGATGATCATCGCGCTGTTCATCCAGATTCGCGCGCGGCGCCGCATCCGCTGGCACGCGATCGTCACCCGCTTCCAGACCGTCGGCGTCGACGCGCTGCCGATCATCGGGCTGATGAGCTTCCTGATCGGCATCGTCATCGCGCAGCAGGGCGCGGTGCAGTTGCGCCAGTTCGGGTTGGAGGTGTTCACGATCAACCTCGTCGGCCGCGCCTCGATCCGCGAGCTGGGGCTGCTGATGACCGCGATCATGGTCGCGGGCCGGTCGGGCTCCGCCTTCGCGGCGCAGATCGGCACGATGAAGCTGACCGAAGAGGTCGACGCGATGCGCACGATCGGCGTCTCCCCGATGGAGGCGATCATCCTGCCGCGCGTCGCCGCGTCGACGATCACCATGCCGCTGCTCGCCTTCTATGCCAGCATTTGCGCGATCGTCGGCGGCGGCGCCTTCTGCTGGGTCGGGCTCGACCTGCCGCCGCTCACCTATATCCAGCGGCTGCGCGAGATCATCCCGATGACCGATTTCTGGATCATGCTGATCAAGGCGCCGGTGTTCGGCATCCTGATCGGCGTCACCGGCTGCTACGAGGGGATGCAGGTGCGCCAGAATGCCGAGGAGGTCGGGCGCCGCACGACCTCTGCGGTCGTCGCCGCCATCTTCCTCGTCATCGTCCTCGACGCCTTCTTCGCCGTCTTCTTCTCGACGATCGGGTGGAACTGATGAGCACCGGCGAGCAGGAAGAGGAGATCCGGCAGGAGATCGCGGCTGCCGAGGCGGTGCGGCCCGAGCAGTTCGAATATGCGATCCGCGTCCGCGGCCTCGTCAACCGGTTCGGCGACGCGGTGGTCCACGACGGCCTCGACCTCGACGTGCGGTCGGGCGAGATATTGGGGGTGGTCGGCGGGTCGGGCACCGGCAAGTCGGTGCTGATGCGGTCGATCGTCGGCCTGCAGATTCCGACCGCGGGCGAGATCGAGGTCTATGGCACCTCGCTCGACACCATCGCCAACGAAGAGGAATCGCGCGACCTGCGCCGCCGCTGGGGGGTGATGTTCCAGGGCGGCGCGCTCTTCTCGACGCTCAGCGTTGCGGAGAATATCCAGGTGCCGCTGCGCGAATATTATCCGCGCATCGACCAGCAGCTTCTCGACGAGATCGCCGCCTACAAGGTCGCGATGGTCGGCCTGCCGCCCGATGCCGGGCCCAAATATCCGGCCGAGCTGTCGGGGGGCATGGTCAAGCGCGCCGGGCTGGCACGCGCGCTCGCGCTCGACCCGGCGCTGCTGTTCCTCGACGAGCCGACCGCCGGGCTCGACCCGATCGGCGCCGCCAAGTTCGACGCGCTGATCCGCGAGCTTGCCGACACGATGGGGCTGACCGTCTTCCTGATCACCCACGACCTCGACACGCTCTATGCGACCTGCGACCGCGTCGCGGTGCTGGCCGAAAAGACGGTGATCGCTGTCGGGACGATCCCGGAACTGCTTGCCACCGAACACCCCTGGATACAGGATTATTTCAACGGACCGCGCGGCCGCGCCGCGACGGAATCGCACGAGCGCGTCCCGCGCGATAGGAAAAGCTGATGGAAACACGCTCGAACAATGTGCTGGTGGGCGCCTTCGTCCTCTTCTTCACCGTCGCGCTGGCCTTTTTCGTGGTCTGGCTGGCGAACGACAGCGGCGGCGCGAAGCGCGAATATGACATCTTCTTCAAACAGTCGGTCGACGGGCTGAACAAGGGCGCGCAGGTGCAATTCTCCGGCGTGCCGGTGGGACAGGTGCGCCAGATCGCGCTGTGGCCCGACGATCCGCAGTTCGTCCGCGTCCGCATTGAGGTGGAGGAAAGCGTGCCGATCCTGCAGGGCACCACCGCCGCGCTGGAGGGCGTCGGCTTCACCGGCGTGTCGCAGATCGCGCTCGACGGCGCGGTAAAGGGGGCGCCGCCGATCAGCGACAAGGGGCCGGCGGGCAAGCCGGTGATCCCGACGCGCGTCGGCGGGCTGGGCGAGCTGCTGAACACCGCGCCGCAGCTTCTCCAGCGCCTGTCGACGCTGTCCGAACGGCTCGCCGAACTGGTCGATGACGAGAATCAGGCGAGCATCAAGGGCATCCTCAACAATGTCGAGCAATCGACCGCGATCCTCGCGCGCAACGGCCCCGCGCTCGAAAAGGCGCTCGCCGACACGCGCATCGCGATCCAGCAGACGGGCAACGCCGCCGAGCAGATCGGCAATCTCGCCGCCGCGACGCAGGGCACGATCGACCGCAACGTCGACCCGGCGATGCGCAATCTGCGCGACACGCTCGCCTCCGCCAACCAGTCGATGCAGACGCTCGAACAGGCGATCTCGGACGCGCGGCCGGGCCTTCGCACCTTCAGCGAGACGACCGTTCCCGAAGCCAATGCGCTGATCCGCGACCTGCGCCGCACCTCCTCGTCGCTCTCCAGCCTGACCGACAAGCTCGACCAGCAGGGCGCCAGCGCCGTGATCGGCGGCAGCAAGCTGCCCGACTACAAGAAATGAGGACCCGTCCGATGCCCAGCCGCCTTCGTACCCCCCTGACCCTCGCGCTCGGCGCCCTGCTGCTTTCGGGGTGCGTCAGTTTCGGCGGCAAGGTGCCGCCCTTCCTGCTAACGCTCGATGCCGACGCCGCCCCGGCGGCGGGCGAGGCGCGCACCGCCAGCGACGCCGCGACGCTGACCATCCTGATTCCCGCCGCGCCGCAGAAGCTGCGCACGACGCGCATCCCGGTGCAGCAGGACGATGCCAGCGTCGCCTATGTCAAGGACGCGCAATGGGTCGAGGCGCCGCAGCGGCTGTTCCAGCGCCTGCTGTCCGAAACCGTCGCCGCGCGCACGAACCGCGTGGTGATCGACGAAGGCCAGTATCTGACCGCGCCGGGCGAGCAGCTTGCCGGGCAGCTCATGGAGTTCGGGGTCGATGCGCGGTCGAACGAGGCGATCGTCGTCTATCAGGCGATGCGCGTCGGCGCGGGCGGCAAGACCGTCACCCAGCGCCGCTTTGAGGCGCGCGAGCCGGTCGGCGGCCGGATCGAGGCCAAGCCGGTGGGCGAAGCGCTGACCCGCGCCGCGAACAAGGTCGCGAGCGACGTCGCGGGGTGGCTGGGGAACTGAGATATCCCGCCTCGTCATCGCGGGCAAAACGAAGCAACCCGAGTAGAAGGTGGAACCTGAAGATCGGTCAGATCAAGGGCGCGCCGCTCTGACGTACACCGCTCCGGTTCGCCTCGCTCGCAATGACGGTTCCAATTCACGGCATTCCGATCTAAGCGCGCCGCGCAGTCATGCTGCGGCTTGCGCGCCTCTTTCGGGTTTCCGGCGCGCGCCCTTCCCCCGAGCCCGCCGACCGGAAAGGACTCTTCATGGGATGGATCATCCTCGCCATCGCCGTTTTCACCGAAATCTGCTGGGCGCTCAGTCTGAAATGGGCGGCGACGGTCGGCACGTGGCAGGCGTCGGCGGTGCCGGTGACGCTGAGCTTCGTCAACATGGCGCTGCTCGCCTTCGCGATGCGCGAGATTTCGGCCGGGACCGCCTATGCGATCTGGACCGGGCTGGGCGCGGTCGGCGTGATCATCGGCGGCATCCTTCTGTTCGGCGAAAAGGTCGGCGCGGTGCAGGTCGGCTTCATGGCGCTGATCGTGATCGGGGTGGTGGGCACCAAGCTGTTTTCGGCCGGGTGACGAAGAGCGGGGAAATGGCCGAAAGGCGCCATTTGTCTCCCCTCCCGCTTGCGGGAGGGGTCGGGGGTGGGCAGCAGCGGCGCAAAGGCCCACCCCGCTGCGACTAACGAACAAGTTCGTAAGTCTCGCTGCCCCTCCCGCAGGCGGGAGGGGAACCGGTATGTGACACAAACGACGGCTTTCTACCCCTACCCCAGCAAACTCTTGCTCGCCTGCTCGGTCGCGTCGCGCGACAGGCCCGGTTGCGCCAGGATGCGATCCAGTTCCGCCTTCATCAGCGCCGCCCGCGCCTCGTCGAAGCGCTTCCAGCGGCCGAGCGGCGGGATCAGGCGCGCGGCGGTCTGCGGGTTCTTCGGGTCGAGCGCGATGACGAGGTCGGCGAGCAGGCGATAGCCGGCGCCGTCGGCGCGGTGGAACGCCGCCTGATTGGCGGTGAAGGCGCCATAGAGCGCGCGCACGCGATTGGGGTTCGCCAGCGTGAAATCGGGATGGCGCGCGAGGTCGCGCACCGCATCGACGGTGTCGGGGCGCAGCGACCACGCCTGCACCTGGAACCATTTGTCGAGCACGAGCGGATTGTCGCGGTAGCGCTGGTAGAAGATGTCGAGCGCATGGGCGCGCTCATCGCTGTCGCCGTGCGCGAGCGTCGCGAGCGCCGCCTGCCGCTCGGTCATGCCGTCGGCGTCGGAGAAGATGGCGAAGGCCAGCGCGGGCGCGTCGTCCCTTGCCGTCGCCGCCAGATAGGCGAGCGCGACCCCGCGCAGCCGGCGGCGTCCCTTGGCGGCGGGAGAGAGGTCGGTCGCGGGCGGCGCGGGATCGGCCAGGATCGCGCGCCATTCGCTTTCGAGCGCCTCGCCGATCGCGGCCTGCAGCGCGAGTCGTTCGCGGCGGATCGCATCGGGATCGACCGTTACCATCTGGTCGCCGATGAAGGCCTCGCTCGGCAGCAGCACCGCTTCCGCGACGAAGGCGGGATCGGCGGCGGCGCCCGCCAGCGTCTCGCGCACCGCATCGACCACCGCGCCGCGCTCGGCCGCCTCCCCCGACACCGCCGCGACGAGCGTGTCGAGCATCAGCTGCTGCAACGCTTCGTAGCGCGCAAAGGGATCGTCGTCGTGCGCCGCGAGCCACGCGAGTTCGTCTGGCGCGCGCGCGCAATCGACGATCACCGGGGCGGAGAAGCCGCGGTTGATCGACAGCATCGGCCGGCCGGCGCAACGGCCGAGCGGCACCGTCGCGGCGGCGCGGTCGAGCAGCACGAGTTGCTCCGCCGCGTCCTGTACCGCGCCGTCGCGGTCGAACGCCTTGATCCGCAGCGGGATCAGCATCGGCGCCTTGTCGGGCTGCCCCGGCGTCGGCGGGATGGTCTGCGCGAGGTGCAGCACCCATTCGCCGCTCGCCGCGTCGCCTTCGAGGCGCGCGGCGATCCGCGGCGTTCCGGCCTGGCTGTACCACAGGCGGAATTGCGTCAGGTCGATGCCGGCGCCGTCCTCGATCGCGCGGACGAAATCCTCGCACGTCGCCGCCTCGCCGTCGTGGCGGTCGAAATAGAGGTCGGTGCCCCGCCGAAAGCGTTCGGGGCCGACCATCGTCGCCATCATGCGGATGATCTCCGCCCCCTTGTTATAGACGGTGGCCGTATAGAAGTTCGAGATTTCCTGATAGCTGTCGGGGCGGATCGGGTGCGCGAGCGGTCCGGCGTCCTCGGGGAACTGCGCGGCGCGCAGCACGCGCACATCCTCGATCCGCTTGACCGCCGCCGATCCCATCGCGGCCGAAAAGCTCTGGTCGCGATAGACGGTGAAGCCCTCTTTCAGGCTGAGCTGGAACCAGTCGCGGCAGGTGACGCGGTTGCCCGACCAGTTGTGGAAATATTCGTGCGCGACGACCCCCTCGACCCCGTCGTAATCGGCATCGGTCGCGGTGTCGGGGTCGGCGAGGATATAGCGGGTGTTGAAGACGTTCAGCCCCTTGTTCTCCATCGCCCCCATGTTGAAATCGCTGACCGCGACGATGTTGAACAGGTCGAGGTCATATTCGCGGCCATAGACCTGTTCGTCCCACGCCATGCTGTGCTTGAGCGAAGCCATCGCATGGTGGGTGCGGTCCTGATCGCCCGCGCGCACCCAGATGCCGAGTTCGACGCGGCGTCCCGACAGGGTGGTGAAATGATCGCGGTTGACGACGAGGTCGCCGGCGACGAGCGCGAACAGATAGGAAGGCTTCGGCCACGGGTCTTCCCACAATGCCCAGTGCGTTCCGCCTTCTCCCTCGCCGGTCGCGACGCAATTGCCGTTCGACAGCAGGATCGGGAAGCCGGCCTTGTCGCCCTCCATCCGCACCCGGTAGCGGCTGAGCACGTCGGGACGGTCGGGGTGGAAGGTGATGCGGCGGAACCCTTCCGCCTCGCACTGCGTGCAGAGCATGGAGTTCGAGGCATAGAGCCCCATCAGCTGGCTGTTGGCGGCGGGGTCGATCCGCGTATCGACCTCGACCACCGCGGCGGTCCGGTCGCCCAGGTCGACGACCAGGTCCGGCCCGTCCATCCGCCAGCCGTTCCACGCCTCGCCGTCGACGCGCACCGCTTCTGCCGTCAGCGCGTCGCCGCGCAGCACGAGCGGCGCCGCGGCATCGGCATCGCGCACCACCGACAGCGCCGCCGTCACACGCGTCTCTTCGAGCCCGAGCGCGAAATCGAGCGCCACTTCCGGCACCCGCCATTCGGGCGGGCGATAGGCGGTGCGATGGATGGTGACGGGGGGGACGGGAGAGGAGGACGCGTCGGTCATGTGCGGGAGAAACCTCGAACGGGAATCGTTCGCCCTGGGCTTGCCAAAGGGCCGTCCTTCGTTTCGGCGCCGAAAGAAAGGACGATGCTTCGACACGCTCGGCACGAACGGGAAAAACTGTCGGTCATTGTCCTAGGCTTGGCGGCTGCGCCGCGCAATAAGGCGACCCATGAGCAACATGCTGATTTTCGGAATGGGCTATGCGGCCGGGCACCTCGCGGCACGGCTGCGCGCGCGCGGGTGGGAGGTCATCGGCACCACGCGCGACGGGCGCGGCGGCAGCACCGCCTTCGCCGACGCGCCGGCGGTGCTGGCGGCGCTGCGCGACGCGACGCATATCCTGTCGTCGGTGCCCCCGGCGGACGGGGGCGATCCGGTGCTCGCCCGCTATGGCGAGGCGATCGCCGTCGCGCCCGCCCGCTGGGTCGGGTATCTGTCCTCGACCGGCGTCTATGGCGACGCGCGCGGCGCGTGGGTCGACGAGAGCGCCCCCGTCCACGGCCGCCGCGCCGACCGCAACGCCGCCGACGCCGCGTGGCAGGCGCTGCGCGGCGACGTGCGCGTCCTGCGCCTGCCCGGCATCTATGGCCCCGGCCGGTCGATCCTCGACCGGATACGAGACGGGCGCGCGCATCGCATCGCGCTGCCCGGACAGGTTTTCAGTCGCATCCATGTCGACGACATCGCAGGCGGCGTCATCGCGTCGTTCCGCGGGCCGGCGGGCGTCTACAACCTCGCCGACGAAGAACCCTGTTCGCAGAACCAACTCGTCGAATGGGGCTGCGCGATACTGGGGGCGCCGCTGCCGCGGCTGCAATCGCTGGACGACGCGGCCCTGTCGCCCGCCGCGCGCGCCTTCTATGCCGAGAACCGGCGCGTCGCGAACGGCAAGGCGAAGCGGCTGCTGGGATGGGCGCCGACCTATCCGACGTGGCGCGAGGGGTTGAGGGCAATGCTCGATTGATCTCACGCAAAGGCGCGAAGGCGCGAAGAAAAATATCTCACACAAAGACACAAAGAGGGCGGCCTATATCGCCACCTCTCCTTTGATCCGCAGCCACAGCAGATAAATTGACCGGACTTTGTCCGGTCCTTTTCCATGCACTCGACAGGATGATGAACGGAGGTCGATATTTCCTCCGCCCTCTTTGTGTCTTTGTGTGAGATTGTCGCTACGCCGCGCCGGATTATCTTCTTCGCGCCTTCGCGCCTTTGCGTGAGTTTTTCCGAAAACCCGCCCCAGCTACAGCAACACATCCACCGCGTGGATCAGCACCCCGACCAGCCCGCCGACCAGCGTGCCGTTGATGCGGATATATTGCAGGTCGTCGCCGACCGCGCTTTCCAGCCGGTCGGTGATCGTCTTGGCGTCCCAGCCGCGGATCGTGTCGGACACCAGCCGCAGCGCCGTTTCGCCATAGCTGTCGACCGTGCCGACGACCGCGCGGCGCGCGTAGCGGTTGAGCGTGCGCCGGATCGCCTCGTCCTCGCCGAGCATCGCGCCGAACTGGGTGATGAGTTCGCCGATGCGCCCCGCGAGCATGGTTTCGGGATCGCGCGCCGCCTTGAGCAGCGCAGCGCGGCCCTGTTCCCACAGGCCGTCGAGCCAGCGCTTGACCGCCTTGTTCTCGAGCAGTTCGTCGCGCACGCGCGCGACCTTCGCCTTGACCTCCGGGTCGTGCTGGAGGTCGAGCGCCATCTTGGCGAGCCCCTCCTCGACGCGGATGCGCAGCGGGTGCGTCTCGTCGACCGCCATCTCGGCGAGCAGCTTCGACAGGCCGGCGACGATGCGGTTCGCGATGCTTTCGTCGAGCCCGGTGAAGCGGACGATCGCGTTGCTGTTGTCGTGGACCATCTGGTGGATCAGATGCTCGTTGAGTTCGAGCGTCTTCGATCCCCACCCGACCATCGCATCGAGCAGCGGCTGGTGCCGCCCCTCCGCCAGCGCGGCCTGCAACGCCTGGCCGAGCAGCGGCGCGACGTCGAGTTCGCGCAGCCGGTCGGCGATCGCCGACTTGACCATCCCGCCCAGCCGCTGCTGGTCGAGCGCGCCGAGCGCGTCGGCGATGATCCGCGACGCACCGAGCTTCAGCCGCCCGCCGCCCTCGGCCGGTTCCGACAGGAACTTGCCGACCGCGCCCGCGACGTCGACCGTCTGCATCTTGCGCGCGATCAGGCGCGGCAGCAGGAAATTGGTGAGCAGGAACCGCGCCAGCGTGTCGCCGATGCGGTCCTTGTTGCGCGGCACGATCGCGGTGTGCGGGATCGGCAGCCCCATCGGGTGGCGGAACAGCGCGGTGACCGCGAACCAGTCGGCGAGCCCGCCGACCATCGCCGCCTCCGCAAAGGCGCGCACGAAGCCGATCGCGGGGTGCACGTCCTGATAATATTTGGCGCTGACGAAGATCAGCGCCATCACGACGAGCAGCCCGGTCGCCACGACCCGGATGTTGAGCCCGCCCGTCGGAACCGCGACGCCCCAATGGTCGGAGGGCGCGCTCGGGCGGGCTGGGGTCGGCTCGGTCATGCCCAACAAATGGCGAAGCGCGCCAAAGGTTGCAACCGGCGCGGCGTCCGCTCGCGCCGATGCCGCCCCCGCGTCACTCCGCCGGCGACGGCGCCGGGTCGCCGTGCGGACGCGTGTCGTCGCCCTTGCGATAGGTGAGCAGGTTGGCCGAGAAGAAGCGGCCCAGGCGCTTTTCGATGCTGTCGGCCAGGCTGAAGCCCGCCGGGACGATCAGCAGCGTGAGCAGCGTCGACAGCGCCAGCCCGCCGATCACGACGACGCCCATCGGCGCGCGCCACGCCCCGTCGCCCGACAGCGACAGCGCGGTCGGCACCATGCCGGCGATCATCGCCACCGTCGTCATCACGATCGGCTGCGCGCGCTTGCGGCCCGCATCCTTGAGCGCCGCGAGCTTGTCGACGCCATGGTCCATCTCCTCGATCGCGAAGTCGACGAGCAGGATCGAGTTCTTCGCGACGATGCCGAGCAGCATCAGCAGGCCGATATAGACCGGCATGGAGATTTCCATGCCCGTGATCCACAGGCCCAGCAGACCGCCGAGCGGCGCGAGCAGCAGCGACGACATGTTGACCAGCGGCGACAGGAAGCGGCGATAGAGCAGCACCAGCGTCGAGAAGACCAGCATCAGCCCCGCCACCACGGCGATCATGAAGTTAGTCGCCAGCTCGGCCTGCCACTTGGCGTCGCCCTGGATGATCTTGCGCACGCCCTGCGGCATCGACTTGACCGCCGGCAGCGCGTCGATCTTGGTCTGCGCGTCGCTCGTCACCAGCCCCGGCGCGAGGTCGGCGCCGATCACGATGCGTCGCGTCTGGTTGTAGCGGCGCAATTCGGTCGGGCCGGCCCCGAAGCCGATTTCCGCCACCGCCTTCAGCGGCACGGTGGTCCCGCGCGAGGTCGGCACGGGCAGCGTCTCGATCGTCGCCAGGCTGCGGCGCGAATCCTCCGACAGCAGGACGCGGATCGGAATCTGGCGGTCCGACAGCGAGAATTTCGCGGCATTCTGGTCGATGTCGCCGATCGTCGCGATGCGGATCGTCTGGCTGAGCGCCGCGGTGGTGACGCCGAGTTCCGCCGCGAGGTCGAGCCGCGGCTTCACGATGATCTCCGGCCGCGGAATGTCGCCCTCGATCCGCACCGAGCGCAGTTCCTTGAGCTTGCCCATCTCCGCGACGATCTTCTGCGCATGGCGTTCGAGCAGCACCGGATCGTCGCCGCCGATGATGAAGGTGATGTCGCGGCCCGAGAAGCCGCCCGCCTGGCTCTGGAACGAGACGCGCGCGTCGGGGATCGCCGCCAGCTTCGGCTGCAGGCCGCGTTCCCATTCGACGCTGGTGACCTCGCGATGCTTCTTCAGCGTGATATAGACCCCGCCGCTGCCCACCTGAACGTCGTAGAAGGCATTCTCCACCGCCTTGTCGTCCGCGAGGATCGCGTTGATCTCGTTCGAGACATGCGTGCTCTGCGCCAGCGTCGACCCCGGCGGCAGCTCATATTTGATCTGGCTGTAATCGCTGTTGATCGTCGGCTGGAACTGGTTCGGCAGCTGCGTGAACAGCAGGATGCTGCCGAGGAAGGCGAACAGGCCGATCCCGACGATCCACACGCGATGGTCGAACAATCGCGCCCAGAAGCGCCGCGCCATGAACATGGCCCAGTGGGTGAAGGCCCATTGCCGCATCCCCGCCGCATAGGCGAGCGCCCCCACGACGATCTGCACCAGCCCGACGAGCAGATAGGCGGCGACGAAGCTGATCGGCGTCAGCAGCAGGAAATGGATCGCGGGATTCGGCGCGTCCTGTCCCACCGGCACCGGCTGGAAATAGCGCAAGGCCATGAACAGCACGGCGAGGCCGGCGGCGATCAGCGGCACCGACAGGAAGGCCGGCCGCGTCGCGATGGCGTCGTAACGCGCGCGAACCGCGTGATGCTTGCTGTTGTCGAGCGTCCAGGCAAGGATGCGTTCGTAGCGGTCGATCCACGGGCCGCCGGCATGCTCCTGCTCGCCTTGCGCCGACAGGAAATAGGCGGCGATCATCGGCGTGATCATGCGCGCGACGGCCAGGCTGACGAGCACCGCGAAGACGACGGTCATGCCGAACTGGATGAAGAACTGCCCGGATATGCCGGGCATCAGCGCCACCGGCAGGAAGACCGCGACGATCGACGACGTCGTCGCGACGACGGCGAGGCCGATCTCGTCGGCGGCGTCGATCGCGGCCTGATAGGCCGTCTTGCCCATTCGCATGTGTCGGACGATATTCTCGATCTCGACGATCGCGTCGTCGACGAGCACCCCGGCGACGAGGCTGAGCGCGAGCAGCGACAGGCTGTTCAGCGAAAAGCCCATCATGTCCATGAACCAGAAGGTCGGGATCGCCGACAGCGGGATCGCCATCGCGCTGATCAGCGTCGCGCGCCAGTCGCGCAGGAACAGGAAGACGACGACGACGGCGAGCACCGCGCCCTCGATCATCGCGGCCATCGAGCTGCGATACTGCTCCTTCACATATTCGGTCTTGGTGAAGAGGATCTTGAAGTCGACCTTGGGGTTGTTCTTCTTGATCTCGGCGAGCTTCTTCATCGTCTCGTCGTGGACGGTGACGTCCGACGATCCCTTCGCCTTCTCGATCGAGAAGGACAGCACCTGCTTGCCGCGGATCATCGCGAGGTTGCGCTGTTCGGCATAGCCGTCCGTCACCTTGGCGATGTCGGCCAGGCGGACGGTGCGGCCGTTGCCGATCGCGATGCGCGTCTCGCCGAGCTGGAAGGCATTGGCGGCGTTGCCGAGCACGCGCACCGCCTGTTCGGCCCCCGCGATCTCGGTCCGCCCGCCCGCGGCGTTCAGGTTCACCTGCCGCAGTTCCTGGTTCACCTGGCTCGCGGTCAGGCCATAGCTTTGCATGCGCGCGGGATCGAGGATGACGCGAATCTCGCGATCGACGCCGCCGGCGCGGCTGACCTTGGCCATGCCGGGGATCGACAGCAGTTCCTTGGCGACCGTGTTGTCGACGAACCAGCTGAGCTGTTCCAGCGTCATGTCGGTCGCCTCGACCGCGAAATAGGTGATCGGCCCGCCCGCCGCGTCGATACGCACCACCTGCGGTTCGAGGATGCCGTCGGGCAGGTCGCTGCGGATCTGCTGAACCGCCTGGTTGACGTCGTTATAGGCGCGGTCGATCGGCGTTCCGATCGCGAACTGCACCATCGTCCGGCTGTTGCCCTCGCTGACATAGGAGGACATTTCGTCGACGCCGCTGACCCCGCGGACCGCCGCCTCGACGCGCTGCGTCACCTGCGTCTCCAGCTCCGCCGGCGCGGCGCCGGGCTGCACGACGATGACCTGGACCAGCGGGAACTCGACGTCCGGATTGTCGTTCACGTCCATCCGATTGAAGCTGACGAGGCCCGCCAGCAGCAACAGGATGAACAGCACGACCGGCGGCACCGGATTGCGGATGCACCAGGCGGAGATGTTGCGAAAGCTCATGATTCAAACGCCTTACGTGCTGGTCCGGGTGCGCTTATTGCGCCGATTTCTGGATCACCGGCTTCACCTTTTCGCCGGGGTTGAGGAAGGCGCCGGCAAGCACGACCACCTTTTCGGTGCCCGACAGGCCGGAGGCGATCGATACGCCGCCGTCGGTCACGGTCCCGACCTTCACGGCGCGCCGCTCGATCTTGTCGTCCTTGCCGACGATCAGCACGAAATTGCCGTCGGCGCTGCTCTGCACCGCGCTTTCGGGGAGCAGCGGGGCCTCCGCCGTGCCCGACACCAGCCGCGCGTCGGCAAAGCCGCCGGGGCGCAGCGCGCTGCTGTAGGGGATGGCGATGCGCGCGGTGCCCTGCCGCGTGTTCATGTCGACGATCGGCGACACCTGCCACACCTGCCCCGCGATCTGCAGGTCGGTGCCGACCGGGGTGATCGTCGCGCGCGTGCCGACGCGGACGCGCTGGAGGTCGGCCTCGGCGAGCTGGGCGAGCATTTCCATCTCGCCGCCCTTCGCCATGCGGAACAGCACGCCGCTGCCCGCGCCGACCACCTGGCCGGGTTCGACCTCGCGCGTCAGCACCAGCCCCGCGGCGGGCGCGACGATGTTGAGGCGGCCGTTGCGCGCGACGGCTTCCTGATATTGCGCCTGCGCGACGCGGACGCGCGCGTTGGCGGCGTCGCGGGTCGCGCGCTTGCGGTCGAGGTCGGCCTTCGAGATGAAGCCGCGCGACACCAGCGCCTCGGCACGCTCGAGTTCGGCCTGCGCGAGGCTCGCGTCGGCCTGCGCGACGCGGATCGAGGCGGAGAGGCTGGCCGCCTGCTGCGTCTGCACCGAACGGTCGATGACCGCGAGCGTCTGGCCGGCGCCGACCCACTGGCCGGGCTCGACGAGGACGCGGATCACCTGGCCGCCCTCGCCCGCGACCCCGACGGGCATTTCGCGGCGCGCGGCAATCGTGCCGTTCGCGGCGATCGCCGCCTGCACCGACACCCGCCCGGGGATCACCACGGTGACGTTGGGGACGCTCTGCGCGGCGGCGCCGTCCGCCCCTTCGGCGGTCGCGGCGCCGGTGCCCCGGTGCGTGAAGGCATACCAGGTCGCGGCCAGCGCGAACCCGATCAGCACCAGCGCGACGATCAGCCGCGTGCGCTTGCGGCGGCTCTCGCCCTCGTCATAAAAGCTCGGGGTCGATCCCGCCAGGCTGTCCATCGCTTCCACTTTCCGCTCGTAGTTCACGCCGAAATCCCCATCCGCTGCCCATGGCAGCCGACGCGACGACCGCCGACAGCGATACGCCCCCGCCCGCATGACAGGACCCAAATCCTCGTAGGTGTATTACCGTATTACATCACTAGTGGCAAGAGGCAAACGCCGGCCGCCATCGCTCCGTCCGCCGCCCGCTCATAGACGGGATGGACGGCCGATTCCAGCGGCTTCGGACAACGGAAAGGGCGGCGCACCCCTGCGGGTGGCCGCCCTTGCGTCGGCCGGGCGTCGCGCCCGGCCGCCACGGGATTTCAGCGCACGCGGCCGCGCCGGACGAGGTTGACGATCGCAAGCAGGATCACCGCACCGACGAACGCGGTCAGCAGCGTCCGCCAGTCGAACGCGTCGCCGCGCAGATGCCCGCCGCCGATCAGGCCGCCCAGCAGCAGCCGACCGAGGATCGAACCGATACAACCGACAACGATATTCAGGAAGATGCCCTGTTGGGCATCGGTCCGCATCACGATGCTGGCCAGCCAGCCGATGATGCCGCCCATGACAAGTGCAATGATGAAATCAATCATGATTTGACCCCCTACGATCATTGGTCTGCCCGACGCAGCAGGCACATGGTGGTAACGTAAATATCCGCGGCCGCCTAGAAGTGCTTTCCAGTCGGGCGGACTCGCCCGACGCCTCGGAAAACACGGAAAAACAATGTCCTAGAGCGCCGTGCTTCAAATCTGCACCGTTTGCCCTGAGCTTGTCGAAGGGTCGTTCTTGCTTTCAGCGCCGTAAGAAGAAGGACGGTGCTTCGACAAGCTCAGCACGAACGCGTGTGGATGATGCAGATTTCATGCTCGCCGCTCTAGCGAAATGGCAGCCGCCGGACAAAGCCCCGTTTCGGATCAGCGAACGCTGCCGCGGCGGACGAGGTTGATCAGGCCGAGCAGCACGACCGCGCCGATGAACGACCACAGCAGGCCGATCGGGCTGAACGCGTCGAGCGAGGCGCCCATGCCGAACATCCCGCCGAGGATGTTGCCGAGGAATGCGCCGACGACGCCGACGACGATGTTGAGGAGGATGCCCTGTTGCGCATCGGTCCGCATGACGATGCTGGCCAGCCAGCCGATGATGCCGCCGACGATCAACGTGATGATGATACCCATGTCCGTCCCTTTCTCTGTCGGTTCGGGAAGCCGCCGACGGCGGCAGATGATGCCGATGCCCGGCGATCCGGGCATCGTCCCGACGATGCGGACATAATGCGAGAAGGGCGAAAAAGGTTCCCGGCCGGACCGCGAAAGGCCCGGCCGGGAAAGGGAGATCAATTCCGGATCGGGGAACTGATCTGGGTCGCAGGAGCAGGCATAGGGGAGGAATGGCGACGGCGTTGTGACAGCCATCACACCGCGACGCCGCAGTTGGGCGGATCGCCCGTTCGACGCGGCATCACGGTGCAGGCCGCGTCCGCCCCCCGCCCCCGGTCATCGCGAGCCTTCGACTGTCTTGCAGACGCTCAGGATAGAGCGGCGTGCCATAAACCCGCGACGCCCCCCATATCCGTTCGTGCCGAGCGCAGTCGAGACACCCATCGGCCTTGCGCCGCGCTGACAGGTGTCTCGACTGCTCTCGACACGAACGGGACGATGGGTCACGCTGCCTCATCGGTTCGTCATGCTGAACGCGTTTCAGCATCCATGGCCGGACCTTCCCTTTTCCGCCGCCTTTCGGACGAGGGCGGACCATGGCCCCCCGGATCGGCTCCGGGGCAGGCTCTGAAACAGGTTGGCACATATGTCCTTCAGGCAAGTCAGGAACTGTTCCCCGGCGAAAGCCGGGGTCCATGCGGGGCAGCGCTGTGCCATCTGGACCCCGGCTTTCGCCGGGGAACAGTTCCTTGTCGAGGGATCATTGCCAGACAAGTTCGGGTGACGGAAAAGAGAAACCGTGCCGAAATCCGAATCCCCACGGGTCTTAGGGTCAGGGCCCATTAATTTGCCGTTCGAGGCGTCGAAATGGCGAAGATATCGGGCTTGGGCGGACGCAGCGGGTAGCATCGCTACCCGCAAGGCCGCACGAGCCTGAGATCGAAGCCATTTCGGCGTCCCTGCGGGATTTGACCGATTTTGCCCATGGCTTCGTCGGCAAGTCTTGAAATATCGACATATTCCCGCGTCTTGCTTCCTCGCCCTGAGCAAAATCGCTTCAAACCTCGAACGGCAAATTAATGGGCCCTGACCCTAAACCGCGCGCAGCAATCCAGCGCGGCCCGCCCACGCTCCGGATTGCCGCGCGGCTTCGCCGCTCGCGGGTGACGACAAATCTTGCCCTATCATGAAAACGCGCTCGTCGCGCTGCATCTCCTCGATCAGCGCCTCGCGCAGCGCCGCGCGGTAACTCAGCGTACGCACGCCATTGGCCGGCCGATCGCTCATGCAGCGCCTCCCGCGCTCAACAGTCCTTCGAAGATTCGCTCGGGCCCGGGCTTGGTGGCCGATAACGCATGCTCGACAGCGCGTTCCATCGCCTTTGCCTCCTCGGCCCGGATCTGGTCGAGCCGATGCTGTTCCACACCTCTTTCGAGAAGCCTCTGCGCCGCGATCGCCTCAGGATCGCGCGTTTCCATCGCCTCCAACTCCGCTTTGTCGCGGTAGGCCTGATCGCCCGCGGAACAGGAATGGAAAATGCCGCCGCAACGCCGGCGACGAAACGAAATGGGGGCCGGCATCGCTGCCAGCCCCCACTATCCGGTTTTGTCCTGCGCTGCCGCCTGCCCCATCCCGGTCCGCTGTCTTGCGATCAGCAAACCGCCAAACGAGGCGCCGTGACGCGCGCCGGAACAATCCGGCGACGGTTCGGTCGGCCCCCTTGCGGGGGCCGGCCTCACCGGAAGGCCCTTCGTCATCTCGTCCGGCATCTGCCGAAGCAGTCGCCTTTCCCGAGCGATGGTCTGCCTTCCAATCGCCTGATCGGGTTCGCTTCAACTCGTGGGAATATCCGCGTTCCGTGATCGGGCTATCGGTCGTTTCGTCGTCCGACCCTTCCGTTTCCGTCCGACTGGTCTTGCAACCAGTCTTTCCGTCCCGGCGGTCCGACGTCTCTGTCGTCCGATGATTGGAAGCTGTCACGAAGCGCCGCCGCCGCCAACAGAAAAAGCGCGGAATCGCCCTTTCGAGCGCCCGCGCCTGTGGATAAGTCCGGCATTAGCAACTTGGCTTTGCTGCGCAGCATTTTTGTAACAAGAGCGCAGCATTTTCGGATTCGGATCGCCTTGGGTTTCATGTCGTAGCCCGACTCGATCGACGCGACTCGCTTGCTTTCACTGTGTAAAACACATATAGTATCGCATGGATTTCGATTATGACGTCGACAAGGACAGCATAAAGCGATTCAAGCATCGACTGCCGCTCCTGTTCGGCAAGCGCATTTTCGACGATCCGGCGCATGTCATCGTCCCCACGATACGAATCGGGATGAGGAAGAACGGTACAAGGCAATCGGTCTTGTCGACGGCAAACTCCATACCGCAGTCCATGTATGGCGCGGCGGTGTGGTCAGGCTGATTTCGGTCAGACGGAGCAATGCACGTGAACAAAGAGACTATCATAGCGATCCCGGCGGATCGAAATGACCCGGAAGACCGCGACGTCAGCGTTGCGGGGCTCGAACGCGGATTGATGGGCCGCCGCATCCGCATGCTCCGCAATCGCCTGGGCATGAGCCAGGACGAGTTCGCGCAAGCCTATGGCATTCCGGTCGCCAATATCCGCCAATATGAGATCGGCCGCCACATGCCGCCCCCGGCGGTACGCGCCTACCTCAAGGTGATTGCGGCGGAACCGGAGATGACGAAGCGGGCGGTGGCGGGGTAGCCCTCACGGCTTACGCCCGCCCCAAATCCCCCTTGCCGATGGTGCCCGACGCCATTTCGAGCATGCGGTCGAGGCTCTTCTTCGCGCCCAGGCGCAATTCCTCGTCCAGCTCGATCCGCGGCTGAAGGTCGCGCAGCGCGAGGTAGAGCTTCTCCATCGTGTTGAGCGCCATGTACGGACAGATGTTGCAGTTGCAATTGCCGTCGGCGCCCGGCGCGCCGATGAAATTCTTTTCGGGCAGCGCCTTTTCCATCTGGTGGATGATGTGCGGTTCGGTCGCGACGATCAGCGTGTCGCCGGGGAAGGTCTTGGCGAATTGCAGGATGCCGCTCGTCGATCCGACATAATCGGCATGGTCGACGATATAGGGCGGGCATTCGGGGTGCGCCGCGACCGGCGCGTCGGGGTGCTGCGCCTTCAGCTTGAGCAGTTCGGTCTCGCTGAACGCCTCGTGGACGATGCACACGCCCGGCCACAGCAGCATGTCGCGCCCGAACTTGCGGTTCATATAGCCGCCGAGGTGCCGGTCGGGTCCGAAGATGATCTTCTGCTCGGGCGGAAGCTGGCCGATGATCGTCTCGGCGCTCGACGAAGTGACGATGATGTCGCTGAGCGCCTTCACCGCCGCCGAGCAGTTGATGTAGGTCAGCGCGATATGGTCGGGGTGCGCGGCGCGGAAACGCGCGAACTGCTCGGGCGGACAGCTGTCCTCGAGACTGCATCCCGCATCCATGTCGGGCAGCACGACGATCTTTTCGGGCGACAATATCTTCGCCGTCTCCGCCATGAACTTGACGCCGCAAAAGGCGATGACGTCGGCGTCGGTCTCGGCGGCCTTGCGCGACAATTCCAGCGAATCACCCACAAAATCAGCAAGATCCTGAATCTCGGGCTTCTGGTAATAATGCGCGAGGATCACGGCATTGCGTTCCTTGCGCAGCCGGTCGATCTCGGCACGCAGGTCGAGACCCGAAAGATTTTCGCGGATGGGAGCAGTCATGGCTTTATCCTTATCTGGTCCTGGCCCCCTCGCCATCGGGGGCCGCGTTCCCCTACACGCTGCCCCGCGACAGGGCAATTCATGCGATCGGTCGACACAATATCTCCCCTCCCGCTTGCGGGAGGGGTCGGGGGTGTGCCGGCGGCGATGCGGTTAACCCACCCCGCTGCGACTAACGAGCCAGCTCGCAAGTCTCGCTGCCCCTCCCGCAAGCGGGAGGGGAGATCAATTGGCGAAGCGCGCCGTCACTTTCGCGTCGATCCCCGCGGCCTTGAGCGGCATCGCGAAGCTCTGCTCGATCGCGGCGCGCGCCGCGCCTTCGGCGAGGCGCATCGGGGTCGATCCCTTCGCCTGCTTGATCAATTCTTCCTGTGCCGCCTTGCGGTTGGCGGCGTCGAGCACCGCCTCGGCATCGGTGAGCGTCAGCAGGATCGCGCCGTCGCGAAACTCGCTGATTGCGTCGATGTCGATCTCCGGCCCCGCGAGGCGCAGCGGTGGCAGCGCGACGGTGAGCGTACCGGCCGCCGCGTCCCAGTCGAGGTCCGACGGCTTGAGTTTACCGAGGTCGAGCTCGTAGCGTACCGTGCCGGGCATGATCAGCGTCTTCTTCGCGCTGAGCCCGAGGCGGCTTTGTGTCGAGGTCACCACCGCTACATAGCGCGCGGTGAAGGGCACCAGCACATTCTGTTCCTGAAGCCCTTGCAGGCTCGCCGCGACGACCGTTTCGGGATCATAGCTCTTCTGCCAGCCGTCCCACGCGCGCCAGCCGAGGAAGATCGCGGCCGCCAGCAGGACGACGATCAGGATGCGGAAGGCGCCCCGGCTCATGCCGCGAGGCTCCAGACGTCGCCGTCGCGCAGCACGCGGCCGCGCGCCTCGAGGTCGAGCAGGTGCGCGAGCACCGAACGGCCGGCGGCGCCGGTCAGGCGCGGGTCGAGACCCTTGTACATATGGCTCACCATGTCGGGCACCACGCGCACGCCCTGTTCGAGTTCCCGCAATATCTGCCGCTCGCGCTGGCGGCGGTGGCCGAGCATGCCGCGAACAAGCTGCTTCGGCTTCGCAACCGCGGGGCCGTGCGCGGGATAATAGACGCGGTCATCGCGCTCGTAGAGCTTCTGCAGGCTCGCCATATAGGCCGCCATGTCGCCATCGGGCGGGCTGACGACGCTGGTCGACCAGGCCATGACATGATCGCCGGTGAACAGCGCCCCGCTTTCGACGAGCGCGAAGCAGAGATGGTTGGAGGTATGCCCCGGCGTCGCCACCGCTTCGAGCGTCCAGCCGTCGCCGGCCACGCGCTCGCCGTCGGCAAGGACGCGGTCGGGGGCATAATCGGGGTCGAAGGCCGAATCGGCGCGCGGCCCGTCGTCGGACAGCGCGAGCGGGGCGCAGCCGACGATCGGCGCGCCGGTCGCCTCCTTCAGCGGACGCGCCGCCGGGCTGTGGTCGCGGTGCGTGTGGGTGCACAGGATCGCGGCGACGCGCCGCCCCTCCACCGCGCGCAGGATCGCGTCGACATGACCGGCGCCGTTGGCGTCGGGCGGATCGCCGATGCTCATTCCCGATCCGGTCGGGCCGGGGTCGATCACCGCGACGTCGCGGCCCGCCCCGACCAGCCAGGTCTGGGTGCCGGTGAAGGTATAGGGCGAGGGATTGGGCGCGAGCACGCGCCGGACCAGCGGCTCGTGCTGCTCGCACTCGCCGGCGTGGATCGTGTCGGGCCAGGGCTTTTCGTCGGTCACGGCGCCCATGTGGCATCGCCGGACCGAAAGGAAAAGGGCCGGGGCGACAGAAAGGGGGGCGCGACACCCTCGCCCGGCGGCGCCCACGGCCGCGAGGCCTGTCGGAAAATTTGACAGGTCGGCACGCCGGCAAGGTTTCGCTAACCAGCGTAACCCCTGCAAATCCGCGCACTCGCCGATCTGGCACGACGCTTGTATGGCATATTCCGTTCCCGAGTGTTCCGCTCAATGGAGCGGCAGGGGGTATCGGTCTGGTCCCCGCTACCCCCTGCCCCCACCGGGACATCCCCACTTACCCCCAAAGGCAAAAGGGGGGCGGAGCGGCCGAACGGCCCCGCCCCCCGGTTGCTTTTCGGAACCGTTCAGGGCGACGGCCGCCCGATCGCCGATGCGGGCAGCAGCGCTTCCGGATCGGCGAGGCGCACCCGGTTCCGCCCCGCCCCCTTCGCCGCATAGAGTGCAGTGTCGGCGCGCCGCAGCAGCTCCTCCAGATCGTCCGCGTCGGTGCGGCCCGTCGCGACGCCCAGGCTGACCGTGACGACCCCGCCGCCAGGCAAGCCATCGTGACGGATCGCCGCACCCTCGATCGCCTGGCGAATGGCCTCGGCCACCGACAGGGCGGGCGCCTGGCCGGTATCGGGCAGAAGGATCAGTATCTCCTCTCCGCCATAGCGGAACACCGTGCCCTGTTCGTCCACCTGCTTGCGCACGATGTCGCTCACCCGCTGGATGCAGGCATCGCCGTCGACGTGGCCGTGGACGTCGTTGTAGAGCTTGAAGCTGTCGATATCGAGCATCAGCAGCGAGATGGTACGCGCCGTCCCCGGCGCCCAGATCGCGTGGCGCGACCGGCGCAGCGAATGGCGGTTGTAAAGCCCGGTCATCGGGTCGCGTTCCGACAGGGCGGTCAACTGCGCCTGCAACGCTTCCCCGCGCAGGCGGTTGAGGAAATTCTGGCGGTCGACCCGCTCGGCGAAATAGGCCGACAGCGCGAGGAAGATGCCGAGCGTGATGTGGAAGGACACGATACCCGAATAGGTCACGGCGTCGAAGCTGCCGTTGAGGCCCGTCGTTGCGATCTGGATCGCGACCATCGCCGCCAGCCCCGCGAGGACGGTCGGAAAGCGCGGGCGGAGCACGATGACGAAGAAGGCGAGCGTGCCGACGCTGCCCGTCTGATAGACGAAGAGATGGTCGCTCCGCGAAAAGACCAGCATCGCCATCGGCAGCGACAGGCCGAGCAGGCCGACCCCCAGCGCCAGCCGGTCGTAGGTCGCGGGCGAAGGCCACCTCCGCATGATCCAGACCACCGCGACGGCGTAGGGCAGGAACAGGCCGAGGCGCAGGGCGATGACCGTCGGCGCGACGTCGGGCATCATGCTGAGGTCGCCGAGGATCGCCACCAGATAGAGCAGAGTGCCGAGGAAGGCCCACAGCGGCACCATGCGGGCGCGGCTTTTCAGATATTCGCGCAGGAAGACCGCTTCGACGGGATCGGAAAAACGCAGGCGCCGCAGCCCGCGCTCCATTTCGCGATCCATCTCGTCAATGGCGACGGAGCGACCTTCCGCTGCCTGCATGGAGTCACCTATGCGTTAGCCGGATCCTTCCAGCCGGGAAAGCCGCACCGACCCGGATGCCGCCTATTCCGCACGCGCCGGGATGTCGTCCATCAGCTGATGCAGTTCGCCGGCCTCCCACATCTCCATCATGATGTCGCTGCCGCCGACGAATTCGCCCTTCACATAAAGCTGCGGAATCGTCGGCCAGTCGGAGAATTCCTTGATGCCCTGGCGAATTTCCATGTCCTGCAGCACGTCGACCGAGTCGTAGGCGACGCCGAGCCGGTCGAGCATCGCGACCGCCCGCGAGGAAAAGCCGCACTGCGGAAACAGCGGCGTCCCCTTCATGAACAGCAGCACGGGATGATCGGCGACCAGCTTCGCGATGCGGTCGTGGACGGTGGGGTCGCTCATGATATGCCTCCGATGGCGCGGGTGCGCCGAAAAATACGCGGGATACCCCTTATGAAGGGATGGCGGTGGTCAATTGCAAGGCATGAAGTTCGCCGCCCATGCGGCCGCCGAGCGCGGCATAGACGGCCTTGTGCTGCGCGACGCGCGTCATGCCGCGAAAGGATTCGCACACGACATGCGCCGCGAAATGATCGCCGTCGCCGGCAAGGTCGGTGATCGTCACCTCGGCACCCGGAAAGGCCGTCGTGATCGCCGCCCGCAAATCCGCCTCGTGCATCGCCATCGCGCTGCCCCTCCTCAGCCCTGGCTGCCGTCCAGACTGTCCATGAACTGGCGGCGCGCCTCGGCCGTCTTGTCGTTGAGCACGGCACGGATCTCCGCATCGCTGATCTCGACCGCCGCGGCGGTGAGATCGCCCGCGAGCTTGCGGATCACGTCCTCGTCGCCCGCTTCCTCGAAATCGGCCTGCACGACCGCCTTCGCATAGGCGTCGGTCTCTTCGGGGGTCAGCCCCATGCGTTCGGCCGCCCATTCGCCGACCAGCCGGTTGCGGCGGGCGGTGATGCGGAACTGGACTTCCTGGTCGCGCGCGAACTTCGCTTCAAAGGCACGCTTGCGATCATCGAATTGCGTCATCTTGTCCTCACGAAAAGAGCCTGAGAGCCTGTCGGCCCCAGATAGGTCGCCCCCGTGCCGGGCGCAAGCCGCCTGTGCGGCAACGAACGGTTATCCCGCCCCGCCGGACTGTGCGGCAGATCACTTCCTTTTTTCGAACGAAGGGTTTAGGGTCCGCGGCGACGGGAATGGGGTCGTACCGCAGCGATGAAGACTGCGCCTCGTCGCAAAGCGACGGCCGGGCACAACCGGCCTGTATGGGGGATTTGACCATGACCGCGCGACGTTCCAACCTCTTGCCGGCGCTCGCCCTCGCGACGCTTGCGGCGCCGTGCGCGGTCGCGGCGCAGGGCGACGATCCGACGCTGCGCGACAGTTTCTCGATCGGCAGCCAGGGCGGGTCGCTGTGCGAGGTGCAGGCGACGGTCCGCGACCCGGTGATCGACGGCATGTTCGACCGCGCGTGGACGATCCTGTGCCGCGACGCGAGCCAGCCCGTCGGCCATGTCCGCATGCTGCGCGCCACCCCCGCCGAAGCGCTGGCGCGAATCGAGAAGGCGCGCGCGGGGACGATCGCCTGCACCGCCCCCGACGCTTGTACCGTCAAGGACAGCGCCATCGCGTGGCGGACGCGGATCGAGGCCGACGGCAACACCGCCTATGCCGTCGAGGGCTTCGCCGCCTATGACGACGCGTTGACGCTGGCGCTCGAATCGATCCGCACCCGCCGGATCGTCCCGGGGGTCATCAGGGCCGCGACGACATCGATCGGCGGCAACGACGGCTTCGCGCGCACGCTGGCGGGAGCGATCGACATCGACAAGGCTCTTGCCGAGGGATACCGCCGCAACCACAGCGGCGACTATGCCGAGGCGGCCGAATTCTTCGAGGCGCTGTCGCGCCGCACCGCGGAGGAACAGGCGGCGGCCGACCTCGATCCCACCGAATTCATCCTGAACCGCGCGCTGCAGAAATCGAACCTCGGCGAATTCGCGGAGGCCGAGCGGCTGTTCTCAGAGGTCGAGGCGATCCCGACCAGCGACCCGGTCCAGCTTCGCCTGCGTCGCAATTTCCGCGCGATCGACGCGCTCAACCGCCACCAGTATGACGCTGCCGCCGAATTGCTGCAGGCGCCGTTGCCGTCGTTCGCCACCGCCGCGGCGGCCGCCGACGGCACGGTGACGCTGACTCCGGAGGTCGCCGCCGGCATCAACAGCGGCGCGAGCGCGCGCGCGATCCGCCAGACCTCCGACCGCGAACGGCTGACCCCGGCAGAGCGCGCGCGGATCATCGACGCGCAGGCGACGCACCTGCTGGGCACCGTCGAGCGGCTGCGCGGCAATGCCGCCGCTGCGAAGACCGCGCAGCTCCGCGGCCTCGACGAGGCGCTCGCGGTGCGCGAAGGCCGCGTGACCTCGATCGTCCGCCTGCGCTCGCAGATGCTCGGCGAACTGGCGCTGAGCGAAGAGGCGATGGGCGAGATCGCGGACGCCGACGCGCGTTTCCAGCAATCGGTGCAGGCGCTCGCGGTCGAATATCCCGAAACCACCGCGCTCGCTTCGGCGCGCGCGCGCTACGCTGCCTTCCTGACGCGCAACGGCCAACCGGACAAAGCGCTCGGCATCTATCGCGACGTGGTGGCGTCGCTGGCGAATTCGCAGCGTTCGACGGCGGGAATGGCCAATATGATGGCCCCCTATTACCGGCTGCTAACCGAGCGCGCCGCGAGCAATCCCGCGGCGGTCGGCGATTTCTTCGTCGCCAGCCAGCTCCAGGTCCGTCCCGGCGTCGCCGATACGCAGGCGGTGCTGGCGCGCGAATTGTCGAGCGGCAGCGACGAGGGCGCGGCGCTGTTCCGCCAGGCGACGACGCTAAGCCGCGATATCGAACGCGCGCGGATCGAGGATGCGCGGCTCGCGCAGATGCCCGCAACGCCGGAAATCGGCGCACTGCGCGCCGACCTGCGCACCCAGCTCGACAATCTGTCGACCCAGCAGGCCGAAACGGTCACGCGCCTGTCGGCCTTTCCGCAATATCGCGCGGTGACACCGGGCAAGATCGACCTCGCCGACCTGCAAGGCACGCTGCGGTCCGACGAGGCCTATCTGAAGATGCTCGTCGTCGGCGATGCCGTCTATGCCATGCTGATCGATCGCGGCGCGGCGCGGCTGTGGCAGGCCGATATCGGCGCCGGGGGACTGGAAAGCGCGGTCGACGCGATCCGGTCGACCATCTCGACGGTCGAGAACGGGCGCCGCGTCACCTATCCCTTCGACGCCGCGACGGCGCGCAAGCTTTATGCGCAGCTGTTCGGACCGGTAGCGGATCGCCTGCCGGGAATCCCGCATCTGATCTTCGAACCCGACGGCGCGATGCTGCGCCTGCCGATCACCCTGCTCGTCACCGCCGACACCGGGCTCGCCGACTATGAACAGCGACTGCTCGACCCCAATGCCGATGCGTTCGACATGCGCCGGATCGCCTGGCTGGGCCGCACCGTCCGGCCGAGCACCGCCGTCTCCGCTCTCGCCTTCCACAATGCGCGCCAGACCGCGCCGTCGAGCGCCGCCAAGCAATATTTCGGGCTCGGCCACAATGCGCCCGTCGCCGGCCTGCTGCCGTCGCTCGGCACCCGCGGCGCAGGCGGCGCCATCGGCAGCGACGCCGAGTGCCGCTGGGACATCGGCCAATGGGGCCGCCCGATCTCCGCCGACGAACTGGTCGCCGCGAAAAGCCGGATGAGCCCCGAGGCGGCGATGCTGCTGACCGGCAGCGCCTTCACCGACACCGCGGTCAAGACCCGCACCGATCTCGGCGATTATCGCATCATCCATTTCGCCACCCACGGGCTGGTGACGGCGCCGCGCCCCTCCTGCCCCGCGCGGCCGGCGCTGGTGACCTCGTTCGGCGACGGCGATTCGGACGGGCTGCTGACCTTTCAGGAGATTTTCGACCTCAAGCTCGACGCCGACCTCGTCATCCTGTCGGCCTGCGACACCGCGGGCGCGGCGTCGGTGTCGGCGACGCGCGAGGCAGGGGTCGCGAGCGGCGGCGGCAACGCGCTCGACGGGCTGGTGCGCGCCTTCATCGGCGCCGGCGGCCGTTCGGTGATCGCGAGCCATTGGCCCGCGCCCGACGATTTCGACGCGACCAAGCGGCTGATCGGCGGGCTGTTCGCCGCACCGCAGGGCGAAAGCATCGCCGACGCGCTCGCCGCCACGCAGATGCGGCTGATGGACGACAAACAGACCTCGCACCCCTATTATTGGGCGGGTTTCGCGATCGTCGGCGACGGCGGCCAGCCGCTGCTGCACGATGGCGCGGCACCGACGCCGGCACCGATCGTCCCGGCAGGCCGCGCCGCGCGCTGAACCGATGACGCGACCGCAGGCATCCCCCGACGCGGCCGAACGGCCCGCCACCGTTCCGCTGGGCAAGCGCCTGCGGCGGCTGGCGACGCAGCTTGGGCCGTCGCGCATGGCGGCGACCCTGCTGTTCCTGTTGCTCGCCGTGCTGATCGCGCGGACGAGCTGGCAGATTCCGCTGATCAACGATGCCGAGCGAGCGCTCTACGATGCGCGCGCGACGCTGATGGCGCCGAAGGTCGCGCAGGACAAGCGCATCGTCCTGATCACCTACAATGACGAGACGCTGTTCAACACCGGCATCCGCTCGCCGCTCGACCGCACCCTGCTCGCGCGCGCGCTCGCCAACATCGACCAGATGGGGGCGAAGGCGATCGGCATCGACATCGCCTTCGATTCGCCGCGCCCCGACGATCCGCTGCTGAAAAGCCAGCTTCGCGCGATGCGGACGCCGACGTGGCTCGCCTATGCCGAGCAGGCGAGCAATCCGAACACGATCTTCTACGAACAGCAGAGGTTCCTTCAGGCCTTCATCGCCGACGTCGCCACCGCGACGACGAAGCCGACGAGCGTGCTGTTCCGCACCGACGGCGACGGGGTGATCCGCACCTGGCCCGACCGGCCGAAGACGCTGCCGCCGCTGATGGCGAACGCGCTGGCGCCGGTCGACGCGGCGCATGCCGATTTCCAGGGCAATATCCGCTTCCTGACCCCGGCGCGCGCGACCGCGGGGCAGGAAGAGCCGGTGTTCGCCAACCTGCCCATCGACACCTTCGCTATGCCCATGGACGCCGACCTGCGCGCCAGCCTGTCGGAGCTGGTGCGCGGACGCTATGTGCTGATCGGCGGCGACATCATCGACAACGATCAGTTCAATACGCCGATGAGCCGCTTCACCGACCCGCTGACCGGGCTGCACGAAACGATGATCGGGCTGGAGGTGCACGCGCATATGCTCGCGCAGCAGCTCGACGGGGCGTGGACGACGCCGATCCCGGGCGCGCTGCTGTGGGCGCTCGCCCTGCTCGTCGTGCTGGCGGGCGGGCTGACCAGCCTGATCGATGTGCGCGCGCGCTGGGTGGCGCTCGCCTTCCTCGTCCAGATGGCCTTTTTCGTCGTCGTCCCCTTCTGGTTCCAGGGGCGCGGCATCGACACCACCACCCTGCCCGCCTTCGGCTGGGCGCTCGGCTGGCTGTTCGGCTATGCCGCCGTCGGTACCGCGGCGCGCACCATCGGGTCGCGCCAGCGCGCTTTCGCGCAGTCGGCGCTCGGCAAATATCTGCCCGCCGACGTCGCCGCGCAGATCATGCGCGACCCCGACCAGCTCTCGCTGCACGGCGAGCGGCGCACCATCTATTGCGTGTTCACCGACCTCGAGGGCTTCACCAAGCTGAGCCACGCGACGACGCCGGAAACGGTGGCGCGCCTGCTCAACGAATATCTCGACCGGCTGTCGGACATCGTGCTCGACCATGGCGGGACGATCGACAAGTTCGTCGGCGATGCCGTCGTCGCCTTCTGGGGCGCGCCGATCGGCCGTCCCGACGACGGCCAAAAGGCCGCCGCCGCCGCGCTCGCCATGTATCGGGCGGGGGAGAAGTTCCGCGTCGACATGGCCGAGGGCGTCCCGCCGCTGGGAATGACGCGCGTCGGGCTGCACGTCGGCGACGCGATCGTCGGCAATTTCGGCGGCGAAGGGCGCATCCAATATACCGCGCTCGGCGACAGCATGAACACCGCCTCACGACTCGAATCGGCGAACAAGAGCCTGAAGACCGGCGTGCTGATCTCTGCCGAGGCCGCCGAGCGGTCGGGCCGCGACGATCTGGTGCCGATGGGGCGGGTGACATTGCGCGGCCGCGCGCGGCCGGTCGACGTCTTCACGCCGCGCCCCGATCTGAACGCCGCGCAGCGCGGCCGCATCGCCGCGCTTGTCGCCGCGCACGCGGCGGGCGATAGGAAAGCCTATGTGACCGGCGCCACAGCGCTGGCCGGCGAGTTCGGACAGGATGCCGCCATCCAGTTCCTGATCGAACGCCTGAACGATACCGAAAAGGGAGAAAGCTATGTTCTGTCCTGACTTGCGGATGCGCCGTGCCGGCCTGGCCCTCGCCGCCTCCGTCCTCGCCGTCGCGCTTGCCGGCACCGCCGCCGCCCAGTCGATGGTGGTGCGCTCGACCGGACCGTCGGCGGCCAAATATCCGTCCGGCGCGAAGCTGAAGGCGAGCGACCGGGTGACGCTGGTCGCGGGCGACAAGGTCGTGCTGATGCAGAGCGGCCGGACACGGACGCTGTCGGGGCCGGGCACCTTCAACGCCGGGGGCACGATCCAGGCCAGCCAGTCGATGGGCACGACGGTGACGCGCATGCTGGCCAAGGGGCCGACGACGCGGTCGCGCGGCGGATTCTCGCGCGGCCCCGACGAGCCGGTGCCCGCCGAGATGCGCGCGCCCAACCTGTGGCTGCTCGACTATCGCGAGGGCGGCACCTTCTGCGTCGCCGATCCCGCGACGCTGATGCTGTGGCGCCCGCACATGGAAAGCGACGAACTGCTCAAGATCGAGCATGGCGATCGCGGCGAAACCGTCGCCTTCGTGTCGGGCGCCAATTTCCGCAAATGGCCGACCGACGCCGTGCCGATCCAATATGGCGTCGACTATCGCCTGTCGGGCGCCGGCCTGACCGCGCCGGTCACGGTGCGCTTCGCACAGGTCGAAGCGGCGCCCGATACCGTCGAGGGATCGATCGACGTGCTGATGGCGAAGGGCTGCACGCCGCAGCTCGACCGCCTGGTCGACGCGATGTCGGAGGCGGAAGCCGCCGGCGGCTGACGAACGACCGGCGGCCGGAGGCAGCGGGCGGTCATTGAACCCGTCCGATGCATCTGGTAGCACCGGGAAAAATTACAGCCGCACAACCGGCTGAACCTTTCCCTGGGTCGTATATTCGCGGTGCCGCCGACGCGGCGGACGCGACAAGACGGGGCGACCGGCCACACCGGGACGCGCCAGTACGCAAGGGGTGGACATGATCGATCTGGGGCAATCGGACGCACCGGCAACCGTGCGGCGGACACGATCCGGGCGGCGCCGGTCATGGGGCTGGTCCGCCGGGCTGGTCATGGCGGCATGTCCGCTCCCCGCGATCGCGCAGGCGACCCCGCAGGTTCCGACGCGCGAGGAGATCCAGCAGCCGTCGCTGCCCCCCGCGGTTCCCCCGGGCGAACGCATCGTCGCCGCCGACGACAGCATCGAGCGCGCGCCCTGTCCGCTCGCCAACCCCGAATATGCGAGCACGCGCATCACGCTGCGCGGCGTCCGCTTCTCCAGCGTCGAAGGCATCGACCCGGCGATGCTCGATGCCAGCTGGTCCGACCGCGTCGGCCAGTCGTGGCCGATCTCGGTCGTGTGCGACATTCGCGACCATGCCGCCACGATCCTGCGCGCCAGGGGCTATCTGGCCGCGGTGCGCGTTCCGCCGCAGACGATCGCCGACGGCATCGTCCAGCTCGACATCCTCGCCGCGCGGATGACGCGGATCGAGGTGCGCGGCGACGCGGGCAGCAACGAACGGCTGCTGCAACGCTATCTTTCCCGGCTCGACGATCAGCCGGTGTTCAACATCATCGATGCCGAGCGCTATCTGCTGCTGGCGCGCGACATTCCCGGCATGGATGCGCGGCTGACGCTGCGCCCCGGCGCCAATCCGGGCGAGGTGGTCGGCGAGGTGCGCGTCGCCCGCACCCCGGTGATGTTCGATGCCAACATCCAGAATTTCGGATCGCGCGACGTCGGCCGCCTGGGCGGGGTCGCGCGCGTCCGCGTCGCCGGGCTGACCGGCATGGGCGACCTGACCACCGCCAGCATCTATTCGACCGCCGACTTCAAGGAACAGCAGGTCGTGCAGCTCGCGCACGAATTCCGCGTCGGCGGCGATGGCCTGCGGCTGGGCGGCAGCTATACCTATGCCTGGACGCGGCCCGACGTCGCTGGATTGCCGATCAGGTCGAACACGCAGATCGTCAGCCTCTTCACCTCCTACCCCGTCGCGTTGGCGCAGGCGCACCGGCTGACGCTGTCGGGCGGGCTCGACCTGATCGACCAGGATATCGGGTTCGGCGGCGTGCCGCTCAACCGCGACCGGCTGCGCGTCTTCAACCTGCGCGCCGATGCCGCCTGGATCGACCCCGCGGCGATCGCCGGGCGCGACGGCTACAGCCCCGCCGAGCCGCGCTGGTCCTTCGCCTCGTCGATCGAGGCGCGGCAGGGCGTCGATTTCCTCGGCGCCAGCGACGATTGCGGGCCGGGCGGCGCGGCCTGCTTCCTGCCCGGCGCGGTGCCGCTGACCCGGATCGAGGGCAAGCCCGACGCCTTCCTGCTGCGCGCCAACGCGCTCGCCGAATGGCGTCCGGTCAAGCAGTTCACGCTGTCGGCTGCCCCGCGCGCGCAATGGGCGAGCGATCCGCTGCTCGCCTATGAGGAGTTTTCGGGGGGCAATTTCACCGTCGGTCGCGGGTTCGATCCCGGCACGGTGATCGGCGACAGCGGCGTCGCGGTCGCATTCGAGGCGCGGGTGGGCTCGTTCGTTCCCGCCAATATCGAAAGTTTCGCGCTCCAGCCCTTCGCCTTCTTCGACGCCGCATGGGTGTGGAACAAGGACAGCGCCTTCAACGGGCTCAATCCGCAAAAGCTCTATTCCGCCGGCGGCGGCGTCCGCGTCGCCTATGGCAACGCCGCGCGGCTCGACGTGACGCTCGCGGTGCCGCTCAACCGGGCGGGATTCCTCACGCAGCGCCCCGACCCCCGCCTGCTCGTGTCGCTGACCACCCAGTTCGGTATCGTCCAGTCCGGCACAGGGAGGCGCTGAGCCATGATTTTTGCAGCAAGGATCAACGCCATGCCGGCCCACGCAGCCCCCTCGGCCGTTCACAAAGGCAAGCGGCGCCTGCTCGAAAGCTGCGCCGTCGCGGCGGGCCTGATGGTGTTCGCACAGAGCGCGCATGCGCAGGTCGCGGCCACGCCCCTCGACCCGCCCGGCAGCGTCACGGTCGGCACCGACATAGCAAGCCGGACGACGACGGTCGGCGTCTCCGGTCCCCAGACGATCATCAACTGGGTTCCGGACGACAGCGCCCCGACCGGCGGCGACATCGAAGTGCTGCAGCAGAACCATAACTGGAATTTCAACGGCAGCGGCGATTTTGTCGTTCTCAACCGCTTCGTCAACGGCGCGGGCGGCGCACTGAGCCGACGGGTTGCGCTGAACGGAAATATCAACAGTTTGGACGGAAGCGCCCAGAGCGGCAGCATCTGGTTCTACAACGCCGGCGGCATCCTGATCGGCACCGACGCCATGATCAACGTCGGCAGTCTGGTCCTGACCACCAACGCCATCGAAACGGGCGACGGGTTTTTCGATCCGGCGACCGGAGCGATCCGGTTCCGGGCCACCCCCGGCAGCGTGGCGACGGTTACCGTCAACGGCAGGATCAACGCGAATCACGAATTCAATCCCGGCAGCAGCTATGTCGCGCTTGTCGCACCGCGCATCGCGCAGGCCGGCCGCGTCCAGGCCAACGGATCGGTCGCCTATGTCGCGGCCGAAGCCGCCGATATCCGGATCAACACCGGGCTGTTCGATATCAATGTCATCACCGGTACGGAGGGCGGCGACGCCATCACCCATACGGGCATCACCACCGGGCCGGCACATGTCGACGGCAGCAATTATGACAGCCGCATCCATATGGTCGCGATCGCGAAGAACGACGCCGTCACCATGCTCGTGTCGGGGCAGGTCGGCTATCAGGATGCCACGATTGTCCAGACAGACCCCGATGGCGCGGTTCGGCTGTCGGCGGGCTACAACATCGTCGGTGGCGAGATCGATGCCTCGACCGCCAACGGCCCCGCGGCGAACATCACGGTCGGCGACGTCCGCTTTCTCAGTAACACCACCGCCCACGCCAGCGGCGCTTTCCTGGGGCAATCGCAGCAACAGCTTCCCGCCGTCCCGCCCACCGGCCCGGTGCCGGAGCGACCCGGCGAGATCCATGTCGAAGGCGAGGGCCTGTTCATCGGCGATGCCTCGGCGGCGCTGGTGGTCGGCACCGGCGGCAGCGGCCAGTCGGCGGGCGCGGACGGCAACCTGACCATCGAATCGAGCGGCGCGACAGGCGATGCCTCGGTCACGGTCCGCGACGGGGGTTCGATCTTTGTCGGCGGCCTGCCCGGCGGCGGAACGCTCGCCATCCGGGCCGACGGCCGGACCGATCAGGTCACCGGCATCAACCAGGGCGGCACCGCGACCTTTTCGCAAAGCGGCGGCAGAACCGAGGTCGGTAACCTCGTCATCAGCGCCGTGGCGGAAGACGGCAACACCCCGGGCGGCACCGGGCGCGGCGGCGTGGCGCGCGCCGAACTGACCGGTGGCGAACTGGAGGCGGGCGACATCGCGGTCGTCGCACGTGGCGGCGGCGGATTCGGGACCAGCGGCGCCGATTTCGATTCGGGCATTCCGGTTGGCCCGGCGGGAACCGGCGGCACGGGCTCCGGCGGCACGGCGACGATGCGCATCGACGGCGCCGACGTGCAGATGGGCGCCCTTCTTATCGACGCATCGGGTCGCGGGGGCAGCGGTGGCGAATTCTATGCGTTCGTGACGGGTGGCGATGCCGGCGACGGCGGCGACGGCATCGGCGGCTCGGCCAGTTTCGATCTGGTATCGGGCACCATAAGCGGCGGGACCCTGAACGTCGATGCCCATGGCGAGGGCGGCAGCGGCGGCGCCACCTATGATTTCAGTTCGGGCAGCGACCTCACCGGCGCCCAGGGCGGCGGCGGTCTGGGCCGGGGCGGCACCGCGACGCTTGGCCTTGCCGCCGATACGGATATTTCCGACCTCGTCATCGCCAGCGCGGACGCGCTGGGCGGCATGGGTGGAACCGGCTATGGCGCCGGGCCGGCCGGCCGGGGCGGCGACGCGCAAGGCGGAACCGCGCAACTGATCGTCACCGACCATGCCATCGGTCCACTCTTCTCGATCATGAGCGCCGAGGCGACCGGCGGCGCGGGCGGCTTTTCGGCCGGCTCGACGGGGGCAAACGGCGGCGACGCGGTCGGCGGCACCGCACGGCTGGAGGTCATCGGAGAAGCCGGCAGCGCGGTGGTTCTCAGCGCCAACCTGCGCGCCTCGGCCACCGGCGGAGAAGGCGGGTTCGGCACTATCTCCTACACCGACCCGACCTTGGCGCCGGCGGGCGGCGCGGGCGGCACCGGCACCGGCGGCACGCAGGAAATCATCGCGCGCGACGGCGCCACGATATTGATCGACGCCGACAACTCCTCGGCGATCGCCGAGTTGGGAAGCGTGGGCACCGGCGGCGGCGGCGGCCGGGGCGCAAGCAACGACATGGGCACCGCCTCCGGCGGCGAAGGCGGTGCGGCGGGAACGGGCATCGGCGGGACGGTGCATCTGCTCGCCGCCGGGGGCACGATCACCACCGGCAGCAACTCGCTGCTCGTCGGGGCCGACGGCACCGCGGGGGCGCCCGGCGAAGGCGGCTTCGGAACGGGCGGTGACGGAGGCGCAGGCGGGGACGGCCGAACCGCCGGCGGCCGCGTCCTGTTCGAAGCGACCACAGCGAACGGCCGGACGGGAGAGCTGAACCTGGGCTTCACCGGCATCTCGGCCAGCGGCGACGATGCCGGGCGGGTCGTGATCGGTGGCGACGGCCGCACGACCTTTGCCGATCTGAACGTCTCGGTGACCGGGGTAGCCGCGCCGACCGCCGGCAATCTCGACACCGCGACGACGGGCATTCTGCTGGCACCCACCGGCGCGGGCTCGATCGCGACGACGGGCGACATGCGGCTGACGACCGACGGGTCGGTCGGCATCTATGCCGCCGGCGGCGGCCACGTCGCGGTGGGCGGCACGCTGGACATCGCGGCCGGGGACCAGATCGACCTGCGGCACGCCACGCCGGCGGCCGGCGGCGCACCGACCATCGCGGCGGTGGGCAATGCCACGCTGACCGCCGCCAACAGCATCACCGGCGACGCGGGCAGCACCGCGGCGAGCGACGCCGCGTTGGCCCTGACATCGACGAACGGCTCGATCGCCATCGGGTCGGCGCGCGCGGGCGGCGACATGGCGCTGAGCGCCGTCAACGGCAGCATCGGAACCTCCGGAATCATCGCGGCGGGCGACGATATGCGCATCACCGCCGCCAGCATGGCGCTCGGCCGGATCGAAGCGACCGGCAGCGGCACCGATTCCGAAGCCGATGGCGCCAACATCGTGCTGACCTCGACGGGTGCCGCCACCGTTGTCCATGCGGAGGCGACGGGCAACTTCACCGCCAACGTCGGCAGCTTCGCGACCGGGCTCAACTCGATCGTCACCGGCGGCGACATCGTCGTGGCCTCGCCCGGCACGGTCGACCTCGGCAATTCGAGCGCCGGCGGCTTCGTGTCGGTGAACGGCCAGTCGATCGCCTTCAACACGGTGAGCGCGGGCAGTTTCGTCTCGCTGACCGCGGAGGGCACAGGCGCCGCCGACGGCGTCTTCGGAACCGACATAACCGCGGGCGGCACGGTCGCCATCGACGGCCCGGGCATCGCCGTCGGCGGCACGATCCAGTCCGATGGAACGCTGCGCGCGACGGCGAGCACGGGCGGCGTCGCGATCGGCCTTGCCGACACGGCGGGCAACATCATCGTCTCCGCCGGAACGGACCTTTCGGGTATCTATCGCGCGGGCGGCAACGTCGAACTGACTGCCGGGGGCAATGTGACCGCCGAAGCCGATGCGGCGGGCGGCTATGCCGATCCGTCGGGCAATAGTCTCTCCGAAGGCTATGTGTTCGTCGATGCGGGCGGCGACGCGGCGCTGACCGACAGCAGCGCGGCGACGATGATCGGTATCCGTACCGGCGGCGCGGCGAGCCTGACCGGGGGGACGGCGGGCGAGGATGTGTTCGTCCTCGCCGGGACGACAGCGACGCTGGCCAACGTCACCGCCGGCGACGACCTGACCGTCCAGGCGGGCGGCGCGATCGACGCCACCGATGCGGCGACCACCGGAACCGGGCCCGACGGCCGCAGCGTCGTCTATGCGGGCGGCGGATCGGTGCCGGTGCCCTTCCTGCAGATCGCGACGACGCCGGCCGACCTGTCCAACGTCATGCTGACGGCCGGCACGGACATCGCCGCCGTCCGCGTCGGCGCCTTCGACAATCTGATCGCGGACGCGGGCGGCACGGTCACGGGATCGGTGATCGCGGGCGGCAACCTGACCCTCGTCGCCGACGGGTCGATCGCCATAGATTCGGCGGAAACCGGCGATGACGGCGCCGTGACGCTGAGCGCCGGGACCGGAATCGACGCCGACGAGATCTACAGCCGCGGCGTGACGACGCTGACCACCGACGACGGCGCCGTCCGCGTCGGGAACCTGAATTCGCGCGACGCCGTCAGCGTCAGCGCCGACAGCCTCGACATCGGGACCAACGGACCGATCACCTTCGCCAACATCGTCACCGACGTCGGTGACGCGGCGATCCGCTCGGGCAACCGGTTCATCGTCGAGAATGCCACCATCGCCGGCACGGCGCGCTTCGACAACAGCGGCGAGCATATGATCATCGAAGCACTGACCGCCGACGCCGCCCAGTTCAACGCCGCCGAGATGATCTCGATGGCCGGCGTCGGCGTGACCGACGGCCTCGCCGCCAGCGCCGGCACGACCATCCTCGTCGACGGCGCGGTGACCGGCCGCGACATGACGCTCGCCTCGCGCGACATCACCATCGCGCCGAGCGGCCACCTCGGCACCCTGGGCATCACCCGCACGCTGTCGCTCGCCAACAACGACGACGGACGGCAGAGCTTCGTCGGCGGCACCGGCACCGTCACCGGCTATCACATCGACGCCGACGAGATGACGCGCCTCCATGCCGCCGCCATAGAGATTATCGCGCCGATGGTCGCCGGCGGCGGCGCCGAGCCCGACCTGGTGATCGACGGCTTCACCATGACCGGCGGCGCATCCTCGAACGCCAACCTCGGCACCGACGGATCGCTGACGCTGCGGACGCCGGGCCGCGCGCGCGTGATCGGCGCGGTCGCGCTGACCGATCTTGCCGACACCAACAGCCTGACCGTCGCCGCCGATACGGCGCTGGAGGTCATCCTCGGCCAGGGAAGCGTGCGCCTGTCGAACGGCAGCGATCCCGCCGGCCGGTTGAACCTTGCCGCCGGCGCCGTCTTCGTCGCAACGCAGGCGGCGATCGGCGACATCGCGGGGGCGGCCTCGATCGACGCCATCGACGCGCGCCTTGCCGAAAATGACGGAGTGACCAGCGACGAGGGCGCGCTGTTCGCCGGGGGCATCAATGCCGCCGTCGGCGACGGCTTCTATGTCCAGAACAGCGGCGCCGGAACGCAAACCGCTCAGCGGCGCGGGCTGACCTTCGGCGCGCTCGGGCTCAACGTCGATGCATCGGCGCCGACCGCGCGCATCGTCGTCAACGGCGTCGCGGCCGGCGCGTCGGGCCCGGTCACCGGCCTCGACACCATCCCGCTGCTCACCGTCAACGGCGCGGCGCCGGCTTCCGGAAGCTTCGACCGGCGCTCGACGCTCAACGGCTGCCTGATCCTCAACACGGGCGCCTGCCTGCCCGCGCAGCCGGGGGGCGTGGAGATGAATTTCCCCGTTCAGGACGTCATCGAGGAAGAGGCGAGCGCCGACAGCGACGAAGGCGAAGGCAGCACCCTGCCGACCCCGCTGATCACGATGCGCGAACTCGACCCGATGACCGGCGAGCCGCTGCTCGACGATCCGGTGACCGGGGCGGGCAACGACGACCTGTGGACCTCGCCGGGGAGCTAAGGCGTATCGGGCCATTGAACAGCTGACTCCCCTCCCGCCTGCGGGAGGGGCAGCGAGGCTTGCGAACTTGTTCGCTAGCCGCAGCGGGGTGGGCTTTCGCCACGCCGCTGCCCACCCCCGGCCCCTCCCGCAAGCGGGAGGGGAGATCATGGACGTATCACTCCCGGACTTGGTTCGAGGCGCCTTTCGGTTGACGGCGAACCCCGGCGCGGGGCATGGGCGCGGGGATGACCGACGCCCCCACCTCCGCGCCCGGCGCGCCGCTCCGGCTGTTCAACAGCCTGACGCGCCAACTGGAAGATTTCCGGCCCGTCCATCCGGGCGAGGCGCGCGTCTATTCGTGCGGGCCGACCGTCTACAATTACCAGCACATCGGCAACATGCGCGCCTATGTCTTCGCCGACACGCTGGGGCGGACGCTCGCGTTCAAGGGCTATGCGCTGCGCCACATCATCAACATCACCGACGTCGGCCACCTGACCTCCGACGCCGACGCCGGCGACGACAAGATGGAAAAGGCGGCAGCGTCGCAGGGCAAGTCGGCGTGGGACATCGCCGCCTTCTACACCGCCGAGTTCAAGCGCGACCTCGCGCGGCTGGGCGTGCGCGATCCCGCGAAATGGACGGTCGCCACCGACTATGTCCCGCGCATGATCGCGTTCGCGCAGCGCATCGCCGACGCCCATTGCTACCAGCTCGACAGCGGCCTCTATTTCGACGTGTCGACTGTCGCCGATTACGGCCGGCTGGCGCGCGCGGTGACCGACGAGGGAGAAGGCCGCATCGACGAGGTCGAGGGCAAGCGCCACGCCGCCGATTTCGCGATCTGGCGCCGCACGCCGCCCGGCGAGACGCGCCAGATGGAGTGGGATTCGCCGTGGGGACGCGGCGCGCCCGGATGGCATCTCGAATGCTCGGTGATGGGCGAGGCCGAACTGGGCCTGCCGTTCGACATCCACACCGGCGGCATCGACCACCGCGAAATCCACCATCCGAACGAGATCGCCCAGAACCAGGCGTGGCGCGGCTGCGGCGGGCTCGACTGCGCGGAGCATTCGGGCGCCCGCATGTGGATGCACAATAATTTCCTGATCGCCAGAAACGACCAGGGGCGCGGCGGCAAGATGTCGAAATCGGCGGGCGAATTCCTGCGCCTCCAGACGCTCGTCGACCGCGGTTATCACCCCCTCGCCTATCGCCTGATGTGCCTCCAGGCGCATTATCGCAGCGAACTGGAATTTTCGTGGGAAGGCCTCGGTGCGGCGCTGACCCGACTCAAGCGGCTGGTGATGGCGGCGGCGGCCGTCCGCGAAGCGGAGGCTGTACCGGTGACCGACCGGCGGCTGGCCGACCTGCTCGCAAGGTTCGACGCGGCGGTCTCCGACGACCTCAACACCCCGATTGCGCTCACCCTGATCGAGGAAGCGGCGGCGATGAAGAAAGTCGACGCGGGGCAGAAGCGCACGCTGCTGGAACGGATGGACGGCGTCCTCGGGCTCGACCTGCTGACGCTCTCGCGCGAGGCGCTGCGCGTCCGTCCCAAGGGTGCGACCATCGACGAAACCGCCATCGAAGCGACGCTGGCGCGCCGCAAGGAAGCGCGGGCCGCCAGGGATTTCGCCGCGTCCGACGCGCTACGTGACGAGCTGGGCGCCGCCGGGGTCGAGGTGATGGACGGCGACCCGCTCGGCTGGGACTGGCGGCTCGAAAGCTGAACGACATCGCGTTCCGTTCGTGTCGAGCGAAGTCGAGACACCCGACAGGCGCGCGTGACCGATGGGCATCTCGACTTCGCTCGATGCGAACGGAAAAGGGAGAGCAATTTCCGTGGCCAAGACCGTCATCGTCCTGTCGGACCTGATCCGCCCGCTCGTCGAAAGCCGCCTGCCCGACTGGGTCGTACCGCGCTTCTTCCGGACCAAGGAAGAGGCGATGGCGATGGCGCCCGAGGCCGACGTCGGCTGGTTCGACATGCACGACAAGCGCGACATGGCGACCGCGATCACCGCGGCGGCGAAGATGCGGTGGCTGAACTCCATCTATGCCGGGGTCGACCGCATGCCGCTCGACCTGCTGCGCACGCGCGGCGTCGTCGTCACCAACGGCGCCGGGATCAACGCGATCACCATCGCCGAATATGTGGTGATGGGAATGCTGACCGTCGCCAAGGGCTACCGCGAGGTCGTGCGCGCGCAGGAACGCCGCGAATGGCTGATCGATTCGCCGGGCAAGATCGAACTGGCCGGATCGAGGGCGCTGCTGCTCGGCTATGGCGCGATCGGCAGGCTGATCGAGGAACGGCTGAAGGCCTTTGCGGTCGATGTGACGGTGGTGCGCCGCTCGCCCGGACCGGGCACCCTGACCCCCGACCAGTGGCGCGGCCGCCTCGGCGATTACGACTGGGTGATCCCCGCGGTGCCCGCGACGGCGGAAACCGACGGCATGATCGGCGCCGCCGAACTGGCGGCGATGAAGCCCGACGCGACGCTGATCAACATCGCGCGCGGCAGCGTCGTCGATCAGGAGGCGCTGGTCGCGGCACTGACCGAAAAGCGCATCGGCGCCGCCTTCCTCGACGTCACCACGCCCGAACCGCTGCCCGCCGACCACCCGCTGTGGGCGCTCGACAACGCGCATGTCACGATGCACCTGTCGGGCCGCGCGCAGGACAAGATGTTCGCGCGCGCTGCCGAACGCTTCCTCGACAATCTGGGTCGCTGGCACAGGGGCGAACCGGTCGCGCCGCAGGTCGACCTGACGCTGGGCTATTAGACTCCGATGACTTTGGATTGCCGCGCGGCTTCGCCGCTCGCAATGACGAATCTTTCTAATGTCATCATAGTCTAAGGCCTGTGGGATTCGGGGTTCGGCGCGCTGCCCCGTCCTTCGTCATGCTGAACTCGTTTCAGCATCCATGGCCGGACCTTCCCTTTTCCGCAGCCTTTCATTCAGGGACAGACCATGGGCCCTGAAACGCGTTGGTATAGATATCCATCAGGCAGGTAAGGAGCTGTTCCCCGGCGAAAGCCGGGGTCCAATGCGGGACAGCGCCGGCCATCTGGACCCCGACTCTCGCCGGGGAACGATTCCTTGTCGAAAAGGGATGGAGCATCGAGCTTAAATCTGACCCATCGTCCCGTTCGTGTCGAGCGCAGTCGAGACACCCATCAGCGTGGCGCAAGGCCGATGGGTGTCTCGACTGCGCTCGACACGAACGGATAAGGGGCGTTGCAGATTTATGGCACGCCGCTCCAATTGCTAACTGCCAATCTGTTTCAGGGTGACGAAAGGGAAACATCCGTGCCGAAACCCGAATCCCCACAGGCCACAGGACGACGAGCGATCCCGGACCGGCCCTATTCCGGCCGTTCGGCCTTCAACTCGCGCACCAGCGGTTGCAGGCGCTCGTCATATGTGGCGAGGGTCGTGTGCGCCCCGGCATGGTCGTAGAAGCTGACCAGTTCGCGCCCGTTCCAGTGGTGCAGCGCATAAGCCGGGTCCTCGGCGACGATCATCGGGCGGTCGTCGGGGCGGTCCGGGTCGATCGCCCGCAGGTCCAGCGACACCTGCGGCGCGGTCGAGGAACAGATGGCGATGGTGCGCCCTTCCCACGCCACGGTCACGCTGCGATGCAGGTGGCCGCAGATCAGGCCGCGCACCTGCGGGTGGCGGCGCACGACCCGGGTCAGGCGGCCGACCCAGGGTTCGCCGGGATGGGTGTTCATCCATTCGATCCCGCTTTCGATCGGCGGGTGGTGCATCACGATATAGGTGGGCTTGCCGCCGTCCTTCGCCAGTTCGGCGTCGAGCCACGCCGCGCGGGCGTCGCAGAAGGCGCCGCCGTGGCGCCCCTCCTCCAGCGTGTCGATGGTCACCAGTCGCAGCTCGGGCAGCTCGATCGCATATTGGACGAAGCCGGCACCGTCGTCGAAGCCCGGGAAGGCCGCGTGGAACGGGTCGCGCAGGTCGTGGTTGCCGACGCTCGGCCAGACCGGGAAGGGACAGCGCGAAAAGGCGGCCTTGAGCTGGGCATAGCTGCCGGCATCGCCGCAATCGGTGATGTCGCCGGTGGCGATCAGCAGGTCGGGCCGGTTCGGCCCATCGATCAGCACGTCGAGCACGGCGTCGAGCCGCTTGCGGTTATATTCGGCCGGATTGTCCGGGTCGAAACCCAGATGGATATCGGTGATCTGGGCGATTAGCATATCCGTCCCCCACCCCGGCCGCCGGGCCCCGACCGCCTGATCTTCATCCGCCGCGCCCTGTCGTCGAGGCCAGTTTCGGCGCCGAGCTGCGCCATGTCCCATCATAGAGGCCGCGCGCCTCCGGCCCTGTGATCAGGCTCACAGCCTGCGCGGCGGACGGCGGCCGATCGGCGATGGCCGCGCTTCCCTTCCTGCGCTGGCGCGCGGGCATCCACGGCTTGCCCCCGTCGCTGTGATATTCGTGACACATCGCGCACGGCGATTCGGTCGCGGTCTCAACCTTGACCAGCCGCGCGCCACCTTCGCCGACATGGCAGTCGCGGCACTGGCGAAGGCCGGGGATCAGAAGGTCGCTCGCCGCCTTCGATCGCGTCGCCGCGACGTGGCAGTCGGCGCAGTCGGTTTCCCTGTGCGCATCATGGTCGAACCAGCCCTTGGTCAGGAAGCGCGGCGTCTGGTTCACCGCCATCACGCGCCAGTCGTTGCCCGCGGCGGGCGCGAAGATGGTGTGGCAATCATAGCAGGCGCCGCCCTTCGAGAAGACGGCGCGCACCGCATCCTCGGCGCGGTTCGGGCGCGCCGCGACCTCGCGGAAATAGATGTTGTAGACCTGTCCCTCGGCATATTGGCCGGGGCGCCGCCGCTCCATGCCGCCGAGTTGCAGCGGCCGCGTCGGCGGGGTCGAACGGTAATAGGCAATCAGGTCGGCGACCACCTGCCGTGGCTCGCCGTGGCGGAGCGTCCGCGTGACCCCGCCGACCGTCTCGAACGCGAGGCTGTGGCACATCGCGCAGTCGCGCTCCATCTCGACCGGCCTGATCCGTACTCCGTCGGCGTCGGGGCGGTGACAGTTCGCGCATTCGAGTTTCTGCCCGAAGCCATGGCGGCCGCGGAAGCTCGCCGCCATGCGCGCGACCCCGCCATTGGCCTGCAGATGCAGGTCGTGCGGGAATTTGAGCCCGCCCTGATCGACGATCGCACCCTTGCTCAGCGCCGCGCGCACTGGCTTCGCGCCCGGCGCGGTGCGCACGAGCGGCCGGAATTCGGGATGCAGCGTGCCGAAATCGGCGGCATCGGCGACGGTCGGCTCGAAGCCCGCCTTCACCAGCCGCGCCTGCATCCCGTCATGGCAGTCGGCGCAGAATTTCTGCGGCGTCGCGGGCATCGGTCCGGCGCCTTCATGCTCGGTATGGCAATCGACGCAGCGGCCTTGCGGCCGGTTGAAGGTCTTGGCGAAGCCCGCGAGGATGCGCTCGCCGACGCCGGGCGGGTGGCGTGCCGCAAGCAGCATCGCGGTCGGCGCATTGGCGTGCGCCGCGCTCATCGCCTTGTGCTCGCCGGTGTGGCAGCCGACGCACGCCTTGTCGGTCACCGCGACGAAGGCGTCGACGTGGCACGACTGGCAGTCGCCCTTCAGGCTCTTGTGCGCGCTCGACAGCGGCCCCGACGACCAGGCGAGGTCGGCATGATAGCCGCCCGGCCGCTCGTCGACCTGCCGATAGCTGTGCCACGCCCAGATCGGCCCGGCGAGGAAGGCGAGGAAGACGAGGATGGCGAAGGTCCAGGCGCCCAGCCGCTTGCCCGGCATCGTCCCGGCCAGCGAGAAAGCCTTCGCCTCGTCGACGTCCTTCGACGATTGCGACAGTTCGTCGATCCGTTCGACGAGCAGGACGATCGCGTCGCCCTCGCGCGCGACCGTCAGCCGGTGCCCGCCGAACCGCAGCTCGGCGCCCGCCGCGCTGTCGATGTCGGCGGCGTCGAGCGTGCGGCCGTTCAGGTCGAACCCCAGCCCCTCCTGCGCCGCGACATGGACATGGCGGCCGTCGCTGCTGCCGATCGTCGCATGGTGCGGGTTCACCGCCAGGTCGGGAATGTGGATGCCGTTGCCGCTTTCGCGCCCCAGCGTGATCGTGTCGCCCGGCAGCGGCTGGTCGCGGACGATCTGCTTGCCCGTCTTCGTCGTCGCGATGCGGCGCAGGATGAAGCTCATCGTCCCCCTCCCCGCCTACCAGTAGAAAAAAACGCTGACGATGTGCGCCGACAGCGCCACGATCAACGCAAAACTCAGCGGAACATGCACATAAACCCATATTTCGAGCAGTGCTCGCAGCCGCAGATGCCGGCGCAGCCGCGCAAGCGCCGCCTCCTTCTGGCGCAGCAGGCCGACGACCTTGCCGCGCGCTTCAGCATCGGCCGCGCGCGAGCCCGCCAGCGCGCGCAGCGCAGCCGCCGTCGCACAGCGAGGATAGCGCCCGGTCAGCCGCCCGCGGATGCCCCCCGCGAATGGGTCCTCGTCCAGCGCGGCGAGCACCGGGGCGGCATCCTCAGCCGTCAGCGGCTGCGCTGCGGCATGAAGCTGGCGGTCGAAGGCGCGGATCGCCTCGAGCATCTGCATCTGCGTCATCTGCTCGCGGTTGTTCGACAGCGCAGCCGGCAGCGTCGCATAGACGACCACGCCGTAGAGCCCCGACAGGATGACGAGCATCATCAACGCCCAGGCGAGCGTGTGGACGTTCCAGCCTAGCTGGAAACCGGTGTGCCAGGTACCGATGACGATCAGGCTGAGCCCCAGATAGACATGCGCGGAGGTCCACGCCTTCAGCGACCAGTAATCGCTCGTCATCCGGCGCTTGCGATAGCCGAGCGCGGTGAGCCACAGGATCAGCGCGGCGCCGATCGTCCCCAGCGTATAGCCGTACCAGCTCCCGCCATTGGGGCGCGGTGTCACGTCGACTAGCGCATAGGAAACGACGATCAGCAGGCAGAGCATGCCGGAAATCTTCGCCCAGCGGAAATTGGCGTAGCGCAGGAATCCTTCGTGCCGACGCTGACGGACGCGTTCGACATGGGTGCGCTGCGCACGGCGCCGGAACAGCGTCGCCATCAGTCGGCATCCTCTTCGAGCCGGGTGACCGACAGGAACTCCTCGGGCGAGACGCGGATCGCGGCGCCGGTGGGACAGGCGCGCACGCAGGCGGGGCCGCCCGCGATCCCCTTGCACATGTCGCACTTGACGGCGATCTTCTTGGGCTTCTTGCCCTCGGGCATATTCGCCTTGGTCCATTGGGGCGACGGTTCGCCCGGCCCCGGCCCCCGGCCGAGCAGCAGCCAGCTGAGCAGACCGGGCTTCGGCGGCGGCGTCGATTCCATACGGATCACGCCATAGGGGCAGTTGCGCATGCAGTTGCCGCAGCCGATGCAGCCGTCCTCCATATAGACTTCGCCGTCGGGGCCGCGATGGATGACGTTCGGCGGACAGTCGGCCATACAGTGCGGATGCTCGCAGTGGCGGCAGCTTGTCGGGACGTGCAGATGCGCAAAGGTCCGCCCCGCCTCGCGGTCGAGCCGCGACAGTCCTTCGTGGCTGTCGGCGCAGGCCTTTTCGCAATTGTCGCAGCCGACGCACAGATTCTCGTCGATCAGCAGCGCATCGGTCGCCTCGCCGAGCCCTTCCTTCATGATGAAGCTGGCGGTGTCCGAATAAAGATCGACCGCGCTCGCATAGCTGGTCTTGCGCGATTCGATGAAGCCGTTCATCGCCGCGCGCTCGGCGACCGCGGCCTCGGTCGCCGCGCGCACCTGCGGCCGCGCGGCGAGCATTGCCTTGAACCCCGCGCCGGTCAGCTTGATCACCTCGCTGCCGACCGCTGCCTTGACGGTCGCGTTGCGCTTCTCTCCGCTCAGCACCGCCATTTCGCCGAAATAGCTGCCCGCGGGCAGGTAGCGCAGGAAGATCGGCCGGCCGCCGATGTGCTTTTCGACCACCATCGAGCCGGAACGGACGACATAAACGTCGTCGCCCGCGTCGCCCTCCACGACCACCGGCTTGCCGGCGGGCACGCGGATCACCTCGGCCCCGTCGATGACAGGCGCCAGATCCTCGACCCTCAGGCCGCCCTTGAAGATCTGGAGAAGCTGGCGTTCGAGCGAGATGCGTTCGATCACGCGCTTCGCGCCCGGCACCGCGCCCATCAGCTTGAGCGCGGCGGTGCGCGACACCTCCACGAAGATGCTGTCCTCGCCGGCGCGAATCGTCGCGCCGCGCTTGCGGCCAGAGATCAGCCCGACCTCGCCGAAGATCGACCCCTGCTCGATCGGCACGTTGACGCCCGGCGCCACCTCGACCAGCGCATGGCCGTCGGCGATCGCGAACAGCGACGATCCCGGCTCGTCCTTTTCGAACACCACCTCGCCCGCAGGGTAATAGGCAATCTTCGAATCGAGCATGAATTCGCGCATCTGGAGCGGCGACACGTCGGCGAAGATGCGCACCCGCACGCGCAGATGGTCAAGCCACTCGCCGACTGTTTTCTGCTGCGGCAGGTTTGCGAAGATCGTTGCAAGGTCCTTTTCGTCGGCGGGGGTCAACGCGTTGTTGCCGTTGATGAATTCGACGACGTCATAGCCCTGGTTCATGCAGTGCTTGATCAGCGGATAGCCCGCGAGCGCGCCGATGACGTAGATGCCGGGCACCGTCGTCTCGAAGGTCGGCGACAGCTTCGGAAAGGCTTCGCGGTCGGGGCCGGTGAATTCGATCCCCATCGATTCGACGAAGGCGCGCGGCGCGACGGATCCCAGCCGCGCGACGATCACGTCGCACTCGATCCGCTCGTCGCCGGTCGGCGTCTCCAGCGTCAGCCAGCCCGGTTCGACGATTTTGGGCTGGGTTTCGGTGCGGATGTCGATCGCGCCATTCTCGCCCGCCTCCATCAGGTCGGAGACGTTCTTCGCCTTGGCGCGCGCGAAATCCTTCGACCGGTTGAGGATCGTCACCCGGTTCTCGAGCGCCTCCTCGGCGACGCCGAGCGCATTTTCGATCCCCGCGTCGCCCGACCCGACGACCGTGATGTGCCGGTCCCTGAAATCCTCCGGGTCGTCGACCTGATAGATGATGTGCGGCAGGTCGCCTCCGGGGCAGCGCATCCGGTTCGGGTTGCCCTGCGTCCCGATCGCCAGCACGATATGCTCGGCGGCGATCGTATCGCCGCTCGCCGTCCGGATATGGAAAGCGCCTTTTTCGCCCGTGACCTCGACGACCTCGGCGCGATAGGCGACGGTCACCTTGTTGGCCGCCGCGTCCTCGTCCCAGATGCCCAGGATCGCCTCGCGCGACCCTTCGTCGAAGCGGCAGTCGGAGCGCAGGTCGAGGCGAGCCGGCGTCGCCATGACGTGCTTGCCCTTCTGATATTTGAAGATCGTGTCCGACAGATGGTCGGTCTTTTCGAGCAGCACATGGCTGAGCCCGAGCTGCGCCGCGCGCGCGGCGGCGCTCAGCCCGGCGGGACCGGACCCGATGATCGCGACCCGGACCGCCTCGCTCATGCGCGCGCGGCCCGCCCGCGAAAGGCAGGCTCGCTGCGGCTGACGACCATCCTGACGAACATGCGCGCTGGCATCCCTTCCCCCTGGCCGCCAGCCCCCCGGCAACCTCTGCATGGATGCGACCCGGACTTATGTCCTGATCGGAACGCTATGCCCTTGAAAGCGGGGGCGGGTCAACCGGGGAGACGGATGCCGGCCGAAGCGCGCGCGATCAGCGCGCGGGCGCGACCCGGTTGCCGACACCCTGGATCGACACGCGCGGACGCGCCTTCCCGGCGGTGCTCCAGGTGACGACATTGTCGACGCCCGACACATTCACCGGCGCCCCGGCGCGCAGCGCGATGCGAATCCGGTTGTCGGTGCCGGTCACGGTCAGCGACGGGCAGTCGCCCACGAAGCTGATCTCGTTTTCGGTGCCGCTGACGACCGCCGCGCGGCCCTCGCAATCGACGGTCAGCGTCTGTCCGACCCCATCGATCGTCGCGCCGCTGCGCGTTCCGGCGCTGCCGCTCTGCGCAAAAGCCAGAGCCGGCACCGCGGCGACGAGGCCGATCGCGGCCATGACGGGGAATTTCGGGAAAAAGGCGTTCGAAAGCAAGGCTGTCTCCTTCACAACCCCTCGAATGCCCCACCGCAGGCATGCGCGGACAAATCTTGCTCCACGGTGAACGGACGCCGCGCGCCGCCGGTCAGGCGAGTTCGAACATCGCCGCGATGCGATCGGACGCCACCGGCTCGAAGCGCGACCAGCCGTCGGGGCCGAGCTTTTCGAGCGGGCGGAAACGCGCCTTGTAGGCCATGCGCGCCGATCCCTCGATCCAGTAACCGAGATAGACATAGGGCAGGCCGGCCTTCGCGGCGCGCCGGACATGATCGGCGATGATGAAGGTGCCCAGTCCCTCGCGCAGCGGATGGTGGGCGTCGAAGAAGCTGTAGATCATCGACAGGCCGTCGCCCTGCCGGTCGGTCAGGCAGCAGCCGACGAGGCGGCCGCGGCCGCCGTCGGCCGCCGGTTCGCGATATTCGATCATGTAGGAATCGACCGGCGTCTGCTCGACCATGTCGGCGAAATCCTGCTCGTCCATGTCGGCCATGCCGCCGCTCGGGTGGCGCGACAGCAGATAGGCGCGCAGCAGCGCATATTGCTCCTCGGTCGCCCACGGCTTGCAGGCGGTGACGACAAGGTCGCCGTTGCGGCGCATCGTGCGTTTCTGCGACTGGCTGGGCCGGAATTCCGCGGCGCAGACGCGCACCGAGACGCAGGCCGAGCAATCGGCGCAGCTCGGGCGATAGGCGACCGACTGGCTGCGGCGGAAGCCGATCCGGCCGAGCGCGTCGTTGAGCTCGTTCGCATTGTTGCCGCTCAGTTCGGTGAATACCTTGCGCTCGGTCCGGCCCTCCAGATAGGGGCAGGGCGCGGGGCTAGTGACGAAGAAGCGCGGGAAACGGAACGGTGCGGACACGCGGACTAGACCTCCAGACTTGTGATGCGGATCCCCCCACGCGGGTCCGGCGCGTTCTTTCCACCGACTATGCCGCCCCGCGTCAATGGTGCAAAGACCGTTTACCATTTTTGTTCGTCCCGATCTGAATCAGATCGGAAAACCGCGCGGTCGGGCCGGACATTCTGTCCCGTTTCGAATCGATCAGGCGTAGCCCTTGAGCTCGTCGCCGGTCAGCGTCGCGACGTGGAGCACATTGGTCGACCCCGGCGTGCCGAAGGGAACCCCCGCCATCATCACCAGCTTCGCGCCTGCCTGGCCGACGCCGTGGCGCAGCGCCATGCGCTTGCCCTTGGCGATCATCTCCTCGAAGCTGCCGATGTCCTTGGTCGGCACCGCGTGCGCGCCCCACAGCAGGCCGAGCCGCCGCGCCGCCTCGCGCTTCGGGGTCAGGATGAGCAGCGGCGCGCCGGGCCGCTCGCGCGCGACGCGGCGCGCGGTCGAGCCCGACGCGGTGAAGCAGATGATCGCGTCGGCGGCGATCGTCGCGATGATCCCGCCCGCCGCCTCGGCCAGCGCATCGGCGGTCGTCGCGTCGGGGAAGGTCTCGGTGAAATGGAGCCGGCGGTAATAGTCGGGATCGCCCTCGACCGAGCGCGCGATCGAATCCATCATCGTCACCGCCTCGACCGGCCAGGCGCCCGCCGCGGTCTCCGCCGACAGCATGATCGCGTCGGCGCCGTCATAGATGGCGGTCGCGACGTCGGACACCTCGGCGCGCGTCGGGGTGGGCGAGACGATCATCGATTCGAGCATCTGGGTGGCGACGACGACCGGCTTGCCCAGCCGCCGCGCCGTCGCGACGATGCGCTTCTGGAGCGGCGGCACCGCCTCGGGCGGCAGTTCGACGCCCAGGTCGCCGCGCGCGACCATCGCGGCGTCGGCGATCTCCAGTATCTCTTCGAGCCGGGCGACGCCCGCGGGCTTCTCGAACTTGACGAGCAGCGCCGCCTTGCCGCCGATCAGCCGCCGCGCCTCGGCCACGTCCTCGGGCCGCTGGACGAAGGACAAGGCGATCCAGTCGACATGCTGTTCGAGCGCGAAGGACAGGTCGCGGCGGTCCTTTTCGGTGAGCGCGGCGAGCGGCACGACGACGTCGGGGACGTTGACGCCCTTGCGGTCCGAAATGCGGCCGCCGACCTCGACGATCGTCGCGATGCAGTCGGAGGTCACGCTCTTCACGCGCAGCACCAGCTTGCCGTCGTCGATCAGCAGCCGCGTGCCGGGTTCGAGCGCGGCGAACAATTCGGGGTGCGGCAGGTGGACGCGCTGCGCATCCCCCGGCGCCGGATCGGTGTCGAGCACGAACGCCTGCCCCGTCACCAGCTCCGCCGGGCCGTCCGCGAAGGTCCCGACGCGCAGCTTGGGACCCTGCAGGTCGACGAGGATCGTCGACGGGCGCCCGGTCGCCTTCTCGAGCGCGCGAATCGCCGCGATCACCTTCGCATGCCCCGCGTGGTCGCCATGGCTCATGTTGACGCGGAAGGCATCGGCGCCGGCGCGGTACAGCGCCGCGATCATCTCCGGATTTGCGCTCGCGGGGCCGAGCGTGGCGAGGATGCGCACCTTGCGCTGGCGGGGGGGAAGGGTGTGGACCACGGTTGCTCCGCTTGCCTGATTGCCGTTACAGTGCGTGGGCATGGCGCTTCGTTCGCGCCATGGCAACCGCGCGATATCGATTGATCCACGCAAAAGGAGACAGCCATGGCGTGCAGCGAAGACCGGAACGGCGCGGACGATCCGCTCGACGCCCTCGACGATGCGGCGGCCGCGGCGGCGTTCCGGCGGCTGGTACGCCTGCTCCGGCACCGCCACGACGCCGCCAACATCGACCTGATGGGGCTGGCCGGCTTTTGCCGCAACTGCCTGGGCGACTGGATCGCCGAGGCGGGCGGGATGGACAAGGAGGCGGCCCGCGCGATCGTCCACGGCATGCCGACCGCCGAGTGGAAGGCGCGCCACCACGTCCCCGCGACCGCCGAGCAGCTCCGCCGGATGGAAGAAAGCGTGGCGAAGAATCCCGGACCCCGCTAGGACGGATCGACATTCAGCTCTGGCGGCCTGCAAATGGCGGCCTTTCGCGCTTCCGGTGCCCACGTGCCGTCAGCACGCTGCGCTCCGGGTCCCGAAAATCCACCATTTTGACCTGTGGTCGTCTTCGACTCCGGCTCGCCATCTTCTGAATGTCGATCCGTCCTATGGTCTGTGGGGATTTGGCGTTCTGCGCGGTTTCTCCCATTCGTCACCCTGAACTTGTTTGGCGTTTACACCCTTGAGACAGGGATGCTGGCGTTCCCCGGCGAAAGCCGGGGTCCATGCGAGGCAGCGCTGTGCCATCTGGACCCCGGCTTTCGCCGGGGAACGCTCACCTGTCGGAAGGGGATAATTGCGAACTTGTTTCAGAGCCTGCCCCGGACCCGATCCGGGGGTCCATGGTCTGCGCTCGAATGAAAGGCGGCACAGAAGGGAAGGTCCGGTCATGGATGCTGAAACGAGTTCAGCATGACGAACGGATGAGGCAGCGTGCCGAAATCCGAATCCCCGCAGACCATAGAGCGGCGGATCCGATTACATCGGATCGGCCGCTCCGGATTCCTGTTCTTCCGCATTTTCTGAATCGTCAGGTGATTCCACCTGGCTGGAAAATGCTCTAGGGGAGCCGCCGAGGCGATTCTCGCCGCCCCATCCAACCCATCCAGCGGAGCATGACATGAGCGAAGCCACCACTGCCGACCAACAACTGCGCCTTTTCATCGAGCGCGTCGAGCGGCTGGAGGAAGAGAAGAAAGGCATCGCCGACGATATCCGCGACGTCTATCTCGAAGCGAAATCGCAGGGTTACGACCCCAAGATCATGCGCCAGATCGTCCGTCTGCGCAAAATGCCGGTGCACGACCGCAAGGAGATGGAAGCCATCCTCGACGTCTATAAATCGGCGCTCGGGATCGACTGAGGACGGCCCATATCACTCTCTCCCGTTCGCCCTGAGCTTGTCGAAGCCTGTCCTGAGCGCCTGCAAGGCAGTCGAAGGGGGCCGTTCTTTTCTTTAAGCATGGAAAACAAGGACGGGGCTTCGACAAGCTCAGCCCGAACGGATTTGATGGAGGGTTCATGGTTATGTTCAGCACCACCACCAACACAGTCGAGGGCCGTCCGGTCCGCGAATATCTGGGCATCGTCACCGGCGAGGTGATCGTCGGCGCAAACATCTTCCGCGACCTGTTCGCCAGCATCACCGACATCGTCGGCGGCCGCTCGGGCAAATATGAGGACGTCCTCGCCCGCGCGCGCAAGGAAGCGCTGGGCGAGATGGAGGCCGAAGCGGCGAAGCTCGGCGGCAATGCGGTGGTCGGCGTCGACATCGACTATGAAGTGCTCGGCCAGAACGGGTCGATGCTGATGGTGTCGGCGAGCGGGACCGCGGTCGTCCTCTGACGCGGCGGTTGTCTCGAAAAGCCGTTCACGCTAGGGGCGACGCCACATTTTCCATATCGATGGAGGTAGGCTGTGGCCGGCCATAGCAAATTCAAGAACATCATGTATCGCAAGGGCGCGCAGGACAAGAAGCGCAGCGCCCTCTTCTCCAAGCTCGCGCGCGAAATCACCGTCGCGGCGAAGATGGGCCTGCCCGACCCCGACGCCAACGCCCGCCTGCGCGCCGCGGTCAACGCGGCCAAGGCGCAGTCGATGCCCAAGGACAATATCCAGCGCGCGATCGACAAGGCATCGGGCGGCGACGGCGAGAATTACGAGGAAATCCGCTACGAAGGCTATGGCCCCGGCGGCGTCTCGCTGATCGTCGAGGCGCTGACCGACAACCGCAACCGCACCGCGACCAACGTCCGCACCGCCTTCAGCAAGAACGGCGGCAACCTCGGCACCAGCGGCAGCGTCAGCCACGGTTTCGACCGGCTCGGCCAGATCACCTATCCGGCGAGCGCGGGCGACGCCGACACGGTATTCGAAGCCGCGCTCGACGCCGGCGCCGACGATGTCGAGTCGTCCGAGGACGGCCACGAAATCTGGACCAGCGTCGACGCCCTGCACGAGGTCGCCAAGGCGATCGAGGCGAAGCTGGGCGAGGCCGAGAGCGTGAAGCTCGCGTGGCGCCCGACGATCAGGAGCGAGATCGCCGACGAGGCGACCGCGCAGACGCTGTTCAAGCTGATCGACACGCTCGACGACGACGACGACGTGCAGACCGTCTGGGGCAATTACGAGATTCCCGACGCGGTGCTGGAGAAACTGGGGTGATCGTTCCCTCTCCCCTTGGGGGAGAGGGATGCGGAGACTTGCGGGCTTTGCCCGCTAGTCGCAGCTGGGTGAGGGCATGCCTCCGCCGCACTCCCTCACCAAGTCCGGCTAGCCAGACAAGCTGGCAAGCCTCCCTATCCTCTCCCTCAAGGGGAGAGGAATGTCGGTGATCATCCTCGGCCTCGATCCGTCGCTCAGTTGCACCGGCTGGGGCGTCATCCGCGTCGAAGGCAGCCGGATCAGCCATGTCGCCAACGGGCAGGTCAAGACCGACGCCAGGGCCGCCCTGCCCGACCGCCTCGCACATCTCGACACCGTGCTCGCGGCGGTGATCGCCGATCACGCCCCCGCCCAGGCCGCGGTCGAGGAGGTGTTCGTCAACGACAATCCGCAGTCGACGCTGAAGCTCGCGCACGCGCGCGGCGTCGCGCTGCTCGCCTGCGCGCGCGGCGGCCTGCCGGTGGCGGAATATGCGCCGCGGCTCGTCAAGAAGGCGATCGTCGGCACCGGCGGCGCGGCGAAGGAACAGGTGCAGGCGATGCTGCGCGTGCTGCTCCCCGGCGCGAAGGTCGCGGGCGCCGACGCGGCCGATGCGCTGGCGGTGGCGATCTGCCATGCCAACCACCGTGGGTGCTTTTGAAGTTTCACGCCCGAAGCATAGATGTTCCCTTTTCATTCCCGTCGCGCTAGGCACAGGACATGATCGCGAAACTCACCGGAAAACTGGACAGCAGCGGCGCGGGCCATGCGGTGATCGACGTCGGCGGCGTCGGCTGGCTGGTCGAGGCGTCGGCACGCACGTTGGACGCGCTCGGCCCGGTCGGCGGCGACGTGACCGTCCACACCGAAATGCTGGTCGGCGAGGATTTCCTGCGCCTCCTGGGCTTCGCGCGCGCCGAGGAACGCGACTGGTTCCGCCTGCTGACCAGCGTCCAGGGCGTCGGTGCCAAGGTCGCGCTCGCGATCCTGTCGGCGCTGGAAATCGGCGACCTGCAACGCGCGCTCGCCACCGGCGACAGCGCAATGGTCGCGCGCGCCAACGGCGTCGGGCCGAAGCTCGCGCAGCGCATCACGCATGAACTGAAGGACAAGGCGGGGGCGCTCGGCGGGATCGCCGGGGGTTCGAATCCCACCCTGTCCGCCACATCCGGCCCGCTCGGCGACGCCGTCGCCGCGCTCACTGGCCTCGGCTTCAAGCCGGGCGAGGCGAGCACCGCGGTCGCGGCGGCCAGCGAGGAACTGGGAGCAGACGCCTCGCTCGACGCGCTGGTGCGGACCGCGCTCAAGAAGGCGGCGAAATGACCGAAGTGGTCCGCCACGCCGCCTGCCGCTGCGGCCAGCTCCGCATCACCTGCACCGGCGAGCCGGTGCGCGTGTCGGTATGCCATTGCCGCAACTGCAAGGCGCGCAGCGGCAGCGCCTTTGCCGCGCAGGCCCGCTTCCCCGCCGACCGCGTCCGCACCGAGGGCGAGGCGAAGATGTGGCAGCAGGCGGGCGACAGCGGCAACGTCGCCGACTTCTTCTTCTGCGGCGAATGCGGCTCCACCCTTTGGTTCCGCAACCGCCCGGATCCGGACACCTACGCCGTGTCCCTCGGCAATTTCGAGCCGGGCCACGGGTTCGAATTGCAATATTCGGTTTACGAAGAGCGGATGGAGCCTTGGGTTTCGATCATCGGCGAGACAATAGAGCGTTATGACTGAGCCGGCCCTCACCACCCCCACGCGCACCCCCGAGGACGCCGACGCCGCGCTGCGGCCCAGGTCGCTCGCCGAGTTCGTCGGGCAGGCGGCGGCGCGCGAGAATCTGCGCATCTTCATCGAGGCGGCGAAGGCGCGGTCGGATGCGCTCGACCATGTGCTCTTCTTCGGGCCGCCGGGGCTGGGCAAGACGACGCTGGCGCAGATCGTCGCGCGCGAGCTCGGCGTCGGCTTCCGCTCCACCTCCGGCCCGGTGATCGCGAAGGCGGGCGACCTCGCGGCGCTGCTCACCAATCTGGAGGACGGCGACGTCCTGTTCATCGACGAGATCCACCGGCTCGCGCCCGCGGTCGAGGAAATCCTCTATCCGGCGATGGAGGACCGCGCGCTCGACATCATGATCGGCGAAGGGCCGTCGGCGCGGTCGGTACGGATCGACCTGCCGAAATTCACGCTGGTCGGCGCGACGACGCGGCAGGGCCTGCTGACGACGCCGCTGCGCGACCGCTTCGGCATCCCGGTGCGGCTCAATTTCTACACGCATGCCGAACTCGAACAGGTGATCGGCCGCGCCGCACGGCTGCTCGGTCTCGGCATCGCGTCCGACGGCGCGCTCGAGATCGCGAAGCGTTCGCGCGGGACGCCGCGCATCGCCGGGCGGCTGCTGCGCCGGGTGCGCGATTTCGCCGCCGTCGCCGGTGCGCCGACGGTCGACGCGAAGGTGGCGGACGCCGCGCTCAACCGGCTGGAGGTCGATGCGCTGGGGCTCGACGCAATGGACCGCCGCTATCTGACGATGATCGCCGACATCTATCGCGGCGGGCCGGTGGGGGCCGACACGCTCGCGGCGGGCCTGTCCGAGCCGCGCGACACGATCGAGGACGTCATCGAGCCCTATCTGCTCCAGATCGGGTTGATCGCCCGCACCGCGCGCGGACGGATGCTCAACGCCAGCGCGTGGAAGCATCTGGGGCTCAACCCGCCCGCCGGGACGCAGGACGGGCTGTTCGACCAGGGAAAATAGGGGGCCGAACCGCCGCTTTCCCCATCAAATGCCGCGGACCTGCGACGAATTGCGAAACGGGGGTTTGCGACGAGTCGAGCACCCGCTATCGGTCTGTCGATGGTCGATGTTCCGCCACCCTTCATCCCCGGCGCTTTCGTGGGGGCCGCGCATCATTATCGCGTGCGCGTCTATTTCGAGGACACCGACCTGAGCGGCATCGTCTATCACGCCAATTACCTGCGCTATATGGAGCGCGCGCGATCGGACATGCTGCGTATCGCCGGCATCGACCAGCGCGCGGCGATGGAGGGCGGCGAAGGCACATGGGCGGTCACCGACCTTGCCATCCGATATCGCCGCCCCGCGAAGCTCGACGACGACCTGCTCGTCGTCAGCACGGTCGAGGCGGTGCGCGGCGCCAGCGTCGTCATCGCGCAGCGCATCCTTCGCGGTCCGGACGAGTTAACCAACGGACACGTCACCGCCGCCTTCCTGTCGCCCGAGGGCCGGCCGCGCCGCCAGCCCGCGGGCTGGGCCGACCGCTTCACCGCCATCATGAATGGAGAGACCATCCCTTGCTAGACAATATCAAGCTGGCCGCCGACGCGGCGACATTGTCCCCCGTGGCGCTGTTCCTGCAGGCCGACATCATAGTCAAGGCGGTGATGATCGGCCTGCTCGCCGCATCCGTCTATGTCTGGGCGGTGATCATCGGCCACGGCCGCAGCGTCGGCAAGATGATGCGCGCCTCCGAACGCTTCGAGCGCGATTTCTGGCGCGCGGGCAACATCGACAAATTCTATGACGAAAACGGCCGCGAGGAACTGCCGAGCGCCAAGGTGCTGTCAGCTGGGATCAGCGAGTGGCGTCGTTCGACCGCGGGCAAGACCGTCGACCGCGAAGGCACGCGCGAACGGCTGGGCGTCGCGATGAACGCGTCGGTCGAGGGTGAGGTCGACCGGCTGGCCGAGAAGATCGGCCCGCTCGCCACCATCGGGGCGGTCGCGCCGTTCGTCGGGCTGTTCGGCACCGTCTGGGGCATCATGCGCAGTTTCACCGCGATCGCGGCCGAGAACAACAGCAGCCTCGCCGTCGTCGCGCCCGGCATCGCCGAGGCGCTGTTCGCGACCGCGATCGGCCTGTTCGCGGCGATTCCGGCGGTGATTGCCTACAACGCCTTCTCGCAGCGGCTGAACCGGCTCGAATCGCGGCTCGGCCGCTTCGCCGACGGGCTGCACGCAACCTTCAGCCGCGAACTGGAGGTCGAGGGCTGATGGCGATGAGCGGCCCTTCGGGTGGCGCCGGCGGCCGGCGGCGCGGACGCGGCGGACGCCGCGCGCCGATGTCGGAGATCAACGTCACCCCGCTCGTCGACGTGATGCTGGTGCTGCTGATCATCTTCATGATCACCGCGCCGCTGCTCGCCTCCGCGGTGCCGATCGACCTGCCCGAAAGCCGGGCGAAGCCGGTCGAGACCGAGGAGCAGGAGCCGGTGCAGCTGTCGATCGGCGCCGACGACACCATCTATATCGGCGACCAGGCGGTGGCCGAGGCCGACCTGCCCGCGCGGCTGGAGGTCATCGCACGCGAGGATCGCAGCAAGGAACGCCCCCGCCAGATCATGCTGCGCGCCGACAAGGGGCTCGATTATGGCCGGGTGATGCGCGTGATGGGCGAGCTCAACCGCGCCGGCCTGTCGCGCATCGCGCTGGTCACGACCGGATCGTCGGACGCCGCACCCGCCGCGACGGTCACCGACGGTTCAGACAGCGGGCAATAGGCACGAGGCATGGCTGCGGCACAGGCACCAAGGGGCATGGAAAGGCACGGCATCGCCATCGCGGTGGCGCTGCACCTGCTCGTCATCGGCCTGCTGTCGATCCAGTGGACCGCGGGCGACCGGCGCTTCGACAATCCGCCGATGGAGGTCGATCTGATCGCGGAGACGGCGCCGCAATCGACCGCGCCGGTGATCGCCGAAACCCCGCCCGCCGCGCGGCTGGGCGAAGAGGATGCGACCGACATCGCCGCCCCGCCCGAGCCGGTGCCCGCGCCGCCGGAACCCGAACCGATCGTTCGCCCAACGCCCGCACCAGCGCCCAAGCAGGTGGCGAAGCCCGTTCCGGCGCCACCGAAGAAGGCGCCCCCCGCCGCCGAGAAACCGAAACCCAAGCCCGCGCCCAAGGCACCGCCGAAGAAACAGACCAGCGGCCCGACCGGGCGCCTCGACGGCATCGTCGACGGGCTTGCCAAGTCGCAGCCCAAGGCGCCGGCGAGCAAGGGCGCGCCCGCCGCGGCGACCGCGGCCGAGGTGCGCCGGTCGATCGACGTCAGCATCAAGTCGGCGGTCGCGCCGCGCTGGAACGGCTGCCGCGTGTCGGGGGTCGACGTCGACCAGCTCAAGACGGTGGTCAAGTTCCGGCTGACCGAATCGGGCGCGCTCGCGGGTTTCACCAGCGTCACCACGACCGGCGAGAACGACAGCAACAAGTTCCAGGTCCAGCGGCACCAGGAATGCGCGAAACGCGCCGTCGAACTCGCCGCCCCCTTCGACCTGCCGACCGAAAATTACAGCTTCTGGCAGAATTACACGCTCGATTTCATCAAAAGGTAGAGAGAGATGTCCTTTCGCACCACGCTTTCGCTCGCCCTGCTGCTCACCGCCGCGCCGATCGCCGCGCAGGCGCAGGATGCGAGCGCCCCCACCGCGCCCGCCGTCACCCAGACCGAACCGCGCGAGACGATCGAGGGCCAGCTTTCGCAGGAGCGCACGGTGATCGCGGTGCCCGCCTTCGCGACGCCCGCGGTGACGACGGTCGCCGGGCTGCGCACCGACAATCTGGGCCGCGACATCGCGAAGGTGATCGCCGACGACCTCGAGCGTAGCGGCCTTTATGCGCCGCTCGGCCCCGGCAGCGTCCGCGCGATCGGCATGGCAGAGGTCACCGCACCGCGCTTCGCCGACTGGAAGGCGCGCAATGCCGAGAATGTCGTGCACGGCTTCGTGCGCGCGACCGGCACCGGCGGCTTCGTCGTCGGCTGCTATCTCTACGACACCGAACTCGGCAGCGAGCTGGTGCGGCAGGGGTTCGAGATCCAGCCCGCCGACTGGCGCCGCGCCGCGCATAAATGCGCCGACGCCATCTATTCGCGCCTGTCGGGCGAATCGCCCTTCTTCGACAGCCGTGTCGCCTACATTGCCGAGAGCGGTCCGAAGGGGAACCGCATCAAGCGGCTCGCGATCATGGATTCGGACGGCGGCAACCACCGCTTCATCACCAACGGCCAGGCGCTCGCGATCAGCCCGCGCTTCTCGCCCGATTACAAGAAGATCGTCTATGTCAGCTATCTGAACAACCGCGTCCGCGTCTTCATCTACGATGTCGCGGCGGGGACGCAGAAGCTGGTGACCGAAAGCGGTAACGCGACCTTCGCCCCGCGCTGGTCGCCCGACGGCAGGCAGATCCTCTATTCGATGGCGGTCGGCGGCAATACCGACATCTATCGCGTCTCGGCCGAGGGCGGCACGCCGGTGCGGCTGACCACGACGCCGGGCATCGACGTCGGCGGCAGCTTTTCGCCCGACGGCAAGAAGATCGTGTTCGAAAGCGACCGGTCGGGCAGCCAGCAGCTCTACACGATGAACATCGACGGATCGAACCAGCAGCGGATCAGCTTCGGCGGCGGGCGCTACGCCACCCCCGAATGGTCGCCGCGCGGCGACCTGATCGCCTTCACCCGCATGGGCGGCGGCGAATTCCGCATCGGCGTGATGACCCCGACCGGCGGCGGCGTCCGCATGTTGACCAACAGCTGGCAGGACGAGGCGCCGACCTGGTCGCCGAACGGGCGCGTCATCCAGTTCTTCCGCACCACGGCGGGCCGCGAAGGCAAGTCGACGCTGTGGCAGGTCGACCTGACCGGCGTGAACCTGCGCCGCCTGCCGACGCCGCAGGACGGATCGGACCCGAGCTGGGGGCCGATCCTGCCCTGATCCAATCGGAACCAAAGCGGGGGGCTGGGGTTGCATTATCGCGTGCAACATGGGTTAATCCCTCGCGAAACGACGACGGACCACAACAACAAGAGGACAGAAGACATGACGATACGCAAAAGCACCGCGATGATCGCGGCGATCACCATGCTTGCTGTCGGCGCCTGCTCGCCGAAGCCGCCGAAGGAACTCCCCCCCGCGCCCGAAGGCACCGGAACCGACACCGGCACCAATACCGGCACCGGCGTCGTCCCCGGATCGCAGGAAGATTTCGTCGCCAGCGTCACCTCCGACCGCATCTTCTTCGGCTTCGACCAGTATAATGTCGATGCCGAGGATCAGGCGACGCTGCAGAGCCAGGCGCAGTGGCTCCAGCGCAACCCGGCGGTGCGCGTGACGCTGGAAGGCCATGCCGACGAGCGCGGCACCCGCGACTACAACATCGCGCTGGGCGAGCGCCGCGCCAATGCCGCGAAGAATTATCTCGCCTCGCTGGGTGTCGATCCGTCGCGCATCCAGGTCATCAGCTATGGCAAGGAGCGCCCGGCGGCGCTCGGGTCGAACGAGGAAGCCTGGGCGCAGAACCGCCGCGCGGTGACGGTGGTCATCGGCCGCTGAGCCAGAGCCACAGCGGCACCGCGGCGAAGGCCGCGATGCACGCGAACAGACCGAAGGGGACCCGCCGAAACGCCAGCGGCCGGTCCCCTTTTCCTTGCGTCGCCAGCGTCCAGACCAACCCGGACAGGCTGGCGAGAAGCAGCATCAGCGGCAGCGCCTGCCAGCCGATCCAGCAGCCGATCGCCGCGACCAGCTTGGGATCGCCGCCGCCCATCCCTTCGCCGCCGCGCAGGCGGCGATAGCTCCAGCCGAGCAGCGCCAGCGCGAGCCCGCCGGCCAGCGCGCCGATCCAGCGGTCGAGCAGGCTCGTCCCCAGCATCGGCCCGGCAAAGAGCAGACCGACCGCGGCGAGCACGGCGTTCAGCCTGTCGGGAAGCCAGAGATGCCGCGCATCGAGCAGCGCGAGCGGCAGCAGCAGCCAGCCGAACGCCGCCCAGAGCCATCCGACCGGTCCGGGCACTATCGCCAGCGCAACAACACCGATCGTCGCGGCGCCGAGTTCGACGCGGGCGTGAAAGGGATCGATCGCCGCGCCACAATATCGGCACCGCCCGCGCTGCGCCAGCGCCGACAGCAGCGGCACCAGGTCGCGAACACCGAGCGTCTGCCCGCACGCATCGCAACACGACCGCCCGCGCACCGATCGCCCGGCGGGCCAGCGCAGCACCAGCGTCGCGATGAAGCTGCCCCAGATCAGCCCGATCGCCGCGGCAAGGATGATGTCGGCCACCGATCCTCAGAACCGGCCGCTGGTCGCGAGCCGGAACCCGTCCGGTCCGGGCTTGAATCCCAGCGCGCCGAGCGCCGCCGCCATCGCCGGGTCGCGATCGACATTGATCGCGAACGCCGCGCGATACGCGCCGCTGCCGTCGAACGACAGCGTCAGCCGCTCCATCCCCGACTGGCTCGACAGCGCCGCCTGCGCGCGGCCGTCCGCGCAGGTGAGCGGGCCCGACAGGCCACGCGACAGGTCGAGGCCGGCGATGGGGGCCGCGACCGACAGTTGCAATCGTCCTCCCGCTTCGACGCAGCGGCCATCGGCTCCGAAGCGGACGGTCGCGCCCTCGAAGCGCAGCGTATCGACGGGAATCGCGCCCAGTCCGCCCGACACGCTCGTCACGCCGTCGACCCCCGACAGCCCGCGCGGATCGCTGCCGTGGAGCCGCCCCGCCAGCGCGCCGAGCCGTTCGTCGCTGCGCGAAAAGGCGAGTTCGATCCGTCCCGTCAGCAACGCGAGCGGCGACAGGCTGGCGCGCACCGTGCCGAGCGGCAGGACGCCGAGCCGCGCGTCGATCAGCGTCCCCGACCAGATCGACCCGCGCACCTCACGCGCCGCGATCCCGGCATCATCCGCCCCCGCCAGTCCCAGCGCGAGCCGCAGCGGAAAGGTCGCACCGATCAGCAACAGCGCGAACAGCACCGCCGCCGCGATCCAGCGCCTGCGTCCACCGGTCACCGGCCGCCCTTTCTGAGGTCGGCGGTCATGCCGACGGTGCCGTCGGCGGCGGGGGTGATGCTGAGTTGATCGATCACGAACCCCTGCGCCTCGAGCGCGGCGAGCCAGTCGATCAGCACGGGGGCCTTCGCCGTGGCGATCGCGATCGTCGCCTGCCGCGCCCCGCGCGCCTCGTTGCGATCGAGCGTCAGGCCGATCTCGCCCGCCGACTGCGCCAGATACTGGTCGATCGATGCCGCATCGACCGCCGCCGCGACCGATGAGGCCGGGCGCCGCGAAAGCAGCCGCACCTTGGCCGCGACGCGCCCTTCGCGCTCGACCGCAGCGCGATGCGCGGTGTCCAGATCGACGAACGCGGCATAGGCGGGCCGCGCGAGCGCCCACAGCAGCACCGCAAACGCCAGCACGACGGCGATGCCGACCAGCCAGCGCTCGCGCTGCGTCAACCCCGCCCACCAGTTTTGCACGCTTTCTCTCATGGCACCGCCCGGATCGTCACATTGGCCATCTGCTGCCCGTCGGTGCCCGCCATCGGCTGCGCGGTGATGCGATAGCCGCGAGCCTGGAGCGCGAGGAGGACCTGGTTGACGTCGTCGATACGCGGCGCGGCGAGCGTCGTCGTCAGCGTGCCGTCGGTGCGGTGGGCCAGCGTGCGCAGCGTCACCCCCGGAACATCGCGCATCGCGTCGTAGAGCGCGGAGGCGGGCACCGAAAAGGCCAGCGGGCCGCCCCCCGCCCCGGCGAGGCGCCGGTCGATCTCCGCCTCCGCGGCCGAGGCGTCGGGCGCGGCGATCCCCGCCTGCTTCGCCGCCGCGACGGCCGCAGCATCGGCGCGCCTTGTGTCGGACGCCAGCCGGACGGCGTGCACGACCGGAATCGCCACGCTGACGAGAAGCAGCGCGAGCAGCCCCCGCCCGGCGAGACGCAAGAGCCCCGGATCGACCGCCCAGCGGCGCTTCGGCTTCCACGCCCCGCTGAGCAGGTCGAGCGCGGGCGCGGCGAGCGACAGCAGCAGCGCCTGTTGCATCCGGCCTGCATCGAGCGGCGCGATCGTTCGCCCGGCGGCGATCAGCGGGTCGATCTCCGGATCGGAAGCATAGGCGCGGTCGGGCGTGCGGATGATCCGTTCGCCGCCGACTTCGGCGAGCCAGAGCGCGTCGGCCTCGGGCGGCGGGACCAGCGCCGCGGCGGGCAGGATCGCGGCGGGCGCCAGCCCTTGCGCTTCGAGCCAGCCGGTCCACACCCGCATCGCGGCATGGGTGGTGGTCGCCACCGGCACCACCTGCCCCGCCTCGACCGGTTCGCCGGCGACGATGTGCAGCGCCGCTGCATCGCCCAGACTGTCGCGCAGCGCGTCGATCCGGGCGGCCGCGGCGGCCTGCGCCGGCGCCGCGTCGGAATAGGAGAGCCAGCGAAGCGGCGCATCGGCGGCGGGCGCGAGCGCGATCAGCCGGTCGTCTTCGCCCGCCTCTCCCCTATGCTCCCCGCTCCGTTCCCACGCGTCGACCCAGCCTTCGTCCTGCCCCGAATCGACGATCACGCCGTCGTCGACCCGCAGCCAGGCCGGAGGCGACGCCGATCGGTCGCCAAGCGCCGCGATGCGCGGCAGCCAGAGGAGCAGCGTGCGCGCCATCTCAGTCGCTCTCGCCCCAGTCGCGGCGCACGATCGCCGGCGGGACCGCCCCCGCCACGGGTGCGCCGCCGTGGGCATCGATAAGCGCATTGGCCGTCAGCACCCCATCCCCCATCGTCACCTGCGTCCGCAGCATCAGCCAGCGGCTGCCGACGCCCACCTGCGCGGCGGCATCCTGCGGCGGGTCGATCCGCGCGAGCGACGGCGCATTCCAGAATCGCTCGCTGCTGCCATAGCCGTCGGCGGGGCGTGCCGCCAGCGCCGCCCGCACGTCCGCGACCCCGATCTGGCCGGGGACCAGCATCGCGACCAGCGGCGCCTGTTCGGGCCGCAGCGTGTTGACGTTGATCTTCACCGGCTCGGCGACCGGTAGCGCGCATATCCACGGCCGCAGCCGTGCATAGAGCTTTGGCGTGACCCCGCGCACGGCGCGCAACTCGCTGCTGTCCGCCATCTTGCTGTTGGCGGCGAGGTAGGGCGTCGGCATCGCGCGATAGGCGCCGTCCTCGGCGCCGAGCGGCGCTTCGTTGGCGTCGCTGTCGATCCAGTCGGCGGTCGCGGCGGCGACCGCCTGCGCTTCGCCGCGATCGATGCCGAGCAGCGCCATCAGCTCCGCGAACTGCGCGACAGCGCCGGGCCGCTGGCTGAGCCGGCCCGGCATCGTCTCAGCCGCGAGGCTGTTGAGGTTGAAACAATTGGCGGCATCGGTGAGCCGCGCCGTTCCCGCGCCGCCGGGCAGCGGCAGATCGAAATCGCGGCCGAGCCAACCGCCCGCAAGCGTCAGCTTCGCCGGGTCACGCGCCACGAGGTCGGCGACGCGGCGCAGCGCGATCTGTTCGGCGGCGAAGGCATAGGCGCGCCCCTGATCGACCGTGGCGGCGCTGCCCGCGATGCGCGTCGCCAGCGTCAGCCGATCGAGCGCGGTCGCGGCGATCACCGCCATCACCGCGACGAGCAGCAGCACGCTGAGCAGCGCGGCGCCGCGTTCCTCCCGGCGCCGCTTCATGGCGCGATCTCCGCCGGAACCGGCGGCGGCGGCATGGTCGGCGCGACCAGAAAGGCCATGGTCAGCGGGGCGCGGCCGGTGCGGGTCAGCCGCACCTCGACCGCGCGCGGCAGGCGGTCGCCGGGCTCCGACGTCCAGCTTTCCGACCAGGCTCCGTCGTCGCCGCGATAGCGGATCGTGAGGCCCGTCACGTCGCCCACCAGCCGGTCGCCTTCGGGAAGCGCCGCGCCGTCTAGCATCGGCTGAACGGCGCGGCGCCACTCGCCGCCGACCAGCGCATAGCCGACGCGCTCGACCGAAGGCCGCGGCGCGCCGTCGTGGGCGGCCGCCCCGGCGTGGACGAAGGCGAAGCCGGTCGCCGATCCGAGGAAGGCGGGCACCGCCTCCCCTGCCGGGCCGCGCGTCGAGCGCTGCACCGCCTGCGCAAGATCGTTCGCCATCACCGCGCGCAGCCGGTTGGTCCCGCTCATCGCCTGGAGCCGCGCCTGCACCGCATCCTGCGTATCGACGCTGCTGCGGAGCAGGCCGACCCCGATCGCCGCGATCGCAGCGAAAAGCGACAGCGCGACGAGCATTTCGACGAGGGTGAAGCCGCGCTGCCCGTCAGGGTGGCGCGGCCCCGCGACGGTGCGGGGCCAGAGCGTGAACCCGCAAGGTCGAGTGTCGGCGCCCTGGGTCCCCGCCTTCGCGGGGACACACGGGGGGATTAGAGCGGCGTGCCATAAACCCGCAACACTCCCATATCCGTTCGTGTCGAGCGCAGTCGAGACACCTGTCAGCGCGGCGCAAGGCCGATGGGTGTCTCGACTGCGCTCGACACGAACGGGACGATGGGGCCGATTTAAGGCTCTATGCTCCAGACCCTTCCTCACCGCGACGACCTGACGATCGTCAGCGCCGCCTGACCGCGACCGCTTTCGGGGCGCACGATCAGGTCGATGCGCAGCAGACTATCGTCGGCGGTGCGCGCGACGCGCTGTTCGATGCGCCAGTTGCGGCCGGCGTTGGCAACGCCGACCGCGCTGGTGCCGATCGTCGGCGGCACGGGGTCGGTCCAGATTTCGACCGCGCGATTCTGCGCGACGATGCCCGCGACCGTGCGCTCGTCGAGGTCGCCCGCCGAGCGGACCGCATAGGCGTCGAGCCGCACCAGCGTCAGCGCCGCGATGCTGATGATGCTGAGCGCGACGAGCATCTCGAGCAAAGTGAAGCCGCGATCATCGGCCCTTGATCGCGCCCCGGCGGACGCCGGGGCCCAGAGCGGCGGCGAGCCGCGCTCGATGTCGTGGACCCCGGCTTTCGCCAGGGAACGGTTCCGCCTATTCGTCACGACCGATTTCCCCCGTCGCCGAGACGCGGATCATCGCGCGCGCATCGCCGCTCGACAGCCGCAGCGCCTGCGGCGTCGGGCTGGTGCCGACGCGGTCGAAGAGGATGCGCGCGACCGCCTGTCCGTCCCCGGCCGCGAACGCTGTTCCGGGCGGCCAGTTCCGTTGTTCGAACGCGCGGCCGGGAAGCGGCTGCCACGCGCCGTCGACGCGGCGCGCGAAGCCATAGCCCGAGGGCGCGAAATCGACCGCGACGCTGCGCCCCTCGATCACCGCGACGTCGCGCGCGGCGGCAAGCCGCGCCGCGAGCCGGTCGGCCTCGCTGCGAAGCCCGCGCTCCTCACCGGGAATGGTGAGCACGACCGCGGTGGCGGCCAGCGCGAGGATCGCCAGCACCACCATCAGTTCGACGAGCGTGAATCCCCGATCGCCGGCGCCGCGAAGCCGTGCCGTGGCCTTAGCTGTCTCCGCGGATATCGGCATTGTCGTCGGTCCCGCCCGGCGCGCCGTCGGCGCCGAGCGACCAGACGTCGAACGCCTTTCCGTTCGCGGCGGGCGCCTGATAATTATAGGGCCGTCCCCAAGGATCGTCCGGCAGTTTCTTGATATAGCCGCCGCGACGGTAGCGTTCGGGCTGGCCGAGCGAGGGCGGCGCGGTGACGAGCGCGTTCAGCCCGTCGCTGGTCGCCGGATAGGTGAGATTGTCGAGGCGATATTGTTCGAGCGCGTTTTCCAGCGTGGCGATATCGGCCTTTGCCTTGGTCACCATCGCCTTGTCCTGGCTCGGCAGCACGTTGATCATCACCACCGTCGCGAGCAGGCCGATGATGAAGATCACCACCATCAGTTCGGTCAGGGTGAAGCCGCGTTCGCCCTTGTGGCGGCGGCGCCGAACGGCCGGGCGCGAGGAATCGAGCATCAGGCGAAGGAAAAGCTGCATCAGCGACATCTATTATAGCCCCGCAAGGTTCTGCAACTGGAGGATCGGCAGCAGAATGGAGAGGATGATCAAGGCGACGCACGACCCCATAACGACAATTATGACAGGTTCGAGTAACGCCATCGACGCCGCCGTGAAGCGGTCGAACTCGCGCTCCAGATAATCGGCGGCGCGTTCGAGCATCGCCTCCAGCCGCCCCGCGCTTTCGCCGCTCGCGGTCATGTAGACGAGCAGCGGCGGGAACACCCCCGCATCGCGAAGTGCCGACGACAGGCTGCCGCCGGCGCGCACCTGATCGACGAGCCCCGCGGTCGCGGCGGCGAGCGCCGCGTTGCGAATCGTCGGCACCGTCAGCCGCAGCCCCTCGACCAGCGGTAGCCGGCTCGACACCATCGTCGCGAGGGTGCGCGCGAAGCGGGCGGCGTACAGGTCGCGCAGCAGCCGTCCGAGCAAAGGCAGACCCAGAAGCCGCGCGTCGACTCGCGCCTTGAACGCGGGGCGGCGCATCGCCGTCGTCCAGCCGAAGGCGGCCGCGGCGAGCAGCAGCGCGATCAGCCACCACCAGCCCGCGAGGAAGCCCGAGATCGCGATCACCGCGCGGGTCAGGAAGGGAAGCTGCTGCCCGACGTCGGTGAACTGTTCGACGACGCGCGGGACGACGAAGATCATCAGCGCCGCGACGACCCCGACCGCGACGATGGCGAGCACGATCGGATAGGCGAGCGCCGCGATCAGCTTGCCGCGCACCTCGGCCTGGCGTTCGAGCAGGTCGGCGAGCCGCGCGAGGATCAGCGTCAGGCTGCCGGTCGTCTCCCCCGCCGCGACCATTGCGCGGTAAAGCGGCGGAAAGCTGCGCGGCTGGCGCGCCATCGCGTCGGCGAGGCGGCGACCTTCGAGCAGCCCAGCGTGGACGTCGCCGATCACCGCGCGCGCGCTTTCCGCTTCGCTCTGACGACCCAGCGTGCGCAGCGCCTCTTCGAGCGGCGCGACCTCGGCCAGCGTCGCCAGCTGGCGCGTGAACAGCGCGAGGTCCCTCGCGGTCAGGCGCTCGCGGCGCCGCGCGAGAAACAGCGAACGGCCGGCCGGCCGCGCCCCCGCCTCTTCCACCGCGACGATGTGGAAGCGGCGCGCGGTCAGGTCGGCGCGCGCGGCATCGTCGTTCGCGGCGCGCAGGCGCCCGCGGCGCTCGCGCCCGCGCGGGTCGATCGCCACATAGCGATAGTCAGGCATCGACATCCTCGCGCCGCGCGATGCGGATCGCCTCCTCGGGCGTGGTCAGCCCCTTCGCGACCATCGCGCGCGCCGCACTGGCGAGCGTCGGGGCTTTCAGGAAAGCATGCTTGGCAATCATCGTCTCGTCGCCGCCGGCGTAGATGAAGCGGCGGATCGTTTCGTCGACCCGGATCGCCTCGAACACGCCGATGCGGCCCTTGAAGCCGCTGTGGCCGCACGCCTCGCACCCTTTCGGGCGCCAGATCACCGTGCCGATGTCGAGCCCGAGCACCGCGGCGATGCCGTTGTCGGCCTGCACCGGCTCGCGGCAATGGTCGCAGAGCTTGCGGACCAGCCGCTGCGCGAGCACTGCGCGCAGCGTCGAGGCGAGCAGGAAGGGCTCGACCTTCAGGTCCTTGAGGCGGGTGATCGCGCCCACCGCGTCGTTGGTGTGGACGGTCGACAGCACGAGGTGGCCGGTCAGCGACGCCTGCACCGCGATGTCGGCGGTTTCGCGGTCGCGGATTTCGCCGACCATCACGACGTCGGGGTCCTGGCGCAGGATCGCGCGCAGCCCCGCCGCGAAATCGAGCCCGACCTTCGGGTTCACCTGCGTCTGGCCGACGCCGTCGACGGCATATTCGACGGGGTCCTCGACGGTCAGGATATTCCGCTGCCCGTCGTTCAACTGCTTCAGCGCCGCATAGAGCGTCGTCGTCTTGCCCGACCCGGTGGGCCCGGTGACGAGGATGATGCCGTTCGGTTCGGCGAGCGCCTCGCGCAATATGCGGTCGGCCTCGCCCGTCAGGCCGAGGACATCGAAGTCGATCCCCGCCGTGTCCTTGTCGAGGATGCGCATCACCACGCGCTCCCCGGCGCGGCTCGGCAGGGTCGAGACGCGCACGTCGACCGCCTTGCCCGCGAGCGTCAGCGCGATGCGCCCGTCCTGCGGCACCCGGCGCTCCGCGATGTCGAGGCGCGCCATCACCTTGATGCGGCTGACGACCACCGGCGCGACGTGCGGCGGCATGCGCAGATGCTCGCGCAGCACCCCGTCGGTGCGCATCCGCACGACCAGCCCGCTTTCATAGGGCTCGACATGGATGTCGCTGACCCCCTGCCGCACCGCTTCGGCGATGATCGCGTTGATCAGGCGGATCGCGGGGGCGTCGTCGGCGCTGTCGAGCAGGTCCTCGGCGCTGGGCAGGCCGCCCGCGATCAGATCGATGTCGCCGCCTTCGAGCGACCCCGCCATCGCCGCGGCCGACGCGTCGACGGCATAATGATCGGACAGCAGGCGGTCGAAATCGGCAGGCGGCGCGGTGGCGATGCGCAGCGGCGCCGCGAGGTGGCGCCTGACCTCGATCAGCACCGCGGGATCGCTGCCCTCGCGCAGCGTCGCCAGCCACACACCGTCCTCGCCCGGCGCGATGACGACGCCGCGCGCGCGCGCGAAGCCATAGGGGATATCGACCGGCGCCGCAGGGGGCATGGCCGGTTCGGCGGCGTTCACCGATCCGCTCCCCCCGGCCGCGGCGCGTCCCCGACCGACGGCGGCACCTCGGTCGGCGTGACCGTGCCGTCGGCGCCGCGCAGCGCGGGAAGGTCGACCGGGCCGACGGTGGTGTCGGCGGCGGTCGGCGCGCTCGGCAGCGGCGGCACCGTGCCCAGATAGTCGCGCACCAGCGCATCGATCGCCGGCTCGGCATCGGGATTGCGGCGAAGCTGGGCATCGCGGATGAAGCCGTAGCGGCGCGCGGTGAGCGCGGCATTGTCCTCGCGGCTGCGCAGCACGGTCGGGCGGATGAACACCATCAGGTTGGTCTTGGCGCGGCTGCGGGTGCGCGACTTGAACAGCTCGCCGATCAGCGGAATGTCGCTGAGCAGCGGCACGCGCTCGATCGTCCGCCGCTCGTCGTCGTTGAGCAGGCCGCCGATCGCCAGTATCTGTCCGTCGTCGACGGTCAGCGTCGTTTCGAAATAGCGCTTGTTGAGGATCAGGTCGCTGTTGCGCGACGATACCGGGCCGGCGACGCTCGACACCTCCTGCCGCACGAACAGCTTGACCTCGCCCGCCGCGTTGACCTGCGGCGTGACCTCCAGCTTGATGCCGACCTCCTCGCGCTGGACGGTGCGGAAGGCGTTGTCGAAATTGTCGCTGAGCGCCTCGCCGGTGGTGATCGGCACCTCCTGCCCGACGAGGAATTTCGCCGCCTGATTGTCGAGCGTCACGATATGCGGCGTCGCCAGCAGGTTCGAACTCGTGTCCGACCGCACCGCGTTGATGATCGTGCCGAACACGGTATTCTTGCCGATATCCCCCGCGAAACCGCCGAAGCCGCCGGTCGCCTGGAGGATCGAGGCCGCCGCCGCTTCCTGCAGGCTGTTGCCCAGCGCGCTCGTCGTCTGGGTGACGGTGGTGGTGCCGTTGACCGTCGTCGTTTCCTGGGTCAGCCGGTTGGCCGCATAGGCGCCGCCGATCGTCAGGATGTTCGGCACCGCGTTGCTGTAATTGGTCGCGGCGAACGGGATATTCTTGCCGCCGAGCAGGAACTGGACGCCGAGCCGCTTCGCCGCATCGTCGCCGATCTCGACCACCACCGCCTCGACCAGCACCTGCTCGCGCCGTGCGTCGAGCTGGCGGATCAGTTCGCCGAGCATGCGCTGCACGTCGGAATTGGCGGCGACGATGATCGCGTTCGCGCCTTCGTAGCGGGTGACGATCGCGGGTCCGCGCGTCGCGATGCTGCCGCCCGATCCGCCGACGCTGGCGGACGCGGCGGCCGGCGCCGCGGCGGGCGCGGCCCCACCCTCGCCCGCCGATCCGAAGGAGGAGGATGCAGGGGGAAGCCCCGCCTTCTGCGCCGGGTCGCTGCCGCCACCGACGAGTTGTTGCAAGGTCGGAAGCAGCGTCTCGGCATTCGCATGTTCGAGCCAATAGACGCGCAATTCGGTGCCGCCCGCCGCCTTCTGGTCGAGGTCGCGCGCCATCTGGACGAAGCGCGCGACCATCGCCTGGTCGCCGCGCAGCGCGATGGCGTTGCTGCTGTCGATGGGGACGACCGCGAGCGGCGCCTGAGCCCCCTCCCCGGCCGCGGGCACCAGCGCCTGCAGGGCCGCGGCGATCTCTCGCGCGCCGGCATTCTTCAGCGACACGATCTCGCTGGTCGAGCTGTCGCGGTCGATGCTGGCGGCGAGCGCGCGGATGCGGCGGATATTGTCGGCGAAATCGGCGACGACGAGGCTGTTGGCGTTGCGGTTCGCGGTCAGCGACCCCTGCGCGCTGACCAGCGGACGCAGCGTTTCGACCGCCGCGACCGCATCGATGTGGCGCAGGCGGATGATCTCGGTCACGAACTGGTTCTGCGCCGCGCGGTCGCTGCCGATGCGGCCGGGCTGCGCCGCGGCGCCGTCGATCGGCTGGATGCGGTAGCTGCCGTTCGGGCCCGCCACCGCGACCAGCCCGTTCGAGCGCAGGGTGGCGAGGAATATCTCGAAATACTCGCTGCGCGACAGCGGCCGGTCGGTGACGACCGACACCTTTCCGTTGACGCGCCCGTCGATGACGAAGGTGCGCCCGGTGATACGCGCCGCGTCCTGGATGAAGGCGCGGATGTCGGCGTCGCGGACGTTGAGCGTATATTGGGCCGACGCGGGGGCCGGTGCGACGGAAACGAGCGCGACGGCCAGCATCAGGGAGAGTTTGAAGCGCATGAACCTACGGCTTTGACAGGAAGAGGGCGATGGGGACGACGCTCGCGCCGCGCTCGACCTCGAGCGACAGGCGCGCGCCCGGCGTGAGCTGGCCCGCGAGCGCGGCGGCGTCGCCCGCGGATGCGATCGGCCGGCCGCCGACCGACCGGATGACGTCGCCGGGGCGCAAGCCCGCGGCGCGGAAGGCGGTACCGTCGCCCTGCGGCTGAACGACGAGGCCGGTAATGCGTCCGCCCTCGCTGCGCGGCGCGAAGGCGACCCCCGCCTTCAGCGCGGCGGGCGAGAGTTCGCCGCCGGTGGCGGGAGCCGCAGGCTCAGGCGTCGGCGCGGGAAGCGGCGATGCGGGATTGGCGACCGGCGCCTCGCCGCTCTGGTCGAGGAAGAGACTTTCGCGCGCGCCGCCGCGGTCGAGCACGACATGGTCGAAGGCGACGCCCGCGAGCGTCACCCCCGGTGCGATCTCGTCGCCGACCGCATAGCTCGCCTGCACGCCGTCCTCGCCCGCGATGATCGCCGAGCCGCCGCCGGTCGCCTCGTTGATATTGACGCCGTGGAGGGTCAGCCCGAGCGCGGTGACGGTCGCGCTTGCCGGTCCCTGCGCCGCGGTGCGGAAAAAGGGATCGAAGCCCGCGAACAGCGCGCGCCGTTCGGCGGGCGACGCGATCGCCGCGGTCTGCGGCTGCCATGCGCCGAGCGGCGCCAGCGGCACGATCAGCGCCCAGAGCAGGCGCACGGCCTGCAGCACGAGCAGCGCACCGAGCAGGCCGACGAGCAGCGTCGGCCCCAGCGCGCGCGGCGAACGCCGGCCGCCGCGCAGCCACGCGGGAAACGCGCGCGGCAGCCGCAAGGCCGATCCGGGCATCACCATCGCCATGAAATCCCTTTGTCCCCCCGAGGCTGAATCTGCGGCACGCGAATCGCCCTAGGGCCGATCGGTGACAATCAGTTGACGGGAAGATTACAGTTTTTTGTCAGTGGAGCGAGTCCGAGGGTGAATGCTCTTCCGGGAAGAGCAAGGCAGTCGCATTGCTATGGCATGATGCCGTCAAGGGACCGTCACCCGCGAGCGGCGCAGCCACGCGGCAATCCAGAGCAGGCGGTAACCGCCCTGGATTGCTTCGCTCCGCTCGCAATGACGCAAAAAGGGGGGCGATCCGAAGTCATCGGAGTCTACGGCCTGTGGGGATTCGGGGTTCGGCATGCTGCCCCATCCGTTCGTCATGCTGAACTTGTTTGGCGTTTATACCCTTGAGACAGGGACGCTGGTGATCCCCGGCGAAAGCCGGGGTCCATGCGAGGCAGGCGCACGTAGCTGGACCCCGGCTTTCGCCGGGGAACGCTCACCTGTCGGAAGGGGATAATTGCCAACTTGTTTCAGCATCCATGGCCGGACCTTCCCTTTTGCGCCGTCGTTCAGTCGAGGGCAGACCATGGACCCTCGGATCGGGTCCGGGGCAGGCTCTGAAACAAGTCGGGGTATATACCCTTCACGCAAGTAGGGAGCTGTTCCCCGGCGAAAGCCGGGGTCCATGCGTGGTAGCGCTGTGCCATCTGGTCCCCGGCTTTCGCCGGGGAACAGTCACCTGTCGAAAAGGGATAATTGCCAAACAAGTTCAGGGTGACGAATGGGAAAAGCTGTGCCGAACCCTAAATCCCCACAGGACAGAGTCTAGGTTTCGTTTACATTCAGGATTTCCATTGGCGCAGGATTGTGATTCAAGCTGCTGGCTGTTTGGAGGTCGGCATGGATGGATCGACAGGAAGTAAGCGACGCGCTTTGGGAGCGGATTGAACCTCATTTGCCGGGCAAGGCAGGCGATCCTGGCCGGACGGGCCGAGACAATCGGCTGTTTGTCGAGGCGGTCTTGTGGCTGGCGCGGTCGGGAGCGCATTGGCGCGTTCTGCCGAAGGAGTTCGGGCGCTGGCACACGGTGTATCAGCGGTTCAACCGCTGGTGCCGCAATGGGGTCTGGGAACGGCTTTTTGCGGCGCTGAGCGATGATGCCGACTTCGAGTACATCCTCGTCGACAGCACCATCGTGCGGGCGCATCAGCATAGTGCCGGTGCCCAAAAAAAGGCGATCGATCCGAAGATCGGTTTGAAGCTCACGCGCTGGGCCGATCAAAAGGCGGCCTGAGCACCAAGATCCATGCTGCTACCGACGCTTTGGGTAACCCGGTCCGCTTCCTCCTGACAGGCGGAGAGCGCAACGACATCACCCAGATCGAAGGCCTGCTCGACGGATTGCAGGCCAGACATGTTCTCGCGGACAAGGGATATGACGGGCAGCGCGCCATGGACGCCATCGCCGCCAGCGGCGCAAAACCAGCCGTCCCGCGGCGCCGAACAACCGCGCAATGGCGCAGCTTCGACTCCCATCTCTACAAAGAACGTAATCTCATCGAACGCTTCTTCAACAAGATCAAACACTTCCGACGCATCGCAACCCGGTACGACAAGCTCGCCAGAAACTACGCTGGCTTCCTCAATCTCGTCGCAGCCATCAAATGTGCCGCGTGAATGTAAACGTCGCCTAGAATTTGAGCGACGCGCTCAGCGAGAAGGTGCGGCCGAGCTTGTAGCGGTTGAAATAGATGCGGTTGCTCCCCGATTCCTGCACCTCCTTGTAGGTGCGGCCGGTCAGGTTGCGGGCCTCGAACTTCAGTTCGATCTCCTTGCCGAGCAGCATCAGGCCCTGCCGCGCGATGAAATCGAGCGAGACGCCCGGCTTTTCGAGCAGGTCGGGCTGGCCCGACGGACCGCGGCTGGTGACACGCGGGCTGGCATAGGTGAGCAGCAGCGTCTGCTGCGACAGCCGGTCGGTGTCCTCCAGCCCGATCTGGACGTTGACCAGATGGTCCGACTGACCAGTCAGCGGCGCGCCGTCGAAGAAATAATTGGCCGCGTCCTGCCGGTTCCCGTCGATGACGGTGGTATCGCCCGCGCCGACCTTTATCTTCGACTGCGTGTAGGTGTAGTTGCCGATCAGCACGAGCCGGCGGCTGGCCCAGAAGGCCCCATCCGACATATCGTCCAGCGGCACATATTTCTGAAGCTCGACCTCGGCGCCATAGAGCGTCGCCTTGGGCGCGTTGGCGTAGCTGGTGTTGATCGACGAATCCGAGATCGAGGTATAGGCCTCGATCGGATTGTCGATCGCCTTGTAGAAGCCGGCGACCGACAGCCGCTGATCGCGCCCGAAATACCATTCGTAGCGCGCCTCGGCATTCCACAGCTCGCTGTCGGTGAGCGACGGGTTGCCGCGGTACAGGCGGTTCGATTCGGGGTCCTGATAGACCTGCGCCACCAGTTCGCGGAACTGTGGGCGCGCGATCGTCTTGGACCCGCTCGCGCGAAGCTGCATGTCGGGTGCCAGTTCCCAGGTCAGCGTCACCGCCGGCAGCCAGTAATCGCGGTCGAGGTTGGTCGCCACGATCGCCGACGAGCCGCTGCCGAACAGGTCGACCGGGGCGACCGTCTGCTTCGCCTGTTCATAGCGGACGCCCGCATTGACGTTGACCCCCGGCACGATCTCTGCCTGAAGCTGGGCATAGCCCGCGTGGGTGCGCAGCTTGGCATCGAAGGCCGCGGTGCCGTCCTGCGCCGAGGTTTCGATCATCGTGATGTCGTAGAGCTGGATCGTCGCGTCGGAGAGCAGATAGTCGGGGCGGAGCTGCTGCACCGCCAGCGGCAGGTTCGAGGCGCGGAACAGGAAGGACCGGCGCGTCGCGACGCGGTGCGTGTCGCTGTAGGCATAGCCGACCGTCGCGCTGACGCGCGGCGCGATTTCGTAGGACAGGTCGACGCCGCCCGACCACAGATCCTCGTTCAGGTCCGAAAAGGCGATCGACGCGTCGCCTCGGCTGCCGCCGAGGTCGTTGACGAACTTGCCGCCGACCGGGTCCTGTTCGGGGGGCAGGTTGGTGCGGACATAGGTGAAGCTGCGCTCGTAGGGCGCCTCGCGCTGCGAATTGGCGTAGGCGCCGCGCAGGTCGAGCGACAGCCGGTCGAACTTGAATTCGCCGACGAACTGGGTGTTGATCAGCTGCCGTTCGTACCAGGCGGTGTCCTGCTTCATGATGTCGCGGTCCGACTGGTTGCGGTCGGTGCCGAGCGCGAGCCGGGCCTGCTTCAGCGTGTCGCGGATATAGAGGCTGGTCCAGCGCAGCTTGTGGTCGCCGAGTTCCAGCCCGAAGCCGAGCAGGCCGTTCACGACGACGCGGTTGTCGGTGACGACGCGGTCATAGCTCGACTGCGGATCGCCCGACAGGTCGCGCTCGACCGAGGTCTGCTGCAGCGTGTCGCGGGTGCGCCACTTGTTGCTGATCCCGGCGGTCGCGATGATGCCCAGTTCGCCGCCCGGAAGCGCGATCGTCGTGCCGCCGGTGAGCCCCGCCGACCAGTTGACCGGGATATGGTCGTTCTGCTGGAGGAGCGTCGTCGGCGCGTTCGACAGCTGCATCGCCATCGCCTTCAGCTCGTCGCGGCTGAAATCGGCGCCCTCGAGGACCGGCTTGCCGCTCGCCAGCGCGGCGGCGAACAGCGGCGGCACGTCGCGGGTGCCGTCGTCGAACCCCGTCCAGTCGGTGTCGCCGCCATAATAGGTGTAGCCGAGCTGGTTGGTCGTCTCGCTGTCCCAGCCGATGCCGCCCGACAGGGTCAGGAAGGGCTCGCGCGGGGTCGCCTTGGTCGTCAGGTTGATGACCCCGCCGCCGAACTCGCCCGGAAAGTTCGCCGAATAGCTTTTCTGGACCAGCGTCGAATCGATGACATTGGACGGAAAGATGTCGAGCGGCACGACGCGCTTCAGCGGTTCGGGGCTCGGCAGCGGCGATCCGTTGAGCAAGGCCAGCGAATAGCGGTCGCCGAGGCCGCGGACATAGACGAAGCCGCCGCCGACGACCGAAAGGCCGGTCACGCGCTGAAGCGAGCCCGAGATGTCGCCTTCGCCGGTGCGCGCGATGTCGGCCGAGGAGAGCACCGACACGACCTCCGGCGTCGCGCGGACGACATTGGGGGTGAAGCGGCCGGTGACGACGATCTCCTGCCCGCCGCCGCCGGGGATCGAGACGTCGCCCTGCGCCTCGTCGGACGCCGGGCGTTCGCCGGCGGGCGCCGCGCCTTCGGCGGCCGGCTCCTGCTGGGCGAGGGCGGCCGGCGCGACGAGCGCGGAGCTGAGGAGAAGCAGGCTGGCGAAGATCGGCCGCTTGGTCATGTGGAGTGTCCCCAAGAATAAGGCAGAAGGGGGAGCGGGCCGGTGCAGCGCCCGCCCGCTCCCCCGATCGGGTCGCGTCGGATCAGGTCGTCGGGATCGCGGTGCAGGCGCCGCTCGCCGACCCGAAGGAGGCGGTGGCCGAGTTGCACGTCCAGCCCTGATACCAGGTGTCGCTGGCGTCGCGGACGGCGCCGACATAGGCCGTGGTGTCGAAGAAGGCGTTCAGCGTCCTGGCATCGAACGGCTTGAAGCCGGTCTCGGTCGCGCCGTTGACGAACAGGTCGGCCAGCGTCGGCACATAGGTCGACCGGTTCTCCGCCCCCAGTTCGAAGATCGCCCGCACCTCCGCATCGGTGACGGCGGGGCTTCCGCCGCCGCGGAACGGCGTGCCGTTGCACTGCATCGAGACCGACTCGAAGCGCGGCGGGCCGGCTTCGTCGAGCGCGGGATTGGCGGCCTGCGTCGTCGTCGTGCTGTCGATGCGCAGGCAGCGGAACCCCGGCGCGACGATCAGGCCGTTGACGAAATTATAGTCGGCCCCGCCGCGGATGCGGATCGCGGCGCCGTTCCCCGCCGCATTGTTGCGGTGGATGAAGGTGAAATTCGATATCGTCACGCGCTGGCGCGGCGACGCGTTCTCGTTGCCGTCCGAATCGATCTCCATGATCGAATCGCCGATCGTGCCGCCGGCGCGCTGGACCGCGATCACATATTGGATGTTGCCCTGATAGCCGACATCGGTGTCGAGGCTGTCGTCCTCGGCGCCGGTGATGACGAGGTGCTTCATGTTCACAGTGCCGCCGAACACCTCGATACCGTCGTCGGAGCTGTTGTGGCTCTGGATATGGTCGAGCTGCGTGCCCGAACCCACGCCCGAGGGGGTCAGCGCCTGAAGCTCCTTGTCGGGCGCGAGGGTGAAGCCCGAATAGCGGAGCTGGACATAGGACATGCGGCCCGAGCTGTCGGCCTTGTTCGACCCGCCGTAATGGGCGCCGCTGGCGCCCTCGGTCTCGCGGTAGCAGCTGTCGGTCCCCTCGACGACGCCCGGCCCCGGCGCGAAGCAGTCGGTGACCGGCGCGCGGCCCAGCAGCACGACGCCGCCCCACAGCTGCGAGGTGCTGTCGTCGGCCGAGCCGACGACGTTGCCGCGGCCGGTGAAGATGATCGGCTGGGTCGGGGTGCCGACCGCGTCGATCTTGTTGCCGCGGTTGACCGCGAGCCACGACACGCCGGTCGCGCCGAAGATGACGACGCCGGGGTCGATCGTCAGCGTGACGACCGTATTGGTGCCCGACGGCCCCTCGTCCTTGCCGACATCGACACGGCCCGGCAGCGAATAGATGACGCCCGGCACCTTGGGGATCGCGGTCGTCGCGTTGAAGCGCGCGGGGAAGCCGCAGTTGCGCCAGGTGCCCTGCGGGCCGCTGATCGTGCCGAGGTCGCTGAGCTGATCGCTGCCCGCGATGGTCGGGCAGTTGGCGGCCGGGGTGACGGTGCCCGGCGTCGGGGTCGGCGTGGGGGTGGGGGTCGGCGTGGGGGTCGGCGCCGGAATGACGATCGTGCCCTCACCCGGCGAGGCGACGCCGTCGGCCCCGCAGGCGGCAAGGATGGAACAGGCCACGCCGCTGAGCATGACCAAACGAATGCGTGCGAATGCCGCCATGAAAATCTCCGTTCCCGGTGTGCGCCGCCTGGACGCTGCTGAAAAATCACCGGCGAACGAGGAGAGGCACCGCCGTCTCGCCCCCGGTGACGCCGCCACTAGGGTGATTCGATGACGGTCTGACGGTAGAGCGATGACAGAGGGATGACGCTTCGGAGTCGCTTCGATGACAGGCGCTCCGCCGCGCGGCGAAACGGCGCGCGCCGGGCGATGCGGGACGCGCGGAACAAAAGCGGCGAAGCTCGCTTGCATCCCCCCGAAAGCTTTGCTAGGCGCCCGCTCCTACCCGGTGCCGGACCCGTCCGGCCCAACATGATGTGCGGTCGTGGCGGAACTGGTAGACGCGCAACGTTGAGGTCGTTGTGGCCGAAAGGCCGTGGAAGTTCGAGTCTTCTCGACCGCACCATTATCGCCAGATTATGGCGTGTTTTTACTAGCCTGGCATAGTATCGGGTATTTTAGTCCACCTTCTGGCCCACCTTTCGATGCCGGTTGGCGTTTAGCCTGTAGGGACGCGACGATATTTCACACATATTCCAGGTGCTTACGAACCAGCATCGACTGCAGTTGGCCGTTGCACGAACCGCTGCGCGGATTGGTGCTAGCCTCGATGTAAAGCGGCCCAGCGATCGCCGCACCTGATTGAACGTGGGCTGCCGCAGGCAGACCCTTTCGGCTCCTTTACCTGAGGAGTCGAACGATGAACGAGCTTATCCAGATTGGCCCGATCAGCCCGCTGCGCCAGCGCCTGATCGACGACATGACCATGCGCCGCTTCTCGAAGGAGACGCAGCGTAATTATCTTCGCGATGTCGGACGGTTCGCGACCTGGCTCGGGCGCTCGCCCCACACCGCGAGCGCCGAGGATGTCCGGCAGTTTCAGATCGAGCAGCAACAGGCGGGCGTCCCCGCACCAACGATGAACAGCATCGTCGGCGCGCTGCGGTTCTTCTTCACGCACACGCTCGACCGCCCCGACCTCGCGCGCAAGCTGATCCGCACCAGGCAGGTTCGCAAGATCCCGGTCGTGCTGACGATGGCCGAGGTGAAGCGGCTGCTCGATGCGACCCGCTCGCTCAAGCACCAGGCGGCGCTGTCGGTCGCTTACGGCGCGGGGCTGCGCGTCGCCGAGGTGTCGGCGCTGAAGGTCAGCGATATCGACAGCAAGCGGATGCTGCTGCGGATCGAGCGCGGCAAAGGCGGTCGCTACCGCAACGCTATGCTGCCCGAAGGGCTGCTTCTGCTCCTGCGCGACTGGTGGCGCGCGGGGCGGCAACAGGGCATCCTCGTCCCCGACGGCTGGCTCTTCCCCGGACAGAGCGCCGCAGCTCCGATCAGCACGCGTCAGCTCTACCGCGTCGTCGTCGAAGCCGCCGAGGCCGCCGATATCGACAAGCGCGTCGGACCGCATACGCTCCGCCATAGCTTCGCCACCCACCTGCTCGAGGACGGCGTCGATATCCGCGTCATCCAGGCGCTGCTCGGCCACGCCAAGCTAAACACCACCGCCTTCTACACGCAGGTTGCCACCAAGACCGTTCGCTCGATCGTCAGCCCGCTCGACAGGCTCGCGCTCGCATCGCCGAGCGAAGAGGCGCCCGACGGCTGAGGCCGATGCGCGCCTCACTCGAGGTCGCCGACATTTTCCGCGCCGCGGGGCCTGCCTATCGCATGGCCCATGCCGGGCATCTGAGCCTGCATCAGCTCAAGATCATGTCGGCGATCGAGCATTGCCGCACCGCCGCGCTCGGCGGCCATGTCGAAGCCTGCACCGACTGCGGGCATTGGCGGATCGCCTACAACAGTTGCCGCAACCGGCATTGCCCGAGGTGCCAGGGCGCTGCTGCACGCACCTGGCTCGAGGCCCGCGTGCTGCGCGACAATCAAGGTGAGAACAGCGCGACAATCTAGATGAGAAAGGCGGCGGTGTGTCTGTCGGGACGAGGGGCGAAGCCCCGAGGAGCGACAGACACACCGCCGCGAGCGCCTTTTCTTCTGGAAGGGCGCTTTTGGTGATCGTGACCTGTCAGGTGGCGCCTCCTTCTGAAGGGGAGAAGCGGTGCCTGGGAGCCATATCAACGATCATCAGGTGAGATTATATATGAAGATGAGACAGACAGTGTCGCCGCGTTCAGCGGCGGCGTGCGCGGCGTTCAGCACGGCGACGGCCTATCGGCTGGAGCAGGATGCGCAGTTGCCGTCGCAAAAGAAGGCGCCGCGCGGTCGCCGTCGCCCCGATCCGCTGGCGGATATCTTCGATAGCGAGGTTGTACCGCTTCTGGAGAGTGCGCCGGGAATCCGCGCCGTCGCGGTGTTCGAAGAAATGCAGCGTCGTCATCCTGAGCTTCCCGATGGAGTGCGGCGGACGATGGAGCGTCGGATCCGCAGTTGGCGGGCGCTGCAAGGCCCGGATCGCGATGTGATCTTCCGCCGGTGCACGAGCCGGGGCGGATGGGGCTGTCGGATTTTACGGACATGGCCGATCTGGGTGTACGGATCGCGGGGGTCGAGCTCGACCACCGGCTGTATCACTTCCGGCTCGCCTGTTCGGGCTTCGAGCATGCCCATGTGATCCTTGGCGGCGAGAGTTATGTCGCGCTGGCGGAGGGTCTGCAAAATGCGCTGTGGGCGCTGGGCGGGGCGCCGCGTGAACATCGCAGCGACAGCCTGTCGGCGGCGTTCCGCAATCTGGATGCATCGGCGCGCGATGATCTGACGCACAGATATGACGCGCTGTGCCGCCATTACCGGATGGAGCCGAGCCGCAACAACCGCGGCGTTGCGCACGAGAATGGCGCGATAGAAAGCGCGCACGGGCATCTGAAGGCGGCAGTGCGTGATGCCCTGCTGATGCGCGGATCGGTCGACTTTGGCGAGCTTGCGGAATATCGACGCTTCATCGACGAGATCGTCGCGCGCAAGAATGCCCGGAGCGCGAAGCGCATCGACGCCGAGCGGGCGGTGCTTCAGTCGCTGCCGGGCATGCGCACCAGCGATTATGAAGAGGTGCTCGTCATGGTCACCTCCTCGGGCGGGTTCACGCTGCGCAAGGTCTTCTACACGGTGCCGTCGCGGCTGATCGGTCACCGGCTGCGGGTACGGCTTTACGACGACCGGCTTGAGCTCTTCCTCGGCGGCACGCCCCTGTTCACTCTGCCGCGCGGTCGCGCCGACCGCAAAGGCAAGCATGATCATGTCGTCGATTATCGCCATGTGATCCATGCGCTGCGGCGTAAGCCGATGGCGTTGCTGAACCTCGTTTACCGTGACCAGCTCTTCCCGCGCGAGGCCTATCGGCGCATGTTCGACCGGCTGATCGAGCGGCTCGCCGATCGGATGGCGTGCCGGACGATGGTCGAGTTGCTCAGCCTTGCACATGAGCGGGCCTGCGAGGCCGAGCTTGCTGGCGTGCTGGAATCCCTGCTGGCGACGCCGCAGGGCATGCCGGACATGGCAGCGCTGCGTGCGCGGTTCGCGCCCGACCCCGCGGCTTTACCCGAGGTTATCGTCGAGCTCGTCCCGCTGAGCGCCTATGAAGCGCTGCTGGCTCCTCGCGCGGAGGAAATGGCATGACCCAGGGCATCGATGCGACCAAGCTCACCCTGATGCTCAATGAGCTGCGGCTTCCGACAATCAAGCAGCTCTGGCCGACGTTCGCCGATCGGTCCGACAAGGAGGGCTGGCCGGCGGCACGGTTCCTCAGCGCCATCACCGAGCATGAGATCGCCGAACGCGGTCGCCGCCGGATGGAGCGGCATCTGGCGGAAGCAAAGCTGTTGCCGGGAAAGACGCTCGATACGTTCGACTTCGACGCGGTGCCGATGATATCGAAGGCGCAGGTCATGGCGATCTGCGCCGGAGACAGCTGGCTCGAAAACGGCGCGAACCTGATCCTGTTCGGCCCGCCCGGCGGGGGCAAATCGCACCTGTCGTCGGCGATCGGACTGGCGCTCATCGAAAAGGGCTGGCGCGTGCTGTTCGTCCGGACCTCCGACCTCGTCCAGAAACTGCAGGTTGCGCGCCGCGAGCTTACGCTCGAAAACGCGATCAATCGGCTCGATCGCTTCGATCTGCTGATCCTGGACGATCTGGCTTACGTCGCCAAGGACCAAGCCGAAACCTCGGTCCTGTTCGAGCTGATCAGCGCGCGATACGAGCGGCGTTCGCTGCTGATTACCGCCAACCAGCCGTTCGGCGAATGGAACCGGGTCTTCCCCGATCCCGCCATGACGCTGGCCGCTGTCGATCGCCTCGTGCACCACGCCACCATCTTCGAAATGAACGTCGAAAGCTATCGGCGGCGCGCCGCGATCGACCGAAAGCAGCACGGCGCAGGTCGGCCCGCAAAGGTCGCGACAATCAAAAATACCGGCCTGTCGCTCCACGACAATCAACCTGCGACATAGGCCTTGCCAGCGACAATTAAACACATCAAAACGGCACCGTCGCGGTCAGCGCTTCTCATCCTGATCGTCGCTAACTTCTCATCCAGATCGTCGCGCTACAGCCCGCGAGGCCGACCTCCTCCCGGTCGGCTATTTCCACGTCGTGTTCACGCTGCCTGCCGAGGTCGCCGCGATCGCCTTCCACAACAAGGCGCTCGTCTATGACCTGCTGTTCAAGGCGGCGGCCGATACGATGCTGACGATTGCCGCCGACCCGAAGCACCTCGGCGCCCGGATCGGCATCACCGCCGTCCTCCACACATGGGGCTCGGCGCTGACCCATCATCCCCATATCCACATGATCGTGCCCGGCGGCGGCATCTCGCGCGATGGAACACGCTGGATATCCGCACGCCCCGCCTTCCTGCTGCCGGTCCGCGTGCTTGGTGCCCTGTTCCGACGCCTGTTCCTAACCCGGCTGCGCGCGCTCCATGACCGCGGGCAGCTCGCCCTCTTTGGCAGCCTCACGCATCTCGCCGAACGACGCGCGTTCCTGCGGCACCTCTCGCCGGTCCGCAAGAAGCGCTGGGTCGTCTATGCCAAGCCACCGTTCGCTGGGCCCGAGGCGGTGCTCGCCTATCTGTCACGCTACACCCACCGGGTCGCGATATCGAACAGCCGCCTTCTCCGGTTCGATGAGGTCGGGGTCACCTTCCGCTACAAGGATTACCGCAAGTCCGGCGCCGGACGGCAGCAGGTCATGACGCTCGCTGCTGACGAGTTCATCCGCCGCTTTCTCCTCCACGCCCTGCCGCGTGGGTTCCATCGGATCCGCCACTATGGACTGCTCGCCAGCGCCAGGCGCAAGTATCATCTCGAACGCGCTCGCCGCCTGCTCAGCGTCGCACCTTCACCAGACGACGATCAACCCGCCGACCTCAAAGCTCAACCGCTATGCCCTTGCTGTGGCGGCACCATGATCATCATCGAGGTTTTCGAGCGCCGCTACCTCCCGCGTGCGCCGCCCTCTCCGGCACCGTCATCCGGGATACAGGCGCCGTGACCCGGCACGGCCTATCGCCAACACCATCCAGGGCAGACCCGCGCCTGGAAGCGGACCCGCTTGCGCTGGCCCTGCTCAAAAGCAGACGTCACACCACCAAAATCGGCCCGTCTGCTTTTGCACGTCCGCTTTTTCGACCCATATCCAGACGCTCCGCTACCGGAAGCGTCCGCTTTTGGGCTGCGCCCGGCTACCCCACCATCAGCGCAAAACAGCTTTCCCCATAGCTCGGCTCATGACCACCGCGGTTCGGGCACCGAAGACTTTCTGACGCCTGGCGGCGTCTGAAACTCTCAACGTCTGCAGCCAGTCAGCTAGTGGTCAAGGATGCTGTAAAGCTGACGAAGAGCGTTGCTACCTCCGCTTGCCATGGGGATTGCGGTGCTTCTGGCGGTTGCGGCGGTGATTGTCATCGTGGTGCTGCGCCGTCTGCTTCGCGGCATCAGGACGACGCTGAAGCAGGCGCTGGGCGATGCGCCGCCCGGCGCTGCCTGAGCGTCAGGGTGCGAGGAGTTCCTTGAGCGGGGTCCGGGTGTCGGCGAGTTGCCCGGGGGTTGCCAGCAGCCCCGCGGTGACGATCATGCGGCCCTGGACATAGTCCTTCGTCGCATTGACGCAGTCGATCGCGATCACCCTGCCCTGCTTCAGATAGACGACCGAGAAGCTGCGCGTCGCGGGGTCGCCGCGCAGAACCGCCCGGTCGTGCCCGGTCGACAGGCCCGCGGTCTGGAGCTTGAGGTCATACTGGTTCGACCAGAACCACGGGATCGCATGATAGGGCGCTTCGTCACCGACGATGCCTTTGGCGACGACATTGGCCTGGTCATTGGCGTTCTGCACCGATTCGAGCCGGATCACCGCGCCTTCGGCAAAGGGGTTTTCGTGCGCCGCGCAGTCGCCGATCGCGTAGATGTCGGGAAGGCTCGTCTTGCAATGGCGGTCGACGAGCACGCCGTTATCGCCCTCGGCGCCCGCCGCGAGCAGCGGCTCGACCGCCGGAACGATGCCGATGCCGACGATGACGAGGTCGGCGGGGATGACCTCGCCGTCCGACAGGCGAACGCCGGTGACATGCGCCTCGCCCTCGATCGCCTCGACGCAGACGCCGAGCCGGAGGTCCACCCCATGGTCGCGATGCTCCTTTTCGTAGAAGCGCGACAGAGCCTCGCCCGCGACGCGCGCGAGCACCCGGTCCTGCGCCTCGAGCAGCACGACCTGCTTGCCCGTCTTGGTCAGCACCGCCGCCGCCTCGAGCCCGATATAGCCGCCGCCGATCACGACGATCTGCCTCGCCGTTTCCGACGCCGCCTTCATCGCATCGGCATCGGCGCGGGTGCGCACGCCCTGCACACCGGGGAGATCGCCGCCGGGGATCGGCAGCATCCGCGGCGCGCCCCCCGTCGCCCAGACGAGCTTGCCGTAGCCGATCGTCTCGCCGCCGTCGGTCGTGACGGTGTGCGCCGCCGGGTCGACACCGACCACGCGCTTGCCGAGCAGCATCGTCACGTCGCGCTCGTCCCAATATCTGGCGGGGCGCAGCTGGATGCGCTCGAATTCCTTCTCGCCCGCGAAATACTCCTTCGACAAGGGCGGGCGCTCATAGGGAAGCTCCGGCTCGTCGCCGACGATCGCAACGCTCCCCGCAAACTTCTGCGTCCGCAGCATCACCGCAACCTGCGCACCGCCGTGACCGCCGCCCACAATCAATACCTCAAAATGCATCGATAACGCTCGCTCAAGCGGATATGTGACCCGAAATGTCAGGCGCCGGCACGTCAAAGCTCACGATGATCTTGGCATGTTTCTCGGGATCCGCGAGCGCATCGAAACCAGCTGCGACCCCTTCGGGCGGCACGATTCCGGTCAGGACGGGTGTCACGTCGATCCGACCCTCGGCGATATTGTCGAGCGTGGAGCGGAATTCGCCCGAGGTGTAATTCTGCGCAAAGCAGATATCGATTTCCTTGTTGAAGGCGATCACCTGATCGATCGAGCTCGGTTCCAGGACGTTGCCGACGACGACGACAAATCCGTTACGCGGCAACTCTTCGATGATATGCTGTACGACGCCCGGCCTGCCGACACATTCGAACGCAACCGCGCGCTGCTTCCTGTTGCCGATCCGCGCCCAGACGGACGCCTGCGTCTCGTCAGCAGCATCGACAACGATGTCCGCCCCCATCGCCTCCGCGAAGCGGCGCCGCGCCGGTGAAAAGTCGATGGCGATCACCGGGCCCAGCCCGCGAGCCTTGAGCGCCGCGATCACGGCAAGACCGATGGGACCGCAGCCGACGACCATGATACGGGCATCTTCGGGGACGCGCGCACGCGCCACGGCATGCTCGCCGATCGCGAAGGGTTCGGTCAGCGCGGCGTGATCGGCCGACAATCCGTTGCCGACGGGAAACAGCAGACGTTCCGTCAATACCATCCGCTCTGCAAACCCGCCGGGGAAGCGGTTGGAATAGCCGACATATTCCGCGCCGGCAGGTCCGGTTATATAGGGCAGGCCGACCACCAGCGTCCCCGGCGCGAGCCGCTGGTCCGTGTTCGGACCATGATCCAGTATCTCCCCGCAAAACTCATGCCCGAACACGACATCCGCCCTGGGATCGGTCGGCAGGTGAGAGCCCGAGCGCGTCATCCCATCCAGGAAATTGGCCAGATGATGGCGTGCGTGCAGATCGGTGCCGCAGATCCCGCAGGTGCGGGTCCGCACGAGCACCTGACCTTCACCCGGAGCCGGTTCGGGTTGCTCGGCGACGATGAGTTCGCCGTTTCGGAGGACAACCGCGCGCATCAGCCTTTCCCCGCCGCGGCATAGTGATAATTTGCGATCATAATATGCCTTCCAGTTTCTCGATCGTGACGGGCGTGGCAAGGCATGGGCCAATGAGCCGCGCTCGCGCGCGGATCGTCTCGCGCTTGCCATGCGCCACGGCGGCATCCGCGGACGCATAGATTTCGAGCATGCGGTAGCGGCCGCCCTCGGCGTCGCGCGTCAGGCAATAGAGCAAGGTGTCGGGCTCGTTCGCCCGGACGTCCGCAATCATCGCTTCGATAATCGATCGGAACTCCGCGTCCTTGTCGGGCAGGATATCGAGCGTGACGATCGTCGCGACCTGCGCCATCAGACCTCCCCCACCAGCGCACGCGCCTCCGCTTCCAGCCGCGGGATGTGATAGGCGGGAAACAGGTCCGTCGACGGCACGACGTCGCGCAGAATCTGCCGCGCGACCGTGACCTTGTGCACTTCCGTCGGTCCGTCGGCGAGCCCGAGGACATAGGACATGGCGATCTGGTCCATGAAGGGCATTTCATGGCTCACGCCAAGCGAGCCGTGCAAATGCAGCGCCCGGCTCGCAACATCGTGCAGCACGCGCGGCATTGCCGCTTTCACGGCGGCGATATCCTTCCGCACCATCCGATAGTCCTGATATTTGTCGATCAGCCACGCGGTGCGCAGGACGAGCAGGCGGAACTGCTCGAGTTCGGTCCAGCTATCGGCGATCTTCTCCTGCACGGTCTGTTTTTCGGCGAGCAGACCGTCGCGCGTCCGCCGCGACACGACACGTTCGCACATCATTTCGAACGCCTTGCGCGCCTCGCCGAGCGTCCGCATCGCATGATGGATCCGGCCTCCGCCCAGCCGCGTCTGCGCGACCGCAAACGCCTGTCCGCGCTTCCCGAGCATGTTCCCGGCCGGAACCCTGACGCCATTGAAGCGCAGATAGGCATGCATCGGAACCTTCTCGCCGACATGGCCGACGTCACGGACGATCTCCAGGCCGGGCGTTCCCGCAAGAATGATGAACATCGACATCCGCTCGTGGCGCGGTGCGTCGGGATCGGTGACCGCCATGACGATGAAGAAGGCGGCGCAGCTTGCGTTCGAGGCGAACCATTTTTCGCCGTCGATTACCCATTCACCGTCCGTTTCGACCGCTTTCGTCGTGAACAGCGTCGGATCGGCGCCCCCCTGCGGCTCGGTGATCGAGAAGCAGGAGACGATCTCATTCTCGAGGAGCGGTTTCAGGAAGCGGTCCTTCTGCTCGGGTGTGCCGTAATGCGCGAGGATTTCCGCGTTGCCGGTGTCCGGAGCCTGGCATCCGAAGACTACCGATCCGAATTTCGACCGGCCCAATATCTCGTTCATCAGCGCGAGCTTGACCTGCCCGAAACCCTTGCCGCCGAGTTCGGGCCCCAGGTGGCAGGCCCACAGTCCGCGATCCCTCACCTGCTGTTGCAGCGGACGGACCAACCTGATGTTTCGCGGGTTGGTCACATCATAGGGATTGTCGAGTACATGGTCGAGCGGCTCCACCTTTTCGCGCAAGAACGCCGCCATCCAGTCGAGTTCCGCCTGAAAATCAGGATCGGTTTCAAAGTCCCAGCCCAAATCTACCTCCATGTTACATATATGAGTAAGTAAATATATCGTGAGTTTTGCCCTTCGGCGGCCTTTGCTCAATCGATAGTGGAAAGCGGAGGGTTACCCGCGATCAGTTTCGATGCGCGATCGAAAAGGAAAGCCGCCTGCGCATGAAGGCGATCGCCAATGGCAGGATCGGCTTTGCCCGCAAACGACCGCGCATGCGTTCCCTCGACCAATATTCCGAGCCGGAAACATCCAAGCACCGCGTACCAGCGGATGTGCGACAGATCGCGTGGACTGTTGCGTCCATAATGCTCGACCAGTTCCTGGGCCGTTGGAAAACCGATCCACGGATGCGCGCCGACCGTGCCCGGAACCGGGCCTTCGGCACCGGGCCAGGTCGCCACCACCCAGCCGAGATCGACCAGCGGATCTCCAATGCTCGCGAGTTCCCAATCGACGATGGCCGCCAGTTCGGGGCCATCGGGGCGAAACATGACGTTGGAGAGATGATAGTCGCCATGCACGATGCCAGGCGTGAAACCCTCCGGCTTGTGGGCCGTGAGCCAGTCGGCGACCGTCTGGACGCCCGGCAGACCGCTCGCACCCGGCCATCCTTCATACTGCCGATAGTCGTCGAGTTGCTTCAGCCAGCGCGGCACCTGGCGATCGAGATAGCCGTCGATCCGACCGATATCGCCGAGGCCCACCGCAAAGGGATCGATACGGCCGAGCGCCACGATGCCGTCGATGAGCGCGAAGCCCATCGCGCGCTGGATGCGCGCGCTTTCGGCATGAAGGGGCGGCAGACGGTCATGCGCGTTGAAGCCGTCGATCCGCTTCATCACGAAAAAGGATGCGCCCAGCACGTCGTGATCGGGGCAATCGGCGACGATCGGCGGGTGCGGAACATCGCTGCCGCGCAACGCGGTCAGAAAGCGCGCCTCGCGCCGGATCGTGGCATTTCCGTCATATTGGGGAAACAACGGCGGTCGGCGAAGAACATAACGCTCGCCCTCGCGGTCGAACGCCAGCAGGATATTCTGGGTTCCCCCCGCCAGAGGCACGACATTTTCCAGCGGCCCCGATCCGACGCCGGCATCGTCGAGCCATTGTTCCAGACGCGCAAGATCCACCAGACGGCTCGCGTCCCGATCGGCTCCGGCATGGCTGAGAAAAGAGTCCGACATCATCTGCTACGTCCCTGCCGTCGCCGCCTGGTCGGCGCGTTGCCGATATTCGTCGCGAAGCAGGCGCTTGTAGAGTTTTCCGGTAGGCTGGCGCGGCAGTTCGTCCCGAAAATCGATTTGCCGCGGCACCTTGAGCCCACTGAGGCTCGCGCGGCAAAACAGCTTCAGTTCCTCAGCGAGCGCTTCGCCGCCGTCGGCGGGATCGAGCGGCTGCACCACCGCGACCACGCGCTCCCCCATATCTTCGTCGGGTGCGCCGATCACCGCCGCATCCGCCACCTTCGGGTGCGTGACGAGCAGATTCTCGATCTCCTGCGGATAGATGTTCACGCCCCCCGAAATGATGGTGAAGCTTTTGCGGTCGGTCAGGAAAAGATAGCCGTCTTCGTCGAGCCGCCCGATGTCGCCGAGCGTCTTCCAGCCCAGCCTGTTGCGGCTTGCCGCCGTTTTTTCCGGATCGAGATGATATTCGAAATCGTTGCCGCCCGCGAAATAGACAAGTCCTTCTTTGCCTGCTGGCAGTGGTTCGCCTTCATCGTTGCAGATATGGACCTCACAGAGCCGCGCGCGGCCGACCGAGCCTTTCTTCACAAGCCATTCCTCGGTCGACAAATGGGTCGTTCCACAGGATTCGGTGCCGCCATAATATTCGTGGATGATCGGCCCCCACCACGCGATCATCGCTTCCTTGACCGGAACCGGGCAGGGCGCCGCGGCGTGAATGGCCGTGACCATCGACGACATGTCGTATCGCGCCCGAACAGCTTCCGGCAGCTTCAGCATCCGCGAGAAATGGGTCGGCACCCATTGCGAATGCGTCACGCGATAGCGGTCGATCAATTCGAGCGCCCGCTCCTCGTCGAAACGCTCCATCAGAATCACCGTGCCGCCCAGACGATGGACGATCGTCGACCAGGACAGCGGCGCGGCATGATAGAGCGGGGCCGGCGACAGATAGACCATGTCGCGCGAACCGCCGTAGAGCGTGAGCATCAATTCGACGAGGTAATTGGGCTCGTCGATCGGGCCGGTCGGCAAGGGATGCTTGACGCCCTTCGGCTGTCCCGTCGTTCCCGACGAATAAAGCATCAGCGCGCCCGGCGATTCGTCGGCCACCGGCTCCGAAGGCATCGCCGCGACGGCATCTTCCCACGACCGAAAGGGCGACTCGATCCCGCCGGCCATATAGAGCGCGATGTCCGCCAGCCGATCGGCCAGCGGAAGCGCGACCGCCTTCAGCGCCGCGGACGTGACCAGAAGCTTTGCCCCGGCATTGCGAACGATATATTCGGCCTCGCCCGCCGTCAGCCTGGTCGAAATCCCGGTAAGATAGAGACCCGCACGCTGCGCCGCCCAGAAGATGGGATAATAGTGCACGCTGTTTTCCATCAGCAGCGCGACATTGTCGCCGCGGCGAAGGCCGTGGCGGCGGAAAAGATGCGCTGCACGGTTGGCTGCCGCTTCCAGTTCGGCATAGCTCACCGCCTCGCCCGAACCGGCCATGATATAGGCGGGCTTGTCGGGCGTCGCGCGGGCATGAACGAACGGATGCATGTCAGCCCAACTCCCCGATCATCGGCACAGGCAGAAAACGCGCGCCGCAAATCAGGACGGCACCGTCCTCGACCGGCAGCCCGCGGCTTCGGGCACGCTCGATCGCGAGGCCCGGATCGCGCATCGCAAGCGCGGTATAGGCGATACCCCGTCCATGCCGGTCGGTCGGGGTCACGAAACGAATCTCGGCACCGCGCAGCAACTCGATCCGCGGCGGCTCGTCACGGAGCGGCGCCGCGAGGACATGCGACCAGCGGCCCGCCGTGTCGACGGGATCGGCCGACTGGATCGCGACGGCGGCGATACCCTGAACGTCCGCGGTGCGCGCCGCAGGCCAGTTCGCGCCGCCCGCCGGATACCAGTGGCTATCGGCATCGCGCCAGTCCGAAGCGATCGGCGTGGAATCGATCGACGCCAATATGCCCCCGAACTCGCGCGGATGGATATGCGAACATTGGTGGTCCTCGACATCCATGACATCGACGATCTCGACCCCCGCCGCCTGAAGACGCGCGCGATGCGCCAGCGCGTCGGCCGCCTGCACGATGACCATATAGCCGCCATCTTCACCGCGTTTCGCCAGATAGCGGCCGGCCGAGGTGTTCGACTGAACGGGCTGGACCACCTCGATGAAATCGGAGCCCGCCGGCATCACGATATTCTTGAGGCCATAGTGAATGATCTCGGGGTCCCGGAAGGCGATTTTCAGTCCAAACACGGCTTCGAAATCGTCCGCCACCGGCTCGAGATCGGTCGACGCGAAGGCGACCTGTCGCAGCCGATAGTCCGCGCGGCCATTGTCGGCGACCGGCGTCATCGTCCCTGAAACCTGCCGGGGCGCTTCTCGGCAAAGGCGGCGAAAGCCTCCGCCCTGTCTTCGCTGTCGAACAGTTCCAGATGGCGCTCCGTCTCCAGCGCGACATAATCCGCGAAATCCATTCTCTCGGCGGCGAGATAATTGGCCTTCAATCCCCGGAGCGCCAGCGGCGCCATTCCGCAGAGCCGTGCAAGGAGAGCTTCGACTTCGGCCTCGAAAACTTCGTCGGGGAAGAGCCTGGCCAGCAGTCCGATCGCATGGGCCTCTGCGGCGTCGAACTTGCGCGGCAGAAAGGACAGATCGCGCGCGCGCGCCGCGCCGATCAGTCGGGGAAGCGACCAGGGAACGCCCATGTCGCCCGCAACCCCGACATCGAGGAACGCCGTGTTGAAACGAGCGCTGCGGTCGGCGACGCGAATATCGCACGCACACGCATATCCGAACCCCGCCCCGGCGCATCCGCCCCGGATCGCGGCGACCGTGACGGCGGGCATTTCATGGAGCAGAATGCTCGATCGGAAATCTTCGGGCCTGGCATCATCATGCCCCGCCTGAACATCGGGATCGCCATGATAAGCCTTCACATCGGCACCCGGACAGAAATCCGTGCCGTTGCCGCGGATCAGCAAAACCCGGATCGAAGCGTCCCGAGATGTCCGCTCAACCGCGTCGGCGAATTCGGCGGAGGTTTCGTCGGTCAGGCTGTTGCGGGCATGGGGCCGATTGAATTGTATCTGCGCGACCGCATCCCGGCGATCGAAGAGGATCGTGCGATAATCGCTCATGGCAACCGCACCTCCAGCGACCCGAAACGCGGCTCGCGGCGTTCGACGAAACTGCGCGCGCCCTCTTCGGCGTCGGAATGGGCGAGTGCTTCGTTCATCTGCCATTCGCACTCGATCGAGGCCTCGCGCAGGGCGGCCGACCAATGGGCATAGACCTGCCGCTTGATGACCGCCATCGCGCGCGGAGATACGCTGGCGGCGAGTTCCTCCACATAAGCCGCGACATCGTCGAGCAGCGCTTCGGGGTTGGAGATACGATCGGCGAGCCCGATCGCCAGCGCTTCGCGAGCGCCCACCTTGCGCGAGCTCCACAGCAGGTCGAGCGCGCGGCTGGTGCCGATCTGGCGAGGCAATATCCAGCTCATCGCATGTTCGGCGATCAGGCCGCGCCGCGAAAAGATCGTCGCCAGATAGGCATCGTCGGCGACGACGCGCATGTCGCACATCATGGCGAGCACGAAACCGCCACCGGCTGCCACTCCGTTGACCGCCGCGATTACCGGCTTGGGAACGCGCAGCAGGAAACTGAACAGCGCCGGAAGGTCGCCATCGCGGATATGGTCGCGGCCCTCGCTCTCGCGCCCCTCGATCACGCTCTGTTCGAGGAGGCTCACGTCGATTCCGGCGCAGAAAGCACGCCCCGTTCCGGTGACGACGATCGCGGTAACCGCGCTATCCCGTACCGCCTCGTCGATCCGATCCCGAAAGGCCGCCAGCATGTCATAGGTGAAGGCATTCAGCTTGTCGGGCCGGTTCAGGCGGACGATCGCCACCCTGCCCCTCACCTCATAACGGATATCGTCGCTCACGCTTCGCCCCCGCCGGCCTTGCGCAGGACGATCGTCTGCGGATTGGTATATTCGAGCATGCCGTCGATGCCATTTTCGACCCCCATGCCCGACTGCTTATGTCCGCCGAAGGAAGCGAAAGGCGTCACATGGAGCGCCTCGTTGATCCACACCGTCCCGGTCTCTAGCCGCCCTGCAATAGCGAGCGCGGCTTGCTCGTCCTTCGACCAGACCGATCCCGCCAGACCATAGTCCGACGCATTGGCACGCGCGACGGCTTCGTCGACCGAGTCGAATTTCATCAGCGGCAGAACGGGACCGAACTGCTCTTCCGCGACGATCCGGGCGTCATCCGGCGGATTGTCGACGAAGGTGATCGGAACGAAATAGCCGGGCCCGTCCGGCACTTCGCCCGCCGTGCGCAGCGCATAGCCTTGCTGCCGGGCGTCTTCTATCAGATCGACGACCCGCCGATATTGCAGCCGGTTCTGGATCGGCCCGAGGTCGACGCCCTGATGCGCGCCGTTCCCGACCTTCACCGTCGCGGCATAGGCGGTCAAGGCGTCGAGCAGTTCGTCATAGATATCCGCATGGATATAGACGCGCTTGGTCGCGATGCAGATTTGCCCGGCGTTGAAGAAGGCCGCCCAGAACAGCTTCTCGGCGGTGTCGCGGACATCGACATCGGGCAGGACGATCGCGGCATCGTTGCCGCCAAGCTCAAGCGTCACACGTTTCAGCGTGGCGGCCGCCGACGCCATCACCTTGCGGCCTGTCTGGGTCGAGCCCGTAAAGCTGATCTTGTCGATACCCGGATGCGCGGTCATCCACGGGCCCAGTTCGTCCTGCCCCGTCACGATGTTGAGCACGCCCGGCGGCAGTACCGCCTGCAACGCCTCACCGATGCGAAGCGTCGTCAGCGGCGTGAAGGGCGACGGTTTCAGCACCATCGTGTTCCCGGCGACCAGTGCCGGTGCGACCTTCCACATCGCCAGCGCGATCGGGAAGTTCCAAGGTGCGATTCCGCCGACCACGCCGATCGGCACGAAATGCGTTTCGGACCGTCGTTCCGCGTCATCCTCGTTGACGATCACCGGCGGCGACAGCGTCGACACCGCTTCGCACCAACGCGCGCCGTCGAGCAGATCGGCCTCCGCGGCCGCGTGCGGCTTGCCCTGTTCGGCCGTGAGGAGGTATTTCAGGTCGCCCGCCAGCTCGCGGATCACCTCGCCGATCCTCGCCACCAGCCGCTGCCGTTCGGCAAGCGGCGTCGCCCGCCAAGCCGGAAATGCCCCCCGCGCCGCCTCGACCGCTTCGTCGAGTTGAGCGCGGCTGCAATCGGGTGCGCGGCCGACGACCTCCTCGGTCGCCGGATTGAGGACATCAAACCATGCGGTGCCGGCAACCGGGCGGCCGCCGATGGTCATGGCGAAAGCGCCCGGTTCAGTCATGGGCTTCCCCCTTGCCGTGATCGGGAATGAGGACCGCCTTGATGCAGCGCCCCGCATGCTGGTCTTCGATCGCGCGGTTGATGTCCGCCAGCGGATAGGTCGTCACCAGCCGGTCGTATGGAAAGCGCCCGGCCTTGTAGTGCGCGATCAGTTCGGGAATGAAGACGTCGGGATCGCTGTCGCCTTCGATGATGCCCTGGACATGATGGCCCGCCAGGATGAAGCTGTTGACGTCCAGTGTGATCGTCGTGTCGGCCGCCTGCGCCGAGACCATGCCGAAATGACCGCGCACCGCGAGCGATGCCAGCACGGCGGCGAACGAGTCCGGCCGGCCGGTGGTGTCGAAGGCATATTCGACCCCATCGGGAAGGATATCCCGCACCGCGGCCGCCACGTCGTTGCCGATCGGATCGATCGCATGCGTCGCGCCGAGTTCGAGCGCGAGATCGCGGCGCGCGGCATGCGGCTCGACCACGATGATCGTGCCGCACCGCTGCACCGCGCCACCCATCACCGCCGCCAGCCCCACCGATCCCCCGCCGACGACGAGCAGCGACGAGCCCGCGGGGCAGGCAAGCGAACGCATCACGCCCCCCGCCCCTGTCTGGATACCGCAGCCGAGCGGCCCCAGCAGTTCAAGCGGAACCTCGTCGTCTTCGATACGCACGACATTGCTTTCATAGGCGAGCGCATATTCGGCGAAGGAGGATTGGCCGAAGAAGTTGGACGAGATCGGCTGACCGTCGAGCCGCACCGCCTTGCTGCCGTCTGGACGCGCGCCGCTCATGTTGAGACCGCCGAAATGCTGGCAATAGCTGGGCATGTGATCGGCGCAGCTGCGGCACGCCCCGCACGAGCGGAAGCTGAGGGCGACGCGGTCGCCGGGCCCCACTTTCGTCACGGCGGACCCGACCTTGACCACTTCGCCCGCGCCCTCGTGCCCCAGTACGGCGGGCGACCCGACCGGGATGAACTGGTCGCGGGCGATGAGGTCGGTGTGGCACAGGCCGACGCCCGCAATGCGGACGAGGATCTCGTCGGCGCGCGGTTCGTCTAGTTCGACCTCGCTCCAGCCGAATTCGGCAACATCCTCACGCGCGATCACAGCCTTGCACTTCATCGGTCATACCTCTTCATGATTGCGGCACCTGCCTCGATCTGGGCCGGTCACCGGAATTTTGTCGAGAAGGAAATGCCGAAGGTGCGCGGCATTCCGGTGAAGCGGATATAGCTGTCCTGTTCGCTGTCGGTGTTGGTCCAATAATATTTGTCGAGCAGATTCTTGCCCCACAGCGACACCTTCCAGTCGCTGTCGTTGCCGAAGAGGAAAATCGACGCATCGACGAGCGCGCGCGCGTTGATCGCGAGCAACGGATTCGATTCGAGTTGCCCCTTCGAACCCGACTGATAGTTCACGCCGACCGAGAAGCCCGCGCCCAGCGCATCGGATACGGGCGTCTCATAGTCGACCGAGGCCGTACCCATCCATTTGGGCGAGAGCTGGAAGGCTTCGCCGTCGAAATTGGCGGGTGTTCCGGCCAGCGTGAAGGCCGTGAAATCCTTGACCTCGGTATGCAGATAATTGCCAGAGAGGCGGAAGGTCAGTCCTTCGGCCACCCGCCCGGTCAGATCGGCTTCGAAGCCATAGACGACCGATTTCGGGATATTGACCAGCCGCTGCAAGGTCCCGAACACCGGGTCGAAGACACGCGCCGAAAGCTGCTTGTCGCGATAGTCGTAATAATAGCCGGCCATGTTGAGCTGCAGCTTGCGATCGGCGAGCGAAAGCTTGGTGCCGACTTCATAGGCGAGCACCTCTTCCTGCTTCGCGGGAAGCAGTTGCTGCTCGACATTGGCGGAGCTGAACGGGAACGCCCCCGCCTTGTAGCCGCGCGAGAAAGACGCGTAGAACAGGGTGCCCGGCTGCGGCGTCCAGTTGAGCGTGCCCTTGAAGGAGAAATTATCCTCGTTCAGCGGAATGGTGACCAGTCCTGACGATCCACTGAAATCATCCTTGTAGGTCAGGCATTGGTCCGGCTGCAGATTGACATTGGTCCCCGTGATCGCTGCAAGCGCGGTGTTCCAGATGGGCGCCGTATTGTCCATGAAATCGGCCGAGCATCCTTCGAACCGCTGCTTTTCCTTCGTGTAGCGCGCGCCGACGATCAGCTTGAACTGGTCGCTCAGTTCCAGATCGACATTGCCGAAGACACCGAAGGTCTTGTCGCGGATCGCGATGAGCGCCCGATAGGCACGGAAACCGTCCGCGATCTCGTCGGGCGTATAGCTGCTGGGCACGCTGGCGGCCACGGAGCGCAGCAAGCCGATGATCGACATGTCGGTGTCGAACCCGACAAGCTCGTCCTGGACCTTGTCCACGCCATAATAGGCGCCGACGAGCCAGGTCGCGGGGCCGTCCTGTCCGGTTATCCGGAACTCCTGCGAGAAGGAATTGATCTTGCCGATGGCATAGCGGCCGGCCGTTTCGAGCTGGGTGCCGCCCTTGTCGGTCATCTGCTCGCGATCGACATGGTTGAAGCCGGTCAAAGAGATGAACTGGTGATTGTCGTCGAGATCGAATTCGGCGCGGCCCGACAAGGCCTGGAAGTTCGCGCTGACGCGGTAAGGCGGACGCTCATATCCGTTGGCAAACGGGCCGGGATAGTCGAGCGGCGTCCAGTCGGCATCGCGGTTCGACTTGCCCGTGATCACGGACGCCGACCCCAGCGGGTTGCCGAACGCGGGCTGCTGCGGGTCATAGGCGATCGCCTGCGGGGCCTGCGTGTCCGATCGGTCGCGCCAGAAGCTGCCGGTCAGCGTGAGCTTCACGCCACCCCCGTCCCACGCCAGAATCGCTCGTCCCGCCTGCTGCGCGGCCTTGCCGAGTTCATCGTCGCGGGTGACGCTGCGCTGCCATTCATCGGCCCGGCCATTGACGCGAAGCGCCAAGCGCGCGCTCAGCCCCTCGGCAAGCGGCCCGGTGACATAGGCGGTCGCGTCATAGGCCAGGAAATTGCCCGCCTCGACCGCCACGCCCGCTTCGAACGTGTCGCTCGGCTTCGCCGGCACAAAATTGACGAGCCCGCCCGTCGTGTTGCGGCCATAGAGCGTCCCCTGCGGCCCCTTCAGAACCTCGACCCGCTCCATGTCGAAGAGGATATTGGTGCTCATGTACGGATAGGCGTAGGCAACCTCGTCGACATAGATGCCGACCGGCGATGTCGCCGACATGGAGTCGGTGTTGAAGCCGATGCCGCGGATCGTATAGATCGGCGTGCCGCCCGCCGACTTGGCCTCGGTGAAACCGGGGACCACGCGCGTCAGGTCCGCGACATCGCGGATATTCATGTCGCGCAACTGATCACCCGACAGCGCCGTGATCGAGATGGGGACCTTGTTGACCGACTCCTCGCGGCGCTGCGCCGTCACGATGATTTCGCCGACGCCCGGCGCACCGCCCGACGCGCTCTCCTTCTGCGCTGCCGCGTCCTGCGCGTGGGCGGCACCCCCGGCTGACATCGCCGCAATGGCGACCAACGATACGGCGGCGGCCCTGGACCATCCCGAAAAACGCGTGTTCATCTCCCAACCCTCCCATTTGCCTTATCGCATCGATATCCCGACTCGGGTTCGACATTAATAACTTACTTGTGTATGTAAAAATGATTGTCAAGACAACTTGAGTCGAGTTAGGCAAAATGCCAGACAGGATGGAGCAAGCTCACTTGCACGGGCAAAGCATGGGGATTTTGACGGGATGGCCGATCTGGCAATGAAGAAAACGACGCGCGCCACGCGCGCAAAAGGGGCGCAAAGCTCGCCCGAAGCCCTGCTCGACGCGCTGCATTCGCTGATGATCGAACGCCGCGGGCTCGATGTGGCGATCGCCGACATCTCCGAACGCTCCGGCCTCAATACGGGACTCGTGCGCTATTATTTCAAAAGCAAGAACGGCATGCTCGTCGCGCTGCTGGACCGCATCGTGAACCTGCCCATCCGTAACCTGCGGGCGCTGATCGACGCGCCGATTACGCCATGGGAAAAGCTCAAGCGGCATCTGAGCGGCCTGATCAACACCCATTACCGCTATCCCTATATGAACGAGCTGGTCGCCTATCTGATCAACGGGACCGACGAAGAGATCGCGAAACACGTCTACACCAGCAGCGTCGAACCACTCCTGATCGCCCAGCGCGCGATCATCCAGCAAGGCGTCGAATCCGGCGAGTTTCGCGACGTCGACCCGACATTCAGCTATTTCACGCTCACGGGCGCTTGCGACTATATGTTCACGGCTTCCTATGTGCATCGCCTGGGCCTTCACGCCTCCGAAGTGAGCGACGAAATGCGCCAGCGCTACACCGAACATGTCCTGAATTTCGTGCGCGCCGGGCTGCAGGCCGACGTCGCCGGATAGCAATCCGGAAACCTCGCTTAAAATCTGCGGAAACTTCGCATAGCCTATTGTTACTTACACGTGTAAGGTGTAAAGGATAGGCGGCGCCGCAAAAGAGATTCGCCATGACGGAACGAGGCGGCGCCAATCGTCACGACAGGAAAAGGAGTTGGGAGATGTCGGCGCAAAATCTGGTCACGCAGCCCCAAGAGCAAGGCAATGCGCCGCAATTGCCGGCAGACATGGCGAGCCGGTTGACCGACCCCGCTGTCTGGGCGGACGAGGCGGGCTTGCACGAGCTGCTGGCGACGATCCGCGCGCAATATCCGCTCGCCATTGCGGACGTCCCTGGTTTTCGTCCCTTCTGGGTCGTCTCCAAATATCAGGACATCATGGAGATCAGCCGGCAGAACAGCCTTTTTCACAGCGGCGACCTGTCCGCCGTTCTGATGCCCGAAGAGGAGTATCAAAAGCTCGCGGGAGGCGGCGAAGACGCCGAGAAGGTCCACCGTAGCATCGTCTATATGGACCCGCCCGAACACGGCCGGTATCGAATGCTCACCCAGGCATGGTTCCAGCCGGGCAGCGTCAGGAAGCGCGAAGAAGAGATTCGCGCCATCGCGAAAAAGACCGTCGAACGCATGCGGGCCGCCGGCGGGACATGCGATTTCGTCTCCGACATCGCCGTGCATTATCCGCTCGAGGTGATCATGAACATCCTCGGCATCCCGGACGAGCATTATTCCCGCGTGCTTCGTCTCACGCAGGAGGTCTTCTCGGTCGCCGATGAGGAACTGGGGCGCGAAGGCGACGATACCTTCTCCCTCGGATCGGACAATGTCTTCCGGGATTTCAATGCCTTCCTTCGCCCCTTCCACGAGGATCGCAAAGTCAATCCGCGCGACGACGTCCTGTCGATCATCGCCAATGCGCAGATCGATGGACAGCCGGTCCCCGAGATCGAGGCCCTGAGCTATTACGTCACGGTGGCGACGGCCGGCCACGACACCACCTCGTCGACTTCGGCCACGGCGCTCTGGGCCCTGTCGCGGTCGCCCGAGCTGTTCCGCGAACTCAAGGAAGATCCGTCGCGCATTCCGGCGCTGATCGACGAAGCGTTGCGATGGACGACGCCGGTCCGCCATTTCATGCGCAGCGCCACCGAGGATTATGAATTGCGCGGACAGCTGATCCGCAAGGGCGACTGGCTGATGCTCTGCTATCCTTCGGGCAATCGGGACGAGGAGATTTTCGAAAATCCGCAGCAGTTCCAGCCCGGCCGGTCGCCGAACAAGCATGTCGCCTTCGGCTATGGTGCCCACGTCTGCCTCGGCCAGCATCTGGCAAAGCTGGAAATCCGCATTCTGCTCGAAGAACTGCTTGCGAATCTCGACGCGATCGAGCCCGCCGCCCCCCCCAAATATACCAAAGCCATTTTCGTGGGCGGCCTGAAATCATTGCCGATCCGCTACCAGACGGCCTGACCGGCCCTCCGCGCAAGGCGATTGCCTTTTTCCGACATGCGAAACGGGAGTGACTTTCGGACATGAACGCTACATTTGATTTCACCGGCAAGGTGGTCGTCGTGACGGGCGGCAGTCGCGGGCTCGGCCTCGCGATGGTAGAGGGATTCGCCAAGGCGGGCGCGACGGTGGCGATCGCGAGCCGCAAGCTCGACGCCTGCGAAGAGGTCGCCCGATCGATCAGGGATCGCGGAGGAAAAGCCTCGGCTCACCAGATGCATGCCGGACGCTGGGAAGACTGCGACCGCCTGTTCGAAGAGGTGAAGCGCGAATGGGGCGGGGCCGACATATTGATCAACAACGCCGGCATGTCGCCGATCGCGCCCTCCTCGGTCGAGACGAGCGAAGAGCTGTTCGACAAGATCATATCGGTCAACATGAAAGGGCCCTTTCGACTTTGCAGCCTGTTCGGGGCGGACATGGTCAGGCGCGGCGGGGGGTGCATCATCAACATCTCGTCGACCGGTTCGCTGCGTCCCGAGTTCGGCGCCGCACCTTATGATGCCGCAAAATCGGGCGTGAATATCTTCACGACCACCTTCGCGCAGGAATATGGCCCCACAGTGCGCGTCAACGCCATCGCGCCCGGTCCGTTTCACACCGACGTGAGCAAGGCCTGGTCGCGTTCCGAAGCCTTTACCCGCCACGCGAAAAAGTCGATCCCGCTCGGCCGCGCGGGCGATCCGCCCGAGATCGTCGGCGCCGCGCTCTACCTCGCCAGCGATATCGCCACCTACACCAGCGGCGCGATGATCGTCGTCGATGGCGGCCAGTCGGTGGGCATGATGCCCGGTGCATTCTCCGACTGATCTTTCGCCAGCCAAGGATTTCATCATGGACAACGCCATCCTGCCCCGTAACCGGGCAGCGGACCCCCGCATGCTCGAAAAAAAGGCCGACTGGATTCGCCTGGAAACGATCCGGCTCGTCGAGATCGCCAAAAGCGGCCATTATTCGAGCGTCTTTTCCTGCGCGGAAATGTTCGCAGCGCTCTATTATCACACGCTGCGCCTCAAGCCGGCCGATCCGCGGTGGCCGGATCGCGATCGCTTCCTGCTGGGCAAGGGCCATGCCGCGATCGGCCAATATCCGATCCTTGCCGAACTGGGCTATTTTCCCGAGGACTGGCTCGACACCTATACCCGCCTCGGCTCGCCGCTCGGCGATCATCCCGACATGAACAAGGTTCCGGGCTGCGATTTTTCCTCGGGGTCGATCGGTCACAATCTGTCCGTCGGCGTCGGCATGGCGCTGGCCGCGCGACTGCAGCAGCGCGATTTCCTGACCTGGGTCATGATCGGCGACGGCGAACTGGCGGAGGGTCAGGTCTGGGAGGCTGCGATGGCTGCCGGGCACTACGGCCTGTCGAACCTGATCGGGATCGTCGATGCGAACGGCATGGGGCTCGACGGCAACACGGAAGATGTGATGAACATCGAACCGATCGCGGCGAAGTTCGAGAGCTTCGGCTGGTCGACGAACGAGATCGACGGGCACGACATGCAGGCCGTCCTCGCGGCCTTCGACCGCGCCCAGCAAAGCGACCGGCCGCACATGATCGTCGCCCGCACCAAGAAGGGCAAGGGCGTCGGGTTCATGGAAACCACCCCCTATTGGCATCTCGGATTTCTGGGGCCCGCCGACAAGGCGGTGGCGGTCGCCGAAATTCAGGAAAGGCTCGACGCATGACCATCGCCGAACTCGAAAAGCCGCTCGACCCGGCAAGCTGGAATATCCAGACATCGATGCCGAAACTGACGGCGCTGACGATGAGCGCCGAACTCGAAGAACTGGCGGAAAGGCGGCCCGAACTTGTCGTGCTCACGGCCGACCTGGCGTCGTCGAACGGCCTCGATTCCTTTCAGCGCCGTTTTCCGGACCGCTTCATCAATACCGGTATCGCCGAACAGAATATGATGTCGATCGCCGCGGGGCTCGCCGCGTCGGGTCATATCGCCTATGTTTCGACCTTCGCCTCCTTTGCCTCGCTTCTGTGTGCCGAGCAGGTCCGGACCGACCTGGCCTACACCCGTCAGAAAGTCCGCATCCTTTCGCACCATGCGGGCATCTCGATGGGCTTTTACGGCACGTCGCACCATGCGGTGGAGGACATCGCCATAACCCGCGCCATGGGACATATGACAGTGGTCTCGGCGTGCGACGGAAACGCGATCCGCGGGTTGATCCGCAGCACGATCGATATCGACGGCCCGGTCTATATCCGCATCGGTCGCGGCGCGGAAAAGCCCGTCTACGACGACGTGCCCGACTTCACCCACGGCCGCTTCAGGACATTGCGTGATGGACGGGATGCGACGATCATCGCGACGGGGATCGGGGTGAAGGCCGCGCTCGACGCCGCCGACATTCTCGCCGATACGGCGCCCCGGCTTTCGGTTCGCGTCCTCGACGCCGCCTATATCAAGCCGATCGACGCCGATGCGATCCGCGCCGCAGCGCGGGAGACCGGAGCGATCCTGACCGTCGAGGAACATAATCCGCACGGCGGGCTGGGCGGCGCGGTCGCCGAAATACTGGCCGAAGGCGGCATTGCCGTGCGCTTCGCCCGGCACGCGCTGCCGGACGAATATGCCCTCGTCGCGCCCCCGACCCATCTCTACCGCCATTACGGCCTGACCGGAGATGGCATCGCGACGGCGCTCCGCACCCTGATCGGTCGGTGAAGGCCGTGCGACGTTTCGAGGGCATGGTCGTCGCCATCACCGGCGCGGCATCGGGGATCGGCGAAGCGACGGCGCGTCGCTTCGCCGCCGAAGGTGCGATCCTCGCGCTCTGCGACCTCAGCGAGGATGCGCTCGCGCAGATGGTGACGCGCACCGGCATTGCCGAATCCGCCAGGACCCTGCGCGCGGTGGATGTCTCCGACATCGACGCGATCAGCAGCTTCATCGACGATGCGGCGCAATCGCTCGGCCGCCTCGACGTGCTGGTCAACAATGCGGGTATCGGATGCTTCGGCCATGTCGACGAGATCACCGCCGAACAGTGGCGCCGGACGATGGCGGTCGACCTCGATGCCGTCTTCTTCGGCAGTCGGGCGGCCCTGCCCTATCTGCGCACCGCAGGGGGCTGCATCGTCAACACGGCTTCGATTTCCGGACTGTTCGCCGACCCGGGGCTCGCCGCCTATAATGTCGCCAAGGCAGGCGTCGTCAATCTGACGCGCAACATGGCGGTCGATCACGCCGGCGAAGGCATAAGGGTCAATTGCATCTGTCCCGGGGGTGTCGGAACCGCCATGCTGAAATCGCACCTTCGCGATGCCGCGATCATGGAGGATTATGAGCGGCTTGTTCCGATGGGCCGTGTCGGAACCGCCGACGAAATGGCGGCCGGCATAGCCTTTCTGGCATCGAGCGACGCCTCCTACATCACCGGAACGACGCTGACGATCGATGGCGGCGTGACGGCGCAGACCGGACAACCCAATTTCGATCGTCTCTACAGGCAGCGCGGATGGGACAAGAAGATACTGCGCGGCTGAACGAGCTCGCGGCCGGCCTGGTCCTTCCCGAGGGACTGCGCTGGCATGATGACCGGCTGTGGTTTTCCGACATCGAAGCCAAGCGCGTGTGTTCGGTCGATCTCGAAGGAAAAATGAGAATCGAGCTGGAACTCGACGACAATCCATCGGGGCTGGGCTGGCTGCCCGACAAAACCTTGCTCGTCGTGTCGATGCGACGGCAGCAAATCCTGGCCGTCGTCAAGGGACGGCCCGTTTTGCATGCCGACCTGACCGGGCTGGCCCTCGCGCATGCCAACGACATGATCGTCGACGCCCAGGGCCGCGCCTATGTGGGCTCGATGGGGTACGACATATGGGCGGGTGAACGCTTCAGGCCCGGCAATATCTGTGCCGTCCGGCCCGATGGATCCGCCTTTGTAGCGGCGGACGGCCTGGCTTTCCCGAACGGCATGGCGATCTACAGCGACCGATCGCTGATTGTCGCAGAAAGCGTCGCGGGGAAGCTGACGGCATTCGACATCGCTGCCGATGGCGACCTTCGGTCGAGGCGAACCTGGGCAGCGATGGACGGCGAGACGCCGGACGGGATCGCGATCGAGGAAACAGGAGCGCTCTGGGTCGCTGGAGCTTCTTCGGGAAGCGCCATCCGTTGCATCCGGAACCGTGGCGCCATTCAGCGGATTTCCTTGCCGGCCGGATGCACCGCCTATTCCGTCGCCATTGGCGGCCCAAAGAAGACCATACTTTTTATCGGCTGTTCTTCGCCATTCTCTTCTCATGCATCGTCCCGAATGACGACGCGTCCGGGAACGATAAAATGGATCGATCTGACTATCGGATCAGAATGAGGCCGCCTCTCGGAACCCTCGCTCCAAATGCCGCCGGCTGAAAAACCAGCTCAAGGGGCGTGACGGCTTCTTATCGGCTGGAAGACCGGAGCCTGGTTTCAAGCACCGATGGATCAGGAACCGGAGCAAGCATCGCTCACGCATAAGTTCACCCATGCGCGTTTCCCTTCGCGCCGGAAAAAGCTATCCTTCATCCGGAACGGCAAGGGGGCGACATGGGACAGAGCCGCGCGCGCGAGACGATGCGGACGACCGCGCAGATCATCCGCGCCTATCGCGGCCCGGCGCTGTTCAGCTTCGGCTTCCGCCCCTTTTTCCTGCTCGCCGGGGTCTTTGCCGCGCTTGCGGTGCCCCTGTGGATCGCCGTGCTGTCGGGGGGCGGTCCGCTGGCGGGCGCGGTCACACGCGACTGGCACGTCCACGAGATGCTGTTCGGCTATACCGCCGCGGTGATCGCCGGCTACATGATCATCGCCGGGCCGAACTGGACCGGACGCTATCCGGTCGCGGGGGCGCCGGTCGCGGCGCTCGCCGCGCTGTGGCTCGCCGGGCGCGCGGCGATGCTGCTGGCGGAGCCCGGGAACGGCGTGACGATGACGATCGACGCCGCCTTCCTGCCGGTCTTCGCGGCGGCGCTGTGGCGCGAGCAGATCGCCGCGCGCAACGGCAAGGGGTTGGTGCCGTGCCTTGTCGTGACCGCGCTCGCGCTTGCCAATATCGCCTTCCACCTCCGCTTCGCATGGCCCGGGGCGGGGCCGGTGGCGGAGCGGCTGGCGCTGGGCATGATCGCGCTGCTGATCGCCGTGATGGGCGGGCGGCTGGTACCCAGCTTCACGCGCAACTGGCTGGCCCAGCGCAAGGCGCCGCGCGAACCCGCGCCGCACGGCCGCCTCGACCGGGCAGCGACATGGCTGACCGCAGGCGCCCTGCTGGCATGGCTGGCGCTTCCCGACGCGCCGATGACGGGCCTACTCCTCGCCGCCGCCGGCATCGGCACGGGATTGCGCCTCGCGCGGTGGCGCGGCTGGGAAACGTGGCGCGAGCCGCTGGTCTGGGGGCTTCATCTCGCCTATCTGTGGCTCGCGGTCGGCTTCGTCCTGCTGGGCGCCGCGATCGGCTTTCCGCAGCATGTTCCCGTAACCAGCGCGATCCACGCGCTGACCGCCGGCGCGATCGGCGCGATGACGCTGGCGATGATGGCGCGCACCACGCTCAGCCACACGGGGCGCGCCCGCAGCGGCGGCGCAGCGGCGGCGGCCGCGCTGCTGCTTGTCCACGCGGCCGCGCTGGTGCGCGTCGCCGCGCCCCTTGCGGCCGACCTGTACGCCGATCTGCTGATGCTCTCCGCGCTGCTGTGGAGCGGCGCCTTCGGCCTCTTCACCTGGGTCTATGGCCCGATGCTGATGATGCGCCGGGCCGGTTGACGCGAGTGGCCGACTGTCCCTAACCGGGGGCCGGCTTTCGAGGGATTGCGAGAAAACTATTGGACACGGATCGACGATGGATCCTGCTGACGCGGGTGGTCGTGGTTTTGCACCGGCTGCTGGAGCGCTTTGCCCAGGGGGCGGAGCTGACCATCGCCCAATATCGCTTCCTGCTGACGCTGAAGCGCGAGCCGCGCCGCGCCAGCGTCCTCGCCTCCATGTCCGGCATCGGCCGGCCCGCCGCCTCCGCGCTGGTCACCGGGCTCGCGAAGCGCGGCATGATCGAACGCTATACCGACCCCGACGACGGCCGCGCGGAAATGCTGCGCCTCACCGATGCCGGGCTGGCGGAATATGCCGCCTTCGAGCGCGCGCTCGCCCGCGACCTTTCCGCCTATCTGGCGATCGACGAGCCCGAAGGCCTGCTCGACCGGATCGAGGAGCTCGCCCATATCATCGACAGCAACCGGACGCCCACCCTGCGGGATTGACAGTCCTCCCTTGCAAAGTTAGTTCGTTTGACGAACCAATTACAAGGGTGGAGAGAGCGATGACCTCACAGCTTTGCGACATGCTCGGCATCGAGTTTCCGCTGCTGGCGTTCAGCCATTGCCGCGACGTCGTCGCGGCGGTGAGCCGCGCGGGCGGTTTCGGCGTCTTCGGCGCGACCGCGCATACCCCCGAAACGGTGCGCGAAGAGCTCAAGTGGATCGACGATCATGTCGACGGCAAGCCTTATGGCATCGACGTGCTGGTGCCGGAGAATATGGCGACGCGGGGCGAAGGCAGCGTGACCGCCGCCGCGCTCGAGGCGCGGATTCCCGAAGCGCATCGCCACTTTGCCGAACGCCTGCTCGCCGATGCCGACGTGCCGCCGCCCGCCGAGCCGGTCAGCCGGAACCGCGCCCAGCCCTTTGATCCCGAAACGGCGCTGCGGACGCTGGAGGCCGCCTTCGAGCATCCGATCCGGCTGATCGCCAACGCGCTCGGCGTGCCACCGCCGGAGATGATCGCGATGGGCAAGCAGCACGGCGTTCCCGTGGCGGCGCTGGTCGGCGCGCGCGAACATGCGATCCGGCAGGTCGAGGCCGGCGTCGACATCATCGTCGCGCAGGGGACCGAGGCCGGGGGCCATTGCGGCGAGGTCAGCACGCTCGTCCTGGTGCCCGAGGTCATCAAGGCGATCCGGCCGATCCGCGAGGTGCCGGTGCTCGCCGCGGGGGGCATCATGACGGGGCAGCAGATGGCCGCCTGCATGGCGATGGGCGCGGCGGGCGCCTGGACCGGATCGGTGTGGCTCGCGACGCCCGAAAGCGAGACCTCTCCGGTGTTCCGCGAGAAGATGATCGCCGCCAGCAGCCGCGACGCGGTGCGCGTGCGCAGCCGCACGGGCAAGCCCGCGCGCCAGCTGAAGTCGACGTGGACCGAGAATTGGGAGAAGAGCCCGGACAGCCCCGGCGCGCTGCCGATGCCGCTGATGAGCCTGATCAGCGAAAAGTCGCTGCGCGCCGCCGACCGCGCGGCCGAGGCGGGCAACGGCAAGGCGCGCGACATGGTGACCTATTTCGTCGGACAGGGCGTCGGGCTCGTCGACTCGGTGCGCGGCGCCGGCGCGGTGGTGCAGGATTTCAAGGAAGAGTATCTCGAAGCCGTCGAGCGGATGAACAGCCTGCTCGCCGATTAGGATCAGCACATCCACAGGGGAGAGCGCGGTGTTCAATTTCGGCGACATGCTTGACATCGTCGAGCGCAACCTGCCCCCCGACGCGCCGCTGTGCCTGCACGGCGACCGGCGGATCGACTGGGGCGAAGCCGGCCGCCTCTCCAACAATCTGGCGCGCAGCCTGCGCGAGGGCGGGCTGAAGGCCGGCGATTCGCTTGCCATCTACCTGCGGAACGGGCCCGAATATATCCTCGGCCTGGCCGCCGCCTTCAAGGCGCGGCTGGCGGCGGTCAACGTCAACTATCGCTATACCGACGCCGAGCTTCGCTACCTGCTGAACGACAGCGACGCGCGCGCGGTCGTCTATGCCGCGGAGTTCCGCGACCATGTCGAGGCGATCCGCGCCGACCTGCCGCTGGTGACGCGCTGGATCGAGGTGACGGACGGCGCCCCAGCACCCGGCTTTGCAGAGGATTTCGCAGTCCTGACGCAAAGCGGAGACGGCGCGCCGCTGGACATCGAGCGATCGCCGAACGACATCCTCTTCATCTATACCGGCGGCACGACCGGCATGCCGAAGGGCGTGATGTGGGAACATGGCGAGCTGCGCGAGATATTGGTGAGCGCGGCGCGCGCGCTGCAACCGGTTCCCGACACCCCCGACGAGCTTGCGGCGTCGATCCGCGAGCTGGGGCCGGGCCCCCGCATCCTGCCGGCCTGCCCCCTGATGCACGGCACCGGCCTGTTGCCCGCCATCGCGACGATGGTCGCGGGCGGCAGCATCGTCACGCTGACGCACCGTAGCTTCGACGCGCGCGAGGCGATCGAGGCGATCGAGCGGCATCGCCCGCAAGCGCTGGTGATCGTCGGCGACAGCTTTGGCCGGCCGCTGCTCGCCGAGCTGGAGAGCGGCGCGCAGGCGCACGACCTCGGCAGCGTGCTGTCGGTCACCTCATCGGGCGTGATGTGGAGCGCGGACATCAAGCGCGGGCTGTTGCGGCACATGCCGGACGCGGTGCTCAACGACGTGCTCTCCTCCTCCGAAGCGCTGGGTCTCGGCGCGTCGGTGATGACGCGCGACTGCGAGGTGAAGACCGCGAGCTTCACGCTCGGCGAGCGCTGCCGCGTCTTCGACGAAACCGACCGCCCCGTCCTCGCGGGCTCGGGGGGCGTCGGGCGGCTCGCGCTCGGCCCGCCCAACCCGCTCGGCTATTACAGGGACGCGGAGAAATCGGCCGCGACCTTCCGCGTCATCGACGGCGTGCGCTATTGCATCCCCGGCGACTGGGTGCGCGTCGAGGCGGACGGATCGCTGACCTTCCTGGGCCGCGGCAGCGGCTGCATCAACACCGGCGGCGAGAAGGTCTTCGCCGAAGAGGTCGAGGAGGCGCTGAAACGGCACGACAGCGTCAGCGACGCGCTGGTCGTCGGCGTGCCCGATCCGACATGGGGACAGGCGATCGTCGGCGTCGTGACGTTGCACGCCGATGCCGCGTTCGACGCCGAAGCGCTGCGCGACCATGTCCGTGCGCAGCTCGCCGGATACAAGGTGCCGAAACGGCTGCTGGTCGCCGACCGGCCGCTGCGCGCGGCCAACGGCAAGGCCGACTACGGCGCCGCCCGCGCCATCGCAGAAGGAGCGACCGCCCGATGACCGACGCGACGATGAACCAGGAGGAGCGGGCCGCGCTGCGCGACACGGTGCGCCGCCTGTTCGCGGACCAGTGCACCGAAAGCGACGTGCGCCGCATCATGGAGAGCGACAGCGGCCACGACCCCGCGCTGTGGCGCAGCCTTGCCGAGCTTGGCATCGCGGGGCTGCTGGTCGCGGCCGGTACGGGCGGATCGCAGCTTTCCGCCGTCGAACTGAAACTGGTGATGGAGGAAGCGGGCGCGGCGCTCGCGCCCGTGCCGCTGATCTCGACCGCCATGGCATCGGTGCTGCTCGACGGCGAACTGGCCGAAGCGCTGGCGGCGGGGCGGACGATCGCGGCGGTCGCGCTGCTCGGCGCGCTCGACTGGACGGGCGGCAGCAACGTGCGGATCGAGGGCGGCCGGGCACAGGGCACGGCGCGCTTCGTTCCCGATGCCGGTATCGCCGATATCTTCCTCCTCGCCAGCGACGAGGGCGTCCATCTCGTCGAGCGGGCGAGCGCCGGGATCACGCCACTGCCCACCTTCGACCGCACCCGCCGCATGGCCGACGTCCGCTTCGACGGCGCCGCGACGCGCATCGGCGACGGTGCCGCGGCCCGGCGCGCGCGCGACATCGGGCTGGTCGCGCTGGCGGGCGAACAGACCGGCGGGGCGCGGCGCATTTTCGACATCACCGTCGATTACGCCCGCGAGCGCCACCAGTTCGGCCGCGCGATCGGCAGCTTTCAGGCGATCAAGCATATGGCGGCCGACCTGCTGCTGGAGGCCGAAAGCGCGACGAGCGCGGCGCGCGACGCGGCGCGGCAAGTGGCGGAGGGCGCGGTGGGCAAGGATGCGGCGGTCGCGCTCGCCGCCTTCACCTGCGCCGATGCCTTCCTGCGCTGTGCGAAGGACGGCATCCAGATGCACGGCGGCATCGCTTTCACCTGGGACCATCCTGCGCACCTTTATCTGCGCCGCGCGCGGTCGGGCGTGCAGCTTTTCGGTGACAGCCGCGTCTGGCGCGACCGCTATGTCGCGGCGCTGGACGCGATGCAGAGGGAGATGGCGGCATGACCGACGCGGACTTGCAGGCCGAGGTCGAAGCATGGCTCGCCGCCAACTGGCGCGGCGCGCCGCCGCGCGAGGAAAGTTTCGGGCGCGACCCGCGCACCGAATGGCTAGCGCAGGTCCGCGACGCGGGCTGGGCCGTCCCGCGCTGGCCGCGCGACTGGTACGGCCGCGAACTGTCGGCCGAGCAGGCGAAGATCGTCGAGCGCGCCTTCGCCGCGGCCGGGGCCCCCGGCGCCGGACAGGACCGCAGCAACCTGTGGGCCAATACCGCGCTTGCCCACGCGACCGACAGCTTCAAGCGCGTGATCGTGCCGCAGCTGCTGGCGGGCGAAGTCGGCATGTGCCTGCTCTATTCGGAACCGGGCGCGGGCAGCGACCTCGCCGCGATCCGCACGCGCGCCGAGAAGGTCGAGGGCGGCTGGCGCGTGACGGGGCAGAAAATCTGGACATCGGGCGCGATGATTGCCGATTACGGCATGCTGATCGCCCGCACCGACTGGGACGTGCCCAAGCATCGCGGCATCAGCTTCTTCTTCCTGCCGATGCGGCAGGACGGCGTCGAGGTGCGGCCGCTGCGCCAGATTACCGACGAATCGCATTTCAACGAGGTGTTCATCACCGACGCCTTCGTCCCCGACGAAAATCTGCTGGGGCCGCTGAACGGCGGCTGGGGCGTGCTCCAGACCGCGCTCGCCTATGAACGGTCGGTGATGGGCGACATGGCGCGCGGCGCGCGGTCGGGCGCCGCCGGGGCGAAGGGCGATCATGCCATGCTCGAACTGGCGCGCGAGGCCGGGAAGCTGGACGATCCGGTGGTGCGGCAGGACGTCGCGCAGGTGATCGCATGGCGCGTGCTCAACAAGCTCAACACCCAGCGCGCGAAGGCGGAGCTGGCGCAGGGCACGTCGTCGTCGATCATGTCGCTCGGCAAGCTCGCGATGAGCCGCATCCTGCACGAGGAAGGCCGCCTGCGCACCGAATTGCTCGGTCCCGAAAGCCTGCTCGAAGGCCCCGATCACCCGCGCGCCGAGGATGCGAATTTCCTGTCGCTCAACGCCTATTTCACCTCGATCGGCGGCGGCACCGACCAGATCCAGCGCAACATCATCGGCGAGCGCGTGCTCGGACTGCCGAAGGAGCCCGAGATCGACCGCACCATTCCGTTCCGCGAGGTGCGGGCAGGCTAGGTCACGCCGAGCGGGACGGGGCGACGAGGCAAGCAAAATCACGCGCTGCTTTTTCGAACGGCATCGCCATCCGGGGCGGACGTCTCTTGACATCGGGCGCGGCGAAGCATCCAGAGGATGCGGGACCCTGTTCAGCAAAAGGATTTTTCATGCGACATATCGCCTTTCTGCCCCTGGCGGCGCTGATGCTTTCTGCCGGCGCGGCCATGGCGGCGCCCGCCCCGAAGCCCGAGGCGGTTCTGAAGAACAAGGCCTATGACGCCGCGGTCCGGATTCTCGACCGCGACCACGACCGCATGGTCGCGGAGATCATCGCGCTGACCGAGATTCCGGCGCCGCCCTTCAAGGAAGCGGCGCGCGCGGCCGCCTATCGCGAGATGCTGCGCGATGCGGGGCTGACCGACATCGAAACCGACGAAGAAGGCAATGTCATGGGCGTCTATCGCGGCACCGGCCCCGCGGGCGGACCCGTGGTGATGATCGCGGCGCATCTCGACACGGTGTTTCCGGAAGGTACGCCGATCAAGGTTCGCCGCGAAGGCACCCGCCTCCACGCCCCCGGCATCGGCGACGACACGCGCAGCCTGGCGGTGCTGCTCGCCTATGCGCGTGCGATGAAGGAAAGCGGCATCAAGGTGCGCCGCGACATCGTCTTCGTCGGCAATGTCGGAGAGGAAGGGCCGGGCGACCTGCGCGGCGTCCGCTACATGATGGCGAAGGGCAAGTACAAGGACCGGATCGAATCCTTCTTCTCGATGGACGGGACCGATCCGTCGCGCTTCGTCAACGGCGGCGTCGGATCGAAACGCTATCGCATCACCTACAAGGGGCCGGGCGGGCACAGCTTCGGTGCCTTCGGCCTCGTCAACCCGATGGTGGCGATGAGCCAGACGGTCCTCGATCTCTATCGGATTCCGGTGCCCGCGACGCCCAAGACCACCTATTCCGCCAGCGTCACCGGCGGCGGCACTTCGGTGAATTCGATCCCGAACGAGGTCTATATGGACTTCGACATGCGGTCGGAAAGTCCCGAAGAACTCGCCAAGGTGGAGAAAGCCTTCCTCGCGATCGTCGACAAGAGCGTCGAGGGCGAAAATGCCGCGCGCTCGACCCGCGAAGGGCCGATCACCACCGACATCAAGCTGATCGGCGACCGGCCGGCCGGGCAGACGCCCCTGACCGCGCCGATCGCGCGCACCGCGGAGGCGATCATCCGCGCGAAAGGGTTGACCCCGCGCGCGAGCTTTTCATCGACCGACTCCAACATCCCGATGAGCCTGGGCATCCCGGCGATCACCATCGGGTCGGGGGGCGAAGCCGGACGCGGGCACTCGCTCGACGAGTGGATCGACGTCGAAAAGACCAGGAGCCTCGACGGGGCCAGCGTCGGCCTCGGCATCCTGCTCGCGACGGCGGGGCTGCAATAAGCGGCGGCGACAGACCGGCGTTGCCATAACCGTCATTGCGAGCGAAGCGAAGCAATCCAGGGCGGTTTACGCCACTCTGGATTGCTTCGCTTCGCTCGCAATGACGATATCAGGTTAAGTCAAAGCAGCCCCGCCCGCAGCGTCAGGCGGAGACCGGAAAGGTCGGCCAGACGCCGCTGATCGTCTCGCCGTCGAACAGCGCGATATCGCCGAATTGCAGGAACACCGCCTCGCTCTGGTTCGGGCGGAAGAAGACATGGTCGTCGGGCTTCAGCGCCACCCGCGTGGACCCGGTCAGCATCTCCTGATTGCTCGACCGGCCGTACAGGTCGCTGAACTGCAACCCCGGCGGCGACACCGGCGTCGCGAGCCAGTGGCCGCCATAGATGAAGAAGGCGCGCGCGGCATTCGGGTCCATGAAGGTCAGCGGGCCGGTAAGCCACTCGTTGCCCGGCAGTTCCATGCGACCCGCCTTGATCACCGGCGTCGCGATGAAGCTGGCGGGAACATGGCGCGCGAGCGACGCGAGGTCGAAATCGACCGGCTTGACGAACGCCGACCCCACCGACACCTCGTTCGCGACCGTGCCCTGCGCGTGGCGCGCATAGGTCGGGCTGCCCGCGCCGTTGAGCGTCAGCGTCGCCGGATCGACGCCCAGCTTATCGCGCAGCACGCCGATCGCGGTGCGATAGAGCTTTTGCGAGGCGGCGTAGGCCGCGTCGGGATCGCTCATCTTCGGCACATGCGCGTCATAGCCCATCAGGCCGCCGACCGCGACGTGCGGGAAGGTGCGCGCTAGTTCGACCGCCTCGGCCAGCGTCCGGCCGTCGGCGAAGCCGCCGCGATGCAGGCCGACGTCGATTTCCATATTGGCGCGCAGCCCCGCCCCGCGCGCCGCCGCGATCTCCGCATATTGCCGCAGCCGCGCGGGCGTATCGATCAGCCACTGGACACGGCCCGCCGCTTCCGCGCCCGCCCGGTCGACGAATTCGGCATATTCCATCGCGGGCAGCGGCTTGCCGAGCAGCAGGTCGGCATCGGCGCGCCCCGCCATGCTGTCGAGCATCGCGCCGTTGAAGACCATGAAGCGGTTGGTGGCGAGGCCGCGCGCGACATGGTCGATCAGGCCGGTCGCGGGGAGCGACTTGACGACGACGCGCAGCGGCAGTCCGGCGGGTTTCAGCGTCGCGCGCGCCGCGGCGATGTTGCGGTCGAGCCGCTGCTGGTCGACGACCAGCACCGGATGCGCGATCCCCGCCTTGCGCAGCGCCGCCGACAGCGCGAGGAAATAGCGGTCGTGAGCGCCACCATGGTCGCCCTTGCGCGACGCCAGCACCGCCGCGCCGCCGAGCACGACTGCGCCGCCGCCGACAATCGCCGCCCGGCGCGTCCAGCGCCTCGTCCGTCCAGCCTCAGCCATCGAGGAAGATTCCCTTCAGATAGTCGTTGAGCATCCGCCCCTCGGGGTCGAGCGCGCGGCGCACCTCGCCCGCTTCCTTCCAGCGCGGATAGAGCAGCGCGAGGTCGGGCGCCTTCAGGCTGTGCAGCTTGCCCCAGTGCGGGCGGCCGCCGTGGCGACGGAAGATCGGCTCGACGATGCTGAAGAAGAAATCATGCTCCTCGCGATAATAGGCGTGGACCGCGATCGACCCGCTCTCGCGGCCATAGAAGGGAGAGAGCCACGCGTCGTCGGCGGCGATCACGCGCACCTCGATCGGGAAGAAGACGTCCTTGCGGTGTGTCTCGATCGCACTCAGCACCTCGCGCAGCGCCGGGACCTGCGCCTCGATCGGCAGATGATATTCGATCTCGTTGAACCGCACCGGCCGTTCGTTGGAGAGCAGTTTCCACCCCTCGTCGACGACCTCCTCGGGCGGGATCTTCGCCAGTTCCTCGGCGGCCAGCTTGCGCCGCAGCGACGGGGCGAACTCGAACCAGTCGCGAAGCTGCTTCAGCCCCATCAGCGTTTCGGTGTCGGCGTCGGGACCGCGCGGCTTGACCGGCCTGTCGGTGACGTCGTTGGAGATCACCACCGAATGGCCGGTGAAGGGCAGGACATAGAATTCGACGTTGCGGTGCCGCTGGCGCAGCGCCGGCCAATCCTCCAGCACCTCTTCGGTAGGGCGCACCTCGGTGCGCTTGAGGATGCGGTTGAGCGGCTGGTTCTGGAGCGTGACCTGCGTCACGACGCCGAAGGCGCCGAGGCCGACGCGCGCGGCGTTGAACACCTCCGGGCGGGTGACGGCATCGCAGTCGATGACCTCGCCCGTCGGGGTCGCGATCCGCATCGCGACGACCGATCCATGCATCGCCTGGATGCCGCGCCCGGTGCCGTGCGTTCCGGTGCCGATCGCCCCCGCGATCGACTGCTTGTTGATGTCGGGCAGGTTGACCATCTCCTGCCCCACCGCGGCGAGCGCGGGGCCCAGGTCGGCGAGCCGGGTGCCGCCGCGCACCGTCGCGCGATTGGTCGCGGCATCATGGCCGACCAGCCCCGCCATGCCGTCGAGGGTCAGCAGCGTGCCGTCGGTCGGCACCAGCGCGGTGAAGCTGTGCCCCGACCCGACCGGACGCACCGGCGCGGGGGCGCGGGTCAGGATGGAAAGCAGTTCCTCCTCGCTTTTCGGCGCGCCTCGCTTTTCGGGGTAGCTGTGCGCAATCCCCGACCAGTTGCTCCACAGCAGGCGGCCTTCGGCGTCCTGCGCCGCGAGCGATGCCGGCTCGCGATCGCGCAGCCAGTTGCGTCCGGCCAGACCGCCGACGCCGACCGCGCCCGCTCCGATGACGCCGCCGCCGACCAGCAGCGCGCGCCGCGTTACCTTGCCCATCAATCCCTCCCCGCCATGAAACGAATGAGCGCCGTATAGTCGTCGGGCGAGCAGGCGAAGCATTGTCCGCCCGCCGGCATGCCGTTCAGCCCGCGAATCGTGCTTTCCAGCAACGCCGCCTCGCCCTTTGCCCAGCGCGCGTCCCACTGCGTGCGGTCGCCGGTCAGCGGCGCGCCGGTGTCCGGAACCGTGTGGCACGACTTGCACGCCTGCTCGTAAAGCCCGGCGAGGCGCACGCCGGCGGGCTTCAGCGCCGCGCTCTGCTCGGGCGTCAGCGGCTTCGCCGGCGGCGGCTCCGACTGGCAGGCCGCCAGCAGGAGCACCGCCGGGACCAACAGCAGCCTGCGCATCAATATTTGACCCGGAACTCGACGCCGAAGCTCCGGGGCTGTCCCTGGAACTGCTCGACGAACCCGAAATCGGCGAGGTCCACGGCGAAATTGATATATTTCTTCCGCGTCAGGTTCCGCCCGAAAAGCGCCGCTTCCCAGCGCCCGTCCTCGTCCTTGACCGCGATACGGCCGCCGAGCAGCCAATAGCCCTTCTGCTTCAGCAGCGGATTGTTGTCGGTCGAGAAGAACTGGCTGCTGCGATAGGACACCGACGGCTGGAGCGCGAGCGCGACGGCGTTCGACAGCGGGATCTCGTAATTGGCGACGCCGCTGAAATTGACCTTGGGCGACAGCGCCAGCCGATTGCCCGAATAGTTGGTCCCGGCGCTGACGAAATCCTTGATCTCGGTATCGAGCAGGCCGAGGTTGAGCGTGATGTCGAGCCGGTCGACGGGCCGCGCGATCATCTCGAACTCGGCGCCATAGATGGTCGCATTCGCCGCATTGGCGAGCAGCGAAACCGGGATCGCGCCGGTGTTGATCAGCGTGTAGAGCTGAAGATCCTTGTAATCATAATAGAAGGCCGCGGCGTTGAAGCGCAGGCGCCGGTCGAGCAGCGTCGATTTCAGGCCGATTTCATAGGCGGTGAGCGTTTCCTCGTTGAACGGCTTCGCCTGTTCCTCCGCCTCGACGGGATCGAAGCTCAGATAGCCGCCGTTGAAGCCGCCGCTCTTGAAGCCGGTCGAGATGGTGGCATAGGCCATGACATCGTCGGTTATGTCATAGTCGAGGCCGACCTTGAACGAAACATTGTCGAACGACTTGCGATTGTCGAACGCATAGAGCGGCAGGATGCCGCCGGGGACGGGGGCGGTCACGATATTGCCGTCCTCGTCCGAGAAGGTCATGATCTCGTCCTCGAACTGCGCCGCGGCGCGGAAACGCTTGCGCTCGTAATTGTAGCGGCCGCCGACGGTCGCACGCAGCGACGGCGCCAGCTCGATTTCGGCCTGGCCGAAGATGGCGGCGGCTTCGGTCGTCTGGCGGTTGAGCGTGCGCGAGAAGAGGACCGGCGCGCCGCCGGTCGTCAGGCCTTCCGGATCGGCGCCGCCGTCGGGGGTCAGCACGCGCAGGTCGCGGAACAGGTCACCCGTCTGGTCCTGCTTCAGCACCTCGTGCAGATAATAGCCGCCCGCGACCCAGGTGACGCTGCCGGTCGATCCCGACAGGCGCAGTTCCTGGGTGACGGTCTTCGACCGCACGCCATAAGTGAGGTGGAGCAGCGCGGCGGGGCTGGCGTCCGAATCCTCCTGGTGCAGCTTGTCGTCGAAATCATAGGCGGAGATCGAGGTCAGCGTCACGTCGCCCAGATCCCAGTTGAGCCGTACCGCGGTACCCCAGCTTTTCGATTTCAGCCGGTCGCTGCGGTCGTAATTGCCGTCGTAGAAGCCTTCGGGGCTGACATAGCCGAGGACGTTGCCGCACTGGTTCGCCATGATCGCGTCGGCGGCGCAGGGCGTCGTGAAGCCGGTGTCGGGATCGAGCAGGCCGAGGCTGCGGAATTGCGGCGAGCGCACGTCGACGCGGCCGCCGTGGACGTTGACCAGCGCGTCGAAATTGTCGGTGACGTCGACCGCGAGCTGGCCGCGCAACGCGAAACTGCCCTGCCCGTTCTCGCGCCGGCCGGTCAGCAGGTTGTGGATATAGCCGTTCGCATGGGTGCCGGTGCCCGCGATGCGGAAGCGGACGCTGTCCGAGATCGGGCCGCCGATCGCGGCCTCGCCGGTGATGGTGTCGAACGAACCATAGGAAAGCGACGCCTGCGCCTGGAAATCGCGGCTCGGCTTCGCCGCGATGAAGTTGATCGCGCCGCCGGTCGCGTTGCGGCCGTACAGCGTGCCCTGCGGCCCCTTGAGCACCTCGACGCGCTCGAGATCGAAAAGCTGGAAGGTCTGCGCGCTCGGCGAGCTGATATAGACTTCGTCCATATAGACGCCGTTCGGACCCGAGTTGTTGCGGTTGGTGTCGCTGAGCCCGACGCCGCGAATATAGATGAGCGGCTGGTTGCCCGCGCCGCCGGGAAGCCCGATCTCGAGGTTCGGCACCACCCCGGCGATGTCGGAGCTCGACTGGATGCCGAGGTCGGACAGCGCGTCGCCGGCAAAGGCGGTGACCGCAACGGGAACGTCCTGAAGATTCTGCTCGCGCCGCTGCGCGGTGACGACGATGTCACCGATGCCTTCGTCGGCGGGCACCGCGTCCTGCGCTGCCGCGATCGCCGGAACGACCAGCGCGCAGCCCGTCAGCATCAACAACGCACGACGCCCCGTCTTAACCTGAAAACCCATCGAATTCCTCCCGAGAATGACAATGTAGTTATCGCTATATTATAGCAATCGCTATAATGGGTCAATATTCGCGGTGCGCAGGTCGACTCGGTTGACTCCCGGGGGTGCCGGCTTTGCCGTGCGGACGATTTGGCGCGCGCGGGCGAACGGGTTATGGGTCGGTCAACCCTCGGGTCAGGACCCAGGCCGATGCGGCCGCGCAGGGAGCGATGGAGATACGGGGAGCAATGGCGATACCAAGGCAGGACGCGGCCGGACGGCCCCGCCGATCGACGCGCGAGCGGCTGCTCGACACGGCGGGCGAGTTGCTGGCCGAGGTCGGGATGGACCGCATCTCGACCAATTTGATCTGCGAGCGCGCCGGGCTCACTCCGCCGGCGCTTTATTATTACTTCACCGACAAGTTCGAGGTGATCGTCGCGCTCGGCGAGCGCCTAATGGATCGCCAGAATGCGGCGCTGGTCCGCTGGCTCGACCGCTACGCGAGCGCGGGCATTCACGCCTATGCCGAGAATAACGAGGAACTGCTCCGCGAGACGGCGGAGATCACCGAGGCCGAACCGGGGGGCGTCTGGATCGAACGCGCGCTGCATTCGAGCCCACGGCTCGAACATGTCCGCATCGAATCGCACCGCTATGTCACCGACCGGCTGACCGACGGCTTCCAGCCGTTCCTGCCCGACCGAACCCGCGACGAGGTCTGGCTGCGCATGCGCATGCTCGTCGAGTTCGGCTATGTCGCGACCGAATTGCTCCACGCCGAAAGCGGAATCGCGCGCGACGCCATCCTCGCCGAAACGGCGCGGATGCAGAGGCTCGTCATCCTCGACCTCGTCGACTGACCCCCGCCAGCCTCAATTGGTCCAATAGACATAATCCTGCCCGTCGCGCCACGGCGCGTCGAGCGGTACGTCGATCCGCACCGGTCCCTCGATCAGCCCCGGCCAGATCGGTTTCGCCATGTCCCTGTTCTGCCGCGCGATCATCGCGGCAAGCTGCGCGACGCGCTGCGGCTCGCGCGCCGACAGGTCGTGCCGTTCGGTCGGGTCGGCGGCCAGATTGTAGAGGCGCGCCTTTTCGGGGCGCTTCGTCACCTGCAGCTTCCAGTCGCCCATGCGCACCGCGCGATAGGCGCCCGACCGCCAGTACATCGCCTGCCGCTTCGCCGGCCCGGCCAGGATATTCTCGCTGTCGATGATGCGGTCGGACGGCAGCTTCGCCCCCGCGGCCGCGGCGATGGTCGCGAAGAGGTCGAGGTGCCCCGTCATGTCGGCGCGCGTCGATCCCGGCGCGATATGCCCCGGCCAGCGCATGAACAACGGCGTGCGGATGCCCCCCTCGAAGAAGGTCGCCTTCCACCCGCGATAGGGCGCGTTGAGCCGCGGGATGCCGTTGTACCAGGCGCCGCCGTTATCGCTGGTGAAGATGACGAGCGTGTTGTCGTCGATCCCCTGTTTCTTCAGCGCCGCCATCACGTCGCCGATGCGCCGGTCGAGCTGCGCGATCATCGCGCCATAGACACGCGTCTTGTGGTCCTTGATCTGCGGCAGCTTCGCATAGTCCGCCTTCGTCGCCTGCAACGGCGTGTGCGGCGCATTGAAGGCGAGATAGAGGAAGAAGGGCCGGTTGCGGTTCGCCGCGATCGCCTTTTCGGCCTCGGCGGCGAAATAATCGGTCATATGCCCGTTGGGATGAAAGCGCTTGCTGCCGTTGAAGGTCACGGCGTGGCGCAGATTGGCCCAGATGAACCGATCGATCGGGTCCCACGGCAGCTTGGCGTTGACCGTATCGGGGTCGTCGTCGGGCAGGAACTTCGCCCCACCGGCCAGGATCGCGAGGCTTTCGTCGAAGCCCTGCGCCTGCGGCTGCAGCGCGGGCGATTCGCCCAGATGCCACTTGCCGATATGGATGGTGTGATAGCCCGCCGCCTTCACCGCCTCGGCGATCGTCACCTCGCCCGACGGAACGCCCATGTCCGGATAGTCGGGAATATCGTCGGTGATCAGATCCTTGTGGAATATCGCCTTCAGCGGCCCGACGCCGTCGCCATGCGCGAGGTTTTCCGCGAAAGCGGTGGGAACGGCGGTGAATTCGAAGCCGAACCGCGTCGGATAGCGCCCGGTCATCATCGCGGCGCGCGACGGCGAACAGGTCGCGTTGGCGGCATAGGCGGTGGTGAAATTCAACCCCTCGCGCGCGATCGCGTCGATGTTCGGCGTCCGGACGATCCCGCCCGCGACCCCGCCGCCGTTGAGGCTGATGTCGTTGAAACCCATGTCGTCGGCGACGATCAGGATGATGTTGGGGGGCCGCTCGCCTGCCGGCGGCGCCTCCGGCCCCTGCTGCCACGACACCGCGCGATTGGGCTGCACCGGGTCCCGCCAGTCCTGGATCAGTCCCGGCAGGCGGAACTTGTTCGCCTCGAACGCCCAATACCCCCCCGCTCCCGCCAGCGCGAGCACGCCGAGCGCCACCCATCTCTTTCGCATCCTGTCCTCCCCACCTATCCGAATGTCAGAACCGCGATGTGACCGAAGGCCGCCGCGAGCGCGAGCGCCAGCCCGACGGTGACGCGCGGGCTGGCGTAAAAGCCGATCTGGCGCTGCGTCGGGAAGGAAAAGGTCGATTCGATCCCCAGCGTCTTGTTCGGATGCGCGGCGCGGAAAGCGGGGTCCGCCGCCATGCGGACCAGATCGCGGCGGCTGCGGTAGCGCATCGTACCGACAAGCGACCAGCCGGGGTCGGCGGGCGTATTCCACGCATCGATATAGCCGCCGACCTTGCGCCCGACGAACAGCGGATGGCCGCCGCGCGCGATCAGGCCGCGCACGAACGGCTCCGAATAGCGGCGCAGCCACTCGCTGCCCTCGCGCGCCGTGCCGCTCGCCGGATCGGTGACGAGACCGGGCCGGGTTCGCACGAGGTTGACCATCACGAATTCGCGGCCGTCGTCGGCTTCCAGAAAGGCGCGCAGCCGTTCGGCATCGTTGCCGGTTTCCGCCATGCGCGGCCCCAGCGTCGCGAGGAAAGCCTCGATCTCCTCGCCGCGCAGCGGGCGGCGGATACCGTCGTAGAACAGCAGGAAGGCAAGCCAGAGGAACAGCGCGCCCGCCCAGATCGCCGCCAGCGCCGTCTCCGGTCCGGTCATCGCCTCTCCCCTCTCTCCGGTTGCCCCGAAACAATTGACACTCTATGTGTCATTATATTCATGGCGACGCAAGACGGTTCGGCGTCACCCATTGACCCCGGCGGCAAGCTGGGCCAGCGGAGGCGGCATGGCGACGCAAACGAAGAAGCGGGAGACGAAGGCGGCGCGGCCGGAGCGCATCGACGGGCGGCGCGAGCGCAGCCGGTCGAGCCACAAACGCATCGTCGAGGCGATGATGGAACTGATCGCCGGCGGCGACCTGATGCCGAGCGCGGCGCGCGTCGCCGAGGAAGCGGGAATCGGGCTGCGCACCGTGTTCCGCCATTTCGACGACATGGATTCGCTCTACAGCGAGATTTCGGCGACCGTCGCCGAGCGGGTGATGCCGATCGTCACCGCGCCTTATCGCGGCGAGGACTGGCGGGCGCATGTCCGCGATCTGGTCCGGCGCCGGGTGCGGGTGTTCGAGACGATGCTGCCCTTCCGCCTCGCCGCGAACATCAAGCGCTATCAGTCGCCGTTCCTGATGGCCGAATATGGCCGGGTGATCACCGTCGAGCGCGAACTGGTGCTCCGTCTGCTGCCCGACGCCGTCGCCGCCGACCGGATCGCGAGCGAGGCGCTGTGCGCCGCGCTGTCGTTCCAGACCTGGCGCGCGATGCGCCACGACCAGGGCCTGCCCGCCGAGGAGGCGGGAACGGTGATGGCGCATATGGTCGATGCGCTGCTCGCCGTCGCGCCCGCAGGACAAGACCGGTGATCGGCCGCGCCGCGCTGCTGTCGCTCGGCGCGCTGGCAGTGCTCGCCGCCTGCGGCAAGCCGAAGGCGGAGCGGCTCGCCGAGGCGCAGCCGCCCGAATGTCCCGCAATGCCTGCGGCCGATTATGTCTGGATTCCCGGCGCTAACTTTACCATGGGCGCCGACGCGACCCTGCCCGAGGAGGCCCCGGCGCGCGCCGTGACGGTCAAGGGCTTCTGGATGGCGACGCACGAAGTCACCAACGCCGAATTCGCCGAATTCGTGAAGGCGACCGGCTACAAGACGCTGGCCGAGAAGGACCCGCCCAGGCTGCCCGGCGCGCCCCCCGAAATGCTGGTTCCCGGTTCGGCGGTGTTCGCGGCGCCGACCGACGGCAACCCCAATTGGTGGCGCTGGGTGGTCGGGGCCGAGTGGCGCCACCCCGAAGGGCCGAAGACGGGCATCGCCGATCGCGGCCGCGACCCGGTGGTGCAGGTCGGCTTCGAGGACGCGCTCGCCTATGCGCGCTGGAAGGGCAAGGCGCTGCCGAGCGAGGAGCAATGGGAACTGGCGGCGGCAACCGGCGGCGCACGGCGCGACGTGCCGGTCGATGCCGATGGCCGCCCGCTCGCCAACTATTATCAGGGCGTCTTTCCAGTCCGCGATCTCGGCACCGACGGTTTCAGGGGCCGGGCGCCGGTCGCCTGCTTTCCCGCCGACGGCCACGGGGTCCACGACCTGATCGGCAATGTCTGGGAATGGACGACGAGCGCTCTCGACACCGACCGCAATGTGATCAAGGGCGGCAGTTTCCTGTGCGCGGCCAATTATTGCGCGCGCTACCGCCCCGCGGCGCGCCAGTTTCAGGAACGCTCGCTAGGCACCGATCACATCGGCTTTCGCCTGATCGACACGACGCGCCCGCCGCCGCCGGACCAGCAGCCAGCCCAGCGCTGAGAAAGCGACGAGCGCGCCCCCGAGCACCAGTGCCGCCTGGATCGCGCGCTTGCGCCCCTGCTTGCGCCACGCATAGAGGTTGATCTGATCGTCGGCGGTGTAGCCCGCCGGCATTTCGAGCACCCCGTTCGCCTTGGCGAAGGCCGCGTAATCGGCGCGCATCGCGGCGAAGCGGTCGGGCATCGTCCGCGACAGGTCGCGCGTCTCGCCGGGGTCGGTGCGGATGTCGAACAATTGCCAGCGCCCGTCGCCGGTCGGCGGCAGGTTGCGCACCAGCTTGTAATCGCCGCGGAAGAGGGCGGCATTGCCCGACAGTTCATAGCCGATCGGCGTGTCGCCATGGACGCTGCCCGCCGCGCCGGCGAGCACCGGAACCAGGCTGCGTCCGGCCAGCGGTTCGACCCGCCGGCCTTCCCATGTCCCGCCATGCGCCGGGACGCCGGCGAGTTCGGTCAGCGTCGGCACGATGTCGGTGACGTGCGCCAGCCCGTCGCTGATCGCGCCCCCACGGACCTGCGGATGGCCGGGCCAAGCGATGATGAGCGGCACGCGCAGCCCTCCCTCGGTCGCACTGAACTTGTAGCCCGACAGCGGCGACGCCGCCGCGCTCGCCCAGCCGGGACCGATGGCGGCGAAGCTGTGCCGGCGGCCGATGTTCGCGATCGACGTGTCATATTCCATCCCCAGGAACAGCCGGTTGCGCAGCCGGTTATAGGGATCGAGCGGTTCGGGTCCGTTGTCCGACAGGAAGACGAAGATCGTGTTGTCGTAATCGCCGCTCGCCTTCAGATGCGCGACGAGGCGACCGATCTCGCGGTCCATCGCGGTCGCCATGCCGGCATAGGCCTGCATCGTGCGCGTCGCCGCCCTGCGCTCGTCGGCGTCGAGCGCCTTCCAGTCGCGGGTGGTCGCCATCGTCACCATCGGCGCGCCCGCGGGCACGATGCCGAGTGCGGCGGCACGCCGGGCCCGCGCCTCGCGCAGCGCCGTCCAGCCGTCGCGATACAGACCCGCATAGCGCGCGATGTCGCTGTCGGGCGCCTGCACCGGGATATGGTTGGCCAGGAAGTTGACCGAGGCGAGGAAGGGCTTGCCGCTCACGCGGTCGGCCTCGATATAATCGATCATCGTCTGCACGACGAAACGCGACGAATAATAATCCTTGGGCAGCTTGCCGGGCTTGCCGTTGTCGGTCCAGTTCGCCTTGTCGTACATTCCCTCGATCGGGCGCTGGTCGAAATTGTCGGCACCCGCATCGGCGAGACTGAAGGCGCGGTCGTACCCGCGTGCCTCGGGCAGCCGCGTCGCGTCGCTGCCCAAATGCCATTTGCCGGTCAGGTACGTGCGATAGCCCGCCGCCTTCAGCATCTGCGCGATGGTGACGACGCTGTGATTCATCACCGTGTCGTATCCGGGCTTGCCGCGATGCGCGTCGGGGATCGTCTCGGGCATATTGCCGAGCCCGGCGCGGTGATTCATCACCCCGGTCTGGAGCATCGCGCGCGTCGGCGAACAGGAGCCCGCGGCATGGAAGTTGGAAAAGCGCACCCCCGCCTTCGCGAGCGCATCGATGTTCGGCGTCGCATAGCCGGCGCCGAACGATCCGACGTCCGAAAAGCCCCAGTCGTCGGCGAGCAGGATGACGATATTGGGATGGCGCGGCGGTGCCGGGGCGCGCTGCGCCGCAGCCGGCACCGCCGCGAGCAGGGCGCCGGCAGCCAAAAGTCCGGCGCGGCGAACGACGGCCATGCGGTCCGGCCCCCCGCCGGTTTCCACGCGCACAGCCATCGCTCCCTCCCTGCTGTTATATTGGCACTATCCATGCCAATATATCGACGCATGCGCAAGGGGGCGTCGCAAGATGGAGGTGCAGATGGAGCGACGTGGGTTAGGGCTAGCGGAGATTCGGTTTCCGCACGCTTATCCTCCCGTCGTCATGCTGAACTTGTTTCAGCATCCATGGCCCGGCCTTCCCTACTGCGCTGCCTTCTATTCAAGGGCAGACCGCGGACCCTGAAACAAGTTCAGGGTGACAAAACATAGAGAGCAAACGCGTTACTTCCATTCCGGACGGGGAAAGTCGGTAATTCAGCCGACGATTTCTATGCCTCGCGCCACCGCGCCGGCAGCGTGATCTCGCATATCAGGCCGCCGGGTTCCCAGCGACGCTCGATCGTGCCGCCCAGATTGTTGCGCACGCTGCGTTCCATAAGCAGCGTGCCGAAGCTCGTCCGTTCGGGCGGGGCGACGGCGCCCACGCCGCCCGATTCGGTCCAGGTCAGGCGCAGCAGGCGCGGGTCGGCGTCCTCGTCGTCCTGCGTCCATTCGATATCGACGCGGCCCTTTTCGGCCGACAGCGCGCCGTGTTTTGCGGCGTTCGTCGCCAGTTCGTTGAACAGCAGCGCCATCGCCACCAGCGCATTTTCGGGGAGAAGCAGATCGGGTCCGGACCAGCGGATGCGCGGAAAGGATGCCTCCACCTCGCGCAGCAGCGCATGCATCGACCCGGTCATGAAATTGGCGCCCAGCAGCACGTTCTGCGCCCGGTTGAGCGCGTCGAGCCGGCTGCTGATCCGGTCGACATAATCGTCGACGTCGCGCGCCGACTGGCGCGTCAGCGAGATGATCGCCCCGACCGTCGCGAACAGGTTCCGCATCCGGTGATGAAGCTCGCGCATCAGCAGGTTGGCGTTTTCCTGCCGGCTTTTCTGTTCGGTGATGTCGACGCTGATCCCGGTCAGCATCGCATCGTCCGCCCGCACGTCCCAGTCGCCGCGTGCCGCGATCCAGCGCACCCCGCGCTCGGGATGGCAGATGCGATATTCGGTCGCGTAGGGATCGCCGGTGTCGATCGATTCGTCGAGAACGCGGCGCGCCGCCGCGCGGTCGTCGGGATGGACCCGGGCGAAGAATCCCTCGCCGGTCGACAGCGCGGTCTGGAAATCGGCCCCCCACAGCTCGGCGGTCGCGCCGCGCCAGCGCAGCTGGTCGGTGCGCGCATCGAGCTGCCAGGTGGCAATGCACGAGAAATCGAGCGCGCGTTCGAGCATGCGGCGCGCCGCGTCGCGCTCGGCGGCGGTGCGGCGCAGTTCGGCCTCGGCCATGATGATCGCCGCGAAATCGCGCAGCCGGCCGAGCAAGCGCGCGTCGAGCGCAGGACGCGACTTGCGGTCGATGATGCACAGCGTACCAAGCGCAACGCCGTTATGGGCCAGCAACGGCACACCGGCATAGAAGCGGATGCCGGGCTCGCCGGTGACGAGCGGATCGTCGCGGAAGCGCGGGTCGAGCGCCGCGTCGGGAACAATCAGCGCCTGCTGGTCGGCAACGACATGACGGCAGAAGCCGATGTCGCTCGGGATTTCGGCGAGGTCGAGCCCGTGCGCCGACTTGAACCATTGCCGGCGGTCGTCGAGCAGCGAGACCAGCGCGATCGGCGCGTCGAACAGGTCGGCGACCAGCTTCGTCACCCGGTCGAAAGCGGGGTCGGGGCCGCTGTCGAGAATGTGATATTCGCGCAATGTGTCGAGCCGGCGACGTTCGTCGCGCACTGCCTCGCTGTCCCCACCGTCGGCCAATGCCTGTCCCTTGCTGCGATCCGGCGTGTCCGCGCCGTTTGTCACCCCGGGCCGCTTTGCCATGAATCCGGTTCCCAAATCAAAGCCTGGGGGTCCGAAATCGCAAAAAGGTCGCAAATTCACCCGCTTGCGCCGAACCCATGTCGCGTCCCGGCTATGTCTACGCATCGCAACGCGACAAGTTGCAGCGCAGCGCCACGCTTTTTTGCGCGCGAAAAGCGGAACCTGCGCGGGCGAGCCGCGTATGACTCGCTTAAAGAGGGAGCTTCCAACATGCCATTGGGCGAAGAAATCCGCGGGCACCTGCCCTTCCTGCGCCGCTATGCGCGCGCGCTCACCGGCAGCCAGTCGCATGGCGACCATTTCGTCCATACCTTGCTGGAAGTCATCGTCGCCGCGCCCGACGAGATCCGGTCGGGCCAGGGCATCCGCATCGACCTTTATCGCTGCTTCCACCGCATCTGGGAAAGCGCCTTCATCGAGGATGGCGAGGTCGACGGCGACGCCGCCGAGGACCCGCTCGTTCGCGCCGCCAATCGCCGCCTCGCGCGCATCACGCCGCTGGGGCGCCAGATTCTGCTGCTGACGGCGCTCGAGGGATTCTCTGTCGAAGAGGCGGCGATCGTCACCGGCACCAACGTCGCGACGGTCGAAAGCCTGCTCGACGAAGCGGTCGCCGACCTCGACCGCGAATCGCGCACCTCGGTCCTGATCATCGAGGACGAACCGCTGATCGCGATGGAACTGGAGCAGATCGTCCGCGACCTCGGCCATCGGGTCGCCGGGATCGCGACGACCCACGACGACGCCGTCGCGGCGTTCGAGCGCAGCGAGGCGGGGCTGGTGCTTGCCGACATCCAGCTTGCCGACGGGTCCTCGGGGATCGATGCGGTGCAGGACATATTGGCGATCGCGCCGGTTCCGGCGATTTTCATCACCGCCTTTCCCGAACGGCTGCTCACCGGCAACCGCATCGAACCGACCTTCCTGATCTCCAAGCCCTTCCGCGAGAATACGGTGCGCGCCGCGATCAGCCAGAGCCTGCTCTTCACGCCGCAACTCGCGGCCTAGGGCGGATCGACATTCAGCTCTGGCGGCCTGCAAATGGCGGCTTTTCGCGCTTCCGGTGCTCACGTGCCATCAGCACGCTGCGCTCCGGGTCGCGAAAAACCACCATTTTCGCCTCGCCATCTTCTGAATGTCGATCCGCCCTAGGAGGGTTCAGCCCCCGGCGGGTCCGTTCGCGGTCAGATCGTCGACCGTGCCCATGATGGCGGCGAAAGCCTCGCTCGCCGGCAGTTCGTCGGTGCTGCGCAGCGGCATCTGCCCGCTGTCGAGAATCGCGTGCAGCGCGGCGCGCGCGCGCGACACGCGGCTCTTCATCGTGCCCACCGCCACGCCGCAGATTTCGGCGCCCTCGTCATAGGACAGCCCCCCCGCACCGATCAGCACCAGCGCCTCGCGCTGATCGACCGGCAGCAGCATCAGCGCGCGCTGCACGTCGGCCAGGTGCAGGCTGTCGTCCTGATCGTCTGGCGCGACCAGCATCCGCTCGGCCGCGAGCTCGTCATAGTCGGCGGTGAATTTCCGGCGCCGCATCTGCGACAGGAAGCAATTGCGCAGGATGACGAAGGCCCAGCTCTTCATGCTCGACGGGCCCGGGACATATTGGGCGCGCGCCTTCCACGCCTTCAGCATCGTTTCCTGCACCAGATCGTCCGCGAGGTCGGCGTTGCCGCACAGGCTGCGGCCGAAAGCGCGCAGATGCGGCAGCAGCGCCGCCAGCTCGCGCTTGAAGCTGGCGTCGTCGAGCGGACCGGAGGGGGCGATGTCGGAGGTGCGGCTCATGGTCGGCGCCGATCGGGACGCAAGAACCGCGCGGAAGAAAAATCATGCATTCCGCCGTTACTTAGCGGGTGCCGCCGCCGATGCAAAGCCTATCGCGCCGGTGGCAAATACCTAGGGTCAGAGCCCCTTAATGGCGCGTTCGAGGTTTGAAGCGATTTTGCTCAGGGCGAGGAGGCACGGCGCAGGAATATGAATATATTTCGAGACTTTTCGACGAAGCCATGGGCGAAATCGGTCAAATCCCCCTCCCGCATAACCGGGGGACGCCGAAATGGCTTCGATCTCGGGTCCGCGCGGCCTTGCGGGTAGCGATGCTACCCGCTGCACCCGCCCAAGCCCGATATCTTCGCCATTTCGACGCCTCGAACGTGCCATTAAGGGGTCCTGACCCTAAGGTCAGGGCCTCGCCCACGCGGGCCCGCGCCCGCTCACTGTGGTTTTAGGGCAACGCATCTCGTCGCAAAAAATCGGACGCGGGGAACCTGCGGCCCCCTCTGTCGTTGCTTCGGAATGGCAACGCACGGAGAAAACAGGATCAACGGCGCACATGCGCCCGGCCGCGCTGTCGACGCGCCGCGCCGGATGCACGGTGGCTTTCCGGGCACGGGAAGCGACCAGTGGCACCGGACGCTGACGGGCCGCCAGTCGCCCGAGCCGGTCAGCGCCAGGCTGCGCATGATCTATGGCAACATCGTCGCGGAAAGACTGCCCGACGGGATGCTCGATCTCCTGTCCCAGCTCGATCAGAAAAGCCCGACCAAGGAATGACCCGAACCCAAGCTGCGGCGCCATCGCAGGACGACAAGCGTTTGACCGATGGCGAATTCAAGACGCTGCTCGCCGGCGTCATTCCGCACCTGCGCGCCTATGGCCGCAGCCTGTCGGGCAATCCCGACCTCGCCGACGACCTGACGCAGGACACGATGGTCAAGGCCTGGGCCTCGCGCGACCGGTTCGAGCGCGGCACCTCGATCAAGGCGTGGACCTTCGTCATCCTGCGCAACACCTTTCTGTCGCAGATGCGCCGCAACAAATTCCGCGGCGATTACGACGAACTGGCGGTCGAGCGCACATTGTCCACCCCCGCCTCGCAGGAAGAGGAGAGCGAGATGGCCGATCTGCAGCGCGCGCTGATGGAATTGCCGCAGGACCAGCGCGAGGCGCTGATCCTCGTCGGCGCGGGCGGCCTGTCCTATGAGGAAGCGGCGAGCATCTGCGACTGCGCGCTCGGCACGATGAAGAGCCGGGTTTCGCGGGCGCGCGGCGCGCTCGAGGAGATCATGACGCGCGGCCAGTTCTCGCAGAAGCGCGCCGACGCGCCCCCGGCGAGCGAAGCGATGGACGCGATCATGGACAGCGTCGAAACCATCGCCGCACGCCGCGAGGAATCGCGGCGCTGACGGACACCGTGTCCCCGCGAAGACGGGGACCCGGAGCCATGCGAGGACACTCTGGCCTCCGCCTTCCGGCGGCTTTTCGACGACTTCGGCGCCAGAGAGCCAGGCCACGGAGCCCCCCCACTCTCTCCCGCTCGACATTCGGCCGATCGCGCGCCAGACTGCATCCGTCTCCCCAGCCAAGCGAGTATTTGCGATGATGAAGCTTCCAGCCCTCGCCCTTTCCGCCGCGATGATCGTCGCGGCCTGTTCGACCGGCCCGGCGAGCAACGCCGCCGACAATGCGCGGCTCGACGCCTCGGGCGAGCAGCCCGCGGCGCCGCTTGCCGACGCGCCCTTCACCGTCGAGACGGCGGCGGCCTTCGACGAGCCCTGGGCGATGACCTTCCTTCCCGGCGGACGGCAGGCGCTCGTCACCGAACGCGCGGGCAAGCTGAAGCTGTGGCAGGAGGATGGGCCGGTGCTGGACGTCGCGGGCGTTCCGCCGGTCGCCTACGGCGGGCAGGGCGGATTCGGCGACGTGATCCTCGCGCCCGATTTCGCGACCGCCGGCACCATCTATCTGAGCTGGGTCGAGGCGGGCGACGGCGACAATTTCGGCGCGGTCGTCGGCACGGCAAAGCTGGTCCAGGGCAACGCGCCGCGGCTCGACGGCCTCCGCATCATCTGGAAACAGGACCCCAAGGTGCCGGGCCGTGGCCATTTCTCGCACCGCCTCGCCTTTTCGCCCGATGGCAAGCATCTCTTCATCACCTCCGGCGAGCGGCAGAAGTTCGACCCGGCGCAGGACATGAAGGCCAATCTCGGCAAGGTCGTCCGGCTGAACCCCGACGGCAGCGTTCCTGCCGACAACCCCTTTGCCGCGCAGGGCGGCGTCACCGCGCAGATCTGGTCGCTCGGCCACCGCAACCTGCTGGGGCTGACCTTCGACGGCGCCGGGCGGCTGTGGAACCAGGAAATGGGGCCGAAGGGCGGCGACGAGGTCAATCTGGTCGAACGCGGCGCCAACTACGGTTATCCGATCGTGTCGAACGGCGACCATTATGACGGCAAGCCGATCCCCGACCATGCGACCCGCCCCGAATTCGCCGCGCCGAAACTGTGGTGGAATCCGTCGGTCTCGCCGGGGGGGCTCGCCTGGTACGGCGGCGACCTTTATCCCGGCTGGAAGAACAGCCTGCTGATGGGCGCGCTGTCGGGGCAGGGCCTGATCCGCATGCGCGTCGACGGCGACCGGCTGCACAAGGCCGACCGCTGGGATTTCGGCACCCGCATCCGCGAGGTCGAGGTGCGTGAGGACGGCAGCGTCTGGCTGCTCAGCGACGGCAAGGACGGCAAGCTGCTGAAGCTGGTCCCGAAGGGCTGATCCCCGCGCGGGCGCATGCCATGATCCGCACCCTGCTCTCGCGCCGCGCCGAATGGCCGGCCCGCGTTCCCGATCCCGACGCGCCGCCGCCGCTCGGCCTGTTGTGGCGCGAGGTCGCGGCGCTGCTGCGCGCGCTGGGCGGGCGCGTCCGCCCGATGCCGCCGGAACCCAACCCCGACAGCCCGTGGCCGCCGGTGATGGTTCTTCCAGGCTTCCTCGCCGGCGACTGGTCGACCAAGGGGCTGCGCGCCGACCTGCGCCGCGCGGGCTTTCGCTGCTATGCCTGGGGCCTCGGCTTCAATCGCGGCGCCACCGCCGACATCATCGAGCGGATCGACACGCGCGTCCAATGGATCATCGACCGCACCGGCCGCGCGCCCGCGCTCGTCGGCTGGAGCCTCGGCGGCATCTATGCCCGCGAATATGCAAAGCATCACCCCGGCCGGGTGGCGCGCGTCGTCACGCTGGGATCGCCCTTTTCGGGCAGCCGCCGCGCCAATCGCGCGTGGCGGCTCTATCACCTGATCGCGCGCCATCCGGTCGACAATCCGCCGATCGACTTCCACCCGGCCCCGCGCCCTGAGATGCCGACCTTCGCCCTGTGGTCGGCGCACGACGGGGTCGTCGCGGCGGCGAGCGCGCGCGGCCTGCCGCACGAAAGCGACCGGCAGGTCGAGGTCGATTGCGGCCATATGGGGTTCGCCTATGCTCCGACCTCGGTCGCCGCAATCGCCGCAGCGCTGACCGAAGAGGTCGCGGCGCGCGATCAGCAGACGTCGATCCGGTAGTCGGCGCCCGCGCGCCACGCGAACAGCATGCGCCCCGGCCGCCGGCCCGCCTGCCCGGTCGGCACGAAGCCGATCCGGCGCAGCAGCGCTGCGGAGCGCGCATTGCCCGGACGGCATTCGGCGACGATCGTGCCGCCGGCCCGCGCCGCCGCCAGATCGCGCACCACCGCCGCGACCGCCTCGCGCGCGAGGCCCCGGCCGCGCGCCGTGGCGGCGAACCAGTATCCGACCTCGTGATCGCGGCCGCGGCGATGCACCCCGATCACGCCGATCAGCGCCGCGCCTTCGCGCACGGCGTGAAAGACGTCATCGCCGCCCGAACGCGCGATCAGCGCGCGGGCATCGGCTTCGGTGAACGGGGTGGGCAGGAAATGCACCTGCTCGGTCACCGACGCATCGGTGATCGCGGCGAGCGCGGGCGCGTCGGCGGCGTCGAGCCGGTCGATGCGGCAGCGCGCGGTGGTCAGGCGGATCAATGTCTCTGTCATCTTGCGGCTTTCCGAAAGGGCGCGCCGTGGCAGAGAGGGTGTGGTTTCGGGATGATGACCAGGCGCCTTCCGACACGGCGGCAATGGTCATGATAGGTGATGCCATGCCGCTCCTTAGGTAAAGGAGCGCCAATAGGCCTTGAAACGTGGAGATCGGTCGCTGGTCATCACGCCGGCGCGTCTAGCATCCCCGCGCGCGCCGATCAAGTCGGCTTGACTCGTGTCCATCACGCACTAATTAAAGTTACATGAAACGCGACAGCCGTCTTTCGGGCGTTCTCCACATCTTGCTCCACATGGCGGACGCAGGGGAACCGCGAACGTCCGACCAGCTGGCAAAGGCGATGCGGACCAACCCCGTCGTCGTTCGCCGCCTGCTGGGCGGGCTGCGCGACGCGGGGCTGGTGCATTCGGAGAAAGGGCATGGCGGGGGATGGACGGTCGCGCGAAACCTGGCTGCGATCAGCCTGGCCGACATCTATCGTGCGATCGGCCGTCCGGCGCTGATCGCAATGGGGAATCGCGACGATGCGCCCGACTGCCTCGTCGAACAGGCCGTGAACGCAGCCCTCGAGGCAGGCTTTCGCGAGGCAGAGGCGTTGCTGCTCGCACGGTTCGAACGGGTGACGCTGGCCGCGCTCGCCGACGAATTCCACGCGCGCCTCGCCGCGCTCCCCACTGCCTGCAAGGACCCTGTTCATGGCTGAAGCCATCCAGTATTTCCTCGACCATTTCAAAGACCCCGAAACGGTCGCGCACTATGCCGACGGCCCGCGCCGCTTCGTGCCCGGTATGGACGGCCTCCATCGCATGACCGGGCTGCTGCTGGCCGAGCATGTTCCCGAGCGCGGGCATGTGCTGGCGCTGGGAGCGGGCGGCGGACTGGAGCTCAAGGCGATGGCGGAGGCTCACCCCGGCTGGCGCTTCACCGGCGTCGATCCGGCCGGGCCGATGCTGGCGATGGCCGCGCAGATGCTCGGGCCGAACGCGGCGCGTGCGAATCTGGTCGAGGGTGTCATCGACGATGCCCCCGCCGGTCCCTTCGACGGCGCCACCTGCCTCCTCACCCTGCATTTCCTCGACCGCGACGAACGGATACGCACGGCGGCGGCGGTCCGCGAACGCCTGCGCCCCGGGGCGCCCTTCGTCGTCGCGCACGGCAGCTTCCCCCAGGAACCCGGAGAGCGCGACCGCTGGCTCGACCGCTATGCCGCCTATGCCGTCGCTTCGGGTGCCGACCCCGATGCGACGGCGAAAGGACGCGATGCGGTGGCCCGCCACGTCGCCATGCTGTCGCCCGAAGAGGATGAGGCGGTCCTGCGCGCCGCAGGCTTTTCCGGCGTCGCGCTGTTCTATGCCGCCTTCACCTGGCGCGGCTGGGTCGCTTATGCCTGACGGTCAGAGCGTCCGATACAGGACCAGCGCGTCGACGAACCCGTGCGCCGGGTGGTCGAACGCGCCCGGCAGGCGTCCCACCACCTCGAACCCCAGCCTTTGCCAGAGCCGGACCGCGCGGTCGTTGGAGGAGACGACGAAATTGAACTGCATCGCGCGAAAGCCGCGCGCCCTGGCGCGCTCGACCGAATGATCGCACATCGCCCGCGCGATGCCGCGCCCCGTGGCGGCGGCGGCGGTCATATAGCCGCAATTGCACACATGGGCGCCGCCGCCGGCCTGGTTGGCGCGCAGATAATAGGTGCCGAGCACCGCCCCTTCGACCTCGGCGACGAACACTTCCTTGTCGGCCCCGAACCAATAGGCGAGGGCCTGTTCCTCCCCCATGTCGCGATCGAGCGCATAGGTATCGCCGGCCCGGATCGTCGGCCCGATGATCGCCCAGATGGCGGCCGCGTCGGCCGGGGTGGCGGATCGTATCTGCATGGCCGCCGTGCCTATCGCGCCGCCGCCGCGCCAGCAAGCGCCGCGACGGCTGGACGCGCCCAGCCGGGCGGCATATCCCCGTGGGGCGAGGAGCGCCTGCCATGAGCTATGTCTATCTTTTCATCGCGATCGTGTCGGAGGTCGTCGCAACCTCCTTTCTGAAGGAATCGCACGGCTTCACCCGGCTCGGCCCGTCGCTCGTCACGATCGTCGGCTATGCCGTCGCCTTCTATTGCCTGTCGCTGACGCTGCGCGCGATGCCCACCGGCGTCGCCTATGCGATCTGGTCGGGGGTCGGCATCGTGCTGATCGCGACCGTCGCCTGGCTGTTCCAGGGGCAGAAGCTCGACACGCCCGCGATCGTCGGCATGGCGCTGATCATCGCCGGGGTGATCGTGATGAACGTCTTTTCGGAAAGCCTCGCCCAATAGCGCTGGGACGCTACGCGTCCACCGGCCGCCGCATGACGAAGGTGCCGGGACCGTAAGGACCGTCGGCGCCCGGCGCGGCATAGGCGAAACCCAGGCGCTGCCAATAGGCGTCGGCACCGCCCACCGCGACCAGTTCGATCACCGGCAGACCCGCCGCCCGCGCGAGGTTCAGGACCAGCGCGACCGCCGCCTCCCCTGCCCGCTGGCCGCGCGCCGCGGGCAGAAGCGCGATGTCGTGGAGATAATAGCTGTCGGGGTCGGCCGGGAGAGCACCCAGCGCGGCCCCGAGCTTCGGCGGCGCTCCGAGCCGCCACGGATGAGTGACGAGATAGCCGATCGCCGCCCCTTCGCCCTCGATCCCCCTGCTTTCGAGGATATGGCACCCCTGCGGATAGAGGGCGAGGCGTTCAGCAAAGGTCGTCAGCGGTTCGGTGAAGGCGCCGTGCACGGCATCGGACATCGCGGCGACCGCGGGCAGGTCGTCGGCACGCATCGGGCGCCACGCCGCCGCGCCGCCGCTCATGGCGCGTCCAGAAAGGGCGCGACGACCGCGGCCGTCACCCGCAGCGGCCGCCCGCTCGCCTTGTCGAGCAGCGCCCACACCGTCCGCGCGCGAACATGGACCCGCCCATCCGCGCCGGTGAATTCCATGAAACGATCGAACTTCGCGCCCTGCGGCGCATCGGCGACCCAAGTCCGCGCGGTGACGTTCCCGCCCGGCCCCAGCGCGCGCAGATAGTCGATCTCGTGCCGCACCACGACCCAGACATAGGCATCCTTGTGGCTCTGCGGCGCCGCGGCATTCCAGTGCGCGGTCGCCACCTGCTGAATCCACTGGACCCAGACCGCATTGTTGACATGGCCGAGTTCGTCGATCGTGTCAGGCGTGGCGGTGAGGGAGAGGGTGAAGGTTCGCATCATCGATCCCATAGCATCCCCCTCCCGCAAGCGGGAGGGGCAGTGAGACTTGCGAACTTGTTCGCCAGTCGCAGCGGGATGGGCATGAAGCGTTGGCGGTTTGCCCACCCCGCTGCGGCTAGGCAGCAAACTGCCAAGCCTCGCTACCCCTCCCGCCAGCGGGAGGGGAAAATCACGCCAGTTCGACCGTCGTCACCATATAACCCGCGTCGCGCAGCGCCCGGACCAGCTTGTCGAGATGCTCGCGGTCGCGCGCCTCGCACTCGATATCGGTGATCAGCCCCTTGGCGGGCAGCGTCGTGAAGATGCGCTGGTGATAGATTTCGATGATGTTCACCTGCTCGGCGTTGAACACCTCCATCACCTTGAACAGCGCCCCGGGCCGATCCTGCAGCCGGATGCGCAGCCGCGCGATGCGGCCCGATCGCGCAAGGTCGCGCAGCAGCACGTTGGCGAGCAGCCGCGTGTCGATATTGCCGCCGGTCAGGACGAGTCCGACCTTGCGCCCGGTGAACTCCTCCGGATGCGCGAGCATCGCCGCGAGGCCCGCCGCGCCCGCGCCCTCCACCACCGTCTTCTCGATCTGGAGCAGCAGGCTGACCGCGCGCTCCAGATGTCGTTCGGCGACGAGCACGATATCGTCGTTGAGCTCGGCGACGAGGCGGCGGGTATAGGTCCCCGGCTCCTTGACCGCGATCCCCTCGGCCAGCGTATCGCCCTCGCACGCCATGTCGACGCCGTTCAGTTCGGCGTACATCGAGGGATAAAGCTCGGCCTGCACCCCGACGAGGCGGATGTCGTTCTTGATCCCGCGCGCCGCGGTTCCCATGCCGCTGAGCAGCCCGCCGCCGCCGATCGGCACGATCAGCGTATCGAGCTCGGGCACGTCCTCGAGCATTTCGAGCGCCACCGTCCCCTGCCCCGCCGCGGTGTGCGGATGGTCGAACGGATGGACGAAGGTCAGCCCGCGTTCCTTTTCCAGCTCGCGCGCATGGGCATAGGCGTCGTCGAACTTCTCGCCGAACAGCACGATCTGCGCGCCGTGGCTCGCGGTCTGCGACACCTTCACCTGCGGCGTCGTCTTCGGCATGACGATGGTCACGGGGACACCCAGCCGCTTGCCGTGATAGGCCAGACCCTGCGCATGATTGCCCGCCGACGCCGCGATCACCCCGCGCGCCTTCGCCTCTTCGCTGAGCAGCAGCAGCGCGTTCAGCGCGCCGCGTTCCTTGTAGGCGGCGGTGAATTGCAGATTCTCGAACTTCAGCCACACATCGGCGCCGACGAGTTCGGACAGCGTCTGCGACTTCAGCGTCGGCGTGCGAACGACCGCACCCATAATTCGCCCCGCCGCCGCGCGCACGTCGTCGAGCGTGATCGCCGAGAAATCGGCGGCGGAGGTCAGGGTGAGTTGATCGGTCATAGCGCTGCGCCCTAACCCCATCTGGCGCGGCACGCAAACCATGGTTATGGACCTGTGCATGAGCGAACGGACATTGCGCGTCACATTCATCGGCACCGGCGTCATGGGCGGACCGATGGCGGGTCATCTCGTCAGGGCGGGACACAGCGTCACCGTCTACAACCGGACAAGGGCCAAGGCCGATGCATGGGCGGCGCATTACGGCGGCACCGCGGCGGCGACTCCCGCCGAGGCGGCGCGCGATGCCGACGTCGTCCTGTCCTGCGTCGGCAACGACGACGACCTCGCGCAGGTGACGCTCGGCAACGACGGCGCCTTCGCGGCGATGCGCCGGGGCGCACTGTTCGTCGACCACACCACCGTTTCGGCACGCATTGCCCGCCGGCTTGCCGCGGAGGCCGAGGGACTCGGGTTGATGAGCCTTGACGCCCCGGTGTCGGGCGGCGAATCGGGGGCGCAGGCGGGAACGCTGTCGATCATGTGCGGCGGATCGCCCGAGGCCTTTGCCGCCGCCGAGCCGGTGATGCGCGCCTATGCCGGGCGCATCGTCCACATCGGCGGTCCCGGCGCGGGACAGACGACGAAGATGGTCAACCAGATCGCGATCGCCGGCGCCATCCAGGGCGTGTCGGAGGCGCTGCGCTTCGCGCAGGCGTCGCAGCTCGACACCGACAAGGTGTTCGAGGCGGTATCGGGCGGCGCGGCGGCAAGCTGGCAGATGCTCAATCGCTGGGGCACGATGGCGAAGGACGAATTCGATTTCGGCTTCGCGGTCGACTGGATGCGCAAGGACCTCGGCCTCGCGCTGGAAGAGGCGCGCGCCAATGGCGCGACCCTGCCGGTCGCCAGCCTGGTCGATCAATTCTATGCCGATGTGCAAAAGGCCGGTGGCGGGCGAAAGGACACCAGTTCGCTGGTGACGCGGTTGCCGAAGTGAGAGGTCAAGGGAAACATCCTCTCCCGCAAGCGGAAGGGGCGGCCAAACCCGGTCCGGCGAAGCCGGGTCCGGTTGCCGGCCGGCTGCGCCGCCTGCCCACCCCGCTGCGACTAGCGAGCAAGCTCGCAAGTCTCGCTGCCCCTCCCGCTTGCGGGAGGGGGTTACTGATGCTCGCCGCTTCGACTCTCGCCGCCCCGGCCCACGCCGACACGCTGGTCGACAATGTCAACGGCATCACACTCGACCAGCAGGGCAAGGTCGTGCACTTCACCGGGCTCGTCATCGACAATGACGGCAAGGTGAAGCAGTTGCTCGACCGCAAGGACAAGCGGCCCGAGCGACCCGATTTCAAGGAGGACGGCAAGGGCCGCACGCTGATTCCCGGGCTGATCGACGCGCACGGCCATGTCATGGGGCTCGGCCTTTCGCTGATGACGCTCGACCTGTCGGAAACGCGCTCGCTCGACGAAGCGCTTGCCGCGATCCGCAAATATGCCGCCGCCAATCCCGACATGCCGTGGATCATCGGGCGCGGGTGGAATCAGGAGAAATGGGGTCTCGGCCGCTTTCCGACCGCCGCCGACATCGACGCGGTGGAAGCTGCCCGCCCGGTCTGGCTCGAACGCGTTGACGGCCATGCCGGCTGGGCGAACAGCGCCGCGATGGCGGCGGCGAAGATCACCGCCGCCACGAAAGCGCCCGAGGGCGGGCGCATCGAGATGGCGGGCGGCAAGCCGAGCGGCGTGTTCGTCGACGCGGCGGCGGCGCTGATCGACGCCGCGCGGCCGAAGCCGCTGGCGCGCGACCTCGACCGCGCCTTCCTGCTCGCGCAGGCGAAGCTGATCGAACAGGGGATCACCGCGATCGCCGACATGGGCACGACGATCGAGGACTGGCAGGCCTATCGCCGCGCCGGCGACCGCAGACAGCTGACGGTTCGCATCCTCTCCTATGGCCATGATGTCGGCGACATGGCGCTGATCGCGGGGCCCGAACCGACGCCGTGGCTCTATGACGACCGGCTGCGCATGGTCGGGGTGAAGCTGTATCTCGACGGCGCGCTCGGCTCGCGCGGGGCGTGGCTCAAGGCGCCCTATGCCGACGCGCCGGGGCAGAAGGGGCTGCCGCTGCTCACCCCCGCGCAGCTCCGCAACAAGATGGTGCGCGCCTCGATGGACCGGTTCCAGGTCGCGATCCACGCGATCGGCGACGCCGCCAATGCCGAGGCGCTCGACGCGATCGCCGACCTCAACGCCGACCTGCCCGGCGAGCGCCGCTGGCGCATCGAGCATGCGCAGATCGTCGATCCCGCCGATATCCCGCGCTTCAAGCAGCTCGGCGTCATCGCCTCGATGCAGCCGATCCACCAGCCGTCGGACCGGCTGATGGCCGAGGCGCGGCTGGGGCCCGAACGGCTGAAGGGCGCCTATGCCTGGCGCAGCCTGGAGAATGCCGGGGTCCGCCTCGCCTTCGGGTCCGACGTGCCGGTCGAAAGCGCGAACCCCTTCCCCGGCATCGCCGCCGCCATCTCGCGCACCGATGCCGCGGGCCAGCCCTTCGGCGGCTGGCATCCCGAGGAAGCGGTGAGCCGCGAGAGCGCGCTCGACGGCTTCACCCGCACCGCCGCCTATGCCGCCTTCGCCGAGGATCGGCTGGGGACGCTGATGCCCGGAATGCGCGCCGATTTCCTGATCGTCGACAGCGATCCGCTGCTCGCCAGTCCCGACGAGATCCGCCGCATGACCCCGCTCGAAACCTGGATCGGCGGGTCGCGCTATTACCGGAAGAAGGGCGGCTGATGGATCGCCGCCGCCTGCTCGGCGCGCTCGCCGCGGTTCCGACGGCGCTTGCGCTCGGGGCGGCAGCGAAGAAGGAGCCGCGCGCGTCGCGCCGGCGCAAGGGTGCGAAGGCGCCCGAAAAGCATGTCGACGTCGCGGTCGTCGGCGCCGGCGCGATCGGCGCCTGGACCGCGTGGCACCTCGTGCGGCAGGGACGCAGCGTCCGCCTGTTCGACGCCTATGGCGCGGGCAACGGCCGGGCCGCGTCGAACCTGCCGACGATGCTGCTCGATCCGGTGCAGGACGGCGACGCGCTCTATGCCGGGCTGGTCGAGGACAGCATCGAGGCGTGGCAGCGCCTGTCCGACAGCGCCAGCCTGCCGATCGTGACGCGATGCGAAACCGTGACGACGCAGGCCGCCGCGGCCGAGGCGGCCGGCGAACCGCGCGGGGCCGACCGGCTCGCCGGCGACCGGCTGCGCCACCGCTTCACCCAGATCGCGTGGCGCGCGGACGAAAGCGCGCTGCTCGCCGAAAAGGCGGCGATGATCGCCGGGCGGCGCGGGGTGTTCGAAACCATCCTCGACGCGCAGGTCGAGCCCGAGACCGTCGTCATGCCCGCGCCGCTGCGCGACAAACGGCGCGACCTCTATGTGCTGCCCGACGGCGGCACCGCCGAAAGCATCGTCTATGCGAGCGGCGCCTGGCTGACCGAGCTGTTCCCCCAGATCCTGACCCCGCAGCGGCTGTCGGCAGTCCGGCATCAGCTTTTCCATTTCGGCGCCGGCCAGGGCGACACGCAGTTCCGTCCGCCCGCGATGCCCGCGCTGGTCGACCGCGCCTATGGCTTCACCCTGCTCCCCGACGTCGAGGGGGTGGGGCTGCGCTGCTGGAAGGGGATGCCCGACGCCACCGTCGACCCCGACAGCTTCGACCGCCGCGCCGATGAACGCGCGCTGGCGGAGGTCCGGCAATGGCTGACCGGCCGCCTGCCGCGGCTGGCCGACGCGCCGGTCGTCGCGAGCGCGGCGGCGCACGATTGCCGCACCCTGACCGGCGACCTGCTGCTCGACCGGCTGCCGGACCAGCCGCGCGCGTGGCTGGTCGGCGGCGGCGCCGGCCGCGCTTTCGCGCTCGCCCCGGCGATCGGCGCGCGCGTCGCCGCGCATGTCGGGGATGCCGCGCGCCCTATCGAACCACGCTGGGCGCTGACGCGGCTGACGGGTGGGCTCACAGGATAGGTCTTTTCCGTTTGTCCTGAGCTTGTCGAAGGGCCGTATTTTCCTTCATAGGTTGCAAGGAAGGACTGTCCTTCGACAGGCTCAGGACGAACGGGGGATAGGGTGCGCCTCACCGACTGCCACAATATCGACGATTTCCGCGCGCTGGCGAAGCGGCGCCTGCCGTGGCCGGTGTTCGATTACATCGACGGCGCCGCCGACGACGAGGTGACGCGCCGCCGCAACCGCGATGCCTTCGATCGCTGCGACCTGATCCCCCGCGTGCTGACCGGCGTGGAGACCGTCGACATGCGCACGACATTGTTCGGGCGCGAGGTCGCGATGCCGCTGTTCCTGTCGCCGACCGCGCTCCAGCGGCTGTTCCACTGGCAGGGCGAGCGCGCGGTGCTGCGCGCTGCCGCCGACGCGGGCACCGTCGCGGGCATCTCCAGCCTCGCGACGATCGGCCTCGCGGAGGCGGGCGCGCTGACCGGCGGCCCCAAGCTGTTCCAGCTTTATGTCCATCATGATGAGGGGCTGAACCGCGCGATGCTCGACGCGGCGCGCGCGGCGCGCTTCGACGCGGTCGCGCTGACGGTCGACACGATCGTCGGCGGCAATCGCGAGCGCTGCCTGCGCTCGGGCTTCACCTCTCCCCCGCGCTTCACCGCGCGCAACATGCTCAGCTATGCGATCAAGCCGGGCTGGGGCCTCAACTATGTCTGCCGCGAGAAGTTCAGCCTGCCCAACCTCGCCACGCACGTCTCCGAAGGGTCGAGCGTTCCCCGGTCGGTCGCCGAATATTTCACCACGATGCTCGACCAGAGCCTCGACTGGCGGCGCGCCGAGGCGATCCGCAAGCAATGGGACGGTCCCTTCTGCCTGAAGGGCATCGTCGCGGTCGAGGATGCCCGGCGCGCGGTCGACATCGGCGCCACCGCGATCATGGTGTCGAACCATGGCGGGCGCCAGCTCGACGGCAGCATTGCGCCCTTCGACGCGCTCGCCGACATCGTCGACGCGGTCGGCGACAAGGTCGAGGTGATCTGCGACGGCGGCATTACCCGCGGCACCCACGTGCTGAAGGCGCTATCGGTCGGGGCGAAAGCCTGTTCGGGCGGCCGCCTCTATCTCTATGCGCTCGCCGCCGCGGGCGAGACCGGGGTGACGCGCGCGGTCGCGCTGCTCCGCGCCGAGATCGAGCGCGGGATGAAGCTGATGGGCGCGAAAAGCCTCGCCGACCTGTCGCGCGGCAACCTGCGCTGGCGCTGAATCCAGCGAACGGGGCGGCCGCCGGAAGCCGCCCCGCCGCATCTCAGAACGACACGCCGAGCGTGAAGATCACCGCGCCGTCGGCGCCCACCGCCTCCTTGAACCCCAGCGCCTTGGGCGCGTCGGTGTTGACATAGGCGATGCTGCCCGTCAGCGCCTTCCAGCTCGCTTCGATGCCGACCGAATAATCGACGACATCGCCGTCGGCGCCGCCCAGGAAGCTGTCGCTCTTCGCGTAACCGACATGGCCTTTCAACGTGAAGGGCGTGTTCGGGATGGCGAGCCCGGCGTCGGTGTAGAGATAGACGCCGCTGGCATCGCCCAGCGAGTCCTGGCCGCCCGGCGCCCACGCGATTCCGGTCTTGATCGATGCGTGGCCAAGGTCGCCCGACACCGCGAAATAGGGCTCGATCACCGACGTGTTCGAGGTGCCGGGATACAGATAGAGCGTCGCGCCGATATCGGCGGTCAGCCCCGGCGCCACCTCCTTCGCATAGCCGGCGAAGACGTCGATCTCGGTCCCGTTCGCGAAGCCGATGCTCGACCCCCAGGTGCCGACATAGAGGCCGCTGTCGTGGCCGATGCTGAAACCGCCCTGGATCGCCGCCTCTTCGTTCGACTGGCTGAAGCCGCGGAAGCGATAGTCGCTGACGACGGTGGCATTGCCCGAAATGGTGATGCCGTCGTCCGAAGCCTCCTGCGCGAAAGCGGTGGCCGGCACGGCGGACAGGACAAGGAGCATGCAGGCGCATGCGCGAGAGAGATTTGTCATGGGTTGATCCTCGAAAGTTGAATGGATCGTCCCTGCCTGCTGCGCGGCGGCCGGCCTCTGTCAGGGCCGGTCCTTCCGCACAGGCTTTGTGTCGGTCAAAATGCTGCGGCGCACAAACAAAAAATGCATCGGCGCGCGCTTGGCTTTGCCATGCGACAAATCGGCAACAGTTGCCGACACCGGAGTTGCGAGAGAGGCCCCGAAGAGAAGAGTCGGAGCGGAGGCCGTGCGCCCTCCGCAAAAAGGCTTTCCTATTGTATCGCCGCGCGCCAGCCTCTCCCCATATCCTTCGCTGAACAAATCTGCCCCCTCCCGCTTGCGGGAGGAGCAGCGAGGCTTGCGAACTCGTTCGCTCGACTCTGATGACTTTGGATTGACCTACTTCGTCATTGCGAGCGGAGCGAAGCAATCCAGAGCGGTTTATGCCTGCTCTGGATTGCCGCGCGGCTTCGCCGCTCGCAATGACGATTCCATTCGATGTCATCACGGTCTAGCCGCAACAGGCGGGCAGATGCGACGCCGCCAGCCCATGAGCGGCGGTTCCGCATCATGCCATCGCTAAAAGGATACCCCCAGCGACAGCACCACGCCCGCGTCATAATATTTGTCGATCGCCTTCACCCCGGTCTTGGGAATGTCGGTATCGACATATTTGATCCCCGCGGTGATCGGGCCGAAGCTCGCCGATGCACCGATCGACCAGTCCCAATAATGCCCCCCCGGCGCGAATGCCCCGAGCGCGCCGTCGGTATAGCCGACCGATCCCGACAGCGTGACCGGCGTCGTCGGGATGCCCGCCGCGAGGTCGAACCGCAGATAGAGATTGTCGTCGTTGCCGAGCGCGGCCTGGCTCCACGCATAGCCGAGCGTGCCCGTCGCCTCGACCGGCCCCAGCGTGTGCGACAACCGGCCGATCGCCTCCACATAGTCCGACGGCCCCGCCGCCTTGCGTCCGTCGGGATACCAGTAATAGGTCAGCCCGACGTCGACTTCGGTCCCCGACGCGATCTCGGTCGCATAGCCGCCGTAGATATTGGCCTCGATCTCGCCATAGGTCGGCGTGTCCTCGATATTCGATCCCCAGGCGCCGATATAGAGGCCGCTGTCGTGGCTGATCGTGACGCTCGGCTGGATCGCGACGTCGCCGCCCGATTCCGACAGGCCGCGAAACCGATAATCGGAGACGAGATCGACGCTGCCCGAAACGGCGATCGGGCCGACACCGATACCGCGGTCCTGCGCGAGAGCCGGCGTCGCGAAGGCGGCCAGAGCGATGAACGCAGTAGCGCCGAACGCGGCCAGGCCTGCTGTGCGGTGTCGTGTCATGGATGTCCCTTTTTTTCGATTATCGCCTGTTCCGTCCCTTCGGCGGCGCCGAAAGAGCCGCTTTTCCGGCGCGGCACAAGGTGCAACCGGCCGCGCCGGTCGCGGATCGCGCCCGGCTGTGTCTTTCGCGTCACAGCGCCGTCCTCTTCCACGAGCCTTTGCCAAGCGGGCGCCGGAGGGCTAAGGAGCGGCAGCCCCTTCACTATCGAGCAACAGCCATGAGCGATCATAATCCCGGCCTGCGTCCCTGGCGCGACATCGCGCGGCGCGCGTGTCGGCAGATCATGGTCGGCACCGTCCCCGTCGGGGGCGACGCGCCGATCACCGTGCAGACGATGACCAACACGCTGACCAGCGACGCGGTGGCGACGATCGACCAGATCCGCCGCTGCGAAGAGGCGGGCGCCGACCTGATCCGCGTGTCCTGCCCCGACACCGACTCGACCGCGGCGCTGGGCCAGATCGTCCGCGCCTCGCGCATCCCGATCGTCGCCGACATCCATTTCCACTACAAGCGCGCGCTCGAGGCCGCCGACGCGGGCGCGGCGTGTCTGCGCATCAACCCCGGCAACATCGGATCGTCGGAACGCGTCGGCGAGGTCGTGCGCGCCGCCAAGGCGAACGGCTGCGCGATCCGCATCGGCGTCAACGCCGGCAGCCTGGAAAAGGACCTGCTCGAAAAATATGGCGAGCCCTGCCCCGAGGCGCTCGTCGAAAGCGCGCTCGACCATATCAAGCTGCTCCAGGACCATGATTTCCACGAATATAAGGTCGCGGTGAAGGCAAGCGACGTCTTCCTTGCCGTCGCATCCTATATGCAGCTTGCCGAAGCGGTCGACTGTCCGCTGCACCTCGGCATCACCGAGGCGGGCGGGCTGATCGGTGGCACGGTGAAAAGCGCGCTCGGGATCGGCAACCTGCTGTGGGCGGGCATCGGCGACACGATCCGCGTCAGCCTGTCGGCCGAACCCGAGGAAGAGGTGCGCGTCGGCTATGAAATCCTGAAATCGCTGGGCCTGCGCACCCGCGGCGTGCGCGTCGTGTCCTGTCCCAGCTGCGCGCGGCAGGGCTTCGACGTCATCCGCACCGTGCAGAAGCTCGAAGAGGCGCTCCAGCACATCAAGACCCCGATGTCGCTGTCGGTCCTCGGCTGCGTCGTCAACGGGCCGGGAGAGGCGCGCGAGACCGACATCGGCATCACCGGCGGCGGCCACGGCAAACATATGGTCTACCTGTCGGGCGTCACCGACCACCATGTCGAAGACGCCGACATGATCGCGCACATCGTCCAGCTCGTCGAAGCGAAGGCGGCGGAGATCGAGGCGGGCAGCTCGGTGAGCATGGACAAGCTGCACGGCAAGGCGGCGTAGGTCTCTTGTTGCTATTTGGGTCCCGTGATACCTTGATATACCCAAGGAGCACATCATGTCCTATCATGCCAAGCTGATCAAGGGCGGCAAGATCGTCATTCCCGCGGAACTGCGCCGCGAACTGGGATTGAAGGACGGCGATCAACTGGTCATCGAGCGGATGGGCGGCAGCCTGACGATCAAGACCTATGCACAGATGGTGCGCGAGGTGCAGGCGGAGATCAAGCGGCTGGTCGGCCCCTATGAGGGATCGCTGGTCGACGAATTGATCGCCGATCGGCGAGCGGAGGCGGCGGCCGAAGATCGCCGGCCATGACCACCGTCCTCGATGCATCGGCCATCCTCGCGCTTCTTCTGGACGAGACGGGCAGCAATATCGTGCTGGATCAACTCGCCGATGCCCACCTGTCGACCGTCAACATGAGCGAAGCGATCGCCAAACTGGCCGAACGCGGAATCGGGACCGGGCAAGTGCGCCGGCAAATCGAACGGCTGGAGCTTCATATCCATGATTTCGACGCCGATCAGGCCGAACGTGCAGCCGCACTGCGGCCGCTCACGAAGCCGTTCGGCCTGTCGCTCGGCGACCGCGCCTGCCTTGCATTGGCTCAGCGCCTCGGGGTTCCGGTTCTGACCTCGGACCGCCGCATGGCAGACGCGGCCCCGGCCGCCGATCTTCAAATCGACACGATCCGGTAACCTATGACCCTTTCGATCCGTCCCGCAAAACCCGCGGACCTGCCGCTGATCGCCGCGCTCATCCGCGCGCTCGCCGATTATGAAAAGCTCGCCGACGAAGTGCGCTTCGACGAAGCGACGCTCGGCGAGCATCTCTTCGGCCCGCATCCGCATGCCGAGGTGGTGATCGGCGAAGTCGACGGACAGCCGCAGGGTTTTGCGCTTTTCTTCCACAATTTCTCGACTTTCGAAGGAAAGCCCGGCCTTTATCTCGAAGACCTGTTCGTCCGCCCGGAGGCGCGCGGAGCGGGGCTCGGCAAGGCGCTGCTCGCGCATCTGGCAAAGCTTTGCGTCGCGCGCGGCTGCGCACGGCTCGAATGGTCGGTGCTCGACTGGAACGCACCGGCCATCGGCTTTTACGAAAGCCTCGGCGCGCGGATGATGGACGAATGGACGGTGATGCGCGTCGACGGCGCCGCGCTCCCGGCACTCGCGGCGGCGTGAGGCCGGAGTCGGCGCGGGCGCCCTACCGATAGGCCTCGGCCATCCGCTCGGCGCGGCCGCGGTCGAGCGACAGCAGCACCAGGTCGTGCAGCGCGCCGTCGGCGTCGCGGACATGATCGCGCAGCAACGCCTCGGCGCGAAAGCCCGCTTCCTCGAACAGGGTGATCGCACCGCGCTGATCGGGGGTCATGTAGGCGACCAGCTTGGCCGCGCCGCGCTCGCCGGCCAGCACGATGCAGCGGTCGAGAAGCTGCCGCCCCAACCCGCGTCCGCGCCATTCGGGCGCGACGAGCAGCCGCACCTCGGCGACGTGCGGCGACCAGCCGAGCGGATCGGCGAGCAGCGCCGCCGTCGCGACCACCTGTTCCCCGTCGGTCGCGACGAGGCTTGGCATCGTGTCGCCCGCCGCCGCCGCCAGCCACGCCGACACGACCCGCTCGTTGCGGATGTCGCGTGCCAGGAACAGCAGGTCGTGCGCGGGCACCGCCGCGGCGAAGCGCAGGATGGCCGGGCCGTCGCCGGGCTCCAGTTCGCGGATCGTCGCTTCGCTCATACGCTTTTCTCGCCCAGCCATTCGTCGACCATCGGCCACATGCGGCGCACCGCATTGGCGCCGGCGATCAGGCTGACATGCCCGCCCTTCAATTCCACCTGGTTCTTCTCCTGCGAACCTACCATCTCGATCAGCGGCGCCGATGCCGGCGGCGGCACGATATGATCGTGCTGCGCGGTGATGTGCAGATAGGGCGCGGCGATCGCGCCGAGGTCGACCGGCCGCCCCGCGACCGTCATCGTCCCCGCCATCAGCGCATTGTCCCACATCAGCTTCTTGGTCATGTCGCGGAAATATTCGCCGGGAAGCGGCAGCGCATCCATGCCCCAGCGGTCGAACATCCGGTGCGCCTTGACGAATTCATCGTCCCACAGATTGTCGTAGAGCCGGATATTGCCCGCGACCCGCTGCGCCGGGCGCAGCATCTCGAAACTGGTCATGATCAGGTCGCTCGGCACGTTGCCGACCGTATCGACCAGCCGGTCGACGTCGAAGAAGCTCTTGTCGGACCACGCCTGGAACTGCGGCATATGGCGAAAGTCGACCGGCGTCGTGAAGGTGACGAGGTTCGCCGGACCCGCCGCCCCGGCGGTTGCCGCCCACAGCAGCGACAACAGCCCGCCGGCGCAATAGCCGACGACGCTGACGTCCGATTCGCCCGTCACCGCGCGGACGCGCTGCACCGCACTCGGCAGGAAATCGAGCACATAGTCGGCGATCCCGACCGTTTTCTCCTCGGGACGCGGGGCGTCCCAGTCGACCATGAAGACGTCGTAACCCGCCTTCAGCAGGAACTCGACGAAGCTCTGCCCCGGCGCCATGTCGAAGATATAGCCGCGGTTGGTCGGCGCCATCACCAGCATCAGCGGCATGCGGTAGATCTCGTCGACCAATGGGCGGTAGTGATAGAGGCGAAAGGTGCCACGCGAAATCAGCACGTCCTTGCCGCTGCTCCCCACGACCGGCGCGGGGGAGCCAAGATATTCGACTCCCTTGATATTGCGCAGCATCGCGCGCTCGAACTCGCGCCGCGCGGCGGCAAAGGGGTCCGCGTCGGCCTGCGCCGCGGCCCCGCCGGTCATTTCGTCTTACCGGGCTTGCGCGTCCGGGCGGGCTTCAGCGTCCCGTCGGCAGGCTGGCCGCCGCTTGCGAGCAGCGTCTCGATGCGCGCCACCGCCGCCTCGATCGCGCCGATCCGCGCGCCCAGATCCTCGATATCGGCCTTGCTCGGCATCTGGATCGCGTCGAGCGCCTTCAGCATGCCGTCCTTCATCTGCGCCTGCATCGCGACCTTGGCGTTGTTCAGGCCGTTCATCGCCTGCGCCGCCTCTTTCTGCTGGAGGAACTTGGCGCCGAACTCGTTCGCCATCTTTTCCCAATTGCCCAGCATGTCGCGATAGGCATCCATGAAGTCCTGCGGTCCCTTGGTCGCCATGCTTCACCTTCTTCCCGTCATGTTTCGGAGAAGAAGGTTGCACAAGATCGCGCCGCTGTCACGCGCCGCGCTGCAGTCCGATCAGGGGCCGCAGCCAGCCGACGCGCCGCCCGCCGAGATAGAAGGCCCAGCAGCCGGCGACGGTCGTCGCGACCAGCAGCATGAAGAGCGGGAGCGCCGCGACACCGGCCCGGATCAGATACCAGCCCGCGACGACGATGATCGTCTGATGGATGATGTAGAAGGGAAAGACCGCCTCGGCGAGCGGCGCGCGCCAGCGATGGTCGCGGTTCCACCAGCGGTCCGCGATGCCGACCAGCGCGACGATCGCGGCCCAACCCTGCACCTGCCGCGCGCCATGGAACACCATGTCCGCCCATGCGGGCCCGCCCTCCGGCCACGCGCATGCGATCCAGACGATCGGTACGAAGGCGAAGACGGCCAGTATCGCCGCTCCGGTCCGACAACAGACGACCGCGTCGAACAGGACCGGACGCGTGCGAAGCAGCCACCCGACCGCGAACGCGATCAGGTAATGGAGATGCATCGGCCCGTCATCGACGAGCGCGTGGGTTTCGCGATGGCCCGGAAAGGCGGCGTAGACAAGGAGCCAGCCGGCCATCGGCAGCAGCAGGACATTCCACCCGCCGAGCCGCCGAGCCGCGCCATCGGCGACCCGCACCCATCGCCGGGAAGGCACGATGGCAAACAACAGGGCGGCGAGCATCGTATAGACCCACAGATAGACGACGAACCACAGATGCTGCCACGTCGGCAGGACGATTCCGTCCAGCGTTCCGAAGCGAAAATAATCGTGCAGCCAGAAATGAAGCAGGCCGTGGGCATAGCCATGCTGTCCCGCCAGTTCGATCCACGGCTGCGGCGGTATGACGACGAGGATGCCGAACGCGAGCGGGATCAGCAGTCGCGCGCTCCGTGCCCGTGCAAAGTCCCCCGCCCCGCCAAGCTTCACCAGCAGCGCCGCGCTGGCATATCCCGAAACGAGGAACAGCAGCGGCAGCCGCCAGCCGTTGGTGGCAAGCATGGGAATCGCGACCCAATCGATCGTCGGCTCGCTCTTGACGTGCCAACCCCATGGCACGAAGACCATGCCGATATGATAGAGGATCAGCAGCGCGAACGCCCCGATCCGCAGCCAGTCCATGCCAAGATGCCGTGTCGCTCCGGCCACGCCGAATCTCCTTTGCCCGGTTTCGCGAGGACGGCTACGTCAGGGCCGGACAGAGCCGCGACCGGCGCGGGACCAGCGGCGGAGGGAGCGTGACCGAAGGAACAGCGCCTGGGACCAACGGCGGCGGAGCCGGGACGAATCGCATCAGCCCGCGCCGGCTGACGATCCTGCTCGTCGGCGCGCTTTTCGCCTATGGCCTCATCCGCATCACCTCGAACGTCTATTCCTATCTCGCCGAGCGCCATGCCTTCGGCCGCGACGTGCCGGCATCGACGGCCTGGGCCTATGAGGGCACCAGCCTCGTCGCCTGGACGATGATGATCCTGCTCTGCTGGTTCGGCGTCCGCTTCATCCGTCCGCCGCGCTTCGGCTGGATCGCGACGATCGCGATCCATGCCGCGCTCGCCCTGCCCGTTTCGCTCGCCCATATCGCGCTGATGGTGGGGCTGCGCATGGTCGTCTGGTGGCTTGCCGGTAGCAGCTATTCGTTCGAATCGCCCGACGGATCGCCGATCCTCTATGAACTGCGCAAGGACGCGGCGACCTATGCCGAACTGATCCTGCTCATCTTTCTGATGCAGTGGCTGATCGCGCGCCACGCCGCGCCGTCCACGCCGGTCGAAGCATCGCGGACGCTGACCGTGAGCGATGGATCGGTCGCGCACCGCCTGCCGGTCGCCGAGATCGACCATGTCGCCGCCGCGGGCAATTATGTCGAGATCGCATGGCGCGGGCGCCGCCTGCTCCATCGCGCGACGCTGAGTGCGGTCGAGGCCGAATTGGCCGGCGCCGGCTTCGTGCGCATCCACCGGAGCCGCCTCGTCCGCAAGGACGCGGTGCGCCGCGTCGTCACCCACAGGAGCGGCGATTTCGACATCGAACTGGCGGACGGCGAAGTGCTGCGCGGCAGCCGCCGATACCGCCCCCGCATCGAAAGCTGAACGCGGTCGCTGCGCCTAAAGTGGGTTCGGTTTTGATGGAATCAAAACCGGCACTCTCGATTCTTGTTTTACCGTGTTTTCCGAGTCGTCAGGTGATTCCACCTGACTTGAAAACACTCTATCGCGCCTGCCCGCAGGTGACGGAACCGCTGCCGATATTGCGCACCGTGCAGGTCGGCCGGCCAAGCACGACGGTCCGCCCGATCCCGCGTGCCGTGATCGTCGCGGATTTTTCGGCCCGCAGGACATGGTCCCCCGCCCCCTCGCTGTCGCTGGTCCATTCGCCCGCCACCAGCGCCCCGGCGTCGAGGCTGCCGGCCCCCGACAGCGTCGCCTGCGCCTGTTTGACCGAACCCGCGAGCGTCATCGCGCCGTTGCCGATCATCGCGACCGACAGCCGGTCGCCGACCACCTCGCCCACCCGGATCTCGCCGGGACCGCGCAGGCCGATGCTCACGCGCGTTCCCTTCAGCCGGTCGATGTGCAGCGCGCCCGCTCCGCCGAGCATGGCCGAGCGCAAATTGACGGCATTGACGCGGATCGTCACCGGCGCCTGCGGCTTCGACCGGCGATCGTCGCCCGCGAACCGGCGCTCGCCGATCACCAGACGCCCGTCACGCGTTTCGAGGCTGACGCGATCGAGCGCTTCGGGCGTCCCGATCGCGACCGCGCCGACCGGCGCCCGCGTCGTCACCTCGACGATGAAATCGGCATCGACCTCTATCGCCTCGAAACTGGTGAGGCCGAAGCGCTTCTCCGCGCTTGCCGCGGGTCCGGCGAAGAGGATGGCGGCAGCCGCAAACGCGGCCCATCGCGAGGCGCTGGTCATACCGCCGCCTTAACCGTTCCGCGCGGGCCGCGCCAGCGGGCGCGTCACCTGCAGGTGACGGTGCCCGATCCCATCTTGCGCGTCGAACAGGTCGCGCCGCCGGTCAGCGTCACGTCGCCCGAACCGAGGACGCGGACGTCGGCCTTGCCGGTCGCCTGCGTCTCGACATTGCCCGACCCCGTGACCGAGACGGCCAGCGTCGTCGCGACCAGCCCGTCGGCATCGACGTCGCCCGATCCGGTCACGCTGATGTCGCCCGCGTCGATCGTGCCATTGTCGATATCGATATCGCCCGACCCCGACAAGGTGATGTCGGCGCGCTTGCCGGTAAGCTTCGCGATCTTGAGGTCGCCCGACCCGGTCAGCACCGCCTCGACCTTGTCGCCCGCGACCGCGTCGGCGTCGATCGAACCCGACCCGGTCAGCCGCACGGTGTCGAGTTTCGGCATGGTGATCGCGATCTCGACGCCGCGATGGCGGCCGCCGCCGAGACTGAAGCCCTCGCGCTTGCGGCCGATCGACAGCAGCGCTCCGTCGAGCGTGATATCGAGTTCGTCGATCTCCGCCTGCGGTCCCCTGGCTGCGATCGAAAAATTGTCGCCCTGACGGATCGTGACGTCGTCAGGGCCTGCGACCTTGACGCCGGTGAATCCGGTAAGGGTGAAATTCTGCGTCGTTTTCGGTCCCGCATCGGCGGCGCGGTCGGCATCGCCGCGCGTCTCGCTGCGGTCGCCGCGATCGGCGCCGCTGCAGCCCGTCGCGGTCATCGCCAGCGCCAGCGGGAGGAAGGCCATCGTCCAGTTGCGCATCGCATATCTCCTTCGTGTGTTATGGCTATAATACACGAAGGAGGGACTGTCCAGCGCGACCGGCGCCGCGCCATCTTGTCGCCACCTTCGCGGTGCAAAGGGATGGCTTCCCTTCCCCGAGAGTATGGACGATGAGCGTAGCCTTTCGGCGCGAGAGCGACGACGAACATAAGGAACCGACCTTCGAATGGCCGATTCCGCCGGGACCGAATCTGGTGACGCCGCGCGGGTTGCGCCTGCTCGGCGAAGGCGTGGCGGCGCTCGACGCGGCGATCGAGGCGGAAACGGATGCCGAAGCGAAGGCAAAGCTGCAACGCCAGCTCCGCTATCTCGGCACGCGCAAGGCGACCGCCGAGGTGCAGGAACCGCCCGCGGAAGGGTCGGTCGGTATCGGCAGCCGGGTGCGCTACCGGCTGAACGGCGCCGACCGCGAAGTGACGATCGTCGGCCATGACGAGGCGGACCCGACCGTCGGGCGCATCGCCTTCACCGCCCCGCTCGGCCGCGCGCTGCTCGGCGCCGAGGTCGAGGATATGGTCGAATTCCAGGGACGCGAAGACGCGATCACGGTCCTGGCCGCCGCTCCCAACCCCGAGGCGCAGGCATGAAGGACAAGTTCGAACGCCACAAGCAGCCATGGACGGCGGCGGAAATCGACAAGCTGCATACGCTTGCAAGGAAGGGCATGGCGCTGAAGGCGATCGCCAGGGCGCTGACGCGCAGCGAGGAGTCGGTGAAGGCGCGCGCCAAGCAGGACGGGCTGTCGATCGCAAAGCTGCGCTGACCGCGGATGACCGCTGCCCCTTATGATGCCATCGTGCTGGGCGCCGGCGCGGCCGGGCTGATGTGTGCGGCGGTCGCCGGGCAACGCGGACGGCGGGTGCTGCTGCTCGATCATGCCGACGCGATCGGAAAGAAGATCCTGATCTCCGGCGGCGGGCGCTGCAACTTCACCAATATTCACACGGCCCCCGACCGCTATATTTCGGCGAACCCCCATTTCGCCAAATCGGCGCTCGCCCGCTACACCCCCGCCGATTTCCTGGCGCTGGTCGAAGCACATGGCATCGCGTGGCACGAAAAGACGCTCGGCCAGCTGTTCTGCGACGGATCGGCGAAGCAGATCGTCGCGATGCTGATGGAAGAGGCGGCGAAGGGCGGCGTCACCATATTGCACGGCCAGCCGGTCCGCGAGGTCGCGCACGGCGCGGAAGGGTTCGCGGTGACCTTCGGCGAGCGGCGCTTCACCGCCCCGGCGCTGGTCGTCGCAACGGGGGGTCCGTCGATTCCGAAGATGGGCGCGACAGGCTTCGCCTACGACCTCGCGCGGCGCTTCGGCCTGAAGGTCGTCGAGCCGCGTCCCGCGCTCGTCCCGCTGACGCTCGGCGGCGACGATCTGCTGTTCCGCGAGCTGTCGGGTGTCGCGGCACCGGTCGAGGCGCGCGCGGGCAAGGCGGCTTTCCGCGAAGCGGCGCTGTTCACCCATCGCGGCCTGTCGGGGCCCGCGATCCTCCAGGTCAGCAGCTATTGGCAGCGCGGCGATCCGGTGACGATCGACTTCCTGCCCGATGCCGCGCCGGGCTGGCTGGTCGAGGCGAAGCGCGCGCGGCCGCGGGCGACGCTGGCCTCGACCCTCGCGCCCCTGCTCCCCGCCCGGCTCGCCCAGACGCTCGCCGACCGTCTTGCGCTACCCGGCGAACTGGGAGCGCAGACCGACCGCAAGCTCGTAGAGGCCGAGACGCGCCTGAAGCGCTGGGCCTTCCAACCCAACGGCACCGAGGGTTTCGCCAAGGCAGAGGTCACCGTGGGCGGCATCGCGACCGCCGGGCTGTCGTCGCAAACAATGATGGCCAAAAGCGTTCCGGGGCTCTATGCGGTCGGCGAAGCCGTGGATGTCACCGGGTGGCTGGGCGGCTATAATTTTCAATGGGCGTGGGCCAGCGGATACGCAGCGGGCCAGGCGCTTTAGGAAAAGCTTGCGTCCCTTCGTCACCCCGGATTTGATCCGGGGTCCCTTCAGCGCTTCGTGGCAAGGGGCGAATGGATGCCGGATCGGGTCCGGTATGACGAATTAAAGAATCGGCGGCGCGGCCCGTTACGGAAAAGAAGAGAAATATGGCCTTCGATCATCTTCCCCCCGCCCTCGCGGACGCTCTCGGCGCGCGCGATTATCAGACGCTGACCCCGGTGCAATCGCAGGTCATCGAGGCCGGGGCCCACGGCCGCGACCTGCTCGTTTCGGCGCAGACGGGTTCGGGCAAGACGGTCGCCTTCGGTCTTGCGATGGCCGACGAACTGCTGGCGGACGGCCGCCTTCCCTTCGCCTCGGCACCGCTTGCGCTGATCGTCGCGCCGACGCGCGAACTGGCCCTGCAGGTCAGCCGCGAACTGGGCTGGCTCTATGCCGCCACCGGCGCGCGCATCGCGACCTGCGTCGGGGGGATGGACGCGAGCCGCGAGCGCCGGGCGCTGAATCAGGGCGTGCACATCGTCGTCGGAACGCCCGGCCGATTGCGCGACCATCTCGAGCGCGGCGTGCTCGACCTCGCCGCGTTGCGCGTCGCGGTGCTCGACGAGGCCGACGAAATGCTCGACATGGGCTTTCGCGAGGATCTGGAGGAAATCCTCGACGCGACGCCCGAAACGCGGCGCACGCTGCTGTTCTCGGCGACGATCCCCAAGCCGATCGCCCAGCTCGCCAAACGCTATCAGCGCGATGCACTTCGCATCTCGACGGTCGGCGAGGATCGCGGCCACGGCGATATCGCCTATCAGGTCGTGACCGTCGCGCCCGCCGATATCGAAAGCGCGGTGATCAACCTGCTGCGCCTTCACGACGCCGAAACCGCGATGCTGTTCTGCGCCACGCGCGACAATGTCCGCCGCCTGCACGCGCGGCTGGTCAACCGCGGCTTCGCCGCCGTCGCGCTGTCGGGCGAGCATAGCCAGAACGAGCGCAACCAGGCGCTGCAGGCGCTGCGCGACCGCCGGGCCCGGGTGTGCGTCGCGACCGACGTCGCGGCGCGCGGCATCGATCTGCCCAGCCTGAGCCTGGTCGTCCATGTCGAAATCCCGCGCGATGCCGAAACGCTCCAGCACCGTTCGGGTCGCACCGGGCGCGCGGGGAAGAAGGGGACGGCGGTGCTGATCGTGCCCTATCCGCGCCGCCGCCGTGTCGACGCCATGCTGCGCGGCGCCCGGATCGACGCCGAATGGACCGGCGCCCCGACCGCCGACGACGTACGGGCACGCGACCGCGAACGGCTGATCGAGGCGCTGCTCGCCCCCATCGAGCATGACGAGGAGGATATCGAGCTCGGCCGCCGCCTGCTCGCCGAGCGCGCGCCGGAGGACATCGCCGCCGCGCTTGTCCGCGCGCACCGCGCCACCATGCCGCTGCCCGAGGAACTGATCGACAACGGCCCGCCGCCGCGCCGCGAGCGGGGCGAACGCGCCGAACGCGAACCGCGCGAGCGCGGCGGGCACCGCGACGGTTTCGACGACAGCGTCTGGTTCCGGCTCAACATCGGTCGCCGCCACAATGCCGACCCACGCTGGATATTGCCGCTGCTCTGCCGCCGCGGCCATGTCACCAAGCACGAAATCGGCGCGATCCGCATCGGCCCGAACGAAACGCTGTTCAACATTCCGCTCGCCATCGCCGACCGCTTCGCCGAGGCGGTCGAGCGCAGCGCCAACAAGGATGGCGAAGACGACAATGGCGTCGCGATCACGCCGGCGCCCGGCGGCGCGACCTGGCCGCCGCGACGCGAAGGGGGTCCGCGCAAGGACGGGCCGCGCAAGCCCCATGGCAAGCCCGGCGGGTTCAAGGCCAAGCCCTTCGGCAAGGGCAAGCCGCGCGCGCCCCGCTGACTCACCCCCTCCTCGGAAGAGGAGGGCTTAGGGTCAGGACCCTAGATCGCATCGACCCTTGCGCTGCCTGTCCGCTCGCTCCAGATGAAGCGGACCAGCAGGAGAGCAGCCATGCAGGCAATCGAGGCGTTCATCGCGGAGCAGGGCGGTCCCGAGGTTATCCAGTGGCGCGAGGTGACGCTCGGCGCGCCCGCTGCCGGACAGGTGCTGGTGCGCCAAACCGCCATCGGGCTCAACTATATCGACACCTATCATCGCGACGGCACCTATCCGATCGAGCTTCCCGGCGGACTGGGCGTCGAAGCGGCGGGCGAGGTGGTCGCGACCGGCCTCGACGTCCACGGCCTGCAGCCCGGCGACCGCGTCGCGACCTTCGGCCCGCAGCGGGGCGCCTATGCGAGCGCGCGGATCGTTCCCGCCGCATCGCTGATGAAACTGCCGGCCGGCATCGACGACGACACCGCCGCCGCCGCGCTGCTCAAGGCCTGCACCGTCGAGGCGCTGGTCGAGCGCTGCGCGAAGATCGAGGCGGGCTGGCCGGTGCTGGTCCATGCCGCGGCGGGCGGCGTCGGTCTGATCCTCGTCCAATGGCTGAAGGCGGTCGGCGCGACGGTGATCGGCACCGTCAGCACCGAAGCCAAGGCGCAGACGGCCCGCGACGCCGGCGCCGACCATGTCATCCGCTACAAGCAGGACGATGTCGCCGCGCATGTTCGCGAGATCACCGACGGCCAGGGCGTCCCCGTGACCTTCGACGGCATCGGCATGGCGACATGGACCGTGTCGCTGAAGGCGACCGCACGGCGCGGGTTGATCGTCAGCTACGGCAATGCCGGCGGACCGGTGACCGGGGTCAATCTGGGCGTCCTCGCGCAGCATGGATCGCAGTTCGTCACGCGGCCGACGCTGTTCGACTATTATCTCGACCCCGGCGAACGCGCGGCGGGCGCCGCGCGCGTGTTCGAGATGATCGAAAGCGGGGCGGTCGCGATTACCGTCGGCCAGCGCTATGGGTTGCAGGACGCGGCGCGCGCGCATGCCGATCTGGAAGCGGGGCGGACGACCGGATCCAGCTTGCTGATTCCATAATCTCCCCTCCCGCTTGCGGGAGGGGTCGGGGTGGGCAGCAACGGTGCGACCAGCCCACCCCGCTGCGGCTAGCGAACAAGTTCGCAAGCCTCGCTGCCCCTCCCGCTTGCGGGAGGGGGGGGAAAGCCTACGCCTAAATCCTACTCCTTCAACCGCTCCGCATGCCATGCGACATGCTCGGCCATGAAGGTCGAGATGAAATAATAGCTGTGATCGTAACCCGGCTGCATGCGGATCGTCGCCTTCTGCCCGGCCTTTCGGCACGCCTCTTCGAGAAGCGGCGTCTTCAACTGCTCGGCGAGGAATGTGTCCGCATCGCCCTGGTCGACCAGCAGGTCGGGCAGCCGGGCGCCGCCGTCGATCAGCGCGCAGGCATCATAGGCGGTCCATAGCGCGCGGTCGGGGCCCAGATAGCCGCCCAGCGCCTTTTCGCCCCATGGGCACTGCGTCGGCGCGACGATCGGCGCGAAGGCCGAGACCGAGCGGAAACGGTCGGGGGTGCGCAGCGCCACGGTCAGCGCGCCATGGCCGCCCATCGAATGGCCGCTGATCCCCTGCCGCGTCATGTCGGCCATCGGGAAATGGCGCAGCAGCAGCGAGGGCAGTTCGTCCTCGATATAGGAGCGCATCCGGTAGTTCTTCGCCCATGGTTCGACGGTCGCGTCGACATAGAAGCCCGCGCCGAGGCCGAAATCCCAGGCTGCATCGGGGTCGCCGGGAACGCCCTCCCCCCGCGGCGAGGTGTCGGGCGCGACGAAGATGATGCCGTGCGCCGCGCAGGCGGCGCGATACTCGCCCTTCTCCATCACATTGGCATGGGTGCAGGTCAGCCCCGACAGATACCAGAGCACCGGCAGTTTCGCGCCTTCCGCATGGTCGGGCACAAAGATCGCGAAGCTCATGTCGGTCGCGGTCGTGTCGCTCGCATGGCGGCAGACGCTTTGCGTGCCGCCATGGCTGCGGGTCGTCGAAAGGGTTTCGATGGTCATGCGATGGCCTGAACGGGAATGGGCGCCACCAGCGGATCATGCCCCCAATGGCGCAGAAGGTCGAGGATCGCCGCCCCGGCGAGCCCCAGCGTCGCGGTATTGCGCAGCGGATGGACGTTGACGCGGCTCGCGGCGGCCAGGCCCGCATCGAGCACGACGGCGATGCTGCCCGGCGGCGCGTTGATCGCGGCGAGCGGCGTCACCGATCCCGGCTGGATGCCGAGCAGCCGCTCCATATCCTCCGGCTTGCCGAAGCTCACGCGCTTGCAGCCGATCGCATCGGGCAACGCCTTCAGGTCGACGCGCGCCGCGGCCGGCACGGTGACGAGCCAGAAGGCGCCGCCGGCATCCTTGAGGAACAGGTTCTTGCTGTGCGCACCGGGGATCGCGGCGCTGACCTTCTCGCTCTCGGCGACGGTGAACACCGCGACATGTTCGTGCGCGGCAAAGGGAATCGCGAGCGCATCCAGATCCGCCAGCAATCCCGCTTCGCCGCGCACGACCGTCCTCACATCCGGTGCAGGGCGCAGAGCTTGTTGCCCGACGGATCGCGCAGATAGGCGAGATACATCTTCATGCCATTGCCTTCGCGCACGCCCGGCGGGTCTTCGATCGCGGTGCCGCCCGCTTCGACCCCGGCGCGATGCCACGCGTCGGCCTGTTCGGGATTGGCCATCGCGATACCGATGGTGCAGCCGTTGCCCGCGGTCGCCGGCTGCCCGTCGATCGGCGCCGTCACCAGGAACAGACCGCCGTTGTGCATATAGATCAGGCGCCCCTTGTCGTCCTGGATCCCCGGCTTGCCGCCGATCGCCTGGAAGGTCGCATCATAGAATTTCCGCGATGCATCGAGGTCGTTCGACCCGACCATATTGTGGCTGTACATATGTCCGCTCCTCCTGATTCTGGTTGCGAATCGATACCTATAGCGTTGCCTAGCGGAAGACCACCGTCTTGCACCCATCGATCAGCACGCGCTGTTCGGCGACCCAGCGCACCGCGCGCGCGAGCACCTGCGCCTCGATATCGCGGCCGGTGCGGATCAGGTCGTCGACCGAATGGCGATGATCGACACGCTCGACCGCCTGTTCGATGATCGGGCCTTCGTCGAGGTCGCCGGTCACGAAATGCGCGGTCGCGCCGATCAGCTTCACCCCGCGCTCGTGCGCGCGGTGATAGGGCCGCGCGCCCTTGAAACCCGGCAGGAAGCTGTGATGGATATTGATGCAGCGGCCGATGAGCCGCGCCGACAGGTCGGTCGACAACACCTGCATATAGCGCGCGAGCACCAGATAATCGGCCTTGCCGCGCGCCATGACGTCGAGGATCGCGGCCTCCTGTTCGGCGCGGTTGGCGTCGCTGACGGACAGATGATGAAAGGGCACGCCATGCCATTCGGAAAGCCGCCGCAGATGCTCGTGATTCGACACGACCCCGACGACGTCGATCGCCAGATTCCCCGTCGACCAGCGGTGGAGCAGGTCGTTGAGGCAGTGGCTGCCCTGCGATACGGCGATGACGAAGCGCGGCTTTTGCGCCGCGTCGCGAATGCGCGCATCCATCGCGAAGCGTTCGACGATCGGCGCGAACGCCGCCTGCACTGCGGCGAGCCCTTCGGGAAAGCGGGGTCCCGCGGCGCGGAACGCGACCCGCATGAAGAAGCGCCCCGATTCGAGATTGGCATATTGCTGGCTGTCGAGGATGAAGCCGTCGGCTTCGGCGAGCAACCCCGTCACGGCCGCGACGATGCCGACGGCATCGTTGCAACTGAAGGTCAGGACATAGGGTCCGGTCACTGTATCGCTCCCCTTCCTCAATTCCGTGTGTCCCCGCGAAGGCGGGGACCCATCTCCGGTGGTATCGGATCGCACCGATGGGCATGGGTCCCCGCCTTCGCGGGGACACAACAGTTTTTTTGCTGCCCCTGGTGCTTTAATACACCACGACGCTGCGGATGCTTTCGCCCGCGTGCATCAGGTCGAAGCCCTTGTTGATCTCCTCCAGCGTCAGGACGTGGGTGATCATCGGATCGATCGCGATCTTGCCGTTCATGTACCAGTCAACGATCTTCGGCACGTCGGTGCGGCCCCTGGCGCCGCCGAAGGCCGTGCCCTTCCACACGCGGCCGGTGACGAGCTGGAACGGGCGTGTCGCGATTTCCTTGCCCGCCTCGGCGACGCCGATGACGATGCTCTCGCCCCAGCCGCGGTGGCAGCATTCGAGCGCGGTGCGCATCACCTCGGTATTGCCGGTGGCGTCGAAGCTGTAGTCGGCGCCGCCGTCGGTGGCCTCGACGACCTTCGCCACCGTCTCGTCGCGCGAAAGGCCCTTCGAGTTGATGAAGTGCGTCATGCCGAACTTGCGGCCCCATTCCTCGCGATCGGGGTTGATGTCGATGCCGATGATCTTGTCGGCACCGACCATCTTTGCACCCTGGATCACGTTGAGCCCGATGCCGCCGAGACCGAAGACGACGACATTCTCGCCCGCCTGCACCTTCGCGGTGTTGACGACCGCGCCGACGCCGGTGGTGACGCCGCAGCCGATGTAGCAGCTCGTCTGGAACGGCGCATCCTCGCGAATCTTCGCGACCGCGATCTCGGGCAGCACGGTGAAGTTGGAGAAGGTCGAGCAGCCCATATAATGGAAGATCGGCTGCCCCTTGTAGGAAAAGCGCGTCGTGCCGTCGGGCATCAGCCCCTTGCCCTGCGTCGCGCGGATCGCGGTGCACAGGTTGGTCTTGCCCGAAAGACAGCTTTTGCACTGGCGGCATTCGGGGGTGTAGAGCGGAATCACATGGTCGCCGGGCTTCACCGACGTCACGCCCGCGCCGACCTCTCGCACGATGCCCGCGCCTTCGTGGCCGAGCACCGACGGAAAGATGCCCTCGCTGTCGAAACCGTCGAGCGTATAGGCGTCGGTATGGCAGATGCCCGTCGCCATGATCTCCACCAGCACCTCGCCCGCCTTCGGGCCTTCGAGGTCGAGTTCGACGATTTCGAGCGGTTTCTTCGCTTCGAACGCGACGGCGGCGCGGGTTTTCATGGGGCGGTCTCCTTCTCGCAGGTCCCCATCACGCAATCACCGACGCAATGCAAGCGTCCGGCGGACCGTCAGGCGATTCGAGTCGCCCCCACCCTGCCTGCAGAAAGAGTCATCTGTCCGCGGCGCCGCCACCTGCAGCCGAAGATGCACATGCTGCGCGGGGAATTGCCGGGGCCGAAGCGGATTGACGTAGCTTAAAGAACGAGCAGCTACAGCTTTTGAGTAAGTGCCTTCAACCACTTACCGAAATAATATCCAACCAATGCACCAAGGCTTGGCCAAAGCGGACCGAAAAGATAATCCAGCCCGCTTGTTGAGCGGAGATCTGCTGGATGCCCGCTTTGCCACCATGCTACGTAAAACAACATCGCGACAGGGATAATTAACAAGATCGAACAGCCAACTCTTGGTCGCGCGAACGCCAACCCAACAGCAAGCCCGGCAACCATACCAAAAACGAGCATGAGTTCGATTGTCATAACAATCACCTTAACCTGCGAATCTACTTCCGCAATTGGTGATTATAGGTCGCTCAACACTCCACCACGCTGACTGCCAGCCCGCCCTTCGACGTTTCCTTGTATTTGTCGCGCATGTCGCGGCCGGTTTGCAGCATCGTCGCGATCACCGTGTCGAGGCTGACGACATGGGTGCCGTCGCCGATCATCGCGATGCGGCTGGCGTCGATGGCCTTGATGGCGCCCATCGCGTTGCGCTCGATGCAGGGGATCTGGACGAGGCCGCCGATCGGATCGCAGGTGAGACCGAGGTTGTGCTCCATGCCGATCTCGGCGGCGTTCTCGATCTGCGCGTTGGTGCCGCCGAGCGCGGCGGTCAGCCCCGCCGCCGCCATCGAGCAGGCGACGCCGACCTCTCCCTGGCAGCCGACCTCCGCGCCCGAGATGCTGGCGTTGCGCTTGTAGAGCGCGCCGATGGCCCCCGCCGTCAGCAGGAAGGTCCGCACCCCCGCCGCATCGCCGCGGCAGCCGCGCCGGTAATAGCGGATCACCGCCGGGATGATCCCCGCGGCGCCGTTGGTCGGCGCGGTGACGACGCGGCCGCCGGCGGCATTCTCCTCGTTCACCGCCATCGCCCACAGGTTGATCCAGTCCATCATCGCGAGCGGTTCGGACAGGTTCGCTTCGTGCCGCTCGCGGATGTCGGCGGCGATCTGCGGCGCGCGGCGCCGGACCTTGAGGCCGCCGGGCAGGATGCCGGTGCTCGCGCAGCCCGCGTCGATCGATGCATCCATCGCCGCCGCGATCGCGTCGAGCCCCGCTTCCACCTGCTCCGCGTCGCGGTGCACGAGTTCGTTGTCGAGCATCATCGCGGCGAAGCTCTTCCCCGACGCCGCGCCCATCGCCATCAGGTCGGCGCCCGAGGTGAAGGGAAAGGGCAGCTCGACCTCGTCCTCGGCACCGCGGCTGTTGCGTCCCGCCTCTTCCTCGTCGACGACGAAGCCGCCGCCGATCGAGAAATACATGCGCTTCGCCAGTATCTCGCCGTCCGCGTCGCGCGCGGTGAAGCTGAGCGCGTTGGTGTGGAAGGGTTGGCGCTGGCGCATCTGGAAATGCAGGTCGCGCTTCGGTTCGAAGCGCACCGGAACCCGCCCGAGCAGGTCGAGACGGCCTTCGCACTCGGCGCGCGCCCAGTGCGCCTGGATCGCGGCAAGGTCGGTCGTCGCGGGCACCTCCCCCGCCAGGCCCGCGACGAGCGCGGTATCGGAGGCGTGTCCCTTGCCGGTCAGCGCCAGCGAGCCATAGAGGTCGGCCTCGACATGCGCCGTGCGGTCCAGCAGGCCATGCGCATCGAGCCACTCGCCGAAGCGGCGGCCCGCGACCATCGGCCCGACGGTGTGCGAACTCGACGGACCGACGCCGATCTTGAACAGTTCGAAAAGGCTGATCGTCATGGCGGCGCTATAGGCCAAGCCCCGCGGGGACGATAGGGGTGCGCGGACCGGTCGCCGCCGGTCCGCGCCCCGTATCGCCCGTCGTCATCCGGCGCTTACCGGACGACGGGCCTTCGTCACGCCGCTGGGTAGGTCCAGGCGCCGTCGCGCGCCAGATTCTCGGCCGCGAAATCCCAGTTGAGCAGCTCGTCGACCACCGCGTTCACATAATCGGGGCGGACGTTCTTGCGGTCGATGTAATAGGCATGCTCCCACACGTCGATGACGAGCAGCGGCTTGGCGCCGCCGGTTGCCTCGGTCCCCGCGTCGTGCGTGTCGGTGACCGACAGCTTGCCGTCCTTGGCGACGAGCCAGGCCCAGCCCGAGGCGAAGTGGTTGACCGCGGTGTCCTTGAGTTTCTGCTTAAGTTCGTCGAGCGAGCCGAAATCGCGATCAATCGCTGCGGCGAGATCGCCCGCCGGCGCGGTCTTTACCGGAGCCAGGCTGTTCCAGTAGAACGCGTGGTTCCAAGATTGGGCAGAGTTGTTGAACAGCCCCTTGTTGCCGGTACTTTCGGCGTGGCGAACGATGTCCTCGAGGCTCTTGTCCGCAAGGTCGGTGCCCTCGATCGCGGCGTTGACCTTATCGACATAAGTCTTGTGATGCTTGCCATGATGCGTCGCGAGCGTGTCGGCCGAGATATGCGGCGCGAGGGCATCCTGCGCATAGGGCAGGGGCGGGAAGGCGATCGTCATGGCAGTCTCCATTTTTTGCTTGAACGGATAGGGTTTCTAACTCGGTATCGCGCTTAGCGCTTACAACCCTGCGAAGGCAAATTTTCCTGCCCGGCCAGTCATGTCGTCATCGCCTTCAGTGTCGCGATGCGGTCGGCCTCTTCCGCCGGTTTGTCGCGCCGGATGCGGGCGATGCGCGGGAAGCGCATCGCGAGCCCCGACTTGTGCCGCTTCGACGGATGGATCGAATCGAAGGCGACCTCCAGCACCAGCGTCTTTTCGACCTCGCGCACCGGGCCGAAGCGATCGGTGGTGTGGTCGCGCACGAACTGGTCGAGCCATTTCAGCTCCTGGTCGGTGAAGCCCGAATAGGCCTTGCCGACGGGCAGCAACTCGCCCGCGTCGGACCAGCACCCGAAAGTGTAGTCCGAATAGAAGCTGGCGCGCCGCCCGTTGCCGCGCTGCGCATACATCATCACGCAGTCGGCGGTTAGCGGATCGCGCTTCCACTTGTACCACAGCCCGGCGCGGCGACCGGCAACATAAGGCGCATCGCGCCGCTTGAGCATCACCCCCTCGATCGCCGCGTCGCGCGCGCCCGCGCGCAGTTCCGCCAGATGCGCGAAATCACGCGCCTCGATGACCTGCGACAGGTCGAAATGGCTGATCGCGAGCCGCGGCACGAACGCTTCCAGCTGCCGCCGCCGCTCGGTCCACGGCAGCAGGCGCAGGTCGTTGCCGTCAACGCCGAGCAGGTCGTAGACGCGCACGAAGGCGGGATAGTCGGCGAGCATCCGTTTCGTCACCGTCTTGCGCCCGAGCCGCTGCTGGAGCGCGTTGAAGCTGGCGGCGCCGCCCTCGACCCCGCCCTGCGCCTCGCCGCGTACCAGCAGTTCGCCGTCGATCACCGCATCTTGGTCGAAGGCGGCGAGCAGTTCCGGAAAGGCGGCGCCGATATCCTCGCCGCCGCGGCTGTAGAGGCGCGTCTCGCCACCGCCCGCGCTGCCGCCGCGCGCGATCTGGACGCGGATACCGTCCCATTTCCATTCGGCGGCAAAGGCGGCGAAATCGATCGCCTCGTCCTCGCCCAGCGGGTGCGCGAGCATGAAGGGGCGAAAGAAGGCGACGTCGGCGAGGTCGGGCCGGGCAGCGCGCCCCTCGCCCCACGCGAAGAGCGGCGCATAGGGCGGCGGGATCGCGTGCCACAATTCCTCGACGTCATCGACCGGCACATCGAACGCCTGCGCGAAGGCCTGCTTCGCGAGTCGCGCCGACACCCCGACCCGCATCCCGCCGAGCGCCAGCTTGAGCAGCGCATAGCGGCCGTCGGCGTCGAGCCGGTCGAGCAGTGAAGCAAGGACCGCGGGCGCATCGCTGCGCGTCGCGGCGGACAAGGCGTCGACGGCGGCGGAAACGCTGATATCGCCCTTTTTCCCTGAACCGTCCGGCCACAGCAGCGCCGCGGTCTCCGCCGTGTCGCCGACGAAATGGCGCGACAGGCGGAACAACTCCTCATCGATCCGCGTCGCGAGCAGCGCTCGGACCGTCCCCGCCTTCACCGCCGGGAAATCGAGCGCGTCGGTCAGCGCCGCGAGCGCCCAGCCGCGATCGGGATCAGGCGTGTGCCGAAGATAATCGACGATCAGCGCCAGCTTGCTGTTGCGCGAACGCGTGTAGACCAGCCGGTCGATCAGGGCCGCGAAGCGCTTCACGCCTCTTCCTCCAGATCGCGCCCGACGAGATGCAGCGCGCGCGCCCGGCGCTGCGTCAGCTCGCACCAGCGCAGCAGCCCTTCTTCGCTGCCGTGGGTGATCCAGCTTTCGCGCGGTTCGACCTCGGCGATCGTCGCGGTGAGTTCATCCCAGTCGGCATGGTCGGAGATAACGAGCGGCAGTTCGACCATGCGCGCCCGCGCGCGCTGGCGCACCCGCATCCAGCCCGAGGCCATCGCGGTGATCGGATCGGGCAGCCGCCGCGACCAGCGGTCGTGCAGGGCGGAGGGCGGCGCGAGCACGACCTGCCCCGCCATTTCCGCCTTCGCGGTCTTGCCGACCAGCCGCAGCTCGCCGAGCGCGACGCCATGGTCGGCGTAGAGCGCGCACATGCGTTCGAGCGCGCCGTGGATGAAGATCGGCGCATCCCATCCCGCGCGGCGCAGTTCGGCGATCACGCGCTGCGCCTTGCCCAGCGCATAGGCGCCGACGAGCACGCAGCGGTCAGGCTCGGCGCGCACCGCAGCGAGCAGCTTCGCAATTTCTCCGTCGGTCGGCGGATGGCGGAACACCGGGAGGCCGAAGGTCGCCTCGGTGATGAAGATATCGCAGGGGACGATTTCGAACGGCGCACAGGTCGGGTCGGCGCGGCGCTTGTAATCGCCGGTGACGACAATCCGCTCGCCGCGATATTCCATCGCGATCTGCGCGCTGCCGAGGACATGGCCGGCGGGGTGGAAGGAAAAGCGCACCCCGCCGCGTTCGAACCCGTCGCCGTAGGCGAAGGCGGCATTGCGGCTCGCCGCGGTATCGACGCCATAGCGCAGCGCCATGATCGCCAGCGTCTCCGGCGTCGCGAAAACCGCGTGATGGCCGCTGCGCGCATGGTCGGCATGGCCGTGCGTCACCGCTGCGCGCTCGACCGGGCGCGACGGGTCGATCCACAGATCGGCCGGCCGCACGTAGAGGCCATGCGGATGCGGTTCGAGCCAGGCCGCCGTGCGCGCCATCAGACCACCCCCGTCACGCCAGCAGCGTCCGCGCCCGGACGAGGTCGGCGACGAAGGCGGCGCGCTCCTGCGCCGCGCGCTCGCGATCGGGCATGCGAAGCAGGAAGGACGGATGGACCGTCGCGACCAGTCTTGCGCCTCCTTCCAGTTCCACCGCGTGCCCGCGCATCGACCGGATGCTCGCGCTCTTTCCCGTCACCCCGCGCAGCGCGGTGGCGCCCAGCGTGACGATGAGATCGGGCTGCACCAATGCGCGCTCCCTGTCGAGCCACCAGCGGCAGATGTCGACCTCTCCGGTGGTCGGGGTCTGGTGCAGCCGCCGCTTGCCGCGCGGCGTGAACTTGAAATGCTTGACCGCATTGGTGAGGAAAAGCCGCCGGCGGTCGAGCCCGGCCTCGTCCAGCGCGGCGTCGAGAAGCCGTCCCGCCGGGCCGACGAACGGCCGGCCCTGCCGGTCCTCCTGATCGCCCGGCTGTTCGCCGATCAGCATGATGCGCGCGCTCTTTGGCCCCTCGCCCGCCACGCCCTGCGTCGCGTGGCGATAGAGTGGGCAGCGCGTGCAGCGATCGACCGCCGCCGCCAGCGCGGATAGCGTTGCGGGAGCGTCGGAGGCATCGGCGGATGGCTGATCTTCGGGCACGCGGGTCGTTCCGTTTCCGTTCGGGTCGTTCCCGAAACGGCCGCCGCCCGCTTCCGTTCCTGTTCTGCTCGAATCCGGCTCGCCTTTCCGGGGCCGGGGCGCCCGAACGCCGTCCTTTCTTCCGAAGGCCCGCTATCGCTCGCGATATTCGGGCGGGCGCTTGTCGAGGAAAGCGGTGAGCGCTTCCTTGTAATCCTCGGTCGCCGACAGAATCACCTGCTGCCGGTCCTCGATCGCCATCGCCGCTTCCAGGCTCGGCGCGTCGATGTTGAGGTTCAGCGCCTGCTTGGACAGACGCAAGCCCCATGGGCTGGTCGCGAGCATCTCTTCGGCGAGCGCGAGCCCGCGGTCGAGCAGCTTGTCCTCGTCGACGATCTCGCTGATCAGCCCCGCCGCGAGCGCCCGCTCCGCGCCGACGAAGCGCCCGGTCAGGATCATCTCCGACGCGAGGCTCGCCCCGACGAGGCGCGGCAGGAAATAGCTCGACGCCATGTCGCAGCCGCCGAGCCCGATGCGGATGTAGGCGGCGTTGCAACGAAAACTGGGCGCGCCGTAGCGCACGTCCGACGCGAGCAGCAGCGACAGCCCCCCGCCCGCCGCGGCGCCGTGGCCGAGCGCGATGATCGGCTGCGGACAGGCGCGCATCCTGCGATAGATATTGCCGATATCGGTCTGGGTCCGCAGCGTGCGCAACACCGGCGTTTCGTCGCCGGCCCGGTCCTCCTGGATGTCGAGCCCGGCGCAGAAACCGCGACCGGCGCCGCGCAGCAGCACGACGCGCACATCCTTGCGTTCGGCGAGCCCGCCGAAATAGGCGTTCAGCGCCTCGACCAGCCCTTCGTTCAGCGCATTCAGCCGCTCGGGCCGGTTGAGCGTCGCGATCTCGACCGCGCCGCGCCGCTCGACGATCAGTTCGCGCTTCGCTTCGTCCGTCACAAGGTCTGCCCGTCGTCGACGGTGATGACGCTGCCGGTCACCCCCGCCGACGCGTCGGAGGCGAGGAAGAGCAGCGGCGCATGGAGGTCGCTGGCCGGGCGCAGCCGCTGGCGCGGGAAGCTGGCGACGAACTTGCGGCCCGCCTCGCTGCTGAACAGTTCGGCGGTCATCTCGGATTCGAAATAGCCGGGCTGGATGACGTTCACGTTGATCCCGCGCCGCGCCCATTCGCGCGCGAAGGCCTTGCCCATGTGGCGCGCCGCCGCCTTGGTCGCGCCATAGACCGAGGTCGCCGGGAACACCTTGTCGGCGGTGATCGAGCCGATGATGACGACGCGGCCGTGCTGCCGCTCGCGGCTGCCCGCGGCTTCGAGCCGCCGCGCGCCCTCGGTCACGGTCAGGAAGACGCCGCGGATATTGGCGGCGAGCAGGCCGTCGACCTCTTCGACCGCTAGCCCCAGTGCCACCTTCTCGGTCGCCACGCCGGCGTTGGCGATGATCGTATCGACGGTGCCGAACGCCGCCTCCGCGGCATCATAGGCGGCCTTCGTCGATGCCTCGTCGGTCACGTCGAGCGACACCGCGACCGCCTGCCCGCCCGCCGCCTCGATCGCGGCGACCTGTTCGGCGAGCCGGTCGGCGCGCCGCGCGGCCAGCACGACTTTCGCGCCCGCCGCGGCCAGCGCCCGCGCGAACCCGGCACCGAGCCCCGACGACGCCCCCGTCACCAGCGCGACGCGCCCCGAAAGATCGAATTGCGGTTCCTTGCTCATAGATGTCTCCCGTTCCGATGCAGCGACCGTTAGACAAGTTACCGTTTACGTCAACCGAGGGGAGCGTGGGGCGGCGGCGGGCGCCTCCCTTCCAAGCAAAGTCACGCGACGCATTTCAAACTGTGTCGCCATCGCGTGCATGCGCAGCTTGACAGCCGCCATTTGTTCTCTTAATGTTCTTTCCGTGCACAACCAACCTATTCCCCCGTCGCAGCCGCCAACGGTGGCGGGCGGGGGATGAGGGTTCGGCGGCCGAAAGGCTATTCCCATCGGCCCTGCGCGGCCGTCAGGCGGCCATCAATATACCGCGATAGCTTTGATCGTCGAAGGTCAGGCCCGCGCCCATCGCGACGCAGATCAGCGCGTCTTCCGCTACCCGGACGGGCAGGCCGGTCGCCTTGGCGATCGCCTGGTCCATGCGGCGCAGCAGCGCCCCGCCGCCGGTCAGCGTGATGCCTTCATCGATGATGTCGGCCGACAGTTCGGGGGGCGTGCGTTCGAGCGCCGCCTTCACCGCGCTGACGATCTGGCCGACGGGTTCGGCGAGCGCCTCCGCGATCTCCGCCTCGGACACCTGGACTTCGGACGGCCGGCCGGTGACGAGGTCGCGTCCCTTGACAGCCATGACGATGCCCTCGCCCTGCGGCGCGACGGCCGAGCCGATCGCGAGCTTGACGCGCTCGGCGGTCATTTCGCCGATCATCATGTTGTGCTTGCGGCGGATCGACGAGGCGATCATGTCGTCCATCTTGTCGCCGCCGACGCGCACCGAACTGCTGTGGGCGACGCCGCCGAGCGACAGCACCGCGACCTCCGTCGTGCCGCCGCCGATGTCGACGACCATCGTTCCGCGCGGTTCGGTCACGGGCAGCCCGGCGCCGATCGCCGCGGCCAGCGGTTCCTCGATCAGCTGGACGCTGACGGCGCCGGCGTTGGAGGCCGCGTCGCGGATCGCGCGGCGCTCGACATGCGTCGAGCAGGAGGGGACGCAGACGACGACATGGCTGCGGCGGCGCAGGCGGCTCGGCCCGCCGAGCGCCTTGTCGATGAAATGCTTGATCATCTGTTCGGCGACGTCGATGTCGGCGATCACCCCGTCGCGGAGCGGCCGGATCGCCTCGATATTGGCGGGCGTCTTGCCCATCATCGGCTTGGCGTCGTTGCCGACGACCTTGACGTGGCGAATCCCGTCGCGCGTTTCGAGCGCGATGACCGACGGTTCGTTGAGCACGATCCCCCGACCGCGAACGTAAATGACGGTGTTCACCGTCCCGAGGTCGATGGCGATGTCATGCGCGTGCGGCGCGAAGCGCTGGAATATGGTCATGAACGGGGACGAAACCTTTGATCCTTGTCGCGCCCGAATCAAGCGCCCCGCCCCCCGGCCCACGCTTGCCCAAGCAAGCCGTCCGCATGGGTAAAGGGCGAGGCCAGGTCAATAACCGTGCGAGCCGGACCGTGGGTTTCCCGCGCCTGACCGAAAATCCGGCCGTTCCCGGACGCTCCAGGGATCGCGCGAACGCCGCGCCCTGTTCACGACGTCCCAGTGGTATAGCCGTAGCGAGCCCCCATTCCGCTCGTGCGGATGAATTCCAGCCCCGTCTCGACCTGCGCCGGCGACAGACCGCGAAGCGGCCGGCGCAATTCGCCGACCGGCAACCCGCAGGCACGCATCAGCGACTTGATGGCGACCGGGTTGATCGCCGAGTAATGAAAATGCAGCAGCGGCAGCAGCTCCAGATAGCGCTCGCGAAAAGCGGCGGCATCGTCGGCACCCGTCCAGGGTTTCGAGATCGCCGCCATTTCGGCCGGAGCCAGATTGCCGCTCATGTTCGCGGTCCCGTGCCCGCCCAACGCCATCGTCGGCACGACCAGCCCGAGATTGGGGGAATCGCAGCACATCACCGAAACGTCGGGTGCGGCCGCCAATATCTGCGCCACCTGCCCGACGCGCCCCGTCGATTCCTTGTGCACGACGATATTGGGATGGCGGAAAAGCCGCAGCAGCTGGTCCCAATGAAGGTCGGTCTTCACGCGCGGCGGGTTGTTGTAGATGCCGAGCGGCAAGTCCGCCGCATCGGCGACGTCGAGATAGAATTGCTCGATATCGGTCTCCGGCGCGCAGATATAGGGAGGCGCGGCGATGATCGCGCCGTCGGCGCCGTTGGCGGCGGCAAAGCGCACATTGTCGATCACCTGCGCCGTCGAGGCTCCGGTGCAGCCGTAATAGAAGAGCATCCCCGGCGGCCGCATCTTCGCGGTCTCGACGATCACCCGCTGCTTTTCCTCGGGCGACAGCAGCGACGGTTCGCCGGTCGATCCCAGGAACAGCATCGCCGCGGTGCCGTGGCGATGCTGATGGTCGATCAGCGTCCGCCAGGCGCCGAAATCGATCTCTCCGCGGCTGTCGAACGGTGTGACGGTGGCGACGAACGATCCCTCGATCCGGCTCTTGGACATGCTGCTCCCCTGTTGCTGCCGCGCATGAACAGGATGGATGGCGACGCGAAATCCGCTATCGCGCTGGCGGATTCGGCGCACTCGTCGCTCCTATGCGATAGGGCGTTCGCGTCTTTGCCGAAGGGGTCGGGGGACATGCCATGCTGAAAGCCATTCAACGCATCGCGCGCGCGGGACTGGCGGGCGCCCTTCTGCTCTGCGCCGGCGCGACCGGATCGGCGCAGGATGGCGAAAAAACGGTCGTGCTTCGCGCCGCGCACCTGTTCGACGCGACGAGCGAACGACTGCGCAGCGATGCCGTCGTCGTCGTGCGGGCCGGCCGGATCGTCGCGGTGGGCGGCGATGCGGCGATTCCCGAAGGCGCCGAGGTCATCGACCTGGGCGACGCGACGCTGCTGCCGGGCTTCATCGACGTCCACTCGCACCTGACGCTCGAACCCGACGAGAATTACTATCGCAAGACGCTCAACGAGCTGATGCGCAACCCGACCGAAATGGCCTTCTATGCCGCCGCCAACGCGCGCCGGACGCTCGAGGCCGGTTTCACGGCGGTGCGCCATGTCGGCGGCCGCGAGTTCATCGATGTGGGACTCCGCAACGCGATCGCGGCGGACCTGACGCCGGGGCCCCGCATCCTAGCCGCCGGCAATGCGATCACCGCGACCGGCGGCAGCTGCGACCGGCCACCCTTTCCGGCGCAGCGCGTCGCGCCCCTGACCCCGCGCGAGGGCGTCTGCACCGGCGCCGACCAGTGCCGCGAGGCGGTGCGCGACCAGATCAAGTGGGGCGCCGACGCAATCAAGGTCTGCGCCTCCGGCGGCGTGCTGTCCTACGACCCCGTCGACGTGCCGCAGCTGACGCGCGAGGAGCTGGAGGCGGTGATCGGCGAGGCCCATAAATGGGGACGCAAGGTCGCCGCGCACTCGCACGGCGACGCGGCTTCGCGGCTGGCGGTCGAGGCAGGCATCGATTCGATCGAGCATGGCAGTTTCCTGTCCGAGGACACGCTGAAACTGATGCGCGCGAAAGGCGTGTATCTGGTTCCGACCTTCATGGCGCTCGACTGGGTCGAGAGCCACGCCGACGGCTATCCCCCCAATATTGCCGAAAAGGCGCACGTCGCCGCCGCCGCGCACGCGGACATGTTCCGCGCCGCGCTGCGCATCGGAGTCCCGATCGCGCTCGGGACCGACGCGACGGTCCGTCCCGATGGCCACGGCCGCAATGCGATGGAGTTCGCGCTGATGGTCGAGGCGGGAATGCGTCCCGGCGCGGCGCTGCTCGCGGGCACCAGCAATGCGGCGCGGCTGATCGGCCTCGAAGCCGAGATGGGCACGCTGACGCCCGGCAAATGGGCCGACATCGTCGCCGTCCCCGGCAACCCGCTCACCGACATCCGCACGACCGAGCGGCCGCTGTTCGTCATGCAGCGCGGCCGCGTGGTGCGACGCGACGGCATTTCGCTGCTCCGCTGACCCCCTCTTTGCCCGAAGCCCTTGCGCTATTCAGGGAGATTCCGATGCGCCGCCTGATCCCCGCGCCTGCGCAGCGAACCCATGGACGCCGCCCGGATCGCCGACCGCGCGACGTTCGTCGCCAACGGACTGTCGAGCCAGACCGAGCGCGCGGCGGGTCTCGCCAACTATCTCTCGACGCTGGTTGCCAGCGATGCGTCGCTCGACGTGCTCGCATCCGAAGTGTCCGCGAAGGCGCCGCCATCCCCCGAAGACATCGCCGCAACGGTCGCCGGACATATCCGGAGCGATCGGGCGACGCTGATCCTTGCCGGCGATTCGAAGCAGTGGATCGCGGCGCTGCGCGAGCGCTATCCGGCCGTGAAGCTGATCGACGTCGACGGCAAGCCGCTGCCCTGAGCCGAAGCTCAGGGCAAATAGCGGTCGCGCAGGTCTAGCGGCCGGGCGGTCAGCGGCTTTTCGAGCCCCTCGACGAAGATCAGGCGGGGCTGCGACAGCGGCTCGAGCGGATCGCCGCTCCACAATATCAGGTCGGCCGCGCGCCCGACGGCCAGCGACCCGATGCGGTCGGCGACCCCGAAAACGCGCGCCGGGTTGATGGTGATGGCGGCCACCGCGGCATCGTGCGGCAGGCCCCAGGCCACAGCGTTGCCGGCGCTGTAGCGCAGTTCGCGCGCGCGATGCGCGACGCCGCTGCCGGCCTTGAGGACGACGGCGACCCCGGCGGCGTGCAGCCGCGCGGCGTTGTCCATCGACGCGCCGACCTGCGAGAAGCTGTGCGGCAGATTGGCCAGCGGGTCGACGATGACCGGCACCTTCGCCGCCGCGATGGCATCGGCCACCCGCCAGCCCTCTTCGGCGCCGTCGAGGATGATGCGCAGTCCCTCCTCGCGGGCCAGCGCGATCATCTCGACGATGTCCGACGCACGATCGACCTTGACGATCAGCGGCATGCGGCCTTCCGCCACCGGCACCAGCGCTTCGAGGTCGATGCGCGACAGCGTCTGCGGCCGCCCTTCCCCACGGTCGTAAGCGGCGCGGTGACGCGCGAAATGGCGGACGTCGGCGAGCGTCGCGCGCAGCGCCACGATCGCCGATCCGCGCGCGCCGCCCGCGCGTTCGGCACCACCCTCCCCCATTTCGAGCACCATCGCCACGCGCGGCCGCGTGACCATGTCGGGGCGCTGCGCCAGATCGATCACCGCGGCCTGTCCCGAGAATTGCAGGTCGCGCCCGGACCGGTCGTCGTAGAGCGGCGTGGTGACCGCGTGCGTGATTCCCGCAAGCCGCGAGACCGGCAGCAGGATCGAATCGGGATTGAGCCCCAGCGAAATGTCGAAGCCGGCGCTGATCGTCCGGCTGTGCGTCGCGCGGTCGGCGCTCGCCGGCACCTGGCTGACCTCGACCGCGCCTAGGGTGCTGTCGGCCTGGATGAAGCCCGGCGTGACGACGCCGCCGCGTCCGTCGACGATGCGCGCATCGGGCGGGACCGCGACATTTGCGCCGATCGACGCGATGCGTCCGTCGCGGATCAGGACCGTCCCCTTCCCGATCGTCCCGGCCTCGGTCATCGTCAGCAGCGTCGCGTCGACGATGGCGATGGTTTCGGCGGCCGCGGGCGCCGCGAGAGCGAGCGCCGCGCAGGCGGCGAGGAAGCGGATCATGGCCTTTCTCCCGCTTGTCCGACCAGAAAGTCGGAATGGCGCCGATAGGTTGGATCGTCGCGATCGAAGACGAGACCGCCGTCGATCCAGACCTTGTCGGCGCGCGCATAGATACTGAAGGGATCGGCGCTCCACAGCACGACGTCGGCATTCTTGCCCGGTTCGAGCGTGCCGACCCGGTCGGCGATGCCGAGTGCCCGGGCCGGGTTGGCGGTGAACCAGCGGATCGCCCGGGCCTTTTCGATCTTCAGCCCGGCGCGCCAGGCAGCCGACAGCGCCACCGCCGCCTCCTGATTCAAGCGCTGGATCAGGACCGGGTCGTCGGAATGGATGATCGCGCAGCCGCCCGCCGCCTCGACGAGCGCGGCATTCTCCTCGATCGCGTCGAACACCTCCATCTTGTAGCCCCACCAGTTGGCCCAGGTGGCGACGCAGATGTCCTCCTTCACCAGCAGGGGCGCGATCTTGTACGCCTCGTTCGCGTGATGGAAGGCGCGGATGCGAAAGCCGAATTCGTGCGCGATGTCGATCATGTTCGCCATCTCGTCGGAACGGTAGCAATGGTTCTGGACGAATATCTCGCCCTTCAGCACCCCGGCGAGCGTTTCGAGCTGCAGGTCGCGCTTCGGCGGCTCGCCGGTGCGGTCGCCGCTTTCCCACCGGTCCCATTTGCGCGCATAGTCGGCGGCGTCGATCCACGCCTTGCGATAGCCCGCGACATTACCCATCCGCGTCGCCGGCGACCGGCCGCGCGCGCCATAGACGCGCTTGGGATTCTCGCCGCAGGCGATCTTGATGCCATAGGGGGCATCGGGAAATTTCATGCCCTGGACGGTGGCCGACGGCACGTTCTTGAGCGTGACGGTGCGGCCGCCGAACAGGTTCGCGGAGCCCGGAAGCACCATCAGCGTCGTCACGCCCGCCTCGCGCGCCGTGTCGAAACCGGGGTCCTGCGGCCAGATCGAATGTTCGACCCACATCTGCGCCGTATTGGGGTCGGTCATCTCGTTGACGTCGTTGAGCGCGCCGACGCTGTCGGGCTGCGACCAGGCGCCGAGATGCGAATGGGCGTCGATCACCCCCGGCGTCACCCACTTGCCGCGCGCGTCGATCGCCCGATAGCCCGCCGGAACCGGCAGCCCGGCGCCGACCGCGGCAATCTTTCCATTCTCCATCAGCACCGTGCCGTTGGCGATCTCCTCCCCCGTCGCGGTGAGCACGGTGGCGCCGACCAGAGCGACCGGCCGGGTTGCCGGCGGACGATAGGTGCTCGGGAAAGGGGCCGAATGGACGGTAGGCGCAGCCGGCCCGGCGGATGCCGCCTGCGGCCCCGCCCCACCCGACGCGGCGCAGCCGGCGAGCGCGAAGGCCGCCGCCGCGACGAGGAGCGGACGCGCTGCCATCGCGTGCCCCATCACGGCGTGTTGGGGGCGACGGACCGGATGAGGGCGCCCTTTTCGTCGAGGAAGTCGATCGACGCCTTGCCGTCGGACGTCACCTGCATCCGGATGCGCGGCCGCCCCATCGCGTCGCTGAGCATCACCGCCGAATCGCGATCGCGCGTCTTGCCGACATAGAGGCGCTGGCGCCCGAAACTGCCCTCTGCCTGCACCTTCTCCAGCAGCGCGGTGCGTTCCGGACCGTCGGGCATCTTCGAGATGCGTTCGGCGAGATCGAAGTCGAGCGGCTGATCGGGCCGGTCGTTGATGATCATCCCCGCCCAGCGCCGCCCGTCATATTCGCTCTGGGTCAGCTGGATCACCTGATCCTGCTCATATTGGTCGAAGCTGAGATGCCCGCCGCCCGACACCTTGCCGTCGGGACCGGTCTTGCCCGCAAAGGTCAGGCCGCCGTTTTCGGACCCTTCCTCATTGTAGAAGATGATCCCGGCGCCGCGATTGCCGGCGGGATGCGGACGTTCCTTGCCGTGCATGATGATGCCCGGCGCGTGGCTGCTGTTCGACACGATCATGCGGATCGTCCCGTCGTCCTCTCGCACGTTGATCCGCTTGACGTCGATCTCTTCGAACGCCGCCTTGCCCGGCCGCGTGTCGGCCCCCGCCTCGCTCACCACCGCGAACGCGAAGGCCGCGGTCAATATACCCGAATACAGCAAAAGCAGCTTGTTCACGTTCATGGGATTTCTCCTTCGGCGGAAGACCGGACGGTCGGAAGATAGCGGTCGCGCAATTCGGTGGCGCGCGACGTCATGGGCTGGCGGGCGCCGCGGATCAGCACGGCGACGGGCCGCGTCAGCGTGTCGAGCGGATCGCCGTCCCAGACGACGACGTCGCCGTCCTTGCCCGATTCGAGCGAGCCGACGCGGTCGGCGAGCCCGAAGATGCGCGCCGGATTGATCGTGATCGCGGCCAGTCCGGCGCGCCAGTCGAGGCCGCTGGCGACCGCGTTGCCGGCATTGTAGCGCAATTCGCGCTCCCGATGATTGCCATTGCCTTCGATCGCGACCAGCACGCCGGCTTCGGCGAGACGGCGAGCGTTGGCGAGCGTCGCGCCGAGCGCTTCGAACGACGCCGGGCTGTTCTGGACCGGAGTGACGAGGACCGGGACGCCCGCCGCGGCGATCTCGCCCGCCACGCGCCAGCCCTCGGCGACGCCCTCGAGGATCAGCTTCACGCCTTCGGCGCGGGCCATCGCAAGCGCGTCGCGGATGTCGGAGGCGCGGTTGACGGTGACGAGCAGCGGCATCCGGCCGTCGACGACGGGGATCAACGCCTCCATATCGGCGCGCGACAGCATGTAGGCGCGCGTTTCGCCGCGGTCATAGGCGGCGCGGCGCGCCTTGAAATCGCGCACCTCCGCAAAGAGCGCGTGCAGCAGGGCCAACTCTCCACCGCGTGCGCCGCCCGTTCGCTCGGCGCCGCCCTCGCCCATTTCGAGCACCATCGCGACCCCGCGCCGCATCAGCATCGGGCGGCCGTCGAGCACGACCGCCGCCGCCTGCCCGGCGAACGGCAGTTCGCGGTCCCCCTTGTCGTCATAGGCGGGGGTGGCGATCGCACGGGTGATGCCGCCCAGCCGCGCGACGGGCACGAGCAGCGAATCGGGATTGAGCCCATAGCCGGCGTCGAACGCGGCGCTGAGGTCGCGCTTGTGGGTGGCGCGATCGTCGGCGGCGGCGACCATCCGCACCTCGACGAGGCCGAGCGCCGTCCCCGCCGCGACCAGCCCCGGCGTCACGACCTTGCCGCGCGCGTCGATGACCGTCGCATCGGGCGGCACCGCGACGCCCGCGCCGACCGCGACGATACGGCCGTCGGCGATGACCACCGTCCCGTCGGCGATGTCGCCCGCGGGCCCCATGGTGACGACACGGCCGCCGGTGATCGCGACGGTTTCCGCCGCGGCCGGGCCGGTGCAGGCCAGCGCCAGCGCCAGCAGGAAAAGGCCGAGGCGGGTCATCGCGCGAAATCCTGACCGGGCTGGCCGAGCAGGAAGTCCGACGGCAAGCGATAACGCGGATCGCCGCGATCCCACATCGGCACGCCGTCGATCCAGACCCGGTCGGCGAGCGCGTAGACGCTGAACGGATTGGCGCTCCACAGCACGACGTCGGCCATCTTGCCGGGTTCGAGCGAGCCGACCCGGTCGGCGATGCCGAGCGCCCTGGCCGGGTTGGAGGTGATCCACCGGATCGCCTCGCCGCGGGTGATCGACAGGCCGGCATGGTTGGCCGCGGTCATCGCGATTCCCGCCTCCTGATTGAGCCGCTGGATCAGCAGACCGTCATCCGAGTGGATGATCGCGCAGCCGCCCGCGGCGTCGATCATCGGCGCATTTTCCTCTATCCCGTCGAGCGATTCCATCTTCGCGCCCCAGCTGTTGGCCCAGGTGGCGACGCAGATGTCCTCCTTCACCAGCAAGGGTATGATCTTGTAGGCCTCGTTCGCGTGATGGAAGGCGCGGATGCGAAAGCCGAATTCGTGCGCAACGTCGATCATCACCGCCATCTCGTCGGCGCGGTAGCAGTGGTTCTGGACCAGGATTTCGCCCTTCAGCACCCCGGCGAGCGTTTCGAGCTGCAAATCGCGCTTCGGCGGTTCGCCGGTGCGGCCGCCGCTTTCCCACCGGTCCCATTTGCGCGCATAATCCGCAGCGTCGATCCATGCCTTGCGATAGCCCGCGACATTGCCCATCCGCGTCGCCGGCGACCGGCCGCGCGCGCCATAGACGCGCTTCGGATTCTCGCCGCACGCCATCTTCAATCCATAGGGAGCGCCGGGGAATTTCATGCCCTGCGCCGTCACCGCGGGAACATTCCTGAGCGTCACGGAGCGCCCGCCGAACAGGTTCGCGGAGCCCGGAAGCACCATCAGCGTCGTCACCCCGCCGGCGCGCGCGAGACGGAATTTCGGATCCTGCGGCCAGACCGAATGTTCGGCCCACACCTCCGCGGTGTTCGGTGCGACGGCTTCGTTGCCGTCCTGATGCGACGGCGTGGCCGGCGAAGGATAGACGCCGAGATGCGAATGCGCGTCGATGATTCCCGGAGTCACCCATTTGCCGCGACCGTCGATGCGCGCGTAGCCGTCGGGAACGGAAAGGTTCGCGCCCACCGCCTCGACCCGGCCGTCGCGCATCAGCAGCGTCGCATCGGCGATCTCGGCGCCCGTTCCGGTCAGCAGCGTCGCGCCGACGATGGCGGTCGGCGCCGCGGCGGCCGGCCGATAGGTGCTGGGAAAGGGTCCTTCGGCGGCCGGATCGGCGGCAATGGCGCCACCGGCGGCAAGCGCGAGCGCGGCCCATAAGGCGCCGACGGCCCGTCCTCCCCTATATCGCAGACGTCGTCGCATTCTTCCCCCTCCCGACCAGCACGAGCGATGGCGCGCGCAAATCCGCCACTCGCTTTTTGGTGGTCGGATGATGGCGGATTCGTCGGCCCGAACCATCGTTCCGGGCAGGGTGAGCCGCTTCGCGAACAGGCGAGGCGCAGAAGAGGGGCACAGGATTTGTTGAGTGATGATCGTCTGGCACGCCGGGCAAGACCCCTGTCGACGCGCTTTCCGGCCCCGCATTTTCCATCCGAGTTCGACGAGGGGACGATCTTCTTCGATTCGGGTTTCGCCGCGCCGCAACTGCTGCCCGACCTGACGCCCTATGCGGAGACGGCCCTCGGCGCGCATCGCGAGGAGGTGCTGCAATATGCATCGGGCCGAGGCCAGCCCTATATGCGCGCGTGGCTGGCGGAGTGGATGAATGCCAACGGCTGCGACCTGACCGCCGACCATATCCTGGTCACCAACGGCGCGAAGCAGGGGATCGACCTCGTCTGCCGGCTGCTGCTCGACGAAGGCGACGCGATCGTGGTGACCGCGCCGACCTATTTCACCGCGGTGCCGATCTTCCGCAATTTCGGCGTCGAGTTCATCGAGGTCGGGCAGGACGCGGCGGGCCTCGACGTCGCGGCGCTTGCCGCCGCGCTCGATCGCCGCGCCGCCGCCGGCCGGGCGGCGCCGAAGCTGATCTACAACGTCCCCGAATTCCACAATCCGACCGGCACGACGATGCCCGACGCGCGCCGCGCCGCGCTGGTCGCGCTCGCGGAGGAGCGCGGCATCGCGATCATCGAGGACAGCCCCTATCGCCGCGTGCGCTTCGAAGGCGCGGACCAGGCGCCGCTCAAGGCGCTCGACCGGTCGGGATCGATCTTTCACCTCGGCAGCTTTTCCAAGCTGGTCGCCCCCGGACTGCGCATCGGCTGGGTCGCCGCCGAGCCCGCGCTGATCGCGCGGATGATCGCGCTCAAATCGGAAGGCGGTTCTTCGCCGCTGATCCAGAGGATCATTCATGGGTTTGCGAGTTCCCCTGCCTTTCCCGCGCATATCGCGCGCGTGCAGGCGGCCTATCGGGAACGCCGCGACGCCATGATGACGGCGCTGGCGCGCGAACTGCCCACCGCCCGCGTCGCGGCGCCCGAAGGCGGCTATTACGTCTGGGTGACGCTGCCCGACGAGGCCGACGGCGACCAGCTCGCGGCGCGCGCGGCCGAAGCGGGCGTGCACCTGATCGCCGGAAGCCGCTTCTTCGCGTCGCAAGGCGCGGGCGTCCCGCGCAATCACGTCCGGCTGGCTTACAGCTATGCCACGCCGACGCAGATCGAAGAGGGCGTGCGGCGACTGGGCGCCGTCTATCGATCGATGACATGCTGATGGCGGCATCCGCCTCGCCCCTGGTCGAGTTCCGCGGCGTCGAGAAACGCTATGCGGCTGGCGCCGCTGCCGCGGTGGCCGGGCTCGACCTGGCGGTCGAGCGGGGCGAATTCCTGACCCTGCTCGGCCCCTCGGGCTCGGGCAAGACGACGACGCTGATGATGCTCGCAGGGTTCGAGACGCCGAGCGAGGGCGACATATATCTCGATGGCCGCTCGCTTGCCGACCGGCCGCCGCACAAGCGCAACATGGGCGTCGTCTTTCAGAATTACGCATTGTTCCCGCACATGAGCGTCGCCGGGAATATCGCCTTTCCCCTGCGCGTCCGCGGCATTCGCGGCGCCGATGCGGCGGCGAAGGTCGAAGCGGCGCTGGCGCTGGTCCGGCTCGAAGGCCTTGGCGACCGACGGCCCGACGCATTGTCGGGCGGCCAGCGGCAGCGCGTCGCGCTGGCGCGCGCACTGGTCTTCGAACCCGACCTGGTGCTGATGGACGAACCGCTGGGCGCGCTCGACCGCCAGCTCCGCGAACATCTGCAGATCGAGATCAAGCGCATCCAGCGCGCGCTCGGCCTCACCATCCTCTATGTCACCCACGACCAGAGCGAGGCGCTGACGCTGTCCGACCGCATCGCGGTGTTCGCCGACGGACGGGTGCAGCAACTCGGCCCGCCCGATACGATATACGAACGGCCCGCCAATGCCTTCGTCGCCGGTTTCATGGGCGAAAACAACCGCCTCGCCGCCACGGTGATCACGCAGCAGGGCGACCGGTGCGCGATCCGGCTGGCGGGCGGCCAGATCGTGCGGGCGACCGCGGCCGCCACCTTCACCCCCGGCACCGCCGTCGTCGCGGCGATCCGGCCCGAACATATCGAGATGGGCGAGCAGCCGCTCCCCTGCTGCAACGCGCTCGACGGACGCGTCGACCAGCTTGTCTATCACGGCGATCACCGTCGCATCCATGTCGGCCTCGACGGCGGCGGATCGCTGATCGCACGGGTTTCCGCCGACCGGGACGTGAAACCGGGGGACCGGCTGGCGATCGGCTGGTGCACCGACCGCTGCTTCGTCTTTCCGGCGGCGGATGGCTCGAATCCGGGGGGAGAGGGATCATGACATTCCGGCTGAGAGCGCTCGGCGCGCTGGCAGTGCTTACGCTCGGCGCCTGCGGATCGGGGTCCGACCTTCGCCCGCTGACCGTGGTCGGCTGGGGCGGCTCCTCGCAGGACGCGCACCGGCAGGCCTATTGGTCGTCCTTCTCGCAGGCGACCGGCATCCCGCTGCGCGAGGACAGCTGGCGCGGCGGCGTCGGCGTGATCCGCACCAAGGTGACCGGCGGCGACACGAGCTGGGACATCGTCCAGGTCGAGACCGAGGATCTGATCCTCGGCTGCGAGGAAGGCTTGTTCCAGCGGCTCGACTGGGCCGCGCTCGGCGGACGCGACGCCTTCCTTCCCGCGGCGGTGCACGACTGCGGCGTGGGCGCGATGCTGTGGTCCTATGTGATCGGCTATGACGGCGACCGCATCCGCGGGGCCGGTCCGCAAAGCTGGGCCGATTTCTGGGACGTCAGGCGCTTCCCCGGCAAGCGCGGCATGCGCAAGACCCCCAAATATTCGCTGGAGTTCGCCCTGATGGCGGACGGCGTACCGCCCGACCAGGTCTATCCGACGCTCCGCACGCCGGCGGGGGTCGATCGCGCCTTCCGCAAGCTCGACGAAATCAAGCCGCATGTCGTCTGGTGGTCGTCGATCTCGCAGGTTCCCGACCTGCTGGGGTCGGGCGAAGTGGTGATGTCGGTGACCAGCCCCGGCCGGCTGGTCGTCGCCAACCGCACCGAAGGCCGCCATTTCAAGCTGAACTGGCACGGCAACATCTATGCCGTCGATTATTGGGTCATCCTGGCCAACAGCCCGCGCAAGGCCGAGGCCGCCCAGTTGCTGCGCTACATGACGCGGCCCGAAAGTCAGATGCGGCTGGCACGCTTCATCCCGACCGGCCTCACCAACATCGAGGCGAACCGCGAGGTCGGCCCGGAGTTGAAGCGCGATACGCCGAGCGACCCCGCGAACATGGTCGGCGCGCTCGAACTCAACGCCGATTTCTGGGTCGAGTACGGCGACCAGCTCACCCAGCGGTTCAACGCCTGGGTCGCGCGCTGATCCGCCGATGACGCGCCGCTGGTGGCCCTTTGCGCTCGTCGCGCCGCTGCTGATCTTCCTGATCGCAAGCTTCATCGCGCCGGTGATGCTGATGCTGTCGCGCGCGGTGATCGACCGCGATCTCGAACGCGCCTGGCCCGAAAGCGCGGCGGCGCTGCGGGCATGGGACGGCGACGGACTACCGCCCGACGGGCTCGCGCGCACGGTGGCGCACGAAACGCTGGCGACGCATCGGGCGGGCACGCTCAACCGCGTGGCCAATCGGCTGAACTACGACATGGTCGGTTCGCGGAGCCTGCTCTATGCCACCGCCGACCGGCTCGCGGCCGGCGCGCCCGGCGATACGGTCGCCGATCTCGCGCGGATCGACCCGCGCTGGGGGCAGCCCGCCATATGGTCGGTGATGCGCCATGCAGACGGACCGCTGACCAGCTATTATCTGCTCGCCGCGCTCGACCGGCGGCTCGACGCCGAAGGCCGCATCGTCGGCGTTCCGCGCGAGCAGGCGGTGTTCGGCGACATCTTCCTGCGCACCTTCAAGATCAGCGCGGTCGTCGCCCTGCTGTGCACGCTGCTCGGCTATCCGGTCGCCTATCTGCTCGCTTCGCTGCCCGCGCGGACCGCCAACCCGCTGCTGATCCTGGTGCTGCTGCCTTTCTGGACGTCGGCGCTGGTGCGCACGGCGGCGTGGGCGGTGCTGCTCCAGACCAACGGCGTCGTGAACGGCGCCCTCCAGACGATCGGGCTGATCGACGCGCCGATCCAGCTCATCTACAACCGCCTCGGTGTCTATATCGCGATGACGCATGTGCTGCTGCCTTTCTTCATCCTGCCGCTCTACAGCGTGATGAAGGGCATTGCGCCGACGGCGATGCGCGCCGCAAGCTCGCTCGGCGCCTCGCCGATGCTCGCGTTCCGGAAGGTCTATCTGCCGCAGACGCTGCCGGGCGTCGCCGCGGGCGCGATCATCGTCTTCACCCTGGCGCTCGGCTATTATGTGACGCCCGCCCTGATGGGCGGCGGCGCCGACCAGATGATCAGCGCCTCGATCGCCTTCTATACCAACCAGTCGCTCAACTGGGGCATGGCCGCGGCGCTCAGCCTGCTGCTGGTGCTGCCGCTGCTGCTGATGCTGTTCGCGGGACGGACGATGGTCCGCACGGTGCCGGCATGATCGCCGTCCGCTCGCGATCCGGGCGGCTCGGCCGGGCGGCGCTGATCGCCTTCTGCGCGCTGGTGTTCGCCTTTCTGGTGCTGCCGATCCTCGCAGTCGTTCCGCTTTCGCTCAATCCCGGCGGCTTCCTCGTCTTTCCCGAAGGCGGGCTGTCGCTGCGCTGGTACCGCACGCTCGCCGATTCGCCACAATGGACGCACGCCTTCGGCAACAGCTTCAAGATCGCGGTGGCGACGACGGCGATCGCGACGCCGCTCGGGACGCTGGCGGCGATCGGCCTTTCGCACATGCGCTCGCGCGCCAAGCCGGTCATCGTCGCGCTGATCAGCGCGCCGCTGGTCATGCCGATCGTCGTCGTCGCGGTCGCCTTCTATTTCCTGTTCGCGCCGCTGGGCCTCGTCAACGGGCCGGTGGGGCTGGTGATCGCGCACAGCGCGCTGGCGCTGCCGTTCGTGGTGATCGTCGTCCATGCCTCGCTGAGCGGCCTCGACCCGGACCTGCTGCGCGCCGCGGCCAGCCTCGGCGCGCCGCCGCTGACCCAGCTCGTCCGCGTCCTCGCGCCGCTCGCCGCGCCGGGAATCGCCGCAGGCGCGGTCTTCGCCTTCATGACCTCGTTCGACGAGACGACGGTGGCACTGTTCATCGCCGGTCCGGAGCAGCGCACGCTGCCGATCCAGATGTTCGAAGGGGTGCGCGAACAGATCAGTCCCGCCATCGCCGCCGCGGCGACGCTGCTGATCGTCGCGTCGACCCTGCTGCTGGGGACCGCCGAACTGCTGCGCCGACGCGGCGAGCGGCTGCGGACGGGTTCAGCAGCCCCAGACGTCGGCGCATAATCGCGCGAAATTGGCGCCGAGCAGCTTTTCGATGCGCCGCGCCGGCCAGCCGCGCGCCGACAGATCGTCGGCCAGCGTCAGGAAGCGCGTCGGCGCGTTATAGTCGGGAACGAGGTTGAAGACGTCGGGTGCCTCGCCCGGCGCCGCCACCCCCGCCGCCTTGCGTTCCTCATAGAAGCGCCGCTGGTTCTCGGCATAGCCGGCGGTCAGTTCGACCGCCCCGATGCCGCCGTCGGTGCCGAGCGCGACATGATCCTCGCCCGCGACCTTCACCGCATGTTCGATGTGCCGGATCACGTCGTCGGCGCGCGGCTGCCCGCTCGCGCGCAGGAAGGGCATGAAATAGATGCCCGCGACCCCGCCGCGATCGGCCAGCGCGCGCAGTTCGGCATCGGCGGTGTTGCGCGGCACGTCGACGAGCGCGCGGCAGCCGGTGTGGCTGATCGCGATCGGCGCGCTCGACGCCGCGATCGCCTCTGCGATCGTGCGCTGCGATGCGTGGCTGGCATCGACCATCATCCGCCGCGCGTTGAGTCCGGCGACGACCTCGCGCCCGAAATCGCTGAGGCCGGCGTTTCCGGGCTCGAGACAGCCGTCGCCGACCAGGTTGCGCTTGTTGTAGGTGAGCTGCACGATGCGAACGCCGAGCAGGTCGAACAGGTCGAGCCGGCCCGCGTCGGTTTCGAGCGGCACCGTATCCTGGAACCCGAAGATCACCCCCAGCCGGCCGCTGTCCTGCGCGGCGCGCAGGTCGGTCGCGGCGCGGATGTGGAGCAGCCGGTCGGGAAAAGCCCGAACGAAGCGTCCGTAGCGGGCGATGCGCCGCAGCGTTTCCTCGAAACGCCCCGCGGTGTTCCCCGCCGCACCGACCGTCTGGTGGATCGCCGTCAGCCCCGACGCGCGATAGGCGGCCAGTTGCGACGCGACCGCCGGCCCCTCGGGATCGAGCGGGCCGAGCGAGGACAGGCCGTCGATGATCATGGCGCGGTCGTATCGACCGCGCCCGAACCCGGTCGCCCCGGCGCGGGCGGAGACGGCGAGCGCGGCTGCGCCGCCCAGCACCGTCCGCCGCGAGACCTTCATGTGTGGAGCGCCGTGTCGAATTCGCGCGCCGCATCGGCACCCGCGATCTCGGTCAGGTGGCGCAGAAAGACCGCCGTCGTGTGCACCGGCTCCTTCGCCATCGCGATCATCAGCCGGTCCATCGCCGCGCGCCCGATCCGATGCTCCAGATCGACCAGCAGCAGCGGCCCCTTGCCGTAGAGCTGGACCCGGTCGGGCCGGCCGTGCCCCATGACCGGACCGGCCTTCGTCGTCGCCTCGCGCTTGGCCGCGATGTTCTTCGCCAGTTCCTCCGGCCCGAAAGCCTGTTCGACATAGCGCATCGACATATATTCGGCCGCCGATTCAACGAGCCAGAAATCGTCGGTCAGCGGGCTCGCGAGCATCCACCAGGCATGCGCGATCTCGTGCGCGACATGGCGGCCGGGTCCGACCTCCGAATCCTCCGGGCTGCCCGCGCGGCCTTCGGTCACGACCGTATAGGCCGTGCGCGCATAGCCCATCGACCGCTCGCGCCACACCTGCGCCATCCGCACCTTGCGGGGCAAGGGACCGAACATCGCCTCGAAATAGCGCGCGGCGGCCTCGCTATGCTTGATATATTGCTGCGAACGCCATGCCGACAGGTCGCGCGAATAGAATTCGACGCCGTGCGCCTCGGCGCGCTCCAACCCGCGCATCGCGACCAGCGGCAGGTCGATGTCGAGGAAATCCCGCTTGATCCGCACGCCATCGGGGGTCCGCGTGACGTCGCCCTGCGCGACGACGACCAGATCGGGCGCGAGCCCGTCGATCGTCGCATCGACGGTGAAGCGCGTCTGGATGTCGGCGCCGACCGGATACCACATATGATCGAGGAACAGCTCATAGCCTTCGGGCCGCAGCGGCTTGTTGCCGCTGTCATGCTCGGTGTCGATCGGCCCGACATAGCGGAAATGCAGCTTGACCGGTTCGGCGTGCGGATCGGCGAAACGGAAGACGTACCGGTTCAGCGCGGGCATCGGCGAATCGGCCGGCTCGACCGTCATCGTCACGCCGTGCGGCAGCGCCGTCGGCTGCATCGCGAAACGCTGCGAGAGCAGAAAGGCCTTTTCGGCCTCCCCTTCGCTGAGCGTGATCGTGACATCCGCGTCGAGCCGGCCTTCGGGGTCGAAATGCGCCGCGACGTCATAGTGCGGCGGCGCGGCAAGCGCGGTGCCGCCGCACAGGCAGGCGGCGGCGAAAGCGAAAATCATCCTCATGCCGCGGCTCCTCCATCGGCGATCCAATTGTCTATTCTTTCCTCGAGCAGCGGCAGCGGCAGCGGACCGGCGCCGAGCGCGACATCGTGGAAGCGGCGAAGGTCGAAGCGGTTGCCGAGCTTTTCGCGCGCCCGCGCGCGCAGCGCGACGATCGTCTGCATGCCGATATAATAGGCGGTCGCCTGACCGGGCAGGACGATATAGCGGTCGATCTCGCGCTGGTTGTCGTAATGGCTCGACGGCATGTTCGCATCGAGCCACGCGACCGCCTGCTCGCGGGTCCATCGCATCGCATGGATTCCGGTGTCGACGACGAGGCGGCAGGCGCGCATCAGCGACAGCGAAAGGCGGCCGAAATCCGAATAGGGATCGGCATAGAGCCCCATTTCCTTGGGCAGCAGTTCCGAATAGAGGCCCCAGCCCTCGCTGAACGCCGCGATGCTGGCGAAACGGCGGAATTTCGGAATCCCCTCCATCTCGTGCGCGATGCAGGTCTCGATATGATGGCCGGGGATCGCCTCGTGATAGAGCGTCGCGGCCAGCTGGTAGCGCGGCTGCGCCTGCATGTCGGCGAGATTGATGTAGAAGATGCCCGGCGCCGAACCGTCCTGCGGCGGATTGCGGTAATGCGCCTTGGGCGCCGACTTCTCGCGCCACGCCTCGATCGCGCGCACCTCGACCGGCGCTTTCGGCAGATGGCCGAACAATTCGCCCTGCCGCGCGCGAATCTCGTCGAGCAGCGCATTGGCCTCGGCCAGATAGGCGGCGCGGCCGGCATCGCTGTCGGGATGATAGAAGCGCGGATCGGTGCGCATGAAGGCGAAGAAGGCCTGAAGATCGCCGTCGAAACCCGTCCGCCGCATGATCGCGCGCATCGCGTCGTGGATCGCCGCCACCTCGCGCAATCCGAGCGCGTGTACCTCGGCCGCCTTTCGCGGCAGCGTGGTATAGGATTCGAGCTGCGCCCCGTAATAGGCCTCGCCGTCGGGAAGCTTCCACACGCCGTCGACGCCGTCGGCCTGCGCCTCGGCCGCGCGCAGGTGCGCGACCAGCGCTCCATAGCCGGCGGCGAAGCCCCCCGTCAGCGCCGCGGTGCCGCGCGCGAGAAGGTCGGCGCGATCGGCATCGGAAAGGTCGGCGGCGGCGAGCTTGGTCTTGAAGTCGGCGAGGATCGGGCTGTCGCCCTCTCCCTCGAACGGCGCCCCCTTCAGCAGATTGACGCAAGGTTCGATCACCAGCCCATAAACGAAGCGCGGCGGCCGGATGCCGCGCGCCTCCTGCGCCCGAAGCCGCGCGACCGCCTGCGCCATCAGCGGTTCGACGCCGGTCAGCCGCTTGATATAGGCCTCCGCATCGGCGCGTGTGGCGATCGGATGGCTGTTGGTGAGCGTGCTCGGCACGCGCGTGTGCACGCCGCCCATCTGGGTCATCACATAATCATGATGCCGCCATTTGAAGTCGCGCAGCGCGCGTTCGGACTGGAGCGCGAACATGCGGTGGCTGAGCCGGGCCTGCGGCGACAGTTTCGCGACGTCGAACCCCTGCAATTCGGCATGATCGCGCTCGCGCAGCCGGTAGTCCTCCAGCTCGCGCGCCTCGCTGATGTCGTCCCACTTGTCCTGGTCGCGGCGGATGCCGAGCGCCGACTGGCGCGTCGGGCTGCGATCGAGCGAGCGCTGGAAGATGCGTTCGAAAAAGGCGTCGAGCCGCGCGTCCTCTCCGGTCTCGATCGCAAACGCCGGCGGCGCGATCAGCGCGGCCCCCGCAAGCGCCGCCGATCCGATGAAATGGCGTCGGTCGATGCTGCCGTTGCTCATGCGGTTCCTCCCCCCTTGGCTATCCAGGCGTCGATATGGGCTTCGAGCAGCGGCAACGGCAGCGGACCGCTGCCGAGCACGCCGTCGTTGAAACGGCGGAGGTCGAACCGGTCGCCGAGCCGGGCCCGCGCGCGGTCGCGCAGCTCGACGAGCTTGAGCTTCCCCATTTCATAGGCGCAGGCCTGGCCCGGGGTGACGATATAGCGCTGGATCGCGGTGACATTGTCGGCGTGGTTCGCCGGGGTGTTCTGGTCCAGCCAGGCGACCGCCCGCTCCCGGCTCCAGCGCAGCGCATGGACGCCGGTGTCGGTGACGAGGCGCCCCGCGCGCATCAATTCCATCGAGAGCCGGCCGAACTCCTGCCACGGATCGTCGTAAAGTCCCATCTCGACCGGCAGCTGTTCGGCGAACAGCGCCCAGCCCTCGCTGAACGCGGTATAGCCGCCGAAGGCCCGGAATCGGGGCAGGCCGGTCAGCGCCCGCGTCACCGCCTTTTCGAGATGATGGCCCGGCACCCCTTCGTGATAGGAGAGCGCCGACAGTTCGTAGATCGGCAGATTCCGCATGTCGCGCGTGTTGACATAGAGGATGCCGGGGCGCGTGCCGTCGGCCGAAGGCGCGAAATAGCCGGCGGTGCCGGCCGACGCTTCGAGCCAGGGTTCGACCGGCTTCACCACCACCTCCGCGCTCGGCACATGGTTGGTGAGTTCGCCGAGCCGCGCGGTCACCGCCGCGATCTTCGCGCGCATCGCCTCGAGATAGGCCGCCTTCCCCTGCGGCGTATCCGGATAATAGAAGCGCGGATCGGTGCGCACATGCTCGAACAGCTCGGCGAGCGTGCCCGAAAAACCCGCGCGCTTCGCCACGGCCCGCATCTCGGCATGGAGCCGCGCGGTCTCTTCGAGCCCGATCCGGTGCACCTCCGCCGGCGACAGGGACAGCGTCGTGTTCCACCGCAGTTGAGCCGCATAATAGGCATCGCCGTCGGGCAGCCGCCAGACGCCGTCGTTGCAGCCTTCCCCGCAGGGGATGCTGCGCAGACAGGCGATCAGGTGGCGGAAACCCGGACCGAATCCTTCCAGCAAGCCAGCCTCGGCTGCGCGCAGCAACCCCGACTTTTCGGCATCGGACAGCGCCAGCTTCGCGATCTTGCCGCGGAAATCGGCCAGCATCGGGCTGTCGGGCGCTCCAGGCTGAAACGGCGCGCCGCTGATCAGCTTCTCGCAATTGCCGATGACGAGCGGGATGGAAAAGGCGGGAGGGGCGACGCCATTCGCCGCCTGCCGTTCCAGACCCGCGACAACGGCCGCCAGATAGGGGGCCACGGCGTGCAGCCGCGCGACATACGCCTCGGCATCGGCGCGATCCGCGATCGCATGGTTGTTGATCAGCGTCTGCGGAATGTCGCGCTGCGGCCCGCGCATCTGGCACACCGGATAGTGATGGCCGCGCCAGCGATGGCGCTCGATCGCCTCTTCGGCATCATAAGCGAAAAGATCGTAGCTAAGCCGGGCCTGCGGCGTCAGCGCGCGGCGATCGAAGCGGCGAAGCGCGGCGAGATCGCCCCGCGCCAGCCGGACATCCTCGTCCGCGCGGCGCTGGCTGACGTCGGGCCACCCCGCCTGCCCGCCCTTGACGCCCATCGCCGATTGCGCGGACGGGCTGCGGGCGAGATCGCGCTGGAACACCGATTCGAAAAAGGCGTTCAGCCGCGCGTCCTCGTCTCCGCCGGCCGCCCAGGCCGGCGCCGCCGCAACGAGCGCGCCGGCGGCGAGCAATTCGCGCCGGCTGAGGCGAGCCCCCGTCACCGGCCGATCGGAAAATCGCCCAACGGGGAGATTTCCGCCTCTTTCCCCGGCGCATTCTTCACATGCGCGTCGAGGAATTCGAGGATGGCGCGATAGGCGGCGATCTGGTTCGCCTTCTTGCGAAAGCCATGCCCCTCGTCGGGAAAGACGATATAGTCGACGGGCACGCCGTTCGCCTTGACCTTTGCGACGATGTCCTCGGATTCGACCGGCAGCACCCGCGGGTCGTTCGCCCCCTGGAGCACGAGCAGCGGCTTGCGGATCGCGTCGGCGTGGAACACCGGCGAAATCCTGCGCAGATAGTCCGCATCCTTTTCGGGATCGCCGACCTCGGTAAACAGCAGCCGGCGCAGATCCTCCCACCAGCTCGGCGTGTTGGCGAGCAGGCGCGGCCAGTTCGACACGCCATAGATGTCGACCCCCGCCGCGAAGGCGTCGGGCCGGAAAGCCAGCCCGGCCAGCGTCATATAGCCGCCGTAGCTCTGGCCCTGGATCGCGATCTTGTCGGGATCGACGAAGCCGGTGTCGACGAGCATCCGCTTCGCCGCGACCACGTCGTCGAGGTCGGCGTCGCCATGGCGGCGGTCGTCGAGGTGATAGAAGGTGCGGCCCGACCCGCTGCTGCCGCGATTGTTGATCTCGAACACCACATAGCCGTGGTTGGCGAGATATTGCGGCAAGGGGCGATAGCCGACCCGGCTTTCGTCGCCGGGGCCGCCGTGAACGTGGATCACCGCGGGCCGCCGGTCGCCGGCGCGCGCATCCTTCGGCACATAGAGGATGCCCGGCACCGCCAGCCCGTCATAGGATGCAAAGCGCACGACCTTTCCGGGCACGAGGTCTTCGGGTGCGACGCCGGGGGCACGCGCGTCGAGCAAGGGCGTGCGCCTGCCGCTGGAGAGATCGAGAAGCGATATCTCCCCCGGCGTCGAGCCGTTCGAGGCGCTGATCAGCGCCTTTCGGGCATGGTTGGCGAGCAGCAGCGCGGTGCTCGCATCGGGCGTCCCGACGTCGAGCGCGATCGGGCGGAAATCGCGCGCATCGAACAGGTAGGGGCGCGAGCGCGCATCCTCGTTGACCGAGACGATCAGCGTCCGCCCGTCGCGCGACAGCGCCGCGCCTTCGACGTCCCAGTCGGGCTTAAAGACGGTGACGCGATCGCCGGTCGCCAGGTCCCGCCGCACCAGAAAGGCAAATTCGCCGCCATCGTCGGTGGTGTAGAAAAGCTGCGCGCCCTCGCTTGCAAAGACCTGCGGCTCGCAGGCCACCGGTTGGCCCTCGGGGGTGAGCTGGATCAGCTTCGCGGCGGTCCGGTCATAGACATAGCAATGCCGCGTCGCATTATCGACGATCCGGCTGAGCGCGACATAGCGCCGGTCGGGGCTGACCGCGCGCACCTGATAGGCCTTGTCGTTCTCGAACAGCCGGGTCTTTTCATAACCGTCGGCCTGAATCTCGTAGAGGTCGAAGAAGCGCGGGTCGCGTTCGTTCGTCTGGACGAAGAAGGAGCGGCCATCGTGCGCCCAGTCGACGAAGCGGGCGACGTGCCGATCGCCGGGCGTCACGTTGCGCGCCGTTCCGTCGCGTTCGCGGACATAGATATGCGCGAGTTCGTTGCCGCCCTGATCGCTCGAGAAAAGAATGCGCTCGTCGTGCGGGAAATAGCCGATCGCGCGGATCGTCTCGCCGGTCGACCGGGTCAGCGGCACCGCCTCCCCGCCCGCCGACGGCATGACGTAGATGTTGGCGATACCGGTGCGGTTGCTGGTGAAGATCAGCTTGCTGTCATCGGGCGACCAGGACAGGCCGCCGATCGAATCGGAGTCCATCAACTGCTCGATCGTGTAGCGCTTCGGGCCGTCGTCCGCGAAAGCCGGAACGGCGAGGCAGGCGAGCGCGATGCCGAGCAGATATCTGGTCATGTTCATTCCCTGGAGTCGGCGAAGAACGGGGGCGGGACAAACGGTCCCGCCCCGGCTCCCCCCATCAGAAGTTGGCCGTCGCACGCAGCGTGTAGGTCCGCCCGATCGGGTCGTAGACGCCGAACTGGCGCGATACCTCGCCGGCATAGGGAACCGCCTGATCGAACAGGTTCCGCACGCCGAACTGCAGGCGGAAATTGTCGTTGATGCGGGCCCCGAGCGTCGCATTGACGATCGTCGAAGACGGATAATAGAGGATCGGTGTATCCTCGATCGTCGCGGTATGGTCAGCGATCGTCTTTTGCGACCAGACGACCTGGAAATCGAGGTCGAACGGATCGAAACCATAGCCGATGCGGCCGTTGATCCGCCATTTGGGCGTGCCCACCGTTCCCTTCACGTCGATGATCGGCGAACCCGACGAAACCTGCGTCGTGAACTTGGTGACGCGGAAGGCGCTGAGGCCCAGCCGCAGCGCGCCCGGCTCGCCGCCCGACGCGATGTTCGGCACGCCGAAGCGATAGTCGAGCTGGCCGAGGATGCCCGCGAACTTCTGCGACGAGGTATTGTAATAGGATTCGGCGTAACCGTTGGCGATATCGCCCGCGATCCGCGCCGCCCCCGGCTGCGCCGCCGCTTCTGCCGCGGTCAGGCGGCTGAAGGCGTTGCACGCGTTCTCGTTCGGATAATTGGGGCTGTCGTAGCAGGCCGCCTGCGCGGTCACGAGCGTGAAGCGGCTGATCGCGTCGTGAAGATCGATATTGTTGTAATCGACCGCGAAACGAAGGCCGGGCACTGCCTGCGGCTGATAGACCATGCCGATCGACCAGCTGTTCGCCCGCTCGTTCCGAAGATCGAGGTTGCCCGACACGATCCCCGCCGGCGACGCACCGCTGGTCGTCGGGTTGAAGGCGTTGGGAGCCGGGCCGCCGACCGCGGCAAGCGCGGCGGTGCAATTGGCGAGGCGCACGGCGGGATTCGGCCCCGAATTGACGCGGCTCGCCGCGCAGACGTCGGCCGCGTTGCGCAGCACGCTCGCCCCCGGCAGGGCGAGTTCGACGATCGAAGGCGCCCGGATCGCGCGGGTATAGACACCGCGGAAGGTCAGCCCCTCGATGAAGCTCGGCTGCAGGCGGCCGCCCGCCGACCAGGTGAGGTCGCCGCCCGCCGTCGAGTGATCGACGTAGCGCAGCGCGCCTTCGAACTGGAGCGCGCGAACGAGCGGCAGGCCCATCTCTTCGTCGATCAGCGGAACGATCGTCTCGCCATAGACTTCGTCGGTATTGAAGCTGAACGGCGGCGTATCGGCAAAGGCGGCCGATCCGCCGAGCAGGCTGATGCCGCCCTTCAATATGGCGTCGGGCACGAAGCTGCCATATTCGCGGCGATGCTCGTAGCCGATGTTGAAAGCGATCGGGTCGGCGATCCCGAACGGCAGGCGGCCGTCGAGGTTGGCGGTGATCGTCTGCAGCGAGTTGATGCTGATGCCGACGCCGCGATCGACGACATATTCGGCGGCTTCGTCGGAGAATCGGTTTTCGCCGAAGATATTGAGCGGAACGCAGCTTCCGCCCGACCGGCAGACCGGAGCGCCGGGCGTGCCGACGACGTCGATCGCCTGCAGGAAGCGCGTCAGATTGACCTGATTGAACTCGGATTCGTTGCGGCTGCGGCCGTAGTTGTACGAAAGATCCCAGTTCCACTTTTCGCCGCTGACGTCGAAATCGCCGCGGAAGCCGGCGACGATCCGATAGACGTCGAGCTTGGTGCGTCCGGGCGCCCGATCGGCGATGTCGTTCATGTTGCGGTTGAGCTTGAAGCTCGTGACGCCGTTGGCGACGAGGATGTCGCGCGCCTGGGCGCTGAGGAACGGGTTGTCGATGCTCATCGTCAACACCGGCCCGCCCAGAATGTTCGGCGCCGCGAACTGGAACAGGTCGCTGAGTTTGGTGCCGCTGGTGTGCGCGTAGGACCCTTCGACGAAGAAGGTGACGTTGTCGGTCAGGTCGTAATGACCGGTCGCATTGAACAGATATCGCTCGTTCGGCGTCAGCAGGCTGAAATGCTTCGCGGGATCGAGCCCGTCGCCGCCGTCGCGCATGATCGCATAGGGCCCCGAACTCGACCCGAAGAAGCTGGCGCCGAGGTTGAACGGAACGAGATCGCCGTTCGGGCCGAATTGCAGCGGATTGCCCGCGGCGTCGCGAATATAGCTGCTCGTTCCCGGTGCGATGTCGCCGGCCAGATAGGGCAGCCCGCCCTCGGTCAGCGCGGCGTAGCGCAGATCGCCCACGACGAGCTGCGCGGGAATGCCGTCGGTGCGATCGACATTGCCCGACGGGCTCAGGTAGCGGAACTTGTATCGCGAGGCGAGAACCATGCCTTCCTGGCGCACATATTCGGCGCCGAGAACGATATTGCCGCGACCGCCCGCGAAATTCTTGCCGAACAGCGCGCGCACCGCATGGTTCGCGGCGTCGCCGCGGTCGCTGAGGCTGGCCTGCCCGGTCAGTTCCAGCCCGTCGTAATTGTCCTTGAGGATGATGTTCACGGTGCCCGCGATCGCATCCGAGCCATAGACCGGCGCCCCGCCGATCGCGACCGTTTCGATCCGGTCGATCAGGCCGACGGGAATCAGGTTGAGGTCGACCTGCGACCCCGGCGAGGTCGCCGCGCCGCTGCCCGACACGGTGTTCGACGACACGAAGCGCCGGCCGTTGACCAGCGTCAGCGTGCGCTGCGAGCCGAGGCCGAGGAAATTGGAATAGCTCTGCGCGACGCCGAGATTGGCCTGCGCGGCCCCGATCTGGCTGTTCGCGGCGGGCGCGAAGCCCGGCGTATCCTGCAGCGCTTCGATCGCGTTGGTATAGGCGCGCTTTTCGATCTGTTCGCGATCGGTCACGGTCGCCGATTGCAGCGTATCGAAACCCGCGCGCTTGATGCGCGATCCGGTCACGATGATGTCCTCGCCGACCAGTTCGGTCCCGGGTTCGGCCGCGGCCCGGCCGGCGCGGCGGATCACCACCACCCCGTCGCGATTCTGGAAGACCTCGACCCCCTTGCCCGCGAGCATGCGGCGCAGCGCCTCGACCGGCGTATAGCTGCCGTCGATGCCGTTGGTCCGAACCCCCGCCAGATCGGAGTCGGGTATCATCACCTGCACGCCCGACTGGACGGCGAGCCGCTGCACCGCCGTCGCGGCATCACCGGACGGGATGGAATAGCGCTGCCGTTCCTGTGCCGCGGCGGGCGCCGTCCAGCATATCGCCGCAGCCACGCCGGCCATCAGCACCGCATGTGTATGGATTCGGTCCGGTGTCCCCCAGATCATCATTCTGCCCTCCCTAATGCCCCGAAGCAAAGTGACGCTTCCAAAGGCGAACGAGGGACGGCACGCGGAAATCCGCTATCAGTGCGAAGGAGAATTCTGCTGGCGCACCAGCACCAGCTCGTTGCCGCGGCGAATCACCTCGCCATTGAAGGCGCTGGCGGCCGCACCGGCAAAGGCCCGCGCATCCCCCAGCTTGAAAACGCCCATGAATTCGGCGCGCGCCAGCGTCGGGTCGTCGATCGTCACGCGCAGGTCGGAATAGCGGTTGACCTCCGCCGCCGCGTCGCCGAGCTGCTGCCCGTTGAAGACGAGAAGCCCCTTGCGCCAGGCGATGCGCCGTTCGACATCGGCGGCGTCGAGCACCTCCTTCCGCGGGCCGGTGGCGGCGGCGACGAACTGTTCGTTGCGGCGGATATAGCGCGGCGCGGCCGACCCGCTCGCCGTGCCTCCGACCGCGACGACGCCTTCTTCCACCGTCACCTCGACCCCGCCCGCGCCGATCCCGACGACGAATTCGGTGCCGACCGCACGGACGTCCAGCCCCTCGGCACGGACCACGAACGGCCGCTTGCTGTTGTGGGCGACCTCGAACGACGCCTCGCCGCGCCGCAGGATCACCTGCCGGACCTTGTCGTCGTAGCGGATCTGCACCGCGGAATCGCCATTGAGGGTGACGGTGGAGCCGTCTTCGAGCACCATGTGGCGAACCTCGCTGCGCCCCGTCTCGACGCGGCCGGCGAGATGGTCGTAGGCGGTGGCGCCGCCGAGCGCCACGAGCGCGAGCGAAGCCGCCATGGCGAAGGGCCGCCAGTTCCGCGCCCGCGCGGGTGGCACGGCGCGGCGCGCGCCGCCCTCCAGCGCCACCGCCCGGTCGATGTCGAGCCACAGCGCCTGCGCACGCACATAGGCGCCAAGATGGCGGCTGTCCGCCGTCAGCCAGGCATCGAGTTCCCGCTGTTCCCGGCCGTCGAGCGCACGCTCGGCCGACCGCACCGCCCAGGCGGCCGCCCGGGCGTCGATGTCAGCCCCATTTCCAGAACCTGCGCTCACGCCTTCTTCCATCCTCCGCGCCCGCGGGCGCCTGTTTCATCGCTTCGGAGACCAGCCGCAGCGCCTTGGCGAGATGCTTCTCGACCGTGCTCTCGGCGATCCCCATATGCTCGGCGATCTGACGCTGCGAGAAGTCCTGAAACTTCTTCAGCTCGAAAGCTTCGCGGCATTTGGGCGGCAGCGTCTGCAATATTCCGTGCAGGCGCGCCAGTTCTTCCTGTCCACTCAGGCGCCTGTCGACGCTCATTTCCTCATCGACGATGTTCAGGGCATCCAAATCCGCCACCAGATCGATCGCCACGATGCGCGACCGGCGGATATGCTCGCCGACGATATGCCGCGCGGTGACGAACAGATAGGCGCGCGCGTTGCGGATCGAATCGGAATCGGCGGTCCACAGCCGGGCATAAGCCTCCTGCACCACCTCGTCGACGTCGCACGAGCCCAGACCGCGCAGGCGGCCGACAAGCCATTTGCGCAGATCGGGTTCGTGCGGCAGCACCTCCCGCGCGAACCAGCGAAGTCGAGCCTGATGATCCATCGCCGCGATGGCATCAGCATTCACCGCCCGGGTCAAGGGGAAATGACAATATCATGACTTATTTGTTGGAATTACAAATGCTTGTATCGCGCACGGCGAAGGGCCGGGCGGCGGGTGCCCGGCCGTGCTGCAGCGCCGCGTCGCCGGCGATCAGCTGATCCGCTTCACCACCTTCCCCGTCGCGTCGAGGAATTCGATGCTGGGTTCCCCCGATGCACCGACCCGCAGCAGCAGGCGCGGCTTGCCGCTCTTGTCGGCGAGTTTCACGATCGCATCATCGGATGTCTTGCCGACGAACAGCCGTTCGGCGGCCGTGCCCTTCGCCGTCGCATAGGCGCGCATCTCTTCGCGGATGCGGTCGCGGGCGGCCTGGTCGGGCGCCGTCGCGGCGCGTTCGCTCATCTCCATCAGCGGCTTGATCGGCCAGTCGGGCCGGTCCCATACGCGCAGGCCGGCGGCGCGCTGGCCGTTCGCCTCGCTATACTGGATGCCGACGGTCTGGTCCTGCTTGTACTGGTCGAACATCAACGATGCGCTGGCGCGGCGGTTCTCGCCCACGGTCTTGCTGTCGAAGGTCAGCCCGCCGACCTCGTCGCCTTCGTCGTTGAAGAAGAGCATGCCGCCCGTATCGCGGCTGTGGTGCTTATATTCCTTGCCCTCCATGAACAGGCCGGGAAAGCGTTCCGAATTGGCGAGCACCAGCCGATATTTGCCGTCAGGTTCGACGATGTTGATCCGCTTGACGCTGATCTCGTCAAAGCTGCTCTTCGCCGGCCCGGCGTCGGCCATCACCATCGCGGCGGGCGTCGCGGCGCCCGCTGCGAAGCCCGCCGCGATCAGCATCATCTGCCCCATGCGCTTCCCGGTCATCGTCCATTCCCCTCTTCAATAATTCCACGTATCGACCGGCGCGCCCGCGGGGGCCGCGCTGCGGACATGGTCGGCGACCTCGCGGACGACGCCCGCCCAATCGGTGTGGTGCCAGTTGTGCCCTTTCTTGGGCCGGCCATATTCGAAGCGGATCGGATAATCCGGGCCCGCCACCTCGGCGACCATGTCCTGAAAGCGGTAGACCGCGAGGTTGAGATAGAAATCGTCCATCTCGCCGGCAAAGAAGTTCAGCTTTCCGCGCAGCTTCGGTCCCAGCGTCGCCCAATTGTCGCGCGCATAGCCCGACAGGTCGAAGCCGTGCTCGCGCATGTAGCGGACGACCTCCTTGTTGATGGCGCCGGTCTTCTTGTCATAGAGGAGCACCGGATAGCCGTCGGCGCCGACCGGACCGTGCGTCGTCTGCCAGATGTCGAGCTGATAATAGGACCGTCCCTTCGACCCCATCATCGCCTCGAACGCGGCGAGGGTGCGCAGGTCCATCAGCGGCATCCCCTCGCGGCTGCGGCGGAAGGGCTTTTCCTTCGTGATCCAGTCGTTGATCTGCAAGGTGAACATATTGTCCTCCTTGTAGATGTCGGTGAGCTGGTAGCGGGTGAAGTCGATCGGATCGGGATTGAACACCCACGCGCCGCCGAACAGGTCGGGGTAATGGAGTTGCAGAGCCAGCGCCTCCCAGCCCCCGGTCGACGCCCCCTCGACGATCCGGCCATAGGGCTGGTCGATCAGCCGGAAGGTCTTTTCGAGATAGGGCATCAGTTCCCTGGTGATGGCGTCGCCCCACGGTCCGTTGTTCGCCGAATTCAGCGCATAGGATTCGAAGAAATAGGGCCCGGGCGTCTCGAGCGTGATCGCCGCCATGCGCGGGAAGCCGTCGCCCGTCCATTCGCGCGAGAATTGATAGCCCGTCTTGACGTTGGCGTCGGCCGCGCCGCGCCGAGCGCCATCGGTATCGCTCGCCGGATCGGGATTGAAATTGAACGGCGCGCCGAAATGGCCGAACGTATAGATCGCCGGATAGCGCACGTTCGGATGCTTGGCGAAATCCTTCGGCAGCAGCACCTCGGCACCGATCGAGATGGGAATGCCCCAGAAATCCGACAATATCTTGCTCTTGATGCGGACGCGCTTGATCCACGGCGTATCGGGATCGCGCGCGACCGGGCCGATCTTCTCGGTCAGCGTCAGCGCGACGGGCGCGCCGGACGCGGGATCGAGCCTGGCGTCGAGCGGCTTGCTGTACGGGTTGCCGGGGAACATCGCCGCGCCGACGCGCTGGTCGCTGACCGGCACCCAGATGGTATGACCATCGGCCCGCTTCGCCTTGACATAGGGAATGAGGACGGCCTGCACCCTGTAGTCGCCCGCGGGCAACCGATCGAGGTCGAACGGAAAGCCGTCCGCCTTCGCATCGACCGTCACCGTCGTGCCGGGCGCGAGATTCTCGACATCGATGCCGAAGGCGGGCGGGCCGCCCATCCCGAGTATCTGGCGCGGCTCGGCCCTGGCCAACGCCGCGTTGGAGCGCGGAGCGGCGACGACGATCAACCGCCCGGTGACCGGCGCGTCGGCGGCCGTCGGCGGCAGGGTCACCGAAAAGCTGATCTGCGCCGAAGCCGGCGTAGCGACGATCAGCGAAACCAGCGCCAGAACGGCCTGAATCCCCCGCCTGCAATGATTGAAAAGCCCCACGTCCGCTCCCCCTCGAATAACAGCTCTCCGGATGACGATGAACCGGAAGGCGATTTCCGCCATTCGATCATCAATAGGCTGGTAAGCTTCGATACGATGGGTATGGCCGCAAGACGTCGGTGCGATTCGCGATTGGCAAATGCGCCTGCATCGCTTTTAATGAGCAACGACGGACCGCTGGGAGAAGGAAAACGCTTGGGTCATCGTCACGAAGCGACCGACGCGATCATCGGCCGCATCTATGAAACGGCGGTGATTCCGGACCTCTGGCCGGACCTGCTGGAGCATATCGCGAAGTCGCTGGACGCTTTGGGCGGGAATCTGATTCGCCGCAGCGCCGCCGGAGTCCAGATCGTCTCCTCTCCATCGGCCGTGGAAATCACGCAGGAATTCGACCGGCAGGGCTGGAACCGGAACAACAGCCGGGTCGCGCGCCGTTTGGAACGAGCGTCCTATCCGGGTTTCCTGTCGGATATCGACCTGCACAGCATCGAGGAGATCAACTCGCTGCCGATGTATACGGAGTTCCTGACCCCCGCCGGGCTTGCGGCGGGTTCGGGAACCATCATCCAGGGCCTGGAGGACGAGGCGGTCGTCGTCGCGATCGAGGGGTTCCCATCGCACCGGGCCGCGCAACAGGCGGCGCCCTTCCTCGACGGTCTGCGCCCGCACCTCGCCCGCGCGGCGACCCTGGCCGGAGAGATCAGACGGCAGCGGGCGGCAAGCCTGGTCGAAGTGTTCAACGTCATGAACATGGCGGTCGCGCTGCTCGACGCTCAGGGGCGGGTGCTGCGCGCGAGCCGACACTTCGAGGCCGCTTTCGACGATCTGCTGCTCGACGGCAGCGTGCGCCTCCAGATCGCGGACAGCATCGCGGACCGGAGGCTGGCCGACGGGCTGGCGACGATGCGCTGGATCGATCGCGGCTGTTCGATCGCCATCCGCGACCGCGACCAGACCGGACGCGCCGTGCTGCATCTGGTCCCGGCCAGCCGTGACGCGATGGGCATGTTCGACCGGGTCCGTCTGTTCGCCGTCCTCGCCGATCCCGAGAATCGCGCTCTGCCGGGTGCCGACATCATCGCCGCGCTGTTCGACCTGACGCCCGCCGAGGCACGGGTCGCGCGCGCGATCGCGGGGAACCGGGCACCGGCCGAACTGGCGGCGGAATGGGGAATCTCGGTCGAGACCATCCGGTCGCAACTGAAGCGCGCCTTCGCCAAGACGTCCACCACGCGCCAGAGCGAACTGGTGTCGTTGCTGACCCGCTTTGGTTAACGACCGATAAAAGACGGATTTTCACCCATATGGGTGATGCGCATCATCGTGCCGCGCAATAGCCGACCTCGAACACTGTTTTCGAACATATCGGGGGGCATATATGCGGACGACTGTTTCTGGAGCGACCAATCGCAAGGCGAGCCTTGTCGTAGGGGCAAGTCTGCTGGCACTGAGCACCGCCCAGCCCGCGCTGGCGCAGAGCGAGTGCGTCGGGTCGGTCTGCACGGTCGAGAACGACGGCGAGCGTGGGCCGGTCAGCGGGCAGACGGGCACCGTGACCATCGTGACCAACAGCGGCACGATCGCCGGCACCCCGGCCATCAGCCAGGCCGAATCGGTCGGGCTGCTGGTCTCCAACCAGCAGGGCGGCGTGATCGATAGCGAAGGCGGCGTGGCGATCCAGGGCATGCCGCGGCTGATCTTCGGCATCGCCAACGCGGGGGCGATCAACGGCGATGTCGTGCTCAACGACGCGCCCGCCCCCAGTATCTTCACCGCCCCGCTGGTCTTCTACATTCAGGAAGAAGGCGGGGAACTGCACGGGAATCTGAGGCTCGGCACCACCGGTTTCGGCAGCGCCTATTTCCTTCAGCGCGGCGAGGACGATGGCATCTTCGGATCGCTGTCGGCCGGCGCCGGGATCGACGTCTTCGCCAAAAGCTATCGCGAGACCGGCTCGGTGGCGCTGGGGCAATATGCCAAGCCCGCCGATTTCGAGGTGGAAGGCTATGAAGTGCTGGGGACCGGCACGACGCTGACCCTCACCGGCAGCGGCACCACGATCAACCTCGCCGGCGACGGCAACGTCGTCAATACCGCCACCATCACCACGCTCAATCCCGTGGGCGCCTATCCGCCGGGCGTGATCGTCGTTCCGACGGCGATCGGCTATTTCCAGGCGAAGGTCGGCGTACAGCCGCGCGGCGCCACGCCGGCCAACCCGACCCCCTTTCGCAGCTTCTCCTACGGCAGCGCGCTGAACAGCTTCGTCAACAAGGGTTCGATCGACGGCGACATCCGCCTGTCCACCGCCAGCTTCGTGAACGAAGGCGACGTCAGCATCCGCACCAACGGCCCGGGCACGCTGATCCGCGCCGCCGCCGATCGCGCCTTCGCGTTCGACAACAGCGGTTCGATCGCCATGGCCGAAAATGGCGCGCGCGGTCCGCAAGCGGCGCTCGAAATGGAATATGACGACGGGGTGGAAGCGGCCGTCCGCATCCGATCGGCCGTCGACAGCACCACGCCGAACCCGGTGACGATCGGCAACAGCGGCACCATCACCGGCGGGCTCGACGCGCGCGTGATCGCCAGCACCTTCGCCTTCGACAACAGCGGCACGATCGAAGGGCTGGACAGCCCGACATATTTCGCCCGCGGCCTGACGCTGGAGGTAGGCGAACTCGACCTGACGATCGGGCCGGACGGGGACGACGAATTCAACGGAACCAGCGCGACGATCCGCAACACGGCGGACGGGGTGATCCGCGACGGTTTCCTTGCCGAGGTCGCCACCGACACGCTGCGCTTCGAAAATGCGGGGCTGATCGCCGCATCGTCCCGCGAATGGGGCGTCGCGCTGCAGATCGAGCACGAACTTCTGTCGAGCGACGCCGACGAGGAGTCCGGGCTGCCCGAGATCGCGGCATCGAACCTGACCGTCGTCAACAGCGGCACGGTCGAGGGCAGCATGGTGATCGACGCCGAAACGGTCGACGCCACGATCGACAACAGCGGTTCGATCGTCCGGGCCGCCCGGGCCGTCGACCAGACGAATTTCATGACCTTCGCTTATGGCGGCGAGGCGGCGCTCGAAATCTACAACGGCACCGACCCCGACCAGCGGTTCGCCTTCACCAACAGCGGCACGATACGAAACGACGAGCGCGGCGGCAGCGCCGTCGACATGGAGATCGAGGCCGGCGAAGAGGATGACGGGCACATCGGGTCGGCCGAGGTGCGGGTCGTCAACACCGGCAGCATCGTCGCGGCGGGCGGCGCGACCGTCGTCCCCGGACAACTGATCGGCATGCCCCAGGAGATGGTGCTGGTGAACCCGGTCGCGGCGCTGAACGTCGATGCGTCCGACGTGACGGGCACCTCGACCATCCGCATCGAGAACGGCACGGACGGGGTGATTTCGGCCCTCGCCAACTTCAGCGTCCTGTTGCCCAACGGCTATCAGGAGCAGGCCGGAACGGCGGGCGCCTCGTCGGTCGCGATCGCCGCGTCGGGCCAGTTCATCACCATCGTCAACTCGGGCCGCATCGAGGGCGGGGCAGGAAGCGACTATGCCAACGCCCCCAATGTCGTGTTCAACGGTCCCGACCTGCCCGATCGCTATCTGGCCGGCGCGATCCAGACCCTCGGCGACGAATATGACCCCGCGGACCCCGCCGGCTATGTCGGGTCGATCGACCATGTCATCAACCGCGAAGGCGGCGTCATCATCGGGTCGATCGACCTCGGCGCCAACGACGACATCATCGAGAATTACGGGTCGGTCAGCGGCAATGTCTTCCTGCGCGACGGCGACGACACGTTCATTCATGGCTTGCTGGCAAGCTTCGACGGCATCGCGGACGGCGGCACGGGGACCGATACGCTGGTCTTCGACATCACGGGGGCGCTCTATACCGGATCGATCGATCCCGTCCTGCGCGCGAAGTTCGTCAATTTCGAGATCGAGAAGCTGATCGGCACCGGACGCGTCGTCGCCGAGGAAGGCATCACCGTGGCCGAAGGCGGCGAGTTGATCCTGACCGAGGATTCCACGATCGATGTCGGCGCCGGAAACGACGCCGTGTCGGGCAGCGAGGGAAGCGGCGAGACGGTCGTCCTTCAGGGCACCATCGTCGGCAACGTCAACATGAAGGGGGGCGATAATGTCGTCACCAACCAGGCGTCGATAACCGGCGACATCCTGGCGGGCGACGGCAACAACCGGATCGCCAACCCCGAAGGCCTGACTCTGACCGGCAACATCGCGCTGGGCGACGGCGAGAATAATGTCGTCAATCAGGGTGTCGTGACCGGCGACGTGCGTTTCGGCGACGGTGGCAACCATTTCGCCAACAGCGGCCAGATCGGCGGCGACGTCCGCTTCGGCGGCGGCGACGACGTGCTCGACCTGACCGGGGACTGGGCGATCGGCGGCGCGGTCGTCGGCGGCGGCGGAACCGACATCGTCAACGCCAGCTTCTCCTCCGCACCGGTGGCGGAGGCGGACCTGCCGGTCCTCGACCTGTCGGGCTTCGAGCAGATCGAGCAGTTCAACGTCAACGGCGGCACCGGCAAGATCGGCGGAACCGCGACCTTCGACGATATCCAGATCAACCAGGGCCGGCTGATCGGCGCCCAGGGGTCCGACATCAATGCCGACGTCACCGTCCAGCAGGGCGGCACCTTCGGCAGCGCGGGCACGGTCAGCGGCGACATCACCGTTCTGGCGGGCGGCACGCTGTCGCCCGGCGCCTCGCCGGAGGTGATGATCCACAACGGCGACCTGACCATGGCGTCGGGATCGAACCTGCTGTTCGAATTCGTCCCCGTGGGGCAGAGCGACCAGCTGCTGGTCAGCGGCGCGCTGACGATCGCGAACGGCGCCACGCTGACCATCACCGGCAGCCGTCCGCTGACGCCGGGGATCGCCTATGACATGATCGTCGCGGACGGCGGGATCAGCGGCGAATATACGATCGCGAGCTGGGACCGCACAGCGGTCCAGGGCTTCCTGCGCTATACGCCGACCAAGCTGCAACTGCTCGGCACGTTCGTCGCCGCATCGGACGTGGCGACGCAGACCGGCGCGGCGATCGACTATGTCAACGGCCTGCTGGTGTCGGGCGACGCGGGGGCCACACTGCTGGGCGCCATCCCGACGCTGCTCGACAGCAGCGGCTTCGCCAGCATCGCGGCGTTCGGCCAGCTCCATGCCGAAGCCTATGCCAGCGCCGCGCAGCTGGGCGTCGAACAGGGCCTCAGCCTGGCCAAATCGCTGCGCTCGGGCGCCGCGACGAGCACCGCCGCGGAGCCCGGCCTCTATGGCTTCGCTCAGTTGTTCGGCGACTGGCGGACGCTGAAGGGCGACGCCGCGATCGGCACCACGCGGGCGAAAAGCCGCAGCCACGGGCTGCTGGGCGGGATCGGCTTCGGCAGCGAAGCGGCATCGATCGGGGCCTTCGTCGGCTATATGGACGGCCGGCAGACGATCGCCGGGCTCGACGCGCGCACCGACTCCGACGGCGTGATCGCCGGCATCGCCGGCCATGTCGAAACCGGCGGACTGACGCTTCACGCGCTGATCGCGCACGACTGGAGCGATGCGACCACCGACCGCGCGGTTCCCGGCGCGGCGCGGGTGACGGGCGACCACCGCCTGCGCAGCTTCGTCGTCGACGCCGCGATCGGTTACGAGCTGGCGGCGGGAACGAATTGGGCGGTCCGGCCCGAAGCGGGGCTGACGCACGTATCGACCCGGCGCGGCGCGGTCGCCGAAACCGGCAGCGCGGCCTTCGGTCTTGCGGTCGACAGCGAACGGGTGAAGGCGACCTTCGTCGACGCGTCGCTGGCGCTGGTCGGCGGACAGGCCGACGATGCCGCGGTCGAGCCGTGGATCAAGGCAGGCTTCCGCTATCAACTGGACGGCGAAGCGACGACCGCGCGCGCCGGTTTCATCGGAGCGGGCAGCCGCTTCGTGGTGGCGGGCGCCGAACGCAAGAGCTTCCTGCCGACGCTCGGCGCGGGAATCGGCGTTCGGCTGGCGCCGGGCATGCGCCTGACCGCCTCCTACGAGGGCGAATATGGCGGCGGCAACGGCCACCACGTCGCACTGGGGCTGCGCCTGGCATTCTGACGGCCGTGTGGGCCGGCGCGCGGGTCCGACCCGGCCCGCGCGCCATGCTCCCGGCCTAACGCGTCAAGGCTGATGCCGCAGCCTGCCGGTGCCGCCCGCGGCTTGGCCAGTCGAGTTTCCCTCCCCCGCCTCTTCCAGATCCGCCAGAATGGGGCAATCGGGCCGGTCGTCGCCCGCGCAGCATTGGACGAGGGTGGTCAGCGTCGCCGCCATCTGTTCGAGCTGTTCGATGCGATCGCGGAGCCGGGCGATGTGCGCCTGCGCGATCCGCTTCACGTCGCCGCTGTGCCGCGATGTGTCGCGCCAGAGGTTCAGCAGGTCGTCGATCTCCGAAACCGCGAAGCCAAGGTCGCGCGCGCGGCGGATGAAGCGGAGCATGTGCACGTCGGACGGCGAATAGTCGCGATAGCCCGATTCCCTGCGCAGCGCCTTCGGGATCAGGCCGGTCCGTTCGTAATAGCGGATCATCTTGGCGGAAACGCCCGACGCCTTCGATGCCTGCCCGATGTTCATGCCGCCTCTCCCGCCGCGTCCTGCCCGGCCGGCACCGGTGCTTCAAGGGGCCGGAAGCCGCGCAGGCGCAGCGCATTGCCCAGAACGAAAGCGCTCGACATCGCCATAGCACCGGCGGCGAAGACCGGCGACAGCAGGATGCCCCACAGCGGATAGAGTATGCCCGCGGCAACCGGGATCAGCGCGATATTATAGGCGAAGGCCCAGAACAGATTCTGGCGGATATTGCGGATCGTCGCGCGCGACAGCGCGATGGCTGTGGCGACGCCGCCCAGATGCCCCGACATCAGCACGACATCCGCCGCCTCGATGGCGACGTCGGTGCCCGTGCCCACGGCAATGCCGACGTCCGCTTCGGCCAGTGCCGGCGCATCGTTGATGCCGTCGCCGACGAAGGCGACGCGGCCGTGCGCGGCCTTCAGGCGGCGGATCGCCTCCACCTTGTCGGCGGGCAGCAACTCGGCGACCACCGTGTCGATGCCGATCCGGCGCGCGATCGCGTCGGCGGTTCGGCGATTGTCGCCGGTCAGCACCGCCACGCGCAGGCCGAGCCGATGAAGCGTCGCGATCGCGGCCGGCGTCGTCGGCTTGATCGGGTCGGCCACGGCGACGACGGCGGCGAGGCGCCCGCCGATCGCGGCATAGAGCGGCGATTTGCCCTCCTGTCCCATCTGCTCGGCGACGGCGGCGAACGCGGCGACGTCGAGGCCGAGTTCGCGCATGTAGCGGTCGGCGCCGATGTGGATCGCCTCACCCTCGACATCGGCCTTCACCCCAAAGCCGGTGATCGATTCGAAATCGACGACAGCCGGCAGATCGAGTCCCTCCGCCCGCGCCGCATCGACGATCGCGCGCGCGATCGGATGCTCGGATTTCGCTTCCACCGCCGCGATCCGCGCCAGGACGCGGGCGCGGTCGAACCCGTCGGTCACCCGGAAATCGGTCAGCGCGGGACGCCCCTCAGTCAGCGTCCCGGTCTTGTCCACCGCGACGACCGCCGCATCGCGCAGCAGCTGGAGCGCCTCCCCCTTGCGGAACAGAATGCCCAACTCGGCGCCGCGCCCGGTGCCCACGACGATCGCGGTCGGCGTCGCCAGTCCCATCGCGCAGGGACAGGCGATGATGAGCACGGCGACGGCGTTGACCAGCGCGAAGGTCAGCGAAGGCGACGGCCCGAGCCACAGCCAGACGGCAAAGGTCAGCGCGGCCACCGCGAAGACGGCGGGAACGAACCGCATCGTCACCCGGTCGACCAGCGCCTGGATCGGCAGCTTGGCCCCCTGCGCCTGCTCCACCATGCGGATGATCTGCGCGAGCATGGTTGCCTCGCCCACCGCGGTGGCGCGAAAGGCGAACGCGCCCTGCTGGTTCACCGTGCCGCCGATCAGCGCGTTCCCCACCGCCTTGGCAAGGGGGATGGGTTCGCCGGTAATCATCGATTCGTCGACGAAGCTTCCGCCTTCGACCAGCTCGCCGTCCACGGGAATGCGCTCGCCGGGCCGCACGTCGACGATATCCCCCATGACGACCGCGCCGACCGGCACCTCGACCAGCGCGCCGGCACGGCGGACGCGCGCGGTCCGCGGCTGCAACCCGATCAGCCGCTCGATTGCCGCCGACGTGCGTCCCTTGGCGCGCGCCTCCAGATAGCGGCCGAACAGGATCAGGGCGACGATGACGGCGGCGGCCTCATAATAGACGTTCACCGTTCCCGCCGGCAGCAGGTGCGGCGCAAAGGTCGCCACCAGCGAATAGGCGTAGGCCGCGAGCGTCCCGACCGAAACCAGCGCGTTCATGTCCGGCGCCAGACGGACCAGCGCCGGAATCCCGCTGCGGAAGAAACGGAGGCCGGGGCCGGCGAGCACCAGCGTCGTCAGCACGAACTGGATATGCCAGCTCGTCTGCACGCCGATGGTGCGGGCGACCCGGTGATGTACGCCGGGGATCAGGTGCGATCCCATCTCCAGCAGGAACACAGGCAGCGCCAGCGCGGCGGCGAGGATGACGTCGCGCTTCAGCGCGCGGCGTTCGGCATCCCGGCGCTCGTCGGCCTCCCCTTCGCGCTCGGCGTCGGTCCCGACCGGATGCGCCCGATAGCCCGCGCGCGCGATCGCCGCGACCAGCGCCGCAACCTCTGCGACACCGCGCACGCTGGCGCGTTCGGTCGCCAGATTGACCGATGCACCGGTCACGCCGGGAACCGCCTTCAGCGCCTGCTCCACGCGTCCGACGCACGATGCGCAGGTCATCCCCTCGATCGCGAGTTCGGTCGCAGCGGCCGGCACACCGTAACCGGCCGCCTCGACCGCCCGCACCAGTGCGACGCGGTCCACGGCTCCGCTCGCCCGGACGTCGGCGTATCCGGTCGCCAGATTGACGCTGACGGCGTCGACACCCTCGACCTCGCCCAAGGCTCGCTCGACGCGCCCGACGCACGACGCGCAGTTCATGCCCTCGACAGGCAGGCGGATCGCCGAATCGACGGCATGATCCTTGATTTTCGCGGCCGGCATCGCCCGTCACCTCACGTGTCACCATGGGAACTGGCATCAGGATGCAGCTTCCCATCGTTGGAAGGTCAAGGGTGATAATGCGGGGCTCTACGGAGTCGGCCGGCGGCCTTGCGCCGATGTCGACTTGCTATGCGCTCGTCCCATTCACTGCAGAGTTACCGGAAGTCGAAATCGCGATATCCCCCGGCGGCGGCTTCGCTGCAAATCTCCCGATAACGGCCGAGCCCGCCGATATAGACGGGGAAGGTTCGCGGCTTGCCCGGCACATTGGCGCCGGTATACCAGGTATTGGCGGTGGGATAGAGCGAGCGCGAACCCAGTTCGCGTACCTTCGTCATCCAGTCTTCCTCAGCCTCAAGCCGCGGCTCGATCGAGCGAAAGCCGTTGGCGCGCAGGTGGGCGATGCAATCGCAAACCCAATCGACATTCTGTTCGTTGAGCAGGATGAAGTTGGCGAGTGCGGACGGACCGTTGGGACCCGCAATGACGAACAGGTTCGGGAAGCCCTCGATCATCAGGCCAAGGTGCGACCGGCCGCCTTCCGCCCATTTGTCCTTCAGGCTGCGTCCGTCCTTGCCCTTGACGTCGATCGACAGCATGGCGCCGGTCAGCGCGTCATAGCCGATCGCGGCAATGATGATGTCGACCTCAACCTCACCTTGGTCGGTCCGAATGCCCTTTTCGGTAATCTCGACGATCGGATGCTCCAGGCAATCCATCAGCGTCACATTGTCGCGGTTGAATGCCTCGTAATAGCCGGTATCGAGACAGGGGCGCCGCGCAAAGATCGGATAGCCCCGCGGCGTCAGGCGGCGCGCGGTATCGGGATCCTCGACGACCTCCGCAATCTTGCCGCGAACGAATTCGGCAACCACCTCATTCGCTTCGCGGTTGGTCAGAATGTCCGAGAAGAGGCCCAGGAAGGCGAGGCCGCCATACTGCCACGCCCCTTCCATCAATTCGTCCCGCTCGGCAGGCGAAACGCTGAACAGCGGGCGGTAGGTGATCGGCCGGACCCCGCCGGTCAGCGAGTGGCGCGCCGAGGCGCGCAGGTCGGAATAATATTTCTTGATGTGCGCGATGAAGTCGGGGGCGAGTTCACGATTCCGCATCGGCAGCGTGAAGCTGGGGGTGCGTTGATAGACATAAAGCTGCGCCGCCTGTTCGGCGACGACCGGAACGATCTGGATACCCGACGATCCGGTGCCGATCACCGCCACCCGTTTGCCGGCGAAGTCGACCGGATGGTGCGGCCACTTGCCCGATAGATAGAGGTCTCCGCCGAAGCGGTCGGCCCCCGGGATGTCGACCTGCTTCGGCACCGACAGCGGGCCGGTCGCCATCAGGCAATAGGAGGCTTCGAACGTCGTGCCGTCGTCGGTCGTGATCCGCCACAACGCGGCATCCGCGTCATATTCGACCGCCGTCGCGCGCGTTCCAAAGCTGATGTCGCGGCGCAGATCCAGCTTGTCGGCGACGAATTGCGCATAGGCCAGGATTTCGGGCTGCGCGGCGAATTGTTCGCTCCACGTCCATTCCTGCTGGATCTCGTCGGAGAAGGAATAGCTGTAGTCGATGCTCATCACGTCGCAGCGCGCGCCGGGATAGCGGTTCCAGTACCAGGTCCCTCCGACGTCGTCACCGGTCTCGATCGCGTGGGCGTCGAGCCCCATGCCGCGCGCCCGGTGAAGCGCATACATGCCGCCGAAGCCGGCACCGATGATCAGCGCGTCGAGCCTGCGCGGCGTCGTGGCGGCCCGATCGGAAGATTGCTTCATTGATGATTCCCCGAAGAAATTTGGAACTTGCTCCGTCGTTAATCGGCTTTTGCAGGCCACCAAGCGCGGCCGCCGGTGAAGCCCGAACATCACATGCGTGAAGGCGAACGCCGCTGGTCAGGCGGCGCCGATGCGCGCCCTTGCGAGTTCCATCCCTTGGCGATAGTCGCTCTTTCCGCTCGCGTGGCGCGGCATCGCCGCGACGCGAACGATCGTTCGCGGCTGTTTGTAGACGGCGAGGTCCTGCGACAGATGCGCCCGGATCGCCTTGTCATCCGGCGCGTCGCCCGCCTCGATCAACGCGGTCACGGCGCTGCCCCATCTGGGGTCGGGAAGGCCGAAGACCATCGCGTCGGCGATGCCCGGCACGCGCTTGAGCGCTTCCTCGACCTCTTCGACATAGACTTTCTCGCCGCCCGTGTTGATGCACAGGCTGCCGCGACCGAGCAGACGGAGCCGCCCGCCGGGCAAGCGCTCGGCCATGTCGCCGGGGATCGCGTAGCGCTGTCCGCCGATCGTCCGATAGACGCTCGCCGTCTTCTCCGGATCGCCGTGATAGCCAACCCCGAACGGCGGCCGGCGCGCAAGCCACCCCTGCCCCGGCTCGTCGTCGGCGAGCACCCGGTCGCCGTGCTGGTCGATGATGACGGTCTGCGGCCCGGGCTCGAACAGGCCGGTCGGCGTCGTCCTGTCCCGGTTTGTAATGGCGTAGCCGAAGCCCGATGCTTCCGACGCGCCCAATATGTCGAGCAGCGTCAGATCCGGCAGCGCGGCGAGCAGCGCCGCCTTGACCTGTTCGGACCACATGAGGCCCGCCGAGGAAATGAGGCGCAGGGCCGAAAGGTCCCATCGTCCGGGATGGGCGAGCAGCGCGTCGGCCATCGGCCGCGCAAAGGCATCGCCGACGATCAGGATGCGCGTGACGCGATGACGCTCCGCCTCGTCCCACAGGCCGGCGGCATCGAAGCGGTCCGAAGGCAGGAGCACCGCCGTGCCGCCGATCAGCAATTCGGCAAGCGAACTGTTGAGCCCCGCCCCATGCATCAGCGGACATGCCGGCATCACGCGTCCGGCCGTGCCCCTGCGAACCTGGGCGATATGATCGTCCATGCTTTCCGGCGTCGCGACCGCAACGGGCGATTCGAGCTGCGAGCGCCGGGCATCGGCAGAGCGCCACATCACGCCCTTCGGCCGGCCGGTGGTCCCGCCGGTGTACAGCAGGTAGCCATCGTCGGGAGAACGCTCGATCCCCAGCGGCGTCGGATCGCCCTGCGTGACGACGGCGTCATAGTCGCCCGCTCCGCCGATCTGCACCGCATGGATCAGATGATCGATCGCACCGCCGATCAGCGGGGCGACGATGGGCGCGAACTCGTCCTGATAGAACAGACCGGCAGCCTGGCAGTCGCGCAGCACATATTCGATCTCTGCGGTGGTGTAGCGGTAGTTGAGATTGACGTGCGTCAGCCGCGCCTTGAAGGCGGCGGCGGCGACCTCGATGAACTCGGGAATGTTGCGCGCAAGGATGGCGACCCGATCGCCCGGCGCCAGCCCGGCCGCCATCATCGCGCGCGCCAGGCGGTTGGTGCGAGCGTCGAAATCCGACCAGCAGGTCACATGGTCGCCGCGGATGATCGCGGGTCGTTCGCCGGGAACCTGCGCCGCCGTCACATCCAGGATATCACCGAAATTCCAATCCATGGGAATTCCTACTCAGCGACCGAGGAAGACGGGCGGGCGCTTTTCGACGAACGCCGCCACGGCTTCCTGCGCGTCGTGCGATGTCGACAGTCTCGCCGTGTTGCCCTGCTCGTAGATATAGCCGTCGCGCAGCGTCATATTCTCGATCGTGCGCATGCTGTCCTTTGCAAGGCGCGTCGCCAGCGGGCTTTTCGATGCGATCACGGCCGCCATTTCGAGGCAATAGGGGAGGAGGTCGCCGGCCGGCAGGCAGGCTTCGATTTAGAGAGAGGCGCTCGCTAATCTCAGGCCTCACGCCAAACACCTTTACGCGAGGCGGTGGAAAGGAGATCGTGACCAACGAGCGTCAGATGGCTGAGCGGGTTTCATCTTCTGCGTCGACGAAGAGAGAGCCTCGACGATCACGGTTTGGGGGCAAAAGGAAAAGCTCCAACGATTTAAAGTTTGCAATAGAATGCTCTCTCCGGTCAATGAATGAGTCCAGCCTTTCCGTTATAACGAAATTTTATTAGCCACTGGTGACCAATCCAATACGCTCGTTGGCTCGACCTCAACGCACCGTCCACAGTGAGAATACACATGAACGATGATCATACCTTAATTGCATCAGCAATAATTTTTTCAGCAATAATAACCAAAAGAAATAATGAACCGAATACGGAATGGAAAAAAGATTTCGAAGAAGTTTTTAATTTCATTAATTCGTTTTCCAATTCCAAGACTATCGCCTCTTTAGGAGAGAATTACAGACATAATTCGGTGCATAACGATTTTTTGATTTGCCTTGAAGATGGCATGGAGGTGAAAATGCTAAAGCCCCATCTTTCTAAGTGTCATCAGATGTCGCCGGACGAATATCGAGAAAAATGGAATTTGCCGCATGATTACCCTATGGTAGCGCCCTCTTATTCGCAACGCAGGAGCGAAATGGCAAAAGCCGTTGGGCTGGGAACATTTGGCTATGGCCGAGGCCGACCCAAAAAACGCAACAATAATTCTTGAGCAAAATTATGTATCCTCTGTCAGCAATATTGCTTCCCATCAATGATATTAGCCAATTTAAAACGATATCAATTGGTGATAAAGTTATTGATGAAATAAAATCCATTTCGTTTCATGTAGTTGAAATTAATGAGCACAATTTTATTGCGGAAGGGTCGTTGCCTCTATCCAGCGACGAAAATGTCTTTGTTAAGCTTTTTGGATCAAAGCCCCAACCCGCGAAAGTTAGTTGGATATCGAATAACAGATACTTTTTTGAATTTTCTAAGCCGATCTCGAAAGAAAGCGTCACCGGATTAAAGAGTCTTTCTAGCCAAAATTCTTCGTTGCCTACAACAAAACCAATGCCTTCGCAAAGCTTGGGCGCTAGTTTGCGACGTGTTCGCGAATCTCGTGGTGTGAGTCAAAAGACGCTCGCTGCCAAAATAGGGGTCAGCATCCCGACAATAAGCATGTGGGAAAGCGATCATAGGCGCCCGTCGATTGAGCGCTTGGCTAAGATCGGAGAAATACTAAACGCTTCTGCCGAAGAATTTTTAGCCGGCGTTGGGACAAACGAACTAAATGAGCTTCTTGCACAAACGCGTGAACAGATTTCTAAATTTCTTGGGGTGACGTCTGACAAAGTTCGAATTTTTATTGAAATTTGAACTGCTTACTATGTCTGCGAATGCAGAACACAAGCCCCGCCTATTGGGTGAGCGCGTCGGCGCCTTGCCAGAACCGTCCTAAAGATCGTAGCGAAGCCAGTTATCACGGAAGGCCTCGCTAACTCTGTCAACGCCCCTCACGCGTGCGTCTCAAGGCATCTCCAGTCGTCAATCATGCGATACAGGCCGTCGCCTAGAGACGAAATTTAAAGACTTCTTCGCTACCCGGTCACTAGATTGGAGACCGAATATGCGTATGAGCCACCTCATTCTAGCGGGACTTACGTTTGCCGCGATGCCAACAAAGTCAGCCGCAGCGACACCATCGGAAAGCGGCTTTAACATTTCGCTGCGCGTGCCGACTGTGTGCGACCTCGACGCTGGCGAATTTCAGGTTAACGGTTCTCAGAGCGAATTTACTGGTCACGTTTTCGAGTATTGCAACAGCTCGCGTGGCTTCCAAGTGATCGCAAGCCATCGCCCACTCCAGCACAGCGAGATCGTCGAAATCGACTACGGCGAACAAAATTCCCTACTTGGTGAGGGCGGTCTGTCTATGATAGCATTCCGCTCAGGCCCCAGATTGTCGGCCGTCCCCGTAAAGATCAAAGCTTCAGGGCTCGAAACCGAGCTTTCTTTAGCATTTTCGCTCACTGCGATTTGACTGCGTTAAAATTAGTTGTTCTCAGCCGGCTAAACTGCCGTTACTGAAACTGTAATACGGTCTGCATAATCTCCCGCACGCACAGTTGCGGGCGATGCTTCTGCACGCATCAAATGCACAGTGCCCGCCGATGAAGTTGGACCAGGAAACAAGAATTCGTCTCCACCTCCAAGACTTACTCTCTGACTATCGAAAAATAGTTCATAGGGAAATTTATCTAAGTTTTCGACATGGACTAACTGGCCTCGATTATCTGACGACAAATCGACACGATATCCGGATGTGCTCCACACCCGAATGCCGAATGGATCTGAGCGAGCGCCCTTAGTTGCCGACACCGTCCCGATATGGATACTAGCGATTTCATTATTGCCTGTTGCGCCCACAAAACGCAATTCCACCGCTTGCGGCACGTCAATCTCTACATTTAACAGCAGCGAATCGATCTTAACGCCGTTCCTGTCTAACAACCGCAGTTCGAGCTGTTCGCTGAAGCTCCCAGCTTTGAGCCCCCATTCGCTGGGCACGACAATTTCGAAAGGCACTAAGTAGCCTTCCTGAGTGCTGGGCAGAAAAGGAACCGGAAATAGGTTACCTGCTGGCAATGTGGCATCTTGAGGCGTGATGTTCAATGTCGTGGGACCAGATCTCAACCTGTATGCCGGCATGCCAATTGCGGCGATGCTGTCTAGTCGCTCAATTTGGATAGTGGCGCCGCATTCGCCCCCGCCGATAGCACGAACGCCGATGCCAAAGTTTCGACGGGCGAACTGTCCGACGCCAATCTCCAAATTGCGAATACTGATGGATTCCGAATTCTCGACAAATTCGGCCTTGCACTCATCGGCATAAGCAGGCGCAGCAACGAGTAAGCTGGCTGCCAATGCAATAGAAGCTGAAAATCGCATGATGCCTCCCTCTAGTCGTCGCTTGGATGCAAATCTACCTGCCCCATACGATATACTCCTCCAGCTTCTGCGGGGACCGTAACGATCCAGGTGGTCTTATTTTCATCGTTTAGGATCACTCGATAAGTCTTCCCCGCGGCCAACCCGATCATACCATAGCGACCCGCCGAGTTCGTAAAGAAGCTCTGGCTTTCGAAGCCTTCATCGTTAACTCCAACGATCTGGCCGGTAGCAAGAGTTACTGGGCTGCCGTCGATCAGGAGAATGCCGACTGCACTTACGTTGCGGTTGCTCCCCACCACGATCCTATAACCGCTGTGAAACGGCGGGTCGACCCGTGCCAATCCGTCGCCAACATCGTATCCTTTGTCGGTGTTAGCGAAGTCATATTGGAAATTCTGCTTAGCATAAGAACCAAGCGTCGACTGGATCGCGCCACCGAGAACACCGCTTCGAGCTTCATAGCGCTCGCCTTTCAGACTGCGTCCGCTAACTACGTCCTCTTTGGAAAGCGTGGAATGCGGCTTCAGAACTGCAAAACTGTCGTAGATAGGTCGGCCAATGCCGAACGCGCCGTCGGCGTAGGCAAGCGAAGTCCCGACTTGCAAACGCGCTCCCTTACGATCAGTAATGCTCCCTAAGCCTTGGCCGCGACTAAAGAACGATGCGCGGGCGTCAAAACGATTACCGACGTAATTGAAATTAGCATCAACCGACGTATCGCCTGGCGAATTAGTCACGCCAAAATCATAACCGAACGATCCAACATCGTTACCAGCACTTTTCGAGAACGAAGCTCGCGTCGTGTCGATCCGGCTACGATAGTCTATATTTGCACGTTTATCGCCTCCAAAAAGGGCTATTATTCCCACGCGCACGCCAAAATTGTTGCGACGTATGTTGTCTCTGCCATACTCAATGCCACCGGTAACGCGGAAGCGATTGGTGAGACGGTGGGCAACTTCAGCGTAAGCGAGCGTTTGGCTCGGTCGTCCCCCACTCTGACGAACATAAGTCACGCCTATTGATCCGTAGGTCACTGTTGAGAAAGATTGCGTGTAATTGGCATTGAGGGTCAGGGTGGCAAGATCGAACCCGGTGAGATCGTCTAGGGTTTGGTAGCCCTTCCCTTGATAGTCGAAACTGAAACTAAACTGTTGGCGAGACGAATTATTGCTACCGCTCCGAAGGCGGTAGTTTCCGCGCAATGCTACTCCCGACTTGTTACCGTGACTGTAGGCAGCTTGGAAATCGATTATCCCTGGTATAATTTGAGGCACGATCGAAGCCTCAATCGCAGCCAGTTGGCGAGAGCCAGACACCTGAGCACTGGCACCGACCAATAAATCTGCGCTTAGCGCCTTACGATAAAAGGCAGTCGCTGCAACTCTGTTGGAGTAGGCAGGCTGATAAGAAAGCGATCGACCAAGTGCACCTACATTAAATGCATATTCATAATCGCCCGGCTCAAGATCCATCTGCTCAAAAAAATAACTATAGTTTATTAATTGCTGACGCCCGGCTGCATCGCGAATTCGAAGCTGAATATCATTTGAGCCAAATTGCAGTGGAAGGCTATTTAGGTCATATCGCCCGGCATCTAGCTGGAATGTTTGATACTCCGCGCCGTTTACCAAAACTTGTACTGTTGAGTTTGTGTCGAGATAAATTTCTCTACCTGAGAGAAAAGGGCTCGGGAGGAAGGCGCCAAAAGTCCGCTTGCGCCTCTCAACGCCAACGCCGCCAATATAGGGAGAACGAAGCAGGCTTATAGAGTCCGCACGAAGATCGCCCGCACTTACTCGCACATATTTATCAGGCAGGTCGTAAATCGCGCGCAGAGAACGGCGGTAAAAGCGATACTTTTCACCGAGTTGGTCGCTCAAAGCCCCATCAAGTTCGACGACTACATTTTGGTAGCGCGCAGCGCCGAAAACGTAGAGCTCCGGCTTCGTCGTGTCCCCTTCTTCATAATCAACATTGCCAGTTAGATTTAGAAATGCGCTGAACTTAGCTGGCTGGATATATGCCAACTGTGCGCCATCCTGACCTCGCGGCAGGTCCCCAAGAGTTCGGATTGGTCGATATCGCGCGTCGATACGGACGACATTGAGTTCAAGGCGATTTTCGTTGAACTCGATGGCGAATCCTGACGCTGCCAGAATTGCTGGATCTATGAACGCCTGATTTCCGATTAACTCGGACAGCCTTAAGCGTCCTTCCTCGTTCAGGAGGCGTTGGAGCTGCTCACTTAGCGGCCGTGCTTCATAGGTTAATTGGCCGTCTCCGGAAATTCGCACGACTACGTCGCCAAGCGCGGCACCTTCGTTAAGGAGTGGCACCGAGAGATCCATATCTCTCCCCTGCGTTGCAGTCGCAAGAGCAGTGTTCGCGGCGGCTGGCACAGGGACCAAACCAATTATGCAGGTTGTCAGCGCGATGATGCTTACACCACGCCCCCACTTATGCCCCCCCCCAATCATATCACGGGTTAACCATGATCCGGATCGATTCCGCGGTGAGCGGGACATCGGTCGGAACAAAGAATTCCCGGACTCGATCTGGCCCAACTACGCCAACGCCAATGATCTTTGTCATTTCTTCTGCCCGATAGCTGCGGCTGAATGCTGTGCCATCTTCCGCGAGGCCCTCGATATCCCATCGCGCCAAGCCAGCAAGAAAGTAACGGTTCCCGACGTTGGCAAGGCGAACCGTGACACCGGGTTGCGCAGCAGCCGGAGCGGCGACAGGCGCATCTCCAGTGGGCTGAGACGCTGCAGTCGACGGAGAGTCCGATTCCGCATCCGAAGGAGCCTCTTTGACGGTAGGGACCGCTGAAATCACTTGGGCAAGCGGCTTGCTATTCTTCGGGACAACGTTGGCCAATATATTGTAATTTACGACTACTTGGACTTGCGATTTCCCTGGCTCAAACTGAACCGGGATTTGCTGAAGCGACAAGTAGTAAATCTCTGATTTATCAAGCCCCGGATCTCCTACGTATTGGATACGGAATACTTGCTGAGATTTACGCTGCACTACAGTTTGCAGGGGGAAAACCAAAAAATCTTCGTCTGCCGGCGTCAGCTTCAGATCACCCGTTTCGCTGATTTCACCCTTCATTACGCGTGCTTCGAAAGGAATATCTCGTTCTGAATCGTTCGTTAGCTCGACTCGAGCGATAGCCCCCCCGCCACTGGGCTGAAGCTCGACGATCATCGGTGACACCCGCGCGGCATAAGAAGGAGCGGACACGAGCGCCAAAATAATCGATATGAGCGCACCCACAATTACACGGCGCATAGCCCTCTCCCACACGCATTTTTTATCGTAATTGCAAGGGCGCCAGTCGCGCCCTGCACTGGCAAAAAAGGGAGAGGTTAAACCTCTCCCTTTCTTGAATCGATCTACGCTTAACTTACACGGCGCCGAGCGACAGCGTGACAGTGTCGGTGTAGGTGCCGGCCAGCGGGCGAAGCGAGTTGTCACCGTTGAAGATATAAACTCGCAAGTTCGCTTCGTCATGAAATGCGTCGGTGTTCGAGCGAGTGCTCGAAATGCCTGCGCCGCCGTCCTTCGTGAACAAATGGTGCGTATTGAACGCACTGCTATCCGATGCCGTCAGAGAAACACGATATTCAATGACATTCGTGAAGTCATCTTTGTCGTTTCCATCATTCGGCTCCGGATTGACGAGGCCGCCGTTGGTCGACGTGATTTTGGTCTGGGCGCCATAGTTGCAGCTGACCCAAAGGGGCTGCGTGTCGTTCTGGGTGCCACCACCAGAGGTTGAGTTGATGAGCAGCGCACCGGCACCCGGATCTTGATTGATGATGACATTTGCGAAGTTGACATCATTCGGATCGCCGATGCTGCATTCGGGCGCGACGGTCGCGGTGACCGTCAACGACTGCGAGTCGGTCGGCGCGGCAAACGCAGGAGTAGAAACCATGGCTGCGGCCACGGCGATAAAAGCAAACTTCTTCATGTGAGCTCCCCTCGGAAGGACTGTCAGGAATTCGAGCCATGTGACCGCGTCGGCCGATAGGCTCTACCACCAGTGGCCAAATTGGCCTGCGACCCCTCGGTGGTTAATTATGTCTTAACCCGGCGGAAGCATTGGACAAAGCGGATTCTAACCGTGCCGGCAGTTTTTTCGGCTAAGCAAGACGGAGATTGGCCAGATTAATCTCCATAAAAATTTGTTTTCAAATGCTTTTTTAAAAATCAATGCGCGGGAAAACTTGCCCCCAACCGCAGAAAAACCGTCCCAAATTCTGACAAAGGCCTTAAGCGCTTCGGTTAACTTCAGAAAGCGACCGTTAAGCAAAAATTTAACCCCGTCGAGGTGGACGCTCCTATTCGCCGTGCGTCCACGTCACTTTGTCGTCATGCATCGATTATGTGGTAGATGCCCACAAGTGGCGTAACCGGTGTTTTCAGGCCACGTCGAACCAGGGCATGAGATCGCCGACGCTTTGGATGGGATGACCGTTGGCAAGGCTGGTGAGCGTGTCGGTCAGCCACGCGTGGGGGTTGATGGCGCCCAGCTTGCAGCATTCGATGAGGGTCGCGATGACGGCCCAGTTATCTCCGCCCTCGTCGGAGCCGGCAAACAGGGCGTTTTTGCGATTGAGAGCCAGCGGCCTGATCGACCGTTCGACGGTATTGGAGTCGAGGTCGATGCGTCCATCGTCGAGGAATCGCACGAGGCCGTCCCAGCGGGTGAGTGCATAGCGGATCGCCTCGCCAAGCTTGCTTTTGGCGCTGACCGGCGGCCGCGGGCGACAAGATACTGGTGAAGATCGTCGACGATGGCGCGGCTGCGCTCGGCCCGGACGGCGCGGCGCCGCTCGGCGGATGAACCGCGTACGTCGTCCTCGATGGCATAGAGCAAGGCGATGCGGCGCAGCGCCTCGGTGGAGACCGGCGACGTGTCGGCGAGATCGTAGAACTTGCGGCGCACGTGCGCCCAGCAGAAAGCGAGCCGGATCTGCTGTCGCCGCCGGGCGAGCGCGGTGTAGCCGCCATAGCCGTCGACCTGCAGGATGCCCGCGAAATCGCCAAGATGCGCGTGAGGACGCTCGGCCTTGCGATCCGGAGCATAGACATAGGCGACGATCGGTGGATCGCTGCCGCCCCATGGCCGGTCATCGCGGGCATAGGCCCAGAGTTGCCCGGTCTTGGTCCGCCCGCGCCCGGGATCGAGCACCGGCGCCGTCGTCTCGTCGGCGAACAGCCGCTCGGACCGGCGAAGCTGTTCGAGGATATGGTCACGCAAGGGGCGTAGATACCATGCTGCTCGGCCGACCCAATCGGCCGGGTGGATCGATCGAGCCGGATGCCCTGTCGGGCGTAGATCTGGGCTTGCCGGTAAAGCGGCAGATGATCCGCATACTTGGATACCAGCACTTGGGCGATCAGCGCCTCAGTCGGAATGCCGCCTTCGACGATACGCGGCGGTGCGGGAGCCTGCACGACCGTGCCCTCGCACGCGCGGCAGCCGTAGCGCGGTCGGCGCGTGACCAGGACGCGGAAGGTGGTCGGCACGACATCGAGACGCTCGGCGACATCCTCGCCGATCTGGTGGAGCGCACCGCCGCAGCAGGGGCAGGCCTTATCCTCGATATCCACGACCTGCTCGATCCGTTCGAGATGCGACGGCAGCGAACCGCGGTTGGTCTTGCGCACCCGATCGCTGTGAGGCCTTCCGGCCTTCGCTTCGGCGGCGACCTCGGCCTCGGCGAGCGCCGCCTCGACATCCTCGAGACCCAGTTGCAGCTGATCGGGATCGAGCTGTTCGGAACGGCGGCCGAACCGGTGGCGCCGAAACGCCTCGAGGATCGCCCTCAGACGTTCGACTTCCGCACCGGCACTCTCGAGCTTGCGGGCCTGTTCGAGGACGAGCGCGCGGAGCGCGTCAACATCATCCGGCAGGTCCGCTTCCACGAGCATGGGAGCAGTGAATCAGCGGAAGAACGCCCCGTCAACCAGCAATCTGCGGTGCCTGTGGCCGGCGCCCGCCATGGACGCGGCGCCAGTCCAGTCCCTCCAGAAGAGCCCCGAGCTGCGCGGCCGTGAGGCGCATGACACCGTCCTGGATGCCCGGCCACTTGAAGCCGCCGGACTCCAGCTTCTTGGCCATCAGGCAGAGTCCCGTGCCGTCCCACCAGACCAGCTTGATCCGGTCGCTGCGCTTCGCCCGGAACACATAGATCACGCCCGACCAGGGATCGCCGCCATACTCGGCGGCGACCAGCGCGGCGAGCGCGTCGGGCCCCTTGCGGAAATCCACGGGACGCGTTGCGACCATCACGCGCGCGCCGGCACCGGGGCCGATCATCGCGTGGCCTTGAGTGCTTCGATTACCGCGGCAATCACGCCGACATCGGCGCCTCGGCCGATCCTCACCGCCACGCCGTCGATCTCCAGCTCGACCGCACTTGCCTGGGGACGCCGCCGCTTCGCGGAATGCTTGACAGCTGGATGTGGATCGCTCGCGGGCAGCGGATCGATCACAGCAGGGACGAAGGCGGGAGCCGCCGTCGGCAACGTCAGGCCCTGGCCTTCCAGGCGCTTGCGCAGATCGCGGCGCCAGTTGAACAACTGCGTGGGGCTCAAGCCATGCCGACGCGCCACCGCACAGACCGTCTCGTGACCCGAAAAGCTCTCCGCAACGATCGAGGCCTTCAACTCTGGCGGCCAATCCCGCCGCTTGCCCCTACCGGTGAAAACCTCGAAGCGCTGAACCCCGCTGGTGCCAGCATCATCATATGGCATCGTCATAGCACCAGCTTCCTACCCCACGATCAGGGCGCGGACACTCGGCGCTGCGCGTCACTCCCGCAAGGTGGGGTCACGCCTCCGCTTACCAAGTGGCCAAGAGGCGTCTGCGCAGCAGAACATTTCAATGCGACCTCCGTCGTGTGCCTGCTATCATTGCTTGCGGTGCCAATCGCAGCTGTAGCCAATCAGAATCATCAGACCGCAAGCATCTGAGTAACGGAGTTCAAAATATTATAAAAAGCGAGAAGGGATGAAATATGCAAAAGAACTTAGTCTAATCAGCGAATATACGACAAAATTTAATAGAGGCCGTGAAATTACGCACTGAAAAGCACTATAACTATCGTGCTTCAAACCCGCTATGGCATGCCTTTTTCAACACTTGCCACCGCGGAGCTCATATCGTCGCCCATCCCCCTCTTCGACAGAAACCTTCACGCACCACTGCGGCCCCGTCGACATGCGCATCGTGGATAACAAATGTCGTTGGCCGGCTTCGAGCGTGGCGCTACCACGAAGATGGCTGGTAGATTTCCCTGTAAACGCAATTTCGTAGCGCACTTGCTGCGTCATCGGCGAGTCGCCGATTAATTGAAGCCGAACGAAGCCGCCATCGGGCTCCAGTTCAAGCATGACGGCATCACGAGGTTGGGTTTGCGACGTCATGGCCGCAAACAGGAAGACCGGCACCGCGGCGGCTGGCAACAGTTGCACAATCAATTGCCTCCCGGGCTCGAGAGCCGCGCGACGATCGCGTCGAGCAAAGCCTGCGTTTCGGCTGAAAGGTCGTTTGCGTCGCTTGGCTTACCATCCGCGGTCGTGTCCGAGGCGGCGGGGGCTGTCAGGGTGATTGACGCTAGCGCTTGAAACTCTCGGTCATTGGCCGACGCTGTGCTTCCCGGTGCGCGCGCCGCTTGGTCAATGCCCGTTCCCTGCAATCTGGTCAGCCGTTCGCCTAGAAGGCGCTGTTCAGCAGACAATGTGCTTGCCGGACGAGTAGTAAACTCTTCCGATCGGGTCTCAATTCGTCTCCGGCAATAATCAGCATCTTTCGCCGTGAGGAGTTCTGCGCTGCAGCGGTCGATCCCATCGACGCGCCCGAGGGTAACTTCGGTATCGGCGTCAGAAAGCTGCGGGAGATTGTCTGGGTTGTCCGGAGCCGCCCTCTGGTCGACATAGGCTGAATTGTCAGCGCGGGACACCTGCTCGATCGGTGCTAAATTTGCGACCGTCGCGTTCTCGTCGAGTTGCTCGACTGCAACTGGCGCTGGCTCGGCCAGTATCATTAGTGCACCGAAATAGCCGATCATGCCGCCTGTCCTTCTAACCGCCTCCGCCCTGCGCACCAACTTGCTGAATCTGCAAGGTCGATCCGCCGGTTTGTTGAACTTGGAGATCCGACAAGCCACTACCGTCCTGAGTCCATGCCAATCGATTTGCGTCGCCTGTCTGTGTTACTGACATCATGTTGCCGTCACCGTTTTGTGTCAGGCTTGCCTGATTGTCCGCGCCGTTTTGCGCCAGCGCAAGCGAGTTCGTTTGACCGATTTGGATTACGGCAGCCAAATTATTGGCAGCCCCGTCGTTTGACTGGAAAATATTCCCTTGGTTGGCATTTCCGGACTGGAGTAGACTGAGAACGTTAGCACCGGCGCCGCGCTGCAGGATCAAGGCAAGATTGCCGTCGCCCGTCTGAGCGACCTCGGTGTAATGATTACCTCTGTCGCGCTGCTTAATCTCCGCTCGATTATCGTCGCCTTCCTGTGCGATGCGCGCATAGGATTCAGCGCCCACTTGGTCGATTGACGCTCGGTTCGTCGCACCGATCTGGGCGATAAAAGCACCTCGATCGTCAGCCGCCGCAATTTCGTCGAGCATGGAGGCTGCGCCTGGCTGGGCAACCGTGGGCGTCGGGATGATGATCGCCGCGAAGAGCATTAAGCCCCATGCCCACAAGTTCAGCATTCGCATTGTCATAAGGAGCTCCGCCGCTCGATCATATCACATTCAGCAAAAAACTGCGATGGGCGGGGCAATCCTTCAAGGATTGCCCCCGCGCCACCATCACATACCCGTCGGTCCCTGGGTGACGACAGCGGAGTTGTTGCTGCCGTTCTGCGTTACCGTCGAGAACGAGTTCATGTCGGTCTGGGTAACCGTCGCGATATTGTCGCTTCCGAACTGGTCGATGAGCGACTCATTGCCCGATCCCGACTGCAGCACGGTCGCCGTGTTCGAGTCCCCGCGCTGGAGGATATCGGAGAAGTTGCTGCTTCCCGTCTGCGTCACATCGGCCTCATGGCCCGAGCCGAAATTGGCGCCCTGATCGATCACCGAGGTGTTCTCCTCGCCGCCTTGAAACACCGTGGCGCTCTGGCCATAGCCGCGCTGCTTGATTTCGGAATCGACGCCAAGCCCGGCCTGAACGACGCTGGCCGAATGGCCCGAGCCGAAACTACCGCCCTGATCGATGTCCGAACGCGCGAACTCGCTGGTGCTGAGCTGGTCGACATAGGCGCTCTGCAGGCTGCCGCGCTGGACGATGCTCGACTGGCCCTCAAGGCCCGACTGGGTCACGCCCACAGCGTTGGTGTCGAGATATTCGCCGGCGCTGTTGCTAAGGCCGGCCTGGTCGATAGACGAGACGTTCTTGGTGCCATCCTGCAACACATTGGCCTGATGGCCGCCGATAGAGCCCTGCGTCACGGTCGAGCTGTTGTCCTCGCCAGCCTGCGTGACGATCGCGCCGCTCAGGAACGTCGACGACTGGGTCACCGTCGACCCGTTGCCGCTGCCCGACTGCGTCACTTCGGCGCCGTTGAACAGCCCGGTCTGGGTCACGGTCGAGCTGTTGTCGTTGCCCGACTGGGTGACTTCGGCCAGCGCGACGCCGCCGCTCTGGGTGACCGTCGAGATCAGGTTGGTGCCGGTCTGCGAAACGTCCGCCACCGTAACGTCGCCCGACTGGTTGATCGTCGACAGATTTTCGTCGCCCGACTGGAAGAGCGTCGCATCATTGTCCGAACCGCTCTGGTCGAGGAACGACACGTTGGTCGGCGCGTTCGCCGGCGGGGCCAGATTGGCGCCGACCTGCGTCACGCTAGCAGAGCTGCCGCTGCCCGACTGTTCGATGACCGAAGCGTTGCGCGCGTGCGTTCCGCTCTGGTCGACCGTCGCCGATCCGGTGCCGCTCTGTCCGATGACAGACGTGTTGTAAACGCCCGCCTGCGCGACGTCGGCGCTCGCCGCGGCGCTCTGGTTGATGCTCGAACGGTTGAGGATGCCGTTCTGGTTCACCGTGGCGCTGGCGCCGTCGGCCGACTGGTCGATCAACGAGACGTTGTTGAGGTAAAGCGTCCCGCCGCTGCCCAGCGGCGGAGGCGGCGGCAGGTCACTGCCGTCCCATTCGCGGCCACCAAGCGTGTTGACACCGCCGCCCTGCGTGACGCTGGCGGTCGCGCCGGCGCTCTGCTGGATGCGCGAGGTGTTGTCGTCACTCGTCTGAAGCGTCGTCGCAACCGCGCCTGATGCGGTGCCGGTCTGGACGATCGACGAATCATTGCCCTCGCCATTCTGCGTGATCGAGGCGAAGGCCGGGACCGCATCCTGTGTGATCGACGCGACATTGTCGTCGCCATTCTGGCTTACCAGCGCATCAGCGAACACGTCGGGCACGACCGGCGCGCTCGCGGGGTTGCCGTCGCCGGTGCCGTCGGCGCTCTGCCGCACGACCGTCGCGCGGTTGCGGTCGCCGGCTTGGTTGACCGCGGCGTTCGAGAAATTGCCGGCCTGGTTGATGCTCGACACGTTGTCGTTCCCAAGCTGAAACACCTCGGCGACCGTGTTGTCCCCCGTCTGGGTGATACCGCTGTCGTTGCCGTCGCCGAACTGGGTGACGCCAACGAGCGCCGCGGCATCGGCCGAACCATAAGAATTGTCGGGGTCGCCGACCGCGCCGTTGACGCCCGACTGCACCACGACACTCGTGTTGTCGTCGCCCGTCTGGCTGACGCTGGCTTCGTTATAGCGCATGCTCTGCTCGATCACCGAGCTGCTTGACCCGTCCTGAAAGACTGACGCATTCTGCGCGCCGCCCGACTGCTCGACGCGCGACTGCGCGGCGCCGCTCACCTGGATAACGCTGGCGCGTTCGTCGGTTCCGGTCTGGAAGACCTTGCTGTCCGCACCGTCGGTCGCAGCTTTCTGCTGGACGTTCGCGACGTTGTTGGCGTTCGACTGCTCGACCAGCGAGTCGCTGTTCGCGCCGTCCTGCACCACGGTGGTGGTCTGGTTGGTGCCGCCTTGCAGCACGGTCGATTCATTGGTTTGCGCAAAGGCCGGTGCGGCCATGGCGATGGCGAGGAGCGAAGCCCCGCCGATGACAAATTTTTTCATGATCCCATCCTTTTGCGAACGAAGATCGGCGGATCGGCCCGGCCGGGCCGATCCGCCGCATCGTGGATTAGTTCACGCCCCCGACGCCATTCTGCGTCACGGTCGCGCTGTTGCCAGCACCGCCCTGGGTCACAGTCGACAGATTGTCAGTGCCGCCCTGGATGACGGTGGCGGTGTTGAGATTGCCCGTCTGGGTGATGAAGCTGTCGTTCGACAGCCCCGTGTCGGTCAGGAACGCGTCATTTTCATGCCCGTCCTGAATGATCGACGACTTGCCGTCGGTGCCCGACTGGTCGACCGTCGCGAAGTTGGCCGAAATATCCGGCGGCCCCAGCGTGTTGGTCTGCGATACACTGCTCTGATTGCCCGTTCCCGCCTGCGTGACGTTCGCGGTCATATCGCGGCCCGGACCGCCATTAGCGGGCGAGGGGGCATCCTGGGTGATGGTGCTGCTGTTGAATGCACCCGTCTGCGTGACGGTGGCGCTGGCGCTGTTGGCGCGGCCCGCTTGCGTCACTTCGCTGAACAGATTGTCACCAACCTGATCGACGAACGCGACGCCGAAATTGGCGCTCTGCGTCACGGTCGAGCGATTGTCGTCGCCCGACTGGTTGACGCCCACGGCGACAACATCGCCGAGCGCGTCGAAGGTGCCGGCGCTGTTGTCGAGGCCAGGCTGCGTCACGGTGCTGTCGTTGCGGTTGCCCGACTGGGTGACGACAGCGCTGTTTTCCGAACCGAACTGGGTCACCGTCGATACGTTGTCGGTGCCGGTCTGCGACAGGTCGAGCTGCTGCAGTTCGGTGATGCGGTTCGGCGATCCCTGCGTGGCCGTCGACTGGTTGTTCGAACCGGTCTGCGCGATCGTTGCCGACGCATCGGTTCCCTGCTGGACCAGCGTCGACGAATTGCCAGCAAGGCCGGTATTGTTGGTCTGCGTGACCAGCGCGTCGTTACGTGCGCCGCTCTGCGCAACCGACGAGAAATTGTCGTCGCCGAACTGGTTGACCGCCGCATCGAGCTGCGCCGGCTGCGTTTCGCTGAGCTGCGTCACCAGCGAGTCATTGTCGTTGCCCGTCTGATTGACGGTCGCGTTGCTGCGGCTTTCGCCGGCCCCGCCGCGGACTTCCTGCTGAACGGCCGAGTCATTGCCGCTACCCGTCTGGGTGACGAGCGCGCTGGCAAAGCTGGCTTCGTTCTGATCGATCGTCGAGATATTGTTCTCGCCGGTCTGGACGACACCCGACACGCGGTTCGGCCCGCCGTTGAGCGCATTGCCGACCTGGTTCGAATTGCCCTTCTGGTCGATAGTCGACGAGTTGCCGTCGCCGAACTGCCAGGTTTCGGCTTCCTGCGACGTGCCTTCCTGCCGGATCGACGCGAAGCTGTCGCCGGTCTGGTTGACCTGCGCCTCGTTGCGGTCCGAACCAAGCTGCGTCACGACGGCTTCGGCGCCGTTGCCGGCCTGATCGACGCGGACTTCATTCTTGCGCGCATCGCTTGTACCGTTGCCCGTCTGCAGGACGGTCGACGATCCATTGCTTCCGGTCTGGTTGACGATGGCGTCATTATACTGGTTGCTCTGCTCCACGTCCGACACGTTCGTCGAACCCGACTGCCCGACGGTCGCGCTCTGATACTGGCCGCTTTGTTCGACGGTGCTCGTGTTGTTCTGCGCGACGGCGGGCGCTGCAATCGCAAGCGCCGCAACCGATGCAGATGTCAGGATAAGTTTTTTCATGATCGATACCCTTTAAGGCTGTGCTGGCCGAGGAGGATCGAGGGGTCGAGCAGGCGCCCGACCCCTCTTATCCCATCAGATCGCGGGGCCGCCGCTGCTACCCTGCGTAACGGTCGCGCTGTGGCCGGCACCCGACTGGGTAACGGTCGAGGTGTTGCCGCTCGAATATTGCGACACGCTCGCGCTGCTGTCGGTGCCGCTCTGCAGGATCGTCGACAGATTGTCCGACCCGGCCTGGAGCACTTCTGCAGTCAATGATACGCCATTCTGAGTGACCGACGAAACATTGTCGTCGCCGCTCTGCACTACCGATGCAAAGTTTTCGGCAGAAGCGCCTGCAACGAGATTATTTGTCTGGCTGATCATGCTATCGTTGCGCGAACCCGACTGAACGTTTGTTGCTTCCATCAGGCGGGCAGAAACGCTGTTGTTACCACCGAACTGCGTGATGCTGCTGACGTTGTCGTCGCCGATCTGGCTAATATCTGCCGTCGCAACGCGCGGGTCCGGGCCACCCGGAGGGTTTGGCGCGTTGCTGATCGATTGGCTAATCGTCGCAAGGTTGCTGTCACCGACCTGCGAAACGAAAGCGTCCGACAGTTGCCCGCTTTGCGTGACGATAGCATCGTTCAGGTTGCCAGACTGATTGATCCCGACCAGCGCAGTATCGTTGCCGGCCGAATTGTCGAAACCGGACTGGACAACATCGGCTTCGTTCTCGTTGCCGCCCTGGCTGACGTTCAGATCGCCCGAGGAGCCCGTCTGACTTGCGGTCGTGCGGTTGTCGTTGCCTGACTGGCTAATCAAGGCCTCCTGACCGTTAGTCTGATACGGATTTCCAGCGCTGCGGCCCTGCGTCAGATCGGCGTCATTGCGATCGCCCGACTGATTGACAGTCGCTCGCGAACTATCGGAATTCTGCACGACCGACGAGGTGTTCGCGTCGCCCGACTGATCGATACTGGCAATGCCGCCGGCATCGTCCTGCTGCAGCACGGTCGAAAGGTTGCCTTCGCCTCCTTGGCTGATCGTTGCGACCGCATCATCACCGAGCTGGTCGAGATCCGATGTATTGCCTCCGCCCGTCTGACTGACGGTCGCCGAATTGGCCGCGCCCTGCTGATTCACATCGCTGTTGTTGTTGAGGCCGGTCTGCGACACGCTGGCGATGTTGAAATCACCGCCGCCCTGGTTGATCACCGAGGCATTGTTGAAGGTCGTGTCCGAAGCCGGAAGATTCTGGCCCTGCGTGACACTTGCGATATTGTCGTTCGACGTCTGGTTGATCGTCGAGTCTTGTTCATCGTCAAACTGAGTCACCGAAGCAGCATTACGGCTGCCCGACTGCGCGACGCTGGAGTCGTTCGAAAAAAGCTGAGTTTGGGTGGTCTGCGAAACGGTCGCGCTATTGTCGTCACCCGACTGATCGATTGTCGAGGTCGAGCTCGGAGGAACGAAGCCAGCGCCATAGAGGTCAGCGCCATCGTCGGTCTGGTTAAGGGTTGCGGTATTACCCGTCCCCGACTGGGTGACCGCCGACGTGCCGCCAAGGCCGCCATTCTGGTTGACCGTTGCGGTGTTGTCCGCGTTCGACTGCGTGACCGTCGAAAGGTCTTTGGCACCGGTCTGATTGACCGTTGCGGACTGACCGTCGCCCGACTGGGTAACGGTGCTGGTGTTGTCTTGAGCGATCGCCGGCGCACCGATCATCAGTGCCGCAGCGGATACGCTTGCCAATATCGACTTCTTCATGGTTGCATCACCTCTTCAAAAAGGCGATAACCGTCCCGCCACGGCGCAAAAGACGCCGAGCCTCACAAAGGTTATCGCAGCCTATACTCGCACGCATCGAAGTTACCGCTTCTTTGCGTGCCATTCTCCTACGACTTACTTATCTAGGGCAGGTCAGGAGAAATTAAACCAGCCCCAATTTTAGAAGTTTCAGAGGCCCTCATCCCTCGTTTTTTTGTTTTCGACGATTTTTAGTGCTGACAGCGAGCCTGCCTTCTCCACTGCTTCCTGAATATCACGAGCTTCGTACTGACCATCACGCTCTTTGTGATAGTAATCGAGCATTGCCGACGCGGACTGCATGTCGCTGAACTGCCACAGTCCCAAGTCGACTCCTTCCATCACAAGCCCATACACCGCCTTCTCAATTGCTTGCTGAAGCGCAACTTGATCGGGTTCATTACTCGTTATGCCCCATTCCGCTTCCAGCAGCTCCTTGAATGCGACAAAGCGATACGCATTCGCCCCGATTGCTTGGGACGCAATCGTTTTAGAGGCCGTTACAGTCGTGAGCACTTCTCCGGTTCGGACCGATACAGCACGAAGATAGACTGTCACGGTATCCTGACGATATTCCGTGCGGGCGCCGATGCCGAGGAAGGCGGCGCCGGCACCGCCAGTCACTGTGTTCGTATCGTAGCCGACAATCCCGCCCTCCAGAAGGACACCAGCGAAGAGAAGCGCCGGAAGCGCGCGACGATCGGGCTCCTCTTCTCCCAGATAACGCTTGCGCATTTCGCTGATGATCTGCCGCTCTTTAAGTAGGTTATCAAGCCGTTCCCGTTCGACGATCGTGAACCAATTGCGATCGCCTGCATCTTGCAACGCCTTGACAAGCATTGCGCCAGCGCCCTGGGTCACGGCGCGCGAAAGCGTTTGCCCCGCCTCGGTCGGTTTGAACTGCCCCGTCTGGTCAGTAAATCCGTAAACCGCAACAGCAACTTTGCGCTGAGGCGGCGGGAGGTCATTTAGCAGGAGTTGCGTCTGGGTTTTCTTCGGGAAATAGGCGAGACTAGTGGTCTTCGCGAATGAATCGCGGCCGCTTTTCGAAACAGTCATGCATCCGCCGAGCGACAAAGCGCTCAGCGCCAGAGCCGCGATTTGAACTCCCCCGCGCATCAGGGCACCTCGACAAACAGGGGGACGACAATCTTGGTCTCTTCGCCTGTTTCATCATTGGTTATTGTGAGCGTCACAGAATCCAGCGATCTGAAAAAAGTGATCGTCTGGCCACCAAAGCTGATCGTGCCGCTTTCTTGTGGATTTTCGCCAAAGATCGCATCGACAATCTGCGAAGACAATGCCGACAAGAGACGCGACTGCAATTGCCGCGCAAATATATCGGCTTGCGACGAAGAGCTGGTTGATTTCGGGTCGCGATAATTGTTCTGCGCGTTGGCAGTGCCAAGTATATGATTGGAGTTAAATGGATTGCCTCCAAATGTGGGGCTGATGGGCTCATGCACAAGATCCTGCGCACGCACCGATACCGACGCAACCCCTCCCCATGCTACCAACGCAGCGGCGATCCAAAATTTACGAATCACAAATCCCCCAGAGTTTCGGATGCTGTTTTGACCCCCCATCCGTTTGCTAGGGGCTGCGACTCGTTGCGGTAATTAATACTGTATTAACAACCAAATCAAGGCCTATGATCGCCCGATGGAGATTTGACGTCCCGAGACGGGACATGCTGTGCGGAAAAACGTTCAGACTCTCAAAATCCCAATTATGGGATTGATTTTGTTTTATAAAATGAAATTTCGCCATAAGATGTTGCGAAACCTTGGTTGTATTGGCGCCAACGAGAGAGCGATGTAATCCAGCTCGTCTAGCTGTCGGCGGCGGTTAACTTTCAGTTCGAGATCGGCGAAAAAGTTAACGCCTCTGCCGATCGGTTTTAAGTCTTGCGCATTTGGTCACGTCGTGAGTCCGGCGTCTGGCTGGACGTTCTGCCGACGCTTATCAAAGCATCGTTCGAAAGATCCCATTGTTTGGAGCGATCCTGAGCAAGCACGCGTTTCGACTTCATGACACTAACAGCGATTGCCCTTTGGAAAGGCGCCCGCGGCGATTGCTAGCAGATGGCGCAGCGTATCGTGATTTGACGCTTAACGAGATTGATCGCGTGAATTCAGCAATTGAGTGGACGAGAATATCTCGCCCACTCGAGATCCCCTTACGGGATATAGACTAGGCCGCCATCATGTGACGCGTGGCTTCAGCCAGAAACCGTCGTCGCCGCGCTTGCAGTTCTGCGACATAGCCACGCCCCTCGCGCAATTCGATTATCCGGCGAAGGAGGCGATCCGTCGCGACATTGATATCGGCGCGACCATCGTGGCACCGCCGCCAGCGTGCGAGTAGCAACGCAACGCCAATGGTGTCGCATTCACAGGCTTGCTGCACGGAGTCCCACTCGCCCGCGTAAATGAGCCCCGTGACTGCGAACGCGGGCGCCGTCATCTTGGCCGGAATATCGAGCGCAGCCAAGACCTCGGCCAAATGGATCGGCTTCATCTTGAACCCGCCGGTCACGATGCGAGCGAAGTCCAGGTGGCGAGCAGGATCGTTGCCGCCGAACGACAGCCAGCGCCAACCGCGGGGAAGGGTCAGGCCGTGCTTGTAGGCCGCCATCATGATCAGCGGAATATCGTGCACCATACCTGCCCACGTCACGAGCTCGGCGTCTGGCCAGGTCTGCAGCAGCTGGAAAAGGCCGGACACGATCGCCCGCTCGTCATGGTCCGGCTGGCTCAACGTCACGAACTGCGCGATATCCAGGTTACCGTCGGCATGCTCGGTCAGCACCATGAGAGAGGCGGTGACGATGGTCTGGAACACCCAGCGCGGGCAGGTCAGCGGATCTTCGCTGCGGGTATAACCGCGGCGCGTGGGCTGGTTGTTGTCGTTGCCGGGACTATATCGCTCCGTGGCCTGATAGCGGCGATGGCCGCTTTCATCGATGACGGCGGACTCGACGTCGAGCACGACATAGGAGCGCGGTCGGCGTTCGACGCCCACACGGGGTTCGTATTTCATGGATATGTCCTTGGAATGCGCGGCAGGCTCGGCCTGCCGCGGGGTTCAGTGGTTTGGAGAACGATGGGTGCCGGAACCGGCCGAGACTAATCGTCGCTGGAGCGCGGCTGGAACGTGTGCGTCTCGATCCGAGAGCGCGTCTCGGCGGCGACACGTTCGATGCGGGCCAAGGCTCGACAATGTCCGCCCGCGATGTCGGAGGGCGCTCCCGCCAGACACTCGAACGCGCTATCGCTGCCGAGCCGGATCGTGACTTTCCCGCATTCCGACACCAGTATGACCGGCGCATTGCGGTCGCCCGACCAGGGTCGGCAGCGAAAGATGTGGATCAAATGCTGGTTGCGCATGACTGCCAGATACTTACGCGGCCCGGACAAGCCGGCGGGTGCCGGACCCGCATAAATAATGTCCTGGTCACACTCCATCGCGCGGAGAACCAGTTCACGCACGATTCCCCCGTCGATCGCACCGCCGGTGCCGAATACGATTGACGGCGTTAGCTTGTGGTCCGCCGGGAAGCCCATCTCGTGGCGCAGAGCCCAGGCGTGTTTCTCCTGCTGCAGCGCCTGCATCATGGTGTCGTTCATGCTGTATTCCTTACTCTTGGGTGACGGCCGCTTTGGCCGGAGCCTTTTTCCGCTCTCTCACGGTGCTCAATCCCGCCGCATCGGCGGAGGCTTGCGCCTGCAGGCGCCAGCAATGGCCGCAGGCTGTTGATTTACCGAAATTTTATAATTGGAGGCTACGGCCACTCTGGGAACGGAGAGGTTGCAACCTCCTGTTCATGCGAGCGTTGTGGATTTGAACGCCCGCTGGCCTCGCTGCTCGCGCGACCTGAGCAGCGAGGCCTTCCCCTTACCGATAACGAGTGTGCCAGCTGAGTTGGGTCACGCGCGGCGTTGCGCGGAGTTCCGCATCGCGCGAAAGCCATAGGGCCTCGGCCTCATGCGCCGCTTCGGCGATCTCGCGCCACCACACCTTTTCGCGCGCATCCCAGCGATAGTCGCGCGCCTTGAGAAGATGGCGTTTGTCGAACGGCGCGCCTGTTGCCTCAATCCGCAGCGACGGCTGCGCGGCCCGCGCAAGCAGTTCCGCGATCAGCGGGTGCACGCCGTCCGGACGATGGGTCAGCAGATGCACGAGACTGATCACATCGGCGTCCGCCCGATGCCCGGTGGTGAAGTAACCCATCTGCATCAGGAGGTGACCGAGTTTTGCGCCATCGAATGCATGCGCCGCCCAATCAATCTCGCGCATCGAACAGGCCCAGGCCTGCCCCTTGATCCCGGGCAACAGGCGCTCGACAATTGGGGCATCGTAGGCCGCGTTGTGCGCGACAATCAGGTCAGAGCCGCCGAGCAGGGCTTCCCAGCGCGGCACGTTCAGCGCCCGCCCCGCAACGTCGTCATCCGATATTCCGGTGAGCCGCTGCACCTCGGCCGGAATCGGAACACCGGGATCGCGGAGGCCGCGAAGCGCTGTATCGATGGCGCGGATTTCTCCGGCCTCATCGACCAGCACCACTGCGGCGGCGATTTCGATGACCTCGGCGGTCTGGACATCCACCGAGGTTGTTTCGGTATCGACGATCGCAATGCGCCGCGTCCGACCAATTGGCGGTCCGTCGTTCACAAGTTCGGCAATCGGCCGCACGCGGCGGAGGATGCGGACATCCGCGCACGACGCGCAGAGCTGCAGCGCCGCCTCGAACGAGGCGGCGTCGTTTTGGATGGTCATGGATTTCTTCCTGTTGGCTACCCGCCGAGCGGAGGCGAGGCTTTTCCTCCCCTCTTCACCCGGCTGCAGGAGACGCGGTCGCGGCAGCTTTTCCATCCCGGTCACATGCGTGATCCGCCATAAGGCGATACAAGGCTTCAGTTCAGAGCAGATAGCACGGCACGCCGTTCAGGCTCCGAGACTAGATTGCGCATTCTGCTTCTTGAACCACGAATCCAAGGTGCGCTCGACCGTGAGCCGATCGGCCGGATACTTCCGCACCAATGCCATGGCTTCCTCTGCCGGCGCGTTGAGCCATGCGTCGTGATCGTCGGGGTGCAGGATCACCGGCATGCGATCGTGGATGTCCCACAGCTCTTCGGTCGCGTCGACCATGACGCCGGTATAGGCGTTGCCCCACTCGTGGGTCGGTCGCCACATCCCCGCCCAAGCGGCGAGCGGCTGATCAGCGACGCGGATCCATGTGCGCGTCATCTTGCCCTTCTCGCCCTCGGCCTCGGCAAAGGCGGTGAAGGGGATGAGGCAGCGCTGCGCCGGCGTAACGAACCAATGCTTCCAGAAGCCGGTGAGCAGTTTGTCGTCGCGCGCGTTATTGACGGGCTTCGGCTTGCTCGTCGGCTTCATGCCCTTCAGGCGCACCGGGAAGCCCCAATTCATCTGTTCGATGACGCGCTCGCCGCCGTCCTCGCGAATGACCAGGCCGGGGTAACCCGGATAGACGTCGGCGGGCGCGTTGAAGCCGTGAGGGGTCTTGGTGCGGAAGAGATTGGCCATCTCCGCAACGGTGCTCTTGTTGGTGTAGAGGTTGCACACAACGAATATGCTGGCACAATCCGTAGGCAAGTCAACTTCAGGGGGCGGCTGTGGTAAAGGACCTTTTGAACAAGTTTGTCGAGCTATTGGGTTTCTCAGCGCAGGGTGGCGAGACGCCAGAAATCTTTCCCCTCGCTTCTCAAATCATTCTCGGGGGCTGTCCGCCGTCAGCGCCAATGGCACAGATTTGAGGTTGTGATTTAAGGAGGATTTGGGCTTCGTCGTAGTGACGAAGGAACGAAGATGAAGCCCAAATCCTCCTTGAAAAAATCGGCGCCGAAGGCCCCAGCTGAGCGGGTGGTGAAGGACATACGGCGTGCGACGCGCCGGCACTTCTCTGCAGAGGACAAAATCAGGATCGTGCTGGAGGGGCTGCGCGGCGAAGACAGCATCGCCGAGCTGTGCCGCAAGGAAGGCATCGCCCAGAGCCTGTATTACACCTGGTCGAAGGAGTTCATGGAAGCGGGCAAGCGTCGTCTGGCCGGCGATACCGCCCGAGCTGCGACCACCGGCGAGGTGCACGACCTGCGCCGCGAAACCCGTGCCCTGAAGGAATGCGTGGCCGACCTGACGCTGGAAAACCGTCTGCTCAAAAAAGCATGATCGCGGATGGGGGCGACGAAGAATGAGGTATCCCGCATCTGAGAAGCTCGAGATCATCAGGATCGTCGAGCAGTCGCATCTGCCCGCCAAGCGGACGCTGGACCAGCTCGGCATCCCCCGCCGGACCTTCTATCGATGGTATGACCGCTACCTCGAAGGCGGGCCGGAGGCGCTGGAGGATCGGCCATCGGCGCCGAGCCGGGTGTGGAATCGCATCGGCAACGATATCCAGCAGCAGATCGTCGAGATGGCGCTGGACCAGTCCGAGCTATCGCCCCGCGAGTTGGCTGTGCGCTTTACCGACGAGAAGCGCTACTTCGTGTCGGAATCGACGGTTTACCGGCTTCTGAAAGCCCATGACCTGATCACCAGCCCGGCCTTCATCGTGATCAAGGCAGCCGATGCGTTCCACACCAAGACGACGCGGCCGAACGAGATGTGGCAGACCGACTTCACCTACTTCAAAATCATCGGTTGGGGCTGGGTGTATCTGTCGACCGTGCTCGACGACTTCTCCCGCTATGTCATCGCCTGGAAGCTTTGCACCACCATGCGCGCCGGGGACGTCACCGACACGCTGGAACTGGCGCTTGAAGCCTCGGGCTGTTCGTCAGCCAGGGTCGTGCAAAAGCCCAGGCTGCTCAGCGATAATGGTCCGAGCTACATCGCCGAGGAGCTGGCCCAATGGATCGGTGCCAACGGTATGAGCCATGTCCGCGGCGCCCCGATGCATCCCCAGACCCAAGGCAAGATCGAGCGCTGGCACCAGACCCTCAAGAACCGAATCCTGCTGGAAAATTACTTCCTGCCCGGCGATCTGGAGACCCGGATCGAGGCCTTCATCGACCACTATAATCACCGCCGATATCACGAAAGCCTCGGCAATGTGACGCCCGCCGACACCTACTTCGGCAGGGCTGACGCCATCATCAAACAGCGCGAAAGGATCAAACGGAAGACCATCGAACACCGACGCTTGCAGCACCGCAAGCTCGCCGCTTAATATCAACCCCAGGACGAGGCCCGCGCTCCGCTAATCTACGCCGCGATCTGCGCCAAATGTTCTGACGACGGACACTCGGGGGCATTGCAGCAATACTCGCTTGGATTCTGATCCATAGCGGCCAGCGGAAATCTGCCGAAGAGACGCGGCGGCTGGAGCGCGCGAAATTCCTCCACGACTTGGACGAGGAATATGCCGACCTGATGGCACGACGCTGTGTTGCGAAGGGCCCGTTTTCTGCAGGAAAAGGACAAGCGCGGATCAGCGTTGCAGAAGAAGAACTCTGGCTCTTTGAGTATGTCCTTACGCAGGGAATCATCTGGTTTTCAGAGCCCCGAACCATTGGCGGGGACGCTGCCGCACCGCGTGAATATATCTACATCAACGGCGCGCGGCATGTGGAGGTGAGCGACGGAATTTTCATGGATACGCTCACCCTGCACAGAATTGTCGCATGGTCAAAGCGTGTGGCGAGCGGACTGCAAGCGCGTATCATTGACCGGAACGATGTTCTCAACATGTGGAGACACATACTCCCTCTGGCTCGTGGTAATCGGTTCACATTCATGGCTTCGATGTTCGGCGTCTCGCAAGCGCGGGTCCAAGAGCCGCTGCGGCCGCATGCTTTCAAGCTGTGGTATCAAGGCACAATCCCCGGATTAGCCTATCGGCTGCAGAATTTGACGCGCCTGTCTCATAGCCTCTCGGTCGCCTTCTTTGACAAGTTTGCGTTGGTCCGGCGTTCCGTCCCCAGTCAATGGTCAGGTGACATCGCCCCATATTATATTCTTGTCCAAACGGTCATCCGACAGGCAATTAGAGAGAGGCGCCTGGAAGTTCTCAATTACGCCGGCCTCGATAACGGCCCGAATATCTTATCGCGATCGTCTGAGGAAAACGCGCGAAGCGTCCTCGATCCAATCCTAATTTATCATCTCTTTGGCGACACATTCACCGCCGCCGCCGAAGCTGCCGCTTCCACTCGCTGACATCGGGCATCGGCAACTGCCGCGTATGATTTTCGTTGCTCAGTTCGATCGCCGCGGGCGTCCGCTTTCGCTTGGCGGCATAGCATTGCAGGCACCGCATGCGGCGCTGGACGTCGCCCAGCCGGTCGTTCCAGCCGCGGCGCTCGAACAGCCACCACAGCGCATGCGGATCGAAGATGCCGACATTGCCGCACCGGCACGATACCTTGATCGTGCGATGCCGCACGGCCGCGTCGAACAGGTCGCGGATGGGGTTCACTAGCTCTCGACTCATCTTGCCAAATGAGAACATCAGTGGAACATTGAGGCAAGAGACGAATCGGAGTTGAGTGATGGTGAAGACGATTTCGGAGCGGATCGAGCTGCGCGACGTGGACGATGTGGCGCCCGAAATTGTCGCGGAAGCCGCCGCCGTGGCGCTCGCCCGGCTCGACGCGCTGGGCGTGTCGCCGCTGCAGGCCTGTGTTTCGCAAGGGCGCCTCGAAGCGATGGACGATCAGGGCCAGCTCGACGACGAGGAACCGGCCTTTGCCGACCACGGCGTCGTGCCGGGCCATGTTGAAGCCTATGGCGCCGCAGTGGATGCGGCGGCCGCCGTCTTCGCGGCGCACGGCGTCGGGCCTCGCACCGGCGGAATTATCGTCACCGTCCCCGATGCCGTGCTCGCCGAAGAGCGCGCCTCCGGCAAAGACCTGTCGGTCGCAGCATGATCATGGAAGCCCGCATCGGACATAATGGGCCGTCAGAGGCCGAGCGCATTGCCGACTATCTCGATCGCCGCGCCGACCGCTTTCTGGCTTATGCCCGCAAGACCGGCAACGGCGACGCGCGCACCCGCGCGAACGCGCTGCAGGTCGAGGCAGACAATATCCGCGCTGTCCGCCGTCAGCGCCAATGGCACAGATTTGAGGTTGTGATTTAAGGAGGATTTGGGCTTCGTCGCAGTGACGAAGGAACGAAGATGAAGCCCAAATCCTCCTTGAAAAAATCGGCGCCGAAGGCCCCAGCTGAGCGGGTGGTGAAGGACATACGGCGTGCGACGCGCCGGCACTTCTCTGCAGAGGACAAAATCAGGATCGTGCTGGAGGGGCTGCGCGGCGAAGACAGCATCGCCGAGCTGTGCCGCAAGGAAGGCATCGCCCAGAGCCTGTATTACACCTGGTCGAAGGAGTTCATGGAAGCGGGCAAGCGTCGTCTGGCCGGCGATACCGCCCGAGCTGCGACCACCGGCGAGGTGCACGACCTGCGCCGCGAAACCCGTGCCCTGAAGGAATGCGTGGCCGACCTGACGCTGGAAAACCGTCTGCTCAAAAAAGCATGATCGCGGATGGGGGCGACGAAGAATGAGGTATCCCGCATCTGAGAAGCTCGAGATCATCAGGATCGTCGAGCAGTCGCATCTGCCCGCCAAGCGGACGCTGGACCAGCTCGGCATCCCCCGCCGGACCTTCTATCGATGGTATGACCGCTACCTCGAAGGCGGGCCGGAGGCGCTGGAGGATCGGCCATCGGCGCCGAGCCGGGTGTGGAATCGCATCGGCAACGATATCCAGCAGCAGATCGTCGAGATGGCGCTGGACCAGTCCGAGCTATCGCCCCGCGAGTTGGCTGTGCGCTTTACCGACGAGAAGCGCTACTTCGTGTCGGAATCGACGGTTTACCGGCTTCTGAAAGCCCATGACCTGATCACCAGCCCGGCCTTCATCGTGATCAAGGCAGCCGATGCGTTCCACACCAAGACGACGCGGCCGAACGAGATGTGGCAGACCGACTTCACCTACTTCAAAATCATCGGTTGGGGCTGGGTGTATCTGTCGACCGTGCTCGACGACTTCTCCCGCTATGTCATCGCCTGGAAGCTTTGCACCACCATGCGCGCCGGGGACGTCACCGACACGCTGGAACTGGCGCTTGAAGCCTCGGGCTGTTCGTCAGCCAGGGTCGTGCAAAAGCCCAGGCTGCTCAGCGATAATGGTCCGAGCTACATCGCCGAGGAGCTGGCCCAATGGATCGGTGCCAACGGTATGAGCCATGTCCGCGGCGCCCCGATGCATCCCCAGACCCAAGGCAAGATCGAGCGCTGGCACCAGACCCTCAAGAACCGAATCCTGCTGGAAAATTACTTCCTGCCCGGCGATCTGGAGACCCGGATCGAGGCCTTCATCGACCACTATAATCACCGCCGATATCACGAAAGCCTCGGCAATGTGACGCCCGCCGACACCTACTTCGGCAGGGCTGACGCCATCATCAAACAGCGCGAAAGGATCAAACGGAAGACCATCGAACACCGACGCTTGCAGCACCGCAAGCTCGCCGCTTAATATCAACTCCAGGACGAGGCCCGCGCTCCGCTAATCTACGCCGCGATCTGCGCCAAATGTTCTGACGACGGACAATGCCCTATTCTATGCGGTCTCATGGGCTGCTTTGTCAAGTATATAATTGCCGATGAATATCATAGCTGCTTCCGACACCCCGGCCAACTCGCCGGTCTTCCCGCTCGCCTCCGCTTCCTTAATACCCCGATGATTTGCTCGTCCGAAAACCCAAAATGCTTCATCTTTCCGCCCTTCCTTCAAGGCCGGACTCTAATCACTCTTGGACGAAAATCAGGGGATGACATTAGATACGGTCTAAATTTCTGCTTCCAAAGGCTACAGCACCTAGGCTGAAACTATTCCATTATTTACGTTACATTCAGAAAGCCGCGATATTTATTCGATCTCCAGAAGATTGCGGAGCGCTACAAAATGGAGCGGATGCTTAAGCTAAACACAGCGATTTTTGCCAGTGCAATCATTGCATGGGCCTTTTTGTTCGCGCCCAACGCCAACGCCCAGATGACGTCCACAAATTGCATGGTCATGGGCAACATGCTGAATTGCACTTCGATCGGCGGGCAATCAAGCGCTGATCAAAACGATAACGGTCGTATCCTTGGCGAAGGTATCGGATCGCTGATTGCCAATATCGGCGAAAAAAACTTTCGAAAAAAGATCGGAAGGATGTTGTCTGCTGGCGATTGCGAGTCAGCATCGCGATATGCGTATGAAAAAGGTCGGCTCGAGCTTGGCTCTTCGTTAGCATCGCAGTGTCGACGGCCGCCATTGGCTGCGCCCTCGCCCCGCCAAGCTACTGCGCCGGAAATTTCGCCGCTGGAGTTGGAACAAGCACTCGCTCGCGTAGCGCAAAACGCCAAGACGCCCATGGAAGTATTCGAAAAGACGACCGTTTCAAAGGTCGAAGCACGTGGCAAAGAATTGTTGATGACGGCTCTCGTGGACCAGGCAGGGGCGTCGCTCACGGAAAGCGGTCGAATGCGCATGACGCGCGCCATATGTGAAGCCAGCGCCCCTCTCTTGAAGGCTGGAGCGACAATCCGGGTCGAATTATTCGAGAAATTAAAATCCAAGTCGTTCGACACTCTCGTTACGACGCGGGGCGATTGCTTTATCTAGCCATTCGTTAGCCTCATTGACCTTGCGATCCGAGAACCCGATCAGCGGGTAGTGGGTCGGCTTAGACCTGATCCTGAATTTTTTATCAGCATGTTCAGCCCCCAAACGGAACGTCTGCGATGTCCCACGGCCGGTCTGGGCGAGGCTCAGCACCTATTAGATTCGGTCTACCAGAATAGCTAACCTCGATCTCGGAGAATAACGGTGGCGAAAAGCGCCCTACTGGTCGATTTCGACAATATCTTCAGTGCTCTTTGGTCGTTAGACCAGCGCATCGCGATAAAGTTCGCTTCGGAGCCAGGGGATTGGCTTCAAATTCTCGCTAACAGCAATTTGAGCGAGGACACACGGCGATGGTTGTTCGCGCGCTGCTATCTGAATCCCGCGGGCTTTGTCAGCGCGCCGGGGGACGCGGGCGAACGTCTATATTTTTCCAGATTCCGGCCCGGATTTGTTCGCGCTGGCTTTGAGGTCGTCGATTGCCCTGCCGTGTCGCGAGGCGGAAAAAATGCTGCCGACATCCGGATCGTAATCGACGCACTGGATTTGCTCTCCCACCGCACGCGCTTTGACGAATTCGTAATCGCATCCGGCGATTCGGACTTCACGCCGCTGCTGCAGCGCTTGCGGGCCGAAGACCGACGTATAGCCGTTCTTTCACCGGGCTATCTCGCGGCAGCCTATTCTGCGGTGGCAGATCGGATCATAGGGTTCGAAGCGCTTGAAACCATTTTGAACGCTGACATAGAGAACGACGCCCCCTCGTCGCAGACAGGCGCAGAGCCGGCCGGAATGGGCCAGGAAAATGCTATCAGTGATGAGGCGAGCAACTTTGCCGCCTTCATCAGGACGCGATATGACCAAGCGACGGAACCGCTAAATCTTGCTGCACTAGCGTTCGAGACTGCGAGGATTTGCCCAGCGGCAAAGCAATCTGCGTGGTTCGGAAAGGGTTTCAAAGGCGCCGTTTCGGATTTGCACCTCCCCAATGCGCGGACATCGCAGCATCATATTTGGGATGACGAACGGCATCAGCCTCCGTCCGCCGCGCCCACTTCGGAAACCTCCATTCCTAATTCCGTTGCCGAATTAAGCAGGCAGCTCGAGCTTCCTCGGCTCGAAACCGGTGGTTGGCAGGCGCTCTTTGCGACGTTGGAACTTTATTCCGACAGCCATGAATTTCGTCTTTCCGAGGCCACCCGTTGGACTCGCGACAAACTTGCTGAGCAGGGTGTGCAGATCGCGCGCGCATCGATCGGTCAAGTGGTTCGCGGCGCGCAAATCGGCGGAGCCCCGCTAAACGAAAGCGCTATTCCGAGCGCGAAGGCGATAGGAGAAGCGTATCTTGCATCATTAATGGGGCGCGCTGAGACTCTAGGCGTATCGATTGATAAACCCACCGAAGAGACTCTCGCGGCCCTGTTCGGCCTATCCGACGGTCATCGCCAAGAGGGATAGAGCCGCTCGCTCCCAAGCGGCTGCGAGCAGTCCAATATCATTGCAAACGCCCCGATCAAATCTGCTCTTGCAATCTCGTCCGCGTAGATTCATCGTAGACCTACAGGGGGCCACAGCCAGGTGCCACGGGGTGCGGCCTCCGTATTTCATACGCAGAAATTTGTTTTGATTATCAAATAGTTGAAATAACTGCACCGGCTGGCTGGGGCGGCAGGATTCGAACCTGCGCATGGCGGTACCAAAAACCGCTGCCTTACCGCTTGGCTACGCCCCAACGGCCGGTGCGAGCGCGCTCTATAGCGTTTCGCGAATGGTTGGCAAGGCGGCCCTAGAGGCGCGTCACCCAGCCGTGGGGGTCCGCCGCCCGGCCGCGCTGGATGTCGACCAGCTTTTCCTTCAGCATCGCCGTCACCTGTCCAGGGCCCCCGGCACCGATGGTGAAACTGCCCGCGCCGCGCGCCACCTTGCCCACCGGAGTCACCACCGCCGCGGTGCCGCAGGCGAAGCTTTCGGTGAGGCGTCCGCTTTCCGCATCGGCCTGCCACTGGTCGATCGCATAGGGTTCCTCGCGCACCGTCAGACCCGCATCGCGCGCCAGCGTCATGATCGCATCGCGCGTGATGCCGGGCAGGATGCTACCGGTCAGCGGCGGGGTGACGAGGCTGCCGTCCGCAAAGACGAAGAACATGTTCATCCCGCCCAGTTCCTCGATCCAGCGATGCTCGGCCGCGTCGAGGAAAACGACCTGGTCGTGCCCCTTGGCGATCGCCTGCTGCTGCGCGACGAGACTCGCGGCATAGTTGCCGCCACATTTGGCGGCGCCGGTGCCGCCCGGCGCGGCGCGCGTATAATCCTCCGACACCCAGAGCGAGACCGCCGGGGCGCCCGACTTGAAATAGTTGCCGACCGGCGAAGCGATGACGAGGAAATGATATTCGGCCGCCGGCTTGACGCCGAGGAACACCTCGCTCGCATACATGAAGGGACGCAGATAGAGCGCGCCGCCCTCCACCTGCGGGAACCAGTCGGCGTCGACGCGCACGATCTGCTTCACCGCCTCGATGAACAATTCCTCCGGCAGTTCGGCCATCGCCATGCGGCGCGCGCTGGCGTTGAAGCGCGCGGCGTTGGCGTCGACACGGAACAGCGCCATCGCCCCGTCGTCGAGCCGATAGGCCTTGAGCCCTTCGAATATTTCCTGCGCATAATGGAGTACCGCTGTCGCGGGGTCGAGCAGCAGCGGGCCGCGCGGCATCACCTGCGCATCGTGCCAGCCCTTTCCTTCCGCATAGCGGATCGACACCATATGGTCGGTGAAGACACGCCCGAACGCCGGGTCCGCGATCGCCGCCGCACGGGCATCCTGTGCCGTGGGATTGGGATGCGGCAGACGGGCAAAGGCGGGAGCGGACATGGATGACCTGTTCGTTGGGGGTGGATCGGTGCGCGCCTCTTGCCAAAGCAAGGGCGCAGGCGCAACGGGAGTCGCCATGGCCGAGGAAAATTTCCTGTCGCAAGTCCCCGCCGCTTCCGCTCTTTTCTTACGCGAGGAAGAAGTCCGCCGGGGCATCGAATATCTGTTTTTCGGCCACGCCGCGCTGTGGCGGACGATCGACGCGCGGCTGGCGGAAAACGGCCTGGGCCGCGCGCATTACCGGGCACTCTATTTCATCGCGCGCCAGCCGGGGCTGACGATCTCCGACCTGCTTGCGCTGCTCGGCATCACCAAGCAGTCATTGGGACGCGTGATCAAGGAGATGGAGGCGCGCGCGCTGCTGGCGACGCGGCCGGGCAACCGCGACCGGCGGCAGAAGGAATTGCGACTGACCCCCGAAGGACGCCAGCTCGAAAGCGCGATCTTCTCGCAGCTCCGCGACGCGATGAGCCGCGCCTACACCCACGCGGGGCAGGCCGCGGTCACGGGGTTCTGGCAGGTCAACGAAGCGCTGCTGCCGCCGCGCGATCGCGGCCGGATCGCGAAACTGGGGACAGAGGCCTGACCCCGCAGCAGAACCGAAAAGCCTATTCCTCGCCGCGCGCCAGATCGGCGAGCTCGCGGCCGCGGTCGCGCGCCGCGCGCAGGACGTTGGTCATCAGCGCGACGAGCTGGCCATCCTCGTCGAGCACGTCGAGTCCCGCCTGCGTCGTGCCCCCCTTGCTCGCGACCTGCGCGACGAGGGCGCCGGGCTTTTCGCCGCTGGCGTCGAGCAGCGCGGTCGCGCCGCCGAAGGTTGCGGCCGCCAGTGTCAGCGAATCCTCGTTCGACAGGCCGAGCCGCTCGCCGGCGGCGGCATAGGCCTCGATCAGGCGAAAGACGAAGGCGGGGCCGCTGCCGGTGAAGGCGGTGATCAGGTCCATCGAAGAATCGTCGGCAAGCGTGACGACCTGACCGAGCGCCGCCAGCATCGCCGTCAGCATGTCGCCGTCGGCATCGCCGCTGGTGGCGAGCGCCGACACGCCCGCGCCGATCCGCGCCGCGAGGTTGGGCAGGATGCGCGCCTGCGCCCGGGCGGCCGGAAAGCGCGCAGCGAGATCCGCGAGCGAGACGCCCGCCAGGATCGACAGGAGATGGGTATCGCCGGTCACGACCGGCGCCAGCGCGTCCGCGACCTCGCCAAGCTGCTGCGGCTTCATGCCGAGCATCACCCAGTCGGCGGCGCCGTCGGCCGCCTGCCAGTCGGCGAGCATCGCATGGAGCGCGACCCCGTCGCGGGGCTTCGCGGCCGGATCGACGACCGCGACGCGCGCCGGATCGAGCCCCGCCGCCAGCCAGCGGTCGAGCATCGCCCCCGCCATGTTGCCACAGCCGACCAGCAGCATCCGGCCGGAAAAATCCCGCAAAACCTTTGTCATGATCCTTGTCTCTCGTCCCTCAGCGGCAACTGCTCTCGGGCCCCGACAGCAGGTCGAGGCAGCGGCCGTCGACCTTGCTCATGTCGAGCGGCAGGCCGATCAGCGCGGCGAGCGTCGGCAGGATGTCCACCGTCATCACCGCATTGGGCTGCTCGAACCCGGCGAGCCCCTTGCGCCAGAAGAGCATCGGAACGCGTCGGTCGTAATCCCAGACCGACCCGTGCGTCGCGACATAGCCGAGCCCCGATTCGGGGATTGGCGTCACGCGATCCTTGAGCACGACGATGAAGTCGCCCGACCGCTGCGCATTGTAGGAGGCGCGCAGCTTATCGAGCAGGCTCCAGGTGTCGGCGGCGCGCTTCGAGATCGGACGCGACGCCAATTCTTCGGCGGTCACAACCGCCTCGACCTGCGGATGCGCGCGATAGCGGGCGACGAGTTCGGCCAGCGCCGTCTTGCGCTGAGCCGGGGTCAGCGCCTTCGACAGATACATGTCGCCGAACGGACCGTCGGCGTGGAAGAGCGGCTGTGGCAGGCCCAGCTTCTCGGCCACCGCCTTGCCGATCGCCGCGGGGTCGAGCGTCCGCGCGACGCGTTCGGCGGCGGGCCAGCCGTTTTGGCGATTGCGCTCGGGCATGTCGTGCCCACCGTGATCGGCAGTCAGCGCGACCACATAATCGATGCCGGTCGCATCGAGCCGGGTGAAGAAATCGCCGAGTTCGCGGTCGAGCGCGAGCATCTGGAGGCACATCTCGCTGCCTTCGGTGCCGACGCCGTGACCGATATAGTCGGTCGCCGACAGGCCGAGGATCAGCAGGTCGGTCGCCTCGCCCTCGCCGAGCCTGCGCGCCTGCCGCAGCGCGGTCGCCGCCGCGAGCACCGCGCCATCGGCCTCGGGCGAGGCCATGAAACGACGGAAATCGCCGCCGTCGCGCGCCAGCCGGCCGGTGCCGACAGTGCCGCCCTTGTCGATCGGGATCGCGATGTCGTGCGCGGCGCAGTCGGCGGGCAGCGTCAGGCCGGGGCGCGATTGCGCGATCGCGGCAGCGATGGCCGTGCCCGCCTGCGTCGCGGTCGGCGACAGCGCCCGGCCGCGATAGCTGGTGAGTCCGGTCGGCGCGAGCCACATCAACTCGTCGGCCTGGCGCCCGCCCATCATGATCGCGGCACGGTCCTTGCCCGCGACCGAGACGACCTGCGCCCGCGGGTCGTGCGCCTTCATCAGGTCGCCGAGCGTCGGGACCATCAGATGATCGACCGACGGCGCATATTGGCCGCTGCGCGAACTCGTGCCCGGCACCGTCTCATCCTCGGCGCAATAGAGCCGCTTGTCCTCGCGCGCGGCCGACAGGTCGAAGAAATTATTGGCGACGATGCCGGTATGCGCGGGATGGTTGCCGGTCAGGATCGTCGAATGGCCGGGGCAGGTTTCGGTCGCGCCATGCGCCTGATAGCCCGACGGAAACACCACGCCCGAAGCGAGACGCGCGAGGCCGCCGGTAAAATGGCTGCGATACTGGGCGAACAGGTCGGCGGAGAACTGATCGACCGCGATCATCACGACCAGCTTGGGCGGCGGCGTCGCGGCGGTCACTTTCTGCACTGGGGGTGGCGCCGCATCCTGCGCGAGGCCCGCACCGGCGCCGGCGACGCAGAGGGCGGCGGCAAGGGCAGTGGTCAGATGTTTCAGCGTCACGGGCCTTCTCCGTTGCGGGTGTCGGTGCGGGCTGTCCTCTCGGCGAAAGCCGCCTATATGGCAAGCCTTGAAAGGCGAACGGAAGCGGCATGGGCATGGAGCGTGCGCAAGACAGGTCGATGACGGCGGCGGGCCGCCGCGCGCTGGCGCTGCTCGCGCTCGCCCTGCTGGTACTGTTCGTTCCGGGCCCGGCGCAGGCCGCGGCGCCGCATATCGCGGCAAGGCTGGTCGCCGAGTCGCCCGCGCCTTTGCCCGGCGGATCGACGACCGTCGCGCTCGTCATGACTCCCGAGCCGGGCTGGCACGGCTATTGGTCGAACGGCGGCGACGCCGGGTTCGGCATGCAGGTCGAATGGAACCTCCCCGACGGCGTCACCGTCGCGCCCTTTCGCTATCCGGTTCCCGAGGCGCTGATCCTCTTCGGGATGATGAATCATGTCTATGAGCATCCCTACGCGCTGCTCGCCGACGTGCGGGTCGATCGCAGTGTCGCGCCGGGTTCCGACCTGACGCTGACCGGCATCGCCAACTGGCTGGCGTGCACCGACAAGATATGCGTTCCCGAAAAGGCGGTGATCTCGGTCGCGATGCGGGCCGGCGACGGCGCGGTCGCGCCCGCCGCGCGACGCCAGTTCGATGGCTGGCGCGCGCGGCTGCCGCAACCGCTCGACCGGCCGGGAAGGTGGGAACGCCGCGGCGATACGCTGCGCTTCGCCGTCCCGCTGCCCGCGGGCACCGCGCTCGATGCTCCGCACCTTTTTCTCGCGACCCGCGACCTTGCCGACTATGCCGCGCCGCAGGCGTTCAGCCGCAACGGCGATCAGTTGATCGTCGAGACGCGCGCTCGCGGCGAGACGACCGGCGTCGCCGAGGGGCTGCTCAAGCTCTCGGACGGACGCGGCCTGTCGCTGCGGTTCGAGCCGGGCACGGTCCCGGCCGCCGGCAAGGCGGTCGCGGCGGCGAGCCGCCCCGACGCCGCGCTGTTCTGGGCCGCGCTCGCGGGGGCGATCCTCGGCGGACTGATCCTGAACCTGATGCCGTGCGTCTTCCCGATTCTCAGCCTGAAGGCGCTCAGCCTCGCACGGTCGGGCGGTGCGGCGCGCGAGGCGAAGGTCGAAGCGCTGGCCTACACCGCCGGCGCGGTGGCGACCGCGCTGCTGCTCGGCGGCGCATTGCTGGCGCTGCGCGCGGCGGGCGAGCAGGTCGGCTGGGCTTTCCAGCTCCAGCATCCGGCCAGCATATTGGTCCTGCTCGTCCTCGCCTGCGCGATCACCCTCAACCTGCTTGGCCTTTACGCCTTGCCGTCGTTCGGCGGCGGACAGGCGCTCGCGGCACGCGGCGGGGCGGCGGGCGGTTTCTGGACCGGGGCGCTCGCCGCCTTCGTCGCGACGCCGTGCAGCGGCCCGCTGCTCGGAGCAGCGCTCGGCGCGACGCTCGTCCTGCCCGCCTGGGCGGCGCTGCCTATCTTCGGCGGGCTCGGGCTCGGAATCGCCTTGCCCTTCCTCGCCGTCGGCTTCATCCCCGCGCTGCGGCGCCGCCTGCCCCGGCCGGGGCCGTGGATGGATCGCTTTCGCAGGTGGATGGCGCTGCCGATGGGCCTCACGGCGGTGGCGCTGGCATGGCTGCTGTGGCGTCAGGCGGGCGCGACGGGCCTCTTCGCGGCGCTGGGTGCCGTGGTGCTCGCCGGCGCCCTCGCTTTCGCCGCAGGCCGCGCGCAGCGGCATGGGCGTGCCGTCGCGCCGCTGTTCGCGCTGCTGCTGTTGCTCGTCCCGCTCGCATTGTGGACCAACCACGCCGCGCGCGCAGGGGGAACCGCGCCGACCGACGCCACCGCCTTTTCTCCCGACGCGCTCGTCAGGGCCCGCACCTCCGGCAAGCCGGTGTTCGTCTATTTCACTGCCGACTGGTGCCTGTCGTGCAAGGCGAACGAAGCGGGCGCGATCGAGCGCGAGGCGGTGCAGGCTGCGTTCGACAAAGCCGGGGTCACGACGCTCGTCGGCGACTGGACCAACGGCGACCCCATCATCACGCGCACCCTCGCCGAGCATGGACGCAACAGCGTGCCGCTCTACCTCTGGTATGCGCCGGGCGCCGCGCGGCCCGAGATCCTGCCGCAGATATTGACCCCCGGACTGCTGATCGGAAAGGCGCAGCGCCGGTGAGCAAGCAGCGCGCCGACCAGTTGCTCGTCGATCGCGGCCTCGCCGAAAGCCGGACGCGCGCGCAGGCGCTGATCCTCGCCGGGCTCGCCTTCGTCGGCGACCGCAAGATCGACAAGGCGGGGCAGCAGATCGCCGACGATGCCGAGATCAGCATCAAGGGGCGCGATCATCCATGGGTGTCGCGCGGCGGGATCAAGCTCGACCATGCGCTTGCGCATCTCGGCTGGGACGTGGCGGGCGCGGTCGCGATCGACGTGGGTTCGTCGACCGGCGGCTTCACCGATGTGCTGCTTTCGCGCGGCACGGCGCGCGTCCACGCGGTGGATTCGGGCACCAACCAGCTCGCATGGAAGCTGCGGCAGGACCCGCGCGTCATCGTCCACGAACAGACGAGCGCGCGCATCCTGACCGCCGACCATATCCCCGAGCCCATCGGTCTGGTCGTCTGCGACGCGAGCTTCATCGCCTTGTCGAAGGTTCTGCCGGTGCCGCTGTCGTTCACGGCCGAAGGGGCGCGGCTGGTCGCGCTGATCAAGCCGCAGTTCGAGGCGCAGCGGCACGAGGTCGGCAAGAAGGGCGTCGTGCGCGACCCCGCCGTCCATGCGCGCGTGTGCGCGGAGGTCCGCGCATGGATCGAGGAAAGCGGCTGGATCGTGCTCGACCTGATCCAGAGCCCGATTACCGGGCCAGAAGGCAATGTCGAATTTCTGGTCGCGGCGCAAAAGCGGAACGCTTGACGCTGGGCTCGCGAGTCGCGACACCGTTGTCACGCAGAATCGCGAAAAGGGACCAGCCGAGCATGAGCGAGATCGCCACACCGGGCCAGCTACGCCTCTCCTATTGGCGCTGGGCGATGATCACCGTCCCCGCGATCGTGCTGATCGGCAGCCTGATGGGCCTGCTTTCGAACAGCGGCTACGGCAATCGCTGGTTCGCGGCACTCGACCTGCCGTCCATCGTGCCGCCGGGCTGGGTGTTCGCGGTCGTCTGGCCGCTGCTCTACATCTGCCTCGGGCTGGCGCTGGCGATGGTCCTTCATGCGCGCGGCGCCAAAGGACGCGGCTTTGCGCTGCTGCTCTTCTTCGCCCAGCTCCTCGCCAATTTCGCCTGGTCGCCGCTGTTCTTCGCCGCGCATCAGGTGACAAGCGCGCTGTATCTGATCATCTTCATCCTGATGGTGACGCTTGCCACCGCCTTCGCCTTTGCATCGATCCGCAAGGCGGCGGCGTGGCTGCTCGTGCCCTATCTGCTGTGGCTCGCTTTCGCGAGCGTCCTCAATTTCCAGATCGACCAGCGCAACCCCGACGCCGAAGCCCTTGTCCCGCACGCGGCGAGCACCCAGATATAGGCGCGGCAAGGGGCCGACCCCGACGAAGGATAGAGTGATGCAGAGCGAGAACCGCATTTTCGACGATCTGGCCAAGATGATGAACGGCATCGCCGGCACGGTCGCCGGCGCCGGCCGCGAGGCCGAAGCCGCAATGCGCGAGCGCGCCAAGGAATGGATCGGCCGCATGGACTTCGTCAGCCGCGAGGAATTCGAGGCGGTGAAGGCGATGGCCGCGACGGCGCGCGCAGAGGCGGAGGCGCTGAAGGCGCGGCTCGATGCGCTGGAAGGTGCAGCGAAGCCGGCGGCGAAACCCAGAACCGCACCTAAAAAATAGGCGGCCGTCAAAGAAACTGCCGCTTCCTGTCTTCGTCATGCTGAACTTGATTCAGCATCCATTCTCGCGCCGCCCCCGATCGCGAGTGCCGAATGGACCTCGGATCCAGTCCGGGGTGACAAGGTGGTGCGGACTCGCCAGGTCAGCCATCACCCGCTAAAGGCGCTCCATGAGTGACGATATCTACGATGACGACGGCCAGGAAGCGGCGCCGATGGACATGCTCGCCTCCTATTTCGCCGCGCACGACTGGGCGCACGAGATGGTCGGCGAGGACGAGATCGTCGCGACCGCGCAGGGAAGCTGGACGACCTATGAGCTGCGCGCGGTGTGGCGTCCCGACGACGGTGTCATCCAGCTTCTCGCCTTCCCCGACATCCGCGTCGTCGAGGACAAACGCGCCGCCGCGCACGAAGCGCTGGCGCTGATCAACGAACAGCTCTGGCTCGGCCATTTCGAGCTGTGGTCGAACAGCGGCACGATCCTGTTTCGCCACGGCATGCTGCTGGGAAGCGACGCCGCGCTGTCGCTCGACCTCGCCGAAACGCTGGTCGAAAGCGCGATCGACGAATGCGAGCGCTTCTATCCGGTGTTCCAGTTCGTGCTGTGGGGCGGCAAGACCCCGGCCGAGGCGCTCGCCGCCTCGCTCATCGAAACACGCGGAGAGGCATAGCGCCGCTCCGTTCGGACCGCTTCACCGTTTCTCGTAGCGCTTGAGCCCCGGGCCGAGGTCGTTGGCGCCGATCGCCAGCGGCTCGCCGCTCCAGTCGGCGACGAACGCCACGTTGCGACCGAGCCCTTCGGGCAGGCTGGCCCGATTGCCCTCGATCGACAGGCCGCGCGACGGATTGTCGCGCGCCTCGGCGGCGACCGCGATGATCGCCGAATAATTCTCCTTGTCGCGCCCCTGCACGAACAGATTGTCCGCGATGCGCCCCGTCGCGCCCGCCGGCAGGTCGATCATGTAATTGGTCGCCGTCCCCTGCGTGTCGTCGAAGCTGTTGTCCCGAATGTCGACCTGCCCCGCACGAACCTTCAGATAATGGCCGCCGGTGCCTTTTTCGAAGCGGCTGTGGGTCACCACGACGCGGCCGTAGGCGCCGGTATAGACGCTGTGCGCGCAGCTCAGCCCGCGGTCACAGCGGCCGAGCCGCGAAAAGGTCGAGCGCTCGATGGTCAGCGTCGACTGCGGGTCGTCGGCGGTGAGGATGCCCTCCTCGCTGCCACGGAACAGGCTGTTGACGATGGTCAGGTCACCCTGTTCGAGCCGGATTCCGGCGCCGTTGCCGTCGGGCACCCGCATGTTCTGAAAGACGATGCCGTCGACGCGCGCGCCGTCGCCGCGCAGCACCAGCGCCGCCTTGCCCTCGCATGTCACGCCGTCGAATATGCTGCGCCCCGGCTCGGCAGCGACGAAGGCGATATGTCCCGCCGTCTGAACCGCGCAATCGCGATGATAGCCGGGGGCGATGCGGATCGTCCCCTGCCCCTCGCCGATCGCGTCGACGGCCTGCTGCAACCGGCCGAAGGCGCGGCCGCTTTCAGCGATAACATAGGGCGCATCGCCCGATTGCGCGGGCAGCGGCATCGGGGCGAGGAGCAGTGGAAGGGCGAGCAGCGGCAACAGCGGCCGGCGGAGAAGCGTCTGGATCATGGCGCCGTCATAGCGATTTCGGCGCCGCGCGTCCTTCGCGAAGCTGGTTAACCCGCCACCTGTCCCTTTATCGGACAGGCGGCGGGCGATCGGTTTCAGTCGAGATTGGGGCGCAGCCAGCGGCGCGCGGTTTCGAGATCGACGCCGCGCCGTTCCGCATAATCGACCAGCTGGTCCTCGCCGACCCGCGCGACCCCGAAATAGCTCGCATCGGGATGCCCCAGATAGAAGCCCGAGACGGCCGAGGTCGGCAGCATCGCGAAATGGTCGGTCAGGATCGCGCCCGATGTGTTGCCGGCGTCGAGCAACTCGAACAGGATCGGCTTCAGGCTGTGGTCCGGACAGGCCGGATAGCCCGGCGCGGGGCGGATGCCGCGATATTCCTCCTTGATGATCGCCTCTGGCGTCAGCTGCTCACCCGGTGCATAGCCCCAGAGCACAGTGCGGACATGCGCGTGGAGCCGTTCGGCGAAGGCTTCGGCGAAGCGGTCGGCCAGTGCCTTGAGCAAGATGTCGTTGTAATCGTCATGCGCGGCCTTGAAGCGCGCAAGATGCGGCTCGATGCCGTGGATCGCGACCGAAAAGCCGCCGATCCAGTCGCCGTCAGGGCTGACGAAATCGGCGAGGCACATGTTGGGGCGCCCCTCGCGCTTGGCGATCTGCTGGCGCAGGAAGGGGATGCGGACGTGCCGTTCCTCTTCCTCGAGGTGGATGACGACGTCGTCGCCGTCGCGACGGCACGGCCACAGCCCCGCGACCCCGCGCGCGTGCAGCCAGCCTTCGCCGACGATCTTCGCAAGCATCGCCTGCGCGTCGGCAAAGAGACCGCGCGCGCTTTCCCCCACCACCGCGTCGTCGAGGATCGCGGGAAAGGTGCCCGCCAGTTCCCAGGCGCGGAAGAAGGGCGTCCAGTCGAACCATTCGACCAGTTCGGCCATGTCCCATTGGTCGAACGCATGCACGCCGGGCTGTTCGGGCGGGAAGGGCCGGATATGCTCGTCGACCGCGAAGCCGTTGGCGCGCGCATCCTCGATGGGGATCAGCGCGCTCTGCCCCTTGTTCGCGCGCACCTCGCGGATATGCGCATAATCCTCCTTATAGCCCTGCACATAGGCGTCGTAGCCGGTATCGCTGACCAGCGCCGTCGCGACGCCGACCGCGCGGCTCGCGTCGAGCACGTGCAGCACCGGTCCTTCATAGGCGGGGTCGATGCGCAGCGCGGTGTGCATGCGCGAGGTCGTCGCGCCGCCGATCAGCAGCGGCATCGTCATGCCGGCGCGCTGCATCTCTTCCGCCACGGTCACCATCTCGTCGAGCGAGGGGGTGATCAGGCCGGACAGGCCGATCATGTCGGCGTCATTCTCGTTCGCGGCCTGCAGGATGCTGCTCCACGGCACCATGACGCCCAAGTCGACGACCTCGAAGCCGTTGCACTGGAGCACCACGCCGACGATGTTCTTGCCGATGTCGTGGACGTCGCCCTTGACGGTCGCCATCACGATCCGGCCCTTGCCCTTGGCGCCTTCCTCCTTCTCGGCCTCGATGAAGGGCAGCAGGTGCGCGACCGCCTTCTTCATCACGCGCGCCGATTTCACGACCTGCGGCAGGAACATCTTGCCCGATCCGAACAGGTCGCCGACGACGTTCATCCCGTCCATCAGCGGCCCTTCGATCACCTCGATCGGCCGGTCCATCGCCAGCCGCATCTCTTCGGTATCGGCGACGATATGCGCGTCGATTCCCTTGACCAGCGCATGTTCGAGCCGCTTTTCGACCGGCCAGCCGCGCCATTCCTCGGCCGCCTTTTCCTGCGCCGCATCCTTGCCCTTGTAGCGTTCGGCGAGCGCGATCAGCCGTTCGGTCGGCGATTCGGCCTCGCCCTCCACCTTGCGGTTGAGGATCACGTCCTCGCAGGCGTTGCGAAGCTCCGGGTCGATCGTGTCGTAGACGTCGAGCTGCCCCGCGTTGACGATCGCCATGTCGAGCCCCGCCGGGATCGCATAATAGAGGAAGACGCTGTGCATCGCGCGGCGCACCGTCTCGTTGCCGCGAAAGCCGAACGACAGGTTGGACAGCCCGCCGGAAAAATGGGCGTGCGGGCAGCGCTGGCGGATGACCTTCACCGCCTCGATGAAATCGACGGCATAATTGTCATGCTCTTCGAGCCCCGTCGCGATGGCGAAGATATTGGGATCGAAGATGATGTCCTCGGGCGGGAAACCGATGCCGGTGAGCAGCTTGTAGGCGCGCTCGCAGATCTCGATCTTGCGTTCCCTGGTGTCGGCCTGCCCGACCTCGTCGAACGCCATGACGACCACCGCGGCGCCATAGGCCCGGCACAGCCTCGCCTGCGCGAGAAAAGGCTCCTCGCCCTCCTTCATGCTGATCGAGTTGACGATCGGCTTGCCGGGCACGCATTTGAGGCCCGCCTCTATGACGCTCCATTTCGACGAATCGATCATCACCGGCACGCGCGCGATGTCGGGCTCGGCGGCGATCAGCTTGAGGAAGGTCGTCATCGCCCGTTCGGCGTCGAGCAGCCCTTCGTCCATGTTGACGTCGATAACCTGCGCGCCATTTTCCACCTGCTGGCGCGCGACCTCTACCGCGGCGGTGAAATCGTCGGCGAGGATCAGCTTCTTGAACGCCGCCGATCCGGTGACGTTGGTGCGCTCGCCGATATTGACGAAGGACGAAGAGGAGAGGGTCTGGGTCATCGAAGGTCCCGAAAGGAAGAGAGGTCAGGCCGCGACGGGGCGGGCAAGGACGAGATCGTCGTAGAGCTTGCCCCCGACGTCGAACTGCCGGGTGCCGATGTCGGCAAAGCCCTGCTTGCGATAGAAGGCGAGCGCGCGGTGATTGCGCGCATAGACGCCAAGCAGCAGCCGGCGATAGCCCGCCGCCGCCTCGACCGCCCGCGCCATCAGTGCCGCGCCCAGCCCGGTGCCGTGAAAGCGCGACAGCGCATAGATGCGCTTGAGCTCGATATCGCCGTCCTGCGCCGCCGCGAGGCCCGGCGCGCCGACGAGGGCAAATCCGACGGGCGCACCGCCGGGACACGCCTCGGCCAGCCAGGCGCGGGCACCCGACGCCAGGGCGGATCGATAGGCCGTCTCGCCATGCTGTGCGGCGCAATGGCCGATGATCGCCGCGCCGTCGAGGATACCGGCGAAGGTTTCGAGAAAGGTCGCCGCGCCGATCAGTGCCAGCGCCGCGGCGTCATCGGCGCCAGCCTCGCGGATCGTCCATGCTTGTCCATCCTCCATCGGATCAGGCCGCCGCCATGGTGAAGGGTTCCAGCCCCGCGAGACGCGTGCGCACCGGCACTTCGGGAATATGGCGCGGCGCAAGGCCTTCGACCGCCTTTGCCATCGCGGCGATATGCGCGGGCGTCGATCCGCAGCAACCGCCGAGGATATTGACCTGCCCATGCTCTGCCCATTCGCGCACCAGCCCAGCGGTCGTTTCCGGCTGCTCGTCATATTCGCCGAGTTCGTTGGGCAGGCCGGCGTTCGGATAGACCATGACCAGCGTGTCGGCGAGATCGGACAGCACCCGAACATGCGGACGAAGCTGCGCCGCGCCGAAGCTGCAATTGAGCCCGACGGTCAGCGGCTTTGCATGGCGCACCGCGTACCAGAAAGCCTCGACCGTGTGGCCCGACAGGTTGCGCCCCGACAGGTCGGTCAGCGTCATCGAGATCATCAGCGGCAGTTCGCGCCCCAGCTTCGCCTCCGCCTCGAGCGTCGCGGCGATCCCCGCCTTGGCGTTGAGCGTGTCAAAGATCGTCTCAATCAGGATGAAATCGGCACCGCCCTCGGCCAGCGCGACCACCTGGTCGCAATAGACCGCCTTGAGCTCGTCGAAATCGATCTCGCGATAGCCGGGATTGTTGACGTCGGGCGACAGCGACAGCGTCTTGTTGGTCGGCCCGACGGCGCCCGCGACGAAGCGGCGGCGGCCGTCGCGCGCGGCAAATTTGTCGGCCGCCTCGCGTCCCAGTCGGGCGCTTTCATGGTTGATGTCGGCGACCAGATGCTCGGCGCCATAATCGGCCTGGCTGATGCGGTTGGCGCTGAAGGTGTTGGTCGACACGATGTCCGACCCCGCCGCCAGATAGGCTTCGCCGATCGCCGCGACGACGTCGGGGCGGGTCAGCGCGAGAATATCGTTATTGCCCTTCTGGTCGCGGCCGAGGCCGAGCGTGCCGGCATAGTCGGCCTCTGTCAGCTTGCGGAGCTGGATCTGCGTTCCCCAGCCGCCGTCGGTGAGCAGGATGCGGCTGCGGGCCGCCTGCTGCAGGGCTTCGCGCGCGCTGGTCATCGATGATCCTTCCTTGCCATGCGATTCATGCGGCCTTCTCCGCCGCGGGCGCTGCCGGCGGGCGCAGGCCCAGCAGGTGGCAGATGGCGTAGCTGAGCTCCGCCCGGTTGAGCGTGTAGAAATGGAAGTCGCGCACGCCGCCGGCATAGAGGCGGCGGCAGAGTTCGGCGGCGATCGTCGCGGCGACGAGCTGGCGCGCCGAAGGCAGGTCGTCGAGCCCCTCGAACAGCGAGACCATCCACGCCGGGATCGCCGCGCCGCACATGTCGGCCATGCGCCGGGTCTGCGACACGTTCGACACCGGCAGGATGCCGGGAACGATCGGCGCATCGATCCCCGCCGCCGCCGCCGCGTCGCGGAAGCGCAGGAAGGCCTCCGGCGAGAAGAAGAATTGCGTGATCGCGCGCGTCGCGCCGGCGTCGAGCTTGCGCTTGAGATTGTCGAGGTCGGTTTGCGCGCAATCGGCGTCGGGATGCACCTCGGGATAGGCGGCGACCGAAATGTCGAAGGGCGCGACGGCCTTCAGCCCCGCGACCAGCTCGGCGGCATTGGCATAGCCCTGCGCATGGGCACGATAGGGCGCGCCGCCCGGCACATCGCCGCGCAGCGCGACGATGTGGCGCACGCCCGCCTCCCAATAGGCGCGCGCGACCGCGTCGATTTCCTCGCGCGAGGCCTCGACGCAGGTCAGGTGCGCCGCAGGCGGCACCGCGCTTTCCGCCGCGATGCGCGCGACGGTGGCGTGGGTGCGTTCGCGCGTCGAGCCGCCCGCGCCATAGGTGACCGAAACGAAGCGCGGCCCGAGCGGTTCGAGCGTGCGGAACGTGTCCCAGAGCTGCGCCTCCATCTTCTCCGTCTTCGGCGGGAAGAATTCGAAGCTGACGCCGATGTCGCCGTCGAGATTGGCGAACAACGGCGACGCCGCGGCGCGCCTGGCCTCCGCCAGCGAATTGAGGTTCGATGTCATGCGGCAAGTTTCCTGGTCTGCCCGCCTTCGCTGGCGGGGGTCTGATCTTCATCGCTGCGACGGCGCCCGAGCCACAGTTTCACTGCAAGCTCGCCGCCCTCGAGCGTCTGGCCGCTTTCGAGCAGCAAGCCGGCGGAGGCGAACCAGCCGCGGATCTGGGCATCCGAAAAGCCGAGACGGGCGTGCGCCGCAAGCATGCGCAGTTCCTCATCCTCGTGCGGTGCGAAATCGACGACGAGGAGATGCCCGCCGCCGCGCAGCACCCTTGCCGCCTCCGCGATCACGCGGTCGGGTTCGTGTGCGAAATGCAGCGCCTGATGGATGACGATGCTGTCGATGCTCGCATCGTCCATCGGCAGCGCCAGGAAATCGCCCTGCACCAGGTCGATCGGGACCGGCTGATCGGCCAGCTTGGCGCGCGCGAGCCGCAGCATTTCCGGGCTGCGGTCGAGCGCGGTGATACGCCGCGCGGTCGGCGCGAAAATCTCTGCCATCCGGCCAGTGCCCGTTCCGATGTCGAGCAGATGACCGAGCCGGCGCCCCGCCACCATCGCCAGCATCGCGGATTCCACCTCGCTCTCTGCGACGTGGCGGGAGCGGATCGCGTCCCATTCGGCGGCATGCTCGGCGAAATAGCGCGCGGCGGCGGCCGCGCGGTCGTTGCGGATGGCGGCAAGGCGTCGGGCATCATAAGCGATCACCCGGCCCTCGCGCGCCGAGAAGGGCCATTTCTCGACCTGATCGATCATCGTCCGGATCGGCCCGTCCTGCACGATGCGCAGGAACACCCAGCTTCCCTCGCGCCGCCGCTCGACGATGCCGGCCTCGGCCAGGATGCGGACGTGCCGCGACACGCGCGGCTGGCTCTGATCGAGGACGATCGCCAGCTCCCCGATCGCCAGTTCCATCTCGCGCAGCAACGCCACGACTCGTAACCGGGTCGGGTCGGCAAGGGCACGGAAAATGTCGAGCAGCTCGGCCATGAGAAGGTGATATAAAGAATTCTTTATATCCAGTCAACCGGCCGAAAGCGCCCTGTTTCCGGGGCTTGCAGCGGCGGTATCGGGCTCGACTCGTCGATTTGAGCGCCGCCGCAACCAAAAAGTCCGTTGCACCGTTTTGGCCGAAATTGTAGCTCTGTCGGCGATTGGCAATGTGCCGGATCGAATTGTTCGCATCCGAATGCCGGTCAATCAGTTCAATCGAGAGGGGTATTCCCAAATGAAGAAGTCGATCACTCTGTCGCTCGTCCTTGCCACCTCGCTGGGCCTCGCTGCCTGCGGTGAAAAGGCTGCCGACGAAGCAGCTCCGGCCGCCGAAGACACCGCGACCGTCGAGGGCGCGGCGGACGGCGCGATGGAAGCGGCCGAAGGCGCCGCCGATGCGACCGCCGCTGCGGCCGACGCGACCGCGAATGCTGCCGGCGACGCCGCCGCTGCCGCGAACACGGCTGCCGACAAGGCGAGCGAAGCTGCCGACGCCGCCAAGGAAGCGACCGACGCTGCCAAGGGCGCGATGGAAGAAGCCAAGAAGTAATCGCTTCCTGGCATTCGACCAGTTGAAAAAGGGGTCGTCGGCACGCGCTGGCGGCCCCTTTTCACATGGTTGCCCCGGACCAGCGGACCGGCATCGCTCGCCGGTTGCCAAGGGCTTCATCCACCGCTAATTCTTCGCGCAGTGGTCGCGGGCCGGCCACCGCCCATTCGAAAGGAATTTCTATGCGCAAGATCATTATCGCCTCGATGGCCGCAGCGGCGTTCAGCCTCGCCGCCTGCTCGGAAAAGGCGCAGGACGAAACCGCCGAAGCGGGCGCCGCCGTCGCTGACGATGCCGCGGCTGCGGGCGATGCCGTGGCCGAGGGCGCCTCTGACGCCGCCGACGCGACCGCCGATGCCGCCAAGGACGCCGGTGCGGCGGTCGAGGGCGCGGCCAAGGATGCCGGCAATGCGGTCGAAGGCACGGTGAACGCCGCCGGCGACGCCGCCAAGGCCGCGGGCGACAAGATCGCCGCGGAAACCAAGAAGGCCGAAGCCAACGACAAGAAGTAAGTCGCTGGCGGGCTTTCGCCTTGCTATGAAGGGGCTCCATTCCATGAGGATGGGGCCCTTTTTCGTGGGAGAGGCGACATGATCCATCGCGTTGCGATCATCGCGGCGCTCGTGCTGCTCCTCGCCGCGGGATGCAGCCGCACCGACAACGAGCCCGGCCCCGGCGGCGTCACCGTCAGCGAAGCAAAGGCGCTCGACGACGCAGCCGAGATGCTCGAAAGCCGCGACGGCGCGGCGGACGCGGATACGGACGCCGGACGGTAGCACCCGCCTCCCGCAACGCCCTTTCCACCGCGGCCGCCCCGTCCTATGCTGCCGCTGCTCCGCGACTGGCGCTGAAGATGGAGTCCCATCGGGAAGCGGGGTCCGGCCGATGGCCGGCACGAGCCGCGCGCCTGGGTGATCCATTGCATGGCGAGGAGCATCCGCGTGACCGAAACCACCGCCCCCGAAAACACCCCCCAAACCACCATCGTCTTCCTTCTCTTTCCGGGCATCACCCAGCTCGACTTCACCGCGCCCGCGCAGGCGTTGAGCCGGATGCCCGGCGCGGTGCTGGCCGGTGCGGCGGCAATCCGCGCGCCGATCGCCACCGACAGCGGCTTTTCGATCATCCCGACGCATGATTTCGCGGACTGTCCGCAGGCCGACATCCTGTGCGTGCCGGGCGGTCATGGCGTCGCCGCGGCGCTGGGCGATGCGGCGACGATCGCCTTCATCGAACGGCATGCCGCGGGCGCCCAATGGGTGACGAGCGTGTGCACCGGCGCTTTCCTGCTCGGCCGCGCCGGCCTGTTGCAGGGGCAGCGCGCGACGACGCACTGGGCCTATGCTCATCTGCTGCCGCTGGTCGGCGCGGAGGCGGTGAAAGCGCGCGTCGTCGAGGACGGCCGCGTCGTCACCAGCGGCGGCGTGACCTCCGGCCTCGATTTCGCGCTGACGCTGATCGGTCGCCTGCGCGGTCCCGTGGTCGCGCAGGCGATCCAGCTGGCGATCGAATACGACCCCGCGCCACCCTTTGCCGGCGGCCACCCCGACCGTGCGCCGCAGGCGGTGACGGCGGGGCTGAAGGCGCGCGTCTACGACGCGGCCGCCGCCCACATGGAAGCGGCGCTGCGGGCATGAAAAAGGGGCCGGAGGATCGCTCCCCCGGCCCCGATTTTCCAGCATATGCCGGCTGGGATGCGGGACTTAGAAGTCCATGCCGCCCATGCCGCCCATGCCGCCGCCGCCCATCGGCATCGCCGGCTTGTCTTCGGGCAGTTCGCTGACCGCCGCTTCGGTGGTGATCAGCAGGCCGGCAACCGACGCCGCATCCTGAAGCGCGGTGCGCACGACCTTGGTCGGGTCGATGACGCCGGCGGCCTTCAGATTCTCATAGGTGTCGGTCGCGGCGTTGAAGCCCTGATCGACATTGTCTTCGCGCAGCAGGTTGCCCGCGACGACCGCGCCGTCGTGGCCGGCGTTGGCCGCGATCTGGCGCAGCGGCGCTTCGATCGCCTTGCGGACGATGTCGATGCCGCGCGTCTGGTCGTCGTTGACGCCCTTCAGCCCGTCGAGCACCTTGGTCGCATAGAGCAGCGCGGTGCCGCCGCCCGAGACGATACCTTCCTCGACCGCGGCGCGGGTCGCGTGCAGCGCGTCGTCGACGCGGTCCTTGCGCTCCTTCACCTCGACCTCGGTCGCGCCGCCGACCTTGATAACCGCAACGCCGCCGGCGAGCTTCGCCAGACGTTCCTGCAGCTTTTCACGGTCGTAGTCGCTGGTCGTGGTCTCGATCTGGGCGCGGATCTGCTCGACGCGGGCCTTGATCGCATCGGCTTCGCCGGCGCCGTCGACGATGGTCGTGTTGTCCTTGTCGATGGTGACGCGCTTCGCCTGGCCCAGCATGTTCAGCGTGACCGATTCGAGCTTGATGCCCAGGTCTTCGCTGATCATCTCACCCTGCGTCAGGATCGCGATGTCCTGCAGCATCGCCTTGCGGCGATCGCCGAAGCCCGGCGCCTTGACCGCCGCGACCTTCAGGCCGCCGCGCAGACGGTTGACGACGAGGGTCGCCAGCGCTTCGCCTTCGATGTCCTCGGCGATGATCAGCAGCGGACGGCCCGACTGCACGACCGCTTCGAGGATCGGCAGCATCGACTGGAGGTTCGACAGCTTCTTTTCGAAGATCAGGATGTACGGATCGGCGAGTTCGACCGTCATCTTTTCAGGGTTGGTGATGAAATAGGGGCTCAGATAGCCGCGGTCGAACTGCATGCCCTCGACGACGTCGAGTTCGAATTCGAGGCCCTTGGCTTCCTCGACGGTGATGACGCCTTCCTTGCCGACCTTCTCCATCGCCTCGGCGATCTTCTCGCCGACTTCGGTGTCACCGTTGGCCGAGATGATGCCGACCTGCGCGATTTCCGACGAGCCAGACACCGGAGTCGAGCGGGCGGCGAGATCCTCGACCACCTTGCCGACGGCGAGGTCGATGCCGCGCTTGAGGTCCATCGGGTTCATGCCCGCGGCGACCGACTTCATGCCTTCGCGGACGATCGCCTGCGCCAGCACGGTCGCGGTGGTGGTGCCGTCACCGGCCTTGTCGTTCGCCTTGCTGGCGACCTCGCGCAGCATCTGCGCGCCCATGTTCTCGAACTTGTCCTTGAGCTCGATTTCCTTGGCGACGCTGACGCCGTCCTTGGTGATGCGGGGAGCGCCGAAGCTCTTGTCGATCACGACATGCCGGCCCTTGGGGCCCAGCGTGACCTTGACGGCGTCGGCGAGGATGTCGACGCCCTTGAGGATCCGCTCGCGCGCGTCGCGCGAAAATTTAACGTCCTTGGCAGCCATTGGCTCGTTCCTTTCAAAGGCGCAGGAAACTGCGCAACTTCACTCTCAATTCGATGGACGGACTCAGGCGAGAATGCCGAGGATGTCCGATTCCTTCATGATCAGCAGCTCTTCGCCGTCGACCTTGATCTCGGTGCCCGACCACTTGCCGAACAGGATGCGGTCGCCGGCCTTGACGTCGAGCGCGATGCGGTCGCCGTCCTCGTCGCGGGCGCCCTCGCCGACGGCGACGATCTCGCCTTCCTGCGGCTTTTCCTTGGCGGTGTCGGGGATGATGATGCCGCCGGCCGTCTTTTCCTCGGCTTCGATACGGCGGACGAGCACACGATCGTGCAGCGGACGAAATTGCATGGATATCCCTCCAGAGGTGCAAATGATGTCACTTAGCACTCACACCAGGCGAGTGCTAACAGGCGGGCATATGGGTCGCACCCCGTGGGGCGTCAAGCGGAGTCCAACGAAAATTTTACGTCTGCTCGGCTAGAGCATCCAGATGGGGGGCGAAGTTCCAGTCATCAAGGAGGCGGAGGCCGTCGATCTGCGCGCCTTGCGCGAGCGGGGACAACTGCTGCGCGGGGAGTTTCTGGACGCCTTCGCCAAGCTTGAAGCCGCCGTGATGGATTATATTGTCCGGCTTGAGTTGAAGGCCGCGCCCGGCACCCCCCTCACTCAAAAGCTGACCCGCCTTTCAGGAGCGAAAGACCACTTCGTCCATCCGAAAAAGCTGGAAGAGCGAATCAAGGCGATCACGCTTCTCAACGACAAGCGAACCGACCTCGTCCATGCTGTATTGACCGTGATCGTGCGATATGACGGCAGCAAAGCCATCGAAAACTGGTTCGGGTTCCAGAATGCTTGCCACACGGACAAGAAGCTTCGAATTCTAACGGTCGAGGAAATGAAGGACATGGTTCGAGAAGCGAAGCAACTCTCCAGCCAGTTCAGCCACCAGCAACTTAAGGAAGCAGCCCCAGCCGCGCCCGCATCCGCCAGCGCATGAGCAGCAGCGCGGCGACGACGACCAGTCCGACCGCGAGGCCGATCCAGATGCCGACGCCCGCCATCGGGGTCCAGAAGCCGAGGTAGATCGCGGTGCCATAGCCCGCGATCCAATAGCCGCACACCGCGATCAGCATCGGGATGCGCGTGTCCTGCAATCCGCGCAGCACCCCCGCGGCGACCGTCTGCGCCCCGTCGAACAGCTGAAAAGCGGCGGCGATGACGAGGAACTGCATCGCGAAACCGACGAGCGCGGCGTTCTTCGTATCGCCCACATCGACATAGAGCGACAGCACCGTCGCCGGATAGAGCCACATGCCGAGCGCGGTCAGCACCATGAAGCCGATGCCGAGCCACAGCGAGGCGCGGCCGGCGAGCGCGATGGCGCGGCGGTCGCGCGCGCCATAGGCGAGCCCGACGCGGATCGTCGCCGCCTGCGCGACGCCGAACGGAATCTGGAAAGCGAGCGCCGCGATCTGGAGCGCGATCGTATGCCCGGCCAGCTGCGCCTCGCCGATCCGGCCCATCAGGAAGGCGGCGCCGGTGAACAGCCCCGCCTCGGCAAGGATGGTCAGCCCGATCGGGGTGCCGATGCGGACGGTCTCGACGAAGCGGCTCCATTCGCTGCGCCACCAGTTGCCGAACAGATGATAGCGCCGCAGCCGCCGGTCGCTCTGGATCACCACGACATAGGCGATCAGCATCGCGGTGCTGGTCAGCACGCTCGACAGCGCCGAGCCGTGGAGGCCGAGCGCGGGCAGGCCGAGGTGGCCGAACACCAGTGTCCAGTTGCCGAGCGCGTTGACGAACAGCGCGAGGAAGGTGATCGCGGTCGCGATCGTCGGCCGCCCGAGCGCCGAGACGAAGATGCGCAGCACGCTCGCCGCGATCATCGGCGCCATCCCCCACATCAGGATCAGCAGGAAAGCGGCGGCGCGATGGGTCAATTCGGGGTCCTGCCCGGTCGCGCGCATGATCGGCCCGCCGGCGGCGCACACGCCCATGAAGACGAGCGAGACGAGCAGGCTGAGCCACAGCGCCATGCGCACGGTGCGCCGCACCTCGCGCACGCTGTGCTTGCGCCGGCCGAGTTCGGCGGCGATCAGCGGTGCCGCGGCGCCGACCAGCCCGGTGCCCGTCCACAGCAGAAGGCCGAAGATCGCGACGCCGAGCGACGAGGCGGCGAGCGCCGTGTCGCCGAGCCTTGCGACGAAGATCACGTCGATCGCATGGACGAGCATCTGGAGCAGGTTCGCGGCGGCCAGGGGCCAGGCGAGCGCCAGTGTTTCGCGGAATTCGACGCGGAATGTCCGCGGCGGTTCCGCGGTCAGGGGGTGGGCCTGATCGAGCATGGCCGGCCCGGATAAGCGCGGGGTTCCAGCGGTTCAATAGCGACGGGGCGAGGCGTGCGGTTTGACGAGCGGGGGTGATAAAAAGGCCACAGCCGTTCCCTTCACCCCGGATTTATTCCATCCACATTGCCGTCATCTCGACCGCGAAGGCGAGGAAGGTCAGCGTCAGCCCCACCACGAACAACCGATAGGCATAGGCCAGATAGCGATATTTGCGCCGCGCGAGCACGACGCCATTCTGCCAGGTGTCGCGCAGCATCACCTCGTAGAGGTCCTCTTCAGTGCGCAGGCGCGCCTTGATCGCGGCGATGAACTCATCCTCCCCCATCTGCGCGAAATGGCCGAAGAAGAGGAGATTGCCGCGATCTTCGCCGTCGCGCGCGGCCGGCGGCGCCTTGCCGACGCGCGGCAGCACGGCGGAGATGGCGAGCAGCGCCGACAGGAAGGAAAAGGTCGCGAGGATCGCGAGCGGCGTCGTCAGCGCCCCCGCCCCGGCGCGCGCCTGTCCGATCGCGAGGGTGAAGACGACGAAGGTCGCGCCCATCAGGATCGACGCCTTCTGATCGGCCATCTGCGACAATTGCATCGTGATCTGCTGATTGGTGCGGACGAGATGGACCGCATTGGGCGGAAAGCCGGTCGCGGGCGGCGGCTCCACGCGTTCCGGCGCCTTTTTCGGCCGCTTCTCCGGTTCCTTGCTCATAGGCCATCCCCGATCATCGAACCGCACCAGCGATGGCATGCCGGGCGTCGATCGGCAAGATGCTGCCCGATTGCCGCCGCAATCGCTTGCCAAGGAACCATGGTCGCGGCATGTCCGCGCGATATTTCCACTTTTGGGACGCACCGAAATGAGCACCGCGCTGCGCGAGACGATTCACGGCCTGATCGAGCCGTTCAACAAGAAGGGCGTCGAACTGACCGACGCCACGACCTTTGCCGGCGACCTCGAATGGGACAGCCTGACCGTCATGGATTTCGTCGCCGAGGTCGAGGACAGTTTCGACATCATCATCAGCATGAACATGCAGGCGGAAATCGAGAATGTCGGCCAGTTGATCGCCGCGGTGGAGAAACTGCAGGGCTGACCTCTCTCGTTCCGTTCGTGTCGAGCGAAGTCGAGACACCCATCAGGAAAGTGCGAGGCCGAGGGGCATTTCGACTTCGCTCGATGCGAACGGATTTTGGAAGCATCATATGACCGATCTTTTCTCGAAATTCGACCCGCTGATCGAGCAGCGCGCGGCGCTGCTGTCGACCGGCGTCACCGATCCGTTCAGTCTGGTGATGGAAAAGGTGCTCTCGCCCACCGTCGCGATCTGCAACGGGCGCGAGACGATCCTGCTCGGCACCTACAATTATATGGGCATGACCTTCGACGAGGACGTCATCGCCGCGGGCAAGGACGCGCTCGACAAATTCGGCAGCGGCACGACCGGCAGCCGTGTCCTCAACGGCACCTATCAGGGGCACCGGGAGGTCGAGGAGGCGCTGAAGGACTTCTACGCCATGGATCATGCCATGGTGTTCTCGACCGGCTATCAGGCGAACCTCGGCATCATCTCGACGATCGCCGGCAAGGGCGACTACATCATCCTCGACATCGACAGTCACGCCTCGATCTACGACGGCTGCAAGATGGGCGATGCGGAGATCGTCGCTTTTCGCCACAACGACATCGAAGCGCTGGAAAAGCGGCTGAAGCGCCTGCCGCCCGAGGCGGGCAAGCTCGTCGTGCTGGAGGGCGTCTATTCGATGCTCGGCGATGTCGCGCCGCTGAAGGAGATGATCCGCATCGCCAAGGAGAATGGCGCGATGGTGCTGGTCGACGAGGCGCATTCGATGGGCTTCATCGGCGAGCACGGCCGCGGCGTCGCCGAGGCGCAGGGGGTGATCGACGACGTCGATTTCATCATCGGCACCTTTTCGAAGAGCGTCGGCACCGTCGGCGGCTTCTGCGTGTCGAACCATCCGAAGTTCGAAATCCTGCGGCTCGTCTGCCGCCCCTATGTCTTCACCGCCTCGCTGCCGCCGAGCGTCGTCGCGACCGCCGCGACGAGCATCCGCAAGCTGATGCACGGATCGAACAAGCGCGCGCATCTGTGGGAAAATTCGAAGGCGCTGCACAAAGGGCTGCGCGATCTGGGCTTCACGCTCGGCACCGACGAGCCGCAGTCGGCGATCATCGCCGTCATCATGCCCGATCTCGAAAGGGGCGCGATGATGTGGGAAGCGCTGCTCGAGGAAGGGCTTTACGTCAACCTCGCGCGCCCGCCGGCGACCCCCGCGGGCATGACGCTGCTGCGCTGTTCGCTGTGCGCCGAGCATTCGGCCGACCAGGTCGGCGAGATCCTCGGCCGCTTCGAGCGCGCGGGCAAGCGCACCGGCATTATCGGCTGAAACGAGCCTGCGCGCCGACCAGCGGATTCCTTTTCGGGGCGAACCGAGCATCGCGCCGCGTCCCGGGCGCTTCGCCGCTTTGCCCAGCCGCCGAATGCCGGTAAACAGGCGCGGTGTTCGAGCGGGATGGCGACAGTGAAAGCGAAAGCCGCCGGGAGCGCGTGCGCTTCTGGCTGACGGTCGGCGTCGGCACGATCCTGGTCGGGGTCGTCGCGGCGCTCGTGCTGCTGCTGATGCGCGCCAACGACAATTACGATCGGTCGCTCGGCTATCAGGCGCACAGCCTGGAGATGATCCAGCAGACGCGCAGCCTCGACGCCGCGCTCGCCCGCGCCGAATCCGCTCTCGGCCGCTTCGCGGTCGGGCTGCAGAAAGAGGACGGGCGCATCTATCAGCAGCAATGGGGCCTCGCGCAGCAATATCTGGCGCTGCTCCGGCGCAACGTGCGCGACAATCCCAAGCAGGCCGAACTGGTGCAGCAGCTGACCGCCGAACTCGCCCAGCGCGGCACGCAACTCGGGGACGCCGCGCTCAGTGCCAATTATCGCCAGACGGTCGCGGCGATCTCCAAATATAATGCGGCGGGGCACGACCCGGCGCTCGGCCGCATCGACAAGCTGCTCACCGAGCTGATCCGCAACGAGCGCACGCTGCTCAGCGAGCGCAACCGCATCGCCGCCTCCGACCGCGCGAGCCTGAACCAGGCGATCCTGCTCTTCTCGCTGCTCGGCGCGCTCGCGGCGGTGATCGCCATCGCGGCGAGCTTCTCGCTCGTGCGAGCGGAAAGCGAGCGGCGCATGGCGCGGCGCGAGCAACTCGCCGAGAGCGACCGCGCGATGCTGCTCGAAGCCGCGGTCGAGGAACGGACCGCCGAACTGGCGAAAGCCAACGAGGCGCTGCGCGGCGAGATGGTCGAGCGCGAAGCGGCCGAGGCGCAATTGCGGCAGGCGCAGAAGATGGAGGCCGTGGGTCAGCTCACCGGCGGGATCGCGCATGATTTCAACAATATGCTCGCGGTCGTCGTCGGCGGGCTCGAACTGGCCCAGCGCTGGCTGTCGGAAGCGCCCGACAAGGCGCAGCGCCACCTCGGCAACGCGCTCGACGGCGCCAACCGCGCCGCCGACCTGACGCGGCGGCTGCTCGCCTTTGCTCGGTCGGAGCCCGCCCGTCCCGAATTCACCCCCGTGGACGAATGCATCGCGAGCTTCGCCGAACTGATCGAACGCACGATCGGCGACCGGATCGCGCTGTCGCTCGACCTCGGCGCGGAAGGGCTCGCCTGCCGGCTCGACCGGCAGCAGTTCGAGAATGCGCTGCTCAATCTCGCGGTCAACGCGCGCGACGCCATGGGCGGTCACGGCACGCTCGTCATCCGCACGCTGCGCGACGAAAGGGCCGAAACCGCGGCGCTCGCGGTGCAGGTGATCGACAGCGGCTGCGGCATGGCGCCCGAGGTGATCGAACGCGTGTTCGACCCCTTCTACACCACCAAGCCCGCCGGGCAGGGCACCGGGCTGGGCATGACGCAGGTCTTCGCCTTCTGCCGCCAGTCGGGGGGCGAGGTGCAGATCGCCTCGACCGTCGGCGAGGGGACGAGCGTCGCGATGCTGCTGCCGGTCGCGCGGCCCGGTGAAACCGACGCGGCGGTGGCGGACGGCGGCAAGGCTCTTTCCGACGCACCGTCCCACGCGCTCGACATATTGGTGGTCGAGGACGACCGGCGCGTTCTGGCCGCGACGGTCGATGCGGTCGAGGAACTGGGCCACCGCGCGGTCGCCTGCAACGATCCGCTGAAGGCCGAGGCGCTGGTCGCGGCCAACGGCGGGTTCGACCTGATCCTGTCCGACGTGCTGATGCCCGAACTCACCGGGCCGGAAATGGTGGAACGGCTCAAGGCGCGCTGGCCCGACCTGTCGGTGCTGTTCGTCACCGGTTACGCCGGCGACGCAAGCGAGATCGCGAGCTTCGGCGACCACGACGTGCTGCGCAAGCCCTTCACCCTCGCCGCGCTCGACCAGGCGATCCGCCGCTGCCGCGACGTCCCCGCGCCCGAGCCGGGCGCGGCGACGCTCGCGCGCGCGACCTCGTCCTAGACTCTGATGACTTTAGATTGACCCACTTCGTCATTGCGAGCGGAGCGAAGCAATCCAGAGCGGTTTGCGCACACTCTGGATTGCCGCGTCGCTTCGCTCCTCGCAATGACGATTCCAACTCATGTCATCATGTTCTAGCGGATCGCGCCGCTCCGCATCAGGCGCGGGACCAGCGTCAGCGCGGCGAGCAGCGGCCAGCGGCGCTGCCAGGGCTTGATCTCGATCTTCGTGCCCGCGTGGCGATTGATCTTCCACGCCAGATAGTCGATCCCGCCGGCATAGGTCAGGCTGGCCTTGGCGAGCCGCACGATGCTGAGCGCCTTGCCCTCGATGCGGCGGCGCGTCCAGCCGCCGCTCGGCGCACCCACCGGGATGGCCGCGGCGGCGGCCTCGCCGAAATCGCGGTAGCGGTCGGGATCGGCGTCGACCACCGACTGCGCGCGGCTCGCCCGCTCGGCACGCAGCTCGACCGAATAGGTGAGCGAAAAGGCGCGGCGCCACCAGTCGAGGATCGATTCGCCGCCGAGGCGTCCGGCCGCCGCGAGCAGCGTCGGCGCCGCGCGCGCCACCACCGCCGCCGCCTTGTCGCGCGCGGTGTCGTCGACCGCCCAGACGAGCCGCGACGGCTGCGCGAAGCGCGCCCAGACCGACACGTTGCGCGTCTCCGGCCCGTTCAGCCGGTGGAAGTCGCTTTCGCTGAGCACCGCATATTTGGCCATCAGCCCGCCCGCCTGAAAGGGAAAGACGTTCGGCGGGATCAGGCGGTTGGCGAACGCCATCCAGCGTTTCGGATAGGCATCGCCATAGTCGGAGACGATCAGGTAGAAATCGAGCATCAGCCCGTCGAGCTGCGTCTCGCGCAGACAGCTCCCATAGAAGAGCACCGCGCGTGCGCTGCCCGGATATCGGGCCGCGATCGCCGCCGCCATCGCCGCGACGCGCGGATCGACGGGGAGCGCCAATTCTTCGCGGACGAGGCTGGCGATGTCGCGCACGGGCCGACGCTCAGGCTGCGAGACGCAGGAAGGGCACCGGCTGGGTCGAGGTCAGGATGATCGGCCGGCCGCCCGAGGTCTCGAAAATCTCGCCGTCGAGGATGACGTTCGAACGCTCGCCCTCGATATGGATTTCGTCGCCCTGCTGGAAATGCACGCCTTCGAGCGGCTTCTGCCCCAGCGTGCCGCGCCAGGCCGCGCCGAGCATGCGGAACAGCGCGCCGACGCTGCTGTCGGTCGCGAGCAGCTTCATATGGCCGTTGGTCCCATGGGCATCGCTGGTGCGGATGCTGAGCAGCAGCTTTTCCAGCGTCGTGATGATCAGCAGCGAGAATTTGCCCTTGAACTCGCCCTGGCGGACGAGCGAGACCGTCATCGGCTGCGGCTTGGGCGGCAGGCGTCCGCCGCCGATCCCGAGCACCATCGCGAACAGGCCGAGAATCGCCGCGAGCACGTGCGACAGCCCGTTCGGCAGGCCGAGCGGATAGATGCGGTTGCGGCAATAGAGCATGACGTCGGCGAGATAGGCGCCGCCGAGGAACATGCCGAGCACCGGCCGCGCACCGCCGCTGTCGAGCGCGATGAGCTGGCGTTCGATGACATGGTCCTCGAGCGATCCGGCCTCGACCAGTTCGACGACGCGCCGCAACGCCTTGATCGGGTCGCCCTCCGCGCCGAGGTCGAGCGCGATCAGGTTGGTCTTGCCATTGGGCAGCACCGCGACCGGCGGCGGCGACCCGCCGAAATGCCCCCCCGAATAAAGCTCGGTCAGCGCCGCCTGCACCGTGCCGTCGCCACCGTTGATCGCGACGACGCGCGGCGAGACCATCGCGATGGTGCGGATCGCCTCGCCGATCTGGTCGACATGCTCGACCTCATAGTGAAAGATGTCGGGGTGCGCCGCGCAATATTCGCGCACGCGCGGCAACAGCGAACGGTTGCCCGTGGAGCGCGGATTGGAAAGAAGCGCGACGCTGGCCACTACCCCTCCATGCCTTTCCTAATCGACCGGTGCGAACGACAGGCCGCTGATATAGTTGAGCGTGACCGGCACGCGCTTGGTCGTGCCGCCGACCGCAAAGCTGACCGCCGCCAGCTTCGGCTTGCGCTTGAAGATGAAATCGGTGACCTTCATGTCGGGATTGCCCGACATGCCGCCGCCGTCGCTCTTGTCCGACTTGCCGTTGCCGTTGATGTCGTGGCGCACCGAGACGACGTAATTGCCCGGCGTCTTCACCGGCACGCAGACCTGCATGTTGCCCGACCGGGATACCGGGACATCGACCCGTTCCAGCCATTTGCGCTTTTCCAGATAGCTGCTGTCCGCATCGTAGATCTGGACGCGCAGCGTGCCGGTGTGCGCCTTGAAACCGCGCACGTCGACCAGCACCGCGGTCGCATTGCTGTTGCACAGATGCGCCGAGGGGCCCAGCGTCGCGCCCTGCGCGGCGACGGGCGCTGCCAGCGCTCCAACGGCGCCGGCGGCGAGCATCGCGGCGAAAAACATTTTCGACATGACCTCAATTCCTCCAGAGGCTATAACCATGCCGGCGTTCGCTTGCGCACGCGCTGAAGCACACGCTGGCATGGGTCCCTGTCGCCCTTGACTCGGCATATTGGAAACATTTGCGGCCAAATCATGGTGATGGGGCGACGAAAGCTTGAATAGACTACCCGCCATCGACCGCTACATCGCGCGGCTCATCTTCTTCCCCATGCTCGGAACGCTCGTCGTGTCGGCGATGCTGCTGGTGCTGGAAAAGATGCTGCGCCTGTTCGATTTCGTCGCGACCGAAGGGGGGCCGGTCAGCGTCGTCTGGCGCATGCTCGCCAATCTGATCCCCGAATATCTCTCGCTCGGCATTCCGATCGGGCTGATGCTCGGTATCCTCCTGGCTTTCCGGCGGCTTGCGACCACCAGCGAGCTCGACGTGCTGCGCGGCGTCGGCATGAGCTTCGGCCGGCTGATGCGCATGCCCTATGTCTTTGCCCTGGCGCTCGCGCTGATCAACCTCGCCATCGTCGGCTTCATCCAGCCCTACGCCCGCTATGCCTATGAAGGGCTGCAGTTCGAGCTGCGCTCTGGCGCGCTCGGCGCCTCGATCAAGGTCGGCGAGTTCACCAAGCTGGGCAGCCGCATGACGCTGCGCATCGAGGAAAGCTACAACGACGGTCGCAGCCTGCGCGGCATCTTCGTGCGCGGCGAGAACAAGGACGGGCAGCGCGTGTCGGCCACCGCGGCGCAGGGGCAGTTCCTCGCCACCGACGATCCCGACACGATCATCCTGCGGCTGACCAACGGGGTGCTGATCCACGAATCGCCGAAATTCTCCGTGCCGCGCGTGCTCAGCTTCGACAATCACGACCTGCCGATCCCGCTGCCCAAGATCGAGGCGTTCCGCACCCGCGGCGGCGCCGACCGCGAGCTGACCATCCCCGAGCTGTTCGTCGTCGGCAACGACAAGGCCGAACCGCTGAAGACCCGCCTCGAATCGCGCGCCAATTTCCATTTCCGGATCGTCGAGGTGGCGTCGATGTTCCTGATTCCGCTGCTCGCGGTCGCGCTCGCCATTCCACCGAAGCGATCGACCAGTTCGCTCGGGGTCTTCCTGTCGATCGTGCTGCTGGTGACGCAGCACAAGATCAACCAATATGCCGAGGATATGGGGGCGCGCGGGACGATCGACCCGATCATCGCGCTGTGGGTGCCCTTCCTGCTGTTCGCCGCGCTCGCGATCTGGATGTACTACACCCTCGCGCATGTGCCGGGCGGGCAGCCGATCGGCGCGCTCGAACGCGTCGCCGCGAAGGCGGGGCAGCGCATCCGCCGTCTTCTCCAGCTCTTCCAGCGCAAGCAGCGGCGCGCCTGATGCATCAGCTTCATTTTTTCCCCTCGCGCACCATGGCGCTCTATGTCGGGCGCCTGTTTCTGGTGCGCAGCTTCGCGATCCTGTTCGCGCTGGTGCTGATCCTCCAGACGCTCGACCTGCTGGGGGAAAGCGGCAAGATACTGGCGGTCGCCGGCAACAGCGACAGCGACGTGTGGCGCTATGTCGGGCTGCGCTTTCCGCAGATCGTCGAAACCTTCCTGCCCTTTTCGGTGCTGCTCGGCACCATATTGACGCTCGCGACGCTCAACCAGAACAGCGAGGTGATCGCGATGAAGGCGTCCGGCATGTCGGCGCATCAGGTGCTCGCGCCGCTGTTCCTCGCCGCGCTGCTCGTCGCCGGGATCAGCTTCGCCTTCAACGAACGCATCGTCACCCGCGCGACTGCGGCGCTCAGCGCGTGGCAGAAGGTCGAATATGCGCAGATTCCGCCCGATACGGGGGTCCGCACCAACGTCTGGGTCCGCGCTGGCGACGACCTGATCAACGCCGAAACGGTCGAGACGAAGGGCGCCGCGGTGCTGCTCCGCAACGTCACCATCATCGAACGCAAGGGCGGCGTGCTGGCGTCGATGCTGTCGGCCGACAGCGGCCGCGCGATCGCGGGGGGATGGGAATTCACCGGCGCGCGGCGCTTCATCCGCCGATCGGGAACGGTCGAGCCGCTCGGCACCATCATAGCCGCCAAGGGGGTGCGCCCCGACCAGTTCACGCTGGCGCAGGTCGATGGCGACGAACTTCCCTTCCTCGCGCTCAAGAGCGCGATCGACGACCTGGAGGTCGCGGGGCGGCCGGTCGACGCGCTGAAAGGCGTGCTGTGGCACAAGATTTCGGGGCCGCTGTCGGCGATATTGATGCCGCTGCTCGGCGCCGTTGCGGCCTTCGGCCTCGCGCGGTCGGGCAAGCTGTTCGTGCGCGCGATCCTGGGCATGGCGCTGGGCTTCGCCTATTTCGTCGCCGACAATTTCGCGCTCGCGATGGGCGATCTGGGCGCCTATCCGCCGTTCCTCGCGGCGTGGGGGCCGTTCATCCTGTTCGCGCTGATCGGCGAGATGATCCTGATCCGGACCGAAGAATAGGATCGGCTGACCGGCTACAACCGGGAAACCGACCTATTCCGCATCGTCACCCCGGACTTGATCGGGATATATACCCTTCAGGCAAGCAGGGAGTTGTTCCCCGGCGAAAGCCGGGGTCCATGCGGGGCAGCGTTGTGCCATCTGGACCCCGGCTTTCGCCGGGGAGCAGTGACTTGTCGAGAAGGGATAATTGCCAACCTGATCCGGGGTCCGTTCACGCAGCGCTGAAAGAATGGATCCCGGATCAAGTCCGGGATGACGAACAGGGGCCCGAACCCGGAAATGCTATGCCGCCGCTCCGCCCTTCGCCGAACCCGCCACCAGATTCATCACCAGCTTCGGCAGGCTGCGATAGTTGGCCCGGTGATATTGCGAATCGGCTGGCAGCGCATCCTTCAGGCGGCGGTGCGCCTCGGGCAGCGCGTGATAGGGGACACCGGGCAGCAGGTGGTGCAGCGCGTGATAGCGCAGGCCAACCGGCGCCCACAGTTCGGGCAGCAGGCCCGGCGGCGGGACGTTGACGCTGTCGAGGAACTGCGCGGTCACGGTCAGCACCGCGCCGTCATTTTCCCACAGATGCGCGACGAGGGTGCGGATCTGGTTGAGCACGATGCTCGCCGCGGCGATCCCACCGAAGATCAGCAGCGCGCGCAGCGGCACCCAGCCGAAGATGCCCGCCGCGACCAGCAGCGTCGACCAGGCCCAGGCCCCGCCCTCCTGCCACGCCCACTGGCGGCGAAACTCGCCCTCGGGCGACTTGCGGCGGAACAGCGGGTTGATGATGAGGCCCGAATAACGCTCGCGCACCACGCGGCGCAGCGGCGGGATCAGGAAGGACAGCGGCGTCAGCACCGCATAGCGGAAGACGAGCGCGACCGGCGCAAAGGCCGCCGCGACGACGAACAGCGGCACCGTCCACGGCTTCATCAGCGCCAGCGGCAGATATTCGGGGTCCTCGACCGTGCCATATTTGGTGCGGTTGTGGTGCAGGCTGTGGATGCCCTCGTACATGAACGACGGGATCAGCAGCGGCACCCCGATCAGCAGGTTCCAGACAAGGCGGAAACCCGGCAGCGTCTGCTTGCGGATATGGGTGATCTCGTGGATGAAGCTGCCCGCGCGATAGAGGGCGAGCACCGCGACGAACGCCGCCACGAGCATCCACGGCGTCGAGGGCGCAAGGATCGCCGCCGCGACGCCGGCGTAGCCGACAAAGGTCGAAGCGAGGAAATCGGCCCAATAGATGCGCGCGTTCGGCTGCACCAGGTCGCGCGTCAGTTCCGACGCGGCGCGGATCATCGCCATGTCGTCGGCGATCGCCGACTTGGGCGCCCTGGCGGCATTCGCCGGCGCCTCCATCGGGCCGGCATTCGCCGGCGGGGACGCAGGCGAGGTCGCGATCCGATCGGCGGAAGGATTGATCGTCGTCATAACGCGGTCTTCACCATCTTTTCGTGGCAGCATGATGGCCGAATGCGGGTCGCCAGCGCCACGCCTATGCCTTATTGGCTCGCCAGACATATAGGCACCATCATCCGGGAAACCACCCATGAGCGCACATCCGGCCGGCCCGGTCACGATCCATCCCGTCGAGGGGAAGCACGACAAGCGCGAGTTCGTCGAGCTGGCCTTCCGCCTCAACCGCGGCGATCCGGCGTGGGTACCGCCGCTGAAGGGCGAGGTGTTCGCCCTGCTGACGCCGGGGAAGAATCCGTGGTTCGAGCACGGCAAGGCGCAATTCTTCCTCGCCCGGCGCGACGGGCGGACGGTGGGGCGCATTTCGGCGCATATCGATTTCCTCGCGCTCGAACAGCCCGCCGAGCAGGGCATGGGGCCCGGCACCGGCAACTGGGGCCTGATCGAGGCCGAGGATGCGGAAACCGCGCATGCGCTGATCGTCGCGGCCGAGGATTGGCTGCGCAGCCAGGGCATGCACCGCGCGCTCGGGCCGCTGTCGATCTCGATCTGGGACGAGCCCGGCCTGTTGGTCGAGGGCTTCGACACGCCGCCGACGATCATGCTCGGCCACAACAGCCCGCTCTATCGGGCGTGGATCGAGGCCGAGGGCTATCGCCCGGTCAAGAAGCTCATCAACTATGCGGTCGAGATCATCGACGGCTTTCCGCCGCTGGTGAACCGCATCGTCGCGGCGGGCGAACGGAACGAGCGCATCCGCATCCGCCGCGTCGACAAGCGCCGCTTCGATGCCGAGGCGCGGCTGATCATGGGCATATTGAACGATGCCTGGTCGGACAATTGGGGTTTCGTGCCCCTGACCGACAGCGAGATAGCCTATATCGGCAAGAAGCTGAAGGATATCGTGTTCGAGGACCTGATCCGCGTCGCAGAGGTCGACGGCGAGGCGGTTGCCTTCATGATCGTGCTGCCGAACATCAACGAACCGCTGATCGACATGGACGGCTCGCTCCTGCCCTTCAATTGGGCGCGGCTGCTCTGGTGGCTGCGGAAACCGAAGAGCCGCCGGCTGCGCGTGCCGCTGATGGGGGTGGTCAAGCGGCTCCAGAACAGCCGCATGGCGAGCACCCTCGCCTTCATGATGATCGAATATATCCGCCGCGACGGCGTCGCGCATTATGGCGCGCAGCAGGGCGACATCGGCTGGGTGCTCGACGACAATCAGGGGATGAACGCGGTCGCCGAGGCGATCGACGCAACCGTCAACCGCGTCTATCAACTCTACGACAAGCCGCTGGCCTGACGCCGCGCGGTCAGGCGGCGGGATTGCGCGCGGTGACGATCCACGCGGCGCCGTCGATCAGCACCGACTCCTCGCCTGGCCGTTCCGCGAAGGCCGCCCGCACCGCGTCCGCCGCCTGCGCGCGTATCGTGTCGGGCTGATCGGCGAGCGCGCGCGACAAGGGGCCGACCTGGAACGCCATCTCGACCGCATCGTCGAGCGCCGCCGCGCGCGTGGTGCCGCGGCCGAAGGGGACGAGATGATCGAACGGCGCGAGGGCGACGTCGACGAAGCCCGCATCGGCCAGGATGCGCTCGACGCGGCCACGGTCGCCGAAGGAGAAGGGGCCGGGCGCCTCCGGATCGGGCGGCGGAGGCGGCGTCACGATGCCGCGGATCGCGCCCATCGGCAGGCGCACCCAGTCGTTCTCGGCCGCCGTCCGCCAGCAGACGAAGGCGAGCCGTCCGCCGGGCTTCAATGCGCCGCGCATATGCGCGAACGCTGCCGCCGGGTCGTCGAAGAACATCACGCCGAAGCGCGAGAAGAGCAGGTCGAACGCCCGTTCGGGCACGGTGCCGCTGCCGGCATCGGCGATCTCGAAGGCAACCGGCGCACCCGGCGGCAGGCAGGCGCGGGCGCGGGCGATCAGCGGCTCCGAAATATCGACGCCCAGCACCCGGCCCTGCTCCCCGACGCGCGCGGCGAGCGCGAAGCTCGTCGTTCCGGCGCCGCAGCCGATGTCGAGCACCTGCTCGCCGGCCCGGGGCGCCGCCGCCGCGATCGCCGCGTCGCCGAAGGCCGCGAGCATATGATCGAGCCGCGCCTGGTTGGCGACCCAGCGCTCGCCGCTTGGACCGTTCCAGTCGGCGACCTGATAGCTGTTCTTCGCGGTCATTCCGATCTCCTTGCCGCCGTGTCGGGGTGATGCTTCTATCGGAACAGCGCCCAGGTCGGCGCGTGGTCGCTGGCTTTCTCGCGCCCGCGATAGTCCTTGTCGACCTGCGCGTCGACCAGCCGGTCGGCCATCGCGGGGCTGAGCAGCAGATGGTCGATGCGGAAGCCATGATCGCGCTGCCAGCCGCCCGCCTGATAGTCCCAGAAGGTCCAGACGTGCCCCGCGGGGTGGCGGCTGCGCAACGCGTCGGTCCAGCCGTCGCCGAGGATGCGGAACCAGGCGTCGCGCGAATCGGGCTGCATCAGCGCGTCGTGCGCCATCGCGCGCGGGTCCCACACGTCGTCGTCGTGGGGGATGACATTATAATCGCCCGCGAGCACGGTCGGAATCTCGGCCGCCAGCAGCGCCTTCGCCCGCTCGCGCAGCCGCGCCATCCAGCGCAGCTTGTAATCGAATTTCGGTCCCGGCTGCGGATTGCCGTTGGGCAGGTAGATCGACGCGACGCGCACGCCGCCGACGTCGGCCTCCAGATAGCGCGACTGCTCATCCTCTTCCTCGCCCGCGAGACCGCGCTGGATCTCGACCGGCTGCGTGCCGCGCGCGAGGACCGCGACGCCGTTGAACCCCTTCTGCCCATGATAGAGCGCGCCATAGCCCGCGCCCTCGATCTCTGCCGTCGGGATCGTCTCGTCGCTCGATTTCAGTTCCTGAAGACAGACGATGTCGGGCTGCGTTTCGTCCAGCCATTCGACGAGGCGCGGCAACCGCGCCTTGATTCCGTTGATGTTGAAGGTTGCGATCTTCATCGCGCCGCTATGGCAGGAAGCCGGTCGCTTAGAAAGGGCCTCAGACCGAGAAGCTCGACCCGCAACCGCAGCCCGAGGCGGCGTTGGGATTCTCGACCTTGAACGACGATCCGCCCAGCGAATCGACGAAATCGACGGTGCAGCCGCGAATCAGGTCGATGCTCACCGGATCGACGACCAGCTTCACGCCGTCGGTCTCGGTCACGACATCATCGGCCTCGATGCTGTCGGCGAGGCCGAAGCGATAGGTGAAGCCCGAGCAGCCGCCGCCGTCGACGGCGAGGCGAAGCGCGGGGAGCGCGCCCGCCTTGCGTTCGGCGATCCAGCGGATGCGCGCCGCGGCGGCGGGCGACAGGGTGATATCGGACAGGGTCGAGGCCATATCGGCAAGATAGGATGTTCGGCGCAAATGAAAAGGGCGCCGCGACCTTATGGCCAGCGGGCGCCCCTCCTCTCCGACCCATGAAATTCAGTCTTCGGGACCACCCATCGCAAGATGGTCGCCCGTCAGCGCGGCGATCGCCATCGAATCCGAACGGACGAAGGGCAGCGGATTGACCGGCGCGCCGTCGATGCGGACTTCATAATGCAGGTGGTTGCCGGTCGAGCGGCCCGTCGAGCCGACATAACCGACGATCTCGCCCTTCTTCACCTGCTGCCCGGGCTGGACGATGAAGGAGGACATGTGGCCGTAGCGCGTCTGGATCGCGTTGCCATGCTCGATCTCGACGTAATTGCCGTAACCGCCGAGGCGCTGGGCGCGGCCGACGATGCCGTCGGCGGTCGCATAAATGGGGGTGCCGTGGGGGGCGGGAATATCGATGCCGTTGTGGCGCGCGACGCGGCCGGTGATCGGATGGACCCGCATGCCGTAGGAGGAGGAAAGCGACATCTGCTCGATCGGGCGGCGCGACGGCACGGCGACGCCGATGCTCGCGGCCAGGCCGGTATCGAGGCGCTTCCACGCCTGAAAGAGCGCGCGTGCCTCGCTGTCCTCGGCGGGGGCCGGAACGCCGGCGGTGAAGCTGTCGTCATCGGGTTCGTCGGGAACCACGATCCCCGCGTCGGCGCCGGTTTCGGCGGCGTTGGCCGCCGCGGCCGTTCCCATCAGGGCTGCCGCACCAACAATCAGGCCATGGTGAAACTTTTGCGCCAGTGAAGCGTTCAGCACGTATCGACCCCGCATCTGTCCTGTCGCCAGCGGTCAGGCCGCTGGTGCCGGTTGTTCTTGTGGATGGGATGCAATCCCTGCCCGCGAGGGGTTCTGCGTGGTCGATCCTTACGAAGCAATGACCGCGTAGTATTCTTGCGTTAAACCGGCATCGCGGCGCGCCGAGTCGTTGAACGGCGGCTTCAACACCCCCCGAAATCGCGATTTTACGAGGCTTTGCCACGTCGCCGCCGGTCCGAATCCCCGTTCGGCGCACAGCCAGTTGAACCAGCGCGTGCCCGCCGACACATGGCGGATCTCGTCGGTATAGATGCGCGACAGGATGCGCGCCGACGCCTCGTCCCCGGCGCCGCGGAACCGGTCGATCGTGGCCGGGGTGACGTCGAGCCCGCGCGCTTCGAGCACCATCGGCACGATCGCGAGCCGCGCCAGCGCGTCGTCGGCGGTCGCCTCCGCCGCCTCCCACAGCCCGGCGTGCGCGGGCAGCGCGCCATAATGGCTGCCGAGGCCGGCAAGGCGCCGGTCGAGCAGCGCGAAATGCATCGCTTCGTCGGCAGCGACGCCGATCCAGTCGTCGACGAAGCCGCGCGGAAACGCGCCGCCGAAGCGCCCGACCAGATCGACGGCAAGGTCGATCGCGATGAATTCGATATGCGCGAGCGCGTGCAGCATCGCGATGCGGCCGCGTTCCGACCCGCCGCCGCGGCGACGCGGCATCCGGCCGGGCGCCAGCAGTTCGGGCCGCTCGGGCCACGCCGGCCGGTCGGGCATGGCGACGTCGCAGCGATGGACGAGCTCTCCGCGCCGCCAGGCCCGCGCGAACCCCCGCGCCGCGCGGCGCTTGGCGTGCGGGTCCGCGGTCAGCAGCACCGCGCGCGCGGCTTCGCCGAGCGTGGTCACGTCCTCAATTCCGTCCGGTCGCGCGAAAGGCGGTCACAGCGCCTTCGCCGCCTCCAGCACCGCGTCGGCATGGCCCTTGACGCGCACCTTACGCCAGACCTTCGCCAGCTTGCCGTCGGCGCCGAACAGGAAGGTCGATCGCTCGATCCCCATATAGGTGCGGCCGTAATTCTGTTTCTCGACCCAGGTGCCGAAGGCTTCGCACACCGCGCCGTCCTCATCCGAAGCCAGCCGGACGGTCAGCCCGTATTTGTCGCGGAACTTGCACAGCTTCGCCGGCGCGTCGCGCGACACGGCCAGTACCTGCGCGTTCAGATGCGCGAAATCGGGCGCGAGGCGGGTGAAGTCCTGCGCCTCGGTCGTGCAGCCCGGCGTGTCGGCCTTGGGATAGAAATAGACGACCAGCGGCGCGCCTTTCAGACGGGCGAGGTCGATGGTCGCGCCGTCGGCACCGGCCAGCGTCACGGGCGGGATCGCATCGCCGATCGAAAGTCCGCTCATCCTTGCTTCTCCTGCTGCGGCGGGCGAATCGAGGCCCACCAGTCGGCCACCTCCTGCCGTGCCGCGTCATGCGCGGCAAGCAGTTGCGGCCAGCCCGGCTCGCCGCAGGCGCTGGCGACGAGCTGGCGCGCGGCGGCGGCCGGCGGCTCGCCCGCGGGGGCGGTGAGGCGCAGCATCACCAGCATCCGCGCGAGCAGGTCGTGCGCCGCACCGATCCCCTCCGGCGCCAGTCCCGCCGCCGTCAGGCAGGCGAGCGCTTCGCCGATGCGGGGATCGTGACAGCGGCCGCCGGCAAGCTGTGCGACCTGCATCGCGAATTCCAGGTCGACGAGTCCGCCCGGCCCGCCCTTGATATCGAGCGATCCGGCGGGCGGCTTGTGCGCGGCGATCTTGTCGCGCATCCCGGCGGCATCGCGCGCGACATCTTCCGGGTCGTGCGGGCTTGCCAGCACCTCGGCGACGACGCGCTCGACCGCGGCGCGCGCGGCGTCCGAGCTATAGACCGGCCGCGCGCGGAGCAGCGCCATATGCTCCCACGTCCACGCCTCTTCGCGCTGATAGCGCTCGAAGCTGTCGACGGTAACGACGAGCGGCCCTTGCGCGCCCTGCGGCCGCAGCCGCGTATCGACGTCATAGAGCTTGCCCGCCGCGGTCGGCACCGACAGCGCCGCGGTCACGCGCTGCGCGAGCCGATTGTAATAGGTCGTCGCGCCGAGCGGGCGTGGCCCGTCCGATTCGGCGAGATGGTCGCCGGTGAACAGATAGATGAGGTCGAGGTCGGATGCGTGCGTCAGCGCCCGCCCGCCAAGCCGGCCGAGCGCGAGCACCACCAGTTCGCTGTCGGGGACGCGCCCGTGCGCGGCGACGAATTCGGCGACCGTCGCGTCGGCCAGCACCTGCAGCGCCGCTTCGGCAAGGTCGGCATAGCCGCGCGCGGCGGCGAGCGGATCGGCCGATCCGGCGATCAACTGCACCCCATAGGCGAAGCGCCGTTCGCCGACGCGGTCGCGCACCCGGTCGAGCAGCCGCTCGTAATCGAGTCCCGCCAGCCCCGGCGCCCATTCGGCGAGCAGCCCGTCCTTGTCCATCGGCGCCTCGAACGCGCGCTTGTCGATCAATCCCTCGATCAGTTCGACGCGCGCGGCGAGCGCATCGGCGAGCGTCGGGGCGAGCGACAGGATGCGCGTCGCGACCCGCGCCAGCGCCGGCTGCGCGGCGAGCAGGTGAAAGAAGTTGATCGCACTCGGCAGGCCCGACACCAGCGTGTCGAACCGGCGCAGCGTCGCGTCGGGGTCGGGCGCGGCGCCCAGCGCCCCGACCAGTTCGGGCAGTGCGGTTTCGAGCGCTTCGAGCGCCGCCGGGCTGCGCAGCGCGCGCAGCTTGCCGCTGCGCCATTCGGCGATCGTCCGCAGCGCGGCATCGGGCGGGTCGAACCCCGCAGCCGCCAGCGCCGCCGCCAGTTCGCCGTCGTCGCGCGGCAGGCCGCCCGGCGCCGCGCGCTCGGCGACGAGGCGATCGTAGACGGCACCGACGTCGGCGACGACGGGTTCGAGCGCGGCAAGCAGCGCAGCGCCGTCGGCCAGCCCGTCGAGCCGCGCCACGCCGTCGAGCGCGGCGGGCTGCACCGGCAGGCTGTGCGTCTGCTGATCCTCGACCATCTGGAGCCGGTGCTCGATCCGCCGCAGCACCGCATAATGGCCGGTCAGCCGCTCCGCGACGTCGGGGGCGACCCGGCCGGCGCGGGCAAGCGCGGCGAGCGCGTCGACCGTGGCAGGCACGCGCAGCGACGGATCGCGACCGCCATAGATCAGCTGGTGAACCTGCGCGAAGAACTCGATCTCGCGAATCCCGCCGCGCCCGCGCTTGAGGTCGTAGCCGGGGCCGAGTGCCTGTCCCTGCGCGAAATGGTCGCGGATGCGGTCGCTCATCGCACCGATTTCGCGCAGCTGCCGGAAATCGAGGCTGCGCCGCCAGATGAAGGGCTGGATCGCGGCGAGGAAGCGCTCGCCGAGCGCGCGGTCGCCCGCCGAGGCGCGCGAGCGGATGAACGCCGCCTGCTCCCACGCCAGCGCCTGCGATTCATAATAGGAGATGGCGGTGCTTTCGGGCAGCACGATCGGCGTCACCTCCGGATGCGGGCGCAGCCGCAGGTCGACGCGCAGCACATGACCGTCGGCGGTGCGCGCCGACAAGATCTCGACCATCCGCCGCGCGATGCGCACCGCCGCTTCGTCGGGATCGTCGCGCGACCGGCGCGGCAGCGTCGCGGGGTCGAAGATCAGGATCGGGTCGATGTCGGACGAATAGTTGAGTTCGTGGCTGCCGAGCTTGCCGAGCGCGATCACCGCCAGCCCGCGCGGCGCCTCGTCGGGGACGCGCTCGGCAAAGGCAGCGGCGAGCGCGGCGTCGCAGGCCGCATCGGCAAAGGCGGTCAGATGCCGCGTCGTCGCCGCGACGTCATGCTCGCCCGACAGGTCGCCGAGCGCGAGCAGCAGCGCGATCCGCCCGCGCCACTGGCGCAGGCCGCGCATGATGTCGTCGCCAGGCGCGGGCGGCGCAACCCGCGCGAGCGCGGCGTCGGTCCCCTCGTCCAGGAAACGGGCGACATCGTCGGGGTTGATCTCGGCGAGCCGGGCAAGGAAAGGCGCGTTGGCGGTTAGCCGGTCGAGCGCGGACTGACGGGAGGCGGACGGTGCGGTCATCGTCCGCCGCTATCACCCGTGCCGCGACCCTTTACAAGACGCACGGAATCCCGGCCGCGAGCGATTCCTCAGCCTTTGCCATTTCCGCGAACGCGGGAATGACAGGATTGGGAGAGACCCGACCTCCCTTCCCCCTCGAGGCGGCGTCAGGCCGGAACCGTGCTTTCGTCGAAGAACAGCACCTGCGAGATGGCGGCGCGCAGCGTCGCGGGCTGATAGGGCTTGGTGAGCAGGAAGGCGGGCTCGGGCCTGTCGCCGGTCAGCAGCCGTTCGGGAAAGGCGGTGATGAAGATGACCGGCACGTTCATCCCGGTGAGGATTTCCTGCACCGCCTCGATCCCCGAACTGTTGTCGGCGAGTTGGATGTCGGCGAGCACGAGGCCGGGGCGGTGCTCCTGCGCCTCGGCCACCGCCTCGGCATGGGTGGTCGCGACCGCGACGACTTCGTGTCCCAGGTCGCGCACGATCATCTCGATATCCATCGCGATGATCGGCTCGTCCTCGATGATCAGGATGCGCGCGCGGGTCTGGCGATCGATCTCTTCCATCGCGTCGGCGATCAGCGCCTCGACCGCGGCGGTATCGCGGCCGATGATCCGGCCGGTTTCAGCGGTGCTGAAACCCTCGACCGCGGTGAGCAGCAGCGCCTGCCGCGCAAGCGAGGGAATCCGGCTGAGGCGCGCGTCGGCGATCGCCAGATCGGACGCGGTATCGGGATCGGGTGCGGCCGCCTGTTCGGCGGCGAGCCCGAAATTGTCATGGACCATGCGATAGAGCTGGATTCGCAGCTCGCCCGCGGGATCGACCGCATCGGGATGCGCGACGAGCGATTCGAGCAGCCCCGCGACCAGCGCGTCGCCGGCCTGCTGGCTTCCCGAAATCGCCCGGCCATAGCGTCTCAGATAGGGAAGATGCGGTGCGATAGCCTGGCCCAGCGACATAGAGTATCTCCTGTAGCGGGCTGAAACCCGCAGAAAAGCGGGCGAACAGCGCAAAATGACGCCGTCCGCCGAATTATTTCACCACATGGGAACGATTTAGCCCTAATTTGGTTTCCAAGGGAAGGAAAACGCGCCATTGCAGTTTGATGAACGCGCGGTTAGCAAAAGGCCCCATGTCCAGCGGATGCATCGACAATGTCGTCTGAACCCGGCGTAGCGCCCAAGAAAACGGCCGGGAAAGACACCGGAAGGAAAATCCCCAGGAAAGCGCAGGACGTGAACATCGCCCTGCGCCGGGCTTATGAGTCCGCGGTCGACGAAACGATTCCGCAATCGATGATGGACCTGCTCGACAAGCTCGACTGACAGCGGCCGCGCCGCATTTCCCCTTTTGACCAGCTTATAGCATTCGGTCCCCGACTTTCGCCGGGGACCGTGCCTGTTTCAAGATTATGCTCTCCGCTGACAGGAGGCCTAAGCCCGTCTCCTCAGATCGGGCAGGCGTCGGACGACGCGCTCATTTCACCGTGCGGCCGGTCACGGATTTCAACACTTTCAGCGTGTCGTTATAGCGGTCGGCACTGGTCCGGCTGCCCAGCACCGCGACATGGTAGCGGCGCCCGTCGACACTGATCTCGGTCAGCAGACAGGAGTGGGCGCTGCGATTGGAGCCGGTCTTGATCCCGGTGACTCCCGGACGGCCGAGCAGTTCGTTGGTGTTGTGCCAAGCGACGCGGCGTTCGGCACCCGACGCGGTCCGCGCCATGGTTTCATGCTCGCGCGTGCCGACGACCTGGCGCACCAGCGGATTCGCCATCGCGGCCCGGGCGAGGATCAGCTGGTCGCGCGCGCTGCTCGTTCGGCGATCGGGATCGAGCGCATCGCCGAAGGCCGAACTGTAGCGCGTCTGGGTCATGCCGAGCGCCCGTGCCCTCCGATTCATCGCCGCGACGAAGGCCTTGTAGGCCAAGGCGGGAGTCGCATCCACTCCCGCCGCCACCATCGGCGCACCGAAATGAATCGCCAGCATATATCCGGCGTCGTTCCCCGACGGCAGCATCAGGCCGTAAAGCGCTTCGCGTACGCTGATCCGTTCCCCGGCGGCAAGCCCGGTCTTGGTCCCCCCGATCGCCACCGCGCGTTCGGCGAAGCTCAGTTCCTCGTCGAGAATGGCGGGCTGCGCGGCGGCCATTTCGGTGACGACGAGCAGCGTCATCAGCTTGGTGACGCTCGCGATGTTCGAGGGCCGCTCCAGCTCATGCGACGCCAGCACCTCGCCCGTTTCGGCATCGGCGACCGCCCAGGCCGCGGCGGTCACGCCCTCGACGGCAGCCGCTTCGGCGGCATGGGCGGTCGCCGGGGCGAGCAGCGAACCGCTGGCCGCGACGAGCGCCGCCATCATCACCGGCCGGCAGGCGAAGCGGATTGCCGTGCGAATATCCATGATTCTTCTCCCTCTCAATTCTCTATTCGACTGCGGCCGCGTTGCCGCGCGAACCATAGGATTGCCCCGGCGCATCGCCACCCCAGGCGATCAGCGCCAGATCGTCGAGCAGCACCCGCGACGCCCCCTCTATGCGCAGCAGCGGCCGCAACGGCTGCGCGGGCGTTTCCGCGCCGCGATCGAACTCGAAGCGGAACGGCTGCCAGCCGCCGGCCGCGATCCGCTGCGCTCCGGCGGACTGCCGCGGCGCATTGGCCAGCGCGCTGGTGCGCCCGCTGCCCTTGCGCTGCTCCTGAACCAGCAGTTCGAGCGTCGCCGGCGCGTCGAGCTTGACCCAGCCGGTGAAGGTCAGCCGGCGTTCGGCGACGGGCCGAAAGAAGATCTTGGGTCCGACCGTCGCGGCACCCGCACCGGGGACCGACACGGCAAGCGCGGCCCGGCCCGCATGGGCATCGCGATCGAAATCGATCGCCCCGCCCTCGACGCTCCAGCTTCGATCGCGGGCGTCCCCGAAGCGCACCGCCTCGAAATCGCCGCGCGCCAGCAAGTCGTGGCCGGCCGCGACCGCGTGGTCGCGACAGGCTGCTTCGGGCCGGTAAAGGTCGTAGCGAAAGACGTTGAGGCCGCTGCCGGCATCGGCGGCGCAGCGCTGCGGCGGTGCGAGCGGCGCCGACGGCTGGATGACGCCGTGCCCCCCGACGATCCCGATCCGCGTCCCGCGTTCGGCCGACAGGTCGATGATCCGGCCGAGCACCGCCTGACGCATCCCGCCGACCGCCGGGACCGGGCGATAGTCGAGGATCTGGATCGGGACCATTTCGGCGCGGAACAGCCGGTCGCCGTCCATCCAGACGCGGAGCGCGAAGCTGGCATGGGTTTCGGGGAAACTCTGGTCGAAGAGGAAATTGCCGAGCGAATAGGCGATCAGGCGCCCCTTGTAGAGTTCGAGACCGTGCGCGACGTGCGGATGATGCGAGACGACGAGCGCGGCGCCCGAATCGATCGCCAGCTTCATCCGCCGCTCGCTGATCGCGGTCGGACGAGCGCTATATTCGGTGCTGCCGTGATATTGGACGATCGGCGTGCGTCCTGCGGCGACCTCTCCGCGCACCGCCGCCTCGATATTGGCGTCGCTGCCCAGGGCGGCACCGCCCTTGCCGCTTTCGGCGACCTGGTTGGGCTCGACATTGCCTTTCCAGCCGACGAAGCCGAGCATCGACCAGGCGCGCCCGCCGACCGAGAGGCGCGCGGCCTTCAGCGCCTCCGCCTCGTCGCGGCCGGCGCCCGACCAGGGCATCCGCACCGCATCGAGCGCGGCAAGCGTCGAGGCAAGGCCGGGTTCGACATAGTCATAGACATGATTGTTGCCGAGCGTGACATAGTCGATACCCGCATCGACCAGCGCCCGCGCGGCGTCGCTGTGCGTGTAGAAGACGACCGACTTGCCCGGCGAATTGCCAAGGTCGCGCGTCGCCAGCACGGTTTCGAGATTGACCGAAGCCAGATCGGCGCCGGTGAAATAGGGCTTCATCGGATCGAGCAGCCGCGCCATGTCGGCGGCGCGGTTCGCCTCGCGGATCACCGTCGGCTCGCCATCCAGCGGCGCCTCGAAGCGGCGCCCCATCATCACGTCGCCGCCGAAGAACATCTCGATACGCCCCGGCGCGCGGGACACCGCCTCGACCGCCGGCAGGATGATGTTGCCATCGCCCGCGGCGACCTCGCTCGCCGCGAAGGTGGAGACGGCATCGAAGATGGCGGGCCCCTTCACGGTCAGCCGGTAGAGATCGGCTTCACCGATCCGGCCCGACAGGCTGCCGTCCGGCGCGATGCCGACAGGATCGCCGTTGACGCGGACGTCGAGCGCCGCCAGATCGCCGACGCCGCCGACGATCCGCACCTGTCCCTTGACCGTCTGCGTAACGGGCGCGGCGGTTGCCGCCGCCGGTGCGGCGACGGACGCCGTGCAATGGCTTGCGCCGAACGCCGCGATCAGGGCGAGGGCCGCCGATGCCAGAAACCGCATATGTCTTCCTTTCGCAGGGGATCAATGATGAAGCGGGAGGTCGATCGTGCGCGCGACGCCGTCGCGGCGGTGATCGGCCGCGCCCTCGAAACGGCCGTCGCGGATCAGGACGCCGTGCAGCCCCGAATCCTCGCCCGACCCGGCGCGCACCGCGACGCCGCGCGCCGCCATCGCCGCGCGCAGCGCGGGCGCGAAACGGCTTTCCTCTCCGGCAAAGCCGGACCCGCGCGCGACGAGATTGGGCAGCGCGAACGCCTGGTCGAGCGGCAGATGCCAGTCGATCGCGCCGATCAGCGCCTTCGACACATAAGCAAGGATCGCATTGCCGCCCGGCGAACCGATCGCGCCCGCAAGGCGGCGGTCGCGGTCGAGGATGATCGTCGGGGTCATCGACGAACGCGGCCGCTTGCCCGGCGCGATGGCATTGGGGCCGCTGGGCACGAAAGAGAAATCGGTCATCTGGTTGTTGAGGAAGAAGCCGTCGACCATGCGGCCCGAACCGAAGAAGCTTTCGACCGTCGTCGTCATCGACACCGCATTGCCGTCGCCGTCGACGATCACGAAATGCGAGGTGCCCGGAACCTCGGCCGTCGCATCGATGCGCATCGCCGCCGCGCCCGGCGGGTGCCCCGCCTCCGGCGCCGGGCCGGCACGGTCGCCGATCAGCGCCGCGCGCGCCGCGACATAGGCGGGATCGAGCAGCCCTTGGACGGGCACGTTCGCAACGTCGCCGACATAGGCGTCGCGATCGGCATACATCAGCCGGCTCGCCTCGGCATATTTCACCCACGCCACCGGGTCGTCGGGGCCGCGCGCGGCGATGTCGGTGCGCTCGACCATCGCCATCAGCTGGAGCAGGCCCACCCCGCTCGAGGGCGGCGGCGGCACGCAGAGGACATAGACGCGGTAGTTGCCGCACAGCGCCTGCCGCACGACGGGCCTGTAGGCGGCGAGGTCGGCCTCGGTCATGCTGCCGGCAAGTGCGCCTTCGTGCAGCCGCGCGACGATGCGCCGCGCGGTCTCGCCGCGATAGAGGGCATTCGGACCTTCCACCGCCAGACGGCGGACGAACGCCGCATAGGCGGGATTCTTCAGCGTATTGCCGGCGCGGACCTTGCCGCCGTGCCCGTTGCTGAAATAGCGCAGGACGTCGGGAGCGCCCGCCTGCGGATAGGGACCGTGGACGAAGCGTTCGAGCCGCTTCGTCACCGTGAAGCCTTCGCGCGCGACCCGCTCGGTTTCGCCGAACAGATCGGACCAGCCCAGCTTTCCGCGCGCCTTCTGCGCCATCGCGAGCATCGCGACCGCGCCGGGAACGCCGGTGGCGCGGCCGCTGAGCACGGCGGTCTGGAACGGAAGCGGCTTGCCGCCATCGTCCAGGAACATGTCGGGCGTGGCACCGGCAGGTGCGACCTCGCGCCCGTCATAGACGGTGACCGCCTTCGTCGCCGCGTCGTAATGGACCATGAAGGCGCCGCCGCCGAGCCCCGAGCTTTGCGGTTCGACGAGCCCGAGCATCGCCTGGACGGCAACCGCTGCGTCGACCGCATTGCCGCCGCGCCGCAGCACGTCGAGGCCGGCTTCGACCGCGAGCGGGTGGGCGGCCGCCACGAACGCCTGCCGCGCCGCCTGCTCGCCCGCGGGCGATGCCGCCGATTGCGGCGGCGGCGACGCGGGCGCACAGGCCGCGAGCAGCGCCGCGGCGGCGAGGATCGAGCCGCGGATCATGGTGCCGAAAGCGGCGCCGATCGGGCGGCGATGGGGCGCGTCGGACCTCATTCGTCGTCGGCGGAAAGATATTCGCGCACGTCCATTTCCTTTTCCCAGCGTGCGACGGCGGTCGCGATCGACAGGTCGGAGGTGACGTTGGGAATGGTGCGGATCATGTCGAGGATGCGGTCGAAGGGCAGGACGAAGCCGACGACGATCGCGGTCTGCTCGGGCGTGATGCCGATCGCATGGAGCACGGCGGCGAGCACGAAGAGCGAGCCCGAGGGCACCGGCGCGACCCCCATCGCGACGATCGTCGTCGTGCCGGCGATGACGAGATAATCGGCGAGGCTCAGATCGACGCCGAACGCCTGTGCGGCGAAAAGCGTCAGCATCGCGACATACATGGCGGCACCGTCCATGCCGATGGTGGCGCCGAGCGGCAGCACGGTCGAGGCGACCGGGGGCGATACGCCCAGGTTGCGTTCGGCGACGCGAATCGCGACGGGCAGCGTCGCGCTGCTCGACGAGGTCGAGAAGCCGACCATGATCGCATCGGCGATGCCGCGAAAGAAAGGCAGAGGCGGCAGCCAGGCGAGCAGCCGAACGACGATGCCGCCATGGATGACCAGCGTCACGATCGCCGATCCCACGACGACGCAGAGGCCGAGCTTGAGCACCGCGAGGAAGCTCGCCGGGCCCGTCGTGCCCATCACCACCGCGATCAGCGCGAAAACGCCGAAGGGTGCGGTTTCCATGACGAAGCCGACGATGCGCAGCATCACCTCCGCACCGCCTGCGAGCAGGTTGCGCACCGGTTCGGCCTCCTTGCCCGCGGCGATGACCCCCGCACCGACAAGGACGGCGAAGAAGATCACCGACAGCGTGGAGCCGTTCGCCATCGCGCCGATCGGATTGTCGGGCACGATCTCCATGAACATGCGCGCCGTGTCCTGCGGCTCGGCGACGACGCGCGGAACCGCGCCGGCGAAACTCGCCCCCGCTCCCGGCGCGATCAGCGTCGCGACGATGAGGCCGGTCATCACCGCAAGCGCGGTGGTGAAGACATACATGCCGAGCGTTTTCACCCCGATGCTGCCGAGGCGCTTGGGATCGGCGAGCGCGGCGACGCCCGAAGCAATGGTCAGGAAGACGAGCGGAATGACCAGCATGCGGATCAACCGCACGAAAAGTTCGCCGATCCACGCGATCGAGGTCGCGTCCTCACCCCAGACGAGCCCGAGGACCGCGCCGAGGACGAGTGCGGCGAGGATGCGCTTCCACAGCGCGACGCCGAACCACCAGCCGCAGGCGCGGCGCAGCACCCCGGGCGATGCCTCCGTCGGTCGGGGGGCCGGCTGCGAAGTTTCCGTCATCTGTTCCATCCTTTGCGGCCCGCTCCCTTCCTGGTCGTGCCGAGCGACCTCTTGTCATACCCTGTCACAAGTTCCCACCGTTCCCGCCCCAGTGGATCGGCGGGAACGGTGGGTCGGCGTCCTTATCCGGCCGCTCTGTCCTCGTTTCGCGCCGCCACCGCTCAGCCCCCGCCTTCGACGATGGCCGCGACGCGTTCGGCCGAACCCGCCGCATAGGTCCAGCCAAGCGCCCCATGCCCCGTGTTGGCGATCACGCCCGGCGCGATCAGCCGGGTGATCGGAAGCGAATCGGGCGTCATCGGACGAAGGCCCGCCCAGCTCGATTCGATCCGGTCATAATTCGCGGCCGCGGGCAGCGCGGCCCGCGCGCTGCGCACCAGCGCCGCGAGGCGCGCGGGGTCGACCGCCGCGTCGCGGCGGCCGAGATCGGCAAGGCCGGCGATCCGCATCCTGTCGCCGAGCCGCGCGAAAACGACGCGATTGGCCGAATCGGTGATGCTGACGCGCGGCGCCCTCTCGCCCGGCTGCGCCGTGATCGAATACCCCTTCATCGGCATGACCGGCAGGCGGACGCCGACGCTGCGCGCGAGGCCCACCGATGCCATGCCGGCGCACAGGACGATATGGTCGGCCTCGATCCGCCGGCCGCCGGCGATCACCGCCGGGCGACGCCAGCTCGCGTCGATGCGGTCGATGGCGGTGTCATAAAGGCTGGCGAAGCCTCCCCGAGCCGCCAGCGCCGCCTGCGCACCCGTGCAGAAGCGATAGGGATCGCCGACCTCCTCGCCCGCGGTGTGGATCGCCCCGACGATCGAGGCGCGGATCGATTCGAGCGCCGGTTCGATCGCAACGGCCCGGTCGGGGTCGAGCACGGTCTGTTCGGCGCCGGCCGCCATCTTGTCGGAGAGAAGCGTCTGCGCCGCTGTGAAGCTCTTGGCCGAGCGATAGACGATGATCTTGCCCGGCCGATCGTGCGCGAAATCGATCGCGTGCCGCCGCACCAGCGCGTGCAGGGCGCGGCGCGACAGGAAAGCCAGCGCCAGCCCCTCCAGCGTGTTGCGGCGAAAGCGGCTGGCGCTGCCGTTGCGCAGGAAGGCGAGATTCCAGCGCAGATAATCGAGGTCGAGCCGCGGGGAAAAGCGGAAAGCCGGATCGCGCGACAGCAGCAGCCAGGGGAATTGCGCGATGGTCGAGGGGCTCGCAAGCGCGTCGGTATAGGCATAGCTGAGCTGTGCGCCATTGGCGAAGGACGTCCCGCGACCCGGCCCTTCGGCGCGGTCGATCAGGGTGACCCGGTGACCGCGGTCGGCGAGCGTCAGCGCGGTCGCCATGCCGACGACCCCGGCGCCGATCACGATCAGGTCCCGCGGTGCCGTTGCCGAGGCCTCGCCCAGACGAAATTCCGCGCGCATCTATTTGATTCCATCCCCCATGCCAGCGCGCCCGCGAAGCGGAGCCGCTTGTTCGCGGGGATGATTGTCGAACCGGCGCCGGCCGCAAAGCGGCAACCTTTGCGGCTGGTATAGCCCGAAGCTATGAACCGGTGTCGCGGACGGCTTCCAGGACGTCGCTGAAGGTACGGAGGAACTGGCGGACGACCTTCGACGGCTGGCGATCCTCCAGCGTCACCCAGGAAATGGTGAATTCGAGCGGCGGGTCGGTCCGGAACCAGTTGAAGTCGGGCGATTGCGACGCGCGCGCGGTGAATTCGTCGACTACGGTCACGCCGCCTTCGAGCTGGGCGAGGCGCGCCGCGATGAAGAAGGTCTGCACCGACACCGCCTCGCGATAGGCGATGCCGCGTTCCAGTGCGGCGCGGGTCAGCACATCGCCGATCGGTCCCGTCGCGGCGACGCCGATCAGATCGCGGTCGGCCAGCTGATCGAGCGGCAGGCGGTCCCCGACATCGCCGAAGGCCTGCGCGGGCGCGAAGGCGACAAGCTCCCCCTGCGCCAGCACGGCGCTCGTCAGCCGCGGATGCGGCGGCGGGGTATAGACGATCGCCAGATCGGTCTCGCGCTCGATCAGCGAGCGGACGAGATCGTCGTGATGGTGGGTATGCACTTCGAAGGTGACGCGCGGCCAGTCGCGCCGGAACTGCGCCATCGCCTGCGGGATGACGTCGAGCGCGAGGCTGGGCACGATACCCAGGCGGATATGGCCGCCCCCCGCCTGCGACAGGTTGCGCGCGGTCTGCTGCAGCGAGGCCAGCCGGTCGAAGATATCCCCGGCTTCGCGAATCAGTGCATGCGCCTCGTCGGTCGGGATCAGGCGCCCGCGCGCGAGCTGGAACAATTGGAAGCCCAGATTGTCCTCGGCATGGCGCAAGGTCTTGGAAACAGAGGGTTGCGACACGCCCAGCACACGTGCCGCGGCGCTGATCGATCCATGGGTATAGACCGCATGGAAGACTTCAATCTGACGAAACCGCATGCCCCCTCTGTAGCCCTGCAGCAGCACGGGACCAACGGCTTTCGCGGTCATGGTCGTTTGGCGACCGCTTCGACCTCGACCAGCGCATCGGGCGCGAGCAGCGCCGAAACCACCGTCGACCGGGCCGGATAGGGGTCCCCGAACACGCGCACATAGGCCGCATTGAACGCCGCGCCATGGCGGGCGTCGGTCAGCCAGGCGGTGACTTTCACCACGTCGCGCGGCGTGCATCCCTCGCTCGCCAGGACGCGGACGAGATTGGCCAGCGCACGCTCGGCCTGCGCCTCGATGCCGCCCGGCACGATCGCGCCGTCATCGCCGCGGGCAAGCTGGCCCGAGGTGAAGACGAGGGAATCGGCGCAGCGCGACGCCGAAAGGGGGGGAGCCGTCATCATTCTCTCCAATCATGCCCGCCCCCGATGAGGCGGGCGAACGGGTTCGCGGCGCCGCCCCGGAAGGCGGACGCCGCGAACCGCCGCGTCAGAAGACGAAGCCCAGCGAGACCGTGCCGGCGTGATCCTGGACATTCGCGCCGAGCTGGCCCGAATAGCCGAGGCTGAAGCGCATCTTGTCCGTAAGACGCCACATCAGATCGACGTCCAGAACCGCGGCGTCCCGCGCGATTGCGGCCCCCGCCACGCGGAACGGCGCCGCGGTGCCGCCGGCAAAGCGCAGGTTCGACACCGGGGCGATGGTCCCGAAACCATGCTGCCACGCGGCCGAGGCGCGCACCGCCAGCGGACCGGTCGCCGAGGTCTCGGCGCGCAGCCCAAGGGTCGACAGCGTGAAGCCGTCCTTGGCGCGATCGGCGGCGAGGGCGAGCGGCCCGGCGCCCGTTTCGGTGAACGCCTTGGTCCGCGCCTCGACATGGGCGATTCCCGCAAAGGGTTCGACACTGCCGCCACCAAGCGCCAGCGGCAGGCCGACATCGGCGAAGCCGTGCAGCACGCTGCCGCCATAGCTGGCCGTATGATTGCCCGAGAGACCGCCGAACGCCGGAGCGCGCTCGCTGTCCACATCGACGTCCGAATAGCCGGCGCCGACGCTCAGCCGCAGCCCGGCCAGCCGCGCGCCGCCATAGGCCATGACGTGCAGCGATTTCGCACGGGCGCTGCTCGCCCGGGCCGCGCCGGTGATGTCGTTGCTGCCATAGCCGATGGCCAGGCCGCCTCGCGCATCCGCGTCGCCGACGTCGATCCCGCCGATGATGCCGTTGGTCTGGCGCTCGATGCGCGCAGCATTCGGGCGGTCGCGGTTGTCGCCGCGGCTGGTGAAGCCCTGGAGCCACATTCCCAGCCCGTCGGGCGCGGTGCCGAGCCGCTGCATCACGGCGGCGCGCGGCCGGCGCAGATCCTCGACCATCGCGGTGCGGACCGAAGCGTGGATCTCCCCCGATGCGAGGTCGAAGGCGCCGCGCGCCCCGGCGCCGTCGAGATAGAGCACCGCGTCGTACAGCGCGCTGCCCAGGCCCGCCGACTGGATGGCCGAAGCGACCGAGCGCTGGTTGGCGGTCGCCGCGACGTCGGTGAAATCGACGTCGTTGCGCGTCAGGTTCAGCGTCACCGCATTGGCCGAATAGCCCAGCGTCGGCGTCAGGAAGGCGAGGTTCGTCGTCACCCCCTCGAACCCGTTGGAGGCGCCGCCGCGGACTACCCCGCCGGCGGCCTCGATCAGCGTGTAATCGCTGGTGATCGCATAATTGCCGGCACCGGCCAGCACCTCGACCGTGCCGCCGTCGATCACGACCTGCCCCGTGGTGCGCAGCAGGTCGGCGGTGCCGTCGGGGTTCACCTCGACCGCGAACACCGATCCCGCCTCGAACGTCGCCGAGCGCGCGGTCAGCAGCCCGATGCTGTTGCCCGGGGCCAGCGTCCCGCCGCTGCGGACGACGATGTCGCCGAGCCGCCCGGTGCCGCCCAGCAGCCCGCCGGCGGCCGCGATCGCGGTTCCGCCCAGCGCGCCGTTGACGCGCAATTGCCCCGCATCGACGGTCGTGGTTCCGGTGAAGGCCGAGGAATCGGCCGTCAACGTCAGGGTGCCGGTGCCCTGCTGGCGCAGCTGCCCCTGACCGGTGATCGTGCCGCCATAGCCGATATCGTCCGACCGGTCGAAGGCCAGCGTGCCGCCGCCGATCAGGACGTTGCCGGGCAGCGCCCCGCTGGTGCCGCCCGCGCCGATCTGCAGCGTGCCCGCCAGGATGCGCGTGCCGCCCGTATAATCGTTCGCGCCGGTCAGGATCAGCGTGCCGAGGTCCTGCTTGGCAAGGCTGCCCGTGCCGGTGAGATTGGAGGCGATGGTCGCGCGGGTCGAAGCACCGCCCGCGGTGCCGTCGCCGACGCGCACGTCGACCGCGCCCGCCAGCGTCAGCGGGTCGCCTTCGACGCGATAGCCGTCGGTCGCGAACTGGATGCCGGTCGCCGACACCGCGCCCGCGGCATTGTCGATCGTGACCGTTCCGGCCGCGCCGTCGAACACGGCGAAGCGTCCGCCCCAGGCTTCGCTCGAAGCGCCGTCGGAGTCGGTCCAGTTGCTGCCGCTTCCGGCGCTCCACACGCCGTCGCCGCCCGCGATGGTGCCGTCGCCCGCGGTCTTCGTCCCGTTCCAGAACTGAATGGAAGAAAGGCCGCTGCCGTCGTCGACGACCAGATTGACCTGACCGGTGACCGAGGTCTGGACCGTCCCCGTAATGCCGGCGCCCAGCGGATCGACGTCGAGTCCGTTGTCGGTCAGCGCGCCGCCATAGGCGAAGATCCGATAGAGGCCGGCGCCGAAGCCGGTATCCGGGGTGACTGCGAGGGTGCCGTCGAGCGTCAGGTCGCCGAGCACCTCGAACAGGGTCGGGGCACTTTCGCTTCCCAGTGTCGCCGCGACGGTCGAACCTGCGCCGAGTTCAAGCGCCTGCAGCGTCAGCGTCTGGCCGGACAGGCCGGCGAGCGTGCCGTCGACGACCACATTCCCCGCCAGCAGGCCGGCACCGCCCAGCGATGCGCCGGCTTCGACGAGGACGTCGCTCGTCAGATTGCCGTCGACCAGCAAGCCGCCGCCGCGCACGGTGATACCGCCGCCGAGCGCGCCGGTGCCGCCATAGGTCAGCGTCCCGGTGCCGGTCTTGACGAGCGAGCCGTCACCCGACAGCGCGCCGGTATAGCTGGTGCTGAGCCCCGTTCCGCCGAGGGTGAGCGCGGCGCCGTTGATGTTGGTGGCGCCAACACCCGACAGACCGCCGATCTCCTGATCGAAGCCGGTGATGATATCGAGGATACCGGCGCTTTCGAGGACGACCTCGGAATTCGCCGACATCGCGTTCGTTGCGCCGCCGCGGAACGTGCCGTTCCTGACGATGGTGTCGCCGCTGTAGGTCGTGCCCGGAGCGCGCAGCGTCAGGCCGCCGGCGGCACCGGGCGAATCGACGATCAGCTGGCCGGTGCCGGTGATCGGCGCGGTGGTGAAGGCCACCACCTGGTTCGTGCGGTTGATGATCAGCCGGCCGTTGTTGGTGACCTGGCCGCTGACGCTGCCCGTCGTGCCGCCATTGCCCCAGCGCAGCGTGGCGCCCGCGTCGATCGTGCTGCCCTCGGCGGTGGCGACGAAGGATGCGGTCACGGTCCAGTCGCCGGACTGGAAATAATAGCCCTCGAAATTGGTCATGCTGGGCAGAATGGCCGAGCCGCTGCCCGTCAGATAGACGCGGTCGGGTCCCGATCCGGTGGCCGAGGCCCCGCGAATTTGCCCCGTCACCGTCGCGCCGGTGTCGATATAGAGGTTGTTCGATCCGCCGAGGAAATTGACGGCATAATTGGTGCCGCTGCCGGTGAAGGCGGTCGTGCTGCCCGCTTCGAGCCGCACCGTCGAGCCCGCCGCCGCCTGGATGGCATCGCCGGCCGTCGCGGTGATCGAACCGCGGTTGGTGACCTCGCCGGCATCCAGATAGACGCCCGACGCGCCCTCGATCACCCCGCCGCTTTCGTTGAGCAGCGACAGCGTCGTTCCCGCCGCGGCATCGATGGCCCGATCGCTCGCGGTGATCCGTCCCGCATTGACGAGCGTCACCGTGCTCGCCGGTGTCGAGGCGACGATGCCGACCGCCGGCGTCGTGCCGGTCGTGGCGAGCGATCCGCCCGCATCGATCCGCAGCGTGCCGTCGGCGATCCGCGTGCCCCCGGCATGATTGTTCGCGCCGGTCAGGGTCAGCGTGCCCAGATCCCGCTTCACCAGGCTGCCCGCGCCGGTAAGGTTCGATGCGATCGTCGCGCTGGTCGCCGCGCCGGCCGCGGTGCCGTCGCCGACGCGCACGTCGACCGCGCCGGTCAGCGACAGCGGGTCGCCCTCGATGCGATAGCCGCTGCTGACGAACTGCATGCCGGCGGGTGCGATCGCGCCCGCGTCATCGTCGACCGTGACCGTTCCGGCCGAACCGGCGAACACCGCGAAGCGGCCGCCCCAGGCTTCGGTCGATACGCCGTCGAGGTCGGTCCAGTTGGTGGCGGGCCCGGGGCTCCACACGCCGTCGCCGCCCGCGATGATGCCGTCGCCCGCGGTTTTCGTTCCATTCCAGAACTGGATATCCGAAACCGTCGAACCGGTGGACACGACCAGATTGACCTGACCAGTTGTCGCGGTCTGCAACGCGCCGCTCGTGCCGCTGCCGAGGGGCCCGACGTCGAGCCCGTTGTCGGTCAGCGTGCCGCCGTAGGAGAAGATCCGATAGAGACCGGCACCGAAATCGGTCGCCGGCGTCACGGCCAGCGTGCCGTCGAGCGTCAGATCGCCCAGCACGTCGAACAGCACCGGCGCGCTTTCGCTTCCCAGCGTCGCGGCGACGGTCGAACCGGCGCCGAGCTGGAGCGACTGCAGTGTCAGCGTCTGCCCTGACAGGCCCGCGAGCGTACCGTTGACAATCGCATTGCCGGCGAGCGAGCCGGTGCCACCAAGTTGGCCGCCATTTTCGACGAGCAGATCGCTGGTGAGGGTGCCGTCGAGGAGCAAACCGCCGCCACGCACGGTGACGCCGCCGCCGAGCGCGCCGGTGCCGCCATAGGTGAACGTCCCGGCGCCGACCTTGATCAGCGATCCATCGCCGGCGAAGGCACCGGTATAGCTGGTGCTCGTCCCCTTGCCGCCGAGGGTGAGCGCGGCGCCGTTGATGTTGGTCGCGCCGACGCCCGACAGGCCGCCGATCTCCTGGTCGAAGCCCGCGACGATGTCGAGCATGCCGGCGCTTTTTAGAACGACCTCGGAAGCCGCAGACATCGCATTGGTCGCAACGCCGCTGAATTTGCCGTTCTCGACGATGGTGTCGCCGCTATAGGTGGTGCCGGGCGCGCGCAGCGTCAGGCCGCCCGTCGCGCCCGGCGAATCGACGATCAGCTGGCCGGTGCCGGTAATCGGCGCGGTGGTGAAGCCGACCACCTGGTTCGTGCGGTTGACGATCAGCCGGCCATTGTTGGTGATCTGGCCGCTGATGCTGCCCGTCGTTCCGCCATTGCCCCAGCGCAGCGTGGCGCCTTCGTCGATCGTGCTGCCTTCGGCGGTGGCGAGGAAGGACGCGGTCACGGTCCAGTCGCCCGACTGGAAATAATATCCCTCGAAATTGGTCATGCTGGGCAGCACCGCCGAACCCGTGCCGTTCAGATAGACGCGATCGGGGCCCGACCCGGCCGCCGACGCGCCGCGAATCTGGCCGGTCACCGTCGCACCGGTGTCGAGATAGAGATTGTTCGACCCGCCGAGGAAATTGACGGCATAGTTGGTGCCGCTGCCGGTGAAGGCGGTGGTGCTGCCAGCTTCCAGCCGCACCGTCGAACCCGCCGCCGCCTGGATGGCATCGCCGTTGGTGGCGGTGATCGAACCGCGGTTGATGACCTCGCCCGCATCCAGATAGACGCCCGACGCGCCCTCGATCACCCCGCCGCTTTCGTTGAGCAGCGACAGCGTCGTTCCCGCCGCGGCATCGATGGCCCGATCGCTCGCGGTGATCCGTCCCGCATTGACGAGCGTCACCGTGCTCGCCGGTGTCGAGGCGACGATGCCGACCGCCGGCGTCATGCCGGTCGTGGCGAGCGATCCGCCCGCATCGATCCGCAGCGTGCCGTCGGCGATCCGCGTGCCGCCGGCATGGTCGTTCGCGCCCGCGAGGATCAGCGTGCCGAGGTCCTGCTTGACCAGGCTGCCGCTGCCGGTGATGTTGGATGCGATCGTCGCGGAGGTCGTTGCGCCAGCCGCCGTGCCGTCACCGACACGCACATCGGTCGCACCGGCCAGCGTTAGCGGATCGCCCTCGACACGATAGCCATCGCTGACGAACTGGAGGCCCGAGGTCGAAATCGCACCGGCGGCGTCATCGATCGTGACCGTTCCGGCCGGACCGGTGAACACCGCGAAGCGGCCGCCCCAGGCTTCGGTCGATGCGCCGTCGAGGTCGGTCCAGTTGGTCCGTCCGTCGGCGCTCCACACGCCGTCGCCGCCCGCGATGGTGCCGTCGCCCGCCACCTTCGTTCCATTCCAGAACTGGATATCCGAAAGCGTCGAACCGGTGGACACGATCAGATTGACCTCACCGGCGGTCACGGTCTGCAACGCGCCGCTCGTGCCGCTGCCGAGAGGTCCGACGTCGAGCCCGTTATCGGTCAGCGTCCCGCCATAGGAGAAGATCCGGTAGAGGCCCGCCCCGAAATCGGTCGCCGGCGTCACGGTCAGCGCGCCGTCGAGCGTCAGGTCGCCCAGCACGTCGAACAGCACCGGCGCGCTTTCGCTTCCCAGCGTCGCCGCGACGGTCGAACCGGCGCCGAGCTGGAGCGACTGCAGTGTCAGCGTCTGCCCTGACAGGCCCGCGAGCGTACCGTTGACAATCGCATTGCCGGCGAGCGAGCCGGTGCCACCAAGTTGGCCGCCATTTTCGACGAGCAGATCGCTGGTGAGGGTGCCGTCGAGGAGCAAACCGCCGCCACGCACGGTGACGCCGCCGCCGAGCGCGCCGGTGCCGTCATAGGTGAACGTCCCGGCGCCGATCTTGGTCAGCGATCCGTCACCGGCGAAGGCGCCGGTATAGCTGGTGCTCGTTCCCTTGCCGCCGAGGGTGAGCGCCGCGCCGTTGATGTTCGTCGCCCCGACGCCCGACAGACCGCCGATCTCCTGATCGAAGCCCGTGACGATGTCGAGAATGCCGGCGCTCTCGAGAACCACCTCGGAACTCGCCGACATCGCATTGGTCGCAACGCCGCTGAACGTGCCATTCTTGACGATGGTGTCGCCGCTGTAGCTCGTCCCCGGCGCGCGCAGCGTCAGGCCGCCGGCGGCGCCGGGCGAATCGACGATCAGCTGGCCGGTGCCGGTGATCGACGCGGTGGTGAAGCCGACCACCTGGTTCGTGCGGTTGACGATCAGCCGGCCATTGTTGACGACGTTGCCACTGATGCTGCCGGTCGCGCCGCCGTTGCCCCAGCGCAGCGTCGCACCCTCCGCGATGGTGCTGCCTTCGGCCGCGGCGGTGATCGAGCTGGTCACCGTCCAGTCGCCGGAATCGATGTAATAGCCGTTGAAACCCGAGATCGGCCCCAGCGTCTGGGTGCCGGTGCCGGTCAGATAGACACGATTGGCGCCCACACCGCCGGTTGCGGCCCGGATCGTGCCGTTCACCGTGGCGCCCGTATCGATGTAGATGCTGTTGCCGCCGCCGGTGAAATTCACCGCATAGCTGGCCCCGGTCGTGGCGGAACTTGCCGAGGTGACGCTCCCCGACTCCAGTCGCACGATCGAGTCCTGCCCGGCGTTGATCGCATCGCCGGTCGAGGTTCCCGTCATCGTCGATGCGATCGTGCCGCGGTTGATCAGTTCGCCGGTGGTGAAATAGACGGCACGCGCGCCCGTGATTGATGCGCCGGCTTCGTTGGTCAGGTTCAGGCTTATCGGGGAGGCCGGCCCGATGGTGCTGGTCAGGGTAGTGGTTGATGTCGACTCGATCCGCCCCCGGTTGACGAGGGTCGCGGTGCCGGTCCCGGTCGTGGACAGGTTGATCACCCTGCCGGCCGTGGTGATGCTGCCGGTCTCGGTGATCGTCACCGTCTCTCCGGCGCCCAGACCGACCTGCGTTGTCCGCGCATCGTCGATCGTGATGTCCTGCGCGGCCGCCGCGGCGGGCAGCACCCCACCGAAGACCGACGCGCACAGCAGCGCCCGTAGCGAGATGTTTGCGTGACGCTTCATCCTGATTACCCCTTGATATTCCGTCGTGACGCCGTTCCGGCGATGGTCGTGGTTGCGCCTATGCGGCGCGGGCGCCGGGCCCGCGCAGGACCTTGCCCGGCCGCGCCGGGGTCCGCTTGCGGGCCAGCATCGTCGGCGTGCCGTTCACGATCACATGTTCGATGCCCACGGGCAGCTGGATCGGATTCTCGAACGTGGCGACGTCGTCGATGCGCGCGTAGTCGAAGATGGTGACGTCGGCCCAGTTCCCCGGCTTGATCAGGCCGCGCCCGGCGAGACGAAGATTGGCGGCGGGCACCGAGGTCATCTTGGCGATGGCCTGTTCGAGCGTCAGCACCTTCCGGCGGCGGACATATTCTGCAATGATCCGCGGGAAACACCCATAAGACCGCGGATGCGGATAACCCTTGTCGCTTCCCGGTCCATAGCGGACCCCGGCATCGCTGCCGATGCCGATCCACGGAAACTTCAGCGCCGTTTCGATGTCCTTCTCGCTCATCATGAAATAGAAGGCGCTGGCGCGCTGCTTTTCCGCCAGCACGATGTCCCAAGCCGCATCGGCCGGATCCTTGCCCAAGGCCGCCGCGATGTCGGTGATCTTCATGCCGCGGAAGCGATCATATTCCTCGCTGAACGGCACGCCGAGCACCACCCGGTCCCATCCGCCGGCGTTGTAGACGAAGTTGGTCCAGTCCTTCTGGTTGCCCTTGGCGACCTCGGCCTTCAGCCGCGCGCGGATCGCCGGGTCGCGAAGCTGTTCCTTCGCGTGCGCCATGCCATCCTTGAACATCCAGTTGGGAACGGTCGTGCGCAGTCCGGTTCCCGCCGCTTCATAGGGATACATGTCGGCGAAGACGTTGAGGCCTCCAGCGCGCGCGCGGTCGATCTTGCGCCCCATCTCGCCGATCAGCTTGCCCCAGCCTGGCGCGAAGGCGGCCTTCAGATGATAGATATGGACGTCGGTTCCGGCGGCCTGCCCGATCCCGATCGCCTCGTCGATCGCTTCGAGGACGAATTCGCCCTCGTCGCGCATGTGGGTCGCATAGGTCCCCTTGTAACGGCCGACGGGACGCGCCAGTTCGATCAGCTCTTCCGTCGTCATGAAGCTGGCGGGCGGATAGATGAGCGCCGTCGACATGCCGAGCGCGCCGGCGCGCATCGCCTCGTCGACCAGGTCGGCCATCTCCGCGATCTGCGCCTTGCTCGGCCGGGCGGCGGACGATCCCGCCACGGCCCGCCGCGCCTGCGACGCGCTGTAATAGGTGCCGAAATTGACCGCCATGCCATTGGCGTCGAGATCAGCCAGATAGGCCGAGACCTGGTCGGCGGGAACCGGCGTTCCCATCTCGCCCGCGATCAGGGTGGTCAGGCCCATGCGAACCTTGCTGCCGCCCGACCCGCGATTGCGCACCGCGCGGCCGGACTGGTCCATCGTGTCGATCCAGCCCGGCGAAACCACCAGCCCGCGCGCGTCGATCTCCTGCTTGCCGCGGCGGCCGACCGCGCCGACCTCGACGAACCGGCCGCCCGATATCGCAACGTCTGCCTCGAAGCCGGGCGCGCCGCTGCCGTCGACGACGCGGCCGCCCCGAATGACGAGGTCATAGGGTTCGGTCGCCGCCGCTCCCTCGGCGCCGTCCGCCGCCAGGGCCGCATGGCTGGCGAGCAGCGCCCCCGCCCCGCCCGCGCCGAGCAGCCCCAGCAAGGCGCGACGATCGAGCGGCACCGCCGGATCGCGCGTTTCATTTTCCTTGGTCATCTTCTCGCCTCCCCGCCGGCCGGACATCAGTTGGCCAACGCCGCGATTGCCTTCGCGTCGGCGAACCGCTGCGACGAGGTTTCGCTTCCCAGCACGACGATGATGCGGTTGCTGCCCCCCTTCGACGTCGCCAGGATGATGCTCTGCCCCGACGACGGGGTGCCCGTGGTCGCGACACCGCCGATGTCCGGACCAAGCAGGCGGTTGCCGTTGTTCCATGACTTGCTGCGGGTCGTGCCGTCGGTGCCGATGATCGTCGCGCTATAGCTTTTGGCGCCGACGATCTCGCGCAGGATCGGGTCCGCCATCACTGCGACTCCCAGACGCGCGAGGTCGTGGGCGGTGCTGGCGCGTCCGTTCTCCCCGGCGTCGATATAGGCGGAACGGAAGACACTGTCCTTCATGCCCAGCTTGCGCGCGGCGCGGTTCATCTCGGCGATGAACGACCGGCTATGCGCCGGAACCTTTTCCAGCTGGCGAAAGTTCGATTCTGCGAAGCGATTGTTGAACGTCCGCGACAGCGCGAGCGCGGTGTCGCTCGCCGCCCCGACCAGCGTTGCATAGAGTGCGTCGCGCACGGTCATGCGCTCGCCGCCCAAGGCGCCCGACTTGGTCACCTGGATCTTCGTCATATAGGCCTGGATCTCGATCGTCTGATCGAGCAGCTTCGGGTCCTCCGCCGCGAGCCGCGCCACCAGAAGCGCCGTCATCAGCTTGGGAAAGCCGCCGACCTTGAGCCGTTCCTCGGCATTGTGCTGGGCGATGACCTTGCCGCTCGGATTGTCGACCATGATCCAGGACGGCGCCGAAATGCCCGCCGCATCCTGTTCGGCCGCATCGTCGGCCTGCGCCATCGCGGGGGTCGCGCAAACAGCGATCAGCCCGGCCGCCAGCGCTGTATAGAGCCCTTTGAACCTATGCATGAAAATCTCCTCTGGTAATGGGGCAGAGCGGCCGGCGGCGCTCAGAAGGACTTCGACAGCTGGGCGTAGAAGTGACGGCCGACCGAGTTGTGAAGCGAGCCGAGGTAGCCGAAGTCGGCGGCCGCCAGCGGCGGCGCCTTGTTGGCGATGTTGTTGACGCCGAACCGGACGCTCGTCCCCTTCATCGCCCCGCGCTTGAAATCATAGCCGACATAGGCGTTGACGGTGGTCCACGAGTCGACCTGCCACAGGGTGAGGTCGGCGAGCCGCGCGCCCGTCTGTTCGACCGAGCTGATGTAGCGCGCCGACATACCGGCCACGACAGGCCCGTTGCGCCAGGTCAGGCTTCCGGTCACCCGCCACCGCGGACGGCCGTTCTGGCGGAGAAGGTCGCCCGTCCCGGGAACGAGGAACTGCGAATCGATCTCTCCCGATGCCTGCGCGTCGAGCAGTTCCTGCGCCATGGCCGACGGCTCCTGCTGATATTTGAGCAGGTGGGCCGCGTTCAGCCGGACCGAAATATTGCCGATCGGCGTTCCCCGGACATCGTATCGCGCCGTGATGTCGAGCCCTTCGATCGTTTCGGGCTGAAGGTTCATGAAGCTGTCGAATATCTCGACCATCGAGCCGACCGGTTCGAGACCGGTGCCGTCGAAGGTCGCCAGCTGTTCCGGCGTCACCTCGTCGCGGATCACGGCGGGATTCGAGCTGCCGCGCAGGCGCAGGAGATAATCCAGCGCGGCGTGATTGGTGGCGCCGAACAGGCCGATCGAATTGATCTGGTGCACGCGCCAATAATCGAGCATCAGCGTCAGCCGCCCCCAGCCGCTCGGCAGCTTGGGCTGGAAGACAACGCCATAGGAAAAGGTTTCGGCATCCTCGGCCAGCAGGTCGGCGTTGGAGCGATAGTTGGTCAGCGTGGTTGCGCGGGCGCAGACGCCGAAATCGGGGATGCGGCCGGCGCGCTTGTCGGCCTCGCAGCGATAATAATCCTGATAGCCGCTGCTCGCCTGCGAGTCGGCGTTCGACACCTGCGCCAGGTCGGGCGCGCGGAAGCTCTGCGACCACGACCCGCGCACAAGCAGGCGGGGCGCGATTTCCCACGACGCCGCCACCTTGGGCTTCGCAATCCAGCCAAAGTCCGAATAGCGCTCAACCCGGCCGGCCAGCTGCACGTCGATCGCGCGGATCAGCGGCATGCCCATCTCGGGCGATACCAGCGGGATCGCCAGTTCGGCGTAGGCCGAAATGACGTTGCGGTTCGCCGCGGTGTTGGGAAGCGGCTGCGATCCCATGATGTCGCTGTCCGAATTGCCGTCGGTGCGACCGAACATGTCCTCGAACTTGATCGTGCCGTTGATCCGGTCGCCGCGGTCGTCGGCATAGGTTTCGCGCCGCCATTCGGTCCCCAGCGCGATACCGACGTCACCGGCCGGCAACTGGAACAGGTCGGGGGTCGACAGCCGGGCATCCCACGACGCCAGCGACGATTTCGAGGCACGCGTGTTGCTGACCAGGAAACTGGTCAAATCTTCCGAAGGCAGGGCGTCGGGGCCCGACGGATCGGTGGCGCTCGATCCGTTGAACGGGTTGTAGGCATCGGGCGTGGTGCGGGCCAGCGCCTGCTGGAACAGCGTCTTGCTGATCTCGGCGTGGCTGATGTCCTTCTTGTGCGCCTCGGAATAGACGAAGCCCGATTCCCAGTCGAACCGGCCGAACCGGCCGCGCAGACCCGCGACGACGCGATAATTTTCATCCTTCACCGTATAGGGCCGCGGGCCGACGTCCACGGGCGTGTAGGTCCGCAGATAGACGTCGAGCCCTTCCGCCGGCACCGTCGCTAGCGTCAGGCCGGGCAGGCGGTTCGGATTGGGGCTGCCGTCTGGCATGGTGAGCGGGCCGAACGGATTCCAGTAATTGCTCGCCGGAATCCGGATCATCGAGGTCGATGTGGTGCCGACCCGGTTGCGCTGCCCCTGATAGTCGGCGCGATAATAGTTGAACTCGGCAAAGCCCTCTAGATTCTCCGAGAATTCATGCTCGAGCGTGCTGTACAGATTGTAGCGCTCGCGTCCGCCGAGCAGCCAGCGCTGGTCGTTTTCGTTCCAGTAGAGGTTGCGGTCGGTCGTGGCCGACTGCAACCCGGTCTTCAGGCAGTTGCCGCCGGCGATGACGCTCGACCCCGAACAGCCGTTCTGCACCGGAACGATGTGGAACTGGCCGCTGCTGTTGGTCAGCGCCGTCGTGCCCTGGCGCACGGTGCGCGGGTTGACCAGGACGAGCCACGCCCAGGGGTTGGTGTTCGATCGCAGGTCGAAGTTGGTATCGCCTTCGAACGGCGTTCCCTCGACGCGCGGCCGCTGGTCCGAATTGGCCGAATAGTCGCGCTCGTCGGCGCGCATCGGGCTCGCCTTGTAATAGCTGCCGAACAGCGTCAGGTTCGTCCGCCCGTCGTTGAAGCTCCGCCCCCATTTGAAGGAAGAGCTGAAGCGATAATGGTCGGTATCCTCCGAAAAGCCGTAGCGCGCCGTCAGCTTCAGCCCCTCGTACCGCTTGTCGAGCACGATGTTGACCACCCCGGCGACCGCGTCGGCGCCATAGATGGCGGCGGCACCGTCGCGCAGAATCTCGACACGGCGGATGGCGGAGACGGGAATCTCGTTGATGTTCGCGGTCTGCACACGCACCAGATTCTCGACCTGGGTGCCGGGATGCTTGACCATGCGGCGGCCGTTGAGCAGCACCAGCGTGTTGCCCGTGCCCAGGCTGCGGATGTTGATCGACGCGACGTCGCCGCGCGAATCGGTCAGATTGCCCGACATCCGGCTTTCATTGAAACCGACGTCGCCCGCCTGCGCGACCTCGCGGAACAGGTCGTCGCCGGTATCGGCGCCGGTCGCCGCAACCTCGTCTTCGTCCATGTTCGTGACCGGAAGCAGCCCGGTCGGGTTGGCGCCCTGGATATGCGATCCGGTGACGACGATGTCGCCCGGATTCTCACGGGGCGATGCGGGGGCAGCCTGAACGTCCTCTGCGTTTGCCGAAGCATCGGAAGAAGAACTAGCTTGAGCGAAGGCCGGAGAGGACAAGAGCAGCGCGATTGCCGTACCCGTCATCAAATATCCGACAGAATTTTTCATCCCCCTCTACCCCTTTTTATTTATATATGAATTTTCATTACCTCGCACGACGTCATTCCCTCAAGGCGAACTGAGAGATTCGATTTATCGGCGGGTTTTTATCTGATCTTGTCTTGCCTATTCGCGGATCAAGCTATCAGACGAAGGAAGGTGCTCAACCCAAATCGGTTCGACAGGGTATATATTCAGGTTATGCTTCGCCTTCGAAGCGCGGCAGGGACGGGAAAGGCAGCACGCGCCGGCCGCAATTGCTCCATGCCCTCTCGAAGGGCGGGGGGTGGCGTCCTATTTGCGGTAGCGGGCCGTAAAATCGGTCCGGAAGGCGGCGAAGCGTCCGGCCGCGATCGCATCGCGCATCGCCTGCATCAGCGCCTGATAGAAATGCAGATTATGCTGCGTCATCAGCATCGCGCCGAGCATCTCGCCCGCACGGACGAGATGATGGAGATAGGCGCGCGACCAGGTCGTGCAGACCGGGCAGCCGCACGACGCATCGAGCGACCCCAGGTCCTCCGCATGCTTCGCGTTGCGGATATTGACCGGTCCATCCCAAGTGAAGGCCTGCCCGTTGCGGCCCGATCGCGTCGGCAGCACGCAGTCGAACATGTCGACCCCGCGCGCGACCGCGCCGACCAGATCGTCGGGCTTGCCGACCCCCATCAGATAGCGCGGCCGGTCGGCGGGGAGCTGGGCGGGCGCGAAGTCGAGCACGCCGAACATCGCCGCCTGCCCCTCGCCCACCGCAAGGCCGCCGATCGCATAGCCGTCGAAGCCGATTTCGATCAGCGCCTCGGCCGAACGCTTGCGCAGCCTTTCGTCGAGCGAGCCCTGCTGGATGCCGAACAGCGCGGCGCGCGCGGCGTGCGCCTCGCCCGCGTCGAACCCCGCGCGGCTGCGCGCCGCCCAGCGCATCGAGCGCTCCATGCTCGCCTCGGCGCGTTTCGCGTCGACCCCGGCGGGGGGGCATTCGTCGAATGCCATGACGATATCGCTGCCGAGCAGGCGCTGGATCTCCATCGAGCGTTCGGGGGTCAGCAGGTGGCGCGACCCGTCGAGATGGCTCTTGAAGGCGACGCCCTCCTCGCTCTGCTTGGTCAGCGCCGACAGGCTCATCACCTGATAGCCGCCGCTGTCGGTCAGGATCGGCCGGTCCCAGCCCATGAAATCGTGCAGCCCGCCGAGCCGCGCCATGCGCTCGGCCCCCGGGCGCAGCATCAGGTGATAGGTGTTGCCGAGGATGATGTCGGCACCGCTCGCGCGCACTTCGGCCGGGCGCATCGCCTTCACCGTCGCCGCGGTGCCGACCGGCATGAAGGCGGGGGTGCGGATTTCGCCGCGCGCCATGCGGATCACGCCCGTCCGCGCGGGCCCGTCGGTCGCGGCGACGGTGAAGGCGAATCTGTCGGTCATCGCGCGCGCCTATGGCGGGGGCGCCACCGAAAGTCGAGGGCGGCGGCGCCGGAGGCGCCTCAGGCAGCCTTCCAGTCGTTCGTCGTCGTGAAGGCGGGCAAGGTCATCGCCGATTCGATCTGCTGGTTCGCCGCCGCGATCAGATAGGGCGAAACGCGGTGGCGGGTACACAGCCCGCCGTTGCCGTCGCTGACGAGCGAATGCTCGAACTCGATGCCCTGCTGATGCTTCGTCGAGCGCCGCACGGTGGCGGTCACCAGCTGTCCCTCGCCGAAGTCGATCACGAACTGCGTGCCCACCGGCACGTCGAGCAGTCCTTCGATGAAGGCGCCGGTCGCCGACAGGTTGCGGATGACGACGGCATAACGATGATTGCCGTGGACCGCGCCGACCTTGCGGAACATCTGGAAACGGTCGTTGCGCTGCTTCGCCGGCCCCGACGGCTTGATCGTCCACGACCCCGCCTCGGCATGCTCGACCAGTTCGCCGTCGGCCACCGGCTTGCTGTAAACATAGCCTTGGACGTGGCTGACCCCCAGCTTGCGGATCAGGTCGAGCTGGTCGAGCGATTCGATGCCCTCCGCCGTCGTTTCCATGTCGAGCGCCTCGGCAAGTGCGACGATCGCCGCAATGATCGCCGCATTCCGAGACCCCTTCTCCGTCGCGCCGCGCACGAAGCTCTGGTCGATCTTGATCTTGTCGAACGGCGCCGACTGCAAATAGCCGAGCGAGGAATAGCCGGTGCCGAAATCGTCGAGCGCGAGCCGCACGCCGAGCCCCTTCAGCGCCTTGAACATCCGCGCAGTCTCGGCCGAATCGCCCAGGAATACGCTCTCGGTGATCTCGAGCTCGAGCCGGTCAGGCGACAGCCCCGTGGCCGCGAGGGCGTTGGCGACGATCTTGGGCAAATTCTCGTTCGCGAACTGGATCGGCGAGACGTTGACCGCGACGCGCAGCCCGCCCGGCCAGCGCGCGGCGTCCTCGCACGCCTTGCGCAGCACCCACTCGCCGAGCGGCCAGATCAGATTCGCCTCCTCGGCGATCGGGATGAACATCGAGGGGGAGATGATTCCGCGCTCGGGATGCAACCAGCGCACCAGCGCCTCGACCCCGGTCACCATGTTCGACTGCGAATGGACGACCGGCTGATAGCTGAGTTCCATCTGCCCGCGCGCCAGTGCATCGCGCAGATCCTCCTCCAGCGCGCGGCGATCCTCGGCCGCCTGATGGAGGTCGCTCGAATAGAAGCGGAAGCGCCCGCGCCCGCCCCCCTTCGCGGCATAGAGCGCGAGGTCGGCGTTGCGCACAAGGTCTTCGCTGGTCATGCCGTCGAAGGGTGCGATCGCAACCCCGACCGAGGTGCCGATGATGCAGCGGCTGCCCTCGACCGAATAGGGTTGCGACAGGTTGGCGATGATTTCGGCGGCAAGGTCGCCCAGTTTGCCGCGGTCGTCCTGATCGGGCAGGATGATCTGGAATTCGTCGCCGCCCAGGCGGCTGACCATCTCCTTGTCGCCGACGATCTTGAGCAGCCGTTCGGCGACCTGCTTGAGCAGCGCGTCGCCCGCCGGATGGCCGAGCGTGTCGTTGACCTGCTTGAAGCGGTCGAGGTCGAGCAGCATGATCGCGCAACTCCGCTGCTGCTGCGTGAAGGCGGCGAGCGTCGATTCGAGCTTCTTCGAGATGTGGAAGCGATTCGCGAGTCCGGTCAGCGAATCGTATAGGGCGAGACGCGAGGCATCCTCGGCCGAGCGGCGCTGCGCGGTGACGTCGGTGCCGCTGCCGCGATAGCCGGTGAACTGGCCCGCGGCGTCGAAGTGCGGGCGCCCCGAAACCGACCACCAGCGCTCTTCGCCATCGATCGCCGCACGCAGCGGCAGCTCGTCGAACTTCGATTGCCGGGTCAGCAGGAAAGGCAGCGTGCGCTGCCGCTCGCCATGGCTGTCGGCGGGGTGGAACAGGTCGGTGAGCGGCGTGCCGAGCAGGTCGGCGGCCCGCTTGTCCATGACTTCGGCGACGGCTTCGCTGATATAGGTCAGCGCGCCGCCGGCATCGGTCGACCAGAACCAGCCGCGACCGCTGTCCTCGTAATTGCGGAGCAGCAGCACCGCCTCGCGCGTATGCAGGCCGGGCAGCGGCGTCTCTGCGCGCTGTCCACCGAGCCGCGAACCGAGCTTGCCCAGAAAGCCGCGCTGCTCCGCAGCGCCCGCGTCCGCCGGATCGTCGGCACGCATGCGCGCGGACGATTGGGTCCCCCGATTCGTACTGATCCCCGCCATCAGACCGCTATGCCAATCAGGCCTTGCGATACGGTAAATGTCGCCACGCCGGACGAACCCGCGCAACGGCCCGCTCAGAAGCGCGGCATTACCGCCCCACGCCGGACGGTTCGGGCGATACGACGCCGTTCGCCGCCGCATAACGGCGCCAATATTCCGCCAGCCTTGCAGCCAGCGACGGCTTTGCGGCGGCGATATCCCGCGTTTCGCCGGGATCGGCGGCGAGGTCGAAGAGTCGCCACGCCGCCTGCGGCGAAGCCGGCCGACTCAGCTTCCAGTCGCCCTGGCGCATGGCGCGACTGCCATGCAACTCCCATCCGAACCGCTCCTCCTCCCGATGGACGCGCGGCTGGCGTCCGCGGGCATGAGCGAGGATGGATCGACCGGAATAGGAATCGGGCGCCTTCACGCCCGCCAACGCGAGCAGCGAGACGGGAAGATCGCGGATCGTCATCAGCGCCGCGCTGCGTTCGCCTCTGCGGATGCCGAGAGCCGGGCCGGCGACAATGGCGGGCACCTTGATACCGCCTTCGGCAACCGAGCCCTTCGACCCGCCATAGGGCGCCGCGCTCACTGCGGCCCAATCGGGCCCATAGGAAATATAGGACCCGGCGCGCCCCATATTGGCGAGGCTATTGTCGAAGGTTCGTGCGACCCACGGTGCATTACGCGGAAAGCGGTCGGGTTGGACGCCCTCCGCGCCATTGTCGGACAGGAACAGGATCAGCGTGTTCGCCAGATCGCCGCCGTCGGCCAGATGTCGGATCACGCGGCCAATTTCATCGTCCATCTGCTCGACCATCGCCGAATAGATTTCCATCCGCTTCGCTTCGACCGCACGGTCGGCCGGGGACATGTCCTGCCATGCGCGCGAAAAGTGCGCGGGCGCGGCCTGACCCGCATGCAGGATTCCCAATTGCATCATCCGCGCGAGGCGCTGGCGCCATATCGCTTCGTGGCCGGCATCGTAGCGGCCCTGCGCGCGCCGCAGATAGGCGTCCGGCGCCTGAAGCGGCCAGTGTGGCGCGGTATAGGCGAGATAGGCGAAGAAGGGCTTCCGCTCGCGCCGGCTCTCGTCGATCGCCGACAGGATATAATCGGTGTAGAAGCGGGTGGAGAAGAAGTCGGACGGCAGCCGTTCGACCATCCGGCCGTTTTCGCGGTAATGGGCGACGGGCTCACTGGCGAAGGTTCCCAGCTGGTCGGGAAAATGGCTGCCCGCCCCTTCGAGCAGGGCGAACGACCTGTCGAACCCGTTCGCGGCCGGGCTGTGCTCCTCTCCCGCGCCAAGGTGCCATTTGCCGGCCATCGCCGTCAGATACCCCGCGCGGCGGAGCAGCGCGGCGACCGAAACCGACCGCGCGTTGAGATAGGTCTCATAGCCCGGACGCCCGATCTGGTTGGGCGCGATCCGTTCCTCCATGCTGCCGAAGCCGACGCGATGATGGTCCTGCCCCGTCAGCAACATCGCGCGCGTCGGCGAGCAGCTCGGGCTGGCATAGAAATTGTCGAGCGCCAGCCCCTGCCCGGCAAGCCAGCTCAAATTGGGTGTCGGTATCTCTCCGCCATAGGGCGCGATGTCGGAATAGCCGAGATCGTCGGCAAGGATCAGCAGGATGTTGGGACGCTTTTCCGCCGCCTCTCCGGCAGCGGCAGCAGGCGCCGACAGTCCCAGAAAGACCGCCAGCATCAGCCAGCCCGCTCGGCGTGCCCCGTTTCTCTTCCGACCCCGCCGCGCCGCCATGTCAGAAGGACAGGCTGGCGCGCACGCCATAGGTGCGGGGCGCCGCATAGCGGGCCGCCAATCCATTGCCGAGATTCGTTCCCATGCTTTCGATCGCCTTGAGGACCTTGCTGTTGGTGAGATTGTTGACGAAGCCGGTGATCGACCATGCCCCGCCGGGCGCTCCATAGGTCAGCAACACATCGAGCTTCGCATAAGGCGCGCGGCGATAATGCGAGGCCGTATATTGCTGAAGATACATGGCCCCTTGGTAAGACAGGCGCGCGGTCGAGGTGATCGTCCCGCCATTGGCGAGGTCGAGCTTGTGATCGAAGCCGCCCGTCGCCGTGAAGCGCGCCGCGTTCGGCATCCGTGCTCCGCTGAGGTCCACCGTCTGCGGCGTCAGGCTGGTGGCGAGATAGGGGTCATAGGGCGCGTCGGCATAATCCTCAAACGTCGCGTCCAGATAGGCAGCGCTGCCGCTGAGCCTGAATTGCGGCGTGATCCGCGCCTGCCATTCGAGTTCCAGCCCCTTCACCTGCGCGCGCGCGGCGTTGACGATGATGAAGCCGACGAGATCGGGCATGAGCTGGCTGACCTGAAGCCCCGAATAATCATAATAGAAGGCCGAAAGGTTGAGCTGGAGGCGGCGATCGAGCCATTCGGTCTTGGCGCCCACCTCATAGGCGGTGATCGTTTCGGCACCATAGGGCTTGTCGACCGCGGTGAAGGAAATGCCGCCGGGCTTGAAGCCCGTCGAAACCGAGCCGTAGACCATGGCGTCGGGGGCGACCTTCCAGTCGAGGCCCAGCTTCCACGTGACCTTTTCGAAGGTCGCCCGGTTACTGTCGTTGGTCAGCGCGGCCGCGGGGATGGCGAAATTATTATAGTTGGTCCGCCGCGCGAACTTGCGGTCGCGATTCCACCGCAGGCCACCGGTGATATTCAGCGCGTCGGTCAGCGGATAGGTCATCTGCCCAAACAGGGCGAGCGAGGCATTGTCGATCCTTTGTCCGACGACGATCGGGCCCGAGAATTCGGGCGGCAGCGTTACCCCCGGGCCGACCAGATTTTCCAGCGGCGGATAATGGATGTTGAGGATCTGCAATCCGCCGAAATTATCGCTGAGCGGCCCGCCGGTCGGCCGGTTCTCCTCGTCGAAATAATAGGCGCCCGCGACCCAATAGAGCCGCGACCCCGACGGCGACGCCAGCCGGACCTCGAGCGTCCTTTCGCGGGTCTTGCCCCGGAAATATTTCGTCCCGGCCGCGACGTTGGTGTAGTCGCTGTCGTAATGCTGGAAGATCGAATCCTCGATGATCGCGCCCAGAACGGTCAGATTGGCCGGCCCCGCATCCCAGTTCAGTTCCGCCGACACGGTCTTCTGCGTATTGCGGATACGGCTGGGGAAATCATAGGCAACTTCCCAGGGGTCGTTGCTGATCGGGATCAGGCCGTTCCGCTGGTAATAGCCGAGGTCGTAATTGCCCGCCTTGGGAATCCGGCCGAAACCCGTACCCGGAACCATCACATAGTCGGGATTCCGATCCCCCGCGCCTGGATTGGGCGCGCCGTCGGGCAACACGGCCGCATCGGCGATCAGCTTGCTCGCGCTGCCGACGCCGCCGCGCTTGAAATAATTGCCGCGCAGCAACAGTGACAGGCGGTCGCTCGGCTCGATCAGCAGTTGCAGCCGCATCGACAGATCATCTGCGTCGTCGAGATTCGGCAGGTTGTTGCCCGCCACATTGCGGGCATAGCCGTCGTGCTGGTCGCGAAAGATGCTGGCTCGCATCGCCATGACGTCGGTCAGGATCGGGACGTTGACGGCGAGGCCGCCGACAAAGGCGTCGTAATTGCCATAGGACAGCGTCGCCTCGCCGCCGAATTCGTTCATCCGCGGCCGCTTGCCGATGATGTTGACCGTGCCGCCGGTCGCATTGCGTCCGTAAAGCGTGCCCTGCGGGCCGCGCAGTACCTCGACGCGCTCGATGTCGAAAAAGGAGGCGTTGACCCCCTGCGGCCGCGCATAATAGATGCCGTCCTGATGAAAGGCGACGCCCGCCTCGCCGTTGAGCGTCACATTCTGGGCGCCGATGCCGCGTAGCGTGACGCGCGTGGCGTTCGGCGTGCTGACGTCGCCCGCGATATCGAGATTGGGAACGCGGTCGTTGAGACCGGCCATGCCGCTGATGCCGGAGCGCGTGACGTCATCGCCCGTCAGCACCGACACCGCGATCGGAGTATCCTGCAAATTGGTCGCGCGCTTTTCGGCCGTGACGACGATTTCATCCATGCCCGGCGCCGGATCGGCCGTCTGGCCAGCGGCATTTCCCGCCACCGCAAGACAGGACAGGGGCAGCAGAATTCCCCCCAACGACGACGCCCTTACAGCCATCACAGCCTCCCCTATTCCATTTTTATATGCGTATCGGAATTGCTGGGTGGCAGACCGGATTATATCATAATAATAAAAAAACGCGTCCTCGCTATTCCTCATTTGCATAATGATGGCGGCGCTATCCGGCTTCTCGCTGGATGCGGATGCGCCGGGACGGCTTTCGCCTTATCCAGCCGGCAGCAGCAGGCTGGAGTCGCCATAGCTGTAGAAACGATAGCCTTCCGCAATGGCATGGTCGTAGGCCGCGCGCATCGCGTCGAGCCCCATCAGGGCGCTGACCAGCATGAACAGCGTCGAGCGCGGCAGGTGGAAATTGGTCATCAGCCCGTCGATCGCCCGAAAGCGATAGCCGGGCGTGATGAAGATCGAGGTGTCGCCGGTGAACGGCTCGATCGTCCCGTCGGCGCGCGCCGCGCTTTCGAGCAGGCGCAGGCTGGTGGTGCCGACCGCGATCACCCGGCCGCCAGCGGCGCGCACCGCGTTGAGTCGCGCCGCGGCGTCGGCGTCGATGCATCCCCATTCGGCGTGCATGACATGGTCCGCCGTGTCGTCGGCCTTCACCGGCAGGAAGGTGCCCGCGCCGACGTGCAGGGTCAGCGTCTCGCTGGCGATCCCCGCCTCGCCGAGCGCGGCGAGCAGCGCCGGGGTGAAATGCAGCGCCGCCGTCGGTGCCGCGACCGCGCCGTCGGTCCGGGCGAACATCGTCTGATAATCGGCGCGGTCGGCCTCGTCGGTCGCGCGCTTGCCCGCGATATAGGGCGGCAGCGGCATCGTCCCGGCGCGGTCGAGCAGCAGTTCGACCGGCTCGTCCCCCTGAAAGGCAAGGACGAAGCTGCCGTCGGGCAGGCGCTGCTCGGCGACGGCGATCACGCCCGCGCCGAAATCGACCGTTTCCCCGACATGCAGCCGCTTCGCGTTGCGCACGAAGGCCTGCCAGCGGCGCAGGTCGACGCGTTTGTGCAGCGTCGCGCCGATCTTCGCCCCGGCGGCGCCATCTCTGTCACGGCCGCCGCGCACGCCTTCGAGCCGGGCGGGGATGACGCGCGTGTCGTTGAAGACGAGGCAGTCGCCGCGGCGCAGCCACGCCGGCAGGTCGCGCACCCCCGCGTCATGCAACCCCCTGCCCGCGACGACCAGCATGCGCGCCGCATCGCGCGGACGCGCCGGACGCAGCGCGATGCGATCGGGCGGCAGTTCGAAATCGAAGGCATCTACGCGCATCGGCTAAAGGCCGACAGCTTCGGAAGGATTCCCCTGTCCGTTCGTGTCGAGCGAACGGAATAAACCGGAGTCATCCTTCAAGGAAGCAGCTCAGCGCCCGATCGGCGCGTTGAGCTGGTCGGGCGTGATCTCCGCCGCGGGGGCAGAGGCGGGTGCCGGATCGGTCAGCATCGAGGCGGGCGGCATCGGCCGGTTGTCGGCGGCGACCGACGCCTGCACCATGCGCGACATCACCGCGGGCGGCTCGCCCTTGTGGATCGCGTCGACATATTGCATCCCCGACACGACGCGGCCAAAGACCGTATAGTGGCGGTCGAGCGCGAAGCGCGGCTGGAGCATGATGAAGAACTGGCTGTTCGCGCTGTCCTCGCTCTCGGCGCGCGCCATCGACACGGTGCCGCGCAGATGCGGCATCGGATTGAATTCGGCCTTCAGGTCGGGAAGCTGCGAGCCGCCCTGCCCGGTCGCGGTCGGATCGCCCGTCTGCGCCATGAAGCCGTCGATCACGCGGTGGAATTTCACCCCGTCGTAAAACCCCGCGCGCGCCAGTTGCTTGACGCGCTCGACATGCTGCGGGGCAAGGTTGGGATACAGCTGGATCACCACCCTGCCGCCGGTCGAAAGGTCGAGGTTCAGCATATATTCGGGGTTGCCGATATATTGATCGGGGGTCATCGCCGGTGCGGCCGGCGCTTCCGCCGCCGGGGCCGCATCGCCCTGCGCGGGTGCGGGAGCGGGGGCCGGCGTCGGAGCGGGCGCGGGGTCGATGGGCGGAACGGTTTCGCTTTCGGTCGGCGCGGGGGCCGGGGTTCCGTCGGGCGACGGCGCGGGCGGCGCCTCCTGCGCGACAGCCGACACCGCGAGACCGAGCGCCATGGCCGACAGGATCAGGGGGCGGAATGTGATGGTCATGCTGGATCGGCCTCTATCGTGGAATATCTGTGCGCCCCGCTTGCGCGCGACCTAGCGGGTAAAAGCTGAACGCTCAATGAGGAAGCGTTGCGTCATCCCTCACCCTGGCGCAGGCCGCGCTCGGCGATGCGCGCGACGACCGCATCGCGCACCGCGGGGGTGACGAACTTGTGGATCGCGCCGCCGAAGATCGCGATCTCCTTGACCAGCCGCGACGCGATCGGCTGCAGGCTGACATCGGCCATCAGGAAGACGGTCTCGACACGGTTGTTGAGCTGCTGGTTCATCCCCGCCATCTGATATTCATATTCGAAGTCGGCGACCGCGCGCAGCCCGCGGACGATGACGCTCGCGCCCTCGCGCTCGGCGAAGTCCATCAGCAGCGAGTTGAAGCCGACGACACGAATGTCGCCGCCCAGCGCCGCGACCTCGCCCCGGACCATCTCGATCCGCTCCTCGTCGTCGAACAGCGGCGATTTGGCGATGTTGGTGGTCACGCCGACGACCAGCCGGTCGACCAGCTTCGCCCCGCGCCGGATGATGTCCATATGCCCGAGGGTGATCGGGTCGAAGGTTCCGGGATAGACCCCAATCCGCATCAACGGTCCCTTTCCACAATATAGTGCGCGATTTCACGCAGCAGCCTGGCCTCGTCGCCGAAGCCCGCCAGATGGGCGGTCGCCTGATCGACGAGCAGGCTGGCCTGCGCCCGGGCGCGGTCGATTCCCATCAGGGTCACGAAGGTCTGCTTGCCCGCCGCCGCGTCCTTGTTCAGCGCCTTGCCCGCCAGTGCCTCGTCGCCCTCGACGTCCAATATGTCGTCGGCGATCTGGAAGGCGAGCCCGATGTCGCGCGCATAGGCGCGCAACGGTTTGCGCCCCTCGGGCGGAACGCGCGCGAGGATCGCGCCCGCCTCGACCGAAAAGCCGATCAGCGCGCCGGTCTTGAGCTGTTGCAGCCGCGTCACCGTCGGCAGGTCGAAGCTGATCGTCTCCGCCGCCAGGTCCATCATCTGCCCGCCCGCCATGCCCGCGGGGCCCGCCGCCAGCGCGAGTTCGCGCACCAGTTCGCTGCGCACGAAGGGGTCGGCATGCGTCGCCGGATCGACGAGCCATTCGAAGGCGAGCGCGTGCAGCGAATCGCCCGCGAGCACCGCCGTCGCCTCGTCATAGGCGCGGTGGACCGTCGGCTTCCCGCGCCGCACGTCATCATCGTCCATGCACGGCAGATCGTCGTGGATCAGCGAATAGACGTGCATCGCCTCGACCGCCGCGCCGACGCGCAACGACAGCGCGCGATCGACATGGAACAGGTCGCCCGCGGCACGGACGAGCAAGGGGCGCAGCCGCTTGCCGCCGCCCGTCGCGGCATGGCGCATCGCGCGATAGAGCCGCTCGCGCGGATCGGAGGGAATGGCCAGACGCCGGTCGAACAGGGCGTCGATCCCCGCCGCGACCTCTGCCTGCGCGGCGTGCAACAGCGACGCCTCTACCACGGTTTCGCCATCGGCGCGCGCGGCCATGGATCAGCTCTCGCCGAAGGGCGTGGTTCCCGCCGGCCGGCCGTCGGCACCGAAGCCGACCTGTTCGATCCGCGCCTGCGCGGCGGCAAGGCGCGCCTCGCAATGCGCGCGCAGCGCATGCCCGCGCTCGTAGAGCGCCACCGATTCCTCGAGGCTGACGTCACCGCTCTCGAGCCGCCGCACGATCGTTTCGAGCTCGCCCATCGCGGCCTCGAACGACAGCGACGCGATCTCGGGGGCCGGGGCCGGCGCGGCAGCGGGGTCGGGCGTGTCGGTCATCCCCCTGCTTTGGCGGCTCGCCCCCATGCGGTCAAGCTTGACGTCGCCCGGCACCGCGATAGGGTCGGGCCGCATGTTCGTCGGCCATTTCGCCCCGGCGCTGATCGTCGCCGCCCGCCCGCGCGCCGCCGGGCTCGGAACGCTGTTCGTCGCGGCGCAGCTTGTCGACATCGGCTTCGCGGCGCTGCTGATCCCGGGGGTGGAGGCGATGCGGATCGCGCCCGGCATCACCGCGATGAACCCGATGGACCTTTACCACATGCCCTATACGCATAGCCTGCTCGGCGCGGGATTGTGGGGATTGCTGTTCGGCCTGATCGTCTGGGCCGCGACGCGGCGGCGCGAGGCGGCGATCGGCGCCGCGATCGTCGTCGTGTCGCACTGGTTCATCGACCTGCTCGTCCACATCCCCGATCTCACGCTGTTCGGCGCGCCTCCGAAGATCGGGCTTGGCCTGTGGAACCATCCGCTGGTCGCGATGCCGCTGGAGGTCGCGCTGGTCGGCGGCGCTCTCGCTTATTACGCCAGCCGCACGCGCGACCCGGCCGGAAACGGCCGCCTGTGGGCGCTCGCCGCGCTGCTTGCGCTGGTCCAGGCCATCAACTGGTTCGGGCCGCAGGAAAGCGCCTATTCGCTCGCGATCCCCGCGACGATGCTCTTCGCCTACGCGCTGCTGTCGCTCGCCGCCTGGTGGGCGGGACGGACCCGCGCGCCGCTTTCCCATAGCTGAGGCGGCATCTTGTGAGCGGTGCCGGCGATATTGGGGTCTGTTCCTATCGCGCCGGCCCGGCTAAAGGCGCGCCATGACCCAGTCCGCCGTAGCCCCCTCGCCCGCTATCACCCCCGAAATCGTCGCCGAGCACGGCCTGTCGCCGGAGGAATATCAGCGTGTCCTGAACGCCCTCGGCCGCGAGCCGAATCTCGTCGAGCTCGGCATCTTCTCGGTCATGTGGTCCGAGCATTGCAGCTACAAGAGCTCGCGCATCCACCTGAAGAAGCTGCCGACCGAAGCGCCATGGGTGATCTGCGGTCCCGGCGAGAATGCGGGCGTGATCGACATCGGCGAAGGGCCGGGCGGCAAAAAGCTCGCCGCCATCTTCAAGATGGAGAGCCACAACCACCCGTCGTATATCGAACCCTATCAGGGCGCGGCGACCGGGGTCGGCGGCATCCTGCGCGACGTCTTCACGATGGGCGCGCGGCCGGTCGCGAACCTCAACGCGCTGCGCTTCGGCCGTCCCGACCATCCGAAGATGAAGCATCTAATATCGGGCGTCGTCCGCGGTATCGGCGGATACGGCAATTGCGTCGGCGTCCCCACGGTCGGTGGCGAGGTCAATTTCCACAAGGCCTATGACGGCAATATCCTGGTCAACGCGATGACCGTCGGCGTCGCCGAGCAGGACAAGATCTTCTATTCGGCCGCAAGCGGCGTCGGCAATCCGATCGTCTATGTCGGGTCGAAGACGGGCCGCGACGGCATCCACGGCGCGACGATGGCATCGGCGGACTTCGGCGAGGATGCCGAGGAGAAGCGCCCGACCGTTCAGGTCGGCGATCCGTTCACCGAGAAGCTGCTGATCGAGGCGTGCCTCGAACTGATGGCGTCGGACGCGATCGTCGCGATCCAGGACATGGGCGCCGCGGGGCTGACCAGTTCGTCGGTCGAGATGGCGTCGAAGGGCGGGGTCGGCCTCCACCTCAGGATGGACGACGTGCCGCAGCGCGAAGCCGGCATGACAGCCTATGAGATGATGCTGTCCGAAAGCCAGGAACGCATGCTGATGGTGCTGAAGCCCGGCAAGGAAGCCTTCGCGGAGGCGATCTTCCGTAAGTGGGAACTCGACTTCGCCGTGATCGGCACCGTCACCGACACCGGCCGCATGGTGCTGGAGCATCATGGCGAGATCGTCTGCGACATCCCGCTCGCGCCGCTCGCCGACGACGCGCCGCTCTATGACCGGCCGCACGTGCCGACGCCGAAGCAGGCCGAGCTTGCGAATGTCCCCGAAACGCAGGACGTCGCGGCGGACCTCAGGACGCTGATGGGCAGTCCCGACATCGCGTCGCGCCGCTGGATCTGGGAGCAGTATGACAGCCAGGTCGGCGCCGATACGGTGCAGACCGGCGGCGACGCGGCGCTCGTCCGCATCCACGGCACGAACCGCGCGCTCGCGATGACCACCGATTGCACCCCGCGCTATTGCCATGCCGACCCGGTCGAGGGCGGCAAGCAGGCGGTGGCCGAGACGTGGCGCAACATCACCGCGGTCGGCGCGACGCCGCGCGCGATCACCAACTGCCTGAACTTCGCCAATCCGCAACGGCCCGAGATCATGGGCCAGATCACCGGCTGTCTCGACGGCATGGCGCAGGCGTGCCGCGCGCTCGACTATCCGATCGTGTCGGGCAACGTCAGCCTCTACAATGAATCGAAGGCGACCGGTGGCGGCAGCGCGATCCTGCCTACCCCCGCGATCGGCGGCGTCGGCGTCATCGACGACCTGAGCAAGGCCGTCGGCATCGGCTTCAAGCGCACCGGCGACATCGTCCTCGCGGTCGGCGAGCGGATGGGCCATCTGGGCCAGTCGATCTGGCTGCGCGAGATTCACGGCCGCGAGGAAGGCCCGCCGCCGCCGGTGGACCTGAAGGCGGAAAAGCGCACCGGTGACTTCATCCGCCATGCGATCAACCAGGGCTGGATCACGGCCTGCCACGACGTGTCGGATGGCGGCGTCGCCGTCGCGCTCGCCGAAATGGCGCTCCGGTCGGATATCGGCGTTCTGGTGAGCGAGGAACAGCCCTTCGGCATCGCCGAAAGCTTCTTCGGCGAGGATCAGGGGCTCTACATCGTCACCGTCTGCGACACGTGCCTCGCCGACTTCCTCGACGCGGCGAACCGCGCCGACGTACCGGTCGACCCGCTCGGCCGCACGATCAGGGACCGCATCGTGTTCGAGCTTCCGGAGAGCGACCACCAGGTCACGCTCGCGGAACTGCGCGAAGCGCACGAGGGCTTCTTCCCGAAGCTGATGGAAGGGTGAGCATCCACGTCGGCATCGGCGGATGGACCTATGAGCCGTGGCGCGGCACCTTCTACCCGCCCGGCCATCCGCAGAAGCGCGAACTCGAATATGCCGGCCGGCATCTGACCGGGCTGGAGATCAACGGCACCTATTACGGCAGCCAGAAGCCCGAAAGCTTCGCCAACTGGGCGGCGGCGGTGCCCGACGGCTTCCGCTTCAGCGTCAAGGCGTCGCGCTTCGCGACCAATCGCAAGCTGCTCGCCGACGGCGCGGCGTCGGTGGAGAAATTCCTGACGCAGGGGCTGACCCGGCTCGGCGACCGGCTCGGTCCGATCCTCTGGCAGTTCATGGCGACGAAAAAGTTCGACCGCGACGATTTCGCACGCTTCCTCGATCTGCTGCCCGCGACGCAGGACGGTCTGCCGCTGCGCCATGCGCTCGAGGTGCGGCACGAAAGCTTCCGCGATCCGGCGTTCGTCGACCTTGCACGCGAACGGAACATGGCGATCGTCTTCGCCGACAGCGAAGAATTTCCCTGCATCGACGAGGATACGGCCGATTTCACCTATGCCCGCCTGCAGCGAACGGTGGAGAGCGAACCTGCCGGCTATGACGAGGCGGCGCTCGACGGCTGGGCCGACCGCGCGCGCGACTGGGCGAAGGGCGGGCGCGACGTCTACCTCTTCTTCATCGCCGGCGCGAAAGTCCGCAACCCCGCGGCAGCGCAGGCGCTGATCGCGCGGCTGGAGAGCTGACGCTCGTTTACCATCTACGGCTGGATCGTCATCGACTTTGGATGAATCAATATAGTGTTCCCGCGCAGGCGGGGAGCCAGAGCGGAAAAGTGCACGTTCGTGTATAACGCTCCGGGTCCCCGCCTGCGCGGGGACGCGTCACTATAACTTTCTCCGGTCCAGTCCTACCGGCGACGGAGTCAGGCCGCCTTCGCCAGTTCCGGCTGCGCGGGTGCCGCGGCGGTTTCGGTCGCCTTCGTCCCCAGCAGGTCATAGGGGTCGATGCCGTCGGCGCGCATCATCGCATGGACCTGCTTGTAGATCGTCGGTTCGACGATCCCCAGCCGCTTGCGCGCCGCCTCGATCGGCTCGGCGAGCAGCGCCTCGATATCCTGATGCGCGATGTGCCGCGCGGCGCGGCCGTTACGCTGGCCTTCGCGCACCGCCGCATAGATGGGATAGCGACGACCGAAGCCCTTGCGGATCTCGCGCGCGCCGGCCCAGGCGATGAACAGCGTGCCCCAACTCGGCGTCTGGCTGTAGGAGAAGGCGAGCACGCACTGTTCGCCCAGCGCGTCGCGGCCATAGCCGGTCAGGATGTGCGACAGGTCGTGCGTGTCGCGCAGCCGGTCGCCGAATACCTCCATCATGTCATCGTAGCGCGGCTTTTTCTCGCGGAATTTCATCGATTCGTCGACGAGGCCCTGCGCGGTCAGCCCCTCGCGCTCCATGAAATCGACATAGACGCGCCCGACGGTTCCCTCGGGCAGGGCCTTCAACCGGTCGTGATCGTCGAGCAGCGTCGGCAGATAGGGGCGCTCGGCCAGAACCTTCGCCCCCACCGCGGTCGCAAAGAACGCTTCGACCGACCGCGTGAAGCGATTGTCGCGCAGCGCGTCGATGATGTGGAACACCTGTTCGGTGTCCTCCTTGTCGGCGATCAGCTTGCGGAAATGGTGCCACGCCTTCAGCGGGCGGAACCCGGTGTCGGCACGGTCGGGATGGCAAAGGGGAAGAGCGGTCATGGCGAATCTCTCATGCTTCGGCTTCGTGGCTCGCAATAGCATTATTGACATACATGTCAATAGGTGTCGCCTGTTCCCGTCACCCCGGATCAAGTCGGCAATTATCCCTTTTCGACAAGGAGCTGTTCCCCGACGAAAGCCGGGGTCCAGATGGCACAGCGCTGCTTCACATGGACCCCGGCTTTCGCCGGGGAACAGCTCCTGACTTGCCTGAAGGACATATATGCCGACCAGGTCCGCAGTGACGAAGAGGCAGGCGCCTTCAAAACCAAAGGGCGTTGCCACCGCGCCGAGAGGGATATGATCCCGAAGCGAATGCCCTATAGCCTTCCGGCGGGACGCAGCGGAGGCGCGAATGGAGAAGCAGGACGGCGCATCGGCGCAGCGGCTGGTCACGCTCGACGCGCTGCGCGGCTTCGCGGTGATGGGCATATTGGCGATGAACATCGTCGCCTTCGCAATGCCCGAGGCGGCCTATATTTCGCCGAAAGCCTATGGCGGGGAGACGCCGGCCGATCTGGCTGGCTGGGCGATCGGCTTCATCCTCTTCGACGGCAAGATGCGCGGGCTGTTCTCGATCCTGTTCGGGGCGAGCATGCTGCTGATCGTCGAGCGCGCAAGGGCGTCGGGACAGGATGCCGCGACGGTGCATTACCGGCGCATGGCGTGGCTCGCGGTGTTCGGGTTCGCCCATTATCTCTTCCTCTGGTGGGGCGACATATTGTTCCTCTATGCGTGCATCGGTTGCATCGCCTTCGCCTTTCGCGACTGGGAGGCGCGGCGGCTGATCCGCTGGGCGGTCGGGCTGTTCGCACTCGGCACGCTGTTGATGACGTTGCTCTTCGGCGCGCAGCTCGTTCTCGCGCAGGCAGCGGACGATTCCGGCGCGTCGGCGGCGATGGCCGCGGCGGGGCGCGACGTGATCGCCGGATATGCGGGGCTTGGCGATGCGGTCGACGCCGAACTGGCGCTCTATCGCGGCGGCTATCTGCCGATCCTCGCCGAGCGGCTCGGCCATGCGGACACGCCGTTGCTGATGGTGCTGATGAGCGCGCTCGAAACGCTGCCGCTGATGATGATCGGCATGGCGCTGCTGCGCAGCGGCTTCCTTGCGGGGCGCTGGGAGTCCGCCGCCTATCGCCGCACGGCGCTCCGCTGGCTACCGCCGGGACTGCTGCTGACGATAGTGCTGGCATGGGTCCAGTGGCGCGGCGGGTTCGATTATCTGCTGTCGCTTAACATCTTCCTCGCTTGGGCGCAGCCCGCACGGCTGATGATGACGATCGGCTATGCCGCGCTGCTGGTCCTGCTGATCCGGCGTCATGCCGCGAGCGGCTGGATCGCCCGCATCGCGGCGGCGGGGCAGGCCGCCTTCTCCAACTACATCGGCACCAGCCTCGTGATGACGAGCCTCTTCTACGGCTATGGCCTCGGGCTGTTCGGCACGGTCGGGCGCCTGCCGCTCTATCTGTTCGTGATCGGCGCCTCGGCGCTGATGCTGCTATGGTCGAAGCCGTGGCTCGCGCGCTTCCGCTACGGGCCGCTCGAATGGCTGTGGCGCAGCCTCGCACGCGGGGCCGTGCAGCCGATGCGGCGGGCGTCCCCGGCTCAGTAGCCGACGGCGCGGCCGAAGCTCGGGCGGCCGCGCTGGACGAGCGGATTGGCCTCGCGCTCCAGCGCCGCCAGCGTTTCCTCGAACAGCGGGCGCAGCGTGACGACGCGCGGCAGATATTCCTCGGGGCTGATCTGCGCCTCGACGCAGTGGCGCGCGAACATCTCTATATCCTCGGCCAGCGTGCCCAGCCGCTCGCCGCCGAACTGACGCGCCTCGCTCTTCAGCGTGTGCGCGGGCATGACGAGCCCGCGCGCGTCGCGGGCGCGCATCGCCTCTTCGATCGCGGCGACCGACTTGATGCCGTCCTCGCGGAAATAGCCCAATATGCGGATGAACGCCGCGCCCAGCTGGGTGCGCGTCGCGCGGAATTCATTCCAATCGACCAGCATCTCGTCCAATGTTCCGTCCCTTGGCATGCAATTCGGCCGGTGGTCCCGAAGCCTGCATGCCAAAAGGCGGTTAATAGGCGGTTACGGCGGCGGACGGCTGGTTCAGCGCGTCACCATCCAGCGTCCCGAACCGGACGCGCCCGGGTCGGCGGCGAGCGTCCACCCCTGTTCGGCGGCGAGCGCGGCGACCTCCCGCTCCGCCTTCGGATCGTCGGCTATCAGCAGCACCTGCGCCTCGGCCCGCATCGCGCGCGCCAGCCGCAGCGCCGGCCAGGGGCAGCGCATCCCGCGCGCGTCGACGACGACGGGCGCCTCAATCGTCATAGGGATTGCGCGTGTTGCGGAAGTTGAGCCGGATCGGCACCCCCTGGAACCCCAGTTCCTTGCGCATGCCGTTGGTCAGGTAGCGCTGGTAGCTGGCGGGCAGGGCGTCGGTGCGGCTGCCGAAGACGACGAAGGTCGGCGGCCGCGTGCGCGCCTGGGTGATGTAGCGCAGCTTGATCCGCCGGCCCCCCGGCGCGGGCGGCGGATTGGCGGTGACCGCACCCTCGAACCAGCGGTTCAGCTTCGCGGTCGACATGCGGCGTGTCCAGATGTCGCGCTGTTCGAAGGCGACACGGACGAGCGTGTCGATCCCCTTGCCCGTCGCGCCGGAGATGCTGAGCAGCGGCACGCCCTTGACTTGCGACAGCCCGTCGTCGAGCGCCGTGCGCACGCCGTTGAACAGCGCCGACGGATTTTTGGCGACGTCCCATTTGTTGAGCGCGACGATCAGCGCGCGCCCTTCCTCCAGCACCCGGTCGGCGATGCGCAGGTCCTGCGCCTCGAGCCCCTTCGTCGCATCGAGCAGCAGCACGACGACCTCGGCGAAATCGACCGCGTGGAGCGCGTCGGCGACCGACAATTTCTCCAGCTTGTCCTGCACCTTCGCGCGCTTGCGCATTCCTGCGGTGTCGAACAACTGGATCGGATGGACTTCGCCGTCCTTTTCCCATTGCCAGTCGACGCGGATCGAATCGCGCGTGATCCCCGCCTCGGGCCCGGTGATCAGCCGGTCCTCGCCGATCATGCGGTTGATCAGCGTCGACTTGCCCGCGTTGGGCCGCCCGACGATCGCGAGCTTGAGCGGGCCGAGCGGCTCCTCGTCATCCTCGCTGGTTTCGGCTTCCTCGGCTTCCATGAACGGTTCGACGATCGGGCGCAGCGCGTCGAACAGGTCGACCAGCCCCTCGCCATGTTCGGCGCTGAGCGCGATCGGGTTTTCGAAGCCGAGCGCATAGGCCTCCATCAGCCCCGCCTCGCCCTGCTTGCCCTCGGCCTTGTTCGCGCAGAGGATGATCGGCGTGTCCTCGCTGCGCAGCCAGCGGGCGATCTCTTCGTCGAGCGGCGTCACGCCGGCGCGCGCATCGATCAGGAACAGCGCGGCATCGGCCTCGCGCACTGCCTTTTCGGTCTGGACGCGCATCCGGCCGGGCAGCGTCGCGGCGTCCTGATCCTCGAACCCCGCGGTATCGACGATGCTGAACGTCAGGCCGAGCAGTTGCCCGTCGCCCTCGCGCCGGTCGCGCGTCACCCCCGGCTGATCGTCGACAAGCGCGAGCCGCTTGCCGACGAGCCGGTTGAACAGGGTCGACTTGCCGACATTGGGCCGGCCGACAATGGCGATCGTTGCGGATCGCGCCATCTGCTTATCCTATCATGCGGGGCCGCGCGGCGCCCCATCCCGTCATCGCCAGGCGGTGATCTGTCCGTCGTCCGCCAGAATATACAAGATATTGTTGGCGACCACCGGCGTCTGCGACAGCGGCGACTTGAACTCGGTCGAGGCGAGCAGCGAGCCGTCGGTAGGCGAATATTCGGCGAGCGTGCCCTCGGTATTGACCGCGATCAGCCTGCCGCCGGCGAGGATCGGTCCGGTCCAGCGGATCGGGTCCTTCTTCTTCTTGTCGGTCTCGACGCGGAAACGCGCAAGCTGCTGAATCCAGCGCACCTTGCCCGAACCGCGCGCGACGCACAGCAGCTTGGCATCGTCGGTCATCGCATAGACCCACTCGCCGACGACATAGGGGGTCGAGATGCCGGCGATCGAGATTTCCCAGGTCCGCTGGCCGGTGACGAGCTCATAGCTCGCCATGCGGCCACCCTGCCCGAGCGCGAAGACGCGGCCGCGATCGATCACCGGATCGGCATCGACGTCGGACAGCGTCGACACCGACAGCGCCATCGAGGTGCGCGCGAGCGCATCCTCCCACAGGTCGCGGCCGTTCTCGTAGCGATAGGCCTGCACCTCGCCCGACGAGAAGCCGGCGACGATCGTGCCCTGCCCCGCCGCGGGAGAGGCGGCGCCGAAGACGCTGCCGGGTTCGAGCGACGCGGTCGCCTGCCACTGCACCGCGCCGTCGGCGGCACTGAGCGCGATGATCTGATTATCCTGGCTGATGACGTAGACGCCGCCGAAGGCGATGGTCGGCGCGCCGCGCAGCGGACCGGCCGGCTTCACCTTCCAGATCACCGACCCGTCGGCGGCGTTGAGCGCCGCGACATCGCCCGACCCGCTGGTCGCATAGACGACCGAGCCGTCGACCGCGGCACCGCCGCCGAACAGCGAATCCTTGTAATCCTTGCCCGTGCTGCCGATCGGCGTGCGCCACAGCGAGGCACCGGTGTCGGCCGCGAAGGCCGAGACGACCGCGTCAGTATCGACGACGAACAGGCGATTGTCGGCGATGACCGGCGACGCGGCGAGGCGCTGCTTCTTGGTGCTGCCGGCGATGCTGGCCTGCCACAGTCGCGCGCGGGTCGCGCCCAGCGCGACATGGCCCATCGCCTTCGAGGCGTTGCCGCCCGACTGCGCCCAGCTTGCGTTGACGACGGGCTCGGGGAGCACCACCGCGATCTCCGCGGTCGCCGGATCGACCTTGATGCTGTTGTCGTTCGACAGGATCGACACCCGCTCGCCGACCGTCGGCGTCTTGGGTCCGCCCTTGTCCTTGAACGCGCCGCAGCCCGACAGGGGCAGCGCCAACAGGGCCGCGCAGAGAATATAATGCCGCTTCTTCAGCATATTATTTGGTTTCCTCAGTCTTTTCGGTTGCCGCCGTCTGCGACCCGGCGGCGTCCTTGCGATCCTTGTCCGCGCTTTCGCCGGCACGGTCGGTGACGGCATCGACGCCCAGCATGCCCGCCATCTGCACCGCGCGCGACTGGAGCGATTTCGGTACGTCGGGCAGCTTGGCGATACGGCCATAGAGTTCGCCCGCCCGATCGTACTGGCCGAGCTGATAATAAGCGATGGCGCTGAGTTCGGCGGCGCTGGCGAACCAGCTCGACGCGGGGTCCTTCGCCTCGACCAGCGGCTTCATGCGGTCGATCACCGCCTGCGGCTTCAGCGTGTCGAATTCGAGCGCGGTCTGGCGAAGCAGCGCGGCGTTGCGCAGCGCCGGGTCGATCTTCTTGTCGCCCGCGACCTTCGCCATCAGCGCGGCAGCGCCCTTGCGGTCGCCGGCCTGCGCCTTGATGTTCGCCTGCTGCATCAGCGCGGCCGAGCGATAGGCGGGACTGCCCTCCGCGACGATCGTCTCGAGATCCTTCGCCGCGGCGTTCGGCTGGCTCGCCGCCGCCTTTTCAAAGGCCGCGACCAGCGCTTCGGCCTGCTCGCCGCGCTGCACCTGCTGCGCGTGGCCCCAATAGAGCCAGCCGCCGAAGGCGACCAATGCCGCGACGATCGCGCCGATGATCCACCAGCCATAGCGCCGCCAAAGCGTGTCGAGCCGGTCCTTGCGGACCGCCTCGTCGACTTCCAGCAAAAAGGCGGCATTGTCCGGGCTCAGGGCCAATCAAACCTCCATCGTCTCGCTACGGGCGCGGGGCGCATGGCCCGCCGGTCGCTTTCCTTAGCGGCGAGGCCCGGAAAGGCCAAGCGATTCACTCACCCGGCCGCGGCGGCGCTCCGCCGGGCTGCGCCGCGCCCATTCGTCCGGCCTCAACCGGCGTAGATCTGTTCGGATGTCGGGAATGAACGGGACCTGACTTGCTCGGCATAGTCCCGGACCGCGCCGTCGATGACGCTCGCCATGTCGCTGTAGCGCTTCACGAAGCGCGGCACGCGCTCGAACATGCCGAGCATGTCGTCGGTGACGAGCACCTGACCGTCGCACTGCGCGGAAGCGCCGATGCCGATCGTCGGGCAGGCGACCTTGTTCGTGATCTCGATCGCGATCGATTCGAGCACGCCCTCGATGACGATCGAGAAGGCGCCGGCCTTCGCCACCGCGACCGCGTCCTCGACGATCGAGCGCGCTTCCTCGTCACTCTTGCCGCGCACGCCATAGCCGCCGAGGATGTTGACCGCCTGCGGCGTCAGGCCGACATGCCCCATCACCGGAATGCCGCGCTGGGTCAGGAATTCGATCGTCGGGGCAAGCACCTTGCCCCCCTCGACCTTCACCGCGGCGGCGCCGGTTTCCTTGAGCAGGCGCGAGGCGTTGGCGAACGCCTGCTCGGGGCCGGCCTCATAGCTGCCGAAGGGCATGTCGACGATCACCGCGGCATGATAGCTGCCCCGCACCACCGCGGCGCCGTGCAGCGCCATCATCTCCATCGTCACCGCGACGGTATGCGGCAGGCCATAGATCACCTGCGCGAGCGAATCGCCGACCAGCAGCATGTCGCAATGCGGATCGAGAAGCTGCGCCTGGCGCACCGTATAGGCGGTGAGCATGACGATCGGCTCGCCCCCCTTGCGCTGGCGGATGCGCGGCACCGTCAGGCGCTTCATCGGCTGCGGCGTCGGGTTGGCGCGACTGGTCGAGGTGTCGAGGGTGAGCGTCTTGGGGAGCGTGGACATGGGACGGGAGCCTAGCGATTTATGTTGCGCTGCGAAAGACAGAGTTTCGTCGGGAGGCAACGCAACTCGAACAGGCGGTATGCCGTCTCCCCTCCCGCTCGCGGGAGGGGCAGCAAGGCTAGAGCATGATGACATGAGTTGGAATCGTCATTGCGAGGAGCGAAGCGACGCGGCAATCCAGAGTATGCGCAATCCGCCCTGGATTGCTTCGCTTCGCTCGCAATGACGAGTGGGTCAATCCAATGTGGAAGCTTGCGAACTCGTTTGCCAGCCGCAGCGGGGCGGGCCTTCGCGACGGCGCCGACCCACCCCCGCCCCCTCCCGCAAGCGGGAAGGGAGACAGACAGTCGCACGCCGTCCCCCGTCCGTTGCCGCTCCTCAGGCCCCCGCTTCGGTCAGCGCGGCCAGTTGTTCGCCGGTCAGCCGCAGCGCCATGCTGTCCATGATGTCATCGAGCTGCGCGACCGTAGTCGCGCTGGCGATCGGTGCGGTGACGCCCGGCTGCGCCGCCACCCAGGCGAGCGCGACCTGCGCCAGGCTGGCGCCCGTTTCGGCGGCGATGCGATCCATGACCGCGAGTACCGCGGGCCCCTTGCCCGCCATATAGGCCTTGGCCTTGTAGCCGCGCGGGCTCTGGCCGAGATCGTCGGCGCTGCGATATTTCCCCGACAGATAGCCGGCGGCGAGGCTGTAATAGGGAATGACGCCGAGCCCCTCGGCGATGCAGAGCCGCTGGAGCGCACCTTCATATTGCGCGCGGTCGAGCAGATTGAGCTCGGGCTGCATCGCGGTGAAGCGCGGCAGCCCCTTCGCATCGGCGACGCGCAGCGCCTCGCCCAGCCGTTCGGCCGAATAGTTGGACGCGCCGATCGCGCGCACGATCCCCGCGTCGCGCAATTCGCCGAACGCGCCCAGCACCTCGTCGAGCGGCACGTCGGGATCGTCCTGGTGCGCGAAATAGAGATCGATCGCGTCGACCCCCAGCCGGTCGCGCGAGCTCTGCGCCGCCGCGCGAACGGCATCGGGGCGCAGGCCGCCCTCCCCCATCCCGACCTTGGTGGCGATCAGCACCCGGTCGCGCGCGCCGCTTTCGCGGAGCCATGCGCCGATCATCGCCTCGGATTCGCCGCCCCGATGCCCTGGCACCCACGCCGAATAGACGTCGGCGGTGTCGATCATGCTGCCGCCGCGCGCCGCAAAGCGGTCGAGAATCGCGAAGCTCGCCGTCCGGTCGGCGGTCCAGCCGAAGACATTGCCGCCGAGTACGAACGGCCGGATCGACAGGCCGCTTTTGCCCAGTGCGCGTTCGGTCATCGTGACGCTCCTTCCTTCACCGCGGGCACCGCCTCGCGCGGGTTGTCGCTGAACAGCCCGTCGATCCCCGTCGCCAGATAGGCGGCGATCTCCGCCGCCAGGTCGCCGTGCCCCGCCGGATTGATCCCGCTCTTGTCGCCCAGCGGCAGGAAATAATTCTCGCGGCGGAAGGTCCACGGATGCACCTTCAGCCCCGCCGCATGGGCATCGCGGACGAGCGACGTCGGATCGCCCAGCGTGCCCAGCGCGCCGCGCGGGATGACCATCGCCTTGTTCGGCCCGATGCCGTCGGCATAGGCGGCGACCGCCTTCAGCCCCGCGGGCGACGCCATCGCGGCATAGCTCGTCCGCGGGTCATCGGCGGGCCCGCCCTCATCGTCCATCAGCTGGATTAGCGGCAGGTCGCTCTTCGCGCGGATCGCCTTGAGATTGCCGACCTCGAAGCTCTGGATGAACACCGGCGCCGTTCGGCCGCGATAACCGTATTTTTCGAGCAGCGCGAGCAAGGGCGCCTCGTGCGGCAGACCGATCGCGGCGAAATAGCCCGGATGCTTGGTCTCGGGATAGACGCCGACCGGATGGGTGCGCTCCATGTTCACGCGCGCGAGAAGGTCGAGAATCTCCTCGAAGGTCGGAACCTCGAACTTGCCGTCGTTGGCAGTGCCGCGCAGCCGCGGAATGCGCTCCTTCGCGCGCAGCGTCTTGAGTTCGGCGAGGGTGAAATCCTCGGTGAACCAGCCCGTGACGTCCTTGCCGTCGATCCGCCTGGTCGCCTTTCGATCCGCGAACTCTGGACGGTCGGCGACGTCGGTGGTCTCCGAAATCTCATTCTCGTGCCGCGCGACGAGCACGCCGTCCTTCGTCAACACCAGGTCGGGCTCGATGAAATCGGCCCCCTGCTCGATCGCCAGTTCATAGCTCGCCAGCGTATGCTCGGGTCGCTCACCCGACGCACCGCGATGCGCGATGACGATCGGCGGTTGGCCGTCGAGGGTGGGCACCGCCGCCATCGGCTCAGCGGCACAGCCGGCGGGCAAAAGCAACGCCAGCACGGCGGCGTACCAGCGCCTCATGCCGCAAGGCGGGCCTGCCGGTCATCGGCGGCGAGCAGCGGGAGCCTGACCACGTGCGGAAAATAGGCCGAACGCCGCCGCCTTGGCCAGCGGTTTTCGGGGTCCGGAGGAAAAAGTTTCACGTGCGGGCGCGGGCTTCGCCGCGCCCATCCCGCTCTTCGTCATGCTGAACCTGGTTCAACATCATGGTCCGCGCTTTCGTTGAGCGCCGCGTCCCGAGCATGATGGCACTGGGTCAATCCAAAGTCATCGGAGTGTAAAAAGACCGGGCCGACGTCGGCCTGGGAGTGAGCACGACATCGACCCGAGGTTTCCCCAGTGGAGTGGGCGGAGAAGATTTAGAACTTCATCGATGCGTTAAACCCGATGATGCGCGGGTCCGGCGTGAACACGTTGGTCGTCAGGCCATTGTCATCGCTGTTCACGAAGAACCCCGTGATCGGCATTTTCTTGAACAGGTTCTTGACATAGAGCTGAAACGAGAGACCCGATTCCGGCCTGGTCAGCATGACGGCGACGTTCATATTGTCCCACGCCCGCAACCTGTCGAACTCCGTGTTGTAAACCCGGCCGAAGCTTTTCGACTGGAAATAATAGTCGCCGCGGAAGGTCAGTTCCCAATCGCCGCCTTCGAGGAAGAATGTATATTGCGAACCGATATTTGCGGTCAGGCGCGGCGCGTTGGGCAGCTCATTCCCCTCGAGGTCCGCATAAAATCCGCGGCCACCATTGGGCGCGCCGCTCGACCCCCCGATCCAGGCTTCGGGATTGGCGGGATCATAGGGCACGAGCGCACCGACAGTTGCGGGATTATAGGGCGCCAGCGGATCATAGGTGAAACCATAGGCCGGATTTACAAGCACGTTCCCCCGGTTGGGATTCCAGTAATTGAGGGTACCGACCCTGACCGGCCTGGCGGGATTCCAGCTGCCAAAACGGTCCGCGCCCGGGCATAGGGTGGCCAAAACTTGTGCGGTGGTTCCCGGCGACGGAGGTATCAACTTACCAGCCTCCACGCGCAACAGCTGTTCCACCAGGGCGCGCGGGGCGATGCAGTTGGACGGCACCTGCAGCCAGGGCCGTAGCACGACCCAATCGGGGTCGCCCTGCGTCCGGTCCATCACGTCGATCGATTGCGCGCCCTTGCCCAATCGTGTCCGGAGATAGCCCAGATTGCCATCGACCCTGAAAGCACGCGACGGGCGCCATGCCGCCTCCAGTTCCAGGCCCCAGCTCGTCGCATTGAAATTCTCATTATAGGCAATGCGGTCGACGATCTGCGAAACCTGAAAATCCTTGTAATCATAGAAAAACCCAGTGGCGTTCAATGTGAAGCGGCCGCCGTTGAAGCTATGTTTCATGCCCACTTCCAAGGCATTGACATATTCCGGACGGAAGGTCTGCGGCAGGAATTGGAACTGCACCACATTCGGGTTGAAATCGATTCTAGGCGGATTTACGCCGCCGCCCTTATAGCCACGGGATATCGAGGCATAGATGAGGCTGTCGTCGGTGAAGCCGATATCCGGCTTCCAATCGAGCACCACGCGCCCAGTGAATTTCCCCCATGACTGATTGATATCATCCTGAGCGGGATAGCCGCTGTTGACACGACCACCAGTGATATCTCCAATAAACTGGGAACCATATGGATCATCAGGGCCACCGTTAGCTACGGTACTTGGATTATTCCTTCCTCCACCCAATAATAGCTGACTGGGAATTTGATCTGCTTTTTTCTTATCCTTTGTATAACGAACGCCAACGGTTAATTTCAAATTATCATTGATGTTATAATATAATTCACCGAAAAGTGCTCTCGATTTAATACGAACACCGTTCTGGCTAAGAAAGTAATTGTGACCCTGATTGTTTAAACTGTCGATTTGGTTAGGATCAACATAGGGACATTCTCGATCTTCATTGCCCAATTCGCAGGGCCGTAATACCCATCCATAACCAGCAAAACCAGGTGCAGCAGCTATAGTTGGTGCCCTACTATATTGCCACTGAGCGATATAGGTGAACATATTGTTGAAGACATAATAATCGTCCTGCGATTTGAAATCGAGATAATTGGCACCGACCAGGAAATTGAGCGGCCCGTCAAAACTGGATTGAAGGCGGAATTCCTGGGACCATTGCCGGTTTCTCGACCGGCTCAAATCCGCCGACACCATGCGATCCGAACAGCCCAATTGTGGATCGCAATACACACCGCCCGGTGTCGGCCCCGGAAATTCTTCCGAATCAATCAATCTCGAACCTGCATACATAGGCGGAGCTGAGCTATCCGCAAACATCGGTTCCGTAAGGAACCGGTTATAATCCTGCGATGAATAGAAGCGATCACGGGAATAGGCGGTTTGCGAGATAAATTGCAGGGTTTCGGACGGCTTATATTCCCAGTTGAACTGGACGACATCATTTTTGGCACGGAATATCGGATCCCAGTTGGATTCGATTTCCCGCAAGTTCCTGGATTGCATACCGCCGCCCATCGGATCAGCGGTGACCGCGCGTACAGGAATCTGCGTACGGCCCTCCAACCGATTTCCGACAGTCAAATAATAATGTGGAAAGTAAAGATAAACGAGCGCATTGCTATTGGGCTTGCCAAAGGCCGCATCGTCATAAAGCGATCCGGGCAGGCACCCCTGGCCGATACGGCCGCGAAGACTGAGGTCGGTAATTTCCACATCGCCAATTCGGTCGATTCCGGGATCGGTCGTGCACAATTGCTTGGCCGACCGCGACCGATTGTCGTCTTCCGAAAAATGCTGCCAGATGACATTGGCCTTGAAACGGTCGCTGGGCTCCCACTGGGCCGACACGCGCGTCGACCACAGGTCGCGCCCGTTGATGCGGGTGCCGAGGAAGTTGTTGTAATCGAAACCGTCGCGCTTGGTCCACGCGCCGGCGGCGCGAACGGCCAGCGTGTCGGACAGCGGCACGTTCAGCATCCCGCTGAGGCGCGTCGTGCTGTAGTTGCCGACTTCGCCCTTCACTTCCCCCGCGAAGGCGCGCGTGTCGGGAAGGGCGGGAATCATGTTGACGACACCGGCCGTCGCATTGCGGCCATAGAGCGTGCCCTGCGGCCCGCGCAGCACTTCGATACGCTGCATGTCGAAGAATTCGGCTTCGAACAGGCGATTGCGGACGAGCGGCGTTGAGTTGAAGCTGACGGCGACCGCCGGATCGCTCGTTGCGGAAATGGACTGCGTCCCGATCCCGCGGATCGAGAAATTATACATGCTGAAATTGGTCTTGGTGAAACTGACGTTCGGGACGGCGCGCAACAACTCCGCCCCGCCTTCGATCTTCAGATCGTCCAGCCGGTTCGACGACAGCGCCGTCATCGCGATCGGCACGTCGATGATCTTCTCTTCCTTCCGCTGCGCCGTGACGACAATTTCCGACCCATCGTCGATCTCGTTGCGCGCGGCGGGCGGCGGGGTCGCGGCGCGTTCGACGACATAAGCTCCCTGCGCGGTATGGCGGGCGCGCAGGCCGCTTCCCCGCAAAGCCGCGTCCAGCGCCTGACCGGCGGTCAGCGCGCCGCGCACCGCTGGGGCGTTGCGTCCCCGCACGTCGCCCGCCTGAAAGACGACCTCACTGCCGGTCTGCCGCCCGATCTGGGTCAGCGTGTTCGCGAGCGCCTGCGCCGGAATGTCGAGTTGCTTCGCTTCGGCCGCCTGCGCCTGCGCCGCGCCGGCCGCGCTCACCGCCAGCGTGGCGACCCCCAGATACATCGCCGCCTTGAACGAAAATGCGGTGCGTGTAGCGAATGCCATGCTTGCCCCTCCCTCTGTGATGCTCCGCGCCGGTTGACGGCGTCGGACATCAGAACGTGAGCGGGCGAAAAATCCGCATCGGAAATGTGCAGAAAATTTCCGCACAGCCCGCAGTGCTGCCTTACCGTAGCGTCATGGCGCTCCTTCTCTCAGTCCCTCCGCTTCGCATTCTCCCTCCGTCGTCACCCTGAACTTGTTTGGGATATATACCCTTCAGGCAAGCTAGGAGCTGTTCCCCGGCGAAAGCCGGGGTCCAGATGGCACGGCGCTGCCCCGCATGGACCCCGGCTTTCGCCGGGGAACAGTTCCTTGTCGAAAAGGGATAATTGCCAACCTGTTTCAGGGGCCATCGCCTGCCCTCGAATAAACGCGGCCTTGAAGGAGAGGCCTGGCCTTGGATGCCGAAACAAGTTCAGCATGACGGAAGAAGAGAGACCGGTTGCGGGCGAGAGATCAACGCCCGGCGCGCAATTCGACCCCACCGTCGGGCAGCGAGCGCTGGCGGACAGGCAGAAGCTCGCCGACGATGGCGGCGAAGCGTTCGGGGCTGCCGGTGCGGAACACGCCGCTGACGCGCAGATTGCCGGTCGCGGGATCGTCGATGACGAGTTGCTTGCCCGAATAGCGGTTCATTTCGGCAACGGCCTCGGCCAGCGTCGCGTCGTTGAACTCGACGAAGCCCTCGCGCCAGCGAAGCTGCTGGTCGATGTCGGCCTTGAACTTCACGGGCCGCGCGCCGTCGGACACGAGCAGCGCCTCGCCGGGGGCGAGAACGGCGGGGATCATGACAGGCGCATCGGCGGCGGGCCGATCCTCGCCCTCGTCAACGACGACCTTGCCCTCGACCAGCGTGACCTTCATGCGGTCGGAGTCGAGCAAGCGGACCTCGAAGATCGTGCCGAGCGCGGTGACCTGCTTCGCGCCCGCCTGAACGACGAAGGGACGATGCGGGTCCTTCGCGACCTCGAACAGCGCCTGCCCGCGCAGCAGGCGGACGAGGCGGCGGTCGGCGACGTAGCCGACGCGGATCGCGCTGTCGGTGTTGAGGGTGATCGCGCTGCCGTCGGCAAGGCGGACGGTGCGGCGCTCGCCCCTGGCGGTGGCGAACTCGCCGCTGTCGGGTGCCTTGGGGGCGGCGGCGGTCGCCGGGACGGATCGGGCCGCGACCTGCGGGGCGTCGGTCTTCTGACCGAACGGCAGATAATCGGTGCCCAGCGCGACCGCCGCGAGCAGCGAGGCCGCGATACCGACGCCGATCCCGGCCCACAGGCCGCGCCGCGGTTCCTTCCCGGCCGCGAGCGCCGAGGCGCGCAGGGCGTCCAGCGCGGGGTCATCCGGCACGCTGTCGAACAGGTTCCATGCGGCTTCGGCCTTGGCGAAAGCGGCGGCGTTCGCGGCCGATTCCGCGCGCCAGGCGTCGAACTCGTCCTGTTCCTCTGGGCCGAGCGGTCCCGCGTCGATGCGGACGAGCCACGCGGCGGCGGCCTCGTCGGGCGCCAGTCCGCGCAGGGTCGAGGGAAAGGGGATTGTCATCACTCGAAGTCGATCCTTCGCATGATGTGGGTGATGGCGCGCTGCATATGCTTCTCCACCGCGCTCACGGATATTCCGAGCCGCTTCGCTATGTCGTTCAGGCGCATGCCTTCGAGCCGTCTCAGCACAAATATCACCCGGGTCCGTTCCGGCAGTTCGAGCAGCACGGCGGTCGCCCGCGCAAGCTGTTGCCGATCCATCAGAACGTGCTCGGGCGAGAAATCCGCACCCCCATGCCGATTTTGATCGAATGGTTCGTGGGCGTCCGAATGGCGCGTCACTTTCTTGCGCAGATGATCGGTCAGGACGCTGCTGGCGGTCTCGAACACATAGGCGCTGAGATTCTGGCGTTCGAGTTCGGAGGCGCCGCCGCGCTTGATAAGGCGCTCGAACACCTCCTGCACCATGTCCTCCAGATCGGCGCGGTCGCGCGTGCGGCGGCCGAACCAGCTGAGCAGCGAGCGGCGGAAATCGCGGTCGAGCCGGTCGAGCGCCGCCCTGTCTTCCTCGCTATATTCGTATCGGCGTTGTCGTCTGACCATGTCCCTCACCCTCGCGCGCGAGGATGATTCACAATTTCCATGGCCGCAAGACGGGTTGTGGGTGGACGGGGTCCGCTACAGCGCCTGCTCCCATTCGGCCGCGTCGAAGCCCAGCAATACCCCGCCATCATGGACCACGACCGGGCGTTTGATGGCCGAGGGATTCGCGATCATGATCGCTATCGCCTTCGCGGCGTCCAGATCGGCTTTCACCTCGTCGGGCAGTTTCCGGAACGTCGTGCCGGACCGGTTGAGCAGCTTTTCCCAACCGAATCGGCGGGTCCAGTCCTCCAGCTGGTCGGCGTCGACGCCGCTTTTCTTGTAATCGTGAAACGCATAATCGACGCCGCGATCCGCAAGCCAGGCGCGAGCCTTCTTGACGGTGTCGCAGTTGGGAATCCCGAATAGGGTGACGGGCATTTTCACACCTTCAAATTTCGAATCGGAACAGCGCGTTATTTAATCTTCAGCGTTGCAATGAACGCGCAGTTCAGGGTCATAGCGGCGTCCGGTCGGCAAGGCGAGTGTTCGCGCTCGCCAATTTGCCGCGCAGGGCGCGTGCGAAGCCTTCGTGCAGCGCCGCCGCGATCCCGGGGTTCGCCGCCAGATAGGATCGCAGCGCCTCAGCGGGCACGAACCACAGCCGGGCCCGGGTAGCCAGCGTCACCGTTCCCGTCGCATTCGCTCCGTCGAGCACCGTCGCCTCGCCGATCAGCGCACCGTCGGACAGCAGGCCGACATCGGCGCCGTCGCGCTGGATCGCCGCCTCTCCCTCCGCCAGATAGAAGAGGCTGGGGACGGCCTCGTTCTCGCGGATCAGCACCTCGCCGCGGCGCGCCGAAATCCAGTGCCCCTGGTCGATCAGGCGCCGCGCCTCGACGGGACCGAGGCCGCCGAAATGCAACTGGCGCAACTGCTGCTCCTCGGGCGAGAAAGCGATTCGCGTGTCGCGGATCCAGCCGCGAAGGCCGAGGCCGAAATTGACGAGCGCGAGCAGCGCGAGGAGCAGGGCCACCCCGCCGGGGCCGCGACCGAACAGCGCCATGGGCAGGGCGAGCAGCGCCGCCAGCGCGATTCCGATCCGCACATGATCGATGCGGACGGCAAAGCCTGTCGCGAGCAGCAACAACAGGGCGGCATAGCCGAACCAGGCGGAATCGAAGTGTGCCATAGCCTTCGTTTCGCGTTGTGGTCCCGTCGAGACACTTAGGTATGAAACGGTTACCAATTTCCGAACGGCGCGCGGCGGTGCGCCCCCGATCGCGCCTGCCGAAACCGCAGCAAATTACCAGTTTCCGCGGCGCAAGAAAAGCGCGGGTGCATAAATGGGCCGATGATGCTAATTTCCTGTCCTTGCTTCCCTGGCCCATCCGAGCCAAGGCGGCGCGCGAGATTCGATTTTGGAAGCAGAAGACGCAAAAGATGACGCAACCATGGCAACCGCATAGCTGGCGCTCGCACGAGGCCCGCCAGCTTCCGACCTACGCCGACGAGGCCGCACTGAACGCGGCCGAGCGCGAGCTCGCGAGCTATCCGCCGCTGGTCTTCGCGGGCGAGGCGCGGGCGCTGACGGACGAACTCGCGCGGGCGGTCGAAGGCAAGGCTTTCCTGCTGCAGGGCGGCGATTGCGCCGAAAGCTTCGCCGAATTCCATCCGAACAACATCCGCGACACCTTCCGCGTCCTGCTCCAGATGGCGGTCGTGCTGACCTTCGCGTCAAAGGTGCCGGTGGTGAAGGTCGGCCGCATGGCGGGTCAGTTCGCCAAGCCGCGCTCGGCCGACATGGAAGAAGTGAACGGCGTCGAGCTGCCGAGCTATCGCGGCGACATCATCAACGACATCGCGTTCGAGGCGGTGGGACGCGAGCCCGACCCGCGGCGCATGGTCCGCGCCTACAGCCAGGCGGCGGCGACGCTCAACCTGCTGCGCGCCTTCGCGCACGGCGGCTATGCGAACCTGCATCAGGTCAACGCCTGGACGCACGATTTCATGGACCGCAGTCCATGGGCCAAGAAATATCAGGAAACCGCCGCGCGCATTTCCGAGGCGCTCGCTTTCATGGAGGCGTGCGGCGTGACGCCCGAAACGGTCCCGCAGATCAAGGGCACCAGCTTCTACACCAGCCACGAGGCGCTGCTGCTACCCTATGAGCAGGCGCTCACCCGGCAGGACAGCCTGACCGGCGGCTGGTACGACACGTCGGCGCACATGCTGTGGGTCGGCGACCGCACCCGCTTCGAGGGGTCGGCGCATATCGAATATCTGCGCGGCATCGGCAATCCGGTCGGCATGAAATGCGGCCCGACGCTGGAGCCCGACGCGCTGCTGCGGCTGCTCGACACGCTCAACCCGAACCATGTGCCGGGGCGGATGACGCTGATCACCCGCTATGGTCACGACAAGATCGAAGCGCATCTGCCGAAGCTGGTGCGCGCGGTGAAGGAATCGGGTCACCCCGTCGTCTGGTCGTGCGACCCGATGCACGGCAATGTCATCAAGACTTCGACCGGCTACAAGACGCGCCCGTTCGAACGCATCCTCGCCGAGGTACGCGGCTTCTTCGCCGTCCACCGCGCCGAGGGAACGCACGGCAGCGGCATCCACATCGAGATGACCGGCCAGAACGTCACCGAATGCACCGGCGGCGCGATGGACGTGACCCAGATGGACCTCGCCGACCGCTATCACACCCACTGCGACCCACGCCTCAACGCCGGGCAGTCGCTGGAACTGGCGTTCCTGCTGGCCGAGATGCTGAACCAGGAAATGGCCGACCGGGCGAAGCAGGCGGCCTGATAGATAAACGTCGCCCCGGCGAAAGCCGGGGGCCACGCACGATCTCGCGCCCGTCAGCCAGCGGCCGCGGCTTTCGCAGGGCGATGGTTTTCGATTGTCCGGTGCGTCATTGTGAACGGAGCGAAGCAATCCATGGCAGTTTACGTCTACTCTGGATTGCCGCGCGGCTTTGCCGCTCGCAATGACGAGAGCGGCGTACGTTCAGTCAGCATCATCTCAGATCAAGACTCGATGCACTAATTCGTCCCCGGCCACCGCTTGGTATCGGCAAAGGCCCGCCCCAGCGCGACGTGCAGGTCGGCATCCTCGGCCGCGCCGCCCAGCGGCACCTTGTCCGAAAATTCGTCGCCGGGTCCGTGGTAGTCGCTTTCCAGAAACGCCTCCAGCAGCCCCATGTCTGAAAAGCTGCCCCCCACCATCAGCGACGGCACGCCCTTGGCACCGAGCGCCCAGCCGTCCTGCCGCTGGATGAAGGGGTCGGCCTCTCCATCGTCGTCGATCGCGCGGCCGAGCGCGGACGCGACCTCGCGCACCAGCGCGTCGTGGGCGGGGCGCCCGCGACCGATCGTCGCGACGGGCGTGCCGCGCGGCGAGACGGCGATAGTGTCGATGTTGAGCGCGACGGTGATGTCGGTCAGCGGCAGCACCGGATGATCGGCGAACCAGCGCGCGCCGAGCAGCCCCTTCTCCTCCGCCGTCGTCGCCATGAAATAGATGTCGCGGTCGGCGCGCGGTCCCTTGGCAAGCCGCCGGGCGACCGCGATCAGCACCGCGATGCCGCTCGCATTGTCGACCGCACCGTTGCAGATGCGGTCGGCCGCCCCTTCGGGCGCGCAGATGCCCAGATGATCCCAATGGCCGAGGAATAGCACCGCCTTGCCGTCGGGTTTTGCGCCCGGCAGCTTCGCGATGATATTATGGCTGTCGACGCTGCGGACGGTCGCCGTCGCCGACAGGTCGGCCGTGACCGGCAGCGCCAGCCCGCGAAAGTCGGCCGCCGCGGCCGCCGCCCGCGCCGTCGCGCCGTCCTCCCCCGCCTTGGCGAACAGGGCGTCGCTCGCCTCGAGCGACAGGAAGCCGCCAATCGGCGGGCCGGCCTTCGCGTCAGCGAGGCGCGTCGTCCGACTGCCCAGCGCATCGCGAAGCTGTGCCCAGGGCAGCGCGTCGGTCGCGATCACCAGCACCGCCGAGGCGCCCGCATCGGCGAGCAGCTGACGCCGTTCGCGATAGCGCGGCAGGTCGTCGCCGAACGGCGCATTGCCCATCAGCATCATCGCCAGCTTGCCGCGCACGTCGGCGTTGACCCGGCCTTCGCCGTCGACGCCATAGCCGACGAAGACCGCCGGCAGGTCCGACAGCGCCGCCGCGGCATCGCGGCCGGTCAGGATGACGCCATCCTCCTCGATCGCAAAATCGCGCCCGCGCACCTTGAAATGCGCCTGGCTTCCCGTGGCCTGCGTCTCGACCAGCGGAACCGGCTGGAGCCAGGGGGTGGCGCTACCCTGCACCGGATTCAGCCCCGCCTTCGCCCACTCGCCGACGATATAGGCGATGGCGCGCGCTTCGCCTCCGGTCCCCGGCGCGCGCCCCTCGAAGGCGTCGCCCGACAGGGTGCGGATATGATTGGCAAGTTCGATCTCGGTGACCGGCGCATCGTCCCTGGCCTGGGCGGCGGGGACAGCAAGGGCGACAAGCGCCACGGCGGCAAGCGCGGCGCGGAATTTCGGCGTTTTCATGGATGCGCCGCATGGCATGCCCGCCCCGGGCAGGCAAGGCGCGTTCGTCGAACGACGAAAGGCATCGGCAGGTCATCTTGGCCGCAAAAACCTGCCTCCCCTCCCGCAAGCGGGAGGGGAGAACAGGTGGTCGCATGACAGGATTCACGCGGAGACACGGAGGTATGGAGAAATAGCCTTTTCCGCGCCGCAGCTATTTCTCTCAACCGCAGATTTCGAACCGAGGTCGCGGAATGAGGAAGCCTGTCGGCCTGAACCCTCCGCGATCTCTGCGCCTCTGCGCGAATCTCCTATCCGCGCCCCGCCCGCTCTAGCAACGCCCGTGCCGCAGCAACGTGCATGTCCTCGATCATCCGTCCTTCGTGTCGCTGCGCCCCGCCGGTCGCGGCTGCGACGAGCGCCTCGGCGGCGACGATCTCACGCGGCGACGGAGCGAAGGCGGCGTTGCACGGATCGACTTGTGTCGGGTGGATCAGCGTCTTGCCGTCGAAGCCGAGCCGCCGCCCGTCGGCCGCCTCGGCCGCAAAGCCCGCCGCATCGTCGATGGCGTTATAGACGCCGTCGAAGCACCAGCCGCCTTCGGCCCGCGCGGCAAGCACGATCGCCTGGATCGCGTGGCTCATTGCGCCGCGATCGGTCCCGTCGGGAAGCTTCAGCTCGTGCGCGAGGTCGTTGAGCCCGGCGATCAGCCCGTGCGTCGCCGGGTCGGCGGCGATGTCGCGCGCGGCATAGATGGCGGCGGGCGTCTCGATCATCGCGAACAGCGGCAGGCCGAGTCCGCGCGCGGGAGCGAGATCGGAGGGTGCATCGACCTTGGGCAGCACCACCGCGTCGAGCGCCAGCCCGGCAAGCGCATCGAGATCGGCCGCCTGATGCGCGCTGCCGGTACCGTTGATCCGCACCGCGACGCGCTTGCCGGGAAAGCCCGCGGCGACCGCGGCGCGCATCGCCTCGCGCGCTTCCGCCTTGCGGTCCGCCGGCACCGCATCCTCCAGGTCGACGATCAGCATGTCGGCAGCAAGCCCGCGCGCCTTTTCAAGCGCGCGCGCGTTGGAGGCGGGGACGTAGAGCAGCGAGCGGGGGGCAAAGTCGATCATGCGCTTTTCTGTGGCGCACCCGCGCCATTGCCGCAATAAGGGAAAGGATTTGCAGGAGGGACGACCGATGGAATTCGCACTCGCACTGGTGGTTCTGGCGCTGGTGTTCCTCGTCTGGGCACTGACGCCCGTGCGGCAGGGCTATGCCTATACGATCGAGCGCTTCGGCCGCTACACGCACACCGCCCAGCCCGGGCTCAACTTCATCATGCCGATCTTCGACCGCGTCGGGCGCAAGGTGAACATGATGGAGCAGGTGCTCGACATTCCGGGGCAGGAAATCATCACCAAGGACAATGCGATGGTCGCGGTCGACGGCGTCGTCTTCTTCCAGGTGCTCGACGCCGCCAAGGCCGCCTATGAAGTCAGCGACCTCTACCTCTCGATCATGAACCTGACGACGACCAACCTGCGCACCGTGATGGGGTCGATGGACCTCGACGAGACGCTGTCGAAGCGCGACGAGATCAACACGCGGCTGCTGCATGTCGTCGACGACGCGACGACGCCCTGGGGGGTCAAGATCACCCGCGTCGAGATCAAGGACATCCGCCCGCCCGCAGACATCTCGAACGCGATGGCGCGGCAGATGAAGGCCGAGCGCGAAAAGCGCGCCGCGATCCTCGAGGCCGAAGGTCTGCGCGCCTCCGAAATCCTGCGCGCCGAGGGCGAGAAGCAGGGCCAGATCTTGCAGGCCGAAGGGCGCCGCGAAGCCGCCTTCCGCGACGCCGAGGCGCGCGAGCGCGAGGCGGAGGCAGAGGCGAAGGCGACGCAGATGGTGTCGGACGCGATCGCCAGCGGCAACGCGCAGGCGATCAACTATTTCGTCGCGCAGAAATATGTCGAGGCGGTCAGCCAGTTCGCGACCAGCCCGAACAGCAAGACGATCCTCTTCCCAGTCGAGGCGACGCAGCTGATCGGCACGCTCGGCGGCATCGGCGAACTGGCGCGCGACGCCATCGAACGCAAGGGCGCCTGACGTGCCGGGCTGGCTGTCGCACATGGACCCGCATTGGGTGTGGCTGTCGCTCGGCGTGCTGCTCGCCGCGGCGGAGATCGTCGCGCCGGGTTTCTTCCTCATCTGGCTGGGCGCCGCCGCAATCGTCACCGGGGTCGTCGCCTGGATCGTGCCGATCTCGGTGCCGCTGCAACTTGGCGTTTTCGCGATCCTGTCGTTCATCGCGCTCTACACCGCGCGGCGCTGGCTGAAGGCCAACCCGATCGCGTCCGCCGATCCCCACCTCAACCAGCGCGCCGGGCGGCTGGTCGGCGAGGTGCTGACGGTGACGCGGGCGATCGAGGACGGCCGCGGCCGCGCGAAGGTCGGCGACGGCGAATGGCCGGTCCACGGCCCCGACGCCGCCGAGGGCGCCAAGGTCCGCGTCGTCAGCGCCGATGGCGGCGTGCTGGTGGTGGAACCGGCCTGAAACCGCGTCGACGGCCTGCGATCTGCGGGAATCCCGGTTTCCGCATTGTCCTTTTTCCGTCGTGCTGAATTTGTTTCAGCATCCGTGACCCCTGTTCCCCGGCGCAAGCCGGGGTCCTGATAGCTTGGCGCTGCCTCGCGTGGGCGCCGGCTTGCGCCGGGGAACGGCCCCTTGCCAGCATGAAGCAGGCGAAATCCGCACTGGATCGCTTCGCTACGCTCGCAATGACGAAAGCGGGGCTACCCCCCGCGCGGGCGGCTGTAAATCGCGACGACATGGCCCAGCGCGTCGCTGTCGCCGATCAGGCGGAAGCCGAGCTTCTCCGCCACCCGCTCCGACGCCTCGTTGCCGGGATCGATGATGCAGCGCACTTCGGCCGCGTCGAGCGTCGCGTCGGCCCAGCCAAGAACCGCGCGCATCGCCTCCGTCCCCAGGCCCATGCCCCAGTGGTCGGCGTCGAACGCCCAGCCCGCTTCCGGCTGCCCTTCCAGTTCGGCGATGCCGCGGCAGAAATAGGACAGGCCGCCCTGCCCGACCAGCCGGTCGGTCGCCTTGTCGGCGAACACCCAATAGCCATAGCCGAGCACCGGCCACATCCCCGCCGAGCTCAGGAACTTGCCCCACGCGACATCAGGCGCGCGCGGCTCGCCGCCGATGAAGCGCGTCACGCGCGGATCGGCCCACATCGCGATATGGACATCCTTGTCCGACAGGCGATGCTCGCGCAGGCGCAGACGGTCGGTCTCGATGACGGGGGGAGCACTGATCATGGATGCGCCATGCCGCATCGCGCCGCGGACGGCAATCGCCGTCATGCAAGCCCGCGATTTCCGCGAAGGCAGCCGGACGACCGGGAGAGAGAAGACCGGTCCGGCCGCCTTCGCGAAACGCTCTGCTTGCGAAAGCCCGACGCTTCAGGCGGCAGCGGCCGCCGCGGGCGCCGCCGACGAATGCGCGGGCATCAGCGCGTCGGCATAAGCGCCCTCATAGCGGCCGATCAGCGCGCGATCGTCATGGTTCCAGGGGTGGAAGCCCGGCAGGAAATAGGCAAGCCAGGGCCGCAGGCTCTTGCGCAGCACCCCCGGCTTGCCGAGCAGGTACCACCAGATGCGCGCGGTCACCCGCCAGCCGGTCAGCCCGTCCTGCCGTAGCAATATCTTCATGCCGCGGACGCGTTTCGGCCAGAAGCGCGCCGTGACGACGAGCATCATCAGCGACTTCGCCTTCCAGCGCCGCCAGCGGCTCCAGTCCTTCGTCGCGTGAAGCCAGGTGTCGTAGGCGACGCCCTTGTGCTCGATCTCCTCGATCGCATGCCATTTCCACAGCGCGCCCCACTCGGGCTCGGCCCCCTGATACATGGCGGGATCCTTGAGCATGATCGCCGCGAGCATCGCGGTATAATGTTCGAGCGCGATCGTCGCCATCAGGTTGACGATCGGCGGTCGCTGCTTGATCAGTTCCATCACCGCGTCGACATCGGCCTCGAGTTCGGAGAGGTCGTAGCCCGCCTCCTCCGCCTTGCGGTTGAAGACGACATGCTCGCGGCTGTGGATCACTTCCTGCTGGGTGAAGGCGCGAATCTCGCGCGCCAGCTTGTCGGGCACGCCATCGCGGTGGGCTTTCACCGCCTCGATGAACATCGCCTCGCCCTTTGGAAAGGTCACCGACAGCGCGGTGTGGAAGGTCGAGGCGATCGGATCGCCGTTCAGCCACCAGCGCCCCTGCCGGTCGTCGCGACCGAAGCGCATGTCGCGCGGGGTGATCGCCAGATCATGCGGCGTGGGGGAGAGCGAAAGGCTGGACATATCTTCCTCACCGGCGAATAGGGGGTGAAGGCGCGGGGGCGCCTCAGGGGCAAGTATCTAGGAATTACTTACAGTGGTGTCAATAGCAAAGAAGCGACTGAGCCCGGAGGAGAGCCGGTCGGTCGCATTGGAAGCAGCCCGTCAGATATTGATCGAACTGGGGCCGCAGGCGGTGACGCTGAAGGCGGTGGCGGGACGCATCGACCGCACCCACGCCAATCTGCTCCACCATTTCGGCAGCGCGGCAGGCCTGCAAAAGGCCTTGGCCGCCTATCTGGCCGAAACGGTGTGCGACACGATCGCCGCAAAGATGACCGCCTCGCCGCCGGGCGAACGCAACGTGCGCGAGATCGTCGACCTCGCCTTCGACGCTTTCGACAGCGGCGGCGCGGGGGCGTTGGCGACGTGGATGGCGGCGACCGGCAACGACGATTCGCTCGACCCGATCATCGCCGCGATCCACCGGCTGATCGACGGCATGGCCCCCGACGCGCACGAAAAGCGCCTGATGCACGAGGACACACTCGCGCTGGTACTGATGGCGATGGGCGACGCGCACCTCGGCGGCCCGATGGCCGAGGCGCTGGGCCTGCCGCGCGACACCGCGCGCGCGCTGGCGACCGAACTGATCGCCGGGCGGATCGGAACCTTCTGGGCCGAACAGGGCGGGAAGCCGGGCTGCTGACTATCGCCCGGCGCAAGCCGGGGCGACGATCCCTAGCCAAGTCCCCGCCTTCCCCGTAAAGGGCGGCGATGCATTTCCTCGATCAGGCCAAGATCTTCATCAAGTCGGGCGACGGCGGCCCCGGCGCCGTCAGCTTTCGGCGTGAGAAATATATCGAATATGGCGGCCCCGACGGCGGCAACGGCGGCAAGGGCGGCGACGTCGTGTTCGAGGCGGTCGCCGGGCTGAACACGCTGATCGACTTCCGCTATACCCAGCATTTCAAGGCGAGGCGCGGAACCCCCGGCGCGGGCCGCGACCGCACCGGCGCGGGCGGCGACGATCTGGTGATCGAGGTGCCGGTGGGCACGCAGATCCTCGCCGACGATGACGAACGGACGCCGCTCGCCGATCTGACCCGGGCGGGCGAGCGCGTCGTCTTCCTGCGCGGCGGCGACGGCGGGCGCGGCAATGCGAGCTACAAGAGTTCGACCAACCGCGCGCCGCGCCAGCATGGCCCCGGCTGGCCGGGCGAGGAGATGTGGGTGTGGCTGCGGCTGAAGCTGCTCGCCGACGCGGGGCTCGTCGGCCTGCCCAACGCCGGCAAGTCGACCTTCATCAACGCCGTCACCAACGCGCAGGCCAAGGTCGGCGCCTATGCCTTCACCACGACGCGGCCGCAGCTCGGCGTGGTCAGCCACAAGGGTCGCGAATTCGTGATCGCCGACATTCCCGGGCTGATCGAGGGCGCCGCCGACGGCGCTGGGATCGGCGACCGCTTCCTCGGCCATATCGAACGCTGCCGCGTGCTGCTGCACCTCGTCGACGCCAATGATGAGGATGTCGCGACCAGCTATCGCATCGTGCGCGATGAACTAGAGGCCTATGGCGCCGGGCTGACCGACAAGCCGGTGATCGTCGCGCTCAACAAGGTCGACATACTCGACGACGAACTGATCGCGGCGCTATCGGCGGAACTCGCCGAAGAGAGCGGCAAGCCTGTTATGGCGCTCTCGGGCGCGAGCGGCGCGGGGGTCGAGGCAGTGCTCGACAAATTGCTCGAAGCGATCGATCATCCCCAACCAGGCAGCGACGAAAGAGAAGACGCCGGCGGCGACTGGTCGCCGATCTGAACGACCTGACGGGCGAAACCGCAGGCCAGCCGGTTTCGCCCGAAAAGGCGCCATTCCCATTTTTCCCTGTGCGACTCGGGGATATTCGCATTGGCGCGCCGCGCCGCGCGCGCTATCGGCGGCGGCATGATGCTGTTCCCTCCCGCCTCCTGTCCGCGGCTGATCGTCAAGATCGGATCGGCGCTGCTCGTCGATCCCGATGGCGCGGTGCGGCGCGACTGGGTCGCTGGGATCGCCGCCGATATTGCTGTGCGCGCGCGGTCCGGGCAGCAGGTCGCAGTCGTGTCGTCGGGCGCGATCGCGCTGGGCGCGCGGCGGCTGGGGCTCGCCAAGGGCGGGCGCGCGAGCCTGGAGGATGCGCAGGCCGCCGCCGCGACCGGCCAGATCGCGCTGTCGCAGGTCTGGGCCGAGCTGCTCGGCGCCGAGAGTCTCACCGCGGCACAGATGCTCGTGACCCTCGACGATCTCGAACATCGTCGCCGCTACCTCAACGCCGCGGCGACGCTCGACCGGCTGCTCTCGCTGCGCGTCGTGCCGATCATCAACGAGAATGACAGCGTCGCGACCGCCGAAATCCGCTTCGGCGACAACGACCGGCTCGCGGCGCGCGTCGCGCAGGCGGCCGGGGCGGACGGCGTCGTGCTGCTGTCCGACGTCGACGGGCTCTACGACCGCAATCCTGCGATTCCCGGCGCACGGCATATCGCAAGGGTCGAGCGCATCGACGCGCGGATAGAGGCGATGGCCGATGCCGGGTCGGCTTCGGGCATGGGATCGGGCGGCATGGTGTCGAAGATCGCGGCGGCACGCATCGCCAACGCCGCGGGCGCGCATCTCGCGATCGCGTCGGGCCGCATCGACCGGCCGCTGTCGGCCGAGGCGCGGTATACGCTGTTCCTTCCCAAGCGCGGCGCCAGCGCGCGCAAGGCGTGGCTCGCGGGACGACTGACCGTCAAGGGCCGGCTCGCCATCGACGCTGGCGCGCTCCGCGCGCTACAGGGCGGCGCCAGCCTGCTCGCGGCGGGCGTCACCGCCGCCAGCGGCGATTTCGCGCGCGGCGACATCGTCGATATCGCGGGCCCCGACGGGCGCATCGTCGCGCGCGGCCTGTCCGAATATCCGGTCGCCGACGCCGCGGCGATCCTCGGCCTCGGGCGTGACGCGCAAGAGGCGGCGCTCGGCCATGCACCGCGCAGTGCGGTTGTTCATCGCGACCACATGGTGCTGCTGTGATGACGCGCGACCAAATCCTTCCCGTGCAGGGGCGGCTCTGATGCAACCCACGCTGGCTATGACCGGCGCAACCGGCTTCGTCGGGCGCGCGACGCTGCGCCAGGCGGTCGAAGCCGGCTGGCACGTCCGCGCGCTCACCCGCCGGGCGCAGGAGGCGCGCGACGGCGTCACATGGATCGCCGGCGCGCTCGACCGGCCCGACAGCCTTGCAGAGATGGCGGCCGGGGCCGATGCGCTGCTCCACATCGCGGGCGTGGTCAACGTCCCGACCCGCGCAGCGTTCGAGGCGGGCAACGTGGTCGCCACGGCGAATGTCGTCGAGGCCGCGCGCGGCGCCGGGGTGCGGCGCTTCGTCCACGTTTCCTCGCTCGCCGCGCGCGAACCCGGCCTGTCGCACTATGGCTGGTCGAAGGCGCGCGCCGAGACGATCGTCGAGGCGAGCGGACTCGACTGGACGATCGTGCGCCCGCCCGCCGTCTTCGGCCCTGGCGATACCGAGATGCTCGACCTGTTCCGCATGGCGCGGCGCAGCCTGATGCTGATCCCGCCGCGCGGCCGGATGTCGGCGATCTACGTTGACGAACTGGCGCGGCTACTGGTCGCGCTCGCGGCGGAGCGCCATGCCGGCGTCGGGCAGACCTACGAACCCGACGACGGCCAGCCCGGCGGCTGGTCGCATCGCGGCTTCGCGCGCGCCATCGGCCGCGCCGTCGGGCGCGATCGCGTCGCGACGCTCGCTGTCCCGGCGCCGCTGCTGCACGCCGGAGGCCGACTCGACATGCTGGTGCGCCGCCACCGCGCCAAGCTGACCGCCGACCGCGCCCGCTATATCGCGCATCCGGACTGGGTGGCGGCAGAGGGCGCCTGTCCGCCGCCCGACCTGTGGCGCCCCGCCGTCGACACCGCCGATGCCCTCGCCGAGACGGTGCGCTGGTACCGGCAGGAAGGATGGCTGTGACGCCGTCTCCGCTCCCGCAAGCGCGAGGAGAGATGGGATCGCTTCGCCGTCTTCGGCTCTTCGCAATGACGGTTCCATCTCGGATCATCACGCACTAGATTTGCACAATGACCGACGCCCCAACCTCCGCCCCGAATCCCGCCGGCCCCTGGGCCATCCCCGTACGCCGTCGGCTGCCCGGCGACGATGCGCCGCGCGGCACGATCAGCTTTCCGCGCCGGGTCTGGCGGCTGCTCGTGGCGATCAAGGATGGGCTGGCGCTCGTCTTCCTGCTGCTGTTCTTCGCGGCGCTGTTCGGCCTGCTCGCGGGCCGTCCCAACGCCTCGCTGCCGGTCAGCAACGGGGCGCTCCTGCTCCAACTCGACGGAATCGTCACCGAGCAGCCGGCGGAAATCGACCCGTTCGCGGCGCTTTCGGGCGGCGCGCAGCTTCGCGAATATCGCGTCCGCGACATCGTCCAGGCGCTCGAAACCGCCGCCGACGACAAGCGCGTGACCTCGGTCGTCCTCGATCTCGACCGCTTCCTGGGCGGCGGGCAGGTCTCGCTCGCAGAGATCGGCGCCGCGATCGACAAGGTGCGCGCGAAGAAAAAGCCGGTGCTCGCCTTCGCCACCGCCTACACGACCGACAGCTATCAGGTCGCGGCGCACGCCAGCGAGATATGGGCCGACGACATGGGCGGCGTCGCCATCGCCGGGCCCGGCGGGTCGCGCCTCTATTACAAGGGGCTGATGGACCGGCTCGGCATCACCGCCCACATCTATCGCGTCGGCACCTTCAAGAGCGCGGTCGAGCCCTATCTGCGCGGCGACCAGTCGCCCGAAGCGAAGCAGGCCGACCTCGCCTATGCCGGCGTGCTGTGGGACAAGTGGCTCGCCGACGTGAAGGCGGCAAGGCCGAAGGCAAAGCTCGACGCTTTCATCGCCGATACGCCGGGCGCGGTCCGGGCGGCAAGCGGCGACCTGGGCCAGGCATCGCTGTCCGCCGGGCTGGTCGACAAGCTTGGCGGACGCATGGCATTCGGCGCGCGCGTGGCTGAAATCAGCGGCGTCGCGGACGACAGCCGGCCGTGGGATTATAACGCCATCCCGCTCGACAATTGGGTCGCTGCCAATCCGCCCGCGCAGAAGGGCCGCGCGATCGCGGTGATCCCGGTGGCGGGCGAGATCGTCGACGGCGAAGCCTCGAACGGAACCGCCGGCGGGGAAACGATCGCCGGTCACATCCTCGACGCCGCGAGCGACGGCGGGGTGAAGGCGATCGTGCTGCGCGTCGATTCGCCGGGCGGATCGGTGCTGGCGTCCGAACAGATTCGCCAGGCGCTGCTCGCCGCCAAGGCGAAGAAGCTGCCGATCGTCGTATCGATGGCCAATGTCGCGGCGTCGGGCGGCTACTGGATATCAACCCCCGCCGACCGCATCTTCGCGGAGCCCGACACGATCACCGGCTCGATCGGTGTCTTCGGCATCCTGCCGAGCTTCGATCAGGCGCTGGCGAAGATCGGCGTGACCACCGACGGCATCGCGACGACGCCGCTGTCGGGCCAGCCCGACATATTGGGCGGCGTCAACGAACCGTTCAACCAGCTCGCACAGGCGAGCGTCGAGCAGATATATGCCCGCTTCACCGGCCTCGTCGCCAAGAGCCGCAAGCAGCCGCTCGACAAGGTGCTGCCGATCGCCGAAGGCCGGGTATGGGCCGGAGGGACGGCGCGCCAGATCGGGCTGGTCGACCAGTTCGGCGGCCTGCCCGACGCGCTGGCCGCGGCGGCGAAGCTGGCGAAGGTCGACGGCGCCTTCCACGCCAAATATTTCGAGGACGAGCCGAGCGAGTGGTCGAAGCTGCTCGCCAGCCTGACGCGTGACGACAGCGCCGATGCCGCCGCGCCGCGCGGCTGGTTCGGCATCGCGGCGATGAATCGGCAGCTGGCCGAACGACGGCTGGTGCAGGACCTGTCGATGCTGTCGGCGTCGGGGTCGGTGCAGGCGGCGTGCCTCGACTGCCGCGCCTATCTGCCGGTGGTGCCGCGGCCGGGCGCGACCAGCCCGAAAGGCGTGTTCGCCGCGCTGGCGTTGCTGTTGAGGTGACGGCCGATCAGGCCGCCACGGCCGCGCCTTTGGCGTGCTCCGCGATCGCATCGGCGAGCGTGTCGACCAGCGCCAGCGGCAGGTCGTGCCCCATGCCGGGGATCGTCATCAGCCGCGCCCCCGCGATATGCGCCGCCGTGTCCCGGCCGCCCGCGATCGGGACCAGCGGGTCGGCCTCGCCATGGATGACGAGGGTCGGCGCCCGCACCGCCTTCAGCATCGGGCGCCGGTCGCCGTCGGCAACGATCGCCGCCATCTGGCGCGCGACGCCCTGCGGATACCAGCCGCGCTCGAAATCGCCGCGCACCCGGCGCTGCAAACGCTCCTCCTCCGCCGGATAGCCGGGGCTGCCGATGACCCGCGCGGCGCGCACCGAATAGGCGATCATGTCTTCCGGATCGCCGCTCATCGGCCGGTTCGCCAGCACCTGCATCGCTTCCTTCTTCGCGCGCGGCAGGCGGCGGTTGCCGGTCGTCGACATGATCGAGGTCAGCGACAGGGTGCGGCCCGGATGGCTGGCGGCGATATGCTGCGCGATCATCCCGCCCATCGACGCGCCGACGACATGCGCCCGGTCGATCTCCAGACGGTCGAGCAGCGCGACGCCGTCGTCGGCCATGTCGGCGAGCCGGTAGGCGCTGCGCACCGGCAGGCCCAGCGCAGCCTTGACGAACATCCATTTCAGGTTGGGCACCCCAGCCGCATCGAAGCGGGTGGACAGGCCGACATCGCGATTGTCGTAGCGGATGGTGCGGAACCCGCGCGCGACCAGCGCATCGACGAACTCGTCGGGCCACAGCGTCAGCTGCCCGCCCAATCCCATGACGAGCAGGATCGCGGGCGCATCGCGCGGCCCCTTGTCCTCGAAGGCGATGCTGATGCCGTTGGCGGTCGTCCGGTCGGTCGTCATGCGTGTCCCCTGCCAAAGGACGCCAACCTTGCCGCGCCGCGCGCGATGGTCAAGCGTCAGCGTGCCCATCGCCGCCGGCGCGGCCATAGGTGGGCAGGCCCAGCGACCAGTTGATCGCCGCGCCGCGCAGGATGAAGCCCGCGGCCGCGCCCGTCACCGCCGCCGCGGCCGTCCCGGCGCCGAGCCAGAGCAGCGCCAGGAACAGGCCTGATGCCAACGCCCCCGCGGTCACATAGATTTCGGGGCGCATGATAATCGACGGCACGCCCGCCAGCACGTCGCGGATCGTGCCCCCGACGCAGCCGGTGATGACGCCCATCATCAGCGCCGGCACCGGCGGCACGCCCCACGCCATCGCCTTGGCGGTGCCGAAGACGCTGTAGGCAGCGAGCCCGACCGCATCGGCCCATTCGAGCAACTGCCCGCGCCGCCACCATCGTTCGGGGGTGAGCCAGACGATCAGCGCGATCGCGATGCACACCGCGGCGATTGCGCCGTCCTGAACCCAGAACACCGGCGCGCCGATCAGTAGGTCGCGCACACTGCCACCCCCGACGCCCGTGACCAATGCAAAGAAGCAGGCCGTGACCAAGGTCTGTCGCAACCGCACCGCCATCAGCGCGCCCGACAGCGCGAACACGCCGATCCCGACGAGATCAAGCAGGCGGACGAGCAGCGCGTTGTCGATGGTGTCCATCGGCGTGGGCCGGTCAGTGCTCCGCCGGCCGGACACCGCCGACGATCGACAGCACGATCGCCGTCACCGCGTTGCGGATCGCGGGCTCGGCCTGCGGGGCGAAGAAAGGCGAGTGGTTGGTCGGCGCAGGTTCGCCCTTCGCCTTGAGCGCCGCAAGGACGGCGGGATCGTAGCCGCCGATCGCGAAGAAGATCGACGGGACGCCGGCATCGACGAATTCGGAGAAATCCTCGCTGCCCGACATCGGCGGCGCGCTCGCCGGTGCGAAGACGAGGCGGTCGCCGAACGCGGGTTTCAGTGTCGCGGCCGCCGCGACCGCCATGCTCTCATCATTCATCAGCACACCGGTGCCGCCCAGATAGCTGATCGTCGGCGCGGGTGCATTGCCCATCTGCGCCGCCGCCTTCGCCGCACGCGCGGTGCCGCTGCGCAGCAGTTCGCGTACATCGGGTGCTTGCGAGCGGAGGTTGACCTTCACCTCGGCGCTGTCGGGGATGATGTTGGGCGCGCTGCCGGCCTGGATCGCGCCGATCGTCAGCACGCCGAACGCCGCCGGGTCCTTTTCGCGGCTGATTACCGTCTGCACGTCGGTGACGAAGCGCGCCGCGATCGGAATCGGGTCGATCGTCGCCGCAGGCATCGAACCATGACCACCGCGCCCATGGAAAACGACCGAATAGCTGTCGGATGCCGAAGAAGACGGCCCCGCCTTGATCGCCACCACGCCCGAGGGCAGATTGCTGACATGCGCGGCAAAGCCGAAATCGGGCTTGGGAAAGCGCTTGAACAGCCCGTCGTCGAGCATCGCCCGGGCACCCTGCAGCGGCTCTTCGGCTGGCTGGCCGATCAGCACCACCGTCCCCGACCAGCTGTCGCGCATCGCGGAGAGCGCCTGCGCGACGCCGACCAGATAGGCGACATGCGTATCGTGACCGCAGGCGTGCATCACCGGCACGTCCTTGCCCTCATAGGTCGCGCGCGCCTTGCTCGCCCACGGCAGGCCGGTCTTTTCCTCGAGCGGCAGCGCGTCCATGTCGGCGCGGACGAGGATCGTCGGCCCCACACCATTGCGGAGCACGGCGACGACGCCGGTGCCGCCAACCTTCTCGGTCACGGTGAAACCCGCCGCGCGCAGACGCGCCGCGAGGATGCCGGCGGTGCGTACCTCCTGCATCCCCAGTTCGGGGTGCGCGTGCAGATCCTTGTAAAGCGCTTCGAGCGCCGGATAATCGCGGTCGAGCAACGCGTCGAGGCGCTGGCTGACGACCGAAAGATCAGGCGCGGCAGCCACCGGAACGGCGTCATCGGCCGCCTGTACGGCGAGCGGCCACGCCGCCGCCATCGATGCCGCCATCCATAATCCCAGTCGTGCCGCCATCGTCACTCTCCCCCGTTCGTGCCCCGACCGCCGACGGCGGCGTCAGATATGGATCGGCTTGCCCGTCACCGCCATCGCGGCTTCCTTCACCGCCTCGCTGTGCGTCGGATGCGCGTGGCAGGTGTAGGCGATGTCCTCGCTCGTCGCACCGAATTCCATCGCCTGCGCGGCCTGCGCGATCATCGTGCCCGCGACGCTGGCGATACACCAGACGCCCAGCACGCGGTCGCTCTTCGCGTCGGCGATCACCTTGACGAAGCCGTCGGGCTCGTGGTTCGTCTTGGCGCGGCTGTTCGCGAGCATCGGGAATTTGCCGACCTTGACCTCTCCCCGCTCCTTCGCGGCTTCCTCGGTCAGGCCGACCCCGGCGATCTCGGGCATGGTATAGACGACCGACGGGATGACGTCGTGGTTCACGATGCCGGTCAGTCCCGCGATATTCTCCGCGCAGGCGATGCCTTCATCTTCGGCCTTGTGCGCGAGCATCGGCCCCGGCACCACGTCGCCGATCGCCCAGATACCGTCGACCGCGGTGCGAAAATCATGATCGACCTCGATCTGGCCACGCTTGTTGACCGAGAGTCCAGCCTTGTCGAGCGCGAGCCCGTCGGTGTTCGGGCGGCGCCCGATCGACACCAGCACGACGTCGGCTTCCAGCGTCTCCGCATCGCCGCCCGCAGCGGGTTCGAGCGTCAGCACCGCCTTCTTGCCCTTCACCTCGGCCTTCGTGACCTTGGTCTTGAGCTTGAACTCGATGCCCTGCTTCTTGAAAATCTTGTTCGCTTCCTTGCGGACATCGCCGTCCATGCCAGGCAGGATCTGATCGAGGAACTCGACGCATGTCACCTTGGCGCCAACGCGGCGCCACACGCTGCCGAGTTCGAGCCCGATCACGCCGCCGCCGATCACCACCATGTGGCCGGGCACCTTCGCGAGTTCGAGCGCGCCGGTCGAATCGACGATCACGCCCTTGGCGTTATCGACCTCGACACCGGGAAGCGGTGTCACCGACGAACCGGTCGCCACGATGATGTTCTTTGCGCGCACCGCCTTGCCCGCGACCTCGACCGTGTCGGCCGCGGTGAATTTCGCATAACCCTTCAGCCAGTCGACCTTGTTCTTCTTGAACAGGAACTCGATGCCGCCGGTCAGGCCCTTGACCGCGTCCTTGCGCTGGCCGTGCATGGTATCGAGGTCGAGTTCGGGCTTCACCTTGATGCCCATCTTCGCCATCGCGCCGCCGGCGGCGGCTTCGAAATATTCGGACGCGTGGAGCATCGCCTTCGACGGGATGCAGCCGACGTTGAGGCAGGTGCCGCCGAGTGTTTCGCGTCCTTCGGCGCACGCGGTCTTCAGGCCCAGCTGCGCCGCGCGGATCGCGGCGACATAGCCGCCGGGCCCGGCACCGATGACAAGGACGTCGTAGTCAAAGTCCGACATTTCAATCTCCGTTCGCCCTGAGCTTGTCGAAGGGCCGTACTTTTCTCAATCCGTCGCTCTCAAGAGAAGAACGGGGCTTCGACAAGCTCAGCCCGAACGGATGTGGGATATTTAAAGATCGATCAGCAGCCGCGTCGGGTCCTCGATCGCTTCCTTGATCGTCTTGAGGAAGGTCACCGCCTCGCGGCCGTCGACCAGCCGGTGATCGTAGCTGAGCGCGAGATACATCATCGGGCGGACCACGATCTCGCCGTTCCGCACGACCGGGCGGTCCTCGATACGGTGAAGCCCGAGCACCGCCGACTGCGGCGGGTTGATGATCGGGGTCGACATCAGGCCGCCGAACACGCCGCCGTTCGAGATGGTGAAGGTGCCGCCCGTCATGTCGGCCATCGTCAGCGTGCCGTCCTTGGCGCGCTTGCCGAGGTCGGCGATCGCCTTCTCGATCTCGGCGAAGCTCAGGCTCTCGGCATTGCGCACGACCGGCACGACCAGCCCGTTGGGCGCGCTGACCGCAACCGAAACGTCCAGATAGTCGTGATAGACGATCTCGTCGCCCTCGATCCGGCCGTTGACCGCCGGAATATCGTGCGCGGCGAGCGCGACCGCCTTGGTGAAGAAGCTCATGAAGCCAAGGCGCACGCCATGCTTCTTCTCGAAACTGTCGCGATAGCGCTCGCGCGCCGCCATCACCGCCGACATGTCGCAGTCGTTGAAGGTCGTCAGCATCGCCGCGGTTTCCTGCGCCGATTTCAGGCGCTTCGCGATCGTCTGGCGCATCCGCGTCATCTTGACGCGCTCCTCGCGGCGCCCCGGGGCGCCGCCGGCGGCCGGCGCGGATGCGGCAGGCGCAGCGGGAGCGGGAGCGGGAGCGGCCTCGGGCGCAGCATTGGCGGCGGCGAGCACATCCTCCTTGGTCAGGCGGCCGTCCTTGCCGGTCCCCTTGATCTTCGTGGGATCGACGCCGTGTTCGAGCACGAGGCGGCGCACCGCGGGCGACATCGTCGTCACCGTGTCGACCGCATTGTCGCTGGCCGTCGCGGCGGGCGCGGGGGCTGCGGCTTCGGCCTTGGCAGCCGGAGCGGGCGCCGCGGCCGGCGCCTTGCCCGAACCCGCCTCGATCGTCGCGATCACCGCGCCGACCGCGACGGTGTCGCCGACGGCGGCGACCTGCTGCCCCATCACGCCCGCGACCGGCGACGGCACCTCAACCGCGACCTTGTCGGTTTCGAGACTCGCGATCGGTTCATCGACCGCGACGGCATCGCCCGGCTGCTTCAGCCATTCGCCGACCGTGGCTTCGGTCACGCTTTCACCCAGGGTGGGGACTTTGACTTCGGTGCTCATCGCTTCTTCCTTGGGGACCATGGACAGGGACTACCCCTGACCATCGGGATTGTCGTTGCATCGGGTTGGGCGCGCCAGCCCCTATTTCTTCTTCGTCCGGCGAATCTCGGCGCGAACCGACAGGCCGAGCGCATCGGCGACGAGCGCGCCCTGCTCGGTCTGATGACGGCTCATCAGGCCCGTCGCCGGTGAGGCGGCGGCGGCGCGGCCGACATAGCGGGCGCGCTTGCCCTTGTGCCCGGCTTCGTCCAGCGCTTCCTCGATCAGCGGCTCGACGAAGAACCACGCGCCGTTGTTGCGCGGCTCTTCCTGCGCCCAGACGACCTCTTCGAGGTTCGTCATCCGCTTCAGCCGCGCCGCGAGCGCTTCGCCCGGGAAGGGATAGAGCTGCTCGATGCGGATGATCGTCGTGTCGGTCAGGCCCGCGGCATCGCGCGCCTCCATCAGATCATAGCCGACCTTGCCAGAGCAGAAGACGGCGCGCCGGATCGCGCCGTCCTCGGGCGGGTTGCGATCGGACATGATGCGCCGGAAATGCGCATCGCCGATGAAGTCGCTGCGCTGCGAAACCGCCAGCTTGTGGCGGAGCAGCGACTTGGGCGTCATGATGATCAGCGGCTTGCGGAACGACCGCAGCATCTGGCGGCGCAGGACGTGGAAATAGTTCGACGGGGTCGAAATATTGCACACCTGGATATTGTCGCCCGCGCACAGTTGCAGGAAGCGTTCGAGGCGCGCCGAGCTATGCTCGGGCCCCTGCCCCTCGTAACCGTGCGGCAGCAGCATCACGAGGCCGTTGGCACGCAGCCACTTGGCCTCGCCCGCCGCGATGAACTGGTCGATCATGATCTGCGCGCCGTTGGCGAAGTCGCCGAACTGCGCTTCCCACAGCACGAGGCTCTTCGGATCAGCCATCGCATAGCCATATTCGAAACCGAGCACGCCATATTCCGACAGCGGGCTGTCGAGCACCTCGAAGCGGCCGTGCGGCACGGTCTTCAGCGGAATATATTTATGCTCGTCGGTCTGGTCGACCCAGACGGCGTGGCGCTGGCTGAAGGTGCCGCGCCCCGAATCCTGGCCCGACAGGCGCACCTGATAGCCTTCGCTGAGCAGGGTGCCGAAGGCGAGCGATTCGGCGGTCGCCCAATCGAACACGTCGCCATTCTTCTTGTCGGCGAACATCGCGGCTCGCCCGTCGATGACGCGGCGCAACGTCTTGTGCACCTGCAGGTCGTCGGGAATGGTCGTCATGATGCGGCCGATGCTGTCGAACAGCTTTTCCGAAACGCCGGTCGCGATATTGCGCCGCGCATGTTCGGAATCGCCGGGCATGTGCAGCCCCGACCAGCGACCGGCAAACCAGTCGGCCTTGTTCGGCTTGTAGCTTTTCGCCGCTTCGAACTCTTCCTCGAGCCGCGCGGTGAATTCGCGGCGGTGCGCGTCGGCGTCGCCGGCCGCGATCACCCCTTCTTCCTCCAGCCGCTGCGCATAAAGGTCCGACACCGCCGGATGCTTGCGAATGCGGGCATACATCAGCGGCTGGGTGAACGACGGCTCGTCGCCCTCGTTATGGCCGAAGCGGCGATAGCACCACATGTCGATGACGATGTCGCGCTTGAACTGCTGGCGGAAGTCGATCGCTAGCTTGCAGGCGAAGGTCACCGCCTCCGGATCGTCGCCGTTGACGTGCAGGATCGGCGCCTGGACGCCCTTCGCGACATCCGACGGATAGGGCGACGAGCGCGCGAACTGCGGGCTGGTCGTGAAACCGATCTGGTTGTTGACGATGAAGTGGATGCAGCCGCCCGTGTTGTAGCCGCGGATGCCCGAGAAGCCGAGGCATTCCCAGACGATCCCCTGCCCCGCGAAAGCCGCGTCGCCATGGATCAGCACCGGCAGCACCTGTTCATGCTCGATCAGGTCGTCGCGCACCACCTGCTGCGCGCGCACCTTGCCGAGCACCACCGGATCGACCGCTTCGAGGTGCGACGGGTTGGGCACCAGCGACATGTGCACCGAGATGCCGTCGAACTCGCGGTCGGTCGAGGTGCCGAGGTGATATTTGACGTCGCCCGAACCGCCGACGGCCTCGGGATTCGCGCTGCCGCCCTGGAATTCGTGGAAGATGACGCGATAGGGCTTCGCCATCACGTTCGCGAGCATGTTGAGCCGGCCGCGATGCGCCATGCCATAGACGATCTCGCGCACGCCGTACTGGCCGCCATATTTGATGATCGCTTCCATCGCGGGGATCATCGCCTCGCCGCCGTCGAGGCCGAAGCGCTTGGTGCCGACATATTTGCGGGCGAGGAATTTCTCCCACTCCTCGGCGTCGATCACCTTGTTGAGGATCGCCTGCTTGCCCTCGGGGGTGAACTCGACATGCTTGTCGGCGCCCTCCATCCGGTCCTGCAGGAAGCGCCGCTCCTCGACGTCGGCAATGTGCATATATTCGAGGCCGACATTCCCGCAGTAATTGGCCTGCAGGATCGCCACGATCTCGCGCACCGTCGCCTTTTCGAGCCCAAGCGTTCCGCCGAGGAAGACCGGCCGATCCTGGTCGGCGCCGACGAAACCGTGATATTCGGGGGTGAGGTCAGCGGGCAGTTCATGCTTCGACAGACCGAGCGGGTCGAGCGATGCCGCCAGATGGCCGCGCACCCGATAGGTCCGGATCAGCATCATCGCGCGGATCGCCTCGTCGGCCGCGCGCTCGACCTCGGCGTTCGAGAGCGGCGCGCCGGCCTTCGCCGCGGCGGCCTTCACCGCGACCTGCATCTGCTGCGGATCGAGCGCGGCGGTCAGGTCGTCGCTGTCGACCAGGGGCCAGTTTCTGGGCGCCCAGCTCGGTCCGGGCTGCGGTTCGTCGATGTCGAAGCTTTGTCGTTCGAGGTTCATTTTCCCAACCTATTCGTGCCCCTGCGAAGGCAGGGACCGATCTCCAGAGGCCTAATTCAGCGTTTCGGATAAATCATTCCACTCGGGATTATGCTCCTCGATGCGATTGATCTTCCACGCCCGGTTCCATTTCTTCATCCGCACTTCAAGCTGCCGGGCGTCGTGGATGCTTTCAAAGCTATCGAACCACACCAGCAGTTTGCAACCATAACGCTTCGTAAAACCTTCGATCATGCCTTCGCGATGTTGCCAAACCCTTTTCGGCAAATCGCTGGTCACACCGATATAGATCGTCCCGTTTTTCCGGCTCGCCATGATATAGACATAGCCGGGCGGGACCATCCTAAATCGTCCCGACGTGTTCCCCCGCGAAGGCGGGGGTCCAGGAGACGCAGCAATGGGTCCCCGCCTTCGCGGGGACACACGAAAAAGGGGAGCAATTGGGGGTCACACCCGCTCTTTCAGCACCTCCGCCAGCGTCGTGCCCAGCTCCGACGGCGAGGCCGACACGGTGATGCCCGCGGCTTCCATCGCAGCGATCTTGCTTTCGGCATCGCCCTTGCCGCCCGACACGATCGCGCCGGCATGGCCCATGCGGCGCCCCGGAGGCGCGGTGCGGCCCGCGATGAAGCCGACCATCGGCTTCTTGCGGCCGCGCTTCGCCTCATCGATCAGGAACTGCGCCGCCTGCTCCTCGGCATCGCCGCCGATCTCGCCGATCATGATGATCGACTTGGTCGCCTCGTCGGCAAGGAAGAGTTCGAGCACGTCGATGAAGTTGGTGCCGTTGACCGGGTCGCCGCCGATACCGACCGCGGTCGTCTGGCCCAGTCCGACGTTCGAGGTCTGGAACACCGCCTCATAGGTCAGCGTGCCCGAGCGCGAGACGACGCCGACGCTGCCCTTCTTGAAGATCGACCCCGGCATGATGCCGATCTTGCATTCGTCGGGGGTCAGCACGCCGGGGCAGTTGGGGCCGATCAGCCGCGACTTGGAGCCCGACAGCGCGCGCTTCACCTTGACCATGTCGAGCACCGGAATACCCTCGGTGATCGCGACGATCAGCTCGACCTCGGCATCGATCGCCTCGAGGATCGAATCGGCGGCGAACGGCGGCGGCACATAGATGACCGACGCGGTCGCGCCGGTGGCCTGCTTCGCCTCGGCGACGGTGTCGAACATCGGCAGGCCGATATGCGTCGTGCCGCCCTTGCCCGGCGTCACGCCGCCGACCATCTGCGTGCCGTAGGCGAGCGCCTGTTCGGTGTGGAAAGTGCCGGTCGCGCCGGTCATTCCCTGGGTAATGACCTTGGTATTCTTGTCGATCAGGATGCTCATAGATTTTCGTTCCGTTTTCCGTGCGCCCCGGGTGGGACCACCTCCAGATACCAGTTCACCCGCACCCTCGTTTCGAGGGGGCGGGCGACGGGCCCCGCCTTCGCGGGGCGTCGGGACTCAGGCCAGGCTCGGCTCCAGACCCTTGCACGCGACCAGCAGCTCCTGGACCGCGTGGACCGATTTGTCGAAGTTCGCCTTCGCGCCTTCGTTCAGCGCGATCTCGACGACGCGCTCGACTCCGTTCGCCCCGATCACCACCGGCACACCGACATAGAGGTCGTCGACGCCGTACTGGCCGGTCAGATGCGCGGCGCAGGGCAGCAGGCGCTTCTTGTCCTTGAGATAGCTTTCGGCCATCGCGATCGCGCTCGTCGCGGGGGCGTAATAGGCCGAGCCGTTGCCGAGGAGCTGGACGATCTCGCCGCCGCCCGAACGGGTGCGCGCGACGATCGCGTCGATCCGCTCCTGCGTCGACCAGCCCATCTTGATCAGATCGGGAACCGGGATGCCGGCGACGGTCGAATATTCGATGACCGGAACCATCGTGTCACCGTGCCCGCCGAGCACGAATGCCGTGACGTCCTCGACCGAGACGTTGAATTCCTCGGCGAGGAAGTGGCGGAAGCGGGCCGAATCGAGCACGCCGGCCATGCCGACGACCTTGTTGTGCGGCAGCCCCGAGAATTCGCGCAGCGCCCACACCATCGCGTCGAGCGGATTGGTGATGCAGATGACGAAGGCGTCGGGAGCGTTGGCCTTGATGCCCTCGCCGACCGCCTTCATGACCTTGAGGTTGATGCCGAGCAGGTCGTCGCGGCTCATCCCCGGCTTGCGCGGCACGCCCGCGGTGACGATGACGACGTCGGCGCCGGCGATGTCGGCATAATCGCTCGTGCCCTTGAGCCCCGCATCATAGCCCTCGACCGGTCCCGCCTGTGCAAGGTCGAGCGCCTTGCCCTTGGGCATGCCTTCGGCAATGTCGAAGAGGACGATGTCGCCCATTTCCTTCATGGCGGCGAGGTGGGCGAGCGTGCCCCCGATCATCCCGGCTCCGACCAAAGCGATCTTTTTGCGTCCCATGGCGCGCGGCACTCCCTTCTGGCAAGCCCGGCAATGCGGTTCACGGACCGGCGGGGCACGGGCCATTGCCGCATGCCGGTCCCAAGACTCGCGCCGCCCCTACGCTGATTCCCCAGGCGAAACAACCGCGAAAAGCACGAATAACCGGGTTTTTCTGCAAACAGTTCGCAATATCATTATGGGGAATGAGGCGGTTTGGTCGTCCGCGATGGCGCGGCCGGAAAGCATCGGTTCCGGGGCACGTTCGTCGGGAAAAGCAACGCCCCTCCCGGATCGCGCGAAACCGATCGGCCGGGCAAAGGGGAAAGCCGGCAGAGGCATTCCGACGATCCCGCATTTCCAGCGGGAATCCCGGACCGGCGATTAACCCTCCTTTACCCCCTGTACGCTAGGGTCCCCGCCGATGACGCGGGCAATCATCAGTTTCGACACCGAACTTTCCGCCGGGCTCCACCAGCGGGGGGTCGACGCGCGCGCGAATTTCGAAAGCTCGATCCTCGGTCGCTGCCGCGAAGGCGACTTCGGCATCCTGTTCCAGATGGACATGCTCGAACGCCACGGCCTGAAGGGCGTCTTCTTCGTCGACCCGATGCCCGCGCTGGTTCATGGCCCGCGGATCGTCGAGGCGATCGTCGAGCCGATTCTTCGGCGCGGTCACGAGGTGCAGTTGCACATCCATACCGAATGGCTGCAGTTCGCGCCGTTCAATCCGGCGGGGCGGCTGACGGGACGCAACATCGCCGATTTCCCCCTGCCGGCGCAGAAGAAGCTGATCGCCCTCGCCCGCGACATATTGATGCGCGCCGGGGTGCCGCGGCCGGTTGCCTTCCGCGCCGGAAACTTCGGCGCCAACGACGACACGCTGCGCGCGGTCGCCGCGCTCGGCTTTCGCTACGACAGCAGCTTCAACGGCGCCTATCGGGATCACGGCTGCGCGATCACGCTCGACCCGGCGAACATGGGCATGCGCTTTCACCACGGTGTCTGCGAGGTCCCGGTCAGCGGACTGATGGAAGGCAGCGGCCGCTTTCGCCCCGCTCAGCTCTGCGCGATGTCCGAAGAGGAAATGCGCGACGCGCTCGACCATGCGGCGGAGAGCGGCGCGATCCAGTTCTCGGCTTTCAGCCACAGTTTCGAATTGCTGAGCCGCGACCGCGCGGTGCCCAATTGGCTGGCGGTCGCGCGGATGGAAGCACTGTGCCGGGCCGTCGCCGACGATCCGCGGATCACGAATGGCGGCTTTGCGACGCTGCCGCTGCCGCCACCACGCCCCGGACGGATCGAGGTCGCCGCGCCACGCCCGCTGCGGACCGCGCGCCGCGTCGTCGAGCAGGCGTTCGGCCATCTGGCGCACGAGGTCCGCTACGTCCGCAACGTCGCCTATGTCGCCATCAACTCATCGCGTTGGGGCAAGATCGTCGGCGGCATCATCCTGGCCATGGCCTAGAGCCAGATAATCGTCCGACTGCATTTCGGCGAGACGGCTTGCCGTGCGTTCGAACTCGAAGGCGCCGTCGCCGGCGACATAGAGCTGGTCGGGCTCGGCCGCGGCGCTCGCCAGCAGCTTGACCTTATATTCGTAGAGCGCGTCGACCAGCGTCACGAAGCGCGCCGCCTCGTTGCGGTTTTCCGGCCCCATGCGCGGAATGCCGACGATGATCACCGTGTGGAAATGGCGCGCGACAGCCAGATAGTCGGACGCCCCCCGCGCCTCCGCGCACAGCCGCTTGAAGGAGAAGACGGCGACGCCCTTCAGCGCCTTTGGCACGTGCAGCAACCGCCCGCCGCCGACATCGAGGTCGAGCGAGGGGACGTGCGCGCGATCCTCTGGCGGATAGTCGGTGAGGCGGAAGAAGGCAGCCGACAGCGCCTCGGTCGCCGCCGCGTCTGCGGGCACGAACCAGCGCTTGCCGTCGCCCAGCCGATGCCGGCGATAATCGGTCGGGCCGTTCAGACTCATCACGTCGAGTTTCGCCTCGATCAACGCAACGAATGGCAGAAAATGCTCGCGGTTAAGCCCGTTCTTATAGAGATCGGACGGCGGCCGATTCGATGTCGCGACTACGGTCACGCCATGCCCGATCAGCGCCGTGAACAGCCGCGAGAGGATCATCGCGTCGGCGCTGTTGTTCACCACCATCTCGTCGAAGGCGAGACAGCGGACATCCTCGACCAGCGCCGCCGCCACCTGCGGGATGGGGTCGCCGCTCTCGCTCTTGCGCACCTCGCGCATCCGCGCGTGCACCTCCAGCATGAAGGCGTGGAAATGGACCCGCCGCTTTCGCCGGATCGCCAGCCGGTCATAGAAGAGGTCCATCAGCATCGACTTGCCGCGCCCGACCGCGCCCCACAGATAGACGCCGCGCGGCGCCTCCGGCCTGCGGCCGGCGATCCGCCAGAGCAGGCTGCCGCGCGGCGGCGCGGCCTCCAGTTCCTGTTGCAGCCGGGCCAGCCGTTCCGCGGCGGCGCGCTGTTCGGGATCGGGCTTCAGTTCGCCATCGGCGACGAGCCTATCATAGGCAGCGAGCAGGTCGGTCATGCGGAACGGCAGCCCCCGCTCGCGGCCGCGCCCGTCATTTGCGGCTCGCCTTGCGGATCGTCCCGGCAAAGCTGAGCACGATATGCGCATCGTCTTCGCCCTGGACGACGAGCCCACGCAGGAAAACCAGCCGCCCCGTCTCGCGCACCAGTTCGACCAGCGCGTCCATCGGTTCGCCGACCCGGCCGGCGCCGACGAACTGCGTCGACAGGTCGAGCGTCACCGAATGCCCCGCGTCGAGCGCGCCGAACTGATGCGAGGCCGCGAACAGCGCGATGTCGACGAGCGCCAGGCTGACCGCGCCATGGACATTGTCGCCGAGATTGCTGTGCTTGCGCGTCGGGTGCATCCGCACGCGGGCGCGCGGCCGTCCGTCGGGCGTCAGCCCTTCCGTCCGGACCGCAAGCGGTTCGATGAAGGCGTTGAAGCGGCTCGGGTCCTTGATATTCCAGCTTATCCAGCCGTCCGCGAGTTCCTCGGCGGTGAAATTCTCGCGGCGCTTCGGTTCCTCGATGCCGTCGTTCACGTCCGCACTTTCGAGAAATGGGGGAGCAGGCCGACGCCAGCCAACGTCAAACCTGCCGCTCGATTTCCAGCTTCTTGATCTCGGCGATCGCGCGCGCCGGGCTGAGCCCCTTGGGGCAGGCGTTGGCGCAATTCATGATCGTGTGGCAACGATAGAGGCGGAAGGGATCCTCGAGTTCGTCGAGCCGTTCGCCGGTATATTCGTCGCGGCTGTCGGCGAGCCAGCGATAGGCCTGGAGCAGGATCGCGGGGCCGAGGAACTTGTCGCTGTTCCACCAATAGCTGGGGCAGCTCGTCGAGCAGCAGGCGCACAGGATGCACTCGTACAACCCGTCGAGCTTCTCGCGCTCCTCGGGCGACTGGAGCCGTTCCTTGCCGCTGGGCGTCGTCGACTTGGTCTTCAGCCACGGCTCGATCGAGGCATATTGGGCATAGAAATGGGTGAAGTCGGGGACGAGGTCCTTGATCACGTCCATCGCCGGCAGCGGGGTGATCGTGATGTCGCCCTTCAGGTCCTCGATCGCGGTGGTGCAGGCGAGGCCGTTCTTGCCGTTGAGGTTCATCGAGCAGCTTCCGCAGATGCCCTCGCGGCACGAGCGGCGGAAGGTCAGCGTCGAATCCTGCTCGCTCTTCATCTTGATGAGGGCGTCGAGCACCATCGGACCACAGGTGTCGAGGTCGATCTCGAAAGTGTCGAAATGCGGATTCTCCCCCTTGTCGGGGTCGTAGCGATAAACCTTGAATTTCTTGACGTTGGTCGCGCCCTCGGCCTTGTGGACCGTGCCGCCCTTGTGGATGCGGCTGTTCTTGGGCAGGCGAAATTCGGCCATGGCGCGGGCTCCCTGATGCAGTCGGGGTCCGACTAGACCCGATTGGCAGAGTCGGCAAGAGGGTGAGGCGGCAATTAAGCCCGCAGCCTCGGAGGAAGGCAGGCGCGATGGGTGGCTTTACCGCCAGCGCGCACGCCCGTGCTCCATAATTCCGGTTTCACCCGGCTTCAGCGACGGACAAAGGCGAGCGGTGCGCAGAGGCCGCTGAGCGCGATGAAACGCTCCTGCCCCTCCCGATCAACAGGTTCGGGCTTGACCTCCAGCTGGGCCGAGATTTCGATGGCAGAGGGCAGGTTGAGGGTCATCGAACGGTCGATCGAACGTGCCATCAGGATCAACCCCCGCAGCTTGTTGACCTCCGGCGGCGACAGCCGCGAAGCGCCATCATACGCGAAAAGCTCCATCCAGACATCCAGTTCGCGGTAGCGCAGCGAATCATATAGTTCGAAGGAATCATAGGCATCGGTATAGTTCAGCCGCTGCTCCAGCGGCATTTTGCCCGCGATGCCGGCGCCGCCGCTGCGCCACCCGCCAAGGTGCAGTCCCGGCGCCAGCGGGCGACCGATCATCCCGCTCATGGCCGGGCCATCGCCGTCCTGCCACTCCCGTTGCCACTGTTCGAGCTGATCCAGCCGGCGCACCACGCAATCGCTCTGCGCTGCCCGCGTCTGATATGCGGCCAGATTGAAGGCCAGTTCGGCGTTCAGCGCCCGGCGGAAGGCCGCTACATCCCTGCGGTCTTTCCACCCGTCCGCCGCCTGCTGCGTGCCGAGCGCGATCAGGATGCCGAGGACAACGATGACCAGTTCGGTGATGAAGCCGGACCAGCCGTTCGCGGGCGAAAACCTGCGGAACCTACTCCCCGGGGCTGAAGCGGGGCCTGTCGCGTCAACCGCCTCCCTACCCTGGTCGTCCCCCGTCCGGCGAGACTGGGCCATATGCTGACTCCCCCCGATGCCGTGGCGGCCTCGACTAGACTCGTCGCGCGGCAGGGACAAGGGGGCGGCAATAAAACCCCTTCCCCGAAGAGGAAGGGTGTAATGGGCGAAATTTGCCGCTAGGGCGCGCGGACCATGACCGACACGCCAGCCCAGCCCGCCGTGACCAGCCGCCATGTCGCGCGCGGGCTGGGAACGACGGTGCTCGCACGACTGGGCGGGGTGATCGAGATCGTCGCGCAGCCGCTCTATGTCCTGATGTTCGGCCTCGCCGGCTATGGGCTCTATGCGGTGCTGTGGGCGGCGGTCAATCTGCTCGAGAATATCTGCGACGCCGGCATGACGAACGCGCTGCAGCGCACCGTGCCGCAGTCGGCGAGCGAAGCCGAGGCCGCGGCGGCGCTGCGCACCGCGATGCTGTTCGGCGTCGTGCCATGCCTGGTCGTCGCGGCGCTGATCGCGACCTTCGCCGCCGACCTGGCGCCGCTGCTCAACGTCGCCGAGCGCGACCGGCCGCTCGTCGTACCCGCGATCCAACTGTTCGTCTGGGCACTGCCGCTGTGGGCCTTCGTCGAGATCGCGACCAGCGCGATGCGCGCGCGCATGGTATTCGGCGCCGAAATCCGCCTCCGCATCGTCTGGGAGCAGATTCTGCGGCTGGTGTTCGCGGGACTGTTCTTCGCGGGCGGACTCGGGCTCAAGGGCCTGTTCATCGCGCACCTCTGTTCGCTCGCCGTGACCGCCTTGCTGTGCGTTCGCCTGCTGGCGCGCTATTATGATTTCGCCGAACTGCGGCGCGGGGGACGCGGCAGCACGGCCGAGCGCGACACCTTGCGGGCGGGGCTGTCGATCCTGCCGTCGAACATCATCGGGCGGTTGTTCGGCGATGCGCCCGCGCTGATCCTCAACCTGCTGCTTCCCGGTGCGGCGGGCGCCGCGGCGGCGGGGCTGTTCACCATCGCACGCAAGCTGTCGAGCGTCGTCCAACTCGTTCGCATCGCCTTCTCCTATGTGCTCGCGCCGCTTGCCGCGAGTGCCGAGCGCGCCGACCGCGCACAGGTCGCCGACATCTATGCCTATGCGACGCGACTGATCTTTGCGATCGCGCTACCGCTCGCCGCGGTGCTCGCCGCGGGCAGTTCGTCGCTGCTCAGTCTGTTCGGGGCGCAAGCGCATGTCGCGCAGGCCGCCGTCGTGATCCTGCTGTTCGCGCGCGCTTTCGAGGCGGTGCTCGGCATCTCGCTGCCCGTGCTTCAGGTCGTCGCCGCCTTTCGCCACCAGCTTGTCGCGGGCCTGTTCGGGCTGGCGATCGCGGTCGGCGCGGGCTGGGTCATCGTCGGGCATCTGGACCCGCTCACCGGCGTCACCCTGGCCATGTCGATCGGCCTCGTCGCGATGGCGGCAATTCCCATGACCCAACTCGCGATCAGCGAGAAGCTGCACCCGTTCGATGCCCGGTTTCCCACCGTCGCCCTGCACGGGATCGCGATCACGGTCGCGGCGGGCGGCGCGGCGCTGCTCGCCGCGCAGCTGCCGGATCCGGTCGCCCTGCCCCTGATCGCCCTGATTGCGGCCGCGTCGATCTGGGCCGCCCTGCGCTTCGCCCTGCCGCTCGCCGACCGGGCGTCGCTGGGCAAGACCGGGCGCCGACTGCGGCTGTTTTGAAAGCCCCAAGCCATGACCTCGCCCACCCCCGTCCGTATCGCAATCTACGACCTCGACCGCACCGTGCTGCGCAAACCGACCTTCACGCTGTTCCTGCTGTGGGCGGCCGCGCGCGTCGCGCCGTGGCGGCTGCTGGCGCTGCCAGTGCTGCTGCTTCTATTGGCGGGGGCCGGATTGAAACTGTTCGGGCGCGACCGATTCAAGCCCGCCGCGATCCGGCTGATGCTGGGAAAACGGATTTCCACCGCGCGCGCGGCCGATCTGGCACAGCGCTTCGCCGCTTGGCGCGTACCGGCCGATATTCCGCCCGGAGCCGCGGCGGCGATAGCGCGCGACCGGGCGGAGGGATATCGCCTGCTGCTCGCCACCGCTGCGCCCGAATTCTATGCGGAGGCCATCGGCGCGGCGCTCGGATTCGACGGCGTGGTCGCGACGCGGCACTTGCGTGAAGCCGACGGCGCGTGGCTGCCGACGATCGACGGAACCAACTGCTATGGGGCCGAAAAGGCCCGGCGGATCGAAAAATGGCTCGCCGAACATGCGGGTCCAGGCCGGCGCCGGCTGCGCTTCTATTCGGACCACGCCAGCGACGCGCCCAGCTTCGCGTTGGCCGAGGAACGCTATGCCGTCGGACGAAGCCGCAAACTGGCACGGCAGGCGCGCGAACAGGGATGGACGCTGGTCGACTTCTCACGCCCGGCTTGAACGCGTCCAACGGCTCTAGTAGGACCCCCTGACGGCATCGGCCGGCTTGCGCAAAGGACCCCGGCTTGGCCTTCATAACACTCGTAGCCTATGCTGCGGATCAGGGCGGAACGACGCGCGTGCTGAACCATCTCGCCAACGGCTTCGCGGAAGCCGGGCACCGGGTGGCCATCCTCTATTGCACCTCGACAGGTCTGGCTCCCGATCTGGAAGACATGCCGCGCCCGGGCGTCGAAAGCCATGCGCTCGCCGACCGCCGCCAGCGCAGCCGGGCGCTGGGACAGATCGTCACCTTCCTTTCCTATCGCCGCTGGTTGCGCAAGCATCGTCCCGACATCGTGCTGGCGACCGGAAACAATATCAACTGGTTCGCGGCGCTGGGCGTGATCTCAGCCAAAACGCACGCGCGCTATTACATCAAGACGACGAACCCGATCGTCCGCCAGTCGGACGGCGCCGTCGCCGGCCGGCTGCGGCGTGCGGTCTATGGCCTGATCTTTCGCCGCGCCGCCGGGGTATTGACGCTGAGCGATGCGGAAACGACGCTGCTCCGGAAGCAGTTTCCGGCCGCAGGCGACCGGTTCCATATGGTGCACAATGCCTATCTGACCGATGCCTTTGCCGCGCCCGAGCGCGAAGGGCGCGCGGATGGCCCGATCCTGTTGCTCGGCGCCGGCCGACTGACCGCGCAAAAGCGTTTCGACCGGCTGCTGCGGGCTTTTGCCGCCGCCAATCCGCGCGACGCGCGGCTGCGCATCGCGGGCGACGGTCCGCAGCGCGCGGCCCTCGCCGCCCTTGCCACCGATCTCGGCGTGGCGGATCGGGTGGAGATGATCGGCTATACACCGGACATGCCGGCGCAGATGGCCGCCGCCGACCTGTTTGTCCTGTCCTCGGACTACGAAGGACTGCCCGCGGTGGTGATCGAGGCCCTGGCATCCAACCTTCCGGTCGTCAGCACCGATTGCTTCGCCAGCGCACGCGAACTGCTGGCCGACCTGCCCGGGTGCGCGGCGGTCGAGCGGTCGACGGAAGCGCTGAGCGATGCGCTGCGGAAATGGCTCGAGGCACCGCCTCCGCGCACCGATCTCAGGCGTTTCGCGCTTCCCTATACAACAGCCAATGCCGTCGCGAGCCACCTGGCCGCGATGGGTGAGGGACAGGACAATCATGGGTGACATATCCGCGCTGCGCCTGATCGGCGACAATGCCACGCCGATCTGGGGAATGAGCAACGCCGAGCGCGTGCGGCGGCTGGCCGTCAAGCGCGCCATCGCCGAACGGATCGCACCGGGCGAGGCGCTGTACGTCAATCTTGCCTTTGCTTTCGATCCGACGCTGATCGACGAGGCGATCAAGCGCCCGGGCGTCGCGCTGACGATCGGCGGCGAACTGGTGCTGGGCGTCTTGCCGGACGACACCGATCCCCTGCGGCTCGACGGGATCGAACGGTTGCCGCTGGAGAACCGCAGCTTTTACAACGAGCAGCTTCGCAAGCTGGAAACGCCGTTTGCCGAGCGGCTGACACCGGAAAGAAGCCGGGCCATCGAACGGCAAAGCTATTTCGGCGCCTACAAGGGCGTGACCGACCTGCTTACCAAATATCTGTGGCCCGAACTCGCGCTGTGGCTGACGCGGATCGCGGCCCGACTGGGCATGACGCCCAACATGGTGACCGCGATCGGTGCGGCGCTGTGCGTCTATGCCACCGTCCTGTTCGCGCAGGGGCAGTATTGGACGGGGATGCTGGCGGGATTCATCTTCATGGTGCTCGACACGGTCGACGGAAAGCTTGCGCGCTGCACCATCACCTCGTCCAAATGGGGCAATGTCGCCGATCATGGCGTCGACCTGATCCACCCGCCTTTCTGGTGGTATTTCTGGGGCGTCGGCCTTTCCGCCTGGGGGCTTGCCCTGTCGAGCCAGGCGTTTCTGCTGGTCATGGTCGCAGTGATCGCGGGCTATATCCTCCAGCGCGTGATCGAGGGGCTGTTCATCAAGGATTTCGGCATGGACATCCATGTCTGGCAGAAATTCGACAGCCGCTTTCGCCTGATCACCGCGCGCCGCAATCCGAACATGGCGATCCTTTTCGTCGCGACGCTCGCCGGCCGGCCCGACATCGGCCTGATCGCGCTTGCCTGGTGGACGGTCATCTCGTTGATCGTCCATGCAGTGCGGCTCGCCCAGGCCTATCGAATGCGCCGATCCGGGCGCCCGATCGTCAGTTGGATGGAGGAGGCCGCGCCATGAACGCAACCATCGAGAAATTCGGCTATCCGGCGACGCTGATCGCCGAGTTCGACCATTGGCTCGTCCTGTTGCGCCCCGCCCAGCCGACGCTCGGTTCGCTGGTGCTAGCGGCAAAGTCCGACGCGACCGCCTTCGGCGACCTGCCCGCTGCCGCTCATGCGGAACTCAAGACGGTGACGGTCGCCATCGAATCGGCACTGACCGCCGCCGTGAGCTATGCCAGAATCAACTATCTGATGCTGATGATGGTCGACCCGCACGTCCACTTCCACGTCCTGCCCCGCTACGAGGGCGAACGATCCGCGGCGGGCGTGGCCGCCGTCGACGCCGGTTGGCCCGGCCAGCCCGATCTCGGCCAGGCGGTGAAGCTGGACGACGGGCAAGTCGCGGCGCTCGCCGCCTGGCTCAAGCCCTATTTCGCGTAGCGTCCCTCGGTCGCCCAGCGGGCGGTCAGCGCATCGGCCGCCTCGACGTCCTGCGGGAAATCGACCTCCTGCCAGTCGAGGCCCTCGATCGACACGGTACCGACGCGATTGCCCTTGGCGATGATGTCGATCGCCCGCAGATACCAACGCTCGACGCCGTCGGGGGTGCGCATCATCTGGTCGACCTGGTTGCGAAAGATCGCGGGGCCGTCGTCGACGAACGCCAGCATGCCGATCGATTCGGCATTGGTATCGGGGGGCAACAACCGTTTGCCGACGGCGTGAAGCCGCCCCTCGGCATCGCGCGTCACCTTCATGTCGTCGTCGTCATAGGCGTCCTTGACGTCGACGGTGACGGTGATCGGTTCGCTCGCACCGGCAATCAGCCGGGCTACGATCTCGTCGGACACGATGGTATCGCCGTTGAGGATGATGAAATCCCGGTCCATCTCCCCGCGCGCGATCCAGCAGGTGCCCAGATTGTCGGCAACCTGAAAGAAGGGGTTGAACAGCGTGCGGACGCGCGCGCCGGTATCGCGATAGAGTTCCAGCGCGTGATCCTCGACCCGCTCGGTCCGGAATCCCGTCACGACGACGATATCCTCGACGCCATTGGCGGCGAGCGCCGCGACCTGCCAGCCAAGCAGGCTGCGCCCGTTGAACTCGATCAGGCATTTGGGCAGGTCGCGGGTCAGCGGCAGCAGCCGCGATCCCTGCCCGGCGGACAGGATGATGGCTTTCTTGATGCTCATGGCCGTCGCCCTAGAACCGCTTGGCGCCGGTTGCCACAAAAAGTGACCGCAGCGTTCAGCGGCGCGCGGCGAGAATCCGCTCGATCAATTCGATGTCCGCGGGCTTGTCGGCGTCTATGCACGCCTCGCCTTCCGCCATCGGCACGACCTTCGCCTTCAGCCCGAAGCGCCGCCCGGCGCGCGCGACGCCCTGCTGGATCGTGAACAGCCGCAGCAGCGCCCCGATCAACAGCCACGGGCCGAAGGCGGCGACGATCTTCAATCCTTTCTTGCGGTCGCGCTCGATGCGGCCCCAGAAATCGAGCAGCGGCAGCACGCGCCGACCGCGCAGGCGGAACAGGTTCGCCCCCGACCACCAGCCGCCGCGAAACTTGAGCCACGTCCGCTTCGATTCGGGATAGCGTGCCAACAGCACCCCGCGCTCGACCATCGCGACCGCGACGTCGCTGTCCTCCGCATCGGTCAGGAAGGCGGCAATCATCGCGGGGGTCAGCAGCACATTGTCGGCGGTCGTCACCAGCACCGGCGCGTCGCCCTCCGGCAGCGCGGCGGCGAGCGAGGCGCTGATCCCCTGTCCCGAGTCCGCGAAATGCAGGTCGGCGAACCCCGCCAGCCCCGGCTCCGCCGCCAGTTCGGCGCTGGCCTGCGCGAGGATGGTGATCGGCCCGACCAGCGGCGAGGCGCGCAGCGCGGCGACGACATGGACGAGCATCGGCTGGCCCGCGATCGGCAGCAGCGCCTTGGTCGACACGCCGCTTCCGGTCAGCAGCGGATCGGGGCCGGGTCGGCTGCCCGCGAGAAGGATGGCGGGGATGGGAACCGGATGCGCGGCGGTCATCGGGCGGCATCCTCTGCCGGCGCGATGCGGCGTCCGGTGACACCACGCAGGAAATCGCTCGCGTCTGCCAGCACCGGCGCCTTGCCCCGGAAGGGCGCCGCCAGTGCCGTGACGATCCCGATATGCCCGATGCCTGGATAAAGCCGCAAAGTGACGGAGCCGCCCGCCTTCTCGATTGCGGCGGCCAGATTGCGACTGTTGCGCGGACGCACCGTGCGATCCTGGTCGCCGCTCGCCAGCCACAGCGGCGGCGCATCGCCGCGCACCTGCGCGATCGGCTGCGTCCGTTCGGGCGGGCGAACCTTGCCCATCGCCTTGTCGGCCATGCCGCCCTTTTCGAAGGGCAGGAAATCATAGGGACCGGCGAGGCCCACCACCCCGCGGATCACCGATGCGTCGCTTCCAGCGCCGCGCATCCATTGCGGATCGAGCGCGAGCATCACCGCATTATAGGCGCCCGCCGAATGCCCCATCAGCGCAATACGGTCAGGGTCTCCGCCGAGATCGCCGATATAATCGCGCGTCCAGGCGACCGCGGCGGCGGCATCCTCCAGGAAATCGGGCCAATGCGCCTTGGGCGTCAGCCGATAGTCGGGGATCACCGCGACGAACCCCTCGCCGGCAAGCGCGCGGGCGACGAAACCATGGCTCTCGCGCTCGCCGCTGCTCCAGCCGCCGCCATAGAAGAAGACGACGACCGGCAGCCGGTCGCCGCGCTCCGTGCCCTCCGGCACCCAGATGTCGAGCAGTTGACGCGGTCCGCGGCCATAGGGCTGGCCGGCCAGCAACCGCCGCGCGGCGCGCGCGCCTTTGCCAAGCAATTTGTCGGCAAGGTCGAGCGCCTTCGTCCCGTGGGAGACGGCCGCCTTTGCGCCGCCACCGAACAGCAGGACGAGCAGCCCGATGAGGAGGAGGACCTTGATCAATCGTCGCCTTTCCATCGCGGCGCCCGCGCAGGATATCGCCCCTACAGGGCCGCGCGCCGCCGAACAAGCGCCGCGCGCCGCCACCATTTGCGCGCTCGTGCGTAGAATGCGGCATGACCCGCGCCTTCCACCGCCCCGCCCTGATCTGCAACAGCGAGAGCGGCAGCTACGACGAAGCCGTGCACCGGCAACTGGTCGAGGCTTGCCGCGCGGCCGGCGTCCCGCTCGTTGCCACCGTCGCGCTGCCCGACGACGACCTGCCCGATGCGGAGGCATTGCGCGCGCTGGAGATCGACTTGTTGGCCGTGTGGACCGGCGACGGGACAATCAACGCCGCAGCGTCGCGATGCGCGGGCTGGCCGGGCGCGGTCCTGCCGCTGCCCGGCGGAACGCTGAACCTGCTGTCCAAGCAATTGCACGGCGACCGGCCAGCGGTCGACATCCTGACCGATGCGCTGGCCGGAAAGGGGCGGCGCGCGCCCATTCCGACCGTCCGATCGGCAACGCGCGAGGCATTCATAACCGTCGTCGCCGGACCCGCGACGCGCTGGGCCGAGGTGCGCGAGACGATGCGCCAGCAAGGGCTGATCGAGGCAAGCCGCGACGCGCCCGAGGCGATCGACGCGATGCTGAACGCCCCCGGCGTGCGGATCGGCGGCGATGGAAAGAGCTATCCGGCGATCGTCCTGACTCCGACGCGTCGCGGCCTTCGCGCCGACGGCGTGGTGGTCGACGGTTCGGCCGACGTGCTGCGGCACGGTCTCGCGTGGCTCGGCGGCGATTTCCGCGACGGACCGAGCGAGGAACTCGCGCAGGGCGAAACGATCGTCCTCGAAAGCGAAAGCCCGATCAGTCTCGAATATGACGGCGAGCTCGACGAGATCGCCGCCCCCGCGCGCTTCGCGATCGGACAGAGCGCGGTCGACTTCATCGCGACGGCATGACGCGCCTCTTCCATATCAGCGACCTGCATTTCGGGCTGGAGGATCGCGATGCGCTGGCCTGGTTCCGCGACTGCGTGCGGCGCGAACGCCCCGATGCGGTGCTGATCACCGGCGACCTGACGATGCGTGCGCGAAGCCGCGAGTTCGCTGCCGCGTGCGACTGGATCGCGGCGCTCGACCTGCCGGTGACGGTCGAAGTGGGCAACCACGATCTGCCCTATTTCAATCCCATCGCGCGCGCCTTTCGCCCCTATGCCCGCATCGGGCGGATTCGTGCGCTGGTCGAACGCGAACTCGATCTCGCCGGCGTCTCGGTCGTGCCGCTCAAGACCACGGCGCGCGCGCAGTGGCGGCTCGACTGGTCGAAGGGCTGCGTGACCCCGCGCGCGCTCGACAGGACGCTCGCCGCGATCGACGCGCTGCCGAAGGACGCGGCCGTCCTCGTCACCGCGCACCACCCACTTGTCGAGGCGGGAACGAAGGGGCGCGCGCTGACGCGGGGCGGCGAGGCGGCGCTGACCGCGCTCGCCGCGCGCGGGGTGGCGGCGGTGCTGACCGGCCATGTCCACGACCCCTTCGACCTGATGCGGGAGACCCCCGCGGGTCCGATCCGCATGATCGGTGCGGGCACGTTGTCGCAGCGTATCCGATCGACCCCGCCGAGCTTCAACGCCATCACCCTCGACGGCACGCGGGTCGAGGTGCACGTTCGCAACCTCGCCCACGTCCCGACCCGCGACATGCAGATAGACGCCGTGCCGCCCGACGCACTGCCGCCGCGCGACGCGGACGAGCCGGTCGCCCCGATCGGCGCGGTGCCGCCGGTCGATCCGCCGGTGCATTGACGCGCGGCCCTATCCCGTTAGGTTGCAAGGAAAAACGGGATGAGGAACCATGCTGACCAAGGGCGACGATTTTCCGCTTCACCAGACCAGCGAGCCGATTGCGTTCGCGGGCACCGACCGCAATTTCTATGATCGCTATTTCTTCAACGGCGCCAGCCCGGACGGGTCGGTCTTCTTCGCCGCGGCGATGGGCTTCTATCCGCAGCTCGGCATCGTCGACGCCAGCTTTTGCGCGATCGTCGACGGCATTCAGTATAATCTGCGCGCAAGCCGGCGCTCGGGCGGCGAGCGGCTCGACCTGGCGGTCGGCCCGATCGCGATCCGCATCGACGCGCCGCTCGAACGGCTGACGCTGCGCATCGCCCCGAACGACGGGCCGCTGGCCGCCGAGCTCAGCTTCACCGGCCGTCATTTTCCGATCGAGGAGCCGCGCTTCATCCGTCGCAACGGGACGCGCCTGTTCATGGACTATACGCGGCTGACGCAGAACGGCCGCTGGACGGGCTGGCTGTCGGTGGACGGCGTCCGCATCGACGCCGGCGCCGACTGGACGGGAACGCGCGACCGGAGCTGGGGCGTGCGCCCGGTCGGCGCCAGCGAGCCGCAGCCGCCGCCCGAGGGCAATTTCAACCAGTTCTTCTGGCTTTGGACGCCGTGCAACTTCGACCGGAGCTCGCTGTTCTTCCACAGCAACGACGATGGCGCGGGGGCGCCGTGGAATCGCCGCGCCGTGATCGTCGGCGATGCCTCGAGCAAGGAGGGCAGCGAACGGCATTTCGATGCCGCGACCTTCGCAATCGCCTGGCAAGGCGGCACGCGGCGCATCGCGAAGCTGACCGCCGCCCTCGGCGCCGGCCGGTCGCTGACGCTTACCCCGTCGGGGCCGGTGTTCGCGATGAGCGGGCTGGGCTATGGCCACCCGGTCTGGGGCCACGGCCTCGACCATGGCGACGACGCCGTCGCGCACGACAGGCTGAACGAAGCCGAGCGCGACTGGGGCAATCCGCTCGCCATGCATATCCAGGCCTTCGTCGCGGCCGAACTCGCCGATGGCGGCGGCGTGCAGCGCGGCGTCGGAGTGCTCGAACAGCTTTTCGTCGGCCCGCATGCGCCGAGCGGCCTTTCCGGCTTGATGGACCCTGCGACATGAGCTTTCCGACGACGCCGGATGACATGACGGCGGACTGGCTCGCGGGCGCGCTCGGCCGACCGCCGGGCGCGCTCCGCGGGTTCACCGCGACGCCGATCGGCACCGGGCAGATGTGCGACAGCTTCCGCCTGACGCTCGACTGGATCGATGGCGCCGAAACCCCAGCGACGGTCGTCGCCAAATGCCCGAGCCGCGACGAAGCGAGCCGTCACATCGCGGCGGTCGTCGGCACCTATGTCAAGGAGGTGAGTTGGTATCGCGAACTTGCGGCGGGAAGCGGGGTCGCCGCACCGCATTGCCACCATGCCGAGATCGCCGACAATGCCGTCGACTTCATCCTGATCCTGTCCGACCTCGCGCCGGCACGGCAAGGCGACCAGCTGGCCGGGCTGGGTCTCGCCGGGCTCGGCCCGTGCATCGACGCGGCGGCGGGGCTGCATGCGTTGCTGTGGAACGACGCACGGCTCGATGCGCTGCCGTGGCTCGCGCGCGACAGCGCCGATGTCGTCCGCGCGCTCTTCCCCCAGCTCTATGCGGGCTTTCGCGAGCGCTACGCGGCGCGGCTCGACCGCGAGGCGCTTGATCTCGGCGCCGGGATCGTCGACCGGCTCGACGCCTGGCTGACACGCGTGCCCGCCGCCAGGACGATCGTCCACGGCGACCTCCGGATCGACAATATCCTTTTCTCCACCGACGCGGCGCGTTGCTGGCTCGTCGACTGGCAGACGTTGGGACGCGGCAGCGGCGCGACCGATCTCGCCTATCTGGTGGGCACCAGCATCGCCGATCCGGCCGAGCGCGCCGCGGCCGACCGGCCCGCTTTCGACCGCTGGATCGCCGCGCTGCGCGCGCGTGGCATCGATGCCGATGCCCAGGCGCTGTGGGCCGATTACCGCGTCGGTGCCCTCAGCGGCTATTTCATGGCGGTCTTCGCTTCGATGAATGTCGAGCGCACCGATCGCGGCGACGAGATGTTCGCGGTGATGGCCGAACGCCCGGCACGCCAGGCGCTGGCGCTCGGCAGCCTCGACCTGCTGTAGCGCACCGGGGCGGCACCCGTCCCGATGCGAAAAGGGCGGCCCGTTGCCGGACCGCCCTCCTCTTTTCCACCCGTCGGCGGAAAAAGCTGATTAGCGCTTCGAGAACTGGAAGCTGCGGCGGGCCTTCGCCTTGCCATACTTCTTACGCTCGACCGCGCGGCTGTCGCGGGTCAGGAAGCCGGCCGCCTTGACGGTGCCGCGCAGCGCGGGCTCGAAGCGGGTCAACGCCTGCGCGATGCCGTGCTTAACGGCGCCCGCCTGGCCCGACAGGCCGCCGCCCTTGACGGTCGCGACGACGTCATACTGGCCGACGCGATCGGCAACGCCGAACGGTTGGTTGATGACGAGGCGCAGCGTCGGGCGCGCGAAATAGGTTTCCTGGTCGCGGCCGTTGATAGTGATCTTGCCCGAACCGGGCTTCACCCACACGCGGGCGACGGCGTCCTTGCGACGACCGGTCGCATAGGCGCGGCCCTGCTTGTCGACCTGCTTTTCGCGCAGCGGCGCGGCCGGAGCCGCGGGGGCGACGGTGCCTTCGACGGCGCCGGCGAGATCCTTGAGATCGGTCATGGTCTGTTCGTCAGCCATTATGCACCCACCTTGTTCTTGCGGTTCATCGACGCGACGTCGATCACTTCGGGGTTCTGCCCGGCGTGCGGATGCTCGCTGCCGGCGAAGACGCGCAGGTTGCGCATCTGCTGGCGCCCGAGGGGGCCGCGCGGGATCATGCGCTCGACGGCCTTTTCGAGCACGCGCTCGGGAAAGCGGCCCTCGAGCACCTTCTGCGCCGAGATTTCCTTGATGCCACCGGCATAGCCGGTGTGCTTGTAATAATTCTTGTCGGTCAGCTTCTTGCCGGTGAACTTCACTTTTTCGGCGTTGATGACGATGACATTGTCACCGCAATCGACGTGCGGGGTGAAGCTCGGCTTGTGCTTGCCGCGCAGGATGTTGGCGATGATCGTCGCGACGCGGCCCACGACCAGGCCGTCGGCATCGATCAGCACCCATTTCTTTTCGACCGTCGCGGCGTTCGCCGACTGGGTCGTCTTGGTCAGCGCCTTCATGGCACGCTCCTTGACAGAGATGGAACCGGGCGACGGAACCGGCCGCCGCCCCGAAACAAGCCGCGCCGCCTGCCCGCAAGGGGCGAAGCGGCGCTTCGGAGCGGGCCAATGGCGGGAACGGTGCGGAAAGTCAAGTATCGCGCGGCCTTGCCGACAGGTATCATGATACCTTGATCAGGAAACGTCGGGTTCGATCGCGCGAATCCGCTCCTCGACGAGCGTGCGGGCGCCGCCACCGTCCCCAACGATCCAGCTCTGCCGCTGCTCGCGCAGGACCAGTCCCGTCGTCCGGTCGATGGTCCACAGGCTCTCGACGGTGAGCGGCTGCGCCGCGGCGGTCGCAGCCTCGACCTTTGCCGCCGTTTCGCGCGTGCTGTCGCCGTCCGGAGACACGGTGCCGCCGATCCGGCTGGCGGCGTTGGCGGGCGCGAGCAGCGCGCGGATGTCCGCGCTCGCGAGCGCCGCGCGCTCATCGGGCGAGAGCGCCGCGACCAGCGCCGCCAGTTGCTTCGCCTCGGGCTGGTCCGCGGCGGCGGCAAGCGCTGCGGTGCGCGCCATCGCGCGATCCCACAGCCGTTCGGCGTCGATCAGGTCGATCCGGCCGCCATCGGGCGCGACGAGATAGGTCATCGCCTCGCCGACCAGCGGCTGGAGCACCGCGGTCAGCGCGCGCACGGCGCGGGGCGGCGCGTCCGAATCTATCCGGCGCAGCGTCGCGACCAGCCGGTAGCCGCGCCCCGCGCGCTGCCATTGCAGGTCGTAGAGCAACGAGAAGCCGAGCAGCCCGCCGTCGCGCCCCAGGCGGCGGGTCGTCACGCGATAGCGCATCGGCCGGTCGAGCGGCGGCGCAAAGACGACCGATGCCGCAGGCGCCGGGACGACGACGGGCGGCGGCGCGGATGCCGGGCCGGCGAGCCACAGCAACGCGGCGGCGAACATCATGCGGTGCGGCGGCCGAGCCGATGCAGCGCCGCCGCCGTCACCGCGACCAGCAGCGCGCCCGTCAACTGGTGCAGCACCGCGATCCACATCGAAATGCCGCTGACGACGGTGAGGATGCCGAGCGTCATCTGCGCCGCGACGACGAGCAGCAGCAGCGCCGGCTCGACCCGCGCGCCGCGCCGCGCCAGCACACGCGCCAGCAGCAACAGCGCAAGCGCGGCAACCCAGGACCACCAGCGATGCAGGAAATGCAGCAGAAAGGGGTCGTTGGTGATGGCGAACCAGACACCGTTCGACCAATCGATGCCGCGCGGCACGAAATGATCGTTCATCATCGGCCAGTCGCTCGCCACATAGCCGGCGTTGAGCCCCGCGACCCAGGCGCCAAGCAGAAGTTGGACGGTCAGGATCAGCGCGACGGCGATCCCCGGCCCGGTCAACGGCGCGGGCCGGGCAGCGGGATCGCGCGCGAGGGTGCCGAGATCGCGCGCGGTCCAGACCAGCGCGGCGAGCAGGAAGAGCGCGGTCAGCAGATGGGTCGCCAGACGGTAATGGCTGACGTCGGTGCGATCGACGAGTCCCGAGGCGACCATCCACCAGCCGATCGCGCCCTGCAATCCGACGAGCGCGGCCAGCGCCAGCAACCGCCAGCCATAGCCCGCGGGAACCGCGCGGCGCCACGCATACCAGGCAAGCGGGACGAGCAGCGCCAGCCCGACGAGCCGGCCGAGGATGCGGTGCAGCCATTCCCAGAAGAAGATCGCCTTGAACGCGGCGAGCGACATGCCGAAGTTGATCTCCCGATATTCGGGTATCTGCTTGTATTTCTCGAACTCCGCCAGCCAGGCGGCGTCGGTCAGCGGCGGCAACACGCCCGACACCGGCTTCCATTCGGTGATCGAGAGCCCCGATTCGGTGAGGCGGGTGATGCCGCCGACGGCGACCACGGCGATCACCAGCAGCGCAACGGCCCACAGCCAGCGCGCGAGCGCCGCCGGGCGGGGATGAACGGGAGCCTGCGTCATCGCCCGCCCTATCGCCGCTTGCGATGCGATAGGCAAGGGCCCGAAGGGAGGAGGGTGGCGCCATCTGGCCTTGAGAGGCGCACTTGTCTTCCTCGGCCGGGTCTCCCTCTCGCTAGAGCATCGTGCGTTAAATCTGAACCATTTGTCCTGAGCCTGTCGAAGCCTGTCCTGAGCGCCTGCAAGGCAGTCGAAGGGGGCCGTCCTTTCTCTTGGCGCCGCAAGAAGAACGACGGTGCTTCGACAAGCTCAGCACGAACGGCAGAAAGGATGATGCAGGTTTAACGCACGATGCTCTAGCGAGAGAGATCGGGCGGGCCAGCGGCATGGCCAAGGCCCACCCCGCTGCGCGTAGCGAGCAAGCTCGCAACGCTCGCTGCCCCCTCCCGCGAGCAGGAGGGGAGCGATTCTGAAATTCATGGCTGCGACAGGCGAGGATTGATAGGGCGGACCGATGCCGCGCGTCCGTCTCCTCCTGCCCATCCTGACCGCCTTCGCCGCCAGCACCGCCACGCCCGCGGTCGCGGCGACACCCGGGCCAGCCGGTCTTTACGACCAGCTCGCGGGCCTCGAGGCGCGGGTCGCGGCGATCGGCTTTCGTCTGACCACCGCCAATGCGGCGTGGTGCACCGCGCAGCAACCGCAGTTCGGCTGGATCTGGGGCGATCCGCGCCTCTATGACGCGAACCGGCGCCCCGCCGCACTCGCCGCCTATGCCGCACCCGACGCCGACACGCCCTATCTGGCCGCCGTCGCGCCCGACTCGCCCGCCGCGCGCGCCGGACTGCATCGCGGAACGCCGGTGTTCGCGATCGACGGCATCCCCGTGCCGCCCGCCGATGACGCGGACCCTTTTGCCCGTATCGCCGTTTTGGAGACGCAAGCCGCCGCGCTGCCTGTCGAGGCGCCCGCGGCGCTCACGATCGCCGACGGACGGGATGCGGAGGTCATCCCCATCGTCGGCTGTGCGAGCGATTTCCGCGTCGAGGCGGCCGACCGGCCTGCCGGCGGCGCCGACGGCCGGCTGGTGCGGATCAGTGCCGGGCTGGCGAGCTTCGCGACCGACGATGCCGAACTGGCGGCGGCGGTCGCGCACGAACTGGCGCACAATATCCTGCGCCACCGCGCGCGGCTCGACGCGGCGGGGGTCGATCGCGGCCTGTTCAAGGAACTCGGCCGCAGCGCCCGCCTGTTCCGCCAGACCGAGGCCGAGGCCGACCGGCTGTCGGTCTGGCTGCTCGCCGGTGCGGGTTACGATCCCGAAGCCGCGGCGCGCTTCTGGCGCAAGTTCGGCGGACGCAAGGGGCGCCCGCTCTTTCCGGCGCTGACCCATCCGGGGTGGCGCGACAGGGTCGCTTCGGTCGAGCGCGAAGCGGCGGCGATCGCGGCCGCGCGCGCCGCCGGCGAACCGCTCCATCCGCCGCTGATCGACGACATGCCGCCCTTGGAATAGCGGGCGCGGCCTCCTATCTGAAGGGCCTCCTCCCACTCTTCGCAAGGATGCCCGCCATGCCCCACGACACCGCCGTCTTCGCCGGAGGCTGTTTCTGGTGCACCGAAGCGGTTTTCCAATCGCTCGCGGGGGTCGAGCGCGTCGAGAGCGGCTATACCGGGGGCAGCGTCGCCAACCCGACCTACAAGCAGGTGTGCAACGGCGACACGGGCCATGCCGAGGCGATCCGCATCACCTATGATCCCGCCGTCATCGCCTACGACGATCTGCTCGACGTGCTTTTCGCGACGCACGACCCGACGCAGCTCAACCGTCAGGGCAACGACATCGGCACGCAGTATCGCAGCGCCGTCTTTCCGCTGAACGACCAGCAGGCCGCCGCAGCGCGCGCCGCGATCGACCGTGCACAGCCCAACTGGCCGCAACCGATCGTCACCGCGATCGAGCCGGTGTCTCCATGGTATCCGGCGGAGGATTATCACCAGGCCTATTGGAACGGCGAGGGACAGAGCAGCCCCTATTGCCTTGCCTCCATCCCGCCGAAGCTCGCCAAGCTGCGCAAGGGCTTCGCCGACCGCCTGCGCGAAGACTGAGGCCGCGCGCGACCGGCCCAGTGTTGCATTCGAGTCGCATAAGGTTAATTTTCATTGACTTTACCGCCGTCCGGACTAGCGGACCCGGTTCTGCGCGGGCAGGATGACCCCGAAGCGCAGTTATAGGGTCGCGACAGGGTGCTGGCATCATTGTTCCTGATAGGAGCGGCGGTCACGACGCCGCAGATGTCGGTCCAGGCCGCCAGCCAGACCATCGTGGAGGATGGCGCCGCAGGCGTGGCGCGCGCGGTCGACCGCATGATCGGCGGTATCATCAGTTATACGCGCTGGCCGGGGAACACGCCGGACGCGCCGCGGACGATGTGCGTCGTCGGCGCGCCGCGGCTCACTGTCCGGCCTGTCCCGGTCCTGCCCGGCGGCGGGGCCGTCGTGGTGCGGAGGACAACCACGGCAGCCGCGACCGGCGGCGGCGACTGCGACATCCTCTATCTGGGCCGCATGCCCGCCGAAGACCGCCGCCGCCTGATCGCCTGGGTGCGCGACCGTCCGGTGCTGACGATCAGCGACGACGACCCCGACTGCCTTTACGGCGCGATGTTCTGCCTCGCCGCAAAGCCGGGAGGCATCGGCTTTTCGGTCAATCTCGACGCTATTGGCCGGGGACCGCTGCGCATCGACCCGCGCGTGCTCAAGATCGGCCGATCCGACGGAGGCGCCCCATGACCGCTCCGACCCGGACGACCCTGCAGAAGCTGCTGTCGCGCTTCCACTTCGGCGTCACCCTGTTCGCAGTGGCGCTGTCGGGCCTCACCATCCTGCTCGCCGGCGTCGCCGCGCTGCGCGGCTATGCCGACCGCAACCTCGAACTGGCGGCGCAGCTCGGCGCCTATGGCGTCGAACCGGCGCTGGTCTTCAACGATCCCGAGGCGGCGCGCGAGGGTCTCGATCCGCTCACCCATATTCCGGGGATCGCCCGGCTGCTCGTGCTCGACGACCGAGGCCGGCCGCTGACCGAATGGACGTCGCCCCACGCCGACCCGGCGCCGCTGCTGACCGATCTCTTCTTCGGCAAACCGTCCACGATGACGGTCCGCCGCAACGGGTCGGCGATCGGGACGATCGAGGTGTGGGGCGATTCGTCGACGCTGACCGCCTATGTCCGGATCGGGCTGCTTGCGGGGCTCGGCTGCCTGCTGGTCACCGCACTCGGCACGATCATCCTCGCCCGCCGCTTCGAATATGAGCTGGTCAAGCCGCTCGGCGAGATCGCGACCGTCGCCCACGACGTGCGGCTGCACCGCCGCTTCGACAAGCGCGTCCAGCCGCTCGGCATCGCCGAGCTCGACCGGCTGGGCGGCGACATCAACGCGCTGCTCGACGAATTGCAGGGGTGGCAGGGGCATATGGAAAGCGAGCATCGCATGCTGGCGCACCGCGCGTCGCACGATCCGCTGACCGCGATGCCCAACCGCGCCGCCTTCGACGAACAGCTCGCGCAGCGCATCGGCAAGGCGGGGGCCGACGGCACGCGCTTTGCCCTGCTGTTCGTCGATGCCGACAATTTCAAGCTCGCCAACGACAGCTTCGGGCACGCCGCCGGCGACGCCCTGCTCGTCGCACTGTCCGAACGGATCAAGGCGACGCTGCGGCCCGGCGATTTCGCGGCGCGGATCGGCGGCGACGAATTCATCGTGCTCGTCGATCCGCTCGACATCGCCACCGATCCGGAAACGCTCGCCGGCCCGATCCGCACGGGCATGGCCGATCCGGTCGTTCTGCCGGGCGGCGACACCTATCGCCTCGCGGTCAGTATCGGCGTCGCCGCCTTCCCGACCGACGGCGCCGATCCCGCCGCGCTGCTGACCGCGGCCGACGCCGCCATGTATGCCGAAAAGCTCGCCAAACGTTCGCAGACATGATCATGGAGGTCCGATCATGACCCTTTCTCTCCCCATCGTCCGCCGCACCATCCTGGCCGCCGGCATCGCCGGCCTGCTCGCCGCCTGTCAGAGCGTTCCGGTGAAGTCCGGCTTCACCCCCGAACAGATCGCCGTCCTGCAATCCGAAGGCTTCGTCGACACCGGGCCCGACTGGGAGCTGACGCTCAACGAACGGCTGCTCTTCGGCGTCAACGAAAGCGCGCTCCGCCCCGAGCAGATCGAGCGGATTTCGACCATGGCGCATCGCCTGCAGTCGGTCGGCATCGCCACCGCGCGGGTCGAAGGCCACACCGATTCCACCGGCAGCGACGCCTATAACCTGACCCTGTCGCAGGCGCGGGCGGAAGCGGTCGCCGCGCCGATGCAGGCGAACGGCATGCGCTTCACCCCCGCCCAGATCGTCGGGCGTGGCGAAAGCCTGCCGATCTCGCCCAACGACACGCCCGAGGGGCGGCAGGACAATCGGCGCGTGGTGGTGATCGTCGAACCCCAATAAGGCCTTTCGCGCGGCCTTTTCCCGGCGGGCTTTCGCCGCTAAGGCTGCCGCGCATGAAACCGATCCGCAAAGCCGTTTTCCCCGTCGCCGGCCTCGGCACCCGCTTCCTGCCCGCGACCAAGGCAATCCCCAAGGAGATGCTGCCGGTGGTCGACCGGCCGCTGATCCAATATGCCGTCGACGAGGCACGCGAGGCGGGGATCGAGCAGATGATCTTCGTCACCGGGCGCGGCAAGAGCGCGATCGAGGATCATTTCGACATCGCCTTCGAACTGGAGAAGACGATGGCCGAGCGCGGCAAGGACCTGTCGGTGCTCGAACCGACGCGCCTCGGACCCGGCAATTGCGCCTATGTCCGGCAGCAGGAACCGATGGGGCTGGGCCACGCGATCTGGTGCGCGCGCGACATCGTCGGCGACGAGCCGTTCGCCATCTTCCTGCCCGACGAATTCATGCACGGCTCGCCCGGCTGCATGAAGCAGATGGTCGATGCGTATCGCAAGGTCGGCGGCAACCTGATCTCAGTGCTCGAAGTGCCGCGCGAGCAGGTTTCGAGCTATGGCGTGATCGCCCCCGGCTCCCGCGACGACGCGCTGACCGAGGTTCGGGGGCTGGTCGAGAAGCCGGCGGTCGAGGCCGCGCCGTCGAACCTGATCATCTCGGGCCGCTACATCCTCCAGCCGGAGGTGATGCGCGTGCTAGAACGGCAGGAAAAGGGCGCCGGGGGTGAAATCCAGCTCACCGACGCGATGGCGGCGATGATCGGCACGCAGCCCTTCCACGCCGTGACCTTCGACGGCGCGCGCTACGACTGCGGGTCGAAGGCCGGCTATATCCAGGCCAATCTCGCGCTCGCGCTCGAACGCCCCGATATCGCCGCCGACGTTCGGGCCTTCGCTGTCGATCTTCTGACCTGACGCGCGCCGGCGGCCGGAGCCGCCGGCACCGCCGTCATTCGCCCTCGATATTGGGCTTGGGGAAGCTGTCGGCCCCCACCGTTCGGTAAAGCCAGCCGCCCACGAGCCCGCCGAGCAGCGGCGCGACCCAGAACAGCCAGAGCTGCTGGAGCGCGAGGCCGCCGACGACCAGCGCTGGGCCGGTGCTGCGCGCCGGGTTGACCGAGGTGTTCGTCACCGGGATCGCGATCAGGTGGATCAGCGTCAGCGCGAGGCCGATCGCGAGCGGCGCAAAGCCCGCGGGGGCGCGGCCGTCGGTCGACCCCATGACGATCCACAGGAAGAAGGCGGTGAGCACGATCTCGATCGTGAAGCCCGATATCAGGTCGTAGCCGCCCGGCGACCCCTCTCCGAAACCATTGGCGGCGAGGCCGTTGGTCGCCAGATCATAGCCCGGATTGCCGCTCGCGATATAATAGAGCAGGAAGGCCGCGGCGATCGCGCCGACGACCTGCGAGACCACATAGAGCGGGATGTCGCGCGCGTCGAAGCGCCCGCCCGCCCACAGCCCGACGGTGATCGCGGGATTGAGATGGCAGCCCGAGATATGGCCGATCGCATAGGCCATCGTCACCACCGTCAGACCGAAGGCCAGCGCCACGCCGGCGAAGCCGATCCCGAGATCGGGAAAGGCCGCCGCGAGCACCGCGCTGCCGCAGCCGCCGAACACCAGCCAGAAGGTGCCGATGCCCTCGGCCAGACCCTTTTGCATATTCGTCATATGACCCTCCTCCCCGCCGGCGGTCATCGCGCTGCCGGCGCGCGGATCAGCCTAACACAGGGAAAGGGCGCGGCAAGACCTTGTAAACCATGTGTCCCGCGGCGGGATTCGGGGCGAAGGGCGGCCGGGCAATGGCGCGGCCCGTCGCAATCCTCTGGCCCCGGCCGCACGGCCGTGCGATGATACCGGCCGATCCGCCCTCCCCGGAGACCTGTCGATGCGTGCAATGCTTCTCGCCCTTTCGGCCGCCCCGCTGCTTGCCGGCTGCGTGAGCGCGGTGAAGACGGTGGTGACCGCCCCCGTCAAGGCGGTCGGCCAGGTCGCCGACTGGTCGACGACCAGCCAGGAGGAAGCCGACCGCAACCGCGGCCGCGCCCTGCGCCAGCGCGAGGAACGCGTCGGCAAGCTGACGCGCCAGCGCGACAAGGCGGCGCAGAAATGCCGCGACGGCCGACAGGACCAGTGTCAGCGCGCCGAGGTGCTGAGCCACGAAATCGAAGCGGTGATGGCCGAGCCGATGTAGTCGGACCGGCCGGCCCGAGGGGGATGTCTTCGCGGATAGGGCGCTAGCGCACCCGGCGCCCGGTCCATACCACACGGCCGACGAGTTGCACCGCGGTCATCGGCAGATCGTCCCAGCTGCGATAGTGGGGATTGTCGCTGATCACCGAAATCCGCCCTTCCCCCGGCGCGCGCGCGACGCGCTTCACCATCAGCGCATCGTCCATCCGCAGGACATAGATGCCGTCGCGCAGCAGCGTCGCCGCGTCGCTGCCGTCGACCAATATATCGTCGCCGTCGCCCAGCGTCGGCGCCATCGAATCGCCCGCGACGCGGATGATGCTGAGCGCGCGCGGGTCGGCGCCCAGGTCGCGCAGCCAGCGTGGGTCGAACGCCACCGCGCCTTCGACCGGCTCGCCGTCGATGCTCGCGCCCGCGCCGGCCGAGGCGCCGATCGCCAGTTTGGGCACCAGCACCATGTCGCCCGCGCCGCGTTGCAACGCCGGTGCGGCGACGCGGCGCGCCGGGCCGCCCAGCAGCGCTTCGGCCACGCCCAGATAGGCGGCGATCCGCGCCCGGTCCTCCTCCGCCAGCCGGCGCGGCGAACCGCGTTTGATATATTGCTGGATATAGGCGGGATTGCGCCCGATGCGCGCCGAAAGCTGCGCATAGTCGATCCCCCTTTCCTGCAGCAGGCGATCGAGCGCGGCACGCGGATCGTCGTCGAAATCGGTCATCGGCCAGCGGGCTCCTTCCTATTTCGCATGTAGCAACAGGAATTTTCCTAGACAAGTAGGAAATCCTATCTCAAATAGGAAAAATCCTATTAAAGGCGACTCGCCCGCTACCGGATGTCGATAGGGAGGAACGGAATGGAAAAGACGCTGCTGCAACGGATCGAGGCCTTTCTGACCGAATCGCGGATGCCGCCGAGCGTTCTCGGTCGGGACGCCGTCCACGACCCGCGGCTGATCAGCGACCTGCGCGGCGGGCGCGCAGTGGGGCGCAGCGTCGAATGCCGCGTGGAACATTTCATGAACAAATGGCGCGCCGAGCGGCATGCCAGGCGCATCGGCCCGAGCGGCGACCGCCGCACCCGCGCGATGCGCGCCGCCACGATGGAGGCCCGGCCATGATCCACACGTCCCTCGCCACACCGCGTCCCCATGCATGCCCGCACGGCCGGCTGGGCCGTCTGATCGCGCGCGAGCTGCCGCCCGGCCTCGCGCTCGGCCCATCGACGTGGCGGCCGTGGGCAAGCGCCAGCTTCGTCGGCGCGCGCCATGCGTTCCCCTGTCAGGCGGCAGTCGGCGACCTCGAAGCGATCCGCCGCTCGCTACGCGCGCGGCTGAGCGCCGTCGAATGGCGGCTGCCGGGGCATATCGTCGCCGACATCGCGGTCGAATTCGACGAAGCCGCACGCGGCCTTCGCATCGAGGTGCTGACGGTGGAGGATTGATCGGCCTTGAACGAAACAACGCCGTGTCCCCGCAGAGGCGGGAACCCAGAGCGTCCTGACGCCAACGCAGGCTTTGTGCCGCTCTGGGCTCCCGCCTCCGCGGGAGCACGCGGCTGTTCAATCAAAGACGATGATCGATCAGCCGACGGCGCGGCCGGTCATGCGCTGGAGGGTGCTGAGCGCCGCTTCGAGCGCGAAATCGACGGGCGGCTCGGCATCTTCGTTCGCCGGCGGCGTCTCGACCGGAATCGCGGCGGTCGATGCCGGTGCGCCGCGCGCCTGGCGCCGTCGCGCCAGCCCCGCCTCGAAGCGGGCGACCATCGCGCCGAGCGACGCGTCGGCCGGATCGGGCATCGCGGGGCCCGCCGCCTCGACCGGTTGCAGCCAGGGTTCCGCGCCTTCGACGAAGGCGTCGTCGGGCGCGAGGTCGGCAAGGATCAGCGTATCGTCGGCCTCTGCCGCTTCGGCGGGAAGCGGCTCCGCAGGCATGGCGGTTTCGGCCTCGGCAGGCAGCGGCCCCAGCCCCAGCGCCGGCAGGTCGCGCCCGGCGCGGATCGGCGGGCGCGGCGGCGCGTCGGGATGGAGATCGGCGCGGCGGCGCGGCAGCGCGTCGTCGACCGCGCCCCGACGGCGGCGGCGCAGCGCGCCGAGTCCCGCCGCATCGGGGCTGGCAGCGATCAACGCGACCAGCCCGGCGATCAGCGCCGCGACCGCCGCCATGCCGAGCGCGAGCGCAAGCCGGCCGGCATCGCCGACCGGCGGCACGAACAGCTCCGACAGTCGGTCGAGATAGAGGTTCCAGCTGATCCCCATGACCCAGCCCGACGGCATCACCGCGCCGAACAGGAAGGTCAGCGCCGCCGCTCCGATGATCGCGGGCATCGCGGGGCGCAGCGCGCGCCACAATGCGGCCGCGGGGGCTTTGGCAGGCTTTTCGCTGGCGTCGTCCATATCGCTCCAGATCCGCATGATCGCTAAAGGCGCAGCAATCGCTGGTAAACCGGTTCGTAACGTAGAATGTTTGACGACCAGTTACGATGGGTTTCGACGAAGGCGCGCGCCGTCCGCCGCCGCGCGTCCCAGCCCGCCCGGTCGGCGAGCAGCGCGGCGAGCGCCCCGGCGACCGCCGCCGGATCGTCGGGGGCGAACAGCGTGCCGGTCACCCCATCCTCGATCAGCTCGCGGTGCCCGCCGACATCGGACGCGGCGACGAGACGCCCCTGCGCCATCGCCTCGAGCGGCTTGAGCGGCGTGACGAGGTCGGTGAGCCGCATCTTCTTGCGCGGATAGGCGAGGACGTCGGCCAGCGAATAATAATGCTCGACCCGCTCGTGCGGCACGCGGCCGACGAAATGGATGCGGCCGGCGACCGGCGAGGCCGCCGCCTGCGCTTTCAGCGCCGCCTCCCGCGGGCCGCCGCCGACGAGCAGCAGCCGCGCGCGGGGCTGATGCACGGCAAGCGCAGGCATCGCCGCGATCAGGTCGTCGATCCCCTCATAGTCGTAGAAGCTGCCGATGAAGGCGATCACCGCGTCGTCGGCCGCGATGCCGAGCTCGGCGGCCAGCGCGTCGTCGCGCGGGGGTGGGTCGCCGAACAGGTCGAGATCGACGCCGTTGGGCGAGACGATGATCTTCGCCGGATCGACCCCGCGCGCGATCAGGTCGCCGCGCAGCCCTTCGCAGATCACCGCGACCGCGTCGGCGGCCTTGACGACATGGGTTTCGATGCGCCGCGTCAGGCGGTAGCGCGCGCTTCCCTCGCGCCCGGTGCCGTTGCCGACCGCCGCATCCTCCCAGAAGGCGCGGATTTCATAGAGGACGGGGATGCCGAGCCGCCGGCCCGCGCGCAGCGCCGCGAGCCCGTCGAGCACCGGCGAATGGGCGTGGAGCAGGTCCGCGCGCCATTCGCGCGCCAGCGCCTCGACCCGCGCCGCGAGCGCGCCGATCTCGCGCCATTCGCGGATCGGCGACGGCGCCGTGGCGATCGGAGCGGTGCGGTGGAAGGTCAGCCCGTCGACGACCTCGCACGCGGGTCCGGGCAGCGGATGGCGCACGGCGGTGACGCCCGCGACCTCCCACCCCTTCGCCGCCTGCGCCTTCATGATCGCGCGGGTGCGAAAGGTATAACCGCTGTGCGCGGGCAGGCTGTGATCGAGGACGTGGAGGATGCGGGTCATTGCGGTCGCCTATGCCCGACAAGCCTTAACGCCGCGTCAACCCCGATGCTATAGCACCGCCGCATCCGCAGGCGCACAGCAAGGCCCAGCCGTCCATGATCGACAATCTCTCGATTGGCCTCACCCATGCGCTGATGGCGATCGCACTGTGGCGCCTGCTCTATCGCGACGACCTCGACAACGAGGTGAGCCCGCGGATGCTGTGGCAGCGCCGCCGCGACGCGGAGGCGGCGGCCGAGGCCGCGCAGGGGCCGCGCGATGCGTGACATCGCCTTCGTGGCCTTCCTGTTTGCCTTCATCGGGGTCGGTTTCCGCAAGCCGTTCCTGTTCATCCTCTGCTTCTGCTACATCGACATCGTCGCGCCGCAGCGGCTCAGCTATTTCCTGATCAATTCGATCCCGATCTCGCTGATCGTCTTCATTCTCGCGATCGGCGGCTGGCTCGTTCTCGACGACAAGCGCGACACGCGCTGGTCGGGCCGGCAGGTGCTGCTGGTCCTGCTGCTGATCTATTGCGGCGTGACGACGATGTACGCCGATTTCCCGGTCGAGGCGCAGGACAAATGGAGCTGGGTGTGGAAGGCGCTGGTGTGGGCGATCTTCCTGCCGCTGACGCTGCGCACGCGGCTTCGCATCGAATCGCTGATCCTGATCATGCTGCTGTCGGCCGGGTCGATCGCGATCGCGGGCGGCCTCAAGACCGCGGCGGGCGGCGGCGGCTATGGCGAACTGCAACTGCTGCTCAACGAGAATTTCGGGCTTTACGAAGGCTCGATCATGTCGACGGTGGGGATCGCGATCATCCCGCTGATCCTCTGGTACCGCCGCCACGGCACCGTCTTTCCACCCGATTGGCGCGTGTCGCTCTTCTGCTTCGCGCTCTGCTTCGCCTGCATGCTGCTGCCGGTGGGGACGCAGGCGCGCACCGGGCTCGTGTGCCTGGTCGTCCTCGCGGTGCTGTCGCTGCGCGCGGTGCGGCACCGGCTTCTCTATGTCGCCGGCATCGGGATGCTGACGCTCGCCGCGATCCCCTTCCTGCCGCAAAGCTATACCGAGCGGATGGAGACGATCCAGGGCTACAAGGCCGATTCGTCCGCATCCACCCGCGTCGCGGTATGGAAATGGACCTGGGACTATGCGAAGGACCATCCGTTCGGGGGCGGCTTCAACGCCTTCCTCCAGAATCAACTCCGCGTCGAGCGCCAGGCCGGCGCCAATGACGAAGGCGCGCAGGGCGGGCCGATCGTCTACGAGGACAAGGGGCGCGCCTATCATTCGAGCTATTTCGAGATGCTGGGCGAACAGGGCTATCCGGGGCTGGCGCTGTGGCTGCTGCTCCAGGCCGCCGGGCTTGTCCAGATGGAGCGATTGCGCCGCCGCTATCTGAAGACCCGGCGCGCTGAGGAGCAATGGATCGCCCCGCTCGCGACCGCGCTCCAGCACGGGCACATCGTCTACATGGTCGGATCGCTGTTCGTCGGCATCGCCTTCCAGCCCTTCATCTACATGATGCTGGCGCTGGAGATCGGGCTTTCGACCTATTGCCGCCGCCGCGAGCGCGAGGCGGGGTGGCGGCCGCTGATGGCGCGCCCGGCACAGGTCCCGGCCCGCCAGTCCTTTTCGAACGTGCGATCGTAGCGCGCACGTCTCACCCCGGGACCGGGAACCATCGGGCGCCGCCGGACGCTATGCCATCATGCCCCGCGCCCGCCTGATCCATGTCGACGACAGCCTGCCCGGCATCCGCCGCGAACGCTCCGGCGACGGCTGGCGCTATCGCGACGCGAAGGGCCGGCTGATCCGCGATCGCGCCGAAATCGCGCGGCTCGACGCCGTCGCGCTGCCGCCCGCCTATGAGGATGCCTGGTTCTGCCCGGCGCCGAACGGCCATATCCTCGCCACCGGCTATGACGCGCGCGGGCGCAAGCAATATCGCTATCATCCCGATTTCCGGCTGGCGCGCGACGCGGGCAAATACGACCGCTGCGCCGCCTTCGGCCAGGCGCTGCCGCTGCTGCGCGCGCGGCTTCAGGACGATCTTTCCCGCCGCACGCTCTGCCAGGAGCGCGTCGTCGCGGCGGTCGTCCGGCTGCTCGACCTCGCCGCGCTGCGCGTCGGGAACGAGGAATATGCCGCCGCGAACAACAGCTTCGGCGCCACCACGTTGCGCCAGCGCCATGCACGGCTGTCGGGCGCGACGCTGCGCCTCAGCTATCGCGCCAAGGGTGGCGCGAGGCGCGAGGTGACGATCAGCGACCGGAATCTGGCGACCCTCGTCCGTCGGCTGCAGGACCTGCCCGGCCAGCATCTGTTCCAGTATCGCGACGCCGACGGCACCCACGCGGTCGCGTCCGACGACGTCAACGCCTATATCCGCGAGGCGATGGGGGAGGATTTCAGCGCCAAGCATTTCCGCACCTGGTGGGGCAGCGTCGAGGCCTTCGCCTTCCTGTACGAGGCGCCCGAGCCGCCGTCGCTCAAGGCGGTGCTCGGCCATGTCGCCCAGCGGCTCGGCAACACCCCCGCGGTCGCGCGGCGCGCCTATGTCCATCCGGCGATGATCGCCGCCGCACAGGCCCGCGGCGACTTCGCGCAGGCGGCGGGGCGGCTGCCGCGCTCGACCCGCTATCTTTCGCGTTACGAACGCGGATTTTTGACCTATCTGGAGCAGGCGCCCGATGCCGCGACGCTGCTCCGGTCCGCCTGACCCTTTGACCGATTTCGAGGACCGACGTGACCCTGCCGATTTCCGCCGCCACGCCGCCGCCCGCCATGCAGGGGCCGTTCGCCGACCTGCGCGACATGTGGAACGGCTCCATCGCCTGGGTGAACAGCCACTGGCTGCAGATCGCGATCGCGATCGGCGCGGGGCTCGTCATCTATGTCCTGCTGTCGCTGGTGCGCACCTTCGCGCTGAAGCGCGCGCAGGCGGCGCCGGGGCAGTTCACGCTGACCGACATCGTCGGGCGCGTGATCCACAAGACCAAGTCGACGGTGCTCGCGATCGTCGCGATCCGCATGGTCGCGGGCTATGCCCAGCCGCCGGCGACGATCCTGCAGATCATCCAGTTCGTCTTCACCATCGCCGTCGCGCTGCAGGTCGCGATCTGGGCGCGCGAGATCGCGATCGGGCTGATCCAGCGGCGCGCCGCCGACGGGCACAACGAAACGCTGACCAATGCGATGGGCATCATCCGCCTGCTGATCAGCGTCGCGCTGTTCGCGATCGCGGCGATCGTCATCCTCGACAACATGGGGGTGAACGTCACCGGGCTGGTCGCCGGGCTCGGCATCGGCGGCATCGCGATCGGCCTCGCGGCGCAGGGCATATTTTCCGACCTCTTCGCCTCGCTGTCGATCATCTTCGACCGGCCGTTCCGCGTCGGCGAGACGATCAAATACGACACCAGCACCGCGACGGTCGAGCGTATCGGGCTGAAGAGCACGCGGCTGCGTTCGGTCAACGGCGAGCTGCTCGTCATCTCGAACACCAACCTGCTGTCGAAGGAGATCACCAACTACGCGCATCTCCACCGCCGCCGCGTCCAGTTCTCGATCGGGGTGATCTATCAGACCAGCCCCGCGATGCTGCGCGCGCTGCCCGCGCTGCTGGAGGAGCAGGTAAAGGCGGCGGGCCATGACTTCATCCGGTCGAGCTTCACCGGCTTCGGCCCGTCGAGCCTCGATTTCGAATTGCTGTTCGACGTGCATGCGGACGATTACAACATTGTCGCGGCGGCGCGCGGCGATGTCGCGGTGCGGCTGTTCGAGGCGATGACCGCGGCGGGCTACGACTTCGCCTATCCGACGCAGACGACCTTCACCGCCGCGCCCGACGGCACGATGATTCTGCCCTTTGCCGAAGACACGGCAACGCCGAAGGCGAAGCGCACGAAAGAGTGACGCTACGGCGCCGCAGCGTCGAGCCAAGGCTCTTGTGCAATGCGGCATGAACGGCCTAGAACCGCGCCTTCAACAAGCTCGAGAGGATGAGACATGGGCGCGATTCCGCCGCAGGAGATGCAGAAGCTGGTCGGGCAAACGCTCGGCAGTTCCGAATGGGTGCTCGTCGATCAGGAGATGATCAACAAGTTCGCCGACGCGACGGGCGACCACCAGTTCATCCATATCGACGAGGAAAAGGCGAAGCTGACGCCGTTCGGCGGGACCATCGCGCACGGGTTCCTGACGCTGTCGCTGTTCCCGCTGCTGATGGCCAAGTCCGACTGCCCGCGCCCCGAAGGCGTGAAGATGGGCGTCAACTATGGCGGCAACAAGGTCCGCTTCCTCGCCCCCGTCCGCTCGGGCAAGCGCGTGCGCGGCCATTTCAAGCTGCTCGAGCTCGAAGAGAAGCGCCCCGGCCAGTGGCAGCAAACGCTCGAATTCTCGGTCGAGATCGAGGGCGAGGACAAGCCCGCGCTGATCGCCGAATGGATCAGCCAGTTCTTCGTCTGATCCCGTTCAACCGGCCGCCCTCCCCCGAAAGATCCACCGGACCCAAACAAGAGGATTATCGACATGCGTGACGCCGTCATCGTTTCCACCGCCCGTACGCCGCTGACCAAGGCGGCGCGCGGATCGTTCAACAACACGCCGTCGCCGACGCTCGGCGCCTATTCGGTCAGGGCCGCGGTCGAGCGCGCCGGGCTCGAAGGCGGAGAGATCGACGACGTCCTCTTCGGCGCCGCGATGCAGCAGGGTTCGCAGTCGCCGAACGTCGCACGCCTGATCGCGCTGCGCGCCGGCCTGCCCGTCACCGTTCCCGGCATGTCGATCGACCGTCAATGCTCGTCGGGGCTGATGACGATCGCGACCGCCGCGAAGCAGATCATCGTCGACCGCCAGGACATCGTCGTCGCCGGCGGCGTCGAATCGATCTCGAAGGTCAGCGGCAGCGGCAAGGTGTTCATCGAGCCCGACGCCGAACTGATCGCGATGCACAAGGACACCTATATGCCGATGATCGGCACGGCAGAGGTGGTCGCGAAGCGCTACAACATCAGCCGCGAAGCACAGGACGAATATTCGCTCCAGTCGCAGCAGCGCACCGCCGCCGCGCAGGCCGCGGGCAAGTTCGCCGACGAGATCGTCCCGTGCAAGGCGACGATGGCCGTGGTCGACAAGGAGACCAAGGAAGTCTCCTACAAGGAGGTCGTCGCCGACAAGGACGAGTGCAACCGTCCCGACACGACGCTGGAAGGGCTGGCCAGCCTGAAGCCGGTGATGGGCGAAGGCCACACGATCACCGCGGGCAACGCCAGCCAGCTTTCGGACGGGTCGTCGGCCGCGGTGCTGATGGAGGCCAAGGTCGCCGAGAAGCGCGGCCTGACCCCGCTCGGCCGCTATGTCGGCATGGCGGTCGCGGGCACCGAGCCCGACGAGATGGGCATCGGCCCCGTCTTCGCCATCCCCAAGCTGCTCGAACGCTTCGAGCTGAAGATGGACGACATCGGCCTGTGGGAACTGAACGAGGCGTTCGCCGTGCAGGTCCTGTATTGCCGCGACAAGCTGGGGATTCCGGGCGACCGCCTCAACGTCAACGGCGGCTCGATCTCGATCGGCCACCCGTTCGGCATGACCGGCGCGCGCTGCGTCGGCCACGCGCTGATCGAGGGCAAGCGCCGCGGCGTCAAATATGCCGTCGTCACCATGTGCATCGGCGGCGGCCAGGGCGCGGCGGGACTGTTCGAGATCCTCTGATGCGTCTCGACGCGCCCCGGATCGAGCCGGTCGACCTCGACCGGCTCGATGCCGACCAGCGCGCGGCGCTCGAACCCTTCCTTGCCCCCGATACCGGAGTGGTTGGCGGTAAGGTCGGGGGCGGCCGGGTGCTCAACATCTTCCGCACCCTCGCCCATGCGCCGAAGGCACTGACCGCCTTCCTCGGCTGGGGCAGCTATATCCTGTCGAAGCGCAACGCGCTGTCGGCGCGCGATCGCGAAATCGTGATCCTGCGCACCGGCTACAACTGCCGCTCGGGCTACGAATGGACGCAGCACAAGCGCATCGGCCTCGACAGCGGCCTGTCCGAAAGCGAGATCGAGCACATCAAGACCGGCCCCGAGGCGGACGGCTGGACCGATATCGAGCGCGCGATGCTGCGCGCGACCGACGAACTCACCGGCCGCCATTTCGTCACCGACGCGACCTGGGCGGCGCTCGCGCCGCTCGGCGACAAGGGGCGCATGGATCTGGTGTTCACCGTCGGCCAATATACGCAGGTGTCGATGATCCTGAACAGCTTCGGCATTCAGGTCGAAGAGGGGTGGGAGGTCGATCCCGACCTTCGCGCCTGATCAAGAAAGGGAGAAGAACATGAGTGCCATCGGCGTGATCGCGACGCTGCGCGTGCAGCCCGGCAAGGAAGCCGATTTCGAGGCGGCCTTCGCCGAACTTGCCGCCGCGGTCAATGCGGACGAACCCGGCAACAGCTTCTACCGCCTGTTCCGCACCGACGAGACCGGGACCTACAAGGTGCTCGAATGCTATGACGATGCCGCGGCAGTCGAGGCCCATCGCGCTTCGACGCATTTCCGCGAGATCGGCGCCCGTTTCGGCCCCTGGCTCGCCGGCGCACCCGACGTCGAACGGTTGAGCGCGGCCTGACCGCGGCCGTTCTTCTCCCCTCCCGCAGGCGGGAAGGGAAATCGGCGCTATCCTTCAAAGGCCGCCCCCCGGGGCGGACGCGTTGGCGTCACGGCATCTCCGCAATCTCGCCTGCGCGGTCGCCGAGCACGTAGCGCGGCCCCGCGCCGCGTTGCGCCGCCTTGTCCTCGCGGTTGTAGAGCCCGCATTTCTTGAGGCTCAGGCAGCCGCAGCCGATGCACTGGTCGAGCAGTTCGCGCGTGCGGCTCAGCGCCGCGATGCGGGCGTCGATCCGCGCGCGCAGCCCGGTGCTGATCCGCGTCCAGTCGGCGGCGTTGGGGGTGCGCCCCGCCGGTAGGCGCGCGAGTTCGTCCGCGACCTCGTCAAGGCTCAGCCCCATCTGCTGGGCGATCAGGATGAAGGAGACGCGGCGGATGTCGGCGCGCAGGAACCGCCGCTGCCCGCCGCCGGTTCGCAGCGCGGCGAGCAGCCCCTTCGCCTCGTAGAAGCGAATCGCCGACACCGCGACGCCGGTGCGCGCCGCCAACTCGCCGATCGCGATCAGGTCGGTCCCGTGCATCTGCTTTCTCCCGTCATTGCGAACGGCAAAGCCGTGCGGCAATCTCCAGCCATCGGCCTTGCGCCCGCCGACCGCCGGAGATTAGGGCCTGATGACGTCGGATTGACCCGCTTCGTCATTGCGAGCGGAGCGAAGCAATCCAGAGCAGTCTACGCTCACTCTGGAGTGCCGCGCGGCTTTGCCGCTCGCAATGACGAACCCAACCGATGTCATCATGCTCCAGCGCCCGCCTCCCGCCCCGCTCGCGGGGGCAAATAAAAGCCTTGATCTAAACCTCACTTGAACTTTCATATTGGTGCGCGTCAACCCGAATCAGGAGAAAATCCGTGACGCGCCCCTTCATCGAGCATGTGAACGTCACCGTCAGCGATCCCGAGCGCAGCGCCGCGCTGATGGCGGCGATCTTCGGCTGGCGCGAGCGCTGGCGCGGCCCGGCACGCGACGGCGGCACGACGATCCACGTCGGATCGGACAGCGCCTATGTCGCGCTCTACACCGGCCCGGGCGGCGCGCATGCCGCGCAGCGCTATCCGAAAGGCGAACCGCTCAACCATGTCGGAATCCAGGTCGACGACCTGGACGCGATCGAGGCGGAGGTGATCGCGGCGGGCCTGGTGCCCTTCGCGCACGCCGATTACGACCCCGGCCGCCGCTTCTATTTCCTCGATCCCGACGGCATCGAATATGAGGTGGTGAGCTATGCCGCGGTGCAGCCCGCGACGGCATGAGCAACATTGCCGCCGCTGCCGCGTTGATCGGTCATCGGGGTGTTCTGGGGGAGGCAGAAAAGGAGTCTCTACCGATGAGCGATATCAAGCAGGATTTCTGGAAGGCGCTCGACGCCAGCCCCTATGTGATGGTCGGCATGACCGGCGAGCACGCGCATCACATCCCGATGAATGCGCAACTCGACAAGGATGCCGACGGCGCCTTCTGGTTCTTCACCGCGACCGACAACCGCCTTGCGGGCGGCGGCGCGGCGATGGTGCAATTCGCGTCGAAGGGCCACGACCTCTTCGCCTGCCTCGCCGGCACGCTGCGTCCGGAAACGGATCGCGCGGTGCTCGACAAGCTCTGGAACAACGGCGTCGCCGCCTGGTACTCCGGCGGGAAGGACGACCCGAAGCTCGTCCTGCTGCGCTTCGACATCGGCGATGCCGAAATCTGGACCGCCGAACCGGGCCTCAAGGGCATGTTCAAGCTCGCGACCGGCATGACGATGAAGGAAGGCGAACTCGGGCAGCACGCAACGGTATCGCTGTAGGACGCCGTCGCTGATCCGGACAAGCGGGGCCGATTACCCCACCGGCGGCCCGATCCGCCCGTCGCGAAACGCGAACCCGCCTTCGCGGTCGCGCGCGAGCAGCGCCGGGCCGTCGAGATCGACCCAGCGCGCCCGTTGCGCGAGGACGAAGGCGGGGGCGATCGCCAGGCTGGTGCCCAGCATGCAGCCGACCATGATCGACAGCCCCGCCGCATCGGCGGCGTCGGCGATGCGCAGCGCCTCGGTCAGGCCGCCCGCCTTGTCGAGCTTGATGTTCACCCCGTCGTAGAAGGGACCGATGCGCGCGACGTCGGCGGCGGTGTGGCAGCTTTCGTCGGCGACGAAGGGGATCGGCGCATAGATGGGATCGAGCAGCGCGTCGGCGCCCGCGGGCACCGGCTGCTCGATCATCTCGACCCCCATGTCGGCGAGCGCTTCGGCCTCGCTCAATATGTCGACCTGTCCCCAGCTTTCGTTGGCGTCGGCGATCAGTCGGGCATGCGGCGCGCCCCTGCGCACCCCGGCGACGCGCAGCCGATCGTCCTCGCCGGTCAGTTTGATCTTGAGCAGCCGATAGCCGTCGGCCTCGGCGGTCGCCGCCCGCTCGGCCATCGCGCCGGGGGTGCCGAGCGAGATGGTGAAGGCGGTGACGCGCGCGGTCGGCGCCCCGTCGCAGCCGGCAAGCTGCCAAAGCCGAAGCCCGCGCTGCCGTGCCTCGAGATCCCACAGCGCGCAGTCGAGCGCATTGCGCGCCGCGCCCGGCGGCATCAGTTCCTGCACCGCCGCCCGCGCATCGGCCGCGCCCATCGCGGCGATATGCGGCGCCGCGCGCAAAATCCGGTCGCGGCATCCCACCGCATCCTCGCCCAGATAATCGACGGGGGTTCCCTCGCCGCGCCCGATGCAGCCGTCCGCCGCGACCTCGACGACCACGACATCGACATGAATCTTCGCGCCGCGGCTGATCACGAACGGCTCGGCGACCGGCCAGCGTTCGACGCGCGCGCTTTTCAGTTGGATGGCCATCGAAGAACAGTAATGCTGTGCGCCATGACCGGCAAATCCCTATCCGAACGCATCGGCGACCTCGGCCACCGACTCGCCGTCGAGGCGCACGCCGCCTGGCTCGCGGCGCGCGATCCGCGCACGCCGTGGCTCGCGCGCTTCCTCGCGGTCGCGGTCGCCGCCTATGCGCTGTCGCCGATCGACCTGATCCCCGATTTCATCCCCGTGCTCGGCTGGATCGACGATCTGCTGATCGTCCCGCTCGGCCTGTGGGCGGTGCGCCGGCTGATTCCCGATCCGCTATGGGCCGAACTCCACGCCGCCGCCGAAACCGCGAGCGACCGTCCGTCGAGCCGCGCCGGCATGGTCGCCATCCTGCTGATCTGGGCGGGGTTGCTCTATCTCGTCTATTGGAGCGTGCGGACGTCGCCCTGGCATTGAAGCGCCGCTGGGAACAGGCGGCGCCGAAGGTCGTCGGGTGGGAAGCGGATGTTTGAGCCATGCCCTGGTTTCCCCTCCCGCAAGCGGGAGGGGCAGCGAGACTTACGAACTTGTTCGTTAGTCGCAGCGGGGTGGGCCTCTGCGAGGCCGCTGCCCACCCCCGGCCCCTCCCGCTTGCGGGAGGGGGGACAAACGTCAACTCTCGACCGAAAGCCGCCCTCACTCCCCGTTGGCGCGTATCCACTGCTCAACCACCGGCGCAATCTCCTCGCGCCACTTGCGGCCGTTGAAGATGCCGTAGTGGCCGACGCCCTTCGCCATCAGATATTTCTTGCGCTCCGCGGGCAGCGATTTCGCGAGCGTCAGCGCCGCCCTGGTCTGGCCGATCCCCGAAATATCGTCGCGCTCACCCTCGATCGCCAGCATCGCAATATCCTCGATCGCGGTCAAGTCGACCTTGCGTCCGCGATGCTCCATCTCGCCCTTGGGCAGCAGGTGGCGCTGGAACACGGCGTCGACGGTCTGGAGGTAGAATTCGGCCGTCATATCGCAGACCGATCGATATTCGTCATAGAATTCCTTGGTCTTGTCCGCGCTCTCGCCATCGCCGTCGACCAGATGCTTGAACATCTCCCAATGGCTCATCATGTGGTTGCCGAGGTTCATCGACATGAAGCCCGCAAGCTGGAGGAAGCCCGGATAGACGCGGCGCCCAGCGCCCGGATAATAGGCGGGCACCGTCGCGATGACATTTTCCTGGAACCAGGCATGAGGGCGCGTCGTCGCATGCTGGTTGACCGCGGTCGGCGCCTTGCGGGTGTCGATCGGTCCGCCCATCATCGTCAGTGTCTTCGGCCGGCACTTGTGTCCGTCGGCCGCCATGACGGCCGCGGCGGCGAGGCACGGCACCGACGGCTGGCATACCGCGAGCATATGCGCGCCCGGCCCGATATGGCCGAGCCAGTCGATCAGATAGTCGACATAATCGTCGAGGTCGAAGCGCCCCGCCGTCAACGGCACGTTGCGCGCGTCGCGCCAGTCGGTGATCCACACGTCATGATCGGGCAGCATCCGCTCGACCGTGCCGCGCAGCAATGTCGCATAATGGCCCGACATCGGGGCGACGATCAGCAGCTTCGGCGCCCCCTTCGCGCCCTTGTGCTTGAAATGCTTGAGTTGCCCGAACGGCTTGCGCGCCTCGATCGCCTCGGACACCCGCACCGCTTCGCCGTCCACGACCGTCTCGTACAGATCGAAGGCGGGCTTGCCGCGCGGCGCCGCCGCATGCGCGAACACCTCGAGCGCGGAGGCGAACATCGGACTACCGCCGAAATAGCCGAGCGGGTTGGCGGGATGCTGGATCGCCTGCGCCCCCGCGGTGGCCAATGCGCTCGCCCCGGCGAGCCAGCTCTTCTGTAAGTCAAAGGCTTGATACAGCATCGTGCAGTCGTTCCTCGCGTCCGTTCCGGCGCGTGTTGCGCCCCCTGTTTTCGCGCCAGTCTTACGCCTTCGGTTCCATTGTGCAATGCATCAAAGCCACCAACGACGGCGCAAGCGCGAGATTATCGGGAAAAAGTGCCGGTCGCGGGCGATCCTGTCGTGCCGCTTCAAGCCTTGTGAAGCGCAGCGCCATTCTCAGACATTGAGCGTCCCCACCGCGGCTGCTAGGGCCGTCGGCGATGGCGACCGCATCCGATCAATCCGCCCCGCCCGCCCCCGCCGACCCGTCCGAGCCGCGGCGACGCAAGCTCGGCAGCCTGCGCATGGTCTGGCGCTATGCCAGCCGCTATCCGCTCGCGCTGCTCGTGGCGGCGGTGGCGCTCGGCGTCGCGGCGCTCGCGACGCTCGCCATCCCCTGGCAGTTCAAGGAGATGATCGACAGCGGCTTTGTCGCCGGCGGCGGCGATGTCGCGCCGCATTTCCGCCTCTTCTACCTGATCGTGCTGATGCTCGCCGCGGCGACGGCGCTGCGCTTCTATTTCGTGAGTTGGCTCGGCGAACGCACCGTCGCCGACATCCGCGAGGCGGTGCAGCAAAACCTGCTGCGGCTCGCGCCCGGCTTCTTCGAGGAGAACAGGCCGTCCGAAATCGCCTCGCGCATGACGTCGGACACCGCGATCATCGAACAGATCGTCGGCACGACGGTGTCGGTGGCGCTGCGCAACCTGGTGATGGGCATCGGCGGCATCGCCTATCTGTTCACCCTGTCGCCCGCGCTCACCAGCGGCATCCTCGTCGGCATTCCGGTGATCATCATGCCGATCGTGCTGCTCGGCCGCCGCCTCCAGAAAGTGTCGCGCACCAGCCAGGACCGCGTCGCCGACATCGGGGCGACCACCGCCGAACAGCTGGGAGCGATGAAGATCGTCCAGGCGTTCGGCCAGGAACCGCGCGAGGCGGACCGCTTCACCGCCGCGGTCGAGGCCAATTTCGCGACCGCCAAGCGCCGCATCCGTCTGCGCGCCTTCATTACCGCAACGGTGATCGGCCTGCTGTTCGGCGCGATCACCACCCTGCTCTGGTATGGGGCAGAGGGCGTGGCGGCGGGGACGATCACTGGCGGCACCATCGCCGCCTTCGTCCTGACCGGCGGCCTCGTCGCGGGCGCCTTCGGCGCGCTGACCGAGGTCTATGGCGACCTGCTGCGCGCGGCGGGCGCCGCCGAGCGGCTCGGCGAGCTGCTCGAGGCGGAACCGGACATAGCTCCGCCCGCGCATCCGCGCCCGCTTCCCGAACCGCCGGTCGGCACGCTCGCCTTCGAGCATGTGACCTTCCGCTATCCGACGCGGCCCGACATGCCCGCGCTCCACGATTTCTCGCTGACCGTCCGCCCGAACGAGACGGTCGCCATCGTCGGGCCTTCGGGCGCGGGCAAGTCGACGCTGTTCCAGCTCGCCGAGCGCTTCTACGATCCGCAGCACGGCCGGGTGCTGCTCGACGGCGTCCCGCTTCCCGAGGCCGATCCCGCCGCGATCCGCGCGCGCATCGCGATGGTGCCGCAGGAAACGGTGATCTTCGCCGCGTCGGCGCGCGACAATCTGCGCTACGGCAACTGGGCCGCTACCGACGAGCAATTGTGGGAGGCCGCGCGCGCCGCCAACGCCGAGGATTTCCTGCGCCGCCTGCCGCAGGGGCTCGATACCTTCATGGGAGAGGGCGGCGCGCGCCTGTCGGGCGGCCAGCGCCAGCGCGTCGCGATTGCGCGCGCGCTGCTTCGCCGCGCGCCGCTGCTGCTGCTCGACGAAGCCACCTCGGCGCTCGACGCCGAGTCCGAACGGCTCGTGCAGGACGCGCTCGAGGCGCTGATGCACGACCGGACGACAATCGTCATCGCGCACCGCCTCGCGACGGTGCGCGCTGCCGACCGGATCGTCGTAATGGACGAGGGGCGCATCGTCGAGGAAGGGCGCCATGACGATCTCGTCGCCGCCGACGGGCTCTATGCCCGCCTCGCGCGCCTGCAATTTCAGGACAATATGGCCGCGGTCTGACCCCGCGATCCCCTCCAGCGCTCGAAGGATGCCCGTCATGCTGTACGATCTCACCGTCCCCGCCTACGCCAACGGACTGCGCGCCCTCTCGGCCCAGCTCGAAAAGGCGCTCGCCTGGGGTGCCGCGAACAATGTCGGCGAGTTACAGTTCATCGCGGCACGGCTGGCGCCCGACATGTTCCCGCTCGCGGCGCAGGTCCGCTTCACCTGCCTTCAGGCGGTCCAGCCGCTTGCGCGCCTCGGCGCCGCGAGCGCGCCCGCGCTTGCGGAAGACGCCGCCGATTTCGCCGGGCTTCAGGAGCAGATCGCGGCGACCCTCGCCTGGCTCGACACCGTCGATGCCGCGACGGTTGACGCCGACCCTGCGCGGCCGGTCAGCTTCGACCTGCCCAACGGCATGGCCTTCGACATGGACGCGAAAAGCTACATCCGCGACTGGGCGCAGCCGCAATATTATTTCCACCTCGTCGCCGCCTATGCGGTGATGCGCCACATGGGCGTCCCGCTCGGCAAGGCCGACTATGTCGGCTACATGATGCAATATCTGCGTCCCGGCACCGCCCCGACCACCTGACCGCCCGGCGGAACCGGGCATTCAGCGTGCAGCAACACGATGCCTGAGGCCATGAAATTCGCGCAGAGGCGCAGAGATCGCAGAGACTTCCACTTCACGCGATGGTGTGGAGTCATGGGGATGGTGTGGAGTCATGAGATCGTCAGAACCCTTCGATCTCGCCGACTTCACCCTCCCGGGAAGAAGGGTCGCCCCTCCGCGGTGAATGCCTATTCTGCATGCCGGGTAAACTCGGAACGGCGCCCGATAAATTCGAGCCACCCTCTCTTCCGCTCGCGCTGAGCTTGTCGAAGCTCCGCTTTTCGTTGAGCCGCGCAGAGACGATTAATCCTCGCAAATGCCTCGCGGATTCTCGGGATGGATTTCGACACGCTCAGAGCAAGCAACAGCGATTCGAGCGCACTGCTCTCAGGTTTCCGTTCCGCATCCCTGCGCAAAAGCTCCCGGTCCGAATAAAATGCCGCCACCAGCCCAAAAAGAAAGGGCGGCACCTTTCGATGCCGCCCTTCGCTTTTCGTCCGAGCCCTTTCGGGCTGGAAATCGATCTTACATGCCCGAACCCGGACCGTAGGTGATTTCCACGCGACGGTTCTGGTCGTTGCGGACCCCGTCGGCGGTCGCAACCGCCGGGCGGGTTTCGCCGAACGCCTGCGTCGTGATCGAGCCGTCCGAGACGCCACGCGCGGTCAGATACGCCTTGACCGCGTCGGCACGGCGCTGCGACAGGCCGACGTTGTACTTGGCCGAACCCGAACGGTCGGCGTGACCGGCGAGCATGACCTGCTGACCGCTGCAGCCCTGGTTGTAGGCGCTGATCGCGTTGTCCAGCGTCGAAGCCGCTTCGGGCGTGATCGCCGACTGATCCCAGTCGAAGTACACGATATACGGTCCCGGTGCGCACACGACCGGCGGAGGCGGCGGAGGCGGCGGGGGAGGCGGCGGCGGCGGGGGAGGCGGCGGCGGCGGGGGAGGCGGCGGCGGGGGCGCCTCGGCTCCACCGAAGTTGTAGGTCAGCGTCCCGAGCAGCGAGTGCGAACGGAAACGGCCCGACACGTCGCGGCCGAGCTGGTCGACCAGGTCGAGACCATCGGCGTTGAAGAAGCGATACTTCAGGCCGACATCCCAGTTGTTGCTGATCGGCGCGCGGACGCCCGCGATCGCCTGCCAGGCGAAACCGGTATCCGAATCGTCAAGCCAGGCACCCGCGAAGACGGGTTGGACCGAAACGCGAGCGACACCCGCGCCACCGCCGATGAAGCCCTGGATGCCGTCATCGTCACCGAAGTCGAACATACCGTTGACCATGAAGCTCAGCGCATTGCTGTCGCCGTTCATGGGGTAGTTGCCGGTCACGAGAGGACCACCGTTGGCCAAGGCGGGAACGCCCGGCGCATTGACGGATGCGTTGCGGATATCGGCTTCGCGATAGCCCACTTCCACTTCCGCGCGGAAGCCGCCGAAGTCGTAGCCGACGACGCCTTCAAAATCATATCCCTTGCGGTGATCCAGACTGACAGCATTGGCTGCAGTGCCGATATCGAGGTCGATGTCCTCGACGATCGTGACACCACCACCGACACCAACATACCAAGAGTTGTCGCGCGCCACGGCGGGCGACGCGAGGGCAGTGGAGGCCAACGCCACGGCGACGGCTAGCTTCCTCATAACAGATTCCCCTTTCAATTGAGATATACGTCTCGACAGACGTCCTACTCGCGGCTTTGGTTCCACGCAAGATAACAAATCGCTAATCTGTTGCCAAAAAGTCGCAGTTGAGCCCCGAATGCAACGAAAAAACCCCTCTAAATCAGCATGCCATGCGCTTTGAGCGCGGTCGTCAGCGCCTCGATCGCCGCCCGCGCCTGGGAATCGACCGTCGCTCCACCCACCGGCTGGGCGACCGCGCCAGGTTCGACCCACGCGCCGTCCGCGAATCGCAGCCACGCCCCGTCCCGCGACCGCACGACCCGCATCCCGGGCCGAGGCTCGGCGAAGCGCCAGCCGCCGGCCGTCCATACCGCCAGCGCCGCCTCGCGCCCCGCCCACGCGCCGCTCGCCGGGGCACCGACGATCCAGCATTGTCCCGCATCCGGCGCCGCCGGCGGCGCGGCGAGCGGCCCATCCTCGACGCTCGCCTGCAGCAGCGCGTCGATCAGTACGAGCGCCTCGTTATGCGTGATCTCCTTCTGCGCCTGCGCCTGTACGAGCAGGGGCAGCGCGAACCGCGCGGTGACGGGCAGGTCGGTCATGCCGAATATCCTTTCTATTTAAGAGTTAGAAGAAGCGGTGCCGACGACAGAGCATCGCCGATCTGACGGATCGCGATCAGGCTGCCGGGTGCCAGCGCGGCCGCATCCGCCGCCGTCAGGCGCAGCGTCGGAACCTCCAGGTCCCACGGCCCGATCCCGGCCACCGCCGGCTCGATTGAAGCGCGATACAACTCGCGAGTCTCGCCGAGCGGCAGGTCGACATGGTCGCGCCAGCCGCCATCGGCCCGGCTCCGCCGCGCCCAGCCGATGACCAGTCCGCCTTCCCCATCGGGCCGGACCCGGCCATGCACTGGCGCAAGCGGGCGCAGTGCGCGCAGGCCCGCCGGGACGGGCAGGTCGGAAAGGCTCGTGTCGTTCCACGCCGCCCATTGCAGGCGCGCGCCGCCGCCCGCCACCCACTCGCCATGGTCGGCCGGGATCGGCAGCAGCGCGGGATCGTCGAGCAGCAGGAAGGGCGTTCCCGCCGCATGCGCCACCGCGCTTTCGGTGCCCGCGCGGCCGCGCAGCATCCGCGTCAGCCGCCATCGCCCAGGCGCGAGCGGTTCGGCCCCGCCGAACTGCACCAGTTCGTCGCCGACCATCGCGCGATTCGCCCCGCCGAGCAGCATCGCGTCGCTCACCGCCTCCAGTTCCATCGCCGGATCGATCAGCGCGACGATCGCCGCGCCCGCATCGTCGAACAGCAGCGCGCCGCCCGGCGCCAGCGGCTCCGCCAGCACGCCCAGCGCTGCCGCCGGGCGCAGCGTGCCCAGCGGCATCGGCGCGGCATCGGGCATCGGCACGAACCAGGTGTCGGCACCGCGCCACCCCGCATTGCTTCCTGCGCCCGCGATCACGACCTGCGGCGCGGTCGCCGCCGCCGGGCCCAGATTCGGCAGGTCGAAGGCGCGGACCAGCGCCGTCGCTTCCGGCCAGTCGGGTGCGCGCACCGGCGCGCCGGAATCGGCGGGCAGCATGTCGAGGTCGAGCGGCTGGTGCCGCCGCAGTTCGACTTCGACCTGCGTATCGCGAACCGTCCGCGCGGCAATCCGCCATCGGCTGCCGTCGCCCGCGATCGCCACCGCCCCCACCGGCAGCGCGAGCGCCGCCAGGTCCATTCGCCAGACGCAGCTTTCACGCCCGTCGGCGGCGGCCGCAGCCAGCCGCTGCGCCAGCGCCCGGGCGGCCGCGGCGGACAGGACGGCGGGCAGATCGATCCGCTGCTCCGCCGCGCCGCCACCCGCCACCGAGCCGGTCTGCTGGCCGAGCTGATAATCGCGCTCGCGATCGTAATGGCGCAGGCGAATGGTTCCCGGCACATCGGCCAGCGGCGCGCGGCGGCGCTCGACCCGGTCGCGTGCCGCCTCTTCGCGGCGCGCTTCGCGGAAATCGGCCAGCGGCACCGGCGCGCGCGCGCCGTCCGCGGGCGCCAGCCGCCAGCCGCCGGGGTCGCTGGCCAGCCGCACCGCATCGGCATCGAACAAGGGCGCCAGCGCCTCGCGCAACCGGTCGCCGGACGCCGCATAGCCCACGAAGCGCGTCCCGCCCAGGCAGCGCCCCGCTTCGCCGAACAGCGTATCGCCGACCAGCCCGGCGTCGATGGCCCCGACATCGGCCTCGACCTCGAAGGTCAGCGACGGGATGCGATTGCCGAAGGCGCCGAGTTCCAGCTCCTCGAACACGGCATAGGCGATGCCGCGAAAGCCGCTGACCGAAGCCGGACCGAGCGCCGAGGCGATCAGCGGATCGGCGGGCTGGTCCTCGCCGCCGTCATACCAGCGAAAGGTGCAGCCTGCTGAAAGCCGCCGCTCGCCCCGCGCAGCAGATTACCGTCGGCCCAGATGCGCCGGATGGCGCGGATCGGCCGCGACGACAGCGCCACCGCCAGCGACACGGCATAGCTATATTCGGTGACCGACGCCCGCCCCTTGCCGCCGCCGCGCTTGCTGCGCCGCTCGATCAGGTCGGTCGCCCAGATCACGCTGCCCGCGACGCGCATCGTCCCGAACAGCTGCGGTATCTGCTGGCCATAGGTCGATGCCTGCACCTTCAGGTCGGCGAGGCGTGGCCCCTCGCGGCCCTTGGGGCGAAAGATCGCCGCGTCGGCCTGCTGCCCGATCGCCGCGCCGATCGCGGCGCCGACCGGGCCGCCCACGATCCCGCCGACCACCGTCAGCACCAGCGTTGCCATGTCCGTCCCTCCTCAATCCAGCCGCCATCGCGACGCCGTCCGCGCCGCATCGTCCAGCGGCGTCTCGACCACACGCCGCAGCCCGGCATGCGCGTGAACCATCGTTTCGCCGCCCAGCAGCCCCAGATGAAATTGCTGCGCGGGCAGCGCGATCACCGCGACATCGCCCATCGCGACGCGGCCTTCATCGCGCGCGAACCCCGCCGCCCGCAGCGCCGCGACGATCCGCGCATCGCTCCACCCGCGCAGCGGATAGGCGCGCGGCCGCGGCAGCCGCCGCCCCGCCGCGGCATAGGCCGCCCATACCAGCCCGACGCAGTCGAGCCCGGTCGCGGGGTCGCACCCCTGCGGCCGGAACCGCGCGCCGATCATCCCCCGCGCCGCCGCAAGGGCGCGCGCGCCGATCTCATCCACCGGGGTATCGCGTCAGCAGGTCGTTGCCCGGCAGATGCGCCTCGCCGCGAAAGTTGACTGCATTGGCAAAGCGGTCGCGGCAGGTCGAAAGCTGCTTGTCGCACCCTTCGGTCAGCCGCACCCGCACCGGCAGGTCCAGAGGCACGCCCGGCGTTTCCGCCAGCATCAGCACCGCGCCGTCGGCGGCGATCACCGGGCTCGCCAGCCCGCAGGCCGCCCCTTCCATCCAGACGAGTTCGCCAAAGGCCATCGCCCCGCCCCCCACCGCCGCATCGAGCGTCACCGACCGCCCGGCGACAGCGACGACGCGGCGCCGGTGCGTCCGCGGCGCCAAATCGACCCGGCACGCCCGGTCGCCGAGCGACGCGCGGCACGAAGGAGAGGTCGCGGGGCACGCCGGCCGGTCGAGCAGCCGGGTCACCCCCTGCAACTCGGCCGAAAAGGCGGCGCCGCGCCGCTCGATCGCACCCAGCATCCCGCGCGCCACCGTCACCGGCGCCGCCTCGGGATGCTCCCAGTCGGTCACGAACAGCCGCAACGCCGCGCCGTCCCAGCGCCCGGCGTCGAGGTCGTCCGCCGCGATCGCGTCGCTCGCCACCGCGCCTTGCAGGTCGAGCGTCTCGGCATCGAGGCTGTCGCGCGTCTCGATCGCTGACGGTTTCATTCCCGGCGCGGCCCGATAGAGCAGCCCGCCGACGAACAGGTCGCGGTCGTGCGAGGTCAGCCCGATCGTCACCCCGTCGCGTCGCGACAGGCGCCAGCACCAGGCGAGCGTCGCGACTTCGGCGCGCAGCCACGCGGGCGCCCCCGTCATCGCGCCGAAATCATCGTCCGCGCTCACCATCGCACTCACCATGGCGCACGCACCTCGATCAGCGGCACGCTCGCCACTTCACCCGCAAGGAAAGTCGCGCGGCTGACCTCCAGCCGATCCTCGGCGAAACGCACCGGCACGTCGAACAGAAAGCCCGCGCGCACCGCCGCGCCATCCGCCGGCGCGGCGTCGAACGCAATCTCGCCATCGCCCGTCAAGGCAAAGGCTGCCGTCTCGACCCCGCCCACCGACGCGCGGACGCTGCCCGCGACCGGCAGCCGGATCGCGCGCGCTTGCGCCGCCTCGCCACTGCCATAGCGCTTGACGAGCGCGAACTGCCGCCGCGCCCCGTCGCCGATGCCCAGCCATTGGTCGGCAAAGCCCGGCGGCCCGCCGTCCGCCGCCGAGCTGTGATCGAACGGATCGCGGAAACGAAAGCCGCGCGCCGCGCCGCGCCGGGCGCGGAAGAAATCGGCGAGCCGCCGCACATCCGCCTCCGACCGGATTCCCGGCCCCGCGTCGTAGCGCATCCGCGCATCGGCCCATTCGCTCGCGCGCTGCTCGTGCCCGGAGGGCGAAGCGACGATCTGGGTGGAGAATTCGGTCGCGACCATCGCCTCGCGCCCGATCGCGAGCGGAAAATCCACCGCGTCGAAAGCCTGCATCTCTTCCTCCCCGTCAAAGGCCACGAAACCGTCGCGCGCGGCCTGCGGCAGCGCCCAGACGAAGGCGCGCGTCACCCCGGCGCGGCGCGCCCGCGCCGCCGCCTCGGCGATCGCGCGCCATTGCCCGCGATCCTCGCCGCGCAGCACGAAGCCCGCGAAATAATGCTGATCCGCGACGGGATAGCCGAGCCGCGCGACCATCGCGGCGCGCGCCGCATCGGTCTCGGCCCCGCGCCCGCCCGTCACCCAGTCGTAATCCTCGAGTTGCAGCACGTCGAACGCCGGCGCCGCCCAGCCCATGGGTACATTGGCGCGCCGCAATTCGGGCGCCGCCGGGTCGAGTACCGTCGGCAGATAGACGAGCAGATGGCTCGTGAAGGGCGCCGCCCCCGCCTCGTCGCGCGCCGCCGCGACGAGCGCGGCGGTCGATCCCGCCAATATCGCGCCCAGCGCGTCGAGCATCGCGCGCTGCCCGCTGTCCAGCGCGCCGCGCACATCGGGAATCGCGACGCTCGCCGCGCCCAGCATCGCCGTCGTCGCGGCATCATAGGCGCAGAGCCGCCCGTCCGCCGCGACCCACCACCACGGCTCGCCGACCTGGAACTTCACCGGCAGGCCCGCGTCGCGCCCGATCGCCGCGAACGCCCGCGCGACGAGTTGCAGCCACCCCATCGCCTCGGTATGCGCGGGCGACAGCAGGGTCGACGGCGGCTCCCACCCGGTCAGCGCCGGCGCGCCGTCGGCGTCGCGCTGCTTCCAGCCCTCGGGGCAATAGGCGTCGAACAATTCGTAGGAGAGCGACCAGACCAGCCCCAGCCCCGCGCCCGCACAGGCGCTCGCCAGCGCCCGGTGCCACGCCGCGGCGGGCGCGTTCAGCACCCCGCCCGCCGCCTGCACGCGATAGCCGCCGCCCTCGGCCGCCAGCCGCATATAATGGCTCATCCCGACATAATGGACGACGTCGCCGCGATAGCCGAGCTGCTCCACCTGCCGCACCACCCGCGCCGGGGTCAGGTGATAGCAGTCGTCATAGCCGTTCGCGATCCCCAGCCGCTGTTCGGGCAGCACCGCGTCGCCGATCGCCAGCACCGACCCCGATCCCGAACAGGCGATGTCGCTCACCTCGACCCAGCCCTGCGCCGGCGCCGCAAGCGCGCCCGCGCCGCCGTCATAGCCCGGCGCGACCAGCGAGACGAACAATCGGTCGACGTCGCCCGCCCACACCGGGTCGCTTTCCCCCGGCAACAGAAAGCCGCCGGTCAGCGCGTCGAAATCGAGCGTCACCACCGCATCCTCGGCGCTGCCCTCGGCATAGTTCCACAGCCGCACATACCAGGCGCGCGGGTTGCCCGCCGCGTCACGCCCCTCGATCGTCAGCGTCGGCCCGTGCAGCGCGTCGAGCGGCTTCACCCCACCCGATCGCCAGCGGAACCGCAGCCGCACGTGCCGGAAATCGCGCCGCGTCTCATAGGCGAGCAGCGGGTGGTCCCAGCGGTCTTCCGCCTCCCAGATCAGCCCGGCCAGGTCCGCCTTGTCGTAAAAGACCGCCTCGACGCGCAGCGCCGTCGGCGCGGTCGTCACCACGCTCGCCATCATCGGCCGCGCGAAATCGACGGTCCAGAATCGCGGGTCGAAACGCTTGATCCAGCCCCTGCGGTGATGCGGCTCGGCCGCGACGAGCGCCCAGCCCATCAGCCTTCGCCTTCCGCCACCGCGCGCCGCACCGCGCGCGCCAGCTGCCGCCCGGTCTGCGCTAGCCGCCCCGGCTCGCTCCCCGCCGCTCCGCGCACGTTCACCGTGATCGCGATATTGCGCACCGCCGCGCCCGCCGCGGGCTCGATGCGCCCGCTCGCGCCCGGCACGAACAGCTCCGGCCCACGCTCGCCGACGCGATAGGCACGCCCCGCGCTCACCGGTCCGCCGGTCGCGCGGCCCGGCGCGCCGAGCAGCCCGAGCGCCAGGCTCTGCCCGACCGCGAGCAGCCCCCCGCCGCCGCGCGCCGCGCCCAGCACCGTGCCGACCCCGCCCGACACCGCCGCGCGCGCGATGTCGGCCATCACCGATAGCGCCAGCCGCTTCAGATCCTCGAACCCCAGCTTGCCCGACACCACCGCCCGGCCCAGCGCGCGCTCGATCCCGCGCGCGCCCGCATCGGCGGCATCGGCCAGCGGCGCGCCCAGTTCGGCGCGCAGCGCCGCCATGTCGCGGCGAAAGGCGCCGGTGTCGGCGCGCACCGCGACGACCATCTCATCGATCTCGTCATCCATCGGGATATTGCTCCATCATCGCCGCCAGCGCCGCGCGATCGACGCCGTCCGCGCCATCGTCTGTCGCCCAGCCCGCCAGCACCGCCGCCACATCGGCCGGCGTCGCCGCCCAGAACTCCCCCGGCCGCCACCCGCTCAGCCGCGCCATCACACCCGACAATCGCATCGCGCCCTCACCGAAACGCCCCTCCCGCTCGCGGGAGGGGCAGCGAGGCTTGGCGGCTTGCCGGCCAGCCGTAGCGGGGTGGGCAGCCTTCTCCGTCACCGATCACCGCCCCTGCAAGATCTGCCCCAGCAGCATCCGCAGCGCGGGCGTCACCGCCGCCAGCCCCTGCGCGACCACCGCTTCGCCGACCGTCTCGCGCGTCAGCTCCGCCGGCCGGTCGCGCACGCAATGCCAGAACAGCCCGGCCAGCTCGCCCAGCGCCAGCCGCCCGTCGGCGGCGCGCTCGACCAGCGCGAACAGCGGCCCCAGCTCGGCCTCCGCCGCAACCAGCGCGCCGAAGCTCGGGCGCAGCACATGCGCGGTGCCGCCGATCCGCAGCACCGCCTCGCCGCGCAGCGGGTTCGCGACCGCGCTCACAGGCTGACCACCGCGCCGCTCGACTCGAGCGCCAGCACATATTGGCGCTCGCCATTGTAATCGCCGGCATAATCGAGCCGCGTCACCAGGAAGCGCCCGCGCAGCCGCTCGCCGCTTTCGAAGCTCAGCTCATAATCGTCGATCGTGCCCGCCAGCGCATGGCCGCGCAGCCGCACCTCGGCCGCCGACCCGGTGAACAGGCCCGCCGCGCTCACCGAAACCGACCGTACCCCCGCGCCCGACAGCAACTCGCGCCAGCCGCCCGAATCCTTGGTCGTGACGTTCACCGCCTCGCCGTTCACCGACAATTGCGTCGTGCGCAGCCCGGCGACGGTGCCGAAGGCGGGCGGCGTCGCGCCATCGCCGACCTTCAGCAGAAAAGCGCTCCCATTTTCGATCCCCATGGTTTAATTCTCCTTCGCAAATCATCTGCAAACGGGGAGTCGCAGGATGTTGATCACAAGCTTGCTCCTGGCCTTGGCGGCACCATCGCCCACCGCCGCGGTCGACACGTCGCGCGCCGCCTTCACCAAATGCCTGCGCGACCACCTCAAGAAGTCGCTCGAGGGCAAGATGGGCGACGCCGAATATGAAATGGCGATCAAGGGTGCCTGCACCGCGGAGCGCACCGCCTTTCGTCAGGCGGTGATCGCGCTCGACCGCGCGAGCGGCGATTCGGAGGCCGACGCCACCGAGAATGCCGACATGCAGATCGACGATTATCACGTGAACTTCATCGAGAAGTTCAAGGATTATTCCTCGACCAACACCCTCCCCGGCGATTCCTGATCGCCCCTGTCCCGGTCGTCCCTGAGCGAAGCGTTCCCGTGTCCCCGCAAAGGCGGGGACCCAGAGCGGCATGACGCCGAAGCGGGTCACGCCTCCTCCCGCACCCCCGCCAGGCACCGGCACCGCACGACCAGATCGTGCCGCCAGCCGCCCTCGCGCCGGAACGCCAGCCGGCTGCGCAGCGCCCTGACCGCGACGACCGTCCAGCCGCCCGCCGGGCCGCGCAGCGCGCCCGCCGCCGCCTCCATCCGCGCCGCCGCCCCGCCCGCGTCGGCCGGCAACCCGGCACCGGTCAGGCTCAGCGTCAGCCGCACCTCGCACCCGGGCCGGTCCTTCGTCCCCCAGTCTCGGCCCTCGGCAGCGCCGACCGAGACATAGGGCGCGCTCGCGCGCGGCGGCACGCCGTCGAACACGCCGTGCACCAGCCCGGCCAGCGCGTCGTCCGCGCCCAGCACCGTCAGCGCCTTCGCGCGCACCGCCTGTTCCGCGCCCGTCATCATGCGCCTCCCAGCGTGCGCCGCCGCCACGGCTGCCACAGCGCCGCGATCATCGCCGGCGGCGTCTCGTCCGCACCGTCGCGCGCGGCGTGGAGGTGCTGGATCATGCGCAGCAGGCCCTGGCGGATCGCCTCGGGCACCGCATTGGGGCCCGCGGCCATGCCGGCGCGGAACGCAATGCGCGCATATCCGGCATCGCCGGCGGCGTGGATCGCCACCCGTGCCGACCCGTCGCGCGCGATCGTCACGCGGTAGCGGTCGGCGCCCAGCACCGTTTCCGCGCCATCGGGCCGCAGCAGCGTCACCGCATCGACAGCGACGACCGGCCGCGCGGCAAGCCGCAGGGCGCCGCCGCGCAGGACAAGGCTTTCCTCGCCCGCGCGCACGATCAGCCACTGGCCGACAAAGGCCTCGCAGATGCTCGCCGCGGCACGGACCAGCCCGGCGACGACCGCATCGTCGATCGTCGCCCCCATCCGCAGCCAGCCGCGCGCCTCGTCCAGGCTCACCGGGACCTCGCCCGGCAACAGGCTCTCCACCATCATCGTTCCTCCACCCGCACCGCCATCGACCGCTCCTCGACCTGGCCATCGGTCATCGTCACCCGGTTGGTGACGCGATAGACGCGCCCGGCGATCCCGCCCGCCAGCGTCACGGTCGCGCGCGCCAGGCCGTGCGTCATCGCCGCCACCGCGACCCCCTCGGACTCGTCGGGCCACACCGTCCAGTCGCTCGCCGCCACCGCCTGCCCGGCGGGACAGGCCGCCGCCCAGTCGAATTCGAAGTCGATCCGCGTCCCCGGATCCTTCACCATCATCGCCATCGTCGATCCTTTCCGGTCAGCGTCCGGCCACCGCGATCCGGCGCGCCGGATCGGGCGCCAGGCGAACGCGCGCGCGCGGCGGCGCCGCCCGGTCGGGACCGCGCCACTCGATCGCGAGGACGCGGCCGCTGGCGTCGCCGATCGCACGCGAACCCAGCGCCGCGCCGCCGGTCATGCCGCCGCCTCCAGCGCCGCGAGCCGCGCCTCCTGCGCCGCGATCAGGAACAGCGCGAGCTGGTCGGGGCGGATGCCGAACCGCTCGCCCGCCGCGCGGACGATCCGTCCCTCGGCGTCGCGCTCCTCCGCCCAGCGGTCCCAGCACAGAAAGGCATGGCGGCTGGTCGGATCGGCCCCGATGCCGACCGGATCGGCCAGCCCTTCGTCGGCCATGATCGCCCACACCGCCTGCGCCCGCACCCCGAAATGCAGCCGCGCGCCGTCCTCGCCCTTTTCGGCGACCGCGTCGTTCCATTGATAAAATCCGAGTTCGGCCGCGATGCGCTTCGCCGCCGCCATCTCGGCCGGGGACGGCGCGCCGCGCCAGGTCTTGTCCCGCGCATCCGACGTGTTGATGGCGCCGGTCCCGGCATAGACGACGGACCAGCGGTGGGCAGCAGCCCCCAGCGGTTGGCCATTGTCCGCGCCGGGGGACACGATGCCGCTCTGAAGGACGCGGAGATGCACATTGCCCCCGGTGACGATCCACGCGCCGCCATGGCCCGCCAGGATAGCGTGGGGGTTGCTCTCGCTGGCGGGTTTTGCCCATTTCAGGCCATAGACAGGGACTCTCACGCCGTCGATGGTCGCCGGATAGAACTCCGAATATCCCAGCAGGGCGCCCGCTGTATCGGTTGACATGGGGAGCAATATGTTGCCGTTTGCAATCGTCAATTTTTCGGCTGGCGCGTCCGTTCCGATACCGAGGCTACCTGCGGCGGTCAGCCGCATCCTTTCGCTCGTGTCCGTGATGAAGCGGATGCTCCCGCCCCACCCGGGCGAACGTCCGACCGAGATGTTCAGCTCGCCCGTCGATCCGCGAGCGGTGAACGACGCATCGTGCGCGCCGTTGGTGACGATCTCGATCCCGCCCATCTGCTCCGAAGCGGCGGGCGCGATCCGCATCCTCGGCGATCCGCCGGCCAGTTCCAGCAGTTGTGCCGGACTGGCGGCGCCGATGCCGACACGGCCGTCCGCGCCGCGCCGGACGAGCGCGGCGAGCGGCAGGTTCACCCACCCCGCGCCGCGCCGCACGGTCAGCAGGTCGTCATCCGCGCCGGTCGCCGCCGCGGGGTGCGCCGTCGACAGCGGCTGCTTCGCGGCGATCGCGGCGGCCAGGGCGTCGTCGGCCGCATCCAGCGCCGCGACCGCCGTGTCGTGCGCCGCGAACCAGCCGGCGCCGACGGTCAGCGCCAATGTCTTCAGTCCCGGCGCGAAATCGACGCGGCCGCCCCCGTCCGAAGAAGCGGCGACCGCCTCGCGCACCAGCCGGCCGGCGGTGTCGAGGCGGCCGGTGCCGACCTCCCACTCGCCGGACTGCGCGATGCCCGCGATGGCATAGTGGAACTCGGTATCGGCGGGCACCGCGTCCGCGAAGCGGCGGTGTCCGGGCACCGCGCCGGTCGGCGTCAGCGGGCCGGTGCCGCCCTCGTGGCACAGCTCGCGCACCAGGTCGGCGAAAAAGGGGGTCGGCATGGCAGCGCCATCCTTTCCATTCTGGGAAGATGTCAGGTTGCGCCCGGCCCCGCCCCGAAAGGGTTGGAGGGCAGGAACCGGGCGCCCCTCGCGCGCGCGCCGATCAGCTCGCGGCGAATTTCATCAGCTTGATGGCGTTCGAATCGATGATCGCGCCGCCGACCCGCTTGGTTGCATAGAAATGCACGAAGGGCTTGTTGCTGAAGGGATCGCGCAGGATATGCGTCTCGCCACGGTCGGCGATCAGATAGCCGGCGCGGAAATTGCCGAAGGCGATCGACAGGCTGTTCGCCGCGACGTCGGGCATGTCCTCGGCCTCGACGACCGGATAGCCGAGCAGGCTCGCCGCCTGGCCCTCGACCAGCCCCGGCTGCCACAGGAAGGCGCCGTCGGTGGTCTTGAACTTGCGGATGCGCGCCAGCGTGTCCGAATTCATCACCCAGCAGGCGCCGCCGCGATAGGGCGCGCGCAGGCTGTGGACCAGTTCGACCAGCTTGTCCTGCGGGTTCGACGCCGCAAAGCCGCCCGCCGCGCCGGAGGCGACGAACTGCAGCGTCCCGAACGCCCGCGCGCTGTCCGCCTCGTTCGTCGCCGCGTAGGACAGGAAGCCCTTGGGCCGGTTCGTCCCGTTGCCGGACACGAAGGCCGCACCCTCGGCGACCGCGAACTCACGCGCGATCTCGTCGGCCAGCCAGTCCTCGACATTGAACATCGCATCGTCGAGCATCGCCTGGCTCGCCGCCGGATTGGCGTAAAGCTCGCCCGACGGCGGCGCGATCTCGGCGAAGCTGCGCGTCCCGGTCCCGGGCCGCGCGTCGGTTTCGCCGACCCATCCCGCGCCGGTCGATCCGGTCGCGATCAGCTTGCGATAGCCGCTCGTCCCCGTCTGCACGACCGTCGCGATGCCGCGGATCGGCGACAGCGATTTCAGCGTCGCCGCGATCGCCCCGTCGATCTCGCGCGGCACGGCATAGCCGCCCTCGCCGCCCGACGCCCCCGACAGGCTCTTCATCCCGGTCCCCGCGTCGATCCCGCGCCGCAGATAGCGGTCGACGAAGGCGTCGCGCGCCGGATCGGCCGCCTTCGCCCCGTCGAGCGGCAGCCGCGCCGCCGCGACCGCCTGCGCGTCGACCTGCGCCTTGAGCGCCGCGACCGACGCCTTCAACTCGTCGACCGCTTCCGCCGCCAGCACCGCATCGAACGCTCCCTCGAGCGCGTCCGCCTTCATCTCCATCTCGTCCATGCGTTTCACTCCTTCCATGAATCCACCGCGATCACCCGCGCCAGCGGCTGCATCGGCTGCGCGACGAGGCTGATCTCGGCCAGGTCGAGCGCCAGCAGTTCGCGCGGGTTCGCGCCCCGCGCGCCGCGCACCCGATATCCGAACGACAGCCCGGTCAGCGCCCCGCGCGCGACCAGCGCCGCCGCGGTCGGGTGCGTCACCCTCGCGACGACGCGCAGCCCGCGCGCATCCTCCGCCAGCATCTCGATCGTGCCGACGAGCGCGCCCGGCCGGTGCTGCCACAGTAGCGGCACCGCGCGCCCCGCGCGCAGGCTCGCCGCGAAGGCCCCGGCGCGCACCACGTCACCGCCGCGGTCGACGCGGTCGAACACCGACGCATAGCCCGCGAACCGTATCCCCCCCTCCCGCAGGCGGGAGGCGGCCGGGGGGTGGGCCTGTCGAACGATCGCACCCCTCACCGCAGCAGCCCCGGCAGCCCCAGCTTCATCGCCAGCCCCACCAGCAGCAGCGCCAGCAGGCCGCGCGCCGCCCAGTCGACCGCCGCCTTCCACGCACTCGTCTTGGCGTCGCGCCACGCGCCGAGCAGCTGGCGCAGGTCGCCGATGTCGTCGCGCGCCGCCGCGTCGGCGAGCCCCAGCCGCGCCAGCGCCCGCCGCGCGCCCAGTTCGCTCGCCTCCTCGACCACCGCGCGCAGCAGCGCCGCGTCGGGCGCGCGCGTCCCAGCCAGCGCGATCAGCCGCGCCAGCGCCTCTTCCTCGTCCATGTCGTATCTCCGGCTAGTCGACGCCCAACAGCGCCTTCTTCTCGGCCGCGGTCAGCCAGTCGGCCCCCGACACCTCGCGCCACAGCGCCATGCGGTCGGCGGCCAGCGCCGGCACCCGGTCCATGTCGACGCGCAGCTCGGCGCCGCCGAACCAGCCCGCCAGCCCCTGCGACACCGCGCCCAATATCTTCGCGCACAGCGGCAGCACGGTCAGCCGCCACAGCGCGCGATTGGCCTCGCGATAATTGGCATAGGTCGCATCGCCGGGCAGCCCGAGCAGCATCGGCGGCACCCCGAACGCCATCGCGATCTCGCGCGCCGCGCTGTGCTTCAGCTCCAGGAAATCCATGTCGGCGGGCGACAGCGACAGCGCCTGCCACTTCAGCCCGCCCTCGAGCAACAGCGGCCGCCCGGCGTTCGTCCCGCCGGCAAAGCTTTCGGCCAGCTCCTCGCGCAGCCGGTCGACCTGCTCGGCCGACAGCGGCATCCCCTTGTCGCCCGGATCGTGGATCAGCGCCCCCGACGGCCGCGCCGCATTGCCCAGCAGCGCCGCATTCCATTTCGCCGCCGCATTATGCGCCGCGATCGCCCCCTGCGCCGCTGCCAGGCAGCCCGCGCCATAATGATCGTCGAGCGGGTGCAGCGCCTTGACATGCACCACCGCCGGCCGCCCCGCGCCGTCCTCGGCGGGCAGCACCGCGGCGCATCCGCCCGCCTTGTAGCGATAGGCGACCGGCCAGCCGCGCCCGTCGGCCTCGACCGTCACCCGGTCGGGGCGCAGCGCGAACAGCTCGGCGGGCGCGCCCGCGCCGTCGGTCAATATCTGCACATAGCCGTTGCCGTGGAGCAGTAGCTGCGACGCCAGCGTCTCGACCAGCCCCTGCCCGCCCGATGTCGCGGTGACCAGCGCCAGCAGCGCCGGGTCGCCCGCCGCGATCGGCGCCGCCCCCGCCGCCTCGGCGACCAGCCGCACCGACCGCTGGACGATCGCATTGCCCAGATAGCCTTCGCGCACCTGCGCCTCCCACGACAGCGGCGCCGGCGCGCTCCACGTCCCATACACACGCGACAAGGCGGGCCGCACCGTCGACGATGCGGCCTTGCGGCCAAACCAGTTCATGCTTGTCTCCTCGATGGGCCAGCCGCCACACCGCAAGCCCCACTCTCTCCCCTTCAGGGGAGAGATACGCAGGCTTGCGAGCTTGCTCGCTAGCCGAAGTTGAGAGGGGCCGGCGTGCGTGACTCCCCCTCTCCCAACCCTCTCCCCTGAAGAGGAGAGGGCTTTGATCAAACCCTGCGCACCCCCGGCGCGCGCCCTTTCCTCATCCGTTCCAGCAGTTCCGCCAGCGCCCACACGCACGCATCGGCCCGGTCCGGCGAACCGCCCGGCCCGGCGTAGCCGCCACCGGTCTGGAACCCGCAAAGCTGGTCCTCCAGCGCCGGGAACGCCCCCGCATGCACCACCTGCCCGCGCTCATAGGCGAGCGCGACCGGCTCCGCGCGGCGCGCCTTGCCGATGCTCGCGTGGACCGTGGCGACCGGCAGCGCGACATCGGCCTGCGCCAGCGTCGCCGCGACCATCTCGCCGCCCATATTGCTTTCCGCGACCACCCGGTCGGCGCCCCAGCGCGCCGCCACGGCGGCCACCGCCTGCGCCCAGACATGCGGCGGCGGGGTCTCGACGCTCGCATCCTCGACCACCGCCAGCCGCCCGTCGCGCAGCAGCGCCGCGACGACGATCCCGCACGCATCGCCGGTCGACGTCGCGGGCGGATCGACGCCGATCACGACGCGCCGCGGCTTGCCCAGTCCCTCCGGATCGACGCGGCAGCGTTCGATCAGCGCGCGCGTCCACAGCGCGCCCTCGACATCCTCGACCAGCTCGCCGTCCAGTTCCTGCCGCCCCAGCCGCGTTCCGCCATAGACCGCCTGCATCGCCTCGACGAAATTCGACGGCAGATAGGCGTTCTGGTGCGTGCCGCCGACCGTTTCGGCGAACCCCGGCAGCGCACGGATCGTCCGCATCAGCGCGGTCGGGCGCGGCGTCGTGGTGATCAGGATGCGCGGCCGGTCGCCCAGCCGCATCCCCAGCACCAGATTGTCCCACGCGGTCGCGCCCCGGTGCCATTTCGCCAGCTCGTCGCACCACGCGACATGATGCTCGGGCCCGCGCAGATTCTCCGGCGCCGCCGCCGAATAGAGCGTCGCGACCGCGCCGTTGCCGAAATGCAGCTCGCGAACCCCGTCGCGCCAGTCGGGGCTTTCATGCCCGCGCGCGACCGCCAGCAGCCCGCTCGCCCCCTCGATCATCACGCGCCGTCCGTCGATCTCGTTCGCCGCGACCAGCGCGATGCGCGCGCCCGGCATCGTGCGCGCGCACTCGCTGATCCATTCCGCCCCGGCGCGCGTCTTGCCGAAGCCGCGCCCGGCGCGGATCATCCAGATGCGCCAGTCGCCCGGCGGCTCGCATTGCCCCTCCTGCGCCCAGCCGTGCCAGCGCTCGAGCAGTTCGCGGCGCTGGCCCCAGGTCAATCCCCGCATCACGAAGCGCAGGTCGCGCGGCGACAGCGCGGACAATTTCTCGAGCACGTCGCCGACGACGTCGCGATGCGCCTGCCCCATCCGCCGATCCTCCCTCACCGCTCCCCGACAGGGAAAGAAATGACCCGCCATGAAACGCGATCCCCTCCCGCCAACGAGAGGAGAAACCGGGCGGCAAGACGCCTGCCCGTTCCGTTCTGCCCCGACAGAAGGGAGATCATGGCGATTGCAAACAGGCGCCGGCCTTGGGTCGAAGCCCCCTGCTTCCGCACTTCGTCATGCTGGAACGCGTTGGCAATCATCCCTTTCCGGCAACGAACCGTTCCCCGGCGGAAGCCGGGGCCCACGCGGGGCAGCATCCAGCCATCCGGACCCCGGCGTCCGCCGGGGACCAGGCCCCTATCCCTCCGGCGCCAGCTCGCGCTGTCGGCGCAGGATGGCGAGCCGCTTCAGGATCGCGGCGTCGGTTTCCTCGGACGTCGGCATCCGCTTGTCGGGCCGCAGCGTCCGCGCCCGGCCGCCGCGGACCGACGCCTGGTGCCGGCCGAGCAGGCTGATCGCCTGGTCGACCGTCATCGGCGCGATCACGCGCCCTTCGTCCCCGCCTTTCGCGGTGTCCGGTTCCGTCGCGGCGCCCTCCTTCGCCGCGCGCGCCGCCCTTGCGCCTTTTTCGTCCGCGCTGCCCCGACCGGGCTCGCCGCCTTCGCGGCTCCCGGCAACGGCCGCGCCCGGCCTGCCCTCGACAAGCGCCAGCGCCGCCTGCACCAGCCCCATTTCCAGACGCTGATATCCGGCCGTCAACGCCTCCTGCCACGCCGCGGCGAACGCCTCGTCGCGCGCGCGCAGCCGATAGACCGTCGAACAGACCAGCCCCGCCTGCGCGGCCGACCATGTCACGTTGCAGCTTTCCGCCAGATGGGAAAGGAACGTCTCGCACTGGCGCGTCGAAAGGGCCGTGCGCGGCGCCTTCGCCCGCATCAGCCGGCGACGATTGCCGGCCCGCACCACCTGTTCCATTCGGTCGCTCCCCAAAAGGATCGGGCCGGATCGCCCGAAGGCGCCGGCCCGAATCGCAATTCTCGATGATGAGATGCTTGTGCCATATCAGCGTTACGATGTCAATAGAAAATAACCTATATGGTTTTATACTACTTCCCCTGCACGCGCGGCCCCGCCGCCGCCATCGGCGACGCAGCCCGGTTCCGGAAAGCGCTTTCCCCTCCCCGTCACCCCGGACTTGATCGGCAATCTTCCCTCTTCGACAAGTCACTGTTCCCCGGCGAAAGCCGGGGTCCATGCGAGGCAGCGCCGTGCCATCTGGACCCCGGCTTTCGCCGGGGAACAGCGCCTGACTTGCCTGAGGGGAATATATACCGACTCGATCCGGGGTCCCGCTTGTCCGGCGTGACAAGGCAGGCGAAACCGCACGCCGTTTTCAAACGATGCGCACCCGCTCCGCCACCCGCTTGACCGCCCCGGTCGAAAGGTTCAGACCGCTGCGATTCAAAGGGAAACAGGGGTCGAAAATCCATGCGCAAACTCGTCATCCTCGGCGTCAGCCTCTTCGCGTTCCAGGCTTCGCTCGCCGCCGCGCAGGATCAGCCGGCGGCGCCGGAGCCCGAACCCGCCGCGATGACGGCGTCCGCGAGCGGCAGCGCGCGCACCGCGCCCGAACGGCATTTCACCGGCGCCGACATCTTCGACCTCGCGATCGCCGCCGATCCGCAGATCAGTCCCGACGGGCGCCGCATCGCCTATGTCCGGCGACAGAATGACATCATGACCGACCGCGCGATCGGCAGCATCTGGCTGATCGACACCGCGACCGGGCAGGAAACCCCCGTCACCGGCGGCAACGGCGGCGGCAGCGCCTTCACGCCGCGCTGGTCGCCCGACGGCAAGCGCCTCGCCTATGCCTCGACCGAGGGCGGCGGCGCGCAGCTGTGGGTGCGCTGGATCGACGGCGGAGAGGCGGTGCGGCTGACCGGCCTGCCGACCAGCCCGTCGAGCATCGCCTGGTCGCCCGACGGGCGCTCGATCGCCTATACGATGCTGGTCAAGGACGCGGCACCGACCTTCGGCTCGGCCCCCGCCAACAAGCCCGAAGGCGCCAAATGGGCCGAACCGCTGGAGGTTCACGACCTCCTCACCTATCGCGCCGACGGCGCGGGCTATATCGAGCCGGGGTTCGAGAAGATCTTTCTCGTCCCCGCGACCGGCGGCGCGCCGCGCCAGCTCACCTTCGGCCCCTATCACGACGGCGGACCGCTCAGCTGGTCGCGCGACGGGCGCACCCTCTATTTCGGCGCCAACCGCAAGCCCGACTGGGAGAACGACGCGCGCGAGAGCGAGATTTTCGCGCTCGACGTCGCGAGCGGCCGCATCACCCAGCTCACCGACCGCGACGGCCCCGACGCCAATCCCGTCGTCTCGCCCGACGGCCGGCTGATCGCCTATGTCGGTTTCGACGACAAGCTGCGCGCCTATGAGAATAGCGAGCTTTACGTGATGAACCCCGACGGTTCGGGCCGCCGCAGCCTGACCGCCGGCTGGGATTACAGCGTCGACGACGTCGCCTGGGCCGCCGACGGGCGCAGCCTCTATGTCCAGTACGACGACCATGGCGAGACGAAAGTCGCGCGCATCGGGCTCGACGGCTCGGCGCGCACCGTCGTCACCGGCCTGTCGGGCGGCGGGCTCGACCGGCCCTACACCGGCGGCAGCTTCTCGGTCGCCGACACCGGCGCGATCGCCTTCACCGGCGGCACCCCGACGCGCCCGGCGGAGGTTCAGCTCGCCGCGGGCGGCAAGACGCGGATGCTGACCGACCTCAACCGCAGCCTGCGCGAGACCAAGGCGCTGGGCGAGGTGCGCAAGATCACCGTCGCCTCCAGCCTCGACGGGCTGGAGATCGAGGGCTGGCTGACCCTGCCTCCCGGCTATGTCGAGGGCCGGCGGGTGCCGCTGATCCTCGAGATTCACGGCGGCCCCTTCTCGGCCTATGGCCCGCATTTCGCGACCGACAACCAGCTCTACGCCGCCGCGGGCTATGCGGTGCTGTCGTCGAACCCGCGCGGTTCGACCAGCTATGGCGAGGCGTTCGCGAACACGATCGACAAGGCCTATCCGGGCAATGATTATTTCGACCTGATCAGCATCGTCGACCGCGCGATCGAACTCGGCATCGCCGATCCCGACGCGCTGTTCGTCACCGGCGGCTCGGGCGGCGGCGTGCTGACCAGCTGGATCGTCGGCAACACCGACCGCTTCAAGGCCGCGGTGACGCAAAAGCCGGTGATCAACTGGACGTCGCAGGCGCTGACCGCCGACGGTCCCGCCTTCTTCGGCCGCTACTGGCTCGGCGCGATGCCGTGGGAGAATCCCGAGACCTTCTGGAAGCACTCGCCGCTTTCGCTCGTCGGCCAGGTGAAGACCCCGACGATGGTCGTCGTCGGCAGCGAGGATTACCGCACCCCGGTCAGCGAGTCGGAGCAATATTATACCGCGCTGCGGCTGCGCGGCGTCCCGACCGCGCTGGTCAAGGTGCCCGGCGCCAGCCACGGCGGCATCGCCGCGCGGCCGTCGCAGTCGGCGGCCAAGGCCTCGGCGATCCTCGCCTGGTTCGCCAAATACCGCCACGGCTGGGCCCCGCCGGCTGCGGCGGCACCCTGATCTAGGGCGCCAGCGGCGGCAGCCCGTCCATGATTGCGGTCAGCGCCAGCGCATTCTCGCGCTCCATCGCGCTGTGCCCGGCGTTGGTGACGACATAGGTCGCGGGCTCCGCCCCGGCGCCGCGCAGCGCCGCGACCAGCCGCGACGCCTGCGTCAGCGGGCACACCTCGTCGAACCGCCCATGGACGATATGCACCGGAATCGCCGCCAGCGTGTCGATATGCCGAAAGAAATGCCCCGGCTCCAGAAACAGGTCATGGGCAAAATAATGCGCCTCGATCTGGGCAAAGCACAAAGCAAACCCCGCCTCCCCGAACTTTCCGGTATCGCCCGCCTCGGGGATCAGGTTCGAAATCGTTCCTTCCCATAGGGACCATGTCACCGCCGCGGCGAGTTGGCGTTCCTTCTCCTCGGCGGTCGCGGGCACCATGTCGAAGATCGCCTTGTACGACCGCATCACGTCGCGCCGTTCCTCGACGCTCAGCACTTCCAGCAGCGCGCGCCATTCGTCGGGATAGTGGATATAGGCGCCCGGCGCGGTCAGCCCGAACGGGTCTTCGTGCCACGTCGCGGCATTGCCCTGATACAGGTAGAGCAGATCCTCCGCCGCGCCCAGGAAGATGCCGCGCAGGATCAGGTTCGCGCAATGATCGGGATGCGCGATCGCATAGGCCATCGATAGCGTGCTGCCCCAGCTTCCACCGAAGACATGCATCCGCCCCGCGATGCCCAGATGATCGCGCAGCTTCTCGATATCGCCGATCAGGTCGGCGGTGGTGTTGCGCGCGAGCGCCGTCGCTGGTCCCGCCGTGGCGACGTTGGGCTCGCTCTTGCCGCATCCGCGCTGGTCGAACAGGATGATGCGATAGCGGTCCGGGTCGAAATAGCGCGCCATCGCAGGCGAACAGGCGCCGCCGGGGCCGCCGTGCAGCACCATCACCGGTTCGCCCGCCGAATTGCCGTACTCCTCCCAATACAGGCGATGCTCGGGGTCGCTGTCGACCGTCAGCCACCCGCTGCGCCGCGCCTCCGCCTCGGGATAGACCCAGTCGTCGCCGATCTTGCTCGATGTCTGCAGCCGCGAGAAATCCATCCTGTCTTCCTTTCGTTGCGCGCGCCGCCGCTCGGGGGGTGGCCGCGCGCCACGCCCCCATGCTAGGGCGACTCCGATGCCATGTCTGAATCGTCCTTGCGGCGAAAGCCGCAGCGACGCAATTGCGGTGGCATCGCCAGTCCCAGAAGGCGACCGGCCCCGGCCCGGTCGCGCCGCATCGATCGGAAATGACCGCCCTATGACCTTGCGCCTTGCCGCTTCCACCGCCGCCCTGCTGCTTGCCGTTCCGGCGCTTGCCCAGACCGCGGCGCCCGCGATCGACCCCGCGAACATCACCGAAACCGTCCGCACCATGGCCTCCGACCAGTTTCAGGGCCGTGCGCCGGGAACCGTCGGCGAGGAACGCACCGTCGGCTATCTGATCGGCCGGCTGCAGGCACTCGGGCTCGAACCCGCCGGGTCGGACGGCGGCTGGACGCAGCGCGTGCCGCTGCTCCACACCCGGCTCGGCACTCCCGAAACGCTCGCCTTCGACCGCGGTGGCACGACCACCCCGCTCGCCTTCGGCACCGACATCTATCTATCGACGCTTCAGCCGAACGACCGCGCCGTGGTCGCCGGCGCGCCGATGGTGTTCGTCGGCTATGGCGTCGACGCGCCCGAACGCGGCTGGGACGATTTCAAGGGCGTCGACCTCAAGGGCAAGGTCGCGGTCTTCCTGATCAACGACCCCGATTTCGCCGCAAAGAAGGGCGAGCCCGCCTTCGGCAAGTTCAAGGGCCGGACGATGACCTACTATGGTCGCTGGACCTACAAGTTCGAGGAAGCGGCGCGCCGGGGCGCGGTCGCGGCGCTGATCGTCCACGATACAGAGGGCGTGGGCTACGGCTGGAACGTCGTCAACAGCCCCGGCGGCGAGAATTACGGCCTCGTCGTCCCGCCCGAAAAGATGACCAGCCTCGCGCTGCAGGGCTGGATTTCGGGCGACACCGCGACGAAGCTGTTCGCCGCCGCCGGTCAGGACCTCGCGAAGCTGCGCGTCGCCGCGCGCCGCGCCGATTTCCGCCCCGTCGACCTCGGCACGAATTTCAACGCCGCCATTCCCTCGGCGCACGAAGAGGTGCAGAGCCAGAACGTCCTCGCGAAGATCGCCGGCACGCAGCGCCCCGACGAGGTGGTGATGATCGGCGCGCACTGGGATGCCTATGGCGAAGGCGAACCCGATGCACAGGGCCGCATCTATCGCGCCGGCGCCAACGACGACGCACTCGGCGTCGCCGGCATGTTCGAGATGGCGCGTCTGTTCAAGGCCGCGCCGCCGCCCGAGCGCAGCATCGTCTTCGCCTTCTGGACCGCGGAAGAACGCGGTCTGCTCGGCTCCGAACATTATGCCGCCAATCCGCTCTTCCCGGTCGAGAAGACCGTCGCCAACCTCGGCCTCGACATCCTCCAGACCGCGGGCCGCGCGAAGGACGTGATCCTCGTCGGCAAGGGCCAGAGCACGCTGGAAGACGACCTCGCCCGCGTAGCGGCGACGCAGGGGCGCAGCGTCAGCGAGGAAAGCCTGCCCGAGCGCGGACTCTTCTTCCGCGCCGACCATTTCAGCCTCGCCAAGCGCGGCGTTCCCGTCCTGCTGATGATGGGCATCGCGGGCGCCTCCGACCTCGTCGAAGGCGGCAAGGCCGCCGGACAGGCATGGGTCGATGCCTATACCGGCCAATGCTATCATCAGGCGTGCGACGCCTGGGACCCCAGCTGGAACCTCGACGGCGCGGTTCAGGATATTCAGATTTTTTACCAGATCGGTGATGAACTCGCTCGCTCGACCCGCTGGCCCGGCTGGCAGCCGACGAGCGAGTTCGGCGCCATCCGCGCCGAAAGCTCGGCTGCGCGGCAATAGCGCGAAGGGGAAGGCGCGGCCAAGCCACCGCCAAAGGCATGGGTCCCTCCCCGCCCGGGGGAAGGACTTGATGCATCTAGAACTTCCCGCGCACCGAAAAGGCGAAGACCGGTCCGATCAGCCGGTCGCGCTGCTCGACGAAGGCGATCGGGCTTTCGCCGCGCACGCCGGTGTAGACGGTCCGGTCGCGGCGCGAACGGGCGTTGAACATATTGGCGACCTGCGCCCGCACCGTCATCCCGAACACATCCTTGTTCTCGACGAAGAGGCTGGCGAACACCGGCCCCTCCCACGTCCGGTCGACCTGGTTGCGCCGATAGTTGGGCTGAATGTGGCTGTGGTTGGCGTTGAAGCCCCATGCCCAGTCGCTGCCGGGGATATCGTGCCGCAGGTCGATCTCGATCTGCCGGTCGGTGAAGCCGCTCCACTGGCGCGTCTCGCCGGTGAAGGGATCGCGGATTGACGAGGTCTGGAGCAGCAGGCGCGTGTCGACCTTGACGCCCTTCAGCCCCGCCGGGTCGAGGTTGATCGTCGTCGTCCAGTCGATCGCCGCGGCCCAGCTTCGGTCGATATTGCCGACCGCCTCGCCGCTCGCGCCGACCGGGATGACGTCGACGCGATCCTCGACATCGCGGTAGATGAGGTTCAGCTTCGTCGACCCCCAGACGCCGAGCGTCTTGTTCGCCTCGAACTCGAAACTCCAGTCCTGCTGCGGCCTCAGGTCGTTGTTGACCTCGTTCTGATTGTCGTCGTTCAGGAACGCCCGCGCGAGGAAGTCATAGAAGGACAGCTGCAGCACGCGCCGCCGGATCTTCAACGACATGTCGAGATCGGCCGACGGTGCCCAGGCGAGCGTCAGCGATCCCTTGGGACGAAAGAAGCTGCGCTCCTGTCCGCCGATGCCCGTCTGGGTGATCTTCGAATGCTCGGCGCCCGCGACGAGCTGGAACGACAGCGTGTCCGTCAGCTTGCGCCCGAAGCTGAGCAGTCCTTCGTAGCGATCCTCGCTGACGCCGCCGATCCCGCCCGGAAACGGTTGATCGACGAAGACGCCGGCGGCGGGGTCGAGCACCGCGATCGACGCGACGTTGTCGAGCGTATTGAACGCCGCCTCGCCCGACAATTCCCAGTCGCCGCCCAGCATCTTCCACTGATATTCGCCGCGCGCGATCGTCTCGCCCAGATTGCCGCGCTGCGCGAACCGGTCGCCTTCGGGCGGCGTCGCGTCGGCGAAGCGGGTGACGATCTCCTGCGAATAGGGTTCGTGGCTGAACCGCCGCAGGCCGATCAGCTTCAGCTTTCCGGGGCCGAGGCCGAACTGGTAATCGCCGCTCAGCTCGTAATTCCAGCTGTCGTTCTTCTCGCGCACGGTGCGGAAGCGGTCGGGGTCGCCGACGCTCGTCCGCAGCCCGTCCTCGACATAGCGGTCGTATTTGCGCTGATAATGGGCGCCGAGGTGCGCGATCGAATCGCCGGGGCCGTCCCATGTCAGATGCCCCGACAGCTTCGGCGTGTCATAGGGACTGCGCCAGACGTCGTGCCGCTGCTCGACGATGCGCCCCGCGCCGTCGAGGATCAGCGTCGGTCCGCCGGCGGCGCTGCGCGCGCCCTCGTTGTTATAGAGGCCGAGCTCATATTCGATCGCGCCGGTCCGCCCGCGCACCGAGATATCGCCGCGGGTGTAGAGCGGATGCGCATAATGCGCGCGGAACTCGGGCTTCCAGGCGAACTGTCCCGAAAAATCGTCGGCGCGATAGACGATGTTCGCGACCTGCCCCGACAGCCCCGGAATATCGAGCGAAGCGCCGTCGACGATCTCGATCCGCTCGACATTGCCCGCCGGGATGCGCGACAGCAGCGTCGCCATGTCGTCGGACTTGGTCGACGGGCGCACGCCGTTGAACAGCACATTGCCCGTCGCCTGCCCCAGCCCGCGCCGCTCCTCATTGTCGCGGATCGAAAAGCCGGGGACCTGTGCCAGCATGTCATAGGCGTTCTTGGGCGCATAGCGCGCGAAGTCGGCGGGGGCATAGACCTGCCGCGCCGCGTCGGACGGCGCGGGAGCGGGGGCGATCGCCGGGACGGCGGGCGCCTCCTGCGCCTGCACCGCGCCCGTACCCAGCGCCGCGGCGAGCGCGGCAATGCTCGTCCAGCGGCTCATTTCGCCGCCCTCGCGGCCGCATTCATCGACCGCGCATAGTCGGGCGTCACCCCCAGCGCTTTCAGGCGCACCACCTCGTCGGACGACAGCGAGGCATAGCCCGCCGCGGCGAGCCCGCGCACATAGGCGCCGTCGACCCCCAGTGCCTTGCACGCGATCGCGTCGTCGATCGCCGTCAGCCGCAGCGCGCCCGACTGGAGTTCGTGGACATAGGCGCCCGTGACCCCAAGCGCCGCGGCGGCGATCAGGTCGCTGCCGTCCTTCGGCCGCACGCCCTCTCCGATCAGCCCGTCGGCAAGGGCGGTGGTGGCATCGACCATCAGCATAGCGAGCTGCTGGTCGCGCGACGGCGTTCCGATTCCGCGATCGGACAGCGCCCGCGCAAATCCCGCATCGGGCTGGAACTGGCAATGGCCCGCGCCGTCGAACGCGGCATTCAGGCGGCCACTGCAATCGAGCCGCCCCGCCTCGTGCACGACGCTGAACGACACCGGCCCCGCCGCACCGCCCAGCGCAGACCGCGCCGCGCCGAACTCGGCGCGGCGCCCATCGAGTTGCAGGTCGCTGGTCGACTTGCGCTGGCTGAGCCGCAGGCGCGGCGCGTGGGCTCCGCTATCCTGCACCGACGCCTCCCAGCGGATGGCGTCGCTCGCGGGCGCGGCGGCCTGGCTCTGCTGCGCCGGCGCCGTGCACGCGATGACCGGCAAGACCGCGGCGCCCGCGGCGACGAACAGGGCGTTGATTCTGGCTTTCATGGGGATACTCCTCCTCCCTGCGCCGGCCGAGCGTCTCCGCTCGCCGCCGCAACGGCGTTTCCAAACTTCGGTTCGATGATCGGCGGTGTCGCTTCGGCCAGTGGCCGGGCGTCAGTCCTTCGGTACTACGGGCGGCCTTGGCGGTCCCGGCGGGCTCGGCGCCGCGACCCGCACCACAGCTCCGTCGGCGCTGCGCACTTCGACGCTGCCGCTGGCTTCGGCCCGAACGGTCGCCCCCAACCGCGACCGGACGACGCTGTGCCGCCCGCTGTCCCAGCTTCCGACCGTCCGCGCCTCGATCGCATCGTCGGGATCGGACAGCGACTGGCCGGCGCGGCGCATCCGCGCGACGTAATCGGGCGTCACCCCCACCGCCCGCATCGCGGTCAGATCGTCGAGATCGACGTCGGGGAACTGCGCCTGCATCGCACGGGCGTAATCGGGCGAGACGCCCAATGCTCTGGCGCCGATCAGGTCGTCGAGCGCCGCGTGCGGAAACAGACGGCGCATCGCGGCGATATAGTCGGGATCGACCCCGCTCGCCTTCGCGGCGATGATGTCGTCCGAATCGACCGACCCATGACGGCGCATCGCGCGCACATCCTCGGGCGTCACCCCCACCGCGCGCATCCCCACCAGTTCGTCGACGGTCAATGGACCGGCCTGCGGCTTCGCGACCGGGGCGGCTGGCGTCGCGGCCTCCGGGGCGCCGCCCGCGACCGCGGCGGACTGCGGTGCCGCGGTCGGGGCGGGGGCGGCGACGGCGTGGACTGCCGCCGCCGCCCTTTGCCCGGTGGTGGCCGAAAAGGCGGCGAGCGGCGCGGTGATCCCGGCGAGCAGCACCAGGCTCATCAGCATCCAGCTCGCGCTCGCCGGACCGCGCTTCAGGCTCGCGTCGAGGACGCGCGTGATCCGGCGCTTGAGGCTGCCCTTGCCCGGCGCGACGCCGTGCGCGGCAAGCAGCGCGCCCTGATTGTCGTGCCGCGCCGCGCCTACGAGCAGCGTCGCATAATCGGGTCCGTCGATGTCGGCCATCAGCACGGCGTCGTCGGCAGCTTCCTCGCGCAGCTGGTGGCTTTCGCGCGCCAGCATCCAGACCAGCGGATTGAACCAGAAAAGCGCGCAGGCCAGCCGGGCGGCGAGCAGCTTCGCCCAGTCGAGCCGCGCGACATGCGCCAGTTCGTGCGCGATGATCGCCTCGGCCTCGCCGACCGCGCCGACCGCCTTGGGGCTGAGCACGATCGTCGGGCGCAGCACGCCCCAGCTGATCGGCGAGCGCAATTCCTCGCTCACCAGCAGCGCGGTGCCGTGCTTGAAGCCCATGCGCCGCTGCGCCTCGGCCAGGGCCGACAGCCACGACGCCTCGACCAGCACGTCGGCGCGCGCGCGCATCGCGAACAGCCGCACCACCGCCAGCGCCATCAGCGCGAACAGCAGCAGCAGCGGCAGCGCATAGACACCGAGCGCCATGTCGGAGAGCGACGGCCAGTTCCACGTCGCCGCCGCCACGGGCGCCGCATCGCGCAGCGCCTCCGCCGGCATCGCCGCGACTTCCGTCACTGGCAGCGCCGCCGCCTGCCGCACCGACCAGGCGGCCGGCAGCGGCGTCCATTGCGGCAGCAGCAATGCCGCGACCGGGAGCGCCAGCAGCGCAACCAGTCCGGCGTGCGCGACCAGCGACCGCTCGGCCGCCGAACGCGACCGCACGAGGCGCAGGATCGCCAGCGTCAGCCCGGCGATCAGCAGCGATTTCAGGCCGAGCTCCAGCAGGCTCGCGGCGGTGATCGTCATTTCGCCCTCCCTTCGCGCGCATCGGCGATCAGCTTTTGCAGTTCGTCGAGTTCGCTCGCGCTCATCTCATCCTGCATGCCGAGCAGCGCCGCGGCCGCGCTCGTCGCCGACCCGTTGAAGAAGACGCGCACGACCTGGCTCAGCGCCGACTTGCGCGCCGCCTTGTCCGACACGCGGGGCGCATAGAGGAAGCCGCGCTCCGACGCCGTGCGGTCGACGAAGCCCTTGGCCTCGAGCCGCTTGAGCATCGCGCGGATCGCCGACCCCGACAGTGCGTCGCTCAGCGCCTCGCCGATCTCGGCGACGGTCGAAGCGCCCCTTTCATAGAGGATATCGACGATTTCGCGTTCGCGGGGGGGCAAGCTGGACAGCATGGCGAATCACCTCATGCGCTACATTTGTAGCTTAGCTACATTTGTAGCGCCCTCATGGCAAGCGATTTATTCGCATAAGACACACCGCCGGTCCGGATCGCCACCCGATCGTGATTGCGAGGAGCGCGGGCGACGAAGCAATTTCCAGCCATCGGCCTTGCGCAAGGCCGATGGCCGAAGATTGCTTCCCCCGGCTTTCTCCGAGGTCAATGACGAACCGGGCGAGCGCCCTGCTCCCCACTCCCGCCGTCCGCCCTCGCCTCGCGCTTGTCGAACGGCGCCGCATCCGTCACAGACGATGGCGTATATGTCCTGCGAACACGCAGGGACTTGTCCCCCGGCGAAAGCCGGGGTCCATACGCGGCAGCGCAACGCCGTCCGGACCCCGGCTTTCGCCGGGGAATGATTACCCGTCGAAAGGGGATAATTGCCGATGCCGATCATGGCCGCCCGCCTCTATCACGACGGCAAGCTCGTCCGCGATCTCGGCCCCGACGAGACGATCCCCGACGAAAGCGACCCGGGCGATTTCTTCTGGCTCGGCCTCTACGAGCCCACGCCCGGCGAACTCGAAGGCATCGCGGCGCGCTTCGGCCTCCATCCGCTCGCGGTCGAGGACGCGCTCAAGGCGAACCAGCTTCCCAAGGTCGAGGTCTATGGCGACCAGCTGTTCGTCATCGCGCGCACCGCCAACCTCGACGGCGACGCGATCCAGCCGGGCGAGACCGCCTTCTTCGTCGACCGCCATTTCATCGTCAGCGTCCGCCACGGCTCGGCGCGCGGCCATGCCGAGGTGCGGGCGCAGCTCGAATCGAGCCCGGCGCTGCTCGGCCACGGCCCCGACTATGTGCTCCACGCGGTTCTGGATTTCATCGTCGACGGCTATTTTCCGGTCATCGACGCGATCGAGGACCGCCTGCTGCTGCTCGAGGACAGCGTGATGGACACGCCGCTCGACGCCGCCGAGATTCGCCACCTCTACGCGCAGCGGCACCATGTCATCCGGTTCCAGCGGCTCACCGGCCTGATGAAGGACGCCGCGCAAAAGCTCGCGACCGCGCCGCTGCCGTGTATCGACGATCCCGTGCGCCCCTTCTTCCGCGACGTGTGGGATCATGTCCAGCGCGCCGAATTTCGCCTGACCGGCCTGCGCGACGTCGCCGCCTCGGTCGTCGACACCAATTCGCTGCTCGAACAGCAGCGCCAAGGCGCGATCACCCGCCAGCTCGCCGCCTGGGCCGCGATCCTCGCGGTGCCGACCGCCATCGCGGGCATCTACGGCATGAATTTCGAGTATATGCCCGAACTCGACTGGACCTTCGGCTACCCTCTCGCGCTCGCGCTGATGGGCGGCATCTGCGGCCTCCTCTACTGGCGCTTCAAGCACATCGGCTGGCTGTGACCCTTGCCCGCCGGACGCCGCGACCCTAGATAGGGGCCTCACCCCCCAAACGGAGTCGATGGAATCATGGATCGCAACTGAACGCAGCGTCCCCCGCCTTGCCTTCAGGAAAGCCTTGTCCATGCCCGCCATCACCCTCGCCCATCTCGGCTGGTCCACGCCCGACGGCCGCGCCGTCCTTTCGGACCTCGACCTTCAATTCCATCCCGAACGCACCGGCATCGTCGGACGCAACGGTGTCGGCAAATCGACGCTGCTGCGACTGCTGACCGGCGAGATCGCGCCGACATCGGGCCGCATCGCCGTCGACGGCAGCCTCGCGATGCTGCGCCAGACGGTGCAGGTCGATCCCGACGCCCAGGTCGCCGACCTGTTCGGCGCGCGCGCCGCGGTCGCGCTGCTCCGCAAGGCCGAGGCGGGCCGCGCCACCGCCGACGAGCTTGCCGAGGCCGACTGGACGCTCGAAGCGCGGATCGACGAAAGCCTGGCGAGGCTCGGCCTGCCGGTGCCGCCCGACACCCTGCTCGCCCGGCTGTCGGGCGGCCAGCGCACACGCGCCGCGCTGGCGGGGGCGATCTTTGCCGAACCCGATTTCCTGCTGCTCGACGAACCGACCAACAATCTCGACCGCGAAGGGCGCGACGCGGTGCGCGACCTGCTGCGCGGCTGGCGCGGCGGCGCGATCGTCGTCAGCCATGACCGCGAACTGCTCGAAGAGATGGACGCGATCGTCGAGCTGACCGGGCTCGGCGCCGCACGCTACGGCGGCGGCTGGAGCGCCTATGCCGAGCGCAAGGCCATCGAACAGGCCGCCGCCGAAGCCGGGCTCGGGGTCGCCGAAAAGCGGCTCGACGCGGTCCGGCGGCAGGCACAGGTCACCGCCGAGCGCCAGGCGCGCCGCGATGCCGGGGGCCGGCGCAAGGCGGCGCGCGGCGACGAGCCCGCCATTCTGCTCGGCACGCTCAAGAGTCGCGCCGAGGCCAGCGGCGGCGCGAACCGGCGGCTGGCCGACCGCCAGCAGGCCGAGGCCGAACGCGCGCTGTCGGACGCGCGCGGCCGGATCGAGGTCGTCGACCCGCTCGCGGTGGCGCTGCCCGCAACCCGCCTGCCGGCCTCGCGCCGGGTGCTCGAACTCGATCATGTGTCGGCGGGCTATGGCGAGGATGCGCCTGTGATCCGCGACCTGTCGCTGACGATCACCGGCCCGGAACGCGTCGCGCTCGCCGGTCCCAACGGTTCGGGCAAGTCGACGCTGCTCGCGCTCGTCGCGGGAACGCTGACGCCGCAGCGGGGGCGGGTCCGCGTCGGCGTGCCCTTCGCCCTGTTCGACCAGCGTCTTTCGCTGCTCGATCCCACGCTGTCGATCGCCGACAATTTCGCCCGGCTCAACCGGGGGACGACGAACAACCAGTGCCGCGCCGCGCTCGCGCGCTTCCGCTTTCGCGCCGATGCCGCCGACCGTGTCGTCAGCACGCTCAGCGGCGGCCAGATGCTGCGCGCCGGCCTCGCCTGCACGCTCGGCGCGCCGACGCCGCCGCAGCTGCTGATCCTCGACGAGCCCACCAACCACCTCGACCTCGATTCGCTGACCGCGGTCGAGACCGGCCTTGCCGCCTATGACGGCGCGTTGCTCGTCGTCAGCCACGACCGCCCGTTCCTCGAGGCGATCGGCATCACGCGCACGGTGACGCTGGGCGAATGAGGGGGAAGCGCCCCCTCACCCCTTCTTCAGATGCCGCCGCCCGAGCAGTTCGGCGATCTGCACCGCGTTCAGCGCCGCGCCCTTGCGGAGGTTGTCGCTGACGCACCAGAAGGCAAGGCCGTTGTCGACCGTGCTGTCGTCGCGCACGCGGCTGACGAAGGTCGCATAGTCGCCGACGCATTCGACCGGGGTGACGTATCCGCCGTCCTCGCGCTTGTCGACGAGCATCACGCCGGGCGCCTCGCGCAGGATGTCCTGCGCCTGCTCGGCCGACAATTCCCGTTCCAGCTCGACATTCACCGATTCCGAATGGCCGACGAAGACCGGGACGCGCACGCAGGTCGCGACCACCTTCACCTTGGGGTCGAGGATTTTCTTGGTCTCGACCACCATCTTCCATTCCTCCTTGGTCGACCCGTCGTCGAGGAACTTGTCGATGTGCGGAATGACGTTGAAGGCGATCTGCTTGGTGAACTTCTGCACGTCCTTCTCGTCGCCGACGAAGATCTGGCGCGTCTGGTTCCACAGCTCGTCCATCCCCGCCTTGCCCGCGCCCGAGACCGACTGATAGGTCGATACGATCACGCGCTTGACGCCCGCGGCATCGTGCAGCGGCTTCAGCGCGACGACCATCTGCGCGGTCGAGCAGTTGGGGTTGGCGATGATGTTCTTCGCGGTATAGCCGTCGATCGCATCGGGGTTCACCTCCGGCACGATCAGCGGCACGTCGGGGTCCATGCGATAGAGCGAGCTGTTGTCGATCACGACGCAGCCCGCCGCCGCCGCCTTGGGCGCGTGGATCGCGGTCGCGTCGGACCCGATGGCAAAGATCGCCATGTCCCAGCCGGCCCAGTCGAAATTCTCGATATTCTGGCATTTGACGGTCTTGCCGGTATCGCCGATCTCGACCATCTCGCCCTGGCTGCGCGACGAGGCGACCGCGGCCAGTTCGGCGATCGGGAACTCGCGCTCGGCGAGGATGGCGAGGACTTCGCGGCCGACATTGCCCGTCGCGCCCGCGACGACGATCCGATAACCCATGAACTTGTCCTTTGATGCTGGTGCTTGAAACGAAAAACGACCGGTTTCGCGCTGGGGCGGAACCGGTCGTCTTGGAAAGCTGTTTCGGCTTTGTGGGGAGAAAGCTCTCCTTAGCCTTCGCCGGCTTCCGACCGGTATTCGCGGCGCTCCGCAATACGCGCCGATTTACCGGTGCGGCCCCGCAGATAGTAGAGCTTCGCACGACGGACGGCGCCCTTGCGGACGACGGTAATGCTGTCGATGTTGGGCGAATAGAGCGGGAAGACGCGCTCGACACCTTCGCCGAACGACATCTTGCGCACGGTGAAGTTGGAGCCCATGCCCTTGTTCGAGCGCGCGATGCACACGCCCTCGAAATTCTGGACGCGGGTGCGTTCGCCTTCGACCACCTTCACGCCGACGCGCAGCGTGTCGCCGGGGCGGAACGTCGGGATATCCTTGGCAGCCTTGGCGATTTCCTCGGCTTCGATCGTCTGGATGAGGTTCATGGCCTCTCGTCCTTCTCTTTTCGCCGCGCGCCAGAGGCAGGTCGGTCCCGAGCGTCGACATGACGCTCCCAAAGGTCCGGCCTGCGTAACCGTGTGTCCTCTTCCGCCCTTTGTTTCCGCCAGGCGGCGATCTTCGCATGATCCCCCGATCGCAGCACTTCGGGGATCGTGCGCCCTTCCCATGTGACAGGTCGGGTATAGTGCGGATATTCGATCAGACCGTTCTCGAACGATTCGTCGTCCCCGCTGGAAGCCGCGCCCATTACGCCGGGAAGCAGCCGAATGCAAGCGTCGAGAAGCAGCAGCGCCGCCATCTCGCCGCCCGACAGGACGATATCGGCCATCGACACCTCTTCGATCGCCCGCGCGTCGAAGATGCGCTCGTCGAACCCCTCGAAGCGGCCGCACAGGATGATCGCCCCCGGCCCCGCCGCCAAGTCGCGCACGCGGGCCTGCGTGATCGGCTTGCCGCGCGGGGTCATCGCCAGAATCGGCAAACCGGGATGCTCCGCCGCCGCATGATCGACCGCCGCCGCCAGCACGTCGGCCTTCAGCACCATCCCCGCCCCGCCGCCCGCCGGGGTGTCGTCGACGGTGCGATGCCTGTCCGCCGCGAAATCGCGGATCTGCACCGGCGCGCACGACCACAGGCCGCTCTCGAGCGCTCGCCCCGCCATGCTGTGCCCCAGCGGACCGGGGAACATGTCGGGATAAAGGGTCAGGGGAACGGCGGCGAAGCTCATGGCAGCGGCTCCCATAGCGCCTCGGGCAGCAGCGGACGATCCTTTTCCATCTCTTCGTGCAGCCATTCGCGGAAGCGTTCGATCTTGCGCACGCGGCTGCGGCCTTCGCGATAGACGAGCCAGTTGGCGCCGCCGGGCTGGTAGAGGGTGTCGAACGGCTGGACCATCCGCCCGCTGTCGAGTTCGGCGCGCCACAGCAGCGGCGTCATCAGCGCGACGCCATAGCCCCCCTGCACCGCGCTCGCCTCCTGAAGCTGGCTGTCGAGTTCGACCCCGCGGCGCGGCGGCGGCGCGACGTCGACTCCCGCTTCGGCGAGCCATCCCGCCCACCAGCCGTCGTTCGGCGCGAGCCGCTCGACGCGCAGCAGGTCGACCGGCGCCGCGATCCGGTTCGCGTCGCGAAAGGCCGGCGAGCAAATCGGCGTCACATGGCTGCGGAACAGGAAATCGGCGCGCAGCCCCGGCCAGCCCCCCGGACCGATGCGGATCGCGACGTCGACGTTCGACGCGTCGAAATCGACATAGTCGTTCGACATCGACAGCCGCACCGCCAGATCGGGATAGCGCAGCTGAAAGCGCCCGATGCGCGCGCTGAGCCAGGTGCCGCCAAAGGTGACCGCGGCGCTGATCGTCAATATGTCCGCCTCGTCATCGCCGATCGCGGCGAAGGCGTCGCCCATCGACGCGAAGGCGGCACGGACCGCCGGAAGCAGCCGCTGCCCCGTCTCGGACAGGCGCACCCGCCCTTTCTCGCGGACGAACAGCGCCCGGCCGAGGCGATCCTCCAATTGACGTATCTGATAGCTGACCGCCGCCTGCGTCATCCCGAGCTCTTCGGCGGCGCGCGAGAAATTCTCCCGCCTGCCGGCGGCTTCGAAGGCGCGAATCGCGGCGAGAGGGGGCAGGTTGGGCATCGCCGATCTATAAGTCATCCTTATATCATGCCGCAAAGCTTTTGTTGGCGATATGCGGACGCAAGGCGCATCTGGCTCGCATCCATCCCGCAGGAGAAGAATGATGATCGACGAAATGTGGATGCGCGGCTGGGCCGAGAATCACGGCCGTTTCAGCGCCGACCTCGACCGCGGCTTCGCGTCGCTGGCCACCGCCATCGCCCGGCTACGCCGCCCGCGAGACGCACGCAGCCCCGACCCCCGCCGCCGCAGCGGCATAAGCGGCATTTGCTGAGCAGGCCGGGCGCTACCGCGTCCAGTTCTCGACGCGGAGCCCCGGAACATCGGCAAAATCATCTTCATTGTTGGTGATGATGATCGCTCCGATGCTGAGGGCATGCGCCGCAAGCAGGCGGTCGAAGCGGGCGCGCTTGAACGGCAGCTTCGTATAGGCCCGCGCCGCCGCCTCGTCGAACGGGACAAGCGGTATGGCTTCGATGAACGCTTCGAGGATTTCGGGCGGCGGCGGCTTACCGACGTAAGTGCCATAGGCGACTTCGGCATAGCTGATGACAGACATCGCGATTTCGCCCGGTGCATGGTCGGCGACGCGCGCGGTCAGCAATTCATGTCCGTCGTCCATCGCATAGACAGCGGCGTCGGCGTCTATCAGGTAGCGGATCACGCTTTCTTTGCCGCTTCCTCGGCTGCCTTGCGCGCTGCAATCGCGCTCGGGCGTTCATCGAAGTCCTCGCGCGGCGCCAGCTTGATGCCCGGCGCCTTGCCCGCGAAGCCGCTGACGTCGATCTTCGCCTTGGGCTTGTCGGCCGGTTCGAAACGGAACTGGCCATGCTCTTCGCGCAAGATCATCTCGGTGCCTGCTTCCAGCCCGAGCGCCTTCGGCAACCGCAACGCGACCGAATTGCCCGACTTGAAAACCTTGGCCCGATATTCCTTCGTCATTGCCGTCTCCGTATATACATTATGTATATACTATTCGACGAAAGCGGCGTCAACGACGATGCCGTCGTCGCTCCACTCCGGCACCGCCTGCGCATTCATCGGGACCATGAAGCGCTTGCCGTTCGGTTTTTCGATTTCGATTATGTCGCCCGCGCCGAAATTCTCGATGCCGGCGACATAGCCCAGCGCGGTTCCATCTGTGGACACGCACGGCAGGCCGATCAGGTCGTGGTGATAATATTCGCCCTCACCCAGCGGCGGCAGCGCCGAGCGGGGAACGGTCAGCAATGTGCCGCGTAAGGCCTCCGCCGCGCCGCGGTCGGTGATTTCGGTGAAGCTGGCGACGGCGCCCTGATTGGCGGTGCGCACCGATTTCAGCGTCAGCTTGCGCCCGCCCGCTTCGAAAACGGAAAAGGCGCGGAGAGCATCCGCGCCTTCGCCGAACAGCTTCAGCCGCACCTCGCCCCGCACCCCGTGCGCGCCGGCGATGGCGGCGAGGGTGACGGGACGGTCCATATCGTTCCCCTCCCGCTTGCGGGAGGGGTTAGGGGTGGGGCGAGCCGAAGGCGAGCGCTCTGACTTGGCGGTCACAGGCCCACCCCCGACCCCTCCCGCAAGCGGGAGGGGAGAAGAATCAACCTTCGGTCTTTTCTTCGGCTTCCGGGACCGGGCCGCCTTCGGCGACTTCCTCGGCGATCGCGGCCGCATCTTCGGCGGTCGCTTCGGCCGGAACCTCGTCGGCCACCGCATCGGCAACGGCTTCGGCCGTCGCTTCGCTCTTCACCGATCCGGTCGCATCCGATTCGGCGGCTTCCGGAGCCGCGGGCGATTCGACGGCTTCGGGAGCCGCAGGTGCTTCGGCGGCCTCGGGCGCAGCCGCTTCCTCGGCGGGCGCCTCGGGAGCCGGAGCCGCGGCGGCTTCCTTCGCGGCTTCCTCGGCCTCGGCCAGCTTCGCGGCCTTCTCCTCGGCGCGCTCCTTGGCCTTCTCGCCCGGCTCGCCCTTCTGCGGGTTGCTGCGCGCGGCGCGTTCCTTGACGCCCAGGACGTCGAGGAAGCGGGCGACGCGGTCGGTCGGCTGCGCGCCGACCGAGACCCAATGCTTCGCACGCTCGACGTCGAGCTTCACGCGATCGGGATTATCCTTGCCGAGCAGCGGGTTGTAGCTGCCGATGCGCTCGATGAAGCGGCCGTCGCGAGGGGACCGCGAATCGGCGACGACGATCTTGTAATAGGGGCGCTTTTTCGAACCGCCGCGCGACAGGCGAATGGAGGTAGCCATGATATTGTCCTTCTTTGTCTGAAAATCGGGAATATTCGGATTATTTCTTCTTGTTGATCAGATTGGCGAGGTCGGGCGGCAGGCCGCCGCTGCCCAGCCCGGGCAGACCGCCGCCCATTCCGCCGCCGCCAAGGCCGGGCATGCCGCCGCCGCGCCCGAACAGCGCACCGAGGCCCTTCAGCCCGCCCATCTTGCGGATCTTCTTCATCGCAGTGGACATTTCCTGGTGCATCTTGAGCACCTTGTTCACCTGCTGCACCGTCGTGCCCGATCCGTTGGCGATGCGGATCTTGCGCTTGGCGTTGATGATCTCCGGCTTCGCGCGCTCCCTGGGGGTCATCGATCCCATGATCGCGTCGAAATGCACGAGCATCTTGTCGTCGGTGCCGCTCTGCGCCATCGCCGCCTGCGCCTTCTTGAGGCCGGGGATCATGCCGGCGAGCGCGCCGAGCCCGCCCATGCGGCGCATCTGGTTGAGCTGCGTGCGAAGGTCGTTCAGGTCGAACTGCCCCTTCGCCATCTTCTTCGCCATCGCCTCGGCCTCGTCGGCCTGGATGGTCTCGGCGGCACGCTCGACAAGGCTGACGACGTCGCCCATGCCGAGGATGCGGTTGGCGATGCGCGCGGGGTGAAAGGTCTCCAGCCCGTCGAGCTTCTCGCCCGTGCCCGCGAACTTGATCGGCTTGCCGGTGACGGCGCGCATCGACAGCGCGGCGCCGCCGCGCGCGTCGCCGTCCATGCGGGTCAGCACGACGCCGGTCAGCGGCACCTGTTCGGTGAAGCGCTGCGCGACCTGCACCGCATCCTGGCCGGTCAGGCTGTCGACGACCAGCAGGGTCTCGGCCGGCTCGGCGGTGCGCGCCACCGCCTGCATCTCGTCCATCAGCTGCTGGTCGACGTGAAGGCGGCCCGCGGTGTCGAGCAGCAGCACGTCGAAGCCTTGCAGCTTCGCCGCCTGCAGGGCGCGCTGCGCGATCTGGGTCGGCTGCTGGCCCGCGACGATCGGCAGCGTCGCGACGTCGATCTGCTCGCCGAGCACGGCCAGCTGTTCCTGCGCGGCGGGGCGATTGACGTCGAGCGACGCCATCAGCACCTTCTTGCGCTCCTTTTCCTTCAGCCGCTTCGCGATCTTCGCGGTCGTCGTGGTCTTGCCGGAGCCTTGCAGGCCGACCATCATGATGACGGCCGGCGGGGTGACGGCGAGGTCGAGCTCGGCCGCCTCGGCGCCGAGCATCTCGGTCAGCGCGTCGCTGACGATCTTGACCACCTGCTGGCCCGGGGTGACCGAGCGCAGGACATTCTGGCCGATCGCCAGTTCGGTGACCTGGTCGACGAAGCTGCGCACGACGGGCAGCGCGACATCGGCCTCGAGCAGCGCGATTCGCACCTCTCGCATCGCGGCGCGCACGTCGGCCTCGGTCAGCGCGCCGCGGCCGCGCAGCTTTCCGAAAACGTCGCCAAGCCGATTGCTCAGACTGTCGAACATGCGCCTTTACAATCCCTTACCTACACCGCAACGCAAAAGACGCCGGTGAGCGAAACCTCGCCAACCAGCGGCTATCCGTGGACAGAATTTCCGTCGCGGATGTCGATCCGTCCATCCGCATCATGCGGACGCACGCCGCGCCTTTAGGCAAAAGGGCGGCAAAAGGCAAGTCGCGGCAGCGCAGAAGATCGAAGCGACCGCGCCGTTCCGCCGCCCCCGGATCACTTAACGCAAATTTCACCGCTTCGCGGGCAGTATCGCGTCGATGGTGGGGACTATTCAGACAATGGCGGCGCCCAGGCGGCGCGATCGCAGCGAGGATGCGCGGCGCGATATCGTTGCCGGCGGCATCGTCGTTGCGGCGATCCTGCTTTTCGTGGGCACCGGCAGCAACGTGATGCAGGCGGTGGTCCAGACGCTGATCGGCCTGGGCGGCGGTCCCGACAAGGTGCTGTCGGTCGCGCTGGTCCTCAACATCGCGCTGATCCTGTTCGGCTGGCGCCGCTACGAGGATCTCAACCGCGAGATCCGCGAGCGGACCGAGGCCGAGCAGCGCGCGCGCTACCTCGCCGACACCGACCCGCTGACCGGTTTCCTCAACCGCCGCGCGCTGCTGGCGCGGGGACAGGAGCTGATCGCGCGCGCCGCGGCGCAGCAGCGGCAGGTCGCGCTCTTCCTGCTCGACCTCGATCATTTCAAGACCGTCAACGACATCCACGGCCACGCCGCGGGCGACCGCGTGCTGAAGGTCGCGGCCGACCGGATCAGCACAGTCCTGCCGCCGAACGCGGCCAAGGCGCGACTCGGCGGCGACGAATTCGTCGCGATGCTGGTCTTCGAGCCCGCCGCGCGGTCCCAGATCGACGCGCTCGCGGCGCAGCTCGTCGCCGCGCTCGAGGATTCGGTCGCGCACGACGCGCAGCATATCCGCATCGGCGCCTCGCTGGGGATCGCGCTCGCCGACGACGCGAGCACGACGATGGAAACGATGGTCCGCCAGGCCGACATCGCCATGTACCACGGCAAGGACAAGGGCCGGAACCGCCACATCTGGTTCGAACCGGGGATGGAGATGGCGGTCCAGGTCCGCAACCAGATCGAGACCGGAATCCGCGGCGGCATGCCGCGCGGCGAGTTCGTTCCCCATTTCGAGCCGCAGGTCGACATCGCGAGCGGCCGCCTCGTCGGTTTCGAGATGCTGATGCGCTGGGATTCGCCCGAATATGGGATGATCCCGCCCGAACGCTTCATCCCGATCGCGGAGGAAAGCGGGCTGATCGGCGAACTGTCGCTGCAGGTCATCCGCCAGGCGATGGAGGCGGCCAAGGCCTGGGACCCCTCGATCATGCTCGCGGTCAACATCTCGCCGCAGCAGCTGAAGGACCCCTGGTTCAGCCAGAAGCTGACCAAGCTGCTCGTCGAAACGGGCTTTCCGGCAAGCCAGCTCGAGGTCGAGATCACCGAAAGCTCGCTGTTCGAGAATCTGCCCCTCGTCCGCTCGATCGTCACCAGCCTCAAGAATCAAGGCGTGTCGCTTTCGCTCGACGATTTCGGCACCGGCTATTCGTCGCTGTCGCACCTGCGCGCGCTGCCGTTCGACCGGATCAAGATCGACAAGAGCTTCATCGCGGCGATGCGCGGCAGTTCCGATGCGCGGGCGATCGTCGTCGCGATCATCCGGCTCGGCGAAAGCCTCGCCATGCCGATCACCGCCGAGGGGGTCGAGGACGAAGCGAGCGCGATCGAACTGATGCGGCTCGGCTGCCTCAAGGGGCAGGGCTGGCATTATGGGCGCGCGATGTCCGCCGACGACACGGCGCGGATGCTCGCCGACCGCGGCCTGCTGCGGATGCCGGCGTTGCCCGACGCACCGGCGGGCGAGGAAGACGAATTGCGCAAGCAGGCGTGAAACGCCCTCTCCGCAAGGAAAGCGAGAGTCGGGCGGACTCGGACGCCTCGCTAGACTTCCCCGCCCCGCATCCCTAAATGCGCCCGCTATGGCGGATCGTTTCACCAAGATGCACGGCCTCGGCAACGACTTCGTCGTCATCGACGCGCGCGAGCATGCGGTCGCGATGACGCCGGCGCGCGCGCATGCGATCGCCGACCGCCGCCACGGCATCGGGTGCGACCAGCTCATCCTGCTCGAACCGTCCGACAAGGCCGATGTCCGGATGCGCATCTTCAACGCCGACGGCGGCGAGGTCGAGGCGTGCGGCAATGCGACGCGCTGCGTCGCGACGCTGCTCGGCAAGCCCGCGGTGATCGAGACGCTGGGCGGGATGCTGCGCGTCACGCCGGCCGACGGCGGCGCCGAAGTGACGCTCGGCGAGCCGGCGTTCGACTGGGAGCGGATTCCGCTCGCGATGCCGATGGACACGCGCGACATGCCCGTCGCCTGGGACGAGCTCGAACATGGCGCGGCGGTCAATGTCGGCAACCCGCATATCATCTTCTTCGTCCCCGAGGCCGACGCCGTGCCGCTCGCCGATCTGGGGCCGCGGATCGAGAGCGATCCGCTGTTTCCCGAGCGCGTCAACGTCAACGTCGCCAGCCTCGACGGCGAGGACCAGCTTCAGCTGCGCGTCTGGGAACGCGGCGTCGGGCTGACGCACGCGTGCGGCACCGGCGCCTGCGCGACCGCGGTCGCCGCGATCCGCGCCGGGCTGGTTCGCTCGCCCGTCACCGTGTCGCTGCCCGGCGGCGACCTCGTCATCCGCTGGGCCGAGGGCGAGCCGATCGTGATGAGCGGCGCCGCGACGCGCGTGTTCGAAGGCGAGACCGACTGGGCCCGCTTCGGATGAGCGCCGGCCCCCGCGTCGAGGTCGTCAATTTCGGCTGCCGGCTCAACCTCGCCGAGGGCGAAGCGGTCCGCACGGCGGCGCTGCGCGCGGGCGCGACCGACACGATCGTGTTCAACAGCTGCGCCGTGACCGACGAGGCGGTGCGGCAGGCGCGGCAGGCAGTGCGACGCGCGCTGCGCGAACGGCCGGGCGCCAATGTCGTGGTGACCGGATGCGCGGCGGAACTGGAAGCGCAGCGCTTCGCGGACATGGGCGCGCGGGTGGTAGCCAACGATGCCAAGGGGCTCGCCGAAAGCTACCGCCAAAATCCCGGCGCGAAACCGCGCCGGCAATATGCTCCGTCCTACCCCCCCGCCCTCTCCGGCGCCGACCACGCCCGCGCCTTCCTGGGCGTCCAGACTGGCTGCTCGCACGATTGCACCTTCTGCGCCACGGTGCTTGCGCGCGGGACGGCACGGTCGGCGAGCATCGAATCCGTCATCGCCGCCGCACGCACCGCGCTCGACCGCGGCCAGCGCGAGATCGTGCTCACCGGCGTCGACCTCGCCAGCTATGGCGACGACAGCGGCACCAGCCTCGCTGCGCTGGCCGAGGCGTTGCTCGCCCTCCCCGGCCTCGACCGCCTCCGCCTCTCGTCGCTCGACCCCGACCGCATCGACGACGCGCTGTTCGCGCTGCTGACGCAGGAGGCGCGCGTGATGCCGCATGTCCACCTGTCGCTCCAGGCGGGCGACGACATGGTGCTGCGGCGGATGAAGCGGCGCCACCGCCGCGCCGACGCGGTGCGGCTCGTCGAACGGCTCAAGGCCGCGCGCCCCGGCATCGCGATCGGCGCCGACCTGATCGCCGGCTTTCCGACCGAGGATGCCGGCATGTTCGCGAACACGCTGGCGCTGGTCGACGATTGCGACATCGTCTTCGGCCATATCTTCCCCTACAGCCCGCGCGCCGGCACCCCGGCGGCGCGCATGCCGCAGGTCGGCCGCGCCGTCGCCCGCGAGCGCGCGGCACGCCTGCGCGAGGCCAATGCGCGCCGCCGCCACACCTGGATGGACGCGCGGCGCGGACGCATCGCCGCGATGCTCGTCGAGCGCGACGGCGTGAGCGGCCATGGCGAGGATTTCACCGCCCTGACGCTCGCGGCGCCTGCGGCGCCCGGCAGCATCGTGCCGGTGCGCATCGGCGCGCGCGACGGCGAGCGGATGGCGGCAACCCGCATCGACAAGGATGGAACGGCATGAGCACGAGTTGGAGCGAACGGCTGTTCGGCGGCCTGCGCCGCACGTCGGAACGGCTGGGCGAGAATCTGTCGGGGCTGACCGGCAAGGGGCGGCTCGACGACGACGACCTCGACCGGATCGAGGAGGCGCTGATCACCGCCGACCTCGGCCCCGCGATGGCGGCGCGCATCCGCGAGCGGCTCGCGGCGCGGCGCGACGCGGTCGCGGCCGGCACCGAGGAACTGCGCAAGGTCGTGGCCGAAGAGATCGCGGCGGTGCTGCGCCCGGTCGCCGAACCGCTCGAGATCGACGCCTTCCCGCGCCCGCAGGTGATCCTGGTGATCGGTGTCAACGGGTCGGGCAAGACGACCACCATCGCCAAGCTCGCGCACCTGTTCCAGGAACAGGATTATGGCGTGATGCTCGTCGCCGGCGACACCTTCCGCGCCGCCGCGATCGGACAGCTCAAGGTCTGGGCCGAGCGGCTCGGTGTGCCAATCATGGCGGGGCCGGAGGGCGGCGACGCCGCGGGCATCGTGTTCGACGCGGTCAAGCAGGCGACCGCGACCGGCATCGACGTGCTGATCGTCGACACCGCGGGCCGCCTGCAGAACAAGCGCGAGCTGATGGACGAACTCGCCAAGATCAAGCGCGTGCTCGGCCGCCTGAACCCCGCCGCGCCGCACGACGTCGTGCTGGTGCTCGACGCGACGACGGGGCAGAATGCGCTGTCGCAGATCGACGTGTTCCGCGAGGTCGCGGGCGTCACCGGCCTCGTCATGACCAAGCTCGACGGCACCGCGCGCGGCGGCGTCCTCGTCGCCGCGGCCGAGCGCCACGGGCTTCCCATTCACGCGATCGGCATCGGCGAGACGATCGACGATCTCCGCCCCTTCGACGCCGACGAGATCGCGGGCATCATTGCAGGAAATATCCGATGAGCGACCAGCTTCCCGGCGGCCCCGAGCCGATCCCCGCGCCGCCGCCCGCGAAACATGGCTGGCTGAACTTCGCGATCGATTTCGGGCCGCTGCTCGTCTTCTTCCTCGTCTACAAGTTCAGCTCGGGCGGCAGCGGCGCCTTTGCGGCGACCGCCGGGGCGATCAAGGGCACGCTCGCCTTCATGGCCGCGATCGTCGTCGCGATGGCGGTGTCGAAATGGAAGCTCGGCAGGATTTCGCCGATGCTGTGGATGTCGGGCGTCCTCGTCATCGGCTTCGGCGCGCTGACCGTCTGGTTCCACGACGAACGCTTCATCGTGATGAAGCCGACGATCATCTACGCGGCCTTCGCCATCCTGCTGCTCGGCGGCTGGGCGCTGGGCAAGCCGATGCTCAAATATCTGCTGCAGTCGGCGCTCGAAGGCATGACCGAGCGCGGCTGGCTGCTGCTCTCGCGCAACTGGGGCCTGTTCTTCGCCGTCCTCGGCATCGCCAACCATGTCATGTACGAGCTGATCGAGGCGCAGCGGATGAGCTTCGACCTGTGGCTGACGATCAAGGTGTGGGGCGTGACCGCGCTCTCCTTCCTCTTCACGCTGACGCAGGTGCCGGTGATGCTGAAGAACGGTCTGGCAGTGCCGGAGGAAGCCGAAGGCTGAGGGCCGACATCGCCAAATCCCCCATCGTCATTGCGACCCCGGATCGGGTCCGGGGGAAGCAATCTCCAGCCATCGGCCCGAATGAACGCACGCTTGGAGATCGCTCGCAATGGCTATCCTGTGCAGCTCGATAGCCGCGTGCCATAAACCTGCACCGCCTCTTATCCGTTCGTGTCGAGCGAAGTCGAGACACCCATCAGCCTGGCGCAAGGCCGATGAGTGTCTCGACTTCGCTCGACACGAACGGGACGATGGGTCAGATTAAGGCTCGATGCTCTATAGCAGCGTGCACGAAATCGGCATCACTCCGATTCCAGCGGGGCGGATTCAACGCACGATACTTTGGAACGGGACGACATCGAATGGAATCGTCATTGCGAGCGGCGAAGCCGCGCGGCAATCCAGAGTGTGCGGTAACCGCTCTGGATAGCTTCCCCCGGATCAGGTCCGGGGTCGCAATGACGAAGTAGGTCAATCCAAAGTCATCAGAGTCTAAGTCCCCTCCACCGCCGCCTTGTGCATGCGGCCGTTGAGCACATAATGGGCGACGCCTGCCTGCATCCCGGCCGCCTGCGCGTCGTCGATGTCGCGCACGCGCCGCGCCGGCGCGCCGGCCCACAGCTCGCGCGGCGGAATCTCCTTGTGCTCGGTCAGCAGCGCCCCCGCCGCCAGCATCGCGTCGCTGCCGATGCGGCAGCCGTTCATGACCGTCGCCTTCAGCCCGACGAACGCCCGGTCGGCGAGCGTGCAGCCGTGCACCATCGCCAGATGGCCGATCAGCACGTCTTCGCCGATGATCGTCGGATAGCCGTCGGGACGGAGCGGGGTCGGACCGTCGCAATGGATCACGCTGCCGTCCTGGACGTTCGACCGCGCGCCGATGCGGATATGGCTGACGTCGGCGCGCAGCACGCAATTGTACCAGATGCTGACATCGGGCCCGATCTCGACGTCGCCGATGATCCGGCACCCCGGCGCGATGAAGGCGCTGGGGTCGATGCGCGGCGTCTTGCCGTTCACGCTGATGATGCTGATATCGCTGTGGGTCATTCGCTGCGTCCGAAGAAGATGTGGTTCCAATAGAGGATCGGCAGGGTCGACGCATAATCGTCGGTCCAGCGATCGAAATGCGGGCGGCCGGCAAGCGCGATCCACGCGCCGTCCTCATGCGCCTTGTCGGCGGACTTGAGGGGTCCCGTCAACTGCGCGAGCCGCTGCGGCGTCGCGGCGAGCGCGACCCAGCTCGACCGCGTCAGCATGTCGGGATCGTCGCCGCGGCCCGCCGGGTCGTTGCGGATCGCCGCGGCCCAGCCGCGCGCCTTCGCCTCAGCATCGAGCACGGGTTCGAGGTTGAAGAAGCGGTTCGAGATGTGGATGAGCAGCAGCCCGTCGGGCTTGAGCGCGCGCGCATAGATGCCGATCGCCTCGCGCGTCAGCAGGTGCAGCGGGATCGCATCCGACGAAAAGGCGTCGATGACGAGGATGTCGAAGCGCCCCGCGGGCTGGCCCGCGATCTGCAGCCGCGCGTCGCCGATCACCACCGGCGCATGTGGCGCGCAGCGCGACAGGAAGGTGAATTTCGTCGGGTCGCGCGCGATGTCGACCATCACCGGGTCGATCTCGAAGATCGTCCAGTGCTGGCCCGGCCGGCGATAGCAGCTGAGCGTCCCGGCGCCGAGCCCGACGATTCCGACCGAAGCCCCCGGCCCGGCGAGCGCCTCGATCCGGTCGAGCGCGAGACCGACCCCCGATTGCGGGCCATAATAGGTCGTGGGGTCGAGCTCATGTCCCGCGTCGGTGCGCTGCAGGCCGTGCAGCGTCGTTCCGTGCGCGAGCCGGCGCTGGTGGCGCCAGGGATCGTCGGTGACGGTATAGACGCCGAAATAGCTGCGCACGCGCATGTCCGAGAGGCTGTCGTGCAGCGTGCTCCAGCCGCCGAGCCCGACCATCAGCAGCGCCAGCACCGTCGCATAGGCCCAGCGCCAGCGCGTCACCAGCAGCCCGATCGCGAAGATGAAGCCGCCCCACAGCAGCGCCGGCCCCGCGAATTCGCCGGTCCATGTCCGGACGAGATGAAAGCTGGCGAACAGCGCGATCAGGACGAACAGCGCCACCATGATGCGCGTCGCGCCGGCCGACAGATGCGTCCATTTCTCCCACGCCAGCAGCGGCGGCAGCGGCAGCAGCAGCGCCGCGGCGAGGACGAGCAGCGGATGCTCGTAGACCCAGTCGAACAGCAGCGGCGCGGCCAGCGCGGCGAACAGGCCGCCGAGCACCCCGCCCGCCGACATGACGAGATAGAAAAGCGTCAGATAGCGCGGCGCGGGGCGCAGGTCGTAGAGATGCGCATGGAGCGCCGTCGCGACGACGAACAGCATCCCCAGGCTGGCGATCGCGATCAGCATCGCGGCGCCCCCCGTGCTGAGCAGCGCGAGCCCGCCGACCCCCAGCAGCACCGCCGGCGCGATGACGATGGCGATGCGCGCCGGCGCGCGCGCGGCCGCGAAGGCGATGACGAAGCTCAGCAGATAGAGGCCCAGCGGCAGCACCCACAGCAGCGGCATCGCGACGATATCGGTGGTCAGGTGCGTCGTCGTCGATAGCATCAGCCCCGACGGCACCGCGGCGATCAGCAGCCAGCGAAGCTGGTGGCGCACGGTCGGCCGCGCTTCGGCGCCGCCGCCGTCCCCGGCCATGTCCGCCCCGCCGCGCCACCGCGCCGCGGCGCTCGCCGCGACGAGCAGCACCAGCAGCGCATAGCCCGCGCTCCACCCCCAGCTCTGCACGGCGAGCGGCAGCGCCGGCTCGACGAGCGCGGGATAGCTGATCAGCCCGGCGAAGCTGCCCAGGTTCGATGCCGCATAGAGCATGTAGGGATCGCCCGCCCGCGGATCGGCGGCGAACCAGCGCTGCATCAGCGGCGCCTGCGCGGCGACCGCGAAGAAGACCGGGCCGATCGACGCCGCGAGCAGCAGCGGCACCCACAGCGCCTCCTGACCCGGCGCGGGCGGCGGAAGCTGCGCGATGCCGATCGGCAGCCACAGCGCGGCCGCGAGCAGCAGCGCGATGTGGATGGCCGCCTGCCGCCGCACCGCGAAGCGGCCGAGCCAGTGCGCATAGGCATAGCCGCCGAGCAGCAGCGCCTGATAGACGAGCATCGCGCTGTTCCACACTGCGGGCGCCCCGCCGAGCCGCGGCAGCACCATCCGCGCGACCATCGGCTGGACGAGGAAGAGCAGGAAACTGCCGACGAGGATCGTCAGCACGAACAGCCAGCGGCGCGGCGAGGCGACCGCGGTCATGCGCGGCACCGTATCAGGCGCCCAGCAGCCGCGCCGCGTGGAGCGCGTGATAGGTGAGCACGCCCGACGCGCCGGCGCGGCGGAAAGCGAGCAGCGTTTCGAGGACCAGCGCATCGCGCTCGCCCGCCCCGGCCGCCGCCGCGGCCTCGATCATCGCATATTCGCCCGACACCTGATAGGCGTAGACGGGCACGGCGAAGGCATCCTTCACCGCGCGCACCACGTCGAGATAGGGCAGGCCCGGCTTGACCATCACGCTGTCGGCGCCTTCGGCCAGATCCTGCTCCACCTCGCGCAGCGCCTCTTCGACATTGGCGGGGTCCATCTGATAGGTCTTCTTGTCGCCCTTCAGCAGCCCGCGCGATCCGACCGCGTCGCGGAACGGGCCATAGAAGGCCGACGCATATTTGGCCGAATAGGCCATGATCTGGACATGGCCGAACCCTTCGATCTCCAGCGCCTCGCGGATCGCGCCGACGCGGCCGTCCATCATGTCGCTGGGCGCGATGATGTCGGCGCCGGCGCGCGCCTGACACAGCGCCTGCCCGACCAGCACTTCGACCGTCTCGTCGTTGAGGACATAGCCCGCCTCGTCGATCAGCCCGTCCTGCCCGTGGCTGGTATAGGGATCGAGCGCGACGTCGGTGAGCACGCCGATGGCGTCGCCGAGCGCATCCTTGACCGCCGCGGTCGCGCGGCACATCAGATTGTCGGGGTTGAGCGCCTCGGCGCCGTCCCCGCTGCGCCGCTCGGGCTGGGTGTAGGGAAAGAGCGCGAGGCAGGGGATGCCGGCGGCGACCGCATCCTTCGCACGGTCGACGAGCCGGTCGACCGACCAGCGCGACACGCCCGGCAGGCTCGCGATCGGTTCCTCGGTCCCCTCGCCTTGGCAGACGAACAGCGGCCAGATCAGGTTCGACGGGGTCAGGCGATGCTCGCGCACCATCGCGCGGCTCCAGGCGGTGCGGCGGGTGCGGCGGAGGCGCAGGTCGGGAAAGGCAGCGTGAGTCATGCGGGCGTCCATAGCGGCGCTTGGCCGCGCCGCAAAGCGCCGGATGACCCGTGCGGCCGGGAGGAAGAGGATTTTCCGCGGCGCACGGTTCAGGCGGCGACGACGATCTCGGGCTCGGCCTCGACCGGGAAATTCACCGATCGCGCGATGAAGCACATGGCGTGCGCCTTGCGGTGCAGATCGCGCGCGAGCGCCGCGTCCGACGCGGCGTCGATCACGACGCGCGGCCGCAGCACGACGGCGGTGAACTGCCCCGCGCCGCCGGGCTCCTCGATCATGGCGCCGCGTGCATCGTCCTCATAGGACAGGACATTGACGCCCGATTGCGAGCAAAGGCCCAGATACCAGAGCTTGTGGCACGCCGACAGCGACGCCACGAGCAGTTCCTCCGGATTCCACCGCGCGGGGTCGCCGCGAAAGGCGGGATCGGAAGACCCGGCGATCGGCGCCTTTCCCGGGGCCGCGATCTGATGATCGCGCCGGTAGCCGCGATAGGTCCGGGTCCCCGTCCCGTCGTTTCCGGTCCAGACGACGCGCACCTCATATCCATGCGTCTTCCCGCTCATCGCAGCCTCCCGGTCGATACACCTCGTCTATAGGCGCCGCCGCGCTACAGCGACAGATACATCCGCATCAGGTTCGGGATTTCGGAGCGCTTGGAACATCCGGTCTTGGACAGGATGGACTTGATCTGGCTGTTGACCGTTTCCACCGAAACGCCCCGCACCTCGGCGATGCGGGAGGAGGACGCGCCTTCGATCAGCAGTTCGGCGATGCTGGTCTCGGCTTCGGTGAGCGCGAAGGTCCGTCCCACCGCCCGGCGGTCGAGCATCGGCCGGTCGTCGTCGCGGATCATCAGCAAGGCCAGCGGTTCGAGAAAGCGGTTGTGATCGCCTTCGGGGACCGGCACGCATGCGATGCGGATGCGCCGGTCGCAGGGGCGCTGCACCATCACGCTGCCCGATTCGGGCGCGAACCGCCGCGCCGCCGCCGCGATTCGCATATCCAGTTCGGCCTGCGCCTCGCGGCACGACAGGCGCAGCCGCCCGTCGCGCGCGCCGACGACATCGCCCCGCGACAGCATCGCCTCGGCCTTGCGGCCGGCGGCGACGATCTTTCCGTCGGCCTGGCACAGGATCGTCGCCGGGCCGGCCTGCTCGATCGCGTTCGTGCTCAGCGATGCGGCGCGTCCTTCCAGCTGGATCGACAGGTCGACGGCCTTGGCGAAATGCGGCAGCAACCGCGCCATCAGGCCCGATTCGTTCGGCCCCAGCCCCTGCTGCCGGCGATGGTGGAAAAGGTTGAGGTTGCGCAGCCTGCCTCCTTCGCGGAACAGGACGCCGCTGCTGACGAAATGGCCGTCATATTTCGCGAAGAACTCGTTGTAGAGGGGATCGCGGCGGCGGTCGTGGTCCGACAGATATTCGCTGTCCGTCACCACATGCCCGGCATCCGCGCGCAGCATGGCGGCAAGGCCATGATTCGTCGCCGGGTCCATGCCGCCGATGGCCAGGAAATCCATCACATCGGCCTCGCCGACGCCCGGCGCCACCATCGGATTGAAGCGGGTCGGCCCGAACGAAAGCAGCTGGGCGCTGGTCGCGTGGCACAGCGACGCGAGCGACGTCAGCGCATCGGCCCAGCGCGCCGGCTCGAACGGTGCCTGGATCAGGGCCTCGCGCGTTTCCAGATACCCCCTCGCATCCATCTGCACAGATTAGGAAAATGGCGCGCGCTGTCAAATTTTCGGTGCGTTTGGATGTCGCCCGAATGGCGCAGAATTCCCCATTAGTGGTGATGCCCCCCGCCATCCCCCCCGCTACGGCGCTTCGATGAGCAGAAGCCGCACGCGCGGCGCCAAAAACGAACAACGGGGACAGGGCATGATTCTTTCACTGAAGCAACGGTTTCTCATTTCTTCGGCCTTCCTGGTCCCGGCCGCCGCGGCGCAGGCCCAGACCGTCGGCATCGCCAACGATCAGGCCGCGCGCCTGTCGATCGACGTCGGGCCGGCGCAGACCGTCTGCGGCGACCGGATCGGCATCCTGGCGAACAATGGTCCCGTCGACGTGACCAACGCCGGGGCGATCTGCGGCAACGGCACCAGCGGCAGCAACGACAGCCCCGACGGCGGCATCGTCCTTCGCGCCGGTTCGTCGCACATCGTCAACAGCGGCACGATCGACGGAACGATGTTCGGCATCGCCACCGATGTCTATTACGACGCCGGAACCGACAGCTTCGAATCGAACGCCCCGCGGACCCGCGTCGAGAACAGCGGACAGATCACCGGCAGCCAGAACGACGGCATCCGCCTGTTCGGCGGCGGCAGCGTCATCAACAGCGGATCGATCCGGGGCCTGTCGGGATCGCTGACCGACGGCGTCTCGATGCTGGCGTCGGCCCTGACGCCGGGCGAAGCGGTCACCCTCGACAATGCGGCGGGCGGCACGATCGCGGGGGCGCGGTTCGGCGCGATCCTGACCGGCCCGTCCACCATCGACAATGCCGGCGCGATCAGCGGCGGCGAGGCGGCGATCGCGGTGCAGAGCGATCCGATCCTCGGCGGAACGGCAGCGATCCGCAACGGCGGCACGCTGACCGGCGGCGACGGCGTCACCTTCGGCGGCATCCTCGAACAGGCATCGCTCGACAATAGCGGCACCATCGCCGGTACGGCGCGCCATGGCATCGTCAACGACCAGCCGGGCGTGCTCGTCGTCGACAATCGCGACGGGGGCCAGATCACGGGCGCCCGGTCCGCGATTGTCGCGCGCTTTGGCGGCGTCACCGTCAACAACGACGGCGTCATTCGCGGCAACGGCGCCGATGCGGGCAATACCACGCCCGACGGCGGCGTCGTCCTGCTGGCAGGGACATCGTCGATCGTCAACAGCGGCACGATAAGCGGAGCGACCTTCGGCATCGTGACCGACGCCTATTACAACCCGGAAACCGACAGCTTCGAATCGAACGCCGGGGCCACGTCGATCCGCAACAGCGGCACCATCATCGGCGAAAACAACGACGGCATCCGGCTGATGGGGGGCGGCACCGTCGTCAACAGCGGCACGATCCGGGGGATGTCGGGATCGCTGACCGACGGCGTCTCGATGCTCGCTTCGGCCCTGCGGCCGGGCGAGATCGTCAGCCTCGACAATGCGGCCAGCGGCCTGATCACCGGCGACCGTTTCGGCGCCATCCTCTCCGGACCGTCCGCCATCGCCAACGCCGGCACGATCCGCGGTGGGTTGGCGGCCATCGCCGTCCAGAGCGACCCGATCCTCGGCGGATCGGCCGCGATCCGCAACAGCGGCACGCTGACCGGCGCCGACGGCGCCACCTTCGGCGGCATCCTCGAACAGGCGTCGCTTGAAAACAGCGGCGCCATCACCGGAACGGCAGGCTCCGGCATCGCCAACAACCAGTCGGGCGCGCTGACGATCGACAACCGGGCCGGGGGCACGATCGCCGGCGCGACGTCGGGCGTGCTGGCGCGGCTGGGGGCTGTCGATATCGCCAACGCCGGCACGATCCGCGGCAACGGCGCCGCGGCGTCCGACGCCGGCGTCTTCGTCTCGGCCGGCGAATCGCGCATCGTCAACGCGGGCGTCATTTCGGGCGCGGGCGGCGGCATCGTCGCGGGCGATTTCCGCGAGCCGGGCACGAACAACCTCATCACTTTCGCGGCGGCGACCGAGGTCTCGAACAGCGGCACCATAGCGGGCGAAAGCAACGACGGGCTTCGCCTGATGGGCGGCGGCCGCGTCACCAACAGCGGTACGATCAGCGGCACCGGCGCCAGCCTCGCCGACGGCATCTCGATCTTCCGCCACGATGCGCAGGCGCAGGCCGATTATGTCGCACAGGTCTCCAATGCCGCCGCCGGCACGATCATCGGCGAGCGGTTCGGCATCATCCTGTCGGGCGGCGGCACGATCGCCAACGCCGGCACCATCGACGGCACGGTCGGCGGCGTGCTGGTGCAGGGCGATGCGGGCGGGCCCGACGGCTTCACCGCGAGCATCGTCAACAGCGGCACGATCGCCAGCGCCGACGGCGCGGCGCTGACCAGCTACGTCCGGGCGACCGTCGAGAATAGCGGCACGCTGCGCGGCGGCGCAGGCGTCGCCATCGAACTCGGCGACTATGACGACGTGGTGACATTGCGCACGGGCAGCACGATCACCGGCGCGATCGAAGCGGGGGCGGGCACCGACACGCTCGCTCTCGAAGGCGACATATTGGAACTCACGACCGCGCAGATGCTCGGCGCGGCGCATGATTTCGAGATATTGAACGTCGACGCGGGCTATTGGTCGACCTCGGGGGCGGTCGGCGCCTTCGATACCGTGTCGATCGGCGCGGGCGCAGCGCTGCACATCAACGAAGCCGCCGGGGCGAACCCGATCGGTACCGCGTCGGTGGCGAACGCCGGGCGGCTCGTGCTCGATTTCGACGACGATGCCGCGCTGTCCGGCTTCGCGGACATCGCCATGACGGGAACGGGCGCGGTCGAGCTCGTCGGCGACGCCGTGCTCACGCTCGACACCGCCAACATGGCCCACAGCGGCGGTACGACGATCGCGAACGGCGGGCTCGTCCTGACCGGGCAGCTCGCCGGCGACGTCCGGACACAGGGCGACGGGGTCTTCACGCTCGGTGCGGGCGGCACCGAAGGAAGCTTTGCGGGCGGAATCGTCAACGACGGCCGCTTCGTCTTCGACCGCTCCGACAGCTATGATTTCCTCGGCGCCTTTTCGGGCAGCGGCATCCTCGACAAGCGCGGCGCCGGCACGCTGGCCTTCCTCGGCGATTACAGCTTTCAGGGCGTCACCAACATCTTCGGCGGTGCGGTCCGCATCGGCGGCGTCATCGCGCCGGAAACGCAGTTCGACCTCGGCGCCGGGGGGACGCTCGACATCACCGGCACGGATCAGGTGATCGGCGGCCTGTCGGGCGAGGATAATTCGCAGGTCGTCGTCGGCGCCAACCGGTTGACCGTCGATCAGGACGACAACAGCGCGTTCGGCGGGACGATTTCGGGGACCGGCGGCCTCGTCAAGACCGGCGCCGGGACGCTGAACCTGACCGGCGACAATGTCTACACCGGGCCGACGACGATCAACGGCGGCACGCTCGCGGTCAACGGTTCGATCGCCTCGCCGGTGACGATCAATGCGGGCGGCGTGCTCGGCGGCAACGGCACGGTCGGCTCGACCACCGCGGCCGCGGGGGGCATCATCGCGCCCGGCAACTCGATCGGGCGCCTGACGGTCGCCGGCGACCTCGCGTTCGCGGCCGGGTCGACCTATGAGGTCGAGGCCAATGCCGCGGGCGAGGCCGACCGGATCGACGCGACGGGCCGGGTCACGATCAGCGCCACGGCGAAGGTCGCGGTGCTGGCGGAGAGCGGCGATTACCGGCCGCGCACCGACTATGTCATCCTGACCGGCGCGGGCGGCGTCGAGGGACGCTTCGGATCGGTGACGTCGAACCTCGCCTTCCTCGATCCGCTGCTGCGCTACGGCCCCGACCGCGTGACCCTGTCGCTCTATCGCAACGACATCGGTTTCGCCGACGTCGCGCTGGGGTTCAACCAGACGGGCGTCGCCACGGCCATCGAATCGCTCGGTTTCGACAATCCGCTGTTCGAGGCGGTGCTCGTGCAGAGCGCGGCGACCGCCCAGGCGGCCTATACCGAGCTGTCGGGCGAGCTGCTTTCGGGCGCGGTCAGCGGGCTGACCGACGAGAGCCGCCATCTGCGCGGCGCCCTGCTCGGCCTTCCCGTCCCGGACGAAAGCGGCCTGTTCGTGTGGGGATCGGCCTTCGGCGGCTGGGGCGATTTCGATGCCCGCGGCGGCCAGCGCGCGATGGACACCGATCACAAGGGGCTGGTCGCCGGCGTCGGCATCGGCGGCAACGGCTTCGCGGCGGCGCTCTCCGCGGGCATCGGCAACTCCGATTTCCGGCAGGGCGGCCGCGGCGACCATGCGGACGTCGACAGCAAATATCTGGCGCTCCATGCCCGCTACGGCACCGGCGCGGGCTTCGGCGGCGCGCTCGGGGTCAGCTATGGCTGGCACGCCATCGACACCAGCCGCACCGTCACCGTCGCGCCGCTCGCCCAGACGCTGACCTCCGGCCGCGACGCCGACACGCTCCAGCTCTTCGGCGAAATGGGATATGATCTGGCGGCGGGCAGCGCCGCGATCACGCCCTTCGCGCGCCTCGCCCATGTCCGCATCCGCAGCGACGATTTCGCGGAGACGGGCGGCAGCGGCGCGCTCGCCGTCGCCGACGCGGGGCAGGACAGCAGCTTCCTCAGCCTCGGCGTCCGCGGGCGCCTCAACGCCGACGCGCCGGGCTTTCAGCCCTATGCGTCGCTGGCGTGGAACCGCGCGTTCGGCGACCGCGTCGCGCTGGCGAACGGCCGGTTCGTCGCGGGCGGACCATCGTTCGCGATCCGCGGCAGCGCGATCCCGAAGAATGCGGCGGAGGTCGAGGCCGGCTTCGACTATCGCGCGGGCGGCTTCCACATCGGCGCGGCCTACAGCGGCGCCCTCGCGTCGGGCCGCCAGAGCCACGGCGCGCGGATCACGGCGCGGGTCGCCTTCTGACGGGGGTGGCCGCGCGGCGGCTTACCGCAGCGCCCGGATCTCGTCGTCGCGGCCGGTCATTTCCCAGCGGATGAGCGAGATCGGGATCGACCCGGCGGCGCGGAAACGGTCGTGGAAGGATTTGATGTCGAACCTGTCGCCTTCCTGCATCGCGACGTCGGCGAGCAGTTTCTCGAGCTCGACCTTCCCCATGTAATAGCCGATGCCATAGCCGGGCTGGCGCAGATAAAGCTCGATATCGAACTGCGCCACCGCGTCGCCGGGCTCCATCCACTTCGGCGTGCGCGCGATCAGCGAGGCGTTGGCCTGCTTCCAGGTCCATTCGTTCGCCTGCATCTTCAGCTCGGGCAGGATGCGCGCGGCGCGCTTCGCGCCCAGGATATAGTCGATCTCGCGCGTCTTGGGCCGGTCCTCGAGCAGCCCGGCCTGCAGGATCATCTCTTCCAGGTAAAAGGCCCAGCCCTCGTTGCGCAGGCCGTTGACGAAGAACAGGCGCGGCTTGCCGCGGATCGGCCGCGTGTCGCGCGCCGCCTGCAGCGCGTCGAAGGCGTGGCCGGGCAGGTTGTGCGCGCGCAGCGGGCGCCCGTCGCGGAACTCCGCCTGGAAGAAGAAATGGAGATGCAGCGGCGGATCGAACAGCCCCGGCTTGGCCGGGTCCTTCTCGAACGGGAACTGATACGGCCCCTCCTCGGGATCGTGCTGCACATAATCGGGGATCGTCACCCAGTCGCCGTCGCGCAGGAATTTCAGCAGATCCTCGTCCTCGGCCTTGCGCTTGGCGTCGAATTCGGCGCGCGTCTGCACCGGCTCGGGCATCGCGATGTGGCGGTTGCGATGCTCCTCGATCTTCAGGAAGGCCACCTGCCGCTGATATTCGCGCTCGCCGATCACGGCGATGTCCTCGGGCGTATAGGGCAGCAGCAGGACGTTCTTCAGATACCAGGCATAATTGTCCCGGCCGACGCCGCCGTGCGCCGGAAGCCCCGCCTCGATGCTTTCGAGCCACGCCTTGAACTCCGCGGCGGCGGCCTGCGCCCGCTTCGCCGGTGCGACCAGCGCGGGCTGCACCTGCGCCGCCCGCGCCGCGAGTTCGCCATAGACGTTCATCTCGACCTGCTTCTGCGCGATTCCCAGCCGGGCGAGGTCGCCGCGCGGCTCGGTCAGGTTGACGCGCGCCTGGCGCAACGCTTCGGGCACGGCGTTCAGCCGCGCCGTGAACTCGGCCAGCTTGTCCTTGGGCAGCGGCAGTTTCGGGATCGCGATCGCGCCGTGCATCTTCGGCCCGAAGCCGAGGTTGGTGGTGCTGTAGAAAGCGGGGTCGCGCTTCCACGGCTGAACGACGCGGTGCTGGAATTCCAGCCCGCGCATTTCCGCGAGCACGACCATGTAATCGACGCGCTCGGACACCGGCCAGCCGCTGTCGTCGATCGCCGCGAGCCGGGCCTGGAACCGCTTCAGCTCCTCATATTGCTTCGCCATCGCCGGCGGCGAATAATCGGGGACGCCCTTCACCATCGGCGGCGGCACGAAGGCGCGGAACGCGTCGTAGAGCGCGACGAGCGCCCCATGGTCCGGGCGCGCGGCCTGTTCCTGCGCGGCGAGCGGCGCCGCCGCGGCAAGCGACAGCAGCGGCATCGCGGTCAGCGCGGCGGCGAGGTGGAGCGTCTTTCTCATGGCATTTCCCTTTCGTCCTTCCGTCGCGGCGCGCACGGCCGGGCTACAGCGTGTTGAAGAAGCGGGTGAGCCGGTCCATCGCCTCGCTTACGCGCGCCTCCGATTCCGATCCGAAACAGATGCGCAGGTGGCCTTCGCCGCTCGGTCCGTAAAAGCTGCCCGATTCGACGACGACATGCGCCTCCTGCAGGATCGCCATCGCCAGCTCCTGCGAACCGCGCCCGGTGCCGCTGATGTCGGGAAAGGCATAGATGGTGCCTTCGGGCTCGGCGCAGGTCACGCCCGGCATCTGGTTGAGCGCCTGGACGACGATGTCGCGCTTGCGCCGGTCGGCCTCGACCAGCGCGTGCATCGCGTCCTGCGGCCCCTCGACGGCGGCGCGCGCGCCCTCCTGGACGAAGACGTTGACATGCGTCACGTCGGTCATGGTGATGCGCAGGATCGCGGGCATCAGGCGGGCATCGGCGGTCAGATAGCCGACCCGCCAGCCGTCCATCGAATAGGCCTTGGTGAAGGCGAAGCAGGTGATGGTGCGCTCGCGCATCCCCGGCAGGCTCGCGATGCTGACATGCGGCGCCTGGCCATAGGTGATATATTCATAGACCTCGTCCGACAGCACGAGCAGGTCGTGCGCGATCGCCAGGTCGGCGACCGCCTGAAGCTCGGCGCGGCTATAGACGCGGCCGGTCGGGTTGGCGGGGTTGATCAGCACGATCATCCGGGTCCTGTCGGTGATCTTCGCCGCGATCTTCTCCTTCGAGATCGCGAAATTGTCGGCCTTGTCGAGCTCGGCGATCACTACCTTGCCGCCGGCGAGTTCGGCCTTGCCGACATGCTGCGGATAATAGGGATCGAGCAGGATGACCTCGTCGCCCGGGTCGAGCGCCGCCATGAACGCGGCGAACGACGCATGCGTCAGCCCGTTCGTCACCAGCACCTCGTCGACGCCGTAATCGAGGCCGTTGAAGCTGCGCAGCTTTTCGACCAGCGCCTGCCGGAACGACAGCGTGCCGCGGAAATCGCCATAGTGGACGATGCCCGCGTCGAGCGCCGCCTTCGCCGCTTCCTTGATATGCACCGGCGTGTCGGCGTGCGGCCGTCCGAATTCGAGGTGGATCAGGTCGGCGCCCTGCGCATCGAGCTTCGCCGCCTCGTCATACATGCCGAAGCTTTTCTTCGATCCCGTCGTCAGACGCTGTGCCGGCCACTTCATCATCATGCCTCCAATGCTGTCCATACACGTGAATAATTGCATGATATATGATATTTCAAGCTTAAAATTTTAGGCTTGAAGCTTTTCCGGCATGGGCTTAGGAATCGCCGCATCGTCAACGGTAGGGAGTCGTTCGCAGTGAAGATCGCATGCGTGGGCGGCGGCCCGGCCGGCCTCTATTTCGCCATCTCGATGAAGCTGCGCGACCCCGCGCACCAGGTCGACGTGTTCGAGCGCAACCGCGCCGACGACACCTTCGGCTGGGGCGTGGTCTTTTCCGACCAGACGGTCGAGAATCTGATGGCGAACGATCCCGTCAGCGGGGCGACGATCCGCGACGAATTCGCGCATTGGGACGACATCGACGTCCATATCCACGGCGAATGCATCCGGTCGACCGGGCACGGCTTCATCGGCATCGGCCGCAAGCGGCTGCTCCGCATCCTGCAGGACCGCGCCCGCGAACTGGGCGTCCGTTTCCATTTCGAAACCGAGATGGGGCCCGATCTCGCCGACTGGGTCGATTACGACCTCGTCATCGCCGCCGATGGCGCCAACAGCCGCATCCGCGACGCCTATGCCGAGCATTTCGACGTCGACATCCAGACCCGCCGCAACCGCTATATCTGGCTCGGCACGCACAAGACGTTCGACGCCTTCACCTTCGCCTTCGAGCAGCTCGAAGAAGGCTGGGTGTGGGCGCATGCCTATCGCTTCGACGACAATCTCTCGACCTTTATTGTCGAGATGGCGCCCGAAACGTGGGAAAAGCTGGGCCTCGACCGGCAAGGCCCCGACGAGGCGATCGCGTGGAGCGAGCGCGTGTTCGCCAAATATCTCGACGGCAACAAGCTGATGTCGAACGCGTCGCATCTGCGCGGCTCGGCCGCGTGGCTCAACTTCCGGCGCATCATCACCGGCCAATGGTCGCACGACAAGTTCGTCCTGCTCGGCGACGCGGCGCACACCGCGCATTTCTCGATCGGATCGGGAACCAAGCTGGCGCTCGAGGACGCGATCAAGCTTGCCGAGGTGCTCAACCGCCCGGGTCTCGCCCGCGCCCAGGCGCTGGAGGAATATCAGGCCGAACGCAGCATCGAGGTGCTGAAGCTGCAGAACAGCGCGCGCAACTCGACCGAATGGTTCGAGACGCTCGACCGCTACCTGCCCTTCCAGCCGATCCAGTTCGCTTACTCGCTGCTCACCCGCTCGCAGCGCGTCAGCCACGAAAATCTGCGCCTGCGCGACAAGCGCTGGCTCGAAAGCGTCGAACGCTGGTTCCAGGCGCAGGCGCCCGGCGGCCGCGACGCCGGCGCGCCGCCGATGTTCGCCCCCTACAAGCTGCGCGACATGCAACTCGAAAATCGCATCGTCGTGTCGCCGATGGCGATGTATTCGGCGGTCGACGGCACGCCGGGCGATTTCCATTTCGTCCACTATGGCGTTCGCGCGCAGGGCGGCGCGGGGCTGGTCTATACCGAGATGACCTGCGTCTCGCCCGAGGCGCGGATCACCCCGGGCTGCCCCGGCATGTACACGCCCGAACACGCCGCCGCGTGGCGCCGCATCACCGAGTTCGTCCACCGCGACAGCAAGGCGAAGCTATGCCTCCAGCTCGGCCATTCGGGCGCCAAGGGATCGACGAAGATCGGCTGGGAAGGGATGGACGAGCCGCTCGACGAGGGCAACTGGCCGCTGATCGCCGCGTCCGACGTGCCGTGGAGCGGATCGAACCAGACGCCCCGTCCGATGACGCGCGCCGACATGGACATGGTGCGCGACCAGTTCGTCGCGGCGACGCGCATGGCGATCTACGCCGGCTTCGACATGGTCGAGATGCACGCCGCGCACGGCTATCTCCTGTCGAGCTTCATCACGCCGCTCCAGAACCGGCGCACCGACGAATATGGCGGCAGCCTCGAAAACCGGCTGCGCTTCCCGCTCGAGGTCTTCGCCGCGATGCGCGAGGCGTGGCCCGCCGAACGGCCGATGTCGGTCCGCATCTCCGCCACCGACTGGATGGGCGATGCCGGGGTGACGCCCGACGAGGCAGTGCTGATCGCCGAGGCATTTCGCGCCGCGGGCGCCGACCTGATCGACGTGTCCGCCGGCCAGACCTGGGCCGATTGCAAGCCCGTTTATGGCCGCATGTTCCAGACTCCCTTCGCCGACCAGGTCCGCAACGAGGCGCGCGTGTCGACGATGGCGGTCGGCAACATCTTCGAACCCGACCATGTCAATTCGATCCTCGCCGCCGGCCGCGCCGACCTCGTCGCGCTCGGGCGCCCGCACATGATCGATCCGATGTGGACGCTGCGCGCCGCGGCGCAGCACGACTATCGCGGCGCCGCGGTGCCCTCCCCCTATCTGAACGGGATGAGCCAGCTCGCGCGCAACATGAAGCGTGCGGCCGAACAGGAAGCCGCCCTGCGGGGCTGAGGCGGGAGGAGTCCCAATGCGTTTGCAGGACGTGCATGCCGTCATCACCGGGGGCGGATCGGGAATCGGTGCCGCCATCGCACGGGCGCTCGCGGCCGAAGGTGCGCGGCTGACGCTGATCGGGCGCAGGCGCGACGCCCTCGAAGCGACGGCGGCCTCGCTGCCTCACGCGCATGTCGCCCCCGCCGACGTCGCCGATCGCGCGGCGGTGGAGGCGGCGTTCGATAGCGCGCGCAGCGCCCATGGACCGATTTCCATTCTCGTCAACAACGCCGGGATCGCGCCGAGCGCGCCATTCGCCCGCGTCACGGCCGAAGCATGGCGCGGCGCGATGGCGATCAATCTCGACGCCCTCTTTCATTGCTGCCAGGCGGCGCTGCCCGACCTGCTGGCGGCGCCCGCCGGACGCATCGTCACCGTCGCATCGACCGCGGGGGTGAAGGGCTATGCCTATACCGCGCCCTATGTCGCGTCGAAGCATGGCGCGATCGGGCTGATGCGCGCGCTCGCGACCGAATATGCCGCGACGCCGCTGACCGCCAACGCCGTCTGCCCCGGCTTTACCGACACCGACATCGTCGGGCGGGCTGTCGCCAATATCCGGGCGAAGACCGGCCGCAGCGAAACCGAGGCGCTGGCCGAACTGACGCGCTTCAACCCGCAGCGGCGGCTCATCGACCCCGTTGAGGTCGCGGAGGCGGTGCTGTGGCTCTGCCTGCCCGCCAGCCGGTCGGTGACCGGGCAGGCGGTGATGGTCGCGGGCGGAGAGGTGATGTGACCGCCCCCGCCGCGATCCGCGAAAAGCACGACGGCGCGATGGGCGCGCACGGCAACGTCCGCCTCTGGCTGCGGCTGCTCACCTGCGCGACGGTGATCGAAAAGCGCATCAAGCGCCGTTTCGCCGACCGGTTCGGCGTCACCCTGCCGCGTTTCGATGTCATGGCCGCGCTCGACCGCCACCCCGAAGGCATGACGATGGGGCAGTTGTCGCAGGCGCTGCTGGTTTCGAACGGCAATGTCACCGGCGTCGTCCAGACGCTCGCCCGCGACCGCTATGTCAGCATCGCCCCGTCGCCGACCGACGGCCGCGCGTCGATCGTCCGCCTGACGCAGCAGGGGCGCGAATGCTTCGCCGGTCTCGCCGACGCGCACCACGACTGGATCGACGCGATGCTCGCGGGGCTCAGCCGCGACCAGCGCACGGCGCTCTATGATCTGCTCGGCGCGCTCAAGCACTCGCTGGCCGCCGACACTGGAAAGGAAGACGCATGAATCCCGAAAGCTTTTCGCCCCAACATTTCGGCTGGCGGTTCGACGCCGGCGTCGCCACGGTCACGCTCAACCGCCCCGACCGCAAGAACCCGTTGACCTTCGAAAGCTACGCGGAACTGCGCGACACCTTCCGCGCGCTCGTCTACGCGCCCGCGGTCAAGGCGGTGGTCGTCATCGGCGCCGGCGGCAATTTCTCGTCGGGCGGCGACGTGCACGAAATCATCGGGCCGCTGACTGAAATGCGGATGCCCGAACTGCTCAATTTCACGCGCATGACAGGCGATCTCGTCAAGGCGATGCGCGCATGCCCGCAACCGATCATTGCCGCGATTGACGGCATCTGCGTCGGTGCCGGCGCGATCATGGCGATGGCGTCGGACATGCGCATCGCGACCCCGGCGGCAAAGACCGCCTTCCTGTTCACGCGCGTCGGCCTCGCCGGGTGCGACATGGGCGCCTGCGCGATCCTGCCGCGCATCATCGGCCAGGGCCGCGCGTCGGACCTGCTCTACACCGGCCGGATGATGGGTGCCGAGGAAGGCGAACGCTGGGGCTTCCACAACCGTCTCGTCGAACCCGACGCGCTGCTCGACGAGGCGCTCGGCCTCGCCCGCTCGCTCGCCAGCGGCCCCACCTTCGCGCACGGCATCACCAAGACGCAGCTCAACACCGAATGGGCGGTCTCGGTCGAGACCGCGATCGAGATGGAGGCGCAGGCGCAGGCGATCTGCATGGCGACCAACGATTTCCGCCGCGCCTTCGAGGCGTTCGCGGACAAGCGCAGCCCCGAATTCGCGGGCGACTGATGGCCGACCGCAGCTTCCTCGACTGGCCGTTCCTCGACGACGGCCACCGCCGCCTCGGCCGCGAGCTCGACGACTGGTGCGCGGCGAACGTCGCGCACGCCCATTCGGAAGATGTCGACGGCGAATGCCGCGCGCTGGTCCGAGCGCTCGGCGACGCCGGCTGGCTGCGCTACTGCGTCCCCACCGCCTATGGCGGGATGCACGACACGCTCGACATCCGCTCGCTCGCGCTGATCCGCGAAACGCTGGCGCGCCATTCGGGCCTCGCCGACTTCGCCTTCGCGATGCAGGGGCTCGGGTCGGGCACGATCAGCCTGTTCGGGACCGAGGCGCAGAAGCGCGCCTATCTGCCCGACGTCGCGGCGGGGCGGAAGATTGCGGCCTTCGCGCTCACCGAGCCCGCCTCAGGCTCCGATGTCGCGTCGATGGAGACAACCGCGACCCGCACCGGCGACGGCTATCGCGTCGACGGCGCCAAGACCTATATCTCGAACGGCGGCATCGCTGACTATTATGTCCTGTTCGCCCGCACCGGCGAGGCGCCCGGCGCAAAGGGCGTGTCGGCCTTCATCGTCGATGCCGATACCCCCGGCCTCGCGGTGACCGAGCGCATCGCCGTCATCGCGCCGCATCCGCTCGCCACCCTGACCTTTACCGGCATGGCACTGCCCGAAACCGCGCTGCTCGGCGAATCGGGGCGCGGCTTCGCCGCCGCGATGGCGACGCTCGACATCTTCCGCACCACCGTCGGCGCCGCCGCGCTCGGCTTCGCGCGCCGCGCGCTCGACGAGGCGACCGCGCGCGCGCGGGTCCGCAAGCTGGGCGCAGGCACGCTCGCCGACAATGCGGTGACGCAGGCGAAGCTCGCCGAAATGGTGCTCGACGTCGACACCTCAGCGCTACTCATCTACCGCGCCGGCTGGCTCCGCGACGTGCGCGGCGAGCGCAACACGCGCGAGGCGGCGCTCGCCAAGCTGCACGCGACCGACAGCGCGCAGCAGGTGATCGACAAGGCGGTGCAGATGTTCGGTGGCCTCGGTGTCACCGTCGGCACGCCGGTCGAGGCGCTCTATCGCGAGGTGCGGGCGCTGCGCATCTACGAGGGCGCGTCGGAGGTGCAGAAGGTCGTGATCGCGCGCCAGCATCTCGCCCAGAGCGCGCCCTGATGTTCCACACCAGCCTGCCGCTGCGCTTCGCGCACTGCGACCCCGCGGGCATCGCTTTCTATCCGCGCTATTTTGAGCTGTGCGATGCGGCGATCGAGGACTGGACCGCAGCGGTGCTGGGGATCGACCGCCGCACGCTGCATCTCGACATGGGGCTCGGCCTGCCGACGGTCAGCCTGCACGCCGAATTCGCGACGCCGAGCCGCCTCGGCGACCGGCTCGATTTCACCGTCGCGGTCACGCGGGCGGGTCGCAGTTCGGTCGATCTGGCCGTCGCCATCGCCTGCGCGGGCCAGCCCCGCTTCTCCGTCCGCTACACCCAGGTGCTCATCGATCTGGCGCAGGGCCGCTCGCGCCCCTGGCCGCCAGAGCTTCTCGACCGTCTGAACAAGGAAATATCATGACCGCTCATCAAACATTGCTCCCCCCCGGCTGGAAACGACCGCGCGGCTACGCCAACGGCGTCGCGGCGACCGGCCGCATGGTCTTCACCGCCGGCGTGGTCGGCTGGGATGACGAGGAGCGCTTCGTCAGCCCCGACCTCGCGGGCCAGTTCCGCCAGGTCCTGGTCAACACGCTGGCGATCCTCGCAGAGGCTGGCGCGGGCCCCGAGCATATCGTGCGCATGACCTGGTATGTGACGAGCCGCGACGAATATCTCGCCAGCCTGCCCGCGATCGGCGAAGCCTATCGCGATCTGATCGGCCGCAACTTCCCCGCGATGGCGGTGGCCGAGGTCGTGGCGCTGGTCGAGGCCGAGGCGAAGATCGAGATCGAAACGATCGCGGTCGTCCCCGAAGTGTGAATCGAGCCCCTCCCCCTTCTGGGGAGGGCTGAATGGGACGCTATTTCACCAGCAGGATACGGCTCGCCGGGGGCGCGGTCCACTCGAAGCCGCGCGCGATCACCACGCCATTGTCTTCGAGCGGGATCTTGATCTTGCGCCCGCCCCATTCGGGAACGGGGGTATAGAGAAACAGTTCGATTGACAGGAAATTGCCGGGCCGCAAGGCATAGGTCATGCGCAGCGGGTTGAAATCCGCCATCGACGGCCCCGATCCATGCCCCCAGTCGCCGACCGAATGGCTGCCGATCACCACGTCCGAATATTTCGGGTCGGGACTCGGATCGTCGTAGCGGCCGAGCGCAAGCCCCGGCGTCTGCGCGACGCGGCGGTTGACCGCCGCCAGCGCCTCGCCCGCGGTCACGCCCGGGCGGATCGCGTCGAGGATCATCCGCCGTATCTCCATCGCCTTGTCGAAGGCGCGCTGCACGCCCGGCGGCGGCGCATTCTCGCCGGGCTTCAACACATAGGCCATGCGCTTCATGTCGGTATAGGCGAGCAGATAGTTGACGCCCCAGTCCATGGTGATGAGGTCGCCCGGTTGGATCACATGATCGCCCGACGTCGGCCCGCGTTCGCCCGGCCCCAGCACATAGATGCTGGGCAGGCCGAAGCTATTGCCCAGCCCCTGCCGGTGCAATTCCTCCATCATCCACCAGGCGACATCGCCGGTCGTCGTGTGGCCCGGCCGGATCACCTCGTTCGATAGCGCCCGTTCGGCGATGGTCCGCGAATATTCGCCGGCGCGCGCAAAGGCCGCGATCTCGGTGGCGCTGTGCCGCGAGCGGAAATCGGAAACGAGCTTTTCGGCGGAGACCAGCCGCGCCGCCAGATCGGGACCCAGCGCCGCGCGAAGCGCCTCGTAAAGCGAACGGCTGAGCCCGTCGGCGGTGCCGATCTCGGTCGCGACGTTGATGCCGATGCGCGCGGGCGCCCGCGCCTCGACAAAGGCGCGCAGGTCCGACGGCGGCCCCTTGATATCATAGAGCGGACACTGTTCGAAGGCCGCGCCGCCGATGCCCAGCGCCGCCCGCTCGATCCGCCCGCCGCCGCGGTCGGTGAAGATATAATAGCCGATGTCGCCGACATAGCCGCCGCCCAGCATCGCCGCATTGGGATCGTCATGCCCCTCGCGCGACGCGACGATCCACATGTCGATGCCGTTCTCGCGCATCGCCTCCGGCAGGATCAGGTCGAGCTTGTCCTTGCGGATCTGGCATAGCTGGTCCCAGCGCTGTTTCGCTTCCTGCGCCGGGGCGGGAACCGCGATCACCGCCGACAGCATCGTCAGCATTCCCATCGTCCGCACCAGCCGATTCGCCCGCATCGCCACCCTCCTCCTGTATTGCGTGCCGTCCCGCGGAAGCGGCCGGTCGGCTCAGCGCGACTTATATATTCATATTCACGCGATTAGTGTCAATTTATCCACCACGGAAAGGACCACGTGATGCCGTGGCGGGCGTCACTAACCACTATGGGGAAAAAGAACGGCAGTCGTAACGGCAAGGGAGGAGATCGAGGGCCGTCTCGCAATCCTTCCCGGCACCGGCGCGAGCACCCGGCAGACGATTTCGGAACCGCCCCCTCATAACCAAGTGCAAATACATATGTTTTCGGCTAATTCGAGCGCCATGAGCGTTTCGCCATGACGGAACGGCTTGATCCTACAGGGCATTTGGGGAACACATGAACGCAAGGTCGACGAGGAAATCGACGGACAAATTGGGGGGCGAAATGGAAAATCGTGGTGATTACGACCCGAGCAGTCCGACATTTCGCCTGGAGAATTCGCCATTCTATCTGATGGCGCACGCCGATTTCAAATATCATGAGGACATGGACAAGGTGCTGCACAAGCACGGCGTGTCCAAGCCCGTCTATCGCGTCATGACGGTGCTGCGTGAGCGTCAGCCCGCTAGCATCGGCGCGATCGCGGAAGCCGCCCTGACCAAGCGGTCGACGATCAGCCGGATCATCGACCGGATGATCGAACAGGGGCTCGTGACGACCGAGCCCAATCCCGAGGATAACCGCGTCACCGAAGTCACGCTGACGCCCGCGGGCCAGCAGACGCTGCGCAAGCTGACCCCGATCGTCGGACGCCAGTTCACGCGCGCGATGGACGGCATCAGCAACCGCGACCTCGCCCACCTGCTGCGCACGCTTCAGAAGATCAGCGCCAACCTCAGCAAACTGCCAATCGAATAGCGCCGCGTGGGCGGACGATGACATCGTACGGACGCGCCACCCGCAAGCGGCAAGAACCTGTTCCCCGGCGAAAGCCCGGGTCCAGGGCACAGTACTGTCCTGCGTGAACCCCGGCTTTCGCCGGGAATGGTTCCTTGTCGAAAAGGGATAATTCCCGACTTGAGCAGCGGAAGCGCGAAAAACCGCCATTTGCAGGTCGCCAGAGCGGAATGTCGGTCCGGCCTAACGCGCCGGCCCGTCGACGACCACCTTGCCGTCCGCGACGACGTAGCGGACGTCGCGCAGATTCTTGAGCGAATCGAGCGGGTTCGCGCCGACGATCAATATGTCCGCGATCTTGCCCTTTTCGATCGTGCCCAGCTTGTCGCCCATCCGCATGATCTGCGCGCCGACGCGGGTCGCCGATGCAAGGATGTCGGCGTTGCTCATCCCCGCCTGGCTCAGATAATCGAGTTCATGGAAATAGGCGTCGGGATAGCGTTCGTCGTTTTCGAACGGAATGTCGGTCCCGACGCCGATCGGCACGCCGGCGCGATAGGCTTCGGTCACGCGCTTCAGATGGTCCCGCTGGTCGATCACGAAACGGCGCGAATGGGTGTTATAGAAACCGCCGCTCGGAATGCCGGCGGTCGGATAGCCGCCGTTGAGCAGATTGTCGAAGGCGATGATCGTCGGGACGAACGCCGTCCCGTGCTTCTTCATCAGCGGCACCGCATTGTCGCTCATCGCCAGCGGATGTTCGAGCGTGTCGACCCCGGCCTCGATCGCCCAGTCGGTATATTTGCCGAAGCTGTCGATCGCGACCGGCACGCCCAGCGAGTGCGCCTCGTCGATCGCCGCCGCCAGTTCCTCCTTATCGGCCGGCGCGCCGAGCTTGATCCAGTCGGCAAGGTTGCGGATCTGCTCGCGCACCGCGGTGCGCCATTCCCACGGGCCGTTGGCGCCCTTCGACGGCCCGCCCAGTGCTGGCTTCTGCCGCCCGGTCGCCGTCGACGTCACCTCGTCGCCGTGGCCGCCGGTGGTCGCGATGATGCGCCCGCTCCACAGGACGCGCGGCCCGCGGATGATGCCGCGGTCGACCCCTTCCTTGATGCGCAGCGCGACATCGTCGACGGTACCCACGTCGCGTGCCGCGGTGATGCCAGCGTTGATCAGTTGCTCGGCCAGCGCGACGCCGCGGATCGCGGCGCCTGCCGGGCTGTCAGAATATTTGCCGAAATCGTCGCAGCGCTGCTGGGTGAAGTGGATGTGCAGATCGATCAGGCCCGGCATCACGTACAGGCCGGAGGCGTCGATCGTGCGCGCGGCATCGGCCGGCACTGCCACCGACCCGGCGGGTCCCGCGGCGAGAATCCGGTCGCCCTGAGTCACCACCACCGCATTGGAGATCGGCGCGCCGCCGCGTCCGTCGATCAGCGTGCCGCCGGCGATCACGACGATCGGTTCGTGGCTGCGATCAATCGGGGGAATCGGCACGCGCCGCACGTCGTCGGTCGTTTCGGGAATCGGGCGCTCGGCCGCCTGTACAACCGGCGACAAGGCGGCGAGCGATGTCAGCAGGCCGACGCCCAGCGCCGCGTGCTTCCAGCGATCGCCCCCTCGACGACGTGCGATATGATCCGGCATGGCAACCTCCCCTGAAATGTGAATTTACACATGATTTAAAGCGCGATTCTCTTGACGACACAAGAGGGATTTGCTTCGATGCGCGGCGGCCGGATCGGCGGGCGATCGCGGCCGCCGGAGCACGACATGCCGCTGGCGCAACCGCAGGCAGGCCTCGAACAGGCGCTTGGTCAGGCGATGGTGCTTGCCCGCTCGGGGCGTTTCGATGCCGCGGAAGCCGGCCTGCAAGCCATATTGGCCCAGAGCCCCGATCAGCCCGACGCGCTGCAATTGCTGGGGATGGTCGCGCGGCGGCGCGGCGATCACACCGCGGCGACGGCGCTGTTCCGCCGTTCGCTGGCCGCCCGTCCCGGCCAGCCGCACGTGCTCAACAATCTGGGCAGCAGCCTTTCCGATCTCGGACGGCACGCCGAGGCCGCCGCCGCCTATCAGGAAGCGCTGGCTCTTGCGCCCAGCTACGACGACGCGCGGATCAACCTCGCGCTGGCGCGGATCGCGCTCGGCGATCCGGGCGCGGCACGCGACGGGCTCGCTCCGCTCGTCCGCGCGCGCCCCGACCATGCGCGCGCATGGGCCGTGCTCGGTCAGGCGCTGAACGCGCTGAACGACGGAAAGCAGGCCGTCGACGCCTACCGCACCGCGCTGCGCCTGCGCCCCGACCATGCGCCCTGGCAGCACAATCTCGCGGTGGCGCTGCGGCTCGTCGGGCGCCCCGAAGAGGCTTTGCCGCTCTTCGAGGAATGCGCCGCGCAGGCACCCGGCGAAGCGAAAATCCGGTACAACCTCGGGCATTGCCTGCAGGATCTTGGCCGCATCGACGAAGCCGCCGCCGCCTATCGCGCGGCGATCCGCCTGACGCCAGCCGACGCTGCGATGCACGATTCGCTCAGCCGACTGCTCTGGGAGCATCGCCGCGCCGATCGCCATCTCGACAGCTATCGCGAGGCGCTGCGCCGTCATCCCGACGACGCCGGGTTGCTCGCGGGGCTTGCCAACCGCCTGACGCTCGGCGGCGAGCCCAGCGAAGCGGCGGCGCTGCTCGCCCCGGCGGTCGCACGCGGCGTCGGCGGCGCCGACCTGCAACATCGGCTGGGGCAGGCGCTCTGGTCGAGCGGCCGGTCGGAAGAGGCGCTCGCCGCCTTCGACGCCGCGCTGGACGGCGACCCGGAGCATGCAGCCGCCCTGCGTGAATCCGCCCGCTCGCTCCTGATCCTCGACCGGCCGGCGGAGGCGATGCCGCGCATCGCGCGCCGCCTCGATACCGATCCCCGCGATCAGCAGGCACTCGCCCTCCAGGGTATCGCGTGGCGGTTCACCGGCGATGCCCTCGCCGAATGGCTGAACGATGTGGCGCTGATCGGCACACTGGCCCTCAGTCCCGCAGACGGCGACGTCGCCGGTTTCAATCGCCGGCTCGACGAAGCGCTTGGCGCGCTGCACCTCGGGCAGCGGCATCCGCTCGAACAGACGCTGCGCGGCGGGACGCAGACGGCCGATGACCTGTTCGGCCGCGACGTGCCGGAGGTTGCGGCGGTCCGGGCGCTGATCGAGGAAGGCGTCCGCCGCTATATCGCCGCGCTGCCCGACGATGCCGCTCACCCCTTCCTCAACCGCAAGGCATCCCGCTTCGCCTTTTCGGGCTCCTGGTCGGTGCGGCTGCACGACGGCGGCCACCACACCAACCATATCCACCCCGAAGGCTGGATCAGCGCGGTCTATTATGTCGCCCTCCCCGCGGCGGTCGCCGAAGGCGAACAGGGGTGGCTCAAGTTCGGCGAAACCGGCCTGCGCCTCGGCGCCCGCGAACGGATCGTCCGCACGGTGCGTCCGGAACCGGGGCGCCTCGTCCTGTTCCCGTCCTATTTCTACCACGGCACCATCCCCTTCGCCGACGAGGGGCACCGCACGACGATCGCGTTCGACGTCGTGCCGGCGGACTAGGGGATCATCAATTTACTTGCATATGCAAGTTTTTCGACGCACAATCCGGCTCGGGAGAAAAGATCATGACTGCAAACATTATCCAGCAATTCGCCGCGGGCGTCGCATCGGGCGCGATCCGCACCATCGACCTGACCCAGACGCTGTCGCCCGAGACGCCGACGCTCGTCCTGCCGCCCGAATTCGGCCAGTGCGCCGCCTTCAGCCAGGAAGAGATTTCGCGCTACGACGAGCGCGGAGTCGCCTGGTACTGGAACAATTTTACGGTCAGCGAGCACACCGGCACCCATTTCGACGCGCCGATCCACTGGATCACGGGCAAGGACCTGCCCAACAATTCGGTCGACACGGTGGCGCCCGCCGATTTCATCGCGCCCGCCGTCGTCATCGACATCTCGCAGAAGGCGGCGGCCGATCCCGACTATCTGCTGACGGTCGAGGATATAAAGGCATGGGAAGCGACGCACGGCCGCATCCCGCCGCGCAGCTGGGTCATGCTGCGCACCGACTGGTCGAAGCGCGACGTCGACGCCTATACCAACCGGCGCGAGGACGGGGCGCACACACCGGGGCCGTCGGCGGAGGCGGTGCGTTTCCTGGTCGACGAACGCGACGCACACGGGCTGGGCGTCGAGACGATCGGCACCGACGCGGGGCAGGCGCATCTGCTCGATCCGGCCTATCCGGCGCACACGCTGTTCCACGCGGCGGGCCGCTATGGGCTCCAGTGTCTCGAGAATCTGGACCTGCTGCCGCCGACGGGCAGCGTGGTCGTCGCCGCGCCGCTCAAGATCAAGGGCGGTTCGGGCAGCCCGCTGCGCGTGCTCGCGCTCGTCGCGGACTGACGCGGCAATGGCGGAACGTTCCTTCAAGGCGGAGGTCGAGCAGCTCAAGCTCGGCGACGGCGAGTCCTTCCACGGCGAAGGCATCCTCGCGGTCACCAAGGCGCTGCTCCAGGCGGGCGTCGCCTATGTCGGCGGCTACCAGGGATCGCCGATCAGCCACCTGATGGACGTGTTTTCCGACGCCAGCGACCTGATGGCCGGGCTCGGCGTGCATTTCGAAAGCTCGGCCAGCGAGGCGACCGCCGCGGCGATGCTCGCCGCGTCGGTCAACTATCCGCTGCGCGGCGCAGTCGCGTGGAAATCGGTGGTCGGCACCAACGTCGCGTCGGACGCGCTGTCGAACGTCGCCTCGGGAGGCGTCACCGGGGGGGCGTTGATCATCCTTGGCGAGGATTATGGCGAAGGCTCCTCGATCATGCAGGAGCGCACCCACGCCTTCGCGATGAAATCGCAGATGTGGCTGCTCGACCCGCGGCCCAGCCTGCCGCTGATCGTCGACATGGTCGAAAAGGGGTTCGAGCTGTCCGAAGCGTCGAACACCCCGGTCATGCTCGAACTCAGGGTGCGGGCCTGCCATGTCACGGGCAGCTTCACGGCGCGCGACAACCGGCGGCCGCCGCTGACCGTCGCCGAAGCCGCGGCGGCACCGACGCGCGACACCAACCGCATCGTCCTGCCGCCCGCCAATTTCCTGCACGAGGTCGAGAAGATCGAGAAGCGCTGGCCCGCCGGCATCGATTTCGTCAGGCAGCACAGGCTGAACGAGCATTTCGGCACCGAGCGCGACGAGATCGGCATCATCGTCCAGGGCGGGCTGTTCAATTCGCTCAACCGCGCGCTCGAACTGCTCGACCTGTCCGACGCCTTCGGCAATGCGGCGCTGCCCGTCTATGTGCTCAACGTCACCTATCCGCTGATCCCCGACGAAGTGCAGGCCTTCTGCGCCGGCAAGCGCGCGGTGCTGGTGGTCGAGGAAGGCCAGCCCGAATTCATCGAGCACGAACTCAACACGCTCGTTCGCCGCGCCGACCTGCAGACGCGCATCGTCGGCAAGGATGTGCTGCCGCGCGCGGGCGAATATACGGCCGCGGTCATCAAGGACGGCATCGCCCGCTTCCTGCGCGCCCACGCCCCCGACCGCGCACCGGCCGAGGAGCCTGCCCAGCCGTCCGCGCTGCCGCCGGGCGCAGTGCCGCAGCGGCCCGCGGGCTTCTGCACCGGCTGTCCTGAGCGGCCGATCTTCTCGGCGATGAAGCTGGTCCAGAAAGAGGTTGGGGAACTGCACGTCTCCGCCGACATCGGCTGCCACCTCTTCTCGATCCTGCCGCCCTTTCACATCGGCAACACGACGATGGGCTATGGCCTCGGCACCGCGGGCGCCTCCGCGTTCAAGCCCGAGGGCAAGCGCGCGGTCGCGATCATGGGCGACGGCGGCTTCTGGCACAACGGCCTGACGTCGGGCATCGGCAACGCGGTCTTCAACCAGGACGACAATCTGACGATCATCGTCGACAACGGCTATTCGGCCGCGACCGGCGGACAGGACATCCCCTCGTCGCGCGCACGGCCGCCGCACCGCCAGACCAACAACCCGATCGAGCGCGCGGTGCGCGGCGTCGGCATCGGCTGGGCGCAGACGCGGACGCGCACCTATGACGTGGCGGGGATGCGCGATGCGATCCGCGACGCGCTGACCTCGCCCGAAAAGGGCCCGAAGGTGCTCGTCGCCCAGTCCGAATGCCAGCTTAACCGCCAGCGGCGCATCAAGCCCCAGATGGCGAAGGCTCTGCGCGCCGGCGAGCGGGTGGTGCGCGAACGCTTCGGGGTCGACCCCGACACCTGCACCGGCGACCACAGCTGCATCCGCCTGTCGGGCTGTCCGTCGCTGACGATCCGGACGAACCCCGATCCGCTGCGCCAGGACCCGATTGCGCATGTCGAGAACAGCTGCGTCGGATGCGGGGTGTGCGGAGAGGTCAGCCACGCGGCCGTCCTCTGCCCGTCCTTCTACAAGGCGCGGATCATCGCCAATCCCGATCGGCGCGATCGGCTGCGCCATCGGCTGCGCGGCTGGGTGATCGGCGCGCTCCAGCGGCGATCGGCGCGCCGGCTGGCCGCGAGGGCCTTCTGATGGCCGGGCGCGAACGCATCACCATCGCCGCCCTCGGGCTCGGCGGGCAAGGCGGCGGCGTCCTCGCCGACTGGATCGTCCAGCTCGGCGAGGCGAACAATTATGTCGCGCAGGGCACTTCGGTCCCCGGCGTCGCGCAGCGCACCGGCGCCACCGTCTATTATATCGAGATGTTCCCGGCCGGCTGCGCCAGCGCACCACCCGTGCTCGCACTCATGCCGGTGCCCGGCGACGTCGATGTCGTCCTCGCGTCGGAACTGATGGAGGCCGGCCGCGCGATCCTGCGCGGCTTCGTGTCGAAGGACACGCTGCTGATCGGCTCGACCCACCGCGTCTACGCGATCGACGAGAAATCGGCGATGGGCGACGGCCGCGCCAGCGGCGAGCGCATCCTGGCCGCCGCGCAGGAGCGGGCCCGCCGCTTCATCGGCTTCGACATGGACGATGCCGCCGCGCGCACGGGCAGCGTCATCAGTTCGATCATGTTCGGCGCGCTCGCGGGCAGCGGCGTCCTGCCCTTTCCCCGCGCGGCCTTCGAGGATGCGATCCGCGCGGGCGGCAAGGCGATCGAAACCAATCTGCAAGGCTTCGCGGCCGGCTTCGACGCCGCGCAGGGCAAGGGCGGAACGCCGCAGGAAACGCCGCGCGCCACTGCGCCGACCACCGCGGCCGGGCGCGCGCTGCTGGCGCGCATCGAAGCGAATCTGCCGCGCGAGGCGCATGATTTCGCGGTCGAGGGCGTGAAACGGCTGATGGACTATCAGGACGCGGCCTATGCTGCCCTCTACCTCGACCGGCTCGAAGCGCTCGGGACCGATCCCGCGCTGCTGACCGAAGCCGCGCGTCACCTGGCGCTGTGGATGTCCTATGAGGACACGATCCGCGTCGCGGCCCTGAAGGTCCGGGCGAGCCGCTTCGCCCGCGTCCGCGCCGAGGTGAAGGCGAAGGACGACCAGATCGTCGAGCTCACCGAATATATGCATCCGCGGCTTGAAGAGGTCTGCGAGACGCTGCCCGCGCCGATCGGGCGCCGCATTCTTGCCAGTCCCTGGCTGACGCGGCGGCTGAAGCCGCTGTTCGCGAAGGGTCGCCATGTCGAGACGACCAGCTTGCGCTGGTTCCTGATGCTGTCGCTGCTCGCCGGCTGGCGGCGCTGGCGGCGCGGCACGCTGCGCTACCGGATCGAGCAGGAGCGGATCGAGGCATGGCTGGCGCTCGCCCGCGCCGCCGCGCCCGATGTCGCGGTCGAGATCGTGAAATGCCAGCGGCTGATCAAGGGCTATGGCGACACGTTCGAGCGCGGCCTCGGCAATTACGAGCGGATCGTCGAGCGGTATCGCAAGGGCAACCTCGCCGCCGCGGACATCGCCCGCCTGCGCGAGGCGGCGCTGGCGGACGAGGAAGGCCAGGCACTCGACCAAGCCCTGGCCTCCTGATCGCTGGCGCGAAGCAGACTCTGTCCCGCTTGGCTCGCATCAAGGGCTGATATGCCGCATCTACCGGAATGGGACGACCCTAACGTTTCGCCGCGATCCAGGCGTCGACCTTCGCCTCCAGCATCGTCATCGGCAGTTGCCCCTGCGCGAGGATCAGGTCGTGAAAGGCGCGGATGTCGAAGCGGTCGCCCAGCGCCTGTTCGGCGCGGCGGCGCAGCTCGACGATCTTGAGTTCGCCGACCTTGTAGGCGACCGCGCCCCCCGGCGCACCGATATAGCGCGCGAGTTCGGTGTCGATGTTGATGTCGGCCAGCGCCGTATTCTCGGCAAAGCACTGTCGCGCCCGGTCATAGCTCCAGCCCATCACGTGGATGCCGGTATCGACGACCATGCGGCACGCGCGCCACATCTCGGTCGAGAGGCTGCCAAAGGTCTCATAGGCATCGCGATAGACGCCCATCTCGTGCCCAAGCCGTTCGGCATAGAGCGCCCATCCCTCGCGGAAGGCCAGCAGATCGCGGGCGCGGCGGAAGCCGGGGAGCGCCTTGTTCTCGTTGTTGAGCGCGCCGTGCGTGTGGTGCCCCGGCGCTGCCTCGTGCAGGCTGAGCGCCGGGACCTCGTACAGCGGCCGCTGGTCGAGATGCGAGGTGTTGACGACGAAGGTCCCGGCAAAGCCCTTTTCGAAATCGCCGCCGCCGCCGCCGCGCGCGGTCGTATAGCCTTCTTCCAGCTCGCGCGGCACCGGCACGATCGTGAAGGGCTGGCGCGGCAGAACCGAAAAATAGCGCGGCAGCACGCCGTCGATGCGCTTGGCCGCCGCAGCATATTTCTCGATCAGGCCTTCGCGGCTCGTCGCATAGAAGCGCGGGTCGGTGCGCAGGAAGCGCAGCCAGTCGGCGAAGCTCCCCTCGAAGCCGGTCGAGGCGATGACCTTGTCCATCTCGGCGCGGATCCGGCGTACCTCCGCCAGCCCCATTTCGTGGATCTGCTCGGCGGTCAGGTCGGTCGTCGTATAATAGCGCAGCAGGAAGTCGTAATAGGCCCGCCCGCCCGGCACGGCCGCGATACCCAGTTCCTTGCGCGCCTTCGCGCGATAGGGGCCGTCGATATAGGCTAGCGCCTCGCGCTGCGCCGGCCGGATGTCCGTTTCGATCAATCGCTGCGCCTCGGCCGCGATCGCCGGATAGGGCTTGAGCGGCTCCAGCATCGGGTCCTCGGCCACGGGCTGCGCGATCTGGTTGCGCAGGATCGCCACCCCCACGTCGATCACGACCGCGGGGTGCGTCCAGCCCGACGCCACCCCGCGCGCGAGGTTGGCGCGCTGCTCGGCGAAATAGCGCGGAATGCCGCGCATCCGCTCCACCCACGCGCGCGCATCGGCTTCGCTGCGCAGGGTCAGGCCGCGCGCGAGCGAATAGGGCGTGTTGTAGAAGCCTTCATGCGCGACGAAGGCGAAGCGCCGTTCGTCGAAGTCTATCCCTTCGACCCGCCAGGCGATGAGCTGGCGCAGATAGGCACGATCGACGCGCGTTTCGTCGGTCAGCGCCGCATCGTCGAGCGCATCGAGCGCTGCGGCAATCCGCTGGAGCTCGGCCTTGCGCCCCGCCATGCCCGCCGGCGTCTCGTCGGGCCAGCCGACCCGCGCCCGCGACGGATCGGAGCGCCCCGCCTCCATCGGATAGTCTTCCGCGAAATGCTCGTAACGATCGATCAGGTCGGGCAGGTCGGGTGTCGCGGCCCCGCCCAGCAGCAGGGCTCCTCCGCACAGCGCTACGACGCGGCACCAGCGCCGGATCGGGGTGGGGATTGCAGGAGCCATGGCGAATTCCTTTCAGGGGAACGGCGCCGCACCGGGACGCGGCGGATTGAAACCGAAGAGCTTTGAGCTAAAGCGGCGGTCATGGACGTCTTTCAGTCGGGGAACCCCGGCGACACCGCCTTTCGGGTCGATCGATACCCCTTCTATCTGCTCAACCGGCTGGTCAGCCGGTACAACAGCATCATCGATGCGCGGCTGCGCGCGATCGGCCTCGATATTCCAGGCTGGCGCGTCCTGATGATCCTCGGCGAGGAATCGCCGCGCGGCGCGCGCGAGATCGCGCAGGCGGCGGTCATCAACCTGTCGACGATGACACGGATCATCCAGCGGATGACCGCGGCCGGACTGGTGACCGCCACGCCGAGCCGCGAGGACGCCCGCGTGACGCTGGTCGCGCTCGCCCCGGGTGGCGAAGCGCGGCTGGCCGAGGCGCGGCTGGCGACCGCACCCATCTATGCCCATCTGATCGCGGGGCTGAAGGCCGAGGAATTCGAGCAGTTGATCGCGCTGCTCGGCCGGCTTCACGACAATCTGGAACCGCTGGCGCCCTAGGGGCGGGCGCAGTTCAAGCGAGGCGGAAATGGCGACTTTGCCGGTGCCGGAGTTCAGCATTCCGATGGCGCCGCTGTTTGCGGGCCAGAGCTGAACGTCGATCGACCCCGGATCGCCCATGCCTCAGTTCGACAGATAGGCCATCGACATCAGCAGCTTCGGCAGCCACGCCGCGCCGGCATGGAAGCGCACCGGCGCCGGCGCGCGCGGCTGCACCGAAAGCGCCGTGCGATCGCCCGTCGCCAGCATGGCAGCCACCTCCGCCCCCAGCACGCTGTTGGTCGCGATCCCGCGGCCGTTGCAGGCCTGAATGGCGATCGCCCCCTCGCCGAGATCATAGACCTCGGGAAGGAAGGAGGTGTTCACCCACGCCAGGCCGCGCCACAGGAAATCGATCTGCGGATCGGGCATCGCCGCGAAATGCTGCGCCAGCCGCCGCCGGGCCTCGCGATAGAGCGCGGCATCGCTGCGGATCAGGAAGGACGCGGGAAAGGCCGAGACCAGATGCCCCTGCCCGTCGAGCCGCGCGGTGAACAGATAGGGGACCTTGTCGGTGAAGGCGCCCCCTTCGGTCAGGATCGCCCGACGCTGCGCTTCGTCGAGCGGCGCGCTCGCGAACTGGAAGACGTGCAGCGGCAGGGTCGTCCGCCGCATCGCCGGGTGCAGCGCACCGTTGCCGCCGTTGGCAGCCAGAACGACGCGGTCCGCGCGCACCGTCCCGCCGGGCGTGCGGCAAAGCCAGCCGTCCGTCGTCCGCTCGAGCGCGGCGACCGGGCTGTTCGCGAACAGGCGCGCGCCTTCGCGCTCGGCCGCGCGGGCAAGGCCGCGGACATAGCCGAGCGGGTTGAGGCTGCCGCCGTCGCCGAAGCGTAGCGCGCCGCAATAGCGGTCGGTGCCGAACAGCCGCCGGACCTCTGCGCCCTCGACGAAATCGACGGCATAGCCGCGCGACCGCCACTGGTCGGCGGAGCGGCGCTGATTGTCGGCGAGCGCCTCGGTGTGCGCGGGCGTGTAGAAGCCGTCCGGGCGCGCATCGCAATCGATCGCGTGCCGCGCGATAAGGTCGAAGACGAAGCGGCCCGAGGCGCCGATCATCCGGTTCAGCCGTTCGCCGTCCTCCGCGCCGAACGCCTGTCGCGCCGAATCGGGCGAATGGCGGATATAGTCGGGTGCGACGAGTCCGCCGCTCTGCCCGGTCGCGCCGTCGCCCGGCTGGCCCGCCTCGACCAGCACGACCGGGACACCCTTTTCGGCCAGATGGAGCGCCGTCGCGGTTCCGGCGATGCCGCCGCCGACGACCAGCACGTCGCTCTCGACATGGCCCGACAACGGCGCCAGCGCGGGCCCCGGGGCGGCGGTCGCCGTCCACAGCGGGCTCGTGACACTATCCTTGCGAGCGGCGCGGGAGATCGATCGATGCTGCATCATCGCTCCGTCGAAGCGACGAAGAGGGTGCCCATCGCGACGAGCGGGAGAGACCCCGTCGCGACGCCCACAACTCGGGACACTGTCATAACTGCGAACTTTCCTGCTCGCCCGTTTGCCGGGCGCTCTATCTTGCTATGGTTCAGATCGTGGCTGGAACGCCCTGCTCCGACCGCCCCGTCCGCCGCGCGATGGCAACGAAGAGCAGCACGAAACAAAGCGCCACGGGTGTGTTCATGATCATCGGCAACGACATCTCGTTGTTGCCGACGATCGAAACGGCGATGAAGATCGCGGTGCCTTCCTGTCGCATCAGATGCTCGATCCCGATCGCGACATTCTCGCGCCGCGAGAAGCCGGCGAAGCGGACGATGGTCATCACGACGACGACCATGGTCAGGTTGAGCGCGACCGTGATCCAGAACAGCGCCCCCAGATTCTCGCGCAGCACCGGAACCTGGTCGTAGAGTATCACGCCGAAGGAGCTGAACAGGACGATCGTCGCTGCATTCTTCAGGTAGCGCTTGAACCAGATCGCGAAATCGGGCCGCCACGCGCGGATCGCGAAGCCCACCGTCGCGGGCAGCACCGTGATCGAGAAGATGTCCCAGAAGAAGGAGGCGAGCGGCACCTGCACGTCCGCCTCCAGCCCCATGAAATGGAGCAGCGCGAAATGCGCGTAGAAGGGGACCACGAAGATATAGATCATGCTGAGGATCAGCGTCATCGACATCGACAGCGCCAGATCGCCCTTCGCCATGTCGGTGAACAGGTTCGACAACATGCCGCCGGGGGTCGTCGCGAGCAGGACGAAGCCGACCGCGAGCGCCGCGGTGGGCACCACCGTCAGCGCGAGCGTGAGCCCGATCAGCGGCGGCACGACCAGCATCGAGCAGACGCCGAAGATCAGCGCGCGCTTGTTCCGGAATACCTGCCGAAAATCGTCGGCGGTCAGCGACAGGCCCATCGACACCATGATCGCTACCAGCGATCCCGGGAGCAGCCAGTTGCCCAGCAAGGACATCAGATCGTCATAGGTCATGGGCGGGCGTCCTCAGGCGGTTTCAATCGTCAGGGTGCAGGCGCCGTTGCGCCGGATGGCGCGGCAGTCGGCCTGCGCCTTGGCCAGATCCTCGTCGAGGATGCGGGCACAGACATTCGCCTGGATCCACCCGAAGGGCATCAGCAGGCGCCCGCCGCCGCCATAGAAGAGGCCGATGTCGTAGAAGGGTCCCGGCGGCAGCCCCTTGGTGCTGCCCGCGGCGAGATAGGCGAGGACGATGTCGCCCGCCTCGGGATAGGAGGTCGCGTTCTCGGCCGGGATGGCGGGCTGCGCCATCCCGGCCGGCAGCGTGCTGGCCGGCATCGGGACGGAGATCTCGGGGCCGGTCCAGATCGCATGCATGGCTTCGAACGCCGCGCGGCGTTCGGCGAGGTCCCACAGGAAGGCCGCCGATTCGGGCGCCGCATCCTCGATCAGGCGGCAGCGCGCGGACAGGCCGGACTGCGGTTCGGTCAGTCGGATAATACGCATGGCGCTCCCTATTTCCCGTCCACCATCGCCAGATACTCCTGCTTCTGGAGCGCGATGGGCACATTGCCGTTGAGCCAGAGATAATCGTGGAAGCGCTTGAGGTCGAAATCCTTGCCCTCGCGCACCCGCGCCTCGGCCAGGAATTCCGCCGTCTGCATCTTGCCGATCTGATAGCTGATCGCCTGTCCCGGCGCGGCGGCGAAGAAGACCGCTTCCTCTTCCGCCGTGGCGCGGTCCATCGGCACCATCTTTTCCAGATAGTCCGCCGCCTCGGCGATGCTGAAGTCGCCAAGCGCCAGCTTCAAGTCGACCTCGACCCGCAGCGCGCGCAGCCGGGCGAAATTGTAGATGATCTCGCGCGTCCGGGGCGCGTCGGCCCATAGGCCCGCCTGAAGCATCATCTCCTCGGCATAGAAGCCCGTCCCCTCGTTCGCGCCGCTGTCGTAATAGTGGCGGCGCAGCGGGTTCGGATGCTTCCAGCCCAGGCTGAGCTGGAAGAAATGGCCGGGCACGCCTTCGTGCACGATGATCGGGCGCGGATCGCGGGTGATCGACAGGTTGAAATAGCCGAGCCCGGGCGACGGTTCGGGAAGATAGACGGTCGCATTCTGTCCGACACGCGTCCGGCTCGTCAGGTCGAAGGTCCGCCCCAGCCAGCCGATCGGCGCCAGATAGGCCGGAAAGGGTTGGGCGTTATAATGGCCCACCCATTCGGGCACGGTCAGCAGCTTGCGGTCGCGCAGAAAGGCCCGGACCTTGCGTTCGTCGGCGTCGAGCTTCGCCGTCACCGCGTCGATCGATGCGCCGATCGGCAGTTCGGGCAGCCCCGCGTTGCGGTTGCGCTCGAGTTCCTCGAACAATACCGAGCGCGCCCATTCCTGCCGCCCCATCACCTGCAGTTCCTCGGGCGAATAGGGATAGAGGGCAACGCTGCCGAGGAAATAGCGATAGCTGTCGCGGCCGACCGCGGTCGCATCGGACAAGCCGGCGCGCCGGGCGTTCAGGAAGGCTTCGAAATCGGCGAAGGCCGCGATCGCCTTGTCGGCCGCGGTGCGGAGCTGCCGGCGCTGGCCCGGCGTCGCGTGCGGATCGATGCCGGCGACCATGCCGTTCAGGCTGGACGGGACCTGCGCGACCTGCGCGAGCGCGGCGTCGACGAACGGCCCGCGCATGTCGGTGAGATTGGTCTTGCCCGCAGCAAGAGTCGCCGGCGCGTGGCCGAGCAGCCGGATGACGTCGTCGATCCGCGCCCGTTCGAGCGGCGGCGGCGGCAACAGCAGTTCGAAGATCGGGTTCAGCGCCTGCGCAACATAGAAATGCGGCTGGCGCCGCCACGCGGCGACATGGTCGAGTTCCCAGCGCACGCGCGCCAGCGCCGATCCGACCAGCCGGTAATCGACCGTCTCGCCGACCGACTGCGGCGCCTGCGCGAGCGCCTTCCACCGCGTTTCGAACGCCGCGAGCTGCCGCTTCTGGGCGTCGACGGCGGCGGGCGACCAGTCGGGCGTCCATTTTTCGGGGCGCACGATCCGCGGAATGTCGTCGCTCGTCGCCGGCTGGGTCGTGGCGCGCCACGCCCAGAAGTCGGCGCCCAGCGCCTGCACCTCGGCCTGCGCCGCGGCGCCCGTTGCCGACAGCAGCGCCGCGCCGCCGATCATCAGGGAAATCGCACGCCGCAGCATGTCACTCCCTGTTCTTCACATTGCGGTCGAAGAAATCGACCATCTTCTTGAAGGCGAAACGCGCCTGCGGCAGGTTGTCGCTGGCCCAGGCATGGTTGGCGCCGGGCAGGGTGACGAGTTCGAACATCTGCTCGCGCTGGATCATCCCCTCGATCAGCGCGATCGTGTCGGAATAGAGCACGACCGGGTCGCGCGTTCCGTGGATGATCATCAGCCGGTCCTTGATGCCCTTGGCCTGATAGAGCGCCGATTGCGCTTCGTAGCGGGCCGGCATGTCGGCGCCGTCGGGCGGCCCCATGATCCACATCTGCGACGGATAGGCGTGCCAGACGTTCGTCGCGGGCGCCCCGGCGATGCCGGCGGCATAGACGCCGGGCTTCTTCGCCAGCGACATGATCGTCATCAGCCCGCCATAGCTCGACCCCCAGATGCCGATCCGCCTGGGATCGGCATAGCCCTTCTCGACCAGATAGCGGACGCCGCTTTCCAGGTCGTTGATGTCGGTCTCGCCATAGCTTTGATATTGCGTCTGGTTGTGGTCGCGTCCCTGCCCCCACGATCCGCGGATATTGACGTTGAGGACGATATAGCCTTGCGCGACGAAATATTGGTCGAGACCCCAGGTCGGGTGCGCGCGGCGGCCGCCCCACTGGTTGCGCACCGCATCCGAATAGACCGAGCCGACGATCACCGGATAGCGTTTCGCGGGGTCGTAGTTGGCGGGCAGGCTCAGCCGCGCGACAAGGTTGGTGCCGTCGACATGGCTCGGAAACTCGACATAGCCGATGTTCGCCCAGGTCTGGGTATAGAATTCGGGTTGCGGCGACTTGGTGACCTGCACCGCTTTGCCCGGCTTCGCCGTGTCGATCAGGAAAAGCTCGGGCGGCGTGGTGTCGTTGCTGTACCAGTCGGCGATATGGCGGAAATCGGGTGAATAGACCGGCTGGTGCGTTCCGGCCGCGGCGCCGCTCAACCGCTCGATCGCACCGCCCGCGACCGGCACGCGATAGAGCTGGCGGTCGGGGATGTAGGATTCGTTCGCGGTGAAATAGAGCTGGCCGCGCTTGCCGTCGACCGCGAAGGATTCGATCTCCCACCGGCCGCTCGTGATCTGGCGCGGCGCTTCGCCCGCGGCGCGCTGGTGATAGAGGTGCAGCCAGCCGTCACGGTCGGTCAGGATGATCAGCCCGTCGTCGCGCGGCGCCCATGCGACCTTCCAGTCGGGACGCAGATGCTTCGCCTCGCGCAGCTGATAGAAGGTTTCGCGCGTCCCGCTCGCGACGTCGAAGACATAGATGCTGTGTTCCTTCGCCTCCATGTCGGAGCCGCTGACGAACAGGCGCTTGCCGTCGTTCGACACGCCATAGTCCCAGATATGATCCTTGGCGTTCGGGCGGTCGAAAAAGCGCACGTCGCCCGACGCGAGGGTGACGACGCCGACCGTGGCCTTCGTTGTCTCGTCGCCCGGAAAGGCCCGGATGACGCGATTGTTCTGCAAGCCGCCCTTGGCGTAATAATAGATGTCGCGCTCGGGCATGGCGCGGTCGTCGGATTGCTCGAAGGCGATCGCCTTGCCGTCGGCCGACCACTGGAAATCGCCGATATAGACCTTGGGATCGTCGTCCCCCGCGACGCGGCGCGCGGCATTGCCGCCCTTCGCCGCGACGTCGCGGACCCAGAGCACGCCGCCCAGCGTCACGCGATTGCGCGTATCGACGGGGTTGCCCGAAATGAAGGCCAGCCGCGTGCCGTCGGGCGACACGGCAAGCTTGCGAACCGCTTGCTTGTCGGTTTCGACCGGCGTGACCGTGCCGTTCGCCTCGCGGATATGAAGCTGTCCGCCCAGCGTGAACGCCACCCGCCCCCGGTCGAGCGCGACCGCCTGCGCGATCCCTTTCTGCTCGGCCTCGGGCTTGCTGTCGCGGCCCAGGAAGGTGAGCCGCGTCTTCTTCCCCGTCCGGACCGAATAGGACCAGATGTCGCGGAAGCTATAACCTTCGTCGTTCCACAGGAACAACACCGTGTCACCGTCCGCCGCCCAGCTATAGCCTTCGGGCGTCGTTCCGATCAGGCTCTTGGTGCGATAGAGTTCGTCGATCGACAGCGACGTCCCCGCCACCTTCGCGCCGCCGTGGACGGGGGCATGCGGTGCGGGACGATCCTGCGCGCTTGCCGCCGTCGAGGAAAGAGCCAACGCCAGCGCAACGCCGACCGACCGGAACAGACCCATCTCGTTCATCTATCGCAACCCCAGCTTGAACGCACTTCGCACGGCGGCCCGGCCGCGACGGAATGATGCCGCCGCGGCCGGTGCCTTTCCACTCAGAAGTTCGCCCGGAACCCGATCGTGAACCGGCGACCGATGGCGTCGTAGGTTTCACGCTCGTAGAGGTAGTAGGGCGGATCACGGTCGAACAGATTGTCGACCGCCGCGAAGAAGCTGAAATTGTCCATCACGTCATAGTTGGCGCTGAGGTCGAAGTAATGGACGTCGCCGGTTTCGGGCACGGCGAGCAAGGGAATCGCCGCGCCCGAAGCCTTTGCTCCCGCGATTCGACCATCCTTCGCGGAACCGATGAAGCGGTGGCGGAGCGAAAGCTGCAGCTTGTCGACTTCCCAGGTCAGGCGCTGCGTGAAGCGCCACTTGGGGTTGGCCGTCGAACAGCTGCCGCCGCCGATGAAGCCGGCACAATTGACCGGGTTCGCAATCGGGCTGCCCTGCGTGATCGAATCGATCAGATAGGTGCCCGCCAGATAGTAGCTGAGGCTACCCGAACCCAGGCTGTGCCGGTAGTCGATACGATAGTCGATGCCCGACGCCTTCATGTTGGCGATGTTCGCGTTGAGCAGCGCAACGTCATAGAGCTGACCGTCGGGGGTCCGCTTGCTGAGCGGCTGACAGAAGATGTTGCTCATCGACATGTTGGCATTGCACGCGTTGATCACCGACTGCAGGCCGCCGCCGAACGATCCGATCGCGTCCTTGATGCGGATATTGTAATAATCCACCGTCAACTGAAGGTTCGGGACGAAGTCGGGACGAACCACCGCGCCGACCGACCAAGTGTCCGAGGTTTCTTCCTGAAGGTTCGGATTGCCGCCGGTGATCGCGCGGATCTGCTGGTTTTCCTGCTGGAACACGTCGATGACGGCCCCCGGAACGCCCAGCGAGTTGACGCAGAAGTCGCGCTCCGCCGCCGTGCGCTCGGGCGTCGCGTTGCAGAAGTCGACCGCCTGCGGCGCCGTGTTCGTCGCACCCGAATAGAGTTCGACGACGTTCGGCGCACGCACCGCGCGCTGATAGAGGCCGCGCAGCTTCAGGCCGCGGAACGGCGAATATTCACCGCCCAGCTTGTACGACCAGACCCCGCCCGCGGTCGAATAGTCGGAGTAGCGCAGGCCGCCCTCGAACGCGAGCAGCTGGATCCCCGGCATGTCGGCGAGGATCGGCACATAGAGCTCGCCATAGAGTTCGGAGACGTCGAACGATCCCGCGGTCGGGCTGAGCCCCGCCGCACGCGACAGCGCCTTGCCCTGCACATAGAGCTGATCGGGATCGAAGGCGGAGCTTTCCTTGCGATATTCCGCGCCCAGCGCGATGCCGACGTCGCCGGCGGGCAGCGAGAAGAGCGACCCCGTCACGCTCGCGCCGGCCTGCTTCTGCCGGATCGTCGTGATGTTGGTGAGGTCGGTGTAGATATAGTTCATCATCTCCGGCGTCAGCGAATTGAGGCCGAAGGGATTGAGAACGACGCACTTCGGATCGGCGACCGCGCACTTGTAGGGATCGGTCGGATCGGTCAGGAAGCCGTTGGCGAAATTGTCGATGAGCACGCCGCCGCCCTGGACGTCGGTCACCTTGGTCTCGCCCTGGTTGTAGAAGACCTCCCACTTCAGCCGGTCGGTCAGATTGCCGCGCAGGCCGACGACGAAGCGATAGAAATCGCGCGTCTGGTCGCTGGTGCGCGACCCGCCATCGAGCAGACGCCGGTTGATGTTCACGGGAACCAGATTATCCCCGTCGGCATCCATGTTGGCGCTCAGGAAATCGCGCAGAGTCGGCGCGAGATAGGGATTGCGCAGGTCGAGCTGGAACCCGGGGATGAAGCCCGAGCTGCTCATCGGCACGGCGCCCAGCGTCGAGTTGATCTTGCTGTGGACGTACGACCCTTCCCAGAAGGCCGTGACATCGTCGGTCACGTCGTAATGACCGATGACCGACCCCTGCCAGCGCTGCATCGGCATCTGCAGATTGGTATAGGGACGGTCGTTGAACCCGTCGCTCGCGCGATAGGCGCGCCATCCCTCGGGCGCGAAGAAGATGCCCGCGGTGCCGATGGTGTTGCCATAGGGATCGGTGAGGCCGACCAGCTGCGGGCTGAAAATCGTGCCCTGCGGCGTCACGCCGTTGCCCGACGGGATCAGCACCGGCTTTCCGTCGACGATGGCGTCGGCCAGATAGACGACCGCATGATCGCGGGCCGCGCCCTTGACCATCGCACGATCGTAATAGCTGCCGTGGAAGACGATATTGCCGCGGCCGTCGGCGAAATTGCCGCCGACGGTCAGGTCGACGTTGTAGCGCTGCGCGTCACCCTCGTCGCTGATGCCGTAGGAGCCGCCGATCTCGAGTCCCTCGAAATCGTCCTTGGTGACGAAGTTGACGACGCCCGCCATCGCGTCCGAACCGTACACGGCCGAAGCGCCGCCGGTGACGACCTCGACCCGCGACACCAGCGAGGGCGGGATCATGTTGAGGTCGACGACGCCGTCCTGCGACGCGCCGACGATGCGGCGGCCGTTCTGGAGGACCAGCGTGCGCACGGCGCCGAGGTTGCGAAGGTTGACCGTCGCCGACCCGTTGCCGGAGTTGGACTGCGCGCCCGACCCCGAGACGGCCTGCGGCAGCGCGTTGAGGAGCTGCTCGCTCTCGACCGTCGCCGCCAGCTTGATCTCGCTCTCGCCGACCACGTTGACCGGGCTGTTCGAATCGACGTCGGGGCGCGGAATGCGCGACCCGGTGACGACGATGCCCGCGCTGTCGTCGGCGATGCCGTCATTTTCGGAAACCGGGGTCTGGGCCATGGCCGTCCCCATTACCGCCATCGACAGGAAGAGCGCCGATCCGCCCCGCAATCCCGCCCGAATGCCTGCAACCCGCTTCATATCCATGCTCCTAAACTCCCCGAACTGGAAACCCGTCTGTGACTTCCACGGTCGCCGGCATTGATTACCGCCATTCCCGTGAACAGTTGCGTGATTTTGAGCATAATGTGAAGCGACAGTCAATTCCGCGCCATAAAAAAATGTGAAAACTGTCACTTTTGAAGCAAGCAGCCTTCCCGGACGAGAGACCCTTTTCACTCTGCCGAAGGGTGAGAAGCAGATAATATGCTGATATATAAAGATGTATTGGAAAGATCGCTCTGTCCATGCCACGATCGCGGTCGCCCGCTGCCTGCTGCGGCGTCTGCAATTCGCCGGCCGCCGCCGATGCCGTCGCCCAGCAGAAAATGGTCTCTTGACCTCGCGCCACAAGCATTACATCATAACCAAATTCACGCGTTTTTAGAACTAAATTGAAACTGCCGGCCCGGTCACGGCAGATACACGGGAGGAGACGATCCATGCGCAAGGCATCCATCCTGGCCATCGCGGCGCTGCTGGCGGGCGCGAGCAGCCCGATCCCCGTAGCCGCGGCGGCCACCCAGCAGGCGGCGCCCGGTCCCGACGGCCCGCCCGACGGCCAGGGCAGCTACGACGATCTCGTCACGCTGTTCGCCGCCTTCACCGAATGGAAGACGCCCACAGCCGTGAACGGCGTGGTGGATTACAGCCCCGCCACCGTCGAGAAGCGCCGCGCCGAGCTGCGCGCCTTTCAGGCGAAGCTGCACGATTTCGGGGTCGCGCGCTGGGACCGCCACCGGCAGGTCGATTATCTGGCCGTCCGCGCGCAGATGGACCTGATGGACTTCACGCTCAACGTCACCAAGCCGTGGGCGCGCGATCCGGGCATGTATGTCGACGAGCTGCAGCGCCTCGCCTATACCGACCTGCCGCTGAAGGGCGACGCTCTGACGGCGTTCCGGGCGCGGCTGCGGACCATTCCCGCCTATCTGGCGCAGGCGCGGGTCAATCTCGATTCGGTCGCCGCCGATTATGCCGACCTGGCGATCCACAGCCTGTCGCATGGCGACGGCGTCGGTCACGGCATGCCCTATCGCGCGGTGGAGCCCGAGGGGCTGATCGGCTGGTTCGCCGACCTGCGCGGACGCGCCGCGACGCAGCAGCCCGCACTGGTGGGGGACATCGACGCGGCGCAAAAGGCGATCGCGGGCTTTCGCGACTGGCTCGTCGCATCGCGGCCGACGATGACCGCGCAGGCCGGCGTCGGCAAGCCCGCCTATGACTGGTTCCTGAAGAACGTCCGGCTGATGCCCTATGATTCGGACCAGATCGTCACGCTCGCCGAGCGCGAGCTCGAGCGGCACTGGGCGAACTACACGACCGAGCGGCACCGCAACCGCAATCTGCCCGAGCTGCAGTTGCCCGGATCGGCCGAGGAATATGAGGCTCAGCTCGCCGGGACCGACGCCAAGATCCGCAAATGGCTGCGCGACGAGGAGATCATCTCGATCCCCGACTATATTCCGGATAGCTATCAGGAGGTCGGCTTCAACGCCCCATGGATCGTCCGGCCGAACGGCCCGATGTTCTGGGAACAGGTGCAGTTCCGCGACGCCTCGCCCGACCATCTTCACGCCACCTTCCCGGGGCACCGGTTCGACGGCATGACGGGCAAACGCGTGACGCACCCGATCCGCCGCCTCGTCAGCGACAGCGGGCGGACCGAGGGGTGGGGCTTCTACCTCGAGGAAACCGCGCTCCAGCTCGGGTTGTTCGACGACCGGCCGCGGACGCGCGAGCTCATCTACATCTTTGGCCTGTTCCGCGCCGCGCGCACGATCGGCGACGTGAAGATGCAGCGCAACGAGATGAGCGTCGAGCAGACGATGAATTTCTGGAAGGAATGGACGCCCTATCTCGACGACAATGTCGCGCGCGTCGACGCGGGCATCTATATCCGCCGTCCCCCCGGCTATGGGATGACCTACACGATCGGGGCGATGCAGTTGCAGAAGCTGCTCGTCGACCGCAAGCGGCAGCTCGGCGACAAATTCTCGATCCGCGACTATCACGATTATCTGATGAACACCGGCCGCCTGCCGGTCTCGCTGCTGCGGTACGACCTCACCGGCCACGACGACGAGATTCGCCAGCTCTGGCGGCACGTCCCGCTGTCGACGCTGAGTGGCAGCGCACACTGACGGCCGCACCACCCGCGCAGCGGAGGGCGCAGCCGAAACCGCGCCCCCGGGGCGTGGTAATGGGGTACTGCGCGTCGCGCTGGTGACGAAGGGCATCGGCCGTGCCAAAGCGGGCCGATGGATATTCTTCTCGTTCCCGGCTTCATGCTCGACGCCGACCTGTGGAGCGATATGCGTCCCGGCCTTGCACGGCTCGGCCATATCGTCGATGCCGATACGACGCAGGACGGTTCGATCGAGGCGATGGCGGACCGCGCCGTTCGGTCGATGACCGAACCCACCCTGCTGGTCGGCTTTTCGATGGGTGGATATGTTGCCCGGCAGATCGCGTATCGGGCGCCGGAACGGGTCCTTGGCCTTGCGTTGATCGCGACATCGTCCCGCAGCAGCGCCCCGCGCGCGCCCGCGCAGCTGGGCCGGACGGGCTTTCGCGAACTCAGCCGCGGCGCGGTCAGCCGCTCCCTTCATCCGGCGCATCGCAGCGACGAACTGATCGCGCGCGTCCAGCAGATGAGCAGCCGCCTGGGCGGCGACGTCTTCGATCGCCAGTCCCGGCTCCGCCGCGACGACGACACCGCGCGCCTCGGCGAGATCAGGTGCCCAACGCTCGTCGTCGCCGCAGCCAATGACGAGCTGAGGTCCGTCGAGGAAAGCGTGACGCTGCACGAGCATATCCCGCAATCGACGATGACGATCATCGATCGGACCGGCCATCTGATACCTCTGGAACGGCCGGCGCGGCTCATGGCGGCGCTCGAGGCGGCGTTCCGGCACCTCGCGAATGGTTGAACCGCAGCGCTTGGGGATCGCTGACCGGCAAAGGGGATCGGCTCGACACGAACAGGCGCACGGTCGATACGCGCCAGCGCGTCGACGCCACCATCGGTCCGGCCCAGCCAGGCGAGGTCGCGCGAATATTCGAAGTCGCGACAGAACCCACGGCAGGGGGATCGACGGCCAAGAGAATGTGGCGCGCCCGGCAGGATTCGAACCTGCGACCACCCGCTTAGAAGGCGGGTGCTCTATCCAGCTGAGCTACGGGCGCGCGGCGCGGTCGGCGCCCGCTGGCGCATAGCGTGGTTTGCGCATCGCGCAAAGCAGGTTAAGCAGCAACGCCATGCCCGACTCCCCCGTCGCCCCTTCGGCCGCTTCGGCCCGGCCCGCCCAGGTCAGCGCCGCCAGCGTCCGGCACTTCCGCTATTACGACCTGGTGATGGCGGCCTTCGTCGCCATCCTGCTGCTGTCGAACATCATCGGCGCCTCGAAACCCAGCTACATCCCGATGCCCGACGGCAGCCAGTGGGCGTTCGGCGCCGGCGTCCTCTTCTTTCCGATCAGCTACATCATCGGCGACGTGCTGACCGAGGTCTATGGCTATGCACGCGCGCGGCGGGTGATCTGGACGGGCTTCGCCGCGCTCGCCTTCATGGCCTTCATGGCGTGGGTCGTCGTCGCGCTGCCCCCCGCCGACGGCTGGCCCGGCCAGGCGAGCTACGAATTCGTCTTCGGCAACAGCTGGCGCATCGTCATCGCCTCGATGACCGCCTTCTGGGCCGGCGAATTCGCCAACTCCTATGTTCTCGCGCGGATGAAGCTGTGGACCGGCGGGCGCTTCCTGTGGATGCGCACCATCGGGTCGACGATCGTCGGCCAGGGTCTCGACAGCCTGATTTTCTACCCGCTCGCCTTTTACGGGCTTGCCGGATGGCCGCCCGACCAGTTGATGCAGGTCGTGCTGTCGCAATGGCTGATCAAGACGGGCTGGGAAGCCGCGCTGACCCCCCTCACCTATTGGGTGGTCGGAACGCTGAAGCGCCGCGAGGGCGTCGACGTCTTCGACGAAGGCACCGATTTCAATCCCTTCGGCGCCAGAGGCTGAACCGGCATGACGCTGATCGAACTGGCCTCGCTGTTCGAGGCGCGGAAGGTCTCGGTCATCGAGGCGACCGGGCTCGACAAGGATGCGCTGCACATCTATTTCGGCCTCGCGCTCTTCCTGCTCGTCCGGCTGATCTGGCGCTGGCGCGGCGGCTGGTTCGTCGCCTGGCTGGCGGTGCTCGCGATGGCGTGCGGCGGCGAATGGCTCGATATGACGGTCGAGGCGAGCGACGCCGCGGTCCAGCCCGACGCGGCGCACTGGCACGACATCTGGAACACGATGTTCTGGCCGACGATCCTGCTGCTCGTCGGGCGCTGGCTGCACCCGCCACGCGGCGATGCGCCCGAAGCGCTCGATCCGGTTGCCTCAGGCGAGGACGCCGAGCGCGGCCTCGAACAGCCTTAGGCCGTCGGTGCCGCCGTGCGCGGGGTCGATCGCGCGCTCGGGGTGCGGCATCATGCCCAGCACATTGCCGGCATCGTTGAGCACCCCGGCGATCCGCCGCGCCGATCCGTTGACCGCATCGGCATAGCGGAAGGCGACGCGCCCCTCGCCCTCGAGCCGGTCGAGCGTCGCATCGTCGGCGAAATAATTGCCGTCGTGGTGCGCCACCGGGATCGTGATCGTCTCGCCCGCGCGATAGCCGGCGGTGAACAGCGACTGGCTGTTCTCGACGGTCAGCCGCACGCTGCGGCAGACGAAATTCAGTCCCGCGTTGCGCATCAGCGCGCCGGGCAGCAACTGTGCCTCGGTCAGCACCTGGAAGCCGTTGCAGACGCCCAGCACCGGAACGCCGCGCCCCGCGGCCTCGGCGACGGCCCGCAGGATCGGCGAGCGCGCCGCCATCGCGCCCGACCGCAGATAGTCGCCATAGGAAAAGCCGCCCGGTAGCGCGATGAAATCGGTGCCCGCGGGCAGTTCGCTCTCGCGGTGCCAGACCATCGCCGGCGCGCGGCCGGTCACGGTTTCGAGCGCGACCGCCATGTCGCGGTCGCAGTTGGAGCCCGGAAAGACGATGACGGCGGTCTTCATGGGCGTGGCTCCTTCGATATCGGCCGGTCAGGCGCGGGTGATGCGGTAGTTTTCGATCACGGTATTGGCGAGCAGCTTCGCGCACATCGCGTCGAGGTCGGCGTCGGTCACGTCGTCGGCGACGTCGAGTTCGATGAAGCGGCCGGCGCGAACGTCCTCGACGCCCGCAAAGCCCAGCCCTTCGAGCGCGTGGTGGATCGCCTTGCCCTGCGGGTCGAGCACCCCGGGCTTGAGCGTCACATGAACCTGGACTTTCATGGCGGCGGACCTTTGCGAAGCAGCGTGGGAGAAGGACCGCGCCTATGCCCGCGAATCGCCGCGCGGGCAAGGGGCGGCGAAAGAGGGCGGCGAGCGAAAGAACCGCGGCGCGCCACGAACCGGGATTGCGAACCAGTCGCATCTTTGCTGTTGCGAATCCTTCGCACTATCTCTAGAGGGAGAGTTGTTGAGAGGGATTCGCACATGGTCGTCTGTGTCTGCAACGCAATAAGGGAACGCGAACTGCGCGATGTGGCGCGGAGCGGCGAGTTGCGCAGCGCCAAGGCCGCCTATGCGCAATTGGGTCGCAAACCCAAGTGCGGCCAGTGCCTGTCATTCGCTCGCAATATCATCAGCGACGCTGCGGCGACTGCCTGATTTTCCTTGGATTTCCGTCCTTTTTAGCCTTGGCCTGACCGGGTCCGGGCGGCTATGATGCCGCCCGCCATCCCACCCGGACAATGACAGGACAAGAAAATGAAGGGCGACGAAAAGGTCATCGATTTCCTCAACGAGGCGCTCAAGAACGAGCTGACCGCGATCAACCAATATTGGCTGCACTATCGCATGCTCGACAATTGGGGCGTCGCGCGGCTCGCGCATTTCGAGCGCGAGGAATCGATCGACGAAATGAAACACGCCGACAAGCTGGCCGACCGCATCCTCTTCCTCGGCGGCCTGCCCAACTTCCAGATGCTCGGCCGGCTGCGCGTCGGCGAAACGGTCGAGGAGATACTGAGGGCCGACCTCGCGCTCGAGGAGGAGGCGATCCCGCTACTCAAGGACGCGATCGCCCATGCCGAGGGCGTGCGCGACTATGTCAGCCGCGACCTGTTCGCCGACATCCTCGAAAGCGAGGAGCATCATGTCGACGAACTCGAGAAGCAGTTCGAGATGATCGAGCGGATGGGGATGGAAAATTACGTCCAACTCCAGTCGAAGCCCGCCGGCGACGATTGACGCATCCCGCAAGGAGGCGCCGCGAAGGCGCCTCCGGCACGGATTTCCGCGAGAATCGGAGGCACCTTCATGGTGCCTCTTTTTTTGCTTGTATTTGCGATTAATTCTCAATAGCACGGTGAGGCAGTCACCTCCTGCCGGCTGCTGCGAAAGCGGCAGCCGGCACCTTTTTCGGACCCGGCGGGAGGACTGCAAGGCGACCGGGCCGCGACGGGAGGCACCATGGAAAGCAGCACGCTGGTTCGCCGGCTTACCGCGCAACCGCTGGTCCGCGACCTGCCCGTCGACGCCGCGCAGGCCGTGCTCGCGCTGCGCTATTGCATTCTCTGCCGCCGCAGCGAGCGCGATCCGATGCCCGAACTCGAACGGCGCTGGGGCAATGTGCTCGCCGCGCGGCGTTACCGGCTGGTGGTCGAGGCGATTGGCCAGATCTGGCCCGATCCCTTCGCGGTTGCCCCGCCCTGCTGCCCGCGCGTCAGCTTCGACGAGGCGCTGCTCGCGACGATGATCGGCGCCGTGGCGCGCGGCAACCGCGCGCAGTTCGACTGGCTGAGCGGCGAGATGCTCGGCGGCGACGCCCGCGAAATGCTGTTCGTCGCACTCGGCAATTTCCTGCGCGCCAGAGCGCCGGGAAGCGTCGGGGGAGGCTGAATCGAACTCCCACGCTTGCGAGCGGGACAGCAAGAGTTGCGAACCTTGCTCGCTACCCGCGGCGGGGTGGGCAGACGCAGGGGCGTATATATCCTTCACACACGTAAGGGCCTGTTCCCCGGCGAAAGCCGGGGTCCAGATGGCATTGCGTTGCCCCGCGTGGACCCCGGCTTTCGCCGGGGAACAGCTACTTGTCGAAAGGGGATGCCAACCGACGCAAGGCCGCCGGCCCTCCCCCCCACCCCTCCCGCAAGCGGGAAGGGAGGCGATCGGCGCCCGATTCGAACCAGTCCCCCGATCAGGACCCCGCCTTGTCGCTCACCGCCCGGATCACCAGCGCCTTGTCGTCGACCAGATAACGCCGCGCGAGCGCCTGCAGATCGACGGGGGTCGCGGCCTCGACTTCCGCGATTCCGTTGCGGCTACGGTCGAGGCGGTCGGCGCGGCTCGTCGCCTCGGCGACATAGGCGAGCCAATAGCTGTTCTCGCGTCGCGCCCTGGTCATCGCCTCGACCAGCGGACGGCGCGCGCGGTCGAGCATGTCGGCGTCGACCGGCTTGTCGCGCAGCGCCTTCGCAATGGCGAAGATCGCGGCGCGCGTCGTCGCGAGATCCTTGAAATCAACATTGCCGGCCGCGACCAGATAGCCGAATCCCGGATATTCGTCCGACAGGCTGGCGCCGGCCCCCGGGCTATAGGTCTCGCCCAGCCGCTCGCGAAGCTCCTCGACCAGTTCGAGCTGCATCACGCGCGCGAGCAGGTTGAGCCGCATCGCCTCGGCCAGGTCGCTGTCGTCGCGGGCGGGCCAATAGACGCGCAGCTCGGCCTGCTCGGCGGGGCCCTTGTGGATCAGCGTGCGTTCGCTGCGGTCGGTGGCGAAATGCCGCACCCGCGCCGTGGTGCGCGGATCGAAGGCGGCGCGGCGGTCGGGCAGCGCGCCGAAGGTCGCCGCGATCGCGTCGATCGCCGCCTGTTCGTCGATGTCGCCGACGACGCCGATCTCGATCGCGCCGTGGGCCAGGCTGTCGGCGATCGCGGGTTCGAGCTGCGACCAGTCGAGCCTCATCAGCCGGTCGAGCGGCGGCGTCTGCGCACGCGGATCGTCGTCGGCGACGATGCCCGCGGCGTCGCGCGCGATCACCGCCGCGGCGGTCGCATCGTTCGCGGCATATTGCTGCGGCAGGTAGCGGCGGATCAGCGCGAGCCCGTCGGCGCGATAGCCGGGATGTGTCACGAAAGCCGCCATCAGCTTCGCCTGCAGCGCGAAATCCTCCGCCGAGGTCAGTGCGCTGCCGCCAAAAGCGTCGGTGCCACTGCCGAAGCTGGGGCTGACCGTCCGGCCGGCGAGGATGCTGCGCAGTTCGTCGAGGCTGTGCGCGGCGAGCCCGCCGAGCGAGAGCGACCCGGCAAGCGCCACCTTCGTCGGGTCGTCGCGCGTCGCGAGCAGGTCGCCGCCGTCGACGCGCACCGACAGATAGACGCGATCCTTCTGGAAATCGGTCCGCTTGATGTTCAGCATCACATGGTTGGCGAAGCGGACGCGGCGGATGCCGAGATCCTCGACGCGGTCGTCGGCGACCACCGTCCCCGGCGTGCCGAAATGCTGATAGGCGAAGGCGGCGGTCGCCGCCTCGGCCGGCGGGGCCACCGCGACCTGCTGCGAGGCGCGCAGTTCGGCGAGGATCGCATCGGTTCCCCCCTCGATCGCCGTCTTCGACGTCACGCGCGCGAGCGGCGCGCTCATCCCCGCGACGCGCCCCCGGAAGGCGTCGGCGACCGCCGCGGCCGACAGCGTCGGTGCGACCTGTTCGAACAAGGCCTGCGAGGTTTCGGGGCGGACGAAGACGAAATCGCCCTTCGCCGCCTTGATCAGCGTGTCGGCGAGCGTAGCGCTGCGCCGCGTGTCGACGCCGGCCACCGCGTTGCGCAGCGCAGTGCGGCGAATCGCGACCTGTTCGTCGACCTCGGCCTGAGTGAAGCCGTGCTCGACCGCGCGGCGATATTCCTGTTCGAGGATGGCGAGCGCCTCGCGCCACGCGCCTTCCTTCGCGACCGCGCTCAGCGTGATCTGGTCGAAGACCTTCCAGCCCGCTGCCTCGCTGAACGAGCCGCCGACGATCGGCGAATCCTCACGCAGCGCGATCTTCGACAGCCGGCGGCCGACGATCGCCTCGCCCACCGATTCGGCGAGCGAGCGGGCACGCTTCGCCCGCGTATCGGCCTCTTCGACCCACGGCTTGAACATCGCCAGCGTCACGGTATCGGCGACCGCCGGGTCGACGAAATCGTCGGCGGCGGACGGCCGCGCATAGTCGATCGTGCCGATATCGGGATCGGGCCCGGCGGGGCCGCGCCCCGCCCAGTCCGAAAAGCGCGCCTCGATCTTCGCCGCGACTGCCGCCGGGTCGAAATCGCCGACCATCACCAGCGTCGCGCGCTCGGGCCGGTAATAGCGGTCGTAGAGGTCGCGGATGCGCGCCGCGGTGGCGGTGCGGATCACCGCCTCGGTTCCGATCGGGAAGCGGTCGGCGATCGTCATGCCCGGCGCGAGGAAGGCGAAATGATCGAGCGTGTTGCGCCGCTGGTAATTGTCGCCGGCGCGCCGTTCGGACTGGATGACGCCGCGTTCGCGGTCGACCGCCGCCGGGTCGATCGTCAGTTCGCTCGCCGTCTCGCGCATCAGCATCAGCCCGGTGTCGATCAGATCGTCCGAGGCGCCCGGCAGGTCGAGCTTGTAGATCGTCTCGTCGAACCCGGTCGAGGCGTTGGTATCGGCGCCGAACGCCAGCCCCTTGCGCTCGAGCAGCTTGACCATCTCTCCCTCGGGCACATGGGTCGATCCGTTGAACGCCATATGCTCGAGGAAATGGGCGAGCCCGCGCTGGTCGTCGGCCTCGGCGAAGCTGCCGACGTCGAAGCGCAGGCGCATCACGACGCTGTCCTTCGGCGTCGTGTTGCGCAGCAGCGCATATTTCATCCCGTTCGGCAGCACGCCAAAGACAATGTTCGGATCGACCGCTATGTCGCTCGCCGCGAAATTCCACGCGCGCGCTGCGTCGGTGTGCGGATTGACGGCGGCGGAGGCGGCGGGCGGCGCGCCATCGGCGCGCGCGAAAGTCGGCGGCGCGAGAGCGACAAGCAGGAGAAGGGGCGACAGCGCGGCCGAAGCGCGCCGGATCAGGCGAAGCGTCATGCGTCCGTTCTGGCCGCGATTTCCCGCCCGTCAAGCCGCGGAAGCGCCGGCCGCGCGATCCTTCGACGAACGGCGTCCGCCGCCCGCCGCGAACCGCGGACTATCCCTTTTTCTTGCGATGGCTTTCCAGGTCGAGCACCGCGGTATCTCCGCCCTCGGGCATCAGCCCCAGCCGCCGCGCGACCTCCTGATACGCCTCGACCTCGCCGCCGAGGTCGCGGCGGAAGCGGTCCTTGTCGAGCTTCTCGTTCGTCGTCATGTCCCACAGGCGACAGCCATCGGGGCTGATCTCGTCGGCCAGGATGATGCGGCTGTAGTCGCCGTCCCACAGGCGCCCGAACTCCAGCTTGAAGTCGATCAGGCGGATGCCGACCGCCGCGAACATGCCGCTCATGAAATCATTGATGCGGATCGCCAGGTCCTGGATGTCGTGCAGTTCGTCCTGGCTGCACCAGTTGAAGCAGGCGATATGCTCCTCCGCGACCAGCGGATCGCCGAGCGCGTCGTCCTTGAAGCAATATTCGATCAGCGTGCGGGGAAGCTGCGTCCCCTCCTCGATCCCCAGCCGCTTCGACAGCGAACCCGCAGCGACGTTGCGCACGACGACCTCGATCGGCACGATCTCGACCTGGCGGATCAGCTGTTCGCGCATGTTGAGCCGGCGGATGAAGTGATGCGGCACGCCGATATTGCCGAGCAGCGTGAAGACATGCTCCGAAATCCGGTTGTTGAGCACGCCCTTGCCGTTGATCGTCCCGCGCTTCTGCGCGTTGAAAGCGGTCGCGTCGTCCTTGAAATACTGGATCAGCGTGCCCGGTTCGGGGCCTTCGTAGAGGATCTTCGCTTTGCCTTCGTAGATCTGGCGGCGACGGGCCATGGCGCAAACACTTTCTGCCGGAACCAAAAGAATGACCCCGGCGACAAGCGACTCAGGCGAGGCGCGGCGCCGGGGCGACGAGGCGGCCTATAGCGGCAAAGTCGCGGCGCGTCATCCCTCGCGTCGCCGGGGCGGAAAGGTAGAAAGATGCGTGCCTCGCGCCCGTCACCCCGAACGCATCAGGTCCGTATGCCGCTCAGGCAGGCCCGACCTGCTCCCCGGCGAAAGCCGGGGTCCACGCGGGGCAGCGCCGCACCATCTGGACCCCGGCTTTCGCCGGGGAACGGTTCCTTGTCGAAGAAAAGGATGAGCCCGGTCCCGAACCGGCCGCGCAGGCAGGCTGCACGGGTTTACGCTTACGTCCACGTCAACTAGCGCTTGCCTTCACCCGTCCCGCTTGCAACCATGTCCCGAGCCCCAAGGAGAGTGATATGAGCTTCGACCAGATTCGCCTCGACAAGCAGGACGGCATCGCGCTGCTGACGCTGCACCGGCCCGACCGGATGAACGCCTTCACCACCCAGATGATGCTGGAGATCGTCGCCGCGCTCGACGAGTGCGACGCCGACGACGCGGTGCGCGCGGTGATCTTCACCGGGTCGGGCGACCGCGCCTATTGCGCGGGGGCCGACCTTGGCCAGGGGGCCGCGACCTTCGATTACGACAAGCGCACCGACAAGGCGGCGACGCTGCCCGACGGGGTAGCGGCAAGCCCGGTCGCCGAAGACGGCACGATCGATTGGTCGCACCCGCTGATCCGCGATTCGGGCGGGCGCGTGTCGATGCGCATCTTCGACAGCAGGAAGCCGGTGCTCGGCGCGATCAACGGCGCCGCGGTCGGCATCGGCGCGACGATGACGCTGGCGATGGATGCGCGCCTCGCCAGCGAGACGGCGCGCTACGGCTTCGTCTTCGCGCGGCGCGGCATCGTCCCCGAAGCCGCGTCGAGCTGGTTCCTGCCGCGCCTCGTCGGCATCCAGACCGCGGTCGACTGGTGCTTTTCGGGGCGGCTGATCGGTGCCGCGGAGGCGCGGGAAAAAGGGCTGGTCCAGTCGGTCCACGCGCCCGGCGACCTGATCGACGCCGCGATCGCCAAGGCGCGCGAGATGACCGCCGACAGTGCGCCGGTGTCGGTCGCGCTGACCCGCCATATGCTGTGGCGCATGCTCGGCGCGCCGCATCCGATGAGCGCGCACCGCTGGGACAGCCGCGCCATCTTCGCGCGCGGCCGCAGCCCCGACGCGGCCGAAGGCGTGACCAGCTTCCTCGAAAAGCGCCCGCCGAACTTCACCGCCAGCGTCGCGAACGACTATCCGTGGTTCGCCGAGTTCGAGGACGCGCCGCCGTATAGCTAGACGCGGTTGGAAGGCCTCGTCATTGCCGCGCGGCTTCGCCGCTCGCAATGACGAACCGGTCAATCCAGAGCCATCGAAGTCAGGGCCTTGCCCACCGGTCGACTATCACCCCCGCGGTTTCTTCGCCGCATTGGCGGCCACGGCCTCGCGCACCAGCGCCCTGAACGCCGCCGCGTCGATCGAATCGCCCTCGAACAGGTCGATCGCGCGGCGCGTGTTGCCGTCGAGGCTGGCGTTGAACAGCCGCGCCGGATCGTCGAGCGATGCCCCCTTCGCGAAGGTCAGCTTGACCTTGTCCTTATAGACTTCACCGGTGCACAGGATGCCGCCGCGCTCCCAGACCGGTACCCCGAGCGGGTTCGACGGCTTGCGCCATTTCACCGTTTCGACCACCTCGGGCTCTGCTTCGGCGATCAGGGCGCGCATGCGCGCCAGCGCCGCGCCAGCCGCCGAGGGCGGCGATCCGGGCGTCGATCCGGGCGTCGATCAGGTCCGACGCGCTGCTGTCCTCATTCTCCATGCCCCGATCCTAGCCCATCAGCCCGAGCGCGAGCAGCAGTAAAATGAAGTTGATTGCCGCGAACAAGCTGAAGAAGAGCAGCAGCGCCGTGCGCAGGAGCGCACCGGCGGTCGGCAGGCGATAGGCGCCGCGAAGCTGCCGGTACATGTGGAAGGGCAGATAGAGCATCGCGCCGAGCGTCGCGACCTCGCCGATCAGCGTCAGGTTGAGCAGCCGCACGACGACGAACAGCAGCAGCACGAAGCTGATCGAATAGGTCACGAAGACGAAATGATCGTACATGTGGAAGCGGCGGCTGAACGGGAACAGCGTCCACATGAAGGGCAGCGACAGCGGGATCAGCGCCCAGGCGAACTTGTAAGCATTGGCCTGCAATTTGTAGAAGAGCAGTCCAGGGTTCGCGATCGCCTTATCCAGGCCGTGATCGATGGCGGGAATCCCGGTATCGGCCTTCGTGCGCGTCGCGAAACTGGCGCTGGTCGCGACCTGCTGCACCGGATCGGCGAGGACGGGCGGGCCGGCCGCGCGCTCCTCGCGGGTCAGGCTGCGCGCCACGCCCAGATAGTCGGCGCTTTTCTGGAGCGTGTCGCGTTCGCTCTCCAACTTCCGCCGTTCGGCGGCGGGCAAGCTCTTGTCCGTGAGGCGCGTCTCGACCCGTTCGACCTCGTCCTGCAGGCTCGAACGGATCGCGTTGGAGCGCGTCTGTTCGGCGGCCGCGCGCGCGATCTCTTCGCCGACGCCGCCGCCCGCGCCGACCATCGACAGCACCGCATAGGTCAGGAAGACCGCGAACAGGAACAGCGCGAGCGGCGAGATGAAGCGCGCGCGCTCGCCGTGGATATAGCGGCGCGTCAGGTCGCCCGGCCGCCAGGCGAGCAAAGGCAGCGTATTCCACAGCTTGCCCTCGAAATGAAAGATGGCGTGGACGAGGTCGTGCCCGATCGCGCCGAAGCTGCGGTGGACGTCGGCCTTCTGCCCGCAGCGATGGCAATGCGACCCGACGAGCGTCGTGCCGCAATTGAGGCAGCGCGTGCCTTCGTGACCGCCGCCTGCGCCGCCGTGCCGCGGCTCGATCGCGCGGCTCGCCAGCCCCGCCGTCACCGCCGCCCCGATGCCTTCGATATCCCCGCTCATCGCGCCTTCGTAGCAGCGCAGGCGGGCGGCGCAACGGGGCTTTCGCCGCCGCGCCAAAGCGTGATAGGAGCCGCGCGATGACCGCCGAAGCCCCGAAATCCCCGCCCTTTGCCGATGCCGACGCGCTGGTCGCCACCCTGGGCGCGCGCGCGCGCGCTGCGGCGAAGCGGCTCGCCGCCGCGACGACCGGCGCCAAGGCGGCCGCGCTGCGCGCCGCCGCGCGGCAATTGCGCGCGCAGGCCCCCGCGATCCTCGACGCCAATGCGCGCGACATGGCGGCGGGCACGGCGGGCGGTCTCGGCCCGGCGATGCTCGACCGGCTGCGGCTCGACGCCGCGCGGCTCGGCGGAATCGCCGACGCGGTCGAGGCGGTGGCCGCGCTGCCCGACCCGGTCGGCGCCGAGATCGACCGCGCCGAGCGGCCCAACGGGCTGGTGCTCAGCCGGGTGCGCGTGCCGCTGGGGGTCGTCGGCATCATCTATGAAAGCCGCCCCAACGTCACCGCCGACGCCGCCGCGCTCGGCCTGATGGCGGGCAATGCCGTGATCCTGCGCGGGGGCAGCGAGGCGGCGCATTCGAACCGCGCAATTCATGCGGCGCTCGCCGCCGGCCTCGCCGAAAGCGGCCTGCCCGAAGACGCAGTGCAGCTCGTCCCGACGCAGGACCGTGCGGCGGTCGGCGCGCTGCTGCGCGCGCAGGGGCTGATCGACATCATCATCCCGCGCGGCGGCAAGGGACTCGTCGCCCGCGTGCAGGACGAGGCGCGCGTCCCCGTCCTCGCCCACCTCGACGGGATCAACCATCTCTACATCGACGCCGCCGCCGATCCGGCGCAGGCGGTCGAGCTGGCGGTCAACGCCAAGATGCGCCGCACCGGCATCTGCGGCGCGACCGAGACGATCCTGATCGACCGCGCCTATCCGGCGCCGCTCGCCATCGTCGACGCGCTGGTCCGCGCGGGCTGCGAGGTGCGCGGCGACGCCCGCATCGCGGCGCTGAGCCCCCATATCGCGCGCGCGGGGGACAGCGACTGGGACTGCGAATATCTCGACGCGATCGTCTCTATCGCGACGGTCGACGGCCTCGACGGCGCGCTCGCGCATATCGACGCGCATTCGAGCCATCACACCGACGCGATCGTCACCGAGGACGCGCCAACCGCCGAGCGCTTCCTGTCCGCAGTCGACAGCGCGATCGTCATGCACAATGCCTCGACCCAGTTCGCCGACGGCGGCGAATTCGGCCTTGGCGCCGAAATCGGCATCGCGACGGGGCGGCTCCACGCAAGGGGGCCGGTGGCGCTCGAAGGCCTCACCACCTATAAATGGCTGGTGCGGGGGACGGGACAGGTGCGGCCTTGATAAAGCGGCCGCATTCATTTTCCTGTTCTATCCTGCTGATCTTTGTCGTCGCGGTGACGCCCTTCTGCTGGCTAATTGGCAGAGACATGGTGAGTATATCGTTCACCAGTAACAAGAAGATGATAGAGGAACGAAAACGCCTGATTTTTGCGGGTCTTGTAGATGAAGTTCAACGCCATCGGGACCTTAAACATATACCGAGCCGAACCATGGCATCTACTGTTCTGAACTATTCTGCCTGTGAGACGATAATCGGCGGCAAAGTCAGAATTGACCATCAAACAACACGGAGCAAATCGGATCCGGTCTATCGAAATCCCGCAGAGGTTTTGGGATTTTTCCGATCCGTCGCGCCTGATCGGTTGGCGATGCGAGGCTATAAAATCAGCCAGACGTCAAGAGCATTGGGGCACTTCCAAGCATCCTTTCTTCGCGCCTGTATCGCTTCGACTCCTTTTCAGAATGCTTGCCTCGATCGTTATGAAGGGGCCGTTGCGAAGACGGGTTCAAGCTTTGAAGAAGCCCTCTTGGAACTGGGTTTCCTAAAAGCTGTCGACGGCCCGGCAGGCGCTTCGCCTCGCTATTGCTACAGCCTACCGATCGTTGAGACGGCGGGCGAACGCCCATGATCCGCACCGGCCTTCTCGGCGGCAGCTTCAATCCCGCGCACGGCGGACATCGCGCGATCAGCCTGAACGCTATCGACGCGCTCGGGCTCGACGACCTGTGGTGGCTGGTGTCGCCCGGCAATCCGCTGAAGGACGCGAAGGGCATGGCGCCGCTTCCGGCCCGCCTCGCCTCGGCGCAGCGCATGGCGCGGCGCTCGCCGATCCGCGCCACCGGACTCGAGGCCGAACTCGGCACGCGCTACACCGTCGACACGCTCCGAAAGCTCGTCCGCCGCTATCCGAACCGGCGCTTCATCTGGATCATGGGGGCCGACAATCTGGCCCAGTTGCCCCGCTGGCGCGACTGGCGCGACATCGCGCGACTGATGCCGATTGCGGTGATCGCGCGCCCGGGCTATAATGGCCGCACCCACGCCGCGCAGGCGATGGGCTGGCTGCGGCGCTTCGTCCGGCCCGCAGGCCAGAAGCTTCATTGGACGGACTGGAGACCGCCTGCCCTCGTGTTCCTGCGATTTTCGCCCGATGTGCGATCCGCAACTGCGATACGGCAGGCCGACCCCCGCTGGTTCGAACGTCATGAAGGCCGCGCCCCGCGCGACCCGATCACCCGTTCGCGCCTCGGGGTCTCCGAAAGGAAAGGAACCGCTTGATAGCCGCCAGCAAGGATGCCGCGCCCGGCGCCGCACCCGCTCCCCAGCCTTCGGGCGACAGCGTGGACGCGCTCCACGCCCTGATCCTCCACCAGCTCGAAGAGGACCAGGCCCAGGATACCATCTCCATCCCGCTTGCCGGCAAGAGCAGCATCGCCGACCATATGGTGATCGCCAGCGGCCGTTCGACGCGCCACGTCTCGGCGATCGCCGACAAGCTGGCGCAGCGCATCAAGCAGGAAGCGGGCCGCACCGTCCGCGTCGAGGGACTGCCCAACGCCGACTGGGTGCTGATCGACGCCGGCGACGTGATCGTCCACCTGTTCCGGCCGGAGGTGCGGAGCTTCTACAACCTCGAACGCATGTGGTCGTTCGGCGACGCCCCGCCCGCCGCCGCCGCGAATTGACCCTTTTGTTCCGTTCGGCCTAAAGTCCGAACGGGGACGGCACCAGCCCGCTCCCCTCCCGGCCTCCCATGGGCCTTGATCGTCAGGGAGGCTGGGAGGGGAGCGGGTTGGTGCCGCTTTCACCGAAGGTGAACGATAACGCCATGCTGCTGCACATCATCGCGCGCGGGCGCATCGGGCGCGGGCCCGAGGCCGAACTGGTCGAGCGTTACATGAAGCGCCTGACCTGGCCGCACCGGATTTCGGAACTGCCAGACACCGGCGGCCGCATGCCCGCCGTCGCCGCGGGCAGCCGCACCGTGCTGCTCGACGAGGGCGGCGAACAGATGGCGTCGCTCGAATTCGCGCGGCTGCTCGAAACATGGCGCGACGGCGGGGTGCGCGAGGCGCGCTTCTGCCTCGGCGCCGCCGACGGCTTCACGCCCGCGGAGCGGCAGGGCGCCGACAGGGTAATCGCCTTCGGCCGCGCGACCTGGCCGCACCTGATGGCGCGCGCGATGCTCGCCGAGCAATTGTGGCGCGCGACCAGCATCGTCGCGGGCCACCCCTATCATCGCGAGGGCCGGCAATGAGGCGGACGATCGCGCTGGCCGCAGGCTGCGCCGCGATCGCGGGAGGCGCGCTGGCTCTTGCGCAGGGCGATGTCTTCGATCCGCAGGCGCTCGTCGCGCACGAACGGCAGCAGCTCGTGACCGCGAAGCAGCAATCGGCCGACGCGATGGCGCGCAGCAACGCGCTCGAGGCGCAGGCACGCGCCGCGCGGAGCGAGGCCGACCGCCTGAAGAAGCGCAGCGCGGCGCTCGCCGCGCGCATCCAGTCGGCAGAGGCCGACATCAGCGCCGGCGAAGCGCGCGTCGCGCTTGTCGGCCGCCGCCTCGCAGAGCGGCAGGCGCGCCTCGCCGAACAACAGCAGCCGCTGCTCGAACTGACCGCCACCTTGCAGCAGCTTTCGCGCCAGCCGCCGGTGAGCGTCCTCGCGCAGCCCGGATCGCTGACCGACATGGTCCACGCACGCGCGGTGCTCGACGCGGTGATGCCGGTGATCCGCCGCCGCACCGCCGGGGTGCGGCACGAACTGGCGGATCTTCAGACGACGCGGCGCCAGCAGCGCATCGCGCTCGACACGCTCTCCGAAAGCCGGGCGCAGCTCGCGACGCGCCGCGACGAACTGACGCGGCTCGAGAACGAGGGCCGGCTCCACGCGCGCGACCTGATGAGCAGCGCACGGCTGGAGGCCGACCGCGCGCTCGGGCTGGGCGAGAAGGCACGCGATATCGTCGAACTGATGGACGCGCTCGAAGCCGACGGGCTGGTGCGCGCCGAGCTGGCGCAGCTGGCCGGCCCCCTGCCGCGTCCGCGCGACCCGGCAAGCGCCGCTCCGGCCGCCGCACCGCCGCCTGCCAGCGATGCCTCGCTGAGCGACGGCGCTTATCGCCTGCCCGTCGTCGGCCGCATCGTCGCGGGGCTGGGCGAGGTCAATGACAGCGGCGTCCGCTCGCGCGGGCTGACCATCGCGGCGCAGCCCGGCGGACAGGTCGTCGCGCCCGCCGCGGGGCATGTCGGCTTCGCCGGCGACTACAAGGGCTATGGCAAGATCGTCATCATCGATCACGGCGGCGGCTGGACCTCGCTGATCACCGGGATGATCGCGCTGTCGGTCGGCGTCGGCGATACGCTGGGCGCCGGGGCGCCGGTCGGCCGCGCCGGGTCCGACGACGCCCGCATCACCGTGGAGCTGCGCCGCGCCGGGCGCCCGGTCGACATCGTCGCGATGATCGGGTGACCGCGCATCGCCTCCAGAAAGGCATAGGCGGATGGCGCCGCGGCCATTATAAGGCAAAGTCACGCCTGCGCGATTGAAAGACGACCATGACCGAATCGACCAAGCCTTCTCCCTCCCCCCGGCGCCGCTTCGCCCTGTGGCAGGGGGCGGCCGCGCTCAGCACGCTGGCGCTCGTCCCGCTCGCCACCGGCGCGATGGCGAGCGTCGACGCCTCGACGCAGGAAGAGATTGCCCGCTTCATGGACGTCTTCCTCGAAGTGAAATCCAACTATGTCGAGCCGGTCAGCGACGACAAGCTGATCGAGGGTGCGATCAACGGTATGCTTGCCAGCCTCGATCCGCACTCGGGCTATCTCGATGCGCGCGGCTTCTCCAACCTTCGCACCCAGACCGATGGCGAATATGGCGGCCTTGGTCTGTCGGTGACGATGGAGGACGGCGTGGTGAAGGTGATCGCGCCGACCGCCGACACGCCCGCCGCGCGTGCCGGGATCAAGGCCGGCGACTATATCACGCACATCAACAAGGAACTGATCTTCGGCCTGACGCTCGACGAGGCGGTCGAACAGATGCGCGGCCGCCCCGGCACCCAGATCGAGATCACCGTGGTGCGCGAGGGGCAGGACAAGCCGATGGAGCTGACGCTGACGCGCGAGATCATCGACCTGAAACCCGTGAAGTGGGAGGTGAAGGACGACGTCGGGGTGCTGACCGTCACCAACTTCTCGACCGATGCGACCCGCGACCTCAAGGCGGCGATGCTCGCGGTCGAGAAATCGCTGGGCCGCAAGCCGCGCGGCTGGGTGCTCGACCTGCGCTCGAACCCCGGCGGGCTGCTCGACGAGGCGGTCGGGATCAGCGACATCTTCCTCGAACGCGGCGAGATCGTGTCGCAGCGCGGCCGCAAGAAGAGCGACATCGAACGCTATTTCGCCGAGCCGGGCGACCTCGCGCAGGGCGCGCCGGTGATCGTGCTGATCGACGCGGGCTCCGCCTCGGCGTCGGAGATCGTCGCGGGCGCGCTGCAGGACCAGCACCGCGCGCTCGTCATGGGCGAGCGCAGCTTCGGCAAGGGATCGGTGCAGACGGTGCTGCCGCTGACCGACACGACCGCGCTGCGCCTGACCACCGCGCGCTATTACACGCCGTCGGGGCGCAGCGTGCAGGAAGGCGGCATCGAGCCCGACATCCGCGTGCCGCAGCTTTCGGACCCCGATTACAAGAACCGCCCACGCTTCCGCGAAAGCGACCTGCGCCGCCACCTGATCAACGAGAAGAAGGTCGACGACGGTCTGCTCGAAAAGGACGAAAAGGATGATCCGCGCTTCGCCGCGACCGCCGAGGAGCTGAAGGCGAAGGGCATCGAGGATTATCAGCTCCACTATGCGCTGCAGACGATCGGCCGCATCGGCCCGGCGACGCCGCAGATGGCGCAGGGCAAGGCGCCCGCCGCCCGGCCGGCGCGGCGCAACTGATCCGAAATCGGGGGGCCAGCCATGCCGAACAACCGCTACGCCGCGCCGCTCCTCGCGCTGATCGCGCCGCTGCTCCTTTATGGCGGCGCGCTGGTGTCGCAATATGGCTTCGGCCTCCACCCGTGCGAGATGTGCTATTGGCAGCGCTGGCCGCACCAGGTGGCGATGGTGCTGGCGGCGCTCGCGCTGCTGCTGCGCCGCAGCGACGCCGCGATGCGCGCGCTGACGCTGCTTTCCGCCGTCGCCATCGCGGTCAGCGGCGCGATCGGCGTCTTCCACGCCGGGGTCGAATACGGCCTTTGGGAAGGGCTGACGACGTGCAGCACCGCGGCGACCGGCCCCGTCTCGCTCGACAGCATCCTGGCGGCGCCGATCACCCGCTGCGACGTGCCGCAATGGACGCTGTTCGGCGTCTCGCTCGCGGGGTTCAACGCGATCTTCTCCTTCGCCGCCGCGGCGCTCGTCTTGACCTTGCTGCGCCGCCGGCCCACATCGGCGGCATGATGAAGGCGGACCGAAAGACGGCGTCGATGATCCGGGTCGACCAGGCGGGCGAATATGGTGCGACGCGCATCTACGCCGGCCAGCTCGCGGTGATGGGCGACCGGCATCCGATGGCGCGCGAGATCGCGCATATGGCGGAGCAGGAGGAGCGGCACCGCGCCTTCTTCGACGGGCTGATCGCTCGCCGCGGCGTGCGACCGACCGCGCTTCAGCCGCTGTGGAACGTCGCGGGCTTCGCGCTCGGCGCCGCGACCGCCGCGCTGGGGCCGCGCGCGGCGATGGCCTGCACCGCGGCGGTGGAGACCGAGATCGACCGCCACTATCGCGACCAGATCGCCGAGCTGGGCGACAGCGACCCCGAACTGGGCGACGCGGTCGCCGAGTTCCGTGCCGAAGAGCTGGAGCACCGCGATGCCGCGCTCGCCGCGGGCGCCGAAAGCGCGCCGGGCTATCCGCTGCTCAGCTTCGCGATCCGTGCCGGCTGCCGCGCCGCCATCGCACTGGCGAAGCGCATCTGACGCGGTGCCCGGCGGTGGCGTTCAGGCCGCATGCAGGCTATCCATGGCAGTCCGTCCGGACAGATGAAGGAAAACCGATGACCCGCCTCCCCCTCTTCGCGCTGATCCTTGCCGCCGGCGCGGCCGCGGCGCCCGCGCAGGCGCAGGAAACCGTCGTCGACGGCGAAAAGATCAACCAGGTCATCGTCTATGGCGACGACAAGTGCGAGCAGAGCAGCCCCGACGAGATCGTCGTGTGCAGCCGCCTGCCCGAAACCGAGCGCTACCGCGTCCCGCAGATCTTCCGCGGCGGCAGCCCGCTCGACCCGCGCAACGAGGCGTGGGCGAACAAGGTGGTCGCGCTCGAACGCGTCGGCCGTTTCGGCACCGACAGCTGCTCGCCCACCGGCCTCGGCGGCTTCACCGGCTGCACCCAGCAGCTTGTCGCCGGCGCCAAGGCCGAGCGCCGCGCCGCCGACAAGACCGACTGGCAGACGATGATCGCCGACGAACGCGCCAAGCGCATCGCCGGCATCGACGCCGCGGCGGACGAGGTCGAGGCGGCGGTCGTCGCCGAGGAAAAGGCGCTCGAGGAACGCCAGCGCGCCGCCGAGGAGCTCGAACGCCAGGCCAGCGGCGTCGCGCCCGCGCCCGCAGCACCGACCCCGAACGATCCGAACGAAGAACCGCTGCCCTCGCCCGGACCGCGATAAAGGCTGCCCGCCCGGATCGGGAATCCGGCTACCCCTTCAGCTTCCCGGCCATGCCGAGGATGTCGTCGAGCGGGTTGCCGTCGCCGTTGCGGTCGATCAGCTTGCCGAGGCTGCCCAGCGCGCCCGATCCGCCGCCACCGCCGAGCATGCCGCCCAACAGGCCACCCAGCCCGCCGCCGCCCGATCCGCCCGCAGCGCCGCCCAGCGCGCCGCCGATCAGGTCGCCCAGACCGCCGCCGTCGACTCCGCCGCCGTCCTTGGTGTCACCCTTCGCCATCGCGCCGGCGACCAGCATCGCGAGCAGCGGCAGCATCTTCTTGAGCAGCCCGGCGTCGAGCCCGGTCTGCCCGGCGGCATGACCGGCGACGGTGCGGCTGACATCCTTCGACCCGAAGATCTGGCCCAATATGTCGTTGCCCTGCCCGACCGGGGTCGGCTGCGACCCGAGCACCGCGTCGAGCAGGCCGCCGCCGCCCAGCTCGGCGATCAGCCCGCCCAGTCCCTCGCCGCCGCCCTGTGCCTGCTTCTGGAAGCCGCCGAGGATCGCGGGCAGCAGCGCTTCGGCGCCCTGCTGCGCGATCGCGGGCGAAACGCCCAGTTCCTTCGCCATCGATTCGATGCCGCCGGCCTGACCGAGGATGTCGCTGAGGTTCATGTCGTCAATCTCCCACAAGGCGCGGATCGAAAAGCGCCGATGCGGGTTCTTATAGCAGCGCACCGGCGTGGGGCGAGCCGTTCATTCTGCTGTCATTTCGCCGTGCCTAATCCTATCCTGCGGCCCTGCGACTGCCCCGGCCGCGGGGTTAGGCCGTCTCAACGAGTGGGAGCATTGCAAAATGGGTATTTTCAGCAGCATCAAGGACGCGATTTTCGGCAAGAAGGCGGAGGCCGCCGAGCCCGCTCCCGCCACCCCGTCGGCGCTTCCGATCGGCGCGGCGGTCGAGGCCGCGTCGAGCGCCATGGCCGCCGCGTCGACCGCCGTCAGCGAGGTCGATGTCGAGGCGATCCTGTCGGCCGAGGCCGCGAAGGCAGGCCAGCCGCTCAACTGGCGCACCTCGATCGTCGACCTGATGAAACTGCTCGGCATCGATTCGAGCCTCGACAACCGCAAGGCGCTTGCGCAGGAGCTCGGCTATACCGGCGAACTCAACGGCAGCGCCGAGATGAACATTTGGCTGCACAAGGCGGTGATGCGCGAACTCGCCGCGAACGGCGGCAAGGTGCCCGCCGACCTGACCGACTGACGGACGGTCGATTTTCTTCGACGAAGGGGCCGGAACGCAGCGCCGTTCCCGGCCCCTTTTCATTGACCCCCGCGCGCCGCGGCTCCAGACAGGTTTCACAGGAAACAAACGGGGAGCCCGCACGTGCACGACAGACTGTCCACTTCGATCAGCCGCCGCCGGACGCTCGCCGCGCTCGGCGCCGGAACCGCGAGCCTCGCGCTGGCCGCGCGCGCGCCCGCGCTGGCGGCAGCCGCTCCGCAGCAGGACGGCGCGCAGGCGCTGCTCGACTCGATCGCCGACAATCTGCTCGCCCGGTCGCCCGAAAGCGCGACGAGCCTCGGCATCGACACCGGCGCGCGCGCCGCGCTGCGCGCGCAGCTCGCCGACCGCTCGGCGGCGGGACAACAGGCGCTCGCCGACACGCTCAAGGCCGATCTCGCGCGCGTCCGCGCGGTCGACAGGAGCAAGCTCGACCATGGCACGCGCACCAGCCTGGCGGTGATCGAAAGCGCCTATGGCGTCGCGCTCGACGGCTTCGCGCTGCCCTATGGCGACGTGTCGGTCGGCGGATGGCGCAACACCCCCTATGTCGTGATCCAGAATGTCGGCGCCTATCTCGATATCCCGAAATTCCTCGATAGCGACCATCCGGTCAAAAGCGCCGCCGACGCCGAGGCCTATCTGGCCCGACTCAACGCCTATCCCGGCGTGCTCGACGGCGAGACGGAGCGGCTGAAGGCCACGGGCGCGCAGGGCGTGGTCGCGCCCGCCTTCCTGCTCGACAAGGCGATCAGGCAGATGGAGGCGAGCCTCGCTGGCGCCCGCGGCGGCGGCGGGCTGGTCGACAGCCTCGTCCGCCGCACCGCGGAGGCGAAGATCGCGGGCGACTGGGGCCGGCGCGCCGGGGCCATCGCCACGGGGCCGGTCGTCGCCGCGCTCGAACGCCAGCTTGCCGAATTGCAGGCGCAGCGCACGAAGGCGACGATGGACGCCGGCATCTGGGCGCGCCCCGGCGGCGACGAATTCTACGCCTGGGCGCTGCGCGCCTCGACGACGACGCGGATGACGCCCGAGGAAATTCACCACATGGGGGTCGAGCAGCTCGCCGAGCTGCACGGGCGGATGGACCCCATTCTCAAGCAGCTCGGCTATACGCAGGGTTCGGTCGGCGACCGGATGAACGCACTCGCGAAAGACCCGGCGTATAAATTCCCCGACAATGATCAGGGCCGCGCCGAGGTCGTCGCCTATATCCAGACGTGGCTCGACCGGATTCGCGCCGAACTGCCGCGCGCCTTCCGCACCCTCGCCAAGGGCAATGTCGAGGTGAAGCGTCTGCCGCCCGAGGAAGAGCCCGGCGCGCCCGCTGCCTATGGCGGCGCGGGGTCGATCGACGGTTCGACGCCGGGGCGGATGTGGATCAACCTGCGCACGACTGACCTGCACAGCAAATATTCGCTGCCCGACCTCGCGATGCACGAGGCGATTCCCGGCCATGCGTGGCAGGGCGAATATGCGAACCAGATGCCGCTGATCCGTTCGATGCTCGCCTTCAACGCCTATTCGGAAGGCTGGGGCCTCTATGCCGAACAGCTCGCCGACGAGCTCGGCCTCTACGACGATTTCCCGGTCGGGCGCCTCGGCTATCTCCAGTCGATCGCTTTCCGCGCTTGCCGCCTCGTCGTCGATACCGGCATCCACACCAAGCGCTGGACGCGCGAGCAGGGGGTGCAGTTCTTCGTCGAGCGCAACGGGTCGAACCCGCTCGAGGTCGCGAGCGAGGTCGACCGCTATTGCAGCTGGGTCGGGCAGGCGTGCGGCTACAAGGTCGGACACAGCGAGATCAACCGCCAGCGCAACCGCGCGCAGGCCGCCCTCGGCGCGCGCTACGACCTGCGCGACTTCGACAATGTCGTGCTCGAAGGCGGTAATGTCCCGCTCGACGTGCTCGCGCAGAATGTCGACGAATATATCGCGGAGACGAAGGCGTGATGCGCCGCCTCGCCCTGCTGGCCGCGGCGACGTTCGCCGCGGCCGGCGGTGGCGCGATGGCGCAGGAAGCGCGGGACAGCTCGCGCGTCGCCATCGTGACGAGCGACGTCGACCGCTTCTTCGCGCTCTATGACGACCCGGCGCTGGCGGCGGACCCCGATGCGCTCGCGGCGCGCTACCTCGCCACGCCGTCGCCCGGTCTCGTCGAATTCATGGCGCTGCGCCGGATCACGCCCGACCGGCTGGCGGCGGCGCTGCGCGCCAAGCCAGCCGTCTATCGCGACGCGCGCGGCTGCGCGGCGAAGCTGGACAAGGTTCGCGGCCGTCTGGTCGCGGCGACCGACCGGCTCGCGGCGCTCTATCCGAAGGCGGTCTTCCCGCCGATCACCATCGCCATCGGCCGCGCGTCGAGCGCGGGAACAGCGAATGCGAAGGGGCTCTATATCGGCCTCGAAATGCTGTGCGCGGCGAAATTCATCGAGGCCGACGACGAGGATCGCATGGTACATGTCATCGCGCACGAATATGCGCATGTGCAGCAGCCGCTCGCGCAGGTCGATGACGAGAATGCCACTGTCCTCCACGCCGCGCTGGTCGAAGGCGCCGCCGAATTCGTCACCGAGCGGATGACCGGATCGGTCGCCTATCCGCTGCTCCACCAATGGGCGGCGGAACGAACGACGGAGCTCGAAACCGCCTTCCTCGCCGAAAAGGACGAAAAGGCGCTCGGTTCGCGCTGGCTCTACAACCAGCAGGGCGATGGCGAATGGCCCGGCGACCTCGGCTATTGGGCGGGTTACCGCATCGTCCGGGCCTATTACGACCGCGCGCCCGACAAGACGCAGGCGCTGCGCGAGATCATCGAGATGCGCGACCCCGCCGCCTTCCTCGCGGCGAGCGGCTGGGCACCGGGCGCATAGAGCGGTTTCAAGTCGGGCGGAACCGCATGACGACCCGGAAAACGCGGTGAAACTACGACCTGGAGCATGACGACATGAGTTGGAATCGTCACCCGCGAGGAGCGAAGTGACGCGTCGATCCAGAGTGTGCGCAAACCGCTCTGGATTGCTTCGCTCCGCTCGCAATGACGAAGGGGGTCAATCCAAAGTCATCAGAGTCTAGCGCCGACGCGCGCTTCCTACGCCGCCCAGTCCTCCAGCAGGTGGCGCGCGATCGCCAGCGGCGGCGGCGCAAGGAAGGGGGCGTCCATGTCGCCCGCCAGCGCCGCGCGCACCTCGGCGCGATCGACCCAGATCGCCGCCTCTATCTCAGTCTCGTCGAGCGTCAGCGCGCTGCCCTCGGCGCGCGCGCGGCATCCGATCATCAGCGACGAAGGGAAAGGCCAGGGCTGGCTCGCCACATAGGCGACGTCCGACACGCGGATTCCCGCTTCCTCGAACAATTCGCGCGCCACCGCCTCCTCGAGCGATTCGCCGGGCTCGACGAATCCCGCGAGCGCCGAGAACATCCCCGGCGCGAACTGCCGCTGGCGCCCGACGAGCACGCGCCCGTCATATTCGGCGAGCATGATCACCACCGGGTCGACGCGCGGAAAATGCTCGGCGCGGCACTGGCCGCAGCGGCGCCCCCAGCCGGCACGGAACAGCTCGGTCGGCGACCCGCAGGTGGCGCAGAACCGATGCCGCGCGTGCCAGTCGACGAGGCTGCGCGCGCCGCCGTAAAGCGCGAGGTCCTGCGCGCTGAGCAGCGGCAGCAGCCGCATCACGGTGCGCGAGCGCGCGTCGATGCGCTGCGCCGGGTGCGGTTCGCGGACGAAATAGGGAATGCCGCGCTCGTCGCGTCCCAGCAGCATCGGCGCGCGTGCGTCGGCGGGGTCGAGCAGTTCCCAGCGCAGGCCCGTGCCATCGTCGCCGGGCACGAAATCGATGCCGTCGAGCGTCAGGCAGCGCGCGCGCGGATCGGCCTTTGCGGCGGCGAAGGCCTCCGGGTCGGTGCGAAGCTGGTCGGCGCGGTCGAGCCACGCCCCGGTGAAGCCGAGCGGCGCCGGCATCAGCGCAGCGCGTCCTTGTAGAAAGCCTCGCCGAACTTCGCCTGAAAGGGCAGCGCCTCGGCCGGCATATATTGGGTGTAGCCGCCGACGCGGTAGCCGCGGGCGCGGTCGACGAAGCCGATCGTCCCCGCCGCGCCGCCCCAGCCATAGACGCCCTCGCCGGTGGGCGAATCGGCGAGCGAGACGCGCCCGCCCGCGCCGAAGCCTTCGCCCTCGATGAACGTGCCCTTGCGGTCGACCGAATCGGTCAGCAGGTTCGACATCGCTAGCCGCGCGGTTTCGGGCTTCATGATCCGCACCCCGCCGGTCTCGCCCTCGCCGAGCAGCATGGCGAGGAAGCGGTCGTAATCGCGCGCGCTCGAAACCAGGCCGCCGCCGCCATAGGGCATCGGCGGCGGATCGAGATAGATCGAGCTGGTCGCCGGATCGACCGGCAGCAGCACCGGCCCCATCGGGAAATAATTGGTCGACAGCCGTCCCACCTCGCTCGCCGGCACCTGGAAGAAGGTGCTGGTCATCCCCAGCGGGTCGAACAGCCGCGCCTTCAGAAAGGCGTCGAACGGCTGGCCCGCCGCCACCTCGATCACCCGCCCCATCAGGTCGAGCCCGACCGAATAGCTCCAGCGCGTGCCGGGTTCGTAGACGAGCGGCAGCTTCGCGAGCCGGTCGGCGAAGGCCGCGAGGCTGGGCGCGGGCGTGATTGGTGGCAGGCCGGGGATCGGCAGGCGGCTGACCTGCCCGCCGACCAGTCCGGCCTCGTTATAGGCGTCGCGCAGCGGCCCCTTCTGGATGATGTTGTAGCCGAGCCCGGCGGTGTGAGTGAGCAGCTGGCGCACCGTGATCGGTCCCTTGGCCGGACGCACGTCGGTGATCGAGCCATCGGGCGTATTCTGCACCGTCATGTTCGCGAAGGCGGGCAATATGTCGGCGATCGGCTGGTCGAGGCCGAGCCGGCCTTCCTCGATCAGCAGCATCGCCGCCATCGCGGTGACCGGCTTGGTCATCGAATAGAGGCGCCACAGCGTGTCGGGACCGACGGGCTTGCTCGAATCCATCGCCTGCCGCCCGGCGCCGAAGCTGACCGCCGCCGCCTGCCCCTTGCCGATACAGGCAAGCGTGCCGGCGAGCTGCCCACGCTCGACGAAGCCCGTGACGAAGGCGTCGGTCGCGGGATAGAGCGCCGCGCCGTCGGCTTTCCATGCAAGGGCGCTGCGCGGCAGCAGCGTCGCCGCGCCGCCGAACGCCAGGCCGCCGAGCAGCGCCCGGCGCGACACCATCATGTTCATCCGTCCTTCTCCCGCATCTGGTCGACGAGCTTGCGATAGAGCGTCGGCAGCCCGGCCTCGTCAAGCGCCGAAAGCGGCCACCATTCGCCTTCCCCTGCGGCAAGCGCGGCTTCGCCGGGCATCAGCGTCAGCCGCAGATCGAAATGCGTGAAGCCATGATCGACCTCGGCGACCCCCGACTCGGCGGGCGGTATCGCGCTCCACTCGCCGCCGGGCAGCGCGCGCATGCCGCCGAGCATCCCCTTGCCCGGCCGGCGGACCAGCCAGATGCGGCCCTTGTCCTCGATCCACCAGGCGATGCCATGGCGCTGCGGCTTCGCCTTCTTCGCGGGCTTGACCGGCAGCCGCTCGATGTCGGCACGGCCGCGCGCGCGGCAATCGGCCATCAGCGGGCAGATCGCGCAGGCGGGGCCGCGCGGCGTGCAGATGCCTGCACCCAGGTCCATCAGCGCCTGCGCGAAATCGCCCGGCCGGTCGGCGGGCACCAGCGGTTCGAGCGCGGTGCGGATGGCGCGCTTGGCGGCGGGCAGCGGGGTCTCGATCAGCCGATGGCGCGTGATCACCCGCTCGATATTGGCGTCGATCACCACCGCGCGCCGTCCGAAGGCGATCGCCGCGACCGACGCCGCCGTATAGTCGCCGATGCCGGGGAGCGCGCGCAGGTCGGCTTCGCTGTCGGGAAATTGCCCGCCGTGCTCGGCGACCACCGCGCGCGCGCAGGCGAGCAGGTTGCGCGCGCGCGCATAATAGCCGAGCCCCGCCCACGCCGCCATGACGTCGGCGTCGGCGGCTGCGGCCAGATCGGCGACCGTCGGCCAGCGCGTGGTGAAGCGCTCGAAATAGCCTGCCACCGCCGCGACCGTCGTCTGCTGGAGCATGACCTCGGCGAGCCAGACGCGATAGGGATCGGGCACCGCGTCGCTTCCCGGCGGCACGCGCCACGGCAGCACCCGCGCCGAGCGGTCGTACCAGCCGAGCAGGCGCGCGGCGAAATCGGCGGGCGCGGCTTCAGTCTTGTCGCGATCGGTTCTGTCGGAAGTCTGGACGCTCACCCCCCGCCTATGGCATGGCGGCGCGCATGGCGAAAGCACAGAGCGGAGAAACGCCCGCCCGAAAGGCGAAGGACGCAAAGGCGAAGAAGACGCCTGCCCGCAGCTACGAACGCCCGCGCGGCGGGGAAGCGCGCGCGATCGCCGACCTCGTCCCCGAAATCGGCCGCACCGCCTTCCGCAAGTTCGGCTTCATCCAGTCGTCGGTCGTCAGCCGCTGGCGCGAGATCGTCGGCGACCGCCTCGCCGACGTCACCCAGCCCGCGATGATCCGCTTTCCCGCCGGGCAGAAGGCGGGGGGCACGCTGCATCTGACGATCAACGGCGCGCACGCCCCGATGCTCCAGCATGTCGCGCCCGACATCATCGGCGCGGTCAACCGCTTCTTCGGCTATGCCGCGATCGCGCGGGTGCGGATGACGCACGGGCAGGTCGCGCCCGCCGCGCCGCCCGTTCAGCCGCCAGCCATGCTGAAGCCCGTACCCGCCGAACTGGGGGACAGCCTGCGCGACATCGGCGACCCGGAACTGCGCACCGTGCTCGAACGCATGGCGGCAGGGCTGGCCGCGCCGCCGAAGCTTCCCCGCATCAGTTGAACGAAGGACCGGCCGCCCATGCCCAGACATATCCCGTCCCTATCGACCCGCCGCCTCGCGATCGGAACACTCGCCGGCGTCGCCCTGACCGCGCTGGTCGCGGCTGCCCCCGCGAAACCGGCCGCTGAGCGCTGGTCGGCGACCATCTCGACCAGCCCGATCGGCGCGCTTCTGGTCGGCAAGCCCGGTGCCAAGGTGAAGCTGGTCGAATATTTCAGCTATACGTGCAGCCATTGCGCCGATTTCGCGAAACAGTCGGCGGTGCTGCTGAAGACGCTCTACATCGACACCGGGCTGGTGCAGTTCGAATATCGCAATCTGGTGCGCGATCCGCTCGATCTGACCGCCGCGCTGCTCGCGCGGTGCGGCGGCGCCAGGGCGTTCGTCGGCAATCATCAGGCGATCATGCTCGCGCAGCCCACTTGGCTCGGCAAGGCGGCGAAAATGACCAAGGAGCAGCTCGCGCCCTGGTATCAGGGCAGCGAAGGCGAACGCACCCGGCGCATCGCCGCCGATACCGGGCTCGACACGCTGATGCGCGGCCGCGGTTACACCAAGGCACAGATCGACGCCTGCCTCGACAGCGACGTCGCGTCGGCCGAGATATTGGGGATGACCAATATCGGCCAGAACGCCGACCGCGTCGCCGCGACCCCGAGCTTCTTCATCAACGGCAAGAATGCGGAGGTCAGCGATTGGCCGAAGCTCAAAACGCGCCTCGACCTCGCGCTCAAGGGCGCTTAAGAACGCCTCGACACGATTTTTCGGAGACCAAAGGATGACCCTTCCCCCGCTGCGCATCGCCCTGCTCTGTTCGCTCGGCGCGCTCGCGCTCGCCGGCTGCGGCGAAAGCAAGACCGACCAGAATCAGGAGCAGGCGGTGATCGCGAAGGTCGCCGCGCCCGCGGGCAAGAGCTGGTCCGACACCGTCACCGTCACCCCCGACGGCGGCTATCTGATGGGCAATCCCGACGCGCCGGTGAAGGTCATCGAATTCGCTTCGCTCACCTGCTCGCACTGCGCCGATTTCTCGGAGGAAAGCCACGAGGAACTGAAGCGCGACTTCATCGACACCGGCCGCGTCAGCCTGGAACTGCGCAACTTCATCCGCGATCCGCTCGACGCATCGGCCGCGGCGATCATCCGCTGCGCGCCGACCGAGCGCTATTTCCCGCTGATGGCGAACGTCTTCGCCTCGCAGGCCGATCTGTTCGCGGGCGCGCAGGCCAATCCCGATGGCGGCGAAAAGGCGATGTCGCTGCCCCCCGCGCAGCGTTTCCCGGCGCTCGCCAAGGCGTGGAAGCTCGACACCTTCTTCCAGTCGCGCGGCATGACCGCCGACCAGGTCAACGCCTGCCTGTCGAACCTTCCCAACATCGAAAAGCTCGAACAGAGCACCAATGCCGCGATGGAGACCTATCGGATCTCGGGCACCCCCAGCTTCATCATCAACGGCCAGCTGGCCGAGGGCATCGCGGCCTGGGGCCCGCTGCGCGACCGGCTGCGCACGATGGGCGTGCGCTGACCGTCGCGCTTCCCGCCCCGCGACCGGCGGCGCGGGCGGAATCGTCCCCCTTGCGACTCCCCCGCCCGCGCGGCATGACGGCGGGCAAGGGGGATATGTGACCCAAGCGTTGCACAGCCTGCGATTCGACCGACTGCACGGGGACCGTCCGTGCAGATAAAGCGGCTGCGCCTGACCGGTTTCAAGAGCTTCGTCGAACCCACCGAGCTGCGCATCGAGCCGGGGCTGACCGGCGTCGTCGGTCCGAACGGCTGCGGCAAGTCGAACCTGCTCGAGGCGATCCGCTGGGTGATGGGCGAATCCAGCCCCAAGTCGATGCGCGGCGGCGGGATGGAGGACGTCATCTTCGCCGGCACCGCGTCGCGCCCGCCGCGCGATTTCGCCGAGGTCGCGATCCATTGCGATACGGGCGGCGCGGTGGTCGCCGGGCTTTCCGACGCGGCCGACGGGCACGAACTGGAGGTGATCCGCCGCATCGAGCGCGGCGCGGGAAGCGCCTATCGCGCCAACGGCCGCGACGTACGCGCCAAGGACGTCGCGCTGATCTTCGCCGATGCCGCGACCGGGGCGCACAGCCCGGCGCTGGTCAGCCAGGGCAAGATCGCGAACGTCATCGCCGCCAAGCCGACCGACCGCCGCGCGATGCTGGAGGAGGCGGCGGGCATCGCCGGCCTTCACGTCCGCCGCAAGGACGCCGAGCAGAAGCTGCGCGCGACCGAAACCAACCTGACCCGCCTGTCGGAGATCGTCGCCGACATGGAGGTGCGCGCGAACGCGCTGCGCCGACAGGCGCGCGCGGCAGAGAAATACCAGCGGCTGAGCGAAGAAATCCGCGTTGCCGAGGCGCGGCTGATCTATGCCCGCTGGCGCGACGCCGCCGCCGCCGCCGATCAGGCGCGCCGCGACGCCGACGCGGCCGAGGCCGCGGTGAAGGCGGCGCAGGACGAACTTGAAGCCGTTTCGAACGCGCAGACAGAGGTCGCCGCGCGCGTCGCCGATGCGCGCGGCGACGCGCAGGCGCAGCGCGATGCGCTTGCCGAAGCGACCGCAACGCAGGTCCGCCTTGCCGGCGAGGAGCGCGCGGCGCGCCAGCGCCTCGACGACCTGGGCACGCAGCAGGCGCGGCTCGCCGAGGATCGCGCGCGCGAGGGCGATCTGGCACGCGACGCCCATGCCGCGCTGACCGCGCTCGACACCGAGGCGAAGCAACTCGCGCAGCAGATCGGCGCGCATGACAATGGCAAGGCGGCGCTCGTCGAGGCGAATCAGGCGGCGCAGGCACGGCTGCGCGATGCCGAGGTGGCGCTGGCACAGGCGCGCGCGCGCGCCGCGAGCGAAGCCGCCGACCGCCGCATCGCGCTCAGCGCGCGCGACGGCGCCGAAACCGCGGTGCGCCGCATCGCGGGCGAACAGCAGCGTCTCGAAGCCGAGATCGCCGCACTCGGCGACAGCGCGGCGCTGGCCCGGACGGTCGAGGAGAGCGCGGCGGCCGCCGAGCAGGCGGAGGCCGCGATCGCCGCAGCCGAAGCCGCGATTGGCGACGCCGAAGCCGACCGCGAGGCGGCGACGGCGGACCTCGCGGCGGTCGAGGCCGCGCTCGCCGAGGCGCGCGCGGCGCTCGCCGCGCTCGAAGGCGAGGCGGCGACGCTCGAACGCGCGCTCGCCGCTGCGCGCAGCGATGCGATGCGCATCCTCGACCGCATCAGGGTCGCGCCGGGCTACGAGGCCGCGCTCGCCGCGGCGCTCGGCGACGATCTCGACGCTGGCACCGACGGCGACGCGGCGCGAAGCTGGCGCGGCGCCGACGCGCGCGCCGACGATCCCGCGCTTCCCGCCGGGACCCGCGCGCTCGCCGATCTCGTCGAGGCGCCCGCCGCGCTGTCGCGCCGTCTCGCGCAGGTCGCGGTCGCCGACGACGATGCGGGCCAGACGCTCGCGGTCGGGCAGCGGCTGGTGACGATGGGCGGGGTGATGCGCCGCTGGGACGGTTTCGTGACGCGCGGCGACGGCGCGACCGCGAGCGAGCGGCTGATGCGCCAGAATCGCCTCGACGCGCTCGCCGCGCAGCGCCCGCAGGTCGAGCTGGGGGTGCAGGAATTGCGCGACCGCCGCGAGGCCGCGGCGGCGACGCTCGCCGCGCGGACCGAGGCGGCCGCGGCCGCCCGCAAGCGGCTCGCCGACGCCGACGAGGCGCGCCGCGCTGCCTTGCGCGCCGCCGACCAGGCGCAGGGCGCGCTCGACCGCCACCACGCCGCCGCCGCGCTGTTCGAACGCCGGCGCGCCGAGATCGCCGGTGCGGCGAAGGACGCCGCCGAACAACTCGCAGCACAGGAAGCCGCGCTCACCGCGCTGCCCGACGAGCGGCTGGCGCGCGCGGCGCTCGATGCCGTGGAGCAGACCGCCGATCGCGCCCGCACCACCGCGACCGACGCGCAAGGCACGCTCGCCGCGCATGAGCGCACCCTCGCCGCGCTGAGCGAGCGGCAGGCGGTGGTCGGCGCCGAGATTCGGAGCTGGAAGGCGCGAGCGGGCGAGGCCGCACGGCGCGTCACCGACATGGACAAGCGCGCCGATGCGCTCGCCGCCGAAGCCGCGAAGCTCGTCGACCTGCCCGAGCGGCTCGCCGCCGACCGCGCCGTTGCCGAGGCGCGGCAGGCCGAACTGCGCGAGAAACTCAACGAGGCCGAGACGCGCGAGCGGGCGGCCGAAGCAGCGCTGCGCGAGGCAGAGGCGGCGCTGACGACGATCCGCGAGCGCGTCGCCGCGGCGCGCGAAACGCGCGCCGGCGCGGTCGCGCGCTCGGAAAACGCCGAACTGCGCCGCGTCGAGATGGGCCGCCTGTCGGGCGAGCGTTTCGAATGCCCGCCGCCGCTGCTGCCGCAAAAGGCCGGTTTCGACAGCGCTGCGGTCGGCGACGCGGCCACCGAGTCGGCGGCGCACGACCGACTGATCGCCGACCGCGAGCGGCTGGGGCCGGTCAACCTCGTCGCCGCCGACGAACTCGCCGAGCTCGACGCCGAGCGCGAGCGGAGCGTCGCCGAGATCGAGGAACTGCAGCAGGCGGTGAACCGGCTGCGCGGCTCGATCGGCAACCTCAACCGCGAAGGCCGCGTCCGCCTGCTCGCGGCGTTCGAGGCGGTGAACGCGCATTTCCAGCGCCTGTTCACGACCCTGTTCAACGGCGGTCAGGCGCATCTCGAACTCGTCGATTCGGACGACCCGCTCGAAGCGGGACTCGAGATCATGGCGCAGCCGCCGGGCAAGCGGCTCGGCACGTTGACGCTGCTGTCGGGGGGCGAGCAGGCGCTGACCGCCGTGGCATTGATCTTCGGCCTTTTCCTCACCAACCCGGCGCCGATCTGCGTTCTCGACGAGGTCGACGCGCCGCTCGACGACGCGAATATCGAGCGCTTCTGCGACCTGCTTGACCGGATGAGCCGCGAGACCGACACGCGCTACCTGATCGTCACCCACAATGCGGTGACGATGGCGCGCATGCACCGGCTGTTCGGGGTAACGATGATCGAACGCGGGGTCAGCCGCCTCGTCTCGGTAGACCTCGGCGGCGCCGAGGAACTGCTCGCGGCCGAATAAGCCGATCGGTCAGGGCGCGCTGCCCACCACCAGCATCGCGGCGAAGACGAGCAGCCCGGCGAAGCGGTTGCTGCGGAACTTGGCGAGCGCGTCGGCGCCGTTCGCGGGGTCGAGCGTCGCCACCTGCCCCGCCAGATGCACCGCCACCGGCACCAGCGCAACGAAGACCAGCGGATCGGGTCGCACGATCCACAGCGCCCCCGCCCACAGCGCGAGCGCGGTCGCATAGCACAGGCCGACGCCGCCGCGCACCTGGTCACCCAGCGCGCGCGCACTCGACTTGACGCCGACCAGCGCATCGTCCTCGATGTCCTGGAGCGCATAGATGGTGTCGTAACCGATCACCCAGGCGATGCATCCGGCATAGAGCAGCGGCAGCGCGAGGCCGTCGCTGCCCCCGGCCGCGATCCAGCCGACGAGCGCCCCCCACGAAAAGACCAGCCCCAGCCACGCCTGCGGCCACCAGGTGATGCGCTTCATGAACGGATAGGCGGCGACGAGCAGCAGGCTCGCCACCGCGACGACCTGCGCGCGCAGCGGCAGTTGCACCAGCACGACCAGCCCGACGAGCGACAGCGCGAGCATCCACAGCGCCGCGCCGCGCACCGAAACCGCGCCGCTCGCGACGGGGCGCGACGCGGTGCGCGCGACCTTCGCGTCGAGGTTGCGGTCGACGATGTCGTTATAGACGCAGCCCGCGCCGCGCATCGCGATCGCGCCGGCGAGCATCCACAGGAACAGCGGCCAGTGATCGCGCGCGCCGCCCGCCAGCGCGATCCCCCACGCGCAGGGCCAATAGAGCAGCCACCAGCCGATCGGCCGGTCGAACCGCGCGAGCAGCGCATAGGGGCGCAACCCCGCGGGCAGGAGCGCCAGGAAGCCGCGAAGCTGGCTGTCGGGAGGAGGGGCGGTGGTCATGCGTGCCGGGGCGATAGCAGAGCGCGCCGACGAGATAAATGCCGGACCGGGCGCGGCGTGCGCCGATCAGCAGGCGGACTTGGTGGCCGCCGGAGAGGGGTTGTAGACGCCGTCGCCGTCCTTCGGCCCATCCAGATCGCGCGGCTCGCGGATATTGAAGGCCGCCGTCGTGGAGATTCGCCGCGCGCCCAGCCACTTGCCATAGAGCAGCGGCTGATAGTCGTAGCTGATCTCGACGAACATCACCGCCGTCCCCGCCGCGGCCGTGACCTCCTTGCCTTTCAGCCCCATGCCCGGAAAACTCGTTCCGGTCTTGCCGGTGCCCTGCGCGCCATAGGCCGAGGACACCGCGAGATCGCCATAGCAGCGCTGCCAGTGAATCCACTGGCCGCCATCCTTGTTGCGTTCGAGGCTCGACAGGATGATCCGCCCGTGCCGCTTGAAATCGAGCGCGTCGGCCTGCTTTTCCGCCCCGATGAACAACTCGTTGATATCGATCTCGCGGATCGGCGGCAGCGACAGATTGCTGCCCGCTGCGATGCGCGAGGCGTTGTCGGCGGTGTTGAGGCCGATCTGGCTGATCCGCGTGTGAGTCAGCGCAAGGTTCGCGATCTCCAGTCCGGCGAATCCCACCAGCACCAGAAAGGGAATGGCGAAGGCCATCTCGATCAGCACCGTGGCGCGAATGTTGCGCGCCAGGCGCCGCGCGGTGATCGCCAGGCGGCGGCAAGGGCGGGAAAGAAGCATCATTTCAGGCAGCTATCCGGTGTAATGTCGCTACCGTTCGCAAAGGGCTGGTTGCGCAGGATCGTGACCGCCGACAGCGTCGAATAGGGGGACTGCCCCAGCATCTTCCACACCGGCAGCACGCGGTCGAAGCGCATCGTCACCGTATAGAGGACGACGTCGTCGGCGCCGCCGTTGCCGGCCTTGCCGCCATCCTCGAAACAATCCTCGGCATCCAGATAGCCGTTCTTGTTCGTATCATAATAGCGCCGAGGGACGTTGAGCTTGCTGAACTCGTCATAGGCGCGCCGCGTGAATTTCACATCGGCGCCCGCGAACACCTGCTGGACCTGCTCCTTGACGCGGGCATCGAGCGCCGATTGGTCGCTGGAATAAAGCTCCAGCGTCGAATCGCGCCCCGCCTTGGCGACGGCGCCTTGCAGGACCTGCTGCGCGTACATCTGCCAGCAGAAATCGAAGATCCCCATCAGGATCAGCAGGAACAGCGGCGCGGTGAGCGCGAATTCGACCAGCGCGACGCCGCGACGGTCGCGGCGAAGCCGGCGGATCAGGGCGCGGCGACGGCTCATTGCGACAGCCTGAGCTTCGAGATCTGGCGGGCGATCGCCTGGAACTGCGCGTTGAGCTGCGCCGCATTGTCGGCCTCGAACGCCTGCCCCGTCGAGGCGCAGCTGTTGAGGTTGCTGTTGCTGCCGACGCCGAACGAGATCACCCAGATCGTCAGGCCCTTGCGCTTCGCGCTTTCGCACAGCTGCCGGAAGCGGTTGTTGTGCCGGTCGATCGCATCATTGTCGCTGGTCGCGCCGATGCGCGGCATCGACCGCTCCTGCCCTTGGTGCGACAGGTTGGCGCGCGGCGTCATCATGTCGCCGTCGGTCATGAACACGATATGCCGGCTGACCGGCCGCCCGTTATAGGGCCCGTTGTCGGCCGCGAACAGCCCGGTCGGAGAGATCAGGCGCGCACCCCACGCCATGCCGGCGTCGTGATAGGTATAGCCCTTGGGTTGCAGCGTCTTGATATATTTATCGAAGTCGTCGTGATCCGCCTTGGTCATCGTCGTCAGGTTCATCGCCGCGACCGGGCAGGCGGCATAGTCGCCGCCCTTGTCGACGAAATTCTGGTAATTGGTCGTCACCCCGGTGCGTTCGGTCACCCGCTCGCGGTCGTAGGTGACGTCGGGCAGGAACATCTTCCATTGCGTCTCGGCATCGCTGGCGGACGGGACCATGTCGATGTCCATGTCATAAGCGTCCGACGGCGCGGACTGGCTCGACCCGAATTGCGTCGTCGCCCGCTCGATGATGCACCCCGCCCAGCTGGTCGTGACCGTCGTCCCCTGATAGCCGGTGTCGGTCTCGATCGTCGATCCGCTCTTCAACGGGCCGGTGTCGAACTTGCGGTCGAAATAGGTGTATTTGCCGTCGAAGACCGTAGTCAGCGTCTCGGTCTTCGTCACCTTGTAGGTGCGCGTGAACGTCCAGCGGAGCCTGTCGATCTTGCAACTCCTGGAACTCCATGTTCCCTTGTAGCTGTAATATTCGTAGGTCCGCTTCGAATCGGATGTGGTGATGCGCGTAGTGCCGTCGACAACCGGATTCGAGACATTCTGATCCTTGCTCTCGATCATCTTGGCCGAGGCGCTGTCGTCCCAGGTCGTGCATTCGTCTCTGGTCTTGTCCGCCGTCCCCGCGCTCTTCCAATCCTCCTGCCCGTTCTTCTTCTTGTCAGAAACGGGATCGGTCGCGGTATAATCGTCGGACACCACCGTCCGGGCGTCGCCCCAGACCTCCTTGGTCACCGGCTTGCGGGACGGGAGCCAGACGGTGTCGGCGAGCCAGTTGGAATTCTTCGCCACCAGAATCTGGCCGACATTGACCGACGAGCTGTAGGGAACGACGCCGAAGCGCAGCCGTCCGTCGCCGATGTCGGCGTTGGTCAGCGTGTCGAAGAAATCGACCGCCGCCTTGCGCAGCGCCTCGATCTTGGTGTCGTCGTCCGAAGAGGAGGCCTTGCGCGCCATCGACCCGGTGACGTCGAGCACCAGCATCACGTCGACGTTCGAGATTTCGAGCTTGGCGGTGCAGTTCACGCCGAGGTCGAACTTGTCCTTGCCGAAAATGTACATGATCGCCGTCGGCAGCTTGACGCTGGCGGTGCCGACGACATCGGCGGCGCTCGTCGACTGCGAGGAAAAGTTCACCGCCTCGCTGCCATAGATGCCGTTCGGAAAGTTGAAGGCGAACATCTTGTTCGCCTCGGCCTTGTGGTCGTCGCCATAGACGCCCGCCGCCATCGCGCGCCGCCCCGCGAGCACGCCGGCGTCGCACGCCTGTTGCAGGCGAAGCTGCGTCATATAGGCGCGGCCGATGTCGACCGCCGACCCGACGATGCCGATCACCGGCACGATCGCGGCCGCGGTCAGCATCAGCGCGTTGCCGCGCTGGTCGCGGATCAGGCGTCCGGCGCCCTGCCGGAGGCGGCACCCAAGACGGCGCCCGATATGTCGGATGTCGGTCCCACCCATGGTCTCAAACCCCTCGATCGACCCGCGTACGCCCCACAGATGCGCGGCGGGTATCCTGCCTCTATCGGAAAACTGCTTACCAAAATGCTAAGCCGCACCGCCCGCATGGCCCGGAAAACCGCGCCTCCTGCCCCGCAACGGGACAGTCCGCGCGCAGGGATGAGCGCGGGTGCGCGCCGCCGCCGCCCATGCTATGGCCCCGCGATGCCCGCGACTCCCGCCTGGCCCCCCGCCAGCACGCCCCGCCTGTTCGTCGACACGCCGCTCGGCCCCGACGCCGCACCGGTCGTCGACGGCGCGGCGGCGCATTATCTGCTGCACGTCATGCGGCTGAAGCCCGGAGACCCGCTGCTGCTGTTCGACAATCGCAGCGGCGAGTGGCTCGCCACGGTCGCCGATGCGGGCAAGCGCGCGCTGACCGTCCGCATCGAGCGCCGGACGCGCGCGATCGAGGCGGTGCCCGACCTCTGGCTGTGCTTCGCGCCGGTCAAGAAGGCGCGGCTCGACTGGATCATCGAGAAGGCGACCGAACTGGGCGTCGCGCGGCTGCAGCCGGTCATCACCGAGCGCACGATCGTCGAGCGCGTCAAGCGCGAGCGGCTGGAGGCGCAGATCGTCGAGGCGTGCGAGCAATGCGGCCGCACCGCGCTGCCGACGCTGGCCGAGCCGGTGAAGCTGCCCGCGCTGCTGCGCGACTGGCCACAGAGCCGCGCGCTGCTGTTCGCCGACGAAGCGGGGGGTTCGCCGTTCGGAACGGTCGATGCGCCCGCGCCCGCCGCAATCCTGACCGGCCCCGAGGGCGGCTTCACCGAGCGCGAGCGCGCCGCGCTGCTCGCCTGCCCCGCCGTCCGCCGTATCGCGCTCGGCCCGCGCATCCTGCGCGCCGAGACCGCCGCCGTCGCCGCGACCGCCCTGTGGATGGCGCAGCACGGCGACTGGGGGGCAGCGGCGGGCGCGGTCTCCCCCGAAGCGTGACGATCAGTCGATGCGGGCGCGAAAGCGGATGGTGAAGCTGGGGCGGCTCGTCGCGCTGGTCGCGTGGCTCATATTGCCCGAGGGCGCGATCCGCAGCCCCCGCACCGCCGGGTCGTAGGTCCCCGTCGGCGTGTAGCTATAGGGTGCGCCGCCGCCCGGCTGGTTCGAATAGCCGACGTTCGACGCGCTGAATCCCAGGCCGCTCGCCGGCGATCCGTTGCTGAAACTGACCGAGCCGGTCTGGAAGGTGACGCCCGGCGGCAGCGGATCGACGAGCACGATCGCATTCGCCCGGTTGCTGTTGCTTCCGGTCCCGATGCTGGTCACGGTGATCGCATATTCGACGATCGCGCCGGGGATCAGCTTGGGATTGGTCGTGCCGTTGACGGGGTCCGAAATCGGCGTCGAGCTTTTCGCGATGACCAGCACGCCGCCGGTCGCGCGCGTGTTGGTGACGATGCAGGTGACGACGTCGCCGAGCTGCGGCGTGATCGTCCCCGGCGCCACACCCGGCAGCACGGTCGAGGAGCCGGCGGCGGCGTTGGTGCAGCCAAGCACCGCATCGTAGCGCGCGAGGTCAGCGGTCCCCGCCGCGATCTCGTCGAGCGTATAGGCGGTGCCGGGGGTCAGCCGCACCATGCCGGTGTCGCCGCCGCCGACCGTGGTGCCGGTGCCGCTGGTGGTCGCGTTCGCCACCGCCACCGCGCCATCGAGAATGCGGACGGTGAACTGGTCGCCGCTGTAGCGCCGCCCTCCGCTGCCCAGCGCCTTGCGGAGGCGCAGGTGCGGATAGGGGGTGTTGGTGAAGGTGCAGGCGATCGCATCGCCGAATTGCAGCGGCGGCAGGGTGAACGATGTCGCGACCACCCCGACGGGCAGCGGCGTCGCCGATCCGCTGTTGCCGTTGGTGCAGCTGATCGTCGAGCGATAGGCGGACAGCGCGCTGGCGCTGCCCGCCGCCATCTCCTCGCTCAGCGTCACCGAAAGGCTGGAGGCGAGGCTGACCGGCATCGCGTTGAACGGGCCGTTGCCGCTGCCGCTCGTCGTCCCCTGCCCCAGCAGCGCGCCGCCGCTCGCCGCGCGGATGCGGAAGAGGAACTGGTCGCTGGCGTCGATTCGCACCCCCGCGATCTGCTTCGACAGCCGGACCGAGGCGAAACGCACCGCAAGCATGATGCCCTGCAGCCCGCCCGAGGTGATCTGGGCGGTGACGGTCGTCGGGCTGTTCGACCCGACGATATAGGCGCCGACCGTCCCGGCGGTGCCGGTGACGGTGACGGTCGAGGTGCCGATGCCCGATCGGGCCGGATAGGTCGTTCCGCTGGTCGGCGGCACCTGGTCGAGCAGCTGCCACGCGCCGCCGTTGGTCGTGAACACTAGAGATTCAGTCTCGTTCGACGATTCGGCGTCGGCGACGACGAAGGAATAGGCAGATGCGGCCGCCCCTGCGGGCGGGGTGATCGCGATGCCTCCGATCGTGACGGTGCGCGTTCCCGATGCCGTCGAATAGAGCACCGGGCGGCCCGGTATCCCGAGGAAGGCCGAGTTGCCGACCGCGGCGCCGGTCCACGACGGCGCGGCGACGGCGGAGAAGGCGCTGCCCGATGTCGGCGTCACGCGCAGGTTGAAGCGCAGGACCGAACCGTCGGTCAGCGTGAAGCTCATATTCTGGCCCGCCGCGCTGCGCGCGGTCGCGTCGCTATATTGGCTGAGGTCGAGCCAGCAATAGGTCTCCCACCCCGCGGGCGCGGTCCCCTGGCTCGTCGCGGGGGCGCAGCTTTGGGCATACGCCGGCGCGGCGGCGAGCAGCAACGCCATCAGCAACGCGAAACAGGCCAGCAGCAGCGGGCGGAAGACGCCGCGCGCGCACGCTCGCATCGACGAGGCGCACGGCGGTGGGCTCGCGGTCCGCCACCCACCGGCCCGCGACGCAATCTGGTCCCTGGTCATGCCCGCGCTTGTGGCAGCGAAAGGTTAATTCGCGGTCAACCTGTCCCCTCCTTTACCCCCTGCGCGGGGCCCGTCCTTTTTGCTGGTGCAAGCCGCGGCGCCTGCCTAAAGCGGCGCGATGAGCACGCGTACGGTTTCAGATCGAAACGATCCCATCATCGAGAGCCGCGACCAGCTCGCGGCGCCCATGATCAAAGGCGAGAAGCCGAAGGACCGCTGGCGAATCGGCACCGAGCACGAGAAATTCGTCTATCGCACCGCCGATCATCGCGCGCCCTCCTATGACGAGCCGGGCGGCATCCGCGACCTGCTGACCGCGCTGACCCGCTATGGCTGGGAACCGGTCGAGGAAGGGGGGAACGTCATCGCCCTGTCGGGCAGTGACGGCGCGATCAGTCTCGAACCGGCGGGGCAGCTCGAACTGTCGGGCGCGCCGCTCGAGAATCTCCACCAGACCTGCGCCGAGACCGGCCGCCACCTGAAGCAGGTGAAGGAGGTCGGCGCCGAACTCGGCCTCGGTTTCCTCGGCCTCGGCATGTGGCCCGACAAGACGCGCGACGAACTGCCGCGCATGCCGAAGGGACGCTATGCGATCATGCTCGACCACATGCCGCGCGTCGGCGGCATGGGGCTCGACATGATGCTGCGCACCTGCACCATCCAGACCAACCTCGACTATGCGAGCGAGGCCGACATGGTGCAGAAATTCCGCGTCTCGCTCGCGCTCCAGCCGCTGGCGACCGCGCTGTTCGCGGCGTCGCCCTTCACCGACGGCCGGCCCAACGGCTATCTGTCCTATCGCAGCCACATCTGGACCGACACCGACCCCGCGCGCACCGGCATGCTGCCCTTCGTGTTCGAGGACGGCTTCGGCTACGACCGCTATGTCGACTATATGCTCGACGTGCCGATGTATTTCGTGTTCCGCGACGGGCGCTACATCGACGCGGCGGGACAGAGCTTCCGCGATTTCCTGAAGGGCCGGCTTCCGGCGCTGCCCGGCGAGCTCCCGCGCCTTTCCGACTGGGCCGACCATCTGTCGACCGCCTTTCCCGAGGTGCGGCTCAAGAGCTTCCTCGAAATGCGCGGCGCCGACGGCGGACCGTGGAATCGCATCTGCGCGCTGCCCGCGCTGTGGGTCGGGCTGCTCTACGACCAGGGCGCGCTCGACGCGGCGTGGGACCTCGTCAAGGACTGGAGCATCGCCGACCAGCAGGCGCTGCGCGACGCGGTGCCGCGCGAGGGGCTGGACGCGGCGGCGCCGGGCGGCGGCACCGTCGGCGACCTCGCGCACCGCGTTCTCGATATCGCGGCGCAGGGGCTGGCAGCGCGCGACGAGGTCAATTCGATGGGCGACAACGAGGTCGGCTTCCTAGAACCGCTGCGACAGATCGCCAAGAGCGGCAAGTCGCCCGCGCACGACCTGCTCGACCGCTACGAAGGCGCATGGGGCCGCGACCTGTCCAGGATTTATGGCGAGTTGAGCTTCTGAATACGATTCTCCCCTCCCGCTTGCGGGAGGGGCAGCGAGACTTGGGAGCTTGCTCCCTAGTCGCAGCGGGGTGGGCAATCACACCGTCGCCAGTCCCTTCCCCCCGCAAGCGGAAGGGAGAATAAGGATCACGCCACCGGCCCCACCCGCGGGTCGGGCTCCAGCCGGATCAGCGGGCGCGCCCGGCCCGTCAGCCGCGTGAACAGGCGCGGCACCAGCGCGTGCCGCTGGGCCCAGTTCCAATAGGCGACATAGGCGGGATCGGCGAGCAGATGCTTTTCCTCTGTCTTGGCGCGCCAGTAATAGACCCCGCTGACCAGCCCGAGGATGACCATGTTGCGCGCGCCTTCGACCCAGCCTCCGGCAGTGACCAGAAAGGGCAGCGAGCCGACCCACCAGCTCAGATTCTTGGACACATAGGCGGGGTGGCGGGTCAGCGCATAGGGACCGTGGGTGATGACGCCGCGATGCGTGAGGTTCGAGAAGCGGATGCCGAACGCCATCGTCGCCCAGGCATAGACCGCGACCAGCGCGACGAGCACGACGCCCCACAGCATCATCAGCGTCTCGTGCCCCTCCAGCCAATAGCCCCAGTCGGACCCGTTCACCGTATAGTCGAGCGGGCCGCCGTTCATCAGGATGAAGGGTGGGTAGCAGACGAGCGCCGCGACCCACGCCATACCATAAGGGTTGGCGGTGCGGATGTGCGAGTCGAGCGGCTTCAGCGTCAGGATATAGCCGACCGTCGCGACATGGACGTCGACCAGATAGAGCAGATTGATCGTCCACAGCGCGATCATGTAGGGATTGGCGAGCGCCTCGCTCACCGGCACGGTGACCAGCGCCGCGAAATTGCCCGGCACGATCGACAGCATGAAGGCGGTGAAGAAGCCCTTCACCGCCCAGGCGCGGAAATGATGGCCGATCGCGCGGCCGTCGACGGGTTGGCCGGGAGCAATCAGCCAGCGGCCGAACTGGTAGCAGCCGTCGCGCGGTTCGACCATGCGGCGGTCGAGCCACAGCATATAGGGCACGGAGACGAGCAGCAGCCACGGCGCTACCCGCTCCAGCAGGTCCATCGCGAAGGCATAATTGCCCTCCCAATAATAGCGCATCGTCGCATAGAAGAGCGCGATCAGCCCCCAGGTCGCCCACAGGCCGGCGATCTTGGTCAGGCTGATGTCGACCGTTTCGCGCCACGGCCGGCGCTGCGACCAGTCGATGCCGGTCGAGGGGTTGCGATGCACCTTGTCGACGAACAGCGACCACAGCACCATCGGGATGCCGCAGGCGAGCACGCTGACGATTGCCGAATTGGGGCCGTCCATCGGGCCGCGCGTACCCCAGTCGATGCCGAACGCGGCCGCGATCTGCGGCGCGTGGCGCGCGATCAGCAGGTAGGAGAATAGTCCGGCGATACCGACGATGCCGACCCCGGCGCTGACCGCCGAACGCGGCCGCGAATCGGCGGCGGGCGCGTCTTCGGCCGCAGCGCCGGTCGCGGGGGAGAGCGGAAGATCGGACATGGCGGTCACGCTTTTCCCATAGGGTCAGGACCCATGGATTGCACGTTCGAGGCGTCGAAATGGCGAAGATATCGGGTTTGGGCGGATGCAGCGGGTAGCATCGCTACCCGCAAGGCCGCGCGGGCCTGAGATCGAAGCCATTTCGGCGTCGCTTCGCGATTTGACCGATTTTGCCCATGGCTTCGTCGGCAAGTCTGGAAATATCGACATATTCCTACGCCTTGCCTCCTCGCCCTGAGCAAAATCGCTTCAAACCTCGAGCGCGCAATCCATGGGTCCTGCCCCTAGCCCGAAATGGTAAGCAAGCCGTCAACGATGCGGGCGAGTCGCGCGCCCTCGCCGCGTCAGAAAGCAACCATTTTGGCCGTTTTCCACCGTTCATCGTGCCATCGGTTCGATTCAGCCCGACTCGCGGCGTGCGGATTCGCGCTGGCGGGGAGTCGCTGGTAAGGCGCCGTTCCAGTCGGGGGCGGAGGGCTCCAAGCAGAACAACAAGACGGGGTCGTGACTTGTCTTCCCAATCGACGGGCCTGCGCCCATGGCGCCAGCGCTGGAATGCGCTGTTTCAGGACCATGAAATCTTCATCCGCACCCACGGCCATGTCCGGTTCGTGCGGGTCAGTGCGGTCTGGCAGAAGCGCGTCGCGCTGATCGCCGCGGCGGTACTGCTCGCCTGGGCGGCGGTCACCGTCGCGATTTTTGTCAACCAGCTTCTTTCCGCCGACGAACGGGCCGAGGTCGCGCGCAAGCAGGCCGCCGCAACTGCCGCCGAGGCGCGCATCGCCCAGTATCGCGACCGTGTCGGCGAAATCGCGGCCGACCTCGACGAGCGCCAGGCGCAACTCGAGGAATGGCAAAAGACCTATTTCGGCGCCGAGGCGCTGCCCGCCGCCGCCGATGACGACAAGACCGGGGCCGCCGCGGACAAGCCGCCCGAAACAAATCCCCTCAAGACGAGCGCGGTCGATCCGCGCCTGCCGCCCGAGGCGCAGGCGCTCGCGCGCATCGAGGCGCGGCAGGAGGTCTTTTCGGCGCGGCTGCTCGCCGCGGTCGGCGCGCGCGCCGCAAAGGCCGAGGGCGCGGTGGCGAAGCTGGGGCTCGACCCCGCGTCGCTGGTCCGCAACGCAGCGGCCGGCCGCGGCGGTCCCTTCATCCCCTTCCGCGGCCGCATCGGCGCTGCGGGCGCGCTGGGCAAGAGTTTCGCGGCGCTCGAAGGCGCGCTGTTCCGCATGGAGGTGCTCGAACGCACGCTCGTCGCCATCCCCTCGGGCCAGCCCGCGCATGTGCTGATGCTCTCGTCGAGCTACGGCTATCGCAGCGATCCCTTCACCGGCGCGAGCGCGATGCATTCGGGGCTCGATTTCCCCGGTCCGCTCGGCACCCCGATCCTCGCCGCGGCGCCGGGCAAGGTGGTGTACGTCGGCCAGCGCGCGGGCTATGGCAATGTCATCGAGGTCGATCACGGCCAGGGGATCATGACCCGCTATGCTCACCTGTCGGGTTTCACGACGCGGGCGGGAGCGCAGGTCGCCGCCGGGCAGCAGATCGCCAAGATGGGCTCGACCGGGCGTTCGACCGGCAGCCACCTGCATTTCGAAGTCCGTCTGAACGGCGTCGCGGTCAACCCGCGCCGGTTCCTGGAGGCCAAAGCCGATGTTCTTGAAGTCAAAGACGACGCCCGACAGCGAGTCGGCGCCCTCGCTTCCGCCACCCCCGGCCGGGGCGCCCGCTAGGATGGCGACCGGCGCGCGCCATACGACCTTCTCGATCCTCGGATCGGATGTCGTCGTCACCGGCAACGTATCGGCCAGCGTCGACCTGCACGTCGACGGCAAGATCGAGGGCGACCTGAAATGCGCCAACCTCGTCCAGGGCGAGGCGAGCGAGATCAAGGGCGCCGTGGCCGCCGAAACCGCGAAGATCGCCGGGCTGGTTGACGGCTCGATCGAGGCGAAGACGCTGATCGTCCACGCGACCGCGCGGATCACCGGCGACGTGACCTACGAAACGATCACGATCGAGAATGGCGGCCGGGTCGACGGCAAGCTGTCGCACCGCCGCCACGGCGCCGCGGCGCCGGGCGCGGCCAAGGCGCCGCCGCCGCTGGAAATCGTCGAGACCCGCACCGCGTAACGGCGCGCGCGCTCACCCGCCGCCGACGACCCACGCCAGCGCTTCGTCGCGCGCGCCGGGCTCGAAGACGCGGTAGCTGATGCGCGGCAGCAACGCGCTCTCGATCTTCGTCGCCGCGCGGATCCAGCCCTGATCGGCAACCACCGCGACGCGGCCGAAGCGATCCAGCTTGCCGAACAGCGGCAGCGCGCGCTTCATATAGGCGCCCAGTCCCGCGATCTCGATGCCGTCGATCGCCTGCGTCTCGACGAAGACGTGCACCTTGTCATGGCGCGCCATCGCGCCGTCGAGGCGGTCCATGATCGCATCGAGTTCGCTGCCGCTGATCCGGTCCGATACCTTGAGCGCGATCACATCGTCCGCGCTGTCGATCATGTCGAGCATGGCCTTTCTCCTGCTTCGTCCCTACGCGCCGCTGCGCCCGGCCGTTCCATTGGGGCGCGGCTTTCCGTCCCGCACCAGCGGCGAGCCGAAACCCTCGGTATATTGCGGGGCGTCGTCGGTGATCCGCACCCACGGCGCCTTCGATTCGACGAAGATATGCGCCGCATAGCCCCGGAACCCCGGATCGTCGTCGAGCAGGCCCGCCGGCACGAAATAGATTTTGCCGCCGGGGTCGGCATGCGGCGCGGGGCTCCCGCATGTCGGGCAGAAGCTCGACGTCCAGCCGTCGCTTTCCGGCACCACGAAGCGGGCGACCTCGGCCTCGCCGCGCAGCCAGCGGAAACTACCCACCGCAGTGTAGAAGACGGCATTGCCGTCGGTCCCCGACACCTTGCGGCATTTCGAGCAATGGCACTGCCCGGCCGGGCCGATCTTTCCCTCGATCGCGAACGCCACCGCCCCGCACAAGCACGATCCGGTGATTGGCTTGGACATGGAACCCTCCTCCCGCATCCGATCCGGCGAAGATAGGCGGATCGGGGCCGACCGCAATCGCATAAAGCGGGGTCTGCTCCTGTCTGCTTCCCGGCGGTCGCTGGGGCCCAGAGGCTTGCCGGAAAGCGCGGAACCCGCCCTCAGTTCCGCGGCGCCTGCCGGCGATAGCTCAGCGCCTCGGCGATATGGATGCGGCCGATCGTCTCCGCCCCGGCAAGGTCAGCGATCGTCCGCGCCACGCGCAGCATCCGCGTATAGCCGCGCGCCGACAACCGCATCGCCTCGGCCGCCTGCGCGAGCAGATGGCGCCCCGGCTCGTCGGGGGTGGCGACGGCTTCGAGCAGCTCGCCGTCGATCTCGGCATTGGTGCGCGCCTTGTGCCCGGCGTAGCGCGCCGTCTGGACCGCACGCGCCGCCGCGACGCGCGCCGCGACCTCGGCGCTGCCCTCGGCGGGCGGCGGCAGGACGAGGTCGGCGGCGCTCACCGCACGCACTTCGACATGCAGGTCGATACGGTCGAGCAGCGGCCCCGACAGCTTCGCCTGATAGTCAGCGGCGCAGCGCGGCGCGCGGCTGCACGCGAGCGCCGGATCACCCAAATGGCCGCAGCGGCACGGATTCATCGCGGCGATCAGCTGCACCCGCGCCGGGAAGGTGACATGCGCATTGGCGCGCGCGACGCTGACCTCGCCCGTCTCCAGCGGCTGGCGCAGGCTGTCGAGCACCCCGCGCTGGAATTCGGGCAGCTCGTCGAGGAACAGCACCCCCAGATGCGCGAGGCTGACCTCGCCCGGCCGCACGCGCAGCCCGCCGCCGATCAGCGCCGGCATCGACGCCGAATGATGCGGGCTGCGGAACGGCCGCGCGCGGACCAGCCGCCCACCTTCCAGCCCGCCCGCGACCGAGGCGATCATCGACACCTCCAGCGCTTCTGCGGGGGTCAGTTCGGGCAGGATGCCGGGCAGGCAAGCGGCCATCAGCGACTTGCCCGCCCCCGGCGGCCCGACCATCAGCAGGTTGTGGCCGCCCGCCGCCGCGATTTCGAGCGCGCGCTTCGCCGTTTCCTGCCCCTTCACCTGCGCCAGATCGGCGGTTCGCGCCGGCGCCGCGACCTCGCCCGGCACCGGCGCGGGCAGCAGCGCGGCGCCCTTGAAATGCCCGAGCAGCGACAGGAGGTCGGGCGCCGCGAGCACCTCGACATGCCCCGCCCACGCCGCCTCCGGCCCCTGCGCGGCGGGGCAGACGAGCCCGCGCTCGACGCTGCCCGCGTGCAGCGCGGCAAGCAGCACGCCTGGCGACGGCGCGACGCGCCCGTCGAGGCCGAGTTCGCCGACGACGACATAGGCGGCGAGCGTTTCGGGATCGACGACCCCCATCGCGCCGAGCAGAGCGAGCGCGATCGGCAGGTCGTAGTGCGAGCCTTCCTTGGGCAGGTCGGCGGGCGACAGGTTGACCGTGATCCGCTTCGGCGGCAGCGCGAGGCCGATCGCCGACAGCGCCGCGCGCACCCGCTCGCGGCTTTCGGCGACCGCCTTGTCGGGCAGGCCGACGACCGCGAAGGCGGGCATCCCGGGCGCGATCTGGCACTGCACCTCGACCCCGCGCGCCTCGAGCCCGAGATAGGCGACGGTCGAAACGATCGCGACCAATGATACCCCCTTGCAGCCGGCCCCCATTTGTTCCCCATCCTTCATAGGCGGGAGGCGCCGGGCGTCGAGTCCCTTTTTGTCGGGGACAGGAATCGCGCGGGAATGACGGAGACAAAAAGGGAGGAATTTCGCGCAGAGGCGCAGAGTCCGCAGAGATTTTTGTTCGCGCGGAGGCGCGGAGGCGCGGAGAAGAAAGAAGAAAATGGCGGCTTTGCCGCCTTCCCCTTTTCTTTGCGATCTCTGCGCCTCTGCACGAAATCCTGTCCCAAGACCGTCATCGCCGTCCAATTTGACATCATACCAACCAGTCGGTATGTAAATCTCCATGACGCCGACTCACCCCTCCCCTCCTTCGACGCCGCCCCGCCGCGCACCGCGGGGCAGCGCGCGGGCGAAGCTGATTGCCGCCGCGCATCAGGAGGTGCGGCGGCACGGCTATGCCGCGACCACGGTCGACCAGATCTGCGCCGCCGCCGGGGTGACCAAGGGCGCCTTCTTCCACCATTTCGAATCGAAGGAGGCGCTGGCGGTCGCCGCCGCCGAAGCGTGGACCGAGCGCGCGCGGCCGATGTTCGACATGCTGCCGCACACGAAGCTGGAGGACCCGCTCGACCGGCTGCTCGGCCATATCGATTTCCGCTTTTCGCTGCTGCACGGCCCGGTCGACGGCTTCACCTGCTTCATCGGCACGATGGTGCAGGACGCCTATGCGACCAGCGAGCCGATCCGCCTTGCCTGCGAAGCGAGCATCGCCGCCTATTGCGAAGCGCTCTCCCCCGACATCGAGGCGACGATGGCGCAATATGGCGCGCCCGACGGGATGACCGCGATCGATCTCGCGCGCCATATCCAGTCGGTGCTGCAGGGCGGCTTCGTTCTGGCGAAAACCACCAACGACCCGGCGATTGCCAGGGAAAGCGTCGTCCATCTGACGCGTTACGTCCGCATGCTGTTCGGACGGACGTGACCGCCGCGAAACCATCCCCTGAAGCCTTCCGACGAGAGAGGAATTTCCGATGCCCACCCCCAGGATGATTTTCGTCAACCTGCCGGTCCGCGACCTCGACCGGTCGATCGCCTTCTACGAGGCGCTCGGCTTCGCCAACGAGCCGCGCTTCACCGACGAGACCGCCGCCTGCATGGTCTGGTCCGACGCGATCTTCGTGATGATCCTGACGCACGACAAGTGGCGCAGCTTCACCGACCGGCCGATCCCGCCGACGGCATCGAGCGAGGCGATGCTCGCGCTGGCCCTCGACAGCCGCGAGGCGGTCGATGCGATGGTCGCGGCCGCCGCCGCCCACGGCGGCACCGCCGACGTCAACCCGGTGCAGGAACATGGCTTCATGTACGGCCGCGACATTCTGGATCCCGACGGCCATGTCTGGGAACCGTTCTGGATGGACCCGGCGGTCGCGAACGGCGACGCACCCCCACCCGCCGCCTGAGGCGACGAAAGGAGCGGCATCATGCCCGTGAATCCCGCCGCCATAATCGAGATCACCGCCTTCGACTGGGTGCCCGATTTCGCGCGCGGTTTCGTCCGCGACCTGCGTCCGCGCTGGGCGTGCGAGGAAGTCGGGCTCGACTATGCCGAGCGGCTGATCAGCGCGGTCGACCGTCCGTCCGAACATTTCCGCGACCAGCCATGGGGGCAGGTGCCGGTGCTGCGCGACGGCGACGTGCATCTGTTCGAAAGCGGCGCCATCCTGCTGCATCTGGCGGAAAAGGACGAGCGGCTGCTGCCGCGCGACCCGCAGGGCCGCGCGACCGTGACGAGCTGGCTGTTCGCCGCCTACAACAGCGTCGAACCGGCGATGTTCGAACTGTCGACCGTCGACCTGTTCGCGGCGGGCGAACCATGGGCGAAGCTGCGCCGGCCCGGCCTGATAGACTTCATCCATACCCGCTTCGGCAAGCTCGCCGAGGCGCTGGGCGACCGGCCGTATCTCGCGGGCGTTTTCAGCGTCGCCGACATCGCGATGGCGACGGTGCTGCGCGAGGGTATCGAATCGGGTGCGGTCGCCGAGCATCCGCAGCTCGAGGCCTATCTTGCCCGCTGCCTCGAACGCCCCGCCTTCGACCGCGCGCTCAAGGCGCAGCTCGCCGCCTTCCGCGAAGAGGCGGGACCGGCGGAAAGATAAGCATGAGCCCCTCCTCTTCAGAAGGAGGGGGAAGACAGAGCAGGAGAGAGACGATGACCTATGTCGAAGGCTTCGTGCTTGCGGTTCCGACCGCCGAGCAGGACAGATATCGCGACCTTGCCGCCCGATCGGTGCCGCTGTTCAAGGAGTTCGGCGTGCGTCGCCACGTCGAATGCTGGGGCGACGACATTCCCGTCGGCAAGCTCAACGACTTCCGCACCGCGGTGCAGGCGAAGGACGGGGAGACGGTCGTCTTCAGCTGGTTCGAATATCCCGACCGCGCGACGCGCGACGCCGCGAACGAGAAGATTCGCACCGATCCGCGCATGGCGGAGATGGGCACCGACATGCCCGGCGACGGCCAGCGCATGATCGTCGGCGGCTTCGCGCCGATCGTCGAGGAAGGGCTCGGCGGATCGATGGGCTATACCGACGGCTTCGTGTTCGCGGTGCCCGACGCCAACAAGGAGGCCTATCGCGCGCTCGCCGCCCGCGCCTCGCTTGTCTTCCTCGATCATGGCGCGACGCGCGTCCTCGAATGCTGGGGCGACGACGTGCCCGACGGCAAGGTCACCGACTATCGGCGCGCGACGCATGCAAAGCCCGGCGAGACCCCCGCCTTCAGCTGGATCGAATGGCCCGACAAGGCGGCGCGCGTCGCGGGCTGGGAAAAGGTCATGGCCGACGAGCGGATGCGGCACGATCCGAACGACCAGAGCTTCGACGGCGCCCGCATGATCTATGGCGGCTTCGTTCCGATCGTCGACGCCTGACACCTCCCACCGCCGGGACGCACAAGGAGAAGGACGATGACGAATCCCAAGGGCAGCTTCATCTGGTACGAGCTGATGACGAGCGATCCCGACGGCGCGGCGCGCTTCTACGGCGCCGTGGTCGGCTGGACGATCGCGGCGCACGGCGACCCCGCGGACGGCGGCGTCGATTATCGCATGATCGGCCGCAGCGACGGCGGCCAGGCCGGCGGTGTGCTGGCGCTGAACGCCGACATGCTGGCGGGCGGCGCGCGGCCGGCGTGGCTCGGCTATCTCTATACCCCCGATGTCGACGCCACGGTCGCGGCGATCGGGGCCGACGGCGGCAGCGTCCACATGCCGCCGACCGACCTGCCCGTCGGGCGCATCGCGATGCTGGCGGACCCGCAGGGCGCGCCCTTCTACGTCATGAACCCGATCCCGCCCGCGGGGCAGGAGGACATGGACAGCGACGCCTTCTCGGTCACCGAGGCGCAGCACGTCCGCTGGAACGAACTGATGACGAGCGACCCCGACGCCGCGATCGCCTTCTACCGCAGGCATTTCGGCTGGGGTCAGGAAGGCGCGATGGATATGGGGGCGCTGGGCGCCTACCGCTTCCTTCAGGTCGGCGACGTCGGCATCGGCGCGGTAATGCCGCTGATGCCCGAAACCCCGGCGTCGACCTGGACCTTCTACATCGGGGTCGACGACATCGACCGCGCCGCGGCGACAGTCGCGGCGGCCGGCGGCACGGTGACCAACGGCCCGATGGAAATCCCCGGCGGCGAATATGCGATGAACGGCGTCGACCCGCAGGGTGCCGCCTTCGGGCTGGTGGGGCCGCGGCGCTGACAGACAAGTCCCTCCCCCAAAGGGAGGGACGTTGGAAGAGGAGAGAAGCCATGACCACCCCCGCCAACCAGGCGCCGACCGGCGGCCTGACCCCGCACCTGACGATCCGCGACAGGCGCGCGGTCGAAGCGATCACCTTCTACACCGCCGCCTTCGGCGCGAGCGAGGTCGTGCGCGTCCCCGCTGACGACGGCGTGCGGCTGATGCACGCGCACCTGCATCTCAACGGCGCATCGCTGATGATCCACGACGATTTCCCCGAATATACGGGCGGTCCGGCGCCCGCGCCGGCCAGCGTCGTGCTGCACCTGCAGGTCGACGACACCGACGCCTGGTACGACCGCGCCGTCGCCGCCGGCGCCGAAAGCGTGATGGCGCCCGACAACATGTTCTGGGGCGACCGTTATGCGCAGGTGCGCGACCCGTTCGGCCACCTCTGGTCGCTCGGCACCCCGCTGCAAGGAGAGGAAGGATGACCCGCGATCCCGTCACGCTGTGCCTGTGGTACGATAAGGATGCCGAGGAAGCCGCGGCTTTCTATGCCGCCACCTTCCCCGAAAGCCGCGTCGGCGCGGTCCACCGCGCCCCCGGCGACAACCCGAGCGGCAGAGAGGGCGACGTGCTGACCGTCGATTTCACCGTGCTCGGCATCCCGTGCGTCGGCCTCAACGGCGGCCCCGCCTTTCCGCACAGCGAGGCCTTTTCCTTCCAGGTCCATACCGGGACGCAGGAGGAAACCGACCGCTACTGGAACGCGATCGTCGGCAACGGCGGCCAGGAAAGCATGTGCGGCTGGTGCAAGGACAAATGGGGCGTCAACTGGCAGATCACCCCGCGCGCCCTGACCGATGCCGTGATGGGCGACGACAAGGCGGCGGCGAAACGCGCGTTCGAGGCGATGATGACGATGAAGAAGATCGACGTCGCGGCGATCGAGGCCGCGGTGCGGGGGGACTAGGGTGATGCGCCGCCCCTCGCCCCTGTCCGCCTGGCTGCTCTGCGGCACGCTCGACATCGTCTATGCCGCGCTCTGGAGCCTGTCGGCGGGCGGCACCGTCGGCGGCATGCTGCGCGGGGTCGCCAAGGGGCCGTTCGGCGACGCCGCGGTCGACTGGGGCCTCGGCGGCGCGCTGCTCGGCCTCGTCACCCATTATGCGATCATGGGCGCGATGGTCGCGGCCTTCGTCCTGCTGGCGCGCCATTGGGCGGGGCTGCGCCGCTGGCCGTGGGGATGGGTCGGCCTCGTCTATGGCCTGATCCTCTACGGCGTGATGAACGGCATCGTGCTGCCGCTGCGCTTCGGCACGCCTTTTCCGCCCGCCGACCTGTTCAAGGGCGCGGTCGCGCTCTTTCCCCACATCTTTTTCGTCGGACTGCCGCTCGCATGGCTGTTCGCGCGTCCGGAGGCCCGCTGATGCTGATCTATTACGGCCACCCCTTCTCCTCCTACACGTGGAAGGCGCTGATCGCGCTCTACGAGAAGGAGCTTCCCTTCGATTACCGCGTGATCGGCCCCGACACGCCGCAGCATGGCGACGAGTTGCGCGCGCACTGGCCGGTCGGCAAGTTCCCGCTGCTCGTCGACGGCGACACCGCGCTGTTCGAGGCGTCGATCATCATCGAGCATCTCGACGCACTCGCCCCCGAACCGCGCCTGATCCCGGCGGACCGCGACGCGGCGCTGCGCGTCCGGCTGCTCGACCGGATATTCGACAATCATGTGATGACCCCGATGCAGGAGGTGGTGGCCGACGCGCTGCGCGGGCCGGAACATCATCTCCAGATCATCGTCGACAAGGCGAGGGAGTCGCTCGAAACCGTCTACCGCTGGCTCGATACCGAACTGGCCGGCGGCGGCTGGGCGACCCCCCATGGCTTCACCCTCGCCGATTGCGCCGCGGCGCCCTCGCTCTTCTATGCCGACTGGATGCACGAAATCGCGCCCGCCTACGCCAATCTGCGCGCCTATCGCGCGCGGCTGCTCGCGCATCCGTCGGTCCGCCGCTGCGTCGAGGATGCGCGGCCCTATCGTCCCTTCTTCCCGCTCGGCGCCCCCGATCGCGACTGACCCGCAAAGGAGAAGCAGCATGTCCGACGATCCCCGCGAACTGTCGATCTCGATCCGCATCGCCGCGCCGCCCGACGCGGTCTGGCGGGTGATGACCGAGCGGATGGCCGAATGGTGGTGTCCGAAGCCGTGGACCGTCACGCTCGACGATGTCGACCTGCGCCCCGGCGGACGCTGCGCGATGACGATGCGCGGTCCCGACGGCGAGGTGCAGCCGACCGACGGCCTGTTCCTCGAGGTCGTGCCGGGGGTGCGCTTCGTGACCACCGATGCGGTGGTGCGCGGCGCCGACGGCCGCATCGCGCCGCGCGATCCGTTCATGATCGGCGGCTGGGAGATCGTGCCCGACGGCGCCGGCACCCGCTTCACCGGCTGGGCGCGCCACTGGAGCGACGAGGCGCGCCAGCAGCATCAGGACATGGGCTTCACCGCCGGCTGGACCGTCGTCGCCGAACAGCTCAAGGCGCTGTGCGAAGCCGCCTGATGGAACGTCCCGAAACGCGGTTAACGCCGCGCTGACTGCATGGCTTGACGCTCTGGTAGGCGCCCGCGCGCGAGAGCGGCGGGATGGCCCGCCCGTCCGCCTTGCCCCCCGCGCTGCTGCGTTCCGCGATCGTCGCCCTGCTGGCGGCGGTGCTCGCCTTCGCGCCCGCGCAGGCGCAGACGGTGGTGACCGTCACCACGACGATCGGCTGGACCTATGAAGAGGTGGACGGTCCGGCCGCCAATCTCGACCCGACCGCCCTCGACGAGGACGCGGCACTGCTCGACGATGCGGCGCTCGCCGATGCGGCCGACCTCGGCGCGACGCGGCGCTATGCGCCTGCCGCGACGCTCGCGACCCTCGGTCCCGCGAAGGCGCGCTTCGGTCCCTTCGCGGTGGTCGACGCCGGCACCGCGCGCATGGCGGGCGACGTCACCGCGGCGACGCCGCGCCAGTTCGCGGCGATGCTCGCGGCCTTTCCGGCGCTGCGGCGGATCGAGATGATCGACTGCCCCGGCAGCCTCGACGAAGAGGCGAACCTGATCCTCGCCCGCGCGATCCGCCGCGCGGGGCTGGAAACCGTCGTGCCGAGCGGCGGATCAGTGCGCTCGGGCGCGGTCGAGCTGTGGCTCGCCGGCGCCGTCCGCCGCGCCGCGCCCGACGCCGAATTCGGCGTCCACAGCTGGATCGACGAAGAAGGGCGCGAGGCGAACGACTATCCCGCCGACGATCCCGTCCACGCCGAATATCTGGGGCTCTATCGCGAACTGGGGATGGACGATTCGAAAGCGCGCGCCTTCTATGCGCTGACCAACAGCACGCCGTTCGACACCGTCCGCACCCTGACGCGCGCCGACATGGCCCGCTTCGTCGCGCTCGACTGACCCCGCCGCCGCATAGCGAGCCATCGCGCCGGCGCACCCGGCCGACGTGCCCTATCCTTGCAACACGCCGCCCGCCTTCCCACATCGCCGGGCATGGCGAAGCCGAATCTCTACCAGCGGTTGCGGGCGAATGCGCAGGTGCGCTACGCGCTGTTCGTGACCGGCGTGCTGCTGATGATCGTCGCAGCGCTGATCGGGCCGCTGCCCGGTCCCGGCTTCGTCATCCTCTTCCCGATTGGGCTGATGCTCGCGCTGCAGAACAGCCTGTGGGCAAAGCGCCGCTATGTCCGGTTCAAGATGCGCCACCCGCGCTACGGCGACTGGGCCGACCGGCTGATGCGGCGGGTCAGCGCCGCGCGGCGGCGCGCGCGCGCCGCGCTCGACCGGCTCGATGGCGATTGACTTTGCGCCGACTCTCGCCTATCCGCGCCCCCACTGGCGGCCGCCCGCGTTTGGCGGCCCTTTTTCGTTGCAACGATTGAAGAGATTTTGGGGATTTCGCGATGAAGCGCACCTATCAACCGAGCCGCCTCGTGCGCAAGCGCCGCCACGGCTTCCGCGCCCGCAAGGCCACCGTCGGCGGCCGCAAGGTCCTCGCCGCCCGCCGCGCCCGCGGCCGCAAGAAGCTGTCGGCCTAAGCGCCGTCGCTTCGCCGCCGAGCCTGGAAGGATCTGGGCTGGTGCGAACGCTCTCCAGACGCAGCGAGTTTCTGGCCGCGAATCGCGGCCTTCGCTTTCCCATGCCCGGCTTCGTCCTGCTCGTCCGCCCGCGCGGTGACGACGACGACGCGCCGGGCATCGGCTTCACGGTCAGCAAGAAGGTCGGCAACGCGGTCGTGCGCAACCGGATGAAGCGCCGCCTGCGCGCCCTCGCCCGCGCCGCCTTGCCCGAATCGGGGATCGCGGGCGCCGACCATGTGCTGATCGGTCGCCCCGGCGGCAACGCCATCGCCTTTGCCGAGCTGGCGGGGCACCTCGATTCGGCGCTGAAGCGCGCCGCGAAGAAGCTGGCTCAATGAGTGGCGTGAGCGTTTCCCCTTGTCGTCACCCCGGACTTGATCCGGGGTCCCGCTTTTCCACGTTGCTGAGCGGGACCCCGGATCAAGTCCGGGGTGACGATGATTTCAGCTGCGCGAAAACCCGAATCGCGTGTGAAGTTGCGCAGTTTCCGGGGGGTTCCGCATGATCGCCCGGTTGCTGATCCTGATCGCGCGCGGCTGGCAGCTCGGCCCGTCGCGCATCCTGCCGCCGACATGCCGCTACGCGCCGTCGTGCAGCGAATATGCGATCGTCGCGCTGAAACGCCATGGTGCGATCAAGGGTGGCTGGCTGGCGACAAAGCGGCTATTGCGCTGCCACCCCTGGGGCGGACACGGTTACGACCCGGTGCCATGAAACAGGCATTTCCCGACATTTGTTGAGATGAAGAGAGACCGAAAAGCGTGGATGACAAGCGGAACCTGATCGCGGCGATTTTACTGTCGGTCGCCATCCTGCTGGGCTGGAACTTCGTCGCGGAGAAATTCTTCCCGACTCCCGCCAAACCCGACGTGACCACCACGGTCGCCGGGGCCGACGCGAACGGCGCGCCCGCCGCGACGCCGCAGGGTCAGCCGAGCGGCCTGCCCACGCCCCCGGCCCAGGTCGCGCCCGCCGCCAAGGCGACCGTCCCGGTCGAGGCGGCGCTCGCCGCGGACAACCGCGTGGCGATCGAGACCCCGGCGCTGTCGGGTTCGATCAACCTCGTCGGCGCGCGCATCGACGACATCACGCTGACCCGCTACCGCCAGACGATCGAGAAGAACGCGCCGCCGGTGCGCCTGTTCGCGCCGGCGAACACCAAGGCCGCCTATTTCGCGAGCGTCGGCTGGTCGGCGCAGGGGATCGAGGTTCCCGGCCCCGCAACCGTGTGGACCGCGTCGGGCGCGAAGCTGACCCCGACGACGCCGGTGACGCTGAGCTGGGCGAACCCGACCGGCCAGACCTTCCGCATCGAATACAGCATCGACGCCAATTATCTGATCACTGCGAAGCAGACGATCGCCAACACCGGCGCCGCGCCGGTGACGGTCAGCAGCTATGCGCTGATCGACCGCCTCGGCAAGCCGACCGACCCGCACGAACAGGACAGCTGGACGATCCACGTCGGCCCGACCGGCTATTTGGGCGGCAAGTCGGTGTTCGACGTCGACTACAAGGACCTCGATAAGGACGGCGCGGTCAAGTATGATTCGGCGGCGTGGCTCGGCTTCACCGACAAATATTGGCTCGCCGCGATCATCCCGGCAAAGGGCGAGCGCGTCACCGCGTCGATGAGCGCCCCCGCGCCCGACAATTACCAGACCCTGTTCGCACGCGATTTCCGCCAGATCGCCCCCGGCACACAGGTCTCGACGACCAGCCGCATCTTCGCGGGCGCGAAGGAGGTGCGGACGCTGTCGGCCTATCAGGACGACCAGGGCATCACCCGCCTGTCGAACGCGATCGACTGGGGCTGGTTCGAATTCTTCGCGGTGCCGATCTTCAAGCTGCTCGACTGGCTGTTCCGCCAGATCGGCAATTTCGGCGTCGCGATCATGGTGCTGACCCTGATCATCCGCGGCGCGATGTTCCCGATCGCGCAGCGCCAGTTCCACTCGATGGCACAGATGCGCCTCGTCCAGCCGAAGATGAAGACGCTGCAGGAGCGGTTCAAGGACGACAAGCCGAAGATGCAGCAGGAGCTGATGAAGCTCTACAAGGACGAAAAGATCAATCCGCTCGCCGGCTGCCTGCCGATCGTCATCCAGATCCCGATCTTCTACGCGCTCTACAAGGTGCTGATGCTGACGATCGAGATGCGGCACCAGCCCTTCGCGCTGTGGATCAAGGATCTGTCGGCACCCGACCCGCTGCATTTCCTGAACCTGTTCGGCCTGCTGCCCTTCACCCCGCCGTCGCTGCTGGCGCTCGGGCCGCTCGCGCTGATGCTGGGCATCACCATGTTCCTGCAGTTCCGCCTGAACCCGCAGGCGACCGACCCGGTGCAGCAACAGGTGTTCAAGATCATGCCGTGGCTGTTCATGTTCATCATGGCGCCCTTCGCGGCGGGGCTGCTGCTCTACTGGATCACCAACAACGTGCTGTCGATCGCGCAGCAGCAGTGGATGTATCGCAAGTTCCCGCAGCTCAGGACCGCGGTGGCGAAGTGACGGATGGTGCCGACGACAGGAGCGAACGCGCGCGCAAGCTGTTCGCGGGCCCAATCGCCTTCCTGAAATCGGCGCCCGCGCTCCAGCATCTGCCGGCGCCGGGCGTGCCCGAGATCGCCTTTGCGGGCCGCTCGAACGTCGGCAAGTCGTCGCTGCTCAACGCGCTGACGGGACGGAACGGCCTTGCGCGCACCTCGGTGACGCCGGGGCGGACGCAGGAACTCAACTATTTCGACGTCGGCAGCCCGCTGGTCTTCCGCCTCGTCGACATGCCCGGCTACGGCTTCGCCAAGGCGCCGAAGGACGTGGTCAAAAAGTGGCGATTCCTGGTCAACGACTATCTGCGCGGGCGCGCGGTGCTCAAGCGCACGCTGGTGCTGATCGACAGCCGCCACGGCATCAAGGACGTCGACCGCGAGGTGCTGGCGATGCTCGACGTCGCGGCGGTCAGCTATCGCCTCGTCCTCACCAAGGCCGACAAGGTGAAGGCGAGCGACCTCGCCGCCGTCCACGCCGCGACCGAGGCCGAGGCGCGCAAACACCCCGCCGCGCATCCGGAGGTGATCGTGACGAGCAGCGAAAAGGGCATGGGAATCGCCGACCTGCGCACCGCGGTGCTGGAGGCGGTGGAGTCATAAATTCCCCCCGCCCGCTTGCGGGAGGGGTCGGGGGTGGGCATGAAGGCTGCAACCGCCGCCGCTCGCCTGCGGCTAGCCCCATCCCTAACCCCTCCCGCAAGCGGGAGGGGAATGAGAGTGACGCATGAAACTGGTCATCGGCAACAAAGCCTATTCGAGCTGGAGCCTGCGCGGCTGGCTGGCGGTGCGGCAGAGCGGCCTCGCCTTCGAGGAGGTCAACGTCCCGCTCTACGACGAGGATTGGTCGAACCGACGCGAGGGCGACGAGTTCGCGCCGTCGGGCGGCAAGGTGCCGATCCTGTGGGACGGCGCGGACATCGTCGTCTGGGACAGTCTGGCGATCATCGACTATCTCAATGAAAAGACCGGCGGCACGCGCGGCTATTGGCCCGAGGATTGGGCGGCGCGCGCGATGGCGCGGTCGATGGCGGCCGAAATGCACTCGGGCTTCGCGGCGCTGCGCCGCCATCACAGCATGAACATCCGCCGCATCTACCCTTCCGCCGACCTGCTGCCCGAGGTGCAGGCCGACGTCGTGCGCATCATGCAGATCTGGGCCGAGGCCCGCGCGCGCTTCGGCGGCGAGGGCGATTATCTGTTCGGCGAATGGTCGGCGGCCGACATGATGTTCGCGCCGGTGGTGACGCGCCTCATCACCTATTCGATCCCGCTGCCGCGCTTCGCCGTTCCCTATTGCCAGGCAGTGGTCAGCCACCCGCACATGCAGGAATGGATCGGCGGCGCGCAGGCCGAGGATTGGGTGATCGAACAGTTCGAGGGGCCGGCGGAAGGCTGACGCCCGTCGCGATCCTCCGGCGAATCAGGGGATGCGCTTCGTCGGATAGGGCGTCCCGTCCTTGTGGAAATAGCCGTCGGGCGTGAACAGCATGTCGATGTCCGAATAGCCGCCGCCGGTGTCGCACCGCTTGCCGCCGCCGAGCGCGACGAACACGCAGTCGGCGTCCGATTCGTTGATCAGGTGGTGGCCGTTGGTGCTGCCCTTGGGCCACACGGCGATATCGCCCGGCCGCATCGGCCAGCGGCCGTCATCCTCGACGAGCACCGCCTCGCCGGCGATCATCACCAGCATCTCGTCCTCGCCGTCGTGCCAGTGGCGCTGCGACGACCAGGCGCCGGGTTTCAGCACGACGTGGCTCGCGGCGAAATCGGTGAGCCCCGTAGGCGGCGCGAGGCGGCGATACCAGCGGCCCTGAACCGGCGCATCGTAGGGCGTGGGATAGCCGGTCGCGTTGGTCTGCGGGATCGCGTCGAGGTCGAGCTTGGGCATGGCGGTCCTCCTGCCCCCTTCTTGCCGCCCGCGCCGCGCGAAGTCGAGATGCTCCCCGGCAAGGTGCCCCCGACGATTGGTGTCTCGACTTCGCTCCGCCCGAACGGTTAAAAGCCGGCGATGATGACCATCGACCCCGTCGACCTCGCCAAGGCGCTGATCGCCGCGCCCAGCGTGACCCCCGCCACCGGCGCCGTGTTCGACGTGCTCGAAGCGGCGCTCATGCCGCTCGGCTTCACGGTCGAGCGCTTCATCGACGGGATCGAGCCCGACGGGCCGGTCGAGAATCTGCTCGCCGTCCGCAAGAGCGCGGGGCCGCGGCATTTCGGCTTTGCCGGGCATCTCGACGTCGTGCCGCCCGGCGTCGGCTGGACCGGCGACGCCTTCGACCCGCAGGTCCGCGGCGACCTGCTCTACGGCCGCGGCGCGGTCGACATGAAGGGAGCGATCGCCGCCTTCGTCGCCGCGGCGGCGACCACCCCGCCCGAAGCGGGCACGATCAGCCTGATCGTCACCGGCGACGAGGAAGGCCCGGCGGTCTTCGGTACCCGCGCGCTGATCGAGCATATAGACGCGCGCGCGCTGAAACCCGACCTGATCGTCGTCGGCGAGCCGACCTCGATGCAGCGGCTCGGCGACATGGTGAAGATCGGGCGGCGCGGCTCGGTCAACATCTGGATCGACGTGCCGGGGACGCAGGGGCACGTCGCCTATCCGCACCTCGCCGACAATCCGATCCCGAAGCTGGTGCGCATCCTCGCCGCCATCGACACGGTGACGCTCGACGAGGGCACGCGCTGGTTCCAGCGCTCGAACATCGAATTCACCGATATCGAGGTCGGCAACGGCGCGACCAACGTCATTCCCGCCTCGGCGCGGGCGAGGCTGTCGATCCGCTTCAACGACCAGCAGCGCGGCGCCGAACTGATCCAGATGGTCGAGCGCATCGCGCAGGATGTCGAACCGAATGCCAAGGTCGTCGGCAAGATCTCGGGCGAGGCCTTCCTGACCCCGCCGGGCGCGCTGTCGGCGCTGGTTTCCGACGCGATCCACGCCGAAACGGGCCTGACGCCCGAACTGTCGACCACCGGCGGCACCTCCGACGCGCGCTTTCTCCACACGCTCTGCCCGGTGGTCGAATTCGGCCTTATCAACGCGACGATGCACAAGCTCGACGAAGCGGTCGCTGTCGCGGACCTGCACACGCTCGCCGCCATCTATCGCGGGATATTGACGCGCGCGTTCGGCGCCTGACTCTATCCCTCGCGCCCCCGGCGCAGGATCACATAGACCGCGCCCGCCCCGCCGTGGCTGACATGCGCGGCGCGCAGCGCGACGATCCGGTCGGCGTGCGGGGAGGCGGCGAGCCAGTCGGCGAGCGAGGCGCGGATCGCGCCGCGCGGGCGCGGTCCGCCATGCATCTGCGGCAGGCGGTCGGCGCCCGGCCGCATCCGCCCCGCAACGACGAGCAGCACCCGCGCACCGCGCTGCAAGGCGTGGCCGATCGCCGTGTCGAGCAGCGCCTGCGCCGAGGCGAGGCTATGGCCGTGGAGGTCGATGCTGCTGTCGGGGCGGACCTGCCCCTTGCGCAGCCGCCGGTCCCAATGGCTGTCGAGCGTCGCCGCGGCGTGGGTGCGGCGCGACGGCGGCAGCGGAGACGGCGAGGGAGTCCGCGCGGCCGGCGGCGCGCTGCTCCGCGGCGCGGGCTTCGGCGGCCGGACGGTGGGCGGTGCCTTGGGTTCCAGCGAAGGGACCGGCTTGCGGAGCGGTTCGACCGTCGCGGCGACCTTTTTCCAGAGCGCGCTTTCCTCCGGGGCGAGCCGCCGCGGCATCGCGGTCAACGCCGCGCGGTCAGCCGCGCCACGGCGGCGCGCGGCAGCAGGATCAGCGCCGATCCGCGCGCCGCCATGCCGCCCGCGATCGCGCGCGCCTGATCGCCCGCGCCCCAGAAGCTGTCGAAGCGGTTGGCGCCCTTGATCGCGCCGCCAGTGTCCTGCGCGATCCACAGCCCATTGGGCTCGGCGCGGTCGAGCGACAGGATGACGGGGGCGCCGAGCGGCACATATTTGGGATCGGCGGCAACGCTGCTGCGTCCCGTCACCGGCACGCCGAGCGCGCCCAGCGGGCCGGGGCCGGTCAGTTCGCGAAAGAAGACCCAGCTCGGATTCTCGTTCATCACCGCGGCGCCGCGCACCGGATCGGCGCGCAGATAATCGAGGATGCCCTGCATCGACGCCTGCCCCGGCTGAAGCTCGCCGCGATCGAGCAGCAGCTTGCCGATGCCGACATAGTCGCGCCCGTTCTGGCTGTCGTAACCGATGCGCATGATCGACCCGTCGGGCAGGCGCAACCGCCCCGATCCCTGCACCTGCAGGAAGAAGAATTCGGCGGCGTCGGCCGCCCAGGCGATTTCGAGCCCGCGTCCGCCCAGCGCGCCGCGCTCGATCGCCGTGCGGTCGTAATAGGGAACGAAGGCGTTGCCATCGACGCGGCCGCGGATCTTCCTGCCCTGCAGCGCGTCGGAAAAAAGGCCGAGATCGACATCGATCAGATCGGGCGGGCGGCGATAGATCGGCACGTCATAGCCCGGACGCCGGTCGCGCGATGCCGCGATCTCGGGCTCGAAATAGCCGGTGACGAAGGCGGTGCCCGCGCCGACCTGCACGGTGCCGAAATAGCGGCTGAAGAAATTGCCGGCGTCGCGGTCGAGCCAGCCCGCGGCGGCCTGGCAGCTTTCGGTCCATTCGCCATTCTGCGTGAGGCCGCTCGCGTCGGCACGGCGCTGCACCGAGGGGCAGCTCAGGCGGTAGGCCTTGAGCGCGGCGGTCGCCTGGTCGGGCGCGATGCCCAGTTCGGTATATTCGGGGCCCAGCACGACGCCCGCCTCGGCGGCGCTGGTCGCGGTCGCCGGCATCGCCGGCGCGGCGAGCGGCGGGCGCGGCGTCGCAGGGATCGGCTTGGCGGCGGCGCCGGGGGGCGTCGAGGGGCGCGGCTGATAGGGGCGCGTCGGCCCGCTCGGCGCGGGCGGCGGCTGTTGCGCTGTCGGCGGAGCGGATGGCGGCGCGGTGCCGGGGCGTGCGCCGCCGGCCTCGGGGATCACCGACGCGCAGGCCGACAGCAGCGGCAGCGCGGCGAACAACGCATAGCGGCCGATACGCGACACCTTCGGTCGATGGCTTTTCCCACGCTTCGCACGCACGGCGGTCCGGACGGCAGCCGCCCCGTCGCCTGCCCCCCGCCCGCCACGCGGCATGCGGATCAGGCCGCCTCGGCTTCGTCGAGCAGCCAGTTGGGATCGCTGGCGCCGATCGCGCGGCGGAAGGTCCACAGATCGTTCGTCTGCGCCGCGTCGCTCATCGATCCGGCGATCATCCGCCCGTCGGCGTCGCGCGTGATGGCGCTGATGTCGGCCTGATAGCGCACCGTGATGCGCGCCTCGCTGCGGTTCATCTCGACCGCGGTGATCTTCGCCGAATCGATGCCGATCAGGCGGTTCTCCAGCGTTTCGCCGCGCGCCGCACGCGCGTCGATCGCCGCGACGAAGGCTTCGTAGCTGTCATCGTCGCACAGATCGCGCAGCGTGTCGCGGTCGCCCGCCCAATAGGCCTCGAGGATCATGCGATACGCCGCCTCGGCGCCCTCCATGAAGCGCCCGGCGTCGAAATTCCGATCGGCGGCGAGCAGCGCGCGCAGCCCCGCTTCGGCCGCGGGTTCGTAGACGAGGCCCGAGGTCGCTGGCGCGCCCGGCTGTGGCGCGGGCTGCGCGTCGCTTTCGTCGAGGCGCACGGGTGCGCGCGCCGTGCGCTCGTCGCGGCGCGGCAGCACCGGCTCCTGTTCATGCCCCGTGCGCTTGCCGAGGACCGAATAGAGCCGCATGCCCAAAAAGGCGGCGATCATGGCGAGCAGGACGATCGAAAAAGCGGTCACAGGCAGATATCCGATGCGGACGGTGGGGAAAGTCTCGATTCCAACATAGGCGATACGCCGCCATGTTTCAAATCTCCATGGCCGCAGCCGCGCGGCAGGTCAACGATTCGCCCGCCGCAAAAGCCGGTCCGGCGCCCATTGTGCTCGCCGCCCGCCGCTGCTAAGCGCCCGGCAACCGTCCGCCGCCTGCCCCCCGGGACAGGGGACCGGACCCTTCCCGACCAGAGAATGAAGGCATTTTGGACATGGCCGACGAGACCAGCAGCGACTTCACCCCCGAAACCCTGCCCAACGGCGAGGACAACAGCCCGGCGATCGGTCTGATCTCGCAATATGTGAAGGATCTGTCGTTCGAGAATCCGAACGCGCCTGCGGTCTATCAGTGGCAGGCCGCGCCGCAGATCGACGTCCAGTTCAACATCGGCGCCGACGGCGTCGGCGAGAATCTGTTCGAAGTGACGCTGAAGATCGACGTCACCTCGAAGGCCGACGAGGGAACCGCCTTCGTCATCGAGCTCAAATATGCCGGCCTGTTCGGGGTGCGCAACGTCCCCGAGGACCAGCTCCAGCCCTTCTTCCTCGCCGAAGCGCCGCGCATCCTCTTCCCCTTCGCGCGCCGCGTGGTCGCCGATGCGGTGCGCGACGGCGGTTTCCCGCCGCTGCTGCTCGAACCGATCGATTTCCACGGCCTGTTCCTGCAACAGGCCCAGGCGCAGGCCGAGGGCCAGGGCGACATCCCCACGCCGGTCGGTCAGGCCTGACCCGACCGACGGGGCGCGGCGGGGTGCGGCCCTCGACCTTGCGCGACGCGGTCAATCGCCTCGACCTCTTCCCTGACGGGAAGGGGATTTCAGGATGAGCAGCCTCGTCCGCAGCGTCGGGACGATCGGCGGGCTGACGCTGGTCAGCCGCATCTTCGGCTTCGTGCGCGACATGCTGCTCGCGCGCGTGCTCGGCGCCGGGCTTGCGGCCGACGCCTATCAGCTCGCCTTCACCCTGCCCAACACCTTCCGCCGGCTGTTCGCTGAAGGCGCCTTCTCGGTCGCCTTCGTGCCGATGTACAGCCGCGCGCTGCACGGCAGCGAGAGCGAAGGCGGCGGAGAGGCGACGGCGGCGCGCTTCGCCGACGACGTGCTCGCGGTGTTCCTGTGGGTGCTGCTGGTCTTTTCGGCGGTCGCGATGATCGCGATGCCGGCCATCGTCTGGATTCTGGCGCGCGACTATCAGGACGTGCCCGGAAAATTCGAGCTCGCGGTGCTGCTGAGCCGCATCACCTTCCCCTATCTCGGTTTCATCAGCCTCGTCGCGATGCTGTCGGGGGTGCTCAACGCGCGCGCGCGCTTTGCGCCGGGGGCCTTCGCGCCGGTGCTGCTCAACATCGTGCTGATCGCCGGGATCATTATCGGCTGGAAACTGCGCGGCGACAGCGGCGACGACCGCATCGTCGCGCTCGCGCTCGCCATATCGGTCAGCGTCGCGGGGCTCGCGCAATTCGCCTATCTGTGGTGGGCGGTGCGCCGCGCCGGCCTGCGCCTGCGCCTGCGCCTGCCGAAGCTGACGCCAGAGGTGCGGCGGCTCGGCATGCTGATCCTGCCCGCGACCTTCGGCGCCGGCATCTATCAGATCAGCCAGTTCGTCGACACATTCTTCGCCACCTCGCTCCCGCAGGGCTCGCTCACCCTGCTCAAGCTCGCCGACCGGCTCAACCAGATGCCGCTCGGCATCGTCGGCATCGCGCTCGGCACCGCGATCCTGCCGATGCTCGCGCGCCACATCCACGCGGGCGACGCGGCAGAGGCGCAGCGCCTGCAAAGCAACGCCTTCGAGATGGCGACGCTGCTCACCCTGCCCGCCGCCGCCGCGCTCGCCATCTGCGCCCCCGCCTTCACCGCCGCCTTCTTCGTCGGCGGCAAGTTCACCGATGCCGACGGGGCGATCATGGCGAACATCGTCGTCGCGCTCGTCGCCGGCCTGCCCGCCTACGTCATCGTCAAGATATTGAACCCCGGCTTCTTCGCGCGCGAGGATACGCGGACGCCGGTGTGGACCGCGCTCGCCTCGCTGATCGTCAACATCGCGATCAACCTCTATGTCGTGCGTCGCTTCGGCATCGTCGGGCTGGCGGGCGCGACCGCGGCCTCGGCCAGCCTCAACTGCCTGCTCCTCTACATCGTTCTCCACCGGCGCGGCTGGTTCCATTTCACCGCGCGGCTCGCGAGCCGGATCGCGCGCCAGATCGTCGCGGTCGCGGCGATGGCGGCGCTGCTGTGGTGGATGATGCCGCGCCTCGCGCCCCATTATGCGGGCAGCGCGTTCGAGCGCGTCTGGTCGCTGAGCGCGCTCGTCGTCGCCGGCGGCGCGGTCTTCTTCGCCGTCGCTTTCCTGGTCGGCGCGCTTGACAAGGAGCTGCTCGCCATGTTGACGCGGCGCCGCCGCACTGGAGCGGCGACCACGAAGGAATAGGACATGCGGATCGTTTCGGGCATCCAGCCCACCGGAAATTTGCACCTCGGCAACTATCTGGGCGCGATTCGCAACTGGGTGCGGATGCAGGACGACGCGGCGGCGCAAGGCGGCGATTGCCTCTTCTTCCTCGCCGACCTTCATGCGATCTCGATGCCGCACGTGCCCGCCGAACTCACCGCGAACACGCGCGCGATGACCGCGGCGCTCGTCGCCTGCGGGATCGACCCCGACCGCTCGACCCTGTTCAACCAGGCGCGCGTTCCCGCGCATGCCGAACTCCAATGGCTGCTCAACGGGACCGCGCGGCTCGGCTGGCTCAACCGGATGACGCAGTTCAAGGACAAGTCGGGCAAGAATCGCGAAAGCGCCTCGGCGGCGCTCTACACCTATCCGGTGCTCCAGGCGGCCGACGTGCTGCTCTATCAGGCGACGCACGTCCCGGTCGGCGAGGACCAGAAGCAGCATCTCGAACTGGCGCGCGACATCGCGCAGAAGTTCAACAACGACTATGCCAGCGAGGAGGCGCCGGTCTTCACCCTGCCCGAACCGATCATCCCCGCCGATGCCGCGCGGATCATGAGCCTGCGCGACGGCAGCGCGAAGATGTCGAAATCGGACCCTTCGGACATGAGCCGGATCAACCTGACCGACGATGCCGACGCGATGATGCAGAAGGTGAAGAAGGCAAAGACCGACCCCGAGCCGCTGCCGTCGGAGGCGGCGGGGCTGGAAGGGCGGGCGGAGGCCCGCAACCTCGTCGGCATCTATGCGACGCTGGCCGACGTCGGCGTCGACGCCGTGCTGCGCGATTTCGGCGGCCAGGGCTTCGGCGCCTTCAAGCCCGCGCTCGGCGAGCTGCTGGTCGAAAAGCTCGCGCCGATCAACGCGCGCTTCGTCGCGCTCAGGGACGATGTCGCGGCGCTCGACGCGATTCTCGAGCGCGGCGCGGCAAAGGCGCGCGCCCTTGCAAAGCCGACGCTCGACGCCACATATCATGTGTTGGGGCTTTGCCGGTAAATTCCGGGGATTTGTCGGAACGAAATCGCAGCGAGCCGGGTTCAACCAAGGTTAAGTCGCATCGGCATAGTCATGGGGTAAAGCGTGGAGTCATCCGCGCACCGAATACGGAGCATGACAATGAGCAAGACGAATCTCCGGCGGCTGGGTCTCGCTGCCATGACAGGGGCGGCGCTGGCGCTCGCCGGCTGCGCGACCCCGTTTCGCGCCGACGTCGCGCGCTTCCAGACGCAGCTTCCGGCGCCGCAGGGGCAGAGCTTCGCCATCGAGGCGGCCAATCCGGCGCTGCAGGGCGGCATCGAGTTCAGCCAGTACGCCGGCCTCGTTGCCGGCGAACTGACCCGCTACGGCTATCGCCCCGCCGCACCGGGCGAGAAGGCGGACCTCGTCGTCCGCATGGACTATGGCATCGACAAGGGCCGCGAACGCGTCGTGTCGAGCCCCGGTTTCGGCGATCCCTGGTATGGCGGCTACGGGTTCAACCGCGGCTTCTATCGCCCGATGGTGATCCGCGGCCCCAACGGCCGGCGCTATGTCCACGGCTGGTACGACCCTTGGTATTGGGGCGGTTTCGGGCCCGGCTGGGGCTATAACGACGTTCAGAGCTATACCGTCTACACCAGCGGCCTCGACCTGCAGATCGACCGCGCGGCCGACGGCCATCGCCTGTTCGAAGGTCACGCGCAGGCGCAATCGCGCAGCAACGATCTTCAGCAGCTGGTACCGAATCTCGTCGAGGCGATGTTCACCGGCTTCCCCGGCAATTCGGGCGAGCGGGTCCGCATCACGGTGGCCCCGCCCGAAAAGCGGTAAGCGCACGCGACCCCCGTCATTCTCCGGCGCGCGCCGCGCCGGAAAGGGAAAAGCCTAATTGTTGAGGCTGCGCCGGATCGCCGCGATCTCGGCGTCGAGTTCGCTGTCGGTGACGCGCAGCGCCTCGACCGTGCGCACCGCGTGGATCACCGTGGAGTGGTCGCGCCCGCCGAAGCGGCGCCCGATCTCGGGATAGGAGCGCGGCGTCAGTTCCTTCGCCAGATACATGGCGACCTGGCGCGGACGCGCGATCGCCCGCACCCGGCGCTTAGACGCCATCTCCGCCTTGTCGAGCCGGTAGTGCGCGCAGACCGCGCGCTGGATTTCGTCGATCGTGATTCGCGGCCGGGCGCTGCGCACATTCTCCGCCAGCCGGTCCTCGGCAAGCGCGAGATCGACATCGACGCCGGTCAGCGCGGCATAGGCGAGCAGCTTGTTGAGCGCGCCCTCGAGCTCGCGGATGTTGCGCGTGAAATGGCGGACCAGATAGGCGACGACGTCGTCGGGCACCGCGACCATCGGCATCGCAGCGAGCCGCTGGCGGATGATCCGCTCGCGCAGGTCGTCCTCGGGCGCCTCGATGTCGGCGACCAGCCCGCCCGACAGGCGCGACAGCAGGCGCGCCTCGACCCCGTCGAGCATCGCCGGCGGGCGGTCGGCGGTGACGACGAGTCGCTTGCCCGAGCACATCAGGTCGTCGATCGTGTGCAGCAGTTCTTCCTGCGTCGAATTCTTGCCGATCACGAACTGCAGATCGTCGAGCAGCAGCAGGTCGGCGGCGCGCAGCCGCGCCTTGAACGCCATCATGTCGCCGCCGCGCATCGCGCCGACGAATTCGAGCATGAACTTTTCCGCCGACATCAGGATGATGTTCGCGGTCGGCCGGATCGCCGCATAGGCTTGCGCGATCGCGTGCAGCAGGTGCGTCTTGCCCTGCCCGGTGCCCGAGCAGAGATAGAGCGGGTTGAACTGCGGCGCCTCGGCCATCGCCATGCGCCGCGCGGCGTTGGCGGCGAGGATGTTGCTGCGCGCCACCACGAAGCGGTCGAAGCACAGCCGCGCGTCGAACGGCGACGGCACGGCCTGCGCGGCCGGGACCGGCGCCGCGTCGAAGGCGGGAAGCGGGGCGGTCGCCAGCGTCGCGGCGCGATCGCTCGCCGCCGCGCCGCCGCGCACGGTGACGCTGCGCACCGCCGGCAGATACTGGCGCCATGCCAGCAGCAGCCGCTCGCCGAAGCGGTCGTTGATCCAGTTGGCCGAAAAGCGGCTCGCAGTTTCGAGCGTGACGACCGCCGACAGGGTGCAGTAATCGGCGAAGCGCACGGGCTTCAGCCAATGGTCGAAGGTGCGGGCGCCCAGATCGCGGCGCAGCCCTTCGGCAACGCGCGGCCAGAGCGCCGCGGCATCGCCGCTCATCGCTCCAAGGTCCGCATTGCCGTCATGCCGATCGCCACTCCCTGTCACGCCGTCCCGCCCCCTTTGAGTTCCGGTCGCCCCCGTCCGCCGCCGCGCCTGTCCGTCCCGACCCGGCGTTTCCAGCCGGGCGCATGCATCCGACCCCGGGCGCGCGGCCCGAAGGGGAATCGAATCATGTCGAGTGACGGCCGTCGGCGATGGCCAGCGACGCCCTTGTCTAGTCAGGCTCGGGCGAGTCGATCAAGGGCGCGGCCTGTAAAAATACTGAAATAAAAACCTTGACTCACCGGACCCCTCGGAAAATCGTCAAATGCCTGTTTTTTTCATATTTTTCAGTATTATAGACAGTCGCCAACGTGGCGTCGGCAACGAATCGCGGCAAATCCGCGACTTACCGCGATGCAACAGCATGGTCATCGACGCGTCATGATCGCGGGCACAAAAAAGAGCCCGCCGGAGGATATCCGGCGGGCCCTCTTGTCCCCTTTCGGGACGACGGATCAGGCGATCGCGTTCACGCTCTTGGTCAGGCGCGAATATTTGCGCGCGACCGTGTTCTTGTGCAGCACGCCCTTGGCGACGCCGCGCGCCATTTCGGGCTGCGCCACCTTGAGCGCAGCCTGCGCCGCGTCCTTGTCGCCCGCGGCGACGGCGGCTTCGACCTTCTTCACCAGCGTGCGGATGCGCGAAACGCGGTTCTTGTTGACGCTGGCGCGCGCCTGGTTCCGGCGGATGCGCTTCTTTGCCTGCGGCGTATTGGCCATAAATTCCTCAAACTTCCAATCGGTTCAACGGTCGGAGCACAGCCGAAAGCGGAGCAGCCGAATCGCGCGGGTGCAGCGAATCAATGTCCGGATGCGGCCGGTTCCGGAAGACCGGACCCTGCTCGAAGGGTGCGCCCATAGCCATGAAGGGCGCCCCGGTCAATGCTCTTCGCGGGAAAAGACCGCATCAGCGCTGGCATTTCGGGCAATGAAAGGTCGACCGGCCGCTCTGCACGATGCGCGCGATCGTGCCGCCGCATTCGCATCGCTCGCCCTCGCGCCCATAGACGCGCCAGTCCTTCGCGAAATAGCCGAGATCGCCTTCCGGGCTCAGGAAATCGCGCAGCGTGGAGCCGCCCGCCGCGATAGCGGCGCGGAGCACCGCCTTGATCGCGGGCACGAGCGCGGCGAGCTTCGCCTTGGGCACGTCGGCCGCGGCGCGCGTCGGCGCGATCCGCGCCATGTTGAGCGCCTCGCAGACATAGATGTTGCCGAGCCCGGCGACGACCGTCTGGTCGAGCAGCATCGCCTTGATCGGCGCCCGGCGCCCCGCGAGCGCCTTGGCGAGATAAGCGGCGTCAAACGCGTCGGACAGCGGTTCCGGGCCCAGCGTGACGAAGGCCGGAAAGCGCGTCAGCGGGTCGCCCGCCACCAGGTCGACCGAACCGAACCGGCGCGGATCGTGAAGGAACAACCGCTGCCCCGCACCGGTTTCGAGGAGCAGATGGTCGTGCTTGCCCGCCTCGCCGCCCTCGGTGCGCCAGCGTCCGGACATGCCGAGATGGAAGATCATGTGGTCGTCGCGATCGGTCGACACGATGCCGTATTTGGCGCGCCGCGACAGCCCCGTCACCGTCGCGCCGGTCAGCCGCTGCGCGAGGTCGGCCGGGAAGGGGCGGCGCAAGTCGGGACGAAAGGTCGTCACCGTCGCCAGCCGCTGCCCTTCGAGGAAGGGCGCCAGACCGCGGACGGTGGTTTCGACTTCGGGAAGTTCGGGCATTTCCTCCGCGCGGTAACTGGCATTTGCGCGGGCGGCAAGGCCCGGCTAAAGGCCGGTCAGACTTCTCTCCCCCATCCCGCAAAGGCGCGACTCCATGGCTACGCCCGACACCGTCAGCTTCGGTTACGAACAGGTTCCAGCGGGCCGGAAGACCGCAATGGTCGGCGAGGTGTTCAGCCGCGTCGCGCGCAAATACGACATCATGAACGACGCGATGTCAGGCGGTCTCCACCGGTTGTGGAAGGACCGCTTCGTGCGCCGCGTCAAGCCGCGCGCCGGCGAGGCGATCCTCGACATGGCGGGGGGTACCGGCGACATCGCCTTTCGCATGGAGCCGTCGGGCGCCAGCATCACCGTCGCCGACATCAATCCCGATATGCTGGCCGTCGGCATGGAGCGCGCGGCGGCGCGCGGCATCGACAGCCTCGTATGGAGCGAGCAGAACGCCGAAAGCCTGTCCTTTCCCGACCGCTTCTTCGACGCCTATACGATCGCCTTCGGCATCCGCAACGTCACCGACATTCCCGCCGCGCTCGCCGAGGCGCACCGCGTGCTGCGCTATGGCGGGCGCTTCTTCTGCCTCGAATTCTCGACCAACGAATGGCCGGGCTTCGCGCAGGCCTATGACGCCTATTCGCACCATCTGGTGCCGCGGCTCGGCAAGCTGATCGCCGACGACGAAGACAGCTATCGCTATCTGATCGAATCGATTCGCCGCTTTCCGCCGATGCCCGCCTTCGCGCAGATGATTCGCGACGCGGGCTTTACCGCGGTGAAGGTCGAACCGATCCTCGGCGGCCTCGTCGCGATCCACAGCGGGCGGAAGGCGTGAGAAGCGGGCCAACTTTCTCCCCTCCCGCTTGCGGGAGGGGTCGAGGGAGGGCCTGTTTCACAGCGCGCGACCTCGACATCCCCTCCCCTGACCCCTCCCGCAAGCGGGAGGGGAACAGATAATGACCCGCCCCGTCACCCATATCCTGCGCCTGCTCAAATGGGGGCGCATTCTGGCGCGCCACGGCGCGCTGCGCGGAATCGAGAGCGCGCCGACGACGCCCGCCGGCGTCAAGCGCCTTTGCCGCATCGCACGGCTGGGAACGATCCAGCCGAAGGTGCCCGACTATGCCGCCGCCTTCCAGGCGATCGGCCCCGCCGCAGTCAAGCTGGGGCAGACGCTCGCGACACGTCCCGACCTCGTCGGTGAAGAGGCGGCGCGCAACCTGCTGACGCTTCAGGACGCGCTGGCGCCGGTCGGCTTCGACGCGATCCGCCGCGAGATCGAGACGGCGTTCGAGGCGCCGCTGGACAGCCTTTATTCCGAATTCGATCCCGATCCGGTCGGATCGGCCTCGATCGCGCAGGTGCACCGGGCGGTGACCACCGACGGACGCCAGGTCGCGGTCAAGGTCCGCCGCCCCGGCATCGACAAGCAGTTCGCGCGCGATATCGAAACCTATGAATGGGCGGCCGCGCATCTCGAGGCATTCGGGGGCGAAGCGGCGCGGCTGCGCCCGCGACAGGTGATCGCCAATTTCCGCCGCTGGACGCTGCGCGAACTCGACCTGCGGCGCGAGGCGGCGTCGGCGTCCGAACTCGCCGACGCGATGGCGGCGGTGCCGACCTATCAGGTGCCGGCGATCGACTGGGACCGCACGGCGACGCGCGTGATGACGCTCGACTGGATCGACGGCATCAAGATTTCGCACCGCGACGCCCTGATCGCCGCCGGGCACGATATGGAGGCGCTGGCCGCGAATCTCGTCCACGCCTTCCTGCGCCAGGCGATCGCCGAGGGTTTCTTCCACGCCGACATGCACCAGGGCAATTTGTTCGTGAAGGCGGACGGGACGATCGCCGCGGTCGATTTCGGCATCATGGGGCGGATCAACCGCCAGGCGCGCTACTGGCTCGCCGAAATCCTCTATGGGCTGACCACGGGCAATTACCGCCGCGTCGCCGAAATCCATTTCGAGGCGCAATATGTGCCCGCCTATCACAGCGTCGAGGAGTTCGCGACGGCCCTGCGCGCGGTGGGCGAGCCGATGCGCGGCAAGCCGGTGAGCGAGCTGTCGGTCGGGCAGATGCTCGACGGGCTGTTCGCGATCACGCGCGATTTCGACATGCAGACGCAGCCGCACCTGCTGTTGCTCCAAAAGACGATGGTGATGGTCGAGGGCGTCGCGACGATGCTCGATCCCAAAATCAACATGTGGGACGTCTCCGGCCCCTTCGTGAAGGAATGGATCCGCGACGAGCTGGGGCCGGAGGCGGCGCTGGCCGACGGCATCCGCGAACAGGGCCGGACGCTGGCGCTGATCCCCGACATCATCCGCCGTCTCGACGACCAGCTTCCGCGCAAGGGCGCCGCCCCGCCCGCCCCGCCGCTGCCCGACATTCCGCTGATGTGGGAACGGAACGGCAAGCGCGTCGGCTGGCGCTACGCGCTGACCGCGCTGGCGGGCGCGGCGGTGGGCGCGGGCGCGCTGCACTGGCTGGGTTGAAGCAGGTCCGATATGCGCATATCTTATGCGCAAAGGAGATGGCGATGAATCGGCCCGCGCGCTTCGAAGGCCCCAAGAAAGCCACCAACGTGTCGCTGAGCGCCGAGCTGGTCGAAGAGGCCAGGCGGCTGGGAATCAATGTCAGCGAAGCGTGCCAGACCGGACTCGCCGCCGAGGTGAAGAAGGCGCGCGAAGCCGCGTGGAAGGAAGAGAATCGCGCCGCAATCGAAAGCTGGAACGACTATATCCGCGAAAATGGCATGCCGTATGACCAATATCGGCAGTTTTGATGGCACGCTACGATGTCTATCCGGGGTCGCGAGGATTGGGTTTCCTGCTCGATTGCCAAAGCGATCTGCTCGATGATCTGGTCACGCGTGTCGTCGTTCCGCTTATGCCTGTCGCTGGATTCGACCCGGTGCCGCGTCTCAACCCCGTCTTTGCCATAAACGGCGCACGACTGGTCATGGCGACCCAGTTGATCTTCGCCATACCGCGCGAGCGGCTTCAGCGGCCGGTGGCCAATCTGGAGAGCGAGCATTTTACCATCGTCGGCGCACTCGACGTACTTCTGACGGGATATTGAACGATGGCCGCCAAGCGCATCCTGCTGATCGTCGGCGGCGGCATCGCCGCTTACAAGAGCATCGAACTCGTGCGCCTGCTGCGGAAGGCGGGGCATGGCGTGCGCTGTGTCCTCACCCGCGCCGGCGAGCAGTTCGTGACCCCGCTGACGCTCGCCGCGCTCAGCGAGGACAAGGTCTATACCAGCCTCTTCGACCTGAAGGACGAGGTCGAGATGGGGCATATCCAGCTCAGTCGGCAGGCCGACCTGGTCGTCGTCGCGCCGGCGACCGCCGATCTGCTGGCCAGGATGGCGACGGGCGTCGCCGACGATCTGGCGACGACGCTGCTGCTCGCCACCGACAAGCCGGTGCTTGCCGCGCCCGCGATGAACGTGCGCATGTGGCTGCACCCCGCGACGCAGCGCAACGTCGCAACGCTGCGCCGCGACGGGGTGACGATCCTCGATCCCGACGAGGGCGAGATGGCGTGCGGCGAATATGGGCCGGGCCGGCTTCCCGAGCCAGCCGCGATCATGGAAGCCATCGACGCGGCGCTTCTTTCCTCGCCCGCCGGCGGGACAGGAGGCATCGACGGCCAGCCCGACTTCGCCCCCGCGAACCACCGTCCGCTGTTCGGCCGCCGTATCCTGATCACCGCGGGACCGACGCACGAGCCGATCGACCCGGTGCGCTACATCGCCAACCGGTCGAGCGGCAAGCAGGGGTTCGCGATCGCCGCCGCCGCCGCCGAGGCGGGGGCCGAGGTGCTGCTGATCGCGGGGCCGGTGCCGCTGCCCACCCCGCCGGGCGTGATTCGCATCGATGTCGAGACCGCGCGCGAGATGGCGGCCGAGGTCGAGGCGGGCCTGCCCGCCGATGCCGCGATCATGGTCGCGGCGGTCGCCGACTGGCGCGCCGCCGACACCTCAGCGCAAAAGATCAAGAAGGACGGCAGCGGCCGGGTTCCGCCGCTCGCGCTGGCCGAGAATCCCGACATCCTCGCCAGCCTCGCGACGAGCCCGCGGCGCCCCCCGCTGCTGGTTGGCTTCGCGGCGGAGACCAACGACGTGATCGCCCACGCCGAGGCCAAGCTCGCCCGCAAGGGCTGCGACTGGATCGTCGCCAACGACGTCGCCGCCGACCCGATGGGCGGCGAGACGAACCGCGTTCACATCGTCGGCAAGAACGGCGTGGACAGTTGGGAGAGATTGCCCAAGGAGGCGGTCGCCCGCAAATTGATGGAAAAGATCGCCGATGAGCTCGACACCCGCATTCCCCTTCCCCACGATTGAGATCGCCATCCAGCGCCTGCCCAACGGCGGCGGCCTGCCGCTGCCCGCTTATGCCAGCGCGGGCGCGGCGGGGATGGACGTCGTCGCCGCCGAGACGCTGACGCTGCGTCCGAGCACGCGCCACGCCGTCGCGACCGGCTTCGCGATGGCGATTCCCGCGGGATACGAGGTGCAGGTGCGCCCGCGTTCGGGGCTCGCGCTCAAGCACGGCATCACCTGCCTCAACACGCCGGGAACGATCGACAGCGATTATCGCGGTGAGGTGAAGGTGATCCTCGCCAACCTGTCCGACGAGCCGTTCGAGGTGAAGCGCGGCGACCGCATCGCTCAACTTGTCCCGGCCCCCGTCCAGCGCGCGGCCTTTGCCGAGGTCGAGTCGCTCGACGAGACCGCGCGCGGCGCGGGCGGCTTCGGGTCGACCGGCATCGCGGGCGCCGCGGGCGACGAGCCGAAGCCGCGCGACGTCGGGTCGCTGTCCGCGATGAAGATGCGGCGTCCGGGCGACTGATCTCTTGCTGTCCGACGCCGAACTCGACCGCTACGCGCGCCAGATCATCGTGCCGCAGTTCGGCGGCGCGGGCCAGGCGAAGCTGAAGGATGCGCATGTCGCGCTGATCGGCGCGGGCGGGATCGGCTGCCCCGCCGCCGCCTATCTGGCCGCGGCGGGCGTGGGCCGGCTGACCATCATCGACCATGACCATGTCGAACTGTCGAACCTCCACCGCCAGCCGCTGTTCACCGACGCCGACATCGGCGCCCCCAAGGCCGAGTGCGCCGCCCGGGCCGCGCGGCGGATCAACCCGCATGTCGAGGCGGTGCCGGCGGTCGAGCGGCTCGGCGCGGACAATGCGGACGCGCTGCTGGCGGGCGCGAGCCTGATCCTCGACGGCTGCGACAATTTCGCCACGCGGCTCGCGGTCAACCGCACCGCGGTCGCGCGGCATATCCCCTTGCTCAGCGCCGCGATTGGAGCGTTCGACGGGCAGGTCGCGCTCTATGAGGGATGGCGCGCCGACAGCCCCTGCTACGCCTGCCTGGTCGGCGACGACCCCGACCGCCCCGGCATCAACTGCGCCGAGCAGGGCGTGATGGGCGCGCTGCCGGGCATGATCGGGACGATGGCGGCGCTCGAAGCGGTGCGCGCGCTGACCGGCTGGGGACGACCGCTGACCGGCCGGCTGGCGATCATCGACATGCTCGACCGGCGCTGGCGCGAGGTCGCGGTCGCCAAGGACCCGGATTGCCCGACATGCCGGGGCTGAGCATCATCGTGGCGGCCGACGACGCGCGGTGCCTCTATGCGGCGCTCGAAACGGCGATGGCTTCGGCGGCGCTCGGGCGGCCTGCACGCCTGTTCCTGCAGGGCGATGCGGCGGCCCTGCTGCGCGCGCCCGTGCGCTTCGCCGGCGACGCGCCGCGCCGGGCCGCAGGCCAGCCGACGCTCGCGCAGATGGTCGAGGAAGCGGCCGCGATGGACGTCGCGCTGATCGTCTGCCAGTCGGGGCTGGCGCTGACCGGCACCGCCGCGGGCGAACTGGTGCCGCAAGCACAGGCGGGCGGACTCGTCAGCTTCCTCGCCGGGCTGGGGCCGGGGGATTCGCTGGTCGTTTACTGACGCACTTCGTCATTGCGACCCCGGACCCGATCGGCACATATGTCCTTCAGGCAGGTAAGGCGCTGTTCCCCGGCGAAAGCCGGGGCCCAGATGGCATAGCGCTGCCCCACGTGGACCCCGGCTTTCGCCGGGGAACGGTTATTTGTCGAAAAGGAATAATTGCCGACCCGATGCGCAGTCGGGCGATGACGAGGCCATTCGATGTCGTCACATGCCCTATGGATTCTTGCACACCCTGATCGCGTCGGGACGCGGACGCTGGCCGCTGGGGACGAAGCGCGCGAGATAGCCGCCGGCGTGCTGCTTGTCGTTGTAGGAGAGCAGCTTGTAGCCGACCGCCTGGAATTCGCAGACGAGCAGGCGGAACGGGGTGCCGTGCTGCGCGACCGGCCGGTCGCCGTCGACGACGATTACCTGCCCGTTCCGGCGCAGCGCCGGGCGCAGCCGCCAGAGGAAGGCGTAGGGTTCGCCGATCTCGTGATACATGTGCACCATGAAGACGCGGTCGAAGCTGGCGGCGGGAAGCCGTGGATCGTCGACCGCGCCGAGTTTCAGCGAGACATTGTCGAGCCGTTCGCGCGCGACGCGGTCGGCGAGCCGCTCGATCACCTCGGGCTGGATGTCCTGCGCGAGGACGCGGCCGCCGGGGCCGACCCGCTGGGCGAGGCGGACGGTGTAATAGCCGTCGCCCGCGCCGATGTCGGCGACGGTCATGCCGGGACGGACATCGGCCGAATCCATGACGTCCTCTGCCTCGTTGACGCGGTCGCGCGCTTCCTCGGTCGACCATTTGGTCGAGGTGATCGGCGCGACGGGGCGGTCGGCGGGCGGAAATTCGCGCGCGGTCTCGACGCGGTCGCTATCGTCGCTCCACGGCGCGTCGCAGCCGGCGAGCGCCAGCGGCGCGGCGAGCAGCGCCAGCGCGGCGGCCGCCGGGCGGACGCCCGCGAAGGCCATCAGTCGATGTCCTCCACCTCGACCGTCTCGCCCGTCACCTTCTGCGACAGCGCCGCCGCCATGAACGGATCGAGCGCCCCGTCGAGCACGTCCTGCGGCGCGGTCGAGGTGACGCCGGTGCGCAGGTCCTTCACCAGCTGATAGGGCTGGAGGACATAGGAACGGATCTGGTGCCCCCAGCCGATCTCGGTCTTCGCCTGATATTCGCCCGACGCCTCGGCCTCGCGCTTCTGCAACTCGGCTTCGTAGAGGCGCGCCTTCAGCATGTTCATCGCGGTCGCACGGTTCTTGTGCTGCGACCGGTCGATCTGCGAGGCGACGATGATGCCGGTCGGCACGTGGGTGATGCGCACCGCCGAATCGGTCGTGTTGACGTGCTGGCCGCCCGCTCCGCTCGCGCGGTAGGTGTCGATCTTGAGGTCGCTTTCCTTGATCTCGATCTCGATATTGTCGTCGATCACCGGATACACCCAGACGCTGGAGAAGCTGGTGTGGCGGCGCGCCGAGCTGTCGTAGGGCGAGATGCGGACGAGCCGGTGGACGCCGCTTTCGGTCTTGGCGTAGCCATAGGCGTTCTCGCCCTTGACCAGCATCGTCGCCGACTTGATGCCCGCCTGCTCGCCGGCCTGATATTCGATCAGTTCGACCTTCATGCCGCGCTTCTCGGCCCAGCGCATGTACATGCGCTGCAGCATCTCGGCCCAGTCCTGGCTTTCGGTGCCGCCGGCGCCCGCATGCACCTCGATATAGCAGTCATAGCCGTCGGCTTCGCCCGCCAGCAGCGCCCGGACCTTGTCCTCCTCGGCGCGCGCGGCCAGCGCCGCGAGGCTGGCGACCGCATCGTCGACCAGCGCGTCGTCGCCCTCCGCCTCGGCCAGTTCGATCAGCTCGGCGGTGTCGGCCATCTCGGTCTCGATCGCGCGCGTCGCGCCGATCGCTTCGTCGAGGCGGCGACGCTCGCGCATCACTTCCTGCGCCGCCTTGGGATTGTCCCACAGCGTCGGGTCCTCGACCTTCGCATTGAGTTCGTCGAGACGGCGCAGCGCGCGGTCCCAGTCGAGAAAGCGGCGCACCAGCGCGAGCGCGGCGTTGATCGTGTCGATATGGTCCTGCGCTTCGGCGCGCATGGTCTTGCTCCTGAATCAAGTCGGGCCGGCCATAGAGGCTCGCGCGCCGGAGGAAAAGCCGCCGCGCGTCAGATAATCCCGCCGCGATCGTCGAGGAAATCGCTGTCGCTGCGGCGGTTCGGTCCCTGCTGGACCGGGGCGTCGGGGCGCGCCGCGGGCTTCGACGGCTTGATCTCTTCCTCGCGGATCGTCCGCCGCGGCTCGCTTTCGGGCTTGAAGGCTTCCCAGATCACCGACGCCTTGGGGTCGCTGCCCGGCCAGCTGCCATAGACGCGGCGGCCCGACTGGCGGTCGATGCGGACCATGCGGACCCCCTTCGGCGCCGTGAAGGGCACCGGCGGCGCGTCGGTCAGCGCGGCGAGGAAGAAATCCTTGAAGATCGGCGCCGCGAGGCTGCCGCCCTGCGCATAGCCGCCCATGTTCCGCGGCTGGTCGAAGCCGATATAGACGCCCGCGATCACATCGGGGGTGCCGCCCACGAACCACACGTCCTTCGGCCCGGAGGTCGTCCCCGTCTTGCCGAACAGCGGCACGCCCAGGTCGCGCAGCCGCACCGCGGTGCCGCGCTGGACGACGCCTTCCAGCATGTGGACGGTCTGATAGGCGGTCATCGGGTCCATCAGTTGCTTGCCCGACGGCGCGAAGCGCGGCATCGGCCGGCCGTTCCAGTCGGACGCGTTGCAGCCCTCGCACGGCTTCCAGTTCTTCGGCAGGATCACCTTGCCGCGGCGGTCCTGCACATAGTCGATGACGCGCGGCCTCAGCTCGCGGCCGTGGTTGGCGAGCATCGCATAAGCGTTGACCAGTTTCTCGACCGTCGTCGTCCCGGCGCCGAGCGCGGTCGACAGATAGGGTTCGTGCTGGCCGATGCCCATCGTCTTGATCGTTTCGACGATCGGTTCCATGCCGATCTGGCTCGCGGTGCGCACCGTCATCAGGTTGCGCGACTGTTCGAGGCCCCAGCGCATCGTGTGCTCGCCCGACCCGCCGCCGCCGCCGAAGTTGCGGAAGCATTTGTTGCCGAGATTCGCCCCCTGATAGACGCAGAAGGGTCCGTCGACGATCATCGTCGCCGGGGTCATGCCGTTGTCGAGCGCGGTCGCATAGACGAAGGGCTTGATCGTCGATCCCGGCTGCCGTTCGGCCTGCGTCGCGCGGTTGAACGGCGACAGGCGGACGTCGAAACCGCCCTGCATCGCATAGATGCGGCCCGAATGCGGGCTTTCGACCACCATGCCCCCCGACACCTCGGGAATGTTCTTCAGCGCGTAGACGCCGGGCGCGGTCGCCTTGACCGCGATCAGATAGCCGGGGCGCAGCGCCGAAAAGGCGCTGCCGCCGGTCTTGCGATAGCCGATGCCCGCGGCGCCCGCCGGCAACCGCCCGGTCGACCCGTCGGCGAAACCGATCCGCGCCTCGCCCGCCGATTTCGACAGCACCGCGGCGACGCGCCAGCCGTCGTAATCGATGCCGATGAAGCTCGATGCGAGACGGCTCGCCCATTGGTCGTCAGCCTCGATCGTCGCGATCGGCCCCGACCAGCCCTTGCCCGCGTCGTAGCGGATCAGGCCGCGGCGCAGCGCGGCGGTCGTCGCCGTCTGCATCGCGCCGTCATAGCCGGTGCGCACCCACAGGCCGCCGGCATAGACGCTGTGCGGTCCGTCCTCGGCGGTTTCGCCGAACGCGTCGATCAGCTGGCGCCGCACCTCTTCCATATAATAGCCGCCGACCTGCGCGACCGCCCGGTTGCCGGCGTCGGTCAGGCCGAGCGGCATCGCCTGCGCCGCGTCGCGCTGCGCCGCGGTGATCCAGCCGTTGCGCTGCATCTGGCCGAGAACGAAGTTGCGCCGCGCCAGCGCCTTGTCGGCGTTGCGCGCGCGGCCATAGGTTTCGGGCGCCTTGGGCAGGATGGCGAGGAACGCCATCTCGTGCAGCGCGAGCTGGTCGACGTCCTTGTCGAAATAGGCGCGCGCCGCCGCCTGCACGCCGAAGGCGCGACGGCCGAGCGGGATTTCGTTGAGGTAGAGTTCGAGGATCTGCTCCTTGCTCAGCGCCGCCTCGATGCGCTTGGCGAGGATCGCCTCGCGAATCTTGCGCGTGTAGCTGACTTCGTTGGAGAGGAGCAGGTTCTTCGCGACCTGCTGGGTGATCGTCGAGGCGCCGACCGGGCGGCCGTCGCTCTTCAGGTTGGTGAGGATCGCGGAGACGACGCCTGGATAGTCGATGCCGCCATGTTCGAAGAAGGTGCGGTCCTCCGCCGCCAGATAGGCCCGAACCAGCAGCTGCGGATATTCGCTGTATTCGAGCTGGACGCGCCGTTCGCGGGCATAGGCGTGCACCGGCTTGCCCTCGCCGTCGCGGACCAGGGTGGGCAGCGGCGGCTCGTAATCGCGCAGCTGGTCGACCGACGGCAGGTCGCGCGCGAAGATCGCCCAGGCCAGCAGGAACGCCACCAGCCCGGCCACCGCGAGCGAGCCGAGCCAGCGGAACCAGCGGCGTGCCCACATCTCGCGCAGCCAGGCGATGACGGCATTGCTGTCGCGGCGCAGGCGCAGGCGGAAATGGGACGCGGTGTCGGAAGCCATATGCGCACAGCCTCTAAAGCCTGCATCGTCGAAAGGGAAGCGGGCTTGCGGCGGACCGCCCGGCCCGCCCGGGCCCGCGAAGGCGCGCTATCGCGCCCGGCCGCGCGCGCTGACCGGCCAGATGGCGACGAGCGTGTCACCCGACACGACATGGTAATGATCGTAGAGATTCACCGTCGGGTCGCAGTGCGGCACGGTCAGCGTCACCGGATCGCCGGGCGCGAGCATCGCCCCGATGCCCGGCGCGACGAGCGCGGCATGCTCGTCGCCCATGAAGGCGAACTGCGCGCTTTCGGGCGCGCCGCGCCGCACGACCGCCACCCCGCCGTCGGTCGACAACGCCTTGAAGCCCGCGTCGATCGTCACCAGCCGCTCGTGGTTGGCGCTGACCACGCGCGCATCGACGCCGAGCGCGACCTCGAAGGGGCAGGCGCCGTCGCCGGTCAGGTCGCAATCGAGATACTGCTTGTCCATGAAGACATAGCTGCCCGCCTGATATTCGGTGAAGACGCCCAGGTCCATGTCGATGCGGTGGGTGCCCGTCCCCGATCCGCTGACGATGCCGGGCGCGAAGCCCGCGCCGGTCAGCGCCGCGATCGCGCTTTCCAGATAGCGGGTGCGCTCCGCGATCGCGGCGGCGCGCTCGGCATGGTCGGCGATATGCTGCTGCGACCCGCAATAAAATTGCACGCCGCGCAGGTCGAGGCGCGGCAGCCCCGCGATCGTCCGCGCCAGCGCGACCGCCGCCTCGGGCGATGCGACGCCGGTGCGCGCGATGCCGGGGTCGATGTCGATCAGCACGTCGAGCCGCGCGTCCTCCGCGGCGAGCGCGGCGTCGATCCGCGCCGCGACGTCGGGATGGTCAACCACCGCGATCAGCCCGTCGGCGTGCGCCGCCAGCTTCGCCAGCCGCTCGATCGCGCGCGGCGCGGCGACGGGCGAGGTGATCAGAATGCCCGCGATGCCGCCCCCGGTCAGCGCCTCGGCCTCGCCGATCTTCGCGCAACAGACACCGACCGCCCCGGCGGCGATCTGGCGCCGCGCGATGTCGACGCTCTTGTGCGTCTTGGCATGCGGGCGCAGCGCGACGCCGTGCCGCGCGGCCGTTGCCGCCATCGCCGCGATGTTGCGGTCGAGCGCGTCGACGTCGAGCACCAGCACCGGGGTGTTGAGGTCGGCGCGCGAGCCCTGGCGGCCGATGAGATGCGCGTGGAGGGTGAGATCGTCGGCCATGCGTCGCCTTCTTGCCTCGAATGGAGAAGGGCCCGAGGCTGGCGCCGCACGCCGCCGAAATCAAGGTGAAGCGTCAGCGCGCCGCGATCTGCCGCGCGAAATGCACCTGCACCGCGTCGCGAACCCCGCGCGCGACCTTCTTCTGCCCCGTCGCCGAACTCAGGAAATCAGCGTCCTCCCTGTTCGAGATGAAGCCGGTTTCGAACAGGACCGACGGCGTGTCGGGCGCCTTGAGCACGACGAAGGAAGCGAAGCGATGCGCGGTGGTGCGGAAATGCACGGCATCGGCGGCCTCGCGCTGGAGCAGCCGCGCGAAGTCGGAGGCGACGTTCATCGTCTCGCGCTGGGTCAGGTCGAGCAGGATCGACGACACCTCGCTGCTGTGCGCGCCGAGGTCGACGCCATTGATGATGTTCGCCTTGTTCTCGCGCGCCGCGAGCTTCGCGGCCTCGCGGTCCGACGCGACCTCGGACAGCGTATAGACCGACGCGCCGTTCGCCTGTTCATTCTCCGCCGCGTCGGCGTGGATCGAGATGAACAGGTCGGCCTTCAGGCGCCGGGCGATGCCGTAGCGCTCCTCGAGCACCAGATAGCGGTCGTCGGCGCGGGTCAGCGCGACGCGCACCCGGCCCGACGCGAGCAGTTCGTCGCGCGTCGCGCGGGCGATCGCCAGCGTGATGTCCTTCTCGCGCTTGCCGCTGTGCGGAGAGATGGCGCCGGGATCGTGCCCGCCATGCCCGGCGTCGATGACGACGAGCGGCAGGCGCGGATTGTCGGGGCCCTCGATCCGCGGCAGCGGCAGCGCGGGCTTCGGCTGGCCGATCGGCACCGAGACGCTGTAGCGTTTCTGCGGCGGCTTGGCGCGGAATTGCGCGGGCGGCTGCAATTCGAGGCGCGGTCCGCGCGCGGCGCGCTCGAACGCGTCGGCCGAGACGGGCCGCAGGCGCAGGCTGAGGCTGCGGCCGTCGGCGGCGAAGCGCGCGTCGGAGACAAGCGCCGGCTGCGCGAGGTCGAGCACGACGCGCGCGGTCGCGGGGTCGCGCTGGCCCTGGCGCACCGCGCGGACGATCCCCGCCCCGCCGGGCGACCGCCCCGCCTGCGCCCCCGCGATGTCGAGCGCGATGCGATCCGGCCCCGCGAGCAGCAGCGTCGAGGCGCCTGCGACGAGATCATCGAAGCGCAGGGTGATTTCGGAATCGCCGATCTCGATCGCACCGATCTGCCCCGCGAGCGCCACCGGCGGATTCCACAGCAGCGTCAGGAGGACGAACAGCAGGCCCATCGGGCGATTATGCCGTCCCTGACAGGCAGTGGTCCAGCGCTTATTCCAGAACATCGAGGCCCCCGGCGGCGGAAAGTCGTGAACCGTCCATTAGCCATCGCACCTCAAACGGGCGTCAACCGGCAGGGTTAACCGGCGATTCAGCACGATTCGCCGGTGCGCCCCGGTGCGGCAATCTTGCAACGCACGGGCGCCTTCCCATCTTTATCGGGCGGTGGAGGTTGCCGTCCGGCGATGCCGATGCTAGCACCCCCCGCACTGGCGGTGTCGTTCCCGGCGCCGTCCGGCCTTTCGAGGGGAAGGGCCCGACCCGCGCGAATCGCGGATCGCGGCTGCCCCGGCGCCGGACACGCGGGGAAGGACGACCCGCCGCCAGTCCACCCGGATGACCGGGCGGCCGACGCGATCCTTCAGGTGTCGCCCAGCCGATCCGGTCGCCCCGATAACCAGGTTGATGCCGCATGAGGCTTGCCATGCCCTCTTCTTCCCGCGACGCAGGCGCCTTCGCGCCCGCGGTCGTCGCGGCGGAAGACCGCATGCGCGCCCACGATCGGACGCGGGGCCCGCGCGGCAATAACGTCTTTTTCCGTTTCACCCTTATCCGCCGCGGCCGCCGATCGGGCGCGTCCGCGGGATTTTCTGTTGGCGCGCCGCGGCGCGCTTGGAGTGTTTACAATGACCACGCGCATGTTGATCGACGCGCGGCACCGGGAAGAAACCCGGGTCGCCGTCACCAAGGGAAACCGCATCGAGGAGTTTGATTTCGAGTCCGCCGAGCACAAGCAGCTCAAGGGCAATATCTATCTGGCCAAGGTCACCCGCGTCGAACCGTCGCTGCAGGCGGCGTTCGTCGAATATGGCGGCAACCGTCACGGCTTCCTGGCCTTCAGCGAAATCCACCCCGATTATTACCAGATTCCGAAGGAAGACCGCGAAGCGCTGCTCCGCGAAGAGGCCGAGCATGCCGCCGAGGCGGCGATGCGCGCCGAAGAGGATCTCGACGAGCTGGAAGGCGACGTCGCCGAGGTCGAGGGACATGACGACGACGAGAATGGCGACGCCCCGGCACCGGTGACGGTCGGCGAGGACAGCGACGACGACATGGACGCCGAGGCCGGCGATGGCGACGGCGAATCCGATACCGACAATGGCGACGCCGAGGAATCGAAGGACGACCGCGGCGGGCGCCGCGGGCGCGGACGGGCGCGCGGTGGCCGCAAGGGCCGCGGGCGCGGCCGGAACGGCGAAGACGACGGCGAAAGCCGCATGTCGCTGCGCCGCCGCTACAAGATTCAGGACGTCATCCGCCGCCGCCAGGTGATGCTGGTTCAGGTCGTCAAGGAAGAGCGCGGCAACAAGGGCGCCGCGCTGACCACCTATCTGTCGCTCGCCGGCCGCTATTGCGTGCTGATGCCGAACACGATGCACGGCGGCGGCATCAGCCGCAAGATCTCGAACGGCGCCGACCGTCGCAAGCTCAAGGCGATGATCGACGATCTCAATCTGCCGCCGACGATGGGCTGCATCGTCCGGACCGCGGGGATGAGCCGCACCAAGACCGAGATCAAGCGCGACTTCGACTATCTGGCCCGCCTGTGGGACGAGATTCGCGAAAAGACGCTGGCGTCGAGCGCCCCAGCACTGGTCCATTCGGACAGCGACCTGGTCAAGCGCGCGATCCGCGACATCTATCACAAGGATATCGAGGAAGTGCTCGTCGAGGGCGACGAGGGCTACAAGGCCGCGAAGCAGTTCATGAAGCTGCTGATGCCCAGCCACGCGCGGCGCGTGAAGCAATATGCCGACCCGGTGTCGCTCTATCAGCGCTACGGGGTCGAGGATCAGCTCGCCGGGATGCTCAATCCCGTCGTCCAGCTCAAGTCGGGCGGCTATCTGGTCATCAACCCGACCGAGGCGCTGGTGTCGATCGACATCAACTCGGGCCGTTCGACGCGCGAGCATAATATCGAGCAGACCGCGCTCAACACCAACCTGGAGGCCGCGCACGAGATCGCGCGCCAGCTGCGCCTGCGCGACATGGCGGGGCTGATCGTCATCGACTTCATCGACATGGATCACGGCTCGAACGTCCGCAAGGTCGAGCGTGCGATGAAGGAAGCGCTGAAGAACGACCGCGCCCGCATCCAGATCGGCCGCATCTCGGGCTTCGGGCTGATGGAGATGAGCCGCCAGCGCCTGCGCACCGGCGTGCTCGAAGCCTCGACGCGCCCCTGCCCGCATTGCGAGGGCACCGGGCTCGTCCGCACCGCCAGCTCGGCCGGCCTGTCGGCGCTGCGCCTGATCGAGGAGGAAGCGGCGCGCGGCAAGGGCAGCCGGATCACGCTGCGCGCGAGCCAGGAAGCGACCTTCTACCTGCTCAACGAAAAGCGCCGCGAACTGCGCGAGATCGAGGAACTCTACGGCGTCTCCGTCGAAATCCTGCCCGACGGCGAAACCGAGGGCGCGCGGATGGCGGTCGAGGTCGGCGGTCCGCCGCCCACGCAGCAGCGCAGCTTCGCCCCGATCGTCGAGATCGAGGAGGAGGAAGACGAGAGCTTCGACGATGAGACCGCCGAGGAGGACGAGGAGGAACGCGCCGATCGTCCGCACGACGAAGGCGATGGCGACGGCCGCAAGCGCCGCCGCCGCCGCCGCCGCGGGCGCCGCGGACGTCGCGACGACGAAAATGGCGAAAGCGGCGAGAATGGCGACGCCGGCGATGCCGATACCGACGCGGAAGCGGACACCGGAATGGCGGCCGAATCGGCTGACGTCGAACCGGCGGAAGCCGAAGCGCCTGCCGAGGCTCCGGCCGACGAAGCGGAAGCCAAGCCGCGCCGTCGCCGCGGCGGACGCGGCCGCAAGAAGGCCGAGGCCACCGACGAGGGTGTGACCGAAGCCGCACCGGTCGAAGCCGAAGCTCCCGAAGCCGAAACGCCCGAGCCCGTCGCCGTCGAAGCCGAGGTCGAGGCCGAAGCGCCGGCCGCCGAAGAGAAGCCGAAGCGCAAGCGCGCGCCGCGCAAGCCCAAGGCTGCTCCGGCCGAAGCCCCGGCCGAAGCCGAAGCCACCGAAGCCCCCGCCGCCGCGCCCGAAGCGACGCCGCCGGTGGAAGCCGAAGCCAAGCCCGCGCCGAAAAAGCGCGCAAGCCGCAGCAAGAAGGCTGTCGCCGCCGCCGAAGCCACCCCAGCGGAAGCTGCCGAGGCTCCCGTCACGGCGCCCGAACGCGAGGCCGAACCGGCGACCGTCGCCGACGGCGACGACGCGGTGGACGAAGCCACGGGCGAGCCGCGTCGCGGCTGGTGGCAGCGCACCTTCGGCAACTGATCCACGCCGGGCCGCGCGGCGCCGCGCGGTCCCCGGCGAAAGTCGGGGGCCGTTCCAAAAGGGCGATGACATCGAATGGACTCGTCATTGCGAGCGGCGAAGCCGCGCGGCAATCCAGGGTAGTGCAAACCGCCCTGGATGGCTTTCCCCGGATCAGGTCCGCAATTATCCCCATCCGACAAGTGAGCGTTCCCCGGCGAAAGCCGGGGTCCAGCTATGTGCGCCTGCCTCGCATGGGCCCCGGCTTTCGCCGGGGATCACCAGCGTCCCTGTCTCCAAGGTATAAACGCCGATCAGGTCCGGGGTCACAATGACGAAGCGGGTCGAACCAAAGTCATCATGCTCTGGCGCGTCCTCGTCCGGCAACCGACTTTCGTCGGCGGATATCGGCACCGCCCGCCCCCCAATGCCGATTCCGCGGCCGGGGCGGTCGACGCCCCGCCGCGGAATCGGTGCGGCGCATCTTGCGCCGCCGTCCGCCGCGCCCCAATAAGTCCTGCATGGCTTCAGTCGATGTTCAGGCGCGGGGCGCCACCAAGGCAGCGATGACCCTGCCGCACGCCACGCACCGGGCCGCCGGCCCGCGTTCCTTGCTGCGCGCCCTGCTGGTGCTGCTGGCGATGCTCGCGGTCGCGGTGCGGCCGGCGATGGCGCAATCGATCCTGCGCGACGCCGAGACCGAGGCATTGCTGAAGGACATGATGGACCCGCTGCTCGTCGCGGCGGGATTGCGCCCGGGCCAGGTGCGCGTCCACATGCTCGGCGATCCCAGTATCAACGCCTTCGTCGCGGGCAGCCAGGACATCTATGTCTTCAGCGGGCTGATCGAGGCGGCCGGCAGCGCCAACGAGGTGCAGGGCGTGCTCGCGCACGAACTGGGCCACGTCATGGGCGGCCACGCGATCCGCACCAACGACGGCATCAAGGCCGCGACCGGCATCTCGCTGGTCAGCCTGCTGCTCGGCGCCGCGGCGATCGCCGCGGGCGGCGGCGAGGCGGGCATGGGAATATTGATGGCGGGCCAGCAGGCGGCGCTCGGCAAATTCCTCGCCTACAGCCGCGTGCAGGAAGCGACCGCCGACGCCGCGGGCGCGCAATATCTGTCGAAGGCGGGGATCAGCGGCAAGGGCAGCCTCGCCTTCTTCAAGCGGCTGCAGAACATCGAATTCCGCTATGCGATCAAGCAGGACGACGACCAGGCCTATGGCCGCACCCACCCGCTGTCGGGCGACCGCATCCAGGCGCTGCGCGAGGTCTATGTCGTCGATCCGGCGTGGGACAAGCCGTCGGACCCGCAGATCGAACGGCGTTTCGAGCGGGTAAAGGCGAAACTGGTGGGATTCGTCGCGGAACCGGCGAAAACGCTGCGCCTCTATCCCGAAAGCAACACCAGCGTCCCCGCGCGCTATGCCCGCGCCTATGCCTGGCACAAGAGCGCCTATCCGCAAAAGGCGCTGACCGAAGTCGAGGGGCTGATCGCCGCCGATCCCGAGGATCCCTATTTCCTCGAACTCGAAGGCCAGATCCTGCTCGAATCGGGGCGCCCGCGCGACGCGATCCCGGCGCTGCGCAAGGCGGTCGCCAATTCGCGGTCGCAGCCGCTGATCGCCGCGCTGCTCGGCCATGCGCTGATCGCGACCGAGGATCCGGCCAATTACCCCGAGGCCGAAAAGGTGCTGAAGACCGCGGTCGCGCTCGACAATGAAAATCCCTTCGCTTGGTACCAGCTCGGCATCGTCTATGCGAGCAAGGGCGATCAGGCGCGCGCCGCGCTCGCCTCGGCGGAGCGATTCAGCCTCGAGGGTGGACAGGCATCGCTTGCGCTGCGTAATGCCGAAACCGCGATGCAGGGCCTGCCGCAAGGCTCGCCCGACTGGATACGGGCGCAGGATATTTCGCTGGTCGCCCGCGCCGAGGTGGAACGAACGCGCAAACGGCGCTAGATTCGCGCAAACGACGGGACGGCATCGCGATCCTGTGATGCACAAGGGCAGCAAGTGACGGACAACAAGGAAGATTATTACCAGCCCTGGCTTCGTGATCCGGGGCCGGCGCCGGGCCCGCAAGGCGCACCGCGCGCCGGCGGGGGACTCGACGACGGAGGGCTCGCCAAGCCGAAGGAGTCGCCGCCGGTCGGCATCGACCTGTCGCGCTATCCCGCGGCGGAGGAGCGGCCGCGTGCGCCGCTGGTGAAGCCCGACCGGATACGCGCGGGCGCGCAGGGCGCGTGGCAACGGCTGCGCACGGGCGCCGAGGCCTTTGCCGACTGGACGATCGCGGTCGGCGCGCGCGCCGATATTCCCGCGAAGGTCGAGGCGATGGAGATTCCGCGCCGCAGCCGCGCGCTCGCGCGGCTGGGCGGCGCCCTCTCGGCCCGCGCGGCGCGCGCCGTGGGCCGCGGGGCCGCGGGCGCCGGACGCGCCGCCGCGAAGGCGGGCGGCGCGGCTGGGCCGGCCTCGCGCTCGGCGACCGGGTCGCGAAGCTGTCGAGCAAGGCCGGACACGGGCTCGGCGAGGTCGCGGACCGGACGCGCGCCGGACTCGAATCGGTCGCGAAGGCGGGCAAGGAAGGGATCGGCGAGGCCGCGACCAAATTGCGCCCCTCCCCGCCCGAGGAGCCCGCTCCGCCGCCCTCGGGGCTCGAACAGCTCCTCGCACGCGAGGCCGCCGAGGCGAAGCCGGCGGCGCCCGACCTGCCGCTGTTCGCCGGCGAGCCCGCGGTCGCGCCGGCGCCGAAGAAGACGAAATCCGGCGCGGTCGCCGAGGTGGACGACCGTTCGCCGCCGCCGCCGCGCGCGCTAGCGGCCGGGCCTATGCCGCATATCGGGGGAGCGGGAATGGACGGCGGATCGACACGGGCATGGCTGGCGGGCGGCATCGCCGCGATCGTGCTGCTCGCCGCGGCTTTCTGGCTCGGCGGGCGCTTCGGCGGCGGCCTCAGCAAGGGCGAGGTTGAGACGATCGTCGCAAATTACATCCAATCCAACCCCCACCTCATCCCGCAGGCGCTGGAGGCGCAGCGCGACAAGGAGATCGCGAAGGCGATCGACGCAATCCGCCCCGCGCTCGAAAAACCCTATGCCGGCGCCTGGGCGGGACATGCCGACGGCGACGTCACGCTGGTCGTCTTCACCGACTATGCCTGCGGCTTCTGCCGCGCGAGCGTGCCCGACGTCGACCGGCTGATCCGCGAGGACAAGAGGCTGAAGGTCGTGTTCCGCGAATTGCCGATCATCGCGCCGCAGAGCCGCGACGCCGCGCTGATGGCGCTCGCCGCGGCGCGGCAGGGGCGCTACGATGCCTTCCACCACGCGATGTTCGCCGCCTCCTCGCTATCCCCTGCGGCGATCGCCGAGGCGGCGTCCAGGGCTGGGGTGGTCACCGACGGCAGCGCCGACGCGACCGCGAACGAGGCATTGTTTCAGCGCGAACTCGACAGCAACCTCGCCATCGCCAGCCAACTCCAGCTCAACGCCACCCCGACCTGGGTCGTCGGCGATCAGCTGTTCCAGGGGCAGGTCGGCTTTGCCGCGCTCAAGCAGGCGATCGCCAAGGCGCGGGCGAAGGGCTGAACGCGCCCGCTCAGCGCCAGCGCGGCGCGAACAGACTGCGGTCGCGCAGGATGACGTGCGCGGCATTATGCCCCGGCGCGCCGGTGACGCCGCCGCCGGGGTGGGTGCCCGCGCCGCACATATAGAGTCCCTTCACCGGCCCGCGATAGCCGCCGTGACCGAGCACCGGCCGCGCCGCCCATAGCTGGTCGAGGCTCATCGCGCCGTGCATGATGTCGCCGCCGACCAGGCCGAACCGGCGTTCGAGCCCTTTGGGGCTGAGCCGTGTCTGGGCGACGATGCTGGCGCGAAAGCCGGGGGCGTGTGCCTCGACCGTGTCGAGGATCGCGTCGGCCGCCGCGCCTTCTTCCGTATCCCAGTCGCGTCCATCGGGCAGTTCGGGCGCGAATTGCTGGCAGAACAGGCTCGCGACATGGTAGCCTGGGGGCGCGAGACTGTCGTCGACGGTCGACGGAATCAGCATCTCGACGATCGGCGCCTTCGACCAGCCGTAGCGCTTCGCATCGAGGAAGGCACGGTCCATGTAATCGAGCGTCGGTGCCAGAATGATTCCCGACTGGTGATGCTCGCCGGGTTCGGGAAGACAGGTGAATTTCGGCAGTCCGGTCAGTGCGACGTTCATCCGGAAGGTGCCGCTTCCTACCTTGAACGCCCTGATCCGCCGCCGGAAATCGGCGGGAAGGTCGGCGGCGTCGATCAGGCGATCGTAGAGCAGCTTCGGCCCGACATTGGCGACGACGCGGTCGGCGGCAATCTCCTCACCCCCCAACAGCCGCACCCCGACCGCCCGCTCCCCGTCGACGAGCACCCGCGCGACCGGGCTTTCGAGGCTGATCTCGACCCCCGCGGCGCGGCAGACCTGCGCCATGATCTGCGTGATCGCGCCCATGCCGCCGACGCTGTGGCCCCATGCCCCCCTCCGCCCGTTCACCTCGCCGAAGACATGGTGGAGCAGGACATAGGCGCTGCCGAGCGCGTCGGGCGAGGCATAGTTGCCGACCACCGCGTCGAAGCCGAAGGCCGCCTTCACCGCCTCGCTCTCGAACCAGCCGTCGAGGACGGTGCGCGCCGACCGCGCGAACAGGTCGAGCACGTCGCGCTGCGTTTCGAGGTCGAGGCGCGCGAAGCGCTGCCCCTGCCGCACGCCGTCGAGCCACGTCCGCATCCCTTCGCCGACATTGGGCGGCACGCGCAGCGCAAGGTCGCGGAGCAGGTCGGCGACCCGTTCGAGCGCGGCATAATAGGCAGGCAGAGCCTCGGCATCGCGCGAACTGAACTTGCGGAATTCGGCCTGCGTGCGCGCGATCCCGCCGCCGAGCTTCAGATAGCCGCCGCCCGGCTGCGGCAGGAAATTGCTGATCGGGCGCTCGATCACGCGATAGCCGTGCTCGGCCAACGCCATGTCGGCGATCACCTTCGGCTGAAGCAGGCTGACCGTATAGCTCGCGACCGAGTTGCGGAAGCCCGGCGCGAATTCCTCCGTCACCGCGGCGCCGCCGACGACGTCGCGCGCCTCGACGATCCGCACCTTCAACCCCGCGCGCGCAAGATAGAAGGCGCAGACGAGGCCGTTGTGCCCGGCGCCGATGATCAGCGCGTCGTAGGATGAGGTCATCGCCCGGCCCCGGCCAGCGGCGATTCGACATGCTCGCGCCCGAAGCCGAGACCGAGGATGCGGCCGGGGATGCGGCGAAGCAGCGGGACGCGGTCGAGCAGCTTCACGGCGAAGGGCACATGGTCGACCTCGCCGCGCAGCACCGGCAGGATCACGCGGTCGTGCGCGATACGCTGGATCGCCTGCATCCGCACGGTCGGCGTCCAGCGCCGCGCCTGCACGCGCGGCAGCAGCGGGTCGGGGTCGTCGCCGCGTGCCAGCGGGGCGGCCAGGACATTTGCCGCAGCGACCGCATCCTGTACCGCGAGATTGATGCCGACGCCGCCGACCGGCGACATCGCATGCGCGGCGTCGCCGATCGCGAGCAGCCCCGGCCGCGACCAGAGGGTGAGGCGGTCGAGCGCGACCGACAGCAGTTTGACGTCGTCGAAGCCGGCGATGGCGTCGATTCCGGCGGCCAGTCCCGGCGCGAGCGCGACGACGTCGGCGCGGAAGGCGTCGATCCCCCGCGCCGCGATTGCCGGAAAGCCGTCCTTCTCGATGATCCGAGCGCATTGCCAATAGCCGGTCCGCGGGATGGCGACGACCATGCCGCGCCGGCCGATCGAGCCGAGCGGGACGTCGGCGGGCGCGCCGCCTTCGGGCATCGGGACGCGGAACCAGAGCACGTCCATCGGCGCGCCGAGGTCCTCGCGCGGCAGGCCGGCTGCCTCGCGCAGCACCGAGCGACGGCCGTCGGCGGCGATGACGAGCCGCGCAGGCAGCGCCTCGCCGCTCGCCAGCGACACGCCTGCGACGCGGCCCGCGGCGTCGAGTACCGGCGCGACCGCTTCGGTTGTCATCCGCAGGTCGAAGGTCGGATAGCGCCGCGCCTGCCGCGCGATGAAATCGAGCAGGTCCCATTGCGGCATCATCGCGATATAGGGCGCCGCGACCGGCAAATGCCGGAGGGTCGCGATCGTATAGCGGCGGCCGAGCAGGTCGAGCGTCGCGGTGTCGAACCGCGCATGCGGCAGGGCAAGCAACTCGTCGAGCAGCCCGATCTGGCGGAACAGGTCGAGCGTCGACGGATGCACCGTGTCGCCGCGGAAGTCGCGCAGAAAATCCCGATGCTTTTCGAGCACCGTCACGCGAACGCCGGCGCGCGCGAGCAGCAGCCCGGCGACCATGCCGGCCGGACCGCCGCCGACGATCACGGTGGAAAGCCTCTCGCCCATCTTCGCTCCAGCCGCTGCCCCCCTTCCCCCATATTGGACCCGACGACGGAGATTTGCCACCCGCTCTTCGCCCGCCCGACGGCGAGCGAAGAGACCCCTGCATATATGCTCCTCAGGCAGGTAAGGTCCCGTTCCCCGGCGAAAGCCGGGGTCCGCGCGGGGCAGACTACGCCATCCGGACCCCGGCTTTCGCCGGGGAACGGCCCTTGCCGGAAAGGGATAGTTGCCGATCGGCCCCTAGGCCGGAACCCGGAGCGGGCCGGTGCCGACCTCGGCTCTTCCCACTCCGGGCTCCCGCCAGTACGGAAGTATCCGACATTTTCAATCCAAGGTGATCACGCTCTATTTCGACAGGTCGCGCAGCAGGCTGTCCCAATGCGCCAGCGCGCCGGGGATCGCATCGACCGGCGCGCGCTCGTCGAGGCCGTGCGCGAAGCTGTCGCTCGCCTTGCTGAACAGCCCCGCGACGCCATAGCTGGGAACGCCTTGCGCGCGAAAATGCAGGCTGTCGGTCGCGCCCGCGCTCATCGACGGGATGATCGGCAGCCCGGGGTAGCGCGCGTGCACCGCTTTCGTCACCGCCGCCACGACATCGGGGCGCAGCGGCGAGGCGTCGCTCGCGGTGGCATCGGGGTCGGTGTTCACCTTGATCGCGGGATCGGCGACGACCTTTTCCAGTTCGGCACGCACCGCCTCGATACTCACGCCCGGAAAGATGCGGCAATTGACGTTCGCCGTCGCCCTTTGCGGCAGCGCATTCTCGGCATGGCCACCCTTGATCAGGGTCGGCACGCAGGTCGTGCCGATCTGGCCGACATATTCGGGGTCGGCGCGGATCGCCGCGACCGCCCCGGCATCCGCGGGGTTGGCGGCGAAGGCCTTGAGCGCCGCGCCGATGGCGCCGCCGACCTGGTCGGCGACGATCTGCATCCCCGCTTTCGTCAGTTCGTTCTGCTGCGGCGCGAAGCGATAGGCGCCGATCTTCGCCAGCGCTTCGGACAGCTGGACGATCGCGTTGACCGCGCCGGGGCGCGAGCTGTGCCCGCCGGGATTGGTCACTTCGAGCACATAGTCGGCATAGGTCTTCTCGCCCGCCTGCAGACCGTAATATCGGGCCTTGCCATCCTCTCCGATCAGCCCGCCGCCGCCGTCGCCGTTGAGCGCGAATTCCGCCCCCTTGTAGGCCGCGGCGAGCGCGCGTGTCGTGTCCATCGCGGTTTCCTCGTCGCCTGACAGCAGCAGGATGATCGAGCGCTTCGGCCGGAACCCGTCCTTCTTGAGCTGCGCGAGCGTCGCGACCATCATCGCAACGTCGAACTTATTGTCCTCCGATCCGCGCCCGAAGATATAGCCGCCTTCCTCCACCGGCACGAAGGGGTCGCGTACCCAGTCCTTGGGATCGGCCTCGACGACGTCCATATGGCCCAGCAGCAGGATGGGTTTCGCGTCGGTCGTGCCCTTCAGCGTCGCGGCGAAGGTAGCGGTCTCGCCCATCGGAGTGATGACGATATCGCCGTCGGCAAAGCCCGCCGCCTTGAGCACCCCGGCATAATAGGCCGCCAGTTCGGGGACCTTGCCGCGTCCGGCGACGGTCGGAATCGCGATGCTGTCCGTCAGGATCGCCTTCGCCGCCGTGGGATCGGCGGGCTTGGCGTGGACGGGCGCCGCGGCCAGCAGGGCGGCGGAGGCCAGAAAGATGGAAGCAAAACGCATGTGATCGACCCCTTTAGCGAGTTATTCTGATCCGTTCGGACCGAGCCTATGGAAGCCCTGTCCCGGCTGCCATGCTGGCGGAAGAACGGGCCTTCGACAAGTTCATGGCGAGCAGAATCTTCGGGTCAGGCTGCTTTCTTCGCGTTCGGCGCCGGCGTCTTGGGCTTGTAGCGGCACAGGTCGGCGACCGGGCAGCGCCAGCATTCGGGCGTCCGCGCCTTGCAGATATAGCGGCCGTGCAGGATCAGCCAGTGGTGCGCGCCGACGCGGAACGGCGCCGGCACCTTGCGTTCGAGCTGCTTTTCGACCACGAGCACCGTCTTGCCCGGCGCGAGCCCGGTGCGGTTGCCGACGCGGAAGATGTGCGTGTCGACCGCGAAGGTTTCCGCACCGAACGCGCAGTTCATCACGACATTGGCGGTCTTGCGCCCGACTCCCGGAAGCGCGACCAGCGCATCGCGGTCGGCGGGCACCTCGCCGCCATGGTCGCGGACGAGGATTTCGGACAGCGCGATGACATTCTTCGCCTTGGCATTGAACAGCCCGATCGTACGGATGTGCCGCTTCAGCCCGTCTTCGCCGAGGTCGAGCATCTGCTGCGGCGTCTTCACCGTCTCGAACAGCCCCCGCGTCGCCTTGTTCACCCCGACGTCGGTCGCCTGCGCCGAGAGCACGACGGCGACGAGCAGCTGATAGGTGTTGCCGAACGCCAGCTCGGTCTGCGGATCGGGATTGAGCTCGGCCAGGCGGCGGAAAAATTCGAAGATGTCGGCTTTCGTCATCGCGGGTCAGGACAGCCCGATCACCTGCGGCATCGTGTAGCGCCCGGACTTCTGGTGGATCAGCCACAGCGCCGCCTTCACCGCGCCGCGCGCGAAGATCATGCGATTCTCGGCGCGGTGCGACAGGGTGATCATCTCCTCGGGACCCGCGAAGATGACGTCATGGTCGCCGGCGACGGTACCGCCGCGCAGGCTGGCGAAACCGATCTTGCCGTGCCCGCGCGCGCCGGTGACACCGTCGCGGCCGCACTCCGAGCAGCGGACGAGATCGATGCGGCGCCCCTCGGCCGCCGCCTGCCCGAGCAGCAGCGCGGTGCCGCTCGGCGCGTCGACCTTGTTCCGATGATGCATTTCGAGGATTTCGATATCCCATTCGGGGTCGAGTCGCGCCGCTGCCTCGCGCACCAGATGCGCGAGCAGGGTGACGCCGAGCGACGTATTGCCGGTCTGGAGCACCGCGATGTCGCGCGCCGCTTCGTCGATCAGATAATGATGCCGCTCCTCGAGCCCCGTCGTGCCGATGACGATCGGCTTCTTCGCCGCCACGCAGGCGTCGAGCGTCGCCTCGAGCGCGGCGGGCGAGGAGAAATCGACGAGCACGTCGGCGCTTGCCGCCAGTTTCGCGATATTGCCGCCCTTGTCGATGCCGCAATGTCCATGCCCCGCTTCCGCTGCTGCGGCGGCGAGCGCGACGCCCATCCGCCCCTGGCTGCCGACGATCCCGATGCTGGTCATGCCTTGCCTTTCCCGTCCCCGTCATGCTGAAATCCGGTTCAGCATCCATTCGCACCCGCGTAGCGAGAATGGACCCCGAATCACGTTCGGGGGGACGAAGCAAGGATAACATGACTCCCATCCAGAATATCGTGATCCTGACCGGCGCCGGGGTTTCGGCCGAAAGCGGCATCGACACCTTCCGCGACGCGGGCGGGTTGTGGGAGCAGCATCGGGTCGAGGACGTCGCGACGCCCGAGGCTTTCGCGCGCGATCCCGACCTCGTCCACCGCTTCTACGACGCGCGGCGCGAGGCGATCCAGACCAAGGTCCCGAACGCGGCGCACGAGGCGCTGGCGCGGCTCGACGCCTACTGGCCCGGCGACCTGCTGATCGTCACCCAGAATGTCGACGACCTGCACGAACGCGCCGGCGCCCGGCGGCTGGTCCACATGCACGGCGAGCATCTGAACGCCTGGTGCACCGCATGCGACACGCGCAGCCGCTGGACCGGGCCGCTGATCGACCGCCCCCCCTGCCCCGCATGCGGCGTGGCCGGCCATCTGCGCCCCGACGTCGTATGGTTCGGCGAGATGCCCTATCGGATGGACGACATCTATCGCGCGCTGAACCGGGCCGACCTGTTCGTGTCGATCGGCACCTCGGGCGCGGTCTATCCCGCCGCGGGTTTCGTCCGCGAAGCGCGCCAGTCGGGCGCACGCACGCTCGAACTCAACATGGAGCCGAGCGAGGGCAGCCATTGGTTCGCCGAGGCGCGGCACGGTCCGGCAACGCGGCTGGTGCCGACATGGGTCGACCGGATGCTGGAGGTCTGAGCTCGAGCCTCCGCGCGCTTTTCAACGGCGCGCGGCGAAGAAATCGCGGAGCAGCACCGCCGCCTCGCCCGCGCCGATGCCGTCGTAGATTTCGGGGCGGTGATGGACCGTCGGCTGCGAAAAGACGAGCGCGCCATGCGCGACCGCGCCGCCCTTCGCATCGTCGGCGCCGTAATAGAGCCGCGCGATCCGTGCATGGGCGATCGCGCCCGCACACATCGCGCAGGGCTCCAGCGTCACATAGAGGTCGCAGCCGTCGAGCCGCTCGTTGCCGAGCTTGGTCGCCGCGGCGCGAATCGCGACGATTTCGGCGTGCGCGGTGGGATCGTGCGATTCGCGCGGACGGTTGTGCCCTTCGGCAATGATCGCGCCGTCCTTGACGATGACGGCGCCGACCGGCACCTCGCCCCATTCGGCGGCGATTCGCGCCAGATCGAGCGCGCGGCGCATCGGGTCGGGAAGTGGGAAACAGGCCATGGCTTTCCCGCTAATCGCTTGACGAATCTCCGGCAAGCGGATAAGCGCGCGCCTTTCCCGGCCGATCCGGTTTCCTTGGCGCTTGTCGCGCCAACCGGCGCGCCGCCCAGATTTTGTGAGGACGAAGACGATGTCGCGCATTTGCGAACTGACCGGCAAGGGCCGCCAGGTGGGCCACAATGTCAGCCACGCCAACAACAAGACCAAGCGCACCTTCCTGCCCAATCTGCAGAATGTGACGCTGTTGTCGGAAGCGCTGGGTCGCGGCGTCAAGCTGCGCGTCTCGACGCACGGCCTGCGTTCGGTCGAGCACAACGGCGGCCTCGACAACTGGCTGATGAAGACCGGCGACGACCTGCTTTCGGCCAACGCCCGCAAGGTGAAGAAGGAAGTGGCGAAGAAGCTGGCCGAAACGGCCGCCTGACCGCCTTTCCATCGCCGACGCAATCAGGCGGCCCGGTTACGGCGCCGCCTTTTTGCTGTCCGCAGTGCGCGGCGGCAGCCCGACGAGTTCGAATTGCAGCAACAAGCTGCGCTGCCAGCTGGTGAAATTGTCGTCGGACACCAGCCAGACATAGGTGCGCCCGCGCTCGACCGAAACCGCCGCGCCTTCGAAATTGTCGGCGATCGCGCGCGGAACGCGGCCGATGGTGCGCGACCGGACGACCGTATCGGAGCCGATGTCGGCGGGATCGACCACGGCGAGGATCGTCGTGAAGACCGGCAACAGGCCGAGCCTGCGATGGACGAGCAGGACGCGCCCGTCGGGAAGCGGCGCCGCGTCGCTGACCGATCCCTTGGCCTGTGCATCGTAGAAGAAACGCAGCGGCGGCGGGCCCGGCGCCGCCGGATCGGTGGCGTAGAGCAGCGCCTCGCGGCCGCGCGGATCATCGTCGGCATCTTCCGAAAAGACGATAGTGCGCCCGTCGGCCAGCCGTGCCATCGCTTCCGGCCCGCCATTGCCCGGCCAGGCGGGCTGCGGCAGCGTCCGGCGCGATTCGATCCGCGACAGCGCCGGATCGTATCGCCGGATCTCGTTGACGCCCTCGAATGCGATCCAACTCGCGCCGCTTGCCGGATCGATCGCCATCGCCTCGGCATCGACCAGCGACTTGCGCCCCGATCCGCCCTCCAGCGTCGGCAACAGACCGATGCGCACATTGGTCACGCGGCCGTCGGGGTGCAGCGTCAGGCGTGTCCAGCCGCCGGCGTCGCTGACGAGCTGGAAGCGGCCCGGCCCCACCCGGGCGAGCGCGGAGAAGCCGCCGAAGCGGCTGTTCGGGCTGACCAGATGCCAGCCGCGCACGAAGCGGAGCGCCCCGGTCCGACCCGGCGCGCCGTCGAGCGGGCGCGCGACGATGCTTTGGGTGAAGTTATCGACCGGAAAGCGAAAGGCCGTCCCCAGAACGGGGCCGACGGCAAGGAAGATCAGCAGGGCGAAGAGCAGGCGGCGGCGCATCGCCGCCGGGCGTAGGGCCGCGACGCGGGAAAGGAAAGCCGCGCATCGAAGCTGAACGCCAGCCGACAGCCATGTTCAGGCTTCGCTCAAACCGAATCGGGCAAAACCGCATCATCGACCCACCGCCCGGCAAGGGCCCAAGACGAAAGAAGGAGACAAGAGATGAAAAAGATGATGACGCTCTCCCTCGCCGCCCTGATGTCCACTGCGACCCTGGGCCTGGCGACTCCGGCCGCGGCGCAGAACGGCTATTACGACCGCGACGGCTATTCGACCTATTATGCGGGCCATCGCGACAACCGGCGCTACGATCGCTCGGACCGCCGCGATTATCGGAACGACCGGCGCTATTACAACCAGCGCTATGACCGTCGCAATTATCGCCAGTGCGACAACGGCACCGGCGGCACGGTGATCGGCGCCATCGCCGGCGGGCTCGCCGGCCACGAGATCGCCGGCCGCGGCGACCGCACCGTCGGCGCGATCATCGGCGGCGCCGTCGGCGCCATCGCGGGCCGCGCGATCGACAAGGGGAATGACGGCTGCCGTTAAGAAGGCAGACCCGACCCCCAACGAAAATGCTCTTCCCTCCTGCCCCGTCCGGTTTGCGCCGGGCGGGGTTTTGCTTGCGCCGAATGGGGATGGGGAAGCGAGGCGATGCGGCTTGCCATCGCCGCAGGGCGCGCCTAGTCTCGATGCCAAGTGCACGTCCGCGGTCCTGCGGGCGCGTGAATTGAGACAGGTAATCATAGCCATGCGGCAAATGGCAGCGCCAACAGGGCAGCCGCCGCGGCCCGGAGCAGCGGTGGCGACGGACAGACGAAAGGGCGGTTCCCTACCTCGCCCCTTCGCATTCACGCGACCGAAAAGCTATGGCGCCATCGACCTCGGCACCAACAACTGCCGCCTGCTGATCGCGCGGCCGCAGGACGGCGAACTCGTCGTCATCGATGCCTTTTCACGGATCGTGCGGCTGGGCGAGGGTCTGCACGGCAGCGGCCGAATCGGCGCGGCGGCAATCGACCGCGCGGTCGCCGCGCTCGCCGTCTGCGCCGACAAGCTGCGCCGCCGCCATGTCGCGCTGTCGCGCGCCGTCGCGACCGAAGCCTGCCGCCGCGCATCCAATTGCGACGAACTGGTCGACCGGGTGCGGCGCGAGACGGGCATCGTGCTCGACGTGATCTCGGCCGCCGAAGAGGCGCGGCTCGCGGTGCTCGGCTGCCACAATCTGATGGAGCCCGGCGACGGGCCGGCGCTGATCTTCGACATCGGCGGCGGATCGACCGAGTTGATGCAGGTCGAGGTGAACGGTCACGACGTCGCGATCCACGACTGGGTGAGCGTGCCGTGGGGCGTCGTGTCGCTGACCGAGCATGCCGCGACGACGACCGACGACCTGCCGGCGCGGCGCGCAAGCTATGCGCAGATGCGCGAGGTAACGCGCGCCGCCTTCGCCGCCTTCGCCGATCGCGCGCAGCGATTCGCGGGCCAGCCGCTGCGCCTGCTCGGTACCAGCGGCACCGTGACGACGCTCGCCAGCGTCTTCCTCGACCTGCCGCGCTACGACCGGCGTGCGGTCGACGGGCTGATCGTTCCCACCAGATCGATGCGCGACATCAGCCACCGCCTCGCCGAGGCAAGCCTCGCCGACCGCGCGGAGATCGCCTGCATCGGGCGCGAGCGCGCCGACCTGGTCGTGGCGGGCTGCGCGATCCTCGAAAGCATCATCGACCTGTGGCCCGCCGCGCGCGTCGGCGTCGCCGACCGCGGTATCCGCGAGGGGATATTGCGCACGCTGGCGGTGCAGGGCCGCGACGTACCGGTGACGCGCCGCGAGCATCGCCGGTGAGCGGCCCGCATCGCAAAGGCGGGGGCGCCGGGGGCGGCAGCGGACGCGGCGGCCTGCACGAGCGGGTGAAGACCGCGCGGCGGCGCACCGCATCGTCGACGCGCTGGCTGCAGCGCCAACTCAACGATCCCTATGTCCGCCGCGCGCAGGCGGAGGGCTATCGCTCGCGCGCCGCTTACAAGCTGATCGAGCTCGACGAGAAATTCGGCTTCCTGAAAAAGGCGCGCGCGGTCGTCGACCTCGGCATCACGCCGGGTGGCTGGTCGCAGGTCGTGCGCAAGACCAACCCGCGCGCGCGCGTTGTCGGGATCGACCTGCTCGCCTGCGAGCCCATCGAAGGGGTCGCGATCCTCGAGATGGATTTCATGGACGACACCGCCCCCGACGCACTGATCGAGGCGCTGGGCAGCGCCCCCGATCTCGTCATCTCCGATATGGCGGCGAACACCGTCGGCCATCCCCAGACCGACCATCTGCGCACCATCGCGCTCGCCGAAACCGCCGCCGATTTCGCGGTGCAGACGCTGCAGCCCGGCGGCGCCTTTGTCGCGAAAGTTTTCGCGGGCGGCGCCGACCGCGAGCTGCTGACCATCCTCAAGCGGAATTTCGCCACGGTGAAGCACGCCAAGCCGCCGGCCAGCCGCAAGGGATCGCCCGAACTCTATGTCGTCGCACAGGGCTTCAAGGGCCGGGAAGGCGCCGGGGCAAGCGAAGACGAGATGCCTTGAACGAAGGCGGGGGGACGGCATGAAGCGGACAGGGGCATCGGGGGCTTCGGTCGTGCTGGCGGCGCTGATGCTGGCCGCGTGCGGCGGCGGAGGTGGCGGCGGCGGAACCGGCGCACCGCCGGTCACGGTGACGCCGACACCATCGCCCACCCCGGCGCCGACCGCGAGTTGCACCCTTTCGGCGCGCCAGGGGTTCGCAAAGGCCGTGCTCGACGAATGGTATCTGTTCCCCGGCGACATGGCGCGTAACGCCGATCCGGCGCGGTACGCCGACGTCCAATCCTATATCGACGCACTCACCGCGCCGGCGCGCGCGCTCGGCAAGGATCGCTATTTCACCTACATTACCTCGATCGCCGAGGAGACGGCCTTCTACGCACGCGGCGCGAGTGCGGGATTCGGATTGCGGCTCGCCTACGATCCCTATGCGCAGCGCATCGTCATCGCCGAAGCCTATGAGGGTGCGCCGGCGCTGGCGGCGGGAATCGACCGGGGCGCGCGCATATCGGCGATCGGCACCAGCGCCGATTCGATGCGCACGCTGTCGTCGCTCGCCGCCGCGGGCGGCACCGACGCGATCATCGCCGCGCTCGGTCCCGACGAAGCCGGCGTGACGCGCGTGCTGCGCGTCACCGACGCCTCCGACACGCGCGACGTGCGCGTGACCAAGGCCGAATATGACATCGACCCGGTGTCCGACCGCTATGGCGCCAAGGTCATCAGCGAGGGCGGGCGTAGCTATGGCTACGTCAATCTGCGCACCTTCATCCGCTCGGCCGACCAGCAGCTTCGCGACGCGTTCCAGACCTTCCGCGACCGGGGCGTGACCGACATCGTCGTCGACCTGCGCTACAACGGCGGCGGGCTGGTTTCGACCGCCGAACTGTTCGGCGACCTGCTGGGCCGCGACCGCAACGCGAGCGAGATTTTTTCGCAGACACGGTTCCGCCCGGAAAAGGCATCGAAGGACGAACGGCATTTCTTCACCGCACAGGCCCAGGCAATCGCGCCGACGCGCATCGCCTTCATCGGCACCGGGTCGACCGCCTCGGCGAGCGAACTCGTCATCAACGGCATGCTGCCGTGGCTCGGCACCAACATGACGCTGGTCGGCGGCAACACCTATGGCAAGCCGGTCGGGCAGATCGCGCTCGACCGCCCCGAGTGCGACGACCGCTTGCGCGTGATCGCCTTCGCGACCGGTAATGCGGCGGGGGCCGGCGATTATTTCGGCGGGCTGGCGCCCCGGATCGCGAACAGCTGCGCGGCCGCGGACGATCTCGACCTGCCGCTCGGCGACCCGCGCGAGGCGTCGGTTCGCGCAGCGATCGATTTCCTAGCCGGGCGAAGCTGCGGCGCGCCGATCACCGGGCTCAGCGCATCGACGACGCGCAGCATCGCCGCGGTGCGCGAACCGACCGAGATGCTCGCCCCAGCCCGGCCGACCACGGCACAGCGCGAACTGCCCGGATTGTTCTGAAGTGCCGAACTGACGCCGCTCAGGCGGCGGCGCTCTCGCGGTCGGCGAACAGCGCTTTCAGATCCTTCTTCAATATCTTGCCGTTGGCGTTGCGCGGCAGCGTGTCGGCGGCGAAGCGGATCGCGACCGGCACCTTGAACGCCGCGAGCCGGGCACGCACCCAATCCTGCAGTTCGACCTCGGTCGCCGTCGTGCCGGGCGCGAGATGCACGATCGCCGCGGGCTCCTCGCCCAGCGTACGGTGCGGAATGCCGATTACCGCACAGTCGGTCACCGCCGGATGGTCGTACAGCACATTCTCGACCTCCGACGAATAGATATTCTCGCCGCCGCGCAGCACCATGTCCTTCGCGCGGTCGACGATATAGACGAAGCCCTCCTCGTCGAGCCGCGCGAGGTCGCCGGTGCGCACCCAGCCGTCGACGAAGGTCTCGGCGGTTGCCTCTGGCTTGTTCCAATACCCCATCACGATCATCGGCCCGCGCGCCCACAGCTCGCCGACCGTGCCGACCGGCAGCACCGTAACGCCGTCTTCGGCGCGGATTTCGAGGTCGGCGACCGCGACCGGCGGCCCCGCGCTCGCCGGGCGGTTCAGATAATCCTCCGCCCCGTGCGAGGTCACCGTCGCCATCGTCTCGGTCATTCCCCAGCCGTTGCCGGGCAGCGCGCCGAACTCCTCATAGATGCGCCGCACCAGTTCGGGCGCCGACGGCGCGCCGCCATAGGCGATCGCCTCGAGCGACGAGAGATCGTAATTCGCGCGGTCGGGATGCTCGATGAGCTGCCAGGCGATCGTCGGGACACCGCCGGTGACGTTGACCTGCTCGCGCTCGATGATCTCCATCGCGCGCACCGCGTCCCATTTGCGCATGAAGATGGTCGTGTTACCCGCCGCCATCGCGCCCATCAGCATGGCCGAACAGGCGGTAACGTGGAACATCGGGATCACCGTCAAGATCGTGCGCGGCTGGGGCTCCGGCAACGTCTCGCCGCGGCGCAGGAAGCTGCGCGCTCCCGAAAAAGCGCCCGAGAGGATGTTGGTCATCATGTTGCGATGCGTGCCGAGCGCTCCCTTGGGCTGCCCCGTCGTGCCGCTGGTATAGAAGATCGCCGCCGCATCGTCGCTGTCGATCGCGACGCGCGGGCGATCGTCGCCGGGCAGAGCGGCCCAGCTTGCCGGAGCGCCGACGATCTCCTCCAGCGCCGTCGTATCGGCGATCGGCCCCGCGCCGCGCGCGACGATCCACTGTTCGACGTCGGGCAGCATCGCGCGATGCTCGCGCAGCCGCTCGTAGCGCTCGCCATCGACGATCACGATCTTCGATCCCGAATCGCGAATGCCATAGGCCAGTTCGGCGCCGGTCCACCAGGCGTTGAGCGGCACCGCGATCGCGCCGATCGTGGTGATGGCGAAAAAGACCATCGGCCATTCGGGCAGGTTGCGCATCGCGAAGGCGACCCGGTCGCCCGGGCCGACGCCCATCGCCTGCAGCGCCCGCGCGAAGGCCGCGGTCGCGCGCCAGTTCGCCGCATAGCTGATCCGCTCGTCGTCGAGGATCGTGAACGGCCGCTCCCCGTGCACGCGCGACAGGTCGAGCAGTTCGCCCAGATCGTGCGGCGCATTCTTCCACACCCGCGTCGCAATGCCGCGGATCGGCACCACCTCCATCTCGAACGGAGCGCCCGGCGCGGTCAGCGCCGCGGTCGCATCGGCCAGCGACATCTTCGGCCAGCTGGGGTCGAGGGGCACCACGGGTTCGCCGGTCGGATCATTCGCCACGAGACATCTCTCCATCATCCTGCGCGCCGTTGAATCGGCGGCTCGGCGGCAAGGTTAGGATCGCCCGGCCCGTTCGACAAGGGTGCGGCTCGGCGCGCACGAGCAGCCCCCGCCCGCCCGCTCCGGTCAGGCCGGCTGGATCGCTTCGGGCGCCGCCGGCTCCCTGTGCGCGGCGATGCACGACAGCACGCTGGCGACGACCAGCACGAAAGCGGCCGCTTCAAGCCCGGTGGGCAGGCGTGCTTCCCACAGGAAACCGTATAGGAGAGCGAACAGCGTCTCGAAGAGGATCATCTGCCCGACGAGGGTCAGCGGCAGCAGCCGGCTCATCCGGTTCCACAGCAGATTGCCGAGGATCGACGCGAGCAGCGCGACGCCCATCGACACGCCAGCGAGCCGCGCCCAGTCGAGCATCGCATGCGGTTCGCCGTCGAACGCCAGCGACCAGGGGATCAGCAGCAGCGACAGCGAACCGGTGACGATCCCCATCAGCAGGTTCCAGTCGTGCGCGCCGATATGGTCCAGGCGGTTCAGCGCGCGGCTGTTCCCCACCGCGAACACGACCCAGCTGAGCAGCGCGCCGCCGGCGCACGCGAGCCCGAGGAGCTGTCGGCCGGTCGAACCCGTCGCAGGCGCGGCGACCGCCTGCCAGCCGATGCACAGCACGCCAGCGACCGACAGCAGCAGCGACGGCCACAGCCGGACGAGTGGAACCGCGCCATGATCGCAGCTTCCGACCAGGGTGACTGCAACCGGAAGGAAGCCGATGACGAGCGACGTCATCGCGATCCCGCCGAGCTGCACCGCGCCGGACAGCAGGATATAATAGAGGATGTTGCCGCAAAGCCCCAGCCAGCCGAGCGCCAGCCAGTCGCTGCGCGTCGCCTGCGCGACGGTGCGGCGCCAGCGCGGCGCCATGATCGCCGCGGAAAAAAGGCCGTAGAAGACATAGCGACCGATCGTGAGCTGGATCGGGCTGAAATCATGCGCAAGCGCCGGCGCGAGGAACACCAGCCCCCACAGCGCCCCCGCCCCCATTCCGCACGCGATCCCCAGCATTGTGCGGCGCGACGCATGCGGTCCGGCGGTATCTGGGATCATGACGCTGTCCTTGGTGACGATTGCTGGGAAATATCACCGTCAAAGCGGGAATTGCGCCCTTGATTCGAGGGCGAAATGCAACAAAAACTCGCTTCATGATGCCGGCCCGCTCCACCAGACGCAGCGAACTCGACAATTTCGATCGTGCCATCCTGCGCATCGTACAGCGCGACGCGAAGAAGCCGCAGCGATTGATCGCCGAAGCGGTCGGCCTGTCGGCGGCGGCAGTGCAGCGCCGCATCGCCGCGATGGAGGATGCGGGCATCATCGATCGGAACGTGGCGATCGTCGACCCCGCCGCGGTCCGCATGGCGATCACCGCGATCGTCGAAGTGCATCTGACCGACGAGAAGCTGCCGACCGTCGACAGGGCCAAGGCGCTGTTCCGCGCCGCGCCCGAAGTGCAGCAATGCTATTATGTGACCGGCGGGATCAGCCTTGTGCTGGTGATCGTCGTGCCCGACATGGCCGCCTACGAAGCCTCGACACGCCGGCTGTTCGCGCAGAACGAATCGGTGAAGAGCTTCCGCAGCCTGATCGCACTCCACCGGGTCAAGGCCGGAATGGAAATCGAAATCCCCGCGACGACCTCGCCCGCCCCGCGCCGCTGATCGCCGCAACGGCAAGGCTGTCTGCGTCAGCGGGCGGAAAAGCGACCGGCTCTTGCCTGCGCCGCGGAAGCAGGGTAGAGACCCGCCCGGCCATGCCATGGCCCCTTCGTCTAGCGGTCAGGACGCGGCCCTCTCACGGCTGAAACACGGGTTCGATTCCCGTAGGGGTCACCAAAATCCTCTCGCGGAGGATTCCAGACAATACCACAAGCGGCTGATTTCTGAGGGTTTTTCGTGGTATAGGTATTCCCATATGGAGTGGCTTCATTCCACCGAATACCACCATGGTGATGGTATATCTGATGGTAGCGCGGTCCTCCCCATGTCGGAGATGCCATCATGGCGCTTACCGCTGTTTCGATCAAAACGCCAAGGGCCGCGCAAAGCCCATAAACTCACCGATGGTGACGGATTATTTCTCTACGCCACTCCCAATGGCGGACGCTATTGGCGCATGAACTATCGCTATCTCGGCAAGCAGAAGACGCTGGCGTTCGGCGTCTATCCCGATATCAGCCTCGCCGAGGCCCGCGAGCAACGGAATGCAGCCCGGAAGCTTCTGGCACGCGGCTCCGATCCCGCCGAGCAGATCAAGCTTGAACGCATCGCGGCAGCGGTCGCCGCATCCAACAGCTTCAATGCGGTTGCCGACGAATAGCTGATCAAGGTCGAGCTTGAGGGCCGTTCCGCCGTCACCATGAAGAAGCTGCGCTAGCTCCTGGACTTCATCAAACGAATCGATCGGCAACCGCCCGGTCGCCTCCATCACCGCGCAGAAGCTTCTAGTAATGCTCCACAAGATGGAGAGCAAGGGTCGCCGTGCCTACACGTGGGGCGAGTATTGGGACGAGCGCGTTCGCATGATGCAGCATTGGTCGGACCATCTCGATCTTCTCCGCGATGGCGCGAAGGTCATCAAGGGCATGTTCCGAAAGGCGAAGGCCAGACATTAGCCCGGCCGCCTCTCACTCGGCATGATCTTCGCAGTAGCTGGTGGGATTGGCGATCCAGCGATCGACGGCTGATTCGTGTCAGCCAGTACCATGGATGCTGATCTTCAACTGCGCCGGAAACGTCCCCTCGGCGATCTTGCGGTAGAGCGTCGAGCGGGACAGTCCGGTGCGGGCGAGGACGGTCTTGAGGCGGATGATTCTCCCCGGGGGCAGGCATGGGAAGAACACACTCCATTGCTGACAGCTGTGTTCTCCCCTAGGGTCAGAATGACCATGCTGCCGCGTCGAGCAAGGGTATGGCGCCATGGTGTCGCTTTTGGAATCGAGGTCTGGCGTCCGCTATCGTCCCGCGGCGTTGCTTGCCGTGCACCGGCATGGTGAAAAATATTTTCCCAGTTCGTCTTAGCCGCGCAAACGGAGGCACACGGATTCCAGCGCACTGACTTGCCCTCGTGGGCGTCAGGCTCGACGTTATCGCTATGGCAACCCCCAAAACGCTTGGCGCCTCCTAATCGGTCATTCAGTCGATCCGTCGATGGGCTCAGCAGTTGCCCTTCGTTTGCGGAGAGCCGATCGCCGAATGCCGGTGAATCTCGGATCTACAGTTTTCAACGGCGCAATGGCGCTCAGATGCGTGTTCAACCCGCGCAAAACCTCTTGGCATTTTTGTTATATATCTATATCAAATTGCGAGTTTGCATTTGAGGACGAGGCGGGATTCGAAGATATATGGACGAACAGGAGCTGCCGCTTGCCGGCATCAGGATCGTTGAATTTTCACACATGGTCATGGGTCCAGCCGTCGGTGTGATCCTCGCCGATCTGGGTGCGAACGTGATCAAGGTCGAGCCGATCGGCGGCGATCAGACGCGACGCCTGATGGGGTCGGGCGCGGGCTATTTCCCGATGTTCAACCGCAACAAGCGGAGCATCTGTCTTGATCTGAAAAGCGCCAAGGGGGTCGATGCCGCGCGCCGTCTGGCGGAGAAGGCTGATATCGTGATTGAGAATTTTCGCCCCGGTACGCTCGACCGGCTCGGCCTGGGCTATGAAGCGCTGCGCGCGATCAACGAACGGCTGATCTATTGCTCGGCCAAGGGCTTTCTCCCCGGTCCCTATGAGAATCGGACCGCACTGGACGAGGTCACCCAGATGATGGGCGGTCTCGCCTATATGACGGGGCCACCGGGCCGGCCGCTGCGCGCCGGATCGTCGGTAATCGACATCACCGGCGGTATGTTCGGGGTGATCGGCGTCCTCGCCGCGCTCGAGCGCCGCCACCGCACCGGCCAGGGGGGCGAGGTTAAATGCTCGCTCTACGAAACCACCGCGTTCCTCGTCGGCCAGCATATGGCGCAAAAGGCGGTCACCGGTAGGGCGGCCGCGCCGATGCCGGTGCGGATTTCGGCCTGGGCGATCTACGACGTGTTCGAAACCGCCAATGCCGACGAACAGCTCTTCGTCGGCGTGGTCAGCGACAGCCAGTGGCAGGCCTTTTGCCGCGCGTTCGGATTCGACGCACTCGCTGCCGAGCCAGCCTATGCGACGAACAATCAGCGGGTGATGGCGCGCGACACGCTGCTGCCCCGGGTGCGCACGCTGTTCGAATCGATGTCCCGGGCGGATCTGGTCGCGAAGCTCGAAACGATCGGCCTGCCTTTCGCCGCGATCGTGCGGCCCGAAGATCTGTTCGACGACCCGCACCTGATCGCCAGCAACGGGCTGGTCGACGTCACCATCCCGGGCGGCGAGGCGACGCGCCTTCCCGCGCTGCCGATCGCGTTCGACGACGAACGCCCCGCACTGCGCCACGACATCCCGGCGATCGATCAGAATGGCGCGGACATTCTGCGCGAAATCGGATTTGGCGAAGAGGATATCGCCGAACTGACACGCATCGCCGTCGCCGGATGACACCGCGAACCGCTTTCGAGAAGATCTGGGCTGACCATCTGGTGGCGGATCTCGGCGATGAGACCGGGCTGCTGCTGATCGATCGCATTCTGCTGCACGAACGCACCGGCGGCGTCGCGCTGAACAGCCTGGCCGAGGCGGGGCGTACCGTGGCGGCACCGACGCAGGTCTTCGCGACGATGGATCATGTCGTCGATACGCGGCCGGGGCGCACCGATACCACCATGATGCCCACGGGCACCCGGTTCATCGCGGCAACCCGCGCCGCCGCCCACGCCGCGGGGCTGACGCTGTTCGATCTGGACGACCCCCGCCAGGGGATCGTCCATGTCATCTCGCCCGAACTGGCGATCGTCCTGCCCGGGCTCACCCTGGTGTGTCCCGACAGCCACACCTGCAGCCAGGGCGCGCTCGGCGCGCTCGCCTGGGGGATCGGTTCGACCGAAGCAGAGCATGCGCTGGCGACCAACACGCTGCGCGTCGGCAAGCCGAAGACGATGCGGGTCACCGTCACCGGCCGGCTGGGCGCGGGAGTCACTGCCAAGGACCTGGCGTTGCACCTGCTCGACCGGTTCGGCTCCTCCGGCGCGAAGGGTCATGTCGTCGAATATGCCGGTGAAGCCGTCCGCGCGCTCGATATCGAGGCGCGGCTGACCTTGTGCAACATGGCAACCGAATTCTCGGCATTCAGTGCCTTTATCGCCCCCGACGAGGTGACGTTCGACTATCTGAGGGGCCGCGCCTATGCCCCGGAGGGCGCGGAATGGGATCGCGCCGTCGAGAATTGGCGCGGGCTTGTCACCGATGCGGGCGCGATGTTCGACGCAGAGCTGACGGTCGATGCCGCCGATGTCGCTCCGATGGTGAGCTGGGGCACCAGCCCGCAACAGGCGGTGCCGCTGGGTCGGCCGGTGCCGGATCACGACGCGATCGCGGGGCGCGACACACGCGAGGCTTATGACCGCGCACTCGCCTATATGGGGCTGAAGGCTGGCCAGGCGATCGAGGGGCTGGCGATCGATGCGGCGTTTATCGGATCCTGCACCAACAGTCGCCTGTCCGACCTGCGCCGCGCCGCAGCGATCCTGAAGGGCCGCCGTGTCGCCGATGGCGTCAGAGCGATCTGCGTGCCAGGATCGACCATGGTCAAGGCCGCGGCCGAGGCGGAGGGGCTCGACCGCGTCTTCCGCAACGCGGGGTTCGAATGGCGCGAGTCGGGCTGTTCGATGTGTTTCTTCGCGGGCGGCGAGAGCTTTGGGGTGCAGGAGCGCGTGATCAGTTCGACCAACCGCAATTTCGAGAGCCGCCAGGGCCCCGGCACGCGCACCCATCTCGCCTCGCCCGAAACCGTCGCTGCTTCGGCCGTTGCAGGCCGTATCGCCGATCCGCGCCGGATCGGCGCATGACCCCGTTCACCATCCTCACCGCGATCGCCGCGCCGCTGATCCGCGATAATATCGATACCGACGCGATCATCCCCTCGCGAGAGATGAAGTCGATCGGAAAGACCGGACTCGCCGACGGGCTGTTCGCCGGATGGCGCTACACCGCGATCGGATCGCGCGAGCCCGACCCGTCGTTCATACTAAACGATCCACGCTATGCCGGGGCGCAGATTCTGCTCGCCGGGGCCAATGTCGGCTGCGGGTCGAGCCGCGAACATGCCGTCTGGGCGCTCGCCGAATATGGCTTTCGGGCGATCGTCGCGGCGTCATTCAATCCGATCTTTCGCGGCAATTGCGTACGCAACGGCATCGTCCCGGTGGAGATCGACGCGATGCTGATCGACGCCGACGGGCCGATCACGATCGACCTGCCGCGGCTGACGCTGACGAGCGCATCGGGGCGGGACATCGCCTTCGCGATCGACGCGGAGGCCAAGGCGATGCTGATCGGCGGACTCGACGCGATCGACATGACCCTAACCCGCGCCGCCGAGATCGCGCGCTTTCGGGAAGCCGACCGCAACCGGCGTCCCTGGGCCTATCTCTAAAAGAAGACGGGCCGCCGAAGCGACCCGAAGTTTCGCGGCAGGCGATGACGGCCCTTGCGAGCCTAGTCGTGCGGCTCGTATCGCGGCACGTCATAATCATATTGGCGCCACTCGCCGTTGATATATTCGATGCCGGTCTTGTAGCTGCAATCGGTGACATAGGTCGCCCAGAGCCGCGTGCCGGTACGCACCAGCGTCCAGCCCCAACTGGGTTCGCCATTGCCCTTTTTGAGGTTCCCGTCACCGTCCCGTTCGCCCGGAGGCGCCTGGGCGACGGTGCCGTGCGCCACGCCGGCGGCGCGCCAGAAATAGCCACGCGTCCCGCGTTTGTAGGTGGAAATGCCCTGCTCGACGCATTCCCCGCCATAGACGGCGCGGGTGGGACCGCGTTCGTCACTGGTGGCGACGCGGGTGCCCTCGGGGATGTAATATTCCTCGAAACTGGGGTGCACCTCGGCGCCGCCGCCGAAATTGCCGGGCTTCGAACTCGGCGGGGCGGGAATGCTGGACACGAAGGTCATCCAGGTCATTTCGCCGGTGTCCGGATCCTTGCGCATCAGATTGTGCAGATAGCCGGGGAAGTTGCCGCCGGTGCGATAGGCCGGGAACGGCTCGTCGATATACCAGGGCTCCTTGTAACGGTTCCAGTCGCGGACACGCGCGTGGGTGCGCGCGCCGGCCTTGCCCTTGGCCGCGGCGACAAACTTCGGCGGTCCCTTGAACCATTGCAGCAGCACCGCGCCCTGACGCGACTTGACCTGGCCGCGAAACATACCGGCCGGGATATAGCTGTAGGAATATTTGGTCAGCTTCTCGTCGCCAATGCTCAGGTCGCCATCGAGGACGACGATCTCGTTATCGACCTCGTCATAGCCGGGGGGAAGGCTCCAGCCTGCGGGAACGTAGGTAATCTGCGCCACTGCATCCATGCTGGGCGACTCGCTCAGCAGGCGGCGATACAGGCCCGGGGAGAAGCCCGGCGCGTCGAAGGGTTTCCAATCCACGAATTCGATGTTGGGGATGTTGTGCATCAGCCCCGGACGCCCTTCGACCTCATAGCCCTTGTCGGGCACCGGAAAGGGCGGCGCCTGGCTGACTGTGGGCGGACCATAGGACTGGGCGAGCGCGGGGACCGCCACGGCGGCGAGACCGGCCGACAAAGCCAGGGTCAGATGCGTTTTGCGCGACATGGTATCCTCCCCCTCACTTCGCCTGGGCCGAAGGCTCGGCGCACGAATTGCCATAGGTTTTCCATGAGCCGGGCCCCCTGCGGTAGAGCCACACGGAATAGCTGTCGGAAAACTGGCTCAAGCCGCCATGCGCGATGCCGGCGGGGCGGAAGAAATAGCCGTTCGGAGCATAGGTCCCGGCCACCTGCCCCTCGGGCAGGCATTCGGCGATCGTCATGTCGCCGGCGAGCATATAGCCCTCTTCCCAACTCTTGCTGGTCGCCCAAAGCGGCAGGTCACCTTCGCCGCTCATGACCGGATAACCGCCGGGCGAGGTTGCGATCCAGGTCACCTCGCCGGTAGCCGGATCGGACCGGAGCAGTTTCACATGCACCGGCGAATTCTTCATGATCGGTTCGTCGCGGAACTTGGGCAGGACGTTCGGCGTGGCGGTGGGCACGTCGTGATAGGCAAGCCCGTCGATCGCACCCGGCTTGGCCCCGGGGCGCGACGTCGCGCTCGCGATGTAATCCGGCGCTCCGTTCCAGAAGAACAGGACGGTCGCGCCTTCCTTGGTGCCGAAGCTGTGCGCGGTGCCGGCCGGGTAATAGGCATAGGCATAGCGGCCCATCGGCTTGTCGCCGATGCTGATCCCGCCTTCGACCACGAACATCTCCAGATCGGCACCATGATAGCCGGAGGGCTGTTTCCAGCCGGCCGGCAACGTGACGAGCAGCGTCCGCGCGCCGGTCTTTTCATCGAAGCTCAGCTGCTTGAATTCGACCGGCGGCAGGCCCGCGAAAATCAGCGGGCGCAGGTGCAGGTTGCGCGGCGCCACGAAGCCGACAAATTCGCTCGATCGATCGCGCGACTGGGGGATGCGGATGTCCTGAGCCAGTGCTCCGGTCCCGAGCAGCAACGCGCCGCACAGTGACAGGCCCGTTCGCAGTCTTTTGCTTGTCGGCATTGTTAGCTCCCCTGGTTTCGATGTCGTCAGACGGTAGGCGTCATGGGCGCCGCGCTACGGCTTCGGCCGGTATCGCGGCACATTGTAATCGTATTTTTTCCAGCCTTTTCGGGTGTATTCGAGCCCGGTTTCATAGGTGCAGTCGGTGACATAGGTGGCCCAGAGCGACGTCCCCGTCCGCACCAACGATATCGTGTAGCCGGGCGTGCCGGGCGACGTGCCATGCGAACCGCCATGCGCGACGCCGCCGGGGCGCCACCAATAGGTGCCGTTGCCATAGGTGACCGGTGTTTCGCCCTGTTCGAGGCACTCGCCGATGACAGTGTCGTGAGTCTTTTCGAGGAAATAATATTCCTCGAAGCTGGGATGCACTTCGTAGCCCCCGCCGAAATTTCCCGGCTTTCCGCTGGGCGCCGCCGGGATGCTCGCGCCGAAGGTCATCCATGTCATCTCGCCCGAATCGGGATCCTGACGCAGCAGCTTGTGGAGCGCGCCGGGAAAGTTTCCGCCGGTGCGATAATCCGGAAAGGGCTTGTCGATATACCAGGCGGCCGAGAAATGATTCCAGTCGCGAACACGGGCATTTTCGCGGGCGCCCTTCTTGCTCCTGGTCGCGGCGACGAATTTGGGCGCCCCCTTGAACCATTGCAGCAGCACCGCGCCCTGCCGTGACCGCACCGGCCCGCGCACCACGCCCGCGGGGACGTAGCTGTAGGAATATTTGCCCAGCTTTTCGTCGCCGATGGACAGATCGCCGTCGAGCACCAGGATTTCGTTGTCGACCTCGTCATATCCGATCGGCTGGCTCCAGCCCGCGGGCACATAGGTGATCTGCGCCACGGCGCCCATGCTGGGCGACTCGCTCAACGGACGGCGCTGCAGCCCCTCGGGAATGCCCGGTGCGACAAAGGGCTGCCACGCCACCTTGGTCGTGTCGTAATGGAGGACGAACCCGGAGCCGGGCGGCCCCGGGCGGCCCTCGACCGCATAGCCGTCGTCAGGCACCGCGAAGGGCGGCGCCTGATCGGTGGAAGGCGGCCCCTCCGTCTGGGCCGCAGCGGGCAACAAGGCCATAGCGGCACAACAGGCCGACAGGATCGTCCGCAGCGCGACACCACGCGATGCCGCGCCCGCGCCGCGGGTCGCTCCCGCTCGGCCCGCCGCCCGCATCAGAAGGAGAACCCGACGCGGAACAAGACCTGGCGCGGCTCTCCGGGATAGCCGGTCACCGCAGGCCGCGTCGCATTGGCGCTCAGCAACCCCGCCACCAGATAGCGCTTATTGGCGAGGTTGCGCCCCTCAATCGAAAAACTCCAGGTGCGATCGTCGCTGCGCCATCCGATCGAGCCGTTGAACAGATCCAGCGGTGCGGTCTGAACCAGGTCGGTCTGGTTGGAAATAGTATTGTACACCTTGGACGTGTGGTCCCAGTTGCCGCCGATCGTCAGCGAGCCCCAGCCATCGGCCAGCGTCGGCGAGTAGCGGAAGCCAAGGCCGATCTTCGCCTTGGGCAGCCCCTTGATCTCGTTGGCGGTACAATCGACCCAGACGCCGAACTGGTTCGCGCAGGAGAAGCTCTTGGTATATTTTCCGTCGTTGAACGCCATGTTGCCATAGAGTTCGAGATCGTCGGTCACCTTCCAGTTCGGTTCCAGTTCGAGACCCCAGACGCGCGCCGCGCCGGCGTTGAGCGTCACGATGAACGCGGCGCCGGGAATGATCGTGCTCAACTGCAGATCGCTGTAATCCGCCACATATCCTGTCGCGTTGAGCCTGAACCCGATGCTCGGGAAGTTCATCTTGGCGCCCAGCTCATAGCTGTCGACGAACTCCGCACCGAACGGAGTCGGCACGAGCTGCGCGGTGATCGGATCGCGCGAGTTGAAGCCGCCGCTGCGCGTACCCTTCGTCCATGAGATATAGGTGAACAGATTCTCGTTGACCTCCCAGTTCAGGCCCAGCTTGGGCGTAAGCGAGGAGAAGGTGGAGTGGCCCACCTGCGAGCCGGCCGCCGACCCGATCGTCAGCGCATAATAGTCCGTCGTCTCGCGGGTGTAGCGCAGGCCGCCCAGCACGCTGACCCCGCCGCCGATCGTGTAGGTCGCCTGGGCGAAGACTGCGGGCGCTTCCACCTTGTTGGAGGCATCGTCGGTCTGCGCGGTTCCCGCTGCGCCCTGCTGGGTGCCTTTTTCGGTGAAATAATAGACGCCGGCGACAGCCTTCAACCTGTCGCTCGTGTAGATGAGGTTGACTTCCTGGGTCCACCATTCGCTGTCGAACTGCACGCGGTTGGGGTTGGCGACGACCAGTCGCCCGCCATTGGCGGCGATACGCGCCGGCGACAGAAAGCTGTCATTGCCGAGGCTCTCCTGGTTCAGCCGGCCATAGCCGGTGATCGAGCCGATCTCGAGATTGTCCGTGATCGCATAGGTCGCGTTGAGGCTGAAGCCGCGCTGATAGATCCGCTGATAGAGGTTGGCGTACACTTCGTTGACCGACAGGTCGCGGTCCGGAACCGCATAAGGATCGGTCACGCCGAGCGGCGCGATCAGCGGAATGGGGATGTTGGAGTCCGAACGGTCCTGCATCGCATAGCCCGAAAGCTCGAACGTCAGGTCGGGGGTCGGCTCGAACAGGAGCTTGATGCGCTGAGCGGAACGGTCGAGATCGCCGATCCGCTCGCCATGCTCGATGCCGTAGACGAAGCCGTCACGCTTGCGGTAGATGCCGCTCACCGCGAACGACAGCACATCGTCAATAATCGGCCCGCTGAGATAGCCCTTGGCTTCGAACGCCTCATAGTTGCCGATCCCCAGCTGTCCCGCGCCGGTCCAGTCATAGGAAGGCCGCTTGGTCACCAGCTTGATCGCGCCGCCCGAGGTGTTGCGCCCATAGAGCGTTCCTTGCGGACCGCGCAGGAACTCGACCCGCTCGACATCGAAGAAATCGAAAAAGGCGCCGTTGGGCCGGGGCTGGATGACGTTGTCGATATAGACGCCGACGGTGCCGTTCGCGCGGATACCGCCCGTCTCCGTACCGGCGCCGCGCACGACGATCTTCATCTGGGACGAACCCGCCGTCGCCTGCGACAGCGTGATGCCGGGGACCTGGTTGGCGATATCGCGAACGTCGCGAACCTGCCGCTCTTCCAGCGCGCCCTCGCCCAGTGCCGTCACCGAGATGGGAGTGGTCCGCACCGTGCCGCCATAGCGCTCGGCGGTGACGACGATCTCTCCGCTACCGGCATTCCGCGATTCGTCGGCGGTCGTGGCTTCGGTCGCCTGACTGTCCGATGCCTCCTGAGCCCAGGCGGGCCCGGCCATCGCGACGGAACCCAGAAGTGCAGCAAGCAGGATTGCGCGTGCTGTAGGCTTGGACAGATGCGTCATGATGACCCCCCTCATTATCCCTGTGGCCCAATCGGCCAATTGCTCCCCGACTCTGCGCGCGGAGCGTCTTTTATGCTTCGAGGTCAGGCCGCGACTCGCGGGAGCTGCGTGACCTCATTTGTTATGCATTCATATCAAATCATGAGTTGGCCGGATCGGCAAGTGATTTGTTATAGATTTATGATGATTGAGTGGTTGAAAGCGTCATTTCGGTGACTTGGCTCGCAAGGTTCGTGCGCCGCGGAGCGCGAAATCAGGCCAAATCGGCCCGCCCACGGACAAGCGCGGCAAGAATGCCCGACAGTGCGAGCGGGATGGCGAAGCACAGGAAGACGATCCACAGCGGCAAGTGCTGTCCGAGCAGGAAACCGCCGAGCAGCGGCCCGATCACCGATCCGCCGCGACCGATGCCGATCGCCCAGCCGATGCCCGAACTGCGGACTTCGGTCGGGTAGATCTGCGCCGCCAGCGAATAGAAGCCGCTGAAGCCGCCCTGCACCGCGAGCCCCATGCCGACCGCGACCCCAAGCACCGCCACCAGCGGCATCGGCTGGCTGAACACCACCAGCAGCACCGCGCCGACCAGCATATAGCCGCGGATCAGCCAGCCGATGTCGCGTTTGGTCGCCAGCCAGCCGATGCTGGTCGTGCCGATAATCCCGCCGACATTGAAGACCGAGCCGGCCCAGAGCGAATTGGCGGCACTCAATCCCGCTTCCGACGCCAGGCGCGGGATCCAACTCGTCACGAAATAGAGCACCAGATAACCAAGGAAGATCGACAGCCACAGAATGAGCGTCGATTTCCACAGTCCGCCTGCGAACAGGTGCCCCAGCTTGGGAACGGCACCGCGGCTGCGCGGCGGCGGCAGGCTGTCGAGCTGCGGCAGTTCGAGGCGGAGGCGCAGTGCATTGATCTTCGCCAGCGCGCCAGCGGGCTGGCGGTTCTGGAGGAAATCCAGCGACTCGGGCAGGAGCATGAAGGCGAACGGCAGCACCACCGCGCTGACCACCGCGGTGCCCAGCAACGTCGCTTGCCAGCCAAATTGCGGGATCGACCAGATCGATACCAGGCCGGTCAGCACCGCGCCGATCGGATAGCCTGCCTGGAACCAGCCGATCGCGATGCTGCGCTTGCCCGGCGGCGCATATTCGCTCGCCAAAGCGGCGACGCTGGCGAGCAAGGTGCCGATGCCGAGGCCGGTCAGAAAGCGGAACCCCACAAAGGCGGGAATCGTCTGGGCCAGACCGGTACCGAACGCGCCGACCGTGATCACCATCAGCGCGCCGAGCACGACCGGGCGCCTCCCGATTCCGTCGGCCAGCGGCGCGATTACGATCGAACCGAGCATCATGCCGACCAGTCCCGCGCTGAAGATCACCCCCAGCACCTCGAAACTGACCCCCCAGTCCTTGGCCATTGCCGGAGCGATGTAGGAGATTATGAGCACGTCCATGCCATCGAGCATGTTGATCACCGCGCAGATTGCGACCACGGTGACCTGAATCGGGGTCCAACCGGCGGTGCCGGGCGCCGCTGCGTGAAGATCGCCTGTCGTGCCGCCCGTCGCCATCTTCGTCTCCCCTCGTGCCGGATGGGATATACGCCGGGATGACGGGGCGGCAAGTTATTTGTTATAGACTTATAACTTTATAGCAAATTTCACATTCGGCCCGGTAAACGGCTTTCCACGCGCCGAACTGCCAAGTTATAGGAATAGCCGCGATGCCCGACGGGCACCCGGCCATATATGCGCCTTCAGTCGCGCGGAGAGGGATTGGATGATTAGCGGCAAGCAGGAACTATCCAGCGTCGATCGCAAGACCGCCGTTCCGCTGTATCATCAGATTTTCGTGCAGTTGCGCGACGAAATAGTTTCAGGCAGCCGCCCGCACGGCTCGCTCGTGCCGACGGAACAGGAGTTATCGGACACCTTCGGGGTATCGCGGATCACCGCGCGCCGCGCGCTGGACGAGTTGGCGCTGCAGCATTTCGTCGAGCGCAAGCGCCGCGTCGGTACCCGCGTCATTTATGACCTGCCGGTGCGGCCCATCGAGGCCGATATCGGCAAAGCCGTCGATTCGCTGGTGACCTTCGGCCGCAAGACCAAGGTGACTGTGCTCGAACTGACGCGCGAGGAGGTGCAGGATCCGGTCGCGTCGCTGCTGGGGGTCCCGCCGGGAACGCGTGTCATGCGCGCGGTGCGCCTGCGCTGGCTCGACGGCGAGCCGCTGGGGGTGACGATTGCCCATGTGCCGGAGCCGCTCAGCTTCATGATCACCGAAAAGAGCCTGAGGCGGACCCCGATCCTCAACCTCGTCCAGCAATCGGGCCGAGAATTTGGCGGTGCGGCGCAGACGATCGCGGCGGTTTCGGCGGATCCGGCGATGGCGGCCGCGCTCAAGATCGACTCGATGGCGCCGTTGCTGCGAATCACCCGCGCGTTTCGCGACAAGGGGGGCGAGCCGATGCTGCTGACCCAGGCCTATTATCGCGCTGACCGGTATCAGATGCGCTTCGACCTCCAGTCGCACACGCTCCACGCCGAAATCTGAGCAGCGCGCAAAAAATTGAACGGACACCCTTGCCATTCCATGCGCTTCGGCTATTTGTTATAAGAGTAGTACAAATATAGGGCGTCAGCCGTGGCCGATCCGATGGGCGATATCGACATATTGGTAAGCGAGGTCGGTCCGCGCGACGGGCTTCAGAGCATCGCCACCATCATGTCGCTGGAGGCCAAGAAAGCGTGGATCGACGCCGAGGCCGCCGCCGGCGTCCGCGAGATCGAGGTGGGCAGCTTCGTCCCCGCCAAGCTGCTCCCGCAGCTCGCCGACACAGCCGAGCTGGTCGACCATGCCCGCACCATCCCGGGCCTCAGCGTCGCGGTACTGGTGCCCAACGCCAAGGGCGCGGAGGCGGCGATTCGCGCCGGCGCGCACAAGATCACCCTGCCGCTTTCCGTCTCCGAAACGCACAGCCTTGCCAACCTGCGCCGCTCGCACGAACAGGTGATCGACGAGGCGATCGCCATCGCCACTCTGATCCGTGCACTGCCCGCGGCTGATCGGCCGCATTTCGAGGGCAGCCTGTCGACCGCGTTCGGCTGCACGCTGGAGGGCGCGATCCCCGACGCCCAGATCGCCCGGCTCGCCGCCGCGCTGATGGATGCGGGCTGCGACGAGGTCGGGCTGTCGGACACGACGGGCTATGCCGATCCGCGCGCGGTGAAGCATCTGATCGGACTGGTGCGCGGCGTGGTCGGCGACGGTGCGCTGACCGGTATCCATCTGCACAACACGCGCGGCCTTGGCCTCGCCAACGCGCTTGCCGCGCTCGAATGCGGGCTGACCACGCTCGATGCGTCGCTGGGCGGGCTTGGCGGATGCCCGTTCGCCCCCGGTGCCAGCGGCAATATCGTGACCGAGGATCTGGTGTTCATGCTCGAGGCGATGGGCCTGCGCACCGGCATCGATATCGACCGGCTGCTGGCGGTTCGTGAGATCGTCACCGCGGCACTGCCGGACGAGGAGATGTACGGCTTCCTGCCCGATGCGAAACTGCCGCTGGGCTTCAGGCCCGCCCATGCCATGGAGATCGTATGATAAGCGAAATCGTCGGAACCCGGATGGTCAGCGACGGCAGGACCGCGCGTCAGATCTTCGAGGAGGTGATGGCCAATCCGGCCCGCGCCAAGTTCGGCTTCGGCAGCAAGCTCGCCATCGTCAATGTCGATCTCCAGAACGCCTATACGCGGATCGACCGGTACAGGACCGCCTACGAAACCGACCCGCGCCAGATCGAGCATGTCAACACCATCTCGGCCCTCGCCCGCGCCAGGGGCATGCCGGTGATCTGGACCCGTGTCGCCTATGCCGAGGATGCCAGCGACGCGGGCGTATGGGGCACGCGGACCGATACGCCGGACAGCCTGCAGAACATCAAGTACGACAGCGACCGCCACGCCTTTGACGAGCGCTGCGCGATCGCTCCGGGCGACACGATCTACACCAAGCGCATGCCTTCGCCCTTCTTCGAGACCCCGCTTCAGAGCCTGCTGGTCTGGCACAAGGTGGACACGGTGGTGATCACCGGCGGCTCCACCTCGGGATGCGTCCGCGCCGCCGCGGTGGACAGCCTCAGCCGCGGCTATCGCACGATCGTGCCGGTCGAGACCTGCGCGGACAAGCACGAGAGCTATCACTTCGCCAATTTGACCGACCTTCAGCTGAAATATGCGGACGTCGAACCGGTGCGGACCGTGATTGACTGGCTGGAGGCCCAGGCCGATGCGTGAGGGCGAGAAGGACCCCGGTCTCTATGACTTCCGCCCCTATCGCGGCCGTCCGAAGCTGGAATGGCCCGGGGGCAAGCAGGTCGCGGTCTGGGTGTCGCCCAATATCGAATTCTACGAACTCGATCCGCCCGCCAATCCCCACCGCAAGAGCTGGCCCAAGCCGCATCCGGACGTGGTCGGCTATGGTCACCGCGATTACGGAAACCGCGTCGGTCACTGGCGGCTGGCAGAGGCGATGTCGCGGCACGGCTTCCCGGGATCGGTCAGCCTGTCGGTGGCGATGTGCCAGCATCTGCCCGAAGTGGTGGCCGACGCCGCCGCGCGCGGCTGGGAGTTCTTCAGCCACGGCATCTACAACACGCGCTACAGCTATGGCATGGACGAGGCGCAGGAGCGCGCGCTGATCGAGGATTCGATCCGCACCGTGCGCGAGGCGACCGGCCAGACGATCAAGGGCTGGCTCGCCCCCGCACTGACCCATACGCCGCGTACGCTCGACCTGATCGCCGACTATGGCCTGTCCTATACCTGCGACCTCTATCACGACGACCAGCCGGGCGAGGTTCATGTGAAGTCGGGCCGGTTGATCTCGATGCCCTACAGCCTGGAGGTCAACGACCATTACGGCTTCTTCGTCTACAACATGTCGCCGCGCGCCTATGCCGACACGCTGATCCGCCAATATCAACGGCTGGCGGACGAAGGCGGCACGGTGATGTGCATCCCGCTGCACGCCTATCTGATCGGCCAGCCGCATCGCATCGGTCCGTTCGAAGAGGTGCTGAAGCACATCGCCGCCGACGGCCGCGCCTGGATCACCCGAAGCGGCGACATTGCCGATCATTACATGCAGCAGGTGGCGGCATGAGCCTCGACCCGGCCTATCTCGACTATCCCCTGCGCAAGCGGGGCATGGATCACGATTATTACCCCTATTCCAACCTGTTCGAACGGCCACCGATCGCCTGGCCTTCGGGCAAGACCGTCGCAGTGGCGATCGTCGTCGATCTCGAATGGTTTCCGATCCTGCCCGCGGACAAGCCGTTCCGTGCGCCGGGGCATATGGTCACCCCTTATCCCGATTACCGGCACTATACCGCGCGCGAATATGGCACGCGGATCGGCTTCTACCGGATGCTCGATGCGTTCGCGAAGGTGGATGCGCGGGTATCGGTCGCGATTAATAGCGCGATCGCCGAACGCTATCCGCGGATTATCGCCGATATCCTGTCCGCGGGGCACGAGATCGTCGCGCATTCGACCGACATGAACGGCACCATCGCATCGGGCCTGCCCGAGGACGAGGAACGCGCGCTGATCGCGGCCGCGCTCGACGCGTTGGAACAGGCCGCGGGCACGCGCCCGCGCGGCTGGATGTCGATCGCGCGTTCGCAATCGTTCAACACGCCGCGCCTGCTCGCCGAGGCGGGGCTGACCTATATGGCGGATTGGGTGAACGACGAATTGCCCTATCGATTCGAGACCGGCGCAGGCGCCATCGTCAACGTGCCGGTCAACCACGAGCTTTCCGACCGGCAGATCGTGACCGTCCAGCAGCAATCGGCCGATTCCTATGTCGAGCAGATCATGGACGCCTATACGCTGCTGCACGGCGAAGCCTCGACGCTCGGCGCCAGCCGCATGTTGCCGCTGAACGTCACGCCCTATATCATGGGCCTGCCTTACAGGATCGACGCGCTTGAGCGGCTGCTGGGTTGGCTGGCCGATCAGGACGACGCGGCCTTCCACAGCCTGGGCGAGATCGCGGACGCGCTGCGTTAAAACGGAGCAGAAGCAGTCCGAAAGCGTCGCGGAGCAGCGCTGAGCACCTCCCAAGCTCGCTGTCGATGACCTCGCGAGCCCGGTTCCAGCAGCACGTGGCTCACGGCAAATGCCCGCCCCCGGCTGAACCTGTATGATGTTAGCGGGTCCTGACCCTCAGGATGGCTGCCAGTCATCCATTCCCCGCTTGCGGGGAGCGCCACACAGGACGCAAGAGACTCACAATCCGCTCGCCCGTTATCCTCGGCTCAATGCGCAGGCGCCGGCGCGGCTGATCGACATATTCCCCGCCCTGCCGCCGATCGACAAGGCGGAGATCGCCGCTGCCGAACGATTGTCAGGCAAGCTGGCCGCCTTATCGCGATCACAGCGACAAGCTGTATCCGTCGCCCGCCGCGCTGTACCCTGCTTTCTCCCCCCCAATAGCTGCGGCGGCCGCTGCGCTGTGTTGGCTATTCTGCGACTGCGCATAATCCACGGGCCGAGCGCGCCCGCAGCGCCATGTGGGCATTGCTGCCCCGCCTCAGCGATCATATCTCTGTCAAAGTACCGCTATTGGCCGATTTCGAGACCGAGCGCCTTTGCCACCCGCTCCCACGGTACTAGCTTGAAATTCTGATTCTCGGGAGGCGAAACATTTCGGCCATCCTGCGCGACCATCAGGCCGTGGGGAAAGGCCGGTCCCGCCGCCATGCTGGTGACGTCGAGGCCGTCGGTTTCGGATACACCGTCGATCCCCGCCGCCATGTCGGCGCCGATGCGGAACGAGCCGACATAGGCATTGTCACCTTCACGGCGGAACACCGCATAGCTGTCATTACCCTGGCTCGAGACGACGAGATAGCCTTTGCCGTCAGCCATGGCATAGAGTCCGATCCCCTCCATATCGTCCTTGAGCGCCGGGTTGTCGGCGACTTTCGCCAGCGTCGTGCGTGCGGGACCACCGCGCGGCTCGGCACCCTCGCGCCAGATGCCGACATCCTCTTCACCGGTATAAAGCATGCCGGTCTCGTCATCGGCGACACAGCCCTCGACCTGCGTTTCGAAAGGCAGGTCGCGCACGAGTTTCGCCCGCACCTTGCCGGCGGGCGTCGCGACCAACTCCCACTGGCGCATCTTGCCGTCGCTCTGATTGACGAAAACATAGGTCTTTTTCGTCTTCGCGCTGCGATACATGCAGAGGCCATAGGGATCCTTGAAACCGGTGTCCTGTAACCCGTCCGCAACGTCGGTCAGCTTGCGCGTCGCGGGATCGAGGACATAGATCGAGATGCCTTTGGTTGTGCGATTGCTGGCCGTCACGAGCGTCACGTCGCGGCCGCCGAGGCGGAAGCCGCTTCGCAAATCGACATTGTTCATGCGCCCGTCGGGAAGGAACTGAATGACTTTCCCTTCCAGATCATACACATAGAGTCCCGATTGCTTTTGCGTCCCGATCACGACGCTTTGCGCGGGGTCGGCGGGATTGATCCAGATCGCCGGATCGTCTGCGGCGTCGCCGCCGGTCTCCACCGGCACTGTTTCGACTGTCGGGCGCGCGAGCGGCATCGTCTCGGGCGCCGGCACCGCCGGCCGTTCGGGAAGCCCCGCCGCGGCGAGGATCGCCTGCCAACCCGCAATCTTGAAATTCGGTTCCTCAGGCGAATTATCGTCATCGGCGACCAGCACGACCGGCCCTGCCACCGTGACGCTGCCGCCATCCTCGACCTGGTCGGTACCCGCCGCGAGCGCCACCGAGCCAAGATAGGCATAGCCATCGAGGGGATCGTAAATGTTCAGCCGATTGGCCGACGCGTCCGAAACAAGCAGGCGGCCGTCGGCGGCGATGCCGACACCCTTCGCTTCTTCGGTGATGTGGCCGAGGCGGACGATATCGACGATCTCGGGTGCGATCTCGGCCTCGGGTTCGGCGGCGAAGCGCCATACCCCCACGGCTTCCTGCGAGAAATAGACCGAACCGCGGTCGTCGGCGGCGCAATAGCCGATTTCCGACCCGAGCGACCAGCGCCGCGCAATCCGCCCGTTCATGGCGCCCGACGCTTCGGACGACAATCCCCACTGCTCGATCTCTCCCTTGTCACCGACGAGGAACAGATAAAGGGTATCGTCGCGATGGCTGCGCGAGAAGCAGAGCCCCGCGACCGTCATCCCAGGCTCTATTCCGGTCAGCGCGAGCGGCGCCGGGACACCACCGGCCATCACACGAAAGAGTTTGGGCGCATTATCCTTGCCATCGAGCGCGGCCAGCAACGGTCCCCCGCCCGGCGCGGCATCGGCGCGCAGATCGAGCGCGCGAATATTGCCGACCTTGTGCGTCCCCACACGTTTCCCGGCCAGATCGAAGACATCGATTCCGGCGGATTCGGCGCCCGCGAGAATCAACGAACGCGATGCATCGGCGGGGTCGGCGACGACCACGGCGCCATCGGCACCGGATCCGTCGGTCGCCTGCGTTTCGGCGGAGGCGGCGACGACCGGAATCGAAGCAGCCTGCTGTGCCATGACGCCTGCCGGAACAGCCGCCAGCCCGGCGGCGATTGCAAATAGACTCGTTTTCACGCACCCCTCCCTTTTCTCTTCGAGATCGCAATCGAGCCAATACCCGATCGTCCGACAACGGCCGCAAAAGCAGCCCGCAACATCATTTCAGAATAATTTTTCTATCTTTTCCAGAAAACAGAACGTATATTCATTCCATGCCAATGTCACCCCTTATTTCCGCCATGATCGCCGCCGCCCACGCCGCCGGCGAAGGTTTGATCGCCGATCGCGAGCGCATCGCCACGCTCACGATCCATAGCAAGGCCGGCGCCGCCGACATGTTCACCGAGGCCGACCTGAAGGCCGAGGCGACCGTCCGTGAGCGGCTGATGGCCCATGCCCCCGACTATGGCTTCCTCGGTGAGGAAAGCGGGCTGACGCCCGGCAGCGACACCGACCATGTGTGGGTGGTCGATCCGCTCGACGGTACGACCAACTTCCTGACAGGATCCCCACTCTTCGCGGTCAACATCGCGCTGGCGAAGCAGGGGGAGGTCGTCGCAGGGGTCACCTATGTCCCCGCGATGGACGAGCTGTTCTGCGCGGAAACCGGCGGCGGCGCATGGCTCGGCGAACGTCGCATCCATATCTCGACGCGCACGACGATCGAGGAATCGGTGCTGGGCGTCGGCATTCCCTTTGCGACCAAGCCGAACCACGAACAATTCTATGCCGAGATGGAGCGGCTGACCCCGCGCGTCACGGGCATCCGCCGCCTTGGGGCGGGAGCGATCGACATGGCCTGGGTCGCCTGCGGCCGCCACGACGCCTATTGGGAGCAGAGCGTCAGCGCCTGGGACATGGCGGCCGGGGTCGTGATCGTCCGCGAGGCGGGCGGCGTCGTGACCGACACGCGCGGCAACGCGCTCGACCTGATGAACGGAACCGTGCTGGCATCGACGCCCACAATTCATGAGGAAATGCTGGCGGCGCTGGCGCCAGCCTACGCCGTCTGAAGTCCGATCCAGCATCCTTCGCGATGCGACCGGCGGATTGCGTCGGCGACCCGCTCGACCGCCAGCGCGTCGGCGAAGCTCTTCGCGGCCGACGGCAAGCCTGCGGCCGCCTCCACGACGGCCTTGACCTCGATCGTCTTCAGGTCGTTGTAGCCGATCTGATGCCCCGGCGCCGGACAGAAGGCGCCATAGTCGCCATGCTCCGGCCCCGCGCAGATCGTCGTGAAGCCATTGGTGCGCCCCGGTCCGGAGCGATAGAGCCTGAGTTCGTTGAACCGCTCCTGCGTGAAGGCGATCGATCCGCGTGTCCCGCTGACCTCGAATGCCAGCCCCATCTTGTGCCCGCTCGCGATCCAGCTCGCCGCGAGCGTCCCCGTCGCACCGCTGGCGAATTCGATCACGGCATCCATCTGATCGTCGACCGTCACCGTGCGGTCGGTGCCCTGCGCATCGCGGCGCGTCGGATAGGCGGTATGGAGACGGCCCGACACGACGGCGATATCGCCCACCAGATGGCGCGCCATCGCAATGATATGGCTGCCGATGTCGGCGAGCGCGCCGCCCGCCTGATCGGGCTCGCATCGCCAATTGAACGACGCGTCGGCCGAAGCCATGAAATCCTCCGCGTGAATGCCGCGAAAGGCGGTTACCTCCCCAATCTCTCCGCCCGCGATCAACTCGCGCGCAAGGACGATCATCGGATTGTAGAGATAGGTGAAGCCGACCGCGGTGGGCAGCCCCGATGCCGCGGCGGCCGCAGTCATCGCCTCGGACTCGGCGATCGTCGTCGCCAGCGGCTTTTCGCAATAGACCGCCTTGCCCGCTTCGAGAGCAGCGATGGCGATCGGGGCGTGGAGCCTGTTCGGGGTCGCGATGGCGACGAGGTCGATGCCCGCATCGTCGATAGCCTCGCGCCAGTCGCCACTCGCCCGCGCTATTCCGAGCGATGCCGCGGCGGCGGTCGCTTTCGGCAGGTCACGGTCGGCAAGGAGCGCGACGTGCGGCGCGCGCGGCAAGTCGAAGGTGCGGTCGGCCGCCGCAAAGGCGAGGGCATGCGCGCGGCCCATGAAGCCGCTGCCGATCAGCGCGATATTGAGCGCGGGCCGCGTCACGCCCCGACAGCCTGTCGACAGCGTTCGCGTCGCCGTTCGATCGCCTGGCGCTTGACCGGTTGGCCGCCGCGCAGCTTGCGCCCGTCGTTCTGGTCGATCCGGTGGGTCCCGACCGCCTCCTCCGGCATTGCAAGCGGCAGTCGCGCCTTCACCGCCACGAACCCGTCGCGCGCGATCGGCGCCATCCCGAAGCGCATCCTATTCACTCCCCATAATAGCTGCCGCCGCGCTCGACACGCTCGCGCCGTTCGAGTTCATCCGGATCGATCACGGCGCGCCAGCTCTGCTTGCCGTTGACGAGGTCGGCGGCGCGAAGGCGGACGGGCTCGCCCGACGCCGATGCCCCGATCACGTCGCGAACGCTGAGTTCGACGCGCGGTTCGGGATCGAAGCTGAATTCGAGCAGCCCGAAATTGGTGCTGCGCACCCACGGAGCGCGCAATCGCACCTCGGGATGCTGGTCGACGAATTTGGGGGCCAGATATTGCGCCAGCCCCGAACTCACCAGATCATAGAAATCATAGCCGCCCCGTTCGGACCAGGGCACGCAGTTGACTTCGCCCTGATGGACGTCGCCCGAAATGCCGAGGCAACCGCCGATCCCCTCGTCCCGGATGAAATCGAGGATCTCGTTGCGCTCGTGGAGATAGGCGGCCCAGCTGTCGCCGCCCTTTTCGGCGAGCGACCAGCCGGTGCCCGAGGCAAGGATCTTGAACGCCGCTTTCGATGCCTTGAGCTCGCGCTTCAGCCACGCCTTCTGCCCGGCACCGAGCATCGTCTTTTCGGGGCCGTCGGGGGCCGATGGCGGATCGCGGTGGTAGCGCCCGTCGAGCATGAAGATGTCGACGGGACCAAAGCTGTGACGGAAGAAAATTCCAGGCGTGTCGGGCAGGCCGGAAGCGGGATTCGCCCACCAGCGGTCGAACAGGCGGCGGGTCATCGCCTTCACGCCGTTGTGACGATCCGAGTCATTATAGCCGAAATCATGATCGTCCCAGATCGCGAGTTGCGGCACCGAGCGGAGCAGCGGAACAAGCGCCGACACGCCCCGCTGGCGCGAATAGAGCGCCGAATAGGCGGTCTCGCTGTCACTGTCGGCATAGATATTGTCGCCGAGCCAAAGGAAGAGATCGGGCTCCATCGCGGCGATCGCCTCGAACACCGGCTGCTCGGGGTAGAGCTGGACGCGCGCGCACGAGCCGAAGGCGATCCGGATCGGGCGCGGCCGGTCGGGCGCGGTGCGGGTGCGAAAGGCAAGCGGCTGGTGGCGGTCGTCGATTCCATCGGCCTTGATGCGATAATAATAAATGGTGTCGGGCTTGAGGCCGCTAACCTCGACCACCGTGCACAGGTCGTTGTCCTGCGTCGCGGCGACCGGCGCGGTTGTTTTCGCATCGGCGAAGTCGCGGCGCGTCGCATATTCGACCGCGACCCCGAACGCCCCGCTTGCGCGCGACCAGACGGTGAAGCTGTCCGGCGTCGTCGCGCCGATCATCGGTCCGTCGAGCAAGCGTGGATAGCCGACCGCTGCGGCATAGAGCCGGCGCGGCAGCGCGGCGAGAAAAGCAAGGGCAGCGCCCCCGCGCAGAAGATTGCGGCGATGCATCGTCTTTTCCATCAGTCGCGGAGCTTCGTGTTCCATAGCGTCGTCGCCAGCAACGTCGCCAGCACCGAACTACCGATCCAGAACCAGATCACCGGCCCGAAATCATAGACGTTCGTACCATTTATCATATGCATGTTGGCGTCGATCAGCGCCCCCGATACCTGTTCCTGCACCGCCGCGCCGATATAGCTGAACACGCCGACCAGGCCGAGTGCGGCGCCGGCGACGCGCTTCGGGCAGATATCGATCGCGAACAGCCCGCCAAGCGAGGTGACGAGGCCGGTCATGCCGAGCCCGAACATGATCACCGCGATGAAGACGATGACCGGATTGTTGGGACCGAAGAACAGCAGAAGAAGCCCGACGAGTTCGATGACCCCGAAGAGCAGATTGGCGGGCGGACGGCGCGCGCCGAAGAATTTGTCCGAGACGAAGCCGAAGGCGACCGCGCCCGCAACCCCCGCCAGCGTGCTGGCGGTGAGCATCGCACCCGCTTCCGCCAGCGAATAGGCACGCGCCTCCTGCAAATAGAGGATTCCCCAGCTGTTGATCGCGTAGCGCGTCACATAGTTGGCCGCGCTCGCCAGCGCGAGAATCCAGACCGCCGGTATTTTCAGGATCGATAGCTGGGTGGCGAACACCCCGCGCTCAGGCCCATCCTCCGCGGGCGGGGCATAATGGTCGTTCCGCCAGTCGGCGACGGTCGGCAAGCCGAGCGCGCGGGGCCGATCGGCCATCGCGTAATAGGCCGCGACGCCCGCGAGCACCGCCGCGACACCCGGACCCCAGAAACCCCACCGCCAGCCTCCGATCGCGACGACCGCCGAGACGACCGCAAAGGTCAGCCCCTCGCCGATCGAATGCGCGGTCGACCAGATGCCGTAATAGCGCCCGCGCTCCCGGTTCGAGAACCAGCTGGCCAGCGCGACGACGCACGCCGGCGCGCCATAGCTCTGGAACCAGCCGTTGAGCCCCCAGATCAGCAGCGTCGCCCAGAACAGCGTCGAGAAACCCATCGCGATGTTGCAAAGCGCCGACAGGATCATCCCGGCCGCGAACAGACGCTTCACGTTGCTGTGGTCGGCGACGAAGCCGTTGATCAGCTTGCCGGCGGCGTAAGTATAAAACAGCGCCGAGCCGATCATGCCGAGTTCGAGCGGGGTGAAGATACCCTGATCTATCAGCGGCTTCTTGACGATATTGATCGCGAGCCGGCACGTATAGCTGACGGCATAGGCAAGCGTGATCGCCATGATGATCCGCATCCGATAGCGCCGGAACGCGCCGTCGACGCCGTCGTCGGTTCTGACCGGCAGGTCCGGACCCGTCGCGAAATATCTGAGCATCGCCTCTCTCCCGCATCCGGCGCCCCTGTTGTTTCGGGTGTCCGGAGCATGATGCTATTTCATTTTATATAGAAATGGAAGATTTGTTTCGTTTTTGCTCAGGAGGTGGGAATGAGAAAGGCGTTGTCCCCTTCGCCGCCATCGGGCCAGCGCTGGGTCACCGTCTTGACCTTCGTCCAGAAGCGCACGCCCTCCATCCCATATTGATTGGTGTCGCCGAAACCCGAGCGCTTCCAGCCGCCGAAGCTGTGATAGGCGACCGGCACCGGGATCGGCACGTTGATGCCGACCATGCCGACATTGACGCGCTGCGCGAATTCGCGCGCGGCGTGACCATTGCGCGTGAAGATCGACACGCCATTGCCATATTGGTGTGCGCTCGGCAGGCGCAAAGCGGTCTTGAAATCGGCGGCTCGGATGATCTGCAGCACCGGGCCGAAGATTTCCTCGCGATAGGCGCGCATGGCAGTCGTCACGCGGTCGAACAGCGTTGGGCCGACGAAGAATCCGTGCTCATGTCCCTGCAGGACCAGACCGCGGCCATCGACGACCAGTTCGGCGCCTTCATCGACCCCGGTCTGGATCCAGTCCTCGATACGCGCCTTGTGCGCGGCGTTGACGACCGGGCCATAATGCGCATCGGGATCGGTCGACACGCCGACCTTGAGCGCGGCCATTGCCGGGATCAGTCGCTCGCGAAGCGCGTCGGCGGTCGCGTCGCCGACCGGCACCACGACGGGCAGCGCCATGCAGCGCTCGCCTGCCGAACCGAAGGCGGCGCCGCACAGGTCGTGCACCACCTGGTCGAGGTCGGCGTCGGGCATGACGATGCCGTGATTCTTGGCGCCACCCATCGCCTGCACACGCTTGCCGGCAGCGGCACCACGCCCATAGACATAGTGCGCGATGTCGGAGGATCCCACGAAGCTGACCGCCGAAATCGCCGGATGATCCAGGATTGCGTCGACCATTTCCTTGTCGCCGTGGACGACCTGGAGGATGCCTTCGGGCAGCCCGGCCTCAAGCATCAGTTCGGCGAGGCGCACCGGCACCGACGGGTCGCGTTCGCTGGGCTTGAGGATGAAGGCGTTGCCTGCCGCGATCGCGGGGCCGAACATCCACATCGGGATCATCGCGGGAAAGTTGAATGGCGTGATACCCGCGACCACGCCGAGGGGCTGACGCATGGCATAGACGTCGATTCCCGGTCCGGCACCCTGCGTATATTCGCCCTTCATCGCATGCGGGATGCCGCACGAAAATTCGATCACTTCCAGTCCGCGCAGAACGTCGCCCCGCGCGTCGGCGACGACCTTGCCATGCTCGCTCGCCAGCAGTTCCGCGAGATCCTGCATGTTCGCCTCGAGCAGTTCGCGGAAACGGAACAGGACGCGCGCGCGGCGCTGCGGATTGGTCGCCGCCCAACCGGGCTGCGCCGCGGCGGCCGCGACGACCGCGCGGTCGAGATCGGCGGCGGTGGAGAAAGCGACGCGTGCCTGGACCTGTCCGGTGCTCGGGTTGAACACATCGCCGGCGCGTCCGTTTTCCGGGCGCACGGAACCGCCGCCGGCGGCATCGCCGGCGATGAAGGGGTCAATCTGTCTCATCGCTCTTCCTTACTGGCGCACGATCCACTCGTGCGCGGGGTCGTTGCGGAACACCCAGTTGCGCCGGGGTCCCGCCATCACGTTCAGATAATAAAGATCATAGCCATGCGGCGCGCCGACCGGATGATAGCCGCGCGGCACCATCACGACATCGCCATCCTCGACCGCCATCGTCTCGTCGATGTCGCGCTCGTCGGTATAGACCCGCTGGAAGGCAAAGCCCTGCGATGGCGAGAGGCGGTGGTAATAGGTCTCCTCAAGGAAAGTCTCCTCGGGGTAGGCGTCGCGGTCGTGCTTGTGCGGCGGGTAGCTCGACCAGTGCCCCCCGGGCGTGATCACCTCGACGACAAGCAGGCTTTCGGCGGCATCGGCATCGGACAGGATGTTCCGGACATGCCGCGTGTTCGTGCCCTGGCCGCGTACCTCGACCGCATCGGAGCGAATCAGGCGCACCGCGCCCGCCCCGGTTCCCGGCGCCGTGCAGATCGCGATTTCCGCATCGGACACGGCCTCGATCCTGTAGCGATGGCCCGCGGGCACGTAGACCGAGGTCGCCGCGCCGTCGAACACCGTCTGGCGACCGCCGATATTCTCGAAGCTCTCGCCTCCCGCCATGATCGAAACGGTCCCCGTAAGCACGACCACACACGCCTCGCGACCGTCTTCGACGCGATTATAGCTTGCCCCCGCCGCAAGGCGGACCACGCGAAAGCCGACATATTTCCAACCCGCGCTTTCGGGCGTGATGTCGAGCACCGTGCCGTCGCCCGCGGGCGGATGGGGATGGACGAGAAGCGACATCAGACCAGCGCCTCCTCACGCGCCAGCCGCTTCAGCGTGTCGAGGCCGAGCTGGCTATAGTCGCGGGGGTTGGCGATCGCCGGATCCTGTTCGGCCTCGATCACGATCCAGCCCGAATAGTGCATGTCGGCAAGCGCACGCATAAACGGTGCATAGTCGTAATCGCCGTCGCCGGGTGCGGTGAACATGCCGCCGACGACACCGTTGAGGAAGCTGGTGCCGCTCGCGCGGAATTCGTCATATTTGGCGGTGCGGACATCCTTGCAATGGACGTGCGCAACGCGCTCCGGGCGCGCCTTGATCACGTCGACGGGCTCGATCCCGCCGAACAGCGCATGCCCCGTGTCGAGCACCAGACCGACATGGTCGCCGGTCGCGTCGAAGAAGCGTTCGAGTTCATCCTTCGTCTCGACGACCGTGCCGAGATGATGGTGATAGGCGAAGCGCAGCCCGCGATCGTTGATGAAGCGCGCGACGGTATCCAGCCGCTCGCCGAACTGCTTCCAGTCGGCGGCGGGAAGCACCGGATGCGTATCGAGCCGGCTGCCGTAGCGGTCGCAATGCACCGCGTTCGACGTTTCCGCGAGGATGAAGACGCTCGAATCCATATATTCGAGCAAGGCAAGATGCTTCGACAGCGCCTCGATTTCGGCATCGGCATCGCGCACGAGCAGGTTCGACGAATACCAGCCGCCGACGATGTCGAGGCCGTAGTTCGCCATGATCGGCGCAAGCAACTCCGGATCGCGCGGGAACTTGTTCCCGAGTTCGACCCCGTCGAAGCCGATGTCGCGGACATCGGCGAGCAGTTCGTCGAGCGTCGTGTCGCCGCCCAGTTCGCGCATGTCGTCGTTGCACCAGGCGATCGGGCTCACGCCCCAGCGGATCGTCATGTCCTGCCTCCGTCGATTCGATTTTCATAGTCGCGGCGCGCGGCCTGCACTTCGGCGCGCGCCGAAACTTCGGGGACCGCGACGTCCCACCAATGGCCGCCCGCCTCGGTGGTGATCGCGGGATCGGTGTCGATGACGATCACATAGCTTTTCGGCGATTGCTTCGCACGAACGAGCGCGGCTTCGAGTTCGGCGATGCCGCCGACCTTCTCCGCCGCGGCGCCGAGACTGCGGGCGTGGGCCGCAAAGTCTATGTCAGGCAGGATTTCGTGCGCCGCATCGGCGAGCAGATTGTTGAACGGGCGCCCGCCCGTCCCCTGCTGCAGTCGGTTGATGCAGCCATAGCCACGATTGTCGAGCAGGATGACAGTGATCTTGCGCCCGAGCATCACCGAGGTCGCCAGCTCCGAATTGAGCATCAGATAGCTGCCGTCGCCGACCATCACATAAACGTCACGCGCCGGATCGGCCATCTTGACCCCTAGTCCGCCCGCGACCTCATAGCCCATGCACGAGAAGCCATATTCGACATGATAGCCGCCGGGGCGGTGGGTCCGCCAAAGCTTGTGGAGTTCGCCAGGCAGGCCGCCCGCGGCGCAGACGACGGTCGCGTCGTCCCCCGCCTGCCGCCACACCGCGCCGATCACCTGCGCGTCGGAGGGGAGCGCATTGACTGGCGCTGTCGCGACGTCCCAGGCGGCGTTCCATTCGGCGACCGCGGCGCGGTTCGCGGCGCGCCACCTATCATCGACCTGCCGGTCAGCAAGCGCCTCCGCCAAGGCTTCGAGTGTCTCACGCGCATCGCCGACGACCGCTTCGGCGCCCTGCTTGATCGCGTCGGGCGCCGCAATGTTGATCTGCATCAACCGCTTGCCCGCGAAAAGCGTGCGCGACCCGGTGGTGAAATCCTGCAGCCGGGTTCCGACCCCGACGATCAGGTCGGCGGCTTCGGCGGCGGCGTTCGCCGCGCTCGTCCCGGTCACGCCGATACTGCCAAGCGCCTGTGGATGATCCCAGACGAGCGCGCCCTTCCCCGCCTGCGTCTCGGCGACCGGGATACCGGTCCGTGCGGCGAGGTCGGCGAGGACTCTTTCGGCCTCCGAATAGAGGATACCGCCGCCCGCGATGATCAACGGCGTTTTCGCGGTGCGGATCGCTTCGACGAGATTATTCAGTTCTGCACGGTCGGGACGCGGCCGACGTGAACGCCATATTCGCGGGGCGAAGAAGCTCTCGGGATAATCATAGGCCTCGGCCTGCACATCCTGACAGAGCGCGAGGGTCACCGGCCCGCAGAGCGCCGGGTCGGTCAGCACCGCCATCGCGCGCGGCAGCGCATCGATGATCTGTTCGGGCCGCGTGATGCGGTCGAAATAGCGCGACACCGGACGGAAACAGTCGTTGGCGCTCACCGCCCCGTCGGCGAAATCCTCGATCTGCTGAAGCACCGGGTCGGGACGGCGGCTCGCGTAGACGTCGCCCGGCAGGAAAAGCACCGGCAACCGGTTGACGTGCGCGAGCGCCGCCGCGGTCACCATGTTCGTCGCGCCGGGACCGATCGAGGTCGTGCACGCCATCGCGCGGCGGCGGCGGCTCGCCTTGGCAAAGGCGATCGCGGCATGCGCCATGCCCTGCTCGTTATGCGCACGATACGTCGGAAGCGCGTCTTCCATCCCGGCGAGCGCTTCGCCCATCCCCGCAACATTGCCATGGCCGAAGATCGCCCACATGCCGGCGAAATAGGGCAATTCGACGCCGTCCACCTCGACCCGCTGCATCGCAAGCCAGCGCGTCAGCGCCTGCGCCATCGTCAATCGTACATGCCCGCTCATGCCGCCACCCTAGCACGGCGCGCCGCGCGCCAGCCATCGGCGAGAACGCGCAGATTTTCACCGAGCGCGGTCATGGCGGCCTCGTCGTCGATCGCGCCCGTCAGCCATTGCTGCGCGACATCGTGAAAGATGGTGCGCCCCACCGCGAAGCCCTTGACCAGCGAAAAAGGCGCCGCCGCGACGATGCCCGCGAGCACTTCGTCCCGCGGCGCCGACAGGCCGAGCAGGACGATGCCGCGGCAGAGCGGATCGTGGCGCAATATCGCCGCCTCGCTCGCGGCCCAGGCGGCGGCATCGGTCGTCGGTTCGAGCTTCCACCAATCGGGATAGATGCCGAGCGAATAGACATGATCGATCACCGAGGCGATCGTGCCGCTGTCGACCGGACCGTGCTTCGACGCGATGATTTCAAGCAGAAATTCGTGGCGTGTGCGACGGCAGGCATCGAAGAGGCGCAGCAACTGCCGATCCTGCCGTGCGCGCATTTCGGCATCATCGTCCGGATGATAGAAAACGAGGCATTTGACGACGTGGTTCGTCGGCCAGTCGCGCAGCGTCATGCCGACGTCAGGCGATCCTTCGAAGAGCAGCGGGCGCGATCCGGGCACCTCGATCGGCCGCCCGATCCAATAGGGATGATCGGCCGCCGCCTCCAGCGCGCGTGCGCCGAAGCGGCCGTCGAGCAGAACGCCGTAATTGGGGTCGCCAGCCCCCATCCGATGAAGCGCCTCGAGCGCGAGATTCTTGAAATGATGGATCCGCGCCTCGTCGCTTTCGCCGAGCTCGGCGAGCAGGTCGTCGAACTGGCTGCGGTGATCGATCGCGAGCACGGTCAGTTCGTCGCGCTCGCCGTGGCGGTTGGTCGACCAGTGCAGTTGTTCGAGCTCGGCGCTCTCGCGCAGGCGGTGCGGCCATTGCCCACCGAGAAAATGCCGAAGCTCGTCCCAGGACGCCATCGCCGGGGCGCAGCCGTGCCGCGACACGACGAGCGCACCGCACGCATTGGCGATTTCACAGCATTTTTCGAGCGGCATGTCTTTGAGCCAGCCGCGCAGGAAACCCGCCATAAAGGCATCCCCCGCGCCGAGCACGTTGAACACCTCGATCGGAAAGCCGCGACCGACGATTCCGGCATCGAGCGACGCGGGAACGGCATCGGGAAAGGCGACGCATCCCTGTGCGCCGCGCTTGCAGACCAGCAGCGCGGAACTGTTCGCGCGGATCGCACGGAGCGCCGCGAGCGTGTCGGTCGAGCCGCCAAGGATATGGATTTCCTCTTCGGTGCCGACGATCAGGTCACAGAGCGGCAGGACACGCTGCAACGCTTCGGTGACGCCCTGGTCGGCGACAAAGCGATCCTCGCCATTGTCCTTGCCGGCAAGCCCCCAGAGCACCGGGCGGTAATCGATGTCGAAGACGACGCGCCCCCCGGCGGCCTTCATCACCGTCACGGCCTTGATGCTCGCATCGAACACGCCCGGCTGCGACAGATGGGTGCCGTTGATCAGCAGCGCATCCGCCGAAGCGACGAAGTCGGGATCGATGTCGCCGGCGCAAAGCGCCATGTCGGCACAATTTTCACGGTAGAAGATCAGCGGAAAGGTGTCGGGATCGCGAATGCCGAGGATCGCAAGCGCGGTCAGCCGGTCGGGGTCGGTGCGGACGCCGTCCGTCACCACGCCCTCGCGGTTCAACTCCTCGACGATGAAGCGGCCGAAATGATCCGCGCCGACGCGGGTGATCAGCCCGGCGCGAAGACCGAGGCGCGCCGCGCCGACCGCGGTATTGGTGGGACTGCCGCCGATATATTTGGCGAAGCTCGCCATATCTTCGAGCCGCCCGCCGATCTGCTCGCCGTAAAGGTCGATCCCCGCGCGCCCCAGCGTGACGACGTCCAGCCGGTCCTCTCCGCCCCGTTCCTGCCCTTGTTGCGCCATCGTTTTCGAGACCATCCTTCCTTGGCCTGAAACGCTTATTCCACTTTTAGAATGTTTGCAACATATGTTTCACACGGCGCCAGAAATGAAATGGCTATGCCGAGCCGTCCTCGCGTGCCTTGCCGTCGGCGCGTGTCGCCTCGAAGGCAAAATTGATGACGAGCGCCTGCGCGAGACACATCGACGCGGACAGCGAACGGAATTTCCGTACCTCTGCCTCACGAATCTGAAGAACCTGCTCTGCGGGCTTGGCGACCGGGCTTACCAGGCTGTCGCTGATCGCGAGAACGCGGCCGCCGCTCGCCCGGGCGGCATTGACGACGGCGATCGTCTCTTCCGAATAGGGGTGAAAGCTGATCGCGATCAGCAGGTCGTCGGGACCCATCGCATGCACCTGCTGAAGCCCGAGACCTCCGACTCCGTCGATGAACACCGCGCGCTTGCCCGCCTGGAGCAGCGAATAGGCGATATAGGAGGCGACGGGGAAGGAGCGGCGAAAGCCCGCGACATGCACGGTATCGGCCGCCATCAGCAAATCGACCGCCGCGCGCATGTCGGCGCCGCTGACCGTCTGCAACAGATTCTGGATCGCGAGACTGTTGCCCTCGACAAATTCGGAGAGAAGGTTCGCGGGCTCGATATCGCTGGCGCTGGTTGCCTGATCGAGCTGGCGGACGCGCTCCGAATAACCGAGCGCGGCGTTGTTGCTGAGCAGACCGTCGCGGAACAGTCGTTGCATCTGGCTCGCGCCCTCGAACCCGAAGCTCTTGGCAAAGCGCACGATCGCCGAGGGCTGGACGCCGCAACGGTCGGCGATCACCGCAAGCGTTTCGAGCGCAATGTCGTTGGGTTCGTCGAGGATATAGCGCGCGATCTGCTTGAGCCGCTTGCTCAGCGTCTCGTAACGGCTCACGATCTCGGCGCGCAGTTCCTCCGCCGAGGCGGGGGCAGTCGGGACGTCGGTCAAATATATTCTCCCCCATTCATCCGGAAAAACGGAATATCTGTTCAAAACTTGTAACGCAACTGTCGCCCTGCGGCCCGTTCCACGCTATGGAATATATATTCCATATCATATAGACATGGAATATGGTTTCAACCGGAAGAGGATAGAATGCACGACATCGCACTGATCGGCGCCGGCAGGATCGGCAAAATCCACGCGGCGAACCTGACCGCCAACCCACGCCTGCGGCTGACGCGGGTTGTCGATCCCTTTCCCGAGGCAGCGGCGGCGACCGCGGCGCAATATGACGCTCGCGTCTCGACAATCGAGGAAGCGCTGGCCGATCCGGCGGTTGCGGGGGTCGTCGTCGCGAGTTCGACCGACACCCATCTTCCCTACAGCCTCGCCGCTGCCGAGGCCGGCAAGGCGATCTTCTGCGAAAAGCCGCTCGATCAGGATCTGGCCGCCGCGCGCGAATCGGCGGCGCGGTTCGCGGCGCTGGACGCGCGGTTGTTCCTGGCATTCAACCGCCGCTTCGACCCGAACTTCTCGGCATTGCAGGCGCGGCTTTCTGCCGGCGCGGTCGGCACGCTCGAAACGCTGCACATCATCAGCCACGACCCCGCACCGCCGCCGGTCGATTATGTCAAAGTGTCGGGCGGTATCTTCAAGGACATGGTCATTCACGATTTCGACATGGCGCGCTGGCTGCTCGGCGAGGACGTGACGGAAGTCTTTGCCAGCGCGTCCGTGCTCGTCGATCCCGCGATCGGCGAGGCGGGCGATGCCGATACCGCGAAGACGATCCTGCGCACGGCGTCGGGCCGGCTCTGCATGATCTCGTCGAGCCGCCGTAGCGGCTATGGCTATGACCAGCGGATCGAGGCCTTCGGATCGAAGGGCATGATCCGGGCGCAGAACCAGCTCGAAACGACGGTCGAGACGTGGGGCGAAGAGGGCGCCGCCGCCGACCGCTTCCAGAATTTCTTCCTCGATCGCTACGCGGTCGCCTACGCGCGTGAAACCGATCATTTCGCCGACATCCTCGACGGCGCCGTACCGCTCGTCGATTTTCGCGACGGCGTCGCGGCGCTGGCGCTGGCCGAAGCGGCGGCGCAGTCGGCGCGGACGGGGGAACGGGTACTGTTATAGTTCGCTGGCAGGCAGCAATCGATCCACAGCTGCCCGTCAAAGCGCTTCGAACGGGATTCGCACAGAGGCGCGGAGATCTCAAAGGGGTATGGAACTCACCCCTTTGAGATCTCCGCGCCTCTGTGCGAATTTTCTGGAATGCCGGGTTTCGCCGGAAGGCGCCATTGTCTCCCCTCCCGCAGGCGGGAGGGGAGACCGGTGCATCGCTCAGACGACCGTTTCCCACTCCAAAGCCCGCGTCACCGAAATATGCGAAGCCGCTCAAAAGAAAGGGGCCGGGTTTCCCCGGCCCCAGGTCCAGTGCTCCCTGCAGGGATCAGAATTTGAACTGGACGCCCGTCTTGACCGAGTAGCCGTAGCGTTCGACTTCGTCGGTCCGCGACGAAATGCCCTGGAAGACGCGATAGGGTTCGTCGTTGAGGTTCGATCCTTCGAGGAAGATCGTCACATTCTTGACGATGTCGTAGCCGATGCGCGCGTCCCACTGGTTGAACGAGCCGACATACAGATCGGTGTCGGTATCCTCGCCGGGTTCGAGCAGATAGGCCGAGCGGTGGGTATAGGCGATGCGCGCCGACAGCCCGCCCTTCTCATAGGAGAGGAAGGCCGATGCCACCCGGTTCGACTGGCTGGCGAGCGGCAGCCGCTCGTTACCGCGGCCCGGGATACCCTTCGCGCGCGATTTCACGAAGGTGATGCTGCCGCCGATGCTGAAGCCGTCGAGCGGCGCGGGCAGGAAGCTGAGCTCGGTCTGGGCGTTGATCTCGACCCCCTTCACGAACGCGCTGTCGGCATTGACCGGCATCGTCACCTGCGCATCGACGAGCGCCTGTCCGGCAAAGGTGCCGCTCTGCTCGGTGGTCGCCGAATAGATCGGATTCTGGATCGTCTTGTAGAAGCCGGCGATGCTGACGATGCCCTTGCGCCCGATATAATATTCGCCCGCGAGGTCGTAGTTGGTCGAGGTAAGCGGCTTCAGGTTCGGATTGCCCATCGAGACTTCATTGTCGCTGGTGTTGACGACCGTCGTCGGCGCGAGCTGTTCATAGTTCGCCCGCCCGATCGCGCGCGTCACCGCGGCACGCAGGACGAGCGACGGCGTCGCATTCCAGCGCAGGTTGAGACCCGGGAAGAAATCGGTGTAGCTCTGCGACCCGAAGCTATCGTAATCCTTGCCGAGGTCAGCGACGGTCGTCGTGTCGAGAATGTCCTTCGCCGCATAATTGCTCTTCGTCCTTTCCATGCGGACGCCGGGGATCGCGGTAAAGGTGCCGAACTTCAGCGTCGCCATCGCATAGGCGGCGAAAATCTTTTCGCGGATCAGATAGTCGCCGGCAAGGCTATCGCCGACGGTGCCTTCCTCATCCAGCTCAAACCCGGCAAGGTTCGACTGGAAAAAGCTGTCGGCGCTCGGACGGCTGATCGTTGCGCCGAACGGATAGCGACCCTTGAAGATGCTGTCGATCGGCGCGCCCTCAACCTGGTCGAGCGTGAAGTCGTCGTCATAGCCGCCATAAATGACTGATTCTTCGTCGTTGGTCTTGCGCCGCTGCGTATATTTGGTGCCGATCTGAATCGTGCTGTCGTCGCCGATGCCGATCGGGGTGCGGAAATCGGCGCGCGCCTGATAAAGATCCTCGCGCGCGCGGCGATGTTCATAGCTTGTTTCGTCGAATTTATACTGGGTCGGGTCGAACGCCGGCGGATCGGATTGATAGAGCGGGATCGATCCCGACAGGTCGTACGACCCGGTCATCTTCTTGGCCGCGAAGATGATCTCGTCGCGATGCGGGTCGCGCTTGTTGGCCTGGGTATAGCTGCCCTCGACGCGCAGCCAACTCGGGCCGAGATCGAATTCACCGCCGAACGACGAGGTGAATGTGTCCGAATTTTCCTCGCGCGAGCGCAGAGCACGCTTGGCCTTGGCGGCGGCGAAATCGCCGCTGGTCGCGGTTTGGTTGGTGATCTCGTCCTCGTCGAGGTCGACCTGGAAGCCCGGACGCGATTCCTTGTCCTTATATTTGGAATAGAGGAAGCGCGCGAAGACCTTCACCTCGTCGGTCGGGCGCCAGTCGAAATTGGCGACCGCGCCATAGCGCTGACGGCGGGTGTGATAGTCGCGCAGAGTCTGGCGCAGCGGCACGAATTCACCGCCCACCTCCTCCCATTTGCCGCCTGACTGGATGTTCTGCGCCTCGAACTCGCGGTTCGAATAGTTGAGCGCGAAGACGAAGCCGAACTGACGGTCGGGGCCGAAGCGCGACCCGATCGATGCGTCGAACTCATAGGGATGCTTGCCGTTCAGATCATATTTGCCATAGGCGGCGCGCAGGCTGCCGAAGGTGCCCGGCCGGTCGAAAGCGGTCACGGTTTCGATATTGGCGGCGCCCGCGATCGCATTGGCGTCCATGTCGGGGGTCAGCGTCTTCGACACCGTCACTGCGCCGATCAGCGCCGACGGGATGTCGTCGAGCTTCACCTGACGCGAGTCGGGTTCGGGAGCGGCGGCGGTCTGACCGTTCAAGGTCACGTTGAGCAGGTCGGGCGACACGCCGCGGACGGTCAGATAGCGCCCTTCGCCCATGTCGTTCGCGACGCTGAGGCCCGGCAGGCGGCGCAGCGTTTCGGCGACATTCTGGTCGGGCAACCGTCCGACGTCGTCGGCGCGGACTTCGTCGACCTGCGTGTCGGTGTTTCGCTTCGTTTCTAGCGCCGCGCGGTCGGCGGCGCGTCGGCCGGTGACGACGATCGCATCGCCCTGCTCCGCCGCATCCGACGCATCCTGGGCCCAGGCACTCGCCATCGGAACCACCAGACATGTCGTGATCAAAAGCGCCCGTCCGAACCGCCGTGTCATTATGGACTCTCCTCCCCCGGCACGGCTCCCTGCCGCGCTCGTTCGGGCAGCATAATGGCACAATTATTCTATATTGCAAGACAAATAGAATATATCTTGCACAATAGCTTGCGGAGACGCGCGGCAACGGGCGGCGCGGCGCGCGATCTGACACCGGGCTGACGGAAGGATCAGGCGGATAGCGCCCAGCCGACGCGGACTTCAAGTCCGCCGAGCGGCGAGCGCGCGAGAGACAGGTCGCCGCCCGACGCCTCGGCCAGTTCGCGCGCGATGGCGAGGCCGAGCCCGTGGCCTTCGTCGCCCGAATCGAGGCGCGCGCCGCGCAGGATCGCTTCCTCGCGCTGCGCATCATCAAGACCGGGTCCGTCGTCGCCGACGACCAGCATCCGCCGCTCGCCGGTAGCTTCGACCGCGACACGGACGAGGCGGCGCGCATGGCGCGCGGCATTCTCAAGCAGGGGGCCGAGCAGTTCGGCGGCATCGTCGCTCGCGAGCGGCAACGTCGCGCTTTCGTCACAGGCCAGCGAAAACGCCACGCGCTCGCCTGCCTCGGTCTGCTCGATCACCGCGACGAGCCGCTCGATCAGCGGCAGCGCGATCGTGCTGCGCCCTTCGGGAACGAGGCTGATCCGCGTCCGCGCCAGTTCGCCGCCGATCGCCGCGCGCATCGCCGCGATCGACGAATCGAGACCATCGGCCATCGCCGTCGCTCCGCTCTCGCGCACCCTTGCACTTTGCGCGGCAAGCGCAGCAAGCGGCGTCTTGAGTCCGTGCGCAAGGTCGGCGGCGCGGCGGCGGGCGCGCACCAGATCGGCTTCGCGCGCGTCGGCCAGTGCATCGATCGATTCGGTGAGCGGCGCCAGCTCACGGGGATAGGCGCCGCCCAGACGCGCCCCGGCATCGCGACGCAGCCGCTCGACCTCCTGTCCGACGCGCCGCAGCGGGCGGAGGCCCAGCCCAACCTGCGCCCAGGCCGCAAGCGCGAGGACGGTCCACAGCAATGCGAGGAACAGCGCCATCTCGCGCCCGAACTCGCGCTGCGCCGGAGCCAGCTTGGCGAGGTCGTAGCCGAGCTGAACGATCACCGGCGATTCCCGCGATTGCAGGCGAATCGCGCGTTCCATCAACAGCAGCTGCTGGCCAAAGGGGCCGTCAGCGCGGCGAGTCCGCCACCGGTCGGCGGGCGCCGACACGGTGGTCGGCAGATGACTGTCCCAAAGCGAAATCGAGCGGATCGCGCCGGCAGCGGTCGACGCCTGCCAGTAGAGACCACCGGCTGGAACCGCGAAGCGCGGATCGGCGGGCTCGGACCCCGCAACCGGCACACCATGGGCCAATTGCAGATCGGCGAGGAGCGGCCGCACCTGAACCAGCAGTTCGTCCTCGACGCGCCGCTCGACATGGCCGTTGAACAGCCAGGTCATCGCGAACCAGGCGACGATCAGCGCCAGGGCGATCGCCACACCGGCCCCCGTGATCAACCGAAGCCGGAGCGAGCGTCGCGTCACGCGGCGGCGGCCGGCAGGACGTAACCGAAGCCGCGCCGGGTCTGGATGGTGTCGGCGCCGAGCTTGCGCCGCAGTCGCGCGATCAGCGCCTCGATCGCGTTGGCGTTTTCGGTATCGGCGTCGCCATAGAGATGATCGGAAAGTTCGGTTGCGGGCACCGCGCGGCCGGCATGATGGGCGAGATAGTCGAGAAGCCGATACTCAAGCGGCGAGAGCTTGACGAGCGCGCCGTCGAGCGTCGCGGTCATCCGGTGGGTATCGATGCGCAGCGGCCCCGCCTCGATCATCGGGCTCGACCGTCCGGCGGCGCGGCGGATCAGTCCGCGAACGCGCGCCACCAGTTCCTCCATCGCCCACGGCTTTGCCATATAATCGTCGGCGCCCGCCTCGATCCCGGCGACCTTGTCGGTCCATTCGCCCCGCGCCGACAGGATCAGGACGGGGAAATTCCGTCCCGCCTCGCGCCAGCGCCGGACCACCGACAGCCCGTCGAGCCGCGGCAGGCCGAGGTCGACGATCGCGACGTCATAATCCTCGACATCGCCGTTGAACCACGCCTGCTGGCCGTCACCCGCAAGATCGACGACGAAGCCCGCCGCGGTCATGCCGCGGACAAGTTCGGAAGCGACGACCGGATCGTCCTCGACCACCAATGCGCGCATCAATCATCCTCGATCTTGATCACCCGGCCGGTCCTGGCGTCGATTTCGACCTCGCGCACCCTGCCGCCGCCGGTCAGGATTTTCACCTCATATTTGAACCCGAAGGATTCGCGTTCCAGCTTGACCTTGAGCACGTCGCCCGGGACGCGCTCGGTCGCGATCGCCAGGACGCGGGTGATCGGCAGGATTTCGCCGCGCGCCAGCGCGGCGCTCGCCGCGCGTTGGTCGGCCTTGTCATCCTTGTCCTTTGCGGAGATCGCGACGGGGACGGTGAGAGCGGTCACAGCGACCGCAAGGAGAAGTGTCTTTTTCATACGCCCTCCCTGCCACAAGGCCGCTGATAGGAAGCTGACATCACCGACCGCACGGGCGGATCGGCAAATGGCATTGATGAAATAAATTTTCCCATTTATATAGTGTCGATAAATTTATTCCACAATGGAGAGGCCCGTGAAGCGCATCCTGCTGTTATCCACCGCACTGCTGGCGGCCTGCGCCGCGCCCGGGCCGGGCGCCGACACGCCCCCCGCCAGCCAGCCATCGCTGAAGCTGGAGAAGGTCGTGATGCTGATGCGGCACGGCATCCGTCCGCCGACGAAGCCCGCCGTCGTCCCGCCGGGCTATTCGTCCGAGACATGGTCCGGCTGGCCCGTCGATTTCGGCCTGTTGACGCCGCGCGGCGCGGCGGGCGTCAAGCTTCTCGGCGAAAGCGACCGCGCCTATTTCGGCACCCGCGGCCTGTTTCCCGGCGGATGCCCCGCGCCCGGCACGATCGCCCTGAAGGCGAGTTACAAGGAGCGCACGATCGAAACGGCGCGAAGCTGGGCGGCGGGCTTCATGCCCGGCTGCGCAGCGGCGATATCCCACCCCGCCGGTTCCGACGACGACGCGATCTTTCATGGTCTCGACAGCGGCCCGGCGTCGTTCGACGGGAATCGCGCCTATGACGCGGCGCTGGCGCAAGCGCCCGAAGGCGGACTCGCCGCCGAGACCGAACGCCATCGCGGCGAACTGACGCTGCTCGCGAAAGTGCTGAATTGCGCCGTGCCGGCCTGTCCGCTCGTCGCCGAACCCAGCCGGCTGGTCGCGCAGCCGCACGATCGTCCCGATCTCGAAGGCCCGCTCGCCGTCGCATCGACGGCCAGCCAGACGCTGCTGCTCGAATATCTGGAAGGCAAGCCGATGGCCGAAGTCGGCTGGGGCCGCGTGAGCCGCGCCGAGATCGAGCAATTGCTGCGCTTCCACCCGCTCAAGTTCCGTTATTCGAACCGTCCCGGCTATATCGCTGCTGCCGCTGCCGCGCCGATCGTGCACGAGATCGTCACGGCGCTCGGTGACCGGAATCCGGCGCGGCTGACGTTACTTGCCGGACACGACACCAACGTCGCCGACCTCGGCGGTTTCTTCGACCTGCACTGGCAGGTGCCGAGCTACCCCGCCGACGAAGTTCCGCCCGGCAGCGCGCTGGGGTTCGAGCTGGTCAGCAATGCCAGGGGCGACCGCTATGTCCGCGCTTTCTATCGCGCGCAGACGATGGACCAGTTGAGGAACCTCGAAGCGCTGGGATCGGACGATGCCCTGTTCCGCCGCTATCTCCCCATTCCGGGGTGCGGCGATTCGGTCGCGGCGACCGCGTGCAGCTGGAGCGATTTCGCCCGGATCGCCGCGCCGCGCGGATAAGACGGCCTATCCGCCGAAGCTGCGCTGGACGGTCAACCCGACATAGCGGCCGCTGCGCAGCACCCGCAGCTCGCGATAGCGCAGCGCGGCGTCGCCGCGGACGCCGGCATAGATGTCGCGCGTCCGCGTCGCGGCGCTGTCGGTCAGATTCCGGCCGAACAGGCGAAGCGTCCAGCGCGCATCGGGGCGATATTCGATGAACAGATCGAGCCGCCCGGCCAGACGATCGGCCTCGACCTCCTCGACCTTGAACGCGGTCTCGGTGCGCGCGAAGGCATAGCCGCCGCCCCAGCGCAGCTTCCACGCCGGAATGTCATGGGTCAACGCCACCCGCGCCTCGACCGGAAGGTCGCCCGAGATGGGCCGCCGCTCGCCGGTCGCGGGATCGGTCGCCCGGCCGCGCCGCGCGACGAGATCGGCAGTCACCACGACCCCCCTGGCGCCAAACGCGTCCAGCGGCCATTTGAGCGACGCTTCGACGGTATCGCGGCGTGCCGCGCCGATATTGCCGACCGCGTCGTACAGGGTCCCATCGACGACGACGGGAAGCTGGTCGACCAGATCGGATATCCATTCGCGGCGCGCGGCAACGGTGACGGATCCGGCGCCGAAGCGGCGTTCGTAGCTCAGCTCGATGCGCCAGAGGCTGTCGGGCTCCAGATCGGCATTGCCGGCGCTGATCGTTCCGCTGGTCAAGGACGCGGCGCCGACGAAATCGTCGAAATCGAGCTGGCCGACCGCGCGCTCGGCCAGCAGGCGAAACGTCCGGTTCGGCGTCGGCGTCCAGACAAGCCGCGCGCGCGGTTTCCAGAAGGCGAAGGATTTGACGAGGTCGATGTCGCCCGCCTGCGACAGGCGGGACATTTCGTATCTGATGCCGAACTCCGCGACGGTCCGCGCGCCGAGCGGACGGCTGGCGGTCACGAACAATTCGGCGCGGCGTTCGGCAACCCGGACGTTGGCCTGGGGCAGCGGAACCGGCTCGCCGTCCTCGACCAGCGCATTCCGGCCATCGAGACTGTTAACCGCGCCCTCGGCGCCGATCTCGATCGTCGCGCCGCCCCGGTGGTGGCGGAGCGCGGCGCGCAGGATCGCTTCGCTGGCGTTCGACCGCTCGTCCGAGACGCTGCTTTCCGACGCGGTGGATTCGCGATCGAGGCCGACCGTCGCCACCGACCGATAGCTTCCGACCAGCTCGAGATCGTCCGCGGGACCGAGCGCGCGTTCGTAGCGCACGCCCGCTTCATAGGTTTGCGCATGCTTGCGCTCGCTGCCGACGATGGCATCGGGCGCGGGGAAAGTGACGGCATGGGCGATATCGGCGAATTTGCGTTTGTCCTGGATCAGCCCGTTGAGACGAAGCGTCCCGCCGAGCAGCGGCTGGCGATAGGCGAGCGTCGCCTGTGCGATGTCGGCGCCCTCGGGCTGCGCATAATCGACGAGGCGCAGCGGCGTGCCGTCGCTCGCAAAGCGGTTGCGGACGCCGAAACCATGCTCGTCGTCGATCTCGCGATAGACGGTGGCGAAGAGGTCGATCACCCGCCCGCGCCCATCGAACGTCGCCTGCGCCGAAATGCGCGGGGCGCGCAGACCGTGCCGGTAGAGCGCCTGCTCGGCCTCGATCCGGCCGCCGATCGTGCCCGTCTTCACCAGGATGATGTTGGCGAGCAGCGCATAGCCCTGCATGTCGTAGCCCGCCGTCCCGGCGCGTATCAGTTCGATGCGGGCGACGCGCGTCGCGGGAAGCCGCTTCAGGATCGCTTCGAGCGTGTCGGTCTTTCCGGCGGGGCGCTGTCCGTCGATCAGGACATTGCCCGCAACGCCCGAATAGCCGCGCACGTCCGCATTGCCTTCGGCGATCGTAAAGGCCGGAAGCAGCGCCACCATCTCGTAAGCGTTCGAGGGTTGCGTCCGGTCGAAGAAGCGCTGGTCGTAAACCGGGCTGCCAGCGTCCCCGCCGTCCTGCCCCGCCGCCGGCGCGATGGCGCCGGACCCGGCCCACAGAAGCAGCGCGATGCGAATGCCATGACCCATGCGGCGCCGATCCTCCGACAGGCGGCCACCTCGCCCGCCCTCGTAAGGTCCATTGCACCCGTCCCACTGACATCTGCTCGTCGGTCCATGTCAGTTCGGCGTCAGTTTCAGAAATCCTGGGCCTCAGTAACCTGGCCGCCCAGGTCCGTAGCCGTGGCCCGTCGGTGATCCGCGTTCAGCCCGCGGGCTGCGACGCGCGGGCGTCGAAATAGCGGCGGACCTCTTTCCGGAACTCCTCGGTCAGGCGCGACGGGCGCGATACGTTCGAGACGGCGAAGGCATATTCGTGCGTGATCGGCGGATCGAACGGACGCGTTACCAGCGCCGGGTCCAGATAGGGCTTCACGAGCAGTGCGTTCAGGATCGCCATGCCGTTGCCGCGCGCCGCGAGCGCGCACGCCGATCCGTGGGTGTGCGTTTCGATGGCGACCACCGGGCGCAGGCCGAAAGCCGCGAAGGCGGCATCGACCTGCGTGCGCCAATAGCGGCCGGCGCCGAGCAGGATCAGCGGATGCTGGCCGATGTCGGCGGGCGTGACGGCGGCGAGCGCCGCCAGCGGATGATCGCGGCGCATCACGCACACCGAACCGTTCGCCACGATCCGCTCGACCGCCAGGTCGCTCTCGTCGATCGGCAGCTTCACGAAGCCACAGTCGACGTAGCGCATCGCGATCATCGTCCGCGCGGTTTCGACGCTGCGCGAATCGATGTTGAATTCGACCCCCGGAAAGCGCTCGCGAAAGCGGGAGACGATGTCGGGCAGCACCCCTTCGGCAAAGCTCGGCGGCGCGACGATGCGAACGGTTCCGGCCGAATAGCCCGCGATGTCGCGCACCAGGCTGTTGAAGCGGTCGAGGCTGGCGAGCGTCAGTTCGACCTCCTGCAGCAGCTTGACGCCGTCGGCGGTGGGAACCAGCTTGCCGCGGTCGCGATAGAAGAGGTCGAAGCCCACCTGCGCCTCAAGCTGCGCGATCAGGCGGCTGACCGCGGGCTGCGACAGCGAAAGCCGCTTGCCGGCGGCGGTCGCCGAACCGGTTCGCATGATCTCGGCAAAGACGCGCAGCGCGCGGAAGCTGACATCCTTGTCGGGCTCGACCCCCGCGGGTGCCAGCGGCTTGCGCACCCTCAGCCCGCCCTTGCAGGGACGACGGGCAGCAGGAGGCGCGATCCCGCGCGCGGCCCCAGATGCACGCTGTTTTCGGCCGCGACCGGCGACAGGCCGGGCACGCGCCAGTCGACATTGGGGTTGATGTCGAAATGCGGGAAATTGCTGCCCGCGATCTCGACGCGGATGCGATGCCCCTTCGCGAACAGGTTACTCATCGGGAAAGAGGCGATCCGCACGCGATAGACCTTTCCGGGCTCCATCGGTTCGGGCGCCTCGAACGAATCCCGGAACCGCATCCGCAAGATGCCGTGCGCGATATTGAGCGCATAGCCGTCCGGATAGTCGGCGCTCGACGGATAAACATCAACGATTTTGATCGTAATGTCGGTGTCGGCGGCGGTCGAGCTCACGAACAGATCGGCGACCGCCTGTCCCGTCAGTTCGACGTCGGTATCGAGCGCCGGGGTTTCGAAGACGAGCAGATCGGACCGCTCGGCGAGCGGCCGCCATGGTTCGCGGGCGCCGAAGAAGGCCGGACCCTCGCGCTGATCGTAGCCGCCCGCCTCCATCACCGGCGCGCCCGACGCGATGGCGCCGCCGATCGTCGGCACTGGATGACGCGGATTGTGGACGAAGCTGCGGCGGCCCGGCTCGGCCGGAGGCTGTGCGCGGAGGCCGCCGTCGGGATGCAGGTGGAAGGGCGTCATCGCCATGTCGGGCGGCGGCCATGCCGGCGCGGTGCGCCAGCGCCCGCCGTGGTCGAGCCGCCCGCTCGGCAGCCGCCGCCCCGACCCGCCGCCCATGGTGAACAGATAGACGGGTTCGGGCAGCGGATCGGCGCCCTCCCGTTTCAGGTGGCGGTCGAACCAGCGCCGGCGCAGCGCGACATAGTCGCCGAACAGATGATCGAGCGTCGATTGCGGGCCGAAATCGGCATCGCCGGACCAGGTGAGCGAGCGCTTGCCGTGGGTCCACGGCCCCATGATCAGCTTCACCAGGCCGCGCTTGCGCTGCGACAGCCCGACGAAATTCTCGACCGCGGTCAGCGCGTAGGGATCGTACCAGCTCGACATGTGCACCATCGGCACGTCGGCGAAGGCGTCGTACCAGCCGCGGGCATAGATGCCGCGCTGTTTCCAGAAGTCGGAGAACCCCTCCTCATTCCATTGTTCGAGAATGAAATCCTCATATTCGGGGGCGGCGCTGATCGGCGAATGGCCGGGCCGCCATTTCTCGACCCCGATCCACCGGCGGATGTCGACGGCCTCGAGCGCCGCGCGGCGCGCGGGATCGGCCATCGTCTCGGGCGCGAGCTGCGCGTGTTTCAGCGCCCAGGTGAGCTGCTTGAGCTCATAGGCGCCGCCCTGACGGATGCCGCTGTGATAGGCGCTCGAAAAGCCGCCCGAATCGAGGAACATCGCGGCGAGACCGGGCGGGTCGAGCGTCGCAAGCGCCGCCTGGACATGCGCGCTGTAGGACAGGCCGAGCGTGCCGATCCGGCCGTTGCACCACGGTTGGCGCATGATCCAGGCGAGCGTGTCGGCGCCGTCCTCCGCCTCCGACAGATATTTGCGGAACATGCCTTCGGAGGCATAGCGGCCGCGGCAGTCCTGAAGCACGAAGGCATAGCCGTTCGCCGCGAAGATCCGCGCGATCTCCGGCTTCGAAAGCGGCACTTCGTCGGCGACGGAGAAGTCGGCATGGTTGGTGCCGCGCTTGTCATAGGGGGTGCGTTCGAGCAGCACCGGCAGCGGGGCGTCGATCGCGCCATCGGGAAGATAGACGTCGGTGGCGAGACGGACGCCGTCGCGCATCGGCACCATGACGTTCGGGATGAGGACGCCGGTCACGGAAGCGGCATCGCATAAGTGGCCGGAGCGCCCGGCCCGACCGGCAGTTCGAGGCCGGTCCACAGGCCGACGAGACACAGTCCTGTCAGCCCGATGGCGATCGAGAAGGGCAGCATCAGCGCGATCAGCGACCCGACGCCGAAATCGGCGCGCCAGCGCTGGGCGAGGACCAGCACCAGCACGAAGTTCGACGCGACGGGGGTGACGATGTTGAAGATCGAATCGCCCATCCGATAGGCCGCGGTCGTCATCTCGGGCGAGACGCCGAGCAGCATCAGCATCGGCACGACGATCGGTGCCATCGCGCTCCACTTCGCCGACGCCGACCCGATGACGAGGTCGAACACCGACGACATCAGCAGCAGCAGGATCAGCATCACAGGCGTCGCGAGCTGCTGCGCGCGCAGCCAGTCGGCGCCGTTGATCGCCATCACCGGGCCGAGGTTCGACCAGGCGAACATCGCGATGAAATGGGCGGCGAAGAAGGCGATGACGAGGAACGGGGTCATCGTCGCCAGCCCGCCGGTCATCATCTTCACGACGTCGCGGTGCGAGCGGACCGTGCCGACCGCGGCGCCATAAATCCAGCCGCAGACGAGAAAGAGCAGCATGAAGCCCGCGACGAGCGAGGAATAGAAGGGTTCGAGGCGCGCCGGCCCCGTCGCGCCCGCATCGATCAGTGGGCTATAGCCAGGCCACAGCGCCAGCGCCGCGAAGGCAAGGGCGATGACGAGCGCCGCGATCCCGGCGCGGCGCAGGCCCTTTCGCTGGCTCGCTGGGTCGGCCGCATCCTCCATGTCGCCTTCGGGCGGCGGATCGGTCCAGACGCCGAGCCGCGGTTCGACGATGCGGTCGTTCACCAGCCAGGTGATCGGGATCAGGATCAGGCCGAGCGCCGCGGTGAAATACCAGTTGCCGAGCGGATTGAGCATCGGGGCCGGGCCCAGCAGCGCCGCCGCCGATTTGGTGATCCCCAGCATCAGCACGTCGAATTGTCCCGGCAGCAGATTGGCGGCGAAGGCGCCCGAAATGCCGGCATAGGCGATCGCGATGCCCGCGAACGGATGCCGCCCCGCCGCCGCGAAGATGATCGCCGCGAGCGGGATCAGCACGACATAGGCGGCGTCGGCCGCCTGATGCGACAGCAGGCCGATCAGGAAGATGGCGGGGCTGAGGAAGCGGTTCGACACGCCCCGCATCGCGCGCGTCATCAGCGCGGTGAACAGCCCCGACCGCTCGGCGACCGCCGCGCCGAGCATGACGACCAGGATCAGCCCCAGCGGCGGGAAATCCGCCATCGTCTCGGGCATCAGGGTCAGCAGCTTGCGGACATTTTCGGCCGACAGCAGGCTGCTGGCGGTCAGGGTCGCGCCCGTGACCGGGTGGACCGCACTCCAGCCCAGCTGTGCCGCCGCGACCGACACCGCGACGAGCAGCGCCATCAGGCCGAGGAAGATGAAGACCGGGTCGGGAAGGGCATTGCCCCAGCGCTCGACCCGGTCGAGCCATTTCTGCGTCTTGCTGTTCGCTGGCATCGCCGACCCGCCCCGCAATCCCGTTCCGGTGGCCGCGCCGGGGTTCCGGCGCGGCCGTCCGATCACATCTTCACCGAGAAGCTGGCGTAGAGGAAGCGGCCACGCGCGTCATAGGTATAGATGTCGTAGTTGATCGGTGCATTGGCGTAGGAAGCCGGCGGCGCCTTGTCGAACAGGTTGTTGACCCCCAGGCTGAACCGCGCCGCGTCGTCGGCGATGGCGAAGCCGATTTCGAGGTCGGTGTAGACGATCGACCGCGTCCGCGCATCCTTGACCGCGTTCACGACGTCGGTGGTCGGGCCGATGTAGCGCGCGCGCAGCGTCGCGTCGGCAGTGTCGCCGGTCCAGCCGAGCGAGGCCTGTCCCTTCCAGTGCGGATAGGTCGCGCGCGGCGAATCGCCACGCCCCGCGCGTTCGTCGACGATCGGGGCGCCGCCCGCCGGATTGGGCGCGGTCGTCTTGAACGAATGGAGCCAGGAGGCGTCGACCACCGCCGAGATGCGCCCGATGCCCGTGCTGAAATCGTAGCGCAGCGTCGCGTCGACCCCGTCGGTGGTGATCGAGTTGAGGTTCTGCGCGCCCTGCAGCAGTTCGAGGATCGCGCCGGTTCCCGCGTCGCGGCTGACGAGGTCGCAGAAGACGCCGCCGCGCACCGCGCAAAGCTGCATGATCTGGGTCGGCGTCTGCGACGCGATCGCGTCCTTGATCTTGATCTTGTAGTAATCGACCGTCAGCGACAGCCCGCGCACGCCGCGCGGTGAGATGGCGACCCCGGCGCTGAACGTATCGGCGGTTTCGGGCTTCAGGCTGGTGTTGCCGCTGATCACGCCGGGAATCAGGCCGTTGAGATTATAGTTGATCTGGTTGTAGCCCGCCGGCACGCCCGCGCAGCCGGGCAGCCCCGGATTGGCCGCCGCGCCGCCGTTGCAGGGATCGTTGCCCTGGAAGCTCGTCTGGCGCGCGCCCTGATAGAGTTCGAGGATCGACGGCGCGCGGAAGCCCTGCGAATAGGTGCCGCGGAACAATATGTCCTCGATCGGACGATAGCCGACGCCGGCCTTCAGCGTCACCTTGTTGCCGACGGTCGAATAGTCCGAATAGCGGCCGGCCAGGCTCAGTTCGAGGCTTTCGGCGAAGGGCTGGTCGCGGAAGATCGGCACGTTGAGCTCGGCATAGGCCTCGTGCAGGTCATAGCTGCCGACCGTCGCGGTGCGCGTCTGCGAGGTTGTCGTCGCATATTGCGACGCCAGGAAACGCGACGCGGCGTTGACGTAGGCGTCGGGGGCGTCGAAGCCGCGGTTCTGGCGATATTCGTAGCCGACCGCGAGCGCGACGGGCCCCGCGGGCAGGTCGAACAGGTTGCCGGTGACGTTGAAGGCGGCGTTGTAGAGTTCGGTGCGGTTATACTCGCGCGTCGTATAGCGGATATAGGCCGCCTGCGCCTCGGTCATCGGGGCGAAGAGGTTGATCGGCACGCAGCCCGCCGTCGCGGCGCAGGTCGCTGGCGAGCCGAGGCCGAGGAACAGATTATCGTAGTTGATGCCGTTTTCCGCCATCGTGTGGATGCTGTTCTTCGCATAGGAACCGAAGACGTCCCAGCGCCATTCGCCGCCGCCGATCGCGACGCTGCCGTCGACGCCGACCGACAGACGAATCGTCTCGACATCCTGCACATTGTTACGGTTGCCGACGTCGGTCATCACCTTGCGGATACGCCACGCGCTGTTGGCGCCGAAGGCGAGCGCATTGGCGGCCGGCACGCCGTTGGCGGTGCCGAAGGGATTATACGCCTGATTGTTCGGGATCGCGAAGCCGCGCACCGTTCCCGCGGTGCCGCCGACGTCGAGCAGGACGGGCGAGAAAAGCTGGTTCGACTTGCGCCGGTTGTAGACACCGTCGATCCGGATCGTGACGTCGTCGGCCAGTTCATAGTCGAAGCGGCCATAGACGCCGTAGCGTTCCGACGGCCCCGCCGAATAGATGCCCTGCGCCTGCGTGTTGTAGGCGTCGCCCGGCAGCGCGCCGACGTGAAAGGCATTGTCGGCCAGATTGCCCGCGCCGATCGCCGCGCCCGGATTGAGCACGATCGGATTGGCGGAGCTGGCGAATCCCGCCGCGGTGCCGAAATAGCCGTTGTTCGCGAGACCGGGCAGGATGAACAGGCCGTTGGGATTGTTGCCGACCGCGGTCTGCGGCACCAGCGTCCGCGTCGTCAGCTTGCGCGCGTCGGTGCGGATCGCGCGCGTCCGGGAATAGCTGCCCGACAGGATGATCGAGGCGCGGTCCCATGTCTTGCCGACCGTCAGCTTGCCCCCCAGTTCGGCGCCGTCGCCATGGCTGGTGATTCCGGCGCGGACCGACCCGCGCAACCCGTCGAACGGCTGCACCGTCTTGATGTTGACGACGCCCGCGATCGCGTCGGCGCCGTAGATCGCCGAGGCGCCGTCCTTCAATATCTCGATGCCGTCGATCATCCCCTGCGGCATGGTGTTGAGATCGACGAAGTCGCGGAAGCCGCGCTGGCCGACGCCGTCGACCCAGCGATGGCCGTCGACGAGCACGAGGACGCGATTGCCGCTGCCCTCCGCGCCGCCCAGATAGCGCAGGTTGATCGAGCTTGCGCCGTAGGAGGTGCCCTGCGTGCCGTTCGAATTGAGGCTGACCCCCGCCGACGGCAGCTTCTGGAGCAGGTCGCCGATCGACGAGGTGCCCGACTTGATGATGTCCTCCGACGTCAGCGTCAGGATCGGCCCGACCGAATCGGCATCCTTGCGCCCGATGCGCGACCCGGTGACGATGATGTCGCCGCCGCCCGATGCCGTGGCGGCTTCATCGCCCGATGCCTGCGCCTGCGCGAGCGTCGGCCAGGCCAGGGCGCCGAGGCTGATTCCAGCGGCGGCGGCCAGTTTGGCCAGATGACGGCGCCGAGCGAAGCGAGCGGATGCGATGATCATGATGTCCCCCAGGTTTGTGATTCGTGCATCGGCTTAGGAGGAAGCGCGGCGGCGAAAAATATTATGACACTCGCGGATGCAGTCATAACGAAAGTGCATGAGATTGCCCCGATCCAAACAATCTTTGTATGGCTGATATCAAAGGGGGACGAGTCATGGGGTCGACCGGTTTCGATACGCCAACGCGGCGGCGGCTGCTGAAGGCAGGTTTTCCCCTGATATTCCTGCCGGTCGTGGCGGGAGCCGGGCGTCGCCCGCTGCGCATCAGTCTGCTCGGCCAATCGCTGATCAAGACCGATCTGCGTCGGATCGGCTGGCGGGGCCTGGGCGAATTCCGGCGGATACTGGCGGGACGCGATTTGGTCTTCACCGACCTCGAAACGGTGATCGGCGGACCGCTGGCCGGCCGGTCGACGCGCCCGGCGGACAGCGAGGTGCTCCATGTCGCCGAACCGGAGGTGATCGACTGCCTGCAGGCGATCGGCGTCAATATCGTCGCGACATCGAACAACCATGCCTGGGACCTCGACACCGGCGGCATCGTGTCGACGATCGAGGCGTTGCGGGCGCGCGGGCTGGCCTTTGCCGGGACGGGCCGCGACCTGGCGCAGGCCAGCGCGCCGGGCGTCGCGGGGCGGGTCGCGCTGGTCGCGGCGGCGGCGGGCGCGATCCGCGACGGCGCCGCGGCGACCGCGACGCGGCCGGGCGTCAACGAGTTGCGGCGCGAACTAGGCGGGGCGCTGTTCGCGGCCGACGTCGAACGCTATCTCGGCGCCATCCGCTTCGCCGCGAGCGGCGGCGCGACGGTGATCGCCTATCTTCACAATCATTATTGGGAGCCGCGCAAGTCGGACACGCCGGCGTGGCAGCGCGATCTGGCGCGGCGCGCCGTCGACGCGGGCGCCGCGACCTTCGTCGCGCACGGCGTTCCCGAACTGCAAGGCATGGAATTTCATCGCGGCGTGCCGCTGTTCCACGGACTGTCGTCCTTCATATTCCAGTCCGAAAAGCCCGACGGCGCCTATGGTCCCGAGGCGTGGCAATCGGCGATCGCCGAACTCGACCTTGTCGGCGGCCGGGTCGCGGCGACGCGGCTGGTCCCGGTCCAGCTCGACGCCCACGGGCTCGTCCACGCGGGGCGGCGCGTGCGGGGCAGCCCGCGGCTGGCATCCGCCGCGTCGGCGCGGTCGATCGCCGAGCGGCTGGAGGCGCTCAGCGACCGGCTCGGCGCATCGGCACGCTTCGCGCCGCCCCAGCGGTCGCGCCGCGGCGGCTGGACCGTCAAGGTCGATCCGTCCTAGCGCGCGCCGCGCTCAGGCGGCGGGGGGCGGAAAGACAGGCGCCTTGCTGACCATCGCGGGCAGCGGCCGGCCCATCACGCCGGTGAACCAGCCCGCCGCCTCGACCGCTCCCGGCAGCGCGAGCCCGGTCGCGACGCCGCTGCGTTCGAGCATATAGGCGACATCCTCGGTCGCGACATTGCCCGCCGCGCCCGGCGCGAAGGGGCAGCCGCCGAGGCCGCCGAGCGCCGCGTCGACGCTCGCCGCGCCCTCGCCGACCGCCGCCCAGACATTGGCGAGCCCCGATCCCCGCGTATTGTGGAAATGCACGCGCACCGGCAGCGGCGCGATCGCCTCGCGCACCCGGCCCACCAGTTCGGCGACCTGCGCCGGGACGCCGACGCCGATCGTGTCGGCGAGCGCGACCTCGCGCGGCGCCGCGTCGGCGGCGCGCTTCGCCATCTCGACGACGCGCGCCGCGGCGATCTCGCCCTCGAACGGGCAGCCGAAGGCGGTCGCGATGGTGATCTGGCCGCCGCGCCCCGCCGCTTTCGCCAGCCCGACGATCTCGGCCGCCGCCGCCAGCGATTCGGCCGAACTCTGTCCCTGGTTGCGGATTCCGAACGTATCGCTCGTCACGCACACCGCGCCCAGCTCGTCGATCCGCCCGGTCGCCAGCGCGCGCTCGGCGCCGCGCCGGTTGAGCACCAACCCGATGTAGGTGACGTCGTCGCGGTCGGGGAGCAGCGCCACCAGTTCCTCGGCGTCGGCGAGCTGCGGCACCTTCTTCGGGTTGACGAAGCTCGTCACCTCGATGCGCCGCACCCCATAGGCCAGCGCGCGGCGGACGAGTTCGGCCTTGTCGGCGGTCGCGACCACCGCCGCCTCGTTCTGCAGCCCGTCGCGCGGCCCGACCTCGACCATCTCGACCTTGCGAAACCCCGTCATCGTCTGCCCTTTCCGCATTCGCCATCCCATTGGCGGTTGAAAAATACATAGCACTCTAAGTATATCGAGGCCAAGGGGGGACGACGGATCGCGTCCGGCGTCCTATCATGAAGCGACATCGATGCCGAAAGGAAGATCATGACTGCAACGGGGAAGAGCAAGGGGCCGCTCGACGGCATTCGCGTCGTCGAGATGGGACAGCTGATCGCGGGTCCCTTCTGCGGCCAGCTGCTCGGCGACATGGGGGCCGAGATCGTCAAGCTCGAACCCCCCGGGACCGGCGACCCGATGCGCCACTGGGGCCAGGGCGACAAGCCGAGCTGGTGGCGGGTGATCGCACGCAACAAATATTCGGTCGCCTGCGACCTGCGGTCGGACGAGGGGCAGCAGCTGGCGCGCGACCTGACCGCCCGCGCCGACATATTGATCGAGAATTTCAAGCCCGGCACGCTCGAGAAATGGAATCTCGACCCCGCCGACCTGCGCGCCGCCAACCCGCGGCTGATCGTCGTGCGCGTGTCGGGCTATGGCCAGACCGGCCCTTATGCGGCGCGCGCCGGCTTCGGCGGCATCGGCGAGGCGATGGGCGGGTGGCGCGCCATCGTCGGCTATCCCGACCGGCCGCCCGCGCGCATGGGCGTCTCGATCGGCGACACCCTCGCCGCGACCTACGGCTGCATGGGAGCGCTCGCTGCGCTTCACCACCGCGAACGGACGGGCGAGGGCCAGATCGTCGATTCGGCGCTCTACGAAGCCGTGCTGCAGGTGATGGAATCGACCGTGTCCGACTATTCGGTCAGCGGCACCCGGCGCCGGCGCACCGGATCGACCCTGCCGGGGATCGCGCCGTCGAACGTCTATCCGTGCCGCGACGGCGAATATCTGATCGGCGCCAACGGCGACGCCATCTTCGCGCGCCTCGCCGCGGCGATGGGGCGGCCCGAACTTGCGGCCGACCCGCGCTATGCGACCCATCTCGCGCGCGGCGCGCATCAGGAGGAACTCGACGCGCTGATCGCCGAATGGACCGCGACGCTGACCGTCGCCGAACTCGAAGCGAAGATGATCGAGTCGAGCGTCCCCGCCGGGCGCATCTACGACGCCGAAGAAATGATGGCCGACCCGCATTTCGCCGCGCGCGAGGCGCTGGTCACGGTGCCCGACGCCGAGTTCGGAACCGTCACCATGCAGGGCGTCTTTCCGAAGCTGTCGGCGACGCCGGGCGGTATCCGCCGCCCCGCCCCGGTCGCGGTCGGACAGGACACCGACGCGGTGCTCGAACGCTGGCTGGGGCGCGAGGGGTAGGACGCTGGCGCATCGTCATCGCGAATTGAGCGAGGGATAAGGCGCCCCCAAACGACCCGTCATTGCGAGCGGCGGAGCCGCGCGGCAATCCAGAGTGGACTTATGCCGCCCTGGATTGCTTCGCTCCGCTCGCAATGACGCAAGCGGGTCCATTCAAAATCCTCACGCGCCGGAACGACGGAACCGTCATCCGATCTCGTAGAAGACGTGCCGCACGCCGAAGCCGGTGACCTCGCCCACCCCGACCGCGAGGGTGCCGTTGAGCCAGCCGTAGGTCTCGCTCGCCGTCTCGAACACCGCGGCGATACGCAGATAATAGCGCGACGGATCGACCGGCGGTTTGCCGGGGTCGGCGAACAGCGCCCGGACGTCGTCGGGGATCAGGCTGCGTCCCGTATAGGTCAGGTAGATGAGGTCGCCCTCGTCCGTCTTCCACACCGCGCGCGCGTCGAAGGTGCCCACCGCCGCGTCGCCGATCCGGCCCGAGCGCGGCCAGTTGCCGCCGCCCGGCAGCACTTCGCCGGTGATTCGCGGCCCCAGGATGCGGCCGCCGGTGACATAGCCGACGCGCTGCTCGCCAAAGGGCGACGCCCCGATCGCGATGATGCCGCCGCCGACATCGAACTCCACCGTGCACAGGTGACGGCTTTCGAGTCCCGCCGGAACCGGCGCCTTATCCTGCTGCGTCATGCTGAATCCTCCTGCCAAAGCTATGGACAGTATAAAACCATTAGTATACTAAGGGTCAATCAGATTGACGGACCCCGAAGGCTATCGGGATGCCGGAACAACGAAAAGGGAGGGTGCATATGAAGTTTCTTCATCCGATTCTGCTATCCGGCGTGGCCCTGGCCGCGATGACCGCGGGCGCGGCACCGGCGATGGCGCAGGCCGCGGATGCCGCCGATACCGCCGCGACCGGCAGCGAGATCATCGTCACCGCGCAGAAGCGCGCGCAGAATCTGCAGGATGTGCCGATCTCGATGGAAGTGGTCAGCGGCGAACGCATCGCCGACTTTGCCGCCGTCGATTTCAAGGCGGTGCAGAATTACGTCCCCAACGTCTTCGTGCAGCAGACAAACGGCAACGACACCATCTATATCCGCGGCTTCGGCTCGCCGCCGCAGAATTTCTCGTTCGACCAGGCGGTCAGCGTCTATATGGACGGCGTCTATGCGGGCAAGATGCGCCAGGCGCTCAATCCCTTCTTCGACGTCGCGCGCGTCGAGGTGATGCGCGGCCCGCAGGGCGCGCTCTATGGCAAGAACACGCCGGCGGGCGCGGTCAGCGTCGTCAGCGCCGGTCCGACCTCTTCGTTCGAGGGCGGCGTCACCGGCACCTATAATTTCGACCTCGAAGGCTATGACCTGACCGGCTATGTCTCCGGCCCGGTCAGCGACACGCTGAGCCTGCGCGTCGCGACGCGGCTCCAGAATCAGGAAGGCTATATCAAGAATCTCGCCACGGGCCGCGACGACCCGCGCAACAAGCTGCAGCTGTTCCGCGTCAGCGCGCTGTGGGAACCCAGCGACAGCTTCGACATGTCGGCGAAGCTCGAAATATCGAACTACGACCGCATCGGCGGGCTCGGCGTGTCGAGTCCCGTCAACACCAGGCAGCGCCCAAAGCTCGAGCGCTACACCGAGGAATATCCGCTCGGCCGGGAAGGTTACAGCAACCGCTCGGTGCTCGGTTCGGTCATCGCCAATCTCAAGGTCGGCGACCACACGCTGACCTCGATCACCGGCTATTCGTGGTTCAACGGCGACGTCACCAACTATTTCGACCAGCAGACGCCCGCTGGTCCGGTCGTCGAAAATTCGGTCGCCAACAAATATCCCGAGAATTTCCACCAGTTCTCGCAGGAACTCCGCCTGCTGTCGCCGACCGGCGGCGCGCTCGAATATGTCGTGGGCGCCTATTACGACACCGCGCGCTACAATGTGGACCCCTTTCTCTACTACGACCTGCGTGCCTATAATCTGGTCTCGCTGAACCAGCTCTATTTCCACCAGAAATCGCGCACCCTGTCAGTGTTCGGCCAGGCGACCGTGCGCCCGGTCGAAGGCGTGCGAATCATCGGCAGCCTGCGCTACACCAACACGCACAAGGACGGGACGTTCAGCGGCAAGCTGCTCGACGGCCAGATGTTCCGGCCGCTGACCACGGCCAGCGGTTCGATCAGCGAAGGCCTGACCGATCCGTCGATCACGGTCCAGTACGACCTGTCGCGCGACCTGATGGTCTATGCGGTCTACGGTCGCGGGTCGAAGTCGGGCGGCTTCGTGTCGAACACCTTCGGCACCACCGACGCGACCTTCGTCTACAAGCCCGAACGCTCGCGCAACTGGGAGGCGGGCATCAAGTCGACGCTGTGGGACGGCCGCGCGACGCTGAACCTGTCGGTCTACGACACCAAGTTCACCAACCTCCAGACCTCAGGCTACGACCCCGATTCCTCGTCCTACATCACCAAGAACGCGGCATCGGCGACGGCGAAGGGCGTCGAGGCCTCGCTGCGCATCGCGCCGAGCCGCTATTTCGACATCACGGCGTCGGCCGCCTATCAGGACATCAAATATGATCGCTATCCGGACGCCCCCTGCCTGGCCGGCATGACGGGCCCGATCTGCGATCTCAGCGGGCGCCGCCTGCCCTATACTTCGAAGTTCACCGGCAACGTCGCGGTCCACGGCCGCGTCGACGTCAGCGACTACAAGCTCGACGGCACGGCGGTGCTCGGCGGCCGCTCGGGCTTCTTCGACTCCGACGACCAGAGCCCGCTCTATGGCTATCAGGGCGGCTATGCGAAGCTCGACCTGCGCCTGCAGTTCGCGCCGCAGGACGACAGCTGGCACATCGCGCTGGTCGGCAAGAACCTGACCGACAAGCTGACCACCGGCAGCGCCTTCCGCCTGCCGGTCCCGATCACCACCTCGGAACGTTCGATCCTGTTCGTCGAACCGCCGCGCAACATCGCGATCGAGGCCGGGGTGAAATTCTAAAACAGGGGGCAGTCCCTGGGGTGAAGGCGGCCCCCTCCGCGTCGACGGAGGGGGCCGTTTTCTATAGAGTGTTCGGTTTTGATTGGATCAAAACCGGCGCTCCGGATTGTCGTCTTGCCGTATTTTCGGAGTCGGCGGGCGGTGAAGACACTCTATGCCGCCGGCGTGTCGTGTCCCCACTGCCGCGTGACGACGCCCTGCTCGCGCCGCACCGCGACCCAGTCGCCGCCGGCAAGACCGTCGTCCTCGATCAGGTCGATCACCGCCGCGGCGATGTCTTCGGGCTGGCAGCGTTCGTTGTTGGCGAGGATCGGGGCCATCCAGTCGGCGGCGCGGTCGCCGCCGGTCGTGTGGAGGATCGGCGTGTCGGTGAGACCGGGGAGCACCCCCATGACGCGGACGTTCCAGTCGGCCTTCAGCGCCGCGCAGCAGCGCGTGAACATCATCGCCCCCGCCTTGGTCGTCGCATACATCGCATCGCGAAAGCCGGAGCCGAGCGCGACGGTCGACACGGTGTTGACGATCACGCCGCCGCCGCGCGCCCGCATCGCCCGCGCCGCGATCTGCGTCGCGACGACCAGCGAGGTCAGGTTGACGTCGACGATCCAGCCGATCCGGTCGACGGGCATTTCGGGAAAGGCGTCGGGGCCCGACACGACCCCGGCATTGTTGTGCAGGATGTCGGCATCGCCCTGCGCACCGAACCACGCCTCGACCGCCGCGAGGTCGGCAAGGTCGAGTCGATGCGAAATCGCGTGCGCGCCCAGCGCCGCGACCTGCCGCGTGCTGTCCTCCAGCCCCGCGCCGTCGATATCGACGAGCGCGATCTCCGCCGCATCGCGCCCGGCGAGCATCAGAGCGGTCGCGCGGCCGATGCCCGACGCCGCCCCGGTGACGATCGCGCGTTTTCCCTTGATGTCCATGCTATCTCTCCCGCTGCCGCGCCCGGTCGACCGTAAAGCGCGTTGACAGATAAACTTAAATACCTAAGCATTCCGGCGAAGCAAGAATCACGTTTCGGGGAGAGCCATGACGCAAGCCACCGCGCTGGAAGCAGGCGCCGCGCCGCCCGATCGCGGCCTCGGCCTTCGCCGAACCGTCGCGCTCGCGATGCTGTTCCTCGTCGGGACGATCAACTTCCTCGACCGCCAGCTCCTCTCTGTGCTCGTCGAGCCGATCCGCGCCGAGATGCAGTTCAGCGACACCCAGTTCGGGCTGCTCACCGGCCTTGCCTTCGCGCTCTTCTATGCCGCGATGGGCGTGCCGGTGGCGATGATCGCCGACCGCTGGAACCGCGTGAAGCTGGTCGGCATCGCCTGCGTGATATGGAGCGTCTTCACCGCCGCGTGCGGCATGGTGTCGAATTTCTGGCAACTCGCGGTGATGCGCTTCGGCGTCGGCACCGGAGAGGCGGGCGGGACCGCGCCGTCGCTGTCGGTGCTCGCCGACTATTATCCGCCGGCGCAGCGGCCGTTCGTGTCGGGTCTCTTCACCCTCAACGGGCCGTTCGGGGTCTTTCTCGGCACGGCCTTCGGCGCGTGGGCAGCCGCGCACATCGGCTGGCGCCAGGCCTTTTTCGCGGTCGGGCTCGTCGGGCTCGTCGTCGCCCCGCTGCTCGTCTGGCTGGTGCGCGAGCCGCCGCGCGGGCAGATGGACGCGCCGGCGCGCGTGCCGGCGGACGCCGGGACGGCCACCGACGCCAGCCCGACCTTCGCCCAATGCTTCGCCGCCTTCGTCCGCCGCCCCTCGCTGCGGATGGTGCTGGTCGGCAGCGGGCTCGCCGCCTTCGTCAGCTATGGCATGCTCAACTGGATTCCCGCCTTCCTGATGCGGACGCAGAAGATGCCGCTCGAGGCGATGGCGACCTGGTATGCGAGCGCCGCGGGACTCACCTTCGGCATCGGCATCCTCGGCGGCGGCTGGCTGGTCAGCCGCTTCGCGCGCCGCTCGACGCGGGCCTATGGCACGATCCCGGCGCTCGCGACGCTGATCCTCGTCCCGACGCTGGCGGCGGCGCTGCTGGTCGACGACTGGCGGCTGTCGCTGGCGCTGATGCTGCTGCCGATGGCGGCCTGCACCGTCTATGTGGCGCCCGCGCTGGCGCTGGTCCAGAACCTGACCCCGCCGGGTTCGCGCGCGACATCGGTGGCCCTGCTGCTGCTGATGTTCAACATCGTCGGGCTGGGGCTCGGGCCGCTGTTCGTGGGCATGGTCAGCGACGCGCTGAAGGCGGTGCATGGCGACGAGAGCCTGCGCTGGGCGCTGCTGAGCATCCTGCCCTTCGCCGCCGCGGCCGGGGTCGCGCAATATGCGATGGCCCGCCACCTCGAGGGCGATTTCGCCGAGTGACCCCATTTTCAGGAAATGATCGGGAGACGATGATGGCAGAACAGGACGATATCCGGGCGATGGCCCAGCGCTTCTTCGACGCGATCGAGGCCGGCGACATAGAGACGATGAAGGCCAGCTTCGCCCCCGGTGCCGAGATCTGGCACAACAGCGACGAGGCGATCGTCACCCCCGAGCAGACCGCCGCGACGCTGACCGGCATGGTCGCGCGGATCAAGGACCGCGCCTATGCCGAACGCCAACTCCACGTCTTTCCCGGCGGCTTCGTCCAGCAGCATGTGCTGAAGGGCCGGCGGGTGCACGACGACGTCGCGGTGCGGCTGCCCTGCGCGATCGTCTGCCGCGTCGAGGACGGCAAGATCGCGCGGCTCGACGAATATTTCGATTCGGCGCATGTTGCCGCATTCCGCAAATATGCCGACGCCTGAGGAGGACGCCATGCCCGTGCTGCGCCAGGTCCCCCGGTCCGAAGTGACCGACGAGACCGTCATCGCCTATTACAACCGCCTGTTCGGCGATCGCGACCCGGTCGCCGAGCCGGGCACCGCGACCGGCACGCCGGGCGACTGGTGGACCGTCTATGCGCTCGCGCCCGACATCTTCAAGCATGCGGTCGACGGCTTCGCGGTCTATCGCCATCCGGCGCGCAAGATCGACCCGGTGCTGCGCGAGCTCGGCCAGACGCGCGCGGGCTGGGTGAAGGGTAGCCAGTTCGTCTTTTCGCAGCATTGCAAATCGCTGCGCGGGCTCGGCGTGTCCGACGAGAAGATCGCCGCCATCCCGCATTGGGCGGTCGCCGACTGCTTCGACGAGCAGGAACGCGCCGTGCTCGCCTATGCCGACTGCCTCAGCCAGGCGGGCGGCCGCGTCCCGCTCGCGGTGTTCGACAAGCTCAAGAGCTTCTGGGACGACGAGCAGATCTTCGAATTCACCTACATCACCTGCCTTTACGACATGCACGCGGTGATCACCCGCGCGCTGCGCATGGAATATGACGCGCGCGAGGAGCCGATCGTCGAGATCGCGGCGCCCGAGGGCTTCAACGCCGCCGACTTCCTGAGCGCGCCGGCGCGCAAGCCCGAATGACCGGGCGAAAAGGTCGTACGAAGAGACGCGGAGCCAACCGTCAAGTTAATTGACGGTTGGCTCTGAACATGCTAGGAATCGTGCCGAGAGGATGGCGATGCAATTCTATAATTCGGTCGGCCCCAACCCCCGCGTCGTGACCCTGTTCATGGCGGAAAAGGGGATCGACATCCCCACGGTCGAGGTCGATCTGCGCGGCGGCGAGAACCGGCGCGCGCCCTATAACAGCGCGGTGAACCCCGCCGGGCAAACCCCCGCGCTCGCGCTCGACGACGGCTCGGTGCTGACCGAGATCACCGCGATCTGCGAATATCTGGAGGAGCTGTTTCCCGCGCCGCCGCTGATCGGCACCACGGCCGAGGAACGCGCACGCACGCGCATGTGGGTGCGCCGCGTCGACCTCAAGATCTGCGAGCCGCTCGCCAACGGCTTCCGCTTCGCCGAAGGGCTGCCGCTGTTCGAATCGCGGATGCGCTGCGTGCCGGAGGCGGCGCCGGGGCTGAAGGCGATCGCGCAGGACGGGCTGCGCTGGCTCGATCCGCTGATCGCCGGGCGCGACTTCATCGCCGGCGACCGGCTGAGCCTCGCCGACCTGCTGCTTTTCGCCTTTCTCGATTTCGGTGCCACGGTGGGCCAGCCGCTCGACCCCGCCTGCACCAACATCGCGCGCTGGTTCGCGGGGATGAAGGCCCGCCCCGGCGCCAACCCAAACTGACTACAGCCGATTGCACGAAGGAGACGGATCATGGCTGCAACCAATAAGGAATTCGAATTTCGCGGCGTCAACCACCTGGCGCTGGTATGCAAGGACATGGCGAAGACGGTCGAATTCTATCGCGACGTCCTCGGCATGCCGCTCGTCAAGACGCTCGACCTGCCGGGCGGGCGCGGACAGCATTTCTTCTTCGACCTCGGCAACGGCGACAGCCTCGCCTTCTTCTGGTTCCCCGAAGCGCCAGAGGCGGCGCCCGGCATCGCGGCGCCAGAGGCGCTGCCGACCCGCGGCAACTTCATGTCGGCGCACGGGTCGATGAACCACATCGCCTTCAATGTGCCCGCCGAGAAGTTCGAGGAATATCACCAGCGGCTGATCGACAAGGGCATCGACGTCACGCCGATCCTCAACCACGACAATTCGGAAACGCAGGTCGCCGACAGCTTCGACGACAGCGTCTATGTCCGCTCGATCTATTTCTTCGACCCCGACGGCGTCTGCCTCGAATTCGCGGCGTGGACGATGGCGAACGGCGAGTTCACCGACGCCGACGTCGCGCACGACCCGCGCCAGGCCGACGGCACCCGGCGCGAGGGATTCGTCCTGCGCAACAAGGCGCTGGCGGCGAACGACGCGGCGCTGGCCGGCGAGATGACGCCCGCCGAATAGGCCCCGTCGATTTGGGAATCCCCTGTGGCCCGGCCGCGCGCCGGGCCCTTTTTTTTTGGCGATTATATCGTTTGCAAATATGAGGCAGGCGTCCCGCCCTCCCCAGCCTTCGTCATGCTGAACTCGTTTTCAGCATCCATGGCCGGATATCTCCTTGTACGCCGCGCTCGCTTCGGGGGCAGGCCATGGCCCCCCGGATCGGGTCCGGGGCAGGCTCTGAAACAAGTTCGCAATCATCCCCTTCCGACACGTGAGCGTTCCCCGGCGAAAGCCGGGGTCCAGATGGCACAGCGCTGCCTCGCATGGACCCCGGCTTTCGCCGGGGATCACCAGCGTCCCTGTCTCAGGGGTATAAACGCCAAACAAGTTCTGGGTGACGAAGTGAGGAGAATAGTTCCTCGGTATTGGCAAAACGATATAAACACTTTTTTGGGTGGCCATCGAACGCCAAATCGTCGCCCCCGCGAAGCCTGAAGGCTGACGCCGGCGCGATGGCGGCCCCGGCTTTCGCCGGGACGACGGAAATCGGTCCCCGCCATGACGCCGTCAGGGTCGGAAAGCCTTTATCCCACCGCGCGGTCGCGGCCTTCCCAATAGGGCGCGCGCAGTTCGCGGCGCAGCACCTTGCCCGACGGGTTGCGCGGCAGCGCGTCGATGATGTCGACGCTTTTTGGCGCCTTGTAGGCGGCGATCCGCTCGCGCGCCCAGGCGATGACGTCGTCGGCCGCCACCTCGGCGCCGGGCGCCGGGACGATCAGCGCCTTCACCGCCTCGCCCCACCTGGCGTCGGGAACCCCGATCACCGCGACGTCGGCGACGCCGGGGCAGCCCATGATCGCGCTTTCGACCTCGGCCGGATAGACATTCTCGCCGCCCGAGACGATCATGTCCTTGATCCGGTCGTGGACGAAATAATAGCCGTCGGCGTCGCGGTAGCCGACGTCGCCGGTGTGCAGCCAGCCGTCGACCACCGTCTCGGCGGTCGCTTCGGGCCGGTTCCAATATTCCTTCATCACGATGTCGCCGCGGATCGCGATCTCGCCGATCTCGCCGGCACCGAGCGGCCGGCCCTCGCCGTCGAGGATCGCCATCTCGGCCCCCGGCCACGGCTGGCCGCAGGAGGTCAGCTTGCCCGGCAGGTCGTGCGCCGCGGGCGACAGATAGGAGCCGCCCCCCGCCGATTCGGTCATGCCGTAGAATTGCACGAAGTCGCAGCCGAAGACGGCGCGGGCGCGGCGCAGCACATCCTCGGCGATCGGCGAGGCGCCATAGGCGATCGAGCGCAGCCGCGCATAGTCGCCCGTCTCCGCCCCCGGCTGCTGCAGCATCATCTGGATCATCGCGGGCGCGAGGAAGGCGTGCGCGACGCGTTCCTCGCTCAGCATCGCGATCGCGTCGCCCGCGGCGAAATCCTTGACCAGCACCAGCCGCCCGCCCTGCGCGAGGCCGGAGAAACTGACGTTCGTCCCCGCGACATGGAACAGCGGCATGACGATCATCACCGTCTCGTCCTCGTCATAGGCGAAGCCGTCGATCTCGGTCGCCATCTCGAGGAAGCGGCGATAGGTCCGGTTCGCCAGCACTACGCCCTTCGGCCGCCCGGTGGTGCCGCTGGTATAGAGCTGGAGCACGTCGTCGCCCAGCTGCGGCTCGTCGGCGGGCGGCGTCGCGGGCGCGTCGCCGATCCAGGCGTCGAGCGATTCGAACGCCGGATGCGCGCCATAGAGCGCGACGAGGCGCGGCGGGTTCGGCAGTCCGGCGACCGCCGCCAGCGCGGTGTCGAAGAAATCCTCGCCGACGAACAGCAGCTTCGGCCCGGCATCACCCAGGATGAATTCGATCTCGCCCGCCGCGAGCCGGCAGTTGATCGGCGCAAGGCAGGCGCGCGCCCGCGCGGTGCCGAAGAAGAGCGGATACCAGGCGTCGTGATTCTTGGTCAGCACCGACACGCGGTCGCCCGGCACGACCCCTGCGGCGATCAGCGCGTGCGCCACGCGGTTCGACTGCGCGTCGAGTTCGGCGAAGCGGGTCTCGCGGTCGCCGAACTTCACCGCGACCGCGTCGCCGCGCTTGCGCGCCTGCGCCGCCGGTATGTCGGCCAGCGTGCGGATGGCATCCAGGTCAATCATTTCGCTCTCCCACCGTCACTTTGATCTTGAGTTAGATAGAATACTAAGTAAATATTTGACTAGTCCAAAAAGAGAGGATTTGCCTTGGTCGATCACCCCATCCTGCCGACAACCATCGTCGGAAGCTACCCCCAGCCGGACTGGTTGATCGACCGCGAGCGGCTCAAGGCCAGCCTGCCGCCGCGTGTGCGCGCCGAAACGCTGTGGCGCATCCCCGATCCGTGGCTCGCCGACGCGCAGGAAGCCGCGACGCTGATGGCGATCCGCGACCAGGAGGAAGTCGGCATCGACATCGTCGGCGACGGCGAGATGCGGCGCGAAAGCTATTCGAACCGGCTCGCGACCGCGCTGTCGGGGATCGACCGCGAACGGCACGGCACCGCGATCGACCGCACCGGCAACGCGAATCCGGTGCCGCTCGTCTCCGGCCCGATCCGCCGCGTCGCGCCGATCGAGGCACAGGACGCCGCCTTCCTGCGCCGCCATTCGACGAAGCCGGTGAAGCTGACCCTCCCCGGCCCCTTCACCATGACCCAGCAGGCCGAGAACGGCTATTATCCCGACGCGCGGTCGCTGGCGATGGACTATGCCGACGCGGTCAATGCCGAGGTGCGCGACCTGTTCGCCGCCGGGGTCGATGTCGTCCAGCTCGACGAACCCTATCTCCAAGCGCGCGCGGGCGAAGCGCAGGGCTATGCGATCGAGGCGATCAACCGCGCGCTCGACGGGGTCGAGGGCATGACCGCGCTCCACATCTGCTTCGGCTATGCGATGGTCCACCACGGCGCGGGGGCGACCGGACCCAAGCCGAAGGCCTATGATTTCCTCGCCGAGCTCGAAGCCTCCGACATCGACGTCATCTCGATCGAGGCGGCGCAGCCGGGGCTCGACCCCGCGATCCTCGCCGAGCTGCCGTCCAAGACGATCATGTATGGCGTCCTCGACCTCTCGATTCCCGAGGTCGAGACCCCGGAGGTCGTCGCCGGCCGCATCCGCGAGGCGCTGCGCTACGTCGACGCCGACCGGCTGTGGATCGCCCCCGACTGCGGGATGAAATATCACAGCCGCGAGCATTCGCTGGCCAAGCTCAAGGCGATGGTCGACGGCACGGCGCTGGCGCGCGCGGAACTGAAATAGCTTTGCCGTTCCCGCGAAAGCGGGAATCCAGGGTTGGATCAGCCGACGCGCACCCTGGATCCCCGCTTTCGCGGGGATGACAAGGCGTTATTGCGCCGCAAATCACCCGTCGACGAATTCCGTCAGCAGCGGCACCACCACCTCGGGCGCCTCGATCGTGGTCAGATGCCCCGCGCCGGGCACCACCGCCAGCCGCGCGCCGGGAATCGCATCGGCGATCTCCTGATGATGCGCGCGGCTGGTGATGCCGTCCTTCTCGCCCCAGACCAGCAGCGTCGGCACCGCGATCTCGCCGAGCCGCGGGCGGCTGTCGATGCGCGCCATGATCGCGCGCTGCTGCGCGAGGAAGGTGTCGGCGCCGGTGTCGGCCGCCATCCGCCGCGCGATACCGAGCAGCCGCTCGTCGCCGCGCTTCTCCTCGGGGAAGAGGATCGGGATGCGTTCCTCGACCACCTGGTCGAAGCGCCCGCTTTCCACCAGGTCGATATAGCCCTGCCGCCGCGCCGTCTGCGCCGGGCCGTCGGCCGAGGCGAGCGTCGACAGCAGCGCGAGCCGGGCGACGCGTTCGGGCGCGCGGCGCATCACCTCGAAGGCGACGAAGCCGCCCATCGCGTGCGCAATCAGCGCGAAGCGCGGCGGGGCGTTGTCGAGCAGCCGCTGCGCGAAATCCTCGATCCGGTCGTCGCTGCGATTGTCGGCGAGGATGACCTCGCGGTCGGCCCACGCGCCCAGCAGCGGCTGCCAGACGGCGTCGGTCAGAAGCTGGCCGGTGATGAGGACGATGGGGAGAGTCATGGTCTGAATTCCTGAAGCATCGGGGTTCATACCACCCGATGCAGCAACGCTTCACCCGCGCCGAGCCGGCGGATATTCTCGTGCGCGACCGACAGGCTGCGCACCAGCGTCTCGGGCGTCAGCCACGCGATATGCGGCGCGAGCACGACGTTGGGCAGCGCCAGCAGTGGATCGCCCGGCGCCACCGGCTCGCGGTCGAACACGTCGAGCCCGGCGCCGCGCAGATGCCCCGAGGCAAGCGCCTCGACCAGCCGCGCCGCATCGACCAGCTCGCCGCGCGCGGTGTTCACCAGCACCGCGCCTTTCTTCATCGCCAGCGGATCGACGGCGCCGCGCGTCTCGTCGGTCAGCGGCATGTGCAGCGAGACGATGTCGGCCTCGGCGACGATGCGCTCCAGCGGCCAATAGTCGTAGGGCGCGTCGCGGCGGCTGCGCGCCGTGTAGACGACCCTGGCGCCCAGCGCCGCGAGCACCGGCGCTAGCAACTGCGCCGAATGGCCGAAACCGACCAGCCCGACCGTGCGCCCCGCCACCTCGCCGACGCTGTCGAGTTCGGCCGGGTCGGCGCTCCACCCCTCCCCGGCGCGCGTCCGCGCGTCGAAGAAGCAGGTGCGGCGCAGCACCGCCATCATCAGCGACAGCGCCATCTCGGCGACCGCCTGGCTGTTGGTGCCGGGCATGTTGCACACCGCGACGCCGTGGCCCTGCGCCGCGTCGAGCGCGATCGTGTTGACGCCGACCCCCAGCTTCTGGATCAGCTTCAGCTTCGGCGCCGAGGCAATGAAGTCGGGCGTGACGGGAGTCAGGACGTGGAGCAGCGCGGTGATGTCGGGCGCCACCGCGCCGAGCGGTGCCGCCTCGTCGACATGCACCACGACGCCGGGGCCAAAGACCGCGTCGACCGCGTCGCGGAATCCGGGGCTGGGGCGCGCGTGGAGGACGATCATGCCGCGACGGTCCCGATCGGCGCGGCAAAGGCGCCGAAGCCCGCGAACACCGCGTCGGCGCCCATCGCCTCCTCGATCCGCAGCATCTCGTTCCACTTCGCCATGCGTTCGGAACGGGTGAAGCTGCCGACCTTGAGCTGGCCCGCGTCCCAGCCGGTCGCGAGATGCGCGATGGTGACATCCTCGCTCTCGCCCGAGCGCGCCGAGACGATCGCGCCCCAGCCGCGCGCCACCGCCGCGTCGAGCGCGGCCTTCGCCTCGGTCACGGTGCCGACCTGATTGACCTTGATCAGCGCCGCGTTGCACACCGCCGCCTCGCCCGCGCGTTCGACGCGCTCCGCATTGGTGACGAGCACGTCGTCGCCGATGATCTGCACCCGGTCGCCGATCGCCGCGGTCACCGCCGCCATCGCCGTCCAGTCATCCTGTCCCGCCGGATCCTCGATCGACAGGATCGGATAGCGTTTCGCCCATTCGACGATCCGCGCCGCCATCTGCTCGCTCGTCAGCCGCCCGTCGTCGAGCGCGAGGCTGTAGCCCGATGCGTCGCCCAGCTCGTTCGCGGCGATGTCGAGCGAGATGAACACCTCCTCGCCCGCGCGGTGCCCGCTCGCCTCGATCGCCCTGGTCAGCGTGTCGAGCGCATCCTCGTTCGAGTCGAAATTGGGCCACCAGCCGCCTTCGTCGGCGACCCCCGACAGCGGACCCTTCGCCTCCATCAGGCGGCCCGCGGCGCGATAGACGTCGTCGGTGATCTCGAGCGCGCGGCGGAAGCTGCCCGCCTTCGGGCACATCACCATGAAATCCTGCACGTCGGTTCGCCGTCCCGCGTGCGCGCCGCCGCCGAAAATCTGGATTTCGGGCAGCGGAATGCGCACCGGACGCCTGCCCGCCAGATAGCGCCACAGCGGCTCGCGCGCATCGGCCGCGGCCGCGTGGAGCACCGCCATCGACACCGCGACCACTGCATTGGCGCCGAGCCGCGCCTTGTTCGGCGTCCCGTCGAGGTCGCACAGCGCCTTGTCGACCGCCGCCTGATCGCGCGCGTCCATGCCGGCGATCGCCCCCGCGATCTCGGCGCCGATTCCGGCGACCGCGCCATTGACGCCATAGCCACCGAATGCCGTGCCGCCGTCGCGCAGGTCGATCGCCTCATGCGCCCCGCGCGAGGCGCCCGCCGGCGCGATCGCGCGGCCGACCGCGCCCGATTCGAGCAGCACCTCGGCCTCGACGGTGGGCCGGCCGCGCGAATCCCAGAGCTGGCGGCCGGTGACGGAGGCGATACGCGAGGTCATACAAAAGTCCTTTTCCAGTTGGCGACGAGTGCGTCGACGGGCGCGGGATCGCGCAGCAGCGCCCGCGCCTGATCGCGCACGACGCGCTTGTGTTCGGGGTCGGTCAGATAGGGGGCGGGCGACTTGCCCTCGACGCGCGCGAGCAGCAGCGCGGAGGTGAGCCGGCCGGCGCGCAGCAGCAGCCCGTCCGGCGCTTCCCAGTCGATGCCGGCGCGATAGGCCGCGACCAGCGCCACCGCCGCATCGCCCAGCCGCGCATCGTCCAGCCACACCGCCTTGAGCAGCAGGTGCGTCGTGCAGAAGGCGAGGTCGAAGGCCGGATCGCCATAGACCGCGCATTCGGCATCGAGGAACACCGGGCCGTCGGCGGCGACGAGGATATTCTTGGGACTGACGTCGCCATGTACCAGCGCGATCTTCGTCGCCGACAGCGCGTCGGCGAGGTCGCGCAGCACCGGCGCCAGCTCGGCGTCGTGATCGGCGACGTGCAGCAGGAAGGGATCGACGCGCAGCGCGCGGAACATCGCCTGGGTCGGAAAGGCGTCGCGGTCAGCGGCGCTGTTCGCGGTCGCGGCGTGCACCGCGGCGATCCGCGCGCCCACCATCGCCGCGAAATCCGCATCGACGCGTCCCGCGATCAGTTCGTCCTTCCACACCGGGCAATCGGGCAGGAAGCGCATCGCGAAGCCGTAGTGCGGCAGCTCGGCGAGCACCTCGGGCGCGATGCGCGGATCGACGCCGCGCGCGCGCTTCAGCCAGCGCACCTCGCTCGCGCCGCGCTCTACCGGCGCGTGCCACTCGGCGGCGACGCGGAGCTGTTCGAGCGGGCGTTTGACGACGATCGGCCCCGCCGCCGTCTCGACCTTCCACACGTCGCATGATACGCCGCCGGTCAGCGGTTCGAGCGCCGGCGCCTCCGTCCCGATCAGGCCGGCGCCGCGCAACCCTTCGACGATGTCGGCGCCGGCCGTGTCCACTTACAGCTTCTCCCGGATCCACGCGCCGACGAGGTCGGCGGCATTCTGCCGCTCCTCGATCGAATCCTCGAAATAATGCGCGCCCTTGATCAGTTCGAGCTGCTTGTCGGTCGATCCGAGGAAATCGAAGATCTTGCGCGCATCGCTCGGGAAGACGCCGGTGTCGGCGGTTCCCTGGACGACCAGCGCCGGGGTGTCGTGCTTGGCGAGGTGCGGCTGGCCCTGGCAGGGCGAGGTTTCGAGGCTCCACATGTTGAGCCACGTCCGAATCGTGTTCGCGCGGCCGATGCTCGGCGAGCGGTTAGCGATCGCGGGGTCGCCGCGATAGCACCAGTTGGGCTTGCGGTCCGACGGGTCGATCGCCGGATCGACGCAGCGGATGTCGCCCCAGCAGCGGAACATCGGGAAAATCCGGTCGGGGATTCCGGCATCGTTGAGCCGCTTCAATTCCGCCTTCGCCCAGTCGGTGATCCGCTGGTTGCGCGCGCGCTGCGCGGCGCGATACTTGGCGATGAATTCGTCCGAATAGGGCGGGCCGTTGTCGGGGTTGAACGGATCGAGTTCGGGGTCGGTCAGCGTCGGATCATTCTCGTCGATCACCGACGCGTCCATCCAGTCGGTCAGCACCTCCGGGCGTCCCTGGTGCGCGTTGAAGCTGATGTAGAGGTCGCCCTTCACCAGTTGCGCGAGCGCATCCTGCCCGGCGGAGGGAAGCCGGTCGGTCAGCGTCGGCGCGATCGCTTCGGCCTGATAGGCCCCCATCAGCGAGCCGCCGCCCGAATTGCCGAGGATGACGATCTGTTCGACCCCGGCCTCTTCCTTCAGCCACTTCATCCCGACGCCGATGTCGAGCACCGCATGTTCGAGCAGGAACTGGTCCTCCATCCCGCGATAGCGCGTGTTCCAGCCGAGGAAGCCGAAGCCCTGCCGCGCGAAATAGGGCGCGATATAATGTTCGGAGAAATCGACGTTGTAATGGGTGGCGATGATCGCGACCTTCGGGCGCTTGCCCGCCTCGGTCCAGTAGATGCCCTGGCACGGATGCCCGCCGGCCTGGATGCGCGGCGCGGTCGGCGACACCCTTCCGATGAATTGCGCGTCCAGTCCTTCGATCCCGTTCGGGTCCATTAGTTTCTCTCCTGCTGGTTATATCTCACCATCGTCATCCCGGACTTGATCCGGGATGACGAAAGTGGGGAACATATCAACGGCTGACCTCGAAAGGCAGTTCATAGCCTTCCAGCCCGGCGCGGATCGCCCTTTTGTCGATCTTGCCGGTGGGGCCGAGCGGGATGGCGTCGACGAACAGCACGTCGTCGGGCATCCACCATCTGGCGATCTTGCCGTCGAGAAAGGCCTTGAGGTCGTCGGCCGAAGCCGTCGCGCCGGGTTTCAGTTCGCACAGCAGGATCGGCCGTTCGTCCCATTTGGGGTGCGCGACGCCGACCACCGCGGCGTTGGCGACCGCATCGTGCCCCATCGCGATATTCTCGATCTCGATCGAGCTGATCCACTCGCCGCCCGATTTCACCACATCCTTGGCGCGGTCGGTGATCTGCATATAGCCTTCGGCGTCGATCGTGCTGACGTCGCCGGTATCGAAGAAGCCTTCTTCGTCGAGCACGTCGCCGCCCTCACCGCCGAAATAGCCCGCCGCAATCGTCGGCCCCTTGATCATCAGCCGTCCGGGCGTCCGGCCGTCGTGCGGCAGGCGGTTCCCCGCATCGTCGACCAGCTTCATCTCCAGCCCGCAGAGCAGCCGGCCCTGCTTCAGCTTGTACGCCATCTGCTCGGCGTCGGACTTTGCCGCGACCGACGCGTTCGGGACCGAAACGGTACCGAGCGGCGAGGTCTCGGTCATCCCCCAGCCCTGGATGACGTCGACGCCATAATCGTCGCGGAAGGTGCGGATGATCGATTCGGGGCATGCCGATCCGCCGATCGTCACGCGCTCCAGCGTCGTGAAGCGCTTGCCGTTCTCCTGCATATATTGCAGCAGCATCTGCCACACGGTCGGCACCGCGGCCGAATAGGTGACGCCCTCCTGCTCGATCAGGTTGTAGATCGATTCGCCGTCCATCCGCTGCCCCGGCAGCACCAGCTTCGCACCGACCGCGGGCGCCGAATAGACGACGCCCCAGGCGTTGGCGTGGTACATCGGCACGACGAGCAGCACCGTGTCGCGCGCCGAAAGCGCGAGCGCGTCGCGCTGCAAGGTCATCAGCGCGTGGATGTAATTGGAGCGGTGCGAATAGAGCACGCCCTTCGGATTGCCCGTCGTCCCGCTGGTGTAGCAGAGACCGCAGGCGGCATTCTCGTCGAAATCCCCCCACGCATAGTCAGCCGGATGATCCGCGATCCAGTCGTCGAAGGCGACGGCGGGAAAGCTCGTCTTCGGCAGCGAGGCCGCATCGCAGAAGAAGATCACCTTCTCGATCGACGGCACCTGCGGCAGCAATTCCTCGACAAGGTCGGCGGTCGCCGGGTCGGCGATCAGCAGCCGGTCGCCGGCATGGTTCGCAATATAGGCGATCTGTTCGGGAAACAGCCGCGGATTGAGCGTGTGGAGCACCGCCCCCATCCCCGCCGCGCCGTACCAGGCGGCAAGGTGGCGGGCGCCGTTCCAGCCCATCGTCGCGACGCGGTCGCCGGGCGCGATGCCCTCTGCGGCGAGCGCGTTCGACACGCGCCCGGCGTCGGCGTGGACGGCGGCATAGGTGGACCGGGTGACGCGCCCCTCGGCATCGCGCGACACGATCTCGCGCGCGCCGTGCCAGGCGGCCGCATGATCGATGATGCGATCGACGGTCAGCGGCACATTCTGCATCAGTCCGTCCATGGGCCCGCGGTCCTCCCTCGTTGGTCCGGCCTCCTTGCATCCCCGGCCGGTAAAAGCATAGTATACTAAGTATCTCCGGTTTGCAACGCCGCTCTGCCTTGCTTCGCCCCGTCCCTTCTTCTAGCGTCGCGCCGCCGGCGTCCGACCGGGAAACAGGGGTTCATCGCGGCATTCCATGCGCACCAATCAGCTCATCATCGCACTATTCCAACGCTTCTGCTGGCTCGACGAAGGGTTGCAGTCGCGGCTTCACGATCGCGGCTGGCCCGACATCAGCCGGCCGCAGTCGATGATCATGACCAACATCGCCAGCGGCATCGTGCGCCCGTCGGACATCGCGCGCAACCTCGGCGTGTCGCGTCAGGCGATCCACAGCACGATCAACCAGATGGTCCGGCTCGGCGTCGTCCGGCTGGAGGTCGACCCGCGCGACCGCCGCCACATGATCGTGTCGCTCACCGAACTCGGCGCGCGGATGCGCCGCGACGCACAGCGCGCGATGGACGCGCTCACCGGCCAGCTCGCCGAAAAGCTGGGGCAGGATCGCTTCGACGCGCTGCTCGAAGCGCTCGAGGCCGACTGGGGCGACAATATCGAGCGCCGGCCCGCCGTCGAGCGCGCCTGAAGTCCTAACCCGCCAGTGCGGCTGCGACCGCGACCAGCCGCGCCGCGGTCATGTCGACCAGCGACGCGGGCAGCGCATCCTTCAGCGCGCCTTCGGCGTCGAACGCCGCATGGGCGTTCGGCACCAGCACCTGTTCGGGAATCACCAGCGTCTGCACGGTCGAAAGGATCTGGCGCAGGTGCGCGAGCGCCCGCAGCCCGCCGAACGGGCTGATCGATGCCGCCATCACCGCCGTCGCCTTGCCGCGATAGGCGGTCAGCGCGACGAGCCCCTCGTCGCCGGTCGGGCGCGACGCCCAGTCGATCGCGTTCTTGAGCAGCGGCGGCACCGAACCGTTATATTCGGGCGACACGAACAACAGCCCGTCCTGCGCCGCGAACAGCTGCTTGAGGCGCAGCGCGTCGGGCGGAAAGGCCTCCGCCTCCAGCGCCGCCGAATAGAGCGGCAGGTCGAAGGTCGCCAGATCGACCTCGACCACCTCGGCGCCGTGCGCCGCGAGCCGGGCCGCGGCGAGCCGGGCGAGCGCACGGTTGAACGATCCGGCGCGCGTGCTGCCGGCGATGACTGCGATATGGGTCATGGTCCCTCCCGATCGAAATTGGTTAGTGTTCTAACCTTCAATCGGGGCGGGGGCAACCGCCGACAAACGGATCAGGCGCTGGCGTCCGACAGGATCGTCAGCTTCGCCGTCTCGTCGGCGAGGTTGGCGATGACGCGGCGCATCAGTGCCTGCAACTGCGCGACCTCATCGTCGCTCATCCCGCGCGTCGCGATCTGGTGCACCTCGGCGTTGATCGGCGCGAGCAGGATTTCCAGCTTCTTCGCGTGCGGGGTCAGATAGATGAAGGTCTTGCGCCGGTCCGCGTCGGTCTTGCGGCGCGTGATGAAGCCGGCCTTCTCCAGCCCTTTCAGCGCGACCACCGTCGTCGGCTCGCGCATCCCGACCCGCTCGCTCAACTCGCGCTGGGTGATGCCGTCCTCGCGCCACAGCTGGCGCAGGAAGCGCCACTGTCCCGACGACACGCCGTGCGACAGCGTGCCGCGTTCGAGCAGGCGCGAAAAGGAGCGAAAGGTGATGCGGGCGAGATAGCCGATGCTGTTTTCCGGATTGGTGAAATATTCGGCCGGATAGCGCAATGTCGGATTCGTCTTGGCCAATGCTCTTCCCCCCAATCGGTCCGCGGGCGCGCGGACCCTGCCTGATCGAACGAACCTGAAACCGACCGTAGGGGCCTATGATTCGTCCGGCAATAGTTTCGGCGCGCCGGCAGGGTTGGACAGCGCCGCCGATCCGATATACTTAGTATCCTAAGTTCAAAGGATGAGCCATGCTAAAATTCGATCGGCTGACCGCGACCGCCGCACCGCTCCCACTCGCCAATGTCGACACCGACATGGTCATACCGGCGCGTTACATGACGTCGCTCACCCGCGACGGGCTGGGCCGCCACCTGTTCCACGAACTGCGCTACCGCGACGACGGCGCCGAGCGCGATTCGTTCATCCTCAACCGCGGCCCGTGCCGGAACGCGCAGATATTGATCGCCGACCGCAATTTCGGCTGCGGCTCGTCGCGCGAGCATGCGGTGTGGGCGCTCACCGATTTCGGCATCCGCTGCGTCATCGCGCCCAGCTTCGGCGACATCTTCGCGAACAATGCGCGCAAGAACGGGCTGCTGCTGGTCCGCCTTCCGGACGCGCTGTGCCAGCGGCTGCGCCGCGAGGTCGAACTGGCGCAGTTCGCGCCGATCACCGTCGACCTCGCCGAGCAGCGCATCGACCTCGCCTCCGGCGAATCGCTGGCCTTCGCCGTCGATCCCGATGACCGGCGCACGCTGATGGAGGGGCTCGACGACATCGACCGCACGCTGCGCCACGCCGCCGCGATCGCCCGATTCGAGACCGCCCGCGCGGCGCGTTCGGTCGGGGATTCGTGAATATTCCGGTTTCGACGGAGTCATCCTTTCCTTCGGCATGCTGAACCTGTTTCGGCATCCATGCCCCCGGAAACAAGTTGACGATCATCCCGGTCCGACACGGAATCGTCCCCCCGGCGAAAGCCGGGGTCCATGCGGGGCGGCGCTACGCCATCCGGGCCCCGGCCTTCGCCGGGGAACAGGCTCTTGCCTGACCGATGGGCATATAGGCCAAAGGCGATGAGGGTGGAGCAGCGAAGCTGAACGCCGGCGCACCGCTCAGCGCGGCGCGTCGAGGTCGTCGGGCGCGGCGATCGCGCCCGCCACCGCGCTCGCCGCCGCAAGCGCCGGGCTCATCAGGTGGGTGCGGCCGCCGCGCCCCTGGCGATTCTCGAAATTGCGGTTCGACGTCGCCGCGCAGCGCTCGCCGGGACGCAGCCGGTCGGGGTTCATCCCGACGCACATCGAGCAGCCCGGCTCGCGCCAGTCGAAGCCCGCGGCGCGGAAGACGGCGTCGAGGCCCTCCGCCTCGGCCTGCCGCTTGACCAGCCCCGATCCGGGCACCGCCATCGCGCGGACGTGCGGCGCGACGCGGCGCCCGCGCAGCACCGCGGCGGCGGCGCGCAGGTCCTCGATCCGGCTGTTGGTGCAGCTGCCGATGAACACGCGGTCGAGCCGCTGCCCGGCGATCGGCTGCCCGGGCGTCAGGTCCATATAGGCGAGCGCCCGCGCCGCGGCGGCGCGCGCCTCGGCGCTGGCGAAGCGCGCCGGGTCGGGGACGTGGCCGCCGATTCCGACCACCTGTGCCGGATTGGTGCCCCAGCTCACCATCGGACCGACGGCGGCGGCATCGACCCACAGCTCATGGTCGAAATGCGCGCCCTCGTCGCTCGCCAGCACGCCCCAGCGCGCCAGCGCCGCGTCCCACGCCGACCCCGCCGGTGCGGCCGGGCGCCCCTTCAGATAGGCATGGGTCGTCGCATCGGGCGCGATCAGCCCGGCGCGCGCGCCCATTTCGATGCTGAGGTTGCACAGCGTCATCCGCGCCTCCATCGACAGCGCGCGGATCGCCGACCCGGCATATTCGATGACATGCCCGGTCGCGCCGTCGACCCCCAGCATCGCGAGCAGGTGGAGCGCGAGGTCCTTCGCGTGGACGTGCGGCGCCAGCACGCCGTCGACCGTGATCCGCATGTTGCGCGAGCGGCGCTGGCGGATCGTCTGCGTCGCGAGCACATGCTCGACCTCGCTCGTCCCGATGCCGAAGGCGAGCGCGCCGAAGGCCCCGTGAGTCGAGGTGTGGCTGTCGCCGCAGACGATCGTCATCCCCGGCTGCGAGCGCCCCTGTTCGGGGCCGACGACATGGACGATGCCGTTGCGCGGGTCGCCCATCGCGAACTGCTCGACGCCGAAGCGCGCGCAATTGTCGGAAAGCGCCTCGATCTGCGCGCGCGCCTGGCCGTCGGCGACCGCGGCGGGCCCGCCCGCCTGCCCTTCGGTCGGGACATTATGATCGGAAAGCGCGAGCGCCAGTGCAGGCCGCCGCACCGGCCGCCCGGCGGCAGCAAGCGCGGAGAAAGCCTGCGGCGAGGTCACCTCGTGCAGCAGGTGCAGGTCGATGTAGAGCAAGGTCTCGCCATCGTCCTCGGCGACGACGTGCGCGTCCCATATCTTGTCGTAGAGCGTGCGCGGCGCGATCATCGGCGGGCAGCCTTTCCGCGCCGGGCGCGCGCGGCGAAGCGACTCGGGCGCAGCGCGCGCCGGGCCGCCGCCATCCTTTCGTCGCCGCCTTTCGATTTTCGCACCGTCGCGCTCCCCCGACGCGCCTCCCGCCCGCCGGGCGGAGTCGCGCAAAATACTTAGATATCTAACTTGTAGCCAATCCACCCCCGATGTAGCAAGCGCTTTTCCGGGGATTTCCCCTTTTTCATCCTGATAATACTTAGTACTTGAAGTATATTTTTCCTATGCTAATGGAGCCGTGGGACGTGAGGATCGCAGACCCGTCGGCGCCGGACACAGGCCGGGGCCGCATCGCGAGTGAAGAGGCAAAAAGCCCCCAGGACTCCCGTTCCACCAAGGCAGCGGCCGTATGACGGTCCGCCGCGCAAATGCGCGGGCGGGCGCGTGCGTCCGCCCATCAGGGAGGACATGATGAAAACCGCATTTCTGTTTCTTTCGGTCGCCGCCGTCGCGCTGACGAGCGCGCCCGCCCACGCCCAGTCGGCCGACGAAGGCGCTTCGGGCGGCGGCTTCGGCGACATCGTCGTCACCGCGCAGCGCCGCAGCGAGAGCGTGCAGGACGTGCCGATCTCGATCTCCGCCTTCAACAGCGAGATGGTCGAATCGAGCGGCAGCACCAATATCACAAGCCTCAACGGCATCGCGCCCAACGTCGTGCTGCAGACGCAGGGGCTGGTCGCCAACGTGCCGATGATCTCGATCCGCGGCATGAGCACGGCGGACCCCGATCCCAACGCCGACCCCAAGGTCAGCACGATCATCGACGGCGTCTACATTCCCTTCGTGTCGAGCACGATGCTCGACCTGTTCGACGTCGAGCGCATCGAGGTGCTGAAGGGTCCGCAGGGCGTGCTGTTCGGCAAGAACAATCTCGCCGGCACGATCAACGTCATCACCGCGCGGCCGACCGACGATTTCGGTGGCGAGGCGCGCGTCACGCTCGGCTCGTTCGGGCTGAAGCAGTTTCGCGGCAAGCTCAATTCGGGCCGTTTCGCCGACGACGCGCTGGCGGCCAAGGTCTCGGTCAATTTCCGCGACTATAACGGCTACGCCCGCAACGTGATCACCGGCAACCGCCTCAACGGCGCCAATGTGAAGTCGGTGCGCGGCGCGCTCAACTTCGACCGGGGCGGCGCTTTCGATTCGACGATCGTCGCCGACTGGCTGAAGCAGAAGACCACCGGTCCGGCGCCGCACGTCCTCGACAACGGCGATGCCAACTGGGATCTGCTGCCCGACGTCGTCAAGACCGACGTCCGCAAGGCGGCGGTGCTGTTCGATCCCTACGCCAACACCGAAACCTATGGCGGGTCGTGGACCTCGAACCTCGACGTCGGCTACGGCACGATCACCTCGGTGCTCGGCTATCGCCACCTGACCTATGTCACGCGTGGCGACTTCGACGGGCTGATCGATCCCCGTCCGGCGCTCGACGTCATCCGCGATTTCTCGGGCGAATCGAAGAGCGGCGAGCTGCGCTATGTCTCGCCGGCGGGCGAGCCGGTCGATTTCGTCGTCGGCCTCTATTACCAGACCGACAAGTGGCGGCAGTTCAATACGGTGTTCGCGACCCCCACGACGACGACGTTGGCGCAACTGCACCAGAACACCGAAAGCTATGCGGTGTTCGCGCTGGTCAACGCGCATCCGGCCGACGGGCTGACGCTGTCCATCGGCGGCCGCTTCAGCCATGACAGCAAGAAATACGACATCGCGACGCAGGTGCGAACGAATACCACCTCGGTCGGGAACCTGACCGGGGACGCCTATACCCAGGCGGTGATGCAATCGCTGCTCAGCGGCGCGCAGCTTTCGTCCTTCGCGACCAGCCTCAAGGCGTCGTGGTCCGAATTCACCCCGCGCCTGACCGTCGAATATCGCGTGTCGCCGAGCGCGATGGTCTATGCCAACTATTCGCAGGGCTACAAGGCGGGCGGCTTCAACTCGCGCGGCACGATCGCGGAGAATGTCGGCCCCTATAACCCCGAATATGTCAACGCCTTCGAAGTCGGCGCGAAGACCGACCTGTTCGACCGGCTGCTGCGCTTCAACGTCGCGGGCTTCGTCAACAATTATCGCGACCTTCAGGGGTCGGTGACGAAGATGGGCGCCGTCCGCGCGGAGAATATCACGACCAACATCGCCGCGGCGAAAATCTACGGCTTCGAGGTCGAGACGCTGCTGCGTCCGGCGGACGGCCTCACGATCGGGGCCAACCTCGCCTATCTCCACGCGCGCTATACCGATTTCTGCGCGGACACGAACGGCGTCTTCACCAACGGGGCGCCCGAACCCGGCCAGTGCGGTCCGGCGCAGCCGATCCTGATCAACGGCGTGCCCAACGGCACCTTCGCAGTCCCGACCGATTCGTCGGGCCTCGACCTCGCCAACGCGCCGAAGTGGAGCGGCAGCCTGGCGGTCGACTATGCGATCCCGATGTCGTTCGGCGAGATCAAGCTGCACAGCGATGCGCGCTATTCGTCGCGCTTCAACACCTGGGGCCGCAGCAACCTGCCCGGCTATTACCGCGACGAGGTCGTGCTGCTCAACGCGAGCATCGCGGTCGCGGGCGAGGACGACCGGTGGAAGGTCACCCTCTACGGCTCGAACCTCACCGACCAGAAGGTGATTTCGGGCGCGACCAACGCCGGCGCGACCCCGATCTCGCAATTCTATCAGCCGCCGCGCGAATTCGGGGTCGACTTCGCGGTCAAATTCTGACGGCCATGTCCCGCGGCGCCCCGACCGGCGCCGCGGGATTTTCTGTTTCTGCAAAAGGACCTATACGGGAGAGTCTGATGACCTGGGATCTGGATCGCCGCACGTTCGTCGGCATGGGCGCGCTCGCCACCGCGGGGCTGGCGCTGCCAGCCTATGCGAAGAACGGCCGGAAGCTGAACGTCCTGATGATCGTCACCGACCAGGAACAGAGCATCGCCAGCTATCCCAGGGGGCTGCTCGAAAAGCTGCCCGCGCACCGCGAGCTGCTCGAACGCGGGATGCTGGTCGAAAACTATCACGTTCACACCACCCCCTGCACCCCGTCGCGCTCGACGATCTTCCAGGGGCACCACACCCAGCAGACGGGGCTGTTCCTCAACAGCGACAACGCCCCCTATCCGGTCGCGGCGGAGACGATGCCGACGCTCGGCCACATGATGCAGGCCGCGGGCTATTACACCAGCTACAAGGGCAAGTGGCACCTCAGCCGGATCAACTTCGACCGCAACTGGACGCGCATTCCGGGCGGCATCTATCCGACCACCGAACATGCGATGGAGAAATACGGCTTCCACGACTACGGCTTCGACGGCGAGGAGGTCGGGCTGACCTGGGACGGCTATCGCGCCGACCGGTTCGTCGCCGGCGACGCGGCGCGCTCGATCTTCGACTATGCGCAGCGGGACAAGGCGGGCGGCAAACCCTGGTTCCAGGTCGTCGGGCTCGTCAATCCGCACGACATCATGTTCTATGACGCGACCGGCAAGCAGGCCGAAAGCCGCCCCGATCCCAACATCCTGGGCCCTCTGCGCCGCGAGCCGGGCGACCCGCTCTATGCGGTCGACAACAAGTTCGACCTGCCCGAAAGCTTCTACAAGGACGATCTGTCGGGCAAGCCCGAGGCGCATCGCGCGATCGTCCGCCTCAACGACCTCTTCTACGGCGCCATGCCCCACGACGACGAGGAAAGCTGGCACCGCTTCATCAACTATTATTACAACTGCCTGCGCGACGTCGACCGCAGCATCGGCCAGCTGCTCTGGGCGCTCAAGGAAAGCGGCCAGATCGACAACACGATCATCATCTACACCAGCGACCATGGCGAGCGCGCCGGCGCGCACGGGATGCGCCAGAAGGGCGCAACCATGTACCGCGAAGAGGTCAATATCCCGATGATCGTCGCCCACCCCGATTTTGCGGGCGGGCGCACGACGCGCGGGCTGATGGGCGCGATCGACCTCGCCCCGACGCTGATGAGCCTCGCGGGGCTGTCGGCGGACGAGCAGAAGACCCGTTTCCCCGGCCTGCCCGGGCTCGACGTCTCGGGACTGCTCGCGGCGCCCACCGCGCCGACCGAGCGCGACCGGCAGGGGCATCTCTTCAACTATGCGGTCGCCCATTATTGGGAGCCGACGTCGGTCGCGGCCGACCGCGCCGCCAACCTGCCGTCGGGCGAGCCCGATTACGGCAAGCGCTTCGATCTGTCGAAGCGCCGCCTGCACCGCGGCATCCACGACGGCCGCTACAAGTTCGCGCGCTATTTCGCGCCGGCGCATCACCACACGCCGACCGACTGGAAGACGCTGACCGCGATGAACGACCTCGAACTCTACGATACGAGCTCCGATCCCGGCGAGATGGTCAACCTCGCGAACGACCCGAAGCACAAGGCGAAGGTGCTGCGGCTCAACAAGATGGTCAACGCGCTCGTCGCGCGCGAGGTCGGGGCCGACGACGGCCGCGAATATCCCGGGCCGACGGAGATGTACAACCAGCCCACCTGACCCCCGCGCCCCAGCGATCACTTCGGATCGGCGCCGGAATCGAGCGAATCCCGCTGGGCTTTGCCGGCGTCCGCCCGCAGCATCGCGGACGTGAGCGACAGCGGCGGCCATATCCATCTCATCCTGCCCGACCCGGTCGAGCGCGCGGCCTGTTTCCGGCTGCTGGCGCGCGGCGCCAACCGCGTGGTGCGCAGCTTCGCCAGCGCCGACGCCTGGCTGGAGGCGCAGGACGGTACGCGCGGCGGCATCCTGCTGCTGCGCTGGCGCCAGCCCGGCCCGACGAGCGGCGCCGCGCTGCTCGACCGGATTGCCGGGCGCGGCGACCTCATCGCCTTCGTCGCCGCCGAGCGGCTCAGCTTCGACGAGGCGCGCGCGACCTGCTGCCCGCGCCGCTCGACCCGCGGCTCGTCCGCCGCACGGTGGAGGCGGCGCTCGACGAGTGGCGCGAACGCGAACGCGCCGCCGCGCGGCACCGCGAGGCCGCCGCCCGGCTCGCCGCGCTGACCCCGCGCGAGCGCGACATATTGGAAGCGGTCGCCGCCGGGCTCGGCAACAAGGCGATCGCGCGGCGCTTCGACCTCAGCCCGCGCACCGTCGAGGTGCACCGCGCCAGCATGATGCGCCGCGCCGGCGCCGCCAGCGTCGCCGAGCTGCTGCGACTGCATTTCACCGTCGAACAGGAGGGCGCGCGCGGCGGTAATCCGGTCCATTTCGGCGCAGGCGCGGCCGGCGGCGCCGCGCCCCGCCTATAAGGAGATCGAACGGCGGTCCGCCCTTGAGTTGGTCCCCATCGGCGTCGCCGTTCGTCTGCACGGGCCCAACCCCACCTGGACCGTGCGTCCCACGCGTGCCGGCGGAGGAGGTTCCACCTCCGCCGGCCGCAACCTAAAGCGGCGTGCCGTAAATCTGCATCACGCCCAATCGTTCGGATTCATGGCTCTATGCTCTACCCCGCCACCAGCACGCGCTGCTCGGCGCGGCCCATCGCCAGCAGGATCGGATCCGACGCCTGCCGCCGCGCAAAGGCGGCCTTGCTCGTCAGCCCCTGCCAGCCGATGCCGATCAGCGCCTGCGCGATCGCGCCGCCCAGCGTGTCGCCGGGGCCCGGCAGGATGATGACGTCGGGCGCATATTCCTTCACCGCCACCTGCACCGACAGCGCGAAATCATAGGGCGCGAGGATCTGGTGCCCGAAGCTGTAGTCCCAAAGCATCGCCGGGTCGGCGGAAAAGCGCCGCCAGACATGCCCGCGCCCATCGACCAGCGGCAGCGCGGGCCGGCCGAACAGCGCCGCCGGCAGTTCGGCGCGCGCGCGTTCGGCGCTGCCTGCCATCAGCGGCGTGTGGAACGGCCCATGCCCGGCGAGCCGCAGCGGGTCGCGCCCCGGCGTCGGCGGCGCCTCTGCCAGCAGCGCGGCGAGCCCGTCCTCGTTACCCGCGAACACCAGCATCCCGGCAAGGTCGATCGACAGCGCCAGCGCATGCCCCGGCCGCGCGTCGATCGCGGCGGCGAGCGCGAGCAGCGTGTTGCGCAACCCCGGCACCGGCCGCCAGTCCGCATCGACGATCTGGAGCAATATCTGCCCGCCCGGCCCGTGCGCCTGGCTGTTGAGCCCCATCGCATTGGCGATGCGGAAACCGTCGGCGACCGACACCGCACCGCCGATCGCGAGCGCGCTGTACCAGCCCATCGAATTGCCGAGCGCCGCGACGACGTCGTAGCGCTCGCGGTCGATGCTCAGCCAGTCGAGCAGCGTCGCGGCATAGATCAGCGGCGCCGCGACGTCGCCGCGCATGTGCGTCGCGACGCTGAAACGGTCGGCGCCGTCGAGTTCGCTCACCGTCGGCTGCCCGCGCGCGCGGCGCTGCGCGTCGAAATCGGCGATGAGGCCGGCGAAGCGCGCGCCGTGAAGCCGCGCGATGCTGCCCAGTTCGCCTTTGCCATAGGTGCCGCGCCCCGGCGCGACGACGATCGCGGTCTTCTTGTTCGCGGTCATCCTGCCCTCCGTTCGTGCTGAGCTTGTCGAAGCACCGTTCTTCTCTTTCTTCTCTCTTCGGTTCAAAACAAGGACAGCCCTTCGACAAGCTCAGGGCGAACGGATTTGAGGATCAGTCTCTGGCTAAAAGCTCCCGCGCCGCCGCGACGATCGAATCGCGGCTCGGCAGCGTCAGCGTCGCCGCCTTGCCCAGCGGGATGAAGCTGTCGTAAGCGGCGATCCGCGCGAGCCGCTTGCCCGGCGCGCGCTCGGCGAACAGCGCCATCAGTGCCTCGCTCTGCGATCCGGTGATCCGGCATTCGTCGACGATCAGCACCCGCTCCGCCGCGCCGGTCGCGGCGAGCAGCGCGTCGGCGTCGAGCGGCGCCAGCCAGCGCAGGTCGATCACCCGCGCCGCGATGCCCTCGGCGGCGAGCAGCTTTTCCGCCTGCCGCGACAGATAATATCCGTTGCCATAGGTGACGATGGCCAGATCGGTCCCGTCGCCATGCACCCCCGGCTCGCCCAGCCGGATCGGCACGCTTTCGCCCGGCGCCTCGTAGACGCTGGTCCACAACCCGTCGCCCTCCGCGTGCAGATCGCGGGTCATGTAGAGCGCGATCGGCTCGACGAACACCACCACCCGCTGCTCCTCGCGCGCCAGCCGCACGCATTCGCGCAGCATCGCCACCGCGTCGCGGCCGTTCGATGGCACCGCCAGGATCAGCCCCGGAATGTCGCGGAACACCGCCAGGCTGTTGTCGTTGTGGAAATGGCCGCCGAACCCCTTCTGATAGCCGAGCCCGGCGATGCGGATCACCATCGGGTTCGCATATTGGCCGTTCGAGAAGAAGCTGAGCGTCGCCGCCTCGCCGCGGATCTGGTCCTCGGCATTATGGACATAGGCGAGGAACTGGATCTCGGGCATCGGCAGGAAATCATTGTGCGCCAGCCCGATCGCGAGGCCGAGGATCGCCTGTTCGTCGAGCAGGGTGTTGACGACGCGCGCCGAACCGAAGCGCTGGTGCAGCTTTGCTGTGACATTGTAGACGCCGCCCTTCGGCCCGACGTCCTCGCCCGCGACGACGATCTCCTCGTGCGCGAGCATCAGGTCGGCAAGCGCCCACGACAGCAGCCGCGCCATGTGCATCGGCTTGTCCATCTGCGCGGCGTCGCCGCCGAACAGCGCCGCGCGATCCTCGGCCGACGGCGCGTTCGCCCGCGCGCGCTCGCGCCTCGGCGGGATCAGGTTTTCCATCACCCCGGCGGCGGTCGTGATCTTCGGCCGCCGGATCGCCGCCTCGGCCTGCCGCGCCAGCGTCGCGCCGATCTCCTCATAGGCCTCGGCGACCTCGGCCGCGGTCATCCAGCCGCGTTCGGTCATCAGCGCCGCGCCCGCCAGCAGCGGATCGCGCGCCTCGTCGGCCTCGATCAGCGCTTTCGGCAGATAGGCGCCCTGCACGTCCGACCCGGCATGGCCATAAAGCCGCACCGTGCGCATATGGAGGAACACCGGCTTGCGGGTGCGGCGCGCGAAATCCGCCGCTTCCCTCGCCCCGGCATAGGCGGAGACGAGGTCGCTGCCGTCGCACGCGATATAGTGCAGCCCCGCGCGCTGGCGGAACTGCGCCGCGATCCAGCCGTCGGGGGTGCGCGTCGAAATGCCGATACCATTGTCCTCGCACAGGAAGATCAACGGCAGCGGCGTCCGCTGATACGCCGCCCAGCCCGCGGTGTTGAACGCGCCCTGTGCGGTCGAATGATTGGCCGAGGCGTCGCCGAAGCTCGCGAGCACCACCGCGTCGTCGGGCAGCGGCAGGCCGGTGCGCCCCAGCCGCCGCGCGATGCCGATCGAAAAGGCGGCGCCGACCGCCTTGGGCAGGTGCGAGGCGATGGTCGAGGTCTGCGGCGGGATGGACAGCGGCTTCGACCCGATCACCTTGTGCCGCCCGCCCGAAATCGGGTCCTCGGCCGACGCCGCGAAGCTCAGCAGCATGTCCCAGTCGGACGTCTGCCCCGGGAGCTGGCGCGCGCGCTGGAGCTGGAAGGCGTTCGAGCGATAGTGGAGGAACGCCATGTCGGTGACGCGCAGCGCCGCCGCGACCGCGGCATTGCCCTCGTGCCCCGACGACCCGATCGTGTAGAAACCCTCGCCGCGCGCCTGCAGCGCGCGCGACAGCCGGTCCATCTGGCGGCTGGTGAGCTGCGACAGGAAGATGTCGGTCGCCTCGGCGCGCGACAGGCCGACGGCGCCCGGATCGGGGGCATCGGCGCGATCGGGCAGCGCGCCCGCCGCCAGCGCCGCGAGGAATTTTTCATGCACCGCCTGTGCCGCGTCCACGCCGATCCTCCTGCTGCGCCTTCGCCATCCGGTTACACCTGTAACCATCGCCGCCTTTGCCGTGCGGTCCCCGGCGGCGCAAGCATCTCTTGCCTTGTCGCGCCGCCTCGCGCTACCACCTGTCGCGATGAGCGAGCGGCGCGGGGCCTGTTTTTTCCCATGATGGCATTGGCAATCGCCCAGGCGTCGGCGGCCGCCCAATCCGCTGCCCCATCCGCTGCGGCATCCGACCGGGGATGGCTGCTCGACCCCGAACTGATCGGTCCGGGCTTCGGCCAGACGATGGCGTCCGGCAGCATCCAGACCAGCATCCCGCCCCCGCCGCCGGTTCCCGAAACGCCCACATGGCTGTTGGCGATCGGCAGGGCGCTCGCCCGCTTCTTCGAATGGAGCGCGCCCGCCGGCAAGCCTTTGCTGTGGATCGCGGTGGCGCTGCTCGCGCTGGTTCTCCTCTATCATTTCGTTCCCGCCTTCGCGCGCGTTGTCGATGCGCTGCGCCGCCGGCGCGGCGACGCGCCCGCGCCCGACCCGGTGGGGACGGCCGAGGCGGGCGCGGCGCGCGTGCTGCTGGCGGAGGCCGACGCGCTCGCCGCGGCGGGCCGCTATGCCGAGGCGGTCCACCTGCTGCTCTTCCGCAGCGTCGAGGACATCGCGGGCCGCCGCCCCGGCCTCGTCCGGCCCGCGATGACCTCGCGCGCGCTCGCGGGGGCGCGCGACCTGCCCGGCGCGGCGCGCGACGCCTTCGGGCGCATCGCCCGCGCGGTCGAGATCAGCCTGTTCGGCGGCCGGCCGATCGACGCCGCCGCGTGGGAGCAATGCCGCACCGCCTATGCCGAGCTGACCGTCCCGCGCGCCTGGGCGCGGACATGAGTGCGGCGCCGGACGCCGAAGGCGGCTTCGATCCGCGCCTGATCGCGGGGGTGGTGGCGATCGGCGTCGTCGCCTTCATCGCGCTGTGGGCGCTCGTCGCGCTCGGCCCCCAGCTTTCGAGCGGCAACGACGGCGGCGGCCACGCGCTGTCGCGCGCTGCGCCCGGCTATGCCGGGATCGTCGACCTGATCGAACGCGCGGGCGGCGATGTCGAGCTGCGCCGCCAGCCCGGTCCGCGCACGGGCTATTCCGACCAGCCGCTGCTGATCCTGACCCCGACGCATCGCACCCGACCGGACGAACTGCGCGCACTCGCCGACCGGCAGGGCGGCCGGCTGCTCGTCATCCTGCCCAAGTGGCAGGCGATGCGCACGCCCGGGCAGGGCGGCAAGCCCGGCTGGGTCGCGCAGGCCTATCGCAGCGCGCCCTCTACGCGCCTGGTCGAGGCGCTCGTCGGCCCGGTGCGCTTCGATGCCTCGAAGGCGGGGCCGCGGGCGGTAGCCGCCGACGTCGCGGGGCGCCGCTTCACCGCGCATCTTCCCGACCGCGCGCAGACGATCGCAGGCGATGCCCTCGAAACGCTGGTCGCGGCCCCCGACGGCGGTGCGGTAATGGCGCGCGCGACCGACCGCGACCTCTATATTCTTGCCGACCCCGACCTCGTCGACAATCTCGCCTTCGCCTCGCGCCAGAAGGCCGAGGGCGCGGCGCTGCTGATCGACGCGGTCGCCGAGGATGCCGATGCCGACGGCTTCGCCTTCGACCTGACGCTGAACGGCTTCGGCGGCCAGCGGTCGCTGCTCCGCTTCGCCTTCGTGCCGCCCTTCATCGGCATCACCCTGTGCCTGATCGCGGCGGGGCTGCTCGCGCTGTGGCAGGCCTGGATGCGCTTCGGCCCGACGCTGCGCCCGCAGCGCGCGATCCCGGTGTCGAAGGCGGCGCTGATCGCGAACAGCGCCGACCTGATCCGCCAGGCGCGGCGCGAGCTCGACGGCGCCGACGCCTATGTCCAGGGCCAGCGCCGCGCCATCGCGCGGCGGCTGCACGCGCCCCCCGGCCTCGACGCCGCGGCGACCGACGCCTGGATCGACCGCCGGATGCGCGCCGACGGCCCGCGTTTCTCGGTCCTCGCACGGCGCCTGCCGCTGGCGCGGGGCCGCCACGATTTCCTTGCAGACGCACAGGCGCTGCATGCCATCAGGAAGGATCTTCTCCGTGACAGCTAGCTCCATCGACAGCGTCCACGCCCTCGGGGCCGCGATCGAGGCAGAGGTCGCCAAGGCGGTGATCGGCCAGGCCGATCTGACGCGCATGGTGACGATCGCGCTGCTCGCCGGCGGCCACGTGCTGCTCGAAGGCCCGCCGGGCACCGCCAAGACGCTGCTCGCGCAGGCCTTCGCGCGCGCGGTCGGGCTCGATTTCGGGCGCATCCAGTTCACCCCCGACCTGATGCCGGGCGACATATTGGGGTCGAACCTGTTCAACTTCCAGACGTCGAGCTTCACGCTGACCAAGGGACCGATCTTCACCGAGCTGCTGCTCGCCGACGAGATCAACCGGACCCCGCCCAAGACGCAGGCGGCGCTGCTGGAGGCGATGCAGGAACGGCGCGTGACGCTGGGCGGCGAGCCGCACGCACTCAGCCCGCGCTTCACCGTCCTCGCGACGCAGAACCCGATCGAGCAGCAGGGCGTCTATCCGCTGCCCGAGGCGCAGCTCGACCGCTTCCTGTTCAAGCTGGTCGTCGACTATCCCGACGCCGACGCCGAACGGCGCATCGTCACCGAGCATGGCGGCCGCTTCCGCACCCCGGCGGTCGCCGATTTCGGGGTCGAGCGGATCGCCGACGCCGACGCCATCGCCGCCGCGATCGACGCCACCGCGACGGTCCGCCTCGCCGACGAGATCGTCGACTATATCGTCCGCCTGATCCGCGCGACGCGCGCCAGCCCCGACCTCGAATGCGGGGCGAGCCCGCGCGCCGCGACCCTGCTCGCGCGCGGGGCGTGCGCCGCGGCGGCGCTCGACGGGCGCGACTATGTGATCCCCGACGACGTCCAGCGCCTCGCGGCGGGGGTGCTGCGTCACCGTGTCATCCTGTCGGCGGCGGCCGAGATCGAGGGCCGCGACGTCGAACAGGTCGTCGCCGCGCTGCTTGAACGCGAAGAGGTGCCGCGATGATCTACCCGACCCGCCGGGCCATCTATCTGCTACTGCTCGGCGCCCCCGCGGCGCTGCTGCTCGGGCTGGCGCGGCCCGAACTGTGGCTCGTCGCGCCGGGATGGATCGCGGTCATCCTTGCCTGCCTCGCGCTCGACGCGCTCGCCGGGCCGCATCCGCGCCGGTTGGCGCTCGACGCGCGGATTCCGCACCAGGCGGGAGTGGGGGACCCGTTCGAGCTGGCCTTCACCGCGGCGGGCGGCGCGGTGCCGCCGCGCGCCGACATGGCGCTCGCGCTCGACGAGCGGCTGGCGCCCGGCGGCCGCATCGCCGCGACGATGCGCGCGGGCGGCGCGGGCGCGATGGGCGGGGCGCTGTCGGCGACGCTGACCCTCGCGGCGGCGCGGCGCGGGCCGGCGCCGGTCGAGACGCTGTGGCTGCGCTGGGCGGGGCCGCTCGGGCTCGCGTGGAAACAGCGTCGCTTCCCGATCGGGCACGTCGTCGCGGTCGTCCCCAGCCTGCGCGCGGTGCGCGAGGAGGGGGCGCGGCTGTTCCGGCGCGGCGACTGGTTCGGGCTGCGCCGCCAGCAGCTGCGCGGCGAGGGCAGCGAGTATGAGGCGCTCGCCGAATATCATCCGGGGATGGACCGCCGTGCGATCGACTGGACCGCCTCGGCGCGCCACGGCCGCCTGCTCGCGAAGGAATATCGCGTCGAGCGCGACAACCGGCTCGTCCTGGCGATCGACGCCGGGCGGACAATGGCCGAGCCGGCGGGCGGCATGCCGCGCGTCGACCGCGCGGTGTCGGCGGCGATGCTGCTCGCCTATGCGGGGCTCAAGCTCGGCGACCGGATCAGCCTCTTCTCCTTCGCCGCGCAGCCACAGGCGCTGACCCCCGCCTATATGCACACGCGCGATTTTCCGGCGCTGCAGCGCGCGGCGAGCCGCATCGACTATGCGCCGGTCGAAAGCAATTTCACCCTCGCGCTGGCGACGCTGTCGGCCGGGCTCGACCGCCGCTCGCTGATCGTCCTGTTCACCGAATTCACCGACGCGACGAGCGCTGACCTGATGATCCGCGCCGCCGGGCGGCTGGTGCGCAAACACCGGCTGCTGTGCGTCGTGCTGCGCGACGAGGAGCTGGAGAGCGAGGAACGCCGCCGCCCCGAACAGGCGTCGGACGTCACCCGGTCGAACGTCGCCGCCGCGATGCTGCGCGACCGCCAGCGCGTCATCGCGCGGCTCCAGCGGCTGGGCGTCGAGGTGATCGAGGTGCCCGCCGACGCGATGGGTGCCAGCGTCGTCGAGGCCTATCTGGCGATCAAGCGCCAGGGCAGCCTGTGATGCCGCCCGCGATCCCGGCCCCCGAAGCGCTCGCCCGGCTCGACACGCCGAATTTCTCGACCAGCCGCTTCCGCGCCGAGCGCGAGGCCGACTGGATCGCCTTCGAAACCCTGCTCGGCCGGCTCGAACGCAAGGGCGCGAAGGCGCTGACCAGCGACGAGCTGCTGCAACTGCCCTCGCTGTACCGCGCGACGCTGTCATCGCTGTCGATCGCGCGCGCGACCAGCCTCGACCGCGCGCTGCTCGACTATCTCGAATCGCTGTCGATGCGCGGCTATTTCCTGATCTATGGCGTGCGCGAGACGCGCTGGAGCCGGGTGCGGCGCTTCTTCCGCACCGACTGGCCCGCCGCGGTCCGCGCGCTGTGGAAGGAGACGCTGATCGTCGCGCTCGTCATCCTGCTCGGCGCGCTGACCAGCTGGACGCTCGTCGCGCACAATCCCGAATGGTATTTCAATTTCGTACCCGAAGAGATGGCGGGCGGGCGCGACCCGCGCGCCACGGCCGAATTCCTGCAGGCGACGATCGGCCACGGCAAGGCGGCGGACGAACAGAACAGCGGGCTGCACATCTTCGCGACCTATCTGTTCACGCACAACAGCCGCGTGTCGATCCTGTCCTTCGCGCTCGGCTTTGCCTTCGGCGTGCCGACGATGATGCTCGAATATTATCAGGGGATCGGGCTCGGCGCGATGCTCGCGCTGTTCACGGGCAAGGGGCTGGGGGTCGATTTCGGCGGCTGGCTGTTCATCCACGGCACGACCGAGCTGTTCGCCGCCGCGCTCTCCGGCGCCGCCGGGCTGCGCATCGGCACCGCGATCCTCTTCCCCGGCGCGCGCGGCCGGCTGCAGGCGGCGTCGGAGGCGGGGCGCACCGCGGGCAAGGTGATGGTCGGCGTCATCCTCATGCTGCTCGCCGCCGGCCTGCTCGAAGGCTTCGGGCGGCAGCTCGTCACCGATACGCTGCTGCGCTACGGCATCGGGACGGCGATGCTGCTCTTCTGGCTCGCCTATTACTACCTCCCGCGGCGAAAGGACGCCGCATGACCGCCGCCGCGCGCCCGCGGCGCGACAAGGTCCGCGCCTTCGTCACGCCCGAAGGCGTCGACCTCGAACTGCGGATCGCCAGCGCGTCGCTGCGCTTCGGGGCGTTGCTGATCGACCTCATGCTGCTGCTCGCGGCGCTGGTCGTCTTCACGCTGCTCATGGTCTGGGCAGGCTTCGCGTCGCGCTCCGACCTGCTGATCAGCATCTGGCTGCTCGGCGCCTTCGTGCTGCGGACCTTCTGGTTCGTCGGCTTCGAACTGGGCCAGCGCGCTGCGACCCCCGGCAAGCGCGCGATGGGTATCCGCGTCGTCGCGCGCGACGGCGGGCGGCTGACCGCCGATGCGGTGATCGCCCGCAACCTGATGCGCGAGCTGGAGATTTTCCTGCCGCTGATGATGATCGGCTTCGGCGCGGCGGAGGATATGGTGTCGGGCTGGACCGCGCTGGCGGGGGTGCTGTGGTCGGCGACGCTCAGCCTTTTCCTGCTGTTCAACCGCGACCGGATGCGGATGGGCGACCTGATCGCGGGCACCTGGGTGGTGATGGCGCAGCGCGCGAAGCTCGACCGCGACATGGCGGCGGGGACGGAGGCGGGCGACGCCCTGCGCTTCACCGATGCTGAGCTCTCGGTCTATGGCATCTTCGAACTGCAGGAACTCGAACGCGTGCTGCGCGGGCGCGACGCGCGGGTGATGCGCGAGGTCGCCGACACGATCCGGCACAAGATCGGCCGGCCGATCGCCGAAGAGGATGACGTCTTCCTGCTTTCCTATTATCGCCAGCTCAAGACCCGGCTCGAACGCAAATTGCTGTTCGGCAAGCGACGCGAGGATAAATATGCCAGCGACTGACACCCTCTCCCTTTCGGCCAGCGAGGCGCTCGCCCGCCGCCGTTCGGTGCGCGCCTTCACCGACCGGCCCGTCGACCGCGCGCTGCTCGCGCGGATCTTCGAGATCGCACAGCGCGCGCCATCGGGCGGCAACCTCCAGCCGTGGCAGGCGACCGTCGTCACCGGCGAGCGCTGGCAGGCGGTGCAGGACGCGGTCGCGGCGCGTATCGTGATGGGGCGCGAGGGGTTCCAGCCCGAATATGACATCTATCCCCGGGGGCTCACCGATCCGTGGGACAGCCGCCGCTTCGGCGTCGGCGAGGCGCTTTACGCCTCGCTCGGCATCGCGCGCGATGACAAGGCGGGGCGGATCGCCCAGTTCCAGCAGAATTACCGCGGCTTCGGCGCGCCGGTGATGCTCTTCCTCCATTGCTCGCGGATCATGGGGCCGCCGCAATGGGCCGACATGGGGATGTGGCTGCAATCGGTGATGCTGCTGCTCGTCGAGCACGGCCTTGCGAGCTGCCCGCAGGAATGCTGGGCGATGTATGGTGCGACCGTGCGGGCCGAACTGGGGCTTGGCGACGACCAGATTCTCTTCTCGGGCCTCGCGATCGGCCACGCCGACGAGGAGGCGCCGGTGAACCGCTGGCCGGTGCCGCGCGTTGGGCTGGACGAAGTCATCGACTGGCAGGGATTCGACGCATGAACCGCCCATCCATCCGCTTTCGTTCCGCCGCCGCCGCGGCGCTGCTGCTCGCGGCCGCCGGCTGCACCGCGATCCCGGCGCCAGAGGCGCCGCCGCCCGCGCCACCGCCGCCCGCCGCGGTGCCGCCGTCCCCGCGCCGCCGCCGCCCGCCGCGGCGTGGGACGCACGCGCGCTCGACAGCGGCGCGTGGCGCTACGACGCCGGCAGCCGCACCGCCCGCTTCGTGCCCACGGGCGGCGCCAGCCCGCTGCTGACAATGGCGTGCAGCGGCGGCGCCATCCGCCTCACCGCCGGGCTCGACGGCCCGGTCGCGCTGCGCACCAGCGCGGGCACCGACCAGATCCGCTTCGATGGCGGCAGCGCGACGGTGCCGAACCGCGACATCCGCCTCGACCGCATCGCCTTCAGCCGCGGCCGCTTCGCGCTCGAAGGCGCCGGTCGCGCGCTGACCCTGCCGGTGCAGTCCGAGATCGGCCGCGTGATCGAGGATTGCCGATGAAGCGCGCTCGGAAATGATGCGCCATCCCCGCTTCCGTTCGTGCTGAAACGGTGCAGATTAACGGCTCACCGCTTTAGTATGGTGGAATCGAAGTTCTTGTCATCATCGTCACCCTGAACTTGTTTCAGGGTCCATGATCTGACCTCGACGGAAAGGCAGCGCAAAAGGGAAGGTTCGGCCATGGATGCTGAAACAAGTTCAGCATGACGAAGAATGTGGGAACTCGCCAAAACTCGAATCCCCGCAGGCCGTCGAGCAGCGCACCGTCTCCCTAAAGCCACAAAGGATAAAAATCGGACCCCCCGATACGAGTCCTTTGTCGCTTTAAGCCCCCAGCCGCACCGTGCCGCCGCGAATCCAGCCCCAACGGCACGGGCCCTGATATTCGCGCGCCGCGGGCACCGGCTTGCCGACGCCGCACATGTCCTTGTCGGTGCCCGGCGCGATGAAGACGACGCCGAACCAGGCGTCGTCGTCGGTCGCCTCGCACAGCGACACCGGCGCGCCGCCCGCCAGCTTCGCCTTGACCGCGCGCGTCTCACCCGGCGCCCAATAGACGTCGGTGCCGCCGTCCTTGACGCGGCTGACGCTCGAACAGGCGGGCAGGCTCGGCCCTTCGGTGCCGACCATCACCGGCCGGCTGGCGATCGGGTCGCCGGCCACCGCCGGGGCATTGTCGGCGGGCGGCGGCGCCGGCTTGGAACAGCCGGCGAGCGGCAACGCGATCAGCGCCAGCGCGTACAGCATCGAACGGGGAGCATATGTCTGTCTCATGCCGCGAAATTAGCCGTCCTGCGGCGTCGGCGCAACGCCCCCCGGCGCCGCGGCAAGAGGCGCATTTTCGCTTGGGTTTTGCCCCCCCGGACCCTATATGATCGACATGACGGACACTGCAGAGACGAACGCGCCGGACCACGGCGGCAAGCATCCCAACACCAATGCCTATGGCGCCGATTCGATCAAGGTCCTCAAGGGCCTCGACGCGGTGCGCAAGCGGCCGGGCATGTATATCGGCGACACCGACGACGGGTCGGGCCTGCACCACATGGTGTTCGAGGTCAGCGACAATGCGATCGACGAGGCGCTCGCCGGGCATTGCGACCTCGTTCTCATCACGCTCAACAGCGACGGGTCGGTCAGCGTCGAGGACAATGGCCGCGGCATCCCGACCGGCATCCATCCGGAAGAAGGCGTGTCGGCGGCCGAAGTCATCATGACCCAGCTCCACGCCGGCGGGAAGTTCGAGAATACCAGCGATGACAACGCCTACAAGGTGTCGGGCGGCCTGCACGGCGTCGGCGTCAGCGTCGTCAACGCGCTGTCCGAATGGCTCGAACTCACCATCTGGCGGGGCGGCGAGGAGCATTGGATGCGCTTCGAGCATGGCGACGCGGTCGCGCCGCTGGTCGTCCGCGGCCCCGCGCCGGCGGGCAAGAAGGGAACGCGCGTCACCTTCCAGGCCTCGACCGAGACGTTCAAGAACGTCACCGAGTTCGATTTCGAGAAGCTCGAACATCGCTACCGCGAGCTCGCTTTCCTCAACTCGGGGGTCCGCATCAAGCTGGTCGATGCGCGCAGCACCGAGCATGTCGTCCACGACCTCTTCTACGAAGGCGGCATCGCGGCGTTCGTCAAATGGCTCGACCGCAACAAGACCGCGCTGCTTCCCGATCCGATCGCGATCACCTCCGAACGCGACGGCATCGGCATCGAGGTCGCGCTCGAATGGAACGACAGCTATTATGAAAATGTCCTCTGCTTCACCAACAACATCCCGCAGCGCGACGGCGGCACCCATCTCGCCGCCTTCCGCGCCGCGCTGACGCGCACGCTCAACAATTATGGCGAGAAGTCGGGACTGCTCAAGAAGGAGAAGGTCAGCCTGACCGGCGACGACATGCGCGAGGGACTGACCGCGATCGTCTCGGTCAAGCTGCCCGACCCCAAATTCTCGTCGCAGACCAAGGACAAGCTGGTCAGCAGCGAGGTGCGCCAGCCGCTCGAAAGCCTGATGGCCGACCGCATGACCGAATGGCTCGAGGAAAATCCGGGCCATGCCAAGGCGGTGATCCAGAAGGTCGTCGACGCCGCCGCCGCGCGCGAAGCGGCAAAGAAGGCGCGCGAGTTGACGCGGCGCAAGGGCGCGATGGACATCGCCAGCCTGCCCGGCAAGCTCGCCGACTGCCAGGAGCGCGATCCGGCGAAATGCGAGCTGTTCCTTGTCGAGGGCGACTCGGCGGGCGGGTCGGCCAAGCAGGGCCGCGACCGCCACGTCCAGGCGATCCTGCCGCTGAAGGGCAAGATTCTGAACGTCGAGCGCGCGCGCTTCGACCGCATCATCTCGTCGAAGGAGGTCGGGACGCTGATCCAGGCGCTCGGCACCGGCATCCGCGACGAATTCAACGTCGAGAAGCTGCGCTATCACAAGATCGTGATCATGACCGACGCCGACGTCGATGGCGCGCATATCCGCACGCTGCTGCTCACCTTCTTCTATCGCCAGATGCCGGAGATCATCGAGAACGGCCATCTCTACATCGCCCAGCCGCCGCTCTACAAGGTAGCGAAGGGGCGCAGCGAGGTCTATCTGAAGGACGACACCGCGCTCGAAAATTATCTGATCGACGCCGGCATCGACGCGCTGCTGCTCGAAACCGCGGGCGGCGCGCGCTCGGGCAAAGACCTGCGCGAGCTGATCGAGCACGGGCGGCGACTGCGCGCGCTGATGCGCTACGTGCCGCGCACCCTCGACGCCGGGCTGATCGAGGCGCTCGCCTTCGCGGGCGCGCTCGATCCAGAGCTCGACGCCGCGGGCCGCCACAGCGCCGCCGAAACCGCCAGCCGCTGGCTGAACGCCGCCGAGCGCGCGCTGACCGGCGGCAACGAAGCGGTGTGGACGATCGCCGCGGTCGAGGGTGGCGGCTATACGCTCGAACGCCGCTGGCGCGGAGTCAGCGATCATCATGCGATCGACCCCGCCTTCCTCGCGAGCCAGGAGGCGCGCCGCCTTCACAAGCTCGCCGCCGAGCAGGTCGAAACCTATGCGCGCCCCGCCCGGCTGGTGAAGGCGGGCAGCGCCGCGGCCGAGGTCGAGGCGGGTCCCGACGACGAGGAGGCGGAGGCCGCCCGGACGCCCGCCGCGCGCGCGACGCCGGTCACGCGCCCGTCCGAACTGCTCGACGCGATCTTCGCGCACAGCCGCCGCGGGCTGGCGATCAGCCGCTACAAGGGGCTGGGCGAGATGAATGCCGAGCAATTGTGGGAAACCACGCTCGATCCCGCCAACCGCTCGCTGCTGCGCGTCGAGGCCGAACAGGCCGACATCGCGCACGACATCTTCGAGCGGCTGATGGGAGACGAGGTCGAACCGCGGCGCGATTTCATCCAGACCAACGCGCTGTCGGTCGCCAATCTCGACGTCTGACCGGTCCACCGCTGGCCGCGAATTCGAACCGATACGACGCCGGCCGCTTGCACCCCGCGGACGCCGCTGCTTGATGCCGCCCACGTCAAAGGGGAAGGTCTGCATATGCGGCGTTCGATGGGATTGGCCCTGGCCCTGCTGTTGGCCCCGTCCTTGTGGTCGGCCGCGCCGGCGATCGCGCAGGATCAGGGTCCGGGCGAAGCCGACGCCGGCGACGGCACCGAGATGGGCAGCGGCGTCGCCAGCTATTACAGCGACGAACTCGCCGGAAACCGCACCGCGAGCGGCGAGCCCTTCGATCCCGACGAACTGACCGCCGCGCACCGCACCCTGCCCTTCGGCAGCAAGGTGCGCGTGACCAACATCGCCAACGGCCAGAGCGTCGTCGTCCGCATCAATGATCGCGGTCCCTTCGGCCGCGGCCGCGTGATCGACGTCAGCCACGCCGCTGCTAAGGAGATCGGCATGCACCGCTCCGGCACCGCACGCGTCAACATGACCTTGCTCGACGACTGAGCGGTCGACCGGTCAGACCGAAAGGCCGATAATCTCCTCTTCTTACAGAGAGGGGTCGGTTTCAAAAAAGACAGGTGCCGCCGACAGGGCTCGAACATCGCTTTCCATCTATATATTTTCAATTTCCTGCAAATATTGTAGATATGGAAAATCATATGATTCGCAGGAGAGACGGAAAATGACCGAACAGCACCGTCCCAAGGGACTTTCGAGCGCGGTCAGCTATCGGGACAGCAAGGCCGCCTTCCGCTGGCTCGAGGCGGCGTTCGGTTTCGAGCCGCTGTTCGTGCTGCTCGACGCCGACGGCAATCTCGCGCACAGCGAGATGGGCTATGGCGATTCGGTGGTGATGGTCGGCAGCGAATGGTCGGACCATCACCGCAGTCCGAAATCGATCGGCGGCAAGAATACGCAGTCGGTGCATGTCCAGCTCGGCGCCGGCGAGGACATCGACGCGCATTGCGGCCGCGCGCGCGCCGCGGGCGCCGACATCATCGCCGCGCCCGAGACGCAATTCTACGGCGACCGTACCTATCGCGCCAAAGACCCGGAGGGGCATATCTGGACCTTCGGCGTCACTGTCGAAGCCAAAACCGCGGCGGAATGGGACGCCGAGGGCGGTTTCACCACCAAGACGCGGCTCGACGATTGAGCGCCGCGCTCGACCGCACCCTCGCCGCGCTCGCCGATCCGCAGCGCCGCCGCGCGGTCGAGCTGCTGCGCGAGCGACCGCGCAGCGCCGGCGATCTCGCTGGCGCGCTCGGCCTCGCCCCGCCCGCGATGAGCCGCCATCTGCGCGCGCTCAAGGCCGGCGGGCTGGTCGAGGATGCGCATCCCGATTTCGACGCGCGCGTGCGCATCTATCGCCTGAAGGATGGCGCGACCGACGAACTCAAGGCCTGGCTCGCCGAGACCGAGGCGCGCTGGGCGCACCAGCTCGCGGCGTTCAAGACGCATGTCGAAGGGCGGGGCACGTGAGCGGTGCGGCGGTGATCGTCGCGCTGCGCGTCGCCACGTCGCCGATGGCGGCCTTCACCGCCTTCACCCGCGACATCGGCCGCTGGTGGACGAGCCACCCGCTCTTCCCGCTGACACCGGAAGGCGACGGCGAACTGCGCTTCGATCCTCCCGGCCCCGGCGGCCGCCTCGTCACTCGCTTCGCCGACGGCACCGAGTGGGAGATCGGGGCGGTACGGCACTGGTCGCCCGGCGAACGCCTCGCCTTCGGCTGGCGGCTGCCCAGCTTCGCGCCCGACCAGACCACCGAGGTCGAGGTGCGCTTCGAGGCGGTCGGCGCCGACACGCGGGTAACGGTCGAGCATCGCGGATGGGACGGCATTCCGCAGCATCACGCCGCGCGGCACGGGTTCGAGCTGATGCTGTTCCAGCACCGGCTGGGCGAACATTGGCGAAGATTGCTCAAGGGGTTGAGCGAACTTCTCTGAACCGGTGTCGGCTTTGGGGTGGGAAGCGGTCGTTTGAGACATGCCCTGGTTTCCCCTCCCGCAGGCGGGAGGGGAGAAGAAACGTCCGCTTCCAGTCGAAAGCGAACATCCGTAGCGCTGCCGTCGGTCCGGGGGCTTGCCCCCCGCCGTCCGCGGCGCCACATCCGCTGCATGGCCCTGCCACCCCTCTTCGCCGACTGGTTTGCCGCGCGCGGATGGCGGCTGCGCGGACATCAGGCCGCCATGCTCGCGGCGGCGGAGCGCGGCGAGCATGCGCTGCTCGTCGCGGCGACCGGCGCGGGCAAAACGCTCGCGGGCTTCCTGCCCAGCCTGACCGACCTTGCGGGTCGTCCCAGCGACCGGCTGCACACGCTGTACGTCTCGCCGCTCAAGGCGCTCGCCGCCGATGTCGAGCGCAACCTGCTCGGCCCGATCGCCGCCATGGGCCTCGACATCAGCGTCGAGAGCCGCAGCGGCGACACCAGTTCGGACAGGAAGGCGCGGCAGCGCGCAAAGCCGCCGAACATATTGCTGACGACGCCCGAATCGCTGTCGCTATTGCTCTCCTGGCCCGACAGCTTCGCGATGTTCGCCGATCTGAAGACGGTGGTGATCGACGAGATACATGCCTTTGCGCCCGGCAAGCGCGGCGACCTCCTGTCGCTCGCGATGGCGCGGCTTCAGCGGATCGCGCCCGGTCTGCGCCGCGTCGGCCTGTCGGCCACCATCGCCGACCCCGACGCCTATCGCGCCTGGCTGGCGCCCGACGCCGATGCCGGGGGGGTAACGCTGGTCGAGGGCGAGCCCGGGGCCGATCCCGACATCCGCATCCTGCTGCCCGAAGGCGCGGTGCCGTGGGCCGGCCATTCGGGGCGCTATGCGGTGCATCAGGTGATGGCGGAGATCGCGAAGAACCGCACGACGATCATCTTCTGCAACACGCGCGGGCTCGCCGAGCTGATCTTTCAGGAGCTGTGGAAGGTCAACGACCTGTCGCTGCCGATCGCGATCCACCACGGCAGCCTCGACCGCGAGGCGCGGCAGCGCGCCGAGACGGCGATGGCCGAGGGGCGGCTGCGCGCGCTCGTCGCGACCGCCAGCCTCGACCTCGGGCTCGACTGGGGCGACGTCGACTGCGTGATCCAGATGGGCGCGCCCAAGGGCTCGTCGCGGCTGCTCCAGCGCATCGGCCGCGCCAACCACCGGCTGGATGAGCCGAGCCGCGCGCTGATCGTGCCCGGCAACCGCTTCGAATATCTGGAGGCACGCGCCGCGCTCGATGCGGTCGCGGCGGGCGAGCGCGATGCCGACCGCTTCCGTCCCGGCGCGCTTGACGTGCTCGCGCAGCATGTGATGGCGCTCGCCTGCGCGGCGCCGTTCGACGAGGCCGAACTGCTTGCCGAGATTCGCACCGCGACGCCCTATCGCTGGGTCGATGCCGGGCTTTTCGCGCGCCTGCTCGGCTTCGTGCGCGACGGCGGCTATGCGCTCAAGAGCTATGACCGGTTCCGCCGCCTCGCACCCGACGGACCGGGGCGCTGGCGGGTCGCGCACCCCCGGCTCGCGGCGCAGCATCGGCTCAACGCCGGGATCATCGTCGAGGCGCCGATGGCGGCGGTGCGGTTCCGGAACGGGCGGCGGCTGGGGCAGGTCGAGGAATATTTCGCCAGCACGCTGACACCGGGCGACACCTTCGCCTTCGCCGGGCTCAGCCTCGAGGTCGAGGCGATCCGCGACACCGACCTGATCGTCCGCGCGACGACGCGTCCCGCGCGCATCCCCAGCTATATGGGCGCGCGGCTCGCCATCTCGACCCGCCTCGCCGACCGGGTGCGGGCTTTCCTCGCCGATCCGGCAAGCTGGCGACGCTTTCCCGAGGATGTCCGCTTCTGGTTGGAGATGCAGGCGCTGCGGTCGGTGCTGCCGCGTCCCGGCGAACTGCTCGTCGAGAGTTTTCCGCACGAAGGCGCGCATTATCTCGTCTGCTATCCGTTCGAGGGGTGGAACGCGCACCAGTCGCTGGGGATGCTGCTGTCGAAGCGGATGGAGCGCGCGGGGCTGCAGCCGCTCGGCTTCGTCGCCTCCGACTATGCGATCGCGCTCTGGTCGCTACGGCCGGTCACCGATCCCGAGGCATTGTTCGACGCGACGATCCTCGAAGGCGAATTCGTCGAGTGGGTCGAGACATCGCACCTGCTGAAACGCGCCTTCCGCGAGGTCGCGGTGATCGGCGGCCTCATCGAGCGCCAGCATCCGGGCAAGCGCAAGACGGGCAAGCAGGTGACCTTTTCGACCGACCTGATCTTCGACGTGCTCCGCAAGTACGAGCCCGACCATCTGCTGCTCGAGGCCGCCTGGGCCGATGCGCGCGAGCGGCTGACCGACGTCGCGCGGCTCGGCGACCTGCTCGACCGCGCGGCCGGAACGATGGTGCACCAGCGGCTCGACCGCATCAGCCCGCTCGCAATCCCCGTCCTCGTCCTGATTGGCCGCGAGAATGTCGCCGCCGCCGATCTCGACGATGCGCTGCTCGGCGAACTCGCCGACACGCTCGCCGAAGCGGCGATGGGGCCCTAGGGCCACCAGAAGGGCGACTCCTCGTCCCGCTTGCCGCGGCGCCGCCGCAGGCGTAGACTGGCATCAAAAGAAGGATGCCGCCATGAGACACGCCGCCGCCCGCGCGCCGCTTTGGATCCTCCTGCTCGCCGCCCCCGTGCTGCTGGGATCGACCCCGCCGGGCGCGACGATCCCGACGGCGCCGATCGTGCCCGCCCCCCCGACCGACGGCATCGCCGACCCGGCGACGACGACGAGCGAGGTCACGCCCTTCATCCAGCCGTTCGACCTCGACGCGACGCGGCGCATGGCGGTCAACGTCATGGTCGGCGGGCAGGGGCCCTTTTCCTTCCTCGTCGATACCGGCGCCGAACGCACCGTGATCGCCAAGGAGCTCGCCGAGCGGCTCGGCCTGCTTCCCGGCGCGACGCTGCGCCTCGCGACGATCGGCGGTTCGGCGACCGCGCAGAGCTATCGCGTCGCGGCGCTGCAGATGACCGACCTGCACATGAGCGGGTTCGAAGCCCCGGCCTTCGCCGGCCGCCATATCGGCGCCGCGGGGCTGATCGGCGTCGACATGCTCGAAGACCGCCGCGTCCTCATCGATTTCCGCAAGGAAAGCATGGCGATCCTCGAGACCCGGCGCCGGGCGCGGCCGATCATCCGCGACGACGACGCGATAGTCGTCACCGCGCGCAATCAGGCGGGGCGGCTGATCCTCGCCGACGCGCGGCTCGACGGCCACCGCGTCGACGTGATCGTCGATACGGGGGCGCAGACGAGCGTCGGCAACCTCGCCTTCCAGCGGCTCGTCGCCAACCGGAAGCAGAACCGCCTGCCCTTCTTGCCGGTGACACTCAACGCGGTGACCGGCGAGCCGGTCGCGGCGATGCGCACGATCGTCCGCCGCATCTCGATCAACGGGATGGAGGTCAACGACCTGCCGGTCAGCTTCGCCGATTCGCAGGCGTTTCGCGCGCTCGATCTCGCGGAGCGTCCGGCGCTGCTGCTCGGCATGGACAGCCTGTCGCTGTTCGACCGGGTCGAGATCGATTTCCCGAACAAGCGCGTCGTCTTCGACCTGCCCGAACGCGCGAGCCGCGACCCGGCACTGCGCTATGCCGCCGCCGGGATCGCTGCCGGGAGCTGATCGGCGCAACCCGTCGCCCGGCGCTTGCCGCCGCCCCGCCGCCTTGCCATAGCCGCGCGATGGCGCCTGCCCCGCTCGTCCCCCCGCTCGTCCCGCCGCCGTCCGCTCGACCGGCGCTGGACTTCGCCGGCCACCGCTTTGCCGTGGCGGGCGACCGCGCGCTGTTCTGGGCGCGGCACGGCGCGCTGATCGTTGCCGACATGCACCTCGAAAAGGCGCGCTGGTATGCCGCGCGCGGCCAGCCGCTGCCGCCCTATGACAGTATCGATACGCTCGACCGGCTCGCGCGGCTCGCCGCCGACACCGGCGCGCGGCAGATCTGGTGCCTCGGCGACAGCTTCCACGATCCGCAGGCGGCGCGCGCCGTCGCGCCGGCGATCGCCCGGCGGCTCGCCCATCACGCGGCACGGGCGCGGCTCGTCTGGGTGGCCGGGAACCACGACGGGCTGAGCGGCGATGCATGGGGCGGCACCGTCGTCGACGAGCTGGTCGTCGACGGCATCGTGCTGCGCCACCAATGCTTGCCCGGCGAAACGCGGCCCGAGATTTCGGGGCATTTCCACCCCAAGCTGCGCCTCGCGCTGCGCGGCCGCAACGTGTCGCGCCCCTGCTTCGCCGCCGACGACCGGCGCCTGATGCTGCCGGCCTTCGGTAGCCTCACAGGCGGCCTCGACGTCCGAGACGCGGCGATCGCAGAGCAATTTTCCGGCCCGTATCGCGCGATGCTCGTCGCGCAGGGACGGCTGCTCGCTTTCCCGTGCCGTGACGCCGCCGGATGTGACGCTACGGCATAGGGGATTTCCCCTAATTTGCGCCCGGCACGCCCCGGTGTGGCTGTGGCGAAAAAGCATCACTCGTTGCAAAGAAACGCGCAAAAGCGCGAGCTTGACTGGAACGCGGAAGCGATCGGGCTATGATCGCGCGGCAACGAGAACAGAAATTCTCTGAGAGGAGTGCCCCAAATGAAATCATCTTCCCTTCTGTCTGCCCACCTGCTGCGCACGAGCGCGCTCGGCGTATCGCTGGCGGTCGCCGCGGCCGCCGTTCCCGCCTTCGCGCAGGACGCCGCGCCGCAGGATCAGGCGACGGCGGACGATAGCGGCGACGCGCCGATCATCGTCACCGCGCAGGGCCGCGCGCAGCTGCTGTCCGACGTGCCGGTCGCCATCTCGGCGGTCAGCGCCGAGACGCTGCAGAACAGCGGCGCCAACGACATCCGCCAGCTCAACCAGGTCGCCCCGTCGCTGCTCGTTTCGTCGACCGGTTCGGAGGCCAACGGCTCGGCGCGCATCCGCGGCATCGGCACCGTCGGCGACAACCCCGGGCTCGAAAGCTCGGTTCCGGTGTTCATCGACGGCGTCTATCGCTCGCGCTCCGGCATCGGCCTCAACGAACTGGGCGAGATCGACCGGGTCGAGGTGCAGCGCGGGCCGCAGGGCACGCTGGGCGGCCGCAACTCGTCGGCGGGCCTGATCAGCATCTATTCGAAGAAACCCTCCTTCACCTTCGGCGCCAATGGCGAGGTCACCTACGGCAACCACGACTATTGGCGCCTCGGCGGCAGCGTCACCGGGCCGATCAGCGACACGCTCGCGGCGCGCATCGACGGCGTGTGGGTGAAGCGCGACGGCTTCTACAACGACGTCAACAACAACACGCAGATCAACAACCGCGACCGCTATTTCCTGCGCGGGCAGCTGCTGTTCGAACCGACCGACGCGCTGTCGCTGCGCCTGATCGCGGACTATACCAACCGCGACGAGCGCTGCTGCGCTGCCATCTATGTCGACAACAGCGTCAATCCCTACATCGGCAACCTCAACAACCCGAGCCCGACGGGGGCCGCGACCGCGACGACCAACAACATCACGCGGGTGCTGATCGACCTGGGACAGCCCGCCGCGGCGCTGACCCCCGGCTACAACCGCGACATCTATGTCACCCCGGGCCGCAGCTATGCCGGCAAGACCAAGGATTACGGCTTCTCGGGCCAGATCGACTATGACTTCGGCGGCGCGACGCTGACGTCGATCACCGCTTATCGCGAATATCGCTCCGGACAGGCGGGCGACCTCGACTATGGCGCGGTCGACATCCTCTATCGCGCCGACGACAAGGACGCCTATCGCCAGTTCCACACCTTCACCCAGGAACTGCGGCTGCAGGGCGAAGCCTTCGACGGCAAGCTCGACTGGCTGATCGGCGGATTCTACGCGAACGAAAAGCTGACGGTGCGCGACAATCTGCGCTTCGGCGACGATTACGGCCGCTTCGCCAACTGCCGCCTCGTTAGCGGCAGCGCGCTTGCGGGCCTCTATTCGCCGGGTCAGGCAGGCTGCGTCGCGGGGGGCATCGACAATCCGCTCGGGGTGGGCCGCAATACGATCCTCGGCGCCTCGGGCACTTCGGGGGCGGATATCGTCGCCGCCTTCTCCGCGCTCGACGGCCTTAACGACCTCGGCTCGATCAACGACCGCTATCGGCAGAACGGAACGAACTGGGCGCTGTTCACGCACAATATCTTCCACATCACCGACACGCTCGATCTGACGCTCGGCCTGCGCTACACGCACGACAAGAAGAAATTCTCGGCCAGCTTCACCAACGACAACACGGTCTGCACGACGATACAAGGTCTCGTGCTCGACGACCTGACGAGCACTACCAGCAATGCGACCGCCAAGGCGCTGGCGGGCGCGCTGATCGGCCTCGGCTGTCAGGGCAATGCTACCGCCGAGCTCAATGGCGTGTCGATCAGCGACCAGCGCAGCGAGGACAAGTTCACCGGCACCGCGATCCTGTCGTGGAAACCCACCGACGATCTGATGACCTATGCCAGCTATTCACGCGGCTACAAGGCGGGTGGTTTCAACCTCGACCGCTCGGCGCTGAAATCGCCGATCGTTCCGTTCGGCGGCCAAGCGGGCGCGCAAGCTCTGGTCAGCGGCCTCCAGTTCGACCCCGAACTCGTCACCAGCTACGAACTCGGCGCCAAATATTCGGGCGGTCCGTTCAGCGCCGGGCTGACCCTGTTCCGCACCGACTTCAAGAACTTCCAGCTCAACACCTTCAACGGCTCGACCTATATCGTGCAGACGATCAACGGCTGCTCGGCCGATCTCGGCGGGGCCGACCGCGACCAGAGCAAATTTACGAGTGCGCCCAACTACAACGCGGCAGCCGCAACGACCGGCGCCTGCGCCGCGGACGACGTGACCTGGGGCGTGCGCTCGCAGGGCTTCGAGCTCGAAGCCTCGCTGATCCCGGCACGCAGCTTCCGCATGACCGCGGGGCTGACCTATGCCCGGACCAAGTATAATAAGAATCTGGTCGGCAACTCGTCGGGCACGCCGCTCGACCAGGCGCTTCGCAAGCTTCCCGGCGACAATATGTCGAACGCGCCCGAACTGGTCGCGACCGGCAGCATCGCCTGGACGCCCGACATCGGCAGCAGCGGGCTGACCGGGCTCGTCTATGTCGACGGCCGCATGACCAGCGACTACAACACCGGCTCCGACCTCTTCCCGCAGAAGGAACAGGACGGCTACGCCATCTTCAACGCGCGCCTCGGCGTGCGCGGCCCCGACGAGAAATGGGGCATCGAGCTGTGGGCGCAGAATATCTTCAACAAGCAATATTCGCAGGTCGCCTTCAACTCGCCGTTCCAGGAAGGTGCGACGACGGCCGATTTCGCCGATCCGCAATATCCGGGCGGTCGCCAGATCTTCTCGATGTTCCTCGCCGAGCCGAGGACCTATGGCGTGACGCTGCGCGGCAAGTTCTGAGCCGCAAGGGGGTCGGGGCGGCCGCGGCCGCCCCGATTGGAAAAGGCGGGGCCGGCGCGCCCCGCCTTTTTCTTTTTGTCAAACTGGCATTCGTGGCAGCTGTGGCAGAAAAGACGCGCCCGCGGCGTAAAACCGCTACGGAAACGGGCGGCCTCTGGTCGCTCCACGCCATTTTGATATGCTCCTTCCTCGCAGAATGAAAAGATATTGCGAGAGGAGGACCACAGATGAAAGCCAAGCGTTTTTCCGCGTCCCACCTGCTTCACACCAGCGCGCTAGGGGTATCGCTGGCGGTCGCCTTTGCCGCGGCCCCGGCGCTCGCGCAGGCGCGCGGTGGCGAGGGATATGAGGATCCCGATTCGATCATCGTCACCGCGACGAGGCGCAGCGAGATGCTGTCGGACGTGCCGATCGCCGTATCGGCCGTGACCGGCGAGACGCTGGAAAAGACCGGCGCGACCGACGTGCGCGCGCTGGGGCAGGTCGCACCGTCGCTGCTCGTGTCGGGCGCGACGAGCGAAGTCAATTTCACCGCGCGCATCCGCGGCATCGGTACGGTCGGCGAGAATCCCGGGCTCGAAAGCTCGGTCGGCCTGTTCATCGACGGCGTCTATCGTAGCCGCACTGGCGTCGGCCTGTCCGAACTGGGCGACATCGAACGCGTCGAGGTGCTGCGCGGGCCGCAGGGTACGCTGTTCGGCCGCAACTCGACCGCCGGGCTGATCAACATCGTCACCAAGGGGCCCGAACTCGGCCATTTCGGCGGCAAGGGGTCGGTCAGCTACGGCAATTATGATTACTGGCGCATCGACGGGTCGCTGAACGCGCCGCTCGGCGACAAGGCGGCGCTGCGTCTCGACGGCGTATGGCAGAAGCGCGATGGCTTCATCAGGAATGCGACGCCCGGCGAACCCGACATCAACGACCGCGACCGCTGGCTGGTGCGCGGGCAGATGCTGTTCGAACCGAGCGACAGCATCAGGCTGCGCCTGATCGCCGATTACAGCGAGCGCGACGAGAATTGCTGCGGCGGCGTGCTGCTCGGCCCGGTGCGCGGCCTGACGCGCGGCGCCGACGGCTTTCCGGTCGCCGGGCCCAACACGCTGCTGCCGCTGCTCCAGCTTCTCGGCGCCAACCATCAGGTGCCGCCCCCGGGGGAGAGCTTCATCCGCACCCAGGCGACCACCCCCGGCATCACCTATCGCTCCGACACCAAGGACTGGGGCGTTTCGGGCGAGCTGACGTGGGAGCTCGGCCCGGCGACGCTGACCTCGATCACCGCCTATCGCGATTACAAGAATGCGCAGGGGCAGGACGCCGACTTCAACGCGCTCGACATCCTGCACCGCACCGACCTCGACCGCCGCTTCCGCCTGTTCACGCAGGAACTGCGGTTGCAGGGCGATGCGCTCGACGGGCGGCTCGACTGGCTGATCGGCGGCTATTTCGCCAACGAGAAGCTCGATATCGACGACGACATCGTCTATGGGGCCGATTACGAGCGCTTCGCCAACTGCCTCGCGGCGGTGACGCTCGCGCCGACGCTGGTCAATCCCGCCTCGGCCACCTGCTCGAACCTGCCCGCGACCTCCTTCCCCGGCTTCCAGGGGATCGCCGCGCTGCTCAACGCGCCGCGCCTCAACGGCACGGGCGCCGCCGATCCGAGCTTTCACCAGCGCAGCACCAACTATGCGCTGTTCACCCACAACAGCTTCGACCTCGTCGAGGACCGGCTGACGCTGACGATCGGCGCGCGCTACACGCACGAAAAGAAGACGCTGGCCGGCGACGCCAATTTCACCAACACGCTGTGCCCGGCGATCGTCAATTCATCGCTGCAGGCGCTCGCGAGCCTCGCCTGCGTCATCAACGGCACAGCGCCCGACCTCGTCAAGGGCGCGCCGGGCACGCGCTTCAGCGACAGCCAGTGGACGGGCACCGCGGTGCTGAGCTGGAAACCGACGCCCGACCTGCTCGTCTATGGCTCGGCGTCGAAGGGGTACAAGGCCGGGGGCTTCAACCTCGACTTCTCGGCGCTCGACCGGCCGTGCAGCACCACCGCGGGGTCGGCGGCGCAGAACGCCGCCTGCACCGCGCTGCTCGCGCTTCCCGCCAACACCCCGGCCAACGGGCGGCCCGAGGCGAGCGACCTGCAGTTCGCGAGCGAAAAGGTCGACGCCTACGAACTCGGCATCAAGTGGGACGGGCCGGGGATCGACGTCAACATCGCCGCCTTCTGGCAGGAATACAGCAATTACCAGCTCAACACCTACAATGGCGTCAATTTCGAGGTGACGAACATCCAGGCGTGCAAGGACGACCTCGGCACCGGCCCGATCGACAACAGCGCCCTTACCGGCGGCTGCGCGGCCGACCGGCTGAAACCCGGCGTCGTCGCCAAGGGGCTGGAAATCGAGACCTTCCTGCGCCCCGCGCGCTATCTGTCGGTCAACATGGGGCTGACCTATGTCGACACCCTCTATCGCCGCAATCTCGTCGGCACCGGAGGCCGGCCGCTGTCGCCGGTGCTGTTCCAGCTTCCCGGTCGCGGCGTGTCGAACGCCGCCAAATATGTCGCAACCGCCGGGATCAGCTGGACGCCGCCGATCGGCGGGTCGGGGATGAGCGCGCTCTTCTATCTCGACACGCGCCTGCAAAGCGACACCAACACCGGCTCCGACCTCGACGTCGAGAAGATCCAGGACGGCTTCGCGGTCGTCAACGGTCGCGTCGGCCTCTACGGTCCCGACCGGCGCTGGGGAATCGAGCTGTGGGGGCAGAATCTGCTCAACAAGCGCTACTACCAGATCGGGGCCGACATGCCGTTGCAGGGCAGCGGCACCTTCCGATCGGTCGCGGCGCCCGCATCGCTGGGCTTCCCGGCGACGGCGAGCCAGCTTTTCGTCGGCTTCCCCGGCGAACCGCGCACCTATGGCGTGACGCTGCGCGGCCAGTTCTGATCCGGCGCAATCGCGCTTCGACCGCCCGCGCGCCATCCCGCGCGCGGGCGGTTTTCTTTTGCTTTTCGCCTGTCCTTGCATAGGCTTGCGCGATGTTCGCGATCGACTCCCTGCTCGTCAAAATCGCCCTGATCGGCGTCATCGGCATCGGCGCGCAATGGGTCGCCTGGCGGACGGGACGGCCCGCGATCGCGCTGATGCTGCTCGCCGGCATCGTCGCCGGTCCGGTGCTGGGCCTGATCGACCCGGCAAAGGATTTCGGGGCGCTGCGCGAACCGATCATCAAGCTCGCGGTCGCCGTCATCCTGTTCGAGGGCGGGCTCAGCCTGAAATTCCGCGAACTGCGCCATGCCGGCGTCGCGGTGTTCATGCTCGTCTTCGTCGGCGTGCCGGTCGGCTGGGCGCTCGGCACCGCGGCCGCCTATTACGGCGCGGGGCTGCCGTTCGAGCTGTCGGCGCTGTTCGGCGGCATCATGGTCGTCACCGGCCCGACGGTGATCGTGCCGCTGCTGCGCACGCTCAACATCACGCCGCGCGTCAAGCACATGCTGAAATGGGAAGCGATCGTGAACGACCCGATCGGCGCGCTGCTCGCGGTCGGCATCTATTCCTACATCATCCACGGCGGCAGCGACGCGAACGGCGTCGGCATCGTCACCGATGTCGTCGCCGCCAGCCTGCTCGCGATGCTGATCGGCGGCGCCGCCGCCTTCGCGCTGACCGCGGCCTTCGTGCGCGGCTGGGTGCCCGAATATCTGAAGGCGCCGGTGCTGCTGACGACGGTGATCGCGGTCTTCGTCCTCTCAGACCTCATCATGCACGAAACGGGACTGATCACCGTCACGGTGATGGGGGTGGTGATGGCGAACCGCGAGACCGATTCGAGCCATATGCTGATGCGCTTCAAGGAGGATTTGACCGTCCTCCTCGTCTCGGGCGTGTTCATCATCCTGTCCGCCACGCTCGACTGGACCGTCGTCCAGAATTTCCAGCTCCGCTTCCTGCTCTTCCTCGTCCTGCTGCTTTTCGTGGTGCGGCCGCTGACGATCATGGCGGCGCTGCTCTTTACCCGCATCCCCTTGCGCGAGCGCCTGTTCGTCGCCTGGATCGCGCCGCGCGGCATTGTTGCCGCCGCCGTGACCGGCCTGTTCGCGCTGCGCCTGTCGGATTACGGGGTGCCGGGCGCGGAGGCGCTGGTGCCACTGTCCTTTGCGGTGGTCATCGCGACGATCTTCGCGCACGGCTTCACCGCCGCGCCCTTCGCGCGCTGGCTGGGGCTCGACCGCGGCAAGGGCGACGGGGTGCTGCTCGTCGGCGCCAACGGCTGGACGATCGCCTTCGCCGAGTTCGTCAAGGCACAGGGCCGCGCGGTGCTGGTCGCCGACACCAGCCTGCTCGCGCTGCGCCGCGCCCGCGCCGCCGACCTGCCCGTCTATCACGGCGATATCTTGGACGAGACGCACGACGACCATCTCGACATGGGCCGCTATCAGCAACTGATCGCCGCGACCGACAACGACGCCTATAACGCGCTGGTGTGCAGCGAGCTGGCGCCCGAGGTCGGCCACGACCGGGTCAGCCGGGTGATCGCCGAGACGCCGCGGGGCAGCCGGCGGCGCGGGCGCGTCCTGACGCTCGGGGGCACGCCGATCGAGACGCAGCTCGACCGGCTGCAGGCGGGGTGGACCTTCGGCCGCACCCGGATCACCGAGAAATTCCCCTATGCCGATTTCGTCGCGCGGATGAAGGCGTCGGGCGGCGACAGCCTGATGGTCGCGCGGCCGTCGGGCGACCTCGCCGTCTTTTCCGCCCAGCACCGGCCGCCGGTCGAGCCGGGCGACACCGTCTGGACCTTCGTCCCGCCCGACGACCCGCGCACGCGGATCGAGGCGCGCGACGCGGCTCCCTGAACCGATCCCTGAATTAGCGCGCTCGCGCCGCCTGGTGCGCGATGTCGGTCATCAGCTTGCGGAACAGCACCGCCCCCGCGGTGCCCGACGATTTGAGCGCGCGCTCGCAATCAAGCAGCCGCGTCATCAGCCGCGCGACGCGCAGCGAATCCCAGATGTGGAGCTGCGCCGTCACCGCATCGCGCTCCTTCCAGAAAACGCCGCTGCTCCGCGCCGATACCACCGTCGCCGGATGTGCGCCCGCATCGACCTCGGCGCGCAGCCGGGCGAGCTGCATCGCGCGGATGCCGAGCGCGCGGATGATGCGGATTTCGGCAACGCCGATCGCCGCCGCCTTCGCCAGCATGTCGGGCAGGTCGCGCACCTTGCCGCCGAGCGCGACGTTGATGCATGCGCTGACGTCCTCCTCGTGCGTCACGGCGCCCAGCGCGGCGATGTCCGCCGCCGTCACCTGCCGCTGCCGGTCGGGCGCGGCGTCGAGGTAGAGCGCGATCTTCTCGATCTCGCGCCGCATCAGCGCCTGGTCGCCCGACACGAGATCGACGAGCAGCTGTGCATCGGCGTTGGACAGGCGCAACCCCTGATCCTGCGCCGCGTCCATCGCGATGCCGACCAGCGCGCGCCGGTCGGGCTGGTAGCAGATGGCGGCAACCGCCCCCGCCGCGCCCTCGACCAGCTTGACGAGCTTCGAACGCGCGCTCACCGACGCGCCGGTCGCGATCACCGGGTTGATCGCGGTGTCGGCGGCGAGCAGCGCCTCAACCGCCGACAGGCAATCGTCGCCGCTGCCCGCGATCTCCAGCCGGATCACCCGCGCCGGCGAAAAGAGCGACATCGACGCCGCCTCAGCGGCTAGCAGCGCCGCATCCTGCGACAGCTGCGGCGAGGCGAGGTCGAGCCGCTCAGCCTCCGGGCCCGCAAGCCCGACGAGATGCGCGGCGACCGCGCCCATCGTCGCCTCGTCGGGACCGGTGAGCAGGACGAAGCGGACCGCGGGGTCGAGGCGCGTCTGGCGTTCGAGGTCGGCGGGCTTGAGCGGCTTCATCGCCGCTCAGCGCGCCGGCGGGGGTGCCGGGGCAGCCGCGGCCTGCCCGCCGCCGCGGCTCGCGAACACCGCGACGCGCGCGACGATCTGGTCAGCGATGCCCTGCGCGAGCCGTTCGAGGGTCGAGGATTCGGCGGCGATCGTCGCATATTCGCTGCCGACGACGTCGATCCCCGCGTCGGCCGCGGCGGTCGCGTCGAGCAGCACCTCGCCCGACCCCGCATCGACGAGCTGGTAGCGCGCGCGCAGCGTCCGCCGCTCGCGCGTGACCGCATCGTCCGAGCGGACGCCGAAGCCGGTAATCGAATCCTCGAGCCGCACATCGAGCCGCAGCCGCGCGCCCGCGCCCTGCCCCGCCTGCGTCGGCTGGAGCCGGTCGCGCAGCGCGTTGCGGACGAGCCAGCCCGAATGCCCCTCGATCGGCGCGACATCGACATCGGCGAGCGTCCGCGCCACCGCGCCCTGGCTGCCGTTCGCATAGAGCGGGCGCAGTCCGCAGCCGCCGAGCAACAGCGAGGCGGCGACGAGCGAGGAGGTCAGGAGGCTACGCATCGGGGGAATAATGACCGCAATCCCTGTTCGTGTCGAGCCCGTCGACCGCCCGCAGGGGACCTCTGGCCGAAGTCGATGCAAGGTAGCGGCCCTTTCGCATTCCATGCGGCCATCCTTCTCCCCTCCCGCAGGCGGGAGGGGGTTGGGGATATCCCGATTTCGCTCGACGAAGCCGGAGAGTCGGCAGCACCCATCTTCAGGGAACGATGTTCACCAGCCGGTCGGGGACGACGATCACCTTCCTCGGCGCCGCGCCGCCGAGCAGGTCGGCGATGCGCGGCCGCGCCAGCGCCGCGGCCTCCGCCGCTGCCTTGTCCGCGCCCTTGGCCAGCGTCATCGTATCGCGCAGCTTGCCGGCGATCTGGATCGCGATCGTCACCTCGTCGTCGACGAGCAGCGCCGGATCGGCGGCCGGCCATGCCGCGTCGGCGACCATCGCGGCGCCGCGCCGGCTGTCGGGAAGCGCCGCCCACGCCTCTTCGGCGAGGTGCGGCATCATCGGCGCGACGAGCAGGATCAGCGTCCGGCACGCCTCGCCGCGGGTCGCCGAGGGCTTCGCCTTCTCGATCTCGTTGGCGAGCGCGTGGATCTTCGCCACCGCCTTGTTGAAGCCGAGCGCCTCGATGTCGGCGGCGACCCCGGCGATCGCCTGGTGCAGCTTGCGCGCGAGCGCCTTGTCCTCGCCGCCGTCGCCGACGACTTCGGTCTCGCCGAAGATCCGCCACAAACGCTGCACGAAGCGCCACGCGCCCTCGATCCCCGCCTCGCTCCACGGCAGGTCGCGCTCGGGCGGGCTGTCGGAGAGCATGAACCAGCGCGCCGCGTCGGCGCCATATTGGTCGAGGATGGCGTCGGGATCGACGACATTCTTCTTCGACTTCGACATCTTGATGACGCGGCCGACCGCGACCGGCGCGCCGTCGGCGTCGAGCGTCGCGCCGTCGGCGGTGCGCGTCACCTCGTCGGGGGTGAAATAGAGCGGCGGCATCCCCTCGCCCTGCGCCCGGCTATAGGTTTCATGCGTGACCATACCCTGCGTGAACAGGCTCGCGAACGGCTCCTTGATCTCGACCATCCCCAGCCGTTCGAGCGCGCGCGTCCAGAAGCGCGCATAGAGCAGGTGGAGGATCGCATGCTCGATGCCGCCGATATACTGGTCGACCGGCAGCCAGCGGCGGATGACCTCCGGGTCGAACGGCCGGTCCGCCGGCGCGCTCGCGAAGCGCAGGAAATACCAGGAGGAATCGACGAAGGTGTCGAGCGTGTCGGTTTCGCGCTCGGCGGCGCCGCCGCACGACGGGCAGGCGACATGCTTCCACGTCGGGTGGCGCAGCAGCGGATTGCCGGGGACCGAGAAATCGACGTCCTCGGGCAGCACGACGGGAAGCTGGTCCCTGGGCACCGGCACCGTGCCGCACGCCGGACAGTGGATGAAGGGGATCGGCGTTCCCCAATAGCGCTGGCGCGACACGCCCCAGTCGCGCAGGCGCCACACGGTCGTGCCCTTGCCCCAGCCTTCATGCTCGGCGCGCGCGATGATCGCGGCTTTCGCCTCGTCAACGGTCATGCCGTCGAGGAAATGGCTGTTCACCAGCCTGCCGGGGCCGGTGTAGGCCTCGTCGCCGGCGAAGACCTGTTCGGTCTCGTCGCCGTCGGCGATCACGCGGTGGACCGGCAGGCCATATTTGCGCGCGAAATCGAGGTCGCGCTGGTCGTGCGCCGGGCAGCCGAAGATCGCACCGGTGCCATAATCCATCAACACATAGTTCACCACCCATACCGGCAGATGCCAGTCGGGGTCGAGCGGATGCTGGACCGATACGCCGGTGTCGAAGCCCATCTTGTCCGCGGTTTCGAGCTGTTCGGCCGAGGTGCCCTGGCGCCGGCATTCGGCGATGAAGGCCGCGAGTTCGGGCGAATCCTTGGCGAGGCGCTCGGCGAGCGGATGGTCGGGCGCGATCGCCGCGAAGCTCGCACCGTACAGCGTGTCGGGGCGCGTCGTGAAGACATCGAACCCCGGTGCGCCGCCCGCGAGGCGGAACGAGAATTCCAGCCCCTGCGACTTGCCGATCCAGTTCTCCTGCATCAGCCGCACCTTGTCGGGCCAATGGTCGAGGCTCTTGAGCCCGTCGAGCAGATCGTCGGCGAAGGCGGTGATCTTCAGGAACCACTGCGACAGCTTCTTCTTCTCGACCGGCGCGCCCGACCGCCAGCCGCGCCCGTCGATCACCTGCTCGTTGGCGAGCACGGTCATGTCGACCGGGTCCCAGTTGACGTAGCTTTCCTTGCGCGTGACCAGCCCCGCGGCGAACAGGTCGAGGAACAGCGCCTGTTCCTGCCCGTAATAGTCGGGCTCGCAGGTCGCGAGCTCGCGGCTCCAGTCGATTGCGAGGCCGAGGCGCTTCAGCTGCGCGCGCATCGCGGCGATATTGTCGCGCGTCCAGCCGCCGGGGTGGACCCCCTTTTCCATCGCCGCATTCTCGGCCGGCATGCCGAAGGCGTCCCAGCCCATCGGATGGAGCACCGCGTGCCCGGTCATCCGCTTGAAGCGCGCGAGCACGTCGCCCATCGCATAGTTGCGGACGTGCCCCATATGGATGCGCCCCGACGGATAGGGGAACATCTCGAGGATATAGGCTTTCGGCTTGTCGCCCCCGACCATATCTTTGCTGTCGTCGGTGGCAAAGCTGTTCGCGGCCTCCCACGCCGCCTGCCAGCGGGCGTCGGCAGCCAGGGCGCCAAAGCGCGATTCGCGGGTCATGTCCTGTTTACCCCGTTGTCTGTCGGTTGGCGCGGGTCCGCGCCGGAGAATTAGCCTTCGAACGCGCTGCGGCGCAGGTCGCGGGCGCGGGTGAGGATGATCTCCTCCAGCTTCTGCACCGTCGCCGCCTGCACCGGCGCGTCGACCCAGCCGCCGCCCTGCGCGACCTGGCGCGACGCGGCGACGCGCAGCGCGTCGGCGCGCAGATCCTGGTCGAGGATCGACACCGTCACCTTCATGCGTTCGTTCGGGTTGCTCGGATTGGCGTACCAGTCGGTGATGATCACCCCGCCCGACGAATCGGCCTGGAGCAGCGGCATGAACGACAGCGAATCGAGCGACGCGCGCCACAGATAGCTGTTCACGCCGATCGTCGTCACCTGCGACGCGGCGAGGTCGGCCTTGGGCCGTTCCTTCCCGCCGCCGCACCCCGCGAGGCCGAGCGCCGCGACGCCGAGCAGGGCGAGCGCCGCCGGGCGGCGGCCGAGCCGGGCAAGGAAGGAAAGCTGGGGCATGCCGAATACCTTATCATGGGGCGCCGCCGGGCCGGGCGGCCGGCTGCGCTGCGGGAATTGCAAGCGTCTCTATCGCCGTTGCCGCCGTCCGGCAAGCGCGGCAATACGCCATCCGCCGCGGTCCCGACTGTGGTCATCGTGCAACAATCCGGGTAAAAGCAGGCATGGGACGATCGGGCGAAGCGGAAACGCTGGCAATCCGGCGGCAGCCGTCCTATCTGAAGATTCGATTGGGGTTGGAGTCGCAGGATAATGGCGCGGAAACCGCGACATTTTTGGAGGGGTAGCGTCGTCGTTCTGGCGACCCTTTCGCTCGCCCTGCCCCCTGCCCTCGCCGCGATGAGCCGCGCCGACCGCATCCGCGACACGACGCTGTCGCAGACGCTGCTCGGCCAGTTCACTCCCGCGTCGGGCGATCCGCGCCTGATCGCGCGCTACGTCCGCATGTCGGAAGAATCGCGCCGCGCGTTCAGCTTCACCCCCGCGATCACCGACGACAGCCGCAAGAATCGCGCGATCACCGTCGTGATCCGCGCCCGCGACGAGGCGTCGAGCGCCGCGCGCACCGCCGCGCTGGCCGCCGGGCGCAGCAAGACGCCGATCGGCATCGCCCCCGTCGCCTATGATCTGGGCGCATCGGTCGGCTTCCAGAAGTTCGTGACCCCGGCGCTGCCGAGCGGCACCGACCTGCGCAACCTGCCCGTCGCCAAGGCGCCCGAGCAGGAAGAGGCCAAGTCGCGCTTCGCCACCCGCGTCATCAACCGTGCCAGCGATCCGGCGGGCGCGACCGACCGCATCACCGCGCCGGGCGACAACCAGAGCGTCGATGTCGTCAGCAGCTATCGCCTGACGAAGAATCTCGATGTCACCGCGGGCGTGCGCTATCGTACCGACGACCGCTTCCAGCCGCTGACCGATTCGCGCCGCGACAGCCAGGCGGTCTATGTCGGGACGGCGTTCCGCTTCTGACGCTGCCGGCGCTTCGCCGCTTTCGTCTTTCCCCGATCATCCCACGCGTCGATCGCCGCCCAGCCGGGCACGGCGATGCCGCCGCCCGCCGCGCGGAGCCGCAGCGCGCGCGCGCGCGCCGGCGTCATGCCGCCGAGCGCGACCGCCCGCCCGCCAGCCAGCCGCGCGAGCCGCAACCACTCGGCGGTCGATAGCGTCGGCGCGCCGGGGTGCGAACGCGTCGGGTGGAGCGGCGAGACGAACACTGCTTGCGCACCGGCGCGGCGCGCGGCGCGCGCCTCGGCGCGGTCGTGGACAGCCATCGTGCGGACCAGATCCAGCCGCCGCGCCTGCGCCGCCGCGCCGCGCCCCTGCCGGCGCAGATGCACGCCGTCGGCGCCCCAGCGCCGCGCCAGCGCCGGCGGCCCCGCGAGCAGCAGCGACAGGTGCCGCGCTCGCGCGATGCGCGCGAGGCGCCGGAACAGGCGCCAGCGCGCACCGGGCGCCAGCCCGTCGTGCCGCACGACGATACCGCTGCCCGGCGGCAGCAGCGCCGCCAGCCGCGCGAGCGGCGTCGCGGCGCGTTCGTCGGTGAACAACCAGACACCGGAAAGGCGGGCACCGCGCGGCGGGGGGTGGCGTCGAGGCATCGCTCTTCCTATAGGCGCGTCGGGGCGGCGCGCAACGCGCACGCCACCCGGAGGCGAACGGAATGGACCAAGCGGCAGAGCGGCTGGCGGAGGTGCGGGCCAACATCGCGGCGGCGGCGAAGCGCGCCGGCCGCGAGGCCGACGCCGTCTGCCTGATCGCGGTGTCGAAGACGCACGACGCCGACGCCATCCGCCCGCTGATTGCCGCCGGCCAGCGTCATTTCGGCGAGAATCGCGTGCAGGAGGCCGCGGCCAAATGGCCCGCGCTGCGCGCCGAAGCATCTGGCATCACGTTGCACCTGATCGGCCGGCTCCAGTCGAACAAGGCCGAGGATGCGGTGATGCTGTTCGACGCAATCCACTCGGTCGACCGCCCGTCGCTGGTACACGCGCTGGCGAAGGCGTGCGACCGGCTGGACCGGCGCCCGCGCCTCTTCGTCCAGGTCAATGTCGGCGACGAGGCGCAGAAGGGCGGCTGTGCGGTCGCCGACCTGCCCGCATTGCTCGCCGAGGCGGCGGAGGCCGGATTGCGCATCGAGGGGCTGATGGCGATCCCCCCGGCGGATCGCGAACCCGCGCCCTATTTCGCGCTGCTCGACGAACTCGCCGAACGGCACGCGCTGCCGCTGCGCTCGATGGGGATGAGCGGCGATTATCCGACCGCGGTGATGCTGGGCGCGACGCACGTGCGCGTCGGCACCGCCCTGTTCGGGGCGCGGGACTAAGGAAGACAGCAGCGTCGGGGAGGAAAGCGAGATGGACCATGAACAGACAGCCGACCTTCCCTATCTGAAGAAGGTGGTCGGCGCGTCGATGGCCGGCACCGTCGTCGAATGGTATGAATTCTTCCTCTACGGCACCGCCGCGACGCTGGTGTTCGGCAAGCTCTTCTTCCCCGACACCGGCAACGAGCTCGACGGCATCATCGCGGCCTTCGCCACCTATGCCGTCGGCTTCCTCGCCCGGCCGCTGGGCGGGGTGGTGTTCGGCCATGTCGGCGACCGCATCGGCCGCAAGGCGCTGCTGCAGCTCAGCCTCGTGCTGATCGGCGTGTCGACCTTCCTGATGGGCTGCCTGCCGGGCTTCGACAGCATCGGCTATTGGGCGCCGGCGCTGCTGGTGCTGCTGCGCTTCGTGCAGGGCTTCGCGCTCGGCGGCGAGTGGGGCGGGGCGGTGCTGCTCGTCACCGAGCACAGCCCGAACCGCAGCCGCGCCTTCTGGGGCAGCTTCCCGCAGGCGGGGGTGCCGCTCGGCAACCTGCTCGCGACCGCGGTGCTGCTGATCCTCGCGGCGACGCTGTCCGACGCGGATTTCCTCGCCTGGGGCTGGCGCGTCGGCTTCTGGCTGTCGGCGGTGATCGTTGTCATCGGCTATTATATCCGCACCCAGGTCAGCGACTCGCCGATCTTCGAGGAGGCGCGGGCGCACGCCGAGGCCTCGGCCGGAGGGGGCTATGGTCTTACCGAGGTGTTTCGCCACTATCCGCGCGGCGTGTTCACCGCGATGGGTCTGCGCTTCGGCGAGAATATCGTCTATTATATGGTGGTTACCTTCTCGATCACCTATCTTCACCATCGCGAGATCGACACGACGCGCATCCTCGCGCTGCTGTTTGCCGCGCATATTGTCCACGTCGTCGCCATTCCGCTGGTCGGCGCGCTCGCCGACCGGATCGGGCGCCGGCCCGTCTATATCGCCGGGGCCGCGCTCACCATGGTCTGGCCGTTCCTCGCCTTCCCGATGTTCGACACCGGCGCCACCGCGACGATCCTTGCCGCGATCATGCTCGGCCTCGCGATCCACGCACTGATGTATGCGCCGCAGCCCGCGATCATGGCGGAGATGTTCCCGACGCGCATGCGCTATTCGGGCGTGTCGCTCGGCTATCAGGTGACGGCGATCGTCGCGGGGTCGTGGGCGCCGCTGATCGGCACCGCGCTGCTGCGCGAATATGACAGCTGGACCCCGATCGCCGCCTATATCGCCATCGCCGCCGCGGTCAGCCTGCTGTCGGCGCTGGCGATGCGCGAGACCAGGGGCACGTCGCTGCTCGCGCTCGACGCAGCCGACCGCAACCGCCCAGCGGCGGCGGCGGGCTGATCGGCCTTTACCCGAAAACGCCCTAATCGTTCGAGAAGCGGCCCTCGGTCACTTCGCGGACGATGCCCGCGCGGATGGTGAAATCGCCGAAATGCTCGCCCGGCTGCCGCTCGGCGGCATAGCGGCCCAGCGTTTCGTCGAGCGTCTCGAGGATCGCCGCCTCGCCGATATTCTCGCGATAGAGGCGCCCGAGGCGCTGGCCATGGAAACCGCCGCCCAGATAGAGATTATATTTGCCCGGCGCGCGGCCGGTCAGCCCGATCTCGGCGATATAGGGGCGGGCGCAGCCGTTGGGGCATCCCGTCATGCGCAGCGTGATCGGTTCCTTCTCCAGCCCGTGGCGCGACAGGATCGCCTCGATGCGGGTGATCAGGCTGGGCAGATAGCGTTCGCTGTCCGCCATCGCGAGGCCGCAGGTCGGCAGCGCGACGCATGCCATCGCATTGAGCCGCAACGTGCTGCGCGCGTTGAGCGCGGCGAGCCCGGTCTCGGCGAGCAGCGCCTCGATTGCCGGCCGGTCGGCGGCGGCGATCCCGGCGATCATCAGATTCTGGTTGGGGGTCAGGCGGAAATGCCCCTTGTGGACGCGCGCGATCGGTTCGATCCGGTCGAGCAGATCGCGGTCGAGCCGGCCGTTCTCGACGAACAGCGTATAATGGTGGACGCCATCGTCCGATTCGGTCCAGCCATAGCGGTCGGCGTTCGAGGTGAAGGCATAGGGGCGCGCGGGATCGAGCGGCCCGGCGCGATCCTCGATCGCCGCCTTGATCCAGTCGAGCCCCTTGTCGTCGATCGTATATTTGAAGCGCGCCCGCGCGCGGTCGGCGCGATTGCCATAGTCGCGCTGGACGCCCATCACCGCCTCGGTCACCGGATAGAGCCGGTCGGGGGTGATGAAGCCGATCACCGACGCGGTGCGCGGATAGGTGTGCGGCGCCTTGTCGGTGCGCCCCATGCCGCCGCCGATCGCGACGTTGAAGCCGGCGATCCGCCCGTCATCGCCGACGATGGCGATATAGCCGAGGTCCTGGGCATAGATGTCGATGTCGTTGTTCGGCGGGATGACGAAGCCGATCTTGAACTTGCGGGGCATGTAGGTGCGCCCGTAGAAAGGCTCCTCAGGCCCGGAGGTCGCAACCCGTTCCTCGCCGTACCAGATTTCGTGATAGGCGCCCGTTTTCGGGATCACATGGTCGCTGACCGCCTTCGCCAGATCGGCGAGTTCGGCCTGCAGCGCGGGGAATTCGGGATAGACGGTCGCCATCACGCCGCGCGAATCGTCGCCGCACGCCGCCACCGTGTCGAGCAGCACCTCGTGCAGCCCGCGGATCAGCGGGACGAGGTCCTGCTTGAGCACCCAGTGGAACTGAAAGGTCTGGCGCGTCGTCATGCGCAGCGTCTCGCCGCCGTGCGCGCAGGCCAGTTCGGCGATCTTCAGCCAGCGTTCGGTCGTGCAGATGCCCCCGGGCAAGCGGACGCGGATCATGAACTGAAAGGCGGGCTCCAGCTTCTGCCGGCGGCGCTCGTCGCGGACGTCGCGGTCGTCCTGCTGATAGATGCCGTGGAACTTCATCAGCTTGATGTCGTTGCCGGGCACCGCGGAGGTGATGCGGTCGAGCAGCCCGAGCGCAATTGTCCCGCGCAGCTGGTCGCTTTCGGCCTTCAACGTCTCGTCGGGGCTCAGCCGGTCGAGCGGCTGCGACACGTCCTGGCTGCGGTCGGTGGGGGGAAGCAGGTCCATCGGGCGGTTCCTCAATAGATGTCGCGCTGGTAGCGGCCGTCGCGCTGCAGATCGCGCAGATATTCCTCGGCATCCTCGGTCTGGACGCTCGCCTGTTCGGCGATCAGCGCGACCAGCGCGGCGTGGACGTCGGGCGCGAGCCGCGCCGCGTCGCCGCAGACATAGAGGTGCGCGCCCTCCTCCAGCCAGGCATGGACGTCGCGCGCCTGTTCGCGGAGGCGGTGCTGGACGTAGAGCTTCTGGGTGCCGTCGCGCGAGAAGGCGACGTCCATCCGTGTCAGCGTGCCGTCGGCCAGCCATTGCTGCCATTCGGTCTGGTAGAGGAAGTCGCTGCGGAAATGGCGCTCGCCGAAGAACAGCCACGCCCGGCCGCCGCCGCGCGCTTCGCGCTCCTGCAGGAAGGCGCGATAGGGGGCAACGCCGGTGCCGGCGCCGATCATGATGATCGGCCGCCCCTCGGGCGGCAGGCGGAAATGCGGATTGGCCTGGATATAGACGGGAACCACCGAGTCGATTTCCACGCGGTCGGCGATCTGGCCGGAGGCGACCCCCGACCGCGGCTGGTCGTGCAGCGCATAGCGCACCGGCGCGACGGTGATATGCGCCTCGTCGGGGCAGGCGGCGAGACTGGACGCGATCGAATAGAGCCGCGGCTGGAGCGGCCGCAGCCCATCGGCGAAGCGCTGCGGATCAACGCCCTTCAGCGGAAAGGCGCGGACGATGTCGACGATGTGGTTGGCGTGCAGGAACGCCGCGCGCTCGCCGCTGTCCATCGCCGCGAACACGTCGCCGGTTCCGGTCAGCGCGCCCCAATGGTCGAGAAAACGCAGCGTCGCGGTCGTCACCTCGAGCGACGTCGCCAGCGCCTCTTCCAGCGTCGTCGCCTTCCCCTTGAGAGTCAGCGGCGCGCTGCCCGGCAGGTCGAGCGCGGCCAGCAGCGCCTCGACCGCCGCCGGGTCGTTGCGCGCGACGAACCCCAGCGCGTCGCCGGGCTGATAGCTGAGCCCCGATCCCGCGAGCGACAGCTCGACATGCTGGGTCTCCTTGCTCGACCCGCGCCCCGACAGGCGAATCTTCTCGATCACCGTCGCCGGAAAGGGATTGCGCTTGTCGTGGCCGGCATCCGGGGCGGACGCGGGCGCCGCACCGGCCGGCGCGGCCGGCGTTGCGGGCGCCGCTTCGGCCTGTTCGGCGGCGAGCAGCGCCAATATGTCGACGCTCCATTCGGCCGCGGGCTCGTCGAAATCGACGTCGCAGTCGACGCGCGGGCGCAGCCGCTGCGCCCCCAGCGCCTCCAGCCGCGCGTCGATCCGCTTGCCGGCACCGCAGAACTGCTCATAGCTCATGTCGCCGAGCGCGAGGACGGCATAGCGCAGGTCGGGCAGCGGCGGCGCCTTGCGGCTCTCGACGAAATCGAAGAAATCGGCCGCGGGCTGCGGCGGGTCGCCCTCGCCATGGGTGGCGACGACGATCAGCAGGTCCTGCTCGTCCTTCAGCCGGCGCGGCTTGTAGTCGGCCATGTCCGACAGTAGCGGGGCGAGACCCTGCGCGGTCGCCGCGGCGGCGAGGCTCTTCGCCAGTTCGGCGCCGTTGCCGGTCTCGCTGCCATAAAGGATGGCGAGCGTGCGCGCCGCCGGGCGCGGCGCGGCGGGGGCAGGCGACGCGAGCGCTCCCGCACCGCCGCCGCGCGCCAGTCCGAGCGCCAGCCCCGCGAAATAACCGCTCGCCCAGCGCGCCTGCTCGGCGGTCAGCGTCGCGCCCAGCGCCTCGACCAGCCCGGCCTGCTCGCCCGTCAGCAGGGCAGGGGCATGCTGCGGTGCCGTCATGATTTCAGCCGTCATCTCTCTCGACCCTTCGACGATAGGGAGGCGCTTCGCCTCCGGCTGCCCACTCGTATGCGGCGCGGCAGCGAGGCGAGCGCAATGGCGGCGCAGATCGCACGGCGGGCGGAAAACTGGCAAAGGAAATGTTGGGAATCCGCGGCGATAATAAGTTGGGATCGGCCAAAGGATTCTTTACTGCTTCAATAAGAAGCAAAAATTTTTATGATGATGTTCAATATATTTTCTGTTTAATGCTCCGATCCCGCAGTCATAACGGGATTCAATATTTGATTTGCGCTACCCAACAATATCTAGGTTCGGTCGCCCGCTGCCTTCTGCGATGGTCGCCGCCATTGCCAAGGAGAGCTGACATGTCGATTTTGCTGGGACAGACCGCACCCGATTTTGAACAGGAAAGCACCGCGGGGACCATTCGCTTTCACGAATGGCTCGGCGACTCGTGGGGGCTGCTGTTCAGCCACCCCAAGGATTATACGCCGATCTGCACCACCGAACTGGGTGAGGTCGCGCGGCTGCGCGGCGAGTGGGACAAGCGCGGGGTCAAGACGATCGGCCTGTCGGTCGATCCGCTCGACTCGCACTTCGGCTGGGCGAAGGACATCGAGGAAACGCAGGGGCAGAAGCTCGACTATCCGCTGCTCGCCGATTTCGACGGCAAGGTCTCGGCGCTCTACGAGATGATCCATCCCGATTCGGACCCGACCTATACGGTGCGCTCGGTGTTCGTCGTCGACCCGAACAAGAAAATCCGGCTGATCCTGACCTATCCGCCCAGCTCGGGCCGCAATTTCGCGGAGATATTGCGGGCGATCGACAGCCTCCAGCTCACCGACGCGCAGCCGGTGGCGACCCCGGTCAACTGGAACCCCGGCGATGCGGTCATCATCTCGCCGAAGCTGTCCGACGCGGACGCGAAGCAGCGCTTCCCGCAGGGGTTCAAGACATTGAAACCCTATCTCCGCTCGGTCGAACTCGAAGCCTCGGCCTGAGGCGCGGCACGGCGGGTCCGCATCGGCCTAGGACGGATCGACATTCAGCTCTGGCGGCCTGCAAATGGCGGCTTTTCGCGCTTCCGGTGCTCACGTGCCATCAGCACGCTGCGCTCCGGGTCCCGAAAATCCACCATTTTGACCTGTGGTCGTCTTCGACTCCGGCTCGCCATCTTCTGAATGTCGATCCGTCCTGGGGTGCGGACCCGCTATTGATATTCGACCGTCACCGGGATGCGGCCGCGATAGTCGCCGTCGTCGAGCCCCGCGACCTGCAGGCGGCCGCCGAAGCGGAAGCGCAGCCGGCCGTCGGGGCCGAGCCGCGGCGCCGGCGGCAGGTCGGTGACGAGCCCGGTGACGCGCGCCGCGCGCCCGCTGCCGCTTTCGAGGTCGACCGCCGTCGGCAGCACGACGCGCACCGCCGCGCCCGGCTCGCCGCGCACCGATACCACCCCCGACAGCGCGAAACCCCCGAGATCGAAGAGCGCGCCGCGCAGCCGCCGCACGCCCGATACGGGGTCGACCTCGACCTCGCCGCCCGCGGCGCCGACCGCGACGCGGCCCATGTCGAGCTGCGTCTCGATCTCGACGCGCAGCGGCGTTTCCGCTGTGCGCCCGATTCGCGGCGCGGCCCCGGCTTCGGCGCCGGGCGCGCACAGCAGGCATTGCGCCGCCGCCGGCGCCGCCGCGGAAGCCAGGATCGGAACGAGGGCGACGGGCCATCTCACGCCCTCACCCTGCCACGATCATGGTTAAGTGCGCGTAAAGCCGCCGCGTCGCAAAGGGGACGGCAGCCCCCGCCCGCCCCCTTGCGACGCGGCCGCGGCGGGCCGATATATGCGAGCGGAAGGCCGCGCCGCCCCGCCGCGCGCACCCGCAAGGAGAGCCCCGATGACCGACAACCGAACCGCCCTCGACCCGATGGCGCATCATGTGCTGCGCGAAAGCGGCACCGAGCGCGCCTTCACCGGCAAATACAATGATTTCAAGGGCGACGGCATCTATCGCTGCGCCGGCTGCGGCGCGCCGCTGTTCGACAGCCGCACCAAATATGACAGCGGCTCGGGCTGGCCGAGCTACACCGCCCCCGCGAGCGAGGGCGCGGTCAGCGAGCATCGCGATACGCGCCACGGCATGACGCGGATCGAGGTGCGCTGCGCCGCGTGCGAAGGCCATCTCGGCCATGTCTTTCCCGACGGCCCCGGCCCGGCGGGCCTGCGCTATTGCATCAACAGCGCGGCGCTTGACTTCGCCGAGCGCGGACGGGATGAGGCGGAGACCGGCGCGGGCTGACTACATCCCTCGCGCCCAAGGGGCCGACGTCAACGGGCTGTGACTGACAGGGCGCAGCGAGGGAAGGAACACGGACTTTGCGCCGCGAACGACAGCCGGCTTCGTCGGGAAAATCCTCGTCTTCGGGCAAGACGCCCCGCTCGGGCGCGGCGGCGCTGCCGCGCTGGCGGCTGTGGCTGCGCCGCGCCGTCCGCTGGGGGCTGGCGCTCGCCTTCGTCGGCGCGGTCGCGCTGGCGGTCGCGGTCGGGCTCGCGGTGCAGCGGATGCCCAGCTTCGAGGCGCTCAAGAAATCGCCCGCCGGCCAGACGGTGCGCATCCACGCCGCCGACGGCACCGTCTTCTTCTCGCTCGGGCCGAACTACGGGCGCTGGCTGACGCTGCGCGAGGTGCCGCAGGTGATGCAGGACGCGATGGTCGCGGTCGAGGACCGCCGCTTTCGCTATCACCCCGGCCTCGACCCGGTCGGGATGACCCGCGCCGCGGTGTTCGCGGTGCGCACCCACGGCACCGGGCGGCGCATGCAGGGCGCCTCGACGATCACCCAGCAACTCGCGCGCAACATCTTCCTGTCGAACAGCTACACCTGGACGCGCAAGGGGCGCGAGATGGTGCTCGCGCTCGCGCTCGAATGGAAATTCTCGAAGGACGAGCTGCTCGAACTCTATCTGAACAAGGTCTATTTCGGCGGCGGCAGCTATGGCGTCGACGCCGCGTCGCGCCGCTTCTTCGGGCATAGCGCGACCCAGATGTCGCTGTCGGAGGCGGCGGTGATCGCGGGGCTGGTCAAGGCGCCGTCGCGCTATTCGCCGACCGCCGACGCGCAGGCGGCGCTGGGCCGCGCCGGCGTCGTGCTCGAAACGATGGTCGACGCGGGCTTCATCACCCGCTCGCAGGCCGCCGGCGCCGAGCCCGCCAACGTCCAGCTCGCGCAGGAGACGGGACAGAACAGCGCGCGCTATTTCACCGACTGGGCGCTGCCGCAGCTCGACATGCTGATCGACGAGGGCAACGAGCCGCTCGACGTCTACACGACGATCGACCTCGGCATGCAGCGCGCGGCGACCGCGGCGATCCAGGCCAACGCCCCCGGCGGCGTGCAGGGCGCGCTCGTCGCGCTCGACCGCGACGGCGCGGTGCGCGCGATGGTCGGCGGCACCGATTACGTCACCTCCAACTACAACCGCGCGACGCAGGCAGTGCGCCAGCCGGGATCGGCGTGGAAGCTGTTCGTCTACATGGCCGCGCTCGAGGCGGGCTACAAGGTCGACGACCAGGTGGTCGACGAGCCGGTGACGATCAACGGCTGGAGCCCGCGCAACTCGTCGGGGCGCTTCGCCGGACCGATGAGCCTGCGCACCGCCTTCGCCTATTCGGTGAACACCGTCGCGGCGAAGCTGGGCGACGAGATCGGCTTTTCGTCGGTCGCCAACATGGCGCGCCGGCTGGGCATCACCACCCCGATCAACACCCATCCGTCGATGGTGCTGGGCAGCGCGGAGGTGCGCGTGATCGACATGACCGCCGCCTTCGCCGCGGTCGCGCGCGGCGGCGTATCGGTGCAGCCCTACGGCATCACGCGGGTGACCACCGCCGACGGCCGCCTGCTCTATCAGCGCCCCGCCGAGCGCGGGCAGGTGCTGGTCGATCACTGGGTCGCCGCCGGCATCACCGACCTGCTCCAGACCGCGGTCAACACCGGCACCGGCAAGGCGGCGCAGATCGGGCGCCCGGTCGCGGGCAAGACCGGCACGACGTCAAGCAACAAGGACGGCTGGTTCCTGGGCTTTTCGAGCGGCATCACCACCGGCGTGTGGATGGGCCGCGACGATGCGAAGCCGGTCGGCGGGCTGCAGGGCGGCCGCGCGCCGGCGCGCGCCTTCGCCGACTTCATGCGCGTCGCGGTCGCCAAGCGCCCGATCGAGCCCTTCGATACCGAGGTCAAGCTGCCCGAATGGCAGCTCGAAGAGGATGGCGAGGCCTATTTCGGCGCCCCCGAGGAGGACGGCGCGCTGGTCGACGAGAACGGCATGCCGATCGAATTGCCCGCGCTCGGCCCGTCGCCCGAAGAAGGCGCCGCCGCGCCGCCGCCCCCGCCCGCCGACGGCCCGGTGCTGAACCAGCAGTGGATCGAGGAGCAGACCGGCCGCCGCCCGCCCGCCGACCCCGGCGCGGCGCCCAGGGCCGTGCCGCAGCTCAAGGCCCCGCCGGCCGCCGCCCCGAAGATCATCGTCCCCCTGCCCAAGACCCCGGCCCGCCCGCCGAACGGCGAGGGCGACCGGGCGGGCTGACGTCCGTTGAGGGCGGCTCGCGCCGGCGTTTCTTTTCGATTTCCGGAGACGCCCTGAATGTTCCCCGGCGAAAGCCGGGGTCCACGCGGGGCAGCGCCACGCCACCTGGACCCCGGCTTTCGCCGGGGAACGAGCCCTTGCGTGTCCAAAGCCCTATACCGAACCAGCCGCAGCCCGGCCGGTCAGCCGAAGCGATAGCGGTGCAGTCCGCGCCCTTCGCGGCGCAGCCAGGCGCGCGCGGCGGCGACGTCACCGTCGTGCAACGCCGCGACGAGCGCGTGGAACGCCGGGCCGTGGTCCATATGCGCGAGGTGCGCGACCTCGTGCGCGACGGTGGCGCGGCGGACATGGTCGGGCGCCAGGATCAGCCGCCAGCTATAGCGCAGGTCGCCCGCGGCGGTGCAGCTTCCCCAGCGGCTGCGCGGGTCGCCGACCCCGACGCGGCCGACGCGCAGCCCCGCCGCCGCCGCGATCGCGCGGCTTTCGCGTTCCATCAGCGCCAGCGCCTCGGCCCTCAGCCAGCGCTCGATCCGCCGCCCCACCCCGGCCGCCGGGCCGCCGACATGCAGGGCATCGTCCGCCAGCCGCACCGCGCGCGGCGCGGAGGCCGACCAGAGGATGCGCCGCTCGACCCCGAACAGGGGCAGCAGCGTGTCGGGTCCGACCGTCACCGGCGCCGCCGCCTTGCCGACCTGCTCGGCGAGCCAGTCCTGCTGCTCGCTCGCCCAGCGCAGCGCCTTGGCGCTGTTCCCCCGGCGCGGCAGCGTCAGCCGCAGTTCGGCGCGCGCGGCGTCGAGGACCAGGCGATAGCGCCGCGCGCGGGCATGGTGGACCAGCCGCACCGGCCAGACCTCGTCGCCGATCCGGATCTGCGGCGCCTCCGCCGCGCGATCAGACGACGCGTTCCACAAGATGGTTCTCCAGCGGCCCGGCGACATCCTCACCGACCGTCCAGCCGACGATCGATTCGCCCGCGCGGTGCACCGCGTCGCGGTCGCCGCACACCAGATAGTGCCAGTCGGGCAGCGGCCGCCCCTCGGCACGCAGCCGATAGGCGCAGCTTTGCGGCAGCCATTCGATATCGGCGACCCTGGCCTTGGTCAGCGTCAGGCAGTCGGGGACGTGGCGGCGGCGGTGCCGATAGTCGCCGCACCGCGCGGTCTTCAGGTCGAGCAGGCGGCATGCGACATTGGTCGGATAGATGCGGCCCGTGTCCTCGTCCTCCAGCTTGTGGAGGCAGCATTTGCCGCAGCCGTCGCACAGCGCCTCCCACTCGCCGGCGTCGAGGCTGGCGAGCGGCGCCTCCCAGAAGCGGCGCGCGGGCGTTACTTCACCCATTTCGCCAGCTCGGCGGCGACCTCGGCCGGCGCGCCCTCGTCGCCATCGGTCGACGGGTCGTCGAGCGGCAGCATCGCGAGCGGCTTGTCGTCGGGGTCCATCAGAAAGGCGATCTGGCTGTGCGCCATCAGGTAGCGGTCGGGCGCCGATCCCGCGACCTTGTTGTAGACGACGGCATAATCCTTCGCGACCGCCGCGATCTGTTCGGGGGTGCCGGTGAGGCCGAGCAGGCGCGGGTGATAGCGCGCGACGAAGGGCTTCAGCGCCGCGGGCGTGTCGCGCGCCGGGTCGACGGTGACGAACAGGGGCTGCACCTTCGCGCCCCGCGCGGGCTCGGCCTTCTCGAACTGCGCCAGCCCGCGCATCAGCTTCTGCAAATCGACCGGGCAGATGTCGGGGCAATAGCTGTAGCCGAAATAGACGATGCGGTATTTCCCCGCGAAATCGCCGTCGCGCACCGTGCGGCCGTCCTGGTCGGTCAGCGTGAAGGGGCCGCCGATCCGCGCCCCGGCGAGCGGCGGCTGCGCCTCGGGCGCCTTGGCCGGGCCGCCGCACGCGGCGAGCGCAGTGCAAAAGACGAGCATCAGGCTTGCGCGGAGCAGGCTTCGGGCGATATTCAGGCCGTTCATCATCGGGCCAGCCTTGCGGGGCTAGACGCCGAAAATCAACCTTTGTCGTCGCTGGGGGACGACGATCCTGTTCGGGGGTTCTTCGATCATGTCCAGGCGCGCGTCCTTTCGCTTCGCTTCCACCCTGCTGATCGCGGCGACGCTGGGGGCGCTCGCCGTTCCGGGCGCGCAGGCGCAGTTCCGCGGCGGCTATGCCTTTCTGCAAGCGGTCGAGAATCGCGACGGCAACAAGGCGACCGACGCGCTGAAGGACGATTCGACGCTGATCAACGCGCGCAACCCCGACACGGGGGAGACCGCGCTGGCGATCGTCGTCAAGCGCCGCGACGCGACCTGGCTGCGCTTCCTGCTCGGCAAGGGCGCCGACCCGGCGATCGCCGACCGGCAGGGGGTGACGCCGCTGATGCACAGCGCGCTGCTCGACTTCACCGACGGCGCGGACGAACTGCTGAACCGGAACGCGCCGGTCGACCAGACCAACCGCCGCGGCGAAACCGCGCTGATCCTGGCGGTGCAGGCAAAGAACAGCGCGATGGTCCGTCTGCTCGTCCGGCGCGGCGCCAACCCCGACAAGGCCGACCATATCGCGGGCATGTCGGCGCGCGACTATGCGAAGCGCGACGACCGCAGCGGCCAGCTCCTCGCGCTGCTCGACGCCAAGCCCGACGCGCCGCTGCGCGACATCGGGCCGGTCTTCGGGCCGAAGTGATCCGGCCGGCTGCGGGACTTTCCCTGCCTCGCACTTCTTTCAGCACGGTGTCGTTTCCCGGCGAAAGCCGGGGTCCACGCAGGGCAGCGCTACGCCATCTGGACCCCGGCTTTCGCCGGGGAGCTGGCCTGAGGGGCATGGTCCCGACTTGATCCGGGGTGAGGAGAAGCATTCGCACGCCCTCCAAAACCCGACAATGCCGTATCAATGTGATATCCACATTGACATTCACACCACAGTGTGAAAACTGCCCTCCATGTCCACACAACTCATCGAGCGCATCCGCGCCATCGTCGATGACGGCAGCATGTCCCGTTCGGGGCTTGCGCGCGCCGCCGGTCTCCATGCCAACAGCCTGCGCGACCTCGAATCGCCCGGCTGGAATCCCACCGCCGAAACGCTGCGCAAGCTCGAAAGCTGGCTGACGCACGGCAGCGACCTGTCGCCGATGGCGACGCCCGAGGAGATCATCGCGGAGGCGCGCAACGGCCGCATGTTCATCCTCGTCGACGACGAGGACCGCGAGAATGAGGGCGACCTCGTCATCCCGGCGCAGATGGCGACCCCCGACGCGATCAACTTCATGGCCACCCACGGGCGCGGGCTCGTCTGCCTGACGCTGACCCGCGAGCGCGTCGAACAGCTCGGCCTCGAACTGATGAGCCGCAACAACGGCACCCGCCACGAAACCGCCTTCACCACCTCGATCGAGGCGCGCGAGGGGGTCACCACGGGGATTTCGGCAGGCGACCGCGCACGCACCGTCTCGGTCGCGATCGACGCGGGCAAGGGGCGCGACGACATCGTCACCCCGGGCCACGTCTTTCCGCTGATCGCGCGCGACGGCGGCGTGCTGGTGCGCGCCGGCCATACCGAGGCCGCGGTCGACATCAGCCGCCTCGCCGGGCTCAACCCCTCGGGCGTGATCTGCGAGATCATGAATGACGACGGCACGATGGCACGGCTCGACGACCTGATCCCCTTCGCGCGGCGCCACGGGCTCAAGATCGGGACGATCGCCGACCTGATCGCCTATCGCCACCGCAACGACCGGCTGGTCGAATGCGTGTCCGACGAGCCCTTCGAATCGGATTACGGCGGCGACTGGCGGCTCAAATCCTATCGCAACAAGATCGACGGGTCGGTGAACCTCGTGCTGCAGAAGGGCGTCGTCGATCCCGAGGCGGTCACGCTGGTGCGGATGCATCCGGTGTCGATCTTCGACGACATCATGGGCCGACCGGGGCCGCGCAAGCGCCGCCTGCAGCGCTCGATGGAGGCGATCGGCGCGGCCGGCGCCGGCGTCATCGTGATGCTGATGCGCCCGCTGCCCGGCTCGGCCGCCGCCGATGCCAGCCCGCCGCCCGCCGGCGGCATGGACCTGCGCACCTATGGCATCGGCGCGCAGATCCTCGCCGACCTCGGCGTCCATGCGATGGAGCTGCTCACCCCGTCGCACACCAATATCGTCGGGCTGGAAGGCTATGGCCTGTCGATCGTCGGCGAGCGCGCGATCCCGGGGGAGGCGGCCTGATGGCGCATGTCCTGATCGTCGAAGCGCGCTTCTATTCGCATCTCAACGACATGCTGCTCGACGGCGCGCGCCGCGCGATCGAGGCGGCGGGGCACAGCCACGAGACGGTGACGGTCCCCGGCGCGCTCGAGGTGCCCGCCGCCATCGCGCTGGGCGCGGAGACCGGGCGCTTCGACGCCTATGTCGCGCTCGGCGTCATCATCCGCGGCGAGACCTATCATTTCGAGGTGGTGTCGAACGAAAGCGCGCGCGGGCTGATGGCGCTGACCCTCGACGGGCTGGCGATCGGCAACGGCATCCTGACCGTCGAGGACGAGGCGCAGGCGCTGGCGCGCGCCGACCGGACGCGGGGGGACAAGGGCGGCGGGGCGGCGAAGGCCGCGCTGGCGATGCTCGACCTGAAGGAAAAATTCGGCATTGGCTGACCGGCCGCCCCCCAGCCGCTACGCGATCGTCGAGCGCGGCGGGCGGCTGGTGGTGCTCGACCGCGACACCGGCCGGACGCCGCCGACCGCCGCAGAGCGGATGGCCGAGCACGACCGGCGGATGGGCAACGAGCCGATCCGCCCCGCCGCGCGCGCCGTCCCCGAAGCCCCGGCGCCTGCCAAAATCCCCGAAGCGCCCCCGCCGCCCGCACGACCCGCGGCCGATCGCGCGGTCGCCGCCAAGGCGAATCGCAAGCAGCCGTGGACGAATCGCGACGCAAGGCCCGCTGCTCCGCCCGCTCCCGCCCGCGCATCGCGACCCACTGCCGCTGCCGCGAGCGGCCGCAAGACGATCGTCACCGGCAAATGGTGGGACGCGAAGGGTCCGCGCACGATCGCGCTCGGCCCCAGGGGCCGGCAGACGCTGTCGAGCGGCTTCACGACGCTGGCCCTCGTCCTGCTGGTCGTCGCCATCGCCGCGCTGTTCATCGCGCCGCTGGTCGCCTTCGCCGGTGCCTTCCTGCTCTTCCGCTTCGGCGGGCAGATCCTGGGTCCGATCGGTGCCGGGATCGTCGACAAGGCGGTCGCAGCGCGCGATTGACCCCCACGTCGCCCCTGCTTTCGCAGGGGCGACGCGCCTTTCCGGGTCAGGCCGCGACCAGCGCCGGATAGTCGATATAGCCCTCCGGCCCCGGCGAATACCAGGTCTGCATATTGTCGGGCGCCCATGCGGCGCCGGTGCGGATGCGCTCGACGAGGTCGGGGTTGGCGATGAAGGGGCGGCCGAAGCTGATCGCGTCGGCGACGCCGCTTTCCAGCGCCGCCTTCGCCTGGTCGACGTCATAGTCGCTGTTGAGGATCAGCGGCCCGGCAAAGACCTTGCGGATCGCGGGCGACTGCCTGGGCACGTCGGTGCGGCCGAAGGTGCCGTCGGGCCCCGGCTCGCGCAGTTCGAGGAAGGCGATGCCGAGCGCGTCGAGCGCCGCCGCCGCCGCGGGGAACAGCCGCTCGGGCGCGCTGTCGTCGACGCCCTGCGAATCGCCGTTGGGCGACAGGCGCACGCCGACGCGGTCGGCGCCCCACACCCCGATCAGCGCCGCGGTGACCTCGCCGAGCAGGCGGATGCGGTTCTCGACCGGGCCGCCATAGGCGTCGTCGCGCGAATTGGTCCCGTCGCGCAGGAACTGGTCGATCAGATAGCCGTTGGCGGCGTGGAGCTGGACCCCGTCGAACCCGGCTTTCCGCGCATTCTCCGCCGCCTTCGCATAATCGTCGATCAGCCGCGGAATCTCGTCGAGGCGCAGCGGCCGCGCCTCCTCATAGTCGCGCCGCCCGACCGGTGTGTGCGCCTTGCCCGGCGCGGTGGTGGCAGAGGCCGACACCGGCGGCCGGCCGTCGTTGAACACCGAATGGACGACGCGGCCCATGTGCCAGAGCTGCGCGACGATGCGCCCGCCCGCGGCATGCACCGCCTCGGTCACCGGCTTCCAGCCCTCGACCTGCGCGTCGGTCCACAGCCCCGGCGCCGACGGCCAGCCGAGCCCTTCCTGCGAGATTCCCGTCGCTTCGGAGATGATCAGCCCCGCCGAGGCGCGCTGGCGATAATATTCGACAGCCAGTTCGTTCGGCACGAAGCCGGGGCCGGCGCGGCCGCGCGTCAGCGGCGCCATGACGATGCGGTTCGGCGCCGCGATGGCGCCCAGCTTGATCGGATCGAACAGCGTTGCGGGCATGATTCCTCCACTATCCACTTTCTGCGCGACGGCCCCGATGGCCGCCGCTATGGGCAGCGAAGCTATGGACGCTCCGGTGCCGGCACAATGCTAGGTAGCAAAAGAAAATCTAAATGACAGCGAAGATGGACAGCGGCGACGGCAGCGGGCAGGCGAAGGCGCGGGCGAACCGCTGGGCCTTCGCCGCGCTGCTCGGCGGCAATATCGCGCTGTCGCTCGGCGCGATGCTGGTCCGGCTCGCCGACGACGTCGGCCCCACCGCCTCGGCCTTCTGGCGGATGACGCTCGCGCTGCCGCTGCTGCTGCTGTTCGCGTGGCGCGAGTCGGGCGGGCGCATCCCGCCCCGCCGTGCGGTCGCGGTGGCCGCCGCGGCGGGCATCTTCTTCGCGCTCGACCTCGCCGCATGGCATGTCGGCATCCTCAATACCAAGATCGCCAACGCGACGCTGTTCGGCAATTGCGCGAGCCTGCTGCTCGTCCTGTGGGGCATTTTCCTGACCCGCGAGCTGCCGCGCGGCTGGCAGGCGCTGGCGATCCTGCTCGCCTTCGCCGGATCGGCGCTGCTGATGGGACAGAGCTACGAGCTGTCGCCCGCCTATCTCGCCGGCGACCTGCTCAGCCTGCTCGCCGGGATGCTCTACACCGGCTACGTCATCCTGATGAAGCAGGTGCGCGGCACGCTGGAGCCGTGGACCGCGCTCACCATCGCGTCGGCGGTGTGCGTGCCTTTGCTTCTCGCGGTCGCGCTCGCGCTCGGCGAACCGGTGATGCCGGGCGACTGGACGCCGCTGATCCTGCTCGCGCTGACCAGCCAGATCGTCGGACAGGGCCTGATGATCTGGTCGCTGCCGCGCTTCACGCCGCTGGTGATCGGGCTGACCCTGCTCGTCCAGCCCGCGGTGGCGGCGCTCGCCGGCTGGCTGATGTTCGGCGAGCGGCTGGGGCCGATCGACCTGTTCGGCGGCATGCTCGTCGGCGCCGCGCTGGTGCTGATTCGGTTGCCGAGCCGCCGTATGGCGCCTATCTGATGGTCATGGTCCAGTCCCCGTCCGCCGCCCTGCCCGCCGACCCGACGCTCGACGAGATTCGCGCCGCGCTCGCCCCGCTGATCGCACGCAATGCCGCGTTCGACGGTTTCGGCGACGCCGCGCTCGCCGATGCCGCGGCGCGCGCGGGCGTCGATCCGGACGTGGCGCGGCTCGCCTTTCCCGGCGGCGGCCGCGACATGGTCGACGCCTGGTTCGCCACGATCGACGCCGCGATGGCCGAACGCTACCCACCCGAGGCGCTGGCGACGCTCAAGATTCGTCAGCGGATCACGACGCTCGTCGAAACGCGCCTCGCGCTGATCGCGCCGGATCGCGAATCGCTGCGCCGCGCGCTGGCGCTGCTCGCGCTGCCGACCAACGCGCGCTTCGCGGCCCGGCTCGGCTGGCGCGCCGCCGACCTGATGTGGCGGCTCGCGGGCGACACCGCGACCGATTTCAACCATTACAGCAAGCGCACGATCCTGGCGGGCGTCTATGCCGCGACGATGGCGGTGGCGCTGAACGACGAGAGCGAGGATTTCGCCGACACGCGCGCCTTCCTTGCGCGCCGTATCGATCAGGTGATGCGTTTCGAGGGCTGGAAACACCGCCGCGCCGCACGCGGCACCGAACGCCCGAGCCTCGCCCGCTTCGTCGGCCGCCTGCGCTACCCGGGGCGCTGACCGCACCCAACAAAGGGCTGGCCTTCCCCCGGGGTTATTGATAATCGCTCGCAATGCTTGCGAAGCTCGATTCCTCTCCGCTCGGCACCGCGGTGCGCATCGCGCGCATCGACTGGACGTCGATGACGCACGACGAAGGACGCCGGCTGCGCGAATTCGGGCTGATGGAGGGCTGCGAGGTGGTGCCGATGCACCGCGGCAGCCTGTTCTCGCGCGAACCGCTCGCGCTGACCATCGGGCGGATGAAGGTCATCATCCGCGGCAAGCAGGCCGCGGCGATCGAGGTCGAACCGACGACACCATGACCGGCCCGCTCCCCACCGTCGCGCTGGTCGGCAATCCCAACGCCGGCAAGTCGAGCCTGTTCAACGCGCTGACCGGCGCGCGGCAGAAGATCGCCAACTATCCCGGCGTCACCGTCGAGCGCAAGGCGGGCCACGCCAGCTTCGCCGACGGCCGACCGCTGGCGCTGGTCGACCTGCCGGGCAGCTACAGCCTGACCCCGTCCAGCCCCGACGAGGCGGTGACGCGCGACGTCGTGCTCGGCCGCCAGGCGGGCGAGACGCGCCCCGACGCGCTGATCGTCGTCGTCGACGCCGCCAACCTCGACAACCATCTCTGCTTCGCGCTCGAACTGATCGCGCTCGGCCTGCCGACCGTGATCGCGCTCAACATGGTCGACCTTGCCGAGCGCGACGGGCTGACGCTCGATCCCGACCGGCTGGCGCGCGAGCTGGGCGTGCCGGTGGTGCCGACCGTCGCGGTGCGGCGGCGCGGAATCGCCGAGCTGCTCGCCGCGGTCGATGCCGCGGTGCAGGCGGGCCGCGCGCAGGGCGAGCCGCAGCCGCCGGCCGCGGCGCCGTCCGACGCCGCGCTCCACCAGCGCGCCCGCGCGCTCGCGCGCGCCGCGATCCTCGCCGAAACGCCGGTGCGCCGCTGGACGCAGCGCATCGATGCGATCATCCTCCATCCGGTCGCGGGCTTCCTGATCCTGCTCGCGCTGATGTTCGTGATGTTCCAGGCGGTCTATGCCTGGTCCGAAGCGCCGATCGGCTGGATCGAGGACGGCATCGCCGCCTTGCAGGGCGCGGCGACCGCCGCGCTTCCCGACGGCTTCGTGCGCGGACTGATCGTCGAGGGGCTGCTCGCCGGCGTCGGCGCGGTCGTCGTCTTCCTGCCGCAGATTCTGATCCTCTTCCTCTTCATCCTGCTGCTCGAGGCGTCGGGCTACATGACCCGCGCCGCCTTCCTGATGGACGGGCTGATGGCGAAGGTCGGCCTGTCGGGGCGCGGTTTCATCCCGCTGCTGTCGAGCTTCGCCTGCGCGGTGCCCGGAATCATGGCGACGCGGTCGATCTCGGACGAGAAGGACCGGCTGACGACGATCCTCATCGCGCCGCTGATGACCTGTTCGGCGCGCCTGCCCGTCTACACGCTGATCATCGGCGTCTTCATCCCGAACCGGGGCGTCGCGGGGACGCCGATCGGGATGCAGGGGCTGGTGCTGTTCGGCCTCTATGTCGCGGGGATCGTCGGCGCGCTCGTCGTCGCCTTCGTGCTGCGCCGCACCGTCGTGCGCGGCAGCGCGGCGGGCTTCATGATGGAGATGCCGCGCTATCAATGGCCGCGGCTGCGCGACGTCGCGATCGGGCTGTGGCAGCGCGCGTGGATCTTCCTGCGCCGTGCCGGCACGATCATCGCGATGACCACCGTCGTGCTGTGGCTGCTGCTCACCTTTCCGCAGGCGCCGGCGGACAGCGACGTGCGCCAGGTCGACTACAGCATCGCGGGCCGCATCGCCAGCGGGCTGGAGGTCGCGGTGCGGCCGATCGGCTTCAACCACGACATCGCGCTCGCGCTGATCCCGGCGATGGCGGCGCGCGAGGTCGCGGTGTCGGCGATGGCGACCGCCAATGCGATCGACGCCGACGACGACGAGGAAGCCGTCGCCCAGTCGCTCGGCGAGCGCCTCCAGGGGCGCTGGAGCCTCGCCACCGCGCTCGCCTTCCTCGCCTGGTTCGTCTTCGCGCCGCAGTGCATCTCGACCATCGCGATCACGCGGCGAGAGACCAACGGATGGAAATGGCCGCTGTTCATGGTTGGCTATTTGTTCGCGCTCGCCTATGCCGCTGCTGGTATCACCTATTGGACGGCCGTCGCCTTCGGACTCGGCTGATCCCCCAACTTGGAAAGCGGAGCGGAGCGGCGATGGCAGGCAGCGTCAACAAGGTTATCCTGATCGGCAATCTGGGCGCCGATCCCGAAATCAAGTCGTTCCAGAACGGCGGCCGGATCGCCAATATCCGCATCGCCACCTCCGAAAGCTGGAAGGACCGGATGACCGGCGAGCGCAAGGAGCGCACCGAATGGCACAATGTCGTCATCAACGGCGACGGGCTGGTCGGCGTCGTCGAGCGCTATCTGAAGAAGGGCAGCAAGGTCTATGTCGAGGGGTCGCTGCGCACCCGCAAGTGGCAGGACCGCGACGGCAACGACCGCTATACGACCGAGGTGGTGATCGCCGGCATGGGCGGCGCGCTGACGATGCTCGACGGCGCCCCCGGCGGCGGCGGATCGCGCGGCGGCGGTGACTGGGGCGGCGGCGGATCGGGTTCGGGCGACAGCTGGGGACAGGGCGGCGGCGGCGGTTCTTCCGGCGGCGGCGGCTGGAACCAGGGCGGCGGCGCCTCGGGCGGCGGCGGCGGTGGCGGACGCCCGCCCTTCGACGACGACCTCGACGACGATGTTCCGTTCTGATCGACTATAGAGGAAAGCAGGCTTCGCCATGGCGGGCCTCGATTTCGCACCGCCCCTGACCGCTCCCGACGTCGCACGCGGCGTCTGCCGGCTGTTCGCGCAGGCGGGGCTGGTCGCGATTCCGGAGGTACCGCTGCCCAACGGCCGCCGCACCGACCTCACCGCGATCGACGCGCGCGGGCATATCACCATCGTCGAGATCAAGGTCAGCCGCGCCGACCTGCACGGCGACGGCAAGTGGCCCGACTATTGCGACTGGTGCGACCATTTCTACTGGGCGCTCGCCGCGGGGCTCGACCCCGCGATCCTCGACACCGCGGCCTATCGCCCCGAAACCTCCGGGCTGATCGTCGCCGACCGCTACGGCGCGGCGGTGGTGCGCGAAGCGGCGCGCTGCACGCTCGCCCCGGCGCGCCGCAAGGCCGAACTGCTGCGCATCGGCCGCCTCGCAATGCGCCGCTCGATGATCATGGCGGACCCCGAACTGGCGGCGGGGTGGGTCGAGAGGTGAGGGCGGAGCCCGGATAATCTCACGCAAAGGCGCGAAGGCGCAAAGAAAGAAGAATCTCACACAAAGACACAAAGAGGGCGTGCGCGGCTGCGTTGCACGTTCCTGGGCAAGAGGCAGCTCATTGGAGATTGGCCGGACAAAGTCCGGCCGTTCAATGATCAAGGGCGACGCCACGGCTATGCCCGCCCTCTTTGTGTCTTTGTGTGAGATTATCCGAAAGCGAAGCCGTCGGCGCAGCTCTTCTTTGCGCCTTCGCGCCTTTGCGTGAGATTTATCGGAAGCCCGCGTTCATCCCCGCGCCTGCATCCGCGCAAGGTAGCGCGCGAGGATGTCGATCTCGAGGTTCACCGGCCGCCCCGCCGCCGCCTCGTTCAGCGTCGTCATCTCCTGCGTGTGCGGGATGATGTTGAGCGTGAAATGCGCGGTCCCGTCCGCCTGATCGGTCACCTCATTGACCGTAAGCGATACGCCGTCGAGGGTGATCGAGCCCTTGGGCGCGATATGCGGCGCCAGCGACGCGGGCGCCTCCACCGTCACCTTGACGCTGTCGCCGACCGGCTCGACCGATACGATCCGCCCGACCGCATCGACATGGCCGGTGACGATATGCCCGCCCAGCTCGTCGCCGACCTTGAGCGCGCGTTCGAGGTTCAGGCGGCGGCCCGCGTCCCACATGCCCGGCGCGGTGCAGGCCAGCGTTTCGGCGCTGGCGTCGACCGCGAACCAGCCGCCGGGGCCGTTGCCGCCGTCATCCACGCCCTTGTCCACCACGGTCAGGCACGCGCCCGAACAGGCGATCGACGCGCCAAGATCGATCCCGCTCACATCATAGGCGGTGCCGATGACCAGCCGCGCGTCGCCGCGGTCCTCGCGGCTGCGGATGGTGCCGATATCGGTGATGATTCCCGTGAACATGGCGCGGTCATTCCTTCCTGATGCGCTCGTAGACGTCGAGCCGGTCGCTGCCAAGCAGGCGGCTGTCCACAAGGCTCCAGCGCCCGTGCGCCGCCGCGAGGTCGGACAGGCCGATGTCGCCGAGCGCCGCCTTGCCGCCGCCGATCAGGATCGGCGCGCGATAGAGCAGCAGCCGGTCGACGCGGTCGGCGGCGAGGAAGGCGGAGGCCGCGCGCGCGCCGCCCTCGACGAGCAGCGAATCGACGCCCGCAACCGATTCGGGCGAAGCGACCGCCGTCCAGCCTTCGGGCACCGCCCCACGCGTCAGCAGCAGCCTCTTCGGGCTCCGCGCTTCCAGACCCGGCAGACGCACGTCGAGGCGCGGCGCGTCGGCCAGCAGCGTCCCGCGCCCGACCAGAATCGCCTCGTGCCGCGCGCGCTCCAGATGACCGTGCGCGCGCGCACGCTCCCCGGTGATCCAGCGGCTCGACCCGTCGGCGAGCGCGATGCAGCCGTCGAGCGAGGTCGCGAGCTTCAGCGTCACGAACGGCGCCCCGCGCGTCTGCCGCGTCCACCACGGCGCCATCGCGGCGCGCGCCGCGTCGGCGAGCACGCCGGTCTCGACCGCGATCCCCGCAGCACGCAGCCGCGCGATGCCCTGCCCGTCGGTACGCGGGTCGGGGTCGATTGCCGCGACGACGACGCGCGCGACCCCGGCGGCGATCAGCGCGTCGGTGCAGCAGGGACCGCGCGGGCTGGCGTGCGCGCAGGGTTCGAGGCTGACGTAAGCGGTCGCGCCGCGCGCCGCGTCGCCCGCCGCCGCCAGCGCCATCGCCTCGGCGTGCGGACGCCCGCCGGGCTGCGTCCAGCCGCGCGCGACGACCCGCCGGTCCCTGACGATCAGACACCCGACATTGGGATTGGGCGCCGCCGCCGGTCGGCCGCGCTGCGACAGCGCGACGGCGGCCGCCATCCAGTCGGCATCGGTCGGGGCGGGCGGCATCGGCGGTTTAGGGCCGGGGCGCCGTCGCGGGTTTAGGCCCGCGCGCCGCACGTTCGGCGAGCGTCGAGCGCGTCGGCGCGGGCTTCTTCGCCAGCTCGTCGGCTTCCTTGCCGAGCGTCTCGCGCGTCAGCTTGTCGGCCTCGCTCGAATCATAATCGACCCCCAGCAGGTCGGCGAGCTTCTGATATTCAGCGCGGCGCCGGGCGTTCTCGCGCGTCGTTTCCTTGGCGCGCGCGACCCAGTCGGCGCGAATCTCGGCCTCGCTGCGGTCGGCCTGCCAGTTCTCGAAATAGATGATCTGCCGCTCGGGCTTCTCATAGGGGATCAGATATTGCGAGACGCCGTGAAAGATCACCCAGGTCAGCGCGATCGCAACCCCCCACATCGTCCAGCGATGCGGGCGCGGTTCGCGGATATAGGCCCAGAAATCGCCAAGCCCGCCGCCGACATCCCAATTGTTGAACATTCCCATCGTCCCAATCTAGGCGATATCGCCTCGATTTGCGAGGGGGCAGGACGAATGCGCGCCGCAAAAGCCCCGGCACGAGCGATTGCAAAAAATGCAACAATAAATGCTTATTTCGCAGTTGCACAAATCATTGTGCAGTGCAATATCACACTTGCCTTTTAGGCATCCTCTCCCAAAAACTTTCAAGGGTCGCCCTCGGGCGGCCCTTTTTTTCGTCAACGCCGAATCGCCTGCGACGGCGGGGCCGGACGACGCGGCCGCGCTGCCGCCGCGCCCGCAAAGCGCCGGGAGAAATCCGGCGACCTGTACCCTAAAGACTTGAAAACAGGCTAGTCTTGCAGCGGGGTCCGCGTCTCGAACCGGCGGACCTCGGCGATGAAGCTGCCCGGCAGCGGCGTCGCCTGCCCGCTGTCGAGGTCGAGATGCGCATAGCTGATCTCGATGTCGGCAAGCCGCTCTTCGTCGCGCGCGATCGCGCAGTGCAGCGTGAAGCTGGTGCGCTCGAAACGGCTGATCCGCGCCGCGATGGTGATCAGATCGTCGAGCCGCGCCGGGGCATGATAATCGATCTCGCTATGCGTTTCGCGGATATCTGTACCATATTGGTGAAAATAGGGACCGGGCTGGCCTTCGCCCAGCGCGCGGAAATATTCGGTCACCCCGATGTCGGCATAGACCAGATAGATGGCGCTGAAGACGCTGTTCTGCCCGTCGATCTCGTTATAGCGCACCCGCACCCGTTCGCGGACGCGGAAATCGGCGAGCGGGACGGCCCAGTTGTCGCGGTCCATCGCGGCCTCAGGCGGCGAGCGCCGCGGCGCCGCGGTCGATCGGCGCACAGGCGGCGGCCAGCCACGCGCGGTCGGCCTCGTCCATGCCGGGCGCCAGCTTTTCGAGCACCTGCGCATGATAGGCGTCGAGCCAGTCGGCCTCGGCGGGCGAAAGCAGTGCGCCCTCGACCAGATCGCGCGCGATCGGGGCGAAGGTGATCGTCTCGAACCCCAGCATCTCCTCTTCGGCGCCGGCGATCGTCTGCGGCACGACGATCACCAGATTCTCGATGCGGATGCCGAAATGCCCCGCCTTGTAATAGCCGGGCTCGTTCGACAGGATCATCCCGGCGTGCAGCGGTTCCTCGGTTCCCGCCTGCCCGCCCGACGGCTTGGCGATACGCTGCGGTCCCTCGTGCACCGCCAGATAGGCGCCGACGCCGTGCCCGGTGCCGTGCGCATAATCGACCCCGTCGGCCCACAGATATTGCCGCGCGAGGATGTCGAGCTGGCTGCCGCGCGTGCCCTTGGGAAAGCGCGCGGTGGCGAGCGCGATATGCCCCTTCAGCACCTGGGTGAAGCGGCGGCGCATCTCGGCGGTCGGCCGGCCGATCGCGATCGTGCGGGTGATGTCGGTGGTGCCGTCGGCATATTGGCCGCCCGAATCGACGAGGTAGAGCGTGCCGGTCTCGACCGCGCGATTGGTCGTCTCGTCGACCTTGTAATGCGGCAGCGCGCCGTTCGGCCCCGCGGCCGAGATGGTGTCGAACGACAGGTCCCTCAGCGCGCCGCTCTCCTCGCGAAAGGCGCGCAGCTTCGCCGCGGCGGACAGTTCGTCGAGCCCGCCCTGCGGCGCGTGCGCCTCCATCCATTTCAGGAAGCGCGCGACCGCGACGCCGTCGCGGACATGCGCGGCGCGGGTGCCGCCCAGCTCGGTGTCGTTCTTGATCGCCTTGGGCAGCACCGCCGGGTCGCGGTGGCGCTCGATCCGCGCGCCCGCGCCTTCGAGCGCGGTGAAGATCGCTGCGACCGCGCGGTCGGGATCGACCGCCACCTTCTTGCCTGCCAGCTCGGCGAGCGCCGCCTCGAAAGCGTCGCGGTCGTGGATGCGCACGCTGTTGCCCAGATGCGCGCGCACCGCCTCGGTGATCTTCTCGGGCGCGATGAACAGGTCGGCGGTGGCGTCGGCATGAAGCAGCGCGAAGGCCAGCCCGACCGGCGTATGGGTGACGTCGGTGCCGCGGATGTTGAAGGTCCAGGCGATCGAATCGAGCGCGGTCATCACCGTCGTGTCGAGCCCCTTCGCCTTCAGCCAGTCGGCGATGATCGCGCGCTTGTCGGCCGCCGACTGTCCGGCGAGCGCGGTATCGTGCACCGTCACCGGCGCGGCGCTCGGCGCCGGCCGCTCGTCCCACGCCGCGTCGACCGGATTGCTGTCGACCGCGACCAGTTCGGCACCCTTGGCCGCGAGAGCATGCGCGAGCCCGCGCGCCCAGTCGATGCCGTGCAGCCACGGGTCATAGCCGATCCGCTGCCCGGCGCCGACGTTGGCGCCCAGCCATTCGGCGACGCTCGACTGCGGCACCCCGACATAGTCGTAGAGCGTCCCGTCGACCTGGTCGCGCACCTGCACCGTATAGCGCCCGTCGACGAAGATCGCCGCCTTTTCGGGCAGCACCGCCGCGGTGCCCGCCGAGCCGCCGAAGCCGGTGAGCCACGCGAGCCGCTGCGCATAGGCGCCGACATATTCGCTCATATGCTCGTCGCTGATCGGTACCACGAAGCCGTCGAGGCCGCGCGCCTTCAACTCGGCGCGCAGGCGGGCGAGGCGGTCGGCATGAACGGCGCTGGACATATGGCTTTCCTTGTTCCTACATCGCGGCCGATCCCCGCTGTCGGGGCGATGCCGCGGGAGTTTTTGCGATGCGCGCTATTTGGGCGTTTCTGGCGGCAATTGCCACCCTGCTTGTCGGGACCGTTCCCGTTTTCGCCGAAGAGGAAGAAAAAGCGTTGACCCAGCCTGCCGCCCCCCTGCCCTCCGCGCCCGTCGCCGAGCAGCGCCCGCATACGCTGACCCTGCACGGCAAGACGCTGTCCGACCCGTGGCACTGGTTGCGCGACGAAAGCTATCCGGTGGTCGACGACCCCGACGTGCTCGCCTATGTGAAGGCCGAAAACGCCTGGTTCGACGCGGCGATGAAGCCGCACGAGGGGCTGGTCGAAACGCTGTTCCAGGAAATGAAGGGCCGTATCAAGGAGGCCGACGCCAGCGTGCCGCAGAAGGACGGCGACTGGCTCTACTGGATCGAATTCGAGGAAGGGGCGGAGTATAAGAAATGGTACCGCCGCCCCGTCGCGGGCGGCGACGCGCAGCTGATCCTCGATGAGGTCGCGCTCGCCGCGGGCAAGGAGTATTTCCGCCTCTCCGACATGGCGGTCAGCCCGAACGGTCGCCTGATGGCCTATGCCGTCGACGACAATGGCTCCGAACGCTTCGAGGTGCGCTTCCGCGACCTCGAAACCGGCGCCATGCTGCCCGACGTCATCCCCGGCACTTTGTCGTCGCTGGTGTGGACCGCGGGCGGCGACGCGCTGCTCTATGGCCTCGCCAACGAGAACTGGCGCACCGACAATGTCCACCTGCACCGGCTCGGCACCCCGGTCGCCGACGACAAATTGCTCTACAAGGAGGCCGACATCGGCTTCGGCGTCGGCATCGGCAAGACCGCCGCCGACAATTATATCGTCATCGCGACCGGCGACAACGAAACGAGCGAGGTCTATCTGCTCCCCGCCGCCGATCCGGAGGCGAAACCGCTGCTCGTGTCGCCGCGCCGGAAGGGCCGCGAGTATAGCGTCGACGAGCGCGAGGGCACGCTCTACATCCTGACCAACGACGACCATCCCAATTTCCGCGTCGCGACCGCCAGCCTCGCGGCGCCTGGCGAATGGACGACGCTGATCGCGGGGTCGGACCACAGCTACATCACCGGCCTGTCGGTCTTCCGCGACTATTTCGTGCTCGAAAGCCGCGAGGACGGGCTCGATCAGGTCGACGTGCGCCGCTACGACGCGCCGCTGACGCCGGGGCGCATCGCCTTTCCGGAGGCGACCTACGTCGCGGGGCTCGGCGACAATCCCGAATATCATCAGGACAAGATCCGCATCGATTATGAATCGATGGTCACCCCCGACACCGTTTACGACTATGACGTCGCCGCCGGCACGCTCGAAACTTTGAAAGTGCAGGAAATCCCTTCGGGTTATGATGCAAGTCAATATGTAACCGAATGGGTTAACCTGCCCTCGCGCGACGGGCGGACGATGATTCCCGCCTCGCTCGTCTACAGGAAGGGCACGCCGCGCGACGGCAGCGCGCCGATGCACCTCTATGTCTACGGCAGTTACGGCTATCGCGTTGCACCGGGCTTTTCGACGACGCGGCTCAGCCTCGTCGATCGCGGGATGATCTATGCGATCGCGCATGTCCGCGGCGGCGACGATCTCGGCCGCGCATGGTATCTCGCGGGCAAGACCGACCGGCGCAAGAACACGTTCCACGACTTCATCGACGTCGCGAAGGGGCTGATCGCGAAAGGCTATACCAGCGCGGGCAGGATCTCGATCGAGGGCCGCTCGGCGGGCGGGCAGGTGATGGGCGCGGTGTATAACGAGGCGCCCGAATTGTGGGGCGCGTTGCTCGCGGGGGTGCCCTTCGCCGACGTGATCAACACGATGGTCGACGAAACGCTGCCGCTGACCCCCGGCGAATGGCCCGAATGGGGCAATCCGATCACCGACAAGGCGGCGTTCGACTATATGCTGTCGTACAGCCCCTACGACAATGTGACGGCAAAGGCCTATCCGCCGATGCTGGTGTCGGCGGGCCTCAACGACCCGCGCGTCACCTATTGGGAGCCCGCCAAATGGGTCGCGAAGCTGCGCAGCGTCCGCACCAACGACGCGCCGCTGCTGCTGCGCACCAACATGGGCGCGGGCCACGCCGGCAAGTCGGGCCGCTGGGGCGCGCTGCGCGAGGATGCCGAGGAATATGCCTTCGTGCTGACCCAGCTCGGGGTGGAGAAATAGGGTTTTTTGAAATTTTCACGCGAAGGCGCGAAGGCGCGAAGAGGCCGGTTCGGGCCGACAGGCCTTTTTCCCATCACGGCATGCGGGTGACCGCGACGCCGGGAAAAGAAGGCCGCTTCGCGGCAGGCGCCATTTCTTCGGGCCTTCGCGGCTTCGCGTGAAATGGAATTATTCCGCCAGAAATCCCCGCGCCGCCAACTCGGCCTCCAGCCCCGCCGCATCGCTGAACAGATGCGCCGCGATACCCGCGGCTTCGGCGCCCGCGACATTGGCGGCATTGTCGTCGACGAACAGCGCGCCCGCCGGGTCGATGCCGAATCGCTCGATCGCGAGCGCATAGATCGCCGCGTCGGGCTTGGTCAGCCGCTCGGTGCCCGACACGATGATGTCGCGGAAACGGTCGAACACCGGCTGCGTCGGGCGGAAGGCCTGCCAGAATTCATGCCCGAAATTGGTGATCGCGAACAGCGGCACCCCCGCCGCGTCGAGCCGCGCGACAAGGTCGAGGCTGCCGGGCACCGGCCCCGGGATCGTCTCGTTGAAGCGCGTCGCATAAGCGTCGATCAGCGCGCCGTGCGCCGGGAATGCGGCCTTGCGCTCGGGCACCATCTCCGCAAGCGGGCGCCCCGCGTCGTGCTGGAAATGCCATTCGGCGGTGACGACGTGGGTCACGAACCATTCGAGCTCGGCCGGGTCGTCGATCAGCTTGGCGAACAGGTAGCGCAGGTCCCAGTCGAACAGCACCTTGCCGACGTCGAAGATCACGCTTTGGCGGATCATGGCCGCTCCCGACACGCGAAAGCGCCGCCGGAAGCATCCGACGGCGTCACGCTGGCTCGCAGATGCGCGGGGACCCGTGGTCCCGGCAAGGCCGTCAGCCCTGGCGCGCCTTGAAGCGGCGGTTGGTCTTGTTGATCACATAGGTCCGGCCGCGGCGACGAATCACGCGGTTGTCCCGATGGCGGTCCTTCAGCGACTTCAGGCTGTTGCGAATCTTCATGGTCTTTTCCGTAAAGGTCTGAGCGTTGTCACGCGAAGGCGCGCACCTATGGCGACGGGCAGGAAAAGTCAACCGCGCCGCCGCCGATCGGCCCGGAAAAGATTCGCGCAGCGGCGCAAAGATCACGGAGAAGGAAGGCTGCCGATTGCCGCCCTCGTCATGCCGGACCTGTTTCAGCCTCCATGGGCCCGTGCCGGCCTGACAGGGCAGCGCCAATTGATTTCACGCGAAGACGCGAAGGCGCGAAGAAGAAGGCTCGGGCCGACAGGCCCCTTATTCTTCGGGACGGTGCGGTCAGCCGCCACGTTGAAAGAGAAAGCCTCTTCGCGGCAAGCATAGCCTCTTCGCGTCTTCGCGTCTTCGCGTGAAAAAATGGGATCGTGTCCGGCGAAAGGCCCGGTCATGGAGGCTGAAACAGGTCCGGCATGACGAGAATCTCTGCGATCTTTGCGCCTCTGCGCGAATCAAATCCTACCCCGCCAGCGCCTTCTGCCGCCGCCGCTGCACCGACGAGCCATAGCCCATCGCCTCGCGATATTTGACCACGGTGCGCCGCGCGACCGCGTGGCCCTCGGCCGCCAGCTTCTGCGCGATCGTCTCGTCGGACAGGATCGCCTTGGCATCCTCGGCCTCGATCAGCGCGCGGATCCGGCTCTTGATCGCCTCGGCCGACACCGCGCCGTCGCCGTCGGTCGCCGCGATACCGCTCGAGAAGAAATATTTCAGCTCGAACAGGCCGCGCGCGCACGACAGATATTTGTTGCTGGTGACGCGGCTGACGGTCGATTCGTGCATCCCGATCGCCTCGGCGACCTGCCGCAGCGTCAGCGGGCGCATGTGCGCGACGCCGTGGAGGAAGAAGCCCTCCTGCTGCCGGACGATCTCGCTCGCCACCTTGACGATCGTGCGCTGGCGCTGGTCGAGCGCGCGCACCAGCCAGTTGGCGCCCGCGAGCTGTTCGGACAGCCACGCCTTGCTCTTCGCCGCCGCCCCGCGCGCCAGTTCGCTGTAATAGCGGCGATTGACGAGCAGGCGCGGCAGCGTGCCGCTGTTGACCTCGACCGCCCAGCCCTGCGCGGTGCGCTGCACGAACAGGTCGGGGACGACCGCCTGCGCCGCGCCGCCGCCGAAGCGCAGCCCCGGCTTGGGGTCGTAGCCGCGCAGCTCGCGGATCATGTCGGCCAGATCCTCGTCGTCGACCCCGCAGATGCGCTTGAGCTGCGGAAAGGCGCCCTTCGCCACCAGGTCGAGGTGCGCGATCATTGTCGCCATCGCGGGATCGTAGCGGTCGGCCTCGCGCGCCTGGATCGCGATGCATTCGGCGAGGTCGCGCGCGCCGACGCCCGCGGGGTCGAAGCCCTGCACCCCCGCCAGCACCGCCTCGACCAGCGCCAGCGGCACGCCGAGCCGCTGCGCGAGGTCGGCGAGGTCGGCGCGCAGATAGCCTGCCTCATCGATCAGCGCGACGATCTGTTCGGCGACCATCGCCTCGATCCCGTCGAAGCGCTCGCCGACCTGCGCGAGCAGATGGTCGTAGAGCGTGCCCTCGGCGCCCGCGAAGCTGTCGAAATCGACGGCCTCGCCCGATCCCGACAGCCCGACGCTGTCGCTCGCGCTGTCGTGGTGGAAGCGCTCGTCGAAATCGACGTCGAGGTCGCTGCCCGCGTCGGAGGCGAGCGTCGGTTCGGCGTCGGGACCTTCACCGGCGGCCTCGGGCGCCGCCTCGCCCGCCTCTTCCCCGCGCTCGTCGCCCGCCCCGTCGCCGTCGGCGGAGGCGGTGTCGAGCAGCGGATTGCCTTCGAGCGCCTCGGCCAGATAGGCCTCGAGTTCGAGGTTCGACAGCGCGAGCAGCTTGATCGCCTGCTGGAGCTGCGGCGTCATCACCAGCGATTGCGACTGGCGGAGATCGAGGCGCGGACCCAACGCCACCGGCGGTTATCTGCTTCTTGTTCCGTTCGTGTCGAGCGAAGTCGAGACACCCATCAGCGTGGCGCAAGGCCGAGGAACATCTCGACTTCGCTTGATGCGAACGGAAACTGAAAACTGCTCAAACCGCACCGGAAAAGCTCCAGTTCGTCACAGCGAGAAACCCTCGCCCAGATACAGGCGGCGCACGTCGGGGTCGGCGACCAGTTCGGCGGGCGATCCCGCGAGCAGCACCTTGCCGTCGTAGATGATGCAGGCGCGGTCGACGAGGTCGAGCGTCTCGCGGACATTGTGGTCGGTGATCAGCACCCCGATGCCGCGCGTCTTGAGGTCGGCGACGAGGTCGCGGATGTCGGCGATCGAGATCGGGTCGATGCCCGCGAAGGGTTCGTCGAGCAGCATGATCGACGGGTTCGCCGCCAGCGCGCGCGCGATTTCGGCGCGCCGCCGCTCGCCCCCCGACAGCGCCATCGCCGACGCGCCGCGCAGCCGCGTCAGCCCGAATTCGTCGAGCAGCTCGTCGAGCCGCTGCTGGCGCGCCAGCCGGTCGGGCTCGGCGAGTTCGAGCACCGCGGCGATATTCTGCTCGACCGTCATGCCGCGAAAGATCGAGGTTTCCTGCGGCAGATAGCCGAGGCCCAGGATCGCGCGGCGATACATCGGCAGTTCGGTGATGTCGGCGCCGTCGAGCATGATGCGCCCGGCGTCGGGCTTCACCAGCCCCATGATCGAATAGAAGCAGGTCGTCTTGCCCGCGCCGTTCGGGCCGAGCAGGCCGACGACCTCGCCCTTGCCGACCGACAGCGACACGTCGGACAGCACGACGCGCTTGTCGTAGCTCTTCGCGATAGACACGACCGCGAGCCCGTTGCCCGCCGCCGCATCCTGCTGGACGTGCGAGACATGCTCGGCGACGCCATGGTCGCCTTCGGCCAAAGGTGCAGCAGTGGATTCGTCGGTCATAGGCAGGTCAGATCCGTTCGGGCCCCCGCTGGGGCGTTAGCGCAGCGACGCGGCGACCGTCAATCTGGCAGGGATTTTGCAAGGACGATTTCCCCGCCTGCTTGCGGGAGGGGCAGCGAGGCTCGCGAGCTCGCTGCCTAGCCGAAGCGGGGTGGGCATCGACAGCGCGGCCGACCCAACGGGTTGCAACCATGGCTCGTCGGAATCCGGCTCTACCGCACATTTTCGACAAGTCACTGTTCCCCGGCGAAAGCCGGGGTCCATGCGAAGCAGCGCTGTGCCATCTGGGCCCCGGCTTCCGCCGGGGAACAGCTCCTGACTTGGCTGAAGAACATATATGCCAACTCGTTTCAGAGCTCGCCCCCCCGGACCCGATCCGGGAGTCCATGGTCTGCCCTCGAATGAAAGGCAGCACAAAAGGGAGGGTCCGGCCATGGATGCTGAAACGAGTTCAGCATGACGAACGAACGGGGCAGTGCGCCGAAACCCGAATCCCCGGGCCATAGCCCCGCTGCACCGAGCCGGGTCTCACGACCCCTCGCGCCACCGGGAGGGGAGGGGATCAGTGCGCCGCTTGCGGCACTCTTTCCACCCCCGACTGCGCGAGTTGGTCGTCGATCGCCGCGAGCAGCCGCGCGAGCGCCGCCTCGTCCCGCGCCTCGGCGCGCGCGACGAGCACGTCCTGCGTGTTCGACGCGCGCAGCAGCCACCAGCCGTCGTCGGTAAGCACGCGCGCGCCGTCGGTGCGGTCGACCTGCGCGCCCGCCGCCGTCAGCCGGTCGAGAACCTCGTCCACAATGGCGAATTTGCGCGCCTCGTCGACCTGGAAGCGCAATTCGGGGGTGTTGACCATCGCCGGCATCGCGTCGCGCAATTCGGTGACGCTCCTGCCCAGCTTGGTCGCCGCCTCGATCAGCCGCACCGCGGCATAGGGCGCGTCGTCATAGCCGTAATAGCGGTCGGCGAAGAAGATATGCCCGCTCATCTCGCCGGCGAGCGGGCTGCCGGTTTCCTTCATCTTCGCCTTGATCAGGCTGTGCCCGGTCTTCCACATCAGCGGCGTGCCGCCCAGTTCGGCGACGCGGTCGAACAGCGCCTGGCTCGCCTTGACGTCGGCGATGATCGTCGCGCCCGGATGCTCCCTGAGCACCGCGGCGGCATAGATCTGCAGCAGCTGGTCGCCCCAGATCACGCGGCCCTGGCCGTCGATCGCGCCGATGCGGTCGCCGTCGCCATCGAAAGCGACGCCGAAATCGAGGCTTCTCTCCGCGACCAGCTTGCGCAGATCGGCGAGGTTCGCCTCGACCGTCGGATCGGGATGGTGGTTCGGGAAATGGCCGTCGATGGTGGTGAACAGCAGATGATGCTCCCCGGGCAGCCGCGCCGTGAGCTTTTCGATCACGGTGCCCGCGGCGCCGTTGCCGGCGTCCCAGCCGATGCGAAAGGCGCCGCCGGCGAATCCCTCGACCAGCCGATCGACATAGGCGTCGACGATGTCGATGCGCTGCGATCCGCCCTCACCGCTGTCCCAGTCGCCCGCGGCGGCCATTTCGCCGATCCGCCTGATGTCGGCGCCGAAGAAGGGGCGTCCTTGAAACACCATCTTGAAGCCATTGTAATCGGGGGGATTATGGCTGCCGGTTATCTGTATGCCGCCATCGACCTCTTCGGTTGACGCGGCGTAATAGAGCATCGGCGTCGGCCCCAGCCCGACGCGCAGCGCATCGATCCCCGCCGCGTTGATCCCCTCGACCAGCGCCTCTTCCAGCATCGGCGACGACAGCCGCCCGTCATAGCCGACGGCGATGCGCCGGCCGCCCGCGCGGCGGATCAGCGTCGCAAAGCTGCGGCCGATCGCCCTTGCGTCGGCGGCGGTCAGCGTGTCGCCGACGACGCCTCGGATATCATATTCGCGCAGCATCGTCGGGTGAAAGACGTGGGCGGCAACGGGCTCGGAAACGGCGGTCATGGATGATGCTCCTGCGCGAAGGGGGTCAGGCGACGGCGAACAGGTCGCCATCGGGATGAAACCGCTCGCGCGCCGGAAGGTTCAGTCCCGCCATCGCCTCGCGCAGTTCCTGCCGCGCGACGACATGCCCCATCCCCATGCCGCCGAGATGCGCCTTGTCGAGCAGCGTCAGCCCGGCCGGGAACAGCTCGCGATAGATGACGCGTTCGCCCAGCCCCGGGATGACGCGAAAGCCGACGCGCCGCGACAGCTGGTTCAGCGCCTCGCCGACGCGCCGCATGTTGTGCGCGTCGACATGCTGCAGACGGTTGCGCAGGATGATCCAGTCGATCGTCCGCCCGTCGCTCTTGGCGCGCGCCTTGCGCGTGTCCCAGATCAGCTCCGAATAGAAGCTGGGGCGCACGACCTGGAACGTCTCGGGATCGACCTGGCCGATCAGGTCGAAATCGATGAAGCTGTCGTTGATCGGCGTCACCAGCGTGTCGGCGCTGGTCGCGATGTGCCGCGCGAACGGGTCGTCGCGCCCCGGCGTGTCGGCGATCAGATAGTCGGCGTCCTCGGCCAGCCGCGCGACCTGTTCGTCGAGTTCCTCGACCGTCGAGCCTTCGAACACCTCGAAATGCGGGATGGGCAATTCGATGCCGCGGCGCTTCGCGGTGCTGGTGCGATTGTCGAGATAGCGGTGAAAGGTGCGCTGGCGCGGGTCGAGGTCGATTCCGGCGACGCGCCACCCCATGCTCGCCAGCGCGACCGCGAAATGCACCGCGCAGGTCGACTTGCCCGTCCCGCCCTTTTCATTGGCAAAGATGATCCGGTGGGGGGCTGGCTTCGTCATGAGCGTTGCGATTTTCCTGTCGGCGCGGCATGGCGGCCGCATGGGGTGGCGTATGGACGCCGCCAATATCGGAGGGCGGGCGGCCGTGCAAATCATCCGTGATATCGCCACGCTTCGTCGCGCGGTCGACGCGCTCAAACTGGGGCGCAAGAGCGTCGCGCTGGTCCCGACGATGGGCGCGCTGCACGCGGGGCACCTGTCGCTGGTGCGGATGGCGCGGCGCGTCGCCGACCATGTCGTCGTGTCGATCTTCGTCAACCCGACGCAGTTCGGCCCGAACGAGGATTTCGCCGCCTATCCGCGCGACGAGGCGCACGACGCCGCGCTGCTGGTCGAGGAAGGCGCGGCGCTGCTCTGGGCGCCCGACGTCTCCGTCATGTATCCGCCCGGCCATGCGACGCATATCGCGGTCGCCGAACTCGGCGCCGACTATTGCGGCGCGGCGCGGCCGGGCCATTTCGACGGCGTCGCGACCGTCGTCGCCAAGCTGTTCAACCAGGTGCGCCCCGACATCGCGATCTTCGGCGAAAAGGACTGGCAGCAGCTTGCGATCATCCGCCGCATGGCGCGCGACCTCGACTTCGCGATCGATATCCTGGGGGCGCCGATCGCGCGCGATCCCGACGGGCTCGCGCTGTCGTCGCGCAACGCCTATCTGACCGCCGATCAGCGCGCCGCCGCCGCCGCCTTTCCCGCCGCGCTGCGCACCGCGGCGGCGGCGATCGCCGGCGGCGGCGCGGTCGCCGCGGCGCTCGCCGATGCCGAGGCGGCGATCCGCGCGGGCGGTTTCGCCAGCGTCGACTATGTCGCGCTCGCCGATGCCGACAGCCTCGAACGGCTGACCGAATATCGCGCCCCGGCCCGCCTGCTCGCGGCGGCGCGGATCGGCACCACGCGCCTGATCGACAATCTGGCGGTCGAGTAGCACCCTCTTTCGGGAAAGCATGGTTCGAAAACCCGCGGATTACGGCGCTCGCCGCTACCAATCCCCAAAAAACCGCCGCGTCGTTAACGCTTTGTTGACCATAAGCCGCAACTTTGGGGCCGAGGTCTCCATGTGGGGTGGAGGCGACAGGGGGTTATCATGGCGAACAGTCTGAAGTCTGCCCAATATCTGATCGAAAGCCGGCTGCTCGACGCCGCGCGCGGCGATGCGAGTGCCTATTTCGACCTGGGCGTCGCATTCTCGACCGGCACCGGCGGGGTCGATGTCGACCTGATCCAGGCGCATAAATGGTTCAACCTCGCCGCGCTCGGCGGCAATGTCGAAGGCCAGCAGTGCCGCGCCGACGTGTCGAACGAAATGAGCCGCGACGAAATCGCCGAGGCGCAGCGCCAGGCGCGCGCCTGGCTCGACGAGACCGCCCGCCGTCCCGCCGCCCGCCGCTTCGCGGCCTGACGTCTTGCCCGGTCTGCGTGGGCGTTCTGGAATCTCACGCAAAGGCGCGAAGGCGCGAAGAGAATTGCATGGCCGGTTTTCGGATAATCTCACACGAAGACACGAAGAGGGCGTGATGCGACTCGATCGTTGCGCCGATTTCGACGCCGGTTGAAAAAGGGCCGGACAACGTCCGGCCAGATAATCTCCTATGATGATCGCGAGACAGAACGGCAGAAACCGTCCTCTTCGTGTCTTCGTGTGAGATTTTCTTCTTCGCGCCTTCGCGCCTTTGCGTGAGATTCAATCCGCCCGCCGGAACGGCATATGGCCTTCCAGCCATTCCATTTCCTGCATCTCGGCCGCGCGTTCGCGCTCCAGGAAATCTGCCACCGCGCGCCGGAACCCCGGGTCGGCGATGAAATGCGCCGACCAGGTCGCGACGGGGCCGTAGCCGCGCGCGAGCTTGTGCCCGCCCTGCGCGCCCGCCTCGACGCGCGCCAGCCCGCGTTCGATCGCGACGTCGATCGCGCGGTAATAGCAAAGCTCGAAATGCAGATAGGGGATGTCGGCCACACAGCCCCAATAGCGGCCATAAAGCGTGTCGGCGCCGATCAGGTGCATCGCCCCCGCGACCGGCGTATCGCCGTCATAGGCGACGATCAGCAGCACGCGATCGGCCATCCGCGCGCCGATCAGGTCGAACGCCGCGCGCGTCAGATAGGGGTGCCCCCATTTGCGCCCGCCGGTGTCCTGATAGAAGGCCCACATCGCATCCCAGTGCGCGGGGCCGATCGCATCGCCCGTCACCTGCTCGATCCGCAGCCCCACCACCGCGCGCGCGCGCTCCTTGCGCAGTTGCTTGCGCTTGGCGGAGGTCAGCGTGGCGAGAAAATCGTCGAAACTGCGATAGCCGGGATTGGCGAAATGGAACTGGACGTCGCGCCGCACCAGCCATCCTGCCGCCTCGAACAGCGGCATCTGTTCGGGCGCGACGAAGGTCGCATGCGCCGACGACAGCTCGTTCTGCCGCACCACCGCCTCGGCGGCGCGGATCAGCAGCCGCGCGTCCTCGTCCCCCGCCGCCAGCAGCCGCGGCCCCGGCACCGGGGTAAAGGGCACCGCGATCTGCAGCTTTGGGTAATAGGCGCCGCCCGCACGCGCCCACGCGTCGGCCCAGCCGTGGTCGAAGACATATTCGCCCTGGCTGTGCGTCTTCAGGTAAGCGGGCGCCGCGGCGACCAGCGCGCCCGCGCCGTCGTCGACCAGCAGCGGCGCCGGCTGCCAGCCCGTCCTCGGCCCGACGCTTCCCGATTCCTCAAGCAGCGACAGAAAGGCATGGCCGACGAAGGGATTGGCGCCCCCCGCCAGCGCGTCCCACGCCGCCGCCTCGACCGCGGCGACCCCGGTGCCGAGCGAAATCGTCCGCGCGGGCGGGTCGGCGTCGGCCATTCAGACGCCGCCGACGAGGAAAGGAAAGGCCGTGTTCCCCCGCGAAGGCGGGGGTCCATCTCCGGTTGGCGCAAGATGGAACCGGCAGGAGATGGGTTCCCGCCTTCGCGGGGACACGGAAAGACATGGGACGTCGCGCAAGGCGATTTCCTACGCCGGCCGCACCGCCACGATGGCGTCGACCTCGACCGCAGCGCCCAGCGGCAGCACCGGAACGCCGACCGCGCTGCGCGCATGGCGCCCGGCCTCGCCGAACAGCGATTCCATCAGTTCCGACGCGCCGTTCGCGACCTTGGGCTGCTGCGTGAAACCGGGATCGCTGTTCACGAACACGCCCAGCTTGACGATTCGCTCGACGCGCGACCAGTCGCCGTCGACCGCCTTGCCGACCTGCGCGACGATCATCAGCGCGCAGCGGCGCGCGGCGTCATAGCCGCTCGCCTCGTCCATGTCGGCGCCCAGCCGCCCGGTGACGAGTTGCCCGTCGCGGAACGGCAGCTGCCCGCTGACGTGCAGCAGCCCCCCCTGCTCGACGACGGGCACATAGGCGGCGACCGGCGCGGCGGGCGTCGGCAGGTCGAGGCCGAGTTCGGCAAGCTTGGCGGCAATATCCATCGTAAATCCTTCCATCGGTTGTCGGGTCAAAGGGCCGGGGCCGGCAGGTTTCCGGCGATGCGCGCGAGGATCCACTCGCGCGCCGCGGTCCACTCGTCGATGCGCGCGTGCGCGTGCGCGGCGGCGGGAATCCGGCCGGCGATCGCGGGCTCGCCGACCATGTGCAGCCGCCACACGTCGGGCGCCGCGGCGGCGACCGAATGGTGGTGATTCGGCAAGTCGTCGATGAATATCGTGACGCTCGGCGCGCGCTCCTCGATCAGCCGGCGCACCGGCTCGCCCTTGCCGCCGCGGCTGCCGATCACCGGCGCGTCGAGGCCCAGCGCGGCGAGCTGGTCGGCGCGGCGCTGCTGGTGGTCGGGGCCGACGTTGGTCAGGATGACGATGTCGGCGACGCGCGCGATCGCGGCCATCGCGGCGACCGCGCCGGGGATCGGATATTGCCGCGCCATCTCGGTGCGGAAGAATCCGTCGAGCAGCGGCCACACCTCGGCCGCCTCCAGCGGCGTGCCGCACGCCTTGCGCTTCAGCGCATTGGCGAAGCTCGTGTCCTCCATGCGGAACAGCACGCCGTGCGCCTCGTCGACCCACTGCGCGAAGGGCACGACCATGTGCATCAGCACCTCGTCGCAATCGCTGATGACGAGCGGGCGAGTCATGCTTCCTGTCCTTCCTGTCCTTCCAGTCGGCGCGCCGCGGCGGCCAGCGCCTCCGGCTCTATATCGAGTGCCGCGGCGCAGGCGACAAGGTCGGGCTCGTACGCGGTCAGGAAGGCGAGCACCGCCGCCAGCGTCGCGCGCTGCCCCAGCGCGGCGCGCAGGCCATCGGGCGTCAGCCCGGTCGTCGCGAGCAGCCGCTCGGCGCGCGACTCGTCGCCGACGATCCAGCCGAGCGCCCGCAGCGCCAGCGCCGCGTCATCATCCCGCAAGAGGCGATCCTTCCATGGGAAGCAATTGTGTCCGGCCGCCGATTCGCCTAAACGAGCCGCGGACGCAAGCGGGGAAAGCGGCAGATCATGGGAAAGACCGTCCTGGTCGTCGAGGATAACGAGCTCAACCTGCGCCTGTTCTGCGACCTGCTCAACGCCCACGGCTACAGCGCGCACCCGGTGCGCGACGGCCGCGACGCGCTGGCGAAGGCGCGCGAGATCGCGCCCGACCTGATCATCATGGACATCCAGCTGCCGCACGTCAGCGGGCTCGAACTGATCGGCCAGGTCAAGGCCGACCCGGCGCTGCGCGCGGTGCCGATCATGGCGGTGACCGCCTATGCGGGAAAGGGCGACGAGGAACAGATCCGCGCCGCGGGGGCGGAAGCCTATGTCTCGAAACCCATATCGGTGATCCGCTTCATCGAAAGCGTCGGCGCCTTCGCCTAGGACCGTCCCATCAATCGATGTGTCCCGGCGCAGAAGGCGGTTTCCGATGCCCAGGACTGGAACATGACGACCCTGGATTGGCCCACTTCGTCATTGCGAGCGGAGCGAAGCAATCCAGGGCGGTTTACACCGCTCTGGATTGCCGCGCGGCTTCGCCGCTCGCAATGACGGGTCGACCGGAGCGTCATCCAAAGACGGCCGCTCCAGCCCCGCCCGCGATCAGGCGAGGACGGAACGCCGCGCGGTCCGGCGCAGGCCCGCCGGCGCGGGCTGCCGCTGCCACGGCGAATCATAATGGACCGCCACCGCGGCGGTCGATGCTTCGATCATCATGGTCCAGAACTGGCCGATCGGGCCCGAACGGGATGCGTTGCGAGTCATGTCGTATCTCCTGAATCGATCGTTGCGCGCAAGGAGAAGGGAGGGGAGGGGAGAAGCCCTTGGCGCAGCCATGATCTACGCCATCGGGCCCGGCCATTGGCGCCGATTTTGGTCATGGCGGCGACCAAAATTCGCGTTATGACGCAAGGAATGCGAAAAAAGATCGACCTCGACCGTTTCGACCGCCGGCTGCTCGAACTGGTGCGCGCCGACAATCTCGAACCCGCGCGGACTCTCGCCGACAAGGTGGGGCTGTCGGTGTCGGCGGTGTTGCGGCGGCTGCGGCGGCTGCGCGACGAAAAGGTGATCGTCGCCGACCGCGCGATCGTCGACCCGGCGCTGACCGGATCGGCGCTGACCATGCATGTGCTGGTGCGGATGGAACAGGCGGGCGCGCAGACGATGGACGGCTTCGCGCGCGAGATCGCGCGCCACCCCGAAATCACCGGCGCGTGGGACGTGACCGGCGAGGACGACTTCCTGCTGAAGGTGCAGGTCGGGTCGATGGAGGAATATGAAGCCTTCACGCGCCGCGCGCTCGGCGAGGATAAGGGCGTGCATTCCTTCACCACGCTGATCGCGATCCGCACGATCGTCGAGGACGACGCCTCGCGCCGCCCCCTGCGCGACCTGTGACCGCTCACCAGAGCGCCGGCTTCGCCACCATCAGCCAGAAGACGCCGACCAGCCCCAGAAACGCGGGCCAGCCGAGCAGGAACCACAGCCGCATCGTCTGCTCGTAATCCGGCCCCAGCGGCCGCCCGGCGCGCGCCGCCGCCTCGGCAAGCCGCTGCGCACGAATCTGCAGGCCGACGACCGGCGCCCAGCAGGCAAAGGCCAGCGCATAGAGCGCATATGTCGCGAGCAGCCACGGCTCGGTCAGCGGATAGCCCGCGTGATGCGCGAGCCACAAGCCGCTCGCCGGCTGCACGACGCCGCTGGTGCCGGTGAAGATCCAGTCGGCGCGCACCACCATGCGGCCGATGGCGGCGATCGTCGCCGGGTCGCGCGTCAGATGGGCGTTCCACAGATACCAGGCGGTCCCGGCGCCGAAGCCGAACAGCACGGTGCTGCTGACGATGTGCAGCATCTTCACCAGCAGATAGAGGTCGGTCATCTCTTGTCCCCGATGGCGCCGTGCACCGCGACGAGCAGCAGGATCGGCAGATTCTTGAGCAGCGGACCCAGCGGATCGAGCCACAGGCGCGGCAGCGCGAGGCCGATGACGATCGTGTAGCCGAGGATCAGGCCGATCTGGACGACCGTGCTCCAGCGCGCCTTGCGGTCGAGCAGCACCAGCGCCGCCACCGCGATATCGGCCAGGCTGGCGCCGATGCGCAGCGGGTCGGCCAGGCCGGCGGGCAGCCCCAGGCTCGCCGCCAGCGCGCGCGCCGCTTCGCCGCCATGCGTCAGCCCGAGCCATGCCGAGGCGAGCCACAGCAGCGCCAGTATCGCGCGGATCGCGGGCGCGAGGAAGAAGAGGCGCGCGTGCCAGCGGTCCTGTACCTCGGCCGGGCGCGCCGCGAGCGCATCGTTCAGCCGGCGCGGCGCGCTGCCGGTTTCGCGGGCATAGGCGGCGCTGTCGCCGGCGTTGCCCGCGACGAGCTGCGCCAGGCTGTTGCTCGCGATCGGCCCGTCGCCCGCAAGGTCGCCGATCCGGCCGAGCAGGCGCATGACCGGCATCGGGATCGACACGAAGCGCGCCGCGCCGAACCCCAGCCAGCCGCGATAGGCGCGCAGCAGGCCGCGCAGGTCGATCGTCTCTGGCCCCACCGGCTCGAGCGTCCGCCCGGCAAAGCGGTCGTCGGCGCACAGGCGCGCCACGTCGCGCGCCAGATCGTCGACATGGATCGGGGTGAAGCGCTGGTCGCCCGCGCCGGGCAGCGGGACGGCCAGCGGCAGCCCCGCCATTCCGCGCAGCAGCGAGGTGCCGCCATAGCTGCCGTCGCCATAGACGAGCGACGGGCGCAGGATCGTCCAGCCGAGCCCCGAGGCGCGCAGCACGGCCTCGCCCGCCAGTTTCGCGCGCGCATAGTCGGTGCCGACCTCCTCGCGGGCGCTGATCGCGGACAGCAGCACCACGCGCGCGACCCCCGCCTCGCGCGCGGCGGCATACAGAGCGCGCGGCATCGCGACGTGGACTGCCTCCATATCGGGCCCGCGCAGCACGCCCGCGGCGTTGACGATGCAGGCGACGCCGTCCAGATGCGTGCGCCACGCCGCCGCATCGGTCGCTCCGGCCAGGTCGACCGCCACGAACCGAACCCCCGGAAATGCCGCCTCGAGGTGCCCGACCCGGCGAACCACCGCGACCGCCTCGTGCCCCGCGTCGCGCAGCGCGGTCAGAATGTGCCGGCCGATGAAACCGGCGGCCCCCAGGATCATCACCCGCATGCCCGCTCCTTCCGCCCAGCGGGTTAGAGCATGATGACATGATAGGGAATCGTCATTGCGAGGAGCACGGCGAAGAAGCAATCTCCCCTCCCGCTTGCGGGAGGGGTCGGGGGTGAGGGCTCGAACCCTTGCGCAAGGCCGCTGTCCCCACCCCTCTCCTGATGGGGCGGGATACGCTTCAACCCCGACAGGACGGCCCCGAAAGCCGCCCCACACCGCCGGGCACGAAAAAGGGCGGCTCGCGGCCGCCCTTCTGTCCATCGTCCGGCCTTTGCCGGATGACGCGCTTTCGAACCCCGCGCGCCATCGGCGCGCCGGGCGCGGCGTCACTTGATCTTGGCTTCCTTGAACTCGACGTGCTTGCGCGCGACGGGGTCGTATTTGCGCACCGCCATCTTCTCGGTCATCGTGCGCGGGTTCTTCTTTGTGACATAGAAAAAGCCCGTGTCGGCGGTGCTCACCAGCTTGATCTTGACGGTCGTCGGCTTGGCCATGGCCTCATGTTCCTCGAACTATTGACGCATCCGCCGGCCCGTCCGGCGCATGCGGCGGGACGATGGCCCCGGCGATTGCTGAAAAACAAAGAGGGCCGCGTCGCACGCCGCCCCCCTTCATCCCGGCGCCCTTGGCGGGATTCGGTGCTTATGTCAAGCGAAAGCGGGGCCGGGCGAGAGGTTGCGCCAGCTTGGACAAACCCGTTTATCGACCGCGTGGCTGGATCGTTCTTGAATCGAGCACCGCCGTGTCCCTGCGCAGGCGGGGACCCAGAGCCTCATCGCGCCAACGCTGGCTCTCCGACACTCTGGGCTCCCGCCTTCGCGGGAGCACATGCCTGTTCGCTCAAAGACAACCACACTTCGAGCGGCCCGGCAAAAGCCGGGCGGTGCCTGTCGCAGGGTCCGGTCATGGATGCTGAAACCAGTTCCGCATGACGGACAACGATGCGGCGTGGGAACGGGGCAGCACCATCCGCTCCGCTCCCCGCAGGCCCGCCGCCGTCAGGCGTCGCGGATCTGGAAGCGGACGGTCATCTCCTTCCAGCTTTCCTCGGGCACGCCGCCGCGCGTCGCGGGCTTGAAGCGCCATTTCGACAGCGCGCGCTTGCGCGTCGCCTCGAAGAAGGCGGGGTCGTCGGTGCTGACCAGCTCGACCGCCTTGACCCGTCCGTCGGTGCCGATCAGCACGCGGACGCGGACGACGCCCTCGATCCCGGCGCGCTGCTCGCGCGCGGGATAGTCGGGCTGGAACGTCCCGGCGAAGCGCGGATCGACCGCGGCGGCGACGAGCGCCGGGCGCGGCGGGGCCGGCGGATCGACCGCGACCGCCACGCCCGCCCCGCTGCCCGACGGCGGCGTCAGCGGCGGCGCGGGCGGCACCGACGGCGGGTCCGCCGCGACCGGCGGCAGCGGCGAGACCGTCGTCGTCATCGCCGACGGCTGCGGTTCGGCCTGCGGCGGCTGCGGCTGGGGTTCGGGCGGCGGCGCCGGGGGCAGGGTGAAGCTTTTCCACGGCACCGGCGCGCTCGTCGGCGTGCGCTCGATGATCATCGGCGACAGTGCCACCGCGACGACGAGCGCCGCGGGCACGCCAAAGGCGAACAGCGCCGCCAGCGGGCGGTGCCCGGCGCCGGGGTCGTAGCGCGCGCCCGGTGCGGGGGTGCCGGCGGGGGCAGGGGCGCGCTCCGGCGCCGCCGCGAGGGCCGAAATCAGGGGTATCAGCGTCATGGCATCTCTCCTTGCCTGTGCCGACCCGGCCCCGCCGCGTATCGACCGCCGCTATCGGTCGGGTCGATTGATGTAATAATATAACATCACTGCAAATGTCAATGGAGAGGCGGGGAGGACAAGATGCCGGGGACGCTCCGTCGCTTTTTCAGTCGTCATGCCGACTTGGCTTGGCGCACAGGTTCTTCGGACATGTAGGAGCTTGTACCCCGGCGAAAGCCGGGGTCCAGATGGCATGGTGCGGCCCCCCGCGTGGACGCCGGCTTTCGCCGGGGTACATTTGCCTATCCAAAAGGGATGATGCCAACGCGTTTTAGCATGGCGGTGCGTCGGACAGAGGCGGGACAGCCGCCCCGTCTATGCCGCCGACAGCCGCGCGATCGCCTCGTCCCTCGCGATCAGCGGCAGCAGCTCGCCCATGTCGGGCCCGTGGTCGCGCCCGGTCAGCGCGCGGCGCAGCGGCAGGAACAGCGCGCGGCCCTTCGCGCCCGTCGCCGCCTTTGCCGCGCCGGTCAGCGCGTGCCAGGGGTCGGCGCTCCAGTCGATCGCCGGCGCCGCCACCGCCGCTGCTGCGAGCACCGGCCGGTCGGCCGCGTCGGGCGCGGGCGGCGCGAAGGGGCCGTCGAACACCGCCACCCAGTCGGCCGCCTCCGCCACCGTCGCCAGGTTCGGGCGGATCGCGGTCCAGCGCGCTTCGTCGATCGCCGCGGGCAGGCGCGGCGCGACCGCGGCATAGGGGGTGTGGTGGAGGATCTTCTGATTCAGCAGCGCCAGCTCGGCCTCGTCGAAGCGCGCCGGGGCGCGGCCGAAGCGCGCGAAGTCGATGCCCGCGATCAGCGGCTCGAGCGTCGTCACCGGCTCGACCGGGTCGCTCGTCCCCAGCCGCGCGAGCAGCGCCGCGAGCGCGATCGGCTCGATCCCCGCCGCGCGCCAGTCCGCCATGCCGAGCGCGCCGAGCCGCTTCGACAATTTGCCCCCGGTGCCGACGAGCAGCGCCTCGTGCGCAAAGGCGGGGGGTGCCGCGCCCAGCGCTTCGAACATCTGGATCTGCGCCGCGGTGTTCGACACATGATCCTCGCCGCGCACGACGTGCGAAATGCCCATCGCGATATCGTCGATCACGCTCGGCAGCAGATAAAGCCAGCTTCCGTCGGCGCGCCGCACCACCGGGTCGGACAGCGTCTTCGGCTCGAAATGCTGCGGCCCGCGAATCAGGTCGGTCCATGCGATCGGCGCGTCATGGTCGAGCCGGAAGCGCCAGTGCGGCGCGCGCCCTTCGGGCACCGGCGCCCCGTCGGGCCGGCGCTCGTACACCGGCGGCAGCCCGCGCGACAGCAGCACCTTGCGCCGGATGTCCAGCTCCTCGGGCGTCTCGTAACAGGCATAGACGCGCCCCGCCGCCTTCAGCCGCGCGAACACCTCGTCATAGAGCGCGAAGCGTGCCGACTGCCGCTCCTCGCCGTCGACGTCGAGCCCCAGCCACGCAAGGTCGGTGCGGATCGCCTCGACATAGTCCCCCTTCGACCGCTCGCGGTCGGTGTCGTCGATGCGCAGCAGGAAACGCCCGCCATGCTTGCGCGCCCAGAGCCAGTTGTGCAGCGCGGTGCGGACGTTGCCGACATGGAGATTGCCGGTTGGCGAGGGCGCGAAGCGGGTGATGACGGTCATGATGCGCGCCTATAGCGGCTTTGCGGGGCCGGTGGGAATATATGGTTCGCGCCGACGAGCGGCGGTGCCAGGCGATTCTTGCGCGCAGAGGCGCAGAGATCGCGGAGAAAATGAAGAAGGGAAAAAAGAGGGTCACGCGAAGACGCGAAAAAGATGTGGCCGATGGTGTCCTGTTTCAGACCCCGCTGCCGCGGGATGCGGCGGGATAGGGAAAGCCGCTTCGCGGCAAAGGCGACCTCTTCGCGCTTTCGCGCCTTCGCCTGAACCGGACTCTCTGCGATCTCTGCGCCTCTGCGCGAATCGTTCCGAACGTCGTCCTACCCCGTCCGGAACCTGTGGGTGATCGGATAGCGCCGGTCGCGGCCGAAGTTGCGCGTCGACAGCTTCACCCCCGGCGGCGCCTGCCGCCGCTTGTATTCGGCGAGCATCAGCAGCCGCTCGATCCGCGCCACCGCCGCGCGGTCGAAGCCGTGGCGCGCCACGACATCGTCGACGCTCGCTTCCTCCTCGACCAGCATGTGCAGCATCCGGTCGAGGTCCGCATAGGGAGGCAGGCTGTCCTCGTCCTTCTGGTCGGGGCGCAGCTCGGCGCTCGGCGGCTTGGTGATGACCGAATCGGGCATCACCGGCGCGCGCGGGTTGCGCGACAGCCGCGGGACATGCGCGTTGCGCCACCGCGCGATGGCGAACACCGTCGTCTTGTATGCATCCTTCAGCGGGTTGTAGCCGCCCGCCATGTCGCCATAGATGGTCGCATAGCCGACGCTCATCTCGCTCTTGTTGCCGGTGGTCAGCAGCATCGGCCCGAACTTGTTCGACAGCGCCATCAGCGTCACCCCGCGGATGCGCGACTGGATATTCTCCTCGGTCGCATCGACCGCGCGGCCGGCGAAGCTGTCCGCCAGCATCGCGTCGAACGCCTCGACCGCGGGGCCGATGGCGATGGTGTCGAGCCGGCACCCGATCATCTGCGCGCAGCCCCGCGCATCGTCGAGGCTTTCGGCGCTGGTGAAGCGGCTCGGCAGCATCACGCACCAGACCTTGTCCGGCCCCAGCGCATCGGCGGCGATCGCGGCGCACAGCGCCGAATCGATCCCCCCCGACAGGCCGAGCACGACGCCGGGAAAGCCGTTGCGCGTCACATAGTCGCGCAGGCTGACGATCATCGCGCTGTAGATGTCGGCGGGGTGCGCCTCCCATTCGGCGAGGTCGCCGGGCGCGCACGCCCAGCCGTCCGCTCCCTTCGTCCAGCGCGTGACGCGATCCTCCTCCGCCCAGTCGATCAGCCGGTGCGCGGGCGCCCCGTCGGCGTTCAGCACGAACGAGCAGCCGTCGAACACCAGCTCGTCCTGCCCGCCGACGCGGTTGAGGAAGATCAGCGGCAACCCGGTTTCGGCGACACGCGCCGCGAACACCTGCGTCAGGCGGCGGTCGTCCTTGTCGATCTCATAGGGACTGCCGTTGACCGAGATCAGCAGCTCGGCCCCCTGCGCCGCCAGATGCCCGCACACCGTCGGCAGCCAGCCGTCCTCGCAGATCGGCAGGCCCAGCCGTACCCCGCGCCACGTGACGACGTCGGGCAGCGGCCCCGGCGCGAACACGCGCTTTTCGTCGAAGGTGCCGTAATTGGGCAGTTCGTGCTTGCGCCGCGTCGCGACCACCCGCCCCGCGTCGAGCAGCGCGACGATATTATAGAGTCGTCCGTCGTCGCCCCGCTCGACCGACCCGACCAGCATCGCCGGACCGCCGTCGCCGGTCTCGGCCGCCAGGTCGCCGAGCAGCGCCGCCGCGCGCCGGGCCAGCGCCGGCTTCAGCACCAGATCCTCGGGCGGATAGCCGATCAGCTGCAGTTCGGGAAACAGGATCAGGTCGGCGTCGGGGTGCCGCGCGCGCGCCGCGCGCATCGCATCGGCGTTGGCGGCAAGGTCGCCGACCGCCTGCGTCATCTGCGACAGGACGATGGTAAGCTGTTCGGTCATGGCAGGGGTTTAAGCGCAACCGCCCCGATTTCAACCGCCGAGCGTCGCCGCGTTCGCGACCGCCCGCCCGCCTTTACCCCCTTCCCCTTCGCGTGCCCGCTGGTTAAGGGGCGCGCATCCTTCCCCACCACACCGCGACAAGGGGCCACGCATGAAACTCATTTCCGGCAACAGCAATCTTCCCCTGGCCCGCGCGATCGCCGACTATCTGGAATTGCCGCTCGCCGACACCAGCGTGCGCCGCTTCGCCGACGAAGAGGTGTTCGTCGAGATTCACGAGAATGTCCGCGGCCAGGACGTGTTCGTCATCCAGCCGACCAACTATCCGGCGAACGACAATCTGATGGAACTGCTGATCATCACCGACGCGCTGCGCCGCGCCTCGGCCAAGCGCATCACCGCCGTCATCCCCTATTTCGGCTATGCGCGGCAGGACCGCAAGCCCGGTCCGCGCACCCCGATCTCGGCCAAGCTGGTCGCCAACCTCATCACCACCTCGGGCGCCGACCGCGTGCTCGCGATCGACCTGCACGCCGGGCAGATCCAGGGCTTCTTCGACATCCCGACCGACAATCTCTATGCCGCGCCGGTGATGAGCGCCGACATCCAGGCGCGCTTCGGCGACCGCAATTTGATGGTCGTCTCGCCCGACGTCGGCGGCGTGGTGCGCGCCCGCGCGCTCGCCAAGCGGCTCGACAACGCGCCGCTGGCGATCGTCGACAAGCGCCGCGAGCGCGCCGGCGAATCAGAGGTGATGAACATCATCGGCGACGTGTCGGGGCGCTTCTGCATCCTGATCGACGACATCGTCGATTCGGCGGGGACGCTGTGCAACGCCGCCGCCGCGCTGAAGGCGCAGGGGGCAGAGGGCGTCGTCGCCTATTGCACCCACGGCGTGCTGTCGGGCGGCGCGGTGGCGCGCGTCAACGCGAGCGAACTGACCGAACTCGTCATCACCGACTCGATCATGCCGACCGAGGCGGTCAACGACAGCGACAAGGTGCGCGCGCTGACCGTCGCGCCGCTGCTCGGCGAGGCGATCAAGCGCATCGCCGACGAAACCAGCGTATCGTCGCTGTTCGATTGAGGCGCGACATTTTCGAGATTCCGTTCGTGTCGAGCGAAGTCGAGACGCTCATCGTTCGTGCATGCCTTCGGGGTGTCTCGACTGCGCTCGACGCGAACGGGATATGGAGGTTTCCGGCATGACCCTCGAATCCGACATCGCCCTCGCCATCCGTCTCGCCGACGCCGCGGGCGCCGTGATCCGCCCCCATTTCCGCGCCGGTTTCGCGCACGAGGCGAAGGGTGACGACTCGCCGGTGACCGAGGCCGACCGCGCCGCCGAGGCCGCGATGCGCCGCCTGCTCGATGCCGAAGCGCCGCGCGACGGCATCATCGGCGAGGAATATGGCGCCGAGCGGCCCGACGCCGCGCGCCAGTGGGTGCTCGACCCGATCGACGGCACGGTCAGCTTCATGGCCGGCCGGCCGATCTTCGGCACGCTGATCGCGCTCCTGCAGGACGGCTGGCCCGTGCTCGGCATCATCGACCAGCCGATCGCGCGCGAACGCTGGGTCGGCGCTACCGGACAAGCAACGCTGTTCAACGGCCGTCCCGCCGCGACGCGCGCCTGCCGCAGCCTCGCCGACGCGGCGCTCGCGACGACGGGACCGCAATATTTCAGCGATCACGATGGCGCGCATTTCATGGCGCTCGCGGCAAAGACCGCGCACAAGCGCATGTTCTTCGGCGGCGACTGCTACAATTACGGCCTGCTGGCGAGCGGCCATGTCGACCTGGTGGTCGAGGCGGGGCTGAAGCTCCACGATTTCGCGGCGCTGGTGCCGGTCGTCGAGGGCGCGGGCGGCACGATGTGCGACTGGAACGGCGATCCGCTGAACGCCGACAGCGACGGCCATGTCGTCGCATTGGGCGATCCCGCGCGGCTCGAAGATGTTATCGAGGGCCTCGCCTGCCACCATTAGGGCCAAGACCCAGGGAGAGAAGACCATGGCGTTCGACGGAAGCTGCCATTGCGGCGCGGTGACCTATACGGTCGAAGGCGACATCCCCGACACGGCGATGAGCTGCAACTGCTCGCACTGCCGGCGCAAGGGGTTCCTGCTGACCTTCGTCCCGATCGACAAGTTCCGGCTGACCGGCGGCGCCGACAAGCTCGCCTCCTACAAGTTCAACAAGCATAATATCGACCACCAGTTCTGCACCGACTGCGGCTGTCAGGGCTTTTCGGTCGGCACCGGCCCCGACGGGGCGAAGATGGCGGCGGTCAATCTGCGCTGCGTCCCCGCGGCCGACCTCGATTCGCTGACGATCCAGAAGGTCGACGGGGCGAGCTTCTGAACCTCGTCATTGCGAGGACCCCGGACTTGATCGGCAATCCTCCCTTTTCCGTCAAGTCACTGTTCCCCGGCGAAAGCCGGGGTCCATACGAGGCAGCGCTGTGCCATCTGGACCCCGGCTTTCGCCGGGGAATGGCTCCTGACTTGCCTGAAGGGTATATGCCGACTTGATCCGGGGGGCGTGGCAACCCGCAGCCTCCGGCATGCGGAAGCCTCGATGGCTGGAGATTGCCTCGCTTCGCTCGCAATGACCGGATCTTGCGCGAGGCTTGCATTTCGGCGCGAATCCCGCTAGGCGCGCGCCTTCCGATTGTGTCGGCTGGCTGAAAGGGCTGCCAGGCCGATACGCAAACGGACTTCCAAAGGAGACCAAAATGCCCAAGCTCAAGACCAAGAGCGGTGTGAAGAAGCGCTTCAAGTTCACCGCCTCGGGCAAGGTGAAGCACGGCGTCGCCGGCAAGCGCCACCGCCTGATCTCGCACAATGCGAAATATATCCGCACCAATCGCGGCACCAGCGTGCTCAGCGATGCCGATACCGCCCATGTGCGCCTCTGGGCGCCCTACGGCCTGAAGTAAGGAGCGGACCCCATGTCCCGTATCAAACGCGGCACGACCACGCGCGCCAAGCACAACCGGGTTCTGGCCCAGGCGAAGGGCTATTACGGCCGCCGCAAGAACACGATCCGCATCGCCAAGCAGGCGGTCGAGAAGGCCGGCCAGTACGCCTATCGCGACCGCAAGGTGAAGAAGCGGAGCTTCCGCGCTCTGTGGATCCAGCGCATCAACGCGGCGGTCCGCGCCGAAGGCCTGACCTATTCGCAGTTCATGCACGGCGTGAAGCTCGCGGGGATCGAACTCGACCGCAAGGTCATGGCCGATCTGGCGATGAACGAAGGCGGCGTGTTCACCACGATCATCGCCCAGGCGAAGGCGGCGCTGCCCAAGGCCGCGTAACGCCGGATCGAGCCATCGAATCGCAAGAGGGCGGTCCCATCCGGGGCCGCCCTTTTTCGTGCGCGCCGCGCAAAGAGAGACGGCGCGGAGCCAGGCCCCGCGCCGTCTCGACGATGATCAAAGCGATACACCGCCCCCCTCCCTCCGAGCCGCTAAGCCGTGGGTCGCAGAAAGCCGACGGCCGGTGGAAGTGTTCCCATCCTCTGGCACAAGCCGCGCCGAAGAGGCGTGACATATGCCGTCCGGATGATGACAATAATTGTAAGAACCCGACAATCGGGTCGCTTAGCTTGTTGTTTTTTTGCGCATCCGTCCGCAGAAGCGACAGGGCATGACCGATGCGACGCAACCGCAGGGGCCAGGCGCCGATGTGCGCGTGACGACCCGCTTCTTCCCGGTGTCGGAGGCGCTGCGCCCCTATGCCAGCATCATCTATCTGACCGACGTCGCCGCCCCGCCGGGGGTCCGCGTCGACGATTATCTGCACCCCGAATGGGCGAACATGCGCTTCATCGACGGCACCGCGCCGCTCGCGGCGATCGGCGGCGGCGTCCCGGTCCCGGCGCCGCGCTTCATCGCCACCGGCCCGACGAGCAAGGCGAGCTATTTCGCGGCCGGCGCGATGCGCGTCTGGGGGATCGGCCTGTTGCCGATGGGCTGGGCCAAATATGTCCCGATGTCCGCCGAGGCATTGGCCGACCGTTTCTGCGACGGCGAAGCGCATCCCGCCTTCGCCTCCTTCGCGCCGCTCGCCGCACGGCTGCCTCGCGCCGCGGACGCGGAAGAGGCGGCGCGGACGATCGACGCGCATTTCGCCGCGCTGCTCGCCGACGCGCCGCGCGACGATCCGGCGATCCGTGCCGCGCACGGCGCGCTCGTCGACGAGGAACTGGCGAGCGTCGCCGACCTCGCGGACCGGCTCGGCCTGTCGGCGCGCTCGGTCGAGCGGCTGAGCCGCCGGGCCTTCGGCTTTCCGCCCAAGCTGCTGCTCCGCCGCCAGCGCTTCCTGCGCAGCCTTGCGCGCTTCATGCTCGACCCGACGATGGCGTGGATCGACACGCTCGATCACCACTATCACGACCAGGCGCAGTTCACCCGCGACTTCCAGCGTTTCATGGGGATGAGCCCGCGCGCCTACGCGGCGCGGCCCAAGCCGATCCTCGGCGCCGCCGCCCGCGCCCGCGCCGCCGCCGCGGGCGAAGCGGTGCAGGGCCTGCACCGGCCCGGCGCCTGAGCGCTTCGGGGTTGACCCGCGCGCCGCCTTCGGTGCAAGCGGCGGCGGAACGACCCGGCAACCGGAAACCACCATATAGACGATCGCGCGCGCCTCGGCGGGCGGCCGCCGCAGGACGAACGAAGATGAGCGAATATCAGGCCATGCAGGCCCAGCTTGTGGGCGACATCGCCGCGGCCGCCGACCTCGACGCGCTGGAGGCGCTGCGCGTCGCCGCGCTCGGCAAGGCGGGCAGCGTGTCGGCGCTGCTCAAGACGCTGGGCGCGATGAGCCCCGAGGAGCGGCAGGAGCGCGGACCGCAGATCCACGCCCTGCGCGAAGCCGTCACCGGCGCGCTCGCCGCGCGCAAGGCCGCGCTCGAAGCCGCGGCGCTCGAGCAAAGGCTCGCCGCCGAGCGGCTCGACATGACGCTCCCCGCCGACGCCGCTCCGCAGGGCAGCGTCCACCCGGTCAGCCAGGCGATGGACGAGCTGGCGGAAATCTTCGCCGACATGGGCTTCGCGGTCGCCACCGGGCCCGAGATCGAGGACGACTGGCGCAATTTCACCGCGCTCAACATCCCCGAGACGCATCCCGCGCGCGCCATGCACGACACCTTCTATTTCCCGCCGCAGATGGCGAACGCCGATGGCCGTCCGATGCTGCTTCGCACCCACACCTCGCCGGTGCAGGTCCGCACGATGATGAGCCAGCAGCCGCCGATCCGCATCATCGCGCCGGGGCGCGTCTATCGCAGCGACAGCGACGCGACCCACACGCCGATGTTCCACCAGGTCGAAGGTCTCGTCATCGACCGCGGCATCCATATGGGCCACCTCAAATGGACGCTCGAAACCTTCCTCAAGGCCTATTTCGAGCGCGACGACATCGTGCTGCGTCTGCGCCCCAGCTATTTCCCCTTCACCGAGCCGTCGGCGGAGGTCGATGTCGGATACCGGCAGGAAAAGGGCCGCCGCATCGTCGGCGGCAGCGGCGACGACGAAGGGCATGCGTGGATGGAGCTGCTCGGCAGCGGCATGGTCAATCGGCGCGTCATCGCCAATTGCGGGCTCGACCCCGACGAATGGCAGGGCTTCGCCTTCGGCGCCGGCATCGACCGGCTCGCGATGCTCAAATATGGCATGGACGACCTGCGCGCCTTCTTCGACGGCGACCTCCGGTGGCTGTCCCACTACGGATTCGGCGCGCTGAGCGTTCCGACGCTGTCGGGGGGGATTTCGGCATGAAGATCACCCTCGACTGGCTCAGGGAGCATCTCGACACCGACGCGACCGTCGAGGCGGTGGTCGCGACCCTCAACCGCATCGGCCACGAGGTCGAAGGCGTCGAGAATCCGGCCGAGAAGCTCGCCGGCTTTCGCGTCGCGCGCGTCCTGACCGCCGAGCGCCACCCGCAGGCCGACAAGCTGCAGGTGCTCACCGTCGACGCCGGCCCGGACGTCAACGGCGGCGCGCCGTTGCAGGTCGTGTGCGGCGCCCCCAACGCGCGCGCCGGCCTCGTCGGCGTGCTCGGCCTGCCCGGCGCGGTCGTCCCGGCGAACGGCATGGAGCTGAAGGTCTCGGCGATCCGCGGCGTCGAATCGAACGGCATGATGTGTTCGACGCGCGAGCTCGAACTCGGCGACGACCATGACGGCATCATCGAGCTGCCCGCCGACGCCCCCGTCGGAATGCCCTTCGCCGACCATGCGGGCACGAACGATCCGGTGATCGACATATCGATCACCCCCAACCGGCAGGACTGCATGGGCGTGCGCGGGATCGCGCGCGACCTCGCCGCGGCGGGGCTGGGCACGCTCAAGCCGCTCGCCGTCCCGACGATCCTCGGCGAAGGCGAACCCGCGACCGGGATCGCCACCCACGATCCCGAAGGCTGTCCCGCCTTCTATGGCCGCACGATCGCCGGCGTCACCAACGGCACCGCGCCCGAATGGATGCGCCGCCGGCTCGAAGCGATCGGCCAGCGCTCGATCTCGGCGCTCGTCGACATCAGCAACTATGTGATGTTCGACCTCGGCCGCCCGAGCCATATCTACGACCGCGCGACGCTGACCGGACCGCTCGTCGCGCGCCGCGCGAAGGCAGGCGAAAGCGCCGTCGCGCTCAACGGCAAGAGCTATACGCTCACCGACACGATGACGGTGATCGCCGACGATGCCGGCGTCCACGACATCGCCGGCATCATGGGCGGCGAGCATAGCGGGTGCAGCGAGGCGACGACCGACGTCCTGCTCGAAATCGCCTGGTTCACCCCGGAGCGTATCGCGCTCACCGGCCAGGCGCTCGGCCTCGCCAGCGACGCGCGCAGCCGTTTCGAGCGCGGCGTCGATCCGGCTTTCCTCGACGACGCGACCGCGATCGTCACCGGGCACATCCTCGCCATCTGCGGCGGCACCCCCTCGGCGGTGACGCGCGCCGGCGCCCCGCCGGTCGCCACGCGGCACGTCGATTACGACCCCGGGCTCGCCGCGACGCTGGGCGGCGTCGCGATCGACCCCACGCGCCAGCGCGAGATTCTGGAAGCGCTGGGCTTCACGGTCATCGAACAGGGCGCACGCTGGCAGGTCACGGTGCCGAGCTGGCGCCGCGACGTCGACGCCGCGCCCGACATCGTCGAGGAAGTGGCGCGCATCCACGGCTTCGACGCCATTCCCTCGACCCCGTTGCCGCGCAGCGACGGGGTGGCGAAGCCGACCGCGACGGTCGACCAGATGCTCGAACGCCGCCTGCGCCGCGCCGCGGCGGCGGCGGGTTTCCACGAGGCGGTGACGTGGAGCTTCGTCAGCGAACGCGAGGCGGCGCCGTTCGGCGGCGGCACTTGGGCGCTCGCCAACCCGATCAGCGAAGACCTCAAGGTGATGCGCCCGTCGCTGCTGCCGGGCCTGCTCGCCGCGGCCGCACGCAACGCGAATCGCGGCGCGGACAGCATCCGCCTGTTCGAGATCGGCCGGCGCTATCTGGCCGATGCCGAGCAGCCGACGCTGGCCCTGTTGATGGCGGGCGACCGCCGCGCGCGCAGCTGGCAGGCGGGCAAGGCGCAGCCCTTCGACGCGTTCGACGCCAAGGCGGCGGCGCTCGCTCTGCTCGAAGCCGCCGGCGCCCCCGCCGACCGGCTGCAGGTGATGGAGCCGGTCGCGCAGGGCGCGATCTGGCATCCCGGTCAGGCGGCGACGCTGCGGCTCGGTCCCAAGACGGTACTTGCGGAATTCGGCGCGCTCCACCCCGCGCTGACGCGGCATTTCGACGTCGACGGACCCGCTATGGCAGTGCAGATCTTCCTCGACGCGATCCCGGCAAAGCGCGCGAGCGGCCCGGCCCGCGCGGCCTTTGCGCCGCCCGCTCTGCAGGCGGTGCGCCGCGACTTCGCCTTCCTCGCCCCCGAAACGCTCGCCGCCGCCGACCTCGTCCGCGCGGTGAAGGGCGCCGACAAGGGCGCGATTACCGGCGCCCGCCTGTTCGACCGCTTCGCCGGCCAGGGCGTTCCCGAAGGACAGGTCAGCCTCGCGGTCGAGGTCGAACTGCAACCGGCGGATAAGAGCTTCACCGATGCCGATCTGAAGGCGATCGCCGACAGAATCGTCGCCGCCGCCGCGAAACTGGGCGCGGTGCTGCGGGGATAGGCCGGATCAGGCGGCGACGGCATTCTCGCTGCGGCTCGCGGCGGCTTCGAGCAGGCGCTTTTCCAGCGATCTCACGCGCGCCGCGCTGTCGATCTTGTCGCCGATCAGGTCGGTGACATAGAAGGTGTCGACCGCGCGCTCGCCATAGGTGGCGACATGCGCGCTGTGCACCGTCACCTTCGACTGGAACAGCGCATAGGCAAGCTGGTTGAGCAGTGCCGGGCGGTCCTGCGCATTGACCTCGATCACGGTGAAGCGGTTCGACGCCTTGTTGTCGATGAAGACGTTCGGCGCGATGCGGAACGCCTCGGCGCGGGTGCGCGGCAGCGCGCGCGCCTCCAGCTTGGGCAGCAGTTTCTGGCGGCCCGCCAGCGCATCCTCGATCGCCCGCGTCAGGCGGACGATCTGCTCCGCCTCGGCAAAGGGGCGGCCGAGCGGATCCTGGACCAGGAAATTGTCGAGCGCGAGCCCGTCGCGCGTCGTGTGGATGCGCGCGTCGATGATGTTGCCGCCGGCGAGGTGGATGCCCCCGGCGATGCGATAGAAGAGCCCCGGATGATCGGCCGCGAGCACCATCACCAGCGTCGCGCCGCGATCGTCGTCGGGCACCGCCGCGATATGCAGCGGGGCGCCGCCGGCCTTCTGGATATGGATCAGGTTCGCCGCGATCACCTCGACCGGCTCGGCGATCCAATAGCTTTCGGGAAGCCGCCTCGCGAGCCGCGCGAACGCCTTGTCGTCGAGTGCGAGCAGGCGCTGCGCCTCCTCCTTCTTGCCCGCGATCCGCGCCGCCCGCCCGCGCTGCTTGTGGCCGAGGCGCAGCACCTCTTCGGCGGCGTCGAACAATTCGGCCAGCAACTGCCGCTTCCAGCTGTTCCACACGCCGGGGCCGACCGCGCGGATATCGACGACGGTGAGGACGAGCAGCAGGCGCAGCCGCTCGGGGCTCTGGACGATCTGCGCGAAGTCGAGGATCGTCTTGAAATCGGCGAGGTCGCGCTTGAACGCCGTCGCCGCCATCAGCAGGTGATGACGCACCAGCCACGACACCGTCTCGGTCTCCGCCTCGGTCAGCCCGAGCCGCGGGCAGACGCGCAGCGCGAGTTCGGCACCCAGGATGCTGTGATCGCCGCCGCGCCCCTTGGCGATGTCGTGGAGCAGCACCGCGACATAGATGACGCGCCGCGACTGGACATGCTGCATGATCGCGGTCGACAGCGGATGATCGTCCTTCAACCGGTCCTGTTCGATGTCCGAAAGCAGGCCGATCGCGCGGATCGTGTGCTCGTCGACCGTATAATGATGATACATGTCGAACTGCATCTGCGCGACGACGCGGCCGAAATCGGGCACGAAGCGGCCGAACACCCCCGCCTCGTTCATCCAGCGCAGCACCGTTTCGGGGTCGCGCGGGGACGTCAGCACGTCGAGGAACAGGGCATTCGCGCGCGCGACGCGGCGCACGCCCTGCGTCTCGATCAGTTTGGCGTCGTGGCGCGCCTGGCGCATCGCCTGCGGGTGGATTTCGAGGCCATGCCGGTCGGCGAGCGCGAAAATCTCGATCAGCCGCACCGGATCCTGCTGAAAGAAGTCGTCAGACGGCAGCGCCAGCCGGCCGCGGTCGAGCACGAAACCGTTAAGCTTGCCCGGCCGTCGCCGGATCGTCGGCAGGAAGCGGCGACCGCGCGCCGCAAGCTGATCGTCGAGATGCGCGAGGAAGGTGCCGGTGAGGTCGCCGACACTCTTCGCATGGAGGAAATAGAGCTGCATGAACCGCTCGACCGCGCTCTTGCCCGGCCGCTCGGCGAACTGCATCCGCGCCGCGATCTCGCGCTGGACGTCGAAGGTCAGCCGGTCCTCGGCGCGCCCCGCGAGCATGTGGAGATGGCAGCGGACGGCGAGCAGGAAATTCTCGGCGCGCGCGAACTGGCGCAGTTCGCGGCTGGTGAGCAGCCCGGCGTCGACCAGTTCGGGAACGGTGCGCACGCGGTGGATGAACTTGCCGATCCAGAACAGGGTGTGAAGGTCGCGCAGCCCCCCCTTCCCCTCCTTCACATTGGGTTCGACGACATAGCGCGAATCGCCCATCCTTTTGTGCCGCTCGTCGCGCTCGGCCAGCTTGTCGGCGACGAAGGCGCGCGCATTGCCCGCAACCACCTCGGCATCGAAACGCGCCGAGGCCTGATCGTAGAGCGCTCGGTCGCCCCACACGAAACGCGCCTCGAGCAGCGCGGTGCGCACCGTCAGATCCTCCTTCGCGGCGCGGATCATCTCGTCGAGCGAGCGCGACGAATGGCCGACCTTCAGCCCAAGATCCCACAGCGTATAGAGCTGCGCCTCGATCACCTGCTCAGTCCAGCTCGTCTGCTTGAACGGGGTCAGGAAGCCGATGTCGACGTCGCTGAACGGCGCCATGTCGCCGCGGCCATAGCCGCCGACCGCGACCAGCGTCAGCCGCTCGCCCGCCGACGGGTTGCTCGCCGGATAGAGGTGGTGGACCGTGAAATCGTGGCTCAGGCGGACGATCTGGTCGGTCAGAAAAGCGGTCGCATGCGCCGTCACCCGCCCTGCCGACGGATGGAGCAGCAGCCGGCGGCCGATCTCCGCGCGCCCCGCGTCGAGCGCCTGCCGAAGCAGCGCGACCATCGCGCGGCGGCGCTGCCCGGTATCGCCCGTCTCGGCCGCCAGCGCATCGAGCCGCCCCGCCAGCGCGCGCCGGTCGATAATCGCGCGGCGGTCGTCGAGATGCGCGAACAGGTCGGTCACAGGTGCATGCCGAACATCACCTCATCCGTTCGTGTCGAGCGAAGTCGAGACACCCATCGGTCAGGCGCTACCATGATGGGTGTCTCGACTTCGCTCGACACGAACGGGGTTTGAGGGCGGCTCCGAAACATATTGTCATCCTTCCCCCATTACGATCTGCTTCAGCCGGTAGAGCGCGTCGAGCGCCTCGCGCGGCGCGAGCGCATCGGGGTCGATGCCGGCAAGCGCCTCGCGCAGCGCGTCGGGCTTCGCCGCGGGCGCCTCGGCGATCGTCGCGGCGAACAGCGGCAGGTCGTCGAGCCCCGCGGCGAGGCCGCCGGTCGCCTCGCGGCCCGCCTCCAGCTTCGCGAGCACCGCCTCGGCGCGCCTGACGACGCCCGCGGGAACCCCGGCGAGCCGCGCGACGGCGAGGCCGTAGCTGCGATCGGCGGGCCCCTCGGCGACTTCGTGCAGCAGCACCAGATCGCCCTGCCATTCGCGTGCGCGGACATGATGAAGCGACAGCGCGTTCAGCGTTTCGGCGAGCCGCGTCAGCTCGTGATAATGCGTCGCGAACAGGCAGCGGCAGCGGTTCGCCTCGTGCACCGCCTCAACCACCGACCAGGCGAGCGCGAGCCCGTCATAGGTCGAGGTGCCGCGCCCGACCTCGTCGAGGATCACGAAGCTTTGCGGCGTCGCCTGCGCGAGGATCGCCGCGGTCTCGACCATCTCGACCATGAAGGTCGAGCGGCCCCGCGCCAGATTGTCGCTCGCCCCGACGCGGCTGAACAGCCGGTCGACGAGCCCCAGCTTCGCCGACGCGGCGGGCACGAAGGCGCCCGCCTGCGCGAGTACCACGATCAGCGCGTTCTGGCGCAGGAAGGTCGATTTGCCGCCCATGTTGGGGCCGGTGACGAGCCACAGCCGGTCGGCCTCGGAAAGCGAGACGTCGTTGGGCACGAAGCGCTCGCCGCTTTTCGCCAGCGCCGCCTCGACCACCGGATGGCGTCCGCCCGACACGTCGAGGCAAGGATCGTCGGCAAGGTCGGGACGGCACCAGTTGTGGCTCATCGCATGATCGGCGAGCGCGGCGGCGACGTCGAGCCGCGCGAGCACGTCGCAGCTCGCGGCGATCGCCTCGCGCCGCGCTACCGCGGCCTCGGTCAACGCTTCGAGGTGCGCCGCCTCGGCGGCGACCGCGTGCACGCCCGCCTGCGTCACCCGGCTCGCCGCCTCGTGCAGGTCGGACGCGTTGAAGCGCACGACGCCCGCGAGCGTCTGGCGGTGGGTGAAGCCCGATTCGGGCGCCATCAGCGCGTCGGCATGCTTCGCGGGCACCTCGACATGATAGCCGAGTACGCCATTGTGACGGATCTTGAGCGAGGCGATGCCGGTGCGGTCGCGATAGCGCGCCTCCAGCGCCGCGATCGCCTTGCGCCCGTCGCGCGCGGTCTCGCGCAGCGCGTCGAGCGCGGCGTCATAGCCTTCGGCGATATAGCCGCCCTGCGCGGCATCGACCGGCGGCGTCTCGATCAGCGCGCGCGACAGTTCGTCGACCAGCGCACCGTGCCCGTCGAGACCGGGAAGCAGCCGGGCGAGCAGCGGCGGCAGGTCGGGCCGCCGCGCCAGCCGTTCGCGCAGCAGCCGCGCGCCGCCGAGCGCGTCGCGAAGCTGCGCGAGGTCGCGCGGACCGCCGCGCCCCGCGACGAGGCGGCCGAGCGCGCGGCCCGCATCGGGCAGCGCGCGCAGCGCAGCGCGCAATTCGCCGCGCCACAGCGCGTCGCGCGCGAGTGCATCGACAAGGTCGAGCCGGTCGAGGATCGCGCCCCTGTCGGTCAGCGGGCTCGCGAGATCGTCGGCGAGCAGCCGCGCGCCGGCCGCGGTCACGGTCCGGTCGATGGTGCCGAGCAGGCTGCCGTCGCGCGTTCCCGCCATCGTGCGGACGAGTTCCAGGCTTTCGCGCGTCGCCGCGTCGATCGCCATCCGCCCCGACGCGCTGTGGCGCACCGGCGGCTGGAGAAAGACCGCGCCGCCGGTGCCGACATGGTCGAGATAGGCGGCGATCGCGCCCATTGCCGCGATCTCGCCGCGAGTGAAGGCGCCGAAGCCGTCGAGCGTCTGGACCGCGAACAGCGACTCGAGCCGCTTCTGCCCGGCGCCGCTCGAAAATTCGCCGGCCGGACGGCGCACCACCTGCCGCGCGGTCCAGGCGGGAAGCGCCTCGGCGGCTTCGCTCACCAGCAGTTCGGACGGCGCGAGCCGCGCGAGTTCGGCGTCGACCTGATCGGGGCGGACCGCGACGACTTCGAAGCGGCCCGTGGAAATATCGGCGGCGGCGATGGCGATCTCGCTTTCGCTGCCGACCTGCGCAAGCGCGGCGAGCCGGTTGGCGCTGCGCCCTTCGAGCAGCGCCTCCTCGGTCAGCGTCCCCGCCGTCACGAACCGTACGATGGCGCGCGCGACGAGCGCCTTCGACCCGCCGCGCGCCTTCGCCTCGGCCGGGGTTTCGACCTGTTCGGCGATGGCGACGCGGTGTCCGGCGCGGATCAGCCGCGCAAGATAGGATTCGGCCGAATGGACCGGCACGCCGCACATCGGCACCGGCTCTCCGCCATGCTCGCCGCGCGACGTCAGCGCGATGTCGAGCGTCGCGGCGGCGGCCTTCGCATCGTCGAAGAACAGCTCGAAGAAATCGCCCATGCGGTAGAAGAGCAGGCAGTCGCCCGCCTTTTCCTTGAGCGACCAATATTGCGCCATCATCGGCGTCGCGGCGGGGGGGGCGTTGCTGTTGGCGGCGGTGCGGGCGGTTGCGGACATCGAACCCTGCTTAGTGATTGAGGGCGGCATGGCAAGTTCGCGCATGGCCATCGCGGAAGAGTGGGACGGATGACCCCTGTCCCGCGAATCTTTTTCGCTCAGCCCGGTTACAATCGCCGCCGGTGACGCTAGGGGATTGGGAAACGGCGCGGGCCTTGAACGAACCCAAGGGGAAAAATATGGACAGCGGCAGCAAGGTGCAATTTTCGGACCGAGAGGCCCTGCTCTACCACGAACACGGCCGACCCGGCAAAATCGAGATCGTCGCGTCGAAACCGATGGCGACCCAGCGCGACCTGAGCCTCGCCTACTCCCCCGGCGTCGCGGTCCCGGTCAAGGCCATCGCCGACGACCCCGCCACCGCCTACGACTATACCGCCAAGGGCAACCTCGTCGCCGTCATCTCGAACGGCACCGCGATCCTCGGCCTCGGCAATCTGGGCGCGCTCGCCTCGAAGCCGGTGATGGAGGGCAAGGCCGTCCTCTTCAAGCGCTTCGCCGACGTCGATTCGATCGACCTCGAGGTCGATACCGAGGACCCGCAGGCCTTCATCGACGCGGTCGAACTGCTCGAACCGAGCTTCGGCGGCATCAACCTCGAGGATATCGCCGCGCCCAACTGCTTCATCATCGAGGCGGCGCTCAAGGAAAAGATGAACATCCCGGTGTTCCATGACGACCAGCATGGCACCGCGATCATCACCGCCGCCGGCCTGATCAACGCCTGCCACCTGACCGGGCGCGACCTCAAGGACATCAAGGTGGTCGTCAACGGCGCCGGCGCCGCGGCGATCGCCTGCACCGAACTGATCAAGGCGATGGGCGTCCGCCACGAAAACGTCATCATGTGCGACCGCAAGGGCACGATCTACCAGGGCCGCGCCGAAGGGATGGACCAGTGGAAGTCGGCGCACGCGGTGCCGACCGAGGCGCGCGACCTGATGCAGGCGCTGAAGGGCGCCGACGTCTTCCTCGGCCTCTCGGCCGCCGGCGCGCTCAAGCCGGAGATGGTGAAGGACATGGCGCCGGCGCCGATCATCTTCGCGATGGCGAATCCGGACCCCGAAATCTCGCCGCCCGACGCGCGCGCCGCGCGGCCCGACGCGATCATCGCGACCGGACGCTCGGACTATCCGAACCAGGTCAACAACGTCCTTTGCTTCCCCTTCATCTTCCGCGGCGCGCTCGACGTGCGCGCGACCGCGATCAACGAGGAGATGAAGATCGCCGCCGCCTACGCCATCGCCGACCTCGCGCGCCAGCAGGTGCCCGAAGAGGTCGCGGCGGCCTATGGCGGGCGCGCCGCCAGCTTCGGCCCCGAATATATCATCCCCTCGCCCTTCGACCCGCGGCTGATGGAAATCGTCCCCGCCGCGGTCGCGAAGGCGGCGATCGACAGCGGCGTCGCGCAGCGGCCGATCGCCGACATGGCCGAATATCGCACCCGGCTGCGCGCCCGGCTCAACCCGACGACCTCGGTGCTCACCCTCGCCTATGAAGCGGCGCGGGCGAATCCGAAGCGCGTCGTCTTCGCCGAGGGCGAGGAAGAGGTGGTGCTGCGCGCCGCGATCCAGTTCCGCGACGGCGGCTACGGCATTCCGGTGCTCGTCGGGCGCGAAGGGCTGCACGACATGCTGCGCGACATGGGCGTCGCCGATCCCGAAAGCTTCGAGGTCCACAACAGCGTCAACTCGCCGCACGTTCCGCAGATGGTCGAGATGCTCTACGAGCGGCTCCAGCGCCGCGGCTATCTGCGCCGCGACATCGAACGGATGGTCAACCGCGACCGCAACATCTTCGGCTCGCTGCTGCTCAAGCTCGGCCTTGGCGATGCGATGATCACCGGCGTCACCCGCACCTATTCGCAGACGATGCGCGAAGTGCGCCGCGTGATCGACCCGGCAGAGGGCAAGACCGCCTTCGGCATCCATGTCCTCGTCGGCCAGCATCACACCATCTTCATGGCCGACACGACGGTCAACGAACGCCCCTCGGCGGAAATGCTCGCCGACATCGCCGAACGCACCGCGCAGGTCGCGCGGCGCATGGGGCACGAACCGCGCGTCGCCTTCCTCTCCTATTCGACCTTCGGCAATCCGCCGGGGTCGTGGCTCGACAATATCCGCGACGCGGTGCACATCCTCGACGAGCGCCGGCCCGAATTCGAATATGAGGGCGAGATCGCGCCCGACGTCGCGCTCAACGCGAAGGTGATGGCGAACTACCCCTTCTGCCGCCTGTCGGGCCCGGCGAACGTGCTGGTCATGCCGGGGCTGCAATCGGGCAATCTGTCGGCGAAGCTGCTGCGCGAACTGGGCGGCAGCGCCGTCATCGGCCCGATGCTGATCGGGATGGAAAAGCCGGTGCAGGTCGCGACGATGGCGTCGCCGGCATCCGATCTCGTGACGCTGGCCGTGCTCGCCGCCGGCGGCATCGCGGGGTAGGACCACCCTCCCCCCGCATACCGGCGGCGGGGAGGGCGAGAGCCTTATTGGCCGGGCGTTCCGCCGCCCATGCCCGGCGCTCCGACGGCGCCGATATTGCCGAAGATGTCCTCGAAGAAGCTGCGGCTGCGGCCCAGCGTCGGCGTCTTGTCGCCATTGGGGTTGATCTTGCTGACCTGGTCGAGCCCGGTGCGATCGACCGCGGCGACATTGCCCGCGGGGTCGAAGCGGACCCGCAGCACCTGCTGCGCGACCGGACGCGGATTGGCGAAGGCCAGCGCCCGCGTCTCGCGCGACAGATAATAATATTCGTTGTTGCTGAACTGGCCGACGAAGGTCGGGTGGCCCAGCGTCCGTTCGACCGATTCGCGATTGTCGACCCCGGGGGTGATCGCGTCGGTCAGCACCGGGTCGACCACATAGCCCTGCCGCCCGCGAAGCTGCGTGCAGCCGCTGGCGGCCAGCGCGACGATCAGTCCCACCGCCAGCAGGCGCAGGCGGGGGGCGGCAAGGACAGGCTTGGCTTCGAACATCAGCAATCTCCGTCGCGCGCAGTCCTGACCTCGCCCCTGGCCGCCCGCCCCGGCGACCGACGCAGGCCGCTGCGCATCTCCCGCGCCTCTTAACCGCAAGCAGGCGCGGCGCACAAGCCGCTTGTCGCGCCGCCGCCCCGGCGCGCCCGGCGACAGCCGCCCCCTTTTCCGCGCCGCCGATTGCGCCTAAGCGGACGGGATGATCTCGCTCCGCAAACTCTTTCGGCCCGACCCCGACCCGCGCGAGGCGCGCCGCCCGCTGTGGCAGGCGATCGTCGCGACGGCCCGCGCCCCGCACTGGTATGTCGAGGGCGGCGTTCCCGACACGCTCGACGGGCGTTTCGACATGATCAGCCTCGTGCTCGCGCTGGTTCTCCACCGGATCGACGAAGAGCCGGAGCAGGCGATCGCCGGCGTGCAGCTCACCGAATTGTTCGTCGCCGACATGGACGGCCAGATGCGCCAGATCGGCTTCGGCGACATGGTCGTCGGCAAACAGGTCGGGCGGATGATGGGGGCGCTCGGCGGACGGCTGGGCGCCTATGCCGCGCCCGACGGCTCGCCCGAACTGCGCGCGGCGCTGGTCCGCAACCTGTGGCGCGGACAGGCACCCGCCGAAGCCGCGCTCGCGCATGTCGAGGCGCAGGTGGCGGCGCTGCGCACGGGGTTGGCGGCGATGCCCGTCGCCGCGCTGATCGCCGCCGACCGGCTGCCCGGAGACGCGGCCGGAGACGGGGCATGAGCGCGACCGAATTTTCGCACCTCGTGACACTGGCCGAGGCCGGACAGGGGCGCTGCATCGCGATCGAGGCCGACGCCGCGGCGCGCACGCGCATCGCCACGCGGCTCGGGCTGGTCGCGCTCGACCGCTTCGCGCTGACGGCCGATGTGCGCGCGGTCGCCGGCGGCATCGCCGCGACGGGCGCGGTCGAGGCCGATGTCGTGCAGTCGTGCGCCGCGACCGACCTGCCGGTGCCCGCGACGCTGCGCGAAGCGTTCGACCTGCGCTTCCTGCGCGAGGTGGAGACCGGAGACGCGGCCGATGAAGAGATCGAGATCAGCGGCGAGGATTGCGACATATTGCCGCTCGACGGCGACCGGATCGATCTGGGCGAAGCGGCGGTCCAGACGCTGTCGCTCGCGCTCGACCCTTTCCCGCGCCACCCCGACGCCGACCGCATCCTCGCCGAAAAGGGCGTGCTGAGCGAGGAACAGGCGGGCCCCTTCGCGGCACTCGCCCGGCTGCGCAGCAAGCCGGACGCCTAGAGCGGCGTGCATCGAATGGACTCGTCATTGCGAGCGGCAAAGCCGCGCGGCAATCCAGAGCGGTGTAAACCGCTCTGGATTGCTTCGCTCCGCTCGCAATGACGAGTCCATTCGATGTCATCATCCGCTAAGCCGGCGGATCAAGGGGCCGGTCGGCCACGCCCCCTGAACTCCCCTTCTTCTCTGCGATCTCAGCGCCTCTGCGCGAATCGATCCAGCGGAAATCGAACCCGCCATTCGGCCTAATCCTTCGGCGCTTCCCTGACGAGATCCGCGACCGCGGCGTCGAGCCCCGGCTCACGCGCCGATTCCCTGTCTTCGGCGTCCGGCTTCGTCTCGTCGTCCCTGTCGTTCCCGCGCTCGACCGCCAGCGCGCCGCCGAGGGCGTTCGCCAGCCCGGCGAGCTGTTCGCCGATCACCGCGTCGACCGTGGGCGCGATGTCGGCGATCTTGAAGCGCATATAGCCGCCGACGACATAGTCGAAGCGGATCGCGCTGCCCGTCGGCATCTCCTTGATCTGGATCGTCAGCGTGCCGGCCAGCGCCTCGCCCTGCAACGGACCCAGCGCGCCCGACAGGCGCAGCAGCTGGTTCGGCTTCGCGAACAGGATGCGCGCATGCTGGACGCTGCCCATCCCCGACCCCGTATCGGGCAGCTTTTCGCAGAAACAGCCGCCGGCCTGCGAATCGAGCCAGAAATTGGCGGCATCGCCCGACCAGCTATGCTCCTTCGACCACCATTTCTGGGGCATGCGAAGCATCGCCCACACATCGTCGGGGCTCGCCGCGACCTGCGCCGTGTGCGCGACGGTGAAGCCGGCATCGCCTTGGTCGATCACCTTGGCCTGCGCCGGCGCGGCAACGACCGCCGCGGCGAACAGCGCCCCGGCGAAACAGCTTCTGCGCTTCATGTCCCATTCCCCCAGCCCGGCGCCGCGCCCGATCGGCGGCGATACCGTGCGGACATAATGGCTTTTCCGCGCGGAGGAAATCACCCGAGTCGAAGCGGCGCCCGTTTCAACCGCACCATTGCGCCACGACGCGCGCGGTCAGCGCATGGCAGTCGGCGCCGGCGAAGGGGAAGCTGCCGCTGAGCGCGAGGCGAAGCTCGGGCGACAGCAATTGCTGGAGCCGCCGCCGCGCCCGCAGGCAGCGCGTCTTGACCGTCGCCGGCGAGATGCCGAGCAGCGCCGCCGCATCCTCCACCGACACGCCTTCGATCTCGCGCAGGACGAAGGTGGTGCGAAATTCGGACGGAAGCTGCGCGATCGCCGCCTCCAGCATCTCGCGTATCTGGCCCTGCGCCAGTTCGGCGTCCGGCTTGCTGCCCTGCATCGATCCGCGCATCAGATGATCCCGATAATCGTTGAGGTCGACGACCGATGTCGCATCGAGCCGCTTTCGCCGGCGCTCGCGCGCCCGGGCGCGGCCCAGCGCCTCGTTGATCGCGATCCGCGTCAGCCAGGTCGACAGCGATGAGCGGCCCGCGAAGCTGTCGATCGCCGCGAAGCCGCGCATATAGGTGCTCTGCACGACGTCCTCGGCCTCGGCGCGTTCCTTGAGCACGCTCCAGGCGACGCGGAACAGCCGCTGGTTGTTGCGTTCGGTGACGATCCGCACCGCATCGCGGTCGCGCGCGGCGATCCGCGCCGCCAGTTCGACGTCGGACAGGGTGCCGGGATCGGTCCGGGTCTGCACCGTCATCCGTCCATCCTCCCACCATTGCCCCGACACGGCAACGACGCGAGCAGTTCGCGGCGAAGCGCGGCGTCGGCGCCGAACTCGCCAAGCCAGCATTTGGTGACCAGCGACACGCCGTGCTGCCGAACCCCGCGCGTCGTCATGCAGCCGTGCGTGGCCTCTATGATCACCGCAACCCCGCGCGGTTGCAAGGCCTCGTCGAGCGCCGCGGCGATCTGCCGCGTCAGCCGTTCCTGCAACTGCAGCCGCCGCGCATAGGCGTCGACGAGCCGCGACAGCTTGGAGATGCCGACCACCCGGCCTCGCGGGCGATAGGCGACGTGCGCGACCCCGACGATCGGCGCCAGATGATGCTCGCACGTCGAAACGAGCGGAATCGAGCGCAGCAGGACGGTTTCGTCATAGCCCGCCGCATCGCCGAAGCTGCGGTCCAGCAGGCGATGCGGATCGACCCGATAGCCGGCGAACCATTCGCGATAGGCACGCGCCACCCGCGCCGGCGTGTCGGCCAGCCCCTCGCGCGCGGGATCGTCGCCCGCCGCGGCGATCAGGGTGCGGACCGCCGCCTCGACCGCGGCCTGCGACGGCGCCGCCGCCCCGCACGGGGATTCGCCCGCCGCCATCGCGACCGGTTCGGGATCCGGATCGTACATCTCCATTCGCGCCTCCAGCCTCGTGACGCCCATTGGATGCCGCGCCGCGCGACAGGTTCCCGGGAACCTTCTTGCGGCGGCGCCATCCAATGGCCGCATTCGGACAAGGAGAAGCACGATGCTCAAGACATTCCTGCGGATCGGCGCCGCGGCGGCGCTCGCCGTCGGCGGCACGGCCTGGTCGCACGACGCGGCGAAGCCCGGCGACGCGCAGATCGCCCACATCGCCTACACGGCGGGGCAGATCGACATCGACGCCGGCAAGCAGGCGCTCGTCAAATCGAAGAATCCGGCGGTGCGGGCGTTCGCCGAAGAGATGGTGCGCGACCATGGCGCGGTGAACGAACAGGCGCTGGCGCTGGTCGGGCGGCTCGGCGTGACGCCGGAGGCCAATGCGACGAGCGCCGCGCTGACCGCGCAGGCGGCGCAGAAGCACGACGAGCTAGCGAAGCTCGACGGCGCCGCCTTCGACCGCGCCTATGTCGCGAATGAAGTCGCCTATCATGCGACGGTCAACGGCGCGCTGCGCGACCTGCTGATTCCGTCCGCCAGCAATGGCGAGCTGAAATCGCTGCTCGAAACCGGGCTGACGCTGTTCGGGGAGCATCAGAAGCACGCCGAGCATCTGGCCGCGAGCCTCCGGTGAGGCGCGCGCTCCTCTGCACCCTCGCGCTCGCCGCCGTGCCGCTGCTCGGCGGCGCGGCGCCCGCGCCCCGCGTGCACCAGGTCGTGATCGATAAGATGAAATTCGGTCCCGTACCGCCGGGGGTTCGGGTCGGCGACACGATCCTGTGGATCAACAAGGACCTGTTCCGGCACACCGCCACCGCGCGCAACGGCAGCTTCAACGTCGATCTGCCGGCGGGAAAGAGCGGCAGGACCACGCTCAGGCGGCCCGGCGCCGTCCGCTTCTATTGCATCTATCATCCGGGCATGACGGGGACGCTGATCGTCGGGCGCTAACGGCTTTCAGGTCCGAACGCCGGACGAGCCGCAGGACCGGATGGGCCGGTTCTGGACCGTGATGACATCGAATGGACTCGTCATTGCGAGCGGCGGAGCCGCGCGGCAATCCAGAGCGTGCGGTAACCGCTCTGGATTGCTTCCCCCGGATCAGGTCCGGGGTCGCAAAGACGAAGCGGGTCAATCCAAAGTCATCAGAGTCTAGCCGCCGAGGATCGCCTCGATCGCGCCGTTCACCGTTTCGATCGGCGCCATGCCGTCGACCTTGCTGACGATGCCGCGCGCTTCGTAGATCGGCAGGATCGGCGCGGTCTTGGCGCGATATTCGGCCATGCGCGTGCGCACCGTCTCCTCATTGTCGTCGGGACGCCGCTTGAACTCGTGGCTGCCGCAGACGTCGCAGGTTTCCGCGACCTTCGGCTGCTTGTGGCGGTCGTGATACCCTTCGCCGCACTGCGCGCAGGAGAAACGCCCGGTGATGCGGTCGACGAGCGCATCCTCGTCGACAACCAGTTCGATGACATGGTCGAGCTTGCGGCCGCGCGCCGCCAGGATTTCGTCGAGCGCGGTCGCCTGCGCCGCGGTGCGCGGATAGCCGTCGAAGATGACCGACGTGTCGCCGCCCAGTTCGTCGAGCCGCTCGCCGATCAGGCCCGAAACGATTTCGTCCGACACCAGCCCGCCCGCGTCCATCACCGCCTTCGCCTGCTGGCCGGTCGGCGTGCCCGCCTTGACCGCGGCGCGCAGCATGTCGCCGGTCGAGAGCTGGATCATGCCATGCTCCTGCTCGAGCCGCGAGGCCTGCGTCCCCTTCCCCGCTCCCGGCGGGCCGAGCAAGATGATGTTGCGCGTCATGAAAGCCCCTCTTTGTTCCCTGATCCGTCGCGGTGGCCGTAACCGACGCCTCAGCGGCGTGCAATGCCGCCTTTCAGTTTGGCCTTCTTGATCAGGTCGCCATATTGATGCGCCAGCATGTGGCTCTGCATCTGGGTGATCGTGTCGATGGTCACGTTGACGACGATCAGCAGGCTGGTGCCGCCGAGGTGGACGGGCAGGCCGGCGTTGGCGATGAAATATTCGGGAATGAGGCAGATCAGCGCCAGATAGGTCGCGCCGATCACCGTGATGCGCGTCAGCACGAAATCGAGATAGGCGGCGGTGTTCTTGCCCGGGCGGATGCCGGGGATGAAGCCGTTCTGCCGCTTCAGATTGTCGGCGGTTTCCTCGGGGTTGAAGACGACCGCGACATAGAAGAAGCAGAAGAAGATGATGCTCGCGCCATAGAGGCCCATGTAGAGCGGCTGCCCGACCGCCAGATACTGGTTGAGCGTGATCAGGAAATCGCCCCACACCGATTCGCCCGACACGCGGTTGCCGAGCATCTGGGTGATGGTCAGCGGCATCAGCAGCAGCGACGAGGCGAAGATCGGCGGGATCACGCCCGCGGTGTTGACCTTGAGCGGCAGGTGGCTGCGATCGGCCTGCATCACCCCGCGCTGGGTCGCGCGCTTCGGATACTGGACGAGGACGCGGCGCTGCGCGAGTTCCATGAAGCTGATGAAGGCGATGATCGCCGCGCCGCCGACGAAGACGAGCAGGACGGTGCCGCCGCCCATCGAACCTTCGCGGACCTGGGTGAACATCTGACTGAAGCTGCGCGGCAGCTGGGCCAGAATGCCCGCCATGATGATCAGCGAGACGCCGTTGCCGATGCCGCGGCTGGTGATCTGCTCGCCCAGCCACATCAGGAACAGCGTGCCGCCGACGATGCTGATGACGGCGCCGATGCGGAACAGCATGCCGGGATCGACCACGGCGCCGACGCCCTGGCTGGCGCCCAGCGTCTCGAGCCCCACCGCGACGAAATAGCCCTGAATCGCGGTCAGCCCGACCGTACCGTAGCGCGTATACTGGTTGAGCTTGGTGCGCCCGCTCTCGCCCTCTTTCTTGAGCGCGGCAAGCGTCGGCGACAGCGCCGCGGCAAGCTGCACGACGATCGAGGCGGTGATATAGGGCATGACGCCGAGCGCGATGATGCTCATGCGCTCGAGGCTGCCGCCCGAGAAGGTGTTGAACAGGTCGAGCACGCCGCCCGACGCCGCCTGGCTGTACAGCTGCGACAGCGCGACCGGGTCGACGCCCGGCAGCGGAACATAGGACAGGAAGCGAAAGACGACCAGCGCACCGATCGTGAACCAGATGCGGTTCTTGAGCTCCGTCGCCTGACCGAACTTCGAGAAGTTCAGATTGGCAGCAAACTGGTCGGCGCGAGAGGCCATGCTATCTTTCCTCAGTGGCGGACCGCGCCCCCCGCGACCCGGGCGCCTATGTGCGTTCGCTCAGGCCGAAGCGCAAGGGGAAAGGCCCATTTGGGGGTGCGATCTTCACAGCGCCCCATCTATCCGTTCGCATTGATGGGTGTCTCGACTTCGCTCGACACGAACGCGAATCTATCGTCTCTAAATGGCGAGGGGGCGGTCCGGATCCGAACCGCCCCCTCGCAATTCCTTACTCCGCCTTCGCTTCCTCGGCGGCGGCGGCGGGCAGTTCGACCTTGCCGCCGGCCTTCTCGACCGCGGCGACCGCGCCCTTCGACGCGCCGGCGACCGCGAAGCTCAGCTTGGCGGTCAGTTCGCCCTTGGCGAGGAGGCGGACGCCGTCCTTGCCGCCGCGCGCGACGCCCGCGGCCTTCAGCGCGGCGTGGTCGACGGTCTTCTTCGGGTCGAGCTTCTTCGCATCGACCAGCTTCTGGACCTGCCCCAGGTTCACGATCGCGAAGTCCTTCGCGAAGATGTTGTTGAACCCGCGCTTCGGAATCCGCATGTGGAGCGGCATCTGGCCGCCCTCGAAGCCGTTGATCGAAACGCCGCTGCGGCTCTTCTGGCCCTTCTGGCCGCGGCCGCCGGTCTTGCCCTTGCCCGAGCCGATGCCGCGTCCGACCCGCATCCGGCCCTTGCGGGCGCCATTGTTGTCACGAAGATCGTTGAGCTTGATAGTCATTGCACTCGCTTTCGCTGTGTTCGCGCTATGGACCGTCCCCTCGGGGGCTAGTCCGGTTCGATTTCACTCGACGGCTGAAAGCCGGGATAGGGCCCGGCCTTCTCCATCACGATGGCCTGGGCGACGTAGCCGCGGCCATCGACCTGGGTGATCGACGGGCTGCCGTGAAGCTGCCATCCCCGGTTGAGCAGCCCCTCGACGCGCGCGCAGAAGGCGCTGTCGTCGGGTCCGGTCAACAGGCGATAGAGCTTCATCGGTGCGTCAGCCCTCGATGATTTCCACCATGTGCGGAAGCTTGCGGATCATGCCGCGCACTTCCGGGGTGTCGACCAGCTCGACCTCGCGGTTCATCTTGCCCAGCCCGAGGCCGGTCAGGATCTTGCGCTGGTCCTTGGGCCGGCGGATCGGCGAGCCGATCTGGCGGATCTTGATCGTCTTGTCGGCCATCGTCTTACTCCGTCACCGCCGCGGCTTCGGCCTCGGCCACGCGGTCGGCCGCGCCGCCCCGCTTGATCAGGTCCGAAACCTTCTTGCCGCGACGCTGCGCCACCGACTTGGGGCTGGTCTGTTCGCCCAGCGCCTCGAAGGTCGCGCGGATCATGTTATAGGGGTTCGAGGTGCCGACCGACTTGGTCACCACGTCGGCGACGCCCAGCGATTCGAACACGGCGCGCATCGGGCCGCCGGCGATGATGCCGGTCCCCGCGGGGGCCGAGCGCACCGTGACCTTGCCCGCGCCGAAATGGCCGCGGCCGTCATGGTGCAGCGTGCGGCCGTCGCGCAGCGGAACGCGGATCATCGCCTTCTTCGCGGCGGCAGTCGCCTTCGAAATCGCCTCGGGCACTTCGCGCGCCTTGCCATGGCCGAAACCGGCGCGGCCCTTGCCGTCGCCGACGACGACGAGCGCGGCGAAACCAAAGCGCTTGCCGCCCTTCACCGTCTTCGACACGCGGTTGATGTGGACGAGCTTCTCGATCAGCTCCTCGCCGCCGTCCTCGTCGCGCGGACGGCGATCGTCGCGGCGGCCACGGCCACCGTCACGACCCCCGCGACCGCCGTCGCGGCCGCCACGGCCACGGCGGGGAGCGCCGGTGTTTTCGGTCGTTTCGACCGCGCCTTCGACGTTCTGTACTTCGTCAGCCATGCTTAGAACTCCAATCCGCCTTCGCGCGCCGCGTCGGCCAGCGCCTTGATGCGCCCGTGGAACAGGAAGCCGCCACGGTCGAACACGACCTGCGTCACGCCCGCCTTCTTGGCGGCGTCGGCAAGGCGCTTGCCCACCTCGGCAGCGGCCTCCGCGGTCGCGCCGGTCTTGCCGCGCAGATCCTTGTCGAGCGTCGAGGCCGCGGCCAGCGTCTTGCCGGCGGCGTCATCGATGAGCTGCGCATAGATATGGCGGCCCGAACGGTGCACCGACAGGCGGGGACGCCCGGCGGCGCGCAGACGGAGCGCGGTGCGGACGCGCTGGCGACGTTTTTGGAAAGGGGTGAGATGTGCCATGGCTTACTTCTTCTTGCCTTCTTTGCGGAAGATGTACTCGCCGCGATACTTGATGCCCTTGCCCTTGTAGGGTTCGGGCTTGCGCCAGCGGCGGATCTCCGCCGCGACCTGGCCGACCTTCTGCTTGTCGATGCCGCTGATCTCGATCGTCGTGTTGTCCGGCGTCTTGATCTCGATGCCCTCGGGCACCGCATAGTCGACATCGTGGCTGTAGCCGAGGTTCAGCTTCAGGTTCTTGCCCTGCGCGTTGGCGCGATAGCCGACGCCGGTGATCTCGAGGACCTTGGTGAAGCCCTCGGTCACGCCCGTGACCAGATTCTGGACCAGCGTGCGCTGCATGCCCCAGAAGGCCCGCGCTTCGCGGCTGTCGTTCGCCGGCTGTACCGAAATGCTGCCTTCGCCGACCTCATATTTGATGATGTCGGACAGCGGCATCGCCAGCGTGCCCTTGGGGCCCTTGACCGACAGCGTGCCGCCATCGATCGCGGCGGTGACGCCGCTGGGAATCTCGACTGCCCTTTTACCGATGCGAGACATCAGAACACCTCCGCCAGCACTTCGCCGCCGACATTATGCTCGCGCGCCTCGGCATCCGACAGGACGCCGCGCGGGGTCGACACGATGGTGATGCCCAGGCCGTTGCGCACGATCGGCAGCTCTTTCGAGCCCGAATAGACGCGGCGGCCGGGCTTGGAAACGCGCGCCACATGGCGGATCGCGGGCTGGCCCTCGAAATATTTCAGCTCGATGCGCAGGCCCTTGTGCTGGCCCTTCGCGCCCAGCGCTTCCTCGCTGTAGCCACGGATATAGCCTTCGCGCTTCAGCACGTCGAGAACGCGGACACGCAGCGTCGAGGCGGGAGTCAGGACGCTGTCCTTCTTCGCCTGCTGGCCGTTGCGGATGCGGGTGAGCATATCACCCAAAGGATCGGTCATTGCCATCTTGCGTGTTCCTTACCAGCTCGACTTCACAACGCCGGGGATCAGGCCCTTGTTGGCCAGATCGCGCAGCTGAACGCGGCACAGCCGGAATTTGCGATAATAGGCGCGCGGACGGCCGGTCAGCTCGCACCGGTTGCGGATGCGGGTCGGGTTGCCGTTGCGCGGAATCTCCGCCATCTTCAGGCGCGCGATCAGGCGCTCGCCATCGTCGAGCGAGGTGTCGGCCGCGATGGCCTTCAGCTTCGCGTAGCGACCGGCATATTTCTTCACCAGACGCTTGCGACGCTCGTTCTTGTTCACCGAACTCAGTTTCGCCATGACTTAAGTTCTCTTTCCTTATTGAGAGAGCACGGCCTGATCCCGCGGGATCAGGCGGCTTCCTTTTCCTTGGCCTCGATCGGGAAGGGGAAGCCGAACAGCCGGAGCAGTTCGCGGGCTTCGTCGTCCGTGCGGGCGGTGGTGGTCACGATCACGTCCATGCCGCGCACCGAATCGATGCGGTCATAGTTGATCTCGGGGAAGATGATCTGCTCTTTCAGGCCCATGGCATAATTGCCACGGCCGTCGAAGCTCTTCGCCGACACGCCGCGAAAGTCGCGGATGCGCGGCATCGCGATGGTGATCAGCCGGTCGAGGAATTCGTACATCCGCTCGCGGCGCAGCGTCACCTTGCAGCCGATCGGCATGCCTTCGCGCAGCTTGAAGCCGGCGATCGACTTCTTCGCCTTGGTGATCACGGGCTTCTGCCCCGCGATCAGCTCCATTTCCGAAGCGGCGGTATCGACCTTCTTCTTGTCCTGGACCGCGTCGCCCACGCCCATGTTGAGCGTGATCTTCTCGATCTTCGGCACTTCCATCGCATTCTTGTAACCGAACTTGTCGATCATCGCCTTGACGATGTTGTCGTCATAGAGCGACTTCATGCGCGGGGTGTATTTGTCAGCCATTGATGGTCTCCCCGGACTTCACGGCCACGCGGACCTTCTTGCCGTCCTTGGTTTCGAAGCGGACGCGCGTCGGCTTGCCCGACTTGGGGTCGGCGATCGCGACCTTGCTGACGTGCAGCGGCGCTTCCTTGCGTTCGAGGCCGCCCTGCGGGTTCGCCTGGCTCGGCTTGCGGTGGCGGGTGATGACGTTGACGCCCGCGACGACGACCTTGCCGTCCTTCGGCAGGCTCTGCGTCACTTCACCGGTCTTGCCCTTGTCCTTGCCGGACAGGACGACGACCGTGTCGCCCTTCTTGATCTTGGCCATCGACATGGTCAAAGCACCTCCGGCGCCAGGCTGATGATCTTCATATAGCCGCGGCCGCGCAGTTCGCGGACGACGGGGCCGAAGATACGGGTGCCGATCGGCTCCTCGTTCTTGTTGACGAGCACGGCGGCGTTGCTGTCGAAACGGATCACCGATCCGTCGGCGCGGCGCACGTCCTTGGCGGTGCGGACGATGACGGCGCGATGCACGTCACCCTTCTTCACCTTGCCGCGCGGCTGCGCTTCCTTGATCGACACGACGATCACGTCGCCGACGCCGGCGGTGCGACGCTTCGACCCGCCCAGCACCTTGATGCACTGGACGCGCTTCGCGCCGCTGTTGTCGGCGACTTCCAATTGTGACTGCATCTGGATCATCGATGCATTTCCTTCTTCCTTGGCCTACCGGGCCGTCCCGGCGGTTCCGTGAAACTCTTACGCCTCGACTTCGGCCGCGGGGGCCGGAGCGGGGGCCGCCTTCGCCTTGGTGGGGGTCTCGACCTTGTCGAGCACCTTCCAGGTCTTCAGCTTCGAAATCGGCTTCGTTTCCTCGATGCGGACGGTCTCGCCAGCCTTGAAGCTGTTGTCCTCATCGTGGGCGTGATACTTCTTCGAGCGGCGGATGATCTTGCCGTAGAGCGGGTGCTTGACCTTCCGCTCCACCTTCACCACGACGGTCTTGTCGCCCTTGTCGGACACCACCGTGCCGGTCAGAATGCGCTTCGGCATGACAGTCTCCTTACTTCGCGGCAGCCGCGCGGACGCGCGCGGTCTGCTCGGTCTTGATGCGGGCGATGGTGCGCCGCACGTCCTTGACCCGCGAGGCCTTTTCGAGCTGGCCGGTGGCGGCCTGGAAACGCAGGTTGAACGCCTCGCGCTTCAGCTCGCCCAGCTCTTCGGAGAGCTGGTCGTCGGTCTTCTTGGTCACGTCTTCACTCTTGGCCATGGCCCTCAGCCCTCCAGGTGCGAGGTGTCGCCGAGGCGGGCGACGACCTTGGTCTTGATCGGCAGCTTCATCGCCGCGCGCTCGAACGCCAGCGCGGCCACCGGGCCGGGGACGCCGTCGAGTTCGAACAGGATGCGGCCCGGCTTCACGCGCGCGGCCCAATATTCGGGCGCGCCCTTGCCCTTGCCCATGCGGACTTCGGCGGGCTTCGACGACACGGGAAGGTCGGGGAAGACGCGGATCCACAGGCGGCCCTGGCGCTTGATCGCACGGCTGATCGCGCGGCGCGCCGCTTCGATCTGGCGGGCGGTGATGCGCTCCGGCTCCATCGCCTTCAGGCCATAGGAGCCGAAGTTCAGCGTCGTGCCGCCCTTGGCGAGGCCGTGGATGCGGCCCTTGAAGGCCTTGCGGAACTTGGTTTTCTTCGGTTGCAGCATGTCAGCAGTCCTTAGCGGCGTTCATCGCGCGCCGGGCGAACGCCCGACGTCTGCGCGTCGAGCATCAGCCGGTCGGTCGCCATCGGGTCGTGGCCGAGAATCTCGCCCTTGAAGATCCAGACCTTGATCCCGCACACGCCATAGGCGGTGTGGGCTTCGGCCTCGGCATAGTCGACGTTGGCGCGCAGCGTGTGCAGCGGCACGCGGCCCTCGCGATACCATTCGGTGCGCGCGATCTCGGCGCCGCCCAGACGGCCGGCGCAGTTGATGCGGATGCCCTCGGCACCGAGGCGCATCGCCGACTGCACCGCGCGCTTCATCGCGCGGCGGAAGGCGACACGGCGTTCGAGTTGGTCGGCGATGCCCTGTGCGACGAGCTTGGCGTCGACCTCGGGCTTGCGGATCTCGACGATGTTCAGCGACACGTCGCTGCCCGTCATCTCGCCCAGCTTCTTGCGCAGCTTCTCGATGTCGGCGCCCTTCTTGCCGATGATGACGCCCGGACGGGCGGCATAGATCGACACGCGGCACAGCTTCGCGGGACGCTCGATCACCACCTTCGAGATCGCGGCCTGCGGCAGCGACTTGAAGATGAACTTGCGGATCTTCAGATCCTCGACCAGCATGCGGCCATAGTCCTGCCCTTCGGCGAACCAGCGGCTGTCCCAGGTGCGGTTGACCTGCAGGCGCAGGCCGATCGGATTGCTCTTCTGGCCCATCTTACGCCTCTTCTTCCTGTTCGCGGACGACGATGCGGATGCGGCTGAACGGCTTTTCGATCCGGGTCGACTTGCCGCGGCCGCGCGCATGCCAGCGCTTCATCGTGAACGCCTTGCCGACGCTCGCTTCCTTGACGACGAGCGCGTCGACGTCGAGGTTGTGGTTGTTCTCGGCATTGGCAACGGCGCTGGCGAGAACCTTGCGCACGTCGACCGCCATCGCCCGCTTCGAGAAAGCGAGGATGTTCATCGCATCTTCGACGCGGCGGCCGCGGATCAGCGCGGCGACGAGGTTCAGCTTCTGCGCCGAACCGCGAATTTGCGTGCCGACCGACAGCGCCTCATTGTCCGCAACGCGGCGGGGGGACTTTTCCTTGCCCATTAGCGTTTGCCCTTCTTGTCGGCCGCGTGGCCGGGGAAGAAGCGCGTCGGCGCAAATTCACCCAGCTTCATGCCGACCATGTCTTCATTGACCGACACCGGCACGAACTTGCGGCCGTTGTAGACGTTGAAGGTCAGCCCGACGAACTGCGGCAGGATGGTGGAGCGACGCGACCAGGTCTTGATCGGGGCAGAGCTGCCGCCGTCCTGGGCCGCTTCGGCTTTCTTGAGGAGATGAAGGTCGACGAACGGACCCTTCCAGACCGAGCGTGCCATGGCTTACCTCTTCTTCTTCGCGTGACGCGACCGGATGATCATCTTGTCGGTCGACTTGTTGTGGCGGGTGCGGGCGCCCTTGGTCGGCTTGCCCCACGGGGTGACCGGGTGGCGGCCGCCCGAGGTGCGGCCTTCGCCGCCGCCGTGCGGGTGGTCGACCGGGTTCTTGGCGACGCCGCGGGTCAGCGGGCGCTTGCCGAGCCAGCGGCCGCGACCTGCCTTGGCGAGGTTCTGGTTGCCGTTGTCGGGGTTCGACACCGCGCCGACGGTGCCCATGCACTCGCCGCGGATGTAGCGCTGCTCACCCGAGCCGAGACGCACGATGACGAGACCGCGATCGCGGCCGACGACCTGCGCATAGGTGCCGGCCGAGCGGGCGATCTGGCCGCCCTTGCCCGGCTTCATCTCGATGTTGTGGACGATCGTGCCGACCGGCATCTGCGACAGTTCCATCGCATTGCCCGGCTTCACGTCGGTCTTCTTGCCCGCGACGATGGTGTCGCCGACGGCCAAGCGCTGCGGCGCCAGGATATAGGCGAGCGTGCCGTCCTGATACTTGACCAGCGCGATGAAGGCGGTGCGGTTCGGGTCGTATTCGAGCCGCTCGACGGTTGCCGGCATGTCCCACTTGCGACGCTTGAAATCGATGAAGCGGTACTTCTGCTTGTGGCCGCCGGCGATGCCGCGCGAGGTGACGTGGCCCTTGTTGTTGCGGCCACCGGTCTTGCGCTTGCCTTCGGTCAGCGCCTTGACGGGCTTGCCCTTCCACAGCGACGACTTGTCGACGAGGATCAGGCCGCGCTGCGCGGGGCTGGTCGGATTATAATGCTTGAGTGCCATTTTCTTTGCCTTCCCCTGACGCTCAGACGCCCGAGGTGACGTCGATCGACTGGCCTTCGGCCAGGCGGACGACGGCCTTCTTCACGTCGCTGCGGGTGTAGGGCTTGCCCTTCCAGCGCTTGGTCTTGCCCTTGGTGACCAGCGTGTTGACGCTGAGCACCTTGACATCGAACAGCGCCTCGACGGCGGCCTTGATCGCCGGCTTGGTCGCGTCGTTGGCGACGCGGAAGACGACGGCGTCGTTCTCGCTGAGCAGCGTCGACTTCTCGGTGATCACCGGCGACAGGATCACGTCATAGTGACGCGCATCGATGGTCTTTGCCTTAGCCATTGCAGCGGGCCTCCAGCTTTTCGACCGCCGCGCGGGTCAGGACCAGCGTGTCGGCACGGATGATGTCATAGACATTGGCCCCGATCGCCGGCAGCGCATCGACGCCGACGATGTTGGCCGAAGCCTGAACGAAGCTCTCATGCACGGCGTCGCCGTCGATGAAGAGCGCGCGGCCGCCAAGCTCCAGCTTGCCGAGCTTGCCGGCGAGCGCCTTGGTCTTGGCATCCTTGAGCTCGAGCGTGTCGAGGACGACGAGCTTGCCGCCCTTCGCCTTGTCGCTGAGCGCCATCTTCAGGCCGAGGGTGCGGATCTTCTTGTTCAGCGAATGGCCGAAGGTGCGGGCCCGCGGGCCGTGCGCCTTGCCGCCGCCGATGAAGATCGGCGCCTTGCGGTCGCCGTGACGCGCGGTGCCGCCGCCCTTCTGGCGACCGAACTTCTTGCCGGTGCGGGCGACTTCGCTGCGCTCGCGGGCGGCGCGGGCGGGGCCGCGGCGCTTCTCGAGCTGCCAGGCGACGACGCGGTGCAGGATGTCCGCACGCGCATCGACGCCGAAGACGTCGTCGTTGAGGTCGATGTCGGCGCCAGCCTTGCCATCGAGGGTCTGAACCTTGACCTTCATGATCAGGACTCCTGTGCGCCGTCGGCCGCGGGTGCTTCGACCGCTGCGTCCGCAGGGGTTTCAGCCGGGGCATTGTTGCTGTTCGCCGCGCTCTTGACGCCCGCCGGATAGGGGGCCTCGGGGTGGCGCGGCAGCTTCACCGCATCGCGGACGAGCAGCCAGCCGCCCTTCGAGCCCGGGACCGAGCCCTTGACGAAGAGGAGGCCGCGCTCGGCGTCGGTGCGGACGATTTCCAGATTCTGCTGAGTGCGGTTGCGCGCGCCCATGTGGCCGGCCATCTTCTTGTTCTTGAAGACGCGGCCCGGATCCTGGCGGTTGCCGGTCGAACCATGGGCACGGTGGCTGATCGAGACGCCGTGGCTGGCGCGCATGCCGCCGAAGCCCCAGCGCTTCATCGCGCCGGCAAAGCCCTTGCCCTGCGTGACGCCCTGGATGTCGACGATCTGGCCGGCGACGAAATGGTCGGCCGACAGCTCGGCGCCGACGTCGAGCGTCGCGTCGTCGGCGACGCGGAATTCGACGAGCTTCGCCTTGGGCTCGACCTCGGCCTTGCCATAGGCGCCGCGCTGCGGCTTGGCGACATTCTTCGCCTTCGCCGACCCGGCACCCAATTGAACGGCCACATAGCCGTCGCGTTCCTTATCGCGCACGGAGACGACCTGGCAGCCTTCGAGGCTCAGGACGGTGACCGGCACGTGGCGGCCATCGTCCTGAAACAGGCGGGTCATCCCCATTTTCTTCGCGATCACGCCAGTCCGCATGATCCATACTCCTAACAGAGGCCGGGCGGACCATTCCGCGCGGCTTGCGGGACCCCATCGGGACACGCCCCGACGGAAACCCTCCCAGCCCGAAATTTCGATGCGTCGCCCCGTCCGGGCTGAGGTGCCGCCTGCCCCGATGGGGTGGTGCGGCGAGACGGGGGACGCAGCCCGGTCTGGATGCTTCCGATGGAAGCGACCGGCGGTATCCACCCTATCGTCGGTCCGGATCGCTCCGGACGTGTGCCGGCGCCGTGGCGCCTGGCCGATAGAGACCCCGGATCGAGTCCGGGGCTGCGCTGGCTTAGGCCAGCTTGATTTCGACGTTCACGCCCGCGGCGAGGTCGAGCTTCATCAGCGCGTCGACCGTCTGCGGGGTGGGCTGCACGATGTCGAGCAGCCGCTTGTGGGTGCGCACCTCGAACTGCTCGCGCGACTTCTTGTCGATGTGCGGGCCGCGGTTCACGGTGAACTTCTCGATACGCGTCGGCAGCGGGATGGGACCGCGAATGAGGGCGCCCGTCCGACGCGCCGTGTCGGCGATGTCGGTGGTGGCCTGATCGAGCACGCGGTGATCAAAGGCCTTCAGGCGAATGCGAATATTCTGCGTTTCCATGACTGTTCCAGTCGAATCCCGTCTGACGATGCGAAAGAGCAAAAACTTGGGCGAAAGAGCCGAAACGGCCTGTTCCGAGTCCCCTTGGGAGAGACCGGAGAGGCCATCAAAAACCTGTAAGCTACGAGCCGCGCGACTCGTCCGAATCGCGCGGCTCGCGGCCCTATATTACTTTGTGATCGACGCCACAACCCCTGCGCCGACCGTGCGGCCGCCTTCGCGGATCGCGAAGCGCAGGCCCTGGTCCATGGCGATCGGAGCGATGAGCTTGACCGACAGCTGGACGTTGTCGCCCGGCATCACCATCTCGGTGCCCTCGGGGAGGATGACCTCGCCGGTGACGTCGGTGGTGCGGAAGTAGAACTGCGGGCGATAGTTGGCGAAGAACGGCGTGTGACGGCCGCCTTCGTCCTTCGACAGCACATAGACTTCCGAGGTGAACTCGGTGTGCGGGGTGATCGAGCCGGGCTTCGCGAGGACCTGGCCGCGCTCCACCTCGTCACGGCCGACGCCGCGGATCAGCGCACCGATGTTGTCGCCGGCTTCGCCCTGGTCGAGCAGCTTGCGGAACATCTCGACGCCGGTGACGGTCGTCTTCTTGGTGTCCTTGATGCCGACGATCTCGACTTCCTCGCCGACCTTGACGATGCCGGTCTCGACACGGCCGGTGACGACGGTGCCGCGGCCCGAGATCGAGAACACGTCCTCGATCGGCATCAGGAAGGGCTGGTCGACCGGACGTTCCGGCTGCGGGATCCAGCTGTCGACGGCTTCCATCAGCTTCAGGACGGCTTCCTTGCCGATGTTGTCGTCGCGGCCTTCGAGGGCGGCGAGCGCCGAACCCGCGATGATCGGAATATTGTCGCCGTCGAAGTCGCGCTTCGAAAGCTCTTCGCGGATTTCGAGCTCGACCAGCTCGAGCAGCTCGGGATCGTCGACCTGGTCGACCTTGTTCAGGAAGACGACCATGGTCGGAACGCCGACCTGCTTGGCGAGCAGGATGTGCTCCTTGGTCTGCGGCATCGGGCCGTCGGCGGCCGACACGACGAGGATCGCGCCATCCATCTGCGCGGCGCCGGTGATCATGTTCTTCACATAGTCGGCGTGGCCCGGGCAGTCGACGTGCGCATAGTGGCGCGCATCGGTCTCATACTCGATGTGCGAGGTCGAGATGGTGATGCCGCGCTCGCGCTCTTCGGGCGCCTTGTCGATGTTGGCGAAATCGACCGCAGCGCCGCCGCCACGTTCCGAAAGAACCTTCGAGATCGCCGCGGTCAGCGAGGTCTTGCCATGGTCGACGTGACCGATGGTGCCGATGTTGCAGTGCGGCTTCGTCCGCTCAAATTTAGCCTTGGCCATGTTTCTTGAACCTTCTTGTTCGCGTGTTGAGTTGATCAGTCCCGGACGAGCCTGCCTGAATCAGGCGCCGCCCTTAGTAGGTCTTGCCGTGCGAGGCAACCCCCGCACGGCCCGGCGGCCGGTCAGGCCATCTTCGCCTTCACTTCCTCGGCGACGTTCGTCGGCACTTCCTCATAGTGAGAGAATTGCATCGTGTACTGGGCACGACCCTGGGTGAAGCTGCGGAGCTGGTTGACGTAGCCGAACATGTTGGCGAGCGGCACCATCGCCTCGACCACCTGCGCGTTGCCGCGGGTGTCGGTGCCCTGGATCTGCCCGCGACGGCTGTTGAGGTCGCCGATCACGTCGCCCATGAATTCCTCGGGCGTCACCACCTCGACCTTCATCACCGGTTCGAGCAGCTTGATGCCGGCCTTCGCCGCCACCTCGCGCATCGCCGCGCGGCCGGCGATCTCGAACGCCAGCGCCGACGAATCGACGTCGTGATAGGCGCCGTCGATCAGCTTGATGTCGAAGTCGATGATCGGGAAGCCGATCATGTGGCCGTTCTCCGCCGATTCGCGGAAGCCCTTCTCGACCGCCGGGATATATTCGCGCGGAATGTTGCCGCCCTTGATCTCGTCGGTGAAGGTGACGCCGCTGCCGCGCTCGCCCGGGGTGACCTGCACCTTGACGCGGCCGAACTGGCCCGAGCCGCCCGACTGCTTCTTGTGGGTGTAGTCGACCTCGACCGGCTTCGCGAGCGATTCGCGGTACGCCACCTGCGGCGCGCCGACATGCGCTTCGACCTTGAACTCGCGACGCATGCGATCGACGAGGATGTCGAGGTGAAGCTCGCCCATGCCCTTGATGATCGTCTGACCCGATTCATGGTCGGTCGAGACGCGGAAGCTCGGGTCCTCGGCGGCCAGGCGATTGAGCGCGACGCCCATCTTCTCCTGGTCGGCCTTGGTCTTGGGTTCGACCGACAGCTCGATCACCGGCTCGGGGAATTCCATGCGCTCGAGGATGATCGGCGCGTTCGAGGCGCAGATCGTGTCGCCCGTCGTGGTTTCCTTGAGACCGGCGAGCGCGACGATGTCGCCCGCATAGGCTTCGTCGATGTCCTCGCGGCTGTTCGCATGCATCAGCAGCATGCGGCCGATCTTTTCCTTCTTGTCCTTGACCGAGTTCAGGTAGGTGCCCTTGCTCAGCGTGCCCGAATAGATGCGGGCGAAGGTCAGCGAGCCGACGAACGGATCGTTCATGATCTTGAACGCGAGCAGCGACAGCGGCGCCGAATCCGACGTCTCGCGCGTGTCGGGTTCGTCGTTCGCCGGGTTGATGCCCTGGACGTCGGGAATGTCGAGCGGGCTCGGCAGATAGTCGACGACCGCGTCGAGCAGCGCCTGCACGCCCTTGTTCTTGAACGACGAACCGCACAGCACGGGGACGAACGCCTGCGCCAGCGTGCCCTTGCGGATCAGCGCCTTCAGCGTGGCGACGTCTGGAAGCGTGCCCTCGAGATAGGCTTCCATCGCCGCATCGTCCTGTTCGACGGCCAGTTCGATCAGCTTTTCGCGATATTCGGCGGCCTTGTCCTTCAGCTCGTCGGGAATCTCGATATATTCGAACTCGGCGCCCAGGCTCTCGTCCTTCCAGACGATGCCGCGCTCTTCGACGAGGTCGACGAGGCCGATGAAGTCGCTCTCCGCGCCGATCGGCAGGTAGAGCGGCGCCGGAACCGCGCCGAGGCGGTCGATGATCGTCTGGACGCAATAATAGAAGTTCGCGCCGGTCCGGTCGAGCTTGTTGATGTAGCACATGCGCGGCACGCCGTATTTCTCGGCCTGGCGCCACACGGTTTCCGACTGCGGCTCGACGCCGGCAACGCCGTCGAACGCGGCGACCGCGCCGTCGAGGACGCGCAGGCTGCGCTCGACCTCGATGGTGAAGTCGACGTGGCCGGGGGTGTCGATGATGTTCAGCCGATGGTCGCGCCAGAAACAGGTGGTCGCGGCGGAGGTGATCGTGATGCCACGCTCCTGCTCCTGCTCCATCCAGTCCATCGTCGCGCTACCCTCGTGGGTTTCGCCGATCTTGTAGTTCTTGCCGGTGTAATAGAGGATGCGCTCGGTCGTCGTGGTCTTGCCGGCGTCGATGTGCGCCATGATACCGAAATTGCGATAGCGTTCGAGCGGATGGCTGCGGGCCATGGTCTTTTCCTTGGGTTTTGGGGGAGGCTTTCGGGCCGCCCCCGATATAGGAAGATGTGTTACGATTGCGAGACGCGCGATGCGTCCGCGCGCTTACCAGCGGTAGTGGCTGAAGGCGCGGTTGGCCTCGGCCATGCGGTGCGTGTCCTCGCGCTTCTTCACCGCGTTGCCGCGATTGTTCGACGCGTCGAGCAGCTCGCCCGACAGGCGCGCGGCCATCGTCGTCTCGCTGCGGTTGCGCGCCGCGGTGATCAGCCAGCGGATCGCCAGCGCCTGCGCGCGGTCGGGGCGGACCTCGACGGGGACCTGGTAGGTCGCACCGCCGACGCGGCGGCTGCGGACCTCGATGCTCGGACGGATGTTGGCGAGCGCTTCGTGGAACACGCCGAGCGGTTCCTTCTTCGCGCGGGCTTCGACCGATTCGAGCGCGCCATAGACGATGCGTTCGGCGACGGACTTCTTGCCGTCGAGCATGACGCTGTTCATGAATTTGGACAGCACGACATCCCCGAAACGGGGGTCGGGCAGGATTTCGCGACGTTCGGGACGGCGACGACGAGCCATGGGATATTCCTTTTACGATCTTTCGCTTCAAACTGTTTTCCGGCGAAAGCCGGAATCCAGGAGCGAGTTTAAACCAAACCTTGCGATCGGGGTCGGGGTCTGAATCCCGGATAAAATCGCTGATGGCGATTTTTCCAGGATGACCCGTCCCCCGGACGGGTCACTTCGGCCGCTTCGCGCCGTACTTCGAACGGCTCTGCTTGCGGTCCTTCACCCCCTGGGTGTCGAGCACGCCGCGCAGGACGTGATAGCGCACGCCGGGAAGGTCGCGCACACGGCCGCCGCGGATCAGCACGACGCTGTGTTCCTGCAGGTTGTGGCCTTCGCCGGGGATGTAGGAGATGACCTCGCGCTGGTTGGTCAGGCGAACCTTGGCCACCTTGCGGAGCGCCGAGTTCGGCTTCTTCGGGGTCGTCGTATAGACACGGGTGCAAACGCCGCGCTTCTGCGGGTTCGCTTCCATCGCCGGGACCTTGGACTTCGCCTTCTGCGGCGTCCGGCCCTTGCGGACCAGCTGGTTGATCGTGGGCATGAATGCTTCACCTTTTCGTGTCCGCATCCTTCCGTTTCAGGGGGGGGAGCGAACGGTTACTGTACCGCGGTGGATGAAGCTTCGTCCCGTCGTGAGAAAGGCCGACCTGATAACAGCAAAAGACCCCGGCGGATCGCTGCGATCTTCCGGAGGCTCCATCCGCGCCAGCAATGTTCAAGCGCTGTTGTGACTCGAAAGGACGGACATCCGCCGTTTTCGAACCGGGCGCCCCTAGCGGCGATTCCCCTGCCGGTCAAGAAGAACCGTCTTGCGCCGATCGCGTCGCTGACGGCTTGTCGGCGCGCCATTCCGCCGATAGCCCCGTCGCATGACCGCGACGCGCCACGCCAGCTTTGCCCCGCACGTCGCCGCCGACGCGCGGCTGCTGATCCTCGGCAGCCTGCCCGGCGCGCGCTCGCTGGCCGAGCGGCAATATTATGCGCATCCGACCAACCAGTTCTGGCGCCTGCTCGGCGCGGTGATCGACCGGCCGCTCGCGCTGCTGCCCTACGATCAGCGGCTCGCCGCGCTGCGCGCCGCGCACATCGGCCTGTGGGACGCGATCCACAGCGCCGAGCGGCGGACCAGCAGCGACGGCGACATCCGCGAGGCACGGCCGCACGATCTCGCCGCGCTGGTGGCAACGCTCCCCGATTTGCGCATGATCGGATTCAACGGCGGCAAGGCTGCGGCGATCGGACGGCGGCAATTGCCGCCGCTGCCCGGCGTGACGCTGATCGACCTGCCGTCGAGCAGCGCCGCCCACACCATCGGCTTCGACGCGAAGCTCGCGCGCTGGCAGGCGCTCCGCGCCGCGCTTGCCGCCGCCGCCCCGAAGCCCTAAGCGCCGCGCCATGGCCCCGCCCCCTCCTCCGCCCATCGACCATATCGACAGCTGGATCTTCGATCTCGACAACACGCTCTACCCGCCGTCGGCGAAGCTGTTCGACCTGATCGACGCGCGCATGGGCGCCTTCATCATGCGGCTGCTGGGCTGCGACGCCGCGGAGGCGCGGCGGGTGCAGAAGCTTTATTTCCACGATCACGGCACGACGATGGCGGGGCTGATGCGCCATCACGGTGTCGATCCCGAGAATTTCCTGACCGATGTCCACGCCATCGCGCTCGACCGCATCGGCCCCGACGCGCGGCTGCGCGCCGGGCTCGCGCGGCTGCCGGGGCGGCGGCTGGTGTTCACCAATGCCGATGCCGACTATGCCGCGCGCGTGCTCGACGCGCGCGGGATCGCCGACCTGTTCGACGGCATCTGCGACATCCGCGTCACCGGCTATGCGCCCAAGCCCGACACCGCCGCCTATACGGCGATGATCGGCCATCTCGGCGTCGACCCGGCGACCAGCCTGTTCGTCGAGGACATGACGCGCAACCTGACCCCGGCGAAGGCGCTGGGAATGACCACCGTGTGGCTGGACAACGGCAGCGAAAGCGGCCATCGCGACCACCGGCCGGAGCATGTCGATTTCCACGTCACCGACATCGCCGACTGGCTCGACAGCTTGCCGCAATCTTGGGGATTTTCATGACGACCGACCTGCAAAAGACGATCGAGGCCGCCTGGGATGCGCGCGACACGGTGGGTGTAACGACGCGGGGCCCGATGCGCGAAGCGGTCGAGGCGGCGCTCGGCGGGCTCGACGACGGCAGCCTGCGCGTCGCCGAGCGCGACGATGCCGGAACATGGCAGGTCAACCAGTGGCTGAAGAAGGCGGTGCTGCTCTCCTTTCGTCTCAATGACATGGCGCTGATCGAGGGCGGCCCCGGCGGTGCGACCTGGTGGGACAAGGTGCCGTCGAAATTCGCCGGCTGGGGCGACAACCGCTTCCGCGACGCGGGCTTCCGCGCGGTGCCGGGCGCGATCGTCCGCCACGGCGCGCATATCGGCAAGGGCGCGGTGCTGATGCCCAGCTTCGTCAACATCGGCGCGCGCGTCGGCGAAGGGACGATGGTCGACACCTGGGCGACGGTGGGAAGCTGCGCGCAGATCGGCGCGGGCGTCCACCTGTCGGGCGGCGCCGGGATCGGCGGCGTGCTCGAACCGCTGCAGGCCGGCCCGGTGGTGATCGAGGACGGCGCCTTCATCGGCGCCCGCGCCGAGGTTGCCGAAGGGGTGATCGTGCGCGAGGGCGCGGTGCTGTCGATGGGCGTCTACCTCGGCGCATCGACCAAGATCGTCGACCGCGCGACGGGCGAGGTTTTCGTCGGCGAGGTGCCCGCCTATGCGGTGGTCGTCCCCGGCTCGCTGCCCGGCAAGCCGCTTCCCGACGGCAGCCCGGGTCCGTCGCTCTATTGCGCGGTGATCGTCAAGCGTGTCGATGCGCAGACGCGCGCCAAGACCGCCATCAACGAGCTGCTGCGCGACTGACGCCGTACCGCTCCGCCCGCCGCCCGTCGACGCCCGATGGGCGTTGGTAGACAAGCGCGTGCACCCTCCCTATTGCGAACTATTCGCATGAAGCGCGCGACCTCCTCGTCGAGGGCTGCGACGGGGGAGGAAAAGTGCCAGCCTGGATTCGCATCTCTTCGATCGCCGTGACGGCGTCGTTGTCCGCCCTGCCCGCCGCCGCGCAGGAGGTGACGGGCGACGACCCGCCGCCGATCGCCACGCCCGTCGCGGGCGCGCAGCGCTACACGCCCGGCGATCTCGCCCGGTTCGCACCGCGCACCGCGCTCGACATGGTCGAGAAGGTTCCCGGCTTCCTGATCGTCACCGGCACCAACGGTGGCGAGCGCGGGCTGGGGCAGGCGACCGAGAATGTGCTGATCGACGGCGAGCGGATCGCCAGCAAGGCGACCGACGCGCGCACCGCGCTGGCGCGCATCGCCGCCAGCGATGTCGCGCATATCGACATCGTCGACGGCGCCAGCCTGAACGTGCCGGGGCTGACCGGACAGGTCGCCAATGTCGTCCTCGTCGCCGGCCGCCAAGGCGGCGGCGGCTTCAAGACGACGCTGCGCTGGCAACCCGAATGGCGGTCGCGGCTCGCGAACAACTGGCTGAACGGCGAGATTTCGACCACCGGGCGGATCGGCGGCACCGGCGTGACGCTGAGCCTGAAGAACGAGGCGACGCGGCAGGGGCATTGGGGGCCGGAGCGCGTGTTCGACGGCGCCGGCGCCCTGCGCTTCGTGCGCGACGAGCATGCCAGCTATTATAACGATCCGCCGCGCCTGTCGGCGGCGCTGACGCGCACGACGGCGAACGGCAACAAGTGGAACGCCAGCGTCGGCGGGCAATTGCAGCGGATCGACAACCGCACCCGCGGCGAATCGGTCCAGCCGGGCATCGGCCGGGTCGACGAGCTGTTCACCGTGACCGAGGACGAATATAACTACGACATCGGCGGCGATTACGAACTCGGTCTCGCCGGCGGGCGGCTCAAGCTGATCGCCCTCTACCGGTTCGAGCACAGCCCCTTCGTCGATACCTTCATCGTCGATCGCGCGGTGGGCGGGCGCAGCGGCGAACGCTTCAGCCAGACCGCCGACGAAGGCGAATCGATCCTGCGCGGCGAATATGGCTGGCGCACCGCCGGCGGCACCGACTGGCAGGTCGCGCTCGAAGGCGCCTACAACACGCTCGACGTCGATGCCGAATATGCGCTGCTCCAGGCCGACGGCAGCTTCCTTCCCGTCGCCTTCGGCGGCGAGCGGACCGAGGTCGAGGAAAGACGCGCCGAAGCGTCGCTGACCTGGGGCCGGGCGCTGGCGCCCAACCTGACCGCGCAGCTCAACCTCGCCGCCGAATATAGCGAACTGACCTCGTCGGGGCCGGGCGGGCTGACGCGGCGCTTCGTCCGGCCGAAGGGCAAATTCGCGCTCGCGTGGAAGGTCGGGCCGGCGACGACGATCAACTGGCTGCTCCAGCGCCGCGTCGACCAGCTCGACTTCTTCGATTTCGCCAGCTCGGTCGACGTCGCGAACAATCAGGGGAACACGGGCAACGGCGAACTCGTCCCGCCGATCGTCAACCGCACCGAGCTGGAAGTGGTGCAGGACATGGGTCGCTGGGGCCATGCGTCGATCGCTCTCGCCTATGCCTATGCGCAGGATCTGGTCGACCAGATCCCGCTGTCGCCGACCGAGGAGGGGCGCGGCAACCTGCCGCCCGCGCATCTCTATCGCATCACGACCAAGGGGACGCTGCTGCTCGATCCGCTGGGGTGGCGCGGCGCGCGGATCAACGCCGACGTCACCTGGCGGCGCAACCGCGTGCGCGACCCGCTGACCGGCGCGTGGCGAGAGCAGAGCTTCGGGCAGGATTATATCGCCGACCTCAGCCTGCGCCACGATGTGCCGGGAACCGATTTCGCCTGGGGCGGCGGCTATTCGGACGAGCGCCTCAGCCCCGGATTCCGGCTCGATACGATCCGGCGCGAATATACCGCCGGCCCGTTCGTCACCGCCTTCGTCGAGCACAAGAATGTCGCGGGCTTCACCGTCAAGCTGTCCTACCGCAATCTCGCGGAGCAGAAGGACGGCTACGACCGCACCGTCTTCGTCGGCCGGCGCGACGGCCCCGTCGCCTTCGGCGAAAGCCGGCGCCGCGCCTATGGCCGCTATTTCCAGCTCACCGTGACGGGCCAGATATGATCCGTCCCGTTCGCGGCGCGGGGCCGGCTCAGCGCTCGCTCAGATAATAGCGTTCGCCCGGCGTCAGGTCGGCCGCCAGATCATAGACGATCGGCTGGCCGGTCGGGATTTCGAGGCCGGTGATGTCGGCGTCCGAAATGCCCGACAGATGCTTGACCAGCGCGCGCAGGCTGTTGCCGTGCGCCGAGACCAGCACCGTCTTTCCGGCCTTGAGTTCGGGCACGATCGCGCTTTCGTGATAGGGCAGGACGCGCGCGATCGTATCCTTCAGGCTTTCGGTCGCGGGCACCGCGATCCCGGCATAGCGCGGATCGTGCGACAGGTCCCACGGCGAGCCCGGGTCGAGCGGCGGCGGCGGGACATCGAAGCTGCGGCGCCAGATCTTCACCTGATCGTCGCCGTGCTTCGCCGCGGTCTCGGCCTTGTCGAGCCCGGTCAGCCCGCCATAGTGGCGCTCGTTGAGGTGCCAGTCCTTGGTGACCGGCAGCCACAGCCGCCCCATCGCCTCGAGCGCGAGGTTCATCGTCTTGATCGCGCGCGTCTGGACCGAGGTGAAGCCGACGTCGGGCGCGATGCCCTTCGCCTTCATCAGCTCGCCCGCCGCCCACGCCTCGGCCGCGCCCTTTTCGGTCACATCGACATCCCACCAGCCGGTGAAGCGGTTTTCGAGGTTCCACTGCGACTGGCCGTGACGGATGAGGATGAGCTGCGGCATGGTCTGTCCTTCGGCTGGAGGGGATTCGCGGCCCCCTTAGCGCGGCTTTTCGCGGAACGCCAATGCCCCCTTGAAATGGTTTCGGCCGTTACCAGATTGATCGCATCCGGTCGCCGGAACGGGACCGGACGGTGGCCGCGGCGGGTTTTGCCGCAGCCCCATGACTTCGCTTGGAAAGGAAGGAATGACCCATGCGCAACAGCTTTGACTGGACCCCCTATCGCCGCTCGACCGTCGGTTTCGACCGGCTGTTCGATTTCCTCGAGAACAGCGGCTCGGCGGAGAATTATCCGCCCTTCGACATCGAGAAGGTCGCCGACGATCATTTCCGCATCACCATCGCGGTCGCCGGCTTCAAGGAAGACGAGATCGACATCACCGCGCAGCAGAACATGCTGGCGATCACCGGCCGCAAGGCGCCGACCAGGGAAGGCGAGGAGCGCAGGCTGCTCTACAGCGGCATCGCGACACGCGCCTTCGAGCGCCGCTTCCAGCTCGCCGACTTCGTGCGGGTGGACCGTGCCGACCTCGCCGACGGGCTGCTGACCATCGACCTGGTGCGCGAGGTGCCCGAGGCGATGAAGCCGCACAAGATCGCGATCGGCGACAGCAAGCCGACGCTGGTCGAGGACGGCAGCAAGCAGGCGGCCTGACCCGCCCGCTCATACCCTTGTGCCCCCTCCCTCTCGGGGCATGACGAACGGGGCCCGGAAGACCGGGCCCCGTTTTCACATCTACAGCATCCGGTCGAGCGTCTCGAGGCAGGCGCGCGCCAGCAGCTTGGACCGGTCGGGCGACCAGCCCTGCACCGGGTCGGGCAGGTCGCGGTTGTCCTTGAACGGCATCTCGATCGTCATCGACACCGCGCCATGGCGTTCGGCGAGCTGGGTCGTCGACATCGACAGATTCGCCTGCCCCGGCGCCGAACTCTCATACCCCAGTTCGGTCTGGAAATCGGGCGTCGCGGCGGCGAGCGCGGCCTGGAAGGCGAGGAATTTTTCCTGCTGTTCGGGCTTCAGCGACGGAATGCCCTCGAACCCCGCGAGGAAGACCGCGGGAATCGCCTCGTCGCCATGGACGTCCATCGCCCAGTCGACCCCCGATTCGTCCATCGCATTGCGGACGCACAGCACCTCGGGGCTGCGTTCGGCGGACGGCGCGTGCCATTCGCGGTTGAGGTTCACCCCGGCATGGTTGGTGCGCAGGTGGCCGCGGCGCGAGCCGTCGGGATTCATGTTGGGCACGATGTGGAAACGGCACTTGCGCCGCAGCGAGCGGCCGTGCGGGTCGGCGGGATCGGTGAGCATGTCGAGCGCGCCCTCCATCCACCATTCGGCCATGCTCTCGCCCGGATGCTGGCGCGCATAGAGCCAGACCTGCACCGGCCCCTCGCCCATTTCGAGGCAGTCGATCGGCTGCCCCTCCAGGCTGGTGCCGAGGCAGCGATAGGCGACGCCTTCGCATTCGGCGGCCGAGGCGATCAGGTCGTGGTGCCGCTCCATCGAATAGGGCGCGAAATAGGCGATCCACAGCAAGGGCCCCTCGGCCGTGTGGCGGATCGTCAGCGTCCCCGCATCATAGCCGGTATCGAGCCGGAACCAATGCTCGCGGTCATAGCTCGCGCAGGCGGCATAGCCCGGCCAGCCGTCGGGATAGGCCGAATCGGCCAGGCCGGTGATCGCCAGGTCGAGCGCATCGCCCGCGGCGCAGGCGACGCGGAAATGGAACCACTGGAAAAAGTCGGACTCGCGATCCTTGCGAATCGAGAGGCGGGCGGACGTGCCGGCGAGCGACTCCACGACGATATTGCCGCTGTCGAAAGCGGCGTTGATGCTGATGGTCATGGCACCGTGATAGTGCGTCCCGATTCGCCGGGGAACCCCCTGAATAGGGCCTCCGCCAGTTTGGCCGCGGCAAGCGACGGCTGCGCCGCGGGCGCCTTCACCGGCACCGCGGTCAGCGCGCGCCCTTCCCACAAGGCCTGCCCGCTCGCCCCGTCGTCGATGCGCACGCTGAGCTGCAGATCCTGCATCTGCCGCGCGCCCCCGCCGAGGTTCAGGCCGATGCCCAGCCCGACGCCCGAGCCGTAGCTGCCCGTCGAGCCGCCGACGCCGACCGACACCGGCGACCGCTTGCCCGCGGTCTGCCGGTCGCTGCGGTCGAAGCCGATGCGGACCTTCAGCGGCGCGGCCGCACCCGAATCGGCCGCGACCAGCCCCAGAAGCTCCAATTGCCGCTCGACCGCGGTGCGATAGCTCGCCCATTCGAGCGACGGCTGCGCCGAACCGATCGTCGCCGCCGGATCGCCGAGCGGCGCGGGATCGACGGCATAGCGCGTCCCCGGCGCCCAGCCGGCGGCGGCATTGGCGTGAAAGCGGGTGACCTCGACCGGCGGCACCGCCGTTGCGCAGCCACCGAGAGCAAGCGCCGCTGCGGTCAGCAGGGCGACGGAAGAAAGACGCGTCATCGCCGCACCATGCGCGATGAAACATGGCTTGGCAATGAACGGCGCGCAGCGGTGGACGGCCGGATCGAATATGGCCGCAAAGACCCCTCTCCCCTCCCGCAAGCGGGAAGGGCAGCGAGGCTTGCGAACTCGTTCGCTAGCCGCAGCGGGGTGGGCCTTGGTCTCGCCGCCGGCCACCCCCGACCCCTCCCGCAAGCGGGAGGGGAGAAGACGGCCGCATCGAACCCGAACGGACCCGCTGCCCATGCAGCGGCGCCCGGTCCGTCTCAGCGATAGAAGATGTGATTGTCGATCGCGGCGATGCGCGTCTTGCGCCAGCCAGGTGAAACGTGGCGCGCGTGGAAGAAGAGCGCGCCCGGCGCGCGGTTCGACCAGCTGCCGTCGCGGGCGATCTGCGCGATCGCGACCGCGTTCGCCCATTGCGCGCCTTCGCGGATCTTCGGCATCCGGCCGCCGCGGACGAAGCTGAACTGGCTCTTCTGATGGACGACGCCGCACAGGCTGGTCGGGAAACGGCCCGACTTGGCGCGGTTGATCACGACATGCGCGACCGCGAGCTGGCCGGCGAGCGATTCGCCGCGCGATTCGAAATAGACCGCCCCGGCAAGGCAGCGCAGTTCGGGATCGAGCTCGGCCGGGCGCGGCGTCGCCGCGACCAGCGCGGCGAGCGAATCGGCCTGCGGCGCCGGCTCGTCCTGTTCGTCGATCGTCTCGGGGGCTTCGACCGGAGAAACCGGATCGGTCGAAGCTGTCGCCATCTCCGCTTCCGGCGCATCGGCGGCGGGCAGGGTGATGGCGGGCGGGCTCGCGTCGGCGATCAGGTCGCTCGCGAAACCCGGTTCGGCCAGAACCAGCATGGCAAGGGCGGTCATGCCCACGGCGGCCGTGCTGGCGGCGTTCAGAATGCGACTCATAAGGTCCGTCAAAAGGGCGGCTGAGGAACCGAACCATGACAAACAGGTGGGGGGTCATCGACCCGATACCGCCTGCGGTCCTCATCCGACTGCGTGTCCGAACCGTTCGACCGGGCGCGCCGGACAAACCGATGCAACCCGCGGGACGACCTACGCGTTAAACGTGCGGGCGACCTATTGTGCGGTGCAACAGAGTCAAGTTAACGCGCCCCACTCCGCGACGAGTCGTGGCGCATCCGCGATATCCAGTTCGACGATCCACAGGTCGGGATCGGCCTTTCGCCGCCGCTCGCAATAGTTTTCGCGGTCTTCACCATCGGCCGGTCCGACCGCTTCCCAGCGATAGCCGCCATCGAGCGCGAAGCGCCGTTCGAGCAGCGGGCCCGGCCGGCCGCGATCGCTGCACTGGACCAGGATCGCCCCCGCATCGGCATCGCCGCGCGCGAGGACGGCCGCGAAACCGCCCGCCGCCTGCGCCTCGCGCAGCAGCAGGTCGACGAGGAAGCGGCTTTTCAGCCGCGGCATCGGATCGGCCGGGAACGATAGCGGGCGCCGCCGGATGCCGCCGGTTTCTGGCAAGGAAACGTTCCCAGGCGAAAGCCGGGGTCCACGTATCGCAGCACGACATCGACCGGATTCCGGCCTTCGCCGGGAAGCACGCGCTTGCGGGCCCGCAAGCCGTATGGGCCGGCGCCGACGGCGTCAGGCCGCGTCGCGCGTTTCGGTGTCGGCGAGCAGCGCATAGAGCGCTTCGTCATTCTTGGCGCCGCGCAGCCGTTCGGCGACCTTTTCGTCGCGCAGCATCCGCGACACGCCCGCCAGCGCCTTCAGATGATCGGCGCCGGCGTCGAGCGGCGACAGCAGCACGAACAGCAGGTCGACGGGCAGGCCGTCGACCGACTGGAAATCGATCGGCCGCGCGAGTTGCAGGAACAGGCCGCGCACCCCCGACAGGTCGGCCAGCTTGGCGTGCGGCAGCGCGATGCCGCGCCCGAAGCCGGTCGAGCCGAGCCGTTCGCGTTCGAGCAGCGCTTCGCTCACCTCGCCGGCGTCGAGCCCGAGCGCGCGGCTCGCAAGATCGCCGATGTAGGGAAAAAGCGCCTTCTTCGAATCGAGCTGGACGTGCGCGCGCACCGTCGCGGGATAAAGAAGGGAAGAAAGGTTCATCGGTCTTGTCAAATCTGCATGGTCGCGGGGCAACGCCGTCCCGCCGTCCTGATGGCAACGATCACGGATCGGTCGTAAGGCCCCGCCATCCGGGTTCAGGGCTTCGTTGGGCGCGGCCCTTAGGCCGGATGGCGGAGAAAATCCAGCCCCTATTGCGGTTCGACCCATCCGATCGTGCCGTCGGAGCGGCGATAGACCATGTTGTAGGTGTCGGTCCGGCTGTTGAGGAACAGCAGCGCATTGGTGTTGCGAAGGTCGAGCATCATCACCGCGTCCGACACGCTGCTGGTCGGCACGTCGACGCGCGTTTCGGCGATGATCGCCGGGGCGTCGCCCGCTTCCTCCTCCTCGCTGCCGGCCTCGAACACGGTGTAGCCGGCATTGCCCCGGATCTCGTCGAGGGTCGGCGACGGCTGCGTCGGCGTGCCGCGATCCTTGAGCCGTCGCATATAGCGCCTCAACTGCTTCTCGATGCGCTCGGCCGCATTCTCGAACGCGACATGCGCATCCTGCGCCTGTCCATGACCTTTCAGGACCAGCCCCTGCATCACATGCGCGACGATGTCGCACTGGAAGCTGTCGTGCGGCCCCTTGCCGAAAATCGCATGCGCGCCGATCGCTCGAGAGAAATATTTGTCGGCAATCGCGTTCATCCGGTCCGAAACACGCGCTTGCAGCGCTTCACCGGTTTCGATCTGGTGGCCAGAGACGCGGATTTCCATCTTTCTTCTCCTTCCAGTGTCGGTGACGGCGCTGGGAGCCGCCGTCACGGGCTATCGTGCCACAAAGGTTGATTGAGTGCGGCAACGAATTCGGCATGGCGCGCCAGCTCGGCCGCGGTGGCGGCGTGCGCGCGCGGCTCGCGAAACGGGCGGGACGGCGCGGCGGGTCGCATCGACAGGCCCGCCGCCATCGCGGCGGACTCGGCGCCCAGACCAAGCCCGATCTGCCGGCCGCCGGTCATCTCGATATAAAGATGGGCGAGCAGCTCGGCGTCGAGCAGCGCGCCGTGCTTGATGCGGTGGCTGCGGTCGATGCCGTAGCGGGTGCAGAGCGCGTCGAGGCTGTGCTTGGCGCCCGGATGCAGCTTGCGCGCCATCTGCACCGTGCAGCACATGCGGGCGAGGTCGAGCGCCGGGCGCCCGGCGCGTTCGAGTTCGGCGTTGATGAAGCCGAAGTCGAAGACGGCGTTGTGCGCGATCATCGGCGCGTCGCCCAGGAATTCGAGCAGCTCGTCGGCGCGAGCGGCGAACAGCGGCTTGTCGGAAAGGAACTGGATCGACAGGCCGTGCACCGCCTCGGCCTCGGGCGGCATGTCGCGTTCGGGATGGAAATAGGCGTGGAAGGTTCGGCCCGACTCGCGGCGATCGACCAGCTCGATGCATCCGATCTCGACCAGCCGATGTCCCGATCTGGGGTCGAGCCCCGTGGTTTCCGTATCGAAGATTATCTCGCGCATCTGATGATCCAATCTGGACCCTATCGGGCGCGGAAACAAGAGGTGATGGCCCGAATCTGGCGATGCGTCTCGCTTTTCGGACGGCCGGTTTCGATGACGAAGTCGGCGCGCGCGCGCTTGACCCGGTCGGGCACCTGCAGATGGCGGATCGCCTTGAATTTGGCGTTGGTCATGCCGGGCCGGCGCAGCACGCGCTTGCGCTGCATCCACAGCGGCGCGGAAACGACCGCGATCGCCCCGACGCGGTGCCAGCCGCCCTTTTCGAACAGCAGCGGGATGTCGAGCACGACGACGGGACGCGCGCGATGCCGCGCCAGGAAGCGCTTCTGCGCGCGGCCGACCGCGGGGTGGACGATCGCCTCGAGCGCCGCGAGTTCGTGCGGGTGGCCGAGGACGCGCGCGCCCAGCTTCTGCCGGTCGACCCCGCCCGGCCCGGTGGTGCCGGGAAAGCGCGCCTCGATCGCCTCCACCAGCGCGCCGCCCGGACCCTGCAGCCGGTGCACCTCGGCGTCGGCGTCGAACACCGGCACGCCCTCGCGCTCGAACATCGTCGCCGCGGTCGACTTGCCCATGCCGATCGACCCGGTGAGGCCGAGGATGAAGGGACGGCGCAGCCGCGAGCCGGGGCGCTTGTAATGCGTCATGCGGTCAGCAGCGCGCGCAGTTCGTCGTCGCGGCCCTCGGGCGGCGGGCGGCCGAAGAACAGCTCGAAGGCGAGCGCCGCCTGCCCGATCAGCATGTCGAGCCCGTCGACCGTGTCGAGCCCGCGCGCCTCGGCGGCCGCAAGCAGCCCGGTCCGCAGCGGCGCATAGACGAGATCGTAGACGATCGCTCCCTCGGGCAGCGGCGCCAGGTCGAGGTCGAGCGGCGGCTGGCCGATCATGCCGAGGCTGCTCGCATTGACGAGCAGCGCCGCCGGCGGCAGCGGCGCGTCGAGCGCGACGACGTCGCCCTTGAGCCCGAAGGCCGCGAGCAGGCCCATCGCCTTGAGCGGCGAGCGGTTGAGGATGGTGACCGGCCCGACCTTCGCCCGTGCCAGCGCGAACAGCACCGCATGCGCCGCTCCGCCGGCGCCGACGACCGCGACCGGCGCGCCCTCGAGGTCGAGTTCGGCAAGCGGCGCATAGAAGCCGGCGGCGTCGGTGTTGGTGCCGATCAGCGCGCCGTCGGGCTGGCGCACCACCGTGTTCATCGCGCCGATGGTGCCGCGGATATTGCCGGGGTCGTCGACCAGATCCATCACCGCGACCTTGTGCGGAATGGTGACGTTGCAACCGCGCCAGTCGGGATCGGCGCGGCGCTCGGCGATATAGGCGGCAAGGCCGTCGGGGCGGACGTGCGCGCGCCGGTAATCGCCCGCGATGCCCAGCGCCTCCAGCCAGAAGGTGTGGATCAGCGGCGACTTCGAATGCGCGATCGGATCGCCAATCACCTCCGCATAAGGGGGGGCAGGGGGGATTCCGCTCATGCCGGCGCCAGCCCGGCCGCGCGCAGCCATGCCATCAGCGGCAGCATCGGCATGCCGACGATGGTCCAGGGGTCGCCTTCGACCCGGTCGAACAATTGCACGCCCGCTCCCTCTATCTCGTAACAGCCGACGGTCCAGCGGATGCTGTCCCAGTGGCGCGCCACATAGGCGGCGATGAAGCCCTCCGACAAGGGGCGCATCCACAGCTTCGCCTCGCCGACCGCGCGCCACACCGGCGCGCCGTCGCGCGCGGCGACCGCGGCGCTGAACAGCCGGTGCCGCGTTCCCGCCATGCGGCGCAGGTGCGCGGCCGCCTCCTCCGGGCTTTCGGGCTTGGTCAGCATCGTCCCGTCGTCGAGCGCGAGGGTCGAATCGGCGCCGATCACCGTGACGCCGGGCAGCCGCGCCGACACCTTGATCGCCTTTGCCTCGGCCAGCGCGTCGGCGATGTTGCGCGGCGTCTGCCCGGCCGCGCGCAGCGACGCGGTCAGCGCCTCCTCGTCGACATGCGCGGGGGTGGCCTCGAACGCCAGCCCGGCGGAGCGCAGCATCGCGGCGCGCCCGCTGCTCTGCGAGGCGAGGACCAGTTCCGTCATGCGGCGCGCCCCGCGCGATCCTCGGCGAGCTGGATCACCGCCGCGGCGGTCTCCTCGATCGACCGGCGCGTCACGTCGATCACCGGCCAGTCGTTGTCGGCGAAGATGCGGCGGGCATAGGCGATCTCGGCCTTCACCCGTTCCTCGTCGACATAGGCGGTCTCGGGCACCTGATTCAGCGACAGCAGCCGGTTGCGCCGCACCTGCACCAGCCGGTCGAAGCTGGTCGTCAGCCCGACGACCAGCGGGCGCTTCAGCGTGAACAGCGCCTCGGGCGGCGGCGATTCGGGGACGATCGGGATGTTCGCGGTCTTGTAGCCGCGATTGGCGAGATAGATGCTCGTCGGCGTCTTCGACGTGCGCGACACGCCGGCGAGCAGGATGTCGGCTTCCTCCCAATTGTCCCAGCCGATGCCGTCGTCGTGCGCGACGGTGAACTGGATTGCCTCGACCCGCGCGAAATAGGCCGCGTCGAGCACATGCTGCCGTCCGGGGCGCGCCTTCGCTTCCTGTCCCAGCATCCGCGACAGCGCATCGGTGACCGCGTCGAGCGCCGGGACGAGCGGCAGCCCCTGCGCGCCGGCGCGCCGCTCGAGGCTCGCGCGCAGGTCGCCGTTGACCAGCGTGAACAGGATCATCCCCGGGCTCGCCTGCACCTCCGCCATGATGCGGTCGAGATGCGATTCGGATCGGACCATCGGCCAGAAATGGCGCACCACCTCGACATCGTCGAACTGGGCGATCGCCGCCTTGGCGATATTTTCGAGCGTCTCGCCGGTGGAATCGGATATGAGGTGCAGGTGGAGCCGGTCCATCGCCCTTCTTGTCCCCGCGCCGCCGGAAAAGGCAAGCGGCGAAGCATCGCGGGCCGGCTGTGGACAAGTCCGGCACAAGCCGGGGGGCGAAGCGGGACAGCGATTCCATCCCCGGCCGCGCCGATTCCGTCCCGCCGTTTATCCACAGGGGACGAATCTTGTCCACAGGCTGTGAAGAACGGGGACGACCGCCACCGACTCCGCGGCGGGCGGCGGCGGCCGGGGAGTCAAGATGTTGGCAAAAGGGGCGCTGGCGCCTAAAGCGCACTTATCCGCCCGCCAACAATCCACCACAATCCATTTATACTTGTTTTGATAGAAGAAAGAGGGGCCGCGTGAAGGCGACACCGAAGAGCTTGCTGGCGACGCTGCGCGGGGTGCGGCAGGAACGGCCGCCGCTGTGGCTGATGCGCCAGGCGGGCCGCTATCTCCCCGAATATCGCGCCCTTCGCGAGACCAAGGGCGGCTTCCTCGAACTCTGCTACGATCCCGAGGCGGCGGCCGAAGTGACGCTGCAGCCGATCCGGCGCTTCGGCTTCGACGGCGCGATCCTCTTTTCCGACATCCTCGTCGTTCCGCACGCGCTCGGGCAGAATCTGTGGTTCGAGGCGGGCGAGGGGCCGCGGCTCGCGCCGGCGCTCGTCGACACGGCGCTCGCCGCGCTCGAAGCGGCGCCGCAGCGGCTCGACCCCGTCTATGCGACCGTCGCACGCGTCGCCGCGGCGCTGCCGCCGGAGACGAGCTTCCTCGGTTTCGCGGGCAGTCCGTGGACCGTCGCCACCTATATGGTCGCGGGGCAGGGGTCGAAGGACCAGGCCGCGGCGCGGCGCATGGCGTTCGGCGATCCCGCCGCCTTCCAGGCGATCGTCGACGCGATCGTCGAGCTCAGCGTCGCCTATCTGTCGGGACAGATCGAGCAGGGGGTCGAGGCGGTGCAGCTTTTCGACAGCTGGGCCGGCAGCCTGTCCCCCGCGCAGTTCGAACGCTGGGTGATCGCCCCCAATACCGAGATCGTCCGCCGGTTGAAGGCGCTGCATCCCGATACCCCGGTCATCGGCTTTCCGAAGGGCGCGGGCGGCAAGCTCGCATCCTATGCGGACGAGACCGGCGTCGATGCGATCGGGCTCGACGAGACGGTCGATCCCGACTGGGCCGATGCGGCGCTGCCCGCGCACCTGCCCGTGCAGGGCAATCTCGACCCGCTCGCGCTCGTCGCCGGCGGCGCGGCGCTCGACGCGGCGGTCGACCGCATCCTTGCGGCTTTCCCTTCGCGCCCCCATATCTTCAATCTGGGCCATGGCATCGTGCCCGATACGCCGATTGCCCATGTCGAACATCTGATCAGGCGCGTGCGAGGCGGGTAGGGCAATGACGGACTGGGTCGGATTTCTGGGGGCGACGATGCTGTGGATGAAGGCGGCGCATGTGATCTTCGTCATCTTCCTGATGGCGGGGCTGTTCATGATGCCGCGTTTCTTCATTTATCATCACCAGTGCGCGGTGGGGTCCGAAGAGGACCGCAAATGGATCGAGCGCGAGGACCGGCTGCGCCGGATCATCCTCAACCCCTCGATCATCCTCGTCTGGGTGTTCGGCCTGCTGCTCGCCTTCAACGGCGGCTATTGGAGCGAGGGCTGGTTCCACGGCAAGCTGCTGCTCGTGCTGCTGCTCTCCGGCTATCACGGCTGGCTGGTCGGCTATTTCAAGAAGCTGCGCAAGGGCGAGCGCCCGCTCAGCGAAAAGCGGCTCCGCCTGCTCAACGAGGTGCCCGGCATCGCCGCGGCGATCATCGTCGTCCTCGTCATCGTCCGGCCCTGATCGGGCAAGAGCAGGGACTCACCGGCTACGATCGAGGCTGGCCCCGCATTTATCGCACCCTGACCGTGTAGCGACGGTTCCCTGGCGAAAGCCGGGGTCCAGATGGCATGGCGCGGTAAGCGACGGCGACGCGGTCGAAGCCGTCGCCTCGCCTCGTCCGACGCGACCGCCATGCCGCCGCCCGATTGCCCCCGATCGACTTGGCCCGATTGACTTGGGCAAAAGCCGGATATAGGGGCCGATCAACCCCGTCCCGCGCGGGCGGCGCGTCGTGCGCCGATGCTATCGTGAACGGTCGTCCCCCGACCGGATAGGCGCATCCGGTGCGCCGAATTGCCATATCCCTGTCCCGAATTTCATTTCTGGAAAATCCATCCATGCATCTCAAAGAACTCAAGACCAAATCGCCCGCCCAACTCGTCGAAATGGCCGAGGAACTGGGCGTCGAGGGCGCATCGACGCTGCGCAAGCAGGACCTGATGTTCTCGATCCTCAAGGAACTCGCCGAAGAGGGCGAGGAAATCATCGGGTCGGGCACGATCGAGGTCCTGCCCGACAGCTTCGGCTTCCTGCGCAGTCCCGAGGCCAATTATCTCGCCGGCCCCGACGACATCTACGTCTCGCCGAACCAGGTCCGCAAACACGGTCTGCGCACCGGCGACACGGTCGAGGGCGAGATCCGCGCGCCGAAGGACGGCGAACGCTATTTCGCGCTCACCAAGCTGACCGCGGTCAATTTCGACAATCCCGAAGCGGTGCGCCACCGCGTCAATTTCGACAATCTGACGCCGCTCTATCCGAACCAGAAGCTGTCGCTCGACGCGCTCGACCCGACCGTCAAGGACAAGTCGGCGCGCGTGATCGACCTCGTCAGCCCGCAGGGCAAGGGCCAGCGCGCGCTGATCGTCGCGCCGCCGCGCACCGGCAAGACGGTGCTGCTGCAGAACATCGCCAAGGCGATCACCGACAATCATCCCGAGGTCTATCTGATCGTCCTGCTGATCGACGAGCGGCCCGAGGAAGTCACCGACATGCAGCGCAGCGTCAACGGCGAGGTCGTCTCCTCGACCTTCGACGAGCCCGCGACGCGTCACGTCCAGGTCGCCGAAATGGTGATCGAAAAGGCGAAGCGCCTCGTCGAGCACAAGAAGGATGTCGTCATCCTGCTCGATTCGATCACCCGCCTCGGCCGCGCCTACAACACCGTGGTTCCCAGCTCGGGCAAGGTGCTCACCGGCGGCGTCGACGCCAATGCGCTCCAGCGGCCGAAGCGCTTCTTCGGCGCCGCGCGCAACATTGAGGAGGGCGGCTCGCTGTCGATCATCGCGACCGCGCTGATCGACACCGGCAGCCGCATGGACGAGGTGATCTTCGAGGAGTTCAAGGGCACCGGCAACAGCGAGATCGTGCTCGACCGCAAGGTCGCCGACAAGCGCATCTTCCCCGCGCTCGATGTCGGCAAGTCGGGCACCCGCAAGGAAGAGCTGCTGGTCGAAAAGGACAAGCTGTCGAAGATGTGGGTGCTGCGGCGCATCCTCATGCAGATGGGCACCGTCGATGCGATGGAATTCCTGCTCGACAAGATCAAGGATTCGAAGACCAACGAGGATTTCTTCGAGTCGATGAACCAATAGGCCGCGCGGATGGCCGTCGTCGAACATGCGCTGCTTCCCGTTCGCACCGGAAGCGAGGCCGCGTTCGAGGCGGCCGTCGCGCAGGCGCGGCCGTTGATCGAGGCGTCGCCGGGCTTTATCTCGCTCGAGATACGCCGTCCGGCGGGAACCGGACAGCCCTATCTGCTGTTGGCATTGTGGGAGTCGGTCGCCGATCATCGCGATGGCTTCCGCCAGTCCGACCGCTACCGGCAATGGCGTGCATTGCTGCATCCTTTCTATGACCCCGTTCCCGAGGTCAGCTATTTCGGAGACCCGCTGTGATCCTGGAAATCCTGGCCCAAGCAGGTGCCGTCGCCGCCACGGGCTTCGGCGGACCGGGCGGCATCTGGGCGCATATCGTCAACGATTTTTCGAACATCACCGAACCCGCGGCGCTGTCGGCCTTCCTGCAGGTGCTGATGATCGACATCGTGCTGGCGGGCGACAATGCGATCGTCGTCGGCGCGCTCGCGGCCGGTCTGCCGGCGGACCAGCGGCGCAAGGTGATCTTCATCGGCGTCATCGCGGCGCTGGTGCTGCGCATCGCCTTCGCGCTGATCGTCACGCAACTGATGCAGATCGTCGGGCTGATCTTCGTCGGCGGCCTGCTGCTGATCTGGGTGGCGTGGAAGATGTGGCGCGAACTGCGCGCCGGCGCCCATTCCGCAGGCTCGCCCGAGATCGAGGGCGACGAGCATTCGGGCCTGAAGCCCGCGAAGAGCTTCCTCGGCGCCGCCTGGGCGGTTGCGATCGCCGACGTCAGCATGAGCCTCGACAATGTCCTCGCGGTCGCCGGCGCGGCGCGCGAGCATCCCGGCATCCTGATCGTCGGGCTGATCGTCGCCGTCGCGCTGATGGGCATCGCCGCCAACATCATCGCCAAATATATCGAGCGCTATCGCTGGATCGCCTATGTCGGGCTGGCGGTGATCCTCTATGTCGCGGTCAAGATGATCCACGAAGGCTGGGTCGACCCGAGCGTCGGCGTCGGCACGCTGTTCGGCTAGAGTGTTTTCAAGTCAGGTGGAATCACCTGACGACTCGGAAAACACGCTGCTCCATGGCCTGCGGGGATTCGGGTTTCGGCACGGCGTCTCCCCTCGTCACCCTGAACTTGTTTCAGGGTCCATGGTCTGCCCTTCCCATTTGCGCCGCCTTTCATTCAAGGACAGACCATGGGCCCGGATCGGGTCCGGGGCAGGCTCTGAAACAAGTCGGCATATATATTCTTCAGGCAGGTCAGGCGCTGTTCCCCGGCGAAAGCCGGGGTCCAGATGGCACAGCGCTGCCTCGCATGGACCCCGGCTTTCGCCGGGGAACAGTGACGTGTCGAAAAGGGGGCATTGCCAGACAAGTTTCGGGTGACGAGAAAGAGAAACCGTGCCGAACCCCGAATCCCCACCGGCCATGGACAAGGCCGCCGCGCCGTTTCATCCTCTGCCGATGGCGGGCGATGCGATGATGCCGATTGCGTGGATATTGGGACGCGGCGAGATGCTGGCCGTCGCCGCCATGCTCGATGCGGCTGGGATTATCGTCCATGTCGGCGGCGAGCATTATGCGAGCGTGTCGCCCGCGGTGCTGGCGATCGGCGGCTTTCGACTGACCGTTCCCGCCTGGCAGCATCGGGATGCCTCGGCGGTGCTGTCGGAGATGCTCGCGGCGCCCGCGCCCGAGCCCAACACTCATGCGGCGCGCGCTCTCGGGCGGTTCGCCCTGGCAGCGGCCGGGGCGCTGGCTCTGTTCTCGCTGCCGTCCCTGTTGGTCTTTGGCCTGAAACCCTTGCTTGCGATCCTTTCCGCGCCGCTGCTCCTGTTGCAGGTGCCGGTCAATATGGAGGGACGGAGCGAATATCATTTGCGTGCTGGCCCCCCGTGAACCGGGTGCCTTGAACCAGCCGCGATCGCGCCCATTTTGGTTTTCATGCCCCAACTCCACATGACTCGCGTCGCCGTCGGATGCCCCGATTATCCGTCGCTCGCCGCGCGGATCGCGGCATGGGACGAGGGGGGCGAGGTGCGTTTCACGACGCGGATGCGGCCGAAGCGCGCCGACGAACTGATCGGCGGCAAGCTGCATTTCATCATCCGGCACACGCTTGTCGGCCGGGTCGAGATATTGCGCTTCGAGGATCGCACCGACGGGCGGCTCGATATCGTCTGCGTGGCGAAGCTCGAGCGCGTGCATCCGCAGCCGAAACGCGCGCATCAGGGCTGGCGCTACCTGGCCGACGCCGATGCGCCGGCGAGCGCCGAGGACGGCAGCGGCGTCGCCGACCTGCCGCCGCACCTCTACCGCGAACTGGCCCAGCTCAGCCTGATCTAGGGCGTCGAGCGTTAAATCCGGCGGTGACGCAGTTTGGATTAGGGAGGCGCAATTCCCTGTCTCGTCACCCCGGACTTGATCGGCACTTATCCCTTTTCGACAAGTCACTGTTCCCCGGCGAAAGCCGGGGTCCAGATGGCACAGCGCTACCACGCATGGACCCCGGCTTTCGCCGGGGAACAGCTCCCTACTTGTCTGAAGGATATATATCCCGACTTGATCCGGGTGACGATGAAAGCAAAATCACGCTCCTGCTTTCTCGTTACCGCCGGATTTAACGCACGATACTCCAGCCTTTATCCCGGCGTTCCCTCCATCGCCGCCTGAAAGCTGTCGGCGCGCGCCATCGCCCAGTAACGGGCGCTTGCGACCGACCCCGGATCGTCGAGCAGGATGCTGCGCGGGTAGAAATTATAGATGCGGTCGATCGAATCCGAGCGCGCCGAATTGAGCCGTTCGTGCAGATGGTGCGGGCGGATCCGCCACGGGCTGTCGAGCCCCATCGCGCAACTGATGTCCCATAGCGCGGAGACGGTCGCGGCCTGGAAGCGGTGGACGCGGGCTGCCTTGTCCTCGACCACCAGCCCGCGCTGGCGGCCCGGGTCCTGCGTCGCGACCCCGGTCGGGCACAGGTCGGTATGGCAGCGCAGCGACTGGACGCAGCCGAGGCTGAACATGAAGGCGCGCGCGGCATTCGACCAGTCGGCGCCGAGCGCGCAATGGACCGCGAGCCCGGCACCCGAGTGGACCTTGCCCGACGCGGCGAGGCGGATCTCCTCCTTCAATCCGCAACCGGCGAGCGCGTTGCGCACGAAGATCAGCCCTTCGCGCAGCGGCATGCCGACGCGGTTCGAGAATTCGATCGGCGCCGCGCCGGTGCCGCCCTCGGCGCCATCGACGACGATGAAATCGAGCCGGATTCCGGTTTCGAGCATCGCCTTCATGACGGCATAGATTTCGTGCGGTTGGCCGACGCACAGCTTGATGCCGACGGGCTTGCCGCCCGACAGTTCGCGCAGCTTCGCGGCCCATTCGACCATCTCGATCGGGGTTGCGAAGGCTGAATGCGCGGCGGGGGAGATGCAGTCCTCTCCTTCAGGCACGCCGCGCGTCGCGGCGATCTCGGCGCTGACCTTGGCGCCGGGCAGCACGCCGCCGTGGCCGGGCTTGGCGCCCTGGCTCAGCTTGATCTCGATCATCTTGACCTGATCGTCCTGCGCGCGGTCGCGGAACCGGCCGGGGTCGAAGCGGCCGGTCGCGTCGCGGCAGCCGAAATAGCCGCTGCCCAGTTCCCAGACGATATCGCCGCCGTGGATGCGGTGATAGGGGCTGAAGCCGCCCTCGCCCGTGTCGTGATAGAAGCCGCCCCGGCGGGCACCGAGGTTGAGCGCCTCGATCGCCTTCGCGCCGAGCGAGCCGAAGCTCATCGCCGAAATGTTGAGCAGCGCGGCGTCATAGGGCCTCGAGCATTGCGCGGTGCCGACGCGCACCCGCTGCGTCCGGTCGGCGGCGACCACGGGCGCGATGCTGTGGCTCATCCATTCATATTCGTCCGAATAGACGTCGAGCTCGGTGCCGAAGGGATGCGCGTCGAGATCGCCCTTGGCGCGCGCATAGACGATGTCGCGCTCGCTGCGGGTGAAGGGGCGCCCGTCGAACGGACTTTCGACGACATAGGCATAGAGAAAGGGACGCAGCGCCTCGAACAGCCAGCGGATATGCGCGATCAGCGGATAGTTGCGGCGCAGCGTATGGCGCCGCTGCCCGGCGTCGTACAAGGCGACGACGAGCAGCGGCACCCACAGGATCAATGTCCAGCGCGCCGGCCCCCACCACGCGGCGAGCACGATCGCGGCGCAAAGGACGGGAAAGGCGATCCAGCGAAGCATCGGACGGCCGCGCGATCAGCCCGCCTGCGCGGCGAGCATTTCGGCCATTTTCTCCCAAACCTTGTTGATGGCCTTGAGCGGGCGGACCATCACCTTGAAATCCTGTATCTTTCCTTCTCCGTTCCAGCGGATGATGTCGACGCCGTTGATATGGATGCCGTCGAGCTCGCTCGCGAACTCGAGGCAGGCCTGATCGCCGTCGACGATTTCGCGCAGATAGCGGAAATGCTCGCCGCCGAGCACATGGCTGGCGGCGTGCAGATAGGCGAAGACCGTGTCGCGGCCCTGCTGCGGCGTGTGGACGACCGGCGAATGGAACACCGCATCCTCGGCGAGCAGGTCGCGCAGCGCCTGCGGGTCGCCGCCGCCCGCCATATAGGCGTGCCAGGCGGCGAGCCCCGTAGGACCGCTCATGCCAGCGCCTCGGCGAAAAAGGCGCGGGTGCGCGCGTCGGCCTGCCCGGCGCCCTCGGCGTCGCGGCGATTGCCGCTGGTGGCGGCGAAACCATGGTCGAGACCGGGATAGTCGTGGAGCGTCACCTTGGGATGCGGGTCGAGCGCTTCGTGAATCTTCTGCTGCGCCTCGGGGCCGACGAAATGGTCGGCGGTCGGGATATGCAGCATCAGCGGGTTCGAGATCGCGTGGCTTTCGTTCAGCATCGTATCGATCATCACGCCATAATAGCCGACCGACGCGTCGATATCGGTGCGCGCGGCCGCCATATAGGCGAGCCGGCCGCCCAGGCAGAAACCGACGCAGCCGACCTTGTCGACGCCCTGATCGCGCAGCCAGCGGATCGTCGCCTCGATGTCCTTGACCCCGTCGTCGGCGTCATACTGGCCGAAATAGCCGAGCGCCTGCTGGAATTCGGGCTCGACGTCGGGATCGAGTTCGACCCCGGGGGCGAAGCGCCAGAAGATGTCGGGCGCGATGGCGAGATAGCCGAGCGCGGCCCAGTCGTCGACCTTCTGCCGGATGCCGCCATTGACGCCGAAAATCTCCGGAATCACGATGATGGCGCGCGAGCTTTCGGCGTCGGGGCGCGCGATATAGGCGGGAATCCGGCCCTCGCCGTCGAGCGCGGGGATTTCGGTGTTGGTTGCGGACATGGGAGGTCTCCTGACTCTTGCTTCTTGCCGGTGAAGAGGCGAAGCTAGCGGTCGCGGCAGCGCGGCTCAAGCCAAAGCGGCTTTCGGGCGGGAGACACTTCGTGGGAGACGGGCAATGAAGTTCAATATCGAGGTGGATTGCACGCCCGAAGAGGCGCGGCGCCTGTTCGGGCTCCCCGATCTCGAACCGCTGCACGATATTTATCTGAGCCGCGTCAAGGAGTTGATGGCCAAGGGCATCACCCCCGAAATGGTGCAGGCGATGGTCAAGAGCTGGGTGCCGATGGGCGAATCGGGCCTGGGACTCGTCCAGTCGCTGCTCGGACAGTTCGGCGGCGGGTTGATGGGGGCCGGCGCGAAGCCCGCGCCCAAGGCCGATCCGGACAAGACGGGCGGGGGACGCAAGAGCTGATCGACCCCGAAGCGAACGACACGATCTTTGCGCTGTCGAGCGGGATGCCGCCGGCGGCAATCGGCGTCGTGCGCCTCAGCGGATCGCAGGCGGGCGCGGCTCTGGAGACTCTGGCGGGGCGATTGCCCGCGCCGCGCCGCGCGTCGCTGGCGCTGCTTCGCGACCGCGCGGGCGGCCCGCTCGATCGGGCGCTGATCCTGTGGTTTCCGGGCCCCGCCACCGCGACGGGCGAGGATCTGGCCGAACTGCACCTGCACGGCGGGCGCGCGGTGATCGCCGCGGTCGAGGCGGCACTGGCCGCGCTGCCCGGCCTGCGCCGCGCCGAACCGGGCGAATTCACCCGTCGCGCCTTCCTCAACGGCCGGATCGATCTGGCCGAGGCCGAGGGGCTCGCGGATTTGCTCGCCGCCGAAACCGAAAGCCAGCGCGTCCAGGCGCTGGAGATGGCGAGCGGGCACGTGTCGCGCGCGGTCGAGGACTGGCAGGCGCGGCTGCTCGTCTTGATGGCGGGCGCCGAGGCCGAGCTCGACTTCTCGGATGAAGACGATGTCGACGATGGCGATGCGACCGCGCATCGCCTGACCGAAGCGATGGCGACGCTGGCGGCGGACCTGAATGCATGGCTTGCCCGTCCGGCGGCGGAGGTGATCGCCGAGGGGCTGTCGGTGGTGATCGCCGGACCGCCCAATACCGGGAAATCAACGCTTATCAATGCCTTGGCTCAAAGGGAGCTGGCGATCGTGTCGCCGGTGGCGGGCACGACGCGCGACGTGATCGAAACGCCGCTCGCGCTCGACGGCATCGCGATGCGCTTTTCCGATACGGCCGGGCTGCGCGGCGCAGGGGCCGATGCGATCGAGACGATCGGCATCGACCGCGCGCGTGCCGCGGTCGATGCGGCGGACATTCTGCTATGGCTCGGGCCGCCGAAGGATACGCCCGATCATCCGCGCTGCATCCTGATTGCGGCGCAGGCGGATCGCTGGCGCGGCGATGCGGCCGCCGAAGCCGATGCGGCGCGCTGCGACGTGGTCCTGTCGGCCGCAACGGGCGAGGGGATGGAGGCGCTCCACCGGCATATCGTCGAAATGGCGCGCACCCTGCTTCCGCGCGAGGGCGAAGCGGCGCTGCGCCAGCGCCAGCGCGCGGCACTTGCCGAAGCGAGGAACTGGCTGACCATCGATACGGCGTCGCGCGAGGCGGGCGACCTCATCCTGCTGGCGGAACGGCTGCGCCTCGCGGCGGCGGCGCTCGACCGCATCACCGGGCGCGCTGGCGTCGAGGAGATGCTCGACACGCTGTTCGGCCGTTTCTGCATCGGCAAATGATGTTCCACGTGGAACAAAAGCAGAGATGAGACGCCGATGGATTTGAACTTCGCTTTCCGCTAAGAGCCGCGACGATCATGGACAGCAGCAGCCATTTCGATGTCATCGTCGTTGGCGGTGGGCATGCCGGGACCGAGGCCGCCGCCGCCGCGGCGCGGCTCGGTGCGCGGGTGGCGCTGGTCAGCTTCGATCCGGCGCTGATCGGCACCATGTCGTGCAACCCGGCGATCGGCGGTCTCGGCAAGGGCCATCTGATGCGCGAGGTCGATGCGCTCGATGGCTGGATGGCGCGCGCCGCCGATGCGGCGGCCATCCATTATCGCATGCTCAACGCCTCGAAGGGCGCGGCGGTGCAGGGGCCGCGCATCCAGGCGGACCGCGCGCGCTATCGCGCTGCGATCCAGAGCTTCCTCGTGGCCGAGGCCGGCATCACCGTCGTTTCGGGCGAAGCGGCGGCGCTGATCCGGTCGAGCGACGGATCGCGGGTCACAGGGCTCGAACTCGGCGACGGATCGGTGCTCGCCGCGCGGGCCGTCGTTCTGGCGACGGGCACGTTTCTCGGCGGACGCCTGTTTCGCGGCGAGGAGCAGAGCGAGGGCGGCCGTGTCGGCGAAGCGGGCGCGCATCGGCTCGCCGAACAGCTCCGGGGTGCCGCCCTGCCGATGGCGCGACTCAAGACCGGGACGCCGCCGCGACTCGATGGACGGACGATCGATTGGGCGCGGCTCGAGGAACAGCCTTCCGACGACGGGGACTGGACCTGTTCCACGTGGAACAGGGGCCGCACGGTTCCGCAGATATTCTGCGCGATCACCCGGACCAATGCGGCGACGCATCGGATCATCGCCGAGAATCTGCATCGCTCGCCGCTGTTCACCGGCGCGATCGGCGCCAAGGGTCCGCGCTACTGTCCGTCGATCGAGGACAAGATTCATCGCTTTGCCGATCGCGACGGGCACCAGGTGTTTCTGGAGCCCGAGGGGCTCGACACGCCGCTCGTCTATCCGAACGGGGTATCGACATCGCTTCCCGCCGAAATCCAGCTCGCGCTGTTGCGGACGATGGAGGGGCTCGAACGGGTAGAGATGACCGTGCCGGGCTATGCGGTCGAATATGATCATATCGATCCGCGCGCGCTCGACCGGACGTTGCAGGTCCGCGGCATCGACGGCCTCTATTGCGCCGGCCAGATCAACGGCACGACCGGCTATGAGGAAGCCGCGGCGCAGGGGTTGGTTGCCGGCGCCAACGCCGCGCTGGCTGCGCAGGACCGCGAACCGCTGATCCTCGACCGTGCCGAATCCTACATCGGGGTGATGGTTGACGATCTGGTGCTTCAGGGCGTGACCGAACCCTATCGGATGCTGACCGCGCGCGCCGAATACCGGCTTCGGCTGCGCGCCGACAACGCCGCGACGCGCCTGACGCCGAAGGGAATCGGTCTGGGGCTGGTGCGCGCGGAAACCGCGCAACTGTTCGAAGCGCGCATGGCGGAGCGTCGGCGCGCCGAACACCTGCTCGATCAGCCTGTGGCGACGGCGGATTATCACGCGCTCGGAATCGCCATTCCGGGCGATGGCGTCGGCCGCAAGCGAATCGACCTGCTGCGCTTCCCCGGCGTCACGATGGCCACGCTTGGTGGCCTGGCGTCCCAGCTGGCGGGGATCGATCCGGCCATTCTCGCGGAACTCGCCGAGGACGCGCATTATGCGCCCTATATCGCGCGGCAGGAAAGCGAGTTGCGCGCGCTGGCCGCGAACGAAGCCATCCTGCTCGATCCGGCGCTCGATTATGCGGTGATCGGCGGCCTCTCGCGCGAGATGGTCGAGCGGCTGTCGCTGGCACGGCCCGAGACGCTGGGACAGGCGGCGCGCATCGACGGCGTGACGCCGGCGGCGCTCACCGCCATTCTGGTGCACAGTCGCCGCCAGGCCGCGTGAGGACCGAAACGCCATCGCTGCTCGTCGACGGCGAGCAGGCGCGTGCCTGGCTCGACGCGGTTTTTTCTCCATCGGCGCGGCAATGGGAGCGGCTGGAGCGCTTCGCCACGATGCTGGTCGCGGAGAATGATCGGCAGAATCTGATCGCTGCTTCGACGATTCCATCGCTGTGGGTCCGGCATATCGCCGATAGCGCGCAACTGCTTGCCCTCGATCGCGAGGGAGAAGGTCAGTGGATCGACCTTGGCAGCGGGCCAGGCCTGCCCGGCCTCGTCGTCGCGATTCTCAGCGAGCGGCCAATGCTGCTGGTCGAGTCGCGCAAGCGGCGCTGCGCCTTTCTGCGCGATGTGGCCGAAGCGCTCGATCTGGCGCATGTCGAGGTGGCCGAAGCGCGTCTCGAAGCGGTCGCGACGCGCCCGGCGGCGACGATCAGCGCTCGCGCTTTCGCTCCGCTCGACCGATTGATCGCGCTGTCCACGCGTTTTTCCACCGCAAACACGCGCTGGCTGCTGCCAAAGGGGCGAAATGCGGTTAAGGAACTGGCGTTGCTCCCGTCGGCGTGGCAGAGAATGTTCCACGTGGAACAGAGCCTGACCGATGCCGACAGCCGAATATTGGTCGGCGCCGGAGCAATCGGCGCAAGACAGCGAGGGAAGCGATGATCCGGATCGCCGTGGCGAACCAGAAGGGTGGGGTCGGCAAGACGACGACCGCGATCAACCTCGCGACCGCGTTGGCGGCGACCGGCTGGCGCACGCTCATCATCGACCTCGATCCGCAGGGCAATGCCTCGACGGGGCTGGGGATCAGCCAGGCGCAACGCGAATGCTCGAGCTACGAACTGCTGCGCGGCGACGCGGCGCTGGCCGAATGCGCGGTGCGCACCGCGGTGCCGCGGCTCGACATCGTTCCCGCGACGGTCGATCTGTCGGGGGCCGAGATCGAGCTGATCGAATATGGCGATCGGCTGCATCGCTTGCAGCAGGCGCTGTCGAGCGCCGAGGCCGGGCAATGGGATATCTGTTTGATCGACTGTCCGCCGTCGCTCGGCATGCTGACGCTCAACGCGCTGATCGCCGCCGAGTCGCTGATCGTGCCGCTGCAATGCGAATTCTTCGCGCTCGAGGGACTGAGCCAGTTGCTCACCACGGTCGAGCGCGTGCGCGGGCGTTTCAATCCGCAACTCTCGATCATCGGCGTCGCGCTGACCATGTTCGACCGGCGCAACCGGCTGACCGATCAGGTGTCGGACGATGTCCGCGAATGTCTGGGCCCCGTGGTGTTCGAAACGGTCATCCCCCGCAACGTGCGCCTGTCGGAGGCGCCGAGCCATGGGCTCCCGGCGCTGATCTATGATCATCGCTGCGCGGGTTCGGCCGCCTATATCGCGCTGGCGCGCGAGCTGATCGACCGCCTTCCCAACATTCGCAAGGCCGCTTAAATGACGGAAAAGAAAGAGGAAACTGGACAGGCCCCGGCGCGCAAGCGGCCCTCGGGGCTGGGGCGCGGGCTGAATGCGCTGTTCGGCGACGCCGCGGTCGAGGCGCCGGTGCTCGCGGCGCCCGGCGCGGCGGCGCGGGCAGCGCCGATGTCGGGCGACGCGGTCCAGCAGATCCCCGTGGGCTCGATTCGCCCGCTTCCGGGCCAGCCGCGGCGGCATTTCGACGAGGCGGCGATCGTCGAGCTCGCCGAATCGATCGCCGCGCGCGGCCTGCTCCAGCCGATCATCGTGCGGCGGGCGCCCGATGGGCAGGGATATCAGCTCGTCGCGGGCGAACGGCGCTGGCGCGCGGCGCAGCGCGCCGGTCTGCACCAGATACCGGCGCTGGTGCGCGACCTCGACGACGCCGCGACCTACGAGATCGCGCTCGTCGAGAATATCCAGCGGCAGGACCTCAACGCGATCGAAGAAGCGAGCGCCTATCGCAAGCTGATCGAGGATTTCGGGCACAGCCAGGACGCGCTCGCGAAGCTGGTCGGCAAGTCGCGCAGCCATGTCGCGAATCTGATGCGCCTGCTCGACCTGCCGGCGGCGGTGCAGGATCTGGTCGGTGATGGCGCGCTGTCGATGGGGCATGCGCGCGCGCTGATCGGGGCGGACAATGCCGAGGGCATCGCGCGCAAGGTGGTGAAGGACGGCCTGTCGGTACGCGCGGTCGAGGCGCTGGTGCGCGAGGCGAAGGGCGGCGGGCGCAAGGCGCCGCTCGAATATAAGAGCATGGACGGCGCGCGCGATCCGGACATCGTCGCGGTCGAACGGCATCTGTCCGAACTGCTCGGCATCGGCGTGGCGATTCACTATGCGGGGGGCGGCAAGGGCGCGCTGACGCTGAAATTCGCGTCGCTCGACCAGCTCGACATGATCTGCCAGCGCCTGTCGGGCGAGGCGATCTGACTTCCGTCCGGCGTTTGCGCATCACCCGCCGGGCGGATCGATCCAGCGTTCGTCCCATTTGCGCCCGATCTCGTTGGGAACGGGCTTCATGCCGGTCGGATAGGCTTCGATCGGGTCCTGATCGGGCGCGACCGGCGGTTTCGGGGTGCGCAGGATTCCGGCCCTGATCAGATGATAGACATAGGCCTTTTCATGATCGGTGACGGGTGTCTCCTTGCCCCAGGCAACGTCCTGGAACTGGCGCTGCGCCGCGCTTTTCGGGCGCCTTTCGCGCTTTCGCAGCGCGTCGTAGAAGCGCAGATACCGGCTCAGCAGCCGTTCGTAGAGAGCGATTTCCTCCTGCGAAGGCACGGCCGGAACTCCCGCATCGCGCGGCCTCCGCGGTTCGAGTCGCGGCAACCGTCATGGATCGACACGCCCGTAAATTACCATATTCGGACGGCTCGGTGAACCGTCCGGCGGTGCGGGCCAATCCCTTCCGCGCCGTTAACCATGGTCGTTGAGCAAAGCCTGAACGGGTGATCCGCTAAAGGGGTCGGCGAATGGGGTGGGATTTCCATTCGACTATCGACTGTTCAAGGGACCAAATCATATGCGCACCATTGGAATGAAGCGCGCCCTCGCCGGCGTCGCTATTGCTGCCTTCGCGATGAATGCCCAGGCGGCGCAGGCCGCTTCGGCCACGGGACAGGCCAAGGCCAAGATCCTTCGCCAGATCCAGCTCACCGCCGGCAGCCCGCTCGACTTCGGGACGATCATCAGCGGTTCGACCGCCTCGACCGTCGCGATGACGACCGCGGGGACGCGCACCTGCGGTTCGGGGCTGTCCTGTCCGGGCACCGGCGCCGCCGGCAGCTTCGACATCCAGGGCACGAACGGCGCCGTCGTGACGGTATCGGGCGATTCGAGCGTGACGCTCAACGGCTCGATCAGCGGCACGATGACCGCGGCGCTCACCTATTCGGCGAACACGGTCACGCTCGGCGCGAGCGGCGGCGCCTTCCAGGTCGGCGGCACGCTGAGCGTCGGCGCCAACCAGGCGTCGGGCGACTATGCCGGCACCTATAATGTGACCGTCAACTACCAGTAACGGCGTCTGCAAGGGAGCGGGCGGCCCCAGTAGCCGCCGATCCGAAGGGCCGCGTGGGGCGTCAGCCTCGCGCGGCCCTTTCCGCATGCGCCGAACCCCGTGCCCGCGCCCGGCCGTCATGGTTAGCGAAATATCAACCATCGTGGCGCAAAGCCGGATGCGACCAGACGGTGCGGTGGGGACTGCGCCGGACAACGATTGTGGGGATCGTATCCATGCTGCGCCTTTTCGGGCCATTCCTGTGCCTTTTCATGGCGGCCTTCGCGCTGCCCGCGACGCCCGCTCTTGCGGCGGGCGACCTGCTCGTCGCACCGACGCGGCTCATCCTCGACGGTTCGCGCGGGGCCGAGGTCGTGCTCAACAATATCGGCAGCGAGCCCGCGACCTATCGCATCAGCCTCGAGGTCAAGCGAATGGCCGCCGACGGCGGACTCGACGAGATCGCCGAGGCGGAAGCGACGCCGGCGGAAAAGGCCGCGCTCGCGATGATCGCCTTCAGCCCGCGCCGCGTCGTCCTGCCGCCGAACCAGCCGCAGGTCATCCGCGTCGGCGTCCGCGTGCCCGAGGGCACGCCGCCCGGCGAATATCGTGCGCACATGCTGTTCCGCGCCGTGCCCGACAGCGTCGCCGCGACCGCGCCGAAGGCGGCGGGCGAGGGCGTGTCGATCGCGATCACGCCGATCTACGGCATCACCATTCCGGTGATCGTCCGCATCGGCGATCTGCAGGCGTCGGCGACCATCGGCGATGCCCGGATCGGCGAGACCCGCGACGGTCCCGCGTTCGAATTCGATCTGACGCGCTCGGGCACGCGATCCGTCTATGGCGACATCGAGGTGACCCGGCGAGGCGAACCGCGGCCGCTGCTCGTCGCGCGCGGAATCGCCGTCTATCCCGAGGTCGATGCGCGCACCGTGTCGCTGCGCATTCCGCCCGACCTCGCGGCGCAGCTCCGGGGCCCGGTGCATATCCGCTACACCGAGGATCGCGAGGTCGGCGGCGCGACGATCGACGCGGCCGACCGGGTGGTGCGATAGGGCGGACCGGCCGCCGGTTCGGCGGATCGAGCCATGTTCACGCGCACCCTGACGCGATGGCGGCCGGCGATCCTCGCGCTGCTCGCGCTGGTCGGATGCACGCCCGCCGCGGCGCGTGCCGCCGAAGACGGCGGGGTCGCGGCCGCGTCCGACGGCTGGGTGCCGAACGAGGACGACAGCTGGCTGTTCGACCTGCGCTCGGGCGCCTACCGGCTCGGCGGCGGCGTGCGCGGCTATCAGACGCCACAGGGAATCTGCGTCGATCTCGGCGACATGGTGCTCGCGCTCGACCTGTCGCTGCGTATCGATCGCAAGTTGCGCCGCGCAACCGGCTGGGTGTTCGACGAGCGGCGCACGCTGACCATCGACCGCGAGGCGGGGGAGGTGCGCGCGGGCAGCCAGCGCCTGCGGATCGCTCCGGGTGCGATCCGCGACACCGCGGCGGGGTGGTGCGTCGATCTGGAGAACCTCGACACCTGGCTCGGCCTGCCGATCGTCGCCGACCTGTCGAACGCGGTGCTGCGCATCGACGCCGCGGAAAAGCTGTCGTTCCAGCTTGCCGCCGAGCGGCGCGCACGCGCGGCCGCGCTCCGGCCGCAAGTGTCGTTCGATCTCGCGAGCCTACCGCAGGCGCGTCGCCCGTACCGTGCATGGACCCCGCCGTCGGTCGATGTCGTCGCCTCGGCCGGCGCCATCGCCGACCGGCGGGGCGGTTCGCACGTCCAGGCGCGCTACGAGCTTTTCGCCGCCGGCGAGGCGCTCGGGCACAGCGTCGATGCGCGCCTGTCGTCGGACAATCGCGGCGTTCCCGACAGCCTCCGCCTGCGCCTCTATCGCACCGATCCGGAGGGGCGGTTGCTCGGTCCGCTCCGGGCGACCCATTATGCGGTCGGCGACGTCGGGCTCCTGTCCACCGGACTCGTCGCGCAGTCGGCGCCGGGGCGCGGCGCGGTGGTCACCAATCGCCCGGTCGAGCGGCCCGACAGTTTCGACCGGACCGATTTTCGCGGCGATCTGCCGGCCGGATGGGATGCCGAACTCTACCGCAACGGCCAACTGCTCGCCTTTGCGACCCCCGGTGCGGACGGCCGCTATGAATTCCTCGACGTACCGCTGCAATATGGCTCGAATCGCTTCGAGATCATATTGTACGGCCCGCAGGGGCAGATTCGGCGTGAAATCAAGCAGTTGCAGGTTGGCATCGACTCGATTCCGCCGCGGCAGACCTGGTATTGGGCGGGGATCGCGCAGGAAAACGCCGACCTCGTCGAATTCGGCGGACGTCATGCGACCTTCCGCCGCGGCTGGCGCGGCACGCTGGGGCTCGAACGCGGGCTCGACGCGCGCACCTCGGTCGCCGCCTATGCACACAGCCTGATGATCGAGAATGTCCGGCGGACCTATGGCGAGGTCGCGCTGCGCCGCGCAATCGGCCCGACGCTGGTCGAGGTCGCGGGCGCCTATGCCGGGGATGGCGGATCGGCGGCGCGCGCCAGCTGGCTCGCCGCCTTCGGCGAAACCTATGTGCGCGCGGATGCGATGCGCGGGTGGGGCGGTTTCGTCTCGGATCGGTTCGCCGGGTCCGTCAGGGGCCTGTACCAGCTCTCGCTCGATCAGGCGGTGACGCTGGGACGGACGGTGCTGCCCCTCCACGTCGACGCGCGACAGGTCGACCGCTGGACGGGCGTCTCGAGTCTCGAGGCGACCGCTCGCGTCTCGGCCACTCTGCGCGCGATCAGCCTGACCGGCCAGCTCGACTGGGTCCGCAGCCATAACCCCTTCGGCACCGATCCGCCCGACAATCTCGGCGCGACCCTGCTCGCCAACGCCCGGATCGGGCGCATCCGCCTGCGCGGCGAGGCGCGCGTGGCGCTGGCGGGCGGCAACGATGCCTCGCGCATGGCGCTGATCGGCGAGTGGGCGGGCAAGGGCGATGCCGAGTGGCGGGGCGAGGTCGGCTATGATCGCGGCTACGACCGGGCGCGGGCCGGAATCGGTTACACGCGGCGCTTCCGGCGTTTCCAGCTTTCGGGGTTCGGCGAGGTGGCGAGCGACGGGTCGGTGGCGGCGTCGCTGTCGCTCGCTTTCAGCTTCGGTCCGAAACCGGGCGGCGGCTGGCGGCTGTCGAGCGAAAAGCTGGCGAGCCGCGGGCAGGTGCTCGCCGATATCTTCCTCGACGACAATGGCGACGGGGTGCGCCAGCCGGGCGAGAGCGCGATGGCCGGCGTGCCGCTGACCGCGGGCCGGGTCCACGCCGATGCCGCGACCGACGCGGCGGGGCAGGCAATGATCGACGGGCTCGAACCCTTCCGCCCGGTGATGATCGGGATCGATGCCGGCAGCCTGCCCGACCCCTATGTCCAGTCGGCGCTGCCCGGCATCGTCGTGACGCCGCGTCCCGGCGTTGCCACGCGCGTCACGCTGCCGATGGTCGCGGCGGGGGAGATCGAAGGCATGGCGCTGCGCGATGGCGGCCAGGCGATCGAGGGGCTGGGCCTCGAACTGATCGATGCCGAAGGGCGCGTGCGCAAGGCGACGCTCAGCGAGTTCGACGGCTATTTTCTGTTCGAAGGGGTTCCCTATGGCCGCTACACGGTACGGCTCGATCGGACATCGGCCGCCGCGCTGCGTCTCGACCCCGGTTTCGCGATCGCCGCCTCCCCGGGCAAGGCGGCGCCGCGCGTGCGGCTCGGCCCATTGGCGCTGAAGCCGCTGCCTCGCGCATTGGCAGGGCCCGGCGCGGCCGCGCCGGACGGCGAGGCCAGCGACGGATCGCCCTGATCACCTGAATTTGAAGTTCGCCACATCGATGTCGTCATCGCGGGCTTGCCCCGGGATCCCGCTTTTCTTCCGTCCGTACACGAAAGGAAGCGGGGGACCTCGGGGCAGGCCCGGGATGACGATGACGCCACCGGTGGGCTCTCCACCGCCCGCCTGGCCCGGATCAGCAGCGGCTGTTGCGATCGATCTCGCGACCGAGAAGCGCACCACCGGCCGCGCCGATGATCGTACCGGGCGTGCGGTCGCCATAGCGGTCGATCTCGCGTCCCAGCAGCGCGCCGGCGGCGCCCCCGATGATCAGCCCTGTCGTTCCTCCGCTGCGGCAGTGATGGCGGGAACGGTAATATCGGCGGTCGCGATAATGATCGCGCCTATAATCGCGGCGATAGTCGCGCCGGTAATCGCGCCGGTAATCGCGGTAGCGATCATTGTCGCGATGTCCGTAATAGCCGCTCCGGTGGTGGCGGTCGCGCGCGTCGGCGTCGGTCGGCACGGCGGCCGCGGCGCTCGCGCCGATCAGCGCCGCCAGGGCGAATTTCTTCATCCAGAACATGGTCGTCCTTTCCTGTCGGTCCCCGCGGGACAGATTGGAACCGCGATGCTGGCGCCTGGCTGAACCCGCGGGCGCCATGCGGCCGATCGCGTCTCGCTTCGTCGTCCGGCGGACGCATTTCGTCGCGTTCGACCGCCGAGGAGGCTCTTTGTCGATGGGGCAGACCATGCCTATCGAATGCGGATATCGGCGTGGTTCCTCTTTTGCGTCACCCTGAACCTGTTTGGCGGTTGTTTCCGGCAAGGAACCGTTCTCCGGCGAAAGCCGGGGTCCAGATGGCATGGCGCTGCCCCATATGAACCCCGGCTTTCGCCGGGGAACAGGCCTCAACTGCTTGAGGGGCCTAGGACGGATCGACATTCAGCTCTGGCGGCCTGCAAATGGCGGCTTTTCGCGCTTCCGGTGCTCACGTGCCATCAGCACGCTGCGCTCCGGGTCCCGAAAATCCACCATTTTGACCTGTGGTCGTCTTCGACTCCGGCTCGCCATCTTCTGAATGTCGATCCGTCCTAACCCGTTTCACGGGCCGTGGTCTGCTCCCGAATGAAAAGTGGCGCAAAGTGGAAGGCCCAGCCATGGATGCTAAAGCAGGCCGGCCTGAGGAAGCCTGAATTCCCGCGGGTATTGGGTAGCCACGCCCCAAATCCTACTGCTCCGTTAACCAGTTTTTAGGGCCGCTGCGCCACAGCGGTGGGTGAACATGGGCTGCGTGGGGAATTTCGATGCCTGACAATCAGAACGGGCCGACCAGCGCCGACGTCGCGATCATCGGCGCCGGGCCGGCGGGATTGACCGCCGCCTATCTGCTCACGAAGCAGGGCTATCGGGTGACGGTGATCGAGAAGGACCCCGTCTATGTCGGCGGGATCAGCCGCACCGTCGAGCATGACGGCTTTCGCTTCGATATCGGCGGGCATCGCTTCTTTTCGAAAGCCCAGGAGGTCGTCGATCTGTGGAACGAGATTCTGCCCGACGATTTCATCCAGCGCCCGCGGATGAGCCGCATCTATTACGAGGGCCGCTACTATTCCTACCCGCTGCGCGCTTTCGAGGCGTTGTTCAACCTCGGCATCGTCCGCTCGGCGCTGTGCATGGCCAGCTATGCGAAGGCGAAGCTTCTGCCCAACCGGACCGTGCGCAGCTTCGAGGACTGGACGGTGAACCAGTTCGGGCACAAGCTCTATTCGATCTTCTTCAAGACCTATACCGAAAAGGTGTGGGGGATGCCGTGCGACGAGATGTCGGCCGACTGGGCGGCGCAGCGCATCAAGGGGCTCAGCCTCGGCGCCGCGGTGCTCGACGGACTCAAGCGCAGCCTTGGCCTCAGCAAGGCGCCGAATGACGGCATGGCGGCCAAGACCCTGCTCGAAACCTTCCGCTATCCGCGTCTTGGCCCCGGCATGATGTGGGAAGCGGCGCGCGACAAGGTGGTGGTCGGCGGCAACCATGTGTTGATGGGCCACGGCCTCAAACAGCTTTCCCAGGACCAGAAGACCGGCCGTTGGCGCCTGACCGCGACCGGTCCCGACGGCGATGTGGTGATCGACGCCGATCATGTGATCAGCTCGGCGCCGCTGCGCGAACTCGCGGCGCGTCTCCATCCGCTTCCGGCCGCCGCGCTGACCGCGGCGCCCAGCCTCAAATATCGCGACTTCCTGACCGTTGCGCTGAAAATCCGGTCGAAGGACCTGTTCCCCGACAACTGGATCTATATCCACGACAGCAAGGTCAAGGTGGGCCGGGTCCAGAACTTCCGCAGCTGGTCGCCGGAGATGGTACCCGATCCCGACCTTGCCTGCGTCGGCCTCGAATATTTCTGCTTCGAAGGCGACGGGCTGTGGTCGTCGAGCGACGCCGATCTTGTCCGCCTCGCGACCGACGAGATGGCGATCCTCGGCCTGTGCAGGGCGGAGGATGTCGTCGGCGGGGTCGTGGTGCGGCAGGAAAAGGCCTATCCGGTCTATGACGATGATTATGCCGCGCATGTCGCGGCGCTGCGCACCGAGCTGGAGGCGCGCTATCCGACGCTGCACATGGTCGGGCGCAACGGCATGCACCGCTACAACAACCAGGATCATGCGATGATGACCGCGATGCTGACGGTGCGCAACATCGCCGCCGGCGCGCGCGTCTATGACATCTGGGGCGTCAACGAGGACGCCGAATATCACGAGAGCGGCGCCGAGGGCGAAGGCGCGGCCCTGGCCTCGGTCCGTGCCGTTCCGGTCCGCGCCGCGCGGGCGGCCTGATGGCCGGCCGGGCGGAATGACGTCATGCCGCAACCGCTCGCCCTTCTGATCGGCGCCGTCCGCCGCGGCGATGCCCGGTGGATCGGCTATCTGTTCGCGAGCGTGCTCGCGCTCGGCTGCGACGCCGGGCTGTTCCTGCTGCTGCTCGGCGCCGGGCTCGAACCGGTGGCGGCCTCGGCGCTCGGCTACGGTCTCGGGATCGCGGTGCACTGGCTGGTGTCGAGCCGCCTCGTCTTCGCCGACAGCGCCGCGGCGCGCGGGACCGGCGAGCGACATCGGCAGAAGATGCTGTTCGTCGGCTCGGCGCTGGCCGGCCTCGCCGTCACCACGGCCGTCGTCGGCATCGGCATCGGCTGGGGGCTCGACCCGCGGATCGCAAAACTTGCGGCGATCGCGATCAGTTTCCAGACGACCTATCTGCTGCGCCGGCACATCGTCTTCCGTCCGGGCCGCGCATGAACGCGGACGATCGCCGGCCACGCTTCGGAAACTGGCTGACGCCGGTCCGGTTCGCGCTGCTCCTCTGGGCGCTCGCGCACGCCATGATCTTCGCAAACCACTGGCCAGAAACCACAGCCCTCCTCCTCGGCGACACCGACGATGCGATGCGGATGGTCCAAGTATGCGACCTCATCGCCGGACAAAACTGGTGGGATCTCACCCAACATCGCATAAATCCAGCGGGCGGCGGGGTACTGATGCACTGGTCGCGGATCGTTGACATTCCGCTCGCGGGCGGAATTCTGTTGCTCAGGCCCCTGATCGGCCAGCCCCTTGCTGAACAGGTAGTGATGGCGCTGTGGCCACCGCTGCTGCTCAGCACACTGTTCATCGCCGTCTCGCTCGGCTTTCGAGGCCTGTCGGACTGGCGCATTGCTTGGGCCGCGCCCTTATACCTGATCTTCTGCATCTATATCATCGCGCAATTCCGCCCGTTGCGCATCGATCATCACGGCTGGCAGATTCTTCTCGCGATGCTGATCCTCTGGCACGCCCTGCGTCCCGCGAGTCGTAGCGCAGGGCTGTTCGGAGGGTTGTTTGCGGCGATGCTGCTTGCGGTGTCGATTGAGGGGGGGGTGTTTGCGGGGTGTTTTGCGGCGATCGTGGCGTTGCGCTGGGCGCTGGGCGGGGGTGCGGCCGAGCGGGCGCGGCTGATCGGTTACATGACGGGGCTCGCCGGCGGTGCGGTCCTGCTCCAGTTCGCGACGCGCGGGCCCGCCGGCCTTGTCGGACGCTGGTGCGATTCGCTGTCGGCGCCCTATCTGGTGGCGCTTGCCGTCGCGGCCGCAGGCACCGCCGGCGTCGTCGCGCTGCGACCGGAGCGGCGCATCGTGCGTTTCCTGCTGCTCGGGGCCGTCGCGGCCCTCGCAGCGGCCGCGCTGGTCGGCACGGCGCCGGAATGCGCGCGCGGTCCCTTCGCCACGCTCGACCCGATCGTCGTCCAATATTGGTACCGCACCGTCCTCGAAGGCCAGCCCGTCTGGGCGTCGGGCGGACAAAGCATCGTCTTCGTCGTCGTGCCGTCGCTGCTCGGGCTCGTCGGGACGCTGCTCGCCTGGCGCAGCGCACGCACCGCGGCGGAACGCCGCGACTGGATCACCATCGCCATCGCGCTGACCGCCGCCGCGCTGCTGTCGCTGCTGGTGCTGCGCAGCGTATCGACGGCGCATCTTTTCGCCTTGCCCGGCTGCGCCTGGATCGGCCTGCGCATATGGGACCGCGCGCGGGCGCTGCGCGCGATGCCGCTGCGGCTGGCGGCCTCGGCGCTCGCGATCTTCAGCCTGCCGCTCTTCGCCAGCATGGCGGTGGCGGTGCCGCTCGCCATGGCCTTTCCCTTCTTTCGGTCCACGGATCAGGGTGTCACGTTCGATTCGGTGGAAGGGGCCTGCCTCGATCCGGCCAATATCGCGGCGCTCGACCGGCTCGACCCGGCGGTGATCCTCGCACCGATCGACCTGGGCGCGCCGCTGCTTTTCTGGACGCACCACAGCGTCGTCGCGACGCCGCATCACCGCAATCGGGAAGCGATGGCCGACACGATCCGCGCCTTCGTCGGCGATCCGGACGCGGCCGAAACGCTGGTCCGCCGACAGCGGGCGACGCTGGTGGTCGTCTGCCGCGGCGCCAATGATTTCGGCCTGTATCGGCGCGGGCGCCGTGACGGGCTCGCCGCGCAGCTTGCGGCCGGGCGGCCGCCCGCCTGGCTCGAACCGCTGCCGATCGGTGCCGGGACCGGGCTCGGCGTCTGGCGCGTCAGGGCGCTGCCGCGTCAGCCGTAGCTCGCGCGGCCGGGCCGGAGGTCAGTAGCGTTCGAGCTCGACCTGCATGTGGCGATAGCCGTGGACGAAGCAGGCATTCACCCGCTCGGGCTCGGCCAGCACGTTGACGCGCAGGCGCCGCTTCTGCATCTCGGAGATCAGCGCAGTGAGCTGAAGTTCGGCGACGCGGGCGCCGACGCAGCGATGGATGCCGTAACCGAAAGCCAGATGGCGGCGCGCATTCTCGCGATCGACGATGATCCGGTCGCCGTCGGGAAAGACGCTCTCGTCGCGATTCGCCGAGGCGTACCAGAGCGCGATCTTGTCGCGCTTGCGGATCTGGTGCCCGAACAATTCGGTATCCTCGGTCGCGGTGCGGCGCATGTGCGCGAGCGGGGTCTGCCAGCGCAGGATCTCGTGCATCGCATTGACCGCGAGGTCGGGATCGTGATTCGCCTCGAGCTTCGCGCGTTCCTCGGGGAACTGGTGCAGGCCATAGGCATAGGCCGACATCGAATTGCGCGTCGTATCGTTGCCGCCGACGATGAGCAGGATCAGGTTGCCCATGAATTCCTCGTGGCTCATGTGGCTCATCGCGTCGGACTGGAGCATGATCGAGATCAGGTCGTGCTGCCCCGGATTCTGTGCCTTGCGGTCCCACAGCTCCTTGAAGGCGGCGCCCATTTCATAGGCGATGGCGAGCCGCTGCTGCCGTTCCTCGGCGGTGTTGAAGCTTTCGATGTCGCCCAGCGCGTCGGACCAGGCGGTCAGCTTGTGGCGTTCCTCCCACGGGAAATCGAAGAGGATCGCGAGCATTTGCGTCGTCAGTTCGATCGACAGCTTCTCGACCCAGTCGAACGGCTCGCCGACCGGAAGCGAATCGAGCACGTCGCTGGTGCGCTTCAGCGTATCGGCGCGCATGCGCTCGGTTTCCGAGGGGCCGAAGGCCGGGGCGACGGTGCGGCGCTGCGCGGTATGCTGCGGCGGGTCCATCGCGATGAACATCGGCATCGGGACCTCGCCCTCCTGCAGATGCTCGACGCCGTCCCCCGCGACGGTGATGCCGCCATACTCCCACGAGGAGGAGAATATCTTGGGCAGCGCCTCGACATGCTGGATCGGCTTGTAGGTCGTCACCGACCAATAGGGACCGAACTTCGAATCCTCGCAATAATGGATCGGCGATTCGGCGCGCAGGCGCCGCATCGGTTCCTGCCAGCGATCCTCGCGCCACAATTCGGCGCGGGAGACGTCGAGCGGATTCACGGTTTCGGGGGCTTCGCGGATCACGGTGGCCATGGGGGCAGCTCCTCTCGCGGCCGTCTTCGCGCGGCCGATCGGGTTGCAGAATGCCACTGTTTACAGCTTTGTCAACGACCCTGGGGGAAAGACCCTAGTTGCCTGAATCTGACGTTTGCCCCATCGATCCCGTCATCCCGGGCTTGACCTGGGATCCCGCTTCCTTTCGCGCACGGACGGAGGAAAAGCGGGACCCCGGGTCAAGCCCGGGGTGACGATGAGGACAAAAACTTTGAGTCCACCATATCGGGGTCTGTGGGGGTTCGGGTGCTTGCGGACGCATAGGGGCGTGTCCCCGCGAAGGCGGGGACCCAGTGCGGTGGAACGCAAACCCTGATTTCATACGCTCTGGGCTCCCGCCTTCGCGGGAGCACGTGGTTTTGTTTTGCGAAAAAAACTGAATCTCCACCGGCCATAGAGCATTATATCTGAACCGTTTGCCCCCCGCTTTCGCGGGGGCAGGCTCTGAGCTTGTCGAAGCCTGTCCTGAGCGCCTGCAAGGCAGTCGAAGGGGGCCGTTCTTTCTTTCGCGGACGCAAGAAGAAGGACGGTGCTTCGACAAGCTCAGCACGAACGGCTGAGAGGGTGTGTCAGATTTCACGCACGTCGCGCTAAAGTCAGCGCAGCCGGCGCTTCCAGAATCGCCAGTCGCCGCGCCCGCTGAGCACCCCCGAACGGAAGAGGCGCACCGAAAGATAGACGACGAGCGCGACCCACAGCGCCTGCCAACCGAGCGCGAGCAGGTGGATGCCGCGCGCCTCGTCGGTCGCCGCGCGCGCCGCCATCGCCAGCGGCGAGGAGAAGGGGAATATCTGCGCGAAGGTCGCGAGGCCGCTGCCCGGCGCGCTGGCCCCGGCCGACGACAGGCTGAACATCGCGACCTGGAAGATGGTGATCGGCAGGCTGAGCATCTGGATCTCGCGCACCGTGCCCGCCTGCGAGCCGATCCCCAGGAACACCGCGCCGAGCAGCAGGAAGGCCATGACGAAATAGGCGAAGCCGATGGCGAGGAAGAAGGGCCAGCCGGTCGCCGGCGCGGTCGCCAGCGCCGGGACAGGCGCCGCGCCGGCGGCGGCGAGCGCCGCGGGGTCGAGCCCGGCCGCATAGATCAGCCCGGCCACGACCGCGATCGCCAGCCAGAAGGCGATGAAGAGGATAGCGACCCCCAGCATGCCGAGCAGCTTGCCGAGAAACACGCCTTCGAGCGGCACCGCGGCGGCGAGGATCTCGATCACCTTGTTGCCCTTTTCCTCGGCCAGCGAACTCACCGTCTGTCCGGCGAGCAGCAGGGTCAGGAGGAAGATCACGAACACCGCGGCAAAGCCGATCGATTGTTGAAGCGCGACGCTGGTGCCGCCGCTGGCGAGCGCCTCGAAACGCGGCGTGACGGGCGGTGGCGGGCCTGCCGCGCGGCTGTGCAGCGCCTCGCCGGCGAGCAGCGCCAGATAACGGCCGGCGCTGCCGCCCGCCTCGCGCTCGACGATATGCGGGGCGGCGAGCGCGCCGATCATCACCGCATAGGTATCGCTGCCCTTTTCATGGGCGATCGCGACCGGGTCGGCGTTCGCGGGCGTGGCGGCGCGCAGTTCGAGCGTCGCCGGCGGGCGCGGCATCGCGGCGCGCAGGCGCGCATCGGCGGCGCGCAGCGCTTCGAGATCGGCGGCATCGGCGACCGCGACGATGCGGCCGGTGCCGCGCGCGCTGTCGGCAAGCTGCGACGCGCCCATGCCCCCCGCCAGCCCCATGCCGAGCATGAACAGCGGCGCGAGCAGGAAGAGCAGGAAGGTCGGCGTCGCGACGATCGCCAGAAAGTCGCGCCGCGCAACGACGGTCATCGTGCGAAGGAAGGGGGTCATGCGGCGGCCTCCTCGATCGCCGCATCCTCCGCGTCGGCGTGAAAGCCGGCATCGACCTGACGGACGATGTGGACGAAGGCGTCGTGCAGCGCCGGACGGCTGATCGACAGGCCGGTCACCCCGAACCCGCTCGCGGTGATGCGGGCGAGCAGCGGTTCGACGTCGGCATCGCCGATCGCGAAATGCCACGCCTCGCCATGCGGTTCGGCGGCGGCGGGGAGCAGCGCGCGAATCGCCGATGCCTCGGCCGCGACGCGCGGGGTGTAACGCACCTGCATCGGCAGCAGCGCGCGCGCATCGTCGACGCTGCCCTCGAAGCGCCGCTGCGCGCGCGCGATGATCGCGATCCGGTCGCACAGCCGCTCGGCATGCGCCATCACATGGGTGGAAAAGAGGATCGTCGCGCCGCGCTCCCGCTCGCGCCGCACCAGCGCTTCGAGTCGCTCCTGGTTGACCGGGTCGAGACCGGAGAAAGGCTCGTCGAGTACGATCAGGTCGGGCGCATGGACGATCGAGCCGATGAGCTGGACCATCTGCGCCATGCCCTTCGACATCTTGCGGATCTTTTCGTCGATCACGCGTTCGAGGCCGAGCTCGGCCATGAAGGCGGCGGCGCGGCGGCGCCCCTCGGACCAGTCGAGCCCGCGCAGCGCGCCCATGAAGGCGATGGCTTCGCGCGCCTTCATGCCCGGATAGAGCCCGCGTTCCTCGGGCAGGTAGCCGATGCGGTGGCGCACCGATTGCGGCGTATGGCCGCCGAGCAGCCGGCTGACCCCGGCATCGGGATCGATGATGCCCAGCATCATCCGCAGGCTGGTCGTCTTGCCTGCGCCATTGGGGCCGAGCACGCCGTAGATGCTGCCCGCCGGCACCGCGAGATCGACTCCGTCGACGGCCTTGAACGCGCCGAAATATTTGGTGAGGCCGGTCGCCTCGACGCTGCAATCGCTCAAAATCCGGTCCCCGATCCCAATGCCGCGACACTATGGCATGGCGCGTCGGCTGTCGTATAGGGCCGCAATGGTTTCAGACGCCTTGCCAACGCCCGAAGGACGGCTCGAAGAACGGCTCGAAGCGGTCGCGCGCGCGCACGGCTTCGCGGCGTTCGGCATCGCCGACGCCGGGGCGGCGCCGCAGACCGCCGCGCGGCTGAACGCCTGGCTGGCCGATGGATGCCATGGCGACATGATCTGGATGGAGGGGCGCGCCGCTCAGCGCGGGTCGCCGCGCGGCCTGTGGCCCGAGGTGCGGTCGGTGATCGCGCTCGGGATGAACTATGCCCCCGCCGCCGATCCGCTGGCGCTGGCGGCGCACCCCGATCGCGGGCGCATCTCGGTCTATGCGCAGGGCACCGACTATCATGACGTCGTGAAAAAGGCGCTGAAGGCGGTCGCGCGCTGGCTGGTCGCCGAGGTGCCGGGGGCCGAGGTCAAGGTGTTCGTCGACACCGCGCCGGTGATGGAAAAGCCGCTCGCCGCCGCGGCCGGGCTCGGCTGGCAGGGCAAGCACAGCAATCTGGTCAGCCGCGATCATGGCAGCTGGCTGTTCCTCGGCGCCATCTATACGACGCTGGCGCTTGGGCCCGGCGCGCCGGGGCGCGACCGCTGCGGGCGCTGCCGCGCCTGCCAGGACGCCTGTCCGACGCAGGCCTTTCCGGCGCCCTATCGCGTCGATGCGCGGCGCTGCATTTCCTATCTCACGATCGAGCATGCCGGGCCGATCCCGGTCGCGCTGCGGCGGGCGATCGGCAACCGTGTCTATGGCTGCGACGATTGCCTCGCGGTGTGCCCGTGGAACAAGTTCGCGGACACCGCGCACCGCCACCGCGCCTTCCTGCCGCGCGCCGAGCTGGCGGCGCCGTCGCTCGCCGACCTGCTCGCGCTCGACGATGCGGGGTTCCGGCAGGTGTTCGCGGGGTCGCCGATCAAGCGCATCGGGCGCGACCGCATGGTGCGCAACGCCGCGATCGCGGCGGGCAACAGCGGCGACCCGCGCTTTCGCCCGCGCCTGACCGAACTGACCGGCGATGCCTCGCCCGTGGTCGCCGAGGCGGCGGCGTGGGCGCTGACGGAGCTGTCCGCTGTGTTGACGCCCTAACGTCTCAACGCGCCGATGCAGCCGTCGACATTGGTGTCGCGCCCGTCGGGGGTGCGCGCGTCGACATGGGTGGCGACCGGCGTTGCGCCGACGCGCGGCGGATAATAATAGACGTCGATCGTGCACGCGGATCCGGCGAACTGCAGCTTGCGGCCCGCGCCTTCGGTGACGTCGAGCCGAGGCTTTCCGAACAGGCGGATCGTGCTGTCGGCGTCGCGGCCGACCAGGTTGTTGTTCTGGGTGATGCGCGGCGTGCTTGGCGGAAAGACGGTCGGCGTCGGGGGCGCGGCGGGACGCGGCACCGCGGTGGCGGCGCAGCCGGAGAGCGTGGCGGCGATCGCGGCGGCGGCGAACGGGCGGTGGCTGCGGATCATCCTCGGTCCTTCATGGTCGGCGCCCGCCGGGGCAGGTGGAGCAGGTGGACGGCCATAGCCGCGCTGACGATCGGCGCCAACAGGTTGACGACGGGGACCAGGAAAGATGCGGCGGACAGCAGGCCCGCCGTCCAGCGCGCGCCGCGGTCGAAGCGCGGCCGGTCCGGGTGGCGCGCGAGCACCATCGCCTCGAGATCGCGGCCGAGCAGCAGCGCGTTGACGCCGAGCGCGAGCAGCACCGTCCCGACCCCGGTGACCAGCAGCAGGATGTAGAAGGGCAGCGCGACGAGGTTGCCGCCGATCAGCCGGCCGAGCGAGGCGAGCGCGAGGCGGATGCCGCGGCCCCAGCCGACCGGCACCGCGCGCCCCGCGGCGGCGGGATAGTGGCGCGCCTCGACCTCGGCGACGATCCCGTCGGCGAACAGGCCGACGACGACGATCGCGGCGGCGCGGAACAGCAGCCAGCTCCCGGCGACGAGCAGCAGCACCAGCAGCGCGCTCGCCATGTCGGTGCCGCTTTCGCCGAGCCACCGCCCGTGATCGAGCAGCCGGCGCGCCGCGAACAGGATCGCGGCGCCGGCGGCCACGAAGAGCAGCAGCGTCAGGGCGAGGCTGAGCGCGAGGATGCGCAGCACGCGCGCGTTCGGCAGGTCGCGGAGCGCGAGCAGAAAGGCTTGGACGGCGCGGGCCATGGCGCAGCGATGGCGCGGAGCGGCGGGCCGCGTCAAGAGCCGCGCTTGCCTTGCGCCGTGCAGCCGCTTAAGGCGCGCGCAGTTTTCCCCCGCAAGACAGGATCATCCATGGCCTCCACCGCCCGTTTCGACGTCGTTGCGATCGGCAACGCGATCGTCGACGTCATCGCCCGCGCCGACGACGCGCTGATCGCCGCCGAGGGCCTGGCCAAGGGATCGATGCGGCTGATCGACGCCGCGGAGGCCGCGCGCCTCTATGAAGCGATGGGGCCGGCGGTCGAGATGTCGGGCGGCTCGGCGGCGAACACGCTCGCGGGCATGGCGGCGCTCGGGCGCCGGTGCGCCTTCATCGGGCAGGTCGCCGACGACCAGCTCGGCGGCGTCTTCACGCACGATCTGCGCACACTGGGCGTCGCCTACGACACGCCGCCGCTGGCGGGCGGGGCGCCGACCGCGCGCTGCCTGATCCTCGTCACCCCCGACGGCCAGCGCACGATGAACACCTTCCTCGGCGCCAGCCATCTGCTGGGCCGCGAGATGATCGACGAGGCGCTGATCGCCGCGTCGGACATCCTCTATCTCGAAGGCTATCTGTGGGATCCGCCGCTGTCGCGCGCGGCGATGCGGCGTGCGATCGACGTGGCGCGCGCGGCGGGGGGCAAGGTCGCCTTCACCCTGTCCGACGCCTTCATCATCGACCGCCACGGCGAGGATTTCCGCGCGCTGATCGCCGAGGGGCTGTTCGATATCCTGTTCGCCAACGAGGTCGAGATCTGCGCGCTGGCGGAGGAAACCGACTTCGAGGCCGCGGTCGCGCGCATCGCGCCGCAGGTGCCGCTGCTCGTCGTGACGCGCAGCGAAAAGGGCGCGATCGCGCTGACCGGCGGCGCGCGCACCGAGGTGAAGGCGGAACCGATCGACGCGGTGGTCGACACCACCGGCGCCGGCGACCTGTTCGCCGCGGGCTTCCTCGCCGGCCATGCCGGGGGCCGGCCGGTCGCCGACTGCCTGACGATGGGCGCGGTCTGCGCGCGCGAGATCATCGCGCAGGTCGGCCCGCGCGCGCAGACCGACCTCAAGGCAAAGGTCGCCGAACGCCTGGCATAGGCCCGGGGCCGATTCAGCCGGCGGGCGCTTCCGCCGTCTCAGGGTGCTTGCGGAACAGCGCGCGGTCGGCGGGGCCGAAGCCGCGCGTCCAGATCAGCCAGCCGTAGATGCCGAGGATGAAGGGGATGCCGAACAGCAGTTCGGCCCACTCGGGCAGCTTGGTCGCCCCCCAGCCGAGGATCGCCGCGCCCGCGGTCGCCCAGACGAGCGCCCAGCGCAGGCTGTTGACCGGCGCGTGCAGGATGCGCGCGAGCAGCCACGCCTTGGCGACCGACGCGAAGCCGAGCGCGAGCATCAGCGCGAGCGCGACCGCGGCGGCATAGTGGATCGGGGCGAGGCCCATCGACCGGGCGACGAGGATCAGCGTCACGCTGAGCGCCGCCTGGAGCGCCAGCGTCGCAAGGCTGATCACCAGGTTGCGGTGCCGCGCGACATAGACCAGCGCCGCCTCGCTGACCACCGCGGTCGCGGCGACGACCTCGGCCGCGAGCAGGAAGGCGAGCGCGGTGGTGCCGCTGACGAATTCGGGGCCGACGAGCCCCATCACCGCCTCGCCCGGAATACCGAGCGCGAGCGCGACCCCGGCCTGCGCGGCGATGATCCAGAAACCGACCTGGCTGACCTGCGCGGCGACGGCGCCCAGCCGCTTTTCGGCGAGGTTGCGGGTGATGACGGGGCCGAGGATCGGTTCGAAGCTGGTCTTGAGTTTCTGCGGCAGCGAGGCGACCTGCTGCGCCATGTAATAGATGCCGTAGATGGCGGGCGAGGTGAACTGGCCGAGGATGAAGAGATCGAGCCGCCGCGTGCCCCATTCGATCGCGTCGGCGGCGGCGAGCGGCGCGTTGCGGCGCGCCAGCGAGATGAGCTGCGCAGGGTGCGGCCGCCAGACGCCGGGCCCGCCATAATGGCGAACCATCGGGACGAGCGCGGTGAAGAAGGTCGCGATCATCGCGGCGGCGTAGGAAAGGATCAACCCGTCGCGCAGCGAATAGAAGGCGAAGCCGAACGCCGCGAAGCTGATCACCCACGGCTCGACGACCGAGCGCGCGCGCACCGTCGCGCCGATGTCGTAGCGATAGGCGCAGGCGGCGAGCGCGATGTCGGCGCCGGCGATGGCGAAGACCGTCGTCGCCATCCAGCGATCCCAGCCCGCGACGTCGCCCGCGGGGAACATGAGCTGCGGAAAGGCGAAGAGGATCGCCGAGCCCGCCGCCGAGGCGACGAAGGCGACGAACATGCCGTCCCACACGACGATGCGATGGTCGGCGCCGGGGGCGCTCAGCTGTTCGGCGAGCCCGCGCTTGAGCCCGAGCGTCGCGAGCTGCGCGACCAGTTCGATGACGAGCACGGCGAAGGCGAAGCGCCCGACCGCCTCCGGTCCGTACCAGCGGCCCGCGAAATAGAGGAAGGGCAGCCGCGCGACGAGGCGCAGGAGGAAGCCGAGAAAATTGGTCCGCCCGCCCTTGGCGAGCGCCGCGGCGTCGGCATCGGCCAGCGGCGCAGGCGGCGCGGCCGAATCGGGGGTGCGCGTTGCCGCACTGTCCGTCTGGCTCAAGCCTGGCGCCCCTTCTGCTTTTCCCCGCGCGCCGGTTTAGCGCGCTGCGGCGGGGCAGGCAATTGCGCGCGGCATATCATCGGCGGTGTCCTCACGCGCCTTCGCGTCGCAGCGGGCGGCTGAGCAGGGCCTGAATGGCCTGGGCGACCCCAGTCTCGCCCGCGACCAGCCGCGCGACGGTGTCGGTGATCGGCATGTCGATGCCCCCGGCGCGGGCCGCCTCGGCGATCACCGGCGCGCTGAACGCGCCCTCGGCCACGGTGCGGCGGTCGCGCATCAGGACGGCGGCGCTTTCCCCGCGCCCGAGCCCCTGGCCGAGCGCGAAATTGCGCGAATTGGACGAGGTGCAGGTGAGGACGAGATCGCCGAGCCCGGCCAGTCCCGCGAGCGTTTCGGCCTGGGCGCCGCGCGCGAGGCCGAAGCGCGTCATCTCCGCGAAGCCGCGGCTGATCAGCGCGGCGCGCGCATTCAGCCCCAGCCCGGCCCCATCGACGATGCCGCAGGCGATCGCGAGGATATTCTTGACCGCCCCGCCGATCTCCGCACCGATCATGTCGGTCGAGGCATAGGGGCGGAAATGCGGGCGCGCGAGCGCGCGGGCCAGCGCATCGGCGAGCGCCGGATCGGCCGCGGCCAGCGTGATCGCGGTCGGCAGCCCGGCGGCGACCTCGTGCGCGAAGGTGGGGCCCGAGAGGACGGCGAGCGGTCGTTCGGGAAACAGAGCGTGCGCGATGTCGACCGGAAAGGCGAAGCTGCCCGCCTCCATCCCCTTGCTGCAGAAGATCAGCGGCGCGGTGTCCGTCGGCAGGTCGGCCAGAACGGCGCGCAGATAGGGCACGGGCACGACGACCAGCAGCGCGTCGAGGCCGGCGAGGTCGGCGAGAGCGTCGGTCGCGCGCAGCGACGGCGAGAGCGGCGCGCCGGGCAGGAAGAGCGGATTGCGATGTTCGGCGTTGATCGCCGCCGTCACCTCCGCCTCACGCGCCCACAGCAGCACCGGGGCGCCATCGGCCGCGAGCAATTGTGCGAGCGCGGTCCCCCACGCCCCCCCGCCGACAACGCCGAAGCGGGCGAAGGACGTCATGCCTTCACCCCGGCGCCGCGCACGGCCTCGGCGGCGGGATCGAGCGGCCAGCGCGGGCGCGCGGCGACGTCGAGCGGATCGGTCAGCCCGGCGGCGAAGCGCTCGGCGCCCGCCCAGGCGATCATCGCGCCATTGTCGGTGCACAGCCACAGCGGCGGCGCGACGAAGCGCCTGTCGAAGCGGTGCGCGAGGTCGGCGAGCGCGGTGCGGATCGCGCCGTTGGCGGCGACGCCCCCCGCGACGACGAAGGCGGTGGCCCCGGGACAGGCAGCGAGCGCGATGCGGCTGCGGTCGACGAGGCAGTCGACGACCGCCTGCTGGAAGGAGGCGGCGAGGTCGGCGGTGCGATGCTCGCCCGAGGCCGCCGCGCGCGCGACCGCGCTCTTGAGCCCGGCGAAGGAGAAATGCGGCTCGGCGCTGCCGACGAGCGGACGCGGCAGCGGCACCGCGTGGGGGTCGCCGTCCCGCGCGATGCGTTCGACCGCCGGTCCGCCCGGATAGCCGAGCCCGAGCAGCTTCGCGGTCTTGTCGAACGCCTCGCCCGCCGCATCGTCGATCGTCGTCGCGAGGCGGCGATAGGCCCCGACGCCCTCGACGAGCAGCAGCTGGCAATGGCCGCCCGAGACGAGCAGCAGCAGATAGGGAAAGGCCAGCTCCGCATCGGTGAGGCGCGGGCTGAGCGCGTGGCCTTCGAGATGATTGACCGCGATCAGCGGCTTGCCCGCCGCGTGCGCGAGCGCCTTGCCGGTGACGAGCCCGACCATCACCCCGCCGATCAGGCCGGGACCGGCGGTCGCGGCGATCGCGTCGACGTCCGCCAGCGCGAGCCCCGCATCGGCGAGCACGGCTTCGACGAGCGGGGCGAGGCGGTCGACATGCGCGCGCGCCGCGATCTCCGGCACCACGCCGCCATAGGGGCGATGCTCGGCCTCCTGCCCGGCGACGCGATGCGCGAGGATGCGGCGGTTCGTGTCCACCAGGGCGGCCGCGGTTTCGTCGCAGCTCGATTCGAGGCCGAGGATCAGGGTCATATTGCTGCGCAACCCATACCCGCCCCTTTATCGGCAGGGCAAGCCGCGCCAGACCGATGACTTTGGATTGGCTCTACTTCGTCATTGCGGGCCCCGGACTGATCCGGGGGAAGCAATCCAGAGCGGTTTGCGCCTGCTCTGGATTGCCGCGCGGCTTCGCCGCTCGCAATGACGAATCCTTCTAATGCCATCATGGTCTATGGCCTGTGGGGATTCCGCTTTTTCGCAAAACAAAACCGCGTGCTCCCGCGAAGGCGGGAGCCCAGAGCGGAGGAAATCGGGGTTTGCGTTCCACCGCACCGGGTCCCCGCCTTCGCGGGGGCACGCCCCTATGCGTCCGCTCCGGGTGACTGGACTCTGATGATTTTGGATTGACCCTCTTCGTCATTCGCCGCTCGCAATGACGTTTCCATTCGATGTCATCATGGTCTAGCAGGCCGCATGACTTCGATCCCGCTTCCCACGCCCGCCAGCCCGCTGCGTATCGGCACCCGCGCCTCGCCGCTCGCGATGGCGCAGGCGAATCTCGCGGCGGCGGCGCTCGTCGCGGCGCACGGCCTCGACCCGCGCGCGCTCGAAATCCTGCCGATGACGGCGACCGGCGACAAGATTCAGGACCGCGCGCTGGCCGAGGTCGGGGGCAAGGCGCTGTGGACGCGCGAACTCGACATCGCGCTCGACGCGAAGATCATCGACATGGCGGTGCATTCGCTCAAGGATGTCGAAACGCTGCGCGACGACCGCTTCTTCCTCGCCGCGATGCTCGAACGCGCCGATCCGCGCGACCGGATGGTGGTGCCCGACGGCGGCACCGCGCGGACGATCGCCGACCTGCCGCGCGGCGCGCGGCTGGGGACGAGCAGCCCGCGCCGCGCGGCGCAGGTGCGGCGTATCCGGCCCGACCTCGAAACCCCGCTGCTGCGCGGCAATGTCGCGACGCGGCTCGCCAAGCTCGCGGCGGGCGATGCCGATGCGACGCTGCTCGCCGCGGCGGGACTCGCGCGGCTCGGCATGGACGCGGTCGGGACGGCGCAGCCGATCGACCTGCTGCTGCCCGCCGCCTCGCAAGGCGCGATCGGCATCGAATGCCGGGCGGAGGATGCCCCGCTGCGCGCGCTGATCGCCGCCGTCGATCATGCGCCGACGCATGCCGCGGTCGCCGCGGAGCGCGCGTTCCTTGCCGCGCTGGGCGGGGACTGCCGCTCGCCGGTCGCGGCGCATGCGCGCTGGCTGGACGATGGCGCGCTGCGCCTCGATGCCGAAATCTATTCGGAGGACGGCGCCGATCATGTCGCGGGCTGGACGCAGGTGGCCGGCCCCGCCGACGCCGCGACGCTGGCGCGGCGCCTGCTCGACGAGGCGCCCGATGCGGTGCGGCGGCTGTTCGCGGCATGACGGCCGCGCTGCCGCTGCTGGTGACGCGCGCCGACCCCGGCGGTGCGGCGACCGTGGCGCGCGCGCGGGCGATGGGGCTCGACGCGCGGCACCTGCCGCTGTTCGCGGCGCGCGCGCTGGGCTGGACGGTGCCCGATCCGGACGATTTCGACGCGCTGCTGGTGACGAGCGCGCAGGCGATGCGGCTGGCGGGGCCCGGGCTGGCGCGGCTTGCCGCGCTGCCGGTGCACGCGGTGGGGGCGCCCTCGGCCGCCGCGGCGACGGCGGCGGGCCTGCACGTCGCGGTCACGGGGGACAGTGACGGGCAGACGCTGATCGATGCCATGCCGTCACGGGGCGCCCGGCGCGTGCTGTGGCTGTGCGGGCGCGATCATTCGCCGCTGGTCGCCGGTGCGACCGTGCTGACGCCGCTTCCCTGCTATGCCGTCGATCCGGTCGATCCGCCGTCCGAATGGGCGGCGCTGATCGAAAGGCCCGCGGTGCTGCTCGCCTATTCGGGGCGCGCGGCCGCGCGAATCGCGGCGCTGACCGGGGGCGCGCGCGATCATCTGGCGCTGGTCGCGATCAGCGAATCGGTCGCTGCGCGCGCGGGCCGGGGATGGCGCGCGGTTTCACTCGCCGCGCGGCCCGATGACGCCGCGATGTTGGCAGAGGCGCATGCTTTGTGCCACAAGGGCGCGCACAGGGTCGTCTGAAAGAAGAATATGGCAATCGACAGCGACAAAATGGCGCGCGCCGAACCGAGTGTCCAGGGCCGGGGGCCGTCGTTGCGGATGCTCGCGATCGGGGCGCTCCTGCTGCTGCTGATCGGCCTGGTCGGCGGCGGCTGGGCGATGAGCCGGCTGATGACCGGCCGGCAGGCGCCGCCGGTGGCGAAGGTCCTCGAAGCGCCCGTTCCCGGCGGCGTGCCGGTGGCGGGCGGCGCCGACGAGGCGGCTGCGCCGGCTGCGGCGGCGAGCCAGCCGGCGCTCGTCGTCGCGCCGGTCGACGGCGCCAATGCGCTCGCGGCGCGGGTCGCCGAACTCGAACAAAGACTGTCGCGCATCACGATCGAGGCGGCGTCGGCGTCGGGCAACGCCTCGCGCGCGGAGGGGCTGCTCGTCGCCTTCGCGGTGCGCCGCGCGCTCGATCGCGGCCTGTCGCTCGGCTATCTCGACGCGCAGCTGCGCCTGCGCTTCGGCGACGATCAGCCCAATGCGGTCAAGACGATCATCGACACCTCGCGCGATCCGATCACGCTCGAACAGCTGCGCAGCGACCTCGACGGTCTGGCGCCGCAGCTCGTCGGGCGGAGCGACGGCAACGGCAATCTGTGGACCGGCATCAAGCGCGAGTTCGGCGAACTGTTCGTCGTGCGGCCGGCGGGCAGCCAGTCGACGCGCGCGTCGGAACGGCTCGACCGGGCGCGCCGCTATCTGGCGGGCGGGCAGGTGGACAAGGCGATCGAAGAGGTGCAGGCGCTGCCCGGTGCCGAGGCGGCGACCGAGTGGCTGATCGACGCGCGCCGCTATCACGAGGCGCGCCGCGCGCTCGACCTGATCGAAACCGCGGCGATATTGGAGCCGCGCGACGGCCAGGCCGCCGCGATGGTCCGCAAGCAGGCCGAAACCACGCCCTAGGATTTCCGGGCCGCACTCCAAAGGAACATCGCCATGGCTCTCGCCGACCCGCAGCGCTTTTTCCCGGGATGAGGCCGCTGGAAGGTCTGCGCGTCGTCGAGCTGGCGCGCGTGCTCGCGGGGCCGTGGTGCGGGCAATTGCTCGCCGACCTCGGCGCCGAGGTGGTCAAGGTCGAGCGGCCGGTCGCGGGCGACGACACCCGCCACTGGGGGCCGCCCTTCGTCACGGACGAGGACGGCGCGAATCTGGGCGCCGCTTATTATCACAGCTGCAACCGCGGCAAGCGCAGCGTCGCGATCGACATCGCGACCGCGCAGGGACAGGCCGAGGTGCGCGCGCTGCTCGCCGACGCCGATGTCGTGATCGAGAATTACAAGGTCGGCGGGCTGGTCAAATATGGGCTCGATCCCGCGCGGCTGCGCGCCGATTTCCCGCGCCTGATCGTCTGTTCGATCACCGGCTTCGGCCAGACCGGTCCCTACGCGCACCGCGCCGGCTACGACTTCATCGTCCAGGCGATGAGCGGTTTCATGTCGCTGACCGGCGAACCCGACGGAGCGCCGCAGAAGGCGGGGATCGCCTATGCCGACATCTTCACCGGCATGTATGCGACGGTCGCGATCCTCGCGGCGCTGCGGCGCCGTGACGTCACCGGCGCGGGCGCGCATGTCGATATGGCCTTGCTCGACGCGCAGGTCGCGGTGCTCGCGAACCAGGCCGCCAATTATCTGGCGAGCGGCGTGGCGCCGAAGCGCATGGGCAACGGCCACGCCAATGTCGTGCCCTATCAGGCGTTCGCGACCGCCGACGGCCAGCTCGTCGTCGCGGTCGGCAACGACGGGCAGTATCGCAAGCTCTGCGCGATCCTGGGCGAGCCGCAATGGGGCGACGACCCGCGCTTCGCGACCAACGCGGCACGGCTGGCCAACCGCGCCGAGCTGATCCCGCTGCTCGCGGCGAAGATCGCGACCTGGGAAGGCCAGCCGCTGTCGCTCGCGCTCGAGGCCGAAGGCGTGCCCGCCGGGCCGATCAACGACCTCGCCGGCGTCTTCGCCGACCCGCAGGTGATCGCGCGCGGGATGCGCTTCCGCCCCGAAGGCGCATCGATCGACGGCGTCGCGAGCCCGATCGTCATCGACGGCGAACGCATGGTCGCCGCGACCGCCGCGCCGCCGCTCGGCGGACACCCATAGAAAAAGGGGCGCCGCTACGGACGCCCCTTTCCCCCTTTTTGACGGTGCGGCGGGTCAGAATTTGACCGTGCCGGTGACGAAGACCTGCCGTGGGTTGCCGTAGAAGGCGGTCAGCACGCCCTCGTCGCCCAGCGTCGAGACGCCGGCGGCGTTCTGATAATTATAGCCCGAGGTGATATAGCGCTTGTCGGTCAGATTCTTGCCGTGCAGCCCGATCGAATAATCGCCGCCGTCGGCGGTCCAGACGAGGCTTGCGTCCCACAGCACATAGCCGGGCTGGTCGAGCGCCGGGATCGGCACCTCGAACTGATGCGTCTTGCTGCGATAGGTGAGGCCGGTCGAGGCATCGACCATGCCACCCATCGCGGGGATGCCCGCCGCGAGCGAGCCCATCGCCGTCCATTTGGGCGTGTTCTGGAACGTGCGCTGGTTGGCGACATCGTCGCCGGTGGGGCCGATGAAGCGCTTGTACTTGGCGTCGATATAGCCGAACCCGCCGTTGAAGCGGAAGGTCGAGCCGGCACCCGCGAAATCGCGCGCGAGGATGGCGTTCGCCTCGGCCTCGATGCCCTGAAGCCGCGCCTTCGCGGCATTGGTGGTGATGCCGCAGAAGGTCTGTACCCCGCCGACGGTGCAGCCCACCGAGCCGGGAATCTGCACATCCTTATAGTCCATGTAGAATCCGGCAAGGCTGAGCGTCAGGCGGCGGTCGAGCAGCGAGCCCTTGTAGCCGATTTCGTAGCTGTCGACCTTTTCGGGATCGAAGGCGAGGAAGTTGTAGATATCCTCATAGGTGCGGCCCGCCGAAGGGTTGCTGATCGGCGCCGACGTGCCCGATCCGCGCGGGTCGAAGCCGCCGCCCTTGAAGCCCTTCGAATAGGAGGCGTAGATCATGTTGTCGGCGTCGGGCTTGAAGCTCAGCGAAGCGCGCGGGGTGAATTCCTTGAACGTGCGCTCGCCCCGGAAATCGGTCGCGACCGCGATCGCGATCGGGTCGAGCGTGCCGCCGAATTCGGGCGACAGGCCGGTGATCCGGTTCGCCTTGTAGATGAAGGCATGGCGCTTGTCGTTCGTATAGCGGCCGCCGACCGACAGGCTGAGCTGGTCGGTGAAGTCGATGGTGGCGTCGCCGAACACCGACCAGGTGTTCGTCCGCACGTCGCCCGCCGTGTAGCCGTTGAGGCCGGGAAGCCCATAGAGGCGGTCGCCGGACAGCCCCAGCAGCACGTCGAACGAGGTCGCCGCCTTGGCATCGAGATAATAGAAGCCGACGAGGCCGTGCAGCCGGTCGCCCTCATAGAGAAGCTGGAATTCCTGGCTGAGCTGCTCGTTGCGATAGACGGCGGGCACGTCGACGTCGACCGACGGCAGCGCGTCGAAATCGATCGGCGTGAAGCTGGTGTCCTTGCGCCACGCGCTGATCGACCGCAGCGTCACCGTGTCGCCGAGTTCGGCCGAGACGTTCATCGCAAGGCCATAGGCCTTGACGTCCTGCCTGGGGTCGTTGAGCCCGGCGCGCGTGTCGTAGACATTGTCGAGCACCGGCGCGCCCGAGACGAGCCCGGGGATCAGGCGGTGGCCGTTACGCGGATCGGACTTGTCGCGCGTGTAGTCGCCCGAGATGCGGATGAGCACCGGCGCGCCGTTGCCGCCCATTTCGACCGTCGCGCGGCCGGCCCAGACGTCCTTGTTGTAGTTTTCCAGCCCCTTGATGTTCAGATTGTCGCCGAAGCCGCCGCGCGACAGGCGCGCGACCGAGCCGCCGACGCGGACGATGTCGCTGATCGGCGCGCTTGCGGTGACGACGAGGTCGGCCTGCTTGTAGGTGCCCAGCGTGCCGCGGATGCGCAGCTCGGGCGAATCGGGGTTGAGCGCGCGCGTCACATATTTGACGGCGCCGCCGATCGTGTTGCGGCCATAGAGCGTGCCCTGCGGACCGCGCAGCACCTCGATCCGCTCGACGTCATAGATGTCGAGAACCGCGCCCTGCGGCCGGTTCAGATAGACGTCGTCGAGATAGATGCCGATGCCCGCCTCGAACCCCGGCACCGGGTCCTGCTGGCCGACGCCGCGGATGAAGGCGGTGAGCGTCGAATTGGTGCCGCGCGAATTTTCCAGCGTCGTGTTGGGCGCCATGTTGGCGACGTCGGTGATGTCGATCGCCCCGGCCTTGGACAGCGTGTCCGCCGACAGCGCGGTGACGGCGATCGGCACGTCGATCAGCCGTTCGTCGCGGCGGCGCGCGGTGACGATGATTTCGGCGCTGTCGTCGTTGCTCGCGCCTTCGTCCTGCTGCGCGAAGGCGGCGGGGGTGAAGGCGAGCAGCGACAGCGCGCTGGTCGCGCAGATAGCAGTGCGGAGGCGGCGGGCGAACGGACGCATGTGACTCTCCCATGGACGGACGGCCCCTTGCCGTCCGTTTGATTTTTCGGGGCTGGCGCTTGCCAAGCCGCGAGCCACCCAATAATGAAAGTTGAACCGGGTTTCAACTTTGAACTTCAGCCCCGGTTTTTTTGCTTGTCAGCGATGCATAAAAGCCACGATGCAGAAAGGCCGGAGAATGGGGAGATGGAAGGCAGTCATGGATCGGGCGCAGACGGCGGGAGCCGAAGCCGGCAATCCGGATAACCCGGCCAATCCGGGCAATCCGGATAAGGCGCCGCGCACCGAGCGCGGCCGGCGCACGCTGCGCAAGCTGCTCGACGCTGCGGCGGTCGAGTTCGGCGAGCGCGGTTTTCACGACGCGTCGATCAGCGGCATCACCCGCCGCGCGGGAACCGCGCTCGGTAGCTTCTACACCTATTTCGATTCGAAGGAGGAGATCTTCCAGGCGCTCGTCCGTTACATGAGTGAGCAATTGCGCGATCATGTCACGCCGATCGTCCAGGCCGCGCCCGACGAGATCGCCGCCGAGCGCATCGGCCTCGAATCCTTCCTCGGCTTCGTGCGCGAGCATCGGGAAATCTATCGCATCATCGACGAGGCGGAGTTCGTCGATTACGCCAGTTACCGCCGCCACTATGAAACGACGGTCGAGCGTATCCGCCAGCGGCTGGCGAGCGGCGCGGCGCGCGGCGAGATTCGCGCCGACGCCGGCGAGGTCGCCGCCTGGGCGATCGCCGGCATGAACGTCTTCCTCGGCATGCGCTATGGCCTGTGGGACGCCGACGCCGATATCGAGGCGGTCGCGCGGACCGCGAACGACCTGCTGGCGAACGGGCTGGCGAAGCGCGATTGACGCGCCGGCGCGGTCCGCGCGCGGCGCATCCTTTAAGGCCTGTGGGGATTCGGCGTTCGGCACGCTGCCTCATCGATTCGTCATGCTGAACTTGTTTCAGCATCCATGGCCGGACCTTCCCTTTTGCGCCGCCTTTCAGACGAGGGCGGACCATGCCCCCCCGATCGGGTCCGGGGGCAGGCTCTGAAACAGGCTGGCATCTATACCCTTCAGTCAGGTCAGGCGCTGTTCCCCGGCGAAAGCCGGGGTCCAGATGGCACAGCGCCGCCCCGCATGGCCCCCGGCTTTCGCCGGGGAACGGTGACTTGTCGAAAGGGGATCATTGCCGGACAAGGTCAGGGTGGCGGAAAAGAGAAACCGTGCCGAAATCCGAATCCCCACGGGTCTTAGAGTATCCGTGATGGTCAAGCGCGTACTTTGACCCAGAGTCTATTGGCTTTGAGGAGAGCGTTTGCGGTGACGATGATTTTTCGCATGATAGCAGTGATGGCGACCTTTGGCGGTTTTCCGGCGGCGATGAGCTGTCGTGCGTTAAATCTGCATCACCCTTTCTGCCGTTCGTGCTGAGCTTGTCGAAGCACCGTCCTTCTTCTTGCGGCGCCGAAAGAAAGAACGGCCCCCTTCGACTGCCTTGCAGGCGCTCAGGACAGGCTTCGACAAGCTCAGGGCAAACGGTTCAGATTTAATGCTCGATGCTCTAAAGCAGGAGCGAGTTCGGCGGCAGTCCGACGAGCGCGCGGCCATGCAGTTCGGTCGCGACGTCGAGGTCATAGACGATGTGGCTCTGCATGACCTGCACGTCGCGCAGCAGGCGCTGCATCGGGTTGTCGAGCGCATGGACGCTCGATCCCACCGCCTCGCAGCACGTCCGGACCGCCTCGACGCATTGCTGGACCGCGATGGCGATTTCGGCGCGAAGGCGGATGCGCTCGGTCGTCTGTTCGGGCTCGTCGATTTCGCCGATCGCCAGATTCTCCTTCGCGGCCCAGCGGATCGTGCGCTCGGCGGACCGCGCCAGCAGGTCGGCGCGCGCGAGGCGCATCTGCGCCGCGGGCTTTTCGACGCTGGCGTTGCCGCTGCCCATCTTGACATGGTTCTTCAGCCGCTCGCCGCACAGCGCGATCGCCTGCCGCGCGGCGCCGAGCGCCGGGATCGACGCGGTCACGCACAGATTGGGCAGCATCGGCGAGCCGTAAAGGCCGGGACCATAAAGTGCGCGGCCGTTGCCGCGCCCCGAACGGACCGGCTGCACCGCGAACTGATAGCCGGCGGGGACGAAGACGTCCTCGGCGACGATGTCGTTGCTTCCCGTCGCCGCCATGCCCGCCATGTGCCACGTGTCGATCACGCGCACCTGATCGGCGGGAAGCAGCATCATGCGCACGATCGGCGGCGCGCCCTCCCGCGCCTCCAGCGCGTTGAGCAGCACCCAGTCGGCGTGCATCACCACCGTGCCCCACTTCCAGCGGCCGGACAGGCGATAGCCGCCCTCGACCGGGGTCGCCGTTCCCGGCGGCGCGGCGACGCTGGGGGCGATGACGTAGGGGGTCCTGCCCCACACCTCGGCCTGCGTCGCTTCGGGCAGCTGCGCGATCAGCCAGTTATGCTCGGCGGCGAAGCAGGCGGTCCAGCCGGTCGAGGGACAGGCCTCGGCGATCGGCAGCGTCGCGCTGATATAGGTGTCGGGGTCGAACTCCAGCCCGCCGAAGCGCCGCGGCACGTAAAGATAGAAATAGCCACTGCGGCGCAGTGCATTCCATACCTCGTCGTCGGGACGCCGCTGGCGCTCGGCCGAGGCCGCGCGCGCGGCGACCAGCGGCTTTAGCGCGCGCGTGCGCTCGATCAGCCCCTCGGGGGTGATCGCGTCCAGTTCCTCGCGGCTCAGATAATCGTCGCCCGCCGGAATGCGGCGATCGGCCAGGGGTTCGGTCATCATCCTCTCCTTCCAATTTCCGGAGCGAGTCATAGTCACGCGCTCTATAATGTCAACTTAGTTGACTAATATTATAGGGGATGGCAAGGGAGGGCGATGGAAAAGCCGCAAACCACTCAGGAGATCGCCGCCGCGCTGCGCCTTGCGCTACGCGGGCTGGTGCGCCCCGTCGCGGTGCTCACCGCCGAGCATCGCGGCGTGCGCCATGCCATGGCCGCCACCGCTTTCTGCGAGGTGAGCATGGACCCGCCGTCGATGCTGGTGTGCATCAACCGGTCCAATGCCACCTATACCGCAGTGGCCGAGGGAACCGAGATCGGCCTCAGCCTGCTGTCGGAGGAGCAGGAAGAGGTGTCGCGCCGCTGCGGCGGCGGCGCGGCGGGCGAGGACAAGTTCGCGGTCGGCGAATGGCTGCTCGAGGCGGGAAAGCCGCCGCGGCTCGCCGACGGCTGCGCGGCGATGGTCTTGCGCATCGCCCAATGCGTCGACCACGGCACGCATGTCGTGGTGATCGGCGAGATCGTCGATATCGCCCACGGTGCGGCCCCGGCGCCGCTGGCCTTTCACGACGGCGCCTATTTCTTCCCGCTGACGCAGGCCGCGCTCAACCTGGTTGCGCAATCGCGCAAAACAGGCGAAGCGGACGGGATGAACGACGGTTATCTGATGATGGATCTGATGCGCGCCTTCTACTGGTTCGACGAAGGGTTGCAGTCGGCGCTCAAGGCGCGCGGCTGGCAGAGCATCTCGCGGTCGCAATCGTTCACGCTCGCCAATATCGCGCTCGGCATCCACCGGCCGTCCGACATCGCGCGCAACCTCGGCATCTCGCGGCAGGCGGTGAGCAAGATGCTCCAGGAAATGGGCGAACAGGGGCTGATCACCGTCGAACCGGACCCCGACGACAAGCGGGCCTCGCTCGTCGGTTTCAGCGAAAAGTCCGCGCAACTGCGCGCCGACGCGCTCGAGATTCTCATGCAGCTCGAACGCACGATCGGCGAGCGCATCGGCGCCCGCGCGCTGAAGGCGCTGCGCGCCGCGCTCGGCCAGGATTGGGGCGCGCTGCCCGCCTAGCGCCGGTCTCCGGCCAATATCCTGCTTGCCGGTCGCGCGCGCCTGCTGCGCCGCGCCGTCATTGACACGTCGCGCCGTCCCGATAATATTGTCAATTAAATTGACAAGAGGAATCATGGGATGAGGGTGAGCAACGCGCTCGTCCGGGCCGCGCGGGCGGCGCCGGACAGGATCGCCGCGATCGAGGGGGAGCGCGCTCTGACGTGGCGCGAGATCGCCGATCGCGTGGCGCGCATCGCCGCCGTCCTCGCCGATGCGGGAATCGATCCCGAGCGGCGCGTCGCGGTCCTCGCGCACAACGGCATCGCCTATTTCGAGGCGTGGTACGCGGTGCCGTGGTGCGGCGGCGTCCTCGTGCCGCTCAACACGCGGCTCGCCGTCGCCGAACTCGATTTCCAGCTTCGCGATGCGCAGGTGGGCCTTCTGCTTCACGATGCGGCGTTCGCGGGCGCGGCGGCGGAACTGCGCGCACGCGGCGCGGTCGCGCGTACCCTTTCGCTCGATGCGGAGCTGCCGGCGCTCGCCGCGGCGGCGGAACCGCGCGCCGAACATGACGGCGCGGGCGAACTCGCGGGCATCTTCTACACCGGCGGCACGACCGGGCTGCCGAAGGGCGTGATGCTCAGCCACGGCAATCTGACCGCGATGGCGATGAACCTTCTCGCGCATATCGATTTCGCCCCGGGCGACGTGCTCTTCCACGCCGCGCCGATGTTCCACCTCGCCGACATCGGCACGCTGTTCGGCACCATGGCCGCCGGCACCCATGTCTTTCGCCCCGCCTTCGATTGCGGGGCGATGCTCGCCGATTTCGCGCGCTTCGGCGTCACCCACTGCTTCACCGTCCCGGTGATGATCGAGCGGCTGACCCGCGAAGCCGCCGACCGCGGGCTCGACCTGTCGCAGCTACGCTACCTCGGCTATGGCGGGTCGCCGATGGCGGCCGCCTCGCTCGAAAGGGCGCGGCGCCAGTTTCCGGGGATTCGCTTCGTCCAGGGCTATGGCCAGACGGAATTCCCGGCCGCGGCCTTCCTGTCGCCCGCGGATCACGCCGCCGACGCCGATCCCGCGCTGCTGCGCTCGTGCGGCCGGCCCTGCGTGGGGTACGACATCCGCATCCTCGACCCGCAGGGCCGCGAATGCGCGCCGGGCGAGGTGGGCGAGATCGTCGGGCGCGGCGACAATGTGATGATGGGCTATCTCGGCCGGCCGGAGGAAACCGCCGAGGTGCTGCGCGACGGCTGGCTGCACACGCGCGATGCGGGCTATCGCAACGCCGACGGCTATCTCTTCATCACCGACCGGCTGAAGGACATGATCGTCTCGGGCGCCGAGAATGTCTATTCGATCGAGGTCGAGAATGCGCTGTCCTATCACCCGGCGGTCATCGAAAGCGCGGTCATCGGTCTGCCCGACCCCGACTGGGGAGAGCGCGTCCACGCGATCCTGGTGGTGGCCGAAGGCGCCGAACCCCCGTCCGAGGCCGATCTCGACAGCATCTGCCGCGAACGGATCGCCGGATACAAGATTCCGAAAAGCTATGAATTCCTTGCCGAACCGCTTCCGCGGTCCGCCGCCGGCAAGGTGCTGAAGCGGGCGCTCCGCGATGCGCGGATCGGCGATGCGCCATGACCACGACCACGGAAAGGACAAACGACCCATGCTCGACACACGGACGAGGCCGTTCGATCTCACCCGGTCCGAAACCTTCCGCGACGGCCATCCCTTTGCCGTCTATGACGCGATCCGGACGGCGGAGCCGGTCTATCGCAACCCCGGCGATGGCCGATCGCCGCCGATCTGGGTCCTGACGCGGCACCGGGACGTCGAGGCCGTTTCGCGCGACACCGCGAATTTCACCTCGACCCAGGGTTTCCGGGTCTTCGAGCAGGGCGGCGTCGCGGCCTTGAAGCCGCATATCCGCGAAGCGATCACCAGCACGCTGCTGACCATGGATCCGCCCGACCATACGCGAATCCGCCGGCCGATGCAGGCGCATTTCCTGCCGTCGGCGCTGCACCGGCTCGAGGCCCGGATCGACAGCTTCGTTCGCGACATGGTGGCGGCGCTGCCCGCCAACACGGAAATCGAGTTCGTCACGCGGGTGGCGGCGGTGGTCCCCATTCGCACGCTGTGCCTGCTGCTCGACATTCCCGAGGCCGACCGGGCGCGCGTCTTTGACTGGACGAACCGGCTGGTCGGCACGTCCGACCCCGAATATGGCGCGAGCGCCGAGGATTCGAACGCCGTGTTCGAGGAGGTCTTCGATTATGGCACCCGGCTTCTCGAACGCCGTTCGGCCGAGCCCGGCGACGACCTGCTGAGCGTGGTGGCGCAGATGTTCGGCGGCGAAGAGGCAGGGATGCGGAACGTCCGGCGGGGGATGTTCACCCTGCTGCTGGCGGCGGGCAACGAAACGACGCGCAATTCGCTGTCGGGCAGCATCGTCGCGCTGAGCGCCGCGCCCGACCAGCGGCGGATGCTCGCCGAAAATCCCGATCTGATCGCGCGGGCGATCCCCGAGTTGCTGCGCTTCGTCACCCCGGTCATCCAGATGATGCGCGTCGCCCGGTCGGACGTCGAGGTGGGCGGGCAGCCGATCGCGGCCGGCGACCGCGTCGCCATGCTCTATGGCGCGGCCAATCGCGACCCCGAAATGTTCGACGATCCGCACCGGCTCGACATCGCGCGGCCGAACGCGGCGCGCCATCTGTCGTTCGGAATCGGCATCCACCATTGCCTCGGCGCGCGGATCGCGGCGCTGCAGCTGAATGCGATCCTGCGCGCGCTGCTGGGCCGGTTCCCCGAAATCGGCGCGGTGCGGGACCCGGCCTATCTTCAGAGCAATTTCGTGTGCGGGATCAAGCATCTCGCCGTTCATCTGGGCCCCGAGCGGCGCTGAAGGGGTCATCGGTTTCCGCGGCGTCGCAGTAGCCCGCCCCGCGTCTCGTCAAGCGACTTAACCTTTCGGCGGCTGCCGTGTATCGCCGGGCCGGGCCGGGCGGCAGGGGATTTGCGTCGTGATCGAAACCGAATTTCTGTTCGTATCGCTGATGGAGGGGTTCGAATGGTTCGACGAAAGCCTGCAGCGCAGCCTGAAGGCGGCGGGCATTCCGCAACTGTCGCGGACCGAATCGATGATCATGATCCACGTCCAGATGAACATCGTGCGCCCCGCCGAAATCGCGCGCAACCTGCGCCTGACGCGGCAGGCGGTCCACCTGACCATCGGATCGCTCGTCAAGCGCGGCGTTTTCGAGCTGCGCCCCGATCCCGGCGACAAGCGGGTCAAGATCGTCGCGCTCACCGAAAAGGGACGCTGGATGCGCAAGAATGCGAACCGCATCGTGCGCGAAGTGACCGACGTCTTGGCCTATCGCATCGGCCAGCAGCAGATCGATGCGCTGCGCAGCGCCTTCCGCCAGCCGTGGGGCGACCCCGTCACGCTCGATTCGAAGCCCGACCCCGAAGCGCCGCGCGATCAGGGCTGATCGAAGCGCGGCGCTCGCTTTTCGAGGAAGGCGGTCCGGCCTTCGCGAAAGGCGGGCTCGTTCCCCAGCAACAGCTGGTTGCGATCCTCCATCGCGAGCGCCGCCTCGAAACTCGGCGCGTCGAGGCTGTGGTTGAAGCATTGCTTCGTCATCCGCAGCGCCTCCGGCGCGGTCGCGCGCATCGCGGCGAGATAGGCTTCGGCGGTCGATTCCAGCGCCTCCGGCGCGACGACGTCGGACAGCAGGCCCAGCGTCAGCGCGCGGTCGGCGGACAGGTCGCGCCCGGTGAACAGGATCGAAGCGGCGGGGGAGGCGCCGATCAGCCGCGGCAGCAGATAGCTCGCCCCGACGTCGCAGCCTCCGAGGCCGACCTTGATGAAGGCGGCGTTCATCCGCGTGTCGGGGGTCGCGATGCGGATGTCGGCGGCGAACGCGAGGACGAAGCCGCCGCCGGCCGCCGCGCCGTGCATCAGCGCGAGGATCGGCTGCGGGCAGCGGCGCATCGCCAGCATGATGTCGCGGATGTCGCGCTGGACATCCATCGCCTCGGCGAGCCCGCCCTCGGCGAAGCGCCGCGCCTGGTCGCTCGCCAGGTCGAGCCCCGCGCAGAAAGCCCGGCCGGCGCCGCGCAGCACGACGATGCGGCAGTCGCGGCGGCGATAGAGCCGCTCGAAATATTCGCGCAGCTCGGCCGTCAACCGGTCGTCGAGCGCGTTGAGCCGCCCGGGCCGGTTGAGCGTCACCCATTCGACGTCGCCGCGCCGCTCGATCAGCAGGAGTGCATCCGCGGTCATGTCCATATCCTGTCGGCCGGTCCGCTCAATAGCCGGCGAGATGGCCGTTGCCGCGCAGTTCGTAGCTGAAGGTCGAATCGAGATAGGGCAGCATCTGCTTGTCCCACGCCGCGAACTCGGCCTTCAGCGCGTCGAAGACGTCGGGGCGGACCGTCCGGAGGTTGGCGACCTCGCGCGGGTCGGCGGCGACGTCGAACAGGAACTCGTGCCCGCTCATCGCCAGATATTTCATCGCGCCGCGCATCGCCGCGCGCTGGTCCTGCGCCTTGTGGCGCCAGAAGAGCAGGCGGTCGGGCCCGGCGCTTCCGGCGGCCAGATCGGGCAGCAGGTCGCGCCCTTCGAGCCCGAGCCCGGCCGGCGCCTCCGCCGCGGCGGCGGCGAGCAGGGTCGGCACCCAGTCCATGGTGATGTTGGTCAGCGCGCTGCGGGTGCCGGCGGGAACGTGGCCCGGCCAGCGGAAGATCGCCGGGACGCGGATGCCCCCTTCGAGCAATTCGCCCTTCATGCCGCGGAACGGCCAGACCTTCGAGAAACGCTCGCCGCCGTTGTCGCTGGTGAAGACGACGATCGTGTTGCCGGCCTGTCCGCTCGCCTCGATCGCCTCGAGAATCCGGCCGACGCCGTCGTCGAGGCTCTTGACCATCGCCGCATAGACCGCGTTGCTGCCGCCGTCATAATGGAAGGAATCGCGGATCGTCTTCGCGACCGCCTCGTCCTCGGGCCCCTCCCACGGCCAGTGCGGCGCGGTATAATGGACGCTGAGCAGGAAGGGCTGCTTCGCCTGCGACAGCCGCGCCATCTCGTCGACGCTGCGCGCGGTGATCAGGTCGGTCAGATAGCCGTGGCGATGAATCTCGGTCTCGTCCTCCCACAGGTCGTGGATGAATTTGCCGCGAATCGTCATGCCATGCTGGAAATAGTCGGCGCCGCCCTGATAGATGCCGAAGAAGCGGTCGTAGCCGCTCTTGAGCGGGCCATATTGCGGCAGGCCGCCGAGGTGCCACTTGCCGACCAGCGAGGTCGCATAGCCCGCGCGCTTCAGCAGGCTGGGCAGGGTCGCGACCGACGGGGGCAGGCCGAGGTCGGGATGCACCCCCAGCGGCTCGTCGAGCCCGCCCGGCAGGCGATATTGATAGCGCCCGGTCATCAGCGCGAGGCGCGTCGGCGAACAGACGCTCGAATTGGAATAGGCCCGGTCGAGCGCGATCCCGCCCGCGGCGAGGCGATCGAGATGCGGCGTCTGGAAATCCTCGCGTCCGAAACAGCCGAGATCGGCAACGCCCAGATCGTCGGCGAGGATGAAGACGATGTTGGGCGCATCGCGCCGGGGGGATCGCGCGAAACCGGTCGCGCTCGCCATGCCGGCGACGACCGATGCCGCGCCTGCCTTCACCATGTTGCGCCGCGACCACATAAGACCTCCTCTTCCCGTCGATCCCCGTGTCTTTCCGGCTCCGATCGCCGCACGGGATAATGTAAAAAACTTTCACATACGTCATGGCGATCCGATTGATATGTCTCGCCAAATATGTCGGATTTCCGGCGTTTGTGCCGCTCGTCCAACGTGCGGACCACTGTAAAAAATGTCAAGCTACTTTACAATACTTAGACTTCAATCTAAGCTTCTCCCACAGGAATGCCAGAGGGGTCCGCCCCCGGGCAGTCGTGCAACGAAGGGTCGGCCCGATCGCAGGAGCCGGTTCCGAAAAGGGAGATGAGGGATGCAGGGAGTGACTGTCCGCACGGTTCGTCGTCGTGCTCTTCTGATTGCTTCGGTCGGCTCGGTCGCGCTCGGCGCGCCCGCGTTCGCGCAGCAGGCTGCCCCCGGAGCGGCGAGCAGCGACAATGTCATCGTCGTCACCGCGCAGAAGCGCGAGCAGGACATCCAGGACGTGCCGATCTCGATGTCGGTCGTCGGCGGCGAACAGCTCGCGGACATGGGCATCAAGGATTTCAACGAGCTCGATCGCTACGTCCCCAACCTCTATGTCCAGACGACGCCCGGCAACAATGCCTTCTACATTCGCGGCATCGGCTCGCAGCCCGGGAACCTCGCCTTCGAACAGACCGTCGGCCTGTTCGTCGACGGCATCTACGGCGGCCACGCGCGCCAGTTCCAGGCCCCCTTCCTCGACGTCGAGCGGATCGAGGTGCTGCGCGGGCCGCAGGGCGCGCTGGTCGGCAAGAACACCAGCGCCGGCGCGATCAGCGTCGTCAGCGCGAAGCCGACGCGCGATTTCCGCGGCCAGATCGACGCCAGCTATGAATTCGAGCTGGGCGGCGGGCGGCTGTTCGGCATGGTGTCCGGCCCGGTGTCCGACCTCGTCAGCGTCCGCCTCGCCGGCCAGTATGAAAAGTCCGACGGCTATGTCCGGAACCTGATCCAGGGCGGCAACGAGACCAAGCGCGAGGCCTGGTTCGGCCGCGCTTCGGTGCTGCTCGATTCGGGCGGGCCGGTCGATGTGCTGGTCAAGGTCGAGGGCGGCAAGGTCGACCTGACCGGCAACCCCGTCGAACGCTTCCTGACCCCCAACGACCCCGACCTCGAACGCTCGACGAGCGGCTTTCCCGGCTTCGTCGACAAGGATTACGACAACACGAAGAATTTCAACGCCTCGGCAACCGCCAATATCGAGATCGGCGACCATGTGCTGACCTCGATCACCGGCTATTCCGCCTACAGCTTCGAGAAGCGGCTCGACGCCGACTTCGGTCCCAGCCCCAGCTTCGCCTCGTCCTTCGGCGAGAATTTCGACCAGCTGTCGCAGGAAATCCGGCTCGCGTCGCCGACGAACGGCGCGCTCGAATATATCGTCGGCGGCTATTTCCATGTGAACGACTACGACCTGTTCCAGACCACGCTGATCGCGTTCGGTCCCTTCGACGGCCGCGCCGACCGCGTCTTCCGGCAGGAGAATGTCGTATGGTCGGGCTTCGGCAGCGCGACCTGGCACATCGGCGACACGCTGCGGCTGATCGGCAGCCTGCGCTACACCTATGACCGCAAGATCGCGGATCAGACGCGCGCGAACACCGGCGTCGTGCAGCCGACCTGGCTCGCCACGCCGCTGTCGGGCAAGCGGATCGAGCGCGAATGGGATCCTTCGGCCGCGATCCAGTGGGACGCCGGTCCCGATGCGATGCTCTATCTCTCCTACGGCCAGGGGTCGAAGGCGGGCGGCTTCATCGGCGCGCAGTCGACGACGACCGCGGCGCAGTTCGAGATCGAGCCCGAAAGCGCCGAAACGATCGAGGCGGGTGCCAAGGTGGCGCTGTTCGACCGCCGGCTGCGCTTCAACATCTCGGCCTATCGCACCATCTTCAAGAATCTCCAGGTCAGTTCGTTCGACGCGGTCTCGACCGCCTTCATCACGACCAACGCGGGCAAGGCGCGCAGCCAGGGCTTCGAAAGCGATTTCATCCTGGACGTGGCCGACGGCGTCTCGCTCACCGGCTCGCTCGCCTATCTCGATTCGACCTATCTCGATTTCCTCGGCGCGCCCTGTCCGTTCGACAATCCGACCTGCGTCCCGGCGAACAACAACGCCGCGGGCCGGCCGTTGCCGCGCGCCCCGAAATGGAGCGGAACGCTGTTCGCCGATATCGCGCTGCCCGTCAGCGGCGCGATCGACTTCATCGCCAACGGCGGCATGACCTTCCGCAGCAACACCTATCTGGAGGAAAGCTACAACCCCGACGCGGTCCAGCGCAGCTTCGCCAAGCTCGACCTGCGCCTCGGCGTCCGCTCGTCGGACAAGGCGTGGGAACTGGCGCTGGTCGGAAAGAATCTGACCAACAAGCTGACCGGCTCGCACGCCTTCAACACGCCGCTGGCGGCGGGGATCATTTCCAAGTTCATCAATCCGCCGCGGACGATCGCCGTCCAGGCGAAACTCAACTTCTGACGCGGCGGGGGCGGACGTGACGGTCGCGGCGGCTCCATCGCCGGCTCCTTCGGCAGACGCGGCGGCGGGATCGACCGGGCGCTTCGACCTGGTCGATCCCGACTGCTTCCGCGCCGGCCACCCGCATGCCGCCTATGATGCGTTGCGGCGGCAGGGGCCCGTCGTGCCGGTCGAAGGCGCCGACGGCGAGCGGCTGTGGCTCGCCACCGATCACGAGGCGATCCGGGCGATCAGCGCCGACAGCGCGCATTTCAGCACCGCGCGCGGCTTTCGCGTCCACACCGCGCACCGCGCGTCGATGGACCCGGAAATCGGCAAGGTGCTCAGCCGCTTCATGCTGTCGATGGACGAGCCGGAGCATGCGCCGTTCCGCCGGCTGGTCACGCCCTTCTTCATGCCGTCGGGCATCGCCGCGGTCGAACCGCTGGTGCGGCAGGGCGTCGACCGGCTGATGGCCGGACTCGCCGGCCGCGACCGGGTGGAGTTCGTCGAAGAGATCGGCGCGCGGGTGCCGATCAGCACGATCTGCGCGATCATCGGCGTCCCGCCCGAGGACGAATGGCGCGTCTTCGAATTCACCAACGCGGTCTTCGGCACCGACGATCCCGAACTCGCGCCGTCGAAGGCGGTGGCGAACGAGCGCTACCTCGCCATCTTCGACTATGGCTGGTCACTGCTCGAAAGCCGCCGCCGCGAACCGCGCGACGATGTGATCAGCTGCATCGCGCACGCGACGCTGCCCGACGGACGGCCGCTCAGCCGCACCGAGCAGGTCAGCTATTTCTCCAACCTGATCGCCGCGGGCAACGAAACGACGCGCAGTTCGCTGTCGGGCGCGATCTGGCTGCTCGCGAACCATCCCGACCAGCGGCGCGCGCTGGTCGACGACCCCGCGCTGATCCCGCGCGCGGTGCAGGAGATCCTGCGCCGCTTCAGTCCCGTCATCCACATGGCGCGGACCGCGACGCGGGACGTCGAGGTCGGACCGGCGCAGGTCGCGGCGGGCGAGCGCGTCGCGATGCTCTATGGCGCGGCCAATCACGATCCCGCGCTGTTCGCCGATCCCTATGCGCTCGACATCGGCCGCGCCAACGCCAACCGGCACATCGCCTTCGGCTATGGCATCCACCACTGCCTCGGCTCGCGGCTTGCGATGCTCCAGCTCTCGCTGATCCTCGAGGCGTTGCTGCGCCGCTTTCCCCGCTACGAGGTCGTGTCGGACCCCACCTATATCCGTTCCAATTTCGTCCTCGCCATGAAGCGGCTGGACATATCGCTGTCGCCGGGCGGCCGCTGACGGCATCGCGCAAGGAGGCCCTATGACATCCATCGAACCCAGGCCGATCGTCGGCGTCCACCACGCCGCCTTTCGCTGCCGCGATGCCGAACAGACGATCTGGTTCTACCGCGACGTGCTGGGGCTCGCCGATCCGACCGGCATCATCGTCGAGGAGGTGCCCGGCAGCGGCGCCGACGATCCCTATCTGCATGTCTTCTTCCGCATGCGGAACGGCGAACATATCGCCTTCTTCGACGCCCCCGGATCGGCCGACCCGGCGTGGTTCGCGCGCAAGGACAGCTTCGACATGCACTGGGCGTTCGAGGTCGGGGGCGAGGACGACCTGATCGCGATGCGCGACCGCATCCGCGCCCACGGCGTCACCGCGCACGGACCGATCGACCATCATTTCGTCCGCTCCATCTACATGTACGACCCCAACGGCATCCAGATCGAGCTGACGTACCGCACCGCCGATCACGACCGCATCCTCGACGAGGAGCAGCGCAACTTCGGGCAGACGCTCGCCCGGTGGAGCGAGCGCACGCGCGCGGCGAAGGAAGCGAAATTCGGCGCCGAGGCGCTCGACCGCCGCAGCCGCGGCGACGCGTGAGGGGGAACCGGCATGAAATATGAACGCATTCCCTATCTGGTCGTCTTCGACGAGGTCAGCGCCTTCAAGGACACCTATGGCGGGCAGATCGGCAAGGTCGCGATCGAGGCGCATCTGCTGAAGCCCGAGGTGCCGTCGGACAGCGTCGTCATCTTCTCGCACCCGATCGGCGGCGGCGCCTGGCTGCCGCTGGTCAGCACGCTGGCGAAGCGCGGCGTCCACACCATCTATTGCAACACCCGCTATCGCGGCAACGACACGGCGCTGATCATGGAGCGCGCGGTCATGGATTTCGCCGCCTGCATCCGCGATGCGAAGGAACGGCTGGGCTACAGCAAGGTCTATCTCGGCGGCTGGTCGGGCGGCGGCGCGCTGTCGATGTTCTACCAGGCCGAGGCGCAGGACCCGCGCGTCACGCACACGCCCGCGGGCGATCCCTACGACCTGACCGCGGCGAAGTTCATTCCCGCCGACGGCGTGCTGCTGCTCGCCGCGCATCTGTCGCGCAACCTGACGCTCACCGAATGGCTCGATCCGTCGATCACCGACGAGACGCGGCCCTTCGACCGCGATCCCCGCCTCGACCTCTATGCCGCGGATGGACCCAGGCCGCCCTATTCGGCGGCGTTCGTCGCCGAGTATCGTGCGGCACAGATCGCGCGCAACCGGCGCATCACGGCGTGGGCGAAACAGGAACTGGCGGCGCTGAAGGCGGCGGGGCTCGCCGATCACGAACGCTGCTTCACCGTGCAGGGGACGATGGCCGACCCGCGCTTCCTCGACCCGACGCTCGACCCCAGCGACCGCAGGCCGAACTGGTGCATGCTGGGCGACCCGAAGGTCGTCAACGACGGCCCGGTGGGCCTCGCCCGCTTCACCACGCTGCGCAGCTGGCTGTCGCAATGGGCCTATGACGAATCCAACGCCGACGGCCTCAAATGCGCCGCGCGCATCGCCTGCCCGATGCTGGTGATCGAGAACGGCGCCGACGACGCCTGCACGCCCAGCCACGCGGCGCGGCTGATGGACGCCGCGGTCCATTGCACCAAGGACCATCATGTGATCGAGGGCGCCAACCATTATTATTTCGGGCAGCCCGAACTGGCACAGCAGGCCGCCGACATCGTCCACGACTGGATTGCGGCGCAGCGGTGAAGGCCGATATTCCGGGATGGCTTTTAGCGGTGTGGCGCACCCGACAGGATTCGAACCTGTGACCTCTGCCTTCGGAGGGCAGCGCTCTATCCAGCTGAGCTACGGGTGCCGGTAGAGCGCGGCCTCTAGCAAGAGCGTGACGTGCCAGCAATGGTCTATCGACCGTTGTGCGGCATTGGGCGAAACAACCCGCGATGGCCGTCCGCCGACTATCCCGCCCGCGTCTGCGCTGGTGACGTCATGGCATCGCGGCGGCTGGCGGCGCGGTCAGCCTTTCGGCAGCGACCAGCTGACGGTGAGCTGTGTAGCGCGGCGCGGAATGTCGAGCTTGGCTTCGGAGAAATTGACCTTCTCGTTGGGCGGCAGCGTGCGCACGGGCGGCTTGATCGTCCAGCTGTAGACGATCGTTCCCTGCGCGTCGCGCAGTTCGGCGAGGATCGGGGGCACCGTCTGCGCGCGGTCGGTCGGGTTGATGATCGTGCCGCTCGCCGCGAAATAGATGGTGCCGTCGGCAAGCTCGCGATGATCCTGATTGGGCGGCAGTTCGATGACCAGATCGGGCTCGGCGGCGGTGCCCGGCAGGCCGAGCCCCTGCGCCCAGCCCGGCAGGCCGAACATGTAGAGGCCGGCGGTCGCGCCGATCATCAGCACCGCGGCCGCCGCGGCGACCAGCGTCCAGCGCTTCGCGGGATTGCGGCGCGGACGGCGGAAAGGCAGCGGCTCCTCGGCCGGGGGCGCGGCGGGGCGCGGAGGCGCCTCTGCGGCGAAAGCCTGCGGCGGGGGCGGCGCCGGATCGGCGGCTTGTTCGGCCGGTGGCGCGGCGGGGACGCCGGCGGCAGCCTGGGCTGGCGGCGCGGAGGGACCGTCGGCGGGCGGCGGCACGACGATCGCTTCGGACTGTGCGGCGGCCGCCGACGGTTCCTGGAACCAGCTATGGCGGCAGTTGGCGCATCGCACGGTGCGGCCGTTCGGTCCGATCGCCGTATCGGGAACGACGTAGCGCGTGTGGCACGAAGGGCAGGCGAGGATCATGGCCCCTCTAAACACGCTGAGTCGCGCGCTGGCAAGCGCCGCGTGGCGGGCCGCGCGCCGCCGGGGCCGCAAACGGCACCGCTAAGCGCTTTACGTCGCGGGGAAGGCATGCAACAGGCAGCGGATGAGCGCCGAGGCTCCCTTCTTCCGCAACCCGGCGGGGCGCGATGCCGCGCGCCGGTGACGCCATGACGGACGCTGCGCCCCCGCGCCCCGGCGGCGCGATGGTCGAGTTCAGCGGGGTCGGGCTGCGCTACGGTCCCGACGCCGAAATCCTGTCCGACATCAGCTTCAATCTCCAGCCCGGCAGCTTCTATTTCCTCACCGGCGCGTCGGGTGCGGGAAAGACGTCGCTGCTCCGCATGCTCTATCTGGCGCAGCGGCCGAGCCGCGGCATCGTGCGGCTGTTCGGCGAGGATCTGGTGGCGATGCCGCGCCATCGCCTGCCCGGTTTCCGCCGCCGCATCGGCGTCGTCTTCCAGGATTTCCGGCTGATCCCGCACCTGAGCGCGCGCGACAATATCGCGCTGCCGCTGCGCATCGCGGGGGTGAGCGAGGAGGATCTGGCGGGCCCGGTCGGCGAGATGCTGAGCTGGATCGGGCTCAGCGCGCGCGCCGACGCCTTTCCGCCGACGCTGTCGGGCGGCGAGCAGCAGCGCGTCGCGATCGCGCGCGCGGTGATCGCGCGGCCGCAGCTGCTCGTCGCCGACGAGCCGACCGGCAACGTCGACCCGGACATGGCGATGCGCCTGCTGGGGCTGTTCGAGGCGCTCAACCGGCTGGGCACCACCGTCGTCGTCGCGACGCACGACATCCACCTGATCAGCCGCATCGACAACGCCCAGATGATGCGGCTCGAAAAGGGACGGCTGTCCGACCCCACCGGCGCGCTGCGCTATCCGCCCAATCGCGCGTGACGTCATGATCATCCCGCGCGTTCCCGTCCAGCACCGCCGCCTGCTTCCCGACCGCCGCCTGACGGGGCCCACCCCGTGGGTGATCGCGATCCTGATGATGCTGACCTTGCTCGCCGCCGCCGCCGGGATCGGGCTGGCGCGATCGGCGAACGCGATCGGCGACGCGATCGCCGGGCGGGTGACGGTGCAGATCGTCACGGCGAACCCCGTGGCGCGCGCCGCACAGGCCGCGGCGCTGCGGCGCCGTGCCGCGGGCGAGCCCTATGTCCGCGCGGCGCGCGCGGTCGAACAGGACGAACTGCTCGCGACGCTCGGGCAATGGTTCGGCAGCGAGGGGGGCGACGACCCGGTGCTGAAGTCGCTGCCGCTTCCCGCGCTCGTCGACATCGACTTCGTCGGCGGCGGCGACCGCGCCGGCCAGATGGCGCGGCTGCGCGCGCTGGTCAGCGCCGAGGCGCCGGGCGCGCGCATCATCCCGCACGCCGAATGGCTGGGCCCCGTCGCGCGGCTGATCCGCTCGCTCGCCTGGGTGGCCGGCGGGCTCGTCCTGCTGATGATCGCCGCGAGCGCCGCGGTGGTGATCATGACGGCACGCGCCGCGCTCGGCACCCATTATGCGACGATCGAGATGCTGCACCTGATCGGCGCGACCGACCGCCAGATCGCGCGGCTGTTCCAGCGCCGGATCGCGATCGACACCGCCTATGGCATCGCGCTCGGCAGCGCGGTCGCGGCGGCGATCCTGCTGCTGATCGGCTGGCAATGGTCGGGCGTCACCGCCGGCCTCGCCGCGACCGCCTCGCTCGGCCCGGCGGGCTGGGCGCTCTTGCTGGCGCTGCCCCTATTGGCTATCGCGCTAGCCGCTCTGACGGCGCGCCAGACGCTGCTCGCCGCGCTCAAGAAGATATTATGATCAAGCGCCTGATATCGCTCCTGTTCCTGGCCTGGGTGCTCGGCTTCGCCTGGTTCGCGCTGCTGCCGCCGATGCCTGCGCCGCCGCAGAAGACCGACGCGATCGTCGTGCTCACCGGCGGCCCCGGGCGCATCGACCGCGCGCTCGACCTGCTCGAGGCGGGACAGGCGAAGCGCGTCCTGATCAGCGGCGTCGCGCGCGAGGTCAAGCCGAAGGAACTGGCGGCCGAATACCGGCGGCCGCAGGCGCTGTTCGACTGCTGCATCGCGCTGGGGTTCGAGGCGGAGGACACGCGCTCGAACGCGACCGAGGTCGCCAGCTGGGTTGCGCGGCGCAACTATCGCAGCATCCGGCTGGTGACGACCGACTGGCACATGCGCCGCGCCCGCTACGAACTCGGTCGCGCGCTCGGCGACAAGGTGACGATCCTGCCCGACGCGGTGCGCAGCCAGCCGAGCTTTTCGACGCTGTTCCGCGAATATCACAAGTTTCTGGCCGGGCTCGCGGGCGGCCTGCTCGGCCTGTGAGATACGCGCTCGCCCTTGTCCGGTCGATCCTGTTCTGGATCGCCTTCGTCATCATGAGCAGCATCTGCTCGATCGGCGCGGTCGTCGCGCTTCCCGTCTCGCACCATGCGACGCGCTGGTTCGTGCGGCTGTGGGCGCAGTTCCACCGCCTGATCTGCCGCTTCATCCTCGGCCACCGCGTCGTGGTCGAGGGCGCGATGCCCGACACGCCGGTCCTCTATGTCTTCAAGCATGAAAGCGCGTTCGAGACGATCGAACAGCCGATGCTGTTCCGCTGGCCCGCGGTGTTCGCGAAGGAGGAACTGTTCTCGATCCCCGTCTGGGGGCAGGCGGCGCGCTTCTATGGCCTGATCCCGGTCGACCGCGACGGCGGCGGCAAGGCGATGCGCGCGATGCTCGCCGCGGCGAAGGCGGCGCTGGCCAACGGCCGGCCGCTGGTGCTGTTCGCCGAGGGAACGCGCGTGCCGCACGGCCAGGCACCGTCGCTGCGCGCGGGATTCGCGGGCATGTACCGGATGCTGGGCGTGCCGGTGATCCCGGTCGCGGTGAACAGCGGCGTCGCCTATCCGCCGCGCCGCTGGGTCAAATGGTCGGGCACGATTACCTACCGGATCGGCGAGACGATTCCCGCCGGCCTGCCGCGCGACGAGGCGGAGGACCGCGTCTGGCGCGCGATCAACGCGCTCAATCCGCCCGCGGCGCTGGAAACGGCATCGGAATAATTGTCGCCATAGGTAGCGTGGACAAATTCGGGCGACTGCAAGCGACCGGAAGCTGCCGTCCGTCTCCCCTCCCGCAAGCGGGAGGGGTTGGGGGTGGGCAGCGACGGTGCAAAGGCCCACCCCGCTGCGACTAACGAACAAGTTCGTAAGTCTCGCTGCCCCTCCCGCCTGCGGGAGGGGAAACCAGGGCATGTCTCAAACGACCGCTTCCCACCCCAAACCTGCCAGAATGCACAATCGGAATTTGTCCACATACTCTAACGAAAGCCAGGGCCGATCGAGATGGAGCGCAAGGCCGATAGCGGCTCCGGCTTTCGCCGGGGCGACTATGGCGTTCAGTGCTTCCGCCCGAAATCGGGGGCGGGATCGTCCTGTCCTTCGGCGATGATCGAGCGGCGGATCGCGCGGGTGCGGGTGAACCATGCCTCCAGCTTGTCGCCGTCGCCGCGGCGGATCGCCTGCTGGAGCACGGTCAGATCCTCGTTGAAGCGCTGGAGCGTCGCCAGCACCGCGTCGCGGTTGGCGAGGAAGACGTCGCGCCACATCACCGGGTCGCTCGCGGCGATGCGCGTAAAGTCGCGGAAGCCGCCGGCCGAATATTTGATCACCTCGCTCTCGGTCACCTCTTCGAGCTCGCTGGCGGTGCCGACGATCGTATAGGCGATCAGGTGCGGCAGGTGGCTCGTCACCGCGAGCACCAGATCGTGATGCGCGGCGTCCATCGTCTCGATCCGCGCGCCGAGCGCCTGCCAGAAGCCGGTGAGCGCCGCGACCGCGTCCGCCGGGGCGTCGGCGGCCGGGGTGACGATGCACCAGCGCCCCTCGAACAGCGTCGCGAAGCCCGCCGCCGGGCCGCTGTTCTCGGTCCCCGCGACCGGGTGCGCGGGGATGACGAGATGATCGGGCAGCGCCGCGCGCAGCGCCGCGCCGACGCCGCTCTTCGACGATCCGACGTCGGATATGATCGCGTCGGGCTTCAGCCCCGGCGCGCAGACGCGCGCCGCATCGGCCATCCGCCCCACCGGCACCGCGAGGATGACGAGGTCGGCGCCCGTCACCGCGTCGGCCGGATCGTCGGCGATCCGGTGGCACAGGCCCAGCGCGCGCGCCTCGGCGCGCACCCCGGCGCTGGCGTCGTGGCCGGTCACCGTCACGTCGGGCAGCCGCGCCATGACCGCGCGCGCGATCGACGAGCCGATCAGCCCGAGCCCGACGACCGTCACCGTCCCGATGGTGCGCGCCACGCGGTTCAGCCTTCGAGCGCGGCGCGGATCGCCGCCGCGAGCCCGCGCGTCTCGTCCTCGGTGCCGATCGTCATCCGCAATGCGTGCGGCAGGCCCTGTCCGGGCAGCCAGCGCACGATATAGCCCGCCTCCATCAGCCGCTGGTACATCGCCTCCGCGGTGACGTCGCCTTCGAACAGCACCAGCAGGAAATTGGTCGCCGACGGCACCACGCGGACGCCGCGGTTGCCGAAACCGTCGAGTTCCTGCGCCAGCCATGTGCGCCAGCGGGCGTTGTGGGTGCGGCTGGCGGTGACGAAATCCTCGTCGCCCAGCGCCGCGATCGCCGCCGCCTGTCCGCAGCGCGTGACGTTGAACGGCAGGCGGATGCGGTGCAGCGCCGCGATCACCTCGTCGCTGGCATAGCCCCAGCCGATGCGTTCGGCGGCCAGGCCGTGGATCTTGGAAAAGGTCCGCGTGACGAACACGTTGGGGGCGCTTTTCGCCAGCTCCAGCCCGCCGTCGTCCTGCTGCGGGTCGAGATATTCGGCATAGGCCTGGTCGATGACGAGCAGCACATCGCGCGGCAGCCCCGCGTGCAGCCGCGCGACCTCTTCGCGCGTCGCGAGCGTGCCGGTCGGGTTGTTGGGGTTGGCGAGATAGACGACCCGCGTCCGCTCGGTCACGCGGGCGAGCAGCGCGTCGACGTCGGTCGCATAGTCGCGGTCGTCGGCCTCGACCGGCGTCGCGCCGACCCGCCGCGCCGCGATCTCGTAGACCGCGAAGCCATAGCGGACATAGAGGATCTCGTCGCCCGGCCCGGCATATGCGCCCGCGGCGAGGTGGAGCAGGTCGTCGGACCCGGTGCCATAGATGACGCGCGCCGGGTCGAGCCCGAACTTCGCCGCGATCGCCTCGCGCAGCGCCGCGGCGCCGGGGTCGGGGTAGCGCGACAGCGCGTCGGCGTCGGTGGCGGCGGCGCGAAAGGCGGCCCGCGCCTTTTCGCCGGTGCCCAGCGGATTTTCGTTGGCGCTGAGCTTGACCAGCGGACGCCCGTCGGCCCCCGCCGACTTGCCGGGGACATAGGGCGCGATGCCGCTGATCCACGGCTTGGGGGTTAGGGGAGCGGTCGTGTCGGTCATGCCGCGCGGTTTAGCGCCTGCGCGCCGCGAGTCCAGCACGTTGACAGCCTTCGTGCGCGCGCCTAGCCCCGCGCAAGCCATGGCGAGCCTTCTCCACCAGTTCCGGCATCAGGATGTGACGATCGACCGGCCGCTGCCGCTCGACAGCGGGCAGCAGCTTGCGTCGGTGACGATCGCCTACCAGAGCTATGGTACGCTCAACGCCGATCGGTCGAACGCGGTGCTCGTCTGCCATGCGCTGACCGGCGACCAATATGTCGCGTGCGACCATCCGACGACCGGCAAGCCCGGCTGGTGGGCGCGCATGGTCGGGCCGGGCAAGCCGATCGACACCGACCGCTATTTCGTCCTCTGCGCGAACGTGCTGGGAAGCTGCATGGGGACGAGCGGACCGGCGACCGTCGATCCGGCGACGGGCGCGCCCTTCGGCATGGGTTTTCCGGTGATCACGATCGCCGACATGGTGCGCGCGCAGGCGATGCTGCTCGACCATCTGGGCATCGCGCGGCTGCACGCGGTCGTCGGCGGATCGATGGGCGGGATGCAGGCGCTCGCCTGGGCTTCGGCCTATCCCGAACGGCTCGTCTCGGCGATCGTCATCGCCAGCGCGGCGCGTCATTCGGCGCAAAACATCGCCTTCCACGAAGTCGGCCGCCAGGCGATCATGGCCGATCCCGACTGGCAGGGCGGCCAATATTATGCCGCGCACGCCCCGACCAAGGGGCTGGCGGTGGCGCGGATGGCCGCGCACATCACCTATCTGTCGGAAGCCGGGCTGACCGAGAAGTTCGGCCGGCGCCTGCAGGCGCGCGATGCGAAAAGCTTCGGCTTCGACGCCGATTTCCAGGTCGAATCCTATCTGCGCTATCAGGGGCTGGCCTTCACCGACCGCTTCGACGCCAACGCCTATCTCTACATCACGCGCGCGATGGATTATTTCGACCTCGCCGAAGCGCATGGCGGGCGGCTCGCCGCGGCCTTCGCCGGCGCGGGCGACGTGCGGTTCACGCTGGTCAGTTTCGACACCGACTGGCTCTATCCGACCGCCGAATCGCGGCGCATCGTCCAGGCGCTGCAAAGCGTCGGCGCGGCGGCGAGCTTCGTCGAACTGTCGGCGCCCTTCGGCCACGACAGCTTCCTGCTCGACGTGCCCGCGCTCGATCGCCTCGTCGCCGGCGCGCTGCGGAACGGCGGCTGACGATGGCGCTGCGCCCCGACCTCGCCATCATCGCTGACGCGGTGCCCGCGGGAACGCGCGTGCTCGACGTCGGCTGCGGCGACGGCACGCTGATCGCGGCGCTGCGCGACAAGGGCGTCGACGCGCGCGGGCTGGAGATCGACCCCGCCAACGTCACCGCGGCGATCGCGCGCGGCCAGTCGGTGGTGCAGGGCGACGCGAACCACGACCTCGGCGAGTATCCGGCGGGCGCCTTCGATTATGCGATCCTGTCGCAGACCTTGCAGACGACCGAGCGCCCCGACCGGGTGATCGAGGAGCTGCTGCGCATCGCGCCGCACGCCTTCGTCAGCTTTCCCAATTTCGCGCACTGGCGCATCCGGCTCGCGCTGCTGTGGAACGGGCGGATGCCGGTGACGCGGCTGCTGCCCGTCGCGTGGTATGAGACGCCGAACATCCACCATCTGACGGTCAGCGATTTCCGCGAGCTGCTGCGCGAGCGCGGCATCGTCGTCGAGCGTGCCTGGTATCTGTCGGGCGACCGGCCGACGAGCGCCGCCGCGGCGAGCTGGCGCGCCGAGCACGCGATCTTCCTGATCTCGCGCGGCTGAAGCGGCGCGCTCCCGAGTGCGCCCGATGGCCTGCCCGTTCCCCGGCGAAAGCCGGGGTCCAGATGGCATGGCGCTATTCCGCGTGGGCCCCGGCTTTCGCCGGGGAATGGTTCCTTGTCAAAAGGGGGCAATTGCGACCCGAGTTTCGGGTGACACCGCGGGGCAAAGCGGAATCCCTGCCATGGCTATACCGGCAGGGCGCGCTCGTTCTTGAGCGTTTCCATGGCGAAACTCGCACTCACGTCGCTGAGCGCGACCTTGGCGATCAGTTTCTTGTAGACCCGATCATAATCTTCCATGCCCGCGACGTGCAGCTTGAGCAGATAGTCGGTGTCGCCCGCCATGCGATAGATTTCGACGATTTCCGGGTGCGCCGACGCGGCCTCGCGAAAGCGCGACAGCCAGGCGAAGCTGTGATCGCCGGTCTTGATCGCGACGAACACCGTCAGTCCCAGACCGACCGCCTGCGGATCGAGCAGCGCGATCCGCCGCGTGATGACGCCCTCGGCCTCGAGCCGCTTGACGCGCCGCCACACGCTGTTCGTCGATAGCTGCACCGCCGCGCCGAGCTGTTCGAGCGAAAGCGAGGCATCCGCCTGTAATTTGCGAAGCAGGCGGCGATCTGTCTCATCCAGTTCGACCATATGAGGATTTATAGGAATATTTTCCCGGATATGCCAGCATAATCGGGGAATTCTGCGATGATTTCATCGCGCCCGCTTTGCTAGGCCCGTCCTGTCGAAATCTGGAGGACGCCGCCATATGAATGCTGTTACCGCCTTCCGCTCACCGACGGTCGCCACCGGGCTCGGGCTCGACGCGTTGATCGGCAACACGCCGCTGATCCGGCTCGACCTTACCGTCGCGGGGCGCGCGTGCCGCATCTTCGCCAAGGCCGAGTTCCACAGCCTGACGGGATCGACGAAGGACCGGATGGCGGCATCGGTCATCCTGCGCGCGCGCGAACGCGGCGAGCTGGCGCCCGGCCAGGCAATCGTCGAGATGACCAGCGGCAACGCCGGCATCGCGCTGGCGGCGATCGGCACCAGCCTCGGGCACAAGGTGACGATCTTCATGCCCGACTGGATGAGCGAGGAACGGCGCGGCCTGCTGCGCTCCTTCGGCGCCAACCTGCGGCTGGTGAGCCGCGACGAGGGGGGCTTTTGCGGCGCGCTAGACCTGAGCGAAGCCTATGCGGCGGAGCGCGGGGCGTTCCTGACGCGGCAGTTCGCCAATGCCGACAATGTCCGCGCGCATCGCGACGGCACGGGGACCGAGCTGCTACGCCAGCTCGTCGCGCTCGGGCTGCGGCCCGATGCCTTTGCGGCTGGGGTCGGGACCGGCGGCACCGTCATGGGGGTCGCCGAATGCTTCGCGGCGGCGGGGATCGCGGCGTCGGTCCACCCGGTCGAGCCGCTCGAATCGCCGACGCTGTCGACCGGGCACAAGGTCGGCCATCATCGCATCCAGGGCATTTCCGACGAGTTCATCCCGCCGATCGTGCGGCTCGACCGGCTCGCGCGGCCGGTGGCGATCTCCGACAGCTGCGCGATCCGTATGGCGCAGCGGCTGGGAAGCGAGCTTGGCATGGGGGTCGGCATCTCGAGCGGCGCCAACCTGCTCGCCGCGATCGAGGTCGCGCGCGATCTGGACGAGGCGGCCGTGGTGGCGACGGTCTTTTGCGACAACAGCCTGCGCTATCTGTCGACCGATCTCGCGCGCGAGGAGCCGGCACGGCCGGGCTCGATCGTCGGCGACGTCCGCTTCGACCATGTGTCTATGATCCGGGCTTGCTGAGGCAGCCAGTCCTTCGCCGCCTCTGCGAGCTTGTACGGAAGGAGCGCCCATCGGTATATGCCGGCCGTGGATGACGATTTCGGGCAACGCAACAAATGGCTGGCACGCCATGTCCTTCCGCGGGAAGGTGCGTTGCGCGCCGCGATCGCGCGCTGGCGCTTGCCCGACGGCGTCGATGCCGATGACATTGTCCAGGAAGTCTTCGGGAATCTGGCGGAGGTCGACGACCATGCCGCCATCCGCAACGTCGGCGCCTATATGCGCGGCATCGCGCGGAACATCGTTCTTGCCTACTGGCGTCGGTCGCGGGTCGTATCGATCCAGGCCGTCGAAGATCTGGAGCAACTGGCGATTCCGTCCGACGAGGCGTGGGTTGACGAACAGGTATCGGATCGTCAGCAGCTCCACAGGCTCGCCCTCGCCGTCGGCGAACTGGAAGAGCCGGGACGGTCGATCTTTTTGCTGCGTTTCGTCGAGGAGATGACGCAAAGAGAGATTGCGGACCGACTGAGCATCAGCGAGGATCGCGTCCAGCGCAGTCTCGTGGCGATGCTGGTCGATCTGGCGGCTTTGCTCGGTCGGCGCGGAAAACGACCCCGTCGCGCATCTCATAGGGGGACGGCCGTCTTGGCAGGTGAAGGTGATGGAACGGCGCGAGTCGAGCGCAGAGATTGATCGGGCGGCCGCCGATTGGGCCTTGCGACGCCATGGCGCCCCCCTGGGTGAAATGGAAGAGGCCGAGCTTCAGTCCTGGCTCGCCGCCGATATCCGGCGTCGCGGCGCTTTCGCGCGGTTCAACGCGGTGCTGGCCGAGGCGAATCGGGTCAAGGCGCTTGGCCGCGATTTCGACGGTGACGATTATGTCGCGACCGGCGGCCAGGCGATGCTTTCCATGGCAGAGCCCGGCGGGCAGGGGGCGGCGCGCGGACCGGATCGGCGGCGCTTTCTGGCGCGGGCAGGCGGGGTCGGGATGGCCGCGGCGATCGCCGTGCTGTTCGGCGAATCCTATTGGCGCACGCTATCGGGCCTTTATGCGACCGAGCGGGGCGAAGTGCGATCGATGCCGCTCTCCGACGGCTCGCGCTTGACCCTGAATACGGCCACCGCGGTCAAGGTTCGCATGACCGAGCGGCGGCGGCGCGTCACGTTGGAGCATGGCGAAGCGGTGTTCGATGTCGCCAAGGATCGCGCGCGCCCTTTCGTGGTGATCGCCGGCGATACCGAAGTAGAGGCGGTGGGAACGAGCTTCGTGGTGCGGCGTCTGCCCGGCCAGCCGACCCGGATCATCGTATCGGAAGGAATCGTCGAGGTGCGCGTGCGCGAAGGCGGGCAGATGCGGTCGCGCCGCCTTGCAGCCGGCATGCGCGCCGACATCGGCCCGGACCACGACATTCGGACGGCCTCGGTCGACAAGAACGCGTTCGGGCGCGAACTGGCATGGCGCGACGGCAATCTGGTGTTCGAGAATCAGCCGCTTCGCGAAGCCGCCGCCGAATTCGCCCGCTATAGCGATCAGCGCATCCGTTTCGCCGACGAGGCGATCGCGGAGGAGACGATCACCGGGCTATATCCGGCGGACGATCCGCTGGGATTTGCCCGTGCTGTCGCTCAAAGCCTTGATTTGAAGGCATATCCCGATTCACGGGGAATCGTGTTGACCCGCGATGCCCAAAAAAATCTCCCGTCTGCTGCGGAAACATCTTCCCCCGCGCAACAATAGATACGGAGGGAGGCGTCCGGTCCGGGGGCGCATCCATATGGAGGGGGATTTCGATGGAAAAGATGCGTGCGGCCCTGATTTGCGGGGCGGCTGTAGTCGGTCTGGCGCTTCCCGCGGCTGCCGCGGCGCAGCAGCGGACCTTCAATCTCGAACAACAGAGCGGGTCCAGGTCGATCCCAGAATTCGCGAGGCAGGCCGGAGTTCGCATCGTGGCGCCGGGCCGCACGCTGTCCAAGATCACGACACCGCGGCTCGTCGGATCGCACGACGTGCGCGAAGCGCTCCGCAAACTACTTGCCGGCACCGGCCTGCGCGTGGTGTCGGACAACGGGACGACGATCACGCTGGCGAACGCCGATGTCGGCACGCGCATGGCGCCGACGCCCGCCCGCGTCGTCGCCCAGACTTCCGCGCCCGTTGCGGCGCCCTCGCGGCGTGCCGTTCCCGCCCCGGCGACGGAAACCGGCCCCGACGAGGTGCCTGACGGTGAGGAAATCATCGTCACCGGGTCGCGTGTCGAGCGCAGCGCGGTGGCAGCCGCATCGCCCGTCACCACGCTGTCGGACAAGCGGATCATGAATTCGGGCGTCGCCAATATCGGCGATCTTCTGATGCAGACGCCATCGATTTCCGTGGGCGAAGGATCGCGCAATTCGACGCAGGTGTTCCTCAATCTGCGCGGTCTCGGCGTCAATCGCACTCTGACCGTCATCGACGGTCGCCGTCGCGTGTCGGGATCGCCGGTATCCTCCGCTGTCGACATGTCGATCTATCCCGCGGCCCTGATCGAGCGGGTCGAGATCGTGACCGGCGGTGCGTCGGCCATCTACGGTGCCGACGCCGTCACCGGTGCAGTCAACGTCATCCTGAAGCGGGATTTCGAAGGCCTGCAGGCGAACGGGCGCGTCGGCGTGACCGGTGAAGGCGGATCGAAGGACTATGTCGCATCGGTGATCGGCGGCGGCCGTTTCGTCGACGGGCGCGGATCGGTGACGCTGGGCGTGGCCTATCAGCGTGTCGAACCGCTGCGGACGCTGCAGCGGCGCTTCTATCGCGAGAACGGCGACATCACGCTGAGCGCCAACCCCAAGAATACGGGTCCCAAGGACGGCATTTTCGACCAGATCGTCTATACCGACGCCGTCTTTCCCGCCTATGCCTATGACGGCGTGTTCGCGCTCGGCGGAAAGCGATACGTCGTCGATCAGGGCCAGCTCCGCCTGACGCGGCACGACGCCGCGCCCAACGGCGTGTTCGGGTCGGTCGCACAGGGCGGTGACGGCTATAACAACGTCGATTTCGATTATCTGCGCCGACAGGTCCAGACCGTGTCGGCGATCGGTCGGCTCGGCTATGAGGTCGCCGACGACATGCGGCTGTTCGTCGATTTCGAATATGCCAACAAGCGTGCGAACTCGCCCGGCGTCGGCGATTTCGATCTGGGGTCGACGATCCGCATCGACAATCCGTTCGTGCCGCAGGCGCTGCGCGACCTGATGATCGACAATGGTGTTCAGCAGATCACCGTGACGCGGTCGAGCCGCGACCAGGGCGTGCGCAACGATCGGACAGACGCCGACGTCCTGACAGTCGCGGGCGGGATCGAAGGCCATCTGGACAATGGCTGGAGCTACACCGCCTTCGCGCAGCACGGCAGTTATCGCCAGAACACGCAGACGACCGGGCGCCGCATTGCCGCACGCTATGCCGAGGCGATTGACGTGATCAGCGATCCCGTCACCGGTGACCCCGTCTGCCGCAGTGCAACGGCGCGCGCCGCCGGCTGCCTGCCGGTGAACATCCTGGGCGAGACCGTCTCCAGCGCGCAGGCGCTCGACTATTTCAAGCCGGTGCTCAAGACCTTCTTCCAGCAGACGCAGGATCTGGCGGGCGTGCAGTTCAAGGGCGACGTGCTCGAATTGCCGGCCGGGATGGTGAAGGCGGCGTTCGGCGGCGAATGGCGCCGCGAGCGCCTGCAGCGGCAGGACGATGCGCTGGCGCTCAGCGGTGCGATCCTGTTCATGACCGGCACGCAGCCGGTCGATGCCGGCTTCGAGGTGAAAGAGGTGTTCGGCGAAGTCGTGGTGCCGCTGCTTGCCGACCGCCCTTTCTTCAAGTCGCTGGAAATCGAGGCTGCGGCGCGCGCGTCCGATTATAGCACGATCGGTTCGACCGTCGCGTGGAAGGCCGGCGCCAACTGGGCTTTCAACGACACGATTCGCATCCGTGGCTCGGTGGCGCGCAGCGTGCGTGCGCCGAACCTGTTCGAGCTCTATAATCCGGGCGTGCTCGGGACGATCGGCACGTTGCAGGATCCCTGCACCGCGGCGCTGATCAACGCGAGCGACAACCGGACCAGAAACTGCCGCGCAGCGGGTGTGCCGGTGGGTTATGTCGATCCGACGATCGGGTCCACCAAATCGCTGCTGACCGGCGGCAATCGCGACCTGCACGAAGAAAAGTCGACGTCCTATACGGCGGGCCTGATCCTGACGCCGGCTTTCCTGCCGGGACTGACCTGGACGACCGACTGGTGGCGCATCCGTATCAACGGCGCGACCAGCTCGATCGATGCGCAGACCGCCGCGAACAGCTGCTACGACGCTTCATCGCTCGACAATGTCTATTGCTCGCTGATCGAGCGCGGCGGGTTCGACCGCATCGGCAACGGCAATGCTCATTCGATCACGCTGGTGCGCCAGAACGTCATCAACGTCGGACGCCTCGACGCCTCGGGGGTCGACACACAGATCGGCTATACGCATGCGCTCGGCGTAGGGCGGCTGCAACTGCTGTTCAACGGCACCTATCTGCTGAAGAACGAACTGCTCGGCCGGGCCAATGATCCGACGACCCTGCTGGTCGAGGATGGCGAGGTCAGCAATCCGCGCTTCCGGGGAACGGCCCAGGTCAATTATTCGCACAAGCCGTGGTCGATCGGCGCGGTCGGACGCTTCATCAGCGCCGCAAAGGCAGACCAGCAGGCGAGCAGGGAATTCCGTGATCGCAACGATGCGAGCGCCCGATTCTACCTCGACCTGAACCTCGGTTACGGCGTTTCGGAATCCGTCTCACTCTTCGCGGGGGTCAACAATGTGACCGCGGCCAATCCGCCGGTCCTGCCCGAAGCCGTACAGGCGGCGCGGTCAGGGTTGTACGACGCGCTGGGCCGCGTCTTCTTCCTCGGCGGTTCGGTGACGTTCTAGCCCCGCCCGGCCCGATATCTTTCAATCTCTTTTCAAAGGATGTGAAGATGGCTGTTTCTCGCCATTGGAAAGGCCTGCTGCTGGCGACGTTGCTGCTTCCGGTGCAACCCGCGCAGGCGATGGAAGGCGCGCCGACCTCCGAACAGGTCCTGCGCGACCGCTATACGCGCGCCGCCGTGCTGCAAGGCGCCAACGTCCGCCTGCTTCGGAACCTCACCATCAGGCCGAACTGGATCAACGGCACCGATATCTTCTGGTTCGAACGGCAGGAGGAGGGCGGGAAGCGGTTTCTGATCGCCGATGTCGAGCGGCGCATGCAGCGGGATGCCTTCGATCATGACGCGGTGGCCGCCGCGCTGACCCGCGCCTCGGGCAAGTCGGTGGCTGCGAGTGCTCTTCCGCTGTCCGACCTCCGGTTCGACGCGAATCTGCGCGGGATGACGTTCGATGCGCTTGGCAAGCGCTGGCGCTATGGCGAAGGGCAGCCCGACCTGATCGCATTGGGTGATGTCGCCCCGGCACCGATGTCGGTGTCGCCCGACGGCCGCCTTGGCGCCTATCGCAAGGGGAACGATATCTGGCTGCGCGACCTGACGACGGGAAGCGACCGGCCGCTGACCAGCGATGGCGAGCGCTTCCATGCCTATGGCGCGGACACCGACGCACTGAGCAATCCGGCCGCCCCGGTGCAGGTCGCCTGGTCCCCCGATTCGCGCCAGTTGCTGGCGACGCGGCTCGACGAGCGGAATGTTGCCGAACTGCCGATGGTCGATTTCGCGCCGAAGGACGGCTCGCCGCGGCCCGTCGCCTACAGCCGGCGGGTCGCGCTGCCGGGCGACCCCCATGTTCCGATGTTCGAAATGATGGCGATCGACGTCGCGTCGGGGCGGATCGTGCGCGCCGACTATCCGGCGTTGCCGTCGGTCCGCATGAATCACCCGCCGATTTCGAGCAACCTCGCCTGGTTCGGGTCCGCGAACCAGGCCTATTTCGTCGATGTCGCGCGCGACGAGCGGCGGGTGACTGTCGTTGCCTTCGATACCGTCACCGGCGCTACCCGACCCGTCTTTACGGAGACGAACGAGGCCTGGCTGGAGCTGGGGGCGAATTTCTTCGATCCGGTGCCGATCGTGCCGCTGCCCGGCAGCGAGGACATAGTCTGGTATTCGCAGCGTTCGGGAATTGGACAGCTTTACGTCTATGACCTGAAAACGGGACGGATGAAGCGGCAGCTGACCAAGGGCAGCACGCCGGTCCGCGAGGTGATCGGGTTGGCAGACGGCGGGCGACGGCTGATCTTCTCACGCGGCAGCACGCGCCCCGGCGGCGATCCCTATCAGCGCGAACTGGCTTATGTCGAACTGGCGAGCGGCCGAACGCGCCTGCTGGAGCAGCGCGACGCCGATCTTGCCGCGATCCCGAACATTGGCGCGCGGATCACGGTCGACCCCGAGAGGCGCGTCAACTGGCCGACGGCGCTGTCGCCCAGCGGGCGCTATCTGATGCGCACTGCCGGACGGGTCGACGGCGTAGCGGACAGCGACGTGATCGACCTCGACGGCCGCGCGGTCCTGTCGATCGCGCGCGCCGATACGTCGGCGATGCCGCAGGGCTGGCGCTGGCCGACACCGGTGCAGCTTGTCGCGGCGGACGAAAAGACGCCGATCAGCGGCTTGCTGTTCAAACCGTCCTTCTGGACCGCCGGCGAGCGCTATCCGGTCATCGATTACATCTATGGCGGGCCGCAGATGGCCAATGTGCCGCACCGGACGGCAAGCCGCGCCTATCTGGAGGCCGCGTCGCTTGCGGAACTGGGCTTCATCGTCGCGATCATCGACGGCCGCGGCACGCCCGAGCGCTCGCGCGCCTTTCACGAACATGCGTGGCGCCAGATCGACCATGCGAGCGAATTGGCCGACCATGTCGCCGGCCTTCGCCAACTCGCCGACCGTGAGCCGTCGATCGACCTCGAACGGACGGGGATCTATGGATTTTCGGGGGGCGGTTACATGACTGCAATGGCGATGCTGCGCTTCCCCGAATTCTTCAAGGTTGGCGTCGCCGGGGGAATGAACGCTGACCAGCGGTTGTTCTGGCATAGCTGGGGCGAACGCTTTCAGGGCATGCCCGACGGGAATAATTACGAGCAGCAGGCACTGGCGACCCATGCCGACCGGCTACGGGGCAAGTTGCTGATCATCCACGGCCTCAATGATTTCTGGGTGCATCCCGCCGGTGTCTTCCAGTTCATGCAGGCGCTGCAGGACGCGCACAAGGACTTCGATACCGTGCTGATGCCACAGGAGGGGCACGCGCTGACCGGCTATGCCCAGCGGCGGATGTGGAGCTATTTCCTCGAGCATCTGCGGGAGGAGCATCTGCCGGCCGGATTGCATCATCAAAGCCAGCAGGAACTCGGCAGCTTGCGCACGGCGACGCAATTGCGGAGCGTGGCGACCGACAAATGACCGCGACGGGGTTCGGCCGCCGCGCGGTGCTGCTGTCGCTCGCCGCGACGGTTTCGGCCTGCGCCGCGCCGCGTCCGACACTCGTCCACCGCCCGCGCGTCGCGCTGCTGACGCCGCTGGGGACGATCGTGATCGAAGTTCGCAACGATGTGGCGCCGCTGTCGGGCGGCGATTTCCTGCGCTATGTCGATGCCGGCAAATATACGGGCGCGCACTTCTTTCGCGCGGTGCGCGAGGACAATGATCTATCGGATCAGAAAATCTCGGTCATCCAGGCCGTCACGGCGCCGGGTGTCGAAAGCTTTCCGCCGATCGCGCACGAGGACACACGGCAGACCGGGCTGCGGCACGTGGCGGGCACCATATCGCTGGCGCGTGGAGCGCTGGGGACGGCGTCGGGTGCGACCTTCTTCATCTGCGCCGATGCTTCCCCGGCGCTCGACTACGGCGGCGGGCGCCATCCCGATGGGCTGGGATTCGCAGCCTTCGGACAGGTGACCGCGGGGATGGACATCGTCCGGGCGATCCAGCAGAGAAGAACGAACGGGGCGTCGCAATCGCCGGTCATGACCGGCCAGATTCTCGAGCAGCCCATCGCGATCACGCGCGCCGTGCGCGTGTGATATCGACAGGAGCGGGGGAGAAGACGGATGCGCTATACTTATTCGTGGCTGACAGTGCTGGCGCTTGCAGCGCCCGTCGCGGCGCAGGCACAGGCGCCGGCGAACAGCGCCGACGAGCAGCTTCGCGCGCTCTATGAGGCCGAATGGGCGTGGCGTGGTACCGAGCTGGGCCATTGGCGCGGCGATGACGAGACCGGGCCGCTCGACCATTTCCCCAGGGTGGATGCCGCGAGCCAGCAGGCGCGCGTTGCGCATTGGGCGGATATTCTGAAGGCGCTCGACCGGATTCCGGTCGACCGGCTGTCGCCCGAGGAACGGATCAACGCCGCGGTGTTCCGCACCAGCCTGGAGGCGTTCGTCGCCAACGGGCGGTTCCGCACCTGGGAAATGCCGTTCAACGCCGACAGCCAGTTCTGGGCGGGCATCGCGGCGCGCACCCCGTATCGGACCGAGGCGCAATATCGGCGCTACCTCGCCCGTCTTTCCGACCTGCCGCGCTATTTCGACGAGCAGATCGTCAATATGCGCGCGGGGCTGAAGCGCGGCTTCAGCGTGCCCGGGGTGACGCTGGCGGGGCGCGACAAGTCGATCGAGGCGCATATGGTCGCCGATCCCGAAGGCAATCCCTTCTGGGGGGCGTTCGCCGATCTGCCGGCCGCGATCCCGGCGAGCGAGAAGGCCGCGATCCAGGCCGAGGCGAGGCAGATCATCGCGCAGAAGATCGTCCCCGCCTATGCGAAGCTGCTCGAATTCTATCGCAACGAATATCTGCCGCAGGCGCGCAAGACGCTGGCGGCCGAGGCGATGCCCGACGGCAAGGCCTTCTATCAGGCGCAGATCCGCGAATATACGACGACCGACCTCACCCCGGAGCAGATCCACCGCATCGGCCTCGAAGAAGTGGCGCGCATCACCGCCGACATGGAGAAGACCCGGGAAGCCGCCGGGTTCAAGGGCGACCTCAAGGCGTTCATCCATTTCCTGCGCACCGACCCGCAATTCTATGCGCGGACGCCCGACGAGCTGATGGGCGTGTCCGCCTATACCGCCAAGCGGATGGACGGGCTGCTCCGCACCACCATCGGCTTCCTGCCGCGCTACCGCTTCACCATCCGGCCGGTGCCCGATGCGATCGCGCCCTTCTTCACCGCGGGCCGCGGCGGGCGCGAGGCGTGCCTGATGAACACCTATGACCTGCCGTCGCGCCCGCTGTATCAGATTCCGGCGCTGACGCTCCACGAATGCACCCCCGGGCACAGCCTGCAGGGGGCGATCGCGATGGAGGCGCCCGTTCCCGACCGGCCCGAGTTCCGCAAGCAAACCTATTTTTCGGGCTATGGCGAGGGGTGGGGGCTCTACACCGAATGGCTGGGCAGCAAGATCGGCATCTATCGCACGCCCTATGAGGAGTTCGGCCGCCAGTCCTACGAAATCTGGCGCGCCTGCCGTCTCGTCATCGACACCGGCATCCACCATTATGGCTGGACGCGCGATCAGGCGATCGCCTACCTCGCCGATCACAGCGCGCTGTCGCGGCACGAGGTGGAGACCGAGGTCGACCGCTATATCAGCTGGCCGGGACAGGCGCTCGCCTACAAGCTGGGCGAGCTGGCCATCCGCCGCCAGCGCGCGAAGGCCGAAGCGGCGCTGGGTCCCGCCTTCGACCAGCGCTGGTTCCACGACAAGCTGCTGAGCCTCGGGTCGGTGCCGCTCGACATGTTCGAGCAGGAAATGGAGCGCTGGACCGCCGAGGGCGGCAAGAACCCCTTCCCCGGCGCGGTCTGATCGCGCCGGCGGCCGGCCGAAACAGGACGGCCGAGGCCGGACAGGCTCGAACGGCGCTTTGTCAGCTGGCAGCGAGGCGGAGCAGGCCGTCGATGTCGATATGGTCCGACAGCGTTTCGGCGATCGCGTCGAGCGCGGCATCGACGTCGGCGCCATGGTCGTGCGCGCGGGCCGCGACCCCGATATGGGCGAGCAGCGCGCGGCGGAGCGCCGGCGCGGCGAACAGGCCGTGGAGATAGGTTCCCATCACCGTTCCGCCCGGGTCGATCGCGCCGTCGGCGCCGCCTCCGTCGAGCCTGGCGAAGGGCGCCGCGGTGCCGGGGCCGCGCGTCTCCCCCATGTGCATCTCATACCCCTCGACCGGGACGCCCAGCGCTTCGCCGTGGACGCGGCGCAGGACCTTCACGGGGGAGAGGGTGGTCGTCACGTCGAGCAGGCCGAGCCCCTCGACCTCCGACGGCACCCCCTCGATGCCGTGCGGATCGGCGATGCGGCGGCCGAGCATCTGATAGCCGCCGCACAGGCCGACGATCAGACCGCCGCGCCGATGATGCGCGCGGATGTCGATGTCCCAGCCTTCGGCGCGCACCGCCGCGAGGTCGGCGATCGTCGCCTTCGATCCGGGCAGGACGACGATCGCGGCCTCGGCGGGGATCGGGCGCCCGGGCGGCACCATGACGAGCTCGATGCCGGGTTCGAGCCGAAACGGGTCGAGGTCGTCGAAATTGGCGATGCGCGGCAGGATCGGGCAGGCGACGATCCGGCGGCCGCTGTCGGGCATGGAGCGCCGGTCGAGGATCACCGCATCTTCGCTCGGCAGGCGGGCGGCGGCGGGCAGCCAGGGAATGATGCCGAAGCCGCGCCACCCGGTCCGCGCCTCGACCGCGCGATAGCCGTCCGCGAACAGCGCCGGGTCGCCGCGAAACTTGTTGACCAGGAAGCCGCGGATCATCGCGGCGTCGGCGGGGTCGATCACCGCGCGCGTGCCGACCAGCGACGCGATCACGCCGCCGCGGTCGATGTCGCCGACCAGCACCACCGGCACCCCCGCCGCCCGCGCGAAACCCATGTTGGCGATGTCGCCGGCGCGCAGATTGATCTCGGCGGGCGACCCCGCGCCCTCGACGAGCAGGAGGTCGCATTCGGCGCGCAGCCGGTCGTGGCTCTGCATCACATCGGCCAGCAGCGTGCCGCGTGCTTCGCGGAAATTGTTGCTGCCCAGCGTGCCGCGCACCCGGCCGTGGACGATCAGCTGCGAACTGCGGTCGGCCTGCGGCTTCAGCAGCACCGGGTTCATGTCGCTGTGCGGTTCGACGCGGCAGGCAAGCGCCTGAAGCGCCTGCGCGCGGCCGATTTCTCCGCCGTCGGCCGTCACCGCGGCGTTGTTCGACATGTTCTGCGGCTTGAAGGGGCGGACGCGCAGGCCGCGGTTGGTCCAGGCGCGGCACAGCCCGGCGACGAGCACCGACTTGCCGACATCCGATCCCGTGCCTTGCAGCATCAGCGCGCCGCTCATTCGCGGCTGCGCCCCAGCGCGGTGATCGTCGGCCAGGCGCCGCCAAGGTCGACCTCGGCCTCTATGCCATAGACCGCGCGCAGATTCGCGCGCGTCAGCACCGCGGCGGGCGGACCGTCGGCAACGATCGCGCCCTTGTCGATCAGCAGCAGCCGGTCGCAATAGCGCGCCGCCATGGTCAGGTCGTGGAGTACCGCGATGACGAGGCCGCCGCCGTGCGCTTCGCCGCGCAGCAGGTCCATGACGTCGATCTGGTGGCCGGGGTCGAGGCTGGCGAGCGGTTCGTCGGCGACCAGCATCGGCGCTTCGACCGCCAGCGCGCGGGCGAGAAGGATGCGCGCGCGCTCGCCGCCCGACACGTGGGTCGCGTCGCGATCCCGCAGGTCGAGCACCCCGGCGCGCGTCATCGCGCGCTCGATCGCGGCGAGGTCGGCGGCGCCCGGGCGCGACATCGGGCCGAGGTGCGGCAGGCGGCCGAGCCCGACGAGCCGCTCGACGGTCAGCGGCCAGTGGAGTGTCTGGCCCTGCGGCAGATAGGCGGCGCATCGCGCCAGCGTCGCGCGCGGCATCGCGGCGACGTCGGCGCCGTCGATGCGGATGCGCCCGGTGCTCGGCACCAGCGCGAGCAGCGCGCACGCCAGCGTCGACTTGCCCGCGCCATTGGGGCCGACGATGCCGGTGAGCGTGCCCCCGGCCAGCGCCGCGCTGACGTCGCGCACCACGGGGCGCCGCCCGAGGCGGACATCGACATGATCGAGCGTCAGCGTCACCACAGCCGGCGCTCGCGCATCAGGTGGAACAGGAAGACGGGCACGCCCAGAAAGGCGGTCACGACGCCCAGCTTGAGCTCGCTGGTCGTATCGATCAGCCGCACCGCCAGGTCGGCGAGCGTCAGCAGCGCCGCGCCGCCGATCGCCGAGGGCAGCAGGATCGCCGACGGGCTGCGGTCGGTCAGCGGGCGGATCAGATGCGGGACGATCAGCCCGACGAAGCCGATCGCGCCCGACACCGCGACCGCGCCGCCGACCCCGATCGCGGTGCCGAGCAGCAGGCGCAGGCGCGTGCGGGCAAGGTCGACGCCGAGCGCCTGCGCACCGTCCTCGCCCAGCGTCAGCGCGTCGAGCGCGCGCCCGTTCCACAGCAGCAGCGCCATCCCGGCGCCGATGCACGGCAGCGCCGCCCACAAATGGCCGAACGAACGATTTTCGAGGCTGCCCATCAGCCAGGTCATGATCTCCATCGCCGCGAAGGGGTTGGGCGACAGGTTGAGCGCGAGGCTGATGCCCGCCCCCGCGAGCGTGCCGACGGCGATGCCGGCGAGGATCAGCGTCAGCGGGCTTTCGGAGCGGCCCGCGAGCGCGAAGAGCAGCGCGAGCGACAGCAGCGCACCGACGATCGACAGCAGCGGCAGCGCCGCAGGGTGAAGATTGGCGAGCCCGAAATAGAGCGCGGCGACCGCGCCAAGCGCCGCGGCGTTCGAGGTGCCGAGCACCGACGGCTCGGCGAGGGGATTGCGCAGATAGCCTTGCAGCGCCGCGCCCGCGAGCCCGAGCATGGCGCCGACCGCGAGCCCGACCAGCAGGCGCGGCAGGCGCAGGTCGAAGAGGATGACGGTCGCGACATGATCGCCGCGGCCGGATGCGGCGGCAAACAGGCGGGCGAGCGGCAGGTCGACGGTGCCGAAGCACAGCGAAGCTGCCGCCACGCCGCATGCAAGCGCGAGCAGCGCCAGCGTCAGCCGCCGGGGCGATCGGGCGTCGCGCATCGTCATCGGCGCGCGCCGTCGTGGCGCTGGATCTGCCCGGCAAGGCGGTGCACGGCCGCCCCATAAGCGGGGCCGCCGCAAACGGTCCACGCCTCCGGCACGCTGAGCCGCGGAATGCCCCGAAGCGCGGGATGATGCAGCATCTCGCTGCCCTGATCGGTGATGGTGTCGCTCGCGCTTTCGACGATCAGGAAATCGGGGTTCGCCGCCACCATCTCCTCGAGGCTCAGTTGCGACAGCGGCGGCTTGCCCAGCTTTGCGGCAAGATTGACCAGCCCGACGCGCCCCATCATTTCGTCGATCAGCGTCCCCGTCCCGGTCATGTAGCCGCGCCGCTGGTAATAGGCGGCGACCCGGCCGCGCCCCGGGCGGGGCACGCCGGCGAGGTCGCGCTCCATCCGCGCGATCAGCGCTTCGCCGCGCGCCGGATCGCCGAGCGCGGTCGCGGTCAGGCGGATCGTCCGGCGGATGACGTCGAAGCTGTCGGCGGTCGGCAGGTCGAGCGTCCGAAAGCTGCCGCGCGGCAGCGCCGCGACCGCCGCGCTGCCGCTCGCGGGCATGCCGACGATCAGGTCGGGCGCCGCGACCAGTATCTGTTCGGCGGCGTTGCGGATCAGCGGCAGCCCGCGCGCCGCCGCGGCGGCCGCGGACATGCCGGGGTCGGTCGCGTTGCGCGTCAGCCCGGCGATCCGGTCGCGGTCGGCGAGCGCGAGCAGCAGCTGGTCGGCGCACAGGTTGAGCGACACGACGCGCTGCGGCGCGGCCGGTGGCGTCGCCGGCGCCGCGCGGCCGCCCTGCTGCGCCCACAGTGCGCCGCCGCCGGCGAGCAGCAGCGCGAGCGCGGGCAGGGCGGCGTGCGGGGTCAAGCGGGTTCCTCTTCCCTCAGAAGCGCAGGCGGACGCCGCCATAGGCGGCCCGGCCCGGCGTCGCGATGCTGAAAACCTCCTCATAGTCGACCCCGAGCAGATTCTCGACGCGCCCGAAGACCGAGATGGCATCGGTCACCCGGTAATCGGCGCCAAGGTTGACGAGCACATAGTCCTTCATCGCGACCACGACCGGGACATAGCTGGGGTCGATATAGGCGAGGTCGGTCGTGCGGCCGTTGTAGCGCAGCGTCAGGGTCCCCGCAAAGCGCTGGTCGCTGCTCGACACGGTGGTGTTGAAGCTGGCGATATGCTTCGGCCGCCGCACTTCGGGCGCGCCGTTCTCGCGCGCCTTGATCCAGCTGTAGGCGAGGTCGAAGCGAAGCTGCGGCAGCGGCCGCGCGCTGGCGAAGGCCTCGATGCCGTGCTGCTTGCTCGTCGTCGCGCGGTTCGCCGGAGTCGCGGTGAAGTCGGGCGCCGGATAGTCGGTGAAGATCTCGTCCTTCAGCGTCGAATCGAACCAGGTCGCCCCGACCGTCGCCCAGTCGTCGGCGCCGAAGCTCTGCTCGATCCCCGCTTCCCAGCCCTCGGACTTTTCGGGTTTCAGGTCGGGATTGCCGATGTAGCGGCCGTCGATATAGCCGAACAGCTCGAAATAGCCCGGATTCTTGACCCCGGTGCCATAGGCGCCGCGGATGCGCGTGCCGGTCGGAAGGCGATAGCTGCCCTGGACGCGCCAGGTCGTCGCATCGTCGAAGCGGTTGTTGTCGTCGTGGCGCAGCGACGCGCCGAGCGAGAGCGCGCCCGCGGTCAGCTCATATTGGGCGACCAGCCCCAGATTGTCGGTGTGGCGCTTTCCCTGAAAGGCGCCCGGCGTCAGCGTGCGGAAGGCCTCGCGCTCGACATCGACCGCACCGGTCAGCCGGTGGGCGATCGCATCGGTCCCGAAGCGGATGCTCGAGGTCAGCGATCCCTTGTAGCGCTGTCCCTTGCTGCCATAGTCCAACCCGAAGGGGGAGCGGCCGTGGCGCGCGGTGTCGGAAAGCTGCCCCGACAGGCTGGTCACCCAGCGCCCGTCGAGCGCGGTCAGTTCGGCCGCCAGCAGGGCATGGAAGGATTCGGTCTCGACATGGACGCCGGGGCTGTCGACGATATAGCCGAAGCGCGGGCTCGTCGTATCATATTCGCTGTCGTTGTTGTCGGCGTCGCTGAAGCCATAGCGCAGCACGGCGTTCAGCCGGAAGGCGTCGCTCGGCGTCCAGCCCAGCTTCGCGCTCGCGCCGACCGTCTGCATCCCGACGTCGCGCACCCCGCCGCGCGCGGTCGGATAGCCGTTCGCGCCGTAATAGGTACCGGTGATCGCATAGTCGAAGCTGTCCGATGCGCCCGCGGCGCGGGCGCTGCCGGCGACGGTGCCGAACGACCCGCCCTCGATCCGGGCGCTCAGGCCCGGCGCCTCGCGTCCCGACAGGGTGATGTAATGGATCACGCCGCCGATCGCGTCGGAGCCATAGAGCGACGATTGCTGGCCGCGCAGCACCTCGATCCGCGCGGCGGGGTCGGCGAGCAGACCGCCGAAATCGAACTGGCCCTGATAGGGGTCGGCGACCTCGATGCCGTCGACCAGGACGAGGACGTGATTGGCTTCGCTGCCGCGGATGCGGATATCGGTCATGCCGCCGAGGCCGCCGGTGCGGCTGACCGCGACGCCGGGCACGTCGCGCAGCACGTCGGAAACGATGCGCGTCTGGCGCTGTTCGAGCGCTTCGCTGTCGATCGCCGTGACCGAGGCGCCGAGCTGGTCCGCCCGGACCCCTTCGCCCGAACGCGAGGCAGTGACGATGATCGCGTCGCCGGGGCGCGGGTCGGCGGCGGCATCGCCGGTCTGGGCCAGCGCCGGCGACGTCGCCGCCAGCGCCACGATGGAAAGGCCGTATTTCAACATGGGAGTCCCCCATGCGCCGAGAGCGAAGGCGGGGACCTGCCGAGCCGCGTGCGCGATCGACCGGCGCACGGGCGGCGGGCTGGCGCAAGGCGCCCGCATTTCGTGCCCCGAAGCGGCCCCGGCCGCTGGGTCGTCGCTCGACGGAGTTCTCCGTGCCCTGGCCTTTCCCTGGACCGAGGCATTGAGCGACCCGCGCCGGCAGGTCTCCTGGCTCGCGGGTCGTCGCTTGATGCACGCCTTCCCAGGTCGCCCCAGTGGCAGACCCGGTCGGGGACCGGGTCGGTGCATCGCGCTCGCCGCTTACAGTTGCAGGGACAGCCCCGGTTTCGAAGGCCCGGCCGGACCCCCTTACCGCGTTCCCTTTTAAGCCCCATCGGGGCACCGGCGCGATCAATGCAAGGTTGCCCTTGCGGCGCCCGCCCATAGCGCCTCGGCATATTTTGGCAATCGGCTTTTGCGGGGCCTGCGCGCTTGCCCGAACCGTCCGCCGGGACTAGGAGCGCGGCGTGGCCGATCTTTCCGCCTTCCGCCGACCGGGCTGGCTGCTGCTACCGGTGCTTCTCGCGCTGCTCGCGCGGGTGCTGGTCGCGCCGGGCTGGATGATCGGGCCCGATGCCGGGGGTTCGATCACCGTCCGCGTCTGTTCGGACCCGTCGAACCCCGGCGGGACGATGACCATCCCGGTCCAGACCGCGGGCGATCATCCCGATGGCGAGGGGCAGCAGCATTGCCCGTGGGGCGCGCTCGCGGTGGCGCCGATCGTGCCCGATGCCCCGGCACTGCCCGCGGCGCCGGCACCGGCCGCCCCCACGCCGCTGGCGATCCCCTCGCTCGGCTTCGCGCCGGGCATCGCCTCGCCGCTTCCTCCCAGCACCGGCCCGCCCGCCTTCGCCTGATTCAGACCGATCGCCGGCCGCGCTTCCGCGCGCGCCGGCCTTGCCTGATTTTCAGCGAAGGATTTTCCATGACCCGTTCCGTTACCCGCGCGGCGCCCCTGCCGGCGCTCGCCCTCGCCCTGTCGTTTTCCCCGGTGCCCTTTTCCCCCGCCGCTCACGCCGAGGAGGCGACGATCATCGTCACCGCGCCGACGCTCGCCGACGCCGCGCAGCAGCGCGCGGCGCAGACCCCCGGCGGCACCGATGTCGTCACGCATCAGGATTATGCCGACAAGACGATCGTGTCGCTGCGCGATACGCTCGCCTTCTCGCCCGGCGTCTACCTCCAGCCGCGCTATGGGCAGGAGGTGCGCCTCGCGATCCGCGGCTCGGGCCTCTCGCGCGGCTTCCACATGCGCGGCGTCACGCTGTTGCAGGACGGGGTGCCGATCAACCTCGCCGACGACAATGGTGATTTTCAGGAGCTGGAGCCGATCTTCTTCGACCATCTCGAAGTCTATCGCGGCGCCAATGCGCTGCGCTTCGGTTCGGGAACGCTGGGCGGCGCGATCAACGGCGTGACTCCGACCGGGCGCACCGCCCACGGCGTCTATCTGCGCGGCGACGCCGGCAGCTTCGGCCTGCTGCGCGGCCTGGTTTCGGCGGGCGTCGCCAGCGGGCCGGTCGACGCCTGGGGCGCGGTCAGCGCCGACACGTCGGACGGCGACCGCGACCATGCGCGGCGCCGCAGCCTGCGCTTCCACGGCAATGTCGGGCTAACGCTCGGCGACGGGGTCGCGACGCGCTTCTATGCGAGCATCAACCGCATCCGCCAGCAATTGCCGGGCGCGCTGACCGAGGCGCAGGCGCTGACCGCCCCGCGCGGCGCCAATGCGGGCAGCATCGCGGGCGATCAGCGACGCGACATCGATTCGCTGCGCTTGCAGAACCGCACCCGCTTCGACCTCGGCACCGCGACGCTCGAGGTCGGGGGTTTCGTCAACGCGAAATCGCTCTTTCACCCGATCTTTCAGCTGATCGACCAGAAATCGACCGACGTCGGCGGGTTCGCGCGGCTCGACTATGCCGCGGGGCCGGTCGAGGTGACGCTGGGGGGCGAGATTCGCCGTGGCAGCACCCACGCGCGGCAGTTCGTCAACGTCGCCGGCCGGCGCGGCGCGCTGACCCTCGACGCCGATCAGGAGGCGCGGACCGCGAACCTCTATGGCGAACTGCGCGTGCGGCCGGTGCCGCCGGTGACGCTGATCGCGGGGGGCGTCTATGCCGATGGCATGCGCAAGCGGCGCGTCGGCTTTTCGGCGACCCCGGCCGCCGACGGGCGCGTCGCGTTCGACGCCTTTTCGCCCAAGTTCGGCGTGCTGGTCGAACCGGCGGAGCATGTCCAGATCTTCGCCAACTACAGCCGCTCGGCCGAATTTCCCGGTTTCGGGGAGGTGTTCCAGTCGATCGGCATGCCGCCCGCCAGCGCGCTGATCGCCGACATCCGGCCGCAGCGCGCCTGGACGGCGGAGATCGGCACGCGCGGAACGATGGGTCCGGTGCGTTGGGACGTCGCCTGGTATCGCGCGGCGATCACCGGCGAGATGCTGCAATATACGGTGAACGGCAGCATCCCCGCCGCCACCTTCAACGCCGACCGGACGCTGCATCGGGGGGTGGAGGCCGGGCTGGAGCTGACCCTCGCACCCTGGCTGCGGCTGCGCCAGACCTATGCCTACAGCGACTTCCGCTTCCGGGGCGACGCGCAGTTCGGCGACAATCGCCTGCCGGTGGTGCCGAGGCATGTCTATCGGGCGGAGGTCCGCATCGGCGGCGAGGCGCTGCACGTCGCGCCGACGCTCGAATGGGTGCCGCAGGGACCGTGGGCCGATTATGCCAACCGGGTGCGCACGCCGGGCTATGCGCTGGTCGGCCTGACCGGCGGCGCGCGTATTACCGACGGGATCGACGCCTTCGTCGACGTCCGCAACATCGCCGGCAAGAAAGCGATCGGCGACGTCAGCGCGGTGATCGCCGCCGACGCCGCATCGGCGATCTATTACCCGGTCGAGCGCCGCGCCGTTTCCGCGGGCCTGCGCGCCCGCTTCTGACGCCGTGCTCCCGCATGCTCCTTCCGGCCGGGGGAGGGGCGTGCGGGAGCGACGGAACCTTGACGCGGGTCCGCGACTCTATGGAAAGGGGCGAAGCGGAAAGGAGAGCAGGCGATGACGAAGCGGTTCAGGATCGGCGATCATGTTCGCTGGAATTCGGAGGCGGGCCATGTCTCGGGAAAGATCATCAAGGTGCACACCGCCGACTTCGACTACAAGGGCCACACCCACCGCGCGTCGAAGGACGATCCGCAATATGAGATCAAGAGCGACAAGACCGACCATGTCGCGGCGCACAAGGGCGGCGCGCTCGAACGCATAGATGGCTGAGGCCGTCCCCTTCTTCACCATCGGTCATTCCAGCCGCTCGTTCGACGCGTTCGCCGAGCTGCTCGCGGACGCCGGCGTTCGCCACCTCGTCGATATCCGGCGGATGCCGCGATCGCGGTCGAACCCGCAGTTCAACGAGGACGTCCTGCCCGATGCGCTCGCGGCGCGCGGCCTGTCGTGGGAGCGCATCGCGGCGCTCGGCGGCCTGCGCAAGCGCGAGCGCGAGGTGCCGCGCGCGCTCAACGGATTCTGGACCAACGCCAGCTTCCACAATTATGCCGACTATGCGCTCGGCGCCACGTTTCGAGAGGGATTGGCGCATCTGATCGACGTCGGCCGTGAGCGCCGCTGCGCGATCATGTGCTCGGAAGCCGTCTGGTGGCGCTGCCACCGCCGCATCGTCGCCGACTATCTGATCGTGTCGGGCGCCGCCGTCGCGCACATCATGGAGCGCGGCCCGGAGCCCGCGCGGCTGACGCACGGGGCGATCCCGCGGTCCGACGGTTCGATCGTCTATCCCGCCCCCGCGCCGGAAAAAGGCGTATAGCGCGGGCGGCGCAGGCGCGCGACTCGGCGATCGGCAAAGGGGAGAGAAGGCGGCAATGGACGGGGTGAAGGCGGACGAGCCGTTCGAAAGCCTCGTCGAGGCCGTTCGCGCCTGCCGCATCTGCCGCGACGCGCCGCGCTACGGGCCGCCGCTGGGCCATGAGCCGCGCCCGATCCTGCAATTGTCGGAAAGCGCGCGCATCTGCATCGCGAGCCAGGCCCCGGGCATAAGGGCGCACACCAGCGGCCGGCCGTTCGACGACCCGTCGGGGGTGCGCCTGCGCGAATGGATGGGGATCGACGAGGCGCAATTCTATGACGCCTCGCGCGTCGCGATCCTGCCGATGGGCTTCTGCTTTCCCGGCGTCGGCGCCGGAGGCGACCTGCCGCCGCGGCGCGAGTGCCGCGAGATCTGGCAGCACCGGCTGTTCGCGCGGCTGCCCGACCTGAAGCTGCTGCTCGTCATCGGCGGTCATGCGCTGCGCTGGCATCTGGGTGCCGAATGGGCCCGGCGCGGCGTCACCCAAACCGTGCACGCCTGGCGCGAGATCGGCGCCGCCGGCGCATCGCCGCGCATCGTCCCGCTGCCGCACCCGTCGTGGCACAACAATCGCTGGCTCAAGACCCACGGCTGGTTCGAGCAGGACCTGCTGCCCGAGCTGCGGCGCGAGGTGCACGCCCTGCTGGTCTGATCGGGCGCGGAGCCCTTCCCGGCCGGCGGGCCGGGAAGGGACGATGGTCAGAAACCGAAGGCGATCCCGACCCGGCCGCCGGTGGTGCCCTTCACCGTCGATCCGGCAAAGCCGCCGCTGACGTAGACGCGCGGAGTCAGGCGCACGACGGCGGCGCCCGAGAAACCCTGTTCGCCCTGATAGGTGGCGAGGTTGAACGAGACCGAGACATTGCTGTCGGGGACGATCATCGTGCCGCCCATCGCCATCGCGGTGACGATACCGCCCGTCGCTTCGCGGAATCGGCGGTCGTTGCCGAGGCTCAGCGCGTCGATCCGGCCGTTCAGCGCGCTGATATTGCCGTCGAGCGCCCCGATCGCCGAGCCGACGTCGTGATAGGCGGTGCCGCCGACCGAATAGCTCGGCGCGCTGACCGCGCCCGTCGCGGCATTGTAGGCCGCGCCGCCGCCGAGCGCGGAGGCGAGGCCCGCGCCGGCGGTGTCGCCGCGCAGCACGGCGATGTTTGCGGTCGCTTGCGCGGCGCCGGCACTGGACTGGGCGGTCGCCGCGTTGGCAAGCGCTGTATCGGCGGTGCCCTGCGCCGTCGCGGCGTTGGCGAGTGCCGAGTTGGCTGTCCCTTGCGCCGCGGCCGCTTCGCTGCGGGCGATGTCGGCGGTCGTCTGCGCAGCCGCCGCACTGGCGACGGCGGCGTCGGCGGTCGCCTGCGCCGCGCCCGCGCTGCCTGCGCCCGCCGTCGCGGCGGCAAGCGCGGCATTGGCCGTGGTCTGCGCTGCGGTCGCCTTCGCGTCCACGACATCGAGCTGCGCCTTGTTCACGGCGTCGGTCGCCTGCGTGCCCGCCGCGACGTTGACGAGCTGGCGTTGCAGGGCCGCCGAACCGATGGAGACGCCGTTCGCGCGATCGGCGATCGATCCGGTGCCGAGTGCGACACTGCCCGCGGCCGTGGCCTCCGCGCCATAGCCGACCGCCGTGGCGCTGATGACCGTTGCCTTGGCCAGTGTGCCCAGCGCCGTCGTATAAAAGGTCGTGGCCTCGCTCATTCTCCCGACGGCTGTCGCATCGTCGCCCGCCGCCTTGCTGTTGGCGCCTACCGCCGTGCTGGCAGAGCCGGAGGCTTCGCTCAGATAGCCAAATGCGGAGGCGCCAGCCTTGCTGGCGACGGAACTGCCTCCTGCCGCGATCGCGTAGCCCGCGGCGTTGGCGGCGTCTCCGAGGGCGACCGAGTCGATCCCCGTGGCCCCGGCAGTGCGGCCGATCGCGATCGCGCTGATCCCCGTGGCGCTCGCGCCTGCCCCCACCGAATTGATCGCGACATAGGGATTGACGGCCCCCGCAGCCACGGCGTCGAGCTGCGCCTTGTTCACCGCGTCGGTCGCCTGCGTGCCCGCGGCGACATTGGTGAGCTGGCGCTGGTAAGTCGCCGCGCCGAACGAGACGCTATTCGTGCGGTCCGCGATCGACCCCGCACCGATCGCCACGCTGCGCTCGGCGGATGCCTGCGCATTCTGGCCTAGCGCCGTGGCGCCTTCCGCCGACGCATTGGCGAGCACTCCGAACGCGCTCGCATATTCGGCCGTGGCCTCGCTGAACGCGCCTGCCGCCGTAGTGTAATCGGCGGTCGCCTTGCTGGTGTTGCCGAGCGCGGAGCTGTTGAAGCCGAAGGCCTGGGTCGATACGCCGAGTGCGGTGGCGCCGCTGCTGGTGGCGCCGGAGTTCTGCCCCACTGCGGTGGTGAAGGCGGCGGTTGCGTTGGAACTCTTGCCGATCGCAGTGGCGTTGGTCGAATCGGCGTTCGCCAATTGGCCGACGGCGGTGCTGTTGTCCCCGGTCGCGCGACTCGATTGGCCCAGCGCGGTGCTGCTTGCGGAAGTGGCGCGGGCGTTGCGACCGACCGCCGTGCTGCGCTCGCCGCTTGCTTCGGTCGCCTGACCCAGCGCAGTGCTTTCTTCGCCGGTTGCCGAGCTGTTGCTGCCCACGGCGGTGCTGACGAGGCCGCTCGCGACGCTGACTTCGCCGCATTCGGTGCTGCCGCTCACGTCATCGGCGTTGCCGGATATGCCGTCAGGGCCCGCATTGACATTGCATTCGGGGGTGACGTCGGCGCGCGCCGGGGCGGCCGTCAGCATCGCGATGACGATGGCCGGAGCGGCTGCGGCGATCAGCAGGTTCAATTTACGCATATTCTCTTCCCTCCTATCGGGCGAAGGCCATCGGCCCCCACGGTGGATGTCTCGACCCGGCGGGCGACGCCTGCCCCGGCGCCTCTTCCCGTTTCGCGCGCGGCGCGCTTGCCTTGCCGCGCTTGCCTTGCATCCGCCGACCTGCGAAGAACGGCGGACGCCTGACAGAGAGCGAGACGGGAAATTTCCGAGGAAGCGGACACGCCGGCCGAAAAAAATGGGGCGGAGGGCCCGGACGCGCTGATCGCGGGGCTTTACGGCGAATTGCGCGCCATCGCGCGGCGCGAGCATTATCGCGCCGGACAGCCGCAGACGCTCCAGACCACGGCGCTGATCAACGAAGCCTATGTGAAGCTGCGCAAGGCCGACGGCTGGGACAGCCGGTCGCATTTCCTAGCCTGCGCGGCGACCGCGATGCGGCACATATTGATCGACGCGGCGCGCGCGCGGCTCGCCTCGAAGCGCAATGCGCCGACCTACAGCTTCACCCAGAGCCTCGACTCGCTCGCCGCCGCGGTTCCGGAGGACGAACAGGTCGTCCGGCTCGGCGAGGCGCTCGAAGAACTGAAACGGCTCGACGCCAACCTCGCGCAGGTCGTCGACTGCCGCTTCTTCGCGGGGATGGACGAGAAGGAGACCGCGCTGATCCTTGGCGTCTCCGACCGCACGATCCGCCGCTGGTGGGTGCAGGCGCGCGCGTGGATCCACCACGAGATGGCGGCAGCCTGATCCTGCCCGGAGCGAAAGGACTTGGCGCGCCGATGATCGTCGTTCAGCGGCTCAGTCGACCTTGCCGTCGATCGGCCCTTCCTGGAAGTGCGGCGTCCCTTCGACGGGACGCGTGTCGCCCTGCTTCGTTCGCCAGACCTTCAGCTTCCGGCGAAGCGACTGCAGGACTGTTTTGTAGCGCGAATCCGCCGCCAGATTGTTGCGTTCGGCGGGGTCGGCCTCGAGGTCATAGAGTTCCTCCGCCGGACGCCGGTAATAGCTGTTGACGATCTGCTGAGCGGCGGGATCGGTCGAACGACGCCACGACGGGAAATAGCGTCCCGAATCGTCAATGTTTCGCACATATTGGTCGATGTGCGTCGTGTAGACATATTCGGGGTGCAGGTTGGAGATATACTTCCACTTCGGCGTGCGCACGCTACGCATGGGATAAGCTCGTCCCCAGCCGTGCCCGCAGCGCGGGGAAGGATTTGAGGTAGGAGGCGCCCGCTGCGCCCTCGGCCTCGAACAGCGCTGCGGCGCGGTCGGTTTCCTGCCGCGCCTCGGCGAGCCTGCCTTGCCTGAGCAGCGTAACCGCCTTCGCGCGGGCGAAGATCGCCTGCGGCAGGCCGGGTTTGGGCAAGGCGTCGATCAACGGCTGCGTCTCGGCGATCGTGCGGCGCGCGCCCGCGATATCGCCCGATTCGGCCTGCGCCTCGATCAGCCCCGCGGCGATGATCAGCGTCGGCGCCGCACGCGGGCTCAGATATTGCGCCGCCATCGGGCGCGCCTCGGCGAGAACCGCTTTCGCGTCGGCATATTTGCCGAGCGCCAGCCTGGCGCGGCCGAGCTGGAGCAGATCGACCGCGAGCCCCGCCGAACGGCCGAAGGTCGCGCGCCGCTGCGCCGCCACCCGCGTGACGATCCGCTCGGCGGCGGCTGGCTGGTCGAGCTTGAGCAGACGCACGGCCTTCAACTGGGCGATCGTCAGTCCCTGCATGCTCGCTTCCTGCCCGGTGCGGCGGATCACCGCCTCGGCGCGGTCGAAGATCGCGGGCATCGCATCGAGCTGGTTCGCCTCGGCCATATAGACGAGCAGGTTGTTGTAGGTGGTCAGCAGGTCGCGGTGGTTCTCGGCATAGACGATGTCGGCATCGGGCAGCGTCCGGATCAGCAGCGCGATCGCATCCTCCAGCCGCCCGGTGCGCCGCCACAACTGCGCGCGCGCGAGGGCGATCTCGACCAGTTCGCGGCGGAAATGCGCGGGGTCGGCGCGAAACACGGGCTCGGCGGCGTCGATGTTGGGGCCGATCTCCTCGGTCCGGCCGAGGCCCCCCGCGGCGGCGGCGGCGCGCATGCGAAGCTGCGCGGTCGCCACCGGGTCGCCGCGTCCGACGCCGCGCGCCAGCGCCTTTTGGATCAGCGCGTCGGCACCCGCCGTATCCTCCAGATTCACATAGAGGTCGAACAATGTGACGATCAGGTCGGCCGATTTGGAACTGGTGTCGAGCGAGGCGGCGAGGCGGGTCGCGGTCTGGTCGAGCATCTGCTTGACGGTGACATTCTCGCTGTTCGCATCCTCGGCAGTGTCGCGCACCATCACGGTCAGCATCCGGTTGATCGCCTCCGACCGCCGCGCCTCGGCGACCGCGAGGTCGCGCTCGACCGCGGTCTCGCGCGCCTGCCATGCGATGCCGCCCGCGCCGACGAGCAGCGCCGCGAGCACCGCGGCGGTCGCCGCGACCCCCCAGCGATAGCGGCGCAGGAAGCGGCCAAGCATGTAGCGTGTCGATCCGTCGCGCGCATGGACGGGCAGATATTGCTGGTGGCGTGCGATATCCTCGGCCAGCGCGCTGACGCTGCGATAGCGCTGCGCCGGGTCGCGCCGCATCGCCTTCAGGACGATCGCGTCGAGGTCGCCCGCGATCCGCCGCGCCGGCACCGGCGCCTCGCCACGTGCCGCGGCGCGGCTCGGCAGTTCGGGGTCCTCATAGAGGACGCGGCGGATCATCATCGGCACCGACGCCTTGCCGCCGCGCCAGGGGCTCCGCCCGCTGACCAGTTCGTAGAGGAGGACGCCGAGCGCGTAGACGTCGGTCGCGACCGTCGCTTCCTCGCCGCCCAGCTGTTCGGGCGCGGCATAGTCGGGGGTGAGCATCGCCTGCGTCGTCGCGGGCAGCGCCGCGCTGTCGTCGAGCAGCTTGCCGATCCCGAAGTCGAGCAGGCGCGGCTTGCCGCCCGCGTCGATCAGGATGTTCGAAGGCTTGATGTCGCGGTGGACGACAAGGTTGCCGTGCGCATAGGCGAGCGCGTCGCAGACGGTGCGGAACAGGTCGAGCCGCGTGTCGAGGTCGGCGCCATGTGCGGTGCACCAGGCGTCGATCGGCTGGCCGTCGACATAATCCATCGCGATATAGGGCCGCCCGTCGGGAGCAACCCCGGCGTCGATCAGCCGCGCGATTCCCGGATGATCGAGCCGCGCGAGCAGCCGCCGCTCGCGCGCGAAGCTCTCGGCACGCTCGGCGGCGTCGACGCGGAGCAGCTTCAGCGCGACGCGCTGGTCGAAATCGGCCCCCGTGCGATACGCGAGATAGACCTCACCCAACCCGCCGCGCCCGATCGGCCGTTCGACGGTGAAGCCGCCGATCGCCTGCCCGGGGGCGAGCGAGCCGAAGCTTGCGGGCGCCGACTCGCCCGCCGGCGACGGGGGCGCCAGCGATGGCGGCGCGCCGTCCAATATGCCGTCGCCGCGCGCGGCGAGCAGCAGGCGGCGCGTCGTTTCGACGATCCCCGCGGATTGCGGCGCCTTCGCGAGGCGCTGTGCCTGCATGTCGGGCGGAAGGTCGACCAGTTGCTCGAAGAGGCGCTGGACGGCCTGCCAGTCGTCGCGGTTCAACGCCTCCATCGCCCCTCCTCCGATCGTCCGGTCCCGATCGTCCGGCACAGTTGATCCGAAGAAGCGGCGCCGCGCAATCGCTTATTTGACCGTGACGGGGGCCTTGATCCCGTCCGTGCTTGCGGCACAATGGCCGCCGGTCGATACGGACGGGGAAGGGGTTGGCGATGATGGCGAGGGACAGATATTTCGGCATGGCGGCGGCGCTGTTCGGCGCGTCCTTCCTTTCCCCCGTGCAGGCGGGCGGGGCAGCCCCCGCCGCCTATGATGTCGTGATCCGCGGCGGCACCATCTATGACGGGTCGGGCGGCGCGGCGCTGGTCGGCGACGTCGCGATCCGCGGCGACCGCATCGTCGCGGTCGGCACGGTCGAGGGGCGCGGCGCGCGCGAGGTCCGGGCGGACGGCATGGCGGTCGCGCCGGGCTTCATCAACATGCTCAGCTGGGCGACCGAATCGCTGATCGCCGATCCGCGCAGCCAGAGCGACATCCGGCAGGGCGTGACGCTGGAGGTGATGGGCGAGGGCTGGTCGATGGGGCCGCTCAACGCGACGATGAAGGCGCAGGAGACCGAACGCCAGGGCGACATCCGCTTTCCGATCGAATGGACGACGCTGGGCGATTATTTCGCCTATCTCGAAAAGCGCGGCATCGCGCCCAATGTCGCGAGCTTCGTCGGCGCCGCGACGGTGCGCGTCCACGAACTGGGCGAAGGCGACGTCGATCCGACCCCCGAACAGCTGGACCGGATGCAGGCGCTGGTGCGCCAGGCGATGGACGAGGGCGCGCTGGGCGTCGGCAGCTCGCTGATCTATGCGCCCGGTTCCTATGCAGAGACCGACGAACTGGTCGCGCTGATGCAGGCGGCGGCCGCTTGCGGCGGCATGTACATCAGCCACATGCGCTCAGAGGGCGACCGGGTCGAGGAAGCAGTCGATGAGCTGATCGAGATCGCGCGCCGGTCGGGCGCGCCCGCCGAAATCTATCACCTCAAGATGGGCGGGCGCGCCAATTGGGACAAGCTGGCCCCCGTCGTCGCGAAGATCGAGGCGGCGCGCGCGGCGGGGCTGCGGATCACCGCCGACATGTACACCTATACCGCCGGCGCGACCGGGCTCGATGCCGCGATGCCGACCTGGGTGCAGGCGGGCGGGGTCGAGGCGTGGATCGAGAGGCTGAAGGACCCGCAGGTCCGTGCGCGCGTCGCCGCGGAGATGCGCGCGCCGGGCGATGACTGGGAGAATCTCTATTTCGGCGCCGGGGCCGACAAGATGATTCTCACCGGCTTCAAGAATCCGGCGCTCAAGCCGCTCACCGGCAAGACGCTCGCCGAGGTCGCGGCGATGCGCGGCACCTCGCCCGAGGATACCGCGATGGACCTGGTGGTCGAGGACGGTTCGCGCGTCGGCACCGTCTATTTCCTGATGTCCGAGGACAATGTCCGCCAGCAGATCCGGCTGCCGTGGATGAGCTTCGGCTCGGACGCCGCGTCGCAATCGACCGAGGGCGTGTTCCTGAAATCGGGCGCGCACCCGCGCACCTACGGCAATTTCGCGCGGCTGCTCGGCCGCTATGTGCGCGACGAGAAGCTGATCCCGCTCGAACAGGCGGTGTATCGCCTGACGACGCTGCCCGCGACCAATCTGGGGCTGAAGGAGCGCGGCGCGCTCAGGCCCGGCTATTACGCCGACGTCGTCGTCTTCGACCCGAAGACCGTCGCCGACCGCGCGACCTTCGAGGCGCCGCACCAATATGCGGTCGGGGTGCGCGACGTGTTCGTGAACGGCGTCGCGGCGCTGCAGGGCGGCGAGCCGACGGGCGCGACGCCCGGCCGCGCGCTGCGCGGCGCCGGCTTCGGGACGTGCCGCTAGGAGCGGGCGGCATCGGGCACCGCCCGGCCGAAAGGGAACCGCATCCTGCCCTCGCGCATTGCCCATGGGTCACGCTCATGGGAGGATGCCATGCCCGCCCGCGCCTATTGGAAGGGGCAGATCCGGCTCGCGCTGGTGTCGATCCCCGTCGAAATCTATCCGGCGACCCGGTCGGGCGCGAGCGTCAGCTTTCGCCAGATCCACGAACCGAGCGGCAAGCCGGTCAAGTATGAGAAGGTCGTCCCCGGTATCGGGCCGATCGACAAGGACGATATCGTCAAGGGCTATGAGCTTTCGAGGGGCAGCTATGTCCTGCTCGACGAAGAGGAGATCGAGGCGGTCAAGCTCGAAAGCAAGCGGACGCTGGAGCTCGTCCAGTTCGTCGACGCGGGCGAGATCGACATCCTTTATTATGAAAAGCCCTATTATGTCGTCCCCGCCGACGAGCTGGCGGAGGAGGCCTATATCGTCCTGCGCGAGGCGCTGCGCCGCACGCGCAAGGTCGGGCTCGGCCAGCTCGCGCTGCGCGGCGAGGAACAGCTCGTCGCGCTGCGCCCGTGCGGCAAGGGCCTCGTCCTCGAAGTGCTGCGCTACGCCGACGAGGTCAATCGGGCGGCGAATTATTTCCGCGACGTCGGCGCCGCGAAGCCCGACGCCGACCTGCTCGACCTGGCCGAGACGCTGATCGACAGGAAGAGCGGCCGGTTCGACGCGAGCGACTATCACAACCATTATGTCGACGCGCTGAAGCGGCTGATCGCCAAGAAGGCCAAGGCGAAAGGCCGCAAGGTGCTGGAGGATGTCGAGGAGCCCGCCGCCGCGCGCGAGGGATCGAACGTCATCGACCTGATGGCGGCGCTCAAGGCGTCGGTTGGCGGGCGCAAGACGACGCCGGCGGCAAAGACTAAGGCCCCGGCGCGCAAGGCGTCGACGCGCCGCGCGCCGGCGAAGAAGCGCGCCTGACATGGCGCGGCGCGCCGACCCGCTCGCGCAGTACAAGGCCAAGCGCGACTTCGCCGCCACGCCCGAGCCGGCGGGGCAGGTGGCGACGGGAAAGGCGGCGAAGGCGGAGGGCGGACGCTTCATCGTCCAGAAGCACGACGCGACGCGCCTTCATTATGACTTCCGCCTCGAGGCCGACGGTGTGCTCAAGAGCTGGGCGGTGACGAAAGGGCCGAGCGCCGATCCCGCCGACAAGCGGCTCGCGGTGCGCACCGAGGATCATCCGCTTGCCTACGCCGATTTCGAGGGCGCGATCCCCAAGGGCGAATATGGCGGCGGCACGGTGATGCTGTGGGACCGCGGCACCTGGGCGCCGGTCGCGGGCAAGAGCGCGAAGGACATCGACCGCGGCCATCTGCACTTCACGCTCGACGGCGAACGGATGAAGGGCGAATGGCTGCTCGTCCGCATGAAGCCGCGCGCGGGCGAAAAGCGCGAGAACTGGCTGCTGCGCAAGATCGACGACGCCCATGCCGGCGGCAGCGACGATCTGGTCGGTCGCCATCTGACGAGCGTCCTCACCGGCCGCACCATGGCCGAGATCGCGGGCGACGCGGGCGGCGCGCAGTCGCTGCGCGGTGCGAAGGGCGCCGCCTTCACGCAGAAGATGAAGGCCACGGCGAAGCATAATGCGGCGGTCGCGAAGCGCCGCGCCGGCGGGGGCAAGCCGCCCGCCTTTCGCAAGCCCCAGCTCGCGACGCTCGTCGATGCGGTGCCGGGCGGCAACAACTGGTTCCACGAGATCAAATATGATGGCTATCGCGCGCTCGTCGCGGCGGCGGGGAGCGCGGTGCGCATCCATACGCGAAACGGCCTCGACTGGACCGACAAGTTCGCGCCGCTCGCCGCGCAGTTCGCCGCGCTCGACCTGCCGCCGTGCCTGATCGACGGAGAGATCGTCGCCTATGACGGTACAGGCAATCCCGATTTCTCGTCGCTGCAGGCGGTGATCAAGCGCGGCCATGGCGCACAGGATGCCGATACGGCGCTGAACTTCTTCGCCTTCGACCTGCTCGAAGAGGATGGCAAGTCGCTGGCGAAGCTGGGCAATCTCGAACGCAAGGAACGGCTCGAAGCGCTGCTGCGCGCCGCCGCGCCGCCGATCGCGGTCGCCGACCACGTCATCGGCGCGGGCGAACGCCTGTATACGGCGATGTGCGGCGCGGGGCAGGAAGGCATCATCTCGAAGCGCGCCGACGCTCCCTATGCCGGCCGCCGGACGCGCAACTGGGTCAAGGTCAAATGCACCCGCCGCCAGGAATTCATCATCGTCGGCTGGAAGCCGTCTTCGGCGAAGGCGCGCCCCTTCGCCTCGCTGCTCCTCGCGCAGCGCGAGGGCGATGCGCTGGTCTACAAGGGCAATGTCGGCACCGGCTTCGACGCTGCGACGATGGCGATGCTGGCGCGCAAGTTCGCGAGCCGTGCGCGCAAGACCCCGCCGCTGGCGGTCGAACGCGCGGCGGCGCGCGACGTCCGCTGGCTGACCCCCGACCTCGTCGCCGAAATCGCCTTCGCCGAATATACCGCCGGCGGATCGGTGCGCCACGCGAGCTTCGTCGGCCTGCGCGAGGACAAGGAGGCGAAGGACGTGACTCCGGAGACGAAGCAGGCGGCGCCCCGCCCGACCGCCGACGTGCGGATCAGCAACCGCGACCGCGTCATCTTTCCCGAATCGAAGGCGACCAAGGGCGACCTTGCCGACTATTATGCCGCGGTCGCGCCGATCATGCTGCCGCACATGGCGCGCCGCCCGGTCAGCCTCGTCCGCTGCCCGCAGGGTCGCGCCAAGCAATGCTTTTTCCAGAAGCATGATTCGGGATCGTTCGGTCCGCAGGTCCACCATGTCCCGATCCGCGAGAAGGACGGCGGGGTCGAGGATTATCTCTATGTCGAGGACGCCGGCGGCATCCTCGCCTGCGTCCAGATGGGGACGATCGAATTCCACGGCTGGGGCAGCCATGTCGACACGCTCGAGACGCCCGACCGGATGGTCTTCGATCTCGACCCCGACGAAGGGCTCGATTTCGGCGACGTCCGCAAGGCGGCGGCCGACCTCCATCGCCAGCTTTCCGACATCGGCCTGATCAGCTTCGCGATGCTGTCGGGCGGCAAGGGGGTGCATGTCGTCGTGCCGCTCGACCCGGGGCCGGACTGGGACGCGCACAAGGATTTCGCGAAGCGCTTCGCCGAAGCGCTCAGCCTCGCCGAGCCCGACCGTTTCACCGCGACGATGAGCAAGGCGAAGCGCAAGGGCAAGATCTTCATCGACTGGCTGCGCAACCAGCGCGGCAGCACCGCGATCATGCCCTGGTCGGCCCGCGCCCGCGAAGGCGCGCCGGTCGCGGCGCCGATCGGCTGGGATGCGCTGGCGGACATCGACAGCCCGCGCCACTGGACGATCGCCGACGCCGATGCGCTGCTCGAACGCGCGGCGAGCGCCGAGCTCAAGGGCTGGGGCTTCGCGCGCCAGACGCTTCCCGATTTGTGAGGGCTGAAGGGCCACACCACAAATATGCGCCGTTTGTCCTGAGCTTGTCGAAGGGCCGTTCTTTCTTTCAGCACCGCGAGAAGGGCGGTGCTTCGACAAGCTCGGCACAGGCGGAGTAGGTGGTGAAGATTGCAAATACGGCAATCTAGCGTTCAGCGCCGCCGCCGAGTGCCTGATAGAGTGCGACATAGGCGGTGAGGCGGTCGGCGCGCAGCTGGATCAGCGCGAGATCGACCGACAGCAGCGCGCGCTGCGCGTCGATCTGTTCGAGGTAGGGCGAATAGCCGGCGCGATAGCGGTTGGTGGCGTGGCGCAGCGCGTCGGCGACCGCGGTCCGTTGCGCGACCAGCGCCTGTTCCTGCGCGCCGAGCCGGTCGATCACCGCGAGCTGGTCCTCGACCTCGCGAAAGGCGGTGAGCACCGTGCGGCGATAGGCGAAGGCGGCCTGATCGCGCTGCGCGGTCGCGGCGTCGAACTGACCGTGCAGCCGCCCGCCCTGGAACAGCGGGGCGAGGATGCTGCCGCCGACCGACCAGATGCCCACCGGATCGGACAGCGCCGACGAGATCACCGCGCCGGCCGACGCCGACAGGCGAAGCTGCGGTAGGAATTGCGCGCGCGCGGCGCGCAGGTTGGCGTCGGTTGCGGCGAGCGCATATTCGGACTGCGCGATGTCGGGCCGGCGGCGGACGAGTTGCGACGGCAGCATCGCGGGGACGGCGGGCGTCGTCAGCGATCCGAAGCCCGCGCCGCGTGCGATCGCGTGCGGGGTCTCGCCGGCGAGCAGCGACAGGGCGTTCTCCTGCCGCGCGATCGCCGCCTCGATCGCCGGGACCTGTTGCTCGGTCGCGCGATACTCGGCCTCGGCCTGCCGCAGTTCGAGCTGCGAGGTATAGCCCGCCTCGGCACGGTCGCGCGCGATGCGCAGCGCCTCGCCGCGCGATGCCAGCGTCTGTTGCAGCAGCTCGCGCCGCGCGTCGAGCGCGAGCAGGGCGATATAGCCGCTTGCCGCCGCCGCGCTCACCGACAGCGTCGCCGCCTCGTGCGCCGCCGCGACCGCCGCGGCGTTGGCGCGCGCCGCCTCGACCTGCGCGGCGTTGCGGCCGAACAGGTCGACTTCATAGGCGGCCTGGAAGACGGGCTGCGCGGCAAAGCCCTCGGTCGCGACGCCGAAGGGATTGAGGCTGCGCGATTCGGCGCCCGGCGCGCTGGCGCTCAGCGACGGCAGCAGCAGCGATCGCGCGACCCTTTCCTGCGCGCGCGCCTCGGCGACGCGCGCCGCGGCGATCGCGAGGTCGCTGTTGTTCGCGCGCGCGCGCTCGACCAGCACGGCGAGCTGCGGGTCGCCGAAGCGGTCCCACCATTGCCGGTCGATCGCGCCGCTTGCGGGAAGGTCGGTGCGCCAGTCGGCGGGCGGCGCGACCGTGCTCGTTTCGGGGCGCGGCGTGATCGGCGGCGCGCAGGCGGCGAGCAGCAGCGGCAGGACCAGCGCCGCGCGCGGGACGGGGCGCATCGTCACGGTCGCCCCGTATGCACGGTCGCGACGACCGACATGCCGGGGCCGAGCCGCTTGCTCAGCGCCTGGCCGTCGTCGATGCGGATGCGCACCGCGATGCGCTGCGGCACCTTGACGAAATTGCCCGATCCGGTGTCGGGTTTGATGATGCTGAACTCGCTGCCCGCGGCGGGGGCGATGCGCTCGACATGCCCCTTCAGCTTCGCGCCGCCGAGCGCGTCGATGCGCAGCGTCGCGGACTGGCCGACGCGGATGTTGGCGGTCTGCGCCTCCTTGAAATTGGCGACGACCCAGTGACGCTCGGGAACCAGATACATCAGCTGCGTGCCCGGGCTGACGAGCTGGCCGACGCGCACGCTCACCTCGCTGAGGCGCCCGTCGCGCGGGGCGCGGATGGCGCTGTTCTGCAGGTCGATACCGGCGAGCTCGCGCTGCGCCTTAGCATTGGCGACGCCCGCTTCCAGTCCGCCGCGCCCGACGCCGACCGAGCGCAGCTGCTCGGCGGCGATCGCGCGCTGCGCCTCTGCCTGGCGGACGGCCGCCTCGGCCTGGCGGAGCGCGGCGAGCGTCTGGTCGCGCTCGCGCAGCGACACCGATCCGGCGTCGACCAGCTCGTTCACGCGCCGCATGTCGGCCTGGGCGCGGGCGAACTGCGCACGCGCGCTCGCTGTCGCGGCGTCCTGAAGCCGCACCTGCGCCTCGGCCGAGCGCAGGCTCTGCGCGCTGTTGTCGAGGTTCGCCGATTGCGCGGCGACGCTCGCGGCGCCCTGCGCGACGCGCTCGCGATAGATGCGGTCGTCGATGCGGACGAGCAGCTGCCCCGCCTTCACCCGCTCGAAATCCTGCACCAGCACCTCGGTGACATAGCCGCCGACCTGCGGCGCGATGATCGTCGTCTGGCCGCGGACATAGGCGTTGTCGGTGGTCTGGCTGGCCGGGCGGAAGGGCGGCAGACCCCAGGCGTAGAGGATGGCGAGCGCGCCGACCAGCACGAGGCTGCCGAACAGCAGGATGCGGCCGCGCGACTGCTCGGGTTTCCAGCCCTCTTCGGGCGGCGCGGCGGGCGCCGCGGGTTCGTTGGCCGGCGGCGGCGCGGTGGGCGCCTCCGCCGGCGCGGGCGTTTTCGGGTCGTCGGTCATAGGTTGGCAGCCCTCATCTTCTGCAATGCCTCGAGCTCGGCGGCGAGCGGATTGTGGCCGCGCCGCCGGTCGTAGACCCAGCGCGCGAGCATGATCAGGAACGCGATCCCCGCCAGCGATCCGATCACGAAGAACACGTCGTTGAAGGCGAGGATGGTCGCCTCGCGCGCCGCCTCGCGCACCACCTGCGACGCGGCGGTCGCGCTGCGCAGCGCCGGGTCGGAAATGCTGCCGGTCAGGCCGGCGGCGATCGTCTCGATGCCGCGCGCAAGGTCGGGGTTGGTCGTCGCCAGCGTCTGGCCCAACGTCATCAGGTGCGCCTTGGTGCGCAGCGTGTGGAAGGCCGACAGCGCCGCCACCCCGGCGAGCCCGCCCAGCGTCTGCGACAGGCTGAACACGCCGACGAAGCTGACGAGATAGGACGGTCCCTTGGTCAGCGCGCGCAGCAGCCCCTCCATCAGCATCGGTCCCATGAAATAGACCGCCGCGAAGGCGATCGCGGCTTGCGAGAAATAAAGATTCACGGGGCCGGTGCGCAGTCCCGAATGGGTGTCGAGCCAGGCGCCGACCGCGATCACGCCGAGCGAGACGAGCGTCGGGCGGCGCAGGTCGGTGGGATCGAGCCGCGCGATCGCGAGCAGGGCGCCGAGCAGCGTCGCGGCGGTGAGCACGACATAATAGGTGACGAGCTGGTCGTTCACCAGCCCCACCGTCGAGAGAAGGCCGGTGGCGCCGAAATTCTGCTCGGAGGTCAGCACGCGCACCAGCGCCCCGGTGAGCGCGAATTTGACGAGATCGCGGCTTCCCATCCAGCGCGTCTGCAGCATCGGATTGGCGCGGTAATGCTCGATCAGGAAGGCGAAGCCGATCAGCACCACCGCCGCCGCAAGTGCGCCGCCCAGCCACGGCGTCGACCACCACTGGATGCGACCCTGGACAAGGAAGGCGCACAGCAGCCCGACCCCGACCGCGAGCATCGGAAAGGTGACGAGGTCGAGCTTCTCGAACGAGCGCATCGTCTCGCCGGGCGGCAGATGGAGGATGTTGACGAGCCCGACGGCGACGAGCGACAGCGCGAACTGAAAGACGAACAGGTTGGCGATGTCGCCGTCGGCGAGCAGCAGCGGCGACATCGCGCGCGCCAGCGGCACCGCGACCTGCGTCAGCCCGATCGCGAGCAGGAAGCCCGCGATGCGCAGCTTCTGCGGCAGGCCCTGCATCATGTAGAAGGCGGCGAGCGTCGACAGCCCGCTCGCCGCGATCCCCGACACGCCGCGCGCCACGAGTTCCATGCGATAGCCCGCGTCGAACAGCTGCACGAAATTGGCGATCAGCAGCGCGATCATCACCGCGCGCACGAAACGCTGGATGCCGAACTGCTGGCGCGACTTGTAGAGCAGGATGCTCATGCACGCGTTGGTCATGTTGTAGGCGACCGTCACCCAGCCGGCGTCGACCGGGGTCAGGTCGAGATGTCCCTGCATCGCGGTCAGGTTGGCGATCAGCAGCCCGTTCTGGAAGCCGCCGACGATCGCGAGATAGAGGCCGATCAGCAGATAGAAGATCTGGCGGCGCAGCGGATGGTCGGGCGACGCGGGCGATCCCGGCATCAGCGGGCGCTCGTGCGGCTTGAAGACATAGCCGCCGGCGGGCGGCGCGGGCGGGGCGGCGGGCTCAGCCATGGCGGAGCCGCGGCTCGATCAGCGTTGCGTAGAGCGCGGCGCGGAAATCATTGTCGTTGGCGAGTTGCGGCGCAAAGCCGGCAAGCATCTCGCGCCGTACGACGCTGACCGCGACGCCATAGGCGAAGCTGAGGAGGAACATTTCGGGGACCGGGGTGGCGATCCGCCCGGTCTCGTTCGCGCGCCGGATCAGCGGCAGGAAATGATCGAGCAGCGGGCGCGAGACATGGTCGAACACCCAGGCGGCGCGTTCCGGATCGTGGCCGGCGTCGCGCAGCAGGAAGCGCGGGACGGTCTCGTTGGCGCAATAGAGGTCGACGAGCGCCTCCATCGACGCGGCGAGGGGCGAAGCGGCCGCGCTCGCCTTGGCCGCCGCGGTGCGGCGCAGCATGTCCATCTTTCCCGCGCCGACCGCCTCAACCACCGCCTTCCACAGGCTGAGCTTCGACCCGAAGCGATAGGCGATCATCGCGGGATCGACGCCCGCGTCGGCCGCGATGTCGCGCAGCGCGGCGGCGTCGAAGCCGAGGTCGGCGAAACGCCGCAGCGCGGCTCGCCGGATCGTCCGTTCGGTGTCGCCGCGGTCGGCGGGCCGGCGCCCGCGGCGCGACGCCGCGCCTGTCGTTGCTGCTCCATGCATCGATCGGGAACCTTCTCGCTGGCCGCATCGTTCCGATAGCGTGATCCGTGGATTAATTCAACAAGTGATGAAATAAGCGGCGGAATCGGAATAGCGGTGGTGTCAGCGGGGGCATTTCGAACTCTATGCGGCCATTCGATCGCCCCTCCCGCTTGCGGGCGGGGCGGGGGTGGACCGGCACCGTTGCGGTTGCCCAACCCGCTGCGGCCAGAGTCTGATGACATTGACCGATCTACCTCGTCATTGCGAGCGGAGCGAAGCAATCCAGAGCGGTGTAAACCACCCTGGATTGCTTCGCTCCGCTCGCAATGACGATTCCAACTCACATCATCATGCACTAGCGAACGAGTTCGCGAGCCTCGCTGCCCCTCCTGCAGGCGGGTGGGAGACGATGTTCGGCAGTCCCATGCAAAATGATTTCACTGTCGCGGCGTGCCATCGGTTGATATGGCGGCGCGTGTCGGACCATGTAACGGTGACATCCGCGAGTCGCGGCCCGCCAAACTTGATTTCGGGACCCGATGCTCTATGCACGGCGCCGTGCAGGGCGACCCCGACAATTACATCAGCCTCCTTTCTGCCGCGCAAATCGAAACGTTGCGGCACGTTTTCGAGCACAAAAATTCCAAGGAAATTGCGCGGCTGATGAACGTATCGCCGCACACCGTCGATGAACGGGTTCGACGATCGCTAAGAAAGCTCAATGTTTCCAATAGGATAGAGGCGGCGACCATCCTGGCGCGTAACGGTGTCTTCGGTCAGGTTACTCCCTATCAGCCTTTGACATATCAATTGGACGACCTAGGCGATGGTCCGCCCCCCGCCGATGCGGGACCGGGGCGCAGTCGGCTTTGGCGGATATTCGATATCGGCACGCCGTTTCCCACCGCGTCCCAGCCGGCCAACCGGCATGGGTTGATGGAAAGGATCATCTGGCCGATCCTGATCGCCTTGGCGACCATATTGGCCTTTTCCGCCCTCTATTCGATCCTTGTCGGCCTCGGCCGGGTTCTGACCTGATGTCGAACCGAATGCTGCGGGGGGGTCCGTCGGCATTCTCTTTCAAGGACCAAAGATCATGCTGAACGAACGCCTTTCCGCAGCGCAGAAGATAGCCGCCGAGCTGCACGGGGCCGAAGACGCGATCGACGAAACGATGATCCGCATCGCCCAGCTCGCCGCGACGCTGCCCGCGGCGCGCCGCGAAACCAACATGTCGGCGATCGTCGGCCAGGAAGCGGTGGCGAAGATCGCCAACGCGCTCGCCGCCGCGGGGGAGGTTCGCCAGCTGCTGATCGACGCCCACCAGGCGCTGACCGTGACGCAGAAGCAGGTCGGCCTCGGCACCCGCATGTTCGGTGCCGGGGTGAAGCCCGCCAGCGCGACGCTGGTCGACGAGGGCGCCGGCGGCGCGGCGGATGCCGACGTCGTGGCGCTGCCGCTCGCCCGGGCGTCGTGAGTCCGGCGCAGGGTTGACGAGGTCCCATGGGGTCCGTGGCGCTCTATTATGCCGTTCTGCTCATCACGGTGGCCGTCGCGGTTCGACGCGGCGGTCCCCTTGAACGCGGGGCAGCCTATACGGCATTGATCGCCTCGGTCCTCACCAGTCTTGTCGCGCCCGCCCCGACCTGGACGAGCATCGAATATAATATCTTCTTCATCGACGTGCTGGTTCTGCTGAGCTTCTGGTTCATAGCCTTGAAGACGCAGCGTTTCTGGCCCTACTGGATCACCGGATGGCAGTTGATCGCCATTTTCGGCCATATCCAGAAGATGATGTTTCCGGAGATATTGGCGCGGCCCTATTCGCTGCTTTCGATCTACATATCCTACCCGATCCTGCTTCTGATCCTTTATGCATCGGGTTCGTCCAGACGGAGCGAGGTTGCGGCCTGACGGGATGAATCCCAGAGGGTGGATGGCATCGCATGCAGCAATTCTCGAACCATGACATTGCCGAGCTGCGCTCGCGCATCGACCAGATCCATGCGCTTCTCGCCGCACGCGGCCCTGAGGCGGATGACGGTCCAGACGCGCCGACGGCGGCCGCGGCGAATGTCCGGCTGCTCGACCAGCTGGCCTTTCACATCCAGATCCGGCGGCTGCGCAAGGGGCACTTCGGCGACGAACCGCTTTCGGGGCCGACGTGGGACATGATGCTCGACCTGATGGTCGCGCAGACGAGCGGACGCAATCTGAGCGCCAGCGACCTCGCCACCGGCGCCGGGGTGCCGCTGTCGTCGGGACTGCGGATGATCGCGGCGCTCGAACGGCTCGGCCTCGCGCACCGTTCGATCGACGATCGCGACCGCCGCCGGTCGCTCGTTCGGCTGACCGAGAAGGGCATCGAGCGGATGGCGAGCTATTTCGAGGAGATCGCGCTCATCCGGCAGACGCGCCGGACCATCGCGATGTGACGCGCGCTCCGCGCGCCGCTCATTCGGTGCGCGCGCGCATCATCGCTTCGATCTTCGCCATCGCGTCGCGCTTGATCTGGCAGACCCGCGCGGCGCTGACGTCGAGCGTCCGGCCGATTTCCTGCAGGTTCAGCTCCTCGAAGAAATAGAGTTGCAGCACCATCTGCTCGCGCTCGTTCAGCGCGGCGATGCAGTCGCGCAGCGCGGCGAGCAGGTCGCCCCGCTCGCACAGTTCGCCTGTCGCCAACGCGTCGTCGGCGATCAGGACGCTCCCAGCCTCCATCATCTCGTCGAGCGAGGCGGAGCGGCGCTGCGCCGCATTCTGTTCGAACATGAAATATTCCTCCGCCGTCATGTCGAACGCCGCCGCCATTTCGGCGGTCGTCGGCGCGCGCATATATTGCTGTTCGAGCGCCGCGCGCATCGCGCGCAGCCGCTTGTTGGCGACCATCGCCGACCGGCCGACATCGGCCTCGCGCCGCAGCTGGTCGATCATCGCGCCGCGGATCCGCGTCGTCGCATAGGTGGCAAAGGCATAGCCGCGCTCCTCATAGTGCCGGCTCGCCTCGATCAGCGCGATCAGCCCGGTCTGGATCAGGTCCTCCAGCTCGTTCGTCCGCGCCACGCGCGAAAAGACCTGCCAGGCAATCTTGCGCACCAGCGGCGCATATTCCTCGACCAGCGCCTCGACGCTGCCCAGGTAGGCGTGCGGACGCAGCGGCTGCGCCGACCCGGCGAAGTGGGCGGCGGGCTCAATCCTCATGCTGGTGCTCCTCCATCGCTGCGGCGGAATCGCCGGTCAGGCGCGGCACTTCGGCGCCGATCGTCGCGACGATCTCGGTCGCCTTGTTCGCCGGGATTTCGAGGTAGGAAATGACGGCGACGTCGGGGAAGGTCGCGCGCACCAGCCGCGACAGCGCCGACCGGCACAGCGGCGAGGCGACGAGCGCGAAGCTGCGCGTCGACAGCAGCAGCGGTTCGACCGCCTGCCCGATCTGCTCGATGATCTTCATCGCCATGCCGTGCTCGAACGGCCATTCGGCGCCGGGGTTGGCGCGCACCGACTGGTTGAGCAGCATCTCGACGTCGGGGCTGAAAGTGACGACGGGCAGGGGCATGCGCGATGGCACGATCGTCTGGACGATCAGCGCGCCGATGCGCTGGCGCACCGCCTCGACCAGCTCGACGTCGCCGAGCTGCTGGCCGGCGAGCGCGACCATCGCCTCGGCGATCTTGCGGAAGTCGCGCAGCGGCACGCGCTCGACGAGCAGCGCCTTGCACAGCGCCGCGACGCGCGGCAGCGCATAGCCCTGCGGACAGAGATTCTGCGCCAGCTGCGGATAATGTGCCTTCAGATGGTCGATCAGCGCCTGCGCGTCGTCGATGCCGAACAGCTCGGCCGCCGATGCGATGATGCTGTTGTTGAGATGCGTGGCGACGACGGTTGCCGGATCGACGACGGTATAGCCCGCCGCGATCGCGTCGTTCTGCGACGCTTTGGGAATCCACAGCGCGTCGAGCCCGAAGGTCGGGTCCTTGCACGGCCGTCCGGCGACCTTGGTGACGAGGTCGCCCGAATCGAGCGCGAGCATCTCGTGCGGGAACACCTCGTCCTCGCCGACGATCACCCCGGCGATCGAGATGCGATAGGCGTTGCCGGGCAGCGACAGGTCGTCCGTGACCTTCACCGCGGGAACGACGAAACCCAGTTCGCGGGACAGCTGGCGGCGGATGCCGGTGATCCGGCCCATCAGCGGCGCGCCCTTGCGGTCGTCGACCAGCGCGACGAGCGCATAGCCGATCTCGAGCTGGCACGGCCCGATGTCGCTGACGTCGGCCCATTCGATGTGGTGCGGGTCGGGTGCAGGCGCCGCGGGGGGCGGCGCGGCCTCGGCCTCGGCGGCGGTGCGGCGCATCTGCCAGCCGATCGCGAAGGCCAGCGTCGACGCGGGCAGGATCAGCATCTGCGGCATCGCGGGGACGAGGCCGAGGATGAACAGGATGCCGCCGACCGCCATCCAGACGTGCGGCGAGGCAAACTGGCTGCCGATCTGGCCCGACAGGTCATGCGGCGAGGCGACGCGGGTGACGATCGCGGCGGCGGCGATCGACAGCAGCAGCGCCGGGATCTGCGCGACCAGCGCGTCGCCGATCGCCAGCGTGACATAGGTGGCGCCGGCTTCCGAAAAGCTGAGCCCGTGGCTCGACATGCCCAGGATCAGCCCGCCGACGATGTTGACGAACAGGATCAGCAGGCCGGCGACCGCGTCGCCCTTCACGAATTTCGAGGCGCCGTCCATCGAGCCATAGAAATCGGCCTCGGTCGCGACCTCCTGCCGGCGCGCCTTGGCTTCGTCGGGGGTCAGCAGCCCGGCGTTGAGGTCGGCGTCGATCGCCATCTGCTTGCCGGGCAGCGCGTCGAGGGTGAAGCGCGCCGACACTTCGGACACGCGCCCCGCGCCCTTGGTGATGACGACGAGGTTGATGATCATCAGCACGACGAAGACGAACAGGCCGACGACATAGTCGCCGCCGATCAGCACCCGGCCGAAGGCCTCGATGACGTGGCCGGCGGCGGCCGTCCCCTCGTGCCCGTGGACGAGCACCACGCGCGTCGAGGCGACGTTGAGCGCGAGGCGGAACAGCGTCGCGAGCAGCAGCACCGTCGGGAAGGAGGAGAAATCGAGCGGCTTCGACGCCGACAGCGCGACCATCAGGATCGCGAGGCTGATCATGATGTTGCCGATGAAGCTGATGTCGAGGATCGTCGGCGAGACCGGGATCACCATCAGCGCGACGAGCACCAGCATCGCCACCGGCAGCGCGGCGGCGCCAGCCATGCGGCCCGCCTGGCGCAGGTCGAAACCGGCGATCATGCCGCGCCTCCCAGCGAGGCGAGGCGCCGATAGGTGCGCGCGGCGAAGTCCATCGACAGTTTCTGGGGCATCGGTTCGATATCCATCATGGGCAGCGGCGCCCGGCCGCCTTCGACGCCCGCCGAGCGGGCCATACGGAGTTGCCAGGCGGGCGCGGCGGCGGGCCCGGCGGGAAGCGCGGCGGGGCCGCCGTCCTCGTCGAGCTTGGCGCGGAAGCGTTCGCGTATCTCGCCCAGGCTGCGCATGCTGCCGTCGCCGGCATAGAAGACCGAGCGGTTGGCGGCGGCCGCCTCGGGCAGCATCGTCGCGCCGGGCTGATCGGGGTTCGCCTCCCACGCGGCGAGGAAGCGCACCGCGCCCGCGCTGCCGAGGAAATGGGCGAGGTAGAGGTCGACGGGCTCGGCGCTGCGGCCGAGCCGTCCCTCGATGGCGGCGCGATTGTCGGCGGTCAGCGCCGCCGCCATGCTCGACGCCGCGGCGGGATCATCGCGCAGGTCGAAGATTTGCTGGCGAAGCGCGGGATCGGCGACGAAGAAGCGCCCAGCGCCGTCCTGGCCGATCGCGCCCGCCGCCCAGTCGAGCCCGTGCCCGGCGCCGTGCCGGCGCAGCGTCGCGAGCCACGTCTGCTTGGTGAACTGGAACAGCCCGCGCGCCGACGAGGTCGATGCCCGGGCGGTCGGGTTGAAGCGGCTTTCGACGCGCGCGACGTCGACCAGATAGTCGAAATCGACCCCCGTGCGCGCCGAGGCGCTGTGCATCGCATCCATGACGGGAAGCGGGCTTCCGGTCGAGGGCAGGGAGGAATTGATAGACGTCATGCTGTCGGTTCCGCTGGTTCGCGAAACCTGAAGCAATCATCGTGCCATTTTTATAAATGGCCGTGTATTATATGGTTATCAATAGGTTAGGGCCGCGCCCTGCGCCGCCATGCCACGGATTGCATGGTTTCTGTCAATCCTCTGACGCGTCCAGTTCTTCAGGATGTTGACGCGGATCGCCGCCGCTTCGAGCTGGCCGAGCGTCCGCGTGATCAGCAGGCGCGCGCGTTGTTCGGCGCCCGCCGGGATCGTGCCGTTGCGGAACAGGATGACCGCGGTCGCCAGCGCCTCCGACGCGGCGATGATCGCGCCGGGGTCCTGCCCGTCAAGCGCTTCGACCAGCGCGTCGAGCCGCGCCTGCATCTCGTCCATCTGCATCAGCATGACGTATCCTGGCGCTGGTGGAAATCGAGTATCGCGCCCGCGATGGCGCCGGGATCGACCGTGTAGCGACCGTCGGCGATCGCGCTGCGCAGCGCGGCGACGCGTTCGGCGTCGACCGGCGCGTCCTGCCCCGCGAGGTCGCGGGCGAGCCCGGCGAGGCGCGTGACGGGAAGCGATTCGGACGCGGGACGGACGGATGCCGGTGCCTGCGTCGCAGCAGGCGCGCTGCCGCCGATGCTGCGCGCGGTGCCGATGCGGACAACGCCGCCGACCTGCAGCCCGATCTTGCTGTCACCCGACATCTTCGCCTCCATCCTGTGCCGCCGAAAAAGCGACGGAACCGTCTGTGCCTGTCTTAACGGCGAGCGCGGCGACGGATTAAGCGGAAGTTGTGAAAAAGTTAAAAAAGGACCGGCCCGTCGGATGCGTCGGGTCGGTGACGCAGGGACCAAGGCCGGTGTCACACCGCTCCGGGTCCCGTCTGCGCGGAGACACGTCATGTGTCATCCAGAGAAGACCCTGAACTTGTTTGGCGTTTATACCCTTGAGACAGGGACGCTGGTGATCCCCGGCGAAAGCCGGGGTTCATGCGAGGCAGGCGCACGTAGCTGGACCCCGGCTTTCGCCGGGGAACGCTCACTTGTCGGAAGGGGATAATTGCCAAACGAGTTCAGCATGACGAAGGCGCAGGCCCGCCTGTGGAAAGGCCGAATCCCCCCGGGGCCTAGTCGGCGAGGCGGGCGCGGCCGGGGCCGGTGACGACGGCACTCAACATGCTCTTGGCATCGGTGCCGCGCAGCGCGATCGCTTCGCCGACGCGGCCGTCCTCGGCGGCGACCGCGGTATAAGCGATCGAGAAGCTTTCGGTGTCGATCGAGACGCGGACATGATCGCCGCGGCGGATCGCCGGCGCGGCGGCGGCGGGCCGGACGCTTTGCGCCGCGATCGGCATGGCGCCCGCCGGCCCCGTCATCGGCACGCGCAGCCGCCAGCCGAGCGAGGGACAGCGGACCGCGAGCGTCTGGCTGTCGATCGCGGTGATCGACGCCTGCTCGGGACAGCGGGCCAGCTTGATGCGGCGATCGATCGGGGCGGCGCTGCGGCCCATCGCGTTCGCCACCATCGCGGTGAGCGTGTCGATCGTCTGCCAGTCCTCGGTCGCCTGCTGCGCGCTCGCGGCCGGGATCGCGGCCAGTGCGAGCGCCAGGCCCGCCATCGTCTTCCCCTGCATGACCCATCTCCTTCGTCGGTCCCAAAATGCTGGCCCCGCGCGGTGCAGGAAGCGTGCCAAGGACGCACTGCCGCGCTTTCCCGCGCCCGCCGCGCCGCCGCCGTCAAACTTTTGACGAGCCGCCGCGCCGGGCACGGCCGGCCACCGAAACCTTCGCTCAGGCGTTTGAAAAATGGCCGTAATCGGGAATTGGCATGGGCATTGCATCATGTCCTGCGTGTTTTTCCGCATGTCGTGCCGGTCCGTCCGGTTCGAACGGCAGGCGGCGAAAGAAGGATGATGATGATGGCTTCGGAAAAGCTTTTCGGCCTGCATGCGACGGCGCTTCAGCTGCGCAGCCAGCGCATGATGCTGATCGCGTCGAACATCGCCAACGCCGCGACGCCCAATTACAAGGCGCGCGACCTCGATTTCTCCAAGGCACTCGACCTCGCGCAGCAGCAGGGCGGGTCGGCCGGGCAGGCGCTCGAAGGCGCGGTCGCCTATCGCGTGCCGGTGCAGTCGTCGCTCGACGGCAACACCGTCGAGATGGCGACCGAGCAGACCGCCTTCGCCGAAAATGCGCTCGCCTACCGCTCCAGCCTCGCGTTCCTGCAGGGCCGCATCGGCACGCTGACGCGCGCGCTGAAGGGCGAATGACGATGAGCGGCTTTTCGATCTTCGACATCAGCGGGCGTGCGATGTCGGCGCAACTCGTCCGGCTCAACACCACCGCGTCGAACCTCGCCAATGCGGGGACCGTCGCGGGCAGCGAGACCTCGGCCTTCCGGTCGATGAAGCCGGTGTTCCGCACCGTGATGGACGACGCCGGCCGCGCGACGGTGCAGGTCGATCAGGTCGCGACGTCGAAGATGGCGCCGACGAAGCGGTACGACCCGAACAATCCGCTCGCCGACAAAGACGGCAACGTCTGGGAAGCCGCGGTCGATAGCGCCGCCGAACTGGTCGAGATGGTCGAGACCGCCCGCCAGTATCAGAACAATGTCCAGGTCCTCGAAACCGCAAAGGGCCTGATCAACGAAACGCTGCGGTTGGGACAATAAGCGATGACCAGCACCTCTGCCGTCAACGGAAGCAATATCGCCGTCGTGCCGAAGAACAGCGGCACCCAGCTCGGCCAGCAGGATTTCCTGCGGCTGATGACCGCGCAACTGTCGCAGCAGGACCCGTTCAACCCGGTCGACAACCAGCAGATGGTCGCCCAGATGGCGCAATTCTCCAGCCTGGCCGGGATCAGCGAGACCAACACGACGCTGAAGAGCATCGCCGACCAGCTCGGCGCGCAGACCGCGCTGCTCAAGGACATCAAGGCGGCCCAGATCGCCGCGACCCCCACCACGCAATCCACGCAGGAAGGATAAGAGCATGTCATTCTATACGTCGCTTTCGGGCCTCAAGGGCGCCCAGACCGACATGTCGGTCATCTCGAACAACATCGCCAACGCCAGCTCGACCGGCTTCAAGCGCAGCCGCGCGCAGTTCGGCGACCTGTTCGCCTCGTCGCCGACCCAGTCGACGCGCATGGTCGCGGGCCAGGGCCAGCGCCTCAACGGCATCATCCAGCAGTTCACCCAGGGCACACTCGAGGCGAGCGAGAAGACGCTCGACCTGGCGATCGCCGGCGAGGGCATGTTCGTCGTCAAGGGCGAGCCGCCGCGCGAGCAGGTGAGCTATACCCGCAACGGATCCTTCACGCCGACCGACGACGGGCATATCGTCGACACGACAGGGCAGAAGCTGCAGCTGCTGCCGGTCGACGCCAATGGCGAGGTAACCGATCGCACGCTCGGCGGCATGACCGACATGATCCTGCCGACGGGTGCTCCTTCGGATCCCACCGCGTCGCTGGTCAACATCTCGATCGGGCTCGACGGGCTCGTCACCGCGACCTTCGCCAATGGCGAGGACCAGATGCTCGGCAAGGTGGCGATGGCGACCTTCCCCTCGATGGAAGGGCTGCGGCCGATCGGCGACGCGCATTACCAGTCGACGGGCGAAAGCGGCCAGCCGACGATCGACGCCGCGACCAACGGCCCGATGGGGACGATCCGCTCGGGCGCGCTCGAACGGTCGAACGTCGACATCACCGAGGAACTGGTGCTGCTGATCGCGGCGCAGCGCAACTTCCAGGCGAACGCCAAGGCGATCGAGGGCGCGTCGACGCTGACGCAGACCCTGATCAACATGCGGTCCTGACGCCGCCGTCGCCGCCTGCCGGGAACTGATCCATGGACCGCCTCATCTATACCAGCCTCACCGCGATGCGGGGCAGCATGGCCCGGCAGACGGCGATCGCGAACAACCTCGCCAATGTGCAGACCCCGGGCTTCCGGGGCGAGATGGCCGAGGCGCAGAGCCTGTGGCTGCACGGCGCCGGTTTCGACGCGCGCGCCATGGCGTCCGAAGAGGTGGTCGGCGCCGACATGCGCGCCGGCACCATCGCGGCGACGGGGCGCGACCTCGACATCGCGATGCAGGGCGACGCGATGCTGGTGGTCCAGGCGCCCGACGGCGAACAGGCCTATACGCGGCGCGGCGACCTCCAGCTTTCGCCGAGTGGCCTGCTGACCACCGGCGACAATCATCCGGTGCAGGGCGCACAGGGTCCGATCACCCTGCCGCCCGCCGATTCGGTGAAGATCGACGCCGAAGGGCGCATCTGGGTCGTGCCCGCGGGCGGCGACCCCGAAAACCCGCAGGAAATCGACCGGCTGCGGCTCGCGACCCCCGCGGGGTCGGAGATCGTCAAGGGACTCGACGGCCTGTTCCGTGTGCGCGGCGGCGGCATCCTGCCCGACGATCCGGAGGCGCGCGTCGTCACCCGTTCGCTCGAAGGATCGAACGTCACCGCCACCGCCGCGCTCGTCGAGATGATCGAGGCGAGCAAGCAGTGGGATTCGCAACTCAAGCTGATCAGCGACGCGCGCGACATGGATAGCGCGACCGCCAACCTGATGCAGCTCCCCCGTTAAAGGAGACAGACGATGAGCTTCGGTGCCTTGCACGTCGCGCGAACCGGGCTGGATGCCCAGAGCTTTCGCATGCAGGTGATCGCGAACAACCTCGCGAACGTGAACACCACCGGCTTCAAGCGCGACCGCGCCAATTTCGAGACGCTGGGCTATCAGATGATGACCCAGCCGGGGGCGCCCTCCTCGTCGGAGAACCGCTATGCGGTCGGGCTCAACCTCGGCACCGGGGTCGAGCTCAGCGGCACCGCGCGCATCGACACGCAGGGCACGCTGAACGCCACCGGCAACGCGCTCGACATGGCGATCGAGGGCGCGGGCTTCTTTCAGGTCCAGCTTCCCGACGGACGCACCGGCTATACGCGCGCGGGCAATTTCTCGATGGCCGCCGACGGCACCATCGTGACCTCCGACGGCAAGCCGCTGCAGCCGCAGATCCAGGTGCCCGAGGATGCGACCGGCATCTCGGTCGCCGCCGACGGCACCGTGTCGGCGACCGTCCCCGGCCAGGCCGAGGCCACCGAGCTCGGCCGGATCGAGATCGCGCGCTTCGTCAACCCGTCGGGCCTGCAGGCGATCGGCGACAATATCCTGGTCGAAACCCAGGCCTCTGGCGCGCCGCAGGTCGGCGCCGCGGGCGAGGAGGGGCGCGGCATCCTGCGCGCGCAGATGCTCGAGGGATCGAACGTCAATGTCGTCGAGGAACTCGTCGACATGATCGAGACGCAGCGCGCCTACGAGGTCAATTCGAAGATGATCCAGGCCACCGACGAGATGATGAAAAATGCGACGCAGACTCTCTAGCGCGCTGATCCTGCTGGTCGCGGCGCTGCCCGTCGCGGCGGCGGCGAAGGACCGGGTTCCGGAGGACGCCTTCGCGCCCACCGCGCCCGTGCCGCCGCCTGCCGCGCCGGCCAACGGCGCGATCTTTCAGGGCGGCTATGTCGCGCTCACCTCTGGCGGGCGGGCGGGGCGCGTCGGCGACATCGTCACCATCCAGCTCGTCGAGCGCACCATCGCGTCGAAGAGCAACGCCGCCGGCACCCAGCGCGGTGGCAGCATCGGCCTGTCGCCGCCGTCGACCGGTCCGCTGTCGCTGTTCAACCCGAGCGACATCGGCATGGGCGGCGACCAGGCGTTCAAGGGCAAGGGCGAGGCATCGCAGTCGAACCAACTCGCGGGCGAGATCAGCGTGACGATCGCCGAAGTCTATCCGAACGGCACGATGCTGGTGAAAGGCGAAAAGCTGCTCACCCTCAATCGCGGCGACGAGCGGGTCCAGATCTCGGGCATCGTCCGCGCGATCGACATCGGCCCCGACAACCGTATCGCATCGACCCGCGTCGCCGACGCCAACATCCGATATGTCGGCAAGGGAGAGATTGCGCGCGCCAGCAAGCAAGGCTGGCTGCAGCGCTTCTTCTCCATCATCAGCCCCTTTTAAGCGTGAAGGAACCCGTCGTGGCCCAGCGTCCCACCCTGTTCGCCCTCTTCGCCCTGCTGCTCGCGAGCTTCGTTTTCGCGGCGCCGGCGCATGCCGAGCGCATCAAGGACATGGGCCAGTTCCAAGGCCTGCGCGCCAACCAGCTCACCGGCTACGGCATCGTCGTCGGGCTCGCGGGCACCGGCGACGACAGCCTCGACTATGCGACGCTCGGCATGAAGGGCGCGGTATCGCGCTTCGGCCTGACGCTGCCCGCCGGGATCAACCCGGCGCTCAAGAATGCCGCGGCGGTGATGATCACCGCCGAACTGCCTCCCTTCGCCAAGCCCGGCCAGCGCCTCGACGTCACGGTCTCGGCGATCGGCAAGGCCAAGAGCCTGCGCGGCGGCACGCTCGTCCTCGCGCCGCTCTATGGCGCCGACGGACAGATTTACGCGATGGTGCAGGGCAATCTCGTCATCGGCGGCCTCGGCGTCGATGCCGCCGACGGGTCGAAGCTGACGGTCAACGTGCCGTCGAGCGGCCGGATCGCCGGCGGCGCGACGGTCGAGCGCGCGGTCGACACCGGCTTCGCCGCGGGCGACTGGCTGACCTTCAACCTGCACCAGTTCGACGCGACCAATGCCAAGCGCGTCGCCGACGCGATCAATGCCGCGCTGCCCGGCTCCGCCTCGATGATCGACGGCGCCAGCATCGCGATCCGCGCCGAAGGCAATGGCGACGAGCGCATGCGGCTGATCTCGCGGGTCGAGAATCTGACCGTCCAGCGCGCCGAGCCGCCCGCGAAGGTGATCGTCAACGCGCGCACCGGCACGGTGGTGATCAACGGCGCCGTGCGCGTCGGCACCGCGGCGGTGACGCAGGGCAAGCTGACGGTGTCGATCAAGGAATCGCCGACCGTGGTCCAGCCCGCGCCGTTCAGCCGCGGCCAGACGGCGATCGAGCCGTCGAGCGACATCGAGGTCAGCGAGGCCTACCGCCCGGTGATGATGGTGCAGCCGACCGCGTCGCTGTCCGAGCTTGTCGATGCGATCAACCGCATGGGCGTGCCCCCCGGCGACCTCGTCGCCATCCTCGAGGCGCTGAGCCAGGCCGGCGCGCTCACAGCCGAACTGGTGATCATATGACGGCTCCTCTTTCTTCGATCGTGCCGACTGCTGCGCCGGCCGCTGCCGGCGGCGGCGACGGCGGGCTGCGCAAGGCGGCCGAGGCCTTCGAGGCGGTGATCCTGCGCCAGCTCATGGCATCGATGCGCCAGGCGAAGCTCGGCGACGACATCTTCGGGTCGAGCGCGACCGACAATTTCCGCGAGATGGCGGATTCGAAAACCGCCGACAGCATCGCCGCGATGCGCCAGTTCGGCATCGCCGACATGGTCGAGGCGCAGTTCCGCGCCCGCGCGGCGGGAGGCGTGCAATGAGCGACCTGCTGGCCATCGGCGCGAGCGGGCTCAAGGCTTATTCGCGCGCGCTGTCGACGATCGGGGACAATATCGCCAACGCCCAGACGCCGGGCTATGCGCGGCGCACGCTCGATCTCACCGAAAACCAGGCCGCGGGCGACATGCCGCTCTATCGCAGCGCGATCAAGCCGGGTGGGGTACAGATCAGCGGCGTGACCCGATCGGTCGATGCCTGGCTGATCGAGGATTCGCGCATCTCTTCGGGCGATGCCGAACGCTCGGCGACGCGGCTCGACTGGATGAACCGCGTCGAGGGTGCGCTGAGCGACGAGACCAACGGCATCGCGACCGGGCTGACCCGGCTGTTCACCACCGCCGACCAGTTGACCGCCGATCCGAACAATCTGACGCTGCGCAGCCAGTTCCTGCAGGCGGTCGACGACGTCGCGTCGGGCTTTCGCACCGCGGCGGGCCAGCTTTCGGGCATGGCCGACGGCATCGCCGGCGCGGCGACGAGCGAGGTCGAGGCATTCAACGCCAACCTCGACGCGCTCGAACAGATCAACATCGGCCTGCGCAAGGCGCGGCCCGGCTCGACCAACGAGGCGAGCCTGCTCGACGAGCGCGACCGGCTGCTCGACCAGCTCGCGTCGCAGGCGGGGGTCACCGCGACCTTCGACAATCATGGCGCGGTGACGCTGCGCGCGTCGGGCAGCGGCGACCTGCTGGTCGGCGGCGGCGTGGTCACGCCGATCGCGGTGACGAGCGCCGCCGACGGGCGGCTCGCCTTCACCATCGGCGGCGCGCCCTTTCCGAACGCGACGGGTTCGCTCGCGGGACTGGCCGAGGCGGCGAACCATGTCGCCGACCAGCGCGCCGGGCTCGACACAATGGCGGCGCAGATCGCGGGCCAGCTCAACGCCGCGCATCAGGCGGGGCTCGATGCGGGCGGCAATCCCGGCGCGGCCCTGTTCACCGGCACCGCAAGCGCGGCGACGCTGACCGCCGCGCCGCTTACCGCGAATCAGGTCGCGGCTGCGGATGCGACGAGCGGCAATGGCACCATGCTCGCGCTCGGCGAGATGCGCGGCAACGGCGATCCTGAAAGCACCTGGTCGGGGCATCTCGCCACCCAGGCGCAGGCGACCGCCTCGGCGCGAGCGCAGGACGCCGCGGCGACGACGCGCCGCGATGCCGCGGCCGCGGCGCGCGGCGCGGTGAGCGAAATCGATCTCGACCGCGAGGCGGCCGATCTGCTGCGCTTCCAGCAGGCCTATTCGGCCGCGGCGCGGACGATCCAGGTCGCGCGCGAAACCATCCAGACGCTGCTCAGCTCACTTTAAGGGAAAGGCGGTCGCCATGATCAACGCCGTGGGCAATCGCATGACGCGCGAGATCGCGCGCCAGCAGAAACTCGCCGACCAGCTCGAACGCACGCAGGTGCAGATCTCGACCGGCAAGCGGCTCCAGCGCATGTCCGACGACGCCGTCGCGGCGCGCCGCATCGCGACGATCGGCAAGACGCAGGCGAGCATCGACGGCTGGACCGCGAATCTCAACACGGCGACCGCGCTCGCGTCGCAGGCCGACGGCGTGCTCAAGACCGCGAGCGACCTGCTGGGCCGCGCGCGCGAGCTGACGCTTTCCGCATCGACCGGGTCGATGAGCCCGACCGACCGCGCGACCGTCGCCGCCGAACTGGGCGCCATCGCCGACGAGCTCGACGCGCTGGCGGCGACCCGCGATTCGAACGGCGAGCCGCTGTTCGCCGGCGGCGCGGCGCGCGTGATGCGCTTCGATTCGGACGTGACCTTCGCGCCGGTACCCTCGGCCGCCGATGTTTTCGTCGTCGGGGGCAACAGTCTGTCGACCGGCCTGCGCGATGCCGCCGCCGCCGTGGCGGCGAGCGACAGCGCCGGCATGGGCGACGCGCTCGACGCATTGTCGGCGGCGATCGGCCATGTCGCCGACCAGCATGCCGCGATCGGCCTGTCGGCCGGGCGGCTCGAACGGATCGGCGACGGGCTCAAGGCGCGCGGCATCGCGCTCGCCGACGAGCGCTCGGCGGTCGAGGACACCGACCTTTCGATCGCGATCGCCCAGCTCAACGCCCAGGACCTGACGCTCGGCGCGGCCCAGGCGGCCTTCGCTAAGATCAACCGCCAGACCTTGTTCGATATTTTGAACTGATCGCCCTCAATATCCGGCGCGCGCTGCCGTTAAGCATAAGGCGCCCCCCTTTTTGCCGGACCCCCGCTGGCCCGATTGGAGTTGACCCCGCATGTTTCCCGTTATCGGCATCGTCGTTCTGATCCTGCTGGTTTTCGGGGGCTTTGCGCTGACCGGGGGCAATCTGGGTCCCGTCATGCATGCGCTGCCGCACGAGATGCTGATCATCGGCGGCGCTGCGGTCGGTTCGCTGATCATCGGCAATTCGGGGCAGGAGCTGAAGGCGCTCGGCGCCGGGCTCGGCAAGGTGTTCAAGGGGCCGCAGTACAAGAAGCAGGACTATCTCGACTGCATCCTGCTCGTCTCGTCGCTGATGAAGATGATGCGGACCGAGGGGCCGGTCGCGGTCGAACCGCATATCGAGGACCCCGCCAGCTCGCCGCTGTTCCAGCAATATCCGAAGCTGCTCAAGGACAAGACGCTCGTCCACCTGATCTGCGACACGCTGCGCCTCGTCGTCGTGTCGTCGGGGACGCTCGATCCGCATGCGGTCGAGGAGGTGATGGACCATGCGGTGAAGACGCACCATCACCACGCGATCAAGCCCGCCGACGGGTTGCAGAACCTCGCCGACGCGCTGCCCGCGCTTGGCATCGTCGCGGCGGTGCTCGGCGTCGTCAAGACGATGGGCTCGATCGACAAGCCGCCCGAGATCCTGGGCGCGATGATCGGCTCGGCGCTGGTCGGCACCTTTCTGGGAGTGCTGCTCGCCTATGGCCTCGTCGGCCCGTTCGCGACGCGCGCGCGCGCGGTGATCGAAAGCGACGCCGCCATCTACCAGACGGTGAAGCAGCTCATCATCGCCTCGCTCCACGGCCATCCGCAGCCGCTGGTGATCGAGGCGGCGCGTTCGGGCGTCGCGCATGACAACCAGCCGAGCTTCGCCGAGGTCTTTGATGGAATGAGAGGCCGCTAATGGCCGCGCGCCCCAACACCCCGCTGCGCCCGATCATCGTCAAGAAGGTGATCGAGGAGGCGCATGGCGGTCATCATGGCGGTGCGTGGAAGGTTGCCTATGCCGACTTCGTGACAGCGATGATGGCCTTCTTCCTGCTGATGTGGCTGCTCGGCGCGACGACCGAGAAGCAGCGCAAGGCGCTCGCCGACTATTTCGCGCCGACGATCGTCAAGACCAAGCAGGAAAGTGCCGGGTCGAACGGCATGTTCGGCGGCGATTCGATCATCGCTGCCGACAATTATCCGCACCGCGCGGGCCAGACCGGGACGCGCTCGATCACCATCCCGCGCGACGTCGTCGGCGGGCCGAAGGAGGCGTCGGGACGCGAGCAGGATCGCGAGAAATTCCAGCAGGTCGCCAAGTCGCTGCGCGAACGGGTGCAGAAGAAGGGCGAGCTCAAGCGCCTCGCGCGCAACCTGCGCTTCACCGAAACGTCGGAGGGGATGCGGATCGACGTCGTCGACGACGCCGACTTCTCGATGTTCGTGATTGGCACCAGCCAGCTTACGCCTGAGGGTGCGCGGTTGTTTGCGGAGATCGCGGCGCCGATCGCCGAGGCGCCGAACCAGCTGATGATCCGCGGGCACACCGATGCGGCGCCCTGGTCGGCGCAGGGCGGCATGAACAACTGGCGGCTGTCGGTCGACCGGGCGGAAGTGACGCGCCACTATCTTCAGTTCCGCGGCATCGCCGCCGAGCGCTTCGCGCGCATCGAGGGGGTCGCCGATCGCGAGCCCTATGTCCCCGCCGACCGACTCGATCCGCGCAACCGCCGCATCTCGATCACCCTCGGCTGGCGGACCGCCGCTTATAATTAGTGCCAATCTGGCAGCATATCGGACGGTTAAGAACGCAATTGCGTTCCTATTACTTCCATTATGGCAATATCCCTTTGTTTTGAAAGGGTTATGTCGGGATGGATAATCTTTTGTTTACCACTTTCCTCAATCTCTTGCCCATCGCAGAGGCGCCGACGGGGGGCGCGGTGGAGACGAAAATGACCGAGGGTGGGCACAACAAGGCAGCGGCGGCGCTGGAGGCATCGATCATCGGCAGCAGCCCGGCGATCTGCCAGCTTCGCGACATGATCCGGCGCGTCGCGCGGTCGAACGCCTCGGTGATGCTGTGCGGCCCGTCGGGATCGGGCAAGGAACTCGTCGCCCGCGCGATCCACGACGAAGGCGTCCGCGCCGGCAAGGCCTTTGCCGCGATCAACTGCGGCGCCATTCCCTCCGACCTCATCGAATCCGAACTGTTCGGGCATGAAAAGGGCAGCTTCACCGGCGCCCACGCCCGCCGCATCGGCCATTTCGAGGCGAGCGACGGCGGGACGCTGTTCCTCGACGAAATCGGCGACATGCGCTTCGACATGCAGGTGAAACTGCTCCGCGTGCTCGAGGAGCGGACGATCGTCCGCGTCGGCAGCAGCGAGATGCGCCGCGTCGACGTCCGCGTCATTTCGGCGACGCACCAGGATCTGGGCGCCGCGATCGCCGAGGGCAAGTTCCGCGAGGACCTGTTCTTCCGCCTCGGCGTCATCGTGCTCCAGGTCCCCAGCCTCGCGAGCCGGGTCGAGGATATTCCGGCGCTGATCCGCCATTTCCAGCGCAAGATGCCCGCCGACGCCAAATGCCGTTACGACGATGCCGCGCTGGCGGTGCTGCTGCGCCATGACTGGCCGGGCAACGTCCGCGAGCTGCGCAATTTCGTCGAGCGCGCCAGCGTGCTGCACGGCGGCGAGACGCTCGGCGCCGACGATGTCGCGCGCCTTCTGAACCCCACCGCAGCGCCTGCGCCGCGGCCGGCTGTCCCCAGCAGCTTCGCCGCGGTGCAGGCCAGCGCGGACGACGCCGCCTTCCACGCCGCGCATCCCAAGACGCCGGCGCCGGGGCGCCCGATCGACCTCAAGCGCGAGATCGAGACGATCGAACTCGAACAGATCCACGTCGCGCTCGACCTTGCCGACGGCATCATTTCGGAGGCCGCGCGCCTGCTGACGCTCAAGCGCACGACGCTGATCGAGAAGATGCGCAAATATGGGGTCCACCAACAGGCGGCGTGATCGCCGCACACCGGTTCAGCACCGCTGAAACAAGGGGCTCTGGTCCGCCCCTGCCCAGTCGCCCGGCCGCCCGTCCCCACCTAGGGCGGCCGGGCGCAAGGTCGTTTCGGGCTGCCCCCGAAAGGCCTTTCCTGTATCAGCGCGGCAATCCAGAGCGTGCGCAAACCGCTCTGGATTGCTTCCCCGGATCAGGTCCGGGGTGGCGAAGGGCCGGCCAGAAGTCATCAGAGTCCAGAGCGGCGTACCATAAATCTGCACCGCCCCTTATCCGTTCGTGTCGAGCGAAGTCGAGACACCTATCTGTGTGGCGCAAGGCCGATGGGTGTCTCGACTTCGCTCGACACGAACGGGACGATGGGTCGGATCTAAGGCTCGATGCTCTAGCGTAGTTGCCGCCAGGCGGAACTGATCGTCAGGATGCCGTCGAGCAGTTCGACGAGGTCGGACTCGCTGTTCGCGGCGACCGCGGTATCGAGCTTGCGGCGCATGCTGCGATAGACGCGCGACAGCGACGCGGCGACGTCGCCCCCCGCCTCGTGGTCGAGCCCGGCGTCGAGCGCGATCAGGATCGCTCGCGCGCGGTGCGCGGGTTCGGTGGCCGAGATGCGCTGGCCCTGCCGCACCATCGCGGCGAGCACGCCCACCGCCGTCTCCAGCTCGTCATAGAGCATGGTGACGAGTTCGACCGGGTCGGCCGACTCGGCGCGGCTTTCGTTCTGCAATCTGCGATATTGTCCGGCCGCCCGGACGGTCGATGCGGTCGCTGCCACGGCGGACGTCCCTAATTCTTATACTGGTTGTTCCACATCTCGATCTGCTGTTCGAGATAGGATTGCGTCGCCTTGAACGCGGCCAGCTTGGCATCGAGCGCGCCATACTGCTTCTCGAGCCGCTTGCGATAGATGTCCTCGCGCTCCTCGACCTTCTCGAGCTGTTCGGCGAGCGACGCGCGGCGGGCGTCGAGCATCGACGTGGCGCGGCCGAGCACGCCGTCGCTGGCGACCGCCTTGTCGCGGATCGCGTCGAGCACGAAGGCGATGCCCGGATCGGTGGCCTCGGTGTGGGTGGCGTCGCGGCGCGGGTTGAACAGCGCCTCGACCGCGCCCGCGTCGGTGGCGAGCGCCTTTTCGAGCTTGGCGCTGTCGAGCGCGAGCAGGCCGTCCTTGGTCAGGCTGATCCCGATGTCGCTCAGCTTGTTGATGCTGCCGTGGCTGGTCAGGGTCTTGCTGACCAGGCTGCCCAGCTCGCTTTCGAGCTGGCGCAGCGACGTCGTTCCCCCCGCCAGGCTCGCCGCCGAGGTCAGGCTTTTCTTGAGCTGGTTGAAGACGTCGACGAAATCGCCCGCGGTCTGGCGGATCATGTCGAGCGGCCGGCTGGCGCCGATATCGACCGGCTGGCCGGGCGCCGCCTTCTTGAGCGTCAGCGACAGGCCGGGCAAAACGTCGTCGATCGTGTTGCTCGGGCGGCTGAACGCGACGCCGTCGATGGTGAATTGCGCGTCGGCGGCGCTCTGGCCGAGCGTCATGGCGCCGCCGCTGCCATAGCCGAACGCGGCGAGCCCCGGGTCGGCGCCCGCGTCGGCGGACAGGGTGAAACCGTTCGCGGCGCCGCTCGCGCCCTTCAGGATCAGACGATAGCCGCCCTCGTCGGCGACGATCGACGCGGTGACGCCGCTGCCGCTTGCATTGATCGCGGTGGCGAGGCCGTCGAGGCTGTCGTTGGCGGCGTCGATGGTGATGCTGTGGTCGACGCCGCCGACGCTCAGCGTCATCGTCCCCTGGCCGATCGCGGCGGCCCGGTCGGCGACGACCCCCGAATAGGCGGTCTGCGCGCGCGCGAGCTGCGACACGGTGACGGTGGCGGCGAAGCTGTCGGCCTGAAGCCCGGCGCGCGCGCTGAGGCCGAGCATGCTGTCGTCGGAGACCGTCGGGCTGCTGCGCAGCGCGCCGTCGGCGATCATCTGACTCAACGAATCGGCAAAGCCCTCGAGGTCGGACTTCGCCTGCGCGACGGCGCTGATCCGCGCCTGGTTCTGTTGCGTCATCGTCGCGATGCGCGCGATCTTGGGCTCGCGCGAGGCGTTCGACAGGTCGGTGACGAGCTGCTTGATGTCGAGGCCCGAGCCGAAGCCGAGGCTGTTGGCGATTGAACTGACCATGGTGCGTTTCCTTCGCTCTGCTTAACGGCGGCGCGCGCGATTCCTTAAGCGCGCCGGCGGCGGTCAGGCGGCGCGGCGGCCGTCGGGGTCGAAGCGGTGCGACGACGGCACGTCGACCGCGGGCTGCGACCGCCCTTCGGCGACCGCGCGTTCGAGCTGGAAGACGAAGGCGAGCACCGTCGCCACCGCGACGAACAGTTCCTCGGGAATCACGCGGCCGGCGCGTGCGGTGAAATAGATGGCGCGGGTGAGCTGCGGATATTCGAGGATCGGCACCGCGGCCTCGCGCGCCAGCGTGCGGATCGACAGCGCGACGTCGCCGCGCCCGCGCGCGACCACGACCGGCGCGGCATCGACGCCGGGACGATAGCGCAGCGCGACCGAGAAATGGGTGGGGTTGGTGAGGACGACGGTCGCCTCGGTCACCGCCTTGCGCGCCGACCCGCTCAAAATGTCGTGGGCGCGCTGGCGCTGCGCCTGCTTCAGTTCGGGGGCGCCCTCGGTCTGGCGCATCTCCTCCTTCACCTCCTGCTTGCTCATCATCAGCTTGCGGTTGCGCTGATACCATTGCGCGGGAACGTCGATCAGCGCGATGACGACCAGCCCGCCCGCCATCGCGAGCATCGCCCGCGCGACCGCGCTCCCCGCCAGCCCCAGCGCGGCGTTGAGGTCGGTCGATGCCATCGTCATGATCGCCGGCAGGTTCACCGCGATCAGCTGATAGCCGATGGTGCCGAGCAGCAGCACCTTGGCGATCGACTTGGCGAGCTCGATCAGCCCCTGCATGCCGAAGATGCGCTTGATGCCGCTCAGCGGATTGATCCGGTTGCCCTTGAAGCCCAGCGCCTTGCCGCGCCAGCCGAGCGAGCCGAGCATCGCGGGGGCCGCGATGCTCGCGACCAGCGCGAGCGCGAACAGGCTGGCGAGCGGCAGCAGCACCTCGACTCCGTTGCGCAGCACCGCCTCGCCGGGCGCGAAATGCGCGACGTCGTCGGCGTCGAGCGTCAGCCCGCGCCGCACCAGCTCGCCCGCCGACCGGACGAGCCAGCCGCCCGCCGCGAACAGCCACCCCGCGCCGGCGAGCATCATCAGCGCCGTCGCCAGCTCGCGCGACATCAGCACATCGCCTTCGCGCGCCGCGTCGGCGCGTTTCTTCGGCGTCGGCTGTTCGGTCTTCTGGTCCTTTTCGGTGGTGCCCGACATCGCGTCAGCCCGCCGCGATCTGCCGCGCCATGTCGAGCGCGTCGGACAGGAAGCGCGCGATCGCCTCCGCCATCACCGGGGTCGCCATGGCGAGCAGCACGACGCCGGCGAGCAGCGTCGCGGGCAGGCCGACCGCGAACAGGTTCATCGCCGGCGCCGAACGTCCGATCACGCCCATGATCATCTGGACGAGGATCAGCACGAAGCCGACCGGCAGCGCGATCGTCAGCCCGGCGGCGAACATCAGGCTCGCAAAGCGCAGGATGCCGCCGATCGCGGCGAAGGAGGGAAAGGCGCCCCCCGGCGGCAGCGCGGTATAGCTGTCGACGATGATGCCGACGAGCAGCAGGTGGCCGTCGGCGGCGAGGAAGAGCGCGGTCGCCAGCATCGAGAGGAACTGGCCGATCGCCGAACTGGCGGTGCCGCTCAGCGGATCGATCATCGACGCGAAGCCGAGGCCCATCGCGTTGCTGATCGTCTCGCCGCCGAGCAGCGCGGCGGCGAGCCCCATCTGGAGCACGAAGCCGATGCCGAGCCCGATCACCACCTCGCCGACGATCAGCAGGAAGCCGGGCAGCGAGACGATTCCCTCGACGGGAAGCGCAAGGCCCGAAGCGGCGACCGCGGGCACGCCGACCGCGAGCGCGACGATCAGCCGCAATTGCACCGGCACATTGGCCGCGCCGAACACCGGCGCCGCCAGAAAGGCCGCGCCGGGGCGGATCATCCCCAGCATCCAGAGCTGGAGCATCGCCTCCACGTTCGGGATGTCGGCGGGATCCATCGCGGCGCTAGCGGACGAGATTGGGTATCTGGGCGAACAGATCGCGGGTGAAGTCGGTGAGCAGCACGAGGATGCTGCTGCCGAAGATGGCGAGGCAGACCGCGGTGATGATCAGCTTCGGCACGAAGCTGAGCGTCTGTTCGTTGATCGAGGTCGCCGCCTGCACCATGCCGAGCAGCACGCCGACGACGAGCACCGGAATCAGGATCGGTGCGGCGGCGAGCGCCAGCACCCACAGCGACTGCTGCGCGACCCCGATGAAATAGTCCGCTTCCATGGTCAGCCCCTCAGGTTCCGAAGGAGGAGGCGAGCGAGCCCATCGTCAGCGCCCAGCCGTCGACGAGGACGAACAGCAGCAGCTTGAAGGGCATCGATATGACCGTCGGCGACAGCATCATCATGCCCAGCGACATCAGCGACGAGGCGACGATCAGGTCGATGACCAGGAAGGGCAGGAAGATCAGGAAGCCGATCTGAAACGCGGTCTTGAGTTCGCTGGTGACGAAGGCGGGGAGCAGGATCGAGAAGGGCACGTCCTTCGGGCTCGCGTAGGTCGGCGCCTTGGCGATCTTCGCGAACATCATCAGGTCGGTCTTGCGCGTCTGCTGCATCATGAAGCCGTGCAGCGAATCGCCCGAACGGACCAGCGCTTCGCCGATATCGATCTGTTCCTGGCCGTAGGGGGTGATCGCGACGCGGTTCACTTCGCTGATCACCGGCTGCATCACGAACAGCGACAGGAACAGGCTGAGCCCGACGAGCACCTGGTTCGGCGGCGTCTGCTGGAGCCCGAGCGCGTGGCGCAGGATCGACAGCACGATGATGATGCGCGTGAAGCTGGTCATCATCAGCAGCAGCGACGGCAGCACCGTCAGCAGGCTCATCAGGATGAGTATCTGGAGCGACAGCGTCAGCGGTCGCCCGTTGCCGCCGATCTCGCCGACCGCGCGGGTCAACCCGTCGGCGGCCTGTGCGTGCGCGGCGGGCGCCGCGGCGAGCAGCGCGACGCCGCCGGCGATCGCGGCGGCACGCAGCCAGCGGATGCGGCGGCGGGTCGTCCCGGCCGGATCAGCCGACATGAAAATCGCCCTGGCTGTTGTCGGCGAGGCGCGTGACCTGGCCGCGCGAGACCGAGAGCAGGATCCGCTGCCCGGCGAATTCGACCACGGCGAGCTTGGTACCGGGGCCGAGCGGCAGCACGCCGACCATCTCGATCGGCCGCTCCTGCCTCGCTCCGGCCAGCGGGCCGCCCATCTGGACGCGCTTCCACAGCCACAGGCTGCCCCACGCCATGCCGCCGACCAGCGGCAGCAGGATCAGCAGACGCAGGAGATATTCGAGCATCAGGCCCTCCGCTCGAAACCGCCGAGGCGATTGTCGGGGGCGACGACGTCGGCGATCTGGATGCCGTAGCGGCCGTCGACGCTGACGATCTCGCCCTTCGCGATCAGCGTGCCGTTGGCATAGATGTCGAGCAGGTCGTTCGCGGCGCGGTCGAGCTCGACGACGCTGCCCTCGGTCATCGCGAGCAGTTCGGCGAGCGTCATCGAGGTCGAGCCGACCTCGACCGAAACGCGCAGCGAAACGCCCGCGAGCAGGTCGAAATTGGGCGCCGCGCCGATACCGGCATCGCGGCGGTCGCGGCGCGCGGCGGGCGGGGCTTCTTCCAGGTCACTCATGGTCCGATCCTCTTTCGATTCGGTCGATCAATATGGCGGCGTTGCCGTTGGCCTCGCCGATGCTGCCGACCGCGAAGTTCCGGCCGGCTATGGTTATCGGGACATGACGCGATATGGTTAACGGAATGATATCGCCGACCTGCAGCGACAATAATTTCGTCAGGCTGATCTCGGGCCGCGCGAGGACCGAGCGCACCGGCAGGCGTACCCCGCGCAGCGTGCCGTCGAGCTTCGCCGCCCACACGGGGTCGGTCGCGGGATGGTCGTCGATCTCGGGAACCGGCTCGGCGCCCGCGATTCCGCGCAGCGCGGCGAGCGGATAGGCGCAGACGATCGTCTGGCCGTCGAACGGCGCGCCGCGCAGCGTGAAGCGCTGGACGAGCAGTTCGTCGTCGGCGCGCACCGCCGCGAGCTTCGCCGGATCGCAGGTCACGCAATCGAGTTCGGGTTCGATCCCCATCGTACCGCGCCACGCGATCGCGAGTTGCCGCCCCATGTCGCGGCCGATCCGCGCGGCGAATCGTTCCTCGGCGTCGGTCAGGTCCTCGCGGTCGCCCGCGAGCTGGCCCTTGCCGCCATAGAAGATGTCGACGAGCTGGAGGACGAGCCCGCGTCCGGCGCCGAGCAGCACCGGCCCCTTGAGCGGCGGCGCGTGATAGCGCCAGTGGATGCCGGGCGCGATCGACCCGCACCAGTCGGCGAAGCTCATATGGCCGGCCGCCGCGCGCTCGACCTGCACCAGCGGCGCGCCGAGGGCACGGATCAGGTCGCGCAGGCTGCGCGCGAACTGGTTGGCGATGCCGTCGAGCGCCGGAAAGGCATAGCTGCCCTCCGCCTTGCGCAGCAGCAGCGACGCCCTGGCTTCGGGCGCGGCGGTGGTATGGGCGGCCTGCGTCACTGGATCACCAGGCTGGTGAAATAGACATTGTCGATGCCGCCGAAGCCTTCCTTCTCGCGCAGCACCTGGTTGATCGCGCCGGTGAGCTGGCGCTGAAGCTGCTGCTTGCCGCCCGATGTCGACAGCAGCGCCGGGTCCTGCTCGGCGAGCACCATCAGCACCGCCGAGCGGATCGGCACTTCCTGGCGCTTGATGTTGGTGATGACCTTGCCGTCGTAGAAGGTCGACAGGCTGATCCCGACCTGCAGGAAGCCCGACCCGTCGGCCAGGTTGGTCGTGAAGCTGTCGGGCATCGGATAATAGGTGATCTCATATTTGCGCGGATCGATCTGGAAGCGGTCGTTGGGAACCGACACGGTTCCGACCTTCAGCGGCGCGTTCTTGCCGCCCTCGCCTTCGCCCTCGGCCGCGGCTTCGCTGCCGGCGCTGCGCAGCACCAGCTTGGGATAATGATCCTCGGGCTTCGCGGCCTCGCTCGCGAGTCCGCCGCCCAGATAGATGCCGGCGCCGGTGCCCGCGCCGATCAGCACGACGGCGCCGATGCCCAGCATCAGCATCTTCTTCATCTTGCCGCCCTTTTTGGGCGTTTCGGTCTGTTCCTTGGACATGACCCTTTGTCCTTTCCTGATCAGGCGAACCGGCCGCGGCGATCGGCGGCTCGGTCGGTGTCGCGCGGCTCGGCGCGCTCGGTGGCGGTTTCGATGAGATGGGCGGTCTGGCCGGCGGGTTGATCGCCGCGGCCCTGGCCCTGCTGCGACTGGCGTCCGGTCTCGCCGGGGGTGCAGGTGACTTCGGCGCCGGCGACGCGCACGCCCTGCTGGCGCAGATCCTCGACCAGCCGGCCCTGCGCGGCGTGGACGATCGTCGCGGTCGCCTCATGCTGCGTGTCGAGCTTCAGCGTCACGCCCTCGTCGCCCTGGCGCATCGCGACGTCGAGCCGGCCGAGATGACGCGGCATCAGGCGAAAGGCGATGTCGCCATCGGATGATTTGGTCGCGGCGATGTCGGCGGCGAGCTGCGCGATCCAGCGATCGTCGCTGCCCATGTCGAGCGTGCGCTCGGCGACCGGGACGGGCTGCGCTGTCGGCGCGACACCCGTCGCGGCGGGGGCCGCCGGCTGGGTGAACAGCACCGTCATCGAAGCACCGCCATCGGTCGCGGCGGGCTTCGGCGCCTGCGGATCGGCCGTTGGCATCGCGTCCGGGCGGACGACGGCCGGCGTAACCGGGGTCGTGGGTGCCGCGTAGCGCGGTCCCGCAAAGTCCGGCGTCGGCGCGGCTGCGGCAGCGCCGGGCACCGGTGCCGCAGGCGCCGCAGTGGCGGGCGCAGGCGCGGATGCGTCAGCCTGTGCGGCCGTGAAGGGCAGCGTCGTCGTCGCGGCGGTCGGCGTTTCGCCATCGGGGGGCGTCGGGACGGGTCCGTCCGTTTCGCCCTCGGCCGCGGCGGCATGGGTGCGAATCGGTGCCGCGTCGCGGCCGTGCTTGCCGGCAAAGACGGCGATCAGGCTGGCGGCCGCCTCGGCAGCGCGCCGGTCGGCGGCAACGGGGTTGTCCTCGGCCTCGACGGGCCGGCGGTGCGGCGGCGTCGTGCGGGTCGGCGCGGTTTCGACCTCGCCCCCGGCGACCTGCGCTGCGGGCGCCGGAGCGGGCTTTCCGGCGAGATCGGGTCGCGGACCTTCGGTCGACACGGGCTGGTCGTCTGCCGGCACCGCGGGAACGGTTTCGACCGGGGCGGCGTCCGCTTCGCCCGGCACGACGGGCGCCGGGACCGGCAAGGTGGTTTCGGCGTCCGCAATCGGCGCCGCTGCCGCGTCGGCGACGGGCGTGGTGGACGGCACAGCAGGCGATGCCGTGACGGCAGCGCCCGGCATGGCGGCGATCAACTCGTCGAACCCGCTCTCGCCGTCGCCCGCCGGAGTCTGGCCAATCGCCGCGAGGCCCGGCTGCGTCGGTGTCTGGAGCAGGGTGGTGCTCATCATGCGGCGCCCCCCTCGATCAGGCGCAGGCTCATCGCGCGGCGGCGGAAGGGGCGGTTGGCGTCGCTACGGCGTTCCATGTCGGCCTCGTCGGAGCGGCGGCTGCGCTCGTAGAGGCGCACCGCCGATTCCTCCTTGATCATCGCATGCTGCGCGCGCACGCCCATCTCGTCGCGGCGGGCGCTGGCGTGGCTGAGCGGCGCGGCGAGATTCTCCTTCGCCATGTCGAGCCGCATGCCGAGTTCGCCGACCGAATTGAGCGCGCGTCCCGCGACCGCGCCCTTCGCCATCGCGAGGTCGACGCGCAGCGTCTCGAGCCGCTGCGCCAGTTCGACGAGGCTCGCCAGCTCGCCCTTGGCGCGCGCCAGATTGGCCTCCGCCATCTGATGTTCGACGGAGCGCACGCGGATGATGCGTTTGCGGCGTGCGGTACGGGCGTTCATGCGGAATATCCTTCGACAAGGGACTGACGCGAGGTCTGGAAATCGACCTGCGCGGCGGCGGGTTGGGAAACGAATGCGAGTTGGTCGGCGCGGCGCGCGATGGCGGTATCGAGCACCGGGTCGCTGCCGGCGACGTAGGCGCCCATCAGCATCAGGTCGCGATTCTCCTCATAGGCGGACCAGAGCTGGCGAAAGCGCGCGGCGGCCGCGGCATGGTCGGGATCGACCGAATCGGCCATGGTGCGCGACAGCGAGCGCGCGACGTCGATCGCGGGATAGACGCCCTGTTCGGCGAGCTGGCGCGACAGGATGATATGGCCGTCGACGATCGCGCGGGCGCTGTCGACGACCGGATCATCGATGTCGCCGCCGTCGGCGAGCACGGTGTAGAGCGCGGTGATCGAGCCGCCGGTCTGGCTGTCGTTGCCGGCGCGCTCGACGAGCGAGGGGATGAGCGCGAAGACCGACGGCGGATAACCCTTCATCGTCGGCGGTTCGCCCAGCGTCAGCCCGATCTCGCGCTGCGCGTGCGCGACGCGGGTCAGGCTGTCGATCAGCAGCAGCACCTTCTTGCCTTCCTGGCGGAACGCCTCGGCGATCGCGGTCGCGCGCATCGCGGCGCGCAGGCGGAGCAGCGGCGGATGGTCGGCGGGAACCGCGACAACGACCGATTTCTTGCGCACCGCGGGGGGCAGCTTGGTCTCGACGAAGTCGCTGACCTCGCGGCTGCGCTCGCCGATCAGGCCGACGACGATCACGTCGCATTCTGTGCCGGCGATCATCTGGCCCATCAGCACCGACTTGCCGACGCCCGATCCGGCGATGATCGCGACGCGCTGGCCCTCGCCGACGGTGAGCAGCCCGTTGATCGCGCGCACGCCCATGTTGAGCGGCTTCGTCACCCGGCCGCGGCGCAGCGGATTGACCTTGCGGCCGGCGAGCGGCCACTGGAATTGCGACTGCACCGGCGGGCGGCCGTCGAGCGGATGGCCCTGTGCGTCGATGATGCGACCGAGCAGCGCCTTGCCGACCGCGACCATGCTGCTCGCGCCGTGCGGCTCGACCGGCGCGCCGGTGACGAGCGGCATGTTGGCGTCGAACGGCAGGACGAGGCTGCTCTGGCCGCGAAAGCCGACGACCTCGCCGTGGATCGGATCGCCCGTCGCCGACCTGATGCGGACATTGCTGCCGAGCGGCATCGGGAAACCCGATACTTCGAGCATGATCCCTTCGTGCGCGACGAGTGTGCCGATGCGCCGCGGCGAGGCGTGCGTCAGGTCGATCGGCCCGAGGAGCTGATGCGCGGTCATGGCGAGCCGGCGCGTCATGCGGCGGCGTCCTGGCTGCCCAGCGCGGCGCGCAGTTCGTCGAGATAGACGGCGCGGCCGTGCTCGATCCAGCCGGTCGAGGTTTCGATGCGCACGGTGCCGCGCATCATCGCGGCGTCGGCCTCGATCGGCAGCGCGATGCCGCTGCCCGACAGCAGCACGGCGTCGGCGGGGTTGACCCACAGCGTGCGCGCCTTGTCGGCCTCGGCGACCATCGCGGCGGCGATGTCGGCCTGCGTCTGCAGCCATTCGGCGTCGATCGGCGCGCTTTCGACGATCTGGCGGACCAGTCGCTCGACCGTCTCGGCGATGAGCTGCGCCAGTTCCTCGCTCGGTTCGTCCTGCAGCGCTTCGGCCGCGGCGACGAGCGCGAGGAGCTGATGGCGCTCGACCGCGAAGCCGGCCTCGGCGAGGCGCTGGCCTTCGGCCAGACCGCGCGCGAACGGATCGTCGGCGGGCTCGGCCTCGGCGGGTTCGGGGGCGGGCGGTGGGGCCTCGGCGGCGCGCGGCGCGGGACCGAGGTGCAGCGGGCGAAAGCCGCCGCCGCGCGCCTGGGCGGCCGCGAGCAGGACGGGGGTGAAGCCGGTTTCGACGGAGCGATCAGACATAATCGTCGGCTCCGCCCGCGATCACGATATCGCCGTTCGCGGCCATCTGGCGGACGATCTGCATGATCGCCTTCTGCGCCTCGTCGACGTCGGTGCGCTTGACCATCGTCATTTCGGCCATCTCGTCGCGGATCGTTTCCGCCGCACGCTTCGACATCGTCGACAGGCAGAGGTCGGCCATCGCCTCGTCCGAACCCTTGAGCGCGAGCGCGAGCTGGGCGGCGTCGACCGCGCGCAGGATGGTGCCGAGGCTGCGCATGTCGAGGTCGCGCAGATTCTCGAAGATGAACATTTCCTCCTCGATCGTCTGGGCCAGCTGCTTGTCGTGCTTCTTGAGCGCCCGGATGGTGCGCTCGGACAGGTGACGGGGCATCACCTTCATGATCTTGGCGACGTCGCTCGGCCCGCCGATCGGCTGCTTCGCGACGCGCTGCCCGCCGACATTGGCGGCGGTGAGCACCGCTTCGAGATCCTCGATCGCGGCGACCGGGACGGCAGTGAGCTGCGCCGCGCGCAACACGAGGTCGGCCTGGAGCAGTTCGTCGAGCGATTCGATCGCGCGCGCCGCCACGTCGGGAACGAGCACCGACAGGATCAGCGCGCCGACCTGCGGATGTTCGCTCGCGAGCAGCGCGCTGATCGCCTCGACGTCCATCCAGCGCAGCATCTCGAGCGATGCGGCGCTCGACTGCGGCGCGACGGCGGAGAGGATATTGTCGGCGCGGACGTTGCCGACCGCCTGGTTGATCACCGCGCGGATGCGGGTGTCGGCACCGACCGCGAGTGCGCTGACGTTGCGGCTGCGCGTCACGAAGCGGTCGAGCGCCTGCTCGATCTGCACTTCCGACGCGTTCGCGGTGTCGAACATCGACTTGGCGAGCTGGCGCACCTCGTCGGGATCGAGATGCTTGAGGATCGTCGCCGCCTCGCTTTCGTCGAGCAGCATCAGCAGGATCGCCGCGGCCGACGACCCGTCGATCGCGGGACGGACCTCCACCGGCGGGGCGATCTCGGCGTCGAGGACATCAGCCACGGGCCGCCTCCTGCATCAGTTGGCGGACGACGAGCGCGGCGCGCTGCGAATCCTGGCGGACGAAGGCGCGCACCAGATTGGCGCGCGCTTCATAGCTCGGCGCCGCCTCGATCATCTCCAGCGTGATCTCGCGGTTCGCGCGCTGCGCGTCGGGCGCGGCGAGCGCGGGACTGCCTTCGGTGGCGGCGAGCAAGCTTTCCTCGATCGCCGCGTCGCGCTCGGCACGCGCGGCGGTGCGCGCCTTCGCCGCCTTGATCAGCGGCCGGCCGACGAACAGGAAGGCGAGCAGGGCAGCGAGGATCGCGCCGGCCTGCTTGACCAGCGGCAGGAACCAGGCCTGATCGTAGAAGGCGGGGGCGCTGTCCTCGACCTTGGCGAAGGGGCGCTGGCTGATCGCGACCATGTCGCCGCGCGTCTGATCATATCCGATCGCGCCCTTCACCAGCCCGTCGATCTTGGCGATGTCGCCCTGGCTCAGCGCCTTCTGTCCCTGGTTGAGCGCGACCGCGACCGAGACGCGGCGCAGGCGGCCCTGCGGGCTGTGCGTCACCGAAATCTCGCGGCCGACCTCATAGGCGCGGGCGGCATTCTCGTTGCTCTGCGTCGAGGCGGCGGGCGCCCCGGCCGGCGCCGCCTCGGGCGCCTGCGACAGGGTGGTGGCGGGCGGCGGCTGGTTCGACAGCGCGCCGGGGATGCCGACCGCGGGCGGGGTGCCCTGGCCGCTCACGGTGCGCGTCACCTGCTCGCTGCGCAGCGCGCGATCATTCTCGGGAAAGCTTTCGCGCGTCGCCTGGCTTTCGGACATGTCGATGTCGGCGTGGACCTCGACGCTGTAGTTGCCGGCGCCGAGCATCGGCCCGAGCAGCGTTTCGAGCGCGCGGCGGAAGCGGTCCTCGATCTGCGTCTGGAGCTGAAAGGCCTTCATGTCGCCGCTCGTCGCGCCGTCGGACAGCAGCGCGCCGCGCTGGTCGATCACCTGCACCTGGTCGGCGTTCATGCCGGGCACCGACGAGGCGACGAGGAAGCGGATCGCCTGCACCTGCCCCTCGGACAGCGAGCGGCCGTTCTGCAGCGTCAGCATCACCGACGCGGTCGCGGGCTTGTCCTCGCGGACGAACAGGCTCGGCTCGGCGGCGGCGATATGGACGCGTGCGCTGCGGACCGCGTCGATCGTCTCGATCGTCCGCGACAGGTCGGCCTCGCGCGCCGAGCGCAGCGTTTCGCCCTCGATCGCGCGGCTCGATCCCATCGGCAGCGCGGCGATCAGGCTGTCGCCGCTCGGCTGCGCCCGGGGCAGGCCCTGGCCGGCGAGCGCGATGCGCGCCTGATAGAGCTTGTCGGCATCGACGGTCAGCGCGCCGGTCGCGGGGTCGATGCTGTGGGCGATACCCTGCGTCTGCAGCGCGTCGGCGACCGCCGCCTTGTCGGCGTCGTCGAGCCCGGCGAAGAGCTGGGTCTGCGGCGCGGCCGAGGTCATGAACCAGGCGAGCGCGGCGATGCCGATCGCGGTGCTGGTGGCGATCGCGGGCAGCGCGCGCTGGACCGCGGGCTGGCGGATGAATTGCTGGACGGGCGCGAACCGGCCGCCCATCGCTGGGACGGGCAGGCGGTTGGCGGTTTCGACGGGGGTCAGGACTTGGGCTTCGGCCATGGGTTACACCGGCATGTTCATGATGTCGCGATAGGCGGAGAGCAGCTTGTTGCGGACCTGCAGGGTCGTCTCGAAGCCGAGCGAGGCCTTCTGCCGCTCGATCATCACGCTGACGATGTCGTGCGTGTCGCCGCGTTCATAGGCTTCGCTGACGTCGCTCGCCCGATGCTGCTGGGCGTTGACCTGTTCGAGCGCGGCCGAGATCGCCGACCCGAAATCGGGCGTCCCTTCCGCGGCGCCGCCCGCGTCGATGCCGCCGCGACCCGCGGCGCGCTGCAGCGCCTGGTTCTGATTGAGGATCGAACTGCGCATCTGCAGCAGTCGGCTCTGATCGATGGTGCTCATTCGCTCTCATCCGGTTCCGTCGTGGCGCGGCGCGCCGCACGCCAAAGAACAATGCAAGGCGCGTGCCAGAATATTTATCGGCTGATTTTCAGTGATTTGATCGGATGCCGACAGGCTTGACGCCGCGTCCGACATTTTTTTGACACCGCGGCTTAATCCGACCCGCGCTCCGCCGTTACTGGCTTCGTGACCGCTCGCTGAGCCCTCACTCCACGGGAACGGCCTCTCGGCCTGAAAGGATTAATATGACTGTCATCAACACCAATGTGAGCGCGCTGCGGGCCCAGAACAGCTCGCGTGTTGCCAATCAGATGCAGGCCACTGCGATGGAACGCCTGTCGAGCGGCAAGCGCATCAACAGCGCGAAGGACGACGCCGCCGGCCTCGCCATCGCGACCCGCATGAACGCGGCGTCGCGCGGCATGAGCCAGGCGATCCGCAACGCCAACGACGGCATCTCGCTGGCGCAGACCGCCGACAGCGCTGCCGGCAGCGTCGCCGACATCCTCGTCCGCATGCGCGAACTGGCGCTCCAGGCGTCGAACGGCACGCTGGGCGACAACGACCGCAAGGCGCTCCAGACCGAATTCACGGCGCTGAAGGACCAGATCAACGACGTCGTCAATCGCACCACCTTCAACGACAACAAGCTGTTCGGCGCCAACCCCGCTGCTGGTGGCGGCGCCGAGGTCATCACGCCCGCCAGCTTCGATATCCAGACCGGTCTCAACAAGACCGAGACGGTGACCATCAAGCTTGGCGATCTTCATGCCAACGCGCTGGGCACGGGTGCGACGGCCACCGCCACGCCGGCGGCCGGCAAGTCGGTTGCCGACATCGACCTGTCGCTGGCGGCGTCGACGGCATCAAAGTCCGATGCAAAGGATGCGCTGAAGATCCTCGACGACGCGATCCAGACGGTGGCGACCGAGCGTGCCAACCTCGGTGCGCAGCAGAACCGTCTCGATGCGGCGGTCAACAATCTGACCTCGGGCGTCACCAATCTGGCGGACTCGAAGTCGCGCATCGAGGACGCCGACTTCTCGGCCGAATCGACCAACCTCGCGGCCGCCGGCATCCTCGCCCAGGCCTCGACGGCGATGCTCGCCCAGGCGAACCAGAGCCAGCAGGGCGTGATGAACCTGCTGCGCTAAGCGCCGCAAGGCTGATTTTCAGGCCGACTTTGGTTGGTCCCTTATTGGCCTGATCCAGACGCCCCGGTCTCCCCACGACCGGGGCGTCTTTTTTTGATGCATCGGCTTAATCCGCGCAGCATCCCGCCGTTACCTCATCCGTGACCGCTCGCCGAGCCATCACACCACGGGAATGGCCTCTCGGCCGGAAAGGAACAACATGACTGTCATCAACACCAATGTGAGCGCGTTGCGCGCGCAGAACAGCTCGCGTGTTGCCAATCAGATGCAGGCCACCGCGATGGAACGCCTGTCGAGCGGCAAGCGCATCAACAGCGCGAAGGACGACGCCGCCGGCCTCGCCATCGCGACCCGCATGAACGCGGCGTCGCGCGGCATGAGCCAGGCGATCCGCAATGCCAACGACGGCATCTCGCTGGCGCAGACCGCCGACAGCGCCGCGGGCAGCGTCGCCGACATCCTCGTCCGCATGCGCGAACTGGCGCTCCAGGCGTCGAACGGCACGCTGGGCGACAACGACCGCAAGGCGCTCCAGACCGAATTCACGGCGCTGAAGGACCAGATCAACGACGTCGTCAATCGCACCACCTTCAACGACAACAAGCTGTTCGGCACCAATGGCGGCGCGAACACGGCCACCACCGCCGCCAGCTTCGATATCCAGACGGGTCTCAACAGTGGTGACGAGGTGACGATTACGATCGGCGATCTGCATGCCAACGCGCTGGGCACGGTGGCGACGGCAGGCAATACGCCGGTTGCTGGTAGCTCGGTTGCCGACATCGACCTGTCGCTGACCACCGTGACGGCCGGTAAAGCCGATGCCAAGGACGCGCTGAAGATTCTCGACGACGCGATCCAGACGGTGGCGACCGAGCGTGCCAACCTCGGTGCGCAGCAGAACCGTCTCGATGCGGCGATCAACAATCTGACCTCGGGCGTCACCAATCTGGCGGACTCGAAGTCGCGCATCGAAGACGCCGACTTCTCGGCCGAATCGACCAACCTCGCGGCCGCCGGCATCCTCGCCCAGGCCTCGACGGCGATGCTCGCCCAGGCGAACCAGAGCCAGCAGGGCGTGATGAACCTGCTGCGCTAAGGCGCCGCAAGACTGATTTTCAGGCCGACTTTGGTTGGTCCCTTATTGGCCTGATCCAGACGCCCCGGTCTCCCCACGACCGGGGCGTCTTTCGTTTGGATTCGCGCGGTGGCGCCGGGGCCATGGGGGCGGAGCCTGTGTAAGGCTTGTGTGTCCCCGCGCAGGCGGGGACCCAGAGCGATCCGACGCCGACCTTGGCGCTATCCGCTCTGGGCTCCCGCCTGCGCGGGAGCACGGGGCTTTTCAGTCGGGGACATCGCCCGGCGCGAACCGTATCCCTGCCTTTGCGCCGCTGCGCGAATATTCTCGGCCTTCATGCGGTCAATGGAAATCGCGTGATTTGGGCAGGATGCGGACGTTGCGCGGATGGCCGGGGCGCGGCATCGGCGCCTGCGGCGCGGCGTTGCCCAGTGCGTCGAGCATCGCGGTGCGGTCGACGATGCGGCTCGCCATCAGGTGGACGACGCCCTCCCGGCTCCGTTGCACCTCGCCCTCGACCAGCATCAGCCGCGACGCCATGACGGCGCGGCGATAGCGCTCGAAGTGGCGCGCCCACAGCAGCACATTGACGATCCCGCTCTCGTCCTCGAGCGTGATGAAAATCGCGTTCCCCTTGCCCGGCCGCTGGCGGATCAGCACGACCCCTGCGGTACGGACGATCCGCCCGTTCTTCGCCGCCGCGGCCTCCGTGCAGCTCAGCACGCCCTCGTCGGTGAAGGCGCGGCGCAGGAACGCCATCGGATGCCCCTTCAGCGACAGACGCGTCGTCTGATAATCGGTGAGGACATGCTCGACGAGCGGCGTCGGCGGCAGGTCGGCCTCCGCCTCCGGCCCCAGTTCGTCCGCCCCGGCGGCGTCGAACAGCGGCAGCACCCCCTGCCGCACCCGCCGCGCGTTCCACAGCGCCGGTCGCCGTTCGAGTTCCATCGAGCGGCACGCGTCGGCTTCCGCCAGCAGGCGCAGCGCGCGCGGCGGCAGACCGGTGCGCCGCGCCAGATCCTCGACGCTGACGAACGGGGAGGCGGGGGGAGCGGTGCGCGCCTCGACAAGCCGCTGCGCCCACGCCTCGCGGAACCCGTCGACCTGCCGGAAACCGAGCCGCAGCGCGAGGCGGTCGTCGTCCCGGCGTTCGAGGCTGTTGTCCCACCCGCTGGCGTTCACATCGGCCGCGCGCACCTCGACCCCATGCGCGCGCGCGTCGCCGACGAGCTGCGCGGGGGCATAGAAGCCCATCGGCTGCGAGTTCAGGATGCCGCAGGCGAAGACGGCGGGGTGATGACATTTCAGCCATGACGACACGTAAACGAGCTTGGCGAAGGACTGGGCGTGACTCTCTGGAAAGCCATAGCTGCCGAAACCCTTGATCTGGTTGTAACAGCGCTCGGCGAAATCTCTCTGGTAGCCGCGACGGACCATGCCTCCGATCATCTTTTCTTCATATTGGTCGATAGTGCCCAGATTGCGAAAGGTCGCCATCGCGCGCCGCAATCCGTTCGCTTCATCGGGGGTGAAGCCTGCGGCGGTGATGGCAAGCTTCATCGCCTGTTCCTGAAACAGCGGCACCCCTTCGGTCTTTCCCAATATCTCTTCGAGTTCATTCGCAGCGTGTCCTGCGCGCAAAGGGAGGTCCGGAGATTCTTCCTTGTTGCGGCGGCGCAGATAGGGGTGGACCATATCTCCTTCGATCGGTCCGGGCCGGACAATCGCGACCTGAATGACGAGATCGTAGAATGTCCTGGGCTTCAACCGCGGCAGCATATTGATCTGCGCGCGGCTTTCGACCTGAAAGACGCCGATGCTGTCGCCCTTGCAGAGCATGTCGTAAACGGCTGGATCCTCTTCCGGCACGCTCTTGAGATCATGGTCGCCGAGATCGTGGCATCGCATCAGGTCGAAGCATTTGCGGATGCAGGTCAGCATGCCGAGCGCGAGAACGTCGACCTTCATCAGGTTCAGCGCGTCGATATCGTCCTTGTCCCATTCGATAAAGGTGCGATCCTCCATCGCGGCATTGTGGATCGGCACCGTCTCGTCGAGCCGATCCTCGGTCAGCACATAGCCTCCGACATGCTGCGACAAGTGGCGTGGAAAGGTCAGCAGTTCGCTGATGAAGCGGTGTAGTCGTTCGATCTCGCCATTTGTCGGATCGAGCCCGGCCTCGGCCAATCGCTGCACCGGCACCTCGTCACCCCAGCTTCCCCAACTCGTATCGGCAAGCCGCGCAGTGACGTCTTCGCTGAGGCCGAGTGCCTTTCCCACCTCGCGAATCGCGCTGCGCGGGCGATAATGGATGACCGTCGCGACGATACCGGCGCGACGTCGCGTATAGCGGCGATAGACATATTGCATCACCTCCTCGCGTCGCTCATGCTCGAAATCGACGTCGATGTCGGGCGGCTCGCCGCGCTTTTCGGACAGGAAGCGGGAGAAGAGCAGGTTGTTCGCGATCGGGTCGATCGACGTGATTTCGAGCAGGTAGCAGACGAGCGAATTGGCGGCCGATCCGCGCCCCTGACAAAGGATGGGCGGATTCCGCGTCCGTGCATGATTCACGATGTCGTGGACGGTCAGAAAGTAGCAGGCGTAATTGCGTTTGCGGATGAGGCTGAGTTCTTCGTCCAGCACTTCCTGCCAACGCGTCGGCAATCCATCAGGATGATGACTTGCCGCGGCTTCCATCACCATATGTTCGAGCCAGCTTTGCGGGGTCCAGCCGTCGGGGACCGGCTCATGCGGATATGCATAAGCGAGATCGGTGAGCGAGAAGGCGATGCGATCGAGGATGATGTTGCTCTCGCCGATGGCTTCGGGACAGTCGCGGAACAGGCGGCGCATCTCGCGCGGCGATTTCAGATGGCGTTCGCCATTGGCGTGAAGCAGGCGGCCGGCATCGTGGACGGTCGTGCCCTCGCGGATGCAGGTGACGATATCGTGGAGGGGGCGCTCCGCGCGCGTAGCGTAAAGAGCGTCGTTGGTGGCCAGCATGGGGATGCCGATCCGCTCGGCCAAGGCTCTGAGACGGGCGAGCTGACGCCGGTCGCTGCCGCCGCGAGGCATGGTCGCACCAAGCCACAGGGAGCCGGGGGCCGCTTTGGCGAGGCGATGCAACAGACATTCATCCTTCCCGGTCGCCAACGCGATCAGGACCATGTCTTCGCAATGAATCAGCAGATTCCGGAACTTCATCACGCAGTCGCCTTTTTCGGTGCGGCGATTGCCTATGGTGAGCATGCGGGTCAGGCGGCCCCAGCCGTGGCGCGTGGTGGGGTAGGCGACGATGTCGGGTGTGCCGTCGTCGAAGACCAGCCGGGCGCCGACCACCAGCTTGAAAGGGGCAAGTACGACCCCATCCGCCTCGGCTTTCGCGCGCAGGTCCCGCAATCCGATCAGCGCCCGCACGACGCCCGCGACGCTGTTGCGGTCGGCGATGCCGATGCCGTTCAAACCAAGCGCCATCGCCTCCGCTACCATATCTGCGGGATGCGAGGCGCCGCGCAGGAAGCTGTAATTGGTCGCGGCGACCAGTTCGGCGAAACCCGGTTCGGGCGGCGGTTCGGGGGTGGAGGTCTCGCTCATGCGAACAGCCCGTGGATATACCAGCGCGGCCCGTCCTTTTCGTCGTAAAGGCCGTGGCGGAACAGCCAGTAGCGGCGGCCCTGTACATCCTCGACGCGGTAATAGTCGCGCGTCAGCCCCCTGTTGTCGCGGCGGCGCCACCATTCGGCGGCGATGCGCTCGGGCCCCTCGTACAGACGCACCGCGTGCAGCGCGCGGCGCCAGCGAAAGCGCTGCGGCGGCCCGTCGGGCACCTCGGCGATCACCTCGATCGGCTGCGGCGGATCGAAGAGATAGAAGGGGCGCTGCGGCGGCTCGCCGTCGGGCGCCGCGGGCCAGGGCTGCGGCGGCGCGGCGTCGGTCGCGGGCAGTTCGAGCTGCGCCTGCTCGGGAATATGGGTGTCGGCGGGGCGAAGGCGGCGCACGCGGCCGCGCCCGAGCCGGACCGCGAGGCGGTCGGTCAGGTCGTCGATCGCCGCGCGCCGCACCGCCCCGCCTTCGAGCCGCAGCTGGCTCGCGCCGAGCGCCTCGAGCCGCGGCACCGCCAGCCGGATCATGTCGAAGCCGAAGCCGGGATCGATCGGGTCGCGCAGACCGTCGATGCGCTCGGCGAACAGCCGCATCACCAGCGCCGGATCGCGGGTCGGCCGGCCGGTCTCGACCACGATCGTCCGGGCGAGGCCGTCGCTGCGGAAGAAGGTGGCGTGGAACGCACGGCCGCCCTTGCCGCGCGCGCGCATCTCCGCGATCGCCTCGGCGGTCAGTTCGGCGAGCACCGTCGTCGCATGCGCCGTGCTTGCGACCGGTTCGGCGAAACGGCGCGCGGCGGCGACGGGCGGCGGCGTCCGGCGCGGCGCGAGCGGGCTCGGCGCATCGCCGAGGATACGGCGCAGCTTCCCGGCCGCCTCGGCGCCGAAGCGCGCGGCGATCGACGCCATCGGCCGGCTCGCGAGATCGCCGATCGTCCGCAGCCCGGCGCGCAGCAGCGCGCGCGTCGCCTCGCCTTCGAGGTCGAGCGCCGCGACGGGCAGGCGCCGGACCGCCGCCGCTTCGTCGGGCGCGGGCGGGGCCGGGTGGCGCGTCAGCGCGCGGGCGGCATCGGCGGTGGGGCCGAGCGCGGCGCGCACCGTCATCCCGAGCCGGTCGAGCCGCGACTCGACATCGGCGACCAGCGCCGCTTCGCCGCCGAACAGGTGCGCGCATCCCGCGATGTCGAGGATCAGCCCGTCGGGAGGATCGAGCGCGACGAGCGGCGTGTAGCGCCCGCATCCCTCGGCGATCCGGTCGAGCCAGAGCAGGTCGCCCGCCGGATCGTGTGCGGCCACGGCGAGGTCGGGCACGCGCGCCCGCGCGTCGGCGAGCGGCAGGCCGGGGACCAGTCCCAGCGCCTCGGCATCGGCGCCGACGCTCGCGAGGCACAGCGCCCCGCGCCGCTTTTCGGCGAAGACGAGCGGGGCGTCAGGCGGCCGCGGCGCGGTGCGCGACAGACGCTCGGCGGGAAGATAGGGGAAGAAGAGCGCCAGATAGCGCCGCGTCCCCAAAGGCTCGTTCGTCACGGTTCCACTCCAGCCGCCAGCGCGCGCCCGCAGGGCCGGCGCGCCAGCGCAGCAATTCCAGGTCGAAGGCGGGCGCCCCCGGTGCCTGCGCCTCCAGTTCGCGCGACGGCGCGGCGGCCAGGCGCCAGCGCGTCTCGGCGATGCTCGGCACCGGCTCGGCGGCGAAGCGCAGCAGCAGCAGCACCGTTCCCGCGTCGCGCGCGCCGAGCGCGAGCCGCCGCCCCGCGGTCAGGTCGAGCGCCGCCAGTGCGCCGCGGCTTTCGACGACGACCGCCGCCGATCCGGGGCAGCGCACGGCATCGTTGGCGGCGGCGAGCAGCGCGGTCGCATCGCGCGCCTCGACGAGCAGCAGCCGGTTCGGATCGCCCCCCAGTTCGGCGAGGCCCGGCGCATAGAGATGCCCCTGACGCCGCGCGCCGTCCGCCGTGCGCAGCCACAGGACCGGCGCTTCGCCGGGCCCGCGCAGGGCGAGCAGCGCGGCGAAGGCGGCGGCACTGGCCGCATCGAGCGCGTCGGCGGCGAAGATTTCATGCGCTCGCCCCATCGCCAGCCCGCCGCCGAGCGCGGCATCGAATCCCGCATGCCCGCTCGTCAGCCACGCGCCGTCGCCGGGCGGCGCGCCGGCGGCGGCGATCCGGGCGATGCGGCGGCGCAGCCCGGCGAGAGGGGAGGACGAATCGCGCATGACATGTTCTCTATATGTTCTATTAGCGCGTGAGTCCCGCCGCTTGTCAAGACGGCGGGTGTGGGGGCGTTTTGAATAGGCTGCAAAGGCTCGGTCCCCCTCCCGCTTGCGGGAGGGGCGACGAGGCTTGCGAACTTGTTCGCTAGCCGCAGCGGGGTGGGCGAATGCAACGCCGCTGGCCCACCCCCGATCCCTCCCGCAAGCGGGAGGGGAGATCGGATGGACGCACGAAATTCATAATGATCCGCTTACCAAGGCCGCACGGGCTTGCTTCGCGTCTTCGTGCGAAAGGGATTTCAGCGCGCCGCCGCGTCGCTCCCGGCGCCGCTGTCGCCGCCCAGCGCGCGGAACAGCGCGATGCGCGTCTGCGCGAGCAGCAGGCGCGTCGCGGTTTCGCTGCGCCGCGCGTTGTAGAGGCTGCGCTGCGCGTCGAGGCTGGAGAGGAAGCTGTCGACGCCGCCGCGATAGCGCGCCTCGGTCAGCGCCGCGGTGTCGGCCGTCGCTTCGCTGTTCGCCGCCGCGGCGCGAACGCGCTCGGCGATGGTGCCCTGCACCGCGAGCGCGTCGGCGACATCGCGGAACGCGGTCTGGATCGCGCCTTCATAGCTGGAAAGCGCCGCGTCACGCTGCGCTTCGCTCACCGCGACGCCGGCGCGGCGGCCGCCGAAATCGAAGATCGACGCGCTCGCATCGGCGCCCGCCGACCAGTTGAAGGCGCCGCCGTCGAACAGGCCCGACAGCGCGTCGCTCGCGAAACCGACGAGGCCCGTCAGCGAGATCGCCGGAAACAGCCGCGCGCGTGCCGCGCCGATGTCGGCATTGGCGGCGCGCAGCCGATATTCGGCCTCGATCACATCGGGACGGCGCAGCAGGATTTCGGAGCGGACCCCGGCGGGGGGCGCGGCGATTCCGGCGCTGGCCTCGACAAGGGTCGCGGGCAGCAGCGCGCGGTCGACGTCGCCGCCGACGAGCAGCCGGATCGCATTCTCGTCCTGCGCCAGCGCCGTCTTCTGCTGGGCGATCGAATCCTCGGCGGTCGCCAATATCTGTTCGGCCTGGCGCAGGTCGGTGCGCGGCGCGATGCCGCCGTCGAGCCGGGCCCTGGTCAGCCGCACCGCCTCGCGCGCGTTGGCAGCGGTGTCCTCGGCGATGGCCAGCAGGTCGCGGTCGGCGCCATAGGCGGCCCAGGCGCCCGCGAGGTCGGCGATCAGCGCGAGGCGCACCGTGCGCGATGCCGCCTCGGTCGCCAGCGCGCGGTTGCGGTCGGCTTCGGTCGCATTGGCGAGACGGCCGAACAGGTCGAGCTCGAAACCGGTGATCCCGCCCTGCACGGCGAAATCGCCGCTGCCCCCGCCGGCGCCGCGATCGGCATAGCCGGCCCCGGCGCTTGCGCCGATCGCGGGAAATTGCGCCGCGCGCGTCACGCGCACCTGCGCCCGCGCCGCGGCGACATTGGCATAGGCGGTGCGCAGGTCGCGATTGGCCACCAGCGCCTGCTCGACGAGCGTCTGCAGCCGCGGGTCGGTGAAGATTTGCGTATAGGACAGGATCGGCAGCGCCGCCTCGCTCTGGGCCAGATAGGCGTCGCCCACCGGCCAGCTTTGCGGCACCGGCGGCGTCGGCAGCACCTTCTGCGGCGCGAGCGAACAGCCCGCGAGCAGCAGCGGCAGCGCGGCGAGAGCGAGCGGCGCGCGCCTCATGCCGCTGCCCCCCGCCCGGCGCCGCGTTTGCCGAAACGGGCGCGGAGCGCCGCGAACCCGTCGCGCACCCCACGCCGCACGAGGACGAAGAACAGCGGGATGAAGAAGATGGCGAGGAAAGCGGCGGTCATCATGCCGCCGATCACCGCGGTGCCGATCGCGACGCGGCTGTTCGCGCCCGCGCCGGTCGCGAGCGCCAGCGGCAGCACGCCGAAGATGAAGGCGAAGCTCGTCATCAGGATCGGGCGCAGACGGATGCGCGCCGCCTCGACCGCTGCCTCGATCACGCGCTTGCCCTTCTTTTCCTCCTGCTCGGCGAACTCGATCATTAGGATCGCGTTCTTCGCCGCGAGCCCCATCGTCGTCAGCAGGCCGATCTGCAGATAGACGTCGTTCTGCAGCCCGCGCAGCGACACGGCGAACACCGAACCGACGAGCCCGAGCGGGATAACCAGCAGCACCGCGAGCGGGATCGACCAGCTTTCGTAGAGCGCCGCGAGACAGAGGAAGACGACGAGCAGCGACAGCGCGTAGAGCAGCGGCGCCTGACCCGACGACAGCCGCTCCTGATAGGAGGCGCCCGCCCAGGCGACGCTGGTGCCGGGAATCTCGGCCGCCATCCGCTCCATCTCGTTCATCGCTTCGCCCGAACTGGTGCCGGGGGCCGGCTGGCCCGAGATTTCGAAGGCGGAGACGCCCTGGAAGCGCGAGGTGCTGCTCGGCGTCGTCGACCAGCCGATGTCGGCAAAGGCGGAGAAGGGTGCCATCTGCCCGTTCGACGAGCGGACATACCATTGGCCGATATCCTCGGGCCGCGCGCGATAGGGGGCGTCGCCCTGAACATAGACGCGCTTGACGCGCCCCTTGTCGATGAAGTCGTTGACGTAGCGCCCGCCCCACGCGGTCGCGAGCGTGCTGTTGACGTCGCTGTTCGACAGGCCATAGGCGGTCAGCCGCTGCGTATCGATGTCGATCTTCAGCGTCGCGACGTCGGGAAGGTCGCTGAGGCGCACCGATTGCAGCTTCGCATTGGCGTTCGCCATCGTGAGCAGCCGGTCGCGCGCCGCGGCGAATTGTTCGTGGGTCATCCCGCCGCGATTCTGCAACTCCATCGTGAAGCCCGACGTGTCGCCGAGCCCGCGCACTGCACCGGGGACGAGCGCGAACACCTGCGCATCGCGCAGGCCCGACAGCGCCTTGCGCGCACGCTGGGCGATCGCGTCGGCGCTGTTCTCCTTGCCCGGCCGGTCGTCCCAATGGACGAGGTTGACGAAGCCCTGACCGGTATTCTGCCCCGACGCACCGCCCCCCCCGCCGCCGGCGATCAGGAAGGCCGACTGCACATTCGCCTTCTCCTCCGTCAGCAGATAGCGCTCGATCTGGTCGCGCACCTCCAGCGTCCGCGCCTGGGTCGCGCCCGCGGGCAGACGGAACTGGATCGAGACGCGGCCCTGATCCTCGTTGGGCAGGAAGCCGCCCGGCAGCCGCATGAACATCGCCGCGAGCAGGACGAGGAGCAGCGCATAGATGGCGAGGAACAGCCACTTGCGGTCGACCACGGTGGTGACGTTGCCGACATAGCGGTCGACCGTGCGGTCGAAGCGCGTGTTGAAGCCGTCGCGGGCGCGGATCATCGCGGCATGCAGGCGCGGGAAGCGATGCGGCCGCTCGCCGCCGTGCGTGCGGGGCTTGAGCAACGTCGAGGTCAGCGCCGGGCTCAGGATCAGCGCGACGAGCACCGACAGCGCCATGGCCGAGACGATGGTGACCGAGAATTGGCGATAGATGACGCCGGTCGAGCCGCCGAAGAAGGCCATCGGCAGGAACACCGCCGACAGCACGAGCGCGATCGCGATCAGTGCGACCTGCAATTCCTTCATCGACTGGATCGTCGCCTCGCGCGCCGACATGCCGGGATTCTCTTCCATCAATCGCTCGACATTCTCGACGACGACGATCGCGTCGTCGACGAGCAGCCCGATCGCGAGGGTCAGCCCGAACAGCGTCAGCGTGTTGATACTGAAACCCAATATGTAGAAAACGGCGAAGGTGCCGAGCAACACGACGGGCACCGCGATCGCCGGGATCAGCACCGCGCGCCAGCTTTGCAGGAAGACGAACATGACGAGGACGACGAGCAGGATCGCCTCGAACAGCGACTTCTGCACTTCCTTGACCGACAGCTTGATGAAGGCGGTCGAATCGTTGGTGTAGCCGTAGGTGAGGCCGTCGGGGAAGTCGGCAGCCAGTTCCTCCATCCGCGTCTTGACGCGGTCGGCGGTTTCGAGCGCGTCGGCCCCCGGCGACAGCGAGATCGACATGCCCGCGCCGGGATGGCCGTTGATCCGGCTGATCGTCGTATAGCTTTCGGCGCCGATCTCGACCCGCGCGACGTCCTTGATCCGCACCGTCGATCCGTCGGGGAGTGTCTTGAGGATGATCGCCTCGAACTCTTCGGGGGTCTGCAATCGCGACTGGGCGGTGACGGTCGCGTTGAGCATCTGGCCCTGTGGCGCGGGCAGGCCGCCGACGTCGCCTGCCGCGATCTCGCTGTTCTGGGCGCTGATCGCGTTGATCACGTCGCTTGGCATCAGCGACACCGCGGCGAGCCGCTGCGGGTTCAGCCAGATGCGCATCGCGTGCGGGGCGCCATAGACATTGACGTCGCCGACGCCCTCGACGCGCGACAGCGGGTCCTGGATGTTCGACGCCATATAGTCGGACACGTCCTGGTTCGACCGCGTGTTGGTCTCGTCATAGACGCCGACGAGCAGCAGCGAGTCCGAATTGGACTTGGTGACGCGCACCCCCTGCTGCTGCACCTGCTGCGGCAGGCGGGAAACGGCGGTCTGAATCTTGTTCTGGACCTGGACCTGCGCGATGTCGGGGTCGGTGCCCTTGGCGAAGATGGCGGTGATGCTCGCCTGCCCGCGCGAACTCGACTGCGAGCTGAAATAGAGCAGGCCGTCGATCCCGGTCAGCTGCTGTTCGAGGACCTGCGTGACGCTGTTCTCGATCGTTTCGGCCGACGCGCCCGGATAGGAAGCGCGGATATTGACCTGCGTCGGCGCGATGTCGGGATATTGTTCGAGCGGTAGCGCGCGCAGCGCGCCGAGTCCGCCGAGCATGACGATGATCGCCAGCACCCAGGCAAAGATCGGCCGGTCGATGAAGAGGCGCGACATCGGCTGCTATTTTCCTTCGTTCGCATCCTTGCCCGCGGATGCCCCCACGCGTTCCGGGCTGCTGGCGGGAACCGGTTTCACCTGCGCGCCCTGCCGAAGGTTGCCGACCCCCTGCGTGATCACCCTGTCGCCCGGCTTCAGCCCGTCGGTGACGACCCAGTCGGCGCCGACGGTGCGTTCGGCGACGACCTTGCGCCGCGCCGCCTTGTCGTCCTTGCCGACGAGATAGACGAAGGCCGATCCGTCGAAGTCGCGCTGCACCGCGGTCTGCGGCACCAGCATCGCCTTCGGATCGACCGCCTGCTCGAACAGCGCGGTCACGAACATGCCGGGCAGCAGCAGCCCCTGCGGATTGGGGAAGCGCGCGCGCAGCGTCACCGTGCCCGTCGCCTCGTTGACGGTGACTTCGGAGAATTGCACCGTCCCCACGATTGGATAGAGGCTGCCGTCCTCAAGCCGCAGGCGCACGGCGGTGCTGCCCGGCTGCACCCCGCCGGCGGCGAGCGAGCGGCGCAGCGCGGTCAGTTCGGCCGCCGACTGCTGGATATCGACATAGAGCGGGTCGGTGCGCTGGATGACGGCGAGCGGTTCGGCCTGGTTCGCGCTGACGAGCGCGCCGGGCGTCGCCAGCGACCGGCCGATGCGGCCGCTGATCGGCGCCGCGATCGCGGTGTAGCGCAGGTTGATCCGCGCCGTGTCGAGCGCGGCGGCGGTCTGCGCCACCGCGGCGCGGGCGACGCGCGCGGCGGCGAGCGCGTCGCTGTAATCCTGCTCGGCGATCGCCTGCATCTTGGCGAGCGGTTCAAAGCGCTTCGCCTTTTCCTCCGCCGCCTGCGCATTGGCCCGCGCGCTCGCCAGATTGGCCTCGGCCTGCGCGACCGCGGCGCGATAGAGGCTCGCGTCGATCTGGAACAGCGGCTGGCCCGCGCGCACCGTCGCGCCCTCGGTGAACAGGCGCTGGCGGATCAGGCCGTTCACCTGCGGTCGCACCTCGCTCGTTTCGAAGGCGACGGTGCGCCCGCCGAGCTCGGTCGTGATCGGCACCGCCGCGGTGGTCACGACCACATAGCCGACTTGCGCAGCCTGCCCGCGCTGGCCGGAATCGTCATCCTTGTTCGCGCAGCCGGTCAGCAACAGAATCGCTGCGACCAGGGTCCCGCTCAGGGACGGCAGCCTCTTGTGGGGCATAGTCGATAAATCTCGTGTCGATCCGCGGGGAGGGAGCGGGAATTCGGGCCTATTCAACCGATTGAACCGAAGGAAGCAAGGGAAATAGCCGCTGTGCGACAATTTGCGACATTTTTATCGTCCGGTCAGGGAACGAGCAACTTCCGATGCGCCTGCACCGCGCCGTCGAGCCAGTCGATAAAGGCGCGAATCCGCGGTTGCGGCGCGATGTCGCGGTGGAGCGCGAGCCAAAAACTGCGGCCGATCGTCTGGTCGGGCCGCACCCGCACCAGCGCAGCATCCTCGGCCGCCAGGAAGCAGGGAAGCACCCCGACGCCCGCGCCGCTCGCGATCATCCGCCGCTGGGCGAGAATCGACGACGACCGCACGGTCGCGCGCAGCCCCGGCTCGATCTCGTCCAGATAGTCGAGTTCGGGGGCATAGAGGATGTCAGGGACATAGCCGACCACGGGCAGGCCAGCGCGCGCCAGCGGCGATTCCTCGACCGCCGCCTGCCAGTCGGGCCGATCCGCGGGCGCATAGAGGCCGAGGCTGTAGTCGGCGAGTTTGCGCGTGATCAGCGGGCCTCTTCTGGGCCGAGCGAGCAGGATCGCCATGTCGGCCTCGCGCCGCGAGGGGTTGAGGAACCCCGACGAGGCGACGAGGTCGATCTCCAGTTCGGGGTGCGCGGCGGCGAAGCCGGCGAGGCGCGGGGCGATGAAGCTGCTGCCGAAGCCCTCCGACACGCTCAGGCGAAGCTGGCCCGACAGCGCCGCGCCGCCTTCGCCCGCCGAATCGACGCGTGCGGCCGCCGCCGCCATCGCCTCGGCATGCGGGACGAGCGCGCGGCCCGCGGCGGTCAGCGCGAATCCCGTCGGCGCGCGCTCGAACAGCGTCTGCTGCAGCGCGCGTTCGAGCGCGCTGACCCGCCGGCTCACCGTCGTCGCGTCGACCTGCAGCGCCTGTCCGGCACGCGCCAGCGTGCCGTGCCGCGCGACCATCAGGAAATATTGCAGCCCATCCCAGTCCATATTCCTGCAGATATGCAGGATTAAACTGCAAGTCTATCCCTTGCAATCGGCCCGCCGTTGGTCTGTGGCGAAAGGCAAGGACAGACGGGAGACTTGACCATGCGACAGATCGACCATCATATCGTCGGCGGTGCCGGCGGCGGCTCGCGCCACAGCGACATCTTCGACCCCAACAACGGCGGCGTGCAGGCCGCGGTCGCGCTCGGCGACGCCGCGCTGCTCGACCGCGTCGTCGCCGCCGCAAAGGCGGCGCAACCCGCTTGGGCGGCGGTCAATCCGCAGCGCCGCGCGCGCGTGATGTTCGATTACAAGCGGATCGTCGAATCCCATCTCGACGAACTGGCCGAACTGCTGGCGAGCGAGCATGGCAAGGTGGTCGCCGACGCGCGCGGCGACGTGCAGCGCGGGCTCGACGTTATCGAATTCTGCTGCGGCATCCCGCATGTGCTGAAGGGCGAATATACGCAGGGCGCGGGCCCCGGCATCGACGTCTATTCGATGCGTCAGCCGATCGGCATCGGCGCGGGCATCACGCCGTTCAACTTCCCGGCGATGATCCCGATGTGGATGTTCGGCCCGGCGATCGCGACCGGCAACGCCTTTATCCTCAAGCCCAGCGAGCGCGATCCGAGCGTGCCGGTGCGCCTCGGCGAACTGATGCTCGAGGCCGGACTGCCCGAGGGCATCCTCCAGGTCGTCCACGGCGACAAGGAGATGGTCGACGCGATCCTCGATCATCCCGACATCGGCGCGGTCAGCTTCGTCGGCTCGTCGGACATCGCCCATTATGTCTACAATCGCGGCGTGTCGAACGGCAAGCGCGTGCAGGCGATGGGCGGGGCGAAGAACCACGGCATCGTCATGCCCGACGCCGACCTCGACCAGGTAGTGAACGACCTGACCGGCGCTGCCTTCGGCTCGGCGGGCGAGCGCTGCATGGCGCTGCCGGTCGTCGTGCCGGTCGGCGAGGACACCGCGAACCGGCTGCGCGCCAAGCTGATCCCCGCGATCGAGGCGCTGCGCGTCGGCGTGTCGACCGATGCCGAGGCGCATTACGGCCCCGTCGTCTCGGCTGCGCACAAGGAAAAGGTCGAAGGCTGGATCCAGAAATGCGCCGACGAGGGCGCCGAACTCGTCATCGACGGCCGCGGCTTCACGCTGCAGGGGCATGAGGACGGCTTCTTCGTCGGTCCGACGCTGTTCGACCATGTCACCCCCGACATGGAAAGCTATCGCGAAGAGATTTTCGGCCCGGTGCTCCAGATCGTCCGCGCCCCCGATTTCGAGAGTGCGCTCGACCTGCCCTCGAAGCACCAGTACGGCAACGGCGTCGCCATCTTCACCCGCAACGGCCACGCCGCGCGCGAATTCGCGCAGCGCGTCAACGTCGGCATGGTCGGCATCAACGTGCCGATCCCGGTGCCGGTCGCCTATCACACCTTCGGCGGCTGGAAACGCTCGGCGTTCGGCGACACCAACCAGCACGGCATGGAAGGCGTCAAATTCTGGACCAAGGTCAAGACGATCACCGCGCGCTGGCCCGACGGCGGCGGCGACGGATCGAACGCCTTCGTCATCCCGACGATGGGCTGACGACGGCCGCGCCGATGAAACCGGACCCGGCCGCCGGGCATTTCTCCTGCGAAGGAGAAAGACGATGAGATTTGGAAACGGCAGCGCCTCCTCGACGGGGCTGGGCTTGATGGCGGCCACGCTGCTGCTTGCCGCGTGCAGCGGCGGCAACGATGAGCAGCCGCCGGCCGAGACCGCTGAAAAGGCGGCGCCGGCACCCGTCGCCCCGGCTCCGTCCGCCCCGGCCGAACCCATGCCCGCCGACGCCGACCTCACCTATGCGGCCGACCCGGCGCTGGCGCCCCCCGCCGCTCCTGAGGCGGGCATCGGCAGCGGTGCCAAGGCGATTCCCGCCGCGATCCAGGGTCGCTGGGCGCTCGAGGCCGGGGATTGCGCCGCGCGCGCCGGTACCGATCTCACCGCGCTGGTCATCGACGCGAAGACGCTGCGCTTCTTCGAATCGGCCGGCGATCTCGCCCGCGTGCGCGAGCGGAGCGCGAACCGCATCGTCGCCGATTACAAGTTCAGCGGCGAAGGCGAGCAATGGGACCGGCTGATGCTGCTGGCGCTCGTCGACGGCGGCAAGACGCTGGTGCGCCGCGACTACGGCGAGGGTGCGGCGCCCGAGCCGATGCGCTATAGGCGTTGTACGCCCTGACCGGGGAAGAGAGAAGGGGAATAGAGACATGGATATTCGTTGGATCGCCGCCGCCCTCGCCCTGCCGCTCGCCGCCTGCGCGAGCGCCGACGGACCTGCCGAATCGACGCCGCCACCCGCCGCGATGACCTGCAACGCCGATGCGGGGCAAGGCTTCGTCGGCCAGACCGCGGCGCCCGACCTCGGCGCCGCGGTGCTGAAGGTGACCGGCGCGCGCACGCTGCGTTGGGGCCCGCCACGCTCGGCGATGACGATGGACTATCGTCAGGACCGGGTGAACGTGATGTACGACGACGCCTACAAGATCACGCAGGTCACCTGTGGCTGACGCTGCCCGTCGCAGCCACGGCTCCGTCTTGTTCGGTGAGCCCCTCGATGGCTAGACAGGGGCGTGCGCGTCGAGTCCGAGGCGATCGTGGGCGCCCTCTCGTCATGCTGACGAAAGTCAGCATCCATTCGAAGCGTCGCCTGCGGCGGAAAACCGCGAAAGGGATACAGGAAGATGCCGCCCCCGTACCTTGTCTCCGTACCCGGAGCGCCAAATGGATGCTGACTTTCGTCAGCATGACGGGGAGGGAGCAAAATGCGCGAGCGGAACCCGTGCGTCTATATCATGGCAAGCGGCCGCCACGGCACGATCTACATCGGAGTCACGTCCGATCTGATGGCTCGCGTCCATCAGCATCGCGAAGGGCTGATCGACGGCTTCACGAAACGCTATGGCGTGAAGCGGCTGGTCTTTTACGAGATGCACGAAACGATGGACGCGGCGATCGTGCGGGAAAAACGGCTTAAGGCATGGAAACGCGACTGGAAGACCGCCCTGATCGAGACGGACAATCCTTTTTGGGAGGATCTGGCCGTTCACCTTGGCTTCCCGCTGACCTAGTTCCGAATGGATGCTGACTTTCGTCGGCATGACGCAGAGACGAGTGATGATGACCGACCAGTTCCAGCTTACCGACGACCAACTTGCCATTCAGGACATGGCGCGCAAGTTCACGGCCGACGCGATCACGCCGTTCGCGGCCGAATGGGACGAGCAGGGCCATTTCCCGCGCGACGTCATCAAGGCGGCGGCGGAGCTCGGCTTCGCCGCCATCTATGTCGGCGAGGAATCGGGCGGTATCGGGCTCGGCCGGCTCGAGGCGGCGCTGATTATGGAGGCGATGGCCTATGGCTGTCCCGCGACCAGCGCCTTCGTCTCGATCCACAATATGGCGAGCTGGATGATCGACAGTTTCGGCAGCGCCGAAGTCAAGGCGAAATATCTGCCCGACCTCGTCACCATGGACCGGATGGCGAGCTATTGCCTGACCGAGCCCGGCTCGGGGTCCGACGCCGCGGCGCTCAAGACCACGGCGAAGCTGGAGGGCGACCATTATGTCGTCAACGGCACCAAGCAGTTCATTTCGGGCGCCGGGGTCAACGACATCTATGTGACGATGGTCCGCACCGGCGCGCCGGGGCCGAAGGGTATTTCGTGCCTCGTCATCGAAAAGGACATGCCCGGCGTCAGCTTCGGCGCCAAGGAGCGCAAGCTCGGCTGGAACGCATCGCCGACCGCGCAGGTGATCCTCGACAATGTGAAGGTGCCGGTCGAAAACCGCGTCGGGGCGGAAGGCGACGGCTTCCGCTTCGCGATGGCGGGGCTCGACGGCGGGCGGCTCAACATCGGCGCCTGTTCGCTCGGCGGGGCGCAGCGCTGCCTCGACGAGGCGATCGGCTACACGAAGGATCGCCAGCAGTTCGGCCAGCCGATCGCCGATTTCCAGAACACCCAGTTCACGCTCGCCGACATGGCGACCGACCTCGAAGCCGCGCGCGCGCTGCTCTATCTCGCCGCGGCGAAGGTCACCGCGAACGCCCCCGACAAGTCGCGCTTCTCGGCGATGGCGAAGCGGCTCGCGACCGACAACGGCAGCGCCGTCGTCGACCGCGCGCTCCAGCTTTTCGGGGGTTACGGCTATCTGAAGGACTATCCGATCGAGCGCTTCTGGCGCGACCTGCGCGTTCATTCGATCCTCGAAGGGACGAATCAGGTGATGCGGATGATCGTGGGAAGGGACCTGCTGCGCCAATGACCGAAGATGTATTGATCGGTGTCGAGGGCCGCGTCGGCCGCATCGCGCTGAACCGCCCGCAGGCGATCCACGCGCTCAACCTGCCGATGTGTCAGGCGATGATCGACGCGCTGCTCGCCTGGCGCGACGATGCCGCGATCGAGGCCGTCGTCATCGACCATAGCGAGGGCCGCGGCTTCTGCGCCGGCGGCGACATCCGCATGCTCGCGGAAAGCGGGGCGAAGGACGGGCGCGAGGCGCGGGCCTTCTTCCACACCGAATATCGCCTCAACCACCTGCTCTTCACCTATGCGAAGCCCGTCGTCGCTTTCATGGACGGCATCACCATGGGCGGCGGGGTCGGCATTTCGCAGCCGGCGAAATATCGCGTCGCGACCGAACATACGCGCTTCGCGATGCCCGAGACCGGGATCGGCCTGTTCCCCGACGTCGGCGGCGGCTGGTATCTGCCGCGGCTGGAGGGGCGCGTCGGCGCCTTCCTCGCGCTCACCGGCGCGCGGCTCGACGGGGCCGAATGCCTCGCGCTCGGCCTCGCCACCCATTATCTGCCGTCGGCGAAGCTGACCGAGGCGAAGGAGCGCATCGCGCAGCACCCCGACCGCATCGGCGGCATATTGGGCGAGCTGTCGGTCACCGCGCCCCCCGCCGCGATCACCGGCCAGATCGACAAGATCAACCGGCTGTTCGCCAGCGACCGCTACGAGGATATTCTCGCCGCGCTGGAAAAGGACGGCGGCGAATGGGCGCAGAAGGAATTGGGCGCGCTGCGTACCAAGAGCCCGCAGACCTGCAAGGTCGCGCTGCGCCAGCTTCGCGAGGGTGCGGCGATACCCGATTTTGCCGCCGAGATGCGCCAGGAATATGCGATCGGCAGCCGCGTCGTCCAAATGCACGACTTCCTCGAAGGCGTCCGCGCGCTGATCGTCGACAAGGACAACAGCCCGAAATGGGACCCGCCGACGCCCGAAGCGGTGACCGACGAATGGATCGACGCGATCTTCGCGCCTTTGCCGCCGGCTGAAGCGTGGACGCCGCTAACATAGGCTCGTCACCCCGGACTTGATCCGGGGTCCATTCAGGCCTCGCGGGGCGGAATGGATGCCGGATCAAGTCCGGCATGACGAAAAACCGGAGACAAGAATGACCTACGAAACCCTCCTCGTCGAAACGCACGGCGCCGTTACCTTGGTGACGCTCAACCGCCCGCAGGCGCTCAACGCCCTCAACTCGTCGGTGCTCGATGATCTGATCGCGGCCTTCGCCGCCTATGAGGCGGACCCGGGCCAGCGCTGCGCGGTGCTTACCGGCTCGGGCGACAAGGCCTTTGCCGCGGGTGCCGACATCAAGGAAATGGCCGACAAGCCCGCCGCCGATTTCTATCTTCAGGATTTCTTCTCGAAATGGACGAGCGACTTCGTGAAGAAGGTGAGGAAGCCGTGGATCGCCGCGGTCAACGGCTTCGCGCTGGGCGGCGGCTGCGAACTGGCGATGATGGCCGACTTCATTATCGCGTCGGAGAAGGCGAAATTCGGCCAGCCCGAGATCAAGCTCGGCGTAGCCCCCGGCATGGGCGGCTCGCAGCGGCTGACCCGCGCGGTCGGCAAGGCGAAGGCGATGGAGATGTGCCTGACCGGCCGGATGATGGATGCCGAGGAAGCCGAACGCGCGGGGCTGGTCGCGCGCGTCGTGCCGCACGAAAGCCTGATCGACGAAGCGCTCAAATCGGCCGCGCTGATCGCGTCGATGCCGCCGATGGCCGCGATGGTGAACAAGGACATGGTCAATGCCGCGTTCGAGACGACGCTCGACCAGGGGCTGATCTACGAACGCCGCCTGTTCCAGATCCTCGCCGCGACCGAGGACAAGGCGGAGGGCATGGCCGCATTCATCGAAAAGCGCGAAGGCGTGTGGAAGGGGCGGTGATCTTCTGAGCCCTCTCCCCTTCAGGGGAGAGGATATGGAGGCTTGGCGCATAGCGCCTAGCCGGAGTTGGAGAGGGGGAATGCACGCCTCCCCCTCTCCCAACCCTCTCCCCTGAAGGGGAGAGGGCTTATGGAGAATGACATGAAAATCGCCTTCATCGGACTCGGCAACATGGGCGGCGGGATGGCCGCGAACCTCGCGAAGGCGGGGCACGAGGTGCGCGCCTTCGACCTCAGCGAAGAGGCGCTCGCGCGCGCCGTCGAGGCCGGCTGCGCCCGCGCCGCGTCGGCCGCCGAGGCGGTGTCGGGTGCCGAGGCGGTGGTGACGATGCTCCCCGCGGGCCGGCATGTCGCCGGCGTCTATGAAGCCGACGTCTTCCCTAACGCCGCGCCCGGCACCCTGCTGCTCGACTGCTCGACGATCGACGTCGCGACCGCGCGGGCGAATATCGAGGCGTCGACCGCGAAGGGCCTCGTCGCGGTCGACGCGCCGGTATCGGGCGGCATCGCGGCAGCCAATGCGGGGACGCTGACCTTCATGGTCGGCGGCACCGACGAAGGCTTCGCGCGCGCGCAGCCGATCCTCGCGAAGATGGGCAAGGCAGTGATCCACGCGGGCGACGCGGGCGCGGGGCAGGCGGCGAAAATCTGCAACAACATGCTGCTCGGCGCCTCGATGATCGCGACCTGCGAAAGCCTTGCGCTCGCGCAGAAGCTCGGGCTCGATCCGCAGAAATTCTTCGACATCGCCAGCGTCTCGTCGGGGCAGTGCTGGTCGCTGACCAGCTATGCGCCGTTCCCCGGCGTCGGTCCGACGACCCCCGCCGACAATGGCTACAAGGGCGGCTTCGCGGCGACGCTGATGCTCAAGGACCTGCGCCTTGCGATGGAGGCGGCGCAAAGCGTCGACGCCGACGTTCCGATGGGCAGCCGCGCGCGCGAACTCTACGAAGCCTTCGTCGCGGCGGACGAGCAGGGCCGCGATTTCTCGGCGATTATCCAGACGTTGCAGGGCTCACGGTGTCCCCTTTGATGCGGGTGCCACATTCCTCGTCACCTCGGACTTGATCCGGGATCCATTTTCCCGGCGCTGGTTTGAATGGATCCCGGATCAGGTCCGAGGTGACGATGAACGTGATGGGCCGCTCATTCCCGGCACGCGCGGTTCAATAGAAATCTGCCGTTTCGCCGCCATCGCGGCGGTCGGTGCGATGCACCTGCGTCGGCGCGTCTTTTCGGCCGGTCCGCACCTCGACCCGCCCGTTCACCCGCCGCACCTCGGCGGGGGCGAGGATACGCGCCTGCGCGACGCCGACCGCGGTCGGTTGCGGCGCCGGTGCGGCAGCCGGGGTGCTCGCGGCGAGCGACAGGGCGGCGACGAGGAGCATGGCGGTCATGCTCTACCCTGACGGCAGCGCTTGCCAACGTTTTAACGCTGAATCGCAAGATTTCGGCAGGGCGGGGAGGGGTGCTTTGACGAAGACGGCGCCATTTGCTCCGCATCGGGACGAATCGGAACGCGATGCCATCGAATGGCATCGTCACCCGCGAGCGGCGACGCCGTGCGGCAATCCAGAGTAGCGTAAACCGCTCTGGATTGCTTCGCTCCGCTCGCAATGATGAAGTGGGTCAATCCAATATCATCATGCTTCAACGCCCCTCTTCCGAAGAGGAGGGGGGATTCGTGTCAAAATCCCGCCTTCGCCGCCGCCTTTTCCTTCAGCAGCGGTGCGACTTCGAAACCGTGCTTTTCCAGCGCCGCGGCGATCTTGTCGGTGCCTTCCAGCCCGGCCCAGAACATCGGGCCGCCGCGATAGACCGGCCAGCCATAGCCATAGATCCACACGACATCGATGTCGCTCGCGCGCTGCGCCTTGCCCTCGGACAGGATCAGCGCGCCCTCGTTGACCATCGGATAGAGGGTGCGCTCGACGATCTCCTGATCGCTGATCTCGCGCTTCTCGACGCCCGCTTTCGCGCGGAACTGCTCGATGATCTCGGCGACGCGCGCGCTCTCCGACGGATTGCGCTTGTCGTCATAGTCATAGAAGCCCGCCTGCTTTTTCTGGCCCCAGCGGCCCTCGGCGCACAGCGCGTCGCGGATGCTTTCGATCCGGTTGGGGTCGCGGTGCCAGCCGATGTCGACGCCGGCAAGGTCGCTCATCTGGAACGGCCCCATCGGCATGCCGAAATCGACGTGTACCTTGTCGACCTGCGCCGGGGTCGCGCCTTCGAGCAGCAGTTTCTGCGCCTCGATCTGGCGCGGCGCGAGCATGCGGTTGCCGATGAAGCCGTGGCACACCCCCGCGACCACCGCGACCTTGCCGATCTTCTTGCCGATCGCCATCGCGGTCGCGAGGACGTCGTCGGCGGTCTTGTCGCCGCGCACGACCTCGAGCAGCTTCATGACGTTGGCGGGCGAGAAGAAATGCATGCCGAGCACGTCGCCGGGGCGGCCGGTCGACGCCGCGATCTCGTTGACGTCGAGATAGCTGGTGTTCGACGCGAGGATCGCGCCGGGCTTGGCGATCTTGTCGAGCTTGCCGAAGATTTCCTTCTTGACGTCCATATTCTCATAGACCGCCTCGATGATCAGGTCGCAGTCGGCGAGCGCTTCCAGTTCGAGCGCCGGGGTGATCAGGCCCATCATCTGGTCGACCTGTTCGGGCTTGAAGCGGCCCTTCGCGGCGCTCGCGTCGTAATTCTTGCGCACCACGCCCAGCCCGCGGTCGAGCGCTTCCTGCTGCATCTCGACGATCGTGCAGGGGAAGCCCTTCTGCAGGAAGTTCATCATGATGCCGCCGCCCATCGTGCCGGCGCCGATGATGCCGACCTTCTTCACGTCGCGCAGCTTGATGTCCTTGGACAGGCCGTCGATCTTCGCCGCCTGGCGCTCGGCGAAGAAGATGTGGCGCTGCGCCGCCGACTGGCTGCCCATCATCAGTTTCATGAACTCCTGCCGCTCAAAGGCGAGCCCTTCCTCGAACGGCAGCCGCGTCGCCGCCTCGACGCAGGCGAGGTTGGCATAGGGCGCCTCGAAACCGCGCCAGCGCTTGGCATTCTTGGTCTTGAGCTGCTCGATCACGCCGACGTCGCCGAACACCGCGCGCTCGCGCGTCGGGCGCGGGCCGTCGGCGATCTTCGCGCGCGCGAAAGCGATCGCGTCGGCGGCGAGGCTGTCCTCGCCCGCCAGTTCGTCGACCAGGCCCATCTCCTTCGCCTTGGGCGCGGGGACGGGATCGCCGAGCGAGGTCATCGTCGCCGCAGCCTCGATCCCGACGACGCGCGGCAGCCGCTGGGTGCCGCCCGCGCCGGGCAGCAGTCCCAGCTTGACCTCGGGCACGCCCAGCTTCGCCGACGGAACGGCGACGCGATAGTGACAGACGAGCGCGGTTTCGAGACCGCCGCCCAGCGCCGTGCCGTGGATCGCCGCGACGACGGGCTTCGACGCCGCCTCGATCATGTTGAGCACGGCGTTGAAATCGGGACCGCGCGGAGCCTTTCCGAACTCGCTGATGTCGGCGCCGGCGATGAAGGTGCCGCCGTCGCAGCGCAGCACGATCGCCTTGACGCCATCGTCGGCGAGCGCCGCCTTGAAATTATCCTCGAGGCCCTGGCGGACGTGCCAGGACAGCGCGTTGACGGGCGGATTGTTGACGATGATGACGGCGACGTCGCCGTCCTTCTGCATCGTGACGCTGACGGGGGTATCTTCGGACATGGGAGAACTCCTTGGTCTAATGATCAATCGTCGATCGCGGCGTGGACGAGCGTCTTGACCTCGCGCCGCACGGGATAGGTGGAAGAGGGCATGAGCTGGGTCATGAAGACCATGCACATCTCTTCGACCGGATCGACGAAGAAACCGGTCGAGAACATGCCGCCCCAATAATAATCGCCCGCCGAACCGGGAATGCCCGCATGCGCGGGGTCGAGCGTGACCGCGAAGCCAAGCCCGAAGCCGACCCCGGCATTCTCGTCCTCGCTGAAGATGCCGACGCTGTGCTGCGTCAGGTCGCCGCCGCCGACCAGGTGGTTCGCCGTCATCAGGTCCAGCGTCTTGCGGCTGATGATTCGCGTCCCCTCCCGCTTGCCGCCGCCGAGCAGCATCAGGCAGAAACGGTGATAGTCGTGCAGCGTCGAGGCGAGCCCGCCGCCGCCCGAATGGAAGCTGCGCGCCTTGGCCCATCGGCTGCGGTCGCCGCTGTCGAACGGCTTCATCTTCTCCTTCGGGTCGAAGGCATAGCAGTCGGTCAGCCGGTGCTGCTGGTCGGCGGGCACCTGAAAGCCGGTGTCGGCCATGCCGAGCGGATCGAAGATGCGCTCCTTGAGCACCGCGGCGAAGGGCTTGCCCTCGATCCGTTCGATCACCGCGCCCAGCACGTCGGTCGCCATCGAATAGTTCCAATGCGCGCCGGGGTCGAATTGCAGCGGAATCTTCGCCAGCCCCTCGATGAAACCGTCCATCGTGTAGTCTGCGTCGAAATCGTCGATCTTCGTCTTGCGATAGGCGGCGTCGACCGGCGTCCGTTCCTGAAAGCTGTAGGTCAGCCCGGCGGTGTGGCGGAGCAGGTCGACCATCAGGATCGGTCGCGCCGGCGGCCGGGTCAGGAAGGGGACGTTGCCGCCCCCCGCGACGAACACGCCGGTGTCCCTGAACTCGGGGCAAAATTTGACCAGCGGGTCGCTCAGCGCGACCTTGCCTTCCTCGACCAGCGTCATGAAGGCGACCGAGGTGATCGGCTTGCTCATGCTGGCGATGCGAAAGATCGCATCCTCCTTCAGCGCCGATCCGGGGCGGCCGTCGCCGATGCACGACAGATGCGCGATCTCGCCACGCCGCGACACCAGCGTCGCGGCATGCGGCAGGCGGCCCGTCTCCACATATTTGGCGGACAGAAAAGCTGGAATGCGATCCAACCGTGCCGTGTCGAAACCGTGACCCATATCGTCTCCGTTCTAGTGCGAGGTCTGGCCGAGAAGCTGGCGCGTCACCGGGTGCGAGCTGGTGAGGCCGCCGTCGACCGCGATCGCCTGCCCGTTGACATAGCTCGCCTGGTCGCTCGCGAGGAAGAGGGCGACGTTCGCCAGCTCCTCGGGCTGCCCCGCGCGCTTCAGCGGATTGAGCTGGCCGATCTTGTGGGTGACGCCCTTTTCCTTGGCATAGTCGAAGGTCGGCCGGGTCATCCCCGTTTCGGTCAGGCCGGGGCAGATCGCATTGACGCGGACATTGGCGCTTGTCATCTGCTGCGCCGCGGTCCTGGCGAGGTTGATGACCCCCGCCTTCGACGCCGAATAGGCGGCCGGGCCCGCGCCCGAATTGATCCCCGCGACGCTTGCGGTCAGCACGATTGCGCCGCCGCGGCCCTGGTCGACCATCGCCTTGCCGGCATGCTTCACCATCAGCGCCGGGCCGATCAGGTTGACGCGCAGCGTCTCGGCGAAACCTTCGGGCGTGATGTCGAAGATGCCGCCCATGTCGCCGATGATCCCGGCGTTGGCGAACGCGATGTCGAGCCCGCCGTAAGTCTCCTTGGCGGCTGCGACGAGCTTCGCGACGTCGGCCTCGACCCCTGCATCGATTTCGAGCGCGACGACCTCGCCGCCCGCATCCTTCACCGCCTGCGCCGTGTCATGCACCGCTGCCGTCTTGTCGCCGATGACCAGCTTTGCCCCCTCGGCGGCAAAGCGCAGCGCGCTCGCGCGGCCGATGCCGCTGCCCGCGCCGGTAATGATCGCGATCTTGCCGTCCAAAGCGCCCATATTCAGCCTCCGCTCGATGTGTTGCCGCCGTCGATGACGATCGTCTGGCCGGTGGTGAAGCCGCCCGCCGGGCTCGCGAGAAAGACCGCGGCGCCCGCGATCTCGTGCGGCTCGCCGATGCGGCGCAGCGGCGACCGGCGCGTCGAAACCTCCAGCGTGTCGGGATTTTCCCACAGCGCGCGGGCGAAATCGGTCTTGATCAGGCCCGGCGCGATGCAGTTCACGCGCACGCCGGCGGGTCCGAACTCGTCGGCCAGATTGCGCGCCATCTGCATGTCGGCGGCCTTCGAGATGCAATAAGCGCCGATGATCGATGATCCCTTCAGCCCGCCGATCGAGCTGATGATCGTGATCGACCCCTTGCCCGCCGCCGTCATCGCCGGGGCGCACATGTGAATCAGCCAGTGGTTCGACAGGATGTTGTTGTCGAGAATCTTGCGGAACGCATCGTCGCTGATCCCCGCCGACGGACCGTAATAGGGATTGGAGGCGGCGTTGCAGACGAGCGCGGTGACGGGGCCGAAGGCGGCCACCGTCTCGTCCACCAGATGCTGCAGGTTCTCCTTCGAGGAGATGTTCGCGGCAACGGCGATTGCGGTGCCTGCGCCGTGCCGCGCGTTGATCTCCGCCGCCACCGCGTCGCAGGCGTCCTGCTTGCGGCTCGAGATCACGACCTTTGCGCCGTGCGCGGCCATCGCCTCGGCGATCGCCTTGCCGATGCCGCGCGACGATCCGGTGATCAGCGCGACCTCGCCCTGCATGTCGAACAGATTCATGCGCCGGCCTTTCTGGCAAACTCCCACGCCCGCTGCGCGAGCGGCAGGACGCGTTCGGACATCTCCTTCGCATGGGCGGAGGAAGCGGTACCGTCGATGACGCGCTTCTTGATCCCCTGCATGATGCCCGCGAGGCGGAAGAAATTATAGGCGAAATACCAGTTCATGTCGGGCACGCTGTCGCGCCCGGTCGCCGCGCAATAGCGCTCGACCATCTCTTCGAGCTCGGGAATGCCCAGCGCCTTGCGGTCGAGGTCGGCGACGCCCGACCGGCCGCCGTTTTCGGTCACCCACGCCATGGCGACATAGGTGAAATCGGCGAGCGGATCGCCGAGCGTCGACAATTCCCAGTCGAGCACCGCGCGCACTTGCGGCCGATCGCTGGCCCAGATCATGTTGTCGATGCGATAGTCGCCATGGACGACGCTGGTGCGCGTCTGTTCGGGCAGCGTCGCGGGCAGCCACGCGATCAGCCGCTCCATCTCGTCCATCGTCTCGGTTTCGGACAGCCTGTACTGCTTGGTCCAGCGGTCGACCTGGCGGCCGAAATAATTGCCCGGCTTGCCGAAATCGGACAATCCCGCCGCTGCGACATCGACGCCGTGCAGCGCGGCGAGCGTGTCGATCATCGCATCATAAGTGGCGCGGCGATTCTCCGGCGTCGATCCCGGCATCGACCCGTCCCAGATGGTGTGGCCGTCGACCATGTCCATCACATAGAACCAGCTTCCCACCACGCTTTCGTCGGTGCACAGCCCGTACTGGCGCGCGACCGGGAAGCCCATCTTGTGGAGCCCCGCCTGCACCTTGTATTCGCGGTCGACCGCGTGCGCCGAGGGGAGCAGCGGACCGAAGGGCTTGCGGCGCAGCACATAATTGCCGGACGGCGAGGCGATCCTGTATGTCGGATTCGACTGGCCGCCGGCGAACTTGCTCTGCGTCAGCGGTCCCTGAAAGCCTTCGACATTCGCTTCCATCCACGCCGTCAGCTTCGCCTCGTCGAGGATGTCGGCGCCCTCGGGCGCGACGGTGCCGGAGAAAAGTTTCTGTGCGTCCATTGCTGTCGTCATGCGGGCCTCTTTTCCCGTTCGGGCTGAGCAAGGGGATGGAGGATCACTGATCGAACACGATCACCGACCGCGCGGCATCGCCCTTCTTCATCTTGTCGAATCCCTCGTTGATCTTCTCGAGCGGAATCGTCTCGGCGACGATGCTGTCGAGGTCGAGCAGTCCGCGCAGGTAGAAATCGACCAGTCGCGGAATGTCGACCGGGAAGCGGTTGCCGCCCATGATCGCGCCCTGCAGCTTCTTGCTCGCGAGCAGGTCCATCGCGCCGAGCCCAACCTGTTCATTGAGCGGCATCATGCCCAGGATCGTCGCGGTGCCGCCGCGGCGCAGCGACGCCACCGCGAGCTTTGCCGAAGCCGGGCGCCCGACCGCCTCGATCGCATGATCGACGCCGCCCCTGGTCATCTCGACGATCTGCTTCGCAGCATCGTCGGCGAGCGCGTCGACCGTGTCGGTCGCGCCCAGCTTCATCGCCAGCTCGCGCTTCTCGGGCACCGGGTCGGCGGCGATGATGCGCCCCGCGCCCGCGATCTTCGCGGCGTTGATCGTCGCGAGGCCGACGCCGCCGCAGCCGACGACCGCGACCGTCTCGCCCGGCGTGACCTTGCAGGCGTTGAAGATCGTTCCCGCGCCCGTCGTCACCGCGCAGCCGATCACCGCGGCGCGGTCGAGCGGCATATCCGGGTCGATCGCGACGCAGGCATGTTCGTGGACCAGCATCACCTCCGAAAAGGCGCTGAGGTTGAGCATCTGGTTGACGGGCGATCCGTCGGGCCGCGTGATGCGCGGCGCCGATCCGGCCGGCCGCCGCGTGTCGCCGCCGAGGCACAGCGACATGCGGCCCGTCACGCAGAATTCGCAGTGGCCGCAGAAGGCCGACAGGCAGGTGACGACCGCGTCGCCGGGCTTGACCGTGCGCACCTCGCTGCCGACCGCCTCGACGATCCCCGCCGCCTCGTGGCCCGGGATCGCGGGCAGCGGGTGCGGATAGGCGCCGTCGATGAAATGCAGGTCCGAATGGCACAGGCCGCAGGCGGCGGTGCGGATGCGCACCTCGTGCGGGCCGGGCGCGTCGACGACGATCTGCTCGATGACGAGCGGCTTGCCGGGTTCGATCAGGACGGCGGCTTTGGTCATTCTATGCTTCCCTCATTGCCGTTCGTGCCGAGCTTGTCGAAGCACCGTTCTTCCTTCATGTCGTCAAAAGAAAAGAACGGCCCTTCGACAGGCTCAGGGCGAACGGTTCAAGATTTAACGCGAAACCCCGACGTCGCCCGACGAAAAGCCCGGGTCGTTCAGCGCCGCCGAATGCTTGGCAAGCTCGATGCGGGCGATGGCGCGCGCGTGAACCTCGTCCGGCCCGTCGGCAAGGCGCAGCGTGCGCTGCCCGGAATACATCTTGGCGAGGCCGAAATCCTCGCTGACGCCGCCGCCGCCATGCGCCTGGATCGCGTCGTCTATGATCTGCAGCGCCATCGACGGCGCCTGCACCTTGATCATCGCGATCTCGGCCGCCGCCGACTTGTTGCCGACCTTGTCCATCATGTCGGCCGCCTTCAGGCACAGGAGGCGCGTCATCTCGATATCGATGCGCGCGCGTGCGATGCGCTGTTCCCAGATGCTGTGCTCGGCGATCGTCTTGCCGAAGGCGACGCGCGACTGGAGCCGCCGGCACATCTTCTCCAGCGCTTCCTCGGCGACGCCGATCGTGCGCATGCAGTGATGGATGCGCCCCGGCCCGAGCCGGCCCTGCGCGATCTCGAACCCACGGCCCTCGCCCAGCAGCATCGCATCCTCGGCGTTGACGCGCACGTCCTTCAGTTCGATTTCCATATGGCCGTGCGGGGCGTCGTCATAGCCGAAGACGGGCAGGTGGCGGATGATGTTGATGCCCGGCGCGTCCATCGGCACCGCCAGCATCGACTGCTGCTGGTGGCGCTTGGCGCCGAAGTCGGTCTTGCCCATCACGATCGCGACCTTGCAGCGCGGATCGCCCGCGCCCGACGACCACCATTTGGTGCCGTTGATCACATAATCGTCGCCGTCGCGCTCGATCCGCGTCTCGATATTGGTCGCATCGGACGAGGCGACCTGCGGCTCGGTCATCAAAAAGGCCGAACGGATTTCGCCGTTCATCAGCGGCTTCAGCCATTTTTCCTTCTGAGCGGCGGTGCCGTAGCGATGGAACACCTCCATGTTGCCGGTGTCGGGCGCCGAACAGTTGAACACCTCGCTCGCGAAGCCGACGCGGCCCATCTCCTCGGCGCACAGCGCATATTCGAGGTTGGTGAGGCCGGGACCCTCGAACTCGAACGTCTCGTCGACATGATGATGCGCGTCGCTGCGCGGCGGCATGAACAGGTTCCAGATGCCTGCAGCCTTCGCCTCGGCCTTCAGGTCCTCGACGATCTGGATCACCTTCCAGCGATCGCCCGCCGCATCCTGCTCCTTGTAGGTCGGGACCGCGGGCCGCACCTTGCGTTCGATGAATTCGCGCACCCGGCCCTGCCAGTGCTTCTGCCGATCGGTGAGGTCGAAATCCATCGCAGCTTCCTTTCCCTTTACGTTCACGTAAGCCTATGGGCCGATTCGCCCCCCTTTGCCAAGTCCCGCGGCGCAGAAAATTGCCCGAAGCGCAAAGCGCGCGCAATCTTCCGCTACGGTGTCGGCCCCTCGCGCCTGGTCGAGGCGAGGGCGGCGAGGCGGGCCTCGTGGCCGGCCCGGTCGATCGTATAGCGGCGCAGCAGCAGCGCGGCGATGATGGAGATCAAAACCATCGCGCCCGTGAAGGCCCACGCCAGCGCGGTGGCGGTGCCGGGCGCCAGATCCTCGGGCCGGACGCGGTCGCCGAGCCCGGCGAAGACGACGAGTTCGCCGACCAGGAAGATGCCGAGCGCCTGGCCGAATTTCTGGGTCATCAGATAGCCGGCGAAGAAGACCCCCTCGATCCGCGTCCCGTGCTCGACCTCGTGCGCCTCGACGATCTCGGCGACCATCGACGAGGCGGAGATCGTCGCGACGACGAAACCGAGCAGCGACACGGTCATGAAGACCAGCAGCAGGATCATCGACGGCCAGCCGCCCAGTTCGGCCCACCAGCCGAGGTTGCGCGCGGCATAGGGCAGGAATCCAACCGCGCCGCTGAACAGGATCGCGCCGACCGCGGTGTCGCGCTTGCCGAAGCGGCGGTGCGCGCGGCCGACCGCGAAGAAGGCGCCGAACACCGCGATGGCGAGCCCGGCCGGATACCAGGCGAGCTGCGCATCGCTGAGCTGCCAGACATAGAGCATCATGTAATTGACCGACGCGATCATCGTCGCATAGCCGGTGACGAGGAACAGCGCCCCGCTCGTCAGCGCCAGGAAGGCGGGATTGCGGAAGGCGAGCGCGATGTCGGCGAGCATCGCGAGCCCGTGGCGCTGCACCGGCGGGCGCGGCGGCAGCGTCATGATCCGCCGATGCTGCCCGGCCGCCGAGCCCAGCGTCGAGACGAGGATCAGCACCGCGCCGAACAGCCCGAAGGCGGCGTAGCCCGAAGGATCGAGCAGGCCGTTCTGGCCCGGATCGTCCGATTTCAGGAAATAGCCATAGGCGAGCGCGGTCGCGAGCAGCCCGCCGAGCCAGCCGAACAGGAAGCGATAGCGCATCAGCGCGGTGCGCTCGTCATAGTCGTGGGTCAGCTCGGCGACGAGCGAGATCGACGGAATCTCGCACGCCGACACCAGGATGCGCACCGCGATCAGGTTGAGTGCGAGGCCCAGCGTCGAATGGGTCGCGATGTCGGGCGACAGCCACAGCAGCGTCCAGGCGATCGCCATCGGCACCGCGGCGCCATAGAGCCACGGCAGCCGCCGCCCCAGCCGCGTGCGCGTTGCGTCGGTCAGGCGGCCGATCAGCGGGTCGGCGAGCCCGTCGACGAACATCGCGCCGATCAGCACCAGCGACACGATGCGCGGGTCGAAGCCGAGCACCTGGTTGTAATAGATCATGAAGAAGGTGGTGAGCCCCGCCTCCTTCACCCCCAGCGCGACGCTGCCCAGCCCGTGCGCGAGCTTGATCCGCGTCGGCAGCAGGCCCGCGAGCGGCGCGGCGGTCATCGCTGCTCCTCTGCCGCCGCCTGCGCGCTCGCCAGCGCCGCGACGCGCGCCTCATGGTCGGCGCGGTCGATCGGATAATAGCGGAAGATCAGCGAAGAGACGACCGCGAACAGGATCACCAGCACGCAGTAATAGAGCGAGAAATCGTCGATCACCGCCTCGGGAACCTTGGCCGGGTCGGCCTTTTCGGGGATGCCCGCGATATCGACGAGCAGCCCGGTGACGAAGATGCCGAGCCCGGTCGCGCATTTCTGCATGAAGAAATTGCCGGCGAAGAAGGTGCCCTCGCTGCGCCGCCCGGTCTCGACCTCCGACGCCTCGACGATGTCGGCAATCATCGACCCGCCGGAGATCATCACCGCGACGCTGAACAGGTTGGCGAGGAAGAAGAAGACGAACAGGCCGGCGGTCGAGGCGGTGCTGCCCTCGACCGGCCAGGCGCCGAAATGGCGCAGCAGGAACGGCGTGACCCAGAAGGCCATGCCGATCAGCCCGCCGGCGATCGCGGTCGCGCGCTTGCCGAAGCGGCGGTGCGCCGGGCCGACGAGCAGGAAGGTGCCGACGACGCTCGCGAACAGCACCCACGGATAGAGCATGAAGGCGCCGGGCGAGAAGCGCCAGATGAAGATATAGAGATAGTTGGAGATGGAGAAGGTCACCCCCTGACTCGTATAGGCGATCGCGCCCGCCGCGAGCAGGACGAGGAAGGCCGGATGGCTCAGCGCCTCGCGAATCTCGCGAAAGGCGGTGCCGATGCGCAGCGTCGACGGCTTGCGTTCGGGCCAGCGCGCCGCCCAGCGATGCTGCCCGGCGGCGGAGACCAGCACCGTCGCCGCCATCAGCAGTCCGCCGAACAGCCCATATTGATAATAGCCCTCGACCTGCAGCAGCGACTTGGCGAGAAAGACGTCATAGGCGAGGAAGAGCATCAGCAGCCCGCCCGCCCAGCCGAACAGGAAGCGATAGCGCATCAGCGTCGTCCGCTCGTCGTAATCGCGCGTCAGTTCGGGAAGCAACGCGACCGACGGCACCTCGCAGCACGACACCAGGCTGCGCACGATCATCGCGACGATGACGAGGTGCCAGAAGCCGGGCGCGGCGTCGGCGTCCGGCGTCCACAGCGCGAACCAGGCGAAGGCGAGCGGGATCGGCGCCAAATAGAGCCACGGCAGCCGCCGGCCCCAGCGCGTGTGCGTCTGGTCGGACAGGTAGCCGATCACCGGATCGACGAAGGCGTCGAGCACGAGCGCGAGCATCAGCGCGAGGCTGACCAGCTTCGCGTCCATCCCCAGCACCTGATTGTAGAAAAGCAGCAGGAAGGTCGAGAAACCGTTGTCCTTCACGCCATAGGCGATGCTGCCGAGGCCGTGATAGAGTTTGAGGCGCAGCGGCAGCCGCGCCTCCGCCGCGGCGGCGGTCACGCGGCCGCCCCGGCCTTCGCCGCTTCCTCCATCGCCGTCAGCGCGTCGAACATCCCCGGTTCATTGGGGTCCCAGGCATGGCGCTGGCCGATCGTCAGCCCGCCGTCGACCAGCATGTGGGTGCCGGTCATGAAGCCCGCGTCCTCGCTCGCCAGATAGGCGACCGCATTGGCGATGTCCTCCGGCTGGCCGCCGCGCGCGACGGGCTGCGCGTGCGCGCTCATGTCGGCGATGATCGCCTTCGCGGCGTCCTTGCTCGCTTCGGGCACTTCGAGCGATTCGGTGAAGATGTTGGTGTTGATGAAGCCGGGGCAGATCGCGTTGACGCGGATGCCATATTGCGCGAGGTCGGTCGCCGCGACCTTGGTCAGGTGCAGCACCCCCGCCTTCGCCACGGCATAGGCGGTCGGCGAATAGCCGGCGCCCAGCGCCGCGACGCTCGCGGTGTTGACGATGCTCGCGCCCCCGCTTTTCGTGGAGGGGCGCCCCTTCATGTGCGGCGCGGCATAGCGGATGCCCATCGCGACCGATTTCAGCAGCAGGTCCATCGTGCGGTCCCAGCCCTCGGGCGTGATCTCGTCGATCGGGGCGCGGTCGCCGCCCGCGCCGGCATTGTTGAAGACGATGTCGATGCCGCCGCCCTTCGCGGCCGCGGCGTTCATCAGCGCCTCGATGTCGGCCGGCTGCGTCACGTCGCAGCGGATGAAATCGATCCGGCCGTTCGAGGCGGCGGCGAGCGCCTGCCCGCCGGCTTCGTCGATGTCGGCGGCGAAGACGTGAGCCCCTTCGCTCGCCAGTTTCAGAACGGCGGCCTTGCCGATCCCCGATGCCGCGCCGGTGACGACGGCGACCTTGCCTGCGAATCGCATGATTGTCTGCTCTCCCGTTTTCTTTTGCCACCCAGCTTAGGCGCACGGGAAGGCGCGTCAACGGCTCGCAAACCGACGCTACGGCGCCGTAGCGGCAGCTTGTCGCATCCAAGTTGACGCTTGCGTAAACTTGCCGAGTCCTACTAGTTTGCGCGGCAGAAGAGGAGCCTGTGAAGATGAGCGATCCGGACGCTTTCCGCGCCGAGGTGCGTGCCTGGCTGGAAGCCAATTGCCCCCCCGAAATGCGCGAGCCCGTGCGCGACGAGGACGACGTCTGCTGGGGCGGACGCAAGTTCGTGTTCAAGAACGCGGCGCAGAAACAGTGGCTCGAAGCGTGCGTCGCCAGGGGCTACACCGTTCCCGACTGGCCGAAGGAATATGGCGGCGCCGGCCTCAGCCCCGAAGAAACGAAGATCCTGCGCCAGGAAATGAAGCGCATCCACGCGCGCTCGCCGCTCGACAGCTTCGGCATCTGGATGCTCGGCCCGGCGCTGCTCAAGTTCGGGACCGAGGAGCAGAAGGTCCATTATCTGAACCAGATCGCGCGCGGCGAAATCCGCTGGTGTCAGGGCTATTCGGAACCGGGTTCGGGCAGCGACCTCGTGTCCCTGCAAACCTTCGGCGAAGACAAGGGCGATCACTGGGTCGTCAACGGGTCGAAAATCTGGACCAGCTATGCCGACAAGGCCGACTGGATCTTCTGCCTCGTCCGCACCGACAAGGCGAACAAATATCAGGGCATCACCTTCATGCTCTTCGACATGGAGAGCCCCGGCGTCACGACCAAGCCGATCCTGCTGATCAGCGGCAACAGCCCCTTCTGCGAGACCTTCTTCGACGATGTGAAGGTGCCGAAGACGCAGTTCGTCGGTGAGGTGGGCCGCGGCTGGGACGTCGCCAAATATCTGCTCGGGCACGAACGCGAGATGATCTCGGGCGGCGGCGCGGGCGGCGACATGGTCAGCATCGGCGGCGCCTTCGCGAAGGCGATCGGCCGGAACGAGCAGGGCGAGCTCGACGACCCGATCCTGCGCGCCGAAATGGCGGCGTTCGACGTCGACGTCTTTGCCTATCGCGCGATGGGCGAGCGGTTCATGGACATGTGGAAGACCGGCCGCGCGCATCCCGCGTCGTCGAACATGATGAAATATGTCGGGACCGAGCTCAACAAGCGCCGCCACGAACTGGTGATGGCGGGCGGCGGCAGCGAGGCGCTCGAATGGGACAGCGAGGACAGCAAGGGCGGCGCGCGCGCGCGCACCTGGCTGCGCACCAAGGCCAATTCGATCGAGGGCGGGACGAGCGAGGTCATGCTCAACGTCATCGCCAAGCGCATCCTGGATCTGCCGGGGGCGTGAAAATAGCTCTCTCCCCTTCAGGGGAGAGGGTTGGGAGAGGGGGACGCACCCCACTTCCGTTGGTGTTTTTCAGAGGGCCGGGGCGACTTCCCCTCTCCCCGGCCCTCTCCCCTGAAGGGGAGAGGGAGTTTCTATGCCGCTCTATCACAATGACGACCAGGCGATGCTCAAGGACAGCGTCGCGCCCTTCGTGGCCGAACAGGCGCCGGTCGCGCACCTCCGCCAGCTTCGCGACAGCGCCGATGCCACCGGCTTCTCGCGCGATCTGTGGGGACAGTTCGTCGAAATGGGCCTGCCCGGCATGTTGGTGTCGGAAGCGCACGGCGGCCTCGGCATGGGCCACATGGAGGCGGGCATCGTGCTCGAGGAGATCGGCCGCAACCTGACGCCGTCGCCCTTCCTGTCGACCAGCGTCGGCGCGGTCGCCGCGCTGGCGAAGGCAGGCGGGACGCAGGCCGACCGCTGGCTTCCCGCGATCGCGGCGGGCGAGGCAATCGTCGCGCTGGCGATCGACGAGGGCGCCAAGCACCGCCCCGACCGCATCGCCACGACCGCGACGCGCGCCGGCAACGGTTTCCGCCTCGACGGCAAGAAGAGTTTCGTCCTCCACGGCCATGTCGCCGACATGAGCATCGTCGCGGCGAAGACCGACGGCGGCCTCACCCTGTTCGCGGTGCCCAGGGATGCGAAGGGGCTGACCGCCGACCCGCGCCGCCTGGTGGACAGCAGCCTTGCGAGCCACGTCACGCTCGACGGCGTCGAGGTCGACGCCGACGCGGTGATCGGAGAGGTCGACGCGGGCGAGGCGGTGCTGAATGCCTTGCTTGCCGCCGCCCGCACCGGCGCCGCGGCCGAGATGGTCGGCGTCGGGCAGGGCGCGATGGACATGACGGTCACCTACCTCAAGGAACGCAAGCAGTTCGGCAAGCTGATCGGCGAGTTCCAGGCGCTCCAGCACCGCGCCGCGCATCTCTATGGCGAGATGGAAGTCGCGCGCGCCACCGTGATGAAGGCGCAGCAGCTTCTCGATGAGGGCAGCGAGGGCGCGAAGCTGATGGTCTCGGTCGCCAAGGCGAAGGCCGGCCGCGCCGCCAATCTCGCGGTGCGCGAGGGCGTCCAGATGCACGGCGGCATCGGCATGACCGACGAATATGACATCGGCCTCTACATGAAGCGCGACCGCGCGCTCGCCGAATATATGGGCGACGTGCATTACCACATCGACCAGGTTGCTCGGATGAACGGATACTAAGTCCGCCTAGGAGTTTTCAAACCCCGTTCGCCCTGAGCTTGTCGAAGGGCCGTCCCTTCTTTCGGGCGTCGCGGGGAAGAACGGTGCTTCGACAAGCTCAGCACGAACGGAAGAGAGATAATCCTATGAACCTCACTGACATGTTCGGCCTCGACGGCCGCATCGCGCTCGTCACCGGCGGCTCGCGCGGGATCGGCGCGATGATCGTCGAGGGCTTCCTCGCTGCGGGCTGCGCGCGCGTCTATATCTCGGCGCGCAAGACGGCGCAGGTCGAGGCGGCGGTCGAGGATTTCAACAGCCGCTACCCCGGCAAGGTCGTCGGCCTGCCGGTCGACCTGTCGACGGTCGAGGGATGCCGCGGCCTCGCGAAGGAACTCGAGGCGCGCGAGGAGCGGCTCGACATCCTCGTCAACAACGCCGGCGCCGCGTGGGGCGAACCGTTCGAGGGCTTCCCCGAGGCGGGCTGGGACAAGGTGATGGACATCAACGTCAAGTCGCCCTTCTTCCTGACGCAGGCGCTGCACGGCCTGCTCAAGGCCGCGGGCACGGCGGACCGGCCGGCGAAGGTCATCAACATCGGCTCGATCGACGGCATGCGGCTCAACCCGTGGGAGACATACAGCTATCACGCGTCGAAGGCGGCGATCCTCTACCTCACCAAGCGCCTCGCGGCGCGGCTGGTGCAGGATCATATCATCGTCACCGCGATCGCACCGGGCGCCTTCCAGTCGGACATGAACAAGGCGGCGCGCGACCATGGCGACGCGGTCGCGAAGAGCATTCCGGTGAAGCGCATCGGCGCGCCGGAGGACATGGCCGGCGCCGCGATCTTCCTCGCGTCGAAGGCGGGCGACTATGTCGTCGGAGACACGATCGCTGTCGACGGCGGGCTGGTCCACGGCGACCTGAAGACCAGCATCGACGCCTGATCGAATCCCCAGACCCTCGCTCCGTTAGTGTCGAGCGAAGTCGAGACACCCGTCGGTCTTGCGCTTCGCTTTCCCGATGGGCATCTCGACTTCGCTCGATGCGAACGGTGATGGTTGAGCTTTGCGCTACCCGCTATTCCGCAGCGCCGTCGCGATCGCGTTGATCGTCAGTTGGATGCCCTCGGCGATGCGCGGGTCGGTCTCGCCCGCGCGGTGGCGCTTCATCAGCTCGATCTGGAGCAGGTTGAGCGGCTCGATATAGGGCAGGCGCAGCCGGATCGACGCTTCGAGCGCCGGATTCTTCTCCAGCAGCCGCGACTGGCCGGTGATCCGCAGCAGGCCGTCGTGCGCGCGCTGCCAGCCGTCACGTATCGCCATGAAGATCGCGTCATGCCCGTCGATATGGCTCGCGAGCCCGGCATAGCGCGCCGCGATCCCCATGTCGGACTTGGCGAGCACCATCTCCATATTGTCGAGCAGCGCCGCGAAGAAGGGCCAGCCCGCCGCCATCTCGGCGAGCAGCGTCTGGTCGGGGAAGGCGGCGAACGCCTCGCCCGTCCCGTACCATCCGGGCAGCATCGTGCGCGCCTGCGCCCAGCTGAACACCCAGGGAATGGCGCGCAGGTCCTCGATCGCGCTGCTCTTCGTCCGACTCGACGGGCGCGACCCGATCTTCAGCGTCGCGATCTCCGCGATCGGCGTCATCGCGCGGAAGACATCCCGAAAGCCCGGCGTGTCGTAGACGAGCCCGCGATAGGCGGCGAAGGCATGATCGGACAGCGCATCCATCGCGCCCGCGAAGCGCGCCGCATCGGCCGCGCTCTTCGCCTCGGGCTCCAGGCTGGCGAGCAGGCTGGCCGACACCATCGCCTCCAGATTGGTCGCGGCGCTATCGGCGGTGCCATATTTGGCCGCGATCACCTCGCCCTGCTCGGTGATGCGGATGCGGCCCTGCACCGTGCCCGCGGGCTGTGCGCGGATCGCCGCAAAGGCGCTGCCACCGCCGCGCCCGACCGCGCCGCCGCGGCCGTGGAACAGCTGCATCGCGGTGCCCGCCGCCGCGAACACCGGGGTCAGCGCCGCCGATGCCTGATGCAGCCCCCAGGTCGAGGTCAGATAGCCGCCGTCCTTGTTCGAATCGGAATAGCCGATCATCACTTCCTGCGACCCGCGCGCGCCGACGCGCTGCGCGATCTCGGGCAGCGCGAAATAGGCGGCCATGATCGCGGGCGCCTGATCGAGGTCGGCGATCGTCTCGAACAGCGGCACGACCATCAGCGCATCGTCGGCGTCGCCCGACCACAGCCCCGCCTCGCGCGCGAGGACATGGACCTCCAGCAGGTCGGACAGGCTTTCGGCCTTGCTGATGATCCACTGGCAGATCGCCTCGCGCCCCAGCCGCGCGCGGATCGCGGCGGCGGCGTGGACGATCGCCAGTTCGCCCGCCGTTTCCTCGCTCCACCGATGCCATGGCGCGGCGAGCGGCCGGTCGACCGCCAGTTCGCGGCGCAGCAGCGCGACGCGCGCCTCCTCGTCCAGCGCCAGATAATCGCCCTCGACGCCCGAGACGCGCAGCAGTTCGGCGAGCACGCGCTCGTGCACCGCGCTGTTCTGGCGCATGTCGAGCGTCGCGAGGTGGAAGCCGAAGACCTCGACCGCGCGGATCAGCCGCCCCAGCGCGCCGAGCCCGCCGAGCTGCCCCTCGCCCCCCGCCGACAGCCCGTCGGCGAGGGTGACGAGGTCGCGGCGGAAATCGGCGGGCGCGGCATAGGGCTCGCCCGCCAGCATCGACGGGCGCGGCGGCGGGTGGCCGATGATCGCGACATGGGTGGCGCACAGCCGCGCATAGATGCCCGACAGCGCGCGGCGATAGGGTTCGTCGCTGCGGCTCGGCGCTTCGTCGCCGCTCGCATCGGCGAGCGCCGTGACCGTTTCGGGCACCGGGGCCAGCGTCTGCGATACCGACAGCTCGGTGCCGAGCGCGTGCACCGCGTCGCAATAATGGCTGAGCACCGCCGCCGCGTTGCGTCCGGTCGCCGTCTCCAGCGTTTCGGCGGTGACGAAGGGATTGCCGTCGCGGTCGCCGCCGATCCAGCTTCCGACGCGCAGGAAGCTCGCGGGGCGCCGCCCCAACTCCTTTTCCCAGCGCGCATAGAGCCGCGGCACGACGGGCAGAAAGACGTCGCGCAGATAGGTGAGCGCATTGTCGATCTCGTCGGCGACGAACAAGCGTTCGGTGCGCAGCGGCCGCGTCTGCCACAGCAGCGCGATCTGGCGGCGAATCGCCGCTTCGACGCTGTCGCCCTCGGGCGTTTCGTCGCGCCCCGCGTCGCGCAGCCGCATCAGTTCGGCGATGCGGTTCTTATGGTCGAGCACCGACTTGCGGCGCACCTCGGTCGGGTGGGCGGTCAGCACCGGGGCGACCAGCGCCCGCTCCAGCAGTGCCGCCACCGCATCGCCGTCGATTCCCTCCGCCGCCAGCCGCTCGAGCGCCGCCGCCACCGTCGCCCCGGGCTCGGCGGCGACGCCCTGCCGGTCCTCGGCCAGGTTGGCGAGCATCGAAAAGAGCATGAAGCCGCGCACGAAGGCGATCGTGTCGTCGAGACTCAGCGCGTCGAGCCCCGGGTCGATCGCCTCGGCCCCCGCGATGCCGCGATGCCGGTCGACGCTCGCCGAGCGGATATATTCGGTCCGGCGGAACAGCGTCTCGCCGCCCTGCGCGCGAATGACCTCGCCCAATATCCGCCCGAGATAGCGGATGTCGGGATTCTGGCTGATCTGGATCGGCTGGTTCATGGCGCCTTTGCTGCACCTGCGAAGGGGTGCGGTCAAGCGGCGCGTCGCGCGGTCAGCGCGCGCGGACCAGATTCAGCGTCCCCATGTCGACCCGCGCCTTGCCGGCGAAATCGACGCCGTTGTGCGTGTCGGTGATGAACATCAGCCGGCCGTCGGCATCGCTGATCCGCGCGGCGACGGCATAGGTGTGGCGCGGATCGAGCCGGTTCCGGTCGACGGTCAGCGAGAAAGCGAACGGCACCTGCCGGCCGTCGGCGGTAAAGGCCTGCCGTGCCAGCGTGCGCGCGGGGGCGTCGGCGAGGCTGACGTCGTCGAGCCGGATTTCGACCTGCGCCGTCGGCGGCAGCGCGATACGCTCGCGATAGGCGATGCTGCCGGTCACCGTGACGGGCTCTTCGGACGGCATGATCGTCGCGCAGGCGGCGAGCGACAGGGCGGTGAAGCTGAGCGCGACGGCGCGGGCGATGGGAACCACGGCTGTTCTCCTGCGAAAAGGCTGCCGGCCGGCTAGGGCGGCGCGAATGACCCCCGGCTGACCCGTCCCGATACGCGCCGTTCAGCCTTCCAGTTCCACGTCCCAGTACAGCCAGTCGATCCAGCTTTCGTGCAGATAATTGGGCGGAAAGCCGCGGCCGTGGTCCTGAAGCTGCCAGCTCGTCGGGCGCCACGGCTGGCGGTGCAGCGGCATGTGCGCCTGCGCGGGTGTGCGGCCGCCCTTCTTCAGGTTGCACGGCGCGCAGGCGGTCGCGACATTTTCCCAGCTCGTTCGCCCGCCCAGCCGGCGCGGCACGACATGATCGAAGGTCAGATCCTTGCCCGATCCGCAATATTGGCAGGCGAAACGGTCGCGCAGGAACAGGTTGAAGCGCGTGAAGGCGGGATATTGCGACGGTTTCACATATTGGCGCAGCGCGATCACGCTGGGGATCGGCATGGTGCGCGTCGGCGACCGGATTTCGCGCTCGTAATTCTCGACGATGGTGACGCGGTCGAGGAAAACCGCCTTGACCGCGGTCTGCCACGACCACAGGCTCAGCGGATAATAGCTCAGCGGCGTATAGTCGGCGTTGAGGACCAGCGCGGGACAATGATCGGGATGGCGGGCAAGATCGGGATGGAACATGGCTTCGCTGCGCAACCCCCTGTGGTGCGGGATGGCGCGCCACTGCCTTTCCCGAGTGACAGCAGCATTACATCACGCAACGGAATCCGACGTCAAGGGGGCATGTGCCGCAATATGTGGCAAGTCCCCTGTCGTTTCGCCACAGCATATGGATAAGGGCGCCGTTCGATGCTGACCCGCTTTGCGCCCAGCCCGACCGGCGAGCTGCACCTCGGCCACGCCTACAGCGCGCTGCTCGCGCACGATGCGGCGCGCGCGGCGAGCGGCCGCTTCCGAATCCGCATCGACGACATCGACGGCGGCCGCTCGCGCGAAAGCCATGTCGCGGCGGCGCTCGACGACCTCGCCTGGCTCGGGCTGGCGTGGGACGGTGCGCCGGTGCGCCAGTCGGCGCATCTCGACGCCTATGCCGCGGCGCTCGCCGATCTGGCGGCGCGCGGGCTCGTCTATCCCTGTTTCTGCACCCGCGCCGACATCGCCGCCAGCCTCGCGGCGCCGCACGGTTCCGCTGGTCCCCTCTATCCGGGCACCTGCCGCCGCCTGACCGCCGCCGAGCGCGAGCGGCGCCGCGCAGCCGAGCCGCATTGCTGGCGGCTCGACATGCGGCGCGCCGCGGTGCTCGCGGGCCCGCTTCGCTGGGAGGAGGAGGGGCAGGGCGCGCGGCTCGCCGATCCGGCCGCGCACGGCGACGTCGTGCTCGCGCGCAAGGACGCGCCGGCCAGCTATCATCTCGCGAGCACGATCGACGATGCCGCGATGGCGGTGACGCACGTCGTGCGCGGCGCCGACCTGATCGCCTCGACCGATGTTCACCGGCTGCTTCAGGCGCTGCTCGCCCTGCCGACGCCGCGCTATCGCCACCACGCGCTCGTCTGCGGCGCCGACGGCCGGCGGCTCGCCAAGCGCGACGGCGCCGCGACGCTCGCGATGCTGCGCGAAAAGGGCGCCGACGGGGGCGCGCTGGCGAATGATTTGCGCGCCGGGCGCCTTCCCGCTGGATATTCGCTGCGGATGGCCTAAATAGGGGGAATGCAGATTCTGCTCGTCCTCGCGGTCGTCGTTGCGGCCGGTCTCGTCCTTTTCTCGCTCGCGCGGGGTCTCATCTATTTCGCGCAGGGGCATCGCGCCACGACCGAGGGGGCGATCCACGACAATCAGGTGATGCAGAACCGGATGATGATGGCCCGCATCAAATGGCAGGCGATCACCATCATCCTGCTCATCATCATCGGTGTGACGGCGGCCGGTTCCTGAGCGCTTCGCCCGTATGCGGCACCGGCCCACGCCCCACCCGGCCTCCCAACGCAATGTTACGCTGTTTGGGAGGCCGGGGGGCGTGGGCCGGTGCCGAGCTCTCCGTAGGAATCCCATGGTCAAGCTCAACAAGATCTACACCCGCACCGGCGATCGCGGCACGACGGGGCTCGTCGACGGCTCGCGCATCGCCAAGTCGGCGCCGCTGATGCAGGCGGTCGGCGACGTCGACGAAGCGAACAGCGCGATCGGCATCGCGGTCGCGGCGCTGCCCGCGGACGGCGACGAAGCGGCGATGCTGGCCCGCATCCAGAACGAATTGTTCGACCTCGGCGCCGACCTCGCGACCCCCGCCGATGCCGAGCACGGCTTCGGCACGCACGATATGGCGCTGCGCATCGTCCCCGGCCAGATCGAACGGCTGGAGGCGGAGATCGACGCGATGAACGCCGCGCTCGATCCGCTGCGCAGCTTCATCCTGCCCGGCGGCGGCGAAGCGGCGGCGCGGCTCCACCTCGCACGCGCGGTGACGCGCCGCGCCGAGCGGTCGGCGGTCGCGGCGGGGGCGGACCGCGCCCTCAACCCGCTCGCGCTCGCCTATCTCAATCGCCTGTCGGACCATCTGTTCGTGCTGACGCGCCACCTGAACGCCGCGGCGGGCGGCGACATCCTCTGGAAACCCGGCGCGACGCGCTGACGCGTGGGCCCCCTCTTCGGGAGGACGCGATTATCTTTCCGATAAGCCCGTTCCCCGGCGAAAGCCGGGGTCCCGATGGTTTGTCACCGGCGCGCGATCCGGGCCCCGGCTTCCGCCGGGGAGCATCTCCCGGCCGCCTTGGAAGGCAAGAGGGCATCCGATGGCGTTCCCTATATGTTCTTTACAATCGCTGCCTATCCGCGCATAGTTCCCCGCTCGCGAAACCGAATCGCCCTCTCGCGGATTGTCTCGACATGGCCAGCCGAATAGATGTTTCGTCCGCTTCGCTTTCCGGTGTCTCCGATCTGGCGCGGCGCTTCGCCGCGACGCGGCAACTGACGCTCGACCTCGCGGCGCCGCTGTCGGACGCTGATGCGAGCGCGCAGTCGATGCCCGACGCTTCGCCCGCCAAATGGCATCTCGCGCATACGACATGGTTTTTCGAAACCTTCGTGTTGCGCGATCACCAACCCGGCTATCGGCTGTTCGACGACCGCTACCCCTATCTCTTCAACAGCTATTACGAGGCGGAGGGGCCGCGCCACGCGCGCGCGCGCCGCGGGCTGCTGACGCGTCCGTCGCTCGATCAGGTGCGCGCGTGGCGGGACCATGTCGATGCGGCGGTGCAGGCGGCGCTGCCCGGCCTGCCGCCCGCCGCGCACGCGCTGATCGAACTCGGCATCCAGCACGAGCAGCAGCATCAGGAATTGCTGCTCACCGACATCAAGCATCTGTTCGCGCAGAACCCGCTCGGCCCCGCGCTATGGGAGCCCGAACCGCGATTCGCGTTTGAAGCCGCGCGCTCTTCCGCGCCTTCCGCATCCGCACCCGACCCGGCGGGCGCGCTGACCTGGGTCACCGGCGCGGAAGGTATCGTGGCGGTCGGCCACGACGGCGACGGCTTCGCATTCGACTGTGAAGTTCCGCGCTTTTCCATGCTTCTGACGCCGCACGCACTCGCCAGCCGTCCGGTGACCAACGGCGAATGGCAGCAGTTCATCGCCGACGGCGGCTATCGCACCGCGTCGCTGTGGCTCAGCGACGGCTGGGCCTGGGTGCAGGCGCAGGACGTCGACGCGCCCGCCTATTGGCGCGACGGGCGCTGCTTCACCCTGTCGGGCTGGCGCGAGATCGACCCGGACGCGCCGGTGACGCACATCAGCCTCTTCGAGGCCGACGCCTTCGCGGCCTGGGCCGGCGCGCGGCTGCCGACCGAGCATGAATGGGAGGCCGCCGCCGCGCCGCTCGACCCGGCCGCGGGGCAGCAACTCGACGCGGCGGAGCCGGTGCAGCCCGCGGCACGGGCCGCCGCCACCGGACTGCAACAGATGTTCGGCAGCGTGTGGGAATGGACCGGCAGCGCCTATCGACCCTATCCCGGTTTCCGCCCCGCGCCCGGCGCGGTCGGCGAATATAACGGCAAGTTCATGAGCGGCCAGTTCGTGCTCAAGGGCGGCAGCTGCGCGACCCCGCGCGGCCATGTGCGCGCCTCCTACCGCAATTTCTTCTATCCGCATCAGCGCTGGCAGTTCACCGGTCTGCGCCTCGCGCGGGACCTTTGACATGGGCGTTGTCCGTCATCTGCGGCAGGTCGATGCCGATGCCGCCGGGGTCGACACCGCCTTTCGCGCCGACGTCCGCGCCGGACTGTCGCAGGCGCAGAAGGCGATTCCGGCGCGCTGGCTCTACGATGCGACCGGATCGGCGCTGTTCGAGGATATCACCGCGCTCCCCGAATATTATCCGACGCGCAGCGAGACCGACCTGCTGAAGCGCCATGCCGCCGCGATGGCCGCGGCGATCGGCCCGGGCCGCGCGGTGGTCGAACTGGGATCGGGCAGCGCGACGAAGACGCCGCTGCTGCTCGATGCCATCGCCCCCGCCGCCTATGTGCCCGTCGACCTGTCGGGGACGATGCTGCGCGACAGCGCCGCCGACCTCGCGGCGCGCTTTCCCGGCCTTCCCGTCTATCCGGTCGAGGCCGACTTCACCCAGCGCGTCCTGCTGCCGCGCGAGATCGCGGCGCTGCCCAAGCTCGGCTTCTTTCCCGGATCGACGATCGGCAACATGGTCGCGGCCAGCGCGGTCGACCTGCTGCGCAACTGGCGCGCGGCGCTGGGCGACGGCTCGCGCCTCCTGATCGGGATCGACCGGATCAAGGACCGCGCGACGCTGATCGCCGCCTACGACGATCCGGCGGGGGTCACCGCCGCTTTCAACCGCAACCTGCTCGAACGCATCAACCGCGAGCTGGAGGGCGATATCGCGATCGAGAATTTCCTTCACCGCGCGGTCTGGAACGATGGGCAGGCGCGGATCGAGATGCATCTCGTCGCCGCGTGCGACATGGCGTTCACCGTCGACGGGCAACGCTATCGCATGGCGAAGGGGGAGACGATCCACAGCGAGAACAGCCACAAATACGGCCCGCGTGATGCCAGCCTGCTGCTGCGCGCCGGCGGCTGGACCCCGCTCGCGACGTGGGACGACGCCGATCCCGCCTTCGCGCTGATCCTCGCCGAAGCGACCGAGCCCCGCTCCGCCCCTTGACGGCGCGATCGCTTTTCCCGACTGACGCCGGGAACCGGCACCAGCCCACTCCCCGACCCGCCTTCCGACGACAGCGTCCTGATGGGAGGCCGGGCGGGGCAGCGGGCCGGTGCCGCCAATTGGAAAGGGCAGCATATGATCGTCGGCGTCATCGGGGCAGGGCAAATGGGCGCAGGGATCGCCCAGGTATCGGCGGGCGCGGGGCACGACGTGCTGCTCGCCGACGTCGACCTCGCGCGCGCCGAGGCGGGCAAGGCGGGCATTGCCAAGGTGCTCGGCCGCCTCGTTGCAAAGGAGAAGATGACGCCGGACGCCGCCGACGCGTTGCTCGCCCGCATCGCCCCCGTCGCCGATCATGCCGCCTTCGCCCCCGCCGACCTCGTCATCGAGGCGGCGACCGAGCGCGAGGAGATCAAGCGTGCGATCTTCGCCAGCGTCGGGCCGCATCTGTCGGACACCGCGATCCTCGCGACCAACACCAGCTCGATCCCGATCACCCGCCTCGCGCAGGCGGCGCCCGACCCCGCGCGCTTCATCGGCGTCCATTTCTTCAATCCGGTGCCGGTGATGGGGCTGATCGAACTGATCCGCGGCCTTGCCACCAGCGACGCGACGCTCGCGGCGGTCGAGGCCTATGGCCGCGGCCTCGGCAAGGAGATCGTCCACGCCAACGACGCGCCTGGCTTCATCGTCAACCGCGTGCTGATGCCGCTGATCAACGAGGCGGTGTTCGCGCTGGGCGAGGGCGTCGCGACGATGCGCGACATCGACGCCGGCTGCCGGCTCGGGCTCAACCATCCGATGGGGCCGATCACGCTCGCCGACTTCATCGGCCTCGACACCTGTCTCGAAATCATCCGCGTGCTGCACAGCGGCACCGGCGACCCCAAGTTCCGCCCGGCGCCGCTGCTCGTCCAATATGTCGAGGCGGGATGGGTCGGCCGCAAGGCCGGGCGCGGCTTCTATGACTGGACGGGGGCGGAGCCCGTGCCGACGCGGTGACCGCCGCCATGACCGATACGCTTCTCCCGCTCCTCAAATCGACCTTCGGCTTCGACGCCTTCCGCGGCCGCCAGGCCGAGGTGGTGGAGCGGGTGATGGCGGGGCGCCACACGCTCGCGGTGATGCCGACCGGGGCGGGCAAGTCGCTGACCTACCAGCTTCCGTCGGTTGCGCTCGACGGCTGCGTGATCGTCGTTTCGCCGCTGATCGCGCTGATGCACGACCAGCTGCGCGGCGCGCGGGCGGCGGGAATCCGGGCGGCGTCGCTGACCAGCGCCGACGCCGACCATGCCGACACGCGGCAGGCCTATCGCGAGGGGCTGCTCGACCTCCTCTACGTCGCGCCCGAACGCGCGACCGGCGAAGGATTCCGCGCGCTGCTCGACTCGCGCAGGCCCGCATTGTTCGCGATCGACGAGGCGCATTGCGTTTCGGAATGGGGACATGATTTCCGGCCCGACTACCGCCTGCTCAGGCCGCTGCTCGACGCCTTTTCCGACGTGCCGCGGCTCGCGCTCACCGCGACCGCCGATCGCCACACTCGCGCCGACATCCTCGTCCAACTGGGTATCCCGCAGGACGGGCTGGTGCTCGCGGGTTTCGACCGGCCGAACATCCGCTACCGCGTGATGCCGCGCGTCGGCGCGGCGAAGCAGCTTGCCGCCTTCATCACCGCCAACCCGGGGCCGGGGATCGTCTATTGCCCGACGCGCGACGGGACCGAGCGCATGGCGGCCAGCCTCGCGGCGGCGACGGGACGGCCGGTCGCCGCCTATCACGCCGGGCTCGATCCCGAACGGCGCGCGCAGGTGCAGCATGATTTCGTCACGTCGGAGGAGGGCATCGTCACCGCGACGGTCGCCTTCGGCATGGGGATCGACAAGCCCGACGTGCGCTTCGTCGCGCACGCGGGCCTGCCTAAGTCGATCGAGAGCTATTATCAGGAAACCGGGCGCGCGGGCCGCGACGGCGACCCGGCCGAGGCGCTGATGCTGTGGGGCGCCGACGATTTCGCGCGGGCGCGAATGCGCCTGTCCGAACTGCCCGAGGCGCGCGTCGCGAGCGAGCGGACGCGGCTCGACGCGCTCGCGGCGCTGGTCGAGACGGTCGAATGCCGCCGCGCGCTGCTGCTGCGCCATTTCGGCGAGCATCCGCCCGAACGCTGCGGCAATTGCGACAATTGCCTCGACCCGCCGCGCCAGGTCGACGCGACGGTGCTCGCGCAGAAACTGCTCTCCGCCGTCTATCGCACCGGACAGAGCTTCGGCGCGGGGCATGTCGAGGCGGTACTGACCGGGCGGAGCGACGAGCGCATCGTCCAGCGCGGCCACGACAAGCTGTCGGTTTTCGGCATCGTCGCGGGGGAGGAGGCACGGCTGATCAAGCCGCTGGTGCGCAGCCTGATGGCGCGCGAGGCGCTGGCGACCACCGAGCATGGCGGGCTGATGCTCGGCCCGGCGGCGCGGCCGGTGCTGAAGGGTGAGGCGCCGGTGCTGATCGCCGAACCCCCGGCGCGGCCGGCGCGTCGCGGCGGGCGCGCCGACCGGGCGGCGGCGAATCCGGTCGGCGATCCGTTGTTCGAAGCGCTGCGCGCGATCCGGCGCGAGCTGGCGGCGGAGGCGGGAGTGCCGCCCTATGTCGTCTTCCACGACGCGGTGCTGCGCGCGATGGCGAGTGAGCGACCTTCGACGCGGGCCGAACTGGCGACGATCCCGGGGGTCGGCGCAAAGAAGCTGGAGGCATGGGGCGATGCCTTTCTGGAGGTGATCCGGCAGTATTGAGCGTGAGAAAGCGAACTGTATGTCATCCCGGACTTGATCCGGGATCCATTCATCCGACGCTGCGTGAATGGATCCCGGATCAAGTCCGGGATGACGAGCGGGGCCGGGCAATGTCCGCTCACCACCTCCCAGCCGCCGCGCTGCCCTCACCCTTGCCCGACAGGATCGCAGACCGCGCACCTTCACGCTTGTCAGCAAATGCGGCTGGCCTATACATCGCGTCATGAGCGATTTTCGTCCCCTGACCGACCATTACAGCGTCGCGCCGCAGATCGACCTCGAGGATGTCGCCGCGGCGAAGGCGGCGGGCTTCGCGCTTGTCGTCAACAACCGTCCCGATGGCGAGGACAGCGCGGCGCCGCAGGGCGATGCCATCGCGCACGCCTGCGCGGCCGAAGGGCTGGCCTATGCCGCGATTCCGATCGGCCATGCGGGGTTCAGCCACGCGCAGCTCGACGCGCTCGACACGTTGCTTCGCGACGCGACGGGGCCGGTGCTCGCCTATTGCCGCTCGGGCACGCGCTCGACGCATCTGTGGGCGCTGACGCGCGCGCGCGCCGGCGACGATGTCGACGCGATCTGCGCCGCTGCCGCGCGGGCGGGCTACGATCTGGCGGCGCTGCGTCCGATGATGGACGCGCTGGCGGGCGACGCGTGACGGCGGGCGCGCTGATCCAGCTTGCCGCGTCGCTGGTCGCGGTGCTGTTCGTCGCCTGGCTGGTGAAGGCGATGGGGCTCGGCGCGGACCCGCGCATCGCCGACGCCGCCCACGCGATCCGCCTCGCCGAGGAAGCCGAGACGGGGTTCGGCGGGGTCGACGTCGCGCGCGACCGTGCGGGCTATGCGGCGATCGTCCGCAACGCGGAGGGGCGGATGATGCTGGTCCGCGCGCACGGCAACCATTTCGCGGCGCGCGCCGTCGACGCCAGCGTGATCGGGCGGCTCGACAAGAATTTCCTGACCCTCGCCACGCCCGAGCGGACCTTCGGCGCGGTGACGCTCCAGCTCGGCAAGGATGCCGGGGTGTGGGCGGCGCGGATGCGGGCGCTGTCGGATCGCGCGGCGGCGCCGCCCGCGGCGGAGCGGATCGCCGCCGCCGCGGCGCGCGCGCCGGAAGGGGCGGCGAGCCATGGATAAGCTGCCCGATCCCGTCGTCTATGCGGTTCCGGCGTTCATCCTCCTGCTGATCGTCGAGATGATCGTGTCGCTGCGCCGCGACCGCAGCCGCTATGAAGCGCGCGACACGCTGACCTCGCTGATGCTCGGCACCGGCAGCCAGGTCGCCGGCGCCTTCGTCGGCGCGGCGGTGGTCGGCATGGCGGTGTGGGTCTATCAATATCGCCTGTTCGACATCGGCCTCGACCTGCGGCACTGGTGGTGGGCGTGGCTGCTCTGCTTCCTGCTCGATGACCTTGCCTATTACGCCTTTCACCGCAGCGCGCACCGCGTGCGCTGGTTCTGGGCGAGCCATGTCATTCACCACAGTTCGCAGCATTATAATCTCTCGACCGCGCTGCGGCAGACGTGGACTGGCTTCTTCAGCCTGACCTTCCTCTTCCGCCTGCCGCTGTTCCTGATCGGCTTTCCGCCGGCGATGGTCTTCTTCTGCGGCGGGCTCAACCTGATCTATCAGTTCTGGATCCATACCGAAGCAATCGGGCGGATGCCGAAATGGTTCGAGGCGGTGATGAACACGCCCTCGCACCACCGCGTCCATCACGGGGTCAACCCGCGCTATCTCGACGCCAATTATGCCGGCGTCTTCATCGTCTGGGACAAGCTGTTCGGCAGCTTCGTCCCCGAACGCGACGAAGATCCGGTGCGCTACGGCATCGTCAAGCAGCTCGGCAGCTTCAACATCCTGTGGGCCGCGGTCCACGAATGGGTCGGCATCGCCAAGGACGTATGGGCTGCGCCGTGGCGGCACAAGCTCGACTATGTCTGGCGCGAACCCGGCTGGAGCCACGACGGCAGCCGGCTGACCAGCGACATGATCAAGGACCGCTGGCGCGCGCGGCACGCGGTGGAAGAGGCGGCGGAGTAAGCGCCATCGCTTCGCGAGCGAGGCGTAATGGGCTTGCCTCGCCATCTAATGACATTCATGTAAGTCGCGATGGACCACCGAGCGGGTGGCGAGGGGAGCGGCATATGGATCAGTTCGACATCATCGTCATCGGCGGCGGCAGCGCGGGAAGCGCGGCGGCGGGACGGCTTGCCGCGGATGGAAGGCGGCGCGTCTGCCTGGTCGAGGCGGGCGGGCGCAACGATACGGTGCGGGTCAAGACGCCGGGCTTCATGCCCTTCATCCCCAAGGCGTCGAACTGGCAATATGACACGGTGCCGCAGGCCGGGCTGAACGGGCGCGTCGGATACCAGCCGCGCGGGCGCGGGCTCGGCGGGTCGAGCGCGATCAACGCGATGGTCTATATCCGCGGCAACGCCTTCGACTACGACCAGTGGGCCGAACTGGGCGCGACGGGGTGGGGCTATGCCGACGTGCTGCCCTACTTCAAGCGCAGCGAGGGCAACGAGCGCGGCGCCGACGATTTTCACGGCGGCGACGGGCCGCTGAACGTCATGGACCAGCGCTGGCCCAATGTGACGAGCCGGCGTTTCGTCGAAAGCGCGGCGGCGTTGCAACTGCCGCGCACCCCCGATTTCAACGGGGCGCAGCAGGAAGGCTTCGGCCTCTATCAGGTGACGCAGAAGGCGGGCGAGCGCTGGTCGGCGGCGCGCGCCTATGTCGAGCCGCTGCGCGGGCGCGCCAATTTTGATATCCGGACCGGGGCGCTGGTCGAGCGGATATTGATCGAGGACGGGCGCGCGACCGGGGTGGTGATCCGCCGCGGCCGGGGGCGAGAGACGCTGCGCGCCGCGGGCGGCGTGATCCTGTCGGCGGGGGCCTTCGGCAGCCCGCAGATCTTGATGCTGTCGGGTATCGGTCCTGCTGCGCATCTGCGCGAACATGGCATCGACGTCGCCCTCGACCGCGCCGGGGTGGGCGCGAATCTGCAGGATCATATCGACTATGTGTCGAGTTGGGAGACGCGCTCGACCGAGCCGTTCGGCGACAGCCTCGGCGGCACATGGCGGATGGTGAAGGCGATCGTCGAGCATCGCCGCAGGCGCACCGGCATCATGACCACCTGTTTCGCCGAGGCGGGCGGCTTCTGGAAATCGCGCCCTGACCTGCCCGCGCCCGATATCCAATATCATTTCGTCCCCGCGATGCTCGAGGATCACGGCCGCGCCAAGGTGAAGGGGCACGGCTTTTCCTGCCACGCCTGCGTGCTGCGCCCCGAAAGTCGCGGCAGCGTGACGCTGGCGTCCGCCGATGCCGCCGCCGCGCCGCTGATCGACCCCGGTTTCCTGACCGACGACCGCGACATGGCCGTCCTGCGCGCCGGGGTGCGGATGATGCACCGGATCGTCGCCGCGCCGCCGCTGTCCGGTTATGCCGGGGCCGACCGCCATCCGATCGACCTCGACGACGATGCGGCGCTCGACGCGCTGATCCGCAGCCGCGCCGACACCGTCTATCACCCGGTCGGCACCTGCCGCATGGGCAGCGACGCGGACGCCGTGGTCGATCCGACGCTGAAGGCGAACGGGATCGAGCGGCTGTGGGTCGCCGACGCGAGCGTCATGCCGCGGCTGGTCAGCGGCAACACCAACGCCCCGAGCATCATGATCGGCGAGCGCGCGGCCGATTTCGTCGCGGCGGCGCTAGGCTGACCGGCGCTACCGTCGATTCGGCGAATCGCTATATGGCGGCACGGCAAGCGCCTGCAAAAAGGGCGTTTCCGGCCCCGCGGATGGGCAAGGTAAAAAAAAGAGGGCCGGAACTTGCGTCCCGGCCCAGCCTTTCAGGCTCTCCCCTCCTGAAACTCATGACAGGCTGAATGCCATATTAATGAGGGGATGAAAAGGCCTAATTTGCAGGCAATGCTGCACCCGTCTTGTGCAGCGGCCCGGTGCACAAAAAACGGCCGGGACATCCGTCCCGGCCTGAGTGGTTCGCAGGAGGAACCTCGTCGGACCCCGCCGCCTTTTTCGAAGAGGAGAGCGTGCGGCGGCGGGTGTCCTGTCCGGTCGATCAATAGGTGTAGGCGCGCTCGCCATGTTCGCCGAGGTCGAGCCCTTCGCGCTCGACCTCCTCGCTGACGCGCAGCCCGGTGAGCGCCTTGGCGACGGTGATGGCGATGGCGGTGCCGACGCCGGCCCAGACGATCGTCGTGCCGACCGCCAGCACCTGCGTGACGAACTGGCCGCCGATCGCATAATCGGCCCCGCCGGGCCCGCCGAGACCGGGGGCATAGACGATGGCGGTGCCGAGCGCCCCGACGATGCCGCCGACGCCGTGGATGCCGAAGGCGTCGAGCGAGTCGTCGTAGCCGAGCCGCGGCTTGAGGACGGTCACCATGTAGAAGCAGATCACCGACGCCGCCGCGCCCAGGACGATGGCGCCGAACGGCCCCGCGTTGCCGGCGGCGGGCGTCACCGCGACCAGCCCGGCGATGATGCCCGAGCAGAAGCCGAGCGCCGACGGCTTGTGCCCCGCGACCTTCTCCGCGATCATCCAGAACAGCCCGGCCGACGCGGTGGCGACGAAGGTGTTGATCATCGCCAGCGCCGCCGAACCGTTTGCTTCGAGCGCCGACCCGGCGTTGAAGCCGAACCAGCCCACCCACAGCAGGCCGGTGCCGACCATCGTCAGCGTCAGCGCGTGCGGCGCCATGATCTCTTTCTGATAGCCGATGCGCTTGCCGAGGATCAGCGCCGCCACCAGCGCCGAGACACCGGCGTTGATGTGCACGACGGTGCCGCCGGCGAAATCGAGCGCGCCCATTTCGAAGAACAGGCCGCCCGCCGCCCACACCATGTGCGCGATCGGGAAATAGACGATCGTCAGCCAGACGATGCCGAACACCATGACCGCCGCGAATTTCATCCGCTCGACCGTCGCGCCCAGCACCAGCGCGAGGGTGATCGCGGCAAAGGTCATCTGAAAGCTGATGAAGACATATTCGGGCAGCTTGAAACCGTCGCTGAACGTATCGGCGAGGCTGTCGGCGGTGACGCCCGACAGGAAGAACTTGCCCCAGGCGATGAAGGCATTGCCTTCGGGGCCGAAGGCGAGGCCGTAGCCGTAACAGACCCAGACGAGCATCGCGAGGCAGGCGGCGGCGCCGACCTGCGTCATCGTCGACAGCATGTTCTTGGTGCGCGTGAGGCCGCCGTAGAAGAGCGCGAGGCCGGGCAGGATCATCGTGAGCACCAGCACGGTCGCAGTCATCATCCAGGCGACGTCGCCTTTGTCGACAACGGCTTCGACAACGGCTTCGGCGGCTTCGGGCGCGGCCTGCTGCGCCCAGGCGGGTGTCGCGGCGATCAGCGCGAGACCGGCGGCGCCGGTGGCTGCCGCCATTTTCTGTGCGAACGTCATATCAGTCCCCTTGGTCATTTTACAGCGCCGCCTCGCCGGTCTCGCCGGTGCGGATGCGCACCGCCTGGCCGACGTCGAGCACGAAGATCTTGCCGTCGCCGATCGCGCCGGTGGCGGCGCTTTGCTGCAGCGTTTCGACGACGCGCGGTGCGATTCCGTCGTCGCAGACAAGCTCGATCCGCACCTTGGGCACCATGTTCGCCGCATATTCGGCGCCGCGGTAGATTTCGGTCTGCCCCTTCTGCCGTCCGAAGCCCTTCGCCTCGGTCACGGTCATGCCGGCGATGCCGAGCGCGGTCAGCGCCTCGCGCACCTCGTCGAGCTTATATGGTTTGATGATCGCCAGGATCAGCTTCATGATGCCCCCTTTCGCTTGTGGCATCATGCTGCGGTGCAACAGCCGTGCCAGATCGGACACGGCACAGGATTTGCGCGACATTTTATGTCAAACTTTGGATTACGATAACATTATTCGTTCGAGAAATAAGCAGCATGTCGTAGATGTGCCTAAAATTTAGGCTATCGCCGCGAGATGCGATCCCGGAGCCTCGTCATTGCGAGCGGAGCGAAGCAATCGAGGGCGGTTACCGCACGCTCTGGATTGCCGCGCGGCTTCGCCGCTCGCAATGACGAGTCCATTCGCTGTCATCTCGTTCGAGGCGGAACGACGGTGGCTGGGATTGCCGCGGCTCCTGAGGGAGCCTTGCAATGACATAGCGGGTGTCCCGCGCGATCCGCCGGTTTCGACGGGAGCGCGCTCAGTCGCCGGCCTTGAATCGCGCCCAGATCGGCAGATGGTCGGAGGCGCGCGCGGCGAGCGGGCTCTGGTGGACGCCGGCGTCGACGGCTTCCAGTTCAGGCGAGGCGAAGATGCGGTCGAGCCGGGCGACCGGGCGGCGGCTGTGGAAGCTGTGGCCGGTGTCGACCGGCCGGTGCTGCGCGCCGAAGTCGGCAAGGCAGCCGCCCGTCGCGCGCCATTCGTTACAATCGCCCATCAGGATCGTCGGCAAAGGCTCGCCCTCGGCGACATGGCTCAGGATCGCGCGCGCCTGCTGGCGGCGGCGCAGGCCCGATATGTCGAGGTGCATGCCGACGACGCGCAGCCGCGTGTCGCCGATGCGCACCGTCGCCGCGACCGCGCCGCGCGGTTCGAGCGTCGGCAGGTGCAGCGAATGGCTTTCTTCGATCTCCACGCCGCGCCGCACGAGCAGCGCATTGCCGTGCCAGCCGAGGCTGAGCGGCCGGCCGTCGAGCGCGACCGGAACATAATCGCTATGATCCTCGAACATGTGCGGCGGAATCGCGCTGGCGCGGGCGCCGAAGCGGCGGTCGGCCTCCTGCAGCGCGACGATGTCGGCGTCGAGTTCGCCGAGCACCGACAGCACGCGGCCGGGATCGCGGCGGCGGTCGAGCCCGATGCCCTTGCGCATATTGTAACTGGCGACCTTGATCATCGGCGGAAGCGTCTGTCTTTCATGGGGCTGTCATCAACACGAACGGGAGTGAGATGGGGTTGCATCTAGCCGACGTCAAATTCCCTGAGCAGCGCACGTGCCTCGGCGAGTTCCTCGTCGAGGACCATCACCCGCACCGGGATCATCAGCCCGACGCTTTCGGCGATGTTCATTCCGGCGTCGAAGCACACCGCGTGCACCCCCGCGCTTTCGAGCCGCCCGCGCAGCAGCTCGGCCTCGGCTCCGTTCGGCAGGCGGATCAGTTCGACCAGCGGCATCAGGCGGCTCCCTCGATATAGCGGTCGGTCGGCCGGGTCGGCAGGCCGTCGATGCTGCGCGTGCGGCCCTGATGTTTCTCGACCCATTCGCCGGCATCGGCCTGGCGGTGATATTTCTGCAGCGTGTCGCGCTCCTGCTCCAATGCCATCCGCGGCACGCCCCAGCCACAACTCGTCTGCACGCTGTCGACGGCGATGTCGAAAATCTGCCGCGTTCCGGGGAGCAGGGTGAAATGGCGTGCCAGATCGTCCCATCCGGCATCCTGCGGCAGTACGGCGCGGCCCCGGCCATAGATGCGCAGGATCAGCGCGCTGCGGTCGAAGGCGCAGAACATCAGGGTGATGCGCCCGTCGGCGGCGAGGTGGGCGTGCGTCTCGTTGCCCGACCCGCCGAGGTCGAGCCATGCGACCCGCGTCGGCGACAGCACCCGGAAGCTGTCGGCATAGCCTTTGGGCGACAGGTTGATCCGCCCGTCGCGCGCCGCCGTCGCGGTGAAAAAGACCGGCTGCTTCGCGATGAAGGCGATGTGCCGGTCGGTCAGCGCGTCGAAAAATTCGGCCATATCGGATGCTCCGGCGGGACGGAGGCGGATTCCGTCACCAATTGCTGCCTTCTTCTATCGCGGCCTGCTCTTCGGGGCGCGTCGCGCGGCCGAGCGCGGCGTTGCGGTGCGGAAAGCGGCCGAAACGGTCGATGATCGCGAAATGCTTCTGCGCATAGTCGAGGAAGATCGGATCGGCGAGTTCGCCCATCAGGCGCAACGATTCGCGCTGGTCGGCGATGTCCTCGCTATGTTCGAACGGCAGATAGGCGAACTGGCGCCGCGTATCGGGCCACGCCTTGTCCCAGCCGCGCTCGACGATGCCGCGCGCGATCGCGCGGGCGAGGCTGTCGGTGGCGAAGGCGTCGGCATGGCCGCGAAAGATGTTGCGCGGCACCTGATCGAACAGGATGGCCGCGGCGAGCGCGGTATCGGGGTCCGACAGAAAGGCCGCGGCCGGCTGCGACCGCAGCGCGGCGTGCCAGTCGGCCGCGCGTTCGCGCACCGCCGCATCGAATTCGGGACCGCCGCCATACCAGTCGGCCATGCCGTGGGCGTCGAACCAGAAGCCCAGCAATTGCTGCGCCCAATCGGCAGGCGGCGCGGGCGGCGGCCTGTCGTCGTCGTCGGTCATGGCGGGGTCCTTTCGGGTGACGGTCTCATGATGGCGGGCGCACTCTGGATTGCCGCGCCCTTGGGATCAAGCCGGCGCATATCCCTTCCGGATATCGACCGCCCTGTTCCCCGACGAAAGCCGGGGTCCAGGTCAGGTAGCGCTGCGTATCGGACCCCGGCTTGCGCTGGGGACGACACCATGCTCGAAGGAACGCCGTCGCGCGCGCGGGCGGCGTCAGTCGGATGCGGCCCGGCGATAGGGAATGAATTTGCCGAGGCCGACGAAACCGCGATAGAAATGGCTGGTGCGGTCGTGCAGTTCGACCGTGTCGATGCTGCACAGCCGCCCGGTCGGCAGCTTCGTCACCAGCACGACGTCGTCGTTCAGCGATTCGGCGCCGGTAGTGGGCCGGTTGACCCACAAGGTGCCGCCGATGCGATAGACGATCGCGGTCTTGTCGATCACCTGCGAATCGCTGACCGAGGACAGGGTGATGCAATCCTGCGGCTCGCCGGCGGTGCGGCCTTCAAGCAGTTTGGCGAGCTGCGCCTCGGGCGCGAGCTTCTCTTTCGCGACGGCTGGCGTCGCGGCGAGCGCCGTGGCGGCGATGAGGACGGGAACAAGCGAACGCATGGCTCGACTCCTTAGGTTGTTATCCTCACCCTCGGTTCGCTCTAGCCGCATCCGCGTGAACCGGGCCTGACTCGTCGGTCAGCACGCTCCGTCGGGCAATGGTATGCCGAGCGGCCCCTTGCACTTCTTCTTCCTGGGCTTTTCGGCCGGCGCGCTCGCGTCGCCGGCACCGCCTGCCGCGCCCATGCCCCCGAAATCGGCGCCGATCATCAGCATGGTGTGCGAACGGAAGCGCACCTTCGCCGTCCAGTCGATGTTCCACACCGCACTGCCCGCGGGCTTCGGCGGATAGGCGAAGTTGGCCTCTGGCCCAAAGGCGTTGAGGTTGCCCATCAGCATCTCGCCCGACGCCTTCTTGACCTCGGCGGGGATCTGGCAGCTCGTCTGCGTCGGCGGCATCACGATCTTCTTAGTGACCAGATTGGCGACGACCGAGGGCGGCAGCCAGTCCCACAGCCCGCCGCCGAATTCGCGCGCACTGCTGCTCGTCCACCACACCATGTCGCCGCCGGCGCCGCCGCGGTCCATGCCCCCGAAGGCCCAGGCGACATAGCCGGTCGCGGGCGCAAGCTGGTTCCAGCGGATCAGGATCGACCCGTCCGCCTGCTGCGCGGTCGAGGCATTCAGCGCCGGCATATAATCCTGCGCGAGGGTGAAGCTGATGTCGGGGCCGACATTGCCCGCGATGCGGTGCGCGCCGAGCAGCGACGAATCCTTCGGCGGCTGCTTCGACGATTTGCTGTTCGGCCATCCGGCGTAGGATTTGCTGTTGCCCGTCGTCACCTCACGAATGCGCGGGACGGTGGAGGTGAACAGGTTCGGCGGCATCTGTCCCGCCGCCAGTTTCGCGAAGTCGATGATCACCGGCTGCCCCGGCCCGGCCTTGGCGCCGCAGCCCCAGAACAGCAGCATCCGGCCCTTCGGGCGCTCGAACCCGTCGGGCATCGCGTCGCTGGTTTCCTCGCGCGGCGCCCATTTGCCGGGCTCGGGGCCGAGCAGCGGCACCGACTTGCCGAGCTTCGCCTGCGGCTCGAAATAATGGTCGGCGCGTACCGGCGGGCTGGTCGGCGCCTGATTCGATCCGAGCCGGAGGTCGAGCGTATGCGCTACCTTGCTGTCGGGACCGCCGCCCAACATCATGCCGAGCGCGCTGCCCATGCCGCCGCCGCCGGCCGCCATCGCCGCGAAGCCCGACGCGGTCGCGACGTCCATCTCATAGCGTTCCTTGGGGCCGCTCGTCTTTTGCGCCGATCCCGGAACGGCGGCGAGCATCGCGGCGATCGCCGCCACGGAAACGAAATGCAGACTCGAACGCATGTCAATCCTCCCCTGTCATCGGGATCAATCCCGGCGGATGGCGCGGCCCGAATATTCTTGTGCTTTATGGGCTTATAGGTTGCCCGGCCCAAAGCGCCAAGCCAATGACGCACATCACAGGGCGCATCATTCAGAGGAATGGGACGGGCTGGGCCGTCAGGCCGTCCCGCCCACCGTCAGGCCGCTGACCAGCAGCGTCGGCTGGCCGACGCCGGCGGGGACGCTCTGGCCGCCCTTGCCGCAGATGCCGATGCCCTCGTCGATCGCCATGTCGTTGCCAATGCCGACGACCTTGGTCAGCACGCTCGGGCCGTCGCCGATCAGCGTCGCGCCCTTGATCGAATCGCCGATCCGGCCGTTCTCGATCCTGTAGGCCTCGGTGCAGGAAAAGACGAACTTGCCCGACACGATGTCGACCTGCCCGCCGCCGAAGCTCTTGGCGAAGATGCCGGTCTTGACGCGGCTCAGCAGTTCGGCGGGATCGTCGCTGCCGCCGCGCATGAAGGTGTTGGTCATCCGCGGCATCGGCGCGTGGGCAAAGCTTTCGCGGCGGCCGTTGCCCGTCGGCTCGGCGCCCATCAGCCGCGCGTTGAGGCGGTCCTGCATATAGCCCTTGAGGATGCCGTCCTCGATCAGCACCGTCTCGCCGGTCGGCGTCCCCTCGTCGTCGATCGACAGCGAGCCGCGGCGGCCGCCGCCAACCGGGCTTTCGAGGCTGCCGTCGTCGACTACGGTGACGCCGGGGGCGGCGACGCGCTCGCCGATGCGGCCCGAAAAGGCGCTGGTGCCCTTGCGGTTGAAATCGCCCTCCAGCCCGTGGCCGACCGCCTCGTGCAGCAGCACGCCGGGCCAGCCGGGGCCGAGCAGCACGGTGAACTCGCCCGCCGGGGCATCGACCGCGCGCAGGTTGACGAGCGCCTGGTCGAGCGCCGCGTCGATCGCGCGGTTCCACTGCGCCTCCTCGAGCAGATGGTCGTACATGTAGCGGCCGCCGAGTCCGAAATAGCCGCTTTCGCGCCGGCCGTTCTCTTCGACGACGATGCTGACGTGCAGGCGGACGAGCGGCCGGATGTCGGTGGCGAGGAAGCCGTCGGCGCGGACGATCTCGACCACCGACCAGCTTCCCGCAAGCGCGACCGACACCTGCACGACGCGCGGGTCGCGCGCGCGCGCGGCGGCGTCGACCTTCTGACAGAGATCGACCTTCTTCGCGAAGGGAATGAGGTCGAGCGGGTTCGCCTCGTCATAGAGGTGGCGGTTGGTGCGCGGCGGCGGCGCGGCGTGCGCCTGCCTAGCGGGGTCGAGCAGCGCCAGCGTCTCGGCGGCGCGGCGGATCGCACCGGCGCTGATGTCGCTCGCATGCGCGAAGCCCGTCATCTCGCCCGACACGGCGCGCAGGCCGAAACCGGCGTCGGTCGAATAGTCGGCGGTCTTGAGCCGTCCGTCGTCGAAGCCGAAGCTCTCGGTGGCGCGATATTGCAGGTAGAGTTCGCCGTCGTCGGCCTGGGCGAGCGCTTCGCGCGCAAGGCGCTGCGCAAGGTCGGGGTCGAGCGCGTCGGCGCGATAGAGGAAGCGGCGGGGGTCGGTCGGGCTTGTCATCGCCCCGATATAGGCGGGTCGGCGCGCCCGCGAAAGGGCGCGATCCGAATTTGGCTGCCGACCTCAGTCGTGATCGGCGACGCCGCCGATCAGCACGAAGCGGCGATCGCAATAGCCGCAGTCGATGAAGCCGTCGTCGGGATCGATCTCCAGCCACACGCGCGGGTGGCCGAGCGCGGCATGGGCGAGGCCGTCGCCTGTGCCGTCGCAGGCAATGCGGGTTTTCGAGACGCGGAGCGTTTCGGGGGCGGGGGCAGCGTTGGTCATCGCCGGCGCCCATAGCAAGCGCGGCGGGCCTCGGCAATCGGCTGCGGACGGTCAGAGATAGTCGAGCGTGATGGTGAAGCTGCCGCTGTAATCGCCCGGTGCCTGATTCGCGTTGACCTCGAGCGTCGCGCCGACCGGAAAATTGAAATTGCCGAGCGTGGAGGTAATGCGAAAGCGCGTCGGCGCGGTCGACAGCATCGCGGTCGGCGTGCTGCCGATCTCGAAATCGCGCACGCGCATCCGCTGGCCGGGCCCGGTGATCCAGATGCTGTTGGCGCCGAGCGAGATGTTGACCTGCCGGTTATAGCTGCCGAGGCCGGCGAAGCGCGCCGGTTCGCCGCCGCCGCCGGCCAGCGTGACGCCGCCGGTGCGTGTGCGCGCGCCGTCGGGGGCGACGCGCACCGTTCCGGCGCCGTTCGACGCGACGATGTCGCCGAAATCGAGGTCGCTCACCTTGAAGAAGGACAGCGGCCGCAGCACGATGGCGTCCGCTTCGCCCTGGGCGCTGGCCTGGGCGAAGGCCGGCGCGCCGATGGCCGGGGCCATGGCGAGCGCGCAGGCGGCGATGCCGCGCAGCAGGGGCTGCGGGGATAGGGTGTGTCTGGTCCTCACCCGCTTTCCTCTAGCGTCGATGTCGGAAAATAGCGTTGCCCATCGTGGTAAAGAAATGCTTGCCGTCCAGCCCCTTTCGTCCGCGCGGGGCGAAGGCTATGGAGGCGCGATGAGTGAAGCCGCGATCCGCATCGACGCCGTCTCCAAAATCTATGCCGGCGGCAAGCAGGCGCTCGACCATGTCAGCTTCGAGGTGCCGCGCGGGCAGATATTCGGCCTGCTCGGCCCCAATGGCGCGGGCAAGTCGACGCTGATCAACATCCTCGCCGGGCTGGTCAACAAGACGAGCGGCCGTGCCAGCATCTGGGGCTTCGACATCGACGCCGACCCGCGCAACGCCAAATATTCGATCGGCATCGTGCCGCAGGAAATCGTCTTCGACCCCTTTTTCACCCCTTATGAGACTCTCGAGATCCAGGCCGGACTCTATGGCGTGCCGAAGGCGCAGCGCATTTCGGACGAACTGCTCGCCGCGGTGCACCTCGCCGACAAGCGCGACGCCTACGCCCGCACTCTGTCCGGGGGGATGAAGCGCCGCCTGCTCGTCGCCAAGGCGATGGTCCACTCGCCGCCGATCATCGTCCTCGACGAACCGACCGCCGGGGTCGACATCGAGCTTCGCCAGCAGCTCTGGGACTATGTCCAGCGCCTCAACGACCGCGGCGTCACCGTGGTGCTGACCACCCATTATCTGGAAGAGGCCGAGGAGCTGTGCGATCGCATCGCGATCATCAACCACGGCCGGCTGATCGCCAACAAGCCGACGCGCGAGATGGTCGACATGGCGCGAGAGAAGGTGGTGGTGGTCACGCTCGACCGCGACATCACCGTGCTGCCGTCGCACCCCGCCTTCGACCGGGTCGAGCGCGAGGGCGAGCGCGGGCTCGCCATCGCCTACAACAAGGACCGGATGAACGCGGGCGAGGTGCTCGCGGCGGTGAATGCGATGGGCCACGGCATCGTCGACGTCTCGACGCGCGAAGCCGATCTGGAGGACGTGTTCCTGAACCTGACGCGGGCGGCGAATGGATGAAAGCAGCGCTTTTCCTCCCCTCCCGCAGGCGGGAGGGGCCGGGGGTGGGCCTGTCCGCAAGTTTCGCCCGCGCGAGACGCTGAAAGCGCAAAGGCTTCGCCGGGAAGCCACGCCGTCCGAACGAATATTATGGCGCGCATTGTCCAGGCGCCAGCTCGAAGGCTGGAAATTCAGCAGGCAAATGCCGATAGGCCCCTATGTGGCCGATTTTCTTTGTCGCGAAGCAAAGCTGGTCGTCGAACTCGATGGTATCTCTCATGAATCGCGACAGGATGAAGATCGGCGCAGGGATGGCTATCTGCGCTCGCAAGGGTATCAGACGCTACGTTTTGCAAACGCCGATGTTGTGTCGAATCTGGAAGGTGTGTTGATGGCGATTCTTGCCGCGTTGAATTCGGGCCCACCCCCGACCCCTCCCGCCTGCGGGAGGGGAGGCGCATGACCGGAGCAGCATCCCACGACGTCATCATCATCGGCTCCGGTGCCGCGGGGCTGACCGCGGCGATCAGCCTTGCCGACCATTGCCGGGTGCTCGTCCTCGCCAAGGGCAATCTGACCGGCGGGTCGACCGCCTGGGCGCAGGGCGGGATCGCGGCGGTGCTCGACGCCGGCGACACGTTCGAAAATCATATCGAGGACACGATGGTCGCGGGCGCGGGGCTCAACCGGCGCGAAACGGTCGAGTGCGTCGTCGAGAATGCGCCGCATGCCATCGAACGGCTGATCCAGATGGGCGTCCCCTTCAACATGGAAAAAGGCGCGCTGCATCTGACGCGCGAGGGCGGGCATTCGCACCGCCGCATCGTCCATGTCGACGACGCGACCGGCTGGGCAGTGCAGGCGGCGCTGCTCAAGACGGCGGAGGAGCACCCGAACATCACGCTGCTGCCGGGACAGGCGTGCATCGACCTGATCACCGGCCGGCACGAGGAACGCTATTCGGGGTCGGGCCGCGTCTGGGGCGTCTATGCGCTCGACGAGGCGACCGGGCAGGTCCACGCGCATGTCGGCCGCGCGACGATCCTTGCCAGCGGCGGGGCGGGGCGCGTCTATCAATTCTCGACCGCGCCGCGCGGCGCGACCGGCGACGGCATCGCGATGGCGTGGCGCGCGGGCGCGCGCGTCTCCAACATGGAGATGATGCAGTTCCACCCGACCTGCCTCTACAATCTGGAGGTCAAGAATTTCCTGATCACCGAGGCGGTGCGCGGCGAAGGCGGGATATTGAAGCATCCGGTGACCGGCCACCGCTACATGCCCGATTACGACCCGCGCGCCGAACTGGCGCCGCGCGACGTCGTCGCGCGCGCGAACGACGACCAGATCAAGCGCTACGGCCTCGACTATGTCCACCTCGACATCAGCGACCGCGATCCCGCTTTCGTCGCGGGGCATTTCCCGAACATCCACGAAAAGCTGCTGACGCTCGGCATCGACATGACGACGGGGCCGATCCCGGTGGTGCCGGCGCAGCATTATACGTGCGGCGGAGTATTGATCGACCTCGCCGGGCGCACCGACCTGCCCGGCCTCTACGCCGCGGGCGAATGCACCGAAAGCGGGCTGCACGGCGCGAATCGCCTCGCGTCGAACAGCCTGCTCGAATGCTTCGTGTTCGGCGAGGCGGCGGCACGCGACATCGTCGCACGCTGGGACGAACTCGACGCCCCCCCCGCGATCCGCCCGTGGGACGAAAGCCGCGTCACCGATTCGGATGAAGAGGTGGTCATCAAGCAGAACTGGACCGAGATTCGCCGCTTCATGTGGAATTACGTCGGCATCGTCCGCACGACCAAGCGGCTCGAACGCGCGCAGCACCGCATCAACATGCTGACGCACGAGATCGAGGATTATTACGGCCATTTCCGCGTGACGACCGACCTGATCGAACTGCGCAACCTGCTACAATGCGCCGAACTGATCGTCCGCAGCGCCCTCCACCGCAAGGAAAGCCGCGGGCTGCACTATACGCTCGACTATCCCGACATGCTGCCCGAGGCGGTCGACACGGTCTTGGTGCCTTGAGGTTGGCGTAGGAAAATCTCACGCAAAGGCGCGAAGGCGCAAAGAAGAAAATATGTCAGCCGCGATAATTGTTCGCGACGCGCCGGATGCCCTCTTTGAAGGTTTCACCGCCAAAGTTAATGAGCAGGCCGAGCGGAAGGTCGAGCAGGCGAAGATAGGTCAGCACCTGTTTGCCGTGCAGCGGCGATAGCCGCTCCACCGATTTGAGTTCGACGAGCAATTTTCCGTCGATCAGAAGGTCGGCCCGAAAGCCTTCGGGCAATTCGACGCCATCATAGCGGATCGGAATCGGCGCCTGTCTCTGAACGCCGAGGCCACGACGTGCGAGTTGGTCGAACATGATCGCCTCATAGACCGATTCGAGCAGTCCCGGACCCAGATTCTTGTGCAAATGAAATCCGCAATCGACGGTGATTCTCGCCAATTCCTCGATATCCAATATCGCCCCTCCTTTGCGCCTTCGCGCCTTTGCGTGAGATTTTCTCTATCCGAACCCCTCGCTCAGAAACTGTTCCGCCAGCGCCGCGTGGAGCGCCGCGCCGCGTGCCATGACCTTTTCGTCGAGCACCATGCGGTTCGAATGCAGGCCGCAGCACGACCGCCAGTCGCTGCCTGCCTCGCTCGCGCCCAGCCAGAACATCGCGCCGGGCACCTTTTCGAGGACGTAGGAGAAATCCTCCGCGCCCATCACCGGATTGTCCATCGTCAGCCACGCCGCCTCGCCGAACGTCGATTCGACCACCGACTGGCCGAAGGCGACGGCGCGGCTGTCGCAGATGGTGACGGGGAAGCCTTCCTCGATATCCACCTCGGCGGTGCAGCCGTGCGCTTCGGCGATCGCGGGGGCGAGGCGCTTCAGTTCCTTCGCGACCATCGCGCGGCAGTGCGGCGACAGGGTGCGGATCGTGCCGAGCATCTCGGCCGTTTCTGGGATGATGTTGTACGTCGTACCCGCCGCGATCTTCGCGACGGTGACGACCGCGGGGTCGAAGACCGAGACGCGGCGCGTCACCATCGTCTGGATCGCGGTGACGATCTCGCAGGCCACGGGAATCGGGTCGACCGCGTCCTGCGGCATCGAGGCATGGCCGCCCGCGCCCTTGACGGTGATCTGGAGCACGTCGGACGAGGCGAGCAGCGGCCCGGCGCGCCCGGCGAAGACGCCGTGCGGTGCGTTGGGCATGATGTGGAGCGCGAAGGCAGCATCGGGCAGCGGATCGAGCAGGCCGTCCTCCAGCATGAAGCGCGCGCCGTGGTGCCCCTCCTCGCCCGGCTGGAACATGAACATCACCGTGCCGGCCAACCGCTCGCGCGCCGCGCACAGCAGCTTTGCCGCGCCGACGAGCATCGCGACATGGGTGTCGTGCCCGCAGGCGTGCATCGCGCCGCTGGTTTCGGACGTGAAATCGAGTCCGGTGTCCTCGACCAGCGGCAGCGCGTCCATGTCGCCGCGCAGCAGCACGGTGCGGCCGTTGGCGGGGCCGCGGAGGATGGCGACCAGGCCGGTGGTCGACGGCCCCTCGCGCAGTTCGAGCGGCAGTCCGGCGAGTGCATCCTTGATCTTCGCGAGCGTCTTCGGATTCTGCAGGCCCAGCTCGGGTTCGCGGTGGATCGCGCGGCGCAGGGTGACGAGGTCGTCGAGAAGCGTCTCGGCTTCGGTGGGCCAGCCTCGGGCCATGTCGGTCATGTTGATATTTCTCCAGACGAAAGATGCGCGGCGAAACGGCAATGCTGCGCCGCGCGGACTCGCGCGTCAAGCCGGACCGCCGCGCCGCGGGGTGCGGCTGGCATCGACGATCGAAATTGGGGCTCGATTTCCGCGTCGCGGCGCTTAAGGTCGCGCCCCATGACCAGAACCATGCTCCTCGGCGGCCTTGCCGCCCTCGCCCTTGTTTCCGTTCCCGCCGCGGCGCAGTCGTCGCCCGAGGCGGTCGCCGAGGCCGCGCTCAAGGCCGCGCCGGTGTTCGACGGCCACAACGACGTGCCCTGGGCGCTGCGCGGGCGCGTGGGCAACATGATCAACGATTTCGATTTCCGCGACACGCAGCACACCGCGAAGCCCGGCGCGACGCCGCCGGTTCAGCCGATGCACACCGATCTTGCGCGGCTGCGCAAGGGGCGCGTCGGCGCGCAATTCTGGTCGGTCTACGTCCCGTCGAACGACGATGAATCCGAAGCGGTCGTGCAGACGCTCGAACAGATCGACGTGATGAAGCGGCTCATCGCGCGCTATCCCGACGACCTCGCTCTGGCGACGAATTCGGCCGAGCTCGAAAAGGCGATGAAGGCGGGCCGGATCGCCGGCATGCTGGGGATGGAAGGCGGCCAGTCGATCGCCTCCTCGCTGGCGGTGCTGCGCGACATGTATGCGCTCGGCGCGCGCTACATGACGCTGACGCACGGCCGGGCGACCCCGTGGGGCGACAGCGCCACCGATGCGCCGGTGCACGACGGGCTGACCGATTTCGGGCGCCAGGTGGTGCAGGAGATGAACCGCCTCGGCATGATCGTCGACCTCAGCCACACCAGCGAGGCGACGATGAAGGACGCGCTCGAAGCGTCGCGCGCGCCGGTGATGTTCAGCCATTCGGGAGTGCGCGGGATCAACGATCATCCGCGCAACGTCCCCGATTCGGTGCTCCCGCTCGTCAAGGCGAACGGCGGCATCGTCATGGTCGTGCTGCTGCCCGGCTTCCTCGATGCCGACGTCCGCGCGCACGGCCTGTCGCGCACCGCCGAGCAGGCGCGGCTGAAGGCGCAGTATCCGGGCGATCCCGCCGCGGCGAAAAGGGCGCTGGCCGACTGGGACAGGGCGAACCCCGCGCCGACGACCGATGTCGCGAAGGTGGCCGACCATGTCGACTATCTGAAGAAAGCGATCGGGGTCGACCACATCGGGCTCGGCGGCGATTATGACGGTATGGATTCGGCGCCGGTCGGGATGGAGGACGTGTCGGGCTATCCGGCGCTATTCGTCGAGTTGGCGAAGCGCGGCTACACGCAGGCCGAGCTTCAGAAGATCGCCAGCGGCAACATGCTGCGCGTGCTGAAGGCGGTCGAGACCTATGCCGCGAGCCGCAAGGGGCAACCGCCGATCGAAACCCCGGTCGTGAAATAGCGCTGCGCGCTATGGTCGGCGTGCGCGCTCGCGGGCGTGCCGTCGCCCGAACGGCCATTCGATTGCGCCGCTCGTCCATAGCGCCCACCAGATGATCAGAGGTTGTGCGGCGAGGCGCGGCGCGTGATATCCCCAGCCCAGCGTCGTGCCGTCGATCGCGATATGATGAACCGCATGATGCACATTGGCGGGCCAGACGCACAGCGCATAGAGGGCGAGCGCCCAGCCGGCCGTCCGGCGCATGGCGGGAAAAAGCAGCCCCGCTGCCCCTGCGATCTCCGCAACGCCGGTCGCCGCGACGACGAAAGCAGGCTGCGGCACCCACGGCGGGGTGATGGCGAGGAAGGGCGCGGGTGTCGCCAGATGTCGGTAGCCCGCATAGGCATAAGCGAGCGCGAGCAGCCAGCGCAGCGCCGCGCGGGCATGCTCCATCAGCGGCCGATCGCGGCGAGCATCGCCTCGACGCTGGTGAACTTCTCGCGCGGATTGCCGTCGAGCGCGGCCTTGACCTCGGCGTCCTCGATCCGCCGCCAGTCGCGGAAGGTGACGGGCGACACGCCGCGGCTCGCGAGCAGCGCGTCGAGGCCGGGGCGTCCCGCCTTGTCGGCGCCGCGGCCGATGTCCGCGAGCACCATCTCGGCGATGTGCATGCCGTCGGGCTTGTTGGTGCCGATCGTTCCGCTCGGCCCGCGCCTTGCCCAGCCGACGCAATAGAGGCCGGGCAGGATGCGCCCCTCGTCGTTGGCGAAGCGGCCGCGGCCATGCTCATAGGGGACGCCGGGGATCGGCGGCGTCTGGTAACCGATGCAGCTGATCACCAGCCCCGCCTCGATCGCGTAGCGCTCGCCGGTGCCGTGGCTGCGCAGTTCGGCGTCGAGTTCGGTCTTCTCGACGATGACGCGCTGGACGCGGCCGTTCCCGCTCTCGGTGCCCTCGATCGCGACCGGCATGGCGAAGAAGTCGAAATCGATCGTCACCGGCTTGGCGACCGGATTGGCGGCGAAACTGCGCAGATGCGTCACCGACTTGCGCATGCCGGGTTCGAGCATCGCGTCGTCGCCCTCGGGCGGCAGGTCGGCGGGGTCGACGCGCGGGCTGGCGCGCTCGAGATGGCCCAGCTCGCCAAGCTCCTTCGGCGTCATCGCGATCTGGTGCGGGCCGCGGCGGCCGAGGATGTGGATATGCCGCACGCCGCTCGCCGCCAGCGCTTCGCGCGCGTGCGCGACGATGTCGCTGCCGGCGAACTCGGCGGGCGTCTTGGCGAGGATGCGCGCGACGTCGAGCGCGACATTGCCGTTGCCGATCACCGCGACGCCGGGGGCGTCGAGCGGCGGATTCAGGTCGGCGAAATCGGGGTGGCCGTTGTACCAGCCGACGAAGGCCGCGCTGCCGATCACGCCCGGGCGGTCGGCCCCCGGAATCGCGAGCGGCCGGTCGTGCGGCGCGCCGGTGGCGAGCACGACGGCGTCGTAAAGATCGGTCAGTTCGTCGATGCCGACATCGCTGCCGACCGCGACATGGCCGACGAAGCGGACATTGTCGGTCAGCGCGACGCCTTCATAGCGCCGCGACACCGCCTTGATCGACTGATGGTCGGGGGCGACTCCGGTGCGGATCAGGCCATAGGGGACGGGCAGGCGGTCGATGACGTCGATCGCGATATCGTCGGCTTTCTGCAAGGTTTCGGCGGTATAATAGCCCGCCGGGCCCGACCCGACGATCGCGACATGACGCATCAGTCCACCTCCATCGGCGGGGCCTGCACCCGGGGAGCGGCCCCATTGTTATCGACGCGATGCTAGCGGCGATTCGCGCGAGGGCAAGCGTGCTTGTGCATGGGCGTACCGGCCTTGACAGGACGGTCGCGCAATCATATTGCGCCCGCCTCATTGCCCCGTCGTCTAATGGTAAGACTACGGATTCTGATTCCGTCTATCGAGGTTCGAATCCTCGCGGGGCATCCATCGCAAATGCTGCATGATCGAATGCTCGGCCCGCTGCGAAATCGGGCGTCGCGGTCGCCATGGGAATCTCCTGCCGGTGCGGAGGTTCAGGCGGGCACCACGCGGACCGGAATCGATTTGGCCGCTGGCGTGCCGCTCATCCGGTCGTAATGGTCGAGCGGCAGCAGCGGATTGAGTTCGGGGTAATAGCCTGCGACCGCGCCGCGCGGCATCGGATAGTCGATGATCGTGAGCGCATCGACCCGCCGCCGAACCCCGTTGGTGCTGATCGTTTCGAGCGCGACGGTCGCGCCCTTTTCCAGCCCGCGCGCGATGCGGTCGTCCGCGTTCATGAACAGGATCATGCGATCGTTGTAGACGCCGCGATAGCGGTCGCTGTAGCTGTAGATTGTCGTGTTGAACTGATCGTGCGAACGCACCGTCGCCAGCCTCAGCATCGCGGGGTCGTCGACCCGCGCGTCGACTTCCAGACCCGGCAGCAGCAGGAAATTCGCCTTGCCGTTCGGGGTCGGCCAGACCAGCCGCCGCGGCGGGATGTCGAGATGGAATCCCTTCGGGTCCCGGATCCGCGCCGGGAAGTCGGCGTAGATTTCGGGATAGACGTCGGCGATCCGGTCACGGATGAGGCCATAGTCGTGGATATAGGATTCCCAGGGAATCCGGCTGTCGGGAAGCGTCGCCATCGCGATGCGGCAGACGATCTCCACCTCGGACTTCAGATGTTCGCTCGCGGGCTCCAGCACGCCGCGCGACGCCGTGACGTTCGACATCGAATCCTCGATCGTGACGAACTGCTCGCCCGCCGCCGTCTCGATCCGTTCGGAGCGTGCGATCACCGGCAGGATGAGCGCGTCGCGGCCATGGACGAGGTGGCCGCGGTTGAGCTTGGTGGCGATGCCGACGGTCAGCGCCAGCCCGCGCATCGCCGAATAGGCCAGATCGGTATCGGGCACGGCGCGGACAAAATTGCCGCCCATGCCGATGAAGACCTTCGCGGTGCCCTTCAGCATCGCCTCCACCGATTCGACGGTGTGGTGCCCATGCTCGCGCGGGGGTTCGAACCCGAAGACATCGCGCACGCGGTCGAGATAGGCCTGCGAGGGCCTTTCGTTGATGCCGACGGTCCGGTCGCCCTGGACGTTGGAATGGCCGCGGATGGGGGAGATTCCGGCGCCCGGCCGACCGAAATTGCCCTTGAGGAGAAGGATGTTCGCGACCTGCTGGACGAGCTGCGAACCCAGTTGATGCTGAGTCAGTCCCATGCCGTAGCAGATGATGGTCGCCTTCGAGCGGATGTAGATTTCGGCGCATCGCCGGATCTGGTCTTCCTCGACGCCGGAATGGGCGACGATGTCGGCCCAGTCGAGCGCCATCACCTCGTCGCGCACCGCCTCCAGGCCCGACGTATGCTCGGCGATGAAGGCGTGGTCGAGGACCGGCTCGCCCTGCGCCTCGCGCTCGAACATGACCTTCATCATGCCCTTGAGTATCGCCAGATCGCCGCCGATTCGGACGTGGACGAATTCGCTGGCGATCGGCGTCGAACCGAATGTGGCCATCTGGACGACGTCCTGCGGCTCGGTGAACTTGATGAGCGCGCGTTCGGGCATCGGATTGATCGCCACGATCGGGATGCCGCGTTTGCGCGCCTCGACCAGATTGGTCATCATGCGCGGCGAATTGGTGCCGGTATTCTGTCCGATGATGAAGATCGCCTCGGCATGCTCGAAATCCTCGAGCACGACCGTGCCCTTGCCGACCCCGATGGACGGCGGCAGGCCCCGGCTCGTCGGCTCGTGGCACATGTTCGAGCAGTCGGGAAAATTGTTGGTGCCGAACTGGCGCACGAAGATGGAATAAAGGAAGGCGGCCTCGTTGGGCGTTCGGCCGGACGTATAGAATTCCGCTTCATGCGGGCTGTCGAGCGCGCGCAGATGCTCGCCGATCAGCGCGAAGGCCTCGTCCCATGGGCAGGGCACATATCTGTCGCTCGCCGGATCGTACCGCATCGGCTCGGTGAGGCGTCCCTGCATTTCGAGCCAATAGTCGGATTTCTCCATGAGCGCGGTGACGCTGTGTTCGGCGAAGAACTCGCGCGTCACCCGGAACTTCGTGGCCTCATGCGCCAGCGCCTTCGCGCCGTTTTCGCAGAATTCCAGCGTCTTCTTGCAGTCGGCGTCGGGAAAGGCGCAGCTCGGGCATTTGAAGCCGCCCGGTTGATTCATGGCGAGCAACGCGCGCGACCCCTTGGTGACGACGCTCTGTTCGAGGAGCACCTTGGCGGTCGCCGCGGCCGCGCCCCAGCCTCCGGCCGGGCGGTCGTAGGGCTTGTAGCGCGGAGTGTCGTCAGCCATGATCAGCCATGTCCCATATGTCGGGGCAACTAAGCACGTCGGGCGCTCCTTTTCCACCGGCTATCGCATCCCGGTCTCGTGCGAGAATGGGGAAGCTGCGGCCCCGCGCGCGCCGAACCACGGCCGGTCCGCCAGACGATGCGTGAACGAGGTACGACGATCTTGCCCGAATTACGGACCATCGAACTTGCGGTGCGCCGGATCGGCCTGGCCGATCCGGGCGATTCCGAACTGCGGCGCAGCATTGCGATCGAGATGCCCGTCTCGATCGAGATATGCGGAATCGGCTATGCGGTCATGATGGCGACGCCGTCCGATCTGCGGGATTACGCCCTCGGTTTCGCGCTCAGCGAGGGCATGATCGAGCGGATCGACCAGATCCTTTCGGTCGATGTTCACGCAGTCGAAGGGGGGATGGTCGCCCGCATCGCCTTGCCCGCCGAACATGCCGACCGGGCCTTCGATCGCGCGCGGCTGCGCGTCACCGAAAGCAGTTGCGGCATCTGCGGGATGGAGAATATCGCCCAGGTCCTGAGGCCGCTGCCCGAGGTGAAGGCGCGGATCGCGACCGATCGCGGCGCGATCGCCCGCGCGCTGGCGGCGCTGCACGATCATCAGCCGCTGGGGCAGGCCACGGGCGCGGTGCACGCCGCGGCATTCTGTACGCCCGACGGCGCGATCCTGCGCGCCCGCGAGGATGTCGGGCGGCACAATGCGCTCGACAAGCTGATCGGGGCGCTCGCCGGCGAAGGCATCGACCCCGGCACCGGTTTCATCCTGCTCACCGCGCGTTGCAGCTACGAGCTGGTGGAAAAAACCGTTCGCGCCGGCTGCCCGGTGCTGGTCACCATCTCTGCGCCGACCAGCCTCGCGGTCGAACGCGCGGCGAAGGCGGGCCTGACGCTGGTCGCGCTCGCGCGGCCGGACGCGGCGCTCGTCGTCTGCGACCGTCACGGCAATATCGGATGACGATGCCGGAATCCGTCAGTCTCAAGCCCCTTCGGTGGAATTCGGAAAGGCCAGACGAGCCTTCAGGCCCCCGAGCGGACTGTTGGCGAGGATCAGCTTTCCGCCCATTGTGGCCATGGCGCGGTCGGCGGCCGCGAGGCCGAGACCGGCGCCGCCGGGCCGTTGCGCTGCTCCGACCTCCAGACGCCGGAACGGCAGCACGGCTTCCGCGCGCAGCTCGGGGGCAATGCCGGGTCCGTCGTCGTCGATGTCGATCGCTATGGCTTCGGGGTCGGTGTGCATCGATACGTCGATCCGCCGCGCATGACGGCGGGCGTTGTCGATCAGGTTGGTGATCGCGCGCTTCATCGCCACCGGCCTCGCCATCGTCTCGAACCTGTCTGGCCCCTGATAGCGGATGTCGGCCCCCAGATCCGCGGCCGTGTCCACCGCGGTCGTCACGATGGCCGCAAGGTCGACGAGCCGGGGCGCTTCCTCATCGCCGCTGCGGAAATAGGATAGCGTCGACCCGATGAAATGTTCCATCTCGCGAAGGTCCACGGCCATCGCTTCGCGCGTCTCGGGGTCGTCGATCAGCGATGCGCGCAGATGCAGGCGCTGGATCGGCGTGCGCAGGTCGTGCGACACGGCGATCAGCGATTGCGTATGATCGTCCATCGTCCGGATCAGCCGCGCCTGCATCGCGGAAAAGGCGGCGGCGACGCGGCGGACCTCGGGCGGCCCGTCGATGCGGAAGGCGCCGGTGCGGCCGTGCCCCGTCGCGTCCGCGGCTTCGGCGAGATCGCGCAGCGGTCGAATGAGCGCGCGAACCATCAGAACCGCGACCAGCAGCACGCTCAGCGTCAGCAGCAGGTGCATCGCGACGACCATGTTCGGACGCGGCGGGGCGCCCAGAAAGGGGCTGATGCGAAATGTCACGAACGAGCCGTCGGCAAGACGGCGCGCGCCGAGAAGGTCGCGCCGCCCCGGCGCGGTGGAGGGAATCAGGGTCAGCCGCAACTCGCCCGCGGCCAGGCTCGGCTCGCTGCGGGTCATCCGGTCGCGCATCGCGCCGAGCCGGACCGGCGCCGCGCCGATGTCGGTGATCACGGTCCGCGCCACCCAGTTGAGCGTCATGCCGTCGCCGGCGAGCGCATGCATCGCACGCCCCCGGTCGGGCACCGGCGCGGCGACCGCGACACGCTCCGCCTCGACCAGCCGCGCGGCGATGCGGCGAACCTGGTCCGCCGAAACGAGTTCGGGTTCCTGCCAGCGGTGCAGCGCGATGTTGCCGAGCAGTTCGAGCAGCAGCGCCGCCGCCACGACGAGCGCGATCCGCCCGACCATCCCCATCGATCGCAGGTGCCGCATCGCCATCGTCAGTCGGCGCGGACGTCGACCGCGAGCATGTAGCCGCCGCCGCGGATCGTGCGGATGATCGGCCGCGATTTCCGTCCGTCCCCCAGCTTGCGGCGCAGGCGGCTGATCAGCACGTCGATGCTGCGGTCGTTCGGCGTGCCGATCCGGCTGCGCGTCATCTCGATCAGCCGCTCGCGGCCGATCATGCGCTGCGGATGGCGCAGGAGCGCCAGCAGCAGTTCATGCTCCGCCGCGGTCAGCTCGACCTCCGCGCCCGACGGCGAAATCAGCTCGCAGCGCCGCGAATGATAGCGCCAGCCGGCGAAGTCGAATTGCTCCGGCGCCGGAATGTCGAGCGGCACGTGCGGGTCGCTGACGCGGCGCAGCACCGCGCGCACGCGTGCAAGGACCTCCGCCCGGCCGAACGGCTTGGCGATATAGTCGTCGGCGCCCATGTCCAGGCCCGTGACGCGGTCGCTTTCCTGCCCGCGGGCGCTGATCATGATGATCGGGACTTGGCTGCGCGCCCGCACCATGCGGCAGATGTCGAGGCCGCTTTCGCCCGGCAGCATGATGTCGAGCAGGACCAGATCGACCGGACGCTCGGTCATGGCGGCCTCCAGTTCGCGGCCGTCGGCGGCGCCGGTCACGTCGTAGCCGCATTCGCGCAGGATGCGGGCGAGCAGCGTGCGGACGCCCGCATCGTCGTCGACGATGACGATGTGGTGCGCGATAGCCGGTATCCGGACCGGCCGGTCGCCTGGCGCCAATTGTAACAAAGTGTTGCTCCTGCCTGTCATTCGCGCATTCCGGATTGACCGGACGCCCGCTTGGCATCAGGTCGCGCCCCGACATTCTTGCTAATTATTCGCAATATCGGGGGAATACAATGACCACTATTGTTCGCGCTCGCACGCTCCGCCTCGGCGAAGGCGCAGCCCTGTCCGTTCTGGCCGCGCTGATCGCCGTTCCGGCCTGCGCGGTCGAGGCGGACGATCAGTCCGACGCCATCGTCGTCACCGCGGCGGGCTTCGAGCAGAAGATCACCGATGCGCCCGCCAGCATCACCGTGGTGACCGAGGCGGAGCTGCGCCAGCGTCCCTACATCACGCTGATCGACGCGGTGCGCGACATCGAGGGGGTCGACGTCGGCGAGACGTCGGACAAGACCGGGCAGCGGACGATCAGCATCCGTGGCATGGGGTCCGACTATACGCTGATCATGATCGACGGTCGGCGTCAGAACAATCATGGCGACATCTACCCCAACAGCTTCGGCGGCAACCAGTTCAATCATATTCCGCCGCTCGACGCCATCGAACGGATCGAGGTCATTCGCGGTCCCGCCTCGACGCTCTATGGCGCCGACGCGCTGGGCGGGGTGATCAACATCATCACCAAGAAGGTTCTCGATCGCTGGAGCGGGTCGGCGACGATCGGCCGCAGCATCCAGGAGGATACGGCCTTCGGCGACGACATGACGTTCGACGCCAATCTCAGCGGCCCGGTGGTGCCCGGCGTCATCGGCCTGAAGCTGCGCGGCTCGATCTACAAGCGCTATCCGTCCGAGCCCGATTTCGCGCCGGCGGTCGACCCGGCCGGCGTATCGCACGTTCGCGGCCTGGGTTTCGGTACCGGCGGCAAGACGGTGAAGAACACCAACCGCAGCTATGGCGGCTCGATCAGCTTCACTCCGTCGCCCGACCACAGCTTCGTCTTCGACATCGATTATTCGAAGCAGGTCTATGACAACACGCCGATCGTCAATCCCGGCACCGGCGCGATCACCTATCCGCTCGGGACGCTCGACGGGATCGAGAGCATCTGGCGCGCGAGCGGCGGCGTCGTGCAGCCGCGCGTCGGCTATACCGAAGAACAGGTCTTCGACCGGCTCAACTGGGCCGTCACGCATCATGGCGACTGGGGCTTCGCGCGCAGCTTCGTCTCGCTCGCCTATGTGAAGACGAACAACAAGGGCCGCACCATGCCCTTCTCGGTCGCCGAGCGCCTGCTGCTGCAACAGATGTACAGCGGGACCGGCGCCTATGCCGGGCTGACGACTGCGCAGCGCCGCGCGCTTGCCGAATCCACCTTCCTGCCGCGCCCGCTTCGCACGCTGGAAAGTGCGCAATATACGCTCGACGCGCGCGTCGACATCCCGGTCGAGAATTTCGCCGGCCGGCATCATTTCGTGATCGGCGGCCAATATATCGACGGGGCGCTCGACGACGGGGTCTTCGGCCTCGAAGCATCGGTCGGCGGGATCGACGCCGTGCAGGACCACAAGATCTGGTCGCTGTTCGCCGAGGACAACTGGACCATCGTCGACGGGTTCACGGTCACCGGCGGGCTGCGCTACGACGACCATAATCTGTTCGGAGGGCATCTCAGCCCGCGCCTCTATGCCAACTTCGAGATCAACCCGACCCTGACGCTGAAGGGCGGGGTCAGCACGGGCTACAAGACGCCCAAGACCACCGATCTCTACGACGGCATTCGCGGTTTCGGCAGCCAGGGCACCAGTCCCTTCATCGGCAACCCCGATCTGAAGCCCGAGACCAGCGTCAACAGCGAGATCGCGCTCTACTGGAACCCGTCACCACACAGCGGCATCAACGTCACGCTGTTCCACAACAAGTTCAAGGACAAGATCGCTTCGACAGTTGTCCAACCCTGCGCGGTGACCAATTTCGTGCGGCCCTGCGCCAATCTCGGCGACTATTGGGCCGTGCTGGGGCTCGGCGGCACGATCAGCGTGCCGATCAACATCGACAAGGCGCGCATCAAGGGCGCCGAGGTGGCGGGGCGCTACCAGTTCTTCCCCGGCCTCTCGATCCGCGCCAACTACACCTATACCGACAGCAAGCAGTTGACCGGCAATTCTGCGGGGCAGCCGCTGACCCAGACGGCAAAGCATATGGCCAATGCGACGCTCGACTGGCAGGTAGCGGATGGCCTGTCGGCGCAGCTTTCAGCCGAGCATCGCTCGCGTCGATATCGTGGTCTTGATGGGAGCGGCAATCATCTTTTCTACAAGAGCTATCAGGTGCTGAATCTGGGTGCGCAATATCGCATCAACGATCACCTGACCTTCGCCGCGCGCGTCAACAACCTGCTGGATCAGGACTTCCGCGCCTATGATGTCGATTTCGGTGTCCCGGATCCGGTGAGCGGTGCCTACTCGCCGACCTACGTTGATCACTACAACAACAAGGACAAGGCGCGCAGCTACTGGGTGAGCCTGAACGCGCGCTTCTAGGACAAGGGGGCCAGGTCCCCGTCGAGAGCAAGGCGAACGCTCCGCCGGTCGGCCGTTTCCTTCCTGGGGATCGATCGACCGGCGGTTCTTGTTTGGGGCGTGCTCGTCCTTGAACGAAACATCTTCGTGTCCCCGCCTCCGCGGGAGCGCATGGTTGTCCGCCGTAACGATCACTCCTCGCTTTCGCGCTGGACCCGGAAGTCATTCAGTTCGCAGACCGCATCCGTGAGCAGGGTCCGCCCACCGATGCTTGGAGCGCAAGAAGCTCCGATTCCCGAACCACCCCCAATCCCCGATCGCGACGAATTCCCGGCCGCTCGCCTCATGATCGGCAGGGCTGCGAAGCGCAAAATCGCTCCACGAGAAATTTATTCACGCGCGTGATAGTGAATGTTGACTCATTCGAGAATGTGACGGATAAGAAGGACGGTTCGGCGGCAACGACCGCCAACGGGAGGGAGAGTTTGTATGAAGGCTCAGCTTTTCGCGTCCGCCTCGGCGGTCGCCCTGTTCGCGCTTCCGGTCTCGGCCATGGCGCAGGTCACGGAGGATGAGGCGCCGGCCGCTTCCTCCGCGCAAAGCAATCGCGGCGACAACGACATCATCGTCACGGCGACGCGCCGTACCGCGCGGCTTCAGGACGTGCCGCTCAGCGTCTCTGCCTTCGGGCAGGAGGAACTCGATGATCTGGGCATCGTCGGTTACGAGGGCATCGCCCAGAACACGCCCGGCATCGTCGTCAACCGGCCGACGCAGAATTTCAACAATTTCACCAGCCGCGGCATCAACACCAACGGTTACAGCGCCGGCCTGCAGAGCGCGGTCGCCATCTATGTCGACGAACTGCCGATCTCGGCGAACGGCAACTCGACCATCCTCGATCCGAATCTCTACGACGTCGAACGCGTCGAATTCCTGCGCGGGCCGCAGGGGACGCTGTTCGGCTCCAACTCGCTCGCCGGCGCGATGCGGATCATCACCCGCAGTCCCAACCTCAGCAAGTTCGAGGGATCGGCGAGCGTCGACCTGGGCGTCGTCGGTTCGGGCTCGCTGCGCCAGCGCTACAATGCGATGGTCAACCTGCCGATCATGACCGACGAAATGGGTCTGCGCGTCTCGGGCTATTATCGGAACGAGGACGGCTGGGTCGACAATATCGGCACCGGTATCAAGGATTCGAACAGCCTCGAAGCCTTCGGCGGACGCGCGATCCTGCTAATGCGGCCGAGCGACCGGATGAAGGTGAAGCTGCTCGTCTCCTACGAGAACAGCAAGCCGGCCGATTCGGCGCTGACCAACCCCACCCTTGGCAAGTTCGTGCGCAACTCCGACCGTCCCGACCTGTTCCAGGGCAAGCTCACCAACTATAATATCACGGTCAATTACGAGTTCGATTTCGCCGAGCTGGTCAGTTCGACGACGCTGTCCGACTATGACGCGTCCTTCTATGTCGACCTCGCCGGAACTTTCGCACAGGCTTTTCCCTTCGCGCTCGACGCCTATGGCTATGACGATCTTTTCGTTCAGGAGACACGGCTGGTGTCGCGCCACAGCGGGCCGATCGAATGGGTTGCGGGCTTTTTCTACTACGACAAGCGGCGGACCGTCGATTTCGCCTATCGCTCGTCACTCGAATTCATCGCCCAGCGCAATATCATCGGCATGGAAAATGAGTATTATCAGCGTTTCAACAGCTATACGGACCAGAGGGAGATCGCCGGCTTCGGCGAGGTGACGGCGCATCTCAGCGACAATTTCTGGGTCACCGGCGGGCTGCGCTATGGCAAGACGGACGTCCAGACCTTCACCCGGGGCGGCGGCTATAATTATGTCGTCGCTGCGCTTCCGCAGTTCGGCTATCTGGCGGTCGGCGCCACGCCCGGCTGGAACAATGTCGTCATGCGCAGGGACCCGATTCCCTACGCCGAAGGGCTGAAAGTGTCCGACGACCGCCTGTCGTGGAAGGCCAGCGTCTCGTGGAAACCAGTGCCCGAACTGACCGCCTATGCGACGGTTTCGACGGGTTTCCGTACCCCGGTGGTCAACGCGCGCGCGGGGCTGGTCAGCACGATCAACCCCAGCGACATCGTCATACCCGACGGCGCGAAGTCGGACAGCGTGACCAATTATGAGGTCGGGCTGAAGGGGCGCTGGCTGGGCGGCAATCTGACCGCCAATCTTGCGGGCTATTATATCGACTGGAAGAATATCCAGGTCCAGGCGAACCGCGTGTCGGATTCGATCCAGTTCGCGACCAACATCGGCGCTGCGGAAAGCTATGGCCTCGAGTTCGAAGTGATGGCGCGGCCGCTTTCGGGGCTGAGTCTCGTGCTCAACGGCTCGTTCAACGAGGCGAAGGTGACGAAGCTGTCCGCGATCGAGGCGGCGATCTCCGGTGCCGAGCTGGGCACCCGGCTTGCCTCGCCGCATTTCCAGGGATCGGGAACGCTGCGGTACGATTTCCCGATCGGCAACGGGAAAACCGCCTTCGGGTCGGTCAACGTATCGCACGCCGGGTCCTTCCCGAACCAGTTCCCGAACGTGCCGGGCAATCCCAACGCGGTCAGCCCGACGTATGACCATACCGAGGCGTGGACCAATGTGAACCTGTTCGCCGGGGCGAAGCTGGGGGCGCTGAATCTGACCGCCTATGTCGAGAATCTCTTCGACGACACATCGATCACCTATGTCCATCCCGAAGCCTTCCTCGACGGGCGCTACGCCCGCCTGCGGCCGCGCACGATCGGCGTTCGCGCCGACTATCGCTTCTGATCGGCGCCGGAAGAAGGAAGCCGCCCATGCGTCGCCTGCGGACCCTCGCTCTCGTTCTGGCCGTCCTCCTCCCGGGGGCGGCCGCCGCGGCCGCGGAACCGGTGGTCGATGCGCCCGCGGGCGTCGTGCACGGCGTGCAGGACCGCGATCTGCGCGTCTTTCGCGGCATTCCCTATGCCGAGCCGCCCGTCGGCGAGCGCCGCTGGCGTGCGCCGGCACCGCTGCCGCGTTGGGACGGCGCCCGCGATACTACCCGCTTCGGCGCCGCCTGCATGCAGCCGAAGCCGCAGGCACCCAGCATCTATGGCTGGGACCTGCCGGCGATGAGCGAGGATTGCCTGTCGCTCAACATCTGGGCGCCGCAGGATGCGCGCGGCGCGCCGGTCTTCGTCTGGATCCACGGCGGCGCGCTGGCGTCGGGGTCGGGCGCCGACCCTATTTACGACGGCAGCGCGCTCGCGCGGCGCGGCATCGTCGTGGTGTCGATCAACTATCGCCTCGGCATGTTCGGCTGGTTCGCGCATCCGGGGCTCAGTGCGGAATCGCCCGACCATGTCTCGGGCAATTACGGTCTGCTCGACCAGATCGCGGCGCTCGAATGGGTGAAGCGCAATATCGGCGCCTTCGGCGGCAATGCGGGGAACGTCACCATCGCCGGGGAATCGGCGGGCGCGCTCAGCGTCATGTATCTGATGGCGGCTCCGGCGGCGCGCGGGCTGTTCCACAAGGCGGTGGCGCAGAGCGCCTATATGGTCTCCGCGCCCGGCCTGCGCGACCGGATCAACGGCATGGTCCCTGCAGAGGTGCAGGGCGCCGAACTTGCGGCGAAGCTCGGTGCCGCCGACATCGCGGCGCTGCGCGCATTGCCGGCGGCCGACATCCCGGCCCGGGTCGCCGCGACGGGCTATTTCCCCTTTCCCAATATCGACGGCAAGACGCTGTCGCGCCAGCTCGTCGACACCTTCGATCGCGACGAACAGGCGCCGGTGCCGATCCTCGCCGGCTTCAACAGCGGCGAGATTCGCTCGCTGCGGTTCCTGCTGCCCAAACCTCCCGCCGACGCGGCCGCCTATGAAGCCACGATCCGCACCGCCTATGGCGAGTTCGCCGATGCCTTCCTGACCCGCTATCCGGCGAAGGATATCGGTGAAAGCATGCTCGCCGCGACGCGCGACGCCATGTATGGCTGGACCGCGGAGCGGCTGGTGTCGAACCAGGCGGCGCTGGGGCAGGGCGCCTATTTCTATCTTTTCGACCATGGCTATCCGGCGACCGCGCAGTGGAATCTCCACGCTTTCCATGCCGCCGAGCTGCCCTATGTGTTCGGGACCGCGGCGCGGACGCCGCCCCTGTGGCCGAAGATTCCCGACAGCCTGGCAGAGCGCAGGCTGATCGCCGCGATCGGCGATTACTGGGCGAGCTTCGCCACCACCGGCCGACCCGTTGCAAAGGGCGGGCCCGACTGGCCCGACTATGCCGACAATCGCGGTTTTCTGCACATCGCCGACACGCCGCGCGCCGGGCACAATCTGTTTCCCGGTACCGCGGCGCTGCACGAGGCGGTCGTCTGCCGCCGTCGTGCCGCCGGGGACGTGCCGTGGAACTGGAATATCGGCGTCGCGTCGCCGCCGCTGCCGCCGAAGACCGAGGGCTGCCAATGATCGACGGTTCGATGCAATATTACGGCCTGACGCTCGACAAATTCCTATCCCACGCCGCCAAATGGCACCCCGATGCCGAAGTCGTGTCGGCGACGGCGGCGGGCGGCGTGCGGCGGACCGGATACGCCGCGCTGCACGATCGTGCGCGCGGCGTGTCGGGTGCGCTGCGCGCGCTCGGCATCGGCCGCGGCGACCGCGTCGCGACGCTCGCCTGGAACACGCAGGGGCATGTCGAGGCTTGGTACGGCATCATGGGCATGGGGGCGATCTGTCACACGCTGAACCCGCGCCTGACCGCGGCGCAGCTTTCCGCGATGCTCGCGCAGTCGGGGGCGGCGCTGCTGCTGGTGAGCCCCGACCTGCTGCCGCTGGCGCGCGAGGCGAGCGCGAATCTGCCGTCGCTGCGGCGCATCCTGCTGCTCGACACCGACGCGGACGAAGACGGCGCCGATGCCTTCGACCCGCTGGTCGCGGCAGCGCCGCGCGACGCGGTCTGGGGCGATTTCGCCGAGGACACGCCATCGGGGCTCTGCTTCACCTCGGGCAGCACCGGCGCGCCCAAGGGCGTCACCTATACCCATCGCGGCTGCTATCTGCACACGATGCGCCAGCTCCAGGCCGACGTGCTGGGGCCGACCGCGCGCGACGCGATCCTTGCCGTGGTGCCGATGTTCCACGCCAACGCATGGGGATTGCCCTTCGCGGCGCCCGCCGTGGGGGCGAAGCTGGTGCTTCCGGGGCGCCAGAGCGACGGCGCGCATCTCGCGCGGCTCATCTGTTCCGAAGGCGTGACCGCTGCCGCGGGGGTGCCGACCGTCTGGCTCGGCCTCGTCGAGCATCTGGAGGCCGAAGGCGGCGATGTGCCGTCGCTCGAGCGTATCCTGGTCGGCGGGTCGCCGATGCCGCCGGCGCTGATGGACCGGATCGAGCGCCGCCTCGGCGCCGAGGTGCAGACAAGCTGGGGAATGACCGAATTGTCGCCGCTCGGCACCGCCGCGCCGCCGGGCGATCCGCATCGCAGTGCGGCCGTTTCGGGCCGTCCGGCAATCGGCATCGACCTGCTCGTCGCCGACGCCGACGGCCGCCCGCTGCCCGAGCAGCGCGGGACCGAGGGGCATCTGCGCGTGCGCGGCGGCTCGGTCGTCGAACGCTATTTCGGCCAGAGCGAACCCGCCACCGACGCCGACGGCTGGTTCGACACGGGCGATCTCGCGCGGATCGACGACGCGGGTAACCTCGTCATCACCGGCCGCGCGAAGGACCTGATCAAATCGGGCGGCGAATGGATCAACCCGGCGGAGATCGAGGCGATCGTCGGCGCGCTGCCGCAGGTGTCGCTGGCCGCCGTCATCGGGCGCCCGCATCCCAAATGGGGCGAGCGGCCGGTCCTGCTCGTCACCTGCGATGCGGCGATCAGCGACGCCGAACTGCTCGAGCCGCTCGCCGGGCGGGTCGCGTCCTGGTGGGTCCCCGACACGGTCGTGCGCCTCGACGCGATGCCGCTCGCGCCGACCGGCAAGATCGACAAAATGCAATTGCGGCTCGATTACGGACAGGTGTAGGCCGAAAGGCCCCGCCGCCCTGCGAACGAAGGTTTCGAGAGGAATAGAGATTTGGAGTCCAAGGCAAAGAGTCGGACGAAACGGCCATCGAAAGCGGAGCAGCGCGCCGAAACGATCGAGCAGATTCTCGACACCGCCGAATATCTCTTTTCGCGCAACGGACTCTACGGGGTGACGCTCAAGGATGTCGCCAAGCGGGTGGGCGTGCATCACACGCTGCTCAACTATTATTTCGAGGACAAGAAGAAGCTGTTCGATGCGGTGTTCGCCCGCCGCGCGGTGGTGACGAGCGAGCGCCGCATGAAGGTGCTCGACGATTACGAGCGGGCGTCGGGGGGAAAGCCGACGATCGAGGGCGCGCTCCATGCCTTTCTGGACACCGACCTCGACCTTTATATCGAGGGTGGCGAGGGCTGGCGCAACTATGGGGCGCTCAGCGCGCAGGTGGCCAACACGCCCGAATGGGGCGCCGGGATGATGGACGCCCATTTCGACCCGGTCGTGCTGCGGCTGATCGGCATATTGAAGAAGGCGCTGCCAGAGGCGGCGGAGGAAGACATCTTCTGGGGCTATCACTTCGTCACCGGGGCGCTGATGCTGACGCTCGCGCGCACCGGCCGCATCGACAAATTGTCGCAGGGGCTCTGCCGGTCGGACGATTATGCGGCGGTCAAGCAGCGCATGGCGCGCTTCATGGCGGCGGGCTTTCGCGATATCTGCGAACAGCGCGCGAAAGACGGGGACTAGGGCATGATGACGTGGGAAAGACTCGTCATTGCGAGCGGCGAAGCCGCGCGGCAATCCAGAGCGTGCGGTAACTGCTCTGGATTGCTTCCTCCGGATCAGGTCCGGGGTCGCAATGACGAAGTGGGGCAATCCAAAGTCATCAGAGTATAGCAAAGGGCAGGCGGGCGCTTTCCGTCTCCCGTCTGTTTCAATTTTCATTCACTCACAAGTGAGTTATAGTAATTCGGATAGCGAGAGGGGCAGGATGACGAAGGCATTGCAGGACCGGGTGGCGATCGTGACGGGCGCGGGCGGAGGGCTCGGCCGGGCGCATGCGCTGATGCTGGCGCGCCATGGCGCGTGCGTCGTCGTCAACGACAGCGAGGGCGCCGCCGCCGAGCGCGTCGCTGCCGAGATCGAGGCCGCGGGCGGCCGGGCGATGGCGGCGCCGGCGTCGGTCACCGACGCGGAGCAGGTCGCGGCGATGGTCCATGCCGCGACCATGGCCTGGGGCGGCATCGACATATTGGTCAACAACGCCGGCATCCTGCGCGACAGGAGCTTCGCCAAGATGGACCTCGCCGACTTCCGCCTCGTCGTCGACGTCCATCTGATGGGCGCCGCCACCTGTTCCAAGGCGGTGTGGGACCAGATGCGCGAGCGCCGCCACGGCCGCATCGTGATGACGACATCCTCGTCGGGCCTCTACGGCAATTTCGGGCAGGCCAATTACGGCGCCGCGAAGATGGCGCTCGTCGGGCTGATGCAGACGCTCGCGCTCGAAGGCGAGAAATACGGCATCCGCGTCAACTGCCTCGCCCCCACCGCGGCGACCCGGATGACCGACGGCGTGCTCGCGCCCGACGCGCTCGCCCACCTGGCGCCCGAGGCGGTGAGTCCGGGCCTGCTCGCGCTGGTCGGCGACGATGCCCCGACGCGCAACATCCTGTGCGCGGGCGCCGGTCATTTCGCGACCGCGAACGTCACGCTGACCGACGGCGCCTTCATCGGCCGCGCCGACGATGCCGCGCAGCGCGTCATTTCCGAATGGGACCGCATTTCGGATCGGCGGGGAGAGATCGTTCCCGCTTATGGTTTCACGCAGGCCGAGCGCGAACTGGCGAGCGCCGGCTTCACCGCGCCGACGATGGCGGTCAACCGCTGACAACCCCCGGGAGCAGGGCGAACGGGCCGGTGAAAGAGCCCGCCGCCGCTGCCGGGAGAAAGGGAGAAGGATATGGCAACCGACAGCGAAACCCTGCCCGCCGAAGGCAAGGGCCAGAACGAGACTCTCGTCATCGCCGCCTCGTCGCTGGGGACGGTGTTCGAATGGTATGACTTCTACCTCTACGGCCTGCTCGCGAGCGCGATCTCGATGCATTTCTTCGCGGGCGTCAACGAGACGACGGGGTTCATCCTCGCGCTGATGGCGTTCGCCGCCGGCTTCGCGATCCGGCCGTTCGGGGCGCTCGTCTTCGGGCGGGTCGGCGACATTGTCGGGCGCAAGAACACCTTCCTCGTCACCATGGCGATCATGGGGCTGTCGACCTTCGCCGTCGGCTTCCTGCCGTCCTACGACACGATCGGAATCGCCGCGCCGATCATCCTGATGCTGCTCCGCCTGCTCCAGGGGCTCGCGATCGGCGGTGAATATGGCGGCGCGGCGGTCTACATCGCCGAACATGCCCCGCCGGGAAAGCGCGGCTTCTACACCAGCTTCATCCAGACCACGGCGATGATCGGCCTAATCCTCGCATCGACCTTCGTCGTGTCGCTGCGCCTGTTCATGGATGCCGACAGCTTCAATGCCTGGGGCTGGCGCCTTCCCTTCATCTTCTCGATCGTGCTGCTGTCGATCGCGCTCTGGATCCGGCTCCAGCTAGAGGAAAGCCCGGTCTTCCAGCGGATGAAGCAGGCGGGCGCCACGTCGAAGGCGCCGCTGAAGGAGGCCTTCGGCGAATGGCGCAACCTGAAGATCGTGCTGATCGCGCTGTTCGGGGCGGTGGCGGGGCAGGCGGTGATCGGCTTCGCCGCGCATCTCTATCCGCTTTTCTACCTTGAGAAGATCGCGAAGGTCGACGGGGCGACGTCCAATTTCCTCGTCGCCACCGCGCTGCTGATCATCATTCCCAGCTTCGTTTTCTTCGGCTGGCTCAGCGACCGGATCGGGCGCAAGCCGATCATGATGACCGCCTGCGTCATCGCGGTCTTCACCTATTTCCCGCTCTACAAGGCGCTGGTCGCCGCGGCCAATCCGGCGATGGCGGCGGCGGTCGAGCATGCGCCGGTGCAGGTCGTCGCCGACCCGCGCGAATGCTCGTTCCAGTTCGACCCGATCGGCAAGAACAGCTTCGACCGGACGAGCTGCGACATCGTCAAGGCCTATCTGGCGCGCGGTGGGATCAACTACGCCAATATCGATGCGGCCCCGGGCACGGTCGCGACGGTGCGGATCGGCGAGGAGAGCCACACCGCGCCCGACCCCGCGAAGCTGAAGGGCGAGGCGAAGGCCCAGGCGATCGCGGCGTTCCAGGAAGAAGTGCATGCCGGGCTTTCGCGCGCGGGCTATCCCGCCGCCGCCGATCCGGCCGCGGTCGACAAGGGGCGGGTGATCGCGATCCTCTGCGTCTTCGGCCTGCTCGCGACGATGGTCTATGGCCCGCTTGCGGCGCTGCTGGTCGAACTGTTTCCGGCGCGCATCCGCTATACCTCGCTGTCGCTGCCCTATCATATCGGCAATGGCTGGATCGGCGGCTTCATGCCGACGATCGGCTTCGCGATGGTCGCGGCGACGGGCAATATCTATCAGGGACTGTGGTATGCGGTGGTGATCGCCGCCATCACCGCGGTCGTCGGCATCTTCTTCCTGCCCGAAACCTACAAGCGCGATATCGAAGCCTGACGAGGGAGAAGGGTCGTGGCCGAAGCGGACGGATCAATCGGGCGGCGCGACCTGATGCGGGCGGCCGCAGGGGCGGCGGCGGCGCCCGCGCTGCTGGGAAGCGCGCCGGCGCTGGCGGCGCGACGGCCGGCGCCGCCCGGCTTCCTCTGGGGCACCGCGATCTCGGCGCATCAGAGCGAGGGCAACAACACGAACAGCGACGCCTGGCTGGCAGAGAATGTCACGCCGACCCTGTTTCGGGACCGGTCGGGCGACGCATGCGACAGCTATCATCGCTTCGACGAGGATTTCGCGCTTGCCGAACGGCTGGGTTTCAACTGCTATCGGTTCGGCATCGAATGGGCGCGCATCGAACCGAGCAAAGGCCGTGTCTCGAACGCCGTGCTCGACCATTATGCGCGCATGCTGGAGGCGTGCCGCGCGCGCGGGTTGCGACCGATCGTCACTCTCAACCATTTCACGACGCCCCTGTGGTTCGCCGCCCGCGGCGGTTTCGAGGTCGACGACGCGCCGCGCCTTTTCGCGCGCTATTGCCGTATCGTCGCCGAGCGGCTCGGCGGCCTGATGCATCTGGCGACGACATTCAACGAGGCGAACATCGGCCTGCTGGTCGCGCTTTTCCCTGGGTCCGAAGCGGCGATGAAGCTGACCCGCGACGCGAATGCCGCGGCGGTGGCCGCCACCGGGTCGCCGCGCTTCTCGCGCCTCGCCTTCGCCGATCCCGCGATCGCGACGCCGATCCTGCAGGAAGCGCACCGTCAGGCCTATGACGCGATCAAGGCCGCGCGGCCCGACCTGCCGGTGGGTATCACGTTGACCACGCAGGATATTCAGTCGACGGGCGCGCCGTCGCTGGTCGCGCATTACGAGCGGCAGCTTTACGGCGACTGGATCGACGTCGCGCGCAGCCATTCCGATTTCTTCGGCGTGCAATGCTACACCCGCCTGCGGTTCGACGAGCGCGGAATGGTCGCGCCGCCGGCGGGCGCCGAACTGACACTGTCGGGCTATGAATTTTATCCGCAGGCGCTCGCGAACACGATCCGATGGGCTCACCGCGCGATCGGCAAGCCGATCTATGTGACTGAAAGCGGCGTCGCCGTGAACGACGACCGGCGCCGCATCGCCTTCATCGACCAGGCGCTCGACGGGGTGAGGTCCTGCCTCGACGAGGGGATCGCGGTCCACAGCTATATCTATTGGTCGCTCCTCGACAATTTCGAGTGGACGTCGGGCTATTCGATCCCCTTCGGGCTCGCCACAGTCGACCGGCAGAGCTTCAGGCGCACGCCGCGCCCGAGCGCCTGGCACCTGGGCGCGATTGCCCGCGCCAATCGCATCTAGATTTCGATTGGCTTGGGATTGCCCCCTTGCGTCATTGCGAGCGGAGCGAAGCAATCCAGAGCGGTGACCGCCTGCTCTGGATTGCCGCGCGGCTTCGCCGCTCGCAATGACGAAGCTTTCCGGTGGCACCACACCAAAGATGCTGCGTCGAATATCCGACTCGCCATCCTGCTCGACACGAACGGATTTGGGTGATGCAAGCTAGCGCGCGCTGTTTCGGCCGACTGCCACCAGCAGCAGTTCGCGAAAAGCCGCCGCCGCTGCGGCGACGCTTGCCGCGTCGACGCAGCGTTCGTCGTCGCCCTCGACATGGTGGAAGCGATGGACGCCGAAGACTCCCGCCACCGATGGATAGCCTGCCGCGATGATCGCGGTCAGTTCGCCCGCCGACAGCGCTTCGCTGGAATAGGGGTTTTCGAGTCCCGCCAGTCCCGCGAACAGCCGGCGCGCGGCGGGCAGCAGCGGCGGGCTAGCGACCAGATAGCGCTGCGAATCCGCGCCGCTCAGCGGGGCCAGCCCGAACAGCCCTTCGTGCCAGTCGCGCGCCGCGACATTGGCGCCGAGGTGGAGCCAGAAATGCGTCTCCGTCGGTTTCGGCGCCACCGCCTTCAGCGATTCCTCGGCGCCCAGATTCTCATATTCATGCCCGCTGTTGCACAGGAAGGCGAGGTCGTGGTCGGGCAGCAGCGCGGGGGCGGCGCGGGCGAGGTCGAGCCACGCTGCGATGCCGCCGCCGCGCTCGCCGGCACAGCCGAACCAGCCCGAACGCGGCGTCGATATGGTGATCCAGCGCCCCTTGCCGCGATCGAGCCGACCGATGATGTTGAAGGCGGGTCTGCGGCCGCCGCGCCCGGTCAGCGTTACCGTGGCTGTGTCGTGTCGCATCGCCGCGTCGAGGAAGGGGGCGGCCCGAGCGGGCGCGAGCAGACCGACCGGCCCCGCGAACATCGGCGCGCGGCCATCGGCGTTGAGCGCGATGACGCCGCCGGTCGGACCGTTGGTGACGATCACCGCGGCCTTCGCTCCGCCTGCGAAGGCCGCATCGACGGGTGCGCGCACCGGCCTGGCCAGCGCCGAGGACCAGCGGCCATAGGGCAGATCGACCAGCGCGACCGCCCCGGCCAGCGGCGCATCGGCGCGGCCGTGGGCATCGACGCGGACCAGCGGCCCCGACACGCCGCCTGCGGGCGTCGGGATCACGATCGGCTGGGGATGGAGCGGCGCGCGCGCGTCGCCGGCGGCGATCTCGCATCTGCCCGGTTCGAACCAGGGGACGGACAGGGCCGGCTTTTCGGTCGCGAAACCCGCGCGCGCCAGTTCGTCCGCGAGCCAATGACCGCAGGCGTCGTCACCGGGGCCGCCCGATTGTTTGTTGCCGAAGCCGATATAGGTCGCCAGATCGGCGGCGATCGAGTCGGACGCGCCCGCGTCATGGGCCGCTGCGGCCGGGGCGGTGAGGGGCAGCGCCGCCGCCCCGACCAGGAAGCCGCGTCGCGTCGGGTCCGTCATGCTGCACCTCTCCCGTCGTCCATTCGTCCGCACTTGATATTCACTCTCTTGTGAGCGTAAATCGACGGGCGGGCGATGGCAAGCATCGCCGCCGGGAAGAGGAACGAAAGACATGCTGCTGTCCGGACGGGCCTTCGCCCTCGTCTTCGGCGCTCCGCTGCTCGGCGCCCTGGCCGCATTCGCCGTTCCCGTCGCCGCCGCGTCCGGCCGACCGGCGGCCACCGTCGCCGAGGGCCGCGTCGCCGGCAGTCTGGAGGACGGGGTCCGGGTCTTCAAGGGGCTTCCCTATGCGCTGCCGCCGGTCGGGGCGCGCCGCTGGCGCCCGCCCGCTCCGCCTGCTTCGTGGCAGGGTGTGCGCGAGGCCCACGCCTTCGGCCCCGATTGCGTGCAGCCGCCCTATCCCGCCGACAGCGTCTATTTCGAGCCGCCGCGTCCGACGAGCGAGGATTGCCTGACGCTCAACGTCTGGGCGCCGCGCAACGCGGCGCGCGCGCCGGTGATCGTCTGGATTCACGGCGGCGCGCTCCAGCATGGCGGCAGCGCGAGCCCGATGTACGACGGGCGCGAATATGCGAAGCGCGGGATCGTCTTCGTGTCGATCAACTATCGCCTCGGCATCTTCGGCTGGCTCGCGCACCCGGGGCTCAGCGCCGAAGCGCCCGATCGTGTCTCGGGCAATTATGGTCTGCTTGACCAGATCGCCGCGCTCGAATGGGTGAAGCGCAATATCGCGGCGTTCGGCGGCGACCCGGCCAATGTCACCGCGATGGGCGAATCGGCGGGCGCGCTCAGCGTCACCTATCTGCTCGCCGCCCCGCGCGCGAAGGGGCTGTTCGGCCGCGCGATCGTCCAGAGCACCAATATGCGCGCGGTCCCGCGGCTGCGCGATCCGGCCTATGGCCTGCCGTCGGCCGAAGTGATCGGCGCCGCCTTCGCCGAAAGCGTCGGCGCGAAGGATCCCGCCGCCCTTCGCGCCCTCGACGCCGAAACGCTGACCGCCGCGGCACTGCGTGCGCGCTTTGCAGCGCAGCCGACGATCGACGGGGCGCTGCTTCCGGCGCAGATCGTCGACGTCTTCGATCGCGGCGAGCAGATCAAGGTGCCGGTCCTCGCCGGTTTCAACAGCGGCGAGGTGCGGAGCCAGCGCGGCCTGTTGCCCCCGGTGCCCGTCGATGCGGCCGCCTATGCCGCGGGAGCCGCCCGTCGCTACGGCGATCTCGCGCCGGCCTTCCTGCGGCTCTATCCCGCGTCCGATATGGAAGAGAGCCTGATCGCCGCGACGCGCGACATCGTCTATGGCTGGGCCGTCGAGCGGCTCGTGCGGCAGCAGACCGCGGCAGGCGCTCCTTCCTATCTCTATCTGTTCGACCATTGCTACGACGCCGCGCGGGCGCGGAAGCTGTGCGCATTTCACGCCAGCGAGATTCCCTTCATGTTCGGCAGCATCGGTCGCGCCGTTGTACAGGCGGCAAACTGGCCGGCGGCGACGGGGGACGACGATCGCCGGCTTGCCCGGCAGATGGTCGATTATTGGTCCAGCTTCGCCGCGCGCGGCATTCCGTCGGCGGTCGGTGCGCCCGACTGGCGTCCCTATGGAGAGGAGGAATATTTCCTCGAGCTTGGCGCATCGCCGGTGCTGCGCCGCGACCCCATGCCCGGAATGTTCGAATTCCGGGAGGAGATCATGCGGCGTCAGCGCCAGAGGGGCGAACAATGGTTCGTCAATACCGGTCCCGTCGACCGCGAATAGCGCCCGCTTCGTCGGGTCATCCCGATCCGTCCGGTGCCCTCACGCGGCGAGAGCGAACGCCTAGCCGGCGGCCTGCGGACAGGTCCCCGCGATGGCGTGGCCCGCCATGACATGCTGGGCGAAGAGGCGCGAATCGGTGAAGGAGCGGTTGACCGTCCCCGAATGGTCGAGCCCCGGATAGACGTGCCATTCGATCGTCGATCCGGCGTCGCAGGCCCCGTCGACGACCGATTTCTGCATCGCGGCCGGCGTATCGACATCCTCCGCGCCGGTGCCGATGAACACCGGCGTCGCGATGTGCAGCGTCGGATAGCCGGCGTGGGTCAGCATCGGCGCATAGGCGCGCCAGAAATCGGTCTTGAAACTGTTCGCGCGGGTCAGCCCCGCCTCGACCACCGCACCGAACATATCGACGACGCAGGTGTCGGCCGCGCGCCGATAGAGCGGCATCGCGCGATCGGTCAGCACCGCCGTGGGATCGTATCTGGGATCGATCTGTTCCGCCGCGGAGGCGATGTAGAGCAGATAGGCGATCAGGCGATCGACCTTGTCCCCGTCGCCGCCGCTCGTCGCGCCCGCGACGGCGAGGTTGGGCAGGCCGGTGGCGATCGTCCCGCGCACATTGACGTCGGGCGCATAGTCGGCGGCATAGCCCGCTGTCGCGAAAGCCGCACCGGCGCCCTGCGACTGGCCGACGAGCAGCACCTTGTTGGCGAGGCCGAAATCGCCCCCCAGCACCGCGCGCACCGCGTCGAGGGTCGAATAGGCGGCGGCGCGGCTGTTGAGATAGGGATGCGGCCCGGGCCCGCCGAGCCCCTGATAGTCGGTGGCAACGATGGCATAGCCCTCGCCCAGCCAATGGTCGAGATAGGTGCGGTCGCGCGCCGAGCGCGGGTTGCGCGACGGCGCGCAATCGTCGCCGATGCCGACGGTGCCATGCGCCCAGGCAATCAGCGGCCAGCCCCCCGCGGGCGGCGTGCCCTTGGGGATGAACAGCGCGGCGGTCACCGGCACCGTGCCGTTGCCGACGACGCCGTCGGTCGAGCCATAGCGGATCGCGAAGGCCTGCGCCGCACCGTCGAGGCCGAACTCGGGCGCGAGCGGGCCGCTTTCGATCAACGCGCCCGCTGCCGGTGCGGGCGCCGCCTGCGCGGCGGGCGCTTGCGCCGCGAGCGCCGGGGTTGCCGCTGCGAGGCCGAATGCGGCGAGAACTGCCGCCGATCGCATCCATTTCGACATAATCTGTCTCCTGTCCCGTTCTTCAGAAGCGCGCGGTGGCCGCCAGATAATAGGTGCGGCCGAGCACGTCATAGGTGCTGGCGTCGGTCTGGCCGAGCACGCCGCTGACCACTGGCGGCGTCTTGTCGAACAGATTGTTCACTCCGAAGCGCAGGCTGAAGCGCTCGGCCGGGTCGACGCGCAGCGACAGGTCGAAATAGTCGTAGGCCTTGACCCCCGGCGTCGTGCTCGCCGCGTTCGTCACCTTCGACGCGTCGATCATCGCGCCGATGTGCCGCCAGCGCACCAGCGCGTTGAAGCTGTCGGTGCCGAAGGTGAAGGAGGTCGTCGACCGCCAGCGCGGCAGCGTGGTTCCCGATCCGATCGTGCGGCCGAAATCCTGGAACGGCCCGCCGGGAAGGTTCTGAATCTCGAACTTGTCGAGATAGTTGATCACCGACGAAATGCCGAAGCGCCCCGACCCGTCGCCGGCCCCGATATCGGCAAGGCGCACCGACCAGTCGAGCTGCACGTCGACCCCGGCGGTCTTGTAGCCGCCTAGGTTCAGATAGGGCTGCAGCGCGTTGGTGATGCCGCCCGAATTGACGTCGCGGCCGATCAGCGCGCAGAAGAAATTGTTCGCGTCATAGCCGGGGTTGCTGCCATCGGCGTTGAAGCATTTGTTGAGCGACACCGACACCGGGATCGTCGCGATCGCGTCGTCGATCGCGATATTATAATAATCAATCGACGCGCGCAGGTTCGACAGCCAGGGCGAGGCGGCGCGCGGCGACAGCACCGCGCCGACCGTCCAGGTATCGGCCTTTTCGGGCTTCAGATTGGCGTTGCCCGACAGGAAGGCCGCGACCTGCGTGACGTTGTTGATATAGGAGTCGGCAAGCACGTCGGGCATTCCCTGCGCGACGCAGATCGCGCGCACCTGCGCCCCGTTAGCGCCGGTACGGAACGCGCTGCGCGTGTCGCACGGATCGCCGGCGCCGTTGGCGACCGAACCGATGGTCGGGAACAGGCCGGTGGTCGCGGTATAAAGCTCGCCGACGTTCGGCGCGCGGATCGCGCGCTGATAGCCGCCGCGCAGGCGCACGCCGTCGACGACGGTCCAGTCGACATCGACCTTGTAGGTCGAAACCCCGCCGCTCTGCTTGTAGTCCGAATAGCGATAGGCGGCGTCGATCGTGAGGTCCTGAATCAGCGGAATGTCGTGGAGCAGCGGGATCAGCAGTTCGGCATAGGCTTCCTTCGCGCTCGTCGAACCCGCGGTCGGTGAGGTGCGCGCGATGGCGACGATGTTGCCCGTGATCTGCTCGGGATCGGGGGTGAAGGCGAATTCATTGTGGCGATAGCCGACGCCCGCCGCGAAGCGCAGTTCGCCCGCGGGAAGCTGCGCGATGCCGCCCTGCAGGTTGAACTCGACCACGTCCTGCTTCGTTTCGGTGCGGTTGCGCGTCACGCCGCTGATGAAGGCGACGCATTCGGGTGAGTTGGTGACCGCGAACGGATTATAGCCGCCGGAGCAGATCGACGCGCCGCCGTCGGCCGCCGATGCCAGTTGCTGCACCTTGCTGGTGAAGACCGAGCCGTAGGAGATGTCGTCAACGATGCTCTTGCCGGTCGATCCGTACAGCTCCCAGGTGATGCCGCTGCCGCCGAAGGACCCTGATGCGCCGCCGAGGATCTGCCACGTCGTCGCCTCATGATCGACGCTGCGCGGACCGGCTTCGCTATAGCGCTTGGTCACGACGACCGGCGCGGTCGGGTCGGTGCGCGAATCGAGGATGGGGTTCAGCGCGGCCGGGATGAAGGGATTCGACCGCGGAACGCGGATCGTCCACAGCCCGGCGTTCGGGGCGGGGTCCTGGATCGTCGTCGACGTATAGTCGGTATAAAGGCCCTGGACGAACAGCTTGATAGTATCGCTCGCCTCGAAGGTCGCGCGGCCGAAGGTCGAGATGCGCTCGAGCGGAATCTGGGTGTAGGTCGTCGACGGCACCTGCAGCAGCGCCTGCCCGTTATTGTAGAGATAGGGCTCATCGTCGCGATAATTATAGACGCCGCGCCCGTTGGCGAAGAGCGTGCCGTCCGCATTGACCCCGATCCCCGACGAGGGGAGCACCGATCCCGGCGCGATGCCATAGGCGGCGAAGGCGTCGTTGAGCGCGCCCTGGCTGGCGGGGTTCGCGCCCGGGGTGAAGATACCGAACGGAATCGTCCCCGACACGCCCTGATTCCGGCGGAAGAAGGCGCGGCTGTTGATGTTGACCGCATCGCGGTCGGTATAGGCGGCGCCGACGATGATGCGGCCGCGGCCGTCGGCGAAGCGGGTGCCGGCGCCGATCGAAATCTCGCGAATGCCGCCGTCGCCGCGCTCGGTCAGCGTGTTCTGGCCCGAAATCTCGATCCCGTCGAGGTCGCGCACCTTGAAGTTGACGACGCCGGAGATGGCGTCAGAGCCATAGACGGCCGAGGCGCCGCCGCTGATGATCTCGGTCCCGCCGACGAGGATCGATGGGATGGTGTTGATGTCGATGACCTGGCTCGAGTTCGACGGCTGCAGGCGACGGCCGTCGAGCAGCACGAGGTTGCGCTGCGCGCCGAGGCCGCGAAGATTGAGCGTCGCCTGCCCGGTCGCGTTGAGGTCGTTCGAGAAGGCGGTCGAGCCCGCCGAGAATTGCGGAAGCTGGTTGAGCGCGCCTTCGAGCGTTGCCTGTCCGGTCGCCGCGACGGCGTCGGCGCCCAGCGTGACGATCGGGCTCGCCGCCTCGAAGTCGCGCCGCGCGATTCGCGATCCGGTGACGACGATCTCGCTCGGGGCCGCCCCGGCCGTCGCTTCGCCGCCGCCCGGCCCATCCTGCGCGAGGGCGGGGGCGCCGGTGAGCGCCAAGGCCGACGCCGAAACCACGAGCAACAATTTGCGATTGTCCAACATTTTGAAGAGCCCTTCCCTGTTTGCCGGCAACGGCGGTGCGGGCTTGGCCGGTCGGGCGCGCCCCTCGTCATTATCGGTCGCTGCCATGCATGATTACGATACAATCATGCATCGAAAGGGGCTTTGGCGTAGAATCGGTGCGGGTGTCAAGCCTCGAACGGGGGAGGGCGGGGGCCCCGAACCGGCATTCGCGGGCGAAGCCCTTGACCCGCCGCGATATTACGATACATCTATGTATCGATATTATTCGTTCGCCTGGAGCGGTGCGATCGGGCATTGCGAGTGCGGTGGAGATGGAAGTCACGATATTGGGCGACAGGGACACGACGGCGGGACGGCCGCGGCAGGCCGAACTCGACGAGCGGATCAAGGCCAGCGCGGTCGCCATATTGGGCGAGTTCGGCTTCGCCGGCCTGTCGATCAATCGCGTCTGTCGGCACGCGGGCGTTCCCCGCCCGACCTTCTATCGCCGCTGGCCTTCGGCCATCGCGGCGTTCATCGATGCATTCAACGATCGCTTCGACGATGCGCTGCTCGGCGATACCGGCGACGTGGCGGCCGATCTGCTTGCCTTTGCGACCGCTGTTCGCAACCGCTACCATGATCCGGTCATCGCGACCTGCCTGCCCGCCATATACGAGGCACGTCGCGTAGCGCCCGATCTGATCGCCCCGATTGCCGATGCCCAGCATATACGACGCAAGGCCAGTATCACAATCCTCACGCGCTCGCTCGACGTGCAGGACATCCACCCTGTCCTGCCGCCGTTCGAGATCATCTTCACCCTCGCTGCCACCATCGACCAGGGCTATCTCACCGGCCGGCCGCTCGGCGACGATTTCCTCCAGCGTCTGGTGATCGCGCTCCTGCGCTGAGCCAGCCCGCCGCCTTTCCATCCCACAGCGGAGACCGCCCGATGCACAAGATATTGCTCACCCTGACCGCCGGCCTCGCGGCGCTTCCTGCCCTGGCGCAGCCCGCACCGACCGCCCCCGGCTTCGACGTCGCCGCCGCGCTGGCGCGCATCGACGCGACGATCGACAGGCAGTATCCGCATCTCGACGCGCTCTACAAGGATCTCCATGCGCATCCCGAGGTCGGCTTTCAGGAGGTGCGCACCGCCGCCCTGCTCGCGGCCGAGATGCGCAAGCTGGGCTTCACTGTCACCGAAAAGGTCGGCCAGACCGGTATCGTCGCGATCCTGAAGAACGGCGAAGGGCCGACCCTGCTCGTGCGCACTGAAATGGACGCGCTGCCGATGGAGGAAAAGACCGGTCTCCCCTATGCCAGCCGTGCCCAGCAGACCGTCGACGGCAAGCTGAGCTTCGTCGACCATAGCTGCGGCCACGACAGCCACATGGCCTGGTGGGTTGGTGCCGCCGCGGCGCTCGCGGCGATGAAGGATCAGTGGAGCGGCACGCTGATGTTCATCGGTCAGCCGTCGGAGGAAAATGTCAGCGGCGCGAAGGCGATGATCGCCGACGGGCTGTTCACCCGCTGGCCCAAGCCCGATTTCGGCTTCGCCGCGCACGTCGGCCCGATGCCGGTCGGCACGGTGGTGGTGAAGGACGGCGTCGTCAGTTCGGCCTCGGACGCGATCGACATCACCTTCCACGGCGTCGGCGCACACGGATCGATGCCCGACAAGAGCATCGATCCGGTGATGATGGGCAGCCGTTTCGTCACCGACGTCCAGACGATCATCAGCCGCGAAAAGGATCCCAAGGCGTTCGGTGTGGTGACCGTCGGGGCCTTCGTCGCGGGGACGGTCAACAACATCATTCCCGACCACGCCGACCTGAAGCTGACCCTGCGCTCGCACGACGAGGCGACGCGCAAGCTGCTCGTCGAAGGCGTCGAGCGCACCGCGCGCTCGGTCGCGGCGATGGCGCGCGCGCCCGAACCGACGATCGCGCAGCCGACGGGCACGAATGCCGTCCGCAACGACGCGGCGCTGTCGGCGCGGTCGGCGGCGATGCTGACGACGGCCTTCGGCAAGGATGTGCAGTTCGTCCCCGCGAGCGCGGCGGGCGGCACCGCCAGCGAGGATTTCTCGGCCTTCATCGACGAAGGCGTGCCTTCGGTCTTCTTCGCGATCGGCGGCTACGATCCGGCGATGATCGCACGGTACGAGGCGGAAGGAAAACCGCTGCCGGTCAACCACTCACCCTATTTCGCGCCCGTGCCCGAACCGACGATCAAACGCGGCGCCCAGACGCTGGCGCTCTCCGCGATGATGATCCTAGCCCGCCCCGATCCGCGCAAATGACGCCACTCGCAACCACGATCCGGGCCGTTAAAACGAGCCGATAAGGGCGCTGGGGCAACCGAATCAAAGGGATCGCTTCATGATCCCAGAACGGCGAAAACTCGCCAATGGTGACCCCTACGGGACTCGAACCCGTGTTTTCGCCGTGAAAGGGCGACGTCCTAGACCGCTAGACGAAGGGGCCGTCAGTCGGTGAAGCGGCGCCTTAGACGCGCGTGTTCCTACGGTCAAGCGCGCCGGTGGCCGGCAGGGCAGAAATATTGCCGGCGCCGGTCAGTCGGCCCAGGCGGCATCCTCGAGGTGCAGTTCGGCGGCGGGGCGGCTGCCCCAGTCGTCGCGTTTCGCGCGGCCTGCGAGCCACAGCTTGCGGCCGCCGCGCGCGTGGAGCAGCGTCTGGCCGAGCAGGCCTTCGGCGCTGCGGAAGGCGATCGCCTTGAAACGCGCACCGTCGTCGCCCGCGACGATCAGGCGCAGGTGATCGGTGCCGACGATCCCCGCCTCGACGATACGCACCGGGCCGGTCGCGACGCGCGGCGCGGGCCAGCCGGCGCCATAGGGCCCCGCGCTGTCGATCGCTTCGCACCACAGCGGGCTGATGCCGCGCGGCGCGAGCACGGCGTCGATCAGCAGCGCCTTGTCGCCGCTCGCCCGCTCGACGTCGGCGGCGAGCCGGTCGCTTAGGAAGGCGCCGAGCGCGTCGATGCGGTCGGCGGCGACGGTCAGTCCCGCCGCCATCGCGTGACCGCCCCCTGCGACGAGCAGCCCCGTCTCCTTCGCGGCGAGCACCGCAGCGCCGAGGTCGACGCCAGCGATCGAGCGGCCCGACCCCTTGCCGATGCCGTCGTCGCCCAGCGCGACGACGATCGCGGGGCGGTGCAGCCGTTCCTTGAGCCGCCCCGCGACGATGCCGATCACGCCGGGGTGCCAGCCCGATGCGGCGACGAGCGCGACGGGGGCGTTGGCACAGGCGATGCTCGCCTCGATCGCCTGGTCGAGCACTGCCGCCTCGATCGCGCGGCGCTCGTCGTTCAGGTGATTCAGTTCCTGCGCGATATCGGCGGCTTCCTGCGGGTCCGAGGTGGTGAGCAGTCGCACGCCGAGGTCGGATTTGCCGACGCGGCCGCCGGCGTTGATGCGCGGGCCGAGCGCGAAGCCCATATCGCTCGCGGTCGGGGGTTTGGTGAGCCGCGCCGCGTCCATCAGCGCCGCGAGACCGATGTTGCCGCGCCGTGCCATTACCTTCAGTCCCTGCGTCACCAGCGCGCGGTTAAAGCCGGTCAGCCGCGCGACGTCGGCGACGGTGCCGAGCGCGACGAGATCGAGCAGGTCGATCAGCGCGGGTTCGGGCCGCGATCCGAAGAAGCCGCGCGCGCGAAGCGTGCGGAGCAGCGCCGCGCCGAGCAGGAAGGCGACCCCGACCGCGGCGAGATTGCCGTGGAGTGCCGCGTCGGGCGCCTCGTCGAGCCGGTTGGGGTTCACGACGGCGAAGGCCTGCGGCAGCGTCGTCGCGCATTGGTGATGGTCGACGACTATCACCTCGACCCCTGCGGCCTTGGCCTCGGCAATCGCGTCGAAGGCCTGCGCGCCGCAATCGACGGTGACGACGAGCCGCGATCCGGCCGCGCCGATCCGGACCAGCGCGGCGCCCGAGGGGCCATAGCCTTCCATCAGCCGGTCGGGGATATAGGCGCCGACGGGGACGTCGAGCGCGCGCAGCAGGCGGACGAGCAGCGCCGCCGAGGTCGCGCCGTCGACATCATAGTCGCCGAAGACGGTGACCGCCTCGCGCGCCTCGACCGCGTCGGCGAGCCGCGCGGCGGCGGCGTCCATGTCGCGGAACAACGACGGATCGGGCATGAAGGCGCGCAATGTCGGCGCCCGCTGGCGCTCGATATCGTCGCGCGGCACCCCGCGCGCGAGCAGGAGCTGGGTGACGAGATCGTCGGGTGCGAGGCTTTCGCCGCCCATCTGTGCGCTGGTCCGCCGCCAGCGCCATGGCTGGCCGAGGATGGACTGCGCGATGCCGAGCGCGGTGTCGGTCATGCCGCGCCTCCCGCCGCGAGGATGCGCGTGCGCAGCGCCTGCGCGACGCCGGCTGGGATAGCGGGGATCGCATGGCTGCCGAGCGCGCTGCCGCCGGGCACCCCGAACACCAGCGTCGCGAGGCCGAGCGGGCGGAGGACGAAGTCGGTCCTGAGGTCGATGCTCTGCACCGAGGCGTGCGGCAGCAGGGTCAGCTTCGGTTTCCACCAGCCGCGGCGGATCGCGACCCGGTCGCCGAGGTCGGCCCACAGGCGGAAGCGCGCGCCGACCAGCGCGACCAGCGCCACAAGGACGGCCGCCGCAATCGTGAGGCTGCCGAGCGGTTCGCCGAGTGCGATCGCCACCGCGCCGCCGAACGCGGCTATCACGGCGCCGAGTAGCCCGCCGAGCGCAACGATATGGTGACTGCGTTCCCAGCGCGTTTCCCCGGGCGGACGATCAATCGCCACGGTCGCGAGCACCGGATCGATCTCGCGCAGCGTACCGAAGGGCACCACCTGGTGGTCGCGCTCCTTCCCGCCGTCGCTTGCCAGGCTCTGGAGCCGCAGCTCGTGCCAGCCAAACCGCTCGCGCAGCCAGCCGGTGACGAGGATCGCGGCCTGCACGCGGCGCACCGGCATCGCGACGTCGGTGCGCGTCGTCAGCCCGCGGGTGCGGCGCAACGCGCGTGTTTCGCGCGTCAGGCGGAAACCCCAGTTGGTGAAAAACATCGTCGCGACCCCGCCGGCAAAGCCGATGAAGAGCAGCGAGATCGCCGCGCCCAGCCCGGCGACCCAGCGATGCGCGACGAGCCAGGCGTCGAGGCCGTAGGCTTCGGCGACATCGATCCAGTCGACCGGGTTGAAGATGTTGAAGTCGAAGGGCAGCAGATTGTCGAAGAACTGCATGGCCGCGCCAAAGACCGCGAGCGCCGCGAGCGAGAAGTTGAACAGCCCGGCGATCAGCAGCCGGCGCGCGCCCATCGCGAAGAGCAGCCGGTCCTCCGCTCCCGGCGCATCGGCCGGGGCAAGCGCGGCAGCCCGTTCGCTGCGGTGCGCGCGGATCGCGCCGCGCAGCGCTTCCGCGGCGTCGAGGCCGACCGCGTCGAGGCTTGCGTCATGGTCCTTTCCGCCGCCCGCTCCGGTCTCGAACTCGACCTTCGCGATGCCGAGCGCGCGGGCGATCAATCCCTGTTCGATGCTGACGTCCTGGATGCGATCGAAGGGGATGGTGCGGTGCTGGCGCGCCAGCACGCCGCTTTCGATGACGACTTCGTCCGCCCCCACCGCGAAGCGGAAGCGCAGCCAGTGAAGCCAGGCCGCGAGTAGCGAGAAAAGCAGGAAGAGCAGGAAGGCCGGCACGATATAGGCCCAGTTGCCGGTGACCCCCAGCGCCGCGATCGCGGGCAGGAAATTGAGCGAGCGCGGCCCGAGCTTCGCGATCGACAGCGCGAGCGTCGCGGGGTGGAGGCGCAGCCAGTGCGGCTCGGCTTCCGCGGCGGGCGGGGCGGCGGCGTCGGTCATGCGAAATCGGTGTGGATATGGCGGCGGATCGTCTCGCGCATCGCGGCGGCAAGGTCGGCGGGCAGGCCGGGCAGCGTCACCGTGCTGTTGTGGGTGCCTGACGTGTGGACGACCAGATGCGCGAGGCCGAACCAGCGCTCGACCGGGCCCTGCCCGACGTCGATATGCTGGACGCGGACGAAGGGGACGATCGTGTCGGTGCGGAACAGCCAGCCGTGCGCGACGCGAAGCTGCCCCTCGCCGACGCGGTAGCCCCAGCGCTGCGCGCGCCGCGACGGCAGGATGGCGACCGCCAGCGCGCCGAGCAGCCAGCCGAGCACGGTCAGCAGGCCATAGGGCCCGTCGATCGCGCGGACGAGGAAGATGTCGGCCAGCATCGCGGCGATCGCCAGCGGCAGCGCGTTGAGCAGCGTCGCGATGCGCAGCACGTGGCGAAAGGCGGGATCGACCGGCGTCAGCCCGTCGACGGCGTTGATCGCCTCGGGCGCGAAGGGGTCGGTGGGGTGGGGGATGGCGGCGTCGCTCATCCCCCTCGATAGGCGCATGCGCCCTTAAGGCACAACCACATTGAAGCGCGGATCGGCGGGCGGATGCAGCGCGAACCACGACAAGAAGGCGGCGCGGTCGCCGTCGATGCGGATCGCACCCGACTGGAGCAGCGCCGGGAATTGCGCCTGCCCCAGCATTACGTCGTCGAGCGTCTTGCGGTCGATGGTGATCGTCGCGGTCGGCGCGGGGTCGGTGACGCCGTGGCGCGGGAATTCGACCCCGCCGCCGACGACCACCGCGACGGCTTCCCGGCTGTCGGGCAGCACGAACTGGAAGGTGCCGGCGAGCGCAGCGCCCTTTGCCGCGTCAAAGCGCGTCGCGAGCGCGTCGAAGAAGACCGCGGTGGGAATCGCGCTGACGAAGCTGCGGCTCTGGCCGTTGCCGGTGAGCGTGTCGAGCTCGGTCCCACGCAGCGTCGCGGCGGCGGCGAGATAATAGTTGCGCCACGCCCCCGATTCGGCCTGATAGCCGAGCTGGTCGTAGGCCGAGGCCAGCGCCGCGCGCGCGTCCTGGCTGTCGGGCTGCGCGAAGACGAGCTTGTCGAGCAGTTCGGCCGCCCAGCGATAGTCGCCCGCCGCGATCGCCGCCTTCCCGGCGGCGAGCAGCTTGTCGGGCCCGCCGGCGAGCGCGACATATTTGGGTGCCGATTGCTCCGGCGGCAGCGGGTTGAAATGCGCCGGATTACCGTCCCACCAGCCGAAATAGCGCTGATAGGTCGCCTTCATATTATGGTTGAGCGTGCCGTAATAATCGCGGGTCGAGAAATCGCGGCCCTGCACCGGCGCCTCGGCCGTCTGGTCGGCGAGTTCGTGGAGCGTCGCGCCGCGGTTGGCGAGGAACAGCGTGCGGTCGTGGACATAGCGATAGGCGTCGCGCTGGTCGGCCAGCCACTTCGCCACCGCGCCCTGCCCCCAAGTGGGCCAGTGGTGCGAGGCGAGCGCGACCTCGGCCGTGCCGCCCCATTTGAGCAGCATCGCGTCGATCACCTTCGACCAGTGCAGCGCGTCGCGCACCTGCGCGCCGCGCAGCGTCAGGATATTGTGGAGGTTGTGCGTGACGACCTCGGTCGTGTGCAGTGCCTTGTAGGCGGGGATGTAGAAGACGAATTCGGCGGGCGCCTCGGTGCCGGCGGCGTCGAGGAAATCGAATACCAGCCCGTCGATCGTCAGCGTCGCGCCCGCGGCGGGCACCGTCTCGGTCGGCTCCATATAGCCGATGGTGCCCGACGACAGCTTCGGCCCCAGCCCGGTGTCGACCTGTCCCGTCGGGCCGGGCGGCAGGATCGCGCCGAACATGTAGAGCGCGCGGCGGCCCATCGCATTGCCAGCGAGGACGTTCTCCGCGGTCGCTTCCTCCGAAAAGCCGTGCGGGGCGATGATGCGGATCTTCTCCCGGCGCACCTGTTCGGGGGTGACGACGCCGCCGACGCCGCCGAAATGGTCGCTGTGGCTGTGGGTGAAGATGACCGCACGGATCGGCCGCTTGCCCGCCTTCGCCTCGACGGTGTCGGCGAACAGCTTCCAGCCCGCCGCCGCCGCCTCTTCGGTCAGCAGCGGATCGACGACGATCCAGCCCGATTCGCCGCGGATGATTGTCATCACCGAGATATCGTAGCCGCGCACCTGCCAGATCTTGCCGGGCACCACCTCGAACAGGCCGTGCACCGCGTTGAGCCGCGCCTGCCGCCACAGCGAGGGATTGACCGTATCGGGCGCCTGGTCGGCGGCGAGGAAGGCGTAGGGGCGGCGGTCCCAGACGATCCGGCCGTCCTTGCCGAGGATCACGCCGTCCGCGATCTCGGCGATCTTGCCGCGGGTCGCGTTCGCCATGTCGGCGGGATCGTCCAGCGGCAGGCGCGCGGCGAGTTCGGCCTGCGCCGCGCGGGTCGCCTCGCTCGCCGCGTCCTGCGCCACCGCACCGCTCGCCCACAGCAGCATTGGTATCAGGCCGATCGCACGCTTCATCGCATCCCCCCTCGCTTTTCGTCCAGCTTGCGCCTCGCCCGGGGAATTGGCAAGCCGATGCCCCCGCACGCCGCACCCCGCGTAGAGGATTCGCCGATGTCGAAATGCAAACTTCTTGTCATTTGGCACAGCCGTACCGGCGGCAGCCGCGCGCTGGCCGAAGCGGCGGCAGAAGGCGGCGGCGCGGCGGCGCGGCTGGTCCCCGCCGGGCGGGCGGCGCCGGCCGACCTGCTGGCGGCGCAGGGCTATCTGTTCGTCGGCCCCGAAAATCTCGCGGCGCTGTCGGGGACGATGAAGGAGATGTTCGACCGCTGCTATTACCCGTGCCTCGGCCGGCTGGAGGGGCGGCCCTATGCGACGATCATCTGCGCCGGATCGGACGGCGAGAATGCGCAGCGCCAGCTCGACCGCATCGCCACCGGCTGGCGGCTGCGGCGCGTCGCCGATCCGCTGATCGTGAACACCGACGCCCAGACGCCCGAGGCGATCCTCGCGCCCAAGACGATCCCCGAAGACCGGCTGGCCGAAGCGCGCGATCTGGGCGCCGCACTGGCCGAGGGGCTGGCGGCGGGGATTTTCTGAAAAAGCAACGCTCCCTTCCCGCAAGCGGGAGGGGAGAATGAGTCGCTCACCCCTCGCGGTGTTCGCCCTTGACCCAGCGCACGGTGCCCGACGAGGCGCGCATCACGATGCTTTCGGTGGTCAGGATGCCGCCGCGGCGATGCTTGACGCCGCGCAGCAGCGATCCGTCGGTGACGCCGGTCGCGGCGAAGATCACGTCGCCCTTCGCCAGATCCTGAAGGTCGTAGACGCGGTCGAGATTCTCGATCCCCCATTTGCGCGCGCGCTGCCGCTCGTCGTCGTTGCGGAACAGCAGCCGGCCCTTGAACTGGCCGCCGACGCAGCGCAGCGCCGCGGCCGCCAGCACGCCCTCGGGCGCGCCGCCCGACCCCATGTAGATGTCGATGTTGGTTTCGGGGTTGGTCGTCGCGATCACGCCGGCGACGTCGCCGTCGGGGATCAGCGCGACGCCGCAGCCGATCGCGCGCAGCTCGGCGATCAGCGCCTCGTGGCGCGGCCGGTCGAGCACGCAAACGATGATGTCGGCGGGCGCCACGCCCTTTTCGCGCGCGATCGCCTCGACATTCTCGCGCACGCTGTTGTCGAAGTTGACGATGTCGGGCGAATAGCCGGGGCCGACCGCCAGCTTGTCCATATAGACGTCGGGCGCGTTGAGCAGGCAGCCTTCCTCGGCGATCGCGAGCACCGCGAGCGCGTTCGGCCCGGCCTTTGCCGTGATCGTCGTGCCTTCGAGCGGGTCGAGCGCGATGTCGATCTTCGGCCCCTTGCCGGGGGCGGCGCCGACCTTCTCGCCGATATAGAGCATCGGCGCCTCGTCGCGCTCGCCCTCGCCGATGACGACGGTGCCGTCCATATAGAGCGTGTTGAAGGCCGCGCGCATCGCCTCGACCGCGGCGGCGTCGGCGGCCTTTTCGTCGCCGCGCCCGATCAGCTTCGCGGCAGCGATCGCCGCGGCTTCGGTGACGCGCACCATTTCGAGCACGAGCACCCGGTCGAGGTTGCTGCTGCTGTTCGTCATTGTCCTGACTCTCCGTCTGTATCCGTGTCGCGCCGCGCGGGCCTGCTGCGCGCCATATGGTCGCCCGCGCCGCTTGTCGAGAAGGCTTCGCCCGATTCGAAGCCGCCTTGACGGCTTTCCCTGCCAGCTGGGTGATGGGCCTTCCGGTGCCGGCGCATGTGGTCGGCACCGCGCCATATGGGTTTCACGCGAAGACGCGAAGGAGAAGAGTTGGGCCGTAAGGCCCCCTTTTCTTTCAGCGGCGCGTCTTGCCGCATGGCTGGACAAAAAGCCGCTTCGCGGCAAGAGCGACTTCTTCGCGCCTTCGCGTGAGATTTTCCTGCACGCCTCCGGCGTGTCAGAGCGCCAGGATCGGCATGTGCATCGGCGTCCCGACGACGTGGTCCGACGCCGACAGCGTCGCCAGCGCCGCGTGGATCGCGCTGGCCGGGCCGGCGTGGGTGACGAGCGCGATCACGACGCCGCCGTCCGCGTCGTCGCCGCGCTGGATGAAGCTTTCGATCGACACACCCGCGTCGCGCATCGCCGTCGCGATCTCGGCGAGGACGCCGATGCGGTCCTCGACGACCAGGCGGACATAATGCTTGCCGACGCGCGCGCCCGCGTCGGCGGTGGCGGCCCGATCGAGCGCGTCGACCGGCATCGCGAAAGCCGGCCCATATTCGTCGCGCGCGATGTCGATGATATCGGCGACGATCGCCGATGCCGTCGGCCCCGCGCCCGCGCCCGCGCCCTCGAAGAACAGCCGCCCGACGAAATTGCCCTCCGCGACCACGGCGTTGAGCGCGCCGGGGACATAGGCGAGCGGGTGGTCGGCGGGCACGAGGCACGGCTGGACATGCTGATAGAGGCCGGTCTCGTCGCGCTCGGCCATGCCGATCAGCCGCACGCGATGGCCGAGCGCTTCGGCCTCGCGGATATCGGCGGCGATCAGGCCGCGGATGCCGGTCGCGGTGACCGCGCCGATATCGAGCTTCGTCCCGAAGCAGAGCGCGGCGAGGATCGACAGCTTGTGCGCGGCGTCGATGCCGTCGACGTCGAAGGTCGGGTCGGCCTCGGCATAGCCTTCGGCCTGCGCGGCGGCGAGCGCGTCGGCGAAGCTCGCGCGCTCGCGCTCCATCAGCGTCAGGATATAATTGCAGGTGCCGTTGAGGATGCCGTAGACGCGCGCGATCTGGTTCGCCGACGCGCCTTCGCGCAGCGCCTTGATCACCGGGATGCCGCCCGCGACCGCGGCTTCATATTTGAGCGGCGTGTCGCGCGCCTCGGCCAGCCGCGCGAGATCCAGCCCGTGATGCGCGATCATCGCCTTGTTCGCGGTGACGAGCGCCTTGCCCGCGCCGAGCGCGGCGCGCGCGAGGGTCAGCGCCGGGCCGTCGGCGCCGCCGACCATCTCGACGACGACATCGACATCGTCGGCAGTGACCAGCGCGCCCATGTCGTCTTCCCAGCGATAGGCCGACAGGTCGACGCCGCGGTCCTTGTGGCGGTCGCGCGCCGACAGCGCGACGATCTCGATCGCCCGCCCGGCGCGGCGCGCGATCAGCTCGCGGTTTGCCTCGAGCAGCCGGACGACGCCGCCGCCGACCACGCCGATGCCCGCCAGCGCCACGCGCAGCGGGGGGCGGGACGCGGTGGGAGAGGGAAGGGGGGACATGCGGCTACTCCGTCGATGGCGCGGGCCATCGCCCGCCGTTGCCAGCGCCCCCTATCGGCTTTTCCGGCGGAAACAAGGGAACAAGCGCGATAGAATTTCTGTTCGCGCCGTCGCGGCGGCTACGGGGCGTCAGCCGCCGACGGGTGCGCGGGTCCGCGTGCATTCGCCGAGCGCGCCGAGGATCATCGCATAGTCGGCGGCGGCCTTCTTGCGGTCCTCGGGCGCGGTGCCCGCCAGCTTGTCGAGCGGCAGCGCCTTGGGCAGGCCGCAGGCGAGGCGGTACCAGGCGAGCGTGTCGCGGCGCGGCACCGCCGCCGACCCGTCGACGATCTCCCCGAAGGCGGCCGCCCAGCGGCGCGATCCATCGGCGGCGGTGATGACGGTCAGCGAAACCGGATCGCCCGTCGCGGTGTTGAGGAACAATTGCGTCTCGCCCTCGCCAGGTAGAGTGCCGGGGACGTGGAAGCCGTTGGCGATGCCGGTGATCGCGGGCGGGGCGCCGGGTTTGACGAGCTCGGTCAGGATCGCGCGCAGCCGCGCCTCGGTCGCGGGGTCCCACGCGAGCTGCGCGTCGGGCGCGACGAGGCGGACGCTGCCGGTGTCGGTCGTCGTGCCGCTTGCGACCGGGCGCGCGAAGATCAGGACGGGCTGCTTGCTCTTCAGCTTCGGCGCCTTGCCGTTTGCCGCGAGCGGCAGGTCGACGAGGTAGGAGATGCGCGCGGCGAGCGGTCCGGAGCCGCGAATCAGGCTGACCACATCGGCTTCGATGAAGAATCGCACATGGCCCGCGGCGAGCCCCGGGGCCTGTTCGGGCTTCAGCGCCGCGGCCTTCCGGATGCGCGCGTGGATCGCCATCGGCGCCGCGACGGCAAGGTCGGCGAGGTCCGCATAGCTGTAGGGACTGGCGGCGGCGGCGACCGCGGGTGCCGGTTGCTCCATGGCAAAAACGCTAGGGATTCCGGAGCTTATCAAAGCGAGGAGAGCGGCGATGGCGGGCGGAGTCATGCGCATGGATCGATCCGTTTCTGTTTGTCGGGGCGCTCGAAAGGCGCGCGGAAACCCTGCATTGGGCTATGGCACATTAACCGCTGATAAAGGGTTTGCGAACTTGCCGCCACCACGATAGGACGGGCGACGAAGCGTCCGGCAAGAACAGAACATGCCGGCTGCTAACCGTCGGGTCTCGCGGAATGGATCGGAAATTATCCGGGCATGTTGGCAACCCAACCCGTCGGGAAGGATTTTTGGTGTCAGGATGATCTAGCAAGGAGCGTCGTCCCTGAATGGCTTATGGTGATAATGTCGACCCTAAAAACAGGGTAGTGGCGATTGTCTTGGTTGGTCTGTTTACGGCAGTTCTGGGTTATGGCCTGGTCAACGGCCTGAATATCAGCATCGTCAAGAAACTCGCCGAGAAACTGGACGTCGTGGACGTCAACGAACCGCCGCCGCCGGAAGAACCGCCGCCGCCGCCGCCGCCGGACAACAAGCTTCCGCCGCCGCCGCCGGTGGTGACGCCTCCGTCGCCGATTCCGCCGCCGGTGACGTCGAACGTGATCCAGTCGGTGCCGAAGGCTCCGCCGGCTCCGCCGCCGCCGATCTATGTTCCGCCTGCGGCTCCGCCGGCTCCGCCGGCCCCCGATCTCAGTCAGGAAGGGACGCCGAAGGGCAACCCCGGGCGTTGGGCGACCAACGACGACTATCCGGCGCGCGCAATGCGTGAAGGCCGCGAAGGCACCACGGGTTTCCGCGTCAGTTACGGTGCCGATGGTCGCGTGACCTCGTGCGACGTGACCTCGTCGAGCGGCCATTCCGACCTCGATGCCGAGACCTGCAAGCTCATCACGCGCCGCGCCCGCTTCAACCCGGGCAAGGACCGCGAGGGCAATCCGAAGGGCGGCTCCTACAGCAACCGTATCCGGTGGCAGATTCCGCAGTAATCCTGCGCGTGTCGGCCACAGGCAACATCAGCTTTCATGAATATCACGATTTTTGAGAGGGAATAACCAATGCTTAATCTGATCGCAAATGCCGCTGCGGCGGGTGGCCATGCCCCGACGGGGATGACCCTGATGCCGGCATCGATGTGCACCGTCGGCGAGGGCGAGAGCCCCTACGGCCTCATCCCGGCGCTGTGCGAAGGCGGCATCGTGTCGCAGCTCACCTTCCTCGTGCTGCTGATCATGTTCGTCGGATCGCTCTACATCCTGTTCACCAAGCTGTTCGAGCAGAACAAGGTGATGAGCCAGGGCAAGACGGTCACCGCCAATTTCTGGCGCGCCCCGACGCTCGCCGAGGGCGCCGCGAAGCTCGAGAAGAACAGTGCCTACCGCCAGGTGGTCGAGGACGGCCTGCGTGCGCATGAAGAGCATGGCAAGCTGACCAACCCGATCGAGGCGCACGACTGGATGCACGGCACGCTCGAGCGGTCGCAGGGCCACATCAACTCGAAGCTCAACGGCGGCCTGTCCTTCCTCGCCACCGTGGGTTCGACCGCGCCGTTCGTCGGCCTGTTCGGTACGGTTATCGGTATTCTCCGCGCGCTGGTGAAGATCGGTGCGTCGGGCCAGGCCTCGATCGACACCGTCGCCGGCCCGGTCGGCGAAGCGCTGATCATGACCGCGATCGGTCTGATCGTGGCGGTTCCCGCGGTGCTCGCGTTCAACTGGCTGCAGAGCCGCAACAAGGCGATCTCGCGCAGCCTGTCGACCTTCTCGAACGACGTTCTCGGCTCGATCATGTCGGGCGGCCAGGTGCGCCCCGTCGCGCCCGCCCCGGCCGGCAAGCCGGCTGCTCCGGCTGCGGCGCCGAAGAAGGCCTGAGGATTCGGCGAACCGACGTCCGGCGCTCCTGCCGTCAGGGCAGGTCGGCGGGCGCCGGGTCGTCCCACGAAATCAATTTGTGACAGGATGCTGATCCTATGGCGATGAGTGTAGGTGAAATTAGCGATGAGGCCCCGATGTCGGAAATCAACGTGATTCCGCTCGTGGACATCATGCTGGTGCTGCTCATCATCTTCCTCATCACGGTTCCCGTGGTGTTGGAGACGGTGAACCTCAAACTGCCCGACGTGCCTTTCGAACCCACGACGACCAAGCCCGAGAACGTCAATATCTCGGTCCGCTCGGCGGACACCGACGGCGATGGCCAGCCCAACGCCGACAGCGCGTCGTGCGAAGTCTATTGGGGCCGGACCCCGGTCGATTCGCGGCAGCTGCTCGAACGCGGGCAGAAGAAGCTCGAGGATCTGATCGAGAAGATCGGCGGCGTGCAGAACATTACCGAAGAGAATTTCCCCGAAGTGCATATCCGCGGCGACGTCAACACGCCGTACCAGTGCATCGGCGGGGTGATCTACACGATGCAATATGCCGGTTTCCAGAAGATCGGGTTCATTTCCGAGCCTGCGCCTGGTTCGGCCACGCTGGGCCGCCTCTAAAGGCGCGATCCCCCCTAGTTTGAAGGAATAACGCCATGTCCGCAGCTGTGAGGGAAGACGGCAATGACGAACCGATGATGGAAGTGAACATGACGCCGCTGATCGACGTCATGCTCGTGCTCCTCATCATGTTCATCATCACCATCCCGGTCCAGACCCACGCGGTAAAGATCGATCTGCCGGTGCCCAACGACGCGCCGACCAATGTTGATCCGGAAAAGAACAAGATCATGATCGACCCGGCCGGGACGATCACCTGGAACGGGACGCCGGTCGATCTGGCGCAACTCACCCAGTATCTCGAGCAGACCAAGACGTTGCCGGTCGAGCCCGAGTTGCAGGTGCAGCCCGACCCCTATGCTCGCTATATCGTCGTCGATCGCGTGATGGCTGTCATCAAGCGCAGCGGCGTCGGCAAGCTCGGCTTCGTCGGCAACGAGCAATATGCCCGCGCCTTCTGATCGCTGATCGGCGCGAGCCGCAAAGAGAACGGGGCCGCGAAGTCATTCGCGGCCCTTTTTCTTTGCGTCTTTTCGCCTTAAGGACGCGCCATCCGCCCGCACCGGTGCGGGGCATCCCACGGCAGTTAGGACAAGAGGTAAGCGCCCATGAAGATCGCCATGATCGGAACCGGCTATGTCGGTCTGGTTTCCGGGGCCTGTTTCTCCGATTTCGGGCACGACGTCGTCTGCGTCGACAAGGACGAAAGCAAGATCGATGCGCTGCACGCGGGCCGTATGCCGATCTACGAGCCTGGTCTCGACGCGCTCGTCGCCGCCAATGTCGCGGCGGGGCACCTATCCTTCACCACCGATCTGGCGACGGCCGTCGCCGGTGCCGACGCGGTGTTCATCGCGGTCGGCACGCCGTCGCGGCGCGGCGACGGCCACGCCGACCTGTCCTATGTCTTCGGCGCCGCCGAGGAACTGGCCGCAACACTTGACCATGACTGCGTGATCGTCACCAAGTCGACCGTTCCCGTCGGCACCGGTGATGAAGTCGAGCGCATCCTGCGCGAGGGCGCGCCGGCGCGTGCGCACAGCGTCGCTTCCAACCCCGAATTCCTGCGCGAAGGCGCGGCGATCGGCGACTTCAAGCGCCCCGACCGCATCGTGATCGGTACCGAGGATGCGCGCGGTGAGGCGGTGCTGCGCGAAGTCTATCGCCCGCTGTTCCTCAACGAGGCGCCGATTCTCGTCACGCGCCGCCGCACCGCGGAATTGATCAAATATGCCGCCAATGCCTTCCTCGCGACCAAGATCACCTTCATCAACGAGATCGCAGATCTGTGCGAGGCGGTCGGCGCCGAGGTGCAGGACGTCGCGCGCGGCATCGGGCTCGACAACCGCATCGGCGCGAAATTCCTCCACGCCGGACCCGGCTATGGCGGAAGCTGCTTCCCCAAGGATACGCTTGCGCTGCTCAAGACCGCGCAGGACCACGACGTGCCGCTGCGCCTTGTCGAGGCGACGGTGCAGGCGAACGATCTTCGCAAGCGCGCGATGGGTCGCAAGATCGTCCAGGCGATGGGCGGCAGCGCGCGCGGCAAGACCGTCGCGCTCCTCGGCCTGACCTTCAAGCCGAACACCGACGACATGCGCGATTCGCCCAGCCTCGCGATCGTCCAGACGCTACTCGACGCGGGCGCGCGGGTGACGGCCTACGATCCCGAAGGCATGGCCATCGCGGCGCCGATGATGCCCGAGGTCGAGATGCAGCAGAGCGCCTATGCCGCGGCCGACGGCGCGCATGCGGTCGCGATCGTCACCGAATGGGATGCGTTCCGCGCGCTCGATTTCGGCCGGCTCGGCGGGGTCATGGCCGATCGCCTGCTCGTCGACCTGCGCAATATCTATCGTCGCGACGAGGTGCTGCGGCACGGTTTCCGCCATATCGCTATTGGAAGCAGCGCCGAATGAGGGCATGATCGCGGACCGAAGCCGTCCGTCCACGCCGGCGGCACCGTGGCAGCAAGGGAGCATCGGAATGATCGAGCATCGGCGGATCGCGCATAGTCTGGTCTGGAGCACGGTCGCGCTCGGCGCGCTGGCGCTGACGGGGTGCGCCACGACGGACAAAGGCGGGTCGAGCAACCTCCCGACGCCCGATGCCTATGCCGAACTGCGCGACGCGCGCGGCGCGGACCGCGGGCGCGTCGACATCTTCCGCGATTCGTCCGGTCTACGGCTGGAGGTCGTGGCACGCGGCTTCGGACCCGGCACCTATGGCATGCATGTCCATGCGGTCGGACAGTGCGCGGCGCCCGATTTCAGCAGCGCCGGACCGCACTGGAACCCGACCGGCGCGCAGCACGGCCGCGACAATCCGATGGGTGCCCACCATGGCGACCTGCCCAATCTGGTCGTCGAATCGGGCATGATCGGCCGCGCGACGCTGCACATGGTCGGATCGCGGCTGACCGGCGAGGGCGGGCTGCTCGACGCCGATGGCGCGGCGTTCGTCATCCACGCCGGCCCTGACGACATGCGGACCGACCCGGCGGGCAACAGCGGCGGGCGCGTCGCCTGCGGCGTGATCGCGACACCGGCGGGCTGAGCGCGTCGGTCTGATTTCCGCGCCTCGCCGATCGGCCTCGCGCCACGCTCCCGGGGCGTGACCTTCTAAATTTTCCGAGCTTCGTGCTCACGCGAAGGTGGGAGCTTGGAGCGGCGAAAGACCTGCGCAGGCGTCAGAACGCTCTGGGTCCCCGTCTGCGCGGGGACACGGCGCTATCCTATTCGAGGATGATCATTCTCTAAACCGGTTCGCCCGCCGAGCGCGCGCGCTCGATGACGTGGGCGGCGGCGTCGGGAACGCGCCGATAGGCGATGACGAGCGCGACGAGGCCGAAAGGCACGATGACCAGCGTCGACAGCACCCCGGTCGACAGGCTGCCGGTCATCGCCGACACCTGTCCGGCCATATAGGGGCCGAGCGCGAGGCCGACGAGCGTCGTTGCGAGGAAGAAGGTCGCGGTTGCGGTGCCGCGCATCCGCGGCAGGACGAGGTCCTGCGTCGTCGCGGCTGCGGCGCCGAGCGCGCTGCTGGCGAGCAGGCCGCCCAGCGAGGCGAAGACGGTGAAGCGGATGAAATCGCCGTTGCCGGGCGTCGACGGCGTCGTGAAGGCGATCACGATCGGGACGATCGGCGCGATCAGGCCGAAGGCGACCACGAGGATGCGGCCCGCTTCGTTGCGCAACCGCAAGCGGTCCGACATGCGTCCGCCGAGGATGACCCCCAGGAAGCCGGCGAGCGCGCCCGAGCCGCCGACCCAGAAACCGACCGTACCGGCATCCTCGCCGAGCGCCTCGAGCGCATAGACCGGCGCGAAGGCGCTCGACGCATAGGAGACGAAGGCGACGGTGCCATAGCCGAGGATGGTGGCGAGGAACGCCTTCGATTCCCAGATCAGGCGAAAGGTCGGGGCGTCGCGGCTGCGCAGCGAACTGGCCCAGGAAAAGACCGCGTAATAGCCGAAGGCGATGCAGATCCATTGCAGCGTCGCGCCGGTCAGCCGGATCATCGCCAGCGCGCCGAGCGCGAGCAGCGCCGCCGCGCCGAGGTTGATCGCCAGCGCCCGCCCGCCGCGCGCCATCGCCGATAGGATGGTGAAGGGCGGGATCACCGCGTATAATTCTTCGAAAAAGCCCTTGAACGGCGTCGGCGAAGGCTGGGTCGGCACGCCGTCGACCAGCCCGCGCACCGGTTCGCGCAGCGTCGCGACCCACGCGGCGAGCAGCAGACCGGGGATGCCGACCGCCATGAACGCCGCCTGCCAGCCGACGAGCCCGAAGGGGCCGCCCTGCGGATAGGCTTCGTTCCAGCCTTCGACGATGAAGCCGCCGATCATCAGCGAAATGCCGCCGCCGAAATAGAGCCCGGCCGAATAGATGGCGAGCGCGGTCGCGCGCATATTCTTCGGGAACAGGTCGGAGATCAGCGAATAGGCCGAGGGGCTGGCGGTCGCCTCGCCGATGCCGACCCCCATGCGCGCCCCGGCAAGCTGGAACTTGTTCGCCGCGAGCCCCGATACTGCCGTCATCGCCGACCAGATGGCGAGGCCGGCGGTGAGCAGCCGGACGCGGTGCCAGGCGTCGGCGAGCCGGCCGAGCGGGATTCCGAACAGCGCATAGAAGACCGCGAAGGCGGTGCCGTAGAGAAAGCCGATATCGGCGTCATCGAGCCCGAGGTCGCGCTTCAGGTCGGGCGCGAGGATCGTGATGATCTGCCGGTCGATGAAATTGAGCACATAGACGAGAAAGAGGATGCCGAGCGCATACCAGGCATAGGAGCGTGAAGGAGGAAGCGGCGCTACGCCAGCGGTCGATTCTGTGTCGCGCGCGGTTTCGACCATCTGGCAAGCCTCTCCCTGACCCGTTATCGCTTTGTCGCCTTCGCTAGCAGAGCCATGGGGGCGCGCAAAGTTGAAAACCGGTTCAACTTTATTTTCTTTCCAGGAGCCAACACAGACCATGATCGACCGGCCCGCAATCCTTTTTCTTTGCCTCGGCAACATCTGCCGCTCTCCACTGGCGGAAGGGGCGGCGCGCGCGGCCTTTGCCGCGGCGCGGATCGAGGCGGCGCTCGATTCGGCGGGCACCGGCGACTGGCATGTCGGCCGCGCCCCCGATCCGCGCGCGCAGGCAGAGGCACGCCGCCGCGGGATCGACATCGGCGACCTGCGCGCCCGCCAGCTCGGGCGCCTGGATTTCCAGCGCTTCGACCTGATCCTCGCCGCCGATACGGCCAATCTGCGCGATGCGCGCGCACTGGCGCCGATCGACGCGACGGCGCGGCTGGCACTGATGCTCGACCTTGTCCCGGGGCGCGCGGGACAAAGCGTCGCCGATCCCTATTATGGCGCGGAGGATGGTTTTGCCGCGACTTGGGACGATGTCAGCGCAGTGGCCGCCGCGCTGGTCGCGACCTATGGTGCGAGCGGATAGCGCGCCACCGGATGGTAGCGCGAGCCGCCATGGCCGAGTTCGCTTTCGTAGAGGACGACATGGTCGAAGGCGAAGGCGGGGCTCGCCAGATCGCCGTGTTGCGCGAGGAAGGCGGCGACCGGCCCCGCCGCACGGTTCAGGCGCGCGATGGTGATGTGCGGCACGAAGGCGCGCGGTTCGGGGGCGAGGCCGACGCGCGCGAGGCGCTGGTCGACCTTGCGATGCAGCGCGGCGAGCGGGGCGTGCGGCTCGATGCCGGCCCACAGCGTGTGCGTTCGTCCCTGCCGCTCGAACAGTCCGACCCCGGCGATGCGTGCGGTCACGGTGGAGGCGTGCAGGCCGCCGAGCGCCGCTGCGATGTCCTCGGCGCGATGGCGGTCGACCTCGCCGATGAAGCGCAGGGTGAGGTGCAATTGGTCGTCGTCCTGCCAGCGCGCCGCCGAGACGCCGTGCATCGCCGCGAGCAGCATCGCGCGAATCGGGCGCGGCGGGCGCAGGGCGACGAACAGGCGATGGGTGGACATGGCGCCAGCATAGGCCCGGCGGCGGCGGATGCCATCCCGCGCGCCGCGCGGCGACGGACGCGGCGGGGAACGTCCGACGGCGCCTTGTCCGGTTTCGCTTGAAACGGCGGCGCGAAATGCCGATATTGTTCCCATGGCCGGTATGCCCTGGCCAGATATGGAGAAACAACAATGGCTAATTGGAACGACCCCAATATGGCGGCGTCCGGCTTTCCTGGCACCGCGCGCGGGATGGATCAGGCCGTCGATGCCGGCCTGCGGTCGTACATGCTGTCGGTCTACAACTATATGGGATCAGGCGTCCTGCTGACCGGTATCGTCGCAATGCTCGCCTATTCGACGGGCTTCACGCTGTCGCTGGTCGGCAGCCCGCTGATGTGGGTGGTGATGCTGGCGCCGCTGGCGTTCGTGATGGTGCTGAGCTTCGGCATCAACAAGCTGTCGACCGGCGCGGCGCAGGCGCTGTTCTGGGCTTATGCCGCGATCATGGGCCTGTCGATGTCGACGATCTTCCTGGCCTTTACCCAGACGTCGATCGCGACGACCTTCTTCGCGACGGCTGCGGCCTTCCTGGGCCTCAGCCTCTACGGCTATACGACCAAGAAGGATCTGTCGGGCTTCGGCACCTTTCTGATCATGGGCGTGGTCGGCATCCTGGTGGCGATGCTGATCAACCTGTTCGTCCAGTCGAGCGCGCTGAGCCTGGCGATCAGCATCATCGGCGTCCTGCTCTTTGCGGGCCTGACCGCCTATGACACGCAGAAGATCAAGAGCATGTACTTCTATGTCCGCGGGACCGACTTCGTCGGCAAGTCGGTGGTGATGGGCGCGCTGACGCTCTACCTCGACTTCGTGAACATGTTCACCTTCCTGCTCAACCTGCTGGGCAACCGCGAATAAGCGGACGGACAAGGCGAAACGAGGAAGCCCGGCGGAGCGATCCGCCGGGCTTTTTCTTTCGGGTCGGGCGCGGCGCTCAGGCCGGCCCCGCCGCCTGCATGTCCGCGATCAGCGCATTGTCGATCTCCTTCGCGCGCTTGTAGCCCGTGCGCTCGCGCAGGGGCGCGACATAGACTTCGAACGCCGGGCGCGATGGGATGGTGCCGAATTGCAGGCCCCAGTCGATCTGGCTGCCGACATAGACATCGGCGGCGCTGAAGCGGTCGCCGGCGACGAAGGCCTTGCCCGCGACCGCGCCTTCCAGCGCTTCGAGCACGGATGCGAGCGAGCCGAAACCCGCCATCCGTTGCTGATCGGCCTCGGGTTCGAACCCGAACTGCTTCGCGGTGATCGCCTGTTCGAGCGGCCCGGCGGCGAAGAAGAGCCAGCGGTAATAATCGGCGCGGTCGCCCGGCGCTGGCGCAAGGCCCGCGTCCGGAAAGGCGTCGGCCAGATAGGCGCAGATCGCCGCGCATTCGGTGACGGTCCTGCCGGCATGGACGATCGCCGGAACCTTGCCCATCGGATTGATCGCCAGATAATCGGCGCCCTTCATCGTCGTCCCATAGTCGAGCAGCCGCGTTTCGTAGGGCGCGCCGATCTCTTCGAGCATCCAGCGGACGATCTGCCCGCGCGACATGGGATTGGTGTAGAAGATCAGTTCGGCGGCCATCGCGCACCTTCCTTTCATGGCATATCCGGCACCCTTGTTTTGTCATGGCAGCAGGTTAAGGCAAGGGGATGAGCGACGAACGCATCTGGACCGCCGCCGCGCTGGTGATCGGCGACGAAATCCTTTCCGGCCGCACGCAGGACAAGAATGTCGCGCAGATCGCGACCTGGCTCGACGTGCAGGGAATCCGCCTGCGCGAGGTGCGCATCGTCCCCGATGACGAGGCGGAGATCGGCGACGCGCTCAACGCGCTGCGCGCGCGCTACGACTATGCGTTCACCACCGGCGGCATCGGGCCGACGCACGACGACATCACCGTCGACGCGGTGGCGAAGGCGCTGGGGGTCGCGGTGGTGATCCATCCTGAGGCGCGCGCGATCCTCGAACGCTATTACACCACGCGCGGCGGGCTGACCGAGGCGCGGCTGCGCATGGCGCGCGTTCCCGACGGTGCCGAACTGATCCCCAACCGCATGTCGGGCGCGCCGGGCATCAGGCTAGGCAACCTGTTCCTGATGGCGGGGGTTCCGCACATCACCGCGGGGATGCTCGACGCGCTGACCGGCACGCTGGAGGGCGGGGCGCCGCTGGTCGCGCGTACGATCGGCGCTTGGGCGCCCGAAAGCGAGATTGCCGACGTCCTGCGCGCGGCCGAGCGCGATCATGCCGGCGTCGCGATCGGCAGCTATCCCTTTTTCCGCGAGGGACGCACCGGCGCCAATTTCGTCATCCGCTCGACCGACGGCGCGGCCGTCGCCGCCTGCGTCGCGGCGCTCACCGTGGCGATCGAGGCGGCGGGCTATGCGGTCACCGACGGCGGCATCTGATCGCCCGTCTCGCTCGCCGACCGCGTAACGCGCGGCAGGCGGCGCAGCATCGCGACGGCGAGCAGGCCGAAGGCCGCCGCGACGAAGGCGCCGAACGTTGCGGCGTCGCGGTCGCCGAAGCGCGCGACCATCGGCAATCACCGGGAGCCAGAGAATGCCCAAAAATAGTCAGTTTTCTGGGTTTTTTCAACCATCAGTGCCCGCGCGCAGTCGTCAAGATGGAGCGGGTGAAGGGAATCGAACCCTCGTCGTAAGCTTGGGAAGCTTCTGCTCTACCATTGAGCTACACCCGCGTTTCAAAGGCTCAACCGTTATTTCGTGCGCCGCTTTACGGCGCATTTTACAGTTGCCTTCGCGATGCGTCGCCTTTGCCGCCAAAGCGGGCGCCGGTCAATCCACAGAATGCGGCTGCGGCCCGCACCCGTTCAGCGCGAGAAGAGCTCGAAGGGGGCCCAGAGCGCGGGGTGATCGGCGCGGGCTTCGCCGTCGCGGCCGGTGCGGACCGCCGCGATGGCGGCGCGCAGCGCGGCGGGGGGATCCTCGCCCGCGCGCATCCCCTTGACCATACCGACCGACAGCCGCCGCGCGATATCGTCGCGGACCGGCCAGTGGCTGGCCATCACCCGCTCGGCGCCGGCGAGGAAGAAGCCCTCGACGAGGCCCGACAGCTGCGGTCGGTCGGTTCCCGCCGCCCCCGCGGTGTTGCACGCCGACAGGATGACGAGCCGGGCCGGCAGGGTCATCCCGCCGATCTCGCTGGGCTTGAGCAGGCCATCGTCGCCGCCCGCCGGGGTCAGCAGCAGCGCAGGTTCGTCGAGCCCGTCGAGCTCGCCCGACAGCAGGCCGTGGGTGGCGAAGGCGAGCACCGCGCCCTGCGGTACCGGCATCGCCCGAAGCTGCGCCTCGGTCGCGTCGTCGCCGATCAGCAGCCGCGCGCCGTCATCGCCCAGCGCCGCGGCCAGCGCCGCCAGTTCGCGCGGCGCGCCGGGCAGTGCGGGCAGCTCGTCGATCGCGCGCGCCGTCCCTGCCGACCGCATCGCCATCAGCGTCCCGGCGCGCCCGCTCTCGACCCCGCCGAGGCCGATCAGCACCGCGTCCGCCGGCCCGGCATCGGGCGCGGCGTCGCCCGCGCGCGGCGCGCGCACCATCCGGCTGACCGTCGTCCGGTCGGCCAGATAGCCGGGCTTCCCGACGTCGGGAACGAGCAGCCCGAACGGCAGGGCGCCGAGCGATCCGTTGGCGATCACGGCCAGCCTGCGCGTCGCGGCGAGCCATTTTGCCGTCGCGCCGGGAAAGAGGCGGGCATGAAGTTCGGCGGCGGCAGCGCGGTCGAAGGTGTCCTTCTCGCCCGCGTCGATCGAGGCACGCAACCGGCCGACGAGCGCGTCGATCGGTGCGTCGGCGGCGATCAGATATTGCTGCGTCTTGCCGCCGCCGGCCGCGGTGACGAGCCAGGGTCCGCCAAGGTCGGTCATCATGACGGTTGCGGCCGCGCGCGAACCCGCTGCTTCGAGATCCGCCAGCCGCGACGGCATGAAGAGGAGCGCCGCCCGCTGATCGGGCGTCAGCGTGGCGTCGAGCGCGGCGATCGCCTGCCGGTTACCGTCCAGCTCGCGGGTCAGGCCGGCGAGGTCGAAGGCGGCATCCGGGCGCATCAGATTGGCGTCGAGCTTCGCTTCCAGTCCCTGGCGCGCGGCGAGGAGCTGGCGGCGCTCCCCCGCGATGGCGGCCAGCGCCGGATCGGCGGCGGCGGCGCGTTCGCTGGCGGCGACGGCGAGCGCATCGTCGAGGCTGCTGCGCGCCGCCCACTGCTGCGCCTCGAACGCGTCCTCGACCGCGCCGCGCCGCGCGAAAATCTCCGCCAGCCAGCCATAGGCCGGGCGCTGCCGCTCCGCCTGCGCCGAGCCGCGCGCGAGATGGGCATTGCCGGTCAGCGCGTCGAACAGCGCGCGCGCGTCGGCGACCAGATCGGTGGCCGGCCGGGCATCGCCGCGATCCTCGGCGCGCAGCAGCAGCGCGCGGCCGAGCAGTAGGTCGGGATGGTCGGGCGGCAGCATCCCGGTGCGCAGCGCCACCGCTTCGCGCGCGGCGCCCGCCGCCGCGGCCCAGTCGCCGTTCGCGAAGGCCGCCTTCGCCAGATTGTCGCGGGCGTTGGCGCGGTCGCGATGCCCCTCCGGCAGACGCGCGTCGCGGATCGCGATCAGGTCGCGCGCCAGCGCCGCCGCCTCGGCGCCATGGCCGGTGGCGATCAGCGCGATCAGCCGCGTGTCGCGCGCGGCGAGCGCGCGGTCGCTCTCCGCGCCGAGCTGCGCGTCGATGATCGGCGTCGCGGCGTCGAGAAAGGCGATGGCGTCGTCATATTGGCCGGCGCGGATCAGCGCCTGCGCGAACTGCACGCGCATCGCCGCGCTGTTCTGGTTGGGGCCGCCGCCCGCTTTCTCGATCAGCTCATAGGCGCGGCGGATCATCGGCATCGCATCGTGCGGCCGGTTCAGCCGGAACAGGATCGCGCCCAGATTGGCATAGAGGTTGGCCATCATCGGGTGATCGGCCCCGATCGCGTTGCCGAGGCGTCCGATCGCCTCCTGCGCGGTCGCGATCGCTTCCTCCGTACGCCCCGACGAATAGAGATAGACGACGCGATTGGCGTTCCAGATCGCGACGTCGCCCGGCACCGGATTCAGCGTCAGGCCGACCGCGATCGCTTCGGCGTTGCGCGCCAACGCATCGTCGAGCCGCCCATGCTCCAGATAGGAGGCGGCGAGATTGGACAGGGTGGTGGCGTGATCGCGCGGTGCGACGCCCGCGGGATTGGCGGCATAGTCGGCGACCAGCCGCTCGTTGATCGCCAGCGACGCGGCGTGATCGCCCTTGAAATTGAGGATATAGGCGCGCAGGTTCAGCGCGTTGCGCCAGTCGGCGCGATAGGCGGGGGCGGCGGCGAGGATCGGGATGATCCGGTCCGCCTCGGCAAGCGCCTGGTCCATCTCCCCGGCCGCCGCGCGTCCCATCGCGACGTAGAGCGAGCGCGCGGCGATTTCGGGATGGTCCGGGGGATAGAGCCGGCGCGCCTCGACGAGCGCATCGGCCGCGGCGGCACGATAGGCGGCGGGATCGGCTTCCGAATCGGCAGCCTCAAAACGCGCGATCAGCGTGTCGAGCCTTGTGCGGTCGGGCGGGCGGTCAGGCGCGGCGGCGGGGGCGGCCGACGCGGCGGCGCTCCATGCCAGGCCCACCGCCAACAGCGCCGCGCGCGCGGGCCTCTTGCCCATTCCCCTGGTCATTGCGTCCCCCCTTTTGGTCCCCGTGACGGCCTCAATCGACCACCAGATAATAGCGCGCGGCTGCGGCGCCCGCGTTGTTGAGTTCGATCCGATAGCGCTGCGTGAAGACCGGCGTGAAGCGGCAGTCGCGCGCCGACGCCGGCGCGCGTTCGCAGACCAGCTTGCCTGCGGCGTCGTAGAGCCGCAGCCGCAGGTCGTCCCGCGGCCGCGAATTGGCGGCGACCGTCGCCGCCTGCCCCGACAGGAAGAGCTGTTCGAGCTGCGTCGCCGCCCCGGGCGCCAGCGTGCCGCGAACATAGCCGGGACCGAGCGCGCGGCCGCGCAGCGGCGGGACGTCGCCCGGCACCGCCGCGCGCCACAGCGGCACCGGATCGGGCGCCCCGGGGTCGAGCGGGCGGGCGCTGCGCCGCGTGATGCGCGTCAGCGCCGCGACGAGCGCCGGCCTGTCCTGCGCCTCGAACGCCGTATCGGCGGCGGCGAGGTCGGCGGCGAGCTGGCTGGCCCGCGATTCGGCGGCCGCGGCGGTGCGCGCCGCCGGCGGCTCCGAGCCGTGCGCGGCGCATCCGGACAGCGCTGCCCCCGCAAGGCCGATGCCCCATGTCCGTCCCCATTGGCGTCCGTTCATGCCGCTCCCTCTTTCACGACGAACCTGGCGCCCCGGTCGGATGGCATCAGGCGGATGGTCAGATCGTGGCGCTCGGCGATCGCGCGCGCAAGCGCGAGGCCGAGGCCGCTTCCCGGTATATCGTGCCGGGTGCCCGCGACGCGGTGGAAGCGCCGGAAGATTTTCTCGCGCTCGGCCTCGGGGACGCCCGGGCCGTCGTCCTCGACCGTCAGCACCGGCCCGGGCGCGAGCCCGAGCCGCACGCTGCCGCCTGCGGGGACATATTTGAAGGCGTTGTCGAGCAGGTTGGTGACGAGCTGGCCGAGCTGCGTCTCCTCGCCGTCGATCGTCACGCCGGGTTCGACGACCCAGGTGAAATCATGCCCCGATTCCTCGGCGCTGTCGGCGTAAAGCTCGCAGATGCGCGTCACCATCTCGCTGAGGTCGACGGGCTTCAGTCCGTGCCGGTCGCCCTGCCGCGCCTTGCTCGCGGCGATGTCGAGCAGCGATTCGAGCATCGTGACGAGCCGCTTGATGTCGACGCGCGCTTCGAGCAGCCGTGCCGCGACCGTCTCGCCCGGCCCCGCGGCGAGCGCCTTGGTCAGCCGCCCGTCGAGATGCATCAGCGGGGTGCGGATTTCGTGCGCGATCTGGTCGGTGGTTTCGCGATAGGCCTCGATCAGCCGCTTCTGCCGCGCCAGCGCCGCGGCGCTGTGCCCGGCCAGTTCGTCGATCTCGTCGCTTTCCGCGTCGGCGGTCATCGCGATCAGCCGCTCTTCGTCGGGATCGCGGAAGGCGTCGTTGATGCGCTCGATCCGCCAGTGCAGCCGCCCCGCCGCGATCTTGCCGAGGGTGCCGACGAGCAGCACGAACAGCGCGCCGCCGGCGAGGAAGACCAGCGCGACGCGCCAGCGCAGCGGCGCGCCGCCGCGCGTCTCGCGCGCGACAATCAGTTGCAGGTCGGGGCCGAGCCGCGTCGCGCGGGCATGGGCGCGCGTGCCTTCGCCGAGGCGGATCGACCCGCTTTCCGAGATCGCCGGGTCGAGCCGCGGCCAGGTGCGGATATCGCCCGCGATCCATCGCCCCCGCGCGTCGGCGAGCATATAATGCGGCGCGCCGCCGTCCGACGGCGTGATCGCGAGCCGGTCGCGAATCCGGCGTTCGAGTTCGGCCCGGCCGCTCGTCGCATGGATGTCGGCAAGCCCCGCGAGATCAACGTCGACCGCCTTGTGCGCCGATTCGGCGACCGTCGCGCGGATGGTCTGGTCGGTGAGCGCCCACAGCGCGGCGAGCAGCACCATCGACAGCAGGATCGCGGCGAGGACGATCCGCGAAAAGATCGAGCGGCGCGCCGCCACCCTCAGCGCCCGTCGAGCAGGCGGTAGCCCGAGCCCCAGATGGTTTCGAGCGCGGGGGCGCCGAAGCCGTCCTCCAGCTTGCGGCGCAACCGGCCGACATTGACGTCGACGACGTTGGTCTGCGGGTCGAACGACATGTTCCACACGTCGCGCAGCAGCATCTCGCGCGTCACCACCTCGCCCGCATTCTCCATGAAATAGCGGAACAGCTCGAACTCGCGCGGGCTGAGCGCGAGGTGGCGGTTCTGGCGAAAGGCGGTGCGCGCCTTCACATGGCATTCGAAGGCGCCGTAGAGGATCACCGCGCTATGTTCGCGCCCCGACGCACGGCGATAGAGCGCGCGCAGCCGCGCCATCAGCTCCTCGGCCTCGAACGGCTTGGCGAGATAATCGTCGGCGCCGGCGTCAAGCCCTTCGGCGCGGTCGCTGGTGCGGCCGAGCGCCGACAGCATCAGCACCGGGGTGCCGACGCCGCTTTCGCGCAGGCGCCGGAGGATGGTCAGCCCGTCGAGATCGCCAAGCATGCGGTCGAGGATGATGACGTCGAACTTTTCCATCCCGGCGCGCAGCAGCCCGCCGGTGCCGCTATTCTCCCAGACGAGCGTATCGCCGCGCGCCGCCGCGAGTTCCTGAATCTCGCCGGCCGCGCGCTGGTCATCCTCGACATACAGGATCTTCAGCGTTTCCATGCTGTTGGCGCCATCTTCCCCCAGGATAAGCGACCCCGGCCCTTCTGGCATAGCCAGGGGGCCGGGGCAAGCGGGGCGCTCAGCCAAGGTCCTCGACCGACACCCAGCCCTGGGTGCCATAGCTGTCCTTGACCTCGATGAAGAGGCCGTTGCGCTGGCCGGTGGGGACAAGGTCGGTCCCGGCGCGCAGCGCGCGCACCGTGGCGGCGTCGGCGGCGGGGGCCGCGCGCATCACCGTGTCGATCGCGACCTGTGTTCCCGCTGACGCCGCGGCGGCCTGCGCCGGCCGGGCCTTCGGGATCGCGGCGATTGCCGAACCCTGTGCCGAGACGGCGTTGAACGCCTTGACGAAGGCCTCGACCAACATCTTGCCGTCCTTGCTGCCGGCGTAGCCGCTCGCGTTCGCCGCGGCGGACCAGGCGTTGGCGCCGCCGAAGCTGATCGACGTCTTGCGCACTTCGCCGGTGCCCGCGACGATCGCCTGGCCGGTCGCGGGGCTGAGCAGCTTGATGCCCGCCGCGACGCGCTTCTTCTTGCCGCCGAGGCCGCCGAAGGCGCCGAACAGGGCACCGCCCACCGGCACCTTGGAGATGATGCTGGTCGCGGCGCCCGATCGGACGAGACCCTCGACCGCCGCCGACTTCGCCATCTCGACCGACTTGTCGACCTCTTCCGAATCGCCCGCAACGACGTTCATCAGGAAATCGGCGGGGGTGCCGCTCGCCGGGCTGTGCGGGGTGAAGCAGCCCGATTCGATCGCGAGCGAATTGATCAGCTCGCGCGGGGATCCGAGGCCGTAGTCGGACCAGCCCTGCGTGTCGCCTTCGACCACGGCGATGGAGCCATAGCTTTGCGCGCATTTGTTGAGCGCGACCGCTTCCTGCTCGGCGGCCATCGCCGATGGGGCGGTGCCGGCGAGCAGCGCGGCGGCGGTGATCAGCGTAACCTTCGTCTTCATGGAAATTCCCTCCCTTGGCTTGTGGGTCGCGCCGATCATGCCGGGCACGGCCGGCGCGGCCCACACACCAAGGCTGTCAGAGAGATGACAATCGCCGTTAGGGACCGGCGATCTCAGGGCACCGGGGGCGCGGGGGGTTGCGCGGCGAAGGTCGCGACGCCGCTGACCGCCAGGCTTCCGTCCTTGATCGCATAGCCGAGGCCGACATGCGATGCCCCCGGTCCGAACAGGGCGCCGCGCACATCGCTCGAACAGCTGACCGTGCAGCTCGCGGCGGTCGTTCCGCTGATCATCGGGGCGCCTTCGAACGCGGTCCGGTCGAGTCCCAACAGGTTCTGGCCGCCGTTGGCCGGGTTGGCCGCGCCGCCAGCGGTTCGGACTTCCCATCCATATTGATCGATGGCGACGGCGAAATCGAAACCGACCTTTTTCGTCGCGAAATCGACCGCAAGGTTGCCGGTGAAGGTGCCGGGTTCCAGATTACCCGCGCGGTCGACCGGCCGCGTCTGGCCGATCAGTTGATATTCGACCCCGCCGCTGGTCGGCAGCGCCGATGCCAGCGTGCCCGTCAGGATTGGATTGCCCGAATTGGGCAGCTTGGGGTTGCCGGCCCCGATATTATTGACGTCGAGCCAGCGTGCCCAGCCGATCACGCCGTTGACGCTGCCGCTTTCCTCTGCCGGCCCGCGATGCTCCGGCAGGACGCCGACCGGCGATCCGTTGCTGCGCGTCCATTGGGTGACCATCCCGTTCGCGTCATAGGTGACCTTTGAATTATAGGCGGAGTCGTTGGTCCGGGCGTAGGTCACGTTGAGCACATATTGGTTGGTATATTCGCCGGTCGAGAAGGTCGGGGCGGGCTGTGCCTCGAAGGCCGCGACGCCGATCACCTCGTTGGTCGAAGTTCCCAGCTGGACGACATATTCGAGGCCCATTTCCTTGCCCGCGGGGCCCGCGAGGAAGCCGCTCCAGATCGCCCGGCAGCTGGTGGTGCAGGTGCCGCCCGTGCTCGTCACATTGCCGTTCGCGCCAATGGCATAGAAGGCCCCGTTGGAGAGCGAAAGCTCGCTCGCCGACAGATTGGCGAGCCCCCCGGCGGTCCGGGCCGTGAAGCGATCGCTGTTATAGTCGAACACCAGGTCGATCCCGACCTTGGCCTGCGTGCCGAACTGCACCGCCGCGGCGCCGCTGACCAGCGTGCCCGGCGCAGCCGCGCCATAGCCCTGCGTCGGCCGTGTGCCGCCGACGAGCTGATAGTCGACGCGCCCCGAAGCGGGCAGGTTGGTGGCCGGGGCTCCGACGATGAAGTGATAGCCCTGGTTGTCGGACAGCGTGACGGGCCCGCGACCGCCGGTGCCGGCGTTGCGCCGCATGTCGAGCAGGCCGCCGGTCCAGCGCGTCCATTGCAGGACGCCGCTGTCGCTCGCCCCGCTGTCGGCGTGCGTCGCGGTGCCGATCCGGTCGTACCCGCCATAGGTGCCGATCGTGCGCACGCCGACGATCGCGCCGCTCGCGTCGATCTCGTACCCCTGGTTCGCATTGGGGCTGGAGGTGACCGACAGGTTGATCGGGTGGATGGTATAGGCGTCGTAGGTCGAGCTGAGCCGTGCCTCCGAACTCAGAAGGTTGGCGGTCACGAAGGTCGGCTCGGGCGGCGGACCGCCCGAAAGCGTGCCGTTGCCGAAGATCGCCGCGCCGATCGCCGCCTTGGCGCTGCCCAGATCATTATGGGCGGCATAGGTCAGGCCGAGCTGGTTCGCGTTGCCGGCAAAGACGCCGCTGGCGTCGAACTGGCAATTGGTCGTCTGGCAATCGGCCCCGGCGACGCCGGGGACGAGGATGCGGAAATTGCCGCCGCTCGCCAGGGTCAGCGCGGTCTGGGACTGGGTCGGGTCGGTCACGCCGCCGGCGGTCGCATAGCGGAACGTCCGGTCGGGCTGACCGACGAGGCCGGGCATCGTCACCGTGGCGTCGAAGGCGACCTTGGGCGCGGCGCCGAGGACGATCGCCATGTCGCCGGCGAAGCCGCCCGCCGGCAGCGAGCCGTCGACCATCGTCGGCCGCGTCGCGGCGAGCAGGTCATAGGCGATGACGCCCTGCGCAGGCAGCGCGAAGCCCGCATCGACCGGCCGCGCGAGCAGATAGTGGAAGCCTTGGGCTGCGCTGAGCGTGAAGGGATTCGCGCCCGTGCTGACGCCGTCGCTCCAGCGGCCGATCACGATGTCGGCGTTGCCCGATATGTCGGTGACCGTCGTCGTCCCCCTGGTGCGTGTGACGCCGCCCGCCCGCGTGTAGCTGGTCAGGCCGCCGTCGCCGTCCAGCGCATAGGCGGTGGTCGTGAAGCCGGCTTCGCTGCCGGGCACCGTCTGCCCGTTGCCGACGTTCAGCGTGGTGACGAAATTGACCGCCGCCGTCGCCGGATTGAAGCCGCCCGCATAGGCAAGCCGCGGCGGCTGGGGGACGCTATTATATTGCGGGTCCGGGGGCGTGTTGACCGGCAGGCCGGCGAACTGGTCGGGGTCGGCGCCGGTGCCCAGCCAGGCGAGATAGTCGGTCAGGAAGACGAGCGCCGTGTCGGAAAGCTGCGCCTGAAGCACCCCCGCGTCGCCGAGCAGCGCCAGATAGGTTTCGATCTGTTCGGGGGTCAGCGCCGCATAGTCGGACGGCCGCCCACCGCCGAGAACGAAGGCGTACCAGGCCTGCACGGCGGCGAGATAGTCCGAATAGACGGGCAGGGCGGCATATTTCAGCGGATCGCCGCCGGCGCGCACGAAGGCGTAATATTGCGCGAAGAAGGCGTTGAGGCTCGCGTGCGAGGCGAAGCCACCCGCCGCGTCGAGCGCCGCGAGATAGGCGTTGATCTGCGCCTGCGTCAGCGCCGCATAGCCCGTCGGCAGGCCGCCGCCGGCGAGATAGGCGTAATAGGCGTTCAGCGCCGCGACATAGTCGGCATAGACGGGCAGCCCGGCGAAGCCGTTGGGCGCGCCGCCGCCGGCCAGATAGGCGAAATAGGCGTCGAGCAGCCCGGCATTGGCGCCGAGCAGGTCGCCCGTCTGCCCCGCCGCGGCGATCGCCGAGAGATAGGCGCGCAGCGTCGCGAGGCTCTGCGCGTCATAATCGGCGGGCAGTCCACCGCCCGCGAGGAAGGCCGCATAGCCGTTGAGCGCGGCGGCGAAGGCGGGATAATCGGGCGGCACCGGCAGTCCGGCGAACAGGTCGGGATCGCCGCCGCCGGCGACGAAGGCGAAATAGCCGGCATAGAAATCGGCGAGGCTGTCGAGGAAGGCCCCGCTCGCCCCCGCGCTGTCGAGCGCGGCCAGATAGGCGCGGATTTGCGCCTGCGTCAGCGCAGTATAGCCCGACGGCACACCGCCGCGCGCCAGATAGTCGTAATAGGCCGCGAGCGCCTGAGCATAGCCCGTAAAGACGTTTGCGTTGAGCCCCGCGAAGGCATCGGCCTGGCCGCCTCCCTGAAGGAACGCCAGATAGGCGGCGAAGAAATCGGCCCGCTCGCCGAGGAAGCGGTCGAGCGCGCCCGCCGCCTGGAGCTGCGCGAGCCAGGCCTGGAGCTGCGCGAGATCGGCGCCGCTGTAGGCCGAGGGCAGGTTGCCCGCGGCAAGAAAGGCGAAATAGGCGTCGAGCTGGCTGGCATAGCCCGCGAAGACATTGGCGGGCAGGCCGGCAAAGGCGTCGGGCGCGCCGCCGCCCTGGAGGAAGGCGAGATAGGCGGCATAGAATTGCGCCTTGTCGCCCGCCAGCGTCGTCAGCAGCCCGGCGCTCGACAGCGTCTCGAGATAGGCGCGCAGCGTCGCCGCGTCGAGCGCGGCATAGCCGCTCGGCAGGCGGCCGCTTGCCAGCCATGCGAAATAGGCGTCGAGCGCGTTGCGATACTGGCCTGCGAAGGCGAGGCCGCCCTTGTCGAGATAGGCGGCGAGCAGCGCGCGGTCGGCCGCGCTCAGCGCCTCGGCCAGCCCGCTGTCGGACAGGAAGCGGATATAGGCATCGAGCGTCGCGGCGCTCGCCTGCGTGAAATCGGCCGGCACGCCGCCGCCGCGGATGAAGGCGAAATAGGCCTGCGTCAGTTCGGTGAAGCCTTGCCCGAAGCGGTCGGGATCGCCGCCGCCGCGCAGGAAGGCGAGATAGGCGTCGACCAGCGTCCGGTCGCGTGCGGCGAGTTCGGCGAGCCGTCCGCTGCGCGCCGCATAGGCGAGGAAGGCGTTGATGTCGGCAAGGCTCGCGCGTTCGAAGCGCGACGGCGCCGCGCCTGAGCGGATCAGGTCGAGATACTGGCCGAGGAAGCCGGCATAGGCGGTGAGGAAGTCGGCACCGCCGCGCCCCGAGGCGAGCCAGCCCAGATAGGTGCGGATGATGTCGGCCTGCGCGGCGGGGAAGGGCGTGCCGCCATAGGCGCGCTCCAGCCCGCCCGCGGCGGCGACCAGCCGCGCGAGGTCGCCGCTCGGAAAGCGTTCGATCGCGGGGTTGGCGACCGCGGCGTCGACGCGTCGTGCCGCCGCCAATATGTCGCTCGACGCGCCCGCTGCGGCGAGCGCGTCGCCCAGCGTCACCGGCACGCCGTTCTGCGCCGCCGCCGCCGGGCCGTCCGCCGCCATGTCGGCGACCTGCGCCGCATCATCGCTCGCGTCGGGGGTGGTCTGCGCCCCGTTTGACACGACTAGCTCGGGCTTCCTGCCCGGCGCGACGGCGAACATCTCGCCGGTGCCGAAACGGCGCAGCGCGTCGGCGCGGCCGATGAAGGCCTGTCCGGTCAGCACATGGCCGCGCGCGGCGCCGTCGGCGGCGACGCTGAAGCTCGCCGCCGATCCGCGCCCGGTCACGCGGCCCTCGACCCCGTCGGGCATCCGCACGATCGTCGTGGCGTCGCCCCCGGCGACCGTCACGCTGCCGGCATAGAGGTCGACCGACCCGTCGGCATTGATGCGATAGTCGGCGGTGTCGAGCACCGACACGACGGCGCCATTGTCCAGCCGGACCTGCTTCAGCCCCGCGATCTGGTTGACCCGCTCGCCGATCTGCGGCTGCGTCTCGCCTTTCGACGAGAAGAGGATGTGCGCGGCGAACGCGGGGGTGGCGAGCGACAGGCTGGAGGCGGTGACCATCAGCGCGGCGCCGAGGCGAAGCTTCGGATTAGGGGTCATGGCGATATTCTCCCGCGGATCAGAATTCGAGGCGGAGGCCGGCCGACACGGTCCAGCGCTCGTAATCGTAAAGGGCGATGTTGCTCCAGTTGCGCGACCAGGTGGCGCGCGGCTGGAAGAAGAGGGCGTCGGTCAGCGCGACCTTGACCCCGGCGGTCAAATCGACCCGCTCGTCCTTGCGGCGGGTCAGGAACAGCGCGTCGGGCTGGTCGTAGCGGCGCAGGTCGAAGGCGGCGCCGGCGACCAGCGCCACCTTGGCCGCGACGGGAAATTCACCGCCGATGTTCGCGCCGGCGAACCAGTTCGATTCGGCGTCGCCCACCTGCCGGCGCGTCTCTTCCTTGCCGCCCGACACGCCCGCGGCGAGCGTGCGCGTCACATAGCCGACGCCGACGGCATAGCGGTCGGCGTCGCGCAGCGGCGCGCCGTCGTAATCGAACCGGTTCCACTGCGCCGACAGGGTCAGCGCGCGGCCGCCGGCGAGCGGTTTCGTATATTGGCCGATGACGCCGTAAGAGGTGCGGTAGCCGTCGTGGCCGAGCCAGAATTTCTGCACCTGCCCCGACAGCGAGACGACGTCGCGGTTGGCGAAGCTGTGGGCATAGCCCGCGGTGCCGGTCAGCGCCGCCTGGTCGAAGGCGCGGCTGTCGACATTGTCGCGCCAGTTGCCGAGCGCGCTGGCGAACAGCCGGTCCTGCCGCCCGATCGCGGTGACGCCCGATACGCCGCCCTGTATCTCGTAATATTCGTCGCCGCGCGCCACCGCGCCCGGCCCGAGCGTGCCGGGGCCGAGGAAGCTGAACAACGGGATGACGATGGTGGTCAGGTCGGTCGCGGCGTTGATATTGTCGTCATAGCCGGCGCGGACGTCGAGGAACCCCGACACGTCGGACCCGCCGCCCCCGATCTGCCGGTCGAACTGGCGAACGAAGCCGGTGAAGCGCTGGCGCACCGGATCGGGCAGGCTGGGATCGTCGACCACGGTCGCGAATTCCTGCCGCGCGGTGTCGATGTCGCCCGCCATCGCATAGGCGCGCGCCAGTTCGGCGCGCGCCGGCGCATTGCCGGGCTGCACCGCGAGGACGCGCTGCAGCGCGATCACCGCCTCGCCATAATGGCCCGCGTCGAGCGCGGCGATGCCGAGCCGATAGTCGAAATCGGGATCGCCGGCACGCCGGTCGGCTTCGGCGGCAAGTTCGGCATAGACGCCGGCGGCCGGGTTGGCGGGGGCGGCGGTTGGGGGCGCTTGGGCCGCGAGCGCCGGCTGCGCGGCCAGCGGCGCGAGCAGCGCCAGCCCGATCGGCGCGGCAAGGGTCAGGAATCTGTTCGGCATAGGGTGAATCCGTCCGGTCGTTGGGTCCGGCACGATCTAGGATTCGGGCGGGGGTCCTGTCCGGTGACGATGTTCGTCGCAATGATGACAAAGGCTGACAGGAGATGGGAAAACGGGGCTTGCGGGTCGCGGTCCGAAGGCGCAGGGCGGTTTCCTCTTCCTCCCGATGGCTGCCATGTCCGACCTGTCCTGCCGCCTTGCGACCTTCGACGATCTTGCCGCGATGCGCGGGGTGATGACCCGCGCGATCGACGAGTTGCAGCAGGGTTTTCTCGATCCCGCGCAGGTCGCCGCGAGCCATGCGATCATGGGGCTCGATCGACAGCTCGTCGAGGACGGCACCTATTTCCTGGTCGAGATCGACGGATGCGTCGCCGGGTGCGGGGGCTGGAGCCGGCGCGCCACCCTCTATGGCAACGACGCAAGCGCGGGGCTGCGCGAACCGCGCCTGCTCGACCCGGCGCACGAGGCGGCGCGGGTACGCGCCATGTATACCCACCCCGATTTTACGCGGCGCGGGGTCGGACGCCATATCCTGGCGGCGGCGGAGACGGCGGCGGCCGCGGCGGGTTTCCGCGCGGCGGAGCTGATGGCGACGATGGCGGGCGAGCCGCTCTATCGTGCCTGCGGCTATCGGCCGAAGGAGGCGGTGCTCGACCGCGTCGGAAGCGTCGACATCCCGCTGCTGCGCATGGTCAAGCCGCTTACCCCTGCGGCGCCCTGACGCCTTTCGCTGCGGCCTCCGATGCGCGTCGGAGCGCGTGAATCAAAACCGGTATCTTATGATCTGTCCTGTCCAGGTTGAGGCGGCCTGATAAGCCCCTCCCCTTCAGGGGATGGGTTCGATTTCAAGCCAGACAGGACAGAGTCTGGCGGCGTCATCATGTCTGGATGAACCACGCCGTGTCCCCGCGAAGGTGGGGACCCAGAGCGATGTGATGCCGGCCCCGGCTCTTCGAAGCTCTGGGCTCCCGCCTGCGCGGGAGCACGCGGCTCTGCAAGCCAGGACGATCCGTCCTAGCGCGCCGATTCGCAGATCGTCTCCATCGCGACGAAGGTCGAGGTGCTTGCGACGTGCGGCAGGCTCGAAATCTTCTCGCCCAGCACAATGCGATAGCGGCGGATGTCGGGGGTGCGGACCTTGAGCAGATAGTCGAAGCCGCTCGCGATCATGTGGCATTCCTCGACCTCGGGAATCCGGCGCACCGCCGCGTTGAATTCGCGCAGCGCCTCCTCGCGCGTGTCGGAAAGCTTGACCTCGGCGAAGGCGACATGGTCGAGGCCGACCTTGGCGGGATCGACGATCGCCCGGAAACCGATGATCAGCCCGCTGTCGACCAGGCGCCTGACCCGCTGCTGGCACGGCGTCTTCGACAGGCCGACGCGCTGCGCGAGCTCGGTATAGGTGATGCGTCCGTCGCGCCCCAGGATCGCGATGATCTTGCGGTCGAACTCATCCAATTCCACTATGATGCCGTCTTTCTTCATCCATTTTGCCTAACTTCTGTCCATATTTTGGTCAAACCGTAAAATAATTGCTTCATATCAGGGCAGATCGACCAATAGCTTTCTGTTATGACGAGCCATGACCATCGCCCCCGACCGCGCGGCTCTTCGCGCCCTCGCTCGCCGTCCCGAAACCGAAATCGTCACCGATCTGCGGCGTGCGCTGGCGGATTCGCCCGCGACTGTCGAGGCGACGACGCGGCGTGGTCTCGCGCTGATTCGCAAGGCGAAGGCCGAGGGCGAGCGCGAGACGCTCGTCGCGCAGCTGATGAATCGCTACCGTCTTTCGACCGAGGAAGGCGTCGTGCTGATGTGCCTCGCCGAGGCGCTGCTGCGCGTTCCCGACAGCGCGACCGCCAATGCGCTGATTCGCGACAAGATCGCCGGACGCCGCTGGAACGAGGGCGAGGACGAGGACAGCCCGCTGATCGTCGCGCTGTCGGCGCGCGGCCTGTCGCTCGGTTCGGCGACGCTGATGCTCGACGCGCTCGGCAGCAAGGCAAACCCGCTGACCCTGCTCAAGGCGATGGTCAGGCGCTCGGGCGAGCCGGTGATCCGGCAGGCAGCGCTCGCTGCGATGAAGCTGCTCGGCCAGCAGTTCGTGATGGGCCAGACGATCGATGCCGCGGTCAAGCGCGCCGACAAGGCGAAGACGGAGCTTGCGAGCTTCGACATGCTGGGCGAGGCGGCGCGCACCGCGGAGGATGCGCGACGCTATTACGACAGCTATGCCGCGGCGATCGCGCGCATCGGCCGCGACGCCCGACCGGGCGATCCCTTCGCCAACCACGGCATATCGATCAAGCTGTCGGCGCTCCACCCGCGCTACGAATATCTGCAGGGCGACCGCGTCCGCGACGAGCTGGTCCCCAATGTCGTCGAACTCGCGCGCGCCGCGCGCGCGGTCAACATCCCGCTGATGATCGACGCCGAGGAAAGCGACCGGCTCGAACCGCATATGGACGTTTATGCCGCGCTGATCGACGCGGGGCTGGCCGACGACTGGGTCGGGCTCGGCATCGTCATCCAGGCCTATCAGCCGCGCGCGCCCGAAGTGATCCGCTGGGTCGCCGCCAAGGCGCGGGCGCGCGGGGTCAAGCTGTCGATGCGGCTCGTCAAGGGGGCCTATTGGGATACCGAGATCAAGCGCGCGCAGACGCTGGGCCTCGACGATTTCCCGGTGTTCACCGCGAAGAATCACACCGATCTCAACTATATGGTCTGCGCGCAGATCCTGCGCGAATGCCAGGACTGCCTGTTCCCCGCCTTCGCCAGCCACAATGCGATGACGCTGGCCTTCGTCGCCGAACTGTTCGACGGCGCCGATTACGAATTGCAGCGCCTGCACGGCATGGGCGAGGGCGCCCACGACGCGATCCTCGCGCTGTCGCCGCCGCCGCGCCCGGTGCGCGTCTATGCGCCGGTGGGCACGCACCGCGACCTGCTCGCCTATCTCGTCCGCCGGCTGCTCGAAAACGGCGCCAACTCCAGCTTCGTGCACCAGTTCTCCGATCCTGAGGTGACCGCGGAAGACCTTGCGGTCGACCCGCGCAGCATCGCGAGCGTCCCGACGACCATCCCCACCGGGCTGCACCTGTTCGACCCGGCGCGGCGCAATTCGCGCGGCTATGACCTCGGCGATCCGGGAGTGCCGGAGGCGCTGATGGCCGCGATCGCCGGGGCGCGGCGCGGCGATGTGGTCGCCGCGCCGATTGTTGGCGGCGCGGCGCGGGATGGCCGGCCCGAGCCGGTGCGCAATCCCGCGACCGGCGCGATCGTCGGCCAGGTGATCGAGGCCGACGCCGCGGCGGTCGACGCGGCGGTCGCGACGGCGCGCGCCGCGCAACGCGACTGGAGCCTCGCCGGCGGCGCCTTCCGCGCCGAACGGCTCGAACGCGCCGCCGACCTGCTCGAGGAACGCGACGCCTTCTTCCTCGGTCTTGCGATGGACGAGGCGGGCAAGACGCTCGCCGACGCGATCGCCGAGGTGCGCGAGGCGACCGATTTCCTGCGCTATTACGCGGCGCAGGCGCGCGCCGATTTCGCCCATCCCGTCGCGCTCCCCGGCCCGACGGGCGAGCGCAACGAACTGATGCTCGAGGGCAAGGGCGTCTTTGCCTGCATCAGCCCGTGGAACTTCCCGCTCGCCATCTTCCTCGGCCAGGTGTCGGCGGCGCTCGCCGCGGGCAATGCGGTGCTCGCCAAGCCCGCCGAACAGACCCCCCTGATCGCGCATGCCGCGGTGGCGCTGCTGCTCGAAGCCGGCGTGCCGGGCGACGTGCTCCACTATCTGCCCGGACGCGGCGAAACGGTCGGCGCGGCGCTGACCGGGCACCCGGACCTGATCGGCGTCGCCTTCACGGGATCGACCGAGGTCGCGCGGATGATCAACCGCGGCCTCGCCGGGCGCGACGGCCCGATCGCGACGCTGATCGCCGAAACCGGCGGCGCCAACGCGATGATCGTCGATTCGACCGCGCTGCCCGAACAGGTGGCGCGCGACGCGGTGGCGTCGGCGTTCCAGTCGGCGGGGCAGCGCTGCTCGGCGCTGCGCCTGCTGTGCGTGCAGGAGGATGTGGCGGAGACGATGATCGCGATCGTCGCGGGTGCGATGGCCGAACTGAACGTCGGCGATCCGGCGATCCTCTCGACCGACGTCGGCCCGATCATCGATGCCGAGGCGCAGGCGAATATCGCCGCCTATGTCGCCGAGGCGCGCAGCGCCGGCCGCGTGATCGCCGAAGCCGCACGGACGGTGCTGCCCGACGGCGGGACCTTCGTGCCACCGGTGATGATCCGGCTCGACCATGTCACCGACCTCAAGCGCGAGATTTTCGGCCCCGTGCTGCATGTCGCGACGTGGAAGGGCGGCGAACTCGACGCGCTGATCGATGCGATCAACGCCTCGGGCTACGGCCTGACGCTCGGCATCCATACCCGTATCGATGCGGTCGCGGCGCATGTCGCGGCGCGCGCGCAGGTCGGCAACGTCTATGTCAACCGCAACCAGATCGGCGCGATCGTCGGCTCGCAGCCCTTCGGCGGCCGCGGCCTGTCGGGCACCGGTCCGAAAGCCGGCGGCCCGCACTATCTGCACCGTTTCGCGGAGGAAAAGTCGATCTCGACCGACATCACCGCCGCGGGCGGCAATGCGGCGCTGATGGCGGGATAGGCGTTTCGCGCCTCCGCCTGAAACGGAAACTCACGCCCCCGGCACGCCCAGCATCTGCGCCTGCGCCTTGATCCGCGCCGCCGCCGCGGGGTTGGCGGCGACGCCGTCCTTCAGCGCCTGCGCCGCCTTCGCGGTCTCGCCCAGCGTCATGCGGCTGCGCATCAGCATGATCCAGCGGTCGACGTCGGACGGGTCGGCCTTCAGCTTCGCTTCGAGGCTGGCGACCATGCCCTCGATCATCGCGTCCTGCTGGCCCTTGGGAAGCTGCGAGGCGGCTTCCATGTCGGCGCGGCTGGGGCCGGGGATCGCGCGCGCGGCAACGGGCATCTCCTCGGCTTTCAGCGGGCGCGCCTGCGTCGCGGCAAGGCGGGGCGCGACGTCGATCTTGTGGATCGCGCCGACCTGCTCGATCGTGCGGCGCAGGTCGGCTTCCCACGGCGCGCCCTGCGGCGTGTCGGCGAGCAGCGCGAACCAGGCGTCGATCGCGCCCCGGTGGTCGCCCGCCAGATCCTTTTTCACCGCCATGAAATAGCGCGCGCGCGGGTCCTGCGCATCGAGCGCGATCGCTTTTTCGAACGCCTCGAGCGCCGCGGGGGGCAGCGGGTCGCGCTTGCTCGCATAGGCGCGCGCCTCGCCTAGCGCCGACCACAACCCCGCCGATTTCGGCGCGAGGGTGACGGCCCGTTCATAGGCTTCGGCGGCCCCCGGATAATCCTCGAGGTCGAAGCGCGCCGCGCCGAGCGCGGTCCATGCCTCGGCGTCGCCGGGGTTGCTTCGGGTCCGCGCCTCGAGCGCGGCGAGGCGGTCGGATGGCGGCGCGTCGGCGGCGGTCATTCCCGCCGGGACGCCGGCCGCGGACCGCGCATCGCGCCACAGCGCATAGCCGACGGCGCCCGCGAGCAGCAGGAAGGCGGCGATCAGGATCGCACGATTGGTGGCCGTCATCTTCTTGCTCTCGTTCATTTTTGCCCCTCGAAAATCCCGGCTGTGATCGCAGGCATATTGCCTTTGCCCGGCGATGGTGTAGCCTTTGAGGATCAAGGTCGGTCAACGATAAAATCGCAAAACAAGGGGTCGCACCGGATTTCCCGATTTGCAGGGGGCAGGTGCCATGGCAGTTTCAGACCACGTCGATCGATCGACGGTGACGGAGGGCGACGCCGCGACCCGGCCGCTTGCGCGGCGCCGGTCCAGACCCTAGGGCACGAACGGGGCAACGGGGGATGGCGGGAATGAGGATGCACGCTGGCACGGGGCGCAGCGACCGGCCGTGGGCCGCGATGGCGGCCCTTGCGGCGCTGCTGCTCGCGCTGACGGCGGCGGCCCTGATCGCCGCGCCGCCCGCGCGGTCGCAGGGTGAAAGCGGCGGGCGCTTTCTGGGCGTCGCCTCCTGCGCGGGCTCGACCTGCCACGGCCGGATGGAAGGCGACGGCACCGTCGTTCGCCAGGACGAGCTGATGCGCTGGCAGGACCCCTCCACCCCCGGCGGCGCACACAGCCGCGCCTGGGCGGTGCTCGGCAATGGCCGCAGCCAGTTCATCGCGCGCAACCTCGGCATCGGCGATCCGGCGCGGGCGCCGATGTGCCTCGGCTGTCACAGCGACGCCGCCGTCAGCCGCGGCACCGCGCCGCTCGCCGACGGGGTGAGCTGCGAATCGTGCCACGGTCCGGCGGGCGGCTGGATCGCGAGCCATTATGCCGGCGTCGGCACCAACGCCAATCCGGGGGCGGAGATGCGCGAGAAGCATCTGGCGAACCTGCGCGCCGGCCTGCGCAAGCTGGAGGACCCGGTGGTGCGCGCCGGCGTGTGCGTCGATTGCCATTTCGGCGCGGCGGGCGAGGGGCAGTTCGTCACCCACCGCATCATGGCCGCGGGGCATCCGCGCATCGCGTTCGAACTCGACCTCTTTTCCTCGCTCCAGGCGCATCATCAGGAGGATGAGGATTATGGCTGGCGCAAGTTCGGGGCGCCGTCGGCGCGCACCGATCACGTCCAGATGTGGGCGGTGGGGCAGGCGACCGCGCTCGAACGCAGCCTCGCGCTGTTCCAGTCGAAGCGCGGGACCGAAGGGATTTTTCCCGAATTCTTTTTCCTCGACTGCCACAGCTGCCACCGCCGCATCTACGACCAGGCGAAGCCGGTGAAGACGAGTCTCGACAATCCGGGCCGCCCCGGCATCCCCGAGGGCATGCCGCCCTATAATGACGAGAATCTGATCATGCTGGCGGCGGCGGCGCGCGTCGCGGCGCCGGCGCTGGCCGACCAGCTCGCGGTGCGCAGCGCGGCGTTCCACCGGGCGATGGCGACCGACCGGCCGAGCGCCGTCGCCGCGGCGGCGCAGCTCGCGCAGACGGTCGCGGCGCTCAAGGGCGCCTTCGCCGCGCGCCGTTTCGCCGGCACCGATACGTTCACGATGGTCGACGCGATCGCCGCGAAGGCGGTCAGCGACCGCTTCACCGACTATGCGGGGTCGCAGCAGGCGGTGATGGGGGTCGACACGCTGCTCGGCGCGATGGTCTCTTCGGGGCGCGTCACGGTCGGCGCGGCGGCGGGCATCCGCAGCGACATCGACCGCGCCTATACCGCGGTCGCCGACCCCAACGGCTACAAGCCGTCCGAATTCCAGGCGGCGCTGGGTCGCGCGGTGCAAGCGATCCGGGCGCTGCGGTGAGGGCGATGACGATCCGCGCGCCTCTTTTCCGCCCGTTCCTTTTCCGTGCCTCCGCGCAGGCGGTCATGGCCGCGCTGCTGCTCGCCTCGTGCGGTGACGGCAGTTCGACGCCGACCCCGTCGCCCGCCCCGACCCCGGTCCCCACGCCGACGCCGACCGGCGTCTATGTCCCGCCCGCCGCCGAAGCGCTGAGCGTCGCCGACGTGCAGACGATCCTCGCGCAGGCGATTGCAGAGGCGCAGGCGCGCGGCCTGCCGTCGGTGATCGCGGTGACCGACCGCGTTGGCAATGTCCTGGGCGTCTTTCGCATGACCGGCGCGCGCGCGACCGCGACGACCTCGCAGGCGCCGAACGGCGACAGCATCGACGCGCAGAACGTCACCTTCCCGGCCGAGGGCGGCGCGATCGCCAAGGCGATCACCGGCGCCTACCTGTCGAGCGGCGGCAACGCCTTTTCGACCCGCACTGCGAGCCAGATCGTCCAGCAGCATTTCCCGCCCGCGCCGACCACCGTGGGGCTGGAAAGCGGACCGCTGTTCGGGGTGCAGTTCAGCCAGTTGCCGTGCAGCGACCTGTCGGCGCGCTTCGGCGCGGCGGGCGGCGCGGCACTGATCGGGCCGAAGCGCTCGCCGCTCGGCCTCGCCGCCGATCCGGGCGGCTTCCCGCTCTACAAGAATGGCGTGCTCGTCGGCGGCATCGGCGTGATGGGCGACGGCGTCTACGGCAGCGATCCCGACATCCTCGACATCGACGACGATGCCGAGGAGGCGATTGCGCTCGCCGGCACGCGCGGGTTCGAGGCGCCGGTTGGCATCGCCGCCGACCGGATCAGCATCGACGGCACGACCCTGCGCTTCTCCGACGCCACCTATGCGGGGCTGAAGGCGGGCGGCGGCGCGAGCTTCGCTAGCTTGAACGGCACCGCCGGCAATCTGGTCGCGGTCATCGGCTATGCCGGCGCGGCGGTCGTCGCCGGGACCGCCTATGGCAGCGAGGCGTCGGGCATCCGGCCATCGACCGGCGCCGAATTTTCGAACCGCGACGCGTTCGTGCTGTCGGACGGCAGCGGCGCCAACCGCTATCCGATCCGCGCCGGTACCGACGGCGCGACCAACGGCGCGCCGCTCACCGAGGCTGAGGTGCGCGCGGTGCTGGAAGAGGCGTTCGCGGTGATGAGCCGCGCGCGCGCGCAGATTCGCCGTCCGCTCGACAGCCGCGCACAGGTGTCGATCAGCGTCGTCGACACGCACGGCGCGCCGCTCGGCATCGTGCGTTCGCCCGACGCGCCGATCTTCGGCACCGACGTCAGCTTGCAGAAGGCGCGCACCGCCGCCTTCTTTTCGGGCGCGCAGGCGGGCGCGGAACTCGCCGCCAACGCTAGCGCCGACGTGCGCCAGTTCGTTCCTGCGCTGCGCAGCTTCCTGAACGATCCGGCGGCGCTGACCGGCACAATCGCCTTCCCCGACCGCGCGAACGGCAATCTGTCGCGCCCCTATTTCCCCGATGGCGAGGTCGGGCGGCCGAACGGGCCGCTGTCACGCCCGATCGCGCAGTTCAATCCCTTTTCCACCGGGCTCCAGTCGGCGCTGATCATCGGCAACCTCGGCCAGCACCTCGGCTTCGTGTCGGGAGCGAGCGCGACCGACACGCCGCAGCGCTGCACGACGCTGCCCGATGTCGCGCCGGGCATGAACCGCCTGCAGAACGGCATCCAGATCTTCCCGGGTTCGGTTCCCATCTATCGCGGCGACCGGCTCGTCGGGGCGATCGGGGTGTCGGGCGATGGCATCGACCAGGACGACATGATCAGCTTCCTCGGCGCGCATAACGGCGGCGCGCGGGCCGGCGGCATCGGCAATGCGCCCGCCGCGATGCGCGCCGACCGGGTCGTCGTGCGCCTCGCCGACGGCAAGACGGTGCGCCTGCGCTATATCGCCTGTCCGTTCGCGCCCTTCCTCGACACGGCGCAGCAGAATGTCTGCGACGGGCTGTAGGCGGTGAGCGCGGGGGCAAGCCTTTGGCCGATCGTCGCCAGCCTGGCCGCACAGGGCGCGCCCGGCGGCGAGCCGCCCTCGGTGCCGCCCGCGCCGTCCGCCGCCGAGGTGCAGGCCGAGGAGCCGGTGCCGCCCCCGCCGCCGGTCGAATGGAAGGAAATGCTCGACGACGATCTCGTCACCCGGATTCTCGATGGGCGCCGCCGGCCGGGCTATCGCCCCGACCTTCCCGAACGACCCAGCCAGGACAATGTCGGCGCGCTGCGGCCGCCGCCGCCGCAGGCCTTTCCGGGGATCGAGGATCAGCTTCCGATCCCCGACCGCTGGCGGCTGATCGAGACGCTGGGGGTGGTCAAGGAACGCTGGTTCGACCCCTATCACCAGAACACGCTGAAGGGCGACCGGCCGATCGACCGTGACAAGGTGAAGTGGCTGCCGATCCGGGGCGACGACTGGTTCTTCGTCGCCAACCTGATTTCGGACACGGTAGTCGAACCGCGCACCTTCCCGATCCCGAACGGCATCCAGACGTCGGCGCGCCCGGGCAGCCTCGATGTGTTCGGCAAGAACCGCAGCGTCGTGCTGTCGCAGACGCTGATCGGCGGCTTCGCGCTGATCAAGGGCAACACCGCATTCAAGCCGCCCGACGTCGAATATCGCCTGACGCTCGCCTATAATGTCAACCATGTCGACGTGCCCGAACGGCGCGTGCTCGACGTGCGTCCGTCGCGGCCCAGCCATCGCACCGACGCGTTCCTGGGGGTGCAGGAAGCCTTCGTCGACAAGCATCTGGGCAACGACAGCGATCGCTACGACTTCCATTCGATCCGCGTCGGCATCCAGCCGTTCCAGAGCGATTTCCGCGGCTTCCTGTTCAACGACAGCCAGCTCGGCATCCGGCTGTTCGGCAATCGCGACAACAACCGCTTCCAATATAATCTCGCGGCCTTCTGGCGGCTGGAAAAGGATACCAACAGCGGCCTCAACGACGTCACCCAGACGCCGCGCGACGATTTCGTCCTCACCGCCAATCTCTATCGGCAGGATTTCCCGTTTGTCGGCCTGACCAGCCAAGTCAGCGCGACGTGGAACATCAACCGCGAACGCGGCGACATCCAGATCGACCATAACGGCTTTCCGGTGCGGCCGGCGCTGCTCGGCGATCTGCGCGGGCGGTCCTACGACGTCGTCTATCTGGGCTATGGCGCCGACGGGCGCATCGGGCGCCTCAACCTGACCGCCAGCCTCTATGCCGCGCTGGGACGGGATCGCAACAGCATCTTCACCAGCCGCCCGGCCCGCATCCGCGCAGGGCTCGCGGCGGCCGAGCTCAGCTACGATCAGGACTGGATGCGGTTCCGCCTCTCGGGCCTCTACGCGACGGGCGACGGCGATCCCTATGACGACGTCGAAGGCGGCTTCGACGCGATCTTCGAAAACCCGGTCTTCGCCGGCGCCGATACCAGCTACTGGATCCGCCAGACGATCCCCTTCGCGGGCGGCGGGCGTGCGATCGCGATCAACGGTCGCAACGGCATCCTCAATTCGCTGCGCTCGTCGAAGGAAGAGGGACAGTCGAACTTCAACAACCCCGGCACGATCCTGGTCGGCGCGGGGGGCGATTTCGACCTGTCGCCCGAGGTGCGGGTCAGCACCAATTTCAACCATCTGTGGTTCCAAGATACCGCGACGCTGCAGGTGCTGCGCAGCGAAGGGTCGATCCCGACCGACATCGGCTGGGACCTGTCGGTCGCCGGCATCTGGCGGCCCAAGGCGACGCAGAATATCGTCGGGCGCCTGAGCGCCGCGGTGCTGCTCCCCGGCAAGGGGTTCAGGGACCTGTTCGAAAACAAGGCGCGGGACGATGCCTATGTGTCGATCCTCGCCAATCTGGTGCTGAGTTTCTAGCCGATGATCCGTACGCTCCTCGCCCTCTTCGCCTTCGTGCTGACGATGCTCGCGGTCGGCCCGCATGCCGCGCGCGCGTCCGAGGGGGAAAAGCCGGTCAAGGTCGAATATCGCTTCACCCCGCCAGCTCCGCGCGAGCAGAGCGAGGCGGCGATGATGACGAAGTCGGAGGGCTGCTACAGCTGCCACGTCCGCACCGACCGGCCGACGATGCACGCGAGCCCCGCGGTGCGGCTCGGCTGCACCGACTGCCACGGCGGCGACGCGGCTCAGGTCGGCGACCCGCGCCTTGGCTACGACGATCCGCGCAACCGGGCGGTGATGGCGCGCGCCCACCCGCAGCCGACGCTGCCGGGCGCGTGGGGCGACACCTCGGCGAACCCGAAGCGCAGCTATACGCTGCTCAACAAGGAGGCGCCCGAGTTTATCCGCTTCGTCAATCCCAGCGACTATCGCGTCGCGCGCGAGGCGTGCGGTGCCTGCCATCAGGAGACGATCGAGGCGGCCGAGCGGTCGCTGATGGCGACGGCGGCGATGTTCTGGGCGGGCGGTGCCTACAACAACGGCATCCTGCCGTTCAAGAACTCGCTGTTCGGGGAAGCCTATACGCGTGAGGGCGTGGCGGCCTGCCTATTGTCGCCCTCTTCGCTGCTGACCGCCGAAGAGTATAAGGAGGCGTGCAAGCCGAACTTTGGTTTCGACAAGATATTGACCGACGCGGAAAAGAAGCGCGGCGCGCTCGTCAAAATCTATCCGCTGCCGCGCTGGAACGTCATGCCGCCCAGCGACGTGTTCCGCGTCTTCGAACGCGGCGGGCGCAACGTCAGCACCCAGTTCGCCGAGGTCGGGCTACCCAACTCGACCGGGCAGATCCAGCGGCTCGAGGAGCCGGGGCGCCCCGACCTCAAGCAGTCGAACCGCGGGCCGGGCACCGGGCTGCGCGTCGCGATCGCGGTGCTCAACATCCACAAGACGCGTCTCAACGACCCCTATATGTGGTTCATGGGCACCAACGACCAGCCCGGCGACTACCGCCATTCGGGCTGCGCGGGGTGCCATGTCGTCTATGCCAACGACCGCGAACCGCGGCACAGCCTGATCTATGCCCCATATGGCCGCGACGGAGAGAGTGCGACGATCGACCCGACGATCGCCGGCAAGAAGGCGAAGCCCGAAGGCGACGGCCATGATGGCGGCCACGGCGCGCTGATCGATCCGGCGGCCCCGGCGAGCGAGCGGGGCGAATCGGGGCATCCGCTGACCCACGCCTTCACGCGCGCGATCCCGACCTCGCAGTGCATGACCTGCCACATGCACCAGCCGAACATCTTCCTGAATTCCTATCTCGGCTACACGATGTGGGACTATGAATCGGACGCGCCGCAGTTGTGGCCCGGCCCGGACAATACCGCGCCGCGCCCGCCGGGGATGAGCGACGCCGACTATCAGCGCCTCTACAAGCAACAGCATTATCCGACCGCGGCCGAGGTGCACCGGACGCTCGAACGCAACCCGGAAGGGGCGGGGCCGCGCGGGCTGTGGTCCGACGTCGAGTTCCTGCGCGACGTTTATGACGTCAACGACACGAACAGGGTGACGCAGTTCGCCGACTATCACGGCCACGGCTGGAACTTCCGTGGCGTCTTCAAGCGCGACCGCAACGGCAATCTGCTCGATGCCGAGGGCAATATGGCGACCTACGGCACCGACACGGCGCATATCGTCGACCCGAACGATCCCGAGAAATGGCGCAAGAACTGCGCGAGCTACAGCGATGCGAAGCAGCGCGACCTCTGCCTGGCGAGCGCCGATCCGGGCCGGCCGGGGGTCGAGGGCAAGTTCGTGCCCCCCGGCCTCAACCCTGGCAAGACGGTCCACATGATGGATATCCACGCCGAAAAGGGGATGCAGTGCGCCGATTGCCATTTCGCGCAGGATTCGCACGGCAACGGCTATATCCAGGGCGAGGTCGCCAATGCGATCGAGATCGGTTGCAAGGATTGCCACGGTACTGCCGACGCGCTGCCCAACCTGCTGACCTCGAATGTCGCGGCGCGGCCGCAGGGCACCAACCTTGCGCTGCTCCGCAACCCCGATGGCCGGCGCCGCTTCGAATTCCGCTATGACGACGACGGCGAGGTGACAGGCCTGATCCAGCGCTCGATCGTCGATCCGAAGCTCGAATGGCAGGTCAGCCTCGTCAAGCAGGCGGTGACGCCGGGGCCGCATTTCAACGCGAAGGCGGCGCGCGCCAAGCTGATGTCGCGGTCGGGCGCCGACGACGGCAGCTTCGCCTGGGGGCCGGGGGTGGCAAAGGCCGATCGCGCGCATGGCGACGACCGCATGACCTGTTTCACCTGCCACCTGTCGTGGACGACGAGCTGCGGCGGCTGCCACTTGCCGATCGAGGCGAACTGGAAGACCAGCTCGCACCATTTCGAAGGGGAGGAATCGCGGAACTTCGCCACCTACAACCCGCAGGTGGCGCGCGACGAGATGTTCCAGCTCGGCCGGCACCAGCTCACCAAGCCGGGTGAACCCGACGCCGACGGCAACCCGCGCGGTATCATCGCGCCGGTGCGCTCGTCGTCGGCGCTGATCCTGTCGTCGACCAACGTCAATCGCGAGCGCATCTATGTACAGCAGCCGCCGATCTCGGCCGCGGGCTTCTCCAGCCAGGCCTTCGCGCCGCACTTCCCGCACACGGTCCGCCGCCAGGAAACCAAGCAATGCACCGACTGCCACCTGTCGGCGGCCGACGACAATAATGCGATCATGTCGCAGTTGCTGCTGATGGGCACCAATTTCGTCAACTTCGTCGGGCTCAACGTCTGGTCGGGGCTGGAGGACGGTTTCCAGGCGACGCGCGTCACCGAATGGGACGAGCCGCAGGCGGTGATCGGCAGCTATCTGCAGAAATACGCCTATCCCGACTATTGGCGCCTGCACGTCGAACGGAACGGGCGCGAACTGAAGAACTGGGTGCGCGGCAAGGCCTTCGACGGCAAGGGGTCGGGCGAGAGCCGCGCACTCGAGGAATTCCGCAATATCGTGCAGGGGACGAGCGGCCGGGTGAACTGCCTCCAGCAGCGCGGCGAATATATGTTCGTGGCAGAGGGCAAGGGCGGTTTCCGCGTCTATGACGTCGCCTCGATCGGCAACAAGGGCTTTTCCGAACGCATCACGCGCGCGCCCTTCTCGCCGCTCGGCCACGACACGCATGTGAAGACCCGCAATGCGACCTGCATGGCGATCGGCACCAACCAGCCGATCAGCATGGAACGCAACGATTTCATCCGGAAGCACTTCCCGCAGAATCACGAGCAGGCGCTGCACCCGCTCTATCGCTATGCGGTCGTCACCGACAGCGTCGAGGGGCTGATCCTCGTCGACATCGACACGCTGGCCGACGGCGAGTTCCGCAACAACAAGCTGTCGCGGGCGCTGACCTGGAACCCCGACAATCTGCTTGCAGGGGCGCGGCACGTGACGCTGGCGGGCGACCACGCCTATATCGCCGCCGACAGCGGGCTCGTCGTGGTCGACCTGTCGACGCCGCTCGAACCGAAGGTGACGGCGCGGCTGCCGCTGACCGGCGCGCGCGCCAGCGCGGCGCAGTTCCGCTATCTGTGGGTGAGCGATGCCGAGGGGGTGAAGCTGTTCGACATCACCCGCATGGACCGGCCGGTGCCGGTGCCCGAAGGGACGGTGCGGCTCGCCGATGCGCGCAAGCTCTATGTCGCGCGCACCTATCTGTATGTCGCGGCGAAGCAGGACGGGCTGGTGATCGTCGACGTGACGCGGCCTGCGGCGCCGGTCGCGTGGCCGGGGCTGACCTTCGGCGGCGCGATGAGCGATGCCGAGGACGTCATCGTCGGATCGACCAACGCCTCACTCTTCGCCTATGTCGCCGACGGGCGGAACGGCATCAAGGTGCTCCAGCTCACCAGCCCCGACAATCCGGGCCTCTACGGCTTCTCGCCGAAGCCGACGCCCGAGCTGATCGCGTGGGCGAAGACGCCGGCGCCCGCGCTCGCGCTGTCGAAGGGGCTCGACCGCGACCGCGCGGTCGATGAAAGCGGCGGTCAGATCGCGATCTTCGGCCGCATCGGCTCGCGCCCCTTCACCCGGCCCGAGATGGAGAAGCTGTTCCTCAACGGCAAGGGCCTGGTCTACAAGGTCAGCGACGCGGTCGACGAAGCGGGCTGGCGCCCGCCGCTGCGCTGGGGCGATTAGGGCCGGGGTCCGAGCTGGAGCGTCGAGCCCTATATCTGACTCACCCGATCGAAACGGCGCAGATTTAGAGCATGATGACATCGGTTGAGTTCGTCATTGCGAGCGGCGAAGCCGCGCGGCAATCCAGAGTCGCGTAAACCGCCCTGGATTGCTTCGCTCCGCTCGCAATGACGAAGCGGGTCAATCCAAAGTCATCGCTCTATATGCTCCGCGCAAGACCCGCCAGCGAGGAGCCCCGAAACGCAAAAGGGCGGCCCGCAGGCCGCCCTTTCGTCGTTTCGCTGTGGCGAAGGCTTATTCGCTTGCGGGCTGGAGGTTGACCGCCGCGAACTTGCCGCGATCGTCGACCTCGATGTCGAAGGCGACGCGGTCGCCCTCTTCGAGGCCGGCCATGCCGGCGCGCTGTACCGCGCTGATGTGGACGAAGGCGTCGGCCTGTCCATCATCGCGCGCGATGAAGCCGAATCCCTTGGTCGTGTTGAAGAACTTGACCGTGCCCGACGTGCGCTCGCCGGTAAGCTGGCGCCGACCGCGCGCGCCGCCGGGGCGCTCGCCGCCGCGATCGTCGCGCCGCGGCGCGAATTCCTCGACCGGCATCGGTTCGCCCTCGATCTTGAGGTCGATCGCCGACACCTTGCCGTTGCGCTCGACGAGCGTGAAGCCGAGCGGCTGGCCCGAGGCGAGCCCTTGCAGCCCCGCCTGCTCGACCGCGCTGATGTGGACGAACACGTCCTCGCCGCCGTCGTCGCGTGCGATGAATCCGAATCCCTTTGCCGGGTTGAAGAATTTCACCTGGCCCTGGCCCTCGCCGACGACCTGCGCGGGCATGCCGCCACCGCGTCCGCCGCCGAAGCCGCCGCGATCGCCGCCGCCGAATCCGCCGCGGTCACCACCGCCGAAACCACCGCGATCCCGATCGCCGAACCCGCCACGGCCGCCGCCATAGCTGTCGCCGCTGTAGGGCGCCGGTTCGAAACTGTCGAAATTGCCGAAGTCATCGCGCTTGCCGCGTCCCCGATGGCCGCGGCGATCCTTGTTGAAACTCATTGCTTAGTAGTCGCTTTCGGTTCGTCCACACCCCATTTACCGGCTCATTGCGCCGGACGGGGACGCAGTTCACCATGAGCACAGACTCGTCCCGTGCCGCTTGCGGCGCAATATATAGCCTATATGAATGGCTTCTGCGAACAGAAAATGCACGGCGTCGGTGCCCGGTTTCGCACGCTTTGCCGCGCGACGCGGAAAGCCCGGCGCGGCCGCGCAAACCAGTCATTGAGCGACGCGGCCGCTTCGCCTAAGGCGGGCGCATGAGCGTATATTTCCACGAAGAAGACCTGCCCGAAGGCGTGCTGGGGCCCGGCGCCGTCGCGATCGATACCGAAACGATGGGGCTCAACCCGCTGCGCGACCGGCTGTGCCTCGTCCAGATCAGCGACGGTTCGGGCGACGAGCATCTCGTCCGCTTCGGCCCCGGCAGCGCCTATGACGCGCCGGTGCTGAAGGCGATACTGACCGACCCCGGCCGCCTGAAGCTCTTTCATTTCGCGCGTTTCGACATCGCCGCGCTGCAGCATGCGCTGGGGGTCGTCACCGCGCCCGTCTATTGCACCAAGATCGCCTCGAAGCTGGTGCGCACCTACACCGACCGCCACGGGCTCAAGGAACTGGTGCGCGAACTGCTGGGGCAGGAAGTGTCGAAGCAGCAGCAGTCGAGCGACTGGGGCGCCGCCGAACTGACCGAGGCGCAGCGCGACTATGCCGCGAGCGACGTGCGCTTTCTCCACGCGATGAAGACCGTGCTCGACGCGCGGCTCGCGCGTGAGGGGCGTACCGAACTGGCGCAGGCCTGTTTCGACTTCCTGCCGGCGCGCGCGGCGCTCGACCTCGCGGGCTGGCCCGAGGTCGACATCTTCGCGCATACGTGATGACGATGAGCGAGCGAGCCGGCTGAGCCATGTCCGAACGCGCCGACCTTGATCGCACGATGCGCCGCATGTGGGCGGCGCGCGGGTCGAACCACGACCGCGTCGTGCGCCTGCTGCGCTTCGCGCTGCCGGTCGTCATCGGCGTCATCGCCGCGGTGCTCGTCTTCTCTCCCTTCACCCAGCGCGCCGAGGTGAGCTTCCTGCTCGCCAAGGACAAGGTCGAGGTGGCGCAGGAACGGATGCGCGTGACGCGCGCCGAATATCGCGGACAGGATGCGAAGGGACAGCCTTTCGCGCTGGTCGCGGGCAGCGCGGTGCAGAAGTCGAGCGCCGAGCCGATCGTGCGGATGACCGACCTGTCGGGTGCGATCCGCCTCGCCGACGGGCCCGCGACGATCGCCACGCGGCAGGCGCAATACGACATGGACAGCGAAAAGGTGTCGGTGCCCGGCCTCGTGCAGGTCAAGAGCGCCGACGGCTATCGGATCGATGCGCAGGGCGTCGCGATCGACCTCAAGAACCGCAGCCTCGCCGGCGGATCGGGGGTCGACGGGACGCTCAACATCGGTCATTTCTCCGCCGATGAACTCTATGCCGATCTGGACCGGCGGATCGTGCGCCTGTCGGGCAACGCGCGGCTGAGGATCAACCAGGGAGTGCTCAAATGAACCGTCCGTCATCCGGCTGGAAGGGTTTCGCGCTCGGCGGCGCGAGCTTCGCGCTGACCAGCCTTGCCATCCTCGCCGCGGGGCAGGGCGGCGGCGCCGCGCATGCGCAGGCGCTCGCGAATCACAACAGCGGCGCCCCCGTCGATTTCTCGGCCGGCAGCATCGAGGTGCAGGATCGCGCCGACCGCGTCGTCCTCGCCGGCAATGTCCGCGTGACGCAGGCCGGGCTGACCGTCACCGCGCCGCGCATGACCGTCGCCTACACGCGGCAGGGCGGCACCGACGTCAACCGGCTCGACGCGACCGGCGGCGTCACCGTGACCAAGGGCGACGAAACCGCGAAGGGCAATGTTGCCATCTACGACCTCGACCGGCGGCTGATCACGATGGTCGGCAATGTCGAGTTGCGCCAGCGTGGCAACCGCCTGTCGGGCGGGCGGCTGCTGATCGACCTCAATTCGGGGCGCGCGACCGTCGACGGCCGCGGCGCCGCGCGCGGCCCCGACGGCAATGCGGTGCAGGGCGGCACTGGCGGCCGCGTGACCGGCACCTTCACCGTGCCGGAGCGCAAGGGGCAGTAACCGGGCAAGCCGGCGGAGCCCCCTTCCGGGAAGGGAGGGCGGTTTATCCGTGCCTTGGCGTTCGCGCCCCGCGCCCCTACATGGGGCATTCATGCCGCCCGACACGATCTCCTCTGCCGATGCGGCACGCGAACCACCCGTTCTTGCGACGCTGAAGCGCTTCCTGCCCTATCTGTGGCCGGCGGGGCATCGCGGGCACAAGGTGCGCATCGTCCTCGCCGCGCTGATCGTGCTCGCGTCGAAGGGCGTGCAGCTTTCGATGGGCTTCCTCTACGGCGCCGCGATCGACCGCATGGCGCCGGGGATGGAGCAAGGCGTGGCGCTCGCGATCGGGCTGGTGCTCGCCTATGCCGGCGCGCGCTTCGCGGGCGTGCTGTTCGACAATCTGCGCAACGTCGTCTTCGAGCGCGTCGGGCAGGACGCGACGCGCGAACTGGCGACCGCGACCTTCACCCATCTTCACGCGCTGTCGCTGCGCTTCCACCTCGCGCGGCGCACCGGCGAGGTGACGAAGGTGATCGAGCGCGGGACCAAGAGCATCGACACGATGCTCTATTTCCTGCTGTTCAACATCGCGCCGACGCTGATCGAGCTGGTCGCGGTGCTCGTCATCTTCTGGAGCAAGTTCAGCTTCGGCCTCGCGGGCGCGACCGCGCTGATGGTCGTCGTCTATATCGTCTTCACCCGCCGCGTCACCGACTGGCGCAACGCGCTGCGGACGCGGATGAACGATCTCGACACGCTGACCGTCGGTCGCAGCGTCGACAGCCTGCTTAATTACGAGACGGTCAAATATTTCGGCGCCGAGGCGCGCGAGGCGGCGCGCTATCGCGACGTCGCCGACCAATATGCGCGCGCCGCGGTGAAGAGCGAGAACAGCCTCGCCTGGCTCAACGTCGGGCAGAGCCTGATCACCAACGCGGCGATGGCGGGGGCGATGGCCTATACGGTGTGGGGCTGGTCGAAGGGGCAGTTCGCGGTTGGCGATGTGGTGCTGGTGAACACGCTGCTCGCGCAGCTCTTCCGCCCGCTCGACATGCTCGGCATGGTCTATCGCGTCATCCGCCAGGGGCTGATCGACATGGAGGCGATGTTCCGCCTGATCGACACCCCGCCGGAGATCGCCGATGCCCCCGATGCCTGGCCGCTGGTGGTGGCCGGCGGCGCGGTGACGTTCGACAATGTCGTCTTCGGCTACGAACCCGACCGCACGATCCTGAACGGGGTCAGCTTCGCGGTCGGGGCGGGCGAGACGCTGGCGATCGTCGGGCCGTCGGGGGCGGGCAAGTCGACGATCGCGCGGCTGCTGTTCCGCTTCTACGATCCGCAGCAGGGGCGTATCCTGATCGACGAACAGGATATCGCGCAGGTCACGCAGGCCAGCCTGCGCGCTGCGATCGGCATCGTCCCGCAGGATACGGTGCTGTTCAACGACAGCATCGGCTACAATATCGCCTACGGCCGCGAGGGTGCGAGCGCCGAAGCGATCGCTGCGGCGGCCGAGGGCGCGGCGATCGACGGCTTCATCGCGCTGCTGCCGCAAGGCTATGACACCGAGGTGGGCGAGCGCGGGCTCAAGCTGTCGGGCGGCGAAAAGCAGCGCGTCGCGATCGCGCGCACCCTGCTCAAGAACCCGCCGGTGCTGATCCTCGACGAGGCGACGAGCGCGCTCGACAGCCGGACCGAGGCGGCGATCCAGGCGACGCTCGACCGCATCGCCGAACGGCGCACGACGCTGGTCATCGCGCACCGCCTGTCGACGGTGACGGGTGCCGACCGCATCATCGTGCTCGAAAAGGGGCGGGTGGCGGAAACCGGGACGCACGACCAGCTGCTGGCGATGCGCGGGCTCTACGCCGACATGTGGGCGCGCCAGCAGGCGGAGAAGGAAGAGGGGACGGTCTAGGGCCGATATCCGAAGCGACATCGATGCCTTGCCGTGGGCTTTCCGCCCAATCGCAACGGAATCACTTGAGTTGCTTGACCGGCCGCCGCGCCGCCCTTTAGGCTGGGCCATGCCGCACGACACCAGCCTGATCGGAACCATCGTCGCCGGGCTCGGCGTGGCGTTCCTGATGGGTGCGCTCGCGCATCGGCTGCGCGTCGCGCCGATCGTCGGCTATCTGCTCGCCGGGGTGATCGTCGGACCGTTCACGCCGGGAATCGTTGCCGACACCGGACTGGCGCTTCAATTGGCCGAGATCGGCGTGATCCTGCTGATGTTCGGGGTCGGACTGCATTTCTCGCTCAAGGACCTGCTCGCGGTGCGCGGGATCGCGGTGCCCGGGGCGATCGTCCAGATCGCGGTCGCCAGCGCGCTCGGCATCGCGCTGGGCCTGTGGCTCGGCTGGCCGTTCGCCGGCAGCGCGATCTTCGGCCTCGCGCTGTCGGTCGCGAGCACCGTGGTGCTGCTGCGCGCGATGCAGGCGCAGGACCTGATCGAGACCGAAAGGGGGCGGATCGCGGTCGGCTGGCTGATCGTCGAGGATCTGGCGATGGTGCTGGCGCTGGTGCTGCTCCCCGCGATGCTCGGCTCGCGCGGCGACGAGGCGAACGCGATGGGGCTGCTGCGCTCGACCGCGATCGTGTTGCTCAAGGTGACGGGCTTCGTCGCGCTGATGCTCGTGTTCGGGCGGCGGGTGCTGCCCGCGGTGCTGCACTGGGTCGCGCATTCGGGGTCGCGCGAGCTGTTCCGGCTGTCGGTGCTGGCGATCGCGCTGGGCGTCGCCTTCGGCGCGGCGGTGATCTTCGACGTATCCTTCGCGCTCGGCGCCTTCTTCGCCGGGATGATCCTGGGCGAAACGCAGCTTTCGCGCCGCGCGGCGGAGGAGACGCTGCCGCTGCGCGACGCCTTCGCGGTTCTGTTCTTCGTGTCGGTGGGCATGTTGTTCGACCCCCGCGTGATCCTCGAACAGCCGGGACCGCTAATCGCCACCGTCGCGATCATCATGGTCGGCAAGTCGGCGGCGGCGTGGGGGATCGTGCGTGCCTTCGGCCATTCGAACCAGACCGCGCTGACCATCGCCGCCAGCCTCGCGCAGATCGGCGAATTCTCCTTCATCCTCGCCTCGCTCGGCGTCGGGCTGAAAGTCATGCCCGACGCGGCGCGCGACCTGATCCTCGCGGGATCGATCCTCTCGATCCTCTTCAACCCGCTCGTCTTCACGCTCGCGATCCGGTGGACGCGCGGCGAGGAAGCGGAGGCGCCGCCCGATGCCCCCGATTCGCCCCCGCCCGAACGCGAGGCGGCGCGCACGGTGCTGATCGGCTACGGCCGCGTCGGCAGCCATATCGGCACGCTGCTGTGCGGGCGCGGCGAGGCGCTGACGGTGATCGAGGACCAGAAGGACCGCGCCGCGGCGGCCGTCGAGGCGGGGGCGATCGTGATCGTCGGCAACGCCGCGAGCGAGGGCGTGCTGCGCCAGGCGCGGATCGACACCGCCGCGACGCTGCTGATCGCGATCCCCGAGGGGGTCGAATCGGGCGCGATCGTGCGGCGCGCGCGCGCGATCAATCCGAAGCTACTGATCGTCGCGCGCGCGCATTCGGACGAAGAGGTCGATGATCTCGTGCGCCGCGGCGCCGATCATGTCGTGATGGCCGAACGCGAAACCGCCGCGCGGATGGCCGAGCGGGCGCTGCGCGCGCGCGGATAGGAGGCGGGAGCCGAATCGCGCCTTCGCGCGTTGATCGGTCGAAACATCAGTGGAGATCATGTCATGCTCAAGGCCGGGGTTTTCGCATTCGCCGCCGCCGCGCTGTCGCTGTCCGCCGCGCCGGCGCTCGCGCAGCAGGGCGCGCCCGACGAACCGACGCTCAAGAAGACCGGCGATTCGGTCACCGAGCCCTTCGACGGCAAGGAGGCGCCGGAGAAATTGAAGGCCATTCAGGACAACCCCTATTCGCTCGCCGGTCTGGGCAAATGCGCGGCGATCATCCGCGAGGTTAAGGAATTGAACGCCGTCCTCGGCCCCGACGTCAACGAGCGCGTCGACAAGAGCCTGGCAAAGAAGCGCGAGGAAACCGCCGGCCGCGTCGCGGGCACCGTCGCCGGCTCGGTCATCCCCTTCGGCGGACTGATCGGCGAGGTGACGGGCGCCAATGCCGAACGGCGGCGCTATGCCGAGGCGGTCTATGCCGGCACCGTCCGGCGCGGCTTCCTGAAAGGCGTCGGCCTTCAGCGCGGTTGCAAGGCGCCGGCGCGGCCCTAGGATCGGGGGAGGGGGGAACATGCACGTTCAGGATATCCGTCCGTTCCGCGTCGCGGTCCCGCAGGCCGCGATCGACGACCTGCGGGACCGGCTCGCGCGCACGCGCTGGCCGGAGAAGGAGACCGTCGCCGATTGGGACCAGGGCGTTCCGCTCGCCTATGCGCAGGAGCTTGCCGCCTGGTGGCGTGATCATCACGACTGGCGCGGGGTCGAGGCACGGCTCAACGCGTTGCCCAATTTCCTCGCGACGATCGACGGGCTCGACATTCATTTCCTGCATGTCCGGTCGGCCAATCCCGCCGCGCGGCCGCTGGTCCTGACGCACGGCTGGCCGGGGTCGGTGCTCGAATTCCTCGACGTCGTCGAACCGCTGTCGGCCGACTATCATCTCGTGATCCCGTCGCTGCCCGGCTACGGCTTTTCGGGCAAGCCCGATGTCGCGGAATGGGATGTCGAGCGGATCGCCGCCGCGTGGGACGCGCTGATGCGCGCCCTCGGCTACGAGCGTTATTTCGCGCAGGGCGGCGACTGGGGCAGCGCGGTGACCTGCGCGCTCGGCATGCATCATGCGGACCATTGCGCCGGCATCCACGTCAACATGGTCGTCGGCCAGCCCGATCCCGCGACGATGGCCGACCTCACCGATGCGGAGAAACGCTATCTCGCGCGCTTCGGCTGGTATCGCGACAAGGACAATGGCTATGCGACCCAGCAGGGGACGCGGCCGCAGACGATCGGCTACGCGCTCACCGATTCGCCCGTCGGGCAGATGGCGTGGATCGTCGAGAAATTCCACGGCTGGACCGATTGCGGGCACCGGCCGGGCGAGCAGTCGGTCGGCGGCCATCCCGAAAAGGCGCTGTCGCGCGAAGCGATGCTCGACACGGTCAGCCTCTATTGGTTCACCGCGAGCGCGGCCTCTTCGGCGCGGCTCTACTGGCACAGCTTCCGCAGCTTCGCGGCGGGCGCGATCGACGTGCCGACCGGGTGCAGCCTGTTCCCGAACGAGATCATGCGCCTGTCGCGCCGCTGGGCCGAGGGGCGCTACCGAAACATCGTCTACTGGAACGAACTCGACCGCGGCGGTCATTTCGCGGCGTGGGAACAGCCGGGCCTGTTCGTCGCCGAGCTTCGCGCCGCCTTCGCCCTGATGACGCTCTGATGCACCTTTCGGAAGAGGCATCACCCTTTCTGCCGTTCGTGCTGAGCTTGTCGAAGCACCGTCCTTCTTCTTGCGTCCCCGAAAGAAAGGACGGCCCCCTTCGACTGCCTTGCAGGCGCTCAGGACAGGCTTCGACAAGCTCAGGGCAAACGGTTCAGATTTAACGCACGATGCTTTGAGGGGCGGTGGAGCGCCGCGGCGGCGGCTACAGCGGCGCGGTGAAGGACAGCATCAGCCCGGCGAGCGCCGCCGACATCAGGTTCGACAGGCTGCCCGCAAGCAGCGCCTTCAGGCCCAGCCGCGCGATCATCGGGCGCTGGTTCGGGGCGAGGCCGCCGGTCACCGCCATCTGGATCGCGATCGAGCTGAAGTTGGCGAAGCCGCACAGCGCGAAGGTCGCGATCGCCACCGAGGTCGCCGACAGCCCGCCCTGTATCTTGCCGAGGTCGATGAAGGCGACGAATTCGTTGAGCACGACCTTGGTGCCGAACAGCCCGCCCACCGACGCGCTCTCGTCCCACGGCACCCCCATCAGCCACATTACCGGGCGGAAGATCGCGCCGATGATTGCCTGGAACGACAGGTCGGGTTGGCCGAACCAGCCGCCGACCCCCGCGAGCAGCCCGTTCGCCAGCGCGACCAGCGCGACGAAGGCGAGCACCATCGCGCCGACCGCGACCGCCAGCCGGACGCCGGTCTGCGCGCCCTGCGCCGCCGCCATGATGATGTTCGCGGGCTTCTCCTCGTCATGGCTCGCCTCGGGCATGATCACGGGTTCGATGCCGATGTCCCTGGGGTCGTCGGGCATCATGATCTTCGCCATCAGGATGCCGCCGGGCGCCGACATGAAGCTCGCGGCGAGCAGATAGGGCAGCAGCTGCTCGCCGATCATGCTCGCATAGGCGCCGAGGATCGTCCCCGCGACCCCCGCCATCCCCACGGTCATCACCGTGAAGAGCTGCGACGGCGTCAGCCCGGCCAGATAGGGGCGGATGACCAGCGGGCTTTCGCTCTGCCCGACGAAGATGTTCGCGGCGGCGCCCAGGCTCTCGACCTTGGTGATGCCCGTCACCTTCTGGATTGCGCCGCCGACCCATTTGATCACGAGCTGCATGATGCCGAGATAATAGAGGATCGAGATCAGCGATGCGAAGAAGATGATCACCGGCAGCGCGGCGATGGCGAAACTGTTCGCGCCCATTTCGGGCGAGGCGAGCGGCCCGAAGATGAAGTCGGTGCCCGCCTTCGCATAGCCGAGCAGGTTGGAAACGCCGTTCGACATCGCCTGGATCACCGCGCGCCCCCACGGCGTGCCGATCACCAGCAGCGCGAACCCCGCCTGCAGCAGGAAGGCGGGGACGACGACGCGCAGGCGGATCCAGCGGCGGTTCGAGGAAAAGAGCACGGCGATCGCGAGCAATGCGACGATGCCGAGCAGACCGATCAGGCGTTCCATGGATAGAGTGCGTCCCCCGCAAGGTTGTTTCGCCTGTCTAGCGGGCTTTGGCGGCGGGGCAAGGGGCGCGCGCCGAGCCGTGTTTCTCGGCCTTCCCTGTCCTGGCAAAACCGACTATCGGGCGGCATGACCGATACCACATCGACGGCGTTGCCGCGCACGTTGTCCCCATCGCTGTTCCTGTTCTCAATCCTCTACGGCGGGATGGTGGTGCTGGCGGGCGTGCTCGGGAACAAGCAGGTGGCGCTGGGAAGCTGGCTGGCGGTCGAGGCCGGAATATTCGCCTTCCTGCTGCTGGTCGCCCTGTCGAGCGCGGTGTCCGAACTGCACGGACAATCGGTCGCCAATCGGCTGGTGCTGTGGGGGTTCGTCCCGCTGGTGCTGTCGATCATGCTGACGGCGCTGGTGCTCGCGCTTCCCGCGTCGCCCGAAATGCAGCCCGAACGGCTGGCGGCGTTCGACATGATCCTGGGGCAGAGCCCGCGCCTGATGGCGGCGGGCATCGTCGCCTACGGGACGTCGCAATTCCTGAACGTCACCATCTTTTCCCGGCTGCGCGGCAGCGTCGGGACAGGCACGTCGACGTGGCTGGCGATCCGCGGCGCGATCGCCAGCGCGCTCAGCCAGATCGTCGACACGCTGCTGTTTGTCACCATTGCCTTTTACGGCGTGTTTCCGATCGCGAACCTGATGGGCGGCCAGATGCTCGCCAAGGTCGCGCTGTCGGTGCTCGTCATCCCGTTCGTGATCACCGGCCTTGTCGCTCTCGGCCGCAACCTCGATGCAAAGACCGCTGGATGATATCGATGACCGACCCTTCGAAAATGCCCGACCTGCTTGCCAAGGCTGAAACGCTCGTCGAGGCGCTGCCCTATCTGCAACGCTATGCCGGCCAGACCTTCGTCATCAAATATGGCGGCCATGCGATGGGCGATCCGGAGGCGCAGCGCGACTTCGCCGAGGATGTCGTGCTGCTGAAAGCCGTGGGGATCAACCCGGTGGTCGTCCATGGCGGCGGCCCGCAGATCGGCCGGATGCTGAAACAGCTCGGGATCGAATCGACCTTCGTCGGCGGGCTGCGCGTCACCGACGCCGCGACCGCGGAGGTCGCGGAAATGGTACTCGCGGGCAAGATCAACAAGGAGATCGTCGGCTGGATCGCCGGGCTCGGCGGCCGCGCGGTCGGCCTGTCGGGCAAGGACGCCAACCTCGTCCTCGCCGAAAAGGTGCGCCGGACCGAACCCGACCCCAATTCGGGGATCGAGCGCCATGTCGACCTGGGCTTCGTCGGCGAGCCGGTGGCGGTCGATCCGACGATCCTGACCAATCTGGCGAACGACAATTTCATCCCGGTGGTGGCGCCGGTCGCGCTCGGCGCCGACGGTGCGACCTACAACATCAACGCCGACACCATGGCGGGGGCGATCGCCGGCGCGCTCGGTGCGAAACGCTTCTTCCTGCTCACCGATGTCGCCGGGGTGCTGGGCAAGGACGGCGCGCTGCTCACCGATCTCGACCGCGGCGGGATCGAGGCGCTGAAGGCCGATGCGACGATCACCGGCGGCATGATCCCGAAGGTCGACACCTGCCTGGCGGCGGTCGACGCAGGGGTCGAGGCGGCGGTCATCCTCGACGGCCGCATCCCGCACGCGATGCTGCTCGAAATTTTCACCGCAAGGGGTGCGGGCACGCTCATTCACCGCTAAGAAAGCGGACCAACGCCTCTAGACGGAGACCCTGCCTTGCTTCTCATGCTCCTCCAGATCGTCGACATCCTGCTGACGGTCCTGTGGTGGTTCATCATCGCGCAGGCGGTGATGTCGTGGCTGATCGCCTTCAATGTGATCAACACGCACAATGATTTCGTCGGCCAGCTGTGGATGGTGCTCGACCGGATCACCGAACCGCTCTACCGGCCCTTCCGCCGCATCATGCCCGATTTCGGGGGCATCGACCTGACGCCGATGCTGGTGCTGATCCTGATCATCATCCTGCAGGGACCGGTGCTCGGCTACCTCGCGCGCTTCGCCTACACCAACGGGCTCGCGTGATGGGGGCGGGGGCGCACATCATCGACGGCAAGGCGTTCGCGGCGGGCCTGCGGGCCCGGATCGCAGAAGCGGTGCCGGCGTTCCGCGCCGCGACCGGGCGCGCGCCCGGACTGGCGGTCGTGCTCGTCGGCGACGATCCGGCGAGCGCGGTCTATGTCGGCTCGAAGGGCAAGGCGACGGTCGCCGCGGGCATGGAAAGCTTCGAGCACCGCCTGCCCGCCGATGCGACGCAGGAAGAGGTCGAGGCGCTGCTCGCCTCGCTCAACGCCGACGACGCGGTCGACGGCATCCTGCTCCAGCTTCCGCTGCCCGGCCATCTCGACGAGCAGCGCGCGGTGGCGACGATCGATCCCGACAAGGACGTCGACGGGCTGACCCCGGTCAGCGCCGGGCGCCTCGCGCTCGGCATAGCCGGCATGGTGCCGTGCACGCCCTATGGCTGTCTGCTGCTGCTGCAGGACCGGCTCGGCGACCTCAGCGGCAAGGATGCGGTCGTCGTCGGCCGCTCGATCCTGGTCGGCAAGCCGATGGCGGCGCTGCTGCTCGGCGCCAACTGCACCGTCACCGTCGCGCACAGCCGCACGAAGGACCTGCCCGCGCTCGTCCGCCGCGCCGACATCGTGGTCGCGGCGGTCGGGCGGCCGGAGATGGTGCGCGGCGACTGGATCAAGCCCGGCGCGGTGGTCATCGACGTCGGCATCAACCGCCTGCCGCCCGCCGACGGCGCGGCGAAGGGCCGGCTGGTCGGCGACGTCGCCTATGCCGAGGCGGCCGCCGTCGCCGACGCGATAACCCCGGTGCCGGGCGGCGTCGGTCCGATGACCATCGCCTGCCTGCTCCGCAACACGCTGGTCGCGGCGCACCGCCGCGCCGGCCTCGCCGATCCGGAGGGATTCTGATGCGGCGGCTCTGGCTCGCGGGCGCCGCGGTCGCGCTGCTCGGCGCCTGCGCCGGGCCGGGGTCCGACATGCGGAACCGGCCGCTCGCGCCCAATCCGAGCGGCTTCGTCGCCGCCGAACTGGCCTTCGCGCGGCTTGCGCAGGACAAGGGGCAATGGACGGCGTTCCGCGAGACCTCGGCGCCCGATGCGGTGATGTTCGTGCCGGAGCGGGTCAATGCGAAGGCCTGGCTCAAGGGGCGCGCCGACCCGCCGGCGTCGGTCCGCTGGCAACCGCACGCGGTCTTTTCGAGCTGCGACGGCAGCGCCGGCGCGACGACCGGGGCGTGGCAGCAGCCCGACGGCAGCACCGGCTATTACACCACCGTCTGGCTGCGCGACCCGTTGAAGGGCGAACTGCGCTGGGTGCTCGACCATGGCGACGGGCTGGCGGCGCCGCGCGAAGCGCCCGAGTTCATCGCATCGAAGCAGGCGGCGTGCGGCGCCCGCCCGGCGGTGGGGATCGCGGCCGGCGGTGAGGGCGACGATACCACGGTCGGCCTGTCGCGCGACCAGACGATGAGCTGGGCCTCGACCGTCCGGCCGGACAAGTCGCGGCGCGTCACCATCCGCCTCTGGGACGGCGAGGCGATGGTGCCCGTCGTCGACGACGTGGTCGCGGCGCCCGGCGCGGCGGCATGATCGACCTCTTCATCTCCGCCTTCGTCACGCTGTTCGTGGTGATCGACCCGCCCGGCTGCGCGCCGATCTATGCCAGCCTGACGACCGGCGCGGGCGCGGCGCAGCGGCGCTCGATGGCGTTCCGCGCGGTCGCGATCGCGGGCTGCATCCTGATCTTCTTCGCGATGTTCGGCGAGGCGCTGCTCAGCTTCCTGCACATCGACCTCGACAGTTTCCGCATCGCCGGCGGGATCATGCTGTTCATCATCGCCATCGACATGGTGTTCGAGAAACGCACCGAACGACGCGAACAACGCGCCGAGAAAGTGAAGGCCGCGGCCGAGGTCGACGATGTGTCGGTGTTCCCGATGGCGATGCCGATGCTTGCGGGTCCCGGCTCGATCGCATCGGTGATGCTGCTCGTCGCGCAGAACAACGGGCTCGACCGCGCGCTGGTGATCTTTGCCGCGCTGCTGCTCGTGCTGCTGCTGACGCTGGCGGCGCTGCTGATGGCGGGGCCGATGATGCGGCTGATCGGCAACAAGGGCGAGGCGGTGATCACGCGCCTTCTCGGCGTGCTGCTCGCCGCGCTTGCCGCGCAGTTCGTGATCGACGGGCTGAAGGCGAGCTTCCCGACGCTGGCCTGACGCAGGCCCCGCCCGGCATCCCGAAGCGCGGGAGGCCGGACGGGGGAGCGTGGCTTACCGCGCGGCGTTGACGTCGTTCTGCGTCACCGGCGCGATGCGGATTTCGACGCGGCGGTTGCACTGATAATCGGCCTCGCTGCGTTCGGGCGCGCATTTGAGCTGCGATTCGCCATAGCCGATCGTCGCCATGCGCGCGCGGTTGACGCCCCGGCCGGCGAGATAGTCGGCGACCGACGAGGCGCGCCGTTCGGACAGGCCCTGGTTGTAGCTGTCGCTGCCGGTCGAATCGGTGTGGCCGTAGACGTCGACATAGGTGCTGGGATATTCGGAGAGCGTCGAGGCGACGCTGTCGAGCGCGCTGCGGAACTGCGATTTCACGACCGCGCTGTTATAGTCGAAGGTCACGTCGCCGGGCATGTTGAGGACGAGCTGGTCGCCCTGGCGCTCGACGTCGATGCCGGTGCCGGCGGTGCGTTCGCGCAGCTTCTTTTCCTGCTGGTCCATGTAATAGCCTGCGCCCGCGCCCGCCACGGCGCCGATGCCGGCGCCGACGATCTTTTCGGTGCGGTCGCGCTTGCCGCCGATGAGGTCACCGAGCAGATAGCCGCCGAGCGCGCCGCCGACGCCGCCGATCGCGGCCTTGGAAATGCGCTGCTGTCCGGTCTCCGGATCGGTCACGCAGCCGGTGAGCATCAGCGCGCCGACGGCGGTGAACATGGTGAGCTTGATCGTCCTGTTCTTCATGGGTCGCTCCCTTTCATGGGCGCCGCCGGCTGGTCTTGCGGCGGCCGCCCTCCATGGCGATAACATATGGCCGCGCATCTGGTTCCAGAATCTTGCTGAACGGCGGCTGAGCCGACGGGCGGAAGGTGGCGGGTCAACTCTCCCGGCGGCGTTGCGTCTGCTCACCCGCCGTGGCTGGCCAGCAAGCCGGCAAGCCTCGCTGCCCCTCCCGCTTGCGGGAGGGGAGGCGCCTTCTTGCGGCCATATCCAGACCCGTTCGCCGGCGTGCGGAGCATATTGTTGTGCAACGCGGCGGCTTTGCCGTATAGGGGCGGCATGACCGATCCTTGCAGGGGCCAGGCGCCGGAGCGCCCGTTGCCCGTCCCATGACGCCCTTCCCCTGGTCGGACGTCGCCATCATCGCGATCCTCGTCCTGCTCAACGGCGTTTTCGCCATGTCCGAACTGGCCATCGTGTCGTCGCGCGACCCGCGGCTGCAAGCGGCCGAGAAAAGAGGGAGCAACGGCGCGCGGATCGCGCGTCAGCTCGCCGCCGATCCGGGCCGCTTCCTGTCGACGGTGCAGGTCGGCATCACGCTGATCGGCGTTCTGACCGGTGCCTATTCGGGCGCCAGCCTGGGCCAGCCGGTCGCCGACCGGCTGGCGGCGTTGTTCGGAATCGACCCGCAGACAGCGCTGAGCGCGGCGTTTGCCATCGTCATCGCGCTGACCACCTATGCCTCGCTGATCGCCGGCGAACTGGTGCCCAAGCAGTTCGCGCTGCGCTCGCCCGAGCGCGTCGCGATCATCGTCGCACCCTTCATGTACTGGCTGTCGCGCATCGCCGCGCCGCTGGTCTGGCTGCTCGACACCAGTTCGAGTCTCGTCTTTCGCCTGCTCGGCCTCAACCGCGAATCGGAGGACAGGGTGACGGCGGAGGAATTGCACCTGATCGTCGCCGAGGCGTCGAAATCGGGGGTGATCGAGGAAAGCGAGCGCGCGATCATCTCGGGCGTCGTGCGGCTGGCCGACCGGCCGGTGCGCGAGGTGATGACGCCGCGCAAGGACGTCGACTGGATCGACGTCGCCGCCGACGCCGCCGCGGTGCGCGCCAAGCTGCTCGAAACGCCGCACACGCGGCTGCCGGTGGCGCGCGGATCGGTCGACGACATCGTCGGCGTCGTCCAGGCGCGCGACATCGCCGCCGCGCTGTTCCGCGGCGAGACGCTCGCGCTCGAGACGCTGACCCGCCATGCGAGCGTCATCCATGATCAGATCGACGCGATGGACGCGCTGGAAGGCCTGCGTGCGGCCGACGTGCCGATGCTGCTCGTCCACGACGAATATGGGCATTTCGAGGGGCTGGTGACCCCCGCCGACCTGCTGTCAGCGATCGCCGGCGAATTCGCGTCCGACCAGGATATCGGCAGCGAGCCCTTCGTCGTCGAGCGTGACGACGGCAGCCTGCTGATCGCCGGATCGATGCCCGCCGACCAGATGGCCGAGCGGCTGGGGATCGAACTCGACGACGACCGCGACTATGCGACCGCCGCCGGTCATGCGCTCGCGGTGCTCAAGCGCCTGCCTGAGGAGGGCGAGTATTTCACCAACAGGGGCTGGCGTTTCGAGATCGTCGACATGGACGGGCGCAAGATCGACAAGCTGCTGGTCAGCGAAGCGCGGGCGCGGGATGACGACAGGGAGGAGTGATGCGCCGCAGTGGCGCTACGGCTCCCGCCAATGTTGCAGTTCATGGGGCTGGCCGCGAATGGCTTTCCAGACCGCGCGCAACGTGCGGAGGATGGAATAGGTCATCCACGCGAACATCATGCCGATCGACAGCCAGAATATGGGCCACAGGATCGCGTGCCATATCGGCCTGTTTCCGATGAGCAGAAGCAGCGTCAACGCCATTACGGCGGGTGCCAACAGGGCCGCATAGACCGCCAGCGGCCGCGAGAGGGCCCAGCGGCGGCTTGCGCCTTCCCATCGATAGAGCCGGTCAAACAGGCCGAACACCACGCGCCCCTTTCACTGCGGGAAGAGGATGGTCAAAGCTCTCCGCCCAGCGCGCCATATTGCGCCTCGAACCCGGCTTTGTCGCCGCGCGCCAGATAACTTGCCTGATCGACCAGATTGTCGCGCGCGATGCGGCCCTGAAATGCACCAAGCTGCGCGTCGATCGCGGCGATGTCGGCGTCGCTCCAGTCGGCGATCTGCTGGAAGCGGGTGATGCCGAGGCCGCCGAGCAGCGCGGCGAGTTTCGGGCCGACGCCCTTCAGCAGCCGCAGATTGTCGGCGGGCGCCGCCGGCTGGGCGGGCGCCGCCGGGGCTTCGGCCGGCGCCGGATCTGGCAGCGGCGCTTCAGCAGCCGGAGCGGGGGGCGGGGGCGGCGCAGACGGAACGGGAGCCGGGGCCGGCTCGGCGGGCTTGAAGCGCGCGGGCTCGGCGGCGACGATGTCGGGCTTCGCCGGTTCGAGCGGCTTGCGCGGCTCGGCGGGCGCGACGGTCGGCGGCGCGGCCTCTTCGGCTTTCGATCGCCCGAACAGCCACCAGAGAAGCGCGATCGCGACGACGAGCCCGACGACCGCGATGATCCAGTTTTCCTGTAGCCACGTCATGATGATCTCCCTGCTTTGCCGTCAGTTTATGCGGCGGCGCGCGGCGCGTCCAGTGCCGCGCCATCGCGGTCGGGCTGGGTCCCCGCGCAGGCGGGGACCCAGAGCGGCATAATACCACGCAGGCTTTTCGTCGTTCTGGGCTCCCGCCTGCGCGGGAGCACAAGGCTGTTTTTTCAGGCGATTCCGCCCTTAGCGCGCCTCGCGCGCGACTTCGCGCCAGCCGATGTCGCGGCGGCAGAAGCCGCCGGGGAAATCGAGCCGGTCGACCGCGGCATAGGCGCGCGCCTGCGCCTCCGTGACGCTGTGGCCGGTCGCGGTGACGCTGAGCACGCGGCCGCCGGCGGCGACGATCGCGCCGTCGGTGCGTGCGGTGCCGGCGTGAAAGACGCGCACGCCGCCCGCCTCCGCCTCCGCGATGCCGCGGATGGCGCCGCCCTTTTCGGGGGTACCCGGATAGCCGTTCGCGGCCATGATCACCGTCAGCGCATAGTCGCCCGAAAAGGCCGGCGGCGGCGCGCCGGCGAGGGCGCCGGTCGCGGCGGCATGGAGCAATCCGGCGAAATCGCCGAGAAAGCGCATCATCAGCACCTGGCATTCGGGGTCGCCGAAGCGGCAGTTATATTCGATGAGCTGCGGCCCCGTGTCGGTCAGCATCAGCCCGGCGAACAGCACGCCGACATAGGGGGTGCCGTCGGCGGCGAGCGCCGCGACCGTCGGGCGGACGATGCGGTCCATCACCTGCGCCTCGAGATCGGGGTTCAGTACCGGCGCGGGGCTGTAGGCGCCCATGCCGCCGGTGTTGGGGCCGGTGTCGCCGTCGCCGACGCGCTTGTGGTCCTGCGCACTGCCGAAGGCGATGACGTCGGTGCCGTCGGACAGCGCGAAGAAGCTCGCCTCCTCACCGGTCAGATAGTCTTCGAGGACGACCTCCGCCCCCGCGCCGCCGAAAGCGCCGGCGAACATGTCCTCGATCGCCGCCTCTGCCTCGGCGCGCGTCGCGGCGATGATCACGCCCTTGCCCGCGGCGAGGCCGTCGGCCTTGATAACGACGGGAATCGAAAAGCCGTCGAGCAGCGCCAGCGCCTCCTCGGCCGAGGTGGCGCGGGCGTAGGCGGCGGTGGGAATGCCGGCGCGCGCGCACAGATCCTTGGTGAAGCCCTTCGATCCTTCGAGCCGCGCCGCGGCGGCCGAGGGACCGAAGACCGCGACGCCGATCGCGCGCAACCGGTCGGCGAGGCCTGCGACGAGCGGCGCTTCCGGGCCGACGACGACGAAGTCGACGGCGTGCGTCCGGACGAAGGCGACGAGGCCGTCGAGGTCGTCGGCGGGAATCGGTACGCATTCGGCGTGCGCCTCTATCCCCGGGTTGCCGGGAGCGGCATAGAGCTTGGCGCAGCTTGGCGATTGTGCCAGTTGCCAGCTCAGCGCATGTTCGCGGCCCCCCGACCCGATGAGCAGGATATTCATGGCAGTCCCTTTTCCCGATCCGGCGTCCGACAGCGAAGCGCCCGCGCGGCTGTTAGCCGAGGCAGGCGCGCGCGACAATGCGTCCGCGGCATCCGGGGCGTCCGGCGCGCCCGCGATGACGGTCAGCCAGTTGTCGGCGGCGATCAAGCGCGCGGTCGAGGACGGGTTCGGCCGCGTCCGCGTCCGCGGCGAGCTGTCTGGCACCAAGCGCGCGGCGTCGGGGCATTTCTATGCCTGCCTGAAGGACGACAATGCGCTGATCGACATGGTGATGTGGAAGGGGCAGGCGGGCCGCCTCGCCTTCCGGCCCGAGGACGGGATCGAGGTGATCGCGACCGGCAAGCTCACCACCTATCCCGGCCGCTCCAAATATCAGCTCGTCGTCGAATCACTCGAGGTCGCGGGCGAGGGCGCGCTGATGCTGCTGTTCGAGAAGCTGAAGGCGCGGCTCGGCGCCGAGGGGCTGTTCGACCGCGAGCGGAAATATGACCGGCTGCCCTTCCTGCCGCGCACCATCGGGGTCGTCACCTCACCGACCGGCGCGGTGATCCGCGACATCCTCCATCGCCTCGCCGACCGCTGTCCGACGCATGTGATCGTCTGGCCGGTGCTGGTGCAGGGCGAGGGCGCGGCGGCGCAGGTCGCGGCCGCGATCCGCGGCTTCGACGCGCTGGAACCCGGCGGCCCGGTGCCGCGCCCGGACCTCGTCATCGTTGCGCGCGGCGGCGGTTCGATCGAGGATCTGTGGGCGTTCAACGAGGAGGTCGTCGTGCGCGCGATCGCCGATTGCCGCATCCCGACGATCAGCGCGGTGGGGCACGAGACCGACGTGACGCTCGCCGACTATGCCGCCGACATGCGCGCTCCGACCCCGACCGCGGCGGCCGAGATGGCGGTGCCGGTGCGCGCCGAACTGATGACGCAGCTGGCGACGTGGCGCGGGCGGATGCTCGGCGCGGCGAATCGCCATCAGGGGCTGGCAGGCGAGCGGCTGACTGCGCTGGCGCGGCACCTGCCGCGGCGAGAGGCTCTCTATGCGCCGCAGCGCCAGCGGCTCGACGATGCCGGGGACAGGCTCGACCGCTGTCAGCGCCACCGGCTCGCGGTCGTCGCCGAGCGGCTGGCGAGTCGGTCGGCGGCACTGCGCCCGGCGCTGCTGGCGCGGGCATGGGATCGCGACCGGGCGCGGCTGTCGGGCCTGGCGCGGCTGCTCGCCTCGCTCGATCCGCGCGCGCTGCTGTCGCGCGGCTATGCGATGGTGCGCGATGCCGGCGGGACGATCGTGACGACCGCGGCCGGCGCGCGCGCGGCGGGGCATCTGCGGCTCCAGTTCGCCGATGGCGAGGTGCCGGTGCAGGCGGCGGCCGATGGAACGCCGCCTACGCCCGCGCCGAAACCCGCCCGCAAGCCGCCGCTCGCTGCGCCCGGACGCGGGCAGGGCGAGCTGTTCTGACGGCGGCGGGGGTGGCCGCCGGGGGCGGAGCTGCTATAAGCTCTGCCATGATTTACGCTCGAACGGACATCGAATCATGCTGATCGCCAGCCGCAACCGCCTCGCCCGCCTGCAATACGGCCCGAACGGCTTTCGCACCCTGTCGCCCGGCGACCATGTGCTGTGCGCGGTCAGCGGCGCGCCAATCGGGCTCGACGAACTGCGCTATTGGTCGGTGGCGCGTCAGGAACCCTATGCGAGCGCCGCAATCGCGACGCGGGCGATGCTGGACGCGGTGCCCGGCGCATGACGGCACGCGGGGCGCGGCCCCGGGGTCCGGTCTTCCTGTCGCTGCTTGGCGCGATCGCCGTCGCCGGCTGCGTTCCGGTGGCGGAGGACGCGCCGCCGGCCCCATCTCCGCGACCGCCTGCGCCCGAGGCGTCCGTCCCGACGCCGCCCGCGCCGCCGCCTGCTGTCGCAGGACCCGCCGATTTCCATTTTCGCGGTACCGCCATCCAGGGCGGTGCGCTGATCGGGCAGGCGCCCGGCGGCACGCGCGCGCTGGCGCTCGACGGCGAAGCGGTGGCGCTCGCCGCCGACGGGGCATTCCTGGTCGCCTTCGACCGCGACGCGCCCGCGGCCCAGCGCCTCGTCGCGACGCTGTCCGACGGGCGACGGGTCGAACGGACGCTGGCGGTCGCGGTGGGCCAGTGGCGGATCGAGCATGTCAACGCGCCTTGGCGCGGCAGCGCGGCGAGCGACGCGGAGTTCGAGCGGCGGCGCCCCGACGAGCTGGCGCAAATCCGCGCGGCGCGCGCGGTGCAGGCCGATTCGGACGGCTGGCGCCAGACGTTCCGCTGGCCGGCGACCGGCCGCCTATCGGGCTTCTTCGGGTCGCAGCGCGTCTATCAGGGCAAGCCGGGGAGCTATCACAGCGGCACCGACGTCGCGGTTCCCGCCGGCACCCCCTTCCGCGCCCCCGCCGACGGCGTCGTCGTGCTGGCGGCGGCGGTCCCCTTCACGCTCGAAGGCCATCTGCTCATCGTCGACCACGGCATGGGCCTCAACAGTGCCTTCCTGCATTGCCAGCGGCTCGACGTGGCGGTCGGCGACCGGGTGGCGCAGGGGCAGGTGCTGGGGACGGTGGGCCGGACCGGCCGCGCCACAGGGCCACATCTGCACTGGGGCCTGATGTGGCGCGGCGCGCGGCTCGACCCCGGCACGCTCGCGGGTCCGATGCCGCGCTGACCAACGGGAGCCGAGCCGCAAAATCGTAACCGTTGAAACAAAATAACGCAAAGCGGCCGCCCCGGCGCATAGTGTTTCGCGGCGTCTCCGGGTTGTTGCAAATACGTCACAATCGCTGGCGAAACGGCAGAAAGCGCCGGGAATTTCCTTTACTCCAGATGAATGACCGGCCATCCCGCACGCTATCGGGGTGTCTATGCGGGGGCGTTGAATCGTCCACGCCGTGTATGCCCGGGTATCTCGATCCATCAGAGCAAGGGACTGCACTGTGAAGAAAACCCAATATTCGAAGCTGAAGCTGGGCGCTGCGCCGCTGGTGCTCGGCGTCGCCCTCGTTTCGGCTCCTGCCTATGCGCAGGACGAAGGCGCGACCAGCAGCTCGGAAATCGTCGTGACCGGCACGCTGATCCGCAACCCGAACCTGGAATCGGCCTCGCCCGTTACCGCCATCGGTGCGGATGAGATCGACATGCAGCAGGCGAACGTCGCCGAAGAACTGCTGCGCGAACTGCCCGGCGTCACGCCGTCGATCGGCTCGGCGGTCAACAACGGCAACGGCGGTGCGTCGTTCGTCAACCTGCGCAACCTCGGTTCGAACCGCAACGTCGTCCTGATCGACGGCGTCCGTCTGGTGCCGGCCGAACTGAATGGTCGCTTCGACCTCAACAACATTCCGCTGGCGTTGATCGAGCGCGTCGATGTGCTGACCGGCGGCGCTTCGACGACCTACGGCGCCGACGCCGTCTCGGGCGTCGTCAACTTCATCACGAAGCGCAACTTCGCGGGTATCGAAGCCAACATCTCGAACCAGATCACCGAGCGCGGCGACGGCCACACGCTACGCGCCGACGTGACGATCGGCGCGAACTTCGACGATGGTCGCGGCAACGCCGTGTTCAGCATCGGCTATCAGGAATCGGATCCCATCTATCAGGGCGGCCGCGAGCATGGCCTCTATGCCCTCAGCTCCAGTTCTGGTGGCGCGGGCGGCTCGGGCACCGCGGTTCCGTCGCGCTTTTCGCTTCCTGGGCAGGGTACGCGGCAAATCAACGCCGCCGGCACGGACTTCAATCCGGGCACCAGCTTTACGGCGTTCAACTTCAACCCGTACAACGTCTACCAGACGCCCTTCAAGCGGTTCAACATGTACGGCGCTGCCAACTATGAGATCAGCGATGCGCTTGAAGTCTATACGCGCGGCGTTTTCTCGAAGAATACCGTCAGCACGATCATCGCACCGTCGGGCGCGTTTGGTATCGGGGTCAATATTCCGCTGAACAACCCGTTCCTCAACGATACTTTGCGCACCACCTTTTGTGATGCGAACGGCATTGATGCGGCGACCTGCACTGCCGCCGCCGATCCGTCTCTGACGCCGGGCGATGCGGCCTATCGGACGGTGACGAGTTCGTTGTTCCGTCGTGCGACCGAAGTCGGTCCGCGTATCAGCGAATACACGACCAACTTCTTCGATTATCGGCTGGGTTTCCGTGGTGGTGTCACCGATACGATCAGCTGGGATGTCTTCGGCAGCTATGGCGAATCCGAAAATCTGCAGCAGATCGGCGGTTATACGCTGAACTCGCGGGTGCGCGACAGCTTCCTCGCGAACAACACGACAAGCTGTTTTGACGGCACGGCCGCAGGCTGCGTTCCGATCAACTGGTTCGGCGTGGAAGGCAACAGCAGCTGGACGCCCGAGGCGATCAGCTTCCTGAACGAGGTGTCGACGGTCCGCACCAAGACGTCGATGGCGCAGGCCCGCGCGATGCTCAGCGGTGATTTCGGCGTTGCCAGCCCGATGGCGTCAGACCCGATCTCTTTCGCGGTCGGCGGCGAATATCGCGAGTATAAGGCGTCGCAGGCGTCCGATACACTCGCGGCCGGCGGTGACCTCGGCGGTGCTGGCGGTGCCGCGCCGAACATCGATGGTGGCTTCAACGTCTATGAAGCGATCGGTGAACTCATCGTTCCGCTCGTCCAGGACAAGCCTTTCTTCGAGGATCTGACCATCGAAGGCGGCATCCGCTATTCGTCCTACAAGGTCGATGCGGTCGGCAGCCCGTCGTACAACACCACGACGTGGAAGGTCGGCGGCAGCTGGACCCCGATCAGCGATATCAAGTTCCGCGGCAACTATGCGCGGGCGGTTCGTGCGCCGAATATCGCCGAACTGTTCTCGCCGGTGAATACGGGACTGACCAACCTGCAGGACGACCCGTGCGCGACGCGCGACGATAACGGCAACATCATTCGGGCCAATCCGACCGGCGAACTGCGCGCTGTCTGTATTGCGCAGCTCGCGCCGGGCACGCCGGCCAGCACGGTGGACTTCATCGCCCAGCCGATTTCGGGCCAGGCCAACGCCACGGGCGGCGGTAACCTGAACCTCGGGCCGGAAATCGGCAAGACCTGGACGGTCGGCGTCGTGCTGCAGCCCAGCTTCGTTCCGAAGCTGTCGCTGTCGGTTGACTATTACCACATCAAGATCACGGGTGCGATCACGTCGCCGACCCCTGGTGACGCTATCTCGGCCTGCTTCGGTGCCGATCCCTCGTCGCCGGCGGCTGGTGCGTCGTCGACGGCCGCCTGTACGTCGATCCGTCGCGATCCGCTGACGGGTGGTTTGAATGGCGATCCGAACACGACACCGGGTCTGTTCCTGACGACGTCGAACCTCGGCACGCTGGAAACCAGCGGCATCGACGTCAACCTGAACTACTCGCGCGACGTGGGCTTCGCGAACCTCAGCTTTGCCGGCCAGTTGAACTGGACGGAGCAGTCGAAGTTCCAGTCGGCTCCGGGCAGCTATAATCGCGATTGCGTCGGCTATTTCTCGGCAAACTGCGGTCAGCCGATTCCCGAGTGGCAGTGGTCGCTTCGCACCTCGCTGGCGTTCGACGACTTCGACGTCTCGCTGCTGTGGCGCCACATCGGCAGCAGCAAGTATGAAGGTCTGGCCAGCGACTACGCGGACCGTGGCTTCGATGACAACTCGCGCGAGATCTTCGAGGGCGCGCTGGGCGCCGGCACGGGCACCCTGTCCGGCAAGCAGGTTAACTTCAATCGTATCAAGGCATATGATTATTTCGACCTGACGACGCGGTTCAACGTTCTCGAGAATCTGACCGTGACGGTGGGCGTGCAGAACCTGTTCGACAAGAAGCCGCCGCTGGTTGGTGGTGAAGCGGGTTCGACGACCTACAACAGCGGCAACACCTTCCCGTCGACCTACGATTCGATCGGACGCCGTTACGTCGCCGCGGCTCGCGTCCGCTTCTAAGAGCGAATACGCGAAAAAATCGGGAGCGGGCAGTGATGCCCGCTCCCTTTTTTATGGGTGATCGCTGAAGAATGGCTCGAACGGTTTTACTCGAAAGGGAGGCACGGTTCTTCTGGGCGGCAACGCCATTCACGCCTTTCGCTATGTCAGGGAAATCGATTCGAAACGCCGCACGTGAGCGGGACAGCCGATCCATCTTCCCGATCCAAAGCCATATCGCCTTGGTCGGAGACCGTTTCGCCTTCCGGAACCCCGGCGAAAGCGAGGTTCCAGATAGCATGGTCCGCCTCGCGCGGACCCCGCTTTCGCCGGCGATTCTAGCGACAGTCGTCCCGCGCTAACGCGCACCGGCAGGGGGTAGCAGGGCGTTTGGCAGGACCAGCGGGATCGCGGCGGTGTCAGCCACCGCTAGCGTCCAATCATGCACCTTGTCGATCTCGTCGCCATAGGCTGCCGTCGCCGCGGCGCGCTCCTGCTTGCGCGCTTCGACCGAGAAATCGGCGCCCGATTTGCTGTGCCGCGAGAAGACGGTGCGGCCGGCCAGGTCGCCGCCTGCCGCCGCTGCGGCCGGAAGCATCGAAAAGTCCGCGAGCGCCTTCAGCGTGGCGGCGGGGTCGGCCAGCAGGCTTTCCGAATCGAGGGTGCGGACGCGATCGGGAAAGCGTTCGGCCAGTGCGATGAACAGGCGCTGCTGGGCCAGCCACCCGACCGCCGCCACCTGAAGGTCGCTGAGCCGGAAATAGTCGCGGGCCTCGAACCCCAGATCGACGAGATTCTCGCGCAGCAATCCTTCGAGAAGCTCGCGCGCCCATAGACGGCACCATAAACCCTTGCGTGCGACCGACAGCAGAAACTCGCGCAGCGGTGCGTGCAGGAGCAGCGCATGGGCGTCGGGGCGCAGTGCCATCATCGGCGTCATCAGCCCCGCAAGGATGTTGGAAGGCTTGACCACGACCGTCTCCGCCGGTGTCCAGCGCCGCGCGAGCAGCAGGAGCGCATCGTCGAGCAGATGTGCAAGCTCCGCCCCCCCGCGCTCGCCACGGCGATGGATGCCGGTGATGTCGTTGAGCAGGACGGGTTCGGAAAGACCCATCGAATGACCCGGAATATCCAGCGCCCGCACGAGCAGCGTCGAGGCGCAGAAGGCGGAATGAAACAGGAAATGGATCGCGCCAGCGTTACCGCGCGCGGCCTCGACGCTCGCGGCGCGCGGCGCCACGATCTCGGGCTGCCCGCCGACGAGCTCGTCGGTCAGAAATGGTCCTGCGGCGTGCATTGCGTGGGGCACGTGACGGAACAGCAGGCGGTCCGCCGCCATGTCGTAGCGGTGTGCAAGCCATGTCGGATCGGCGGGATCGAAAGCGGGCGTGGAAACCATGGTCGCACCATAATCGCGACCGGCCGGGCGACAAGCGCCGTCTTTCCAATGCGCCGTTCGCAGCGTAGGGAAAGTCATGTCCAAGTCGACTCTTTCGTCCCACGAAGCCAATGCTCAGGGGCTCGTCGCGCTGAACGTCGGCGATTCCGCGACCGCGGTTCGGCTGTTCACGCACGCCGTCTCAGTCGATCCGCAAGCCGGAAGCCTGTGGCGCAATCTCGCGCATGCGCACCGCCTGCTCGGTGACGACGACGGTGAGCGGCGGGCCTTGCAAGGCGCGCTCGAGACCGACCAGCGCGACGTTGCCGCGCTCGTCCGGCTGGCCGAACTGCACGAACGGCGCGGCGAAACGCGCGACGCGCTTCTGCGCTGGTCGGCGGTGCTCCAGCTCGGCGAGCAGATCGCCGATCCGGCGCCGGCCTTTGTGCAGATCCTCGACCATGCGCGCGCCTATTGCCAGGCGCAACAGGCCGCGCTCGCCGGCTTCGTCGAGCGCGAATTCGGTTCGCGCCTTTCGGCGCTCGATGAAACGGCGCGCCGGCGTTCCACCGCTTTCCTCGACCATGCCCTCGGGCGTCGCCGCGTCTATCGGAACCAGTGCGCAGGCCTCCATTATCCGTTCCTGCCGGCCGACGAATATTTCGACGACCACCATTTTCCGTGGTTCGACGATCTGGCCGCGCGCGCTCCGGCAATCCGCGCCGAACTCGAGGCGTTGCTCGCCGATCCCGGCGACGCGCTGCGGCCCTATGTCCGCATGGACAAAGGTGCATCGGGCAGCCAGTGGGACCAGCTGGACCACAATGCCGACTGGAGCGCCTGCTTCCTGTGGGAGTATGGCCAGCCCAACCAGCCCGTCCTCGACCGCTGTCCGGAAACCGCTGCCGCGCTCGCCGCGACGCCCAGCGCGCATATTCCGGGCCGGGCGCCCAGCGCCTTTTTCTCGATGTTGCGCCCGCATACGCGCATTCCGCCGCACACCGGCGTCACCAATACCCGGGCAATCATCCATCTGCCGCTGATCGTGCCGCCGCGTTGCGGCTTCCGCGTCGGCGGGGAGACGCGCGAATGGGTCGAAGGCCGGCCCTTCGCTTTCGACGATACCATCGAACATGAAGCCTGGAACGAAAGCGATTCGCTGCGCGCCATCCTCATCTTCGACGTGTGGAACCCGCATTTGAGCCCCGAAGAGCAGGCCGTCATCGCCGATTATTGCCGGACAGCCGACACGCTGACCGAGCCGGCGGCGCGATGAGCCTCTTGCGAGTGGCGCGATCCATTGGTAATTCGGGCTGATTGGCCGGAAGGGGCAGACATGTACGTGGCATCCATTATCCTGAGCGCCCTCTTGCAGGCGTCCAACCCGCAGCCCGTGGCGGACAAGAAAGACGACCCCGATGCGGAAATGGTTTGCCGCCGGGTCGACGTGACCGGCTCGCTCGCCCGCAAGGAACGGGTGTGCAAGACGCGCGGCGAATGGCGCCGTCTGGCGGATTCCGGCAATGCGACCGCCCGCGACATCATCGATTACAGCCGCGGTCGCCCGAGCGGGCAATAATCGTCGGCGCCGAACAGTATAGTCTGACGACACGGCGAGACATACGGTAGAAGCGGATTTCAGAACCACCGGTCTGGATCGAATCCAGACCGGTGGTCTTGTCTTTGGCCTCCTTATACCGGCGTCAGCACCAACGCCCCGTCGCCCTCGTCGACCTTGACCGTCTGACCGTCCCTGACCTCGCCCTTGAGGATGAGGTCGGCGAGCGGGTCCTGCAGATATTTCTGCACCGCGCGCTTCAGCGGGCGGGCGCCATAGACGGGGTCGTAGCCGACGCGGCCGAGCCAGCTGCGCGCCGCGTCGGTGAGGTCGAGCGTCACCTTGCGGTCGGCGAGCAGTTTCTGCACGCGCGCGACCTGGATGTCGACGATGCCGCCCATATGCTGCTGGCCCAGGCGGTGGAACAGCACGATCTCGTCGAGCCGGTTCAGGAACTCGGGCCGGAAATGGGCGCGGACGACCTCCATCACCGCGGGTTCGGCCTGTTCGACCGGCGCGTCGTCGGGAAGCGCGGCGATCGCCTGGCTGCCGAGGTTCGAGGTCAGGATGATCAGCGTGTTGGTGAAGTCGACCGTGCGGCCCTGCCCATCGGTCAGCCGCCCGTCGTCGAGCACCTGGAGCAGGATATTGAACACGTCGCCATGCGCTTTCTCGACCTCGTCGAACAGCACGACCTGATAGGGGCGGCGGCGCACCGCTTCGGTGAGCACCCCGCCTTCCTCGTAGCCGACATAGCCCGGCGGCGCGCCGATCAGCCGCGCGACGCTGTGCTTTTCCATGAATTCGGACATGTCGATGCGGACCATCGCATTGTCGTCGTCGAACAGGAAGCGCGCCAGCGCCTTGGTCAGTTCGGTCTTGCCGACACCCGTCGGGCCGAGGAACAGGAAGCTGCCGAGCGGCCGGTTCGGGTCCTGCAGCCCGGCGCGCGCGCGGCGCACCGCGGTCGAGACCGCGCGCACCGCCTCGTCCTGCCCGATCACGCGCTGGCCGAGATGCGCCTCCATGCCGAGCAGCTTCTCACGCTCGCCCTCCAGCATCCGGTCGACCGGGATGCCGGTCCAGCGGCTGACCACCGCGGCGATGTCGTCGGCGGTGACCTCCTCGCGCAGCATCGCATTGCCCGCGACGGCCTGCGCCTCCTCGAGCTGCTTTTCGAGCGCGGGGATGGTGCCGTAGCTGAGCTCGCCCGCCTTGCCGAGGTCGCCCGCGCGCTGCGCCTGGTCGAGCGCGACGCGCGCGGCGTCGAGCTGTTCCTTGATCTTCGCCTCGGCGTGGATCTTCTCCTTTTCGGCCTGCCACTTCTGGGTGAGTTCGGCCGACTGCTGTTCGAGGTTGGCGAGTTCGGCCTGCAGATTCGCAAGCCGGTCGCGCGACGCGTCGTCGCTTTCCTTGCCGAGCGCGGCTTCCTCGATCTTCATCTGGATGATGCGGCGGTCGAGCGTCTCGATCTCCTCGGGCTTCGATTCGACCTCCATGCGGATGCGGCTCGCGGCCTCGTCCATCAGGTCGATCGCCTTGTCGGGCAGGAAGCGGTCGGTGATATAGCGGTTCGACAGCGTCGCCGCGGCGACGATCGCGCCGTCGGTGATCCGCACGCCGTGGTGCAGCTCATATTTCTCCTTGAGCCCGCGCAGGATGCTGATCGAATCCTCGACCGTCGGCTCGCCGACGAACACCGGCTGGAACCGCCGCTGGAGCGCGGGGTCCTTCTCGACATATTTGCGATATTCGTCGAGCGTCGTCGCGCCGATGCAGTGGAGCTCGCCGCGCGCGAGCGCGGGCTTGAGCAGGTTCGAGGCGTCCATCGCGCCCTCGCCCTTGCCGGCGCCGACCAGCGTGTGCATCTCGTCGATGAACAGGATGATCTCGCCCTCGGCCGACTTGACCTCGTCGAGCACGCCCTTGAGGCGCTCCTCGAACTCGCCGCGATATTTGGCGCCCGCGATCAGCGCGCCCATGTCGAGCGCAAGCAGGCGGCGGTCCTTGAGGCTGTCGGGGACGTCGCCGTTGGCGATGCGCAGTGCGAGCCCTTCGGCGATCGCGGTCTTGCCGACGCCGGGTTCGCCGATGAGGACGGGGTTGTTCTTGGTGCGGCGCGCGAGAATCTGCACGGTGCGGCGGATTTCCTCGTCGCGGCCGATCACCGGGTCGAGCTTGCCCTCGCGCGCGACTTCGGTGAGGTCGCGGGCATATTTCTTGAGCGCTTCGAAGCTGTCCTCGGCGCCCGCGGTGTCGGCGGTGCGGCCGCGGCGCAGCTCGTTGATGACGGTGTTCAGCGCGTCGGCCTTCACGCCGGCGTCGGCGAAGGCCTTGCCGACCGGGGTCGTCGCGGCGAGCACCATGGCGAGCAGCAGCCGCTCGACGGTGACGAAGCCGTCGCCGGCCTTGCTGGCGACCTGTTCGGCCTGATCGAGCAGGCGCACCGCGTCATTGTCGAGCCCCGGCGTGGCCTGCGCGCCCGATCCCGACACGGCGGGCACCTTGGCGAGCAGGGCGTCGATGCCCTGCACGGCGCGGGCGGCATCGCCGCCGGCGCGCTGGATCAGGCCGGCGGCCATGCCGTCCTTGTCCTCGAGCAACGCCTTGGCGATGTGCTCGGGGCCGATCCGCTGGTGGTTCATGCGGATCGCGATCGTCTGCGCCGACTGGAGGAAACCCTTGGCGCGATCGGTGAATTTTTCGAGGTTCATGTAAAGGATCCCCTTTCTTGCCGACAGAGATAGTGTTGCCGTTATGCAACACAAGAGCGCGTTTCGAGATTCGCGTGGAGAGGGGGAGGTGCGGCGAAAATCGGCCGGGAGGAGCGCAGTGTTGGGGAAGATTCGCGCAGAGGCGCAGAGAGTTTGAATCGGGTTCACGCGGAGCCGCGGAGACGCGGAGAAATCGCGCTTGCCGCGAAGCGGCTTCTTCTCGCCCACCTTGTCGTCAGGCGCCGAGATCGGGAAAATATGGGGCCTGTCGGCCCTAACCATATCTCCGCGCCTCCGCGGCTCCGCGTGAACATAATCTCTGCGATCTCTGCGCCTCTGCGCGAATCGTTTCCGAAGCCCCCAGGCGACACAGCCGCTTGCCTTCGCACCGTTCGCCCGCCACACCATCGCGGCCGAAGACAGGAAGGATGGCGGACATGCTGCGACGGGCTTTGCTGGGATTGCTCCTGCTGCTGGCGGCCGCCGCGCTGGGGCTGGCCTTGTGGGAGCCGCTGACGGCGCAGGCGCCCGCCGCGCCTGCCTTCCGGCCGACCGACGTCCAGATCGCGCGCGACAAATTCGGGGTGCCGCACATCTTCGGCAAGACCGATGCCGACGTCGCCTATGGCGTCGCTTATGCCCATGCCGAGGATGATTTCTCGACCCTGCAGGAGGTGCTTGCGATGACCCGCGGGCGCGCCGGGGCGATGCTGGGCGAGGATGGGGCGAAGATCGACTATGTCGCCGAACTGCTCGGCGTGCGCGCGACCACCGCGCGCGACTGGCCGCGCCTGCCTGCGGACGTGCGGGCGCTGTTCACCGCCTATGCCGCCGGGCTCAATCATTATGCCGACAAGCATCCGGGCGAGGTCCGCCTGTCGGGGCTGTTCCCCGTCACCGGCGAAGATGTCGTCGCAGGCTTCGTGCTGCGGTCGCCCTTCTTCTTCGGGCTCGATTCGACGATCGGCTCGCTCGCCGAGGGCACGCCGCTGGCGCGCGAGGGCGGGCCGGCGCTCGACCCCAAGGGGCAGCCGGTCGCGCGCGACCTGACCCCGGTCGGGCGCGATCCCGACGACAATGGCTCGAACGCGATGGCGGTCGCACCGTCGCGCTCGACCGACGGCGCGACGCGGCTCGTCTCCAACTCGCACCAGCCGTGGACGGGCGGCGTCGCCTGGTACGAACTGGTCGTCCATTCGGGCGAGGGCTGGGATTTCGCCGGGGCGAATTTTCCGGGGTCGCCCTATCCTTTCCTCGGTCACAACAAGTATCTCGGCTGGACCAACACGGTGAACCGGCCCGACCTGATCGACGTCTACCAGCTGGCACTCGATGACAGCGGCGAGAATTACCGCTTCGACGGGAAGTGGGTGCCGCTGGAAACGAAGCGGGTCTGGCTGCGCGTCAAATATGGTCCCTTCGTGCTGCCGGTGCCGCGCACCGTCCATCGCTCGGTGCACGGGCCGGTGATCGTCGGTGCCAAGGGCGCCTTCGCCATCCGCTATGCCGGGATCGACCAGGCGAACATGGTCACGCAATATTACCGGCTGAACAAGGCGCGCGATTTCGCCGAGTGGCGTGCGGCGATGGCGGGGCAGGGCGTGCCGGCGACCAATTTCGTCTATGCCGATGCCAGGGGCAATATCGGCTTCTTCTATAATGCGATGTTCCCCGACCGGCCCGCCGGCTATAATTGGCGCGGCGTCCTGCCGGGCGACACATCGGCGAATTTGTGGACGAAGGCGCTGCCCTTCGACCGGGTGCCGGCGCTGGTCAATCCGCGCTCGGGCTATGTGATGAACGCGAACAACACGCCGTGGGTCGCGGCGGGGCCGGGCGACGAGCTCGACGCTGCGGCCTTTTCGCCCTTGCTGGGGATCGAGGACGACATGACCAACCGCGCGGCTCGGCTGATCGAGCTGTTCGAGGCGTCGGGGCTGATCGACGAGGCGCGGCTGAAGGCGATCAAATACGACACCAGCTATGCGAAGACCGGCTATGCCAAGGCGTGGATCGACCGGCTGCTCGCGCTCGACGTCAGCGGCGACCCGGCGCTGGCCGAGGCGCAGCAGCTGCTGCGCAAGTGGGACTGGAACCTCGACGGCAAGGGGCATGGCGATGCGCTGGCGCTGATGCTGCTGCGCCCCGCGGGCGGGCGCCATTACCAGCGACGCCCGCCGCCCGACCCGCTGACCGTGCTCAAGCAGACGGTCGTGCATCTGCAGGACCATTTCGCGACGCTCGATCCGAAGCTGGGCACGGTGCTGCGGCTGCGGCACGGCGAGGGACCGCACCGTGTCGACCTGCCGCTCGACGGCGGCAACGACACGATCCGCGCCTCGACGCTGTGGGACGTGGAGCCCGACGGGCGCCTGAAAGTGCGCCACGGCGACAGCTTCATCCTGTTCGTGACGTGGGACCGCGACGGGCGGGTGCATTCGGAATCAATCCAGCCCTTCGGGGCCGCGACGACGCGGCCGGACAGTCCGCACTATAACGACCAGGCGCCGCTGTTCGTGGCGCACAGGTTGAAGCCGGTGCTGTTCGACCCGGCGGCGCTGCGCGCCAGCGGGGCGCGTTTCTATCGGCCTTGAAAGCCCCGCACGGCCGTCCTACACCATTGATACACTGCCGTTCGGCACGGCCGGTCCGCAGGCCGGCCGGTTTCTCCCCGTTCGAGAGGATGTCCATGCCGCGTCTTTCCCGTCTCGCCGCCCTTGCCCTGTCGACCGCGCTGGTCGCCGCCGGTCCCGCGCTCGCCAAAAGCAAGGCGGCGCAGCCCGCGCCGGTCGCCGAACTGGTGAAGGCGGTCGACATTCCGTGGCAGGCTTTCACGCTCGACAACGGCCTGCGCGTGATCGTGCACGAGGATCGCAAGGCGCCGGTGGTCGCGGTGTCGGTGTGGTATCGCGTCGGGTCGAAGCATGAACCGAAGGGCAAGACGGGCTTCGCGCACCTGTTCGAGCATCTGATGTTCAACGGGTCGGAGAATGCGCCCGGCGATTTCTTCGAGCCGCTGCAACAGGTCGGCGCGACCGATTTCAACGGCACCACCAGCATGGACCGCACCAATTATTTCGAGACGGTGCCGACCGGCGCGCTCGACCGCGCGCTGTTCCTCGAAAGCGACCGCATGGGGCATCTGCTCGGCGCGGTGACGCAGGACAAGCTCGACAACCAGCGCGGCGTCGTCCAGAACGAGAAGCGGCAGGGCGACAACAATCCCTTCGGCCTGCTGCGCTACGAGATTTTCGAGAATCTCTTTCCCACCGGCCATCCCTATCATCACAGCACCATCGGCTCGATGGCCGACCTCGATTCGGCGTCGCTCGACGATGTGAAGCGCTGGTTCACCGACCATTACGGACCGAACAACGCGGTGCTCGTGCTCGCGGGCGACATCGATGTCGCGACCGCGAAGGCAAAGGTGACCGAATGGTTCGGCGACATTGCGCAGGGCCCGGCGGTGACCGCGCCGCCGGTGTCGGTGCCGACGCTGCCCGCGCCGCTCGCCAGGGAGGTCCGTGACCTGATCCCGACGACGCGCCTCTATCGCATGTGGGCGATCCCCGGCCTCAACGATCCCGAGGCGGTGCCGCTGCAGATGGCGGCGACCGTACTCGGCGGGCTGTCCTCTTCGCGGCTCGACAATGCGATGGTCCGCAAGGACCCGGTCGCGGTCGCGGTCGCCGCCTTTGCCCAGACCTTCGAGGATGCCGGCATACTGATCGTCCAGGCCGATGTGAAGGAAGGCGTCGATCCGGCGCTGGTTGGCCAGCGGCTCGACGCAGAGATCGCCAAATTCCTCGAAACCGGGCCGACCGCCGACGAACTGCAACGCGCGGCGGCGAGCTATCTGGGCGGCACGATCGCCGGGCTCGAATCGGTTGGTGGCTTCGGCGGCAAGGCGGTGACGCTGGCCGAGGGCGCGCTCTATTCGAACGATCCGGATCATTACCGGACCGAGCTCGACCGGCTTGCGAAGACGACCCCCGAGCAGGCGGCGGCGGTGGCGCGCAAATGGATGGCGCGACCGGCCTTTTCGCTCACCTACACGCCCGGCGAGCGGACCGAGGGCGGCGAGAACCGCGGCGGCGCGGTGACGGCGGGCAAGGCCGCGGCGGCTGTCGCGCCCGACCGCTACTGGAACGCGGCGCTCGGCGACGTCGGACCCGACACGGGCGCGATGGGCGCGACGGCGATCGCCGACCGGTCGCAGCTGCCGGCGGTGAGCGGGCTCACCGCGCTCGACTTCCCGGCAATCGAGCGCACGACGCTGCGCAACGGGATCGAGGTCGTCTTCGCGCGGCGGACCGCGGTGCCGACGGTGCAGGTCGCGGTCAGCTTCGACGCCGGCTATGCCGCCGACCCGCACGATGCGCTGGGCACCCAGTCGCTGATGCTCAGCCTGATGGACGAGGGGACGACCAGCCTCGATTCGATCGCCTTCGCCGAGGCGAAGGAGCGGCTCGGCGCGCAGATCGACGGCACCGCCAACGCCGACGAGACCGTGTTCAGTCTGTTCGCGCTCAAGCCCAACCTCAGCGCCTCGCTTGGCCTGCTCGCCGACTATATCCGCCACCCGGCCTTCGACGCGCAGGAACTGGAGCGGGTGCGCGCGCAGCAGCTCAATCGCCTGAAAGCCGAGCTCAACAACCCGAACGCGATCGCCTCGCGCGTGCTGCGGCCGGCGCTTTATGGCGCCGACCATCCCTATGGTATCCCGCCCTCGGGCCTCGGGAATGCCAAGGCGGTCGCGGCGGCGACGCGCGACCAGCTCGTCGCCTTCCATTCGGCGTGGATCCGCCCCGACAACGCCCGCATCTTCGTCGTCGGCGATACCACGCTCGCCGAAGTGCGGCGGCAGCTCGACGCGACGCTCGGTCAGTGGAAGCCGCCCGCGGCGCCGAAGGGCGAGAAGCATTTCGACATCGCCATCCCCGCGCCGCAGCCGCGCATCCTGCTGGTCGACCGGCCCAAATCGCCGCAATCGGTCATCATGGCGGGCAAGGTGCTCGCCGCGAAGGGCTCCGACAGCCTCGAGGTGCTGCGCGCCGCGAACGACATCTTCGGCGGTGACTTCCTGTCGCGCTTCAACATGAACCTGCGCGAGACCAAGGGCTGGTCCTATGGCGTGCGTTCGGCGGTCTCCGCCGACAAGGACCGGCTGACCTGGGTCGTGGTCGCGCCGGTGCAGGCCGACCGCACCGGCGATTCGATCCGCGAGTTCCGCAGCGACCTCCAGACCTTCCTCGGCGACAAGGGGGTGACGGCGGCGGAGCTGGAGCGGACGGTCAACGGCAGCGTCCGCGAATTGCCCGGCAGCTTCGAGACGTCGGGCGACGTGCTCGGCGGGCTGCGCTCGATCGTCAAGTTCGATCGCCCCGACGATTATTACGAGACGATCGCCGCGAAATACGAGGCGATGTCCATGCCCGCCGTCGACGCCGCGGCGCGCGAGGCGCTGAGCGTCGACGATCTCGTCTATGTCGTCGTCGGCGACGCCTCGATCGTGAAACCACAGCTTGACGGACTGGGTTTGAACGTCGAAACAGTGGCTCCAGCTAATTGACATTAGTTTCAGTAGGAGGGTTTCGATGTCTCAAGTCGACGGCAGCTATGATTGCGTGACCAAGTCGCCGATGGGCGACCAGAAGTCGGTCTTCACCGTGAAGAGCGAGGGCGACAGCTTCACCGGCCAGAACGCCGGCACGATGGGATCGCTCGACGTCGAGAACGGCAAGGTCGACGGCAACAAGCTGAACTGGACGATGAACATGAAGGTGCCGATGCCGATGACGCTCGAATGCGAAGCGACCATCGACGGCGACACGCTGACCGGCACGATCAAGGCCGGTCCCTTCGGTTCGATGGCGATGACCGGCACCCGCCAGGCCTGACCGTCCGATCCGGATCATATTTCCGGCAGAGAGCCGTCCCGGGCGACCGGGGCGGCCCTTTGCTTATGGGGCCGTCCAGTCTTTCGCCGGCCGGCACGTGGATAGGGGCTATCCAAAGCGGCGGCATGTGCATACATTGTTGCAATGCACAAAATGACAGAGCCTTCGCCGCGGTTGAGCCTCCCCGGCGATCGTGAAATGGTGATCATGATGGCGATGGTTATGGCGCTGAACGCGCTCGCCATCGATTCGATGCTGCCCGCGCTGCCCGCGATCGGCCGCGGGCTGGAGGTCGCGGTGGCGAACCACCGCCAATATGTGATCTCGGTCTATCTGCTCGGCATCGGGATCGGTTCGCTCGTCTATGGCCCGCTCGCCGACCGCTTCGGGCGCAAGGGGGTGCTGGTGCCGGCGCTGGTCGGCTATGTGATCCTGTCGATCGGCTGCGGGCTCGCGATGAGCTTTCCGATGCTGCTCGCGCTGCGTTTCGGGCATGGGCTGGTCAGCGCTGCGCTGGGCGTGATCGTCGTCGCGGTGATCCGCGATCTCTTTTCGGGCGATGCGATGGCGAAGCGCCTGTCGCTGATCTTCCTCGTCTTCATGGTCGTGCCGATCATCGCCCCGACGATGGGCGCGGGGGTCGAGGCGGTCGCCGGCTGGCGTGCGATCTTCATCGTCCTCGCGGTGATGGGGGTGGTGATGATCCTCTGGCTGCGCCGGCTGCCCGAAACGCTCGCTCACGCCGACGTGCGCCCGCTCGACTGGCGCACGATGGTTGCGGGCTGGGCGACGGTGACGCGGCACCGCCGCGCCGCGGGCTACATGATCGCCTCGGGCATGATGCAGGCCGCGCTCTATGGCTATCTCAATAGTAGCGAGCAGATCATCGCCGACGTCTTCGACGCGCGAAGCCTGTTTCCGTTGGTCTTCGCCTGCGTCGCCATCGGCATCGCGGCGGCGAATTTCTCGAACGCGGCGATCGTCGAGCGCTTCGGTGCACGGCGCGTGTCGCAAAGCGCCGTCTTCGCCTTCATGGCGACGTCGATCGCACAGATCCTCGTCGCGCTGAGCGGCGGCGAGACGCTGTGGATGTTCACGGTTCTGATGATGATCAACGTCGGCCTGATCGGGTTCATCGGCAGCAATTTCGGTTCGATCGCGATGGAGGATTTCGGCCATATGGCGGGCGTCGCCTCCTCCTATCAGAGCTTTGCGAAGACGCTGCTCGCCGCGGGGGCGGGGGCGCTGATCGGGCAATTGTACGACGGGACGACGCTGCCGCTCGCCTATGCCTTCTGCGCCTGCGCCGTCATCGGCCTAGCGCTGGTCCTGTGGGCCGAGCGCGGCAAGCTGTTCACCCGGCCGGGGACGGCGGCCAAAACCCCCTTCTGATGCGCCGGACGGCGCCCCCGCACAACAGAATAGGACACGCAAGAGAAAGGGGGCGCGAGGCCCCCTTTCGTCTTTCGAGTTCCGATCGCCGGCTCAGGGGATCGGGGGCACCGGCTGCGGCGGTGCGTCGGGGTCGTCTTCGTGCACGTCGATGATCCCGCGGCCGACATAGCTGCGCGAGCGGCTGTACATGAAATAGACGACGAGGCCGACCGCCGCCCAGATCAGGAACAGCGTGATGCTCTTGTGATCGAGGTTGAAGAACAGATAGATGCAGCCGAGGACCGCGATCGGCGCCGTGACGAAGATCATCGGCGTCCTGAACGGCCGGTGCCGGGTTGGATCGGTGCGGCGGATCGTCATCACCGCGATCGACACGGCGGCGAAAGCGAACAGCGTGCCCGAGTTGGAGATGTTGGCGAGCTGTCCGACCGGGAAGAAGGCGGCGAACAGCGCCACGGCAATGCCCGTGATGATCGTGATGACATGCGGGGTGTGGAACTTCGGATGAATCCGCGAGAAGGCCTGCGGCAGCAGCCCGTCGCGGCTCATCACGAAGAATATGCGCGTCTGGCCGAACATCATCATCAGGATGACCGACGGCAGGGCGAGCCCGGCGGCGAGGCCGATCAAGTTGCCGACCTGCGGCCAGCCGATTTCACGCATCGTCCAGGCCAGCGCTTCCTTCGAACAGACGACCGCCTGGTCGCCGATCGCGCCGCATGCCGACGCCAGCGCGCGGCTCCCGGGTTCCAGCGCATGACCAGTGGCGGCGTCGATGCCGACCGGCTGCGCGCCGACGGTGCCGATGACGCCCGCGGCGACGAGCAGGTAGAAGACGGTGCAGATCGCGAGGCTGCCGATCAGGCCGATCGGCATGTTGCGTTGCGGATTCTTGGTTTCCTCCGCCGCGGTCGACACGGCGTCGAACCCGACATAGGCGAAGAAGATGGAGGCGGCGGCGGCGCCGATCCCTCCGATGCCGAGCGGTGCGAAGGGTTCGAAATTCTCCATGTTCATCACCGGCACCGCAAGCGCGATGAACAGCGTCAGCGCCGCCACCTTGATGACGACGAGGATCGCGTTAACGGTCGCGGATTCGCGCGTGCCGATCACCAGCAGCCAGGTGACCAGCCCCGCGATGGCCATCGCCGGCAGGTTGATCATCCCGCCATCGAACGGCCCGAGCACCCATGTGGAGGGTATGTCGATCCCCAGCGCATTCTCCGCCAGCCCGACGACATAGCCCGACCAGCCGACCGAGACCGCGCCCGCGGCCACCGCATATTCGAGGATCAGCGCCCAGCCGACCATCCAGGCGATCAGTTCGCCCATCACCGCGTAGCTATAGGTATAGGCCGAACCCGAAACCGGCACCATCGCCGCCATTTCGGCATAGCAGAGCGCGGCGAAGGCGCAGACGAAGCCGGCGATGACGAAGCTGATCATCATGCCCGGCCCGGCCTTTTGCGCCGCCTCGGCGGTCAGCACGAAAATGCCGGTGCCGATCACCGCGCCGATCCCCAGCATGGTGAGTTGGAAGGCGCCGAGCGAACGGTGCAACGATTTCTTTTCCGCCGTCGCCAATATGGCGTCCAGCGGTTTGACACGACCAAATATCATGCGAGTGTCCCCTTGTCGGGCGGCAAGGGCCGCCGCCCGTCTCCTGGCGGCGCAGACTAACCGCTCCGCCGGTCAGCGCAACATAATTTCATGGGGAATGGCTTAACTTCGCTTCCATCGCTCCGCCGTGAATTCGGCGGCTCTGGGCGCGGTTCGGTGGCCGGCCTGTCCTATCGCACCGTGAAGCGCACGCGGTCGATCGTCCGCCCGCCGGGATCGGTGAGGGTCAATATATGGCTGCCGGGGCGCGGCACGATCTGCTGTCCCGCGTCGGCGTCGCCGAGCACCTGCTTGTCGAGGATCAGGCGGAAACCCGTGACCTCGCCGCTGACCACGACCGCGAGCTGCTGGCGGCCCGCCGGAATGTCGGGGTCGAGCGCATAGACGCTGCCGCTGACCGGGCTGGTGATGCGCGGGCGGCGCGCGGCGGCGGGGGCGGCCGCCATCTCGGCCTGCGCGGTGCCGCGCAGGAAATATTCGCGGCGCGGCGGCTCGCGCGTGCCGGGCAGGCTGACGCGGCGCGCCTCGACGCCTTCGGGCATCCCCGGCGGCCTGCCGGGGCGGCCGGCGTGGAGCGCGAGCATCACGTCGCGCCACACCGGCGCCGCGCCCGACGTGCCCGATACCGCGCGCATCGAATCCCCCTCCAGATTGCCGACCCAGACCGCGACCGTGTAGCGATCCGAAAAGCCGACGCACCAATTGTCGCGCATTCCCTTCGACGTCCCGGTCTTTGCCGCGGCCCAGAAGGGCAGGCGCAGCGCGCTGTCGGCACCGAAGGCGTCGGCGCGCGCCGTGGCATCGGCCATGATGTCGGCGACGATGAAGGCGGCGCCGGGATCGACGATCCGGCGCTCCTCCCCCTGTGCCGCGCCCTTCACGAAACGGACCGGCGACCAGCGGCCCCGGTTGGCGAGGGTGCGGAAGGCGTTCGCCTGCTCGACGAGGCTGACCTCCGCCGACCCGAGCGCGAGGCTGAAGCCGTAATAGTCGCCGTCCTCGACCAGCCCATGATAGCCGAGCGCCCACAGCCGGTCGCGGAACTGCCGGACGTCGTCGATGACGAGCGCGCGCACCGCGGGAACGTTGAGCGACGCGGCGAGCGCGTGGCGCACGCTGACCGGCCCCTTGAAGCTGCGGTCGTAATTCTTGGGGACATAGAGGCCCGAGGCGGTGTCGAGCTGCACCGGGCTGTCGTCGAGGATCGAGGCGGCGGTGAGCCAGCCCTTTTCGATCACCTGCGCATAGAGGTGCGGCTTGAGCGTCGAGCCCGCCTGCCGCCGGGCGTTGGCGCCGTCGACCGCGGCGGCGGTCGATTTCAGCCCGACCCCGCCGACATAGGCGAGCACGTCGCCGGTGGCATTGTCGAGGACGACCACCGCGCCGTCGCGCACCCGATCAGCACCGAGTCCGGCGAGCTGGCGGCGCATCGCGACGATCGCCGCGCCCTGGATGCGGCGGTCGATCGTCGTCGTCACGCGCTTGCCCGGCGCGTCGAGCAGGCGCACCGCGAGATGCGGGGCGAGCGCGGGGTCGAAGCGCGCGGCGCGCTCGCCCGCCGCCAAAGTCGCGGCGGCGGCGCGCAATGGGGCGCAGTCGGCGGCGCGTGCGAGGCGGCAGGCGCGCCGCCCGAGCGCCCCGGCGTCCGCCGCCGGATTGGGAAGCAGCGCCGCGAACAGCACGGCGTCGGTGCGCGTCATCTGTGCCGGTGGCTTGCCGAACAGGCTGCGCGCGCCGGCGCCGACCCCTTGGACCTCGCCGCGCAGCGGCACGAGGTTGAAATAGGCCTCGAGCATCTGTTCGCGGGTCCAATGCGATGCGAGCGCCTGCCCGGCGCGCATCTGGCGAAGCTTCGCGCGCCAGCCGCGCTGCCCCGGCTGTGCGAGTTCGGGCGCGAGGAAGGCGGCGAGCTGCATCGGCAGCGTCGATGCACCGCGCGACCGTCCGCCGCTCCAGCGCGCGCGGGCCGCGCTCGCCATCGCGAGCCAGTCGACGCCGCCGTGCGACCAGAAACGCTTGTCCTCCGCCGCGACCACCGTGTCGCGCAGCGCGGGACCGATTGCTGCCAGCGGCACCCACGCCGTCCGCCGCCGCTCGAAATCGACGCGTTCGCTGTCGAGAAGGCGGCCGTCGCGGTCGTAGAGCCACGCCTCGCTGGGCTTCCAGCCGGCGCGCACCGTTTCGTAATCGGGCATCGCGGGCGGTCGGGTGAGAAGGTGCGCGATCGTGACGAGAACGAGCATGGCAAGTGCGGTCCACAGCAGGGCGTTGCGCCAGCGGCGTTTGCGGGGGACGTGTTCAGTCATCGTCGGACTGCGAACTTGCGATGCGCGCCATCATCACGGCGATGGAAAGATGCGCTTCGGCTCCATCACTCCGCCGCCACCGTCAGCGGTGCGTTCGGCCACTGGCCGCGGATCGCGGGCGAATACATCGCCTCGACCCGCGTCGCGGGCAGGGTGAAGCGGCCCGATCCGTTGAGCCGCACGACATATTCGACCGCGTGGGTGCCCGCGGGCATCCAGCCGAAATAGCCGCGCCAGCTGTCGCGCCCGCGCTCGACATAGCTCGGCTGCCAGCCCGTCCCGCTGGCCTGATCGGCAAGCATTTCGGACTGGCCGCCGAGGTTGCCGACGATCGTAGCGCCGGGCGGGATCGGATCGTTGACGATCACCCATGTCCGGCCCGCCGCCGCGGTGATCTCGATCCGCACCTTGACGACGTCGCCGCGCGTCAGCCGGTCCTTGTTCGCCGCCTTGACGATGTGCATCGACCGCTTGATGCGATAGCCGGCGTTGAGCGGTTCCTTGAGCGGCACTGCCGCCCGGACGCGGACGGTCGCCCATGGCGCTCCGCTGCCCTGGTGGGCGAGCGTCATCGGCGCGGCGGCGAGCGGAAGGCGCAGCGGCGCGGCGTCGGCGGGCAGCGGCCAGCCTTGCGACGCGCCGGCGCCCGCGAGGCCGACGGTGGTGGTGCCGGTGATCGCGCTCGCCGGATGGAGATCGGCGAAGCGGCGCACCGTCACTGCGCCCCAGGCGTTGGCGGGGGTGGTGTCCCAATGACCCTTGCGTTGGCGCTGCGCGACGCCGACCATCAGCCGGCCCGCATCGTCTTCCCAGCCCTTGCGGCCGAGCACGGCTTCGAGCGTCTTGATCGCCATCTCGTCGCCGCTCGTCATCATCCACCATGGCGCCTTCGCGTCGTCGACGAGGTCGAGACGCGTGCCTTCGTAGACGAGCCGCTTGCGCAGTTCGGCCTCGGCGGCGGTGCGCAGCGCGGCCGCGCCCCGGACGCCCGGCGTCCGCTCGATCGCGACGAGCCAGTCGGCGAGCGTGCCGGTCGCCATGTCGGCGGGCGCCATGTCGATCGCGGCCACCAGCGCGGGGCTGGCCGCATTATTGCGCGCGAGCGCCGCCAGCGCGGCAACGCGCACCGGCCGGATATCGTAGGGGCCGTATCCCTTGCGGGCCAACCGTCCCTCGACGACCGCCTGCAACGCCTTGACCATCTTCGTCTTCGATGCCTCGGGGATCGCGAAGCCGTTCGCCGCGGTGATCGCGAGGACATAGGCGGTCAACTCGGGTGAACCCTCCAGCCGGCTGCTCGGCCAATAGCGCAGCAGGCCGTCGTCGTCGAGATAGGTCGGCATCGCGCCCGCGAGCGCCTGCCAGCGGCCGAGGTCGCCAAGCGCGACCGCGCGCGAAGTCGATTGTTCGAAACAGTCGTAGGGGTATATCGCCATATAGTCGCGCACCCCGGCAAGCGGCGGCGCGAGCGTGCCCGCCAGCGCGATGTCGACGGTGCCGCCGGGCAGAGCCCCCGCCGGAATGGCGATCGGCAATGACGTGTCCGACCCGACGCGCAACAGGCTGGCGGCCCATGTCTCGACCGGCACGGCGGGTTCGACCTGCTGCGCGAAAACCAGCCGGTCGCGTTGCCGGCCGTTCTTCGACACCGCCTCGATCGTCCATTCAAGCGGTCCCGATTCGGCGGGGGCGGTCATCGACCAGCTGATCGGCACCGCGCCGCCCGCCGGGATGGTGACGGTCAGCGACTGGCCGGTCGCCACCGCGGGCGACAGCGTCGGGGTCGCAACGACCTCCATCGGTCGGTCGGTGCCGTTGCGCAGCGTGAAGCGCGCGTCATAGGTGTCGCCGGTGCGCACCAGCTCGGGAAGCCCGGCAAAGACCGCGAGGTCCTGCACGGTGCGCACGCTCGTTTCGCCGGTGCCGAAATATTGCGCGCCGTCGGTGGCGATCGCGACGAGGCGGAAGCCCGACAGATTGTCGGACATGGGCACCTCGACCGTCGCACGGCCCTTTGCGTCGAGCGGGACATGCCCCTTCCACAGCAGGACGGGACGGAAATCCTCGCGCGTCAGGCCGCTGAGGTCGCCGCCGCCGCCTCCGCCGGGGGCGAGTGTTTTGCGGCCATAGTGGCGTTTGCCGACCACCTGCATCTGCGCGGTCGAGGTCAGCACGTCGAGCGTGCGGTCGCCCATCATCGCGTCGAGCAGCGCCCAGCTGTCGTTCGGCGCGAGCTGGAGCAGCGCCTCGTCGACCGCGGCGAAGGCGACGTCGGCGCCCGCGGCGGGCTTGCCGTTCGGGGTCCTGACCTCGATCGCCACCTTCGCGGTTTCGCGCACCGCATATTTCTCCTTGTCGGCCTTCACCTTGACGCCGAGCCGGTGGCCTTCCCAGCCGACCTTGATCCGCGCGATGCCCATGCGATAGGCGGGCTTGGCGAGATCGACGAGCGCGGTGGGCGGCGCGCCCTCGCTGTTTTCGATGCGGAAGCCGACCGCGCGCTTCATCTTGCGGAACCAGCTTTCGCCGCCGGTCACGCGCCCGCGCACCGCCATCACCGAGACATAGACGTCGGGGGCATAGGTCGCGGGCAGCTTGACCTTCACCACCGGGTCGGTGCCCTTCAGCGGCGTGACGAAGCTCGACAGCACGCCCTCGCGCTCGACGGTGACCAGCGCCGTCGCCTCGCGGAAGGGCATGCGGACCTGGAAGGTCGCGGTGTCGCCCGCGGCGTAGCGCGGCTGTTCGGCGATCACGTCCATGCGGTCGCCATTGTCGCCGCCGAACCACCAGTCGTCGTCGCCCGCGAGCCAGACCGAGCGAACCGCGCGCGCCTCGTTGCCGTCGGCGTCGGTCGTCGTCGCGACCACCGTGACCTCGCCCGAGACGCCGGGCGCCATCGCGCAGCTCGCGCGGCCGAGGCGGTCGGTCGCCGCGCTGCACGCGGCATCGAGCTTCGTCGTGCGCATCTGGTTGTCATAGGCGTAGAAACCGCCGATCAGCCGCCGCCGCGCGGTGATGATCTCGCGATTGTAGAGGGTCACCGCGACGCGCTGGCCGCGGATCGGCTTGCCGTCCAGATCGAGCGCGATGAATTTCAGGCGCAGGTCGTTGTCGCGCATCAGCCAGCCGTCGGTCCTGACCCCCAGCCGCACCGCCGACGGATAGAGGGTGATGCGCCGGCTGCTGGTCAGCGTCTCGCCGTTCGCGTCCTGATAATCCATCTCGACCGCCATCTGGGTCGGCCGGACGATCGGCTGGTCGACGATCACGCTCGTCGACGCGGTGCCGTCGGCGCCGAGGGTGATCGGCACCGACCGCGCGAGCGGCATGTCGGCTTCGGGTTCCTCGCCGCTGTCGTCGAGCTGGACCACCCCTTCGCGGACCGGCTGGCCGTCGAAATCCCAGTCGCGATAATCCTCCGGCGGCGACCAGCGCGGGGTGAAGGCGGTGCGCACCTCGACGGGCAGGTTCCCGGCGGGGCCGCCCGACAGATAGCCGACGAACAGCGCGAGCGGGACCGCGGTCGGGCGGACGAGCGCCGATTTGGGCCCGGTGACCGTCGCCTTCATCGTCGGCAGGCGATATTCGTCGACGCGGATCGACGCGTCGCTCCAGATCGTCTTGTCCTCGCCATCCTTGTCCTTGGTGACGAAGACGAGGTCATAGTCGCCCATCGGCGCCGAGGCCGGGACGGCCCATATCGTGTCGCCGCTGCCGCTCGCGTCGATGGCGAAGGGCATTTCGAACTCGGTGTCGGAGCCGCGATGGACGAGGCGGAGCCGGCCCGCCATCGGCTGCGGAACCGCGAAGCCCGTGCCCACGGGGCGGCGCAGGATATGCTTCATGTTGACCGTCTCGCCCGCCTTGACGAGCGCACGGTCGAACAGGGTGTGGAGGATGTCGCCGCGTTCGGACCAGCCATAGGGCAGGTCGAAATCATAGGGGCGGATGCCGCTGCCCCAGTCGGTGAGGGTGAAGCTGAAATCGTCGCCCGCGCGCGCGGTGACCATCAGCGCATGGCCTTCGCTGTTCGACGGGTCGGCGTCCGTGTCGCAGCTCGACCAGGTTTCGGGCTGCGGCAGGCCTTTCGGGAAGGCGAGGCGGCCCGCCTTGTCGGCGGTGCCGCGCGCGAGCAGGCGGCCGGTGCAGCTGTCGCTGACGCGTATCTCCGCACCCGCGACGGGCAGGCCGGTGTCGAGCGCCGTCACCCAGGCGAGCGAGCTTTCGCGGCCCCATTTGAAATGCACCGCCATGTTGGTGACGAGCGCGGCGGTCGCGACATAGCGCGTCGCCTTGCGCCCGAGCAGCGCGGCGCCGAGTTCGGGGCTCGCGATCTCGACGACGTGAAAGCCCTTTTCGGTCAGGGGGATGCCGACGACCTCGAAGTCCTTGCCGCCGCCGGGGGGCGACAGCGTCAGGCCGCGGCGCTCGCCGCCCGCCGGCGCGCCGTCGAACACCGATGTCGTGCCGGTGTAATTGACGGTGACCTCTTCGCCGCGCGCGTTCTTCTCCTCACGATAATCGGTGTCGTCGGCGTCGTCGACGCGCTTCAGCCAGCGCGCGACCGCCGCATCGTCGTCGCCGACCTTCAGCGCGGTCGCCGGTATCCTGAGGTTCGCCTGGACGAGCGACGATTCGACCCCGCGCACCGTGACGGGCAGCACGCCGCCTTCCTTCGCCTCCAATATGCCGAAGCTCGCGGCGAACTTGACCAGCGGCGGGGCGCGGTCGATGTGGAATTTCAGCGGGAAGTTCGACGCGTTGGCAAGCTTGCGGCCGCTCTGGTCGACGACGTCGGCGGGCAGGGTCAGCGTCGCGTCGACATTCTGCGGCAGCGGCCCGGCGAAGCGGACCTGGGTCAGCCACCGATCATTGGCATCGTCGGCGTCGGCTTTCGCGGTCAGGCGCTTGCCATCGGCGGTGGCGAGCGTCGCGGCGAGTGCGGTCTCGCGCGCCACCGGCGAGGCGAACTTGACCACGACGTCCTTGATCGGGTTGCAGCCCGCCTGCGGATTGACGCGGCTGCACGCCATCTTGGCGGTGAAGGCCGGGCGCACATTATAGTCGAAGCGCTGGTCGCGACCGGCGGTACGGCCGGGGACGCCGGCCTGCTGGATGCGGGCATCCCAGACGAGCGCCATCTCGCGGCCCGGCGGCAGCGGCCGGCGGCACTTGACCGGCACGATGCGATCGAGCGCGGCGTCACGATCGGTGCCGGCCGCGGGCAGGCGCAGCGGCAGGCCGGCGTCATAGGCGAAGGACTGGCGCGACCAGTCGCCATCGCCAAGCCCGGTCAGAATCCGCTCTGCGGTATCGCGCGGCAGCACGTCGACCGGAATCTTCTCTCCGATCCCGTCGACCGCGCAATAGGCGAAGCGGCCGACCGAGGCGCGGTCGGCGGCGACGTTGGTGGCGACGAGGAAGAGCTGATCCTCCTCGATCCCGTCATAGGTCCCCCCGGCGAGCACGGCGCGCGCCGACGGGCCGCCGGTGTCGATCGCGAAGCGGCCGTTGCCGACCACCGACACGCCGCGCGCGGTGGCGAGGTCGGGGCGCAGTTCGACGTGGCAACGCTTGCCGCCGGGCAGCGGCGCGTCGAATTCGAGCACCCACGTCCGCGTATCGACCCAGCGTCCGGTGCCGGGTATCTTGCAGTCATGGGTGGCGGGCGCCTTCGCGCGCGGATCGCCGAGCGGCACCATGTCTTCGGAGAAACGCAGTGTGAAGCGGCTGATCGCGCCGTCGCCGCCGCTGGCGCTGCCCGGCGTCGCGAGCGTGACCTGCGGCACCGTGTCGCCGCCCGCCGCCGCGAGCGCGAGACCGAGCGGAACCAGCAGGGCCAGCCGCATCTTTCCGGCCAGGCGTGTGCCCAGGCCCTGCCATCGCTGCATCATCGCCTCAACTCTCCTGCGCCGGCTGGCGTATCTATCCTGCTGGAAACAGGGGCAGGAGTCCACCCGCTGCCGCGCGGTGCACAGGATCCGCCACGCGCGGCGTCATCGCTGTGATCGCGATCATTGCGAGGCGGTGGGGGTGCTGTCCTGGAGCGTGATGACATCGAATGGAGATGACATCGAATGGAATCGTCATTGCGAGCGGCGAAGCCGCGCGGCAATCCAGAGCAGGCATAAACCGCTCTGGATTGCTTCGCTCCGCTCGCAATGACGAAGGGGGTCAATCCAAAATCATCAGAGTTTAGAGCATTGAGCCTTAAATCTGCCGGATAAGGGTCGTTGCAGGTTTATGGCACGCCGCGCTATGGCCTGTGGAGATTCAGTTTTTCCGCAAAACAAAACCAGGTTCTCCCGCGAAGGCGGGAGCCCAGAGCGGATGAAATCAGGGTTTGCGTTCCACCGCACCGGGTCCCCGCCTTCGCGGGGACACGCCCCTATGCGTCCGCAAGCGCCCGAATCCCCACAGGCCCTAGCGGACGAGCATCGGGCCGAGCCCATGTCCGCCGAACAGGTGGACGTGCAGGTGCGGCACCTCCTGCCCGCTGTCGGGACCGACATTGGCGAGCAGGCGATAGCCGGGTTCGACGAGGCCGAGGTCGCGCGCGATCTTTCCCACCGCGCGAACGAAGCCCGCGATTTCGGCGTCGCTCGCGCGCGCCGAGAAATCGTCCCAGCTGACATAGGCGCCCTTGGGAATCACCAGGATATGCGTCGGCGCCTGCGGGTTGATGTCGTGAAAGGCGAGTGCATGCTCGTCCTCGTAGACGGTCTTCGCGGGCAGTTCGCCGCGCAGGATGCGGGCGAAGATGTTACCGTCGTCGTAGGGCAGCGTCGCGTCGATCGCCATGTCGGGGGCTCCTATGATTGTCGGGCGGCTTTTTCGGCGTGGCCCGAGACGCCGTCGCGCCGGTCGAGCTCGGCGGCGATCGCATCCCAGCCGAGGCCCCGCTCGGCGAGCAGGACCGTCAGGTGAAAGACGAGGTCGGTCGCCTCTCCGGCCAGCGCCGTCCGGTCTTCGGTCAGCGCCGCGATGACGGTCTCGACCGCCTCTTCCCCCAGCTTTTGCGCGATCTTCGCCGGACCTTTGGCGGCGAGGCTGGCGACATAGGAGGTGTCGGCGGTGCCCGAATCGAGCCGCTCGCGCACGGTCGCCTCCAGACGCGACAGCGCGGCGCCGATCGGCGGCGTGTCGGTTGTCAGGCTTGTCGTTCCGCTGCTCATGATGCGACCGTTAGCGGCGCCGTCGCGACACAGCAAGGCGGCCCGGCGGGCGATGGGGAAGCAGGTGTCGCATTTCTGCCACAGCTGCCACTTTTTTTCCGGCGAAACGGATAGTCAATTCGCGTTAGGCATTTATACCGAAGTCGTGGGGCAAAACACGGGATCGCGCATGCGATTCAGACAACCGGGGATGCAGCATGAAAATTGGAACAAGGACGTCGGCGATCCTGACCGCAACGGCATCGCTGATCGCGATCACCATGTCGGCCGCGCCGGCACAGGCGCAGCAGGCGGAGGATTGCTCGGCCTATGACACGCAGGCCGAGCGCGATGCCTGCGCCGAGCGCGTCAACACGACCGTCGCGAGGCCGGACAGCGTCAGCAGCGACGACGGGGCCATCATCGTCACGGGCTCGCGCATCCGCAAGAGCGAGTTCAACAGCCCCGACCCGATCCAGATCATCAATCCCGACCTGGGGCAGAAGCAGGGCCAGAACCAGCTTGCCGACATCCTCCAGTCGTCGCCGGTCGCGGCGGGCTCGATCCAGATCACCTCGGCGATTTCGAACAGCTTCGTCACCAACGGCGGTGCCGACGCGCAGACCGTCTCGCTGCGCGGCCTCGGCGCCGAGCGCACGCTGGTGCTGCTCAACGGTCGCCGCGCCGGCCCCGCGGGCGTCCGCGGCGCGGTGTCGTCGTTCGACCTCAATGTGCTGCCGCTGTCGGTCGTCAAGCAGGTCGAGGTGCTGAAGACCGGCGCCTCCTCCATCTACGGCTCCGACGCGGTCGCGGGCGTGGTGAACATCCTGACCAAGACCGACACCGACGGCTTCGAGGTCGGCGGCTTCACCTCGGTTCCGGTGCACGGCGGCGGCGAGACCTATGATTTCAACGTCACCTGGGGCAAGCGCTTCGACCGCGGGCATGTGCTGGCGACGGTCGATTATTACCAGCAGCAGAATCTGCGCCGGAACGACCGCAAGTTCCTGGGCTGTCAGGAGGAATATCTGACGCGCGAGGACGGGACGCGCGCCGACATCGTCGATTTCCGCACCGGCAAGCCGGCGTGCAACGGCATCATCGGCAACCTGATCCTGACCAACAATGATTTCAGCGGCGACCCGATCGTCAACGATGACGGCGACCTTGTGGGGTTCCAGCCGACGCTGCTGGCCCCCAACGGCCAGCAATTGTTCATCGGGCAATATGGATCGCAATTCGGTCAGGTCGGCATTTCGTTCAACGATTACGGGGCGTTCGGTATATCCGCCCCGGCCGATTTCTTCGGGCTGAACTTCGACGGTCCGTCGACCGGCGCGACGAATCAGTATCTGCCGCTCGAGCAGATGTCGGACGTGTTCTCGAAGGTCACGCGTCTCACCGGCTATCTCGATGCGTCGTACGAACTGACCGATAATGTCGAAATCTACACCGAACTGCTGTTCAACAACCGCAAGTCCTACAACAACAGTTTTCAGCAGGTCAGTGTGTTCCAGTTCACGGGCGATTCGACCCGAACCGGGGCCCTGCCGGTTCCCATCACCCTGCTGTTCTGCGACCCGTCGGTGTATAACTGCACGCCCGGCGACCTCGGCGATCCTTTCAACACCGAATTTACCGGGGCTTTCCTGCTCCGCCCGCTGGTTCTCGCCAAATCGGACTTCAGCACCGACGTCGACTATTATCGCGGCGTGCTGGGCCTGCGCGGCGACTTCGGCGGCTTGCTGTCGGGCTGGAACTGGGACGTCTACGGCCAGTACAGCCGGTCGGACGCCAAATATACGCAGGACGTCGTCTATCAGGATTCGCTCGATTCGCAGACCTTCCGCACCCGGTCGTGCGTCGGGCTGACGACGGCGATCCGCGGCGTGCCGTGCATCGACATCGACTTCACCGATCCCAGGGTCCTGAACGGCGATTTCACGCCGCAGGAACGCGCCTTCCTGTTCGGCAAGGAAACCGGCCGCACGCTGTTCACCCAGACATCGGCCGAAGCCACCTTGGCGGGCGATCTGTTCGAACTGCCCGCGGGCAAGGTCGGCGCGGCGTTCGGCGCGCAGATCCGGCAGGACAAGATCAACGATACGCCGGGCGAGGTGACGCTGGCAGGCAATGCCGCGCTGCGCACCTCGTCGGGGATCACCGCCGGCAAGACGGTCAGCAAGGAAGTCTTCGGCGAACTCCAGATTCCGCTGATCCACGACACGCCGCTGATCCAGCGCCTGACGCTGTCGGGCGCCGGCCGCTATACCAGCGTCGACGCCACGCGCCGCGACGGGGTGAAGGACAGCTTCAGCGACGCGACGTGGAAAGCCGGGCTCGACTGGGAGGTCACCGACTGGCTGCGCTTCCGCGGCACCTGGGGCACCTCGTTCCGCGCGCCCGCGCTGTTCGAACTGTTCCTCGAGAACCAGACGGGCTTCCGCGATCAGCAGGATATCGACATCTGCCTCAACGCCGCGACCAAGCTTGCCGCGGGTACGATGAGCCAGCGAGTCTACGACAATTGCATCGCGGCGGGCGTTCCAGCCAATTTCACCGGCGCGACGGGATCGGCGACCGTGGTGTCGGGCGGTGGCATCGGGCAGCTCAAGCCCGAAACCTCGACCGCCAAGACGGCGAGCGTCGTCCTGACGCCCGACCTGTCGGGCGTGCTGTGGAGCGGCCTCAAGACCAGCCTCGCGGTCGATTATTTCGACATCAAGGTGAAGGACGAGATCACGACGCTTGGCGCCGCGAGCATCATCAGCGGCTGCTACAATTCCGAGTTCGGGCTAGACGATCCGCTCTGCGACCTGATCACCCGCGCGCCGTCGGGTCCCGAGGAGCATAATATCACCGATGTGCGCGACACCTATGTGAACATCAACCGCCAGCGCAACCGCGGCATCGACGTGACGCTGCTGCTCGATCAGGACCTCGGCAACCTCGGCTCGCTGGCGTTCCGCGCCCAGATGACGTGGCAGATCGAGGACAAGGTCGCGCTGTTCGACGGCTTCGTGATCGACGACAATGGCGAGGCCGGCGATCCGAAATGGGTCGGCGATTTCAACCTCGCGTGGGAGAAGGGGCCGTGGACGCTCTTCTACGGTCTCGACGTGATCGGCGGCACCTCGAACCAGCAGGACCTGCTCGACGAGCAGGGCAGCGCATGCCGCACCTCGATCTTCCGCCCCGGCGGCACCTTCTGCCCCGACACGCGGCTGGCGCCGACCTTCTATCATTCGATGTCGGTGACGCGCGATGTCGCGGACCGTTTCGAGATCACGGTCGGCGTGGCGAACATCTTCGACACCGCCCCGCCGCGGGCGTCGACGATCTACACCAGCGTTTCGGCCCTCGGCCAGGCGCCGGTGTTCGGTTCGCAATATGATTATCTCGGCCGCCGGGTGTTCCTGCGCGCCAGCGGCCGCTTCTGACACGCGCCGCCACGGAAGCATCGGGCGGCGGGAGAGCGATCCCGCCGCCCTTTTTATGCCCGCCACGGGCGAAGCACGCTGGACAAGCGGCGCCGGCTCTGGTCGAACGGCGCGCATGGCGGACGTCAAGCTTCATCCCGACTGGCTCGCACGGATCGGCGGCGAGTTCGATCAGCCCTATATGGGCGCGCTCAAGCAGTTCCTCGCCGACCAGCGGGCGAAGGGCAAGCGCGTCTATCCAAGGCCGCGCGACTGGTTCGCGGCGCTCGACGCGACGCCGCCGCAGGACGTGCGCGTCGTCATCCTGGGGCAGGACCCCTATCACGGCCCCGGGCAGGCGCATGGCCTGTGCTTCTCGGTCCAGCCGGGGGTCCGCGTGCCGCCGAGCCTCGTCAACATCTACAAGGAGATGCAGAGCGACCTCGGCATCCCGCCGGCGCGCCACGGCTATCTGAAGCACTGGGCCGAACAGGGTGTGCTGCTGCTCAACAATTGCCTGACCGTCGAGGCGGGGCAAGCCGCCTCGCACCAGGGCAAGGGGTGGGAGCGTTTCACCGACGCCGCGGTCGCCGCGGTCGCCGCCGATCCGGCGCCCAAGGTCTTCATCCTGTGGGGCAGCCACGCGCAGCGCAAGGCCGCGAACGTGCCGGGGCTGGGACCCGGCACCCCGCACCTGATCCTGCGCGCGCCGCACCCGTCGCCGCTGTCGGCGTCGAACGGCTTTTTCGGATCGCGGCCGTTCAGCCAGGCGAACGCCTTTCTGGCGGAGCACGGCCGCGGTACCATCGACTGGCGCCTGCCCGAGACGGCGGAGGTCGCCGTCGGCTGACCGTCGCATCGCGCGGACGAATCGATCAGAGTGAGCGAAAGCGTGTGTTGGCGCGGCGCCGTGCAACGGGTCTATCCCATGCCCTTGCCCCGCTGGAGACGCGCCGATGCCGACCGACCTGATGAAGACGCTGACCTATCTGTCGCTGCACCTCGCGATCGGCTTCGGCGTTGCCTATGCGCTGACGGGATCGGTCCGGGTGGCGGGCGGGATCGCACTGATCGAGCCGTGCATCAACGCCGTCGCCTTCTTCTTCCATGAAAAGGCGTGGCGCCGCGCCGATGCGATACGAATCGCCGTGCCCGCCCGGCCGCGCGGGAACCCCGGCCGCCCCGGCGCCGTTGCACTGCTGTGTCGATGAAGGAGAAGAAGCATGACGGTGAACAGCGCAAGCGCCCGCTACGAAGGGCTGGGCAAGGACGGCAAGGGCCATATCTGGACCAAGCGCGGCACGCTCGACGGCGCGCCCTACGGTTTCGTCTCGCGCTTCGAGGACGGGCCGGGCACCAACCCCGAGGAACTGATCGCCGCGGCGCATGCCGCCTGCTTCACCATGGCGCTGTCCTTTGCGCTGGCGCGCGCCGGCCATAGCGACGGCCAGCTCGACACGCGCGCCGACGTCACGCTGGGCAAGGACGGCGATGGCTTCGCGGTGACGAAATCGGCGCTGACCCTGACCGCGAAGGTGCCCGGGATCGACGCCGACGCCTTTGCCGCGATCGCGGCCGATGCCAAGGCCAATTGCCCGATCTCGAAGCTGCTGAACTGCGAGATCACGCTCGAGCACAGCCTCGAAGGCGGGTGAGCGCCGCGGTTCAGCCGGCGCCGAACTGGCAGTTGCCCTTGCGCCTTTCCTCCTTGCCGCCGGCGAGGAACCAGCGCGCATCGGTCGCCGACGCCGCTTCGTCATAATAGCAGACATCGGTCGCGCCGGTCGCGGGATCGACCAGCACCGCCCATTGGTGCGGTCCGCAATTATGCTGCTGGCAGGCCCAGGCCATGATCTTGCCGTCGTGCATCTCGATCGGCGCCGCCGGACCCTCCAGCGTCTGGATGGCCTTCAGCACCTTTGCGTCCTTTACGGTCGCGGCGAGCCCCGCCTTGACCGCGGGATGGTCGTCCCATGCGACGCCATCGACCTTGTCGAACGGATATTTGCCGACATAGGCGGCGAGGCCCTTCGCATCGCCGGCTTTCGCTGCAGCGGGCGCGGCGTCGGTGGGCGTGGACGCCGCCGCAGTATCCGACGGCGCCGCCGGCTGATCGGCAGCGGCCTGCGCGTCAACGCCTTGCGCGTCGGCGGGCGGCGGCGGCGCGGCATCGTCGCCCGAGCCGCAGGCGGCGAGCGCGAGCAAGGCGGCGCCGGCGAGCGCGGGAAAGACTGGCAGGCGGCGAGACAGCGTCATGGCAGGTCCCCTTTCGCGGGCGATCATGCCACGGCCCGGCCGCCGCCGATACTCTTTTCCGCCGGCCGCAGCGCCCTAGGACGGATCGACATTCAGAGGATGGCGAGCCGAAAATGGTGGATTTGCGAGACCCGGAGCGCAGCGTGCTGATGGCACGTGAGCACCGGAAGCTCGCAAAGCCGCCATTTGCAGGCCGCCAGAGCTGAATGTCGATCCGTCCTAGCGGCAGCGCACGTCGTCGTTGCCGCCCTTGTCGATCGCGCGGCCCGCGACCGCGCCGCCGATCGCGCCGAGCACGGTGCCGAGCGTCTTCGAATCGCCCGGCGCGATGACGTTGCCCAGCGCGCCGCCGGCGATACCGCCGATGATCAGCCCGGTCGTGCCGTCGGAGCGCTTGCAATAATAGCGCCCGTCGCGCCCGCGATAGATGCGGTCGCCCTTGCCCAGACGGCGCTCGCGGTAATCGCCGTCGCGATAATGGTCGTCGGCATACCAGCCGCCGCCGCGGCGCGGTCCGTCGTCATAGCCATAGCCGGTCGAGGCGCAGCCGCCGGCGAGCGCGGTCGCGGCGACGAGCGGGGCGAGCAGGAGCTTGTTCATGGGACATTCCTTTGCAGGTGGGCCGCGGGACGGCGGACTTTCTGCCTGATAGACACGCGGGGGCGGCCCGAAGTTCCGGCGGCGGCCGCTTTTCGCCCCGCGCCCTTATCGCTTGACCTCAAGCGCGGTTGAGCTTGCATCAGGGGGGCAGACGATTCGCGAGACGGAGATCTGCCATGCTGTACCGCCCGACATTCGAAGCCTCCGACGGTCCCGCCGCCGCGCGCCCGGCGCCGGGCGGCGACCTGTTGCCGCGCTATTTCGCCCGCATCGGTTACGACGGGCCGGCCGAGCCGACGCTGGCGGTGCTGCGCGCGCTGCACGCCGCGCATATCGCGGCGATTCCGTTCGAAGCGATCGACGCGCTGGTCGAGGGCAATGTCGACATCGGCGCCGAAGCGGTGGCCGCGAAGCTGATCGAAGGCGGGCGCGGCGGCTATTGCTTCGAGCAGAACGGCCTGTTCCTGCGCGTGCTGCGCGCGATCGGCTTCGAGGCCGAGGGCCTGCTCGGCCGCGTACGCTGGCTGCGCGACCCGGCCGCGCCGCCCGCCCCGCGCAGCCATATGGTGGTGCGCGTTCGCGTCGACGGGCGCGCCTGGCTGGCCGATGTCGGTTTCGGGTCGGCGGTGCCGCCCGCGCCGCTGGCGATGGACGGCGCGGCGCCGCAGCCGACCGCGCACGAAAGCTATCGCGTCGCGCGCGGTGACGCGGGCAGCGGCATATGGGCGGTGTCGATCGCGATCGGCGACGACTGGGCGCCGCTCTACGACATCGACGACGCGCCCGCGCCCGCGATCGATTACGAGGTCGCTAACTGGTACACATCGACCCATCCCGATTCGCATTTCCGCCACCAGCTGATCGCCGCGCGCACCACCGCCCGCGCGCGCTATGCGCTGCGCGACAACCGGCTGACGATCCGCCACGCCGACGGGTCGAGCGAACGGCGCTATCTGACCGCCGATGCGATCGAGACGGCGCTCGCCGAGCTGTTCGGCCTGGCGGTGCGGCCGCACTGGCGCGCGGCGATCGAGCGCGCCGCGACCGCGGAGGTCGAGGGGTAGGGGTCCGGCCCGCGCCGGCGAACGAAGGAACGCGGGGGCACCGACTGTCCCGGGACGACGATGGTGCAGGGCAGGGCCTGCGCCTCCGCCGAACCGCCGCGCGTCAGCCCGCGTCGGAGCGGAGCGGCCAGCGGCCGCGTTCGACATGGGTGGTCTTGCCGACGATGCTTTCGGTCAGGATGATCTCGTCCACCGTCCAGCCGATCGGCGCGATCGTCTGCGCGCCCAGCCGGTCGCCGCGATAGTTGATCGTGACGTGCGGTTCGGGCGTGGTGCCGTCCATGATCGGCGCCTTTTCCCGCAGCAGATGATGGACCAGCGCCTTCTGGAACGCCCGCGCCTGGGCCAGAGGCTCGCGCGTGCGCAGCGTCACCGCCTTGCGGTTCTCGATCCGGTCGAAGCGGAGCGGGAAAGGCGCCGCGGCGAAGCCGTCGAGCGCGGCGATCGTCGCGGGCAGCCACTCGGGCGGCGCATAATGCAGGTCGTAGAGCGAGATGAGCGTGACGTGGAGGAGGTGGGGGCCGCGTGAAGAATCGTTGCGGGGCAGCGCAGCGATCTGCGCCTGAACCTCCGGCGGCGGCTTGGCCATGATGTAGAGGGGGTTCCGGGCGCGCATGGGTGGGAGTGTAGCATGGTGTTGGTGCGACGCCATCGGCGCCGCACCCCCGTTATTTTACAGCTGCTTGCAGCGGTCACAGAGCGGATGACCGCCCGTGCCGCTGCGGCGATTGTAGCTTTCGATATTGTTGCCCTCGGTACACTTGTTGTCGTTGTGATGGACACGCGTGCCGGGCTTGATCGAGTGAAATGAAGCAACCTTAGACATGTAGTTTTACCTTTCGAACATTCATCGTTGTGATCGATGAAGCCGAACGAAGTCAGGTTGGGCACGGGGAATAAGCGTGGTCGCTGGGTGCGTTTTTCCACAGCTTGCAAACATCTTACCCACCGGTCCTTCCCCCGAAACCGTCAGACTTCAGGTTGACCCAAGTGGCGATGCATGCGAGCAGGCAACTGCTAGGTAGGCCCGAGTGCATCGTCACTCAGCTTGCTAGGGGGTCATCCTTTGGGGTGGCCCCCATTTGATTCGCCCTTCGCTTGTTGCTCCGCCTGCTGCGAGACTCGCAGATACGGCTTCGCGAATCCTGCATATGAACTCTTAAATCGGAGCGCAACCCCTTTTTGGTTCTCCGAGTGGCTTTCGTGTGTTATTTTGCGCAAAACGATGACTCGGAGGCGGAAATGGCAGATGAATCGATCCGGGAGCTTTTAAGCAAACTACTGAAAAGGCGTGAAGAGTTACGTTTGGAGTCCGAGGCACTCGAAAAATTGATCGAGACATACCGACAGCTTTCCATGCTAGAAAAGGAGCAGGAATTACCGCAGCTCGATTTGTGGAAAGGGAGTCGCTCGAGGCGCGCGCGGTCTGCCTATGTCGCCGAGATGATGGCAGCAGCGAGGCGCCAAATTTTGTCAGACGGACGACCGCTGACGCGAAGTGAGCTTCTTCAGCGCTTGGAGGCAGAGGGATACGTCATAGACGGTGGCGATAAGTCAAAGGTCCTGGGCACAAACCTTTGGCGATCCGGACAATTCCAGCATATTGAGAAAAAGGGATACTGGCCTGTAGACACTCCAATTCCTCGAAAGTTCGGCCGCTCCTGATATCGGAGAAGTACCGATTGCTCTGATAGGTGGAGCAATCCCCAAATCCAATCGGAGATGTTGCGCATTTCACCAAAATCCCCTGACTATTGGTCGAGATCACCGAGCAGGGGAGGCATCGAGCGCACCAATATGCACCCCGTGTACGGCCGTTTTCCGATCCGGAGCGGAAGGGCACCTAGGACCGCAATAACCAGCCTCACTACCTTCGTATGAGCATACGCCTGACAAGCGGAGTTGGGTCGGCGGTTGGATTTCGCCAGTTTGCAATGCTGGGATGCGTTGCTGTTATGACGCAAAGGCCCACGCTATTCATGTGTGCGGAAGACGTCCAGCGACGGGAGTTTTCTTCGGTGAAAGTGTCTACCAGTTCGTGCGCACTAAGAGCGTCGCGCACCCAGCGCCCGGACGTGCTGCCGAAGCAAAGTAACGTGCTGATGCGAAGCTGTTCGATTACGGCCTGATGGACGGGCCAGCAGGCCTCCAATAGTGCTAGCTTTTCCTCTGCGAGGGAAGATTCTCTAGGGGTGCGGACAAACACCACATTGCTCGCGGGAACCTCCCGCGGATCGAAGCCCAGACTTGAAAGAAGATGCAGCACGCGCGGCTGCATTCCATATGTACCGGGCGCCCGTCCCCGCCAGCTTTCATCGGCATATCGTGACCAATATTCCTTTGACGGATCGCGATAGGCATCGATGTCACGTTGAATTGTCTCGTTGGCCTGTTTGGTTGGAGAGCCGCCGGGATTCAGCCCAAGCACAAACAAAGATGACGGGCGCGAAAAAGCTGCCCTGCCGGAATAAAATACCGCACCGGAGCGATGGCGTATTCCCTCCTCAATGAGGTCAAGAAGTTCCAGTGGGTCGAGCATGCTTGAAACCCAAATCGCGGACGGCAGGTCAATAATCTGTTTGCTGGTTACTTATAAGCTCAATCATGCTCCCTTCCACCCGCGCCCATATACAGCTCGCGCCCCGTGTTCTCATAGACTTGGCTCATCTGCGCCATGCCCTTTTCGGCCTCTTCGGCGGCGATAAAGCCCGCGCTGTCCTGATTTTGCAGCTTCGCGAACTCGCGCACTTCCTGGCTGATCTTCATCGAACAGAACTTCGGCCCGCACATGCTGCAGAAATGCGCCGACTTGGCGCCTTCGGCGGGGAGGGTCTGGTCGTGGTATTGCTCGGCGGTGTCGGGGTCGAGGCTCAGGTTGAACTGGTCGCGCCAGCGGAATTCGAAGCGCGCCTTCGACAGCGCGTCGTCGCGGACCTTGGCGGCGGGGTGGCCCTTGGCGAGGTCGGCGGCGTGGGCGGCGAGCTTGTAGGTGACGACGCCGACCTTCACATCGTCGCGGTCGGGCAGGCCGAGATGTTCCTTGGGCGTGACGTAACAGAGCATCGCGGTGCCGTACCAGCCGATCATCGCGGCGCCGATGCCGCTGGTGATATGGTCGTAGCCCGGCGCGATGTCGGTGGTCAGCGGCCCGAGCGTGTAGAAGGGCGCCTCGCCGCACGCTTCGAGTTGCTTGTCCATATTCTCCTTGATCTTGTGCATCGGGACGTGGCCCGGGCCCTCGATCATCACCTGCACATCCTGGTCCCACGCGCGCTTCGTCAGTTCGCCGAGCGTGTAGAGTTCGGCGAACTGCGCCTCGTCGTTCGCGTCGGCGATGCTGCCGGGGCGCAGGCCGTCGCCGAGGCTGTAGGCGATGTCATAGGCCTTCATGATCTCGGTGATCTCGTCGAAATGGTCGTAGAGGAAGCTTTCCCTGTGATGCGCGAGGCACCATTTCGCCATGATGCTGCCGCCGCGGCTGACGATGCCGGTGACGCGCTTCGCGGCGAGCGGGACGTAGGGCAGGCGGACGCCGGCGTGGATGGTGAAATAATCGACGCCCTGCTCGGCCTGCTCGATCAGCGTGTCGCGGAAAATCTCCCACGTCAGTTCCTCGGCGATGCCGCCGACCTTCTCCAGCGCCTGATAGATGGGGACGGTGCCGATCGGCACGGGCGAGTTACGGATGATCCATTCGCGCGTGTCGTGGATGTTGCGCCCCGTCGACAGGTCCATGACGGTGTCGGCGCCCCAGCGGATCGACCAGACCATCTTGTCGACCTCGGTCGCGACGTCGCTCGCGACCGCGCTGTTGCCGATATTGGCGTTGATCTTGACCAGGAAGTTGCGGCCGATCGCCATCGGCTCGCTTTCGGGGTGGTTGATGTTGCTGGGGATGATCGCGCGGCCGCGCGCGACCTCGTCGCGGACGAATTCGGGGGTGACGTAATCGGGGATCGCCGCGCCCCAGTCCTGCCCGTCGCGGACATATTCGGCGAGGCGCTCGCGACCGAGATTCTCCCGCGTCGCGACATATTCCATCTCGGGCGTGACGATGCCGCGGCGGGCGTAGTGCATCTGGCTGACGTTCGCGCCCGGCCTGGCGCGCAGCACGGTCTTGCGGACGTTGGGGAAGGCGGGGACGCCGCCGCTGCGGTCGGGGCCGAGCTGGCCGTTGTCCTCCGGCCGTACCTCGCGCTGCGCCACCTCCTCGACGTCGCCGCGGGCGCGAATCCAGGCGCTGCGCAGTTCGGGAAGGCCCTGCGCGATGTCGATGCGGGCGTTCGGGTCGGTGTAGGGGCCGCTGGTGTCGTAGACGCGGACGCTGGGCTCGCCGCTGTGCGGGTCGAGGTCGATCTCGCGCATCGCGACGCGGATGCCGCTGCCGGTGGGACACGCGACATGGACCTTGCGGCTGCCGCGGATCGGGCCGGTGGTGACGCCGATGCTGGCGGCGGTCGTCTTGTCGAGGCGGGAATCGATGTCGGCCATGGCAGTCGCTCCATTGCTACGGAGCAAGGCCTGGGATTCCGCGCGGAACGCCAACCCTCCCTCCGCCCGAGTTACCGGGATCAGGTTCGACGGGTCGCGGTCTATTCCGCTCTCAACCTGCGTTTGCGCGCCAGGCTCCCCGGGGATGGCATCACCTTAGCCGCGCGGGCGCGCGCTGTCCATCGGGTGGTTCCGGGTTACTCCGCCGCCACCGCCTCGCGCTTCGTCGCCCGCTGGCCGTCGTAGACGAAGGCGGGGTCCGTCAGGTCGATGTGCGGGAAGGCGTCCTTTTCGGCCCAATAATCCTGGTTGTGGCGCCATTCGGACTTGTCGCCGCGCTTCGGCATTTTCGACAGGCCGCGCATCAGATAGCCGGGGTTGAAATTATCCTCCTCGATCCACGGCAGGATGTCCATGCCCTGATCCTCGGGACGCAGCGCGACCTCGACCTTCTTTGCGCCGATGTCATCCATGTGGTTGAGCAGGTTGCAGACGAAGTCGCCCATCATGTCGACGCGCAGCGTCCAGCTCGCGCGGAAATAGCCCATCACCCACGCCAGATTGGGCACCCCGGTCATCATCATGCCGCGATAGGTCACGGTCTCCCCCCAATCGACCGTCCGCCCGTCGACGCTGAAGGGAATGCCGCCCATCACCGACAGGTTGAATCCGGTCGCGGCGACGATGATGTCGGCCTCGATCTCGGTCCCGTTCGACGTGCGGACACCGGTTTCGGTGAAGCGGTCGATGGTGTCGGTGACGACGGTCAGCTTGCCCTCGGTCGTGGCGCGGAAGATGTCGCCTTCGGGGCAGAAGGCCAGCCGCTGCTGCCACACGCGGTAGCGCGGGGTGAAATGTGGTTCGAACTGGAAGTCCGGGTTGCCCGAAAAAAGGCGGATCAGCTCCTTCAAATCCTCGAACACGGCATCGGGTTCGGTCTGGGCGCGGCGGGTGAGCTGGTCCTGATCGTACATGATCTGCGCGCGCACGACGCGGTGGATCGTCGGTTCGTCGATCCCGACCTCGCGCAGCCGGTCGGCGAGCTCGTTCTTGTTCTCGGAACAGAAGAAATAGGTCGGCGAGCGCTGGAGCATCGTCACATGCGCGGCCTTTTCGGCGAAGGCGGGGACGACGGTCGCGGCGGTCGCGCCCGACCCGATGACGAGGATGCGCTTGCCCGCATAATCGGTGTTCGGGTCCCACAGCTGGGCGTGGACGAACTGCCCCTTGTAGTCCGACAGGCCCGGCCAGTCGGGGACATAGGGCTTTTCATGGTCGTAATAGCCCTGGCACATCCACAGGAAATCGGCGGTGAAGGTGACGGCGGCGCCGTCCGCCTTGCGCACCGCCTCGACCGTCCAGCGATTCTCGTCGCTCGACCAGCGGCAGGCGGTGATGCGGTGGCCGTAGCGGATATGGTCGCCGATGCCGTTCTCCTCGATCACCTCGCCCAGATATTTGAGGATCTCCGCGCCGCTGGCGATCGGTGCGCCGACCCACGGCTTGAAGCGGTAGCCGAAGGTGTAAAGGTCCGAATCGGACCGCACGCCCGGATATTTATGCGTTTCCCACGTGCCGCCGAAACTGTCCTTCATCTCGAGGATCGCATAGCTTTTGCCCGGGCATTGCTGTTGCAGGTGCCAGGCCGATCCGATGCCCGAAATGCCCGCGCCGACGATCAGCACGTCGACGTGGGTTGGTTCGGCGGCCGTGCCGGGGGTGGAGGTGGCGGCGGCCGACGCCGCCCCGATCGCTGTCGTCATGGTATGTTCCGCTCCCATATTATCTGACTAGGGTTTATGCCCTAATCTGTCGCGCGAGTCACGTCTCTGCATTGATCGAGGTCAAAGCCGGGGTGAGGTTCAGCCTTCCGTAGGCTGACCTGTTCCTTCGTCATGCTGAACTCGTTTCAGCATCCATGGCCGGGCCTTCCTTTTTGCGTCGCCTTTTTATTGGAGGGCAGACCATGGACCCCCGGATAGGGTCCGGGGCAGGCTCTGAAACAAGTTGGCGTTTATACCCTTGAGACAGGGACGCTGGTGATCCCCGGCGAAAGCCGGGGTCCGTGCGAGGCAGGCGCACGCAGCTGGACCCCGGCTTTCGCCGGGGAACGCTCACCTGTCGGAAGGGGATAATTGCCAAACAAGTTCAGGGTGACGGAAAAGAGTCATCACAGCCTGGCGCCACACTGATGGGTGTCTCGACTTCGCTCGACACGAACGGGTTCGGGTCGGGCCTTTCCCCTAGGACGGATCGACATTCAGCTCTGGCGGCCTGCAAATGGCGGCTTTTCGCGCTTCCGGTGCTCACGTGCCGTCAGCACGCTGCGCTTCGGGTCCCGAAAAATCCACCATTTTGACCTGTGGTCGTCTTCGACTCCGGCTCGCCATCTTCTGAATGTCGATCCGTCCTAGAATTGATAGGCGATGCCGACGCCGCCGACCCACTGGTCGGCGCTGCCGGCGTCGCGGACGATCGGCGAAGCGGCGAAACGGCCGGTCATGCGGCCGTATTGCGCGCCGCCGAGCAGCACGAATCCCTTTCGCAGGTCGCCCGACAGCGCCCAGGCGCCGGCGAGGCCGATCGTATATTTGCCCGCGGTCGCCTTGCGCCCGGCGCGGTCGTAGACGGGCAGGCCGCTCGCGGCGCTGCCGAGCGGATCGACGTCGTAATAATAGCGGCCGAAGCCCTTGCCATAGATGTTCAGCGACGCCGAGACGCCGACATAGACGCGCTTCGACAGCGGGGTGCCATAGTCGATCGTCGGCGAGACGAACCAGCTTCCGTGCCGTCCCGAAACATCGGCGAGCCCGACGACGCGGACGCCGAGCTGGTCGTAGCGGCTGGTGAAGACGCCCTGGTGGGTGACGCCCATCGCCAATCCCGCCTCGACCGCCAGCTTGCGTTCGCCGAGCGCCTCGACCTGCGCATCCTTGATGCGGCCGGTGCGGTCGCTGCGCAGACCGATGATGGGGCCGAACTTGAAGTCGGTGCGCTGGCCACGCTTCTGCCGGATCAGGTCGACCTGGAAATTGGTGCCGCGGGTCGAAAAGGCGAAGCCGCTGACGCGCCCGCGCAGATAGAAGGCGGGCAGGACGGTGCGCTCGTCGGAGCCGTTGTAGCTCGGCACGCTGATCACTCCGGCGGCGACCGCGAAATGGTCGCGCGCCCATCGGCGATCGCCGTCCTCGTCGCGGTCGCGCGCGGCGGGCAGCAGGATCGAGTCGTCGATGTCGCCGCGATCCTGCGCATAGCGGACGGGGGCGGGCTGGACGAAGGGCCCGGGTTCGCGCCCGCCGCTCAGGCCGCGGTCGGCGGGCGGCAGGTCATAGGGCAGCGCGGCTTCGTCCGCGGCGGCCGGCGACACCGTGCCGATCGCGGCGGCGAGGAGGGCGAGGAACGGCAGGCAAAGCAAGCGAAGGGCGGGCGCGACCATGGACGGTTTATCTTCCTGTCGTGGTGCCCCTCTCGGCGCAATGTGTAAGTCATTGACGCCGCAATGCAATGGGGTAGCGGTGACTGGAATCGGGCCGCCGATCTCCGCATCCGCGTGCATCGGACGTCATTGCGAGAGGCGAAGCCGCGCGTCAGTCCAGAGCAGGTGCAAGCCGCCCCGCCGGCTGCCAAGGCTTCGCCTTGCGATGGCGGGCTTTTCGTTTCACCATGGCGGCATGTCCGATCGTCGCGCCTTCGCTTTTCCATGCCGCGTCCGCGGCGCCGGTTCGGCATGAGCCGGGCGCCGCGCCTTGCCGGCTATGCGCTGATGGCGGCGGCGGCGCTGCTCGCGCTGGCGATGCGACGCGCGGGGCTGGAGGCGGTCGGGCCGTTTCCCGCCGTCGCGGTCGCGCTGTTCGCCGGAATGATCGGCGTGATGCTGGTGTTCACCGACCTGATGGTACGCGGCCTCTATGCGCAGATCGACGCGGGCAAGCGCGGCGCGGACGTGGAGGCCGACGAAAAGGTGCCGCCTCTTTAGAGGAGGGCGGGACCGGCTTTTCGTTCGACAGTTTCGGTGCTTGGCGGTATGAGGCGGCAAATGACCGACCGTCCGCATACGCCGCTGCTCGACACGGTGGATGTCCCCGCCGACCTCCGCAAGCTGAAGCCCGAACAACTCCGCCAGTTCGCCGACGAACTGCGCGCCGAGACGATCAGCGCCGTCGGCGCGACCGGGGGGCATCTCGGCTCGGGGCTGGGCGTCGTCGAACTGACCGTCGCGCTCCACTATGTGTTCGACACGCCGCGCGACAAGATCGTGTGGGACGTCGGGCATCAATGCTATCCGCACAAGATCGTCACCGGTCGCCGCGATCGCATCCGCACACTGCGCCAGGGCGGCGGGCTTTCGGGCTTCACCAAGCGCAGCGAGAGCGAATATGATCCGTTCGGCGCCGCGCACAGCTCGACCTCGATCAGCGCCGCACTGGGCTTTGCGATCGCGAACAAGCTGAAGGACGAGCCCGGCCGCGCGATCGCGGTGATCGGCGACGGGTCGATGTCGGCGGGCATGGCCTATGAGGCGATGAACAATGCCAAGCAGGCGGGCAACCGGCTGATCGTCATCCTCAACGACAACGACATGTCGATCGCGCCGCCGGTCGGCGGGCTGTCGGCCTATCTGGCGCGGCTGGTGTCGTCGCGGCCGTTTCTGGAGCTGCGCGAGGTCGCGCGGCGCTTCGCGCGCCGGCTGCCGCAGCCGCTGCACAAGGCGGCGCGCAAGACCGACGAGTTCGCGCGCGGGCTGGCGATGGGCGGGACGCTGTTCGAGGAACTGGGCTTCTACTATGTCGGTCCGATCGACGGGCATAATCTGGAGCATCTGATCCCGGTGCTGGAGAATGTCCGCGACAGCGACCATGGCCCGGTGCTGATCCACGCGGTGACGCAGAAGGGCAAGGGCTATGCCCCCGCCGAGGCGGCGGCCGACAAATATCACGGCGTGCAGAAATTCGACGTCATCACCGGCGAGCAGGCGAAGGCGCCGCCGGGGCCGCCCGCCTATCAGAATGTGTTCGGCGAGACGCTGGCGAAGCTGGCCGACAGCGACCCGCGCATCGTCGCGATCACCGCCGCGATGCCGTCGGGCACCGGGGTCGACAAGTTCGCGAGGGCGCATCCGGACCGCGCCTTCGACGTCGGGATCGCCGAACAGCATGCGGTGACCTTTGCGGCGGGCCTCGCGGCGCAGGGGATGCGGCCGTTCGCGGCGATCTATTCGACCTTCCTCCAGCGCGCCTATGACCAGGTCGTGCACGACGTCGCGATCCAGAACCTGCCGGTGCGCTTCGCGATCGACCGCGCCGGGCTGGTCGGCGCCGACGGATCGACGCACGCGGGCAGCTTCGACGTCACCTATCTGGCGACGCTGCCCAACATGGTGGTGATGGCGGCGGCCGACGAGGCCGAACTCGTCCACATGACCTATACGGCGGCCGAATATGACGACGGCCCGATCGCTTTCCGCTATCCGCGCGGCAACGGCATCGGGGTGCCGCTGCCCGCGGTGCCGGAGAGACTGGCGATTGGCAAGGGGCGCGTCGTGCGCAGCGGCAAGACGGTCGCGATCCTGTCGCTCGGCACCCGGCTTGCCGAGGCGCTGAAGGCCGCCGACACGCTGGAGGCGCGCGGGCTGTCGACCAGCGTGATCGACCTGCGCTTCGCCAAGCCGCTCGACGAGGAGCTGATCCGCCGCACGCTGGCGAGCCACGAGGTGTGCGTGACGATCGAGGAAGGCAGCATCGGCGGGCTGGGCGCGCACGTGCTGACGCTGGCGAGCGACGCCGGGCTGATCGACGCGGGGCTGAAGCTGCGCACGATGCGGCTGCCCGACACGTTCCAGGACCAGGACGCCCCGCAGGCGCAATATGACGCGGCGGGGCTCAACGCGCCGCAGATCGTCGACACGGTGCTGAAGGCGCTGCGCCACAACAGCGCGGGCGTGGAGGAAGCGGGCGCGCGGGCTTAGTCCGGACCGCTTTCCATCTCAAGCGCGTCGATAGATCTCGCGCCGATGGCCGATCGCGACGACGAGGATCACCATTCGGCCGTCCTCTATCTTTGCGATCACGCGATAATCGCCGATGCGATAGCGCCAATAGCCGGTGCGTTCGCCGACCAGCGCCTTGCCGCGCTGGCGCGGGTTTTCGAGTGCGGCGACCTGCTCCAGCCCGGCAAGGATGCGCTCGCCGGCGCTGCGCGGCAGCTTGCGGAGTTGCCGCCGGGCCGCCGCGTCGAACTCAAGCGTCCAGGCCAAGCTCGCGTCGCATCTGTTCGATCGAAACGGTCTTGCCTGCGTCGGGCTGATTCAACGCTTCTTCGAGAAGCGCGATATCTTCGAGGTCCTCGATATATTCCTCGATCGCCTTGCGCGCGAGGGCGGTCTTGGTCCGGCCCGACCGCCTGGCGGCGGCGGCGAGCCGTTCTTCCAATTCCTTGTCGAGGCGGATGGCCAGCATGGCAAAGCTCCTTTGCTATACATGTATAGCAAAGTTGCCAATTCTGCAATCCGACGGCGTGAAAACCGCGGCTACGCCCCTGGGATCGCGGCGCTGGCGTCGCGGCCGTCGCCTTCGGGGGCGGCGATGATGTCGCGGGTGACGAGGCCCTTGTCGACGACCTGCGTGTCGGGGCTGCCGATCTGGCTGCGGATGCCGGCGTCGGCGCGCGGGCCGTCGGCGCTGCCGATGATCGCCGATTCGGTCGCGCTGCGCGGCGAATCGCCGCCGAACAGCGCGCGCAGCGTCTGCTCCGCGGTGGTTTCGTTGCCGGGGCGCGCGGCGCCGGGGGCGGGCGGGGTCAGCGCGAAATCGGGCGGCACGACGAGCGGCGCCTGGCGCGACACCGCGAATTCGTCGGGCCGGTCGCGGCTGAACAGGCTGTTCGACCCGCAGGCCGAAAGCGTCGTCGCGAGGAGCGAGGCGGCGAGGATGACGGTGGTCCGGTTCACGTGAAAAACTCTCCTGATGCGCCCCGTTTAATCCGCGGCCGTGCCGTTCGCCGAACGGTCGGCGGCCGAAGGCGCCTTTTCGCGCAAGAGCAGCGCGCGCGCAACCAGCAAAAGCACGCCGATGGTGATGCAGGCATCGGCGACGTTGAAGATCAGGAACGGCCGGAAATCCCCGAAATGCAGATCGGCGAAATCGACCACGAAGCCGTGGCGGACCCGGTCGACGATGTTGCCGAGCGCGCCGCCGAGGATCAGCGCGAGCGCGACGACGTCGCCCTTCGCCTGCTCGCGCGTCATCCAGAAGGCGACCGCGGCGGCGACGAACGCAGTGACGGCGACCAATGTCCAGCGCGTCGTGTCGTTGCAGTCGGAGAACATCGACAGCGAGATGCCGCAATTCTCCGCCCAGGTCAGGTTGAAGATCGGCAGCACGCCGATGACGCGCTTCGCCTCGAGCGACAGCGGGCCGATGACGACCCACTTGCTGACCTGGTCGAGCAGGAAGGCCGTCGCGGCGACGAGCAGGCCGAAGCGCAGATAGGGGGAGCGTTTTCCGGTCATCCCCCGTCCAATACCGTCTCGCAGCGATTGCACAAGCCGCCGTCCTGCGCGACCTCCGGCAGGTGGCGCCAGCAGCGGCCGCATTTGTGGTTTTCGGTGCGCTTCACATCCCATTCGCCCCGGTGGACGGTCGAGGTGATGAAGATTTCCTCATAATCGACGTCGCCCGGATCGTCGGGCAGCCACAGCTCGGCTTCGAGGCTGGACCGGACGACCTTGTCGCGGCGCAGCGGCTCGATCCGCTCGGTGACGAGCGCCCGGGTCTCGCGGATCGCCGCCCATTTCGCGCGCATCGCGTGGCTCTGCGGCAGGGCGGGAAGCGCGGGCCATTCGAGCAGATGCACGCTGCCCGCGTCGGGATAGCGCGTGCTCCACACCTCTTCGCTGGTGAACACCAGCACCGGCGCGGCATAGCGGACGAGCGCGTGGAACAGCGTGTCGAGCACGCTGCGATAGGCGCGGCGGGTGTCGGTGCCGAGCGGCGCGGCGGGGCCGAGGTCGCAGTAGAGGACGTCCTTGCGGATGTCGAAATAGAAGGCCGACAGATCCTCGTTGCAGAAATCGGCGAGGCTGCGCGTGTAGCTGTTGAAGTCGAAATCATCGACCGCCTGCGCCAGCTTCGCGTCGAGCTCGGCGAGCAGCGACAGCATGTAGCGTTCGAGCTCGGGCATCGCTGCAACGTCGGTGACGCGCTCCTCTTCGGTGAAGCCGTCGAGCGCGCCGAGCAGGTAGCGGAAGCTGTTGCGCAGCTTGCGATACTGGTCGGCGACACCGGTGAGGATTTCCTTGCCGATGCGGTGATCCTCGGTGAAATCGACCGACAGCGCCCACAGGCGCAGAATGTCGGCGCCATAGTCGCGCATCAGGTCGATCGGGCTGATCGTGTTGCCGAGCGACTTGGACATCTTCATGCCCTTGGCATCCATGGTGAAGCCGTGGGTCAGCACCGCGCGATAGGGGGCGTGGCCGCGCGTGCCGCAGCTTTCGAGCAGCGACGACTGGAACCAGCCGCGATGCTGATCGCTGCCTTCCAGATAGAGGTCGGCGGGGAAGGGCGAGCCGTCGTGGCGGACGAGCGCGGGCCAGCGGCCGCTTTCGAGCACGAAGGCGTGGGTCGATCCCGAATCGAACCAGACGTCGAGGATGTCGGTGATGCGCTCGTAATCGGCGGCGGCGCGATCGGGGCCGAGATACTCCTGCGCGCGCGCGTCGCTCCACGCATCGACCCCCGATTCGCGGATCGCCGCGACGATGCGGTCGTTCACCAGCGGATCGTTCAGATACTGGCCCGTCTTGCGGTCGACGAACAAAGTGATCGGCACGCCCCACGCGCGCTGGCGCGACAGCACCCAGTCGGGGCGCGTTTCGACCATGCTGCCGATGCGGTTGCGGCCCTTGGCGGGGACGAAGCGCGTATCCTCGATCGCCTGCATCGCCGCCTGCCGCAGCGTCGGCGCGTCGCACCGCCCTTCCTCGGCCGGGTTGATCGCGCCGCCCTCATTTTCCCAGCGCTTTTCGCCGGGGGACTTGGGCGAGATGTGGGCCATCACCTTGTCCATCGGCACGAACCATTGCGGGGTGCAGCGATAGATGACCTTCGCCTTCGAGCGCCAGCTGTGCGGATAGCTGTGTTTGTAGTCGGCGCTGGCTGCGAGCAGCGCGCCGGCTTCGCGCAGGTCGGAGCAGATCGGGCCGTCGGGGGCGTTGAACTTCGGGTTGATGACGCTGCCCTGACCGCTGAGCCACGCCCAGTCCTCGCGATATTTGCCGTCGTTCGTCACCGCGAATTGCGGTTCGATGCCGTTCGCCTTGCACAGGTCGAAATCGTCCTCGCCATGGTCGGGCGCCATGTGGACGAGGCCCGTGCCGCTGTCGGTTGTGACGAAATCACCCGGCAGGAAGGGGCGAGGGCGCGCGAAGAAGCCGCCGAGATGATGCATCGGGTGGCGGGCGATGGTGCCGGCTAGGTCGGCGCCCTTTATGGTCTTGAAGTCGAAGCCAGCCGGATAGCCTTTGTCGCCAAACTTCGCCTTAAGATCGGCCGTGAGGCGGCTCATGAAGGCGCCGACGAGCGGGCGAGCAACAAGTACACGCATCTCTCGAACATTCTCGCCCTCGGCGAGGTTCAGCTTGAAGAGGTCGTATTCGACCTCCGGCCCATAGGCCAAAGCCTGATTGACCGGGATCGTCCACGGGGTCGTCGTCCAGATCACCGCATGGGCGCCGACCAGTTCGGGGATCGGGCTTTCGACGATCTCGAACGCCACGTCGATCTGGGTCGAGACGATGTCCTCATATTCGATCTCGGCCTCGGCGAGGGCGGTCTTTTCGACCGGGGACCACATCACCGGCTTGGCGCCGCGATAGAGCATGTCGTTGGCGGCGAATTTGAGCAGCTCGCGGACGATGGTCGCTTCGGCCTCATAATCCATCGTCAGATAGGGGTGGTCCCAGTCGCCGCCGATGCCGAGGCGCTTGAGCTGCTCGCGCTGGGTGTCTACCCAGTGCTGGGCATAGGCGCGGCATTCGGCGCGGAATTCCTCGACCGGAACCTCGTCCTTGTTCAGCTTCTTCTTGCGATACTGCTCCTCGACCTTCCACTCGATCGGCAGGCCGTGGCAGTCCCAGCCGGGGACGTAGGGCGCGTCCTTGCCCTTCAGCGTCTGGGTGCGGACGACCATGTCCTTCAGGATATGGTTGAGCGCATGGCCGATGTGCATGTCGCCATTGGCATAGGGCGGGCCGTCGTGGAGGATGAACTGGTCGCGACCCTTGCGGCTTTCGCGAATCTGCCCCTCGAGATTGCCTTCGAGCCATTTGGCGAGAATTGCCGGCTCCTTCTGCGGCAGGCCGGCCTTCATCGGGAAGTCGGTCTTGGGCAGGAAGACGGTGTCGCGATAGTCAGGAGCGTCGGTCATGGCCCGGGCGCTTAGCGCAGTTTTGCGGGCGCGCAAAGAAGGGCGAGCGGCTACTTTTGGAAAAGATTCGCGCAGAGGCGCAGAGAAAAGGGAGAATGAAGGCGGCGGAGCCCCGATCTCTTGTCAGTGCTATCCTGCCGAACTTCGCTTTCGGACGCTGGACCCCGGCTTTCGCCGGGGAACGTAATCCTTTAAGCGTGAGCTGTTCCCCGGCGAAAGTCGGGGTCCAGAGCTCTAACGCATCACGTCCGGATAAAGATCGCGCCATGTGGGATTCAGGGCTTCGATCGCCTCGACCTTCCAGGCGCGCTTCCATTCCTTCATCTGCACCTCGCGGCGCCTCGCATCTTGGAGATCGTCGAAATGGTGATACCAGACGAGCGTCTTGAGGCCGTATCGCTTTGTAAAGCCTTCGATCAGACCTTCGCGATGTTGCCAGATGCGCTGGCCAAGGTTGCTGGTGACGCCGATATAAAGCGTGCCGTTCCGCTTGTTGGTCAGGATATTGACCCAGCCGGATTTCATGGACGCGGTGTCGCTACTGGACCCCGACTTTCGTCGGGGAACAGGTTTCAGACATGGGCCAGCAGCGCCTTCGCCTGATCGCAGTCCGCCGCGATCTGGGCCATCAGCGCGTCCATCGTGTCGAATTTCGCCTCCGGGCGGAGGAAGGCGTGGAAGGCAACGTCGATCGGCTGGCCGTAGAGGTCGCCCGAAAAATCGAAGAAATGCGGTTCGAGCAGTTCCCTGGGCGGGTCGAAGCTGGGGCGGATGCCGAGGTTGGCGGCGCCTTTCAGCACGCGATCATCGGGCAACGTACCGGTGACGGCATAGATGCCGTAGCGCGGGCGCAGATAGCTGCCCATGTCGATATTCGCGGTCGGGAAACCCAGCAGGCGGCCGTTCTTGTCGCCGTGCTGGACGATACCGCGCACGGTGAAGGGGCGGGTGAGCAGCCGCGCGGCGGTGGCGCAGTCGCCGGCGCGCAGCGCATCGCGGATGCGGCTCGACGAGACGGCTTCGGCGGCGTCGTCGACCGGCGCCACCATCTCGGTGAAGAAGCCGAGGCGGCGGGCGTGGTCGGCGAGCGTCACGACATTGCCGCCGCGCCCCTTGCCGAAGACGAAATCGGCCCCGGTCACCACCCCCGCCGCGCCGTAGCGATCGAGCAGCAGTTCGGTGATGAAATCCTGTGCGCTGGTGTTCGCCAGCCCGGCATCGAAAGGGAGGACGAGCATCGCGTCGGCGCCCGCGGCGGCGAACAGTTCCTGCCGCTGGTCGAGCGTGGTCAGGCGGAAGGGCGGCGCGTCGGGCTTGAAGAAGCGCACCGGGTGCGGATCGAAGGTCGCGACGATCGCCGGGCGGCCGTCGTCCTTCGCATGATGGACGGCGCGGCCGACGACCGCCTGGTGCCCGGCGTGGAAGCCGTCGAAATTGCCGAGCGCGATGACGCCGCCGCGCAGGGCTTCGGCGATGCGGTCGTGGCCGTCGAGGCGGATCACGCGCTTTCCCCTCTCCGTTTGCCCTGAGCGTGTCGAAGGGCCGCTCTTTCTTGCCACGGTGAAGGAAAGAACAGTGCTTCGACACGCTCAGCACGAACGGACTGAGAAGGCGGGGTCATTTCGCGGCGGCCATCGGCGCGAGCCCCGCGCGAATGACGCGGATCGCGTTACCGCCCATCGCGGCGCGGACTTCGTCGTCGGTGAAGCCCGCGTCGATCAGCGCCTGCGTCACCTGCACCAGCTTCGACGTGTCGAAGCGCACCGTCGTCGCGCCGTCATAGTCGCTGCCGAGCGCGACATGGTCGATGCCGACGAGGTCGCGGACGTGCTTCATCGCCTTCGCCACGCTCGCGGGCGAGGTGTCGCAGACCGCGGCATCCCAATAGCCGATGCCGATCACGCCGCCGGTCGCGGCGACCCCGCGAATCTCGTCGTCGGAAAGGTTGCGGTTGACCCCGCACGTCGCCTGCACCCCGCCGTGGCTGGAGACGACGGGGCGGCGCGCCATCGTCAATATGTCGGCGACGCAGGCGTGGCTGCAATGCGCGATGTCGACGATCATCCCCTTCGCCTCCATCCGCTGCACGACCTGTCGGCCGAGCGGGGTCAGCCCGCCCTTTTTCAGGCCGTGCATCGACCCGGCGAAGATATTGTCGAAGAAATGGGTGATCCCCGCCATGCGGATGCCGGCGGCGTAGAGCTTGTCCAGATTGTCGATATCGCCTTCGAGATCGTGCAGCCCCTCGACGCTGAGCATCGCGCCGACCGGCGGCGGCGCCTTGGTGCGCCGCGCCGCGAGCAGCGCGTCGAGCTGCGGCTGCGTCGCGACCGCCATCAGCCGGCCCTGCGACGCGGCGACGGCACGGTGCAGTTTCTCGGCATGCCACAGCGAGCGTTCGAGCAGCGAGTTCCACGTCCGCACCGGTTGAAGCTGCGCGATGACGAGACTGGTGACGATGTCGGTGTCGTCGCCGTTGGCGTCGTAATTCTGCCCCTTGGGCGCCTTGGTCGTGCTCGACAGGATCTGGAGCGCGACATTCCCCTCTGCGAGGCGCGGCAGGTCCATGTGGCCGCGATCCGCCCGCTTCAGGAAATCGCGGCTCCACAGCAGGCTGTCGCTGTGCAGGTCGACGATCGTCAGCGTCTTGTGCAGCGCCTTCGCATGCTCGCCGACCTGAAGCAGCGGCTTGCCGTCGATCTTGTTCGTGCCGCGCTCGATCATGCCCGGCGCGAAGAGGAAGAAGGCCGCCGCCGCGACGAGCAGCAGCGCGAGAAGTCCGATCAGCCAGCGGCGCATTCTTCTTCTCCCCTATCCGGTCCTGCGGGTTAAGGTGACGAAGCTGTAGGCCGGCCGTCCGGCTTCGCCCGGGTGACCCTCGCGCGCGATTTCCTGCCATTCGCGGGCGTCGGGATAGGCGATGGTCGCGTCGCCCGCGGGTTCCAGCGCCACCTCGGTCAGTTCGATGCGCGTCGCGAGCGGCAGGAACAGGCGATAGATGTCGGCGCCGCCGATCACCATCGCCTGCGGCGCGTTGGCGAGGCGCAGCGCCTCTTCGACCGACCCGGCGGGCTCGGCGCCCTCCTCGTGCCAGTCGGGATCGCGGGTGAGGACGATATGGCGCCGTCCGTCGAGCACCGCGGGCAGGCTGTCGAAGGTCTTGCGTCCCATGATCATCGGACGGCCCATGGTGAGCTGCTTGAAGCGGCGCAGGTCGGCGGGCAGGTGCCACGGCATCTTTCCGTCCGCGCCGATGACGCCGTTGGCGGCGCGGGCGAGGATCAGCGTGATGTCGGGACGCTTCATCGGGGCGCGGCCTCCGGACCGACCCCCGGGCCGACCCACGTGACGTGACCGAGCTTGCGCCCCGGGCGCACCTCGGTCTTGCCATAATGGTGGACGTGCGCGGCGCCGTCGGCCAGCAGGTCGGGGACGCGGTCGATGTCGGCGCCGATCAGATTGTGCATCGTCACCGGCAGCCGCGGCACGGCGGTGCTGCCGAGCGGCAGGCCGGCGACGGCGCGGACATGATTTTCGAACTGGCTCGCCACCGCGCCCTCGATCGTCCAGTGGCCGCTGTTGTGGACGCGCGGCGCCATCTCGTTGAACAGCGGCCCGGCGTCGGTCGCGAAGAATTCGCCGGCGAGCACCCCGACATAATCGAGCGCGTCGGCGACCTGCGCCAGCAACGCGCGCGCCTCCGCCTGCTGGTCGAGGACGATCGGCGGCGGCGGCAGCGTCGAGGCGCGCAGGATGCCCGCTTCGTGGACGTTGAGCGGGCTGTCCCAGACGCGCGTCTCGCCGTCGAGGCCGCGCACCAGGATCACCGAAAATTCGTGCGCGAAGGCGACGAAGCCTTCGAGGATCGCGGCGCGCGCGCCGATCGCCTGCCACGCGGCATCGGCATCGGCCGGGTCGGGCGAGGCGATCCGCGCCTGGCCCTTGCCGTCATAGCCCATGCGCACCGTCTTGAGGATCGCGGGCGCGCCGATCGCCGCGAGCGCGGCGTCGAGCGCGGCGCGGTCGGGCACCGCGGCGAAGGGCGCGGTGCGGCCGCCGAGGCCGGCGACGAACGCCTTTTCGGCGAGCCGGTCCTGCGCGACCTCCAGGCTTTTCGCGCCGGGGCGCACCGCGACATGTCCCGACAGGAAGCGCACCGTGTCGACGGGGACATTCTCGAACTCGAAGGTCACGACGTCGCAGGCGGCGGCGAAGGCGGCCAGCCGCTGCTCGTCGTCCCACGCCGCGCGCGTGTGCATCGCCGCGACTTCCGCTGCGACGCTTTCGCGGTCGGGGGCATAGACATGGGTGCGATAGCCGAGCCGGGCGGCGGCGGCGGCGAGCATGCGGCCGAGCTGGCCGCCGCCCAATATGCCGATGGTCGATCCGGGCGGCAGCATCCGCGATCAGCCCTCGCGCACCGGAATCGGGGCGACGCCCTCGGTCTGCGCGGCGCGCCAGGCGTCGAGCCTTTGCGCAAGGCCGGCGTCGGCGTTCGCAAGCAGCGCGGCGGCGAACAGGCCGGCGTTGGTCGCGCCCGCCTTGCCGATCGCGAAGGTCGCCACCGGCACCCCGCCGGGCATCTGGACGATCGACAGCAGGCTGTCCATGCCGTTCAGCGCCGCCGACTGGACGGGGACGCCCAGCACCGGGACGCGCGTCATCGATGCGATCATGCCGGGCAGGTGCGCGGCGCCGCCCGCGCCGGCGATGATTGCCTTCAACCCGCGATCCGCGGCTTCGCGGGCATAGGCGACGAGCCGGTCGGGGGTGCGGTGCGCGGAGACGATCCGCACCTCGTGCGCGATCCCCAGTTCCTCGAGGACCTGCACGGCATGCGCCATGGTCGGCCAGTCCGACTGGCTGCCCATGATCACGCCGACGCTGATGCCGGTGTCCGGCGCCGCTTCGCCCATCACCCCAATCTCCCTGCCGCGGCGATTCACCGCCATCCGGTCCCCCTAGCGGGTCGGGAAGGCGGGAGCAACGCCGGCTTGGGACCCCGTTTACCGATTGGTATCAAGTGGCGGCTATCGTCGTTCCACGCAGCTCGCCGGCACCCGGCCGGGGGCGGGGGTTCGCTTCGGGGACGATGGATGGACAGCATGGGGGGGGCACGGATCGCGGTCGACCGGACCGGCGTCATATCCGTCGACTCCATCGAAGATCAGCTCCGCGACATGCGTCGCGAACGCGACGCGCTGCGCCGCGAGAACCGCATATTGAAGATTGCCGTCGCCGAGCTCGAACGCGTGTCGGAACGCGACACGCTGACCCCGCTATTCAACCGCCGCTATTTCCTGACCGCGATCCACCAGCGCATCGCCCGTTTCGAGCGCCATGCGGAGAGCGCGGCAATCGTCTTCGCCGACCTCAACCAGCTCAAGCGGATCAACGACAGTCTCGGCCACGCCGCAGGCGATTTCGCGCTGCTCGAGGTGGCGAAGCGGATGCAGGAATCGATCCGATCGACCGACGTCGCGGCGCGGATCGGCGGCGACGAGTTCGGGCTGATCCTCGACCAGTCGAGCGAGGCCGGCGCGCGCGCGCAGGTCGAACGGCTGCAGCATGTGCTGGCGGCGACGCCCGCCGTCTACGATGGGCATGCGATCACCCTGTCGGCCTGCTTCGGGGTCGCGATGCTGCGGACCGGGATGACCGAATCGGACATACTGGCCGCCGCTGACCGCGACATGTACAGCTGCAAGCTGGCGCTCGGCAGCGCCATGGGACACCGCTGAACCGTCTCGCGGAGCGGCGGCCTCAACCGCCTGTTAACCAAAAGCGCGCATGATCCGCCCGAGGGGGAGGGGATGCGTCATGCACGGCCATAGCGACCCGGTTCATCACATCCAGCGCCGGATCACCGGCCAGATCGGCGCGCTCGCCGACGCGCTGCCGCATTGCGCGCTGTCGCAGTTCGTCGAAGGCGTCGACGATATCCGGCGCCTCGCGCGCGACCATGGTTTCGCGATGGTCGAAACGCTGGCGAGCCGGCTCGAATCGGCGGTGGCGGCGGGCGGCTTCCAGGCCGCGATCCGCACCTATCTCGACGCGATGAGCGACGCCGCCGGCGCGCCGCCGGGACCGCTTCCCGCCGCGGCGCAGGAGGCGTGGCTCGCCTCGGTGGCGACCCGGCTCGGGCATTGACGCCGCGCCGCTGACGCCGCACATCGCCTGTCATGGATGCCATCATGCTCGCCCTCGTCGCGGTGGCGCTCGCCAATGCCGACGGGCGCGCGGGGCGTTTCCTGTCGGAGCTGCTGGCCCGGCGCGCCGACCGGCGCCGCACCGTCGCCATCGCTTTCGGAACCTTCGGCGCCAACGCGCTGATCGCCGCGGTCGCGGGCAGCATCGCCAACCGCATGATCGGACAGGGCGTCGTCGCGCTGCTGCTGGCCCTTGCCCTGCTGACCGCAGCGGGCGCGCTCGTCTGGCGCGGCGCGGCGGCATCTCCGGCGGAGCGCGAGGCGGAACTGCCGGCGCCGCTGCTGGCGGCGCGGCTGTTGCTGGTCCAGTTCGGCGATCGCAGCCACGTCCTGATCGGCGCGCTCGCGGCGACGAGCGGCGCGGGCGTCTGGGCCGCTGCGGGCGGCTTCATCGGCTGGGTGCTGGCGCTGCTGCCCGTGCTGGCTTTCGGTCCCGGGCTCACCGCGCATCGCCCCGCATCGGTCATCCGATGGGGCGCCGCCGCGATCCTGCTGCTGTGGGGCGCGCGCGCGGCGATGACCGCCTTCGGCTTGTAGGTTTCGCCCGTTTTTCCGTCGGTCATCGAATTTTTCGATGACAGCGGCCGAGAGGTTCCATGGGAACTTTTGACCGGCTTCGGCTATATGAAGGAAAAGCAGACGAAAGGACGATATATGCCCCAGAAGAACCAGCCCGCGATCGCCGATGCGCTCAATGCGCTGCTCGCCGACAGCTTTGCCCTCTATCTCAAGACCAAGAATTATCACTGGCACGTTCAGGGCCCGCATTTCCGCAGCCTGCACCTGCTGTTCGACGAACAGGCGGCCCAGATCCTGGCGACCACCGACCTGATCGCGGAGCGGGTGCGCAAGAATGGCGCCACGACGCTTCGTTCGATCGGCGATATCGGGCGGCACCAGTCGATCAAGGACGACGACAAGGCCGGGGTCGACGCCGACACGATGGTCCGCACCCTCGCCAAGGACAATGAGACGCTGCTCGAACGGCTCCACGAAGCCAAGGACGCGGCCGAGGCCGAAGGCGACATCGCGACCAGCGGGCTTGTCGACGGCTGGGCCGACGAGACGCAGCAGCGCATCTGGTTCCTCAAGGCGACCGAGGGTTATTGAGCCCGGGGGGCGCCCCTCTTCTTCGTGGTGCGAGCGCGGCGATCTCCGGTTCCGGCGGGGCCGGAGGACGGCTGGAGATTGCTTTGCTTCGCCCGCAATGACGATTCGGGCTGAGGGCGGCCCCGTTAGAGTCTGATCGTCTTGGCTTGCAAGGCCACGTGCTCCCGCGAAGGCGGGAGCCCGGAGCTTCGAAGAGCCAAGGTCGGCGCCACATCGCTCTGGGTCCCCGCCTGCGCGGGGACACGGCGTGGTTCATCCAACATGATCGCGCTGCTAAAGCCGCTCCGCCTGCACCACCGTGTCCGAGGCGCGCAGCGCCGACAGGATGCGCATCACGTGGTGGACGTCGCGCACCTCGACGACGACGTCATAGGTGTGGAAACCGCCCTCGCGGTTCGACAGCCGCAGATTGGTGATGTTCGCCGAATTGGCGGCGAGAATGCCCGACATTTCGGCGAGCGTCCCCGGCTCGTTCATGATGACGACGCACAGCCGCGCGTTGCCGCCCTCGCTATTCTCCTGCCAGCGCAGGTCGATCCAGTCGGCGTCGATCCCGTCGGCGAGGCTGGGGCAGTCGATGACATGCACCTCGATCCCCTCGCCGGGCCGCGCGAGGCCGACGATGCGGTCGCCGGGAACCGGATGGCAGCAGGCGGCGAGCTTGTAGGCGACCCCCGGCGTCAGCCCCGCGATCGACACGGCGGCGCCCTGCCGCAGCTTGCCGGGCTTGGTCTTCATCTCGGCGGTGATGCCGGGCACCAGCGCCTCCATGACGGCATTGTCCGAAAGCTGGCGCTTGCCGATCGCGACATAGAGCGCGGTGTCGTCGTCAAGCTTCAGCCGCTCGACCGCGGCGGCGCGCGCCTTGTCGCCGATGCGGCCGGGCAGGCGCTGGACGATCTCCTCGTAGATCTTGCGCCCCAGCGCCGCGAGCTCGACGCGCTCTTTCGACCGCACATGGCGGCGGATCGCCGCACGCGCCTTGCCGGTGACGGCGAAGCCCAGCCACGCGGGCTGCGGCGTCTGCTTGTCCGACGTCAGGATTTCGACCGTGTCGCCGTTGACGAGCTGGGTGCGCAGCGGGACGAGGCGGCCGTTGACCTTGGCCCCCACCGTCCGGTCGCCGAGCCCGGTGTGCACCGCATAGGCGAAGTCGACCGGCGTCGCGCCCTTGGGAAGCTGGAACAGGCTGCCCTTCGGCGTGAAGGCGAAGATGCGGTCCTGATACATGGCGATGCGGGTGTTCTCGAGGAACTCGTCCGGATCGTGCGTCTGTTCGAGGATTTCGAGCAGGTCGCGAATCCAGCCCGCCTGCCCGTCGGGGCCGCTGCCGCCCTGCTTGTAGGCCCAGTGCGCCGCGAGGCCATATTCGGACTGCTGGTGCATTTCGCGGCTGCGGATCTGGATTTCGATCCGCATGTTCTGCTGGTGCATGATCGTCGTGTGCAGCGACTTGTAGCCGTTGCGCTTCGGCGTCGAGATATAGTCCTTGAAGCGGCCGGGGACCATTTTCCACTTGCGGTGGAAGAGGCCGAGCGCGGCATAGCAGTCGGCGTCGGTCGGGGTGATGACGCGAAAGGCGATGATGTCGGTCACCTGTTCGAAGCTGACGTGGCGTTCCTGCATCTTGCGCCAGATCGAATAGGGATGCTTCTCGCGCCCCGACACGTCGGCCTCTATGCCGTTCTTTGCCAGCAGGTCCTTGAATTCGCGGCTGATCGCGGTGACCTTGTCCTTGCCGCCGGCGGTCAGCTTGGCGAGGCGGCCGGTGATCGTCGCATAGGCCTCCGGCTCCAGCTCGCGGAAGGCGAGCAGCTGCATCTCGCGCATATACTCGTACATGCCGATCCGCTCGGCGAGCGGGGCATAGATGTCCATCGTCTCCCGGGCGATGCGGCGGCGCTTTTCGGGCTTCTGGATGAAATGCAGCGTGCGCATGTTGTGCAGCCGGTCGGCCAGCTTGACCAGCAGCACGCGGATGTCGTCCGACATGGCGAGCAGGAACTTGCGCAGATTCTCGGCCGCGCGCTCATTCTCGGTCTGCGCCTCGATCTTGCTGAGCTTGGTGACGCCGTCGACCAGGCGCGTCACGTCGGGACCGAACAGCCGCTCGATCTCTTCGGGGGTGGTCAGCGTGTCTTCGAGCGTGTCGTGGAGCAGCGCGGTGACGATCGTCTCGCTGTCGAGATGCAGGTCGGTCAATATGCCCGCGACCTCGACCGGATGGCTGAAATAGGGGTCGCCCGACGCGCGCTTCTGACTGCCGTGCTTCTGGACGGTGAAGACATAGGCGCGGTTGAGCAGCGCCTCGTCGACGTCGGGATCGTAGGCGCGCACGCGTTCGACAAGTTCATATTGCCTGAGCATTGCCGTCAATGTCGTGCAAGCGCCGTCAATTGCAATGCGAAAATGCGTCGCGGCGTTCGAACGGGGTATCGGCCGGGCGGCGGCGCGCGCCATAAACTTTTGGCGTTGGCACGGATAATGCGTTAGTGCCGAGTCATGGGAAAAAGTGCTGGGTCCATGGAAAAGCTGCGCGAACCGTTGAACGATCTGGTCGGGGGGCAGTGCGCGTTGCCGCTGGCGCTCGAAGCGATGGGCGAGAGATGGTCGTTCATGATCCTGCGCGCCGCCTTCAACGGCGTGCATCATTTCGAGGAATTCCAGCACGAGCTGAACATCGCGCGCAACATATTGTCGAACCGGCTGTCGCGGCTGGTCGACCATGGCATCATGGCGCGCGAGGTGATGGCCGAGGATCGCCGCAAGGTCCGCTACGAGCTTACCGAAAAGGGGCTGGAGCTGCTGCCCGCGATGATCGCGCTGCGGCAATGGGGCGAGAAATGGGGCGCGGGCGTGCCTTCGACCCCGGTGCTCGTCGACGTGCGCGACGAACAGCCGATCGGCCCGGTGACGATCACCGCGCACGACGGCAGGCCGCTGGGGTACAAGGAGCTGTTGTGGAAGCATCGGTCCGAACTGCAGCCGCTCGGCCAGGCGCGGGTGCGGGCCGACGCGCGCGTCGATCCGGTCGCGGCCGAATGAGCCGCGCACGCGCCGCCCGCTGATCGTCCGGACTCCGCCTCTCTCATGCCGCTGTTCGGACTGACCTCGCCGGGGCCCTTTTTCGGCAACAAGATTCGCGCCTTCTGGAACCTCCAGATCCTGGGCTGGCTCGCCTGGTTCGGGCTGCGCGCGATGTCGGGGTTCGCGGGCGGGCAGACCTTCGATTTCCTCGTCCTCGTCGTCGTTTCGGCGGTCACGGGCTTTTCGCTGACGCTGCTGCTGTCGGTCTGCTATCGCGCGCTGATCAACCGCCGCACCATCCTGATGTGGGGGGCGTGCTTCGGGGTGCTGGCGATCGCGACCGCGATCTGGGCTTTCATCGACGCCTGGTTCCTCCAGATACTGAAACCCGACAGCGACACGAGCTTCACCGGCCTGCTGCTGGTCGCCATCTATATCGACGCGACGACGCTGGCCGCCTGGTCGGCGCTTTATTTCGCGATCAACTATTTCCTCCAGCTCGAGGAACAGAGCGACCGCGTGCTGCGGCTGGAGGCGCAGGCGGCGTCGGCGCAGCTCGCGATGCTGCGCTATCAGCTCAATCCGCATTTCCTGTTCAACACGCTGAACAGCATTTCGACGCTGGTGCTGCTCAAGCAGTCCGAACCGGCGAATGCGATGCTGTCGCGCCTGTCGGCCTTCCTGCGCTACACGCTCGCCAACGAACCGACGGCGCAGGTGACGCTGGCGCAGGAGATCGAGACGCTGAAGCTCTATCTCGATATCGAGAAGATGCGCTTCGAGGAACGGCTGCGCCCGCATTTCCACATCGATCCCGGCGTCGCGCGGGCGCGATTGCCCTCGCTGCTGCTCCAGCCGCTGATCGAGAATGCGATCAAATATGCGGTGACGCCGCAGGAAGAGGGCGCCGATATCACCATTTCCGCACAGCTTGCCGGTCAAAAGGTTCGGATTACCGTGTCCGACACCGGCGCGGGATTGTCAGCCGACGGCGCGGACCCCACGACGGGCATTGCAACGGAATCGACGGGCGTGGGTTTAGCGAACATCAGGGACCGGCTGGCCCAGGCGTTCGGCGACCAGCACAGGTTCGATGCGCAGTCGGGCGATGACGGCGGTTTCACGGTGACGATCGAGTTTCCGTTTCAGCCCGACGGACAGGCAAGGATTGGAACCGAAGCGACATGACGATCAGAACCATCCTGGTGGATGATGAAAAACTGGCGACCCAGGGCCTGCAGCTCAGGCTCGAAGCGCACCCGGATGTCGAGGTTGTCGACACCGCCCTGAACGGCCGCGAGGCCATCCGAAAGATCAAGACCCACAAGCCCGACCTCGTCTTCCTCGACATCCAGATGCCGGGGTTCGACGGCTTTTCGGTGATCCAGGGGCTGATGGAGGTCGAACCGCCGCTGGTGGTGTTCGTCACCGCCTATTCGGACCATGCGATCCGCGCCTTCGAGGCGCAGGCGGTCGACTATCTGGTCAAGCCGGTCGAACCCGAACGGCTCGCCGACGCGCTCGACCGCGTCCGTCAGCGGCTGACCGAAAAGCGCGGCGCCGCCGAGGTCGAACGGCTGAAGACCGTGCTCGCCGAGGTCGCGCCCGAAGCGGTGGAGGAATTCGAGGGCGAGACGGCGGCCGAGGCGCCCGCCGCCGACCGCTATGAAAAGATGATCAACATCAAGGACCGCGGCCAGATCTTCCGCGTCGACGTCGACAGCATCGAGCGGATCGACGCCGCGGGCGATTACATGTGCATCTATACCGCCGACAACAGCCTGATCCTGCGCGAGACGATGAAGGATCTGGAAAAGCGGCTCGACCCGCGCAATTTCCAGCGCGTGCATCGCTCGACGATCGTCAATCTCAGCCAGGTCAAGCAGGTCAGGCCGCACACCAACGGCGAATGCTTCCTGATCCTGGGGTCGGGCGCGCAGGTGAAGGTCAGCCGCAGCTATCGCGACGTCGTGGCGCGGTTCGTGCACTGAATCGGCTCGCACGAAGACACAAAGACTGGACACCGATCGCCCTGAGCTTGTCGAAGGGCCGTTCTTTCTTTTGGGCGCCGCAAGAAGGACGGTGCTTCGACAAGCTCAGCACAAACGGGGCGAGGGAAATCCCTTCGTGTCTTCGCGCGACCCATGTGGCACGAGGGGCCGCACGAGGGGCCGCGTTAAAGCTGATGCCCCGTCCGGTCGCGCTTGGTCGCGAGATAGTGTTCGTTGTGCGGATTGGTCGGCAGCGCGAGCGGGATGCGTTCGACCACCTCGACGCCTTCCTTCTCCAGCCGCGCGACCTTTTCGGGGTTGTTGGTCATCAGCCGGATGCGCGCGATTCCCAACAGGTCGAGCATCCGTCCGGCGATCGCGAAGTCGCGCGCCTCGACCGGGAAGCCGAGCCGCAGGTTGGCGTCGACCGTGTCGTAGCCCTGATCCTGCAACGCATAGGCGCGCAGCTTGTTGACGAGGCCGATGCCGCGCCCTTCCTGCCTGAGGTAGAGCAGCACCCCCCACGGGGCGTCGGCCATCGCGTGGAGTGCGGCGTGAAGCTGCGGCCCGCAATCGCATTTGAGGCTGCCGAGCACGTCGCCGGTCAGGCATTCGCTGTGCAGGCGGACGACCGGCGGGTTGGCGTCGCGCTTGCCGATGACGAGCGCGACATGGTCCGACGCCTCCTCCGGGCTGCGGAAGGCGACGATCTCGGCGGTCTCGCTCGCCGCGACGGGCAGGCGCGCGCGCGCCGCGATCGCGAGACGCGCGGGGTCGAGCAGCGCGGCGACGTCGCCGTCGGTGCATTCGGCCTCGACGCCGCCGGCGGCCGGACGCACGAAGAAGGCGGGAAGCAGGCCCGCGTGGCGTGCCATCGTCATCGCCGCGGCGGCGGCCGCTTCGCCGCCGGTGGCGACGGTGCGGAACGGCCCCTTGAGCGGGTGCGCGAGGTCGAGCGCGGGATCGGCGACGGCGAGCGCGGCGGCGACGCTGTTGCCCGCGCCGGCGAGCCGCACCGGCCCCGGCGTCGCGGCCGCGCGCTGGTTGGTGAGCTTGAGCGTCACCGCGCGCTCGCCCGACAGCAGCATGTCGGCACCGCCGAATTCGGCGAGCGCCGCATCGGAAGCGCTTTCGACCGCGAGCAGGTCGAGCGCCCCGTCGGCGGCGCCGACGCGCAGCGGCCAGCCGCGGCGCAGCGCGTCGATCGCGCGCGCGGCGCGGCGCGCGCCCGCGGCGGCGGCGTCGCTCAAAAGGCGAACTCCGTGATCAGCGGAATATGGTCCGACGGCCGCTCCCAGCTTCGCGCCGGCTGGACGACGCGGTGCGCCTGCGCACGGTCGCCGAGGTCGGGCGTCACCCACATATGGTCGAGCCGGCGGCCGCGGTTCGACGCCGCCCAGTCCTTCGCGCGGTAGCTCCACCAGGTGTAGAGCGGGGTCGGTGCGGCGATGAAGCGGCGGCCGAGATCGACCCAATCCGACGCCGCCTGCAGCCGCGCCAGCGTCTCGACCTCGATCGGGGTGTGGCTGACCACGTCGAGCAGCGCCTTGTGGTTCCACACGTCGCTTTCGAGCGGCGCGACGTTGAAATCGCCGGTGAGCACGGTCGGCTGGTCGAGCGTGGCCGCCCAGTCGGTCATGCGGCCGAAGAAGTCGAGTTTTTGCCCGAACTTGGGGTTGAGCGTCCGGTCGGGAATGTCGCCGCCCGCGGGAATGTAGACATTGTCGACCCGCACGCCCGACGGCAGCGTCACGCCGACGTGGCGCGCCTCGCCATTCGCCTGCCAGTCATATTTGCGCACGTCGGTCAGCGGCAGGCGGCTGACGATCGCGACGCCGTGGTGCATGCGCTGGCCGTTGGTGACGATGTGGGTGTAGCCGAGCCGGCGGAACATGTCGGCGGGGAAGAGGCCGCATTCGACCTTGGTTTCCTGAAGGCAGAGGACATCGGGCGCCTCTTCGTGCAGCAGCTTCTCGACGATGCCGATGCGGGCGCGGACGCTGTTGATGTTCCAGGAGGCGATGCTTGTCATGCGGCGGCTCTATCGGGGGCGGATGCGGTTCGCAATGCCGGGCAGCCCGAAGAAGAGCGAGAGCCATGGCCCGGAAAAACATAAACCCCCGTCCCAGGGGCGGTGGGACGGGGGCTCAAGGTCAGCGTTCGTCACGCTCTTGAAAGAAGGTGCCGGGCCATCCGGATGGGGCAACAGGGGGAAACCCAAAACCGGGAGCCGTGTTGGCGCCTTCGAGGGTTGGAATAGCCGCTTTTCCCTGTCGCCAAGCTGAACGAAACGGCGCCCTGCCAGCCTGTGCCTTCCGTTCGTCGGCGCCAGAACGCCGCTCGTCGAACATCGGCCCGCCTTCCCGTGGGGAAAGCGGGCTGGCGCCGCGCGACGATGGGCAGATAGGGGCGGGATGGACCGGAAAGAGTGCGCGTCAGCGGCCGCCGCGCTTCTTCGGGCGCGGGTCGGTCCAGCGGAAAGCCGAATCGGCCACCGCGACGTTGAACTTCTGGTTGCTGAGGTCGATGCGCGTGCGGTTGTTCTGCGAATCGAGCGCGACCCAGCCGCGCAGGCGCAGCCCCGCCGGCGCCGCCGCGTCACGGATGAACACCATCGTGATCGTGCCATATTCGGGGCGCTTCGGATCGTGGACCTCGACGCTCAGCACGTCGCTGCTGTCGGTCGGCAGCACCTTCGCATACTTCGACAGGTCGCGGTCGGGGTCGAGCAGCGCGCCGAGCGGCGAATTCTTCACCGGCCAGCGCTGTACCTGCTTCACCTCGTAATCGATCATCGTCAGCGCGCTGCCGTCGCCGACGATCAGCATCGGCACGCCCTTCTGATACTGGAAGCGGATCTTGCCGGGGCGCTTGAGGGTCAGCGCGCCGGACAGCCGCTGGCCGTTGCGGTCGGTCTGCACGAAATCGGCGGTCATCGAGCTGGTCGACTTGAGGTGCGCCTGCACCGCCGCCAGCGTGCTCGACGCCTGCGCAATCGCCGGGGCGCCGGCGGCAAGGCCGACGACCGCCGCGGGCGCGAGCGTCCAGGCGGCAAGGCGGGTCAGGCGGCGGCGGAAGGTCTGTTCGGTCATCGGGCTCTCGTCATTGTGGAATCGGTCTGTGAATCGGGTCGTTATCTGGACGCAAGGCCTTGAACCGGCCCTGAACCCCGCGTCCAGCCTTCCAGCCGTCATTGCGAGGAGCGTAGCGACGAAGCAATCTCCTGCCGTCGTCCGGCCTTGCCGATCGCTGGAGATTGCTTCGTCGCCTGCGGCTCCTCGCAATGACGCGGGGGTATTCGTTCAAATCGCGGGCGGGCGCTTCGGTTCCGTGTTCCGCTATCGCGGCTGGCCATATTGATCGGTCAGCACGTCGCGCCGCCCGACATGGTTGGGCGGGCTCACCAGCCCTTCCTCCTCCATCCGCTCGATCAGCCGCGCCGCGCTGTTGTAGCCGATGCGCAATTGCCGTTGCAGCCAGCTCGTCGAGGCCTTCTGGCTCTCGGCGACGATCTGGCACGCCTTCGCATACATGCGGTCCTCGGCGCTGTCGCCGCCCGCCGGGGCGCCCTCCATCGCGAAGCCGCCGTCCTCGGGCTCCTCGGTGACGCTCTCGACATAGTCGGGCGCACCCTGGCCGCGCCAGTGATCGGCGACCGCGCGCACCTCGTCGTCGGAGACGAAGGGGCCGTGGATGCGGGTGATCTGCTTGCCGCCGGGGACGTAGAGCATGTCGCCCTTGCCAAGCAATTGCTCGGCGCCGCCCTCGCCCAGGATGGTGCGGCTGTCGATCTTCGAGGTGACGTTGAAGCTGATGCGCGTCGGCAGGTTCGCCTTGATGACGCCGGTGATGACGTCGACCGACGGACGCTGCGTCGCGAGGATCAGGTGGATGCCCGCCGCGCGCGCCTTTTGCGCGAGGCGCTGGATCAGGAACTCGACCTCCTTGCCCGCGGTCATCATCAGGTCGGCGAGTTCGTCCACCACCACGACGATCTGCGGCAGCGGCTGATAGTCGAGCGTCTCCTCCTCATAGACCGGCTGGCCGGTGTCGGGATCGTAGCCGGTCTGGACGCGGCGCCCGAGCGACTTGCCCTTGGCGAGCGCGGCGCGGACCTTGTCGTTGTAGCCCGCGAGGTTGCGGACCGACAGCGACGACATCATCCGATAGCGGTCCTCCATCTGCTCGACCGCCCATTTGAGCGCGCGGATCGCCTTCTTGGGCTCGGTGACGACGGGCGCGAGCAGGTGCGGGATGCCGTCATAGACGCTGAGTTCCAGCATCTTCGGGTCGATCATGATCAGCTTCACCTGATCGGGGCCGAGCCGATAGAGCAGCGACAGGATCATCGCGTTCAGCCCGACCGACTTGCCCGAGCCGGTGGTGCCGGCGATCAGCAGGTGCGGCATCGGCGCGAGGTCGGCGATCACCGGGTCGCCGCTGATGTTCTTGCCGAGGATGATCGGCAGCGATCCCGTCTGCTCCTGAAACAGCGCGCTGCCGATCATCTCCGACAGCACGACCGATTCGCGGTGCGCGTTGGGCAGTTCGATGCCGATCACGGTTCGCCCGGGGATCGGCGCGATGCGCGCCGACAGCGCCGACATGTTGCGCGCGATGTCGTCGGCAAGGTTCGACACGCGGCTCGCCTTGGTGCCCGGCGCCGGCTCCAGCTCGTACATGGTGACGACGGGGCCGGGGCGGACCGCGGTGATCACGCCCTTGACCTGAAAATCCTCGAGCACCGATTCGAGCAGGCGCGCATTGCGTTCGAGCCCCGCCTTGTCGACCTGGCCGGTCGGGCCTTCGGGCGCCGGGGCGAGCAGGTCGAGCGAGGGGAGCTGGTAATGGGTGAACAGCTCGGTCTGCGGCTTGGGCTTGGGCTTCGACGGCGCCGAGCGCTGCGCGGGATCGGCGATCTCGGGCGGCGCGCGGTCGCTCGGTTCGGCGCGCGGACGCGGGCGGATGACGCGCTCGACGAGGTTCGGTGCCTTCGCCTCGGGCTCCTTCAGCCGCGCAGGTTCGAGGACGCGGGCGCCCTCAGGCGCGGGCAGGCGGAAGCGCTGGTGCCAACCCTTTTCGAGCCGCAGCGCACGCCACGCGAGCCACAGGCCGAGCAGGACGAGCAGCAGGATGGTGCCGAAGCGGATCAGCGCCGCCGCCGGCTCGCCCGCCTGATCGAACAGCGGCGCGACGGCGCCGCCGACGATCAGTGCGAGCAGCCCGCCCCAGCCGGCGGGAAGCGCCGCGCCCGAAGCGGGCGCCCACAGCTCGATCCCCAGCCCGACGAGCAGCACGCCCGCGAAGCCATAGGCGAGCTGGCGCGGCCAATAGGGCTGCGGCTCGCCGATCCACAGCCGCCACGCGATCAGCCCGAACAGCGGGACGAGCAGCGCGATCGGCGCGCCGCCGACCGACAGGCCGAGGTCGGCGAACCAGGCGCCGGTGCTGCCCATCCAGTTGGCGGCGTGGCCACCCGCGGCGGTGTTGAGCGCCGCATCGGTGCTGTCGTAGGTGAGGAGGGCGAGCGCGAGGAACAGGGTGAACAGCGCGAGCGCCGCGGCGGCGGCGATCACCAGCGATCGCGCGATGCTCTGCTTGAAAAGGGTGCGCCAATCGGCCTTTGCGGCGACGGGCTTGCGGCTGGCCATGCTGGTTTCGGTCCCCATCAGAGTGAATTCCGGCGATATGCGCATGCGCCGGACTCGCCGTCAAGCAGCCCACGGCGAGGTGCGCGGGGTCGCGGCACGGATCGAGCGAATGGCGGACCGCATCGGGAACGCTATGCCGCGCGGATCATGCAGGACAGCGAAAAATCGGCGCGCGGTGCGGCGTGGCGCGGAATCGGGGACTGTCGCCGGGCGCGCGGCGGATATCTGCGGGCTCTGGATGGACAAATCCCGCGATCTTCGAACCGGCTGCTTTGGGGTGGGGACTTGTCCTTCACCTCCCTGAAACGAGTTGGCACATATGTCCTTCAGGCAAGTAAGGAGCCGTTCCCCGGCGAAAGCCGGGGTCCAGATGGCATGGCGCCGCCCCGCATGGACCCCGGCTTTCGCCGGGGAACAGTGACTTGTCGAAAAGGAATGATTGCCAGACAAGTTCCGGGTGACGAAAGATCAGATGACGCCTTCGGTCGGCACCAGCTTATCGAATGTGTCCCCTGCTACCCAGAGTTTGTGCTGTTCAGACCGAACCCATCGTCGGCCTTCGGGGCGCGAAAGGCGATCTTCGTGTGCGCCCGCTTCCCAATCGCGCCGTTGCGGTCTAGGGCAAAGACATGAGCGAACCCCTGCGCAGCGATGTCCTGATCTCGGGCGGCGGCCTCGTCGGCCAGGCCCTCGCCCTCGCCCTCGCCCATCACGGCCTGTCGTCGCAGATCGTCGATCCCGCCGACCCGGTCGCGACGATCGCGCCGGGCTTCGACGGGCGCGCCTCGGCGATCGCGAGCGCGGTGTGGCAGATGTTCGGGGTGATCGGCGTCGCCGACCGGCTGGCGGCGCACGGCTGCCCGATCCGCGCGATCAAGGTCAGCGACGGCGGGCAGGCGGGCGAACTCGATTTCGTCGCCGCCGAGGACGCCCCCGCGCTCGGCACGATGGTCGAGAATCGCCAGCTTCGCCTCGCGCTCGCGGCGGCGCTCGCCGATGCGCCGCTGGTGCGGCTGTTCATGCCGGCGAAGGTCGTCGACCGCGCGGTCGACGCGCACGGCGTGACGCTGACGCTCGCCGACGGCACGCGGCTGACGGCGCCGCTGCTGATCGTCGCCGAGGGACGCCGCTCGCCGACGCGCGACGCGGCGGGCTTCACCATCGCCAATTGGTCCTATCATCATCACGCGATGATCGGCGCGGTCGCGCACTCGAAACCGCACGACCGGGTCGCGCACGAGATATTCTTTCCCTCGGGTCCGTTCGCGCTTCTGCCGCTCGTCGACGACGAGCAGGGCCGCCATCGCTCGGCCTTCGTGTGGACCGTGTCCGAAAAGGACGGCCCCGCCTTCGCGAAACTGGGTGATCGCGGCTTCCTCGCCGAGCTGGGCAAGCGCGCCGGCGGCATCCTCGGCGACATGGAACTGGTCGCGCCGCGCATGACCTATCCGCTCGGCTTCCACCACAGCGCGCGGATCGTCGCCGACCGCATCGCGCTGGTCGGCGACGCCGCGCACGGCATCCACCCGATCGCGGGACAGGGGCTCAACCTGGGGCTGCGCGACGTTGCGGCGCTGACCGAGGTGCTGGTCGAGGGTGCGCGGATCGGGCTCGACCTCGGCGATGCGGCGCTGCTCGCGCGCTACCAGCGCTGGCGCGGTCTCGACAATCTGATGGTCAGCCTCGCGACCGACGGGCTGACCCGTCTGTTCGGTATCCCCGGCCGCCCCGCCTCGCTCGTCCGCCGCGCGGGGCTGGGCGCGGTGCAGCGCATGCCGCTGCTCAAGCGCTTCTTCATGGACGAGGCGCGCGGCGAGGCGGGCGACCTGCCGCGCCTGCTCGCGGGGGCGGAGATCTAGGGTCCTGACCCTAGTCCGGGCGGAAGCCGGACAGGATGACTTCGCTCGACATGACCGGGTCACCCGGTTCTACGTATTGTCCCCTAGCCGCGCGGCAGGCCGTGATTCAGCATGATGTCCTATCCCGCCGGTAACGCAGTCGTTACCGGGAGGGGCGCATGTCGGCGAAGAGCGAGGCGATCGAACGGGCGGCGGAGGCGCTGATCGCGGCGCGCACCGAGGGGGAGGCCGCGCCCGGACCGCGGACCCGCGCCGGGGTCGACCGCGCCTTCGCCCGGCTGATGGCGCTCGCGGCGCCGCGCATCCGCTATTTCATCCGCGCCCATGGCCTTTCCGACGTCGCCGAGGATGCCGAACAGGCGTGCGCGATCGCGCTGCACTGCGCCATCGGGCGCTACGATCCGCGGCGCGCGCGCTTCGCCACCTATATGGCATGGCCGATCCGCGCCGAGTTGCAGGCGCTGCGCCAGCGACTGCGCGGAGGCCAGCGCGGCGGGTCGGCACGAGCGGGCGTCCCGCTCTCGCTCGATGCACTGGCGGGGGAGGGGGCCGACGGCTGGCTCGCCGACCCGCAGGCCGAGGCGGCGACCGAACGGGCGGCAGCCGACCGCCTCGCCAATGCCGCCGCCGACCGCCTCGTCGCGGCGTGGTCCGCGCGGCGGCGGCTGGCGCCCGGTGCGCGGGGCTCGCACCGGACCGACGCCCGCCTCGCCGCCGAGGAGGCGCTCGTCCGCCGTCATCTCCTGCCTGTCGAGGCGGGGCCGCGGCTTTGCGAAAGCGACCGCCACATCGTGCGCCGCGCGCTCGCCGACATCGCGCGCCACGCGGCGGCGGGCTGAGCCGCTAGAGTACCGGTTTTGATTGATTCAAAACCGGTACTCTAGATTGTTTTTTACCGCGTTTTCCGAGTCGTCAGGCGGTTCCGCCTGACTTGAAAACACTCTATTGCAGCGTCGCGCGGCCGTCGTCGCTGTCGAAGCGGCCGAAGAATTGCATGAACTGGATGACCAGTTCGGCGCGCGCGCCGACCGGCGTCACCTCGAGCAGCGCCTGCTTCGCCGCGGCGTCGAAGGGGGCGACCTGCGCGATGCCGTTGACCAGCGTCGCATCGTCGAGCTGGCCGACCGAATCCCAGTCGACGACATAGCCCTGGCGCTGCGCGAAGCGCTTCGCCTCGCGCTCGAGGCTGGCGCGCTCGACGCTGGACAGCACCGCCTCCTCCTCGCCTTCGGCCTCGATCTCGGCTTCGACCTGACGAAAGGGGGTGGTGACGTCGAGCTCACGGCGGATGCGGAAGCGCGCGACGCCCTCGAGGACGAGGTTGAAGCGCCCTTCGTCGAGTGCCTCGACATCGACGATGCGGCCGACGCAGCCGATGTCGTAGAGCGCGGGGGGCTCGCGATCCTCCTCGCCCGGGATCTGGCGCGGCTGGATCATCCCGATCTGCCGGTCGCGCGCCAGCACCTCCTGCACCATCGCCTTGTAGCGCGGCTCGAAGATGTGGAGCGGCAGGTGCAGCCCCGGGAACAGCACCGCACCGGGCAGCGGAAAGATCGCGATCCGCTGGATGGTGAGGGGCGCGGTTTCGTCCATGCCTGGCCTAACCGAAGAGGATCAGCGACAGGCGGCGGCGCTGTGCCGCGACCCAGGCGTCTTCGAGCCCCACCGCCTCGAACAGCGACAGCAGCTTCGCGCGCGCCGCGCCGTCGTTCCATTCGCGGTCGGCGGCGATGATGTGGAGCAGATTGTCGGCGGCCGCGTCGCGCTGTCCGGCGCCGATCTGTGCCACCGCGAGGTCGAAGCGCGCCTGATGGTCGGCGGGGTCGGCGGCGACCGCGGCTTCGCGCGCGCCGAGCTCGCCCGCGTCGGGCGCGTCGGCGGCGAGCGCCAGCGCGCTGCGCGCCTGCGCGATCGCGGGGTCGCCGGCGATTTCGGCGGGCAGCGCGTCGAGCACGCCCTGCGCACCCTCGCGGTCGCCCGCGAGCAGCATCGCGCGGATCAGCCCGCCGTGCGCGGCGGCGTTGTCGGGCGCGATCTCGACGATCTGGCCGAAGATGCCGACCGCGCGCTGGCCGTCGCCCTCGGCAAGCACGGCTTCGCCCATTTCGAGCAGCGGCGCGATCTCGACCGCGCGGGCGCCCGCCTCGCTCTCGATCGGAAGCTGTGCGAGAAGCTGGTCGAGCATCGCCTTGAGCTGGCTCTCGCTGCGCGCATTGGTCAGGTTGGCGACCGGCTGGCCCTGGAAGATCGCATAGACGGTGGGGATCGACTGGACCTGGAACTGGCTGGCGATGAAGCGGTTCGCGTCGACGTCGACCTTCGCCAGCACGACGCCCTTGTCGGCATAGTCGGCGGCGACCTTTTCGAGCACGGGGGCGAGCTGCTTGCACGGCCCGCACCATTCGGCCCAGAAATCGAGGATGACGAGCTTGCTCATCGAGGGATCGACGACGTCGCGGCGGAAGGCTTCGACGGCTTCCTTGTCCTGCGCATTGAGACCGAGCGTGGCCACGGATGATTGCTCCTGCTTGTGTCGTTCTGCCGGGCCCGGCGCGGCTGTTGCAGCGCCGGGCCGGACTGTGTCGATCCGCTTATGTGGGAATTGAAGGCGGCTTGCCAACCCTTGCGCGAAAAAGCGCAAACAGGGCTTGCCGACTCTCCGAGCCGATGCTAATCGCGCGCCTCACCCGCTGGCACCACCCGGTCGCCAGCCGCCAGAGCGGGCGTAGCTCAGGGGTAGAGCACAACCTTGCCAAGGTTGGGGTCGAGGGTTCGAATCCCTTCGCCCGCTCCAGATTTTTCAAAGACTTAGGTTGCTGCCGCGCGATCAGCGCAAGGAGCGCCCCACTGTATCCCCATCATATGGAACCTTAAAGATCGCGCTGATCTCCATTCGCGCGTCCAATTCCTGTTTTTTCTGCAAGTCCTCTTCTCGGCCGAAGGGGGAGGGGGTGAAACCCTGCCCAATGTTTGCGTTAGTCTGGCGGTCTTCCAGACTACCAAAAAGAAATCGAAAATGGATTGTGGCGCGAACTCTGTTCCAGCGGAATTGGGCAAATCTGGAATGGTGACTATAGGTCCACGGCCTATCGTATCTCATTTTTAACCACCTCAATGCTATCGAGCTTCGCGAGGGCATTGATAGCAGGAGGCGGTTAATGAACCAAATTGCGGGATTGCTGGGCGGGACGCTCGCTACGTTGGGGCATCCGCAGGTGCTGATTGCGGGTTATCTGGTGGCTCGCAAGCCCCCCGATCAGCCGATATTTTGGTTTCTGCTACTCGCTGCGATTGTGGTCTGTGTGGTGATCCATTTTGCTCTGGGGGCGTCGAGCCGATGGGGACGAGACATCCTTTACGTTAGCCTCGCCACGACATTGGCAACGGCAATATTCTCGGCTTTCCGTAGCTTTCGGGAACGGCGGCGCGGGAGCAAACTGAGCACGGAGGCGTAGAGTCATTATGGGCAGTATCAGATATCTATACGGGATCGCGACACTCATGACAGGGGTCGTGGCCATATTTCAAGAAGGGGTTTGGCTCGGATTAGCGGGAATGATTGCGCCGTTGTTCGCGCTGACTGCCGGGGGAGGCATAACATTGGCCTTTCGTTACACAGATCATCCCGTTCGAGCTTCTATCGTAGTTGGAATGATCTTTCTGGCGGTATCCCTGTATTGGGTGCATTCTGTCGGCTGGCATTTCCAGTTGTGGGGCGTTCACCTTTCCGGAATGGTGTGGTGTCTGATCGGATTTGGAATTGGTCTCCTCTATGGTTCGGAAGAAGGGTGGTTGCCGATGGGAGAAGCACCGGTTGAGGAGGTGTAGCGCATGACCAGCTTCATATATTCAAAGCTGACCTGCCCGGATTGCGGACGGACGGACACTTGTCCGCGGATGGCCTCGACGAATAATCTTGGTTGGCGGCAATGGTCGGACGGATGGGGACGAGGGGACTATTGGCAGACCGAGACGGGTTTACTGGTGTGTCGCTGCGGCGCGGTTTTCACCGCAGAGGAAGCCAATCCTGAATATGATGGCAGGCATTGGCCATCGTCTCCCCAAGCTGGAGGGATTACAGAGTGCCGGTCAGGCGATGCGTGGCTTGCAATCCGTTTTCGCCGCTGGGGAAGTGAAGGAGCAGAGCGGCTAGTCCGGCTTCAATGTCTGTGGGGCATTGAAGAAGGCGAACGAATGCTGTCGCCGCTAGCCGACGCGGCAGTTTCCGCCTTGCCGCCTCCTCCCCATGCTTTGTCGCGGGAATCCGAAGAAAACATGGAGCGTTTGCTCCGACTGTTGGAATCCGTCGATGGTTATGGCCTTGTACGCGGCGATATTCAGCGCCGCCTTTGTCGCTTCGATATGGCAATCTCAATATACCGGGCCGAAGAGACGATTCCTGCTCAATGGTCGGACATTCTGTGCGAACTGGCACGCAACGAGCATAGTGAATTGGTCGAACTTCCAGTTCATTAGATCTGACGGAATTGCAGGCCGCGTTCCGGGGAAACGAATGGAAAGGAAACACGGACCCCGATCAATGTGGCGGGAGGAGTTGGAGCTTCATTGAGGGGTGCCGGGGAGCAATAACAACATAAACGCTAGCTCAGGTCCTTCGGGAGCGTTCCGCTACCCAACCACCTCCCAACCCCCAATGGCTCTGTGTGGGCTTTGTAGGGCAATTTAGGGGCATAGGGGGAGGTGATGTTAAGTATACGTTCCAAGTTGAACAGGTATGTCACGATATTTTTTATGCCTTCCCTTATATGAAGGCGTTCTGGTAGCTGGGATTTTTTCTATTTTATACTTATCTTAATCTTAGGTAGATGATGAAATATAAACATATACTCTTCTTCCATCAGCCGACGTAACTCGTCCTCTCTATCCTTTGCCACGAGGAAGCTGTCATGGATGGGAAGAGAAACAATTTCTTCCTTCCGCAAGTGGGTGATAATCGACAAGGCAATGTCGGAATCCAGCCTTTGCAGGCGTAGTCCCGCCCCGGTGCCGAAAGCATTGGCGATAGGGGCGTGTTTCTCCTCGATCATTCGGCGTAATTGTGGTCGCTGGAAATAAGGAAGGAAGGAAAATCCTTTGATCCTCGCCAGTTCGGGCTGGCCCCCCGGATTGCCGTTGATGAGAGCTTGGGTCAGGCTTTTCATTCCTTCCCTGAAATAGTCAGGCGACAGGCCATTTTCCTTCTCGCAGGCGACCAGCTCGTCCAGCCGGTAGGGATCGCCCTGATAGTCGATGCCTCGTTGGTGGTAGAGCATCCGAATATGGCAGCCGGAAAAATCCAGTTCCACGGTCGGTCTGCCGTTGATCGTTATCCGTTTCCGCAACCGTCCCGGCACGTTGATCCACCAGCCTCCATAGAGCCTGCCGCCCTGATCGAACGAGCCGTTGTTGAACTGCCGGTATAGATCGGTCTGGAGCAATTCGGGGTGGATGAGGACCGGGCAATCCCCGCTCTTCCGCGCGCATCTCTCGGCGTTCCAATTCTCCACCCATTCGGCTTCCTCTTCCTCCGTCAGAGCCAGAGCAATATTCTGTTGCCGGACAAAGGCATTGTATGCCTGTAGCTGCTCTGCCCAGCGGCGGGTGTCGTCGGTCGGCTCGAAGGTTAGATAGGAAGTGTCGGAATTTCCCTCGCGGAGCCTTACCAGCCGTTCCGGGGGCAGGCACAAGGTCAGGCTGTGCTGGGTAACGCCGCAGTCTTGGGCCATGCCGTAGAGCCTCGGCATGATATGGTATGTGGAAGCCTGTCCCCTCTTGCCGGGATAGGCCTTGATAAGTCGGGCGGCTTCTAGAAGATCGATGGTGTGAGCCATCGCCCTGCCATTCAGCCAGCCGGGGCCATCGGGATAACCCTCGGCTCTACGCGAATAGGCAATCCGATTTGAGCGCCGATGATAGTGGCACCGGAAGCCATTGGCGAGGATTGCCCGGACAAGAGCGTAGCGGTTTCGTGCGTCGGCTTGCTTTGGTTTGCGCCGCCGCGATTCGATTGCGGTAATGAGCGACAAGGCCGCCGTAGCCAAGGCGTCGCCTTCCGGGTCGCGGAAATCCAGAGCCGGATCGAGCCATGTGCCTTTAAGCAGTTCGAGGCCCGTCGCAGCCTTTCCGCTGGCGGGGCCGGCGGCAAGCGGGTCCGGTGGCAGGATTTGAGATGGCTGTGCGGCGATGGCACTGGTTGGCGCTGCGGCATAGCGGTTGGCTTGCCCCCGATTGTCGGGGATTTCATCATGGGAGGCCGGGGAGGCAGGCGATGCTGCCTCCAGCCAAGACACACAATTGTCAAAGTCCATTGGATTATTCGATTAGACCGGCGACGAAGGCGTCTATCTCGCTCCGCAAATAGCGGGCGCACGAACCGATGTAGCGGGCGTCCACGTCAAGGATGTGAGGTAGTCCATGCCTTCGCTTGTGTCGTTGCCCTCTCACCCACGAAGGGGAGAGGTTGAGGTAGCTGGCAACATCTTTGTCGGTAAGAAAGGCGGCTTCAATCATCTGCATTTTCTCCATGCAGTTGCAGAGCGTGGAGCTGGGACTCCACACTCTAGCGTGTTTATAGATCCTGATAGAGATGGAGCGAAATCCCCATCCATACCTATATTTTACCAGATTGGTTATTAAATGTCAAGAAGATTCGACATAGGGGATCATTGTTTCGATGGTCAAGGCCGGCATTTTTGGCTGCGATCTGGGAAAGGCTAGGCGGTGGGCGGAAGATTTCCGGTCAACGCGGCAATGTCGCATTTCAGGGCGATAGAGAGCCTATACAGGACAATGAAGGTGATGTTGCGCTCGCCCCGTTCGACAGCACCGAAATAGGAGCGGTCAACGCCAGCCACCAGCGCCAATTGTTCCTGTGTCAGACCGACGCGCTTCCGCTGGGCTCTGATTCGGCTGCCAAGCTCGCGCAATATGACCCCCTCGTCCATCGTCGAGGTTAGGCCAAAAATGGGGCCTATTAGTCCACGGGCGCTTTTATCTCATTTAGCAACCCAGATTACTCCTCTGGCGCTGCCTTCCCTCCCATAGCCCTTGCATCGCCTTTGCTGAACGCATGGAAAGCCTCCGCAGCCTGCTTATCGCCGAGATCGACGGCATAATGCTTGGCGAGCATTCCCGTGCCGGTGTGGCCCAATCGTCCGGCCACTGTTCGCACGTCGATGCCGTTCAAGATGAGCTGGGTTGCGTGCGTCCGGCGCAGATCGTGCAGCCGGACATCATCTAAGCCGGTGGCCTTCCACAATTTGGTTAGGGCGCGTTTGGCGGTTGTCATCGACAACGGAAAAATCCGATCATCATCTTTCGCGCGTTCTGCATCTTTTGATCGTCCTACGATGGCGAGCATTTCCGGTGTGCAAGTGACAAATCGGGACTTGCCGCTCTTTGTGCCGGTGACTTCCACGACAGTATGTCCCGGCTCCAATTCCCGGATCGAGGCAAAGGTAAGGCCGAGGATTTCGGCTCGCCTCATGCCTGAATGATAGGCCCAGGTCACAAAGTCTGTCAGCCATCCCCGCTTCTCGAACGGCATCTGCTCGGCTCGCTTCGCCTTCTCATTCTCGATTTTCTCGGCAGCAGCGAGAATGGCTTTCCATTCCTTGTCAGTGACAAATCGCTGACGCCCCTCAATGTCGCGGATGCGGTCAGCGCGCTCGGAAGGATTGCGGTCAAGTTCCCCTGTCCGCACGGCGTCGTTCATGATCGCGTTGAAAGTGGCCAACTGGCGCTGGACAGTCGCGGGTTTCAGGGTCGCCCGTTGGGTGGCAATCCATTTATTGACGTCTGCTACCGAGATTGCGTCTAGCGATTTTCGTCCGAAGGCAGTTTTCAGATATTTCTCCACATGGCTTTTGAGGGTGACATATCCTTTCGCCGTCGCCTTCTTCCGCTTGAGCCATGCGTCTGCATACTCGTCAAAGGATGACGGTATCTTGGCAACAAGCGGTTCGCCCTTGTCGGCCAGCCCTTGCAGCCGGTCGCGTTCCTGTTCCAACTCTGGCCACGACCATGATGCTCGCTCCCCTAGCTTGATCTCAACGGACTCGCCGGGTTTGTATGTCCGGCCCTTATAGTCGCCTCCGCGTGTCATGCGGACTTTCACCCAAACAGTGAATGCCTTCTGCCCTCGGAAAAGCCCGATCCTGTCATGATAAGCTGGCCGCTTCGTCATCACCTTGGGTAGCGAGGCTTCCAACTCTTCATACGCGGCGTAGCGGCTGGGGCGACCACGGGGGCGGCGCGGTTGTTCCATTTGCTGACTCCTGTTAGTGGGGATTTGCAGTGGGGATTGTCCTCTATCTAGGAAGTCAGAGAATGAATTTCCATCCCCACTATATCCCCACGGGGAACCTCTGAAATTGTAGGAAACGCCATAAAACAGGCATAACGCTCGATTTTTGGTTTTCCCCGGAATCTGGGAACGGCAATAACGGGCAAGGCGCTCAATGGAGCCAATCCCTTACCTTGCCAAGGTTGGGGTCGAGGGTTCGAATCCCTTCGCCCGCTCCAGTTTTCTATATAGAAATCAGCGGATTAGCGGCCTTCGGGCCGCTTTTTCGTTGGAGACAGCGCCCTCTGTAAAGCCCGTTGTCTCCATAATGTCTCCAGAAAATCGCCAAGAATGGGCCGCCCCTGGCGTTGGCTGGCGCAGGTTGCGCCCGATCTTTTGCGCCCCCGCGCGGCCATTTCGCCCCTTCCACGCGACCCGGTGGCTGGAGACAATGGCTCCGCCGGCTGGAGACAATCGGGCCGAAGCTGGAGACAGCGCGCTTATCCGCGATCATGCGCTCGGACCCAGGAAGCCTCGCGGCTGTTGTCGCCGCCGCTTCACGCGCACCTCGGACCAAGCCGATCGACGCTCCCATTCGGCCTCCCCGGCGAGGCAGTTACGGACGCCTGACCGGCGCCGCGTCGGGGTCAAGCCCGGCCCGCACCAGACCGAGTAGGGCCTGACCCCGCCGCTCGCTTGCGCCGGTCGAACGCCTCCACGCCCTCGATCGGAGGGCTTCCCGAATGGAGACAGTCATGCAGCTCATCACCGACACCATCCGCGCGCAGCTCATCGCCAACGGCCGCTTGAGCATCGAGCATCCCGAGTTCGATCCCAAGCCCGTCGTCAAGCTGTTCACACCCGACGCTGGCGCCACCTGGCTCATCAGCGAGTGCGATCCCCAGGAGCCCGACATCCTTTACGGCCTCTGCGATCCCGGCCTCGGCGAACCCGAACTGGGCACGGTCAGCCTTGCGGAGATCGAGGCGCTGCGCGGCCCGCTGGGGCTCCCGGTCGAACGCGACCTCTATTTCGAGGCGAAGTATCCGCTGAGTCGATACGCCCGCATGGCTATCGCGGCCGGCGTCGTCATCACCTAGCGACTGCTCATGTGCCCCGCCCGCGCGGGCGGGGCGCTCAATCCGGCAGAAACGGAACGACCACTGGCGCACCGTGAGTTTGCCGCTCGCCGCATTGAGCATGAGGATCAGCACGGCCGGATAGAGCGCGGGCCAAGTCGAATAGCTGATGATCCACGCCGCTGCGCTCGGCAACAGCCAGCCGGTCAGCGTTGTGATGCTGGCATAACGTGACGCTTGCCTCCATTGCGGCTATTGCGGTGATGCCACTCCGGGGGAAGTTGTGCGGAAGTCGAAAGGATATCGAGTCGATGTGGAGTTTGACTGTCCTGTAGTGGATGCAACTCGGCTGGAGCAGGTTCTACGGCATCATTTTGGGGCCACTGAAGTGCGGGTTGCCGTGCGTGCGGTAACGTCCGACAAATTACTTTCCGGGCCGCCCCGATGGGAACCCAATCCAGGGACTGGGGCGCACACCATGCTTGAAATCGTCCGGGAGCGCGGCGTGGTGCGCTGGCGTGACATCAAGCATGTGCGCAATTCGCGCGCCGCGCTCGAACTGCTGCTGATGGACGGGCACCTTGTGCGCGTCAGTCACGGCCTGTTTCGAGATGGGAGCCGACCGCTCGATGCGGAGATCGCGGTGAAGCAACGCGAACCCTATTTTCGGGGACAGCTCGGGACGCGGCAACAAACCATTTATGATGCTCTAGCAAAGCCAGCCACGGCCGCAGAACTTCGCCAGCGAGAGGGTGTCAGCCGTCAAGCGGTGGACCAGATTCTCAAGAAGCTGATGAAATCCGGCCTTATCCGCCGTCTGCCTACACCCGGTGAGTCCTCCGAATGGGTCTATGCACAAAGCGGGAAAAGGACGCTCGACGTCCTGGTGGATCGCGAACCTAAGATCGGCTCGCTCGAAAAGGCGACGTTGAGGCTCATTCCGCCAGTCGGCGGCGCGCGCCGAGCAGCACTCGTCGAGCGGCTCGGCCAGTCGACCCACAGCGCACTCAAGCGTCTTGTCGCCAAGGGGCTTGTCGAGAAGGCTGGGACTCCCAAACGCCAGCTTATCCGGCTCACTCAGAAGGGATTGACGCACAGCGCCTATGATCTCGAAGGTGAGCACCTACCAGGCAACGACGTCTCCGCAGCGCTGAAACCCGAACAGGTGCGTCTCCTACTCGCTCTCGATGCGCTCGGACCAGCCCGCGCACTCGACATCAGCGCCGCAGCGGGTGTCCGGTCAAAGCGGGCTCCAAGCGCGGGTCAGTATCTCCAGCGATTGCGGATGTCGGGTTACATCGTTCAGGAAAGGCCGATGCCGGGACGCGCGCCGATCTACCGGCTCACCAAACAAGGCACGACCGCAATCGCGGCCGCGAAGCTCGCCGGCAAGGCGATGAGTCCCAACAAAGCGCGCCGTGCAGTCGAACGCGATGCTGCGGATCGCGCCCAGCAGGCTGCGTCCAGGCACTATTCATCGCCGGGCCAGGGGCGCACGCCGGAAATCCTCGCGCTCCTCGAATCCGGCCCGCTTACCAGTCGCGAGATTCAGGATCAGCTCAGCAATCCGTTCAAATTCTACCGATCCGTTGGTCTCGCGGCTTCCGATTTACAGAAGCGCGGATGGGTTCGCTGCATTGGGTCGGGCGATCACGCAGCGAAGCGCTGGGAGTTGACGAGCGCTGGCCTGGACTGGCTGGAGGCCCGACGGGCTCAGCACGAGGTGCAGCAAATCGACCTGGCTCCGAGCGAGGCTCATCACCCTTGATCCGGCCCGGCTGCCACCGCCACTTCGGCGGCAATCCGCGCCTCGATCGCCGCCGCGATCTCGGCATAAAGGTCGACGTCCTGATCCGGCGCCGAGATGGAGATCGCGAGCGCATAGCGGCCCTTGTCGTTCATGCGGTTCTGTCCGATGTGCGATTTCCACCAGCCGCCAACCGGATAGATCGCGATCTGGTCGTGCGCGGCAAGGTCGATTGCCGGACCTCGCCACAGGTCGCAATGAAGCGACCCAGCCTGAACGGCCTGCGGCCCGAGCAACCAATAGTCGGTCTCCTGACCGGCCTTTTCCGCCTTCTCCTCGGTCTTGCTCAATCGTGTCCGAAAATCATTGGCCGTCTCGCGCCGTTTCTTCAAGGCGAAGCGCAGGCCGTAGGAGCGATAGGTGTCGGGTCGGGTGCTGGCCCGGCCTGAAAGGTTGGGCTCGATGAAATAGGAGAGCGTCACCTTCATCATCACCGAAGCGTTTTCCAGCGCTTCTAGCGCTGCCTTCGGCCAAGGGAGGGCGTAGAAATGCACCTCGTTGAATACGGCCGAGCGCCCGTCGGCTGAAGCGGCATAAGGTTGAATCTCGGCCTCGGCGAGCAAGGTCACATCATTGCGCGCCGACGCGGCCGCGCGAACCAGGTTGGGCACGCCAAAGCCCATGCTGCGTAGGATTTGCTGCTTCGTGCCCTTGCTGCCCGTCTTCCAGCTACGGCCGGTGCCGATCAGCAGCTTACGAATTGGCCCAGGCCATTCGGCGGAATGGACGGTGAGAGCGCGGTAGGTTTCCGGCCACCGGCCGGGTAGATCGGCCTTGAGTCGCCCAATGAAATTGCCGGCCACGCCCGTCGCGGCGCTGGTCGCCCAGAAGGGCACCAGCGGCTCCGTAGCCACATCCCTGCCTGCCGAGAGCAGCGAGACCGCCGGGTGCCAGCCGCAAAACTGGGCATTGTCCATCATCATGTTGCCGGCCTCGAACAGCACGTCGGGCTTGATCGGCGTCAGGTCAGCCGGAAGGGTCTGCGATCCCCGGCTGAATGGGCTGCGCTCGTTCGGCGCGACCAGCGGAATCAACTCGGGTTCGTCTTGCGCCTGGTCAGCCTTCGCCGTGTATCCGCCGATAGTGAGCGCATTCCAGCTCTGCGCGGGGTCTTCGAGTGCATGATGCTGCTCGACCACGGCCTTGAGCCCGCCGTCCATATTGCCGGTGGCGATCAGCACGAGACGCTTGGGGTGATCCTTGGCGGCGAGCCCCGCCTGCTGCTCACCCGGCATTGAGCCGGCGCAAATCTGATCGACCGCGCCGCTCCAGCTTGATGGCGCCTCCGAAGAAAGATCGGGCGAGGAGGTGGCGATGCAGAAGCTGCGCGGGATATTGGCCCGTTCGATTTCGGCCACGGCCACGGCTGCTTGCGTGATAATGCCATAGCGCGCCGGCTCGGTCGCCGGAAAGCCGCCGGGCGGAAGGAACTTCACGGATTCGACGGCATGGCCGAGCACGACCTGGCGTTGGTCGCTCATAGGCCCAAGCAGGTCGCCATGCAGGACAAGGCTCGCCATGCCCGTTCCATGCCCGCCGGCGCCGGCGTGATCGTCGGTGCCCCAGGCATCGTTCACAGTCCACGCACCGGCCAGCGCGGGAGCGATCAGCGGGTGCGCTGCCGCAACGCCCGTGTCGATCACGCAAACCACCGGCGCATCCGCTGGCGGAGGCGTCACCCGCCCGCAATATTCGGCCACAAGCGCGTGCTGCCCCAAGCTCTTGTCGCCTTGGTCAAGGAACGGCTCGATGCTCTGGCTGGCGCGCCGCACTTCGCTGATCGCGCCGTTGAGGCGGCCGACGAGCCCAAGGGTCGCCTCGGCTGTTCCGAGCACGAATATGACCGAGGTTTCAGGAAATTGCAGCCGGTCGGGATACACGTCGAGCCCCGCCTGCTGCGCGGCCGCCACCACCGCCTCCACGATCGCATCGGGGCGACGCAGCCAAAGCTCCCACCACTGCGGCGCTGGCGATGCCAAGTCCGGCGTGCCGACGACGAGCGTGCGCGCCGCACCGGCGCGGATCGCCTCGATCACCTCGAATTTGTCGATGTCGGGACGCTCGTGATTGCCGAGATCTTCGGAGCCATAGGCCGCGATCCGGCCGGTCAGGAATGCGCGAGCGTCATCGGGAACGAACACTACCGCCCGCTCTGTGCGATCCTCGCTACGCTCGGAACGGAGGACGACGATCTCCTGCGCCGGGAAATCCAGCGCCGGTATCTTCGTGGCCTTGGCGCGCTCGCTCGGCACCATCGTCTCGACCTCGACGAGAACGCCGCGTTTCAGCCCGTCGACCGGGATGCGGACGTCCTCTTGGGGCGGCGGGAGGTTGCCTAGAGCTTCCCCCAGCTGTCCGAGCAGGGCTGCGGCATGGGCATGGTAGTCTTCACGCCGCTCGCGTCGTTCGCGCCGAAGTCGGGGATAGACATACTGCGCTGCCTCGCGCCATCGCGTGATCGAGATATGCGGCTGGCGTGGCGCCGCACCGGCTTCATTTTCGGGCATACCCCCCTCAAGTCATTCCCACCGCTTCCCCACGCGGTCTCTTCTCGCCGACGGACGATGCCGGCGCTTCAATGTCCAAAGCTCTGTCGAAAGATTTGGCGGTCTTGGAGCGCGATGCGCAAATGGTCGGCCGAGATCGACTTCGCCCCTTCGAGGATAGCGTCCTTCACGACGGCATCGGCCGCGCGCACCAGCTCCCCCTGGCTCAAGCCTTCCGTGATGGGAGCGATCGACGCCCAAGCCTTGGCGGTCAGGCGGTAGCGTCCCAGCCGGCGTGAGAGGATCGCGCGCGCGGACTCGGGATCGGGCAGCCGATATTCGATGACTTCATCAAACCTGCGTGCCAGCGCCTTGTCGAGTATCTCGACATGGTTGGTCGCCGCGATGACGATACTGTCGGTTGAGTTAGGCTCCTCCATGAAGGAGAGCACCGAGTTAAGAACCCGTCGAATCTCGCCGACGTCATTGGGATCGCCACGACGCGAACCGATCGCGTCGAACTCGTCGAGCAAATAGACGCCGCGGGTCTGCGCAATCTGATCAAACAGCAAGCGCAGCTTGCCGGCCGTCTCCCCAAAGAAGCGGCTGAACAACGAGTCCAGCCGTGCCGTGAACAGCGGCAAGCGCAGCTCTCCCGCGAGTGCCGAGGCCGTCATGGTCTTGCCCGTGCCCGGAGGCCCGACAAGCAGCAGGTGCGTCGCCGGAACCTGCCCATGATCGCGCAAGGTCGCCCGCTCGCTTTGCTGCCGGACAACGCGCTGCAACCGCGAGCGAATGGCCTCGCCAAGCACCATGTTGTCGAGCTTGGTCTTCGGATAGCTGCTCTCGACCAGCCCTTGCAACTCGCCGCGCGGCCGCGCCAGAGGGATTGGCGCTTGGCCGGTAGGCGCGTTGCCAAGCCGTTCGCGCGCCTTTTGGACGAGGCGCTTCAACTGGTTCGCCTCTTCGGCATTGCCTTGGCGCGCTTGCTGTGCCGCAACCTGGAGCGCTATCGACAGAAATTGCTCTTCGTCCCCAGCAACGTGCGAATTGAGCAGCGCGACGATCTGCTTGGTTGACATCAGCGCTCCTCCTTTCCTGCAAACTGACGGGTATAGGCACCGAGCCGTCATGACAACCGCGCAAACGGTGCGGCGCTCTCATAGTGTAACAAGTCACCGAATATCCGGGAGAAATTTGTTCAGCTCAGGCCGCGATATTGAGCGAACTGGTAGCATGGGCTCGCAAAGCGCCGGTGGAGACGGGACGCTGTAGAACCGCCTGGCAGATGAACGTAGGCGCGCAGCGGTGATCCTTGGCTTTTCCTCCCCGATCATCCATATGGAGCCGGTATCCCCCGGTGGTCCCTGCCTCGCATACCGCCGGGGCACTTAATTCTAGCCACAGCCGATAGTCTTCTTAACGCGCTTCCAGCGTGCGGAATATGCTGTTGTTGTCCTCATCCTATACGGTTTGAGGGGGAAAGCCTTCCCCTGCTGACAAGCCCCTGCGGGTCTCGCCAGACCCCTTCGAGCGGGGACACCCCGCAACGCCCCGATAGTGAGCGCGGGGATCTAGGGAGCGCACTCTGGCGGCTGGCGCCGCGCAGGGGTCGCGCGTCATTTTCCCCAGCGCAGCACTCTCGCTCTGGCCGGAGGGCACGGCGACGGCTGGCCCACAGGCTGAGGATCAGCGTGCAATAGGCACCCCCTTCGTGGGGTGATCGGCGTGCAAAAAGGACCCCTTCATCCCGGGGATTTAGTCGGCCGACTGGTTTTGATCAGTTGGCGAGAACGGGATGTTGATCGTGGAGACAGTGGTTCGGATTCGGCGTGAGCATGCAGCGGGTAAGGCGATCAAGGCGATCGCTCGTGACCTTCGTTTGTCGCGGAAGGTCGTCCGCAAAGCGATCCGGTCGCCGGAGGCGGCGTTCAACTATCAGCGCAAAGTCCAGCCGCTGCCGCGGATCGGTCCTTATCAGGATCGTCTCGATGCGCTGCTTGAGGAGAACGAAGGTCGCGGCCGCCGCGATCGGCTACGGATGACGCGTATCCATGACCTGCTGGTGCGCGAGGGGTTCGATGGATCCTATGATGCGGTGCGCCGCTATGCGGCGCGCTGGCGTGCTGCGCGGCGGAAGGATGCTGGCGAAGGCGCACCGGCGTTCATCCCGATGACCTTCCAGCCGGGTGAGGCCTACCAGTTCGACTGGAGCCACGAGGATGTGGAGATCGCCGGCAAGCCGATGCGGGTGAAGGTGGCGCATATGCGTCTCTGCGACTCGCGCGCACCCTATGTCCGGGCCTATCCGCGCGAGGGCCAGGAGATGCTGTTCGATGCCCATGCCCGGGCGTTCGCGTTCTTCGGCGGTGTGCCGCGACGCGGTATCTACGATAATATGAAGACGGCGGTGACGGCCGTGTTCACCGGCAAGGAGCGTGTGTTCAACCGCCGCTTCCTGATCATGACCGATCATTACATGGTCGAGCCGACCGCCTGCTCGCCGGCGGCGGGATGGGAGAAGGGCCAGGTCGAGCAGCAGGTCCAGACGATCCGAGGCCGCTTCTTCCAGCCGCGACTCCGGTTCGCCAGCCTGGCCGAGCTCAACGGGTGGCTGGAGGCCGAGTGCCGGCGCTGGGCCGAGCATCATGCCCATCCCGAACGCGGGGATATTACCGTCGCCGAGGCGCTGGATATGGAGCGACCGGCCCTGCAGCCGATCCTGGCACCGTTCGACGGCTTCCATGAGAGCGAGCATGCCGTCACCGGCACCTGCCTCATCAGCTTCGATCGCATGTCAATGGGCACCGAAGTTTCCGCAGATGTGGGCGGTTAAAATTCCCTATGTTGGTGGTTGCGATGTTTCGGTGATCAGCCGTGAGCTGGATCTTGATTTCCCTTCATTGGCGGGCGGCCTCGACGCTTCGGCGTGGGCGGATTGAACGAGGCGGCGCTGCGCAGGTTTTCGGGGATGAGCGCAGCGTGCTCCCGCATGCGGTAGCTTGAGCCCTCGATCTGGATGACGACGGCATGGTGGAGGAGCCTGTCGAGCAGCGCGGTCGCGACGACGGGATCTCCGAAGACCTCGCCCCATTCGGCGAAGCCGCGATTGGATGTCAGGATCATGGCACCCTTTTCGTAGCGGGCGTTGACGAGCTGGAAGAACAGGTTCGCGCCGCCCGGCGTGACGGGCAGGTATCCGATCTCGTCGACGACCAGCAGCGACGCCCGGTGAGGAAGCGGATCTTCTCCCTGAGCGTGCCTTCACGTTCGGCCTTGGCAAGCTGGGCGATCAGATCGGCGAGCGGGATAAAATAGACCGCTTTGCCAGCACGGACAGCCTCGACCGCAAGCGCCGTGGCAATGTGGCTCTTTCCGGTGCCGGGCGGCCCCAGCAGATGGACGACCTCGGCGCGTTCGATGAAGTCGAGGCCGGCCAGCGCCAGGATGCGGTTCTTGTCGAGCGAGGGCTGGAACGAGAAGTCGTAGCCGGCGAGCGTCTTGACCACGGGCAGCCGGGCCATGCGCAGGGCAGCCTTGATCCGCCGGTTCTCGCGCAGCGACAGTTCTTCGCCCAAGAGCTCGTCGAGCGCCTCGATGCCGTCGATCTGGCCCTGCTCGATGCGCCGCAGGGTCGCGTCGAGGATCTCGAGCGCGCGCGGCATCTTGAGGTTCACCGGCTCCGGCGGATCGAGTCCACGCGCGAGGATGGAGCCGTCCCGTTCATGGCCGTCCCTCCATCGCAAGGCTCGCGCCGATGGCTTCGTACACCGCCAGCGATCGCAGCGGCACATGATCGCCGATCCGGCCGATCATCATGGTCGGCCGATCCGGCGTGCGCGGATGCGGCCGTCCGGTGCGATGGCGCCGGTCGATACGATATTGCCGGCGCCCTTCGAGCACAGGGTGCTCGGCAACAACGATGCCGCGATCGATGATGCGGACCAGGTCCGGCAGCTGTTCGACCTCCACGATCCGGCGGGTCCGGTCGGGCACGCTGTAAAAATTGCCGCCAACCGATACGAAGCCGTCATGGGTAACCCGCCGCTCAAGCTTCAGAACAGCGTTGAAGCGGTGATCGGGCAGGCGTTGCAGTTCCCCCTGCTCCTCGGCGAAGGCCTCCGCGACCACGCGCTGCGTCGTGCCGTGCACCCGAACGTTGGCGACGGTGTCGAGCCAGGCGATGAGCTGGGCGTTGAGGTCCTCCATATTGCGGAAGGATCGGCCCAGGAAGAAGTCCTCGCGGATATAGCGGAACGGCCGCTCGACTTTTCCTTTCGTTTTAGCACGATAGGGGCGGCACGCCCGGGCTGGAAGCGGTAGTGCTTCGCCAGCGCCAGCAGCGAGGGATTGTAGATGATATGGCCCTGATCGTCCTCGCCGGTCACCGCCGTCTTCATCCGGTCGTAGAGGATTTCGATCGGCACGCCGTCCAGCAACTCGAAGGCCTGCATATGGCAACGCAGCAGCGTCTGCAGATCCTGGTGCAGCACATAGCGGGCGAAGAGGAACCGCGAGTAGCCGAGAACCAGGCTGAACAGCCAGACGATGCGCACCGCTCCCGGCTCGTCGGTAAATTCGACAACGAACCGCGCGAAGTCGACCGGCCCTGCACGCCCGCCTTCGTCTCGAAGCGGACCTCATAGGGCTTGGGATCATGCTCGGGACGGATCGCCGCCAGATAGCGCTTCACCGCCGTATAGGCACCAGCATAGCCCATCTCCCTGATCTCGCGGGTCAGCCGCGATGCCGTCAACTCGGGGAACGCCGTCACACGCTCACGCAGGAACTCCATATAGGGCGCGATCTTGCACGGCCGCCCCACCTTGCGCGGGCCATACGCCGGCACCTCCACGCCGCGCTCGATATATTTGCGAACGGTCTTGGGGTCGCGCCCCGTCCGGCGCGCAATCGCCGTTACCGACAGCCCCTGCCGGTGTAGCTCCAATATCATCATGGCTTCTCCAAGTCGGATCATCAGCGCCGCCTCCTCCGGGAGGTCATCGCGCCGATTTTGGCGTTCCCCAATGAGCCGGGGTTAACCCCGGCTCATTGGGGAACCTCGTCCAACAATCAGGGAATTTTCAAAGCCCACTTTTGCGGAGAATTACACGCCCTCTGACAGGCGGCGGCGTTCGACGAGGCCGTGACCACCGGCCTCCAGCGCAAGCGCACCACCATGGAGATACTGACCGATCTGCTCCGCGCCGAGGCGACCCACCGGGATGCAGCCTCCATCCGCTATCGGATGACGGCTGCGAGGCTGCCCGTGGTGAAGGACCTGGAGCGGTTCAGCTTCGAGGGCACGCCGATCAATGAGGAGATGATCCGGTCCCTTCATGACGGCTCCTTCCTCCCGCCTCGCCGCAATATCGTGCTGGTCGGCGGCACGGGGACAGGCAAGACCCACCTCGCCATCGCGATCACCGCCAATGTCGTGCGAAGGGGCGCTCGCGCCCGCTACTTCAACACCGTCGATCTGGTGACACGCCTCGAAGAGGAGACCCGGATCGGCAAAGGCGGGACCCTGGCGGCGCAGCTGTCGCGGCTCGACCTGATCGTGCTCGACGAGCTCGGTTATCTGCCGTTCGCCCGCTCGGGAGGGCAGTTGCTGTTCCACCTCATCAGCAAGCTTTATGAGCGGACCAGCGTCATCATCACCACGAACCTCGCCTTCGGCGAATGGCCTACCGTGTTCGGCGACCCCAAAATGACCACGGCGCTGCTCGACCGCGTCACCCACCACTGCGATATCGTCGAGACGGGCAACGACAGCTGGCGCTTCAAAAACCGCAGCTGACAGCCACCTTCGGCGCCTTCAAAAATCTATCTTGCGCTGCGCGCGCCTCCGGTCGGGCTACGCCCGCCCTCCGCCGCACGCAGCGCAAGGCCATCTTCAACAAACCAGCATCATATTATCCGAAAAGGGGGTCCCTCTTCGACGCCGATCGGGGGTCCCTTTTGAACGCCGTTTGACACGCTTCAGTTTACGCTGGTTCCTGATCAATGGATCGATTCGAGGCCAATGGCAGAGCTCAAATCACCGCCGCACTGCCCGCTGGTGCATATTGCATTCTAGGCGTTGATCGAGGTGGGAACATTACTGTGATTCAGGCTCGGCCACGCTCACAATATGAATCAGGAGCCGGGCCAACAACGCAGCTCAACCAACCACGGGTCATCTTCCATACATTGCGAACAATGACTGTCTCCATTCCGGCACTTCCCATCTTGCAACCGCTACACATCGCAGATAGATAGTAATAGATTACTCTCTTTAGAAAGCGCAAGCAATGAGTGACCGCTCCAAGTATCTTCCAGCGGACGAACGTCGAGCGGCAACCGTGGAGGCGGTGGTCGACCTGGCTGCAGAACAAAACCCAAGTGACATCACAACGACGGCCATCGCGCAGCGAATGGGGCTGACCCAGGGGGCGCTGTTCCGTCATTTCCCGACCAAAGACGCCATCCTGGAGGCGGTGATGTCCTGGGTGACCGACCGTTTACTCGCCCGCGTCGACAAGGCCGCGGAAGGGGCCGCGTCTCCGAAGGCCGCCCTTGAAGCGGTCTTCATGACACATATCGATTTCGTGTCTGACCACCCGGGCGTGCCACGAATGCTTTTCGGGGAGTTGCAGCGGCCGGGTGAGACTCTTCCCAAGCGCATGGCCCAGACGCTGATCCGGCACTATGGAGAGCGGCTTCGTGGCTTGCTCGAGGCGGGAAAGGTGCGAGGCGAGTTGCGTGCCGACCTCGATCCGGATGCCGCCACCACCCTGTTTATCGGCACGATCCAGGGGCTCGTCATGCAATCGATGCTGGCGGGCGATGTAACCCATATTCGTCGCGATGCTCCCGGCGTGTTCGCTATATATCTGCGCGGAATCGGAGCAGTGCAATGAAGCGCATCCGCCTGCCCGGCATTCCCAAGCGGGTCTTTATTATTGTCGCTGTCGTCGCAATAATCGGGATCGGATGGGTCTGGATGCAGCGTGGCAGCCATGACGACGAGGCTCTGCGCCTCTATGGCAATGTCGACATTCGCGAGGTTCAACTCGCCTTCCGGCAACCCGGTCGTGTTGCGCAGATGCACTTCGATGAAGGAGATCACGTCGAAGCGGGTGCGCGCATGGCTGTCCTCGACGCGCAGCCGTTCGAGGAAGGTGTGGCTGCGGCCGATGCGTCCGTGGGTGTTGCTCAGGCGGACCTCGACAAATTGCTCCGCGGCCTGCGCCCTCAGGAGATCGTCCAGGCGCGCGAGGCACTCAATCAGGCTTCGGCTGTCGCCAGAGATGCGGAGCGCAATTTCAATCGTCAGAGCCAATTGCTCGCCTCAGGCGCCGCCAGTCAAAAGACGGTCGATGCCGCCCGCACCGCGCGCGACCAAGCCGTCGCCGGCGCCAATGCGGCCCGGGCCGCCTATTCACAAGCCACAGAAGGCTTCCGCAAGGAAGATGTCGCAGCGGGGCAGGCCCGCCTCGCCGCCGCACAAGCGGCACGGGCGCAAGCCGCCACTGCGCTTGCCGATACAGTGCTGCTTGCGCCGCGCACCGGCACCGTGATTGCCCGCGTGCGCGAACCCGGCAGCATGGTTGTTAGCCAGACCCCGATCTACAGCGTGAGCCTTGATGCGCCGGTTTATGTGCGTGCCTATATCGGAGAACCGGATCTGGGGCGCATCGCGCCCGGGATGCGGGTTCGCGTCCATAGCGACTCGTCCGACAAGGTTTATCAAGGCCAGATCGGGTTTATTTCACCGCGCGCCGAGTTCACGCCAAAAACGGTAGAGACCACGGATCTGCGCACGGATTTGGTCTATCGCCTGCGGATCGTGGTCACCAATGCGGATGCCGCGCTGCGCCAGGGCATGCCGGTGACCATCGACGTCGATGCCGGGCCAGCATCCAGCGCGCAGGCCAAAGGCCGCTGACATGGCGTCCGGTAGCGCAGCATCGGACCCGCCACCTGCCCCGCTGGATGAGGTCGCGGTCGTCATCGATGGGGTGAGCAAGCATTTCGGCGGCGTGCAGGCATTGCAGGATCTGAACGCACAGATCCGGTTTGGCCGCCTGACCGGGCTGGTTGGACCGGACGGTGCGGGCAAGACAACCCTGATGCGTATCCTGACGGGTCTGCTGGCGCCGAATAGCGGCCGCGCCACGGTGGCGGGCTTTGATGTGGTGGACGACAATGACGCCATCCATGCCGCAACCGGTTACATGCCGCAGCGCTTTGGTCTCTACGAAGACTTGTCGGTCATGGAGAATATGCGGCTCTATGCGCAGTTGCGCGGCATGGATGCCGACCGAAACGGCGAGTTGTTTTCCGAATTGCTCGACTTCACGCGTCTTGCCCCCTTTACCGGGCGTCTGGCGGGCAAGCTGTCCGGCGGCATGAAACAGAAACTCGGCCTGGCCTGCGCACTGATGGCACGGCCTGCCGTTCTGCTTCTGGATGAACCGAGCGTCGGCGTCGATCCCGTCAGCCGTCAGGAATTGTGGCGCATGGTGCAGGCGCTGACCGACGAGGGCATGGCTGTGGTCTGGTCGACCGCCTATCTCGACGAGGCCGAACGCTGTGACAGCGTGCTGCTATTGAACGAGGGGCGGCTTGCCTATGATGGACCGCCGGGAGAACTGACCGGGCGCCTTGCCGGCCGCAGCTTCCGTCTGGAACAGGTTGGCGATCAGCGCCGGGCCGTGCTGGCCGAGGCGCTGGACCTGAGCAGCGTGGGCGATGGCGTGATTCAGGGCAGCGGTGTTCGCATCGTGTTGCGCCCCGGTGCGGGAACCGGCCAGATAAGTGCTCTTGCCGATCGGATCGCGGCGCAACTCAAACCCGTGCCCGCCCGCTTCGAGGATTCCTTCATCGATCTGCTTGGCGGCGGCCCCGGCGGCACATCGGCCCTTGCCGAGGGGCTGCCGCCTATCCGGCTTGAATCGGATATCGCCGTTTCCTGCCGGAACCTGACCAAACGCTTCGGCGATTTCACGGCCACCGACAATATCAGCTTCGAGGTGGGCAAGGGCGAAATCTTCGGCCTGCTCGGGCCGAATGGCGCTGGCAAATCGACCACCTTCAAGATGCTGTGCGGCCTGCTCAAACCCACCAGCGGTGAGGCGCATGTGGCGGGGCTTGATCTGCGCCGCGCGACCGGGGCGGTCAAAGGTCAGCTTGGCTATATGGCGCAGAAGTTCTCGCTCTATGGCTTGCTGTCCGTGCGACAGAATCTGGAGTTCTCCGCTGGCGTCTATGGTCTGGACGGCGCGACGCAGCGGGCGCGGATCGAGGAAATGATCGAAATCTTCGGCTTGCAGCCCTGGCTGTCGTCAGCGCCGGACTCTCTGCCGCTCGGATACAAGCAGCGCCTGGCGCTGGCCTGCGCGGTGATGCATCGCCCGCCGGTGCTGTTTCTGGATGAGCCGACTTCGGGCGTCGATCCGATTACGCGGCGGGAGTTCTGGACCCACATCAACGGTTTTGCCCGCAAGGGCGTGACTGTGATGGTCACCACCCATTTCATGGACGAGGCGGAATATTGCGACCGGGTAGCGATGCTCTATCGCGCCCGGCTGATCGCGCTGGACACGCCGGACGCTCTCAAACGCGGTGCCGCCAGCGATGCCCGGCCGGACCCGACCATGGAAGACGCGTTCATTCATCTGGTCGAAGCCGAAGATCTCGCCGATGTCGCCCGTAGCGAGGTCGCCGCATGAACGACGCGGATGGATCGCGCCGGGATCGCCGAATGCCGCCGGAGGCCATGCGCCGCTTCGACCCGAAACGCCTTTGGGCGCTGGTGGTCAAGGAGAGCCTGCAGGCGGTCCGCGATCCGTCCACGCTGCTGATCGCCTTTGTCCTTCCGGTGGTCCTGCTGCTTCTGTTTTCCTATGCGGTGTCACTGGACGTGCGGGCAGTGCGTATCGGCGTCGTGCAGGAATCCGAATCTGCCTCGGCGCAGTCACTGGCCGCCGCATTCGCCGGAACCCGTTATCTGGACGTGACTTTCGCCCATGATCGGCGCGAGGTGTCCGACCGGGTCGTTTCGGGCGAATTGCGCGGATTTGTAGTCATTCCGCAGGATTTCGAGCAGCGCCTGGCCGATCGCGGCGCGCGGCCCCTCGTACAGATCATCGCCGATGGCTCGCAGCCCAATACCGCCAACTATGTCACCAACTACGCACAGGGCGTCGTCCAGACTTGGCGGGGCGGCCTCGGTATCGAGGCATCTCAGGCGAGCGTAACACTGGAGCCGCGATACTGGTTCAACGCCGAACTGGAGAGCCGCCGTTCGCTCGTGCCCGGCGCCATCGCCATCGTCATGACCATCATCGGCACCATGTTGACCGCACTGGTGGTAGCGCGCGAGTGGGAGCGCGGCACGATGGAGGCGGTACTCTCCACGCCCGCATCGGTCGCGGAAATCCTGATCGGTAAGCTCCTGCCTTATTTCGCGCTCGGGATGCTCGCCACGCTTGGGGCCACGGCGCTGGCGGTCTTTGCGTTCGGCGTGCCGCTGCGCGGGTCACTGGCCGCACTCCTTTTGCTTTCGGCGACATTCATGGTGCCTGCGCTGGGCCAGGGACTGCTGATCTCCTCCATCACCCGCAATCAGTTTCTGGCCGCGCAGATTGCCTTGTTCTCGGGCTTTCTGCCCGCATTCATGCTGTCGGGCTTTCTGTATGAGATCGACGCCATGCCGGCGCCGATCCGGGCTATCACCTGGTTTATCCCGGCGCGCTATTTCGTTTCTTCCTTGAAGACCGTGTTTCTGGCCGGGGACATCTGGGTGGTCTTTGTGCCGAACCTGCTGGCGATGGCTGCCATCGGCTTTCTGTTTTTCGTCCTGGCAAAACGCGCCACGCGCAAGAATCTGGAGTGAGGAGCCATGGCGCAACACAATAGCCATTTCGCTTTCACCCGGCTGCGGGCGCAGTTCATCAAGGAAGTGCTGAGCATCCTGCGCGACCCGCGCAGCCGCATGGTGGTGCTTGTGCCGCCGCTGTTGCAACTGCTGGTGTTCGCCTTCGCCGCGACGCTGGAAGTGCGCAATGTCGATATCGCCGTTCACAATCAGGATTCGGGGCGCTGGTCCTATGAACTGATCACGCGGCTCGACCGGGCCGACTTCATTACGCAGGTCTATCGCGTGAACGACAGCCAAGAGCTGCGCGATCTTATCGACCAGGGCAAGGTGATCGCGGCGCTCGATATCCAGCCGGACTTTTCGCGCGCAATCGCCACCGGCGACAATGGTCGCGTTCAGATGCTGATCGATGGCCGGCGCAGCAATTCAGGGCAGATCACCGCTTCTTATCTCTCCGCCATCGCTGCCGAGGTTGGCGCGGAAGCAAACGCCGGCAGTGCGCCCGCATCGGCGGTGGCGGTGCGCAACTGGTTCAATCCCAACCTGACCTACCGCTGGTTCATCGTGCCCGGCCTCTCCGGTATCCTGGCGTTCTTCAGCGCGCTGCTCATCACCTCGCTGTCGATCGCGCGGGAGCGCGAACTGGGAACATTCGACCAGTTGCTGGTGTCACCAACCTCCACGCCGGAAATCATTATATCCAAATCCCTGCCCGCTCTGGTCATCGGCACCATGCTCGGTCTTCTGATGATGGCGGCCGCTGCGGGTCCGTTCCAGATTCCGTTCAACGGCTCGTTTGGGCTGCTGTTCGTCAGCCTGGTTCTGTTCATCCTGTCGGTGGTGGGCATCGGCCTGATGATATCCGCGATCAGCGCGACCCAGCAGCAGGCCATCCTTGGCGCCTTCGCCATCGGCGTGCCATCCGTTCTGATGTCGGGCTTCGCTACCCCGGTCGAGAATATGCCCACGCTGCTGCAATGGCTGGCTCAGGCGATCCCCCTCACCCATTTTCTGATCATCGTGGAAGGCAGCTTTCTGAAAGCAATGTCGCCCGGCGATATTCTTGCGAGCCTTTGGCCATTGGCGCTGATCGCCCTGGTGTCGCTCACCACGGCCACCATCTTCGTTCGAGGACGTCTGCAATGATATTTCCCCCTCATCGACAGTTGCGTCTTGCGGTGGTGCTATTCAGCTGCATTTCGTTGACCGCCTGTGTCGTCGGCCCCGACTATCACGCGCCGCCTTCCGTGGACACGGGCAGCGGCTGGACCCAGGCAGCGGCGGGGGCGTCCGCCCCTGCCGACCTTGTCCGCTGGTGGTCAACGCTGGGCGACCCTGAACTGGAGAGACTGGTCGACACTGCACTGGCGCAAAATCTCGATATCCGTCAGGCAGCGGCGCGGATCGATGAAGCGCGCGCTCTGCGCGATCGGGCCGCTGGTCAGCAACTGCCCGCTGTTTCCGCAGGCGCCAGCGTGAACCGCCGCCGACAAAGCGAGAATGGCCCACTGCCGGTTGGTTCCATTCCGGGACTAGATGCGTCGCAGACAATCTATGATGCCGGCTTCGATGCTGCGTGGGAAGTCGACCTGTTTGGCGCCAATCGCCGGGCGCTGGAAGGCGCCAGCGCGCGGTTGCAGGCGACCCAAGCCGAAGCGCAGGGTGTACGTATGCGGATCGCGGCGGAGGTCGCTCGCACATGGTTCGAGGCGACTGGCGCCGGGGAAGAATTGCTTACGCAGCAGGCGACGGTCGCAACGTTGCAACAGACGCTGGACCTCATGCGCAGCCGTGCCGCTCTCGGCGATGTTTCCCGCGCCGATGTGGACGCAGCCTATGAGCGGTGGGCTGCCGCCAATGCCATGCTACCGGGCATTGCGGCGCGTCAGCGCGGAGCCGTGCTCGGTCTTGGCGTCCTGCTCGGCGCACCCCCGGAACGGGAACTGAAGCTGCTCGATACCGCCGCGCCGGCGCGCGTCCTGCCGGCACTGCCCGTAGGGGAACGCGCCGACATATTGCGTCGCCGCCCCGATGTTCTGGCTGCTGAACGGCGGCTTGCTGCCAGCACCGCTGATATCGGCGTCGCCACCGCGGAGCTTTTCCCCAAGCTGTCCATTGGTGCCGGCGGCGGCTTCCAGGCGCTCAGTCCGGGCGACTGGTTCGATTCGTCCAGCACCCGCTACTCCATCCTGCCGCTCATCTCTTGGCGATTGTTCGACGGCGGCCGTGTGCGCGCGGAGATAAGTGTCCGGGAGGCTGCCCAGCGGCAGGCCGCGCTGGGTTATGAGCAGGCCGTGCTGGCGGCACTGGGAGATGCCGAGCGCACCTTGGGCGATTATAATGCAAGCTTGGATACATTGACACGTCATCAAGCGGCGCTGGATGCCTCGCGCCGCAGCTTTGATCATGCTGAAGCGCGCTTTGCCGCAGGCGATATCACGCGAATTGAGCTGCTTGCGGCCCAGCGCCTCCTTCATGAGGCCGAAACCGCAAATCTGCGCGCGCGGACGACAGCCGCTGTGCAGATGGTCGCATTATACAAGGCGATCGGAGGGGGTTGGAACCTGGCCGATACAGCTTTCGCTGCTCCCGGTTCGTGATCCTCGGACGTCCGACAACAGAGGGTGAAGCCACCGTGGTTCGATCACTCCCTGTCGACCGCCGCCCAGATGCTGTGCGAGTCGATTTCGAGCCTGAGTAGCGCCCGGTTTGCTTCGGAGCGGGCATCGATCTCCATGCGGCGCGCGTCATTGGTCTGCCGCTGCGCATAAAGGAGATCGGCCAGGTCGATCTGGCCAAGTTGATAGCCGCGAGCCGTCCTTGCGGCGGCATCGCCGGCGCTGCGGGCGGACGCTTCGGCGTTGGACCAGGCATTGAACCGGGTACGGGCGTTGGAAAGACCAGCATTGGCCATCGCCTCGACGGTGCGTGTCACGGCCGCCAGTTCCATGCGCGCGGCATTGGCCTCGGCCGAGGCCTGGTCGGCCGCAGCACGGCGATAACCGCCGCCCAGCGAGATCGAGGCGACGACACCCGCCCCTGTTTCCGTACCGCCGCGCTCGCTGAACAGGCGGACCCCGAAGGAAGGATCGGCGACGCGGTCGGCGCGAACCCGGCGTGCGGTGACGTCCAGCCGTTGCGCCTCCTTATCGGCGGCACCGATTTCGTGGCTGCGTTCGATCACCAGATCGCGCATGGCTTCCAGCCCATCGGCAGGCAGCACGGGTATCGCCAGCTCCGGCGGCTCGGGCGGAAGTGGAATGTCCGGAAAGGTCGCCACAAGCGTAACGCGCGCCTGTTCGCGTGAGGCGAGCGACGAGGCCGCCTGCGCGCGTGCCTGTGCCAGCGCGGCGGCAGCCTGATCGAGGTCAAGCTGCGCGGCATCCCGCAGCGCCACGCGCCGCGCTACGGCCGCCATCGATGCCTCCAGCCCCCGGACGGTGTCGAGATCGTTGCGATAATGGCTCCCGGCGGCCAGCCAGTCATGCCACAGGCCGGAGAAGACGAGCGCCGTCTGGTGCCGGACATCCTCCATCTGGTTCCGGGCAACCTCAACGCCCAGCGCCCCCGCCTCGCGATCAAGCGCTGCCTTGCCGGGCAGGCGGAAGGGACGGCTGATCGTCGTGTCGAACTCATTGAATCCGCCTTCGCGATCGACGGTGCGGCGTATATAGCTGCCGCTGACGGTCACCTCATGCGGACCTTTTCGCAGCATATCGCCCCGTGCCCGCGCCGCCTCGACGCGGGCAGCGGCTGCGGCAACGCTGGGATGATTGTCCAACGCCTCATTCACCCTGTCGGCGGGCGGCAAATCGGTGCGCTGTGCCAGGGCTGGCGATGCGGCCAGCAGCAGGCCGCAGGCGAGGAGCATGGCCCGCATCAGGCGATCCTTCCATGATCGAGCAGGCAGGTGGTTCGCCAGCGGACCGGCAGGTCGCGCCGAGCCTCCTCCACGGCATGAAGCAGGTCGGGCATCCTGTCCGCGCCGACGATCAGTTCGAGCGTGGCCCGCTTGAGCTCGCCGGACACTTTCTCCGCCGTTCCGGCATCGTCATAATCCTGGCCGCGGACGGATTCCGCGCAGATGTGGATAGGTGCCGGGGACACGGTGCGGATTGCGACCAGCAACGCTTCGGTGTCGCGGACGGCGCAATGGAGGGTGAACAGAAGGTCAGACATTTGCGATTTCCTCAGCGCTTTCGCCGAAGCGCTCGAACAGGATCGGCAGCAGGATCAGCGTCAACAAAGTGGAGGTGATGAGGCCGCCGATCACCACGATCGCCAGCGGCCGCTGAATTTCGGACCCGGGCCCGCTGGCGAACAGCAAGGGCACGAGGCCGAAAGCCGTGATGCTCGCGGTCATCAGCACGGGACGCAGCCGCCGCTGCGCGCCCAGCCGTACCGTCTCGGCCATGCTCAGCCCCTCGGCGCGGAGCTGGCGAAAATGGGCGACTAGAACCAGTCCGTTGAGCACGGCGATGCCGAGCAGCGCGATGAACCCCACCGATGCGGGAACGGAGAGATATTCACCCGACAGCCAGAGCGAGAGCAGCCCGCCGACCATCGCGAACGGGATATTCGCGAGGATGAGCAACGATGCCCTGAGTGAGCGGAGCGTTGCCAGCTGGACGAGAAAGATCAGCGCCAATGCGATCGGGATCACCAGCATCAGCCGCGCCGACGCGCGCTGCTGGTTTTCGAACTGGCCGCCCCAGACGATGCTGTAACCCGCAGGCAGCCTGACCCTGGCAGCGACGGCCGCCTTGGCCTCATCGACATAGCCGACCAGGTCGCGTCCCGAGACGAACGCCTGCACAAGTGCGAAGCGCGAGCCGTTCTCATGGTCGAGTTTCACCGGACCCTGCGTCCGCTCCACCCGCGCCATGTCGCTGACGCGCGCCAGCGTGCCATCGGGTGTGCGCAGTTGCAGATCGGCGAAGCGGGCCGGATCATTGCGGATGCTGTCATCGCCGCGGATCACGATAGGCACGCGCTTCTGCCCATCGGCGACGATCCCTGCGTGGACGCCCTCGACCTGCGCGCGCAGGGCATCCTGCATCTGGTCGATCGGCATTCCGAACCGTCCCGCCGCCGCGCGATCGATATCGAGCTGGAGATAATCCACGCTGTCATTGGCGACCGTCAGCACTTCCGAGGCGCCGTCAATGCCGGACAGCATGTGCTGGACCTGGCCCGCCAGATCGGCGAGCATCTGCGAATCGGGACCGAATATCTTCACCGCGAGATCGCCGCGCGCGCCGGTCAGCATTTCCGAGACACGCATTTCGATCGGTTGGGTGAAGCTGGCTTCGATGCCGGGCAATCCCTCTAGCGCCTTGCGGATTTCCTCGACCACGAAGTCCTTGTCACCCCGCCACTCAGATCGCGGCTTCAACTGGACGAAGCTGTCGGTTTCATTGAGGCCCATGGGGTCGAGGCCGATCTCGTCGGAACCAACGCGGGCGATCACATCCTCGACCTCCGGCACGGTGAGGAGTGCGCGCTGCACGGCCATGTCGCCGGCGACCGACTGGCTGAGGTTGATCGACGGCATCTTGGTGAGCTGGACGATCACCGAGCCCTCGTCCATCGTCGGCATGAAGGTCTTGCCGACGGCGCCATAAGCCAGACCCGCCAGCACCAGCCCGGCGGCGGACAGGCCATAGACCAGACGCTTGCGCGCGAACGCGCCGTCCAGCAGCGCGCGATAGCGCGGGCCAAGCTGGCGCATGATCCACGGATCGCCATGATGGCCGCTCTTGAGACCGAAGGAGGCGAGTACCGGCACAAGCGTCAGTGCGAGCAGCAAGGAGCCGAGCAGTGCAAAGACGATAGTGAGCGCGACCGGCGCGAACAGCTTGCCCTCCAGCCCCTGCAACGACAGCAGCGGAAGGAACACCAGCGCGATGATGACGATCCCCGCCGACACCGGCACGATCACCTCGCTGGTCGCGCGGAACACAAGGTTCAGCCGGGGCGTATCCTCGCCATGCGCGTGCCCCAGCCGCTCGACGACATTTTCGACCACGACCACCGCGCCATCGACCAGCAGCCCGATCGCGATGGCGAGGCCGCCCAGGCTCATCAGATTGGCGGACAGCCCCATGCCGCGCATGAACAGGAAGGTGATGAGCGCCGCCATCGGCAGGGTCACCGCGACGATCGCGGCGGCGCGCCAGTCGCCGAGAAACAGAATCAGCAGCACGACGACCAGCACGGTCGCCTCCAGCAACGCCTTCTCGACCGTGCCGACCGCGCGCTCGATCAGATCGGAGCGGTCGTAGAAGACATGGATTTGCGTGCCTTCGGGCAGGCCACTCTGCATCTCGGCGAGCCGTGTCCGCACGCCATCGACCACCTGGCGGGCGTCCGCGCCGCGCAGCGCGATGACGAGACCCTGCACGGCTTCGGCTTTGCCGCCGCGCGCGACCGCGCCATAACGAGTGAGACTGCCAATGCCGACGGTGGCGACATCGCCGAGCCGGACGATCCGTCCGTCGCGGCTGGCGATGACGAGCGACCCCAGATCCTCGACGGTGCGGATCGCGCCCACCGCGCGGACGATCAGTGCTTCCTCGCCGCTCGCGAGGCGGCCCGCGCCGTCATTGCGGTTGCCGCTTTCGATTGCGGTGCGCAGGTCGGCCACGGAGAGTTTCGCGCTCGCCAGCGCGACGGGATCGGGCCTGACCTCGAACGTGCGGACATAACCGCCCAGCGCGTTGACATCGGCGACGCCGGGCACCGTGCGCAGCGCGGGCCGGATCGTCCAGTCGAGCAGTTCGCGCTTCTGCTGGAGCGACAGCGGCCCTTCGATGGTGAACATGTAGACGTCGGAGAGCGGAGTCGAGATCGGGGCGAGGCCGCCGCTCACCGATGCCGGCAGATCGCCCATGACGCCCGAGAGGCGTTCGGTGACCTGCTGGCGCGCCCAATAGATGTCGGTGCCGTCGGTGAAGTCGATCGTGATGTCGGCAATGGCATATTTGGCGGTCGAGCGCAGGATTGCCTGATGGGGGATGCCGAGCATCTCCGTCTCGATCGGTGTGATGACGCGGCTTTCGACCTCCTCCGGCGTCATGCCGGGGGCCTTGAGGATCAGCTTCACCTGCGTCTGCGCGATGTTCGGGTAAGCATCGACGGGCAAGGTGGTGAAGGCCCAGACGCCAAGCCCCGCTGTGATTGTGGCGAGCACAAGAACAAGCAGGCGGTAAGAAAGCGCCGTGGCGACGAGCGAACGCAGCATGGTGGACCTACTGCGCCGAGGCGAGCGCCTTCAGCGCGCTCGTACCAGAGATCACCACCGGCTCACCTGGGCTGACTCCGGAGAGCAGCACGGTGCGGCCGTTACTGCTCCCCCCGCTTGTGACGGACCGGGCCACGAAGCCGCCGCGCACGGCGACGAACACCGCCGCTTTGCCGCCAATCATGGTGACGGCGGCATCGGGCACGCTCGCCGCGTCCGCTGGCGCGGGGCCAGCGATCACGATGCTGGTGGCCCGGCCCGCGACCATGCCGGGGCCACCGGGGATCTCCGCCTTGAGGCTCGCCGAGCGGGTGGTCGGATCGATCGTCGATCCCACCGCAATGATCCGGCCCACAAGATCGGGAAGCAGCCGCACGCTCATGCCGGGGCGGACTTGTCCAATCAGCCGCTCCGGCAATTGCCCGACCACCTCATAGCGATCCGCCGCGTCGATCACATAGGGCGCGGTGGTGCCGTCGACCGGATTGCCCGCCTGGATCGCGGCACTGGTAACGCGCCCCGCGATGGGGGCGGTGAGCGTATAAGAACCGTTGCCGCCATGGCCATTCACCAGCGCCAGGATGCGCGATTTCTCCGAAACGTCGGCGCGTGCCTCGGCAGCGACGGCATTGGCTTCATCCGCGCGAGCGCCGGCGATGATGCCTTCGCGGCTGAGCTGCGACAATCGCGCCGCATTGGCCTGTGCCACGCCGCTGCGCGCATGGGCCCGGCTGAGATCAGCGCCGATCGTCAGCACGTCGCGGCTCGCGATGATGGCGAGCGGCTGCCCGCGTTTCACGCTGTCACCTTCGACCACGAGGGTTCGCACCACCGTACCAGGAAAGGTTGCCGCCACCGCCACACGGGCATTGGCGGGGGGCTGAATCATCGCGGGTATGGTAGCGAGCGGCGCTTCCTCGGCCGCTGTCGCTGGAGCAATGCGGATTCCCATTTGCGTCGCGCGACGGGCATCCACGGCCAGAACCCCGCTTTCAGACCGGGCAGCGCTCTCCGTCGCCGGGAGGTTCGATCCGTTGGGTCGTGCGGCAAGCCACCACAAGCCAGTCAGGATCAAGGCAAGCGTGGCGCCGCCGGAAAGCAGGATCGTTCGTCTGGACATGACGCCCGGCTAAGGAACGTCCCTGACCGAATCCTGACACGATGCTGACGGGAATGGTCAGGGTTCGGGAAAGCGCAGAGCCAATTCGTGCAAGGTAGGATCGGTCGTGAGCGTACCGCCGTGGGCAGCCATGATCCGCTCGACAATGGCAAGGCCGAGGCCTGCGCCGGTCTTGCTCGCATGATCGGCGCGGCGGTGGCGTTGCACGAGGTCGCTGAGCCGATCCGGCGTCAGTCCCGGCCCCTCATCGCGTACCGCCAATATGGCGCCAGGGCCAACCCGGACCTGGATCGTCCCGCCGACAGGGGTAACGCGCGCGGCATTTTCGATCAGGTTGCGTAGGGCCGCGGCGACCGCCTCGCGGCGGATATTCACGATCGGCGGATGATCGCCGGTATCCAGCTCAATTGTCTTGGCGTCGGCGATGATGCCAGGGGCAACGGCTCCAACGACCTGAGTCGCGATCTCGGTGAGAGGCACCGGCTCCAGCGGCGTCTGGGCCGCCGCAGCAGCATCGATCTGCGCCAGCAGCATGAGCTGGTCGATCAGCCGGCGCATCGAGGCGACATCGTTCTTGAGGCGTGCGGCGTCCTCATGATCGAGCCGGTCGAGTTCGAGCGACAAGAGCGCCAGCGGTGTGCGCAGTTCGTGTGCGACATCGGCCGCGAACGCCTCCTGCCGCATTACGGCGTCATCGAGGCGCACGAGCAGATCATTGACGGCATCGGTGAAGGGCAAGGCCTCGGCAGGCATATGCGAGGCGTCAATCCGAAAACCCCGTTCATGCCCGCGCGCCGCTTCGATCTCGGCGGCGGCTTCCTCCAGAGGCAGGAATGCCTGGCGGATCACTCGTTGCACCATGATGGTGACCGGCACCAGCAGCACGACCAGCGGCAGCGCGACATGCTCCAGCATCTCCTTGATCGCGCGTAGTATCGCTGCTTGCGGATCGAGATGGGTGAAGGTGAAGCTGTAAAAGAACGCGACCGCTGCCAGCAGCAGCACGGTGCCGATTAGACCGATCAGACCCAGTCCGCGCCGCAAACGCCGGGAAACCGATCGGCGCCGCGTCATGCCGGGCCGTCCTTCAGCATATAGCCAACACCCCGAACGGTATGGAGCGTGCCCGGCATCGCCGCCTCGTCCAGCTTGCGGCGCAGACGCGAGACAGCGGCTTCCACTGCATTGGGAGTTACCGGATCGTTGAAGCTGTAGAGGGCGTTTTCAATGACATCGCGATGCACCACTGTTCCCGCCCGGCGCATCAGCAGTTCCAGCAAATCGGCCTCGCGGCGGGAGAGATCGACATTGCGATCCGCGATGCTTGCTGAGCGGCTTGCAGTGTCGAAGCAAAGCGTGCCGACTTCAATGACGGGTTGCGTCCTAACGCCAGGGCGGCGCAGGAGGGCGCGGATGCGCGCGGCGAGTTCATCGACCTCGACCGGCTTGACGACATAGTCGTCCGCACCTGCATCGAGGCCGGTGACGCGATCCTCGAGCGCGCCGCGAGCGGTCTGGATGATCGCGGGCGGCATCTGCTGATATTTGCGACGACCGGCGAGCCAGTCGATGCCGTCGCCATCGGGGAGGCCAAGATCGAGCACGATCGCGTCATATTGCGCGCCGGCCATTGCGTCGTCGGCTTGGGCAAGATCCAGCGCGATGTCGCACACGAAGCCTCGGCGTCGGAGGCCGTCGGCGATCAGTGCCGCCATCCGGTCATTATCTTCGACGACGAGCAGGCGCATGTCTTTTGAGGGCTTTCCCATGTGGGTGATGAAGGTGGGCCATAGCGTCTTCTATCAGGTCATCCCCGCAAGTCGTTAGTCGCGTTCGCCAGGGACGCCATGATGCGCCTCGCGGTGCTGAGGCGAGAAGGCCATCGGCTCCATCTTGAGAATCGCGATACTTGTCAGGACGATCGCCACGACTCCCAGCAGCATCGCAAAGATGCCCGGTGCCCGCGCGTCCTGCGCTCCGGGATGGAGGGCGCGTTTCTTGCGGCCGCCGATCATGGCGCGAACCAGATTCTCGCGGGTAACCGCCGACATCAGCAACACAGCACCGACATGGATGCCGATGAGGGCGAGCAGGCCATAGGCAAGGGCTTCGTGGAGATCCTCGTCCATACCACCTGCCGCGACGGCAATCCCGCTCCATAGAACGACCCCTGTGAGGCCGATAAGAGCGATCACTGCGATCGCGCCCAAGGGATTGTGCCCGATGGCGCGCTCGGGTCGGCCCGCCAGTAGTTCGCGGATGTGCCCGGCGATCGCTGAGGGTCTGATGAAATCCACAAAGCGGGCGTGCTCGCCGCCGACCAAGCCCCAGATCAGTCGGAAAGCGATCAACACCGCCGCGCTCCATCCTGCCACCATGTGCCAGGCCGCGATCGGGCTATCGCTTTCGGACGACAGGAAGGCGATCGTGATTGCCGCAACCAGCAGCCAGTGGAACAGCCGCAGCGGGGCATCCCAAACCTTGAATGTCTCTGCGCGATCAGAATGTGCCATGATGATCACCTTTCCAGGCGATGAGCTAGGAGCATAGGCTGACCGAATCCTGACGACATTTGGCGGGATATCTACACGACCGTTCCGAACAGCCGTCCGATACCGGCGGTCGCCGCCAGCGCCAGCGCCCCCCAGAAGGTGACCCGCAGCACCGATCGCGTGGGCGGCGCGCCTCCGGTCCAGGCCCCAAGCGCACCGAGAATGGCCAGAAACAACAGAGTTGCGACCACCTCGATCGGCACAAGGTTGGCTTGCGGCGCGATGGAGACGAGAAGCAGCGGCATGAGCGCGCCAGCGCTGAAGGTCAGCGCCGAAGTCAAAGCGGCCTGGAGCGGGCGCGCGCTCACCACCTCGGAAATCCCCAGCTCATCGCGCGCGTGGGCGCTTAGCGCATCGTGGGCCATAAGCTGATCAGCGACCTGCAGGGCCAGATTCTCGTCTAACCCGCGCGCGACATAGATGTCTGTCAACTCCTGGCGTTCGAAATCAGGCTGATCGACAAGTTCACCCGTCTCGCGTGCGAGATCGGCCTTCTCCGTATCAGCCTGAGAGCTGACAGAAACATATTCGCCGGCGGCCATCGACATGGCGCCCGCCACCAGCGCGGCGGTGCCCGCCACATAAATGCTGGTCTTGTCGGCTCCAGAAGCCGCGACGCCGACGATCAGGCTCGCGGTAGAGACGATGCCGTCATTGGCGCCCAGCACTGCCGCGCGCAGCCAGCCGATGCGGGACACCGCATGGCGCTCAGGATGGGCTCTCAATCGGCTCATATGCCCCTCATGGAAAGCAGCAACCTCGTCAACCTTTGCTGACAAAACCCTGACGACGAGTATATTGCATCTCTCTCACCCATCTTGGCTTATCGCTCATCTATTTGTTATTTCAGGATGATTATGACGTCCTGCCTCACCCTTTTTCTGGCTGTCTTGGGGGGTGGTTGCCGCAGAAACAGAAGCGCAATCTTGCCGCTGCGGGTGAGGCTCCGGTGGCGCGGCAGAGCAACATAATTCTTGGTCTGGGGCTGTTTGCTCTTTCGTCGCTGCCTTTCGCGCAATTGTTTGCCGCGGCGGGGCTGGCGCGTGTGCGCCTGCTGAATTTTACCGCAGCGTTCTTTGCGGGAGGTCTCGTTTCCTATTCCCTCTACGCAGCAAGCGCCAAGGAGGGGTTGCGCGGAACGAGCCTCGGCGACGCTTTTGCGAGCACGTTGAAAAGCTCATGTGGTATCGCTCTGCAAATCGGGATGATTCTCCTTCTGATACGGTTCATGCAAATTGATTGGAGCCGGTTCCTGCCCAGGACTGCTGATCAGGCTACGTCGAAAACATAGAATTGAACAATGCTCGCCGTTCGTTGCACGAGGACGTAGGTTCTGCCCACGAAACTCAGATTCGATCTTTCTCAAATTGATCGAAGGCTTCGGCGGCCTGTGCGGCATACATGAGGCTGGGACCGGCGCCCATGTAGAGTGCCATCCCCATCGTCTCCATTACCTCGTCGCGAGTGGCGCCCTATTTGACTGCCGTCTTGGCATGGAAAAGCTACACAGCCATTGCAGCGTATTGCCACGGAGATTGCGAGGGCGATGAGCTCCTTTTGGACCAATCCTTGTGCAAAGTGTCTCCCGTGCGAAAATTCAGCGCCCGAGGAGGGCGAGCAGCCGGTAGGCTGCAACGATGCGATCGCCTTGCGCCCGGGCCTCGCTCACGGCGGCCGCGATGGCTTCGCGTTCGGCATCAAGCAGATCGAGCTGCGGCTTCATGCCGACGCGGACCTCATGGCGAACGCTGTCCCGTGCCTGCGCAGCGGCAAGGGCTTGTTGACCAGCGGCGGTTTCGACCAGCACGGCGGATCGAACGCCCTGAAAGGCGCTGATCGTCTGTTCATCGACGGCGGACCGCGCCGCACGCTCGCGCGCATCGGCAGCTCTAACCGCGCTGTCGGTTTCGGTGATCTTCGCCGAGACGCGCCCACCGGAGAATAATTGCCAGCGCGCCCGCACGCCGACCGTGGCGCCGTCGGCACGATAGTCGGGGAAGAACTGGTCGCGGATCGTGGAGCCTTCCGCGAATGCCCCGACCGTGGGCAAGCGTTCCGCTCGCGCGCCTCTCGCGCCAGCGCGCGCGGCCTCCAATGCGGCTTCGGCCTGGGCGAGAGCAGGGTTGTTCGCCCGCGCAATGTCGAGCGCTTCATCGAGCGATCCCGGCATGGCCGGGTTTGCCGGAAGGGGCTGCAAATCCTGCGGCGCCAGGCCGGTCAGATTGGTGAACCGCGCATCGGCCGAGACGGCAACGCCGCGCGCAGCTTCAAGCGCGGCCTGGGCTTCGGCAAGACGGGCCGCGGCCTGGGCGACATCGGTGCTGGGGCTTTCCCCGGCCTTGAAGCGAAGTCGAGCCTGGCGCTGGATCTCCTCCATCTGGCCGACCATCTGTTCGTAGAGCACGACCATGCGGTGCGTGGTCAGCACGTCCCCATAGGCCTGGACCGTCGCGACGACGATTTGGCTTCGCGTCATGCTTTCGCCCGCGTGCGCGGCCTCGCTCCCGGCTTTCGCCTGCGCGATCCCGGCGCTGACCCTGCCGCCCATGAACAAAGGTTGCTCGATGGTGAGCTGCGCAGCGCGGGGGGTGACGTTCGCAGCCGGAAGCCCGAAATAGCCCTGCGGATCGAGGCGGCCATAGCCGATCGTCCCGCTCAGCGTCGCGCTGGGAAGGCCCTGGCCTCTGGCTTCCTTGATCCGGGCATCGGCGGCATCCGCGTCAGCACGGGCCGCTTCTATTTCGGGCGCATGGTTCATGGCGGCCGCGATCGCCTCTTCCAGCGTCGTCGCCTGGGCCGGCATGGCGACGCTCGCGAGCAGGCAGGCCAAGAGGGGGCGGGGGAGCGCCCTCTTGCGGATCATTTGAAGGCGGTCCCCGGACGGACGCCCAGCGCCTTGAATACCATCGCGGCGGGGCAGAAGCCGGTGAAGCTGGCCTGTATCATGTTGAGGCCGGCGAAAGCGGTGAGCGCGATCCACCACGGATGCACGGTCAGCGACAGGACGACACCCAGCAACACGACACATCCGGCGAACGCCATCACGGCACGATCGAGAGTCATCTTTGCACTCCTTCGCTAAATGACGATCAGAAACGCAGCTTGCGGATGCCCATGACGTGCATCGCCAGCTTTTCGTAGAAAGGCTCGCTCTCGCCCTTGCGGACTTTGCGCAGGAAATATTTCTCGAAGCCGATCTTGGCCAAATGGACCCACTTGCCGCTGGATGCCCAATTGACGTTGCGCGGCGGAATCTGGGGCTGGGCGACGAAAGCCACGCCGCCATCGCCGAAGTCGGCAAGGCAGACGGCGTTCCATGTCGCTTCGGCGGTCGGCTCCCTGCCCTCGAGGATCAAAGCGAGGTTGGCGGCGATCGCCGTCACCATGGATTCGATCATGAAGCCGGTCTTGGGCACGCCCACCGGCACCGGGGTCGGTCCGGTCGGCGGAATGGCGACGCAAACACCGAGCGCGAATATTTCCGGAAACGCCGGATTGCGCTGGTGCTTGTCGATGATGATGAAGCCGCGGGGATTAGTCAGCCCCTCGATATTGCTGACCGCGGGAACGCCGCGGAAGGCCGGGAGCATCATCGAATAGCCGAAGGGCAGATCATGCGCCTTCTTGACCGAGCCATCATCGTTCACTTCCTCGACGTGCATGAGGCCGGCGTCGACCTTGGCGACGCGCGCATTGGTGATCCATTTGATATGACGGTCGCGCAGCTCGCTTTCGAGCAGGCTCTTGGTGTCGCCGACGCCATCGAGGCCGAGATGTCCGATATAGGGTTCGGCGGTGACGAAGGTCATCGGCACCTTGTCACGGATCTTGCGCCGGCGCAGCTCGGTGTCGAGGATCAGCGCAAATTCATAGGCCGGGCCGTAGCAGGACGCGCCCTGGACCGCGCCGACGACGATCGGGCCGGGATTTTCCACGAAGGCGTCGAAGGCATCGGCCGCGTCGGCGGCATGTGCGGTCTGACAGACGGAGACGGTATGGCCTTGCGGCCCCAGCCCTTCGATCTCGTTAAAGGCCAGATCGGGGCCGGTCGCGATTACAAGATAATCGTAAGTGATTGATGTTCCGTCATTGAGTTCGAGTCGCTTTTCGCTCGCATGGAGTCGCTTGGCGCCGACCGAGGTAAAGCCGATCTTCTTTTTCGCGAACACCGGGGGGAGATGGACCTGAATCGCCTCCGGCTCGCGCCAGCGCACGGCGACCCACGGATTGGAGGGGATGAAGCTATAGGTATCCGTGTCGGATACGGTCATCACGTCGGCGCGGCCTTTGACGGCGGCCTTGATCTCATAGGAGGCGATCGTGCCTCCCAGACCTGCGCCCAATACCACGATCAACGGCTTGCCCATCTGCGATCCTTCCTCATTCAATGACATTGACTAATATAATCATTACACGTTATATGCAATCCACAAATTGAAAGAGGCAACCATGTTCGGATTCAAGAAACGTGATGCTCACCGCGAGATCGGCCCCGCCGAGCTGGACGCCATGCTGAAGGACGGCAAAGCGCTGCTGATCGACGTGCGCGAGGCCGGCGAGTTTGCGACCGGCCACATCGCAGGCGCAGTAAACATGCCGCTGTCGGGCTTTTCACCTCGTAACATCCCTGATCCCGAAGGACGGACGGTCGTGCTGCAATGCGCGGGCGGGCGGCGTTCCGGGCAGGCGCTCGACCAGTGCGCGCAGGCCCAGAGCGCGATCGACACGCATCTCGCCGGCGGCATCGGCGCATGGAAAGACGCCGGTTTGCCGGTGCTCGGCGGCTAAGGGCGAAAGAGGGGAATGAGCGGCATGATGAGCGGCAGGGGCAAGTGGCTCTGGTTGGCAAGCGCCGCGTTGGCGTTATCGGCGTGCGGCAGTCAGCCGGAGCAGGACGAGGCGTCGGCGACATTGCCCGCAGGCGACATGGTGCGACTCGTCCCCAAGGAGATCGCGGATATGAAGGCAGTTGGTGCGGAGATCGCCACCCGCGACCAGGCCGAAGTCCTCGCCCGCATCCCCGGCATATTGACCTCCCTTTCGGTGCGCGCCGGGGATACGGTGCAGAAGGGCCAGCGCATCGGCATGATCGTCGACTCGCGGCTTGGCTACGAGACGAGCGCCTACGGTGCGCAGGCGGCCGCCGCTCAGGCGGAAGCGGCGCGTGCCAATGCGGACCTCGCGCGCATCCGCGACCTCTACAACAACGGCGTCTATGCGAAGGCGCGTCTGGATCAGGCCGTCGCCGCCGCCCGCGCGGCCGACGCGCAGGTTGCCGCAGCGCGGGCGCAGCAGGGCGCCAGTGCCAGCGTCGCGGGGCAGGGGGCGGTGATCGCCCCGGCAAGCGGGCGTGTGCTGCGCGCCGATATTCCCGCAGGCGCGCCGGTCGCGCCGGGCATGTCGATCGCGACCGTCACCGCAGGCCCGCCCGTCCTACGCTTGATGCTGCCAGAATCCGTTGCCGGACAGATCCGACCCGGCGCGCGCGTGATCGTTGACGATCCAGCATTGAATGATGGCGGACAAAATAATGCAGGGGTGCCTTCTGGGTCGCGCCAGGGCAGCGTGACGCAGGTCTATCCTGCGATCACCGGAGGCCAGGTTCGTGTCGATGCGACGCTGCCTGGCCTCTCAACGCAATTCGTCGGCCGCCGCGTGAGCGCATCGGTCGAGATCGGCACGCGCAAGGCACTGGTGGTGCCGCGCACATTCGTCACCACGCGCTACGGGATAGATCAGGTTCAGGTTGTGAGCGAAGGCAAGCGGCTTAGCATGGTGCCGGTCCAGATCGCGCCGACGGCCGACCCCGCCATGGTCGAGATCTTGAGCGGTGTGTCTGCCGGCGACACGTTGTTCTCCCCCGGCAAGCCCAAGGCTACGCGCCCATGAATCTCGGCATTTCCGGTCGCCTCACCAGGGCCACCATTGCCTCGCCCTTGACGCCGCTGTTTCTCCTCGCGGCGATCGCCGTTGGTCTGCTGGCTCTTCTTTCCATCCCCCGGGAGGAGGAGCCGCAGATCAGCGTGCCGATGGTGGACATTCAGGTGATGGCCCCAGGCCTCTCCGCCGCCGACGCGACCGAACTGGTCGGCATCCCATTGGAGACGATCGTCAAGAGCGTAGATGGCGTGGAGCATGTCTATACGCAGGCGCAAGACGACGGGGTGATGGTGACGGCCCGCTTCCTCGTCGGATCGAACCCCGAGGACGCGGCGATCCGGATCGAGGAAAAGCTGCGCGCCAATTGGGACAGGAAGCCCGTCGGCATCCCCGATCCCAAGGTGACGGTGCGCGGCATCAATGATGTGCCGGCTGTCGTCCTGACCCTTACACCCAAGCCCGGAGCCGCAGGCCAGTGGAACGACGCGAGCCTCTACGAGCTGGCCTTCAAGCTGCGCACCGAGATCGCCAAGGTCGATAATGTCGGCATCAGCTTCCTTGTCGGCGGACGCCCCGAGGAAATCCGCATCGCGCCCGATCCGACGAAGCTGCGCCAATATGGCGTGCCGCTGGGCAGCGTGATCGAGGCCGCGAGCCAGGCCAATCGCAGCTTCCCGCTGGGCAATATCCGCGAGGATGGCAAGGCGGTCGGCGTGACCGCGGGCCGCACGCTGTCGTCGGCGCAGGAAGTGGGATTGCTTACCGTGCGGTCCGGCGCTGGCGCCCCTGTCTATCTGCGCGACGTTGCCAGCGTCACGCAGGGGCCGCGCGAGGATCAGGCCCGCGCGTGGCGCTGGTCGAAGTCGGACAATGGGGCCGAGAACGGCAAATGGCATTCCGCGCCTGCCGTCAGCATCGCTTTCGCCAAGCGGGCCGGGGCCAATGCCGTTGTCGTTTCCGACGCCATCCTTGAGCGCGTCGACAGCCTGAAAGGCAAGCTGATCCCCGATGACGTCACGGTCGCGGTCACGCGCAACTATGGCGAGACGGCGAACGAGAAGGCAAACGAGCTGCTGTTCCATCTGGCGCTGGCGACCGTTTCGATCGTGGTGCTGATCGGCTTCGCGATCGGGTGGCGCGAGGCCGGTGTGACCGCCGTGGTCATCCCGACGACGATCCTGCTCACCATGTTCGCGTCGAACTTGATGGGCTACACGATCAACCGCGTCAGCCTGTTCGCGCTCATCTTCTCCATCGGCATCCTCGTGGACGACGCGATCGTCATGATCGAGAATATCGCCCGCCATTGGGCGATGGACGATGACCGCAGCCGCGCCCAGGCGGCGATCGAGGCGGTGGCCGAAGTCGGCAATCCGACCGTGGTCGCCACCTTGACCGTGGTCGCGGCGCTGCTTCCGATGCTGTTCGTGTCGGGATTGATGGGGCCGTATATGGCGCCGATCCCGGTCAACGCTTCGGCCGCGATGATCTTCTCGTTCTTCGTCGCGGTCGTGATCGCGCCGTGGCTGATGATCCGCTTTGCCCGCAAGACGCTGGCAGCGGGCCACGGCCACGATGAAAGCGGCGGCAAGCTGGGGCAGCTCTATGCCCGCGTCGCGCATCGCGTGATCGACACACGCACGTCCGCGCGCAACTTCCTGATCGGCGTCGGTGTGGCGACGCTGGTCGCCTGTTCGATGTTCTACTTCAAGGCTGTGACCGTGAAGCTACTTCCCTTCGACAACAAGTCGGAGGTTCAGGTGGTGGTCGACATGCCGGAAGGCACCGCGCTCGAAAATACGGGCCGCGTGCTGGAAGACGTTGCCGGCATCGTGCGCGGCCTGCCCGAAGCAACGTCTATGGAGGCCTATGTCGGCACATCGGCGCCGTTCAACTTCAACGGCCTTGTCCGGCACTATTTCCTGCGTTCGCAGCCCGAACAGGGCGACGTCATGGTGACGCTGCTGCCCAAGGGCGAGCGCAGCCGGTCGAGCCACCAGATCGCGCTTGACCTGCGCCAGCGGTTGAAGGCGCTGAAGCTCCCTGAAACCGCGTCGATCAAGGTGGTCGAGACGCCTCCGGGGCCGCCCGTGCTCGCGACCTTGCTCGCCGAGGTCTATGGCCCCGATGCGGCCACGCGCGAAAAAACGGCGACGGAGCTTGAGAAAATTTTCAAATCCGTCCCCTTCATCGTCGACGTCGACAACAGTTTTGGAACGCCGCGGCCCAAGTTGCGTCTCGACATCCAGCGCGACCGCATCGACTATTATGGCCTCTCGCAGCGCCAGATCGCCGACAGCATCGGAATGCTCATGGGGAGCCAGACGGTCGGCTATGCGCCGCGCGGCGATGGCCGCACGCCGCTTCCGATCACCATCGCGCTCGAACAGAAGGACCGGAGCTGGACGCAGGCCTTGTCGAGCACACCCGTCGCGCAAACGCCGGGCGGCCAGCTCATCGACCTGGGCGCGGTCGTCGATGCTCGCACCGAGACGGGAAGCCCCGCCATCTTCCGCCGCGATGGTCGCTATGCCGACATGGTGACGGCCGAGCTTGCCGGGGCCTATGAAGCGCCGATCTACGGCATGTTGGCCGTCGATCGCGCCGTGGACGACCATGATTGGGCGGCCCAGGGGCTGGTGAAGCCGCAAATCCGCCTCAATGGGCAACCCGAGGATGAAAGCGTGCCGTCGATGCTCTGGGACGGCGAATGGGAGATCACCTGGGTCACATTCCGCGACATGGGCGGGGCCTTCATGGTCGCCTTGCTGGGGATCTACATACTCGTCGTCGCGCAGTTCAGGAGCTTCCGCCTGCCGCTGGTCATCTTGACTCCGGTGCCGCTGACCCTTGTCGGCATCGTCATCGGGCATATGCTGTTCCGCGCGCCGTTCACCGCGACGTCGATGATCGGCTTCATCGCGCTCGCCGGCATCATCGTGCGAAACTCTATCCTGCTGGTCGACTTCATCAGGCATTCGGCAACGCCCGACAAATCCCTGCGCGATGTCCTGCTCGAAGCGGGAACGATCCGGTTCAAGCCGATCGTCCTCACCGCCGCCGCGGCAATGATCGGCGCGGCCGTCATCCTGACCGACCCGATCTTTCAGGGGCTCGCTATTTCGCTGCTGTTCGGCCTTGCGTCCTCGACGCTGCTGACCGTGCTGGTTATTCCGGCCATTTACATTGTGCTCCGAGATGATGGGAAGCCTGCAACCAGATGATGCCGCTCGATACGCCCTTCGCGCTCCTCGCTCAGCACGCCGCCCAAGCGGCGAGCGTGCTGAAGCTGCTCGCCAATGAACAGCGCTTGCTGATTCTGTGCCGGTTGACGCAGGGTGAATTTGCCGTTGGGCAGATGGTGGAGCTGTGCGAGCAATCGCAGTCCAGCGTTTCGCAGCACCTTGGAAAGCTGCGTGAAGGTGGCCTAGTCAAGACCCGCCGAGACGGCACGACCATCTACTACAGCCTTGCCGACGAGGACGTTCGCAAGCTGATCGACATGCTGTGCGACCGCTTCGGGCCGGCTGCTGGGCAGTCCTGAGAAATCCCGATGCGCCGCGTGGTCCTTCCGTTGCTCTCTGGTCTGGCGTTATCGGCCTGTGCGCCGCACGAGCTGGGTGACGATCGGGCAAGGATGGCCGAGGAAGCGCAAGCACGATCCGAGATCCTGGCCGATCGTTTCCAGAAGGAATTGCTGAGCGCGCTTACGGCCGCGATGGCGGCCGAGGGGCCGCAAGGTGCTATCGGCGTCTGTTCGAGCATCGCCCCGGCACTTGCGGCGCAGCTCTCGGAGGAAAGTGGAGCGAGTGTGCGACGCACCGCGCTCAAGACCCGCAACCCCGCCGCCAAGGCCGATGCGGCGGAGCAGCGCGTCATGGCGAGCTGGGCCGCCGCGCCGATCGACGATGAAGGTCGACCCAAGCGCTGGACGGCACGGGAGGGCGGCGAATATCGTTATATGCGCGCCATACCCACCATGCCGATGTGCCTTGCCTGTCATGGCGAAAACATCGCGCCCGAAGTGACGGCGGCGATCCGCGCGCATTATCCCGAAGATCAGGCAACGGGCTTTGCACCGGGCCAGCTTCGCGGAGCCTTTTCGATTCGGTGGGAGGATGCCGCCCTGGCGCGCGCGATCAGGAACGGGGGTGGAGGCCAATGAGGTCAGGCGCTCTTGTCCGTCTGTCGGCGCTTATCCTTGCCGGCCTTCCCGTGACGGCCGCGGCCGAACCGACCGATCTTGTCATTCGCGTCATCAGCGAAGGCGGCAAATTCGTCGGCACGTCGATGGGCGGGGCCGAGATCATCCTCCGCGACGTGCGAAGCGGCGAAGTGCTCGCACACGGCCGCACGGCGGGATCGACCGGCGACACGGCCCGGATCATGACGGGAGGCCCGCGCGGCACGCCGCTTGCCGACGAGGCATCGGCCGCCTTCAGGACGCGGATCGACATCGACGAACCGAGGTTGGTCGAAGTCGTGGCTTATGGCCCGCTCGCACAGCCACAGGCAGCGGTGCGCGTCACCGCCCAGCGCTGGATCGTGCCGGGACGACCCGCGACGCAGGGCGATGGTTGGGTTCTCGAACTGCCCGGCCTCGTGGTCGATCTTGTCGAACCGGCTGCGCACCAGCGCGGCGGCGTAGGCGCGAGCGTGCGGCTCGCGGCCAACGTCGCCTTGATGTGCGGTTGTCCGATCGAGCCTGGCGGTATCTGGGATGCGGCGCGCTATGACGTGCGGGCCACTATCCGGCACGACGGTCGGCCCGCCGGCGAGGTCCGCCTGTCCTATGGCGGCCGAACCGGCTATTTCACCGGCGCATTCCCTGCTAACATGGCTGGCGCCTATGCCGTTACCGTGACGGCCATCGACACCAAGACCGGCGCGACCGGCGTCGACGCGAGCAGTATCCTCGTTCCCTGATCCCGCCGATCCGACGCCACCACCGGCCAGCGAGGCTCACTTCCAGTCGGTAAGTGCTTCGAGCCTGTCAAAGTCGATCCCGCCATGCCAGTCCCCTCGGGTCTGACGCCAGCAGCAGTATCCAAGGAAAAACTCTTCGCGCGTCTCGAATAGAAAATGTGCCCAACTGATACTCAGAACGTCTTCTGACATTTCGCCAAACGCACCGCCAAGGGCCAGGTCGCCCCAATGCGCCAGTTCCGGATATAGGACACGGAGCTTCGCGATTTCGGCGCGGGTTTCGTCGGAATACTCGCCGGGGTCTGTTTCATGCCCGGGCCGCACAAAGATCGACGCATCAAAAACAAACTTGGTCACACTTCATTCCTTCAGGCCCTCGCTCTCGACGCTACGAGGAGCTTCCTTGTATCACACGCGGCCTCGATCTTGTTCGCGTTCCAGGCATCGCTTGAACGCCGGAAGGTGGCGCTCGCGCGAGGCGGCTTGCAGATTTTCCATGACCTGTCGCGCGGCAGGATCGTCGATCATTGGAATCAGCCGATCGTAGAGCGCTATATTTTCGATCTCGCCTTCGACGGCGCTTTCGCAAGCCTCTTTCAACGTCGCCGGCGCCGATACCTTTCCGGTCCACGGATTTGGCGGAACGGTCAGCCCAAGGCGCCGGAGCTGGCGTTCGAGCGCCGAAGCGTGGCGTTGTTCGGCCTCAATGATGTTGGAGAAGGGCCGCACCGGGCCGAACTTGTCGATTACGGCCGCATAGCTCGCCTCTGCCTTCCGCTCATCATCGAGCGCATCGAGCAGGATCTTCGCCAGCTCTATCGAAGCCATCGCCTTGTCCTTTCTGCCGTTGGAGATTCGGGCGTCAGTCTATCATGCTTACACAATTATTCTATATTTGTATTGAGGCTTGGCCGATTCAGCGTATGATTGATTGTTCGCAGGGAGTCGGCGGACGGCGGCCCTGCCGGAGAGGGAGAGCAGCCATGCCAGATACCAAGAATGCTACCGGATCGACGATGAGCACCGGCGCGCCGGCGCCAAGCGACCGCAATTCCCTGACCATCGGGGCCGATGGCCCGATCCTCTTGCACGACGTCCATTTCCTTGAGCAGATGGCGCACTTCAACCGCGAGAAGGTTCCTGAGCGCCAGCCCCACGCCAAGGGATCGGGCGCCTTCGGTGTGCTCGAGACGACCGAGGACGTATCCGCCTATACGCACGCGGCTCTGTTCCAGAAGGGCGCTTCGACTGAAATGCTCGCGCGCTTCTCGACCGTCGCGGGCGAGGCGGGCAGTCCCGACACCTGGCGCGACGTGCGCGGTTTCAGCCTTAAATTCTACACCAGCGAGGGCAATTACGATCTCGTCGGCAATAACACGCCGGTCTTCTTCATCCGCGACACTATGAAGTTTCCGCACTTCATCCGCAGCCAGAAGCGCCTTCCCGATTGTGGGCTGCGCGACAACCATATGCAATGGGACTTCTGGACGCTGAACCCGGAATCGGCCCACCAAGTCACCTATCTCATGGGCGACCGCGGTCTGCCGCGCACCTGGCGCAACATGAACGGATACGGCTCGCATACCTATATGTGGATCAACGCCCAGGGCGAGAAATTCTGGGTCAAGTATCACTTCATCAGCAATCAGGGCACGGCCGAGTTCACCAATGCCGAAGCCGCGACGATGGCCGGCGCCGATGCCGACTATCACCGCCGCGATCTATTCGAGGCGATCGCGCGCGGCGATCATCCGAGCTGGACGCTGTTCGTGCAGGCGATGCCCTATGCCGAAGCAAAGACCTACCGGATCAACCCGTTCGATCTCACCAAAACCTGGTCGCACAAGGATTATCCGCTCATCAAGGTCGGCACGATGACCTTGAATCGGAATCCCGATAATTTCTTCGCGCAGATCGAGCAGGCGGCCTTCTCGCCGGGGAACACGGTGCCGGGCATCGGCCTTTCGCCGGACAAGATGCTGCTGGGCCGCGCGTTCGCTTACAATGACGCGCAGCGTAACCGGATCGGGACGAACTTCCACCAGCTCCCCGTCAACCAGCCCAAGGTGCCGGTGAATACCTATATGTTCGATGGGCAGATGGCCTATCAGCACAGCGGCAATGCCCCTGTCTATGCGCCCAACAGCGGCGGACGGAGCTGGGCCGACGAAACCGGCCCTGCTGCCGATGGCTGGGAAACCGATGGCGACATGGTGCGGCAGGCCTACACGCTTCGGCCCGACGATGACGATTTCACGCAGCCCGGCATCTTGGTGCGTGAAGTCTTCAATGACGCGCAACGCGATCGGCTCGTGGAGACGGTCGCCGGCAGCTTGCTGGGCGGTGTCCGCTCGCCGGTGCTCGAACGCGCCATCGACTATTGGAAAAGCGTCGATGCCGATGTGGGCCGCCGCATCGAGGAATGCGTGCGCGCTGGCGCAGCTCCTGCGCCCGCGCAAGGAATGGGCGAGGGCTCCGAGCAACACGCCGCCCCGGTGTCCTGATCCAGCGAAAGCCCTGGCCGCTCGTATCGTGGCGGCCAGGGTTTCATTTCATGCGATGAGGACCGTTTTTGTCAGCCTCTCGGGCAAGTGTTGATGCCGAGCAACGAATAGATCGGGCACATGCCCACAAGCCCGGTCAGCAACGGAACGACGCCGATCCACCCCCACGCAGAGCGTGGCCCGACGAATACCAGCGCGATCAGAACAAGGCCGACGATCACCCTCAACAGTCGGTCTATGGTGCCTTCATTTCGGGACATTCCAATTCCTCCTTCTCATTGCGGGAGATCGGGTGCGGCCGCGATCGTGCGCGCGGTCACGCCCTGTCGCCCATTCCGCCTCAGTCTTCGAGCAGGGCGCGGAGCATCCAGGCGGTTTGCTCATGCTGCGCGATTCTCTGGGTAAGCAGATCCGCGGTCGGCTCGTCGCTCGCCTTTTCGACCAGCGGGAACAGGGCGCGCGCCGTGCGGGCCGCCGCTTCGTGGCCCTTGGCGAGAATATCCACCATGTCGAGCGCCTTGGGCGGAGATTCCGGCGCGTCAGGCAGGGAGCTGAGCTTGGCGAACTGCGCATAGGAACCCGGTGCGGGCTGACCCAGCGAGCGGATACGTTCGGCGATCGGGTCGATCGCGTTCCACAGCTCGGTATATTGCGTCATGAACATGGTATGGAGGCTGTTGAACATCGTCCCCGTCACGTTCCAGTGGAAGTTGTGGGACGTCAGATAGAGGGTGTAGGTGTCCGCCAGCAGGCGGCTCAGGCCTTCGGAGATCGCAATCCGATCTTCCTCGCCGATCCCGATATTCACTTGTCTGGTCATGGGTTTCTCCTTGGTCAAAATTAATCCAGTTCCCGCAATCCCGCGAGCAGGGCGGCGCGGGAGATTTCGCCAACATGCAGCTCACGAATGACGCCCTTGCTGTCGACGAACAGCGTCGCGGGAAGACCCGCGGACCCGATCGCGGCGGCGGCGCTTTGATCGCTATCCAAGAGGATATGCGCCGAGGTCAGGCGTTGGCCGTCCAGCCAGGTCCGCACCTTCGTCGCGTCCTCGCCCTGGTTGGCGAGCAGGATCGGCACAGGCGAGCGCGCGGCCTCTTCGATCAGCATAGGCATCTCGCGCCGGCAGGGCGGGCACCAGCTCGCCCAGAGATTGATGACGAACGGCTTGCCCTTCCGATCGTCGAGCGCGCTTGCTTCGCCTGCAAGCGAGTGGAGGACCAAGCCTTGCGGCAATGGCCTCTGCGAAGAGGCGAGGAACAGCGACGTGGCGATGAGCGCGGCCGCGGCGCTGCCAACGAAGGCCATGCCCGTAGGGAACAGCGCGGGCGATCGGCGCAGCGACAGCACCAGCGAAATCGCGGCGGCCGCCAGACCCGCGAGAGGGAAGAAACCGCCTTGCCAGACATAGAATATGCTCAGAGGCTCGACCGCAAAGGCGGACCAGTTCTGGCCCACAAACCCCGCGCGGGCGGCGACGAGGCCGACGAGCAGGGCGCGCCATGCGGCCTTATCGCTGTCCTTGCCATGGCGACGGCCGATCCAGCTCGCCGCCGCCATGAAGGCAACAATTCCGAGGACCGCGAACAGCCGCTCCAACGCCAGCGCGAGAGGGCCGACGCTAATCATCAGATCGACCTTCAGGCGGCCGCGTCGTCATCGGGGTCGGAATGAAATTCGTGCCACATGCCGTTGAGGATGCCGAAGCCGACGGCGAGGCCGACACCCAATACCCAACTGAAATACCACATCGGAGTCATCCCTATCAGTAGAAGTCGGGGTTGGTGTCGACGTCGCGCAGCGTGATGCGGCCGAACAGCACCTTATAGACCCAAGCCGTATAGATGAGCACGATCGGCAGGAACACGACCGTCACCGCCAGCATGATGAACAGCGTCACATGGCTGGACGAGGCGTTCCACACCGTTAGGCTCGAGGCCGGGTCGATCGAGCTGGGCAGGATGAACGGAAACATCGACAGGCCCACCGTCGCGATGATGCCCACGGCACCGAGCGACGAGCCGCCGAACGCCAGCGCCTCGCGGCCCTTGCGGATGCCGATCCATGCCAGCAGCGGCCCCACGAAACCGAGGATCGGTGCGATCAGCATCCACGGATATGCCCGGTAATTATCGAGCCACGCCCCCGGCGCCGCAACCGTTCCCGACAGCAGCGGGTTGGAGGGACCGAGCGGATTGGCCCCATGCGTCAGGCGGAAGCCATAGCCCATGGTGGCGATCATCACTCCGCCGAGCGCGAACAGCAGGATCGAGGCACCCGCCGCGACCTGTCCAAAGGTGCGGGCGCGATCGTGGACTGCGCCGCGTTCGATCTTGATCGCGAGCCAGCTCGCGCCGTGCAGCACGATCATCGCTACCGAGAGCAGCCCGGCGACCAGCGAGAACGGATGGAACAGGCCGAGCAGGCTCCCCTCATAGAAAGAGCGCAGATCGGTATCGAGGCGGAAGGGGATGCCGGTCAGCACGTTGCCGACCGCGACCCCGAACACCAGCGCGGGAACGAACCCGCCCACGAACAGCGCCCAATCCCAGCGCGAGCGCCAGGCCGCATCGGGTTTCTTCGAGCGATATTTGAACCCCACGGGCCGCAGGATGAGCGCGGCGAGGACGAGGAACATGGCGAGGTAGAAGCCGGAGAAGCTGACCGCATAGACGAATGGCCAGGCCGCGAAGATCGCACCGCCGCCGAGGATGAACCACACCTGGTTCCCCTCCCACGTCGCGCCGATCGAGTTGATGACCATGCGGCGTTCGGCATCGGTCTTGGCGACGAACGGCAGGAGGGCGGCGGTGCCGAGATCGAAGCCGTCCGTCAGGGTGAAGCCGATCAGGAGGACACCCATCAGGAGCCACCAGATCACTCGGAGCGTTTCATAGTCGATGGGAGGTGCCATGACCTGTTCTCCTTATTCGGCAGGAATGGGCGCGTAGCCGTTCGGCGACGCTGGTGCCGGCGCAGGCGCGCGATGCTCGTCAGGCCCCTTGCGGATCGCCGCGATCATCAGGCGGACTTCGATCACGGCGAGGGCGCCATAGAGCAGCGTGAAGCCGACGATCGTCGTCCAGAGCTGCGCGACGGTCAGGCTCGAGGCGGCGAGGAAGGTCGGCAGCACGCCGTCGATCGCCCAGGGCTGGCGGCCGATTTCGGCCAAAATCCAGCCAAATTCGATCGCGATCCACGGCAAGGGCATGATCCAGACCGCCGCGCGCATGAAGGTGCGGCAGAACCCGTTGTCGCAGCCGAAGCGCCGCACCGACGCCATCCAGAAGGCGGCAGCGAAGAAGGCGATGAAGAAGAAGCCGATGCCAGCCATCACGCGGAAGACCCAGAACATGACCGGGACATTGGGCACGGTCGACCATGCGGCCTTCTCGATTTGCTCAGGCGTCGCCTGTCGCGGATCGGCAACGAAGCGCTTGAGCAGCAGGGCATAGCCGAGATCGGCCTTGGCTTCCTCGAACTGCGCTCGCGCGGCCATGTCGTTCTGATTGACCTTCAGCCGCTCCACCGCGTCATAGGCCTTGATGCCATGTTCGATGCGACCTTGCGCCTTGGCGACCAGCTCGAAAATGCCGGAGACTTCGCCCGTCAGGCTGCGCGTGGAGATCAGGCCCAATACATAGGGGATCTTCACTTCATAGCGGGTTTCGCGCCCTTCCAGGCTTGGGATGCCGAAGATCGCGATACCCGCAGGAGCCGGCTCAGTGTGCCACATGGCTTCGAGCGAAGCGAGTTTCATCTTCTGGTTGTCGGTGAGGGCATAGCCGCTCTCGTCACCCAGCACGACGACCGACAGCGAGGAGGCAAGGCCGAAGGCGGCCGCCACGGTGAAGCTGCGCTTTGCGACGGCGACCCACTTGCCCTTGAGCAGATACCAGGCCGAAATGCCGAGCACGAAGATCGAGGCGCAGACGTAGCCGGCGCTGACCGTATGCACGAATTTGGCCTGTGCGACGGGGTTGAACAGCACCGCCATGAAGTCGGAGACTTCCATCCGCATCGTCGCGGGATTGAAGCGGGCGCCGGTCGGATGTTGCATCCAGCCATTGGCGATCAGAATCCACAGCGCCGAGAGGTTCGATCCCAGGGCGACCATGAAGGTGGTGAAGAGGTGGGCCTGTTTGGACAATTTGTCCCACCCGAAGAACATGAGGCCGACGAAGGTCGCTTCGAGGAAGAAGGCCATCAGCCCTTCGATAGCGAGCGGCGCGCCGAAGATGTCGCCGACATAGTGGGAATAATAGGACCAGTTGGTGCCGAACTGGAATTCCATCGTGATGCCGGTGGCGACGCCGAGCACGAAATTGATGCCGAACAGCTTGCCCCAGAAGCGCGTGACGGTGCGCCAGATCTCCCGGCCCGTCATCACATAGATGCTCTCCATGATGACCAGCATGAAGGAGAGGCCAAGGGTCAACGGGACGAATAGAAAGTGGTAGAGTGCCGTCAGCGCGAATTGCAGCCGGGAGAGTTCGATCACGGCCATGTCCATGGCAAGACTCCTTGCATTCCGGCCCGGCTTCCATGGTTGCCTTGAGTCGGTTGAAAAGATTATGATTAGCCATTACTCGTAACTGAGTATATGAGCAACCAATTTGATCGACAGGGCGCGGCCCTTTTCTGGACCGCCGATAGCGGCGCGGCAATCCTTATGGCGGGCGCGCTTGCTGCCGGTGTGGCGGCGGCCGCGCGCGGCGATCATGGCAATGTGCTGGTCGCCGTCGCCGGATTGATCGCAGCCAGCTTGCTTCGCGCCGCGATACAGATCGGTGCAACCGACGCCGGCGAGATCGGGGCAGTCTGCGCCAAGACGAGCTGGAGGAACCGGGTCTATCCCCGAATCCTTGTCGCGGCGCCGGGAGATCGCCGGATGCTGGGCGAGGCGGTAGCCGATGCTGTCGACCGGATCGAAGACCTGGGCGGCTTCCATGCCCGCTTCCAGCCTCTCCGCCGCGCGGCGGTCCTGTCGCCCCTCGTCATTGCGGTTGCCGCCGCGTTCGGAAGCTGGGTAGCCGGTGCGATCATGCTTGCGACGCTCATGCCGTTCGCGCTTGGCATGGCGCTCGCCGGTAGCGCGGCCGCCCGCGCCGCTGCCCGCCAGCTCGACGCATTGAGCCGCCTGTCCGGTCTGTTCGTCGACCGCGTGCGTGCGCTCCCGGTGATCGTCGGGTTCGGCGCGCAGGACCGCATCGGCCGCCATCTTGCCGACGCCACCCGCGAGGTGGCGACCCGCACGGTCGACGTGCTGAAGATCGCTTTCGTCTCGAGCGCCATCATCGAATTCTTTGCCGCGCTGTCGGTGGCGCTGGTCGCGCTCTATTGCGGCTTCAACCTGCTGGGCATCCTGCCTTTCCCCGCACCTGAGACGCTGACCCTTGGACAAGCCCTGTTCGTCCTCGTCCTCGCGCCCGAATTCTACCTCCCCATGCGCCGCCTCGCAGCCGCCTATCATGACAAGCAGGTCGGAGAGGCCGCGGTCGAACGCCTGGAAAAGATCGCTCCCCCGTCCCCGGCTTCCTCCCCTCGCGCGATCGAGGCTCCGCCCGCGCTGCGCTTCGACGGCGTGGTCATCGACTATGGCGAGACGGCTATCGGTCCGTTCACGCTGGACGTCGCGGCAGGCACCACTTTCGCGCTGCGCGGAGCTACCGGCATCGGCAAGTCCAGCCTGCTGCACGCGCTGCTAGGGCTTGCGCCCATCGGCAGGGGACGGATTCTCATCGACGGCCGAGACGCGGCAACCGTCGCGCTTCCCGGCCATATAGGCTGGGCGGGACAATCGGTCGCGTTCATCCCCGGAACGCTCGCCGACAACATCCGCCTTGCGCGCCCGGAGGCCGACGACTCCGAAGTTGAAGCTGCTGCCCGTTCTGCCGGGCTTGGACCGATGATCGAGGCGCGCGGGCAAGGCATGTCCCTGCCGCTCGACCACCGTGGATCGGGTCTGTCGGGAGGCGAGCGCCGCCGCGTCGGCGTCGCAAGAGTGCTTCTGAAAGACGCGCCGCTCTGGCTGCTCGACGAACCGACGGCGGATCTCGATGCGAGGTCGGCGGCTGACATTGCCGGGATATTGGCTTCGGCCGCCACGGGCCGCACGGTCCTCATGGTGACGCACAGCGCCGAGCTGGCCGCGATCGCCGATAGCGAAATGGTGCTGGCATGAGCCGCGCGGATATGGACCGGCTACTGGCCGAAGCCATCGCCCCCGAGCGCCGCGCTTTCCGCATCGCCGGCGCGCTCGCCGCCGCCGCGACGATCGCCGCGGTCCTGCTGCTGGGCCTGTCGGGATGGTTCATCACCGGCGCCGCGCTTGCCGGCCTTGGCGGGGTGCTGGCTGCGCAGGGCTTCAACTATCTCGTGCCGAGCGCGATGATCCGGCTGCTCGCGATCGTCCGGACGACGGCGCGCTATGGCGAACGCCTTTATGGCCATCGCGCAGCCTTGATGGCGCTCGCCACGGTCCGCGCGCGCCTGTTCGACCGCATCCTGTCGGTGCGCGACGTGCGGGCCGTATCAGCGGGCGATACCGTGACCCGGCTCGTGCAGGACATCGGCGCGCTCGAAGACAGCCTTGTCCGCAGGCCCGCGCTTCCCGCCGCCCTTGCCGGCGCGGTGATCGGCCTCGTCCTCGCATGGCTTGCCAGTCCCTGGGCCAGCCTTGCCTTGCTGGCGCTGATCGCCGGCCTCGCCTTGTGGGCGAATCTGGCGACGCCCCGTTTGCTCACGATCGCCGCCACTGACATTGCGGCGGCGCTGGCGCGATTGAAGGTTGGCATGGTCGATTATGCGTCGGCCTCGCCCGAAATCCTGGCCTATGACCTGGCCCCGGCGATCGAGCGGAGCCTTGCCGTCGAGACGGCCGAACTGGACCGGGCACGGCGCCGTTTCGCGCGCGGCGAAGCGGTCATCGACGCCGGGCTGACCCTTGGCGGGGGTATCGCGATGGGCGCGGTCCTCGCGATCTCCAACGCCCCTTTGCCCATGACGGTGCTCGCCGTGCTGGCATCGGCGGGCGCGATCGAGACCTTGTCAGGCTATATTCGGGGTGTGTCGCGGGGCGCGCTGGTGACGGCCGCCCTCGCGCGATTGGAGGACATGGCGGGGCCGCATAGTGCTCCCATCCCGGCGAAGAGTGCATCCGGGCCGATCGGGCGGAGCATCGCCCTGGATCGAGGTGGTGTGCATGTGCGGCTCGAATCTGGCGAGCGCCTGGGGATTGCTGGACAATCCGGCAGCGGCAAGACCAGCCTGCTCGAAACGCTGGCAGGCATTCGTCCGCCGGATCGGAATTCAGGCATTTGCCTTGATGGTCAGCCTATCGAGGCGCTGCCGCCTGAGACGGTGCGAGCGGCCTTCGCGCTCTCGCCGCAGGATGCGCAGCTCCTGTCGGGAACAGTGCGTGACAATCTGCGTGTCGCCCGCTCTGGCCTCAGCGATAAACAGCTTTGGGCAGCGCTGGAAGTGGCCTGCCTCGCGGTTGACGTCCGCACCATGCCGCACGGGCTTGACCAATGGGTCGGAGATGGCGGCGCGCGCCTGTCGGGCGGGCAACTCAAACGATTGTCGATCGCGCGCGCGGTCCTCGCGGCGAAGCCGTGGCTGTTGCTCGACGAGCCGAGCGAAGGCCTCGACATGGTGACGGAAGCGCGGCTTGCACGCCGGCTCGACACCTGGCTTCGCGATACCGGAACCGGCCTTGTCGTCGTGAGCCACAGGGGAGCGTTGCTGGCGCTTGCCGGCAAGGATGACGGGTCGATCCTTGAGATCGGCGGCTCAAGTCAATCCTCGCCGTAGAGTTCGCGCTGCGCCCGATCCAGCTCGTCGGCATAGCGTTTGCGGACATAGCGTTCAGTCAGCATTCCCACGATCCGGCCCTGAGCATCGACCACGGCAAGATCGTCGGCCGCGCTGCTGTCGAACAGCTCCATGATCGGCACGATCGACATATCCGGCGAAAGCGTGACATCCTTGAGGATTGCGAAGTCGGACACCGGCCTTTCGGTCTGCGCCGGATCGGCGAAGGCCGCCGCCGTGGGAACGAGGCCCGCATAGTGACCCTGTTCGTCCTGAAGCAGCACGCGGCTTGTCGAACCGAGCGGGAAATGCTCGCGAAATGCCTTGACCGGCATCGCCGGCGACGCGGTGGCGGGCGCGGTCCGCATCATGCGCCGCGCGGTGAGCGTTCGCATCCAGCCAATATCGCGCGCGCTGCGAACCACCTCGCCACGCAGATGCAGGCGCCAGGTGGAGAAGGAATAGCCGAACCGCTCGCGGACTAGCGTGCTCGAACAGAGCGCGGCCGTCAGCACGACCGCCGTGATCTCGAAATCATGCGTGGCTTCGAGAACGAGGAAGGACATGGTCATCGGGCCACCGACGACCGCGGCCGCCAGCGCGGCCATGCCGACCAGCGAAGCATCCATCGGCGACAGGGGAATGCCATCGGGGACGAACGCCCACAGGCGCGCGAATATCTGTCCCAGCACCGCGCCGAGAAATAGCGAGGCGAAGAACAGACCGCCCCTAAAGCCGAAGCCGAGGGAGACGATCGACGCGAGCGACTTGAGCGCGAAGATCAGGATCAAGGCGCCCAGCGCGATATTGCCGGCGATGGTCAGGTGCAACGCGCCGTGACCTGCCGACAAGACATGCGGTGTCGTGAGCGCGAGCGGGATCAGGATAGCGCCGCCCAGAGCGGGCCGCAGCCATTCGGGAATCGCGGTGCGCCGAACCCCCGCTTCCGCGAGCGAGACGAGCCGCATGATGGCGATGCCGAGCAGGGCCGCGATCAGCCCCAGCCCTGCGTAGAGGATATAGTTCGCGGCCGAGAGATGCTGGCTGCTTTGCGCCGCGATCAGATAGGGGGTTGCGCCCAGCGTCCTGGCGGTGATGACCGCGGAAATCGTCGCAGCCACGACAGGGGCGATGCTTGCCGGGGTATAGGCGCCGATAACGATCTCGAAAGCATAGAAGGCGCCGGTCAGCGGCGCGCCGAAGGCGGCCCCGATCGCTGCGCCCGATCCGGCGCCGACCAGCACACGCAGATCGCCGCGCCTCAGATTGAGCCATTGTCCGATCAGCGAGGCGATGCCGCCCCCGGCCTGCGCATAGGCGGCTTCGAGGCCGACCGATGCACCAAAGCTGTTCGAGATCAGCGTTTGTCCGCAGACCATCGTGGTATCGCGCAGGGGAATCCGCCCGCCATGAAGCGCGTTGGCTTCCACGACGTCGATCGAGGTGCGTTTCTTGCGGCGTGTGAACAGCACCAGCGCACCCAGCACCAGGCCGCCGATCGGCAGCGCCAGCAAGCGAGCGGGCGAAATCGAGACGAGGCCGCTCAACCGGAGGTCCGTGCCGAGGCCGTAGAGCAGCGATTGCATGATCCAGGCGGCTTTGCCCAGAAGCGAGGCCAACAAGCCGGCAAGGATACCGACGCCGACCGAAAGCAGGATCAGGCTGGCTTCGCTGGACCGGAACAGCCGCCGCGCCGCCGATACGAGGGCGGTCGCCCGTATCAGACCAGCCACGGATCAGGGCGTCCAGCTTGGAGCGTCGCTCGCCGGGAAAGACTCTATGCCCGCTTCCTCGACCGGATCGAGCGGTGCGGCTTCCTTGGGCTTGCCGCTCTTCCCGGTGTTGCCCGCACCGGGCTTCTTGCGGCCCGCTTTGGGCGGTTTCTCTTTTGGATCGTCAGGCTTTGCGCCCTTGCCGGAATCCTGCGTCATCCTGCGTCTCCTATGATGGCCGGTGTCCGGGGACGAAGCGGCCGATCCGATGTCCCCAGCCTATCAATGACGCGCGATCACAAGATCCGGGCGAAGGTTGCAGCCGATCCCCGTGCGCGCGACCCCGCGCCTTTCACGCCGGGCTGCACGTCCTTCGCGGAAATGCCCGACAAGGCGCAGAGCAGCTTTGCCGTGCTTTCCAGCGCATCCGGCGCGAGGCTGTAGAAGACCAGCTTAGCATCGCGGCGCGTCTGCACCAGCTCCGCTTTGCGCAGGATGGCAAGCTGTTGCGACAGGCCCGGTTGGCCGATGCCGGTCATGGTTTCGAGTTCACCGACTGACTTCTCGCCATTCTCGAGCAGCGTCCGCATGAGCTTTAGCCGCACGTCATGCCCGAGCGCCTTCAGAATGTCGGTGATCGCATCGAGTTCGCTATCGGTGAATGTCGTCACTTGCCTGCCTTTTTGTGCTTGTCGGGCCGCGTCCGGTGGAACCAGCAGGCATCGCCTGCCGCATCGAGCGCGGAATCCTGATCCTGATAGGGCGGGAGCAGCACGTCATCGCCAGGGCGCCAGCCTTCGGGCGTGACCACATTGTCGCTGTCGACCATTTGTAGCGCGGCGACGACGCGCAGCAGCTCCTCTACCGAGCGGCCAATAGTGGCGGGATAGCAGAGCTTGGCGCGAACGATGCCGTCGGGGTCGATGAAGAAGGTCGCACGGAGCGTCGCCGCGTCGGGCGCATCGTCGGCGATCATTCCGTAAGCACGGCCGATGACCATCGAGGGATCTTCGACTATCGGAAAACCAACCGTGACACCGAAATGCTCATGGATCGCCCGTATCCATCCGAGGTGCGAATAGAGGCTGTCGACCGAGATCGCGACAAGCGCGCAGTTGAGCGCTTTGAACCGCTCCCCGGCGCGCGAGAGCGCGACGAATTCACTGGTGCAGACGGGCGTGAAGTCCGCAGGGTGGGAGAACAGCAACACCCAGCGGCCGCGATAGTCGGACAGGCTCATTTCGCCCAGGGTCGTGCGCGCCTGAAAATTGGGCGCGGCATCGCCGATCTGGACCGGCGAACAGACGCCACTCTCATTTGCGCTGGGATTCAAATTTCCTACTCCTGAAGGGAGGCAAGTCTTGAACCCCCTTTCTTACACGGTTACATCATGCGGGTAAACGATTAAGCAGCGATAGCGTTCCATAGGAGATGTCCGCATGTCCGAGTCCCAGCTTGTGGTTTGCCCGGTCTGTGCGAGCATCAACCGGGTTCCGGCTGCGAAGATCGGCGCTGCGCCCAATTGCGGGCGATGCTCGATGCCGCTGTTCCAGGGCCAGCCTGTCGATGTCGATGCCACCGCCTTCGACCGCCATGTGGGGCGCGGAAGTCTGCCTGTTCTCGTGGATTTCTGGGCGAGCTGGTGCGGGCCGTGCCGCGCGATGGCCCCGGCGTTCAAGGCGGCCGCCGCCGAACTGGAACCGCATGTCCGTCTGCTGAAGGTCGATACCGAGGCCGAGCAGGGCATATCGGGGCGCTACCGCATCCAGTCGATCCCGACGCTGATACTCTTCAAGGGCGGCCGCGAGATCGCACGTCAGGCCGGGGCGATGGACCGCGCCCGACTCGTCGCATGGGTAAGACAGGCTCTCGCCGCCGCCTGATTCGGGCCGCGATCACCCTATAAATTAGATTAAATGATGCTTTGAAGCGTTTGCGCGCCCGCTTTTGCGCGCCGCGAATCCGGCCTTTGCCGCCGCTTTCGGAAAAGATTGAAAAATCCGATCAGAGGAATTAGGTTTATCGTGTTCTCACGATTAATAGAAATGTGTATCTAATGTCTGTCGCCCACTCACTCACAGGAGACGATAAAATGACAGACGTGGCCGCCCCCTCCATGCCCCGGATCAACGAACCGGCGCCGGCCTTCAAGGCAAAGACCACCCACGGCGAACGCTCGCTCGACGATTACAAGGGCAAGTGGCTGGTCCTCTTCTCCCACCCCGCGGACTTCACCCCGGTCTGCACGACCGAGTTCATGGGCTTCGCGAAGGCGGCCGATCGCTTCAAGGCGCTCAATTGCGAGCTGCTGGGCCTCTCCATCGACTCCGTGCATTCGCACATCGCCTGGATGCGCAGCATCGAGGAGAAGTTCGGCGTCGAGATCACCTTCCCGATCATCGACGACCTGTCGATGAACGTCGCCAGGGCCTTCGGCATGATCCATCCCGGCGCGTCGGACACCTCCGCCGTGCGGGCGACCTTCCTGATCGACCCCGAAGGCGTCATCCGGGCAATGGTCTATTACCCGATGTCGAACGGCCGCTCGGTCGACGAGTTCGTCCGCCTGCTGACCGCGCTTCAGACGTCCGACGCGAACAAGGTCGCGACGCCCGAAAACTGGCAGCCCGGTGAACCCGTGATCGTGCCGCCGCCCGCGACCGCCGAGGCCGCCAAGGCGCGCAAGGACGAGGGCTACGACTACACCGACTGGTATTTCAGCAAGAAGACACTCTGAGCCGGTCGGGCCGGCTTCGCGCGCCCCTCCCCCTTAGCGCGAAGCCGGCACACCCGCTTATCGAATGAAAGGACAAGGCCATGACCGATCCGCAAATCCGTGAAGCCGCCCGCATTGTCGAGGCCGCGAGCAATGCGCGGCCCGCGGTCATCCGCAGCTTCTTCGACGAGGACACGTTCACCGTGACCCACGTCATCTCCGATCCCGCGACCGCCAAGGCTGCGATCATCGACAGCGTGCTCGATTTCGAGCCGGCTTCGGGGCGCACGTCCTTCGCGTCGGCTGACAAGGTGATCGACTATATCCATAGCGAAGGTCTTGAGGTCGAATGGCTGCTCGAGACGCACGCTCATGCCGACCATCTCTCAGCCGCGCCCTATCTTCAGGAGAAGTTGGGAGGCACGCTCGCGATCGGCCGTCATATCCTCACGGTGCAGGAGGTGTTCGGCAAGATCTTCAACGAGGGCACGCGTTTCGCCCGCGACGGCTCGCAGTTCGACCGCCTGTTCGATGACGGCGACCGCTTCAAGGTCGGGTCGATCGAGGCGATCGCGTTGCATGTTCCCGGCCACACCCCCGCCGACATGACCTATGTGATCGGCGATGCGGCGTTCATCGGCGACACGCTGTTCATGCCCGACTATGGCACGGCCCGCGCGGACTTCCCCGGTGGAGACGCCCGCACGCTTTTCCGGTCCATCCGGCGCCTGCTCTCGCTGCCCGATCAGACGGGCTTGCATCTCTGCCACGACTACAAGGCCCCTGGGCGCGACACCTATGCCTGGGAGACGTCGGTGGGAGAGGAGCGCGAACATAATGTCCATGTCCGCGATGGAGTGAGCGAGGACCAGTTCGTGGCCATGCGCGAGACGCGGGACGCGACGCTCGGAATGCCCCGGCTGATCCTGCCGTCCATTCAGGTCAACATGCGCGGCGGTCACATGCCGGAGCCGGAAGACAACGGCACCAGCTATCTGAAGCTCCCGGTCAACACGCTGTAAGGCCATGACGCTCGAACCTGTCCAATATCTGCTCGGAGCCGGATCGGGTTCGCTCGTCGGCTTCACGCTCGGCCTCGTGGGGGGCGGCGGGTCGATCCTCGCCGTCCCCCTCATGGTCTATCTCGTCGGCGTCGCCTCGCCCCATGTCGCGATCGGCACCAGCGCGCTCGCGGTTGCCGCCAATGCCGGCGCCAATCTCGTTCCCCATGCCCGTCAGCGCACGATCAAGTGGCGCTGCGCGGGCATGTTCGCCGCCGCCGGCGTCGCGGGGGCCTATGCCGGATCGACGCTCGGCAAGGCCTTCGACGGCCAGAAGCTGCTGTTCCTGTTCGCGCTGTTGATGATCCTGGTCGGCGCACTCATGCTGAAGAAGCGCGGCGATCCCGGCAATCCCGATGTCCAGTGCCGCCGTGAGAACGCGCCCAAGGTGATTGGCTATGGCAGCGCCACCGGCCTGTTCTCCGGTTTCTTCGGCATCGGCGGGGGCTTCCTGATCGTTCCGGGGCTGATGGCTTCGACGGGGATGCCGATGCGCAATGCCGTCGGATCGTCGTTGGTCGCGGTAACGGCCTTCGGTCTTACGGCCGCGCTCAACTATGCCTTTTCCGGGCTGGTCGATTGGGGACTTGCCGCGGTGTTCATCGGCGGCGGCATCGTCGGCGGTATCGCCGGCGCAGCACTTTCGCACCGGCTGTCGGGTCACAAGGGCGCGCTCAATACGATCTTCGCCCTGCTGATCTTCGTGGTCGCCGCCTACATGCTGTGGCGCAGCGCGGCCGCAATCTGGAACTGATTTTTCGCAACTATGATGGGAGGACTTTGATGGACGATGCTGGCGAGAATCTGGACAGCCTTGCCGCGCATGATTGGGCAGGCCAGGCAGGCACGCGCTGGCTCGCCCAGCTCGACCGTTTCGAGGGCATGATCGAGCCGATCGGCAAGGCGCTGCTCGCCCAGGCCGCCTATACCGCCAGCGAAACGGTGGTCGACGTTGGGTGCGGCGGAGGCTGGACGACCCGGCAGATCGCCGCGGCCGTCGGGAATACCGGATTTGCGCTGGGCCTCGACATATCGGCCGATCTCGTGGCGGCCGCGAGCGAACGGGCAACGCGCGCAGGCCTCGCCAATATCCGCTTCGAGCAAGGCGATGCGGCGATAGCCATGCCGGAGGAAGCGCCGTTCGATCGGCTGTTCTCGCGCTTCGGCTCGATGTTCTTCGCCCAGCCATACCCTGCCTTCGCCAATCTGCGCCGGATGCTCCGCGAAGGCGGGCGGCTCGACATTGCGGTCTGGGCGCCGGTCGCCGAGAATCCCTGGCAGCGCAGCATCATGGGAGTCATCAGCGAGCAAATCGACTTGCCGACGCCTCAGCCGCGTGCGCCGGGGCCATTCGCGCTGGCCGAACAGGACTATGTGATCGACCTTCTGCAAAGCGCGGGATTCTCCGACATCAAGTTCGATGTCTGGACCGGCGATCAGCGCATTGGCGGACCCGGCAGCGATGCCGAGAGCGCCGCGCGTTTCGTGCTGGACGGAATGCACATCGGCGATCTCGTTCGGCCGAGCGGCGCAGAGGTGCGTGAGGCCATTCAGCGGGATCTTGCCGCGCTGTTCGAGCGCAACCGCGACGATGACGGCGTTCGCATGGGCGCCAAGGCCTGGCTGGTAAGCGCCAGCGCGTGATCGGCATATCTGGGGGAGGACGACATAATGGATAGAAAGAAACTGTCGCTGCGACTGAAAGCGGGCGACGCGGGCAATGAGGCAATCCTGACCGATGAAATCATGACCGCGCAGGCGCTTCTCGAAGAACATGGGCCGCGAGCCGGACAAGTGCTTGTCGACGAAGCACAGGCCGCCATCAAGGCCGGGGACGACAGCCGCGTATCCTATCTGGAAAGGGTGCGTGTCGCCATGTTGACGATCGAGGACGTGCCGCCCGCTCAGCGCCCTCAATGAAAGCTGAAGGGGATCGTGAAGACGAGCTGGTCCCCTTCCACCGTCGCGGGAGGCGGTGGAAAGGGACCAGCATTGCGGACCGTCCGGAGCGCTAAACGATCCAGCGCCGCGTTTCCGCTGGATGCCGCAAGCTCGACGGAAATCAGTTCGCCGGCACGACCGACGGCAAAGCGCACCATGGCGACGCCGGACAGGTTTAGCCCCCTGGGCTTGCGCGCTGAAATTCGTGCCCAGAGCTGACCCTGATAGGACGCGAGCACGCTTTCGGCTTTGCTGTCAGGGGCCGGCGCAGGATCGACGGCAAAATTGGTCCGCGAAGGCCCGTCGATTGAAGGCATCAAGGGCGTCGGTGGCGACGTCGATGACAGCGGGGCACCCACCGGCGAAGGCGCTGGGGCGGCCGCCTGCTTCCTCGTTTGCGCTGAAGCGATTGCCATTCCAGATTGCGGATCGGGCGGCCGCTTGATCTCACGCGGCCGAGAAGGCGGCACAGTGGGAGGCGGCGGCGTTGGCGTGAACAGTGTGAAGCTGCTCACTTCCCGGCGCGACACCGACGACACCAAGCCTGAAAGATTGGCGTCCAGAGCTACCAGCAAAGCCAGGCAGCACGTTGCAGCAGCCAGACCCGCGCCCAAACGCTGCGACAAGGCGGGGGACAGGCCATCGCCTGTCCCCCGCCCCTGCATCAAGGATTTTCGTTCCGAACGCATTGTCGTCAGAACGAGATCGTGACGCCTGCGTTGACCGACCGCCCCCGGCCCGGGACCGGGCGAAGAACGCCGGTCGCCTTCAGATCCCCGAGCGACATCCCGCCGAGCGGAGCATAATAGGCCGCGTCGAACAGATTGTCCGCGCCGAGCGTCAATCGCACATTGTCGATGCGATAGGCCAACTGGACGTCAAGCAGCGCATAGCTTCCCGTTCGCGGCTCATTGCGGGTCGGATCGACACGATCCTTCTCGCCGACGACGGTCAGGTCAATCCGGGTTTCCAGTCCGCCGATCCTATGTTCCAGCCCCAGCGCCGCGTTGAACGGCATCTGGTGATAGAGCGGTCCATGGTCCGCCAGGTTCTCGCCATGCAACCAACTCGCGCGCGCGGTCAGTCGTGCGCTCCCTGCCGATGAGGACGACCAGAGCGGGACGGCGGCCGACAGGTCGATGCCATAAATCTCCGCCTTCTGGTTGGCGAATTGCAATTGATCGAAAGCGGTCGGTCTGCCCGCCGTGTCGGTAAAGTCCGCCAGCTTCACGGCGTCGATATAGTCGTCAACATGAGTGAAATAAGGCGCGATCTTCAGCGACCAGCCATCCTTGCCGCCGCCATGAACCGACAGAGCGGCGCTCAGCGTATCCGCCTTTTCCGGGCGAAGCGCGAGGTTGCCGACATAGCCATTCCCGTCCCCGAACCACCCGATCATCCGGCTCGCCATGCCGCCGCGGCCCCAGCTATACCGTTCGTAGATATTCGGCGAACGCACCTTCCGGGCATAGCCGAACTCGATTTCCGCATGAGGCGACAGCGCATATCGAGCAAGCAACGTGCCGCTCCAATTGCTATCGTGCCGCTTGCGGTCGGCTGCATTGAACGCGGCGGCCGCCATCACGTCGGCCATCTGCATCATTCCGGTGCCGTAGGGCGCGACCGTCCCCGTATTCATCCAGACCTGATCGTTGCGGATGCCGGCGACCAGCGTGAACCCGCGATCCCAGCTCTTTTCCCATTCGAGGAATGTGCCGAGACGATCGCGCTTCCCCCCGTTGACGTTCATGAAAGCATTCGGCCCCATCATCATGTTTCCCGCGACGGGCGGCCAGAAATCGTTGAGCCACTGGTGTTGGAATTCATTGCCGAGACGCAGCGTTCCGGCACCGCCCAGCAGGATTTCGGCCTGGACCGCGTATCCGGCGCTATGGACTTCGGTGTTCATCGGCATTCCGCCAGTAGCCGTCCCACCCTTATCGGCGAGAAAGTTCATGGCATGGTCGGTGTCGCGCCAACTCGCCCGCACATCGAGATTGCCCCAATCGAAGACGCCTGCATAGTGCCCGTTCAGGAACCAGGACTTGTTGGACGTCATGTCCATATATTGGTTGGGAAACCCCTCGTAGGGCGCGAAATGATAGCCGCCCTTCAGCTCGACCAAGCCGCTGCCGACCTGCGCGGCCAGGCTCAGGCTGTGATCGGTCTTTGCATATTCGCTCGATCGCACGATGCCCAGCGATCCACCGCCCTTGAAATTGTCGGCCTGGGTATAGGAGCCGTTATAGGTCAGGCTGCTCTTGTCGCTCGCGGCCGTCATTGAAAGCGAACCGCCGAAGCCATCGCCATTGCTGCGATAGAAGGCCGAGATTTCACCTGTCAGCAGCGTATCGCCCTGTTTCGCGAAGCGGGGCGGAGCGCTCTCGACGCGGATGATCCCGCCGATGCTGTCGCCGCCATAGCTGACCGGCGAGACGCCCGTAATGACGTCGATCGCACCCACGGTCTGCGGATCGGTATAGGACAGGGGCGGATTCATATCGTTCGGGCAGGCCGAGGCGATCGCCACGCCGTCGACGAGCACGGTCAGGCGCTGCGCCTCCAAGCCGCGGATCACCGGCAGGGTCGAAAAGCCCCCGGCGCCGAAGCCGCTGACACCTGGCACGCTTTGAAGAATGGCGGCAGTATCACTCGAGCCGGCCTGAAGGTTGCGGAGGCGAGATGAGGAGATCCTTTCGCCCGATCCCGTCGACGGCGCTTCGCTGGCCGAGTCCACATCGACCTCCGGCAGCACAATGCCATCCTGTGCAAAGGCCGGCGAGAGCGGGCAGCAGGCCAGCGCTGCGACGAAGGCGGGGGCAGCAATATCGCGTGCCAGGCGGGTCTTGAAAGCGGTAGCGCCGGCAGAAGCACGCGCCACAGGTGCCGCGCGCCGCGCGGCAAAATGCAAATTCGTCATGTCGGAATCCTGATTCACATGGGACGCCCGATTGGGCGCCGTTCAACGCGGAAATGTTGAGTGAATCAGGCGGAGGGTGGCCCAATCGCGGGCGGGCGAAGATAGATACCGCGCCAGAGGACTATACGCGGCGGAAGGCGGAAACCCGTCGCGATGATGAAAGCGATCGCGATCGCCAGCAGAAGCGCGTCGGTCGCCGCGAGTGTGGGCGAGGACAGTCCGGAGAAGGCGCAGGGCGCTTCCGCCTTTTTGTGCTCCCCATGGTCATGTTCGCCGGTCTTGCCCGGCAGCTCCAAGACGATCGTCTGCGGCCCTTGACCCGAGCAGAGCTGGACGAGGATCACACCATTCGAGGCGACCGGCATGAAACCCGCGGGCACCAGGGCTTTTACGATCAGCGTGGCGCCCAGAAGCAACGCGCACAGCCAATGATGCCGGCCAAGGAATTTGCGGGTCTCAGTCACGTCGCGTCGTCTATGCTGATATTGCCACTATGTCGAGAATACGACACGCTGAAAAGTTTAACGGCCATGTTCGTCGGATTGCAGCGGCTGTCATTTGATGGCATCGACACATGCCCTTTGCCCGGGTCGAGCGGCTCACCGAAGTTCATGCCGCAAGCTGGAGTTGTGTCGATTTAGCCGCGCCCTCCGCAAGCAGCCGTTCGATCTCGTCGGACGTTCGCCGCACGGCGAGCTTGAGCGCCTCGTCGATGTGGATGTAGTCTTGGGTGACGTTCTGCGAGGCATGGCCAAGCATGGCGCGGATCGTCAGCTCCGAGAAACCGAGATCGCCCGCCACGCTGCCGAAGGTGTGGCGCAGCGTGTGCGGCGTAATGCCCTCTATCCCCGCCAGCTTGGCAACGCGCTGGAGGCAGGCGCTGACTGCGGTGAATGGCCCCCGCCCGACTTCCGAGGGGAAAGCGTGCGGATTGCCCACGATCACCGGCTGGCTCTCGACGGCCTTGACGGCCGCAGGGCCGATCGCACGAATCTGCGCGCCGCCCTTGGTGTCGGGGAATGCCACATAGCCGCCGGCTCCATTGACCCAGGCTCGGTGCATCGCTTGGCCTTCCTCACGGCGGTATCCGGTCAGCAAGAGCGTGCGCAGCACGCCGAGGGCGACAGGGTTCTCGCCATTGCGCTCCGCATAGGCCATCGCCTTGCCCATCAACACTATCTCGGCGACGTTCAGGCGCCGGGTCTTCTTCTTACCGGCCAGCTTCTTCGCTCCCTGCGTCGGGTGAGCGTCCAGCAGGCCCTTATGCTTCGCATGCCCGATGATGGCCTGGAGCGTGCCGACGCAGCGCGCCGCCACACCGGCGCCGCCGGTCGCCATGCCGCCCCGGCCGCCGCTGCGCGGCTTCGCCGTCTTCCCGTCCTTCACATCGGTCTGCATCTGCTCGACATCAGCGATCGTCAGATGCTTGACGATCCGCTTGCCCAGGAGCGGCTTGATATGCGTCTTGATGCGGCTCTCATCCATGTCGAGCGACGATTTCTTGATCGGCAGGTTCTTGCGGCCGAGGATATTGCCCGCCCGAGCCTCGGTCAGATACCAGTCGCACATCTCCTCGACCGTCATTCCCTTGCGCGCCTGGCGAACCTCATCGGCGGGGTCTTCGCCGCCGATCACGGCCGCCAGCTTGAGCTTGGCCTGGTCGCGTGCCTGATCGACCGTCAGCACGCCATAGCGCGCGATATTGATGCGGCGCTTGATGCCCTCGGCGTTGCGATACTGGACGATGAACGTCTTGAGGCCGGACGGCAGCACGCGCACGCCGAAGCCTTTCAGCTCGGTATCCCAAAGCACGGTCTGCTTTTTCGACGGCGGCACGAGCGCATCGACCGCGCGCTTGGTCAGCTTGCTGGTTGGCATCGTGATCCTCCAGTTGGAGACAAAGCCCGACGGAAGGGGCATTGTCTCCAAATTGTCTCCATGCGGCGCCCAATTGCGTCCAGCAGCAGGATACGATAGGAGAGGTTAAGTATCAAGAACTGTTGAAGAAATCGTAGTATGGCGTAGCCTTGGAAAGCATGGAAAAGCCGCTTATCGAAGTTGCCAAGGTTGGGGTCGAGGGTTCGAATCCCTTCGCCCGCTCCAAAAACTTCAAGAAAATCAGTGGGTTATACAAGGTCGCGAAAGCGGCCTTCTTTCATTTTTGGGCTGGGCTACAACCGGGCTACAACGCATTCCAAGGTATGAGCGAGCCGGAGTCCCCAAAGTCGTTCATCGGAGCAGTGCGGTAGCATCGGCGAAGGGCTGGTTAAGCCCCGGCTTTCACGCTCCTTCGTGATACCGAACCGTCGTTGACATTGCTTCGACCAGTGACCGTAAAGCGCCTCCGATTATCTCACCATACCCCTGATCTTGCGCGGGATCGCCGCCCACGGGGCCTCTCCAATGGCTTGTCTGGTCGAGGTCCACCCATCTTCCCGCAACGGCATCGAACGGATTTTTCCGCCGCCGGACAAGCCGACTTTGCATCGCGAAACAAAAAAGCCGTCCGCCGCCGTCTGCCACTTCGTTCCGCCCTTCGGGTGCGGGCCGGTCGTCCCTCGTCCGGGTGACAGCCATCGAGGCCGCGATGGGCGCGGTCCCGAAGCAAGAAAGGACTAGAGCGGTTTTCGACCGTTTTGAATCGCTGAGGGATTTCCCTCTGGTCTGATTTGTGATTCAGAATCTGTGCTGGTGAAGGAGGCCGGCATGGATGGGTCACGCTCTGTCGATGGATTTGCGCACGCGGCTTCTGGCGGCGATTGATGGCGGGCTGAGTTGCCGAGGAGCGGCGGCGCGCTTTGGGGTTGCGCCATCGACAGCCATTCGCTGGCAGGCGCAGCGTCTGGAAACCGGCAGCTTCGCTCCCAAGCCGCAAGGCGGCGACATGCGATCCCGCCGAGTGGAGGAGCGGGCGGTCGACATTCTGGCCTTGTGGGAGGCGCGCAAGGACATCTCGCTCGAAGAGCTGCGCATTGCCTTGTCCGAAGCGGGCCTGACAGTGTCAGTTGCCGGACTGCACCGCTTCTTCGCGCGGCGGGGCATGACGCGCAAAAAGACTGGGCATGCCATCGAGCAAGACCGCCCCGACGTCCTGAGGCAGCGCCACGACTGGTTCGAGAACCAGGTCGATCTGGAGCCGGAACGCCTAGTGTTCATCGACGAGACGTGGACCGCCACCAACATGACCCGCAGCCACGGCCGTTGCGCTAGAGGCGAGCGGTTGCGGATGGGATACCCGCATGGCCATCGCAAGACCACCACGCTCGTCGCGGGCCTCCGCATGAGCGGCATGGTCGCGCCGATGGTGCTGGACGGCCCGATCAACGGGGACTGGTTCGAAGCCTATGTTGCGCAGGTTCTCGTGCCGGAACTGCGGCCTGGGGACATCGTCATCATGGACAATCTCTCGAGCCACAAGCGACCTGCGGTCCGTGAGCGGATCGAGGCGGCAGGGGCAACGTTGCGCTTCCTGCCGCCCTATAGTCCCGACTTCAACCCGATCGAGAAGGCCTTTTCCCGCCTCAAGGCCATGCTCCGAAAAGCAGGCGAGCGCACCGTTAGCGGCCTGTGGGGCCTCATCGGCAGGCTCGTCGACATCTTCCAGCCCGCCGAATGTGCCAACTACTTCAGCTCGTGCGGCTATGATCCAGACTGATCGAAAACCGCTCTAACGACATGATCTGCGGAAACTTCAAGGCAACCGATCGCGGCTTCCACGGTGAAATCCGGTTTTTCGGCACCAGCGAAAAGGTGGAAATCCTCCGGGTCGACGACAAGGCGAGCGACAAGTCGCCCGACTATCGCATCGTTGCCGCCGACGATGAGAGCATCGAGTTCGGTGTCGGCTGGCTCAAGTCCGCCAGGGACGGAAAGCCTTACGCTTCATTCAATCTCAATCCGGTCCTAGCGCCGGACGTTCATCTTCGGCTTGTCTCGACCAAGGTAACCGGCAAGTTCGAGTTGAAAGTCGACTGATCGCGAGAGCGTCCCGTCAGTAAGGCGGGGCGCTCTCAATTTTCGACAAAGGATCTGCGCCGGGTGAAACCGTATCGGCCGTCGTGATCTGGCGGGACCGATCGAAAGCGAGATCGGCCTTGGGGCCGCGCCGGCGCCATGCGGCAGCTTCCTGTGCGTCGCCATGACGGCGTGATCGTCGCCAGGGACAGCCTCCATGTGGTCTTGCGCACTGTAGACCGGATGGCAGATTTTTCGGGCTTTGCCGGGAGCGTCATCTCTCCCGTCCTGCCTGCGTGACCGCCCCTCGCGGCCTCTCTCGTGGCTGTTCTGACCGGGGCCACCTGTCGGCGCAACGGCGCCGGGCCGCTTTTTTCCGCCGTGCTGGCGCGCTTTGCATCGCGAAGCAAAAAAGCGGCCCTTCGGCCGTCCGATGGCCGCAAGCCCACCCCGCCGCGCGAGCGCGACAGGAACCCCGAGCCAGCGGTGCGCCGCCGAATGTTCCCGGTCCCTGAACCGCCACGAGACCGCATGGAGCGGTCCCGAAGCAGGAAAGGACGAACAAGATGCTCGAATATCTCCGCACGGTGCTGGCCGAATTTGCGATTACCACCGTCAACGTCACAACGCTGGACGATATGTATGAGGCGGCCACCCTTGTCGCCGTCGATCGCTTCGGGATCGTCCTTGCGGTCAAGCACAGGCATGTAGCCATTTGCCTTCCATGGAACACTGTCTTTGAGATCGAGATCGAGGAATAACCGGCAGACTGCAAGAGCGTCTCGCCAGCGATGGCGGGGCGCTTTCTTCTTTCATAAAGCAGCGTGCGCCATCGACCGTCGTGTCGGCCCGGTGGCCGAGCCGGTATCCCGGCGATCATTTTCTTGAGTGGGAATCAGGGCGCTCCGCCCCCGCTCCCCAGCAACAACAATCGGCCGGACCGGGTTGGCGCCAGGGCGCCCGTCCGCACCACTCCGGCAGATTCTTGCTGCCCCCCACACCCCCGGCTGCTCGACGCGAAGGCAGGAGCGATGGCCCAGCCATCGCCCTGCTGGCGATTTGAAGAAAGGAAAGCAGTCATGGACAATATCAGGCACGGCGACGGTGGCAGCGCCCAATACTGGCAGGAGCGCCGCGAAGCCTTCTCGATTTCGAGGATGTGTCGGCTGAGCGTAGCTTGTTTGATATTCATGTTCCGCGCCGCCCGGCTGAAACTGCCCGCTTCGGCCGCCGCAAGCAGGTAGCGTAGCTGGCGTAGTTCGATCATACCTCAACTCACTTCGTTCACATCCAGTCCGCGCAAATGGATCAAGCTGGCAACGCGATTGGTTCGAAGCCTTAGTTTACCGCGAAAGGCCGCTCGGGCACGCTGTGACCGACCTTCAGGCCTTCTCCTCTCCCGCTCTTGACGTTCATGAAGTTTGCCCCTCGGCGGTTCCCTCTTGCGGTTGGTATACGAAAAAGATAGAAAGTAATAAATTACTTTCTTTTGAAGGCGCGAACAATGAATGGGCGTTCCAAACATCTTCCCGCTGACGAGCGACGGGCGGCGACCGTGGAGGCGGTGGTCGACCTGGCCGCGGAACAGAACCCGAGCGACATCACAACGACGGCCATCGCCCAGCGGATGGGTCTGACCCAGGGCGCTCTCTTCCGCCACTTCCCGACCAAGGACGCCATCCTGCAGGCGGTCATGTCCTGGGTGACCGAGCGGTTGCTCGCCCGCGTGGACAAGGCGATCGAAGAAGCCGCCTCTCCGGCTGCCGCGCTTGAGGCGGTTTTCATGACGCATATCGATTTCGTGTCTGACCACCCCGGTGTGCCGCGAATGCTGTTCGGGGAGTTGCAGCGACCGGGCGAGACGCTTCCCAAGCGCATGGCCCAGACCCTGATCCGCCATTATGGCGAACGGCTGCATACCCTGCTCGACGCCGGAAAGGCACGGGGCGAACTGCATGCGGACCTCGATCCGGAAGCCGCGGCCACCCTGTTCATCGGCACGGTCCAGGGCCTGGTCATGCAATCCATGCTGGCGGGCGATGTGACCCGCATCCGCAGCGATGCGCCCGGCGTGTTCGCCATCTATCTGCGCGGCGTCGGAGCATCATCATGAAGAACATCCGCCTGTCCGGCACGACAAAGCGGATCCTGATCATTGCGGCCGTCATCGCGATCATCGGTGCTGGATGGCTGTGGATGCAGCGGGGCAGCCGCGACGGCGACGCCCTCAATCTGTACGGCAATGTCGATATTCGGGAGGTGCAATTGGCCTTCCGCCAGTCCGGCCGCGTCGCGCAGATGCTGTTCGATGAAGGCGATCATGTCGAGCCGGGCGCACATATGGCGACTCTCGACGCGCAGCCGTTCGAGGAAGCGCTCGCGGCCGCCGACGCCGCCGTAGCGGTCGCACAGGCAGACCTCGACAAACTGCGCCGCGGGCTGCGGCCGCAGGAGATTGCGCAGGCGCAGGAGGCCCTCAATCAGGCCCTGGCCGTCGCCAGGGACACGGAGCGTAATTTTGATCGGCAGAGCCAGTTGCTCGCGTCGGGAGCCGCCAGTCAAAAGACGGTCGATGCCGCGCGCACTGCGCGCGATCAGGCCGCCGCCAGTGTCAAAGCGGCCCGGGCCGCGCATTCGCAAGCCACCGAAGGGTTTCGCAAGGAAGACATCGCGGCCGGGCAAGCCCGCCTCGCCGCCGCACAGGCAGCACGGGCTCAAGCCGCCACCGCTCTTGCCGACACGGTTCTGCTTGCACCCGGCACCGGCACAATCATCGCACGGGTGCGCGAACCCGGCAGCATGGTTGTCAGCCAAAGCCCGGTCTATAGCCTCAGCCTTGATGCACCGGTTTATGTCCGCGCCTATGTCGGCGAACCGGATCTGGGGCGCATCGCGCCCGGAATGCGGGTGCGCGTTCGCAGCGACTCGTCCGACAAGACCTATCAAGGCCAGATCGGGTTCATATCACCGCGGGCGGAGTTCACGCCAAAAACGGTAGAAACCACCGATCTGCGCACGGATCTGGTCTATCGCCTGCGGATCGTGGTCACCAATGCCGATGCTGCGCTGCGTCAGGGCATGCCGGTAACGATCGAGGTCGAAGCCGGACAAGCCACCGGCGCGCGCGCCAAAGGCCGCTGACGTGCCGCCCGCCACCGCGCCACAGGAGCAAAATGGCGATGTCGCGGTCGTCATCGACAGGTTGAGCAAGCATTTCGGCAGTGCGCCTGCGTTACAGGATCTCAGCGCGCAGATAAGCTATGGCCGACTGACCGGGCTGGTCGGGCCGGACGGCGCGGGCAAGACCACCCTGATGCGTATCCTGACAGGACTGCTGGTGCCGAACAGCGGCCACGCCACGGTAGCGGGCTTCGATGTGGCGGACGACAATGACGCCATCCATGTTGCGACAGGCTACATGCCGCAACGCTTCGGGCTCTACGAAGACCTGTCGGTCATGGAGAATATGCGCCTCTATGCACAGCTGCGCGGCATGGATGCCGATGGGCACACCGACCTGTTTGCCCAATTGCTCGACTTCACGCGCCTTGCCCCTTTTACCGGACGCCTGGCGGGCAAGCTCTCCGGCGGCATGAAGCAGAAGCTGGGCCTCGCCTGCGCGTTGATGGCCCGGCCTGCCGTCCTGCTGCTCGACGAACCGGGCGTCGGCGTCGATCCGGTCAGCCGTCAGGACCTGTGGCGCATGGTGCAGGCGCTGACCGACGAAGGGATGGCCGTGGTCTGGTCGACTGCCTATCTCGACGAAGCCGAACGCTGCGACAATGTGCTGCTGCTCAACGAAGGGCAGCTCGCTTATGACGGACCGCCCGGAGAGCTGACCGCGCGCCTTACAAGCCGGAGCTTTCGGCTGGAACAGGTCGGCGAGCGGCGGCGGGCCGTGCTAGCCGAAGTGCTCAGCCTGGACAGTGTCGGCGACGGGGTGATCCAGGGCGCCGGCGTCCGCGTGGTGCTGCGCGCCGATGCGGGAACCGAGCAAATTAGCGCGCTCGCCGATCGGGTCGGCGCGCAACTGAAAGCGGTGCCTGCCCGCTTCGAGGATGCCTTCATTGATCTTCTGGGCGGCGGTCCGGGCGGCACATCGGCGCTTGCCGAAGGGATGCCGCCGGTCGAACTGGCTTCAGACGTTGCCGTCTCCTGCCGCGATCTGACCAAGCGTTTCGGCGATTTCACCGCCACCGACATGGTGAGCTTCGAGGTCCGCAAGGGCGAGATATTCGGTCTGCTCGGGCCGAACGGCGCCGGCAAATCGACTACCTTCAAGATGCTGTGCGGCCTGCTCAAACCCACCAGCGGCGAAGCGCAGGTGGTGGGGCTGGACCTGCGCCGGGCGACCGGTGCTGCCAAAGGCCAGCTTGGCTATATGGCGCAGAAATTCTCGCTCTATGGCCTGCTGTCCGTGCGGCAGAACCTGGAGTTCTCCGCGGGCGTCTATGGCCTGAAAGGCGCCGCGCGGCAGGCGCGGATCGACGAGATGATCGACATCTTCGGGCTGCAACCCTGGCTGTCGGCGGCGCCGGAGTCCCTGCCGCTCGGGGTCAGGCAACGTCTGGCGCTGGCCTGCGCGGTGATGCACCGCCCGCCCGTGCTGTTCCTGGATGAACCGACTTCGGGCGTCGATCCCATCACGCGCCGCGAATTCTGGACCCATATCAACGGCCTTGCCCGCAAGGGGGTGACGGTGATGGTCACCACCCACTTCATGGACGAGGCGGAATATTGTGATCGGGTGGCGATGCTCTATCGCGCCCGGCTGATCGCGCTCGACACGCCGGACGCCCTCAAACGCGGCGCGGTCAGCGATCTCCGGCCGGACCCGACCATGGAAGACGCCTTCATTCATCTGGTCGAAGCCGAGGACCGCGCTGACGAAGCCCGCAGCGGAGTTGCCGCATGAACGGCGCGGGCGGATTGCGAACGGACCTTCAAGCCATGCGCCGCTTCGATCCGAAGCGCCTTTGGGCGCTGGTGTTCAAGGAAAGCCTGCAGGCGATGCGCGATCCGTCCACGCTGCTGATCGCCTTCGCCCTTCCGGTCGTGTTGCTGCTGCTGTTTTCCTATGCGGTGTCGCTCGACGTGCGCGCGGTGCGCATCGGTGTCGTGCAGGAATCGCAGTCTGCTTCGGCGCAATCGCTGGCCGCCGCCTTCGCCGGCACCCGTTATCTGGACGTCACCTTCGCCCATGACCGGCGCGAGGTCGCCGACCGGGTTGTCTCGGGCGACTTGCGCGGATTGGTGGTGATCCCGCAGGATTTCGAGCAGCGCCTGGCTGATCGCGGCACGCGACCTCTGGTGCAGATCATCGCCGACGGTTCGCAGCCCAATACCGCCAACTATGTCACCAACTATGCGCAGGGCGTGGTGCAGACCTGGCGGGGCGGGCTTGATGGCGAGACGCCACGCTCGGTCGTCACGATGGAGCCGCGCTACTGGTTCAACGCCGAACTGGAAAGCCGCCGCGCGCTGGTGCCCGGCGCCATCGCCATTGTCATGACCATCATCGGCACCATGCTGACCGCGCTGGTGGTGGCGCGCGAATGGGAACGCGGCACGATGGAAGCGGTGCTCTCCACCCCCGCATCGGTCGCGGAAATCCTGATCGGCAAGCTCCTGCCCTATTTTGCGCTCGGCATGCTGGCCACGCTCGGTGCGACCGCGCTGGCGGTCTTCGTGTTCGGCGTGCCGCTGCGCGGATCGCTGGCGGCGCTCCTGCTGCTTTCGGCCACCTTCATGGTGCCGGCGCTGGGTCAGGGACTGCTGATTTCGTCTGTCACCCGCAACCAGTTCCTGGCCGCGCAGATCGCCTTGTTCTCCGGCTTTCTGCCGGCCTTCATGCTGTCGGGCTTTCTCTATGAGATCGACGCGATGCCCGCGCCGATCCGGGCCATCACCTGGGCGATACCGGCGCGTTATTTCGTGTCTTCGCTGAAAACCGTCTTTCTGACCGGAGACATCTGGGCCGTCTTCGTGCCGAACCTGTTGGCGATGGGCGCAATCGGCATCCTGTTTTTCCTTCTGGCAAAGCGCGCCACGCGCAAGAACCTGGAGTGAGCGGCGATGGCGCGACCCGATAGCTATTTCAGTTTCACCCGGCTGCGAGCCCAGTTCGTCAAGGAAGTGCTGAGCATCCTGCGCGATCCGCGCAGCCGCATGGTGGTGTTCATGCCGCCGCTGCTGCAACTGCTGGTGTTCGCCTTCGCCGCAACGCTCGAAGTGCGCAATGTCGATATTGCCGTGCACAATCAGGATGCGGGCCGCTGGTCGCATGAACTGATCACGCGGCTCGATCGGGCCGACTTCATTACCCAAGTCTATCGCGTGACCGACAGTCAGGAACTGGGACGCCTGATCGACCAGGGCAAGGTGATCGCGGCGATCGATATCCAACCGGACTTTTCGCGCGCAATCGCTGCCGGAGACAGCGGTCGCGTTCAGATGCTGATCGACGGCCGGCGCAGCAATTCAGGACAGATCACCGCCAGTTATCTCTCCGCCATCGCCGCCGAAGTCGGCGCGGAGGCCAACCCCGGCACAGGTCCTGCGACGCCGGTGGCGGTGCGCAACTGGTTCAATCCCAATCTGACCTATCGCTGGTTCATCGTGCCCGGCCTCTCGGGCATCCTGGCGTTCTTCAGCGCGCTGCTCATAACCTCGCTGTCGATCGCCCGTGAACGCGAACTGGGAACCTTCGACCAGTTGCTGGTGTCGCCAACCTCCACGCTGGAAATCATCCTGTCCAAATCCTTGCCGGCGCTAGTTATCGGCACCATGCTCGGACTTCTGATGATGGCGGCTGCTGCGGGACCGTTCCGGATTCCGTTCAACGGGTCGTTCGCGCTGCTGTTTGTCAGCCTGGTCCTGTTCATCCTGTCGGTGGTGGGCATCGGCCTGATGATTTCGGCGATCAGCGCGACCCAGCAGCAAGCCATCCTTGGCGCCTTCGCGATCGGCGTGCCATCCGTCCTGATGTCGGGCTTTGCCACGCCGGTCGAGAACATGCCCATGCTGCTGCAATGGCTGGCGCAGGCGATTCCGCTCACCCATTTCCTGATCATCGTCGAAGGCAGCTTTCTGAAAGCCATGGCGCCCGGCGACATATTTGCCAGCCTCTGGCCATTGGCGCTGATCGCCCTGGTGTCGCTCACCATGGCCACCATCTTCGTTCGAGGACGCCTGCAATGATACGCATCCCCCATCGGTGGCCGCACCTTGCGGCGGTGATAGTCGGCTGCACCTCGTTGACGGCCTGTGTCGTCGGCCCCGACTATCGCGCGCCACCGTCCGTTGATACCGGCAGCGGCTGGACCCGGCCGGTCGCGGCAGACTCCGCGCCAACCGGCCTTACCCGCTGGTGGAGGGCCCTGGGCGATCCCGAACTGGAGAGGCTGGTCGATACCGCACTGGCGCAAAATCTGGATATCCGTCAAGCTGCCGCGCGGATCGACGAGGCGCGCGCGCTGCGAGACCGCGCCGCTGGCCGGCAACTGCCCACGGTTTCTGCTGGCGCCAGTGTGAACCAGCGTCGGCAAAGCGAGAACGGCCCGCTGCCCGTTGGGTCCATTCCCAGCCTCGATGCGTCTCAGACGATCTACGAAGCCGGCTTCGACGCGGCCTGGGAACTCGACCTGTTCGGCGCCAACCGGCGGGCGCTGGAAGGCGCGAACGCCCGCTTGCAGGCGACCGAAGCGGAGGCGCAGGGCGTGCGTATGCGGATCGCGGCCGAAGTCGCACGCGCATGGTTCGAGGCGACCGGCGCCAGAGAAGAATTACGCGCGCAGCGGGCGACGGTGGCGACGCTGCACCAAACGCTGGAACTCATGCGCGGACGCGCTGCGCTCGGCGATGTTGCCGGTGCCGACGTGGACGCAGCCCATGAACGCTGGGCCGCCGCCAACGCCCTGCTGCCGGGCATAGAGGCACGGCAGCGCGGGGCGGTGCTCGGCCTTGGTGTCCTGCTCGGCTCACCGCCGGAACGTGAACTCAAGCTGCTCGATGCCACCGCGTCGTCTCTCATACTGCCGGCGCTGCCCGTGGGGGAACGTGCCGATATATTGCGGCGTCGCCCCGATGTTCTGGCTGCCGAACGGCGCCTCGCCTCCAGCACCGCCGAGATCGGCGTGGCGACCGCCGAACTGTTTCCCAGGCTCTCTATCGCAGCGGGCGGCGGATTTCAGGCGCTTAGCACGGGCGACTGGTTCGACGCCTCCAGCACCCGCTACTCGATCCTGCCGCTCATTTCCTGGCGCTTGTTCGACGGCGGCCGCGTACGTGCGGAGATACGCGCGCGGGAGGCCGTTCAGCGGCAGGCCGCGCTGGGCTATGAACAGGCCGTCCTGGCCGCATTGGGCGACGCGGAGCGCGCCTTGAGCGACTATGACGCCGGACGCGATGCGCTCGCGCGTCGTCAAACGGCGCTCGAGGCTTCACGCCGGAGTTTCAGCCACGCCGAGGCTCGTTTTGCCGCCGGCGATATCGCGCGGATTGAACTGCTTGCGGCCGAGCGCCTCCTGCACGAAGCTGAAACCGCCTGTGCCCGCGCGCATGCCACAACGGCGGTGCAACTGGTGGCGTTGTACAAGGCGATCGGTGGGGGCTGGGACTTGCCCGATGCGCCGACTTCCAAACACGTTTCAATTGGTGCCACAGTGGGAGAAGGGCAATGAATGACGCTGACGGGAACAGCAAGGAACCTGCCGCGCACGACTGGGCGGGTGAAGCGGGCACACGCTGGCTTGCCCAGCTCGATCGTTTCGAGAGCATGATCGAACCGATCGGCGAAGCGCTGCTCGCGCGAGCAGCCTATGTTGCCGGGGAGAAGGTGGTCGATATCGGCTGCGGCGGCGGCTGGACGACGAGGCGGATCGCCGAAAGGACGGGCAACACGGGATTGGCGCTCGGCCTCGACATATCGCCCGAACTGGTGGCGGCGGCAACGGATCGGGCGCAGCGCGCCGGTCTTGCCAACATCCGCTTCGAACAAGGCGACGCCGCGACGGCCATGCCTGAAGAAGCCCCCTTCGACCGGCTGCATTCCCGCTTCGGCACGATGTTCTTTCCCGATCCCTATGCCGCCTTCGCCAATCTGCGCCGAATGCTGCGTGCTAGTGGAAGGCTCGACATCGCGGTGTGGGCGCCGATCGCCGACAATCCGTGGCAGCGCAATGTCATGGCCGCAATCCGTCGGCATATCGACCTGCCCACGCCGCAGCCGCGCGAGCCTGGTCCGTTCGCGCTGGGTGAGCAGGACTATGTGACCGATCTTCTGCGAAGCGCCGGTTTCTCCAACATATCGTTCGACGCCTGGACCGGGGATCAGCGCGTCGGCGGACCCGGCAGCGATCCCGAGAGCGCCACCCGCTTCGTGCTCGACGGCATGCAGGTCGGCGATCTCGTCCGGGCGAGCGGGAACGACACGCGCGTGGCCGTTCACCGCAGCCTCGTCCAACTGTTCGAGCGCAATTGCGATGATGAAGGTGTTCGCATGGGCGCGAAAGCCTGGCTGGTGAGCGCCCGCGCGTGACCTGGCGTCAACCGCCATCCTCATCGTGAACCACCCACAGGCTATGTGAGTCGATCTCCAGCTTGAGCAGGGCGCGGGCCGCTTCCGATCGCGCCATGATCTCCGACCGGCGCGCTTCTCCCGCCTGACGGCGGGCATAGAGCAGGTCGCCAAGGTCGATCTGGCCGAGCTGGTAGCCACGTTCGGTTCGGACCAGCGCGTTGGCGGCGCTTTGCGCTGACAGATCCGTGTTTTTCCACGCCTCCAGCCGCAAGGTGGCGCTGGACAGATCGGCGTCCGCGATGGCCCTCACGGTCCGCTGGACGGACATATGCTCAAGCTGCGCGGCATTGCCTTCCGCAAAAGCCCGGTCCGCCGCCGCGCGCCTGTGGCCGCCGCCCAGCGGCATCGACATGACGACCCCCGCGCCCTGCTCCATGCCGCTCCGCTCACTGAACAGCCGGACGCCGAAGGACGGATCGGCAATCCGGTCCGCGCGAACACGCCGCGCGACGACCGCCAGCCGCTGTGCCTCACGCTCGGCGGCGCGGATTTCATGGCTGCGTTCGATCACCAGATCCCGCATCGCCGCAAGCCTCTGCGGCGGCACCATCGCAACGGAGGTTTCCGGCGGCTCGGTGGGAAGCGGTATCTCTGGAAAATTCGCGGCAAGCGCCACACGCGCCTGTTCGCGCGCCGCGAGCGAGTTCGCGGCCTGGGCCTGGGCCTGGGCCAGCGCCGCCATGGCCTGATCGACATCGATCGCCGCCGCATCGCGCAACGCCACGCGCCGGCGCAGCGCGGACAGCTCCTTTTCCAGCCAGCGCACCGTATCGAGGTCGTTGCGATACAGCGCACCGGCAACCAGCCAATCGTTCCAATAGCCGGAGAGCAGCAAAGCCGTCTGATGCCGGGCATCCTCCATCCGGTTTTCCGCGACCTCTATGCCCAGAGCGCCGGCCTCGCGATCGAGCGCCGCCTTGCCCGGCAGACGGAACGGACGGGCGATCGTGGCGTCGAACTCGTCGTAGCCGCCTTCCCTGTCCACGCTGCGGCGAACATAGCTGCCGGTAACGGCAATTTCATGGGTTCCCTTCGCCAGCATGTCGCGGTCGGCACGGGCTGCGTCCACCCGTGCCCGCGCGGCCGCTACGGCCGGATGATTGTCCAGCGCTTCGGCAACCTTTTCGCTCGGCGGCAAATCGGCGCGCTGGGCCAGAACCGCGGCGGGCGTGAGCAACGCGACAAGCGCCCCTAGGAAAAGCGGCGATCTCATGCGATCCTCCCCTGGGCTGACACCGGGACTACGTGCCAGCGCACTGGCAGCGACCGCTTCGATTGCGTGACCGCGTCAACCAGTGTCCCCAGGACGTCCTCATCGACAATCAGTTCCAGCGCGCTGCGGCGTAGCAGACCCGACACCCGTTCCGCCGTGCTGGCGTCGCCGAAGTCCCAGCCGCGCACGGCCTGCTCGGCGATATGGATCGGCGCGTTGCAGGCGGCGCGGAGTGCGTCGGTCACGCTATCGGCGTCATGCGAGGCGCAATGGAAGGTCAGCAGGATGTCAGCCATTGTCGGTTTCTCCCGCGCTTTCGCCGAAACGCTCGAACAGGATCGGCAGCAGGATGAGCGTCAGCAGGGTGGAGGTGATGAGGCCGCCGATCACGACGATGGCGAGGGGGCGCTGAATCTCCGATCCGGGGCCGGTCGCAAACAGCAGCGGCACAAGGCCGAAGGCCGTGATGCTGGCGGTCATCAGGACGGGGCGCAGGCGGCGCTCGGCGCCGATGCGCACCGTTTCGGCCATGCTCCGCCCATCGGCCCGGAGCTGGCGGAAATAGGTGACCATGACCAGCCCGTTGAGCACCGCGATGCCAAGCAGCGCGATAAAGCCCACCGAGGCGGGGACTGACAGATATTCGCCGCTAGCCCAGAGCGAGACGATCCCGCCCACCATGGCGAAGGGAATGTTGACAAGGATGAGCACGGAGGCGCGCATCGAGCGCAGCGTTGCCAGCAGAACGAAGAAGATCAGCAGCAGCGCAATCGGAATCACGACCGCCAGCCGGGCCGAGGCGCGCTGCTGGTTCTCGAACTGCCCACCCCAGACGATGCTGTAGCCGGCGGGCAGTTTGACCTTCGCGCCGACCTCGGCTTTCGCTTCGTCGACATAGCCGACCAGATCGCGCCCGGAGACGAACGCCTGCACCAGCGCGAAGCGCGACCCGTTCTCATGGTCGAGCTTGACCGGCCCCTCGGTCCGCTCGATCCGCGCCATGTCGCTGACCCGCGCGATAATGCCGGTCGGCGTATGCAATTGCAGATCGGCAAAACGGGCGGGATCGGTGCGCAGCGCCTCGTCGCCGCGGATGACGATCGGCACGCGCTTCTGGCCATCGGCGACGATACCGACATGGGCGCCTTCGACCTGCGCGCGCAGCGCATCCTGTATGCGGTCGACCGGCATCCCGAAGCGCCCGGCGGCGGCGCGGTCGATGTCGAGCTGGAGATAATCGACGCGGTCATTGGCGACGGTCAGCACTTCGGAGGCGCCATCGACGTTCGACAATATCTGCTGCACCTGATCCGCCAGTTCGCCGAGCATCGCCAGATCCGGCCCGAAGATCTTGACGGCAAGATCGCCGCGCGCGCCGGTCAGCATTTCGGAAACGCGCATCTCGATCGGCTGAGTGAAGCTCGGCTCGATGCCGGGCAGGCCCGCCATCGCCTTGCGCATGTCCTCGACGATGAGATCCTTGTCGCCGCGCCATTCGGAGCGCGGCTTCAGACGAACGAAGCTGTCGGTTTCATTGGGGCTCATCGGATCGAGGCCGATTTCGTCCGATCCGACGCGCGCGATCACGTCCTGCACTTCCGGAACGCGCATCAGCGCGCGCTGCGCGGCCATGTCGCCCTTGACCGACTGGTCGAGATCGATGGAGGGCAGCTTGGTGAGCTGGACGATGATCGACCCTTCATCCATCGTCGGCATGAAGGTCTTGCCGACCGCGCCATAAGCGATGCCGGCGATGACAAGCCCCGCCGCCGACAGCCCGTAGACCACCCGCTTGCGCGCGAAGGCGCCGTCGAGAAGCCCCCAATAGCGAGGGCCGAGCTGGCGCATCAGCCACGGCTCGCCATGATGGCCGCTTTTGAGACCGAAGGATGCAAGCACGGGGACCAGGGTGAGCGCGAGCAGCAGCGAACCGGCGAGCGCGAAGACGATGGTAAGCGCAACCGGCGCGAACAATTTGCCTTCAAGCCCCTGCAATGACAGCAGCGGCAGGAAGACCAGCGCAATGATGGCGATCCCGGCCGAGACCGGCACGATGACTTCGCTTGCCGCCTGATAGACGAGGTTGAGGCGCGGGGTTCCCTCCTCGTGCGCCCGGCCGAGCCGTTCGACGATATTTTCCACCACCACGATCGACCCGTCGACCAGCAGGCCGATGGCGATAGCCAGGCCCCCAAGGCTCATGAGATTGGCGGACAGGCCCATACCCTGCATGAAGAGGAAGGTGATGAGCGCCGCCATCGGGAGGGTAGCAGCGACAATCGCCGCCGCCCGCCAGTCACCCAGGAACAGGATGAGCAGCACGACGACAAGCACGGCGGCTTCGAGCAGAGCTTTCTCGACCGTGCCGACGGCGCGCGCGATCAGATCGGACCGATCGTAGAAAACATCGACATGGGTGCCGGCGGGCAATGTGCTTTCGATTTCCGCGAGGCGGGCGCGGACACCATCGACCACCTGCCGCGCATCGGCGCCGCGCAAGGCGATCACCAGTCCTTGAACAGCCTCCGCCTGGCCATTCTTGCTGACCGCGCCATAACGTGTGAGGCTGCCAATGCCGACCGTCGCCAGCTCGCCGAGCCGAACGATGCGGTCGCCGCGGCTGACAATGACCAGTTGCTGAAGATCCTCGACCGACCGGATCGCCCCCACCGCACGCACGATCAGGGCTTCCTCGCCGCTTTTCAGGCGCCCGGCGCCATCGTTGCGATTGCCGCTTTCGATCGCCGCCTGGATATCGGCGATGGAGAGCCCTGCCGCCGCAAGCGCAACGGGATCGGGCCTGACCTCGAAGGTCCGGACAAAGCCGCCCAGCGCGTTCACGTCAGCGACGCCGGGAACGGTGCGCAGCGCCGGACGGATGGTCCAGTCGAGCAGTTCGCGCTTCTCCTGCAGCGAGAGCGGCCCCTCGATCGTGAACATGTAGATGTCCGAAAGCGGTGTGGAGATCGGCGCAAGGCCGCCGCTGATCGACGCGGGCAGATCGGGCATCACATTCGACAGCCGCTCCGCCACCTGCTGGCGCGCCCAATAGATGTCGGTGCCGTCGACAAAATCGATGGTGATGTCGGCGATGGCGTATTTGGCGGTGGAGCGCAGGATTGCCTGATCGGGAATGCCGAGCATTTCCATCTCGATCGGTGTGATGACGCGGCTTTCCACCTCCTCGGGTGTCATGCCCGGAGCCTTCAGTATGACCTTCACCTGCGTCTGGGCGATGTTCGGATAAGCATCGACGGGCAGCGTCATGAAGGCCCAGGTGCCCAGCCCGGCAACGGCCAGCGCCAGCGCGATGACGAGCAGACGCCAGGAGAGCGAGGCGGCGACCAGCGAACGCAACATGGCCCGGACCTATCGCGACAAAGCGAGCGCCTTGAGCGCGCTCGTGCCGGAAATGACCACCTGCTCGCCCGGCCTGACGCCCGAAAGCAGCACGGTCTGTCCCCCAGCGGAACCGCCCATCTTCACGTCGCGGACCGCGTATCCGTCACCAGTGGAAACGAAGACGATAGCCTTGTCCCCGATCATGGCGATCGCCTCGCTGGGCACGCTGACGGCGCCGGCCGGAGCCGGCCCGGACAGCGACAGGCTCGTCGCGCGCCCAGCGATGATGCCCGGCCCGGCGGGAATCTCGGCCTTGAGCATGGCGGAACGGGTGGCGGGGTCTACCGTCGAGCCGACGGCGGTGACGCGCCCGGCGATGCCGGGTTCGATCAATATGCTCATGCCCGGCCGTACCGTACCGACGAGCCGCTCGGGCAACTGGCCGACAGCCTCATAGCGATTGGCGGCGTCGATCACATAAGGCGCGGTAGTTCCGTCCACCGGAGAGCCCGCCTGGATGCCGGCGGTGGTGATGCGCCCGGCGATCGGCGCGGTCAGCGTATAGGTGCCCCTTGTGCCCGAGCCATTGACCATTTTAAGGATGCGCGCCTTTTCGCCAACATCCGCGCCCGCTTCGGCCGCCAGCGCATTGGCTTCATCGGCCCGCGCGCCCGCGATGATACCTTCGCGGGCAAGCTGCGAGAGCCGGGCCGCGTTCGACCGCGCAACGCTCGCCCGCGCATTGGCACGCGTCAGGTCAGCCCCCATCGTCAGCACGTCGCGGCTGGAAATAACCGCAAGCGGCTGGCCCTGCCGGACGGTATCGCCTTCAACCACCAGCGTCCGCATGACCACGCCGGGAAAGGTCGCGGCCACGGCCACGCGCGCATTGGCGGGCGGCTGAATCACCGCCGGAATGACGGCGATGGGGGCTTCGCTCGCGGTGACGGCGGGCGCCAGGCGGATACCAAGCTGAGCGGCCTGCTTGCGATCAACGGGCAGAACGCCCGGCGCCGCTTGCCCGGCTTCGGAAGATGAAGGGGTGGGTTCAGGCACCGTGCCGGACCCGGCAAGCCACCAGATCCCCAGCGCCAGCGCGATGACGGCAAGGCCGGCAAGGACATAGTTCCGCTTCGACATAGGCTTCGCCTAGAGCGCGAAACTGACGAAACCCTGACGGGTCGCAATGCTTGGCGCTTCAGGTGTCGGGGAAATGCAGAGACAATTCCCGCGCGGCAGGATCTGTGGTCAGCCGTGCGCCGTGCGCCGCCATGATCCGGTCGACGATCGCCAGGCCAAGCCCGGCGCCGCTGGTGCTGGCATGGTCCGCCCGGCTGTGCCGACGCACGAGCTCGCGAAGCCGATCGGGTGAGAGGCCCTCGCCGCCATCGCCCACCGCGATCACCGGATCCGGGCCAACCCGTATATTCACCGTGCCCCCCGGTGGCGTCACACGGACAGCATTCTCGATGAGATTCCGCAAGGCGGCGGCGATCGCTTCGCGCCGGCCCCGCGCCACTGGATGCGCGGTGCCTGCATCGAGCGTGATGGCTTTCCCTTCCGCGATGATGTCCGGGGCCAGGAAGCTGACGACATCGCGCGCGATCTCGACAAGGGACACGGATTCCAGCGGGAATTGCGCGGCGGCGGCGGCATCGACCTGGGCGAGCAGCATGAGCTGGTCGACCAGGCGGCGCATCGCGGCAACGTCATGCTTGAGGCGCGCGGCGTCGTCATGATCGAGCCGGTCGAATTCGAGCGACAGCACCGCGAGCGGCGTGCGCAGTTCATGGGCGACATCGGCGGCAAAGGCTTCCTGGCGCATGGCAGCGTCGTCGAGGCGGCCGAGCAGATCATTGACGGCATCCGTGAACGGCAGCGCTTCGGCTGGCAGATGGGACGTGTCTATGCGAAAGCCGCGTTCGTGCCCACGCGCTGCTTCGATCGCGGTTGCGGCTTCCTCAAGGGAGTCAAAAGCCTGTCGGATCACGCGCCGCACGACGAAGGCGACGGGCACCATCAGCACGACCAGTGGAAGCGCGACATGCTCCAGCATCTCGCGCACGGCATTGATCAGCGCATCCTGCGCCGTCAGATCGTCGAATGTCAAACTGTAGAAAAAGACGACCGCTGCAAGCAACAAGATGGTGCCGACAAGGCCGACGAGAGCAAGCCCTCGCGCAAGTTTGCGCGACACGGAGCGCCGATAGGTCACGCCGCGACATCCTTCAGCATATAGCCGACTCCGCGAATGGTGTGGAGCGCGCCGGTGGCGCCAGCCTCGTCCAACTTCCGGCGCAAGCGGGAGACCGCCGCTTCCACGGCATTGGGCGTCACCGGCTCGTTGAAATTGTAGAGCGCGTCCTCGATCGTCTCGCGGCGGACGACCGTGCCCGCCCGCCGCAGCAGCAGTTCCAAGAGGTCGGCCTCCCTGCGGGACAGATCTATGGCGCAGTCTCCGCGGTGCGCCGTGCGCGCCGCCGTGTCGAACCGCAGGCAGCCTGCTTCCAGCACAGGTTGCACGCGCGGGCCGGGGCGGCGGAGCAACGCGCGAATGCGCGCGGCCAGTTCGTCGATCTCGACGGGCTTGACGACATAATCGTCGGCGCCGGCGTCAAGCCCCGTGACCCGGTCCTCCAGCGCGCCACGCGCGGTCTGGATAATCGCGGGCGGCATTTGCCGATACTGGCGGCGGTTCGCCAGCCAAGTGACGCCATCGCCGTCCGGCAAGCCGAGATCGAGCACGATCGCGTCATAGACCGCGCCGCCCAGTGCGCTGTCCGCATCGGACAGGCTGGTGGCGATGTCGCACGAAAAGCCCCGGCGCTGAAGGCCGTCCGCAACCAGCTTCGCCAGCCGGTCGTTATCCTCTATGACAAGAATGCGCATCTATGTCGGCTTTCCTAGCACGATCCCGCCTCAATTCCCGTCCTGCGATCTGATCAGTCCCGCGACGGGATCGAAAGAGGCCGTCTCAATCCCGGTCATTATCCTCGCCTTGAACGGCTGTTCCACCTTCGATTTCATGCCCTTGCTTCGCCTCACCGTGCGATTGCGCACTGAACGCTGCGGAATCGTAGCGCAGGATGCCAAACACCGTCATCCCCATCACCATGGCGGCAAGCAGCACCGCGACGACGGCCGGTCGGCGGGCATCGTGGGCACCAGGGTGCAGAGCGGCGCTCTTGCGGCCGGTGACCATGGCGCGCGCGAGATTTTCGCGGGTGAAGACGGACATCAGTACCACCGCTGCGACATGAACGCCGATGAGTGCGAGCAGGCCATAGGCAATCGCCTCGTGAAGATCCTCGTCGGTCTGCCCCGCGTCGACCTGGATGCCGGTCCACAGCACCGCGCCGGTTACGATAAGCAACGCCAGAACGGCGAGCGCGCCCATCGGATTGTGCCCAATCGTCCGTTGTGGATGACCCGCCGCGAGTTCCCGGATGTGCGACAGGAGGCGGGACGGCCGCACGAAATTGGCGAAGCGCGCATGTTCGCCGCCGATAAACCCCCAGACAAGGCGAAAGGCAAGCAGCATGGCGGCGGTCCACCCTGCGGCCATGTGCCAGTCCGCGATGGGGCTGTCCCCTTCCGAGGACAAAAAGGCAATCGTGATGGCTGCGACCAGCAGCCAGTGGAAAAGCCTGAGCGGGGCATCCCAGACCCTGAAACTGTCGCTGCGGCTCGTTTTTGCCATGAACATCATTTGTCTCCTTGGCCTTTGCCATAAGAGCGATTGCTGACGGCGCGCTGACGAACGCGGGGCAGCGATCACGTCAGACAGCCGCTCCGAACAGGCCGCCCACGCCTGCCGTCAACGCCATCGCTAGAGCGCCCCAGAACGTGACGCGGACGATCGACCGCATGACCGGGGCGCCGCCCGCCTTCGCGCCAAGCGCCCCGAGCAAGACGAGGCACAGAAGCGAAACGGCGACGACGAGCGGTATCAGTTGCTGTCCCGGCGCGGCGGTGACCACCGCCAGCGGCATGATCGCCCCGGCGCTGAACGTCGCGGCGGATGTAAGTGCCGCCTGCAACGGCCGCGCCGTGGATATGTCGGAAATCCCCAGTTCGTCGCGGGCATGCGCCCCAAGCGCATCGTCCGCCATGAGCTGGTCGGCTACCTTGAACGCAAGATCGGGGTCCAGGCCGCGCGCCATATAGATATCCGCCAGTTCCTGCCGTTCGAATCCGGGCTGCGTGGTTAGTTCCGCCGTTTCGCGGGCGAGGTCCGCCTTCTCGGTATCGGCCTGCGAACTGACCGAGACATATTCGCCGGCGGCCATCGACATGGCGCCGGCGACAAGCGCCGCGATGCCGGCAACGAGGATGCCTGATCGATCCGTTCCCGAAGCAGCAACACCGACGATCAGGCTTCCAGTGGAAACGATACCGTCATTGGCGCCAAGGACGGCCGCGCGGAGCCAGCCGATACGCGATACCGCATGTCGTTCGGGATGGATGTGCAAGCGGGTCATGGGTTCTCCAGCCAAGGGTCGGCACAAGACCATGACCGCATTTGCTGACCAGTTCCTGACGCAATGCTGTTTCCGGCGCTAATTGAAATGGAAAGGCAGGACGAAATCGAGCTTTTCCGCATCGAGGCTTTCTGGCGGGCGCGGAAAGGGCGCCGCCAGGCGAACCGTGCGAAGGGCGAGCCGGTCAAGTTGTGTATTGCCGCTGGATTGCGCGAGCGAGAGTCCGCGCAAGGCGCCATCAGGACCGATGGAAAAATTAATCAGCGCCTCGCCTTCAAGATGGAGGCCCGCCGGGCGTCGGGCGGCAATCCATTCCCACAACCGTCGAAGATAGGCCGCACGCGCGGCGCTGAGCGTTGATGACGCAGTCTGCGGCGAAGCAGGTTGGGGAAGCGGCATGTCGACGTTCATGCGGGCAGGCAAAGGCGACGGTGCGACAGGTAGCGTCAAGGCAGCCTGATCGGAGGCGGGCCGATCGGGCGACGCCTGCGGCCCTTGCCCCGCGCGTGTCGCTGGAGTTGTATTGGGGGGCGTCAGCTGATTTGCCGGTCTGGGGGCGGCATTCGGTCGGCGGACAGGCGGTTGTTCGGTTTCGAGCGAAGGCAGCGCCATGACCGTGACCGTGAGGAGTTCCTCCCGCCTTTCGGGGACAAGACGCGGACTGTGACTCCATAGGCTATAGACCGCAAGAACACTCGCATGTAGCACAAGCGACACGAGGAACCCGAAAGCCCTCGTATCGCTCGCCTGGGTCAGCCGATATGCCGGACTAGCGGCCATGCCTCAGAATTTCGAAGTAAGGCCGATGTTGAAGGAGCGGCCTCGACCAGGCACCGGCCGCAAGTCGCCGGTCGCCTTGTAATCGCCGAGCGACATGCCGCCCAGTGGCAGATCATACCCCTTGTCGAACAGGTTCTGAACGTCCAGGCCCAGCCGGTACTTACCCCAAGAATAGCCGGTCCGAAGATTGACGAGCGCATAGTCGTCCGTTCGGGGCTCTTTGCGCGTGGCGTCGACCCGGTTCTTGTCCGCCACGACCGCCAGTTCGACCGCGCTCTCCCAGCCCCCGAGCCTATGCTCCAGCGCAAACGTCGCGTTGAACGGCATCTGATGATAGAGCGACCCGCCGTCGTCCAGATTACGCCCGCGCAGCCAGCTTGCCGTTGCGGTCAGTTTCGCCGTGCCAGCCGATGACGACTGCCATAGCGCAAGCGATCCCGAGACATCGACGCCATATAGCTCGGCTTCGCGGTTGGCGAACCGAAGCTGCACGAACCCCGTCGGCGTGCCCATCATATTGGTGAAATCGGCCAGTTTCACGACATCGATATAATCATGGACGCGCGTGTAATAGGGCGCGATCCTGAGCGTCCAGCCATTGGCGCCGGCGCCTTTCAGACTGACTGCGGCACTTATCGTATCGGCCCTTTCGGGCTTCAGGGCGGGATTGCCGACATAGCCGTTGCCATCACCGAACCAGCCGATCATCCGGCTCGACATCGAACCGCGTCCCCAGCTGTAGCGTTCATAGACGTTGGGTGAGCGGCTCTTGCGCGCATAGCCCAGTTCGAGCGTCGCCTGATCGCTCGGCGCATAGCGGACAAGGGCCGTGGCGCTCCAGTTGCTGTCATCCCGCTTGCGATCCGCGGCGTTGAACGCGGTGGCCGCCATCGCGTCAGCCATATTCATCATCGAGGTGGAATAGGGTTGGACCTCGCCGGTGTTCATCCAGACCTGATCGTTGCGGAGGCCGACCAAGGTGGTCAGTTGCGGCGTCCACTTGGCCTCCCATTCGGCAAAGGTGCCAAGCCGGTCACGCTTCGCACCGTTCACATTGATATAGGTATTCGGCCCCATCATCATGTGGCCCGCGACCGCCGGCCAGTAGTCATTGAGCCATTGGTGGTGGAATTCGCTCCCGAGACGCAGCGTGTCGCGATTGGACAGCATAATGTCGCCCTTGAGCGTATAGCCGGCGCTATGAACCTCGGTGTTCATGGGCATACCGTCGCGCGACATTCCTCTCGACCGCTTGCGCCTGTCGCAGTCCAATGTGCGGCGCGTGAAGGCAGGCGTATCGCTCGATACGCTGGCGGCGGACATCGCCCGCCGCGGATTGCTCCAGAGCCTCAACGTGCGGCCGCTGCTCGATGGCGAAGGGCAGGAAACGGGGCAGTTCGAAATTCCGGCCGGAGGCCGGCGCTTCCGCGCGCTCGAACTGCTGGTGAAGCAGAAAGGCGGCTCCCTTCAAGCGCAACGAGCGCATGATCGACGCCATGCCCGCCGGGCTCATCGTCTTCTCGGGCACCGGCATCCAGGACAATATCGTCGGCAAGGCGCGGGCGTTCGGCATCCCCGTGTGGGATTTCCGCATCCGCGAAGCGCCATGAGGTTTCGATCTGGACCCGACCATGCTTGCCATCGGGCGAGCTTGTGACCACAGAAGGAAGGAACGATGCGTACCGATCTCGATCATCTTCCGGCCAACAAGCAGCGCGAGCTCGAGCGCGTAAAGGCGATCATCTTCGAAGAATTCGAAGATGCCGTCGCGCTTTCGACGATGGGCTGGAAGAAAAAGGGCCGGATCGACAAGATCATCCTCTACGGCAGCTATGCCCGCGGCGGCTGGGTCGACGAGCCGCACACGGCGAAGGGCTATCGCTCGGACTTCGATTTGCTGATCATCGTCAACGACAAGCGCCTGACCGACAAGATCGACTTCTGGTCGAAACTCGAGGACCGCCTGACCCGCGAACTTGCGATCGACAAGACACTGCACACACCGGTGAATTTCATCGTTCACACCCTGCAGGAGGTGAACGACGGGCTGGCGCACGGGCGCTATTTCTTCATGGACGTCGCGCGCGACGGGATCGCGCTCTACGAATTTGACGATAAGGAATTGCACACGCCGAAGCCGAAGACGCCTGAGCAGGCGTTGGCGATGGCGAAGGAATATTTTGAGGAGTGGTTTCCGGCAGCGATGAAGCGCTTCGGCGGAGCGAAATATTATCGCGAACAAGGCCACTTCAAGGATGCTGCCTTTGACACCCATCAAGCCGTCGAGCGCCTGTATCATTGTGTCTTGCTGGTCTGCACCTTCTACACACCGCACGTTCACAATCTCGGCTTTTTGCGGACGCAAGCAGAGCGGATCGACATGCGGCTCGTGGATGCGTGGCCCCGCACGTTAAAGGCTGACCGTGCGCGCTTCGAGAAGCTGAAGGAGGCTTATGTGAAGGCCCGCTACTCGAAACATTATCGCATCAGCGAGGCGGACCTGCTGTGGCTCGCTGCGCATGTCGAGGAGCTCGGCCGCGCGGTGCATGCGATCTGTTCCGAGCGCATCGCCGAACTGGAGGCCCGTATTCCGACGGCCTGATGTGGAGTGGCTACCCTTGGCAGGGCCTTGGGGACGCTCCTTCCTTCGTTCGCGTGACGCCGGGGTGGAAGGGTCCTATTTCGTGTTGCGCTGCAACGCTTGTTATTGATTTGTTCGCTTGTCTATCCTATGTGGGCATCAATCGCACCCGCCCGGCCTCTGTCCGCAAGGATATGCACACTGGGCGGGTCTTTTATTTTGGGCGCCATTGACGCATGACGACGGTCAATGTCACGCGCCTATTCCAAACCGACTCTCACCTACACGCAGCAAATCGCTCACCTCCGGGCAAATGGCATGATCGTTGCCGACGAGCCGGCGGCCGAGGCGTGGCTCCGCCATGTGAGCTACTACCGGCTGAGCGCCTACTGGCTCTATTTCGAACATCCGAAGGGACAGGTGGGGCCGCGCTTCCTTCCGGGCACGACATTCGAACGCGTCACCGCCCTCTATGATTTCGATCGGCTACTCCGGCGCCTCTTGATGCGCGGCACCGAGCATGTCGAAGTGGCATTGCGCGGAAGCTGGGCTTATCATCTGGCTGGGCTTGGCGATGGACACAGCTATCTCGACGCCAGTCTTTATAGCGACCGCACCGACTATCACCTTCGCCTCTCGAAACTGGCTGGCGAAGTGGGGCGTTCGAACGAGACCTATATCAAGCATTATCGGCAAAACTACGATCTGCCAGCATTGCCGCCGGTCTGGATGGTCGCAGAAATGATGTCCTTCGGTCACCTTTCGCGCTGGTATTCGAGCCTCGCAGACCGCGCTCTTCGAACGCGCATCGCCGCGCCCCTTGGTCTTCCGGAGACCGTTCTCGTGCCCTTGGTCCGCCATGTGACCGACATCCGTAATATCTGCGCGCATCACGGCCGGCTGTGGAACCGGGGCTTCCTTACGCCTCCGAAGCTCGCGCAAAAGCCCAAATCCCTACAGGCGACCATCGACCAGAATGCCACTCAGGCACCGGCGAAGCTTTACAACGGCATCTGCATGATCGGCCACGTCATCAATACCGTGGCGCCGGACTCGACCTGGCTTGCCGATGTGGCGGCGCACATCGCGACCCATCCCGAGGGCGATATACGATCGATGGGTTTTCCCGCGAACTGGCTGCAGCGGCCACTTTGGCAAGTTTGATGGGCAAGACGACTGGTCGGCTTTGCGCCTGTTGTCGGCCATTCCTGCCGCGATGTGCCAATGCCCGGAAGCGGTCATTCGACTGACACTCAGACTACAGCTACTCTGCGCCCGATGCAGGTCGTTCCGGCGACGATCTCCCCAACCGTCTAAGCGACCATTCGACGAAGGGCAGATCGGGATCTCCGCATGCTCATTGCTGCGTTGACCTCTTCTCAGATGCAGGCGCCATAGGTCACCTTGTTGTCGAAGCCATAATACCAGTATCGCTTGCCCTGTTTGCCGTTGCTCGCCGTGCAGCGGCTGTAGCCTGAACGGGCGCCGGTCGCTCCCGGATTGGTATAGGAACTACTACTATTATCGGCTGCCGGGCGCGCCGGTGAAGGAGTGGCCGCCAGCCCGGACCGCCGCGTCATTTCATTGCGCGCCGACTGCGCCGCGGAACTGTTGCCGAGCATTCGCGCGATGGCCGGCAGATCCTGTTGGCGCACGTAGGTCATCTTGCCTGCCGCCGCGACCCGGCCGACCGCATATTCGATGACGGCGGGCGCCCGCGATTCTTCGAGTGCGTGGATCACCGCTCCGCCCCAATTCCCCTGGTCGATGCCATTGTCGACATAGAGCATGTGAACGGCGCTCGCCGCGCCATAGCGCACGGCCCGCTCCTTCATCTTCCGCGCGCGCGGGACTTCACTGCACGCCTTGGTCGTCCCCAGCCGGCAGGCCCGGTCGAAGGCAAGCAGATAGTCGTCGGCATATTGGCCGAGCGCCGGGTCGGGCAGTTCCTGCACGGCGATCATCAGGTTGAAGCATCCGGCCAGCATATCGCCCTCGCACGCCTTGTGGCCGAACGGGATGGACGCGACGAGGTTGCGCGCGGGCGAGGCCTTGTGCGTCAGCAGTTGCGACATCGCGTGGCACGACCGCGCGTCGCCCAAGGCGCAACCGCGTTTGCCGGGGATCGCCACCGCTGCCCAATCGGTATAAGGCGGCAAGCCTTCCGCCAGGCCGCTCGCGACGAGCGCGACATCGCCGCACATGGGGGCTCCGGTCGGCGTTTGGCATGCTGCGGTCGAAATTTCGACAAATCGGGGCAAGTTGAACGTCGGCTTGGCTTTCTCCACCAACAGCTTTGTCACCAGCATGCAACTGTCTTTGTCGCCGCCGCGGCACAACGGCTCGGCGATCCGAAGCGATCCGACATAATCGCTGCGCTCGAAAAGGGTCTGCGCCTGGCCGATGTCCTGAGCTTGGGTCGGCTGGGGCAGGCAAGCCAGAAGAGCCAGAAAGGAAAATGGGCTGGTCAATCGCATTTCGTTCTCCATCTTTACCGGGGCCGTCGTGAGCCTGAGCGTTGCAGGCCTTGTCGATCATTCGAACTTGTCGCGATGCCCGCGCTTGATCAGATCCGCCATTTCCGGCGTTAGCTTTCGCATCGCCTCGGCTTTCTTTTCATAAGCATAGGCGCTGGGCACTTCGACACGCCCGTTCGTGGTCCCGCGGCCGGCGCGGTACATTGCCGCGGCCTGCACCGCCCCGTCGAGTTCGCCATGGTCGGCGGCGCGCTTGAACATTTCCAGCGCCAGCGCCTCATTCTTCGTCACGCCGCGGCCGTCGCGCAGCGCATAGCCCGCCGACAGTTCGGCGGGGCCGTATCCCTTGAGCGCGGCCTTCGCGATATATTCGAAACCGCGCGCGTGATCGGCGGGGAGCTTGCGGCCGGACAACAGTTCAAAGCCCAGATCGTTGGCGGCGAGCACGCTGCCGTTGGTCACCGCGCGGTCCATGTAGAAGATATATTTGTCATAATCGCGTAGCACTGCGCCGCCGCCGTCATTCCTGCCGGTGAAATAGAGCGAGGCGAGCTTGCGGCTGGCCAGATTGTCGCCGCGTCCCGACAATTCGGTCAAGATCGCGATCGCCTTTGCGGTGTTACGGGGGAGCAGATAGTCGCCCGCAAGCGATCGCCACTGGGGTTCTTGTTCCTTGGTTATGCCGATCCCGGCTTTCCACGGATATTGCACCCCGGTCAGATAGTTCGCGGCCAGCATATGGGCTGCGGCATCGCCCGGTCGCAGCCGGACGGGTGTGGCATATTCGATGGCCTTGGCCAAAACTCCGGTCTTTTCCGTCCGATAGGCGATCGAAACTTCGCCCGGACCCTTGTCGAACAGTCCGGCGGCCTTAAGTTTCGGGAAATCAAATTTCAGTTCGCCCTTGTCCTCGCAGAAACTGCAATAATTCGGGTCGAGCGCGATCCGCAGATAGCCGACCACGGCTTCGCGATTGCGGAGTGCGGCGCCCTTTTCATAATAGGATAGCGCCTCGCCGCGATCGCGCGCGCGGAACATCTTCCAGCTGTCATCGGGCGATTCCGCGATTTCCCCCACGCGCGCGAAGGCGAGGCCTTCATTCTGTTCCATCGCGAGCGAGTAATATTTCAGCATCTGCTGCTGGATCTTTTCGCGCGACCAGGATTCGCCGAGCAGATCGGCGCGCATCTTGTCGCCGAACGCAACCTGCGCCGAGGCACTGCCACCGTCGGCGCGCGCTTTGAGTGCCTGGACTTCGGGATTGGCGAACCAGGCTTTCACCCGCGCCTCGGATGCGGCGAGCGCTTCCTTGGATTCCGCGGCGAGGCCGCCCGCCAGATCGTCGAGACCGCCGCTTTGGGCATGGGCCGGTCCAGCGAGCGTCGTCAGCGCCAGAAGCAGGCCGAGGGCCGGGGAGGTGGAAGGAAAGGACATGCTCATGCTCCGGATTGGGCTGGAGTGTTGGTGAGGGTACAGGCTTGCTTGTGGCCAAGCTGGCAAGCCTTGCGATGCGCGGTCGCGGCCGCATCGGGATCGCGGATATGGTCCGGCCCCTTGGTCAGCAGTTCGCCCAGATTGAAACAGCCGCTGTGGCTGTCGAGCGCGCAGGCTTTGCGCAGCAATGTCCCCGCTTGCGCGAAATCCGCCGGGCCGTTCATGCCGTTCATCAGCATGACGCCCATATTGTCGCACGCATTTCCGGCGCCGACGGTGCAGGCGGCGTCGAGCAGCGTGGCCGCGCGCCGAAGGTCGCTTGGTCCCGCTTCGCCCACCATCAGCATATAGCCAAAGTTGGTGCAGCCATCGACGCTGCCGGCGGTGCAGGCGGCGTCAAAGATTCCGCGCGCCGAGGGCAGGTCACGGGGGCCGCCTTCGCCAAATTTCAGCATCACCGCGTGGTTGTTGCAGGAAACGGCGATGTTGCCGTCGCACCCCTTCGCGAACAGGGTGCGCGCTTCGGCGACCTCCCCCATGTCCGCCGCCTCGTAATAGAAGAGCAGGCCCAGATTATAGCAGGCATTGGCATATCCGCCATCGCAGGCGCGCCGGTAATTGCGTACCGCCGATTCCCTGTCGGCCGGTCCCCCGATGCCCTTTTCCAGCATCGCGGCCAGGAAGTTGCAGCCTTCGTCGCTTCGCTCCGCGCAGGCTTTGGCCGCGAAACGGCGGGCGGTCAGGTCATCCTTGATCAGTTTCTTGCCCTCATACAGCCTGATCGCCTGCTTCAGGCACGACGCGGCATCACGGTCGACCTCGCAGGCCTCAACCAGATCAACGACCTCGGCGGGCGGGGGTGTGTCTGCCGCAAGCAAGGGCAAGGGCGCCATCGCGCAGGCCAGCGCGAGCAAAATGCATGATCGGATCGTCATCGTTCGATGTCCCTTGTCATCTTCAATCGATCGGGCGCGGGACCGTGGCCCAGGCGATCGCCTCGCGGAGGTGACCCAGCGTGAACTTCACTGCCTTTGGGGACACTCCGCCACCTTGGAAAAGCAGCCATTTTCCTTCGTCATTCTGCCAGGCAATCTGGACAGCCGCCGTATCCGGCTTGCCGTTCAGCGTGGCGAGCGACGTCTTTTCGAATTGGAAACGCGACGAACCCATGCCTTGCGACCCGTCACCCGCCAGTTTCGAAAAGGGGATGACGGCGCCATCGTCCAGCCGCAACTGGACGGCAGGGGCATTGCCTTTCAGCTTGATGGTCCAGCGCCCCTTCTGGCTGAACCGAAGGTCGCCCTGCGGATCGCGGAACAGCCCCGGATTGGTCAGGCTGATGAAGGCCGTATCGGCATCGCCGCGTTCGACCAACCGATAGACGTTGATCCCGTCGCGCCCGAATGACCCCGTGAAGATGCCCCGCCGCAGACGCCACGGCCCCATTTCCTTCGCGACGACAATGGACCGATACTTGGCGGCGAGCGACGAACCGGGGCTTTTCACCGTGGCATTGCCGCCCGTCACCCGCGCATGATCCTCCACATGCCACAGAAAGTCGAAGCCAGCCTGCAGGAAGCGCGATTCCTTTGCGTCGCGCGCGCAATCCGCATCGACGAGCCCCGCAAACATCTTTTGCATCGACTCGAACGACGCGCGGTCCGTGACGAGGTGATGGCGCGCCGCCATTTCGGCGACGATGGTCCAATCGGCGCGGGGAAGCTTATCGGCCAGCCCGACACGGCATTCGCCCGGATCGCCGCTCATTGCCGCCGGCGCCGCCTCTATGGCATGAACGATCAACCGGGCGGTGTTGATGAGGTTCCATTGCTGGCCGTGCGCCTGCTGCGACAGGCATCCCTTTGCCCATTCCTTCTCTGCTTTCGGTGCGTGGTTGAGCGAGGTGAACACCTCTTTCTTGGTTGCGCGCGACAGGTCGCCGGACAAGGCGTCGCGCAGCACGATCAGGGCGCGATACTCACCGGCATCGAGCAGGTCGCAGCGTTCGTTGGCTCCCAGTGCATAGGTGGCGAAGCCATAATATTGCGCCATCGAGCGCAGTTTTTCCTCATTGTTCTGCGCCTGTGCGCCCGTGGATGCCACCAGCGTGGCGGCAGCAGCGAGAACGACCGGAATGCGCGACAGGAGTTTGCGAATTTTCATGGAACTGGCTGTCCGCCTTTCAAACCGGTGAAGTGGGGGTAGAAGCGCCCGCGCTGCAGGCGCCGGCGCTGCCCAGTCGGCAGGCACGCTGGCGCAGCGCGCCGGGGCTTTGGTCGGGGCGCATCGGCGCCTCGCCGCCTTCGACGATGGTCGCCAGCGTTTCGCAAGCCTTGGCCCAGCCAAGATCACAGGCATGAGCGACCAGTTCGACCGCGCGCTTCTGATTGACGGGGCCGCCGACACCTTTTTTGTGCATCACGGCGAAGGCGAAACAGGCCTGCGCTACCGCGCCGTCGCAGCCCGCGCGCAGGAAGCGGCGCGCCGCGCTATCGTCGCGCGCGGCAATCGGGCCGTTCGAGTAAAACAGCCCCAAATTGGCGCAAGCGATGCCGACGCGATCGGCGCACGCCTGTTCGAGCGTTGCCAGCGCGCCGGTCGCCTGCTTTGGGTCGCCGCCGCTCAGCAGGACGTCGAGCAGTGCGGCGCAGCCGTCGGCGCGGGCGGAACGGCAATGGGCGGACGCTTGATCGGCGGGCTGGATACCATCGTCCGTGGGCGCCGTCGTCGGCAGGCAGCCAGGTCGGGCTTCACGCGCGCAGACCTTGGCAGCATAGCGATGGACGGCGTCCATGTCCGCGCCACCGCGCTCCTCGGCGCGCAACAAGGCTGCACCGTCGTGGCACGCGCCACGGTCCGGCGCGGCGCGGCAATCTTCGCCCATCTGCGACAGCGCGATCGCGACAAAGCCTTCCTTGCCCGTCGCGCGGGCGGAGGTCTTCGCCAATGCCGCTCCCATTTTTGCGCAGGCAAAATCGCTTCCCGCGAGGCACCCCGCCGCCAGATCGCGCGCCGTGTCCATCAGCGCCTCGGCACCTTCCGCGCGGTCCAGCTTGGCGAGCCCCGCCATGGTGCACGACGGCGCCAGCCCCATTTCGCAAGCACGCGCGAAACCGTCGATGGCCAGCGTCATGTCGCCCCGCCGTTCCGCCGCCAAGGAGAATTGGTGCAACGCGAACGGATCGGCCACCTCTTCGGCTGCCGCCGGGGCCATCATGACGCCTGATATGAGCAGCGTAACCGCCGCGACCAGCCATACGCTGATATCGCGTCGATCCGATAATGCCTTCCGCCAATGAAACCCCGCGCCCGTGGCTGTCCGCTTGTGCCGATCAAAAATGATTGGGCTTCCCCCTGAAATTTCCCACCGTTTCAAAGCCATCGATAGCTGCGCTCGGCTTCCGAACGCTTGGCGAAACCCGACAGTGCAGCCGCTGGGTGGCGATCGCCTTGATGTCTGGCGGCGGTGCCCCTGCCCCGAAGGGACCGAAACACCGCCGGCTGACGACCGTGGGTCGCAGATCGCCGTCAGCGATTGCCGTTAGAGCCGAAACCCGCGTGCGCTTCATCCTCCAGATGGAGGAAAGGGAGCGATTTTTCGATCAGTTCGGGGTGGTTGCGCCGATCCGGGCGAGCAGCCCGGCCAGGTCGGATTGCCGCGATGCACCCGTCTTTTCGAGCACGCTGCGGATCTGGCTGCGCACTGTACTGATGGCGACGCTGCCCGACGCGGCGATTGCTTCGGGCGTGTCGCCGCGCGCGATGCCGCTGGCCACGCGCGCTTCCGAAGGGGTCAGGTCGAAAAGCGATTTCATCAGCGTTGCCGACGGCACACGATCCGACACGACCGGCACCAGCAGCAGCAAGGCATAGGAATCGCCGAAAACATCGTGTGCGCCGCGCCGGATCGGGATCAGATGCGCAACCTGTTGCGGGTCTCCCGCCGCGTCGCGCACCGGAAACGAGCGTGCGCTGGCTTCGGGCGCCGCGGTCAGGGATGCGAGCGCGTCGTCGAGCAGGGCATCGGCCTGCCGATCCGCCAAACGCAGGCGGCCGTGGGCGCCCCAAATGACAAGCGAGGACACATCGGTGCCGAGCGGGCTGACCTCGACCATTTCGCCCCCGGCGCGCAGCAGAAAGGCCGGCAGTTGCAGCGCGGCCAGCGCCTCGGCGGCGCCCTGCGCGCGCTTGTGCTGCATCCGCGCGCTGACGAGCGCGCTGCGCGCCAGATGCGGGCGCAGCATGTTGAGTCGTGCCACGCTGTCCGCCGCCACCGGGCCGTCCGAAAAGGCGCGCTCGACGCTGAAAACGATATTGTCGCCGGTCGACACCTGAACCCCGGTCCCCGCCGACCATCCCAGCCCGCGCGGTCGAAAGAAATCGCGATAGACCGGATCTGCATCGATTTCCTCGTCGCTCCAGAAATCATGCTCGACGAAAAAGGACGGCTCCTCGCGGCCCATCAGGCAGACGCGCCGGCTGCATTTACCGAACCATCCTTCCTCGACATAAGCGGCAAAGATGTCGGCAACACGGTCGGAGGCGGTCCAATTCAGCGCCTTGCGCGCCGAAAAGAGAAGGCCACCTGCCGATCCCGCGAGCGCCGCCACCTCGTCGAGAACCCCTGGCCAAGCCTCGGGCACCACCGAGCATTCGTAAATCCGATCGACGAGTCCGTCCTGCATTGATCCCCCTCACGCTAACGATTCATTTTCGCTACCTTCGACCAAATGGCAAGACTACGGATCGTTTACGGACCTTGATTGATCGCCCGGCGAAAGCAGCGCGAACGGCCTTTTTCTGGAGCATTGTGCGACAAGCGGACGATCCGCTACCGTTGAGAGTTTCAGACGCCGCGAGGCGTCAGAAAGTCTTCGATGCCCGAACCGCGGGGTTCCTGGGCTGAGCTATGGGGAAAGCGGTTTTGCGCGCGGCCCGGTGCGGCTGACGGTTGCCGAAAAGCAGGCGCATCTGAGAAGGGACCGTCTGGATATGGGCCGCGAAAGCGGACGCTGAAAAGCGGACGGGCGGATTTTGGGCGTGCGATGTCCGCTTATGGGCAGCACCTGCGCGAGCGGGTCTGCTTCCAGGCGCGGGTGTGCCCTGAATAAAGAAGGCGATGGGCCGTGCCGGGTCACGGTGCGTGTCTCCCGGATGGGAGCGCTGTGGGCGGCGGCGCGCGGGGCTGATATCGGCGCTCGAAGACCTCGATGATGATCATCGTGCCGCCGCAGCACGGGCAGGTTGGCTGGGGCTGGGGCTCGTCGGTCGGTTCCTCGGTCGGGGAAGGCGCGACATCGAGGAGGCGGCGGGCGCGTTCGAGATGATCCTTGCGCCTGGCGCTGGCGAGCAGGCCATAGTGGCGGATGCGGTGGAACCCGCGCGGCAGGGCGTGGAGGAGAAAGCGGCGGATGAACTCGTCGGCGGCGAGCGTCATGACCTGCTGCCGTCCCGCACCGGACTTGCGATAATCCTTGTAACGGAAGTGATCTGCCCCCTTCTGAGTGGTCCAAAATTGATGATATTTTGGACGACGAAGGAGATACGGAATGCCGAGCAAGAAGCATCGCCCGGAAGAGATTATCGGCAAGCTGCGTGAAGCGGAGGTTGTGCTGGCGCAGGGGGCGACGACGGCTGAAGCATGTCGGCGGATCGCGATCAGTGAGCAGACCTATTATCGGTGGCGTAAGGAATATGGTGGCCTGAAGACCGATCAGGCGCGTCGAATGAAGGATCTGGAGAAGGAGAATGCGCGGCTTCGTCGTGCGATCTCGGATCTGACACTCGACAAGCTGATATTGCAGGAAGCTGCCCGGGGAAACTTCTGAGCCCCGCGCGCCGAAGGCGCTGTATCGACCACATCAGAAGGATGATGCCGGTGTCCGAGCGGCGGCTCTGCCGCGTGCTCGGGCAATACCGATCGACACAGCGCAAGGCGCCTCGCGGGGCGGATGACGAAGCCGCTCTCACCGAGGATATCATCGCGCTGGCCCGGCAATATGGTCGCTATGGCTATCGCCGGGTGACGGCGTTGCTGCGCGATGCGGGGTGGCATGTGAACCGCAAGCGGGTCGAGCGCATCTGGCGGCGCGAGGGGCTCAAGGTGCCGCAAAGGCAGCCGAAGCGCGGGCGGCTGTGGCTGAACGACGGATCGTGCATCCGGCTCCGGCCGGAATATCCCGGGCATGTCTGGTCCTACGACTTCGTCGAAGGGCGGACCCACGATGGTCGCAAATATCGGATCCTGTCGATCATCGACGAGGCGAGCCGGGAGTGCCGGCGCTGCCGGTCGCGCGCAAGCTCAGGAGCGATGACGTGCTGGCGGCACTCTCCGAGCTGTTCGTCACGCGTGGGCCGCCGGCGCATATCAGGTCGGACAACGTCCTATGTTGGGAAGGCGCAGCGGGAAAATGCCAGCAGGTCTCGTTGCGCCGAGTGTGATCGGCGCTGATGATTTTATGATCCAGATGGCTTCCATCGTCAAGGAAGGCGCTCTCGGCCATAGCAAACACAGGATCCATCGATCATCGGGATCGTGGTCCTCACCGTCCTTAAGATGAGATACGCATGCCAGATGGAAGGCCCGAACATTATCTACAGGGTCGCCGTAGCGCCCTCACGGCACAGCAGAGAGGGGTCCTTCCATCTGGTGTCCGCCCGTTCGACGAACGGGCGGTACTCGGTTCCCGTCTTGATGACGGCGTGCACGACGCGCGCCATCTTGGCGGTGAGAGCGGTCATCGCCTTGCGGCGGCGATCGGGGTCGTCGGCATGGCCATCGACATAGCGGGAGAGCTTGTCACGGAAGCTGTTGTTGGGTTGTCGGATCGCGACCTGCGTGGCCATCCAGAAGGTGCGTCGCAGCCGGGCATTGCCGTACTTTGATAGCTTCGTCCGCCCCCGAAATATCCCTGACTGGTAGGTAGCGAGGTCGAGGCCGCAGAACTTGAGGAACTGGCGATGGTGGCTGAACCGGCGCAGATCGCCGGCCTCGGCCAGGATCGTCAGGGCGTTGATCGGACCGATACCGGGGATCATGCGCAGGAGCTGATAATCGCTGTTCGTCGCCAGCGCGTCATGGGCGATCCGTTCGATCTCGTTACGCTGCTGAATCAGGGTGCGCGCCTGGGCGATGACCATGCGGAACATGGCGACCGCCGTGGAATCTTCGTCGATCGGCAGCGCGATCGATGCACAGGCGGTCTCGTAAATATCGTTGACCACCCGGGCCTTGGAGACCTTGCGACCGATCAGCGGCCAAGCCTGTTCGGTGAACGCCTCGCGTCCGATCGAGGTGATGCTGCCCGGCGTCGGGAAGCGTTCGATCAACGCCAGGAACCAGTCGGACCGGCTGTTGCCGGCGAAACGCTCGATCTCCGGAAAATACAGTGGCAGATAATGCGTGAGGATCCGATGCCAGGTCTGGGTCTTCGCCTTCGATATGGCTTCATGCGTCTTCGACATCTCCTGCAGATCGTTGATCCCTGCCGCCAGCGGATCGACATAGCGCTGGGTCGCGCCGATCTTCAGCATGTGCAGGATGACTTGCGCGTCCTTGGAATCATTCTTGTCCCAGCCATTGTGCAGCGCTTCGCGTGTCCGGGCCAAGGCGACCGACGAAATCAGGCGCAGTTCGCACCCGGCGGACAGCAATCGATGCGCCAACGTGCGGTGATAGTTGCCGGTTGCTTCAAAGCCGACGATCACGGGCCTACCGATGGCCGTCAGATCGTCCGCCAGCCGGTCATAGTCCGCCTTCGTCGCCATGACGGTCATACGGCGTCGGCGGCCGCCCTCCGGTCGTTCGAGGAGAACCTCCTGGCGGTGCTTCGACATATCGATGGCTACCAGGACGGCGTCGGGTGGCGTAGAATACAGCTTGGTCATGATCGGTCAGCCTCCAAAGAGTTGTGTCGACAACATCTCTTTAGAGACCTGCTGGCCGGTCATGACTGCCTTGATGAAGCCGGCGGGCGCTACGCGCCCTTGTCTCCATCAAGGCATCGCGGCCCTTCGAAAGGCTGCTTCCCAATGTGCTATGGTCCGGAGTTTATCGCGACGGCGGTGCAGCAATGGCTCGCCCAGATCGGCGTGAAGACGCTCTACATCACGCCCGGATCGCCATGGGAGAATGGCTATTGCGAAAGCTTCAACGGGTCGCTGCGCGATGAACTGCTCAACGGCGAAATCTTCTACTCGCTCGCCGAGGCTCGTATCCTGATCGAGGCGTGGAGGCGTCATTACAACACCGTCCGGCCGCACAGCTCGCTGGGATATCGACCACCGGCGCCAGAGGCTGTTCCATCGCCAGTGTCGCCCTCCGGTTCCGCTTCGCTCCACCTACGGCCAACACTGGCGATGGAGGCGTCAATGCACTAACAATCCGATCGGACCACTCGGTGGGGGCCGGTCAAAAATCGGTTCTCATTTCCAAATCCTCCTGATTGAAGCAATTCGGGCATGAGATGCGCCGGGACTCAGAGCCGGCGCTCTCTATGTCCTGAGGACACGGAAAATCCCGCGTCCGGGGAAAAGTTAGGAAAGCCGTTTTACCGTTTCAAGAGTGTGGGCGCCGCTCGGAATGTCGGCGATGGGTCGCGGCAGCAAGCGAAGTTTCCGCATCCCGGGGGGCTGCCGGGAGGCGGGAAACGGTATCCAGTCTGCCCCTTGGTGCAGCTTGGCGGCGAAGGGCAAGTCGAAGACATGCGATCGACGCCGCGCGGCATGGTTGCCGCGAGGCATCCTGACCGCGGAGATTGCAATGACTGTCGAAGGGCCTCTGGCAACGCCTGAAATCGGGAACTGTTACGGAGAGGCGGAGCTCGCCCGTCTTCCGGCGGCGCACCCCGCCGTGACGGCCGACCGGATCGGCGTGCTGCTCGTCAATCTTGGCACGCCCGACGCGCCGACGAGCCGCGCGGTACGGCGCTATCTCGCGGAATTTCTCTCCGACCGGCGCGTGGTCGAACTGCCCTCGCTGATCTGGCAGCCGATCCTGCGCGGGGTCGTTCTTGCGGTTCGGCCGCGAAAGTCCGCCAAGGCCTATCGCGAAATCTGGACATCGGAGGGCTCGCCGCTCGCGGCGATCACCCGCCGCCAGGCAAAAGCGCTCCAGGCATCGCTTGGAGGTGATGCGGTGGTTGCGCATGCGATGCGCTATGGCAGCAGCCCGATCGCGGACGGCATCGACGCGCTTCTTGCGGCAGGATGTCGCCGAATTCTCGTCGCGCCTTTATACCCGCAATATTGCGCCGCGACGACCGCGAGCGTGAGCGATGCGGTCCAGGCGCATATGGCGCGCCTGCGCTGGCAGCCGGCGCTGCGCATCCTTCCACCCTATCATGATGACGATCGCCATCTCGAGGCGCTGGCGTCGTCGCTCGGACGTGCGATCGGTGGCCTCGACTTCGTGCCCGACACGATCGTTGCAAGCTTCCACGGCATGCCCGAGCGCACCTTGCATCTCGGCGATCCCTATCATTGCATGTGCCTCAAGACCGCGCGCCGGTTGGGCGAGGTTCTGGGGAAGACTGTCGTGCCGAGCTTTCAGTCGCGCTTCGGCAAGGCCAAATGGCTGACACCGGCAACCGACATGATGCTCGAGGCGCTCGGCCGCGAAGGCCGGTCGGTGGCTGTGATCGCGCCGGGGTTCGCCGCCGATTGCCTCGAGACCCTTGAGGAAATCGCTATCCGCGGCCGCGAGCAGTTCCTTGCCGCCGGCGGCCGCCACTTCGCTTATATACCCTGTCTCAACGACAGCGATGTCGGGATGGACATGCTCACCGCCCTGGTCAGGAGCGATCTTTCGGGCTGGCTTTGAGGGCTTTCGATAAGCGGGGCCGCGCTGCGCCAACAGACGTCGCGCGGCCCCGGTGATGTATCAGGCGGGAAGCAGCACGCCGTCGATGACGTGGATCACGCCGTTCGACTGGAGAACGTCGGCGGGGCCAATCTTCGCCGTGCCGCCCTTGGCGTCGTTCACATACCAGCTGCCATCCTTCTCCCAGACGGCGAGCTTGGCGCCCTGCACCGTCGTGAGCACCGCCTTGCCGCCATTGGCCTTGGCCTGCGCCGCAATATCGGTCGCGGTCAGGCGGCCCGGCACGACATGGTAGGTCAATATGCCCGTCAGCATCGCCTTGTTCTCGGGCTTGAGCAGCGTATCGACTGTGCCGGCGGGAAGCTTGGCGAAGGCGGCGTTGGTCGGTGCAAAGACCGTGAACGGGCCGGCGCCCGAGAGCGTCTCGGCGAGGCCGGCGGCCTTGACCGCCGCGACCAGTGTCGTGTGATCTTTGGAATTGGCGGCATTTTCGACGATGGTCTTGGTCTCATACATCGCGGCGCCGCCGACCATCGGGTTCTTGGCGGCCGCGATGCCGCCGGCAAGCGCGAGCGCTGCTGTAGCAAGCGAAAGCGAGATACGGGAAATAGCCATTGGTCATTCCTTTTCGAATGTTCGTCCCGGGGGGATAGGACAGGCGTGAATTTAGGCGCCCCGCCCTGCCGGGGCGACCTGTCCTTTGGGGCGGGTTCTCCGGTCCGGCAGAGGCGGCCTTCGCCGCTAGCGATATCGGCAGTTTTCCTTCCGAACCGCTGGAGGCAAACCGGCGGCAGGCTGAACCATCGACGCAGCCGGGCGAGAAGGGGGCTTGCATGCCATTCGAGGGATCGTTCGAAGACCGGCTGGCGCTACGCGACCTGCTCGACACCTATGCCGACGCGGTCAACCGGGCAGACAGCGAAGCCTGGGCCGCGACCTGGGACGAAGGCAGCCTGTGGTCGCTTCCCGGTTTCGGGATTTTCGAGGGCAAGGCGACAATCGTCGACACCTGGCGCGCGGCGATGCGCGCCTTTCCCGACATCGTCTTTCGCGCTTGGCCGGGTTTGATCGAGGTCCGTGAAGAAAAGGCGGCCATGCGGTCCTACACCGAGGAAATCTTCCTGCGAGACGGCGCGCTTCACCGGACCCTCGGCATCTATGACGACGTCTGCCGCCGGGTCGATGGCAGGTGGCTGTTTGCAGAGCGGCGGTTCCGGCCGTTGCCGCAGCTTTCAAGAACCGAGGTGCAGGCATGAAGATCCTGATCTAGGCGGTCATCGATATCGATCCCGAGGCGCGCGGAGAGGCGCTGGCCGGCGCACGCGGCTGGATCGAAGGCGCGCTCGTACAGCCAGGCTGTCTCGCTTACGACTGGACCGCCGATCCGCATGTGGCGACGCGCATCCACGTGTTCGAGGAATGGCACGGCGAAGCTGCGCTCGCCGCGCATCTGGCCGGGCCGCAGTACAGGGGAATGCTGGGGCATATCGGCGCATTTGGCGTGCGCGCGTCGTCGAGCCGCAAATTCGCGGTGTCGCGCGAAGGCCCGGTTTACAACAGCCAAGGCGTGGCAAGCGCCGGCTTCGACTAGCCGCATGACCTTCCTTCGCTAGCCGCGCAGTGCTTCCCAGGCAGCCAGCGCCCGCGCCCGCGCCGCCTCGTGACCGACAAGCGGTGGCGGATACTTTGGTACCCGCGCATCCTGACCATGGGCCGCGACGATCTCGGTGTCCGACAGATGCGCAAGTTCGGGAACATAAGCGCGGACATAGTCGCCCATCGCGAACCGTTCGCTCTGGAGTAGCGGCGACATGATGCGCGAGAAGACTGGCGCGTCGACGCCGGTGCCCGCGACATATTGCCAGTTCATCGCGTTCGAGGCGAGATCGGCGTCGAGCAGCGTATCCCAGAACCAGCGCTCTCCCCGGCGCCAGTCGATCAGCAGATGTTTGACGAGGAAGGAGGCGGTGACCATCCGGACCCGGTTGTGCATCCATCCCATATTCCAGAGCTGACGCATACCCGCGTCGACGATTGGGTAGCCGGTCCGTCCCCGGGTCCAGGCGGTGAAGTCCCGGTCGGCTTCGGGGCCGCTCCGCCAGCCGAAATCATCGAAGGTGGGGCGCCCGTTCCGATCGCCATAATCGGGCATCTGGTCGACGAGATTGATGCCATGTTCGCGCCAGCCGAGCTCCGATCGAAAGGTCTCGGCGCCAGCATCGTCGCGCTCGCCGAGCGCATGCCAGATCGACCGGGGGCTGATTTCGCCGAAATGAAGATGCGGCGACAGCCGCGATGTCGCGGGGAGCGAGGGATAGTCGCGGCGGGCCTTATAGGCGCCGGCAAGCGGCAGCCAGTCGCGTAGCGCCCGCCAAGCACCTTTCTCGCCCGGGCGCCAGTCGCCAAATCCCGAGGCCCAGTCGGGGCTTATCGGGGTCAGGCCCCAATCGGCGAGATTGTCCGACGCCGGCCAGGCCCGAGGCGGCGGAATATGGTCGGGCGCCGCATGGGGAAGGGCGGGCGGCATGCGCTCCAGCAGCGCGCGATACCATGGCGTGAAGACGCGGTAGCGCGCGCCTTGCGCATTGGTGATGCTCTCGGGCGGCGCAAGATAATTGCCGTCGTGGAGTCGCAGTTCGAGCCTGGCGTCTATCGCTTCCTCGCAGTGCCGCCACCAGGGCTCGTAGCAGCGGGTCGCGTGCACCCTTGTGCTGCCGGCTTCTGCCGCGACGCTTTCGACTATTTCGGCGACAGCGCCGCGGCGCAGGACGAGGCGGCTGCCGCGTTTGCGAAGGCTCGCATCGAGTGCAGCGAGACTGTGATGCAGCCACCAGCGCTGCGCGCCCCCGATGGCGCGCGTTTCGGGGCTCTCGTCATCCAATATATAGAGCGGAATGACCGGGCCTTCGGCAATCGCTGCGAGGAGCGCCGGATGGTCGGTGGTGCGGAGGTCCTGGCGAAGCCACAAGATGGCGGGGGGCATGGCGGCGGTTTCCCTTTTTGGCGGGCCGTGGTGCGGGCAGTCGCTGGTTCTGCCATCGGGCACGCTCCCCCCTCCGCAAAAGATGACCTTTCGGGAAGCCCGGACGGTGCGCACTCGCATCGGCGGGGATGTCCATGCGGAGGATTGGGCGGTGCGACATGGTGTCGCACCGCCCGGCGATGAACAATCACCGCCCCCCGCCGCGGCCAGGCGTAGGTCGCAAGGCGCTGGCCGCCGGCAGAACCGGAATGTCGATCCGCTCAGCCTGACATGGCATCTTCCGTGGCGCCATCAAGCCCGGAAAATTTCGGGCGTCCCCCGCTCTCGTAGCGGCGGTCGTCCATCCTGACCCCGATGTCGCCGAGAATGAGGCGCGCCGTCGCCTTCGCGCTCGCGACGACACCCGGAATGCCTGCGCCGGGATGGGTCCCCGCGCCCGTAAAATAGAGATTTTCGATGCGCGCGTCGCGGTTGTGTCCCCGAAAATAGGCGCTCTGCAGCAGAGTTGGCGTAAGGCTGAAGGCGCTCCCGAGATGCGCGGCGAGATCCTGTTCGAAGTCCGGCGGCGCATACTGGATTTGCGTGACGATCCGCGCGCCAAGGTCCGGGATCAGGCGCCGCTCGATCTCGGCGATGATGCGCTTCGCGAGGTTGGGGCCTTCGACCTCCCAGTCGAGCGGCGCATGGCCGCGATGCGGAACCGGCGCAAGCGCATAGAAGCTGCTGTGGCCCGCCGGCGCAACGCCCGGATCGCTTGCGCTCGGATGATGAAGGTAGAGCGAAAAATCTTCGGCGAGCCCGCCATTCCGGTAGATATCGTCGAGAAGCCCGCGATAGCGCGGACCGAAGAGGATCATATGGTGGGGGATCTCGGGGAAGGTGCCGCGCACACCCAGATGGAGGACGAAGAGGCTCGGCGACCAGTTCTTGCGCGCGAGGCGTCCGGCCTCGCGCTTGCCTCGCGGATGCGCAAGCAGGTCGCGGTAGCTGTGCATGAGGTCGGCGTTCGAGGCGACGAGATCGGCGCGCGCTGTGAAGCCGCTCCGCGTCATGATGCCGGTTACCCGGTCCCCTTCGGTTTCGATGCGGGCAACGGGATCGCCGAGCCTCAGCGTGCCCCCGAGACGCTCGAACAGCGTGGCCATGCCGGCGACGAGCCGGTTGGTGCCGCCGCGCGCATACCAGACGCCGCCATCCTGCTCGAGCTTGTGGATGAGCGCATAGATGCTGCTCGTCGCCATCGGGTTTCCGCCGACGAGCAGGGTGTGAAAGGACAGCGCCTCGCGCAGCTTTTCGCTCCGCACATAGCCTGCGACGGTTTGATAGACCGAGCGCCAGGCCCGGTGCCGCACAAGCGCCGGCGCCGCCTTCAGCATCGAGCGGAAGTCGAGAAAGGGGACCGCGCCGAGCTTCACATAGCCTTCCTCGTAAACCGACGCGGAAAAGCCGAGAAACCGCTCATATCCCGCGACATCGGCGGGATAGAGCGCGGCGATCTGGCGGGCGAGCGCCTCCTTGTCATTGCCATAGTCGAAGATCGATCCGTCGGGCCAGCTCAGCCGGTAAAAGGGCGAGACCGGGACGAGGTCGACATCGCGCTCGAGCCGCTGACCGCTCAGCGCCCAGAGCTCGTCAAGACAGGCCGGGTCGGTGATGACCGTCGGCCCGGCGTCGAAGGTGAAACCATCCTTCTCGAAGACATAGGCACGGCCGCCCGGTCGGTCGCGCGCTTCGACGAGCAGCGTATCGAGGCCCGCCGACTGGAGGCGGATGGCGAGCGCAAGGCCGCCGATGCCCGCTCCGATCACGATTGCGCGCGTCATCGCGGCGCCTCCGCTGCGATCGCGGCGCCGAGAACATGGCCCGACAGCCAGGTATATTCGGCAAAGCCATGGTAGAGCCAGTCGCCGCAGGCGCCGAGGCCGATGGCAGGGTTCCACAGCAGCTTCGGATCCTGTCCCGATGGCTGAGAGAATAGCCAACGATGGGCCGCGATATGGCTTGGGGCGGGCAATTCGCGGCCGGCGACCTTTCCGAGTTCGGCAAGCAGCAGACGTGCGACGCTCGCGCTTTCGCTGGCCAGATGCGCTTCCGACCAGGTCCAGTCGGCTTGCACCACCCACCGTTCGCCCGGCGCGCGTCCGGGCTTGGCGCTGTCGCGTGCCGCGGTCACGAGTGAGCCCGCGCCGCGAAGGAAATCGGGGAGCTCCTCGATCCGTTCCTCGAAGGCGAACATCGCGGTCCAGCAAGGATTATAGCGCACCGCCATGGCCGCGCGCGCCATCTCGAAATCATGGAGCGACAGAAGCGGGGCGGCCTGCTCGGCCGGAATGGCGATCACCGCCGTATCGAATTTGCCGAGCCGCCTGGCTTCGCTGTGGAGCGTCCAGCCGGTGCGGGATCTGGTCAGGGCCGTGACCGGTCGTGACAGGCGGACATCGAGATCGTCCGCGAGGGTTTTGAGCGGCGCGGTCATGGTCGGCGTGCCGACCCAGCTGTCCGCGCCCGCGACTGGCCAGCGCGCCGCGAGACCCGCCTTCTCCCACGCGGCGACCAGCCTCGTAAAACCTTCGGAGCGCGCCGTGAAATGCGTTGCGCCATGATCGAATGCGACCCCGGGATCGCCCGGCTCCGCGCGGCGGGTCGCGAGGCGGCCGCCGATGCCGCGGGATTTGTCGAAAAGCGTTGCCTCCAGCCCGGCATCGCGCAGCCGCCGCGCACAGGCGAGCCCGGCAATGCCGGCTCCAATGATCGCGACCCGCATCAGACCTTGGTCTCGCGGTCGCCGCGATGGCACGCACGATGGCCAGCCGCCGCCGGTGAGCCTGCCCGTGCCGTCGACATGCGGGGCGTCATGCGCAATTTTTTCCGGTTCGTCGCATTTGTCATCGGCGCAGGCTTGCATGAGCAAGGGGAAGTGTCGCAACATGTCCCTTGGGGCATCCAGGGGTGAGCGGGCGGATATTATGTCATTGAAGACAATGATCGCGGCTAGCCCGATCGCCGCGGTGATCAGCGATCCGCGCCTCCCCGATAACCCGATCGTCGAGTGCAATGCGGCTTTTTCGGCGCTCACCGGCTATGGACCGGAGGAAATCGTCGGGCGCAATTGCCGCTTCCTCGCCGGCCCCGCTACCGAAGCCGAACTGACCGAAACTTTAAGGATCGCCATCCGGGAGCAGAGGCCGGCTCTCGTGGAGATCCTCAACTACCGGAAAGACGGAACGCCGTTTCGCAATGCCGTGCTGGTAGCGCCGATTTTCGGCCCCGACGGAACTCTTGAGTATTTTCTCGGCTCGCAAATCGAGATCGACGAGGCGGGCGAGGCGGTGGGAGGACGGAGCGCGCGGGCGCGGGCGCAGATCGAGGCGCTCTCGCCGCGGCAGCGCGAGGTGCTGAAGCTGATGGCGAGCGGCCAGCTCAACAAGCAGATCGCGTTCACGCTGTCGCTGTCGGAGCGCACGATCAAGATGCACCGCGCTGCGCTGCTGCGCGCGCTCGGCGTCGAAACGACGGCCGATGCGATCCGGCTCGCGGTCGAGGCCGGCTTCTAGGCACCGATCTACCTTCCCTTTGAGGCATATGGGAGATCGCGCCGCCGCCGATTAAGCATCCGATAGCCGAAGCAATTTCATAGCCGGGAAGGGCAGCATTTGAGCGGTAAGCGCGCATTGGTGATTGGAAGCGGTGGCGGCATCGGCGCCGCGCTTGTCGATCAACTTGTCGTATCGGGTCGATTTGACCGCGTCTATGCAGGAAGCAGGCGGCCCGAGGCGTCGAACGATCCCAGTGTGAAACGGCTGACGACGGATATACTGGATGACGACACGCTTGGTGACACGCCTCGAAGAGGAGACCCGGATCGGCAAAGGCGGGACCCTGGCGGCGCAGCTGTCGCGGCTCGACCTGCTCGTGCTCGACGAGCTCGGTTATCTGCCGTTCGCCCGCTCGGGAGGGCAGTTGCTGTTCCACCTCATCAGCAAGCTTTATGAGCGGACCAGCGTCATCATCACCACGAACCTCGCCTTCGGCGAATGGCCGACCGTGTTCGGCGATCCCAAGATGACCACGGCGCTGCTCGACCGCGTCACCCACCACTGCGATATCGTCGAGACGGGCAACGACAGCTGGCGCTTCAAAAACCGCAGCTGACAGCCACCTTCGGCGCCTTCAAAAATCTATCTTGCGCTGCGCGCGCCTCCGGTCGGGCTACGCCCGCCCTCCGCCGCACGCAGCGCAAGGCCATCTTCAACAAACCAGCATCATATTATCCGAAAAGGGGGTCCCTCTTCGACGCCGATCGGGGATCCCTTTTGAACGCCGTTTGACACTCGGATGTGCGCACGTACAGACAGATAGGCCGCATACGTCCCTTCCGGCGCGAGAAGCTGCGCGCACCGCGGGCCAGCACCTTTGAGACGCTTCGCGACAGAAAGTAGAATCTCGGACCATGTCGGACGATCTCAGCTTCTGGTCATTGTCCAGGCCCGCCGCCAACTGGATGACATGACCAAAATAACCGAAACGCCCGCCCCGAGTGCAGACACGCTTTCGCCTGCATCCACCCTGTTCCGCGATCTCCAAAGCCTGAAACTGTCGATTGAAAAAGTCGAAGCCGAGGTGAACGCATTTATCTCGCTCCAGAAGCGCACAATCGGTGTCGCATTTCGGGAAACGCTCAATCAAGCAATCGAATCCAATATAGATTTCGCGTCCTCGTCATTCCTCCCCGGCGCACCACAGCTTCATGAGGTCGCTGCGTCCGACCGTGAGGACTTGCACGCATTAGCTCGACGCCGGTGCATATGTCGTTGCTCAGCTTGCCTTCGGCATTTTCGGCGCGTGGGCCGGGCATCTGATGTTCGACCTTCCGATCTTACAGTTTTCGACAAAGGCGAGAACCGGATTGGGGCAGTGGACCGCCGAGTTCGTTGCGACCTTCGGCCTCGTACTGACGATCCTCGGTACCGCGAGATACAAGCCACAGGCCGTGGCGGCGTCGGTCGGGCTCTATATCACCGCTGCTTACTGGTTCACGTCATTGACGAGCTTTGCAAATCCGGCGATCACCGTGGTGCGCGGCCTGTCGAACACATTTGCGGGTATCGCGCCGCATGACGTTCCAATGTTTGTTGTTGCGCAATTCGCCGGGGCGATCGCGGCAACCGCAATCGCAAGCACCCTGTTCGGCGAGCCTTTTGGGCCATCGGCTATTTCTCCATCCGCGCCCGAAAGCTGACTGGCGCAGCCGGCCAGCCGCGTTTGAGCACTCACTGTCGCGCCATTTCCATTTTTGCGTCAGTGCCGATGTCAAGCAATCGTGCAATCTCGTCGGACGTTCGCTGCACGGCAAGCTTTAGCGCCTCGTCGATGTGGACATAGTCTTGAGTTACATTCTGCGAGGCATGACCCAGCATTGCCCGGATCGTAAGCTCGGAGAATCCCAAATCTCCGGCAACGCTTCCGAAGGTATGGCGAAGCGTATGCGGTGTAACTCCCGTGATACCCGCCAAGCCGCAAACCCGTTTCAGGCAGTCGCTAACAGCCGTGAATGGGCCATCGCCCGCTGCGGACGGAAAGAAGTGGGAATTGCCGACTATCTCCACCTGAGCTTCCAGAATGCGGATGGCGGCCGGTCCGATCGCTCTTACTTGCGCTCCGCCCTTGGTATCCGGAAAGACAACGTATCCGCGATCGGCATGGAGCCAGGCTCGCTGCATTGCTTGCGCTTCTTGCCGCCGATAGCCGGTGAGCAATAGTCCTCGCAACACACCGAGGGCGATCGGGTTCTCCCCATTGGCTTCAGCGTAGGCGATCGCCTTTCCCATCATCATGATCTCGGCCACGCTCAAACGACGAGTCCTTTTCTTTCCCGCGAGCTTCTTTGCTCCCAGCGTCGGATGGACCTCGAGCAGGCCTTTGTGCTTCGCATGACCAATGATTGCCTGGAGCGTTCCGACGCAGCGACCCGCGACGCCGGGACCGCCGGTCGCCCTGCCACCGCGGCCTCCGGTGCGCGGCTTGGCAGTCTTTCCGTTCTTCACATCGGTCTGCATCTGTTCGACATCGGCAATTTTCAGATGCTTCACGACACGTTTTCCGAGCAGCGGGACGATGTGCGTCTTTATGCGACTCTCGTCCATGTCGAGCGATGATGACTTTATCGGAAGGCTTTTTCGTCCGAGGATGTTCCCGGCCCGTGCTTCAGTGAGATACCAATCGCACATCTCGGCCACCGTCATGCCGTTGCGCGACTGCCGGACCTTGTCCGCTGGATCTCCGCCGACGATGACCTCCGCCAACTTCAGCCGCGCGAGATCACGCGCTTGCTCGACGGTGAGCACGCCAAAGCGGCCCAGGTTCATGCGCCGCTGAATGCCCTCGGCATTGCGGTATTGAACGATGAAGGTCTTCAGGCCCGATGGGAGAACGCGAAGTCCGAATCCCTTAATCTCGGTGTCCCAATAGATGAGTTGTTTCGAGGCGGGCGATACCACCGCGTCGATCGTACGCTTTGTCAGCTTGCTCGTCGGCATGTTGCCACTCCTCTTGCTGACAAAATCTCAGATCACGCAATTGTCAACAAATTGTCAGCGCTGAACGGTACTCCAGCGGCTAGTCGAGGATAGGGCGTCGTAGAGATAATCTCAAGAAAGTAAGCAATTATGGGGCGGTAGCGTAGAAAAGGAAGAAATCGAAAAGTGTCACGATCAAGTTGCCAAGGTTGGGGTCGAGGGTTCGAATCCCTTCGCCCGCTCCAGTTTTCCGACAGATCAGAATCGAACCGGCGCCCGATGCGGCGCCGTGCTGCGCGCTGTGGTATGCGATCGTCACGGCCCCTGCTGCTGTGGCCGTCGCACCTTCGTGAAGGTCCGCGCCGACAATTTTCGCCGGTCGCGAAAGGAAAATTCGCGCTCGTGGCTCTTATGGTCTCAAGACGATAGAATCCCGGGGAGAGGGAGAAAAGCCCACGACCAAGGGCGTGAAGTTCGAGCGGCGACGCCGCATGGCCGCGTGGGTGACCGAGCACGTCATTCCCCACGAAGCGGCCGTGCGCGCGTGGCTGGCCCGCACGCGCGCGTCCCAGGAGGATATCGACGAATTGATCCAGGAATCCTATTCGCGGCTGGCGGCCTTGGAGAGCGTCGATCATATCGATCGCCCCGATGCCTATTTCTTCTCGATCGCCCGCAATCTTCTCGTCCGCCGTCTGCGGCGCGCCCGGGTCGTGCCGATCGAGGCGATCGCCGAGATCGACGCCTTTCAGGACGACATGCGCCCGTCGCCCGAGCGCGAGGCGGGAAGCCGGATCGACTATCGGCGCCTGCTGGCGCTGATCGACGCCTTGCCCGAACGCCGCCGCCGGATCGTCCGGATGCGCAAGCTGGAAGGCTGGTCGCAGCGCGAGATCGCGGCCGCGCTCGGCGTCAGCGAAAGCATCGTCGAGAATGAGATTTATCAGGGCGTGCGGGCGGTCCAGCGCGCGTGGCGCGACGGCGAAGCGCTGAGCGCGGCGCGCCTCGCCGCTTTCGAGGGCGGGGAGCGGCCGCGATGACCGGGCGGCGAGCCAGCGACATCGATGCCGATGCCGCGCGCTATGTCGCGCGGATGGACGGCGACGACTGGTCCGATGCGCAGGAGCGGGACCTCGAACGCTGGCTGGCGCGCGATCCCAGGCATGCCGGCGCGTTGCTGCGCGCTCAGGCCGCCTGGATGACGCTCGACCGGCCGTTCCCGGCGCAATCGGCGGTGCGCGAGGATGCGGGCGTCCGGGCGGGATGGAGCCGGCGGCGCGTGCTGGCGGGCGGCGGCGCGGCGGTCGCCGCGGCGGTCGGCGGGGGCGTGCTGCTGTTCGGCGGCACCAGCTATGCGACCGCGGTGGGCGAAATCCGGCGCGTGCCGCTGGCCGACGGATCGATCGCCGCGATCAACACCGCCAGCGCCATCGACGTCAGTCTCGATGACGCGGCGCGCAACGTGCGGATCGAGCGGGGCGAAGCCTGGTTCCAGGTCGCGCGCGACAAGCGGCGCCCCTTCGTCGTCGCGGCGGGCCGCGCGCGCATCCGCGCGGTCGGCACGGCCTTTTCGGTGCGCCGCCGCGCGGGCGGCGCCGACGTGCTCGTCACCGAAGGCGTGGTCGAGGTCTGGGCCGAGGGCGCGGAGGGCCATCGCGTCCGATTGAAGGCCGGGTCGCGCGGTTTCGTCGCGGACGATGCCGCGATCGAGCAGGCCCCGGCCGCACCGTCCGCGATCGACCGTGCGCTTGCATGGCGCAACGGCAAGGTCGATCTCGCCGGCGACCGGCTCGACAGCGCGGTGGCCGAGTTCAACCGTTACAACCGCCGCCAGCTGGTCGTCGCCGATCCCGTCGTCGCGGCGGAGCGGTTCGACGGCGTGTTCCGCACCGACGATCCCGAAGGGTTCGCGCAGGCGGTCGAGGTCAGCCTGGGGGTGCCCGTCGACCTGTCCGATCCCGCGCAGATCCGCATCGGCCGGCCCGGTCTTTGAAGAATCGGCGCGCCGGAAAAGGAAAATCCGGGCCGGGGTCTCTTGTGGGGCAGGGGCGCAGGGAAGCGCCCGACAAGGGAGGGACATGATGGGGATTGGAATCGGCCGCGCCGCGCTGATGGCTTCGACCGCGATCGTCTGCGTCGCGACGGCGAGCCCGGCGCAGGCGCAGAGCAAGACTTTCGACGTTCCGGCGCAGGCGGCGGCAACGGGGATCGCGGAGCTGGGCCGGCAGGCGGATATCCAGATCGTCGCCGCCCGGCGCTATACGCAGAACAAGAAGACCAACGCGGTGCGGGGCGACATGACCGCCGACCGCGCGCTGGCCGTCCTGCTGGACGGGACCGGGCTGGTCGCGCAGCGCACGGGGCCGCAGACCTATTCGGTCGTCCCGAAGGCGGCGCCCGCCGAAACGTCGGAGACCGACGCCGGCACCTATCGCGACGACATCATCGTGGTCACGGCGCAAAAGCGCCAGGAATCGATCCAGGAGGTGCCGATCGCGATGACGGCGCTCAGCCAGGAGGATCTGACGACGCGGCAGGTCGCGGGCGGCCCCGACCTGATCAGCCAGGCGCCGAACATCACCTTCAGCAAGACCAATTTCACCGGCTACACGATCCAGATTCGCGGCATCGGCACGCAGGCGGTGTCGGCGACGACCGATCCGGCGGTGGCGATCGCGTTCAACAACACGCCGTTCGTCCGCAACCGCTTCTTCGAGCAGGAATTCTATGACGTCGAGCGGATCGAGATTTTGCGCGGCCCGCAGGGCACGCTCTATGGCCGCAACGCCACGGCGGGTGTCGTCAACCTGATCTCCGCCAAGCCGGAATATCACCCCGACGCCTTCGCGTCGGTCGATGTCGGCAATTACAAGAACCGCCGGGTCGAGGGGATGATCAACGTCCCGCTGGTCGACGACAAGGTCGCCTTCCGCCTCGCGGGCGCGCTGACCAAGCGCGACGGCTACACGACGAACCAGATGACGGGGAAGCAGATTGACGGGCGTGACCTGTGGTCGCTGCGTGCCTCGCTGCGCCTCGAGCCGACGTCGTGGCTGCGCGCCGATTTCGTCTATGAGCATTTTCAGGAACATGACGACCGGCTGCGCAGCGGCAAGCAATTGTGCAAGAAGGATCCGGGGCTGAGCGAAGTTGGCGGCGTTTCAGTCAACCAGGATTTGGGCGGTTATTTCGGGGCCCGCACCTATCTCAGCCAGGGCTGCCTGCCGGTGTCGCTCTATTCGGACGAGGCGTTCCAGACGCCGAACGGTTTCGCGCTGCCATTTTATGGACCCACCGGCAATCTCGGAAATCCGGTATTCAAGGACGTCGATCCCTATGCCAGTGCATTCCAGTCGCGGGATCTGCGTGTCATCGAATCGTCGATCGAGCCCGAATATCGGGCGAAAACCGATATCTTCGAGCTGCAACTCAATGTGGACCTCAGCGATACGCTGACCCTGAGTTCGGAAACTGCCTACAGCACCGATTCGCTGTTCTCGACGCAGGATTATAACCGTTTCACCACCAAATCCGGGGCATTTGATCCCACGGCAAGAATTGTCAGGCCAAAGCGTCCCGGCGTGCTCGATGCGAACGGCGTGTTCTGCGATCCGCAACTCGGCTGCTCGGATCGGCTGCTGCTGGGCGATCTGTCGACCGCTGAGTCCAAGCAGTTCAGCCAGGAGCTTCGCCTGTCGTCGGATTTCGACGGACCGTTCAATTTCAGCCTCGGCGCCAACTATCTGCGCTACAAGACCGAAGATCGCTATTATGTCTTCGTCAACAGCCTCAGCATGTTCGCTGCCCTGCAATGGGACCAATATGCCGAGGGCAACGTCTATATCCCGGGCGTCTCGGACAACAGCGAGTGTCAAAGTCCCACCGGGGCCCCGCCCGATCCGGGGGGGCAATATACTATCACCAACTGTATCTATATCGATCCCAATCCGATCGGCAGCCTGAATGGTGAAGGCCGAAATTATTTCCTCAGCCGCAATCCTTACACGTTGCATTCCTATGCCGCATTCGGTGAGGCCTATTACAATATTACGGACAATCTGAAATTGACCGGCGGCCTGCGCTTTACGGTCGATAAAAAGGATGCGCCTCAGATTCCAAGCTGGCTGCTCGCAGGTTTCGCGACTGGCGAATATCCGACGGCGAAGGTCGTTTCCCAGAAATGGAGCGAACCGACGGGGCGTATCGCGATCGACTGGCAGCCGGAAACGGGCTTCACAGATCACACCTTGCTCTATGCGTCCTTCGCGCGCGGCTACAAGGCAGGCGGCGCCAATCCGCCGCCGATAGCTCTTGCCACATACGGCCAGTTCGACCCGTCGATCATCGCGGAACTTCAGGGCGCGCCCGAAACCTTCAAGGCAGAATATGTCAACGCCTTTGAAATAGGCACCAAGAATACGTTGTTCAACGGGGCGCTGACACTGAATCTGGGAGCATTCTATTACGATTATAAGGATTACCAGACGTCGGAGATCGTCAACCGGGCGGCCGTGAATTCCAATTTCGATTCGAAAATATGGGGTCTGGAGATCGAGGCGGACTTGCGGCCGACCGACCGTCTGCGATTGGGTTTCAAAGGCGGGTATCAAAACACCCGACTCGCCAATGGATCGAGCGCCGTCGACCTGATGGATCGGACCGCCGGCAATCCCGACTGGGTGGTCGTTCGTCCGTTCCCGACCATTCCGTCCAACTGCATCCTGCCGACCTATGTCGTTGCCGCAGGAGGCAAGATCAACCTGCCGCAAGGTCAGGGGGGCAGCTTTAACGGCATGTGCATCGACGCTTATTATGGCGGAGTCGACCCGATGACGGGTCTTCCCTATGTCGCCAATCCGACCGTGAAGAAGGGCAGCAATGGCCCGGTGCCGGTCGATCCGGCATATGTCGGCTATATTGGTTTCGATCCCGCGTCCGCGCCCAACGGCGGCAAGGGGTTTTCCAAGGATCTAAGTGGCAACGAACTGCCTAACGCACCCCATTATACGGCGACGGTGACGGTGGATTACACGATCCCGCTCGCCACCGACTGGGCCCTGACGCTGCATGGCGACTATCACTATCAGTCGAAAAGCTGGGCGCGGGTGTTCAACAGCAATCCCTATGACCGTCTGCGCGGCTATTCGACGGTCAATGTCGCGGCGATCCTCGACATCGCCGATAGCTGGCGGATCATGGCTTACGTCAAGAATGTGTTCAACAAGACGGCGCTGACCGGATCGTTCCTGAACAGTGACGATTCGGGCCTGACCACCAACGTCTTCCTGACCGAGCCGCGCCTTTACGGCTTGCGAGTATCCAAGAGCTTCGGCGAAGGCTCGCTGCCTTGGGGAAGCGGCTGGCGCCGCCGGAAGCCGGGCGAGCCCTATCCGGTCGAACTTGAATTCGGCATGGGTGCGAACAGCATGACGGCCAAAAACGCACTGTATAAGCAGGATTTTTTCGACGACTATCTCGACAGCTTGCCCTTTGCCGATACCGCGACGGCGACGCAGCGGGCGGGCCTGGGTATCAGCCATGTCCGCGATGCCAGGATCACCTTCAACATGCCCGACGGCTGGCGCGTCTGGGGAGCGTATCGCGGCAGGAGGTTCGACGCGCAACATAAAGGCATCAGTTCCGAACAGGCGAAGGGAGGTTATGTTGAAGGCATCCTGCCCACTGACCCTCCGCGCTATTTCAGCGGCGGCGAGAATTTCGGCACCATCGAGGTCGGGCAATATGAAGATCACAGCATCGTCGATTTCATGGTGGGCAAGGATGTCGGCCTGGGCCTGATGGGAGAGGGCGGCACGTCGGTTATTGGCCTGGGTATGACCTACGCCCAGTTCCGATCCGCCACCGACATCGACATGGTCGGCATCCCCGACCGCTATCGCGCCGCTTATTCGGAAATCAAATATCCGACGACCCATCACGAACTGTACAATGCCTCGCTCGCCTCGACGCGCAAATTCGAAGGCTTTGGCCCCTCGCTGTCATGGGAAGCGTCGAAGCGGCTGGTGGGCAACGAACAGGACGGCAGTCTCGCCCTCGACTGGCGGATCAACGGCGGCCTGCTGTTCGGGAAGCAGGCCATGGCCAGCCGCGAGGAACGCGACGCCACCTATTATCACTTTGAACCGAACATCGTATATCCGCCGCAACTGGAGGATTTGCTCTACGACGAAACGATCGACCGCAGCCGGTCGCGCCGGGTCACCGTGCCGAACCTCGGCGCCAGCATGGGCCTGTCCTATCGCGTCGGCGGGGTGAAGGTCGCCGCGGGCTATCGCTGGGAACGCTTCTTCGACGCCATCGACGGCGGGATCGACAAGGCGCAATCCTTCGACCGGACGATCCGGGGCGCCTATGTGAAGTTCGGCATCGGTTTCTGATCGTGCTGTGCCGCCAATCCTTTCCCTTGTCGTGCACGTCGACCGGGACATAAGGTGGCCGATATGGAACCGTTGGAAATAGTCCGGGCATGGCGGCGCGACGATCCCCGTTGCGTCGCCGACGCCAAGAGCTTCTGGCGCGAGATCGGCATGCCCGACGATGTCGCGGAGGAACGCGCCGCCGAACTGTGCGTCGTCGCCTATCTCGGTGGGCGGCTGGCGGGGGTCTCGACGGCGCGGCTGGGTGATTTTCCGCCGCTCAAGGGGCGGTTCGCCCATCTGCGGTGCGCCGTGTCGCCCGCCGCGCGGCGCAAGGATGTCGCGGCGCGGATCATCGGGCACACCCGCACGGTGCTCGAAGCCTGGGCGGCCGACCATGTGCAGGAAAATCTGCTGGGCATGGTCGCGATCCTGCAATCGGGGGAGTTGCGCGAGAAGCAGCGCGAGCCGATCTGGCCGATCTATGGCATCGACCTGACGCTGATCGGCTATACGCCGCGCGGCGAACAGGTCCGCGTCGGCTGGTTCCGTCATGCCCGCCTCGATTGAGCGGGGCGAGCGCCGCGACCGCGAGGAGGCGCCCGGGACGGCGGCGGCGCCCAGCGGCATCCTGTGGATCGCCTCCTACCCCAAGTCGGGCAACACCTGGACGCGGGCGTTCCTCAACAACCTGCTGAAGATCATGCAGGACGACGACGCGGGCGCGCCGCAGAGCATCAACCGGATGACCGAATATACGCTGTGGGACATCGCGGCCAAACCCTACGAGCGCCATCTGGGCAAGCCGGTCACCGAAGCCGACCGCGCCGAGATCGCGCGCATCCGCCCGGCGGTTCAGGCCGAGATCGCCGAACGCACCGAGGGGCTGGCGATGGTCAAGACCCATCATGCGCTGGTGTCCGACCGCGGCGTGCCCGCGATCAACTTCGCGGTGACGTCGGGCGCTATCTATATCGTGCGCAACCCGCTCGACGTCGCCATATCCTATGCGCATCACCTGGGCAGCGACATCGACTATGCGATCGGGGAGATGGCGCTGCGCAACAAGGAAACCGGCGTTTCGGACAAGAGTGTCTATGAGATCTACGGGTCGTGGAGCCAGCATGTCGAAAGCTGGACGCGCGCGCCGCATCGTGCGATCCATGTCATGCGCTACGAGGACATGCTGGCCGATCCGGCTGCGGCGTTCGGGGCGCTCGCCCGCCACCTGCTGCTTTCGCCCTCGCCCGAACAACTCGCCACCGCCATGGAGCGGTCGTCCTTCGCCGCGCTGAAGCAGCAGGAGGATGAGGCGGGGTTCAGCGAAAAGCCCGACAGCGCCGAACGCTTCTTTCGCGAGGGGCGGGCGGATCAGTGGCGGGACAGGCTGACCCCGCGTCAGGTTCGCGCGGTCGTGACCGCCCATCATCAGCAGATGCGCCGCTTCGGCTATCTGACCGACGAATTGCTCCCGTTGCTCGAATAGCCGCCACCGATCGCGTCCCGGTCTTCTCCGCCCCACCACTGGGGAAACCTTGGGCCGATGCCGCGCCTGCCCGTGCAGGCCGGCATCGGCCCGCTTTTCAGAAGCTGTACCGGGCTTCGAGACCGACGACGCGCGGCTGGCTGTAGCGGTTGATCGTCGGCGCCTGCGCGACATAATAGACCTTGTCGAAGACGTTGTTGGCGAAGGCGGCGATGCCGAACCCGCCGAATTCGACGCCGAAGCGCAGGTTGACGAGCCGATAGTCGTCGAGGTCGACCGAGGTCGGCGTCAGTTCCTGTTTGCCGCCCCACTGCGCGCTCACCAGGATGTTGCCGGTGAGGGTCACGTCGCGCGCGACCGGGTAGCGCAGATTGAGGTTCGCCGACGCCAGCCAGTCGGGCACCTGCGCCAGGTCGAGACCCGCGTAGCGTCCGCTCTTGACCTCGCCGCCCTGACGCGACCCGCTGAGCGCGAGGCGCCCGCTTCCCGCGCCGATGTCGAATCCCTGGCTGTATTCGGCCTCGATGCCCCAGCTCTTCGCATTGCCGGCATTGGTCAGATAGCTGACCGCGGCCACCGGGCAGGTCGGATTGGTCAGGGCGCAGCCGTCGTCGACCTGCGCGATCAGGTCGCGAAGATCGGTGTAATAGCCCGCGATCGCGAAATAGCCGCGGCGGGCGGGCTGGCCCTTGATCCCGACCTCATAGCTCGTGCTGTTCTCGTTGCCGAACAGCACTTCGACCGGGCTCGGCGCGCGCGGGTCGGACAGGCGGGTGTTGAACCCGCCGGCGCGATAGCTGCTCCCGACCTTGGCATAGGCGAGGATGCGGGGCGCGAGCTTGTAGGACAGCGTCGCATTGTAGGAGAGGTTGTCGGCTTCGATGCTGTCGTCGATGACGCGGGTCGGTCCGCCGGTCGGAAGCCCGGTTCCCAGATCGTAGAGCCGGGCACTGATGCTGCGGCTGTCGCGGGTATAGCGCAGCTCGCCGGTCAGGTTGAGCCTGTCGGTGAGATCGAGGCCGAGCGAGCCATAGGCGGCATAGCTTTCGAAATGGAGCCGCGCGGGTGCGACGTTGCCGGGCGACGGATTGGCGAGCGTCGGCGTGCGGGTCGTCGTCACCGAGAAGTCGCTGTCGAGCAGCATCGCCTCGACACCGAACAGCCAGGTCAGGCGATCGCTGCCGCCGGTGACGTGCAGATCCTGCGACAGCATGTCGGTCGTGTCGACGACATAGGAGGCGCTGCCCGGATCGATCGGCGTCGCCGGCCCGACCTGCCCGGCAGCGCGGGCGCGCGCCAGTTCCGCGGCGCTGACGCCGTCGTTGTCGAGATCATATTCGCTGTGCCGCTTGCGGAAGAAGGTCGTCGCGTTGAGCCGGGCGCCGCCAAGGTCGACGCGCACGATCGCCTGCAGCCCGTCGACGTCCTGGCTGGCGCGCGGCGCGGTGCTCCAGGGATAGCGGAAGCGATCCTGGATATAGCCGCCGGGAAAGCCCGGCGTGCCGGCCGGAATGAAGATCTGATAATGGATCGCGGGGGTCGTCAGCCGCTGCGTTTCGGCGAGCAGGACGATGTCGACGGGGCCGCGCGCGAGGCGAAGCTGGCCGCGCAGGCCGTGCCCCTTCTGCCGGTCGAAATAGACATCATTGTCGGGGTTGTAGAAGAAGCCCTTGTCCTGCTGGACCAGGTCGCCGCTGATGCGCACCGCTGCGCCCTCGCCGAGCGGGACGTTGACCGCGCCCTGCATCTGGAAGCTGTTGGTCTCGAAGCCGTAGCGGGCACTCGCCCAGCCGGAGAGGTCGAATCCGGGCTCGGCCGAGATGATGTTGATCGCGCCGCCGACGGCGTTGCGGCCATAGAGCGCCCCCTGCGTGCCGCGCAGCACCTCGACCCGGCCGATGTCGAGCATGTCGAGGCGGCTGAAATTGCGCCCGCCGACGGCGCCGCCGCCAATATAGGACCCGTTGCGATAGAGGCCGACGCTGGGGTCGCCGTTGGTCGCGCGCGCGGTCGAGGAGGCGCGGATCGATATTTCCGAGGTCACCGACGAACTGAGGTTGTTGAAGCGGATGCTCGGCTGATCGGCGAGCAGTTCGCCGCTCGTCTGCGCGCCGCCGCGATCGGTCAGCGCGGCGGCGTCGATCACCGAAGCCGCGGTCGGAACGTCCGACAATCGTTCTTCGCGGCGCCGCGCGGTGACGACGATGGCGCCGTCGTCGCCCGCCTCGGACGCCGCGTCGGCCGGGGGCGCGACGTCCTGCGCGAAGGATGGGCCGGCCATCGCGGTCCAGGCCGCGGTCGCGCAGAAAAGAAGATGCGTCTTGCGTTTCATGAATCCCTCCCAAAGGCGTTGTGCAATTATTATCGATAATTTTGTGCAATCGGCAAGCGCGAGTCAAGCCGGAAACATCGCGATGCCGGCGGCGGCGGTCAGCGGTCGGCGGGAATGGCTGCGGTCAGAAGATCGCGAAAGCCGCGCGCCGTAGCGGCAAGCGGTTCGGCCGCGACGGTCGACAAATCGTCGGTCGCGGCATGGTGGTGGCGGTGGGCGCCGAAGATTCCGGCGTGGCGGGGGTAGCCCGCCCGGACGACCTCGGCCAGTTCCCCCGCCGCGCCCTCGCCGGAGGGATAGGCCATTTCGATCCCCGGCTGCCCCTTGAAGATCCGCCGCGCGGGTTCGACCAGATCGGGCGACGTCATCAGGAAGCGATGGCTGTCCGCACTCGGCAGCGGCAGCAGGCGGCCCGGGATTTCCTGCCAGTCGCGCGTCGCGGCGTTGGCGCCCAGATGCAGCCAGAAATCGCTCTCGCCCGGTGGCGGCGCGATCGCCTCGACCAGGTGCGCGGCCCCCAGATTCTCATATTCATGGCCGCTGTTGCAGACGAAGAGCAGATTGTGCCGCGGGAAGGCGCGCGGCGCCCACCGGGCGAGTGCGAGCCAGATCGCGATTCCCGGCCCGCGCTCGCCGGCGCAGTCGGTCCAGCCCGATCGCGGCGTCGACACGATGATCCAGCGCCCCGCCGATACCCGGCGCCGTCCGACGATATTCTCGGCGATCCGGCGGCCGCCGTGCCCGGTCAACCGCAGCGTCGCCTGGCCCCCGTGCCGCGCGGCCTCGATCGCGGGTGCCGCGCGCTTCGGCGCCAGCAGGACGATCGGCCTGTCCGCGAGCGGCTTGTCGGCGGGTGCATTGAGCAGCAGCGCCTCGCCCGTCGGGCCGGTCGTGACGAGGATGACGGCGGCGGCTCCGCGCGCGATCGCGTCGGCGATCGGCGCCCGGGCCGCCGGTTCGAGGAGGCTGGACCAGCGACGGTGCGGCAGCCGGACGAGCGCGATCGCGCCGTCGAGGCGCCCCGCCGTCTCAGCCAGCCGCAACGGCGCGGACAGGCCGTCCGGCGGCGTGGGGACCGCGAGCGGCTGCGCGGTCGACGTAATCGCAAGGTCGCCGATCGTCAGCGTGCAGAGCGATGCCTCGAACCACGGCACCTCGAACGCCTGCCGCTCGACCGCGAAGCCCGCCGCGCCAAGCCGGTTCGCGGTCCAGTCCGCGGTCCAGCGATCGCCCGCGCCGCCCGACTGCTTGTTGCCCGCTTCGGCATAGATCCGAACGTCCGCGAACAAGGTGTCGGGGTCGAACAGCGCGCCATCGGGCGAAGCCGCCATGGCGGGCGGCGCCTGCCATGCGATCGGCGCCGCGAACCCCGCCTTCAGCAGCGTGCGGCGGTCGGTCCCGTCGCGCTTCACGATCGCGCCCGGCGGCGGCCCGTTTTCGGCTTGCCGCGCCGCGCCTTGTATTCCGCGAGCGCCTCGGCGAAATTCTGCTGCGACGTCGCGATCAGGTCGCGCGCCACCCGGTCGGCATCGTCGGGCTCGCGGGCGACGATATGGCGGCAGAGCTGTTCGTAGAGCACCGCCGAGCGCCGGCCGACCTCTCCCTCGCCATGCGCCGCGACGAACTCGTCGGTGTAGACATTGTGCTGCCACCGGGCGAGCAGCGCCAGTCGGTCGAGCAGTTCGAGCGCCAGCGGCGCGTTGGAGCGCTTGGCGATGAAACGGCCGATCCGGTTCGACACCCGCAGATGCTCGGCCGAGTTCGTCGTCCGCTCGGTCACGTCCTTATATTCGACGAGCCGGTGCATGAGCTCGCGCCCGTCGCGGTCGCTCATCGCCGTGCAGGCGAGACGGCAGACGACGCCGAACAGCGCCTTCCACAACTCGTAAATCTCGTCCGCGCCATGATCGTCGACGTCGATCGCGAACGCGCCGCGCCAGGGCACGACCTTGATCAGGCCGATGCTCGCGACATGGCGGAACGCCTCGCGGACGGGGGCATGGCTGACCCCGAAGCGGGCCGCGATCTCGCGCTCGCGGAGCCATGAGCCCGGCGGAATGCGCCACGCGACGATGTCGTCGATCAGCAGCCGCGCGATGACGCGGTCCTGCGTCGGTGCATTGTCCTCGTCGCTCGTCGTGACGGCCATGATCCCTGATCGTTTCTGTTGAACGCCCCATCCTAGCTTGCGCGCCCGACAGGACAATCTTCGATTGCAGTCGCACTTATTATCGATAATAAACGCGAACACAACCCAGCGCATGTGGAAAGGGCAGGCCATGATCGGGCGTCTTCTTCTTCTGACCGTCGCCGCGACGGCGACTCCCGTGGCGGCCGGAAGCGCGCCCGCCGCTCCCGTGCCTGCGGCCGAAGACGCGCGGCCCGGCTGCGCCGCGGCGATCGCCTATTCGGATGGGCACAAGGGGCTCGCCGTCCTCGTCCTGCGGCATGGCGAGGTCGTCTGCGCGTCGCAGGACACCGCCCGGCCCCACGAACTCTGGTCCGGCACCAAGAGCCTCGTCGGCCTGATGGCGGCGGCGGCGGTGCAAGACGGGCTGCTCGCGCTCGACGAACGGGCGTCCGACACGATCGCCGAATGGCGGGACGATCCCGGCAAGGCGGCGATCACGCTGCGCCAGCTGCTCGCCATGACCAGCGGCCAGCCGTCGGCGATCGGCCGCCCGCAGGGCTATGCCGATTCGCTGCGGGTCGCGCTGACCGCGGCGCCCGGCACCCGCTTCCAATATGGCCCGACGCCGTTGCAGATCTTTGGCGAGGTGATGCGGCGCAAGCTGGCGGCCGCGGGGCGCGACGCCGATCCGCGGCGCTATGTCGAGCGGCGGCTGCTGGCGCCGCTCGGCGTGACGGTCGGCGAGTGGAGAAACGGGCCCGACGGACATCCGCTGATGCCGCAGGGCCTCGTCCTTGCCGCCGCCGAGTGGGCGAAAATCGGCGAGTTCGTCCGCATGGGCGGCAAGGTCGACGGCAAGCCGCTCGTCGACGCGGCGGCTTTTGCCGAGCTGTTCGAGGGGAGCGAGGCCAATCCGGCCTATGGCCTCACCTGGTGGCTCCCGCGCGCGACGCCGTCCGACGACCCGGTCACCCGCTCGACCGACATCACCGATCCCGCCGCCGGGCTTCCCGCCGACCTCGTCGTTGCCGCGGGTGCCGGCGACCAGCGGCTGTACGTCATCCCCTCGCTGGGATTGACCATCGTCCGCCAGGCCCGCCTCGACGTCGCCGCGCTGCTCGCCGGCCGCAAGAGCGACTGGTCCGACCGGCGGTTCCTTGCGGCCCTGCTCGCGCCCCGAAGCGCGGCGGTCGATTGAACCGGACGAGGGCGCGCGCTCGCCTCAATCGTTCGGTCCGACCTCGGTGAACCGGAATCCGTCCTGCGTCATGTGGAAATAATATCCCAGATCGCCGCAGAAGATCACGAAGGTCTCGCCGCCATCGGGCTCGCGATCGTGAATGGCGTTCCGGCGCGCAAGGCATCGGCGCGCCTTCGCGGCCAGGAAGCGCGGATAGCTTTCGGCGCGAAACGCGGCGGCGTCGCTGCTGCCGCCCTCATCGAGATAGGGCATGAACGGGAACTGCGTCATTCCCGCGACCGCGGTCGCATCGTCGGCCGCGAGCGCGGCGCGGAATCGGGCGATAAAGGCGTCGAATTCCTGCTGCACGGCCGCGGATGCAACAGGCTCCTCCTCCGCCGACGCCGGAACGGACGAGGCGAGCAGGATGCCGGCCAGAACGCCGGGGAGCGGATTAATTTTCAACGACATCATGGTCTCGCCTTTCAGGATCGGCACCGGATATGCGGCGGCGCCGGCGCAGCATCGACCGCAACGCCGAAAACAGCAGTCCGGCGGCGGTATAGATCAATGTCGCCACGGCGATCGCGGGGATGGTGACGTCGCGCGGCTCGCCATCCGCTCCCGCGCACAGCAGGTTGCGCGTGACGCCCTGCTGCCCCGGCTTGTAGCTGTATTCGCGCGACAGCGTGTCGAGGCCGCCCGGGCAGACGATGGGTTCGGCGACCGTCGACACGATCGGCGGATAGACGGCGCCGCCCGCGACCGCGAACATCATGGCGAGGAAGCCCCAGCCCGCCGCGGCGGGGAGGATGTCGAGCGGCCGGAACAGGCGCGAGCGATGCGTCTTGCGAAAATCCTCCAGCCCGGCGAGCAGGAAGATCAGGCCGAAGATCGCGGCGACGATCCCCGGTCCGATCAGCGCGCGCATCATTCCCGCTCTCCTTGCATTCCATCCGGCAACAGCGGGACGGACGGCGCCTCGCACGTGCAGGCGGCCTGTTTCGCGATCGGGGCCTCGATGGGACAGGTGCAGAGATATTCGGCCCTGTGCCCGCATCCGGCGGCGCGATACCCCTCATAATACCAGTCGAAGCCGGGCGAGACCCGGTGGCTTTCGGTCCACTGGGCGAGCCGCGCGGGGTCGGCGCGGATTTCGGCGGGCGGATCCGGAATGGGGGTGGCACGCTGGTGCACCTCGCTGCGGCGTGCGCCATCGACTTTCGTCGCCGTCACCCGTTCGATCGGGCAGGTGAAGCGTTCGGCGAAGGTCTCGCGCGCCTCCCGCTCGCGGCTCGCGCAGCCCGCGACGGCGGCCGGGAGCAGGACCGCAAGACACAGGAGGACCCGGCGGCGTATCACAGGCCCCCCAATATCTCGGCGCGCTTGGCTTGATACTCCTCTTCGCTGATCAGGCCGCCGTCGCGCAGCGATTGCAGGTGCCGCAACCGGTCCTCGACGCTGCCCCCGCCCGCGTCGGACGGTGCGGCGGGGCGGCGCATGATATCGGCGTCGGTGCGCAGTCGCTCGGCCATCTTGTCGCGCAGGGCGCTCGCCAAGGCGTTGGCGTCGGCAATCTCGCTGTCGGTCCGGCGGGGTCTGAACAGCGCGAGCAGCAGTCCGAGCAGGATCAGGCCGCCAAAGGCATAAAGGCCGTAATAGATGCTGGCTGCGCCAATCGCGCGTAGCGTGATGTCGCGCCGGGTGCCGTCGGGCGCGATGCAATAGATGGTGTGCGATACGCCCTGCTGCCCCGGCTTGTAGGAATAGTTTTGCGAAAGCCGCTCGACCGTTCCGTCGCAGGCATAGGGCGCGGCGCGCTCGACCAGCGGCGGGTGGATCGCGCCGCCCGCGCTCGCCACCATGATCCCGCAAAAAGCCGCCACGCCCAGCAGCACCAGCAGGGCGCACCCCAGCTTCGCCGCCGGACCGGGGCGGCGCCGGAGCGCGAGCTTCGCCGACAGCGAAAATATCACGATGATCGCCGGTCCCAGCAGGAACATACCGATGGTGAATATGGCCGAATCGCTCATATAGCCCCGCCCGTCATCGCGGCGAGGCAGAAGCGTTCGGGCGCGTTCGGGTCGGCCTCATGTTCGTCGCCGCAGGCGTTGCGCGTTGCCCACAGCAGCGTGCCCTGATCGGCGGACACGGCATAGGGCAGGTCGCCGCGCCAGGTGCCCGTGATGCGGCGCTCGGTGCGCGTCGCCATGTCGAACCGCGCGATCCCGATATCGGCGGGATAGATCAGGCGCGAGCGTGCATCGTCGAACAGGAAGGACGCCAGTTCCCAACCGCCCCACGCGACGAGATAAGGCGCGCCAGGCGGCTTGCGCGTGCGGATATGGAGGTCGACGGTGCCGTGACCGCGATCCGCCGTCCAGACCAGCCAGCCGGCATTGCCGCGCAGCGAGTCCACGGCGTCGAGGTCGTCGGAAAATTCGTCCTCGCGGTACACGAGGCCGCCCGTCACCGATTCCCACAGATTGTCCGCTTCGGCCGGCTTGTCGCGCAGGCGTCGGCCGCCCGCGACCGTCGCGGCGTAATAAGCCTGTGGGCCGTCGAGGCCGTCGCTGCCGTCACCCCACAGCGAGGCGATGGCGAACAGCGTCCCGCCGCGCCAGGCGAAGCCGGTGAGCAGGGCCACGGCGTCGGCGGGATGTTTCGCGCGCGTGTCGGGAGGCGGCGTCACGGGCACCAGCTTGCGGTCGGCCACGCGATAGAGCCACAACTGGTCGGGGCCGTCGAGTTCCTGACTGGGCAGCAGGATCGCGACATGGCTGCCGTCGGGCGACAGCCGCATCCCCGCGATCGGCACGCGCCCGTTCTCGGCCAGTTCGGGCCGCGCGCGGGCGAGGGGAGCAAGGTCGATCTCGCCGATCACGCGCGTCGCGATCGGCGCGGCGGCGCGGTCGCCCAGTTCCTGGCGGCGGCCGAGATAAACGACCGTCATGCAGTCATAGGCCTGGTCGTGGACCCACGACGCGGCATCGTTCAACTCGGCGAAGCTGCGGTCGGCGGCGCAGCGGCGGTCGCGCTCGCCCACCCAGTCGCGCTGCTCCGCCACCAGCGCCGCGCGCGCCGGGCCGGCCAGTTTCGCCAGCACGGCGCGATAGCTGCGCGACAGCGCCAGGTCCTGCCAGCGCAGCGCGGCGTTGGCGCAGATGAAGCGATCGACCGCGCGCGTCGCCTTGCCGCAATCGAAGCTCGCTGGAACGGTGGCGGACGGCGCCGGCTGTGCGGTCGAGGGGGCCACGCCGCCCAGCGCCAGCGCGCAAAGAAACAGGCCGCCGAGGCGGAGGAAAGGCTTGGGGCCGCTTTCCCACGTCATTGCGAGCGGAGCGAAGCAATCTCCAGCTATCGGTGAGGCAGAACGATAGCTGGAGATTGCTTCGTCGCCTTCGGCTCCTCGCAATGACGATGCCTCGCGCTCAGTCATGGACGATGATTCGCGGGTCGTCGCACAGATTCTGCTGGGCGATGGGCATGGGGTCGCTGCAGCAATCCTCTTCCTTTTCCTCGAACAGGACGGAGATTTCATAGGTGCAGACGCCCGCGCCGCCGGGGATGGTGAAGGTCCGCGTGCGCCCCGGGGCCAGCCCGTCATAGCCGAAGGCGTCCGAATCGCTTTCGATGCCGTCGGGTGCGCGCAGCGCGAGTTGTTCGAGGCGGCGCCGGCTCCTGTTCGTGACCGCGACCTTCAGGTCGGCGGCGGGTGCCGCCCGCGCGGCGGTGCCGCACAGTGCGATCAGCGGCCGCGCCGCCGCCGCGACGCCGTCCAGCGGATAGCGCGCCGACGATCCGGCGACGCTGACCGACATCCGGTCGTCCGCCGCCAGTATCGCTTCGAACGATGCGTCGAGCGGCACCTGCCCCCGCAGGCGCAGCAGGCCGTCCGCCTCCGGCGGCTGAACCGTGGCGGGAAAGGTCAGCGTCGCGCTGCCGTCGCTCAGGCGGACCGGCACGCTCGTCCCGGCCGCGAGGCGCACCGGCGGGTGGGTGATGTAGGCCGACACCTCCGGAACGCCCTTGTCGCAGATGAAGTTCAGCAACGTCATGCCGCCGTCGGGCACGCCAAAGACGAGCCGCGCCTGCTGGGCGCCATGATCGACGCCATACCAGCGCGGCCGCCCGTCCTGCGCCGCGGCGGGCGTGGCCGCGAGAGCCAGCACGGAGGCGAGCAGGATACGCCGATACCGCCGCGTCGGCGATCTGGGAAATCCGGCCTTTGTTCGCCCTTTGCGGGTCATGGCATCTGTCTCCAGCCTGTTCGGATCAGGGGCCTGCCCGTGCCGCACAAGGCACGGACAGGCCCGACGGGAGCGGCCGAACCGGGGTGGAGGGAAGCCGATCGGCAGTGTCCCCCTGTCCGGCCAGCAGATACGCCGACGGGTCGCTGTCGACGCACCCGTTCCCGCATCAGCGTCCGGGCGCCCGCGAGGGGGCGGCGGGCGTCGGATCGGGCAATGGATGTTCGTGCATCGGAGTCTCCCTGTCCCACCGTGATGCCATGGACAGCGAAAGCCTGTCTCGGACCAGAAGGAACGCGAGGTGGACCAGACGGCACTTCGGCGATACGGTGCGCCGGACGGGAGGGGGACATGGACGCGGCCGGTTTTTCCCAGATACTGTCCACCGCCTCGGTGCCGGAGCGCGAGCGGCTGCCGATGTGGCGCGAGCTATTCGGGCAGGCGATGGTCCGGCTCGACATAGAACCGGCCCGGAACGTGCCGTTTCACGCCGAAGGGACATTGTGCGCGCTGCCGGGAGCCGCCTATGCCTCGGTTTCCGCATCGCCGGTGCAGGTCTCGCGGACGCACCGCCTGATTGCCGCCGATCCGGTCGAGATGCTCTATCTGATCACCGCCGATGCGCCGCTGGAACTGCGCCAGCGCGGGCGCGAGCATGTGCTGGCGGTCGGCGACTCGATCTTCGTGCGCGGCGGAGAGGTCAGTACCATCCAGTGTCGGAAGCGATGCCGTTTCACCAACATCGCGGTGGCGCAGGACGACCTGCGCGCGCTTCTGTCGGGGGCGGACGATCTGGCGATGCGGGTCGTCCCGCGGCAAAGCGATCTGCTGGGGCTGCTCCACGCCTATGTCGACATGCTGCGCCTGCGCGCCGACGCGGCGTCGGGCGTGGCGGCGGCGCTCACGGCCGGGCATATCCGCGACCTCATCGGCGCGGTCGCCGCCACGGCAGCCGAAGATGGCGCGCCGGAACGGCCCGGCGTCAAGGCCGCACGACTGCGGGCGATCAAGGCCGACATCGCGGTGCGCTCGTGCGATCCGCGTCTCGACATCGTAGGTGTGGCCACGCGCGCCGGGATCAGCCCGCGCTATGTCCGCCGCCTGTTCCAGGATGAGGGAAGCAGCTTTTCGGCGCATGTGCTGGGCGAACGGCTCGACCGCGCCCATCGCCTGCTGCTGCATCCGGGGCAGGCGCCACGGACGATCGCGGCGGTCGCCTATGCCTGCGGTTTCGGCGACCTGTCCTACTTCAACCGCACCTTCCGCCGCCGCTTCGGCATGACCCCGTCGGATCTGCGCGGCGCGGGTTGAATGCCATCCATTTCCCGTTCGTGTCGAGCGAAGTCGAGACACTTGTCGGCCTTGCGCCACGCTGATGGGTGTCTCGACTTCGCTCGACACGAACGGAACGATAGGCGGATTTACGGCCCGACGCCCTAACGGCAGCCCCGCTGCCAGTCGAAGAACACGCCCTGCCATCCCCACCCCGACTGGTGGACCACCTCGGTCAGCACATGCGCCAAATTGGCGGGGTTCGCCGCGGCTTCGCTGTCGCCCACGATCTCGACGCGATCGTCGGCGATGCGCGGGGCAATCTGGCGCCGGATCGCTTCGTTCGGCGGGGTCAGCGTCAGGCTGGCGTCGTAGATGATGTCGGCGTCGGGGTGCGTGCCGTCGCGCGGGCGCAGGCTGCTGCTCATCCGCGCCTCGCCGGCGTTCATCGGCTTGTCGCCGCGGACCAGCGACACCTCGCGCGCCCGCACGCAATGACCGGCGGAAACGAAGGTCAGCCGCACCCCGATCGTCCGCTTGCCGCCGCGAAAGTCGCGCGTCACCAGCAATTGTTCGGGCCGGTCCGCCGGGCGCTCGACGTGAAGGTTCAGCCCGGCATTCGCCAGCGATTCGATCCGCCGCTTCAGGCGCTGCTCGGGCAGCGGCATGGCGCCGGGCGCGGGCGGCACCCACGCCGTCCAGGCGGCGAGCCACAGCATGAAAACGGCCATGATCGCGAAATAGGCGACGCCGAAGGCCACCATGAACCGCCATTGCGCGAACCAGTTGTCGGGGCCGCTTTGCATCACGTAAACAGCGGGGACGAGCGCCCCGAACATGGTGAGCGCCCAGGCCGTGATGCCGATCTGCGAACGGTCGGTCCCCCACGCGGTCACGCCGCCGATCAGCAGCGCGACCGGCAGGAACAGGATGACGATCGCGGTGGGCGTCATCCGGCCGTCGCGCAGCCACAGCCAGCCCAGCGCGCCCGCGCCCGCGAGTAGCAGCAGCAGCGCGGCGACGATCACCGGCGGGCTCGACAGCCGGCTCATCGCGTCTCGCCGCCCGTCACCCGGCCGGTGATGGCAACCGCGCCTGCCTCGATTCCGCCGGGGATGTCGCCGCGCCGGAAACGGGGCAGGATCACGCCGTCCATGATCTGCTGCGCGGCGGCGTCGGGCAGGCGGTCCGACAGCTCGCGCCCGACCATGATCCGCGCCTGCCGTTCGTTCGGCGCGACGAGCAACAGGATGCCGCTGTCCGCGATGCCGCGGCGGTCGGCGACCGTCGCGGCAAAGCGGGCAATGTCGATCCCGCCGAGCGAGGGCGTGGTGACGATGACCAGCGGATGTCCGCTTCGCTGGTCGAAGGCCGTCAATACGGCATCGAGCCGCGCCTTGCTGTCGGCGGACAGGATGTTCGCTTCGTCGGCGATGCGCCCCTGCACGATGCGGAAGGCGACGCCGCCTTCGCCTTGCCGCACGGCATCGGCGGGGCTGCTGGTGCCCAGGTCGATACGGACGATGCGCGGCGGCTTGTCGGGGCCGTCGATCGGCACATACCGGATGCGCGCGGCCATCCCGTTCGTCAGCCGGACCGCCGGTTTCTCCTCGGTGCTGCCGCGATTGGCGAAGCCCGCTTCCAACGCGCCCCAATTGATGCGGAACGCGACGGGGCCGACGGAAAAATATTCGTAATGGCTGTAAGCATGGGCGTCCGAACTCTTGCGCTTCCTGCTCACGCGTTCCAGGCGCCAATCATGGATCGGCCCTTCGACCTGCCGGGCCTCTCCATTCGCCACCGCCTGCGTGACGCGGCGCTGGTCCCACCACGGCACCGCGCCCGACGCGAGGACTGTGAAGACGCCGATCGCCATAAGCGGATAGCTTGTCCAGCCCGCTTTGCCGAAACCCCATTTCATCACCGCGCCGGCAATGATGAATGCCAGCCCGATCAGCGGGAACTGCAAGCCGACGCTGTCGCTCGCAATGTCATAGACGGTCGTATAGGTCATGGCCGCGCCCCGTTCGCGCGTCTCAATCCTTCAGATAGCGGTCGCCGCATGCGGCCATCGCGTCAACCGGCGGCCCCCACCGCACCGCCTTGGCCAGCGCGCGCATCGCGATCTCGCCGATATGATCGTCATCCTCCGCCGGATAGACTTCGCTGTTCGACAATTGCTCGAGCTGGCCGTTGAGCTTGACCCAGGTCGCGGTGCGGGGATCGGGCGCGATGTCGCTTTGCGCGAAGATTTGAAGCACCACGGTCGACAGCACATAGCATTGGATGCGCGTGTCGCGGGTATCGGGCGGCAGGCCCTTGAACGCGTTCGCCTGCGTTTCCGGGAACGCCGTGGCGCAGGGGCCGGTGTAGCTTGCGGCATTCTTGTCGGCGACGAACCTGTCCTGCAATCCCTTGTCGCGCGTGCCGATGCGCTCGATCCTGGCGACGACCTTGGCCGGGTCGTCGAGGTCGCCGTCCGTCCCGGCGAGCAGCGCGAAATGCAGCGCCTGGCTCGCGGTGTCGAGCGGGACGGACCCCTTGCCGACCTTTTCCTGCGCCAGCGCCATGGTGGCGCCATAGCAGAGCGAGGCGCTTTCCGTCCGGTCGGCGGGCAGCTGGACGGCGGGCGCGCCGCCGCAGCCGGAGAGGGTCAGGCCCGCGCAGGCCGTGATTCCCAGCGCCGCGCTGTACCACGTCGTCGTTCGGTGCGGCTTGCCATGCATCTCGATTCCCCCGCTAAACTCTGTCCTCGCGTTGGCCGACCATGGGCGCGGGATCGTCGGCTGTCATGGACCATGCGGAACCGGCATGGGATTTTACGGCACTCGCGGCCTCCGCCTCAGGGGGGGAGCGGCCGTGCCGGTGCGTCCGCATCGGGTTCCGCCCCGTCCGCGACGGCGGATCGCGAAGGCGCTACGATGAGCCCGTGGCGCCGATCGATGCGGAGGAAAGCGAATGCCCCATGCCCGATGGATAGCGGTCGGCGGTGCGATCGCGCTGGCGGCGGTCGCTGCGCCGGCCGGGGCGGAGGATGGCGGACGCGGTGCCGGCTATGCCGCCGAAGGGCCCGCCTTCGACCTGCCGGCCGACATGCGTGTCGAACGGCAGGAGATGCATGTCGCGCTCGATTCGATCCGGCTCGTCTACGTCTTTCATGCATCGACGCGCCGGACCGTCCATTTCCGCTTCGTCCTGCCCGCCATGCCGGTCGATGCCAGCCCCGACGCCATCGGGCTCGACGGGCAGGGCGAGGTCGCCGGGCTTGCCGCCGACCGGCGTCCGCTCAACTATCTGGACCTGTCGGTGCGCGTGAACGGCGCGCCGCTGGCGCTCTCCGGCCGCGGGCGTGCGCTGCATCGGGGCAGGGACGTGACGCGGCAATTGCTCGATGCCGCCGTGCCCCTGCTCTACCATTTGGACGAAGAAGCGCCGTGGCGCCGCCTTCCGGCCCGCACCCAGGCAATGCTCGACGCCGACGGCCTGCTCGTGCTCGACACCGCGGACTGGAGCTATCAGGCGGATTTCGAATGGGATCAGCGCTTCGAGCCGGGGGATACGCGGGTCGAGATCCGCTATGTCCCGGTCGCCGATTACTGGAGCGACATCAATTCCGCCGAATTTCCCGAGATAGCCCCCGGCGGCCCGGCGACGCGGACCTATTGCATCGACGACGCGCTGCGCCGGGCCTATTTCCGCCATCCGGCCTACGACCTCTTTACGATCGCCCACGGCTGGGCCGCACCGGCCGGACGGCACGGCCGGGCCGCCCACTATCGCCTGGTCGTCGACAAGGGCGCCGCCGCCAACATGGTCGCCTTCTGTCCCGCGGCGGCTCGAAAGACCGCCGCGACGACATTCGAATGGTCGGCCGCCGACGTCAAGCCAGACCGCTCCTTCGGCGCCCTCTTCTTCATCGCCCCCGATCAATAGCGGGCGCGCAGCGTCAGATAGAGCGAACGCCCCGGCTCGGGAAAACCGTCGGTCAGGCTGTATTCCTCGTCGAACAGGTTGCGCGCGCCGACGCCGATCTCGATCTTCTCGGTGACGGCATAGTCGATGCGCAGCGCCGTGTTCACATAGGAACCCGTGCGGTAATAGCGCGCCGGCTGCGATGCGGGCGTTGCGGTGAACAGCGTCCAACGGCTCGATGCGATCTCGACGCTCGGCTGGACGTGCAGGCCCGCCAGCGGTGCCCAGTCGGCATAGATCAGGCCCTTGTGCGTCGGCACCCCGGTGGGCCGGAACCCCGGATTGGCGGCATAGGACAGGTCGCGCTTGATGACCGTGTAATTGGCCCCGAGGTCGAGTCCGGGCGCGAGCGTTGCCGACAGCGACGCTTCGGCGCCGTAATATTCGCCGCTGCCGACGTTCCGGCTCTGGTTGAGGTTGGTGAGCACGCAGCCGGGAGTCGGCGTCGCGGGCGGCGTGGTCGACGCGGTGCAGGGGTAGCCCGGCGTCAGGACGCCGAAGATCGCTTCGTCGACCCAGCTGTAGAAGATCGCACCGTCGACCCGCACGCCGCCGGCCGTCCAGCTTCCGCCGATTTCGGCGTTGGTCGCGCGTTCGGCCTTCAGTTCGGGGTTGGGGATGGCGGTGTTGAACCGCTGGCTGAAGCGCTCGAAGATCGTCGGGAAGCGCGCACGCGACGACAGGCTGGCGTGCAGCGTCAACGCGTCGCCCGCGTCCCAGTCGAACCGGCCCTGCAGGTTCCGGGCGTCGGCGTCGCGGCGCGGATATTGATAGAGGACCGCCGGGGTGCCCGAGGTTCCGAGTGGTGAACCGAACTCCTCGGCACGCTTGAGGTCGCGCCAGTCGAAGCTGCCTCCGACCGTGAAGCGAAGCGCCGTCGTCAGGGCAAGCTCGTTTTCGAGCGCGATGGAGAAGGTGTTTTCGGTCTGCGTCTGCCGCGGCTCGGTCGACGGCACGCCCGCCGTCGAGAAGCTCGTCTGCGCCTCGACATGCTTGTCGTGACGGTAATGGAAGGCGAGCCGCAGCGTGTCGGCGTCGCTCATCCGGAAATCGAGCTGCGCCGACCCGCCCCAGGCCTTGTCGAAATAGGGGCTGTCGAACGCGAAGGGGCGGCTCTGCGTGGATTGGGTCCGGTCGTTGAACGAGCGCAGCATCGAATCGAAGCGGTTGTAATAGGCGCGCGTCTTGAGCGTCGCGCGGTCGCCGAGCGCGGTGGTCGACAGGAAATAGATGGATTCGATTTCCCACTTCGGCCAGGTCCAGAAACGCGGCGTGTTGACGAGATCACTGACGTGCAGCGGCGCGTTCTTCGATCCGTCCTGCCGCGTGTAGCTGATCGCATATTCGTCGCTTTCGTTCGGCGTGAAGCCCAGCTTCACATTGGCGCGCCAGTCGCGGGTCCGCGAAAAATCGCGCTCGCCGCCGTCCTCGAGCGTCGGGACGATCGGCGTGAAGCTGTCCGGCAGATCCCAATGGTCGGTGAAGCTGCGCGCATAGCTGGCCTGCGCATACCAGCGCTCGTGCCGCGTCCCGATCAGTGCCGACGCCGAATAGCCGGCATAATCGGCGTCGTTGTCGAACGTGACCATGCCGCGCACGTCGATATCGAGCGCCTTGGTCGGGCGCCGCGTGACGAGGTTGATCGCGCCGCCCATCGCGCCCGGCCCGTCGAGCACCGACGCATAGCCCTTCGCCACCTGCACCTCCGAGATGTCGGTGGTCAGGAAGCGGCCATAGTCGAGCCGGTTGTCGGCGGGCAGATACACGCGGATGCCGTCGATCGAGAGCGGCACCTGGAACCGGTCGAAACCGCGGACGAAGACGAGGCGTTCGTTGCGCGTGCCGCCGCTGTTGCCCGCGACGACGCCGGGCATCAGATTGATCGCGTCGTCGAGCGCGGTGCGGTTGAACTTGTAGATCGCCTCGCGCGACAGGCTTTCGCCGTCGATGCCGATCCCTTCGCTTCGCGGCGCGGTGACGACGATCTGCCCGAGGGCGAAGCGATCGTCGCCGGTGTCCGGCGCATTCCGGTCCTGCGCCTGCGCCTGCGACGTCGCGAGGCAGCCTGCCGACAGCAGGAGGGAGAGTATGGTCCGCATGATTTACCCCTTTTTTTCTCACCGAATCACTATATACGGCCATATATAGTGATATCGCACGGAGGAAAGATGTGATGCGCCCTTCTCTGCTTTTATTTTCCCTCGTTCTCCCGCTGGCTCTCCCACTGGCCGCCGGCACCGCGCTGGCGCAGGCTCCGGCCGGCGCCGATCCGGCCTGTGCCGGAAAGCCGCCGGCGGCGCTGCCCGCCTCGCTCGCCGATTGGCGGACGCCCGACGCGATGAAGGCGGCGGGGAATGCGAAGACCGCGGCAAAGGCTGCGCTGAAGCCGGGGGCTGCGGTCCGCGCGACGCTGCTGCCGACGCCGAAGGTCGCCTATCCGGTCCGCCCCGAAAAGCCGGGGGGAACGGTCAGCTATGGCGGGCTGTTCCGCTTCACGGTCGCCCGCGAAGGCGTCTGGCGCGTCGCGCTCGGGTCGGCGGCCTGGGTCGATGTGGTCCGGGACGGCAAGGCGATGCGGTCGGTCGCGCACGGCCACGGCCCGGCCTGTTCGGGGGTCCGCAAGATGGTCGACTATCGCCTGACCCCCGGCACCTATACGCTTCAGGTCGCGGCGAACGGTTCGGACAGCCTGACCCTGCTGGTCACGCCGCAACCGTGAGACGGCTGTGGGCCGCGGCGACGCTGCTGCTCGTCGCGGCCGTCGCGCCCGGCTGGCAATGGCCGCAGGACACCGGGTTCGATCCGCCACCGGTGCCCGCGGACAATGCGATGAGCGCCGCCAAGGTCGAACTCGGCCGGCGGCTCTTTTATGACGCGGACCTGTCGAGCGACGGGACGCTGGCCTGTTCGAGCTGTCACGAGCAGCGGCACGGCTTCGCGGACAGCGTCGCGACGCGGCCCGGCGTCGGCGACCATGCGGGCAAGCGCAACGCGCCGGGCCTCGCCAATGTCGCCTGGCTGCCGCGGCTGACCTATGCCGATCCCGGCGCGACCAGCCTCGAAATCCAGGCGCTGACCCCGCTGCTCGGCGAAAATCCCGTCGAGATGGGGATGAAGGGACGGGAGGCGGAGCTTGCCCGGCGGCTGAAGGCGGATGCCTGCTATCGCCAGTCGTTCGCCAAAGCCTTCCCCGATTCCCGAATCACCCTTCCGAACATCGTCGCCGCGCTGGCTGCGTTCCAGCGGACGATGATTTCGTCCGATGCGCCTTACGACCGCTTCCGCCGCGGCGACGCCGCTGCGCTGACCGGGCCGCAGCGCGAAGGCGAACGCCTGTTTCGGACCAGCGGGTGCAGTTCGTGCCACGCGGGTCCGCACCTGACCGACGCCGCCTATCATCGGCTTGGCGATCCGGCCCCGTCCGACGCGGGGCTGGTCGAGCAAACGGGACTGGAGGAGGATCGCGGGCGCTTTCGCACGCCGTCGCTGCGCAACGTCGCGATCACCGGCCCGTGGTGGCACGACGGCACGGCGACCAGCCTGGAGGACGCCATCCGCCGCCATCCGGTCTCCCTGGCCGATCGGGACATCGCGGCGCTCGTCGCTTTCCTGTATGGCCTCACCGACGAACGCTTCCGCACCGATCCGCGGCTTGCGCGGCCCGATACGGCTTGCGGCCAGCGATTATGAACTTTCGGTCTGATGTGCCGCGGGAAGCGGTTCGGACCGTATCATCCCGGCCAGGCGATCGCACGACGGCCCTGTGATGCTGGCGCGTGCCGAAGCCTGTATGGCCCGATAGGCGGCAAGCACCTGCTGTCCAGTGTCGGTCAGCCGGGCACCCCGGTTATGGCTCCCTCCCGCCACCGTCTGGACCAGCCGCTCGTTCCAGCAGCGATTCATGACGTCGACCAGCAGCCAGGTGCGCCGATAGCTCATGCCCAGCGCGCGGCCGGCCGCTGAAATCGAACCATGGTCCTGAATCGCTTCGAGCAGATCGGCCTTGCCGGGGCCCATCGCGATTTCGTCGCCGCACAGGAACTGGATCTTGATCTTGAAGGGAGGTTTTCCGGACATACCGCATGATAGGCCCGAAATGGCGCCCATCGCAATCGGCGTTGCCATGCGCCGGGTTTCGATCCCGGCGTCGCCGTGCGCAAATCGGGATCAGCAGGGAAGGGCGGCTCCGCCGATACCCCGGCGCGCCCGCGCCAGCAGCACGCGGGTCGAACGCACCGCACTGTCGAGCATCGCGGCCACGGCCCCCGTATCGGCGAACCGCGCGCCGCGATCGCCTGCCCCGTCGAGCAGGCCGAGCAGCATTCGCTCGTCCGCGGACAAGGCCGCCGACTGGCCCGCGAAGAGGCGGCGGCCGAGCGCCAGTTCGTACAGCATCAGCAGGCTGTCGAATGCCGGGGCAAGCATCGCGCCGCGCGCCGGCGCCAACAGCTTGTGCAGGCGCTGCTGCACCGGCGCGCCGGCATCGCGCGCCGCGCGCCAGCATCGCAGCGCCGCCGGGACGAGCGACGCTTGGGGATCGGACAGGTCGGCGATCGGGGAAACCGGACGAAGCGCAGCCATGGCCTTGCCTTCCTTTGCTGGGGTGTCCGTTCCCGATATAATATTTGCGAACGATTCGCAATAAGAAACGGTACGCCGGCGGCGCGCTCGCCGCTTTTTATGTCGGAAGTGCGCTGGATCAATTTCGGCCGGAGCGAAACATCCTACTCTTCGCTTCCAACAGCCAAGGGGCGAATGCGGCATGTTCGACACATCACTGGCAGAGCAGATCTGGACCAAGAAATATCGCTTCCAGCCGACCGAGGGTGGCGGCGACGACAGCGTGCAGGCGACATGGACGCGCGTCGCCCGCGCCATCGCCGCGAACGAGGTGCCGGCCGAACAGGCGCGCCGCGAGCGGGAGTTTCTGGAGGCGCTGACCGATTTCCGTTTCATTCCCGCCGGCCGTATCCTGGCCGGGGCGGGGACGGCGCGCAACGTGACGCTGTTCAACTGTTTCGTGATGGGGGCGATTCCCGACGACCTCGACGGTATCTTCGCGCATCTGCGCGAGGCGGCGGTGACGATGCAGCAGGGCGGGGGGGTCGGCATGGACTTCTCGTCCATCCGCCCCGCCGGCGCGGCGGTTCGCGGCGTCGGCGCGCAGGCTTCGGGGCCGCTCAGCTTCATGGACAGCTGGAACGCGATGTGCGGCACCATCATGGCCGCGGGCCAGCGGCGCGGCGCGATGATGGGGTGCCTGCGCATCGACCATCCCGACATAGAGGCGTTCATCGACGCCAAGCGCGACCCCGCGCGCTTCCGCAATTTCAACCTGTCGGTGCTGGTCAGCGACGCCTTCATGAAGGCGCTCGCCTGCGACGGCGAATGGCCGCTCGCCTTCGGCGGCGCGGTGCATCGCACGGTCGGCGCGCGCGACCTGTGGCGGCGGCTGATGCAGGCGACCTACGACGTCGCCGAACCGGGGGTCATCTTCATCGACCGAGTGAACCAGCAGAACAATCTCGCCTATTGCGAGGATATCCTGGCGAGCAACCCGTGCGGCGAACAGATGCTGCCCGCCTATGGCGCCTGCCTGCTCGGCTCGATCAACCTCGCCCGGCTGGTCCCGCAGCCCTTTTCGGCGCATGCCGCGCTCGACGAGGAGGAATTGTCGGCGCTGACCGCGACCGCGGTCCGCTTCCTCGACAATGTGATCGACATCTCGCGCTATCCGCTGCCGCAGCAGGAGGCCGAGGCGAAGGCGAAGCGTCGCATCGGCCTCGGCGTCACCGGGCTCGCCGACGCGCTGCTGTTCTGCAACACCGTTTATGGCTCGGCCGACGCGATCGCGCTGACGCAGCGTTGGCTGGGCACCATCAAGCAGGCCGCCTATCGCGCGAGCGCGCATCTGGCGGCGGAAAAGGGGCGGTTCCCGCTCTACGATCCGGCGATCCTCGACCGGCCGAACCTGCGCTCGCTCGACGAGGCGACCCGCACGCTGGTCGCGGAAAACGGCCTGCGCAACGGCTGCCTCACCTCGATCGCGCCCACCGGCACCACGTCGCTGCTCGCGGGCAACGTCTCTTCGGGCATCGAACCGGTCTTCGCCTACAGCTACAGCCGCAAGGTCCGTCAGGCCGATGGCTCGACGCGCGAGGAGGCGGTGGAGGACCACGGCTATCGCGTGTGGAAGCAGGTGAAGGGCGACGAGGCGCCGCCCGACGCGCTGTTCGTCAGCGCGCAGTCGCTCGACCCGTCGGATCATCTGGCGATGCAGGCGGCGGCGCAGCCCTTCATCGACAGTTCGATCTCCAAGACCGTCAACTGCCCCGAGGACATCGATTTCGAGGCCTTCGTCGACATCTATTCGGAGGGCTATCTGCTCGGCTGCAAGGGGCTGACGACCTATCGCCCGAACGACACGACCGGATCGGTGCTGAGCGTCGCCCCGGCGGCGCCCGCCGCGCCCGCGGCCGAGGCCGAATTGCAGCCGCGCCCCGAATCGCTCCATGGTACGACCTACAAGATCAAATGGCCCGACAGCGCCCATGCCGTCTATGTCACGATCAACGACATCGACAGCGGCGGGACGCGGCGCCCGTTCGAGATCTTCATCAATTCCAAGAATATGGAGCATTATGCATGGACGCTGGGGCTCACCCGGATGATATCCGCGGTGCTGCGCCGCGGCGGCGACATCGCCTTCGTCGCAGAGGAACTGAAGGCGGTGTTCGATCCGCGGGGCGGAGCGTGGATGGGGGGCCGTTACGTTCCGTCCCTCCTCGCGGCGATCGGCGACCTGTTCGAGCGGCATCTGGAGGCGCTGAGCGGCCGCGAGGGGCCGCGCCCCGACCCGGTCGACGGCGCCCCGGCCAAAGCGCGGGTCGCGGTTCCCGCGATCTGTCCGCAATGCAGCGCGGCGGCGGTGCAGCGCACCGAAGGCTGCGACAAATGCCTCGAGTGCGGCTATTCGCGATGCGGCTGACCGGCCGGGCCTGACGCCCCGCGCGGAGCGTCACGCGGGGCCTGCGGTCGGGGTCAGGCGGCGATGCCGCAGGCCAGCGCGCCGATCCCGCGTGGGTCGAGAATCTCGATCAGCGTCAGCGAATGCGAGCGGATGACCCGCGCCTTGCGCAGGTTAGTGAGTTCGCGGCTCACCGTTTCCTTGGTCAGCCCCAGATAGTCGGCGATGTCGCCCCGGCTCATCGGCAGCGGAACCAGATTCGCCCCGTCGCGGCCGCGGAATCCGGCGCGGCGCTGAATATCCGACAGAAAGCCCGCCAGCCGTTCCGCCGCGGTCTGGCGGCCGAGCGTCACCATCCTTTCCTGCGCGATGGCCAGTTCGGCGGTCGCGCGCCGATAGCGCGCCTCGGCCAGCGCCGGATAGTGATCGACGAACCATTCGAACCGCCGCTTCAGGACGCGGCACAGGGTCGTGTCGCCGATCGCCTCGGCCGCGAAGCCGTGGCTTTGCTGCGTCTCGAAGCCGACGAAATCGCCGGGGAACAGAAAGGCGACGATCTGCCTGCGTCCGTCCGACAGGATCGCGTAAAGCTTGACGACGCCGCTGGTCAGGCTGAACACGCAGTCGGCGGGGTCGCCCTGGTGGAACAGCGTCTGCCCGGCGGTCAGGTGCAGCCGGCCCCCCTGGTTGCGGAAATCGGCCAGCGTCTCGACATCCAGCGCGCGGCACAGGGCCTCGGCGCTGACGTCGCAACTGCGGCAGGGGTGGTCCTTCGACAGCATCGCGCGCTTCGTCATGATCGGCTTTCCCGCGGCATGTTTCTCCCTGCCGCTCGCCCAACGGGCCGGCTTTCGCAATCGCAAATCGCTGTCCGATTGATATGAATCAAGTGCAGGATGCGCGGCCGCCCGGACGCTCCGCGCCGGTCGTTTTCGCTCTTTCCCGTCGCCGCCTTTTCGTCAGGTCGAGGCGGCGTGCAGCCGGGCCGGCCAATAGCGATGCCCGGCGATTCCGTGCCAGAATCCGTTGGAAAAGGGCGCCCCGATATCGAGGGCCTCGATCCGCTCGGCCGCCTGCGCGGCATCGGTGCGCCCGGCGGCGCGGTCGGCGAAGATCGTCGCCACCGCCACCATGTCGACGCCGTGCGGCATCAGGCGGTAATGGTCGATGCCCATCGCCCGCATCTCGTCCAGCTCGGCGATCAGGTTGACATAGCTGTGCGACAGGGTCTGGATGCCGTTGATCGCCAGCATGGCCTGGCCGTCGAGGGTGCGCAGCGGCATGCCGTCGGGGTCTTCGCCGCAGACGAACTGGCAATCGTCCTTGGTGCGCCGGTGCGCGCGCGCGTGGTAGCAGCGGGCCGAAACCGCCAGCGACGCGCGCCCGAACACCTGCACCTCGGTCGCTGCGCCGAGGTCGGCGGCGGTCCGCGCCAGCCCCTCGGCCGCGCCGCGCGGCAGTTCCGCGGGCAGGGTGAAATGCGCCGCCCCGGCGCGCGCGAGATACGCCATCGAGCGTTCGTTGTAGACGTTCATCATCGGCCCGATGCGGTGCGGCCGACCACTCGCCGCGGACAGGCCGGCGGCGTTGTTGACCTCGACCGGATAATCGGTCTGCGCGCACAATTCGGTGATCGCCCGGCGTTCGCGCGGCAGCACCACCTCCGCCAGCGTCGACAGCACGACCTGCTTGCCCGCGCGTTCGAGCCGCTCGATCACCTCGGGATAGTGGCGGTCGAAAAAGGGGCTGCGCTTCGAACAGACGACCTCGCCCAGATAGACGGTGTCGATCGGGGCCTCGTCCGCGATCCGGGCATAGAAATCGCGCTTCCGGTCCGCATCCCAGTGGAACAGGATCGGGCCGAGGGTCAGTTTCGCCGTGGACATCGCCGTCACCGCCATTTCTTGGTCGCAAAGGCGCCGTGGGTCTGCTTCTGCCCCTCGGTCAGCGCGATCAGGTCGGCGGATGGCGGCGTCTGCCCGGCCATCACCGCGTCGATCGCGGCGCGAAAGGCGCCGACCACCGCGCCGACATAGGCGCGCGACCGCTGCCGCCCCTCGATCTTGAAGGCATCGACGCCCGCGCCGATCAGGCTGGGCAGCATGTCCATCAGATTCAGGCTGACGGGCTCCTCGAAGGCGTAATAGGGATCGTCGCGCACCGGCGCGCGATACCGCCCCTTGCAGATCGTCGGATAACCCGCCTGCTGCCCGGCCTCGAAGCGGTCGATGACGTGACAGCCCAGCTGCGCGGTGAGGGCGCCGTTCTCCGCCCGCTGATAGTGGACTTCCGAAGCCGGGGAACACACCCCGTCCATGTTGGTCGAGCGGCCGACGGCATAGTTGGTGAGGCTGCACCGGCCCTCGACCATCAGGCCGTGATTGCCGAACACGAACGTCTCTATCTCGCACGGAATCTCGGACTTGAGCTGGCGGATTTCGGGCACCGTCAGGATGCGGGGCAGCACGACGCGCCGGACGCCGAACCGCTCGCAATAATAACGGATCGCCTCGGGGCTGGAGGCGGCCGCCTGCACAGACAGGTGCAATCGGCAGCCGGGATGATGATCGGCCAGATAGGCCGCCACCCCGATGTCGGCGACGATGAAGGCGTCGATGCCCATCGCCGCCCCGTCGTCGGCCGCCTGCTTCCACAGGTCGAACCGGCCCGCCGGGGGAAAGGTGTTGAGCGCGAGCAGCACTTTCGCGCCCCTGGCATGGGCATAGCCGACCGCCGCCTGCATCTCATCGGGCGTGAAGTTGAGGCCGGAGAAGTTGCGCGCGTTGGTCGCATTCTGGAAGCCGCAATAGACGGCGTCCGCCCCGGCATCGACCGCCGCGCGCAGCGTCGCGGGGGTTCCCGCCGGACAGATGAGCTCCGGGCTGCCGGTCATCGGCCGCCCCCGCGGTTCGGCCGGGCGTGGCGCCGGCGCAGCAACGCCCAGGCGATCCGGCTGGCCGGTCCCAGCGCGTCGGCCACCCGGTCCGCGATCGACCCCTCGACATCGTCGATCGCGTTGCGCAGGCACACCACCGCCTCCAGATCGCCGCCGATGTCGAGGTCGCGCGAGAAGAAGAGCGCGTCGCCGTCGCGCTGGGCGTCGATCAGACCCAACAGGTCGCGGAGGCGGCCCGATATGCGCGTGTCGTGCGGCGGCTCGGCGCGGCGCGGCCAGGCGACCAGTTCCGGCCGGTCGGGGTCCGGCCGCAGCAGCAGCACGAAGGGCAGGTCGCGGGCGTCGATCAGGAATCGGCTGTGCCGATGCGGGCCGAGCCGCTCGAACAGTTCGGGAAGCGTGCGCGTGACGTCGCGGACGATCCGGTTCAGGATCGGCTGGATCATCACCCGTATCGGCGAGGGCGGAGGCGACCGAAGCGGCTCGAACCGCCGGCGCGGGGGAAGGGTGGGCGCGATCAACATGCGGCACGCCTATCACGCCGCGCGACACCCGGAGTGACATGGATCAAGCGGCTCGCATATGGCGGGCGGCGAAGCGGGTTTGCGCGGGCCACCGCTATCCCTCGTCATGCTGAACCTGTTTGGCAATTATCCCTTTTCGACAGGCAACCGTTCCCCGGCGAAAGCCGGGGTCCACGCGGCGCAGCACTATGCCATCTGGACCCCGGCTTTCGCCGGGGAACAGCTCCTTACTTGCCTGACGGAATCCCTGATCTGACCCCGCGACAAGCACCGCGTAAACCGAAAAGGCGGACCGTGGATGCTGAAACAAGTTCAGCGTGACGGATGGGGGAATGACGACGGATTCCACTGAACCCACCACCGTGGCCCACGCGCCGTTGACCGCTCCGACCGGGCGTGGAAGGATCGCAGGGTGATCGCCGCTCCCATGCCTCTTGCCGCCGTCCCGTCCCTTGGCCTTTGAGCGTCCCGCCATCGTGATCGCGGCGGGCGGGGATGGCGCGCGCATCGGCGGCGGCAAGCCTGCGCGGATGCTCGGCGGGCTGCGGCTGATCGACCATGCGGTGGCGTGGGCGCGCCGCCACGGCGATGCGGTCGCGCTGGCGGTGCGGCCCGGCGACGGCGATTGGGGCACCGGCTGTCCGCTCCTGTTCGACGGTCACCGCGATATCGGGCCGATCAGCGCGCTGGCGAGCGCGTTCGATCATGCGCGCGCGCAGCGCCGCCCCGCCGTGCTGATGATCGGCTGCGACATGCCCTTCCTGCCCGACGATCTGGTTGAACGCCTGTCGTCGGCGCTGGACGGCCACGGCGCCGCGCTTCCCGTCAGCCGCGGGCGCCTGCATCCCACCGCCGCGCTGTGGCGACCCGACAGCGGCGCGCTCGACGCCTATGTCGCGCGCGGCGGCCAGTCGTTGCGGCGCTTTGCCGGAGAGGTCGGGATGGCCGAAGTGGCGTGGGACGCCGCCGGGCCCGATCCCTTCGCGAACATCAACGATGCGGCGGCACTGGCGGCGGCCGAAGCGCGGATCATAACGCCAGCGCGCTGACCGGTGCGCCGGGCTCCAGCGCCGCCTGGTCCGGCGGGCAGCGGATCAGGCAGTCGGCGACGGCGAGCGCCGCCTGCGCGCCGCTGTCCTGATTGCCGAGCGGCGTCAGGCCCGCCTCGTCCCATCGCGCGCGCGCGAAGGTTTCGCGCGAGCCCGTCGCGGGGAGCGGGGCGGCGAGCGGAAGCGTCCGCCAGCGTAGCGCCCGCTCGACGCCGCGCGCCTGCAACTGCGCGAGCAGCGGCACCAGGAACAGCCGCGCCGTGACCATCGCCGACGTCGGATTGCCCGGCAGGCCCAGCACCCATCGGCCGCGCGCCCGGCCCAGCCACACGGGCTTGCCGGGCTTGATCGCGACCTTGGCGAACAACAGGTCCAGCCCGTGCGGCGCGAACATCGGTTTGGCGAAATCGCGTTCGCCCACCGATGCGCCGCCCGTGACGATCACCACGTCGGCCTGATCGAGCGCGCGGTCGGCCAGCGCCTCGAGCGTCGGCAGGTCGTCGACGCCCGTCGCGCGGCTCACGACCAGCGCGCCCTGTGCCTGCGCCATCGCCATGACGCCGAAGGTCACGCTTTCGGGAATCGCATCCTCGCGCTCCAGCGCGCTGCCCGGCGGCGCCAGTTCGTCGCCGGTGCCGACGATCGCGACGCGCGGCTGCCGGATCACCGCCACCTGCGCGGTGTCGGCCGCGGCGGCGGCGATCATCGCGCGCGGCGTCAGTTCCGTGCCGGCGTCGAGCAGCAGCACCCCCGCCGCGAAATCGCTTCCCGCCGCGCGCACGTGCCAGCCGGGGCCGTATCCTTCGGCGAAGATGACGCTGTCGCCTTCGCGCCCGGCATATTCCTGCATGATGCAGCGGTCGGCGCCGTCGGGCATCGGCGCGCCGGTGAAGATGCGCACCGCCTCGCCCGGCGCGACGCGCCCCGCGAACCCCGCCCCGGCACGCGATTCGCCGATCACGCGCAGCGGCGCCCCCGGCTGCATGCCCGCGTCGACGATCGCATAGCCGTCCATCGCGGCGACCGCCCGGCGCGGCGCGGCGGCGCGCGCGTGCAGCGGCTTGGCCAGCGTGCGACCCGCCGCTTCGGCCAGATCGACCCGCTCGGCGGCGAGCGGCCGGACCTCGCGCGCGATGCGCGCCACCGCGTCGTCGAAACCCGTCATGGCTTGCGCATCGCGCCCGATCGCCCGCCATCCTTCGCCGTCACCCGGATCGCCTCGATCGTCATCGTCTTGTCGACCGCCTTCAGCATGTCGAACAGGGTCAGCGCGGCGACCGAAACGGCGGTCAGCGCTTCCATCTCCACCCCGGTCTGCCCGCTGGTGCGCACCTCCGCCCGGATGCTGAAGCCGGGCAGGCTGTCGTCGATGGCAATCTCCACCAGCACCTGCGACAGCGCGAGCGGATGGCACAGCGGGATCAGCTCGGCGGTGCGCTTGGCGGCCATGACCCCGGCCAGTTCGGCGGTGGCGATGACGCTGCCCTTGGGCGTTTCGCCGGCGCGCACCTTGTCGAGCGTCGCCGGCGCGCAGAGGAGTTCGCCCCGGCTCTCGGCCCGGCGCGTCGTCACCGGCTTGTCGCCGACGTCGACCATGCGCGCGCGCCCGGCGGCATCGATGTGCGACAGGTCGTTCATGCGCACAGTCCGGCGAGGCGCGGCACCTGTCCGGCGATCGAACAGGGACGGTGGCGGCTGTCGAACTCCGCGGCGAGCACGAGGTCCCACGCATCGCGGCAGGCGCCGGTCGAACCGGGCACGCAGAAGATGAAGGTATCGTCCGCCTGGCCCGCGAAGGCGCGCGATTGCAGCGTCGATACGCCGATGGTTGTCATGCTCGCCTGGTGGAAGACGACGCTGAACCCGTCCATCACCCGGCGCAGCAGCGGCATCACCGCCTCGGGCGTCACGTCGCGCGGCGTGAAGCCGGTGCCGCCGGTGCTGACGATGATGTCGATGCCGGGGTCGGCGATCCACGCCGCCATCCGGTCGCGGATCGCCTGCACCTCGTCGGTGACGATGGCGCGCGCGGCGAGCTTGTGGCCGGCCGCCGTCAGCCGCTCGGCGAGCAGCGCGCCGGAGGTGTCGGTCTCCATCGTGCGCGTATCCGACACGGTCAGCACCGCGATATGCAGCGGGTGGAAGGTCAGGCTGTCGTCAATTCCGGGCATGCGTCATTCCCATGTTGCGGCTTCCCAGCGCGCGACGGCCGAAAGGTCGGCGTCGGTGGGTTCGATCCAGCGGCTTCCCTCGGGCGCCTCCTCGCGCTTCCAGAACACCGCCTCGGTCTTCAGCCGGTCCATCAGATAGTCCGCCGCCTCGAAGGCGGCGCGGCGGTGCGCGGCGGCGGTGGCGACGAAGACGATCGCCTCGCCGGGCAGGATGCGCCCCGCCCGGTGCACGACGAGGCTGCGAGTGATGCGAAAGCGCGCCCGCGCGTCGGCCGCGATCGCCCGCATCGAGGCGAGCGTCACGCCGCGATAGCTTTCCAGCACCAGCGAGGCGAGCGGCGCGCCGTCCTTTGCCGCGGCGCGCGCGTGGCCGGTGAAGCTGACGACCGCGCCCTCGCCGGAGAGCGAGGCCGTGAATGCCGCCAGCCGCGCCGCCGGGTCGATCGCGTCCGGCGTCAGTTCGACCGCGCCGGTCATCCGCCCGATACCGGCGGGAAGAGCGCCACGAGGTCGCCGGGCGCGACCCATGCGTCGCGCGGCGCCACGACCTCGTTGATGCAGGCGCGGATGCGGCCGCGCGCCAGCGGCTGCCGCAGCGCGGGATGTGTTTGCTCAAGCGCGGCGAGCATCGCCGTCACCGACAGGCCCGCATCGGGAACGGCGATCTCGACGACCCGCCCGCAGGGGTCGGCCAGCCGTCCGCACAGTTCGATCTGCAACCGGGCTTCCTTTCCGTCCGTCATGTCAGCCCCCGATGGATGCGAGGTGCGGCGTCGCGCCGCTGTTGTTCTGGTGCAGCCGGTGCGCCGGCGCCTTGGTGGCGGTGAGCGCGCGGATGCGTTCGATCAGCGCCTCCGCGTCGGCATCCTGCTGCAAAAGCGGCCGCAGGTCGAGCCCCCCGTCGCCGAACAGGCACAGATGCAGCTTGCCGTCGGACGCAATGCGCAGGCGGTTGCAGCTGGCGCAGAAGTCCCGGGCATAGGGCGCGATGATGCCGATCCGGCCGCGCGAGGCGGGGTGCGCATATTCGACCGCCGGCCCGGCGCCCGCCGCGCGCGGCAGCCGCCGCCAGCCGGCCTGCTCCAGCCGGTCGATCACCGTCTGGCCGGCGAGGTGGCGCGCCTTGAAGAAAGCGGTGTTGTCGTTGGTGCGCATCACCTCGATGAAGCGCAGCGACAGGTCGCGCTCGGCGATGAAGTCGGTCATCGCCGCCAGTTCGTCGTCGTTGACCCCGCGCATCAGCACCGCGTTGATCTTGATGCTGTCGAACCCCGCCGCGCGCGCGGCCTCGATGCCGCGCAGCACCTCGGCCAGCCGGTCGTGCCCGGTGATCGCGGCGAAGCGGGCCGGATCGAGCGAGTCGACGCTGATGTTGATCGCGCTCACCCCCGCGTCGCGCCACGCGGCGGCGCGGTCCGCGAGCCGATAGCCGTTGGTGGTCATCGCGATCCGGCGGATGCCGGGCACCGCCGCGATCGCGCGCGCCGCATCCTCGAAATCGGGGCGCAGCGTCGGCTCGCCGCCGGTCAGCCGCACCTTCCACAGCCCGAGCCGGGCGAAGGCGTCGACCGCGCGCCGCATCTCCGTCACCGACAGGTCGGCCGGGCGCCCGTGCCGCTTGCGATAGCCGTCGGGCAGGCAATAGGTGCAGCGAAAGTTGCAGACGTCGGTCAGCGACAGGCGCAGATATTCGAACCGGCGCCCGATGGCGTCGGTCAGGCCGCGGTCGCCGTCCGGCGCCGTGGTCAGCCGGTCGCGGATGCGCTCGATCGTCACTGCACCAGCGGCCCGTCGGCCATCGGCAGCGCGACGCCCTCGACCGTCGTTTCGCTGGCGATGATGGACAGATATTGCGCCATGGCGCGGCGCGTGCTCGCTTCCTCCAGATAGTCGCGGATCGTCGCCTCGACCGCATCGAAGGGAAGCTGCTGCCCGTCGATCCGCCGCCCGGCCCGCACCACATGCACGCCATAGGGGGAGCGCACGGGCTCGCGGCACAATTCGCCTTCGCCAAGGCCGAACAATGCCTGCTCGAACGCGGGCACCGTCTGGCCGCGCCCGATCTGGCCGAGGTTGCCGCCCTGCGCCTTCGACGGGCAGGCGGAATGCTCGCGCGCCAACGCGGCGAAGCAGGCGGGATCGGCCTCGATCTTGCGGATCAGCATCCGGGCGTCGCCGACCGCCAGCCCATAGGCGAAGGAATCGGCGGGGTCGGCCGACAGCAGGATATGCTCCGCCTCGATCAACGTCTCGCTGGCGAAGCGGTCGCGGTGGCGGTCGTAATAGCGGCGCGCCTCCACGCTGGTCGCCTGGGGGACGCGCACCGCGCCGGCCAGCAGCGCGTCGATGCGGGCGTCCTCCTCGGCCAGCGTGCGGCCGTCGGCGTCGGTGCGCTCGTCGGCCACGATGCCCTGGCGGTCGGCCTCGTCGAGCAGCAGCTGGCGGATGACGAGCGCTTCGGCGGCCGCCGTCCACGCGCTGTCGGCGTCCTGCGCCGGGTGGTTCTGCGCTTCGGCGGCGATCGCGGCGACCGGGATTTCCACCCCGCCGACCCGCACCGCGGCGCGTTCTAGTGTGTCAGCCATGGCTCATGCTCCGCCGCGACCGGACGATCTGATAGCCGCCGCGCCACAGATAGCGCACCGGCGCGGACAGCATGTGGACGAGGCGGGTGAAGGGGAAGATCAGCAGGATCGTCAGCCCCAGGAACAGGTGCGCCTTGAAGATCGGGTGCACGTCGGCGATGTAGTCGGCGGCGCCCGCGCGGAAGGTGAAGATGCCCTGCGCCCAGTTCATGAACTTGACCATCTCGCTGCCGTCGAGGTGCCCCGCCGACAGCGGGATGGTGGCGAGGCCGAGCGCCAGCTGGATCCACAGCAGCAGGATGACCATATTGTCGCTGAAATTCGATGCCTTGCGCACGCGCGGATCGAAGAAGCGGCGGTGGATCAGCATCGTCGCGCCGACGATCGCCATCACCCCGGCGACACCGCCGGCGACGATCGCCAGCAACTGCTTCGCGCCGTGGCTGATACCGAGCGCATCGAACAGCGCGATCGGCGTGAGCAGGCCGATCAGATGGCCGAAGAAGATGAACAGCACCCCGACATGGAACAGCACCGATCCCCACATCAGCTGCCGGCGCCGCAGCAGCTGGCTCGACCCCGACCGCCAGCTATAGGGCTCGCGGTCGAACCGGATGATCGAGCCGATCGCCAGCACCGCCAGCGCGATATAGGGATAGATGCCGTAAAACAGATTGTTGAGAAAGGCTTCCATGGCTCAATTCCTTGCTGGCGTCGGGGCGGACGAAAGCATGCGGTCCAGCATGCCGCCCACCTGCGGGCAGGGGGCATTGGGGTCGGGCGCGGCGTCGGCGGTGAAGCGGATTTCCTCTTCGGCCCATTGCCGGTCGAGCGCCTCCAGGTCGGCGGGGTCGTCGACGGGCGACAGCGCCTTCTGCGCGTCCTCGTCCTGCTCGACGCCGGCGATGTCGCAGAGCAGCGCGAGCAGCGGCGCATAGTCCGACTCGCGCTCGGCCAGCCGTGCCGCCAGCGCGACCAGGACAACCCCCGGTTCGGCCAGCGCCTCGCGCGCCGCCTCGGGCGGCAGCGTCGAGCAATAATCGAGGAAGAGCGGCAGATAGTCGGGCAGCTCGTTCCCCGTCGGCTCCAGCCCCGCGCTCAGATAGCGTTCGCGCAGGTCGACCATCGCTTGGCCGCGGTCGCGGCTTTCGCCGTGGACATGCTCGAACAGGTGCAGGCTGTGCGCCCGGCCGCGGTCGAACAGCTCGACATAGGCTTCCTGCGCGGCATAGATGTCGCTCGCGGCCAGCCGGGTCAGCAGCGGATGGAGCTGGCGGACGGTGTCCGGCGGCAGGTCCGCGTCGGCCGCCAGCCGCTCGCGGATCTCGCCGCAGACGGCCTGCAGTTCGGGCGTCGGATATTGCAGCAGCAGCGACAAGAGGTGCAGCGCGCGCATCAGAACACCTCCGTCGGCGTTTGCAGCTTCTTGCGCGCCGGGGCGCCGAACAGGTTCGTCTCGCTGGTCCCGCTCGAACAGCCATTGCCGAACGAAAAACCGCACGATCCGCGCTCGTCGAACATGTCCTCGGCATCCTCGCGGTGGCCCGTCGGAATGACGAAACGGTCCTCATAGTCCGCCAGCGCCATCACCTTGTACATCTCCTCGATCTGCGCGCCGGTCAGGCCGACGGCCGAGGCGATGCCCTCGTTCCGCACGCCCTCGACGGTCTTCGCGCGCATGTAGCCGCGCATGGCGAGCATCCGTTCGAGGCAACGCGCGATCGGCTCCTCGTCGCCCGCGGTCAGCAGGTTGGCGAGATATTTGAGCGGGATGCGCAGCGACCGGACGTCGGGCATGCCGTTGTTGACCGAAATCTGCCCCGCGGTCGCCGCCGAGTTGATCGGCGACAGCGGCGGCACGTACCAGACCATCGGCAGCGTGCGATATTCGGGATGGAGCGGAAAGGCGACCTTCCATTCCATCGCCATCTTGTAGACGGGCGAATGGCGCGCCGCCTCCAGCCACGCTTCGGGGACGCCGTCCTTGCGCGCCTGTTCGATCACCGCCGGATCGTGGGGATCGAGGAAGATGTCGAGCTGCGCCTGATAGAGGTCCTCGACGTCCTCGACGCTCGCCGCTTCTTCGATGCGGTCGGCGTCATAGAGCATCACGCCCAGATAGCGGATGCGCCCGACGCAGGTTTCGGAACAGACCGTCGGCTGTCCCGCCTCGATGCGCGGATAGCAGAAGATGCACTTCTCCGACTTGCCGGTTTTCCAGTTGTAATAGATCTTCTTGTAGGGACAGCCCGACACGCACATGCGCCAGCCGCGGCATGCCTCCTGGTCGATCAGGACGATGCCGTCCTCCTCGCGCTTGTAGATCGCGCCCGACGGGCAGGCCGCGACGCACGTCGGGTTGAGACAGTGCTCGCACAATCGCGGCAGATACATCATGAAGGTGTTCTCGAACTGGCCGTAGATTTCCTTCTGGACGCCCTCGAAGTTGTAATCCTCCGACCGCTTCGCGAATTCGCCGCCCAATATCTCTTCCCAGTTTGGGCCCCATTTCACCTTTTCCATCCGCTCGCCCGAAATCAGGCTGCGCGGCCGCGCGGTGGGGAAGGCCTTGCTTTCGCCCGCCTGCTGGAGGTGGGCATAGTCGAAGGTGAAGGGCTCGTAATAATCGTCGATCTCGGGCAGGTCTGGGTTGGCGAAAATCTTGGCCAGCAACCGCCACTTGCCGCCCATGCGCGGGCGGATCGAACCGCCCGCGGTGCGGACCCAGCCGCCGTTCCAGCGCTTCTGATTCTCCCAGTCCTTGGGATAGCCGATGCCGGGCTTGGTCTCGACGTTGTTGAACCAGGCATATTCCATGCCTTCGCGGCTGGTCCACACATTCTTGCACGTCACCGAACAGGTGTGGCAGCCGATGCACTTGTCGAGGTTGAGCACCTTGCCGATCTGGGCGCGAATCTTCATGCTACCGTCTCCCCTTCGGCGAGGGCCCCTTCGAGCCAGTCGACCTTCTGCAATTTGCGGACGATCACATATTCGTCGCGGTTGGACCCGACCGTTCCATAATAGTTGAAGCCATAGGCCAGATGGGCATAGCCGCCGATCATGTGCGTGGGCTTCAGGACCGCGCGCGTCACCGAATTATGGATGCCGCCGCGCTGTCCGGTCAGCGGCGATCCGGGGACGTTCACGATCTTCTCCTGCGCGTGATACATGAACAGCGTGCCCTCCTTCATGCGCTGCGAGACGACGACGCGCGCGACGAGCGCCCCGTTGCTGTTGAAAACCTCCACCCAGTCGTTGTCGACCAGCCCCGCCTTGGCGGCGTCGACCTCGCTCATCCACACGATCGGCCCGCCGCGCGACAGCGTCAGCATCAGCAGATTGTCGGTGTAGGTCGAATGGATGCCCCATTTCTGGTGCGGGGTGATGAAGTTGAGGATGACGTGCGGCGCATCCTTCGCCTCGTCGATCATCGGCTTCACCGCCTTGGTGTCGATGGGCGGGCGATAGACGCAGAAGCCTTCGCCGAAGGCGCGCATCCACTTGTGATCCTGATACAGCTGCTGCCGCCCGGTCAGCGTCCGCCACGGAATCAGTTCGTGGACGTTTGTATAGCCGGCGTTGTAGCAGACATGCTCGCTCTCCAGCCCCGACCATGTGGGGGAGGAGATGATCTTGCGCGGTTGCGCCTGGATGTCGCGGAACCGGATCTTCTCCTCTTCCTTGGGCAGCGCCAGATGGGTGTGGTCGCGCCCGGTGTTCTGCGACAGCGCGCCCCAGGCCTTCACCGCGACCTCGCCGTTGGTTTCGGGCGCGAGCATCAGGATCACCTCGGCCGCGTCGATCGCGGTGTCGATCCGCGGCAGGCCCTTCGACACGCCTTCGTCGAGCACCGCGCCGTTCAGCGCCCGCAGATTCTCGACCTCGTGGTCGGTGTTCCAGCCGATGCCTTTGCCGCCGTTGCCCAGCTTCTCCATCAGCGGGCCGAGCGACGTGAAGCGCTTGTGGAGATTGGGATAGTCGCGCTCGACCAGCGCGACGGTCGCCATCGTCTTGCCGGGGATGGGCTCGATTTCGCCCTTGCCCCAGTCGGCGACGTCGAAGGGCTGCGCGATCTCGTTGGGGCTGTCGTGCTGGATGGGGGTCAGCACCACGTCGTGCTCGACCCCCAGCACCTCCGGCGCGACCTCGGAGAATCGCTTGGCGATGCCCTTGTAGATTTCCCAGTCGCTGCGCGATTCCCACACCGGATCGACCGCGGCGGACAGCGGGTGGATGAACGGGTGCATGTCGGACGTGTTGAGGTCGTCCTTTTCATACCAGCTCGCGGTCGGCAGCACGATGTCCGAATAGACGCAGGTCGTCGACATGCGGAAATCCAGCGTGACCAGCAGGTCCAGCTTGCCCTGCGGCGCCTCGTCGCGCCACACGACTTCCTTGGGCTTCTGCCGGCCGGCCTCGCCCAGGTCCTTGCCCTGGACGCCGTGCGCGGTGCCCAGCAGGTGCTTCAGGAAATATTCGTGCCCCTTGCCCGACGAGCCGAGCAGGTTCGAGCGCCAGACGAACATGTTGCGCGGCCAGTTGGCCGGATTGTCGGGGTCGAGGCAGGACAGTTCCAGCTCGCCCGATTTCAGCGCCGCGGCGACATAATCCTTCGCCTCCTTGCCCGACGCCCTGACCGCCTTGCCCACGTCCAGCGAATTGGTCTTGAGCTGCGGCGCGGACGGGAGCCAGCCCATGCGCTCGGCGCGGACGTTGTAGTCGATCAGGCTCGCGTCCCAGTCGCCCTCCGGCGCGGTGGGGGACAATATCTCCCCGACGTCCAGCGTCTCGTAGCGCCACTGGTCGGTGTGGGCATAGAAGAAGCTGGTGCCGTTCATGTGGCGCGGCGGCCGGTTCCAGTCGAGCGCGAAGGCGAGCGCGGTCCAGCCCGTCTGCGGCCGCAGCTTCTCCTGCCCGACATAGTGCGACCAGCCGCCGCCGGACTGGCCGACGCACCCGCACATCACCAGCATGTTGATGATGCCGCGATAGTTCATGTCCATGTGGTACCAGTGGTTCAGGCCGGCCCCCAGGATCACCATCGACTTGCCCCTGGTGATCTCCGCATTGTGCGCGAATTCGCGCGCGATGGTGATGATCTGGTCGGCGGGCACGCCGGTGATCCGCTCCGCCCACGCGGGCGTGTAGGGCATGTTTTCCGCATAATCGCGCGCGACATTCGCGCCGCCCAGCCCCCGGTCGAGGCCATAATTCGCGCAAAACAGGTCGAACACCGTGGCGACATAGGCCTTGCCGTCCTTCAGCGCCATTTCGCGCACCGGCACGCGGCGGGGCAGCACGTCTGAATGCTCGGTGCCCTTGAAATGGTCATGCTCGCGGTTGCCGAAATAGGGAAAGGCGACATCGACGACATCGTCGTGATCGCTATCGAGGATCGCGGTCATGCGCAGGTTCGTGTCCGCGCCCCGTCCGTCCTTTTCCTCGAGGTTCCACTTGCCCTGCTCACCCCAGCGGAAGCCCGCCGAGCCGAGCGGTGCCACCGGTCGGCCGGTGTTGGCGTCGATCGCCACCGTCTTCCATTCGGGGTTGTTGGCCTCGCCGAGCGCATCGGCGAAATCGGATGCGCGCACCAGCCGTTCGGGGACCAGCCCGCCCTTGCCGGGCACAAGCCGGACCAGCATCGGCATGTCCGAATATTTGCGGCAGTAGTCCTCGAAATATTCGGCCTGCCGGTCGAGGTGGAATTCGCGCAGGATGACATGCCCCATCGCCATCGCCAGCGCGGCGTCGGTGCCCTGCTTGGGATTGAGCCAGAGGTCGGCGAACTTGGTCGCCTCGGCATAATCGGGGGAGACGACGGCGACCTTGGTGCCGCGGTAGCGCGCCTCGGTCATGAAATGGGCGTCGGGCGTGCGTGTCTGCGGCACGTTGGAGCCCCACATCATCAGGAAACCGGCGTTGTACCAGTCGGCGCTTTCGGGGACGTCAGTCTGCTCGCCCCAGGTCTGTGGGCTGGACGGCGGCAGGTCGCAGTACCAGTCGTAGAAGCTGAGGCAGGTGCCGCCGAGCAGCGACAGATAGCGCGCGCCCGCGGCATAGGAGACCATCGACATCGCCGGGATCGGCGAAAAGCCGACGACGCGGTCGGGACCGTGGGCCTTGACCGTATAGGCGTTGGCGGCGGCGATGATCTCGTTCACCTCGTCCCAGGTCGACCGGACGAAGCCGCCATGGCCGCGGATCGCGGTGTAGCTCTTGCGCTTCGCCGGATCCTCGACGATCGACGCCCAGGCGGCGACCGGCGTGCGGATCGCGCGCGCCGTGCGCCACAGCTTGAGCAGGCGCGAGCGCACCATCGGATATTTCAGGCGCTGCGCCGAATAGATGTACCAGCTGTAACTTGCCCCGCGCGGGCAGCCGCGCGGTTCGTGGTTGGGCAGGTCGGGCCGCGTGCGCGGATAGTCGGTCTGCTGCGTTTCCCAGGTGATGATCCCGCCCTTGACGTAGATCTTCCACGAACAGGAGCCGGTGCAGTTCACGCCGTGCGTCGAGCGCACGATCTTGTCGTGCTGCCAGCGCTTGCGATAGCCGTCCTCCCAGTCGCGGCTCTGATTGGTGGTGACGCCGTGCCCGTCGGCAAAGCTTTGCTTCGTCTTGCGGAAGAAGGTCAGGCGGTCGAGCAGCTGGCTCATGCGGAAACTCCCTGGGTGAGGGTGGATGGGGCGACGGGGGCGGGAACGCGTCCCCGCTCGATATCATACAGCAGTCCGCCGCGCCGCGTGTAGACGAACCAGGTCAGCGCGGCGCAACTCGCATAGAAGGCGAGGAAGCCGATCAGCGCCGCCAGCGGCGACCCCGTCGCCGAAATGGAGGAGCCGAAGCTCTTGGGGATGAAGAAGGCGCCATAGGCCGCGATGGCGGAGGTAAAGCCGACGATCGCCGCCGATTCCTTCTCCGCCTGCCGCAGTTGGTCGGCTGCGGACAGATGCGGCATCAGGCGCGGCACCTCCAGCCGCATGATGTTGGGGATCATCTGGAAGGTGGAGGCGTTGCCCACCCCGGTGACAGCGAACATGAACACGAACATGCCGAGGAAACCCCACCAGCTTTCGGCTTCGAGCGCATAGATCACGCCGACGACGCCGGCCATCATCAGCAGGAACACCCACAAGGTGACCCGTGCGCCGCCCCAGCGGTCGGAAATCCAGCCGGTCGCCGCACGACTGATCGCACCGACGAGTGGGCCGAGGAAGACGAACTTCAGGACGTCGATATCGGGGAACTGATGCTTGGCGAGCAGGGGAAGGCCTGCGGAAAAGCCGATGAACGACCCGAACGTGCCGGTATAGAGCCAGCTCATCAGCCAGTTGTGCTTGCGCTGGAAGATCACCGCCTGCTCGGCGAAGCTCGCCTTCGCGTCGGCGATGTCGTTCATCCCCAGCCAGGTGAGGATCGTCGAGGCGATGATGAAGGGCACCCAGATGAAGCCCGCGTTCTGGAGCCAGAGCTGGCTGCCGTCCGTGGCGATCTGCGGCGTGCCGCCGAGCGCGCCGAACACCCCCGCGGTAATGACGAGCGGGACGCCGAACTGCATCACCGACACGCCCAGATTGCCGAGGCCCGCGTTGACGGCCAGCGCGCTGCCCTTCTGCGCCTTGGGAAAGAAGAAACCGATATTCGCCATCGAAGAAGCGAAATTGCCCCCGCCGAAGCCGCACAGCAGCGCCAGCACCAGGAAGATGAAATAGGGCGTCGCGGGATTCTGCACCGCATAGCCGATCCCGAACGCGGGGATCAGCAGCGATGCCGTGCTCAGCGTCGTCCACAGCCGGCCGCCGAAGATCGGCACCATGAAGCTGTAGAAGATGCGGAAGGTCGCGCCCGACAGGCCGGGAAGCGCCGCGAGCCAGAAGAGCTGGTCGGTGGTGTAGTTGAAACCGATCAGCGGCAGCTTTGCCACGACCACCGACCAGACCATCCACACCGCGAACGCCAGCAGCAGCGCGGGCACGGAAAGCCATAGGTTGCGGTGCGCCACTTTCTGGCCGACCTCCTTCCAGAAGGCGGGGTCTTCGGGCTGCCACTCCTTGAGCACACGCGGCGAGCCGGTCGCGGCGTGAACGGCCTGCTGCGCCTTGACGCGCTCGGCATGGACCTTCGCCAGTTCGGGGAAAGGCGGCAGGGTGGTCGCTTCGGCGGCTTCGCGCTCCATCTGGCGGACCGCCGTGTGCATCCAGATGAAGGCGACCGCCACCAGCAGGAACAGCACGACGAAGCAGCTCGTCCAGATGCCGGTCAGGTCGCTGACGGCGCCGAAGACGATCGGCAGCACGAACCCGCCCAGCCCGCCGATCATGCCGACGAGACCGCCGACCGAGCCGACATGGTCGGGATAATAGACGGGGATATGCTTGTAGACCGCCGCCTTGCCGAGCGACATGAAGAAGCCGAGGATGAAGATCACGACCACGAAGGGGACGAGCCCCATCGAAGTCGAGAAGCGGATGTCGCCGTGGATGCCGTGAACCGTATAGTCGGTCGCCGGATAGGAGAGCATGAACAGCAGCACCAGCGACATGCCGAAGGTCATGTACATGACGCGCCGGGCGCCGAAGCGATCGGACAGCATGCCGCCATAGGCCCGGAAGACCGAAGCGGACAGCGAGAAGGCGGCCGCCAGCATGCCGGCGACCTTCACGTCGACGCCGTAGACTCCCATCAGATATTCGGGCAGCCACAGCGCCAGCGCGACGAACGCGCCGAAGACGAAGAAGTAATAGAGCGAGAAGCGCCAGATCTGCTCATTCTTGAGCGGGGCGAGCTGTTCCCGGAACGAACGCGGCGGAGTGCCGCTGCGTCGCCGGGCCGCGAGCGCCGGGTCGTCCTTCGCGAACAGGAAGAACAGCACCGCGACCGCGGCGAGCCCCGCCGCCCAGAACTGCGCCACAGCCTGCCAGCCGAGCGCGACCATCACCCAGGGCGCGAAGAATTTGGTGACTGCCGCCCCGACGTTCCCCATTCCGAAGATACCGAGCGCCGACCCCTGTTTTTCGGGCGGATACCATTTGGACACATAGGCGACGCCGACCGAGAAGCCGCCGCCCGCGACACCCATCCCCAGCGCGGCGAGCAGCATCAGCGGATAGGTTGCGGCGTGCGACAACAGGAAGGTCGCCCCCGCCGATGCCAGCATGGTCAGCGGAAAGACGATCCGGCCGCCGAACTGGTCGGTCCACACGCCCAGAAAGACGCGCACCAGCGACCCGGTCAGGATCGGCGTGCCGATGAGCAGGCCGAACTGGGTCTCGCTGAGGCCGAGCTCCCTCTTGATCTCGATGCCGACGATCGCGAAGATCGTCCACACCGCGAAACACACAGTGAAGGCGACGGTGCTGAGCGTCAGCGCGCCGTTCTGCTGGCTTCGGGTCGGTTGCACCTGTGCTGTCGATGCCACTTTATTTTCCCCTTCGGGCATATGGTGGCCGTACCCATGCCGACGGGGCCGAAAAGCGCCGTTGACCTGCGTCAAACTTCGTCGGCATCAGCGGTAAAATCGCCCCCGCCTGATGCGGCGCAATCCAGACTTCGTCGAAAGCTGAAAATAGGGTGATAATAGTCAATCGAATGATTGACATTGCGCAATCATCTACGTAGCCGAGGGTGATGCGCAGCGAAGAAATCCCTGAAATCGCGACCCTGCCGATGTTTGCGGCGATGCAGCCCGAATTACGCGATTCGGTCTTTGCCGCCGCCTTCCTTCAGGTGTTTCCGCCCGCCCTTCGTCTGTTCGAGGTTGGCGCGCGCGCCGATTTCCTGCATATCCTCGTCGACGGGCTGGTGGAACTCTATACCGCGAGCGCGGGACGCGAGGTCACGGTTCAGCTGGTGCGGCCGGTTTCGAGCTTCATCCTGGCCGCGGCCTATACCGATCAGCGCTATCTGATGTCCGCGCGGACGTTGTCGGCGTCGCGCATATTGATGATCCCGTCCTCGCTGCTGCGCGACGCCATCGTCCGCGACAGCGCATTCGCGCAGAGCGCGCTGACCGAAATCGCATTGCGCTATCGCACCGTGATTCGCGCCCTCACCGACATGAAGGTCCGGCAGACGCTCGAACGCCTCGCCAATTTCCTGTTGCTGGAAAGCAAGGCGCAGGGCGGTGCGGCCCAATTCACCCTGCCGGCCGAAAAGCGCGTGATTGCCTCGCTGCTCGGCATGGCGCCGGAAAATCTGTCGCGCGCCTGCGGCGCGCTGGCCGATCATGGGGCGCTGATCAACGGACCGACGGTGCGGATCGTCGATCGCGCGAAGCTCACCGCCCTTGCGCGGCCCGACATGGTCATCGACGACCAGTGACTATCGGGTCGCGCAAGGTGCGAAGGAATTGGGGTGGGATCGCAATAGGCCGAAGGACCCCACCCCGCCCGCTCCCCTGAAGGGGAAGGGGAATATCGTGCCGGCTGGGCCTGTCTCTAATAACGCGCCTCGATCGACAGCCACGCCTTGGTGGTGTCGCTGGCGAATCGCTGCGCATCGTAATGCGACAGCTTGAAAGAGGTCGTGATCCGCCGCGTCACCGGCACGGTCAGCCACGCCCCGGCTTCGCGACCGTAGTTTCGGCCGCCGTGCGTCGCGTTGAAATCGTGCCACTGCAAACGCAGCGTCGCCGGCGCATCGGTGAACACCGGACCCAGACGCCATTGCAGATCGCCATACAGGTCGCGCAGACCGTCGGCGGGCGTCGTCAGGAAGCGGTCGGTCCAGCCGTTGAACGCATGCAGCGTGGCGAGCGGGGTCTGAAGCGCCGTCGTGCCGTCGCCCTCCAGCCGTTCATAGCCGACGCGCGCGACGACCGGCCCGACCCCGAGGCCCGGCTCGATCAGCCAATAGTCGTGGCCGATGCGGCGCGGATTGGCGCCATGGCTTCGCTGATGCGCATATTCGCCGGCCATATACAGCTTGACGCCGCCGTCCATGGCATGATCGCCCGCGAAGCGGACGCCCAGCGTGCGTGACGACAGGGCGGGCGCGGCGGGCAGGTCGAGCCAATAGCCATAGGCGGTCAACGTGCCGGCGGTCGGCACCGTCGCCGAGCCGCGCAACAGGTGGATGTTCGAATCGCGCCAGATTCCCTGCGGCGAATCGGGCCCGAACACGCGGTTGACCCGCCAGCTGTGCACATAGTCGATCCGCGCGCCCGCCGCGGGTGCGATCCCGACCCGCACCGCGTCGAGCGTCTGGTCGTTCTGGCGCCAGTCGACGCTGCCGACCCAGCGCTGGTTGTCGAGATTGACGGTCTGCCGTCCGGCGACGACGTCGAGTTCCCGCGCCGGCTGCCAGCGCACATAGGCCTGGTTGAGCAGGACGTCGGTCGGGTCGGGCACGGCCGGATAGGCGGTGCGGCCGTTGACCGTGTCGTTATAATCCCTGGGGCCGAGTCGCACGACCGCCTCGCCCTCGACCAACGCGCTCAGCCCGTTCCAGACCGCGGTGCGCAGCCCGGCGCGCAGCCGCAGCGTGGATGCTGTGGCCGACTGGGCGATGTCCGCCTGATCGACCGTTTCGAGGCGATAGCGGGCGTGCAGATAGGGGGTGATCGGGTCGGGCGAGGCGGGCGATACCGCGGGCGCCGATGGCGCGGACGTGCCCTGTGCCGCGGCGCTCGACCATGGCGTGACCGATCCGATCAGGACCATCGCCAGTCCATGGCGCCAGATCAGGGATGAGGATGCGGATCGGTTCTGTATCATGGCGGCGCTCTTGCACCTTCGCGCGCTTTAGGAATTGATATCCGTCAATTGCGGTCGGGAATATCGACCCGGACCCGTCTCAGCGTCCGATCAGCGCGAGGAGGCGGTAGGCGGCGACGATACGGTCGGCCTGTGTCACGACCTCGCCAACCGCCGCCGCGGTTGCCTCGCGCTCGGCGTCGAGCCAGTCGAGCTGGGGTTTCATGCCCACCCGAACCTCGTGGCGGACGCTTTCGCGCGCCTGGTCGGCGGCGAGCCGCTGCCGGGCGGCGGCGGCTTCGACCAGTTCGGCGGTCCGAACATCCTGAAACGCGCCGATCGTCTGTTCGTCGACGGCGGACCGCGCCGCGCGGACCCGGGCGTCGGCCGCCCGGACGGCGCCGTCCGATTCGGCGATCTTCGCCGCGACGCGCCCGCCGGCGAACAATTGCCAGCGCGCGCGCACGCCGACCGTGGCGCCGTCGGCGCGGTAGTCGGGGAAGAACTGGTCGCGCAGCGTCGATCCTTCGGCGAAGGCTCCGACCGTGGGCAAGCGTTCGGCGCGTGCACCCCGCGCCGCCGCGCGCGCGGCCTCCAGCGCCGCCTCGGCCTGAATAAGGGCGGGGTTGTTCGCGCGCGCACTGTCGAGGGTCTCGTCGAGCGACGCGGGCATCGCCGGATTCGCCGGAAGCGGCCGCAGGTTCTGCGGCGCAAGACCGGTCAGGTTGGCGAAGCGCGCGTCCGCCGAGACGGCAAGGCCGCGCGCGCGTTCGAGCGCCGCCTGCGCCTCGGCGAGGCGCGCGGCGGCCTGGGCGACGTCGGTGTTGGGGCTTTCGCCGGCAGCGAAACGAAGCCGGGCGTGACGCTGGATTTCCTCCATCTGCCCGACCATCTGTTCGTAGAGCGCGATCATGTGCCGCGCCGTCAGTACGTCGCCATAGGCGCGGACCGTATCGACGACGATCCGGCTGCGGGTCATCGCCTCGCCGGCGCGCGCGGCCTCGCTGCCCGCCTTCGCCTGCGCGATCCCCGCGCCGACCCGGCCGCCCGTGAACAGCGGCTGCTCGATGACGAGCTGCGCGGCGCGCGGAGTGACGGTCGCCGCCGGAAGGCCGAAATAGCCCTGTGGGTCGAGCCGCCCCTGGCCGATCGTCCCGCTCAGCACCGCGCTGGGCAGGCCGTGACCCTTGGCCTCGGCAATGCGCGCGTCGGCGGCGTCGGCATCGGCGCGCGCAGCCTCGATCTCGGGCGCGTGGGTCATGGCGGCCGCGATCGCTTCTTGCAGCGTCGTCGCCTGCGCAGGCATGGCGACGCTCGCGAGCAGGCCGGCCAGCGTGGGGAGGGCGATCGACCGCACGGACATCACCGGAAGGCGGCCCCCGGACGCACGCCGAACGCCTTGAACAGCCGGGCGGCAGGGCAGAAGCCGGTAAGGCTCGCCTGGAGCATGTTGAGGCCGGCGAAGGCCGTCAGCGCGATCCACCACGGATGCACGGTGAGCGACAGGGCGACGCCGATCAGCACGACGCATCCGGCGAACGCCATCACGGCACGGTCGAGGGTCATCTTTGCACTCCTTCTTTTGCGGACAGTCAGAAACGCAACTTGCGGATACCCATGACGTGAAGCGCCAGCTTCTCGTAGAAGGGTTCGCTCTCGCCCCGGCGGATCTTGCGCAGGAAATATTTTTCGAAGCCGATCTTGGCGAGATGGACCCATTTGCCGCTTGCCGACCAGTTGACGTTGCGCGGCGGAATCTGCGGCTGGGCGACGAAGGCGACGCCGCCGTCGCCGAAGTCGGCGAGGCACACGGCGTTCCACGTCGCCTCGGCCGCCGGTTCCTTGCCGTCGAGGATTGCCGCGATGTTGGCGGCGATCGCCGTCACCATCGATTCGATCATGAAGCCGGTCTTGGGAACGCCGACCGGCACCGGGGTCGGACCCGTCGGCGGAATGGCGACGCAGACGCCGAGCGCGAAGATTTCGGGAAAGGCGGGGTTGCGCTGGCAACTGTCGACGATGACGAAGCCGCGCGGATTGGTCAGCCCCGCGATGTCGCGGATGGCGGGGACGCCACGGAAGGCAGGGAGCAGCATCGAATAGCCAAAGGGCAGGTCGTGCGTTTTCCTGACCGCGCCGTCCTCACCCACTTCTTCGACATGCATGACATCGGGCTCGACCCCGGTCACGCGCGCATTGGTGATCCATTTGATGTGGCGCTCGCGCAGTTCGCTTTCGAGCAGCGACTTGGTGTCGCCCACGCCGTCGAGGCCGAGGTGCCCGATATTGGGTTCGGCGGTGACGAAGGTCATCGGCACCTTGTCGCGAATCTTGCGGCGGCGGAGTTCGGTATCGAGGATCAGCGCGAATTCGTAGGCCGGGCCGTAGCAGGAAGCCCCCTGGACCGCGCCGACGACGATCGGCCCGGGGTTTGCGACAAAGGCGTCGAACGCATCGGCCGCGTCGGCGGCATGGGCGGTCTGGCAGATCGAGGCGGTATGGCCCTGCGGCCCCAGCCCCTCGATTTCGTCGAAGGCGAGATCGGGACCCGTTGCGATTACAAGATAGTCGTAATTGACCGATGTTCCGTCCTTGAGTTCGAGTCGCTTCTCTTCGGCATGAAGCCGCCGGGCACCCACCGCGGAAAAGCCGATCTTCTTCCTTTCGAACACGGGCGGGAGATGGATCTGGATTGCCTCCGGTTCGCGCCAGCGCACCGCGACCCAGGGGTTGGAAGGCACGAAACTATATGTATCCGTGTCGGACACCGTCATCACGTCGGCGCGATTTCCGACTGCCGCCCTGATCTCGTATGCGGCGAGCGTGCCGCCAAGTCCGGCGCCCAATATCACGATCAGCGGCTTGTCCATCTGCAATCCCTCCGTCCCATATGTTGACTATATAAGATTTACATATTATATGCAACTATCAAGTCAAAAGGGGGAAAATCCATGTTCGGGTTGCGAAAGCGCGACGCTCACCGCGAGGTCGGACCCGCCGAGCTGCGCGCGATGCTGGAGGCCGGCCGGGCGCTCCTGATCGACGTGCGCGAGGCGGGCGAGTTCGCGACCGGCCATATCGCGGGCGCAGTAAACATGCCGCTGTCGAGCTTTTCACCTCGTAATATCCCTGATCCCGAAGGGCGGACGGTCGTGCTGCAATGCGCGGGCGGGCGGCGCTCCGGGCAGGCGCTCGATCAATGCGCGCGGGCGCGCAGCGCGATCGATACGCATCTCGCAGGCGGCATCGCCGCGTGGAGGAATGCCGGGTTTCCGGTGGTCGGCGGCTGAATGTCGCCGCGAGAAGGGATATAGCGGGATGGGCAAGGGCTATTGGTTGGCGGGCGCCGTTCTGGCGCTATCGGCCTGCGGCGGCGAACCGGAGCGCGGCGCGGCGGCCGCGGCGCTTCCCGCCGGTACCACCCTACGCCTTGCGGACGCCCAGATCGCCGACATGAAGGCGGTGGGCGCGGAGATTGCTACGCGCGATCAGGCCGAGGCGTTGGCGCGCATAGCCGGCACGCTCGTCACCCTATCCGTCCGCGAAGGCGACACGGTCGAAAAGGGCCAGCGCATCGGTATGATCGTCGATTCGCGGCTCGGTTACGAAACGAGTGCTTATGGCGCGCAGGTCGCCGCCGCCCAGGCCGAGGCCGCGCGCGCCAATGCCGATATTGCCCGCATCCGCGACCTTTACGGGCACGGAGTTTATGCAAAGGCGCGGCTCGATCAGGCGGTGGCTGCGGCGCGCGCCGCCGATGCGCAGGTCGCGGCGGCGCGCGCGCAGCAGGGCGCGAGCGCCAGCGTCGCGGGGCAGGGCGCGGTGCTCGCACCCGCGAGCGGTCGCGTGCTTCGCGCCGATATTCCGGCGGGCTCGGTCGTCGCGCCGGGCATGTCGATCGCGACCGTCACCGCGGGCCCCCCGGTGCTGCGCCTGATGTTGCCCGAATCGGCCGCCGGGCAGGTTCGTCCCGGCGCTCGGGTGATCGTCGGCGATATGGGGTCGAACGATGCGGGCGCGCCTTCCGGGCCGCGCGAGGGCAGCGTGACGCAGGTCTATCCCGCGATCACCGGCGGGCGGGTCCGCGTCGATGCGACGCTGCCCGGCCTCGACACCCGGTTCATCGGCCGCCGCGTGAGCGCCTCGGTCGAGGTCGGGACGCGTCGGGCGCTGGTGGTGCCGCGTGCTTTCGTCACCACGCGCTATGGCATGGATCAGGTCCAGCTCGTTACCGGCGGCAAGCGGCTGAGCATGGTCCCGGTCCAGATCGCCCCCACCACCGATCCGGATCGGGTCGAGATATTGAGCGGCGTGGCGGCGGGCGACACGCTGTTCGCTCCCGGAAAGCCCGTCAAGGCCGTGCGCCCATGAACCTCGGCATCTCGGGCCGCCTGACAAGGGCGACGATCGCGTCGCCTTTGACGCCGCTGTTCCTTCTCGCTGCGATCGCCGTCGGCCTGCTCGCCCTCTTCTCCATCCCGCGCGAGGAGGAACCGCAGATCAGCGTACCGATGGTCGACATCCAGGTGATGGCCCCCGGCTTCTCCGCCGCCGATGCGACCGAACTGGTCGGCATTCCGCTCGAGACGATCGTCAAGAGCGTCGACGGTGTCGAGCATGTCTATACGCAGGCGCAGGACGACGGAGTGATGGTGACGGCGCGCTTCCTCGTCGGGTCGAACCCCGAGGATGCCGCGATCCGCATCGAGGAGAAGCTGCGCGCCAATTGGGATCGGAAACCCGTCGGCGTTCCCGATCCCAAGGTGACGGTGCGCGGCATCAACGACGTGCCCGCGGTCGTCCTGACGCTGTCGCCGAGGCCGGGCGCCGCGGGGCAATGGAACAACGGCAGCCTTTACGAACTGGCGGCGAAGCTGCGCACCGAGGTCGCCAAGGTCGACGACGTCGGGCTGACCTTCCTCGTCGGCGGCCGTCCGGAGGAAATCCGCATCGCCCCCGACCCCGCGAAGCTGCGCCAATATGGCGTGCCGCTGGGTAGCGTGGTCGAGGCGGCGTCGCAGGCCAACCGCAGCGTTCCGCTCGGCACCGTCCGCGAGGACGGCAAGGCGGTCGGCGTGACTGCGGGCCGCACGCTGGCGTCGGCGCAAGAGGTGGGGCTGCTGACGGTGCGGTCCGCCGGCGGCGCTCCTGTCTATCTTCGCGACGTCGCGAGCGTCACACAGGGGCCGCGTGAGGATCAGGCGCGGGCGTGGCGCTGGGCGAAGTCGGACGATGGAACCGGGGACGGCAAGTGGGACAGCGCGCCCGCTGTCAGCATCGCTTTCGCCAAGCGGGCGGGGGCCAACGCCGTTGTCGTCTCCGACGCCATCCTCGAACGCGTCGAAGGCCTGAAAGGCAAGCTGATCCCCGACGGCGTCGAGGTCGCCGTCACCCGCAACTATGGCGAGACGGCGAACGAAAAGGCGAACGAACTGCTGTTCCATCTGGCGCTGGCGACCGTTTCGATCGTCGCGCTGATCGGCTTCGCCATCGGCTGGCGCGAGGCGGCGGTGACGGCCGTGGTCATTCCGACGACGATCCTGCTCACCATGTTCGCGTCGAACCTGATGGGCTATACGATCAACCGCGTCAGCCTGTTCGCGCTGATCTTCTCGATCGGCATCCTCGTCGACGACGCGATCGTGATGATCGAGAATATCGCGCGCCACTGGGCGATGGATGATGGTCGCAGCCGCGCCCAGGCAGCGATCGAGGCGGTGGCGGAGGTCGGCAACCCGACGGTGGTCGCGACGCTGACGGTCGTTGCGGCGCTGCTTCCCATGCTGTTCGTTTCCGGCCTGATGGGCCCCTATATGGCGCCGATCCCGGTCAACGCCTCGGCGGCGATGATCTTCTCCTTTTTCGTCGCCGTCGTCATCGCGCCGTGGTTGATGATCCGCTTCGCCCGCAAGGCGCTGGTCCACGGCCATGACGAAAGCGGCGGCAGGCTGGGGCAGCTTTACGCCCGCGTCGCGCATCGCGTGATCGACACGCGGCGGTCGGCGCGCAATTTCCTGATCGCGGTCGGCGTCGCGACGCTCGTCGCCTGCTCGATGTTCTATTTCAAGGCGGTTACGGTGAAACTGCTCCCCTTCGACAACAAGTCGGAGGTTCAGGTCGTGGTCGACATGCCCGAGGGGACGGCGCTCGAAAACACCGGCCGGGTTCTGGAGGACGTCGCGGGGATCGCGCGCACGCTGCCCGAGGCGATGGCGATGGAGCTTTACGCGGGCACATCGGCGCCGTTCAACTTCAACGGCCTCGTCCGCCATTATTTCCTGCGCGCGCAGCCCGAACAGGGCGACGTGATGGTGACGCTGCTTCCAAAGGGCGACCGCAGCCGGTCGAGCCATGAAATCGCGCTGGACCTGCGTCAGCGGTTGAAGGCGCTGAAGCTGCCGGACAGCGCCTCGATCAAGGTGGTGGAAACGCCGCCGGGGCCGCCCGTGCTCGCGACTCTGCTTGCCGAAGTTTACGGCCCGGACGCCGCCACGCGCCGAAAGACGGCGACCGAACTGGAGGCGATCTTTCGATCCATCCCCTTCATCGTCGACGTCGACAACAGCTTCGGCGCGCCGCGGCCCCGGCTCCGCCTCGACATCCAGCGCGACCGCGTCGATTATTACGGGCTGTCGCAGCGGCAGGTCACCGATAGCATCGCCATGCTGATGGGCAGCCAGACGGTGGGCTATGCCCCGCGCGGCGACGGGCGCACGCCGCTTCCGATCACTATCGCGCTCGAACAGAAGGACCGGAGCTGGACGCAGGCGCTGTCGAGCACCCCCGTCGCGCAGGCCCCGGGGGGCCAGCTCATCGACCTGGGCGCCGTGGTCGAAGCGCGAGCCGAGGCGGGAAGCCCCGCCATCTTCCGGCGCGACGGCCGCTATGCCGACATGGTGATGGCGGAACTGGCGGGGACCTATGAAGCGCCGATCTATGGCATGCTGGCGGTCGATCGGGCGGTGGAGGCCCATGACTGGGCCGCGAAGGGGCTGACGAAGCCCGCCATCCGCCTCAACGGCCAGCCCGCCGACGAAAGCGCCCCGGCGCTGCTGTGGGACGGCGAGTGGGAGATCACCTGGGTCACGTTCCGCGACATGGGCGGCGCCTTCATGGTGGCCTTGCTGGGCATCTATATCCTCGTCGTCGCGCAGTTCCGCAGCTTCCGCCTGCCGCTCGTCATCCTGACCCCGGTGCCGCTGACGCTGGTCGGCATCGTCATCGGCCACATGCTGTTCCGCGCGCCGTTCACGGCGACGTCGATGATCGGCTTCATCGCGCTGGCCGGCATCATCGTGCGCAATTCGATCCTGCTGGTCGATTTCATCCGCCACGCCGCGACGCCCGACAAAGGCTTGCGCGACGTCCTGCTCGAAGCGGGGGCGATCCGGTTCAAGCCGATCCTGCTCACCGCGCTCGCGGCGATGATCGGCGCGGCGGTGATCCTGACCGACCCGATCTTTCAGGGTCTCGCGATTTCGCTGCTGTTCGGCCTTACCTCCTCGACGTTGCTGACAGTGCTGGTTATTCCCGCGATCTACATCCTTCTTCGAGACGACGGGAAGCCCGCGACCAGATGATGCCGCTCGACACGCCCCTGGCCCAACTCGCCCAGCACGCTGCGCATGCCGCGAGCGTGCTGAAGCTGCTCGCTCACGAACAGCGCCTGCTGATCCTGTGCCGGCTGATGGAGGGGGAATATGCGGTCGGGCAGCTGGTCGAGTTGTGCGGACAATCGCAGGCCAGCATGTCGCAGCATCTGGGGCGGCTGCGCGAGGGCGGGCTGGTCAAGACCCGCCGCGGTGGCACGACCATCTACTACAGCCTCGCCGATGACAGCGTCCGCAAGCTGATCGACATGCTGTGCGACCGCTTTGGGCCGCCCGACTGAGGCCGTTGAAGCAGGCTTCGATTCCGTCGCCATCGCTTAAAGCCACAAAAGCCCCGCATGCGCATGGTGATTCTGCGTCCTTTGTGGCTTCGGGCTTCGGCACGCGGCCTCATCCGTTCGTCATGCTGAACGCGTTTCAGCATCCCTGGCCGGACCTTCCCTTTTGCGCCGCCTTTCAGTCGAGGGCGGGCCATGGACCCTGAAACAGGTTGGCGTTTATACCCCTGAGACAGGGAAGCTGGTGATCCCCGGCGAAAACCGGGGTCCATGCGAGGCCGCGCTGTGCCATCTGGACCCCGGCTTTCGCCGGGGAACGCTCACCCGTCGGAAGGGGATAATTGCGAAACAGGTTCAGGGTGACGAGAAGATCCGCCGCTATCCGAATCCCCACAAACCTCAAACCATCTTGGCGAAGCTGGCCGCCGATCCCAGCACGCGCGATCGCGCGTGCGCCTGCTCCGGCCCGGGCGCTTCGGGCGAAGAAGCCGACAGGGCGCGGAGCAATTTTGCCGTGCCTTGCAGCGTTTCGGGGACGAGGCTGTAGAAAACGAGCTTCGCGTCGCGGCGGGTCTTGACCAGCTCCGCCTTTCGCAGGATCGCAAGCTGCTGCGACAGGCCCGGCTGGCCGATGCCGGTCAGGCTTTCGAGCTCGCCCACCGACGTTTCGCCTCTTTCGAGCAGCGTGTACACCAGCTTGAGCCGCACGTCATGCGCAAGCGCCTTCAGGAGCGCCGCGATCGTGCCGAGTTCGGTCTCCGTGAAGCGCGTCACCGGCCCGTCTTTCCATCGCTGTCGGTCCGCGTCTGGTGGAACCAGCAGGGCCCTTCCGCCGCATCAAACGCCGACGCCTGATCGTGGCAGGGCGGCAGCAGCACGTCGTCGCCCGGGCGCCAGCCTTCGGGCGTCACGACATTGTCGCGGTCGACCCGTTGCAGCGCGGCGACGACGCGCAGCAGTTCCTCGACCGACCGTCCGACGGTGGCGGGATAGCAGATGCGGGCGCGGACGACGCCGTCCGGGTCGATGAAGAAGGTCGCGCGCAGCGTCGCCGCGTCGGTCGCGTCCGCCGCGATCATCCCATAGGCGCGGCCGATCACCATCGACGGGTCCTCGACGATCGGAAAGCCGACCGTCACGCCGAAATGGTCGCGGATCGCGCGAATCCAGCCCAGATGCGCATAAAGGCTGTCGACCGATATCGCGACGAGCGCGCAGTTCAGCGCCTCGAACCGATCGGCGGCGCGCGAGAGTGCGACGAATTCGCTGGTGCACACCGGCGTGAAGTCGCCCGGATGCGAGAACAGCAGCACCCAGCGGCCGCGATAGTCGGACAGGCGCAGTTCGCCCATCGTCGTGCGCGCCTGAAAATCGGGCGCGACCTCACCGATCCGAAGCGGCCTCGAACTCAGGCCGGGGTCGTCCATGCTCGCGCTCAATATCGGCTCCCGTCAGGTTGAAGAGTGAAGGAACGACCTACACGCTTACACCATCATGATAAACGACGAAGCCAGCGCACGCGACGGAACTGCCGCCAAATTCGACGAGCGGCAATTGCGCCGGGCCGAAGCGCGGTTACAAGCGATACCATTCGATCAGGAGAATATGATGCGTCTGGCCCTTGCTCTGTTGCTGTTCCCCGCGCTGCCGTTCGGCCCCGCGATCGCCCCCGCGCTGGCGCAGGTGGCGCCGGCGGGCACCCAGGACGAAGCGCTGCTCGAATTTCTCGACCGCGCCTATGACGAGCGGGTGAAGCTGAGTCCCGAGGAGCAGACACGGCTAGGGTTCAAGACCGACTATGAGCGGCTCGACGATTATACCGATGCCGCCGCGGTGCGCGAACAGGCACTGGCCGAGCGACAGCTTCAGGACCTGCACGCCCGCTTCCGGCCCGAGCAGCTCGGCGAGCGCGCCCGGGTCAGCTACCGGCTGTTCGAATATGAGGTCGAACGCGGCCGCGAATCGGCCCGGTTCCGCAAACTGCGGTTCCCGGTCACGACGAATGGCAGCCCGGCGGGCCAGATTCCCGTGCTGCTCATCAACAACCACAAGATCGACAGCGTCGCGGACGCCGAAGCCTATATCGCCCGCCTGCGCGATACAGAGCGCGTGATGCGCGAGGTCGCGGCGTCGATGCGCGAACAGGCCGCGGCGGGAATCGTGCCGAACAAGGTCAATTTCGCGCCCGCGCGCGCCGATGCGCGCAAGGTCATCACCGGCGCGCCCTTCGATGGCGGCGCCGATTCGACGCTGATGGCGGATTTCCGCAAGAAGGTGACCGCGCTCGACGCACCGGCCGCGGTGAAGGAAAAGCTGTTGCAGGAAGCCGGCGCCGCGCTGACCGGGCCGTTCCAACGCGGCTACGACGCGCTGATCGCGGCGCTCGACGAGATCGAGCCGCAATCGAAGGGCAATTTCGGCGTGTGGAGCCTGCCCGATGGCGAGGCCTATTACGCCGACCGACTGAAGCGTTCGACGACCACCGACCTCACCGCCGACCAGATTCACGGGCTGGGCCTCGCGCAGGTGGCGGCGATCCGGCAGGAGATGGAGGCGATCAAGCGCGAGGTCGGCTTCGACGGCACGCTCGAGCAGTTCTTCGACCACATCCGCACCGACCCCCAGTTCAAATATCCGAACAGCGAGGCCGGCCGCGAAGCGTATCTGCACGATGCGCGCGCGGTGATCGCCGCGGCGATGGCGGCGGCACCGCGCTATTTCTCCGTCCTGCCCAAGGCGGCGCTGGAGGTGCGCGCGGTGGAGAAGTGGCGCGAGGCGACCGCGTCGACCGCTTTCTACAATTCGCCGTCCGCCGACGGTTCGCGTCCCGGCATCTATTACGTCAACCTGATTGACATGAACCAGACGCAGAAGGTGCAGGTTGCCGCCATCGCCGCGCACGAAGGCGCGCCGGGACATCATTTCCAGATCGCGCGCCAGCAGGAATTGGCGGGGCTGCCCAAATTCCGCCGGTTCGGCGGCTATGGCGCCTATGTCGAGGGCTGGGGTCTCTATTCGGAGCGGCTGGCGAACGAGATGGGGCTGTACAAGGACCCCTATGACCGCTTCGGGATGCTGTCGTTGCAGGTATGGCGCGCGATCCGGCTGGTGCTCGATACCGGTATCCATTCCAAGCGCTGGACCCGCGAGCAGGCCATCGAATATTTCCGGTCGAACAGCTCGGTGTCGGATACCGACATCGCGCGCGAGGTCGACCGCTATTTCAACTGGCCGGGACAGGCGACGAGCTACATGGTCGGCCAGCTCAAGATCGCCGAACTGCGCGCGCGCGCTGAACGCGAACTCGGTCCCCGCTTCGATATCCGCGAATTTCACGAGGCGGTGCTGGGCGAAGGCGCATTGCCGCTTGACCTGCTGGAAGATCAAGTGGAGCGGTATATCGCAGCCAAACGCTCCTGAGAGCGGGCGGACGAGGTCGCGTCCGCCTTCGCTGTCCCAGCGCCCGGAGAAGACGGCCTAGAGCCGGCGGCCGGTGATCCGGCTGATCTCCTTTGCGACCATCGTCTCGACGATCACCGGCAGGTTGGCGTCGAGCCAGTCCTTCAGCATCGGGCGGAGCGTGTCGATCACCACCTCTTCCATCGTGCGGCCGCCGGTCGGCGGTGCGGGCGATGTGGCCGTGCCGGGCGCGACGGCGGCGGTCAGCGCGTCGAGCGACTGGCGCGCGGCATCGGCGCTGGCGGCTGACACGAGTTCCTCGCCGCCCGGCGCCGCTGGTGCGGCATCCTGAGGCGCGTCCACCGCTGCCTCTTCCTCCTGCAGGTCGAGGATGTCGTCGGCCGGGGTGCGCGCGGCGCGCGCGGCGCCCGGCGCCTCGTCACGGGCGATGACGCGCCGGATCGACGACAAGATATCTTCCATCGACGGCTCTCGCGACAGATCGCCCATCCTTGCCCCCTTCGGTGAACCCGCGCGGCGGGCGTTAACCACGATCATAAAGGTCCGGGGCAGGGCTTGCCAAGCCCCAGATTGCGGATTTCACGCCCGGCGCCCCGGATTTGCGTTTTGCCGCGTTTTCGGGGTCGTCGGCCGTTTTCGCCCTGCTGGGACGCCCTATTGGTGCGGCAGGTTGCTGGCGTCGGCCGGGACGCCGGCATCGGCGGCGGGCACCGCGCGCGTATCGGTCGCCTGCTGCTGCGGCGCGGGATCGTCGGCCCAATCCCAGATCTGGCCGCGCACGCGCTCGTAATTGACCGCCGGATCGTAGAGCGGGCCGCCCTCGATCCCCAGGTCGCGCGCCTCGGCCTTGCCCATCGCCGCGAGGACCGAGAAGGCCGCGACATAGCTGTTGCGCCGCGCCGAGACGAGCTGGACCTGCGCGTTCAGATATTCCTGCTCGGCATTCAATATGTCGAGGATCGAGCGGGTGCCGACGCTGTTCTCGGCGCGAACCCCTTCCAGCGACAGCGCGTTGGCACCGACCGCCTGCTCGGTCGCGGCGATGACGCGCTCGTTCGCCTGCCATGCGGCATAGGCGCCGCGCGTCTGCGCGATCACGTCGCGCTCGGTCGCGACATAGGTCTCGATCGCCTGGCTCGTGCGCGCCTGCGCCTGACGGACCTGCGCCGACGGCCGCCCGCCCTGGAACAGCGGCAGCGTCAGCGTGACGCCGGCGGCGGCGCTGGTCTGGCTCTGCGACACGCCGACGCCGGGAACGCCGCTCGACGCCGAGCCGAGGAAATTGGTGTAATTGCCGCTGACGGTGCCGTCGAGCTTGGGCATGCGCGAGGCGCGCGCGACGCCGATGTCGGCGCGCGCGGCGTGGACGAGCTGGTCCGCCGCGTCGATGTCGGGATTGTCCCGCAGCGCGATCGTGACCGCGTCCTCGGCGCTGGCGGGCAGGCCGGGCAGCGGCGGCGGCGGCTGGAGGTCGACCGGCGCCTCGCCGACGAGGCGGATATAGGTTTCGCGGCTGGCGATCAGATTCGCCTCGGCGCTGCGCAGGTCGCCCTCGGCGAGCGCGAGTCGCGCCTGCGACTGGGCGACGTCGGTGCGCGTCAGGTCGCCGATCTCGAACCGGTCGCTGGTCGCCTGCAAATTGGTGCGGAGCACCGACACATTCTTTTGATTGAGCTGGACGATCGCGGTGTCGCGGATCACGTCCATATAGGCGCCGACGACCTGCGCGAAGACGCTCGCCTCGGTCGCGCGCAGGTCCGCCTGCCCGGCCTCGACGCGATATTGTGCGGCGCGCACCGCGTTGCGCACCGCGCCGCCCTGATAGATGGGGACAGAAAGCCGGCCGCCGGCGTCGATCAGCCGCGTCGGTGAGGAAAAGCTGTTGCCGGGCTTCACCAGATTTTCGCTATAATCGCCCTGCGCGCCAAGCGACGGCAGGCCCTGGCTCCGCTGGATCGGGACATTCTCGTCGTTCGCCCGCTGTCCGGCGCGCGCGGCGGTCAGCGTCGGGTTGTTCTCATAGGCCTTGGCGAGCGCGCCCTGCAGCGTCTCGGCGGCGGCCGGCGTCGCGGTCAGCAGGAACGCCCCGGCGGCGATGCCGGCAAGCCAATATCCCCGGCGAACGGGTTTCATGTCGGAGTCGTGCATCCTGTTGCCAGCCTGAACCAGAGGGAAGGGGAGAATCAGAAGCGGAAGCCCCGGGGCGCCGCGAATCCCGGCAGCGGCGCGACGTCCATGTCGGCAAATGGGCGCAGCGCCAGCGTGCCGTCGGTCTTGATGCCCTGCACCAGCCGCGTAACCGTGCCGTCGCGCCGTGCTGCGACCAGACGGCCGCGCCGTGCGAGCTGGCCGACCAGCGTGTCGGGCAACTGCTCGATCGCGCCGTCGATGATGATGCGATCGAAGGGCGCGGCGTCGGGCGCGCCGGCGGTGAGGGGCCCCTCGATCCAGCGGATGTCGGTGTCGGCCGCAGCGGCGCGGGCGACCGCGATCAGCTCTGGCGATTCCTCGACCGCATGAACCTTGGCGCCCAGCATGGCGAGCAGCCGCGCCACATAGCCGGTCGCGCCGCCGATCAGCAGCACCTTCTGCCCCGGCTGGATATCGGCGGCGACGAGCATCCGTCCGGTGACGAGCGGCGGGTTAAGCATCCGGTCGCCGCCGAGCGCGATCGCACGGTCGATATAGGCGACGCTCGCCAACTGCGCGGGCACATGCGCCTCGCGCGGGACGGCCCCCATCGCTGCGACGATGGCGGGATCGATGACATCGCTGGTGCGAAGCTGGCTGTCGACCATCGCCGCCCGCATCGCCGCCGCGCTCAATTCGCTGTATTTGGTTGCCATCAGCCGGTTTCCGATTCTGCTGTTTCGTTCGTTTCCGCCGGGAGCTTCTAGCCCATGCCGCGCTGTATTGCAATGATAATACAGCAACGAAGTCCGGCTGCCGCCGCGCATAGCCGTCCGGACGCCCTGCGCCAAGCCTCGTCGCGGCCGAAGCGGCGGCGTGCTACCGAAAATTGCGCAACAAGCGGATTGCCAGTGCGCGACGAAATCGCTAGGGGCGCTTCTCCACGCATTTTGAGCGCCTGAGGCCCGATGGCGGAGTGGTGACGCAGCGGACTGCAAATCCGTATACGCCGGTTCGATTCCGGCTCGGGCCTCCAAATATCGCATGAGCGCGCACTGGCGCTGGCCCCCCGCTCATGTTGACTGCGATGCGCGCGCGGACATCCGGCGGACAAAGGGGAGGGGCATGCTGTATTTTCTGCTGATGAGTCCGGTGCCGCCGTGGATTCCGGATCCGGAAAACCTCACCCAGCCCATCGTCCATTACCAATGCGAAATGGTGAACGAGCGGTTCGACCGTCACACGCTCAAGTTCAGGCGCGAGGGCGGGCGCGGTTATTGGCGGGCGCCCGGCGAGGCCGCCGTTACGTCCGGAAAACATGTCATTGAAGAAGATGGCATGGGGTTGTTTTCGGGGATGATAGAGGTCCCACGGCCGGAGAGCGAAAGGCGGGGCGCCTATTTTCGCGACACCGAACGGATTGCCGATGCATCCAGAGCAATCGTCATGGAAGAGGTGACGCCGATATTGAAGATGCTGGAAGACGGCCTGAGTTGGCGGGCGAGTCTCGTCCTGACGATCGACCACGGTTTGCGCGTCGAGCGCGTCGTAGGATTTTGCGATGTCCGTCCCGAAGATCAGGATCCGCTGGACGAAAAGGAAACGCGGGACCTGCTGGCAGGTTGAACGGACAGGCGCCGAATCTCGTCTTCAGGGCGGGACACATCGTGGGGGAGGGGATGGTGGCCGTGCTGGACTGGCTGTTGAGTTGGTCGGGCGTGCTGGGATTCGCAATGGTCCTCGCCGCGCCGGTTTTCGTTGCCCGTTACGGCGTCGCGGGCGCCGGATGGTCGATGCTTCTCATCGGGCTGCTGAGCGCCGCTAGCTTCTGCCATTTCTGGACGGCTGATATCGAGGACGAGGCGCTCATCGGCCATTCGAACGCGGTGGGATTGCTGATGTCGGTCCTGCTTGCCGTTCTCGGTTTCGCGGTCGTCGCCGTCACGCTCGGAATCCGCAAGCTCATGTCGTCCGGAGACGATGCTCCATAGGCGTCGCCTCGTCACGGTTTCGCTTCGCTCGCCGTGACGAAGGAAAGCCGGGACGGCGGCGATCCTAGCCTTTCCTGCCTTTCTGCCGGTCCTCGGCTTCCTTGAAGATTTCGGCCAGCTTGGCGCGGGCTTCGTCGATCTTGCTCTCGTCGATCAGGTCGACGGTCGCGCGAATCTTGTTTTCCTTTTCGGTGCCGTGCGCGGCGAAGGCGATCGGCGACAGCACCGATCGCGCGAGGTCGCCCTTGTTCTCGTCGAGCAGCTGGCGCGCCAGGATCAGCCGATAGAGCGCGTCATATTTGGCATAGTCCCACGCGCTTTCGAGGATGACCAGCGCGTCCTCGGGAATCGGCTCGCCCGCCTCGCGATAGGACATGTAATAGCCGATCATCGGCCGCGGGTCCTTCTGGTCGAGCTTATGCGCCTTGACCAGCCACGGGCGTGCCTGGGCATACAGCGCCTTGTCCTTGTTTTCGTCGGCACGCGCCAGGAAGATCGAACCCATCAGGAAATTGGCGAAGGAGCTGTCGGGCGCCAGCGCCAGCGCGCGCTTTGCCGCGGCTTCGGCCTCGTCGAAATTCCTCGCGTCCAGATGCGCCTCGGCGACGATCAGCTGCGCTTTCAGATTGTCGGGATAGGCCGCGCCCTTGCCGGACAGGTCGCGCGCGACATCCTTTGCCTCCTTGCGGTCGACGCCGCGCTGCGAACGGATATATTCGCGCATCAGCGCTTCCTCGGCCGGGGGCAGCTGGCGCAGCGCCACCGCGGGCTCGGGAACCGCGTTCGGCGGCGAGACCATCACCGGGAACTGGTTGCGGCCCTTGTATTTGCGCAGCTCGGCCTGCAGCGTGTCGAGGTTGCCGAAGATCCGTTTCGCCGCGGTCAGGCTGTCCTCACCCTTGTTGAGCGCCGCCAGATAGGCCGGAAGCTGCCCCCGGCGCTCTTCGTTGAAGTTCAGATAGTGCGACAGCAGCCAGCCGAAGGCGTAGGATTGATACTGTTCGAGCCCGGTCAACTTCACCTTGTGGTCGAACAGGCGGGACAATCGCACGTCGGGCAATTGCTTGAGCGCGGCGCCGCGCGCCTGCGGCACCAGCCCGCCGACGAAGCTGCCGTCGTCGCGGAACTCGACCGTGCTGTACAGCTCGGCGAACCCTTCCGAATACCAGGCGGGATAGGCGGTACTGAAATTGGTCAGCATGAAATGGTGCGTATATTCGTGGAACAGCACCTGCTCGGTATCGAGGGTCGGGCCGCTGCTGCTGCGCCGGACGCTGCTCATGTCGCGGCGCTTTTCGCGCGCGGGGACGAAGGCGACGGTCGAGCCGGCGCGCGGGATATAGAAACCCGCGATGCCCGACCCCGGCGCTCCGGCGACATAGGCGATGTCGTCGATGTCGCCGCTGCGGAACACTTTCACCTTGTTCGCCTCGCCCATGTCGGGCCCCGGAATCGGATAGCCCTGAAGATAGCGCAGCGCATTGTCGTAGCGTTCGAGCAGGCGCGCGAACTGTTCGGCGTCGTCCTTCTTGCTTTCGGAATAGACGATGAAATGCGCGGTTTCGGCCTGCCACCATTCGGCGCGCGCGCTGGCACCGATCGCCATCGCCGCCAATGCCGTCCCGACGCTGATCGCGCGTACCCAGCCCTGCAATTTCACTCGCCCGCTCCTCGAACAGATGTCCTGAAGCCGAGGGCTAGCAACTACGGCCCGCGATTCCAATGCCCCGATCGGTCGTCAGACGAAGCTGTAGGGATCTATGTCGATCGCGAGGCGTGCCTTGGCGGGCCAGTCGATGCGTCCGACCCAGTCGCGGATCGCGCCCTGCAGGTCGAAGCTGCGCGGGGCGTGCAGCAGCAGGCGGAAGCGGTGCCGCCCGCGCAGCATCGCGAGCGGCGCGGGGGCGGGGCCATAGATGGCGAGACCGTCGGCGACGGGCGCCTTCTCCCCCAGTCGTTGCGCGACGCCGCGCGCTACCTCCATCTCCTCCGACGAGATGACGAGCGCGGCGAAGCGGCCATAGGGCGGCGCCCCCGCCTGCCGCCGCGCGGCGGCCTCCGCGGCGTAGAAGCCCTCGCGGTCGTTCGCGACCAGCGCCGCCATCACCGGGGCGTCGGGGACGCGTGTCTGGATCAGCACCTCGCCCGGCTTCACCCCGCGTCCCGCGCGTCCGGCGACCTGCGCGATCTGCTGGAAGGTGCGTTCCGACGCGCGCAGGTCGCCGCCATCGAGCCCCAGATCGGCATCGACCACTCCGACCAGCGTCAGGTTCGGGAAATGATAGCCCTTGGTGACGAGCTGGGTGCCGATGATGATGTCGACGAGACCGCCCTCGACCGCGTCGACGAACTCGGCTGCCTTGGCGGGCGACCACAGGGTGTCGCTGGTGACGATGGCGGTGCGCGCTTCGGGAAAGCGTTCGGCGACCTCGTCGGCGATCCGCTCGACGCCGGGGCCGCAGGCGACGAGGCTGTCCTCGTCCTCGCACTCGGGGCACAGGCGCGGCGGCGGCATGACATGGCCGCAATGATGGCAGGCGAGACGGTGGACGAGTCGGTGCTCGACCATCCACGCGGTGCAGTTCGGGCACTGGATGCGATGACCGCAGGTGCGGCAGAGCGTCAGCGGCGCGAAGCCCCGCCGGTTGAGGAACAGCAGGCTCTGCTCGCCCTTCTGCAACCGGTCGGCCAGCGCGTCGACGAGCGGCGGCGCCAGCCAGCGGCCGCGGTCGGGCGGATCGATCCGCATGTCGATCGCCGCGAGGTCGGGCAGCGTCGCGCCGCCATAGCGCGCGGGCAGAACGATGTGGCGATAGCGTCCCGCCTCGACCTGCGCGAGGCTTTCGAGCGCGGGGGTCGCGCTGGCGAGGACCACCGGCAGCTTTTCGAACGCCCCGCGCATCACCGCGACGTCGCGCGCGTGATAATGGACGCCGTCCTCCTGCTTGAAGCTCGTTTCGTGCGCCTCGTCGACGACGATCAGGCCCAGCCGGGCATAGGGCAGGAACAGTGCCGACCGGGCGCCGACGACGATCTTCGCGTCGCCGCGCGCGATCGCGTGCCAGGCGCGGCGGCGCTCGGTCGAGCGCAGCCCCGAATGCCATGCGACCGGCTCGCAGCCGAAGCGCGCGGCAAAGCGGGTCAGCATCGGCTCGGTCAGGGCGATCTCGGGCAGCAGGACGAGCGCCTGCCCGCCCGCTTCGACCGCCGCGGCGATCGCCTCCATATAGACTTCGGTCTTGCCTGATCCCGTGACGCCGTCGAGCAGCAGCGTCTCGAACCGTGCGGCGGCGACGGCGTCGCGAAGCTCGCCGGCGGCGGCGGCCTGCTCGGCGGAGAGGGCGGGCGGTGCGAAGGCGGGGTCGGGCTCGGGATAGGGGGCGTCGGCCGACACGCTCACCGCTTCGAGCGCGCCCGCCTGGACGAGGCCGCGGATCACTCCGTCGCTGACCTCGGCAAGCGCCGCCAGCTCGCGCACGGTGCCCTGCCGGCCGCCGATCTTCTCGAGCGCCACCGTCCGCTGCGGCGTCATCCGCGGCGGAAGCGCGCCCGTCGCGCGATATTCGACGATCGGGCGGCGCGCGTCGGCAAAAGCGGCGCCGGGCAGCACCATCCGCAGCACCGCGCCCGGCGGGGCGAGATAATAGTCGCTCGTCCATTCGACGAGGCGGCGCAGCGGCGCGGGCACCGGCGGCACCGGAAAGACTTCGTACAGGTTGCGCAGCCGGTTGTCGCCGACCGGATCGGGCGCGCCGAAGCTCGCATCTTCCCATACCGCGCCGCCCATGCGCCGCGGCCCGAGCGGCGCGACGACGACGCTGCCGAGCGGCGCCTCGGTGCCCTGCGGCACGCGATAGTCGAGCGGCCCGAGGGCGGCAGTGAGAAGGAGGACGCGGGCGCGGGTCATCTGTGGGGAGGATATAGGGCGGCCGGTAAAATAGGAAAGCGGACGCGGCTCCGCGTGAACCGAAATCTCTGCGCCTCTGCGCGAATCCTGGAGCGGCGAACCATGATCTGCACCGTTCGCCCTGAGCTTGTCGAAGGGCCGTTCTTTCTCTTTGGCGCCGCAAGAAGAACAGTGCTTCCCCCGGACTTGATCCGGGGTCAGCACGAACGAAAACAGCGGTGATCCAGATTTAACGCGCGGCGTTTTGGAAAGCGGCTAACGCCGCTTCCTTCACCCGCGGTTTCGCCGGCTTCGAGCGCCGGAACCAGAAGGTCCAGACCGCGAGGCTTCCCAGCATCGTCATCGACAGGCCCGAGATCGTCAGGACGAGCCGCCACAAAAGGCCGCCGACCTTGCCCGAATGGATCGGATAGGCCTTGTTGAACGCCTGCGCGCCCGCGGGCATCGCGAGCGCGTCGCGCGCGCCGAGCAGCTTGCCCGTCGCAGCGTCGAACCACAGGGTCGAGCGGCCGTTGGGCAGCCATTCGGCCTGCTGGCGCATCCGCAGCATGATCGGGCCGCCGTCCTTCGCGGGCAGGCTGAGGATGCGGAACTCGGCATCGGGGAAGCGGCGGCGCGCCTCGCCCAGCATTGCCGCGTAATCGGGCCTGGCGGCTAGGGGGCCGCCCTGGTATTTCGGCGGCTTCATCGCCCTGGCGGCTTCGGCGGGCGAGCCGAAAGGCGCAATCATCGCCATTGCGAAGGGCTGAAAGATCATCATCGTGCCGGTGACGACCGACAGCAGCAGCAACGGTGCGACGACGATGCCGAGGTCGCGGTGGTGCATGACGATCGCCGGCCGGCTCATCCGTTTCGGCCACAGCCGGAAGCGGAAGGTGCGGCGCGTGCGCCACCACAGGATGACGCCCGAGAGGATGAAGAACAGGCCGCACAGCCCCGCGGTGCCGATCACCCATTCGCCGGTGTCGCCGGTGAACAGATGATGGTGGAAATCGAAGATCCACAGCTCGGGCCGCTCCCACTGGCTCGCCCACTGCGTAGCGACTCGCCCCGTCTGGTCGGCGTAGAGGCCGGCGCCGTCGCCGAAGCGCGCCTGGTGCAACCCGAAGCCGTCGCTGGCATAGATGATGCCCTGCGGCGCCTGCGGCAGCGCCATGATCCGCTCGGTCGCGGCGACGGTGCTCGCAAGGTCGGTACGCAGCGGATCGCCGGCATGCGCGACGCCGATCCACGCATATTTGTGCAGCAGGATGGTGCCCGACAGGCCGAGCAGCGCCAGCACGAGGCCGATCAGGCCGCCGGTCCAGCGGTGCAGCGTGTCGAGCAGTTTCATCATCGGTGGGCCATGCCTAGAAACGATAATCCCAGCCGAGCGTGAAGGTACGTCCGCGGCCGGCGAAGTTGAAGAAATTGTCCGTCGGTCGCTGGGTGTCGCTCGCATAGCTGATATATTGCCGGTCGAACAGATTCTGGACCGCAAGGCTGATGCCGCCGAGCCGGGTCTGATAGCGCAGGATGGCGTCGGTCAGATTATAGCCCTCGAAATCGTTGCGCGCGTCGCGGCCCGGCCCCCGGAAGGTGCGCGCGAGATAGAATTGCGTCTGGACGCGCGCGGACAGCGGGCCCTTCGCATAGGCGGCGGCAAGGTTGAGCCGGTCGGGCGAGATGTTGGCGCCGTCGAGGTCGGTGTCGACCGCCCCGTCGCCGTCATTGTCGAACCGGCCTTCGATATGCGCATAGCCCGCCGACAGCGTGAGCCCGTCGATCGGCATCCGCACTGCCAGGTTGAGTTCGAGCCCCTCGATCTCGACGCGCTGGCGCACGACGTCGAAGATACCGTCGGGACGCGCGATCAGAAGCTGCCCCTTGGTGCTCGTCGACCAGAAATAGGTCGCGGTCGCGTCGAGCGGCCCGCGCTTCACCTCGACCCCGATCTCGCGGTTGTTCGAGACGATCGGCGCGATATCGAGATAATTGTCGATATCGACCCCTGTCCTGCTCACCGCGCGGGTGATGCGGCCGACGTCGGGGACGGTATAGCCCTCGGCATAGCTGGCATAGGCTCGGATGCCCGGCACCGGCTCGACGATCAGGCCGCCGTTGACCAGCACGTCGTCGAAGCTCGGGCTGCCGCCCCCGACGTCGACGCCGCCATAGGTCGACGGGCCGCAGGGCCCGGTCGGCACCGCCGGGGGCGCGGGGCACGCGACGAAGGTGTTGGCGGCGAGCGTGTGATAATCGGCAATGCTGATCTTCACATCCTCGTAGCGCGCGCCGCCGGCGAGGCGGACGACGCCATCGAACAATTTGAGGTTCGCCTGGCCGAAGGGCGCGAAGCTGCGGAACTTGGTCGGCGGTACCCATGCACGATTCGTGGTGATCAGCCGCTGCTCGCTTTCGTCCCACAGCGCGTCGAAGCCCGCGATCAGCGTCAGTGCCTCGAAACCCGGAACCGCGCGCTCATAGCTGATCTTGGCGCCGACCTTGCGGCTGCGGTTCTGCGACTGGTCGAACAGCGTGCCGACGGGCGCGATCGCCGGGTCCTGAAAGCTGGCGATCGGATTGGGTTCGCCGCCGAACGTGTCGCGGGTGCGGTTCCAGAACAGCTGGCTGACGAAATTGGCGCCGCCCAGTTGCGGGTCGGTCAGCGACAGCGCGACGCTTTCGGTCCGGCTCGCGGCGGGAACGCCCGGCGGCGTTCCGCGCGTCTGGGTGGTGGGGATACCCCCCGCCTTGTTGCCCGCGACCGGCGCATAGTCGCCGTCGCCCTTCATCTCGTAGCGGCTGGCGATCAGGTCGAGCCGCATCGTGTCGGTGACGGCATAGCCGAAGCGGCCGAAGAGCGAGAGCGTCTTCGAATCCATCGTTTCGCCCTGCGTCAGGTTGATGCCGACCGGACGTCCCTCGCCATCGCGAAAGATGCCGCGGATTTCATAGGCGGCGCCGACCGTGGCGTCGAAGCGCCCCGCCTTGTACTGGACGAGCCCGGCCGCCTTGCCGCCCATGCCGGCGCCCGAAAATTCGTCGTCGGCGGTGCCCTGGAGTAGGAAGCGGCCGGACACGCCGTCGGTCTTCGGCGCGCCCACCGTCACCTGGTTGACGATGCCGCCGGTGCCGCCGATCCCCTGCAATGCGTTCGAGCCGTAGATGACCTCGACCCGGTCGATGAAGAAGCCGTCGATGGTGAAGCCGTCGCGGCTGCCGTCGCGTAGCGGGTTCGACTGTGGAATGCCGTTAATCGCATAGAGCGGCGCGCGCCCGCGCAGCGTTTCGCCGGCGCCCGACAATTTCTGCCGGGTGGGGGAGAAGCTGGGGGTCAGCGTCGCCACCGCGTCGGCGATCGACCCCGAAATCGCGATCTGCTGTTCCAGCGCCTGCTTGTCGATCAGGTCGATCGTCAGCGGCAGCGCATTGGGCGGCAGGACGGTGCGCGCCGCGGTGACGATGATGGCCTCGTCGGCGTCGGCGCTGTCGGGCGCTGCGGTGCTTTGGGCGTGGGCGGGCGACGAAAGCGCGGTGCAGGCCAGCACTGCGGCGAAATATCTGCGATTCATTCTCGGCTCCTGTTCCGGACGCGCTGCTAATGCGAGCTATTCGCAGACGCAAGGGCAAAGCAGGATCGATGCCGATTTGGTTCGCTTTCGGACGCGGTGTGGAAAATTCGCCACAGTGCGCAAAGCGCGCTATCACCGCCGCCATGCGCGAGAAGGAACTGCGTTTCGCCCTGATCTGCTATGGCGGCATCAGCCTTGCCGTCTACATGCACGGGATCACCAAGGAGATATGGCGCCTCGCCGCGGCGTCGCGCGCCTTTCACGACGGTACCGACGCCGCCGGGTCGGGCGTCGTCTATCGCGAACTGCTCGCCGCGATCCAGGCGAAGAGCGGGGTGCGGCTGCGCGTGCTTGCCGACATCGTCGCGGGGGCCAGCGCGGGGGGGATCAACGGCGTCTTCCTGGCGCGCGCGCTCGCCGAGGGCCTGTCGCTCGATCCGCTGACCGAATTGTGGCTCGACGATGCCGATGTCGATCGCCTGCTCGACCCCGACGCGCGGCCGCTGTCCGCCGCGACCAAATTCTGGGCGGTGCCGATCGCCGGCTGGGCGATGAAGCGGCGCGGCAACGTCATCGACCGCACCGTGGGCGGGAGCGCGCAGGACGAGGTGCGCGCGAAGCTGTCGCGCTTCGTGCGCGCGCGCTGGTTCGAACCGCCCTTCGGCGGCGCGATCTTCTCCAACCTGCTGCTCGACGCGTTCGACGCGATGGACAAGGCGCCGCGCGGCCCGACGCTGGTTCCGGCGGGGCAGCCGGTCGACCTGTTCGTCTCGGCCACCGATTTCGCGGGGCACAGCATGCCGCTGGCGCTCAACAGCCCGCCGCGCGTCACCGAGCAGGAGCATCGGTTGGTGATGCATTTCCGGCAGGACGGGCGCATGGGCAAGCGGCTCGACGATGTTCCGGGCCTGGCCGCGGCGGCGCGGGCGACCGCCAGCTTTCCCGGCGCCTTTCCGCCCTTCACGCTGCGCGAACTCGACGGCGTCCTTGCCCAGCGCGGCATCGACTGGCCGCACCGCGACGCTTTCATCAAGGTGCAGCTTCCCGCCGGCAGCGAGGCCGATCCCGCCGACCGGGTGCTGATCGACGGATCGGTGCTCGCCAATGCACCCTTCCGCCCGGCCATCGCCGCGCTCAAGCAGCGACCGGCGCGGCGCGAGATCGACAGGCGCTTCGTCTATATCGACCCCAAGCCCGATTATCGTTCGATCCGCTTCGGCCGGCATGGCGAGCCGGTCGAGGGCGCCGAAAAGCGGCTGCCGGGCTTTCTGACGACGATCCTGGGCTCGCTTTCCGAAATCCCGCGCGAACAGCCGATCCGCGACAATGTCGAGGTGATCGAGAGCATGTCGCGGCGCATCCGCCGCATGCAGCATATCGTCGACGCGATGAAGGTCGAGGTTGAGGAACAGGTGGCGGCGCTGTTCGGTACCACCTTCTTCCTCGACAGCCCGACCCCGGCGCGCCTCGGCAAGTGGCGCGCCAAGGCGCAGACCGAAGCGGCGGCGCGCGCGGGCTTCGCTTTCGCACCCTACGGCCACCTCAAGCTGTCGGCGGTGGTCGAGGAACTGGTGGCGCTGGTCGAGCGGCTGGCGCCCTCCGAAGGCGCGATCCACCGCGCGCGGCGGCGCGAGGCGCTGTGGGAGGAGGTGCGGCAGCGCGGGCTCGACCGCATCTCGGGCAAGCGCGGCGCGGGGGCGAGCGGCGACGCCATCGCCTTCTTCCGCATCCACGACCTCGGCTTCCGCGTCCGCCGGCTGCGCTTCCTCGCGCGCGAGCTCGACGCGATCGAAGCGACGCGCGACGCGCCCGACCCGGCGTGCGAGGCGATGCACGAGGCGATCTTCGCCGCGCTCGGCCTCTATCTGGAGCGCGAAGGCGACAACTGGCTCGCCGACCTCGACGTCGCCGAGGATGCCGGGATGGGGGAATGGATCGACGCGATCGGCGACCGGCGCGACCTCGTCGACGTCGATGCCGAGACCGACGAGCTGATCGCCGCGGCGCTCGCGGCGCTGCCCAAGGATGACCGGCGGACGATGCTGCTCGCCTATCTCGGCTATCCCTTTTTCGACATCGCGACGCTGCCGCTGCTGCAGGGCGAGGGGTTCGACGAGTTCGACCCGATCAAGATCGACCGCATCTCGCCCTCCGACGCGACCGCGATCCGTCCCGGCGGGGCGGCGGCGATGCTGAAGGGGATCGAGTTCAACAGCTTCGGCGCCTTCTTCAGCCGCGCCTATCGTGAGAACGACTATCTGTGGGGGCGGCTACACGGCGCCGACCGCCTGATCGACATCGTGGCGTCGAGCGTGACCGGCGACGGCGCGCTGACGAGCGAGGAACTGGCGGCGATCAAGCGGCGCGCCTTCCACGCGATACTCGACGAGGAGGACGGCCGGTTGCCGCGAGTGCAGGCGCTGATCGACGAGATACGGGGAGAGATCGGAGTCGTCTGAGCCCTTCCGCAAGAGGAAGGGAGGGGACGATCATTCGGTCAGGTCGTCCCACATTTCCTTGATGCGGCCGAAAAAGCCCTGGCTCGCGGGGCATTCGTCGCCGGTCTCAGTCTCGCGAAAGGCTTCGAGCAGTTCCTTCTGCTTCGCGCTGAGCTTCGTCGGCGTCTCGACATCGATCTGGATGACGAGGTCGCCGTTGCCGCGGCCGTTGAGCACGGGCATGCCGGCGCCGCGCTGGCGCAGCTGCTTGCCCGACTGGATGCCGGCGGGAATGGTGATGTCATGCTTGCGGCCGTCGAGGCCGGGGATGGTGATGCAGCCGCCGAGCGCCGCGGTGGTGAAGCTGATCGGCGCGCGCGTGAACAGCGTCGTCCCCTCGCGTTCGAACAGCCGGTGCCGCGCGATGTGGAGGAAGATGTAGAGGTCGCCCGGCGCCGCGCCGCGCGCACCCGACTCGCCCTCGCCCGACAGGCGGATGCGCGTCCCTTCGTCGACCCCGGCGGGGACGTTGACGGTCAGCGTCTTGCGCCGGTCGACGCGGCCCTCGCCATGGCACTGGTCGCACGGATCGGTGATGACCTCGCCCGATCCCTGGCAATGCGGGCAGGTGCGCTCGACCATGAAGAAGCCCTGCTGCGCGCGCACCTTGCCGTGGCCGCCGCACGTCGTGCAGCGATGGGTCGAGGTGCCGGGCCGGGCGCCCGATCCGTCGCACGCATCGCAGCGCGCCGCGACATCGACCTGAATCTCGCGCACGCAGCCCGAAAAGGCGTCCTCGAGCCTGATTTCCATGTCGTAGCGCAGATCGGCGCCGCGCGCCGGGCCGCGCTGCTGCCGCCCGCCGCCGCCGAAGGCCGAACCGAAGATCGATTCGAAGATGTCGCCGATGTCGCCGAAATCGGCATGGCCGCCGAAGCCGCCCTGCGGCATGCTCTTGCCGAAACGATCGTAGGCCGCGCGCTTCTGCGGGTCCTTCAGCACCTCATAGGCTTCGTTGATCGCCTTGAAGCGCGCCTCGCTGTCCTGGCACCCCGGGTTGCGGTCGGGGTGATATTTCATCGCCAGCTTGCGATAACTCGCCTTGAGCGTCGCATCGTCGGCGGTCCGCTCGCATTCGAGCAGTTCATAATAATCGATGTCGAGCGACATGCTGCAAAGCCCCTTACTTCAACCCGTCGCCCCGGCGAAGGCCGGGGCCGCTATCGGTTCGGCGGAGCCTTGCCGGGAGCGATGCCGGCCTTCGCCGGCATGACGGGTGAAGCCCATTCCTTACTTCTTGTCGTCCTCGACTTCCGAGAATTCGGCGTCGACGACATCCTCGTCGGCCTTGGCGCCGTCCGCATTCGGGCCCGCCTCGGCGCCGGGCGACGCCGCGGCCTGCTGTTCCTTCTCGTAGATTGCCTGGCCCAGCTTCATCGCGACCTGCGCGAGCGCCTGCGCCTTTTCGGTCATCGCGGCGGCATCGCCGCCCTCGACCGCCGTCTTGGCTTCGGCGACCGCGGCCTCGATCTCGGACTTCAGCCCCGCATCGACCTTGTCGCCATGCTCTTCGAGCTGGCGCTCGGTCGTGTGGATCAGGCTTTCGGCGTTGTTCTTCGCCTCGGCCGCCTCGCGACGCTTCTTGTCCTCTTCGGCGAACTGTTCGGCGTCCTTGACCATCTGGTCGATGTCGGCATCCGACAGGCCGCCGCTGGCCTGGATCTTGATCTGCTGTTCCTTGCCGGTGCCCTTGTCCTTCGCCGAGACGTTGACGATGCCGTTGGCGTCGATGTCGAAGGTCACCTCGATCTGCGGCACGCCGCGCGGCGCCGGCGGGATGCCGACGAGATCGAACTGGCCGAGCATCTTGTTGTCGGCCGCCATCTCGCGCTCGCCCTGGAAGACGCGGATCGTCACCGCCGACTGATTGTCGTCGGCGGTCGAATAGACCTGCGACTTCTTGGTCGGGATGGTGGTGTTGCGGTCGATCATGCGCGTGAACACGCCGCCCAGCGTCTCGATGCCGAGGCTCAGCGGCGTCACGTCGAGCAGCAGCACGTCCTTGACGTCGCCCTGCAGCACGCCTGCCTGGATCGCGGCGCCGATCGCGACGACCTCGTCGGGGTTGACGCCGGTGTGCGGCTCCTTGCCGAAGAAGTCCTTCACCACTTCACGCACGCGCGGCATGCGGGTCATGCCGCCGACCAGCACGACCTCGTCGATGTCGCTCGCGCTGACGCCGGCGTCCTTGATCGCCTTCTTGCACGGTTCGAGCGTCCGCTTGATCAGCTCCTCGACCAGCTTTTCCAGGTCGGCGCGGGTGATCGTCTTGACGAGGTGCTTCGGCCCGTTGGCATCGGCGGTGATGAAGGGCAGGTTGACCTCGGTCGACTGCGCCGACGACAGTTCGATCTTCGCCTTTTCGGCGGCTTCCTTGAGCCGCTGGAGCGCCAGCTTGTCGCCGCGCAGATCAATGCCTTCGTCCTTCTTGAAGCCGTCGGCAAGATATTCGACGATCTTCGAGTCGAAATCCTCGCCGCCGAGGAAGGTGTCGCCGTTGGTCGACTTCACCTCGAACACGCCATCGCCGACTTCGAGCACCGAAATGTCGAAGGTGCCGCCGCCGAGGTCATAGACCGCGATCGTCTTGTTCTCCGACTTGTCGAGCCCGTAAGCGAGCGCGGCCGCGGTCGGCTCGTTGATGATGCGCAGCACTTCGAGACCGGCGATCTTGCCGGCATCCTTGGTCGCCTGCCGCTGCGCGTCGTTGAAATAGGCCGGGACGGTGATCACCGCCTGCTCGACCTTCTCGCCGAGATAGGATTCGGCGGTTTCCTTCATCTTCTGAAGGATGAAGGCCGAAATCTGCGACGGCGAATAATCCTCGCCGCCCGCGCGGACCCATGCATCGCCGTTCGCGCCCTTGACGATGTTGTAGGGAACGAGTTCCATGTCCTTCTTGGTCATGGGGTCGTCGAAACGGCGGCCGATCAGGCGCTTCACCGCGAAAATCGTGTTTTCGGGATTGGTGACGGCCTGGCGCTTCGCCGGCTGGCCGATCAGCCGCTCGCCGTCCTTGGCGAAGGCGACGATCGACGGCGTCGTGCGCGTGCCTTCGACATTTTCGATAACCTTGGGCTTGCCGCCCTCCATGACCGCGACACAGCTGTTCGTGGTGCCGAGGTCGATCCCGATCACTTTGGCCATAATCTCAACGTCCTTGTTGCTTCTTCGGCGCCCTGATGCGGCACGCCTGATGTTCGTCTGATGGGCGCGATATAGGTGCGCTGATCCTTGGCACAAGGGTTTCCACAGCGTATCTGGGACAGGAAATTGCAGCTTTTCGGGAGTCCGCACATCATGAAAGCCCTTGCCATCGCCGCGCTTGCCGCCGCCACCTTCGCCATCGGGGGGTGCCAGGAAAATCTTGGCGCCGGCCCGCAGCTCAATGTCGTCTCCGGCTATATCCAGATGGGGGCGACCCCCGACCGGCCCGCGGTCGGCTATTTCACCGTCGAGGGCGGGCCGCAGCCGGTCGAACTGGTCGCGGTGACCGCCGACCTTGCGCAGCGCGTCGAGATGCACGAAAGTGTGCGCGAGAACGGCGTGGTGACGATGAAGCCGCTCGCGCGCGCCGCGGTGCCCGCGAAGGGCAAGCTTGAGTTCAAGCAGGGCGGCAAGCATCTGATGATCTGGCACATCAACGGCGCCGCGGTGCGCGCGGGCAAGCTGCCGATGGCCTTCGTCTTCACCAACAACAACAACGACCGCATCCTGTTCGACATGCCGATCAAGCCGGCACCCGATGCCGGCGCGGCGGACCATGACGGCATGGACCATGATGCGGATAAGGCTGCGGATGCCGCGAAGAAATAGGGGTGACGCCCCTTCCATCGTCACGGCGAGCGGGGCGGCGCCCCCTCCGGCCCCTCGCAATGACGAAGCATCACTGATGCCGCGCTCCTCGCGCCCGCTCACCGAGGGCGAAATTGCGCTCGCTCGCTCCGTGTTCGGCGACGCGATCGCCTATGACCGCGTGCGCGTCTGCCATCACAAGTGGATATTCTTCCAGCCGCGCCGGGTGGTGATGGCGCCGATGGGCGCGCTCCATTTCCACCCGCACGGCGATCTCTACTGCGCAGATTTCGGTGCGGCGCCGCAGGCGCTCAAGGGCCTCTTCATCCACGAGATGACGCACGTCTGGCAGGCGCAGACGCGCGGGCGCTGGTATCTGGTGCTGATGCGGCATCCCTTCGCGACCTACAACTACAGCCTGAAGCCGGGATGGCGGCTCGACCGCTACGGCCTCGAACAGCAGGCGGAGATCGTGCGCCATTACTGGCTGCTTACACAGGGCGCGACCATCCCCGGGGCGCCGGGGGTGGAGGCCTATCGGGCGGTGTTGCCGTTTGCATTTGTGACGACAAATTAGTCGATATGGCCATTTTTGATTCGTTGCGATCTAGGATGGGTCGCACCCATTTTTCGGCCATAAGCTTGGCATTCGGCGTTGCATGGTGGGACGGGGTTGAGAAACGGGGCTTCCTCCCATCTGATGCCGTCCACTCGGTCGATCTCCAGCTCATAATAATTGGTTCTGTCGTTCCATAACGAAGGCTGGCTGGGCTTGAATCGCAACACGCCATGGAACCGAGCGTAAAATTGCGCTTCCGGCCAAATTCCGCTCTTTAGGTCCGCCTTCAACTCGCTTTGCTGTTTGTCTGTGGAATCGTGAAAACTGCCGACAGTTCCTTCTTTGAAATGAGGACTGAGGCGATCATATCTGCACTTATCCGAACCGATCTCAGCCATGTGGCTGCTGCCATAATACCAACCCGCCACGACAATTTCCTTATCGGTCCAGCGCGCGCCATGTTTTGGGATGTCACATAGGTCGACGGAAGCGACTTTCGCTTCTGGGCTGCAGGCGGCGGTTAGGGCGGCTGCGATGACGATGAGGGGAAAGAGCTTCATATTCGCGGGATTTCGCACATCCGGCTTCGCCGCACAATTTACCGCTAGCCAGACAGAACGTGTTCATTCTATGTTCCGCGCATGGATATGCACTCGCTGCTCATTGCTCTTGTCGCGCTTGGTCTCGGCGCTCTGATCGGCTGGTTGTTTGCCGGGCGGCAGGCGGGGGCGCTGCGGGCCGAGCGCGATGGGCTGGCCGAGCGGTTCAAGGCCGCCGTGACCGACCTCGCCGCCGAATCCGACGCGCGCAAGGCCGCCGACCTGCAATTGTCGGCGCTGCTCGCCGAACAGAGGGCGCGCGATGCCGCACATGACGCGCAGATCGCCCAGCTTCGCGAGGCGCAGGCGGCGCTTACCGCGCAGTTCCGCGAGGTCGGCCAGGCGATGCTCGGCGAGGCGCAGAAGGCGTTCCTCGAACGCGCCGAGGCGCGCTTCCGGCAGAGCGAGGAAAGCGCGGGGCAGAATCTGAAGGCGCTGCTGTCGCCCGTCCACGAGCGGCTCGAGAAATATGAGCGGGCGGTGACCAAGGTCGAGGCCGACCGGCAGAGCGCCTTCGGCATCCTGCAGGGGCAGATCGAATCGATGCGCGCGCAGAACGAGCGCGTGTCGAGCGAGGCGGCGAAGCTGGTCAACGCGCTGCGCAATGCGCCCAAGGCGCGCGGCCGCTGGGGCGAGCAGCAGCTTCGCAACGTCCTCGAAAGCTGCGGCCTTTCCGAACATGCCGATTTCCAGACCGAGGTCAGCGTCGCCGACGGCGAGGGTGGGCGGCTGCGCCCCGACGTGGTGGTGCGGGTGCCGGGCGGGCAGAATCTGGTCATCGACGCCAAGGTGTCGCTCAACGCCTATCAGGATGCGTTCGGCGCGGTCGATGAGGGCGAGAAGACGGCGCATCTGGCGGCGCACGCCGCGGCGATGAAGGCGCATGTCAACGCGCTCGGCGCCAAGGCCTATTGGAACCAGTTCGACGACACGCCCGACTATGTCGTGATGTTCGTCCCCGGCGAGCATTTCCTCGCCGCCGCGCTCGACCAGGATACGGGGCTGTGGGACTATGCGTTCGAGCGCAAGGTGCTGCTCGCGACCCCGACCAACCTGATCGCGATCGCGCGCACCGTCGCCGCGGTGTGGCGGCAGGAAAAGCTCGCGGGACAGGCGCGCGAGATCGCGGCGCTCGGCAAGGAACTGTACGCGCGCATGGCGACGATGGGCACACACATCGCGCGGGTGGGCAAGAATCTCGACCAGGCGACGGGCGCCTACAATGCCTTCGTCGGCAGCTTCGAAAGCCAGGTGCTGACGCAGGCGAAGCGCTTCGAGGCGCTCGATATCGAGACCGGCGGCAAGGAAATCCCGACGCTGCCGGTCGCCGAACAGGCCGCGCGCCCGCTCGCCAAGCTGGCGGCGGCGCCGAACGCGGTGAACGACGCGGGCGAATGAGTCGCCATTGCCGCGCAGGCGGCATGTCGGCCTGGAAGCGCATGCCAGACCGGCATCGCTCCCCCGATCCCCGATCCCCGCTCCCCAATTTCGCTCGACACGAACGGAGCGATGGATCGGATTTTACGCCCGCGGTTCTATATCGCCCGCTTGAGCACCGCCGTCTTGCCGTCCCTGCCGGTCAGCACCATCGTGCCGTCCGCCGGGAAATCGACGCGCACCGGCGCCTCCATCAGGGCGAAGAAGCCGCGTTCCTGTTCCATCGCGGGGCCGGGGCAGGCCATCAGCGTCGCCGCGAGTCGCCCCGCGGTCAGCATTCCGTCCTTGACCGAATAGCTGCCGCCGAAGCGGTTGCAGCCGGCGCTGCCGCTCATCCGGTCACCGTCGAATTGCAGCTCGGCCGGCCGGTCGCCGGCGATCGCGACGCCGCCGATCGACACGAAGGTCCAGTGGGTGCCGGCCAGTTCGCCCGGCGGCAGGATCGCGCCGCCGCAGCCCTTCACCGTCTTGCCGTCGGCGGTCACCGTCACCGTGTCGCGATAGCGTCGGTCGCTCATCCCGTCGCTGCACGCGGCGTGGGCGACGTCGACCGTCAGGCGCGGCGTGGCATAGCGTTCGCCGCCCGACGACGCGCGCGCGCCGGGGTTCGGCACGACGATCTTCGTCTCGCCGTAATCGCCGGCATAGTTCAGCCTTTCGGGGGTGATCTCCAGCGTCCAGCCGGGCTCGGTGCCGACCGCCATATAGGCGCCGGCGGGCGGCGGCGCATTGCCGGGCGCCTGCGGCGTCCCGGCGGGGGCGCAGGCGGCGAGAGCGAGGGAAAGGGCGAGCAGGGGCAGCGTCTTGGTCATGATGGTCTCCAGCAGCGGCGGGGCCGGGATAGCGCGCGATGTCCGGCGCGCGCCCCGGTTCCGCTCGACTCGAACGGAAAGGCGGGCGTCTAGTTGCATGGGGCTGGCGCTTTTCTGAACGATCCGGCCAAGCGCCGTTCATCTTCGCCGCTGGTTCAGCACCTCATAGGCCATCACCGCCGCGGCGACCGCGGCGTTCAGGCTGTCGGCCTTGCCCAGCATCGGCATCTTCACGCGCACGTCGGCGGCGGCGGCATAGGCGGGCGGCAACCCCTGCGATTCGTTGCCGATCAGCAGGAAAGTCGGCGCGGCATAGCGCACCGCCTGATAATCCTTGCTGTCGTCGCCCAGCCACGTTGCGACCAGCTCGCCGCGGCCTGCGCGCAGCCAGGACAGGAATTCGTCCCAGCGCGCCTGCACCAGCCGCTGGGTGAAGATCGCCCCCATGCTCGCGCGCACCGCTTCCACCGACCAGGGGTCGGTGCTGTCGTCGAGCAGGATCAGCCCGCCCGCCCCGACCGCATCGCCGGTGCGCAGCATCGTGCCGAGGTTGCCGGGGTCGCGCAGCCGCTCGGCGACCAGCCAGATCGGCGCGGCGTCGCGGTCGATGTCGGCCAGTGCGGTCTGCGGCTCGGCATAGATGCCGACGACGGTCTGCGGATTGTCCTTGCCGGAGAGTTTGGAAAGGATCGCCGGCGTCGTGTCGATCACCTCGCCGCCCGCCGCCAGCGTCGCCTCGACCAGCGCCTTCGTCAGCGGATGCCCGGCGGCGCCTTCGTCGGCGAGGAACAGCCACTGCGGCAGCACCCCCGCCTCGCGCGCCTCGGTCGCGATCCGCAGCCCTTCGGCGAGGAAGAGGCCTTCGGCGCGGCGGTGCCGTTTCTCGCGCAGCAGCCGCATCCGCTTGACCAGCGGGTTGGAGAGGCTTTCGATGCGGCTGCGGCGGGCGCTTCCCGCGCGGGGAGGGGCCATGGGCTCAATCCTCGCCGAAGCTGTCCTTGACGAGGCCGACCAGCTTGAGCAGCGCGGTGTCGGCGCCATCGCCGCTGGTGTGGATGGTGATGCTGTCGCCCTTTGCCGCGCCGAGCATCATCAGCCCCATGATCGATGTGCCGTTGACGCGCGATCCGCCTTTTTCGACCTCGACCGTCACCGTTTCGGGCAGGCGGCTGACGAAGGTGACGAACTTGGCGCTGGCGCGCGCGTGGAGCCCGCGCTGGTTGGTGATCTCGACGGTTTCCGACGCTTCGCTCATGGCCCCACTCCCAGCATTTCCGACGCGACGGAGATATATTTCTGGCCGGCTTCCTTCGCCGCGATCACCGCGGAGCGCAGGTCCATCGCCTTGCGCGCGCTTTCGAGCCGGATCAGCATCGGCAGATTGACCCCCGCGATCACCTCGGTCCGCCCCTGTTCGAGCAGGCTGATCGCGAGGTTCGACGGCGTGCCCCCGAACAGGTCGGTCAGCATGATGACGCCGCGCCCCTCGTCGACCTTGCGGATCGCCTCGGCGATCTCTTTGCGCCGCATCTCCATATTGTCGTTGGGGCCGATGCACACGGTCGCGATCGCGCGCTGCGGGCCGACGACATGCTCCATCGCCGTCACCATTTCCTCGGCGAGCCGGCCATGCGTGACGAGGACCATACCAAGCAGCGGCAGCGCTTTATCGGTGGGCATGAAATCGACGACCCTTATGCTTGTCCGCCGGATGCGGGAGATGCGGGCGGGGGCTTGCCCTCAAGCCCATCTTGCGGGGCGGAGTCAAGGTTGCGGTGGGTGACGGTCGGAAGGTGGCCCGCGGCCTGCAGCGTCCGGGCGACGCGTTCGGCGACATGGACCGACCGGTGGCGCCCGCCGGTGCAGCCGAAGGCGATGGTGACATAGCTCTTCCCCTCGGCGCGGTAGCGCGGCAGCAGCGTCAGCAGCAGCGTCTCGATCTGCGACACCGTCGCCTCATAGGCGGGGTCGGCAGCGACATAGGCGGCGACCGCGGGGTCGAGCCCGGTGCCGGGGCGCAGCGCCGGGTCCCAGTGCGGATTGCGTAGATAGCGCATATCGAAGACGAGATCGGCGTTGCGCGGCAGACCGCGCGCGAAGCCGAAACTCAATATGTTGAGTGCCGGCTCGTTGTCGCCGTCGTCGCCGAACCGGTGGCGGATCTCTTCCTGCAGGTCGTTGCTCGAATAATTGGTCGTGTCGACGACATGCTCGGCCCAGCGACGCAGCGACTCCATCATCTCGCGCTCGCGCGCGATGCCGTCGGCGGCGGGGCGGTCCTCGGCGAGCGGATGGCGGCGGCGCGTCTCGGAAAAGCGGCGTTCAAGTTCGGCGCCCGCGCAGTCGAGGAACAGCGTCTGGATGTCGCGCCCGCCCGCGGCGCGCAGGTCCTTGATATGACGGACGAGCAGCGAGGGGCGGAAGCCGCGGCTGCGGCTGTCGATGCCGACCGCGAGCGGCCGGTGCGCCTCGCTTCGCTTGACCGGCGCATCGATCAGCGGCTCGAGCAGCGACAGCGGCAGATTGTCGACCACCTCCCAGCCCAGGTCCTCGAGCACCTTGAGCGCGGTCGACTTGCCGGCGCCCGCGAGGCCGGTGACGAGCAGCAGGCGCGGTTCGGCCGGGACGGTCATGCCGGGGTCGCCAGACGGTCGAGCGCGAGCATGACCTTGATCGGTGCCGACGTCTCGAAGGCCGAAAGCCGCAGGGCGGGCAGCGGATGGCCCGCGACCGTCTCCACCTCGCCCGGGTTGGGCATGCGGTCGTAGCGGTCGGCCAGCCGTACCGCGAGCGCGAGCGGCACGGGCGCGGCGAAGGGCTGTTCGACGATGCCGATCCCGCGCACCTCCAGCTTGCCCTCCAGCGTCTCGGGCGGGCGGCACCACAGCGCGCCGTCCTGGCGCCAGACGTCGCAGCGATCGTCGGCGACCAGCCGCGCCCCCCGGTCGATCAGCCGCAGCGCGAGGTCGGACTTGCCCAGCCCGGACGGGCCGAGCAGCAGGATGCCGCGGCGCCCGGCGGCGACGCAGCTCGCATGGATGTTGACGATCTCTGGCGCGGTCCGGCTCGAAAGCATCGCCTAGGCTTAGCTGCGGCGGGGTAGGGTAGCAAGGGCGGCAAACCGGCGGGTAGCGGGTTTGCGCCAACTCTGGATTGCCGCGTCGCTTCGCTCCCCGCAATGACGATTCCAACGCATGGCATCAGGCTTTATGGTCCTTGGGGATTCGGCGTTCGGCGCACCGCCTCATCCGTTCGTCATGCTGAACTCGTTTCAGCATCCATGACCGGACGTTGCCCTTTGCGCCGCCTTTCAGGCGAGGGCAGACCATGGACCACCGGATCGGGTCCGGGGCAGGCTCTGAAACAAGTTGGCACATATGTCCTTCAGGCAAGTCAGGCGCCGTTCCCCGGCGAAAGCCGGGGTCCAGATGGCACAGCGCTGCCTCGCATGGACCCCGGCTTTCGCCGGGGAACAGTGACTTGTCGAAAAGGGATCATTGCCAGACAAGTTCAGCGTGACGGAAGGGAAAAACCGTGCCGAAACCCGAATCCCCACAGATTATAACGAACAAGTTCGCAGGCCTCGCTGCCCCTCCCGCTTGCGGGAGGGAAGATTGGGTGAATGCCGCCGGACTCAGGCGACCGTTTCGTTTCCGTCGCCGGCCGGCAGGGTGATCAGCAGGCTCGCGCCCCGCCGGCCGTCCTCGCGGTCGCGCGCGGCGATGGTGCCGCTGTGACCCTCGATGATCGTGCGCGCGATGGCGAGACCCAGCCCGCTGTGGCGACCGAAGGCCTCGCCGTCGGGGCGCTCGCTGTGGAAGCGGCGGAAGATCGCCTCGCGCTGCGCCGGATCGATGCCGGGACCGTCGTCGTCGACGCGCACATGCACCTCGTCGCCCAGCCGCGTCGCGGCGATGCAGACGAGGCCGTCCGGCGGCGAGAAGCTGATCGCATTGTCGATGACATTGTCGATCGCGCGTTCGATCCGGTGTCCGTCGCCCATCACCATCGTCGTGCCGCGGCGTGGGCGCGCGAAGGCGATGCGCGGCCCGTTCGCCTTCTGTCCGTCCGCCCCCTGCTCGGCGCGCGCGGCGCGGCCCGCGAGCATCGATTCGATCATCAGCCCGATGTCGATCGGCTCGAAATGGGTGCGCGAAAGCTGCGCGTCGATGCGGCTCGCGTCGCTGATGTCGGTGACGAGCCGGTCGAGTCGGCGCACATCCTCGTCGGCGATGGCGAGCAGCTGCGCGCGCTGTTCGTCGGTCCGGACGCGGCCCAGCCCCTCGATCGCCGAGCGGACCGAGGCGATCGGATTCTTGAGTTCGTGCGTCACGTCGGCGGCGAAATGCTCGCCCGCGTCGATGCGTTCGCGCAGCGCCTGCGTCATGTCGCTCAGCGCGCGGGCAAGGGTGCCGATCTCGTCGCGGCGGCTCGGCAGGCGCGGGACGACGACCTCGCGCGCGCGGCCGAGGCGGACGCGCACCGCCGCGCGCGCCAGCCTGCGCAGCGGGCGGACGATCGTGCGCGCCAGGAACAGCGACAGCAGCACCGATGCGACCAGCACCATCGCCATCACCACCGCGAGGCGAAAGCGTTCGGCGCGCACGGTGCGCGTGATGTCGCGCGCGTTGAGCGTCATCAGCATCACCTCGGGCGTTTCGAGGTCGACGACGCGCGTCGCGCTGAGCAGCGGCGTGCGTTCGGGCGCATAGCGGAACCGCGTCGCTTCCACCCCGCTGCGCAGCGCTTCCACCACCTCGGGCCACGCAGCGGCGCGATCGTCCAGCGGCTCCTCGAAATCGGGATAGGTCGGCGCGCCGACGATCCAGTCGATGCCGCGGTCCATCGCGCGCGCGGCGTCGCGTTTCCACGGCTGCAGTTCGGGGTCGCGCAGCGTATAGGTCGGCGGGGCATGCGCGAAGCTGTCGTCGACCTTGCGCCCCGCGGCATCGTAGAAGCGCAGCCGCGATTCGGTCGCACGGGTGAATTCGCCGATCAGTCGCTGCCGCTGGTCGGGGCGCGCCGCCTCGAGCGCGCTGTCGAGCATCGCGAGCTGGTCCTCCATCACCGCGATGCGCGTGTCGACCAGCCGGGTGCGATAGGTGTCGAGATAGAAGAAGCCGCCGGCGAGCAGCGCGACCGCCAGGATGTTGACCGCCAGGATGCGCGTCGTCAGCGACCAGCGCGCCGACCAGACGAGCGGAGCCTCCTCCTGCTCGGCGGCGGATGCCTCCTCCGACCTGTGCATCGCCCTAAGCATCGTCGGAGAAGCGGTAACCCGCGCCATAGAGGGTTTCGATCGCGTCGAATTCGGGATCGACCTCGCGGAACTTGCGGCGCAGGCGCTTGATGTGGCTGTCGATCGTGCGGTCGTCGATATAGACGTCGTCCTGATAGGCCGCGTCCATCAACTGGTTGCGGCTGCGGACGATCCCGGGGCGGCTGGCGAGCGTTTCCAGGATCAGGAATTCGGTGACGGTCAGCGTCACTTCGCGCCCGTCCCAGCTCACCTTGTGACGCGCCGGGTCCATCGTCAGCCGCCCGCGCGAAATGGGTTCGGCGACCGGCTCGTCGTCGGCGCCGGCGCTGCTCCGGTTCAGTTCGACGCGGCGCAGGATCGCGCGGATGCGCGCGATCACCAGCCGCTGCGAAAAGGGCTTGGCGATATAATCGTCGGCGCCCATCGCCAGGCCCAGCGCCTCGTCGATCTCGTCGTCCTTGCTGGTCAGGAAGATGACCGGAAGCTGGCTTTTCTCGCGCAGCCGGCGCAGCAGTTCGAGCCCGTCCATGCGCGGCATCTTGACGTCGAAGACGGCGAGGTCGGGGGGATTGTCGATCAGCGGCTTCAGTGCCGCCTCGCCGTCCGAATAGACGCGCGTCGCAAAGCCTTCGGCCTGGAGCGCGATCGACAGGGATTGCAGGATGTTGCGGTCGTCGTCGACCAGCGCGATGGTTGCCGTCATGCTCTTTCCAATGGCTGGGCGCCCCGCAGGCGAACTAGCCGATCCGGCGGCCATCGACAACCGCGCACGGCCCGGCCGCGATTCACCCTTTAATCTTTTGACCTGCCCCGTCATCCTCGCTAACGCGACTGGATATCTACGGAATCGGCGTCACGTCGGCACCCATGACGCATGCGGGCCAGCCCTTCTGCTCGGCAGGCCGCGCATCGCGAACCAGGCGGGCCGCAGCGCCAGGGAAAGGCGAAGATAGATGACCAGGATTGCGATCGGCGATGCGACCGTCGAAACGAAAGCGGACGTCGCCGACAATTGGGGCACGGCCCGGCTCGTCGAGGATGCCGTCCGCCATGGCGAAGGCCTGCTGGCCAAGGACGGCCCGCTCGTCGTCGCCACCGGCAAGCACACCGGGCGCAGCGCCAAGGACAAGTTCATCGTCCAGGACGACGAAACCCGCGACACCATTTGGTGGGGCAAGACCAACGTCGCGATGACGCCCGATCATTTCGCGGCGCTGAAGGCCGATTTCCTCGCGCATCTCGCCGCGTCCGACCGCCTCTATCGCCAGCAGCTGTTCGGCGGCTCGCAGCCCGAATATCGCGTCGGCGTGCAGGTGCTCACCGAATATGCGTGGCACAGCCAGTTCATCCGCACCCTGCTTTGCCGCCCGACCGCCGACGAGCTGGCGGCGTTCCAGACCGACTATACCGTCATCGACCTGCCCAGCTTCCGCGCCGACCCGGCGAAGCACGGGACGCGGAGCGAGACGGTGGTCGCGGTCAATTTCGCGGAGAAGCTCGTGCTGATCGGCGGCACCGCCTACGCCGGCGAGATGAAGAAGTCGGTGTTCGGCATCCTCAACTATCTGCTCCCCGCGCAGGGCGTGATGCCGATGCACTGTTCGGCGAACATCGGCCCCGACGGCGACACCGCGGTCTTCTTCGGCCTGTCGGGTACCGGCAAGACGACGCTGTCGGCCGATGCGTCGCGCACGCTGATCGGCGATGACGAGCATGGCTGGTCCGACACCGCGGTCTTCAATTTCGAGGGCGGCTGCTATGCCAAGATGATCCGCCTGTCCGAAGAGGCCGAACCCGAAATCTATGCGACGACGCGGCGCTTCGGCACCGTGCTCGAAAATGTCGTGATCGACCCCGAAACGCGCGCGCTCGACCTCGACGACAACAGCCTCGCGGAAAACACCCGCGGCGCCTATCCGATCGACTTCATCCCGAACGCGTCGGACGCGAACATGGGGCCGGTGCCGAAGACGGTGATCTTCCTGACCGCCGATGCCTTCGGCGTGCTGCCGCCGATCGCGCGGCTGACCCCCGACCAGGCGATGTATCATTTCCTATCGGGCTACACCGCCAAGGTCGCCGGCACGGAGATCGGCGTGACCGAGCCCGAGGCGACCTTCTCGACCTGCTTCGGCGCGCCCTTCATGCCGCGCCACCCGAGCGTCTACGGCAATCTGCTCAAGGACCGCATCGCGAAGGGCGGCGTCAGATGCTGGCTCGTCAACACCGGCTGGACCGGCGGCATGGCGACGATGGACGGCATCAAGCGCATGCCGATCAAGGCGACGCGCGCGCTGCTCAACGCCGCGCTCGACGGCAGCCTGAACGACGCCGAATTCCGCCGCGACCCGAACTTCGGCTTCGAATATCCGGTCGCGGTGGCGGGCGTCGACAGCGCGATCCTCGACCCGCGCGAGGCCTGGGCCGACAAGGCCGCCTATGACCGCACGGCGCAGTTGCTGGTCCAGCAGTTCATCGACAATTTCGCGCAGTTCGCGGACCATGTCGACGAAGGCGTCCGCCGGGCCGCCCCGCAGGCCGCCGTCGCCGCCTGACGCCGGATCAGAAGGGAAGCCATCCGTGGCTTCCCGCCACGGCCCCCAGGATCGTCGCCATCGCGAGCACCAGCAGCAGCACGTGTACGCGGTGCAGCGCGGTGAAGGCGCGCTGCGGGTCGCGCCGTGCCCATGCCGGGAAATAGCGGTGCAGCACGAACGGCTCGCCGACGAACAGCAGCAGCGCGAACAGCGACCAGACGATCACCATCGCGTGCATCCACCAGAAGCGGGCCTCGGCGAATCGGTCCCACAGGTCGAGGCGTTCGATCATGTAGAAGCCGGTGAGCCCGACCAGCAGCACCGCCGCGCGCGCCTGCCATACGAAGCGGCTCTCGAAGGCGTGGAACGCCGCGACGCGGTCTTCGCCGAACGTACCGCGCCGCACCGCAGGCAGCGCGACGGTGGTCGCCATCGACACGCCGCCGATCCAGACGACGACGCCCAGGACATGAAGCGCGCGGGCGAGCGCGAGATCGTCGATGCCGGTCATCGCGCCACCTGCGCCGCCGCCGCGGGCGACAGCGCCCCGTTCCGCACCAGCACGACCTGAAGCAGCACGTCGCCGTCGCGGGCCGCGGCCCAATGCTCGCCGCCCTCCGCGGGGATGACGATCACGCTGCCCGGGCCGAAGCGGCGCTCGGCCGCCTCGTCGAGACTGGCTCCGTCGCCCCAGGACAGCGTGCCCGACAGCACCGTCAGCAGGCGCACCGGTCCGGTCGCGCCGTGCGGCGGCAGGAGCTTCCCCTTGTCGATCCGCAGCAGGAAGCTGAGCGGCCGGCCGTCGGCGTCGGTCGCGAGCACCGCCTGCTGCGCGGTGCCGTGAACGACGGCATAGGCCAATCGGTCGAGATCGAGTCGCGTCGATTGCGCCGACGCGGACCCCGGTATCGCGAGCGACGCGGCGGCGGCGAGAAGCGGAAGGCGGCGGAGCATTGGCGGATCCTTTCCCGGTGTCGAACGATCGGCCGGCGCCATGCGTCGGCGCAGAGCATATGATTGCTGTTGCGAATGGATTGCATATAAACGCTGTTGGCGGCGCGGGCTTTGTGCCAGCGCAAATCGTGGGCGCATCGGGCTGGCCGCCGCCGTGATGCATGAGAGAGTAAGGCAGGGGATGGACATGGAGCCCGCAGCGTCGCTCGACCGGATCGGCGCGCTCGAACTGTTCGCCTCGCTGCCGGCCGAGGCGCTCGAGCCGGTCCGCGCCGCGATGCGCACGGCGCGGGTGGAGAAGGACGCGGTCATCTTCCGGCAGGGCGACCCGGTGTCGCGCGCCTATGCGCTGGCGTCGGGCAGCGTCCGCATCGTGCAGGGCGGCGCCGACGGCGGACAGGCGATCGTCCGCTTCATCGCGCCCGGCGAGATGTTCGGCACGGTGCCGCTGTTCACCGATCACCGCTTCCCGGCCGATGCCGTCGCCGTCGAGCCATCGACGGTGCTGACATGGTCCGAGCCGCAGCTCCTCGATCTGATGACCCGCTATCCGGCGATCGCGATCAACCTGATCCGGGCGCTCGGCGAGCGCATGGCGCAGCTTCAGGAGCGCGTCCGCGAACTCACCACCTGGCGCGCCGAACAGCGCATCGCCCAGGCCGTCCTGCGGCTCGCCGCCCAGTCGGGGCGCGACGGCTCGCGCGGCACGACGATCGAGATACCGCTGCGCCGCAAGGACCTCGCCGAATTCGCGGGGACCACGCTGCATACCGCCAGCCGGACCGTCGCGGCCTGGGAAAAGGCGGGGCTTCTGGAAAGCCGCGGCCAGCGCCTGACCATCCACGACCTCGAAGCGATCCGCCGCTTGGCCGAGGGCGACGAGGATTAAGGCGTCCCGTCCAGACGACGCCGCGCTCCGGCGCCCGTTCCGGCTCGATCCCGCAAACCGCCGGACAGTTTGATCCAGCGCAAACCCATCGCCCCGAACTCTGCTATCGTCTCTCATAGTCGAATGCGCGTCCGGCGGTCCGGGTCGCGCGGATGGAGGATGGGCGATGCTCTGTCCCGAATGTGGTGAAGTGACCGGCCCCGGGCCGCTCGATGCCCGGCATGGCGCACGCGAAGGCGCGCGCGGGGCAGGAGCGGTGCGGCGCTGGTGCGTCGCGGCGCTGCGTGGCGTCGGACGCGGCCTCTGCCTTGCGCGGCGCGGCGGGGCGACCGCGGCGGGGGAGGCCTGACATGGCGCTCCATCATTGCCGATCGGGTGAAGTGGCGCGGCTGGGCACGCTCGACGATCCGGCGACACGGACCGCGGCGCTCGCCAGGAATGCATCGTTCGAGGCGGTCCATCTGGTCGTGCGGGCCGGCGAGTCGATCGCCCCGCATCAGGTCGCCGGGTCGATGACGCTTTACTGCATCGCGGGGCATGTGCGCTTCGAGGGCGGCTCGCCGGCCGAGCTTCGCACCGGCGACTGGCTGTTCCTCGAACCCGGCGCGCGGCACGCGGTCGAGGCGGTGGCGGACAGTTCGCTGCTGCTGACGATCTTGTTCGACGAATCCGACAAACCCCAGGCGCCCGACGGGGCCGCCTGACGCACATGCTTTTCATATAGACGGGGGCTCTCGTGGGCGAATATCGCAAGCTTTGGTGGACGTTGATCGCGGTCCTGACGGTGACGTTCGCGATCCTGGGGATCTCCGGGGTAGAGGTCTATCGCAAGGCGCCGCCGATTCCCGAACGGGTGACGACCGCCTCGGGCGAGGTGCTGATGACCCGCGACGACATCATGGCGGGACAGGCCGCGTGGCAGAGCACCGGCGGAATGCAGCTCGGCTCGATCTGGGGGCATGGCGCCTATCAGGCGCCCGACTGGTCGGCCGACTGGCTGCACCGCGAACTGACCGCATGGCTGAGCCTTGCGGCGCAGGAAAGCTATGGCAAGGCGTTCGACGCGCTCGACGTCGCGCAGAAGGCGGCGCTGACCCATCGGCTGAAGGAGGAATATCGCCGCAATACGCTCGATCCGGCGACGGGCGTCGTCACCGTGTCGGACCTGCGCGCCCGCGCGATCGACCAGACCGCCGACCATTATGACCGGCTGTACGGAAACGACCCGGCGCTGCGCGAGATGCGCGACAATTACGCGATGAAGGAAGCGACGCTGCCCGACGCGGCGAAGCGCGCGGCGCTGACCGACTTCTTCTTCTGGACCGCCTGGGCCGCATCGACCGAGCGGCCGGGGACGGTCGCCACCTATACCAACAACTGGCCGCCCGAACCGCTGATCGGCAACCAGCCGACGCCGGAGAATATCCTCTGGTCGCTCGCCTGCGTCGTGATCCTGATCGCCGGGGTCGGGGCGCTGATCTGGGGCTGGGCCTTCCTGCGCCGCCACGACGACACGCCGCTCGTCGCCGCGGACAAGGACCCGCTGACGCTCGCGGCGCTCACCCCGTCGCAGCGCGCGCTCGGCAAATATCTGTTCGTGGTGCTGGCGCTGTTCATCTTCCAGGTGTTCATCGGCGGCTTCACCGCGCACTACACGATCGAGGGGCAGAGCTTCTACGGCTTCGATGTGTCGCAGTGGTTCCCCTATGCGCTGACCCGGACCTGGCACGTGCAAAGCGCGGTGCTGTGGATCGCGACGGCCTTCCTCGCCGCCGGGCTGTTCCTCGCGCCGGTCATCCACGGCAGCGATCCCAAATATCAGAAGCTGGGGGTCGACCTGCTGTTCTGGGCGCTGATCCTCGTCGTCGTCGGGTCGTTCGTCGGCAATTACCTGTCGATCGCCCAGACGATGCCCGACGGGCTCGGCTTCTGGCTCGGGCATCAGGGCTATGAATTCCTCGACCTCGGCCGCGTCTGGCAACTCGCGCTGTTCGCGGGCCTGCTCTTCTGGCTGGTGCTGATGCTGCGCTGCATGCTGCCGGCGCTGCGCCGCCACGAAGGCGACAAGAGCCTGCTCGCGCTGCTCACCGTTTCGACGATCGCGATCGGCCTCTTCTATGGGACCGGCCTCTTCTATGGCGAGCGCACCCACATCACGATCATGGAATATTGGCGCTGGTGGGTCGTTCACCTGTGGGTGGAGGGCATTTTCGAAGTGTTCGCCACCGCCGCCATCGCTTTCATCTTCGCGTCGATGGGACTGGTGTCGAAACGGATCGCGACCGCCGCCAGCCTCGCCTCCGCCTCGCTGTTCATGGTCGGCGGCGTGCCGGGCACCTTCCACCACCTCTATTTCTCGGGAACGACGACTCCCGTCATGGCGGTCGGCGCGGCGTTCAGCGCGCTCGAGGTCGTGCCGCTGATCGTGCTCGGTTACGAGGCGTGGGAACATTGGAGCCTGCGCGACCGCGCGCCGTGGATGCGCGCGCTGCGCTGGCCGCTGATGTGCTTCGTCGCGGTCGCCTTCTGGAACATGCTCGGCGCCGGGGTGTTCGGCTTCATGATCAACACGCCGGTCGCGCTCTTCTATCTCCAGGGGCTCAACACCACCGCGGTTCACGCCCATGCGGCGCTGTTCGGGGTCTACGGCTTCCTCGCCCTCGGCTTCACGCTGCTGGTGCTGCGCTACATCCGGCCGGAGATCGCGTTCAACGAGCGGTTGATGCGCGTCGGTTTCTGGGGGCTCAACGCAGGGCTGGTACTGATGATCTTCACCAGCCTGCTGCCGGTCGGCCTGTTCCAGTTCGAGGCGAGCGTGACCACCGGCATGTGGTATGCGCGCAGCGATGAATTCCTGCAGCAGGGCTTCCTCGAAACGCTGCGCTGGATCCGCACCTTCGGCGACGTGGTGTTCATCGTCGGCGCGATCGCCGTCGCGTGGCAGGTCGTGATCCTCGGCCTGGCACGCCGGGGCGCGCGGGCATGACGATCGCCGCGGCCACCGGCGGGGCGCGGAGCGGCGCAGGCTCGCCGCTCTGGCTGCGCGGCGCCTACCGCCTGTTCTTCGGGGCGGGCGCGCTGTGGGCGGTCGTCGTCGTCACCCTGTGGGTCGGCGCGCTGGGCGGCCGCTGGGTCTTGCCCACCGCGATGGAACCGCTCGCCTGGCATCAGCATGAAATGCTGTTCGGCTATCTGAGCGCGATCATCGCCGGTTTCCTCAGCGCCGCCATCCCCAACTGGACCGGGCGGCCGACGGTGACCGGATGGCGCGTCGCCGCGGTCGTCGGCCTGTGGCTCGCGGCGCGGCTCGCGATCCTCTTTTCCGCGACGATGCCGCCGCTGGTCGGTGTCGCGCTCGACGTCGGCTTCCTGGCCGTTCTGCTCGCATATGCGACGCGCGAGATCGTCGCGTCGGGCAACCGCAACAAGCCGATCCTGCTCATCCTCCTCCTGTTCGCCGCCGCCTCTGCGCTCGACCATGCCGGGGCGATGGGGATGCTCGCCGATCCGGCGCTGGGGATGCGGACCGGCTTCGCGCTGATCCTGCTGCTGATCTCGATCATCGGCGGCCGGATCACCCCGGCCTTCACCCGCAACTGGCTGATGCGGCAGGGCCGGACCGATCGGTTGCCGACAATGGCCAACCGTTTCGACACGGCGGTGATCGGGGCGACGGCGCTTGCGCTCGCGCTGTGGACCACCCGACCCGACAGCATCGTTTCCGCAGCCCTTCTGCTGGTCGCAGGAGCCCTTCAGGCCGCCCGGCTCTCCCGCTGGGCCGGCCTGAAGGCGCGGGACGACGCGCTGGTCTTCGTCCTTCACCTGTCCTACGCGTGGCTGCCGCTCGGGCTGGTGCTGCTCGGCTGCGCGATCATCCACCCGTTCATCCCGGTATCCAGCGCGATCCACGCGCTCGGCGCCGGCGCGATGGCGGCGATGACGCTGGCGGTGATGACGCGCGCGACGCGCGGCCACACCGGTCGGCCGCTGGAGGCCGACCGGCTCACCGTCGGCATCTATATTCTCGTTCATCTGGGGGCGCTGCTGCGCGTGGCGGCGCCGTTGCTGCCGATCGATTACATGCTCGCGATCCGCATCGCGGGCGGGTTGTGGAGCGCGGCCTTCCTGCTGTTCGTCCTCGCCTATGTGCCGATGGCGGTGCGCCCGCCCCCCGGCGCCCGGCGCTGATCCGGCGGCCCGCGCCGCCGCTTTCATAACCTGGATCAGGAAACCGGACGCGTCCGCGGCTGGCGGCGCGCAACCTGTCGACCGGCCGGGCGTTGCCATGACGGGACCGCCGTCCGACGAATGCGGAAGGACGGCGGCTCTTTGTTGCTTGCGGGGGGAGACGGTTTCAATCGGGGGAACGGACGGAAGGCCTGCCATGAAATATGATGCCGAGGACAGCTTCTTCGCTCGCTTGCTCGACGACGATCACGCCATCGCCGAAACGCCTGCCTCGTGGACGCATCCCCGCACCCGCCGCATCGCGCTGATCGGCTGTTTCCGGCCGCGGCGTTGCGGGATCGCGACCTATACCGCCGACGTCCACGATCATCTGCGGCGCGAACATCCCGAAATCGGCATCGACGTCTATGCGATGCGCGCCGATCCCGAACAGCCGGACGATGCCGACGTTGTCGCGGCGATCGACGCCGACGACCCCGAATCCTATGCCGCCGCCGCCGCCGCCATCAACCGCAGCGGCGCCGACGCCGTCTGGCTGCAGCATGAATTCGGCATTTTCGGCGGCCGTGCGGGCGCGATGGTGCTCGAACTGGTCGAGCGGCTCGCGGCGCCCCTCGTCGTCACGCTGCATACGGTGCTTGCCGCGCCCGATGCCGATCAGCGCCGGGTGATGGACGCGCTCGTCGCAAGGGGCTCGCGGCTGATGGTGATGAGCGAGCACGGTCGCCAGACGCTGATCGACGTCTATGGCGCGCCGCCCGGCAAGGTCGCGCTGATCGAACATGGCACGCCGGTGCGCCCCTTCGCCGCGCGGTCGCCGCTGCGCGAGCGGCTCGGCATCGGCGATCGTCCGATCCTTTCGACCTTCGGGCTGCTTGGGCCGGGCAAGGGGCTCGAAACCGCGATCCGCGCGCTGCCGGCCATCGCCGAACGGCACCCCGACATCCTCTATCGCATCGTCGGCGCGACCCATCCCAACCTGATCGCCGCCGAGGGCGAGGCCTATCGCGAAAGCCTCGAACATCTCGCCGCGACGCTGGGCGTCGGCGACCATATCGCCTGGGACAACCGCTTCCTCGATGCCGAGGACCTGCTCGACCAGATCGAGCTGTGCGACATCTATCTCGCCCCCTATCCCAATCTTGCGCAGGTCACGTCGGGGACGCTTTCCTATGCGGTGGCGCTGGGCCGCGCGGTGGTTTCGACGCCCTTCATCCACGCGCGCGAACTGCTGGCGAACGACGTCGGCGTACTCGTCGCGCAGGGCGACAGTCGCGCGATCGCCGATGCCGTCCTCGCGCTGCTCGCCTCGCCCGAAGAGCGGCACGCGCTCCAGATGCGGGCCTATGAGCGCGGCCGCCGCACCGCCTGGCCGCAGATCGTCCGCCAGAGCGCCGCGCTGCTCGACCAGGTGATCGCCGCGCCGCCGCGCCTGCTTTCGACGCCGCGGACGGCCCCGTCGCTGTCGGGCGTGTGGTCGATGTGCGACGACGTCGGCATCCTCCAGCACGGCCGTGGCCCGGTCGCCGACCGCGATCACGGCTATTGCATCGACGACAATGCGCGCGCGCTGATGCTCGCCGACAGCGTGCGCTTCGACACGGTGCAGGCCTATGAGGAGCGGGCCTTCCGCTTCGCCTCCTTCATCCAGCATGGCTGGAACCCGGAGCTGCGGGCCTTTCGCAACTTCATGGGATACGACCGGCGCTGGCTGGAGGATCGCGGGTCGGCGGACAGCAACGGCCGCGCGATCTGGGCGCTCGGCCATTGCGCCGCGCATTCGCCCTCGAACGACCTTGCGCGCTGGGCGCGCGAATGGTTCGACCGCGCCGCGCAGAGCGCGGCCAGCGTCGAAAGCCCGCGCGCGGTCGCCTTCGCGATGCTCGGCGCCGACGAACTGCTCGCGCGCTTCCCCTCGGATGCGCTGGCGGGGGAGATACTGGGGTGCGGCGCCGCCTTCCTCGAGCAATTGCGGTCCCGCTGGGGCACCGAGGGATGGAACTGGTTCGAGCCGACGCTGACCTATGACAACGCCCGCCTGTGCGAGGCGCTGCTGCGCGCCGGGCGCACGCTCGGCGTCGCGGCGTGGCAGCAGGCGGGGCTGGCCACGCTGGCGTGGCTCTGCGACCGGCAGACGGCGACCGCCGGCCATTTCCGCCCGGTCGGCTCCGACGGCTTCGGCCGCCTCTACCAGGCGCTGCCCTTCGACCAGCAGCCGCTCGAAGCCTGGGCGTCGATCGAAGCCTGCGGCGCGGCGCTGGCGATCAGCCGCGACACGCGCTGGCGCCGCCATGCCGACGCCGCGTGGCGCTGGTTCTTCGGCGCCAACGACCGCGGCGAAGCGCTGGCGAGCATCGAGACCGGCCGGTGCTGCGACGGACTGACCCCGCGCGGCGTCAACACGAATGCCGGGGCCGAATCGACGCTGGCTTTTCACCTTGCCTATCATGCGATGGACGCCCTAGTCTGGCCGGGGGGTGCCAGGAAGGACGCCGGCTTCGCGCATGCTGATATGCAGACCTGATCAATCGCCGCTACATATCCTCGATGAAAAGCTGAACGCGGACCCTTCGCGGGTCGTGCTTCGGCCCTTTCACCTCGCCTGGCAGGCAAGCGTGTCCGAACCCTCGCGCGCCGCGCAGCTCGTCAGCGACATATTGACGCTCGACGACGATCAGGCGGAGGCCGAGCTGGATATCGTCTGGCAGGATTTTTCGGAACGCCACTGGCAGATCGGGCGCATCTTCGACCAGCGTTTTGCCGAGATCGCGGAGGACGTGCGGCTGGCCCGGGCGTCGGTGTCGCCGGTCAAGCAGCGGCTGATCGGCGCCTATTTCTGCCACGAATACAGCTATGCCGCCGCGGCGCTGATGAACCCCAGCGTCGTGCCCCATCCCGACCAGAGCGGGCTGAGCGGCGGCCAGCAGCGCTTCCTGATGTCGCTGCGCGCGGTGGGCGAGGGGCATATCAGCTCGATCGCCTTTCGCGAGGGCATGATCGGGCCGGGCGGCGATTTCCGGCTGTGGCCGCAATCGGGGCCGGCGATGGCCGCGGTGGTCGACGACCGCCACCGGATGGAGGCGGACGAGGCGGTGACCGTGCACCGCCAGCCCGACAGTGCCATATCGAACAGCGTGCTGTTCCCCGTGACCGAGGCGCAGCGCAACGGGCTCGAGGACCTGCGCCTCGTTTCCTTCACCCACGACGACGGCCGGCGCGAATATATCGGCACCTACACCGCCTATTCGGGTCGGGCGATCCGGTCGGAAATGCTGCGCACGACCGATTTCGCGAGCTTCTGCCTCGAACCCTTCACCGGCCGCGCCGCGCGCAACAAGGGCATGGCGCTCTTCCCGCGCAAGATCGGCGGCCGCTACCTGATGGTCGGGCGGCAGGACGGCAAGAATGTCACCCTGCTGTCGTCCGACAGCCTGACGCACTGGGACGACGAGGGCGAACTGCTGCTCAGCCCCGAATTCCCTTGGGAATTCGTCCAGATGGGCAATTGCGGCAGCCCGATCGAGTGCGACGAGGGGTGGCTTCTGCTAACCCACGGCGTCGGCGCGATGCGCAAATACAGCCTGGGCGCCGCGCTGCTCGACCGCGACGATCCGTCGCGGGTGATCGGCCGCACCGCCTGTCCGATCCTGACCGCTGCGGAAAGCGACCGCGAGGGCTATGTCCCGAATGTCGTCTACACCTGCGGCGCGATGCGCGTCGGCGACGAACTGTTCATCCCCTACGGGATTTCGGACAGCGCCATCGGTTTCGCCACCGCCTCGCTCGACGACCTGCTCGACCTGCTGCTTTAGACCCTGATGCCATCGAATGGGATCGTCATTGCGAGCGGCGAAGCCGCGCGGCAATCCAGAGCGTGCTCAAACTGCTCTGGATTGCTTCCCCCGGATCAGGTCCGGGGTCGCAATGACGAAGGGGGACAATCCAAAGTCATCAGAGTCTAGGGCCTGTGGGGATTCGGGTTTCGGCGCGGTTTCTCCCTTCCGTCACCCTGATTCCTCCCCTTTCGTCACCCTGAACTTGTTTGGCAATGATCCTTTTCGGACAGGTAGCTGCTCCCCGGCGAAAGCCGGGGTCCAGATGGCACAGCGCGGCCTCGCATGGACCCCGGCTTTCGCCGGGGATCACCAGCTTCCCTGTCTCAGGGGTATAAACGCCAAACAAGTTCAGCATGACGAAGAAATCTGAGCCACTTGTCCGTTCGGGCGCGCCCCGCTTGCAGCCGGACCCGAAAGATCACAGCCCGAAGGGATAGGTATCGGGCCAGTCCTTGCGGTCGCCATCGCGGAGGTTAGCCTCCGGCGCGGCGGCGGCGCGTTTCCCAACCCTTTTTCGCGGCCGCCGATCGCTTCTCCGCGCTCTGGCTCGACCCGCCCTTGTGGCCGCCCTTGCGCGATGAAGCGTGGCTTTCCTTCTTGCCGCGGCCCGACCCCGATTTCTTGCCGCCGCCCGATTCCTTGTTCACCGTCGCCCAGGCGCGGCGCTCGGCCTCGGCATGGCCGACGCCGCGCTTCTCATAACCTTCCTCGATATGCTCGGCCTTGCGTTTCTGCTTGCCGGTATAGCTCGATTTGTCGCCGCGGGGCATGATCGCTCTCCTTCCTCTCTTCCCCGACAACCGCTCGACCAGGACGAGGTTCCGCGCGCGACGCGGCGCGTTTCGCTGTCCGCCGAACGGGTGGGGCGCGGGCGCTCCATGCAAAAAGCGGGACGATCCAGAGGGTTGCCGGCGGCGCCGAAAAAAGCCGCCCCCATTCTTATAATTTGAATCAAGTTTATGAAAAATAAAAATAATCTTCGACAGGAACTCTGCCGGGCCGCGCCGCGTCGAGCCTGCATCAGACATGGGAGACTCAACATGGCCTATTCACGCATGACCGGGCTTGCGGCCCTCGCGCCCCTTGCGCTTCTTGCTGCCTGCGGTAGCCCGGACAAGGCGCGGCAGGACGACAGCGGCGCCATGCCCGACGGAGAGATGACCCCGACCGAAGGAAGCATCGCGGCGGTCGATCCTCAGACCTTCGCCAACCGCATCGCCGCCAGCGACCAGTTCGAAATCGAATCCGCCAAGATCGCGCAGAGCAAGGCGAAGTCGAAGGCGCTTCGCGATTTCGCGGCGAAGATGGTCACCGACCACACCGCATCGAGCGCCAAGCTGAAGGCCGCCGCGACGACACAGGGGCTGACGGTGGACGCGTCGCCCAACGCCCAGCATCGCACCGACCTTGCCGCGCTGCGGGCGGCAACCGCCGACGATTTCGACAGCCTCTACAAGGAACAGCAGATGCGGGCGCACGAGGCGGCGCTTGCCGAACTCAACGGCTATGCCGACAGCGGAACGCAGGATGCGCTGCGCGATTTCGCGCAGGCGACCGCGACGGTGGTCGACGGGCATCTCTCGATGCTGCGCGGCATCGACGTTCCCGCCCGCAACGCTGCGGCGACGGGTACCGCCCCGTCGACCCCCGCAGCACCGCCGCCGGCCGCGCCTGTGGACAAGACGCCCGCGCAGTAGCGCCGCGATCTTGTCCGTCGCGGCGGGCGGGGGCCGGAATCGTCGAACGGGCCGGGCGCGAATCGCGACGAAGCGAGCGCCCGGCTAACATGGGTGAGGGACCCCCGTACATCGGGGGTTCATCATCCGGACCGGTTCCGAGGTACCATTCCATGCCTTTCCGCGAAATTCTCGACAGTCTTGCTGACGCCGCGCGAACGCATCGCTTGGGAGGCCTGCCTGGCGCGTAACGCCCGCGATCATGGCAAGGGCGCCGATCTGATCCGCGAGGGCGAACGGCCGCGGGCGCTGCATGTCGTGCTCGACGGGTGGGCGCAGAAATACAAGCAGCTTCCCGATGGCCGGCGCCAGATACTGGCGCTCTATCTGCCCGGCCAGCTTTGCGACCTCGACCTGTTCACCGTCAGCCGCAGCGATCATTCGCTCGCCGCGGTCCGCCGCCTGTGTGTGGCGGAGATCGGGCGCGCTGAGGCGTGCGACCTGCTGCACCGCTGCCCCAGCCTTTCGCAGATATTCTGCTGGAGCGAGCTTGTCGCCGGCGCGATCCAGCGCGAATGGATGATCAGCATCGGGCAGCGCAACGCGCAGGAGCGCGTCGCGCACCTGCTGTGCGAGCTGTATGTCCGCCAGCGCGGCAAGGCGCCGCCGAATGCCGGCGCGTGCGATTTCCTGCTCACCCAGTGGCAGATCGCGGAGGCGACCGGCCTGACCCAGGTTCATGTCAACCGCACGATTCAGGAACTGCGCCGGTGCTGCGGGGTCGAGATCCGACAGCTGCGGCTGGAGCTTTCCGACTTCGAGGGGCTGGCGGCGCTCGCGTCATTCAACGCAAACTACCTCCATTTCAACGAAGCCCCCTCCGCCGCCGAGCGCGTCGCGCCGCTGTTCGAGCCCGTCGAGACGGTGGCGCCGCTGGGCCGCTTGCCGCTGGCGGCTCCCATCCTGCAGGCGTCCGTGCCAGCGCGCAGGATGTGATTTTGGTGCCGGGGGGCGGCATGAAGGAGAGAGACATGAAGGTCGCCGATTGCATGAGCCGGAACATATGCGTCCTGTCGCTCGACAATTCGCTCCAGTCCGCGGCGCAACTGATGGCGGAAATGGATTCGGGATTCCTGCCCGTCGCCGACAAGGATGAGCTGATCGGCATTGTCACCGACCGCGACATCGCCATTCGCGGCGTCGGCATGGGACTCGCCCCGTCCGCGGGCGTTGAGGAGGTGATGAGTGACGAGGTGCGCTATTGCTTCGCCGAGGATGAGGTCGAGAAGGTGCTCCACACGATGGGCACGCTGCAGGTGCGCCGCCTGCCCGTTCTCGACCGCGACAAGCGGCTGGTCGGCGTGGTGTCGCTCAGCGATCTTGCGACGAACGGCGCGGCGCCTGCGGCCGGCGAGGCGCTCGGCGATATCGCGCAGCCCAGCGAACACCATTCGCAGCGCCTGTAAGGCGCCGGGGTTCGGTCAGGACGTCGGCGCGTCGCCCCCGTCTTCCGCCTCCAGTCCCTGATATTTGAGCTGGAGATAGCGCTCGCGCGTCGCGAGCTTGTCGAGTTCGCCCGCGGCCAGACTGCGCGCGGCCTCGCCGATCTCGCGTTCGAGCATCCTGAGGCCGCCGACCAGCGTTTCGTCGGGGGTACGCCCGGCATGCGCCTCGCCGCGCAGCCCGGCGGGGATGCGCTGATAGCCCGCGACCAGCTCGGGCAGATCCTCGCCGACCAGCTTGCGGATGTTGCCGGCCGCCGGGGTCGCGGGGTCGAGCGTCTGGAGCTGCGGCGCGAGCAGGTCGAGCTGGACGCCGATGCCGTCGACGAGTTGGCGCGCCGGCGCGGGGAGCGCGGGGCGCTGCGCCTCCAGCCATATCTCGGTACGCCCCGCGAGCTGCTTGAGGTCGGCCTTGGGCAAGTCGGCCTGGCGCGGCTCGGGGAAGGGCGGCCATTTGCCGAACAGGATTGCGACCCCGATCAGCAGCAGCGTGACCGCCATCACCCCGGCAAAGCCGAGCGGCCGGATCAGCATACCGAACAGCGCCGCCGCGATCAGCACCGCGCCGCCCGCCATGCAGATGCGGCCGATCTTCCGGAACAGATGCTGGCGGCGCAGCGCCATGCTCTTGGTGCCGATCGGCCGTCGGCGTTCGCGCGACCGCTCGATCGCGGCATTGCCGAGCATGATCGTCTGGTCGGTCTCGCTCATCGCCATCGCAGCCTCGTCAGCCCTCGAGCGCCGCGAGCGGGCTGTCGGCGCCGCCGACGCTCGCCTGTGCCTGGCTCGCGCCCTCGGCGCGCGCGATATAGCCCTTCGACTTGGCGACCTCGCCTTCCAGCGCCGTCACCGTCGTCTTCATCGTGTCGAGCGCCTTCAGCTTGAAGGTGTCGATCGCGTCCATCGTGTCGTAAATGTTCTGGAAGGCGCGGCTCAGCGTCTCCATCGGGATCGTGCTCGATGCCGCCTGTTCGTGGATGCGCGCGGTGTTGTCCTTGAGCATCTTCGACGTGCCGTCGATGATGTTCGCCGTCGTCGTGTTGAGCGCGGTGATCTGTTCGAGCACCAGCTTCTGGTTGGTCATCGCCTGCGCCACGGTGATCGCGGTCTTGAGCGCGCCGACGGTGGTCGTGCTGGCGCGGTCGACCCCCTTCACCAGTTCGACATTGTTCTTCTTGACGAGGTCGAGCGCGAGATAGCCCTGCACCGTCACCGCCATCTGGGTCAGCAGGTCCTGCGTGCGCTGGCGGGCATAGAAGAGCGCATTTTCGCGCAGGATCTTCGCCTTGGCCGGGTCGCTGCCGTCGAGTTCGTTCGCCTTCGCCTCGAGCCGCTGGTCGAGCGTGTTCGCGATGTGGACCATCTGCTCCAGCTTGCCCATCGATTCCCACATCTTGCGGCGTTCGACGTCGATGGCGGCATTGTCCATCAGCAGCTCGTCCTTGCCGTTGGCGAGCGCGGTCAGGATGCCGCTGATGTGAGTCTGGGCGCTGCGATACTGCGCGAAATAATTGCTGACCTTGCTGCCAAAGATCTTGTCGAGGAAACCGCGCTTGGTCAGCAGCTTGCCGTTCGCCGACGGGTCGAGCCGTTCGACGGTGGTGCGCAGTTCGATCAGATTCTGGCCGATGTCGGTGTCGCGGTCCATCGCCCGGACCGGGCGGTCGAGGAAGCGGTTGCTGTGGCTCGCCGCCTCCAGCATCTCCTTGCGGCCCATGTTGGTGATCTGGTCGATGCGCTTGCCGAACTCGGGCGAATTCTCGTCCTGCGCGACGAGATCGTCGATGAAGCTGTCGACGCGTTCCTCCAGCTTCGATTTCTGCTCGGTCGACAGCGGCACCAGCCCGGCGGCCTTTTCGGGCGACACGGCCGGGACAGGTTCGGGCGGCGTCAGCTTCAGTTCATCGGTGGCGGTCGCCGTCGCGGTGTCTTCGCTCATTCCACTTCCTTCCAGCCCTCAAGTCGGCTCTGGGCCGAAGCCTATATGGCACGCGGCACTGTGTTGTTCAAGCATCACACCTCTTGCGGCCGATTCAGGAACGGCGCGATCCACGCGGAGAGGATGAGCTGCGCCATATGATAGACGAGGATCGGCACCAGCACCACGCCCGCGATGGCCGGGGGAAAGAGCGTCGCGGCGAGCGGCGCGCCCACCGCGATGCTTTTCTGCGCGCCCGCGAAGAGCAGGGTGACGCGGTCGGGCCGGCGCAGGCGCAGCAGCCCGCCCAGGGCCCAGGCGGCCGCAAAGGCCAGCGCGAGCAGCGCCGCAACCGCGGCGAAGGTGATGCCGATCTCGCGGCCGTCGAGCCGGGTCCAGATGCCGCCGACCACCGCCGCGGAAAAGGCGACATAGACCGCGATGGCGATCGAGGTGCGATCCATGAAGGTCGCCAGTTCGCGATGCCGCAGCACCCAGGGACGCAGCCAGCGCTGCGCCGCCTGCCCCGCGACGAAGGGCAGCAGCAGGATCAGGGCGATGCGCAGCGCCGCCGCGCCGCTGATCGCGCCCGCGCTCCCCGCGAGCGCGGCGAAGAGGAGCGGGGAAGCGATGACCCCGGTCAGGTTGAGCAGCGCGGCGGCGACGACGCTCGCCGCGACATTGCCGCCCGCCATGCTGCTCGATGCGGTTGCCGACTGGACGGTCGAAGGCAGGATGCCGAGGAAGAGGAAGCCAAGCGCCAGGGTCGCGGGCAGGAAGGGCGCGGTCGCTGCCTGCGCGACAACGCCGAGCAGCGCCATGCCGCCGAAGCAGAAGGCGAGGCCAGCGCCCTGCAGCTTCCAGTTGCGGACGCCGTGCAGCACCTCGTCGCGCGGCAGCCGCACACCGTTGAGGAAGAAGAGCAGGACGATCGCCGCGGTCGACACGCCCTGCGCTACGGGCACCGCCTCGCCGCGCACCGGCAGCAGGCTGGCGATCAGGATCGTCGCGAGCAGGACGGGGACGAAGCGGTCGGGGAAGATGCGTGCGAGCATGATCGGGGCGATGGCGGGATGCGCGGGGATTGGCAAGACTCGTCAACAGGCGCTCCCCCCGCGGGAAGATGAATCGGGTACAGGACCCAGCGCTCCGCGCCGGGACGGCGCCGCGGGTGCCCTTTGTAGCTTTGGCCGTTGCCGGGCGAGCGCAGCCTCGTGGGCGCGCGAGGGGACAGGCGGCGCGGCGAGAGCGGGATTTTCGGCATCGAGTGGAGAGGCTGGCGCCGCGCGGTTTTGCAGGACAGAGATTTCCTGCGCGCGCCTGCGCGAATCCTTTTCCATCCGACGATGCCGTCGCTACAGGGCGTCCATGTCCCGCATCCTCATCCTCGCCGCGCTCCCCGAAGAGGCGGACGCCCTTTTCCCCGGGGAGGGCGTGCGCACCGCCGATGGCTTCGCCATCCGCCGCCTTGCGGTGCGGGGGCATGCCCTCGCCGTTGCGACCTGTGGGCTCGGCAAGGTCCATGCGGCGCTTGCCGCCGGCCTGTTCGGCGGCGACGCCGACCTGTTGCTGATGAGCGGGACCTGCGGCGCGCTCGATGCCGAAGCGGGACGCGCCTATTGGCTCGCCGAGGCGGTGCAGCATGATTACGGCACGGTGCGTCCCGACCGCTTCGACCGCTATCGCGCGGGCGAATGGCCGGCGGGAGAGGTGGGCGAGGCGCATTTCGCTGCCATGCCCGATCCCGGGCTGGGCCTGCCGCATGCGCGAATCGCGAGCGGCGACAGCTTCATCGCCTGCCCCGACGTGGCGGCCGGGCTCGTGCGCGGCCTTGGCGCGACGCTCGTCGATATGGAGGTGGGCGCCGTCGCGCAGGTCGCCGCGCGGCTCGGCAAGCCGTGGGCGGCGGTCAAGGCTGTCACCGATACGGCGGACGAGGGAAGCAGCCGCGACTTTCACGCGAACCTCGTCCGCGCCGCCCGCGCCGCGGCGATGGAGGTCGAGCGGCTGATCGCGATGCTGTGATATCGGCAATTTTGTTGCGCCGCAGCAGCAAATTCGCTAGGCGCGCCGCCGAAGTGCGGCGCAGCGCCGCCATACCCCCGTTAAGGTATTTTCTGATGTCATTGCGTAATATCGCCATTATCGCGCACGTCGATCATGGCAAGACAACCCTTGTCGACCAGCTTTTCCGCCAGTCGGGCACCTTCCGCGATAATCAGCGCGTCGATGAGCGCGCGATGGATTCGGGCGATCTCGAAAAGGAACGCGGGATCACCATCCTCGCCAAATGCACCTCGGTCGAATGGGGTGAGGGCGCGGACACGACGCGGATCAACATCGTCGACACGCCGGGCCACGCCGACTTCGGCGGCGAGGTCGAGCGCATCCTGTCGATGGTCGATGGTGTCATCCTGCTCGTCGACGCGGCCGAAGGGCCGATGCCGCAGACCAAGTTCGTCACCGGCAAGGCGCTGGCGCTCGGTCTGCGTCCGATCGTCGTCGTCAACAAGATCGACCGCAGCGACGCGCGTCCCGCCGAAGTGCTCGACGAGGTGTTCGAGCTGTTCCTGACGCTCGACGCGAGCGACGAGCAGCTCGATTTCCCGATCCTCTACGCTTCGGGCCGCTCGGGCTTCGCCTCGCCCGATCCGGAGGCGCGCGACGGCGATTTCACGCCGCTGTTCCAGACGATCGTGGGCCATGTGCCCGCGCCGGGTCTCGACGCCGACGGGCCCTTCTCCTTCCTCGCGACGCTGCTCGACCGCGACAATTTCATCGGCCGCGTGCTGACGGGGCGCGTCCAGTCGGGGACGATCAAGGTCAATCAGCCGATCCATGCGCTCGACGCCGACGGCAAGGTGATCGAGACGGGCCGCGCGTCGAAGCTGCTCGCCTTTCGCGGGCTCGACCGCGTGCCGGTCGAGGAAGCCCGCGCGGGCGACATCGTGGCGATCGCGGGACTGACCAACGCGACCGTCGCGAACACCATCGCCGACCCGAGCGTCAGCGAGCCGATCGCCGCGCAGCCGATCGATCCGCCGACGCTGTCGATGCGTTTCGCGGTCAATGATTCGCCGATGGCGGGGCGCGAGGGCAGCAAGGTGACGAGCCGGATGATCCGCGATCGCCTGATGCGCGAGGCCGAGACCAACGTCGCGATCCGCATCACCGAAAGCGCCGACAAGGACAGCTTCGAGGTCGCGGGGCGCGGCGAATTGCAGCTCGGCGTCCTTATCGAGACGATGCGCCGCGAAGGCTTCGAACTGGGCATCAGCCGTCCGAGGGTGCTGTATCAGACCGACGAGAACGGCCAGCGCACCGAGCCCTATGAAACCGTGGTCATCGACGTCGACGACGAGCACAGCGGCACGGTGGTCGAGAAGATGCAGGTGCGCAAGGCCGAGCTGACCGACATGCGTCCGTCGGGCGGCGGCAAGACGCGCATCACCTTCAGCGGCCCGTCGCGCGGCCTGATCGGCTATCACGGCGAATTCCTGTCCGACACGCGCGGCACCGGCATCATGAACCGCCTGTTCGACCGATACGGCCCCTACAAGGGCGCGATCGAGGGCCGCAAGAACGGCGTCCTGATCTCGAACGGCGCGGGCGAGGCGGTGGCCTATGCGCTCGGCCCGCTCGAAGAACGCGGCATCCTCTTCGTCTCGCCCGGCGAGGCGCTCTATGAGGGGATGATCATCGGCGAGAATGCGAAGCCCGACGACCTCGAGGTCAACCCGATGAAGTCGAAGCAGCTCACCAACTTCCGCTCGACGGGCAAGGACGACGCGATCCGCCTGACACCGCCGCGCCGGATGACGCTCGAACAGGCGATCGCTTATATCGACGACGACGAGATGGTCGAGGTGACGCCGAAGAACATCCGCCTGCGCAAGGCGATCCTCGACCCGCACGAGCGCAAGAAGGCGGCGCGCAAGAAGGAAGCGGCATAGGCGGCAGGACAGGCCGGCGAGGCTTGCGTTAACCGTCTTTTCACGGCGGCGGTCTAGGGCCGAATGCGAGGGACCGCTCGGTAAAAGAGGGGCCCATGCATATCGCCGGGGAGACGCGCCGCCTGCGGGACGAGCATGCCGCGCTGGCCACTTTGTCGCAATATCTGCTCGATTTGGTCGCCGCCGCCGAACCGCCGCGGCCGACCGAGATCGAGGCGGTGCGCGGCCTGTTCCGCGATACGCTGGTCCGCCACCTGAAATGCGAGGACTGGGCGCTCTATCCGCGCCTGCGCGACAGTGGCGATCCCGCGCTTGCCGATCTGGCGCAGCTTTTCGTGGCGGAGATCGGCACCCTCGCCGACGAATATGCGCGCTATGACGGCCTGTGGCCCACCGGGCGGATCGCGGCGGAATGGCCGCGGTTTCGCCGCGAGACGCGGGCGATCCTCGCTGCGCTGCGCCGACGCATGGCGCGCGAGGAACGGGACCTCTATCCCGTCGCCGAATAGGCGCGATTCGTGCCGACAATGCTTGATTTGCCGGCCATCCTCGCCTAGCCGCGCGGCAGTTTCTGGAGATTGACGATGACCGATACGCCCCCCGACCGCCTGTCGACCAATCCGCGCTCACCGCATTTCGACATGGAGGTGCTGCAGCGTGGCATCGGTATCCGCTTTAAGGGCAAGGAACGCACCGACGTCGAGGAATATTCGATTTCCGAAGGCTGGATCCGCGTCGCCGCGGGCAAATCGAAGGACCGTTTCGGTCAGCCGATGACGATCAAGCTGTCGGGCGAGGTCGAGGCCTGGTTCGAAGATGACGACGCCGAGAGCGGCGAGGAATAAGTCGATCCCCTCCCGCAGGCGAGGGCCGGCTCAGCCGCCGAGCGAGGCGGCGACGATGTCGAGGCCGTTGCCGGGCTTCCAGTCGTTCTGCGTCCACACCGGCGTATCGAACGCCTTGCGCTCGGGCTGGGCGGCGGCGCCCGCATAGATGAAGCCCTGCACCGGATTGGCGCGCAGCCCGAGGTCGCCGATCGGCGCATACCAGACGCGGACCATGCTCCAGTCGCCGGCGTCGCTGACGTCGACGACACGGACGTTGCGCTCGATCTGGCCGCGGCGGCCGTTGATCGGCGACCAGTTGGCATGATCGATCAGGATTTCGCGGTCGCTGACGACCTTCTTGACCACCGCGACGTGGCCCGACGGCATGCCGCGTGTGCCGGCAAAGGCCATCACCGCACCCTTGCGGGGTTCGTGGCCGCGATCATAGCTGCCCGCCGCTTGCGACCACCAGGTCTTGGCGTTGCCGCGGATCTCGACGCCCGATTCGGCGCGGGCGAAGGGGACGCACTGAAGATAGTCGGCGGCGATCGCGGGGACGCTGGCGATCAGCGAGGTGCACAGCGCGACGGCACCCAGAAAGCGGCGATGGAGCATGAAAGGCGACCCCCATTTGGCTTGTCTTCAAGCGTTGCAGCGTCCTGCCGCAGCTTTCGGGTGCCACCAACTGCCTAGCGACGAATCGCGCTACTGCTGCGGTGGGCGGGGGAACCTTTTATTAAGGCTTTCGATTCGTCGCGGCACGCCGTCGGATCGTCGCCGATCCAGCCCAGCCGGAACGGCCCGTCACGCCGCGGCTGTGGCCAGATTCTCGGGCGGGCGGAACAGCGTCAGTACGTCGGCGGCGGGCATCGGGCGCCCGTAATAATAGCCCTGGATGTTGCTGCAGCCGAGTGCGCGCAACGTGTCGACCTCGATCTCGGTCTCGGCCCCCTCGGCGGTGGTCGACATGCCCAGGCTGTCGGCGAGCGCGACGACGGCGCGGATGATCGCGATCGATTCGATGCTGCCCTTCGCGGCGCCGACGACGAAGCTGCGATCGACCTTGATCGTCGAGAATTGCGTCTTGCGAAGATAGCCGAGCGACGAATAGCCGGTGCCGAAATCGTCGAGGCTGAGGCGGATGCCGAGTCCGATGAGCTGGTCGAGAAGCTGCGCCGCGCCGCCGCCATCGCGCAGGAAGACGCTTTCGGTCACCTCGATCTCTAGCCGGTGCGGCGGCAGTCCCGACTGCGCGAGCGCCGAGACGACGACCGAGGCGAAATTGGGGTCGGTGAGCTGTTCAGCCGACACGTTGATCGCGACCTTCAGGTTCGCGGGCCAGCGCATCGCCTCGTGGCACGCGGTACGCAGCACCCATTCGCCGATCGGCGCGATCAGCCGCGAATCCTCGGCCAGCGGGATGAAACGGCCGGGTGGGACGGAGCCGAGTTTCTGGTTGGTCCAGCGGATCAGCGCCTCGAAGCCGTTCAGCGTCCCGTCCTCTGCGGTGACGACGGGCTGGTAATAGAGTTCGAATTCCCCGCGATCGAGTGCGCCGCGCAGTTCCTGCTCCATCACGCGCCGCTCTTCGGCCTGCGCGTGGAGCGAGGCGACATAGGCGGCGACGACGTTGCCGCCCTTGTCCTTCGACTTGTAGAGCGCGAGGTCGGCGTTGCGCGTCAGCGTCTCGACCGTCGCGCCGTCCTGCGGGCCGATCGCATAGCCGACGCTGGCACCGACGAAGAGCTGGTGGTTGTCCACGACATAGGGGCGGCTGAGCGTCGCGATGATCCGCCGCGCCATCTCCTCTGCCTCGTCGGCGGACGGGGCCTGGTGCAGCACCACCGCGAATTCGTCGCCGCCGAGGCGGCCGCAGGTCATGCTGCGGTCCATCATCCCCTTGAGCCGCGCCGCGACCTGCGCGAGCAGCTTGTCGCCGATCGGGTGCCCCAGCGTATCGTTCACCGCCTTGAAGCGGTCGAGGTCGATCATCAGCAGCGCGCAGCGCGACCGGGCGCTCTGCGCCTGGTCGAGCGCGCGGGCTAGCGCCTCGTTGAGGCTGAGGCGATTGGGCAGGCCTGTCAGATTGTCGAAGCGCGCCATCTTGGCGATCTGCTCGGCCGAAACCCGCTGTTCGGTCACGTCCGATCCGACGCCGCGAAAGCCGAGGAATTTGCCCGCCTCGTCGAGGCGCGGAGAGGCCGACAATTCCCACCAGCGCGGCTTGCCGCCGATCGTCACCGGGACGATCAGGTTGGAAAAGCTTTCGCGCCGTTTCATCCGCTCGGCCATATCGTGCAGACTGCGGGGGAAATTCCCCGTCTCCCACGCGTCCCCCGACAGCGCCTGGACCAGCGGCTGTCCCTCGAGCGCGTCGGCCGCCGCGCCGAGCGCATAGGCGAGGCGCGGCGAGACGTGGACGAGGCGGCGGTTGCTGTCGGTCTGCCACAGCCAGTCGGCCGAGGTTTCCTCGAATTCGCGCAGCAGCAGGCTGACCGTCTCGCTCTTTTCATGCAGCACCTCTTCGGCGCGGCGGAAACGGATATGGTTCTGCGCGAACCGAATGCAGAAGAAGCTTAGGAGCAGGCCCGCGGCGACCGCGACGACGGCGAGCTGGGGCGCGCCGGCGCGGACGAGCGCAACGGCCGCCGACAGGCTGACCGGCGCGATATAGAGGATGCACACGGTTGGAAGGCTGTGCGCGATCATCGCCAGCGTCAGAATCATCAGCAGGGTGGTCGCCCACATCGCAAGCGCATGGTCGGTGCCGGGCGACAGCCCCTGCAGCCAGAAAGGCACTGTCCAGAGCAGCGCCGAATAGAAGGCGTGCCGGTTGCACAGCGCGAACTCGGCGGGCCCCGCGATCCGCGCTTCGCCCAGCGGCCGGGTGGCGAACGAACGATAGGACCACAGGCTGAAGCTCAGCGCGCAGGTGAGCCAGCCGGCGACGATCACGGAGCGGACGTGGGGCACCATGGTGAAGGCGGCGATCAGCGCCATCGCGACGCCCATCCACAGCCGCAGCGAGCCCCGGCCGCGAAGCGGCGCAAGCTGGAGCTGGCGAAGGTGCGCGATGTCCCGGTGCGACGCCCCCAGTCCCAACAGGGTGCGCACGGAAACGTCATCGGCCGGATTCTGGTCGGTCAACAGGCTTTTCACGCCGCCTGTGTAGCGGGGCGGGGTTACCCGAAGGTAACTGCGCCCGCTCCGTCCCGGCGCTTTCGTGTCGGGATGGAGCGAATCGGGCGCCGAACGGGCCCGCCGTCAGGCGGCGATGGCAAAGGGCTGAATCTCGCCCGCCAGATATTGCGCGCGCGCCTTCGACCGGCTGAGCTTGCCCGAGCTGGTGCGCGGCAGGGTGCGCGGCGGGATCAGCTCGACGAGGCAGTTCATGCCGGTGATCGCGCGGACGCGGTCGCGGATCGCCTCGCGCAGCGCGACGCGCTCGGCCTCGTCGCTGGTGCGGCACTGGACGAGCACGGCGGGCGTTTCCTCGCCTCCGGGGGCGGTGATCGCGAAGGCGGCGATGTCGCCGGACTTGAAGCCGGGCAGCTGCTCGACCGCCCATTCGATATCCTGCGGCCAGTGATTCTTGCCGTTGATGATGATCATGTCCTTGGCCCGGCCGACGATATAGATGTAGCCGTCGGACAGATAACCCATGTCGCCGGTGTCGAGCCAGCCGTCCTGCATGCAGGCGGCGGTCGCATCGGGATCGCGGTAATAGCCGGTCATCAGCGACGGACCGGTGCACCACACCTTGCCGACCGTCTGGTCGGGCAGGACATGGCCTTCCTCGTCGCGCACCTCGATCGTCATGTCGCGCACCGCGCGGCCGCAATTGACGATCGCGCGATAGCGGGTCGGGCGGTCGCCGTTGCCCGCGGCGCCCGACAGTTCGGTCTCCTCGACCAACTCGACGACGATCCCTTCGCCCGGCGGCATGATGCTGACCGCGAGCGTCGCCTCGGCGAGGCCATAGCTCGGCAGGAAGGCGCCGGCCTGGAAACCCGCTTCGGCAAAGGCGTCGACGAAGGCCTGCATCACGTCGGGGCGGATCATGTCGGCGCCGTTGCCCGCGACGCGCCAGCGCGACAGGTCGAAGCGGTCGGCGACATTGGTCTGGCTGGAGATGCGGCGGGCGCAGATGTCGTAGCCGAAGGTCGGCGAATAGCTGAGCGTCGTGCCCTCGTTGCGGCTGATGAGGTCGAGCCAGGCGAGCGGCCGGCGCGCGAAATCCTCGGTCTTGAGATAATCGACCGACACCTGATTGGCGACCGGCGACAGGAAGCAGCCGACCAGCCCCATGTCGTGATACCAGGGCAGCCACGACACGCAGCGGTCGCTGTCCTGCAATTTCATGCCGTGCGCATGCGCGGCGAGATTGTTGAGCAGCGCGGCATGGGTGACCGCCACGCCGTGCGGGAATCGCGTCGAGCCGCTGCTGTATTGAAGGTAGCAGGTTTCGTCGCTCTTCTGTTCGGGCAGCGGGGCGACCGGCGCCGGGCGCGCGGCGAATTCGTCCCAGTCGACGGGCGTCACGCCCTTTGCCTCGGCTGCCTCGATCGCCATCGCGGCGATGTCGGGCGGGAAGAAGAGCAGCGCGGGGTCGCAGCTTTCGAGCTGGACGACGAGCTGGCCGACATAGGAATCGCGGCCGCCGAAACTGGTGGGCAGCGGCAGCGGCACCGGCCAGGCGCCGGCGTGGATGGTGCCGAAGAACAGCGCGGCGAATTCGGCGCCGGTCTCGGCGATCAGCGCGATGCGGTCGCCGGGCCGGATGCCCGCCGCGATCAGCCGATAGGCGGTGGCGATCGCGTCGTCGCGCAGCTCGCGATAGCTGTAGGCGCGCACGAGGCGCCCGCGCGGATCGTGGAAATTGAGCCCGCGCGTGCCCGCGGCGGCATAGGCGAGGGCTTCGCCGACGGTGGTGAAATCCGAAAAACGGCGCGGCTGCGCGCATTCGGTGGGCGTCGGGGTCGGCGCGACGGTATCATTCGGTGCGACGTTGTTTTTTTGGGTCATAGGGGGTGCGAGGTCCCGGGATGCGGGACGCGCGGCAACAAGCATGTCATCTTTTTCGGCCATGACTGGGCTGCGCGATCCCTTGCAGTTCGAACAAATCGCCCATTTTCGGGCCTTATCGGCCCGATATGGCGGCGCTGGTCGTTCTCAATCGGGCCCGACTGTGGCATAAACATGGCATATGTCGCATAGCCGCGTTCCATCCGACCGTCGGAAAAAGCCGTTGTACGCAGCCCGGCTCGACGAACTGGCGCTCGCCTATGTCGCGCGATTCGCGACGAGCCGCGCCAAATTGACGCGCTATCTGGCCCGCAAGGTCCGCGAATCCGAATGGCAGGGCGATGCCGACGCCATGGCGGCGTGCGAGGCGGTCGCCGACCGGATGGAGCGGCTGCGCTTCCTCGACGACCGTCAATATGCCGCGATGCGCGCGGGGGCGATGACGCGCCGCGGGTTGGGCGTGCGGCGAGTGAAGGCGCAGCTTTTCGTCGACGGCATCGCGGACGAGGACAGCGGCGAAGCGATCGCCGAGGCCGAGGAGCGCGCGCTTGCGGCGGCGGTCGGTTTCGCGCGGCGGCGGCGCTTCGGCCCTTTTGCGACGCGCGCGGCCGACGATCCGGCGCAGCGCGAGCGGCAGGTCGCGGCTTTCGTCCGCGCGGGACATGCGCCCACGCTGGCGCGGCGCATCCTTGCGATCGCGCCCGGCGACGATGCGGCGCTCGCGGCGCTGGACGGCGAGGCGGCGCTCGATTAGGAAAAGCCCGATTGGCCGGCGAAAGGAACTGCCGAATGCGTGCGATGATGACCGCCTTTGCCCTGGTGCTGGCGCTGCCGGTGACGGCCTGTGCCAAGGATTCGGACGCCCAGTCGCAGAGCGCGACGGTCCCACTGACCGTCGCGATGAAAGGCGTGCAGCACAAGTTCCAGGTCGAGGTCGCACGCACCGCCGAGGAGCAGGCGCGCGGCCTGATGTTTCGCACCAGCCTGCCCGCCGATGGCGGCATGATCTTTCCCTTCACCCCCCCGCGACCGGCGAGCTTCTGGATGAAGAACACGCTGATCCCGCTTGACATGATCTTCATCCGTGCCGACGGCAGCATCGACCGCATTGCCGAGAACACGATCCCCGAATCGCTCGAACCGGTGGTCAGCGGCGGCGACGTCGCGGCGGTGCTCGAACTCGCGGGCGGAACGGCCGCCCGGCTCGGGATCGACGAGACCGCCACGGTGACGTGGAAGAATTGATGCCCTGACCCTCATTGGGAACCGGATTCTCGGTCTTTCCGACCTTTCGCGCTTGCGAAGCGCGGCGGCTTGCCTGTAAACGCCACGGCCATGAGCATCCTCGGCAAGATTTTCACCTGGTGGGACGGCGCGACCGTCGGCACGCTGCTGAACAGCTGGAAAAATGGCGAGAAGGTCGGCGAGGACAGCCTCGGCAACCGCTATTATCGCGCGCGCAAGGGGAATCGCCGCTGGGTGATCTACAACGGATCGAACGACGCGAGCCGCGTGCCCCCCGAATGGCACGGCTGGCTGCACGGCACGCTCGACGACCTGCCGTCGGAGGCGCTGCCCGCGCCGCGCCCGTGGCAGGCCGAGCCGACGCCGAACCTGACCGGCAGCCTCGGCGCCTATCGCCCGGCGGGCGCGCTCGAGCGCGGCGGGCGCCGCGCCGCCGCGACCGGCGACTATGAGGCCTGGCGCCCCGGCGCCGAGTGACCCGCGCGGTGGTGCGCCCGCTTCCGATCGCGCTTGCGGCGCTGCTCGCGGCGACGGGGCTCGCCGCCTGCGACCGCGGCCCGGCGAAAAAGGTCGACAAGGCCGAAGCGGTGCGCTCCGAAAGCGTGCCGCAGGAAGTCGGCGGGATCGAGGGGGCGACACCGATGGCCGAACGCGTCGCGGTGCTCGGCCTGCTCAACAAGCGCAACGGGCTGGTCCGCGAGCTGGAGATGAAGCCGGGCGATTCGGCGCGCGTGGGCCGTGCGATCGTCCGCCTGCGCGCCTGCGAGCAGACCGCGCCGTGGGAAGACCCGCCCGAAACCGGCGCCTTCGTCCAGCTGTCGGTGCAGGATCAGCGCGACGACAAATGGTATCGCGTCTTTTCGGGCTGGATTTTCCGCGAGCGGCCCGAACGCAACGTGATCCAGCACCCGATCTTCGACGTCTACGTCAAAAGCTGCGCGATGACATATCCCGGCGGCGAGCCGGTCGCGCGGGCGGCTCCCAAGTCGGATGCGGCGCCCAAGGTGTCGAGCGCGCCCCAGTCGCCCGCCACGAACGGCGGCGAAGGGACGACCGCTGCGCCCGCCGCGCCGTCGCCGCCACCTGCACCGGCGACCCCGCCGGCCGCTCCGCCCTCGACCCCCGACAACACCGAATAGAGCCGCGCGAGATAGGCGGCCTGCGGGATTTCGATCGCGCCGAGGCTCGCCAGGTGCGGGGTGATGAACTGGCAGTCGAGCAATTGCCAGCCGCCCGCCTTCAGCCGCGCGACGAGATGCGCCAGTGCGACCTTCGATGCGTCGCGCACGCGGCTGACCATCGATTCGCCGAAGAAGGCGCGCCCCAGCGACACGCCATAGAGGCCGCCGACCAGCGCGTCGCCCAGCCAGCATTCGACGCTGTGCGCGTGGCCGAGGCGGAACAGCCGTTCGTAGCTCGCCTTGATGATCGGGTTGATCCACGTCGTCGGCCGGTCGGGCGCCGGTTCGGCGCACAGCGCCATCATCGCCGGAAAGGCGGTATCGGTCGTCACCCGAAAGCGGTCGGCGACGATCACCTTCCGCAAGCTGTGCGACAGATGGAAGCCGTCGAGCGGCAGGATCGCACGTAGCCGCGGCTCGACCCAATGCACCGACGGATCGTCCGCCCCGTCGGCCATCGGGAACAGGCCCTGCGCATAGGCGCTGAGCAGCAGCGCGGGGTCGATGGTGTCGAGTGGCCTGGTCAGCTTGCGGGCTTCACGAATTTCAGCGTCATGCGGTCCGATTCGCCGATCGCCAGATATTTGTCCTTGTCCTTCTCGCCCTCGGTCAGCGTCGGCGGCAGCGTCCACACGCCCTTTTCATAATCGTGCGTGTCCTTGGGGTTGGCGTTGATGTCGCTCTCACCGGCGAGGCGGAAGCCCGCAGCTTCGGCAAAGGCGACGATCGACGAGCGCTTCATATAGCCGCTCTTTTCCTCGCGCGCCGAATCCATCTCCTCGGGCAGGCGATGCTCGACGACGCCCAGCACGCCGCCGGGTTTCAGCATCGCATAAATCTGCTTGAACGCGTCGGCGGTCTTGTCGGCGCCGCCGAAGCGCCAGTTGTGGACGTTGCGGAAGGTCAGCACGACGTCGGCGCTGCCGTCGGGCACCTTCGGACCGGCGCCGGTCGCGGGAAATTCGGCGAGCTTGACCGCGCCATAGACGTCGGGATGCGCGCCCTGCCATTCCTTGATCTTGTTGAGGCCGCGCTCCCATGGCGCCGCGGCATAGAGCGTGCCGCCGCCCGCTTTGGCAAGCGGCGCGAGGATTTCGGTGTACCAGCCGCCGCCCGGCCACAGCTCGACGACGGTGTCGCGGCCGGTGACGCCGAAGAAGGCCAGCGTCCCGGCGGGGTGGCGATAGGCGTCGCGCGGCAGGTTCGCCGCGGTGCGTGTCGGTGCCGCGACCGCCGCCGCAATCGCGTCCGACGGCTGCGCCGCCGCCTCGCCCGCGGTCGCGTTGGACGAGGGTGCGCTGCAAGCGGCCGAGGCGGCGAGCAGGGCGGCTATTGCAACGGGACGAAAATGACGCATATCGGCACCTTTCGGCTGGCAGGGGCCGGCGGGGCCGGTCCTGCTGGGGAAGGTCCATAGTGCGAAGGGAAGCGCGTCGATGCAAGTGTCCATGCTGTCGGTCAGCATCGGGGCGGTGGTGCTGTTCGGCATTGCCGAAATTGCCGAATGGCGCCGCAAGCACCGGCGTGACGTCGACCGGGTCGGCTTCATGCCGTGGCGCGGCATCGCGCTCGCCAGCATCGCGGTGGCGCTGTTCGCCGCGGCCTTTGCGTTGAAGCCATAACCGGCACCGATCGCAATGGCACTGGCGGCTCGTCTCAAGCTGAATGAAACACTGGGCGACCGGGTGATGAAGGTTGATCACGCGGGCGAACATGGCGCGGTGTGCATCTACGGCGCGCGGCGCTGGTTCGCTCGCTGGCGTGCGCCAGACATGCTCGCTGAGATCGATGAGTTTCTCGCGCACGAACGCGGGCATCGCGCACAATTCGCTGCGGAGCTGGGCCGACGGGGCGTGCGGCGGTGCCGTAGCTATTTATTGTGTGGATTCGGTGGCCTCATTCTCGGTGGTGTGACGGGCCTCGCTGGGCGAGGGGCAATCACCGCAACGACGGTCGCCATTGAACGTGTCGTATTGCGACATATGCGCGAACAGATTGCAGAGCTTCGAGGCGTCGATGAGGAAGCGGTACGGACCTTGTCAGTCATTATCGCCGAGGAGCAGGAACATCACGATTTGTCAGCAGTGCGGTTACCGACGGTGGGTTTATGGCAGCGCGTGATCGATCCGGTCGTTTCGGCGTCGACCGAGGCTGTCATATGGCTCGGAATGCGGCTCTAGACGTTTAGAGACACGCCTCCAGATAGGGCTGGTCGAAACCGAACTGGCGCGCCTTTTCCAGCGTATAGGGGCGCAGGCCCATCGAGCGATATTCGCCGACGATCTTGCCGTCCTTGTCCTCGTCCAGATATTCGAACTTGAACAATTCCTGGGTGACGATGACGTCGCCCTCCATGCCGATTACCTCGGTGACGTTGGTGACGCGGCGCGAGCCGTCGCGCAGACGCTTGATCTGGACGATCAGGTCGACCGAATCGGCGATCTGCTTGGAAATCGCCTCCTTCGGAATCTTGATGTCGCCCATCAGCACCATATTCTCCATACGGCCGAGGCATTCGCGCGGGCTGTTCGAGTGGAGCGTGCACATCGAGCCGTCGTGGCCGGTGTTCATCGCGGCGAGCAGGTCGAAACATTCGGCGCCGCGGACCTCGCCCATGATGATGCGGTCGGGACGCATACGCAGGGCGTTCTTGACGAGGTCGCCCATGTGGATCGCGCCATTGCCTTCGAGGTTCGCGGGGCGCGTTTCGAGCGGCAGCCAGTGCGGCTGCTGCAGCCGGAGTTCGGCGGCGTCCTCGATCGTCAGCACGCGCTCGCCGGGGTCGATCATCTTCGACAGCGCGTTGAGCATCGTCGTCTTGCCCGAGCCGGTACCGCCCGAGATGACGATGTTGAAGCGGCTCGCGCCCGCGATCTTCAGCGCGGTGCACATCTTCTGGCTCATCGCGCCCCATTGGCACAGCATGTCGAGCGTGATCGGCTTGGCCGAGAATTTACGAATCGAGATGGCCGTGCCGCGCAAGCTGAGCGGCGGGACGATGACGTTGACGCGGCTGCCGTCCTTCAGGCGGGCGTCGGCAAGCGGCGTGGTCTGGTCGACGCGGCGGCCGACCTGGTTGCAGATGCGCTGCGCGATCTGGAACAGATGCTGTTCGTCGCGGAACTGGATCGGCGCGATGACGAGCTGGCCCTTGCGTTCGACATAGGTCTGGTAGGGCCCATTGACCATGATGTCGGAAATATCGGGGTCGGCGAGCAATTCCTCGAGCGGGCCGAAGCCCAGCAGTTCGTCGACGAGCACCTTTTCGAGCGCGAATTGTTCGCGGCGGTTGAGCGTGATGCGCAGTTCGGCGAGCACTTCGAGGATGATCGGCCGGAATTCTTCGGTGAGTTCGTCCTTGCTCAGCGTCGCCGCGGCTTCGGGGTCGACGCGTTCGAGCAGGCGCGGCAGCACCTGTTCCTTGATCTTGTGGACGCTCGCCTCGAACCCCTGGGCCCGTTCGGGCTCCATATTCTCGGCCGACGAGCGCTGGTTCAGCCGCTCCATCGCCTCCAGCTCGGGGCTGAGGGGCGATGGCGCCGGATCGTGCGCGGCGGGCGCGGGCTCGATGGGCGGGAACTGGCTTCCACCGGGCACGCCGGGCCCAGTCTGCATCGGCTTCGCCACGCCAAAGGCGGGGCGGCCAGCGGTTCCGGGACGACGTCCGAATGCACTCATCGCTTCATCCTGCTTCTCGTTCGGGGTGAGTGCGGCTTTCGCCAGCAGACCCCCCATCAAGCAGGGTGAATAAAAGGGAAACTTTGATAATCTCCTAATAGCCCGACAGGGTGCGTGGAGGATGTCGATGCGCTTTGCGATGCTATCCGCAGCGTATCCGCTACTGGCGCGAGGCCGGACGGTTGAGGGTGCGCATTTCGCTGATGGATGGCAGCAAAGCGCGAGAGTGGACCTATGCGCCGACAGGCGGCAGCCAAGGGAGCTTTCGACCCGGAGGCGCCATCCGATCTTTCGTCACTCCGAACTTGTTCGGCACATATGTCCTTCAGGCAAGTAAGGCGCTGTTCTCCGGCGAAAGCCGGGGTCCAGATGATACAGCGCTACCCCTCGTGGACCCCGGCCTTCGCCGGGGAACGGCTAGAGCGGCGTACCATAAACCCGCACCGCCCCTTATCCGTTCGTGTCGAGCGAAGTCGAGACACCCATCGGCCTTGCGCCACGCTGATGAGTGTCTCGACTTCGCTCGACACGAACGGGACGATGGGTCAGATTTAAGGCTCGATGCTCTAGCTGTCGAAAAGGGATCATTGCCGACTTGTTTCAGGAAGCGACGACTTTCCACCCCGAAGCGACCAATAAAAAGGGGCCCGAAGGCCACTTTGATCCGGCGATATCGCGGCGTCAGCCCGCGATGCGTTCGGCGAGCACGGTCAAACCGGCTTCGTTCACTTCAGCGAAGCCGCCTTCGACCTCGATCGTCTCGGGCGCGGCGCCGGCGCTGGCATAGATGGTCAGCGGACCGTTGCGCAGCGTCGTCATGAAGGGCGCATGGCCCTCGAGCACCGAGAAGTCGCCTTCGCTGCCCGGCACGGTGACCATATGGACGTCGCTCGACCGTTCGAGGCGGGCGGGGGTGACGAGTTCGAACTTCAGGGCCATTCTCTAATCTCCCCCCTCCCGCTTGCGGGAGGGGTCGGGGGTGGGCTCGTTCCGGGCAGGCCGCTGGCCCGCCCCTAACCCCTCCCGCAAGCGGGAAGGGAACTTTTATTACGCCGCTTCCGCTGCCAGCTTGGCGGCCTTGGCGACCGCTTCCTCGATGCCGCCGACCATGTAGAAGGCGGCTTCGGGCAGATGGTCGTATTCGCCGTCCACGACCGCCTTGAACGATTTGATCGTGTCCTCGATCTGCACGAACTTGCCGGGGATGTTGGTGAACACCTCGGCGACGTGGAAGGGCTGCGACAGGAAACGCTGGATCTTGCGGGCGCGGGCGACGGTCAGCTTATCTTCCTCGCTGAGTTCGTCCATGCCGAGGATCGCGATGATGTCCTGCAGCGACTTGTACTTCTGCAGCGTTTCCTGAACGCGGCGGGCGGTCTCGTAATGCTCCTGCCCGACGACGCGCGGTTCGAGAACGCGGCTGGTCGAATCGAGCGGGTCGACCGCCGGATAGATGCCGAGTTCCGAAATCGCGCGCGACAGCACGGTCGTCGCGTCGAGGTGAGCGAACGATGTCGCCGGCGCCGGGTCGGTCAAGTCGTCCGCGGGAACGTAAATGGCCTGCACCGAGGTGATCGAGCCCTTGGTGGTCGAGGTGATGCGTTCCTGCAGCGCGCCCATGTCGGTCGACAGCGTCGGCTGATAGCCCACGGCCGAAGGAATACGGCCGAGCAGTGCCGACACTTCCGAACCCGCCTGCGTGAAGCGGAAGATGTTGTCGACGAAGAAGAGCACGTCCTGGCCTTCCTGGTCGCGGAAATATTCGGCCATGGTCAGACCCGACAGCGCAACGCGGGCACGCGCCCCCGGCGGTTCGTTCATCTGGCCGAACACCAGCGCCACCTTCGACCCTTCGGGGGTCGGGTTGCCGTCGGCGTCCTTGGCGATAACGCCCGCGTCGAGGAATTCATGGTAGAGGTCGTTGCCCTCGCGGGTGCGTTCGCCGACGCCCGCGAACACCGACACGCCGCCATGGCCCTTGGCGATGTTGTTGATGAGTTCCTGAATGAGAACCGTCTTGCCGACGCCGGCGCCGCCGAACAGGCCGATCTTGCCGCCGCGCGCATAGGGCGCGAGCAGGTCGATGACCTTGATGCCGGTGACGAGGATCGCCGCCTCGGTCGACTGGTCGACGAATTCGGGGGCCTTGGCGTGGATCGGCGCGGTCATGTCGCTGTTGATGGGGCCGCGCTCGTCGATCGGATCGCCGATGACGTTGAGGATGCGGCCGAGCGTCTGCGGGCCGACCGGGACCGAAATCTGCGCGCCGGTGTCGGTGACGGGCTGGCCGCGGGTCAGGCCGTCGGTCGCGTCCATCGCGATGGTGCGGACGGTGTTCTCGCCGAGGTGCTGCGCGACTTCGAGAACGAGGCGGTTGCCGCCGTTGTCGGTTTCGAGCGCGTTCAGAATTGCGGGCAGCGCACCGTCGAACTGGACGTCGACGACGGCGCCGATCACCTGCGCGACGCGGCCGGTCGCGGCGCCGGCCGCGGCCTTCTTCGGCGCGGCGGCCTTGCTCGCGGCCGGCTTCTTGGGCGCGGCGGCCTTCTTGGCGGGAGCCTTCTTTTCAGGGGCGGGTGCGGTGGCCATGTGCTTCTTCCTGCTTACAGCGCTTCGGCGCCGGAGATGATTTCGACGAGTTCGGTGGTGATCGCGGCCTGGCGGCTGCGGTTATATTGGATGGTCAGCTTGTTGATCAGGTCGCCCGCGTTGCGCGTCGCATTGTCCATCGCGGTCATCGACGCGCCCTGTTCCGACGCGGCGTTTTCGAGCAGACCCTTGAAGATCTGGATCGTCACGTTGCGCGGCAGCAGGTCGGCGAGGATCGCCTCCTCGTCGGGCTCATATTCGACCGCCGCGCCGCTCGGAGCCGGGGCTTCGTCGGGGGCGGGGACGGGGATGAGCTGCTGGCCGGTCGCTTCCTGCACCAGCGCCGAGCGGAACTTCGAATAGAAGAGGTGCGCGACGTCGAACGCGCCCGCCTCGAACAATTCGCTGATCTTCTCCGCGACCTCGCGCGCCTGCTCGAAGCCGATCTCGCGGATGCCGGTCGTCTCGTAATTCTCGATGATCTGGCCGGGGAACAGGCGGTTGATCACCGGGCGGCCCTTGCGGCCGACGAGGAAGAAGCGAACCGTCTTGCCCGCGGCCTGCAACTCGTGCGCCTTGTCGCGCGCCGCCTTGACGATGTTGCTGTTGAACGCGCCCGCGAGGCCGCGGTCGCTGTTCAGCACCAGCAGCAGGTGGGTGTCGCTCTTGCCGGTGCCCGACAGCAGCTTCGGCGCGCCGTCGGCGGCGCCGACCTTCGACGCGAGGCTCGCGACGACGCCTTCGAGCCGCTCGGCATAGGGACGCGCGGCCTCGGCCGCGGCCTGTGCCTTGCGCAGCTTGGCGGCGGCGACCATCTTCTTGGCCTTGGTGATCTTCTGGGTCGATTTGACCGAGTTGATCCGCCCTTTGAGTTCCTTAAGACTGGCCATCAAGCCTCTCTCTGTGTGTCCCCGCGAAGGCGGGGACCCATGGACCTCCGCCTTCGCGGAGGTGCACGATTAAGGGTTAAGCGAATATCTTGGCGAAGGCGTCGAGCGCGGCGACCAGGCCCTTCTTGGCGTCGTCGCCCAGGTCCTTGGTGTCGCGGATCATCTTGAGGACATCCGCATGGTCGCTGCGCAGATAGGCGAGCATCGCCGCTTCGTAACGGGTGACGTCGTTCACCGCGACGGTGTCGAGATAGCCGTTGGTGCCGGCGAAGATCGACGCGGTCTGCTCCTCGAACGGCATCGGGTGGAACTGCGGCTGCTTGAGCAGCTGCGTCAGGCGCGCGCCGCGGTTGAGCAGCTTCTGCGTCGCGGCGTCGAGGTCCGAGCCGAACTGCGCGAAGGCTTCCATCTCGCGATACTGCGCGAGCTCGAGCTTGATCGAGCCCGACACCTTCTTCATCGCCTTGGTCTGTGCGGCCGAGCCGACGCGGCTCACCGAAAGACCCACGTTGATGGCGGGGCGGATGCCCTGGTAGAAGAGGTTGGTTTCGAGGAAGATCTGGCCGTCGGTGATCGAAATCACGTTGGTCGGAATATAGGCCGACACGTCGCCCGCCTGCGTCTCGATGATCGGCAGCGCGGTGAGCGAGCCCGAGCCGTTGTCGGCGTTCATCTTCGCTGCGCGCTCGAGCAGGCGGCTGTGCAGGTAGAAGACGTCGCCGGGATAGGCTTCGCGGCCCGGCGGGCGGCGCAGCAGCAGCGACATCTGGCGATAGGCGACGGCCTGCTTGGACAGGTCGTCATAGACGATCACGGCGTGCATGCCGTTGTCGCGGAAGAATTCGCCCATCGTCACGCCGGTGTAGGGCGCGAGATACTGCAGCGGCGCGGGCTCCGACGCGGTCGCGGCGACAACGATCGAATATTCCATCGCGCCATTCTCTTCGAGCTGGCGGACGATCTGCGCGACGGTCGAGCGCTTCTGGCCGACGGCGACATAGATGCAATAGAGCTTCTTGCTCTCGTCATCGCCCTTGTTGACTTCGCGCTGGTTGATGAAGGTGTCGATGGCGACGGCGGTCTTGCCGGTCTGACGGTCGCCGATGATCAGTTCGCGCTGGCCGCGGCCGACGGGAACGAGCGCGTCGAGCGCCTTGAGGCCGGTCTGCACCGGCTCGTGTACCGACTGGCGCGGGATGATGCCGGGCGCCTTGACCTCGACGCGCATGCGCTTGTCGGCCTTGATCGGCCCCTTGCCGTCGATCGGGTTGCCGAGACCGTCGACGACGCGGCCGAGCAGGCCCTTGCCGACGGGGACGTCGACGATCGTGCCGGTGCGCTTGACGGTGTCGCCTTCCTTGATCTCGGCGTCCGAGCCGAAGATCACGATGCCGACGTTATCGGCTTCGAGGTTGAGCGCCATGCCCTTCACGCCGTTGGCGAATTCGACCATCTCGCCGGCCTGGACATTGTCGAGGCCGTGGACGCGGGCGATGCCGTCGCCGACCGACAGGACCGAGCCGATCTCGCTGACCGTGGCGTCGGTTCCGAAATTGGCGATCTGGTCCTTGATGACCTTGCTGATTTCAGCAGCGCGGATTTCCATTGTTTAGCCTTTCATCGCCTGTGCGAAGCCATTGAGACGGGTACGGATGCTGCCGTCGATCAGCTGGCTGCCCAGCTGGACGACGAGGCCGCCGAGGATGGCGGGGTCGACGGTCGTCGCGATCTGAACGTCGCGGCCGACACGGGTCTTGAGGTTGGCGGCGAGCGCCTTGAGCTGATCGGCGCTGAGCGGATGCGCGCTCGTCACCTTCGCGGTCACTTCGCCGCGATGCGCGGAGACGATCGCGTCGAACGCGTCGATCATCCCGCCCAGATCGGCGAGGCGGCGGTTCTCGGCGAGCACGCCCAGGAACCTGGTGGTCAGCGAATCCAGCCCCAGCGATTTCGCGACCGCCGCGACCGCCTTCGCGGCGTCGGCGCGGCTGACGACCGGGCTCTGGGTCAGCACGGCGAGGTCCGCCGATTCGGCGAGCCCGGCCTTGAGGGTCGCCAGGCTCTGGCGGACGCTGTCGATGGCGTCCGATTCGCGCGCCAGATCGAACAGCGCGCTGGCATAACGGCCCGCGAGGCCCGCCGTGATGTTGCCCTGAATGCCGCCGGAATTCTCCACGCGCGAAAGTCCTTCTTTAACGATCCCGAGGGGGATGGCTGCGCGGGTTTCCGGCATCCGAAAATGCCCCCGCTGCAAAGTCGCGGCGCGCGTAGCAACGATTTTGCTGCAATGCAAGGCGAGGGTGGGGGAATCGAGCACCCTGCTACGTCCGTTCGCACCGAGCTTGTCGAAGGGCCGTTCTTTCTTCAAACGCCGGTCAAGGAAGAACGGCCCTTCGACAACCCCGGATCAGGTCCGGGGACGAACGGAAGAGAGGGAAGTGTATGGGCGAGATGATCCGCATGACGATGGACGATGGCGCCGAGATCGCCGTCTATCACGCGCAGCCCGAAGGCGAGCGCCGGGGCGGGCTCGTCCTGATCCAGGAGATATTCGGCGTCACCGACCATATCCGCGAGCTGTGTGACGAATATGCCGCCGCCGGCTATGAAGTGCTGGCGCCCGCGCTGTTCGACCGCGAGCATCCGGGGTTCGAGAGCGACTATTCGGGACCGCAGTTCGAACGCGCGGTCGAACTGGCGCGACAGCTCCACCCGTTCGAGCAGAGCCTGAAGGACGCGCAGACCTGCATCGACGCGCTGAAAGGCGCCAATGGTTCCGGGGGTCCGGTCTTCATCACCGGCTATTGTTATGGCGGGTCGGTCGCGTGGCGGATGGCGCAGACCAGCCCCGATCTGGCCGCGGCATCCTGCTATTACGGCAGCCTCGTCCCGACGCAGTTCGCCGACCAGGCGCCGCAATGCGCGGCCATCGCCCATTTCGGCCGCTTTGATGCGGGGATTCCGATGGACGGGGTCGAGGCGCTGATCGCGAAGGCGCATCCGACCGCGCAGGTCTTCGTCTATGAGGCCGGGCACGGTTTCAACAGCGACCGCCGCAAGGATTATCATGAACCGAGCGCGGAGCTTGCGCGCGAGCGGACGCTGATGCTGTTCAGGGCGTGCGGGGGCTAAAGGCGCCGCTTCGCCTCCACATAGGCTTCGTTTCGTTCGCGCTTACCGATGGCGACGACAACCACCGTGATCGTTTCATCCTCGACTTGATAGATCAGCCGGTATCCAGCCGAACGCAGCTTGATCTTGTAACAATTGGCCATGCCGGACAGGCGAGCGGATGGGACGTGCGGATTTGCCAGCCGCTGGGCTAGCTTTTTGCGAAACTGGGCGCGGACACTCTTGTCCAGCCGATCCCATTCCTTCTTGGCGTCTTTGAAGAAATCGAGATTATAGGTCGTCAATGCTGACCCTTATCCGTTCCTGCCCCTGACGCTCCCTGACGATCCGCGCCAGTTCGATGTCGTCGAGCGCATCGAGGATCGCTTCCCACGCGTCGGCGGGGACCAGATAGGCTTCGGGCGTGTTGCGGTTGAGGATCGCGACGGGGGCGCCATCGGCGGCGCGGATGGCGGCGGACGGATTCTTCTTGAGTTCCGAGATGCTGATGCCGAAGTCGGCGAGAAGCGGCTTTCCCATGACCTGTTAATAGGTCTTTTAACAGGTCACGTCAAGGTGTGGCCGCCGCCGAACCGGCGACCTTCTGGCAGCGATAGACGAGCCGCTCGTTCGGCGTCGGCGGCAGCGCGCCCTTGATCGCGTCCTGCTGGGTCGCGAAGGCGGCGAGCGCCTGCGGGTCGGCGGCGCAGCCCTTGATCTCCGCCGCGGCGCGGAGCGCGCGCGCCTTCGCCATCGTCTCGGCGTCGAGCAGATAGCGTTCGACGCGATATTCGTGGGCGCCGTCGTCGATCGAGGCGATCGTCACCGTCGCCTCCTCGTTCGGGACGAGGATGCGCTGCCAGCGGCCGTCGGTGCCCTGCGCATATTGGGTCCGCCGGTTGATGCAGCCGTCCCCGCCGATCTCGACCGGCACGTCGATGGTCGACGATACGGTGATGCGGCTGCGGTCGGGCTGGATCGTGCAGAGGAAGTTCCCCTGCGCCAGCTTCGGCGCGACATCGGGCGCCGGCGCCTGTTCCGTTTCTCCAGCAATTTCGGCATGCGCGTCGGGGCGCGTCACGAACAGGATCGCGGCGCCGATCATCAGCACCGCGCCCGCGCCGCCAGCGATCTTCGCGTTGCGCATCGCCTTCTGGCTGTAGAAGAGCAGCCCGGCTCCGGCGGCGAGCGCGCCGATGACGAACAGGACCCCGGCCAGCGCGATGCGGTTCTCGCGCGACGCCAGCGCCGCTTCTTCGGCGCGCGCCTGTTTCAGTTCGCGGTCGAGCCGCGCCGCCGCCGTCTTCGCGGCCTCGGCCTCGGCCGCCGCGCGGGTTTCGGCGTCGAGCGCCGCCCGGTCGCGCGCGGTCGCCTCCGCCATCGACAGGCAGGCGGTGCCGACGCTCGTATATTGCTGCCCGGCATCGGCGAGGAAGCGCGCGATCTCGCGCACCGAGATGGCGAAGGCGAAGGGCGAATCGCCGTCGTCGGCGCGGGTGATGAAGGTGTTGATCCCGACGACGCGCCCGCAGGCGTCGACGAGCGGGCCGCCCGAATTGCCGCGCGAGATCTTGGCGGTGTGGACGAGCGTCGCGATGCCGTCGACCGCCTGAACGTTCGACATGTTGCCTTCGCTACGTACGGGCGTGCGCGGGGTAATATAGTCGGCGGCGCTGCGCGCGGTCGCGAGGTCGACGTTGCCCGGATAGCCGAGCGCGACGACGTCGGTCCCCGATTCGAGCGGCCCGGTATAGATGGCGGCGGCGGGCAGCCGGCCCTCGCCCATCTCGATCAGCGCGAGGTCGCGCGCGGTGTCGATCGCGATCAGCCTGGCGGGATAGCTTTTCTGCCCCTCCGACGGGACGACGCCGAGCGCGACATTGTTCGGATAGCGGACCGCCGATTCGACGACATGCGCGTTGGTCAGGATGCGCGTCGGGGTGATCGCGATGCCGCTGCCGTGGCCGAAGCCGACCACCTCGCCCTCCATCATCGCGACGGTGACGACGCGCACGACGCTGCGCGAGGCGGCACTGATATCGTCGGCGGCCCGCGCGGGCAGGACGATAGCGAAAAAGGCGAGCAGCAGGGGGAGGAGGCGGGTCATGGCGCGGCAGATTAGTGAGACGCGCTTTGAACGCAAGCATCGGGACGCGCCCCGCGGCGGCACATGGCAGACGGGTGCGACACGAAGAGAGGACGGTCCATGACCCTCATAACCTATGCCATTTCTTCTCGCGCCGGGGTGCTGGCGGTTCCCTGTCGCGATGCGCCGCTGCCGGTGTTCGACGAACTGCGCGCCCTGTTCGCCGACGACGCGACAGCCTATATCGACGCGCATAATGCCGCATATGGCTGTTTCGCCGCGCGGATCGAAAGGGACGCGACATGAGCGCCGGGACCATGACCGACGACGAATGCTGGGCCGCGGTGCAGCGCCGCGACCGGGCACTCGACGGGCGCTTTGTCACCGGGGTACTGACGACGGGCATCTATTGCCGGCCGAGCTGCGCGGCGCGGCACCCGGCGCGCGCCAATGTCCGCTTCTTCGCCGATGGCGCGGCGGCGCGCGCGGCGGGGCTGCGTCCCTGCAAACGCTGCCTGCCCGACGACGTTGCGCGCGACGAGGGCGCGGTGATTGCCGCGATCGCGGCGATCAAGGGCAGCGAGGAGCCGCTTGCGCTCGCCGATCTCGCCGCGCGCACCGGCTATTCGCCGACGCATTTCCAGCGCGTCTTCACCCGCCACACCGGCCTGTCGCCCGCCGCCTATGCCCGCGCGCTGCGCGAGGAGCGCGCGCGGACGGCGCTGAGCGAGGGCGCGCGGGTGACCGACGCAATCTACGACGCCGGCTTTTCGGGGCCATCGCGATTCTATGACAATATGGAGGGACGCATGGGAATGACGGCTTCGGCGTGGGTAAACGGCGGCAAGGGCGTGACGATTCACTGGGCGGTGGTGCCGACCAGTCTCGGCGACATGCTCGTCGCGGCGACCGGGAAGGGCGTGTGCCGCCTGTCCTTCGCCGAGGGACGTGAGGCGCTGGAGGAGCGCTTCCCCGCCGCGACGCTCGTCGAGGGCGACGCGGCCTTCGCGGCGCTGCTGACGCAGGTGATCGAAGCGGTCGAGACGCCGGCGGCCGGCTTCGACCATATCCCGATCGACGTGAAGGGCACTGCCTTTCAGGAAGCGGTGTGGCGCGAGCTTCGAAAGATTCCGGCAGGCGAGACGCGCAGCTATGCCGACATCGCCGCCGCAGTCGGCAAGCCGAAGGCGGTGCGCGCGGCGGGAAGCGCCAACGGCGCCAACAATGTCGCGGTGCTGATCCCGTGCCACCGGGTGGTGCGCAGCGACGGCTCGCTCGGCGGCTATGCCTATGGCCTGCCGATCAAGCGCGAACTTCTGAAAAGGGAAATCCCATGACGCCAGTATCATCGAGCGCGATCGCCGCATTCCGGGCGCTGCACGTTCCCGGCGACCCGCTGATCCTCGTCAACATCTGGGATGCGGGCAGCGCGAAGGCGGTCGCGGCGGCGGGCGCCCGTGCGATCGCGACGGGCAGCTATGGCGTCGCGGGCGCGCAGGGCCGCGCCGACGGAGAGAATTTTCCGCTCGACGATGTCCTCGAAAATCTGCGCCGCATCCTCGACGTCACCGACCTGCCGGTGACGATCGACATGGAATCGGGCTACGGCGCCGACCCGGCGGCGGTCGGCGCCTCGATAAGCCGGGCGCGGGAGGCGGGCGCCGCAGGGGGCAATATCGAGGATCGCCTGCCCGGCGCGTCGGAACTGCTGCCGATCGCCGCGGCGCAGGCACGCTATCGCGCCGCCGCCGATACCGGCCTTTTCGTCAACGCGCGCTGCGATGTGTTTCGCGGGCGGGATGCCGGGAAGGACGGCGCTGCGCTCGTCGCCGCGACGCTCGAACGCGCCCGCGCCTATGCCGATGCAGGCGCCGGGTCGCTGTTCGTGCCCTTCCTCGCCGACGCGCGGTGCATCGGTGCGATCTGCGAAGCCTCGCCGCTGCCGGTCAACATCCTCCGCTCGCCCGCCGGGCCGACGCATGCCGAACTGGCGGCGCTCGGCGTGGCGCGGATCAGCCACGGTCATCAACCCTGGGCCGCGGCGATGGCTTGGCTGACCGCGCAGGCGGAAACGGTGCTGGGCGGCGGTGAGCCTGCCTATTAGGAATCCCGCGAAAGGGGGGGCGGCGGCGAGGAAAAACCTATCTCCACCCCTTTTTTGCGGGAACAGGGGCTTCGGGGAGCGCGCAATATTATTCCAAAGTATATGAAGGTCATGCTGTGTCCTTCCGACTTCCCCTCCTGCATGTGGGAGAGGTCGAAGGAGAGCAGCGGTGGTGCGGAGGCCCACCCCGCTGCGGCTAGCGAACAAGTTCGCAAGCCTCGCTGCCCCTCCCGCTGGCGGGAGGGGAGTCGCCTGCATTCACGAAATGACGAAGGTCATGCGCTGAAGCTGGCACGCCGCGATAATGTGAGAAAGGCCTTTTGACGCGGGCCGGAGGCAGCGCGGAACGCGAACCCGAATGCTAGGCCTGATGGCTCTGGATTGACCCTCTTCGTCATTGCAAACCCAGACCTGATCCGGGCTCGCAATGAGTCCGACCGATGGCATCGCGCTTCAATGGACGGTTCGGCCGCAATTATCGCGCGACGGGTCAATCTGTAATTGCAAATGACTCTCAATAGTATGTATGGCGATCCGCGACCGCCGGCCTGCGCCCGGCCGCAGGAGGAACAGATGTACGCGCTTGTCGATCGTCCCGTGGAGAGCCTCTGCAACGGCGGGCGCCTTCTGCTGTGGGCGATGCGCGGGTGGGCGCTGGCGATCGAGCGCGGATGCTGCCCGGCGCGCGCGCTGCACCGCGGCTTCGCGGGCGTCGGCGCGCTCGCCGCGCTGCCCGATGTCCACGTCGCCTTCGCGCTGCTCGTCAGCGGCTCGCGTACCCGGCTGGCGTTCGCGCCAATGGGCTGCGCGCGCATCGGCGAGGTCGAGGCGGTCCTGCTCCGCCTGTGGAGCGACGCGGCGTCGGGCGGGACGGACACGGCGCGCGCGACGCTCGGCCTGCTGGTCGACGAGGCGAGCGTTGCGCCCGCGCTCGCGGCGATCGACGCCGCCGCCTCGCAACTCGCAGCAGCCGGATTCGACCTTTCGCACCTCACCACGCCCTCTCCCAGCCTGTCAGGACCAACGACATGAGCGATCGCATCGCCGCCGCCGCGAAACTCGCGCCTTCCGCTTCGCTGACCGTGGAGGAGGTGCTGCGCGTGCGGCACTGGAACGATCATCTGTTCAGCTTCTCGATCACCCGCCCGCCGAGCTTCCGCTTCCGGTCGGGCGAATTCGTGCTGCTCGGCCTGCCGGGCGAGGGGCGGCCGCTGCTGCGCGCCTATTCGATCGCCAGCCCCGCCTATGCCGACGAGCTCGAGTTCCTGTCGATCAAGGTGCCCGACGGGCCGCTGACCTCGCGCCTTCAGGCGATCGCGCCGGGCGATCCGCTCTATCTCGGCCGCAAGCCGACGGGAACGCTGGTCGCCGACGCGCTGCTGCCGGGACGGCGGCTGTTCCTGCTGTCGACGGGCACCGGCCTCGCGCCCTTCCTCAGCCTCGCGCGCGACCCCGACATCTACGAACGCTTCAACGAGATACTGCTCGTCCATTGCGCGCGGCAGGTCAGCGACCTCGCCTTCCGCGAGGAACTGGAGAGCCAGCTTGCCGGCGACCCGCTGGTGCAGGACCAGGCGCTGCTGCAGTTCCACTATCTGCCCACCGTGACGCGCGAGGCGTTCCGGTCGACCGGGCGGATCGGCGCGCTGATCGACAGCGGCCGCCTGTTTGGCCATCCGCTGACCGGCGCGCCGCATTTCGATCCGGCGACCGACCGCATCATGATGTGCGGTAGCATGGCGATGATCCGCGACCTTCAGGCGCGCTTCGAGGCGCTGGGATTCCGGGAGGGATCGAACGCGGCGCCGGGCGATTTCGTGATCGAGCGCGCCTTCGTCGGATAGGGGCTTTTCGGGGAATCATCGGGCGTCGCGGCCGCTGAAGCGGTGAGCGCTCCATATTCCCGCATCCTTCCGTTCGTGTCGAGCGAAGTCGAGACACCCATCGGCGTGGCGCAAGGTCGATGGGTGTCTCGACTTCGCTCGACACGAACGGAAAGGGAAGTGATTGATTGGCGTGCGCCGCTCTACTCGCAGCGGGGTGAGCCGTTGCGGCGTTGTCGCCCACCCCCGACCCCTCCCGCTTGCGGGAGGGGGAGATCGGGCGGCGAAAGGCGGTATTCGGCCGGACGCCGCGCATTGATCGGGACCACACCTGGCTGATAGCATGAGGGCTCACCGGACAGGGAGACTCGCATGGCGCAGGGCATCGCACGCATCGGCAGAGACCGCTATCGCACCGCGATAGAGGTGGGCGGCCGCGCGCTTGTCGCCGACGAGCCGCCGGCGCTGGGCGGGCAGGGGGCGGGCTTCGCGCCCTATGACCTGTTGCTCGCCAGCCTCGGCGCCTGCACCGCGATCACGCTGCGCATGTACGCCGACCGCAAGGGCTGGCCGCTCGAATCGGTCGAGGTCTCGCTACGCCTCCACGGCCAGGAGGAACGGCGCATCGACCGCCGGCTGGCGATCGTCGGCCTCGATGCCGACCAGCAGGCGCGGCTCGCCGACATTGCCGAGCGCACACCGGTGACGCTGACGCTGAAGGCCGGCCTGCCGATCGACACCAGCCTCGCCTGACGGCGTCGGCGCATCGTTTACGCCGCTTTTACCAGTCCCGGTGCATGAATCCGCCGATGATTGCGACTGGGGACAGATGATGGACAGCATGCGCGGCCTGCTTTCGGGCAGCCATGACCAGGACGACGGCGCCATCGACGCGCCGCCGGCCGTCGGGGTCGACGAGCGGCGGATGCAGGTCCGGGCCTATAATCACTGGGCCTCGCTGCTCGGCGACCGTTCCTATCCGTCGGCCGAGGACCTCGACCTCGACAATGTCGGCGATTTCGGGCCGCATGCGGTGCTGCTCGATTTCACTGCCGGCATCGAGAATCCGGCGGTCGCCTTTCTGGGCGAGCGGCTGCGCGCCGAATCCGAAATCGACGAGGACGTCCAGTATATCAGCCAGATCCCCGGCCGGTCGCTGCTGTCGCGGCTGACCGACCATTATCTCCAGATCATCGCCAACCGCGCCCCGATCGGCTTTGAGGCCGAGTTCATCAACGACCGCGGCATCACCATCATGTATCGCGGCATCCTGCTGCCTTTCTCGTCCGACGACGACACGATCGATTTCATCCTCGGCGTGATCAACTGGAAGGAAGCGGCGCCCGCCGACCAGGCGGAGGAACTGCAATTGTCGGTCGAACAGGCGCTGCGCAGCGCGCCGCCGCTCACCGCGCCGGTGCCGGTCTGGGCCGACGGTCCCGACTCGGGCCATATGGACGACGCGGCCGAGCCGGGCTTCGCCGCGCTGGCGCCCGATGCCGCCGCCAGCGTTCGTGCACGCCGCCCGCTGACGCTCGACGGCGCTGGGGACGCGGACGAGGGCGCACCCGCCGCGCTCGACGAGACGGCGGAACTCGCCGATTGGCTGGCGCTCGCCCGCGAAACCGCGGAGCGCGCGCAGAGCGCCGACAGCCGCAGCCGCCACGCGCTCTATGCGGCGGTCGAGCGCGCCTGGGATTTCGCGCTGGCTGCCGAGGCGCAGCCGCAGGCTTTTGCCGCGCTGATCGAGGATGCCGGAATCCGGGCCCAGCCGCGCGCCCCGATGACGCCGGTGGTCAAGCTCGTCTTCGGCGCCGCCTACGACAAGACGCGGCTTGCCGAATATGCCTGCGTGCTGGGACATGCGCGTGAGGAGGGCGTCGGGCGGGGCGCGCTCGCCGCCTATCTCGACCGCTATCCGGGCGGGCTCAAGGGACTGGTCAAGGATGCGCGCGCCAGCCGCCGCCCGCGCCGCGAGACGGCGGATGCCGGCGGTGCGCGGCTCGAAGCGCTGCGCGCCGCGCCGCCCGCGGTGCTGCTAGAGCATGATGCGGGCGATGCCGAGTTCGTCGTGCTGATCGCGCGGACGATGCCCGGCGGCCATATCGGCGTCGTCGCCAAGGCGGCCGACGATCCGGCGTTGGTTGCGCGGCTTGCGAAGAAGGCGATCGCCATCGCTCCGGCCGCCTGACGCCCGCTCCGTCCGCGGGCGAAACTGCGATGAAAGCTGGGATTTGACGGGGGTGCGGGAGGCTGGCCGACCGCGCCTCGCGTAACAGACAAACCGAAGCTTGAAATTATTTTACGCTAGGGCGGGGGAGGGCTTGAGCCGCGCGCGCCGGAGGCGCATAGGGATCGGATCGAGCGGACCGGCCGGTTCCCGGCGAGGCCTGCCAACCTTGGCTCGGGGATACGACACCATCATGCCTCTTACCGATACCGAAGCGCCGGAAGCCTCTATTGCGCCGGCGGCGCAGGCGCCTGCAAAAATTTCCAAAGCCTATCAAGCCGCGCTGCACGGCAGCGCCCTCCCCGGCGAAGGGGACGACCTTGACGCCAAGGCGCTTGCCGCGGCGGGCGAGTTCGTCGCGCGGGCCTCGCTCGAACGCGCGCCCGGCAAGCCGTCGCTGCTGATCGAACCGATCGCGACCGACGGAATCGACCGGCGGATGCGCCTCGCGGTCGTCAACGACGACATGCCCTTCCTCGTCGATTCGACCTCGCAGATCGTTGGGGCGCAGGGGCTGGTCATCCACCGTATCCTCCACCCCGTCGTCTCGGTCGACCGCGATGCGAAAGGCAAGCTGACCGGGGTCGATTCGGGCAAGGCGGGCGCGACGCGCGAATCGGTCATCTACATGGAGCTGGAGCGCGGCGACGCACGCGCGCGCCGGCGCCTGATCGACGGGCTCGAAGCGGCGCTCGCCGACGTGCGTGCCGCGGTCGCCGACTGGAAGGCGATGCGCGCCGCGATGCTCGCCGATGCCGCGATGCGCGCCGACGGCGAGGGCGCCGAACTGCTGCGCTGGTTCGAGGGCGGCGCGATGACGCAGCTCGGCCACGAATGGCGCACGCGCGACGGCGCGGTCCACGATCCGCTCGGCATTTCGGCAAGCGGCAGTTCGCAGCTCGTGTCGGCCAACGCGCTCGCCGCGGCCTTCCAGTGGTTCGATGCGAAGGCGAAGGCGGGCACCGGCCATGCGCCGCTGCTGATCAAGTCGAACCGGCTGTCGTCAGTGCATCGCCGCGTGCTGCTCGATCTGGTCATCGTCCCCGAATATAAGGGCAAGAAGGCGGAGCGGCTGTCGATCCACGCCGGCCTGTGGACCAGCCAGGCGCTGTCGACCCCGCCCGCCAAGGTGCCGATGCTGCGCGCGCAACTCGACGCGCTGATGACGAAATTCGGCTTCGATCCCGCAGGGCACGCCGGCAAGGCGCTCGCGCATGCGCTGACCGCGTTGCCGCACGACCTGCTGATCGCGTTCGACGGCTCCGCGCTCGAGGAACTGGTGCTCACTTCGATGTCGATCACCGATCGGCCGCGCCCGAAGATCGTGATGGTGCAGAGCGCGCTCGGCCGCCACCTGTTCGCTTTCGTCTGGCTGCCCCGCGACGAGGTGTCGACGGGCCGCCGTCTCGCGGTCGAATCGCTGCTCGCGCGCGAAGCGAAGGCCGGCGTGATCGGCTGGACGATGGTGCTCGAAGACGGCGGCGCGGCGCTGCTCCGCTACACGCTCGACCTGCGCGGCGACGGCGTCGTGCCCGATGCGGCGGCGCTCAACGCCCAGCTCGAACAGATGGTGCGCGGCTGGCAGCCGGAGGTCGAGGCGGCGCTCGCGCGGCACGGCGACGCCGGGCGCGCGGCGGCGCTCGCGGCGCGCTTCGCCCCGCTGTTCCCGCCCAATTACCGCAACCTCTATGACCCCGAAGAGGCGGCGCGCGATATCCTGCGCCTGCGCGACCTCGATGCCGACCGGCCGCGCAGCGTCCGCCTCGCGAGGAAGAGCCTCGACGGCGACGACCGCCTGCGGCTCAAGGTCTATAGCGCCGCCGGCCCGCTGGCGCTGTCCGACGTCGTGCCGGCGCTCGAGCATTTCGGCTTCGAGGTGCTCGAGGAACTGCCGACCGAACTGCACGTCCGCTCGGGCGGCGACGAGGAGGGGGAAGGCGAGCCGACCTTCATCCACGATTTCACGCTGCGCCTTCCCGCCAATGTCGACGAACTGGCGTTGCTGCCGCATGTCGAGACGATCGAGGGCGCGATCGCCGCGGTGCTCGACGGCCGGGCGGAGAATGACGCGTTCAACGAACTGGTGCTGGTCACGCAGACCGAACCGCAGGCGATCGTCTGGCTGCGCGCCTGGTTCCGCTATCTGCGCCAGGGCGGATCGAGCTATGGCATGGACACTGTCGTCGCGGCGCTGCGCCACGCGCCCGCGCTGACCGCGGCGCTGATCGAACGGTTCTGCGCGCTCCACGATCCGAAGAGCCGCGACGCGGCGCGCGCCGAGGCGCTCGATGCGCAGATCAGGGCGGGCTTCGCGGGCATCAAGTCGATTGACGACGACCGCATCTTGCGGCTGTTCCACGCGGTGATCGGCGCGACGCTGCGCACCAACGCCTTCGCCCCCGCGGCGGCCGAGGCGCTGGCGTTCAAGATCGACAGCGCGCAGGTTCCCGGCCTGCCCAAGCCGCTGCCGTGGCGCGAGGTGTGGGTATACAGCCCCCGCGTCGAGGGCGTCCATCTGCGCGCCGGCCCGGTCGCGCGCGGCGGGCTGCGCTGGTCCGACCGGCGCGACGACTTCCGCACCGAGATTCTCGGCCTGATGAAGGCGCAGCGCGTCAAGAACGCCGTGATCGTGCCGACCGGCGCGAAGGGCGGCTTCTATCCGAAGGCGCTGCCCAACCCGGCGGAGGATCGCGATGCCTGGTTCGCCGAAGGCAAGGAATGTTATCGCATCTTCATCCGTTCGCTGCTGTCGATCACCGACAATCTGGCGGGCGGCAAGGTCGTGCATCCGAAGGACGTGGTGATCCGCGACGGCGAGGACCCTTATTTCGTCGTCGCCGCCGACAAGGGCACCGCGACCTTCTCCGACGTCGCCAATGCGCTGGCGATGGAGCGCGACTTCTGGTTGGGCGACGCGTTCGCGAGCGGCGGGTCGCATGGCTATGACCACAAGGGCATGGGCATCACCGCGCGCGGCGCCTGGGTCTCGGTCCAGCGCCATTTCGCCGAGATGGGCGTTGATGTGCAGACCGACACGGTGCGCGTCGTCGGCTGCGGCGACATGTCGGGCGACGTGTTCGGCAACGGCATGCTGCTGTCGAAGGCGATTAAGCTGGTCGCCGCCTTCGACCATCGCCACATCTTCCTCGACCCCGATCCCGATCCGACCAAAAGCTGGAAGGAGCGCGAGCGGCTGTTCAGGCTGCCGCGGTCGAGTTGGGACGATTATGACCGCAAGCTGATCTCGAAGGGCGGCGGCGTCTTCCCGCGCAGCCAGAAGAGCATCGCGCTGACCCCCGAGGTGCAGGCGGCGCTCGGCCTGTCGGTGTCGGAGATCGAACCGACGGCGCTGATCTCCGCGATCCTCAAGGCGCCGGTCGACCTGCTGTGGTTCGGCGGCATCGGCACCTATCTGAAGGCGGCGAGCCAGAACAATGCCGAGGTCGGCGACCCCGCCAACGATGCGCTGCGCGTCGATGCGGAGGACCTGCGCGTCCGCGTCGTCGGCGAGGGCGCCAACCTAGGCGTGACACAGGCGGCGCGCATCGCCTTCGCGATGCGGGGCGGGCGGATCAACGCCGACTTCGTGGACAACAGCGCCGGCGTCGACTGCTCGGACAACGAGGTCAACATCAAGATCGCGCTCAACCGCGAGATGGCCGAGGGCCGGCTGGCGCAGGCCGATCGCGACGCGCTGCTCGTCCGCATGACCGACGATGTCGCAGCGCTGGTGCTCGAGGACAACCGGCTCCAGGCGCTTGCGCTGTCGATCGCCGAAAAGGGCGGTGCCGGCGCGGTGCCGTCGCTGGTGCGAATCATGGAGACGTTCGAGGCGTCGGGGCGGCTCGACCGCAAGGTCGAAGGGCTCGCCGCGAACGACGAACTGCTTCGCCGCGCGCAGGAAGGGCGCGGGCTGACCCGGCCCGAACTCGCGATCCTGATCTCGACCGCGAAGCTCGCGCTTCAGGACGCGATTGAGGCGAGCGACCTGCCCGACGATCCGGCGCTAGCGGGCGATCTCGCGGCGGCCTTCCCGGCCGAGATGCAGCGCGATTTCGGCAAGGCGATCGCCGAGCACCAGCTGCGGCGTGAGATCATCGCGACCAAGCTCGCCAACCGCATCGTCAACCGCATGGGCGTCGTTCATCCCTTCGAACTGGTCGAGGAGGAGGGACGCTCGCTCGGCGACATCGCGGCGGCCTTCGTCGCGGTCGAGCGACTGCTCGACGTGCGCGAAATCTGGGCGTCGCTCGACACCGCGAAGATCGACGAATCGATCCGCCTGTCGCTGTTCAGCCAGGCCGCGTCGGCGATGACCTCGCAGATGGCGGACCTGCTGCGGATCAGCCCGACGCTCACCCAGCCGGGACCGATGGTCGCGCGGCTGGAGCCCGGCGTCGACCGGCTGACGATGACGGTCGACACGCTGCTCAGCGAATCGGTCCGGCGCCAGTGGGACATGCTCAGCAAGCAGTTGCTTGATGCCGGCGCGCCCGAGGCGTTGACCGCCGCGGTGGTGCGTCTGTTCAAGACCGACGGCGCGATCGGCATCGTCGACCTCGCCGAACGGCGCGGCGACGACGAGGTCGGGGTGACGACCGCCTTTACCCATCTGGGCGAGGCGCTGGGGCTCGACTGGGCGCAGACGCTCGCCGCGCACATGAGCCCCGCCGATCCGTGGGAGCGGCTGCTTGTCAACAGCCTCGCGCGCGATTTCCAGCAGATGCGCCTCGGCTTCCTCGCCGGGCTGCCGAAGGGCGATCTCGACGCGGCGGTGACGAAATGGCTCGCCGAGCATGCGGCGCGCGTCGCGCAGTTCCGCAGCGTCGTCGACCGTGCGCGGACGATCCCCAGCCCGAACGGCGCGATGCTTTCGCACATCGCCGGGCAGGCGCGCGGATTGCTGGGGCGATAGGTCGATGACAGGCCCGCGTCGTCATTGCGAGCGGAGCGAAGCAATCCGGAGCGGTTATGGCCCGCTCGGGATTGCCGCGTCGCTTCGCTTCTCGCAATGACGGAGCGGCGGACGTCGTCATGCCCTATCAGCCGCGCGTCGCGATCCTCGTCCCGGCCGCCGACTATGGCGAGCATTGGCATGCGGCGCTCGCGCGCAAGACCGCGGCGCTGACCGCCGCCGGGCTGGCGGTCGAGCCGCGGGTGTGGACCGATCCGGGCGATCTTTCGGGATTCGACCTGATCCTGCCGCTGCTCGCCTGGGGCTATCCGCGCGCATCCGCCCGCTGGTATGCGCTGCTCGACCGGCTCGAAGCCGAGGGGCTGCGGGTCGTCAATCCGGTGCCGGTGCTGCGCTGGAACAGCGACAAGGCCTATCTCGCCGAACTGGGCGCAAAGGGCATCGCCGTGGTGCCGACGATCGAGGTCACGGCGCTCGACGACGACGCATTGGCCGCTGCGCGCGCGGCGCTCGGCGCCGAAGAGCTGGTCGTGAAGCCGCCGGTGTCGGCGGGGTCAGACGGCACGCACCGGCTGGCGGCGGACGCCGCCGTCCCGCCCGATGCGCGCGGGCAGAGGCGGCTGATTCAGCCCTTCATGCCCGGCGTGCTTGCCGAGGGGGAATATTCGCTTTTCCTGTTCGGCGGCCGCTACAGCCACGCGATCGTCAAGCGCCCGGCGGCGGGCGACTTTCGCGTCCAGCCGCAATTCGGCGGGCGCGAAGAGATATGGACGGCGAGCGCGGCGGCGCGTTCGCTGGCTGAAAGCGCGCTGGCGGCGGCGCCGGCTGCGACCATCTATGCCCGCGTCGACATGATCGGCGATGGCCGCGGCGGCCTCGCGATCATGGAACTTGAACTGATCGAACCGCAACTCTTCCTGAATTTCGCGCCCGACAGCGGTGCGGCGTTCGGGGCAGCGGTGGCGGGGGCGCTGTTCGCCGGCCAATCATGAGCGGCCGATTCGCCAGCCGCTTTCCCGCCACAGCCATTGGCGGATCGCCGATGTCAGGTTTGGCGGGTCGTCGGCTTCCGTCCGCTCGACGTCGATCCGTGCGACGAGGGCGTTGACGGGCAGAGCCCGCCGCCGGGCCTCTGCCTCGAGCGCATCCCAGAACATCGGTTCGAGGCTGATCGAGGTCGGATGACCGGCGATGGTCACCGATCGCTTGACGGGGGGGTGGAAAGGTGGGGTGTCGGCCATTCAACCTATCTGCCGTCCGCATCCAGCGAAGTCGAGATGCCCGACGGAAAGGCGGGCACTCGCGGCGACGGCAAAGCCGCCGCCGTGACGTCAGACGGGTTCGGCCAGCCTTCGGGCCGACCGCCCCGCTGGCCGAGCCGGCGGCTGCCGCTTTGCGGCACCGGCGCCTAACTCGTCGTTCGCTTCGCGACCGCCTTCGTTACACGCCTGCCGCCGTCAATACATGTGCTGCCCGCCGTTGATGCTCATCGTCGATCCGGTCACGAAGCCGGCGTCTTCGCTGCACAGGAAGGCGACGCCGCGCGCGATCTCGTCGGCCTGGCCGAGGCGGCCGACGGGGATCTTGGCGACGATCTTCTCAAGCACCGGCGCGGGCACCGCGGCGACCATGTCGGTGTCGATGTAGCCGGGCGCGATCGCGTTGACCGTCACGCCCTTCTTCGCGCCTTCCTGCGCCAGCGCCTTGGTGAAGCCGTGGATGCCCGATTTGGCGGCGGCATAGTTGACCTGGCCATATTGCCCCGCCTGGCCGTTGATCGACCCGATGTTGACGATGCGGCCCCAGCCGCGCTCGACCATGCCGGGAAAGGTCGCCTTCGCCATGTTGAAGCAGCCGCCGAGGTTGATGCGCATCACGTCGTGCCAGTCGTCGTAGCTCATGCGGGCGAGCGTGCCGTCGCGGGTGATGCCGGCATTATTGACGACGATGTCGATCGGCCCGACCTCGTCCGCGACCCGCACGCAGCCGTCGAGGCACGCCTGATGGTCGCCGACGTCCCATTTATAGGCCGCTATCCCGGTGCGCTCGGTAAAGGCGCGCGCCTTTTCGTCATTGCCGGCATAGTTGGCGACGACGGTGATGCCCATGCCCTGCAGCTTCAGCGAAATGGCTTCGCCGATGCCGCGGGTGCCGCCGGTGACGATTGCGACGCGTGTCATGTCTGTTGCTCTCCCACAGATGTTCTACCCCTTGATTAGGACGGGGCGGGGAGCGTCGCAAGTTGACCGGAACGTCAATCGCGCATCGTTTCGGGCACGCGTCGGCCGGCGCGGACGCGCGAGACGTCGCCGACCGCAAACTCGGCGCCGGCGACGGTCAGCACAAGGTCCGCGCCGCCGCCCGCAAGCCCCGGCAGCAGCCCGTCCGCCGGCAAAGTCAGCAGCCGCAGCATGCCCGGCTCCCGCCCCGGATCGCCACCGCCCATCGTCGGCGCGGCGCGCTCTGCCAGGTCGCGCCACAGCGGCTCAAAGAAGGCGCGCGCGGGGGCGGACATAAGGCCGGGGTCGCGGCACCAGCCGCGCTGCGCCTGTTCGAACGCCTGCCGCAGATAGGCGCCGACCCACAGATCGGCCCGCGCGTTGTGGCGGGTCAGCGGCAGCGTGAGGATGTCGGCACGTGCCTCGCCCGTCTCCGGATCGGTCGCGTGCGTTACGTGCGTCCAGCGGATCGCGTGCAGCGCCGCCATCACCGCGCCGGCATCGGCGGCGGAAAAATCCTGCCGGCCCGCCGTGTCGCGGATAATCGCGATAATCTCCTCGGCGCGCGCGCGGGCGTCGCGGTTGGTGCGCACTGCATCGGTCAGTTCTTCGCTGGCGCCGACGGGCAGGATAGCGTCGGTCGCCAGCCGGTCGAGACGCGCTTCGAGCAGGTCGGCCATCGCCAGCATGCTCTGCCAATCGAAGGGGTGGAAGGCCGGGTCGGCGATGTCATAGCCCTCGGCGCCCAGCGCGGCGACCCAATCCTCCGGCGCATCCGCTGCTTCGCTTTCCGATTCGCCCGGTGCGGCCTCGATCACGTCGACCGGCCATTCGGGAAAGGGCTCGCCGTGCGGCGGATCGCGCGGCGGCCCGTCCTCGGCAAGGTGCAGCACGAGCGGCGCGTTCGTGGCCGGATGGCGGAAGAAAGCGAGCGAGCCGTGCCGCGGTCCGAGCCCGCCCCACAGCGCGGCGGGCAGCGCGTCGCAGGCGATCTGTGCGACGAAGACGGCGTCGACGCCATCGATCCGCGGCCAGTCGAGCGACGCGGGCAGGCGCAGGCGGCCGCCGATGCGGCTGTTCGTCGAGATCGCGTCGCGCAGCGGGACCTGCGGGACGAGGCGCACGACGACGCCGACGGCTGCCAGCGCGGCCTCGTCCGACGTGTCGGCTATCGGTGTCTCCGGCGGGGCGGCCGGGGCGTCGGCGGCGCGCTGCTCGACCGCGGCGATCTGCGCTTCGAGCACGGCCGCGTCGAAACGGTCGGGCGGCGCGCTTTCGTCGTCGGCTTCGGCCGCGTGCGTCGATTTGATTCGCGCGAGGCGCGACGGCGCCATGGCGATCGCCGGCTCGGCGTCGCGGGTCCGGCTCCGCTTTGCGAACGGCCGCTCGCGCGGTGCGGGCGCACGCGGCGCGGGCTCGGTCTGGGGACGCCGCGCGCGCAGGACCAGGAACAGGATCAGCAGGAAGACCAGCGTGACGCCGGCCAGCGTCAGCGCCGCCGATTGCAGGTCGCTCATGGCCTATCTCCACATCAAACGCCCGGCCGGCCGCGGGGCCGCGACAGCTTAGGCGAAGGAGTTAAACAGGAGGTAAGCGCTTTCCCCGACCGGCCATTTACCCCGGCAGCCAGCCGGCCAGTTCGCGCCGGACGAGCGCGGTCAGCATTTCGAGGCCCGCCACGTCGGCGTTGAGGCAGGGCAGATAGGCGAAATTGCGCCCGCCCGCGCGCTCGAAGGTCTGCTTGCCGCGAATCGCCAGTTCCTCCAGCGTTTCGAGGCAGTCGGCGGCGAAGCCGGGGGCGAAGACCGCGACGCTGCGGCCTTCGCCGCCCAGCCGTGCGAGCGTCGCCTCGGTTGCGGGTTCGAGCCAGCGGGCGCGGCCGAAGCGCGACTGGAAGGCGACCTCGACCGGGCGGCCGAGCGCGTCGGACAGAAGTCGCGCCGTCGTCTGGCACTGGTCGTGATAGGGATCGCCGAGCGCGCGCGTCCGCTCGGGCATGCCGTGGAAGCTCGCGAGCAGCACGTCGGGCGCGAAGTCGAGCGCCGCCAGCCCCGCTTCGACCGATGCCTTCAGCGCGCCGATATAGGCGGGGTCGTCGGGGTAGGGCGGCAGGAAACGCAGGCTCGGCTGCGCGCGCAGCGTCGCCAGATGCGCGCCGACGGCATCGACCGCGGTCGCGGTCGTCGCGCCGCAATATTGGGGATAGAGCGGCACGACGAGGATGCGATCGCACCCTGCGGCGATCAGCGCGTCGATCGCCGGGCCGATCGCCGGCTCGCCATAGCGCATCGCGTAAGTGACCCGCGCCGCCGGGCCAAGGTCGGCCTGCAGCGCGTCGGCCTGTGCCCGCGTGATCGCGGCGAGCGGCGAGCCCGCATCGCTCCATATCAGCCGATAGGCGCGCGCCGATTTCGCGGGCCGCGTGGTCAACACCGCGCCGCGCAGGATCGGCTGCCACAGGAGGGGCGGGATTTCGACGACGCGCCGGTCGGACAGGAATTCGGCCAGATAGCGGCGCACCGCCCCCGGCTCGGGCGCGTCGGGGGTGCCGAGATTGACGAGCAGCACGCCGATGCGCGCGCCGTTATGGCCGGGCGGCGGCGTCACAGCGGATGCGCCGACAGCGGCAGGCGACGGATGCGGCGGCCCGTTGCGGCGAACATCGCGTTGGCGACTGCGGGGGCGACGACCGGCACCCCGATCTCGCCGATCCCGCCGGGGTCGCGGTCGCTGTCGATGAACTCGATCAGGATCTGCGGCGTCTGCGACAGGCGCGGCAGGCCGATCTGGTGCAGCTTGCGCGCTGTGGCGAGGCCGCCTTCGTAATCGGTCGTCGCGCCGACCGCGGCGGCGAGGCCGAAGATCAGCCCGCCCTCCACCTGCTGCCGCGCGATCGCAGGGTTCACCAGCCGCCCGGCATCGACCACCGCGACGAGTTGTTCGACCTGCAACCCCTTGTCGCTGGCGCGCGCGGTCGCCATCAGCGCGATATGACTGCCGCGCATCGAATGGCAGGCCAGTCCCTGCGCGGTGCCGGCGAGGCCGCCCTCCCAGCCGCCGAGGCTGGTCGCGGTGAGCAGGCAGCGTGCGAGCAGCGGCGCCTGTCCCAGCATCGCCATGCGATAGGACAGCGCATCGGCCCCGGCGCGCGCCGCCATCTCGTCGACGAAACATTCGGTGAAGAAGGCGGTGTAGCTGTCGGCGTTGCCGCGCCAGCGCGCGGTCGGCAGGCCGATGTCGGCGGGGCAATGATCGACTGCGCGATGCGGAATGGCATAGACGCCGCCCGCGCCCTCGACCGCCGCCGCGTCGACCCGCCCCGCGGCGTCGCGCTGCGCGACGTCGGCGGGCGTGCCGTCGAACAGGCGGGCGCGGGCCTCGTGATTCGTCGCTGGCACGGCGATCCGCGCGACGAGCGCGTCGATGCCGCCCGCCGCGTTGAGCGTCGCGGTCATCTTCGCGCGCGCGGGCGCACGCGGCATGTCGCGCATGATCTCTTCGGCGCGTGACCAGCAGAGCTGGACGGGACGCTTCACCTGCCGCGCGATGATCGCCGCCTGCACCGCGACGCTGTGGTCGAGGCAGGCGTCGAACGATCCGCCCGCCATCATCGGGAACAATGTCACGGCGGCGGGGGACAGACCCGTGGCGCGCGCGATCGCGTCGCGGCACTGCGCGGGCGCCTGCGTCGCAACCCAGACGCGCAGTCGGTCGCCCGAAGGCGCGGCGGTCGCGGTGCGCGTCTCGATCGGGGCGTGGAGCGCCGGAGCGACGAGATAGTCGGCGGCGATCCGCTCGCGGCCCGCCATCGCGTCCTCGACGTCGCCCTTGCGCGCGATGCGAGAGCCGTCGCCCTTCAGCGCGGCGGCGAGCGCGCGGTCGATGCCGTCGCTGGAAATCGGGGTTCCGCCGGTTTCGAACTCGGGGGCGAAGCGGTCGAGCGCGCGGTTCGCGGCCCACCAGTTGCGCGCGACCGCGGCGACCCAGCGCTCGTGCTCGACGACCGACAGCACGCCGGGCGAGGCGAGCCCCGCCTTGCGGTCGATGCGCTTCAGCCGCGTCGCGCCGAACGGTCCCTGGCGGATCGCGGCATAGACCATGTCGGGCAGGCGGATGTCGCCGGCGTAATTGGCTGACCCGTCAACCTTCGCCGGCAGGTCGAGCCGGGTGAGATCCTTGCCATAGAGCGGGTCGGCGCTCGACGCGCGATAGACGGGCTCGGCGGGCGGTTCGAGCAAAGCGGCGGCAGCGGCCAGCTCTCCAAAGGACAGTTTCCGGGGGCCGAGGGTGACGAAGCCGTCCTGCGTGTCGCACTGCTGCCAGTCGGCGTCCCAGCGCCGCGCTGCCGCCATCATCAGCAGCGCGCGCGCCTGCGCCGCGGCGTCGCGGCACGGCGCTTCGAACATGCGCACCGACGAGCTGTTGGCGGTCAGCATCACCGCGTGGCGCACAGCCCATTCGCGCCGCGCCCAGCTGCGCACGTCCGCGACGAAATCGGGGATGCCGGCGCGCGGCATGAAGGCGGCGCTATCCTCGTCGACGATCAGCGTGTTGGTGTAGAGCGCGTTGATCGGCGCCGTCTCGACCGCGACCGTGCGCCAGTCGGCGCCCAGTTCGTCGGCCATGATCTGCGGCAGCAGCGTGGTGACACCCTGGCCCATCTCGCATTGCGGGACGATCGCGCTGATATGCCCGTCGTCGCCGATCTTCAGGAAGGCGTTGAAGACATGCTCGTCGGGCGCGGCGGTCAGGTTGGGGCGATAATCGCGCGGCCACACCGACCAGGCGAGCGCCAGCCCGCCCGCCGCGGTGGCGCCGACCAGCAGCGAACGGCGGCTGACCGGCGGCAGGCGCCGCCCCTTCGTGTCGATCGTGTCGCGAATGCCCGCCATCACCGCTGCTGATAAGCGGGGCGCGGCGGGGAGGCAAAGGCTTTCGGGTGGCTTTTATTCCGGCCATCCCCACGGCGCGGGGGGCGGGGGCACCGGCCGGTCATAGTCGAAGGCGACGCGGAACAGGCGGCCCTCGCGCCGCAGTTCATAGACATAGCCCGAATCGCTGGTCTCGACGGCCCAGACGTTGGTCGTCGACGCGTGGCTTCCAGTGCGTCCGAACAGCGCGATCGATTCGGCGTCGACGGGAAATTCCTGCCGCGTCGCGGTGCCGGGGGTCGCGGTATCGCCGCCGTACATCGTCGTCTCGTCCTTCGATCCGTCGGCGTGGCGATGGTCGTGCTTCAGCCGCAGGCCGACGTCGGTGCGGGTGATGATCCAGGTGCGCGAACGGTCCCAGCCGCCATCCTCGGCCAATCCCTCGATATGGAACGGAATTTCGATCCGGTCGGGGGTGCAGCGGCGGAAATGAACGATCATTGCCTTGTCGCGCATCGCGGCGTCGGCCTGCTGGTCGCTGACGAGGCGCCCGGCATAAGCCTTGCCGCAATGGTCGGCGAGCGCGGCGAAGAAGGCATCCTGCGGGTCCGCCTGCGCGGGCGAGGTAGCGCAGGCCGCAAGCGCGGCGGCGGCCGTGGCGGCAAAGAACGGCTTCATGTCGGCTAGTCCCCTGTCAGGCTTCCTATTTCAACAGTCCCAGCCGCGGAATCTCGACCTTCGGGCAGCGATCCATGACCACGGTCAGCCCCGCCGCCTCGGCGCGGCGCGCGGCGTCATGGTCGATCACGCCGATCTGCATCCACACCGCCTTCGCGCCGTGGACGATCGCCTCGTCGACCGCGGCGCCGGCTTCGGCGCTGTTGCGGAAGATGTCGACGATCTCGGCCGGCGGTTCGACATTGGCGAGCGTCGCGACGACCGGCGCGCCGTGGATCGTCGCGCCCGCGTGGCCGGGGTTGACCGCGATCACGTCATGCCCCTGGCGGACGAGGAAGCCGAGCACCTCGTTCGAGGCGCGCGCCGGGTTGGGGGAGGCGCCGACCACCGCGATACGGCGCGGCCGGCTCAGCAACTCGCGGATTTCGCCTTCGTCGTTGATCGCCATCTAGCGGCCTTTCCGTGCTTCGAGCCATGCGGCGACGCGCGCCGCTATCGCGTGGAACGGCTCGCCTTGCGGGTCGGTTCCGGCGGCGGGCGGAACGCCGCCGTCGCTCGCGAGGCGGATGCCCATCGCCAGCGGCACCCGGCCCAGAAAGTCGAGCCCCATCTCCTTCGCCGCCGTCTCGGCGCCGCCGCTGCCGAACGGGTCGCTCACCCCGCCGCAATGCGGGCAGACATAGCCCGCCATATTCTCGACGAGGCCGATGATCGGCACCTCGACCTGCTCGAACAGTGACACGGCGCGCGCCGCGTCCATCAGCGCCAGGTCCTGCGGGGTCGAAACGATCACCGCGCCCGCCGGCTTGTGCTTCTGGATCATGGTCAGCTGAACGTCGCCGGTGCCGGGGGGCAGGTCGACGACCAGCGTGTCGACCGCACCCCAGCTCGCGTCGATGAGCTGTTCGAGCGCGCGCCCGGCCATCGGCCCGCGCCACGCGATCGCCTGCCCCGGCGCGGCGATCTGCCCGGTCGACAGCATCGGCACGCCATAGGCATTGTCGACCGGCACCAGCTTCGACCCGCGCGACGCGGGCTTGGCATCCTCGCTGTCCATCAGCCGGGGCAGCGACGGGCCGTGGATGTCGGCATCGACCAGCCCGACCCTGACCCCCAGCCGCCGCAGTGCGACCGCCAGATTGGCCGCGAGGGTCGACTTGCCGACGCCGCCCTTGCCGCTGCCGACCGCGATGATGGTGAGCGTCTTCTTTTCGGCGGTCATCGCGACGCGGACCTCTCGCACTCCCGCTTCGTTCAGCAACGCGGCGCGCACCCTGTCCTCGAGCGGCTGGCGCTCGTCGGTGGCAAGGCCGGTGACGTCGAGGACGACCGCGAGCAGACCCGTGTCGTCGAGCAGCCGCAAGCCCGATGTGCGCCCCGCCGACGCCTCCGCGGCGGTGGCGGTCAGGCGGGCGATGTCGGGGGCTGGGTCGGTCATGTCCAGCGCAGATAGGCATGATGGGCCGGATTGCCAGCCATTTTATCCAGACACCCCCTGTTAATCGCGCCCGCCGCCCCTATAAATGCAGGCATGAGCAATGGCAGCGATGGCAACATGGAAGGCCGCGCCCCCGGGGGAGTGCGGCAATTTTTCCATCAGATCAGTCAGATGGCAAACAGTCCCTGGGGCAATGGCCCCAAGGGGGGCAAGGATGACGGCGGCGACGGCAAGCGGCCCGGCCCGCGCAATCCGTGGGTGACGCCCGACCCGACCGACCCGCTGCGCGGACGCAAGCCGCGCGGTCCCTCGGCGCTCGACGAGCTGCTGCGCAAGGGACGCGGCTTCGGTGGCGGTGGCGGCTCGGGCGGCGGCGGCGATGGCGGCGGCTTCGACGTCGCGATGGCGGCGCGGCGCTGGAAATGGGCGATCGTCGCGGTCGTGCTGGTCATGGTGCTGCTGTCGATGGTGCATATCGTGCCGCCCGAAAAGGAAGGCGTCGTCACGCGGCTCGGCAGCTATTCGCGGACGGTCGGCCCGGGCGTCAAATGGACGCTGCCGCCGCCGCTCGAGCGGATTCGGCTGGAGGACGTGCGCGCGATCCGCACCATGCCGATCGGTTCGCCCAACGCGACCGACGAGAATTTCGTGCTGACCCGCGACCAGAGCCTTGTCGACCTCGCCTATGAGGTCCGCTGGTCGGTGCGCGATCCCGAACTCTATTTCTTCCAGCTCGCCGACCCCGACGGGACGATCCGCGAGGTGGCCGAAAGCTCGATGCGCGCGACGGTCGCCAATTTCGACCTCGTCCAGGCAATCGGCCCGGGCCGCGTCGAGATCGAGGCGCAGGTGCAGCGGCGGATGCAGGACCTGCTCGACCAGTATCGCGCCGGGGTGACGATCCAGGGCATCGCAATCCGGCAGGCCGATCCGCCGAGCCAGGTCGACGAAGCGTTCAAGGAGGTCACCGCGGCACGGCAGGAGCGCGAATCGGCGATCAACCGCTCGCGCGCCTATCAGCAGCAGGTGCTCGAACGCGCGCGCGGCGACACCGCGGCGTTCGACCAGATCTACGAACAGTACAGGCTCGCGCCGGGCGTGACCCGCAAGCGGCTCTATTACGAAACTATGGAGAGCATTTTGTCGAACGTCGACAAGACGATCGTCGAGGCGCGCGGGGTGACACCCTATCTGCCGCTTAACGAAGTGCAGCGCCGCCTGAACAGCAGCGAGGCCGACGCGGCCGCGGCGCCCGCGAAGGGAGGCCAGTGATGTTCGAATCGCTGATGCGCAACCCGCTCCGCCTGCTCGTCGGGCTGCTCGCCTTCCTCGTCCTGCTGTCGCAGACGCTCGCGATCGTGCCCGAGGACAAGCAGGCGCTGATCCTGCGCTTCGGCGAGATCGAGCGCACCGTGAACCGCTACAAGTCCGGCGAGCAGTTCGGCCGGTCGGGTGCCGGGCTCGTCGTGCGCGTGCCCTTCATCGACGGCATCCAGTATATCGACAAGCGCGTACTGGGCGTGAACATGGAGCGCCAGCAGGTGCTCTCGACCGACCAGCAGCGGCTGCAGGTCGATGCCTTCGCGCGCTTCCGCATCACCAACCCGGTGCGCATGTACACCGCGATCCGCTCCGAGGAACGGTTGCAGCAGCAGCTCGCGACGATCCTCGGCTCGTCGCTGCGCAACGAACTGGGCAAGCGGACCTTCGCGACGCTGCTGTCGCCCGAGCGTGGCGCAGTGATGGACAATATCCAGATCGCGCTCAACCGCGAGGCGCAGAAGTACGGCGCCGAGATCATCGACGTCCGCATCAAGCGCGCCGACCTGCCTGAAGGGGCGACGCTGGTCGCGGCCTACAACCGCATGCGGTCGGCCCGGCAGCAGGAAGCGATCGCGATCCGCGCCGAGGGCGAGAAGGAAGCGCAGATCATCCGCGGCAACGCCGACGGCGAGGCGGCGCGCATCTATGCCGCCAGCTTCGGCAAGGACCCCGAATTCTATGATTTCTACCGGGCGATGCAAAGCTATCGGCAGACCTTCCTGGGCGAGAACAACCAGGGCGGATCGTCCTTGATCCTGTCGCCCGACAATGAATATCTGAAGCGGTTCCGAGGGGGCTGACACTCGCTGCCCGGCGGCGGGACGGTCGATGAACGGGATGTGCAACCGCCGTTCATGTTCAATTGCCGTTCAGCCACGCGGTCGCAGACAACCGCCGCCGGGGCCACGGGTTTTTCGTGAGAGAAGAGGATTTGCGATCGTGCGATATGTTTATGGCATCACTTCGGCCTTGCTGGTGGGCGGCACGGCGCTGGCGCTGGTCACCCAGTCGCCCGTCGGCGCGCAGGTTGCGCAGAACGAGCGCAGCGAAATCGCCAAGGCCGTTCCGCGCGCCGGCGCGCCCGAAAGCTTCGCCGACCTCGTCGAGCAGTTGCAGCCCGCGGTGGTCAACATCTCGACCAAGCAGGAGGTGACGCTCGGCGTCCGGCTCAATCCCTTCGCGGGCACGCGCGAGCCGATCACGCAGGAACAGCAGGGGGGCGGCTCGGGCTTCCTGATCTCGACCGATGGCTATATCGTCACCAACAACCACGTCATTTCCGGCGGTCCGCGCGGCGAGGAAGTCAACCAGGTCACGGTGACGCTGACCAACCAGAAGGAATATAAGGCGCGGATCGTCGGCCGCGACGTCGCATCCGACCTCGCCTTGCTCAAGATCGACGCGACGGGTCTGCCCTTCGTCAAGTTCGCAGACGGCAGTTCGGCGCGCGTCGGCGACTGGGTGATCGCGATCGGCAATCCGCTCGGCCTCGGCTCGACGGTCACCGCCGGCATCATCTCGGCGGTCCAGCGCAACCTGGGTCAGGGCGGGGCCTACGACCGCTATATCCAGACCGACACCGCGATCAACCGCGGCAATTCGGGCGGCCCGCTGTTCGACCTCAACGGCAATGTCGTCGGCATCAACAACATGCTGATCTCGCCGGTGGGCGCGAACATCGGCGTCAACTTCGCGATCCCCGCCGAAGCGGCGATCCCGGTGATCAACGCGCTGCGCTCGGGCGAGAAGATCGAGCGCGGCTACCTCGGCATCGGCATCGCGCCGGTCGACGAGGACCTCGCTTCGGCGCTCGGCCTGCCCAAGGATCGCGGCGAGTTCGTCCAGCGCGTCGAGGAAGACGGTGCGGCGGCGAAGGCCGGGCTCAAGCGCGGCGACGTCGTGACCAAGGTCAACGGCAAGGATGTGACCCCGCAGCAGACGCTGTCCTACATCGTCGCCAACACCAAGCCGGGGACGCGTATCCCGATCGAGGTGGTGCGCGAGGGCAAGACGATGACCCTGACCGCCGTCGTCGGCACCCGCCCGCCCGAATCGGAGCTTGCCGGCGCCAATTTCGATCCCGAGGACGATCAGGCGCTGCCCGACGATCCCAAGGGGACCGCCGACCAGACGGTGCAGGATACGCTCGGCCTCGCGGTGCAGACGCTGACCTCCGACATCGCGCGCGCGGTCGGCGTCGATGCCGGCACCAAGGGGCTGGTGATTGTCGCCGCCGCGGGCAGCAGCGATGCCGGCCGCAAGGGGCTGCGCCGCGGCGACGTGATCGTCAGCGCCAACCGCACGCCGGTGACGTCGAGCGAGGCGCTGGCAAAGGTGCTGAGCGATGCGAAGAAGGCAGGCCGCGACGCGGTGCTGCTCGAAGTCCTGCGTCGCGGCGGTCCCTCCGCCTTCATCGCGATCCGCCTCAAGGGCAATTGACCGGCTCGTCCGGCCATCGAAAGGGGCGCCGCGATCCTCGGGTCCGGCGCCCTTTTTCTTTGCGCTCGCCGCGCGATGTTCCTATCATGTTCTCATAATCGCGAATCGGGAGATGACAGAATGATCGGATATGTGACGCTGGGCACGAACGACTTGGCGAGGGCCGCGACCTTTTATGATGCGATCGCGGCCGAACTCGGTGTGTCGCGGATGATGGAGTTCGATAATTTCATCGCGTGGGGCAAGGAAGGCGGCGCCGCCGGGATCGGCCTGACCCGGCCTTTCGACGGCAACCCCGCGACCGTCGGCAACGGCGTGATGGTCGCGCTGGAGGCACGCGACGCGGAGCAGGTCCAGCGTCTCCACGCCATCGCGCTTGCCAACGGCGGCACCTGCGAAGGCCCGCCGGGACCGCGCGGCGAAGGCTTCTACGCCGGCTATTTCCGCGACCCCGACGGTAACAAGCTCAACGCTTTCATCATGGGGTGAGGAACCTCAGGCGGGGGGATTCCGGACATTTCCTGTCCTGGTCGCCCCTGCCCCTTCTTCGTCATCGTCGCCCGAACCGCCAACGGGTTTGCCGATTGCCTGATTTCCGCCTCCGCTCTAGACCCGGCAGGGTGTCCAACGGGAAGGAAGAGACAGTGAGCGACGGCAGCGAAGCGACCGAAATCTATATCGGCCTCGGCGGCGGCGGAGCGCCCGACGGGCCGCGCCAGTCGCTCGTGCTCAAGCGCGCCAACCGTCACGGGCTGATCGCCGGCGCAACCGGCACCGGCAAGACGGTGACGCTGCAAGGCCTCGCTGAGAGCTTCTCCGCCGTCGGCGTGCCCGTCTTCGTCGCCGACGTGAAGGGCGATCTGTCGGGCATGGCGATGGCGGGCAGCCCGACCGCAAAGACGCACGAACCCTTCGCCAAGCGCGCGGCGGAGATCGGCGACAGCGGCTGGGCCTATCGCGACAATCCGGTGATCTTCTGGGACCTGTTCGGCGAGCAGGGGCATCCGGTGCGCACCACCGTGTCCGAAATGGGGCCGCTGCTGCTTGCACGGCTGATGGGGCTCAACGAGGTGCAGGAGGGGGTGCTGACGATCGCCTTCCGCGTCGCCGACGAACAGAATCTGCTGCTGCTCGACATGGGCGACCTGCAGGCGATGCTCGCCTGGTGCGCGCAGAATGCCGACGAACTGACGACGAAATACGGCAATGTGTCGAAGGCAACGGTCGGGACGATCCAGCGCCAGCTGCTGACGCTCGAAAGCCAGGGCGGCAGTCATTTCTTCGGCGAGCCCGCGCTCGACATTCAGGACATGATTCGCACCGACGATCAGGGACGCGGCTATGTCAGCATTCTCGCCGCCGACAAGCTGATGGCGAGCCCGAAGCTCTATGCGACCTTCCTGCTCTGGCTGCTGTCGGAGATGTTCGAGACGCTGCCCGAGGTCGGCGACCCCGACAAGCCGAAGCTCGTCTTCTTCTTCGACGAAGCCCACCTGCTGTTCGACGACGCGCCCAAGGCGCTCGTCGACAAGATCGAGCAGGTCGTGCGCCTGATCCGCTCGAAGGGCATCGGCGTCTATTTCGTCACCCAGAACCCGATCGACGTGCCCGAAGCGGTCGCGGGGCAACTCGGCAACCGCGTCCAGCACGCGCTGCGCGCCTTCACCCCGCGCGATCAGAAAGCGGTGAAGGCGGCCGCCGACACCTTCCGCCTCAACCCCAAGGTCGACGTTGCGCGCGAGATCACCGAGTTGAAAGTCGGCGAGGCGCTGGTGTCGTTGCTGATGGCCGACGGCGCGCCATCGCCGGTCGAGCGCACGCTGATCAAGCCGCCCTGCTCGCGCGCTGGCCCGCTCGAGGTCAAGGAGCGCGCGATCATTCAGTCGATCTCTCCGGTCGCGGGCAAATATGACACGGTCGTCAACCGCGAGAGCGCCGAGGAACTGCTCGCCGCCAAGGCCGAGCAGGCGCAGGCCGCCGCGATCGAGGCGAAGGCGCAGGCCGAGGCCGACAAGCAGGCGGCGCTCGCCGCCAAGGAGGAGGCGAAGCGCAAGGCGGCCGAGGAGCGCGAACGGCTGCGGCTGGAGAAGGCGGCGGCGCGCGAGGCGGCGAAACCCAGCTTCACGGAAAAGATGGTGCAATCGGCCGCCCGCTCCGCCGCGACCAGCCTTGGCCGCCAGGTCGCGGGCAAGTTCGGCGGGCAACTGATGCGCGGGATTTTGGGCGGGCTGTTCAAGTAGAGAAGCAGACCCGTCGTTTCCATCCCTCTCGACACCGCCCGCGACATGAGGCAGCTTGGGTTTCATGACAAAACCCATATTGCCTGGAGAGGTAGCCGCCGCCGTCGTCGATCCCGTCGCTTATGGCGAATGGGACGGGCTGCATCAGCAACTGGCGTGGGCGCGGGCCCATGCGCCGCTCGCGGTCGCGGAAAATCCCGATCACGATCCCTTCTGGCTGGTGACGCGCCACGCCGACATCATGGCGATCAGCCGCGATCCGCAGCGTTTTGCAAACGGCGTCCGCCAGACGGTGCTGACCAACCGCGAGGGCGAGGCGCTGGCGCGCGCGGCGACGCCCGGCAATGACGGCCATCTCATCCGCTCGCTGGTTCAGATGGACGCCCCCGACCATATGAAATACCGCCTGCTGACGCAGGCCTGGTTCGCGCCCAAGAATCTGCGCATCGTCGAGGACCGCGTCCGCAAGCTGGCGCGCGAGGCGGTCGATCATATGCTGTCCTTCGACGGGGAATGCGATTTCGCACGCGACGTCGCCGCGCATTATCCGCTGCGCGTCATCATGGACATATTGGGCGTGCCGCCCGAGGACGAGCCGCGGATGCTGATGCTGACGCAGCAATTGTTCGGATCGACCGACCCCGACCTCAATCGCAGCCGCGAGGCGATCACCAGCGCCGAACAGGCGATCGCGATGCTCCATTATGTGATCGCCGATTTCGAGACCTATTTCCGCGAACTGACCGCCGACCGCCGCGCCAGCCCGCGCGAGGACATCGCGACGGTGATCGCCAATGCGACGATCGACGGCGGGCCGATCCCCGACCGCGAACTGGCAGGCTATTATATGATCGTCGCGACCGCGGGACACGACACCACCAGCGCCTCGACAGCCGGGGCGATGATGGAATTGGCGAAGAATCCGGCGCTGTTCGAACGCTTTCGCGACGCGGAAACGGAGAAAGCCGGGCTGATCGAGGAGGCGATCCGCTGGTCGACCCCGGTTCAGCATTTTATGCGCAGCGCGAAAGCGGATGTCGAGGTCGGCGGGCAGACGATCCGCGAAGGCGACTGGCTGATGCTCAACTATGTCTCCGCCAACCGCGACGAGGCGGTGTTCGACGACCCGTTCACTTTCGATCCCGACCGCCGCAAGAACCAGCAGATCGCCTTCGGCTTCGGCGCACATGTCTGCCTGGGCCAATATCTCGCGCGGATGGAGATGCGCATCCTGATGGAGGAACTGTTGCCGCGGCTGAAGAAAATCGAACTCGCGGGTGAACCCGCGCGGGTCGAGTCGGTGTTCGTCGGCGGGCTCAAGCGGCTGCCGATCCGGTTCGAGGCGGCGTGAACGGTAAGGGCGGCCGGTTCGGCTGCCAGATCAAGCTCCATGGCTCGTCACCCTGAACTTGTTTGGCGTTTATACCCTTGAGACAGGGACGCTGGTGATCCCCGGCGAAAGCCGGGGTCCATGCGAGGCAGGCGCACGTAGCTGGACCCCGGCTTTCGCCGGGGAACGCTCACCTGTCGGAAGGGGATAATTGCCAACTTGTTTCAGGGTCCATGCTCGGACCCGTCCGGTGATGATGCGTCGAAGGAGAGGCTTGGGCCATGGATGCTGAAACGAGTTCAGCATGACGGAGGTTGGAAGGGCAGCTTAGCTTTTTTCGCCCGGGAAGAAGCGCGCCACCACCTCGCTCGCCAGCCGCGCCGGACGGAGTGTTTCGGCGTCGATGCAGCACCAGCTCGACTTGACTTCGGCCAGCACTTCCTCGCCGCGCCGGATGACCGTTTCGTAAAAGGCGCGCGCGCCCTGAACCTTTTCGAGGATCACCGTCGCGATCACCTGGTCGTCGAGGAAGGCGGGGCGGCGGTAGGTGATCTCGTGCTTCAGCGCGACCCACAGATGCTGCGACACCGCCTCGGGCGGTGCGATCTTGCGCCAGTGGGCAAGCACCGCTTCCTGCACCCAGCTCAGATAATGGGCATTGTTGACGTGTCCCATGAAGTCGATGGCGTCGGGGCCGACGGTGATGTCGTGGTCGTGGGGGCGGGCGGTAGCGGTCATGCGCTGACAATAATGTAAGGGTCGTGCGACGGGAAGATGAAATCCCACCTTTTTTGTTGAAATATCGGATCAGCCGCGCCCGCGATAGGGGGCGACGCCTTGATCGGGGAGCCACAGCCCCTCGGGCGGCGGGCCGGATTGCCAGAAGACGTCGATCGGGATGCCGCCGCGCGGATACCAATAGCCGCCGATGCGCAGCCAGCGCGGGCGCATCTCGTCGAACAGGCGACGCCCGATGCCGACGGTGCAATCCTCGTGGAAGCCGGCATGGTTGCGGAAGCTGGCGAGAAACAGCTTGAGGCTCTTCGATTCGACGATCGTCTCGCCCGGCGCATAGTCGATGACCAGGTGCGCGAAATCGGGCTGGCCGGTGACCGGGCAGAGCGAGGTGAATTCGGGCGCCGCGAAGCGCACCAGATAGAGTTCGCCGCTGCGCGGATTAGGGACGTAGTCGAGTACCGCCGCCTCCGGCGCGGCGGGCAGTTGGCTGGGCTGGCCGAGATGTTTGGGGGCGAGCGGGGGATGGCTGGAATCGGTCATGGCTTTCGTCTAGAGCCTCAACGCCCCGCGCGGAAGCGCTTTGCGGACCGCCGGCCCCATGGCTCGCGATCGACCGCGCCGCATCGAGGGGCAGGGAACGATATTCGGGTGTCACGGACGGTTTGGCGATGACGGGCAGCAGGTTGGATCGGCGACGCAAGGCAGCAGCGCTGCCGTTGATGGCGCTCGCCCTGGGGCTGGGCGGGCCCGCCCCGACCGCGGCGCAGCAGGCCGAGACGCCCGATCCCGCGCCGTCGCTGACTCCGTCGTCACCCGCTCCGTCGGGGCCGTCGGTCGATTTCCGTCTGCCGCCTGCCGACGATGGCCGCGCGGCCGGGGTGCAGGGGCCGTCGAACAACGGCCTGCCGCCGATCGCCCCCGGCGAGCGCGTCACGCCTGCGCCGACGCCGACGCCGACGCCGCGTCCCGCGCCGCCGCGGGTGGCGCCGACGCTGCCAGCGACCGGCGGCGCGGCCGCGCCCGAAACCCCGCGCCGCACCACGCCCGCCGAGCCGCGCGCGGCCGAGGTAGCGCCGCGCGCCGCGTCGTCTGCACCGACCGGCGGCCAAGCTCCCGTACCGGTGCCCGTCGCGCCGACCGGCGACGCATCGCCATTGCCCGTCGGGCCGGAACCGACGGCATCCACGCCCGCCGCGGAGATGCCCAGTCCGGCGGCCGATGATGCGGCGCCGCCTGCGCTCCCTTCCGGTTCCGCGCCGGACACGCCGCTCTGGGCGTGGCTGCTGGCGGCACTGGCCGCGCTGGTCGCCGGTATCTGGTATTGGCGCCGCCGTCCGCTTCCCGAGGGCGCCGCGCCTTTCGAGGCGCCGGAAACCCCGGCGCCGCCGCCGGCCGCTCCGCAGACTCTGGCGTCCTTGCCGACACCGCCGCCGGCACCCGCGCCTTCGCCGCCCGTTCCGGCGACGCCCGACGTGGCGCCTCCGGCCCCCGCCGCGCCGCCCGCGCCTTTCCAGCCGGGCGCCCCGCGCCCGCCGTCGCCGCTCGTCACCCGGCCCGCGGCCGAACGACGGCCGGTGATCGGCATGACGCTGGAAATCCACTCGATTCGTGCCGCGCCCGACCAGATCCTGTTCGGCTTTTCGCTGAACCTGACGAACCAGGGATCGGTCGATGCCGTCGGGCTGATGGTTCGCATCGCGCTCAACCAGGGATCGGCGATGACCGAGCCGGTGCTCGCGCGCTTCTTCGACGGCGCCGGCGGCAGCGTGCTGCGCGACGACATGGCGCTGGCGCCGGGTGCGGGCGAGCGGCTCGACGGCGAGGTCGTGCTGCCGCGCGCGACGATCGAGCCGCTGCCGATGGCGGGCAAGCCGATGCTCGTCCCGGTGGCCGCCTTCGACGTCACCTATCATTGGGACGGGGCGGGCGACGGGTTCGGCCAGGTCGCGGGCAGCTTCGTGATCGGCCGCGAGACGGGGCCGAAGGAAAGCGACCGTCTGGCGCCGCTTCCGCTCGACCGCGCGACCTATGTCGTCAGCCAGCCGGGTGCCCGCGCGACGGCGATGCGGCGGAGCCTGTAGATATCATTTTTGTTGCGGCGCAGCATCGTCTGGGGCAGAGCGGCAGCGCGCTTGAAAAAGGGCAAGCGGGGGCATAGGCTGGCGACTTCCCCGGAAAGACAAGAGCCATAGCAGGATGGCCGGCGGGCGGGGCAGGACAACGCAGGTTCCACCGTCGGGTCGTAACAGGAGCATGACATGGACGCCTTGGTGTCAACCGACTGGCTGGAACGCGAACTGGGGGCATCGGACCTGCGGGTCGTCGATGCGACGAAATTCATGGTGGGGACCGACCGCGACGCGCGCGCGGAATATGAGGCGGGTCACATCCCCGGCGCGGTCTTCATGGACCTGACAGAGTTGGCCGATTCGCACAGCGATGTCGAGAATATGGCGCCGCCGCCCGAGAAGTTCGCGAGCCGGATGCAGTCGCTCGGCCTCGGCGACGGCAGCCGCATCGTGCTTTATGACGACAGCCCGCTGAAAAGCGCGGCGCGCGCCTGGTGGCTGCTCAAGCTGTTCGGCGCGCACGACGTCGCGCTCCTCGACGGCGGGCTCGCCAAGTGGAAGGCCGAAGGGCGCCCGCTCGAAATGGGCAAGCAGACGCTGCGCCACCGCCACTTCACGGTGTGGCGCGATGCGAAGGCGGTGCGCAGCAAGGACCAGATGCTCGCGAACGTCGACAGCGGCGCCGAACAGGTCGTCGACGCGCGCCCCGCGGCGCGCTTCACCGGCGAAGAGCGCGATCCGCGCCCCGGCATGGCGCCGGGCCACATCCCGGGCTCGCGCAGCCTGCCGCACAGCCAGCTTTTCAACGCCGACGGCACCTGGAAGCAGGGCGACGAACTGAAGGCGGCCTTCGACGCCGCGGGAATCGATCTCGACAAGCCGCTCGTCACGACCTGCGGCAGCGGCATGACCGCGACCGTCGTCGCCTTCGGCGCGCACCTGCTCGGCAAGGAGGATGTCGCGGTCTATGACGGAAGCTGGACCGAATGGGGCGCCGACCCGGCAACCCCGAAGGCGACCGGCGCGGCCTGAGGCCGCGCCATTTTGACTCACACGAAGACACGAAGAGGGCAGTTCATGCGCGCATGGTTCGCGCGTGGGCTGCCCTCTTCGTGTCTTCGTTTGAGAATTTGAAAGCCCGCCGCGCGGGTCGGAAGGTGCCGACTACTGGATTTTGCGCCCCGCTCGGTTAACAAGGCGCGGATGAGCAAGAGCGACGACAGCAATCTCCGCCCCGCGACGAAACTGGCGCAGGGCGGGCGGCGGCCCGAATGGACCGGCGACCCGCGGCTCGGCGGCGGGGTCGTCAATCCGCCGGTCTGGCGCGCCTCGACGATCCTCTACGATTCGGTTGCCGATCTCCGCGCGCGGGGCCATGCGACGCACGACAAGCTCTATTACGGCCGGCGGGGGACGCCGACCGTCTGGGCGCTCGCCGACGCGCTGACCGACTTCGAGCCGGGGGCCGAGGGAACCTTGCTCTACCCGTCGGGCGTCGCGGCGATCACCGCCGGGCTGCTCGCGCTGCTCGCGCCCGGCGATCACCTGCTGATGGTCGACAGCGCCTATGAACCGACGCGGCTGTTCTGCGACGATATGCTGAAGCGCTATGGCGTGCGCACGACCTATTATGATCCGCTGATCGGCAAGGACATCGCCGCGCTGATCGAGCCCGCGACGAAGCTGATCTTCCTCGAATCGCCCGGCAGCCTGACCTTCGAGGTGCAGGACGTGCCCGCGATCACGGCCGTCGCGCGCGAGCGCGGCGTCGTGACGATGCTCGACAACACTTGGGCGACGCCGCTGCTGTTCCCGGCGCTGGCGCACGGCGTCGACGTGACGATGATGAGCCTCACCAAATATGTCGGCGGCCATTCGGATGCGATGATGGGCTCGCTTACCGCGACGCCCACGCTGTGGCCGCGGCTGCGCAAGGCGACCTATCAGCTCGGCCATTCGGTTTCGCCCGACGATTGCGCCCTGATGCTGCGTGGCCTGCGGACGCTCGACGTGCGGCTGGCGCGGCATGCGGAGAACGGCCTCGCCGTCGCGCGCTGGCTGGCCGAGCGGCCGGAAGTCGGGCGAGTGCTCCACCCCGCGCTGCCCGGCGATCCGGGCCATGCGCTGTGGGCGCGCGACTTTTCGGGGACGAGCGGGCTGTTCGGCTTCACGCTGGCGGATGCCGATGACGCGGCGCGCGCGCGCTTCGTCGATGCGCTGGCGTGCTTCGGGATCGGCTTCAGCTGGGGCGGCTACGAAAGCCTGATCGTGCCGAGCGATCCGGCGGGCATTCGCACCGCGACGACGTGGACCGACCGCGATGCGCTGGTGCGCCTGTCGATCGGACTCGAGGACCCGGCCGACCTGATCGCCGACCTCGAACGCGGCCTTGCGGCGCTCGCGGCATGAGCGTCGCGGCGAGCGCCCGGCACGGCGTCGCGGAGGTGATCGCGGCGATGAAGGCGATCGGGCTCGACATCGGCGACTATCGCCTGTCGCTCTATTCGCTGTTCGCGGCGCTGGTCGTCGCGGTGCTGCTCTATGTCGCGGTGCGCGTCGTGCTGCGCGCGATCAAGTGGGTCCTGCGCCGCAACCGGCAGATCGACGACACGCAGCGAATCTTGGCCGAAAAGCTGATCGCGATCGCGCTGTTCACGCTGGCGCTGCTGTTCGGGGTCGACCTGCTCGGCATCGACCTGACCGCGCTGGCGGTCTTTTCGGGTGCGGCGGGGCTGGCGATCGGCTTCGGCCTGCAGAAGACCGTCGGCAACCTGATCGCCGGGATCATCCTGCTGATGGACCGTTCGATCAAGCCGGGCGACGTGATCGTGGTGGGGGATGCCGCCTCGATGGGCGTCGCGACGCTCGGCGGCGTGCCCAATGTCGGCTATGTCGCGAAGATCGGGGTGCGCGCGGTCAGCGTCGTGACCCGCGACGGCAAGAAGCACCTGATCCCGAACGAGCTGCTGATGACGCAGGCGGTCGAGAATTGGAGCTATTCGAGCCGCGACGTGCGCGTGCGGATGCGGGTTCCGGTTCCCTATGACTGCGACCTGCGGCTGGCGCAGCGGTTGATGGTCGAAGCGGCGCGGACCAATCCGCGCATCCTGTCCGATCCCGAACCGGTGGTGTGGATCATCGGCTTTGGCGAGCGCGCGGTCGAGCACGAGTTGCGCTATTGGATATCGGACCCCGAGGCGGGGCTGGGCAATATCCAGGGCAGCGTGTTCCTCGACATATGGGACCGGTTCGGCGAAGCGGGAATCCGCATCCCCTATCCGCGCCAGGACATACGCTTCGTTTCGGATGGCGACGCGCCGGAATAGGGCGCGTAGCCCGCTGCGGCTCAGACGCCGGCCTGCCTGGCGCGCTCGATCCCCTCGACGATGATCCGCTTGGCTTCGTCGACGTCGCCCCAGCCGTTGAGCTTGGCCCATTTGCCGGGTTCGAGATCCTTGTAGTGGGTGAAGAAATGCTCGATCTGCTGCATGACGATCGGCGGCATCGAGCGATAGCTCGCCACTTCGGCATAATAGGGAAAGGTCGCGTTGATCGGGACGCACAGCAGCTTTTCGTCGCCGCCCTTGTCGTCTTCCATCAAAAGCACGCCGATCGGGCGGCACTTGACCACCGCGCCGGCGATGACCGAGGTGCGCGCGACGACGAGCGCGTCGAGCGGATCGCCGTCCTCGCCCAGCGTGTGCGGGATGAAACCGTAGTTGGCGGGATAGCGCATCGGTGTGTGCAGGAAGCGGTCGACGAACAGCGCGCCCGACGCCTTGTCGAATTCATATTTCACCGGCTCGCCGCCGATCGGCACCTCGATCAGCACATTCAGGCTGTCGGGCGGATTGTCGCCGGCCGGGATCAGGTCGATACGCATGGGAGAGAATATCCTTCGGTCTTTTTTGAAATGGCGCGCGCCTTTAGCGCCTGACGGCGCGCAAAGTCGAGGGGGAGCTTACTCCTCCCGCAAGCGGGAGGGAAATCAGAGCGCGCGTTTCGCCGCGAGCAGCCGGTCGAACCAGTCCGGCCCGCTGCCGGTCTTTTCGAGGTGTGGCCAGCGCAGGCCGCCATGATAGGCGATCTCGATCGTGCGATAGCGGCCGCCGCGCTCGACCAGCAGACGCACCGGAGTCCTGCCGTCGGCGGCGGCGCGGATCGCGGCCTCTATCCGCTCGCGGCTGTAGCCGAGGCCGTCGACCGCGAGAATCTTCGTGCCGTTGACGATGTCGGCACGGAAGGCCGGGCCGTCCCACAGGATGCCGGTGGCAACGCCGTCCTTGTCGATCACCAGGCCGAGCGAGTGGGTGAGGTCGGCGGTCTTGGCGCGCGCCATCCGCGCCCGGTCATAGGCGTTGGGGGCGTCGCGCCAGACGAGCCGGTATCCCGCCCTTTCGATGCCGCCGGTCGGCGCAGGCTGGCCTGGAGTCTGGAGACGGGTGCGCAGGAACTCGCTCCAGTCATAGGGGTGGATGGTGTTCAGCACTGCGACGACGTCGCCGAAATCATAGGTGACCTCGCCCCAGTCTCCGCCCCGGCCGCCGAAGAAGGCTTTGGCGAAATCGTCGAGGCTCTTCATATCGTTCGTCGCCTGCCGGATGATCATGTCGGCTTCCAGCCAGACGAGCGAGCCTTCGTTGTAATAATCCTCGGTCCGCGTCGCGCTGGGGAAGGGGCGCGGCTTGCGGCCGGCGATCACCGGGTCGAGCGTCGTGTCCTCGACCGATCGCCACGCCCGGCCGGCCTGCGCGGCAAAGAAGGCGGCGTTGGTCGCCCATTCGCCAAGCACCGTATCCTTGCTTTGCATGCCTGAACGGCCGGCAAGGACGAGGTCCCAGAAGCTCGTCTGGCCCTCATAGACCCACAGCAGATTGCCCTGCATCGGGGTCCGGAAATCGGGCGTCCACAGCTTGGCGGGGCGGCGGTATTTGCCGTTCCAGCTGTGGGTGAATTCGTGCGGCAACAGCCCGCGCTCCGAATCATTGTCGTCCCAGCGCGTGAAATAGTCGGTGGCGCGGCTGTTCTCGCTGCTGCGATGATGTTCGAGGCCGATGCCGCCGAGCTCGTCGGTGAGCGCGAGAAGGAATTCGTAGCGGTCGAAATGCTTCGTCCCGAACAGCGCCACCGTCTCGGCGACCAGCGCCGCGTGGCGCGCGATCTGGTCGGGGGTCGCCTCCAGATATTTGGCCTCGTCGGCGACGACGTTCAGCGTGACATTCTGCCCGAGGTCCCATTTGCGGAAGAACTTGCCGGCGAACATCGGGCTGTCGACCAGTGTCTCGTAGCTGGTGGGGGCATAGCTGTAGCGGTTGCCCGAAACCTTCAGCCCGTCGAGCGCCGCGGCACCGGTCCAGCCCTCGGGCAGCGTCACCTCGAGCTGCACCGGGATGTTGCGCGTGAAATAGCCGGCCGGGTAGAGGCTGACCTGTTCCCACTGGAGGTTCATCATCGCGGGCGTGACGACGATGCGGCCCTCGCTCGGCCGCGTCGGCGACAGGAAGTCGAAGGCAACGTCGATGCTCTTGGTGCCCGCCGGTATGTCGATGTCGAAGGCATAGACGTCGGTCGGCTGGCGCACCCAGGTCAGCGGCGTCCCGCCGGCGCTGGGCCGGAACCCCGCGATCTCCGCGATCGCGCCGCGCGGCGCATGCTTGCCGGGCAGCCATTGCGGATAGAGGAGGGTCAGCTTGCCGCTCTTCGCGACCGGAATCGTCTGGCGGACGCGGAAGATTCCGCGCGCGACGTCGGTCGCATCGACGCGAAGCTGCAGCGTCCCCGGATAGGCCTTGTCGGCGGGCAGCGGCACGACATGCGGCTGGACGACCGGCTGCGGGCGGCTGTTGGCCTCCTCGGCGGCGGAGGAGGAGGCGAGGGCGAAGGGAGCGGCCAGCAGGGCCGCTGCGACGAACGGTGCCATTTTCATGGTCAGCCTGTTGCCGGGAAAAGCGGCGAAGGTCCAGCGCGGGGTCTGCGAGGACCCTTTGCGTTTCGACGAAAAGCCATTAGACGCCGCGGCCATGAGCAAGGACCGCGCGAAGAAAATCCCGACGCCGCAGCCGGTGCGCGGCACCCAGGACATGCTCGGCGATTTCGCCGACCGTTTCCAGCATGTCGTCGATACCTTCGACCGCGTGCGCCGCCTCTATGGCTTCAAGCGCGTCGAGGTGCCGGTGATCGAACCGACCGCGGTGTTCGCGCGCAGCCTGGGTGAAACGACCGACGTCGTGTCGAAGGAAATGTATTCTTTCGAGGATCGCGGCGGCGAATCGATCACGCTGCGCCCCGAATTCACCGCCGGAATCGCGCGCGCCTATATCTCCAATGGCTGGCAGCAGTTCGCGCCGCTGAAGGTCGCAACGCACGGTCCGCTGTTCCGCTACGAGCGGCCGCAGAAGGGCCGCTATCGGCAGTTCCATCAGCTCGATGCCGAAGTGCTCGGCAGCGACAGCCCGCTTGCCGACGCCGAACTGCTCGTCCTCGCCGACCAGCTGCTGAAGGAACTGGGGATCGCCGAGGGGGTGACGCTGACGCTCAACACGCTCGGCGACGCGGAAAGCCGCGAGGCGTGGCGTGCGGCGCTGGTCGAGCATTTCACCGTCCATCGCGGCGAGCTGTCCGAGGACAGCCTCGCGCGGCTCGACAAGAATCCGCTGCGCATCCTCGACAGCAAGGACCCGCGCGACCGGCCCATTGCCGACAGCGCGCCCGACATCGACGCCTTTCTGACCGGGGCGGCGCAGGATTTCTTCGGCGCGGTGACCGCGGGGCTCGACGCCGCCGGGGTGGCGTGGGAGCGCAACGCGCGGCTGGTGCGCGGGCTCGACTATTATCGCCACACCGCGTTCGAATTCGTCACCGACCGGCTTGGTGCGCAGGGCACGGTGCTGGGCGGCGGACGCTATGACGGATTGATCGAGGCGCTCGGCGGGCCGCCGACCGCGGCGGTCGGCTGGGCGGCGGGTATTGAGCGACTGGCGATGCTGCTCGCGGATAATGCCGTCGACACGCGGCTCGACGCGGTGATCGCGGTCGAGGACGATGCGATGTTCGATCTCGCGATGCGCGGACTTCGCCTTCTGCGCGACAATCGGGTGTCGGCGGACATCGTCGCGACGGGTTCGCCGCGCAAGCGTTTCGACAAGGCCGCGAAGGTCGGCGCCCGCGCGCTGATTTCGATCAGCCTGCGCGACGGCGTTCCCTTCACCAACGCCAAGACCGATGGCAGCGAGGCCGCCGCCCGCGCCGAAGCGCTGTTTCGTTCGATCGGGTGATGGCGAACGTTTCGGCCAGGCAGATCGACGCGATCATCGAGCGCCATGCCGCGCTCCAGGCGCGCATGGCGACGGGCGACATGACGCCCGCCGATTTCGTCGCGGCCTCGAAGGAGTTCGCGGAGCTGGAGCCCGTCGCGGCGGCGGCGCGCGAGGTGGTGCGGCTGCGCGGCGAGCTGGCGGCGCTTGATGAAATGCTGTCCGACGCCGAGATGAAGGCGATGGCCGAGGAGGAGATCGCCGCGGTCAAGGAGGCGCTGCCGGCCGCCGAGCACGACCTTGCGGTCAGGCTGCTGCCGAAGGACGTCGCCGACGAGCGCGCGGCGATGCTCGAAATCCGCGCGGGGACAGGCGGCGACGAGGCGGCGCTGTTCGCGGGGGACCTGCTCCGCATGTACGGCCGCTACGCCGACGCGCAGGGCTGGAAGGTCGAGATCATCTCGGCGAACGAGGCCGAGGTCGGCGGCTACAAGGAAGTCGTCGCGTCGGTGACGGGGCAGGGGGTGTTCGCGAAGCTCAAGTTCGAGAGCGGCGTTCACCGCGTCCAGCGCGTTCCCGTCACCGAAAGCGGCGGGCGCATCCATACCAGCGCCGCGACCGTCGCGGTGCTGCCGGAGGCCGAAGAGGTCGACGTCGCGATCGACGAAAAGGACCTGAAGGTCGATATCTATCGCTCGTCCGGCGCGGGCGGGCAGCACGTCAACACGACCGATTCGGCGATCCGCATCACCCATATCCCGACCGGCCTCGTCGTGATCCAGCAGGACCAGCGCAGCCAGCACAAGAATCGCGCGAAGGCGATGCAGGTGCTGCGCGCGCGGCTCTATGACCTCGAACGTGCGCGTGCGCACAGCGCCGAGGCGTCGGCGCGCAAGTCAATGGTCGGGTCGGGCGACCGGTCCGAACGCATCCGCACTTATAATTTCCCGCAGGGGCGCGTGACCGACCATCGCATCAACCTGACGCTCCACCGCCTGCCCGAGATACTGGAGGGACAGATGGACGAACTGATCGATGCGCTGATCGCCGAGGATCAGGCGCAGCGGCTGGCGGGGCTGGGTGATTAGCCTCGGAGCACCCCGCCTGATCCGAATCCGTTCGTATCGAGCGAAGTTGCGATACCCCTCGGCTCGATATCGTCTCGATGAGTGTCCCGACTTCGCTCGACACGAACGGAATTCGGCGTGAGTGAGGTCGGGCTGGCTCTCCGCGCCGCCGCGACCCGCCTCGCCGCCGTGTCCGAAACCCCGCGCCTCGATGCCGAACTGCTGATGGCGCATGCGCTGGGGGTGGAGCGCGCGGCGCTGCTGCTCGATCCCTCCCGCTACGCCGTGCCGGAGGCGTTCGCGACGCTCGTCGAGCGGCGGTTGGCGCACGAACCCGTCGCCTATATCGTCGGCTATCGCGATTTCTGGACGATCCGGCTCGCGGTGGGTCCCGGTGCGCTGATCCCGCGTCCGGACAGCGAGACGCTGATCGAGGCGGCGCTCGATCATTTCGGTGCGCGGTCGCCGCATCATGTCCTCGACCTCGGCACCGGGCCGGGGACGCTGCTGCTGGCGGCGCTCGCCGAATGGCCAGCGGCGACCGGACTGGGGATCGACGCGAGCGAGGCCGCGCTGACCCTTGCGCGCGCCAATGCGGAGGCCCTCGGGCTCGCGGCCCGCGCCGCCTTCCGCGTCGGCGACTGGATGGCGGGCGTGGCGGGATCGTTCGACCTCATCCTGTGCAACCCCCCCTATATCGCCGACGGCGAGGCGCTGATGCCCGACGTCGTCCGATACGAACCGGCGAGCGCGCTGTTCGCGGGGGTGGACGGGCTCGACGATTATCGCCGGATCATTCCGATGCTGCCGGACTATCTCGCCCCCGGCGGCGCGGCGGTGCTTGAAATCGGGTCCACACAGCATATGTTGGTGGCAGAACTGGCCGAAGCGGCGGGATTTGCCGTACGGTACCGCCGGGATTTGGGTGGTCGCGACCGGGCGCTTTTGCTGACCCGCGTCGGATAGCGCCCCCATACAAGAATTTTCTTGGTTTCCGCCGCAAAGCGCTGTAGGGGGCGGCTCACAGGCCCGACCGGGGTCCCTTCATCGGGCCGGCTGGTCTGCTTCCCACTTGCGATGCCGGTGCGGGACCATGGGTCCGGCGCGGGCGACAGAGGGCTAGAACCGCGCAGCGAGCGCGGGTGCGGCACGCCGATTTGGTGCCGCCGGCCAAAAGGGGTTGGCATAGCTTATTAGCTTTCGACAGGATGTCTCAGTTGAACATGAACAACCGGCAGAGCGGTCGCCGTCGCGGCCGCAACAACAACAGCAACAACCGGTCGCAGTCGGGCGGACGCGGGGGCGTCGACCAGGCCAACCGGATCGACAGCCGGGCGCGCGGCAATGCCGTCCAGATGATCGAGAAATACAAGAATCTCGCGCGCGACGCGCAGCTTTCGGGCGACCGGGTGCAGACCGAATATTATCTGCAGTTCGCCGACCATTATTTCCGCGTCCACAGCGATTTCCGCGCCCGCCAGGAGGAAAGGGCGGCGCAGAGCGGTCAGGAGCGCAGCCCCGACCGCCATCGCGAAGTACGCGGGGTCGAGGATTTCGACGGCCATGACGAGAGCGATCTCGACAGCGATGGCGAGCGGACCGAAACCGAGCAGGACGGCGAAACGCGCGGCAACCGCGACCGCCGCGACGACGAGGATGGGCGCGGCAATCGCCAGCCGCGCGCCCGCGGCCGTCGCGAACGCGATCAGGATCGCAGCGAAGCCGGTACCGAAACGAAGGAAGGGGGCAGCGCCGAGCGCGAGACGCCCGAGGATGCGCCCCCCGCACCGCGCACCGCGCGCCGCGGCCCGCGCCGCACGCGCGAGCGTGAGGAGGATGCGCGCGAAACAGCGGGAATCGACAGCGCCGCACTGCCACCCGCGATCGGCCGCAGCGAACGCAATGCCGATGCCCCCGCCGGGGACAGCGCCGAAGAGGCGCCGGCGCCCAAGCCGCGGCGCACGCGCCGGACACTCGCCGCGCGCGACACCGGGGTCGAAGCGGCGGAATAAGTCCGCGATTCGACGCTGGTTTTTGCCATCGACATGCCATAGCCTCCCCCGGACCACCGTTCGGGGGAGTTTTTCATGCGAGCCTTGGCAAGCCTTTGCTGTCTGACCCTGGCGCTGGGCGCCGCTTCCGCCGCGGCGCAGGACCCCGCCGCCGGCAATGCACAGGGCGACCTGTCGGTCACCATCTACAATGGCGGCCAGTCGCTGGTGCAGGACATCCGGCAAATCTCCTTTCCCGCCGGTCGGACGCGGCAGGAATTTCCCGACGTGTCGGCGCAGATCCGGCCGCAGACGGTGTCGTTCAGCGCCGCGGGCACCGCGATCGTCGAGCAGAATTTCGATTATGACCTGCTGTCGCCCAACGCGCTGATGCAGAAGGCGGTCGGCGAGACGGTGACGCTGCTGCGCATCAATCCCGCGACCGGTGCCGAGACGCGCGAGCGCGCGAAGGTGCTCGCGGTCAACGGCGGCGTCGTGCTCGAGATCGGGTCGCGCATCGAGATATTGCGCGACGACGGGCTGCCGGTGCGGGTGATCTTCGATAAGATTCCGCCGAACCTGCGCGCCAAGCCGACGCTGTCGATCACGGTCGAGAGCAAGAGCACCGGAACGCGGCCGGCGACGCTGTCCTATCTGACCGGCGGGCTCGGCTGGGCGGCCGACTATGTGTCGCTCTACGACGAGAAGGCGGGGACGATCGACGTCCAGGGCTGGGTCACGCTGACCAACACCACCGGCACCACCTTCGACCGGGCGCGCACCCTGCTCGTCGCGGGCACGCCGTCGGCGGGTAATGCGGCGAGCAGTGGCGGCGTCTATCGTCCGCGGCCCGTGGCGCCGGGCGAATTGCGCCGCGCGGGCACCGAGACCGCGCCGCGCGAACAGCTGGGCGACTATTATCTCTATCCGCTGGCCGAGCGCACGACGATCGCCAACGCGCAGACGAAGCAGGTCAGCTTCCTCGACGTGGCGAAGGTGCCGGCGCAGAAGATCTACGAATATACAGTGGCTGGCTTCAACAATATGACCGAGCCGCAGAGCGCGGCGAGCGTGATCAAGTTCAGTTCGAGCGCGCAAGGCGGGTTGGGCGACGCGCTGCCCGCCGGGACGGTGCGTTTCTACCAGCGCGACATGCGCGGCGACCCGCAGTTCATCGGCGAAAGCCGGATCGGCCATACGCCGATGGGCAGCGAACTCGGCCTCAAGACCGGCGACGCCTTCGACGTCAAGGTGAAGGCGACCGTCGTATCGCGCGAACGACGGTCGCCGTCGATCTGGCGCTCGTCGATGTCCTATCTGCTCACCAATGCGCGGCCGCAGCCGGTGACGATCGACCTCGTCCAGCGTGGGCTAGACTGGTATTGGGACGACACGCGCATCATCACCGAAAGCCGGAAGAGCGAACGACTCGACAGCGACGGGACGCGATGGCGCGTGACGGTTCCTGCCAATGGCGAGACGACGATCACCGCCACCTTCGAAACGCGCTATTGATCCGCGCCGCGATGCGCCGGTCGCTTGCTTTGCTACTGCTTCTGTCCGCATCGCCCGCGGCGGCGCAGAGCGTCGTGACTTCGACCGCCCCCGATTTGGTTTCGATCAGCGCGTTCCGCGATCCCGGACGCGGCGAAGGCGGCGAGATCGACCTCGACAGCCTCGCAGGCTTCGCGCTGATCTCCGAACAGCGCACGATCGACCTGCCGGCGGGCGAATCGCTGCTGCGCTTCGAGGGCGTGGCCGAAGGGATGGTCGCGGTATCGGCGATCGTCACAGGCCTGCCCGGCGGGGTGGTGCAGAAGAATCGCGACGCGGCGCTGCTGTCGCCCGCTAGCCTGCTCGACGGATCGCTCGGCAATCGCGTCCACCTCCGCCGCACCGATCGCGCGACGGGCAAGGTCACCGAAGAGAATGCCTTCATCCGCTCGGGTCCCGACGGCGCCGTCGTGCTGCGAACCGCCGCCGGCTATGAGGCGCTGCGCTGTTCGGGCCTTCCCGAAATGCTCCTTTACGACAGGGTGCCGAAGGGGCTGACCGCAAAGCCGACGCTGTCAGTGACGACGCGCAGTCCGGCCGCGCAGCGCGTGACGGTAACGCTCACCTATTTGTCGACGGGCTTCGACTGGGCGAGCAATTATGTCGCGCGCGTCGCGGGCGACGGGAAGACGCTCGATCTCTTCGCCTGGTTGACCGTCGCCAACAGCAATGGCGAGAGCTTTGCCGATGCCGATCTGTCGGCGCTTGCGGGGACGCTGAATGTCGAGCAGGATTTCGATGAGCTGGTCGAGGCGCCGCCGCAACCGCAGCTTCGCCTGTCCTGCTTCCCGACCGGCAGCGGGCGCAACGGCATCCGGCCTCCGCCACCGCCCTCTCCGCCGCCGGCGCCCGCCGCAATGGCGGGTTACGATATCGTCGTCACCGCGCAGCGGCGCGAGGCAAGCCTGATGGATTCGCCGATGGCGATCACCGCGTTCAGCACCGCGCAGCTCGAGGATATGGGCGATCTCAAGCTTTATCGCGTGCCGATGCGGGTGACGGTCGCGGCCAATGCGCAAAAGCAGGTCGCGCTGCTGGTGAAGGACAAGGTGCCGTTCCGCACCATCCATCGCCTGCGGACCTGTCCGACCTGCGAACCGAAAAACGAAGGTACCCAGATCGTGCTGCGGATGGAGAACAAGGAGGCGGGCAAGCTCGGCGTGCCCTTGCCGAGCGGACAGGTCGCGGTGTTCGAATCGGCGCTCGGCGAGGAACTGCTCGCGGGCGAGGGCGCGATGCGCGACCATGCGGTTGGCGAGACGGTCAACCTCGTCATCGGCGAAAGTCGCCAGGTCCTCGTCACCGCCGACAATCATCATGCGCCGGGCAAGCAAGGCGAAGATTATCGCGTGACCGTGACCAACGCGAACCCCTTTGCGGTCGTCCTCGAACTCGGGTTCGCCATCGACGACATGAAAGTGGTCGATTCGCGGCTCCGCAAACTGCCGCGTAAGGATGGTCTGCCCACCTGGATCGTCACCGTGCCGGCCAACGACAGCCGGACGCTCGATTATCGCGCTAAATAAGGTCTAGACCGGTGGCAGCGGGCGCGGGCGGTGATCCGCGTCGAGTGCGACGAAAGTGAAAAGCCCCTCGGTCACCTTGACCTCGCGCTGGTCGCGGCCGCGGGTCGCGATTACCTCGATCCGGATGCCCATCGACGTGCGGCCGCGCCGCTCGAGGTGCGCATAGACGGAGATGAGGTCGCGAAGCAGGATCGGCGCGATGAATTCCATCGCCTCGATCGCGACGGTCGCGGTCGGCCCCTGCGCGATGCGCGCCGCGACGATGCCACCCGCGATGTCCATCTGCGACAGCACCCAGCCGCCGAAGATATGGCCGTTGCTGTTGATGTCGGACGGTTGGGGCACGACCCGCAGGATCGGGTCGCGCGGGCTATCGGTCATTCTTCATGTCCGGGTCGTCGGCGAAGGGATCGTCGATCGCTTCGTCGTGCCCGCTGCCGCTCGACAGAAAGACCAGCCCCATCAGCGCCGCGCCGAGCATCACCGACAGGCCGACGCCGGCGGCGGTCGCGATCATCATGTGAATCGTCAGCGCGTCGCCCATCGTATAGCGCAGCCAGCCGAGCGCGCCGACGACGGCGACCAGCGAGACGATCGCCATGCCGCGCATCAGCCGGCGATAGCGCGCCCAGGCGACTTTCGACGTGTCGCCATCGTCGAGGGGCGAATGTTTGACCATGCCCCCCCATGAACCAACCGCGCGCCGAGGCCAAGCCCGAATGACGGCATGCGGGCCTCTGGCGTTTCGGCTTTGGCGCGAATCATGATAGGCTTTGCCGCGACGATATATGGTGGGAGCGGCAGGAATGACGATTGGAGCCATCCTCTACGGGCGTACGGGCGCGGTGATTTCGGCGCGGCAGGACGACAGCGTGCGCGCGGTGATCGACCTGCTGGCGCAGCATCGCATCGGCGCGGTTCCGGTGCTCGACGGCGACATGATCGTCGGCATTTTTTCCGAGCGCGACCTGGTGCGGCTGATTTCCTCCTACGGCCCCGATGCGCTCGACCGCAAGATCGACGATGTGATGACCAAGTCGCCGGTGACGTGCGATTCGGGCATGGCGGTAATCGGCGCGCTGTCACAGATGACGCAGAAGCGGATTCGGCACCTGCCAGTGGTCGACGAAGGGCGACTCGTGGGATTCGTGTCGATCGGCGATCTCGTCAAATATCGCATCGACAAGATCGAGGCCGAGGCGGCCGCGATGCGCGACTATATCGCGTCCTGATCGCCGCGGCGGCGGTCACGGCGACTCGGGCGCCGACCGCCGCAACGCAACCCTTTGCACCTCGGCGAGCGCCTCGCGCGCGAACAACCACAGCAGCCCGCCATAGAGCAGCACGCCCAGCGCGACGAGCAGCGCGAGCCGGACCGGCGCGGCAAGCGCGAACGGCGCGAGCGCTTCGCCGGCGAGGGCGACTCCGACCGCCATCAGCAGCGCGGGGGCGAGGCCGGGCAGCATCGCACGCGCGACATCGCCCAGCGACACGCCGATCAGCGGTCCCGACAGGCGCGCGGTCAGCAGCAGCAGCAGCGGCGCCGCGATCAACCAAGCGCGCGCCATGCCGATCAGCCCCCATTGCGCGCCGATCAGGAAAGCGGTCGGAAAGATGATCGCGCCGCCCATTGACGCGAGCGTCGACACCCACGGCTTGCCGAGCGCGCTGTTGACCGGCGAGAAGAGAATCTGGACCGTCATCAAGATCAGCGCGAGCGCGATGATCTGGATATAGGGCACCATGCCGATCCATTTGATGCCGAACAGCGTCTCGACCATCGGCGCGGCGACGACCGCGAGTCCGCAATAGAAGGGGGCCGCGACGAGCGTCAGCAGCCGCACCGTCTTCAGGAAATTCCAGCGCACCGCCGCGCGGTCGGTCTTGATTCGCGAATAGGCGGGAAAGGCGACCTCGTTCAGCGGCGGCACGAACTTGCCCATGAAGATCTGCGCGAGGAACAGCGCCTCGGCGTAAAGGCCGAGCGCGTGCGGTTCGAATCGGCGGCCGGCGATGACGATGTCGGCCTGGCTCTGCACCAGCCAGAAGAGTTGGGTGAAGAGAATCGCGGAACCGAAGCCGATGATCTGCCCGCAGCCCCGGAAATCGAAACTCGGCCATACGAGCAGGCGCGCGACGAGC